>CAVZSC010000001.1:0-376501 GCA_963777755.1 uncultured Alphaproteobacteria bacterium
GGCATTGTTCAAAACCTGCGGGCGATCATTACGTTGGTGTGACCGCCATCACATGAAACAATGCTGAAACGTACCTGAACAATTTGTCAACAACACACGTTCATCAATAACAAACGTTCACCAGGCGCCACTGATATCCCCACGCCGTCCACACCGGCTGGCGCACCAGGCACTCGTCGTAGCCGTAGCCATAATCGTAGGGATATCCCGCGTAGTAGGCCGCGCCGACGAACGGCGCGCCGGCAAAGAAGAAGCGCCGGTGCGGAAAGCGGTGGAAGCGGTTGCCGACGAAGGCGGCGCGGCGGAATCCGGGGCCGACCAAAGCCGCGCGCCCGAGGCCGGGGCCGACGAAGCCCGCGCGAGCGATACCCGGACCGACGAAACGCGCGCCGCCGACCATCGGCCCGCGCGCAACGAACCCGGGGCGGACCGCGCCGATGGCGCCGCCCCGGAAACCACCAATTGCCCCTCCACGGAAACCGCCGCCGCCAAAGCCGCCGCCGCGGAAACCGCCACCGCCGAAGCCGCCACCCCGGAAACCACCGCCGCCGAAGCCGCCACCGCCGCCGCGGAAACCACCGCCGCCGAAGCCGCCGCCCGCGCGTGCCTCGGCCTCCGTCGATGCCACGACGGTGCCGACGAACGCGACCGCGAGCAGCGCGATCATTGATGTGCGCAACATGCTACCCTCCTGCTGAACGTCCCGGCTGGCATTTGGTCCCGGCACGGGACTTTGACGAATTTTATGCGTTCTCTTCGACAAACTCCAGTCGACCGAAAATATTGCGATGTTCACATACGGTTGATGCGACGCGAATCCTTGTGTTCGCAAGTGATCGGAAAGATGAAGCCTTGTTCATGAAGGTCGAATATCTTCGCCCGGCACGGTGACGGCCCGGCACGCCTGCACCGCAAGCAGCAGCGCGGCATCCCTTCTCGGTCGACCGGCGCCGGCTTGCGGGGCTGCGATCGGCTCTCTATAAGCCTCGCACACCGGCAACTTCCCCCGTTCGCAAAGGAGCAACGATGGCGATCGAGCGCACCTTCTCGATCATCAAGCCCGACGCGACCGCGCGCAACCTGACCGGCGCGGTCAATGCGCTGATCGAAAAGGCAGGGCTGCGCATTGTTGCACAGAAGCGCCTGCGCATGACACGCGAGCAGGCCGAGACCTTCTATGCGGTGCACCGGGAGCGGCCGTTCTTCCGCGATCTCGTGGAGTTCATGACGTCCGGGCCGGTGGTCGTGCAGGTGCTCGAGGGAGAGAATGCGATTCTGCGCTATCGTGACATCATGGGTGCGACCAATCCCGCCAACGCGGCGGAAGGCACGATCCGCAAGTTGCATGCGAACTCGGTACAAGAAAACTCCGTGCACGGTTCGGACGCACCGGAGACCGCCGCGCAGGAGATCGCGCAGTTCTTTTGCGGTAACGAGATCGTCGGGTGACCTGTCTCCGCTTGCGGGCGCCGCCACGATTTGCCGGCGGTCGCGCCGAATCGGTTTTCACTTCGCTGCCGCCTCGATTAGGATAGGGCACCCCCACCGGCCGACCGGCACAGCAAACGAAGAGGTGTTTGGTGGAGACCCTACTGACGAATCTACTGCAGCCGGCATTTTGGGTCGCCGCGGGGCAGATCATCGGCGTCAACATCATTCTCTCCGGCGACAATGCGGTGGTCATAGCGCTGGCCTGCCGCATGCTGCCGCCGCGCCAGCGGCTGTGGGGAATGATCCTCGGCGCCGGCGTGGCGGTGCTGCTGCGCATCCTTTTCACCATGGTGGTCGCGCAGGCCATGGGGTACCCGTATCTGAAACTGGTGGGCGGGCTCCTGCTCCTGTGGGTCGCGGTGAAGCTGGTGGTGCCCGAGGAAGGGGACGGCGACGGCAAGATCGAGGCGGCGGAGAATCTGTGGCGTGCCGTGCGCATCGTCGCCATCGCCGACATCGTCATGAGCCTCGACAATGTGATCGCCATTGCGGCGTCCGCCGAGACTGCCGCCATGCGGGTGGATGCGGCGCATGCCGCGGTGGTCAAGACCACCCTGATCGTGTTCGGCCTGGCCACCAGCATCCCGCTGATCATCGCCGGCAGCGCGCTGCTGATGATGCTGTTGGAACGGTTTCCGATTCTGGTGTGGGCCGGCGCCGGGCTGCTCGGTTGGGTGGCCGGAGACATCATGATCAAGGACAGCGCCCTGCTGCACGTGCTGTCTCCGACGCTGATCGATCAGCTGCACTACTGGGCGGCAGCTGCCGGCGCCCTGTTCGTCATTGCGATGGGGTATGCGGTGATGAAGATGCGCCGCTCGTCGGCTGAGGTTTCCGACGTGTAGGATAGGGATCGGGTGCGATGAATCAGCCGCTGCGGCTTCTCACCCGTCCCTCCGCCTGTCCGCATGATTGCCCCTCGACCTGCGCGCTCGAAGTCGAGGTTCTCGACCCGCACACGATCGGACGGATCCGCGGCGCTGCGGACAACGACTATACGGCGGGCGTGATCTGCGCCAAGGTCGCGCGTTACGCCGAGCGCGTGCATCATCCCGACCGGCTGCTCGCGCCGCTGCGCCGCACGGGCGACAAGGGATCGGGCTCCTTCGAGACCATCTCCTGGGATGATGCGCTCGACCTCGTGGTGGAGAAATTTCTCGCCGCCGAGCGGCGCCACGGCAGCGAAGCGGTATGGCCCTATTATTATGCCGGCACCATGGGCCTGGTGATGCGCGACGGCATTCACCGCCTGCGCCACGTGAAGAAATATTCCGGCTTTCATTCCACCATCTGCGTCAACCCGGCCTATAGCGGGTTCGCCGCCGGTACCGGGCGCATCGCCGGGCCCGATCCGCGCGAGATGGCGAGGTCCGATCTGGTGGTGATCTGGGGCACCAATCCGGTCAACACCCAGGTCAACGTGATGACCCACGCCACGCGCGCCCGCAAGGAACGGGGCGCCAAGATCGTGGCGGTCGACATCTACCAGAACGGCACGATGGAGCAGGCCGATCTGCCGGTGCTGATCCGCCCGGGGACCGACGGTGCGCTCGCCTGCGCGGTGATGCACTGCCTGTTCCGCGACGGCAAGGCGGACTGGGACTACCTCGACCGCTTCACCGACGCGCCGCGCGAACTCGCCGAGCACCTCGAGCCGCGCACGCCCGCCTGGGCGCAACGCATCAGCGGGTGCGACGCCGGGACGATCGAAGCCTTCGCCCGCCTCGTCGGCGAAAGGAAGCGCGCGTATTTCCGCCTCGGCTACGGCTTCTCGCGCTCGCGCAACGGTGCCGCCAACATGCATGCGGCGAGCTGCATCCCGGCTGTCACCGGCGCGTGGCGCCACGAGGGCGGCGGCGCGTTCCACAACAACGCCGACATCTACCACTGGAACAAGTCGATGATCGAAGGGTCGGACGCGCGCGACCGCGCGATCCGCATGCTCGACCAGTCGCGCATCGGCGCCATCCTGTGCGGTGAGCCGGATGCGCTGGCGAACGGGCCACCCGTCACGGCGCTCCTCATCCAGAACACCAATCCGGTCTCGGTCGCCCCCGACCAGGAGAAGGTCAAGCGCGGGTTTGCCCGCGCGGACCTGTTCACCTGCGTCCATGAGCAGTTCATGACCGAGACCGCGCGCATGGCGGACGTGGTGCTGCCCGCCACGATGTTTCTCGAGCACGACGACGTCTATCAGGGCGGCGGCCACCAGAACATCCTGCTCGGGCCGAAGGTGATCGAGCCGCCCGGAGAATGCCGCTCCAATCACGAGGTGGTCTGCGCGCTGGCGAGCCGGCTCGGCGCCGAGCATCCTGGCTTCGCCATGACGTCGCGCGAGCTCATCGACTGGACCTTGCGGCAGTCCGGCTGGGGAACGCTCGCCGAACTCGAGGCGAAGCGCTGGATCGATTGCCAGCCGGAGTTCGATACCGCGCACTATCTCAAGGGCTTCGCCTGGCCGGACGGCAAATTCCGGTTCAAGCCCGACTGGCCGAACGTGCCGTTCCGCAGCCCCTGGCTCGCCGGGCCGGTGGAGAGGATGCCGAAGCTTCCCGACCATTGGGAAGTGATCGAGGAGGCCGATGCGGCGCATCCGTTCCGGCTGGCGACGTCACCGTCGCGCAACTTCCTCAACTCCACCTTCAACGAGACGCCGACGTCACGGGCGAAGGAAGGCCGGCCGACGGTGATGATCCACTTGGACGACGCCGCGCGTCTCGGCATCGTCGACGGCGCGAAGGTCGTGCTCGGCAATGGGCGCGGCGAGGTGCGGCTTGCGGCGACGCTCTTCGCCGGCGTACGCCGCGGCGTCCTGATCGCGGAATCCATCTGGCCCAACGACGCCTACGAGGACGGCCGCGGGATCAATACGCTCACCGGCGCCGACGCGATCGCGCCCTATGGGGGCGCGGCGTTCCACGACAACAAGGTCTGGATCCGGCTCGCGTAGGGCGCACCATGCCATCGGCCATGTAGGGGGCGCGACCCTGGGGCGACGCTTGGGGTCGCCCGCTTGCGGCCACTACCGCGGGCACCCACAAGGGCTGCCCCTATTTCTGCGCCACCTTGGCGCCCATATACACCGCGTTGCTGATGCCCATGAGAATTTGGAATCCCTCCGGGATGTCGGGGATCACGAAGCTTACGAACACCTTGGCGGTCACGAAAACGGCGGCGATCACCGTGAACATGAGCATCTGCATGCGCGCGACATCGATTTCGCCCACTTCGCCTTGGCCCGAGTCGCTCATCAGGAGGTCTGACAAGCGCGGAGTCGTTATTTCGGGCGGTGTCCCTGCGGCCGCCGCCGCGGCATCCTGCCCTTGGCTGTGCGCCTTGGAGGCGATGCCCGCCGCTCCCGCGATCCCCAGCAGCACCAGGGTTCCGTTGCTGATCTGAATGAGGGCTCCGGATGCGGCCATGACGTAGACCGCCGAGCCTGCGACCACCAGCGTCCACAAGACGATCTGCAATTGCGACAGGCTGGCCCGGCCGGACGGCGTTGCAATGATGCGCAGCATCCAGTTCGCTTGTTGGATCTTCGGATGCGTCAGCCTCCAGGTTGCCACGAAGTACAGCAGGGCCCATGCGAGCCCGACAGTGATGAGGGCTAACACGAGGGCCAGCATCCTCGAAGGAACGCCGATCGCCGTCGACGCGTCGGCCACGGGGGCGTTGTCCTTGCCGAGAACCAGAATGCGCACGTCCGCCAGAGGGACGAAGCCGAGACGATTGTGCAGATGGCCGCCGCGTTCGCTCGAGAAGGACGGCAGATTGGGCACCGTCGTCGTGACCTTCAAGGTCAGGCCGTCGCTGCTGCGGTCGAGCCGAGTTGGCCGCGATTCCACGTAGGGATCCACGCCGTCCGGCTCGGTCTTCCAGCGGAAGCAGACGAGCACCTGAGCCTCGGGCGGCACGGGGACGAAGCTCCGCAGCGTGAAATCGACCTCGCCGCCGCGCGGCTGCCAACTCTTCTGCTGCGCGTTATTTGCAGAGGTCTGATCGATGCTGGCGCCGCCGGCCGTGGGCGGTTTCGGCACCGTATTGCAGCCCGCGGCAGGCGAGGGAGTCTGCGCTGCCGCACAGGTGACGGATAGCGCAAGCACAATCGCGCCAATGCCGAGCCCGGCCTGACGAAAACGTCCAACGTATCGCATCCTCGCGGCTCCCCGTCCCGTTCGGCCGCGCGACTATGGCATGCACCACCAGTGATTGCAACGATCAGAACTTGACGGTGGCGAACACGCGCACGCTGCGGCCCGGCATCAGCACCTCGTCCTTGGTGTATGAGACGGAGTTGCGGATGTCGTCATTGAGCAGGTTATTGCCGGCAACGCCCAACAGCGCTTCGGTGGGCCCCCAGGTCGCCGGCTTGAGCCGCCAGCGGTAGCTGACCTCGGCCCGAAGATTGTTGTATCCCGCGGTCGGAGTCTCGGTGAAGGTCGGCGTGACTTCGACGTCCGTATGCGCGAAGGCGTGCAGGAGGTTGACGCGGACCAGCCAGTTGGCATCGCGCCAGAACACGCCGCCGCCCAGGCGCACCGGCGGGATGCGCGGGACATTGGTGCCGTCGGTGAAGGTCGCACGCACCACGTCGAACTGATTTTCGACGCCCCATATTCCAGTCCACAGCGGCGAAATATCGAGCTGGCTCTGGAACTCGCCGCCGCGGAATATCGCGTTGCGCTGGGAATAGACGGCCTGGTTGAGTTCGCCGTCGGGGTTGCCGCAGGTGTCGAACGTCTCATCGCACAGGACGCCGGTGATCTGGCGGAAGATGAAGCCGTTGAAGCGGGTGTAGTAGGCGGTGGCTTCGAATCGGAACGGTCCCGTCGCCCGCCGCAAGCCCGCTTCGATCGACTGGGCGACTTCGATCTTGAGATTCGGATTGCCGATGTCGAATGTGGCGGTCGCATCGTGCGGGCCGCGGGAGAACAGCTCCGCCGGCTTGGGCGCGCGTTCCACATATTGCGCCGTCAGGCTGGCGGCGAGATCCCAGGGCAGGTTCTTGATCACCCCGAAGCTCGCGCTCTTTGGCGTAAAATGGAGATTGCGAGGGATAGGGATGAGGGCGCTACCGTCAGGCAGGAAGTCCGCGGGAAAATTCGGCATGGTGCCTTTCAAGTCCACGCTTTCGATGCGGCCCGCAAGCTGCGCCTTGAGCGTGTCGGTGAGCTTGAATTCGTTGAACATGTAGCCGGCGATGCGCGAATTGCTGTTGGGGTCCCACAGGCCGGTGAACGGGACGGGCGTATCGCCGGGCGCGGTGAGGTCCTGGTGGCCGGCCTGAATGCCGATCGCGGTAGTGAGCGCGGCGAAGCGCAGGTCGAACGGAATTGACGTGATCTCGAGGCGGCCCTCCTGCTCCTTGTTGGTGAAGGTCTGGCGGATGCCGTCGCTGAACGGGTCGGCCGGATCGGCGAGCCCGAGCTCGTGATGCTTGTAGTCGGTCGCGCCCAGCCAGAACCGGATCGTGTCGATGACGGTGCCGAACGGCCGGTACTCGCCCTTGCTGAGCACCTTGGTCTGGCGGGCATCGATGCGCGTGTTGTGCTCCGCCCCGTCGACGCCGGGGATGTGATAGAGCGCATTGCTCTGGACGACCGCGACGCCCACATAGCCGCCGTCGAACACGTAGGAGCCGCCCAGCGACCCGCCGTCGGCCTGATTGCGCGAATTGGGTTGCTTGCCGTCGAATGGTAGGCCCGGAACGAACAGATACGGATAGCTCGGGATACGGTAATCCTCGCCTCTATGGCCATAGATGTCGGCATGGAAGGCGAAATTGCCGGCGCCCGAGTCGAGCAGCGCCGCGCCTTCAAAGCCGTTGTCGACGCTGCGCACGGCGCCCCGCGTCTCGAACGTCGCGCACGGACCAGCGTTGACCGCCGGCGGCGCAGCCGCTTTGACGGGATATGATCCGGCGGCGGTAGAGGCCGGCGGGCAGGGGAGTGCCTCGGGGATACGGTTGTTGGTCGCCGCTACCACGCCGCCGCTCGACTGCGAGCCGTAGCGCAACGTCGCCGGCCCGCGAATCACTTCGACCTGGTTGGTCGTCAGAGGATCGATCGGCACGTAGTGGTCCTCGCCCAGATCGGAGGCGCCGCCGCCGCCGATACCGTTCTCGACGATGCCGACACGGTTGACGTCGAGACCACGGATGATCGGGCGGCTCGCGGCACCGGGTGCAAAGCTCGAGCCGGTGATGCCGGGCTTGTCGAACAACAGGTCGCCGAGCGTGCTGGCCGCGTTGCGCCTGATCTCTTCGTTGCGCACCACCGTGACGGTGGCGAACTGGTCGGTGACGATCGGCAGCGTGCCGGGCAGCGTGTCGCCAAGCGAGGGCGTGACCGCAGCCGGCTGAGCCGGGGAGACCGGCGCCGCCGCCGGCGCGGTCGGTTGCGCCGGTGCTCGCCGCACGATCGGGCTCGGCGCCGTGACCACGATCTCCGGAAGCTGGGTCTGGCCTAGCGCCGTCCCGCCGGGTGGCGCGAGCGCTGCCATGCCCGTGATCATCAGAATGCGGCGACCGCCATGACCGAGCATCGGCCCTCCGAGCCAATCCCGTGAAAATGCAACGTTATACTATAGCACTATGTTATAACGTCACAGATTTCCGCGCCGTTTGTCAACGCTCCTCGACATGCAGGGACGGGAAGGGCGGTTGTTTCGAGGGTGCTGTGACCTCGATGTCACAGCGGGAGAGTCATGGGTCCGTCGAGGGCGCCCCTACGACGACAGGGCCGCCGTCAGCGCGCGGATGTTGTGGCGGAACATGTCGAGATAGGTGCCCGCCGAGCCGGCCGGGTCCGACAACGCGTCCGAGTAGAGCGTGCCGCCGATCTTGGCGCCGGTCTCGCGGGCGATCTGGTCGAGTAGCCGGCGGTCGGAGACGTTCTCCAGGAACACCGCCGGGATCTTCCGCTTCTTGATCTGGCGGATGATCTTGGCGACATCGCGGGCGGACGCCTCGCTCTCGGTGCTCACCCCTTCCGGGGCGATGAATTCCAGCCCGTAGGTCGCGCCGAAATAACCGAACGCCTCGTGCGATGTGATGATGCGACGGCGCTCGGGGGCAAGCTTGGCGAGGCTCTCCTTCACCTCCGCTTCGACCTTATCGATGTCCGCGAGGTATTTGCCGGCGTTGGCTTCATACGCCGCCTTGCCGTCCGGGTCGGCGGCGATCAGCCCGTCGCGGATGTTCTGTACGTAGATCCTGCCGTTGGCGAGGCTCTGCCAGGCATGCGGATCGGCGACCTTGCGCGGCTTTCCGCCGTGGCTGTGCTCGTCCTCCATTTCGCGCGTGCTCACGCCCCTGCTCGCCGTGACCGCCAGCCCCTTGAAGCCGGACGATTTCTGCAGCCGGCTCATCCAGCCTTCGAAGCTGAGGCCGTTGACGAACAGGACCTTGGCGCCTGCCACCATCCTGGCATCCGCCGGCGTGGGCTGGAACACATGGGCGTCGGCATTGGGCCCGACCAGCGTGGCCACGTCGACGCGGTCGCCGCCGACCTGGCGCACCATGTCGCCCAAAATGCTGAACGAGGCGACGACCTTGAGCTTGTCGGCGGCTCGTACGGCGCCGCAGCTGACCAGCAACGCCGCGGTGAGAGCGGTCGCGCGCAGGAAAAATCGTCTGTTCATGGCGACGCTCCGGTTGGGGGATCAGGCCTCCAGGTGCCGGCGCGGGAGCAACTGCCTGAGGAGGCTGCCGCGCGGTCCGAAGAGGAGGGAGAGGAAGTAACCGGCCCCGCTGGTGAGGATGATCGCCGGGCCCGACGGCAGGTTGCCGTAGTAGGACAACAGGAGCCCGAACGCGCTGGCGGCGAACGCCGAGCCGACCGCGACCAGGATGAGCTTCGACACGTCTTCCACCCAGAACCGAGCGGTCACGGCGGGAAGCAGCATGATGCCGACCGCCATCAGCGTACCGAGCGCGTGGAACCCGCCGACCAGATTGAGCACCACGAGCGCAAGGAAGAAGAAATGCGTCGGCGAGCTCGCCCGGCTCACCGAGCGCAGGAACATCGGGTCGAGGCACTCGAGCACCAGCGGCCGGTAGATGACCGCCAGGGCGAGCATGGAGATGGTCGCAATCGCGCCGATGAGGATCAGGGCCGCATCGTCGAGCGCCAGCACCGTGCCGAACAGGACGTGCAGCAGGTCGACGCTGCTGCCGCGCAGCGACACCATCAGCACGCCTGCGGCGAGCGATACGAGGTAGAAGGCTGCCAGGCTTGCATCCTCGCGCAGCACGGTCGAGCGCGCGACCACGCCGGACAGGACCGCGACCGCAATCCCGACCACAAGGCCGCCGGCCGTCATCGCGGCGAGCGACAGGCCGGCGATCAGGTAGCCGATCGCGGCCCCCGGCAGGATCGCGTGCGACATCGCATCGCCCATCAGGCTCATACGGCGCAGCATCAGGAACACGCCGATCGGCGGGGCCCCGAGCGAGAGGGCGAGGCAGCCGACCAGTGCGCGGCGCATGAAGGCAAATTCCACGAAGGGGTCGACAAGGAGGTCGATCATGCGGTCCTCCGTTGCGCCGCGTGCTCGCCGCGCTCGCAGATCTCCGCCTCCTGGTCCCAGGCCTCGCACAGCTGCCGCGCCTTGAACAGGTTCTCGGCCGTCAGCACGGCGCCGGTGTCGCCCCACGCGACAAGCTCGCGGGCGAGCACCAGCGTGCGCGGGAAGTGCGCGCGCACCTGATCGAGATCGTGCAGGGCCGCGATCACGGTGCGGCCCTCCGCGTGCCAGCGCAGGATGATGGCGATGAGGTCCTCGATGGTCTTCGCGTCCACCGCCCGGAACGGCTCGTCGAGCAGGATAACGGCTGCATCCTGCAGCATCAGCCGGGCAAACAGAGCGCGCTGGAACTGGCCGCCGGAGAGCGTGCCGACCAGGCGGTCTTCGAACCCGGTGAGGCCGAGTGCCGTGAGGGCATCGAGGACGGCCTGCTTCTGCGCCGCATCGATGCCGCGCCAGAACCCGACGTGGCGCCACAGCCCCATGGCGACGCAATCGAACACGCTGATCGGAAACGTGCGGTCGATGTCGACCTGCTGCGGCAGATAGGCGATCTCGCGCACCGGCACCCCGCGGCACGCCAGCGTGCCGCCGAGCGGCCGCAACTGACCCACGATGCCCTTGAGCAGGGTCGACTTGCCGGCCCCGTTGGGGCCGACCAGGCCGATCAGCTCGCCCTGGCGAATCTCGCCGCTGAGATGATGGACCGCCGGATGCCGCTCGTAGCCGAGCGTCAGGTTCTCGAACGCGATCGCAACCGGCTTGAGCGGATGGGCGAGCGGGACCGTCATGTCAGCGCCCACAGGATCGCAAGCCAGAGAACGGCAGCGATGACCGCCGTGCCGCCCAGGCGGGCTGGGACGCCGATCCGCATGAGCGACAGCGGGAGGGGCTGGCGCGGATGGGTCCCACGGTCCGGGCCGTGGTGGTGATGGTGGTGATGCGCGTGGGTCATGCCGACTAAACAATATAACATAACAACAGCAGGCGCGGTCAACCGCGCGGCCGCGCCTCACCTGATCCTGGATCGTTCCAGCCCAGAGCATTGAAGCGAAACGGTTGTCAGGCGTTCTGCGGCCGGTGGCGCCGCACGGCTTCGGGGTTGGTGGAGTCGGTGCCCATGTAGATTCCCCGCTCCCATTGGCGGCGCAGCGGGTCGGCAACGGTGAGCTTCATCCGCCCGATCTTCTCGATCTCGATTTCGACGACTTCGCCGTCCTGCAGGGCGCCCAGGCCCTCGTGGTTGGTGCCGCAGGCGATCACGTCGCCCGAGTTCATCGTCATGACCGTGGTGGCGAACTCGACGAGGGCGGGCACGCGATGCTCCATGTCGTCGGTATTGTAGTTGTGGCGCAATTGGCCGTCGTTCCAGAACCGGACCATGAGGTCGTTGGGGTCGTCGATCTCGTCCGCCGTGGTGATGCACGGGCCGAGCGGGGCGAACGTGTCGAACGACTTGCCGAGCCAGCTGGTCAGCGGCGTTGCCGGCCAGGTCCGGCGACCCTGCTCGCGCGCCGAGACGTCGATCATCGCGGTATAGCCGAACACGGCGCGGCGCCAATCGTCCGCCTTGACCATCTTGGCGGGGCCCTTGATGACCAGCGCGAGCTCGGCTTCGTGCATGAAGATCCACGGCACGGTGAATTCCGGCAGCATGATCGTGTCGCCCGGCCCCACCACGGCATCGGGGTTCTTCATGAACATGTTGAGCGGCCGCGCCTCGCGCTGGGCGTGCTCCCAGTAGTTGGCGATGCAGGCGAGGATCTTGCCCGGCCGCGGCAGCGGCGCGTGCAGCCGGACGGTGTCGAGCGGGATGACGGGTCCGCCCGCTCGCAGGCGTTCCAGCGCCGGCCGCAGGCGGTCGAACGCGTCGATGATGCCCTGCATGGTGAGCTGCGGCGTGTAGCCGGGCGGGACCGCTTCCGCGATGTCGATCACGCCGCGCTCGGTGAGCAGCCCGGGCAAGACCTCGGCTTGCCCGGAGCGCTCGAACAGAACGAGCTTCACGTTGGTGCCCCCTACACTTCCCGGCCGAGCTTGCGGTCGACCGACCACGGACCGCCGCCGCGCAGCATGATCGCCAGCAGGATCAGGCCCCACATCAGGGGATACTCGATCCCGCCGCCGCCTACCGCATAGCCTCGCGGCCAGTGCGCCACGAAGATGATGACCAGGAACTCGATCACCAGCAGCGCCGCGATCGGCCGCGTGAACAGCCCGATGGCGATGAGGATGCCGCCGACCGTTTCCAGCCCCATGATGACGACGGCGGAGAGCTCGGGGAACGGGAGGCCGTATCGCGTCATCGAGGCAGCGACGCCCTTTACACCCGCGGTGAACACTTTCGGCCAGCCGTGTGGGATCAGCATGAGGCCGGCGGTGACGCGGACGATCAGATAAGCGAGGTCGGACGCCAGTGGGTAGTAGCGACCTAATGCTGGAACGAGCGGCTTCGGCTCGACGCCGGCCCCGTAGTTTCCTGTTGCCATGACGTTTCCTCCCCGGCACCGAGAACAGGGATAATTTATCGGTATTGGCGAAGCAGTCCAGACGCCTTGTTGCCCTCGGCGCGGTGGATGCCGTTCCCGCACGTGCTCACAGCCTTGCAAAAACCGCATTCTCGCTCTTGTCTTCCCGCGCAATCGGATTTTGGCCGTTCGGCTGTTCACGGCTTGATGCGCGCGATCGCTTCGGACTTTCCAAAAACCCGGGTTGCGGCGCGGCGTGCGGCGGGCACGCCGGGTCGATGTTGTCGACGACGTGAGGAGGGACTGACGATGCAAAAGGGCACCGTCAAGTGGTTCAACCCGACGAAGGGGTACGGGTTCATCCGGCCGCAGACCGGTGACAAGGATGTGTTCGTGCACATTTCGGCGGTCGAGCGCGCCGGCTTGAGCTCGCTGAACGAGGGGCAGGTGGTCGAGTACGAGCTCGTCACCAACCGCGGAAAGAGCTCCGCGGAGAATCTCAAGGTAGGCTGAACCCGAAGCGCAGAGGACGAAACCCCCAGCTTCGTCCTCTGCTTTTCAGTCGGCCGTTTTCAGGTGTGGAAAGTAGCGTTCGGTCATCCGATCGGCGTAGCGCGCCAGATTCGCGTGCCGATCCGCGGCCTTGCGCACCGCCGACTTGAAAAGCGGACTCAGGATCGCCGCCACGCAGGGGTACAGCGCGGCGTCGGCGGCGGTCGGCTCCGCGCCCATGAAGAACGGCTTGTCCCCGAGATAATCGGCGATCGCGTCGATCGAGCGCGCCCCCAGTTGACCGATCTCGGCGCGCGAGTGGCGCCCGATGCCCTGCGCATGCATGGCGTTGCGGATCTTGCGCCGGATCACGGAGATCGCGATGACGCGGATCGGCGCCGGCAGCTTCTGGAAGACCTGGCGCATTCCGCGGTTGAAATTGGCATCGTCCATCCAGCGGAGATCGACCAGCACCCAATAGAGCTGCTCGTCGGCCATCTTCTCGAAGGCCCAAGCGACCGCGCGCTGCTCCGCCGACAGGCCGCGATCGAAGTCGTGTCCGTATTTCCGTTCGATGTGCCAGCGGATGAAGGTCGAGTTGGCGATCGGCTCGCCCGCATCCTCGATGTAGGGCAGCTTGCCTTTGGGCGCTCGGCGCAATCCCGTGGTCTTGGTCCGGTAGGGCAGGCCCGCCATTTTCAGGAGCAGCTCGGCCTTGACCACGAACGGGCTCGGGTCCGGCAGGCCGAAGGCAGGCCCGAACGTGTAGAGCGTGATCATGCGGTTCTCCAAGGCTACCAAGTGTCCGGCACGACCAGCACGGCCTCGGCTTGCGCAGGCCCGTCGATCAGGCACCTTCCGTCGACGATGCGCACGCGCCCTTCCGCCAGGAGACCGAGCGCGAGCGGATAGATCCGGTGCTCGGCCGCGAGCACGCGCGCGGCCAGTGTGTCCGCTGTGTCCGCGTCGTGCACCGGCACGGCGGCCTGAGCGATCAGCGGCCCGGAGTCCATTTCCGGCACCACCAGGTGCACGCTGGCGCCATGGATCTTCACCCCGGCCGCCAGCGCGCGCGCGTGGGTGTCGAGCCCCTTGAAGGCGGGAAGGAGCGACGGATGGATGTTGATCATCCGGCCCTCCCATTGCTGCACGAACCAGGGCGTGAGCAGCCGCATGAATCCCGCCAGGCACACGATCTCGATGCCATGACGCTCGAGGCTCGCCTGCAGTGCGCGCTCGAACGCCTCGCGGTCCTTGCCGTAGCGGCGGTGGTCGACCACCGTCGTGGTGATGCCGGAAGCGGCCGCACGCCCGAGGCCGGCCGCGTCCGGCAAGTTGGCGAGCACGAGGGCGATCTCGGCCGGATAGCCGGGCTTGCTTGCCGCGGCGATCAGGGCCGCCATGTTCGACCCGCGCCCGGAAATCAGCACGGCGGCCCGCTTTCGCGTCATCCCACTCACCATGCGAGAGTCCCAAGGGGTTGCGGCTCCGTTATTCTCCCATGCCCCGGCCATGTGCAAGTCTTGGCAAGCCGGGCCGAGCGTGTCTATGTGCGGCTCGTGTCGCGTCCTGCCGGGGGCACCGATTGAGTTTGCCGAACCTGATCACGATCGCGCGCATTCTGCTGGTGCCCGTCATCGTCTGGGCGATCGGGTCCGGCGCGATGCTGTTCGCCTTCCTGTTGTTCCTCGCCGCAGGCGTCAGCGACGCGGTCGACGGCTTTCTCGCCAAGCGCTTCGGCATGGCGAGCGCCGTCGGTGCCTATCTCGATCCGCTCGCCGACAAGGCGCTGATCGTCTCGATCTACATCGCGCTCGGCATCAACGACGCGCTGCCGCGCTGGCTGGTGATCTTGGTGGTGTCGCGCGACATCATGATCGTCGCCGCGGTGATGCTGTCGTGGCTGATGGAGAAGCCGGTCGCGGTGCGGCCGCTCGCCGTGTCGAAGGCCAACACCGCGGCGCAGATCGTGCTCGCCACCCTGGTTCTCGCCAGGCATGGGTTGGGCCTCGAGCTCGATTGGCTGATCTTGGCTGGGATCGCGGTGGTTGCGGTTCTGACGCTCGTCTCGGTCGCCGCCTATGTGCGCGAATGGGTGCGCCACATGAGCTCGGTCGAAACATCCTGAAGGACCGGGCATGAGCCTCCGCTGGCAGGTTCTGTTCTGGGTCGCGGCCGCTGTCGTCTTCGTCATTGTTCTCTGGCTGCTGCGCGAGATCCTGCTGCCCTTCGTCGCCGGAATGGCGCTCGCCTACCTGCTCGATCCGCTGGTCAAGCGGCTGGAGCGCATCGGCTTGAACCGGCTCGTTGCGACGCTCCTGGTGATCGGCCTGTTCGTGATTGCGTTCCTCCTCCTGATCATCCTGATTGTCCCTATTCTCGGCGCGCAGCTCGCCGCCTTCATCGAGCGGCTCCCCAACACCATCGCGCGCCTGCAGGCCCTGGTCGCCGATCCGAGCCGGTCCTGGCTGCGCAAGGTCGTCGGCGAAGGATTTCGCGATGCCGATATCGGCGAGCTGGTCCGCCAGGGCTCGGGATACCTTGCGACGTTCCTGCGGTCGTTGTGGTCGGGGGGGCAGGCGCTGGTCTCGATCTTCTCCCTCGTGGTCATCACGCCGGTGGTCGCCTTCTATGTTCTGCACGACTGGGATCGCATGCTGGCGACGATCGACAACTGTGTGCCATTGCCGCATCGCGAGACCGTGCGAGCGCTCGCCCGCGAGATCGACCATGCGATTGCCGGCTTCGTGCGCGGGCAGAGCGGGGTGTGCCTCATCCTCGGCTCGTTCTATGCGCTCGGCCTGTCGCTGACCGGCTTGAATTTCGGCCTGCTGATCGGCCTCGTGTCGGGCATCATCAGCTTCGTGCCCTACGTCGGCTCGTTGACCGGCCTGGTGCTGTCGCTGGGCGTGGCGATCGCCCAGTTCTGGCCCGAATGGACGCCGATCATCGTCGTCGCCTGCGTCTTCTTCGTCGGCCAGTTCCTCGAGGGCTACGTGCTTTCGCCCAAGCTGGTCGGCGAGAGCATCGGGCTGCATCCGGTCTGGCTGATGTTCGCGCTGTTCGCGTTCGGCTACCTGTTCGGCTTCGTCGGCATGCTGCTGGCGGTCCCGTTGGCGGCCGCCTCCGGCGTGCTGGTGCGGTTTGCCTTGCGGCAGTATCTCGCAAGCCCGCTCTATACCGGCGCCGAGCCGCCGGCCCGGCCATGACGCCGCGCCAGCTTGCGCTCGATCTGCCCCATGAGACGAGCTTCGCGCGCGAGGACTTCCTGCAAGGATCGTCCAATGCCGCCGCATTGGCCCTGGTCGAGTCGTGGCCCGACTGGCCGGCGCGCACGGTCGCGCTGGTCGGCCCCGAGGGCTCGGGCAAGAGCCACCTGGCGGCGATCTGGGCCAACCTCTCCGGCGCGCGGTTCCTCGCCGCCCGTGCGCTCGGCATCACGCATCTGCCGGCGGCGCTCGCGACCAACGCGCTGGTGGTCGAGGACCTCGGCGCCGAGCAGCTCGAGGAGCGTGCCCTGTTCCACCTCCTCAATCTCGCCCGCGAGTACGAGGCCGACGTGCTGATCACCGCGCGCACGGCGCCGGCCGAGTGCAAGACCTCGCTCGCCGATCTCGCCTCCCGCCTGCGCGCGCTGCCGATCGTGCGGCTGGCGCCGCCCGACGATGCGCTGATGCGCGCCATCCTGGTGAAGCTGTTCGCCGATCGCCAGCTCCAGGTGGACGAGAGCCTGGTCGGCTATCTGACAACCCACCTGGAGCGCTCCTTTGCGGCCGCCCGTGCGGCGGTCGACACGCTCGACCGCGAGGCGTTGCGGCGCAAGCGGCGGCTCACCCGGGCGCTGGCCGCGGAGGTGCTAAGGGGGTGAGTCTGCGGCTTTGCTGTCGTCCGTCTTGCTGGTGCGCCCCGGCGCCGGTCGCCCGCGCCGTCCGCAGCGCCTCATCGTCGTCATCGACCGCCCGCAGTTGAAAGGACCCCGGATTCCCGGGGCCGTGTCTCTTCCGTGCGCGCGAGCGCGCCCGTAAACTGACGCTCGCACGGAACGTGATTGGGCACTCCGCAACACTTGGGATATCGATTTGTCAGAACATCAGTTCAGGGGCCGGCGGGAAGATCTTCGGCTGATCACCGGCAAGGGCCGATACACGGCCGACAATCACATCAACGGCGAGGTCGCGGCGCATTTCCTGCGCGCCGACCGCGCGCACGCCCGCATCCTGGCGATCGACGCCGAGGACGCGCGCAGGCTGCCCGGGGTGCTCGACGTCGTGACCGGAGCCGACATGGTCGCCACCGGCTGGAAGGGCATGCCCGCGATGGCGTTCTTCAAGGGGGTGGGCGGCAGCTCGGTTCGTGTCCCCTTCCGCCAGGGGCTTGCCGCGGGACGGGTGCGTTTCGTCGGCGAGCCGGTGGCGGTGGTGGTCGCCGAGCAGGCGCACATCGCCCAGGACGCCGCCGAGCTGATCCGCATCGAGTACGAGGATTTGCCGGTCATCGTCGAGGCGAGCGGCGCGATGGCCGACGGAGCCGTCGTCCTGCACGAGGAGCTCCCCGATAATCTGGCATTCGATTACGAGTACGGCGACAGTGCAAAAACCGAAGAGGCCTTTGCCCAGGCGGCGCATGTGGCGCGCGTCGCCGTGCGCGCGCAGCGGATCGCCGGCAGCCCGATGGAGCCCAAATCCTGCCTCGCGCGCTATGACGCGGCGAACGAAGCGTTCGAGCTGTGCTTGCCGTGCCAGGGGGCCGGCGACCTGCGGGCGGCGCTGTCGCAGATGACCGGCCTCGCGCCGGATCGCTTCCGCATCCGCGCGATCGATGTCGGCGGCGGCTTCGGCGTGCGCCACGAGGTGTATCCCGAGTTTCTCGCCCTCATGCTGGCGGCGAAGCGCTGCGGCCGCCCGGTGAAATGGATCGGCACGCGGGCCGAGACGATCTCCGGCGATCATCACGGGCGCGGCGCTGACCTGACGGGAGAGCTGGCGCTCGATCGCGACGGCCGCTTCCTGGCGCTGCGCGTGCAATGGCTGGTCAACGTCGGCGCGTTCTGCTCCAACGCCGGGCCGTTGATCAACACGATCGCGGCGCCGACGAGTTCCGCCATCAGCATTTACGACGTTCCCGCCATGTACGGCCGGCATCATCTCGTCTTCACCAACACGACGCCGACCACCGCCTATCGCGGCGCCGGCCGCCCCAACGTCGCGTACTTGTGGGAACGCCTGGTCGAGGAAGCCGCGCGCCTGATCGGCGTCGATTCCGTTGACCTTCGCCGTCGCAACCTGTTGCGCACGGAGATGTTCCCGGTGCGCACGCCGACCGGCTCCGTCTACGACAGCGCCGACCCGGCCCGTCTGCTCGCGACGGCGCTCGAGGCCTCCGACTGGGACGGCTTCGGGGCGCGTCGGACGGCCGCGAGCAAGGCCGGCAAGCTGCGCGGCCTCGGGCTCGCTCTCTTCCTCGAGCCGTCCGGCGGCCTGGGCAAGGAGCAGGTCGAGCTGCGGATCGAGCGGAACGGCCGACTGGCGATGTTTTCGCTCGCTGGCCCGACGGGGCAGGGGCACGAGACCGTGTACCCGGCGATCGTCGCGGGCATCCTCGGTTTCCCCGAGGAACGGATCGACCTGCGCTACAACGATGTCGCCGCGCCGAAGCTCGCCGGCCTCGGCACGTTCGGATCGCGCTCGCTGATCAGCCACGGCGCCGCGCTCAGTATCGGCGCAAAGGAGATCGTCGAGAAGGGCCGCCACCTCGCGGCCCGCGAGCTCGAAGCCGCTCCCGCCGACGTCGCGTTCGCCGACGGCCATTATCGCGTCGCCGGCACCGACCTGTCGGTCAGCATGCAGGCGCTCATCGAAAAGGATTGGGGCGACGGCAGCCACCCGCTCGACACCAACGTGACCCTCGACACCGCGACGGCCTTCCCCAGCGGCGCACACGTGGCGGAGATCGAGATCGATCCCGACACCGGCGTGGTGCGCATCGTGAACTATGTGGCGGCCGACGACTGCGGCACGATCTACAATCACGCGCTGGTGGAGGGCCAGCTGCAGGGCGGGTTGATGCAGGGGATCGGCCAGGTGTTCGGCGAGCACATCGTCTATGACCCCGCGAGCGGCCAGCTCCTGTCGGGCAGCTTCATGGATTATTTCATGCCCCGGGCGGATCACCTCGCGCCCATCGCCCTGTTCGACTGCGGCGTGCCGTCGCCGGCCAATCCGCTCGGCGCCAAAGGAGCCGGCGAAGCGGGCGCGACCGGTTCGGTCCCGGCGCTCGCCAACGCGGTCCTCGACGCGCTTGGGCCGCTCGGTATCCGGCACGTCGAGATGCCGTACACCGCCGAGCGCATCTGGCGCGCCATACATCGGCGGGGTTGAGTACGGTCGGGCGGGAGCTGTGGCGACTTTTCTGGTTGCTGGCTACCGTGCGTGCCGGCCCAGAGCCGGGCAGCTCTATGCATCCCTACTGATTGTTTGCGGCCGCCGGTACAACAAGTTGCAGGAAGATTATCACGTGCCGGACGACATGGCCCGGCCGGAGCTCGCTCACGCCGCGGCGGACATATTCGGCAGGCGCTTGCACGCGGTCCGTTGATCCAGGACTGCCGGCATTGCAGGTTTGGCCGTGGGCGCTCCAGCCATGCAACGGTGAAGCGGCTGGTCGAGAAGGGCCGTCCGGGATGGGCGCACGGTCAGGCGCGCATCGTTTTCGCCGCCGACATGAGCGGTTTCCGGCCATAAACACCGGCGCCCTGAATTTCTTCCCACCGAGGCGCCAGGGTCAGCTTTCGTTCTCATCGACACGCTCCCGTCCCAATGCGTTGCCGATCCGTACCTGTGGAAACCTGTGGACAGAATGAGGCGAAATCAATCACGCTCTCGTTCGGCGACAGAAAACATCAGGGGAGGGTCCAATGAGAATTCCGAACGTCCTGGGAGCCGCTTTGGCCGCGGTCCTGCTGGTCGCACCGACAGTTCCGGCCTGGTCGCAGGGCAAGACCGTGAAGATCGTCGTGCCCTACACGCCCGGCAGCGGTCCCGACATCATTTCCCGTCTCCTGGGGGAGCAGATCGGCCGCGCCAACGGCCCGACCGTTGTGGTCGAGAACCGGCCGGGTGCCGGCACAGTAATCGGGACCGAGGCCGCCATGCGCGCCGAGCCGGACGGCAGCACGATCCTGCTGGTCGCCAATTCCTTCGTGATCAACCCTGCGGTCAGGCGCGGCAACTACACGTTGGAGAGCTTCGAGCCCGTCTGCAACCTCGCCGCCACGCCCATGGTGCTGGTGGTGCAGGGCAGTTCGCCGTGGAAGACGGTGCAGGACCTGGTGGCCGAAGCGAAGGCCAACCCGGGCAAGGTCACGTTCGCGAGCGGCGGGCCCGCATCCTCGCTGCACGTCGCCATCGAGGTGCTGCGCCTCGCCACCAAGATCGACACCAACTATGTGCCCTATGGCGGGACCGCGCCCGCGGTCAACGCGCTGGTGGGGGGGCACGTGCAGGCCGTGTGGGCGGACTATCCGACCGTGGTGTCGCAGTTGAAGGCCGGCACGCTGCGCGGGCTCGTCACCACTTCGCCGCAACGCGTCGCCGACCTGCCCAACGTGCCGACGCTCAACGAGACCGGCATCGCCCGGTACGAGGCCGAGATCTTCTACGGCATGGTCGCGCCGGCGAAGACGCCGCCCGCCGCCGTCGCCCAACTTTCGGACCTGCTGCTTGCCGCCATGAAGACGCCCGAGGTGCAGCCGAAGCTCGCCCAGCAGGGGCTGTTCCCGGTCAACAGCTGCGGCGCGCCGTTCGGCGAGTTCCTGCGCAAGATCACCGCCGACTACGAGCGCATCATCAAGGAGGCGGGCATCAAGGCCAATTGAGCGCGGGGCCTGCCGCGCGGATAGATCCCGCTTCAATCACCCCGTTCTCGGCTTGTGGCCGGGATGCACGAGGGACCTCATCATGGCTTCCACTCGGTCCGACGCGTTTGCGAGCTTTCGGCTCGATGACCAGGTCGCCGTCGTGACCGGCGGGGCGAGCGGCATCGGCCGTGCGACCGTGGAGCTATTTGCCGCCGCCGGCGCCCGCGTGGTGATCGCCGACCGCGACGAGCCGGCTGCGCGCCGCCTTGCCGATGAGCTGAAGGCCGGGGAGGGCCACGCGCTCGCGGTTGCCGTCGATGTTGCCGATGAGGCAACGATCGAGCGCGCATTCGCCGAGGTGATGAGCAAGGAAGGGCGCATCGATACCCTCATCTGCAATGCCGGCATCAACATCCGTCATCCGGCGGTCGAAATCGCGCGCCAGGACTGGGATCGGGTTATCTCGGTCAATCTGACGGGCGTGTTTCTGTGCGCGCGTGCGGCGGCCCGCCACATGATCGCCGCAGGGCGCGGGGGCGCCATCGTGGCCACCGCCTCCATGATGTCGTTTTCGGGCGGCAGCCTCTACCCCAACATCGCGTACCAGACCACCAAGGGGGCGCTGGTCAATCTGACGCGTGGCCTGGCGGTGGAATGGGCGTATGCCGGGATTCGCGTCAATGCAGTGGCGCCGACCTGGGTCCGCACCCCCTTCATCGCGCCCCTCCTTGCGCAACCCGATCTCATGGCGCGCATCCATGCCATGACCCCGCTCGGGCGCATCGCCGAGCCTGAGGAGATCGCCCCCGCCATGCTGTTTCTCGCGAGCCCCGCCGCCGCCATGATCACGGGACACACGCTCCCGATCGATGGCGGCTTCCTCGCGCAATGAGCGCTGACACATCCCATCATGCGGCCGGAGCCGACGTGCCGGGTGATCGCGAAGTCGATCTGCTGATCGCCGGAACAGGGCCGGCGGGAATGACCGCCGCCCTGGTCGCGGCGATCGAGGGCCTCGACGCGCCTAGGCGGTTTTCGGCTGCGTTATGCGCACGGCAATTGGCCATGCCAATGCAAATGCGCACATGAAAAGGCCGAGGAAAGTGAACAGGCTCAGCGCAGGGGCAATCTGGTCCACGGCCCGGCTTATGGCAAATCCCATCACCTGCAGAACCACGGTGACGAGAATGTAGGCTCCCAGCAGGATCAGGGTCGGGTGCATTGCTGTTCTCCTCGTGGCGAAGGTGGAATTGGCATGTCCGGTTCAATTTGGGCTACGGCAGCAAAGATGCGCCCCCCCGACGCGCGCCAGGCGACGTCGTTGGCCCGGATCATGTGGGTAATCGGTCGGGATCTGGTGTGACGAGAGGCGTAATGGCGGCCATGGCGCGCTCCTCGTTACAGGCAGGAGCGCGACGAATCTCTCAGGCACCGATGCCTGGCTCGTATCCTGCCGGTGATGCGAACACTATGCGCCGGTTTCGCCGGTGATAGCGAGTCGAAATCGGACCGGGTCGCTCGCTGCCTGGGTGCCCGGCCTCGAGCATCGCCGGGAATGCGGCGGCTCGCCATGGAAATGCGGGCGGGATAAGACACAGCATGTTCAGCTTTCCATCAGAAGCGAACATGCGCGGGGAGCCGACGTGCCGGCAGATCGTGAAGTCGATCTCCTGATCGCGGGAGCGGGGCCGGCGGGGATGACCGCCGCCCTGGTCGCGGCGATCGAGGGTCTCGACGTCCTGATCTGCGAGAAGACCGATCAGGTCGGCGGCACGGGATCAACCTCGGCCGGGACCTTGTGGATTCCGGGAAACACCCAGAGCAAAGCCGCAGGCTTTGCCGACAGCGCAGCCGAGGCCGAACGATACCTCGACGCGCTGATCCCGACTGCGGTCAATCGCGATCTCCGCGCGGCCTTTCTGGCGACCGCGCCGGCGGCGATCGACTATCTCGTCGCCAACACCGACGTTCGGTTCGTGGCCTGCGGCAAGCATCCCGACTACCGCAGCAACATGCCGGGCGCGGCGGTCAGCGGTCGGGCCATCGCGCCCGAGCCGTTCGACGGACGGCTGCTCGGGGGCGACTTCAAGCGCATCCGCCCGCCGATCCCCGAGTTCATGCTGCTCGGCGGCATGATGGTCGGCAAGGAGGACATCCCGCGCCTGATCGGCCGCTTCCGGTCGATCGCGAATTTCGTCCATGCGGCGCGGCTCGTGGTCCGCTATCTCGCCGATCGCCTGCGCTATCCGCGCGGCACCCGGATCACCATGGGAAACGCCCTGATTGCGCGCCTCTTCCTGAGCCTGCGCAAGCGCCGTGTCCCCATCCTGTTCGACGCATCGATCGTCGACGTCGTCGTGGATCGCACCGGCGTCACCGGCGCCCGCGTCCGGATGGACGGCAAGGAGCTGATCATCGCCACCCGGCGGGGTGTCGTGCTCGCCACCGGAGGCTATGCCCACAACAAGGAGCTCCGCGCGGCCTTCATGCCGCAGCCCGTGCCTGAGCATTCGCTCGTTCACCAGGGCAATTCCGGCGACGGCATCGCCATCGGAAAAAGGCTCGGTGCGCGCATCGCGCCCGAGGAGCATGGCCGCAGCGGGCTATGGACGCCGGTCTCCCTCGTGCCGCGGGCGGACGGGAGCACCGGCCTCTATCCTCATCTCGCACTCGACCGCGCCAAACCGGGACTGATCGCGGTGAACCAGGCGGGACGACGGTTCGTGAACGAGGCGGTCTCCTACCACGACTTCGTCGAGGCCATGTTCGACAGCCATACAACCGTCCCGTCGATCCCGGCCTATCTCGTGTGCGACGCGGATTTCATCAGGAGATACGGCCTCGGCGCGGTCTTTCCCGGCGCCGCCAATCTCTCCCGGCTCGAGCGCCTCGAATATGTGTTCGAGGCGTCGACGTTGCAGGAGCTGGCCGAAAGCATCGGGGTTGACCCGCATGCTTTGCACCAGAGCGTCGCCCGCCACAACGGGTTCGCCGAGACCGGCGTCGATGTCGATTTCGGCAAGGGAGAAACGGAGCTCAACCGCTTCAACGGCGATGCGGCCCACAAGCCCAATCCTTGCATCGGCCGTCTCGCGCAGCCGCCGTTCTACGCTGTGGCGGTCTGGCCGGCCGATATCGCGGTCAGCACCGGCCTGTCGACCGATGCCGATGCCCGCGTGCGCGATGCCGACGGAAAGCCCATCCGCGGGCTCTACGCCTGCGGCAACGACATGGCCTCGCTCATGTGCGGCGCCTATCCGGGGCCCGGCACGACCCTTGGCCCCGGCATGGTCTTCGCCTATCGGGCCGCCCTCCATGCCCGCAATGCCGAGCCGGTGGCGGGCTGATCCGCTACCAGACGCCGCGCTGCAGGCCCACCCAGAGATAGCCCCATAGCGTCGGGTGATAGAACAGCCGCGAGTCCACCTCGGTCTGCGGCAGGCTTGTCGCCAGGCGCCCGGCGAGAGCGTCTTCGACGGCCCCGACCAGCAGGGGAAGTCCGGCCGCAAGCTGAGCCCAGTGATAGGTGAAATAGCTGTCGGTCTGCGACGGCGTGATGCGGGCCTGGGCGATCACCGGACCGGTGTCGATTCCGGCGTCGACGACATGGACCGTAACGCCGCAATTCGTGTCGTCGCCGGTGGCAAGCGCCCAATAGGCGCCATGCATGCCGCGATATTTCGGCGTGATCCCGGTATGAACGTTGATGAACGTGGCCGGAACGGCCGACAGGACCCGCCGCGCCAGGATGCGGGTCTGCGACACGACGACGACTTTCGGAGCAAGCCGCGCGAGCAGCTCGATCGTTTCCGCATCGTTGGCCGAGGGCACGCGTATGACGCGGGAGCTTGCCGGCGTCGGATCCAGCCCCTCTGCCAAAGCGCGCTCACGCTGCTGCAAGAACGGCCGCCACGCCCTGGCGGCCAGGGCGAGGCCGATCTGACCGACGACGGTCAGCACGCCGAGCCGGCCGATCCGCCGTCGCAGGAAGCGCCCGGTCGGCTCCTTGTCCTCGAGGATGATCGGAACATCGCCGAACCGGCAGCGCAGGCCGTTCGCCAACGCCCAGGTCCACGGCGTGTCGCCGCCCAGGATCGCTATGTCGTGATCCGTCAACGCTCTCACTCTGGAGACGGTCGCGCCTAGAGGTACTCCTTGAGCTGCTCGATCGAGCGCCTGAGATTGTCTCGCCTGGCGCCCGCCGCCTTCGCATAGGTCGGATAGGCATAGTGCGTGGGGTCGTTGATCCCGGCGCGCACCTGCTCGGCCTCGATCTCGCGGTCGAGCTGGTCGGCCGCATTCGCCATCTCGGCGATCATGACCTCGATCTGCACGATGCGCCGGCGACGCTCATCGGGGTCGAAATTCGAGCCGCGCGGCGCGACCGGGGAGCGCGGGGTCCGTGGGGCTTCTGCCCACCCGCCGATCGCTGAAGGGAGCTGGCCGAAGGAAAGTTCAGGGCGATTGCTCATGATTGCACCAAATTGGGACACGGGCTGGGTTGCACGGGTCATAGGAGCAAGACCGTTGCCAGCAGGTCTGGTCCGCCGACCGGGCGGTACGGGACAACCCCCGACGAAAATCGCACTGACAAGTGCGGCGCTTTTGACTTAAGCTGCCCGCAAGGCGCGAGACGGAGAGCCGGAAGGCCAGCGAGAGCGGTCGGTGGCCTGACAAGAACCGGCAACGTCGAGCCGAGCGCACAGGGAGGACTTCATGCGCAAACCCGAGCTTTCTCGCCGTCGCTTTCTGGCAACGACAGCCGCATCCACGGCCGTCCTCGCCATGCCCCATGTCCGCGGTGCCCATGCGGCCGGTCGGCTGTCGATCGGCTTCTGGGATCACTGGGTTCCCGGCGCCAACAAGGCGTCGCAGGTCCTGTGCGAGGAATGGGGCGCAAAGGAAAAGGTCGAGATCTCGATCGACTACATCACGTCGCAGGGCAACAAGAACCTCCTCACCATCGCGGCCGAATTGCAGGCCCGGTCCGGCCACGACATCTTCGCCTTCCCGACCTGGGAACCGCAGGCGCATGCCAGGAATCTCGAGCCGGTCGACGACATCATGACCGAGCTGATCAAGCAGAACGGCGCGGTCAATCCGACCGTCGAATACCTCGCGCGCGACAAGGGGCGCTGGCTCGCCGTGCCGGCGACCGTCGGCAGCCAGATCAAGGGCCCGTGCTCACGCATCGACCTGATGAAGCAGCATGCCGGGATCGACGTCGTGGCGATGTATCCGGCGGGCTCCGCCCCCAAGGCGGACGCCTGGACGCTCGACGCCATGCTCAAGGCGGCCGAGGCCTGCCACAAGGCGGGTCATCCGTTCGGCATCGGGCTCGGCATCACCGAGGACAACGTCGATACCGCCGGCTCGATCTTCCAGTCCTATGGCGCCGCGCTGGTCGATGACAAGGGCACCATCAAGGTCAAGTCGGACCCGGTGCGCCAGGCGCTCGAATACTACAAGCGGCTCTCCCAGTTCCTGCCGCCCGACGCGCCCGCCTGGGACAACGCGTCGAACAACAAGTATCTGGTCTCCGGCAAGGGCGCGCTGATCATGAATCCGCCCAGCAGCTGGGCCGTCGCCAAGCGCGACGCGCCGAAAGTCGCCGAGCAGCTGTGGACGCACGGCATGCCGGCGGGCCCGAAGGGCCGCTATGCGCCGTTCCTGCCGTATTTCTGGGGCATCTGGGCGTTCGGCAAGAACAAGTCCGCCGCCAAGAGCCTGCTCGCGCACCTGTCGACCCGCGCGGCGGCCGAGAAGATGGTCGAGGCGAGCGCCGGTTACGACCTGCCCTCGTTCGAGAAGTTCACCACTTTCAAGACGTGGGCCGAGGAAGGCCCGCCCAAGGGCACGCTCTATCACTACCCGAACCCGCACAACCACCAGACCCTGTCGGTGGCGGCGGCGCCGGCCCCGCCCAAGATCGCCCATCAGATCTATACCCAGGCGATCCAGACCAAGATGGTCGTGCGCTTCATGCAGGGCGAGCCCCTGGAGAAGACGCTCGCCTGGGCGGAGAGCGAAATCGAAGGCTTCATGCGCACCTGAGCTTGCGCGCATCCACCCGACCCTCTCCCGCCCGACGCGGGGGAGGGAAGGCAGGGGCACTACGCGGGCGACAGCCCCTGTCGTAGACGGCAACGAGGTCACGCATGGTGGATGTGGCGTTGGAATCTCCGCCGAGGGTGCGTCCCCGTCGGCGCTCCGGCCTTCGCCGGGCGTTGCAGCGCAAGTCGAGTATCGCCTTCCTGATGACGCTGCCGCTGATGCTGTTGATCGCGGCGCTGGTCATCTATCCGGCGTTCTATTCGGTCCATCTCGCCACCCTGAACAAGTCGATGGAACGGTTCGTCGGCTTCGGGAACTTCCTGTTCCTGTTCAAGCGCGAGACGTTCTGGATGGTGGTGCAGCAGTCTTGCATCTTCGCCATCACGGCGGTGATCTTCAAAGCCATCATCGGCTTCATCGTCGCCCATTTCGTGCACAACATTCCGAGCAAGGGTCAGCGCAAGTGGCGCGGCATGCTGCTGGTGCCGTGGGTCATCCCGCCGGCGATGAGCTGCCTGTGCTGGCTGTGGCTGTTCGATCCCTCCTACAGCGCGTTCAACTGGCTGCTCGACAAGATCAGCATTGGCCCGGTCTCGTGGACCGGCGATGCCTACTGGGCGCGCTTCTCGGTCATTCTCGTCAACGTGTGGATCGGCGCGCCGTTCTTCATGATCATGTATCTGGCGGCGCTCAAGTCGGTGCCCGAGCAGCTCTACGAGGCGGCCGCGATCGACGGCGCCAACTGGTGGCAGCGGATGTGGTACATCACGCTGCCGATGATGCGCAACATCATCGCCATCACGGCGCTGTTCTCGCTCATCGTCACCTTCGCCAATTTCGACATCGTCCGCATCCTTACCGCCGGCGGGCCGATCGACCGCACCCACGTGTTCGCGACCTGGTCGTTCTGGCTCGGCATCCAGGGCAACGACATTCCGCTCGGCGCCTCCGTCTCGCTGTTCATGGTGCCGATCCTCAGCGTTGCGGCGGTGTTCATCCTGCGCGATATCCATCGGCGTGGGAGCGAGGAAACATGAGCGTGGCCTCGACAATCGGCGAAGCGGCGCCCGCCCGGCGCCGCCCGGTCGGCAGCATGAGCGGCGACCGCCGCTGGGCACTGCGCTGGTCGTACTTCTTCCTCGTCCTGTTCGCGATCTTCTTCCTCACCCCGCCGCTTTACATGCTGATCACGTCGCTCAAGACCAGCGCCGAGATCTCGGCGGCGACCAGCCCGTGGTGGGTCTACCATCCCACGCTTGCCAACTACGTCGAGCTCCTCACCTCCTCGCAATACCTGACCTTCTTCCGCAACTCGGCGCTCGTCTCGGTGATCGTCGTCACCATCACCATGCTGATCAGCGTGCCTGCCGCATTCGCGCTCTCGCGCATGCGCTTCTGGGGTTCCGGCCTGCTCGCGACCGGGATCTTTCTCACCTATCTGGTCCCGGAGACGCTGCTGTTCATCCCGCTGTTCAAGATGTTCGCCGTGTTCAACGAGCTGACCGGCATCCAGCTGATCAATCGCTGGTGGGTGCTCCTGATCCTCTATCCGACGCTGACGGTCCCGTTCTGCACCTGGATCATGATCGGCTATTTCGCCTCGATCCCCAAGGAGCTGGACGAGGCGGCGCTGATGGACGGTGCCAACTACCGGCAGATCCTCACCCGCGTGTTCATCCCGGTGGCGTTGCCCGGCCTGATTGCCGCCACCATCTTCGCCTTCACGGTGTCGTGGGCGCAGTTCCTCTATCCGCTCGCCTTCACCACCTCGGCCGATCAGCTGGTGCTGCCGGTCGGCATCATCACCTCGCTGATCAAGGGCGACGTCTTCAACTGGGGTCAGATCATGACCGGCGCGCTGCTCGGCGCGGCGCCGCCGCTGATCATCTACGCCTTTCTCATGGACTACTACATCGCCGGGCTGACCGCCGGCGCAACCAAAGGCTAGCCATGGCGCAGGTCCTGCTCCGCAACGTGGTGAAGCGGTTCGACGAAACCGAGGCCGTGCGCGGCATCAATCTCGACATTGCCGACAAGGAATTCGTGGTGCTGGTCGGACCGTCCGGCTGCGGCAAGTCGACCACCCTGCGAATGATCGCGGAACTCGAGGACGTGAGCGACGGCGAGATCATGGTCGACGGCGAGGTGGTGAACGATGTCCCGCCCAAGGACCGCGACATGGCCATGGTGTTCCAGAACTACGCGCTCTACCCGCACATGACCGTGTACGAGAACATGTCGTTCGGCCTGCGGCTCAAGCATTTCCCCAAGGACGAGATCGCGCGGCGGGTCAGCGAGGCCGCGCGCATCCTCGACATCACCGAGCTGCTCGATCGCAAGCCGCGCCAGCTCTCGGGCGGCCAGCGCCAGCGCGTCGCCATGGGGCGCGCCATCGTGCGCAATCCCAAGGTCTTCCTGTTCGACGAGCCGTTGTCCAACCTCGATGCCAAGCTGCGCGTGCAGATGCGCACGGAGATCAAGCGCGTGCACCAGAAGGTGCGCACCACGACGGTCTACGTCACCCATGACCAGGTCGAGGCGATGACGCTCGCCGACCGGGTGGTGGTGATGAACCGCGGCCGGATCGAGCAGATCGGCGCGCCCAACGATCTCTATCACGCGCCGGCGACACGGTTCGTCGCCGGGTTCATCGGCTCGCCCGCGATGAACTTCATTCCTTGCCGGCTGGAGGAGACAGCCGGCGCCCTGCAGGTTCGCCTGAGCGACACGATCGTGTTCCCGGTACCGGACAGCCGTGTCGCGCGCTATCGCTCCTATGTGGGCCGCGAGCAACTGACCTTCGGGCTGCGCCCCGAGCACCTGACCGAGGCGAAGCAGAACGGCGCGCAGCACGTCGGCACGATCGAGGCGATCATCGAGGTGGCCGAGCCGCTGGGCATGGAGACGCTCGTGTTCTTCACCATCAATGGCACCGAAATCTGCGCTCGCGTCAGTCCGAACGCCGGCGCGCGCGAGGGTGTGCGGATGAAGATCGCCGCCAATCTCGACCACATGCACCTGATCGACGACGCGGCCGGCCGTGTGCTGTAGGGCCGGCCCTGTACCACGCGCCGGCCTCCGCCGGCGCTATTCCGACCCCGCCAAGCCGGCCTGGGCCACGACCTTGCTCCACCGCGTGAGCTCCGTGGCGACGAAGCGCGGCATCTCCTCGGGCGGTGGCGGGCTGGCGACGGGAATCATGCCGGCGCGGGTCACCAGTTGCTGGACATCGCTCGACTCCAGGATGCGCTTGAGCTCGGCGTGAAGCCTGTTGACGATCTCCCTCGACGTGCCGGCCGGGAGCGCCACCATGACCCAGCCCGACGCATCGAATCCCGGAACCCCCGCCTCGGCGAGCGGCGGAATCTCCGGCGCGGCCGCCCAGCGTGAGGTTGTGCTGACGCCCAGCGCCACCACCTTGCCCTCCCGCACCAGCGGCACGGCGGGGGCCGGATCGGAGAACATCAGCGGCACGTGCCCGGCGACCACGTCGGCGATGGCGGGCGCGCTGCCCTTGTAGGGGATGTGCGTCATCTTGATACCGGTCATGGTGCCGAACAGCTCGGCGTAGAGGTGGTGGGGCGAGCCTGCGCCGCCCGAGCCGTAGGACAGGGTGCCCGGCTTCTCGTGCGCCAGCCGCAGCAGGTCGGGGACCGAGCGAACCCCCAGCTGGGGATTCACCACCAGCACGAAGGGAATGCGGCCGACCAGGGCCACCGGCTCGAAATCTTTGACCGGATCGTACGGAAGCTTCCTGTAGAGCGTCGGCGCGATCGCCATGGAGCCGCTGCCCGGCATCGACAGCGTATACCCGTCGGGCGTGGCCTTGGCGCCGAGCGCGCTTCCGAGCGTGGACCCCGCACCCGGCTTGTTCTCGATGACGACCGGTTTGCCGAGACGGTCGGCCAGCCTCGGCATGACGATGCGGGCCAGCGTGTCCACCGCGCCTCCCGCCGGCCAGGGCACGATCACCAAAATCGCGCGCGTCGGATAGTCCTGCGCGAACGCTGTCGGGCATTGACCTGGCCCCAGCAAGGCGAGCGCGACGAGCAAGCCACGATGCAGCATGATTTGTCCTCTTTCTCGCAATCAGGCGCCGTTTCGCCGTACGCCCTCGGTTCAGGCGCTCCCGACGCTTACATAGCGAATATCTACCGATGGTGTGAACTGTTTAACACGCAGGAAAAGCGTGTGGGACTAAGAGTTCGCCCGCCGCGGTGGAGCGCAGCCTGCTCATGCGGCTGGTTCGCGGGTGTTGATTGGTCTGATTGCTTGACCGCTCTCGCCCGGAGACATTCTTTCGTGTAGGAACGAAGGCTGGTCACAATGAGGAGTTATGATCGCAGGCCAGGAGCAAACACGTTGGACCAGGGGAGCTCGAACTCGGAGCGGCGCCAGCTCACGATCCTGTTTTGCGAGCTCGAGGGCATCGCCACGGGATCCGGTGCGATCGATCCGGAGGATCTCAATGAGCTGCTAAAGCCTCGGCTCAATGCGTGGAGTGCGGTCATCAAGCGCTTCGACGGATACGTCGCCAAGCACACCGGGCTCGGCCTGCTGGCCTATTTCGGCTATCCGGCCGGGCATGAGGATGACGCCGAACGCGCCGTCCAGGCCGCCCTGGAGATCGTCGAGGCAACGCGTCTGCTGAGCGGCGCCGACCCGAAGCGGGCGACGGATGTTTCCGTTCGCGTCGGTATCGCCACCGGCCTGGTCGTCGTGGGGGGCTCGATCGGCGAGGGCGCCTCCAAGGAGGAGCCGGCCTTCGGCATGACGCTCAACCTGGCGGCGCGCCTGCAATCCTTCGCCGATCCGAACGCGATTCTGATCGCGTCGGAGACGCGACAACTGATCGGCTCGAAATTCGAGTGCGAGGACCTGGGCGGCCGCGAGGTCAAAGGGCTCGGCGAGTCGGTGAAAGTATGGCGCGTGGTCGGATCGCGCGCGACCGTCAGCCGGTTCTCGGCGCGCCATCCGGAGGGCGTCCTTCCGCTCGTCAATCGAACTGAGGAGCTCGACGCGCTGTTGCACTGCTGGTCGCGCGCCGGAACGGGCAACGGGCAGGTCGCGTTCATTTTCGGCGAGCCCGGCATCGGCAAGTCGCACTTGTGCGAGGCTTTCGTATCCAGGATCGCATCCGAGCCGCATACGGTGCTTCACTGCCAGTGCTCGGGATACCATGCCAATACCGCATTCCGGCCGCTCATCGAAGAGATCGAACGCTCGGCCGGCATGTTTCGCGAGGACGGCCTCGAGACGCGCCTGGACAAGCTCGAGGAGCTGCTGCGCGAATGCGGCGATCAGGCGAGCCGGCTGGCTCCGGTGTTCGCCGCCTTGCTCTCGCTGCCGACCAAAGAGCGCTATCCCGACTTCGCTCCCAATGCTCGCGAGCTACGCCGGATGTCGATCGACGGGCTCGTCACTCGGCTGCTGACGTTGTCGCGTCGCAAGCCGGTGGTTTTCCTGTTCGAAGACGCTCAGTGGAGCGATCCGAGCACGCAGGAATTCCTGACCACGGCCATCGAGTCGGTTCGCTCGGCGCATCTACTGATACTGATTACCGCGCGCCCGGAGTTCGAGTCGCCCTGGCGCGGCCTGACCTATGTGACCGAGCTCATGCTCGATCACCTCAACAAGCAGCACGCCATGGAGATCGTGCAACTGGTGGCGCGCCAGCAATCCCTGCCCGAACTCGGTGCGCGCCCATATTGTCGATCACACCGACGGTGTGCCGCTGTTCATCGAGGAGCTTACCCGGTCGCTGCAGGAGCTGCACGCGCCGGCGGCTCCGCCGCCCGTCATCACACCGACGCCGATCAATATCCCGACGACGCTGCGCGAATCCCTGATGGCGCGGCTCGATCGGCTGGGGATGGCGAAGCCCGTGGCGCAGCTGGGCGCGACCATCGGCCGGACGTTTCCCTATTGGCTGCTGCTGTGCCTGTGGCCGTTCGGCGAGGAAACGCTGCGCGCCTCGCTCGACGAGATCGAGCGGGCGGGGCTGCTCAGGCAGGAGCATTACGGCGCCGAGGTGTACTACGTCTTCAAGCACGAGCTCGTCCGCGATGCCGCCTACGAATCGCTCCTGAAGTCGAAGCGCGAAGCGCTCCACATGCAGATCGCACAACTGGTGACGGCCGAGCGCAGGAACTTCGCCGAAACGCCGCCCGAGCTGATTGCCTACCACTACACGGCCGCCGGCCTGATCGAGCCGGCCATCAAGTATTGGCGCAAGGCCGGCGAACAGGCGGTGCAGCGCTCAGCCAACGTCGAAGCGGTCCGCCATTTCACTCAGGCCCTGACACTGCTCGAGAAGGTGCCGCACACCCAGGAGCGCGACGAGCGTGAGCTCGATCTGCGTACGCAGCTCGGCGCGACGCTGACGGCGGTGAAAGGCTTCGGCGCCGCGGAGGTCGAAGCGGCCTATGCGCGCGCACGCGTTCTGTGCGGCCAGTCGAAGGACATGACGCAACGGTTCTCGGTGCTGCGCGGGCTGTGGGTCTACGATCTGGTGCGGGCGGAGTGGTCGGAGGCGTCGGCCCTGGCCCAGGAGATGCTGAGGCTCGCCCGCAACGAGGCCAATACCGCGTTCGAGCTCGAAGCCCAGCGAGCGATGGGCATGACTCTCCTCTGGCGCGGCGAGCTGACGGAGGGCCTCCGGCATCTGGAGCAGGGGCGCCTCATCTACGATCCGAGCGCGCATCACCGCCACGCCTATCAATACGGCAACGATCCCGGCGTCGCCTGCCTGGTGCATGAAGCCTTGGTGTTGTCGATCCTCGGCTTTGCCGATCGCGCGCTTGCGCGCAGCGAGGAATTGATCGCACTGGTGCAGCGCCTGTCCCACCCCTTCAGCCTTGCCCAGGCGCTGCTCTATCGCGCCTTCGTGCATCAGTGTCGCGGCGAGGCGGATGTCACGCTCAAGTTTGCCGACGAGGCGAAGGCGCTGGCCGAGAAGCACAGCTTCCCGTTCTGGCTGGCCGAGGCCACGATGTTGCAAGGCTGGGCGATGTCCCGGCAGGGAGACGCGGAAGGCGGATTGGAGCTGCTGCGGCAGGGCATGGCGGCGTTCAAGGCGACCGGAGCCCGGATGGACCAGCCGCGTTGGCTGGCGACGCTGGCTGAAGCGCATCTCTTCGCCGGACAGCCGAGCGAGGGGCTCGCAGTGGTGGATGAGGCGCTCGCAGTGGTCGAAGCCACGAAGGAGTGCTTTTTCGCCGCCCGGCTGCACGGCCTGAAAGCCGAGCTGTTGATCCGGCAAGGCTCCCCCTTGCAGGCCGAAACCTGCCTGCAGGAGTCGCGGGAGATTGCTCGCGGCCAGCAGGCAAGAACCTGGGAACTGCAAGCGGCCGTCGGGCTGGCGCGCCTTTGGCAGGAGCAGTCCCGGCGCCGCGACGCCTATGAGCTGCTCGCCCCGGTCTATGGCTGGTTCGCCGAAGGGTTCGACACGCCCGACCTGCGGAAGGCGGCCGCCCTGCTCAAGGAGCTCGGATGAGCCGAGGTCGCCGCGCCCCCGGGTGGCGGCGCACGGTTGAGCCGCTCATCGCCCGCGTGCCAGCAGTGTCTTGGTCACGGCCTCGGCCAACTCGAGCGCGCCCTGCATCCAGCTGTGGCTGTGCGAGCAGTGCTCTCCGGCGAAATAGATGCGGCCCACGGGAGCCAGCACCTGCTGGTGGATCCGGGTGAACTGTCCGGGCAGATAGAACGCGAAGGCGCCGCTCGCCCAGCGATATTGGTCCCATGCCCAGCTGGCTGTTTTCAGCACCATGCCGGGCTCGCTCAATCTCGGGTGGACCTTGCTCACCTGACTGACGGCGAAGGCCTCGCGTTCGCTGGCCGGCATGGCGCCAAGCCGGCGTGCATCCTGTCCCCACGCATAGGACAGGATCAACACCCCCGGCCCGCGGGAAACAGCCGGAGCCTTGGATGGATTGTCGGACGGATAGTAGATCGAGCCGGTTATCAGGTCGGTGGACGTGGAGCCGCCGTAGAAGCCGTCCTCCGTCTCCCAGAATCGTCGCTTGGTGAGGGCGACGACCTTCGTCGCGGGTTCGTACCAGAACTCGTGAATGGCCCGCCGCTTTTCGCCCAGGAACGGCGCGTCGATGCGCGGCAGAACCGACAGGGGCACGGTGCAGACCACGAAGTCTCCCCACTCGCGCTGCACCGTTCTGCCGGTGCGATAGACCGCGGCGACGCGATTGGAAGATGTCTCCTGTTCCAGGGCGATGACCTCGCAGCCCATCTTGGGGGCGGTCCTCAGCCTGGCTTGGAATGCCTTCGGCAGGCGCTCGTTGCCTCCGACGATCTGATGGAACGGCGGATCCCAGACGTTGTTGAGCTCCTCGCGCAGGAATTCGGTGGCGGCCGAGTGCTGGAGCGTCAGGTTGCCGTAGCCGAACAGCAGGTACTCGATCGCCTCCTCCGACAGCGGCTCGCCGGCGAGGCGCGCCTGCTCGATCAACTGCCGGAGCGAGACGCTGTCCAAAGTCTTGAGCGCGGCCGATGTGAACGTGTTCGCCGAGTTGAGCTCTTCTTTCTCTTGCGGCGTCAATCGGTCACGCGGACCGTGGACGCTCAGCTCCCACAGGTCCTTGGACAGCTTGTCCTTCTCCCCTGAAGCGAGGCGGTAGACCTGCCTGATCTTCGCTTCGTCGAGCTCCTTGCGCCCGCGCGCGAAATAGGCGCGCGTGTCCAGGATGAATTGCCGCAACTCCAGCCGGAACTCATTCACATATTTCAACGTGATCGTGTGTTTCTCGGGGATCCGCATGGCCCCGGCCTCCCAGTACAGGCCGTTGCCGATCGGCATCGTCCGCACGCGTCCGCCCACATGGTTGCGCTCGGCCTCCAGAATCGTGCAGGTCCATCCCTCCTTCTGCAGCAGGTAGGCGGTGCACAGTCCCGCCAGGCCGGCGCCGACGATTACGACGTGCGGCGGCCTGCCCGATTGCGCACGCGCAGCGCTCGAGAACGGAGCGATCCCCGCCGCGACACCGACGGCGGCGGCCCCCGCTATGACGTCGCGGCGCGTCGGGGCCGGCTTCGGATTTGCATCGTTCATTTTCCTTCCCCCTTGTCGTTCATCGAAATGCCATCGACGCCCCGGCTGTTGGCGGAGCGGTCTCGCGTCGGCATGCTGGAAACGTCGCGTGCGGCTCCCCGCGCGCCTTGGCTGCGCCTCGGCCCCCGATACCACAAGGTAGTCCCGCACACGGCCCGAGGGTGTGAAGAATTTCACACCCGACTTTCCGTCGCTGTGCATTGATGTCAAGCTGTCACTCAATATCGAGCGCAAAGTTTCGAGTCAGCAAGCTCGATCGCCATGGGGGGTTTTTATGGCGGATACAAAGGCCGCAACGCCGTTCGATTTCTCGCGCGTCGAAACCTGCAGGATTCATCCGGGTATCGGGATCGCTCGCGTCGGCAATAGCCCGGACGAATATTTCATCGGGCCGGAGCAGCCTTGCGAGCCGCGCGACGTCGAAGTGCCGCCGGGCGGATTCAAGGATACCAAGGGCCGCGTCAAACGTCAGGCCGCGCGCTTCCGCATCTATGCCTATGACAAGCAAGGAACCATTCTCGGGGAATTGCCGCTGGAAGGCGCCGAAGGTGATGGCTACCCGAAAGCAAAAGTCGAGTGGCGCGTGCATCTCAAGAACAAGAAGGGCGCCTGGTATAATTTCTATCGGAAAGACCAGCACCCTTCGCGGCATAGGGTGCGCAACGGTGACATTCCGGTCGACGAGGGGCAGCAGCCGGACAAGGTGGAGGCGCGCCAACGGCTCGTAATCGATCCGGGTGCGCGCTCCATCGACGGCGGGGACCATCTCGGCCCGGACGGTCCGCAGAGCGTGGCGTTCGACACCGGCTCGTTTCGCGGGACGCAGGTGCCGCTGGGCGAGCTTCGGGTCGACAAGCAGGGTCGCCTTCTCGTGCTGGGCGGTTTCGGCAAGTCCGGCTCGACCAAGCCCGGCAATCCCATCGGTGCCGATTCGGAGCGCTACGATTTCTGGGCGAACAACGACTATTGGTATGACGATGTTTCCGATGGGCCGGTCACCGCCACCGTGACGCTGCCGGACGAAGCGGGAGGACGCAAGATCGCCATCAGCGCCGCCGAGGACGCCGCCTGGATCATCGTTGCCCCGCCCAAGTTCGCGCCCGGTATCCATTCGATCGTCACGCTCTACGATCTCATCCGTGAGGTCGTTCTTGATCACAATCAGAAAGCGACGGACGAGACGTGGGAATGGCCCAATGACGATGACGCCGTCTATTTTCGCGACATCTATCCGATCCTGCTGCGTGCCGCCGACACCGCCTGGGTGAACAACGAAGCGCGGCGCGGACACGGCTACAACAAGCTGGGAGAACTTCCGCAAAGAGAAGAAAGGCGAAAAACTGAAGATCAATGCCGAGTTGCTGGCGTCGGCGGCCATGGCGGTGCCCGACATCCAGGCGTTGGAGGAGCGGCGTTCGGCTCAGGAAGCGCGCGCGCAGGTGTTTCGGCGCATCCGCAATCCGATGCTCGACCCCGACAGCCCGGAGGCGAAGGCGCAGGCCGCCGGCACGTTCATGCCGCCGATGTCGGGTGACGGCGGCGATGCCACACGGGGCGAGTTCGCCACTTGGCTGACCATCCTGCCGTCCCAGTACCGCAAGTTCCAGCAATGGCGGGACGGGAATTTCGTCACCGGCAAACCGGAGCAATTTTCCGATATCGATCTAATGCCGTTCGCCGATCAGGTCGTGGCGCTGCAACGGGCGGCCCTGGAGCCGTGCGTGGGCGGCGCGCTGCACCCCGGCATCGAGATGTCCTGGATCGCGAAGAAGCCAAGCCTCTATGCCGAGGCCTTCCGTATCGATTCCAAGGCGCACGGTCCCGGCGATATTACCAAATATATGTGCCTGCCCTGGCAGGCGGACTTTTACGAATGTGTTGGCAATTGGTGGCCGGCGGCGCGGCCCGACGACGTCATTGCGGAAGCCGATTTCGAGGAGGTCAATAACGCGTGGCGGCCGGGACAGCCTCACGTGGCTGAAGGCCTCGAGGGTCGCAACAAATGGGACCGCGGTCTCGGCGTTACCACGCTGTTCCGTCGGCCATGGAACAACCCGGCGACCGCGGAGGACGATCCGCGCAATTCCGAGCGCCGCGGCTGCGACGACATGGTCCGCTATTGGAGCGAGCTCGGTTTCGTCGTGCCCCGCAAGACCAACTGGAAGGGCCTCCCCTCCGACCCGCCGGAAATCGTGCAGGTCGAGATGCAACGACGTCCCTATGCGGGCATGGATGTGCGCGAACTGTTCCATTGCCTGTTGAACATGGAAGACCACCGAGAGGCGCGGCCGAAAGTGAGGGAATTCGTCGAGAAGGTGCTGGAAGCCGCGCGCGATGTGCAAGAGCGCACCGACGCCTTCGCTTTCATGGACAATATCCGGCAGTTTCGCTACGACGAGCAGACATTCGAGCAGCGGATGAAGGATGTCTATGACGACTGCTCGGATTTTGCCTTTACCAAGGATGTGAACGGCGTGTCCGTCGCTTACGACGCGAGCGACCCGGAACAAAATCCGTATTTTCGTACCCGCGAGAACGTCATCGAGAGAATACGCCAGCTCACCCCGTTTAATTTCCTCGACGGGTCCTGGCTACGAAATATCCACCGCCTCGGACCGGTCGACGAGGTGAATGCGACACTCTTTTCGATCTTCAAAGAGGAGCTGGGCGACGGCGTGGCTTCGCAGAACCACGCCAACATCTACCGCGATCTGTGCCATTCGTTCGGTTTCTATCCGCCCCCGGTCACGAGCAGTGCCTTTGCCCGGGACCCGCGGTTCCTCGACGCGGCCTTCGACAGCGCGGCCTTTCAGGTGGCCATCTCCGAATTCACCACGGTCTACTACCCGGAGATAATCGGGATGACGTTGTGGCTGGAGTGGACGGTTCTCGACCTCTACCGGATCAGCAAGATCGTCGAGAACGCGGGTCTCAGCTCACACTTCTATCGAATGCACATTGCCATCGACAACGCATCGAGCGGTCACGGCGCGGAAATCCTGCGCGCCGTCAAGATCTACCTCTGCAAAGTACGCGAAGAAGGCGGAGACCGCGCGGTGCAGGAGCATTGGCGACGGATATGGGACGGCTACGTCGCTTTCCAGCATACGTTCGCGATCCTCATCGATCAGCTCATCGCGGTCATCAAGAAGCCGCCTACTCTGGAGGACCGCCTGATCGAGCTCATCCAGCAGAAGCAGCCCTTCGGGCAATACAATCACGGAACCAGGCAGCTGGATGGCACCAGCATCAATGCACTGTTCGGGGATCCGGTCCAGTTTCTGACGTCCCTCGTGGAGAGCGGATACATCGTGCCGGGACATCCCGATCAAAGCAAGTTCTTCAAGGCATTGGAGTTCCGCGGCGGAAAGATGTACCGCGTCTTCACCGAAGACGAGATCAAGCTGTGGCGCGATTGGACGCTGGCACTGGGCGCAAGGCACAAGCGGGCGGCCGACCATGAGCTCTCCGCGCTGAAGGATCACCTGGTGACGATCGACCCCTTGCTCGCTCAACAGATCCCCGACAACGAGCTGAAGCGTTGGCGGCAGGCAGTCTCCGACCATCGCCTTGGCCTGTGGCTGGAAGTGGCGTCGAAGGAGGTGGCCGCAGCGGCCGAGGAGGAGCGCAGGAAGGAGAGAGAGCCCGATATGAAGGCCTTGAGACTCAAGGCACGAGACAAGATCCGCGCCCGAATTCAAGTCGTGGGTCGGTTGGAGCATGATCCGCGGCGTGACGTACATCGCCGCGCTACACCGGCCGGTCTTCGACGATCATACGCTCAATTCGGCCGATGCCGGGATAGGGAGACTGGACGTCGCGGCCTGGCTCGACAAGATTCGGGATGCTCCGAATTCGGCCGAATTCGCGCGGGAATTCCTGATCGCTCTTGCGGAACGACTGCCGAAGCAAAGCCCGGCCGACTTCTTGAAGGCGGCCGCACCCTGGGCATATGCCCTGAAAACCATCATTCCGGGCAACGACGGCCATAGCGCCGAAGAGACGTTGCAAGCGTGGATCGATGCAGGCTTTCCTTATCCGCACCAGGTTCCCAGGGATCGGGTGAAGCCGCTGAGATTGGACGCCTCGCTGACGGAGGAGGAATGTCACCCGACGGGGCTGAGCGTCGGCTTCGGCACCGTTCACTGAGCACCGGCATTGCTCTCATCTCGATACCACGTCGCCATCGTCGGCGGCGGTCCCGCCGGGCTGGCGACGGCCATCGCGCTGCTGCGCGATGGCCTCGCCGTCGCGATCATCGAGCGATCCGACTACGATGCATTCCGTGTCGGCGAGCATCTGCCGCCAAGCGCCAAGCCGCTTCTTGCCTCCCTCGGCATCGCCGGTCTGCCCGAAGCCGGCTCGCATGCTCGCTCCCCGGGAATTCGCTCGGTGTGGGGAACGTCCGAGCCCGCCGACAAGGACTACATTTTTCATCCCCACGGCGAAGGCTGGAACCTGAGCCGCCCGGTGTTCGACCGATGCCTGATGGCTCATGCGGCGGAGCTTGGCGCGGCGTCTTTCACCCGCGCCAAGGTGCTCGACCTTCGTCGCCTGTCGGGCCAATGGCATGTGGCATTGGCAGAGGACACGCGAGCTTGCGAGCTCTGCGCCGACGTGGTGATCGACGCGACCGGGCGGGCGGCTTCCGTCGCCAAGCGGCTGGGCGCAAATCCGATCGTCTATGACGATCTGATCGGCCTGGTTCAATACGCGCGTGGCTCGTCGTCACCCGACACGCGAATTTTCATCGAAGCCCTCGAAACCGGATGGTGGTATTCGGCCGGCCTGTCCGACGGGACGATCGTCGCGACCTTTCTCACCGATTCCGATCTGGTGGAGACGTCGCACGGCGGCCGGCTCGCCGCGTGGCGTGCGCAGCTCGAGGCCTCGTCGCTCACCGCTTCGCGCATCAACAGCCTGGGTGGCGATGGCGACGTGCAAATCCGCACCGCCCGCACCCAGCGCCTGGACGCCGTCGAAGGTGAGGGGTGGCTCGCTGTCGGCGACGCGGCGATGAGCTTCGATCCGTTGTCGTCGGAGGGCATTTCGAAGGGCCTCGAGTGGGGGCGCAAAGCGGCGCAGGCGGCGGCGGCGCTATGCCGCGGCGACCGGTCACTCGTGCAAGGGTACCGGGCGGACGCGGAGCGGGCATTTTCCACCTACCTTCAGACGCGCGAGCGCTATTATCGGATGGAGAGACGGTGGCCGCATGCACCGTTCTGGCAGCGCCGTCACGCGGCGGCCGCGACCGTGCGCGCGTGATCGTCCGCGATCGGTCGGCACGTCGGGCAGATGAGGCTGATATTCACTCCTGCCATTCCACGTCCATCGGCGGAGAGCCCTGCTGGGCGAGCTCGGCGGCCCTGCGCTGGCATTCCCGATGGGCGGTTACGAGCGCCGCCTTGATGGCGGGATCCGGCTCGGCGTCGGCCGCGCGGGCATACATCTCGGCACGTTGGAGGTAATGGTCGCAATCGTAGGTCGGGAGGACGACGATCGTATCGGTGCACTTCATTATGACTCCCCGGGGAGACCGGCAAATTAGGTTGGCCGAGCCCCATGATGTTGATCGGCGTCAATTGCGCCCTGTAGGTCGGACGGCCTGCAACCTGTTGCTACCTTACCGCACCCGGGAGGGTCGAACCGACCGCATTCGACCCGACAGATCGATCATTGCGGTGGTCCGTCTGCGTCACCAACTTGAGGTTCCGGAGCCCGTCGGGGGTCATCCATCGTGCTGACCGCCGTTGCGCCCGGCCACTCCGCGTATCGCCAGTTTTTCTTGGGCGATCCCGCGTACCATTGACGCCGATCCCGGTTCCAGGCGCATGATTGTCACCGGGTTGTCATCTTTGCCCGCCAGGATTCCGCCAAAGGACCGGACACGACCATGACAGACCGCGCCGAAGCCGTTGTATTACCTCTGGAATCGAGTCCGGCAGGCGTGGCCAGGGCAGAGTCCCGCGGGACGCCGCCACAGGCCGCCCCGGCGGCCAATTCGATCGCTCGCAGCGCCGAGCGCTTCATCAACCGGGAACTGTCGTGGCTCCATTTCAACCGACGGGTCCTGGAGGAGGCGGAGAACACCAATGATCCGCTGCTCGAGCGGGTACGCTTCCTGTCGATCTGCGCCAACAACCTGGATGAGTTCTTCATGGTCCGCGTGGCCGGTCTCAAGGGCCAGGTGCGCGAAGGAATCAGCGAGAAGAGCCCCGATGGGCTCACGCCCGCCGAGCAGCTGACCCGCATCGGCGAGGCCGTCGCGCGTCTCGCCAGTGACCAGCAGGCGCGCTGGCGGGAGCTGCGCCAGGAGCTCGGCACTGAGAACATCGTCCTGGTCGAGGGGGATTCGCTGACCAAGGCGGAGCGGGCCTGGCTGGAGGATCATTTTCTCCACCACGTGTTCCCGGTCCTCACCCCTCTGGCGATCGACCCGGCGCACCCGTTTCCGTTCATCCCGAACCTCGGCTTTACCATCGCGCTCCAGCTCACCCGCGCGAGCGACGCCCGGGCGATGAATGCCCTGATCCGCGTTCCCCACAAGATCGACCGCTTCATTCGCCTGCCCACTGCCGATTCCGGCTCGGCCCGCCTGATCACCCTGGAACAGGCCACGGTCCTGTTCATTCCCCGCCTGTTTCCCGGCTACACGGTGAAAGGGCAGGGCGGTTTCCGCGTCATCCGCGATTCCGAAATCGAGATCGAGGAAGAGGCGGAAGATCTCGTCCGCCAGTTCGAGACCGTGCTCAAGCGGCGCCGTCGCGGGTCGGTGATCCGGCTCGAGATGGACGCCTTCATGGCGGACGAGCTCAAGCGCTTCGTCCAGCGCGCGCTCGGCTGCGGCGACGACGAGGTCTTCCTGGTGGACGGCATGCTGGCGCTCAACGAGCTGTCCCAGCTTGCCCGCGTCGAACGGCCCGACCTCGAGTTCGTGCCTTACAACCCGCGCTTTCCCGAACGCATCCGCGACCATGCGGGCGACTGCTTCGCCGCCATCCGGCAAAAGGACCTGATCGTCCACCATCCGTACGAATCGTTCGACGTGGTGGTGCAGTTTCTCAATCAGGCCGCGCGCGATCCCGACGTGGTCGCGATCCGGCAGACGCTCTACCGCACCTCGCCCAACAGCCCGATCGTCCGTGCGCTCGCCGAAGCCGCGGAGGCCGGCAAGTCGGTGACCGCCCTGGTCGAGCTCAAGGCCCGTTTCGACGAGGAGGCCAATATCCGCTGGGCGCGCGACCTGGAACGGGCGGGCGTGCAGGTCGTGTACGGGTTCATCGAGTTGAAAACGCACGCCAAGCTTTCGCTCGTCGTCCGCCGCGAAGGCGGCTCGCTGGTCTCCTATGTGCACGTCGGAACCGGCAATTATCACCCCGTTACCGCGCGCATCTATACCGACCTCTCGTTCTTCACGGCCGATCCGGTGATCGCCCGCGACGTCACCCGCATCTTCAATTTCATCACCGGCTATGCCGAGCCGGCAGAAGTGGAGAAGATCGCCGTCTCTCCGATCACGCTGAAAAAGCGTATCCTCGCCCATATCGCGCGCGAAACCGAATTCGCCCGGAGCGGCAAGCCGGCGGCGATCTGGATGAAGATGAACGCACTGGTCGATCCGGAAGTCATCGATGCGCTTTATGCCGCCTCGGCGGCCGGCGTGCAGATCGACATGGTGGTACGCGGGATCTGCTGCCTGCGACCGGGTGTTCCCGGACTGTCGGAGAACATCCGGGTGAAGTCGATCATCGGCCAATTCCTCGAGCACGGCCGCATTTTCTGCTTCAGTGACGGGCACGGGCTACCGCACCCGAAGGCCGCGCTCTACATCTCGTCGGCCGATCTCATGCCGCGCAATCTCGACCGGCGGGTCGAGGCGATGTGTCCGATCGTCAATCCGACTGTGCATGAGCAGGTGCTCGAGCAGATCATGGTTGCGAATCTCAAGGACAATCAGCAGAGCTGGAAAGTCTTGCCGGATGGCACGTCGATGCGCATAAAGGCCGCGCCGGGCGAGGAGCCCTTCAACGCGCACAAGTACTTCATGACAAACCCGAGTCTGTCAGGTCGTGGAAAGTCACTCAAAGAATCATCGCCTCGCAGCCTCACGCGCCGCCGCGAGCGCGCCTGAGCCGGGGAACGGCGAAGCGGCCCAGGGGCGGCTGGCTCTCGGGCTGCCCGTTGCGGTCATCGACATCGGTTCCAATTCGGTCCGTCTCGTCGTCTACGAGGGGCTCACGCGGAGCCCGACGCCGCTGTTCAACGAGAAGACGCTGTGCGGCCTCGGCCGCGAAGTGCAGACGACCGGGCTGCTCGCCAAGGAGGCGGTCGACCAGGCGCTCGCGGCGCTGATCCGATTTCGTGCACTGTGCGACACGATGCATGTCGAGCGGCTGTGGGTCATCGCCACCGCGGCGTGCCGCGACGCGGCAAACGGTCCGGCCTTCATTGCCGAGGCCGGGCGCATCTGCCGCACCCGGGTCGACGTGCTGTCCGGCAAGCGCGAAGCCGAGCTCACCGCCCTCGGCATCATTTCCGGCATCCATCGGCCCGACGGCATCGTCGGCGATCTCGGCGGCGGGTCGCTGGAACTGGTCGACGTGCATGGCAGCAGGGTGAAACCCGGCATCACGCTGCCGCTCGGCGGCCTCGCGCTGCAGGACATTTCGGCAAAATCCGTCAAGAAGGCGGAGAAGATCGTCAGGAAGGCCCTGGGCGACGTCCGGACGTTGCGGTCCGGCACCGGACGCAGCTTCTATGCGATCGGCGGCACGTGGCGCTCGCTCGCCCGGCTGCATATGTGGCAGACCGGCTATCCCCTCCACGTCACGCACGGCTACATCCTGCCGGCGCAGGAGGTGTTCGAGTTCTCGCGGCTCGTCCATCGGGTCGCGCCGGAGACGCTGTCGCGCATCGAAGTGATCTCCGATGCGCGGCGACCGCTGCTCGCCTACGGAGCGCTCGTGCTGGAGCACGTCGTGCGCATCGCCAAGCCGCGCGAGGTGGTGATCTCTGCGCTCGGCGTAAGGGAAGGCCTGCTCTATTCGGTGCTCGACGCCGCCGCGCGCCGGGACGATCCGTTGCTTGCCGCCGCGCGCGAACTCAATCAGCTGCGCTCGCGCTCACCGGTGCACGGCGAGGAGCTCATCGCCTGGACCGATCGCTTCATGGCCTCCTCCGGTCTCGGCGAGCCTGCGGAGGAGAAGCGGCTGCGCCATGCCGCGTGCCTGCTTGCCGACATCGGCTGGCGCGCGCACCCGGATTATCGCGGCGAGCAGTCGCTCAACATCATCGCGCATGCCGCCTTCGTCGGCATCGATCATCCGAGCCGCGCATTTCTCGCGCTCGCGGTGTTCTTCCGTCACGTCGGGCTGATCGACGACGAGCTGTCCCCGCGCCTGCGCGAGCTCGCCACCCCCCGCATGCTCGACCGCGCCCGCGTGCTCGGCGCCGCAATGCGGGTCGGCCACCTGGTCTCGGCGGCGATGCCGGGTGTGCTGCCGCGCACACCGATGAAAGTCGAGCAGGGAAGGCTCGTGCTCGACCTGAGGGGCGAGTTCGCCGCGCTCGCCGGCGAGCGGCTGTTCAATCGCCTCAAGCAGCTGGCGCGCCTGATCGGTCGCGAGCCGGTCATGGCGAGCTGATCAGCTCGCTCACCTTCGGCCACGGGTCGGGCTGGAAGCTCGCGTAGCGCTCGATGTCCGCCGGCGTCAGCCACTGGTCGACCGCGGTAGCGAACGACGGCCTCTGCCGCACACGCTCGAACCACGCGGCAACCCCGGGGCGTTTGTCCCACAGGCGGGCCAGCCTGAGCTTGTCCAGCCGCCATACGTACGGGATCGCCGCGACGTCGGCGAGCGAGTAGGTCGCTCCGGCGATGTACGGCCCAGTCTCCATGGCGGCGTCGATCCGGTCCAGCAGCGCCGCGTGATGGTGCAGGGCGTCCGCGACGAGCGGTGCGTCGAGCCCATGGCGGGCGGCCTGGCGCTTGGCGTCGGCTCGCCAGCGGCTTGGCGACTTGGCGAGCTCGGCCTCCAGGTCCTCGGGTTTCATCTGCAGCAGGGCGGCGCGATTGGCCGTCGCGAAGGTCAGCACCGTGCACGAATTGTGGACGTACTCGTCCATCAGCTTGGCGGTCATGTGAACCTTGGCACGGCCGGCCGCGTCCGTCGGCATGAGCGCCGGGCCGGGAAACGCGTCGTCGACATAGTGCATGATCACCGTCAACTCGATGATCACCCTGTCGTCGTGCACCAGGGTCGGCACCACGGCGTTCGGATTGAGCTTCATGTAGCCGGGGTCGAACTGGTCGCCGCGCAGCGTCAGGAGCTGGTCGTCCCATGTCACGCCCTTTTCGGCGAGCGCGAGCCGCGCCTTGATCGAGCACACCGATGTGCGGCCATGGTAGAGCTTGAGCATGCGGGCACTCGCTTCCAGCGGAAGGGAGCCCGGCTTATAGGCTACGTCGTGCTGCCTGTCTCCACGCGTGCGTGGAGTACTTCGTTCATGATCTGCCGGATGGTGCCGGCGCAACGACCGCATTGCGCGGCGCAGCCGAGCCCGCAATAGACCTGGCTCACCCGAGGCGCGCGATGGCTGATCACGCTCCGGATTTGCTGGTCCGACAAGACGTTGCACGAGCAGACGATCACGGGCTGACCCTCGACAGGCGCATCTCCGAGCGGACGAGATAGAGGCTTGCAACCGCGGTTTCTGTGACGGGAATCACATGGGGAGCGGCAGCGTCCGTAACCCGCGCTCGGCGATGGTTCGGCCGCCCCCGAACCATTGCCTGCTGATCCGATCGACAGGACGATCTATGGTCGCGGCCCGGCGGGAGGCAGATGGCCGTCGCAATGCATGCACGCACGTTCTACGGATGGCGGGTGGTCGGTGCTGCGTTCGTGCTGGCCGTGTTCGGATGGGGACTGGGCTTCTACGGTCCGCCCGTCTATCTGCATGCCGTCCGCGAGGCACGCGGTTGGCCGCTCGCCCTCGTCTCCACCGCCGTGACGGCCCACTTTCTGGTCGGGGCCGTGGTGGTCGCCAATCTGCCCGCGCTGCACCGACGTTTCGGGTTGCCGACCGTCACCAAGGCCGGTGCCTGCGCGCTCGCGCTCGGCGTTCTCGGTTGGGCGAGCGCGTCCTCGCCCTGGATGCTGTTCCTCGCGACGCTGCTCAGCGGGGCCGGTTGGGCCACCATGGGTGGTGCCGCGGTCAATGCGATCGTCTCGCCCTGGTTCGTGCGCACGCGGCCGGCGGCGCTTGCCATGGCCTACAACGGCGCCAGTATCGGCGGCGTCGTGTTCTCGCCCCTGTGGGTGATGGCGATCGGCAGCTTGGGCTTCCCCACGGCAGCGGCGGCGATCGGACTGGTCACCGCCGCCGCGACGTGGGTCCTCGCCGACTTGTACTTGTCCCGCGTGCCGCACCAACTGGGAATGACTCCCGACGGCGACGCGCCCGGCAAGCCGACAACATCCGTGACTGTGCCGACGGCACGACCCCTGCCGGGGTCGCTGCTGTGGCGCGATCTCCAATTCCTGACCCTGGCGGCCGGGATGGCGCTCGGTCTGTTCGCGCAGATCGGGCTGATCGCGCACCTGTTCTCGCTCCTGGTGCCGGCGCTCGGGGCGCCGCAGGCCGGCCTCGCCACCGGAGCGGCGACCGCCGCGGCGATCGCCGGGCGCACGCTTGCCGGCTGGCTGATGCCCGAGCGCGCCGACCGCCGGCTGGTGGCCTGCGCCAATTACGCGGTGCAGATCGCCGGCATCGTCGCCTTCATCGCCGCCGGCGGCACCAGCGTTCCGCTGCTGCTCATCGGCGTGCTTCTGTTCGGCGCCGGCATCGGCAATGCGACGTCGCTGCCGCCGCTCATTGCCCAGGTGGAGTTCGTGAAGGATGACGTGCCGCGCGTGGTCGCTCTCATCGTCGCCATCGCGACCGGCAGCTACGCGTTTGCGCCCGCGGCGTTTGGCCTGATCCGCGAGCTCGCCCGTGTGCCGGGCGCGACCACGGAACCGGCGACGGCCTTCTTCGTCGCCGCTGCACTCGTGCAGGTGCTCGCGATCGGCGCGTTCCTAACGGGGCGGCGATAGTAGCGGTCAGGACAGCTCTCGCCGCACGAGTGCCGCGCCGGCCGCCAGCGCCTGCAGCTTTCCGAACGCGGTTTCGCGCGCGAGGTATTTCATGCCGCAGTCTGGCGCCGGGACGAGCCGTTCGGCCGGCAGAAATTTCAAGGCGGCGCGGATCCGTTGCGCAACCTCGTCCGGCGTTTCGACCTGATCGCTGCCGAGGTCGATCACGCCCAGCACGATCGTCTTCGGCGCGAGCTCCCGGAGGATGCCGAGGTCGAGCTTCGGCTGCGCCGCCTCGATCGAGATCTGCTGCGCGGTCGAGTTGGCAAGCTCGGGCAGGAAACTGTAGCCCACGGGCTTTGCATCCTTCACCACCGCCGCATAGCCGAAGCAGAGATGCACGATGGTCGGCACGCTCAGGCCTTCGAGCGCGCGGTTGATCGCCTTCACGGCGATGCGCTTGGCGGCGTCCGGATCGTTGCGCAGCCACGGATCGTCGAGCTGGATGACGTCGGCGCCGGCCGCCGCGAGGTCTTGCACCTCCTCGTTCACCGCCGCGGCGAAGTCCATCACCATCTCGTCGCTGTCGCGATAGAACTCGTTCTTCGCCTGCTGCGCCATGGTGAAGGGGCCGGGCAGGGTGATCTTCGCGGTGCGCTCGGTGTTGCGGCGCAGGAACTGCATGTCGCGCACCTCGACCGCCTGCCGCCGCCGGATCTTTCCGACGACGCGCGGGACGCGGGTTTCACGCCCCGCCCGGTTGACGATGACCGCCGGGTTGTCGTTGTCGATGCCCTCGAGCGCGGTGGCGAAGCGGTTCGAATAGCTCTCGCGTCGCATCTCGCCGTCGGTGATGATGTCGATGCCGGCGCGCTCCATGTCGCGGATGGCGAGGATGGTCGCGTCGTCCTGCGCGTCCTGCAGGTACGGCTCGGACACGCGCCACACTTCGCGCACGCGCACGCGCGGCACCGTGTTCTGCCGCAACAGGGCGCGATCGATCAGCCAGTCCGGTTGTGGGTAGCTGCCCACGACGGTCGTGGGCAAAATCGGGTTCGTCATGCGGGTCTCCGAGCAGCCTGACGTGGTGGCGTGCGAGCCTCACCTGTCGATGCGGCCTGGTCAATATGCCTGCGCGGCGCGAATGCCTGCGGGCCGGAGAATAGGCTTTGACGGCGTTGCCGTCATCGCCCATTCTTTTCGGCAATCGACGCGCCGGATCGGTGCTGCAACAATCGCGCGGGAGGATTGAGGAATGCTGACACGACGTCGGTTCGTCGGCGCGACGGCGGGCAGCCTCGCGGCATTCGCAACGTCCGCGCGGGCGCAGGCGCCGGTCGACGGGTGGCCCTCGCGCACCGTGCGGGTCATCTCGCCCACGGGCACCGGCGGGCCGGGGCAGAACTTTCGCTTCTATGCCGATCAGCTCAAGGCGGTGTTCGGCCAGAGCTTCGTGCTCGAGAACATGCCGGGCGGCTCCGGCTCGGTCGGCTGCATGGCGGTTGCGCGCGCGGCGCCCGACGGACACACGCTGCTGCTCGCCTCCAATAGCCACATCGTGCTGGCGCCGCTGGTGATCTCCGGTTCCCCCGTCAACGTCAAACGCGACTTCGTGCCGATCGCGCTGATGTTCACCTTCCCGTTCCTGCTGGTGGTCAATGCGGAGCTGCCGGTGCGCACCTTGCCCGAGCTGATCGCCTACGCGAAGGCGCGGCCGGGCAAGCTCAACTACGGCTCGCCCGGCGTTGGCACCGGCGGTCATCTGGTCACCGAGCTGTTCGTCAAGCGCACCGGCATCGATGCCGTGCACGTGCCCTACCAGGCAACGACCCAGCAGCTGCTGGCGGCGGCGGCCGGCACGCTGCAGTTCACCTTCGACACGGTCGGCAATGCGCGCGGCGTGGTGGAGGCCGGCAAGGTGATCCCGCTCGCCGTCAGCGGTGCCCGCCGCGCGACCGCCGCGCCCGACGTGCCGACCTTGGGGGAGCTCGGCCTCAAGGGATTCCACGACCTGTTCGTCGCCAACAGCCTGCTGGCGCCGACCGGCGCCGCACCCACGATGATCAAGGCGCTCAATCGCGAGGTGGTTCGCCTCAATACGGCGGGCCCGATCCGCGACAAGCTGATCGAGGCGTCCTATGAGCCCGGCCTGATGTCGCCGGAGGACTACGGCGCCATGATCGATCGCGAGCTCAAGCTGTGGGGCGAGGTGGTCGAGGAGACCGGCGTTCGCATCAAGACGTAGGAGGCGAATGGACGAGTGGCGAATTGGGAAGACGGCCACAATCGAACTGCTACTATTCGCCATTCGCCCGCTCGTCTTCCAGGCACCCCATGGATCCCAACGTTCTTTGCCTGCGCCCCGAGGCCGATTTTTCCCGCGTCGACGCGCCGGCGCCATCCACGTTGCGCGTGACCTACAGCCGGCCGGACGATCCCGCACTCGGGAAGCTCATGCGCGAGGCGGCGGCGCTTCTCATCCCGGCGGTTGGGCCGAAGCTTCCAGCGGAGCTGTTCGCCGAGAGCCGACTGAAGCTTGTCCAGGTCACCGGTGCCGGCGTCGACCGGCTCGAGCGCGACGCGCTCGTGCGGCTCGGCATTCCGGTGGCCAACGTGGCGGGCGGCAGCAACAGCGCGGTCGCCGAATATGCGGTGACGGCCGCATCGCTGCTGCTCCGGCGCTTCGCCTGGGCCGACGCGGAGATCAAAGCCGGCAACTATGCGCCGTTCCGCGCCCGCATGGTGGCGGACAACCTCGCCGGGCTCGAGGACATGCTGGTCGGGCTCGTCGGCTTCGGCGCCATCGGGCTCGCGGTCGCGCAGGCGTTCCATCGCATGGGTTGCGGGATCTGCTACCACGATCCGGCCCCGCGCGAGGCCGCATCCGCCGCCGCGATCGGTGCGCAGGCGATGACCCTCGATGCGCTGCTCGCATCAGCCGACGTGGTGAGCGTGCACGTGCCGCTGCTGCCCGCGACGCGGAACATGATCGGCGAGCCGGAGCTGTCGCGCATGAAGGCGGGCGCGGTGCTGATCCAGGCTTCGCGCGGCGGCGTGGTGGACGAGGCGGCGCTCGCCGCACACTTGAGCTCGGGGCATCTCGGCGGCGCCGCCGTCGATGTCTATTCTGCCGAGCCGCCGGCGGCCGACAGTCCACTGCTCGCTCTCGGCGGCGAGGCGGCACGCCGGCTTCTGCTCACCCCGCATGTCGCGGGCGTCACGCGCCAATCCTGGACCTTCCTGTTCCGCTCGGCATGGCAGAACATCGAGCGTGTCCTGCTCCGCGGCGAAGCACCGCGCAACCGCGTCTACTGAGGGCGCACCCGCCGTATCCGGCGTCCGTCGGATGCGATGCCGCCTATTGGAAAGAAGGCGTCGCCGTCGTAAGAAAGCGATGACGCAGGGGCGCGGACGACGTATCCGCGTTTCGCAGGGAGGATATTGATGAAAGCAGTTGGCATCGTCGCGCTGGTTCTTCTCGCCGGCGAGCCGGCCTGGTCGCAGACCTCGGATGACCTCCGGAACGACGGGCGCAACACCGACAATGTGCTGACCTACGGGATGGGGTACAGCCAGAACCGCTACAGCACGCTCAAACAGATCAACAAGCAGACGGTGAAGCGGCTGGTTCCGGCATGGAGCGTATCGCTCGGCAGCAATTACGGCGAGCAGGCCCAGCCGCTCGTGCATGACGGCCTCATGTTCGTCACCAATGCCGACGCCACGATCGCCATCGACGTGGCGACCGGCAAGCAGCTATGGCGCACGCCGGTCGAATGGGACCCGGCGACGCCGCGCATCGTGTGCTGCGGTATCTCCAACAAGGGGCCGGCCCTCTACAACGGCAAGGTCTTCCGCGGCACGCTCGACGCGCACCTCGTGGCGCTCGACCAGAAGACCGGCAAGCAGGTGTGGAAGCAGAAGATCGCCGAGTGGAAAGAGGGCTTCTCGATCACCGGCGCCCCGCTCGTCGCCAACGGGGTGCTGATCACCGGCATCTCGGGTGCGGAGTTCGGCGTGCGCGGGTTCCTCGACGCCTACGATCCCGACACCGGAAACCACCTGTGGCGCCGCTACACGATTCCCGCGCCGGGCGAGAAGGGGCACGAGACCTGGCCCAACGACGATTCCTGGCAGCGTGGCGGCGGTTCGACCTGGGTGACCGGCTCGTATGATCCGGAGCTCGACCTCGTCTATTGGGGCACCGGCAACGCCGGGCCGTGGGATCCGCGCGGCCGGCCGGGCGACAATCTCTACACCGCCTCGGTGCTGGCGCTGAGCCCGAAGACCGGCGAGATCGCCTGGCACTACCAGCTGGTGCCCAACGAGATGTTCGACCTCGACGCGGTGTGGGAGTGGATCCTCGCCGACATCGACGTCGGCGGCACCAGGCGCAAGGTGGTGATGCACTTCTCGCGCGGCGGGTTCCTCTACGTGCTCGATCGCACCAACGGCACGCTCATCTCGGCCAAGCCGTTCGAGAAGGTCAATTGGGCGAGCCATGTCGACATGGAGACCGGCCGGCCGGTGGAAACGGAAGTCTCCAAGCGCGCCCGCGCCGGCGAGCAGATCGAGCTGTGGCCGGGGCAATGGGGCGGCAAGAACTGGGCGCATGCGGCGTTCAACCCGCAGACCGGCCTCCTCTACGCCAACACCATGCACAACTCGCGCCTGATCAAGTTCGTGCCTGTGGAATACAAGATGGGGCAGCGCTATGTGGGCTTACAGAACTTGCCGGCGCCGCGGACCGCGGGCGAGCCGATTGCCCATATCGACGCGATCAACCCGCTGACCGGCCAGCATGCGTGGCGTACGCCGATCAATGACATCCCGCTCTACTCGGCGGTCCTCGCGACGGCGGGCGGTCTCCTGTTCACCGGCAAGGAGACCGGCGAGTTCATCGCCCTCGATATGGATACCGGCAGGCAGGTCTGGCAGTTCCAGACCGGCTCCGGGATCAACGCACAGCCGATCACCTTCACCCACCAAGGCCGGCAATACGTGGCGATCCAGTCGGGGATCGGCGGCGTCAACGTGTTGCGGATGGGCGACGCCCTGAAGAACGTGCCGCGCGGCGGCTCGGTGTGGGTGTTCGCGCTGATGGCGGAGTAGGGGAGGTCACGCGTGAAGACGTCGATCCTTGCCATCACGCTCGCGGCCTTTGCGGGCATCGCCGGCGCGAGCGCGCAATCCTATCCGTCGCGCCCGGTCACGATCATCGTGCCGTATCCGGCCGGCGGGCCGACCGACCAGGTCGCCCGTCAGATCGCGCCGAAACTGTCCGACAAGTTCGGGCACAATTTCATCGTCGAGAACGTGAGCGGTGGCGGCACCAATATCGCCGGGGCGCGGGTCGCGCGTGCCGCGCCCGACGGCCATACGCTGTTCATCCACAATCTGCAGATTTCCGCCAACGTCTCGCTCTACAAGACGCTGCCGTTCGATACCGAGAAGGACTTCGCCCCCGTAGCGATGATCAACAGCAATCCGCTGGTGCTGGTCGGACGGAAGACTCTCGAAGCCGGGACGCTGCCCGAGCTTGTCGCCTGGATGAAGACGACGCCCGCCAAGATGGGGCATCCCGGGACGGGCAGCACCGGTCATCTGGCCACCTTCCTGCTGGCGCAGGCGCTCGGCGTCAAGGTCGATCACATCCCGTACCGCGGCGCGGCGCCGATGCTGCAGGACACGCTCGGCGGCCATATCGACCTGTTCTTCGCCACGCCGCAGCAGGTGGTCGGTCAGTTTGCCTCCGGTGCCGTCAAGGTCTTCGGCATCACCTCGAAGGAGACCTCGCCGCAGTTTCCCGGCGTGCCGAGCTTCGTGCAGGCCTACGGCCCCACGCTCGAGGTCTCGTTCTGGCACATCTTCCTGGCGCCCGCCGGCACGCCCGCGCCGATCGTCGCTTCGCTCAACGCGGCGCTGCAGGAGGCGTTGGCGGATCCGGCGATCCTGAGCGCCTGGGCCGCCAGCGGCATGGCGCCCTATCCGCAGCAGCAGCGCACGCCAGAAGGCGCCGCCGCCTACCTGAAAAAGGAGATCGCGCACTGGGGCCAGGTCGTGCGCGACAACAAGATCGAGGCGCCGACGAACTGACGATACATTTCAATACGTAGGGGCGGCCCTTGTGGCCGCCCGCGGCCTCCGGGCGACCACAAGGGTCGCCCCTACGAAGTCGTTGGCATCACGCCAGCGTCTTCGCCATCCAGTCGCCGGTCAGCGGCCGGAACTTGTAGCTGATGTTGAAGCACACGTGGTTGCCTTCCGGATAGACCACGAGCTCGGTCGGCCCGGAGGCGGCGCGCGCCAGCCGTTCGCCCTCGCTGACCGGGATCAGGCGATCGCCGGCGCCAAAGATCACCAGCAGCGGACAGCGAATGTTCTGCGCGCGCCCTTCCAGCGTCAGCAGTTTTCCCCGCGCGTAGCATTCTTCGAGCGTTGCGGAATGGGAGCGCACGCGGAAGGTCTCTTGTGAGACCCGCGGCATTTTCGTCAGCACCGGCCCCCATTCGAACGGCCCGCAGTTGGCGATGCAGGCCTTGAGGCGCGGCTCGCCGGCGGCGGCGAGCGGCGCGTACAGCGCTCCGAGGCTCTGGCCGACGATGCCGACCCGCCTGCCGTCCACATCGCGCCGCTGTTCCAGGACGTCGATCACGGTGCCGATAACCGGACCCCATTCGTGCGTCACCGGCAGGCTGAACGAGGTCTCGCCCTGGCCGGGGCCGTCCAGGGTGAGGGCGGCCATGCCGCGCTCCACGAACGCCGATGCCCACGCGTGCAGCTCCTCCTTGCACGCGTCGAGCCCGGGCAGGATGATGGCGACGGGCGGACGCGCAACCCCGCGCGGCTTGCGCAGCCAGCCCGGCATCTCCACGCCTTGAAAGGGAAAGATGATCCGTTCGATCGGCGGATCGAGGAGAGGCGCCGCCGCGCTGTAGCAGCGCAGCATCGCATCGTGCGCCGCGCGGAACTCGTCCGCCCGGTCGGCAAACAGATGCTTGCCGTAGTGGTAGTAGATCGCGGCATGCACGAAAGCTTCCGCGGCAGTCAGCTGAAATCCTTTGGCGGCGGCTTCCTTACCCAGCGCCTCGTGCCGCGCGCCGTCCTCCGACCACATCCGGCACCAGTCGGCCCACTGATTGATCCGCGGCATGAGTGCCCGCAGATCGTTCGGGTCGACGCCGGTCGCCTCGTAGCGCGGGATGAAATGGGAGAAGATCAGGTCGACCTGCGCATCGCGTGTCATCATCGCACTCCTTGCGTCAACCGCTCACGTTCGTCATGGCCGGGCGAGCAGCTTAAGGCGGCGAGGGTTGTCCCGGCCATCCCGACAAGATTTGCACGATCCTGCCACGTGAACCGGGATCACCGGGACAAGCCCGGTGATGACGAGTTAGAAATTCGTGTTGGCGAGCTCACTCCGCCTTCGCACCGGCTTCGCGCACGACCTTGGACCATTTCGCCTCTTCCCGCTCGATGTCGCGGGTGTACTCCTCTGGCGTGCTGGGTTGCGGCTCGGCGCCGTCGGCCGCGATGCGCGCGATCACGTCCGGTGAGGTGAGCGCCTCGCGCAGCACCGCATTGAGCCGGGCGACGATCGTGGCCGGTGTGCCTGCCGGTGCAAGCAGGCCGTAGCGCTGCTCGGCTTCGAACCCGCGAAGGCCGGATTCGTCGATGGTCGGCACGTCGGGCAGCGTGGTCGAACGTTTGAGCGTCGCCATCCCTAAGGCTTTCAGTCTTCCGCCTTTGATATTGCCCAACGTGGGCGGCAGGCTCGAGAAGATCATCGAGACATGGCCCGCCATAACGTCGTTGATCGCAGGATTGGCGCCACGGAACGGCACGTGCGTCATCGTGATGCCCGCCATGCTGGCGAACAGCGCGCCGGCCAGATGATTGCCGCTGCCGACGCCGCCCGATCCGTAGGTGAGCTTTCCCGGATCTTTCTTGCCAAGGTCGACCAGCTCCTGCACCGACTTAGCCGGAATCGACGGACCGGTGACCAGCACGATCGCGCTCCGGGCGATGAGGCCGATCGGGGCAAAATCCTTGTGCGGATCGTACCCGGCATTGGCGTAGGCGGTCGGCGCCATCGCCACCGTTCCGGTGCTGCCCATCGCCAGCGTATAGCCGTCGGGCTCGCTCTTTGCGAGCGCGCGTGTTCCCAGCGTGCCGCCCGCGCCGGCGCGGTTCTCCACGATGATCTGCTGGCCGAGCCGCCGCCCCATGTTGTCGGCGAGAATGCGCGCGATCACGTCGTTGCCGCCACCCGCCGCCTGGGGAACGATCAGCGTGATCGGGCGGACCGGATAGTCCTGCGCGCTTGCCGGACCGACGAGGCCGAGGCTCAGGCCGATTGCGGCGGAGATGGACGTGAACGAGGTCGCGGCTTTCATGAGCAAACGCCTTCGGATGGGTGAGAGACCGTCGAGAAGCCTGGCATTCTATCGCGTCGCGAGACCGATGGCGGTGATCATTTTCTTCCATTGCTCGACGTCTCGTCGGAAATAGTCGGCGGCATCCGCGCGGTCCCCCTGGCGGATCTCGGTCTGCAACCTCCTGAACTGCGCCTGCGCCTCGGCATCGTTCATGACGTCGTTGATCGCCTTGTTCAGTTTGTCGGCGACAGCATCGCTGACCTTGGCGGGTGCGAACACGCCGACCCAGGTAGCGGCGGCGACGAGCTCGGAGAAACCCGCTTCTCCGTAGGTCGGAATGTCGGGAAAGTCCGGCAGCCGCTTTTCGGAGGCGACCGCAACGCCGCGAATCAGGCCGGACTTCAGCTGTCCGGCATAGCCCGGCACCGCACCGGCGAGCGCATCGATGTGCCCGCCCGACATTGCGTTCACCGCCGGCGCGCCACCCTGGAACGGCACATGCACCGCTTCCACCTTGGCCAACTCCTTGAACAGGTAGGCATTGGCGATGTGGCCCGAGGTACCGACGCCGGGGCTCCCAAAGTTGATCGGCTTGGTTCGGGCGATTGCGATGAGGTCCACCAGGGTCTTGGCCGGCGAGCTCGGATGCACCGACAGCGTCTCGGGGGCCCAGGCCGGAATGGCCACGACCTTGAGGTCGTCGAGCGCGAAGCCCTTCTCCTTGGTGATCGTCTCGTTGATCGCCAAGCCCGTCGTGGTGACGAGCAAGGTGTGCCCGTCCGGCTGTGCCTTGGCGACGGCTGCCGCCCCGATGTTGCCGCCGCCGCCGCCGCGATTCTCGATCACGATATTCTGGCCGAGCCGCTCGCCGAGCTTTGCCGCGAGCACGCGCGCAACCCCGTCCGCGAATCCGCCGGCGGCGAATGCGACCACCATGGTGATCTGCCGCGTGGGATAGTCCTGCGCGGCTGCCGGCGAGGCCGTGACGATCGCCGACGTGACGACGGCTGCGATGGCCGCTCGGCCGGCAAACGCTCTGCCCATTGCGATCTCCCTGGGGACTCAAACTCGCACTTCGAATGCGAGCTCTTTGGGAAACAGTTCTTCGGGCGCAACCCGGCGCTCGGTGACGCCTTGCTCGGCGCAATACGTCAGAAACGGCTCGAGCGTCGCGCGGTTGGGCTTGAGACCGTACGGCCACGGTTCGCCGCCGTTGAAGAGGAGGCGATGAACGCGCTCCATCTCCTCCGGGCCCCACGCGGTCGGAAGGTGGGAAGCCTGGATGTTGCGAAGCCGCTCGAAGCTGGCCCGCTTTGCCTCTTCGAATGCGTCCATCAGGTTGCGGGCAATCCAGGGATTGGCCTCGTAGACCTGACGCTTCATGGCGATCACGTGCATGATGGGAAAGATGTGCGACTTCGCGAAATAGCGCTCCTCCTCCGCACGGTAGTCGGGGAACAGCCGGCGCACGCCCGGCGTTCCGTCGCGGAAGCAGCGTGGCGGCCGCGCCGTGATCATGGCGTCGATCTCGCCCGCAATCAGCATGTCGCTGAGCGTGCGGTCCGGCCTCGGCTCCACACGAACGCCGGGCGGCAGGCGGACCTGGATGGGATCGTGCCGTCCGGGCTGGTCCACGCCGGCCTGGATCCACTGGATCGAAGCGAGCGAAACGCCGGCGTCGTGCATGAGCCAGCCGCGTACATAGACGGTGGCGGTCTGCGACCACTGCGGAATGCCGACCGCGCGGCCGGCGAGGTCGCCGGCGCTGCGGATTCCAGCCGACTCCCGGATGTAGATCGAGCTGTGGCGAAACACCCGCGAGGGAAAAACCGGCAGCGCCACCATCGGTGCCGGTTTGGGTGCCGCGACGCGGGCGCAGTAGTTCGCCAGCGAATATTCCGAGATGTCGAATTCCAGATTGGCGCCGAACCGGAATGCCGCCTGCTCGAACGACAGGTTGTTGAAGATGAGGTCGATGCCAACCGGCCGTATGCGCCCGTCGGCCAGGTCGCGCGTGTGGACATAATCGCTGAGCGCGATGCTGAGCCGAAGGTCCGACATCAGCGTGCGGCCAGCGCGACGCCAGGAAACGTGGGCACCACGAGCGACATGAGCTCCCCCTTCAATTCGGCGATCTGTCCCGGAAGATTCCATCGCCCTGAAGGTCGATGATCTGCTTGGCCTTCTGGATCGTGAAGGCGATCGCGTCATCCCGGCCGGGATGCGTATCGGCACGAATGAAACGGTGCTCCTTCACCCCGTCCGGCGTGTCCTTTTCGATGATGCCGGAGGTCTGATACCCGCTGTTCACGCGGTACGGGGTTGGCCGAATACGGAACCCCTTGTATTCGGTTGCCGGGACGGCCGCCTCGTCGGCCTCGCCCGCTGGCCCGGTCAGGCGGGCCCATGCCGCCTTGAGCTTGGAAAACATGGTTGGTCTCTGTCGCCCCCTTGGCTAGCTGCTGCCGTTCAGTGCCTTCCATACTCTATCCGGCGTCGCCGGCATGTCGATGTGGCTTGTTCCATTCTTGCGATGCAGGGCGTCGACGACGGCGTTGATGACCGCCGGCGGGGCCCCGACCGCGCCCGCTTCGCCCGCGCCCTTTACGCCCAGCGGATTGGCCTTGCATGGAACGTTGCGGGTCGTGAACGAGAAGAACGGGAGGTCGTGCGCGCGCGGCATCTTGTAGTCGCTGAACGTCCCCGACAGCAGCTGGCCGTTGCTCTCGTCGTAGACTGTGCGCTCGTGCAGCGCCTGGCCGATCCCCTGGACGACGCCGCCGTGCACCTGGCCTTCGAGCATGAGCGGATTGATGACGGCGCCGAAGTCGTCGACGATGGTGTAGCGGTCGACGCTCACCACCCCGCTGTCCGGATCGATCTCCACCTCGACGATGTGGCAGCCGTTGGGAAAGGTGTTGGCCGACGGGGTCTGCACCTGGGTCGTATCCAGCCCCGGTTCCAGCCCGGGCGGGAGCTTGGCCGGATCGTGCGCGACCGTTGCAAGGCTGAGGATGTCGATCGCCCGGTCGGTGCCGGCGATGCGGAACGTGCCATCGTCGAACTCGATGTCGGCGGCCGACGCTTCGAGCACATGGGCGGCAATCCGGCGGCCCTTGTCGATGATCTTGAGCGAGGCTTCATGCAGGGCCGACCCGGCGACGGGCAGGGCGCGTGATCCCCCGGTAAGGCCGCGCGGGCTGCGGTCGGTGTCGCCCATCACGACGTCGATCTGGTCGGCGTCGATGCCGAGGCGGTCGGAGACGAGCTGCTTGTACGAGGTGGTGAGCCCGGTGCCGTATTCCTGGTTGCCCATGACCAGCTCGACACGGCCATTCTTGAATTCGATGGAAGCCGTCTCGGGAAAACCCCCGCCGCACCGCTCCGTATAGGTGGCCATGCCGATGCCGCGCAGCTTGCCGCGCTTTTCGCTCTCGCTGCGCCGCGCGGCGAGCCCGGTCCAGTCGGCCTTCTGCATGGCGAGGTCCATCACCTGCTCGAACTCGCCGGAGTCAATGGCGAGCTTGGTGGGCGAGACGTAAGGCAGCGCCGAGGGTGGAATGAAATTGATGCGGCGGATCGCGTCCGGCGTCATTCCCATCTCGCGCGCCGCCGCATCGACCAGTCGCTCGATCACGTAGGCGGCTTCAGGCCGGCCGGCGCCGCGATAGGCGCAGACCGGAACGGTGTTGGTGCACACACCCTTCACGTTGACGGCGATCGCCGGGGTCGTGTAAAGGCCCGACAGCAGGTCGGTAGAGCGCGTCGGGATGAACGAGCCCATCTGCGTGAGGTAGGCGCCGAGATTGGCGATCGTGGAAACCCGCAAGCCCAGGAAGCGCCCGCTGTCGTCGAGCGCGAGCTCCGCGCGCGTGACATGATCGCGGCCCTGGTTGTCGGAGACGAAGCCCTCGGAGCGGTCGGATTGCCATTTCACCGGCCGCTTGAGCTTGCTGGCCGCCCATAGCACCGCTGCCTGCTCGGGATAGAGGAATGCCTTCATGCCGAAGCCGCCGCCGACGTTCGGCGGCGTGACGAGGCGCACCTTCTCCTTCGGCAGCTTGAGCACCTGCTCCGCCAGGGGATCGCGCACGAAATGCGAGCCCTGCGTGGCCGTGTAGAGCACGGGTCGGCCGCTCGCCTCGTCCCAGGCACCGACGGCGTTGCGTGGCTCCATCGAGTTCGCCACCACGCGGTTGTTCACGAGCTCGAGCGTGGTGACGCGGGCGGCGCGGGCGAACGCCGCCTCGGTGGCGGCGAAATCGCTGGTGTCGTTGTCCCAGTCGAACACGATATTGCGGGAAATGCCGTCGAACAGCTGCGGTGCGCCCGGCTCGATTGCGGCGCGCGCATCGACCACCGCCGGCAATTCTTCGTAGTCGACGACGATCGCCTCGGCGGCGTCGCGCGCCTGGGCGAGCGTCTCGGCGACCACCAGCGCGACCGGCTGGCCGACGTGGCGCACCTTTGTCGTTGCCAGCACCGGCCGCGGCGTGTCGTGGCGCGGGCTGCCGTCGCGGTTTTGCAGCGGAACGAGGCAGGGGACATCGCCCAGGCTCTCCTCGGTCACGTCGGCGCCGGTCAGCACGAGGAGGACGCCCGGCATCCCGCGCGCCGCCGCGGCATCGATCGATCGGATGGCCGCGTGCGCCAGCGGGGAGCGCAGCACGTAGGAAAAGATCATGCCCGGCAGGTGGATGTCGTCCGTGTAATGGCCGCGGCCGGTGATCAGATTCAGGTCCTCGAAGCGTCTCACCGGCTGGCCGACACCGAATTTCATGGGGTCTCCTGTCGTGATCGTGCGGATCTCAGAGGCTTCATGTAGGTCGTTGCAACTCGGCTGCCAACTCAGCACCGCTGTGGCCTGTCGGCAATGTGATCAAAAGCTATGGCCTGTCGGGACTCTGCGCGAACAGCTCGATGGCATCGAGCATCACCTGGGCGCCGAGGATGATGTCGCTTTCCGCCGTGTCTTCCGAGACGTGGTGGCTGCGGCCGCCGATGCTGGGCACGAACAGCATGGCGCTGGGAACATACTTGGCGAGCGTCATTGCGTCGTGTCCGGCGCCGCTGGGCATTGCCAGTGCGGGCGTTGCGCTTGCGGCGGCCGCCTGCTCGATGAGCCCGACGAGGCGCGGCGCCATGGCGGTCGGCTGTTTCTCGAAGATTCGCGTCAGGTCGAACGTGGCCCTGTGGGTGCTGGCGCATTCCCCGGCGGTCGCGTGCGCAGCCTGCTCGAGCCTGTCGAGAATATCGAGCGAGGAATCACGGAACTGAAACACCAGCTGTGCCTCGTCGGGCACGACATTGACCGCCCCAGGTTTGAAGGTGGCGCTGCCGATATTCCAGACCGAGTCGGGGCTGCCCAGCGCACGGAGTTTGTCGCTCATCGCGGCGCCGAAGGCGAGCGCCGCGGCGCCCGCGTCGCGCCGCATGGCCATGGGCGTCGTCCCGGCGTGATCCGCCTGGCCATGGAACGCGATGCGGTAGCTCCTGATGCCGACGATGGCGGTCACGACGCCGATCTTCTTCCCCGTCGTCTCGAGCCGCGGGCCTTGTTCGATGTGCGCTTCGAAATACGCGAGGTGCCGCCGCTGGTCGAGGCGCGACGGCGCATTCCCCTTGATGCCCGCCTTGTTGATCGCATCGTCCAGCGTGGTGCCGTCCTGGCCACGAGCGACGGCAACCTCGCTGGTCACATCCTCGTTGCAGAATGTCCGCGACCCGTAGAGCGACAGATAGGTGCCTTCCTCGTCCTGGAACGAGATGACGTCGAGACCCATGCCGTTCACAGGCCCGTTTTCGGCAAAGCAGCGCGCCATCTCGAGGCCGTAGATCACCCCGAGCGCGCCGTCGAGCCATCCGCCCTTCGGCACGGTGTCCGTATGCGATCCGACCAGCACGGCGTGTGCCGTCTTTGTCATCTGCCCGTACACGTTGCCGGCATCGTCGATGCGGGCCGACAGCCCCGCCGCTGCGAGCTTGTCGCGCAGCCAGGCGCGCGCCCGCAGGTCGTCGGGGCTGAACGCCGGACGGTCGACGCCGGTCTCGAACTTGCCGATGGTTGCGAGCTCGCGCAGGTCCGCGATCAGCCGCTCCGGTCGTATCCGCATGCGAATTCGTCATCGTTTGGACTATGCCAACCGAAATTGCACCACGAGGCGCGCGAGATCGCAATGGGCCGCGTCATACGTGCATTTTATGGTGCAACCCGGCATCGGGCAGACGGGTTGTTGACAGGTCGCCTCCGCGAGTCATCCTACCCACCCACCGCTCCATGATAGCGCTCGAGGGAACCCATGAACATCGTTGCCCCGCCGCCTGTGCGAGCTCTCTCCCGGCGTGCCAGCCAGATGCCGCGCTCGGCCATTCGCGAGATCATGAGTTTGGCGGGGGACCGCGACGACGTCATCCACCTGGAAAAGGGTGAACCGGATTTCGGCACGCCCGCGCACATCATCGAGGCGGCCTTCGCGGCCGTGCGCGCCGGGGCGACGCGCTACACCGGCAACGCCGGCCGCCCCTCTCTGCGCAAGGCGGTGGCGGAGCGCACCACGCGCCGTACCCGAGCGAGTGTCAAGCCCGAGCAGGTCATCGTGACGGTCGGCGCCATCGGTGGGCTGTTCACCGCGCTGATGAGCATCATCGACCCCGGCGATGAGGTGCTGATTCCGGATCCCGGTTGGCCGAACTACGAGTCGATCGTCGTGTTGGCCGGCGGCAACCCGGTTCGCTATCCGCTGCCGGCGACCGCCGATTTCATTCCCGATCCCGACGACCTGGCGCGGCGGATCACCGGGCGGACCAAGGCCATCCTGGTCAACTCGCCGGGCAATCCCACCGGAGCCGTGTTCCCGCTCGATGTCGTGCAGCGCATCGGCACGATCGCCGCGCAATCCGGCGTCTATGTGGTCAGCGACGAGATCTATGAGGACATCGTATTCGACGATGCACGCCACGAGTTGTTTCTCAGCCACGCCCCGCCCGACCGCGTCTTCCTCGTCTCCGGGGCATCCAAATCCTACGCCATGACCGGATGGCGCCTGGGCTGGGTGGTCTGCCCGGAGCACGCCGCTCCCATCGCCGAGAAACTGCAGGAGCCGGTGGTCTCGTGCTCGGCCACGCCTTCGCAGGTCGCCGCCGAGGCAGCGCTGGCAAGCCCGCAGGATACGGTCGAAGCGGGACGGCGCCTGTTTCAGCGCCGCCGCGACATCTTCCTCGACGTGCTCGGGCCCACCGGAATGGTGGCGGGCCGTCCACGCGGCGCCTTTTACGGACTGGTGAAGCTGCCCGACCGGCATGCGAGTGCGCTCGACTTTGCGCGCACCTTGCTGATCGACGAGGGCGTCGCGGTCGTTCCGGGCGACACCTTCGGCGTGAGCACGAGCCGCATGGTCCGGCTTGCCTTCACCATCGGCGACGAGCAGCTCGCCGAGGGCTTGCGCCGGCTCGCGCGCGCCCTGGGCAACGGCCAGTGACGGCGGCGAAAGCTCCGATCTACGGCCGCGGTGGGCGGATCGGCCTGATCGTTCCGGCCAACAACTCGGTGATCGAGCCCGAGCTATGGTCGGCGCTGCCGCCCGATGTCGCCGTCTATGCGACCCGCGTGTTGGCGAAGGGCGACCTCACCGTCGATGCGGTGTGGCGCATGGAGGAGGACGTCGATGCCGCCGTCACCACCATTGCGGCGACCGGGGTCGATGTGATCGCCTATTGCGACATGGTGACGACGTTCATCATGGAGCCAGGCTGGAACGAGGCGGCGGTCGCGCGCATCAGCGAGCGCACCGGCACGCCGGCGCTCTCCGCCTGGACTGCGCTGCGCGATGCGCTCGCCGCCCTCGAGGTGCGCCGCTTCGCGCTCGGCACGCCATACCCACGCGCCATCCATGCGCTCGCGCCGCCGTTCTTCGCAGCGCGCGGCTACGAAGTACCATCGCATGCGACGCTCGACATCGTCGCCATGCGGGAGGTGCCGACGGTCGATGCCGCGCGCCTGACAGCGTTCGTTCACACGCTCGACACGCGCGGCTGCGAAGCCGTCGTGCTGCTGGCGACCGATCTGCCGACGTTCGGCTGCATCGAAGCGCTGGAGCAGGAGCTCGGTCTCCCGGTGCTTACCTCGAACCAGACGCTGCTGTGGAGCGCGCTGACGACGCTGGGGCAGCGTCCCGCACGACCGCTCGGGCGATTGTTCGCGATTTGAAGTGGCAATGCGGCTCGTCATGTAGGGCGACCCTTCATTGGCGCTAGAATTGAGGGATTCGGCGCGATCCACCGCATTCCTGAAAATCGGAAAAAAAGTTCGCCAGCCCTCTTGACAATAGTCCCAAACTAGCTCTTTACTCCCATCCATCCCGGCTCACCGAGGGCGTCTTCCGGAAGACACACGAAGGCGGAGCGGGGAGCGGCAGCCACGACCCTGATCGGATCCGGAAGAGGTCGTGGCCGCCACGGTGGAGCGCCGCGAGGGCGCGCGCGCCTACGTCACTGGCGCGCGGGGACACCCTCGCAAGGTGTTCCGGCGTGTCCCTTCCCGCCTCGCAAACGGGAAGGGCAAACACGCCACGGGTGCGGCGTTCCGCACCAGCGCCCTCGCGGCGCTCCGCTCCCTCACGGGGGGCAAATCGTAGGATGGGTTGAGCGTCAGCGAAACCCATCGAGGTCGTGGTGATGGGTCTTGCAAGAGCTCGACCCATCCTACGAGGAAGGACGCGAAGCCCGGCTCGAAACGGTCACGCGGCAAACAGCCGAGCGACCGCCGGGACGGGCGGAGCGTTGGGCTGTATGACATCGTGAATCAGCAGGATGTCGGTCGCGCGCGTGGCGGTGCCGCCCGCTCCGACCCCGACCCGCGTCATCCTGAGGCGCTCGGCGCACGCTTCGTGCGCCGAGCCTCGAAGCTTGCCCCCGCGAAAGTGGGGGGACGGTCGCCCGATCGCGGCACGGCGTTGCCGATTGGTAGGGCGACGTGGTCAGCGCATTTGGGCGACCACCCGGCGTCGGAACTCACCCGCCCGGGCGCACGAAACGCCCCGCGGGAGCGCCGGCCGGCCGGCCATCGCGCATCACAATGGTCCCCCGCAGGCAGGCGAGCACCGGCGTTGCCGACACTATCAATCCGTCAAACGGTACGGTGCCTGCCTTGCTGAGCTGGTCCTCGTTGCGGATCGTCATCGGGCGCGCCGGATCGACGATCACCAGATCGGCATCCGCACCGACCTGCAATGTCCCCTTGCGCGGGTAGAGGCCGAACAGACGCGCCGGCGTGGCGCAGCACGTCTGCACCAAACGTCGATGGTCGATCAGGCCGTCATCGACCAGCCGCAGCATCAGCGGCAACAGCGTCTGCACACCGGGGAATCCGCCCGGCGCCTTCCAGATATCGTCCACGCCCGCCGCCTTCTCGTCGGGATGATGCGGCGCATGGTCGGAGGCGACCACGTCGAGCGTTCCGTCCACCAGGGCGCGACGCACCGCGTCGACCTCTTCGGCGGCACGCAGCGGCGGCGCGACCTTGGCGACGGGGCCGAGGCGAAGGAAGGCGGCCTCGTCGAGCGTCAGGTTATGCGGCGTGACCTCGGCCGTCATGCCGTCGCGGCGCAGCGCCGCGAGCACCGCGAGGCTCGCCTGGCAGCTGATCTGGCGCAGGTGGAGGCGGGCGTCCGTCAGTGATGCGGCGAGACAGGCGGCCGCGACGCCCAGCGCCTCGGCGGCGACCGGGCGCGATGCCGGATGCGCCGGCCAAGCCGTGCCATGCGTGCGGCGCGCCAGTTCGGCAGCGCGAGCATAGAGGCCGTCGTCGCCCGGTGTGATCCCGGCGACGCGGCCGACGTCGCGCACCGCGTCCAGGCAGGCAGCAAGGTCGGCCGCCTCATGCACCAGGAGCGGTGGCGGCAGGTCGGACATGAAGATCTCGAACGAGATCGCGCCCAGCTCGGCGAGAGCGCGCACATGCGTCACGTCGCGCCCAAGGCCGGCCTGCAGGGCGAAATCCACATGGCATCGTCCCTCCGCCAGCGCGCGCTTGTCGGCAAAGGTTTCGGGTGTTGTGGTAAAAGGATTGTCGGTGGGCATCACCATGACGGTGGTGACGCCGCCGGCCGCCGCCGCCACGCTGCCGCTGGCGAAATCCTCCTTGTGAGTGAGGCCGGGCTCGCGGAAATGGACGTGTGAGTTGATCAGGCCGGGAAGGACCAGCTTATCCGTTGCGTCGACGACATCGCGCGCCGGCGGCTCCTCGCCCGCGGACACGAGCGCGGCGATCCGGCCGTCCGACACGGCGATCGACTGCTCGGTGATGCCGTGCTCGTCGACGACGCGCCCGCGCCGGATCAGCAGGTCGAACATGCCCCTACGCTCCGTCGCGCGGCGACCAGGGCGTCTGGGCGGTGCGCAAGTACCCGGCGCGCAGCGCCGGCTCCAGCTCGGCAGTGCGCCGGAATTGCTCCGCCACCCGCTCGGCCATCTCGGCGCGCAGCGCGCGGGCGCGCTCATAGAGGCGCGCCTCGTCGATGGTGACGAGCTTGCCGGCGCGCAGGACCCAGCGGCCACCGATCATGACGTCGGTCACCGACACGCCGTTCTCGCAATAGACGAGCTGGTTGATCACGTCGTTGAGCGGGGCGAAATGGTACGAGTTGGTCGTCAGCAGCACCAGATCGGCGAGCCGGCCGGCTTCGACCGCGCCCGCCTTGCGGCCGAGCCCGAGCGCGTGCGCGCTTCCCGTGGTGGCGGCGCGCAGCACCTCCTGCGGCGACGGCCAGTCCTGATAGTCGCGGTCGTTGTGGTTGTGCCAGGCGCCGGCGAAGCGCATCGCCTCGAACATGTTCTGCGTGTCGTTGCTGCCGGAGCCGTCGGTCGCCAACCCCACACGAGCGCCGCGCCGCAACAGGTCGTCGAACCGCATGCGCCCGCTGCCGAGCTTGCCGTTGCTGGCCGGATTGTGGACCGCGATCGCGCCGGTGCGGGCGACGCGCTCGATGTCGTCGTCGGTGAGCCATACGCAATGCGCCATCGAGACGCGGTCGTTGAGGAAGCCGATCTCATCGAGATGCGCCACCGGGGTCGCGCCGAACAGCTTGCGCCCTTGCAGGAACTGCCCCTTGGTCTCGCACACGTGGATATGGATCATCGTCTCGAGTTCGACCGCGAGCCTGGTGCAGCGGCGGAGCATATCGTCGGAGCAACGGTGGGGCGCCGACGGTCCGACGATCGGCAGCACGAGATCGGTGCGCTTGCGCACGGCTTCAGCGAAGGACGTGAAATCGTCGAGGGATTCGGCGCTTTCCACGTCCGAGATGCGCGCGATCTCGGCGCGTGCTGCGGCCGACACGCTCTGAGCATCGATGCCCACCGTCGATCCGTACTCGCGATCCGACAGGGTCAGCGCGAGGCCGCCGCGCATGCCGGCGTCTGCCATGGCGGCGACCGCGTGCAGCGCGCCCATGTGCGGGCTCGGCGACCCGGTGTAGAAATGATCCATTACGGCGGTGCAGCCGGTGCGGAGCATCTCGGCGATGCCGAGCTGGGCGCTGACGTAGATCCCCTCGTCCGAATATTCGCGCCAGCCGGCGCGGATGTACTGGCGCCAGATCTCCAGCGGCAGGCGCGACCAGGTTCCCTTGAGCAGGTTCGACGGCGAGTGGGCGTGCGCGTTCACCAGCCCGGGCATCAGGATGGCCGACGGATCGTCGATGCGCTCGGCGAAATCGCCATCCGGCCCGCGCCCGGGCCCTGCCTCGGCGATTTCCCCGTCGCGCACGATGGCGTAGCCCGGCTGCCAGACGTTCATCTGCTCGTCGGCCGTGACGACCACGCCGGCGCAGATCTTCGTCGCCATGTCAGTAATCCCTTCCGACATCAAGGCATGGCCGAGCGCAGGAGGCCGGTGAAAGCGCGCACGCCGCCGAGAAAGTGCCCAACCCGCAGGTTCTCGTCGAAACTGTGCTGGTTGTTGTCCGGGTTCACCAGCGGAACAATGACGAACGGCAGGTCGAGCGCCTCGACCAGCTTGTCGGTCGGAACGCTGCCGCCCATCATCCGGATGCGAACGGTCTCGGCCGGCTTGCCGGCGGCCGCGAACGTCCTGGCCAAAGTCTCCTGTGCCCAGCCGCCGAGCGGCGAGTCGATTTGCGTGAATGCGGCTGCGCTACCGCGCGCGACTGCGAGCGAGGCGATCTTGTTGTGCGTTGCCCGCTCTTCGTCGGTAGGCTCGCCGGCGGCGAGGTGATAGCCCTTCGCGCGGACGTGCGCCTCGATCAATCCGACGAGATAGGTCGGGCTCGCGCCCGGCGTCGTGCGAAGATCGAGCTCCGCCGTCGCCCGGCTCGGGATGATGTTCGCTCCCTTGTCGCCCACCGCGGCCGCTTCCATGCCGCGGATATTCAGTGAGGGATACTGCACGGCTTCCTGCAGGTTGCGGCCGACCGTCTCGGCGCGCGCGATGCCCAGCCGCCTCTTGAGCTCCGCCTCGTCGTCGGGAACGGCGGCCATGATGGCGCGTTCCGCGTCGGTCAGCTTCACGCCGTCGTAGTAGCCCGCAATGGTGACGCGCCCGTCGTCGTCCTTCATGGAGGCAAGGAGGGCCGCGAGCCGCTGCGCCGGATTGGGCGCATAGTTCCCGTAGTGGCCGCTGTGCAGGTTGTTGCGCGGCCCATGAACGGTGAGCTTCACGATCGTGTTGCCGCGATTGCCGAAGATGATGGTGGGGCGGTTGCTCACATGCATCGGACCGTCGTTGATGACGATGCCGTCCGCCTGCAGAAGTGCGCGGTGCAGCTTGGCGACCTCGCCGATGGTCGGGGAGCCCTTCTCTTCCTCGCCGTCGAGCAGGACTTTGACGTTGATGGCCGGCTCGACCGCCGCCGCCCTGAGCGCGTCGAAGGCGGTGAGGAACATCATGATCGGGCCCTTGTCGTCGGACGAGGCGCGCCCGAATATCCGCCACTCCGGGTCGATCTCCGCCTCCTGCAGCCTGGTCGCGTCGATCTCCTCCCACTGGGGCGCAGCGCTGCTGCGCGCAGGCGTGAGGGTCGCAAGCGGCGCCGGGGCCGCGCCCGCACGGCGCTTCTTGAGCACCGGGCTCCATGGGCTCTTCTGGGCCCATTGAGTGGGAATGACCGGCTGGCCGTCGAAATGCATGTAGAACAGGACCGTCTTCGCGTTCGCGGCCTTGCGCTCGTATTCGGCGAACACCAGCGGCTTGCCGTCGTTCGGCAGTTGCCGCGTGGCGAAACCGCGCTTGCGGAACGCGGACTCCAGCCAATCGGCGTTCTTCTGGATGTCGGCCGGAACGATGGCATCGTTCGGCATCGACAGGAGCTCGAAGAACTCGGGAAAGTTTCGCTGTGCGGTCTTCTGGATCAGGTCCGATCCGATTTCGCTCGCCTGTGCCCGGGCATCGGGGACGGCGCACATCGTCATGACAGCCAGCATGCCGGCGGTCGACAGCAAACGTGCGAGTGGATTCATTCGAGCCTCCGTCGCTCTTCACGCATCGTCTTCAGCTGCAGTCACAGGGCGGCGGTCAGGCCGCCGTCCACGGTCAACACGGTGCCGTTTACATACGACGCCGCGTCGGATGCAAGGAACACCGCCGCGCCGCCGATCTCCTCGGTGTTGCCCCAACGGCCAAGCGGTGTGCGCGCGCTGATCTGCCGGCCGAGCTCGGTCTCCACGATCGGCGCCGTCCCTTCGGTGCGGAAATAGCCGGGCGCGATGGCGTTGCAGCGCACGCCATGTGGGCCGAGCTCGACCGCGAGCGCGCGGGCAAGCGCGCTCACCGCGCCCTTGGCGGCCGTGTAGGCTGCGATCTGCGGGCGCGTCACGCTCGCGACGATCGACGAAATCATGATGATCGATCCACGCCCTTGCGGGACCATGACGGCGGCGGCGGCGCGGCTGAGCGTGAAGCAGGAGGTCAGGTCGGTCGCAAGCGTCGCCTGCCAATCGCTGTCCGCGACCTCGGCGAGCGGCTTGCGCAGGATGACGCCCGCATTGTTGACGAGCACATCGAGCCGGCCGTGCCGTTCCGCGATCTGGCCGATCGCCCGCGCCCCGGCTTCGCTGTCCGTCACGTCGAAGGGCACGACGTCGGTCGGAGCGCCATTGGCGGCAAGCTCCTGCCGGCGCGCTCGCAGCGCTTCGGTGTCACGACCGTGCAGCACGACGATGGCACCGGCTGCGCTCAGCGCGCGCGCCATCGCCCATCCGAGCCCGCGTGAGGAGCCGGTCACCAGCGCGACCTTACCGTCGAGCCTGAACACCGGGGAACTCTCCAATGTAGCGCTGGACGCCGATATCGTCCGCCCAACTCTTGCGCCATGCCTCCATGAGGAACGGGTACAGCTTGGCGATCCGCTGCTCGACCGCGGCGATGTCCTTGCGCAGGTCCCGCATGACGATCTCCACCGATTGCCGTAGCTCGTCCTGGTCGATCGTCTTGAGCCGCCGGCCTTCCACCACCGCGCGTCCGTCGACCAGCACCGTGTCGACGCTCGCGCCGGCCTCGGTATACACCAGTTGGCGCGCCACGCTGTTGAGCGGCACGAAGGTCAGATGGCGAAGGTCCAGGATGCTGAGGTCCGCTTTCATGCCCGGCTTCACTGCGCCGATCTCCGCGCCGAGGCCGGCGCTGCGGGCGCCCCCCAGCGTGGCGGCGCGCAGCGCATCACTCGCGCTCGGTGGCCCGGGCTCGGGATGGCACACGGCGGGCAGGCAGCAGAACAGCTTCATCGCCTGGAACATGTTCTGCGCGTCGCTGCAGCTGCAGTTGTCGCAGCCGACGCCCAGGTTGACGCCGGCCTCGAGATACTCGCGGATCGGCGGCACGCCGCTCCGGGTCTTGAGATTGCCGACCGGGTTGACCACGACGTTGGTCTCGGCCGCTGCGATGAGCTCGATCTCCTCCGGCAGCATCCATACGCTGTGCGCCAGGGTCAGCTTCGGATTCAACAGGCCGCAAGCCTCGAGGTAGCGAACCTGCGATCCGCCGTATTCGGCGAGCGACTTCCGGCCCGCCAGCGCCATCGATTTCGACTCGTAGATATGCGTGTAGACCGGCAGCTCGTGTCGGGCCGAGAATTCGGCCAGGCCGCCGAGCAAGGCGGGCGAACAGAATTCCGGGCTGGTCGGCGCCAGCGCCCAGGACACGCGCGTCCCGGGCTGGCGGCGTCGCAGGTATTCGTTCGAGACGACCTCGAGCGGCGAGGTCTTGCCGAACGGCTCCACTGCGGCGGAGAGATAGCGGTGATACTCGGGAGGGATCGTCTCCTTCCAGTAGGGAACGCGTTCCAGGCCGGGCATGTCGCCGATCTGCAGGGCGAAGACCACGCGGATGCCGATCTCCTCGTAGGCCGCGAACACCACGTCGACGTGCTCGGGGTCGAACGGGAAGATGGTCAGCATGTCCTGCACGGTCGTCATGCCCGAGAGCAGGCACTCGGCGGCGCCCAGCAAAGTGCGCGCCCGCACCTCCTCCTTGCTGCGTTTCGGGTAGGCGGGGGGCAGCGCGCTGAGCACCCAGGTCTCGAGCGGCAACGTCTCGAAGCACCCCTTCAACAAGGTATCGTGCGAATGGTAGTGGCCGTTGACGAAACCCGGCAGCACGAGCTTGTCGCGCGCGTCGATGGTCTGCCCGAGGGATGCCAAATCGAGGCGCTCCGCCAGGCCAGGCTCGACCTTGGCGATGCGGTCGCCTTCGATCAGCACGTCGGCGAGGGCCGGATGGTGCGGATCGCCGTCGTGATCGTACACGCGGCCGCCGCGGATCAGCGTGCGCTTGGTCGAATCGGCCATGGTTTCACGCCTTCCCGGAGAAACTCAATCGTGATCGCCGCCAATGTCGATCGTAACGCCAGTCTCGCGCTCGACCGCGCGCCGCTCGATGTGCTGGGCGGTCACGATGTCCTGGATCGGCACGCCGATCGACTTGTAGTACGTGATCTCGCCCGTGTCCTGCCGGCCGGGCACGCGACCGGCCACCAGATCGGCGATCTCGGCGACCGAGTCCATGCTGATTGCACCCTCGGAGGCGGGGATCACGAAATCGCCCGCGTGGGCGAGGCAATCCTTGCGGCTGTCGATCACCCGTCGCGTCGCGCGGCGCACGGTCTCGCTGTCGACCTCGCGGGCGGTCGGCTCGTAGGCGCCGGCCGAGGCAACGAACGTTCCGGGCTTGAGCCAGGCACCCTCGACCACGGGCGCATGGGAGGTGGTCGCGGCGACCACCACGTCCGCCATGCGCACCGCACCTTCCGGGCTGTCAATCAGGCGGACGTCGCGCGGAATGCGTCCACCGAGCGCGCGGAGCTTCTCGATCAGCGCCTCGCCGCGCGCCGCGGTCCGCGTTGCGATCAGAACCGTCTCCAGGTCGAGCGCAGTCGCGAGCGCCTCGATCTGGTTGCGCGCGACCCGGCCGGCGCCGATCACGGCGAGCACGCGGCTGTCCGGCCGCGCCAGGAAGCGTGCCGCCAGCCCGGTGCCGGCGCCGGTGCGCAGGTCGGTCAGGTAGGCGGCCTCCATCACGGTGCGCGGCGCGCCGGTCTCGCCGTCGAACAGCGCGACGAGCGCCGTCATGCGCGGCATGGCGCGCTCGCCGTTGCGGTAGAAGTCGGAGACGACCTTGACGCCGTAGCCGGCGCCGCCCTTGAGGAAGCACGGGTTGAAGATGGCGACGCCAGGCGGCGTCTCCGACGTGGCGAAGCTGCGCAGGCCTTCGACCGAGCGCCCTTCGGCAAGCAGGGTGAACGCCTCGCCCTGGATGGGGATGGCGTCGTCCATGCCGAGCAGGGCGCGGCAGTCAGCTTCGGTGAGGATGCGCAGCTTCATCCCGCGTCAGCGCCTCACGGCTTCACCACGAAGAGCTTCTGCTCCACGTCGGTAAGGATTTCGTACCCGGTCTCGGTGATCAGCACGGTCTCGCTCAGGCCGACGCCGTACTCCTGATACTCGAACACCGCGGGGAGGAAATGGTACACCATGCCGGGCTCGAGCGGGCGCTTCTCGCCGCCGCGCAGCATCATGGTCCGTGCCTCGCTCCAGTCCGGCGGCAGTGCGATGCCGATCGAGTAACCGGCCTTGTGGCGGAACTTGTCGCCGTAGCCCGCATCGGCGATGACCTTGCGCGCCGCATGGTCGACGGCCTCTGCCGGGTTGCCGGGCTTGAGCTCCTTGAAGCCGGCGTCGAGCGAGCGTCGGCAAAGATCGGTGAGATCGAGGAACAGTTTTGGCGGCGTGCCGACATAGCCGATGCGCAGGGTCGCCGCGTGGTAGCGGCGGATCGAGGCGCCCACCTCGAAATAGACCGCATCGCCCTCGCGCACCGGATGGCCCTCCGCCATGGCGTGCGCCATGGTGTGGCGTACGCCCGCGTTGATCAGCGGCGGCAGGCCCGGATACTCGCTGTGCATGCGGAACAGGCCCTGATAGGCGGCCGCCATCAGGTCGTCCTCGGTGATGCCCGCGCGCAGCGCCGCGACTGCGGAGCGCATGCCCTCCGAGGCGGCCTTGCCGGCGTTGCGGCTGTATGCCTGCTCGGCCGGCGATTTGATCAGCCGCAGGTTCTCGACGATCATCGAGCCGTCGACGAAGCGCGCCTGCGGCAGGCGCGCAGTCATCTTCTCATAGTCGTCGATGGTCAGGTACCAGGCGCTCTTGTCGATGCCGATGCGCGCGCCGCTCCAGCCGCGCGCGCCGATCACGCGCACTGCCGCATCGAGATAGTTCTCGGTGTCGGGATAGAGCTCGCGCTCGTCGATCCACGACGTTCCCTGCAGCGTGGTCTTCTCAATCAGGCGCGTGAGATGCACCGGGCTTCCCGTGGCGGGTACGCACAGCGCCATGAACGAGTAGTAGCCGATCGTGCGGAAGCCCGAGAGATAGTAGATGTTCTCCAGGTGATTGATCATCAGCACGTCGATGCCGCGCCGCGCCATCTCGGCTTGCACGCGGGCGACGCGGCCCTTGTACTCATCGACCGCGAAGGGGAGATCCATCGGTTCGGCCATGGCTTTCCTCCGGTTCAGTAGCCGAAATAGCGCGGCAGGAAGAGCGAGACGTCGGGCACATAGGTGATGAAGAACAGCACGGCGATCTGCACCAGCAGGAGCGGCCAGATCCGTGCGATCAAGACCTCCAGCCTGACCCGGCCGATGTCCGAGGCGAGGTAGAGGGCAACGCCCACGGGCGGGGTCGCCATGCCGATCACCAGGTTGATGCACATGATGATCCCGAACAGCTTCGGATCGACGCCCGCCTGTACCACCGCCGGAAGCAGGACCGGCGTGAGGATGATGATTGCCGCCGTCGTATCCATCAGGCAGCCGACGATGAGCAGCAGGATGTTGATCAGCAGGAGGAGAACCATCGGATCCTTGGTGAAGCCGACGAGGGCCGCCACCAGCGCCTGCGGCACCGCCTCCGAGACCAGCAGGTCGGAAAAGATGCGGGCCGCGCCGACGATCAGCATGATGAAGCTGGTGGTGATCCCGGTGTCGAGCAGGCACGTGTAAAGGTCGCGCCACGTGAGACGGCGGAACACGAAGGCGCCGACCAGCCCCGCATAGAGGACGGCGACGGCGGCCGATTCGGTCGGGGTCATAATGCCGGCGAAGATGCCGCCGAGGATGATCACCGGCATCAACAGGGCGAAGGTGGCGTGCCGCCCGGTGCGCATCGCTTCGGCGAGTGAAAACCTCTGCTCGGGACGCTCGCCGCGTACCAGCGCGCGCAGGTAGACGTAGGCCATCAGCCCGCCGGCGAACAGAAGGCCGGGCACGACGCCGGCGAGGAACAGGCCGGCGACCGAAGCCCCGGCGGTCACCGCGTAGATCACCATGGTGATGCTGGGCGGAATGATCGGCCCGATCAGTGACGCGCAGCAGGTGAGGGCGGTCGCGAAGTCGCGCGGATAGCCATGCCGCTCCATGGCCGGGATCATGATCCGGCCGACCGCGGCGATCTGCGCCAGCGCCGAGCCGGTGTCGAGCGCCAGCATGGTGTTGGAGACGACCGTCGCATGACCGAGGCCGCCGCGGATGTGGCCGACGAGCGCGTTGGCGAAGTCCACCAGCCGTTCGGCGATGCCGCCGCGGCTCATCAGCTCGCCGGCCAGGATGAAGAACGGCACCGCCATGAGCGGGAACGAGTCCATCCCGTTCATCATACTGCTGGGAATGATGATCCACGGGATGGTCGGGCCGATCAGGAAGGTCGCCAAAACCGCGGCGAGCCCGAGCGAGAACACGATCGGAATGCCGAGCAGCATGAAGACCAGCATGCCGCCGAACAGCGCGACCCCGATCATCTGGCTTTCCGCTCCGTTCTACACCTGAAGCTCGGTCTTGCGCTCCTCGTCGAGGCTCGGCGCGAACATCAGGATCAGCAGATGGTAGACCATCAGCGCCGAGCCGATCGGCGCGGCGAGGTACGGCACCTGCATCGATACGCCGAGCGCGACCGTGCTCTGCATCGACACGCGACCCACGTGCTGCAGCCCGTAGACGAGACAGATTCCGAGGAACAGCAGAATGCCGATGCGACCTGCGAACACGGTGACGGCGCGCAGCCGTTGCGGCATCGCGTCGATGACGAATTCCACGGCAATGTGGGCGCCCCGGCGCAACGCCAGCCCGCCGCCGAGCCAGGAGAGCCAGATCATCGTGTAGCGTGCGAGCTCCTCGGGCCACGGCAATGCGTCGTTGAGGACGTAGCGCGCAAACACGCCGACCAGCACCACCACTGCCATCAACGCGGTGAGACCCGCAACCGCAGCCGAGGTCACGAGCAGCAACGCGCGGTCGAAGATTCGCAACATCGGCAAGATCAGGTCTGCCCTGGTAAGCGCCGCCGCAGTGCAGCGGGTCAGTTGGCGCGAAGCTCTTTTTCCGCCTCGGCGACCGCCTTCAGCGCGCTGTCCACCCAATCGTTGCCGATCTCCTTGCGCACCAGCTCCACCGCGGGCGGCTGGCCGAGCTTGCGGAATTCCTCGTATTCGGTGCGCGTCGGCGTGTAGATCTCAATGCCCGCCGCCTTGAGGCGCTCGAGCGCGCCGCGTTCCAGGAGATAGGCCTGCGAGCGGCCGATCGTGTTCGCAAGCCTCGCCTTCTCCAGCACCAGCGCGCGCAGATCGTCGGGAAGCTTCTGCAGGAAGCCCTCGTTCACGAACGCCGTGTGGATGCTGTAGAGATGCTTGTCGAGCGTGAGATATTTCTGCTGCTCGTGGAAGCGCATGCTGTAGAACAGGCCGGGTGGGTTCTCCATCCCATCGACCACCTTCTGCTGCAGGGCCGTGTAGACTTCGGTCCACGAGATCGGCGCCGGATTGGCACCGAGCGCCTTGACCATCGCCATGTGCACATTGTTCTCGCCGGTCCGGATCTTGAGGCCCGCGAGGTCGGCCGGCGTCTTGATCGTGCGCTTGCTGTTGAAGAAGCTGCGGAACCCGCTTTCGATGTGCCCCAGCACGCGCACGCCCGCCGCCTTGCGGAACTCCTCGTCGTAGCGCTTGCCGAACGGCCCATCCAGGGTCTTCCAGGCGACCTCGGACGAGCTGAACAGGAACGGCGCGCCCAGCATCAGGGCCGGCTTGAAGAAGAACGGCTGGGTGATCTCGCTCACCAGCCCCATCTGATTGATGCCGTTCTGCACGCGCTCGAGCTGCTGGCGCTCGTTGCCGGCCGCGTTGTTGCCGAGGATACGCACCTCGATGCGCCCGCCCGAACCGGCCTCCACGCCTTCCTTGAACACGAGCGCCCAGGCATGCTGCCCGGATTCCAGCGCCTCGGGCATGCCGTGGCTCAGGCGGATGACATGGTCGGCAGCGACAGCCGGCAGCACGCCGGCGAGCGCGATCGAAACGATCGCGCCGGCGAAACAGCGAATGAGCTTCATCGTCAGCTCCAATAGTCTCGGATCGGGAGCAGGGACTTGTCGTCCCGGGGCGGTGCGATGGATGCGGCTGCGCGGCAACCGTATGCACAGCCATGTATTCGACAGTAACGCACACGCCCGACAGGGTGGCAATGGACATCGCTGGTTGTCAGGCGGGGTCCTCGCACCAGCGATGCGCGTGGTAGGGCTCGCGGGCGAGCCCGACGCAATAGTCGAGCACCACCGGCTCGAGCGCCTGGGCGAATTCGCGTGCGGCGACGTTCGCCTGCCGGAGCCGCGTGATCGCCTCGGCGGCTTCCGCGGCGAGCTTCGGCATGTCGGCACCGAGCACCTTGCCGCCTTCCACCAGCGTGCGGCCGCCGACCAGCACCCGGTCGACGCCGGTGCCGTCCTCGCAGAACACCAGGTTGAGCATCGGGTGGTTCAGCGGCACATAGTTGATGCTGGTGAGGTCGAGCATCACCACGTCGGCCTTGTAGCCCGGCTTGATCTGCCCGATCGAATTCTCCATGCCGAGCGCGCGGGCGCCGCCCACGGTCGCCGCCTCGAAGGCCTGCGCCGCCGAGAGCCAGTCGCGCGGATCGGGGCCGTGCACGCGCGAGACGAACGTCGCCAGACGCATCGCCTCGAACATGTTCTGATTGTCCGACGAGGCGCAGCCGTCGGTGCCGATGCCGAACGACACGCCGCGGTCGCGCATCCGCCAGGCGACCCCAAGCCCGGAGCCGAGCTTGAGATTGCTGCCCGGATTGTGCGCGATCGAGGCGCCGGTATCGGCGAAGCGGGCGATGTCGACGTCGTCGAGCCAGACCGCATGGGCGGCGGTGAAATTCGGCGCCAGCAGGCCGAGCTCGTGCAGGTGGCCGACCAAGGTCGTGCCATAGATGCGCGGGGCGACTACCGCCTGCACCTTCGATTCCGCGACGTGCATCTGGATGCCGATGCCGTGCGCGCGGGCGAGATCGCGGCAGCCGGTGAGGAAGTCGTCGCTGCAATGATGCGGAATGGTCGGCCCGAGCGCCGGGCAAAGCTGAGCGCGGTCGAAGCGCCAGTTCTCGATCAGCGTGCGGCAAGTCGCGAGGCTGACGTCGTAGGGGGCGGCGCGGACCGCCTCGGCGCGCTCGCGCAATCCGGCGGGCATCGCGGCGATCAGCCCGGGGATCGCCTGGTAGAACGTGCGGTCCGCCATCATCGGGGCAATCACCGCGCGCATGCCGACGTCGGAATAGGCGCGGGCGACCGCGTCGATTCCTTCGAGCGACGGCGCCGGGATCTCGACCGCGAGGTCGTAGCAGGCGGTGCAGCCTTTGCGCACCATCTCCAGCGCACCGATCTTCGCGGAGAGGTACTTGTGCTCGAGCGTGCGGCTGCCTGCCGTCCACGCATAGGCGTTGAGCAGGAGCTCGAGCGACCAGCGATCGGCAAGCCCCTTGTTCAGCGCCGCGGTCGCGTGCGTATGGGCATTGATCAGCCCCGGGATGAGGAGCCGGTTGGTGGCGTCGATGCGCTTGACGTCGTCGCCGACGCTCTCGCCCGGCGCCAGCACGGCCACGATGGTGTCGCCGTCGATCAGGAGGTCGGCATGATCGCCGTCGAGCCGGCCTGCTGTCAGCAGGCGTCCGCCGTGGATGAGTTGCTTCACGCGTTTGCCCCGATGAGAACCAGTTTGGCGGCTTCGATCCGCAGCATCGAGGCTATGCCGTCGTCGATGCGAAAGCCATAGTCGAGGCGGCCGACGACGCGTACCTCCCGCTCCTCGCCGGCGGGCGGGAATCCGGCCGCGCCCAGGAGCGCGATTGCGGCGGCCGGAACGGGCGAGCAGTCGGGACAGAGGCCCGGCTGGTCGACCAGCATGAGCGAGCCGCGCGGCCCATGCGGATGCGACAGGAAGCCCGCGATCGCGACATCGCGGCCGGATAGCTCGCGCGCCGCCGCGCTGTAGCGCAGCGCGTCGGTGCCGAGGTGATCGAACAGGTCGGCGAAGCCGAGCGCGAGCGGCTGTGCGTCAGGCGGCATGGAACACCGCAGCGAGGTCGTCCGCGCCCGCCTGCATCACCTCGCGCTCGACCGTCTCGGTCAGGCGCACGCGGTAGTCGTTGAAGCCCGGATCGGTCACGCGGCGCGGCCGCGGCAGGTCGATGCGCACTTCCTCGATGATGCGGCCCGGACCGGCGCTCATCACCACCACGCGGTCGGCGAGCAGCACCGCCTCGTCGATATGGTGGGTGACGAAGATGATGGTCGGCTTGAACTCGAGCCACAGCTCGAGCAGGAACCGCTGCATCAGCACGCGGGTCTGGAAATCGAGCGCGGCGAATGGCTCGTCCATCATGATGAACTCGGGGTTCTCCACCAGCGCGCGGGCGATCGCCACGCGCTGCTTCATACCGCCCGACAGCTGATGCGGGTGATGCCGGGCGAACCGGGTCAGGCGCACGCGCTCGAGCAGTCTTTGGACGCGCGCCTCGCGCTCCGCCTTCGCCACGCCTTTGACCGAGAGGCCGAAGCCGACGTTGTCCTTCACCGACAACCACGGGAACAGCGAGTGATCCTGGAACACCATCACGACGCCGGGCGCCGGGCCGTCGACCGGCTTGCCGTCGAGCACGATGCGGCCCGACGACAGCGGCTCGAGCCCCGCGATCAGCTCGAGCAAGGTACTCTTGCCGCAGCCGCTCGGCCCGATGATGGCGACGAGCTCGCCGTGCTCGGCGGTGAGGTCGACGTCGCGCAGCGCGGCGACCGAGAGGCCGTTCGGCCCCGGCCACACCTTGCCGACATGCTGGCAGGCGAGCGTGGTCATGGCTCGACCTGCCACCACAGGACGCGGCGCTGGATCTGCGTCAGCAGCGCGTCGACCGCGTAGCCGGTCGCGCCCACCATGCACATGCCGAGCAGGATCAGCTTGGTGTTGAACATCTCGCGGCCGAGGATGATCATCATGCCGAGCCCGTTCTTGGTGCCGACCATCTCGGCCGCCAGCACCGCCATCCAGCCGGCGAAGAAATTGATCCGCAGCATGGTGAAGACCTGCGGCAGCACGGCCGGGAAGATCACGCGCGCCCACACCTGCGCTTTGCCCGCGCCGAAGCTGCGCGCCGTCTTGATCAGGCGCTGGTCGACCGACTTGATCGACGCCACCGTGGAGATGGTGAGGATGAAATAGATCCCCATGAACACGACGAAGACCGCGGTCGGGTTGCCGATGCCGAACAGCACGATGCCGAGCGGGATCCAGGCGATCGGCGCGATCGGTGCGAGCCCGCGGATCAGCGGCATCACCATGTCGGCGAAGGCGCCCGACATCGAGATCAAGATGCCGGTGGCGATCGCCGCGGCGAAACCGATGGCGAGGCCGGCGAGGACTCGGAGCGCGCTCACCACGATGGCAAACGGAATCGGCATCGCGTCGCCGCCGAAGCCGACGCGGAAATCGCTCTCGACCGCGTAGCTCAGGAACGCCGAGGGCGGCGGAAACAGCACGGTGCCGCTCCAGCCCGACGCGGCGGCGATTTCCCACACCGCGATGACGAAGGCCCATGGGATGAGGGCCTTGACGAAGCCCTTGCCCCAGAAGGCGAGGGAACTCGGCCGGGGCGGCGCCCCGGCCGGAGCAGCGACGTTGTGCAGCGTCGCGGTGTCGGTCACGGCTTTAGCCGAGCGCCTGTGCGAGCAGGCTCGTGTCGATGATCTTGAGCGGTGTCTTGATGTAGCCGAGCTGCATCATGTCGGCGAGGGCGATTTCCATGCCCTTGGCGCCGCCCTTGGTGACGTCGACCTGCGGCATTTGGCGCGGCAGCGCCGCGGCGAGCGTGGCCTTGTCGACGCGGTAGAACTTGGCGGCGTCGAGCACCTCGACCGCCTTCGGCACGTCCGCCTTTATGGCGGCGTCGGCGCGCAGCAGGGCCTTGATGTAGCGGCGCAGCAGGTCCGGCTTGCCCTCGAGGTACTTCGCCGTGGTGTTGGTGACGCAGTCGGGACCATGCGGGCCCCAGGCGTCGAGGCTGGAGTAGAGCGGCACGCCGCCGAGTTGATCGATCATCCGGGTCGCGAACGGCTCGACGTGGGTGGCGAGATCGACCGCCTTCGCCTCGAACGCGGCCGCCATCGACAGCGTGTCGTTGAACCAGATGATGTTGTAGTCGCTGTAGGCGACGCCGGCTTGCGTGAGCCCGCGATAGAGCGTGAGCTCGAACGTGTTGAAGCGGATGGTGCCGATCTTGAGGCCCTTGCCCTTGGCGGCGGCAAGCTCCGCCATGCTCTTGAGGCCGGTCTCCTTCTGCGCGATCAGGAACAGCCCGCCGGCGCCGCTGCCGGCGATGATGCGCACCGGCGCGCCCTGTCCGGCCGCCACGAAGGAGTTGGTGAACGGCGTGTGGATGATGTCCATGGCGCCCGAGTTGAGCGCGGTCAGCGCATCGCCCGGGTTGGGCATGAATTTCAGCTGGGCGTTGATGCCTTCGTCTTTGAAATAGCCCTGCGCCTGGGCATAGAACAAAGGCGACATGCAGATGCCGACCAGGTGCCCGACGTTGACCATGTCGCCGGCCTGCGCCCGCGCCACGTAGGGCGCCCCGATGACCGCGGCGCCGGCGACCGCCGCAGTCTTGAGGAATTCTCTGCGTTTCATGTGACCCTCCCGAAGGCCGGATGATGCCCGGCGTGCCGACCAGTTGGCATGCAGCAACCGTGCCACGGAGGAGGCGGCGAGCCAAGCTTCGGGGCGGTTGGCTGGGGCGGGGAATCGGGTCGACGAGAGAAGGGTGCCAAAATACCAAGTCGCTGATCGGGCGCGTTTTCTCAGGTTCGTTTGGCCAAAATGGAGCGCGAACATAGTATTATGATACCTATTTAATTTGGCTGGCTGGATGGACGGGTGCCCATTCCATCAGCACGTACCGCGCCCCGAACCGGGGTCCGCGGCAAGCCTGGGGGAATCCAGCCAACCGCTGCACCCGGATGTAGATGGAAGCCGCCGGGGACTGGATCGTCCGCTTGCGCGGACGATGACACCTCGGAGGCACTTGTGGGTGTCCGCCGCTGCGTCGATAAGCTCCCGCAATGCTCATCGAATGGATCATCACGCTGCTGCTCGGCGCCGTCCTGCTCTCGGCGCTGGCGCGGCGGGTGGGCGCGCCGAATCCGGCGTTCCTGGCGCTCGGCGGCGTCGTGCTCGTGTTTCTGCCCGGCAGCCCGACCTTCAGGCTCGAGGAGGAGCTCGACTGGGCCGAGCTCGGCGCGAGCTCGCCGCGCGGATAGGGACATGGACGAAGCCCACAACATCCTCGTCATCGGGCACGGCGCCGCCGGCCTCGCGGCCGCGCTGGCGGCGGCCGAGACCGCGCGGACGCAAGGCCGCGCCGCGCGGATCACCCTGATCGACAAGGCACCGGAAACCGACGCCGGCGGAAACACGCGCTGGACGCCGTCCTATATGCGCATGGCGGCGGTCGACCGGGTCGAGCCGTCATTCGTGCACGACATGCTCGAGGCGACGGAGCTCCGGGGCGACGAGGCCTACTTCGCGACGCTCGCCGAGCAGGCGGGAGCGACGGTGCAGTGGATCGCGGCGCACGGCGTAGAATTCCACCAGCCGGTCTACTACCTCGCCAAGGGGCCGCCGCGCATCCAGCCGGTCGGCGGCGGCGAGACGATCCATCGCGAACTCACCCGCGCGGCACGCGAGGCCGGCATCGCGCTGCGCTACGCCTGCGCGGCGGAGTCGCTGGTCGCGCAGGATGGCGCCGTCGCGGGCCTACGCCTCGCCGGCGGCGAGATCCTCGCCGCCGATGCAGTGGTGCTGTGTTGCGGCGGCTTCCAGGCCAACCCGGACATGATGCGCGAGCATTTCGGGGACGGCGGCGAGAGCGTTCCGCTCCTCGCACCGCGCGCGCGGTTCAATCGCGGCGATGGGATCCGCATGGCGCGCGCGCTCGGCGCGGATTTTGCCGGCGAGCCGAACGGCATGCACTGCGAGCCGGTCGATCCGCGCAGCCGCAACCAGGCGCCCGTGGTGCTGCTCTATCCCTACGGCATCGTGGTGGACGCGAACGGCGAGAGGTTCTTCGACGAGGGAGCGGGGCTGGTGCACGAGACCTGGGAGACGTTCGCGCGGCGCCTGCATTTCGCCGTGCCGGGGCGCGTCGCCTACGCGATCCTCGATGCGCGCGTGCGGCAGATCCCCGAGTGGCAGCGCGCGACGCGCTCGGAGGTGCCGCCGTTCGAGGCCTTGACGCTCGCCAATTTGGCGAGCCAGATCGGTGCGGACGCCGGCAATCTCGTCCGTACCGTCGCCGCCTACAACGCCGCCTGCACCGGCGATCCGGCACAATTCGACGCCACGGTGTGCGATGGACTCGCGGCCTCCGCGGGACTGTCGCCGCCGAAATCGAACTGGGCGCGCGCCATCGTTGAGCCGCCGTTCCTCGCCTGGCCGATGATCGGAGCAATCGCCTACACGTTCGGCGGGCTTGCGACGGACACGCGTGCCCGCGTCCTGCGCGGCGGCGAGCCGATTCCCGGCCTCTACGCCGCCGGCGAGATCACCGGCCACTTCTACGGGACGGCTCCGAACGCGGTGTCGGTGCTGCGCGCGTTCGTGTTCGGCCGCATAGCGGGACGTGAGGCGGTGCTCACCGCCGCGGCTTCTTCTTTGCCACGGCGTGACGCCATGCGGTCGTGAGCGCGTCCTTCAATTCCGCCTTGCTCAGAGCCGCGAGCGTCGCCGTGGTCCAGCCCTGGCGTCCCCAGCCGCCCGGCACGGGGATGAAGGCCTCGGGGTAGAGCGTGCATTTGAGCTCCTGCTCGTCGGGCGCGAACTTGAAGTTCGCGCTCTTTCCGTCGGCCGCGAGCGTCACGTAGATGCGCGCCACCCGGAATGCCGCACGGTCGAAATGCGGCGCCTCGGTGGTGCCCTCGAGCGCGAGCGCCACGCGGCGCACGTCGGCGGCGGTGGCCATATATCAGCCTCCCATTTGGGTCGTCTTGGCCGGGCTTGTCCCGGCCATCCCGATAGGGTGGCAGTGCCATGCCACGCGAATCGAGATCGCCGGCACAAGGCCGGCGATGACGAGTCAGAGTACTCGACTATCATTTCTCCGGGATTACCGGCAGCAGCAGATACGCCTGGCGCTGCGCACCCGTGTGCAGCGCCACGTCGCCGCCGAACACGGCGGCCGGGCGGTCGCGCGGGTCGTCATGGCGGAACGGGCCGCAGCCGGTCCATTTCTGCGCCAGCGTCTTGGAGCCTGCGCTCGACTCCCCGCCGTAGACGTAGTCCTTGCCGCGCACGGTGAGCGCGATGCGATAGCCGGGCGGCACCACGATGCAGGTCGGCCACACCTCCACGTCGACCTCGTACACTTCGCCGGGGTCAAGCTCCTGGATCTCATCGTGGGTGTGGTACGGCCGGTAGGGCAGGGTGAGCTTTTCGTCGAGCTTGCGGTGCGACACGCGCAGCCAACCCTGTGCGATCGGCGTGTGCGGATCGAGCGCGCCGTGGAACGTCACCTCCTTCATGTCGGGGGCGAACACGCGCACGACGAGGAACAGGTCGGCATCCTTCGTCGACGACGAGACCCACAGCTTGGCGGCGATCGGCCCGGTGATCTCGGTCGCCTGTTTCAGCGGCGCGGTCATGAAGGTGACGCCGTCGCCGAAGCCCGCATAAGTGACCGCGGCGGCCGACGCCTGCGGCTTGTCGGCGAGCGAATAGCTGCCGGCGTCGAGATAGAGCCTGGTCCACTGCGTGCGCGCGAGCGGCCACTCGTTCTCGCGCCGCTCGACGAAGTGCTCCCCGGGGTGGCGCACCTGCAGCTGAACCTTCGGCTGCTTGCTCCAGCCGGTGTCCTCGCCTTTGAGGAAATGGCCGAAGAACTTCTTCTGCAGGCTAAGACCGTAGTCGGTGTAGAAATGCGTCCAGTGCTCGAGCCCGTGTACCTCGAGCCATTTGTCGCGCGAAGCCGCGCGAACGAAGCCCTCGAAATTGCCGCGCGGATGCAGGCCCTGGCCGCCCCAGTTGGCGGTCGAGAGCAGCGGCGTCTTCACCTTCGACCAGTCCGGCATGCGCGACTGCCAGTATTCGTCGGTGTCGAGCTTGTGGGCGAGGCAGTCCTCGTAGAAATTGCGGCGGTTGGCGCCGAGCTCCTCTTCCGACAGCGTGATCGGCCCGGACACCCAGTCGCCGGTGAAACGGCTCTTGAAGCCGCGCGTGCCGCGGCCGTGCTGCACCGAGTAGACCTGTGCGCGCGACCAGTCGTGGGTGAAGCCGTTGCACAGGATGCCGCCATGATGCGCCATGTCGCGGTAGAAATCGGCCGCGGCCTCCCAGGTGCAGATCGCCGCCAGGTGCTTTGGGCCGAGCGCCGCGGTCTGCCACTGGTTCTGCCCGTAGTAGGAGATGCCGTTGAGGCCGACCTTGCCGTTCGACCACGGCTGCACGCCCGCCCAGTCGACGCAGATGGCAAGGTCCTGCGCCTCGCGCCGCGACCAGATGTCGATGATGCCGGGCGAGCGGCCGGCGCCGCGGCTGTCGACGCGGATGCACACGTAGCCGTCCGGCACCCATTTCTCCGGATCGACCACTTCCCAGCACTGGTACGCGTTGGTCGAGCCGGCCGGCACCTCCGGGTGCTCCTCGCACATCAGCCGCCACTGCTCGGTGTAGAGGTCCTCGAAATGCAGCCACTTGCCGTACGGGCCGTAGGTCATGATCACCGGGTAGCGGCCTTCGGCGACCGGGCGGTACACGTCGGCGCGCACCTCGATCCCGTCGTCCATCGGGATCGGCACGTCCCAGTCGATGCGCATGCCGTCGCGGACCTCGCTTCTTCCCCGGTAGTTCATTCCTGTCCTCCCTGATGTTCTCGTGCGGACGCCAAGACGGTGGTAGCCGGGCAGTCTTTAACCGCGCCACCGCGGCGCGCGCCAGATGCCATTTTCCGGGCGGGCGACAGCTTCGGGTTGAAGGATCGCTCCGGTGCAAGGCAATATGGCGACTCCCGGCGGGAGGGGTGCAACGATGGCGGATACTCACCAATTCATCGCGACGCTGCTGGCGCGCAAGGGGCTCCTTTTCTGGCTGGTGACGCTAGCCGTCGGTGCGGTGGCGAGCGGCGTGTTTCTGGCAAACACGACTCACCGCAACGCCGTCAATGCGGCGCTCGAGAGCAGAAGGCTCACGGTGCCCGAGGCAGTGTGGAGCTACGACAAGGTCTACCTCGACGCTTTCATCACGGCGACTTCGTCGAAGCCGCCGGAGGGCGGCAAGAGCCTGCTCGAGCGATACGTACGGCCGACGCTCATCTGGAACGACGTCGTATTTGCCGTGGCCCTGGCGCTGTTCACCGCGCTCGTCGCCGTCGGGATCGCGCCCTATCTGAGGTGGAAGCCGTGGAGCGGTTACCTCATGCTGTTTTTTGCCGCGATGGGGCTGTTCTACGGCATCGCCGACGTGGCTGAAGACTGGAAGCTGAAGGCCATCCTCGACCCGGCCGCACCGGTGGATGCCGACGATGCCAATGTGGCGAAATGGCTGACCCGGGCGAAGCTCGTCACCATCACGCTGTCCGGAATCGGCGTCGCCACGTTCGAATTGCTTCAACTCGTGGCGAAGGCGCTGCGGTGAGGGTTCGCGTCCGCTGAGGGGCTTTCAACCGTCGGCGCTCATTCGGGCGGCACCGTCATCGCAAGGATGGTTGCCGTGTTCGCGCACCGTTCAAGCCCCCACACCGCGTCGATCAGCGGCTGGACGTCATAGCCGGGCCGCCAGTCATGGGCGATGGCGCGGAGCTTGTCCTCCAGGTCGCGATCGCTCAGGGGATTGGACGCGCTGCCGCGCGCCGCCGGACGGCGAGGCCGGCATCGTCAACCGGGGCGATTGCACGATACCCATGCTGGCAGGCGTCGCAATCACTGTCGATCCGAGGGTCACTGTGACCGGCGGGCTTCCTCTGAGCTGCTCATGGCTGCCCATCACGCCAATCTGGACGGATGGCGACCGACCAGCGCGATCGACGTCATGAGGCCGGCCAACTCGGACTGCCGGCTTGCGCCCGTCTTGGCGAATACCCGCCGCAGATGCGTCTTGACCGTGTTGGGCGAAATGTTGAGCCTGCGCGCCGTTTCCGGCATCGACGCACCGGATGCGGCGCACAGTGCCACTCTGGCCTCGGCCGGCGTCAAGCCGTAGGCGTCCATGATCCACTCGGCAGGAATTTCCAGCGGACGCGCAGGATCGTGTACGAACAGCATCGCCGCCGCGTCTCGTGCGCCGAGGCAGCCGAAGCGGTCGATGTCCCTGCTTCGTATTGAAGACGCGAGGACAGTTAACAGGCGTCCGTCGAGCGGGTGCGGGATGCCCATCGTCCCGACTGGCACGCCGCACAGCGCCGCCTGGATGAGCCGATCGAATCGTTGGGAATGCGTTGGCGACACGGCTGTGAGGATGGAATTGCGCAGGCGCAGCGGGCCGTCGTCCGCCGTCATGGCGCGCGCAGCCGCATTGGCAAGCACGACTTTCGCCGCCCGGTCGAGCAGAATGACGCCGACCGACAGCCGGTCGAGGACGTGGAACTCGGCGCGCTGCAGCGCTTTGTAGCCGTCGAGGCGAAAGCCGAGCAGGAGCGATCGCCTCATGTGTGGAAACAATCGAGAGAAAAAGCGTAGCTCGTCCGTGTCGAATGGCCCCGCGCGCGCACCGCGGCACATGTTGAATCCCGCCTGAAAGTCGCCCTTCGCGGCGAGGACGGCCATGCAATTGTGGGCGACGCCCTGCGGGCGAAAGACCTCGTCATAAAAGGCCGATCGCTGCAGCTCGGGCAGGGTCAGGATGTCATCGCACCGCACGAGCCTCCCGACCGGACTATGGTTCATATAGGCGGACAAAGGATTGACGAAGTGGCGCTCCCGGTAAACGCGGTGCAACTCCTCGCTCAGGCGGCCGTTGAACGAAAAAGTGACCAGGCGCACCCTGTTCTCGACCCCAAATACATAACCGCCGACGCTGCCGGTCAGATCGGCAATCTCTATGAGCGCGGGGGTCCATAGCTCCTCCTCGGTCGCCGCGTCGTAGATGAGGTCCAGGAGCTTGTCAGGGGGCTCTGTCATGCGAGACAAGATACGACCCTCGTGCTCAATCCTGCCCTGGCCCTACCAACAAGTCTTGCCCCTCGCAACGGCCTTGAATGCCAGCGCTCTGCTGTGTGGCGGTCATCGCCATAACTGTGGCCAAGCGCCACTGCATTGCCTTGCGTCACGCGAGCACCAAAGAAACCCTGCGGTTGCGACCGCAGTGACATCACTGACACCTGCGAGCCCATGACCCGAAAGGCGGGGTGGATCACTTGTCGTCCGGCGACACCGCCCCGCCGGCTCTGAGCAGGCCGATCGACGCCATCAAGCGTGCCAGCTCGGTCTGCCGGCCAGTGCCGGTTTTCACAAACACCCGGCGCAGGTGCGTCTTGATCGTGTTCGGCGATAAACCGAGCCGGGTTGCCGTTTCCGGCATGGTGAGGCCCGATGATGCCGCGAGGGCGACCTTGGCTTCGGCCTGCGTCAGTCCGTAAGCGTCCATGATCCATGAAGTGGGAACACCGGCGCGATTGGCCGGATCGACGATGAACAGCAGGACCGCCGCATCCGGCATGCAGAGGTCGGCAAAGCGCCCGATATCTCGTCCCCGCACCGACGATACCAGGATCGTCAGCAGCTGACCGTCGCTCGGTCGCGGCACGCTCATCGATCCGGTCGGTATGCCGCGCAGCGCCGCACGGATGAGCTCCGCCAATCGTTGCGAATGAGGCGGCGAGTAGGTGGCGACCGTCGCATTGCCCAAATGCAAGGCGCCGCCGTCGGAACCGAGCGTGCTTGCGGCCGCGTTGACGTAAACGACGCGCGCGCGCCGGTCGAGAAGTATGACCCCGACCGAAAGCCGATCGAGCATGTCGAACGCCGCGCTCTGCAAGGCCCGGTAGCCATCGATGCGAAATGCAAGCTGCACTGACCGGCGCAGGTGCGGCACGAGCCAATCGAGGAGCCTGCGCTCGTCCTCGCCGAATGGGCCCCGCTGCGCGCTTCGGCAGAGGTTGAACGCGACGCGGAAATCATCCCTGGCCGCCAGCGCGATCATGGCATTGTGCGCGACGTCCTGGGGGCGCAGCACCTCCTCGAAGAACAGGGTCGGCCGCAGGTCTGAAAGCGGGATGATCTCGTCGGACAGGACCAGGCGCCCGACCGACCGGATCTCCATGGCCTTGTTCCATGGATTCTGCATGTGCCGTTCCTGGTAGACGCGATTGCACTCTTCGCTCAGGCGTCCGTTATGCTCGAAATAGACCTTGCGAGCCCCCTGGCCGAACAGCACGCCGCCCTGGCTGTTGGTGAGATCGGCGATCTGGGTCAGCACCGAGCTCCACAGCTCCTGCTCCGTCGCCGCGTCGTAGATGAGATCGAGGAGCTTCTCGGGCGGCTCTTTCAGGCGAGACAACACGACCTCGTGCTCACTCTCGGTTGCCGCAGGTAGCAAGCTCTGTGCCGGTTGCCGCCCCTCGGACGGCAGCCTGATTGCATTACGCTGTGATAATGGCAGGAAATCGTTCCCGCCTCACCCGACCGGGTGACGCGCATTGCGCGCGCCCGTGGCATTGCTGTTCCCGCTTTTCTGAGAACCGCAGTTCGGGCGCCGGACAGGGTGACAAGGTCGGCTCGCGACCTGATGCCGGGCAACCATCCACGGCACGCACCCCGCCGCCCCAATGGGAGAGAGGCGAAACCATGGCATATGCGGCGACCGGCACGGCCGGTAATGATACCCTCAATCAATCCGCGGTTGCGGGCCCGGGCACGATCATCGGGCTCGCCGGCAACGACTGTCTGCTCATGGGCACAGGCCTCGTCACCATCGACGGCGGCGCCGGGGCCGATACGGTCGTGATCCAGACCGGCTCCGGAACCGTGACCGGTGGCGCCGATAACGACAGCATCACGAACCCGGTGAACAACATCATTCCCATGGTCCTGTTCGGCAATGAAGGAGCCGACACGATCAGGATGATCACTCCCTCCGCGCTGACGATCCTGGGAGGCAACGATTCCAGCGATGCCGGCGACAGCATCGTGTCGAGCAGCGGCGCCGACGTCGTGTTCGGCAACGGCGGCGAGGACACCATCAACGGTAGCACCGATAACGATACGGTGATCGGCGGGTTCAACAACGACTCGCTGATCGACTTCAACGGCAACAATTTCCTGTTTGCCAACGAGGGCAACGACACCCTCGACCTGCGTGGGGGAAACGACACGGTCTTCGCCGGGCAAGGCAATGATTCCCTGACGGTTCCGATCGTCGGTGGCGGAAGCCGGCTCGTCTTCCTCAATGAAGGCAGTGACACGGCGTTCGCCGCAAACGACGAGAACGTGACGATCGCCGGCGGCAACAACTCGGCCGACGGCAACAACTCGATCCGCACCACGGCCGGCAATGACATCATCTACGGCAACGGCGGCGCCAATTCGCTGTCCGCCGGCGACGGCAACGATGTGGTGATCGGCGGCTTCGGGGCCGACCAGATCGCGGCCGGTGGCGGCGGCGATCTCATCTTCGCCAACGAGAGCGACGACACCGTGATCGCCGGCGAGACGGTGTTTGGTGGCCTCGGCAACGACACTATCTTCAGTGGACGCCTCCTGTTCGGCAACGAGGGCAACGATACGATCCGCGCCAGTGCCGAAAACATCATTAGTGCCGACACCATCTCGGGCGGCTCGGGTGCTGACTGGTTCGTCTATGTCAATCACTACGACGACGGCAACATCGACGAGGGCGGGCCGATCGAGCTCATCACCGACGTGAACTTCGACGAGGATCGCTTCCTCGTGCACCTCCCGGTCGATTTCGCCGCCGTCACCAGCGCGGGCAGCGCTACCACCCCGGCCGCTGCGGCCAACAATGCCGTCGCGGCGGCATTTGCGCTCAACGGCAACACCGGCCGTGTGGCGGCCGAGTTCGCATTCAACGGGCGGACCTACCTGGCCATCGCCGCGGGCGACCGCGGGGTCTTCAGCGCGGCCACCGGACTCCTGCTCGACATCACCGGTGCGGTCGGCACCATCGACGCAGGCGACTTCGTCACCTGATGGTTGCGCGTTCGTTCACCCGACCTTCTGTCCGACGAAGTCGGCGAGCTCTTTGCGCGTCACGTCCGGCGCGCGAACCACAGGAACAGCGGAGCGAGCAGCAGGAATGCCAATGCGAGCAGCGGCAGGCCGGCGGCGATCGAATGGGCGGTAGCGCAGCACTTCCATGTCGATGCCTTGCGCGTCCATCGCCTTCAGGCGCCCCTCGACGACGATGTATTGCTTCTCGAAGCCCCGGACCGACTGCACCACGTTGCGGGCGTCCGCTCCCAGGAGGTCGACGGCCTCGTGGAACAGGCAGTGCGAATGCACGTCGATGGTCTTGATCCGCTTGCCCCCGACCGTCACCGGCACGCGCGCTGCCGCCGCCGGCTGCTGCGCGCGCGCGGCGTCGAGCATCGCGCAGCTGCAAAACGCCATCCCGGCTGCCGCGCCTGCACGGCGGATGAAATCCCTGCGTGTCGTCATGGTCGTTTCCTCCGTGGTTTGTTTGCTTGACGCTGCCGCCTTGGGTGGTTTCGATTATTCGCTCATGGCGGCGGGACCTCGCAGGCGAGAATGCTGGCCGTCTCCGAATCGGTGATAAACAGCGTCCTGCCGTCGGCCGCGAAGGCGCAGTTGGTCAGCGCGCGGCCGGCGCAGCTGACGATGCGGTAGCACGGTTCGGCGATCGCATCGAGCACCCAGACGGAGCCATGGGCGGGATCGCAGATGAACAGGCGATCGTAGGCCACGCAAGCTCTTGCGAGGAGTTGATCTCGCCAAGATAGAGCACGTGCCGCTGCTGCACCCGCCCGCCGCCCACGCGCCGGTTCTCGACAAGGCTCCAGTAGCGGTGCTCCTTGCCGTCCTTCCGGTGAATCGTCGAGCGTAAGAACATGACGCCCGACAATGAACGGCAGAAAATCTCCGCTGGGAATAGGCTTGGTCTTCACTACAGCGCTTTCCGCCCGTGCGCCGCCTCCCACCCGAGCCAAATCAATCACTTGCAACGTGCAAAACTCGCCTTCCCAGTCGAATCGGCGAAGATGGGCTATCTGAGGTGGAAGCCGTGGAGCGGTTACCTCATGCTGTTTTTTGCCGCGATGGGGCTGCTCTACGGCATCGCCGACGTGGCTGAAGACTGGAAGCTGAAGGCCATCCTCGACCCTGCCGCACCGGTGGATGCCGACGATGCCAATGTGGCGAAATGGCTGACCCGGGCGAAGCTCGTCACCATCACGCTGTCCGGAATCGGCGTCGCCACGTTCGAATTGCTTCAACTCGTGGCGAAGGCGCTGCGGTGAGGGTTCGCGTCCGCTGAGGGGCTTTCAACCGTCGGCGCTCATCCGGGCGGCACCGTCATCGCAAGGATGGTTGCCGTGTTCGCGCACCGTTCAAGCCCCCACACTGCGTCGATCAGCGGCTGGACGTCATAGCCGGGCCGCCAGTCATGGGCGATGGCGCGGAGCTTGTCCTCCAGGTCGCGATCGCTCAGGGGATTGGACGCGCTGCCGCGCGCGGCGGAAACCGACAGCCGGTGCTGCTGTCCGTCGCGCGTCCACAGATCCACCGCCGCGGCGGCGACCGGAATGGCGGGATCGCGCACCACCTCGACCGTTTGCCGCAGTGCCAGCACCACGGGATCGCGCACGCAGGCGTCGGTGAACTCGGCGAGCCCGGCCTTGCCGAGCACCAGCGCGGCGGCGACCGCATGCTGCACGCTCACCTGCGCCTCGCGACCGGTGGAAATCTCGGGGCGGTCGGTGCGGTCGGCGAGCAGCGGGTTGCCGCGCACCACGACTCGGGCGACCGCGTCGCCCGGATGGTCGCGGCGCCAGTCGAGCACGGCGTCGAGCACCGGATGCATGACGATGCCGCCCGGATAGGGCTTGAACGCGTTCGCCATGATCTCCCATGTCTCGCCGAGGCCGTCGGTGAGGGCCGACCAGTCCGGCGGCTCGCCCATGGCGTTGAGGAACCCTTGGGTGCCGGCGATCGGCTCGTCCGGCCCGGCAAATCCCTTTTCCGCGAGCAGGGCCGACCACAGCCCGTTGCGCGCGGCGTTGCCGACGCTGATGCTCTTGGCGCCCGTGCCGAGGCACTCGCACAGGCCGGACGATTGGGTGGACGCGTTGCCCAGCGCCCATATGGTGCTGCGCTGGTCCAGGCGGAGCAGCTTCGCTGCTCCGACCGCCGCGCCGAACACGCCGCAGGTCGAGGTGATGTGCCAGCCGCGCCGATAGTGGCCGGGCGAGATCGCGTTGCCGATGCGGCACTCGATCTCGATCCCGAGAATCAGCGCGAGCAACAGCTCGCGCCCGGAGACGGACCGCAACTCGGCGAGCGCCAGCAGCGCCGGTGCAACCGGCGCGGTCGGATGGATGACGGTTGCAAGATGCGTGTCGCAGTAGTCGAACACGTTGGCGCCCGCCGCATTGAGGAAGGCGGCGCCGAGCGCGTCCAGCCGCTCGCCACGGCCGATGATCGTGGCCTGGCAACTCGCGGAGAATTCGCCCAGCGAGCGCAGCGCGATCTCGACCGGCTCGGTGCGGCAGCCGGCGAGCGCCACGGCGAAGAAATTCAGGAGCGACCGCCGGCCCTGATGGCGGACGGGCTCGGGGATGTCATCCCACTGCGTTTCGACGAGGAAGCGCGCGAGGTTCTGGGTGACGCCCGATCGGTGCAGCATATGATTACTGAACCATGAGCTCACTGCGCGGCGGCAAATAGGCGTCACGATAGATCGACGCCGGCTCGACCGACGGCGTCTTGAATGTGGTCGTCACCATGTCGATCGTCTGCTTCATGCGGCCCATATCCACCGCGCTGAAGCCGTTCTTCTTGACGTGATCGGTGAGGATATTGTTGTTGATGACGAGCTCGAGCCGGGCTCGATCCACGGCCTCGTCGACCAGCGGATCGCGTTTCGTGAGCGCAGCGACCGATCGCGCCGGATTCGCGATGGCTGCCTTCCACGCCTCGACGGTTCCCTTGACCACGGCCCTGATCGCATCCGGGTTCTTGGCGGCGAATTCCGGCGTGGTGAGCAGGCCGTGGCCATAGAGATTGACGCCGTAATCGCTGAACCGCATCACCGTCAGATCGGCATCCTTCAACAGCCGCCGCAGCCCGGCGAGGTCGGTGATGATCGCCGTCACGGCATCGGTCTGCCCTTGCACCAGCAAGGTTTCCCGCAGCTGCGGCGTCACGTCGAGCCATTGCACGTTGTTCGGATCGAAATTGTTGGCGGCGGCAAAGAGCGGGAACATGAGTTCGGCTGGAAGCCCCGGGCGGCGAGGCGATCTTCTTGCCGGCAAGGTCGGCCGGCTTGGCGATCCCGGATTTCTTCGTCGCGATGATCACCATCGGCGCCACGTCGTAGACCTGAAACACGCTGATCAGCCTGGTGGCCTTCTCGCGGCCGTTGAACTGGATCAGCGCCCCGAGATCGGCAAAGGCCATGTCATAGGCGCCACTTGCTACTTTGGTGATGGCGTCGCCGGAGCCATAGCCCCGGTCGACCTGCACGTTCACGCCCGCCTTCTTGTAGATGCCTTCGTCGGCCCCCAGGACGAACGGAGATTGCTGGCCCTGGATGGCGAAGTCGAGCACCAGACGCACCGGCGCCTGCGCGTTGGCGGCGGAGCCAAGCGCCGCGATTGCCAGGGCTGCCAGCACCGCATGAGCGACAAAACCGAACATCGACGTCTCCTTTTTCTCGAGCGCGGTCACGCGGGAGCTCCGCATGCCGTCTACTTCGGCCTTCATTGAATGTCCATTCGCCGCGTTGCCCATTTGGTGCTGTGATTCTCGAGCACCGCGAACGCGGCGTACATGATGATGCCCATCGCCGCCGTGACGATCAGGCCGGCGAACACCAGGGAGATGCGAAAGTCGCTTGCCGCACGAACCATCAGGGTGCCGATGCCGCGGCTCGAGGCGATCGATTCGGAAATCACCGAGCCGACGAAGGCGAGGGTGACGGCGATCTTCAGCGAGGCGAAGAAGTAGGGCATCGATCTCGGCAAGCCGACCTTGAACAGGACGTCGCGCTTCTTGGCGCCGAGCACCCGGAGCACGTCCTCGAGCTCCGGCTCGACCGTGGCGAGACCCGTGGCGACGTTCACCGCGATCGGAAAGAAGCTCATCAGAAAGGCGGTGAGCACCGCGGGAATCTCTCCAATCCCGAACCAGACGACCAGGACCGGCACGATCGCCACCTTGGGCACCGAGTTGAAGCCGACGAGCAGCGGGTAAAATCCGCGGTAGATCAGCCGCGAGGAGCCGACGGCAACGCCCAGCACGACGCCGAAGAAAACGGACAGAGCGAACCCGAGCAGGGTGGTGACCAGAGTGAGCGAGGCATGAAACCAGATCGGGTAGGCGGATGAGATCAGGACCTGGATGATGCGGCTCGGCTGCGGAAGGATGAATTCCGGGACGGAGAAGACGATGCAGCCCAACTCCCACAGGACGATGGCGGCGATCATGACGAGCCACGGCATCGCCCTTTCGATCATGTCCTGATTCATCGTACCATCTCCGCCGCCGTGCGCCTGGCGTCGACCGATTGGGCGCGGATCTGTTCGCGCAGGGCATGCACGATGTCGATGAAGCGCGGCTCATAGAGGGTGTCCGGCCGTCGCGGCCGATCCAGTGGCACCTCATGGGTAGCGACGATATGGCCGGGCCGGTTGGACATGAGGTGCACCCGGTCCGCCAGATAGACCGCTTCGCGCAGATCATGCGTGACCAGAATCGTGGTGCAATGCCGCTCCAGCCACAGGTCTTGCAGCACATCCCACAAATCTTCGCGCGTGAAGGCGTCGAGAGCGCCGAAAGGCTCGTCGAGCATCAGCAAAGCGGGCTGATGAACCAGCGCGCGGCACAGCGAGGCCCGCTGCTGCATGCCGCCGGACAATTCCCACGGATACTTGCTCTCGAACCCGGCGAGGCCCACCGAATGGAGCAGGGCCCGCGCCTGCTTCTCATATCCGGTGCGATCCCTGCGGATCCGGTAGCGATGCTGTTCCACGATCTCGAAGGGCAGCATGACGTTCGACAGGGTCTGCCGCCACGGCAGCAGGGTCGGATTCTGGAACGCCATGCCGGCGATGTGGAGCGGGCCGTCGACTTTTTTCCCGCCGACCGCGACGACACCGGCGGTGGGCGGGAGAAGCCCGGTCACGAGCTTCATCAACGAGGACTTTCCGCACCCGGACGGCCCGACCACCGCGGCAAACTCGCCCTGCCCGACAGTGAGGTCGAGATCCTCCAGCGCATGGGTCCCGCTTCCCCTTCCATAGATCAGTCTTACGCCCTTCATCGCGACAAAACTTGCATTCGGCGGCGGCGTCATCGGTACAATTCTCTTGGGATCATGCTCAACGATCCGCGACCTGACGTACGACTTCGAGGGCGAGCCTGCGCTCCTCCTCGTTGCCGCTGATCTCGATGATCGGCTCGCTCATTCCGACCGAAAGATAGGCCTCCAGCTGTTCGCGGCACTCGCCGGGCGTTCCGGCGACCCCGAACACGGAGGCTGCCTTCTCCGGCAGAAGCCGGACCGCCCCTTCGATGTCGCGGCGGGCGACGGCTGCGATGATGGCCGCATGATCGATGTCGAGGCCGGACGAACGGATGTTCTCGGCGTGACCTCGGCTGCGAAACAGGAAGGCCAGCTTCCGCAGCAGCGCCGCCCTGGCGGCCTTCGCGTCGGTTGCGACATTGAAATTGATGAAGCCCGCCTTGCGAACCTGATCCGGCTTGCGGTTTGCCGTCCGGGCGCCGGCATCCGCCGCGGCCAGGCAGCGGCGACAGGATTCCAGCGTCAGCCCCGCCGAAAGCAGAATGCCGTCGGCAATCTCGCCGGCGAGGCTCAGCACTTGCGGCCCGGTCGAGGCTATGTAGAGCGGCACCTCGGCGTTCTTGCGGAATTCCATCCGGGCGCCGCGTAGCCGGCAAATCTCGCCATCGAGATGCACGGTCTCGCCGGCGAGCAGCGCCCGCAGGGACCCGACATATTCCCGCAGCACCCGTACCGGCTTCACCGCCTCGATACCGGATTCGCCCAGGTTCAACAGATTGCCCACCGAGACCGCAAACTTCACGCGGCCCGGTGCCAGCTCGTCGATGGTGGCGGCTGCCATGGCCGCCGGCAAGGGCGGCCAGAGATAGGGGGTGATGGCGGTCGGGACCAGCCAGGCGGTGCGCGTCACTTGCGCCGCCGCGGCCGCGGAAATCATCGCCTCGCGGTAACCCATGTGTTGCGCAAACCACAGGCTGTCGGCTCCCGCGGCTTCGGCCTGGCGTGCCACCTCAAGCGTTTCATGGATCGAGCCGAATCCGTCGAAGTAGATGCCCAGCCGCATATTGAATCGCTCTCCCGTTGACCCGGCACGGCGCCGGAACCTTTCTTCTCTTGTTGCTCAACCCCCCGTCCGACCTGCAACGGCGGAGCCGGTCCCGGCCGGCTGCGGCTCATTCCAGAGGCCGCTGAGCTCAACGGCAACGACACTCCGGTAGGGCGCCTCCTCCTGCAGCATGCCTGTCTCGCGACAATAGCGATTCATCGACGCAACGGATTGCTCCGAGATTGCCGGATGGTAGAACGGCAGATCGCGCTTCACCACCGCGGCGATCAGTTCCTCGTCGAGCGACGGAAACAGCGCGCGCCCGACGGTCGCCGCATGAGCGATATCCTGCCTGAGCATGGCTTGGGTCTTTACGATCGCCCGCACGACGCCCGCTGCCGCTTCAGGAGCGTGCGCAATCAACCGATCGGTGGTTGCGATCGCCCCCATGGTATAGGCGAAGCACTCCTTCGGGCCGTCGCCCCGGCGCACGTCGAGAACGATACTGGCGATCCCGCGTCGGACGGCAAGCTCGGCGCCCACCCCGTTGGCAAAAAAGCCATCGATCTCGCCATTCTCGAGCGCTTGCGAAGCGGCAACGCCGAAATTCACGCCGGGCTGGCGCGCCGCCTCGGGCACCATGATGTCGATGTCGTGACGGGCGGGATCGAGATCGGCCGCCATGAGCAGGCGGCGCAACGCCATCCCGACGAACGGCACGGCGGCGATGCGCCGCCCCGCGAGCGCGGCGAGATCGCCGCGGCCGATGCCGAGCTCCTTGCGCATGACCAGGAACCAGTACATGCCCTGCGCCTGGGCGCACAGCAGCTTCGCCCCGCGCCATTCGGGAAATGCCAACAGCGGCGCATGCGCCGACGCGCCGATGAAGTCGACAGCACCATCGCGCAGCGCGCGGACGCAAGCATCCAACGGCGCGATGTGCTCGAGCGAGATGTCCAGTCCCTGTTCCTTGAACTGGCCCAGCACGACCGCCGCCATGGCCGGAAAGTAGGAGTTGGACACCAGGTCGGGGACCGCGATGCGCATCATTCAGCCGCCCCGATTACTGCCAATGACACACGCGACGGCCACATCCATCGGTCGACGCGCACACGCGCCGCGCCTGCGCTTGTCTTGATTCACTGCCGCTTGCCCTCGGCGAGCGGCAGCTTCGACGTGTCGATCTTCCACAGCCGGGCGGTGTTCTTCCACATGATGAGGTCCATGTCGGCCTGCGCGATCGGCGGCTTGCCGAGCTTCTTCGCCACGTCGTTGAGACCCTTCATCATCCCCGGCCCGACGTGCGTGTGCGAATTCTCCGACCCGTAGAGCAGCTTGTGATAACCGCACAGGTGTCCGAACCGGGTGACGTGAGTGAAGACGAACTCGGGCTCGAACCAGCCCCAATAGGCGATGTCGGCGTGGACATTGTCCCAGCGCGCGGCAAGCGCCATGCACTCGTCGACCCAGGGCCAGCCCATGTGCGCGACGATCATCTTGAGCTGTGGGTAGCGGGCGCAAACGTCATCGAGGAGATACGGTTGCTGGTATTTCATCGGCGCGTTCAGGCACGGCGTGAAGCCCATGTGGATCTGCATCGGCACGTCGAGCTCGATCATCTTCTCGTAGACCGGAAACAATCGCTCGTCGCGCGGGTCGAAGTGGTCGTAGGTGGGATAGAGCTTGCAGGCGGTGAAGCCCCAGTCCTTCACGCAACGCTCGAGCTCGCGGATGGATTCGTACAGGTCGCGCAGCGGATCGAGGCCGCAGGTCAGCGCGAACCGGTCGGGCGCGACGCTCTTGACCTCGAGCAGGTACTCGTTCGGCGCATACGGGCCGAGCTGGTCGGCATACACGCGGCGGTGGTCCGAGGTCATGATGCACATCATGTCGATGCCCATCTCGTCCATCTGATGCAGGAACCGGTCACCCGCCGTCATGTTCTCGCGGCCGTAGGCCCATTGCCTGGTGCCGCCCCAGGCGTTGTACAGCTCCTTGATCCACCACTGCGGATAATGCGTCCCGAGCTCGCCCGCGTGAATGTGGCAATCGATGATCAACTGACGGTCGGTCATGGATTTTCCTTCATGCGCGTGCGACGTAACGCTCGCGGTCGGCCGATGGATTGGTATGATGAGCCCATTCTCGAATCCAGAGCAACTCTCCGTCCGCGACACTCTCCCTCGATGATGTCGTCGGCACGGTTGCAAGCTGCCAGCCCGCACACTCGAACAGGCCGCATGGAGTGTGAGAAATGCGGGCTACGCCGGCAGCGCGACCGGCGCCGGCGCGGCTTTGCCGCGGATCAGGTCGGAGCCCTTCTCGGCGATCACCATGGTGGCCGAGTAGGTGTTGGCCGACGGCATGCTCGGCATCACCGAGGCGTCGATCACGCGCAGGTTCTGCACGCCGTGGACCTCGAGCCGGTCGCTGACCACGTTCGACGGGTCGGTGGCCGGGCCCATCCGGCAGGTGCCGATCAGGTGCCAGACCGTGCCGCCGTACTGGCGCGCCCACTGCAGGATCTCGTCGTCGGTGCGCACGCCCTCGCCGGGAAACGTCTCGCCGTCCATGAACCGCGACAGCTGCGGCGTCCCCAGAAGTCGCCGCGCGAGGCTGATGCCGCCGACCATCGCCCGCTGATCGACCTCGTGCGACAGGTAGTTCGGCTGGATCGCCGGATCGACGAAGATGTCGGTCGATTTCGCCCGCACGTATCCGATGCTCTCGGGCCGATGCTGCCACACACCGCAGCTCATGCCCGGAAAGTCGTCGAGCATGCCGACGAAGCCTTCCTTGTAGCTCGCCGGCGAGAACACCACCTGGAGGTCGGCGCCGCCGATGTCCGGATCGGACTTCCAGAAGCAATAGCAGAGCGAAGGGCTCACGCCGATCACGCTGGGTCTGCCGGTGAGCCAGCGCAGCACCTGGCCGATCAGCGAGGGGCCGCGGGTGAACTCGTTGATCGTCTTCGAATTCTTCGCCCGTGCCACGATGCGGACCGAGCAATGGTCGCGGAAGTTTTCGCCGACCGCCGGCAGATCGTGAACGACCTCGACGCCGAGGCTCTTGAGCAGGCTGCCGCTGCCGACGCCGGAGAGCTGCAGGAGGCGCGGCGAATTGACGGTGCCGCCGCTGACGATCACCTCCTTGCGGGCCTTCACCTCGTGGATGGTCCGGCTGCGCTCGTCGACATAGCGAACCGCCACCGCCTTCCTGCCCTCGAACACGATCTTGAAGGCGCGCGCATGGGTGCGAAGGTCGATCCGACTGGACTTCTTCTGCGCCGGCAGGAGATACATCCGGCCGGCGCTGCGGCGCAGCCCGTTGTGGATGCAGCGCTGGAGATAGCCGACGCCGGGCTGGGAGGCGCCGTTGTAGTCGGCGTTGCGGGGAATGCCGAGGCCGGCGGCCCCGGCGATGAACGCCTCGCAGATCTCGTGCTGCCAATCGAGGTCGGTCACCGGAATGCTTCCGTCGCGGCCGCGATAGAGGTCGTCGCCTTCGCCGATCCGCCGCTCGAACCGCTTGAAATAGGGCAGGAGGTCGGCGTAGCCCCAGCCCGCGTTGCCGCGCTGCGCCCAGGTGTTGAAATCGTCGGCCTGACCGCGGTTGATGATCATGCCGTTGATCGAGCTCGATCCGCCGACGGTGCGGCCGACCGGGATGATGACCGAGCGTCCGTTGACGTTCGGCGACGGCTCGGTCTTGAACTGCCACGTGTAGGCTTCATTGAACATGATCTTGATGAAGCCCGCTGGAATGTGAATGTACGGGTGCCGGTCGGGCGGACCGGACTCCAGGGCGCAGACGGTGATGCCGGGGTCCTCCGACAGGCGCGCGGCGACGATCGACCCTGCCGCACCGGTCCCGACGACCACGTAATCGAAGGTCGATGTCGACCGGGGTTGTTGTTCCTGCATCATCTGGATGTCCGCCCCTGTGCGTACGACAAGCCGGATTCAACAGTATCGGTGATGCAGGCCGCCGAGAACAGTGACGAGCGCCGCCATGAGGAATTTCAGGCGGTCGGGCTCCCGGCGGCGCGCCGCCGAGCAGCATGAGAACCCCGCCGGTTCATTTCGGACATCAGACCACCCCGCATGCTCGCAGTTCGCCATAGGCGGCCCCCGTGTCCTTGCGGCGGACCTTCATTGTTCTGAATGGCCGAAGGTCGGCACCAGGTCATACCCGCTCTCGAGGTGACGATCGTGGCGAACCTGGCCGACCGGCTCGGCCGGCAAGTCCGCGGGCCGTTGCGCCGGGCGCGGCAATTTCATATGGGCTGCGTTCTGTTTGAAGGATTTGTGAGAGGGCTCGCATGGATCTGGGCTTGAAGGGCAGGGTTGCCCTGGTGACGGGTGGCAGCCGCGGCATCGGGGCGGCGATCGCCCGGGAATTCGCCCGCGAGGGGATGGACGTGTTCATCGTCGCGCGCGACCCGCAGCGGCTCGCCGACACGGCGGCGGCGATCAGCCAGGAGGCCACAGGCAAGGTCGTGACCCATACAGCCGACCTGACCGAGGCTGACGCCTGCGCGGCGGCCGTCGAGGCGGCCGCACGACAGCTCGGGCGGCTCGATGTCCTGGTGAACAATGCGGGCGCGACGCGGGGAGGGAACTTCCTGACATTCACCGACGCGGACTGGCAGGACGGCTTCGTGCTCAAGTTCAACGGCTATGTGCGCATGAGCCGCGCCGCCTGGCCGCATCTGAAGAAAGCCAAGGGCAGCATCATCAACATCGTCGGCGTGCTGGCGCGCACCCCGAGCGGGGCCGGCACCATCGGCGGCGCCGTCAATGCGGCGCTCCTCAACCTGTCGAAGGCGCTGGCCGACCTCGGGCACCGGGACGACGTGCGGGTGAACGCGATCCACCCGGGCCACATCGCCACCGACCGCCTGGCCGGACGCATCAAGGCACTGGCGCGCGAGCGCTCGATCTCCGAGGACGCGGCCTCGACCGAGATGCTGAAGATGCTGGGCCTCAAGCGCTTCGGCCGGCCGGAGGAGATCGCCGCGCTCGCGGCGTTCCTCGCCTCCGACCGCGCCGCCTACATTCAGGGGGCCGAGCTCACCATCGACGGCGGCATCACCAAGGGCGTGTGATCGATCGGCACACCCTGGCTGGCGAGCAGGCTGCGCAGGTCCCACAGGAACGGCAGGATCTCCTGGTTCCAATCGCCGCCCTGGGCGTCGTAGGCGCGCTGCTCAGCCTCGACCGCGAAACGGTCCTCGGCGAACACGCGCTCGGTGAACCAGCGGAACACCGGAAACGCGAGATAGAGAAGCCCGGGGATCTTCGGCTTGCGGATCATCAGGAGACCGCGCGTGTAGTTGACCCGCTGCGCGCGGTCGACCGGGACGTAGACGGCCCACAGCTTCAAGGTCGGCGCATCCTGCCCCATGCGGCGCAGGGTGAGGTACTGATAGGGATACTGGGTGCGGATCGTCATCAGGCCGGCGGCGGACTCGCGCTGCTCCTTCGAGGCGCCCTCCATCAGGCTCGACGCGATGTTGGCGCGGCCGCCCTGCTCGAACCTGAAATCGACCTCGACGAAGTCGCTGCCCTTGCGGGTCGCCAGATGCGTCGCCTTGATCTTGCCGGTGACGCGGCGATGCAGGAACTGATGGTTCATGTCCATCAGGTTCTCGTGCATGAACGAGTAGTGGCAGTCGGTCGTGCGCGAATAGGTCATCGTGGCGTGGTCGCCGGAGCTGAATTCCGGGAGATCGGGCAGCGGCACCTGGTCGGCGAGCGCCAGGTTGCCGGGAAACACGAACACGAAGCCGTAGGCCTCACGCGCCGGATAGGCCCGCACGCCGCGCGGCATGGCGACGCCCTTGGGCAGGTAAGGCACGGTGCAGCGGCCGGATTCGTTGTAGGCCCAGGCGTGATAGCAGCACTTGACCAGCTCGCCGGCGACGACGCCGCAGGAGAGCGGCATCTGACGGTGCGCGCAGCGGTCCTCGAGCGCGTAGAGGCGGTTGGTCTCGGTGCGCACGAGCACGATCGGCTCGCCCGCGAAGCTGACGCCGAGCGTCTTGCCGCGCTTCACCTCTTTGGAGAGCGCGAGCGGATACCAGAAGTCAGGATGCAGCCCCACCTTGCGCAGGTCGGGCTCGTTGCCACGCCGTTCCGGATGCAGAGTGCCGTGCATGAATCTCCCCCAGTGCCACGCGGACGCCGCGCCCTACTCGACTGCACGTTGCAATCGAGGCGGGTGGATGCCGACGCGGGCTCCCAGATCCATGGTGCGGGCTTCCCGCTTGCAATGCAAGCAAGATGCGGACCAGCGCTTACTCGGAACGAAGCACGCACCATGACGGTCTCCCGCGTGCTCGCGCCCTCTGTCGCGGGGACCGTGCGCCCGGTTCAAATTCGGGCCGGATGGGCGGTATTGGTGCGGGCTATGAAGAATGGCGGCATCGTCAGCGTCAGAGGTCTTTCGCCTTGGACTCTCCCCGCTGCACGGTCACCACGCGCCCCTTTTCCACCGCGAGACAGAGCGTGCCGTGCTTGAGCGCCAGCGCCTTGTCGCCGAACAGCTCGCGGCGCCAGCCTTTCAGCGCGGGCACGTCGGCTTCGTCATCGGCGGCGATGCGGTCCAGGTCGTCGACGGTGGCGATCACCTTGGCGGCGACCCCGTGGCGCTCCGAAGTCATGCGCAGCAACACCTTGAGCAGCTCGACGGTGGCGGTGCCGTTCGGCGCCGCAATCGTCTTCTCCATGCGCGGCAGCGTCGCGGGGTCGCGGGCGAGCCCACGCTCCACCGCGGCCAGGATCTCGACACCCCATTTCGACCGTTCGAAGCCCTTGGGGATCGAGCGCAGGTGCGCGAGCCGCTCCGGCGTCGTCGGCGCATGCACCGCGATGTCGCTGATCACCTCGTCCTTGAGCACGCGCCCGCGCGGGACATCGCGCGCCTGCGCTTCGCGCTCGCGCCACGCCGCGACCTCCATCAGCACGGCGAGCTCGCGCGGCTTGCGCACCCGCGTCTTGAGCCGCTCCCAGGCCTTGTCCGGCTCGAGCCGGTAGGTCGCCGGCGAGGTCAGCACGTCCATCTCCCGCATCACCCAGTCGGTGCGGGCGCGCCGGCCGAGGTCGGCGGAGAGCTTCAGATAGATGTCGCGCAGATGGGTCACGTCGGAGACCGCGTAGTCGATCTGCGCCTTGGAGAGCGGCCGCCGCGTCCAGTCGGTGAAGCGGTGCGACTTGTCGATCGAGTCGCCGGTGATGCGCTGCACCAGCTGCTCGTAGGAGATCGAATCGCCATACCCCAGCACCATGGCGGCGACCTGGGTGTCGACGATCGGGTGCGGGATCATGCCGGCCCGATGCCACACGATCTCGATGTCCTGGCGCGCCGCGTGGAACACCTTGAGCACCGACTCGTTCGCCATCAGCTCGTAGAATGGCGCCAGGTCGATTCCCTCCGCCAGCGCGTCGATCACCACCGCCTCGTCGGCGCTCGCCATCTGCACCACGCACAGGATCGGGTAGAAGGTCGATTCGCGCAGGAACTCGGTATCCACGGTGACGAACGGGTAGCGGGCGAGACGCGCACAGGCCTCGGCCAGGATCGGTGTGGTGGTGATCGGCTCCATGACGGCTACATAACGAAATCGAGGCATCCTGTCGCGGGGGCGGGGTAGACTGGCCAGCCAGTTGAAGCTTTCCCGGCAGGCTCCTTCCCGCCTATTTCTTCAGCAAAATGATCTAGATCAAGGCGGCAATTCGGGCCCCTTGGCCAAGTCCCCGCCAGACCCAAGCACCAGCCGGGGAGGCGGCGTGTCGGATCAGCTCCACGATCGCAAGGACGACGCCGTGCGCCGCAGGCGCATGGAAATATTCGCCTTTTTGTTCCTGACGGTGGTCCTCATGCCGGCCCTCGCGGTGGCCACGGTGGGCAGCTACGGCCTGACCGTCTGGGTCTATCAGATGATCGCCGGCCCCCCCGGCCCACCCCCGAGATGAGGTCCCGATGACGTTCGACCGACGCACCTTCCTGCGTGGCGACTGGCGCCCCGACTCCGCCGAGATCGCCAGCATCCTGGTCCAGGCCCGGCCCGAACGGCTGGACGAGGCCGAGCGCGCCATCACGGCCCTGGGGGGGACCGAGATCTACAGCCGTGATTCGCGCGGCAAGCTTGTCGTCGTCGTCGAGGCGCCCGACGTCGGCGCGATCGGCACGACCCTCAACACCATCGCGGTGCTGCCGTCGGTTCTCTCGGCATCACTGGTCTTTCACGCAACCGACGAAGCCTAGGCGAGAGAGTGGACCGATGACGACGCAGGACAAGCTCAACCGCCGCGACTTCCTCAAGCTGGAAGCCGCCGCCATGGCAGCAGCGGCCGGCGGCCTGCCGGCCCCGCTCGCGGCCGCGAACCTCGTCACCGAGCGGCCCGCAACGGAGATGGCCTGGAACAAGGCGGCGTGCCGGTTCTGCGGCACCGGATGCAGCGTGATGGTCGCCACCAAGGACGGCCGGGTGGTTGCCACCCATGGCGACATCAAGTCGGAGGTCAATCGCGGCCTCAACTGCGTGAAGGGCTATTTCCTCTCCAAGATCATGTACGGGACGGACCGGCTCACCCGCCCGCTGCTGCGCAAGCGCGGCGGCAAGTTCGACAAGGAGGGCGAGTTCACGCCAGTGAGCTGGGACGAAGCCTTCGACGTGATGGCGGAGAAGTTCAAGGACGCGCTGAAGAAGCGCGGGCCCAGCGGGGTCGGCATGTTCGGCTCCGGTCAGTGGACGATCTGGGAAGGCTATGCCGCCGCCAAGCTCTTCAAGGCGGGCTTCCGCACCAACAACATCGACCCCAACGCGCGCCACTGCATGGCGTCGGCGGTCGCAGGCTTCATGCGCACCTTCGGGATCGACGAGCCGATGGGCTGCTACGACGACATCGAGGCGGCGGATGCCTTCGTGCTGTGGGGCTCGAACATGGCCGAGATGCACCCGATCCTGTGGACCCGGGTGACCGATCGCCGCCTGAGCGCGCCGCACGTGCGCGTCGCCGTGCTGTCGACCTTCGAGCATCGCTGCTTCGACCTCGCCGACGTCCCCATGGTGTTCAAGCCGCACACCGATCTCGTCATCCTCAATGCGATCGCCAACCACATCATCAAGACCGGGCGGGTGAACAAGGACTTCGTCGCCCAGCACACTGTGTTCAAGCGCGGCCAGACCGACATCGGCTACGGGCTGCGGCCCGAGCATCCGCTGCAGAAGAAGGCGACCGGCCGCCGCGAAGGCGAACAACTCGACCGACATGACGTTCGAGGAGTTCGCCGCGTTCGTCTCCGAATACACGCTGGAGAAGGCGGCCGAGATGTCCGGCGTGCCGCTCAACCGGCTGCAGGCGCTGGCCGAGCTCTATGCCGACCCGAAGACCAAGGTCACGAGCTTCTGGACCATGGGCTTCAACCAGCACACCCGCGGCGTCTGGTGCAACAATCTCGTCTACAACCTCCACCTGCTCACCGGCAAAATCTCCGAGCCCGGCAACAGCCCGTTCTCGCTCACCGGCCAGCCGTCGGCCTGCGGCACCGCGCGCGAGGTCGGCACGTTCTCGCATCGGCTGCCGGCCGACATGGTGGTCACCAGCAAGGACGCACCGCGACAGGGCGGAGAAGATCTGGAAGCTCCCCGAGGGCACGATCCCCGACAAGCCCGGCTATCACGCGGTGCTGCAGAACCGCATGCTCAAGGACGGCAAGCTCAACGCCTATTGGGTGCAGGTCAACAACAACCTGCAGGCAGCTGCGAACGCCAACGAGGAGGCCTATCCGGGCTATCGCAACCCGGAGAACTTCATCGTCGTCTCCGACGCCTATCCGACCGTCACGGCGCTCGCCGCCGACCTCATCCTGCCGACCGCCATGTGGGTGGAGAAGGAAGGCGCCTACGGCAACGCCGAGCGGCGCACGCAGTTCTGGCACCAACTGGTGAAGGCGCCGGGCGAGGCGCGCTCCGACCTGTGGCAGCTGATGGAGTTCTCCAAGCGTTTCAAGATCGAGGAGGTGTGGCCGGAGGAGCTGATCGCCAGGAAGCCGGAATACCGCGGCAAGACGTTGTTCGACGTGCTCTACCGGAATGGCGAGGTCGACAAGTATCCAGCCGCCGACATCGAGGCCGGCTACGACAATCGACGAATCCGCGGCGTTCGGCTTCTACGTGCAGAAGGGCCTGTTCGAGGAATACGCCCAGTTCGGCCGCGGCAAGGCGCACGACCTCGCGCCGTTCGACACCTATCACCGCGAGCGCGGGCTGCGCTGGCCGGTGGTGAACGGGCAAGGAGACGAAGTGGCGCTTCCGCGAGGGCCTCGACCCCTATGTGCGGCCGGGGACCGGGTGTCGAGTTCTACGGCTATCCCGACGGCAAGGCGCGCATCTTCGCGCTGCCGTACGAGCCGCCGGCCGAATCGCCCGACGCGGAGTATCCGTTCTGGCTGGTCACCGGGCGCGTGCTGGAGCACTGGCATTCCGGCTCGATGACGCGGCGCGTGCCCGAGCTCTATCGCTCGTTTCCCGATGCGGTGTGCTTCATGCATCCGGACGATGCGGCCGCGCTCAACCTGCGGCGCGGCGACGAGATCAAGGTGCAGTCGCGCCGCGGCTTCATCCGCACCCGGGTCGAGACGCGCGGGCGCAACCGGCCGCCGCGCGGCGTCGTGTTCGTGCCGTGGTTCGACGAGAGCGCAGCTGATCAACAAGGTGACGCTCGACGCCACCGATCCGATCTCGCTGCAGACCGACTTCAAGAAATGCGGCGTCCGTATCGAGCGCGCGTGAGGGAAGCCATGATCCGTACAGTCCGCATCCTGGCGCTCTGCGTCGTGCTCGTCGCGGCGACGACCGCGGCGGCGCAGATCGGTCAACTCGGCGCTGCGCGGGACGACGCCGCTCGACACCGAAGGGCCGGCGGCGCGCATGACGCCGACGCGCAACACCACCGAGCGCGAGCCGCGCAACTATCCCGAACAGCCGCCGCTCATCCCGCACTCGATCGACGGCTACCAGGTCGACATCAACGGCAACAAGCTGCCTCACCTGTCACGCGCGGGCGCGCACCGGCGAGTCGCGGGCGCCGATGGTGAGCATCACCCACTTCATGGACCGCGACGGGCAGTTCCTCGCCTCGGTCTCGCCGCGCCGCTTCTTCTGCACCGCCTGCCACGTGCCGCAGCATGAGGTGAGGCCGCCGGTCAGCAACGATTTCGTCGACGTCGATACCCTGCTCAGCCGTGCCGCTCCCGGAGGGCGGCGATGACGGCGGTCGACTCCTCGCCCGGCTCACGGACCTCGCTGGCGCGGCGAACGCTGGCGTTCGCGCGCGAGCTGTGGAACGTGCTGGTGCGGCCGAGCTCGGTGTTCAGCCTCGGCGTGCTGGTGCTCGCGGGCTTCGTCGCCGGCATGGTGTTCTGGGGTGCGTTCAACACCGCCATGGAGTTCACCAACACCGAGAAATTCTGCACCAGCTGCCACGAGATGCAGGCCAACGTGTTCGAGGAGCTCAAGTCGACGGTGCATTTCACCAACCGCTCGGGCGTGCGGGCGACCTGCCCGGACTGCCACGTGCCGCACGACTGGACCGACAAGCTGGCGCGCAAGATGCAGGCGTCGAAGGAGGTCTGGGGCCACCTGTTCGGCACCATCAACACGCGCGAGAAATTCCTCGATCACCGGCTCGAGCTGGCGCTGCACGAATGGGCGCGGCTCAAGGCCAACAACTCGCTCGAGTGCCGCAACTGCCATTCGAGCCAGTCGATGGACGCGAGCCGGCAGAGCCCGCGCGCCGCGATCGCCCACCAGCGCGAGCTGTTCACCGGCGAGAAGACCTGCATCGACTGCCACAAGGGCATCGCCCACCGCCTGCCCGACATGCGCAACGTGCCCGGCTGGCAGTGAGGCGTATCGGGCGGGCAGCCTGATCCGGGCGCCGTGGCGGCATCACCTCCCTGTGCTTCCGCGCACCTGCGGCGAATGTTAGCGTGCGCGCCGAAGCCCGACCGTCCAGAGACGGCGGGCAACCAGCGTGGAGGAGCGTCATGCGCAGGGCCCTTGGGATTGCGGCGGTGGCGGTAGCCGTGCTGGGGGCGGCGTCCGGCGGCGCCGAGGCGCAGTCCTACCCGACGCGATCGGTCCGCATCGTCGTGCCGGCCACGCCGGGCGGCGCCATCGACACCATCGCGCGGCTCGTCGCCGACAAGATGACGGTGTCCATGGGCCAGACGGTGGTGGTGGAGAACAAGCCCGGCGCCGCCAACAATCTGGGCACCGATCTCGTCGCCAAGAGTCCGCCCGACGGCTACAACCTGGTGATCGTGGCGTCGAGCCACGCGACCAACAAGTTTCTCTACCGGCAGCTGCCCTACGACCCGGTGACGGATTTCGAGCCGGTCGTGTTCACCCACGTGGTGCCGCTGCTGCTCGCCGTGCATCCCGCGGTGCCGGCGACCAACGTCCAGGAGCTGATCGCCTGGATCAAGGCGAACCCCGACAAGGCGTCGTTCGCGACCAGCGGAAAGGGCAGCTCGCTGCACATGGCGGCCGAGCTGTTCAAGAGCATGGCCGGCATCAAGACCATGCTGCACGTGCCGTACCGCGGCAGCACCGCGGCGCATCCCGACCTCCTGGGCGGGCGCACCGCGATGATCTTCGACACGATCACGGCGATCCAGCCGCACGTGCAATCGGGCGGGGTGCGCGGGCTTGCGGTGACGACCACCACGCGCTCGCCGTCGCAGCCGAACCTGCCGACCATCGCGGAGGCGGGGCTGCCGGGCTACGACGCCAATACGTGGGGCGGCATCCTGGCGCCGGCCGGCACGCCCAAGGACGTCGTCGCCAAGCTCAACTCCGAGATCAACAAGGCGCTTGCCGCCGAGGACGTGCGCGCCAAGCTCACCGCCGCGGGCATCGAGATCCAGGGCGGCACGCCGCAGCGGTTCGCCGACTACATCAAGGGCGAGGTCGCCAAGTGGGGCAAGGTGACGGCGGAAGCCGGCATCCAGCCGGAGTAGGCGGGGCGACGACGGATGCACGTGCACGCTTGTCGGCCGCATTGCTTTGACGGAGAATTCAGCAACAGCCGAACGCACGGAGGATGCGCCATGGAGATCGTCCCGCTGGGTCCTGGCTTCGCCGCCGAGGTGTGCGGCATCACGCTGGGCGAGATTGCGGCGGATGACGCCGTCTACGGGCAAGCGCGTGCCGCATTCGAAGAGCATTCGGTCCTGGTGTTCCGCGGCCAGGACGTGAGCGACGAGGTGCAACTCGCCTTTTCGCGCCGGTTCGGCCCGCTCGAAATGACCAAGGTCGGCTCGCAGGGCGTCGGCACCAACCTCGTCATCCTCAGCACCATCGACGAGAACGGCAAGGTGGTGCCGGCGGATCACCGGCTCGCGTTGCGCAACAAGGCCAACCAGCTCTGGCACACCGACAGCACGTTCAAGCGGGTGCCGGCGCTCGCCTCGGTGCTCTCCGCGCGCATCATCCCGGGACGCGGCGGCGAGACCGAATTCGTTTCGACCCGGCTCGCCTGGGACCGGCTCGACCCGGTGCTGCGCCGTCAGCTGGAACATTCCTTCGCCTGGCACGACTACGCCTATTCGCGCGGCAAGATCGCGGCCGACCTCGCGAGCCCCGAGGAGCGCGCCGCGTTGCCGCCGCAGTGCTGGCGCCTCGCGTGGCGGAACCCGGCGAACGGCCGGCTCGCGCTCTACATCGCCTCGCACGCCTGCGGGATCGAAGGCATGGAGCAGGGCGCCGCGCAGGCGCTGCTCGGCGAGCTGATGGACGCCGCGACCGCGCCGGGGCTGAGCTACGAGCACGCCTGGCGCAACGGCGACGTCGTCATGTGGGACAACCGCGCGACCCTGCATCGCGGCCGGCCGTGGCCGGCGCAGGAAGCGCGGCTGATGGTGCGCACCACCATCTCGGCGACCGAGGCGGATGGACTCGACAGCGTGCGACCGCCGCCGCGGCAGGCGGCGGAGTAGCCCCTCAATTCACCCGCTGGGCGCTGCGCACGAAGGCGGCGAGCTCGGCGTTGAAGCGCGGCGCGTCCTCGAAGAACGGCGAATGGCCGACGCCCTGGTAGACCGAGAGCTTGGCGCCCGGGATCATCTTCGCCGTGTATTCGGCGGCGATGAGGTTGGAGTTCTTGTCCTCGGATCCGTGCGTCACCAGCACCGGCAGCTTGAGGCTCTTGAGGATGTCGTCGATGTCGAGCGAGCGGCCGGACAGGCCGAGCCGCACCTTGGGCGGCACCATCATGTTGAAGGAGAGCATCGTCTCGAACTCCTCCGGGGTGGGCTGCTTCGAGAAGCAGTCGCGCAGGAAGGCGCGCGTCGCCGCGATGTTGGTCGCGAGGTCTTCCGACGTCATGAGGGGAAGCCGCTTGAGATTGGGCCCGGCGAAGCTCGGGTCGCTCTTCTGGCCGGCGTCGACGTAGTTGAGGCCGGCGAGCCGGGCGGTACCGTGGATCTTCAGGTAGTCGGCCATGATGCGGCCGCCATAGGACCAGCCGGCCAGCACCGGGCGCCTGAGGGAGGTCGCGTCCATCACCGCCTGGAGCTCGTCGGCCCAGGCTTTCGAATCCCGGTAGCGCTCGGGCTCGAACGGCTTGTCGGAATTGCCGTGGCCGCGCAGGTCGTACGTCACCATGCGGAATTCCTTGGCGAGGTCGCTGGTGACCTGCTTGATCCACGACAGGTGGCTCTGGGAGAAGCCGTGGATGAAGACGATCTCGGGCCCGCTCGGATTGCCCCAGTCCTGCGCCGAGATGGTGAGGCCGTCCGGCGTCTTCACCGAGACCGCCTTGAACGTCTTGTCCTGAGCCTGGGCCATGGCGGGTGCGGAGAGCGCAGCGAGCAGCAGCGCGGCGCAGGATGTGCCGGCGAGACGGCGGGAATACGATGCATGCATCATGTGACGTGGCCTCCCGTGTTTGTCGATTGCGCGTGCGACTTTGCCGACTTGGGCGAGACTGAGAGAAGCGCGTTGACCGACGCGTCGGCAGCCGAACTTTATTTCGTGCCGTACCACCGTGCGCCGTCCTCTATTGTGGCGCAAGGACGACGGGCTTCACGAATTGTCGAGCCGATGTGGACCGCGCCCATCGGAGTTGCCCATCTTTTCTGGCGCGCCATCCCCGGCGCCAGCGGGCGATCCGGGCACTCGACGAGCGCAGGGCGGCGGGAGCTGCTCGGCGATCTATCGCGGAGGCGCCCCGCCCGTGATGAGCTCCCACAGGCGGCTCGGGCCGAGCGGGATCTCGCGGATCTCCACGCCCTTGGCGGGCAGGGCGAGGGCGTCCTCGATCGCCTGGGCGAACAGCGCCCCGGCCGGAATGGCCCCGGCTTCGCCCGCGCCCTTGATGCCGAGCGGGTTGAGCGGCGAGGTCGTGACCATGTGGGCGATCTCCATGCGCGGCACGTCGAGGGCGGTGGGCACCAGATAGTCGGCGAGCGAGGCGTTGAGCAACTGCCCGGCCTCGTCGAACACCAGCTGCTCGAGCCACGCATTGCCGATCCCCTGCGCCACGCCGCCGTGGATCTGCCCGGCCAGGATGAGCGGATTGATGACCGTCCCGCAGTCGTGCACCACCACGTACCGGCGGATCGTCAGCATCAAGGTCTCCGGGTCGAGCTCGACGATCATCGCGTGCACGCCGCTCGCGGTGGCGCCGCGCGGCGGGCCGAAATACTGCGTCGATTCGAGGCCCGGCTCGGTGCCCGGCTTGACCGCGCCGCGCATCGGATTGGCCGCCTGGGCGAGCGCGCCGAGGGAGATGGAGCGGTCGGGCACGCCGGCGATCGAGACCTTGCCGTCCTGGATCTCGAGGTCGGTCTCGGCGCACTCGAACTGCTCGGCTGCGAGCTTCAGGATCTTCTGCCGCACGACCTTCGAGGCCTCGTTCACCGCGTTGCCGGCGACCACCGCGCCGCGGCTCGCGAAGGTGCCGGCGCCCCAGTAGAACTGGTCGGTGTCGCCGGTCACCACGTCCACGTCGCGCACGTCGACGCCCACCTGGTCGGCGGCGATCTGCGCGAAGCTGGTGAAATGGCCCTGGCCCTGGGTGCCGATGCCGGTCGCGACGCTCACCTTGCCGTTTGCCTGCACCTGCACCTTGGCGCCCTCGTAGGGCCCGATGCCGGTACCCTCCACGTAGCAGGCGATACCGATGCCGACGTGCCGGCCTTCGGCGCGCAGGCGCGGCTGCTCATCGCTGAGGAACTCGGCGTAGCCGATCGCGGCGAGCGCCTGGTCGAGCACCGGCGCGTAATTGCCGCTGTCGTATTCGAGCGGCGCGAAGTCCTGGTAGATGATCTCGTTGTCGTACGGGAAGGCGTCGGGCGGGATGAAATTGCGGCGGCGGATCTCGGCGCGGTCCAGCCCAAGCTCGCGCGCCGCGATGTCAAGCAGGCGCTCCATCACGAAGACGCCGTGCTGGCGTCCGGCGCCGCGATAGGGTGTGACGATCGGCAGGTTGGTGAACACGGCCGTGAAGGTCGAGTCGTAGCTCGGCACCACGTAGGGACCGAGCAGGGTGCACTGGCTGTTGATCGGCACCGTGAGGCCGTACGGGTCATAGGCGCCGGTGTCGTGCAGGAACACATCCTTGATGCCGAGGATGCGGCCGTCACGGGTGAGCGCGATCTCGGCATCGTGGATCTGCGAGCGCTCGTGCGTGGTGGCGAAGAAATGCTCCAGGCGATCCTCGATCCACTTGATCGGGCGGTTGAGCCGCATCGCCGCCCACGGCAGCAGCACCTCTTCCGGGTAGAACATCATGATCTTCGGGCCGAAGCCGCCGCCGACGAACGGCGCGATCACGCGCACCTGCCGCTCGCTCAAGCCCAGCATGCCGGCGAGCCCATTGCGAATGAACACCGGCGCCTGCGTGGTGTCCCAGACAGTGAGCTGATTGGCGCGCGCATCCCATTGGGCGACCACGCCGCGCGTCTCGATCGGCGACGAGGCGCCGCGATCGTAGGTAAGGCGGCGGCGGATCACGTGATCGGCGCGCGCGACGGCGGCAGCATAGTCGCCCTTGCGCTGCCGCACGTGCGCCGCGACGTTGCTGCCCACATCGTCATGCACCAGCACCGAATCGCCCGCCAGCGCCTGCTCCAGGTCGACGACGGCGGGCACCGGCTCGAGATCGACCGCGATATCGGCGAGCGCGTCCTCGGCGAGGTAGCGGCTTTCGGCGATCACCAGCGCGAGCGGCTCGCCGACGTGGCGCACCTTGTCCCGGGCGAGCGGCACCTGCGTGCGCTGGTTGAAGGTGATGCCGGCGATCGGCGGCGGCGGTACGAGGAGGGGACCGGGCTGCCAATAGGCGCCGAGGTCGTGCGCCGTGTAGACCGCGACGACGCCTTTGCGCCGCAGCGCTGCCGAGACGTCGATCGTCCGGATGCGCGCGTGCGCGACCTGGCTGCGCAGGACCGCGGCGTGCAGCATGCCCGGCAGCTCGACGTCGTCGACGAACAGCGCCTGCCCGGTGAGCAGCCGCCGGTCCTCGTTGCGCGGGACCGGGGCCCCGAAGTACCGCGTCGTCATGGCGCGCCTCGCATGCGCTCGGCGGCGAGCCGCTCGGCCGCCAGCAGCACCGCGTCGACGATGTGCTGGTAGCCGGTGCAACGGCACAGGTTGCCCGACAGGGCCTCGCGGATCTCCGGCTCGCCAGGGGAGGGGTTTTCCGCCAGGAACGCCGTCATGGTCATCAGGATGCCGGCGGTGCAATAGCCGCATTGCAGGGCGTGCCGCTCGTGGAACGCCGCCTGCAACGGATGCAGGCGATCCTTGTCCGGCGCCAAACCTTCCACCGTGGTGATCGCGTGACCATTCGCCTGCGCCGCCAGCATGAGGCACGAGCGCACCGGGAGCCCGTCGAACAGGATGGTGCAGGCCCCGCACACACCGTGCTCGCAGCCGACGTGGGTCCCGGCGAGGCCGAGGTCGTGGCGGACGAAATCACTGAGCAGCAGGCGCGACTCGACGACGCGCTCGTGAGCCATGCCGTTCACCGTGACGACGACGCTGTGCCGGTCAGCGGACATTGGCCGAAGCCCCGTGCGCTCGTTCGACGGCCGTTTGCAGCGCTCGCTTCGTCAGCACGCCGGCGAGGTGGCGCTGATACGCCTTGCTGGCGTGCACGCTGCCGGCCGGATCGATCGCGCGCTGGGCCAGGGATGCGGCTTCCTCGATCTCAGTTGCGCCAATTCTGCGTCCAACGAGGGCTTCTGCTGCCTCATGGGCGCTGATCGGTGTCTCGCCGGCGCCGCAATAGGCGAGGCGCGCGTCGCCGCAGGATGCGTCGGCGTCCAGCGTGACGACGGCGGCGACGCCCATCAGGGCGAAGTCGCCGCGCCGCCGCGCCACCTCGAGGAAGCTCGCGCCCGTGCGCGGCGAAGCGGGCGGCAGCTCGATTTCGACCAGCATCTCGTCCGGGGCGAGCGCGGTGGTCAGCGCGCCGCGGAAGAATTCGTCGGCCGCGATCCAGCGCTCGCCGTGGCGGGAGCGTGCGCGCATGCGGGCGCCGAGCGCCAGCATGATGGCCGGCAGCTCGGAGGCCGGATCGGCATGCGCCAGGTTGCCGCCGAGCGTGCCGCGATTGCGGATCTGCGGATGGGCAATGAGCGGCAGCGCCTCGCGCACCAGCGGCAGGTGCCGCGCGACGATCGCGTCGCGCTCCAGCGTGCGGTAGCGCGTCAGCGCGCCGATGCGCAGCGTCCTGTCGGCCAGCCGTTGTACGCCGTCGAGTCCGGGGAGCGGGTTGATGTCGATCAGGACCGCGGGCTGCGCCAGGCGGAAGTTCAGCGCCGGCATCAGGCTCTGGCCGCCGGCCAGGAACCTCGCCTCGTCGCCGTGCTCCGCCTTCACCGCCAGAGCCTCCTCGGGCGAGCGGGCGGCGACGTACCGGAAGGGGGCGGGCTTCATGGAATCAGGAGATGCCTGTGCGAGCGCCGGCAAAGTATGGGAACGAGCGCGCCGCCGAATCAAGCGCCGTGCCGGCTCACTTGGCGCGAGCACTGGCACGGGCCTTGCGTCTATTCCGGGATGGCCCGCCGCGTGGCAGTATCGATCCGTCCAAACGAGCGCCAACCCCGGTCGTCCGATCGCGCCATGGATCGGTCACATCGAACCCATGAACGAGCACGCGGGCCCGGACCCAGGCAGGCATCCAGCATCGGCGGATCGCGCGCTCGCCGTCGACGCCCGCGACGTCTCGCTCACCTTCGCGACGTCGGACGGCACCGTCGATGCACTGTCCGGGATCAACCTGCAGATCGCGGACGGCGAGTTCGTCTCCTTCATCGGCCCGTCCGGATGCGGCAAGACGACGCTTCTGCGCCTGATCGCCGATCTGGAGCAGCCCACCTCCGGCGGCCTCTCGGTGAACGGCATCGCGCCCGAGCAGGCACGGCTCAAGCGGCAGTACGGCTACGTATTCCAGGCCCCGGCGCTCTATCCCTGGCGCACGCTGGAGAGCAACGTGATGCTGCCGCTGGAGATCATGGGGTATTCGGCCGCCGAGCGGCGCGAGCGCGCCCGGCGCTATCTGGCGCTGGTCAATCTCTCCGGCTTCGAGCGCAAGTTCCCCTGGCAGCTGTCCGGCGGCATGCAGCAGCGCGCCTCGATCGCCCGCGCGCTGACGTTCGACCCGGCGCTGCTCTTGATGGACGAGCCGTTCGGCGCGCTCGACGAGATCTCGCGCGATCACCTCAACGAGCAACTGCTGCGGCTGTGGGACAAGACCGGCAAGACCGTGGTGTTCGTCACCCATTCGATTCCCGAAGCAGTATTTCTCTCCACCCGCATCGTGGTCATGTCGCCGCGCCCCGGGCGCATCATCGACACCATCCCGTGCAATTTTCCGCGCGACCGGACGCTGGACATCCGCGAGACTCCCGAGTTCATCGCGATCGCGCACCGCGTCCGCGCGGGCCTGCGCTCCGGGCATTCCTATGACGAGTGACGCAACGGCATCGCGCCATCTCGCTTGGCGCAATCCGGCGCTCGCCGATGCGGCGCCGGTGTGCGTCGTCGTGCTGGCGCTGATCGCGATCTGGTACGCGGCGGCGCCGTTGATGAACGGCGCGCTGGTGCGCGGCGCGTTCGAGCGCGAGGGCACGGCCTACGGTATCGGCGACCTGATCGTCGCGACCTGGAGCGCGGAGCGCCCGCTGCTGCCGGCGCCGCACCAGATCCTGTGGCAGTTCATCGAGTCGGTGACCGGCTATCCGCCGGGCTCGCCGCGCAGCCTCCTCTACCATGGCTGGGTGACGCTCTCGGCCGCCGTCACCGGCTTCGCCATCGGCGCCGTCTTCGGCACGCTGCTCGCGGTGCTGATCGTCCACCTGCGGACTTTGGAGAAGAGCCTGCTGCCGTGGATCATCTGCTCGCAGATGGTGCCGATCCTCGCGGTCGCGCCCATCGTCATCGTGGTGCTCGGCTCGATCGGCATTCGCGGCCTTTTGCCCAAGGCGATCATCTCCGCCTATCTGTGCTTCTTCCCGGTCACCATCGGCATGGTGAAGGGACTGACCTCGCCCGACCCGATCCAGCGCGACCTGATGCGCACTTGGTCGGCAAGCGGCGCGCAGGTGTTCTGGAAGCTGCGCTGGCCGTCGTCGCTGCCGTTCCTGTTCGCCAGCCTGAAGGTGGCGATCGCGATCTCGCTCGTCGGGGCGATCGTCGGCGAACTGCCGACCGGCGCGCAGGCCGGGATTGGCGCGCGCCTGCTCGCCGGCTCGTATTACGGGCAGACCATCCAGATGTGGGCGGCACTGCTCACAGCAGCGCTGCTCGCCGCCATGCTGGTGGCGTCGATCGCCTTGGCGGAACGCCTGGTGACGCGGCGCATGGGAGCTCCGACATGAGCGCCCGGCAGTCGCTGCGGGCGATGCTCGGCACGGCCGCGGCTGGTGCGCTCGCGCTCGCCGGCGGCGCGACGACACTCGCGTGGCTTGCGGCTCCAGGCGTGGCGGGCCAGGTCGGCCCCGGCTTCTGGGCCATAGTGGTGGGCAGCTGGCTCGCCTCCGCGGTGGCGGTGACGCGCCTCGCCGCGCTCGCGCCGCGCACCCGGCAGGCGCGCCGCGCCCTCGACCTCGCGGTGCCGCTCGCCTTCGGGATCGTGCTGTTCTACCTGTGGGAAGTCGCGGTGCGCGGCTTCGGCGTGCCGTCGGTGCTGATGCCGGCGCCGAGCGCCATTGCGGCGCGTTTCGCCGCCTCGCTGCCGGTACTGGCCGAGGACTTCGTGCAGACCTTCGTGCGCGGGGTGCTGTCCGGCTATGCGATCGGCTGCGGGGCCGGGTTCGTGGTCGCCGTGCTGGCGCATCGCTTCACGTTCCTCGGCCGCGGGTTGTTGCCGCTCGGCAATTTCGTCTCCGCCCTGCCGATCATCGGCATCGCGCCGATCATGGTGATGTGGTTCGGGTTCGACTGGCCCTCCAAGGCGGCGGTGGTCGCGGTCATCACGTTCTTCCCCATGCTGGTGAACACGCTCGCCGGCCTTGCCGCCGCCGGCCGTGTCGAGCGCGACCTCATGCGCTCGTACGGCGCCGGCCATGCCCAGACGCTCATGAAGCTGCACATCCCGGCCGCCATGCCGTTCGTCTTCAACGCGCTGAAGATCAACTCGACGCTCGCCCTGATCGGTGCGATCGTGGCGGAGTTCTTCGGCACGCCGATCCGCGGCATGGGGTTCCGCATCTCGATCGAGGCGGCGCGCATGTCGCTCGACATGGTGTGGGCGGAGATCGCGCTCGCCGCGCTCGCCGGCATGGCGTTCTACGGCATCGTCGCGCTCGCCGAGCGGGCGACGACGTTCTGGCACCCGTCCTATCGGACCTGAGGCCACCTGGAGGAGGAGCACATGACGATGAGATCGAACCTGGCGGCAGCCGGGGCGCTCGCTGCCTGGCTGACGCCGGCGGTGCTGGCACCTGCGGCGCACGCCGCCGACAAGGTTGCGCTGCAGCTGAAATGGGTGACGCAGGCGCAGTTCGCCGGCTACTACGTCGCCAAGGACAAGGGCTACTACCGGGCGGCCGACCTCGACGTGACCATCAACCCGGGCGGCCCGGACGTCGCCCCGCCGCAGGTGATCGCCGGCGGCGGCGCCGACGTGGTGATCGACTGGATGCCGTCGGCGCTCGCCTCGCGCGAGAAGGGCGTAGCGCTGGTCAACATCGCCCAGACCTTCAAGAAATCGGGCCTGCAGCTCACCTGCCGCGCCGACACCGGCATCAAGGCGCCGGCCGACCTCAAGGGCAAGACGCTCGGCGTCTGGTTCTCCGGCAACGAGTATCCGTTCCTCTCCTGGATGGCGAAGCTCAACCTCAAGACTGACGGCTCGGCGGGCGGCGTGAAGGTGCTCAAGCAGGGGTTCAACGTCGATCCGCTGCTGCAGAAGCAGGCCGACTGCATCTCGACCATGACCTACAATGAGTATTGGCAGGTGATCGACGGCGGCTACCGTGCCGACCAGCTGGTGGTGTTCCGCTACGAGGACCAGGGCGTGGCGACCCTGGAGGACGGCCTCTACGTGATGGAGGCGAAGCTGAAGGATCCGGCTTTCGTCGCCCGCATCGCGCGGTTCGTCAAAGCGTCGATGCAGGGCTGGGACGAGGCGCGGAAAAATCCCGCGGCAGCCGCCAAGACGGTGCTCGCCAACGACACGACCGGGGCGCAGACCGAGAAGCACCAGGCGCGCATGATGGGCGAGATCGCCAAGCTCTTGGCAACCGACAACGGCAGGCTCGACCCGCAGGACTACGAGCGCACCGTGGCGACGCTGTTGGCGGGCGGCTCCGACCCGGTCATCACCAGGAAGCCGGAGGGGGCGTGGAGCCACGCGGTGTATGACGCAATGAAGTGAGGACGCGCTATCCCCAGGCGTCAGTCAGCCCGCTGTAGATGAGGGCGAGCGAGATGGCGAACACCAGCACGTAGGTGAGCCGGTAGAACAGCGCGGTCGGGGTCACGCGCACCAGCCAGATGCCGACGAAGTTGGTGGCGACCGCGAGCGGCACCAACGCCATCGAGGTGGCGAGGCCCGTGGTCGAGAACTGGCCGAGCGCGAAATAGGGGAGCACCTTCATCAGATTTATCGCGGCGAAGAAGATCGTCATGGTGCCGACGAAGGTCAGCTTCTTCAGCCGCTGCGGCATGACATGGACCTGGAACGGCGGGCCGCCCGCCTGGCACAGCGTGCTGGTGAAGCCCGATATGCCGCCCCAGAACAGGCCGCGCTGCGCCGTTGGCGGCACCGGTTCGCCGGGTGAGCGCTCGAGCCAGTGGCTGACGACGAAACCAAGCGCGATCGCCCCGACGGCGAGCCGTACGTGCGCGTCGGACACATGCGCAGCGAGCGCCCAGGCGGCGCCGACCCCGATCGCCGCGCCCGGCAGCATCACCTTGAGGTTCCGCGCATCCCAGTGGTGGCGGTAGACCCAGACGGAAATTACGTCCTGCAGCAGCAGTATGGGCAGCAGGATCGCGGCGGCCTGCAGCGGCGGCAGCACCAGCGCGAGCAGCGGCGTCGCCATCATCCCGACGCCCGAGAAACCGCCCTTGGAGATCCCGAGAAACGTCACCGCCGGGATGGCGGCGAGGTAGAAGATGGGGTCGTTGATGAGGGGCATGGTCCTGGGCCCGGCCGATCGGCGGGACGATGGCGCAGCGCGCCCCAGGGGCGAGAAAGACCGTTTTCGGCGGCGGATGCATGCCGCCATTGGCCAGCTCACACCATCGCGACCCCGCCCGCATTGACGAAAGTCAACGCCATGCCGCCAAGCCTGGCGGGGATAACGGCCGGATCCTGGCGAAACCTGAATTGTTCTGAATCTGCGAGGGGTTGTGAAGCGGATCACAGGGGTCGGGCGGCTCCCGCTCTAGATTGGCTTCAGCGGATCACGGACCATTGGAGGGACAGATGGGAACAGGCGCAAATACTGAGCAACGAACCGGCAAGCGTTCGGTGGTCGGCTCAATCGTCGGAGCGCTTCTGCTGGCGGGGCTTGTTGCGATGACGCTGGAGCTGGTCGCCATGGTCGTTGCGGGTCCCCATTCAGGAGCCCAGGCACTCGCTCGCAGCGCGGATGGTTTCGTCGCCCTTGAACGGCAGATCAGCCGGGGCGGCACCATGGTGGGCTACCCGATCCAATTCTGAACAACCGCCGGCGGCGATCCGATCCTCCTCCCTTGGGATGCCGCCGAACTTGGGCCGCCGAACGGCGGCCCTTTTTCCATGGCGGCGGAAGGTGAAGGGAGATGTCTGGAGACCGCCGCTGTCGGCTACAAGCCCCGCACGCGGGGCAGGAAGATGAGGTCCCACGGGCTCGGCATCGCGCCGACCGGCATCTCGATCAGGGTCGGGCTATCGCGGCGGGCAAAGCCGCGCCGGAGCGCGCCGCGCAGATCCTCCGGGCTCGTCACCCGCTCGGCGGCGACGCCGAAACTGTCGGCGAAGCGCACGAAGTCCGGGTTGGCGAGGTCGCAGGCGATCAGCCGGCCGTCGAAGTGCTCCTCCTGGATGCGCTTCACGTTGCCGAAGGCGCCGTCGGAAAACACCACCGTCACCAGCGGGATGCGGTGGCGGATGGCGGTCGAGAGCTCGTTCGCCGTGTACATGAAGCCGCCGTCGCCGGAGATCGACAGCACCGGCGTGTCGCGCCGCGCGTCCTGCACGCCGAGCGCGGTGGCGAAGCCCCAGCCGAGGTTGTCCTGGTAGCCGGGCGAGAGGAAGGTGCGCGGCTTGTACACCGGCAGCGCCAGCCGCGCCGCGAAGCCGACCTGGGTGACCTCGTCGACGAAGATGCCGTCCTCGGGGAGTTCGGCGCGGATCGCCTCCAGGATCGCGAGCTGGGGGCCGAGCTTGGCGAGCCGCTTGCGGAGCTTTGCCTGCCGCTCCTCCATCTCGGCGCGGCGCGAGGGGCGCGCTCGATTGTGCGCCGGCAGCACGTCGAGCAGGCGGCGCAGGATCGGCTTCGCATCGCCGATCAGCGCCACCGCCGGCGAGTGGGACCGTGCCGGCTCCTCCGGATTTGCGTCGACGCGGATGATCGCCAGGTCGTCGTCCAAGCCCCAGCCGGTCTGCCGCCACCCGGTGTATTGGAAGAACAGCCGGGTCCCGACTGCCAGCACCACATCGGCTTGCGCCCATAGCTCATGCCCGAGCGGCTGGGTGACACTCAAAGGATCGCGGCTGTCGAGGACGCCGCGGCCGCGCCGGAAGCCGAGGACCGGGGCCTGCAGCATGCCCGACAAGAGCGTCACCTCCTCGGAGGAGCCTTGGGCGCCCCCACCGCAGATGATCAGCACGTTGCGGGCGGCGCCGAGGCGCTTCGCCGCGGCGAGCACCGCATCCTCGTCGATCGCCGGTTGGGGTACCGGTTCCGGCGCGCCGATCGGGCCGACCGGTCCCTCCTTGCCCCACACATCCATGGCGCATTCGAGCGCCGCCGGGCCGGGCCGACCGGTGGACATCGACCGGATCGCCGCGGCGACCAGGGTAGGGGCCTCACCCGCTTGGTGGATCATCGCCGCATGGTCGACCAGCCGGGCGATGATGCCGGCCTGGTCGCGGATCTCGTGCAGGTGGCCGAGGCCACGGCCGATATCGTCGTGGCGGATCTGCCCGATCAGCGCGAGCACCGGCGCGTTCATGCCGTAGGCCGTGAGCAGCGCGGCGGCCGAGTTGAGGAGGCCGGGGCCCGGCACGACCGTGTAGGCCTGCGGCCGCGCGGTCGCGAGCGCCGCCCCGAGCGCCATGTACGCGGCGCCTTGCTCGTGGCGCGCGTGCACGGTGCGCAGGCGATTCGCCACACGGTACAGCGCATCGAACAGCGGGTCGTTGTGCACGCCGGGCAGCGCGTAGATCGTGTCGAGCCCGTGGGCGAGGAGCGTGGCGACCGTCGCCTCGGCGGCGGTCATGCGGGTGGTTGCCGGTGTCGTCATGGAGGGCTCGATTTCGCGGGTAAGAGCGCCGACGAGGCGGGCGGTCGAAGGCGGCTACATAGCCGAGATGGCGGCCGCTGTCGCGTTGCGGGGTATTCTCAAGCCCGCCCGGCTCTGCTAGGGGCCTGACGTTGCTCCTGCGTCGAGCCCGCCCTTCACCCCAAGGCCAAGCCATGCACCGTTACCGCACCCACAAAGGCGGCGAGCTCCGCGAAGCCGACATCGGTCAGGAGGTACGCCTGTCGGGCTGGTGCCACCGCATCCGCGACCACGGCGGCGTGCTGTTCATCGACCTGCGGGATCACTACGGCCTCACCCAGGTGGTCGCCGACCCCGACAGCCCCGCCTTCAAGGAGGCCGAGAAGCTGCGCGCCGAATGGGTGGTGCGGGTCGACGGCAAGGTGCGCAAGCGGCCGGCGGGCACGGAAAACCCCGACCTGCCGACCGGCGCGGTCGAGGTCTATATCCGCGAGATCGAGGTGCTCGGGCCGGCCGCCGAGCTGCCCATGCCGGTGTTCGGCGAGCAGGAATACCCGGAGGACATCCGACTCAAATATCGCTTCCTCGACCTGCGCCGCGAGCGGCTGCACCGGAACATCATGTTGCGCGGCCAAGTCATTGATTCGATTCGCCGACGCATGAAGGAGAGCGGCTTCTTCGAGTTCCAGACGCCGATCCTGACCGCCTCCTCGCCGGAAGGGGCGCGCGACTTCCTGGTGCCGTCGCGCCTGCATCCAGGCAAGTTCTACGCGCTGCCGCAGGCGCCGCAGCAGTTCAAGCAGCTCACCATGATCGCGGGCTTCGACCGCTACTTCCAGATCGCGCCGTGCTTCCGCGACGAGGATGCGCGTGCCGACCGCTCGCCCGGCGAGTTCTACCAGCTCGACCTGGAAATGAGCTTCGTCACCCAAGAGGATGTTTTTGCAGCGGTCGAGCCGGTCATGCGCGGTGTGTTCGAGGAATTCGCGCAAGGAAAGCCGGTGACGCCCAGGTTCCCGCTCATCCCCTATGCGGACGCGCTGCTGAAATACGGCAGCGACAAGCCGGACCTGCGCAACCCGATCGAGATCGCCGACCTGACCGAAGCGTTCAACGATCCGGGCGTGACCTTCAACGCCTTCAAGAACGTCATCAAGGCGGGCGGGGTGGTACGGGGGATTCCGGCGCCGGGCGCGGCGTCGCAGCCGCGTTCCTGGTTCGACCGGCTCAACGACTGGGCGAGAAGCGAAATGGGCGCCGGCGGGCTCGGCTACATTGTGCTCGAGGCGGACGGCGGCAAGGGGCCGATCGCCAAGTTCATCCCGCCGGAGGTGCAGAAGCGCATCGCCGACGCGGTCGGCATCAAGCCGGGCGACGTCGTGTTCTTCGCCGCCGACAAGCCGGCGGGCGCTGCCAAGCTCGCGGGCGCCGCGCGCACCCGCATCGGCGAGGAGCTGGGCCTCATCCGCAAGGACCGCTTCGAGTTCTGCTGGATCGTCGACTTCCCCATGTACGAGTGGAACGAGGAGGAGAAGAAGATCGACTTCTCCCACAACCCGTTCTCCATGCCGAACTACCCGATCGACGAGTTCCTCGCGCTCGATCCGGCGGACGAAGCGACGATCCTCGGCATCAAGGCGATCCAGTACGACATCGTGTGCAACGGGACCGAGCTGTCGTCGGGCGCGATCCGCAACCATCGCCCCGACGTGATGCGCAAGGCCTTCGCCATCGCCGGCTACGGCGAGGACGTGCTGGAGAAGAAATTCGGCGGCATGCTGCGGGCGCTGACGTACGGGGCGCCCCCGCACGGCGGCATCGCGCCCGGCATCGACCGCATCGTCATGCTGCTGTGCGGCGAGGAGAACCTGCGCGAGGTCGTGCTGTTCCCGATGAACCAGCGCGCCGAGGACCTGCTGATGGGCGCGCCCTCCGAGGTGACGCCGAAGCAGCTGCGCGAGCTGCACATCCGGCTCAATCTGCCGCAGACGTAGCGTGCTGCGCTGCAGGCTCTTCCAACCCCACGGGGAATTGGATAGCTTTGGTTGCGAGCTGCCGTGGGGACGGTAGCGAAATTCCGATCAACGTAAGGCAGCACGGATGCCATCGCAGGCATTCCGGCTTTGATCGTTCACAGGTTGGCATCCAAGCGCCGATTGCGCGACGACGCCGGGAGGATCCATGAAACGTCTGGACCGTCGACAATTCCTGCTTCTAGGCACGAGTGCCATCGCCATGCCGGCTGTCTCGCGCTTTGCCTGGGCGCAAGCCTACCCGGCGCGACCGGTGCGGGTGGTGGCGCCGTTTCCGCCCGGCGGCTCGATCGACCTCACGGCGCGCCTGATCGGGCAATGGCTGACGGATCGGCTCGGCCAGCAAGTCGTCATCGAGAATCGGCCGGGCGCCGGCGGCAATGTCGGCAGCGACGCGGCGCTGAGCTCGCCGGCCGACGGCTATACGCTCCTGCTGTGCAGCGTGGCCAACGCGATCAGCGCCACGCTCTACGACAAGCTCAACTACAATTTCCGCGATGTCGCGGCGATTGCCGGCATCAGCCGGGCGCCCAACGTCATGGTCGTTCATCCGTCGGTACCCGCCAAGACGGTTCCCGAATTCATCGCCTATGCCAAGGCCAATCCCGGCAAGGTCAACATGGCATCATCGGGCGTCGGCACGTCGATCCATCTCTCCGGCGAGCTTTTCAAGATGATGACCGGAGTCGCCATGCAGCACGTTCCTTATCGCGGCTCGGCGCCCATGCTGACCGACCTTCTCTCCGGGCAGGTTCAAGTTGCCTTCGACAACCTGCAGCCGTCCATGCCGCACATCAAGGCGGGCACGCTGCGCGCTCTGGGGGTGACGACCGCGAGCCGCTCGGAGGCGTTGCCCGACCTGCCGACGATCGGCGATTTCGTTGCCGGGTATGAGGCCAGCACGTGGAATGGCGTGTGCGCACCGAAGAATACGCCGGTCGACATCGTCGAGAAGCTCAATCGGGAGATCAACGCCGGGCTCGGCGATCCCGCGCTCAAGGCCCGCCTGGCCGAGATGGGTGCGTGGGTGCTGCCCGGCTCGCCCGCCGATGGCGCCAAGCTGATCGCCGACGAAGTCGAAAAGTGGGGCAAGGTGATCCGAGCGGGCAACATCAAGGCGGAGTAGCGACGGGCATTCTGCGTTTCCGGGCGATCACCGGCGACCACGCGGGTCGACCCCACCCACGCGGATAGGGCGTGCATGGCGCCTTTCCCTCGCGATCGTTGTGACGATCGCTCGCCCACCCTACAGTGCGCGCCCGGGAGAAACGCCATGCCATCCGAAATGTCGTCGGTCTCGGACGATCTCAAGTCCGGCGCGCTCGACTATCACCGGCTGCCGCGGCCGGGAAAGCTCGAGATCCAGCCGACCAAGCCGCTCGGCAACCAGCGCGACCTCGCGCTCGCCTATACGCCCGGGGTGGCGTCGGCTTGCGAGGCGATCGCCGCCGAGCCGGCGCAGGCGGCCGAGCTCACCGCGCGGCAGAACTTGGTCGCCGTCGTGTCTAACGGCACCGCCGTGCTGGGCCTGGGCAATATCGGGCCGCTCGCCGCCAAGCCGGTGATGGAAGGCAAGGCGGTGCTGTTCAAGAAATTCGCCGGCATCGACGTGTTCGACATCGAGATCGACGCGCACGACGTCGACCGCGTGGTGGACGTGGTGGCGGCGCTCGAGCCGACCTTCGGCGGCATCAACCTGGAGGACATCAAGGCGCCCGAGTGCTTCGACATCGAGGCGAAGCTCAAGGAGCGCATGAAGATCCCGGTGTTCCACGACGACCAGCACGGCACCGCCATCATCGTCGCGGCCGCGGTGCGCAACGCGCTCGATCTCGCGGACAAGCGCATCGATGCGGTGAAGATCGTTGCCGCCGGCGCCGGCGCCGCCGCGCTCGCCTGCCTCAACCTCCTGGTCGCGCTCGGGGCGAAGCGGGAGAACGTCTGGATCTCCGATATCGAAGGCGTGGTCTATGAAGGCCGGCCGCAGCTGATGGACCGCTGGAAGAGCGTCTATGCGCAAAAGACCACGGCGCGCACGCTCGGCGAGATCATCGCGGGCGCCGACATCTTCCTCGGCCTGTCCGCCGGCGGCGTGCTCAGGCCTGAGATGATCAAGCGGATGGCGGCGCGTCCGCTGATCATGGCGCTCGCCAATCCGACCCCGGAGATCATGCCGGACGAGGCGCTGAAGGCACGGGACGATGCGATGATCTGCACCGGGCGCTCCGACTATCCCAATCAGGTCAACAACGTCCTGTGCTTCCCCTTCATCTTCCGCGGCGCGCTCGACGTCGGGGCGACCACCATCAACGAGGCAATGAAGCTCGCCGCCGTCGAGGCGATCGCCGCGCTCGCGCGCGAGCCCTCCTCGGACGTCGCGGCGCGCGCCTATGGGGGCGAAGTGCTCGCCTTCGGGCCGGGCTCCCTGATCCCCAATCCGTTCGACCCGCGCCTCATCCTGCGCATCGCCCCGGCGGTCGCCCAGGCGGCGATCGCCTCGGGGGTGGCGGCGCGCCCGATCGCCGACTTCGACGCCTATCGCGAGCGGCTCAACCGGTTCGTGTTCCGCTCCGGCTTCATCATGAAGCCGGTGTTCGCGCAGGCGAAAGTCGCGCCCAAGCGCGTCGTCTACGCCGAGGGCGAGGACGAGCGCATCCTGCGGGCGACCCAGGTGGTGGTCGAGGAGGGCCTGGCGCGGCCGATACTGGTCGGGCGCCCGGCGATCATCGAGGCGCGGCTTGGGCGTTTCGGTCTGGCGGTGCGGGCGGGCCGCGACTTCGACCTGATCAATCCGGAAGACGATCCGCGCTATCGCGCCTTCGTCCACGCCTATGTGGAGACGGCCGGCCGGCGAGGCATCACGCCGGACGCGGCGCGCACGCTGGTGCGCACCAACGCGACCGTGATCGCCGCGCTGGCGCTCCGGCTCGGCGAGGCGGATGCGATGATCTGCGGCCTGGAGGGACGCTACATGCGCCACCTCGCCTATATCCGCGACATCATCGGGCTCGCGCCGGGGATCGAGGACTACGCGGCGCTGTCGCTCCTGATCACCGCGAAGGGCAATTATTTCCTCGCCGACACCCAGGTGAAGCCGGAGCCCAGCGCGGAAGAAATCGCCAAGACGGCGGTGCTGGCAGCCGCGCATGTACGCCGGTTTGGTCTCGAGCCGAAGATCGCGCTCCTCTCCCACTCCGACTTCGGCAGCTACGACACCACCGCGGCGCGCAAGATGCGCAGCGCGCTCGCGCTGGTGACCGCGTCACATCCCGAGCTCGAGATCGACGGCGAGATGAACGCCGACACGGCCCTGCACCAGGACTACCGCGAGCGGGTGTTCCCCCATTCCCGCCTGCTTGGGGAGGCGAACGTGCTCATCCTGCCGAGCCTCGACGCGGCGAACATCGCCGACCAGATGATCCGCGCCATCGCCGATGCGCTTCCCGTCGGGCCTATCCTGGTCGGCGCGGCGCGCCCGGCCCATGTGCTCACGCCCTCGGTCACCGCGCGCGGCGTCGTCAACATGACGGCGGTCGCGGTGGTCGAGGCGCAGGACGCCGCACGCGCGGCCTGAGCGGCCGCGCCGAAATGCTGCAGCCGGGTTCCCCTTCCCCACGCCTTGGCGCCGCGCGGGGAGGGGAGACGAGAGGCAGCATTTCCAGCCACACTCTTGCGGTAAAAAACAACTTGCACCCCGATTGCGATGTGCTTATGTGGGCTGTGCCGCTGTCATCAGTCCGTCACGGGGCCGGTCGGCGGCATTTGCTTATCCGTGAGCCGGCTCGCCGGTCTCTCGGGCTTCGATCTCTGGTTGGGGAGGACGGCATGCGCCAGAACGCCCTCTTCCAATTGGGGACGGGCTTGGGGACCCCAGGTACCGCCCGAAAGGAAGACTTCGCGATCGCCCAGACGTCCCGCGCCCAGGCGGCCGTGGCGGCGCGACCGCAGGTACGCGACGATCATTTCGTGGTGCGGAACGGGGTGCGCTGCGCCGGCGCGCATCTCATCGTGGATCTCTACGACGCCGATCGCCTCGACGATCTCGATCACATCGAGGACACGCTGCGCCGCTGCGTCGCGGCCGCGGGAGCCACGCTGCTGCACCTGCATCTGCATCATTTCGAGCCGAACGGCGGCATCTCCGGCGTCGCGGTGCTGGCCGAGAGCCACATCTCCATCCACTCGTGGCCCGAGGCGAGTTACGCGGCGATCGACATCTTCATGTGCGGCAATGCCAACCCCGATGCCTGCGTGCCGGTCCTGCGCGAGGCGTTCACGGCGAGGCGCGTCGCCGTGAGCGAGCTGTTGCGCGGGCAGGGCGCATAAGGCGGAGACGACCCAGACGGGTCAGGACCGGCGCCGTCATCCGCTCCTGTCACCGGCTTTCCGAAAATGCCATGGCCGCGAAGCGCTGGATCTTCGAAACCCTGTTCGAGCCGCTCGGATTCAAGACGGGTTTCGAGGCGACGCGCGTGCTGCATGAGGCGCGCACCGAGCACCAGCATCTCGTGCTGTTCGAGAACCCGCACTTCGGTCGCGTCCTGATGCTCGACGGGGCGACGCAGGTCACCACCCGCGACGAGTTCATCTACCACGAGATGATGAGCCACGTGCCGATCCTCGCCCATGGCGGTGCGCGCGAGGTCCTGATCATCGGCGGCGGCGATTGCGGCATCGCCGAAGAGGTGCTCAAGCATCGCGCTGTGGAGCGGCTCACCCAGGTCGAGATCGATCCGTCGGTGATCGCGTTCGCCCGCGAGCACTTCGCCGAATTCGCCGGCCCGGCGTTCGCCGACCCGCGGTTCCACTCGGTGATCGACGACGGCATGCGATACGTGGCGGCGACCGACCGGCGCTTCGACGTCGTGATCGTCGACTCGACCGACCCGCAGGGGCCGGGTGCGGTGCTGTTCACGCGCGAGTTCTACGCCGCGTGCAAGCGCTGCATGGCGCCGGGCGCCGTGATGGTGACGCAGAACGGCGTGCCGTTCTTCCAGCCGGGCGAGTTGATCGCGAGCGTCGGGCATTTCCGGGCGCTGTTCGCCGACGGTGGCTGCTACGTCGCGGCGATCCCCACCTATGTGGGCGGCCACATGGCGATGGGATGGGCCACCGACGACACGAACCTGCGGCACGTGCCGGCCGATACTCTGGTGGCGCGCTATGCGGCGGCCGGGCACTTTTCCACCGCGTATTGGACCCCCGAGGTGCACAAGGCGGCCTTTGCGCTGCCTCGCTTCATCGCTGCGGCGGTGGAAAATATCGCCCGCTGAGCGTGGGCGCCCGGCCGCATCTTGTGGTTGCAGTTCTGCGTCGCGAATGGTATTTGCCATGTCGTCCGCAGGCATTGAGGCAGCGCGCGTGAACAAATTTGTTGACGCTGTATTAACCATTACGTAGCGTTATGTGAATGTGTCACCGCTTTGAATCACCAGTACAATTGTGCTTAAGCGAGGCTCAACGCCGATCGGCAAGGCTGCGCTGACCGCCACACGAGGCCTGCGTGCTCCCGGGAACCAAAAAGGTCATTGCCGCCGCGACCGGCATCATGCTGGCGGGCATACCGGTTCTGGCGGTGGACTACCTGCTGGATCAATACATCGAGCGGCAGAGTCAGCAGGAAGTCGAGCTCACCGCCCGGCGCGGCATCTGGCTGGCGGAGAGCCGGATCCGCCGCACCATCACGGCCTTGACCGAGCTCGGCCACGCCGGCGTCCGGTCCTGCGCAGCGGGCGATCTGCAGGCGCTGAACGCCAGCCTGTTCAACATCACCCCGATCAAGGAATTGTCGGTGGTCGGCCCCGGCGGCGACACGCTGTGCACCAATTTCGGTCAGCGCGTCGGCGGGCGCGAGATCCTGTCGAGCGAGGCCTTCGCGTTCGCCGCCAATATGTTCCTCGACGTCGTCCACATGCCGGGGCAGCCCGAGCTGTTCGTTCGGATCCGCCGCATGGACCCCGACGGGGGGAACGGTCTCGCCGCCCTGATCCCATCGGAGCTGTTTCTCCCCCAGGTCTCCAATACGGGCGGCCCGTTGCGGGTCCATACCATGATCGTCACCCGTTCCGGCACGCCGATCGGGGAGAGAGGTGCAAGCCCGGTGAAGGGGCAGGCGCAGAGCGACCGCATCGTCGTGAGCGCGCCGTCCGAGCACTACGGCCTGCACTTGACCGCGTCGATGTCGCGCCAGAGCCTCGCGGCGTCGTTTCGCGACGTCCGCAGCTTCGGATTGACCGCCAGCGGCGGCTTCGCCATCGCCCTCCTGATCCTGGCGATGCTGGCATTCTGGCGCGGGCGCGACGATCCGATCGTCGAGCTGCGCCGCGCGCTCGATCGGGGCGAGCTCATCCCCTACTATCAGCCCATCCTGGACATCACCAACGGGCGGCTGGAGGGCGCCGAGGTGTTGCTGCGCTGGCGCAAGGCGGACGGCTCGATCACGCCGCCCGGCGGCTTCGTTCCGTTGCTCGAGTTCGAGCGGCCTGATCTTCGACGTCACCCGCGCCCTGATGCAGCGCGTGTGTCGCGAGGCCGGGGCGGCGATCGGAAACCGGCCCGGCTTCAAGATCAGCTTCAACCTGACGGCGCTGCATTTTTCCCAGGACGCGACGATCTCCGACGTGCGCGAGATCTTCGCTGGCAGTCCGATCGCGCTGACGCAGCTGGTCCTGGAAGTGACCGAGCGCGAGCCGCTGACCAATCTCGCCGCCGCCCGCCGGGTGATCGCCGGGCTCCAGGAGCTCGGCGTGCGCATCGCGATCGACGACGTCGGCGCCGGCCATGGCGGCCTGTCCTATCTGCTCAAGCTCGGCGTCGACATCATCAAGATCGACAAGCTGTTCGTCGACGCGATCGGCGCGGAACGCCATTCGGCCGCCATCATCGATTCGCTGGTGGAGCTCGCGCGCAGCATGCGTATCGACATCGTGGCGGAGGGCGTGGAGAATTTCGAGCAGGTGGCGTACCTGCGCGACCACGGCGTTCGCCTGGCGCAGGGCTATGTTTTCGCTCCGCCGCTGCCGGGCTCCTCGTTCCTGCAACTGATCGAGGCGATCGATCCGCCCGGCGGCGAGGTCGCGGAGGGGGCCGGCACGCCCGCCATTGCGCACCTGGTCGCCACCCGCAATCAGCTCGCCTCGGTGTAGGGAAGGCCACGGCAACGTTCCGTTGCGCCCGTCTGATCGGGGGGCCGGGCGGCCATTTTCCGGAAAATGCCCACTATCTGGCCTTGTTTTGGTTTGAAAAAAGCTCCGGCGTCCCGTATGGGGACGCACCATCGGCAACGAAACGAAGGAAGCGCCCATGTTTCGCAGTCTCGCAGCAGCAACGCTCGTCACCGTGGCAACCCTGGCCCCGGGCGAGCAGGCGTCCGCGCAGGATCCGTTCAGCATCCTCGGCGGTGCGGCAGCCGGGGCGGTGATCGGCGGCGCGGCGACCGGACGGGCCGGCGGCGCGGTGGCGGGCGCCATCGTCGGCGGTGCCACCGGTGCAGTGATCTCGGCGGAGGCGGAGCGGCGCCGGGCGAACTATTACTGGTGGAACAACGGCTGCTACATCCGGGTCGAAGGCGGATGGCAGCGCGTGTCGAGGCGCTACTGCGGATGACCCATTGATTGGGCGGCCGGGCGCGCGATGCGTCCGGCCGACAGTGTCCCGCGTTCGGGGGCAGGGAGCACGCGATGAATGTGGCCTTTACCTTGGGGCGGATCGCCCTCGTCGTCGTTTTCGTGTTTTCGGGTGTGCAGAAACTGTTCGACATCGCTGGCACTGCCGATCAGATCCAGACGAAGATCACCATCCCGGCGCAGCTCGCCGATGTCACCTCGCAGATCGAGGCGACGCTCGGGATGCCGATCTGGCAGGTGCTGGCGATCGCCGTGGCGCTGGTGGAGATCGTGGGCGGCCTGTTGATCGCATTCAACGTGCTGACGCGGACCGCGGCGTTCGTCCTTTTCCTCTTCACCGCCGTGACGACGTTCTTCTACCACGATTTCTGGAACATGGCCGGCGCCGAGCGCGCGAACAATCTGACCCATGCCCTGAAAAATCTATCGATCATGGGGGCCCTGCTGATGCTGGCGGCATGGCCGCGCCGCGGCGGCGTCGCCGAACCGTCGGGCGACCGGGCGGAGCCCCTGTGATGCCGCTGCGCGCGCCGCACGGCCATCAGGCGAAACAAGCGGAGACATGACGGATGGCTCGACTGTCGTTGCTGGTTGCGGCAATCCTGCTGATCCTTTCGGGACTGGTCATCGCGCAGGATGGCGGCACAGCAAGCCAAGTCTACAAGGTCGTGCTCGACAACGACCGCGTCCGCGTACAGGAGGCGAGATTCAAGCCCGGCGACAAGGTCGGCATGCGCAACTATCCGAGCCATTTGGTGTACCCGCTCACCGACGGCACGCTGATCTTCGTGCCGGCCGGCCGGACCGGCTACGAGGTGAATTTCAAGACCGGCGAGGCGCTGTGGTTCCCGCCGCTGGCGCGCGCGACTGAGAACGACAGCGACAAGGAAGTCCGCATCCTGCTGGTCGAGCTCAAGGACGGCGGGGCGGCGCGTGCCGGAAGAGCCGCCAAGGCGAAATCAAAGGCCAAGGCGAAGGGCAAGGCGGCGCCGAAGGCGGCTCCCAAGGCGAAGGGCAAGAAGTAGGGAAGGGCGAATAGCGAATGGCGAAAAAAGAAGAGGCGGCTCCGCCTGGCTCGCCTTGCGCTCAGAGCAAGGTCGCCAGCCGATAGGCGATCGCTCCAACCACGCAGACGTGAATCAGGCTCGACGCGACGAAAATGATCATGGAGGCGGTCCGGTTTTGGACGCGTCCATGATTGGCTTTTATGGGTTATACCAATCCGCGGGGCGGCTGACTCTCGAGGGATTTCCAAATCAGTTGCGAAGTGATTTAACCTGGCAAACGGAGGGTCGTTTGCCATGGGGCAGGCCATTGCGGTGCGGACGGACTATACGAGTGGGAAGCTTCGACAGCTTGCAAAGCGGGCCAAGAACGCCGCGCAGGCGCGACGGCTTCTGGCAATCGCAGCGGTGCTCGACGGCGCGTCACGGGAAGAGGCGGCCACGGCCGGCGGTATGGACCGTCAGACACTGCGGGACTGGGTGATCCGGTTCAACGAGCAGGGTGCGGACGGCCTGGTCAATCTGCCTTCACCGGGTGCGCCCGGCAAGCTCAATGACGAGCACAAGGCATTTCTCGCCCGCATCGTGGAAGAGGGCCCGATCGCAGCGGTGCACGGCGTGGTGCGCTGGCGGGCGTGCGATCTAATCATGCGGTTATACGAGGAGTTCGGGCTCTCGGTCTCGGACGACACGGTATACCGCGCTTTGAAGGATCTGGGCTTCTCGCATGTGAGTGCGAGGCCGAAGGCCTACAAGCAGGACGCAGACGCCATCGATGCGTTCAAAAAAACTTTGCGGTCCGCGTGGCGGAAATCCGCCAGGACCTCACACCGGGTATGCCGGTAGAGGTGTGGTTCCAAGACGAGATGCGGGTTGGGCAGAAGAACAAACTCACTTATCGCTGGGCCAGGAAAGGTTCACGTCCCCGCGCCGATCACGATCAACGCACGCAATCGACCTATCTGTTCGGCGCAGTGTGCCCGGAACACGGAACCGGCGCTGCCCTTGTGCTGCCGGCGTGCAACACAGAAGCCATGCAGCTTCATCTCGACGAGATCGCCACCAAGGTCACCCCTGGCGCCCACGCCATTCTCATCCTCGATCAAGCCGGCTGGCATGGCGCGAAAGACCTCAAGGTTCCCGACAACATCTCGCTCCTGCCGCTGCCACCGCGCTCGCCCGAACTCAACAGCCAAGAAAACATATGGCAGTTCATGCGACAGAATTGGCTGTCAAACCGCATCTTCAAATCTTTCGACGACATCGTCGATCACTGCTGCTTCGCCTGGAACACGCTCATCGACCAACCTTGGAAAATCATGTCCATCGCTCGCCGCGATTGGGCAGTCGTCGGTCACTCAATCTGAGGATTGGTATTAATCCGCAGTTAATTGACGCAACGGAAGATTACGGACGGCAAAGGGTCGCTAATTCGCCGATTGCTATTCGCCGATTGCCGCCATGTCCATGCGCAGCGGATTTGGCGCCGCCGGCGGGGTCGCGTCGGTGTCGTCGATCTGGCCGCGCTCGCGATAGAACTCCAGCACGCGCTGCGCCGTTTCGCTGCTCAGGCGCTGGAAGCTCCGGAGCGCCCGATCGAGATCCTGCGCGGCGATGCCGCGGTCGGCCGCCTGCATGAGCAGGAGGGCCTTGGCGGTCGTCCACGAGCACTGCGCCGCCTTGACCAGGATCAGCACCATGTCGGCGTTGTCGTCGAGCAGGGCGCGCTCGACCACGTCCACCGGCACGCGGCACAGGAGCGACAGGGCGATCGCGGTCTGCTCGAACTTGCGCTCGCGCGCGAAGTCGTAGACGTCGGCCTCGCCAAGCCTTCCGAGATGCTTCAGGCGGGCGACTTGAGCGCGTGCGGTGGCGTGGTCGGCCGAGGCGTTCCGCAGCTGCGAGCGCAGGTTCCCCACCACCTCGTTGATCGCATCGTTGACGGCCGCGCCGAGTTGCGGGTTCGCGTTGGCGAGCCTCGTGCGCACCGTCGCAGAAGCGGTCTCCACCAGCTTGAGGAAATGCTGCCGCGGGATGTCCGGCCTGCCTCCGACGCCGATCGCGAGCGTCGCGTCTCCGCGCGCCCGTGCGACCAGCTTGCCGAAGCCGGCGTCGGAAAATCGCGCGCCCTGGTTCCGCGCCACCGAACGCATGACGTGATGATCGCCGCGATCGACCAGCACGTCGGTCACCGCGACGCTGAGCGACTTTCGCCGCGTGATGGCATAAAGATGATCCTGGCCCTTGCTCTGCGCCGTGGCGATGAGATCGGCATCCTCGAGCCGGTTCGAGCAGGTCAGCACCGGGGCTGCGACGGAGCTGTCGTCGTCCAAAGCGAGCGAGCGAATGACTTTGGTGGGCGCATTGTCGACCGGCGCCAGCCGGCGCGCCAGCCGGGCGCGCGCCTTGGTCTCGATCTCGGCGGCGAGCTTGCCGATCACGTCGTCGAACAGCGCAACCTGCTCGTCGGAATAGCGGCCGGCCCCGTCTTCGAACAGGTCGACCACGCGCCACAGGGATTTCAGCCGTTTTTCGGCCGAACCCGACGCGATCGCGTCTTCCAACTCTTCAATGAGCGAGGAGATGTGCATGAAGGCGATTTTCTTCTGTCGACCGACCGACGCAATCTCGAGGCCAGGAAGCATAGCGGGCGAAGGTGAAGAAACATTGGACCGATCGGTTCAATTCGCGTCAAAAGCCCGAACCGGCTGGTGAGCCGTTGAAAAACCTGCCAAATCGAGGCGGGGGCCGGTTACGTTACGTCAGGCGACGTCGCTCGGCCTGCCAGGTCACCAGAGCGACGTCCGATTCGGGGTCGAGGATCCGCGCCGGGCCTGCCGCAAGGCCGCGCATCGTCAGAAGCTCTTCCGGAGGGCGGGCGGGAACACCGGGAAACACCGGACGCCCTCCGGGCAACCGGACCCGGTTGGCTCGGGTGAGGTGGAACGCGTCATACCCGAGGTCGAGAAACAGCCCGAAGGCCTCGGTGCCGCCGATCACGGCGAGCACGCCGTCTCCCGCCCCCAACGCCTGCCAGGCCTGTTCCAGCGATGCGCCGGCCGGATTCCACAACAATCCATGGGCGTAGTCGGGATGCGGCGCGAGCGCGGTGATGCCACGGGTGAGAACGAGCCGCTTGCGCCGTTCTGCCGCCTCCCCGCCGCCCTCGTGCGAGAAGCGGCCGTGCACCGCGGCGGCGGAGTGCGCCAGACCTTCGTGGAAGAAACGCTGATCCGCCGGCACCATCAGGCCCGGCGGCTGGGCGCCGCCCGCGTCGGCGATCATGCCATCGGCGGAGATGATCGCATAGCCTTCGATGCGCCGCGGTCGCCCCATCAAATCACGAGGCTGCGCGCGCCCGGCCGAACAGGGGCGCCATGGAGCACAGGCGCGGGCTACTCGCCGAGGGTGCGTACCACCGAGGACGTGGGCCGGTCGGACACGATCGGCACCTTGACCTGCTTGCGCACCATTTCATCGTATTGAGCGATCGTCTTGAGCGAATCCTTCGCCCTCATGTGGACGACCTTGTACCCATTGGCCTTGAGCTGATTCAGAAGCTCCGGCAAGGCCGCGGCGGTATGCTGCTGGAAGTCGTGCATGAGCGCGATGCCTTTGCCGTGCTTCTGCAGCTTCGCCATGACCGATTTGACCACCTGTTCCGGCTTTCGCATGGTGAAATCGAACGAGTCGAAGTCGGTCGAGAAGATGCCCATGTTGCGCTGGCCGAGATAGGTGAGGACTTCCGGCGGGTGCTTCAGTTGGGGAAAGCGAAAGAACGGCTGGGCGTCCTGGCTGAGCGCGAGCCGCACCGCGCTGATGCCCATCTCGATCTCGGTCTTCGCGTCTTCGAGCGGTTTCTTGTCGAGACCCGCATGGCTCCAGGTGTGCGAGCCGATCGAATGCCCCTGCGCGGCGACCTCCCGGAGGATTTCCGGATAGTAGGTCGCGTGCTTGCCGATCGGGAAGAACGTCGCCTTGGTGCAGTGTGCCGCCAGCGCCTTGAGCACCGCCGGGGTGCTGTTCAGCCAGGGGCCGTCATCGAACGTGAGGACGACCTCGTTGGCCCGCAGGAAGTCGTGCATCTTGAAGTGCTCGAACCCGAAACCGGGCCCGCCGGTGGTGTCGATCTCGACGGTGCGGACGACCCCGAGCGCGTTCGGGTTACCGGCGCACGCGGAACTCGGCGTCGCCGCCGGAGGCGGTGCCGCTGCGAGCGCCGGGGCCGGCTGACCCGGACGGCTCGTCTGAGCAAATGCCACGCCCATCGCCGCCAGAGAGACGGACGCCAAGACCACGCACGCATGAGCTGAACGCATGGGATTCTCCCCTCGTACTCTCAATGTTTGCACCACCCCTTTATGTCGCATTGAAGGCCAATCCCCCGGCAAGTCAATGAAAACTCAAGGACGCTTCGACGGATTTGCCGAGCCTGTGGCTTTCGTGATTAAATCCTTGACACACAACGAGATTGCCGCGGCCCTGCAGCCTAATTCAGGTAGGCGGCAGCGAGCCGCGGCAGGCGATGGGAGGGATCAGATGAAATGGGCAGGGCTGGGGTTGCTGGTCGCGTTCGTGCTGAGCGGCGCGAACGAGGCGCGGGCGCAGGAAACGCTGAAAGTCGCCGTGCCCCAGCGCGGCGCCTGGGATGCCGGGATCGCCGAACTCGGGCGGCGCGGCGGCCTGTTCAAGAAGCACGGCCTCGACCTCGAGATCCTCTACACACAGGCGGGACCCGAATCGATCCAGGCCGTGATCTCCGGCAGCATCGATATCGCGACGGCGGCCGGCGTGTCGGGGGCGTTCGGCACCTTCGCCAAGGGGGCACCGATCCGCATCATCGGCAACGAGGTGATCGGCTCGCCCGATCTCTACTGGTACGTTCCGGCCAATTCCGCCATCCGCAAGGTGGAGGATTTCAACGACAAGACCGTGGCCTTTTCGCTGACCGGCTCGTCGAGCCATGCCGGGCTTCTGGCGCTCATCGCCCACCACAAGCTCACCGCCAAGCCGACCTCGACCGGCAGCATCACGGCGACCCTGACGCAGACCATGACCGCCCAGGTCGACGTCGGCTTTTCGGCAATCCCGTTCTTCCTCGACAAGGTGGAGGAGGGGCAGATCCGCATCATCGCCAGCGGCAACGACGTGCCGTCGCTCAAAACCCGCACCGGCCGCGTGAACGTCACCAATGTGACGACGCTGCAGAACCGCCGGGACGCGCTGGTGCGCTTCAATCGCGCCTACAAGGAGACGATCGACTGGCTCTATTCGGACCCGGCCGCGATCAAGATCTTCAGCGAATATTCCGGCCTGCCGGAAAAGGTCGCCAAGCGGGTCCCCGAGCTGTTTCCCAAGGATACGCTCAGCCCCGACCGCGTGGTCGGGATCGAGCAGATCATCGCCGAGGCGGTGGCGACCAAGTTCCTGTCGGCGCCGCTGACCGCGCAGCAGGTGAGCGAGCTGATCCAGATTCCCGACAGCGGGAAATAGACGGCGCGCCGGGCTGATCCCAGCCTACGATTGCGCCCCCAGAAGTCTTCTCGATGGCGGCGATCACGCGCGGGTCGGTCGGCTCGACCTCGGTCGCGAAGCTCGCCGCAATGCGCCCGTCGCGTCCGATCAGGTACTTGTGAAAGTTCCACGACGGCATTTCGAACGGCCGCTCGAGGCTCGCCCATTTGTAGAACGGATGCGGATTTGCTCCGCGCACCTCGGCCTTCGCGGCGAGCGGGAAGCTCACCCCGTAGATCTCGTGGGCGGTCTTGCGGATGTCCTCGGGCCCGCCCGGCTCCTGGCCGCCGAAATCGTTCGACGGCACGCCGACGATCATCAGGCCGCGCTCGCGAAAGCGCATCCACAGCTCCTGCAGCCCGGCGAGCTGCGGGGTGAATCCGCAGCGCGAAGCGGTGTTGACGATGAGGATCGGCTTGCCGGCGTGGTCGATGAGCCGGATGGGTGCGCCGTCCAGACCGGTGAAGGAGAACGCGTAGGCGGTGGCCCGGCTCATCCCGCCCTGCTGCGCGAGCGCCGGTGTTGCGGCGAGGCCGACGAGGCCGGCGAGGACGTGTCTGCGAGCAATGCCCATGCTGCCCTCCTGCAGGGAAAAACCGAACAACCCTGATGTACGATCGGACCGATCGCGGGTTTCATCAATCGAATGCGTCGCCTCACAGGCTCCTGCCATCGAACGGCGTCAGCGTGAGCGCCGATATGTCGACGCCGTCGAGGCAGCGCACGTTGATGGCGACCATCTCCGAGCCATTCGGCGCCTTGCCGCGGGAAAAGGAGCCCACGCCGCACACCGAGCAAAACAGGTGGTGAATGATCTTCTTGTTGAATTGATAGTCGGTCAAGCATTCCTCGCCCGAGCGCAAGGCGAACTGCTCGGGACTGACGAATGTCCACAGGGCGCCGCGCTTGGTGCAGATCGAGCAGTTGCATGTGCCGACCGTCGCCAGGTCCGTGGTCGTCTGGTAGCGAACCTGGCCGCAGTGGCAGCCGCCCGAGTAGGTCTTCGCAAATGCCATTTCTGTCTCCGACCGCATCGTGTGCGGCCATCATACGCCCTTTGCGCCGGGGTTGAACACGGGCGCTGGACCGGAGTGCTAGAGCCCGCCAGTGCGGCCGAACCAGATGCCGAACAGAGCGGCGATCGAGACGAGGGCGAGAAATCCGTTCACCGCGATCAGGATACCGGGATGAATGCGCGGCGTGTCGGGCACCGGCGGCGGGGGGCCTGGATTGAGCTGGCGCCATACGGCGGCAGCGAAGCAGAACGCGCTGAACAGCACCAGCACGCTGCCATTGGCGACGATCATCCATTCCGGAACGACGCCGGCGAGGCCGGCCTTGGCGCCGAGACCGCTGGCGAGCGCGAGCAGCCCCGTGCGCACCCATGCGCCATAGGTGCGCTCCGCCGCCAGGATGGTGCGATCGGCGGCGAGCTGGGTGCGCCGGTCGGCGCTGTCTTCGACGTGGGCGGTGCTGTCCTCGAGCCTTTCGGCGCTGCGCGCGAGCTTCTCGCCGCTACGTTCGAGCGTCTTGAGCGCCATGGCGGTTACGGTTGGCCCTTGCGCCAGCCGGCGAGGCTTTCGTGGGGGGCGTTGTGCGGCTTCTGTGCAGAAGCGGCGCGTTCGCGCGGGCGCTTACGCGGGGCGGGGCGCTTCCTTGTAGCGTCGTCATCCCGGTCGGTGATGTAGGGCCCTTCGGGCGCGCTGTGCGGCTGGCCGGTCGCGTCATCGACCCCGATGCTGATGCTGGCCTTTCCCATCGACCGCCTCCTCGGCGATACGCCGTCGCGCGAACCCCTCGAGGGAGAACGCAAGCGGCAGGCAAGTGGTTGCGGCGCCCGGCGAGTGCGATTAAGCCATTGCAGGCGTTCGATTTAGCGCCGCCGCTTAGCACGGCGGCCACCGCTCTTCGCCCGCCGATTGTACGGCGACCGATTGGCGGGCCGCAGCGAAATTCCTTCGCGCTGGGCCTTTCCCCGGACCGCGGTCTCGGTGCGGCCCATCTTGAGGCTGATGACGCCCGTCGGCGTGTTGGCCTTGGCCAGCTGCTTCAGCATCCTGACGTCGTTGCGCGACCACGGCTCACGCATGTTGCGCTTGTATTTCGGGTTCGCCTTGCGGGCTCCTGTCCTGCCGATCGGAGATCCCGGCGCTGCCAAGCCGCCTTGCGTGTCGCTCTCGCCATGCTCGCTCCTTGTCATGTATCGGTAGCAGGCCAACGTTGCGAAACAGGCTTCGGTTCCGTCTTGTTCCCCGGCTCCATATCGGGACATAAATGACGGCGTGAACCTCGAATCGACCTCGGACGACAACCAGGCCCAGTTTCGGCATCGGTTCCCCCAACGAGAAAAGGAGCAAGCGTTCATGAGGCATGGTGTGACAAGCGCACTGATCGCCGGTCTTCTCGCCGGGGCAACGTTGGTAGCAGCCGGGCCGGCGAGCGCCCAGCAGCCGGGATCGCCGGCGCAGAAGAAAGCGTGTCGTCCCGATGTCTTCAGGTTGTGCGCCAGCGAGATCCCCAACGTTCAGGCCATCGTTCGCTGCCTCAGATCGAACGAAAGCCGGCTCAGCCCGGATTGTCGCGCCGTCTTTGCCGGCGAATTGCGCTGACGGCCTAGCGCGGGGCCGAACGGCCCTGCGTGCCGCAAGCACATCTTTTGGCGAATTTACCGCCTGAGGCTCAGCGCGGCCGCGCGCCGATGTCGGCCGTGCCGGGAAGCCGGTCGGTGATCCGTACGGCGAGTCGCCATCCCCCCACCACGACCGCGGCAAACAGGAGGAAGAACACGGCAAGGCCGGCCGGCTTGTAGATCTGCTCGACCGTGACGGCGATTCCCAGATTTGCCGCTTGGCCGAGCACGAAAAACGTCGCGAAGGTGAGCAACAGGATCATCCTTGGTCTCCCTGGATAGGGGAACTTCCCCTCGGATCTGTGTCGCTCCCGCCTGTTTAAATCGGCAGCCCGTCGCGAAGTTCCGGGGACGCCCGGTCTCTTCGACCAATGGCGAACACGCCGATTTGAACATTTGGACCGGCCATGCCGTCCAAGGGGACATGCTTCACCCGCCGGAACGAGGTGAGGCGTCTTGCAGAGGAAGGACAGGGAGATGCTCCCCACCCGCACCGTCGCAGCGCTTGTGCTCGGCTGCCTTGCCGTCTCCGCCGTGATCACTCCGGCCTGGGCGCTCCGTTACATCTATCGCTCGACGCAGGCGATCAGCCACGAGCTCGGCTCGAAGAAGGCGGTCGGATACTTCCTCAGCCACAACGGCGCCTGCCAGCTCACCCTGATGGTTGCGGAGGCGGTCGACGTCGACGTTGCGCCGCCCTCGAGTGCGGCGAAGCTGAGCGTCTCCATCCTGCCCGGGCAGAGCGCCTCGCTGTCCAGCGAGGAAGGTCAATCCATGCTGATGACGTGCGGCGCCGACGCCCAGACCCTGACGGTCAACCGCGCGCCCGCCAAAGCCTCTCCGCAGGGCACCGCCGCCGCGCAGTCGGACCGCGTGGTGCGCTAGGCGCAGGCATCTCTTCGGCCTCATCGCTCGAGACGCGTCCGCGAACGGCGGACGCTCCTTACGATGAAGGGGAAGCGATGCTCGAATGCCCGGCCTATCGCTTGTCCTGGAAATCGATCCGCTTGTCGGGACGCTCCAGGTCAACGTGGAGCGCCTCGCACAAGCGGTTCGAATAGTTCCACATGCCGCAGAACACGGTGAGCTCGACGATCTCCTTCTCGGAGAAATGCTGCCGCATCGCCTGGAACGCGTCATCGTCGTCGCGCGCCGTCAGGTTGGTGACCGCCTCGGCCCAGCGGATCGCCGCCTTCTGACGACCGTCGAGCGCCGGGCTCGCCATATAGTCGTCGCCTTGCGCGGCCGCGATCTGCGCCTCGCTTAGGCCGATCTTCTTCCCCAGCGGCACGTTGTGCGACATGCAATAGGCGCTGTGATTGAGTGCCGACGTCTTGATGATGACGAGTTGCTGGATCTTCACGTAATCCGGATCAGTCTTAACCTTGTGCAGTCGGATGGCGTCGTTCGGCAGCATCCAGCCCTGCAGGGCGGCGGGCTGGTGGGCGAGCACCTGCGAGAAATTGCTGATGCGTCCCCATTGCTCGAGGACGCCGTCGTAGACGCGGCGGGTCTCGGCATCCGCCGTCTCGGGGGCAATCATCGTCACGCGCGCCACATCGGTCTCCCTGCCGGCTGCAGAAGCGACAGCAGTGACCGATCGTTACGGCGCAATCAAGGGGCTGGTCGGCTCCACCCCGGCTACCGCTGCGGCAGGCTGCTGGCTATAGTGGGCGCGGCATGAAACCGATGGAGGAGAGGATGCCGGAAGTCGTCGTCTATGCGCTGGGTGGACGCTCGCTCGACCAGAAGCGCGGGCTGATGAAGGACATCACCGAGGCGGTGATGAAGAACTTCTCGGTGCCAGCCGAGGCCGTGGTGGTGACGCTGGTGGAGACCGAGAAGCAGGCCAAGATGAAGGGCGGCGTTCTGTTCAGCGAGATGGCGCCGCGGTAGGGTCGCGCATGTAGGGTGGGCAACGGTGCGATCTCGTGCCTGAACGCGCGGGCAAAATCGCCTCGCGCCGTTGCCCACGCGGATGGACCCGGGCAGGCGATTTTGCCCACCCTACATTCACAGCTTCACCGGCGCGCCCATGAAGTCGCGCTTGCCGAGCTCGACGCCGCACTGGCGCAGGATGTCGTAGGCGGTGGTGCAGTGAAAATAGAAGTTCGGCAGGCATTGATTGAGCAGGAAGCTCTGCCCGACGAACTCGCGCGTGGCGCCGCTCGGGAACGTGATCTTGATGTCCTTGTCCTCGGTGCCGTCGATTGCGGCGGGCTTGAGCCCCTTGAGGAACTCGATCGCCGTTTCGATCCGCTGCTTGAGCTCCGGGATGCTCGCCTCGGTGTTGGCGAAGGCCGGCGGCTCGGCTCCCGCCAGCCGGCCGCAGGCACTGATCGCATGATCGGTGGCGGCGCGCACCTGCCGCACCAGCGGGAACATGTCGGGCGTCAGGCGGGTGTTGAGCAGCACGGAGGGGTCGATCTTCTTCGCCTCCGCGTGCGCGGCGGCCTTGTCGAGCACGCCGGCAAGGCTGGTGAGGAACTGCAGAAAAATCGGAACCGAGGCCTTGTACATGGAAATGGTCATGGAGATGTCCTGTGCGAGCGCATGTTCCGGCGAAATGTGAAGCGGTTCGCCGATAAGACCATGCGTCACGAAAGAAAACCAGAGCATGTCCCGCTTCGAGCGGGACATGCTCTGGGGTGAGCGGTGCAGGATGAACCGCCGCGGGCAAAGCCTAAAGTCCGCTGCGGGATGGATCGAGACGCCTTCCTATGCGGCGCGCCGCCAGCTCCACCGCAGCGGCGGCGAGATGGCGCGATCACGCTGCTGTCCGCCCGCGCACGCGGCGAACCAGGCGGCGGCTGCGCCGGCGGCGAGCGACGCCGCCGTCATGAACCCGATGATGACCGAGGTCGCCCGCGCGCGGCGGGCGGCGCGGCGGGAGTCCTCGATGACCTGTCCGACCCGTCGGTCGGCGTCGGCCAGCGCCAGTCCGGTGCGGACGGATACCAGGCGCGCCAGATAGACGCGATCCTCCTGCGCCACGCGTTGGCGTCCGATTCCGCGCAGGATGATGCGGGCGGCTTCGGCGCGAGCCTCCGGATCGACGGTGTCGGGCCGCCGCTCCGAGCGGAACAGGCGATCGAGCTCATAGGAGAGGAAAGCCGGCTCGCCGGGCGACGCGCGTTGCGCGCTGCTCGTTCCCGCGCTCACCGAGGAGATGGCTGTCGCCGTCGCCCAGGCGAGCAGCGTCCCGAGCAGGACCGCCAGCGCCCACACTAACAGGCCATGCGCGCCGTCGCGAAACTCGCGCTCGTCCTCGTTGGTTGCCCAGGTTGAACGCACCCGCCCGGCCAGATACCCGCCCAGCCCGAAGCTGCCGAGCGCGACCAGGAGGATCCAGACGCCGGAGAGGAGCGCCAGCGCGATCGATGCATCGCGCCAGGTCGGCGAAGGCGATGCAACCGCAAGGCCGAGCGCGGACGCGAACGTCATGAACGTGAAGAAGACGGCGGCTGCTACCACGGCGCCGGCGATGGCCGGCCCCCAGTGGATGTAGGACAACGGCCCGCCTGGTGTCGGCACCGGACCGTCGGCCGAGGAGGCCGGGCCCGCGGTTCGAACGTCTGACATGGTTTGGCCCCGCTGTTGTTCAACGCAGGCCGAAGAAGGACAGGATGGCGAGGATCACGACGATCAGGCCAACCAGATAGATGATTTGATGCATTGTCGCCTCCATCGCGGCCAAGCATGTCTCAAGCGCACCGCGAGCGAGCACCAAACGTTTCGGGGAAAAGGAAGGTTCCGGAACGACTGCGGGCCACGCGCGTTATGTGTGCGAGACGACGCAAGCGTGCACCGGGGCGGGGTGAACACGGAGACCGCGATATGCAATCGGCCGCCGGGTTCCTTAGCGTGATTGACCGCGGGCGTGCGGTTTCCGGGCAGGCGCAGAAGTTGCTGCCGGGACTCACCGCGAGGGTTCCCGGGCCTCGAGTCGCTGCGAGCTTGTCGTTGTTGCTCGTCATGATGGGAGCGGCTGCGGCAGCCCTGTGGGCGCCGCGCCCGACGGTCGTCGGGACGGCCACGATTCCCCCCACGCAGGCAACGGTTGCCGAGGCTGCTGTCGCGCCAGCGTTGCCGCAGGTCGTCGCCGTGCCGCGCGAATCGGTGAAGATCGTCGGCGGCACGCCGCGCAGCGACAACTGTGCGGATCAGGTCTGGCCCTACATCGAGTACCGCTGTCTCGCCGTCCCCGCTGCGGGGAATCCGCAGATGCTGGCGGTATCGGCAACCGCCTCGCCGCCGGGTGCGGCGATGGCGCCGTTCGAGCCGGTGCGTGCCGCGAGCGCCAACGACGACGCGCGTCCTGAGTTGCCCGCGACTGCACGGCCTGCGATTGCGATCACGCGGCTGACGCTGCCGCCGCAACGACAGGGAGCCGGCGTTTCCGATGATGCGCGCGGCCGCTCGGGCGATATCGGACTGAGCGATGCCACCCGCCGCACCGATGGATCGGTCTATCCCGCGACGGAGCAGCCCACCTTCGGCAAGCCGCGCCAGCGCGCCGGGCGACGCGCATACCGCTCCCGCTACGGCCGCGGTTGGGAGCGGCGGCAGCCGTTCGGCTCTCTCTTCTGATCGGCCGCATTCGCCGCGCTTATGACCGCGTGAGCGTTCATGCTCGCATGCAACGTTGGAATTCCGACTTCAAAATGAGACAGGGGCGGTTTCTGCGCGATCGAATTCAGCGAACGATAACTCTCTCGTGAGAACAGGCTGTGGATCACCGAACTTCTGCCTCGCTTCGTCCGTCTTGATCTGTCGCATTGCGGCGGACGGAGGGGCGTTGCGTGACGGCTCTCGAGAAATTCATGTTTGCGACGATTACCGCGCTGATGCTGGCCGGGACTCTCGCGTTGTCGGATCCGGAGAATCGGCTCACGGTCGCGCTCAAGCACGAGGCGCCCGTGCAATATCTGCTGCAATCCTGCAGCCCTTGATCGCGGCGCCAGACGTGTTTCCGCGGCGCACATCATCGATTGGTAACGTTCCCACAAAACCCACTGTGAACGAATCGAACCCGCATCGCGGCTCGCCGACATTGATAGGTACGACGTGACGAGAGATGCGCGATGTCGATTCGCGAGCAGCTTGTGTTTGCGCTTGCCGGGGCGGTGGTGCTGGCCGCAAGCCTGGCGTTGTCCGATCCGCGCCTGGCGGCGGCAATCGACGCGCGGGTCGGATTCGGCCGCATCGCGAATCAACCGTGCGCTTTGCCGCCGCCGGTCGCGCGGTGAGGGTACCGTCTCCGTCTCGTGTTCCCAGATGACCACGACGCGCACCACCTTGCCGCCGACATTGGGATGCGGCATCGGCGGGTTCTCGATGAACAGCCGGTTGCCTTCGAAGCGGATGAAAACGCACCTGCAAGGGTCGATGCGCCGAGTTCGCCCGAGAATCACCGTCGAGGCTCGGATTCGCGCGGGTTGGCGATGGGTCGGGGGGCGGACGGGTCCTGTCGTGCCGACGGAGAGCGCCACGGGCTGCCGGGGCCACCCCTTGACACGGCTCTCAACTCGGCCCCGAAGGCATAAATTTGCGAGGGAAAGTACGCTTTTTTCGCTTGACCGGCCCGCTTCGTGTCAATTCCACGACACAGGGGCAACGGGGGCATGACTTGCCGTCTGCGGGATTCTCGAAAGAGTCCCCGTGGCTTGCCGCGGCGCAACACGGACTGTCCCCGGAATTCACAGCCCCGCACCAGATTTAGCGATCGATTTAGAATGTCACACTACGTATTGACTGGGGCGGCGGTTTGGGCCTAGCCTTCGGATCGTGCGGCGCTGGTGGTTTCGGGTCTCGCCGAACGCTCCCGACAAACTCGCAGGAGGCTTCGCCGGCGCCGCCAGGCAAGGGCGATCGGGGCTCCGAGTCCGAAGGGGACCCGCCGTCAATAATCCAGGACTCACCGGGTCCTGGAGAAGCGTAACAGGACGTCGAACAGACATCGATGGGGTTGGTTGGGGACGACGCGGACTGGCCACGTCCGCGGCGAGGGATGAATTGTCCGCGGGCATGAATAAATCATCGCCGAGGCGGCTAAGAAGGGGTCAACAATGCGGATCGAGCGGCGCTACACCAAAGAAGGCCAATCCCCCTATGCGGAGATCGAGTTTCGCCTGACGACGAGCGAGATCCGCAATCCCGACGGCTCGGTTGTATTCCGGGCCGAGGACGTCGAAGTGCCGGCGTCCTGGTCGCAGGTCGCCTCCGACGTCCTGGCGCAGAAATATTTCCGCAAGGCCGGCATCCCGGCGTGCCTGAAGAAGGTCGAGGAGCCGACCGTGCCGTCGTGGCTGTGGCGCTCGCAGGCCGATGCGGCGGCGATCGAGGCGCTCGACGAGCCGCTGCGCGCGGTGGGCGAGACCTCGAGCCGGCAGGTGTTCGACCGGCTCTCCGGCACTTGGACCTATTGGGGCTGGAAGGGCGGCTATTTCAACTCCGAGAGCGACGCGCGCGCCTTCTTCGACGAATTGCGCTTCATGCTGGCGATGCAGATGGTCGCCCCCAACAGCCCGCAATGGTTCAACACCGGGCTGCACTGGGCCTACGGCATCGACGGGCCGAGCCAGGGCCATTTCTACGTCGACTACGTCACGGCGAAGTTGGTGAAGTCGAAATCCGCCTACGAGCACCCGCAGCCGCACGCCTGCTTCATCCAGTCGATCAGGGACGACCTCGTCAACGAGGGCGGCATCATGGACCTGTGGGTGCGCGAGGCGCGCCTGTTCAAGTACGGCTCCGGCACCGGCACCAATTTCTCGCGGCTGCGCGGGGAGGGTGAGCGGCTCTCCGGCGGCGGCAAGTCGTCCGGCCTGATGAGCTTCCTCAAGATCGGCGACCGCGCGGCGGGCGCCATCAAGTCGGGCGGCACCACGCGGCGCGCCGCCAAGATGGTGATCGTCGACACCGACCATCCGGACATCGAATCGTTCATCGACTGGAAGGTGACCGAGGAGCAGAAGGTCGCGAGCCTCGTCACCGGCTCCAAGATCAACCAGAAGCACCTGCGCGCGATCCTGCGCGCCTGCGTGAACTGCGAGGGATCGGGCGACGACTGCTTCGATCCCGAGAAGAACCCGGTGCTCCGCCGCGAGATCAAGGCGGCGCGCAAGAACCACGTGGCCGACAACGCGATTCGCCGCGTCATCCAGTTCGCCAAGCAGGGCTACACCGACATCCATTTCCCGATCTACGACACCGACTGGGATTCGGAGGCCTATCTCACCGTCTCGGGCCAGAACTCCAACAACTCGGTGCGCGTCACCGACGAGTTCCTCAAGGCGGTGGAATCGGACGCCGACTGGGACCTGTTCTGGCGCACCAAGCCGGGCAAGATTGCCAAGACCGTCAAGGCGCGCGAGCTGTGGGAGAAGATCGGCTACGCCGCCTGGGCGTGCGCCGACCCCGGCCTGCAGTTCCACACCACCATCAACGACTGGCACACCTGCCAGGCGTCGGGCGCGATCCGTGCGTCGAACCCGTGCTCGGAATACATGTTCCTCGACGACACGGCGTGCAATCTCGCCTCGCTGAACCTGCTGGCGTTCCGCCAGCCGGGCAGCGCGCCCAATCCGGCGGGCGCGGTCAATTTCGACGTCGCGGGCTACGAGCATGCGGTGCGGCTGTGGACCATCGTGCTGGAAATCTCCGTGCTGATGGCGCAGTTCCCCTCGCGCGAGATCGCCCAGCTCTCCTTCGACTACCGCACGCTGGGGCTGGGCTACGCCAATGTCGGCGGCCTCCTGATGTCGTCGGGCATCCCGTATGATTCGGATGCCGGGCGGGCGCTGACGGCTGCGCTCACCGCCATCATGACCGGCGTCGCCTACGCCACGTCGGCGGAGATGGCGGGCCTCCTCGGCACCTTCCCGGGCTTCAAGAAGAACCGCGAGTCCATGCTGCGGGTGATGCGCAACCATCGGCGCGCCGCCTACGGCGAGCGCACCGGCTACGAGAAGGTCGCGAACCCGCCGGTGCCGCTCGATCACAAGGCCTGTCCCGATCCGATCCTCATCGAGCACGCCAAGCGCGCGTGGGACAAGGTGATCGCGCTCGGCGAGCAGTACGGCTTCCGCAATGCGCAGGCGAGCGTGATCGCGCCGACCGGCACGATCGGCCTGGTGATGGACTGCGACACCACCGGGATCGAGCCCGATTTCGCCCTGGTGAAATTCAAGAAGCTGGCCGGCGGCGGCTATTTCAAGATCATCAACCGGGCGGTGCCGGAGGCGTTGCGGGTTCTCGGCTACGCGGAACACCAGATCGCCGAGATCGAAGCCTACGCGGTGGGGCACGGTACGCTGTCGAACGCCCCCGGCGTCAATCATACGACCTTGAAGGCGAAGGGTTTCACCGACGCCGCGATCGCCAAGCTCGAGGCGGCGCTGCCGACCGCCTTCGACATCAAGTTCGTGTTCAACAAGTGGACCTTGGGCGAGGAGTTCTGCGCCGAGGCGCTCGGCATCCAGGCGGCGCAGCTCAGCCTTCCGACCTTCGACATGCTGGCGCATCTCGGCTTCACCAGGCGGGAGATCGAGGTTGCCAATGTCCATGTGTGCGGGGCGATGACGATCGAAGGCGCGCCGCATCTCAGGCCCGAGCACTACGCGGTGTTCGACTGCGCCAATCCGTGCGGCCGCAACGGCAAGCGCTATCTCTCGGTCGAGAGCCACATCCGCATGATGGCGGCGGCGCAGCCGTTCATCTCCGGCGCCATCTCCAAGACCATCAACATGCCGAACGAGGCAAGCGTCGAGGATTGCAAGGCGGCGTACCTGTTGTCGTGGAAGCTCGCCATCAAGGCGAACGCGCTTTACCGCGACGGCTCCAAGCTCTCCCAGCCGCTGCAATCGCAGCTGATCGCCGACGAGGAGGACGAGGACGAGCTCGAGGCGTTCATGGAGAAGTCGGCGACCGCGCGCGTCACCGGCCTCGCCGAGAAGGTGGTGGAGAAGGTGGTCGAGCGCATCACCGTGATCCGCGAGCGCGAGCGCATGCCCGACCGCCGCAAGGGCTATACCCAGAAGGCGGTGGTGGGCGGCCACAAGGTCTACCTGCGCACCGGCGAGTACGACGACGGGCGGCTGGGCGAGATCTTCATCGACATGCACAAGGAGGGCGCGGCGCTCCGCTCGCTGTTGAACAATTTCGCCATCGCGGTGTCGCTCGGCCTGCAATACGGCGTGCCGCTTGAAGAATACGTCGACGCCTTCACCTTCACCCGGTTCGAGCCGTCCGGCCCGGTGCAGGGCAACGACTCGATCAAGTACGCGACCTCGATGCTCGACTACGTGTTCCGCGAGCTCGCGGTCTCCTATCTCGACCGCTTCGACCTCGCGCACGTGGACCCGACCGAGGCCGGCGGCTTCGACGCGCTCGGCCGCGGCGTCGAGGAAGGCAAGCCCTCGCCCGCGAGCGCGGCGCGCTACGTGTCGAAGGGTCTCACACGCTCGCGCACCGACAAGCTGGTGGTCATGTCGGGCGGGGCGGCGTCGGAGGCGCGTGCTCCCTCCGCGCCGGGCGGCAGCTCGAACGTCACCGCGTTCGCCGGCTCGCATGCCGGTCTCGTGGCTGCGCTGCGCGAGGAGCCGGAAGCCAAGCTGTCGCCCGCCGAGCGGCTCGAGCACCTGCCGTGGCAGGAGCCGCGTACGGACGGGCGCGCCCAGGCCCGTGCCTCCGCGGCGGAAAAGCGCGCCGAGGCCAAGGCCAAGGGCTACGAAGGCGAAGCCTGCGGCGAATGCGGCAACTTCACCTTGCTGCGCAACGGCACGTGCCTCAAGTGCGACACGTGCGGGAGTACGACGGGGTGCTCGTGAGCTGAATTCAGGGTAAGTGCCTGGGATTTGGGGCGGCCAGCGGCCGCCCCAAAACGTTAGCGCGTTGGACGTTGTTTCGTTTTACGGCTTCTCATCCCACACCGTTCCCCAATCGGGGTCTGCCGGCTGCGTGAGGTCTGTGCCGGGCATAATGCGCATCGAGTCCTTCATGACGCCCCGCAACGGGTGACGGTTCTTCAGGCGGCCCGCACGGACCTTGTTCGACCCCTTCGAATCCGTCTGTTCTTGCTCGGGGACGGGGTGGCATTTCGATTTGCGGCGCTTCATCCGGCTGTTTCCCGCTGAACACAGTTGATGGCTGGAGAGAGTTTGCGCGAGAGGCCGGCGGCGTTCTGCACGATACGCAGGGACGGGATCCTGCTGTATGCCAGCAAGGTCACGGCACGTCCACTGCGTCCGGCGGCGGCCATTTCAGCGGATAGCCGATCCGCTTCACGTCGCGCGGAACCGGCGCGCGCTACAGTGGCTCGGCGATCGCAAACAAGGGGCGGGAGCGGAACGCCGGCGGGCTCATGCCATGCACGCGGGGGCGGCCACCAGTCGCCCCTGATCTTTTGCGCTCCGACGGGGCGCGGAGCTGCGGCTTCGCATTCCAAACTTTTTTTCAATCGGGTCCGCGGGCTGCGTGAGGTCCGGGCCGGGCATGAACGGGGTGCTTGCACGGGCAAACAATCAACAGTAGAGGATATGCCGGGAGGGTCGTGTAAATGGTGTCACCCGGCAAGCGAACCGATCACGAGACCAATCCCCAACTGGTGACTTTTGACGATGTCTTCGCCGCCGAACTCCGTGACATCCGGTGCCGCCGCAACCACGAAGCCGGCTTGAACAGGTCAGAGACACCATTGCCCGCTGAAACGCCGTGCGAAGGCGCGGGGGCGAGGACGAGGGGGGATGACGGCAAGCAAGCCTTCATTGAAGCATTCGGGCCGCTGCCTGCCGAGGGTGAGAAAGTCGGGACAGGCCCGGAGCTGAACGCAATCGGACTGAGTCTGTCGGGCGGCGGCATCCGATCGGCATCGTTCTGCCTCGGCGTCCTGCAGGCGCTCGATAAGCTGAACATCCTCAAATTCGTGGACTATCTCTCCACCGTGTCGGGCGGCGGGTACATCGGCTCGTCGCTGTCGGCCGCCCTGAGCAAGAATTCCGGGCAGTTTCCGTTCGAGAGCAAGCTCGACCAGGACGAACCGGATGCCGTGAAGCATATTCGCAACTACTCCAACTATCTCATGCCGCACGGCAAGACGGACCTGTTGGAATCGGCCGTCATCTACCTGCGGGGGATCGTTGCCAACATCATCCTGGTTCTGCCTTGGCTGCTCTTCGCCGCGTATCTCATCGTGCGGTCAAATCCGACCACGAGGCATCTCGAGGAGGCCGATTTTCTTCGCTGGAAGATCGCGAACGTCTTCCCTTTCAATCACTTCGTGATTGCAGCCTATCTGGCTTTCCTGCTGCTCGTGCTGTTCGCGATCTGGTCGCTGATCCGGTCGGCGCGCCGGCAAGCGGCCAAAGCCGAAGTGCCGAGCGCACTGACGACAGCCTACGGAATATCACTCGCTGTGCTCGGCGTTGTCGCGTTTTTTGAGCTGCAGCCTTTCGTCTTGAAGCACGTGTGGAGCTCGCAGGTCGTATACGACCTCACAACCGGGATGCAAAAGGCGAGCGTCGCGCTCGCACCGATCGCCGGGGCCGTGGCGTTCTTCTGGAATCAGCTGCAGGCCTTCATCAAACGCGCCATGGAGTCACCCGGCGCATCCAGCAGATTGGCGGCCTATGCGGGTAAGACCCTCACCTATGTGGCGGCTGCCGTGTTGCCGCTCGCCTTGTGGGCTCTGGTCTTCCAGCTGTCCTGGTGGGGGATCGGCGATTGCAAGACCGTAACCTGTCGCTTCCCGGAGGACTGGAGCACGACTCCGGGGTGGATCTCGAGCCTGGCCGGCCTGCTCTTCGCAGAGCAGGGAATGCTCTATCCCAAGCGCATCGCGCCCATCGCCACACTCTATTTTCTGTGCTTCGCGGTGCTTCTCGTCGTTTCGCTGATGCTGCGCCCGAATTCCAATTCCATGCATCGACTTTATCGCGATCGTCTCAGCAAGGCATTCATCTTCAATCCTCGAGCCGTGCCAGCCAAGCCTCGCTTGCTACGAAAGCTTCGCGACCGGGTCGACGCGGCGGTCTTCAAGGCGCGACCGGTTCCGGAGCTGGCAAACGAACTCGAGTCCCTGGACGACCTCAAATTGAGCAGGCTCGATCCGCGCTTTGCGCCCTGCCATTTGATCAACACGGCGCTGAACATCCAGGGCTCGAAGCATGTCAATCGACGCGGCCGCAATGCTGATTTTTTCATGTTCAGCCACCGGCACGTCGGTAGCGAGGCAACCGGCTACGTGGACACCAGAGCCATGGAGCGGGTCGCGCCCGAATTGGACCTGCCGACCGCCATGGCCATTTCGGCGGCAGCGGCCTCGTCGAATATGGGCGCTCAGAGCATTCGGCCTCTCACCCCGACGTTGGCCCTGCTGAACGTTCGCGTCGGCTTTTGGGTGCGCAACCCGCGTTTCGTCGGGGCGGGCAAGTGGGGCCGGCGGTTGCGCGAGTTCTTCAGCCTGTACTTCCTGTACGAGCTGATCGCCAATCTGCGTGAGACCAGCTGGAACGTATATGTCACGGACGGCGGCCACTTGGAGAATCTCGGTGCCTACGAGCTCCTCAAGCGCCGGTGCAGGGTGATCATCGTGGTCGACGCGGAGGCAGATCCCCGCATGACATTCGAGTTGCTCATCACGTTGCAGCGCTTCGCGCGAATCGATCTCGGTGTTCGCATCACGTTGCCCTGGCAAGACATTCGCGACACGACCCTGAGAGTATCCCGGGAGTTCAAGGAGCAGGGCAAGGCCCAGCGTTCCGCCGGCCCCCATTGCGCCGTCGGCGAGATCGAGTATCCGCACGGCGGCAAAGGAGTGATCGTCTACGTCAAGGCGTCGATCAGCGGCGACGAAAATGACTACATCACGAACTACAAGGCGCGATACCCGCTATTCCCCCACGAGAGCACGAGCGATCAATTCTTCAGCGAAGAGCAGTTCGAAGTGTATCGTTCGCTCGGTTTCCACTGCGCCCACAACCTGTTCCAGGCCGGGACATCGGCGGTTCTCGATTCCACGCAATACCCGCAGGTCGACACGGACTTCAAGGCTCTGCAGAACCTCAAGCTCAAGGTTGCCTAGAGATCAGGCTGGTCCACGAGCCCGGCAAGATCTTCCATCGGATCGCTGACGACAGAATTGAAATTCTACATATCCGTCATGCCGCTCGGCAGTCTTGGGATGAAAGCGCGGTCTAAGCGGCTCTTTCCCGTATCGTCCCGACAAAACGAACCGCCGCGGGGGCATCGCCCTCGCGGCGTGATCGCCGACCCTTGGTTATTGGACTTGTTGTCAGTACGCCGGGCGCGGTCGACGGGCGTCGACCGGTACGAACATCGGGTTGGCTTCGCAGTAGCCGCCGGTGCCGTGCACCGTCGCGCGGCACTGCTGGTAGGTCCAGAAGCCGCAGTTGCGTCCGGCATTGTGGCCGCCGTACTGGGCGCACCACGGATAGGTGATCTCGGCGCTGCTCGGCTGCACGCTCGCCAGCATGGCGAAGGCCGAAAGCGCCAGGGGCATGATGAATTTCCGCATGTGGGGCTCCTCTGATCGCGATGTCATACCGTTGGTCGCCGCAACCCCGTCGATCGTTCACCGCGTGTTACATGCGGAACACGTCACGATGACGCACGAAACTGTGAGCAATTTCGCGACGTTCGACGCCGCCATAGTGGGCCTGTGTGCGGGCCTCAATCGGCCCGATGCGGCTTGCGAACCGGGCGCTTGAGCGGCACATACATCGGGTTGGCTTCGCAGTAGCCGCCATTGCCCCACACCGTCGCCATGCACTGCTCCCACGTTGAAAAGCCGCAGTTGCGTCCGCCGCCGCGCCCGCCGCCGTACTGGGCACAGAACGGATAGGTGATCTCGGCGCTGCCCGGCTCCACGCTCGCCAGTAGGCCGCCCCCGCGGCCCGCCGGCATCAATGGTTGATGGTGAAGCGTCCGTGACGGGCGTCGCGGGTCAGCCGGGCGAACTGCGCGTGGGTGAGATGAACCAGCGTCGCGTGATCGCCGCCTTCGAAATAGACGTCGGGCTGGTTGTCGATGCTCTCGTCGACGATGACGTCGAGCCCGTAGCAGTCGCCGACCGGCGGGATAGCGCCGCGCGCGCAGTCGCCAAACAGGCGCTCGATCTCGCCTTCGGCGGCGAGATCGACGTCCTCGCCCAGTTGCTCGCTCAGGTCAGAGAGACGGACGTGGTGCGAGGCGGGAACGACGGCCAGCATGTATCCGCCGTTCCGCCGCAGGACGACGGCCTTGGCCAGGCGCTTGCCGGAGATGTGGCAGGCCTGCGCAGTCCGCATCGACGACAGGGTCGGCTCGTGCGGGATCACCTCGTAGGAGACGTGCTGATCAAGATAACGTTGAAGCGTGGGAGCGATGGCCATGCGAGCCCTCCAGGCGGTTCAAGCGCCGCGCACCGGTGAGGGCCGACCTCCAGAGCGTCGCCTCATGGAGCGTGGCTGCAAGGGTATGACGACATGATACCGCCGATCGTCGCGGGCGACAACCGGCGGCAATGGATCGTCAGGTGTTCGGGTTTGGAGAACAGGCTCCCCACGCCCCGCGTCTAGAACGGCATGCAGCGCTGACGGAATTCGCTGAAGCGGAAGCCCGGCGGGCAGGCGGGAATGGCGCGCTCGATCGGCACGCAGCGCCCGCGACCTTCGCTGAAACGGAACCCGGCGGGACATACCGGAGGGCCCCCGCGCACATCGTCCGGGACGCAACGTTGCCGGCTGTTGCTGAAACGGAAACCGGGGCCGCAGCCGTCGCGCACCGGCGTCATGTCGCTCATGCCCACATCGAGATGTCCCGGTGCGAGGGGCATCGCGCCGGCATCGAAGGCGAGCAATACGGCGAGGGCGACGATCGCCGCCGCCCAGACGAGGATCTTGCGCATGGCATTCTGCTCCTTGCTGTTCCCGACCGGTTCCGGCCGGACTCCTTCAAGCCCGCACGCGATTCGCGCGCGGAGGTGACGCGCGAGATTGGGGCGTGCGGGCGCACCTGGCAAGCAAGCCGCGTGTGGCGTGGATCGGGTCTATTCCGTCCGATAGCAGCGCGTGACGGTGATCTCGCTCTTGCCGCCGCGCTCCGACGGGACTGTCTCGACGTCGGAGCGACAGGTGTGGCGCAGCGCGGCCGTGGGATCGCTCGCCGGCGTAACCGCCGCCTGTATCCCCGAGCTGTATTCGCTCGGGACCACATAGGAGCGGCGGGCGGCGGCGTCATCGGGTGAATATGTCGGCCAGCCGGAATAGTCGGACGAATAGCCCGGCGAGGCGGAATAGACCGTCACGCCGGCGACCGGAAATGTCGTGTCGAACGGGCGATGGTGATGGCGACCCACGCGTGGGCGGATCAAGTCGTGGCGCGGCCCGACGAAGTGGTGGCGCGGCAGCAAGCCGGGGGGACGGACGAACGGACGCGGCGCGGGCGGAATCTGGACGATCGGACGCGGCGCCGGCCGGATGTGGCCGAGCGGACGCATTAGGGGCCGGAAGCCGCCATGAAACCCGCCTACGCGGCCCATGCCCATCGCGCCACTTCGGGCAGACGCTTCGATCGGCACCAGCAACGTGCCAGCCGACAGGGCTGCGACAAATCCGAAGACAAGGGTTCGACTGCTCATCACACGCGCTCCCGCCGTGCTTGCTCGGCCGCATCTGCCCCAAATCTAACGCGACCGGGACGGCGAGCGCCAGCCCGAACGGGGCCGGCCCGCGCACGTGTCGCGGCCGATCGAGCTGCATGCTTAACGCGCTCGCAGGTGTTCGGGACGCGCTCACGCGGCTCGCGCGCACGTGAATACGTGTGACATTCCACACACAGCTTCGCGTCGATATCTGGCAAATTGTCAGGGTAGCAAAGACATCAGGCGCAGGACCGGCTACGGTCGTCGTTTGGAGGACTATCGTGAAGCTCAATCCCTCAGTCGTCGCGTTGGTCGGCGTCCTGCTGTGCTGCCTGTTCGCGAAGATCGAGGCGAGCGCCCGGGCGACCGGCGAGGCCGTACCACAGGCGAGCCAGCTCGTCGTGCCGGTGGCCGCGAGCCAGGATCAGTGTGCCGCCAACTGCTGATTATACGAGAACGGCGTCGCCCGGGGCCGTGGGGCTGCTGCTCGCCTGGTTTGATCGGCGCTGCGCCTGGCCCGTGCGCGCTTTTCCGCCTTCGGAGGCTCCGAAGCCGCGACGATCGGCGGCGCCGGCAGGGTTTCGACGGTGGACTGCGTGGAGACCGGTGCGGATGCCTCCGGGCGTTCGACGCTCGGGAGCTGCATGGCGGTGACTGCAGGCGCCGGGGTGGCGGAGGGCGATGGCGAAGCCGGCGCGGCCGATGATGCTTCAGGCGCCGCCGCGGGTCGCGCCGAAGCGTCGGTTGTCACCAGGCTGTTCGGGGATGGCGCCGGCTCCACTGCTCGCTCGCCGACCTCGAGCGTGGCGGGCGGCGTAAAGCCTGCGTTCGGCAGCGGCGGTGCGAAGGCGACCATCGCTCCCGTGTCGGTTGCCGGCGGCGGCTGCTTGAGCAACGGCGAAAGCGTGCTGACCGCAACGATTACCGCCACCGCCGCGATGAGCCCGCCGCGTGCGACAATTCCCTTCGAAGCCAATCTCCCCTCCGTTCCACGCCTCGTTCACCGCTCCGGTGATCCGCGCTACGGCTCGTCCGCTGGCGCCATATACACGTCACACCCGCAAGGCATCAATGCGGCCGCCCCAAGGCCGGACCACGGCGGTCCGTCCCTCGTGCCTGTCCCGGCCGCGCCCCGGGGCAACCAGGGGCCGCTTCCAGAGTCCATTAGCCGGCAAGCTTGAATTTGTGCTTTCCACAATTGCCACAATTTGACGCATAGGGGGACGACGCGCCGACCGTCGTCGACGCGCCGCAAGCGCCCCACAGGGATCGGTCGACCCCTCTCGCCGAATGGGGCTTTACCGTGCTCAGACGCCCCAATAGGGCGGAATCTTGTAGTATTCGTGCAGCCGCCGCTCGCGCTCGCGGTCGCCCCAGTCGAATTCGCTGCTGGTCCCGTAGGATGGGGCAGCCTGAAGCTGTTCATCGGGGATGTTGAGCTCATAGGCCTCGAGCGCTGTGTTGTAGCGCAGCGCATCCCAGGGCAGCGGATGGTATTTCTCCCCCATGCCCAGGAAACCGCCGAACCGCATCACCGCATAGGCCACCTTACCGCTCCCCTTGTCGATCATCAGGCGCTTGATTTCTCCCACCTTTTCGCCGTTCGACCGGCGCACCGCGGTGCCTTCCACGCGATCGCTGGGGATGAGGCTGTGGGGATGGGATGAGGTCTCAGATTCCACTGTCGCCGTGCGCATCGTGCCCTCCTCGATCTGCAGACCCGGGACTCCAACGCCAAGTTCCGCCAGAAGTTCCGCCGCGAGGCCGCTCCTGGGTGGAAATCTGTTCGGCAGCGCTTCGGCGTAAGCCGTTGGTTTTTCTGAACGGCACTCCTCGCAAATCGATGTGCTTCACATCGGCTGATCCGCACGGTCCTGGACTTGACTCGGCCGTGGTGGCATCAACGACGTGCCCCAAGCCGGCGAGCGGAATCATGATGAGCCTGATCGAGCGTTTCTTCACCTGGTGGAACGGCCAGACCTTCGGGACGCAGCTGTGGACCCGGCTTTACGGCGAACTGGTGGGGCAGGACGAGTTCGGCAACCGCTACTACCGTACCCGCGGCGGTAAGGTCGACAAGACGCTGAGATTCGAGCGGCGCTGGGTGGTGTATAGCGGCTACGCCGAGCCCTCCACGGTACCGCCGAGCTGGCACGGCTGGCTGCATCATACGGTCGATACTCCGCCGTCCGACGAGGCCTATCACGGTCATTCATGGCAGAAGCCGCACCGCCCGAACCTGACCGGCACGCCGGCTGCCTACCGTCCGAGCGGCTCCACCTTGGCGCAAGGCCGCCGCCCCCGCGCCACGGGCGACTACCGCCCCTGGCGGCCGCAATGAGCGAGCGGGCGCCAAGGCGCCGCCCTGAACACCGATCCGCCGTATTCCCCGTGTTAACCGCCAAAATGGGCCGACTGGGGTACTGCTTCGTCATGTTGGCGCTCGCCGGTACGGTGGCCGAACCGGCGGTGGCGCAGTTCAATCCGTTGGAGGCGATCTTCGGCCCCATGCGGCCGCCCGGGGATGTGCCCAACCGGGCCTATCCGCCGGCCCAGCGACTGCCGCCCGGTCCGCCGCCGTCACAACAATATCCGGGGCAATACCCGCCGTCGGCCGGGTTACCGCCCGGCGTCCAGCGCCAAGGATTGCCGCCTCCGCCCGGATACGGGGCGCCACCGCCCGGGGTCAACGTCCCGCCCCAGCCGGGAGCTTTTCCCCAGCAGGGGGGCCTGCCGCGTCCGCCTCAGCAGCGACGGCCCGCAACGGCGCCCGGCGCGCCGGCGCCGCCGCCCAACGACGAGATCGTCATCTCGCCGGCCTCGGCCAAGATCGTCAACCCGACGGCGGTATTTTCCGGGCTCGACAAGGTCACCGGGCGCATCATCACGTTCGATGTGGCCGTCAACGAGACGGTGCAGTTCGGCGCCCTGCAGGTCACGCCGCGCGTGTGTTACACGCGCCCGCCGAGCGAGACGCCGAACACGGACAGCTTCGTCGAAGTGGACGAGGTCACGCTGCAGGGCGAGGTGCGGCGCATCTTCACCGGGTGGATGTTCGCCGCGAGCCCCGGGCTGCACGCGGTCGAACACTCGATCTATGACGTGTGGCTCGCCGACTGCAAAGGCGGCAGCACCGTGATCGCCGAGACCCCGGCGGAGCCTGCGCCGCCGCCGCAACGGGCGCCGCCGCCGCGCCAGCAGCGGCCGCGCCAGCCGCCTGCGCCGCCGCCGGATCCGGGGCTGCCGCCGGGCGTGCGCTAGGACCTGTTGACATTAGGCAGGGGATTCTCGGGGACTCCGCAATGTGATTCAAGATCGCAACCAAGGGAGGCGATCTTGATTTGACGCGAACTGACCAATGCACAGTGGAGACTCGTTGAGAATCTGGTCCCGGGCAAGGATGGGGACAAAGGTCGCCACGGCGAGGACAATCGTCTGTTTGTTGATGCGGTGCTTTGGGTGTTACGGACGGGCGCGCCATGGCGCGATCTCCATCCGTCATTTGGACACTGGAACAGTGTGTTCCAACGCTTTAATCGGTGGTCCCGCAAGGGCGTTTGGGATCGTGTTTTCAAGGCCTTGGCAGCCGATCCAAATTTCGAGCAGATCATGCTCGATGCCACCATCGTCCGGGCACACCAGCATTCGGCCGGCGCAAAAGGGGGACTCAAAATCAGGCGATCGGGCGCTCGCGCGGCGGCTTGAGTACCAAGATCCACATTGCCGTCGATGCGCTTGGTCATCCGATGCGGATGACCCTCACCGCAGGCCAAGTACACGAGGCCACTCAGGCCAGCATCCTCATCGAGGGCCTCACGCTCATCAGCCTCATCGCCGAAAGGGATACGACAACGACGCCTTCCGCAGCGAGTCGCGGCCCTGTCTAGCGGGCTAAGCCGCGCGCCCGATCGAAAGCGCCAGCGCCTCGGTCCCGGACATCGGCTGCTCGAGCGGCAGCGCGGCGAAATCGGCGTGGACCGCAAGCGCGGCTTCCAGGAGCTTGTGGTACTGGCGCCGCGACACGGCGACCGCTCCGAACGTCTTGAGATGGTCGGTGACGAACTGGGTATCGAGCAGACGATACCCGCCCGCCTTGAGCCGCGCGACCAGGTGCACCAGCGCCACCTTCGAGGCATCGCGCGCGCGATGGAACATGCTCTCCCCGAAAAAGGCGGCGCCGAGCGTCACGCCGTAGAGACCGCCGACCAGCACGTCGCCGTCATAGGCTTCGACGCTGTGACAGTGCCCGAGCTGGTACAGGCCGCGGTAGAGATTGTGGATCCGCGTGTTGATCCAGGTGCGCTGGCGGCCGGCCTGCGGCTCGGCACAGCCGGCGATCACCGCGTCGAAGGCGCGATTGCACACGATGCTGAAGCGATCCGTGCGCACCGTGCGTGCGAGCCGCGCCGGAACATGGAAGGTGTCCAGCGGGATGACGCCGCGCCGCTCCGGCTCGATCCAGTAGAGGGCCGGGTCGTCGGCGCTTTCCGCCATGGGAAAGATGCCGCAGGCGTATGCCTTGAGCAGCACTTCCGGCGTGATCTCGATCAGTGCGTTGTCGCGGCTGGCCATCGGTAGTGGAACGAATGGTGTTTTCCTGCCGTTGCGTTATGTCATTTAGGCCAACGCCGGGGACAAGTCCAAGCGAGGAATTCGTTTGGCGCGGCAGCGGTTTGCCCTGTCCGCAGGCATTTCGGCCGCTTCGAGCGCCTCGGATTAACCCTATCGACGAATGGTTCCATTGTCCGGGTTTTCTCAATAAATCCGTAATCATGTTCCCGTGAAATCGCCTCAAGTTTGAAAACAAATCGACGCAATGCGCGTTGTCCTCGGACTTCGGTGACGGAGACGAGATGCGCAGCAGAACCCACGGGCAGGTCACATGATGGACAGACACGATCCCGGCAGAGCGAAGGTCCTTTTGGTCGAGGACGAGGCGCTCGTCAGCGACATGATCGGTGAAGCGTTGTCGGATTCCGGCTTCCAGGTCTGCGTCGCCGCCGACGCGAACGAAGCGCTGGAGCACCTCGCCGAAGGTTACGAGCCAGATGTCCTGTTCACCGACATTCATTTGCCGGGCGACATGGACGGCTCGTTGCTTGCCTTCGCGGCGCGCCGGCTGCGGCCCGGCCTGCCGGTCGTCTATGGGTCGGTCGAAGGCGACGCGGTCGAGAACATCCGCACGGTGCCGGGCTCGGTCTTCGTGCCCAAGCCGTATAGCCCGCGCCGCATCTGCTCGTTGCTCGCCCGGATGATTGCCGCGCCGGTGCCGGCGTAATTCAGCCTTCCATGCCGCCGTCGGCGAGGAAGCGCTCGAGCCAGTGGATGTGGTAGTTGCCGTCGACGATGTCCTGCTCGCGCACCAGCGCGCGGAACAAGGGCAGCGTCGTCTCCACCCCGTCGACCACGAATTCGTCGAGCGCGCGCTTGAGGCGCATCAGGCATTCCCCGCGCGTCTTGCCGTGCACGATGAGCTTGCCGAGCAGCGAGTCGTAGTACGGCGGGATGGCGTAGCCCTGGTACACCGCGGAATCGACGCGCACGCCGAGCCCGCCGGGCGGATGGTAGTGCTGGATCTTGCCGGGCGAGGGCCGGAATGACACCGGGTTCTCCGCGTTGATGCGGCACTCGATGGCGTGCCCGAGGAACCGGACGTCGCTCTGCGCGATCGTGAGGTCGGCATCGTCGGCGACGCGCACCTGCTCGAGGATGAGGTCGATGCCGGTGATCATCTCGGTCACCGGGTGCTCGACCTGGATGCGCGTGTTCATCTCGATGAAATAGAACCGGCCGTCCTCGTACAGGAACTCGACGGTTCCGACGCCGAGATAGCCGAGCTCGCGCATCGCCGTGGCGACCGTCTCGCCGATCCGGTCCCGCTCGTCCGCGTTGATCGCCGGCGAGGGGCCTTCCTCCCAGAGCTTCTGGTGGCGCCGTTGCAGCGAGCAGTCGCGCTCGCCCAGGTGGATGGCGCGGCCCTTGCCGTCGCCCAGCACCTGGATCTCGATATGGCGCGGCCGCTGCAGGTATTTTTCCAGGTAGACCGCATCGTCGCCGAAGGCCGCCTTGGCCTCGCTGCGGGCGGTCGCGAGGGCTCCGGCGAGCTCGGTCTCCGATCGCGCGACCTTCATGCCGCGTCCGCCGCCGCCGGCCGAGGCCTTCACCAGCACCGGATAGCCGAGGTCCTGCGCGATCGCGCGGCCTTCCTGATCCGAGCCGATGCCGCCGTCGGAGCCCGGCACCACCGGGATGCCGAGCCGCAGCGCGGTGCGCTTCGCCTCGATCTTGTCGCCCATCAGCCGGATATGCTCGGCGCGCGGGCCGATGAAATGGATCTTGTGCTCGCCCAGAATCTCGGCGAAGCGTGCGTTCTCCGAGAGGAAGCCGTAGCCGGGATGCACCGCGTCGGCGCCGGTTATCTCGCAGGCGGAAACGAGCGCATACATGTTGAGGTAGCTGTCGCGGGCGGGCGGCGGGCCGATGCACACGCTTTCGTCGGCGAGCCGCACGTGCATGGCGTCGGCGTCGGCGGTCGAGTGCACCGCGACGGTGGCGATGCCGAGCTCCTTGCAGGCGCGCAGCACCCGCAGGGCGATCTCACCGCGATTGGCGATCAGGATCTTGTCGAACATGTCACTCGATGATCATCAGCGGCTCGCCGAATTCGACCGGGCGGCCGTCCTCGATCAGGATCTGGATCACCTTGCCGCCGCGCGGCGCCGGGATCTGGTTCATCGTCTTCATCGCCTCGACGATGAGCAACGTATCGCCCGCTTTCACGACCGAGCCGATGTCGACGAACGGTCGTCCGCCGGGCTCGCCCGCCAGATAGGCGGTGCCGACCATCGGCGAGGCCACGAGGCCCGGATGCTTGAGCGGGTCGAACGGCACATCGAGGGCGGCCGGGGCGGGAGCGGCGAGCGGCGGCGGCGGCACGTGGCCGGGCGGCGGTGCCGCAGCCTGCAGGATCGCCGCCTGGCGGCCCACGCGGACCCGCAGCCCCTCCTGCTCGATCTCAATCTCGGTCAGGCCTGTCTCGTCGAGCAGCCGCGCCAGCTCGCGAATGAGATCGTGGTCGACCGGAGCTTTCGGTGGCATCGTCGCTCCTGCCCGGTTGTGCCGTCAGCCCGCCGCCGCCACGCCGACCATCGCCGCGAGGCCGGTGATGGCGAGTGCATAGCCGTCGATCCCGAAGCCGCACAGCGACGCCTTCGCGACCGGTCCGACGAACGAGCGCTGACGGAAGCTTTCACGCGCGAAGACGTTGGAGATGTGGATTTCGATCACCGGCAACCCTACCGCCGCGATCGCGTCATGGATCGCAACCGACGTGTGGGTATAGGCGGCCGGATTGATCACGATGCCGACGGCACCTTGCCGCGCCGCCTCCTGGATCGCGTCGACGATCGCGCCCTCGTGGTTCGATTGGCGGAACTCGACCGCGAGGCCGAACCGTTGCGCCGTCGCGCGGCACAGCTTCTCCACGTCGCCGAGCGTTGCACGCCCGTAGATCTCCGGCTCGCGGGTGCCGAGCAGATTCAGGTTCGGGCCATTGAGGACGTAGATCGTGGCCATGCCGCCGCCGGAATGATTGCCCGCTTTATACGGACCTCGCCGGTAAAGGGGAAGCCTGCTGGCCGGCATCCCCCATCCAGGGGAGCGCGGCCCTGTTTCGCCACGTTCGCGTCGGGAATCCGCCGCCCCGGTTCCCAAGCCGCGCCGTAGAGGGCCGCTAGACAGGTGCCTCGGCTGGGTGGCTTTCGAGGGGAGAAACCCATGCTTCGTGGTGCGTTCTGCGCCGCCACCGCGGCGGCACTCTGGCTCGGCTTTGCCGATGCGGCTGCCGCGACGGGCGACTACCGCGTGTCGGGCCCGTTCGTACACGACAATCTCGCGATCTACCTGGTGCACGGGACGGCTGCACCGGGTCCCGTTCCGCTCACCCTGCAGGAGGCACTCGCCAAAGGCTCGGTGCGCGTGCACGAGACCGGAAACGTCAATCAGCTGGACATCGAGAACCTGGCCGGCGAGGAGGTGTTCGTCCAATCCGGCGACATCGTGAAGGGCGGCCAGCAGGATCGCGTCCTGATGGTGAGCCTGCTGTTGCCGCCGCGCTCCGGACGCGTGGCGATCGCGTCGTTCTGCGTCGAGCAGGGGCGCTGGTCGGCGCGCGGCAAGGAGGACGTGAAGACGTTCGCCAGCGCCGCATCGGCGCTGCCCTCGCGCAAGGCCAAGATGGCGATCAAGGCGCCGACGCCGGTGGCCGAGGAGGCCGCGGGCCGGCGCGCGTCGACCGGCAACCGCCAGCAGGCGGTGTGGGAGAGCGTGGCGAGCGTGCAGCAGCAGCTCACGCGCAGCCTCGGCGCGTCGGTCGCGGCGCCGCAATCGCGCAGCAGCCTGCAGCTCTCGCTCGAGAACGCCAAGCTCAAGGACGCGCAGGCGGGCTACCTCACGGCGTTGCGGCCGGTGGGCGAGAAGGAGGACGACGTCATCGGCTACGTGTTCGCCATCAACGGCAAGCTCAACAGCGCCGAGATCTACCCGTCCAACGCCCTGTTCCGCAAAATGTGGGCGAAGCTCCTCGACGCCAACGCCACCGAGGCGATCGGCGAGAAGACGGCCGGCGGCGCGGCGCCGCCGTCGATCGACGTGGTCACGGCTTTCCTCGCCGCCTCCGAGCGGGGCGAAAAAAGCGAGAAGCAGTTGCCCAACGAGGTCCGGCTGGAAACGCGCGACAGCGAGGGTGCGCTCTACCTGGAGACCAGACGCCGCGACGGCGGCTGGGTGCACCGCAGCTACCTCGCGAAGTAAGAGCCCAGAAGACGGACGACGGATGTCCGCCTCCGTCGTCCGTTTCAGCACGTCGCGGTGGCGGCGCAGGCGCGCGCCGACTTGATCTTCTCCGCCAGGGCTTCGTAGCCGACCGCGCCGACCACGACGTCGGGCCCCACCACGTAGCTCGGCGTCCCATTGAGGCCGAGCTTGTCGGCGAGCTTCATGCTCTCCTCGAGGCTGGCGCGCACTTCCTCGCCCGCCATGTCCTTCTCGATCCGCGCCATGTCGAGGCCGACCTCCTTGGCGACCGCCAGGGCGCGTGCACGGTCGACCTGGCCGCGGCCGGTGAGCAGCTTCTGGTGGAACTCGAGGTATTTCTTGCCGGTCTTGTCCTGCATGCGCACGGCGGTCGCCACCTGGGCGGCCTCGACCGAGGCGGGCCCGAGCACCGGGAATTCCTTGAGCACGACCTTGAGCTTGGGATCGGCCTTCATCAGGTTGACCATGTCGGTGAGCGCGCGCTTGCAGTAGCCGCAGTTGTAGTCGAAGAACTCGACCATGGTTACGTCGCCAGTCAGGTTGCCGAGGGTGGCCTGGCGCGGCGAGTTGAACAGAAGCTGTGCCTGCTCCTTGACGGCCGCCTTGCCCTTTTCGCTCTCCGCCTGCTGCTGCCGCTTCTCCAACTCGGCGATCGCTTCCTGCAGCACCTCCGGGTGCTTCATCAGGTAGTCCTTGATGATCCGCTCGATCTCGCCGCGCTGGGCGTTGGAGAAGCTCTGCGCGACGGCCGGAACGCTCGCGCCGAACAGCAGCAAGGCCACGGCGGCGCCGGTCAGGCCCTTAGGCGAAATCATGGGTCCACTCCTCGGAAGGTCTCGGGTTGCGTTATTGCGCGTTCGCGCCGCTCTGCCAACTCACGGCTCCGTCAACGCCTGCCTCGCGGTCAGTTGCGCGCCGACCGCGGCCGATAGGTGGCGATGTCGTCCGCCTTGACCCAGCCGGGCGAGCCGGTCGGCAGACGGGTCTTGGCGCGGGCGGCGAGTTCGCGCGCGGTCTTGAAATCGCCCGACGCGAACGAGGCCTGGGCGGAGGCGAGGTCCGCCTGGGCGAGGTCGCCCTTCTGCCCATAGGCCATGGCCAGCTGGCGATAGCCGCTCACCAGGTCCCTCTCGTGGATGGTGACGTCGCGCAGGATGGCGATCGCCTCGTCGGCCTGCCGCTTGTCGTTGGTGGAGACCAGCGCCTGCGCCAGCAGGGCACGGATCAGGTAGGCGTTGGGGGCGAGCGACACCGCCTTGCGCAGCGGCCCGATCGCCTCGGCGCCGCGGCCGCTTTCCACCAGGGCCTGGCCTTTCAGCTCATGGAAATAGGGGTTGTTGGGCTGCGTCTGGATCAGGGCGTCGACCTGCGCGATCGCTGCGCGCAGGTCGGAGAAGCGGTAGGCGGAGATTGCCCGCGCGTAGCGCGCCGGCATGCTGGTATCGCTCGCCGGATAACGACGGGCGATCGTGTCGGGGCGTTCGATGAAGGCGATGAGCTTGGCGCGCATCATGTCGTGGCGGAGCTGCAGCTCGGGCGAATCCTTCTTGTCCCAATAGGGCGACGTGCGGGCGACCTCCTCGAGCGCCTTGACGCGCTCGGTCGGCATCGGGTGCGACTGCACGTAGGGGTCGACAAAGCGCGCGCTGAACATGGTCTGGTCGGCGAACCGGCGAAACGTCTCGTACATCCCCTTGGCCGACTGGCCGGTGGCAGTGAGGAACTTGACGGCGGCCTTGTCGGCCTGCTCCTCCTGGGCGCGCACATAGGACAACAGCGAGCGCTTGATGATCTCCCCGGGAGCCGTGAGCGCCGCCATGCCGACCTGGCCCGCGCCGCTGCCGGCGCCGGCTTTGGCGCCGGCGACCATGGCGCCGACCCCCAGGATGGTCGCAAGGATCATTTGCGTCTCGGCGTTCGCCAGCTCCTGGCGCATCTTCACCAGGTGACCGCCGGCAATGTGCCCGGTCTCGTGCGCGAGCACGCCGATGATCTGGTTGGGCGTCAGCGATTCGGTGAGCGCCCCGGCGTTGACGAAGATCCGCCGCCCGTCCATCACGAAGGCGTTGAACGCCCGCTCGTTGATAATGATGACGTTGACATTCTGCTGCGTCAGCCCGGCGGTGCGAAGGATCGGAGCCGTGTAGTCGCGCAGCAACTGCTCGATCTCGGCGTCGCGGATGAGCGGCATGCCTCTGGTATCGGAGGCCGGCTGCGCCCCGGCCGGGCCGCTCGCCGCCGCCACCGCCAGCGCCGACATCAGGGCCACGGCCCGCGCCACTGGCCCCGGCCGCTGCGGCCTGTTAGGTCTTCCGCCGACAGTCATATGGATTTCGAGCCCTTGCGAATAGCGACATAGCATGTAGCGAATGGTGAGCAGCGGATAGTAGAGGGTCTACTCGCTATTCGCCATTCGCCATTCGCTAACCCCCCGAATGCGGCGACAGCGGGGCGGCAAGAGGACGTCGGCGTCATGCTTGATTCGGCAAAACGTCTCCTCGCCCCGTCGGCGCGCAGCGATGTCCCTCCCTTCATGGTGATGGACGTGATGGCCGCGGCCGCGCGCATCGAGGCGGCGGGCGGCCAGGTCATCCACATGGAGGTCGGCCAGCCGGCGGCGCCGGCGCCTTCCACCGCCATTGCGGCCGCCCGCAAGGCGTTGTCGGGCCCGATCGCCTATACGGAGGCGCTCGGGATCCCCTCGCTGCGGTCCCGCATCGCCCGACATTATGGCGAAATCCAGGGAATCGAGGTCGATCCGGCTCGCGTGGTGGTCACCACCGGTTCGTCGGGCGCCTTCATTCTGGCTTTTCTCGCCCTGTTCGAGCCCGGCGACCGGGTGGCGATCGCGAGCCCCGGATATCCGCCCTACCGACATATCCTCACGGCGCTCGGCTGCGAGCCGGTGGCGATCGAAACCACCGCGCACTCGCGCTGGGAGATCACCAGCGAGGCGCTGATCGCCGTTCACCGCAAGCTGCCGCTGCAGGGCCTGCTGGTCGCGAGCCCGGCGAACCCAACCGGAACCATGATCCGGGAGGAGGCGCTCGCTGACCTGATCCGCACCGCGGAAGGGGAGGGGATCCGCTTCATCTCCGACGAGATCTACCACGGCCTCGATTATGCGTTTCCCGCCGTCACCGCGGCGCGCCTGTCGGACCGCGCGGTGATCATCAACTCGTTCTCGAAATATTTCTGCATGACCGGTTGGCGCATTGGCTGGATGGTGGTGCCGCCGCAGCTCGTGCGGCCGATCGAGCGGCTGCAGCAGAACCTGGCGATCTCGGTACCGACGCTGGCGCAGATCGCCGCCGAGGCCGCCTTCGAGGGGCGCGCCGAAATGGAGGCGATCAAGCATGGCTATGAAGTGAACCGCCGCATCCTGATCGAGGGGCTGCCCAGGGCGGGGCTCGGCACGTTCCTCCCCGTGGACGGCGCGTTCTATCTCTATGCCGACGTCTCCGCCTTCACCGACGACAGCCTCGCCTTTGCCAAGCGGATGCTGGAGGAGGCCGGCGTTGCGGCGACGCCCGGGGTCGACTTCGACCCCGTGCGCGGAAGCCGGTTCGTCCGTTTCTGCTATGCGGGCTCGGCGGCCGAGATGCGCGAGGCGGTCGAGCGGATCGGCGGGTGGTTGAAACCGTAGGACGCCACTCCTCGGCGACGGCGCAGGCTCGAGCCATGAACGACATCGCGAAACCAACCTCGCACGATACCGCAGCCGGGCGGCTGACCGCCCGAGCGGTGCTGCTCGCCGAGCGCATCGATACGGCCGGGCTCGAGCGCAGCGACCTGATCTCCACCACGCCGCTCGCTTTTCGGGTCGGGGACGACGGTTACGTCGTGGTGTTTCGCTACGGTGTCGTCGTCCTGTTCGGGCTTTCGCCGCTCGGGGAGGACGAGGTGATCCGTGGGCTCGAGCCCCGCCTGGTCGGAAGGCTCGACGTGCGGGAGGACGAGCTTGCGGTGATCGAGATCGCCCCCGGCCGCGACGAGCAGGTCGCGCCCGGTGGGCCGATCAGCGTGCAGGACCTCGCGGGGCCGCGCCTCGTGGTGATTGCCGATGCGCTCGCCAAGAACGTCGCCCTCTCGCGCGCCGAGCGCGAGGTGAGCAGGGTGCTGGAGGCAATCGAGCCGTTCGCCGCGGGGCTTGCCCGCTCGGGCCGCTCGCCGTCCAACCGGCGGCAGATGCTGCGAACGATCGGACAGGCCTTGCTGGTGCATCACCGCATGTCCGGACGGGTCGAAGTGCAGGAGAAGCCGGACGTGCTGTGGGACAATCCGCAACTCGAGCGCCTTTATGCCCGGCTCGACGACGAGTACGAGCTCAGGGAGCGAGCGGTTGCGCTCACGCGCAAGCTCGGCGTCATCGAGGCGACGACGCGGGCGCTGACCGACCTGATCGACACCGACCGCAGCCTCCGCCTGGAGGCGACCATCGTGGCGCTGATCGTGTTCGAGATCCTGATCACGTTCTACGAGATTTTTGCGCGCGCGATGAAGTAGGGTGGGTAAAATCGCATGCCCTCGAGGGCACGGCGCGCCGGCAATTTTGCCGTGCGGAGAGCCCGAACAGCGCGCCTTTGCCCGCCCTACGGTGCTGAGAGCGGCTCAAAATTCCACATCCAGCTCCAGCATCTCTTCCGGCTCCTTCTGCGCATCGGCTGACCATTCCTGCATGTGCGGCAGCGCCATGATGGTGTGGCAGTAGTCCTCGCAGTCGCGATCGAGCCGGACGTGATAGGTGAGAAAGCGCGTGACCACGGGGGCGTACATCGCATCCGCCATGCACGGCTGTTTCCCGAACAGGTAGGGGCCGTGGTGTTCGGCAAAGCATTCGCGCCAGATCGTCACGATGCGGTCGATGTCGGCCTGCGCTCCGCTCCACACCTTGAAGCCCGGATAGTGGCCCTTGAGGTTCATCGGCAGGGCCGAGCGCAGGTTGCTGAACCCGTGGTGCATCTCCCCCGAAATGGAACGGCAGCGGGCGCGCGCGGCGCGGTCGGCCGGCAGCAGCCCCGATTCCGGCTTCACCTCGTTCAGGTACTCGGCGATTGCAAGCGTGTCCCAGATCTTGAGGCCGTCATGCTCGAGGCACGGCACCAGAAAGGACGGCGACAGGGCCAGCAGCTCGGCCCGGGTCGCCGGATCCTCGGACGGCATCACCTTTTCCTCGAAGTCGAGCCCGGCCATCTTGCACAGCAGCCAGCCCCGCAGCGACCACGAGCCGTAGTTCTTGCTGTTGATGGTAAGCGTTGCTTTGGCCATTGAATCAACCCCCACAAAAGGCAACCCACGCACCAAGTGGGTTCGCCCGCGTGCCCGCCCCACGTCAAAATCCCCAGCCGCCGACAATTATCTCGCACCGCAACATGAAATGCACTACCCTTCTGCCAGGACGGTTAGGGGCGGGGAATGCTGTACCAGGCGTATCAGGCCCATTGCGACCTCATGGAGCCGTTGCGGGTGCTGGCGGCGGTGGCGGCGAGGACCGGGCGGCCACTGATCGAGCTGGCCGACCATGCGCTGCTGCGCAACCTGACCGCGGCCTATGAGATCATCGCGCGCATCGGCCTGACCCACCAACGCCGGCCGTTCGGCATCGACACCGTGCTGGTCGGCAATCGCGAGGTTGCGGTGCGTGAGGAGGCTGCGCATACGACCCCGTTCGGCACCCTCCTGCACTTCAAGAAGGACGTCGAGGTGGCGCAGCCGCGCGTGCTGCTGGTCGCGCCGCTGTCCGGTCATTTCGCCACCCTCCTGCGCGCCACCGTCAAGACGCTGTTGCCCGAGCACGAGGTCTACATCACCGATTGGCACAATGCGCGCGACATCCCGCTCCTGCACGGCCGCTTCGGCTTCGACGACTATATCGATCACCTGATCCGCTTTCTCGACGTGATCGGCCCAGGCGCGCACGTCATCGCGGTATGCCAGCCGTGCGTGGCCGCGCTCATTGCGGTCGCCATGATGGCGCAGGGCGGCCATCCGGCCATGCCGCGCACCATGACGCTGATGGCGGGGCCGATCGACACGCGCGTGAGCCCGACCAAGGTCAACGAGCTTGCCAAGAGCAAGCCGATCGAGTGGTTCGAGCGGCATCTGCTGGCGAGCGTGCCGCTGCGCTATCCGGGCGCGTTCCGCCGCGTCTACCCGGGCTTCGTGCAGCTCCTCGCCTTCATGAGCATGAACGTCGAGCGACACGTCAGCGCGCATCGCGATCTCTACGACAACCTGGTGCGCGGCGAGCACGAGAAGGCGGAGATCATCAAGACGTTCTACGACGAGTATTTTGCCGTGCTCGACCTCACCGCCGAGTTCTACATCGAGACGGTGCGCCGGGTGTTCCAGGAGCACACCTTGCCGCTCGGAAAGCTGACGTTCCGCGGCGCACCGGTGGAGCCGCGCGCGATTCGCCGCACCATGCTGTTGACGATCGAGGGCGAGCGCGACGACATCTGCGCGGCCGGCCAGACGCTCGCCGCGCATGACCTGTGCACGGGCCTGCGCCCGTACCTCAAGCGCCACCACATGCAGCCCGGCGTCGGCCACTACGGCGTGTTCAGCGGCAGGAAATGGGAGACGCAGATCTACCCGATCGTGCGCAACGCGATTCTGGCGAGCGGGTAGGGGGCTTTTACCCGGCTTGTAACATCGCCGTCCCGCCGTGCTGGAGCCCGTTTCGCTCGGGAGCCCGATGTTTCCACAGCGAGCGGATCCTGATCGCCGCAGAGCAGCCACCCGCGCGACTGTCATACAACCTCTCCAGTCGTCGGGGTAATTTCTGCAATCCTCCTCGCGGGACTCCGTGCCCTGCCGGCGAATGAGCGACCCAACGTCAACAGGCGACAACGAACAGCTGGGGAGCCTCGGATATCAGCCACGGTTCGAGCGCGCCATGCGCCTGTGGGGAAATTTTGCGCTCGGCTTCACCTATTTGTCACCGGTTGTCGGCGTCTACACGCTGTTCTCCATTTCGCTCGCCGCCGGTGGTCCGCCGTTCTTCTGGAGCTATCTGATCGTGGGCGCCGGCCAGGTGCTGGTCTGTCTCGTCTTCTGCGAGATCGTCTCGCAATATCCAATCACCGGCGGGCTTCTGCCCTGGGCCAGGCGGCTGGTCGGCGATCGCTGGGGATGGCTCGCAGGATGGATTTATCTATGGGCGCTGTGCATGACGATTGCCGCGGTCGCGTTCGGGGCGGCACCGTATGTTGCCGCCCTGTTCGGCGCATCGACGACGGACGGCCTGACCACGACCGCCATTGCGCTGGCGTTGCTGGGCGTCTCGACCATCCTGAATTTGAGCGGGACCAGATGGCTGGCACGGATGGTTCTGTTCGGCTTCATGGCGGAATTGATCGGAGCCCTCGTCGTCGGTGCCTACCTCTTGATGTTCTGGCGTGTGCAGTCGCCGAAGGTTTTGTTCGACACGTTCGATATCACCGTCGATGGAAGCTATTGGCCGGCTTTTCTTGCCGCCGGGCTAGGACCTGTTGACATTAGGCAGGGGATTCTCGGGGACTCCGCAATGTGATTCAAGATCGCAACCAAGGGAGGCGATCTTGATTCGACGCGAACTGACCAATGCACAGTGGAGAACTCATTGAGAATCTGGTCCCGGGCAAGGATGGGGACAAAGGTCGCCACGGCGAGGACAATCGTCTGTTTGTTGATGCGGTGCTTTGGGTGTTACGGACGGGCGCGCCATGGCGCGATCTCCATCCGTCATTTGGACACTGGAACAGTGTGTTCCAACGCTTTAATCGGTGGTCCCGCAAGGGCGTTTGGGATCGTGTTTTCAAGGCCTTGGCAGCCGATCCAAATTTCGAGCAGATCATGCTCGATGCCACCATCGTCCGGGCACACCAGCATTCGGCCGGCGCAAAAGGGGGACTCAAAATCAGGCGATCGGGCGCTCGCGCGGCGGCTTGAGTACCAAGATCCACATTGCCGTCGATGCGCTTGGTCATCCGATGCGGATGACCCTCACCGCAGGCCAAGTACACGAGGCCACTCAGGCCAGCATCCTCATCGAGGGCCTCACGCTCATCAGCCTCATCGCCGACAAGGGATACGACAACGACGCCTTCCGCAGCGAACTCGCGGCGGCCGAAGTCGATGTCGTGATCCCGCCGCTGAGTTCGCGTACGGCCGAAATCGCCTACGACAAGAACGCCTATGGCTTGCGCTACCGGATCGAGTGCTTCATCAACAAAATCAAACACTACCGCAGGGTCGCAACTCGCTACGAAAAGACCGCGCGCAACTTTCTCTCGATGGTCAGCCTCGCCGCAGTTATGGTCTGGCTGCGTGACTTGGTCTGAATGTCAACAGGCCCTAGCCGGCGTTTTTCAGTATTACGGCTTTGAGGCCTGCGGCGACCTCGCCGAGGAGGTGCGCGACCCGTCGCGGCGCATCCCACGGGCGATGCGGATGACGATCTATGTTGGCGGTGCCGCGGCGATGTTTACCTGCCTCGCACTCATTCTCGCCACGCCCGACATTCGCAAGGTGGTTTCAGGCGAGGAAAAAGACGCAGTCGCCGGCATTCTGGCGCAAGCTTTCGGGCCCGACGGCACACGGGCGGTCGTCGCGGTGGTCACGATTTCGTTCCTGTCCTGTGTGCTCAGCGTCCAAGCAGCCGCCAGCCGCCTCCTGTTTTCCTTCGGTCGCGACCGGATGATCGCCGGCCACGCCTGGTTCGGGCAGGCCTCGGGCGTGGCCAATATCCCTGTTGTCGCCCTCATCGCCTGCGGCATCGCGCCGGCCGTCGTTGTGCTGCTCGGGCACCTGCGCGACGATGCGCTGACGGTTATCGTCAGTTTTTCCGTGGCCGGAATTTACATCGCGTTCCAAATGGTCGTTGCCGGCGCCCTGTTCGCGCGCTGGCGCGGATGGACGCCGAGCGGCGCGTTCAAGCTCGGTGGCGTGGGATGGGCGGTTACCCTTGGGGCCCTGGTGTACGGCGTCGCCGCAATTGTCTACATCGCGTGGCCGCGAACTCCGGCGGCCGCCTGGTATGCCAATTATGCCGTGCTGCTTTCCACCGTTATCGTCGTGGCAAGCGGGCTTCCATATATGGTGATCGGCCGGCCTTTCCGGGCGGTCACGGATGACACGGCGGCGGCAAGGCACGGGTGAATTCGGCGCAAATCGTAGCGTCATCGGGAATGGCATGCGCCAGGCTGCTGTCGTCATCGTCGGGGGCGGGGCATCGGGTCTGTCGGCTGCCGCGGCGCTGAGCCGGCTGCGGCGCCATCTGGAACCGGCCCCGGGGCCGACGAGGCACCGTGTGAACCGCTCAGCGACGCCCAGGTGCAGCATCGCATCACGTTTCTCTATGGCGCCGGCCTGCTGACGCTGATCTGGCTTGCCTGCTTCATCCCAGTGGTCAAGGTCTGGGGCACGGGCCGTGCGGACGGCTTCGAGGCGATTCAGCCGTTCATGGGCACGATATTCTACGTCGCCCTGATGATCCCCTTGACCATTTGGGCGGTGCGGGGTCCGCGTGAGGAGTAGCTGCGGCCGAGGCGGCCGCGCCTTGCGGCTCTCACCGGTCGCGAACGTCCGGCGCCACCTTGCGCATGAGGCGCTCGATGCTCGCCGCTCGACATCCCGCCCCCGAATGCCAAGCTCGTCACCCTGCGCATCCGCGATTGACGGCGGCGCTGCGCCCGTCGAGCGGCCGTCAGCTGCGCACGTTGGCGCCGGTCTGCTCGGCCACGTCATAGCGCAGGCCGCTGGCACCTTCCCCAGAGTCCCGCGCGCCGCCGCCGCGAGATCCACGCATGCGTAGAGCCGTCGAGCCAGCGTGTCCGGCGGTCGGCGCGCAGGATGCGGGTGCCCGAGCGCGTCACCTCTTCCTCGCGCACGCGATAGACATCGGGATCATCGAGATTCGTCGGTCGCAGGACGCGGCCGACGGGCTCCACGCGGGTCAAGGCGCCGTCGATGATCCGTTGCATCGCCGCGCGTTCGAGCGCGACGGCTCGGCGTGTCGCGTCGGTCTGCACGGGCGGGAAGGGAATCCAGTGAACCGGCACCGTCGTCTGCAGCCGGTAGCGCAGCGGTGCGTCGGTCGCGGGCGACGGCGGCAATTCCTCGGCGATAGTCACGGCGCGCTCGTGCCCTGCCCACGGGCGGCCGACCCCGTTCTCCGCCCGCGCCTCGACGGCCCAGATGAGATTGGCCTGCTCGTCGCGCAGGAAGCGGACCTCTTCGAGGTCTGGACCGTCGACGGTGGTCCGCAGCGCCGATGGCGCCAGGATGAAGTACTCTGCGAGCCCTTCGCCGGCCTTACCGGCAACGGCGGTCGAATACATGGTCCAGCGCGCTCGCCCCTCAGCGGCACCGGTATCGGCGCGCGCAACCAACGTCAGGTCGCCGAATACGTCCTTCACCAGCAGCTGATCGACGGTAATCAGGCTGCCGACCGCCTGCCCGAACGGCACCAGAAACCAGTCGTTCCCCTGCACCAGCATGAAGTCGAGCACCATGGCCTTGGCGATCTCGCGGCGATCGGTGTCGACGTTCGTCCAGTTGAAGCGCGCATCCTCGAATTGCCACCAGCGGCTGTTGGGCATGCCGGAGAAGCTTACGGCGGTGGGGAAGAGGCTGAACGAGAGTTCGCTGGTGGCCGAAGAGTCGACGCTGCGCCCGCGGCCGGTCTCGTCGAAGGCGTACCAGTCGAACTCGCCATGCAGCCCTGCCTCGGCACGCATCTGCACGTCGTTGCCGGCGGCGGTCCTGGCTGCGACCGCGACGTCGTAGTCGAGGCGATCGGGCCGCCAGGCCGGCCCATCCGCGCTGCCGATACGGCCGTATGCCGCGCTCGCCCAATCGATGAACGAGGCGAGCGCCGCCTGCGAGGCGATCGTCTCGCCGCCGGCCGGCACGCCCACTGATGGCGGAACGGCAGGCGCCGCGGCGATCGCGGCCGAGAGTACCGCAAGACCGTCGATACTGCGGCGGCCACACACCCTCAGAAAGCGCACCAGCGCGTCGTCGCGTCGTTGCAGCGCCGAAAGATCGGCCGGGGTCGGTACCGGAAAAGCAATGCGGAACAGCTCGATCGTGCCTGTGCCGGCGCCGTTCGTTGCAAGCATCCGCGCCAGCATCTGCCCGATCTCGACCGCGATTGCCCAATTGGGCGAGACGTGCTCTGCCTCGACCAAGGCTTCCAACGGTGCCCGCCCATCCAGGGGCTGCGGATCCTTGCCGCCGGCGCTCCACGACTCGAAGCGGGACTGGCGGGCCCTGAAGCTCACGCTCGCGGGGGAGCCTGAATCCTCGCCGCGGAACTCGCCCATCTGCCACTGTCGGGTCAGGAACCACAGGGGATCCCGCACCGCCGCTTCGAGGCCCCGCACCAGGCTGTCGGAGCGCGGCGTCGGCTCCACGCGGTGCCAATAGGTGATGCTCGGCTTTGCCATGTTTCTAGCGCCCCCGCGCCCTGATGGTGGCCTCGCCGATCGTCAGGCCGGCGAAGGAGGTCGCGATCGCCGCATTGGCCGCATTGGCGGCCAGGAAGCTCATCGGCACGAGCTGGCCGTAGAGCCCGAGATCACCCAGGTCCGTCGCCCGCATCCGGATGAGATCGAGGGTATGAAAGAGCGTGTGCTCGAGCAGCTCGAACGACCAGGTCTTGGCGCCCGGCGGCGGCACGGCAAGCAGCACGGCTTGCGGCGCTTGCGCGGCCGGCGCGTCGTAATGGAAGACCATGCCGGCATCCTCCTCGACATTCGGCAGGAGCTCCGGCCAGGACTCGAGCAGGAGGGCGGACCAGGCGTCCTCGGCCTGGGGGACGGCTGCGCCGTCCACCGCGATCGAAACAAGGCCCGAGCGCGGTCGCGCTGCGGCGGTCGGGAAAGGCAGCGCCGCCCAGCGCGCAATCGCCGGATCGGTCTGCAGCGGGAGCTGCACGATGCGGGGCCGTCCCTGTGACCGGGCGAAAGCGCGTTGATAGAGGATGAGGCGCCGCCATGCGGCGATCGGCTCGCGCACGCGCGCGAGGCCCGCGATCCAGCCCTCCACGGTCGCGTCGGAGCCACCGTCGAGATCGGGTTCGTTCGCCAGCGCCGGTGCGAGGATCTCGGTGGCAGCCGGCCGGAAGCGTGCGATCACCGAGAACGCTCGGCCGAACACGCCCTGCAGCTGGGCGGCGGAATCAGATGCCGCATCGGCCGTGTCGCTCCGCCCGGCCAGTGCTGCCAGCGCCGCCTTGCCGAGGGCGACGAGCGCCTCCCGCTGGCCCGCGGACGCACCATGCCGGCTGGTCGGGAACGTCGCATCGAGACCGAGGCGCGTGGCCCGCACCAGGCCCGCCCGCAACGGTGCGAGATCGGGATCGGTCCCGGCTGGCGCCGCGGCGATATCTGAAAGTGCCGTCGTCAGATCGGAGATGGCGCTGACGAGCTCGGTTCTCGCCGCAGTGGCGCGGCCATCGAGCTCGGCGGTCATCGGATCTGCATCGGCGGCACGGCTCTCCAACTCGGGCGGCAGGAGATCGCGCGGCTCGAGCGGCCGGGCGAAGCCGAGCACGCGTCCGGCCGCGCTCGCGATCTCGAACGCCTGCGCAAAGGTCATCGCCCCGTCAGCCGATGCGGCATCGTAGTCGATCGTGATCGCGATGTCGGGACCGGCCGCGCCCGCGACCTGCCAAGCGATGCGGCGGTCGACCTCGGCGGCCGCTTTGCCGGTCTCGGCGGCGCGCGCGAGCGAGAAGAAGTCGATCGGCTGCAGTGCGAGATCGGCGACGGTGACGTCGCCTGGAGCGCCGCCGTCCGGCGTTACGACGCAGGCGATCCTATCCGGCGGCCCGAACAGGCCCGCCAGCCAGGCGTTCAATTCCGGCGCGGCAGTCGCGCGCGGCGACGCGGGAAGCGCCGCCCACTCCGCCGGCAGCGACCCGTCCCCCAGCGTCACGACGAAGCGCTGGTGCAGGACCGTGCCGCTGCGCGGCACGCTCGCCACCTCCGGCACAGGCGTCCGCGTCCCCTTCGCCAGGCTGTCGAGGGTTGCCGACGCGCCCGCCGTGCTCCCCTTGAGCACCTGGTAGACCGCCTCGGCGGTCATCAGGTCGCCGACCGCATCGACGGCGTCGTCGAGCCGCGCGAGCTCGGCGTCGATTGCGGCGCGCTCGTCGGCATCGGGCGTCAACCCGGCGCTTCCGAACGGTATCGCGTTCGCCCGCGCGGCGGCGCTGAGGCGAAGCCCGTCGACGACGTTGCGGGCGGCGATGGATTCGGCTGGTTCGCCGGAATCCTCGGCCTTGTTGGCGACGAGCGGATAGAGCCGGCGCAGTTCGTCGATGAACTTGTCGAGCTCGACGCCCGGATGCCCCTCGTGCAGGCCGCGCTCGAACTGATAGCCCAGTGCGGCACCGAGAGGCTGGTCCTCCCGCACCGTATCGATCAGCCACATCGCCGTGCGTACGCGACGCGAGGAGAGGTCGATCGTGTACGGCTCCTGGGCGGCACCCGAGCGCGACAGATAGGCGCTGCGCAACACCGCCGCGGCGGCGCCATGCAACATCGACGGCGCATAGATGTAGCCGCCCGAATCGGTCCGCGCCTGCGCTTCCTTGCCGTCCGGGCCGGTCACCGGCGCAGTCGGGGCGGGGGGATCGGGCCGCAGGTCCTCGACCCAGCCATAGCAACCGACGAACAATCCCTTGGGACGCTGCTTGCGCATCTCTTCAAGACGCTGTGCGTAGAGTCCGGTCAGCCAGGCATCGAGGCGATGCGAGCAAATGTCGAGCGTCTCGGTGAAGAGACGATGCAGCTCGGCGGTCGACAGCCCTTCGAGCGCGCGCAGCGACTTGCGGTACGCGTCGAGGGTGTCGAGGATCTCCTTGACCGGCTGCACCTGCGACGACGCGGGACGCTTGGGATCGGCGAGAAACTCGCCGAGCGTCAGCCGGTCGGTGACGCCGGCAATCTTGAGGCCGAACCGGTCCCAGGCGGAGCGTTGGGCGGGCGGTGCGCCGCGCGGCGCGGGCAGAACGCCGACGAGCTCCGGCTCGCGCATCTCATCCGCGAGAAGGAGCTTGCGCCATGCCAGCAGGCCCTTGGCGGCGGCATCGTACTCGGCGAGCAGGCCGTGCCTCAGCATGAGATAGAGAAGCGCCGTGACGGGCCGGTCGGTCGGTGGCGCCTCCTGACGGCGCAGCGCCGCGATCGTCGCCGTCCTGAGCCAGGCGATGTAATCGAAGGCGAGCCGGTCGGTCTCCGACGGCGGCGCATCCTCGATCAACGGCCCGGCAAAGTCGACGGCGCGGTCGGCGAAATCCATGTGCAGGATGCGCGGGTCCCATTGAGGCTCGCCCAGCGCCTCCAGCAGCGCGCGCGCGATCCGACGCTGCGCCTCGTCGAAGCGCGCGCGATCGAGGCCGAGAAAGCCGCGGATGTTCCACGTCGCGTCATAGCCGAGCGCGCGGCGAATCTGCACGGTCTGGGCGCTCACATCCATCGCCAGCGTATGGATCAGGTCGGCATCGGGATCACCCGAACGACCGACCCGCGGCACGTTGCCGCTCGATTGAAGCCACAGCCCGGCGAGGCGCTGCAGCGCCGGCGGCAACACGTCCGACAGCTCTTCGCCCGTGATTTTCCCGCTCCAATCGCCCAGCGGACTCACCGGCAGCAACCCGTAGGGCACCGAACCGAACCTGAAGGCCGGAAACGGACCGCGGCCGCGGACTTGGGCGCGCATGAATCGTCGCAACTGCTCCGCCATGCGTTCGTCGACGTGCGGCGACATCATCTGTCCGAGGAAGTAGCCAATGGTCGCCGGCCACAGCACATGTCCCATCGCGGCCGCGGTGGACTGCTCGTCGCGGTCCGCTCCCCACAGATGATCGGCGGTGGCCCGGTCGAGACCGAGCGCCGCCGTGAAGCGATCGCCGTCGCGCCCCGCGATCGCCAGCGAGGGGCCCCGGTAGGTGGCGAAGCTCACGGCTCCGGCCGTATCCGCCGGAGGATAGTCCGACGGATTGTCGGTCGTGTTGTTGGTCTTGGAACCCTGCGGCACGAACGCGACGCCGCGCGTGACGTTGTTCGCTGCGATCAAGGCGGCAATCTCGTCGGCCTGTGTCTCGGGCGCTTCGCTCGTTCGCACGCCCATGACGAGGAGATGGGAGAAGCCGCGTGCCAGATCCTCCGCGTCGAGCCGCAGCTTCACCGCCATGCCGGCGTCGAGCGCCTCGTCGAAATCGTACACCCAGCGCACTGCCGGCTCGATCGTGAGCCCATCGCCGGTCAGGTCGACCAGGTCGTCCACCGCCTCGTCGTCGGATCCCTCGCCGGAGAGGCGGAAGGTCAGGGCCAAGCCTTCGCGGACCGGTGCGGAAAACTCCTGATGAATCCGCTTGCCGTCGCGATAGGCGCTGACGATCCACCGTTCGGGCAGACCCCTTGCCTCGGGTGCACGATGCCATCCGTCGGGACGCATGTCGGGATCGGCGAAGATGGGTGCCGGCACGTCGCCGGCCGGCGGGCGCTCGGCCGCATTGGACGGGATGGACTGCGCGACGATCCAGGCGGCGCGCGGCGGCGATGTTCGCTTGAGCAGCAGCGTCCACGCATCGCGTTCGTCACCCTCCCGCCAGGCGCGGCGCCAGTAGTCCCGTCCGGACTCCACTTCCGCTGCCGTCAACAGCGGCTCGTGCTCGTCGGCGAGGATGCTGTCGGGATAGATGCGCACCAGCAACTCGCCGGCGCCGACGTCGCGAGCTTCGCGCCGGAAACGCGTCTCGATGCGGACCGGGAAGAGGGCAACGGGAACACCGGCGTCCAGGGTGGCGATGCGATCGAGCGGCGAGATCCGGAACTCGCCCAGCGCCTTGTCGATGGCGGCGAGCGCCTCGCGCTCGTCGCGCTTGGCCTTCTCCACCGCGGCAAGCGCCTTGGCATGGCGCTCCGACAGCACCTTGCGGTCGGCGTCGTCGAGATCGAGCGACTTGCCGGTCGCGAGCGCGCCGCGCGCCGCTGCGAGCGCGGCGGCAGCCTTGCCGGTCATGCCGCGCCGCGCCGCGCGTTCGCCGCGGCCCCGGGTGACCTCCTCGCTCATGCGGTCGGCCCCCCAAGCATGTCCGATCCGTGGATCGCCACGCGGAACGGCCGCTGCAATGTGATGTGGGCGAGATCCGAGCCGTTGGCCCCGGCCGGGCCCTGGCCCATCTCGGCATGCCAGGCGAGCGGCGGATCGCCTGCCGCCGTGACGACGTGGGAGGTGTCGGGCAGGGCCGCGTTGAGATCGATGTAACCGAGCGTCGCGAGGGCGTCGCCATCGGTCGCGAGGCTGGCCCAGGTGAGGTCGTTCCAGGCCATCGGCTGCCCGCCGTAGCGACCGTCGTCGGCGTCGAGGCCGAACAGCGGCTCGGTCGGTTGCTCCTGGAGCAAGAAGTACCAGCCCTGATCCTTGGTCGGATCGGGGTCGCCGCGGACGTCGTCGGGCAGCAGATCGAAACCGAAGAACACGATGTCGGGATCGAGGCGACCTTCGAAGATCGGGAACTTCTCCGCAGTGCCGAGCACGCGGCGGCCGTTTTCCAGGGTCGTCTTGACGGCGTAGACGAGGGTGCTCGGATAGCGGCGCAGCAGCTCGCCCTTGATCAGGAACACGACGTTCCCGGCGGGCGGGACCGGCACGCGTCCCGTGTTGACGCCCAATCCCTGATCGCTGCGCCACTCGTGGATGCGCTTGATGTCGCGCAGCTTCTCGTACTCGGGCGCGGCGCCGCCGGGCCCCATGGCGGCGCGCACGTCCCAGAACTGGCGGAAATAGGTGCCGCGCTGATCGGTCGGATACTCGTGGTACAAGAGCTCGCGCGCCATCTCATGGCTCAAGCCGGCCATGTACGCCTCGATGAAGCGCTGGTTGGAGACCACCAGCGTCACGGTGTCGGGTGGGATCCGTCCGATCCCTGGCATGAGCCAGCTCTGGCCGTAGTCGCGCAACGGCTCGTACATCGGCATATCGAACTCCGGCGCCGCCATCACCGGCTCGAGCGGATCGTCGAATTTCCAGGTCACCCAGTCGGCGATGGCGAGCCGATGGGTGATCGCGGCCGGAATGGTCTGCCGGGGGTCCATCTGCGTCATGAGCGTCTTGGCGAGGCCTTCGAGGTCGGCTTCGACGAGGACGGGTCCGGGCCGCGGTGGCGCGACGAGCTCGGCCGCGAGATCGACGCAGGCCTCCCGGAAGAGCTCCACTGCCGCGCGGGCCTCTGGCGACCCGGGCTTGAGATCGGGCGGGACGGTGGGCGTGTTGCGGCTCTCGGCCGTCGTGATCGCCGGCACGTAGGCCGCCGGCGGCTTGGCCGTGCGGACGACCTCCGGCGTCACCGCACCGCTCAGCGGGCCGCCGTCCAGCCGTTCGCGCTCGAATCCGGGGGGCGGTTCCGGTGGAGGTGCGCCTGCTGCGGCGCGATACGCGACGAACGCGGCGACCAGTGCGGCGGCGGCGGCGAGCGCGGCGAGGGCCGCGAGTGCCGACGCGCCCGCGAGCACGAGAACGATTGCAGCGACGATCAGCACCAGCGCGAGAGCGAGAAGCGCGGAGACGGTCGGATCGAGCCGGCGCCGCGCTGGCGGCGCGGGCACTGTTTCCTCCGGCACCGCGCGCACCGACGGCGCGATCTTGTCGGGCGACATCATGCCGGTGGGCGTCTTCAGCGGCGGCCGGGCGCGCAGCGTGCCGCTGTTCAGGCGCGCCAGGAGACTTGTTCTCGGCGCCGCGAGCGCTCGCGTCGCCCGCCGCGCGATCGCGCCCGCCGGGCGCAGCACCCGGCGCAGCTGACCGTCCAGCGTACCGTGCGGGATCGGGCTGCGGCGCAGCGTCTCGCGGATCGTGACGGGGCTCGTCATGAAGCGCGCCTGCAGCGGCGACGTCACCAGCAGGAACGTGTCGGTGTCGAAGCGCGCATAGTGTTTCTGGTGCAGCTTGGCCGCCGCCTCGCGCGCGAGCTGCGCGCGGCGCAATTCTGCATTGGCCTCGATGACGCCCTCGACCTGATCCCACGCGCCGGCAATCAGTTGCTGGTCGTTCCGGCGCACGATTTCGGCGCCCAGGCCGGCGGCGACGCGGTGGCGCGGATCGGAATTGAGCGCGTGGAACCAGCGCGGCTGCGCGGCCGAATCGTCGATCAGCTTGTCGCGCGCCGCATGCCAGCGCCCCCACAGCGGCGGCGCCACGATTGCTCCTCCACCCTCGCTCGCCAGGCTCGCGGCCGGCTGGTTGAGCAGCGCGGCCAAGGCGCCGACGAACGGCGCTCGCTCGGCGGCGGGCCACGGCGTGCCTTGCAGCGCCGGCGACACCAGGGCTCCCTCGTAGCCGAGCGCGCCCGATGCCGCCGCCGGGAGCGCCGGATCCGGTGCCGCCACGTCCATGTCGATCACCCCGACGGCGTCGTCGACCGCCCGTGCGCTGAGCTTGCGGGCGAGGAACTCGAAGTCGCCCTTGGCTCCGGTCTGGAACGACCAGTCGTAGTAGATCGGCAGGCGAATGTTGCTTGCACCGTCGGTCCAGGCCGGGGTCAATCCGTCGACCGTGTCGTCGAGCGCCTCGCGCAGGCCGGCGAGGCGGCCGCGTTCGAACGCCGGAAGAAGCAGCGCGCGATACGCCGTGTTGGGCCGCAGGCGGCGCGGCGCGAGCAGGCGCGAACGCACGCGCCGGGGCTGCTCGCGCACGACCGTGGCGATGGATTCGCTCGTCGCATCGAACCCTTCGATCTGGGTATGCGCCCAGGCCCAGGACTGCGACAGGCGCGGCAGCGCGGACGCGCTGGTGACCGTCACGGCGCCCAGACGACCGTCGCCTCCGGGCGGCGCCTCGTCGCCGATCTCGTCGGCGGTCAACACGGCGAGGACGAGCCAGGGTCTAAGCCGCTTGCCGGCGTTGGCCGCCGCCGGAGTATAGCGCCAGGGAAAATCCGGCTGGTCGAACTCGGCGGCGGGAAAGTAGTTGGGCTCGGCGTCGTTCTCGCCTGCCTTCGGGTTGGTCCTGATGACGACACGGCGATCGATGCCGGCGACCTCGCCCGGTCCGTACAACGCGAGCGGAACCACGACGTCGCGCGGATCGCCGGCGGCGTCGAGCTTCACGGTGATCGGCACGTCGGCGCGGGCGGCTCCGGTCATGCCGCCGTCGGGGCGGGTGATCTCGCTCGCCATGCCGCGACGCAGCCAGGGCAGGAACGCGTACGTGGCGAGGGTATCGCTCATGCGGCGCGCTCCAGCTCGTGCGTGGGCACGACTTGCACGCCGCTTGCCCGGGCGCCGCGTCCGACCCGGGTCTTGACCGCCAGATAGGCGGCGCCGCGCGTGGTTCCGGCGGCGATGTCCGCACGCGCCGCGAGCGTGTCGGTGGTGGCGACCGCGTAGGTCTGCGGCTCGAGCTGCACGCCGGAATCGCGGCGGACGTCGCGGGCGAACTTGCCCCGCCCGCTGCGCCGCAATCGCGAAAAGCCCTTCGCGCCCCGCAGCGCGCTCAGGATCTGGACGGCGCGCGACAGCACGAACAGCGGCAGCACGCGGGCGTCCCACGGCGAATCGATGATCCGCGTCTCGTAGGTGACCTTTGCGACCTTCAGCGTCTCCTCCGCCACGAAGACGAAGTCACCGCCGACGCTCACGCCGGCCGCCATGCTCTCGAAGGAATCGCGCGAGAGCTTCTCGGTGTCCGACAGGTCTTCGAAATCGCCGGGCGCGAAATGGTCGGTGACGATGGCGACGTCGGAGCTCGGAAGGGTCTCGTCCCCGACGACCACGCCCGCGATGTCGTAACGGTGCGGCCCGACGATTTCGAACTCGCCGAACCGTTCGAGCGGCCGATTGAACGGCAGCACCTTCTGGCGCAGCGTCGCCGTCCCCATCGGATGCAGGAGGAGCGGGACGGACGCGCCGGCGGGCGGCGCGCGCACGGTCACGCCGTGCAGGACGTCGTCGGCCAGCTCCGCTGACCAGTTCTCCAGCGCCTTGATGGCGGCCTCCAGGATCGGCCAGGGATCCTTGTCGGGCAGGTCCACGGTGCGGCTCTCGCCGAACGTGGCATCGAACGGCACGCATACGTCGAAGAACAGCAGCGAGATGCACCCCTCGCCCCAGGCGTGGAACGGCGAGGGACCGGTGAGCGTGCCGTGCACGGTGATTCCCGCGATCCGCGTGGAGCCGTGGTTGAGCGTCATGCCGGCGGAGAAATCGAAGCGAAACGAGAGCGGCGCGAAAATCAGCAGGGCGTCGAAGCCGAGCCAGCCGTGGATGTTGAATCCCGCAGCCTCGGCATAGAGCTCGGCGCGGGCGCCGAACTGGAGCGAGTTGGACGTGATCGCGAAATAGCCTTCGAGGCTGATGCGGGGATTGTCGCCCAGCCCGAGCGCGACCGTCACCCGACGCAAGGCGGGAAAGTCGGGCGGCGACGCGAAATTCGGATTGAGCCCCCCGACCGACAGCGCGAAATTCGGCGCGCTGCCGAACGACAGCCGCATCGCCATGTCCCCGTAAATGGAGAACGTGGCGACGTAGCTGTCGCGCAGGCTGGCGTCGACGGCAAGCAGCGAGCGTCCGAAATCGAGGATGCCGACCACGTCGAGGTTGAGCGCGATGATCGCGACGTCCTTGGTGGGGATGGCAACCGATGCCTTGCCGAGCAGCGCAAGCAGGATCGGTGCCGGCACTTCGAGCACGACGCCGAGCTCCACTTCGACGAGGGTCGGTGTGCCCCAGCCGAGAATGGCCAGCGGCCCGAAGACGTAGCGATTGATCGCGATCGGGAAGATGGTGGTGAGATTGCTGATGATGGTGTTGGCGTTGGCGACTGGATCGTCCGGAAACATGATGCTGTCGAGGGCGCCTTCGCGCACGCCCGACAGGATCGCGTCGGCATCCATCCGCCGGTTGATGCCGACGAGCCCGCCGACCCCGTTGAGGGTGAAGCCGTATCCGAGCTGGATCGGCGGCAGGTCGATGAAGATCGACATGAAGAACGAGAATCCGGGAGGGGGCAGCGGCTGCCCGGCGGCGTCCTTGGTGTCGAGGATGCCGATCGCCGTTACGCCGATCTCGAACATCTTGAGCTCGAGGATGCCGCAGTAGCGGCCGGCGTCGGGATCGAGCTTGATGAAGCCGCCGCCGGTGACCATGCCGGCATCGACCACCAGCCCGAGGCCGGTCGGCCACAGGACCCCGAACTCGATGTTGAAGGGGCCGGCATTGCCGGGCTGGAAGAGAAGCGGCAAGTGCACGCCGAGTCGGTCGACCGAATAGGCCAGCGGCCCGATCGCGCCCGACAGCGCGGTCGAGGCGCACAGGTCGAGCTGCGGGGGCTCGCCGCTGCCCGCCATGAAGCGCAGGGCGAGGTCGACGCGATCGAAGCTCAGGACGCCGAAGTCGAGATGCGGATAGAGCGCGACCTCGAAGCCGAGGCCGGCGGTGAAATCGAGCCCGGTGCGGTTGGACCACGCGATGCTGAGCGGGAATTCGATGCGCAGGTCGGTCCCTCCGAGCGCCGCGCCGAGAAAGCCGTCGAGATCGGCGGCCGTCAGCACGAGGGCGAGCGCCTGCGGCGCGACGGCGGCCTTGAGCTCGAGCTGCCCCGCCTTGAGATTGAGATCGGCGGAGAGCGAAGCGCTCTTGAGCTCGAGCCGGATGCCGCCCGGGTTGCCGAACAGGGGGAACGGCTCGTCGCCATCGTAGTCGAGCGCGATGCCGAAGCCCGCGCTCGGCAGCGGCGTTCCCGGGGCGAACGGGAAGCGCACGTCGATCTCGTCCGGGCGCAGCACGACGCCGAGCTGGTTGGCGAGGTCGGTGCCGGCTCGCACCTTGAAGGTCAAGTCCGGCGTGAGGTCGACGCTCAGGGCCAGGTTCTGCGGCACCAGCGGCTGGACGATCAGGCCCGGCAGCGCGCTTCCCTCGGCCGGCATTTCGAGAATGCGGAAACCGACGTCGTGGTAGGTGCCGCCGACCGGGAAGTCGAACAGCGGCACGCTGATGCCGAGGTCGATCCTCGCGGCAGGAGCGCCGGTGGCGGCGGCCTGGAACGCGCTGCCGAGCGCCGGCTCCACCTGATCGACGGAGACCGGCAGGCCGAGCGCGATGAACAGCTCGCTGAAGACTTCGGCGAACTTGCCGAAATTGAGGTCGTCGCTTCCCCAACCATACACATCCGCCGGGATCGACAGCGGATCGGAGAGACGGTCCGGCAGCGCCTCCCAGTCGAACACGGTGCGCGTGAAGCCGGGCCGCGTCGCGGTCGCCGGAACGTCCTCATCGTCGACGATGCCGATCGCCTCGAGGCCCATGAACAGGCCTGGGATTTCGTTGCGCAAGTATTCGGCCAGCAGGTATTCGAACAGCCGGCGACCGATCTCGGACAGGAACTCGGCCGCATCGACGCCCGGCGGCGCCTCCGCCAGCGTATCGATCGCCTGGTAGACGACGCCGACCTTCTGGATCGCCGTGACAATTGACTCGATGTCGGCGTCGTCCACGAGCGCCTCGACCGCCCCGACCGCCTGCAGCACCTTGTCGGCGGCATCCAGGTAGCTCGGCGGCAGCCCCTGCGCGTCAAAGCCGAGCTGCCACATCAGCGTGCGGAAATGGTCGACGTCGCGAAAGGCGAGGTCGAGCGGCTCCACGGCGCCGGCAAGATGTTGCGCGATCGCCCGAAGCGTGCCCTGGCTCTCGCTCACGTCGGGTACCTTGGATCGTAATCGCGATCGATCGCACCGTGCTTGGACGGATCGATCAGGTCGATCATCGCGTAACGGCAGACTGGACAGAACTGATAGCTTCTCTCCGCGCCTCCGGCTGCAGCATCGGCGAAGGTGAGCGTCGCCATGAGGCAGATGCCGGTCGGGTGATAGATGTCGCAATCGTAGACGCTGCCGGATTCGAACAGGCCGACGAACCATGAGGAATACATCGGCGGCATCGGGGCCGCGCCCGCGAAGTTCGTCGCCGGCGTCGGAAGCACGTTGCTGCCGGTCGTGCACATGCGGTTGGGAACGGCCGGCACCGCCGGCACGTCGTTGAGCGGATTGCGCGTCGCGTTGATCCGCGCCCGGATGTCGACGTGCACGAGCTCGAGGTCGTCGCCCAGGGCCGGCGCCACCGCCGCCGCCCGCTTTGGCGCGACGAGGAGGCTGTCGGCGGGAAACGTCGCGACGGCAGGTGCGGCGCTTCCCGCCACAAGGACCAAGTTGACCGTGTTGCCGACGACGGTGTCCACCTCCAGCCGATCGGAGAAGGTCGGCGGGGCCAGCAGGTCCCTGGTGCGCAGACGGACGATGTCGCCGTGCTTGAATGCTTTTGCGTGCCCCGGCTCCAGCACGCAGCTGCAATTTGGCGCGCTCACGGTGGGAGGCGCCGTCAAGACGCCTGCCTTCTCGAGCCGTCGCCAGCGCCACTTGATCCTGTCGGCATCGAGGTTGCCCCCGGTCAGCAAGGAAGGGTCTCGCCGCTGCACGTTGAAGCTCGCGTCGATGTCCGGCACGGAGCCTGGGTCGATCGGCCCGGCGATGCCGCCGTATTCGTCCTCGAGATGGAATGAATGAGCGACTTCGTGAGCGATGGTCGTCCAGCAGGCGAGGCGGGCTCGCTCCACGTTGAACGCCGTGTCCTGCAGATCATAGCCGTTGCCGCTCGCGAGCAGCGTCACGCGATGATGGAGCCCCTCCTCCAGCGTCATGGCGATGTAGCGGCCGGTTCCGCGCACGGCGTTGCTGCCGCCGTTTCTCACCGAGCGGCACAGGATCGCGATGAGGGCCTCGTCCTTTCCACCCTGCGCCCACACGGAACCGACCGGCACGCCGCTGGAGTTTTCCAGCGCATCGAGAAAGAGATCGAAATCGGCAATGTCCATCCGGAGGGAGTTGAATCCCACCGCCCTTTGCTGGTTGAAGAAGTCCAGCGCCGGGCGGGCGCCCATGGCGGTATGGAAGGCGGTGTTGCGCTCGTTCGTGAGGCATTTGTCGGCGATGGCGGGTGGCGCTCCCGTTCCATACTCGGTGCCGTCCGCATTGGCCCCGGAGATGTTTGAGAGCTCGAGCTCGTTCTTGACCGTGATGGTGGCCTCGGGCGATGCGACCCAGGCCATGAAGTAATTGAACTTGTCCTTCAGCAGGTCATAGGGCCGGGTCCGCGCCCGGTGGGTCAGGCGGTAGACGATGTTCCGGGCGAGCGCCTCGAAGGCGCCGCGCTGCGCGGTGGTGAACCCATCCGGCAGGATGAGGATGTTCGTGACGTCCGCCATCCTGGCGAAGCCCGGGCCGCGGATCAGCGTGAGCGGGACCGCGGTGGACCACGGAGCCGCGCCGACCGCGGGCGCCGACGCCGTCCTTGCGGCGGTCGCCGGCACCGGCTTGATCGCCGCCGTGACCGTGACGCTGGCGGTGTTGCTGGTGCAATTGAGGATGCCCGTCTGCGCATCCACCGTCATGCCGGCGCCAGTCTGACTCCAGACGATCGCCGGCGTGTTGTCGCCGGTCAGCCGCACGAAGGTGCGATCGGCTGCCGCCGGCGTCGTAAGTGGACACCAGTTCGCCAGGTCGGCGATCTCGTCGTCGCTGAACCGGGCCAGCACGGTGAAGCGGACACCGCTCGCGCCATTGCGCACGGTGAGCCCCGACGTCGCGGCGCCCGCGGCGTTGAAACGCGCCGGCGTGAGCCAGACCCGGGAGAGATCCGCGTGCAGCGTGACGCGCGTCTGCGCCGTGACGGTGGTCGCACCCTCGGTCACCGTGCAGGTGACGACGATGGTCTGCGGCCAGACGCTGCCGACCGGGACGGGGCTCGCGAACGAGACCTCGCCGTTCGTCACGTCCACGACGACGCCGGCGACCGCCGGAGCGCCCGCGAATGCGACGGCGACGCCCGGATGAGGGGCGTCGGCGCGCACGTTGCCCAGCGTATCCTCGATGAACAGCAGATGGTCGAGCCGGGGCCCGGCGGTGCCGGGGAACAGGTGGATGTCCTGGCGAACAATCTCGTCCGGCCAGAACACCGACTGGACAGCCACGGCAACCCCCGCGTCTGGAGCTGATCCACTTCGCGCAGAGCGGCACATTGGCATATGTGCCACTCGGTTGCCATAGGATTCTTTACACGCGCCCGGCGAATGTGCTCCATTGCCTTGCGCTATGCGTGTCGGGCTTCCGGCGCCACGTCGCGCATGAAGCGTTCGATGCTTGCCGCCGCCACCTCGTACGGCATCGCGCCGAGGCGAAACTGCATCAGCGCGCCGCCGATGCCGATTTCCGCAAGATCCTTGAGCTCGGCCGCGACGGTCGCGGGCGAGCCGCACAGGAACCCGAGCGGCCCAGGCGCCAGATGCGGCGACAGCATGACGCCTTGCTCGTCCTTGATCCGGTTACGCATCACCTTGCGGTGCTCGATCATGGCGGTGAAGGCCGGCCGGCCTACCGCCTCCGCCTTCGCATCCGTGTCGTCCACGTAGATGCTGCGCCACACCCAGATCTTGCCGACGTTGCGGGCGATCTCGTCTTCGCCGAAGCCGGCCTCGCGCATGCCCTGCCGGTAGAGGTCGACGCGTTGGCGCGTCGTCTCGTTGGTCTGCGGATTGAGCAGGATCAGCCGGCCGTGCCGGCCGTGGTCCTTCACCGAGCCCTCGCTCGAGGCGCCGCGGTAGAGCTCAGGGTATGGCCTGCTGTAGGGGCGCGGCCGCAACATCGGCACCCGGACGTTCCAGAACTTGCCCGCATGCTCGAATTTTTCTTCGGTCCACGCCTTGCGGATGATGTCCTCGGCCTCCTCGAAACGCTGTTCCGCCTCGTCGGCGTCGAGCCCGTAGCCTTGGTATTCGTAGATGTTGAAGAACGTGCCGCGGCCCAGCCCGATGATGAGCCGGCCCTTGCTCAGGTGATCGAGCAGCGCCAGCTGCTCGGCGAGGCGAATGGGGTGATAGAGCGAGGTCTGGATGACGGCGAAGCCCAGGCCGACGCGCCGGGTGGCGACCGCAAGGGCCGCCGCGAAGGTCAGCGGATCGACATAGGCGCAGTTGCCGTCGAAGTGATGCTCGGCGAGCCACACGGCGTCCATGCCGAGCTCGTCGCAGAGACGCGCTTCAGCGAGCGCATCGTCGATCATCGTGCCGTCCAGCCCAGGCTCGCGGCTCTCGGGAAACAGGAAATCGCCGAATTTCATGGTTCGTGCCCCAAGCCCCGGTTCATTGCGCTTCCGGGATTGTTGCACAAGTCGGTGTTTCTCCACGACACGCGGCTTGAGCATGAGAGCCGTGCTCAAGGGCGAGGTTGCGCGGTCCACGATGGGCGTGCATCATCGGCTGGTCGCAACCCCGCACGGAGCGGCTCCCATGCATGACATCGTGATTCGCGACGGCACCATTATCGACGGCACCGGCAAGGCGGCATTCACCGGCGATGTCGCGATCGCGGACGGCCGAATCGCCGCGGTCGGCGGCAAGCAGAGCCCCGGCCGGCGCGAGATCGATGCCGCCGGGCTCCTGGTCACGCCCGGCTGGTGCGACATCCACACCCATTATGACGGGCAGGCGATGTGGGATCCGTTGATTTCCCCCTCGAGCTGGCACGGCGTCACCACGGTGATGTTCGGCAATTGCGGTGTCGGCTTCGCGCCGGTGCGCGCGCATCATCGCGGCGCCCTGATGGACCTGATGGAAGGCGTCGAGGAGATTCCCAACGCGGTGCTGGCGGACGGTCTCACCTGGGACTGGGAGAGCTTTCCGGATTTTCTCGATGCGCTGGAGCGCCGGCCGCGCGCGCTCGACATCGGCGCCCAGCTCGCGCACCTGCCGCTGCGCGTCTATGTCATGGGCGACCGCGCCATCAACCTGGAGCCGGCACGGCCTGACGACGTTGCCGAGATGCGCCGCCTCACTATCGAGGCGCTCCGCGCCGGCGCCTTCGGCTTCACCACCTCGCGCACGGACTCGCACAAGACGCCGACGGGCGACATGGTGCCCTCGCGCAATGCCGATGCGGACGAGCTCGTCGGGATCGGCTCGGCGCTCGGCGCGGTGGGTGCCGGCGCCTTCGGGATGAACAGCGACTTCGACGACGAGGACTACGAGCTCGCCTGGATGACCCGGCTCGCCCGCGAGACCGGGCGCCCGGTGTGGTTCCTGCTCACCGACCGCTACGAGGATCCGGAGCGCTGGCGGCGGCTGCTTCATGCGGTGCATGCGGCGCGCGCCGATGGCCTGTCGTTGACCGCGCAGATCGCCGGCCGGCCGATCGGCGTCATGATGGGGATCGGCACGGCGGTGAGCCCGTTCACGGTACGGCCGAGCTATCGCGCGATCGAGCGCCTCGGCCTCGCCGAGCAGCGTGCGCGCCTGCGCGACCCCGAGGTGCGGCGGCAGATCCTCGCCGAGAAACCGTCCGCCGTCGAAGTCGCCAAGCTCCCGCAGTTCCGCCAGCACATCACCGAGCGCTGGGACAAGATCTTCGTCATGGGCAACCCGCCCGATTACGAGCCGCCGCCGGAGAACAGCGTCGCCGCTATCGCGGCCCGCGAAGGCCGTACGCCCGACGAGGTCGCCTACGACTACATCATCGGGGCGGAAGGCCAGTACCTCTATTTCCCGGTGGTGAACTACGTCGTGGGCGACCACGAGCCGATCCGCGAGATGCTGACCGATTCGGGCACGCTGCTGGGCTTGAGCGACGGCGGCGCTCACTGTACCTCGATTGTCGATGCCGGCCTGCCGACCTTCATGCTGGCGCACTGGGGCCGCGACCGCCATCGCGGGCCGCGCCTGCCGCTCGAGCTCCTGGTCAAGCGCCAGACCAGTGAGACCGCCGATTTCTTCGGCCTGACCGACCGCGGCCGCCTGGCGCCCGGCCTGCGCGCCGACGTGAACCTGATCGATTTTGCGAACCTGCGGGTGCACAAGCCCGAGTTGGTGCACGACATGCCAGCCGGCGGCCGCCGCTTCGTGCAGCGTGTCGAAGGCTATCAGGCGACGCTGGTCGCCGGGGAGCCGATCTTCGAGCGCGGCGCGGCGACCGGCGCGCTGCCTGGCAAGCTGGTGCGCGCGGGGCGGAACGGACGGGCGAAGGCGGCGGCGTAGGCCTTAGCCCCACTGATCGTCGCCGCCCCCGACTTGATCGGAGGCGGGCGACCACAACCCGCGAGGCCGTGCCGTCAGGACAGCCAGGATCGGAGGCGGGCGTCCACGACCCGCGAGGCCGTGCAGTCGGGGGCTTCCACAGCCTCAAGCCTTCCTTCTATCCCTGTCGGCCGATCGAGATCACCGCTTCGTCGGTGCGCTTGCCGTCACGATCCCAGAAGGTCTGGAAGTCCGGGCCGTCGAGATAGGCGAGCTCCTGGCCGGCATTGGCGAGCGCCTGTTTGAATTGCTCCGACTGCACCGCCTTGCCGATGGCCTCGCGCAGTGTCGTCACGACGGCCGCCGGTGTGCCTTTCGGCGCGAAGATCCCGACCCACAGATAGTATTCGACGTCGTAGCCGAGCTCCTTGAGGGTCGGCACGTCGGGCAGCACCTTTGAGCGCGTCGCGCCGAAACTCGCCAGCGGGCGCAGCTTGCCGGCTTTGACGTGCGGCAGCGTCGCCGACACCGATTGCGTGGTGACCTGGGCGTTGTTGCCGAGGATGGCGACGATGGCAGGACCGCCGCCGGCGGTCGGCAGATGGCGCAGCCGCAACGGGCCGGTCGCCTTTTCCAGGTATGCCAGCGGCAGATGGCTCGCCCCATAGAGGCCGCCGGAGCTGAAGACGAGGCGATCCGGGTTGGCCTTGGCGTCGTCGACGAGCTCCTTCAGCGTTCGGAAGGGTTGCTGCTCGTTGACGAGGATCAGGACCGGATCGGCGATCAGTCGCGCCAGCGGAATGAAGTCGGCGCGCGTGACCTTGACCGGCCGGCCGAACAATTTGTCGACCTCGGCATAACCGGAAATGCCGGTATTGTGCGACAGCAGCGTGTATCCGTCGGGCCTGGCGGTGGCGGCGACCTGGGCCCCGACCTGTCCGGCGGCGCCGGCCTTGGTGTCGATCACGACCGGCTGCTTGAGGATCGGCTCCAGCGCGCTCGCCAGTGGCCGGGTGACGATGTCATTGAGGCCGCCGGGCGGGAACGCGTTGATGATGGTGACCGCCCGCGACGGATAGGCGTCCTGCGCGAAGGCCGGTGCGGCAAGCGCCGTTGCGGCGCTGCCAATGACAAAATGGCGTCGATCCATGTCTCGCTCCCTTCAGCCGGGCGTTGCCCGAATTACACCGGCCCGGTCAGTTCGGCGCAATATTGGCCTCGCGGATGACCTTGGCAATCCGGTCGTAATCGCCATCGAGCTCGGCCTTGAATTCTGCGGGCGAATTGCCGACCGGCAGGAAGCCTTGGGCCGACAGCTGCGGGCGCAGGCCAGGGTCCTGCACGGCGGTTACGGCCGAACGGTGCAGCCGCTCGACGATGGAGGCGGGCGTGTCCTTCGGTGCGAGCAGGGCCATCCAGGTCTTGAACTCGTAGCCCGCGACGCCGGATTCCGCGACGGTCGGCACGTTCGGCAGGAGCGTCGAGCGCTGGCGCCCGGTGGTTGCGAGCACGCGCAGCTTGCCGTCGGGAAGGAACGGGGTTGCGACCGAGACGGCGGTGAAGATCAGCGGAACGACTCCGGCGACGACGTCGTTGAGCGCCGGCGTGACGCCGCGATAGGGCACGTGGGTGAGCTTGATGCCGTAGTGTGCCATCAGGAGCTCCATGGCGATCTGCTGGGCGCTGCCGACACCGCCCGAGGCGAAATCGATTGCCGCTGGCTTTTGCTTTGCGAGCGCGACGAGCTCGCCGATGGTTTTTGCAGGGAAGGCCGGATGGGCCACCAGCGCCCAGTCCAGCATCGCGAGCTGCGTGATCGGAGCAAGGTCGCTACGCGGATCGAACTTCGAGCTCTTGTTGAACAGCGGCGCATAGATGAGTTGGTTGTCGCCGGTGCCGAGGATGGTGTAGCCGTCGGGCGGTGCGCGCAGCACGCGGTCGATGCCGATCGCGCCCGACGCACCGGTGACGTTCTCGGCGACGATGTGGCGGCCGAGATCGGTCGCCATCTTGCTCGCGACGAGGCGGCCGAGGACGTCGCCGGCGCTCGCCGCCGCGAGCGGCATCACCAGGGTGATCCCGCGCGACGGATAGTCCGACGCACCCGGTCCCTGGGCGAGCGCAGGATTCATGACTGTGCCGACACACACCACGAGCGCGAGAAGCCCGCCCGGTCCCATCGAAGCCCTCCCTTGATGTTGTGTTTCCCTCGACGACTGTTCGATCGTTCGCGTCACCCGACCGGCGGCCAGATGCGCCGCCCGACAGTTGGCGAGCCGGGCGTGTGGATCGTGTAACGCACGATGCGCCCGGTCCACTCCTTCGGGTCGAGCGCGTGCGACTCGTGCGGCTCCTCGAAATTGGCGAGCCGCGCCTCGAGCGAGGTGAACTCGTACATGACCGCGTGCTTGGCCCAGCCGGCGACGCACAGGAGCTTGCGGCTGGCGATGCTGCCGGGCATCTGCGCCATGTGCGGCAGGCGATATTGCGCGTACCAGCAGCCGAGGTCGAAATCGTCCGCGACGGTACGCGTGCGGAAGCTGCCCATCTGTATGGCGGGCGCCGGAGTCATCCCGGGCGCGCGCTCGCGCGCCGCCGGTCCGTTCACGCGGATCTCCTCCATGAAGATCGCCGGACGCACGCCCAAGCGCTTCGCCAGCATGTCGCGCGTGCGTTGCGGCGCCTCCTTCTCGACCTGCAGCACGAACGGATTGAGGAAGGTATGCGGCGAGGGCGCGCCCACCAGCATGAGGAACTGGCTTCCCGACCCGATCTCCTCACCCGGGCGCTCGATGATGTCGCCGACCTGGCGCATCTGCGGGCCGCCAACCTTGTTCTCGTAGTGGGCGACCCACGAGAAGCCCGGCCGCATCTTCAGCTCAGGCAAGTACTCGCCGTGCAGCCACCCGAGGAATTTTTCGCGGTCCTGATCCGCCAGATCGTACCACGTCGCCCAGATGCCCTGGTCCATATCCAAAAGCCTCACTTCCTCACGTATTTCATCAGCCGCTTGGGGCCGACTTCCGCGCCGTAGACGTTGCCTGCCGTGTCGGCGGCGACGCCTTCGGCGGCGCTGGTGCCGGTGGTCTTCTCCACCGGATCGGGAATGAAGGCAGTGACGGTCCCGTCCCTTGCGCTGCCGATGCGAATCCCGCGCTTCCAGCCGTCATGGTTCCGGGCGACCGACTCCGATTCGGAATCGGCGACATAGATGACGTCGTTCCTGTCGATGAAGAGGCCGCTCGGCCGGCTGAACTGGGTCCATTGGTCGAGCAGATTGCCGTCCTGATCGAAGATCTGGATGCGGTTGTTGTTGCGATCGCCGACGAACAGCCGCCCGCGCAAATCCATGGCGAGCGCGTGCGGGGTGTCGATCTCGCCCGGCCCCGAGCCTTTACGTCCCCAGGTCTTGATGAACCTGCCATCCCGGCTGAACTTCACGATGCGCGCGTTGGTCTCCCGCCCATGTCCGTCGCCGACGAAGATGTCGCCGTTCGGCGCGACCACTATGGCGGAGGGCGCATTGAATTCGTCCGGTCCGGCGCCGGCGACGCCCGCCTTGCCGAGCGTCAGCAGGAGCTTGCCGTCCGGGCTGAACTTGAACACCTGATGGCCCTTGCCGTCCTTGCCGAGGCCGTCGGTCACCCAGACGTTGCCTTCGCGATCGACATGCAGGCCGTGCGGGAACAGGAGCAGCCCGGCGCCGAAACTCTTCACCAGCGTGCCCGATGCATCGAACTTGAGGATCGGAGCGAGCGCCGAGCCGTCGCAGGCGAACGGGGTGCCGGGTTTCATCAGCGAGGGCGGCGCGAACGCGCCGCAGCGCTCGGCGACCCAGACGCTGGTGCCGTCGGGATCGATGTCGACACCGCTGGTCGAGCCCCAGGAGCGTCCCTCGGGCAGCCTCGCCCAGTTCTCGATCGCCCGGTACGGGTTGGGCAGGTCGTTGGTCGGCGCGCTCGTCTGCGCTTGGCCGAGCCCGCCGATCGCCAGCATCATGAGGACTCCTGCACCGACGAGAGATCGCACGCGATCAGACGGTGACATGAGGCGCCTCCCGGGATGCTCGCGGACTATTGCCGCGTGAATTCATGGGGAGACTAACAGGAAATTGCGCCCCGCTCGTTGCATTGACGGCATGCCTACCCCGACGTCTTCTCAGCCTTGCCCCTGCAGGAATTGAATGAGCAGCCGGCCCACGGCCTCGGGCTGCTCCTGCTGCACCCAATGTCCCGCCCCGTCCACCAGGTGAAGCCCCACCATTCGGGTGCACGCCTTGCTCTGCATGCTCTCCACCGCGCCGGGGGTCTGGTAGGTGCCCCAGTCGCTCTTGCCCGCGATGTACATGGACGGCACGTCGATGGTCCGGCCCGAGAACGTGTGCATCTCGGCCATGCTCTTTGTGTCCGTGCCGCGCCGTACCCGATACCCTTGCAGCGCGCCGGTGAACTCGGTGCGGGCGTATTCGGTCGCATACACGGCGACCTCGTCTTCGGTGAGCCACGTGCAGGCGGCGATCTCCGCCGCCGACGGCATGAATGGTGCGACGGTCGCCGCCATGCCCTTGTCGCGCTCCATGACGTAGTAGGTGGGGATCTTCGCCATCTCCCCGGCCGTGCGCGCCTTCAGCGGATGCGGCTTGTTCTGTGTCCAGTCGGCGCTCTTGTAGTGGTAGTAGGCGTGGAAGAAGGCGGCGAGCCCCTGCGGGGCATGCAGCATGTCGTCGTTCGCCCCGCGCGTGCGCTGGTAGTTCTGGTAGTACTTGCGCGGCACCGGAAGCTTCGCGAGCTCGGCGTCGAGTTCGTCGTCCGTCATCGCCGGCCGCGGCGGCGCCGCGCCGTTGGCGGTGTCGAACGGCAGGCTCGGCGGGCCGGGGAACGGCGAGCTCATCATCACCACCGAACGGAAGACGTCGGGCCGCACCAGCGCGCTCCACGCGGCGACCGGCGAGCCGGCATCGTGCCCCACCACGACGGCGACCTGACGGTAGCCGAGCGCGAGGACGAGCCCGAGCGCATCGCGCACCATGTTGAGCATGCGGAAGGGATCGGGGTCGGCATCGTAGGAGCCGTCCCAGCCCATGGTGCGGCCATATCCGCGTTGATCGGGGGCGATCACGCGATAGCCGGCCGTCGCCAGCGGGAGCATCACCTTGCGCCAGCTGTAGGCGAGCTCCGGGAAGCCATGCAGCAGCAGCACTGCGGGCCGGCCCGCGGTCTCGTAGCCGGCTTCCAGAATGTGGACGGTCAGGCCGTTGACGTCGGCAATGCTGCGCGAGCGGATGCCGGCCGGCAGCGTGCCGTTCCCGTATGGCCCAAGCGCCGTCGCGTCGCTGCGCGCGGCGGCGGTGTGCGCGGGTGGAACGGTCATGTCGCAGCTCTCCTATTTGGGCGGCATCGTTGCCGACCTGCCTTTTTCAGGCAACCATGACCAGCTACCTTGAGGTGGTCTGGGATGGGGGGAGGGCTCCATGTTGCGCATCATGCTCGCAGGACTGATCGTGTCGGGTGCCGTGCTCCAGAGTGCGGCTCAGGTCAGCCTCAACGGCTGGGAAGTCGGGAAGAAGGATGGAACCTGCGTCGCCTATCACGCCTACAAGGACAGGGAGGACGACAACGCCGCCAACGTCATCTCCTTCGGGCTCGTGAAGGCGCCCGACGGAGCGCAGGTCATGATCATCTCGCTGTTCTATGAAAAATGGAAGAACGACGGCGACGAGGAGGCGGACCTCCTGCTCGACAAGCGTCGTATTCTCGCGAGCGCCAAGTGGAAGATGCATGACAAGAACACGCTGGTGGGGACGTTCACCGGCGCCAAGCCGCTGATCGAAGGGCTGTCGAAAGCCAAGCAGATCGTGCTGCAGTTCAGCCCGCGCACGCGGGCGGTGTTCGACATGCCCGATCCGAGCCAGGCTCTCGGCGCGCTCCAGTACTGCCTCATGATGTAGCCCCCCGCCCAGCAGCGCCCGCGCGCCACGCGAAATTTCGAGTAGGACGGGACGGCAGCGCTCCGCCGGAACGTGCCCGCTCACCTGAGCACCGCCGCGATGTTGCCGCCGTCCACGGTGGTCACGTCGCCGGTGGTCTTCAGCGCCAGCGCCTGATGCAGGAAGGCGTCCGCCACGTCCTCGGCGGTCACCTCGCGTTGCAGCAGGTTGCCCGCCATGTACTCCTTCTCGCTCAAGCCGCGGGCGCGCGAGCGTTCGGCGATCATCTCCGGGGTGAGCAGGCCCGAGCGCACGCGGTCGGCATTGACCGCGTTGGAGCGGATGCCGGCCGCCCCGTAGTCGAGGGCGTACTGGCGCACCAGGAACAGGGTCGCCGCCTTGGGCAATCCGTACGGCCCGAAGCGCGGCCCCGGATTGATCGCCTGTTTCGACACGTTGAACAGAAGGCAGCCGCCTGTGCCCTGCGCCGACATGATGCGCACGGCGCTCTGCGCGACCCGCTGGTGGCCGTAGAAATTCACCTCGAAGCTCTGCTTGAGCACCGTCTCGTCGACCTCGCCGATCAGGCCCATCCAGGCGATCCCGGCGTTCGATATGGCGATGTCGACGCCGCCGAACGTCTCCACCACCCGCACGAAGGCGCCCACCACCGAGGCCGGCTCCGTGACGTCGCATTTCAGCGCGAGCGCCGAGCCGCCGATCTGTTTCGCCTGGGCAAGGGCTGCTTTCTGGTCGACGTCGAGCAGCGCCACCTCGGCGCCGGCAGCGGCGAAGGCGCGCGCCGTCGCCGCGCCGATCACGCCGCCGGCTCCGGTGATCACCGCGACCTGGCCCGCCAGCGGCTTTTCCGGCTCCTTGCCGAGCTTCGCCTGCTCGAGCGACCAGTACTCCATGTCGAACATGTCGGCTTCGTCGATCGACTCGAAGCGGCCGAGCGCCTCCGCATCGGTGATGGTCTTGACCGCCGCTTCGGCGAGGTCGGCGGCGACGCGCGCGTCCTTCTTGCTGCGCCCGAGCCCGACCAGCCCGACGCCGGGGATCAGCACCACGCGCGGCAGCGGATCGAGCGGCCGCTTGCGCGGCGCGCAGCGCTCGTTGTGGCGCGCGAAATAGGCCCGGTAGCTCCCGACATAGGCGCGCGCCGACGCCTGCACGTCGCGCTTGAACGTCTCGAGCTTACCGTCCTCCGGCGGCGGCACGACCAGCGGCCAGTTCTTGGTGCGGATCGTGTGGTCCGGCGTCACCACGCCGGCTTGGCTGTAGCGCGTGACCTCGGCGCCATTGACGAAATTGAGGATCGCCGAGCCGGTGCGGAAGTCGAGGATGAGGCGGCGCCAGGCGCCTTCGTTGACGTCGTCCTTGAGGCTGCAGGCGCCGCGCACGATCGGCGCGATGTCGCTGTAGGCGGCGAGGCGCTCGGGCAGGGCGCGGGGGACGAACACCGCATTGCGTCGGCGCGTGAGCCGCGTCTCGGCGAGCGAGACCATCTCGATCATGCGCTCGTAGGCTTCCCGCGCGCTCGCGCCGAAGGTGAAGATTCCGTGCTTGTGCAGGATCAGGCCTTCGACGTCGCATTGCGCCTCGTAGATTTCGGCCGCCTTCCTGGCGAGGCCGAAGCCCGGCATGATGTACGGCACCATGCCCATGCGGCCGTCGTAGACCTCGGCGCAGATCTCCGGCCCATTCGGTTGGTCGACCAGGCTCAGGACCGCGTTGGCGTGGGTGTGATCGACGAAGGCGTGCGGCATGAACGCGTGCAGCAGCGTCTCGACCGACGGGTTGGGGGCCATCGGATCGATCAGGTTGGCGCGCTGGATCCGCACCATCTCTTCGTCCGACAGCGCGTCGAGCGCGCGCAGCTTGCGCAAGGGTGCGAGCCTCACGGCGGGAAGGCCGGCGGGCTCGATCGTCGCCATGTCCCAGCCGCTGCCCTTGATGCAGAGGACCTCGGTTTCCTCGCCCACCAGATCGGCAACGCGCGTCTTGACGGAGGTGTTGCCGCCGCCGTGCAGCACCAGTTGCGGATCCTGGCCGAGGAGGCGGGTCGTATAGATGCGCAGGCTCAGATTGCTCCCGATGCCCAGCCTGGCATACTGATCGACGGCGGCTTGCGCCTCGCTATCGACCCAGCGACTTTTCATCAGCTTCTCCTGCCAGTGCCGACGCCGGTACGTGCGTGTCCGCGCCTTGCCGCGACGTGAGCCGGCAACGCCGCCGGCTCAGCGTCGCAGCCATGTGGAAGAGCCCGTTGCCCAATGTGGCACAGGCCATGTCGCGAGAAGAGTAAAATCAGCGCGGCGCCTCAGCTCTTGGCGCCGCCCATGAACCGCCGCGACCACCATCCGGTTCGCCGCGGCTGCTCGCCCTCTTCAGGCTTCTGCTCGCTCGATTCGACCACGACGGTGGCTTGCGGGATCGGCGCCGGGGGCGGCACGACCGGAGCCTCGGCCGATCCGATCGCGAACGGGGCGGGCTCGCGAATGGTGGAGCGCCGACGCGGCGGCTCGCTCTCCTGCGGCTGACTGTCCGGCGGCGGGATTGGCGTCTCCACAGGCGGCGGGCTCGCCGGCTCGAGGATGGCCTCGTGGCTTGCCGCCGGCGGAGGTCCGCTCGGCTCGCTCTCAATTGAGGCGGACGGGGTCATCAGCTCGGTCGGCGCCATCTCGGTCGGCGTCATCTCCCGGGCGACAGGGCCTTGATCGAAATCGGCCACGGCGCTCGTCAATTCCGGCTCGGTCGGCGAGGATTCCCCGAGCCCGAAACCGCCCTCGCGATCGCGCCGGTTGCGCCGCCCGCCGCGCCGCCCGCGCCGCCGTCGCCGCCGCTCGGCTTCGCTGGCCGCATCACCATTCTGCTCGCGCGCGCCGGCGAGCTCCGGCTCCTCGGCCTCCTCAGCTTCGCCTTCAGCCGCGGCCTGCGCGGCGTCTTCCAACGCCGGCAAGGCCTCGGACGGAAAATCGCGCAGAGGCTCTGCGGTGTCCCGTTCCTCCCCGCCGCGTCGCGGCCGCCGCCGTCGCCGCCGCCCGCGCCGCTCGCCGTTGGCCGCTTCAGGCTCGGCCACGGTTTCGGCCGAAGCCTCCTCGACGGTTTCCTCCTCCGCCTCGGGCTCCTCGATCTCGATCTCGGCCGCGGGGCTCGGCGCCTGCGCGGCGATCGCCTTCGCCGCCTCGACGCTGTGCACCTGCTCGCCGCGCTCGATGACGAACGGCTGCTGGCCGCCAGTGGTGGGATCGGCCGCGATGGTCACCCCGATGCGGAAGCGCGTCTCCAATTCGCGCAGGTGCGCGCGCTTCTGATTGAGGACATAGAGCGCGACCTCGGTCCTGGTGCGGACGGCGAAGTTGTGGGTTGCGCCCTTGATCAGCATTTCCTCGAGCGAGCGCAAGAGCTGCAACGTGACCGAAGCCACCGAGCGCACGTGCCCGGTGCCGCCGCACTGCGCGCATTTCTCGGTCGAGCTTTCCAACACGCTCGAGCGGATGCGCTGGCGCGACATTTCGAGCAGGCCGAAATGCGAGATGCGTCCGACCTGGATGCGGGCGCGGTCGTGCTTGAGCGCCTCCTTGAGCCTACGCTCGACCGAGCGGTTGTTGCGCTTCTCGTCCATGTCGATGAAATCGATGACGATCAGCCCGGCGAGGTCGCGCAGCCGGAGCTGTCGGGCGATCTCGTCGGCGGCCTCCTGATTGGTCTTGAGCGCGGTGTCTTCGATGTGGTGCTCGCGCGTCGCCCGGCCCGAGTTGACGTCGATCGCGACCAGCGCCTCGGCCTGGTTGAGCACGATGTAGCCGCCCGACTTGAGCTGCACTACGGGCGAGAACATGGCGTCGAGCTGGCTCTCGACGCCATAGCGCGTGAACATCGGCTGGCCGTCGCGATAGGTCTTCACGTTCTTCGCATGGCTCGGCATGAGCGTGCGCATGAAGTCCTTGGCCTCGCGGTAGGCCTCATCTCCCGCCACCAGGACCTCGTCGATGTCCTTGTTGTAGAGATCGCGGATCGAGCGCTTGATCAGCGATCCTTCCTCATAGACCAGGGTGGGCGCGGTCGATTTCAGCGTCAGGTCGCGCACCAACTCCCACAGGCGCAACAGGTACTCGAAGTCGCGCTTGACCTCCGCCTTGGTCCGGTTGGCGCCGGCGGTTCGCAGGATGACGCCCATGCCTTCCGGCACCTCGAGCTCCTCGGCGATCTCCTTGAGGCGCTTGCGGTCGACCGCGTTGGTGATCTTGCGGCTGATGCCGCCGCCGCGCGCCGTGTTCGGCATCAGCACCGAATAGCGGCCGGCGAGCGAGAGATAGGTGGTGAGCGCCGCCCCCTTGGTGCCGCGTTCCTCCTTGACCACCTGCACCAGCATGATCTGGCGCCGCTTGATCACTTCCTGAATCTTGTACTGGCGGCGGATGCGCGGCATCCGGTCGGTCGCCTCCTCGAGCGCATCGTCGCCGCCGACCAATTCGACCACCTCTTCGTCTTCGCCGTTGTCGTCGCGGCCGTTGCCTGCAAGCGTCTCCGCATGCTCCTCGTCGTGCGGCTCGGAGATCTCGCCCTCATGCTCGGTCGCGACCGGCGGGCTCTCGTGATCCTCGTGCTCGCGCTCCTCCTCCGCGACGGCTCTCGCCGCAGCGTCCGCATCGGCATGCTCGGCATGACCTGCCGGCGAAGCGTCCTCGCGCGCGGATTCGGCCGCTTGCGCCGCCTGCTGCTCCTCGACCGCCTCGCGGACGACCAGCACCGGCTCGGCCTGCGCATCTTGGTCGGAGGAGGGCGGCTCGCCGCCTTCCGCCGTGTCGGCGAGTCCTGCCTCGTGGCGGGCGGCGAGATCGGCACTCGCCTCGGCGGCCTCCGCTGCTTCGCTGCTCTCCGGCTCGGGCGCTTCCGCATCCGCCAAGCGCTCACTGCGAATCCGGTCGCTGCGCCGCTCCGCGCCGCGGCCGCGCCGTCGCCCGGCCCGGCGCTCCGCTTCGTCGTCGGCCTCGCGCTGCGCACGTTCTTCCTCGGCGATCAGCGCCTGTCGATCCGCCATCGGGATCTGATAGTAATCGGGATGGATTTCGCCGAACGCCAGAAAACCGTGGCGATTGCCGCCATATTCGACGAAGGCGGCCTGCAGCGACGGCTCGACCCGCGTTACCTTGGCGAGATAGATGTTGCCACGCAGCTGCCGGCGGCTTGCTGATTCGAAGTCGAATTCCTCGACGCGATTGCCGCGCACGACCACCACCCGGGTCTCCTCCGGATGGGTCGCGTCGATGAGCATCTTGTTGGCCATTGATAAATCTCTTTTCGGGGGACCGGCCTGCGCCCGCTCGCAATCGAAGCGGCGTATGCGGACGGCGCCAGACAGGGCGCGCCGGTGGGGTGGAAGGGTCGGGCCGTTGCGGCATGGGGCGAGGCGCAGAACGCGGTGCACGCCGCGGAACGGCGGTATCGTGCCCTGGCGCTCATGTCGACGGCGAACATGCCATACGATCCGAAACGAAGATGGCAGCGCCGCGCGCTGCCGGATTTGGTTTGCTCACGGCCCGGCGGGCACGTCGCCCGCCTTAAGCCCGGTCATCCGTCCAGAAGACATCGGCTCGGCCACCCCGCGAGCGCGTCTCGCGCAGGATAGCCACGTAACCGCCGGAAAGCTCCGTGTTGGGTGTGGAGCGTGTCGCGGCGGGCGTGCCGGATGCCCGAATACGGCAACACCGGAACACATACCGTCAGCCCGCCCTTATTAAGCGGCCGAATCGCCATTGGCAAGGGAAGGCTCGCCGGCGCCCGGCGCCAGGGGCCGGGCGGCACCGGTCTCAGCGATGGTAAATCGTCGAATTCCCGCCGTGCTCGCGCACTTCCACGCTCTCCAGCCAGACCCGCGCACCGGTCTCCCGGCCGACATGGTCGGCCACGTGGTCGAACACGTATTTGGCGACCGCCTTGCAGCCGACCGCCGGCAGGATTCGCAACGCGGCGAGCCCGTCGCGATCGAGCCTGCGGAAGGTGCTCAGGTCCGGATCGTCCTCGGCGACGATCAAGGTATGATCGAACTGCTCGTGCAGCCACGCCCGGACCGGCTTGAGGCCGTCGAAATCGAAGCACCAGTTGCCCTCGTCGAGCGCGTGCGTTGCGATCACGAACTTGAAGGCAAGCGCATAGCGGTGCACCAGCCGGCAATGCGAGTGTTCGCGCGCCATTGGCGACAGCAGCACGACAGGCCTTCGCAGTGGTCGTGGGTCTTGGCCGTCGACCGACAAGAAACCGCTATTCGGAAGTTAGACGCTATCGTTAACCGAAGTGCCGCAAAAAACCCGATGAAAGCAGGCATCGGCGGAAAGCGGATGTTAACCCCGCCGCCGCCGCAAGGCGGTTCTTCACGCTTCGTTCAAGGATTCGCTCTCAAGTGAACGCCCCAACGTCCGCATGCCGTTGCGGAAGCTGGACAATGGTGGGACATATGCCCAGCCGAACCCTGGTGAAGGCGGTTTTCGCCCTCGGGAGCCTTTTGCTGGCCTCGTTCGCGACGGCGCAGACGCCGCAGAACGCCGGCAACCCGATCCTGATCGTCGCCGGCAAGATCGTCGGCTCCGATTCGGAAAGCGGGATCCAGTTCGATCGCAAGGCCCTGGAAACGCTCGGCACGGTCACCATCGAAACCAATACCCTGTGGCACAGGGGGGCGCAAAAGTTCGAAGGCGTCCCGCTCGACAAGCTGATGCAGAAGGTCGGAGCGATCGGGGAGAAAGTCGTCGCGGTGGCGCTCAACGATTATTCGGGCCAGGTCCCGATCGAGGATCTCGCCAAGTACCACGTCATTCTCGCGCTCAAGCGGGATGGCGAATACATGCCGGCGCGCGATAAGGGGCCGCTGCTCATCGTCTATCCGTACGACAGCAACGCGGAGCCGCGCAGTCAGAAATTCTACAGCCGCTCGGTCTGGCAGGTCGCCAGCCTCGTCATCAAGTGACGGCCCGCCACGGACCGGCTGTGGCGAACAGCCGAATGCCGATGTCCACGTTTCGCCAAATCAAGCTGCTGCTGGCGGCGGTCATCGTCTTCTTCGTGGCCGCCGGGGCGTACATCTCCACGCTCGTCGTCGAGCGCCAGCAGGCGCTCGAGCAGGAGTCGCGCTACAACGTGGCCTGGCTGGTCGGCCAGGCGGCGACCGAATATGTCCGCCTTGAGCAGCGCCTGAGCGCCTATGCCTGGCCCGACAGCCCGGTCTCCCGCGACGAGGTCGAGCTTCGCTTCGACATCATCGTCAGCCGGCTGAACCTGCTGAACAGCGGCGATGTCGAGGAGTTTCTCGCCAGCGACCCCGAGCACCGCGCGACCGTGCACGACCTCGGCGAAGCCGTGGCGTCAGCGCAGCCGCTGGTCGCCGCGCTCGACAAGCCGGGCAACGTCCGCAAGCTGCTCGCCCTGCTCATGCCGCTCGACGGACGGCTGGCGCGCCTGGCGGCCGCCGCCAACCGCTTCGGCGGCGACCGCGTTTCCGAGGACCAGCGCCAGCTCATCGTGCTGCACTGGCAGTTCTCGGCGCTGGCGGGCGGGCTCATCGTCTGCGGCATCGTCCTGATCACCCTTCTCATCTGGCACAACCGGCTCTTGCGCCGCGCGCATCGCGAATTGCACGAGCTCGCCGCCGGCATCCGCATCCAGAACCGCCGCTTCGACGCCGCCCTCAACAACATGTCGCAAGGCCTGTGCATGTTCGATGCGAGCCAGCGGCTGATCGTCTGCAACGAGCAGTACTGCGAGCTGTTCGACCTGCCGCCCGATGCCGCACAGCCGGGCACGCCGCTGCGCGACCTGATCGCCCGGACCTTTGCGCCCGGCTCGGCCGATTCCACCCTCGGCTCGGTGCTCGCGCAGCAGCAGGTCCTGATCCAAGAGCGCCGGCCGGCGAGCTATTTCCAGGAGCTCCCCGACGGGCGCACCATCGCGGTGTCGCACCAGCCGATGGCGGAGGGCGGATGGGTCGCGACCTACGGGGACATTTCCGAGCGGCGCCGCGCCGAGGCGCGCATCGCCCACATGGCGCACTACGACGCGTTGACCGATCTGCCCAACCGCGTGCTCCTGCGCGAGCGCATCGGCGAGGCGTGTGCGAGCGAGAGCTCCAACGTGGCGGTACTGAGCCTCGATCTCGATCGCTTCAAGGCGGTGAACGACACGCTCGGGCATTCGATCGGCGACGCCCTGCTGACGGTGGTGGCGAAGCGGATCTCCGGCTGCGTGCGCGAAGGCGATGCAGTCGCGCGGCTCGGCGGCGATGAATTCGTCGTCATGCAGAGAGACGGCGCGGACGATGCCGATGCGATGGCGCGCCGCATCATCGAGCACGTCGGTGCGCCCTACGAGATCAGCGGCCACAACGTGGTGATCGGAACCAGTGTCGGCATTGCGATCGCGCCGAAGGACGGGACAACGCCCGACGAGCTCCTCAAGAACGCCGACCTCGCCCTCTATCGCGCCAAGACCGACGGGCGCGCAACCTACCGGTTCTTCGAGCCCGGCATGGACGCCGAGCTGCAGGGGCGCCGCCTGCTCGAGCTCGACTTGCGCAAGGCGCTCGGCGCCGGCGAGTTCGAGCTGCACTACCAGCCGGTGGTGGACCTGGCGAGCGGCGCGATCACCGGGTGCGAGGCGCTGCTGCGCTGGCGCCATCCCGCGCGCGGCATGGTGCCGCCGGCGACGTTCATCGGCATCGCCGAGGATATCGGGCTGATCGTTCCGATCGGCGAATGGGTGCTGCGACAGGCCTGCACGCAGGCGGCGCGCTGGCCGGCCGCCATCAAGGTCGCGGTCAATCTCTCCCCGCTGCAGCTGGTGAGCCGCGATCTCCTGCACACGGTCGTGCTGGCGCTCGCCAATTCCGGCCTGTCCGCCACCCGGCTCGAGCTGGAGATCACCGAATCGGTGTTCCTGCAGGACAATGAGAACACGCTTGCGATCCTCAACGAGCTGCGTGGCCTCGGCGTCGGCATCGCCATGGACGATTTCGGCACCGGGTATTCGTCGCTCAGCTACCTGCGCAGCTTCCCGTTCGACAAGATCAAGCTCGACCAGTCGTTCGTGCGCGACCTGTCCGACCGCTCCGACTGCATGGCGATCGTCAACTCGATCGCCTCGCTCGGGCGCGATCTCGGCATGGTCACGACCGCCGAGGGGATCGAAACGGAGAAGCAGCTCGAGGTTTTGCGCACAGCCGGCTTCACCGAAGGGCAGGGCTATCATTTCTGGCGGCCCATGCCGGCGGCGGCCCTGACCCAGCTCCTGCGCGAGCACACCCCGGCGGCCGCGGCGTAGCGGGCGACCGTTTCCGGTTCGGTTGTGGCGCCATTCGCCCCCGCCGCCCCCGGAAGAACGAAAGCCGGCCGCAATTCGTTAAACGGCAATTAACTATGGCCGCCTAATCGAATATGACGGCGATCGGGCGAGGGATTAGGGCGATGCTTCGGGCAAGGCGCTGGCGGCTGGCGGTGCTCGGCGGCGCGTGGCTCATCGGCGCGCACGCGGCCTGGGGGGTGGAGCGGACCGCCGTGCCAGCCGCACCGGGTGCCGACGTGCCGATTGCGACCGAAGCCCGGCTCGGCGGCGACGACACCCGCACCCGCTTCATCGTCGACGTCTCCCGCACCATCAATCTGACCGCCTTCACGCTCGCCGACCCCTACCGGGTGATCATCGACGTGCCGCAGATGGCGTTCCAGTTCCCGCCGAAGACCGGGGAGGGCGGCCGCGGCCTGGTCAAGGCGTTCCGCTATGGCCTGGTGATGCCCGGCGGCTCCCGAATCGTGATCGACACCAAGGGGCCGGTGCGCATCGACAAGGCCGTCGTCCTCGATCCTGTCGATGCCCAGCCCGCCCGTATCGTGCTCGACCTGGTGACGGTCGACCGCGAAACTTTCATGCGCAACCTGGCGCTGGAGAACCGGAACCGGCGTCCCCCCGATAACCGCAAGGGTGATCGCGACGCGAGCCAGAAGGGCAGCGACCCGCGCCCCCTGGTGATGCTCGATCCCGGCCATGGCGGGCTCGACAACGGCACCGTCGCGCCGAGCGGAGAGCACGAGAAGGCGATCGTTCTGGATTTCGCCCTGATGCTGCGCGAGAAACTGGAGAAAACCGGGAAATACCGGGTCGCCATGACCCGCACCGACGACCGGTTCGTGTCGCTCCCCGACCGCGTGCGCATCGCCCGCGGCCAGCAGGCGGCGCTGTTCATCTCGATCCACGCCGACGCGCTCGCCAAGGGCGACGGCGATGCGCGCGGAGCGACCGTCTACACCCTGTCCGAGACGGCCACGGACAGCGAGGCCGCCCGGCTGGCCGAGACGGAAAACAGGGCGGACGTGATCGCCGGCGTGGACCTGAGTGCCGAGCCGGACGAGGTGGCCGATATCCTGATCGACCTGGCGCAGCGCGAGACCAAGCATTTTTCCGTGCAGTTCGCCAAGGCGCTGGTCGGCCAGCTCAAGACCAGCGCCCGCCTGCACAAGCATCCGATGAAATCGGCCGGCTTTCGCGTGCTCAAGGCCCCGGACGTGCCCTCGGTTCTGGTCGAGCTCGGCTATGTGACGAGCCGCCAGGACCTCAAGCTGCTCACCTCCGAGGCCTGGCGCGGGCGCGCGACGGATTCGATTGTCCAGGCCGTCCATTCGTTCTTTGCGCCGCTGATCGCCGGGCAGGAACGCATTTCGGGGGCAAATTAGCGCGTTGCATTCGCCCGCAAGCGTTTTCGCTGGTCCGCAGGTCGGAAATGCGGGACAAACGCTCCGGCCTCAGTTTGACCACAAAACGGGGCGAGGAAGCCGAAAGGGCGCGCACCTCAATCGAATTATGCTACAAGGGGACCGGGTGTCCACGACCTGCGTCGGTAAGGGGAGACACGCCAAGGCGCTCATTGGCGCTTCGGGGTTACCGCGATGAAGCTGCTGCTGCGTTTCTTGGGCTGGATTTTCGCTGCCGGAACGGTGCTGTTCCTCGTCGGCATCGCGGGGGCGGCCGGGCTCCTGTGGCATTTCTCCAAGGATCTGCCGGACTATTCCCAGCTGCAGGACTACGAGCCGCCGGTCATGACTCGGGTGCATGCCAGCGACGGCTCGCTGGTCGCCGAGTACGCCAAGGAGCGGCGCCTCTACATCCCGATCCAGGCGGTGCCGAAACTCGTCGTCAACGCCTTCCTGGCGGCCGAGGACAAGAGCTTCTACGAGCATGGCGGCCTCGATTTCCAGGGCATCGTCCGCGCCGGCCTGCTCTACGTGCAGAACATTGGCACCAATCGCCGCCCGCAGGGCGCCTCCACCATCACCCAGCAGGTGGCGAAGAATTTCCTGCTCACCAACGAGGTTTCGTTCGATCGCAAGATCAAGGAGGCGCTGCTCGCCCTCAAGATCGAGCGGACCTATTCGAAGGACAAGATCCTCGAGCTTTATCTGAACGAGATCTACCTCGGCCTGGGCGCCTACGGCATTGCGGCGGCCTCGCTGATCTATTTCGACAAATCGGTGCACGAGCTCACGCTCGCGGAAGCCGCTTATCTGGCGGCGCTGCCCAAGGCGCCGACCAACCTGCACCCGTTCCGCCAGCGCGACCGCGCGGTCGAGCGCCGCAACTACGTCGTCGATCGCATGGTCGAGGACAAGTACGTCAGCGCCCCGGACGGCGAGAAGGCCAAGAAGGAGGCGCTCAACGTCACCCCGCGCCCGACCGGCGCCCACGTGTTCGCCGCCGAATATTTCGCCGAGGAGGTGCGCCGAGACCTGTTCGAGAAATACGGCGAGAAGAAGCTTTACGAGGGCGGCCTGTCGGTGCGCACCACCCTCGACCCGAAGCTGCAGGTGATGGCGCGCAAGGCCCTGACCACCGGCCTGGTCAAATTTGACGAGGCACAGGGCTACCGCGGACCGGTGGCCAAGAGCGACATCAGCGGCGACTGGGGCGTGAAGATCGCCGAGGTCAAAGGGTTGACCGACATTGCACCGTGGCGGCTCGCCGTGGTGCTGGAAACCGGCGACCAGTCGGCGCGCATCGGGCTGCAGCCGGGCCGGGAAGTCGGCGGCGCCGTCACCCGCGAGCGCCAGGTCGGCATCGTGCCGGTCGAGGCCGTCAAGTGGGCGCGCCCGGCGACCGGCTCGGAGCGCTTCAAGGCGATCTCGCGCGTCTCCCAGGTGCTGCACCCGGGCGACGTCGTCTACGTCGAGCCGCTCAACAAGGAGATGAACACCTATCGGCTGCGCCAGGTCCCGGACGTCTCAGGGGCGATGGCCGTGATGGATCCGTGGACCGGCCGCGTGCTCGCGCTGGTCGGCGGCTTCTCCTACGACCAGAGCCAGTTCAACCGCGCCACCCAGGCGCTGCGCCAACCCGGATCCTCGTTCAAGCCGTTCGTCTATGCGGCCGCGCTCGACAACGGCTACACGCCCTCGACGGTGGTGATGGACGCGCCGATCTCGATCGACATGGGTCAGGGCGGCGGCGTGTGGACGCCGGAGAACTATTCGCGCAAGTTCTATGGGCCGCAGACCCTGCGCTTCGGCCTCGAGCAGTCGCGCAACGTGATGACGGTGCGGCTCGCCCAGGACGTCGGCATGCCGCTGATTGGCGAATACGCCAAGCGCTTCGGCGTCTATGACGATCTGCCGAACTATCTCTCCTACGCGCTGGGCGCCGGCGAGACCACGGTGCTGCGCATGACCACCGCCTATTCGATGTTCGCCAACGGCGGGCGGCGGGTGAAGCCGACGCTGATCGACCGCATCCAGGATCGCTACGGCCATACGATCTATCGCCACGACCAGCGCGAATGCCGCGGCTGCGGCTCCGATCGCTGGAGCAACCAGCCGGAACCGACGCTGATCGACAAGCGCGAGCAGGTGCTCGACTCGATGACCGCCTACCAGATCACCTCGATGCTGGAGGGCGTGGTCCAGCGCGGCACTGCCACGACGGTGCGCGAGGTGGGCAAGCCGGTGGCGGGCAAGACCGGCACCACCAACGACGAAAAGGACGCCTGGTTCATCGGCTACACGCCCGACCTCACGGTCGGGTCCTATATCGGCTACGACAAGCCGCGCCATCTCGGCCGCGGCGCAACCGGTGGCCACCTGGCGGCGCCGATCGTCAAGGATTTCCTGAAAATGGCGCTGGAGGGCAAGCCGGCGGTGCCGTTCCGGGTGCCGACCGGGCTCAAGCTCGTGCGCATCGACCCACGCAGCGGCATGCGCGCCGGGGGCGGCGAAGGCCGCCAGATCCTTGAAGCCTACAAGCCCGGCACCTCGCCGCCCGACAACTACTTTGCGGCCACCGGGCTGCCGCAGGAAGGCGACGGGCGCTCGTTCGGGGTGTCGCCCGACGCCGACCGCATGATCCGCTCCGGCGGCACCGGCGGGCTGTACTAACCCTTCACTCGCTCCCACACCATGGTGCGGACGCTCGTCTTCCCGTCCAATGGATCGGGCGAGGGAGGTGTCGAGAGGCGGAGGCGATCGCCGTCGAGCTGGAAGATCCGCATCTGCCGGGTTCCGGTCCAGGCTTCGTTCCAGGATATGTCCACGTGGTGCGTGACCTCGTTGCCGCTGACCGAGTAAGTTCCGGCATAGCTGAGCACGCTCCTGAACAGCGCCTCGGCTTCCGCCGCCGTCGGGTGCGGCCAGGTGGGCTTCGCACGGTCGCCGCGGGCGATGATCGCGATCATGCGCCCGTCCGGCGCGTAGTTGAGATAGCCAGTCGGATGCGCTCCCAGCTGGTCGACCTTGGCGCCCGAGGGCAATTCCTCGCGGGTCGCCGAGACCAGTTTCCAGGTTCCGATCAGTTGCTCACGCATGCCCGCCGCCTTGCCGTCGATCCACCCGGACATTAGGTTCCGCTCACGAATCATCATCGAGTACAGCCATGCGCGCCGAAATCCAAGCGATCGTCGAAGAGATCAAGCAGTCCGTCGGGCTGCTGAGGAGGCATCTTTGACTTCGACAAGGCGCGTGCGCGGCTCGCCGAGCTCAACCAGCTGGCCGAAGATCCCAACCTGTGGAACGATTCCGGCCGCGCGCAGCGCCTGATGCAGGAGCGCACCCAGCTCGAGGACAGCCTCAACGCCATCGCCCGCATCACCCAGGAGCTCGACGATCAGGTGACGATGATCGAGCTCGGCGAGGCTGAAAGCGACGCCAAGGTCGTCGCCGAAGCCGAAGAGGCCCTGCGCAAGCTGAAAACAGAGGTTGCCCGCGCCGAGCTCGAGGCGCTGTTGTCGGGCGAGGCCGACGGCAACGACACCTACCTCGAAGTACATGCCGGCGCCGGGGGCACCGAGAGCCAGGATTGGGCGAACATGCTCATGCGCATGTACACCCGCTGGGCCGAGAAGCACCGCTTCAAGGTCGAGTACCTGGAGGAAACGCCGGGCGAAGAGGCGGGCCTCAAGTCGGCGACCATCCAGGTGAAGGGCAAGAATGCGTTCGGCTGGCTCAAGACCGAAGGCGGCGTGCATCGCCTGGTGCGCATCTCCCCGTTCGACTCCAATGCGCGCCGCCATACGTCGTTCGCCAGCGTCAGCGTCTATCCGGTGGTCGACGACCGCATCAACATCGAGATCAACGAATCCGATGTGCGCGTCGACACGTTGCGCTCCGGTGGGGCGGGGGGACAGCACGTCAACAAGACCGAGTCGGCCGTGCGCCTCACCCACATCCCGACCAACATTGCGGTGCTGTGCCAGAACGATCGCTCCCAGCACCGCAACCGAGCCCAGGCCTGGGACATGCTGCGCGCCAAGCTGTTCGAGCTCGAGCTCAAGAAGCGCGAGGAGAAGGCGGCCGCCGATCAGGCCGCCAAGACCGACATCGGCTGGGGCCACCAGATCCGCTCCTACGTGCTGCAGCCCTACCAGATGGTGAAGGACCTGCGCACCGGCGTGTCCACCTCGAACACCGGCGCCGTGCTCGACGGCGACCTCGACGAATTCATGGAGGCCGCGCTCGCCCAGAAGGCGTTCGGCACCGGGCCGAAGGACGTGGAAGACGTCGAGTAGCTACCGCCCAGCCATGCGGTCGGCAAACGTCTTCACGTCCTGCTCGACGCCGCGGTCACGTTGATAGGCGGCGACGCGCAGCGCGTGCTCGCGCACCGCGCGGGCCTGCTCTGCAAACAGGAACTGCGCCGCCTTGGGGGCGACCTCCAGGAGCAGCTTCAGCCGCTCGCGACGCCACTCGTCGGTCAGCCCGTCATAGGCGAGCGTGGTCAACGTCCCGGTCAGGGTTTCGGCGAGGGTGGAGCGCACGTCGGCGATCTCCCGCCGCACCTCGGGGCGGTTGAGGACGTCCGGGCTTGCCTTGGCGGTGCGGTTGATCTCGGCTTCCATCATGATGCCGGCGAGTTTGACCTGGAAGTCGAGGTAGCGCGCAAACTCGGCGGCGAACTCCGCGACGTTGCGGTGGGTGCGCCGCTGCACGCTCGCGTCGTTGGTCAGCTTGTTGATGTCGTCGATGCCGGTGCCGGCGAGGATGTAGACGGTGCCGACGCGATCCCCGGCGACGAACCAGTCGAGCGCCTTGGTGACGTCGGAGACCGTCAGCGGCGTGCCGTCGAGCTCGGAGAGATCGAACACCTTGTCGAGCAGCTCCCGGATCGGCGGCTCCGACTGGCGCGGCGCGCGCCCGGTCACGTAGGAGTCGCGCGCGAAGGCGAGAAAATCATCGGCCGCCTTGCGCACCTCGTCCAGCCGCGCTGTCTCGATCTTGACCTCGGCGTCGGCGCGCACGATGGTCACCCGCTTGCTCCAGCCGCTCCAGTCGATGCGAAATTCAAGGTTGAAGATGCCGCCTGGAATGTCGGCGCGGCCCTCGCACATGCGTTCGGACCGTGTGGAGGAGATCGTCTTCAAGTCGCTTAACCGTTCGACCTTGATCTTCTTGCCGTCGAAGATCTCGGTCAGAGTCGTGCGTGTCTTGTCATCGCCGCAGTCCGGCAGGGTGAGCCAGCTGACGGCGCGGACCGCTCCGATGACGAGGAAGACCGTGGCCACCGCAATCGATGCGCCGACCGCTACCCAGCGCTTGAGCCGGGAAGGCGGGGCCAACGGCTTCTCAGCCGCGGGCTGGCTCACCTCCTCCGCTGTCGCCCGGTTCTGCTGCTCCGTTGTCGGCAGGCTCGGCGGCTTCGTCATCGGCAGGCTCGGCGGCTTCGTCATCGGCAGGCTCGGCGGCTTCGTCATCGGCAGGCTCGGCGGCTCTGCCGTCGCCGCATCGGTTGACGGATGTGTCGGCGAATCGACGCTCTGCGGATCGGCTGGCAGCGTCGCGGGCATGAGGCCCGGCGGGTCGCCCGCTGCAACGCCGTGCGACGTCGACGGGTCGACCCCCGCGGCGACCGTGGCGGCTGCGTTCGGCTGATCGGCTGCCGGTGCGATGCTGGGCCCGTCGGCCGGCTCGCTGGCGGCGAGGCGAGGCTCCGTCTTGGCGTCGGTTTCGGGCTCCGCCAGCCCAAGAAACATGCTCATGTGTCGCACCGCCTCGATTGCAGATTTAGGATCGCCGGGATTGGACAGCTGGAACTGCTGACCCGACTTGAGCCCGACCGTCGGATTGTCGCGCTTGCCCCCCTTTTGGTTCGCATCCTTCTCCCGCGGGACGAGCGTGATCGCGGCAATCTGTTCGAGCGGGATCTCGATCGGCCGGCGCTTCCAGAAGAACACGGTGCGCTCGAACCGGCCTTTGCCGCTGGACTTGTCGAGAACGATCGTGGAAGTCTCAAACGGGAGCACGCCCATCCGCAGGATGAGGCGATTCGGTGCATTCTCCAGGATCTGCAACATCGCGCGAGTCCCCTTGCGCAACCAGCTGCCGACCGCGCACGAGCGATATCGTTCCTCGGATCGACGGATTGGTGGTCGCGCCTGGGCCGGAGGTTCGTTTTTTTCGCCCAGCCGGCGCATGCGCGCAAGCCGCTACGAGGTCACGCCTGGTCACGTGGCTTTGAGCCGGGAATAGCGCCCGGCTATCGCGCGAGACGCCAGGAATTGAGAACGCACAGTTTGCAACTTGGCGAAGGCTACGATCCCAGTCGGATCGCCGCGCGCAAGAACTTCTGCGGGTCCACGGGGTCGCCGTCGATACGCGTCTCGTAGTGCAGGTGCGGTCCGGTCGAGCGTCCGGTCGAGCCCACCTTGCCGACGATCTGGCCGACGCGAATGGTCTGTCCCTCACTCACGTCGATTGCCGACAGATGGCCGTAGCGCGTCGAGAGACCGTTGCCGTGGTCGATCTCGACCATCTTGCCGTATCCGCCGCTCCAACCCGCCGAGACGACCTTGCCGGCCGCCGTCGCGCGGACCGGATCGCCGGTATTGCCGCGCATGTCGAGGCCGGTATGCATGGCGAGCGCGCGCACGAACGGGTCCATTCTGACCCCGAAGCCCGAAGTCTGATCGACGTCGCCGGCGAGCGGCCTGCGGATCGGCACAGCGAGCAAGGTGCGTTGCAGCTGCTCGACCTGACTGCGCGCGAGATTGATGCGATAGAGCTGCCGCTCGAAGGCGCCGCCGTCGCTTTTCGTCCCGACCGGCACAAACGGGCCGCCGGTTGCGATCGGCGCGGGCGGGGCGGGAAGCTTGGCCACGTCGAGGCCGAGGTCGATGAGCACGCTGCGCATGCGCCGCGCCTTGGCGTCGAAGCCTTCTTCCAATCCATTCAACGCGATCGCCTGGCCGCTCTCGACACGGTCGAGCGAGTCCTGCATCAGCGCCAGCGTGGCCTCGATCCCGGCGCCCGAGCGGGTGGCCGCCACGCGGGCGGCGAATGTCGGCAAGGCCCGCGACTCCAGGCGCGCCTCGCGGTCGGGCGGCGGCACCAGGATGACCGTGTCGCTGATCGGCGACGGCTTGGCCGGCGCCGCATCGGTCGTGGTGGTGCGGGCAGGGGGCTTGACGGTGCCGGTGGTGACCGGATCGGCCGCGCCCGACAGGGTGGTGGCGCGCGATTCCAAGGTCGCCTGGCGGCGCATCAGCTGATCGAGCTTCTGCTCGAATTGTTCCTGGTCCAGGAGCTGGCGGCTGGTGACGCGATCGACCTGGGCGCGCAGATCGGCGATGCGATCCTCATAGGCGTATTGCATGTCCGCCTGGCGGGCGATCAGGCGGGTCAGGAGATCGTCGCGAAAGGCGAAATAGGTGGCGGTTGCGACCGACCACACCGCCATGACCACCAGCGTGCCGACCACGGTCCAGAATGCGACCGGTCCGAGGCGTACCTGCCGGCCGCCGTGGTTGAGCGTGTAGTCGCCGGCGATGATCCCGGCGCGACGCGTCGCACCCGCGGGGCGGGCGCTGGCCCCGGCATGGCCCAGCCCTTCGCGGGCGAGGCGGCGATCGGAAGAACGGTGCGGCATCGGCGCTCCCGCGCCGACCCTCAGGGATCGACGCAACACGAATAACGGGGCCGATTTCAGCGCGCCATGGTTAATTTTTGGCAAACCAATCCTGCTATAGTTTACTGATGCGCCGCCCCGGGGGAGACTTACACCTTGATCGCAGCTGGTCCCTCTAACCTCGCCTATTCACATCGCTTTCGCGGCTGCCAGCACCTCCTCGGCATGGCCGTCGACCTTCACCTTGGCCCAGATTCGGGCAATCTTGCCGTCCGGACCGATCAGGAAGGTGGTAGGGGTGATCCCCATGAAGGTTTTGCCGTACATCGATTTTTCGCCCCACACCCCATAGGCCTCCAGCATCCGGTGTTTCTCGTCCGAAGCGAGCGGGATCGCCAGGCGGTACTTGGCCTTGAAGGCGTCCTGGGCGGCGACCGGATCGGCCGAAACGCCCAGCACCGCGGTGCTTGCGGCGGCGAATTTGGCGGAAAGCTGCGAGAACGCCTGCGCTTCGCGGGTGCACCCGGGAGTGTCGGCGCGGGGATAGAAATAGAGCACGAGCTTCTTTGCGGTAATCGCCGAGCGAAACGGTGCCGCCGCTGTCGCGCGGCAAACTGAAAGCCGGGGCGGGCGCGCCGACCGCGGGGTGTGCCATATGCCTTCCTTTCGTCGCTTTCACAGGGTCATTTTGCCAGGAAACCGGGTAAGATATCGAGCGTGGGCTGAGGAATCGGCGCATGGTCCGGGGGGACCCGCCCAGAGCATGCGCCAACACCGGAACCGACTATACTGCCGCGCGACATCTCGCGTGGAGGGGCGGAACTGCCGGGCCGGCGCGGTCGAGCCGGTCGACGCGGCGCGTGAGGGGATGCTCGACCAGGCATGAGGAAGAGGTTCCACAGCGTACGAGTCTCGGCGCTGAGCCGGACGTGGGCCGCGGTGCATTTGCATTGTCGCGCGCTCATCGCCGGCGCCTCGACGCGTCATCGACACGCCACCCATGATCATCATCACGATCTCGCCCACGACCATCATGCGTGGGACGCCCAGCGTCGCTGCGGCGAACTGCTGCGCGGGCAGCGACCACTGACGCGCTGGCTCGTCTACGGCGGCACCGGGCTTGCCGCATTCGCGCTCGTTTCCACCGGCCTCGCGTGGTGGCGCCTGAGCAGCGGTCCGCTGTCGATGGATCTGGTGACGCCGTGGATCACCGCGGCGGTCGAGCAGCGGCTGGGCGGCGGCCAGCGCATCGAAGTGGGAGGCACGCAGCTCGAGCGCGACGACGACGGCCAGACGGCGTTGCGCCTGCGCGACATCGTGGTGCGCGATCGCGACGGCACGGTGATCGCGAGCGCCCCCAAGGCGGAGGTCGGGCTGTCCGGCTCGAGCCTGCTTATGGGGCAGGTGCAGGCGGTGCGGTTGAGCCTGATCGGCGCCACCATGTCGGTGCGCATCGAGCCCGATGGTCAGGTGAACGTGTTCGCCGGCGCCGAGCAACGGCTGGCCGCCGGCCCCGTCGTCACCCCAGTGCCGCAGGCCAGCACGATGACCGGGGTCCCGTCCGGGCAGAGTGCGGCGCGCGGGGACGTCACCGGCTCGACCGGCCAGAACGCGTTCTCCGGCCTGCTGGCTTGGCTCGACGGGCTCGACGCGCTGGGACTGGATGGCCGCGAGCTCAACGAAGTCGGGTTGAAGAACGGCAGCCTGGTGGTCGACGACCGGCGCAGCGGCAAGCGCTGGAACTTCGAGCACATCAATTTCGGTCTCACCCGTCCCAAGGAGGGCGGCCTTGCCTTCGCCGTCACCTCGACCGGTGCGGACGGCCCGTGGTCGCTCACCGCGACGGTGGTGCCGCGCGGCGAAGGGCGGCGCTCGATCGAAGCGGTGGCGCGCGACATTTCGCCCAAGGACATCCTGCTGGCGCTGCGCGTCGATGACGGATCGATCGAGGCGGACATGCCGCTCTCCGGCATCCTGCGCGCCGAGATCACCGCCGACGGCACGTTGCAGATGGCGGAAGGCAAGATTCTCGGGGGCGCCGGTTTCATCGGGATGGGCAGCTCGCCGGGCAGCCGTGTCCTCCTCGACGAGGCGCAACTGGATTTGCGGTGGGACGCCGTCCACAAGGTGTTGCATCTTCCATTGGAGCTGCATGCGGGGGCAACCCGCCTGAGCTTCCTCGCCCACCTGCAGCCGCCGCGCCAGGTGGGGGAGCCTTGGGGGATCGTGGTCAACCGCGGGCTGGTCGTCCTCGGCGGGCCCGAGCGCGTGCGCGAGCCGCCGCTCGTGCTCGATCGCATCCTGGTGCGCGCCCGCTTCGACACGGTCGGGCGGCGGTTCCTCCTCGAGCAGGGGGATATCAGCGGCATGGCCGCCGGCGTCGCGTTCTCCGCCACCTTCGACTACGGCGACGAGCCGCGCCTGATGATGGGCATTGCGACGACCCGCATGCCCATGCTGACGCTCAAGCGACTGTGGCCGGTATTCGTCTTGCCGAAGCTGCGCAATTGGGTGATCGATCATTTCCCCGCCGGCACGGTGGAGCGCTTCGAGATCGCCACCAACGCGCCCTGGCACACGTTGCTGCCGGAGGGGCCGCCGGTTCCCGACGACGGCATGTCCGGCGAGATCGCCGGCACCTTCAGCCTGCGTCCGGTCGACACGCTGCCGGTGATCCGCGACGCCGACATGGTGGCGCGTTTTTCCGGCCGCACCGCCACGGTGACGCTCGGCCGCGGCACCGTGGAGCTGCCGTCCGGTCGCCGGATCGCGGTCTCGAACGGTACGCTCGAAGTGCCGGATACGGCCGGCAAGTCGCCGCCGGCGCGCGTGAAAATACGGGCGGAAGGCCCGGTGGAGGCGGCCATCGAGCTCGCCGGGATGCAGCCGCTGCGCGATGCCGCCGCCATCCAGCTCGACGCCGCAACGACGCGCGGCGCAGTCGCCGCGCAGTTCTCGCTGTCGATGCCGCTTACCGACAATCTGCCCAAGGGCTCGGTCAACTACAACCTCGACGCCGAGGTCACCAGTTTCTCCGCCGACAAGCTGGTGCGCGGCTTGAAAACGGAGGCCTCAATCCTGCGCGTCAACGCGAGCCCGCAAGGCTTCCGCGTCAACGGGGACGCGCGGATCGGCAATGCGGCGGTCGCGGTCGACTACCGCAAGCGGCCCGACGGCGACGCCGAAGCGCGCGCCCAGACGGTGCTCGACGACGCGGCACGCAGCTATCTCGGCTTCGAGATGGGGGGTGCGCTCACCGGGCCGATTCCGATCAAGTTCAGCGGCAAGATCGCCAAAGAAGGAGACAACCGCTTCGCCGTGGAAGCCGACCTGACCCAGGCCAAGGTCGCCGACCTGTTGCCGGGCTGGAACAAGCCGGCCGGCCATGCATCGCGCGCGACCTTCATCCTGATCGAGAAGCAGCAGTCTCGCCGCATCGACGACCTCATGCTCGAAGGCTCGGGCACGCGCCTCAAGGGCTCGCTCGAGATCAACGCGGCGGGCGAAGTCGTCTCCGCCAATTTCCCCAATTTCGCGCTGTCGGACGGCGACAAGGCCTCGGTAAAGGCGGAGCGCGGCAGCGATGGGACGTTGCGGGTCACGATCCGCGGCGACGTCTACAACGGCCGTGGCTTCATCAAGTCGATGGCGAGCGGACCGACCGATCCCAATGCGCCGCGCGCGACCTACGATCTCGACCTCGACGTGAAGATGGGCGCGGTGATCGGTTTCCACGGCGAGGCGCTGAAAAATCTCGAGCTGAGATTGTCGCGCCGCGCCGGCGTCATCCGCGCGTTCGGCATGAACGCCAAGATCCTCGACGCCCAGGTCAACGGCGACCTGCGCGCACGCGGCGGCCGCCAGGTCGTATTCGTCGAGAGCCAGGATGCCGGCGCGGTGTTCCGCTTCGCCGACATGTATTCGCGCGTTTACGGCGGGCGCATGTGGGTGACCCTCGAGCCGCCGACGCCCGACCAGAGCCCGAAGCAGGGCACGCTCGACATCCGGGAATTCTCCGTGCGCGGCGAAGCCCAACTCGACCGCATCGCGACCAGCGCGCCGCCACCCGATTCCCCCGGTTATCGCGGCTCGCCGATCCGCAACCCGGGCGTCGAATTTTCCCAGATGCGGGTCGAGTTCACCCGCTCGCCCGGTCGCCTGTCGATCCGCGAAGGTAACGTCTGGGGCGTGGCGGTATGCGCCACGATGGACGGGCAGATCGACTTCCTGCGCGACGACGTGCGCCTGCGCGGCACCTTCGTGCCCGCCTGCGCGCTCAACAACATCCCGACCCAGATCCCCGTGCTCGGCTATTTCCTCGGCGGACCCAAGGAAGGCTTCCTGGGCGTGACCTACGAGGTGGTGGGGCCGCCCAACGGCATGATCCTGCGGGTCAATCCGATGTCGGCGGTGGCGCCCGGCTTCCTGCGCAAGCTGTTCGAGTTCCGCCACGACGACGGTCTGCTCACCGGCGAAGCGACGCCGCGCTGACCGGTCTCAATCATCATCAATCGGCCGCAGCAATACGTGCTTTTTCTTGCCAAATGAGAGCTTGATCACGCCTTCCCGGGTGAGCTGGACGAGGCCGAGCGGCATTCTTTCGTCGTTCACGATGGCGTCGTTTACCCGCAGAGCGCCAGCTTGAAGCCGCCGGCGCGCTTCGTTGGTGGAGGGAACTAGGCCCACATGCACGAAGGCTGTGAGTACACCTATCCCAGTTTGGAGCACGCTGCGCGGAATCCCGATCGACGGCAGGGTTTCGGCGACCTCGCCTGCCTCGAACGTCTTGCGCGCGGTCTCGGCGGCGGCTTCCGCCGCGGCGCGGCCATGCACCAGGGCGGTCGCCTCGGTAGCGAGGACTTTCTTCGCCTCGTTGAGCTCCCTGCCTCCCAGGAAAGCTAGGCGGGCAACCTCGTCGAGCGGCACCACCGTGAATAGCTTGAGGAAGCGCGCGACATCGGCGTCCTCGGTGTTGCGCCAGTACTGCCAATACTCGTACGGGCTCACCAGGTCGTCCTTGAGCCACACCGCGCCGGCGGCGGTCTTGCCCATCTTGGCGCCGGATGACGTGGTCATGAGGGGCGAGGTCAGGGCGAACAGCTGGACGTTCAGCATGCGACGGCCGAGATCGATGCCGTTGACGATGTTGCCCCACTGGTCGGATCCGCCCATCTGCAGCACGCAGCCGTAGCGCTTGTTGAGCTCGACGAAATCGTAGGCCTGCAGGATCATGTAGTTGAATTCGAGGAACGACAGCTCGTGCTGGCGCTCGAGCCTGAGCTTCACCGAATCGAAGGCGAGCATGCGGTTGACCGAAAAGTGCCGACCTACGTCGCGCAGGAATTCGATGTAGTTGAGCTCGTTGAGCCAATCCGCATTGTTGGCCATGACGCCGTCGGCGGCACCGTCGCCGAAGGTGAGGAAGCGCGCGAAGATCGACTTGATGCCGGCGAGGTTCTGCGCGATGTCCGCTTCGGTGAGGATGCGGCGGCTCTCGTCCTTGCCCGAGGGATCGCCGACCCGGGTCGTGCCGCCGCCCATCAGCGCGATCGGCCGGTGGCCGGTCTGCTGCAGCCAGTACAGCATCATGATCTGCAACAGCGAGCCGACATGGAGCGAAGGCGCGGTGCAGTCGAAGCCGATATAGGCCGTGAGCCGCCCCGTCCGCGCCAGCTCATCGAGCTTCTCCGGCTCCGACACCTGGTGGATGAAGCCGCGGCTCGCCAGCACGTTCAGAAAATCGGACTTATGATCGGACATCGTCTAGTCTAAACCGATTGCTTCGGGCCGGTGGTGTATCAGGTCCGGCCACCAATTCAATGGCAGGATTCTCCTGCCAATGTGGGATGCCGACATGGGGTTTGAGCGTGCCATTGGCCTGATGAGCGGGACCTCGCTCGATGGTATCGACGTTGCCCTCATCGACACCGACGGTCATCGCCTGGTTCGTTGCGGGCCGACCGGCTACCGGACGTACCGCGAGGGGGAGCGGCAGATCCTGCGCCAAGCGCTCGCCGAGGCCATCCAGATGACCGATCGCGCCGCGCGGCCGGGCATCCTGCCCGAGGCGGAGGACCTGGTCACCCGCCTACATGTGGAGGCGGTCGAGGCTCTGCTGAGCGCGAATGACATCGACCGGTCGAGCGTCGATGTCGTCGGGTTCCATGGGCAGACGGTGTTGCATCGGCCCAAGCAGGGGCTCACCGTCCAGATCGGCGACGGGGCGGCCCTTGCGAAGCTGCTCGATCTTCCCGTCGTATTCGATTTCCGCGCCGCCGACGTCGCCGCCGGCGGGCAGGGTGCCCCGCTGGTGCCGGTGTATCATCGCGCGCTGGTGAGCGGGCTCGATCGTCCCCGCCCGGTCGCGGTGCTCAACATCGGGGGGGTGGCGAACGTCACCTGGTGCGACGGCGACGGCGATCCGATCGCCTGCGACACCGGTCCTGGCAACGCGCTGATCGACGATTTCATGCGCGCGCGCACCGGGGCCGCGTTCGACTGCAACGGCGACCAGGCGGCGGGCGGCCGGGTCGACGCGGCCTTTATCGAACGGGTGCTGGCGCACCCGTTCTTTGCGCTGCCGCCGCCCAAGTCGCTCGACCGCAATGCGTTCGCCTATGTGAACATGGATCTGCCGGCCTTCTCGGTGCCCGACGGTGCCGCGACGCTGGCGGCGCTGACCGCGCAGACGGTTGCCCGCATCGTGCCCCACCTGCCGCGCCCGCCGCGCTCGTGGATCGTCGCCGGCGGCGGCGCCCGCAATCGCACGCTGACACGGATGCTCGCCGAGTGCCTGTCGCCCGCCCCCGTCGAAACGGCCGATGCGGTCGGCTGGTCGGCCGACGCGCTCGAAGCGCAGGCCTTCGCCTATCTGGCGGCGCGGACGCTGCACGGCCTGCCGGCGACCTTCCCGACCACGACCGGCGTCGCGCAGCCGCTCGTCGGAGGCGTCGTGGTCGCGCGGCGTGCCGACGTCGCCCGGAGCGGCGATCGAGGGGGTTGCGCCGCGCGGCCAAGCCAACGGTAGCGTAACCGGTTTCCCGATCTGCGAAGCGGCTTCGACTGCATGCCGACCTTGCAAGAGCTGCTGGCGTCCGTCGCCGCGATCATCGCGGACTATCGTCAGGACGAGATAGCGCCACCCAACGCGCGGCACGTCGAGCGCTGGATCGCACAGTTCGACGCGCCGGTCCGCCAGCCGCTGCTGGCGGAGCTGCTGCATGTGCTGACGCGCACCTATGCGAGCAAGGCAGTGATGGAAGATTTCCTGCGGCGCGCGCTGCAAAGCCCGACGCTCCTCGGCTCGGACCTGCGCGCGTTCCACAGGAGCACCGGCTTCCTCGCCTTGCAGCGCACCGGCAGCGGGCAGAGCGAGATGCTGGCGATCCTCCGCGGCTTGCTCGGCACGATGCCGGATGCCGACGATTGCGCCGTCCACCCGCGGCGCTTCCTCTATCTCGACGATGTCCTGTTCACCGGGAATCGCATCAAGGAAGACCTGATCCGCTGGGTCGAACGGGATGCGCCGCAATCGGCCGAGCTCGTCGTGGCCGCCATCGCGATGCACGTCGGCGGGCGGAACTTCGCGCATGTCCAGATCGTCGAGGCGGCCAAGGCCGCGGGAAAGACGATCGACGTGAAATGGCTGTGCCCGGTGCTTGTCGAGGATCGAAAAGCCGAGATCGACCGGTCGGATGTCCTACGCCCGGTCAGCATCCCCGATGACGAGCCGACGCGACGCTATGTGCGTGGCATGCGGGAGGCGCCGCTTCTGCGCCGGCCCGGCCATGTCGCGGACCGGGGATTCTTCTCCTCCGAGGCGGGACGTCACCTGCTGGAGCAGGAGCTGTTGAAGGCCGGATGCCGCCTCGCCTCGGCATGCCCTGGGCTTGGACCCAACAGCCGGCCGCTCGGCAATTTCGTTCGCGAGACCCTTGGTTTCGGAACCCTGTTCCTCACCTACCGCAATTGCCCGCAGAACGCTCCCCTGGCGTTGTGGGCCGAGGCGCCCTGGTATCCGCTGCTGCCGCGCAAATGGACGTCGGAGCGCGGGTAGGGATCACGCTGCGCTCGGCTTGCGTCCGCCGCCCCCGGTGGTGATCGCGCCGGTGCGCTTGTCGAGATAGGCCGAGATCGACTGCATCAGCTGCTCGAGCTTGCCGTCGAAGAAATGGTTGGCGCCGGGGATGATCTTCTGGTCGATCACGATCCCCTTCTGCGTCTTGAGCTTCTCCACCAGGGTCTGCACGTCCTTCTGCGGCACGACCGCGTCCTTGTCGCCGTGGACGATCAGCCCCGAGGACGGGCAGGGAGCCAGGAACGAGAAGTCGTACAGATTGGCGGGCGGCGCTACCGAGATGAAGCCCTCGATCTCCGGTCGCCGCATCAGGAGCTGCATGCCGATCCAGGCACCGAAGGAAAACCCGGCGATCCAGCAGTTGCGCGCTTCCGGGTTGATCGACTGGGCCCAGTCGAGGGCGGCGGCGGCGTCCGACAGCTCGCCCTGGCCATGGTCGAACACCCCCTGGCTGCGCCCGACACCGCGGAAATTGAACCGGATGACGGCAAAATTCCGATGGGCGAAGGCATAGTACAGGTGGTACACGATCTGATGGTTCATCGTGCCGCCGAACTGGGGGTGCGGGTGCAGGATGATCGCGATCGGGGCGTTCTTCTGGCGTGCCGGATGGTACCGGCCCTCGATCCGTCCAGCCGGACCGGTAAAGATGACCTCAGGCATGTGTCTCCTCGAACGACTCTGCGGTCGCGGCGATGCATTGCCGCGGACGGCCTCTCGACAGCGCGCTTGACGGGAGCAATCGGCGCACGTAGCTATTTAGAACCATTCTAAATTTGTGCAGACCCGCGGCGATAACCACGCTTGATGCGAAGCCGGGCGGGCCGGTGCCTTGTAACACAACCCCGGGGGCAAGAAGCAAGTGTTTCTGCAGGCGTGTGAGCGGATAGGGCAGGGATGACCGGCGGTCGCGCCTACCTCGACTGGAATGCCACGGCCCCGCTGCGCCTGGAGGCCCGCGACGCCATGGTTCGCGCCTGCGATGTGGTCGGCAATCCCTCCTCGGTCCATGCAGAGGGGCGCGCGGCACGCCGCCTGGTGGAAGAAGCCCGGCGCAACGTCGCCGTGCTGGTCGGGGCCGACCCGCGGAACGTGATCTTCACCTCGGGCGGGACCGAAGCCAATTTCGCGGTGCTCTCCCCGGCGATTGAGGTCGGCAGCGACAAGAGGGGACGCGACCGGCTCCTGGTTTCGGCAATCGAGCACCCCTCGGTCCGCTGCGGCGGACGCTTCGCGGCTCGCGCGATCGACGACATCCCGGCAACTTCAGCGGGCGAAGTCGACCTCGGCGTGCTCGAGCGCCAGCTTGCCCGCGGCGGACGGCCGCTCGTCTCGATCATGCTGGCCAACAACGAGACGGGGGTGATCCAGCCCGTGCCAGCGGCCGCCACCCTGGTGCACCAGGCCGAGGGCCTGCTCCACGTGGATGCGGTCCAGGCGGCGGGCAAAATTCCTGTCGACATGGCGGTGCTGGGCGCCGACGTCCTGACCCTGTCGGCCCACAAGATCGGAGGCCCCAAGGGCGTCGGTGCCCTGATCAAGCGCGACGAGGCGCTGCATCTGGCCGACCCGCTGATCCGCGGGGGCGGCCAGGAGCGCGGCGCCCGCGCCGGCACCGAAAACGTGACGGGCATCGCCGGGTTCGGCGCCGCAGCGGCGGTAGCCGGCAGGGCGCTGGCCGAGGAGTTCCGACGTGTCGCCGCCTTGCGGGATCGCCTGGAGGAAGGGCTGCGCGCGAGCTCGTCCAACCTCGTCATCTTCGGGGCCGGGCGGGAACGGTTGCCAAATACCACCTGCTTTGCCGTCCCCGGCCTGCGGGCGGAGACTGCGGTCATCGCCCTCGATCTCGACGGCATTGCGGTGTCGTCGGGATCGGCCTGCTCGTCGGGCAAGGTCGCGGCGTCCCATGTGCTGGCGGCGATGGGTGTCGATCCCGCACTCGCACGCGGCGCGATTCGCGTGAGCCTGGGATTTTCCTCGACCGATGAAGAGGTTCATCGCTTCCTCAGCGCTTGGAATAAGCTCGCGCGTGCATTACCTAAGAGTGGACACGGCATGGCCGCCTGACGGCGGCGTGGCGAAAGGTGCCAGGAGCCAGATCGAACGAAACGAAACAGACGTAAGACCAATTCCAACCCGCGGTCCTTGAAACCGTGAGCGGAGGGAAAAATGCCGGCCGTGCAGGAAACGGTGGACCAGGTCCGCCGTATCGACGTTGATCAATACAAGTACGGGTTCGAGACGCTGATCGAGTCCGAGAAGCCTCCGAAGGGGCACTCGGAAGATACCGTCCGCTACATCTCGGCCAGGAAGAACGAGCCCGAATGGATGCTGGCGTGGCGCCTCGATGCCTATCGGCGTTGGCTGACCATGCGCGAGCCCAAATGGGCGCGGGTCGACTACGGCCCGATCGACTACCAGGACATCTACTACTATTCCGCGCCCAAGCGCGACCCGCTGAAATCGCTCGACGAAGTCGACCCGGAGATCCTCAAGACGTACGAGAAGCTCGGCATCCCGCTGCGCGAGCGGGAGATCCTGCTGGGCGTGCAGCGGACCGACGGTGACGGGCAGGGCGATGGCGAGGCCGGCGACGGCAGCGAGGGCCAGGCCAGCGAGGGCCAGAACGGCTACCGCCGGGTGGCGGTCGACGCGGTGTTCGATTCGGTCTCGGTCGCCACCACCTTCCAGGCGGAGCTCAAGAAGGCTGGCGTGATCTTCATGCCCATCTCCGAGGCGATCCGCGAGCATCCCGACCTGGTGAAGAAATATCTCGGCTCGGTCGTGCCGATCACCGACAATTTCTTCGCGACGCTGAACTCGGCCATGTTCTCCGACGGCTCGTTCGTCTACGTGCCGGAGGGCGTGCGCTGCCCGATGGAGCTTTCCACCTATTTCCGCATCAACGAGCGCAACACCGGCCAATTCGAGCGCACGCTCATCATCGCCGACAAGGGCTCGTATGTGAGCTACCTGGAGGGCTGCACCGCGCCCTCGCGTGACGAGAACCAGCTGCATGCGGCGGTGGTCGAGCTGATCGCGCTCGACGACGCCGAGATCAAGTACTCGACCATTCAGAACTGGTATCCGGGCGATGCCCAGGGACGTGGCGGCGTCTACAATTTCGTCACCAAGCGCGGCGACTGCCGCGGCAAGCGCGCGAAGATCAGCTGGACCCAGCTGGAGACCGGCTCGGCGATCACGTGGAAATATCCGAGCTGCATCCTGCGCGGCGACGAATCGCGCGGCGAATTCTATTCGATCGCGATCTCCAACGGCCACCAGCAGGTGGATTCCGGCACCAAGATGCTGCATCTCGGCCGCAACACGGTGAGCCGGATCATCTCCAAGGGCATCGCCGCCGGCCAGTCGCAGAACACCTATCGCGGCCTCGTCTCGGCGCACCGCCGGGCGACCGGCGCGCGCAATTTCACCAACTGCGATTCGCTCCTGATCGGCGACCGGTGCGGCGCCCACACGGTGCCCTACATCGAGGCGAAGACCTCGAGCGCGGTGTTCGAGCACGAGGCGACCACCTCGAAGATCTCCGAGGACATGCTGTTCTATTGCATGCAGCGCGGGCTCTCCGCCGAAGAGGCGACGGCCCTGGTGGTCAACGGCTTCGTCAAGGACGTGCTGCAGCAGCTCCCGATGGAGTTCGCCGTCGAGGCGCAGAAGCTCATCTCGGTGAGCCTGGAGGGAAGCGTCGGATGACCGAACAGGTCGTCATCAACATCGCCGACGTCCCGCTGCTCGATCGCGGCAACGGCAAGCAGTTCGGGGCCAAATGGGGACCTGCTGGGCCGCGGATCGGATTGCGCGGCATGGGCTGCGCGGTGCACGTGGTGCCGCCCGGCAAGAAGGCGTTTCCGTTCCACCGCCATCACGTGGCGGACGAGCTGTTCTTCATCGTGTCGGGCGAAGGACAATACCGCTGGGGCGACGAGACCCTGCCGGTGCGCGCGGGCGACCTGGTCGCGGCGCCCGCCGGCACCAAGGCGCATCAGCTCATCAATACGGGTTCGGAAGACCTGCGCTATCTCGGTATCTCGACGACGAGCGGAGTTGACGTCGTCGACTACCCGGATTCGGGAAAAATCGCCGTCGCGGCCGGCATCAAGAACGCCGACTTCAAGACCGCGACCTATACGGGCCTCGGGCGCCTGCAACGCGCGGACTATTTCGACGGCGAAGACAAGTAACGGAAAGAAAACACCCAGATGCCTTTGTTGGAAATCAAGAACCTGCACGTCACCGTCGACGGGAAGAACATCCTCAACGGTCTCGACCTCGTCGTGAATCCAGGCGAGGTCCACGCCATCATGGGACCGAACGGGTCGGGCAAGTCGACGCTCGCCCACGTGCTCGCCGGCAAGGAGGACTACGAGGTCACCGCCGGCGAAGTGCTGTTCGACGGCGCCAACATGCTCGATCTGGAGCCGGACGAGCGTGCCGCCAAGGGACTGTTCCTCGCCTTCCAGTACCCACTGGAGATTCCCGGCGTCGCCACCATGACGTTCCTGCGCACCGCGCTCAACGCGCAGCGCAAGAAGCGAGGCGAGGCGGAGCTGTCCACGCCGCAATTCATGAAGAAGGTGCGTGAGGCCGCCAAGGCGCTCGACATCGACCAGGAGATGCTGCGCCGCGGCGTCAATGTCGGCTTCTCCGGCGGCGAGAAGAAGCGCAACGAGATCCTGCAGATGGCGCTGCTGGAGCCGCGCCTGTGCGTGCTCGACGAGACCGACTCGGGGCTCGACATCGACGCGCTGAAGATCGTGTCGGACGGCGTCAACCGTCTGCGCTCGCCGGAGCGCGCGATGATCGTCATCACCCACTACCAGCGGCTGCTCAACTACATCGTGCCGGACGTGGTGCACGTTCTGTCGCGCGGCCGCATCGTCAAGACCGGTGGCAAGGAACTCGCGCTGGAGCTCGAGGCGCATGGCTACCGCGAGTACCAGGAGCAGGCGGCGTAGAAAAGTATGAGAGCAGGCGATGGTTGAGCCCGACAATATCGTTCTTCAGCACCTCCGAGCCATTCGCGAGACGCTGGACAACCAGACGGACCGGCTGCTGGAAATAACGCAGCGCTTGGGAAACCTGGAGGTTTCAGTCGCCAATATCTCCGTTCGCGTCGACCGTATCGATGCCCGACTCGATCGGGTCGAGCGCCGTCTGGGGTTGATTGAGGCTTGACCTGATCAATGACAGCAGCGAGCACTACAAGTAGGATCGCGATGGCTGACGTAACGCTGATAAAGACCGAAGCCGAGCAGCAGCTCGAGGCCCAATGGCAGGGCGCGAAGGCGCGGCTGCCCGGGCCGGCGGCACTGCGCGCGGCGGCGTTCCAGCAATTCGCCGCGACCGGCCTGCCGCATCGACGGGTCGAGGAGTGGAAATACACCGATCTGCGCGTGCTCATGCGCGATGCCAAGCCGCTCGCCGCGCCGCCCGACGCGGCCGCCAGGGAGCGGTCGCGCGAAGCCGGCCAGCTGCTGGGCGACATCGAGTGCCGCCGCCTGGTGTTCGTCAACGGGGCTTTCGTGCCCGAAATGTCGCAGCTCGATCATCTCGAGGCAGGCCTGACCATCCAGTCCCTGGCCGCCGCCCTGGGGCGCGGCGACGCGCTCGTCAATGCGCGTCTCGGGCAGGTTCTCCCGACCGTCAATGACGTGGCGGTCGCGCTCAACACCGCGTTCATGGGTGACGGCGCGGTGATCCGCGTCGCGCCGGGAGCGACGCTCGAGCGGCCGCTGCATCTGGTGTTCGTCGCATCCGGCACAAAGCCGGCATCGATCTTCACGCGTTCGCTGATGCTGGTCGAGCGCGCAGCGCGGGCCATGATCGTGGAGAGCCATGAGGGCATCGGCGACGATTACCAGATCAATACCGCGCTCGAGCTCGACGTCGGCAACGAGGCCCATGTCGATCACATCAAGATCACCAGCGAGCGGGCGAACGCGCTGCATGTTTCGAGCCTGCTGGCATCGGTCGGCGCGCGCGCCCGCTTCAACACGTTCGCCTTCACGCTCGGCAGCGCGGTGGTGCGCAACCAGCTGTTCATTCGCTTCGCCGGCGACGACACGGTTGCCGGCATCCGCGGGGCGAGCCTGCTCAGGGGCCGCCAGCACGTTGACACCACGCTCGTCGCCGAGCACGTTGCGGTCGGCTGCCAGAGCCGCGAGACCTTCAAGTCCGTGCTCGACGAGGAAAGCCGCGCGGTGTTCCAGGGCAAGATCATCGTCGCGCCGCGTGCCCAGAAGACCGACGCCAAGATGGCCACGCACGCGCTGCTCCTGTCCGACACGGCGGAGGCCGACAACAAGCCGGAGCTCGAGATCTTCGCCGACGATGTCCAGTGCGGCCATGGCGCGACCGCCGGCGCACTCGACGACACGCTGCTGTTCTATCTCAAGGCGCGAGGCATTCCGGCGAAGGAGGCGCAGGCGCTGCTGATCCAGGCCTTCGTCGGCGAGGCAGTGGAGGGCATCGAGCATGCCGGGCTGCGCGAGGCCTTGATGGAGAACGTGGTTGCCTGGCTCGGCGCACGGGAGTGATGGCATGCACCCGGCGGTCGCCAACGGCAGCTATGACGTAGGGCGCATCCGCGAGGATTTTCCCATCCTCGGTATGCAGGTCTACGGCAAGCCGCTCGTCTATCTCGACAACGCCGCATCGGCGCAGAAGCCGAAAGCCGTGCTCGATCGGCTGCATCACGCCTATACGGCCGAATATGCCAACGTCCATCGCGGGCTGCACTACCTCGCCAACGCCGCGACCGAAGCCTACGAGGATGCGCGCGAGAAGGTACGCGCCTTCCTCAATGCCGAGCGGCGCGAGGAGATCGTATTCACGCGCAACGCCACCGAGGCGATCAACCTGGTCGCCTACACGTTCGCCCGCGAGCGCATCCGACCCGGCGACGAGATTGTGCTGTCGATCATGGAGCACCACTCCAACATCGTTCCCTGGCATTTCCTGCGCGAGCGTCACGGCGCCGTCATCAAATGGGCGCCGATCGACGAGGAGGGGAACTTCCTCATCGACGAATTCGAGAAGCTTCTGACCGATCGCACCCGGATGGTGGCGATCACCCACATGTCGAACGCGCTCGGCACCATCGTCCCGGTCAAGGAGGTGGTGCGGCGGGCGCATGCGCGCGGCATTCCCGTGCTCGTCGACGGCGCCCAGGGCGCCGTGCACCTCGACGTCGACGTTCGCGACATCGGCTGCGATTTTTACGTCTTCACCGGCCACAAGCTGTACGGGCCGAGCGGGATCGGCGCGCTGTACGGCCGCTACGGCCACCTCGAGGCGATGCCGCCGTTCAACGGCGGCGGCGAGATGATCCGCGAGGTGTTCGAGGACCGCATCACCTACGGCGATCCGCCGCACAGATTCGAGGCGGGGACGCCGGCGATCGTGCAGGCGATCGGGTTCGGTGCCGCGATCGACTACGTGAGCTCGATCGGCAAGGCGCGCATCCGCGCGCACGAGGAGGCGATCGGCAAATACGCCCAAGCGCGCCTGCGCGAGATCAACTCGCTGCGTATCTTCGGCACCGCGCGGGAGAAGGGCGCCATCATCTCGTTCGAGATGAAAGGGGCGCACCCGCACGACATCGCGACCATCATCGACCGCTCCGGCGTGGCGGTGCGCGCCGGAACCCATTGCGTGATGCCGCTGCTCGCCCGCTATGGCGTGACGGCGACGTGCCGTGCCTCGTTCGCCCTCTACAATACTCGCGAGGAGGTCGACAGCCTCGCCCAGGCACTCATCAAGGCGCAGGATTTCTTCGCATGACCGACGAAACCGATCGACCCAACACGGCCCCTTCGGCTGCCACGGCGGCCGCCGACCCTGTGGCGCCGGTCCCGAGCGGTGCCGGGGACGCCCTGGCGGTCGACGAGCTCGCGCGCATGACCGACGACATCGTGGCGGCGCTCAAGACCGTCTACGATCCGGAGATCCCGGCCGACATCTACGAGCTCGGCCTGATCTACAAGGTGGACATCGCGGACGACCGCGACGTGGCGGTCGACATGACCCTGACCACGCCCAACTGCCCCTCTGCCGCCGAGCTTCCCCACATGGTGGAGAGCGCGGTGGCCAGCGTCCCGGGCGTTCGCGAGGTCAAGGTCAACCTGGTGTGGGACCCTCCATGGGACCCCAGCCGCATGACGGACGAAGCCCGCCTCGTCCTCAACATGTGGTGAAAGGCGTTGTCATCCGGTCCGGATAACCCCACATAGACGCTGAGGAAACGAGTTGGTATTTTCATCCGTGCATGGTCCCGTCACCGGCCCCTGAAGCCGGATCGAGAGGAGACAGAGATGGCCTTGAGGCCCCCGCCCCAAGTGATGCGGCTTACCGATGCCGCCGCCGAGCGTGTCCGCGACATTGTCGCCAAGGCGGATCGTCCGGTCGTCGGCGTGCGGGTGGGCGTTACCAAGGGCGGTTGCGCCGGCATGACCTACAAGGTCGAATACGCCGACAGCGTGAAGCCGGGCGACGAAGTGGTGGAGGACAAGGGCGTGCGGGTCGTCATCGACCCCACGGCGGTTCTGTTCCTGCTGGGCACCGAGATGGACTACAAGGTCGACAAGCTGTCGGCCCAGTTCGTGTTCAAGAATCCGAACGAAACCTCCGCCTGCGGCTGCGGCGAATCGGTGCAGCTCACCCCTGCCGCCGCCCCCTGACTAGTGTGTCCCGTTTCCACACACTGCGGCACCCTATCATGCGAACTTCGGAACCAAAGGGACACTAGCAACCCTATGATTCTAGTGTGGCTTTGGATTTGATGTTCCCACGAAGGGGCGCCGCAATGCTGGTAGGAACGTCAAATCCGCCACCCTAGCGACCATGCCTCCCCCCAGCGCGGATTTCGTCACCGAGCTGTTCGCCGAATTTGGCCGGGTCGAGGTGCGCCGCATGTTCAGCGGCGCCGGCATCTTTGCCGACGGCCTGATGCTCGGGCTCATCGTCGACGGGGTCATCTTTCTCAAAGCGGACGAGCACAACCGTTTGGCCTTCGAGCAGGAGGGGATGGCGCCCTTCGCCTATGGCAAATCCGCAAGCGGGTGATCCTGTCCTACTGGCGGATGCCGGACCGGCTGTACGACGCGCCCGACGAACTGGCGCAATGGGCGGCCGAATCACTGGCCGCGGCGCGCCGCAGCGCCCGGCAATCGGGGCGGAGGAACAAGGCACATCTGCCACATCGGCGTGGCACGAAGGCACCGGTCACGAAAGAATGATTGCCGAGGACCCCGACGTTCCCTCACCCTGCTACCAGGGCCCTATTTTGTTACCATCACGAAAATTGATTTGTTACTTGCCCTAATACCGCACACCATTATCATTCAGTATAGCTGAGTTTCCGACTACCCTTCTGAGTTGAATCCGAGTTGCATCCAAGTTGAACCCGAGATTTCGTCGATGCAAGAGGCTTTGGGCTTCATCGAGGCGTTGGAGCAAAAATCCACCGCACCGGCCGTGGTTGACGCGATGGGGCGCGTACTCGGACAGTTCGGGGTCGAAAGGATCCTGATCGGCGGATTGTCCGAGTCGGATTTCGCCCGCGACGTCTTTGCGACCTGTTGGCCGACCGGCTATCTGAACCTCTACATTCGCAACGACTACATCCGGTTCGATCCGGTTGCGCGACGGTGCCGACGATCGCCGCAACCATTCGAGTGGCGGACGTCGGATTTCCACGACGAGGGGGAGCCACGCGCGGTCGAGGTCATGCGCCGCGGCGCGGACTACGGCATGGCGCACGGGTTCATGGTACCGATCCACGGCCCTGACGGCTTCGAGGCCTGCGTCGCCATGTCGGGCGACCATCTCGAGCTGACGATTCAGAGCAAGCCGACCATGCATCTGATCGCACAATATGCATGCGCGCGCGTGCGCGGTCTGGTCGGGCGCGATGCGGCCAAGCCACGTGCGGCCGTGCGCGAGCAGGCCAAGCCGGTCCTGACCTCACGCGAGCAGGAGGTGCTGGCGTGGGTGGCGAGCGGAAAGTCCGCCTGGGAAATCGGCGAGATCCTCAACATCGCCAAGCGGACGGTCGACGAGCACGCGCAGACCGCATTTCGTAAGCTCGGCGCGGTCAATCGCACGCACGCCGTCGCCATCGCGCTGCGCGATCGCATCATTGCCATGTGATCGCCAGCGGTTTCGGCGCCACCGTCAAAACTCACAGTATCCCTGTAAGGATCGACGAGCCAGAATTGCGCGTCAGAGGGCGGGCCTCGTGAATCGCGGCAATTCGCATGGCATCTGGACAACGTATCACCTATTGGCGCTCATGACGCGGCAATGCGAGCTGCTTCCATCCTGATGCGCGGCGCGGACTGCTGCCTCGGTGTCGGCGCTCGGCACGCGTGTTGCCAAGAAATGATTTGATCATGCCCCACAAGCGCTCAACTCAGTGGCAGAAGTCGCGCCGCCATGGCGGGCGGGAAGGCGAGGTCGGGCCCGTGCTTACGCCGCGCGAACGCGAAGTGCTGGCTTGGGTGGCGCAGGGCAAGTCGGCATGGGAAATCGGCGAGATTCTGGAGATCGCCAAGCGAACGGTTGACGAGCATGCCCAGACGGCCGTGCGCAAGCTCGGCGCGGTGAACCGCACCCACGCGGTGGCGATCGCGCTACGTGACAATCTGATCCAGATGTGACGATCGCCGCTTGTCGCCGCGGCGATACTCAGGGTGATACGGCATGTCACTCAGGGTGATACGGCATGTTACTCAGGGTGTTCCCACCGACAACAATCACAATAGCGATTTGCACCGGGTCGGTGTCACTGTGTCGGGCCCCCGACCTAATGCCGCGCCGAATCGCGGCCAACAGGCGTTGCATGCCCAACAAGGGGAGTGACATGAAATCACCCGTCATAAAGCGATCGATTCTACTCGCCGGTCACAAGACCAGCGTCAGCCTCGAAGAGGCGTTCTGGCAAGGCCTGAGGGAGATCGCGAACCGTCGCAGCATGAGCGTGTCCGCGTTGATCGGCACGATCGACAACCGCCGCGCCGAAGGCAACTTGTCCTCATGCATCCGCCTGTTCGTGCTCGATCACTTCCGCTCGCTGGCGAGTGTTCAACCCGCCGAGACCCAGGCCCGGCAAGACGGTCGAACGACATACGCGGAGGGAACGTTGGCGGACGAGACGTTTCACGCCGCCACCGGGATCATGCAACCTGCGTTTCGCAGGTCGGCGTGACTTCCGGGTCGGTCTCGCTCACCACGCGGTTGCGACCGGTGCGCTTGGCCGCATAGAGGCACGCGTCGGCACGCTCGATGAGGCCGGCCGCCAGCTCGCCCTTGTGAAGCATGGCTACGCCGACCGAAATGGTGACGCGGCCGAGGTTCTCGCCGGTCGAGCGCTTGATCAGTTCCTTGAGCACCACACCGCGGCGGATGTGATCCGCGACGGTGAGCGCCTGGCGTAGCGGCGTGCTGGGCAGGATGATGGCAAACTCCTCGCCGCCGTAGCGCGCGGCGAGATCCTGTCCCTTGACGTTCTGCCGCACCGCCTGCGCAACGAGCCGCAGCACCTGATCGCCGGTCAGGTGCCCGTAGCTGTCGTTGAACTTCTTGAAGTGATCGATGTCGGTGAGGAGGAGCGACAGGGGCTCGCCGCTCTGTCTCGATTCCAGCACTGCCCGATCGAGCATCTCGTCAAAATACTTGCGGTTGGACAGCCCGGTGAGCGGATCGGTGAGGCTCTCGTTGCGAACCGTCTCCAGGTTCTGCTGCAGCTGGTTGATCTCCTGCTTGGATGCCTTGAGCCGCACCTCGAGCGAGTGGTTGGTCTGCTCCATCTCGCGCGTCGAGCGCACCAAGCCTTCCACGATCGCCCGCAACGCCTCCCGGTCGGAGGCGCTGCCGAGCTTGTCCGACATGTCGGCGAGGCTTTCGCTGTAGCTCGACGTTCGGCCGACCGCGGCATCGATCATCGACATGACCTGCTCGATCTCGTCGACGACCTTGGCGCCGACCCGGTCGATCCTTTCGCCGAGGCGGACGGGAGACAAATACGTGTTGTAGATCTCCTCGAGATCCTTCACGGACAGCGTGCCGTTGCGCTCCAGGGTCTCGTTGATCATCTGGTTGAGTGACGGATTGTAACCGGTCGCGTAGGTGTACCAGATCTCGTAATTGCGCGGGACCGCAGGCTGTCGAAGCGCCCTGATCTGACCGAGTGCGATCTCCGCGAACGCCATGGTGCGCTCGTGCTCGTCGCCATGCTCAGCCATGAACCCACTCCGCTCGCGGGTGACGCATCGGCAATACCCGCGATGTGGCTCGTTCGAACGGGCTAGATTTGTCCGGATGCCGAGTGGGGCGAAGCTAGTGGAGATCGATGAATGTGCGGTAAACGTTGCCGATCGGAGACGTATCCCTGCGGAAATTATTAATTGACCGTTTACGCAAGCGGATCCCTTCCGGGCGCCGGCGGGAGGGGGTGGCGCTGCGAAAGGCCCATGCTTGGCGCTACGCCTTGGCGCTGACGGGGCGCAACAGAAAGGCCGGCAGATGCGTCTGCGCCTCGTCGCCGGTGTCCCGCTGGGGCGCCCGTTTGGGGCGTGCGTGCTCGATGCGCGTCACCGGAGCGGGCTGGCGCTCGTGCCGCACCACTGGGGCCGGCGGGCGCTCATGCCGGGATGCCGTGGCCGCCTGGCCCTCATGCCGGGGTGCCGTGGCGGGCTGCTGGCGCTCACGCCGCGGTGTCCGGCCGCCATTGCGCTCTCGCGTACGCTCGTTTGGGCGCCGTTCCCGCCGCATGGGAGGTTCCAACTCGGCCGCCGGCTCGCCGGCCCAGCCGAGGGTTTGTCCGGTCAGCTTCTCGATCGCCGCGACCGCCTTGCGATCGGCCGGTGCCACGATCGTGATCGCCGTACCGGAGCGGCCCGCCCGGCCGGTGCGGCCGACGCGGTGGACGTAATCGTCGGCATGGTGCGGCACGTCGAAATTGACCACATGGCTCACGTCGGGAATGTCGAGCCCGCGCGCGGCGACGTCAGAGGCGACCAGCAACGCGGCTTCGCCGCGACGGAATTGATCGAGAGCGGCCATGCGGGAGGGCTGGTCCAGGTCTCCGTGCAGCGCGACGGCGTTGAATCCGTGCCGCACCAGGGAGCGGTGCAGCACGGCGACCTCGCGCTTGCGGTTGCAGAACACGATCGCGTTCTTGAATCCATCGGCGGAGCGTAGGTATCGACGCAGGGTGTCGCGCTTGTCGTGCGGCTCGCGCCCCGAGGCGATCAGCAACTGGGTCACCGTCGCCGCCGTGGTCGCCGGCCGCGAGACCTCGACGCGCACCGGATTGTGCAGGAAGGTGCCGACGATGCGTTGGATCTCCGGCGGCATCGTGGCGGTGAAGAACAGGGTCTGCCGGGTAAAGGGGACCAGCTTGCAGATGCGCTCGACGTCGGGAATGAAGCCCATGTCGAGCATGCGGTCCGCCTCGTCGATGACGAGCAGCTCGACGCCGGAGAGCAGGAGTCGTCCGCGCTCGAAATGATCGAGCAGGCGGCCGGGCGTCGCGATCAGGACGTCGACGCCGCGCGTGAGCTTGCTGTCCTGGTCATCGAAGGAAACGCCGCCGATCAGCAGGGCGACATTGAGCTTGTGCTTGGAACCGTATTTGTCGAAATGCTCGGCGACCTGGGCGGCGAGCTCCCGGGTCGGCTCGATGATGAGCGTGCGCGGCATGCGCGCGCGGGCGCGACCGTTTTCCAGCATCGTGAGCATCGGCAGCACGAACGCGGCAGTCTTGCCGGTGCCGGTCTGCGCAATCCCGACGATGTCTCGCCGGGCGAGCACATGCGGGATTGCCTGTTCCTGGATGGGGGTGGGGGTGGGATAACCGGCCGCCTGGACGGCCGCGAGAACCTTGTCGGACAAGCCGAGATGGGAGAAGGGCATGAAACCTCAAGTTCGGGACCGCCTTGGCTTCGCCTGCGCCCAACAAATGACGGGTTTGCGCGGGGGAGGGCAGTCGCTTTGCCTCGGTCAACTCCAAAGTCGAACCGGTTGCCGGGAACATAATGCCGCAGGTGCGAAAGTCAATCCTCTGGCGCCGCAATAAGTAAACGAACGGTGGGGCCAGCCACGTGCGTAACATTCCGGATGAGCATGAGGGAGAGGGGATTTCGCCGCGCTTCCCCGTTATTGGCGTCCCCTTTCGCGCGCCCGGTGAAAATGACTATCCTGCCCCGACCCGGCAAGCCTGGCGGCTGCCCACGAGAGGGATACGTTCATGAGAATTGCTCGGTTGCTCCACGCCGCGCGCCCAGCCGCGCTCGCCACGCTGTTCCTGACCGCGGCCGCGACGCTCACGGCGCATGCTCAAGGCGAGGCCGGTTATCCCAATCGGCCGATCCGGATGATCGTCGGGTTTGCGGCGGGCGGCGGCAACGACCTGTTCGCGCGCCTGATCGCGCAGAAGCTCGGCGAGTACATCGGCCAGAACGTCATCGTCGAGAACAAGCCGGGCGCCGGCGGACGGCTTGCGGTCGAGTTCGTCGAGAGCCAGCCCCCCGACGGCTATACGCTGATGGTGGCGGCGAGTGGCCAGATGGCGATTGCGGCGGCGATCTACCCGAAGCTGCGCTATCACCCGACCCGGGATTTCATCCCGATCACCATGATCGCGAATTTCCCGCTCATTCTCGCCGGGCCGATGGACGACAAGATCAAGTCGGTCAAGGATCTCGTCGCCTACGGCAAGCAGAACCCCAACAAGTCCAACTACGCGACGTCTTCGCCGGCGTTCACGATCACGTCCGAGCTGTTCAAGCTCAAGACCGGGATGCCCGGGGTCGGGATTCCCTACAAGAGCAGCAACGAGATGATGCTGAGCATCGCCGGCGGCAACAGCCTGTTTGCCATCGCCGACGGCCCGCCGACCATGCCGCTGGTGCAGGGCGGCAAGGTGCGGGCGCTGGCGGTGACTGGTGCGCAGCGGTCCTCCGAGCTGCCCGATGTGCCGAGCATGGCGGAAGCCGGGTTCCCGGAGGTGGACATCGGCCTGTGGAGCGGCCTGTTCGTGACGACCGCGACACCGCCGGCGATCGTCAAGAAGCTCGACACGGAGCTCCGCCGCGTGCTCGCCGATGCCGGCGTGCGCGACAAGCTCAAGGCCATGGCGGTCAATCCCGGCGGCGGCCCGGGCGAGGAGTTCCGGCGCCTCATCGAAAGCGACATCAAGAAATACGCCGACGTGGTGAAGGCGGCGGATCTCAAGTTTGAGCAGTAGATGCAAGACCGTTGTCATGGCCGGGCTTGTCCCGGCCATCCCGACAACGGTGGCACGGCTGTGCCATTGGAATCGAGATCGTCGGGTCAAGCCCGGCGATGACGAGGCCAGCCTCCTTCACTCCAGCGGCTCGAGCTTGATGATCGAGGCGCCGTGGTTGGAGCCGACCCAGAACGTCACCGGCGTGGTCGAGCTGTCGACGAACACGCGGCGGATGTTGGTCGATCGCGGCAGCAGGTAATCGACCACGACGCCGGTCTTGGGGTCGAGGCGGGACACGAGGTCGGTCATCATCGAGCCGGTCCACACCTCGCCGTTCTTGTCGAGCGCGACATCGTAGGGCGAGGACCACGGCGTCGGCATTTCCCATTCCTGGAATTTTTCCGATTTGGTGTCGAACATCGCGATCTTGTTCCCGCGATATTCGCCGAACCACAGGCGGTCCTGTGCATCCATCATCCCGCGGCGCGGGGCCGAGCCCTTGGTCGGGATCTTGTAGAGCATGACGGCCCCGGTCTTGGCGTCGATCCGGCCGATGTGCTCCTGGGCAAAGTCGGTGAAATAGATGTTGTTCTGCGAGTCGGGGATCACATCGTAGATGTTGTGATTTTCGCCTGCCGTCGAGTTCCGGAACGGCTCGAACGTCTCGATGTTGCCCGACGCGAGATCGAGCCGATGCACGGCGGCAAACCCATTGTTCTGCGACCACACCTTGCCGTCGACGTGGGCGGATTCTGGCCGCACCATGTTCACCTGCGTCATGTCCTTGTTCATCTCGGGCGGCAGGCTCCAGTACTGGAACTGCTCCGATTTCGGATCGAACTTGGCGATGGCGCCCTGATACATCATGCCGAGCCACATGTTGCCGTCGCGGTCGGCGCGCAGCCCGAGCATACCCGTGGGCCAGCCCTTCTTGAGCTCGGCGACGGAAAACTCGGTGTGCTTGCCGGTCTTGGGATCGATCTTGCCGAACGTCTGCTCGCCGAAGTTCGAGTACCACGGGGTGCCGTCCTTGCCGAGCACGACGTCATGCGGCTCGATCGTTGCGCGCGGCAGGTCGTATTCGGTGATGATGACGCGGGTTGCCCGGCCGGTTGGTCGCGGCAGCGTCTTGAGCGGATATTCCCACGTCGTCCCCTCGCTCAGGTTGACCGTCGCGAGGTAGTCGGCACGCTGGCGCAGCGCCTGCTCACGCGCCTCGCCGCGCTCCTCGAGCAGCCGGCGGGCGATGCGCCGCTGCGGATGCAGGGGGGTGCTCTGATTGGCGTAGTCCCCCATGCGCTTCATCGCCTCCACCATCGCGGCGGCATCGTGCTGCGACTTGAAGATCCGTTCCAGCGTGTGGCAGCTCACGCAGCTGTAATAGACCTGCTTCTGCTGCGGCGTGCCTGGCGCGCTGAGAATCCATTCGGCGTTGGTCAGCTGGGAGGGGAGCTTCTTGGTCTTGCGCAGCTTGAGATCGAAGCTCGCGGTCTTGTCCGCCGCCACCTCGGTAGCCGGCCGGCCGTCGACCTCGTAGCCGATCGCGCGGATCGTGACCGTATAGGCGCCGGGCTCGAGCTTCGCGGCGGGGAAGCTGTAGCGGCCCTCCTTGTCGCTGACGACCGTGATGGTGATCGTGCCCTTCTTGGCGCCCACCAGGACGCCTTCCATGGCGCCTTCCTCGGCCGAGGTCACCCGGCCGCTCAGCGCCGCGTCGGTGCTTTGCGCGTAGGACGAACTCGGCAGCAGCATCGCCACCAGGGCGGCACTCACGATCAGCCACAGCGGATTCTTGCTCATCCAATCCTCCCGTGTGTGCTCGGCTGCCGCACGACGCGCATAACGGTCGCAGCTTTGCGGCGCGCGCTATCGATGATTGCGGGACGGGCAGCCGGGAAAACGACCAAGTCGCAGGCGGGCGCTCGTTTAGGAATGACGCTTGCGGAACCAGACCGGCTGCCCCGTCGCCCTCATGGGCCGCCGTTTCGGTTCCGAACCACGTGGTCCGGCTTGCCCTCTGAAAGCGAAGCATAGTCGGGAGGAAACCCCGCGACAACGGCCGCCACGGCCCACGAGGCATGCAGGATCGACAGACCGAACGGTCCATGAGCCCGCTTGATGTGACGCCCCTCACACACTTGCCGCCGGAGCGAGCGTACCATGCTGGCGAATTGGCGAGAGGAGGGGAAGATGGCCAGCCTGGTCGGCACTCAGGGAAGCCGGTTTGCACGATTTCTGACGAGAGGGCTGCGTTCGCAATTGGTCCGGTGGGTGGTCGTGGTCACCGCGATAACCCTCGTCACGCTGGGATACGGGCTTCGCCCGGTGGTCGATCTTGCGGTCGGCAGCATTCTCAAGCACGTCATGCAGTCCGAAGATGCGGAGATGAGGGTGACCGTGAGGTCATACCCTTCAGCACCCCATATGTGAGTATCATCAGCGGCTGCCAGGCGATCGGATCGCCGCCGCCATGTGACCGCGGAGCGTCTCACCACAGCTCTCTGAGGCCTCGCGGCGTTTCGATCGTCGCCCGATAAAGAAATTCCGATCCCTTGCGCACCTGGGGCGCATTCTCGATATCGAGCTGCCGGTAGAGGTCTGCGACCCAGGCGGGGTCGGGGTGCTCGATCGCGAAAGCGTTGAGCCCGGCGCCAAGGTCCTGCATCGCAGCAGCCGGGGATCCACGCTCGCCCCAATCGATGACCGAAGGCGCAACGCCGCCTGCCGGGAGCGAGCCGTCCGGCCGCACCGCGAACAGCCACGAGAGATCGCCGCGCGACACGCGCGTCGCACGACCCAACACATCGCCGTGATGCGCGAGCACGGTGTCGAGATTGCGCGTCCTGGCGACCCAGGCGCGCAGGCGTCGGCCGTCCTCCCAGGCAGATCGAACGGCGGATACGTCATCGAGGCCGAACCAGCGCGCGACGGCGGGAGCCGCGGCGGCCGGATCGATCGCGATGACCTCCAGAAAGGTATCGCGGCCGAGGCGAAGAAGGTGGTTGTACGTCCCCATTTCGCGGTGCGTGCCCCCAAAAGGAATGTCGATATCGAGGCATGCGCGCACGTGATCGACGCCTTCGCCGAGCGAGGGGGCAATGATCGTCGCATGGTCGAGCTTCAGCATCCCCATCTATGCGGCCTCCCCGGACTCCGCTGCCGCAATATTGCATTGCCAATGCGCCGCAACCGGTATCCCATGAGCAGCGTCGACGCCCGGAGGGGACGACGTGCCCACCGACGTCCCAGCGTCTGCCGAGTCCTGGCTGCCTGGCTTCGAGGTGGGGTTCTATTGCGGGCTGCTCGCCCCGGCGGGGACGCCGCGCCCCATCGTCGAGCGGCTCAACAAGGAGCTGCGGGTGATGCCGAGGGCGGACGATTTCCGCAAGCGCATGATCGCCGACGGTGCCGATCCGATCGCCAGCACGCCGGAGGAATACGCCACCAACATCGAGCGCGAAGAAGAGAAAAGGGCGACCCTGGTGATGAAGCTCGCCTTGAAGGTCGAGTAGGGATCGCGCGACGGCCCGGCAGCCATTTGGCGCCGAAGAACACGGTACGCGAAAAGGGAGGAATGCCATGCGTTGCAAGTCCGGCATCTCGCGTCGGCACATGCTGGCGACGTCGGCCGCTGCAGGCGGCCTTGCGTTGGCGAGCGGGATCGGTGCCGCCTCGGCGCAAACGGCCAGACGGATCGAGCAGCTCGCTCCGGAATTGGACAAGATCGTCTCCGCGTCCGACCCGGTCCAGGAACTGGCGCAGGGGTTCGGTGGACCGCTCGGGCCGGCCGAGGGGCCGCTGTGGTGGAAGGAGGGCGGCTACCTGCTCTTCAACGACATCCACAACAACCGGCGCATCAAGTACACGCCGGGGCAGGGCGTGACCGTGGTCCTCGAGCCGACCAACCGGGCCAATGGGCTCACGCGCGACCTCCAGGGCCGCCTGCTCGCCTGCGAGCACGAGACGCGGCGCGTCACCCGGCGCGAGCTCGATGGCAGTCTCACGGTGATCGCCAACAGTTTTCAGGGGCGTCGCCTCAATCGCCCCAACGATGTCGTGGTCAAGTCCGACGGCACGATCTTTTTCACCGATCCGAACCACAACATCGTCCCCGAGCAATGGGACCTGCAGTTTCCCGGCGTGTACCGCGTCACGCCCGATCTCGGCACCATGTCGCTCGTCACCGACACGTTCGTCGCCCCCAACGGCCTTGCGTTCTCCCCGGATGAAAGCGTGCTCTACATCAACGATTCGCGGCGCGGCCACATCCGGGCCTTCGAGGTCCTGCCCAACGGCCTGTTGGCGAAGCAGACCGACCGGGTTTTCGCCGACCTGCGCGGGGCTGAGCCCGGCGTGCCGGACGGCATGAAAGTGGACACGGCGGGAAACGTCTATTGCGGCGGCGCAGGCGGAATCTGGATCCTCGATCCGCAGGGCAAGAAGCTCGGCCGCATCGTGCACGGGCAGCCGTCGACCACCAATCTCGCCTTCGGCGGCGACGACTGGAAAACCCTGTACTTCACCAGCCGGACCCACCTCGGCGCCGTCCAGCTGAAGATCGCCGGACTCCCGGTGCCGGCCCCCAAACGCGGAACCTGAGGCGGCGGGCTACACGTCCAGCAGATCCTCGCCGGCGAACTCCGCCTTCTCCTGGATGAAGGCGAAGCGCGCCTCTGCCTTGCTGCCCATCAGCCGCTCGACCGAGCCGGCGGTGTCCTCGCGGTCGTCGGGCAGGAGCACGACGCGCAGCATCGTGCGTTTGGCCGGGTCCATGGTGGTTTCCTTGAGCTGGGCCGCCATCATTTCGCCCAGGCCCTTGAAGCGGCTCACCTCCACTTTGGCGTTGGCGTGGAACTCGCGCCGCAGGATCTCCTCCTTGTGGGCGTCATTGCGCGCGTAAAAGTTCTTGCCGCCGTGCGAGAGGCGATAAAGCGGCGGCACCGCGAGAAACAGGTGCCCGTTCTCGATCAGCTTGGGCATCTGCCGATAGAAGAAGGTGATGAGCAGCGAGGCGATATGCGCGCCGTCGACGTCGGCGTCGGTCATGATGACGACGCGGTCGTAGCGCAGGTCCTCGTCGCGGTAGTGCACGCCGGTGCCGCAGCCGAGCGCCTGGATGAGGTCGGCGAGCTGCTGGTTCTGCGCCAGCTTGTCCTTGCCGGCGCTGGCGACGTTGAGGATTTTTCCCCGTAGCGGCAACACCGCCTGGCTGGCGCGATCGCGCGCCTGCTTGGCCGATCCGCCGGCCGAATCGCCTTCGACGATGAAGATCTCCGAGCCATCAGCGGCGGTGTTGGTGCAGTCGGCGAGCTTGCCCGGCAGGCGCAGCTTGCGCGTCGCTGAGCGCCGCGCGATCTCCTTCTCCTGGCGGCGGCGCAGCCGCTCCTCGGCGCGTTCCACCACCCAGTCGAGCAGCTTGTTGGCCTGGTTCGGATTGCCGGCGAGCCAATGATCGAAGGCGTCCTTCATCGTCTGCTCGACGATGCGCTGGGCTTCGGCGCTCGCCAGCCGGTCCTTGGTCTGGCCCTGGAACTCCGGCTCGCGGATGAACACGGAGAACATCGCGGCGGCGCCGAACATCACGTCGTCGCTGGTCACCGAGGCGGCCTTCTTGCCCTGGCCCATGCGCTCGGCATGGTCCTTCAGGCCGCGGGTGAGGGCGGCGCGCAGGCCCGCCTCGTGGGTCCCGCCTTCGTGGGTGGGGATCGTGTTGCAGTAGGAGGAGACGAAGCCGTCGGCATCGCCGACCCAGGCGATCGCCCATTCGACCGTGCCGTGGCTGCCGGTCCGCCCCGACGAGCCGGCGAACAGGTCCGGATGCACCAGGGTCTGACCCCCTATGGCGGAGGTGAGGTAGTCCTTCAGACCCCCGGGAAAGTGAAACGTCTCCTGCTCGGGTACCCCGTCGACGCCGGCGAGCAGCTCCTTGGCGCAATGCCAGCGGATCTCGACCCCGCCGAACAGGTAGGCCTTGGAGCGCGCCATCTTGAAGATGCGGGCCGGCTTGAAGGCGACCTTGGGCCCGAAGATCTGCGGGTCGGGCTTGAAGTGGACCTTGGTGCCGCGCCGGTTCGGCACGCGCCCGAGCTTCTCCAGCTTGGCCTTGGGCTTGCCCCGCTCGAATATTTGGCGAAACAACTCCTGGCCGCGCGCCACTTCGACTTCAACGCGCTCGGAGAGCGCGTTGACCACCGAGATGCCGACCCCATGCAGGCCGCCCGAGGTCTCATACACCTTGGAATCGAACTTGCCGCCCGCATGCAGCGTGCACATGATCACTTCGAGCGCGGATTTGTTGGGGAACTTGGGATGCGGGTCGACCGGGATGCCGCGCCCGTTGTCGATGACCGTGATCGAGCCGTCGGCCTCCATCTCCACTTCGATCCAGTTGGCGTGGCCGGCGAGCGCTTCGTCCATGGAATTGTCGATCACCTCGGCGAAGAGGTGGTGCAGCGCCTTTTCGTCGGTCCCGCCGATGTACATGCCGGGCCGGCGCCGAACCGGCTCGAGCCCCTCCAGGACCTCGATATGCCGGGCCGTGTACCCGCCCTCGGCGGCGGATGGCTTGGGCGCGCCCCGGCCGGTCGCGGCCGCCCGGCGGGCGGCCGGGGCGGGGAGGGTATCGAACAGGTCGCGCGTCTTTGCGGTGGTCTTGGGTCTGGCCATGGGTGCCGAAATGGTGAGGGACTGGGCGAATCACCAGGGTGACTATGCCACGGCCGTGGCGGAACCATGAAGGCGCCGGATCGTCCGGATTTGTGCGGATTGTCGCCGATTGGCAAGCCTAGAAGGCGCGCGGGCCCTTCGTCAGGGCCCCTCGGCGCCTCAAACGCAACCAAATCGCCCGGTTCGAATTGGGTACTTGCCATATTGTACGGTGGTCGCAGGAGGCATGGGTGGACGTTCGCCGGGATGGGCTTCCCAGCCTCGACGCGGAGGAGCCGATCGGTGCTGCCAGAATTCCCTGGCAGACCGCGGCCCACGTCGCGACCGTCGGCATCTTCGTCGTGCTGTTCTGGGCGGTTCTCGATCTCGCGCGCACGATCCTGCTGCCGGTCGTCTCCGCGTTCGTCATCGGCACGATGCTGGCGCCTTTTACGACGCTGGCCGAGCGTTATCGGATCCCGTCCTGGGTCTCGGCGACGCTGCTGATGATTCTGCTGATCGGGTCGGTGTCCCTGGTGATCACGCTGTTCTCGGCTCCTGCCATCGAGTGGATCGGCAAGGCCCCCAACATCGGCAATACGATCCGCGAGAAGTTCGCGGTCTTCGATCGGCCGCTGGCTGCGCTGCGCGATCTGCGCAATGCCATCACGCCGGCGGCCGGCGGCGGCGCCCTCCAAGTCGAGATCGGACCGAGCCTTGTCACCCCCGCGCTGACGGTGCTCACGCCGGCGCTGGGCGAACTGGTCGTATTCCTCGGAACGTTGTTCTTTTTCTTGTTGGGGCGTAACGAATTGCGTCGCTACGTTATCCAGGTGCCCGAGGATCGCAGCGTGCGGCTGCGCATCCTGCGCACCCTCAATGAAATCGAGCACAGCCTGTCGAGCTATCTCACCGTCGTCACGGTGATCAATGTCGCGGTCGGGCTCGGCACGGCCATCATCGCCTATGTGGCAGGCCTGCCGAACATCGCCGTGTGGGCGGTGCTCGCCTTCGTCCTCAACTACATTCCCTATCTCGGGCCGCTCGCCATGAACATCGTCCTGTTCGTAGTCGGCCTGGTCACCTTTCCGACGCTCACACAGGCGCTCGTCGCGCCCGCCTGCTTCGTCACGATGACGACGCTCGAGGGACATTTCATCACGCCGGCCATCATGGGGCATCGGCTCACTCTCAACCCCCTCAACGTGTTTCTCGCGCTGGCGTTCTGGACGTGGCTGTGGGGCCCGATCGGCGCGTTCCTCGCGGTCCCGCTGCTCATCGTCGCACTGGTGGTCGTCAACCAGTTTTACCCGAAGACCGCGGCCACCTTGCCGGGATAGGCTGCCCCTGTGCTGCCGACGCCGTGCTGGGCAGACGAGCGTCCTTCGGCTACAGCATGGCGCGACGTCGATAACGGCAGCCACGCGCCCGTCCTCTCCATGGATCTCGAGCAGTACGCCCAGGTCATCATCGATTTCGTGCGCAGCCACCAGGCGTGGGCGGCGCCGATCGTGTTTGCGCTGGCATTTGGGGAATCGCTTGCCTTCGTCTCGTTGATCCTGCCCGCATGGGCGGCGCTGGTCGGAATCGGCGCGCTGATCGGCCCGGGAGGCCTGGATTTCGTCTCCATCTGGGTCGCCGGAGCGGTCGGCGCGGCGCTCGGCGACTGGCTCTCCTATTGGTTCGGCGCCAAGTTCAAGACGTCGATCGCCGGCGTGTGGCCGTTGTCGCGGCATCCCGAGCTGTTGCCGCGCGGCGAGGCGTTCATTGCCAAGTGGGGCGTGTTGGCGATCTTCATCGCGCGGTTTTCCGGGCCATTGCGTGCCTCGGTTCCGATCGTCGCCGGCATTTTCGGCATGCCCTATTGGCAATTCCAGATTGCGAATTTCTCCTCCGCCTTCCTATGGGCGGCAACCCTGTTGCTACTCGGCGACGTGACCAGCAGGACCTTGACTTGGCTGTGGAGCCTGATCGGCGGATAGCTCGCGTCTCCGCGGCGCTCGTCACTCGCCGGCAATGCACTCGGTGAGCTTCAGCAATTTCAGCCGCGTCGTACGATCCTGGATGCGCGCATAGGCGCGCATCAGGCGCACCGCCTGCGGCGATTGCAGGAAGTCGAGCTCGCTTTCCACAGGTTGCGCGGGCGCCTTCTCGGCGTCTTCGAAGCCGGAATAGAAATAGGTCACCGGCACCCCCAGCACTTCGGCGATTTGCTGCAGGCGGCCGGCCGAAATCCGGTTGGAGCCGGTCTCGTATTTCTGCACCTGCTGGAACGTGACATCCAAGACCCCGCCCAGTTCGGTCTGCGACATTCCGCGCTGCAGGCGCAGCGTTCGCACGCGCTTGGCGATCTCCACGTCGCGCGGATCGCGCTTGTGTCTCGGCATCTCAATCCTCGCGACAGTTAGCCGGGCTTGCGGCCAGCAATTCCCCACCGCATTCCCGCGGCCGCCCGACGCCGCCGGGTCGCCCGCCGGATGCACGCATTAATTGTATTAATACACGATCCAAACCATAACAGAATTCCCTGTTCGCCTTGATGCATCAAAGCGCCTCCCTATGGCGCTGCCGACCACCGGCTTTCGGTCTGCCGGCCGCAACCATGCGGCTGCACAAGCCCGCGAAAATGCTTTAAGAAGGCACCTCGGGGGATTTGCGCGAAACCGCCGAACGAGAAAAAGCCGCCGAAAAGCATTCGGGCGACCGCAGATCGTCCGCCACAGAACCGAGGGAGGAAACGATGACCGTGCTGTCCCGCCGCAGGGTGCTCACCGCCGCGGCTGCCGCCACGCTCGCACCGGCGCTGGCGCCGCTTGCGCCGTCCCGCACGCGCGCCGCCGCGCCGCCGGCCGGCAGCCAGGCGCCGGGCTGGTATCGCTACAAGGTCGGAAGCATCGAGGTGACGGTCGTTACCGACGGTGCGAACAAGTTCAAGTTCACCGACAATCACGTCACCAACAAGACGCGCGACGAGGTGAACGCCGCGCTCGCCGCCGCCTACTACGAGAAGGACATGATGACGACGCCGTACAATCCGGTGGTCGTCAACACCGGCTCCAAGCTGGTGGTCATCGATACCGGCACCAGCGAAGCGAATTTCGTGCGCAGCAAGGGCGTGACCGGGCAGTTCCAGGCCAACCTCAAGGCCGCCGGCATCGATCGCAACGCGGTGGACGCCGTGCTGATCTCGCATTTCCACGGCGATCACATCAATGGCCTGCTCGACCCCGACAACAAGCTCGCCTTCCCCAATGCCGAGGTCCTGGTTCCCGCCGCCGAGTGGAAATATTTCATGGACGACGGCGAGATGAGCCGCGCACCGGCCGGACGCATGCAGGATGTGTTCAAGAACCTGCGCCGTGTGTTCGACGCGCTCGGCCGCAAGGTCACGCCCTACGAGCCGAACAAGGAAGTCGTGCCCGGCATCACGGCGGTCGCAACGCCGGGTCACACGCCGGGCCACAGCTCGCACATCATCGCCTCGGGCTCGAGCAAGGTCTATGTGCAGGCCGACGTCACCCACGTGCCGCACCTGTTCGTGCGCCATCCCGACTGGCACGCCTTCTATGATCAGGATGGCAAGATGGCAGAGGAGACCCGGCGCAAGGTGTACGACATGCTGGCGGCCGAGAAGATGATGGTGCAGGGCTTCCACTATCCGTTCCCAAGCCTTGCCTATGTCGAGAAGAGCGGCACCGGCTATCGCGAGAGTCCAGTGCCGTGGAATCCGACGATCTGATGGGGAGGGCGACATGACGTACTTCACGCGACGCACCTTCCTGACCACCGCGGCAACGGTGGCGATTGTTGCTCCACTGCCGGCGAGCCGGCCTGCGCGCGCGGCAGCGCCCGCCGGCGGCCGACAGGCTCCCGGCTTCTATCGCTACAAGGTCGGCGATTTCGAGCTTACCCAGATCACCGATGGCGGACGCACGTTTCCCATGCCGGACGGCTTCGTCCGCAACGTTCCAAAGGAACAGGCGCTGGCGGCGGCGGAAGCCGCCTACATGCCGAAGGGGCAGGTGACCGTGCCGTTCAACCCGGTGGTTATCAACACCGGCTCGAAACTGGTGCTGATCGACACCGGCATCGGCCCCGGCGTCGGACCGACCGTCGGGCTGCTGCCGGCCCACATGGCGGCCGCCGGCATCGATCCGAAGGCGATCGACATCGTGGTTCTGTCCCATCTCCATCCGGACCACATCAACGGCGTCAAGGCGGCGGACGGAGGGCTCGCCTTCCCCAATGCCGAGATCAAGGCGCCCGCGCCCGACTGGGCGTTCTGGATGAGCGACGAGAACATGGCGAAAGCGGCGAACGACATGATGAAGGGCTATTTCGCCAACACGCGCAAGATCCTGGCCAACATCGCCGACAAGGTCACGCGCTACGAATGGGGCAAGGAGGTCGCCCCCGGCATCACCGCCCTCGACGCCAGCGGGCACACGCCGGGGCACACGGCGTTCGCGGTGGCCTCCGGATCGGCGCGCCTCCTGGTGCAGTCCGACGTCACGAATATCCCCGAGTTGTTCCTGCGCAATCCCGATTGGCACGTGGCGTTCGATATTGATCCCGTCAAAGCGGTTGAGACCCGCCGCAGGTTCTACGACATGGCGGCGGCCGAGAAGACGCTGATTGCCGGGTTCCACTTCGCATTCCCCTCGCTCGGGCGCGTCGAGAAGGACGCTGCCGGCTATCGGCTGGTGCCGATCGCCTGGAACACCGTGCTCTGAACAGGAGTGAAAGGAGGGGGAAGGCGCCCGTGGGCGGCTTCCCCCGTTAAGACGAGCCGCTGCGCCCCGGCCGCGCCAAAGCTCGCAAATTGGCGACGATTGCGAAGAATCGCCGACGCATACGTGATTTTGGGTACGCGTTAAGCGCAGTTTTGATTTTTGCTAAAAATCGATCACGAGTCGCCTATATTGAGTTTTCATAGGGCGGGCAGCGAGTGGAGTGCGCTACGTGGCAGTCAAACCGGACATGCCGATCTTTACGGGCGCCGAGCTTGCGCTCGCGGATTCGCTCGTGCTCGTTATCGATGTGCTGATGCTGCACGGGGTGATGAAGTCCGAGGCGATCAACTCCGTGTTCGGCTATCTCGAGGAGCGCTATCGGGAGAACGGACTCACCTCGTCGGCGGCCATGGCGCACTATCTGCGCCAGCATCTCTCACGTCCGCAGGAAGCCGGTGCGTGCGTGCGGCCGCGCTCGCTGTTGAACGATCCGACCGACGGGAACGCGTGATATATCGAAGGACTGATCGCCGTTCTTGACGCGCTCGCGGGGGCTCGCTAAAGCGCGCGCCCGACGGACAGGCGCGCGCTCATGGCCAGCAAGAAGAGGATCGGCGTTCTCGGCGCCTCGGGCTACACCGGTGCGGAGCTGGTGCGGCTTCTGCTCACGCATCCGCGCGTCGAGATCGCGCTCCTCACTGCGGATCGCCGTGCGAACCAGGAGATGCGCGAGGTCTTCCCGCAATTCTCTCCCTATGCGTTGCCCAGGCTCGCGGCCATCCAGAGCGTCGACTGGCTTGCCGCCAGGCTCGACCTCGTGTTCTGCGCGCTCCCTCATGCCACCACGCAGCAGGTGGTGAAGCTCATCCTCGGCCAGGTTCCGGCGGCGAAAATCGTCGACCTCTCGGCCGACTTTCGCCTCTCCGACGTTGCGGCCTACGCCCACTGGTATGGCCACGAGCATCACGCCCCGGACATCCAGGGGCAGGCCGTCTATGGCCTGGTCGAGGTCTATCGGCGCGACATCAAGCGTGCGCATCTGGTCGCGAATCCGGGCTGCTACACGACCTGCGCGCAACTGCCGCTGGTCCCGCTGCTCAAGGCGAAGGCGATCGATCCGGACGAGATCGTGATCGATGCGAAATCGGGAATGACCGGGGCGGGACGGGCGGCCAAGGAGGAGATGATCTTTTCCGAAGTGTCCGAGGGCTTCAACGCTTACGGCGTCGGCCGCCATCGCCACATGGCCGAGCTCGACCAGGAATTCGCAAAGGCGGCGGGACGCGCGGTGACGGTGACGTTCACGCCGCACCTCGTGCCGATGAACCGCGGCATCCTGTCGACCATCTATGTCCGTGGCCGCAGGGGCCGGAGCCCCGAGGACCTGCACGCGACCATCGCCAAGGCCTATGCGCGGGAGCCGTTCGTGCACGTGCTCCCGTTCCGCCAAGTGCCGCAGACGCGCCACGTGCGCGGCTCCAACATGACGTTCATCGGGATTGCCCCGGATCGCATCGCCGGGCGCGCCATCATCGTCTCGGCGCTCGACAACCTCACCAAGGGTGCCTCGGGGCAGGCGGTTCAGAACATGAACCTGATGCTCGGCTTTCCCGAGACCATGGGACTGACTCAGGCGCCGTTGTTTCCCTAGCAGGGCCAAGCTACCCGGCGACGGCCTCGCGCACGGGTGCCCCGTAGGTTTTCGGGATGCGGTCGGCATAGACCTGCACGAATTCGTCCATTCGGTTCGCGCCCTCCACCGGCCGCAGCAACTCGTCGATGTAGTGCTTCGACTGCGGGTCAGCCTGGATGGTTTTGCGGATGCGCCGGTAGCGATGGACCAGGCGGCCCCATTGGATCGCGCCCTTGACGAAATCGTAGGCGCGCCACGGATAGAAGATCAGCGGGTTGACGATCGGCATGCCGTGGCGGCGTTGCGTCCGCACCTTGCGGCGGATCATGCCGAACTGCAGCGGATGCACATCTTCGATCCAGTTCGATCCGGAGAACACGGTCAGCGCGTTGCCCACGCGGCTCATGTGCAGGCCGTTGACGAAGGCGCGGCGCAGGATCGTCTCGACATGCGCGTCGTCGTAATACTGGTCCCAGGCGTCGCGATAGACCTTCTCCCAGGTTTCCTTCGACATGATCGGGTGACTCGTGCACACGTGCTCGAGATCGTACTTGTTCATGTCGGGGTCCATCGCGACCCCCTTCGTGTACAGGATCTTGTGGTCCTCCGAGCCGGGCAGCGGCGTGAGGCAGAAGAACTCCAGGATGTCGATCGGCAGCTCGCGCTTGAGGATCTCGATGTCGCGCTTGATCGACTCCGGGGTATCGGTCGGGAAGCCGAGGATGTAGCCGGCCCAGATCATCACCTTGGCCTTGCGCCAGGCCTGCAGCATCTCGCGGTATTCCCAGATCTTGTTCTGGCGCTTCTTGGCGCCCATCAGGGATTCCGGGTTGATGTTCTCGAGACCGATATAGACCGTGGCGCAGCCGGCCCGGGCACACTTGTCGATGAAGCCGGGGATGCGGTGGCACATCGTATCCACCTGGATCAGGAGCCGGATCACGAAGCCGCGCTGCTCGCGCATCTCGATGATGCGGTCGAGGATCGGTTCCCAGTTCTTGTTGCGGGCAAAATTATCGTCGGTGATGAAGAAGCGCGTCACTCCCTGCGCCGCGTTGGCGCGGATGATGGCCTCGACGTCGTCGGGCGTGCGATAACGCGACTTGCGTCCCTGCACGTTGATGATGGTGCAGAAGCTGCACTGGAACGGGCAGCCGCGGCCGGCATCGAAGCTCGTGTACTTGCCCGACACCCGCTCGACCAGCCGGGCCGGCAGGATCGGGAACATGGCCGAAGACATGTCGGGAAGGTCGTTGAGGAAATTGTAGATGGGCTTGAGCTGGCCGCTGTCGATGTCGCGCAGGACGTCGGCCATGCGGCCCTCGGCCTCGCCGGCAAACAGCGTGATGCCGAGATCGAGCGCTTCCTTGAGATCGGGCGGCAGCTCGGGCAGCATGGAGATGCAGCCGCCGACGTGAAAGCCGCCGATCACCACCGGGATCCCGGCGGCGCGAAACTGGCGGCCGATGTCGAGAGCGCGCGGGAACTGGTTCGACTGCACGCCCACCAGGCCGACGAACCCGCCGCCGGCGGCGCGGATCTGCCCGATGATCCGCTCGATCCTGACGATGGTGTTGCACTCGTCGCAGGCGTCAATCTCGATGTCGACCTCGGGCCCCAGGACCTTGTTGTCGGCACACTCGGCGAGCAGGCCGTGCACGCTGGCGAGGCTGTTGGACGGGATCGAGGAGCGATGCCACTGGATGACATAGCCGTCGTGGTCGTAGTGGGACGGCTTGATCAGGAAAATCTTGAACGCTCGCTTCGCCATCGGCTGCCCCATGCCCAGCAGGAGGAACTTTCAAGCCGCCCCTCGGACCGGGGCCATTGGAGCGAAAATACCGGAAATCACAGTGTATTAGCAATACTGGCGGGGGCATTGCATGAAGGAGCGTGCCTTTTCGGTCACACAATCCGGAAGACCGACAGCACCAGGATGATCAGCGCCGCCCACGAGGCGAGGAAGCTCAGGGTGCGAAACAGCGGCACGCCCCAGGCGTAGATGACCGCGTGGGCCAGTCGTGACGCGAAATAGAGCACGCAGGCGGTGACGGTGAGCGCGCTGTGGATGTTGAGCACGTGCAGGATAAGCACCAGCGGTGCGAACAGCACCAGGTTCTCGACCGCGTTATCGTGCGCAGCCATCAGCCGCTGCGCCCATGGTGACTGCGGCACGGCGTTCGGGCCGGGATTGTCGACGGTTGCCTCGATGCCCCGCACCATGATGCGATCGATCATGTAGGGAACCCACAGCAGGCCGGTCATGATGATCGTCAGCACCAGCCAGAACAATTCCTGGGTCATGCGTCGCCCTCGCTGCGGTGCCCCAACGCACGCACCAGCAGTCACACTATCAATCGCTCATGTGGCGTAATCAATCTCTCACCTTGACGTAGCTTCCCGGCGCATCCTCGATCGGCTCGAGCTTGCCGCCGCCCGGCTCGCGCGGCTCCGTTTCGGTCGGGTCCTGGTCCTTGATCCATTGCAGCCAGTCCGGCCACCACGAACCGGGGTGCTCCTCGGCCTTGGCGAGCCAGCCGTCGAGATTGCCGGTCGGCGGACCGCCGGTCCAATACTGGTACTTGGTCTTGTCCGGGGGATTGACCACGCCGGCGATATGGCCGGATCCGGCGAGCACGTAGCGCACCGGGCCGCCGAAGAATTTCGCGCCGAGGAAGGCCGATTTCGCCGGCGCGATATGATCTTCCCGCGTCGCCAGGTTGTAGATCGGAATGGTGATCCGCCCGAGATCGACCGGCTCGCCGGCGATCATCATCTCGCCGCGGCTGAGCTTGTTGTGCAGGTAGCAATTGCGCAGATAGAACGAATGGTTCGCCGCCGGCATGCGGGTCGAATCGGAATTCCAGTAGAGCAGGTCGAACGCCAGCGGCGGCTCGCCCTTGAGATAGTTGCCGATCACATAGGGCCAGACCAGGTCGTTGGAGCGCAGCATGTTGAAGGCGCTCGCCATCTTCGAGCCCTCCAGGTAGCCCTGCTCGTCCATGCGCCGTTCCAGCGCCTGCACCCGTTCCTCGTCGACGAACACCTTGAGGTCGCCCGCATAGGTGAAGTCGACCTGCGCGGCGAACAGGGTCGCCGACATGACGCGGTCGTCATGCTTGCCCGCCATGTGCGCGAGCGTGACCGACAGCAGCGTCCCGCCGACGCAATAGCCGATGGTGTGGACCTTGCGCTCGCCCGTCACCTGCTCGATGAGCTCGAGGGCCCTGAGCGGCCCCTCGTTCATGTATGCCTCGAAGCTCTTGGTCGCGAGCCGCGCGTCCGGGTTGACCCACGATATGACGAACACGGTGAGGCCCTGGCTGACGCACCACTTGATGAAGGATTTCTCCGGGGTGAGGTCGAGGATGTAGAACTTGTTGATCCACGGCGGCACGATCAGCAGCGGAGCCTGGAGTACTTTGGGCGTCGTCGGCGCGTATTGGATGAGCTGCATCAGCTCGTTCTGGAAGATCACCTTGCCGGGCGTGATCGCGAGGTTCCTGCCGACCGCGAACCTCTCCGCGTCGGACTGGCGGATCTTCAGCGTGCCGCGGCCGGCCTCGATGTCCTGCGCCAGCATGTGCATGCCGCGCACGAGGTTGTCGGCGTTCGATGACAGCGTCTGGCGCAGCAGCTCCGGATTGGTCAGCACGAAGTTCGACGGCGAGATCGCGTTGGCGATCTGGCGCACATAGAACTCGGCCTTTTGCTTGGTATGGGCGTCGAGGCCGGCCGCATCCTTGACCAGGTGATCAGCCCACCGGGTGGTCAGCAGATAGGCCTGCTTGAGAAAATCGAAGAACTGATTCGTGGTCCATTCCGGATCGGCGAAGCGACGATCCTTCGGGTCCGGCGCGGCGATCGGCGGCGCGTCCTCGCCCGCCAAACGCTTGGTGGCCGCCGCCCACAGCTCAAGATAGTCCTTGGCGAGGCCAGCCTGTAGCTCGAACGCCCGCTGCGGATCGCGCAGCCAGTACTCGATGACCTGGCCGAGCGTTTTCACGACATCGGTCACTTCCTCCGGCATCTCGCTCTTGATCTGGCCTTCCTCGCGCGGCTTGAGATAGGCGGCGAGCGCCTTGCCGCCTTCCTCCACCAGGCGCCCGAAATTCTTGGCAAACGCCTCCACGTCGACCTGGGCGACGGGGGTCAGCTCCGCGGGGGCCTTCTCGTTCATGGGATCAAGATCTTTCGGCCAATGCCAATATGCCCCCCGTTCCGGCCGCCCGGGAGAGAATTGCGCCGCGCACCCATACCGCAGCGCCTTGACGCCAACTTTACCATTTCTGGATAGGAGATATCAGCGGGATAAGTTCCTCAAGACATCTCGCTGTCGCGGGGGCCCAGCCCGTGGCGGCGGTGTCGGAATGCCGGGGTCCAGGATGTCACGGTGGCGTTGGCACGAATGGTTTTCCGCGAAGGCGCGCTGGGCGGCGGTGCTCGGCGTGATCGCCGTGACGGCCACCGGCTGCACCGCCCAGCTGGCTGATCTGGCGGAGCCGGTCGACACTCCGCCCCGTCCGGCGGTCGCGCCGGCCTTTCCGGCGGTCAACCACATGCCGGCCGCGCGCGCCGGAAGGCCGCTCACCGCCGAGGAAAGCCGGCGGGTCGCCGAGGAACTGACCGCCCTGCGGGCGCGCCAGGATCTGGAAACCACCGGCTCCATCCCGGCGCGGACGCCGGGCCGCTAGGCGCTGACGGAAATCCTACTCCCGCCGACACAATCCCGTGCTAGAAGGCTGCTTCGCGCCGGGCCTCGCCGTTGAGGCCGATCCCGGCCGAGAGCGTCTCGAGGGAGCCCGCGACTTATGGAAGAGTTCTACCGCATCCGCCGTTTGCCGCCCTATGTGTTCGAGCAGGTGAACCGCGCCAAGGCGCAGGCGCGCAATGCGGGTGCCGACATCATCGACCTCGGCATGGGCAATCCGGACCTGCCGGCGCCGCCGCACGTCCTCGAAAAGCTCAAGGAGACGATCGGCAAGCCGCGCACCGATCGCTATTCGGCCTCCAAGGGCATCGCCGGCTTGCGGCGCGCCCAGGCGGCCTACTACCAGCGCCGGTTCGGCGTGAAGCTCAATCCGGAGACCCAGATCGTCGCCACGCTCGGCTCCAAGGAGGGCTTCGCCAATGTGGCGCAGGCGATCACCGCGCCGGGCGATGTCATCATCGTTCCCAATCCGAGCTATCCGATCCACGCCTTCGGCTTCCTGATGGCCGGTGGCGTGATCCGCTCGATCCAGTCCGACCCGACGCCGCAGTTCTTCGAGGTGCTCGAGCGCGCCGTGATCCACTCGATCCCCAAGCCGATCGCGGTGGTCGTATGCTATCCGGCCAATCCCACCGCCTTCGTCGCCGACCTGGACTTCTACCGCGACCTCGTGCTGTTCGCGAAGAAGCACGGCATCTTCATCCTCTCCGACCTCGCCTATGCGGAGGTGTATTTCGACGGCGATCCGCCCCCCTCCGTGCTGCAGGTGCCGGGCGCGATCGACGTGACGGTGGAATTCACCTCGATGTCGAAGACCTTCTCCATGCCGGGCTGGCGCATGGGGTTCGCGGTCGGCAACGAGCGCATCGTCGCGGCGCTGGCGCGGGTGAAATCCTACCTCGATTACGGCGCCTTCACGCCGGTGCAGGTCGCCGCCACCGCCGCGCTCAACGGGCCGGAGGACTGCATCCGCGAGATGCGCGATTGCTACCGCCGCCGGCGCGACGCTGTGGTGGACAGTTTCGGCCGCGCCGGCTGGCCCGTGCCGGCGCCGCCCGCCTCGATGTTCGCCTGGGCGCCGCTGCCCGACATGTTCCGCTCGCTCGGCAGCCTGGAATTCTCCAAGCTCCTGGTGGAGAAGGCGGAAGTCGCAGTGTCGCCCGGCGTCGCCTTCGGCGAGCACGGGGAGGGGTTCGTGCGCATCGCCCTGGTGGAGAACGAGCAGCGAATCCGCCAAGCCGCCCGCAACATCCGCCGGTTCCTTGAATCGGCCCCGGAAAAGTTGCACAACGTGGTCCCCCTCGCGACCCGCCGGTGAGGGGCGTTTCCACCCGTTTTTTCCGGACCTTGCATGGTGGCGCCGCTGAAAGTGGGTCTGGCCGGACTCGGCACCGTCGGCGCGTCGGTGGTGCAGCTGATCGCGCGCCAGCGCGAGGCGCTCACGGCGCGCTGCGGCCGCCCGATCGAAGTCGTGGCGGTGTGCGCGCGCTCGCGCTCGCGCCAGCGTGACGTCGATCTCGGCGCCATGCGCTGGGTCGACGACCCGGTGGGGCTTGCCGCCGATCCGGGAATCGACGTGTTCGTCGAGCTGATCGGCGGCGAAGGCGACCCCGCCAAGGCGGCGATCGAGCGGGCGCTCGCGTCCGGAAAATCCGTCGTCACCGCCAACAAGGCATTGCTGGCGCGCCACGGCGTGGCGCTGGCGGCGCTCGCCGAACAGCACCACGTGGCGCTCAATTTCGAGGCCGCCGTCGCCGGCGGCATTCCCATCATCAAGACGCTGCGCGAAGGCCTGGTCGGCAATTCGCTCGAGCGCATCTACGGCATCCTCAACGGCACCTGCAACTACATCCTCACGCGCATGGAGCGGGAGAAGCTGTCATTCGCCGATTGCCTCAAGGATGCGCAGCGCCTCGGCTACGCCGAAGCCGATCCGACCTTCGACGTGGAGGGGCACGACACCGCCCAGAAGCTCGCCATCCTGGCGAGCCTCGCGTTCGGCACCAAGGTCGACCCGGATGCGGTCTACGTGGAGGGCATTTCCTCGATCACCCCGGACGACCTCGATGCCGCCGAGGAGCTCGGCTACCGCATCAAGCTCCTCGGCGTTGCGGTCGCGACCGATCAGGGCATCGAGCAGCGCGTGCACCCGACCATGGTGCCCAAGGATTCGGCGATCGCCCAGGTCATGGGCGTCACCAACGCGGTCACCGTCGATGCCGACGCGGTGCACGCGATCACACTGGTCGGCCCGGGCGCCGGCGGTATGGCGACTGCCTCGGCGGTCGTCTCCGACATCGGCGACATCGCCCGCGGGGTGCGTACGCCGCCGTTCGGGCGGCCGACCGGGCGCCTGGCGGTGAGCGGAAAGGCGCCGATGCAGCGCCACGAGGGCGGCTACTACATCCGCATGCTCGCGGTCGACCGCCCCGGCACCGCCGCCACCATCGCGACACGGCTTGCCGAGCAGCAGATCTCGCTCGAATCGATCGTGCAACGCCACCGCGGCGAGCGTCCCAAGGGTGGCGAGGATCCGGCGCGCGCCGCCCCCGCGGTGCCCGTCATACTGATTACATATGCGACGACGGAAGATGCGGTTCGCAAGGCGCTTGCCGCAATCGAGCAGGACAAGGTCATATCCGGGACGCCGCAGGTCATTCGGATCGAAAAGAACTAGCGCACGTTTTGGGTCACGTGGCACCGAATCATGCCGTATTGTCCGGCGGGCGATTGAAGGAGTTCGACGAATGTCATTGGTAGTGCAGCCGCATCTGATGCTGGAGCGCATCCTGTCGCTCGAGATCGTGCGGGTGACCGAGCGGGCGGCGGTGTCTGCTGCGCGCCTGCGCGGGCGCGGCAACGAGAAGGCCGCCGACCAGGCGGCGGTCGACGCCATGCGCCGCGAGCTCAACAATCTGCCGATCGAAGGAACGATCGTCATCGGGGAGGGGGAGCGCGACGAGGCGCCGATGCTGTTCATCGGCGAAGTGGTGGGCAACAAGGGTGGCTTCAAGGTGGACATCGCGGTCGATCCCCTCGAAGGCACCACGCTGTGCGCCAAGGACATGCCCGGCGCCATCGCCACCATGGCGATGGCCGAGGGCGGTACGCTGCTCAATGCTCCCGACGTCTATATGGAGAAGATCGCGATCGGCCCGGGGTACCCCAAAGGCGTCGTCGATCTCGATGCGCCCCCCGGCGAGAACCTCGCCGCCCTCGCCAAGGCCAAAGGCGTGAAGCCGGAGAACCTCACGGCGCTCATCCTCGACCGGCCGCGCCATGCGGATCTGATCGCCGCCGTGCGCAAGTCGGGCGCGGCGGTGCGTCTGATCACCGATGGCGACGTCGCCGGGGTGATCCACACGGCCAACGTCCACGCCACCGGCATCGACATCTACATCGGCATCGGCGGCGCGCCCGAGGGCGTGCTGGCCGCCGCGGCGCTGCGCTGCATCGGCGGGCAGATGGAATGCCGGCTGGTGCTCGACACCGAGGAGAAGCGCAGCCGTGCCGCCAAGATGGGCATCAAGGACCCGCGCAAGAAATACCAGATCGAGGACATGGTCAAAGGCGACTGCCTGTTCGCCGCGACCGGGGTCACCAACGGCGACCTGCTCAAGGGCGTGCGCTTCAACCGCGACGTGATCCATACCGAGACCGTGGTGATGCGCTCGGTCACCGGCACGGTGCGTTGGATCTCCGCCGAGCACCGGCAGCTCGACAAGTTCCATTTGGACTGATGAGGATCGCGATGCGCGCGCCCGACGTCACCATCCGGCCGGTGGGCGTCGCGGAGCGCGCCGCATGGGAGCCGCTGTGGCGCGGCTATCAGATCTTCTACGAGGTCGACATCCCGGCCGCGACGACCGACGTCACCTGGGCGCGCCTGCACGACCCGAACGAGCCGATGGGCGTGCTCGGTGCCTATGTGGACGGCAGGCTCGTCGGCATCGTCCACTATATCTTTCACCGCTCGTGCTGGACGGTCGGAGACTACTGCTATCTGCAGGACCTGTTCGTCCACCAGGATGTGCGTAACCGCGGCGTCGCGCGCGCCCTCATCGCCGCCGTGGAGGAGAAGGCGAAGGCGGCCGGCGCAAGCCGCGTCCATTGGCTGACGCATGAAACCAACGCGGTCGCGCGCGCCCTCTACGACAAGCTGGCGGAGCGTCCCGGCTTCATCCAGTATCGCAAGATATTCTAACAACTGATTCGACTGCGATGAGGATGTCCGCGCTGCCGGCGGGCGCAAAGGCCCGTTTCTTTCTCGACGTCGAGCGCTCGGTGTGCGGCCGTGCCTGGCACGACCGCCTCGACGATCGGGCGTCGGCGCGCGCGCTGTCGATCGTCCAGCGGCACGGGATGCCCGAGCTCCTGGCCCGCGTGCTCGCCGCGCGCGACGTCGCCCCCGAGGACGTCGAGGCCTTTCTCGACCCGACGGTGAAGCGGCTGATGCCGGATCCCGACCGCCTCATGGACATGGGCGCGGCCGCCGCGCGCATCGCCGACGCGGTGACGCGCGGCGAGCAGGTCGCGATCTTCGGCGACTACGACGTCGACGGCGCGACCGCAGCGGCGCTGCTCGCCCGCTTCCTGCGTGCCGGCGGCCTCGATCCGATCATCCACATCCCGGACCGCCTGTTCGAAGGCTATGGCCCCAACGTCGAGGCGGTGCAGAGCCTGGCGCAGCGCGGGGCGAGACTGCTGGTCGCGGTCGATTGCGGCACCACCAGCCACGAGCCGCTCGAGGCGGCGCGCCGCCTCGGCCTCGACGTGGTGGTCATCGACCATCACCTGGCCGACGAGCGCCTGCCGCCGGCGCACGCTGTGGTGAACCCGAACCGCCTCGACGACCTCTCGGGCCTCGGCCACCTCGCGGCCGTCGGGCTCGTGTTCATGACCATCGTCGCGGTGAACCGCGTGCTGCGCACGCGCGGCTTCTGGTCGGCGCAGCGGAGCGAGCCCGACCTCCTCGGCTTCCTCGACCTGGTGGCGCTCGGCACCGTGGCCGACGTGGTGGCGCTGAAAGGGCTCAATCGCGCGTTCGTCGTCAAGGGCCTCATCGCCATGCGCCGGCGCGAGGGCATCGGCCTCACCGCGCTGATGGACGCGGCGCGCTTGGCGGGCCCACCGGAGCCGTGGCATCTCGGCTTCCTGCTCGGGCCGCGCATCAACGCGGGCGGACGGATCGGCCGCGCCGATCTCGGGGCGCGCCTGCTGCTGACCGACGATCCGGTCGAAGCCGCGACGATCGCCGCCGAGCTCGACCGGCTCAACCGCGAGCGCCAGACGATCGAGCAGGTGACGCTTGCCGAAGCCGAGGCGGAAGCGACCGCGGCGCTCGGCCTCGAGGAGAAGGGGGCGGTGGTGGTGACCGCCGCGCCCGGCTGGCATCCCGGGGTGGTCGGCCTGGTGGCGGCGCGCCTGCGCGAGCGCTTCGGCCGGCCGGCCTTCGCCATCGCGCTCGACGCGAGCGGCACCGGTACCGGGTCGGGGCGCTCGATCCCGGGCGTCGACATCGGTCATGCGATCCGGCGCGCCGTGGCCGACGGTCTGCTCGTCAAGGGCGGCGGCCACGCCATGGCGGCCGGCGTCACCATCGCCCGCGACCGCCTCACCGCGTTCCGTGCCTACCTGGAAGATACGCTCGGAGCCGCCGTCGAGGCGGCGCGTGCCGAGGACGTGCTCATGATCGACGGCGCGCTCTCCGCCAAGGGGGCGACGCCGGAGCTGGTCGCCACGATCGCGCGCGCCGGCCCCTACGGCGCCGGCAATGCCGAGCCGGTATTCGCGCTGCCGTCGCACACGATCGCCTATGCGGAGGAAGCGCAGGCGCATGTGCGCGTGCGTCTAAAATCCGGCGACGGCACGTTCCTGTCGGCCATCGCATTTCGTGCGGCCGGACAAAGGCTTGGGCAGGCGTTGTTGAATCAACGTGGCAACCCGGTGCACGTCGCCGGAGCGCTCGCCGTCGACCGCTGGCAGGGCGCCGAGCGGGTGCAGCTGCGCGTCTGCGACCTGGCGCCGGTGGCCGGGGCTATTTCCGTAACGCCATGAAACCACAGAGAAATCCGTAAACGAGTTCGTTCTGCCGTACTGCCAAAATGAAAATCAGGTTGCACAAACAAAAATACAACCATAATGTGCAATTGGTCGGGTGCCCCTCACCCCTTCCGTTTCTTGCCGCAGAACACATCGTAGACCGCGCCGAGGATCACCCGCGCTTCCTCGCTCGCCAGGCTGTAGTAGATCGCCTTGCCGTCGCGCCGCGTCGCCACCAGGCCGTCGGCGCGCAGCCGCGCCAGCTGCTGCGAGACGGTCGGCTGACGCAGGTCGAGCGCGCGCTCGATCTCGGTGACCGATTTCTCGCCCTCGGCGAGCATGCACAGGATCAACAGGCGACTCTCGTGCGAGAGCGCCTTGAGAAACTCGGCGGCCTGCTTCGCCTTCTCGAGCATATGGTCGAGCTCGCGCGCAGGCTCGACGGGCTTGAGGCGGGGGAAGGCCATTCCGGGGATCCGGGCCTCTGACGAATTCGACAAAGTGCAACTGTCGATGCAAGCCTCAAGCGGAGCGCGGCGTCAAGCGCTCCGCGTTGCCTTTTTGCCGTGCGTGAGAGCAGAAAATTTTTTCTACAGCCATTTCCGATCGAATTGGTTCCATCTGCCCACCCACTCGATCGGGAATGGCTGTAGATTCTTGCTTGGCGCATGTTCTTATCAGCGAACCGGTACCCACTTCGCCGGAACATGCGCTAGCCGAAACGGAAGGCAAGAAGCCGGTCGAGGGCGCGCAATTCGTCGATCACGCGAGCGAGCAGGTCCTGGTCGCGGTGCTCGAGCGCCTGGGCCAGCAGGGCGAGCCCGGAGCGCGCGCCGTCAACCAGGCGGCGGAATTCGGGATCGGCAAGGGTCCGTTGCGGCGCGATCGTTTCGCACCGCGCCAGCGTGTCGCCATAGCGCGTCGCTATGGCGCGGAGCTCGGGCGCGACCGCGGCGTTCGGCGGATCGAGCCGGGCGTTGCGGTAGCCGAACAGCGCGTCCATGGCGGTGTTGGCGTCGAGCACGCAGTCGGCCAGGACGGTGATGCCGCTCGCGCGCCGCAGCCGCGCCAACACGTCGCGCAAGCTCGCCAGCGCCTCGGCCGCGACGTCCGTCCGCCCCATGTCGAGCACCATGTGCATCCCGATCATGCGGGTCGCCATATCGGTCAGGGTGAGCGTGTAGAGCGCCCGATCGGTGATGACCTCCGGCGGTCGTGCGCCGAAGCGGTCGACCACCGCGCCCCATGCTTCGCGCATACGCTCGAGCTCGATCGCCGCGAGGTCGACATTGCCGGTGCGCAGATAGAACAGGGCGACGCGATGATGCGAGGAGAACGACTCCACGGCCGCGTTGAAATCGTCGAGCGCATCGGCCGCGGCGGGGCGTGCGGCGGCGAGGCAGAGCGCGATACTTGCAGCGAGCACGAGCCGGGACCACATGTCCTTCATCCATTGTTAACACGGCGCAGTTTGGCCCGTCGCGCTACAACGATTCGTTACCGGGAACAGTTGACGAATGAATCGCGACCGGGCAAGGAACGGTTACGCAATGATTACACGACGCCAATTTCTTGTGGGCAGCGCTGCGGCATTTGCGCTCGCCGGGCGCGCCCGCGCCGAGGCGCCGATCCTCACCGAGGACGGGCTGTACCGCCAGCCGTGGTATCTCGACAGCCTGCTCGATCTCACCGACGACCTCGACGCCGCCGGCAAGGCGGGCAAGCGCCTGGCGGTCGTGTGGGAGCTGCGCGGCTGCCCCTATTGCAAGGAAATGCACCTTACCAATTTCGCGCGTCCGGACATCGCCGATTTCGTGAAGAGCCGCTTCGAGATCCTGCAGCTCAACATCCGCGGCGACCGCAGCGTGACCGATTTCGACGGCGAGCACCTCGCCGAGAAGCGGCTCGCCACGAAATACCAGGTGCGCTTCACGCCGACGATCCAGTTCTTTCCCGAGACCGCCGGTGAGCTGGCCACAGCTCCGCCGGACAGGCGCGAGGTCTTCCGCATTCCCGGCTACCTCAGGCCCGATGACTTTCTCTCCGTGTTCCGCTTCGTCGCCGAGCGCGGCTACGACAAGGGAAGCTTGCGCGACTTCCTGCGCCAGCAGGGGTGAGCGGGGTAGGGAGACGCCGACATCTTACGCGACGGCCGCCGCCACCGTGTCCCGAGGACCGCCATGACCGCGCGCCGGTTCATTCGATCACCTCGTCGGCGCGTGCGAGCAGGGTCGGGGGGATTTCGAGGCCGAGGATTCTGGCGGTCTCGGCATTGATCACCAGCTCGAATTTGCTCGCCTGGATGACCGGCAGGTCCGCGGGCTTGGTGCCCTTGAGGATTGTGCCGGCGTAGGTGCCGACCTGGCGCCAAGCATCCGCAATGCTGGACGCATAGCTCATCAGCCCCCCGACTTCGGTAATTTCATGTGCGGCATAGATCGCAGGGACTCGATGATGCGCCGCAAGAGTTGCAAGCTGAACGCGCCGGCTGGTGAACAAGGTGTCGCCAGAAACGAACAAGGCATCGGTCCGCTCGCGCAGGACAGCCGCGAAGGCGGCATTGATCTCGCCGCTGGTGCTGACTTTGAGGATCTGGAGCTGAAATCCCATGTCGCGACCAGCCACCGCCATCTCACCCAGCGCCGCTTCGGCATTCGGATTGGTGGGATTGACCAGCACGGCCACACGCGTTGCCCCGGGGACCATGTCACGCAGGAGCTCGAGCCGCTTTGCCCCCAACTCGGCATTGACATAGTTGACGCCTGTTGCATTGCCTCCAGGCCGGGCGAGGCTGGCGACAAGACCCAGCTTGACTGGGTCGTCGCCGACGGCAAAGACGATCGGAATGGTGTTCGTCGACTTTGCGGCGAATGCCGAATGGGTCGACGGCGCGACGATCACCGCGACCTGTCGGCGAATCAGGTCGGCGGCCAGCTCCGGCAGCCGGCTGCTTTGATTCTCCGCCCAGCGGTACGCGATCGTCACGTTCTCGCCTTCGACATACCCGGTGTCTTTCAGGCCGGCGCGAAATGCCCGCAGACGGTGCTCGTTCGTGTCAGGCGATGTCGGGTGAAGGAATCCGATCACCGGCATCGAAGGCTGCTGCGCGCACGCCGTGCGCGGCCACGCTGCCGCGCCGCCGAGCAGCGTGATGAACGCCCGGCGATTCATTCGATCACCTCGTCGGCGCGCGCGAGCAGCGTGGGTGGCACTTCAAGGCCAAGCGCCTTGGCGGTCTTCAGGTTGATCACCAGTTCGAATTTGGTGGGCTGTTCGATCGGCAATTCGGTCGGCTTGGCGCCCTTGAGGATCTTGCCGGCGTAGATGCCTGCATGACGATACATGTCAGACGAACTGGTTCCATAGCTGATCAACCCGCCTGCGTCGACAAACTCCCGCTGAAAATAGATGGTCGGAACGGCAAGACGCGCCGCCAACGCAACGAGCCGTCCCCTTTGGCTGGCGAAGAAGCCATCGGCGCTCACCAAGAGAGTGCCGGCTCGAAGCTGGCTGATCGTCGAAAAAGCCGCGTCGTAATCCCTGTCGCTGCTGATCCTGATGAATGCGATTTGCAACCCGGTCCGATGAGCGGCTGCTTCGATCTCTCGCATGTTGGACGCGGCATTCGGATTGGTTGGATTGACAAGCACGGCAATGACGGTTGCTCGCGGAACGAGCTCGTGCAGCAATTCCAGGCGCTTTGCGGCGAGCATCACCGAGAACAGGCTCACGCCGGTAACGTTCTCGGCAGGCCGATTGAAGCTCGTAACCAATCCGCTCTCGATCGGATCGGAACCGGTGACGAAGACGATCGGTATGGTCGCGGTTGCCGCTTTCGCTGCGCGTGCGGCCGGAAGCAGGGCTGCAGTTATCACGCTCGGCTGGCGGCGAATCAAATCGGCCGCCAACGCCGGCAACTGATCGTATTCGCCGTTCGCCCAGCGGAATTCGAGCACGACGTTTCGACCTTCGACATATCCCGCTTCCCGCAAGCCGAGGCGAAAGGCGTCGATGAGATGGGCAGATGGCTGGGGCGATCCCTGGTGGAGGAAGCCGATCACCGGCATCCCCGGCTGCTGCGCGCCTGCGACGAGCGGCCATGCCGCCGCGCCGCCGAGCAACGTGATGAACGCACGCCGCTTCATTCAATCACCTCGTCGGCGCGCGCGAGCAGCGTGGGTGGCACCTCGAGGCCGAGGGCCCTGGCGGTCGGCAGGTTGATGACGAACTCGAACTTGGTGGACTGTACGACCGGCAGGTCGGCCGGCTTCTCGCCTTTGAGGATACGGCTGGTGTAGCCGCCGATATGCCGAAACACCTCCGTCAGGCTTGTTCCATAGGTCATCAGGCCGCCGGCTTCCGCATATTCGCGCGCGTTGTAGATGGCTGGGATTGCATGCCGCGTCGCCAGCGTGGCAAGTTGCAGGCGCCGGCTGTAGAAAAACGGGTCGGCGGCGACGACGAGCCCTTCGGCTTTGCTGCCGACAAGCGTTGCAAATGCGGCTTCGATCCCGCGGCCGTCGCTTGCCTGAATGACATCGATCTTCACTCCGATGGTGGCCGCCGCAGCAGTCAAGTCTCGCGCCACGACGCCAGCATTCGCATGGTGGGGATTGACCAACAGTCCGATGCGCGCGACAGCGGGAACGAGCTCGCGCAGCAAGCCCAGTTGCTTTGCCGCGAGATCGGAGACGAAGAAGTGGACGCCGGTCGCATTGCCCCCCGGACGGGCAAGAACTCGCGACGAGGCCGAGCCTCACCGGATCATCGGTGGCGCCGAATACAATGGGAATGGTCGCGGTTGCAGCCTTTGCAGCCTGGGCCGGCGGAGTGGAGAGTGCAACGATCGCGGCAACCTGACTGCGTACCAGTTCCGCCACCACCGCCGGCAGTCGGTCGTATTGACCCTCGACCCAACGATATTCGATCGTCACGTCGCGGCCCTCGATGGAGCCCGCTTCGGCCAAGCCCTGGCGCAACATTGCCGCCAGGTGGGCGCCCGCCGCAGGTGAACCTCCGCCGAGGAGGCCGATCACCGGCTTCGTCGGCTGCTGCGCGCGCGCCGCCACTGGCCACGCCGCTGCGCCGCCGAGCAACCGCAGGAATGCCCGCCGCCTTGTATGACGGGAAAGAAGCATATTGAGGAGTGACGGGGGTCGGTTCATGACACCGCCCCCGTCGCGACCGGAAGCCCGTAGCCGCTTCGGATCCTAAACCGCGAATGAGCTTGGAGCTCCAGTCGCTTCTTCCATACCCGAACAGTTGCTTGGGCACGAGCCCGCATCAGCAAGGAAGGGATACGAAGATGCTCTCGTTTTGCGGAATCGACGTGTCGAAGGATCGGTTGGACGTAATGGTGTTGCCTGACGCGCAATGCTCCTCCGTGCCGAACGACAAGATCGGCTGGGCCGCCTTGGTCGAGCAGCTGCGGGACTACTCGATCGCAGCGATCGGCATCGAGGCGAGCGGTGGCTACGAGCGGGGCGTCATACGCTCCTTGCACGCTGCCGGCATGCCCGTGCGCCAAGTCAACCCGTTCAAGTTGCGGCAGTTCGCCAGGGCCAGCGGGGTTCTGGCAAAGAACGATCCACTCGATGCCCGCATGATCGCCTCGTTCGTCGCCATCATGCCGACACGTCCGGCGCAGCCTCACGTCCAGGCTGCCGGACGGCTGGCCGAGATGCTCGCCGTTCGCCGCCAGCTCAGCGCCGAGAAGGTCGCCGCCGAGAATGGCTCCAGACTGCTGGAGGATGCGATGCTGCAGAGACTTTCGCGCCGCCGCATCGCCAAGCTCGCCGCCGACATCGATCTGCTCGACGAGCGCCTGGTCGAGACCGTCATGGCCGACGCTGGTCTCGAGCAGCGCTACCGATTGCTCACGTCCATGCCAGGCGTCGGACCAGTATTGGCATGTACGCTGATCGCGCTGCTGCCCGAGCTCGGTCAGATGAGCCGTAAGCAAGTGGCCGCACTCGTCGGCGTCGCTCCCTATGCCTTCGACAGCGGCAAACTCAAGGGAAGGCGCTGCATCTGGGGCGGTCGTGCGCACGTTCGCCAGGTGCTCTACATGGCGGCAATGAGCGCCAGCAATTGGAATCCTACGCTCAAAGCCTTCCATGATCGCCTGAAAGCCGCTGGCAAATTGCCCAAGGTTGCGATCGTGGCGGTGATGCGCAAGATGATCACCACGCTCAACGCCATGGTTCGCGACGACGTGGTCTGGGCCGACCGTCACGGCGGTCGGCACAGCGTGCCGACCGCACGGTAGTCGCTGCGCTGAGCGATTGGGCCGGGTCAAGGCCGTAGCCGCGCGTAGCGCGGGGGCGCGAAGCGCCAGCCTTGACGCGACCCAATCGATCAGCGATCTCGCCGCGTCAAGATGACAGTTGCTCATTCGATCACCTCGTCGGCGCGCGCGAGCAGCGACGGCGGCACCGTGAGGCCGAGCATCCGGGCGGTCTCGGCGTTGATGACCAGCTCGAACTTGTGCGACTGCACGACCGGCAGGTCCGCCGGCTTCGCGCCCTTGAGGACCATGCCGGTGTAGGCGCCGACCTGCCGCCACGCATCCCTGTTGCTCGTGCCGTAGCTGATCAATCCGCCGACTTCGGCGCATTGGCGCTGCGCGTAGATCGCCGGCACCGCATGGCGCGCCGCCAATTGCGCCAACTGGACGCGCCGGGCGGTAAAGAAGGGGCCGGGACCGACGAACAGTGCGTGTGGCCGCTCGCGCAGGAAGCCTGCGAAGGCCGTATTGATCTCGCCGCTGGTGCTGGCGCTGTAGACGTCGATATGAATTCCCATGGCGCGGGCGGCCGCCTCCAGGTCGCGCAACGTGGGCTCGGACGTTGCGGCATTGGCGGGATTGTCGAGCACGGCGATGCGAGCCGCCTCGGGTACCAGCTCCCGCAGCAGCTCCAGCCGCTTTGCCGTCAGCTCGCTGGTGAGAAAGTTGATCCCCGTCAGGTTGCCGCCCGGCCGCGCGACACTGGCGACGAGGCCAAGCCTGGCCGGATCGTCGCCGACGTTGAAGACGACCGGAATCGTCGTCGTTGCCCGCTTGGCCTCGAGTGCCGTGGCGTTGCCCATCGCCACGATCGCTGCGACCTTGCGGCGGACCAGGTCGGCCGCCAGGGCCGGCAGCCGCTCGAGCTGGTTCTCGGCCCAGCGGTACTCGATCGCCACGTTCTCGCCGTCGGTAAAGCCGGTCTCCTTCAGCCCCTGGCGAAATCCGCGCATTGGCTCCATGAAACCGTCGGGCGATTGGCTGTGGAGGAAGCCGATCACCGGCATCGCAGGCTGATGCTGCTGCGCACGCGCGGCGCACGGCCAAATCGCCGTGCTGCCGAGCAGCATGAGGGCTTCACGCCGCCTCATCTCCGCCGCTCCCCTCGACGCATAGCCGGTGCCTATGCCTGGTCTCCGCGGGGAAACCCAGTCTAAGGCGGAACTGCCGATACGCCGAATCTGTCACAGGCGACCGGGCAATTCCTTGGGCAGAATCCGAAATGCCCTGAATGAGGCAGGTCGTGGCGGTAACGCGCAAACTGATGGACCGGCAGCGCTTTTACTCCGGGCGGCTGATTTCGTCGGCGGTGAAGGGCTGGCTTGCTTGCGCCGCGGCGCGCCGCAGGCTGCGCACCGGCGCCTGGGCATAGGCGCTGGCGTCCTTGTCGCGTACGACCGGGGTGTTTGCGCCGAACGGCTCGGTGGCGAGGGCCGTCGACGCCAAACCGAGGATCACCGCCGCGGCGAAAGCAATCATGGTGGCCTTCATGGTCTCGTCTCCGGTGATGGACGTCGTGCATCAGCGGGAACACTATGCGGCGGCGCGCGTGCCCCTGTACTTAAGGCGCGCTGAAACGATCTGAATTGTCCTGAAGGGCCGGTAGGCGGGAACCGCCTTACCGACACGGCGGGCGGGGACGAAACCGCTGTTTCAGGGAAGTCGACGAACCGCGTCAGCCGCACCGAGACGCCGTGGCGCGTGGGTACGCGGGCGGGCATGTCGGCGCCATCGAACTCCCAAAGGCGCGAGCACGCGAGCGAGCTCGCCGCGCTGAAGAAGCTCTTGATCGCTCGATCACAGCCGATCCTCGTTGCGCTACACTCCCCGCCATGATCGCGCCGACTTTTCCGCGTGCCGTGCTGTTCGACCTGCTCACGGCTCTGCTCGATTCGTGGACGGTGTGGAACGCGGCGGCGGGCTCCGACAGCCAAGGGCGCGCCTGGCGCTCCGAATACCTGCGCCTGACGTATGGCTGCGGTGCCTACCAACCTTATGAGGAGCTGGTGCGGGCTGCCGGCACCGCGGTCGGTTTGCCGGCAAGCGCCGCCGACACGCTGGAGGCGCGGTGGAGCGAGCTGCCGGTGTGGAGCGGCGTCGCCGAGGCGCTCGCTTCCCTGCAGGGGCGCGCCCGGCTCGCCGTCGTCACCAACTGCTCGATCCGGCTCGGCCGGTTGGCCGCGGCGCGGCTCGACGTCGCCTGGGACTGCATCGTCACCGCGGAGGAGGCGGGCTTCTACAAGCCCGCCCCGCGTCCCTACCGGCTTGCGCTCGAGCGCCTGGCGGTGCCGCCGCATGCCGCCGCCTTCGTGGCGGGCTCGGCCTACGATCTCGTCGGCACCTCGGCCGTGGGCCTGCGGACCTACTGGCACAACCGCGTCGGGCTTACGCGTCCCGACGGCTTGCCGCCGCCGGACCTCGAGTGGCCGACGCTCGAGCGCCTCATGCCGTGGCTGGAGGACCGTCCATCATGATGCCCGACATCGCGACCCCCGCCGCACTGGTCGACCAGGCGCGCATGATGCGCAACATCGCCCGCATGCAGGAACGCATGACCGCCCTCGGCGTGCGCCTGCGCCCGCACGTGAAGACGCCGAAATGCATCGAGGTGGCGCGGCTGCAGCAACAGGCGGGCGCGACTGGCATCACCGTGTCGACGCTGAAGGAAGCCGAACAGTTTTTCGCCGCCGGCTTCCGCGACGTTCTCTATGCGGTGTGCATCGCGCCGGCCAAGCTCGATCGCGTCCTGGCGCTGCGGCGCCAGGGTTGTGGGCTCACCATTCTGGCCGACTCCGCAGCCGCCGCACAGGCGGTGGTCGACAAGGGGGGCGGCGAGCGCCACGCGTTCGACGTGATGATCGAGATCGACACGGACGGCCATCGCTCCGGAGTCGCGCCCGACGATCCGCTGCTGATCGAGATCGGCGGAGTGCTGCATCGCGGCGGCGCCGCGCTCAAAGGGGTGATGACGCACGCCGGCAGCTCGTACGGGCTGGATACGCCGGAGGCGCTCGCGCGTCTCGCCGAGCAGGAGCGGGGCGGATGCGTGCGTGCGGCCGAGCGCCTGCGCGCGGTCGGGCTGCCTTGCCCGGAGGTGAGCGTCGGCTCGACGCCGACTGCGCTGTCGGCGCGCCGGCTCGACGGCGTCACCGAGGTGCGCGCCGGCGTGTACGCATTCTTCGACCTGGTGATGACGAACGTGGGCGTGTGCACGCCGGACGACGTCGCGCTCTCGGTGCTGACCACCGTCATCGGCCACCAGGGCGCCAAGGGCTGGACCATCGTCGACGCCGGCTGGATGGCGATGAGCCGGGACCGCGGCACGCAGCGGCAGAAGCGCGACTACGGCTACGGCGCGGTGTGCGACGCCGACGGCCGCCTGCTCGACGATCTGGCGATGATCGACGCCAACCAGGAGCACGGCATCGTGGCGCGCCGCGACGGTGCGGTCATGGCCGATGCGGCGGAGCGCTTTCCCATCGGCACGCAGCTGCGCATCCTGCCCAACCACGCCTGCGCGACGGCGACGCAGTTTTCCGCGTATCACGTGATTGCGCCGGACGGCGCGGCGCAGACGTGGAGCCGGTTCGCCGGGTGGTGAGGGGATAGAATACACCGCGCCGATCCACCGCATTCCTGAAAATCGGAAAAATAGTTCGCCAAGCCTCTTGACAATATTCCCAGGCTAGTTCTTTACTCCCATCCATCCCGGCTCACCGAGGGCGTACTCCGGAGAGACCAGAGGCGGAGCGGGGAGCGGCAGCGACGATCGGTTCATCATCGGTCGTGGCCGCCGCGGTGGAGCGCCGCGAGGGCGCGCGCGCCTACGTCACTGGCGCGCGGGACACCCTCGCAAGGTGTTCCGGCGTGTCCTTTCCCGCCTCGCAAACGGGAAGGGGACAAACACGCCACGGGTGCGGCGTTCCGCACCAGCGCCCTCGCGGCGCTCCGCTCCCTCAGGGTTATCCTGAGGGCGTTATCCTGAGGTGCTCGAGCGCGTAGCGGTCGAGCCTCGAAGGACGCGAAGCCCGGCTCGAAACGGTCACGCGGCGAAGCCGCCAAAATGACCGCCGGGAGGGGCGGAGCGTTGGGCTGTATGACATCGTGAATCAGCAGGATGTCGGTGGGGCGAGGCTGTCGGCCGCCGCCCCGACCCGACGTCGCGCGTCCGGTCGCCGCGACGACTCACTGCCCCTTGTTCACCGGGCTGTCCGGGCTCATGAGCAACGCGACCGCGTCGGTGATCTGCTCGATGGTGAGGATCTTGTTGGCGCCGAAGCGCGGCATGTTGGAGCAGGCGAGCGCGCTCTGCGCGTTGTAGATCCGCTCGTAGGTTGCCTTGACGTCCGCGACCGTGTAGCCGCGCAGCTTGCCGTATTCGGCGAGGCTCGGGCCGAGCGTGCCGTAGCTCACCTCCCGTTTGGTGATCTGGTGGCAGGCGTAGCAGTTGCCGCCGTTCGCCTGGCGCGGCGGGTAGTCGGTGAAGCGCAACCCGTAGCCCGACTGGGCGAGCCGCTCGCCCTTCTGCCAGTCGCCCATCAGCTTGCCGTCGGCCGGGTAGACGATTCCCGCTTTCTCCCGCGCCTGGATCGCGTCGGCGACCGCCTTCGGCGGCCTGTTGCGATGGGCCGAGCACGCCTGCATGGTCTCGTCCGGCACGAGGCGGCCTTGCCAGTCGGCCGGAGCGGTGGGGAAGGCCGATTTGACCACGGCATCGGCGCGCCCTGCGTCGATGGTCTGTTGCGCCAGAGCGGGCGTAGCGCCGAGAAGCGCGGCGGAGACGGCGATCGCGATGGTTCGCATGGGTCGTCTCCCGATCAGCGCTTGAGGCCGGGCGCGGCGATCTCGCCGCCCGCCGCCTGCTTCGCCAGATAGGCGATGAGCGCAACGCTCGCTTCCGAGCCGAGCTCGAACTCCGGCATGCGCATCTGCCAATAGCAGTCGTACAGCCGGTGCTGCATCGTCATGACGTGGGTGGTGGAGACGCGATAGGCCGGCCACTCGCCGATCACCTTGCGCGCCTCGTCGGCGCTCGACATGTGCGGCAGGCCCTGCAGGCGGATGCGCAGGCCCTTGGCGTCGTGGCAGGTGGCGCAGGCGAAGTCGAACGGGCCGGAGCGGCGGAAGAACAGGGTCTCGCCGAGCGCAGCCGTCTCCCGTTCCTTGGCATGATCCGCATGGGCGGCGAATTTCATGCCTGCGGACTTGCTCGCCACATAGGTCGCGATGGCGCCGAGCTCCTTGACCGGCTGTCCGCCGGAGGGGTGCGGCCGCTTGACGAGGTCGGCACGATTGAATCCCTGCAGCTGCTCCATGCACCAGAGGATGCGGGTCTCGACGTCCATCACCCGGTCGGCGTCGGCGAAATAGCGCGGCAGCTCGGCAAACGCGCCGTCCACCTTGCCCGGTCCCTTGCCGAGATCGCATTGCGCGAGCGAGACGTTCTTCGGCCCGCGCGGCGTCGTCCACAGCGCCTCGCCGCGATCGGCGTCGAGCAGGCCCGGGTTGCTCCACGGATCCTCTTTCAGCATCTGGCGATATTTCTCGATCGCCCGCTCGGTGGCGGCATCGTCCTGCGCGACCGCAATCGCCGCCGCGGCGAGCACGCCGCACGCTGCCAACATTGTCGTGAGCGTCAGTCTCATTGCCGAATTCCTCCACGTTTCAACATCTTATCGGTCGGCAGCGCGTTATCGGCACCGCCGCCTCGCGACACAACCGGCCGGCTGTTCGTCTTTCGTCGCATGGCGGCGGTGTCTTTTTCGCACCTTCGGGAAGCCGATCTGGTTGCACTGTCCCAAGGGCGCGGCTATACACTTACAAGAAAATGAATATGTTGTTCTTGCCTGCGGGAGGCCTGTAAGGAACACCAAGGGATGGCACTCGCGCCGGCGCCACCTATGTAGACGACAACGAGGGCTCTGTAGTCCGACATGCGGGTTTCTGCAAGTCAACAGCCTTCGTGGCGCATGATCAGCGGCGTTGATGAATTTCGCAATCGGGGAGAGGTGAAGAACATGTCCCTTGCCTACAATCGGCGGCAGGCTCTGACGATCGGGGCCGGCGCGCTCGCGGTGGCGAGCTTCGGCGCAACGATCGGCCCGGCACGCGCGGCCAATGACGCGCAGGACCTGATCAAGAAGTTCACCGGCGGCAAGCCGGCCACCGAAGGCAAGGTCCGCCTCGACCTGCCGGAGATCGCCGAGAACGGCAACACCGTGCCGATGACGGTGACGGTGGACAGCCCGATGACCGAGCAATCGCACGTCACCCACGTGCTGATCGTGGCCGACGAGCAATCCGCGCGGCGGCGTGGCGACATTCCACTTCTCGCCGGCGAGCGGCGTCGCCGAGGCCAATATCCGCGTGCGCCTGGCGGCGACCCAGAACATCACCGCGGTCGCCCGCATGAACGACGGCTCGTTCTTCATGACGGCGAAGCAGGTGAAGGTCACGATCGGCGGCTGCGGCGGCTGACAGGCAAAGACAGGACCCAGGAGACGGCAATGTCGGTCAAACCACGCATCAAGCTCGACAAGAAGCAGGCCAAGCAGGGCGAACTCGTCGAGGTGAAGGCGCTCGTGTCCCACGTGATGGAAACCGGGCAGCGCAAGGACGCGCAGGGCAACGCGATCCCGCGCAAGATCCTCAACAAGTTCACCTGCACGGTGAACGGCAAACAAGTGTTCGCCGCCGATTTCGAGCCGGCGGTGTCGGCCAACCCGTATATCCAGTTCAAGTTCAAGGCGATGGAGTCAGGGCCAGTGGTGCTCACCTGGACCGACGACGACGGCTCGACGATCATCGGCGAGGAAGCCATCACGGTGAGCTGACGCCTCATGCTGACAAGGCGCGAAGTCCTCCAGGTCGCTGCCGCCACGGCAGCGATCCTGCCCGGCTTGCGCGCCAGCGGCCTCGCGCAGGCGCGCATCAGCGAGGACGAGCTCCTGCGCTTCGATCCTCTCGGCAACGTCACGCTCCTGCACATCACCGACGTGCACGGCCAGCTTGTGCCGATCTATTTCCGCGAGCCGTCGATCAATCTCGGCGTCGGCGAGGCGAGGGGGCTCGTGCCGCACCTCGCCGGCCGCGCCTACCTGGAGCGCTTCGGCATCGCCGACCGGTCGGCCGCCGCCTATGCGCTGACGGCGGATGATTTCGAGGCGCTCGCCAAGGACTATGGCCGCATCGGCGGGCTCGACCGCGCCGCCACGGTGGTCAAGCGCGTGCGCGCCGAACGGGGCGACAAGGTGCTGCTGCTCGACGGCGGTGACACCTGGCAGGGCTCGCTCGGCGCGAACCGCACACGGGGCCAGGACATGGTCGACTGCTTCCGGCTGCTCAAGCCCGACGCGATGACCGGCCATTGGGAGTTCACCTACGGCGAGGCCCGCGTGAAGGATCTCGTCGACGGCCTCGGGTTTCCCTTCCTCGCGCTCAACGTCCGCGACACCGAGTGGGAGGAGCCGGTGTTCGAGCCCTATCGGATGTTCGAAGCGGGCGGGGTCAAGATCGCGGTGCTGGGCCAGGCCTTTCCCTATACGCCGGTCGCCAATCCGCGCTGGATGATCCCGAAATGGTCGTTCGGCATCCGCGAGGAGATGGTGCGCGCCAATGTCGCAGAAGGCACGCGGCGAGGGCGCCGGGCTCGTCGTGCTGCTGTCGCACAACGGCTTCGACGTCGATCGCAAGCTCGCCGCGCGCGTCGCCGGGATCGACGTGATCCTCACCGGCCACACCCACGACGCGCTGCCCGAGGTGATCCGGGTCGGCAAGACGCTCCTCGTCGCCTCCGGCAGCCACGGCAAATTCCTCTCCCGGCTCGATCTCGACGTGCGCGGCGGCGAGCGTGAAGGATTTCCGCTACCGGCTGTTCCCTCTGTTCGCCGACGTCATCGCACCGGACGGCGAGATGAAAGCGGCGATCGACCAGGTGCGCGCGCCGTTCGAGGCCGAGCTCGGGCGGATCGTCGGCTATGCGGGCTCGCTGCTCTATCGCCGCGGCAATTTCAACGGCACGTTCGACGACCTGATCTGCGCCGCGGTCGCCGAGGAGCGCGAGGCCGAGATCGCGCTGTCGCCCGGCTTCCGCTGGGGCACCAGCGTGCTGCCGGGAAGCCCGATCACCGTCGAGGACATCCACAACGCCACCGCGATCACCTATCCGCAGGTCTATCGCATGACCATGACGGGCGCGCGGCTCAAGGAGATCCTGGAGGACGTCGCCGACAACCTGTTCAATCCCGACCCCTACTACCAGCAGGGCGGCGACATGGTCCGCTGCGGGGGCCTGGGCTACACGATCGACGTCGGCGCCGCCGATGGGCCGGCGCATCTCCGACCTGACGCACCTTGCGAGCGGCAAGCCGATCGAGGCGGGCAGGGACTACGTGGTCGCCGGCTGGGCGAGCGTGAATGAAGGCACCGAAGGCCCGCCCGTGTGGGAACTGGTCGAGCGTTACGTCGCGCGCCGGAAGACGGTGCGGGTCGAGCCGAATACCAGCGTGAAGGTGGTGGGGGCGTAGCCGCCATATGCTCGGCCTCCACCATGATGTAGGGGCGACCCTTGTGGTCGCCCGCTTGGCCTCGTTCATGGCGATGTGGTGGGCGCCCCTACGTGGGTAAAGCGAGGCGGTCATCGATAGTTCAGAAGTCGGCTTGCAGTCAGGGTTCTTCATCTTGGAAGCTTGTCTCGAACTCCCGCCCGCCGTAGTAGATGCCTAGAACGACCACGACGCGTCGTGAGTGGTCTACACGAAACAAAATCGTAGCTCGTCGTCGATAGCCCAAAGTGCGCAATCCAGGTCGCAAGTCATCCCGACGTGTCCCCAATTCGGGGATGTCCTGCAATTTCCGGCAATGGTCCAGAAGCTTGTCGACAAATGCCTCGGCGACGCGCGCGTCGGCACGACCATGAATGTAATCGAAAATTTGTTTCAGATCCTTCCGGGCGCTGGCCTCGAGGAGAAGCTCGTAGGGCACACCCGTTCTACCTAGCGCGCGGACGTGTCTTTGAGCGGCTCCTTATGTATCGCTTGATCTCCTTCGTGGCTCGATCGATGGTAACGGCGCGACTCGGATCAGCCTCATAGGCATCATAACGCGCCACCCCCTCGGTTCGCAGCCATCGCTCAACCGCAGCTTCACGTTCCTGCAGCGCCCGAAGACCGTCACGGATGACCTCGCTTTCCGTGGCATAGGCGCCGGAAGCGACTTTGGACTTGACCATTTTCGCCATGTCGTGCGGTAACGTAACACTCAACGCGCGTGTTGCTCTCATTTTTCGCCTCTGCGGGCTCGTCAATACGATTAAATCCTATTCATTTGTTCGGCGTGTGTGAAGGCATCTTGTGGAAAAATGTCGCGGCGAGACCTGACAAGTCATGTTGCATGTTGTCACATTCAAAAATAAGAATATATCCGGCCCGGTGCCATCGCAAACTACGCCAGGAGGCCCCTGAATGACCGAGAGGCATGAGGACAAGGTCCTCCCGTCCCGCCGTAGCCTGCTCGCCGCGGCGGCTGCGTTCGGCGGCACCGCGCTCGTCGGCGATGGGGCGCGCGCGGACAATCCCGCGAACCTGCCGCCCAACGTGCCGCCGTGGACGCGTACACTGGGCGACGGCGTGGCGACGCGCCCGTATGGGAGCCCGTCGCAATTCGAGAAGCACGTGGTGCGCCGCGACGTGGCCTGGCTCACCGCGAGCCGCGAATCCTCGGTCAGCTTCACGCCCCTGCACGAGCTCGACGGCATCATCACGCCGAATGGGCTCGCCTTCGAGCGCCATCACGGCGGCATCGCCGAGATCGACCCCGATGACTATCGGCTGATGCTGCACGGGCTGGTCGACAAGCCGCTGATGCTGACGCTGGCCGACCTCAAGCGCTACCCGCGCGCCAGCCGCATCTATTTCCTCGAATGCGCGGCGAATTCCGGGATGGAATGGCGCGGCGCCCAGCTGAACGGCTGCCAGTATACCCACGGCATGGTCCACTGCGTCGAATATACCGGCGTGACGCTGCGGATCCTGCTCGAGGAGGCGGGGCTCAAGACCAGGGCGCGCTGGCTGCTCGCCGAGGGCGCCGATTCCGCCGCCATGAGCCGGTCGATCCCGCTCGCCAAGGCGCTCGACGACTGCTTGGTCGCCTATCGCATGAACGGCGAGATGCTGCGCCCCGAGCAGGGCTACCCGGTGCGGCTGGTGGTGCCCGGCTGGGAGGGCAACGTCTGGGTCAAGTGGCTGCGCCGCATCAAGGTCGGCGACGAGCCGTGGTATGCGCGCGAGGAGACGTCCAAGTATACCGACCTCATGGCCGACGGCACGGCGCGCAAGTTCACCTTCGTGATGGACGCGAAATCCGTCATCACCAGCCCGAGCCCGCAGGCGCCGCTGCGGCAGCGCGGCTTCACCGTGATCTCCGGGCTCGCCTGGTCGGGGCGCGGCCGCGTGCGTCGCGTCGACGTCTCGCTCGACGGCGGCCGCAACTGGCGCGAGGCGAAGATCGACGGGCTGGTGCTCGACAAGGCGTGCGTGCGCTTCTACGCCGAAACCGACTGGAACGGCGAGGAGCTTTTGCTGCAGTCGCGCGCGATCGACGAGACCGGCTACGTGCAGCCGAGCAAGGCGGAGCTGCGGGCAGTCCGCGGCGTGAACTCGATCTATCACAACAACGGCATCCAGACCTGGCATGTGCTCACGAGCGGAGAGGTCGAGAATGTCGAGGTGTCGTGAATCATTTTTCGCTGAAATCGGCGCAGCGCGGTGCCGCTTGCTCCACCTCTCCCCGCTTGCGGGGAGAGGTCGGCGCGCTCTTGCGCGCCGGGTGAGGGGGGCTTTCCCCGCGCACGGTCTTGCGGCAAGGCCCCCTCACCCCGACCCTCTCCCCGCAAGCGGGGAGAGGGAGCAGACCGAGCAAGCGGCGCCACCGTGCGTCACCTTCGCCACAATGCGTTCCCGTATCACCGGTCTGTTCGTCGTCGCTACGATCCTCGTTGCAGGAACCGCCTTCGCCGATTCCGGCAAGCGCCGGTACGGCATCGGCCGCGAAGCGCTGCCGCACGAGATCGCCGGCTGGGACATCGACGTGCGGCCGGACGGGCAGGGGCTTCCGGCGGGCCGCGGCTCGGTGAAGGCGGGCGAAGAGGTCTACATGACGCGCTGCGCCGCCTGCCATGGCGAGTTCGGCGAAGGGGCGGGGCGCTTTCCGCACATCGCCGGCGGCCACGGCTCGCTCGCCTCGCACGATCCCAACAAGACCGTCGGCTCGTATTTCCCCTATCTGTCGACGCTGTTCGACTATACCCGCCATGCCATGCCGTTCGGCGACGCGCAGTCGCTCTCGAACGACGAGCTTTTTGCCGTCGTCGCCTACGTGCTCTATCTCAACGACGTCGTAGACGACAAATTCGAGCTGTCGAAGGAGAGCTGGGCGATCGTGAAGATGCCGAACGCGGGCGGCTTTCGCGACGACGACCGCGAGAGCGCCGAGAAGGCGTTCTGGAATCCGGCGCCCTGCATGACGAACTGCAAGGGGGAGGCGAAGATCGTCGGCCGCGCCCGCGTCATCGACGTGACGCCGCAGGACGACCGCAAGCCGCCGAAGGGCATGGAGTAGCGCCGGAACGCTGCGGCCGCCGGCGTGACGGCCTATGAGCGGCGCGCGCTGCGCCTGAGGCTTTCCGAAGGTCTTTCCCCGAACCGCTTCCGGTATTCGACCGAAAAGCGGCCCATATGGCTGAACCCCCAGCTCATCGCGATCTCGGTGATGCTCTCCCCCGGCTGCGCCCGCGCCAGCGCCTCGCGCGCCTTCTCCAGACGGGCGTTTCGCAGGTACCGCATCGGCGAGATGCCGTGGAATTCCTGGAAGTGCTTGAACAGAGTGCGTCCGGCAATTCCCGATGCCGCCGTGATGTCGGCGACGGTGATGGGCGCATCGAGCTGCGCCCGCATGTACTCGATGGCGCGCTTCACGTCGCGCGGCACGATCCGCTTCTCGGTTCGTTGCAGCACCGTGGTGTAGCTGTGCGGATGCGCGAGAAGGAGCTTCGCCACGAGGAAATCCTCGAACGCGCTGATCGTGATCGGGGTCCATGGCGTTGGATCGGCCTGCCGGAAATCCTGCACGGCGAGCAGGAGGTAGCGCGCAAAGTTCTGGCCGTATCCCTTGGCGAGCTCCATGGCGGGGGCGAACTCGGGCAGGTCGTCGGCCGGTTCGCCCAACAGGGCGCCGAGCTGGCGCGCCACAGCGCCGTGCGAGAGGCGCACAGCCAGCGAAGTGGCGGATGCGTCGTGGCGAAGCATCCGGCGGTCGCTCGCAGGAGAAAAGATCACGGCCCGACGCGGGGTGCACACGAGGCTGGATCGGTTGGCGCTCGCTTCGATGGTCCCATTCACCGGAATGAACACCACATAGTGGCTGTCCGGACGGCTGCCTTCGATCGCGGCCCCGCTGCAGCGGACGTGATGGATGAGCGTGCTCGGCAGGTCGACGCCTTCGATGCGCACATCGACTTGCCGTTCCCGCCACCGCGCTGGCTCGAACGCCAGGTCATCGCCGAAGCGCGCACGAAGATAAGCGCGCGTCTCGTCGACATCGCGGCTGTCGACGATCCGTCGCCACGTCACCGGCGCTGCAGTGTCGGAATTCACGTGCCACCCCCATGGGCCGCAGGGCGATCCCTGCCGATCATAGCACCTGACGCATTGCGTTTTTCGGCAGTTTTCGGATAGCCGCGACGCCGCCGGTGTGGCGCATATCCGGTCGCGCGACAGCGTCGGGCTTATCGCCCCTATCGGGGGGCCTGGACTATTCGGGAGACGTGCATGTCCCACGCGATGGACCGGCGGCGCCGATCGTCAGCGCTTGGCGTGAGCAAACAGCTCCCGCATGTGCGCGGCGAGCATGGCGCAGAAGGCCTCGGCGTAGGCGGGCAGGGAGCGTCGTCGGTCCCACAGCACGGCGCGCGGCGTCTGCAGCGGGCTGCCGCCGTAGGCGAGGCGGGCGACGGCAAGCCGCCTGTCGGCGACGCGCACGGTGGAGGGGATGACGGCGGTGCCGTGTCCGGCGCGGGCGAGCGCGATCAGGGCGGCCGGCGCATCGCTTTCGAGCACCACGATCGGCTCGATGCGCGCCAGCCGGCACGCCGCATCGAACAGCCTGCGGCTGACGAAGCCCGGCTTGGGCAGCAGCAGCGGACGCTGCGCGAGCGCGCCGATGTCGAGGGTTTGCCGCGCGAGCGGCGCGGACGACCGACGCGCGCGCCGCGCGCCCGGCCGGTGCTCGCGCGATGCGGCGGAACGGCTGGACACCGCCAGGACCTCCAGCGGCGGCAGGGCAAAGCTGGCGAACCGGTCGTCCCCTGCCTGGGCGACGTTGATGGCGAGCTCGACGTCGCCGCGTTCCACCAAGTCGAAGTGATCGAAGGCGACGGCTTCGATGACCTTCACCTTCACGCCGGGATGGCGGCGGGCGTAGCGGTGCAGCAACGTCGGGAGGACGTGCTCGATCGTCTGCGGCGCGGCGGCGATGCGCAGGAGCCCGGCCTCGCCCTGGCGGAACGAGGCGATCCGCTGGTCCAGGAGGTCGGCGCGGCTGAGCACCGCGCGGCAATGCTCGAGCAGGTCACCCCCCTCGGCGGTGAGCGCGAGCCGTCGGCCGGCGCGCTGGAACAGGTCGACGCCGAGCTCGCCGTTGAGCTCGACGAGCTGGCGCGACAGCGCCGGTTGCGTGACGCCCAGCAAGCGCGACGCCTCGAGCACCGTGCCGTGCTCGGCGACCGTCACGAACGTGCGCAGGCGTTTGAGATCCACGGTTCAGCTCCCCTTGACGGCGGCCGGCCGCCTGCGCCCGAAGGTCTGCTTCACGTATCCCGCGAAGAGATCCGCAAAGGCGGCGGCATGCGGCGAGAACGAGCGCCGGCGGTCCCACAGCACGGCAACCTCGATACTGAGCTCCTTGCGCCGATGGGTGACGCGCAGCGTGCGGAGCGCCTTCGCCCCGGGGCCCAGGATGGATGGGATGATCGCCACGCCGTGCCCGGCCTCGGCGAGCGCCAGCAGCGCGTGCGCGGCGCTGCTCTCGAGCCGGATGTCGGGCCTCACCCCGGCGACCCGGCAGGCGGCGTCGAAGATGCTGCGCGTCGCATAGGAGGGGCTCGGGAGCAGCAACGGGTGGCCGACGAGCTCGCTGATCTCGATCGTGTCGCCGCGTCCGATCGCGCGCGACGGCTCGTAGGCCGCCAGGACCCTGAACCACGGCAGCACGCGGCTGGCGAAGCGCCGCTCGTCCACCTCGATGACGTTGAGAATGTTGATGGCGAGGTGCGCCTCGCCGCGCTCGAGCATGGCGAGGTGCCGGTCGGCATCGGCCTCGACCAGGGCAAGCCTGGGCGCATCGGCCTGCTGCTCCCAGCGGCGCAGGAAACCGGGAAACATGCCCTCGATGGTCAATGCGGAGCCGGCGACCCTGAGCACCGCAATGTCGCCGCGCCGCAGGGCCCGCGCCCGTTCGCTCAACGCGGCGACGTCGGCGATGAGATTGCGACAGTCGCCCAGGAGCTGCTCGCCGGGCGCGGTGAGCAGGAGCCGGTTGCCGACGCGCGCGAACAGGTTGAAGCCGAGCTGCTGCTCGAAGCCGGCGAGCTGGCGCGACAGCGCCGGCTGGGTGATGCGCAGCACCTCGGCGGCGGCCGAAACGGTGCCGTGCTCGGCGACGGCCACGAACGTGCGCAGGCGCTTGATGTCCATGCCGGGCAATGTATGCCAGATCGGCATGGAGATATAGAAGAATTATGCATTGGACAGCGCGGGGCGCGGTAGAGCAAATGCGCGCCGCTTGTCGAACGAAACATCATAGGCAGCGACTATCTGCGATGAAGTCGTTCGACGAGGCGGAGCGACAAAGGCATCGATGAAAACTATCAACAAACCCTGAAGGAGGATGACATGACTCTTGCGATCGGCGATATCGCCCCGGACTTTGAGGCCAGGACCACGCAGGGCAAGATCCACTTCCACGACTGGCTCGGCAACGCATGGGCGGTGCTGTTCTCGCATCCCAAGGACTTCACCCCGGTATGCACGACCGAGCTCGGCCACATGGCGAGGATCAAGCCGGAGTTCGATCGCAGGAATGTGAAGATCATCGGGCTGAGCGTCGATCCGGTGGAGAAGCACCTTCAGTGGGCGAGCGATATCAAGGAGACGCAGGGGGTGGCGCCGAACTTTCCGATGATCGGCGACACCGACATGGCGATCGCCAAGCTGTGGGGCATGCTTCCCGCCTCCGCCTCCGGCGACGCCGACACGCGCACCGCGGCGGACAACCAGACCGTCCGTAACGTGTTCGTGATCGGGCCGGACAAGAAGATCAAGCTGATCCTCGTCTACCCGATGACGACTGGGCGCAATTTCGACGAGCTGTTGCGCGTCATCGACTCCCTGCAGCTCACCGCGAAGCACAAGGTCGCGACGCCGGTGAACTGGAAGCACGGCGACGACGTCATCATCGCCGGCTCGGTGAGCGACGAGGACGCCCGCCGGCAGTACCCGGACGGCTGGACGGCGCCCAAGCCCTACATCCGAATCGTGCCGCAGCCGGCGGCATGACGCGGTTGCATTTTCGCCACTGTCGCGCGGCCTGATGGGCTTCGAGCGCAAGCTGTTCATTGCGGCTATCGCCAGGCGGCGATGGCCTGCGCAGACCGGAGGGTAATCGTGATCGACAGACCGAAAGCGGCATTGGTCCTGCTTTTTCCCATGGCGGGCCTGCTGGGGCTCGGCGGCGTGTTGACGGCAAGCTGGGAGGCCCGTTCGGCATCGCCGGATATTGCAGCGATGAAGGCCGAGTACCGGCGACCGGCGGCGCGGCCGATCGAGAACCAGGCGCTGGTCGATCTCGGCCGGCTCCTGTTCTGGGATCCCCGAGTCTCGGCGTCGGGCGACACGGCGTGCGTGACCTGCCATCTTCCCAATCTCGGCTGGGCGGTCACGGATGCGCGCAGCCGCAACGATTCCGGCAAGCTGACCTCGCGCCGGTCGCAGACCCTGATCGGGATCGGGCACGCCCAGCCCCCGTTCGGCTGGGACGGACGCAACGTTACACTCGAGGCGCAGGCCAAATCCTCGGTCGCCACCGGATCCATGTCGATGCGCGAAACCTCGACGCCGGTGAAGGTCGAGGTGATCGAGGCGCGCATTCGGGCGATCCCCGAATACGTGGAGCGGTTCGCCAAGGCGCTGCCGGGGACGCCGATCACGCTCGATTCGATGGCGCTCGCGATCGCCGCCTATGAACGGACGTTCGAGCCCGGCATCGCGCCGTTCGACCGCTGGGTCGCAGGCGAGGAGGGCGCGATCTCCGAAGTCGCCAAGCGGGGCTTCGTCCTCTACAACACCAAGGCGAATTGCTTCGCCTGTCATTCCGGTTGGCGGTTCACCGACGACCTGTTTCACGACATCAGCACCACCAAGACCGATCTCGGCCGCGGCCGCGAGATCAAGAACGACGAACTGATGCAGTACGCGTTCAAGACGCCGACCCTGCGCTCGGTGGCGCTGCGGCCTCCCTATATGCACAACGGCTCGGCCATGACTCTCAAGGACGTAGTCGTGCACTATGAAAAGGAGCCGATCGACCGCCCGAGCCGCTCGCCGCTGTTCGTGCCGGTGGAACTCACCGAGCAGGAGCGGCTCGATCTCGTTGCCTTCATGGAGACCCTGAGCGGGAAACCCGAGGGCGAGCCGGCACCGAAGCTGCCCGGAGCGAACTGATGGACGCGGGTTGGCCGGTGCGACATGCGGATGCAGCGCGGGTGCCGGCGTCTTGCGCTAGCGTGGAGCGGTTTCGACCGGGCGCGAGCGATGGTTCTGTTGACGGCGGCGCGGCGCGGCTTGTGCTGCGTCATGTTGGGCGGGGCGGCGACCCTCGGACTGTTCATCGGCATGCGTGCGGGTGCTGCCGCGCCCGATCTGGAGCTCGGCCGGTATCTCGCCTCCGAATGCATGACCTGCCATCGTGGCGCGACCGCAACCGCCGCGATTCCCAACATCTTCGGACGGCCGGAGCAGGAGCTCACGCACATCATTCGCGCCTACCGGGAGAAGCAGCTGCCCAATCCGGTGATGCAGAACATCGCCGGCCGTCTCAAGGACGACGAGATCGAAGCGCTCGCCGCCTATTTTGCAACGACACCAAAACCATGAGGGAACGACTTCCATGACCAAGCTGACGCGTCGACGTTTCATCGCGCTCGCCGGGGCCTCCGGCGCTGCAGTCTCCAGCGTGCCGCTGTTCGCGCCGCGCGCGCTCGGGCAGGCGAAAGCGAAGCTCGTGGTGATCGGCGGCGGGCCGGGCGGCGGCACCGTCGCCCGCTACGTCAACAAGGAGACGGCTGGCGCGGTCGACGTGACGCTGGTCGAGCCGCAGCGGAATTTCACCACCTGCTTCTTCTCCAACATCTATGTCGGCGGGTTCCGCGACTTCAAATCGCTCACCCATACCTACGACAAGGTGCGCGGCGAAGGCGTGAAGATCGCGCACGAGATGGCGTCGGCGATCGACCGCGACAAGCGCGAGGTCGTGCTCGCGAGCGGCCAGCGGCTCTCCTACGACCGCCTGGTGGTCGCGCCGGGTATCGACATCAAGTTCGACTCCGTGCCGGGTTACTCGGAAGCCGCCGCCGAGACGATGCCGCATGCGTGGAAGCCCGGGGCGCAGACCGAGCTCCTGGTGCGCAAGCTCAACGCCGTCAAGGACGGCGACACCATCGTGATGGTGTGCCCGCCCAATCCCTATCGCTGCCCGCCGGGCCCATATGAGCGCGTCTCCATGTTCGCGCACGTGCTCAAGTCCAAGGGCTTCAAGAACGCCAAGATCGTGGTGCTCGACCCGAAGCCGAATTTCTCTAAGCAGCCGCTGTTCCAGGACGGCTGGGAGAAGCACTACCCGGGCATGGTGGAATGGCAGGACCCGAAGATGCACGGCGGCATCAAGGGCGTCGACCCGAGCGCCGGGGAGGTGAAGACCGATCTCGCCAACTACAAGGCGGCGCTCGCCAACATCATCCCGGCGCAGATGGCGGGCAAGATCGCGCGCGATGCCGGGTTTGCCGATCAGTCGGGCTTCTGCCCGATCGACCCCGACAACATGAAGTCGAAGATGGACGCCAACGTGTTCGTGGTCGGCGACGCGTGCATCCCCGGCGACATGCCGAAGTCGGCGTTCTCCGCCAACAGCCAGGCCAAGGTGGCGGCGATGGTGATCGGCGGCGAACTCGCCGGCAAGCGCACCTTCCCGGCGCGCTATTCCAACACCTGCTGGAGCCTGATCGCCACCGACGACGACGTGAAGATCGGCGGCACCTACGAGCCGGGCGACGGCAAGCTCAAGGCGGTCACCACGTTCGTCAGCCAGAAGGGCGAGGCGGCCGACCTGCGCAAGCAGAACTATCGGGAATCGATCGACTGGTACAACGGCATCGTCGCCGACGTGTTCGGTTGATCGACGAGTTCCCTCCCGCCGCGAGCTTTTCGTGAGCGACGGGAGGGGCGGGGTGAGGGCGTTCGGGCCCTGAACCGGAACAACCCCCACTCCAGGGAAGCTCGCATCGGTTTTTCCGATGCGGGCTTCTGTCATTTCTGCGAACGGCGAGTAGCGAATAGGGAGAGATTTCGCTATCCCTACTCGCCATTCACTACTCGCTATTCGCCCAACATATCAGGATCCCATGGCCAAGCTCAACCTGTCGATCGCCGTCGGCGATTACGACCGCACCCGCCCGCTGATCGACGGCACCGTCCAGATCGACGGCGTCGACCCGGTCTATATGACGCTGTCGCCGGAGGAGATCTTCTTCCGCGCCTTCCGCAATGCCGAGTTCGACGTGTGCGAGCTGTCGCTGTCGAGCTCGACGGTGAAGACCGCGCAGGGCGGCTTCGCCTATGTGGGCGTGCCGGCGTTCGTGTCACGCGCCTTCCGCCATACCTCGATCTACGTGCGCACCGACCGCATCAAGAAGCCGGAGGACCTTCGGGGCAAGAAGGTCGGCGTTCCGGAATACCAGCTCACCGCCAATGTGTGGGCGCGCGCCATCCTGGAGGACGATTACGGTGTCAAGCCCGCCGACATCCACTGGATCCGCGCCGGCATCGAGGAGCCGGGCCGGCCGGAGAAGATCACCCTCAACCTGCCGCCGGACGTGCGGCTGGAGAACGGGCCGGAGGGCTCGACCATCTCGCAACTGCTCGCCGACGGGGCGATCGATGGCTTCATCGCGCCGCGCCCGCCCACCATGGCGGGGCGGCATCCGCATATCGGCTGGCTGTTCCCGGATCCGATCGCGGCGGGGAAGGATTACTTCAAGCGCACCGGCATCTTCCCGATCATGCACATGACCGGGGTGCGAAGCGAGCTCGCCGAGCGCCACCCGTGGCTTCCCGCCGCGATCTTCAAGGCGTTCGAGGAGGCCAAGGCGGTGGCGATGGAGAAGCTGAGCGACACCTCCGCCACCAAGGTGACGCTGCCGTTCGTCGAGGAGCAGCTCGCCGCCGCGCGCGCCCTGATGGGGGAGGATTTCTGGTCGTACGGGATCGAGCCGAACCGCAAGACGCTGGAGACCTTCATGCGCCATCACCATGCGCAAGGCCTATCGCCGCGGTTGGTGAAGGTGGAGGAGCTGTTCCACCCCTCGACCTTCGAGACGTTCACGGTGTGAGCGGCCCGCTCGGCATTGCAGATTGCGTAGGGGCGACCCTTGGGGCGACCCTTGTGGTCGCCCACAGCCGCGCCGAGAATGCGGCGGTCGCGCAGCGCGCGCGCGCCAAGAGGGCGACCACAAGGAGGCTGTGTGAGAACTCGCGGGGCGCGGGTTTAAACGGGTCCTCACAGGTCTGGGCGAGGCGCGACGGTGCCCGCCTCAGGCTAGGGCGAGCCGGCGGAGCAGTTCGCCGGCTCCGAGGGCCGCAATTGCTCGCTTCAGATTGAAGGCGATGATGCTCAGGTCCATTTCGGCCGTCACGGCCTTGAGCCCTCGACATAGGAAGCGCGGCATCCCCATCATCGCCTTGATGATCCCGAAGGGATGCTCGGCCAGCGCCCCGCGTCGTTTCATGATGCCCGGGCGCGTCTTCATCCGCGCCGCCAAGCGATCGAGGACCTCCTCGTAGTAGTGGCGCGTCACCCATCGCCTCTTGGCCTTGGTGCAGCGCGACTTCAGCGCGCAACCCGCGCAGTTTACCCCCACATAGTTGCTGGCCTGCTTCTTGTCCGATGCGCTGTGGAACCGCAGGATCTCACCCGCCGGGCAGCGGTAGCGGTCATGCTCCGGCTCGTAGACGAACCGCGATTTCGGGAAGAAGTCACCCTTGGTGTTGGTCGAACGCGGATGCGGCACGAACGGGGTGATCCCGGCGTCCTCACAGTGCTTGATCTGCTCGGCATCGGCATAACCGGAATCAGCTGCCACCTGCAGCGTCTCGCAATCGAGCGCCTCTTTCGCCGCCTGTGCCACCGGCGCCAGTTGGTTCTGGTCCGACACGTCCTGCGTCACCGCGTGATGCGCAATCAGCCCATGACGATCGTCCACCGCGATCTGCACATTATAGCCCACCACGCTGCCGCCCCCGGCCTTGCGCATCAATTGCGAGTCTGGATCACTAAGCGTGACCTGGGTGAGCTCCATCGCACCCATCAATTCCAGCGCTTGCGCCACATCGGCACGGCGCTCTTGTAAGAGCGCAAGCGCCGCTCGCGTATCGCCGGGCGCGATCTCCTCCGATCCTTCGTCAGCATCGGCCGAATCCAGCACCGCCAGATATGCCCCAATCCGCTCATCCAGCCGCTTCGCTTCCTGCTCGATCTGCGCCACCGTATAGGCACGCTGCGGACTGTTCTGCGCCGCAAATTTCGACCCGTCGATCGCCACCAGTTCCGCCCCGAACAAACCCTGCCCACGGCAGAACTGCACAAACCACCGGCACACCCGCCCAATCGCTTTCCGATTGTCCCGCCGGAAATCGGCAATCGTCTTGAAGTCCGGCGCCAGCTTGTTCAAAAGCCACAGCACTTCAATGTTGCGCCGGCACTCCCGCTCCAATTGCCGGCTCGAACGTACCTGGTGAAGGTACCCGTACACATAAAGCTTCAGCAAATCCGCCGGATCATAGGGCGGCCGACCCTTCGAAAGCGGTGCTGACTTCGTGAACTCCAGCAGCCCGAGGTCCAGGCGGTTCACGAACAAGTCCACCACCCGCACCTGCGCGTCCGCCGTGATCAGATCGTCCAGCCGCTCCGGAAACAGCGTCGCCTGATCGCGCGACACCCCTTCAACATACCCTGCCATCGCGAATCTCCGTCGTTGCGGAGATTCTCTAATATTCGAGTCAGTAGGGGAATCGCATTTTCACACAGCCTCCAAGGGTCGCCCCTACTCTTGCGCCAAACGACTCGTAAGCGCAGCCTGCAGGGTCGTGACGGTTCTGATGTGGGAGGGACGCATGCTGCCACGCGTGACCGCGACGGGTCTGTCCGTCTTGTCGGCGTTGCTCGTCTTCGCAACACCTGCCCTCGCGCAAACCGCCTTTCCCACCCGCGCGGTGAAATTCGTCATCCCGTTCCCGCCGGGCGGCATCAACGACGTGCTCGCCCGCATCATGGCCGAAAAACTGCACGCGCGGTGGGGCCAGCCGGTGGTGATCGAGAACAAGACCGGCGCGGGTGGCAACATCGGCGCCGACCTCGCCGCCCAGTCGCCGCCCGACGGTTATACGCTGCTGCTGTCGCCGCCCGGGCCGCTCGCCATCAATCACAGCCTCTACCGGCAGCTCTCCTACAAGCCGGAGGAGTTCGTGCCGATCACCACCGTGGGCAAGGTCGCGAACCTCGTCATCGTGCGCAAGGAGCTACCCGCGAGCTCGTTGCACGAGCTCGTTCGACACGTGAAGGCCAACCCCGGCAAGGTGGTGTTCGGCAGCCAGGGCAACGGCGCGACCCCGCACCTGACCGGCAACATGTTCATGCGCCTGACCGGCACGACCATGGTGCACGTTCCCTATCGGGGCGAGACGCTGGTGCTGCAGGACATGCTGGGCGGCCACGTCGATGTGTTCTTCGGCAACGTCTCGGCGGCGCTGGCGCTGTGGCGCGACCACAAGGTCAAGGTGCTCGCCGTCACCGACACCGCCCGCGCCGCCGTGATGCCCGACGTGCCGACCACGGCGGAAGCCGGCATGCCGGAGCTCGTCTCGTTCGGCTGGTTCGCGCTGGTCGCGCCGCCCCGCACGCCGCCCGCGCTGCAGAACGAGATTGCCGGGGCCGCGATCGAGGTGCTGAAGATGCCCGACGTGCAGGCGAAGTTCCGCGCGCTGTCGGTCGAGCCCCTGCCGGCGACGCCAGCCGAGACGGCAGCTTTCATGAAGGACGAGGCGCGCCGCTGGGGCGACATCATCCGCCAGACCGGCGTAGTGGTGGAGTGAGTTGATTGGCGTCGAGGAATTGCGTGAACGCCGCGAGAAACGCCTCCGGCTGTTCCTCGAACGGCGCGTGGGCGGCACGCGGCAGCACGACGAGCCTCGCTTGCGGCACGAGGGCCCGATAGGCCTCGCCGAAGGCGGGAGGAACCAGGCCGTCGTTCTCGCCCCAGACGAGGAGCGTCGGCACGTCGACCCGATGCAGCCATTTCGCCAGGTCGGGATTGCGGAAGTCCGGATAGCCGAGCCTTACCACGGTAGAGCGGTTGCGGACGAGGGCGCGGACGTCGGCCCGCGCCAGGGCTTCGATGCGCGCGCGCACGCGCTCGGGATCGAAATAGAAGCGGCGCGCATTCTCCTCTGCCGTCATGCGGAATACGTCGTCGATCGGGCGGCCGTTGGCGGAAATCCCGACTGCCGCCACGAGGGTAAGGCTCGCAAGATGCGCGGTGCTGCGGATCGCGAGCTCGGATGCGATCCAGCCGCCGAGCGACGTGCCGATCAGATGCACACTCTCGAGCCCGAGCGCCTGCATCAGGTCGAGGTAGAAATACCCAAGGTCGCTAGGGCGATCGAGCCAAGGCGGATCGTCGGACAGCCCGAACCCGGGATGCTCCGGCACCAGCACGTCGAAATCCCGCGACAGTGCTTCGAGGAACGGCAGCCATCCGGTATGACCGCTGGCGCCGTGGAGAAAGAGGAGCGGCGGTCCGCTGCCGCCGCGCAGCATGCGGATGCGGGTGCCGTGCACCGTGATGAACTGCTCGACTTGCGTCATGCGCGGCCTCGGCCGTCCGACCGGCGGGCGCTCACGCCACGCTCGTCTGCCCGACGTAGCGCGACATCGTCAGGCCGACGAGCCAGCGGAACACCCGGTCGGTGAGGAAGCCGAGCGCGCTGATCGCCGCGAGGGCGACGAAGATGCGGTTGGTCTGCAGCAGCATGCCGGATTGCTGCAGCAGGAAGCCGAGGCCGAAGTCGGCCGCGAGCATTTCCGCCGGGATGATCGCCATGAACGACGACGCCATCGCGACCCGCATTCCGGTGACGATATAGGGCGCGGCCGAGGGCACCACGACCAGCGCGAATATCTGCAGCCGGCTCGCGCCGAGGCACTGCGCGGCGCGCTGGCGCGCGACCGGCGTGCGGATCACCCCGGCCACCGTGTTGATGAGGACGAAGAAGAAGGTGCCCCAGAAGATGAGGAAATATTTCGAGGTCTCGCCGATGCCGAACCAGATCACGGCGATCGGGATCATGGCGGTCGGCGACAGGTAGCGCAGGACTTCGATCACCGGGTCGAGCAGCTCGTTGACGATGCGCAGGCGGCCCATGAGGACGCCGATGATCACCGCAAGCACCGTGCCGAGAATGAAGCCGACGAGGATACGCAACAGGCTGATGGCGACATGCCGGGCGATCTCGCCCGAGCCGAGCATGGGGATCGCGGTCTCCACCACGGTGAGGGGAGGCGGCACCAGGTGGCGATTGAACACCGTCCCCGACAGGAGCTGCCACACGGCGAGGACGATGAGGATCGACAACACCGGCATGGCGAAGCGGCGGATGACGGGCGCCCGGCGACGCAGGAATCCCGGGCGGTGCGCGGCGTGCTGGATCCGCGGCGGCGCCTTGCCGGCGAGCGCGGAGGCGTGCGGTTGTCCGCTCATTTCAGTTCCTGTTCATGCGACGTCGGAGATCAGGCGCTCCTCCGGATCGTGACTCAGCAGCTGCTCGATGCGTCGGTAGATCTCGCCGAAGCGCGGATCGCCCGGGCCGCGCGGGCGCGGCAGGTCGACGGGGATGATCTCGCGCAGGCGCGACCCGGGGCCGACCGACATGACGGCGATGCGGTCGGACAGCGTGATGGCTTCCGCGATGTCGTGCGTCACGAAGACCACGGTCTTGCGCGTCTCCTCCCAGATGCGCAGCAGCTCGAGATGCATGCGGCGGCGAGTCAGCGCATCGAGCGCGGCGAACGGCTCGTCCATCAGCACGATCTCGGGATTGAGGACGAGGGCGCGCGCGATCTGCACGCGCTGGCGCATGCCGCCCGAGAGCTGGGCGGGAAACTTGCCGCGGTGCTCGGTCAAGCCCACGAGCGCGAGATAGTGATCGACCGGCTTGCGGCGCTCGGCCCGCTTCATGCCGGCGACCCGCAAGCCGAATTCGACGTTCTCCTCCACGGTGAGCCACGGGAACAGCGCCTCGTTGGCGTCCTGGAAGAACATCACGCGGGTGCTGTCGGGTCCGGCGATCGCCCTCCCGTTCAGCGTGATGTTGCCGCCGCTCGCCTGCTCGAAGCCGGCGAGGATGTTGAGCAGGGTCGTCTTGCCGCAGCCGCTGGCGCCCAGCAGGCTGAAGAATTCGCCCGCGGCGATTTCGACGTCGATCCCGGCCAGCGCCAGGTACCCGCTCTCCGCGTCCCCGTAGAGCTTGCGGACGCCTTGGACGTTCAGCACGGGCTCAACCCCATATGGCTCGTGCCCGACATCCTACACGACGCGCGCCATCTCAACAGGGGGGCGGCGGCTCCGTCACCAGCTTGGGATCGATTGCCTTCAGGCCTTCCGTCCAGACGAAGTCCTTCAGGTCGAACTTGTCCTTGAGCAGGCCCTCCTGCCGCATCCACGCGGCCATGCTGCAGTAGTCCTTCCAGGTGATGTCATTCAGCGTGATCATGCGGACGTTGGTCTTCCAGGTGGCCTGGACGACCGGCTCCTCCATGCTGAACTTCTCCTTGCCGTAGGCCAGGACCGACGGGAAGTCGCGCTCGGCGACCTCCTTGCCCTTGAGGGCGGCGCGCAGATAGGCGGTCGCCTTCTTGGCGTTCTCCGGTTTTGCCAGCCATTCGGGACGCGCGGCCGCGATGATGTAGCCGGGGATGAAGCCCTGCGCGTCGGACATGTTGTAGACCTTGTCGGGACAGATCTCGACCGCCTTGTCGTTGTGCGGCTGCCAGTAGAAGAAGGCGTCGATGTCGCCGCGGCACAGCGCCGCCGGCATCACCGTCCCGTCGAGATTCTTCACCGTCACGTCCTTGGCGGTCATGCCGTTCTTGGTCAGGTACTCCGACATGAACCAGTCCACCGTGGAGCCCACCCGGATGGCGATCGTCTTGCCCTTGAGGTCTTGCGGATTCCGGATGGTCTTGTTGGCGGTGAGCCAATAGCCTTTCGGGTCGCGGGCGAGCGCCGCGATCAGCCGGTAGTTGCCTTTCTCCGCCAACCAGTAGTTCACCCCCGGCAAATCGCCGCCCATCAGGATGTCGCCCTCGCCGGTCCGGTAGGTCTGCATCGCCGTGGTGCCGGACGGCCAGAACCGGAACGTGACGTCGAGGCCCTCGGCCTTGAAGAAGCCCTTGGCGTCGGCCATCCAGATCGCATCGTAGTGCGGAATGGGCTGGCTGAAGACCAGGAGCTTTTCGGCACCCGAGGCGCTGCCCGCGGCGGCCAGCATGATCGCTGCCGCACCGAGCAAGCCGGACCGCGAGAACAAAGGAAAGCGCGTCGTCAGTTCGATCATGGCGTGTCTCCCCTCCAGCCTGCGACCCGCAGGCGATCGTCCGCATGCGTACGCCTTGCGAAGAACGTGGCCTTGCGAAGTTCGTGCCAGCCTCAGCCGGGCTGGACCATCTTCCAGTACGTATCCTTGCGATGGATGAGTCCGTCCTTGAACTCGTAAAGGTCGCATCCCTTGTAGTTGAGCGTCGTGCCGTCCTTGGCCTTGCCGGTCACCATCCACACGGTGACGGCGCGATCGCCGAGGAAATATTCGTCCAACCGTTCCCAATGCATGTCGGGAATGACCTTGAAGCGGTCGGCCAGGACCTTGCGCACCGCGGCCTTGCCGCTCACCGTGCGGCCGACCGGCTCCGGTCCGCTGGCCATGTAGAAGATGCAGTCGTCGGTGAACAGCGCCATGATCCGGTCGACATCGCGGCTGTTGAACGCCTGCGAGATTTCCTTGAGCAGCGCGTGGTTCACCTCGCGCTTCGGATTGGCTGCCACGTCGTTCACAGTTCGGCTCCCGATTGCCTGCAGGCGAGAATTGCGTGCGCCGCGCGGCACGCCCGCTTTCCGGTTTGACCGCGCCCCTGCCAGGACGGTATCGTCTTGGATACAGAATACAACAACCGCATAAAATATCCATCACGATGACGATGCAGATTCCGCAGAAGGCCTCCGAGCTGCCGCGCCTCGCCGATCTCGCCTATTGGCGGTTGCGCGAGGAGATCCTCAACAACACGTTCTCGGCGAACGAGCCGATCCGCCAGGAGAAGGTTGCGGCGCAGCTCGAGATCAGCCGCATTCCGGTGCGCGAGGCGCTGATGCGCCTGGAGGCGGAGGGGCTCGTCGTCTCGCGGCCGCGGCGCGGCTACGTCCCGGCGCCCTACGACCTCGCCGAGATCGAGGAGATCTTCGACATCCGCGCGGTGCTCGAGCGACGCGCCGGCCAGCTCTCCGCCGACGTGCGTACGCGCCGCGACATCGAGGAGGTCGAAACGCTGCTGCGCGCCATGGACGCGATGACGATCGCCTCGCCCGCCGACGCGGCGAAGTTCGCGGCCTGCAACAGCCGCTTCCATGACCGGCTGTTCGCTCCCAGCGGGCGGCAACGCCTGATCGCCATGCTGCTCACCCTGCGCGGCAACGTCGAGCGCTACGCCCGGCTCGGCGCCATGATGCTCGGCCACCTCGATCACGTCCGCAAGGAGCATCACCGGATTTTCGCCGCCTTCCGGCGCGGCGACGCCGAGCGCTTGGGCGAGGCCTGCGCCGACCACGTGCAACGGACCGGCCAGCGATTGATCAAGATGTTGAAGGACGGCGCGCAGCGTCCGTGAATTGCGCATGACCGCTCATCGCGGCGGAGTACGGCGTCGCGGACATTCATGACAGGGCGGGCAGGTTTCGAACCGGCGGGGAGCGTGCGAGCATGGCGTTCAGGATTGGCGTCGATATCGGGGGCACTTTCACGGATACCACGGTGCTCGACGAGGACGGCACCGTCACCATCTCGAAGACGGCCTCCGTCCCCAATGCGCCCGAGCAAGGCGTGCTCGAAGGTCTCGCGCTCGGGCTTGAGAATGCCGGTCTGCCGCCCGACCAGTGCGTCGCACTGGTGAACAGCTCGACGATCGCGGTGAACTCCGTCGTGCAGCGCAACGGCGCCGCCGTCGGCCTCATCGTGACTCAGGGCTTCGAGGACCTGCTCGAGCTCGGCCGCGTGAAGATGTCCGACCCATTCAGCCTAAAGGCGGTGCGCTGTCCGCCCCTCGTCGCCAAGCATTGGGTGCGGGGCGTGAGCGAACGGATCAACGCGAGCGGCCGCGTGGTCAAGGCCCTGGACAAGCAGCAGCTGATCGTAGCGGCGCGTGAGCTCATCGATCAGGGCGCCGAGGCCCTCGCGATCATCTTTCTCCACTCGCATGCCAATCCGGCGCACGAGCAGGCCGCCAAGAAGGCGCTTACGCGCAGGTTCCGCAACATCGACGTCGCCGTCTCGAGCGAAGTCTGGCCGCAGATCCGCGAATACGAGCGCGCCACCGTTCTGGTGATGAACAGCTACATCGCGCCGCGCGTCGCCCGCTACATTCGCTCTCTCGATGCCCGGAGGGGGGACATCGGCGTCAAATGTCCGCTTTACATCTCGGGCTCGAACGGCGGGATCATGCCGGCGTCGCACGCGACGGCCCGGCCGATCACCACGCTGCTCTCCGGGCCGAGCGCCGGGATCGTCGCCGCCGCCAACCTCATGCAGAATATCGGCATCGACAAGGGGATCACCTTGGATGTGGGCGGCACCAGCGCCGACATCTGCATCCTCGAAACGGCGGACATACCCTATGCGTTCGGCCAGGAGATCGAGGGGCTGCCGGTTGCCGTTCCCTACGTCGACGTCTCCTCGATCGGCGCCGGCGGTGGATCCGTGGCCTACGCGGACAATCTCGGTGTGCTCAAGGTGGGGCCGCGCAGCGCCGGCGCGGTGCCCGGACCGGCCGCCTACGGTCGCGGCGGAACCGAGCCGACGCTGACCGATGCCTATCTGACCACCGGCCTGATCGATCCCGGCAATTTCATCGGCGGACGCGTCAAGCTCGACCCGACGCGCTCGGTCGAAGCGATCGGGGCGCTGGCCAAGGCGTTGCGCCTCGGCCTCACCGAAACCGCCGCCGGCATCATCCGGGTGACGACGTCGAACCTGATCGCCGAGTTCACCAGGCTGACGGCGAAGCGCGGCGTCGACCCGCGCGATTTCGTGCTGATCGCATTCGGCGGCGCCGGCCCGACCCACGCCTGCCTGCTGGCCGACGAGCTCTACATCCGCCGTATCGCCATTCCGGTATCGCCGGGGACGTTCTGCGCGCTCGGCTCCGTGCTGTCCGATTTTCGCCTCGACTACCTCACGACCGTCTACGCCCGGCTTCACGACATCAGCGAGCAGGCGATCGAGGCGTGGTACGACGACGTCCATGTGCGCGCCAAGGCGGCGCTGCGCGACGTCATGAGCGAGATTGCGGTGCTCAGGCTCGTCCGCACCGCCGACGTCCGCTATCTCGGGCAGGGGTTCCACGTCTCGATCCCGTTCGAGCGGATGGCCGAGCTTCCCGAGAATTTCCGCGCCGAGTACCGCAAGCTCTACGGCGATCGCCACGACGACGCGCCCATGGAGGTGATCAATTTCCGCGCCACGGTCGTCGGCGTGACCGGCAAGCCGCTGCCGAAATGGAGGCCGGTCGAAGCGGCCGCACCGAGCCGGAGCGAGCGCAACGTATTCTTCGGCGGTGCGTGGCAGGCATGCCCCGTGCACCGCCGCGACGCGATACGCCCGGGGTGGGCGGCGCGCGGCCCGTTCCTGGTCGATCAGGCCGACACCACGATCGCCGTCACCGCGGGCTGGGAGGCCGAGGTCGACTGCCTCGGCAACATCCTCCTGCAGAAGGGACGCTGAGCGCGATGGCCGAACGCATGCACGATCCCATCGAGCTCGCCATCTTCGGCAACCTCGTTGCCGCCGTCGCCGAAGAGGCGTGCAGCGCGCTCGAGCGCACCGCCTATACGACCTTCGTCAAGGAGGCGAACGACTTCGCGGTGGCGCTGGCCGACCCGTCGGGGACCTTTTTCGCCTACCCGCGCAAATCGGGCGTGACGACGTTCATCGGCTTGCCGCTCGCCGAAGTCATCCAGGGGGTCAAGGATTGGCAGCCGGGCGACGTGCTGCTCACCAACGATCCCTATACGACCGGCGGCCTCGTCACCCATTCGCCCGACTTCAATCTCATCGCCCCGGTCCTCTTCGCGGGGGAGATCGTCGCATTCTGCTGGGGCTTCATTCACTCCTCCGACGTCGGCGGCAGCACGCCGGGCAGTATCGCGCCGTCCAACCGCGAGATCTTCCAGGAAGGGATACGCATCCCGCCGATGAAGCTCTACCGGGCCGGCACGCTCAACCACGAGCTCTACGACATCATCAAGGCGAACGTGCGCATTCCCTACCAGGTGTGGGGCGACATCAACGCGTTGACCTCGTCGTTCCACGTGGCCGCGGCTCGCCTGCAGGAGATCTTCGGTAAATACGGCATCGCGCGGGCGCGCGCGCTGATGGACGAGTGCCTGCGCTACGCCGAAGCCAAGGCGCGTGCCGTCATCGCCGAAATTCCGTCGGGCACCTATCGCTTCGTCGACTACCTCGACGACGACATCGCGTCCAATCTTCCGGTGCGCATCTGCCTTGCCCTCACGGTCGCCGGCTCCGATGTGCATCTCGATTTCACCGGCACGGACCCGCAGGTGCTGGCTGCGTTCAATCTCGCCACCGCGGGAAAGCCGTCGCACGCGTGGCTGACCATCGGGCTCGTCCACTACCTGTTGACCGAGGACCCGGAGATACCGCTCAACGGCGGCGTGCTGCGGCCATTGCGTGTCACGGCACCGGTCGGGACCCTGGTCCATGCGGTTTCCCCCGCCTCGCTCGGCGGCCGGATCGTGAGTGGAATCCGCGTCATGGACGTCACCTTCGGCGCGCTCACCCAGGCAGTCCCCGAACGAGTGCCGGCGGCCGGCGCCGGCCAGGGCATGCTGCCGGTGATCTCGATGCCGGCGCTGATGACGGGGGGGCGCAAGGTCAACATCCTCCAGCCGCTGGTGGGCGGCTCAGGAGGTCGCCCGGCAGCGGACGGCTACGACGGCACCGACTACTCGCTCGGATTCCTCAAGAACTCGCCCGTCGAGGTGCTCGAGTCCGAGATGGACGTGCTGGTGCAGCGCTACCATTACCTCGCCGATTCGGGTGGTCCGGGGAAATATCGCGGCGGCCTGGGCATCGGGTTCATGTTCGAGGCTCTGCTGCCGGACACCGTCCTGTCGATGCGCGGAATGGAGCGGACGCGCTTCGCGCCATGGGGTGTGCATGGCGGGCAATGCGGCGCCCAGACGGGGGCCGCGGTGGTCAATCGCGGTCGCCGCGACGAGCGGCGCATCGCCAAGCTCGACGTGCTCCGCCTCGACGCCGGCGACACCGTCGAGATCGTTACCTCCGGCGGCGGCGGCTACGGCGATCCGTGCGAGCGCGACCCGGCACTGGTGGCCAAGGACGTGCGCTTCGGATTCGTCAGCCGAAAAGTTGCCGAGAGCGAATATGGCGTCGTGTTCAGAGGCGGCAACCTGGACGTCGACCAGGACAAGACGGCCGTGAGGCGCCGCACGATGCAACGACGCAGCGGCAGGCGGGCGACGTTCAGTCTCGGCAAGGCGCGCGAGGACTACGAGCGCGTGTGGACCCCGCAGGCCTACGCGCAGATGCAGCGGATCTACGTCACCCTCGCGGTGCACGCCCGCATCTATGCCAAGCGCGCCATCATGGAGCGGGCCGCCGCCTCGCAAGGCAAGCGCCGCCGCCCGCTCACCGCGGCCGACATCCGCCGCGCCTGGAGCGAAGCGCGCGCCGCCACCGGCTTGTGATACGCCGCGCCCGCCGCCACGCATTCGCAGCGTTCGCGGCGTCAAATCCGGTCGGGGAACCGGATGATGAAATTGTCGCGGTTCGGCATCTTCACCTTCGGCAGGGTGTCGGCGTTCATCTCGTCGGTCTCGCCGATGATCTTGTTGAGCGCCAGCAGATAGGCGGTGAGCGCATAGAGCTCGTCGTTCGACAGCGTGCGCGGCTGGTTGAACGGCATGGCGCGGCGCACGAAGTCGAACACGGTGGTCGAATGGCCCCAGAAGTTGCCGATCGTCTTCGGCGTGTCGATGCCGCTGGTGAGCGGGCGTCCGCCGAACATCGGCGCCGGCGCACCGGGCCCGCCCTTGCCGCCGTCGCCGTGGCAGGCCGAGCATTTTTCCGCGAACGCCTTGGCGCCTTCGACCGCGGTGCCGCGGCCCGCCGGCAGGCCGGTGCCGTCCGGCATCACGGCGATGTCCCACGCCTTGATGTCGGCTTCGGAGATCGGCTTGCCGAGCCCTGGAGACTCGGCGAGCGCCGCGCCGGACGCGAAGACGAGCGCCAAGCCGAGAGGGAGAAATACCTTACGCGTAGACATGCTTGATCTCCCCCTTGCTGTCGACGGCCCAGCTGGTGAGGCTGTTGTAGTGCTGGTTGGGGAACGCGAGCGGGCTGCGCACCGGCGCCTTGGTCTCCCCGCGCGCCGCCACGAACTCGGCGCGCAGCGGCTGGACGCCGCCGGCCTCATCCCAGGCGCGGCTCTGCAGGATCACCGGCTGGCCGTCCCAGCGCCACGGCATGCGGAAGCGCGTGAAGGCTTTCGGATGGACCGGACCCTGCAGCGCTGCTTCGGCCCAGCTCTTTCCGCCGTCGGCCGACACCATGACCCGCGAGATGCGGCCGTTGCCCGAATAGGCGACGCCGGAGATGTCGTAGTAGCCCGGGCCCTTGAGGCTGTGGCCGAACGACGGATGGGTGATGAAGGACTTCACCTCCTGCAGGAAGTGGAACCGCCAGGCCTTGCCGTCGGGCAGGAGCTGCGAATAGGTGCGCGCCTCGTAGAAGCCCATGGAAGGCTGGTCGACCACCTTGATGCGGCGCAGGAATTTCACGTTCATGTTGCCCTGGAAGCCGGGCAGGAACAGGCGCATCGGATAGCCGTTGCCCGGCATCAGCCGCTCGCCGTTCTGGTAGATCGCGACCAGCGCATCGTCGTAGGCCTTCTTGACCGGCACGCTGCGGTGGAGCGCGAGCGAGTCGCCGCCCTCGGCCACCAGCCACTTGGCGCTTCGGTCGACGCCGGCCTCGTCGAGCAGGATGGACAGGGGCACGCCGGTCCACTCGGCATTCGACACCAGCCCATGCAGCGCCTGCGCGGTCCCCTGCACCGGCTCGTTGGAGAACATCGGCGCGCTGTTGCCGCTGCATTCGAGGAAGCCCATGCGGGTGACGAGCGGATAGCGCGACAGCGTCTCGAGCGAGAACTCGAGCGGCTGCTTCACCATGCCGTGGACGACCAGCCGATGCTTGGCCGGATCGATGTCGGGCAGGCCGGAATGATTGATGGAGAAATGCAGGCTGTTGGGCGTGACCGTGCCGTTGAGCAGGTGGTGCGGCGTGCGCGCATGCGAGTTGCGGAACTCGTTGTTCGGGTTGCTCAAGGTGCGCACCACGTTCTTCTCGAACCGCGACGGCACCTGCAGGGGCGGCGTCACCGCGCCCATCTCCAGGCTCCACGGATCGTCCTTGAGCGGCTCGGCGGCCGCACCCGTGAGCGACGTGCCGGCGGTCATCGCGCCGGCAAACAAAACGCCGCGGCCCAGGAGCGCGCGGCGATCGAGCAGGCCATTGCCGGCGACGGCTTCAACGGGCGGAGCCGCACCGCGGCGACGCTTGCGAATGCTCATGATCCTCTCCCTGCGGGCGGGCGTTCTTAAGGCCCCGTGCACCCGCGTTTCCTCCGGAGCCTCGGCGCTCCGGGCGGAATGCTGCACCTTTCCGCTTCGGTTGTGAACAGGGTTGTGGGCGCGTGCCCGCCAGTGTCAGCGGGGCTGACGTATTGGCGATGTCGAGGCGGTTGTCGTCGCCCGGCTTGACCGGGCGACCCAGTAATCCCGGCGATTGCGGCTAACGCGTTGTGCCCTGATTTCACGGCAGGGCGTACAGGATCGCCCGCTTAAGCGGGCGATGACAACGCGCGCTGCAACGCGTCAGCGCTGCAGCTGGATCAACTCCGCCTGTTTGTCCTTGGGCAGCGGCGCCGGAATGAACTTGAGCGTCACCGCCTCCTCCATCAACGAATCGAGGCCCGTGATCTCGTCGGGCAGGACCAGGGATTTCGGGAAGAACTCGTCGCGCACCTTCCTGGCAAGTGGCTCGGGGACGCCGACGAATTCCGCATAGTCCTTCATCACCTGCGGATTGGAGCCGTACATGTAGTCGATGGTTTCCCGATAGGCCTGCATGAAGCGGCCGATCGCCGCCTTCTTCTTGGCGAGCGCCTCGGCATTGGCGACGAGCACCCGGATGGTCTGGCCGCGCACCAGCGTTGCATCGGTCGCCTTCGCCACCACGCGGATCTTGCCTTCGTCGATCTCCTTCAGGCCGAACGGCGGCGACGCCCAGCCGACATCGACCTGATCGGTCATCACCGCGGTGAGGGTGGCGGACGGATTGCCGGTGGGCGTCGGCTTGGCGGTGAGCTTGAACTCGTTGACGAAGGCGCGGACGATCGAGTGGGTCGAGGAGCCGTTGGTGGAGAAGGCGAGCGTCTTGCCGTCGGTGTCCTTCAGGGTTTTGATGCTTGACGACGTCTTGGCATACCAGTAGTCCGCCGCGCCCGTCGCCTGGGCGCCGATGACGCGCACCGGTGCGCCCTTGGCGTAGGCCGAGATGGCGCCGAGCGTGCCGACCGCGAGGCCGAGATCGACGCTGCCGCCGATCACCGGCTGCAGGGTCTCGCCGCTGCCCGAGGTATAGACCATCTCGAGCTCGATCCCGTGCTTCTTGAAGATGCCGGCCTTGGTGCCGAGATGAGCGATTGCCGTGTCCCAGTTGCCGCGCTGGCCGATCGTCAGCTTGAGCTGGTCGTCGGCCGACGCCGCGTGTGGCGAAAGCCACACGCCCAGCGCAATGAGGGCACTGCTCAAGAGATAGCGGCGTTTCATTGTTGTTCCTCCTCAGCTTCTTGTTTATCGCCCCTTGACGGATTCCAGATTGCCGAGCCGGCTCACCACCGCGTTGGCGCCGATCGCGAGCACGAACACGACGATGAGCAGCGCATACATGCGCGGCATGTTGAAGGTCGAGTAGCTGTTGATGATGAGGAAGCCGACGCCGCGGTTGGACAGCTTGGTCTCCGCCAGCAGCGTGCCGATGATCGCGACGCCGAGCCCGAGCCGCACGCCGTTGACGATCGGCGCGCGCATCGCCGGCAGGTAGATCTTGGTCACCATCTGCCAGGTATTGGCGCGGAAGCTGCGCCCGACCTTGATCAGCACGGTGTCGATCTGGCGCATGCCGGCGGCCGACGCTCAGCGCCACCGGGAAGAAGCAGGAGATCGTCCCCATCGCCACCTTCGAGCCCGGCCCGACGCCGAACCACATGATCATCACCGGGAAGAAGATGATCTTCGGGGTCGGGCCGAGATAGTAGAGGAAATGCTCGAAGGCGCGGCTGAGGAACCGGCTGCCGCCGAGCACCAGGCCGACCACGAGGCCGGCGAGGCCGCCGATCACCAGCCCCATGCCGACCTCGCCGGCGGTCACGCCGAGATGCCAGTAGAACTGGTCCTCGACGAGCACCGAGGCAAGCGCGCGCACGATGACGAGCAGCGAGGGGACCACGTCGCGGAACAGGAGGCCGGACGCCGCGACCGCCTCCCACACGATGAGGATCGTCGCGATGATCGCGATGCGCAAGAGCGTCACGCGGCTCACGCCGGGAAGCTGCAGCGGCGGATGCGTCAGTTGACCGGTCTCAGCCATCGCTCGGCCCGTTCCATGAACATGAAGAACATGACGCTCACCAGGATCACGAAGCAGATCGCCGCGTAGGTGCCGGGGAGGTCGTAGCGCTCGGCGAGCTCGTTGATCAGCTGCCCGAGCCCGCCGAAATTGATGAGGAACTCGACCCCCACGATGTTGATGAGGGCGAAGATCATGCCCAGCCGGATGCCGACGAAGATGGTCGGCAGGGCCGACGGGAAGAAGACCTTCCAGTAGAGCTGCGAGGGCGTGAGCTTGAAGCTTCGCCCGACGTCGATCAGCACGCGGCGGGTCCCGGAGAGCCCCTCGACGGTCTTGAGGATCACCGGCGGCGAGGCCGGCGACGAACCCCATCATGATGATGGTGTTGGCGTTGCGGCCGAAGATGACGAGGAACAACGGATACATCAGCACGGTCGGCGCCGACGCCATGGCGGCGACCCAGGTCTCGGTCGCCTGGCGCAGGATGTGTACCCGATGCAGCAGCACGCCGAGGCCGACGCCGAACACCGTGATGAGGATGGTGGCCCAGAACGCCTCGCGCAGGGTGAGCCAGAAGCGCGCCGGGATGTCCTCCTCGACGATCGACCCGCTCGAACGCGAGCGCGATCTGCGAGGGCAGGGGGACGATGTACCGGTTGATCAGGCCGACGCGGATCAGGAGCTCGACCAGCAGGATCCCACCCAAAAGCACCGCAATCCCGGTCAGCAGCGGGAACGACCGCGTCTTCGTCAGCGCCGCCATCGCCTAATCCCCGCGCAGCTTGCGCGACTCGTCCTCGTGCATGCCGCGGCTCGCCTCTTCGCGCAGGTCGCTCCAGATCTGCGCAACGTAGCGGCCGAACGCCTCGCTACGAGACGATCTCGGACGTGCGCGGGCGCGGCAGGTTGATGTCGATGATGCGCTTCACCTTGCCGGGCCGGTAGGTCATCACCAGGATGCGGTCGGACAGCTGCACCGCCTCGGTGATGTTGTGGGTGATGATCAGCGTCGTCTGCTTGAGCTCCTGCTGGATCTGCAGCACCTTGTCGCCGAGCAGGAGCCGGGTCTGCTCGTCGAGCGCGGCGAACGGCTCGTCCATCAGCAGGATCTTCGGCTCCGAGGCGAGCGTGCGCGCCATCGACACCCGCTGGCGCATGCCGCCCGAGAGCTCGGCCGGATAGCGCCGCTCGAACCCGTCGAGACCGACCAGATGGACGAAATGGCGCGCCTTCTCGATAGCGCGCCGCCTTGCCCATGCCCGCGATCTCGAGCGGGAACGCGACGTTGTCGATCACGGTGCGCCAGGGAAACGTCGACTCCTCCTGGAACACCATGCCGATGGCCTGGTGCGGCCCGGACACCGTTTCGCCCGCGACCGTCACCCGCCCGTCGTAGCCGTCGAGCGAGGCCGCCGATGATGTTGAAAAGCGTCGACTTGCCGCACCCGGACGGGCCGATCACGCCGAGGAACTCGCCCGGCGCGACGGTCAGCGAAACGTCGTCGACGGCAGTGAGGACGCCGTCTGGCGTCTCGAACCGCTTGACGATGTTCTCCACGACGAGGATGGCATCTGCCGCACCAGCCCCGGGGGCAACCGCATTGCTGCGCTGTAACGTTGATACCGCCATTGTCGAGATATCGGTGCGTCGCTCACTCGGTCTTCCGCGTCATCGCGGCCGTCATGGCGGCTGTGTAACCCGGTTTCACCCGGACGTCGACTACGGCAACTTGTCCCTGCTCGACCGCCGCGATCGCCTGCTCGAAGGTCCCCTTTAGCTCCTCCATCTTGGTGACCGGCCCGAACCCCAGCGCGCCCTGCGCGCGCGCGGCGCCCGCCATGTCGATGTCGGGATCGCTGATGCGCTGGCCGATCCAGCGGTTCTCCACCGGCCGGTTGCGGATGCGGGCGACCCGCTCCTGGTGCAGCTCGTCGTTGAAGAAGGAGCGGTTGTTGGCGACCACGATGAGCAGCGGCATGCGATAGTGCACCGCCGTCCACACCGCGGTGACGCCCATCATGTAGTCGCCGTCGCCGCAGATGCCGATCGGAATGCGGCCGGAATCCTTGAGCGCGAGCGCTGCGCCGACCGACATGCCGGGGCCGCCGCCGACGCCGCCGCCGCCGTCGCCGCCGACCTGATCGAGCGGATGGTGGAACGGCCACCAGCTGGCGTCCCACGACAGCGGCAGGTGGGTGAGGCAGACGTCGCGCTCGCCCACCGCCTGACGCAGCGCATAGGCGAGGTGCTCGTTGGTGAGCGCGTCGTCGGCGAGCTGCTTCGGCTCGACCGGCTTGAAGGCGGGAACGTATTTCGGCTTGGCGCTGGTCCCAAGCGCGGCGAGCAACTGCGATACCACGGCGTCGGGGTCGGCGGCGATGAACAGGTCGACCGGCGGCAGGCGCCTGGTAGTCCATGCTCCAGCCGTTGTGCAGGTTCTGGTCGAGCGTCACGTTGATGATCTTGCAACGCTGCCGCGCCGCCGCGCAGCGCGCCGCCGAGGTCGACCCAGTCGAGGCTGAGCAGCACATCGGCTTCGAACGCAGTCAGGCGCCACTCCGCCGGGTGGCGCCAGCATAGAGCGGATGGTCGGTGGGGAACGAGCAGCCGATCTTGAGGTCGGTGACGACGCGCGCGTTCAGCGCCTCGGCGAGCGCGATGCGCGCGTTCCATGCCTCGAGGCTGCGCGAGCACGCGGCCCGCATAGATGACCGGCTTCTTGGCGGCCTTGAGCATCTCCGCGGCCTTGCGCGACGAGGTCGGCCGGCGCAGCCGTGGCGACGGGCGGAATGAAGCGCGCAGTGTCGATCGGCGCGAGCGGCTCGGGCAGCTTCGACTCCTGCACCTCGGCGTCGAGGTTGATGTAGACCGGCGCCATCGGCGTGCTGTTGGCGAGCCAGTAGGCGCGCAGCAGCGCCTCGCGCGCGGCGCCCGGAGAGGCGGGCTGGTCGTCCCATTTGGTGAAGTTGCGCACGATCGCGCCCTGGTCGCGCGCGGTGTGGATCCAGTCGATCCACGGACGGCGCTTGACCGCATCGACCGGGCCGGTGGCGCCGAGCACCACCACCGGCATGCGGTCGCACCAGGCATTGAACATCGCCATGGTGGCGTGGAACAGGCCGACGTTGGAATGGACCGCGGCCGCCATCGAGCGGCCGGTCACCTTGGCGTAGCCGTGGGCGATCGCGACCGCGGCCTCCTCATGCAGGCACAGGAGCATCTGCGGCGTCTCGTTGCCGAGGTAGTTGACGATCGAGTCGTGCAGGCCGCGATAGCTCGCGCCGGGATTGAGCGCGATATAGGGAATGTCGAGCGCGCGCAGCGTCTCGGCCACGACGTCGCTGCCGAAGCCCGCCGCATTGGCGCCGGACGGGATCGGCCGTTCAAGGGAGCCGGTCGGGACGGTAGCGGCGTCGCTGGCGCGCGCGGTGGCGGCGCGGGCAGGATTGGTCGGAGACATCCTTGCTTCCTTGTGTTGGAACCGGGGTCGCGGGCGGCTAGTGCTCGGATTCGGAATTTCGCATCACTTCGCGGCATCCTCTGAGTGAAATTCGGAATCAAAGGAGCACTAGCAAGATCATGCTTCCTAGTGCGGCTTTTGGATTTGAATTTCCTACAAGAGATTGCCGCGAACTGATAGGAAATTCAAATCCGCCGCACTAGCCTTGTTGGATCGGGGCTGATCCAATCCGATCACAGGCCCTGACGCAAGCGGGCGAGCACCTTCAGGCCCGCATAGCCGTCGGCGGGCTCGAGCCCGAACTTGCGCTGGAAATTCTGCACCGCCAGCATGGTGGCGGCCCCGACCCGCCCGTCCGTGCCCTTGGTGTCGAACCCGGCCGCCGTCAGGCGCTGCTGCACCTCCTGGACCTCGGCCAGCGTCAGCGCTCGCTCGCTGCCCGGGAACGACTGCACGAACGGTCCCCCTCCCATCACCCGGTCGCCCAGGTGCACGATCGACAGCGTGTAATTCATCGACGGATTGTAGGTGCGCACCGCATAGAAATTCGGCCCCAGCAGGAACGCCGGCCCGCCCGGCACCGGCACCCACGGCCGCGCGGTCGCGTCTGGCTGCGGAAACGGCTGGCCGTCCGCCCGCGTAACGCCGAGTGCGCGCCACGCCTCGTAGGTACGCGAGGCCGTGCCCGGCGAGCCGCCCAGCAGCCGCACCTCGTAGCCCCAATGCTCGCCGCGCCGGTACTTGCCGCGCTGCAGGAGGTAGCGGGCGCTGCTCGCGAGCGCATCGTCGGGGCGGCCGAACGGCGACACCTTGCCGTCGCCGTCATAGTCGAGCCCGACGTTGAGCCACACCTCCGGCATCCACTGCGTGTGGCCCATGGCGCCCGCCCACGAGCCGCGCATCTCGTCGGGGCTGCCCCAGCCGCGCTCGACGATTCTCAGCGCATTGATGAGCTCCTGCTCCCAATAGGCGCGCCGGCGCGGCTCGCCCCAGGTGAGCGCCGCCAGCGACGGGAACACCGGCCGCATGTGATTGCGTTGCACCACCGGATCGCCGAAGGTCGATTCCACGCCCCACAGGCCGACGATGACGGCCGGCTCGACGCCGAAATCCTTCTCGATGCGGGAGAGCAGCGCGGCCTGCTCCTTGGCACGCTCGCGGCCGGTCACGATGCGCCAATCGGACACCCGGCGATTGAGATACTGCCAGAGCTGCTCGTTGAATTCCGGCTGGTTGCGGATCTGCTCGAACACGCTGGTGTCCGGCTTCACCGCTCCCATCACGCGGTCGTATGTCGTGGCCGAGATTCCGCGCGCGAGCGCGCGACTGCGGAACGTCGCGACCCACTGGGCGAACGGCGGGCGTGCCTGCGCCCGGGCGCCGCCGGGAAGCGCCAGCGCCATCCCCGTGCCGAGGCCGGCGGCGAGCAGGCCGCGACGCGTGCAGGTCGGTGTCCTCGCCATGGTCACCCGGCTCGAATCAGAGTGTCTCTCAAGCCTCAATGCCGGCGCGCGGTTCGGCTAGCCCCCGCTTCCGAAGCTCGTCCCCCTTGCAGCACCCCCAGCACGAGCTTCGGAAGCGAAAGGGGCACTAGCAACTCTATGATTCTAGTGCCGCTTTACGAGTTGAAGTTCCTAAATGACATTGCGGCAAGTGGATAGGAACTTCAACTCGGCGGCACTAGCCCTGTGTATCTCGTCCAGCCGCCGGCGCGCAGCCGACAGGCGTCGCAGGCGCCGCAGCCATAGCCCCAGTCGTGGATATGCTGGCGGTCGCCCGCATAGCAGGAATGAGTCCCGGTGCGGATGAGCTCGACCAGCGAGCCGCCGCCGAGCTCATCGGCCAGCCGCCAGGTCGCGGCCTTGTCGAGCCACATCAGCGGCGTGTGGAAGACGATGCGCGACTCCATGCCGAGGTTCACGGCGGTCTGCATCGCCTTGACGGTGTCGTCGCGGCAATCCGGGTAGCCGCTGTAGTCGGTCTCGCACACGCCGGCGACGATGTTCTTGATGTCGCGCTGATAGGCGAGGATCGCTGCGAAGGTGAAGAACACGAGGTTGCGGCCGGGCACGAAGGTCGCCGGCAACCCTTCGGTCTTGTGCGCCGCCGGCAGGTCGGAGGTGAGCGCGCTACGGCTCAGCCGCCCGAGCACGTCGAGCGACACCACGTGGTCGGCGCCGAGCCGCGGCGCCCAGCGCGGGACCGTCCGGCGCAACGCCCGGCGAATCGGCTCGCGAACCTCCATCTCGATCGCATGGCGCTGCCCGTAGTGGAAGGCGACCGTCTCGACCCGTGCGTAGCGTTCGAGCGCCCAGGCGAGGCAGGTAGCGGAATCCTGGCCGCCGGAGAACAGCACCAGCGCAGCATTGGCATCGAGCTGGATCATCGTCGAGGGTACATCCGTATCTAATAGCGCTCGCGCGGCGGTACCGAGATGTCGGCGCAATTCTTGCGTCCGGACAGGACGCACTCCTCGCCCTTGCGCACGTTCACCATGGCGTTGGCGAGCCACACGCCGGCCCCGACCAGGAGGATGAAGAATACCGCGATGACGAGATTGACCGTCATCCGCTCGCGCTCGGATTCCGGTTCGTCCTCGAGGGGCTTGTTGTCGTCCACCACGGATCGCCTGCCCGCACGCCAATGAATGCTCGTTGTGAGCAATCTAGGGATCGGGCGCGCGGGGGAAAAGAGATGAAAAGCCTGCCGGGCGTCACCGCCCCGCAGGTTTGTGAACTGGAAGTCTCGCGCGCGCTGTGCGTCGCGCCACCGGTGCGGCGATCAACCTTTGGCCGCGGCGGCCGCCTTACAGGCGGGGCTGAGCTTCGAGTAGTTCGCCTTCATGCAGGCGGTGATCTTCGGGACGTTCGGAATTTCCGCGCTGCAGAACTTGAAGGCGTCACCCATGCAGGCGGAGCGCTGCTCGGAGGTGCCCTGGGCAAATCCGGCCGACGAGCTGACGAGCACGGTGGCGAGGACGGCGGTGCCGATCAGGGCGGTGCGGATCGTGGTCATTGAGGGTCTCCTAGGGTTCCGGTGGCTTTCCCGCGAGGGGCGTTGATGAGGTTGCGGGAGGAATTTGCCCCGGCGCCTTGCGGCCTTCTGTGAGACGAGTCACAAAGCGACCAAGTATCGACCTGGGCTCGCGTTTTTGATCGGCGACGCGTCGCGGAAGCGTCGAACGGAAAAAGCGAGAGCCCGCCGGGAGGACACTCCGACGGGCTCTCCTGTGCCGGGCAACGGCGCCACACGGAACCTGCAACCACTCAGGCTGCCGGTGCCACGGCCAACTAGCCTTTCATCATCACGGCCTTGCAGGCTGGGGTGAGCTTGGAAAAATTCGTCTTCATGCAGGCGGTGATGCGGGGAACGCTCGGGATCTCGGCGCTGCAGTACCGGAACGCGTCGCCCATGCAGGCGGAGCGCTGCTCGGAGGTGCCCTGCGCGAACGATGCCGACGACGAAGCGACGAGCGTGGCGAGGATCGCGGTGAGCAGCACGGCATTGCGAAAGTTGGTCATGACAGTTCCTCTGTTCTCGCCGGCTCTCTTCTTCCGGCTGTTGATCGCGTCTCGCCCTGTTGGTCTCTGCCACCCGCCATCGCGTTTGTGACAACTGTCACAATCACGACAGTGCCGCCGTTGTGCCTTGCTCTCGGCCCATTCGCAGCAAAGTCTGGCACTGACGTTCGGGGGAGGCGGAAGGCGAAACACGGAGAGACTTCCATGGCAACGGGCGATGCCAGGACTGCCGCGTTGATCGTCGAAGACGAGGCCTCGGTTCGCGAACTCGCTTCGGCCTTGCTGGAAGAGAGCGAGCTTCACGTCATCGAGTGCGAAAGCGGCGAAGCGGCGCTCTCGGTCCTGCAGCGTCGCGGCGACACCGTCGCACTGTGCTTCATCGACATCCGCTTGCCCGGCTTGATTGACGGGATCGACCTCGCCCGCCTGATCGAGACCTACTGGCCGCACGTCACGGTGATCGTCACGTCGGGCAATCCCGGCGAGCGTCTCAACGGCCTCCCCAAGAGCGCGGTGTACATGCAGAAGCCGTGGCGCGCGCTCGATGTGCTGATCGCCGCCGAGCGCGTGCTCAGCCGCAGGGAAGTAAGCGCCTGATCCCAGTCGAGGCTTTGCCGGCTTGTTGGTTCGCGCGCAGTGGCCGCTGCCCGCATGCGCATCAGGCTCCCGCGACACCATTCAATCAGTGGATGTTATAGTCCCCAGCGAATGACGGGCCTGTCTTCGGCTTCCGACTCTCCCCAATGGACTGATACAATCTTTGGTATCCCGGGCCTTGTCCGGGGATTCGAAACCAACCCACGAGGGGAGATATGCGCAATTTGATGGTGGTGGCGATCGCAATCATGGCGTTCGTTGCAGTCGCCGGCACAGCCGAAGCCCAGACCAAGAAGCAAGGAGCAAAGCCCAAAGCCGACTGTGGCGCCCAGGTGAACGCGAAATTCGGCAACAATCTCGACCCGCAAACGCGGCGCATGCGGGCTGCCGCCTTCCAGCGTTGTCAGCAGGGCCAGCCGATCTAGCCCGCGCTCCGTCATACACGCGGCGCGAAGGTCCCGGCCGGCAAGGTCGGGGCCTTTTTTGCTGGCCGGCCGATGCGCGCCGACTTGTGAAATTTCCCGCCGCCCGGGCTATGATCCCATCGATTCACATGGGATCATTTTTGCCGGCGGGAGCATGGACCCGCACGCGCACGGTGGGAGAATCGCGATGGCGGTCGACGGGACCTGGAATCTCACGATGCAGACGCCCATGGGAGAGCGCCGATCGACGGTGACGCTGGTCGCCAACGGCGGCACGCTGATGGGCGAGCAGGCGGCGGAGGGAAACACGGGCGCGATCTTCGACGGCACAGTGAGCGGCGACGATGTGACGTGGAAGATCTCGATCACCGATCCGATGCCGCTGACGCTCGAGTTCAACGGGTCGGTAACGGGTGACGCCATGTCGGGCCGTATGAGTGCCGGCCTGCTCGGCAGCTGGCCGTTCTCCGGAAGCCGCGGCTAGCGGCCCGATCAGGCCTGGATCAGCTCACCCCAGTCGGCGGGCCACAAGCCATCGGGATCCCACACGACGACCTTGGCCCGATCCCGTCGGGCAAGCTGGACGGCGATCTCGATTGCCTGAGCGGGCGAGACCTCTGACGAGGTGCTGCGTGGTTGCCGAGCGGGGCCGTGGCAGGGCGGAACGACCCGGCCCCGCGGCTTACCGTCCGCGTCCCTGAACAGCTCGATCGTATAGGCGTCCGCGCGAACGTCGTCGACGTGCTCGATACACAGGGGCATGGGTGTCTCCCGCCGACAGGTCGCTCATACTGCCTTACCCCAATTCCGGCGTCGCCTTTTTGATTTGGCGCAATGCCGCAGGACGCCACGGTCGACGCGCCGCGGATGCGTGCCAGCCGAACCCTCCGGATTCCTTCGGCATCTCAGGGAAAGGGGATGGTCTGGTTGGCGGTTTGACTGAGGACCTCGACGACATGCCGGAATGACCGGCGCGCGTCCGCGGTCTCCTTCGCGTCCGCGCCAGCCAACGGTCTGACCATGAACAGGAGCAACGAACGGCCGGTCACCTCGTATTCATGGCCGAAGGCGAAGCGGCGAAAGTCGTCGGCGTCGGGCCGATTGGTGTCGATCAGAGAGACCCATTCGCTGCCCCCCGCGGCCTCCGGCAGGGTGAAGCGGACGACGTCGTGGTGAGCATTCAACACCAGTAGCAGGGTTGCATCGCTTCCGGGGCGGCGCAGGCCGGTTTCCTGGGCGCGTCCGTCCAGCAGCACGCCCATGCAACGTGCATTGCCGTCGCTCCAGTGCTCGGGCGTCATCTCGTCGCCGGCGGGCGTCAGCCAGGCCAGGTCTTTGATGCCGAGCTCCTCGTCGTAGCGCCCCATCAGGAATCGTCCACGCCGCAGCATGGGGAGGGCGCGCCGCAGCATGATGAGTTTCCGGGTGAAGCGGGCGAGCGCCCGTCCATCATCGTCGATGCTCTCCCAGTCGACCCACGAGATTTCGTTGTCCTGGCAATAGGCATTGTTGTTGCCCTGCTGGGTGCGCGCGAACTCGTCGCCGGCGAGCAACATGGGGGTGCCGCGGGAGAGGAGGAGGGTCGCCAGCATGTTGCGCATCTGCCGCAAGCGGACTGCGCGGATCTCGGGGTCGTCGGTCGGACCCTCGACGCCATAGTTGCTGGACAGATTGTGGGCGTGGCCGTCGCGGTTCTCTTCGCCGTTCTGTTCGTTGTGCTTGTCGTTGTAGGAGACGAGGTCGTTGAGCGTGAATCCGTCATGGGCGGTGAGGAAGTTCACCGATGCCCACGGCTTGCGGCCACGCTTGTCGAACAGGTCCGCCGAGGCGGTGATGCGCGCCGCGAGCTCCGCCAGCTTACCGTCGTCGCCTCGCCAGTAGGCGCGAACCGTATCGCGGAAGCGGTCGTTCCACTCCGCCCAGCCGGGCGAGAAACGTCCGACCTGATAGCCGCCGGGGCCGCAATCCCATGGCTCGGCGATCAGCTTGACCTGGCTCAGCACCGGATCCTGGCGGCAGGCATCGAGAAACCGCCCGTCTTCGTCGAACCCATGCGGCTCGCGGGCCAGGATCGTCGCGAGGTCGAAGCGGAAGCCGTCGACGTGCATCTCCTGCGCCCAATAGCGCAGGCTGTCCATGACCAGCTGGAGGGCACGAGAGTTGCTGAGGTTGAAGGTGTTCCCCGTTCCGGTGTCATTGATGTAGTAGCGCCGGTCGTCGGCGAGCCGGTAATATGAGGCGTTGTCGATGCCCTTGAAGGACAGCGTCGGTCCGCGCTCATTTCCCTCGGCAGTATGGTTGTAGACGACGTCGAGTATCGCTTCGATTCCGGCGTCGTGAAGGTGCGCCACCATCTCCCTGAACTCGGCGAAGGCGAAGTCCGGGTTGGCGGCATAGCGCCGGGCAGGCGCGAAAAAAGCGATCGTGTTGTAGCCCCAATAGTTCTTCAGCCCCTTGTCGGTGAGGTAGCTGTCGTCAACGAAGGTATGGAGGGGCAGAAGCTCGATCGCCGTGATGCAGAGCGATTGCAGGTAGTCCACGGTTTCCCTGGCGGCGAGCCCGGCGTAGGTGCCGCGCAAGTCCTCGGGCAGGTCGGGCCGCAGCCTGGTGAAGCCCTTGACGTGCGCCTCGTAGATGATGGTCTTTTCCCAGGCGGTCGCCGGCTTGCGCTCGCGCCCCCAGGTGAACGCCGGGTCGATGACCCGGCCCTTGAGCATGAACGGCGCGCTGTCGCGCTCATCGAAGGTCAGGTCGTCGCCGCTCTCCATCTGATAGCCGAACAGGGCCGGGCTCCACTCGATCTGTCCGACGACGGATTTTGCATAAGGATCGAGCAAGAGCTTGTTGGGATTGAAGCGATGTCCCGCGGCGGGCTCGTACGGGCCGTGGACGCGATAGCCGTAGACCGTGCCGGGCCGGGCGTCCGGCAGGTAGCCGTGCCAGATCTCGTCGGTATATTCGGGCAGATCGATGCGCTCGATCTCGTGCTCGCCGCTCTCGTCGAACAGGCACAGCTCGACCTTGGTGGCGTGAGCGGAGAACAACGCGAAATTGACGCCGAGGCCGTCCCAGGTCGCTCCCAGCGGATGCGGCAACCCCTCGCGCACGCGCGACCGGCGTTGCAGCGGAGGGCTGCCGACGGCCTGTGGTGCAGGGATGCCGACCCGGGCCTTCGGAGTTGAAGCGTCCACTGTGAATCCCCCCGCGCATGAAAAGGCGCTGCTCTAACGCGCCAGGGGCCGTTTGGCTCCATCACCCGGCAATTGTGCCACACAAACACCGTTCCGGTTGCCGCCGCGCCAGCGCACTTCTAATCTCGATGCATGACAGAAACGAGCGCCCGCTTCGCGGCCGTTATTGCGGCGATCGATGGGGCGAACGCGGGCGACCCGAATACGATCGAGATGGACGGTCGTCGCGAGCCTGCCGAGCTCGTCTACGGCCGGCGCATGAGCGAGACGCTGGCGCGCCTGGCGCCCGCAGCCTCGGAGGCCCTGCGCATCGCGGTGCGCGGCCAGCACATCGAGCGCTGGACGACGCCGCGCACCAGCTATCCCGAGGGGCGGTCCGGCTACCTCAAGTGGCGCAACGCCCTGAAGGAATTCCACGCCCGTCGCGTCGGCGAAATCATGGCGGCGGCCGGCTATGGCCCCGACGACATCGCCCGGGTCGGCGCGCTGGTGCGCAAGGAGCGGCTCAAATCCGACGCCGAAGCGCAGACGCTCGAGGACGCGGCGTGCATCGTGTTCCTGACGCACTACCTCGATGATTTCATGCGCAAGACCGACGAGGGCAAGCTCGCCGGGATCCTCGCCAAGACCTGGGGCAAGATGTCCCCGCTCGGACATGAGCACGCCCGCAAGCTCGACCTGCCGGGACGGGCGTCGAGCCTCCTGGAGCAGGGCCTCGCGCGCCTGCGCCGGGATTAGGACACCGCTTACGCGCGCCGTGCTCGCCGGGGCAAGCATGACCTACAACGAGTAGTTATGACTGGCGGCGGCTAACCCACCGCAGGGTGCAAATCGGCATGGCGGTCGGTGCAACCCACCCATTCCGTGCCCCAGATCGCCGAAAAAGGCTTGATTTTTGGCGCCAATAGCCCCATCTCGGCTTCAATTGCGCGGTCAGGACTTGCGAAGCTTGGCGAGCCCACCGCGAGATCCCTCGCAGCTTGCGGCCGATGCTGCCCCCGCCTTTGTGGCCAGGTATTGGGGTGGGGTCGGGGTATTATTGTACCGCCAAGCGGCGAGGGGATGTGCCTTGATGTCCACGGGAATGTGACAAGATGAGCCTGTTCACCACTGAGCTGCGGCGGGAGACCGAGGGAGCGGTCCTCGAACGCCAGGACGACCGGACCGCTGGCGCGCGGGCCGAAGGCCCTGCTTTTGCCCTTGACCGGGCGCACCAGTCCAAGGCGCTCGACCTGTTGGGCCTGGACGACCCCTCCGTTCCGACCATCGCAGCCGAGAGCATTGCGGGCAGTGCGGCGAGCGCGCGAGGCGAGGAGGACGCTCGCTTCTCGCGCGACCTGATGGATACCTACCTGCACCAGATGCGCACGGCCGATCCGCTGTCGCGCGAGGATGAGCTTGCACTGGCCAAGCGGATCGAGAGTGCCCGCCATGCGGTTCTGGCAGGGCTTTGCGCTGTCCCGATGCTCGTCGAGCGCATTGCGCAGTGGGCTCAGGAGGTCGCCGAAGGGCGGCGACGCGCGGCCGATCTGGTCGATCTTGCGGCATCCGGCCTTCCTATGCCCGGCGAAGCGCCCCACGAGGCACCGGCCGAGGGCGGCGAGGCCGAGGAGGCCGAGGCCGCAACGCCCGCAACCGGCGAGACCGGGCCGGCGGCCGAGGTGGTCGCGCGCTTCGAGCAACTGGTTGCGGTCGCGCACGAGCTTGCGTCGCTCAGCCGGCAGCGCCTGGCGGCTTTTGCGCGCGGCCGCGAGCTACGCAAGGGCTTGCGCGCGCGCCTCGACGAGCTCACCGGAGTCTTTGTTGACGAGGTGGTGGCGCTGCACCTGCGCGCCGACCGCCTGTCCGACCTGATCGAGGAGCTCGCGCGCGAACAGCATCTGCTGCGGCAGGCCGAGCACGAATTGCTGCGGCTCGGCGAGCGCTCGGGACTTGCCCGAAAGGATCTCCTCGAGCGTCACGAGGGACGCGAGCTCGACCCGGACTGGCTTAAGGAGGTGGCTCGCCTGCGCCGTCCGGGTTGGCGGACGTTCGTGGGCCAGCATCGCGGACGCATCGGCGAACTGCGCGACGAATTGGCCGGACTCGTCAGGCGCGTCGGCCTGCCGGTTGCCGAGCTGCGCCGCGCTGCGGCCGGGGTCGCCAAGGCGCGGCGGGAGCTCAAGGCCGCGCGCGAGGAGATGGTCCGGGCGCATCTTCGCCTGGTGGTCGCCATCGCCAAGAAATATCGCCGCAGGTGCTCGCTGGACCTTCTCGACCTGATCCAGGAAGGCAACATGGGCCTGATGCACGCGGTGGAAAAGTTCGACCACCGGCGCGGCGTCAAGGTCTCGACCTATGCGGTGTGGTGGATCCGCCAGTCGATCGTGCGCGCCATCGCCGACCAGGGCCGCACCATCCGCATTCCCGTGCACATGGCGGAGACGGCAACCAAGGTTTTGCGCGAGGGCCGCAAGCTCTACCAGAAGGATGGGCGAAAGGCCGAGTCCGGCGAGATCGCCGCGCGCACGGGGATTCCTGTTGCGCGGGTCGAGCAGGTGCTGTCGCTCGCGCAGGAGCCAACCTCGCTCGACGTCCCGATCGGCGAGGACGGCGATGCGACGCTGGGCGACCTGATCGAGGCGCCCGATGCGGTCGATCCGCACAGGGCGGCGGAGGCGAGCGCGCTCAAGCGCGTCGTCGTCGAGGCGCTCGCCGAGCTCACCCCGCGCGAGCAACGCATCCTGTGCATGCGCTTCGGCATCGGCGGCTCGACCGATCATACGCTCGAGGAAGTTGGCAAGGAGTTCGGCGTCACCCGCGAGCGCATCCGGCAGATCGAGGCCAAGGCGCTGGAGAAGCTGCGTCATCCGGAACGGGCGCACAAGCTCGCAGGATTCGTGGAGCCGTAAGGGTCGGGTCGATCTGGGCGTGCTTCCACAGATTTCTGACGTGCACGCGACGATGCCGTTTGACAGCGCGATCGGTGCGCGCCTCATCGAACGGTGCATGACCAGAGCGACTGCGACACCCCGTGCGGGTCGTGCGGCGCACCGCAACGGAGGGCGCGGGGAAGAGGAGAGAGGTAATCGCGGCCATCGCCGAGTTGGTTCGGCGACTGCGTGGCGCTCGCGGCGGAAGCGGGCGACGGCGTGCGGCCGCCGTCGGTTGCGGGGCTGTGCCGGCGCTTCGCCGGATTGGCGCGCGTCGGACGGTGCCGAGCAGGCTGCCGCGCTCGAAAGTTTCGTGATGATCGGCGGTCGTGAGGCCGTACACGCGGTCGGCCAGTTGCTGGAAAAAGCGGTCGTGCAGGGACCGACCCTGAACTCGCGGTCAATGCGGCGGCACAGCTGCGCTCTCCGCTCTCCGTTCACCTGACGACGGTGCTGCTGCGCCACCCCGATCCCGCCGTCCGCGCCGATGCCTGTCGCTGCGCCGGCCGGCGCCGGAGCTCATGCGTGCTTCTGGTTCGATCTCCTCGACGACCTCGATCCGGCCGTCGCGAAGGCGGCCGCCTGTGCGCTCGGGCAGATGGGACGGAGCGAAGGGCGTCCGGTGCTCACACGCCTCCTGCGCGAAGAGCCATGCGCGGAGACCATCGAGGCGCTGTCGGCGATTGCCGACGAGGAAGCCATGGTCCTGCTGGGCCGCATCGCCCGATCCACGCCGGAACTCGCCGGTGCGGCGCTGGACGCGCTCGAGACCATCGAGCACGCCCGCGCGCGAAGATCGCCGCCGCAATCCGCAAATCTGCGCCTTGCTCCGCAATGCCCGGTCGGGCATAGCGGCGGTGTGAAAGCATCGAAGAAAACTCGCGCACCGGTACTGGCGGCAGGCGGAATCGTCATGCGCGACGCGTCCGAGCCGCTCATCGCGATCGTGCGCCTGCGCAAGGGCAAGGCGTGGGTCCTCCCAAAGGGCAAGCTCAAGCCGGGCGAGGATGCGATTGCCGCGGCGGCGCGCGAGGTGAAGGAAGAGACCGGGCATGACGTTTCGGTCCATGAGTTTCTCGGCTCGATGGCGAACGCGGCAGGCGACAAGCACAAGGTCGTCCAGTTCTGGCGCATGCGGGCGATCGGCGGGCCGGTGGGCAAGCTGATGCCCGATGTGAAGGCGGTGAAGTGGCTGCCGTTGCAAAAGGCGATCGATACGCTCACCCACCCGCATGAACGGGTGTTTCTTTCGAATGTCGGTCCCGTTGCGCTCAAGGCGGCCAAACAGCCCGCTCGCGATATTTCCGTCCCCGCCGACCGACGATCGAACGGCGCAAAAGACGGGCACTGGGCACGCCCCCGGTTCGTCGAATCGATCAGGGCGTGGCTTCGGCGCATGGCGCGCTCATGACCGACGGAGTAGGGCCGGTTCCGGAAGGATCCTCGCTGCCGCCCTTGCGAGCGTGACGTTCACCGTGTTCGTTCCTGGAGCTTTCGCATGCGTGCAAGCACCGACAGGATCCTCACCACGCATGTCGGGAGCCTCCCGCACCTTGCGCCCGCCGAAGTGCCGGCTGGCGCCTCGCTCGCCGAGCAGGTGGCCGCCGTGGTCGCCAAGCAGCGCGCGATCGGCATCGATATCGTCAACGAGGGCGAGTACACGAAAGGCGGCGATTGGCTGTCCTATGTGGAGACCCGCTTCGGCGGCTTCGAGGCGCGGCCGCCCGGCGACACGCCGGTGATCCTCCAGGGGCGCGACCGCGAGGCGTTTGCGGATTTCTACCGCTACGCCACCGAGCGCGGCACGCTGTTCTACGCGCCGGGCGACCAGATCAAGCGCAGCCGACCGAGCTGGGTGTGCACCGGCCCTGTCGTCTACCGCGGCCAGGACGGCGTCGCGCGCGAGATCGCGACGCTCTCCGCGCTCGTCGATCCGGCCGATGCGTTCCTCACCACGACGTCGCCGGCGAGCCTCGAGCCCTATCGGCAGAACGAGTTCTATCGTAGCGAGGAGGAGTTCGTGTTCGCGCTCGCCGAGGCGATGCGCCTCGAATACGAAGCGATCGCCGAAGCCGGATTCCTGCTCCAGGTCGACGACGCCTGGCTGCCGGCGCTGTGGGACCGCATCGGCATCGCCATGGGCCTCGATGCGTTCCGCAAGCGCTGCATGCTGCGGGTCGAGGCGCTCAACCACGCGCTGCGCAACATCGACGAAGGCCGCATCCGCTACCACCTGTGCTGGGGCAGCTGGCACGGCCCGCACGCCTTCGACCTGGAGATGCGCCACCTCGTCGACATCATGCTCGCCGTCAAGGCGCAGGCCTATCTGTTCGAGGCCGGCAACGTGCGCCACGAGCACGAGTACGTGGTGTGGGACGAGGTCATGCTCCCGGCGGGCAAGATCCTGGTGCCGGGCGTCGTGTCGCATGCGACCGACGTGATCGAGCATCCGGAGCTCATCGCGCAGCGGATCGTGCGCTTCGCCGAGCGCGTCGGCCGGGAGAACGTGATGGCCGGCACCGACTGCGGCTTCGGCGGCCGCACGCATCCGCAGATCGCCTGGGCCAAGCTCGGCGCGCTGGTCGAAGGCGCCGCGATCGCCAGCCGCGTGCTGGGATTCTGACGACGCGACCGAATGGCAGGGGAATGACAGGCGAAAGATTTCAGTCGGGTTCCCAATAAATATCAATGAACGAGATTTATACGTAACATTCGTGAAAGCTATATATTGCAGTCATAAGAACAAAGCCGTTGGCGCGTTTCAAAACAAAGTTACTAGCGCATCATGCGTCGCGACCTATCTCCCCGACGCATCGGCAGCTCATGGCCGAACTCATTCGGAGATGATCAATGAAGACGTACATGATAGCGGTGGCTCTTACGGCGCTCGTGGCGGGTCCGGCGCTCGCCCAGACCGGAGCTCCATTGACCGGCCCAAACGCACAGGCCGGCCAAGCGTTCGGCGCCGTTACGCCGTTCGGCTCCCCGATCCAGGGACGCATGAGCCCCGCGCGGGAAGCCGCCATCCGCGAGTGCAGTGCCATGGCGTCGAGATATGCGGACAAGGACAGCAACATGCCCATCATGCAGTTCCGCATGTGCATGGCACAACACGGCCAGCCGGAGTGACGGCGCGCAGCGGATGGTGCATGTCGCCGGGCGGGTCACCGGGAGACCGCGGCAGGTGACAGGGAGATGACATCGGAAAAGTTTCAGTCGGCTTCCTGAATAAAGTTTGCACCGCACATGCGTCCCGCCGGGCGCCTCGGGCGTTGTTGTCATGTGGAACTCACGGAGGTGACCCATGACAAGGATCATGATGACGACAGCTCTCGTCGTGCTTCTCGCTGCCCCGGCTTTTGCCCAGACCCTCGGCCACGCACGCGGCACCGCCGCCAAGGCGCAGGCGAGCGATGAATCTGGTTTTGCATGGCGCGGTTATGGCAGCGGCCGCGACGCGCCGCTTCAGGCGTTCGGCGCCGTGACGCCGTTCGGCTCGCCGAACGAAGGACCTGCCGGCGGTTCGCGCGATGCCGCACTGCGCGCGTGCAGCGCCAAATCCCGCAAGTACACGCAAACCACTTGGGGCAACATGGACATGCATCAGCATCGGAGCTGCATGGCGCAACACGGGCACATGGAGTGAGGACGGAAGATCCGCCGGTCCATAGCGCACAGGGACTCTCGGACCCGCGGCATTCTGCTGCTGCATGTCCGGCATGTGGCCGTTCAAGCCCAGGCCGATGGTGGACCGCGGCACCGCGCAATGGCACGCGGAGAATTTCGCCTAGCTGGTGGAATGCTTCAGCGACGATGGGGCTTTCGACGAGGCGATGCTGGTGCTGCTCGCAACCCCGCGCCTGCGGGCGACTGCGATGACGCTGGGAATTGCGATCGTTGCGAGGATAGGAGCGTACTCGAGCGCCGGGGTGAACAGATCGGTTTCCTGTCGTCGTGGCCAAGTGACGCCACCTGGAGACGACGGCGCGCCCCACATGGCCGATGGCTCCGGTGACTGAGGATCATTGTGCCGCTCCACGTTCCCGCTTGACTCACTCATATCTCAGTGGTTATACATCAATTAATAACCAGCGGGTTATCGATCCTAATGCCGAACGCCCACGATGTGCTCTTCAGAACGCTCGCCGATCCAACTCGGCGGGCTATCTTCGAGCGATTGTGCCGCGACGGTGAGCAGACGGTCGGGGCACTGACGGCTCGGGCCGGGGTCTCGCAACCGGCCGTCTCAAAGCATCTCGGCGTTCTGAAGCAGGCCGGGCTGGTGCGCGACCGCCACGAGGGTCGCCAGACGCACTATAGCGCGCAGCTCGGCGCCTTGGCCCCGCTGATCGACTGGACAAGCCAGATGGCCGGGTTCTGGCAGAGCCGGTTCGACGACCTCGAAGACTTGCTGAAAAGGATGGACCAATGAACGAAACATCGGCCGAAAGGCGCTCCGTCGTCGTCGAGCGTGTGATCCCTCATCCGCCGGAAAAGATCTGGCGCGCGCTCACCCAACCGCACCTGATCGAGGAGTGGCTCATGAAGAACGACTTCAAGCCGGTCCTGGGCCACCGTTTCAATCTTCGCGGAGACTGGGGCGGCGTGTTGGACTGCGAGGTCCTCGCCGTCGAGCCGAACAGAACGTTGTCCTACACTTGGAATTTTGCGCACGACGATGCGGCCTACAAACTGCAGAGTGTGGTGACCTTTACGCTCACCCCTACGAGCACGGGGACCCACCTGCGCGTGGAGCAGTCGGGCTTCCGGCCGGATCAGAAGCAGGCCTTCGGGGGCGCCAAGGGCGGGTGGCAGCAGTTCTTTGCAAAGCTGGAGCAGGTCTTGGCGCGGATCGATTGAGGGATGCCGGCACAATTCAAAGCTGAGCCCTGTTTACAGAGTTGCATAGCGTCGGCATCTGCGCATGAACGCAATGGCCAACAAGACGTCCAGCAAGTCAATGAAGGCTGCAAAGAAGGTCGTCGCCAAGCGGATCGCCCGATCCGCTTCGGCTCGTCTTCGGAGGAGGTCCCATTGAATTGGAACAAGTGGGTTCGGCAAATCCACCGCTGGCTGTCCATTGCCTTTACGGTGGCCGTCATCGTCAACATCGTCGCCTTGGGACAGGGGGAGCCTGCCGTCTGGGTGGGCCTCTTGGCGCTGCTGCCGCTCGCCTTGCTCCTGCCCACCGGTCTGTACATGTTCGTGCTGCCGTATGCCACCAAGTCGCGCAGCGGGCGACGCACCGGCGGACAGGAGTGAACACAATGGCTGGCAAGAAGTCCAAGACGTCGGCGAAGGTCGCAAAGAAGGCCGCCGCCAAGCGGGTCGCCGCGAAGCCGACCCTCCTCGCGGGCGGCAACCCTCAGATCGCGAAGGCCGACGGCGACGCGCCCGTGCAGGCCTACATCGCGGCCATGCCGGGCTGGAAAAGCGACGTCGGGGGCCGCCTCGACGCGCTCATCGTGCGCGCCGTCCCCGGCGTGCGCAAGGCGGTCAAATGGAACTCGCCCTTCTACGGAGTCGAGGGCCAGGGCTGGTTCCTCAACTTCCATTGCTTCACGAAGTACATCAAGGTTGCTTTCTTCCGCGGCACGTCGCTGCGTCCTCTCCCTCCCGGCGAGTCGAAGCACAAGGACGTGCGCTACCTCGACATCCACGAGGACGACCAGCTCGATGAAGCGCAGCTCGCCGCTTGGGTGAAGCAAGCCAGCCAATTGCCCGGGGAACGAATGTGAGCGGCGGGCGAGCGACAACAAACATGAAGAAAGCGACGACCATCATGCAGAAGACGAAGAGCGGCTCGAAGGAAGGACAAGGAGGAGACTCTCCCACTCGGCTGATCGACGCGAGAATCAAGGAGCTGAGTGATTGGCGGGGCGAGACGCTCGCTCGGGTCCGAACTCTCATCAAGCAGGCCGACCCCGAAGTGGTCGAGGAGTGGAAGTGGAGAGGGGTTCCGGTGTGGTCGCACGCCGGAATCATCTGCACCGGCGAGACGTACAAGACTGTGGTGAAGATGACCTTCGCCAAGGGCGCCTCGTTGGAGGACCCTTCAGGCCTCTTCAACTCCAGCCTCGAAGGCAACACCAGGCGTGCCATCGATTTCCATGCGGGCGACAAGATTGATGAAAAGGCGTTGAAGGCGCTCATTCGCGCCGCCGTGGCGCTGAACACGTCGGTGCGAGCTGCCGCTCGCCCCGTCCGCCCTCAGAAGAGGCCAAAGAGCGCGTGAGGAGCGTCGTGAAACCGGCTCTGATGACCTGCTCTCCGAGGCCCTGATTCGAGGGGTCTCAAGTGCTCCATTAGCCCGACCGTCCCTGGCTCCATCGCGGCGGTCATCGACACCCGGCCAGGGCTGGTTCCGGGCGGTCGCCGCCTTCGAGGTTAGAGCCTCCTCCGGCGCCTGCGGGCGAATGCGATGACGCTGAGAATTGCGATCGTTGCGAGGATCGGAGCGTGCTCGAGCGCCGGGGTGAACATATCGGTTTCCTGTCTGCGGGTGGAGCGTTGATCGCCAGATGGCCCGTCAGACGGTCTGAAACCGGGATTTGGTGCGGCGGCACGCGAAGAGGTCGTCACGGCGTGATCTCGGTCACACGACGAGGTGCGTCGACGGCCCACAACTTTCCAAAAGAGAAAGACGGTCAAGGATGATCTGATCGCCGACCGGTTCGCTGTTATCCGCGCTGAGCGAATTGCCGATCCCAATCGCTGGGACTCCAACAAGACGTTGCAGCGAGGGGAACTGCGGCTGCCTGGAGCTCGCTCGTCTACATGGCTTCGCAGCTGCAAATGAACAAATCGACGCAATTCGATCGTTGGGCCTGCTCTGCCGGCACGTGTGGATCACGAAGCAGCAAGGCAACGGACGCCATCGCAGCAGTCGATACCGGCTGGCGGCAGGCTTGGACGAATGATAATGAATTCCTAGACCAATACGCGCCCGCGCGAGTAGTCGCTGATCGTCATTCGATCACCTGCTGACGTAGCCCGATTAACCGGCTGGCACTTTCACTGATAACGAGAGAGGTTGCGAATGATCTTCGCGTTTTTTGCCGTCGGAATCTCGTTTCTATTCTTCATCAGCTCCCTGATCTTGCTGAACTATGGAAGACACCTGGGCTTACGGTATCTGCGGGGAGAAGGGGCTGACAGCATGGCGGGTCTCCCCACCATCGAGGGCGCCGTATTCGCCTTGATCGGACTGCTCCTGGCATTCACCGTTTCAGGCGCTCTCCAGCGGTTCGACGAGCGCCGACAGCTGGTGCTTCAGGAGGCGAACGCGGTCAGTGCGGCCTACGATCGCCTGGGTCTGTTCGAAGGTGAAGTGGCCCGCGACCTGCAGGCTAAACTAAAGGATTACGTCCACGCTCGGATTGACCTGTATCGAATGCCGCACGATTTCTCGCTGTGGGAAGGTGCGGAGGTCTGGTCTCGCCCGCAACAGGACAAGATCCTGGAACTTAAAGACAAGACCTGGGAGGCGACGAAAGCGGCCTGTCCAGCGGCAAACTTTCGGCCTCCTTGTCCGCTCGCTCTGCTGGCGCTTGCCAACGTCTTCGAAGTCGCGCGACTACGTGTGGGCGCAGCGGAAAAACATCCGCCCCACATTGTCTACGCTATGTTGTTCGGCCTTGGGCTTGGCGGTTCGCTGCTCGCTGGCTTCAGCATGGCCGCGGCCAAGACGCGCAGTTGGATTCACATGGTGATTTTCGCCGCTACTCTGGCGATCACGCTCTACGTTATTACGGACATGGAATTTCCGCGGCTTGGTCTGGTTCGCATCGACGGGTTCGATCACTTTCTCATCGACGCTTACCAGCAAATGCACTGAATCCTGCTTGGCCCAGCGCGCGCCCCGAGCGGCCACGCCGCCGCGCCGCCGAGCAGAGTGATGAACGTGCGCCGCCTCATGCTGTGCCTCGCCTCTGGCGCACAGACGGCGTTTGGGAACTGTTCTTTTTCGCTGGCCGAAGAGCCTGCCGCAGAACCCGCATGGCAACCAGCATGATCTAGAGTTGCCGGCATGTCCGTGGGCCAGACCTGGGTCGCCCTAGCGCGCAACGGGCTCCGCGGCAACGATCGATACCCGAAGGGCCGAGACCCAAGCGGCTCGGCTGCGCCCTTTCAGGCGCAGGAGAGCGTGACCCGACCAACGGGAGGGGCCGCCCAATCCCTCTGCAGGATCAATGTGAGTCAAGAGCCCGGCTTCGGGCTGTCACAACCCACGTCGCGGCATTCAGCCTGACACCATCGGGTCCGTCATGAGCCGCAAGCGCGGTTCGTACTGCCGGCAGTGCTGCGGCTCGGAGCTCGGGATTTTCCCGAAGGATTTTGCCGAGAGCTCCAACTCTCGAACAAACCGCCACCATCGAATCGAGATCGCCGCTGCCAACCTGCTCGTCATGGGCAGTGATCTCGATCTGCCTGAAGCCGGCGCGTTCCAGAATGCTGCGCACGCGATCGGGGTCGGCGAACGCAAATGGGCCGGGCGCGTCCGGGTCATGAACGGTCTGTGGCGGCAGGTGAGCAGACGCGGCCCTGAGCGGCAGGATGTCGAGCGTGTTCTCCTCCAGCGCGCGCCAGCAGACGAAGGCCAAGCGCCCATTCGGCCTGAGGCTACGGCCAATGTTGATGAACGCTGCAATAGGGTCACTGAAGAACATCACCCCAAACCGCGAGAAGGCGACGTCGAATGAGGCCGGTTCGAAAGAGAACACCTGAGCATCAGCCTGGACGAACTGCACTCGTTGGCACCCTTCGGCGGCACGCCTCGCGAACGCCAGCACCGCAGCCGACAGATCCACCCCTACGACAGTGCCGTCCGGCGCAACCGCCCGGACGAGGTCCAGCGCCGTCTCACCCCCGCCACAGGCTATGTCCATGACGCTCTCGCCAGGACGTGGCGCAAGCGCTGCCAAAGCACGCCGACCGAGTGGAGCAAGCTGGAGTTCCAATAGCTCACGGACCTCTGCCCACGCGCGCACTCGTACTTCGTCTTGGGTCAGCGCCGGCAGAGGTGAGGTAGGGTTCATGAAGGGATCATCGTCTGGCAGTCGTCGATTGTCGAGGTTGCGCACGGTCTCAAAGTCGGCTGCTGGAAATCTTGGCATGCGAGAACCGTGGCCCGACCCGAGTGAAGAGTGGGAACTGTTCTTTTTCGCTGGCCGAAGAGCCTGCCGCAGAACCCGCATGGCAACCAGCATGATCTAGAGTCGCCGGCATGTCCGTGGGCCAGACCTGAATCGTTCTGAAATCAGGCGAACGGAGCGGTCGCGTCCCGGCGAGAAAACTGGCGCGCCCTACGGGACTCGAACCCGTGTTACCGCCGTGAAAGGCGGGTAACCAGCACGTCGGCGAATGATGGCGAATGATCATAAACGCAGCAAATACGGACCATTTGTTCCGTCTGAATTCGTGCTTGTTCGGAGCCGTTCGGCCCCGTATATTGGAGAAAAGTTGGAGAAGCAAGACCTTGCCCCGATCAGCCCGCCACGCCAATTTGGAGACCCGCACAGGACGAGCACGCCTACAGCTGCGCCGAGCGCCCTACTTCGTAAAGATCGCCAAGGGTCTCCGTCTTGGCTATTACCGAGGCGCGACCGCGGGAACGTGGATCGGCCGGCGCTATCTGGGCAACGGATCGTACGAAACCGACCCCCTTGGACTTGCGGACGACACCACTGAAGCCGACCAGGTGAAGGTCCTGGACTATTGGCAGGCCCAAGAGGCGGTCAGACGTTGGGCTGAACGCAACCGACTTGCTGATGCCGGGATGACACGCCGCGGCCCCTACAGCGTCTCCGATGCTGTCCGCGACTATCTTGAAGAGATTACCGCCGAGAAGCCCGCCCGACCCGTGCGGGATGCCCAGTGTATTTTTGAAAACTCGGTATTGCCCGAATTAGGCCATCTTCTGATCGAAACCCTCAGCACCGACCGTTTGGTGCGGTGGCGTAACGCCCTTGCCGCTCGGCCCATGGGGGTCCGAAGGAAGCGATCCGCAACCATACGGGCTACGCGCCCGGTCGCCGATACCGATGAAGCGCGCCGCAAGCGCAAGGCGACCGCCAACCGTTCCCTGACGATGCTCAAGGCTGCGCTGAACCGCGCTTTTCATGGCGGCCGAGTTGCCTCGGACACGGCCTGGCGCAGGGTCAAACCTTTTGCTCGGGTTGAAAAGCCGGTGATCCGCTATCTTTCTGCCGATGAAGCGCGGCGCTTGGTCAACGCCTGCCCACAGGATTTCAGGCGCATGGTGCAGGCCGCGCTGCTGACAGGCTGCCGATATTCCGAGCTTACAAACCTGCGGTGCACTGACTTTAATACTGACAGCGATACGCTGACAATCCGGCAAGCTAAGGCTGGCAAGCCGCGTCACGTAGTCCTGACCAGTGAAGGCCGGACACTGTTCACCGCCTGGACGGCAGGACGACCCGCAAACACGCACATTTTTGTTCGTGAGGATGGGCACCCGTGGGGGAAGTCTCACCAACAACGACCGCTTATTGAGGCAAGCGAGATTGCAAAAATAGCACCGCCGGTGAATTTTCATGTGCTGCGGCACACTCATGCCAGCCACTTAGCGATGAAGGGGGTCGGATTGGGCGTCATTGCCGCGCAACTAGGTCACGCCGACACGCGCATGACGGAAAGGCACTACGCACATTTGGCCCCGTCCTACGTCGCTGACACGATCCGCGCGCAATTTCCGGCACTCGGCATTGTTGGCGATACCACTGTCACATCAATCAGCCGTCGGCTAAAACTAAAGAAGCACGGCATCATCTGAAGTCCTCTTCTGGCCCATCGCCGAAGTGCTCTCCGCCATGAAGATGGGGTGCTTCGGGCTCCGCCAATGACGCCCGGTTGCGGCGATCGGAGCTAGCACGGTCAGGTCGTCGGCGTCGAGGAAGCCAGCCCAGAGGTGGCGCGCAAACGCAAATTTTTGGCAGGTGTAGACAAGCCGAACGGCTCGCCTCCGCCTGGCCGCGGCAATAGCGGTTCGGTCGGGGGCGGGATGGCCTGCGCCTCGAATGGCGCCGCGGCGGCCTCGGAAGGTTCCCTGGTGCGCGTTGACAGCCTGACAAGACCATCAGGTGTTGAATTGCACCACCTTCGCGCCTGCGTACTGCTGGCGGAAAACGTCGCTCGTCTCGGGACAGCCGGGGCGCCCACGCAGTGAGTCAGCGGCGCGCAAGCTGGCGCGCACAACTCCGCGCCGCTCCATCGCCAAGTCTTTGCGATCGTTGGCGAATACGCAATATCTTTCGCGCGCGCGCGTACGAGTGCCTTTATACGCGTCTCACGTGCCGCCGGGATCGGTACCGGTACCTGCTCTGGCCTAGCGGGTCTTTTCAGGCGCAGCCGCCGGCTGTGCGCCCGATGTCGGAGCCTCCTCCCCTGCTGTCTCCGGAAACTGTCCCGGCCGATTGGCCGAGTAGCGGGGGCCTGGCAGCTTGACGCAAAAGATTGGCCTCTGCGAACAAGACTCTGGATTTGTCTGCCGTTAGGAAAACGGCACGACGGTCTGCTTGCCCGCTAATCCGGTAGGTATCCAGGTATTATGACTGGTCATCTACTCGAATTACGCCTGCCAGCAGCTCGCGATGGAAGATTGACCAGGCAACGCTGCTTGCCGCGGGGAACCACATGACCTCTCATCACGGCCGGAATGGCGCGGGTTCGGGAGCCGGCTGGCGACGTCGCATTCTCCAGCTGTTGGAGGGGCGTCGGTCGATAGACTGGTACCTGGGGCTTCTTGTCATCAGCACGCTTGCGCCAGCTCTCGCGTTCTCTGCTTATCTGCTGTGGAATTTCATCAGCTTCGAACGGCGGTCTTACGAGCATCAGCTGCTGCAATCAGCGATCGATCTCGCCAATGATATCGACCGTGACATAGAGGGCTTGATCGTCAAGCTTTCAACGCTTGCGACATCGCCCTCGCTGCATCGACGCGACCTTGCCGAGTTTCATGCCCAGGCGGCCGAGGCTGCCGTCCACGACTCCAACATCGTGGTACTTGATTTAAGCCTGCAGCAGATTGCCAATACGCTCGTTCCCTATGGCACTGCGCTGCCGAAGACCGGCGATCCGGAGACCGCACTCCGAGCGATCGCGAGCAAATCGCCGCAGGTTTCAGATCTGTTCACCGGCGCTGTGGCAGGTAACCTTCGGCTGAATGTAGTCGTGCCGGTCCTTCAGCAAGGTGAGGTCCGGTTTATCCTGCGCCTGTCTTTTTTTCCTGATCGAATGCTCCAACTGATGCAGGCGCAAAGGCTGCCGCGTGGATGGGTGAGCACTCTATCCGATCGCCAGGGGAATGTGATCGCGCGATCCGAGCTGCACGAGCGCTTTGTTGGAACCACCCTTTCGCCCGACCTTCTGACAGCGCGCCGCGAGCCCGTGATCTCTGCCGCCAAGGATCAGGATGGTATGCCGATATTGCGGGTCGTGGCGCCAACCAAGGCCGGATGGTTCGTTGCGACGACAGTTCAACAGGGCTTGATTGACGCAGCGGGGCGAGCCGCGATTCGCAATGCGGTGATCGGAGGTGTAGGCCTCCTCTTGCTCTCGCTCCTTTGCGCGTACGCCATTTCACGCAGGTTGCGAGTTCCTATCGAGGCGCTCGCCAAGCAGGCCGGAGCCCTGGGACGCGGCGAAAAGCTGGCGCCGATTGACACGCCGATCCGTGAAATAGGCCTCGTCACCGCGGCACTGTCGGCTGCCGAGGCGGGTCTGCGCGAGCGCGCACGGCAGCGTGACGAGGCAGACGCTGCGCTGCGCATCAACCAGGCGCAGTTCCAGGCCATCATGGATCACGCTCCTGTTCTCGTCTTCGTCAAGGACCTCGCCGGCACGTACACGTTCGTCAACCGCGCTGCCAAGACTTGGGCGGGCGCCAGCATCACGCCCGCGGTCGGCAAGACCGCCCACGACATCCTGTCGAAGGAGGGAGCAGGCGAGGTCGTGCTGGCGGACGCCAAGGTGATCGCGACCAAGGCTCCGCTCCAGCGTGAGATGACGATCGAGACGCCGACCGGTCGGCGGACCATGCTCAGCGTCAAATTCCCGCTGCTCGACGCGACCAATTCGGTCTCGGCGATCGGCACGATCGCCACCGACATTACCGACCGCAAGCACGCTGAGGCTCAGCTGTCGCAGGCCCAGCGCATGGAAGCAATCGGCCAGCTGACCGGCGGCGTGGCGCACGACTTCAACAACATGCTGACCGCGATCCTGCTCAATGCCGACGTGCTCGCGACCCAGATCCAGAACGACAGCCTGCGCCAGCTTGCGGAGGCGATGCGGCGCGCCGCCGAGCACGGCGCCGATCTCACCCGCCGGCTTCTCGCCTTCGGGCGACGGCAAACGCTGATGCCGCTGCCGACCGATATTAACGAGCTGTTGAGCGACATGGTGCCGCTGATGAAGCGGACGCTCGGCGAGCACATCGAAATCAAGCTTGCACTCGGCGCCGACCTGTGGGTGGCCACCGTCGACCGCGGCCAGCTCGAGAGTGCGGCGCTCAATCTCGCGGTCAATGCCCGCGATGCCATGCCGAGCGGCGGGCGGCTCACCATCGAAACCGCAAATGCGGAGCTCGACGAGGACTACGCGGCCAGCAACCCGGATGTGCGGACTGGCCGCTACGTCATGATTGCGATCGCCGACACCGGCTCCGGCATGGCGCCCGACGTGCTGGCGCGCGCCTTCGAGCCGTTCTTCACCACCAAGGACGTCGGCAAGGGTACCGGGCTCGGCTTGAGTATGGTCTACGGCTTCGTCAAGCAGTCGGAAGGCCACGTCCGCATCTATTCCGACGTCGGGGTGGGCACCGTGGTTCGCCTCTATCTGCCGCCATCGAATGATGCCGCGGCTCCCGCCGTGACCCCGCCAGTCAAGCTGCCGACCGGAACCGAGACTATCCTGCTGGTCGAGGACGATGCCCTGGTGCGCGCCAATGCCTCGAGCCAGCTCGCCGCCCTCGGCTATCGCGTTGTCGCCGCCGAGAATGCCCGGCGTGCCATCGAGATGGTCGAGCACGGCGGCGCGCCCGATCTCCTGTTCACCGACGTGATCATGCCTGGAGGCATGAACGGTCGGGAGCTTGCCGAGCACCTGCACCGGCGCTATCCCGGACTCAAGGTCCTCTATACGTCGGGATATGCGCATGGCGCAATGGCCGGGTTGGCGAGCGCGGCGCAGGTCAAGCACCTGCTCGGCAAGCCCTATCGCCGCCACGAACTTGCAACCAAGGTGCGCGAGGTGCTCGACGAACCGGCGGCGGCGTGAGGCGACGCGGGAGAGTGTGCTGGTAGGCAATGACGCCACCGTGGAAAATAGCGAGATGCGCTGAGGGCGGTTACGACGCGCCGCCGGCGTTCAAGAAATTGTGGTTGCGGGAATGTCCGCAAATGGCAGTGCGCCCCGAAGGCGCGAATCATCAGTGGAGGAAGATTCCACCCGGAGAGTTGTCGATTGATCCGGTAGCTGACGAGCGGCTCGGGCGGGCAACTGGACGGGGCCGCTGGACCATGGAAGCAAAACCGCTCACCCGCTAAGCTGAAATGAGTCCCCAATTTTCGCTCAGCTGTACTACTAGCTCGCTTACCGACTGGAGGGGCACTGCGATGAAAGTCTCAGGGATATCAATTGTGGGCGGCGGTATTGGTGGTTTGAGCGCGGCGCTTGCGCTACAGCATTTCGGCTACCGTGTTTCTGTGTTCGAGCAGGCGCGAGAACTCCGAGAGATCGGTGCAGGTGTGACGATTACACCCAATGCGATGCATGCGCTCAACTTTCTTGGCGTTGGCGAGCGGGTGGCGAAAGAAGCCGGGCCAACCGAGGCGTACCTGATACGCCATTTTCAAACCGGTGAGGTCATAAAAACCAGGGCGAATGGAACCGATTATATCGAGAGATTTGGCGCGAACTATCATCAGGTTCATCGCGCCGATCTTCACGCCGCGCTGGCGGATGCCGTACTCCGGAACGATCCAAACTGCGTGTTCCTCGACCATCGCTTCGAGGCCCTTGCGCAGGATTCTGAGCATGTTGAGGCGACATTCACAAATGGGAGGACAGTTGCAAGCGAGGTCCTGATTGGTTGCGACGGCGGCGCTTCCGAGGTCCGGGCCTGTGTCTTCGGCAACGAAGTGGTGAATTACACGGGCCAAGTCGCGTTTCGTGCGCTCTTGCCGATGGCGAACGTACCGGCAGGCATCATCAAGATGCCCTTTGCCATGTTCGTCGGTGTTAACCGCGTGATGCTTCATTATCCATTACGACGCCGCACCATGATGAACGTGATCAGCGTCGCTCGTGAGCCACGTTGGCAGGAAGAAGGTTGGGCCATTCCTGCCACGATAGAGGAGTTTGCGGGGCTCCACAGTGATTTCCATCCCGATGCGTTAGCACTGATTCGCGCTATCTCTCCGGGGACCCTGTTTAAATGGGGGCTTCGTGACCGCGAACCACTCCAGCAATATTCTAAGGGGCGCGTCACCATGCTGGGCGATGCCGCACACCCGATGACGCCATTTTTGGGCCAAGGCGCATGCATCGCGATTGAGGACGCAATGGTATTTGGGCGCGCGTTCGCCGCCGCGGGCACTTTTGACGAGGCGTTCGGCATTTACGAAAATACCCGGAAAGAACGCGCCAACGGTGTCCAGCTCGCTTCCCGTCAGCAGGCTGACGAGAATCAGGGCGTCACGAAGAGGGGAGCGAATCCCGGAGCGAATGCCGATGATCGCGGCTTGTATCTTTACAACCCGGTTACAGTGCCGCTCACATTATGGGCAAAATGACTTCAAAGCAGATGTCCGGGTTAGGTCAAAATGCGAAGAACTCACGTTGAGCAGATCACGTCCGCTTTGCCTTCGATAGCGACCGACACGCAGACGTCGAAGCAATTCGCATTCGGTAAAGTCGAGGACGGGCGCGGTAGCTTGGGGCCATTCGACATCGCTCCGTTTCCCATTGCTTCCGCATTCCTGGTGCCGAGGAGTTGACGCTCGATCATGCCTACCGCGCAATGACTTGGCTTGGCGAGGAGATCGCCAGCGGCCGCACCACCACGGATGCCATCGAGGAGGACCTCTACCGCCGTCGGCAGCAGCTGTTCGGCGAGGTGTCGATCGCCTTCTTCGACACGACATCGCTGTATTTCGAGGGCGCTGGCGGACTGCGCCAGCCTCGGGTGTCTACGTCTCATGCGCTGCCGGGAGCGTGCGACCGTCGGAGGAGCCTTGGTGTAAAAACGCGACGGCACGCTCAGCAGCATCGCGCGGCGCGTGGTTGTCAATGTAGAGCTGCCGCCAAATCCGCTCCTGGATGCGGCTCGGATCAATGCCGCGCACCTCGCGTAGCGCTGCGGCCGCCAACTCCTGCCATTGTTCAAACTCCATTTTCAGTCCTTCCCCATTCCTGCAATGGCGTCGGCCGCGTGACACCACATGCGTGGCCCTTCCGTCAATGCAACATCGGGGGGTCAGCATTGTTACGTACTCGACGCCGTTGATGACCCAAGTGCATTGTCGGCCGTCCCAAGGGAGACTTGCCATGGGCGCGTTCATCATCGATCAGAACATGACGCCCGGTTGCGGCGACTGGAGCAACCGCGGGGCGGCGCCGTCCATATCGTGTGGGCCGATGACGAGGCCGGGCTAAAAATGGCAAATCTTAAGCACAAAAGTGAAGACTGATTTATTGACGATTTACGGCTATGCGCGCGTCAGCTCGGACGGCCAGAGCACCGCCGCCCAGGACGCTGCCCTCCACGCCGCCGGCGCCGTCAAGGTCTACGCCGAGACCGCCTTCGGCGCCCGCGGCGACCGCGCCAAGCTCGCTCTGCTGCTCCGACGGGTCGAGGCTGGCGACACCGTGCTGGTCACCCGGCTCGATCGGCTGGCGCGCAGCACCCGTGACCTGCTGAACCTTCTCCACCAGCTCGCCGAGCGCAAGGTCGGCTTCAAATCGCTCGGCGACGCCTGGGCCGATACCACCAGCCCGCAGGGCAGGCTCATGCTCACGATGCTCGGCGGCCTCGCCGACTTCGAGCGCGAGCTGATCCGCGCGCGCACCGGTGAGGGCCGTAAGCATGCGATGGCCAAAGGCGTCAAGTTCGGCCGGCCATGCAAACTCAATCCACACCAACGCCAAGAGGCCCTGAAGCGGATCAGTGAGGGCGAGACCTTCACCTCCAACGCTCGCAGTTATGCGTCCACGGGCAGGCTGAAAGCGAACTCGAGCCCCACGACCTCGCGGTAGGAGGAAATCGAACGCTCAAGGTCGTGGACATCGCCGCCTGCGTTGACGACGTAGCGGACAAGCTCCGGGGCGTGCGTAGGCGTGGAATTTCATCCCGAGCCCTCCCAGATACGGACTTAACCGGCTATGATGCGGCCCAATTTCTCACCCTGGTTTTGCTATGAAAAGCGTTGCTGAGTGGCTGGCATCGATTGGCCTGGGAGAATACGCCCAACGCTTCACCGATAACGCCATTGACCTCTCGGTCGTCCGCGATCTGACGGAACAGGACCTCATGAAGCTCGGGGTGCTGCTGGGGCATCGCCGCAAGATGCTGCGCGCCATCGCGGAGCTTGATGAGCCGCCATGTTCCAACAACCGCAGTCCCGGACGAACCGGTGCCGCGGGACGAGGCAGAGCGAAGACAGCTGACGGTGATGTTTTGCGACCTGGTCGGCTCGACTGCCCTTGCAGCGCGGTTGGATCCGGAAGACAACTTGCGCGTGATGGCGTCCTATCACGCCTGCATCAGTAAGGTCATCAGCCGCTTTCAGGGCACAGTTGCCCGAAGATTGGGCGACGGCTTGCTCGCCTATTTCGGTTATCCGCGCGCCCAAGAGGATGATGCCGAACAGGCTGTGCGCGCCGCGCTCGCATCCATCGATGCCATAGCGACGCTCTGGACAGATGTTGATGCTGCGCTGCAGGTGCGCATCGGCATTGCGACGGGCACCGTCGTTGTGAGGGAGCTTCTCATTGGGGAAATCTCGGCGGAGCAGCCCCTGGTTGGCGAGGCGCCGAAGCTCGCCGCGTGCCTGCAAACGGCAGGAGAGTCGGGGACAGTGTTGATCTGCCCGAACACGCGTCGGCTCACTGGGGGGCACTTCCATTACCGTGATCTCGGCTCGATCGCGCTGAAAGGCTGGGCGGAGGCGGTACCGGTTTGGCAGGTGCTGGGGCCGAGCGGCTTAGGGAGCCGCTTCGAGGCGATGCACGAGAAAAAGCTGCCGCCGCTGTTTGGGCGCGAAGAGGAGTTCGAGCTGCTGTTGCGCCGCTGGCAATACGCCACGCAAGAGGAAGGCCAAGTGGTGGTCCTTACCGGGGAGCCGGGCATCGGCAAGTCACACATTGCGCTCGCGCTGGACGAGCGGCTTCAGAGTGACCCGCACATCACATTGCGCTATTTCTGCTCGGCGCATCATACCAACAGCTCTCTTTTTCCATTCATTGGACAACTCGAAAGTGCTGCCGGATTTGAGCGTGGCGACTCGCCTACAGACAAGCTGTCCAAGCTCGACGATCTCCTTGCGCAATCCACGACGGATCCGGAACATGGGGCGGTTCTCGCCAATCTTTCCGCATTGCCGGGCGGCGATCGCTACCTGTTACAGGAGCTCAGCCCGCAGAGACGGAAGGAGAAGACGTTCGCGGCATTACTGGCTCAGCTCGATCGGTTTGCGGCGCGACAGCCGGTTTTCATGATTTTCGAAGACATCCACTGGATCGACCCGACGTCGCTGGAGCTCCTCACCGCGATCGTGGAGCGCGCGCCGCAGCTTCGGCTACTGCTGCTCGTCACTGCTAGGTCCGAATTCATGCCGCCTTGGCCGAATTACCCGCATATGACGACGATTCTGCTCAGACGCCTTCGCCGCCGTGACGGCGCGGCATTGGTCGAGCGGGTGACCGGCGGCAAGACACTGCCGAAGGAGGTGGTGGACGAGATTCTCACGCGCACCGACGGCGTGCCGCTTTTCATCGAAGAACTGACCAAGACGGTGCTGGAAAGCAAGCTGTTGCAGGAGCGGGATGGCCACTATGTCCTTGAGCGTCCGCTGTCATCCGTGGTGATCCCAACAACATTGCAAGGATCGCTGATGGCGCGTCTTGATCGGTTGGCACCCCTGCGGGAGGTGGCACAGATGGGCGCCGTCGCAGGTCGCGACTTCCATTACGAACTGCTGGAGGCCGTCGCCGGGATGCCGAGGGAGAGACTGCAAGAGGCGCTTCGCCAGCTGGTGCGGTCGGAATTGATTCTCCGCCGGGGCGAGATTCCACACGCGGTCTATACCTTCAAGCACGCGCTCGTACGGGATGCCGCATATGCCAGCCTCCTGAAAAGCCGACGCGTGCAGTTGCACGGCGCCATTGCGACCGCGCTCGAACAACAGTTTCCTGAAATCGTGCAAACGCAGCCCGAAACTCTGGCGCATCATCTCACGGAAGCCGGACTGATCGACAAAGCAATCGGATACTGGCTGCAGGCTGGCAAGAACGCCGCCCTGCGCTCGGCCAACCGCGAGGCCATCGCACACCTGCAGCGAGGCCTCGCGTTGGTAAGTCGGTTGGCGGCCGACGAAGGCAGAGATAAATCGGAGCTTGATTTCCAGTTGGTCTTGGGCCCGTGCCTCATTGCTACGCAGGGGCCGGCCGCGAGCGAGGCCGTGGCGACCTTCACCCGTGCTCGCGAGCTGTGCGAGCGGGTTGGAGAGCCGCCGGAAGTTCTTCAGGTGATGTTCTGGCTGGCGACCGTGAGCGTCGTCCGGGGAGAATTGCCGCAGGCCCTCGAAGCCATCGCGGGTTTACCGAGTGCCGCCGAGGCGCGCGGTAATCAGCCGGCATTGATCAATGGTATCCGCGGGCAAGGGATGATCCTCATGTTCATGGGACGCATCATTGAGGCCCGCGAGGCGCTCGAACGCGCTATCGAAGTGTTCAGCGTAAGCGAGGAGGCCGACAGGGTGGCTGCTCGGGCAGCCGGCCAAGACGCTGGAGTGGCCATGCTGGTTCTCATGGCGTGGGTGCTTTGGCTTCTCGGCCAAGTCAACGAGGCGGTGTCGCGAATGGCTGCCGCGCTCGAACGCGCCGATGCGGTCGAACATGCACACACGCATGCTTACGCCTGGTACTATGCGTCTGTTCTGCACGCCCTGCGCGGCGAGCCGGCAATTGCTCAGGGCTATGCGGAGCGCTGTCTCGCCATATCGGAGCAACACGGATTCCGCCAGTGGCTTGGACTGTCGCGCGCGATCCGGGATATCTGCGCGGCCACGCTGGATGCGTCAGGCGGCCAAATCGACGAGGTGAAGGCTGCGCTGGATGAGTATCAGCGTCGTGGCTATCAGCTTGGCCTCACAGCGCAGTTCGTGCTGCTGTGTCCGGTCTTGCTGTTCCGCGACGAACCCGAGGCGGCGTTGGAGGTGATCGATCACGGACTCTCGATCGTCAGCCGCAACAGCGAGCGGTTTTTTGAAGCCGAACTGTATCGACTAAAAGCACACGCGTCGCTCATGCGCGGCGCACCGAGCGCCGAGGTGGAGTCGTTGCTCGAGCAGGCTTTGCGAACGGCCCGCAGCCAACAGGCGCGATCGCTCGAACTTCGCGCGGCAACCGACCTGGCCCGATTTTGGATGGATCAAGGCAAGCGGGGCGCGGCGCTTGCCGTTCTCGAGTCCATCTACGGCCGTTTCAGCGAAGGCTTCGACACGCGGGATCTCAGGGAGTCTAAGGCTGTGCTCGCCCAGCTGCAACGATTGCGTGGTCTTTAATGCCAGACATCTCGTAAACAACTCATTGAGGACGACAATTCACGGACCGGTCCATAAGTTACCGCGGGATAATCGCCATTGCGCTCAAGCTGCTTCCGACATGGCACATAAAAAGCGCGGTGGGTTAAAGTTAACTCATCTGGCGTATTTGCCCGAGCTCCCTGCGCACAACCATCCCTTTGAAATCAAGGAATGATCTCGTGTCCTGTCCCGTATGGGTCCGGGGGTTCCGACACCCCGTCGCTTTACTCCTTTGCTGTCAGCTGCCAATGCTCCTTCACCATCGGGGTGCCGACGCCGCGCAGTCCTTGGCGTTTTTCGGCCCACTCCAAAATCCAAGTTTTATGCGGGTTTCTAAACTGTCCTCAGCCGCCCAACCGTTAAGGAAGGGTGTGAACTAGCTCACACCCTTCGCGCGCGCCTTGGGTCATAATTTCAAAGTTGCCCCAGGAACAATGTCACAGCCGGCGCACCCACACAGGTCACAGAACTTGCCCGCGATGCCGGTTGGGTAAAATCCTCGACGCCCTGCCGATGGGTGACGGCTTCATCATCTACAGCAACAAGCATGGCCGAACCGGATTTCGTGCTGCTCTATCTCGGCTCTTTGTTCGAGGCATTGCACGACGCGCCTGAGCGCGACGACCCCATGCTCGACGCCCTGGCCGGGCAGATCCTAGACGAACTTCCGAAGACGCTGCTCGGACTGATAATCAAGGCGTGCGCGGCGAGGTGGCTCCGCCGGAATCTGTGGATGGTAGAGTTCGACAGCCTCTCGCCGTCCGATCAGGCTGCTCGCATTGTGATCGACAGTGCGATGCGTTGCCACCGCGAATATCTTCTCGACCGTTCTCCGGATCACGATGCGGGGTACGTCGTCCTGAACTTGGCGCTTTAGCTCGATGAGCGCCTCATTGGCGCAGTCGAGACGCCGCGCCAGGACTGCCGAAACGTGAAGGAGTGCGACCGGGGCGGGCGCAATCTTAGCTCCAGCGGTTTTAGCGCTTCAGGAAATCATAGCGCGGATTGCTGGGACGTCCGTCGAGCGGGATATAAATCGACACCCGCGTTTGACCATCGGCAAACAATTCCTTGAGCAACCGACTGTTCTTCGATCGGATCACACGCCGCGGGAAGCCGACAACATCGACGACCGAAGATGGTCCAATCTCCGCGCTCGAGCCGGTCACGGTGCAATATGGTCGTCGTATATGCGTGGCCACCTGGGCGGTGCGCACGCTTAACGTTGCGGACGTGGTGCACTGCCTCGACGTCTCGGCCGTCGACCAGCACGGCCCGATGCCGATAACGCTTCGCGAGCGGGCCAGACCTGGGGAGGGTGATCGCCTCCACGGTGCGCTCAGATTCAATGATCTGCACGGCGAGCATCCCCTCGACCGGGTCCGCTGGGAGTTTTTTTGACTAGCCCGGAGAGCGTCGCGCTCGCAGCCTCGGCATCTTTTACTGAGTGGGCATCCGGTAGCGCTGATACCAGCCGACCGGCGATTCGATTGTTCCAACGGTCATACGGGCCACCACCGATGGCCTTCAATCTGGGCGTCGGACGGTCGCGTAAAGGTCCAGCCCACCAGGTGGGTTCCGGGGCAGGGGGTAGGAAGCACCCCTCCCCTGAGGGGGTCAGGAGTTCCCCCCAAAGGAATGTGAGGTGAAGGCGGCCCGCGTCGTGTCTCGGCGCAGTGCCATTCCAGGTGGAAGTGCGCGCGCTCAGACGGCTAGGCATTCAAGGATGTGCAGGTGGTTAAGGTCGATGTCGAGGGCAGCGAGATAGAGGTGCTCGACGGGAGGCCGGAAGACCATCCTGCGCGACCAGCCGGCGCTGATCGTCGAGCTGCTGACCGGAGCGCATGCAGAACCGGCCGCAGTCGCGGAGGCCATCTGCGCCAGCTACGGCTATGTGGCGAAGCTCGTCAACCTCGACGCGGAGATGGTCGACGCTCTGCCCGTCATTCGCAGCCTCGGAGCAACCGACCTGGGGCTCGCCGATCCGCAACCGCAACCTCCTGTTCCTGCCGCGCAGGTGAGCGATTTGTCTGCCCCCCGGCGCGCCCCCAGTGGGCCAACATCCCCGGCACTCAGGCACCTCCAGCTTACATGCTGCCTCGCCCACGCACTGGCGCGAGCGGCCCGCTGTCGCAGCTATTGTGCGCGCCTCCTCACCAGCTAGCGCGAGAGCCGTTCGGGGGCCGGGGGGGGCGGGACGCCGGTGCCGGCGCTTTGACAATATGGGGTGCGCTCTGCCAGCCGCTTTCGGAGCAAACCAGACATCGCCAGCGATTGCCGAGTTGAGACGGATGCGGAATGGCCGGGGCGGATTGGCCGTCGTGAGCAGCGCGCGCCCTAAGCGTGGGGAAGGGCGCTGGTGCGTTTTCCGGGGATGGCTTGCACCAGACACCGGCGCGCGGGGGAGGCGCATGGGCCGCGATTTTTGTGGACATGGCGTGGACACCGATTTCCACCGCAATTGCAGCGCTCTCTGGCGCCCGCGTAACCTCCGGTAAAATCGGGGATTTTTGGTGAGCGCGCCGGGGCTCGAACCCAGGACCCCCTGATTAAAAGTCAGGTGCTCTACCAGCTGAGCTACGCGCTCCGGTCGGCGTGTGTTAAGGGCCGCTCCGGGGGTGGTCAATAGCGATGCGAGCGCCGCGTGGTGATATAGGAAGCACTGCCAGCCGCAACATGTCCCCGTAGGAGCCCCCAATGCCGATCGTCAATCGTCTCGCCGCCCTGCATCCGGAGATCACCGAGTGGCGCCGCGACCTGCATCGGCACCCGGAGCTGAAGTACGACGTGCATCGCACCGCCGCGACCGTGGCCGAAAAGCTGAAATCGTTCGGCTGCGACGAGGTGGTCACCGGGATCGGCCGCACCGGGGTGGTGGGGGTGATCCGTGGCCGGCCCGCCCAGGGCGGCGCGGCCCTCGCCACGATCGGCCTGCGCGCCGACATGGACGCCTTGCCGATGACCGAGGAGACCGACCTCCCGTACCGTTCGACGGTGCCCGGCAAGATGCACGCCTGCGGCCATGACGGCCACACCGCGATGCTGCTCGGCGCCGCCCGCTATCTCGCCGAGACGCGGAATTTCGCAGGCAGCGCGGTGGTGATCTTCCAGCCGGCCGAGGAGGGCGGGGCGGGTGCCAATGCCATGGTCCGCGACGGCCTGATGGACCGGTTCGGCATCCAGGAGGTCTACGGCATGCACAATTTCCCCGGCCTGCCGGTCGGCCAGTTCGCCATCCGGCCGGGGCCGATGATGGCGGCGGCCGATACGATCGGCATCGAGATCGAGGGGCGCGGCGGCCATGCGGCGCGGCCGCACCTTACCATCGACCCCATCCTGGTCGGGGCGCAGATCGTCAACCTGGTGCAGACGATCGTCTCCCGCAACGTCGACCCGGTGGATGCCGCGGTCGTGTCGATCACCGTGTTCCAGGCCGGCACGACCGACAATGTCATCCCCCAGGTCGTCCGCCTCGGCGGCACTGCGCGCAGCTTCAAGGCCGAGACCCGCGACCTGCTGGAACAGCGCCTGCGCGCGATCGTCGAGGCGACGGCGCAGATGCACGGCGCCACGGCGCGCATGACCTATAGCCGTGGCTATCCGGTCACCCGCAACCACGAGCGTCAGGCCGCCTTCGCCGGGAGCGTCGCGGCCGAGATCGCCGGCGCGGAGCGGGTCGACCACAACGTAAACCCGGTGATGGGCGCGGAGGATTTCTCCTTCATGCTCAACGCCCGGCCCGGCGCGTTCATCTTCATCGGCAACGGGGAGAGCGCCGGCCTGCACAATCCCGCCTACGATTTCAACGACGAGGTTATTCCCATCGGCGCCTCGTACTGGGTGCGCCTGGTGGAGACCGCGCTCGCGGGGTGACCCCCTCCCTAGCCCTCCCCCGCAAGCGGGGGAGGGGACCGGCAGCATGTGCTGCACGGCCAACGCCCAACAAATGACGTAACTGCGGCGCACGGGAGCGGCTTCGGCACCAGCAACCTCGGGCGGAGAGGCGGCATGGCGATCGACGCAACCCGCGTGGCGACCGGGCTTTCCCAGCCGGTGTTCGCCGGGGCGCCGCCGGGCGACACCTCGCGGCTGTTCATCGTCGAGCGCACCGGGCTCGTCCGCATCCTCGACCTCGCCACCAACACGATCCTGGCGACGCCGTTCCTCGACCTGCGCAGCCAGGTCAACACGGTGGGCGAAGGCGGGCTGCTCGGGCTGGCGTTCGATCCGAACTACGCCCAGAACGGCCTCATCTACGTCGACTTCACCAACGCCGCCGACGACACCGAGATCCGCCGCTACCAGGTGGCGGCAGGCGATCCCAACCGCATCGACCCGGCGAGCCAGACCCTGATCCTCTCGGTCGACCAGCCGGCCGGGCTCACCAACCACAAGGCCGGCTGGCTCGACTTCGGGCCCGACGGCTATCTCTATGTCTCGCTCGGCGACGGCGGCGGCGGTGGCGACCCCAACCGCAACGGGCAGAACCCCGACACGCTGCTCGGCTCGATGCTGCGCCTCGACGTGCGCGGCGATGCGTTCCCGGCCGATCCCAACCGCAACTATGCGATTCCGCCCGACAACCCGTTCGTCGGCGTCGCCGGGGCCGACGAGATCTTCGCGCTGGGCTTGCGCAACCCCTTTCGCAACAGCTTCGACCGCGAGCTCGGCGACTTCTACATCGCCGACGTCGGGCAGAACCGGTTCGAGGAGATCGACATCGGCCGGCGCGGCGCGAACTACGGCTGGAACGTGTTCGAGGGCAACGAGCCGTTCGCGTCGGGCCCGCTCGGCCCCGGCACGCTCACCTTCCCGATCCACGTCTATGGCCGTGCCGTCGGCCAGGCGGTCACCGGCGGCTACGTCTATCGCGGCAGCAGCGGCGCCCTGCAGGGCGATTATTTCTTCGCCGATTCCAGCGCCGGCGGCGTGTTCACCCTGCATTTCAACGGCACCAGCTGGGTCGCGACCGAGCGCACCTCCGAGATCGTGGAGAACGTCGGCGCCATCAACACGCCCGTCTCGTTCGGCGAGGACGGCAACGGCAACCTCTACGTCGTCGACCTCGACGGCGACGTGTTCCGCCTCACGCCGGTGGCGGGCGCGCCGCCCGCCCCGAGCGCCGGCTCGGACGCGACATTCGGCGACGGCAACGCCAACGCGATCGCCGCGCTTGCCGGCGACGACAGCGTGAGCGGGCTCGGCGGCGACGACGCGCTGCTCGGCAACCCCGGCAACGACTCGCTCCTCGGCGGGCGGGGTAACAACACGGTGTTCGGCGGGCTCGGCAACGATCTGGCGAGCGGCCAGGACGGCAACGACTTCCTGCTCGGCAACGAGGGGCTCGACACGCTGCTCGCCGGCGAGGGCAACAACACCGTGGTCGGCGGTCAGGATTCGTCCGACGGCGCCGACGTGATCGCCGCACGCGGTGGCAACGACCTGATCTTCGGCAACGGCGGCGCCGACACGATTTTCGCGAGTGGAGGCGCCAACACGGTGATCGGCGGGTTCGGCGCCGACACGCTCGATAGCGACGCCGGCGGCGACCTCATCTTCGCTAATGAAAACAACGACCTCGTCAGCGCGGGCGACGGCGCCGACACGGTCTTCGCCGGTCTCGGCGACGACATCGTCTTTGCCAACCAGGGCGACGACCTGATCTTCGGCAACGAGGGCAACGACCTGCTGTTCGGCGGGGCGGGCGCCGACCGCCTTGCGTTCGCGGTGGGCTCCGGCGCCGACCAGATCAACGGCTTCAGCGGAGCCGGGGAGGGCGACCGCCTCGACCTGCAGGGCCAGACCTTCGTGCAGGGCACCTCGGGCGACGGCGACGTGCTGCTCACGCTGTCGGGCGGCGGCACGATCGAGCTCAACGGCGTCGCGGCCGGGAGCTTCTCGCCTGCATTCGTGCTGTGAGAATTCGCACACGCTCGTCGAAATAATGTTTTGAACCGCTCCCGGTCCGGCTTCGACGGAGCCGGCAATTGGACGCGTGATCTGGGCACCGCGTCCGCACCCAATCCGACATCGCGCCCCCGCTCGGGGCCCTGGCGGCAACGCCGCCCGCAACGCATCAGCAAGGAGCTGACATGGCTATCGCCGTCAATCGGTCATTCAACCAGGATATCGACGGAATCCTCTGGGGCTATCGTTGGGACGACAACAATTTCACCTATTCGTTCCCGACCGGAATCTCCGGCTATACGGGCTACACCCAGATCAACGGCTTCGAGGCGTTCAACGCCGCGCAGCAGACGGCGGTCAACCGGGCTCTCGCCAACATTGCGAGCTTCGCCAACGTGACGTTCACCCAGGTGAGCGCCTCGACGCCGGCGGAGCTGCGCTTTGCCGAGGCCACGTCGTACAATTCCAACGACGGCAGGGGACTGCATGCACCGGGCAACAACAGCGCTGAGGCGAACCCTCCCGATCCGGGCCTGCCGGCCTACCAGCAGGGCGACACCTGGTACAGTCACTCCTACTACGACGCGCCGAGCCTCGGAAGCTTCGCCTTCTCGTCCGGGATCATGCACGAGACCGGGCATGCCCTCGGCCTGAAGCATGGCCATGCCGCGCAGTCCGCCCACGGCGTCACGTTCCCGGCGCTGCCGGAGGGCCATAACTCGCTGGAATATTCGGTGATGACCTATCACCAGTTCGTCGGCGATACCGCGCCCGGCGACAACGCGCCTGAGCATCCGACGACCTATATGCAGGACGACATCGCAGCGCTGCAGTACATGTACGGCGCCAATTTCAACTGCCTCAACGGCAACACGACCTATTCGTGGAGTGCAACCACCGGCCAGCAGTTCATCAACGGCGTCGGCCAGGGACAGCCCATCAGCAATTTCATCCTGATGACGGTGTGGGACGGCGGCGGCGTCGATACCTACGACTTCACCAACTACACGACCAATCTGAGCGTCGACCTCAATCCGGGCGGCTGGACCATCACGTCATGGGACCAGCTGGCGGACCTCGGGGCGGATACTGGCGGCGTGGAACACTATGCGCGTGGCAACATCGCCAACGCCCAGCTCTACCAGGGCAATACAGCCTCGCTCATCGAGAACGCGCTCGGCGGCGCCGGCAACGATACCTTCACCCTCAACGGCTACAATTCCAACAACCTGATCGACGGCAACGGCGGCACCGACCGGGTGATCATTCCCTACGTGTACGGCCAAGGTTACACCGTATCCGGCACGCTCGCGAACCTCCTCCTCACCGGCGGGGAAGGCACCGACACGTTCCAGGACATCGAGTACTTCCAGTTCGTCGGCGGGGATATCCACACCGCGGCCGAGCTGCTCGCCGGCGGCGGCGGGGGTGGCGGCTCGGCCATGCCCGACGGCGACTTCGACCGCGACGGATTCTCCGACGCGCTGTGGCGCAACGCCGGAACCGGCGACTGGGGCTGGATGGACAGCAACGCCGGCAATGCCTGGCACGGCGGCCCCACCTATCCGACCGCCTACGCCATCGTCGGCACCGGCGATTTCAACCACGACGGCTATTCCGACGTGATGTGGCGCAACAACGCCACCGGCAATTTCGGCTACGCCGATGTGCGCGCCGGAACGTGGAACGACCAGGGCGCCTCCGGGGCGGCCTTCGCCATCGCCGGGGTGGGCGACTTCAACCGCGACGGCTACTCCGACGTGGTGTGGCGCAACGGCACGACCGGCGCCTGGGGCGTCGGCGATATCCGCAACCACACCTACACGGAGATCGGCACCTACCTGACCAGCTTCCAGATCGCCGGGGTCGGCGACTTCAACCACGACGGCACGTCCGACGTGCTGTGGCGCAACAACACGAGCGGGAGCTGGGGCTATACCGACATGCAGAGCCGCCAGTGGCGCGATCTCGGCGCATCCTCCACCGCCGCCCTGATCGCCGGCGTCGGCGACTTCAACAACGACGGCTATTCCGACGTGCTGTGGCGCAACCCGACGACCGGCGCCATGACCTACACCAACGTGCGCAACAACACCCAGGGCGATCTCGGCGCGTGGTCGACGGCGTACGCGGTCGCCGACGTGAGCGACTTCAATCACGACGGCTACTCCGACATCGCGCTGCGCAACAACGCGACCGGCGCCTGGGGCTACGTGAACGGCTCCACCCACGGCTGGGTGGACCAGGGCACCTCGTCGACCGCCTGGTCGATCGTATCGACGTGAGGCCGGCGTATCATTCCGCTGTCGTCCCGGGCGAGCCGCTTCGCGGCGGGACCCGGGACCCAGTAACCCCGGTGGTTGAACCCGAAACGCTGAGAGGCAGCACGCCACAACATTCGCCGGGCGTACTGGGTCCCCGCTGTCGCCGCTCATAGGACTGGGGCGGCCGATGCGCGCGTGCGTCCGCGTTTGTGTCTCGATGCGCGAAAGCCGCCTTAGCCCTCCCTAGGCGGTCGGCGCGAAATTGGCGCTGCGTGTACTCATAAATCGCCCAGCCATGACCGCTTCCGGGGAAACCGGACATTGAGCCAACGTTGCCCAATGACCGAGTCTGACCCAATCCAGACATAAAGACCACCAACCGCGGCTTCCGGTGGCCATCGATTTGCTATTGTGATTTGTTGCAGCAGAAACACGATGACACCGCCCCAGGGAGGAACTGCCATGAGGCGCCGAGATATTTTGGCGAGCGCAGGGTCATTGGTGGCTGGCGCGACCGTGAGCATGCCGGCACCCGCCATCGCACAGGGAGTTCGGCAGCTGACGATGGTGACCGACTGGCCCGAACGCCTGCCAGGACTTCAAGCCAGTGCAGTCCGCTTCGCACACACGGTCGATGCCGCCAGCGATGGACGCATCAAGATCAAGGTATTTCCCGCTGGTGCCCTTGTACGCCCGTTCGAGACCTTCGACGCGGTAAGTGCCGGCGTCGCTGACATGTACCAAACGTACGAAGGTTATTTTGAAGCGAAGACGCAGGCGCTCCATTTCTTTACGGCCCTACCGTTTGGATTGACGCCGACAGAGCTTTTCGCGTGGGTCCAGTATGGCGGGGGGCAAGAACTGTGGGATGCCCTCAGTGGTCAATTCAACATCAAGTCACTCCTCGCCTGCAGCACCGGTCCCCAGATGGGCGGATGGTTTGCTCGTGAGATAACCTCGCCAGAGGGCTTCAAAGGGCTGCGCTACCGAATGACCGGGCCCGGCGCCGAGGTGTTGCGGCGGATGGGCGCCATTGTCATGGTCGTGCCTGGCGGCGAAATCGTGGCATCGCTCAAATCTGGCGCCATTGATGGTAGCGAGTTCGCAGGCCCATGGCTCGACATGGCTATCGGTCTGCATCAAGCGGCGGGATTTTATTACTACTATCCGGGGTGGCACGAGCCAGGCACCGGCATCGCGATCGGCATCAATAAGGGTGTGTGGGAGCGCCTCAATGACGGCGACCGGCAACTTATTGAGGCCGTGGCAGCTGCCGAATACGCGCGCTCGCTGGCAGAGTCGGACCTCAACAACGCGCGGGCGTTGCGCGAGCTGCGATCCAGAGGTGTTGTCAAAGTCTCGAAATTCGACAATTCAGTGCTAAAAGCTGTTCTTGAAATCAGCAAAGATGTCGTCGCCGAGCTAGGAACGAGGGATGAACTTTCCAAGAAAATTTATGCGAGCTACCAGCAATTCCGAACGTTAGTTTCGGATTGGAATGCGGTCTCCGCTCGCGATTACTTAAGCAGCCGCGGGGCCGCATAAGCAGTCTGTTTTTCCCGAGCCAAGGCAGCCACGCGATGTCGGCTGTTGGCACATCGCGACCGAGGCCAAGGCGCTGAATTTACGTCCGCTTTCGGGGGAGCTGCGGACGTTCGACTATGGACGGCTCTGGCCGGCCACGACGCGAATGACCCAACTGAGACATTGGGTTCCAAATTTGCTGTGATGCACAACGCGGCTTTTCCTGGGACCGTGTGGTAGGGTGCAATCCTAGGATTGAGGGCAGCACATGAGGCGGCGCGAGTTCATTACGCTGCTCGGCTGCGCGGCGGCGTGGCCGGTGGCGGCGAGCGCGCAGCAGTCGGACCAGACGCGGCGTGTCGGCGTACTCAATACCTTCGCTGCTGAAGATCCGATCGGCCAGGCTCGCATTGCGGCGTTTCTACAGGCACTTCAGCCTTTGGGCTGGACTGTCGGCCGCAACGTGCGGATCGATCACCGGTGGGGCATAGGCGACCCGGCCAGTACGCGCAAGAATGCGATGGAGTTAGTTGCGCTGGCACCCGACGTCATTCTCGCAAACGGTGCCGCTGGCGTGGCGCCATTGCTTGAGATCACCCGTACTGTGCCGGTTGTTTTCGTCCTAGTCGCCGATCCGGTGGGTGCTGGTTTCGTCAACAGCTTGGCGCGGCCGGGCGGCAACGCCACTGGTTTTATCGCTCTCGAATACGGGACTAGCGGCAAATGGCTGGAGTTGCTCAAGGAGATCGCACCGAGCGTGACGCGCGCTGCAGTCATTCGGGACCCTGCGGTAACGGCGGGGATCGGTATGTTCGGTGCTATCCAATCCCTGGCGCCGTCCCTTGGAGTTGAGGTGAGCCCAGTCAACGTGCGCGATACCGAGGAAATGGAGCGCACGATTGCTGCATTCACGCGTTCCACAAATGGTGGCCTGATTGTAACCGCAAGCCCGTTGGCGTTCGCGCACCGCGACCTAATCATCTCGCTGTCCGAGCGCTACAAGCTGCCTGCTGTATACTTCGCGCAACCCTTTGTCCAAGCCGGTGGCTTGGCTTGCTACGGGCCCAACCTGCTCGATCAATACCGACGCGCAGCGGAGTATGTGGACCGCATTCTTATGGGCGAAAAGCCGGCGGACCTGCCGGTTCAGGCGCCGACCACATTTGCGCTCTCTATCAACCTCAAGACCGCGAAAGCACTCGGCCTCGACGTGCCACCTACCCTGCTCGCCCGCGCCGACGAGGTGATCGAATAGGGGCGCTGCTTGTTGCAGTGCATGAGTCCGGTTCTGGCACGAAGGGGACTCGCCAGCCGTGCCCGCCAATGTCCGCAGTAGAAGGTAGTGCGGACTCAATCCGGAAGGGCCGCTGGTGCGATTCGCGAGGCAGTGGACAACCCTGGGTAGCGGGGAAACAAACGCGCACCAGCGAGCGCGCTAGCGAGCTTAGCGGTCGAGCGCCTTGGCGACCCCGCCCAACTCGCGCGACTTCTCGAAGTGTGCGGTCGCCCGCTTGGGCAATGCGTCCCGTGTCCGCCGCCTCCCGGATCGTCATGTTCGGTGATGTGAACCTTGTTCCAGCTTGTTGCGACAGCAGCGGGACGGCGGAGGCCTGCGCCGTTGCGTCGTAAGCTTTGCTGCGACGGCAATGGAATCCAGAGGAAGAACCGATGAACAAAATCGAGAGCACCCGGAGCGCACGAGAGTTGCGTGAGGACGAACTTCAGTCGGTGACCGGTGCCTATCGCTACTATCTGGAAAATGCATGGCCGGCCCGGGCCGAAATCGGCCGCTCGCAGGAAGCGGTCGGCTTCAAGGTAGAGGGTCTGGAAGTCGTAGCGGTCGGCTGACCGTTCGCATGCCATCCGAGCCGCTTGCACGGAAGGCTGCAAGAGGCCGCTCCACGTCGGAGCCCGTATGGTGCTGGACGCTGACGGAGCCGTTCGCGGCGATGATGACGACGCGGGTCCGATTGTGCCTGCGTCCCCGCGAAACCGATACAACCTCGCCCACTCCTGCCCACTCTGGCATAGAAACAAATTCTTTTCCCTCCTGCACTAGGGTCGACCTCCTAGGGAGCCCGCTGGTGCGTTTTCCGCTGGTGCACGTGACGACTACCGGGGCAACGTAATCACCGCTTTCGCGGGGACGACAACGGAGAGGACTACGCCACGAACGCCGGCGAAAACGCGGCGGGTGCGATGCCGTTGAGCTCGATCGTGCCGCCGCCGGAAAGCGCAAGCAGCACGTCGCCGTCGGCCGAGGCGCCGACCGTGAAGGCCTGCGCCTGGAGGTCGAGCCGGTCGCCTTCGGCGACGCTGAAGCCGTTGATCTGATCGGCGCCGGACCCCGCGGCGAACACGAAACGGTCGGCGCCGCCACCGCCGAACAGCGAATCGTTGCCTTCGTTGCCGAAGATCAGGTCGTTGCCCGGGTTGGCCATGACGACGTCGTCGCCGAGGCCGGCGAAGATCGTGTCGTTGCCGTCGCCCGCGCTGACGAGGTCGTTGCTCTCGTTGGCCCAGATCAGGTCGGCGCCCGCGCCGCAGCCGAGCGTGTCGGCGCCGAAGCCGCCGACCACCGTGTTGGCGCCGTCGCCCGCGGCGATCGTGTCGGCGCCGCCATTCCCCAGGATCAGGTCGTTGCCGGTTCGCGCCGAGATCGCATCGGCGCCGTCGGCCGAATCCTGGCCGCCCACGATCGTGTTGTTGCCGGCGCCGCCGTCGATCGTATCGGAGCCTTCGTTGCCGTACACGAGGTCGTTGTCGGCGCCCGCCGCGATCAGGTCGTTGTCGGGGCTGCCCCACAGCGTGTTGATGCTGGCGATTCCGGCGCCCTGCCAGCCGGGCGGGGCGGCCCCGTTGGTGAGGTTGCCGGCGACCGTCGGTACTCGCGCCTACACAGGACAAACGGCCGACCGAACACGCCGGCCGCGAACAAAAGCGAAGGTGAACGATCCCCCGGCCCCGCTATACGCGTCGGGGATTAATCAATGGTGAGCGCGGGGCGCTCGAATTTTCGGCAAATGGTGGGATCAGTGAAATAACACACGGAATCACGGCCGGCATGCGCCCCGGGGTGGGTGTTGCCGCATGGGTGCGCGGGCACGCATATTGAACACCGACCGGCCCAACACGAAGGGGGCGGCGAGGCCGCCCTCTTCCGAAAGTGTGCGGCACCGCGAAGGCGCCGGGCTTCAGGTGACGAAGTCGCCGGCGTCGATCGTGCCGACCGCGCCGGTGATGTCGACCAGGAGCTCGACGGTGTCGCTGAACTGTCCATCGCCGCCGTTGTCGACCGCCAGATAGGTACGGCCGTTGAAGGCGAACCCGGCGGCCACACGGCCGACGCCGCCGTTGAGGCCACGTGCCGCCGCAATGGCGTTGTCGGCCGCGCCGTCCAGGGTGCCGGCGCCGCCTGCGCTGGTGAAAGCGGCAAAGTCGATCGCCTGGGTCAGCAGGAAACGGTCCTCGTCGAAATCACATCGGTGATGCGCTCGATCGGCCCGCCCGAGGCGACATTGTTGCCGTCGTTGTTCTGGTCCGTGTAGTTGAACCAGTCGGCCCCGCCGCCGCCCGCGATGGTGTCGATCCCGATGGCGCCGACGCCATCCCCGCGGATCGTGTCGTTGCCCTCGTTGCCGAACAGGAGTTCGTCGCCGTTGCCGGCCAGGATGGTGTCGTTGCCGAGGCCGCCAAACACGGTCGCGCCGCCGATGACGGTATCGTCGCTTTCGTTCGCGAAGACGAGGTCAGCGCCGCCCCCTGCTCGGATCAGGTCGGTCCCGAACCCGCCGATCAGTACGTCGTTGCCGTCGCCGGCCGAGATCGTGTCATTGCCGCCGTTGCCGTAGATCACGTCGTTGGCGGGGCCGGCAAGGATCGAGTCGCTGCCGTCGGCTGAATCGTTGCCACCGGCGATCGTCGCCCCCTGCTCGTTGATGGCGAAGATCGTGTCGGCGCCCTCGTTGAGGAAGACGAACAGATGGCCGAGGACCGGGAACGACACCGAATCGTTGCCCTGGCCGGCGAAGACCGTCTGGTCGCCCTGGCGCAGGTCGAGCGTGTCGTTGCCCTCGTTGGCGAAGACGAAATTGTTGCCGCCGAAATCGATCACCGAGTCGTTGTTGAACCCGCCGATAATCGTATCGTTGTCGCCGCCGCCGTTGATCGTATCTTCGCCGCCGTTGCCGAAGATGAGGTCGGCGCCGCTGCTCGACACGATGCTGTCGGCGGCGTCGCTGGAATCGTTGCCGCCCAGGATGGTCTGCCCGAAGGCGGTAAACACCCTGATCGTGTCGGCGCCTTCATTGCCGAACAGAGCCATGGAATTGATGTCGTTGCTGCCGTTCGAGATGCTGTCGTTGTCGGTCCCGCCGGTCACCGCTCCGGTGTTGCCGGTCTGCAGCACGACCGTATCGGCGCCGGCGCCGCCGTCGACGGTGACGAGGCCGGTCCCGCTGAGGATGCTGTCGTTGCCGGCCAGCCCGACGATCGTTCCCGGGCCAGCGTCGCCGGATCGGTTGAGGGTATCGTTCCCGGCAGTGCCGGTTGCCGCATATGCCATGGTTGTCTCCCTGTTCGCATCGGTGGTGGGTAACGGAGTGCGAAGCGCAACGGTGTCAGAATGGATACCGGTCCGCCGGAAGGGCTGAGCGAACGCGTACTCTACAACAACATCGCTCCGCAGGTCAGCAGAACGACGAGCACGAGCTGACGGAACTCGGCATCGCTGAACCGACGATAGAGGCACAGGCCGAGCCATGTCCCGGCAAGGACCACGGGGGCGCAGACGAGCGACACCAGCAGGGTCTCGCTCGTCATGATGCCGACGCCCGAGAAATAGGCGATGGTGGCGACCTGCATGATGAGAATGTACGGCTGGATCAGGCCGCGCTGGCGCTCCTTCGGCACCCCCTGCAGGCAGCACCAGATGGTCGGCAGGGCGCCGGGAAAGGCGATCGCGCCTCCGGTCACGCCGCCGGCGAAGCCGCTCAGCAGCGTGGGAATGCGGCTCCCGCAGCGGATCGTGAGCGCCGGGCGCACCAGCATCCAGGCGCCGTACCCGACGAGGAAGACGCCGAAGGCGGCCGCGAACGTGGCGGCCGGGAGAACCTGCAGCACATGGGTGCCGATCGGAATTCCCGCCAGACCCGCTGCAACGAGGGGCAGCACCTGCCTCCAATCGATGCTCTTCCGCAGGTTTGCCATGGACACCAGCTGAGCCCCCAGGCTGCAGACCAGCAGCAGCGACACGGTTTCGGCCGGCTCGATCAGGCGCAGAAGCAGCGCTCCCGCGACCGCCGAGAAGGCGAACCCTGCGAGGCCCGATACGAGCGCCCCGGCAAATATGGCAGACAGTATTCCGGCCAGGGTCGTTGCGGCATCGGGCAACGACGCGGCGATGCTGGTGATGCCACTCGAAGGCGAGATCGTGCTTGCGCCATACGCGACCCCAAGCGTGACGCACAGGACGCCGATGCGCCCGAGCCATGTGCCGCCACACTTCGTCGCGATGCCGCTATCGTCGGTGGGGCTTGCTGCCCCCACCATGGCTGGTGGAGCGAGCAACGGCATTGCAGATACCCCCTGCGTGTCCGCCGCCACACAAGCGCTTCATGGCCGTATCGTTCTGTGATCTTGGTCACAGATCATCGGAAGCAATCGTGATGCGGCGCTTGGCTGTCCGCGCCGCCGAGCACACGCAGTTTCATTCCACCTGAATTCTCTTCTCGCGTGCGATGTCGATCCATTTCCGTGTTTCGGTCTGCACACGGCCGGCAAGCACGCTCGGGGCGCCCCCCATCGGCTCGATTCCAAGTTTCTCAAATGCGTCCTTGACCTGAGGGTCGGCAAGAACGCCGTTCATCTTGCCGTTCAGCAGGTCAACAATCGATTTCGGTGTACCCGCGGGAACAAAGAATCCGTTCCACAGCATGGCGTTGAAGCCCGGCACTCCTGATTCGGAAACGGTAGGCGCATCGGGCAGGAGCAACGTGCGTTCCGGAGCTGACACGCCCAGCAGCCTGAGGGTGCCCGCCCGTATGAAGCCGATTGAAGTCTGCACGCCATCGAATGTAAAATGTATGCGCCCGCCGATCAGATCCTGCAGCGCCGGTGCAGAGCCGCGATACGGCACGTGAGCTGTCTTGATGGCGGCCATCGCATTGAACTGCTCGCCCGCGAGGTGATTGATGCTGCCGGTCCCGAACGAGCCGTAGCTCAGCTCACCGGGCTTCTCTTGCGCAAGCGCAATCAGCTCCCTGACCGACCGGGTCGGCAGCGCCGGGTTCACCACCAGGACGAGCGGCGATGATCCGACCAAGACCACCGGCTCGAAATCGCGTACGGGATCATAGCCCAGCCGGCTGTAGACAGCTGCATTGGTGCCATGCGTGCTGCCAGTGCCGAACAGGAGCGTGTAGCCGTCCGGCAGCGCTTTCGCGACGGCTGTTGCGCCGAGGGCACCGCCGGCTCCGCCGCGATTCTCGACGATCACCGTTTGTCCCAGCGCCTCGCCGAGCTTCGGGGCAACGATCCGTGCGATCACGTCGATGCCGCCACCGGCCGCAAACGGCACGACGATCTTGACGGTCTGGTTCGGATAGTTCTGCGCCTGCATCGCCGGTCCGCTGAATGCGAGGAGGATTGCGCCGAGCGTAAGGACGGGAATCCATTGGATCGAACGAGGCGTATTCATTTCGGCGGACCTGCCCGTGTGGGTGAGCCAGAAGGGGAGCTTTCAAGAATCCCAGTTAGCATGCAGAAGACCGGGAATGAAGCGCCGGATTGGCCCAGCGAGAGCGCGCGCGGCGAGCACGCAGCAGCAGAGGCCGGGCTTAGGCGGCTTCGCGCACCCATTCCCGCTTTGCCGCGGCGGCGAGGACGTGTGCCACGCCGTCGCTGCTCAGCTCGATCGGGTCGCGAATGCCGCGCCGCGCCTGTGTCAGGATCCGGCGTGCCAGGCGCTCGCGCATCGCGTCCGCCTCGGGTCCGATGGCGGCCTGGCATCCGGCCGCGTACAGGTCGGCCCACGCGGCCTCGAACGCCTCGACGAGGATCGGCGTGGTCTCGGGATCGAGCGGGGTCGGGATCCTGGACGGACGAACGCGCTTCATCGCATGCACCCGGGTCGGCTCGGCGGTTGCCACAACGCTCAGGGGCCGCAAAAGTTTCCCGGCTCGAGCGGAAAGCTTGCAGCCCTTGAGCGACCGGCTACCCCCTGGTGGGGATAATGGCCGCCGGCTCCGGCGCATGGCGGCATTTGGGGCAGCGCAAGGTCGCCGCGATGGTCGTGATCGTGGAGGATGCGGTCGACTGTCGGCGGATGCGCATCAGCCGCAGCCCCTGCGAACACACCCACTGGCACATGGCGCACGTCCAGGTGAGACGCGTGAAGCGTTGCTCCTCGAGCTCGCTCAGCGGCAGCGACCGCAGGTCGGGGCCCGCGCCGCACGTACCGGAGCTCATTGGCCCAGCCCCGTGGTCGGACGCGCATCGCGTGCCCGTGAAGCGCCGGGACCGCCGCCCGGTTCATCGCGGCTTCCTGTCCCGACCGACATGCGCGCGCGCGTGCGCTCCTCTCGGGCAGCGCCTGCGCGCCCGCAGGACGCTCCGGCGGAGCGCCCGTCCAGCTCTTTTGTCACTCGCGTAGCCTCCCAGCGAAAACCATGAGTGAACCGCTGAACCGCTGTTCGGTTCCCAAGCCATGGCCCAGGATGCGGCCGAAACCGGGGGAAGCCTGAGCGATTATCACTTAGGCATCGACGCTCAACCGAGAAAGATTGAAGCGGCCTTTGGCCATCACCTTCTCCCATTCTTGGCGAGATTTATGAATTGTCGTGCCGCTGCAATGGAACCGCAAGGCCCGTTACAAATGGCGGTGGCGGACTTGCTCTGATCCTTGGGATATTAGCTTCAGTCGCCGCAGCATTCATCAGGACGCCGATACGCCGCGCCGGGCTGCTGCGCGCGCGCCCGCAGCGGCCATCCCGCCGCGCCGCCGGACCGGTCCGAGGAGCGTTTGATCTCTAAAGAAACGATGATCACGCTTCCGCGTCGGTTTTGCCCCCATTTTGCGAGGAGCCGCCGCCATCCGCCAGCGCGCGGTTATAGACACGCATCCGCAAAAGCGCATCGTCCGGTAGTTGGTGATCGACTTGGCCAGTGCGCACATTGACTACTCGCAAAATGACCTCGCGCGTGCTCGCGTCGATCAGGACGTCACGCTTCACCCTCTGGCCAGCATCGTGCACTGATTGAGACGTTGTTGGCGACACGCTCTTCGAGGATGCGGGCGTCATCGCTGCAGCCGGGCGCGCCGGCAGTGGTTCCGGACGAATGAATGCAACGCCCCATTGATTTGCTATTGACTGCACGTCAGGCAAGCTCCCTCGATCAGTACTAGCGTTCTGCATCTGTCACCGGGTTCAGGGTAAATTGCTGCTAATGCCTGAACCTTTCCTATAGGAACGTAGTTAATCCATATCCGTCGCGCAGGGCCGCTCTGTGCAACGAGAGCGCCGCACGTAGGCTGAGTAAACCTACTGAAATGTTCTTGCCGCCCGGACATAAACCAATCCGAGCGCTGCCCAAATGCCAATGGTGGCGGCGAGGCCAAGACCTGCAATCTTCAACAGCTCAAGCTTTGACATTCAGGTAATCTATGGGAATCCCGTGTTGCGTCGACTGGGGCAAACTCTGATTTAGACATCGGGATAAACCCTATCGATCGAGAGTTGCATTGATTTTGATCGCAATCATTTTTCGGAAAGCAAGGAAAGCCGCGCCCCGTCGGAAGTAGAAGCTCCTGCGCGGATTTCTTCCGCTGGTTCGGGCCGCTGGCCTTCCTCCCTCCAATCATCGTGGCGTTGTCACCCCGACGAGAATCGCGGCGGCAAGTTGGCTTACCGCGACTTGAACGATTCGCTGATGGATTGCAGCCGCCCCCCCGAATAACGTTGCCTCAACTGCTCTTCTGGCGTCGTGGGGACCGGGTTCTCGCAAGCTGCACGGCCTTTGTCGGTCACTTGGCCGGTCCTGTTGTCGATCGTCGCGTGGCGACAAAGGTTTCCCTCGCCGGGGAGCTTGATCGTCGTGACTTTGTGCCAACCACTTCGGTCGTCCTGGGACATGCGCAACGGAGCTGCGGCATCTCCGAAAGCGAATACGCCGGCACCGATCATGAGGAACAGCACCAGGCAGGTCACGACGACGCGCACGCCGTCTCCGGTCCGGCGCGGTTTGCGACGGCCCCGGGCAGACGGCGAGCCGGATATCGGCGGCTGATCGGGCTCGCGCATGCCATCGGCGGAACCGGCTTCAGTGTATCGTCCAGTTAATCCAGTCATTCTCGCCATCATGGAGCGGGGCTGCAGCGATAGTGCTCGGGCTGCCTGCACAGGCTGCGAGCGTGGCGCGGGCCTGCCAGTATTGGAGAACACGCTGGGCGATCGCGGCATCGATCCGGGAAAACTGCCCACACCAGCGGTCAAGGTCGGCAGGAGCATCCGTTTTCCCACACCGGTGCAACGCCAGGATCGCGCGAACCGTAAGCCATTCGAGCTCGATCGCCTTGCACAGCAGGAGAGTTCCGCCGGGGTCGCGGCTGGCCATGAGGCGCTCGACTGCACGGGTTTCTGTCCGGGCCAATGCGGCGATCAGGACCACCGTCATCTCGAATGCCCGTTCGTTCGCGGCTGACGTCAATGCCGTTCGCATCAGCGCCGCATCCTGCCGCATCTCGTCTACCACGCTCTGCGCAGCCGAATAGTCTCGCCGCTCCACCGCTTGCGCCCATTCGATATCAACGGAGATGCCGAATAGAACCCTTTCGATTTTTCCCCATGCTTCCAGGCCGGCAAGCGCGATGACTTGGTGCCGCACGGAATCCGCCGCCTTGAGCGCGAGACGACGCACCTGGTCGCCCGAGCGCTCGACGCGGCTGGCGAGCAATTCGGCAAGCCCGTGTTCGTGTCGGGCGCGAGCGAGCAGGCACGTGATCCCGCCGGCCGAAAGGCGTGCTCCAGGGTTTCCGGCAGTTGTCTTCGCCACCGTGATGTCGCCCTTTTCGGCAAGCACATCCGTGACGGCTTCCGCGATGCTCGAACGAGTGGCGATGGCCAGGAGATGCGCTTGGCTTTGCGTGTTCGCGATCTCGACGAGGTCGTCAATCTGCAAACGGGTCGATTGTCTGAGCAGCGGGCCAGCAACCGCGATGTCGTCGTGTCGTGCGAGCGTCCCCACGACCCTGGGTGGGGCAGTGTTGACCGGAGCGAGAGCACCGCTCAAACGAACGAGGGCGGCCCTTTCCGCGTGTTGCACGAGCCGGCACAGGATGTCGTCGAAGAAAGTGATCCGCGTGGCGGAATGGCGTCCGGCTTCGCTCACAAACAGATCCGTGACGGACCGGAGCAATTGGGCCAGCGCAGTACATGCGTCGCTCTTGAGCGGGAGCTCGAGATTGCAAACAGCCTGCATCGTCCTGGACATTTGCACCTGCTTCACGGGCGCAAGAAAGCGGCTACCCTCGGTTTTGACTGGCGGTCGCCTATGGCAAAATCGCCATCAGAATTTCTACTTACGCCCATAAAGCTGAAGCGTGGGTAAACGGATTGGGGTGGTTGAGGAAAATTGCATAAGTTTCGCTCGGAGAATGCGACTGTCGTGCAATAATATTTTACCGCCCCGTTGCGCACCTCATGTCGGTGCGCCCGTAGTGTAGGGCTCTCTGAAAGGGAGAAGCCATTGAGTCGCAAGGAAACCTGACTCTCGCGCTGATTTTATTTGCGTTCCCCTCTTCCATAAGTTTGAAGGTCAGTGCATTCGCACCGTTGCCTTGCCGGCACGGTCGGTGGGGCAGAACGCGCCTCCGGGGAGCCGAGCCGCGATGGTTGGTGGGAGCCTCTCGCCGTGAGCCCAGCGGACTGTGATTCTTGACGGTGACGCAGCGGGTATCTTCACTCAATGCGGTGCCGACGATCTCGCTGCATACACCTGCATATATCGCCCCCCGCTGTGCGTTCGTGCTTCGGCAGGTGAGCTAACTATGACGTGCGTTACGTGTCCAGCACCCGGTGTAGACATGCGGAAACTGCTTCACTCCACGCTCACCGCCCCAGCACCGCGTGAAACAGGCTGAAATCCGTCGCCCACATCGCCCACCACAGCGGCCAGGCGAGCGACCAGACGACGTTCTTGACCATGCTCAGCGAGCAGGCGAGGAAGTCCGGGCAGATCTTCAGGCGCTCGCCAAACTGGAAGAAGAAGGTCGCGGCGGCGCAGATTGCATAGAACTTGCCGAATGGGCCGGCGAGCAGCTCGGCGAGCAGGCGATTGTCTTCGCGAAATTGGGCGAGCCAGGACATGGCGGAGAGTTAGCGGAAGGCAGCGGGGCAGGCGAGGGGACGGCGCCTCCGGCGCAAACTCTCGTGTCGGGTCATGGGCGGATCAATAAGTGGGTCGGCGCGGCGCCAAGCCCCGCCTAGCAGCCCGCAAAAAAGGCCGCCTTTTCAGCGGCCCAGTGGACGGCGGTGAAGGGAGGAGAGGACAACTCGCCGTCTGGAAAACTCAGTATTGGATTTGATACCCCAGCATAGTGCCGCCCCGTTGAACGTGTCGTTCAAGAGCGACAATACCTTCGCTGCCACGGGCCAGCGCCTGTGTCGCTGAATGGGAAGTGGCAAACGCCAATGCGAGCAGCTCAAGGGCCATAGCAACAAGCGCTGCCAACAGGATCGAACCCACAATTGAACCTAGGACCGAACGCCTGCCAGTCTGCCGGTTAACATTAGCGCCCGTTCCCATGAGACCCTCCGTTGCTAAGTCATCCGCCGAAGCCAACTCTATGTTGGCCACCAGCAGCACGGTGTGAGCCACTTCACAGGGTTCTGCTGAACTCAGAACAATTCAGGTCTCGCCCAAGGACCTGCCCAGCGACCTGGTCCATACTGGCCGGCATCAGAGTGTTGAGGTTCTGATTTCCAGCGGACGTTCAGCTCTCCAATGAGTTTTTGCAACAATATCTGCCAATGGCGGAAGTCCCCGCGACAACCTATTCAAGCGGAATCTGACCCCTACTGATGGAACTCGCCCCGGAATCCAATCACATCGCTAATGTCTCGACAGTTGAGTTGCCTCGCCACGGGGGCGTGTTAATCTCGCTGCTGCCGCCGGTGGGCCGGGACGGGGACCATTAATATACCGGAGTACCATTCAGCGGGTCGTCCGCTCATCCGGCGACCAGGGGAGGTTATCATGGCGTACAACGTGACAGGGACTGCTGGGAATGACACACTGAACCAATCGAGTGACACAGGTCCCGGCACCATCGTCGGACTGGCAGGCGACGACACAATTTCCATCGGATCGGGTCTCGCCCAGGTATTTGGCAACTCGGGCAACGACAGCATCCTGACCCGGTCAGGTAATACTGGCAGCGTGTTCGGAGGCTCCGAAAACGACAGCATCTTCCTGGCGGCCGGTACCGGCTCGATGCTGACATTCGGCAATGCCGGTGCCGACACCATCCAGTATGGCGCCGTGACCTCTGGTCAGACCATCGTCGGCGGCGACGATTCGTCCGACGGCGCAGATCAGATCCTCAGCCAGGTGCTCAATCCGGGAAACGATCTCGTGTTCGGCAATGGAGGCAACGATACCGTCATCACCGGTATCGGTGCCGACACCACGATCGGCGGCTTCGGCAACGACTTCATCAGCAAGAATTTCGACACCAGCGCCGATGTGGTTTTCGGCAACCAGGGCAACGACACCATCTGGGTATCGGCCGGAAATGACACCGCTTGGGCCGGACAGGGCAACGACTCCGTTTTCAACGATACGTCCGGCAATGCCCTCTATTTCGGCAACGAAGGAAACGACACCGTCGGCGCCACCGCCACGACAGGGAACCTCACGGTGGTCGGCGGCAACAACTCGGCGGACGGCAGCAACTCGCTGTTCACCGGCACCGGCGCCGACTTCATCTTCGGCAACGGCGGCAACGACACGGTTGGTGCCGGCGACGGCGCCAACACGGTGGTGGGCGGTCAGGGCGGCGATACCGTCCTTGCCGGCGTCGGCGCCGACCTGATCTTCGCCAACGAGGGCAACGACACCGTCCTCCCGGGCGGCGGCGCCAATACGGTATTCGGTGGGCTGGGCAACGATTTCCTTGCCGCCCAGGGCGGCCGCGACACGCTGCAGGGCAACGAGGGCAACGACACGCTCGACGGCGCCGACAATATCGATACGATCGCCGGGGGCGCCGGCAACGACGTGTTCCAGTACTTCGATGAAGCGGAAGACGGCAACAATGCCACGGGCGGCGGGCCGGTCGAGTTCATCACCGACGTGAACTGGGCGGAGGATAAGTTCGACACCACCCCGAACATCACCTTCGCGACCAACACCGGCGCCGGCACCGGGGCCGACCTCAACGCGTCGGCCAACAACGCCATCAACAGCGCCAGCGCTCTCGCCGGCGGTGCCCTCACGGTGGCGGCACAGTTCACGTTCGGCGGCCATACGTATCTTGCGATCAACCTGGCCAACGCCGGCTTCGTCGACACCGACGACCTGCTGCTCGACATCACCGGAGCGACCGGCGCGATCGGCAACAGCAACTTCATCTGAGCGTCGTAAATCGGGCGACCAAGAGAGGCAAGGGGCGGCACAGCCGCCCCTTGTGGTGGCGCGGATTGGCGCAATGCGGCAGGAAACCAACGAGTTTCAGATCGAGAAATACCTTACGAGGAAGCGCAAGTTCGACCGCCTTCGCCGCAAGTCGCGTCTGCGATTCGACAGGCTGTATGACCTCTTCGCGAGAGGACTGAGCTCAGCGGAAATAGCCAGACGGGCAGGCGTATCGAGACCTCGCATCGGCAAGCTCTTTGATCAAGATTTTCGCGATCTGTTCGGCATGAGCGGGCTTGAGCGCCGCCGGATGCGGGAACAGGAAGCCCGCGAGGATGCACAGCGCCGTCTCGCTCGTGCGATCGCCGATCACCCGGTACTGACCGCGATCGCGAAATCTGCGCAAAAGGCTGGTCGCACGACTGCTCCCATCCTGTGCAAGCGGAGAGGCGATCCAATCAAGCGGTTTCGTCACAGGGCCATTCTGGTGGACGGCAAGTACGTGGAACTGGTGCGTCACATCAGAAAAGCGCGGGTATGGCCGGACGGTAGTGCCTACGGCGCCACTAGCATAAGCCGCAGCTCACTCGAGGCCACGAAGCACATCATCTTCTATATAAACGTTCAAGCGTACCGTCGCCGTGTCATTCGCTGCAGGAGCGACACTCTACTACGGGCTCTGTTCCGGTCTGGGAGCAAGAGAAAGAGCATCTACATCCCGCTTGACGGGCGACCTGAAAACCCGCGCTACGATTTCCTTGCGGACGTGGGTAATTGGAGCAAATAAGGCCTCTCCCCGAATGGGCGCGAGAAGTCAGTCCGTATCAGACATCAGCTATGGACCTGAATACCGCGGCAGCCAGGGCCGACTTTGCCGCGGTCATGGACCTGTTCAGCCGCAAGATCGTCGGCTGGGCGTTATATTACGTGAATTCCTGTGCCCAGGACGGCCGAATAGTCGACGCACAGCCGGCACCCGGCCTTGCGTCGCTCGGTCGGCTCCCGCCGTCGCCGCCGTCGATCTCCAGCACGTCGAAGGCGAACAGGAACACTCACCCCTGGGAATGCAGCCGCTCGAAACCATCGCCTTGGCGATCGCGGGGCTCGGGCCGCCATCGCCCGGCGCTTGGCCGGATTTGATCTCAGTGGCCGGATTCGACCTACCGAAGTGGCTGGTTTTGGTTTTAACCACGAGCTCGGGTGCCGATTGAAGGCCAGAGCTCGAATGTTTACGAGTGCTGCCATGGTCCCCGGTAGCTCAGCGGTAGAGCAGGCGGCTGTTTCCCGTCCGGTCGATGGTTCGAATCCAGTCCCGGGGAGCCAACCGGAAAAGTTCGGCAAGACAGCAACCATTTTGGTTGCTGTGTTGCCCTTGTCGCCCCCTTAAGGGCCAAGACTTCCCCTCGTCGGCGGTGATCACCAGGGCCGGGTCTACGAACCGGGTACGCTCGCCGAACTGGAAAGAAGGTCGCCGCGGCGGCGATGGCGTAGAACTTGCCGAACGGGCCGGCGAGCAGTTCGCCAAGGATGCGGTTGTCTTCGCGGAATTGGGCGAGCCAGGACATGGCGGGTTGTAGCAGCAGGCCTGAGCAGAAGGCGTTGCAGGTTTTCCACAACTGAAGTCGAATTCTCGTGCGCCAACTCAGCAAGTTGGACGGCTTCGGGCGTACCTGTTAGCCTCGGCGCGTCCGGGAAAAAGCCGGACGGGGACCATTAAAACACCCGAGTACCATTCAGTGGATCGTCCGCTCATGCGGCGATCAGAGGAGGGGAACATGGCATACAACGTGACGGGGACTGCTGGGAATGACACACTGAACCAATCGAGTGACACGGGGCCCGGCACGATCGTCGGCCTTGCCGGCGACGACACAATTTCCACCGGATCGGGTGCCGCCCAGGTATTTGGCAACTCGGGCAACGACAGTGTCCTGCTGCGGGCAGGCAATACGGGAACAGTGTCTGGTGGGACCGAAAACGACAGCATCTTCGGTCCGGGCGGCACCGGTTCGATGCAGACGTTCGGCAACGCCGGCAACGACACCGTCGATTTCAACGCTGCGAGCTCGGCACAGACCATCGTCGGCGGCGACAACTCGAGTGATGGGAATGACTGCGTTCTGAGCGGCACCGGGAACGACATCGTCTTCGGGAACGGCGGCAATGACATTGTCTTTACCGGCACCGGCAGCGATACCGTGGTCGGCGGGTTCGGCAACGACTTGATCAGCAAGAACAACAATACTGACGCCGACCTGATATTCGGCAACCAGGGCAACGACACCATCTGGATGTCGGCCGGCAACGACACCGCATTTGGCGGCCTGGGCAACGACTCGATCCGCCACAACTCGGCGCCCGCTGGCGGCAACCCGCTCCTATTCGGTAATGAGGGCAACGATACGATCGATGTCACCACCGCCACCAATGCCACCGTCGTGGGCGGCAACAACTCGGCCGACGGCGCCAACTCTATCGTCAGCGGCACCGGCGCCGACTTCATCTTCGGCAACGGCGGCAACGACGTGGTCGAGGCTGGCACCGGCAACGATACCCTCGTCCTGGGCTTCGGGAACGACACTGTCAACATCGATGCCGGCAACAATCTCGTCTTTGCCAACGAGGGTAACGATACGGTCTTTGCGTCCGGTGTCGTCGGCGCGAACACCGTGTTCGGCGGTCTCGGCAATGACACGATCCGCCTGAGCCTTACGGCCGACGACACCAATCGCGACTCCATACAGGGAAACGAGGGGAACGATACGATTGCCGGGGGTCACGCCATCGACACCATCTCGGGTGGCAGCGGCAACGACGTGTTCTCTTATACGGAGCCAGTTGTTGCCAATGACGACGGCGACAACGCCGGCGGTGGCGGGCCGGTCGAGTTCATCACCGATGTGGACTGGTCGGTCGACCGGTTCGACACGGAGCCGAACCTGACGTTCGCCTTCAACGCGGGCGCCGGGACCGGGATCGACCTTGCGACGTCGGCTACCAACGCCATCAACGCCGCGGCGGCGCTCGGCGGCACGCAGTTCGTGGCAGCGCAGTTCACCTTTACGGGCCGCACCTACCTGGCGATGAACATCGACGGCGCCGCCAACTTCGTTGATGCGACCGACCTGCTTGTCGATATCACGGGCTTCACCGGGACCATTGGCAATAGTAACTTCATCTGAGCGTCGTAAATCGGGCGACCAAGAGAGGCAAGGGGCGGCACAGCCGCCCCTTGTGGTGGCGCGGATTGGCGCAATGCGGCAGGAAACCAACGAGTCTCAGATCAAGAAATACCTTGCGAGGAAGCGCAAGTTCGACCGCCTTCGCCGCAAGTCGCGTCTGGGATTCGACAGGCTGTATGACCTCTTCGCGAGAGGACTGAGCTCAGCGGAAATAGCCAGACGGGCAGGCGTATCGAGACCTCGCATCGGCAAGCTCTTTGATCAAGATTTTCGCGATCTGTTCGGCATGAGCGGGCTTGAGCGCCGCCGGATGCGGGAACAGGAAGCCCGCGAGGATGCACAGCGCCGTCTCGCTCGCGCGATCGCCGATCACCCGGTACTGACCGCGATCGCGAAATCTGCGCAAAAGGCTGGTCGCACGACTGCTCCCATCCTGTGCAAGCGGAGAGGCGACCCGATCAAGCGGTTTCGTCACAGGGCCATTCTGGTGGACGGCAAGTACGTGGAACTGGTGCGTCACATCAGAAAAGCGCGGGTATGGCCGGACGGTAGTGCCTACGGCGCCACTAGCATAAGCCGCAGCTCACTCGAGGCCACGAAGCACATCATCTTCTATATAAACGTTCAAGCGTACCGTCGCCGTGTCATTCGCTGCAGGAGCGACACTCTACTACGGGCTCTGTTCCGGTCTGGGAGCAAGAGAAAGAGCATCTACATCCCGCTTGACGGGCGACCTGAAAACCCGCGCTACGATTTCCTTGCGGACGTGGGTAATTGGAGCAAATAAGGCCTCTCCCCGAATGGGCGCGAGAAGTCAGTCCGTATCAGACATCAGCTATGGACCTGAATACCGCGGCAGCTAGGGCCGACTTTGCCGCGGTCATGGACCTGTTCAGCCGCAAGATCGTCGGCTGGGAGTTCGCGACACAAGCAGTGGCACCGGATGGTTGCACAAGCTTGCGGTCGGAACCAAGAGGCGACCAAGATGATCGCATCAACGATTAGCGCGAACAGCAAGACAGCGCCCATAGCTGCCTCCGCGCCTACTCAGGGCACCGAGCTTGCGCGGGGGTTAGGCCCTACATCGCAGGGCGTGAGCCTATCGCCTCAATCTGGTGATGAGTTCATCGAGGGTGGCAGTGAATTGAGCACTGCGCACCATGAGCGAATACGAACGCTGCATCCGCTGGAGCCGATCACGCTCGGCCATTGATTGAGCGTCACGCGCGAGCTGCGCGTAATGGTCCGCCTTTGCGTGACACTCCTGCGCTCCCTACATGGCCTGCCTCTGCAAGTTGGTGTCGTATTGATATTCTCGATTGGCGTCGTTGGCTCCACCGATTTTCCGAGTTAGGCCCAGTTGTTCACATGACATTTCGGTCAGCGTTGCGTGGATGCCGCAGTAGCAGGACACGGCGGCCCATCCAGTCGCGCCGCAACAGCACCCTGTACGTAAGCCTCCGGTGAAGGCCGCCTTGTCGGGGTAACGGCGCGGCGCAAAGTCATATGACTAATCCTAGGGATAGTCATATGACGAATGAGCGGGTCGAAGTGATCACGTCGGTTCAGAGGCGACGTCGCTGGCGGCGGGCCGAGAAGGAAAGGATCGTCGCCGCTTCGCTTGAACCTGGAGCGATTGCGTCGGAGGTGGCGCGGGCCGCCGGGGTCCATACGAGCCAACTGTATCGCTGGCGACGTGATCTGTGTGAGCGCACCGGAGGCGCGCCGGCGTTTGCCGCCGTGACGGTTGCGCCGCCGGCGTTGCCGCCCATGGCTGGTGCGGGAACGATGGAGATCGAGTTCGCACACGGCACGCGGCTGCGGATCATCGGATCGGTGGACGCCGCGCTCCTATCGGCAGCGATTCGAGGCTTGGCCGGGGAGCGGTGATGATCCCGCTCCAGGCCGATGTGCGGGTGTGGCTGGCGACGGGTCACACCGACATGCGCAAGGGCTTCGACGGCTTGGCGCTGCTGGTGCAGGAGAAGCTTCGGCATGATCCGCACTGCGGCCATCTGTTCGTGTTCCGCGGGCGGCGTGGCGGCCTGATCAAGGTGCTGTGGCACGATGGCCAGGGCATGTGCCTTTACGCCAAGCGGCTGGAGCGCGGCCGCTTCATCTGGCCGTCTCCGGCGGACGGGACGGTGACAATCACACCGGCGCAGCTGGGATATTTGCTGGAAGGGATCGACTGGCGCATGCCGCAGCGGACGTGGCGGCCGCAGGCAGCGGGCTGAGTTGTTGCTTGCGACATTGTGAATCAGCGCGCGATTTGGGCTCGCAACATTGGCGATTTGTGCTGCAATCGCGTTGTGCCGCCCACTGCTGATTCTCTCCCCGACGATGTCGCGACGCTCAAGGCGATGGTGATCGCCACGCAGCTCGCGTGTCTGGAAGCGGAGGCCAAGGCGCGCAATGCCGAGGCTGAGGTGCGCGCCCGCGAGCTCCTGATCGAGCAGATGAAGTACACGATTGCCAAGCTCCGGCACGAACGGTTCGGCCAATCCTCGGAACGCGGCGCCGTGCTCGAGCAGCTGGAGCTCTCGCTCGCCGACATGGAGGAGGATGCCGCGGAGGCGGAAGCCAAGGCGCGGCTGGCGGCCGCTGCGGCGGCAGCCGCCAAGGTCAACGTGCAGGCGTTCGAGCGACGCAAGCCGGCGCGCCGGCCGCTGCCTGAGCACCTGCCGCGCGAGCGTGTGGTCTATCCGGCGCCCTCGGCCTGCCCATGCTGCGGCGGCGTTCTGCACAAGCTGGGCGAGGACGTGACCGAGACGCTGGAGCTGATCCCGCGCCAGTGGAAGGTGATCCAGCACGTGCGCGAGAAGTTCTCGTGCCGATCCTGCGAAGCGATCACTCAGCCGCCGGCGCCGTCGCACCCGATCGCGCGCGGGCGCGCCGGGCCGCAGCTCTTGGCCCACATCCTGTTCGCCAAGTACGGCCTGCATCTACCGCTCAACCGCCAGAGCGCCGTCTATGCCCGCGAAGGCGTCGATCTCGACGTCTCGACGCTTGCCGATTGGGTCGGCGCGGCCGCCGCGACGCTGATGCCGCTGGTCGAGGCGATCCGGGCGCACGTCTTCGCGGCCGAGCGCATCCACGCCGACGACACCACCGTGCCGGTACTCGCCAAGGGCCAGACCCGCATCGGGCGCCTATGGACCTATGTACGCGACGATCGCCCCTTCGGAGGGTGCGATCCGCCGGCGGCGATCTTCTTCTACTCTCCTGATCGCCGCGCCAAACATCCGGAACAGCATCTGACGAGCTATGCCGGGTTGATGCAGGCGGACGCCTATGCCGGGTTCAACCGGCTCTACGATGCCCGTCGCCGACCTGGCCCGATCATCGAAGCGGCATGCTGGGCGCATGCACGGCGCAAATTCTTCGATCTGGCGCGGCTCGACAAGGCGCCGATCGCCGTCGCGGCGGTCGAGCGTTTCGATGCCCTGTTCGCGATCGAGCGCGAGATCAACGGCCTGCCAGCGCAGGAGCGCCTGCGCGTGCGCTCCGAGCGCAGCCGGCCACTGGCGGTCGTCTTGGAGGCTTGGCTGCGCGAGCAACGCGCCAGAGTCTCCGGCCAGAGCAAGATCGCTCAGGCGATCGCCTACAGTCTCACCCGCTGGGCGGCGCTTACGCGCTTCCTCGACGACGGCCGGCTGTGCATGTCCAACAATGCCGCCGAGCGCGAGATCCGCCCCGTCGCCATGGGCCGCAAGAACTGGACTTTCGCCGGCTCTGATGCGGGCGGCCACCGTGCTGCCGCGATCTACACGTTGATCCAGACCGCCAGGCTCAACGACGTCGACCCGCAGGCCTGGCTCGCCGATGTCCTCGCGCGCCTGCAGGATCATTCCGCCAAGCGGATCGACGAGTTCCTCCCCTGGAACTGGAAGCACGAGCGCCAGCAACAGGCTGCCGCCTAACCGCGCCGATCACGTCAATCACGCGCCGTCAACGACCCTCTCCGCGGCCTTCACCGGAGGCGTACCCCTGTACGAACCAGGCGAGCCAGCTTGCGGGCGGCGCGACCAATCAGGCAGTGCGCTAAGACGCGAGCCGGACCTCGCCGAATTGCTGCTGCGGCTCACGCATCTCCTCCCGCAACCGACCGATCGCCCGGTTGGCTATGCGTATCGGGTCGCGTGCGAGGCGTCGGCCGCCATCGACATGGGGGGTTATAGGGCACGGTCGGCCTTGCAGCGGCGCCCCCCGGATCCGTCATCGTGAGGTGCTCGCCGTATTGTGGTCTATCCATACCTCCGCATTGCGTGCGCTGAGCTTCGAATGATGAGCGGCTGTCGCCTCCTGAGCCATCCGAAGGACGAGGCCCCGCGCACAACCTGCCAGCAAAAAAATGGGCCGGACTGCTGGCATAAGGGACCTCTCCCGCTGTCGGCACAACAACGCGGCGGGCGGCGGGCCGGTCGAGTTCATCACCGACGTGAACTGGGCGGAGGATAAGTTCGACACCACCCCGAACATCACCTTCGCGACCAACACCGGCGCCGGCACCGGGGCCGACCTCAACGCGTCGGCCAACAACGCCATCAACAGCGCCAGCGCTCTCGCCGGCGGTGCCCTCACCGTGGCGGCACAGTTCACGTTCGGCGGCCACACCTACCTGGCGATCAACCTGGCCAACGCCGGCTTCGTCGACACCGAGGACCTGCTGCTCGACATCACCGGAGCGACCGGCGCGATCGGCGCGAGCAACTTCATCGAGTCGCATCGTCGCGTCCGATCGACGACGCCGCCGCCGGGGCAACTCGGCGCCGCCGTGCTGTCGCGCACGCTTTCGTCTTGAGTGCCTTCTCGGCTTCAGCCCCCGTGTTCAAGGCGACGTGGGTTCAACGCTGTGCGCCCACTCACCGCCCGAGCACCGCGTGAAACAGGCTGAATTCGGTTGCCCACATCGCCCACCACAGCGGTCAGGCGAGCGACCAGACGACGTTCTTGACCATGCTGAGCGAGCAGGCGAAGAAGTCCGGGCAGATCTTCAGGCGCTCGCCGAATTGAAAGAAGAAGGTCGCGGCGGCGGCGATGCCGTAGAGCTTGCCGAACGGGCCGGCGAGGAGCTCGGCGAGCAGGCGGTTGTCTTCGCGGAATTGGGCAAGCCAGGGCATGGCGGAGAATTAGCGGAAAGCGGCGGCGCGGGCGAGGGGGCGGCGCCTCCGGCGCAGCCGAGGTCGTTTTCTGATTATCGGAACTTTTTTCTGGTTTTCTGAACTTTTTTGTTGACTCTCCTTCCTAACATAGGAATAATGGCCGCCATCCCGGCTCACCGAGGGCGCTGTCCGGAAGCCACCGAAGCGGAGCGGGGAGCGGCGGCGAAAGTCGCCGCGGTGGAGCGCCGCGAGGGCGCGCGCCCCTACGTCACTGGGGCGCGGGGACACCCTCGCAAGGTGTTCCGGCGTGTCCTTTCCCGCCTCGCAAACGGGAAGGGGACAAACACGCCACGGGTGCGGCGTTCCGCACCAGCGCCCTCGCGGCGCTCCGCTTCCTCGCCCCGGGGCGCGCGATCGCGCAGCGATCGAGCCTAGAGGGGAGGCACCTACGAAAGGAGATCGGCATCGAATTGAAAGCGGCTCGCGATGATCGAATGAAGCCGCGCTGCTGACGCTTTCCGAGCGCTTTCAGCAGCGCAACGCCCAACATCCTGCCGATCTGCTCGGCCGGCAGCGGGTGCATCATGGTCTCATGCGTGCAGGCAATGGCGTGAACGATGATCCTGCCGTCCACGTAGGGCTGCCAGCTCTCGACCGGAGGCCCGCTTTCCTCCTCGGTCGCCGCGAAGAGCAGGACGTCGCCACGAAACCGTCGGGGCACGAACGCTCCGGCGAGCCGGCGATTGTGCTTGGATGCTTCGATCATGGCGTCATAGTGATGGCTCTCGAGCGCCGACGCGAAGCCTGCCTCGCGACGCAGATCCTCCAGCTCTTTGCGCAGCTCGTCACCACCGTCATGCTGTTGCGCATCGGCAGACGACACGCTCGCGCGATCGATCGGATAGCTGTCCAGGAGGATGAGCGAGGCGACTTCATGTCCATCCCACTGAATCATTGTTGCCATCGCATGGGCAACGAGGCCGCCAAACGACCAACCAAGCAGGGTGTAGGGACCGCTTGGCTGAATGCTGCGGATGACGCCGAGATAGTCCTCGGCCATCTCCTCCAGTCGCCTGGGGACCTTGTCGGCCTGAAAGAGGCTGCGCGCCTGCAGCCCATACATTGGACGAGCGGCCGGCACATGGGGCAGAAGCCGTGCATAGCACCAGCTGAGCCCGCTGGCGGGATGAATGCAGAAAAGCGGCTGCAGCTCGCCCCGAGGCCGAATTGGCAGGAGAACGTCGACGGCGGAACGGGCTATCGCTTCGCCCATGGCGCGGCTTGCGAGAGCCTCGACGGTCTGCGAATTCCAACAGATTGCGGATGGAAAGCTCGAGGTTGAGGGTGGCGCGGATGCGACTGATCAGGCGCGTCGCCAGCAGCGAATGGCCGCCGAGCTCGAAGAAGTTGTCGTCGATGCCGACCTGGTCGAGGCCGAAGGACCTCCGCAAAGAGGCCACTCAGAGCCTGCTCCTGCGGTGTTCGCGGGCCGCGCCGCATCGCGGCGCGTGCCTCGGGTGCGGGGAGCGCCCGCCGATCGATCTCCCGCCCCGGTCCGCGGCAGCATTGGAAGGCTCACGATTGTGGCGGGCACCATGTAATCGGGCAGGCTCCGCCGCAGGTGCGCCCGCAGCTCCAGCGGATCGATTTGCCGGTCGGTGGTGGACACCACATAGGCCACCAGCCGCTTGTCGCCCGGCTCGTCCTCGCGCGCCATCACGGCCGCCTGCGCCACGTCGGGATGGCGCGCCAATACGGCCTCGATTTCTCCGGGCTCGATGCGGACGCCGCGGATTTTCACCTGCGCGTCGGCGCGGCCGAGGAAATCCAGTACACCGTCCCGTCGCCAGCGGGCGAGGTCGCCGGTGCGGTACATC
>CAVZSC010000002.1:0-69344 GCA_963777755.1 uncultured Alphaproteobacteria bacterium
CAAGCGATTTCGATTATTCGGCGACGAAAATGGAGCGATAGATGGCGCGCTATGCGGGCGGCGGGAAGAGACACCGTCGAGGGTTGCCGGTCCATCGACGTGCTGGATTGGCATCGGCGTGGCTATCTCCGGACGCCGCGGTGGTTTTCATGGGCCTGGACCAGGGACGGCGAGCGGGTGGCGTCCATCAACGTCGAAACCCAACGCCATTCCGTGACGCTGAAATACCGAAGCCGCTCTTATGGCGAGGATTGGAGCGATGTCGAGCAGCGCGTCGCCATCGCCTGGACGCCATGCCGGTTCGGTGGAGAACGGCCCTGGTTTATGTGTTCGGTTGCTGCAAACGGAGTGTATTGCGGTCGCCGGGTCACCAAGCTGTACGGCGCCGGGCGACTGTTCGCCTGCCGTCACTGCTATCGGCTTGCCTATGCGAGCCAACAGGAATCGGCCCATCAGCGCGGGCTTGGGAAGTCACAAAAGATCCGAATGCAACTGGGCGGAAGCCCGAACATGCTTGAGGAGTTTCCCGACAAGCCGAAAGGCATGCACTGGCGGACGTATGAGCGATGGCGTCACGTCCATGACGTAGCCGAGGAGCGATCAACCATTGGCCTGATGGGCTTTGTGGAACGACTGGGCCGGCGATCTTCCCGCCGCGCCTGAAATTGAACCGAGGAAGCTGACGATGACAATAACGACACAGACCTTGCTGGCCGACACCAGCGGCACCGACATCACCCGCTTCAACGCGCTGCGTCATGGCGTGCTGTCGCGCTACACGGTGCTGCCCTGGGAGAATGCCGACGAATACCAGGCAGTTGTGGCAGGCGTTGGTGGCCGAGCACGGTCCGCAGGGGCCAACCGAGGAGCACCTCGTTGAGGAGATCGCCGGCATCCTGTGGCGCAAGCGGAGGCTTCGCCTCGCTGAAGTTGCCGCTCACCGACGCGGGCTTGAGGGAACGCTGGCGTCCTACCGCGAGACGGTAAAGGTGGCGCTGGTTCATCTCGACACCACCGGCCAGTCCGAACGCGTGGTCGATGCGATCCGCGCCACCGCGGCGGACACCGAGGAAGACATCGCCGACATGACGGTGGACGAGGCCATGACCCATCGCGCGCTCGACCTGCTCGTCTCGAAGCGCAACGATGCCTATGAGGCCGCGCTGGCGGGATTGCGCGAGGATACGCAAGCTTGGTGGGCGGACACGCTCGCCCGCGATCCAGACGAACTTGGAGAAGGCGAGGAGCCAGCCACGGCCGATGTCGAAGCTCTTCGGCGCTTTATCGAAGACGAGGTGCTACCGTGGTTCGAGAACCGCAAAAAGGAATTGGCCAACCGGCCTCTGATCCGCGAGCAGGCGTTCGGCGAGGCACTCGACCCAGACAAGCTGGAGCGGCTTGCCCGCTACGAGGTGCATCTCGACCGCAAGCTCGAACGGATGCTGGCCATGCTGCTGCGCCTCAAGGACCTGCGACGTGCTACCGTCGAGGGCTGATCCGTTTGGCAAAAGCCAACCGAGACCGGCTACATAGCCCAATTTTATTTTATTATGGCCTATTGGAGAAAAGTTGGAGAAACAGCCAACTGGCAAAGCCAGATTTCGACTAAGTCTTTGATTTCATTGGCGCGCCCTACGGGACTCGAACCCGTGTTACCGCCGTGAAAGGGCGGTGTCCTGGACCGCTAGACGAAGGGCGCTCTGCCGTGCCGGAGCGCGGCGACATATAGAGGCGTTTGCCGCAAGCGGCAAGCAAAGCGGGGGGTGCCACGCATGCGTCCGTAGCTCCTCGGCTGTCATCCCGGCTCCGCGCATCTCGGCGCGCTGCGCCGAGATGCGCGGAGCCGGGATCCACGAACCCGGTGGGCTCGACGGGAGTGTGCAGGCGTCTCATCGTCCCTCGCGGACTGGGATTCATGGGTCCCGGCTCGGCGCCTTGCTGGCGCAAGGGCGCCAGCAAGGCTTGGCCGGGATGACAGCCGGGCGACGACAGCCCGCGCCCGCCTCACCACTTCCCGGTGTTGGGCATCGATGTCCACGGCTCCTTGGGGGGCAGGGGGCCGCCCTTCTGCAACAGCTCGATCGACTGGTTGTCGGGGGAGCGCACGAACGCCATGGTGCCGTCGCGCGGCGGCCGGTTGATGGTGACGCCGGCTTTCATCAGCTTGTCGCACAGCGCATAGATGTCGTCGACCTCGTAGGCGAGGTGGCCGAAATAGCGCGCCTCGCCGTAGTCCTCGGTGTCCCAGTTGTAGGTGAGCTCGACCAGCGGGGCGTCGCGGCCGGTGCGCTTGCTCTCGACGACGAGCTCTTCGTCCTGCGGGCCGGCCAGGAAGACCAGGGTATACTTGTTCTTCTCGTCGACCCGCCGGCGCACCTCGACCAGCCCCAGCTTGTTGCAGAAGAAATCAAGCGAAGCGTCGAGATTGCGCACGCGCAGCATCGTGTGCAGATATCGCATGTTGACGACCTCCTTCTGTCGGTTCGGCGGGGACCATACATGATCGCACCCGATTTGCAGACCGCCATCCGGGCGCTCGGCGACCTGTTCGCGACCGCCAAGGCCATCGTGCCGTTCACCGGGGCCGGCATCTCGACCGAATGCGGGATCCCGGACTTCCGCTCGCCCGGCGGCGTGTGGACCCGGATGGCGCCGATCCCGTTCAACCAGTTCATGGCCGACCCGGCGGCGCGCGACGAGTCCTGGCGGCGGCGCTTCGCCATGCAGGACGAGTTCGGCGGGGCCAAGCCCGGGCGCGGGCACCGCGCGCTCGCGAGCCTCTATCGCAACGGCCACTCCCCCGGCGTGATCACTCAGAACATCGACAACCTGCACCAGGCGTCCGGCATTCGGCCCGAGCACGTGGTGGAGCTGCACGGCAATACGACGTACGCCACCTGCCTCGACTGCGGCACGCGCTACGAGCTCGACTGGGTGCGGACGAGGTTCGAGAGTGCCGGCGGCCGCGCGCCCGATTGTCCCGACTGCCGTGGCCACATCAAGACCGCGACGGTCTCGTTCGGCCAGGCCATGCCGGAAGCGGCGATGCGCCGCGCCGAGCAAATGGCGCTCGCGTGCGACCTGTTCGTCGTGGTCGGCTCCTCGCTGGTGGTGTGGCCGGCGGCGGGGTTTCCCCTCATGGCCAAGCGCAACGGCGTCAAGCTCGCGATCATCAACCGCGAGCCGACCGATTTCGACGATATCGCCGACCTGGTGGTGCGACAGGACATCGGCACGGTGCTGGAGCCCTTCATCGCGACTTGAGACTCGTTCGGGGCGTTGGGGCCGCCGAAGGTTCTGAGGAACGATGCAGGGAGGCCCGTCGATGCGGTGTGGCCAGACGTACGGCATCGGACGAAGGCGAGGGGAGTACGGCGCGGCTGCGGGGAGCGGGCCCGGCGTTCTGCATTCAATTCTGCTTCGTTCCGGGTCCGATTCAATTTCCGCTCCGTCGACGGCGGCCCCGGTCGCATCAGACGTGGCAACTGCGCCACGCCGCTGTGAATAAAGGCGGAGTCCCGCGATGGTTGCGCGCATTTTGTACTTTGACATACGCCGCGCGATGTTATGTTCGCTGGTGAGAGATTCGCAGCGTCCTTGAAGAGGCGCTCAGTAGGCGGCGGGCGTACGGCGGGCATGACGTCGGACGAAATGGGGCCAAAGAGTTCCGGGTCAGGCTATCCGCTTGGACCCGAGACGTATGGTGATTTGAGCGATGACGCGGCAGCGAGCGTCATCGAGCTCACCGGCGTCATCAAATGGTTCGACGTCTCCAAGGGATATGGATTCATCGTTCCCGACAACGGCTTGCCCGACATTCTGCTGCACGTGACCTGCCTGCGCCGCGACGGATTCCAGACCGCCTACGAGGGCGCGCGCATCGTCTGCGAAGTGCTGCAGCGGCCGCGCGGCCTGCAGGCGTTCCGCATCCTGTCGATGGACGAGTCCACGGCGGTCCATCCGACCCAGATGCCGCCGGCGCGCACGCATGTCAGCATCACGCCGACCAGCGGGCTCGAGCGGGCTCAGGTGAAATGGTTCAACCGCTTGCGCGGATTCGGTTTTCTCACCCGCGGCGAGGGCACGCCGGACATCTTCGTCCACATGGAGACGCTGCGCCGCTTCGGGATGACGGAGCTGCGGCCGGGGCAGATCGTCCTGGTGCGGTTCGGGCCCGGGCCCAAGGGCCTGATGGCCGCCGAGGTCAGGCCGGAGGGCGTCGGGGTCGGGCCCGCTTCCTCCCATTGAGCGCGGGCCGCTTCCCGTCTACAAAATCCGCATGATGTCGATGTCCTGGTTGCGTGCGGCGATCGCCGCCCTCGGTTTCGCCGCGCTGGCTGCCGCGCCGTTGCGCGCCGCCGACGAGCAGACGCTCGAGATCGTCACCCGCAATGGGGTCCATACGTTCACGGTCGAGCTGGCGGCGACCGAGGAAGCTCGCATGACCGGCCTGATGTTCCGCCGGGAGCTCCCCGAAGGTCGCGGCATGCTGTTCGATTTCAAGCAGGACACCAACGTGTCGATGTGGATGAAGAACACCTACATTCCCCTCGACATGCTGTTCATCCGGGCGGACGGGCGCATTCAGCGCATTGCCGAGAACACCGAGCCGCAGTCGGAGAAGATCATCCCGGCGGGCGCGCCGGTGCGGGCGGTGCTTGAGGTGATCGGCGGCACCGCCCGGAAGCTCGGGATCAGGGCGGGCGATCGGGTCGCCCATCCGATGTTCCGCGGGCGGTGAGCGCGCACGGCCCGCGCCTTGCCGGTGGGGGCCGAAACCTGTATCGAGGCATCCATCACCGGGGCATAGCGCAGCCTGGTAGCGCGGGAGTTTTGGGTACTCCAGGTCGTCGGTTCGAATCCGGCTGCCCCGACCATGGATCAATCGGGCTCGAGGGCGACACGGCGCAACGGTCATGATGGCACGCATCTACAAACCGGCGAGGACGGCGATGCAGTCCGGCACCGCCCGCACCAAGCAGTGGGTGCTCGACTACGAGCCCGAGGAGCCGCGCGTGGTCGAGCCGCTGATGGGCTGGACCAGCTCGGCCGACATGAAGCAGCAGTTGCGGCTCTTCTTCGACAGCAAGGAGGAGGCGGTCGCCTACTGCGAGCGCCACGGCATCCCCTACCAGGTCTCCGAGGCCAAGGAGCCGGCCCGCCGCACCATGGCCTACGCGGACAATTTCGCCTTCACCCGCCGCGGATTGTGGACGCATTGAGCCTCATGGCCGGCCTTGTGTCGGCCATCCCGACAGTTGGGCAAGGCCATGCCAGTCGAGTTGAGATCGCCGGGTCGACCCTCGCCGCTCATGGCGGCTCGCCCGGCGACGACGAGTCAGTGCAGGCAAAATCACCGCGCCGGGTTGGGTGACATGGCGCGTGCCGGCCGCTCGGCGCGCTGGCGCAGGAGGGCGAGGAAACGATCCTCGGCCATCGGCTGGGCGAACAGGTAGCCCTGCCCGAGATCGCAATCCATCTGCATCAGGGCATTGGCGTCGACCGGCTTCTCGACCCCGACGCCGACCGCCTTGGCGCCGAAATTATGCGCGAGGTCGATCACCGATTTGCAGATTGCCGCATGACCGCGGTCGATCGCACAGTCGGCGACGAAGGCCCGGTCGAGCTTCAATTCGGCGAACGGGGGGAGCTCCTGCATCCGCGAGAGCGGCACGTAGCCGCGCCCGAAATCGTCGATCGCGAGCGAGATCCCGCTCGGCTCGAGCTGGGCATGGACCTCGCGCACCAGGGAATAATCGCTGGCGATCTGGTCCTCGGTGATGTCGAGGATGAGGCCGGGCCACTTGTCCAGATTGGGCAGGTACTCGCCAAGAATGCGCGGCAGCGACAGCTTGGTCAGTGCGCTGACCGACACGTTGACGGCGAGCCGCAGATTGATGCCGAGCCGGGTGAACTTGGCCCCGATCTTGAGCGCGTCGATGATGGATTTCTCCGTCAGCGCCACCAGGCTCCTCTCGTCCGCGCCGTCCATGAAAGCGGCCGGCGACATAATGCCGTGCTGCGGATGGCGCACGCGCGCGAACAGCTCCACGCCGGACAGCTTCTTGACGCGCAGGTCGATCTTCGGCTGGTACCAGAATTCGATCCAGTCCTCGCTGAGCGCGGTCTCCAGGCTGACCTTCGCCGAATGGCTCACCTGGACGTCGAGCTTCTGCTCCTGGATGACGCGCTTGATCACCGCGCGCTCCACCGGCTTCTTGACCGGCGTCAGCATGCGCAGGTCGTTGCGCTCGCCGAACTGCTTGACGCTCTCCACGGCGATCTCGGGACGCTCGCTCATGAGCTGGAGCGGGCCGCGGTAGTTGCCCGCCAGCAGCACGCGCACGGCTTCCAACGCCGTGGTCGGCACGACCGGAACGTCGAGAAACACCAGATCGGGCTTGCGGCGCGCCAGGCCTTGCTTCAGCGCCGGAGGGGTGGTGAACAGTCCGGTTTCGATTCCATGCCCCTGCAGCACCAGCGACATGAAATGGCGATGCTTTTCCTCTTCGTCGACGACGAAGCAGATGGGCGGGGCGGAATCGATGTAGTGGCGCTCGGAGACGACGGGGGACGCCTTGCGCTCCTCCGGCCGCAGCCAGCGGCTGAGTTCGTTGATCATGTCCCGTTCCCGGAAAAGGCCGCCATCCTGAAAGTACTGGGCCAAAACGTTTAATGATCGGTTTCCACACGCGCTCGACCGGCAAATGGCCGGTCAGGTTCCGAAGGGGAAACTCAAGTCGATTTCCAGTGTTTGCGTCTGTGGAACAATATTCAAGGCTACGAATAAGAATTGACGACGCGGAACTATTTTGCCCCGCGTCGTTAATTTTGGCCCTGTTTTCGCTGCCGTCGAGCCCTCAGTTCGCGCGACCGTATGACAGTTTTGCCAATCTGCGCAAACCGCGGACGAATACAGTACATGGTCCGTCCAGGCTGCCCGGTTAGCCTAACCCGTATTTATTACAGGACCGCGAACATGGATGGCTCGTCAATTAGCCCGCCGCATGCAGGGTCTGGCCGCCCGCCGTGACCGGCTTGGCGTCCACCAGGCAGAATGCGATCACGCACGGCGCGCTGCCGCGATTGACCCAGTTATGGATCGTGCCACGCTGCACCAGCATGTCGCCCGCCTTCAGGTGCACCTCGGAATCGTCGAGTTCCATGTCGATCTCGCCCGATATGATCACCGCGAAATCGATCGAGTTGGTGCGGTGGTTGCGCGCCGCGACGCCGGGAGAGAATTCGACCACGCGGAACACGCAGCCGTTCGCCAGCGTGGTGCCGACCTTGCGGGACGACGTGTCGGCATCGCCGTTGTTGTCGACCGGGAAGCCTTCGGTCGTCCAGATCACGGAAGCCTGCGCTCCCGGCCGGGCCGAGCCCACGTTCTTCACCACCTCATCGATCAGGACCTTGGCCTTTCCGCTTGCATCATGTCCGGTGATCACGCGGCGCGTCGTCAATGCCATTGGTTCTCTCCTTTGGGCTCCCACCCGTTCACGCCGGGTTGGCGGCGGGCACGCTATTGTCCGGCAATGGGCGGCGCAAGCCGGTTGGCGAAGACCGTGCGGCTTGCGCCCGTTCACGCGGCGAGCGGCGCGTTGCGGACGCGCGGCGGGGCGACCCCGACCTTTTCGGCCTCCCGCTGCAGATCGGCGATCTCATGGCGGTTATAGGGAATGCCCCGTCGCCGGCGCTCCGCCTCGTGGCGCAGCTCAGGCTCGCCGGCGATCAGCACCTCGGTGAATCCCGCGGCCGGCGGACAGGCACGCACGCGCGCGATCAGCGTGTCCATGCGCGCCTTGTACTCGGCGAGCGGAACGAACAGGTCGGGCTTCATGGCCAGGAAGAAATGGCCGACATCCTGCGGGCGGGCCTGCTTGTATTGGTCGCCGACGTCGCCGCCGTAGGCGGCCCCCGACAGAACCCCGCCGAAGATGTCCATCAACATGGAGAGCCCCGAGCCCTTCGGCCCGCCGATCGGCAGGACGACGCCGCCTTGCAGCGCCCGTTCCGGGTCGGTGGTCGGCCGACCCTCGGCATCGAGCGCGTAGCCCGGCGGAATGCTCTCGCCGCGCTTGAGGGCGCGGCGGATTTTTCCGCGGGCAGCCACGGCAGGGGACATGTCCAGGAGGAAAGCCGTTCCTCCGACCCCTGCCGGCGCGCCGGCGGCGAGCGGGCTGGTGCCGAGCAGAGCCTCGCGTCCGCCCCATGGCGGCATTGCGCGCGACGCATTGCTGAAGACCAAGGCGATCATGCCTGCCTCCAGCGCCTCGAGCACGTAGGTCGCCGCCATGCCGAAATGGGTGCTGTGCTTGACCGCCACGATGCCGAGGCCGAGCCCCTGGGCGATTGCCACCGCCTCGCGGATGGCGCACAGGCCGGCGAGAAAGCCAAAGGCGTTCTGGGCGTCGAGCACGGCCGCGACCGGTGTCACCCGCTGCGGCCGGAAACTCGGCCGGGCGTTGACCAGGCCGCGGCGCAGGCGATCGAGATAGATCGGCAGCCGGGCGACCCCGTGCGTATCGACCCCGCGCAAATCGGCCTTCACCAGGCATTCGGCCATGACGCGGGCGTCCGCGGCCGGCAATCCGTTGGCGGCGAGCACCGCCTGGGCGAAATCAGTCATCGCTTCCGCCGACGCGTAAACGAACTCGGCGGCGTCGGCGTCTATCGGTGTCCCGGCCATGGCGCCTTTCGATGCTCCCATCCCACGGACGGTCCTGCTGCCCGTCCTTGACCTGCCGCGAAGGATTTGATCTTAGCCGTGTACGACGCGGCAATCTCAGGGCTTCCGCCCCTTTTGGGAAGAGCAAAATGGCTGTGATGGATTTCGACGTGGTGGTGGTCGGGGCGGGCAACGCCGCCCTGTGCGCGGCGCTCGCGGCGCGCGAGAACAACGCCCGCGTGGCGGTGCTCGAGCGCGCGCCGGAGGACCAGGACGGGGGCAACAGCCGCTTCACGGCCGGCGCGTTCCGCTGCGTCTATGCGGGCGTCGAGGATCTCCAGAAGATCATGCCGGATCTTTCGCCTGAGGAGATCGCCAACACCGATTTCGGCACCTACACCGAGGACCAGTTCTTCGACGACATGTTCCGCGTGACGCAGTATCGCGCCGATCCCGACCTGGTCGAGCACCTGGTGCGCCAGAGCCTCGCCGCCATGGTGTGGATGCGCGAGAAAGGCGTGCGCTTCGTGCCGATCTACGGCCGCCAGGCGTTCAAGATCGGCGGCAAGTTCAAGTTCTGGGGCGGCCTCACGGTTGAATCATGGGGCGGCGGCCCCGGCTTGGTCGACAGCCTGAAAAGCATCTGCCGCCGCAACGGCATCGAGATCTTCCATGAGACGCGCGGCTTGAGCCTGATCCATGAGGATTTCGCGGTGCACGGCGTGCGCGCGCGGCGCGGCAACCAGATGGTCGAGTTCCGCGCCGGCGCGGTGGTGCTCGCCTGCGGCGGCTTCGAGGCCAATGCGGAAATGCGCACCCGCTATCTCGGCCAGGGCTGGGAGCTCGCGAAAGTGCGCGGCACCTGGTGCAATACCGGCGACGGCATCCGCATGGCGCTCGACATCGGCGCCTCGCCGGCCGGCCACTGGTCGGGCTGCCACGCCGTGCAGTGGGAACGCAACGCGCCGGAATTCGGCGATCTCGCGGTCGGCGACCAGTTCCAGAAGCACAGCTATCCCTGGGGCATCATGGTCAACGCCCGGGGTGAGCGCTTCGTCGACGAGGGCGCGGATTTCCGCAACTACACCTACGCGAAATATGGCCGCGTGGTGCTGGAGCAGCCGCAGCAGTTCGCCTGGCAGCTGTTCGACGCCAAGGTCTCGCACCTGGTGCGTGACGAGTACCGCATCAAGCAGGTGACCAAGGTGAAGGCCGACACGCTCGAGGAGCTCGCCGAAAAGCTCGAAGGGGTGGACCCCAAGGGCTTCCTGGCGATGATCAAGGCCTACAACGCGGCGGTCGACCAGAACGTGCCGTTCAATCCCAACGTCAAGGATGGCCGCGGGACACGCGGCATCACGCCGCCCAAGAGCAACTGGGCGAACACGTTCGATACGCCGCCCTACGAGGGCTATCAGGTCACCTGCGGGGTGACGTTCTCGTTCGGCGGCCTGCGGATCAATGCGAGCGCCGAGGTGCTCGATACCGACCTCAAGCCGATCCCCGGCCTGTACGCGGCGGGCGAGCTCACCGGCGGCATCTTCTATTTCAACTACCCGGGCGGCACCGGCCTGATGTCGGGCGCGGTGTTCGGGCGGACGGCCGGCACCTCGGCGGCGCGCTCGGTCGCGCGCACGCTGACGGCGGCGAAATAGCCCGTGGATTTTCGTGGATCGAGTGCCCCGAACCCGAAGTTCGCATACCGTTGCCGCGAGTCCTATTGCGAACTTCGGGTTCAAAAGGGGCACTCGAATCATACACTTGCTAGTGTCCCTTTGGTTCCGAAGTTCGCATGAGGGGGGCGGCAGGTGTGTGCGAACTTCGGAACCGGGACACTAGGCGCATGGCGGGTGACGGCGACGACAAGAAAAGCGGCCACACCCTGCAGGATCACGTCTACGGGGAGGACCTTGCGCATATCCACGACGGCGATGCCGATCACGACCACGACCATTTCGAGGCCGACGGACCGCTCGAGGACAACCCGATCTGGATCCAGGACCACGTGACGCTCGTAAGCGTCGGCATCGACATCGGTTCGGCGGGAACCCAGATCATCTTCTCGCGCATCAACCTGCGGCGGCTGGGCGAGGACCTATCCAGCCGCTACGTCGTGGTCGCGCGCGAGACCCTGTACCAGTCGCCGGTGGCGCTGACGCCGTACAGAAGCGAGGAGCTCATCGACGAACAGGCGCTCGGCGCCGTCATCGATGCGGCCTATGCGGCCGCGGGACTTGCTCCCGCGGATATCGACACCGGTGCGGTGATCCTCACCGGCGAGGCGCTGCGGCGCGAGAATGCCGGGGCGATCGCCGATGTCCTGTCGCGCCAGGGCGGCGATTTCGTCTGCGCCACCGCCGGTCACCACATGGAGGCGATGCTTGCGGCCTACGGGTCGGGGGCCGCGCGCGTGTCGCACGATGAGGGCAAGCGCATCCTCAACATCGACATCGGCGGCGGCACGACCAAGCTGGCGGTGATCGAGCAGGGCCGCGTGACCGCGACCGCCGCCGTGCACATCGGCGGCCGCTTGCAGGTGGTGGAGGAGGGCGGGCGGATCGTCCGGCTCGACCCGGCGGGCAAGCACCATGCGGCGCGCGCCGGATTCTCCTGGGGCACGGGTGACACAATCGACATCGCCGCCCTGGAACAGGTGGCGGAGGTGATGGCCGACGCCCTGGTCGCCGCCGTCAACGAACGGCCGCTCCCGCATGCGATCGAGCACCTCTACCTCACCGATCCGCTCGCGGAGCTCGGGCACATCGACGGCGTCATGTTCTCCGGCGGGGTCGGCGAATACATCTATGGGCGCGAGGCGCGCGACTTCGGCGACATTGGCCGCCGTCTCGGGCAGGCGGTGCGCCGCCGCGTCGACCGCGGCGCGCTCCCCTGGCCGCTGTTGCCGGCCGGCGAGTGCATCCGCGCGACCGCGCTCGGCGCTTCCGAATACAGCGTGCAGCTGTCCGGCAACACCTCGACAATCACCAACCCGGGCCGCCTGCTGCCGCGCCGCAACCTGCAGGTCCTGCAGCCGGATTTCGTGTGCCCCGAGGCGATCGACCCGGACGCGCTGGCGTCAGCCATCCGCGCCCATTTCACCGCCTTCGACGTGACGGAAGGCGAGCGCGAAGTGGCGCTCGCGCTGCGCTGGCGCGGGATGCCCTCGCACCCGCGGCTGCTCGCTTTCGCGCAAGGGATCAGCCGGGGATTGGCCAATACCATCGCCAAGCGGGCGCCGCTCTACATCATGCTCGACGGCGACGTGGCGCAGACCCTGGGCGCGATCCTGCGCGAGGAGCTCGAGATCGCCAGCGATATCCTGGTGGTCGACGGCGTGACCTTGTGGGACTTCGACTACATCGATCTCGGCCGCATCCGCCTGCCGTCGCGCACCGTGCCGGTGACGATCAAGTCGCTGGTGTTCAGCGAAGATCCGCGCGCGCCGCACGGGCATCATCATCTGCATGATCACCATGATCATGCGCATGGGCATGATCACTGCCATGATCATGATCATCATCACCACCCCCATCATCACGATCATGGACATTGACGGACTACGATCCGTCACCCTGATGCGGCCGGCGCACTCTTCGTGCGCCGACCCTCGAAGGGCGACGGCCCGGGTCTGACCTGAGCGGACGTTACCTCGCCCCCTTCCAGCACCGTGAGGCGAGCCTGTACAATGGGATCGCTCGCTGCGAAGTGGACGTCGATTACCGTTGTGCGAGAAACAAGCACATGCCGGCGCAGAGGCTCGAGCCGAGGATCATTGCGACAATCAGATGCGATAGCACCTCAGCAGGCCCGAATGGCAGCGGCGTGGCCCCAGAACGCAGCCACATGGCCCATCGGCGAACATTGTACATGATCCACATCGACATCGGGTGCTCCCCTGCAAACCAAGCCGCATGGTTGTCGATAAAAGCCCACACTGGCGCCTGATCGGCGCTGCGTCGATCAGGGGAACCCTGAAAATCACCTGGGGAAAACCTTGACCGTGAACCCGTCTCGCCGCCTTCATCACGACCACCTTGTGGGCGCCCGCAACCGCGCCACCACGCAGGTCGCAGAAGCGGGCGATCACAAGGGTCGCCCCTACAAGTGGCGATGCATCGAAAGCTTCGGGCACCCACAAGGAGGCGAGCCTATCGTATCTTGTCGTACGCGATGCCGAAGCCGGCGAGCGGCATGGTCACCGTGATCGTCTGCTTGGACACGTTCTGGAACGCGATCTTGAGCTCCTTGCCGCCGCGCAGGCTGGCGAGCTGGGCATCGCTGAGCGCCGCGCCGACGATGCAGCCGGACGGCGTGCACGTCTGCACCGGGAAGCGCTCCACCTTTCCCTCGTCGACTTTGAGCGTGACGGCTTCGCCGACCTGGATGCCGAGCGGGACCTGGACGGCCAGCACCGGCTTCCTCGTTTCCGGCACGATGCGCACCGCGACCGCGGCGATCAACTGCTGATTGTCGCGCTGATGCACGCGGTTGATGGTGCGGCAGTCGAGCTTGGCGCCATCGTTCGCGCACTCGACCCGCCAGCCTGACCCGCCGTCGCTCGCCAGCGAGGTGGCGCTCGGCGGCGCCGGGGCGGCTGCGGCGACCGAAACTGCGGCCAGCGCGGCCGGCCAGGCGATCCGGATTGGACGCATGCGTTTCGCCGCTCCGTTGACAAGGACCGCCAAACTCGGGGAATGGTGCACTCCCACCGGAGCATGATGCATGCGTTACATCGATGCGTTCAATCATTTCTTCCCGCGGCGCTTCTTCGACGCGCTGGTCGAGACCCCGGGCGGGCAGAAGGACATGGGCAAGCGGGTGCGTGGGATCCCGGCCCTGTACGACCTGGAAGAGCGCGTGCGCGTCGTCGACTCGTTCCCCGACTATTCGCAGGTCCTCTCGCTCGGCATGCCGGCGATCGACCGCCTGTGGGACAAGGACCGCGCCCCCGAGATGGCGCGCATCGGCAATGACGGCCTTGCCGAGATCGTCGCTAAAGACCCGCGGCGGTTTCCCGGCTATGCCGCCTCGCTGCCGATGAACGCGCCCGAGGCGGCGGCCCGGGAGGCCGAGCGCGTGCTCGCCGCCGGCGCCAACGCCATCCAGCTGCATACCAATGTCGACGGCGCGCCGCTCGACGAGGCGCATTTCTGGCCGATCTACGAAATCATCGAGAAATCCGGAAAGCCGATCCTGCTGCATCCGATCCGCACCCGCGAGATGGCCGACTACCGGACCGAGGACAAATCCAAGTACGAGATCTGCAGCGTCATCGGCTGGCCGTTCGAGACCGGCGTGGCGCTGGCGCGACTGGTGTTCTCCGGCATCATGGACCGCTATCCGGCGCTGAAGGTGATCACCCACCACCTGGGCGGCATCATTCCGTATTTCGAGGGTCGCGTCGGCCATTCCTGGGACCAGCTCGGCGCGCGCACCTCGGACGAGGACTATGGCGCTCTGCTCAAGCGGCTGAAGAAACGGCCGTACGACTATTTCAAGGATTTCTATGGCGACACCGCGCTTGCCGGCAGCCGTGCCGCGACGGTGTGCGGCCTCGATTTCTTCGGCGCCGACCACGTGGTGTTCGCGTCCGACTGCCCGTTCGATCCCGAGAAGGGGCGCGGCTACATCCGGGCGACCATCGCGGTGATTGAGTCGCTCGAGATCCCGGCCGATCAGAGGGCCAAGATTTGCCATCGCAACGCCGAGCGGCTATTCGGGCTGACGCCCCAATAATCAAGAAGCCCCCGGAGCCGGTCATGCCAAACGCCCTTCTGCGGTTCGTCCTCGTCGCCCTTGCGGGCCTCGTCTCAACGCCCGCGCCGGCTGCGTTTCCCGAGTATGCGATCAAGATCGTGGTGACGATCCCGCCGGGCGGCGCCCCCGACATCGCCGCCCGCCTGCTGGCGCAGAAGCTCACCGAGAGCCTGGGCCAGCCGGTGGTGGTGGAAAACCGCACCGGCGCCAACGGCAACGTCGCCGGCGACCAGGTGGCGAAGGCGGCGCCCGATGGCTACACCCTGCTGCTCGGTGCCGACAGCCTGATCGCCATCAACCCGCACATCTATTCCAAGATGAGCTTCGATCCACTCCGGGACCTGGTGCCGGTCGCGAGCGTGGCGACCAACCAGTTCTTCCTCTCGGTCAATCCGACGCTCCCGGTGAACACCCTTCCGGAGTTCGTCGAGTATGCGCGCAAGGCAAAGCCGCCGCTCACCTACGCTTCGGGCGGCAACGGCAGCCAGCACCAGCTCGGCATCGAGATGCTCAAGCAGCGCACCGGCATCGACATGCTGCACGTGCCTTATCGCGGCGGCGCCCCGGCCGGCACTGCGACCATCGCGGGCGAGACGCAGGTCGTGCTGGCGGGCGCCTCCAATGCGCCGCACCTGAAGTCCGGCCAGCTGCGCGGCCTCGCCACCACCGGCAAGAACCGCTCCCCGCTGTTCCCCGACCTGCCCACCATCGGCGAGTTCTACCCGGGCTACGAGCTCACCATCTGGCTCGGCCTGTTCGCGCCCGCCGCGACCCCGGAGCCGATCGTGACGACGCTGCGCAATGAGGTCCGCAAGGCGCTGTCGCAGAAGGAATTCGCCGACAAGCTCAACGTCACCGGGGCGCTGCAGCCGCTCCTCGACACGCCGGAGGAGTTCTCCGCCCTCATCCGTCGCGACTACGAGAAATACGGCAAGCTGGCGAAGGAGATCGGCGTGCGGATCGATTGAGGGACTTGCGTCGTCATGGCCGGGCGAGCCGCGACAGCGGCGAGGGTTGTCCCGGCCATCCGATAGATGTGGCAGGGCTGCGACCAGTGAATTGGGATCGCCGGGTCAAGCCCGGCGATGACGAGACAGCAACAAGCATCACTCCAGCCCGAGGAAATTCCGCCACTCGCTGCCCATGTTGTCGTCGGTGACGATGCTGCGCCCTTCGGTGCGCGCCAGGACATCGCGGCATGTTTCGATCGGCCGCTCGGGCCCCTGATCGGCGCCCAGCACGAGGCTTGCCTCCCACGCCATCAGCTGCTCCAGCACCGCCTGGTCCGGCGCGCGGCCGAGATCGAGTGCGGGCTTGCCGTCGATCAGATAGGCCGTGAGCACGCGCTGCCAGCGCTGGAAATCCCACTGGATCGGGGAAGCCGATACGACCAGGTGATTGACGAAGCGCGCGCCATGCGGGAATGCGGCGCACCCCGTTCGCAGCACCCGGTCGGAGCCGGTGGTGTTGTAGAAGAAGATGCCACCGGGCTTGAGGTGCTCGTTCACCAGCGCGAGAAATTCGGCCGACAGGAGGTTGGTGACATTCGCCCGGAAATGCCAGGTCGTATTGGAGACGATCGCGTCGAACTTAGCCCCATTGCGTTTGAGCCAGCGCCGCCCGTCGTCGGCGACGATCGTGACCTTGGGGTTGTCGAGGACGGATGCGACCTCGGGCGCCTCGGCCGCGAGCGTCACGTAGCCCGGATTGATCTCCACGATGGTGAGCGTGCGCACGGCGGGATTGCTGGCGATCACCTGCGCCCACGAGCCGGACGAGAATCCGATCATCAGCACGTCGCGCGGGGCCGGATGGAACAGGCTCAGCGCATAGGGGCGGACGATGCCGTTGTTATCGTTGACCAGGTCGGTGCTCACGCGCCCGTCGTACATGCCGTTGCCGAACACCGTCCCGGCACGGTCCACCGTGACGATGCCGCTGCGGTTCTCCACCAAATTGACGAGCGTGTCGCGCCCGAACCCCTTGGGGGCGAGGCGCTCCAGGATGTCCGCGTTGAGCACCGGGTTGGCGAGCACCGTGATCAGTCCGAGCGCGGCGGCGCCGGTGGCCAGCGTGTTCTTGCGCTGACTGGCGACCGGCAGCACGGTGAACACCGCGATGGCGGTAAGCAGGCCGATCAGCACCAGCCAGCCGGCGATGCCGGTCAGCGTCAGCACGTCCATCAGCACGAAGCCGGTGATGATGCTCCCCGCCGCGGCGCCGAGGATGTTGGCGAGGTAGAGGAGCGCCGTCCGCATACCGGCACCGGCGTCGGCGGCAATTCCCAGCGCAGCGAGGTTGGGCAGAAAGGATCCCCAGAAGCGCGCCACCAGATAGACCATCAGGAGCCCCAGGCCGACGACGCTGCCGCCCGCCCAGGACAGGATCCCGAGCGCCGGCAGGAACAGGCAGCCCACCAGGTTGGCGATCGTCACCTCGAGCACGACGCGCGCCACCGGATCGTCATCGGACTCGCTACAACTGCGCCCCGCCTGCCGCGAGCCCGAAGCAAGACCGATGAGGAACGCCCCGAGCGTCGCGCCGAAGGCGGTAGCGCTCGAGCCGGTCGCATACGACATCGTGCGGAAAAAGAAGATCTCGTACGACAACGAGACGAAGCCGCCGGCGCAGGCGAGCGCCAGGACCGGGATGAAGCCGAGGATGGGCTTTTCAGCCGGCGCGATCGCGGGCGCCGCGTCGGCTGCGGCGAACGACGGGTTTCGCCGGTCGCTCACGTGAGCCGCGAGCGCGCCCGCCGCGACCGCCACATTCAGGGCGACCGCAAGGTTCACGGCGCCCTGCATGCCGAGGAACGGGAACACCAGGATGATCGCGACGAAGCAGGCGACGCCGGCACCAAGCGTGTTGACGTAGTAGAGGAGCCCCACCGCGCTGCCGACGTTGGGCGACCGCCGCACCAGGTGTCCGACCAGGATCGGCAGGGTGGCGCCCATCAGCAGGGTCGGCACGAGGACCAGCGTCAGGGTCACGGCGGCGGTGGCGGTCAGCGAGAGCGGCGCCGCGAGCTCGCCGACGCGGTCGAAGATCGCGAGCGAGAACAGGCCGAAGGCCGCCGTCATGATTTCGATGACGGCGAGCAGGGGAAGCAGGGGAAGGCGCCGTTTCGACAGCCAGCCCCCGGCGAGGCTGCCGATCCCGAGACCGAGCATGAACGCGGTGACCACGATGGTCACGGACTCGATGTTGACGCCGAAGATGCGGAACAGCGCGCGCTGCCAGGTGAGCTGATAGATCAGGGCCGGAAACCCGGAAAAGAAGAACAGCACGCACAGGAGGCGCGTCCAATGCGCCAGCCCCTTTTCGGCGTGCTCCTCGGCAGCCGTGACGTCGAGAACGGTCAAACACCCACCGTGAATGACAACGAGGTTTTGTGTGGTTCGGCACGAGCCGCATCCCGCCCGCAAAGCTAGCCGCGGAACGTTACGGGACTCTCAACGGGCGCGCGGTGTCGCAAGTCGAGGAGCGGACCCTTGGTTAACGGTTCGCTACGACATATTTTCTCCCCGAACGCGCCTGCAAGGAGAATCCATGGATCCAGCCAAGCATCTCGCGCATCCAGGCTATTGCGTCTTCGACACGGCGATCGGGGCATGCGGGGTCGCGTGGAGCGCGCGCGGCGTCACCCATATCCAGCTTCCGGCCGCCAATCGGGCGGCGACGGAAAGGCTCTTGCGCATGCGCGCCGCAGGCGCCACGGCGGAGACCCCGCCGTCCTCCGTGGCGCTGCTGATCGCGTCGTTGCGGCAGTACTTTGCCGGCGAACGGGTCGACTTCTCCGCGGTGACGATCGACCTGTCCGAGGACGTCGATCCGTTCCACCGCAGGGTCTACGACGTCGCCCGCACGGTCGACTGGGGCCACACCGTCACCTACGGCGACATTGCGCGTGGGCTCGGCCAGCCGGACGCGCGCGAGGTCGGCCAGGCGCTGTCGCGAAACCCCGTCCCGATCGTGGTTCCCTGCCATCGGGTGGTGGGGAGCGGCAACAAGCTCGGCGGCTTTTCCGCCCCGGGCGGTCAGGCCACGAAGGAGCGGCTCCTGACGCTCGAAGGCGTGCATGTCGGCGACGACGCGCCGCGGCTGCCGGGATTGTAGATCTCCCCAGGGGGGTCACTCGGCTGACAAGCCCTGCGGCGAGAAGGTCAATTCGAGCACCTTCCACTCGTCGTATTTTTCCGCCGGCAGCACGCCGAACGGCTGGCACCGGCGCAGCGCCTGCATGGCGCTCTCGACCAGGGGCGGCCCGAGCGATGACGCGCTTGCCTTCACCAGGATCGGTTCGGTCGTCATGGCGCCTTTCGGATCAAGCATGATGCGCAGCACCGCGCGCACGTTCTGCCCTTGCGCAAGGCGCGCCGGCGCCTTCCAGCACTTCTGCACGTGCGCCTGCAGCGCCGCCACGTCGGCGCGGGATAGGCGGGCCGCCGCGTCGGCGGGCGCGTCGAACTCGGTCTCGGCGTCTCGCGGATCGAGCATCAATTTGGGAAAATAGACGGGCTTCGGCGTTGCATCCGGTGCAAACAGGTCCGGCACCTCCGGCGGCTGTGCGGCGGCGAGACCCTGGGCTTGCGGACCTTGCGCGCTCGCCTGTGCCGGCGCGCCCGCGGCCTGATTGTCGGCCGGCCGCTCGCGCGGGAGATCGATCTTGGGCGCGTCTTTCGCGGCTTCGGCGAGGTCCTGCTCCCGAACGATATCGACGGTCACCGGCTCCGACGGTGCGCTTTCGATGTGCCGCGGGCTGGCGAGCACGATGAGCGCCACAAGCAGGACCGTTGCGTGCGCAACCACCGAGCTGAGGAAACCGAGGCGCATAGGTCCTAATATAGGACGCTCGGCAGCCACAGTGCGAGCGCCGGCATCAGGATGAGCAGGGCGACCAGCACGAAATCGGCGACCAGGAACGGCAGGGTGCCGAGATAGATGCGCGCCGACGGGATTTCCGGAAACTGCGCCTGGATGACGAACACGGTCATGCCGGTCGGCGGGGTGATCAGGCCGATCGTGCACATCACGGTGACGAAGACGCCGAACCAGATGCCGTCGAACCCGATGCCGTTGATCAGCGGCAGGGTCACCGGCACGGTGATCAGGATGGTGCTCACCTCGTCGAGGAACGTGCCGAGCAGGACGTAGAGCGCGATCACCGCCATGAGGATCCACAACGGTGACAGTCCGACCTCCAGGGTCCAGCGCGCGAGCTCGTTCGGGAACTGGGTCAGCACGATGAAGCGGGAGAAGATGAAAGCGCCGACCACGATGAAAAAGATCGCCGCCGTCGTGTGGACGGTCTCCAGCATGGCGTCAAACAGGCCGCGCCAGCCCATGGCGCGGGTTCCGAACGCGATCAGGATGGCGACGAAGGCCGCGATCGCGGCGGCCTCGGTCGGGGAGAACCAGCCGAGATAGATGCCGACCACCGCGAAGAAGAACAGGACACCGAGCTTCCACATGCCGATCGAGGCGCGTAGCCGCTCGCCGAGCGGCATCGCGGCGACCTTCGGGATCCATTTGGGTTTCGCCCAGGCGACGGCGAATACGGTCAGCACATAGAGGCCGGCGAGGACCAGGCCCGGAATCATCGCCGCCGCATACAGCTTGGGCAGCGACTGCTCCGCCGCGATGGCGTAGATCGCCAGCAGCACCGACGGTGGGATGAGCACGTCCAGCGTTCCCGCCGAGGCGACCGCGCCGGCCGCGAACGCCGGCTCGTAGCCGTGGTTGCGCATTTCCGGGATCGCCACCTTGGAGAACGTGGCGGCGGTCGCGATCGAGGAGCCGCAGATCGCGCCGAACAGTGCGCAGGCGCCGATGGTGGCGTTCGCCAGCGCGCCACGGATGCCGGAGAACACTGCGTTCGAGGCCCGGAACAGCTCGCTCGCCATGTGGGCGCGCGAGGCGACCGCGCCCATCAGCACGAACAGCGGGATGACCGAGAGCGAATAGGCGCTCGCCAGCGAATAGGGCACGAGGCCCAGCATCTTGAGGGCGGGGCGCCAGCCGTCGAGCGCCGCATAGCCGAGGAAGCCGACCCCGGCCAGCGCCACGGCAATCGGCACCCGCAGGACGATGAGCAAGAGGAGACCGGCGACGCCGAGGAGGCCGACCGCCGCGACGCTCATGGCTGCGTCTTCCGACGCAGCGTCATTGCCAGCGCCGCGATACCGGCGCCGATCACGCCGACCAGCAGCGCGATCCAATGCAGCGATTTCGGCAGCCCGAGGTCGGCGGTGACGTCGTTGAACGCGATTGTGTCGGCGGCGGCGAGCCACCCCTGCCACGCCATCACGGCGAGCAGCAGCACCGCGAGACCTTCGCCGATCCGCTTGAGCAGAGGGACCTGCCGCGGCGCGAGACCGTCGATGAGCTCGACCACGATGTGGTCGTCGCGCAGGAACACCGCCGGCAGCGCGACGAAGAACGTGCCGGCGAGCAGGAGCTCGATCAGCTCGTAGGTGCCGCGGATCGGCAGGTTGAAGAAGGCGCGCAGCGTGACGTCGGCCACGGTGAGCAGCATCATCGCGGCGAGGAACAAAGCCGCAACCCAGCCGCAGATCCGCGCCGGGATGTCACGCCAGCGTGGCACGCGCTAGTTCCAGAAATTCTTCGACGTTGCGGCGTGCTTCTCGGCGAGCGACTTCATCGTGGCGTGGACGGCGCGCGCCGGCAGGCCCTTGCCTTCGAGCTCCTTCACCTTCGCCTCGGACACCTCGGCGCCGATCTTGCGGAACTTGGCGTTTTCCTCCGCCGACAGCTTGATCGCCTCGGCGCCGCCGTCGACGATCGCCTTCTTGCCGGGAACGTCGAGCGCGTCCCACGCTTCGCCCACCTCTTTCTCCACCCCGGTCATCGATTTCGTCACCAGCTCCTTGAGGTCGGGGGGCAGCTTGTTCCAGAAATCCTCGTTCATGCCGACGCCGAAGCTCGACACGTAGGAGTACATTTCGGTCGAGTATTTGAGGATGCCGCCCATCTTGAAGGCGATGCCGGCGCCGCCGTAGTCGATGAACACGCCGTCGATCGTGCCTTTCTGCAATTGCTCGACCTGCTCGGTCGGCACCACGCCGACCGGGGTGCCGCCGAGCGCCGCCACGAAATCGCGGATGGTGGGCGAGGCGAAGCGGATGCGCAGGCCGCGCATGTCATCGGCGGTGCGGATCGGCTTCTTGGTGGTGTGGACGTTGCCGGGCTGGTGCGTCAGCAGCAGCAGCACCTTGAGGCCGCGATGCTCGGCGTCGAGATATTTCGCCCGCAGCTCGGGATCGTTGAGCACCTTGGTGCCGATCTCGGCGCTGCCCACCAGGTACGGTACCTGCACCAGCTCGGTGAGCGGAAACCGCCCGGGCGTCGCCCCGTGCAGGAACCAGGAGACGTCCGCCTGGCCGGTGCGGGCGAAATCGTAGTGCTGCTGCACCGGGCCCATCTGCGAGCCGGGGAAGCGCTTGACGGTGATGCGCCCGCCCGACTCCTTCTCCAGCTGCTCCGACCACTTGATGAGCCAGCGCGACATGGCGTGCTGGTCGCCGACGAAATAGGCGAGCTTCATCTCGAATTTCTGCTGCGCCCACACGGCCGGCGCCGTCACGGCACCCGCAGCGGTCGCCAGCACGCTCGCGGCGAACTCGCGCCTGTTCAGCTTCATCGGAGTCCTCCCCATATGATTGTTGCAGCCGGACGTCGTTACAGTCCACATTGACTTCTACAGTGCCAAAACCCCCGTGGGCGGGCAATGGCAATCCCGGCGTGCTACCGCGGCGTGCATTGCGCTGCCCACCGGCAAATCCGATAATCGTGGGACGGAAGAACAAGCTCCGCGGGAGGATCGCCCCGATGAACAAGCCCGTCGCCACGCCGTACGGCAAGCCGCTCGTCACCGAGCGCGCCGGCATCACCGTCGCCCGCGTCGGGGTCAATCTCGGGGCAGAGGTCAGCGGCGTCGATTTGCGGCGGCCCCTGTCGGACGAAGCCTACTCGGTCATCGAGGAGGCCTTGGTCGAGCACGAGCTGATCATCTTCCGCAACCAGGACATCACGTCGGAGAACCTGATCGATTTCGGCCGCCGGTTCGGCGAATTGACCGTGCATCCGTTCTCGCCGCACGACGACAAGGCGCCGGTGCTGATCAAGTTCCGCAACGACGAGACCAACGCGCCGTTCGGCACCGACGTGTGGCATTCCGACGAGACGTTCCGCACGGAGCCGCCGATGGCGACCATCCTGTGCGCCAAGGAGGTGCCGGCGATCGGCGGCGACACCATGTTCGTCAGCATGTCGGCGGCGTTCAACGGCCTGAGCGAGCGCATGAAGGACTTCATCTCCGGGCTCGAGGGGATCCATGATCTGAAACCCTTCCGCGCGCTGTTCGGCGACTCGGAGGAGGATCGCCGCAACCTGCAGCAGTTCGAGCTGATGTATCCGCCGCAGCTCCACCCGGTGGTGCGCCTGCATCCCGTGTCGGGCCGCAAGGTGCTGTTCGTCAATCCGCAGTTCACCGTCGCCATCAAGGACATGGACGAGCGCGAGAGCCGGGCGCTGCTCGACACGCTGTTTCACCAGGCGCTGATCCCGGAATACCAGTTCCGCCACCACTGGGCGCCGCACACGATCGCCATGTGGGACAACCGCTCGACCCAGCACTACGCGGTCAACGATTACTATCCGCAGCGCCGCTACATGGAGCGCGTGACGATCCGCGGCGGCCCGGTGCACGGCGTGCGGCGCGCCGATCCGGCCACCATCCGCAAGGCGAAGATCCTGGTGCCCGCCGGCGTCGACCGCACCGGCGGCCACAAGCCGCATCCGCCTTCGAAGCCGTCATCCTGAGGTGGCCGCGCGCCGATCTCGGGTTCACCCGAGATCGGTCTTTGCGCGCGGCCCTCGAAGGATGATCGGCCCGGGCCGTCGGCTCCTGAGGCTCTCGAAGGACGAGGCTCGGCGCACGAAGGGTGCGCCGAGCGCCTCAGGCTGGCGGTTTCGGGTTCGGCGCGCGGCCATGTCAGGTCAGCGGCGCGTGAGCCTCATCACCCCCCGAACTCCATCACGTACAGCCCGCCATTGTAATCCGTGCTGTAGATCAGCCCGGCCGCATCGACGAACACGTCGGCCGACTGGATCACGCGCGCGCGGTTGGGGCGATGGTCCATCATGCGTTCCGGTGCCGGCGGCACCAGCGCGCCGACCTCGACCGGCCTGAATTGATCGCTGATGTCGAATACCCTCACGCCGGCGTTCTGGTAGGTGGCGAAGATCAGCCGCGCGCTGACGAAGCTGCCGGGCCGGTTCTCGTGGATGTTGTGCGGGCCGAAATGCCCGCCCTTGGCGACGTAGTCGGCTTCGTCCGGTGTCGGGAACGTGGCGATGCTCACCGGGTTAGCCGGCACGCGGTTGTCGAACACCCAGACCAGCTTGAGCCCGTCCTCCTGGTGATCGAGCACCGCCTCGTCGAGCACGATCAGGAGATCGCGGTCGGGCAGGGGCAGGCAGTTGTGCGTGCCGCCGCCGAATGGCGGCGCCCAGTTGCGGTGGGCGATGAGCTGCGGCCGGGTGCGGTCGGCGACGTCGATCACCACCATGCCGGCGTCGCGCCAGGCCGCGTAGGCGATATCGCCGTGCACGATCGCATGGTGCAGGCCGTAGCGGCTGGTCGTTGGCCACGATGGGGTCTCGCCGGCCGCCTGGTTCATGCCGGGGATCCACCAGCGGCCGGCCTCGCGCGGATGCGCCGGGTCCGCCATGTCGACCGCCATGAAGATGTAGTCGGTGAAGCCGTCGAGCAGCGCCGACACGTAGGCCCAGCGCCCGCCGGTGTACCAGATGCGGTGAATGCCGCCGCCCGCGACCGGCATGAAGCCGATGCGGCGCGGTGTTGCGGGCGCGGAGATGTCATACACCGCAAGGCCTGCGGTCCAGTCGCGCGCGCTGCTCCCGGCTTCGGCGGTGCCGACCACCGTGCCGAGCTGGCCGCGGTAATAGGCGTGCTCGTCGGCGAACTCGGCGGCCGCGAACATGTCCTTGGCGTTGATCACCAACAGCAGGTCGTCATGCGTCTGCAGGTGGATGTTCCATGTGCCCGGCGGGGCCGGCAGGTAGTTCACGGCGCGCGGGTTCCTGGCGTCGCGCACATCGATCACGCTGAACCCCTTGGAGAACATGTGGCCGACATAGGCGTAGCCGCGATGCACCATGACCTGCACGCCGTCGGGCCGGCCGCCCTGATCGCTGTGGCCGATCAGCCGCATGTTGCGGGCGTAGTCGGGCGTGGGCAGGTCGGTCATGTTAGGCCGCCAGGAAATTGGGAACGGCGATCCAATCCATCATGGCCTCATCCTCCTGCAGCAGGCGCCACATCCGCCGGTCCTCCTCGGTCGCGAGATCGACGCCCAGATGAGTGCCGAGCTTGCGCCCGTGCAGCATGATGCGCTCGCCGACCGGCTGGCGCACCGCGTCGTACTGCTTGAGCGCGCGATCGATGTCGTCGTGGTCGCGCAACGCATCGGCGAGCGCCTGCGCGTCGCCGCCCGCCTTGGAGACGCCGAAGCCCATGTGCGGACGTGCCGACGAGCCGGCGTCGCCGACCAGCACGACCCGCCCGTACACGATCTGCGGCGCGGAGAAATCGTAGATCGGGGTGAAGAACGGCTGCGTGATGTTCCGCAGGCAATCGAGAAACGCAGACGGCATGATCGCCTCGGCCTCGGCGCGCATCTCGGCGATGAGAACTCTTGCGGATCAGCGGCGGCGGCACCGAGTAGTCGTGCTGGCGGCCGTGCTCGTCGACGCACATGCGCTTCAACGTGGAGGCGTCGCCCACCCGGTACCAGATGAAATTGTAGCGCCGCTTGCCCGGCGTCAAATCGTTGTCGAACCCGGAGATCGGGTAGCCGATGACCTGCTGGCGCGGCGGCAGGAAGAACACGAAATACGGGAAGATGTCGCGCAGCGTCTGCGGCGCGAGGTCGGCCTCGTTGGGCGCGCCGCGCCAGATGTAGTAGCCGGAGTAGATCGGCTGCACGTCGGGGGCGACCTGGGCGCGCACGCTGGAGCGGATGCCGTCGCCGCCGATCATGAGGTCGGCATCCTCCACGACGCCGTTGGCGAAATGCACGCGCACGCCGCTGCCGTCCTGCTCGACATGGGCAAACGCATGGCCGAGGTGATAGTGCGCGGGATCGATGGTCTCGCGCAGCAGACGCTGCAGCCGGTCCCACGAGGTGAGGATCTGCGGCAGGCGGCGCTCGCCGATCACACGACCGGTGCGGTCGATGGTGATGCGCCGCTCCACCGTGATGCCGAGGGACTCGGTCCCGGCGCCGCTCTTCTCCAGCGCCTCCATCAGCTCCGGATGGGTGGTGATGCCGGCGCCGCGGCCGACCAGCTCGACCGGAGAGCGCTCGTACACGTCCACCTCCCAGCCGACCTGGCGCAGGAACGCGGCCGTGAACAGGCCCGACATCGATCCACCGATGATGACGGCGCGATGCCTACGCGACATGGACGCGACCGACGGCAGGGCAGGCGACGGAGGAGAGCGACATGGTTCCTGTCAAACTTCGTGACCGGGCTTCAGGGCCAGCGTTGCGTGCGCGGCTGCGGCGGCCGGCTTGGTGTTTACTATGATACCGCATCAGGGAAAATCATACCTCCCGGCTTGAAGCGCGCCACAAAATCGGCGACGATTCTCCCCACTCCTGCACGTGCCGGCTCAGCGATTTGACTTCCCCTATCCCCCCGTAGGCGAACGCGTCAATTCTTGACCGGAGGCAAACCGTGTATCAAGTCCTGTCCTGCCTGACGACGCAGCACGACCGTCGGCTGGTCGCTTTGGCGATTCTCATCTGCGCAGCCGCGGCCTTCGCGTCATTCAAGATTTATTCGTACGCCGCAGCCAGCCACGGCCTCAGACGGGCGAGCCTCGCCGTTCTGACCGGCGTGTGCAGTGCCTCCGGCATCTGGGCGACCCACTTCATCGCCATGCTGGCGTTCGATTCGGGCTACCCGATCGCCTATGAGCCGGTTGCCACGACAGCTTCGCTGCTCATCGCCATCGTTGCCACGACCATCGGCTTTGCGGTGGCGGCGGACGATGAAGGGTGGCAGCCCGCCGCCGGCGGCGCCATCATCGGCGGCGGCATCGGGCTCATGCACTACACGGGCATGTCGGCGCTCGTGGTTCCCGGCACCCTGCACTGGGAACCAGGCGTGGTGCTCGCGTCCTTGGCGATCGGCATCCTGCTCGCATCGGCGGCCGTGATCCAGTTCCACTGGCTGCGCGGTCGGCAGGCGTGGTGGGTTGCGGCCGGTCTTTTCACGCTCGCCGTTTGCGGCCTGCATTTCACCGCCATGGGGGCGCTCACGATCGTCCCCGATCCGACCATCGTGGTTCGGCCCCTGGTCGTTGACGACCTGCTGATGGCATTTGCCGTCTCCGGCGCGACGCTGCTGGTGATGCTGTCGGGCATCACCGCCACCGCGCTCATGGAAAACCAGATCCGCCGCCAGCGCGAGGAAGAGCTCCGGGTTCAATACATGCGGTTCGATCTGGCGCTGAGCAAGATGGGTCAGGGCCTGTGCATGTTCGACGGCGAGAAACGGCTGGTCGTGTGCAACGAGCGCTATGCCACGATGTACAGGTTGCCGCCGGACCTGTTGAAACCGGGCACGCCGCACGATGCGATCATCGCGCACCGGGTGACGTATGGCCTCCTCAAGGGCGAGCGGAGCATTGCGGCCGCGCAGCGGAAAATCTCCACATTGTCGCAATTGCCGAAGAATGCGCGGTCGAGCCGGGTCGACGAAATGGCGGACGGTCGTCTGATCTGCGTCACCCGGGAGCCCATGGAGGGCGGTGGCTGGGTCGCGACCCACGACGACGTCACCGAGCAGCGCCGGTCCGAGGCCAGGATCATCCACATGGCCAAGCATGATGCATTGACCGACCTGCCCAATCGCGTGCTGCTGCGGGAACGCCTGGACTTCATGCTGCATGGCAACCGCCGCGGACATCGTCGCCTGGCGGTGCTCATGCTCGATCTCGATCGCTTCAAGGAGGTCAACGATACGCTCGGGCATTCGACGGGCGATGCGGTGCTCAAGGCGGTGGCCGAGCGCCTGCGCGCCTGCGTGCGCGAGACCGACATGATCGCGCGGCTGGGAGGCGACGAATTCGCCATCGTTCAGAATGTGGCGGAGCCTGCCACCGAAGCGGTGGCGTTGGCCGAGCGCATACAGCGGGCGCTGCGGGCACCGATCGACCTGGGCGACCACCAGGTCAGCATCGGCGTCACCATCGGCATTGCGGTTGCCCCCAATGATGGGACCGACTCCGAGCGGCTCGTCAGAAGCGCGGACCTCGCCCTGTACCGCGCCAAGGGCAGGGGGCGTGGCACGCATTGCTTCTTCGAGCCCGAGATGGACCAGCTGATGCAGGCACGGAGCGACATGGAGCGCGACTTGCGCCGCCTGGTGGCGAATGACGAGTTCGAGCTCCACTATCAGCCGCTCGTCGACCTCGAACGGGGCGAGATCAACGGCTTTGAAGCCTTGTTGCGCTGGAATCATCCGGTGCGCGGCATGATTGGGCCGGGGGAGTTCATCCCGCTTGCCGAAGAGACCGGGCTGATCGTTCCCATCGGCGAATGGGTGCTGCGCAAGGCCTGTGCCGAAACGGCCCGTTGGCCAGCCCATCTCTCGATTGCCGTCAATCTGTCGCCCGCCCAGTTCAAGAGCCCGCAGCTGGTGTCGAACGTGATGAGCGCGCTGGCGTTCGCCAGGATTGCGCCGCACCGCCTCGAGCTCGAGGTGACCGAGTTGATCATCATGCAGGATCGGGACGCCGCATTCGCGGCGCTCGGCGAACTGCGTCAGCGCGGCGTGCGGATCGCCTTGGACGACTTCGGCACGGGGTATTCGTCGCTCAGCTTCCTGCAGGGATTTCCCTTCGACAAGATCAAGATCGATCGCAGCTTCGTCAAGGAGCTGGCGAGCCCGAAGGAGGAGTCGCGCAGGATCGCGCGGGCGGTCGTCCGATTCGCCGTGAGCCTGGGCAAGACCACTACTGCGGAAGGCGTCGAGACCAAGGAGCTGTTGGATCTGGTGCGCGCCGAGGGCTGCTCCGAGATGCAAGGCTACTGCTATGCGGCGGCCCAGCCTTCCTCGGAGCTCGCCGGATTGCTGCGCCGTCAGGCGGAGAAACGCGCCGCGCTGATGGCGTGGGGCCGATCCCGCCCGGTCCGCGTGCCGCAGCCGGCGTGAGCGAGCGGCGCGGCCGGACCAGGCCGGTCGCGCCGATGACGATTGCCACCGCAAGGTCAAGCTCCTAGTCTGCTACGCGGAGTTGACCTTCACCGGGAGGGGGAAGGGCTCGTCCAAGATCCAGGGAGGGAACCATGAAGACCGGCCGGCTCGCCGCGGCTGCCGCCATTGCGGCTGTTTCGCTCTTGCTGTCTGTTCCGAGCGACGCACAGGAGAAGAGGGTCCGCCTCAACATGGCGGGTGCCTACCCGAGCTCGACCGCGATCCTGGGCACCGGGCAGCTCTATTTCGCCGACAAGGTCAAGAAGATCTCCGGCGGCTCGATCGACATCCGGTTCTTCGAGCCCGGCGCGCTGGTGCCGGCCAACCAGTATTTCGATGCGATCTCCGGCGGCTCGCTGGAAGCGGCGTATTCCGGGCTCGGCTTCTTCACCGGCAAGGACAGCGCCTTCGCGCTCTTCTCCACCGTCCCGTTCGGGCCGGAGATCGGCGAATTTCTCGGCTGGATGCGGTACGGCGGCGGCGAGAAGCTGATGCAGGAGCTCTCGCGCAAGTACAACATGGAAGTGCTGCTGTGCGGCACGATCGCGCCCGAGGCCTCCGGTTGGTTCCGCAAGGAGATCAAGACCGTCGACGACCTCAAGGGTCTCAAGATGCGGTTCTTCGGCCTCGGCGCCAACGTCATGCAGAAGCTCGGCGTGCAGACGCAGATCCTGCAGGCGGGTGAAATCTTCCAGGCGCTCCAGCTCGGCACCATCGACGCGACCGAGTTCTCGATGCCGGTGATGGACCTGACGCTCGGGTTCCACCAGGTCGCCAAGCACTACTATTTCCCCGGCTGGCACCAGATGTCGACCTTCACCCACCTCATGATCTCCAAGCAGAAATGGGCCGAGCTGTCCGACACCCAGAAGGAGATCATCAAGGCCGCCTGCGAAGACACGATGCTGCACATGTACATTGAAGGCGAGTCGGTGCAGGGCAAGGCGCTCAAGGAAATCCGCTCCAAGGGCGTTACGCTGCACTATTGGCCGAAGGAGATTCTCGATGCCTACCGCAAGGCGTGGAATGAGGTGATCGAGGAGCAGAAGGGCAAGAGCCCCGAATTCGCCAAGGCGTGGGCCTCGCTGACGGCGTTCCGCGAGGAATACAAGGTCTGGCGTGAGTACGGGTATTTGAAAGAGTGACCCCCGCGGCGGGAGCGCCGCCGGTCGACTGCCGCCGCTCCCGCCCCATCCGCACGCCTATCGGCAAGAAGGCTTGAGAATGGGCCTCCTGATCGGCCTCAGCAACGCCATCAAGAGGGTGCTGGAGGTCGTCGCCTTCGGATCGGGATGGCTCCTGATCGTCCTGATGTGCATCACCTGCACCGACGTGGTGGCGCGCAAGTTCGGCATTCCAATTCCGCTGACCAAGTTCCAGGAATTGGAATGGTATATGCACACGACGCTGTTCTCGATGTGGATGGGCTACAACTACACGATCAACGCCCACCCGCGAGTCGACTCCTACACCGAGACCCTGGGGTTCCGCACCAAGGCGTGGATCGAATTCGCCGGGTGCCTGCTGTTCGCGCTGCCCTACAGCTGGCTGCTCGTCCGGCACGGCTGGGACTTCTTCTGGACCTCCTATCTGCAGAACGAGAGCTCCGAGAACGCGGTCGGCCTCGAGCATCGATGGATCATCAAGGGTGTCTTCTACGTCGGGCTCTGGCTGCTGCTCGCCGGCGTCATCAGCGTCATGCTGCGGCTGATCGCATTCCTGTTCGGCGGTCGGCCGCAGCAAGAGGTCGAGCTGCAGATCGGCCACGCCGAGCTCGAGGTCTAGGCGATGCTCGACTGGCTCGCCGACAACCTTGCCCTCATCATGTTCGTGGCGATGTTCTTCGTCATCTTCTGCGGCTATCCGGTCGCGTTCGTGATGGGCGGCACCGCCCTCATCTTCGCCGGCATCGGCTGGCTGCTCGGCGTGTTCCCGATGAACACGCTGTCCAACATCCTGCTGCGCATGTGGGGCGGCGTCGCGGTCGACCCGGTGCTGGTGTCGATCCCCATGTTCATCTTCATGGGATCGATCCTGGAGCGGTCGGGCTCGGCCAAGGACATGCTGCTGGCGACCGAGATCCTGCTCAAGCGGGTGCCCGGCGGGCTGGCGGTCGCCGTCATGGTGATGGGCACCATACTGGCCGCACCGATCGGCGTGGTCGGCGCCGCGGTGGTGCTGCTCTCGGTGATTGCGCTGCCGCAGATGCTGGCGTCGGGCTACGACAAGCGCCTCGCCGTCGGCACGATCGCGTCGGCAGGAACGCTCGGCATTCTGATTCCGCCCGCCATCATGCTGGTGGTCATGGCGGAGATGCTCAATACGTCGGCCGGCGCGCTGTTCGCCGCCGCGACGATGCCCGGCTTCCTGCTGTCGGGGCTCTATCTCGTCTACATCATCGTCATCGCCGTCATCAAACCTGGCTGGGCGCCGAAACTACCCAAGGACTACGGGCCGCAGAGCCGCATGGAATTCTGGCACACCATGTGGAAAGGCCTGTTTCCCATGACCTTTCTCATGGTCGTGGTGCTTGGCGCGATCTTCGCCGGCTGGGCGACGGCGACCGAGAGCGCCGGCGTCGGCGTGCTTGGCTCGTTCGTGATCGCGGCGCTCAACGGGCGCCTCACGCTGCCCATGGTCAACGACGCGATCCGCTCGGCGTGCCGCGCCAACGCGATGGTGTTCCTCATCTTCCTCGGCGCCACCGGCTTCTCCTACGTGTTCCGCACGCTCGGCGGCGACGATGTGATGCTCGCCACTTTGACCTGGCTGGGCATCGACACGAAATGGGAGATGCTCGCCTTCGTGATGGTGCTGATCTTCCTCCTCGGCTTTCCGTTCGAGTGGATCGAGATCTGCCTGATCGTCCTGCCGGTGTTCGCGCCGATCCTGGCCAAGTACGACTTTTCCGACCACCTTGGGCACCCGGCGGCCTTCATGGCGTGGTTCGGCACGCTGGTGGCGGTCAACCTGCAGACCTCGTTCATGTCGCCGCCGTTCGGCGCGACCCTGTTCTATCTCAAGGGCACGGTGCCGGCGGGCGTGACGATGTCCGACGTGTACCGCGCGATGTATCCGTTCATCGCGATCCAGGTGATCGGCCTCATGCTGTGCATCGCGTTTCCCGGCATCATCCTGTGGCTGCCGCGGGTGACCGGCCTGCTGGATTGAGCCGCGGATGTAACGCGTATCGCAGCCGCCGCCGGCGGGCGCTATTGTGGAGGGAGCCGCCGGACACGCGGGCGGCCGCACGGAGGGACGATGACCAAGCCATTCTCCAAATCGCGTTTCCCGGTTGTCATGATCATTGCGTTCGGATTCGCTGCCCTCGCCACCAACCCATCCTTCGCCCAGTATCCCGAAAAACCCATCCGGCTGCTGCTGCCGTTTCCGGCCGGCGGCACCGTAGATCTGGTCGCGCGCCTGCTGACGGCGCGGATGGCCGAAGGCCTCGGCCGGCCGTTCGTGATCGAGAACAAGGCGGGCGCCGGCGGCGTGATCGCCACCGACGCGACCGCCAAGGCGGCGCCCGACGGCTACACGCTGCTGCTCACCACGCCCAACCACACGATCAACGGCGCGCTCAACACGAAGCTGCCTTACAACACCGAGAAGGACCTGGTACCGGTTTCGATCGCGGCGGAAATCGCAGAGCTGCTGGTGAGCCATCCGTCCGCGCCGTTTGCGGACTTTGCCGGCTTTGTCGACTACGCGAAAAAGAATCCCGGCAGGCTCAACTACGCGTCGGCCGGCAACGGGACCCTGCCGCACGTGACCATGGAGCTCTTGCTGCGCCAGACTGGCATCCAGGTCGCGCACATCCCGTATCGCGGCGCGGCGCCTGCCATGACCGACCTGCTGGCCGGCCAGGTGCAGCTCAAGATGGACACCTATGCGACCGCAAACCAGTTGGTGGGCGAGGGCAAACTGCGCGCGCTCGCCTACGCAAGCCGCGCGCGCTCGCCACTCATGGCGAGCGTTCCCACGGTCGCCGAGATGGGGCTGCCCGGCTACGAGGGCATCCTGTGGATCGGCATCATCGCGCCCGGCGGCACGCCGCGGCCGATCGTCGAGAAGCTTGCGGCGGCGACGCAGCGCGCCGTGCGCTCGCCTGAGCTCGCGCAGCGCCTGCAGCGCGACGGCGTCGACCCGGTGGGCAACACGCCGGAGCAATTCGCCGCCCTGATCGCGCGCGAGATCGCCCAGTGGCGCGAGGTCGCCCAGGCTGCCAAGATCGCCCTCGACTGAACGCGCCTCCGTCTTCGCCCTGCCAAGAAACCTAAACGAGGCTCCGCGCATGCCCATCCTGACGCAGCCGCCCGATCCCAATCCCAGGACGCCGGAATTCCGCTGTCCGCCGGGCACCTGCGACAGCCACATCCACATGTTCGGTCCGGCGGAGAAATTCCCGTTCGCGCCCGACAGTCCCTATCATTCGCGCGACGCGACCGCGGAGACCAACCTGGCGCTGCAGGACAAGCTGGGGGTGAGCCGCGCGGTCATCGTCAGTGCCGGCGCATACGGGCGCACCCATGGGGTGATGGCCGACGCGCTCGCGCGCTTCCCCGACCGGTATCGCGGCGTTGCGTTGCCGCCGGAGGATATCGGCGCGGCCGAGCTCGAGCGGCTGACGAAGCTCGGCGTGCGCGCCATGCGGATGATGTCGTCCCGCCGCGGCAGCCATGTGCCGCAGCTCTCCGAGAGCCTCGCGGCGCGCACCCACGAATACGGCTGGCACGTGCAGTTCTATCCGCACGGCACCGACATCATCGACTACAAGGACCGGCTGCTGGCCCTGCCCAACTCGATCGTGCTCGATCATTTCGCCAACGTGCCGGCGGCGGGCGGCGTCGAGCAACCGGCGTTCAAGACCGTGTTGGCCATGCTCGACACCGGCAAGGTGTGGGTGAAGCTGTCCGGACCGATGCGCTGCGATCCGGGCGATTTTCCCTACGCCCCGGTGACGCCGCTCGCCCGCGCACTGGTGCGACACGCGCCCGAGCGCCTCGTGTGGGGCACCGACTGGCCGCACGTGAACATGGACGGCCGGAAGATGCCGAACGACGGCGACCTCGTCGACCTCATCCCCGAATGGATCCCTGACGACGCCGCGCGCAAGCGCATCCTGGTGGACAATCCGTGCACGCTGTACGGGTTTCCGCCGCCTTCGTAGGGTGGGCAAAATCGCCGACTGTTTTGGGGGCAAAGCGGACATCGCAATTTCACGCCGTCATGTCCGCTTGTGACCCAACTGAGACATTGGCCTCCAATTTTGCTGTGATGCACAACGTGGCATTCCTACCTACAACGATGTGGTAGGGTCGATCCTCGGACTGAGGGGGAGCCCATGAGGCGGCGCGAATTCATCACCGCGCTCGGCGGCGTGGCGGCGTGGCCGCTGGTGGCGCGGGCGCAGCAGCCGGCGATGCCGGTAATCGGGGTCCTGCACAGTGCCTCGCCAGGCCCTTTTGCGCACTTGCTGGCCGCGTATCGCCAAGGTTTGAAGGACGTTGGCTACGTGGAAGGTCAGAACCTCGCGGTCGAGTATCGTTGGGCCGAAGGCCAATTTGACCGCCTGCCGTCGCTGGCAGCCGAATTGATCCGGCGCGATGTCAGGTTGATAGCCGCCCTCGGTGGCAGCGCGTCGCCGCTTGCGGCGAAGAAAGCGACGGCGACAACTCCGATTGTCTTCAGCAGCGGAGAAATAGACCCGGTCAAATCTGGCCTGGTCGTCAGTCTCAATCGACCCAGTGGAAACGTCACCGGTGTGAGCCCGATGACTGGGATGCTGCTCGCAAAACGGCTGGAGCTGCTTCGCGAAATTGCGCCTCGGGCCGGCCTGGTGGGCTATCTCTTGAACTCCAGCAATCCGAACTCAGAAGCTCAATCGCGCGACGTGCACGAGGCTGCGCGCGCGCTTGGGTTTGAAATGCACGCGCAGAGCGTCAGTTCCGACCCGGGTTTCGAGACGGCGTTCGAAGCCTTCTCTCGACGTCGCGTAGGGGCGGTATTCGTCGGTAACGATCCGTTCTTTCTTGCGCGGCGCCAACAAATCGTGGCATTGGCAGCGCACCATTCTTTGCCTGCGAGCTATTTCAGCCGTGAGTTCGTGGCCAACGGTGGTTTGATCAGCTACGCCGCCAGCTTCGTGGATGCGTACCGGCTGGCCGGGTTCTACAGCGGCCGAATTCTGAAAGGTGAAAAACCTTCCGACCTGCCGGTCGTGCAATCGGTCAAGTTCGAGCTCGTGATCAATCTGAAGACCGCAAAGGCGCTTGGCCTCGACGTGCCTCCGACCCTGCTCGCCCGCGCCGACGAGATCATAGAATGAACCGGCGCGCGTTCATTGGGCTGCTCGGCGGCGCGGCGGCGTGGCCGCTCGCTGCGCGCGCGCAGCAGCCGGAGAGAATGCCGCGCATCGGTCTTCTGCTTCACCTCTCGCCCGGACCGTCCACGGAAATCGACGCTTTCCGACAGGGCTTGCGTGAACTCGGTTACATCGAGGGTCGAAACATCACCATCGACTACCGATTTGCAAGCGGGCAGGTAGAGCGACTGCCTGAGCTTGCGGCCGAGTTGGTCCATCTCAAGCCGGACGTCATTGTAACTCCAACTACGCCAGCATCTGTGGCTGCGAAGCAGGCAACCACCACAATTCCCATCGTCTTCGCGGCCGTTGCCGATGCAGTTGGCGCGGGGCTGATTGCCAACTTAGCGCGACCGGGCGGGAACATTACGGGGTTGACAAGTGTCAGTGCCGAGTTGGGCGGGAAACGGCTGGCACTCCTCAAGGGCGTTGTCCCCAACGCTTCGCGCGTGGCGGTTCTCTACAATCCGGGCGACCGATCCAATGTATTGATGTTGAAGGACCTGCAGAACGCCGCCCCATCATTGGGCTTGACGCTAGTGCCACTCGAAGTGCACGCGCCTAGCGAGTTCGATGGCGCCTTTGTCGCGATCAAGCGGCAGCGCGCCGACGCCCTTTTCGGGGCGCCGGGTGTTCTGACCTATGAACACCGGAAAACTGTCGTAGCCCTTGCTGCCAACAGTAGGATACCGACGATGTGGGGGCACCGGCAGTTTGTGGATGCTGGTGGGCTCATGTCTTACGCGGTCAACTGGTACGACCAGTTACGGCGCGCCGCGAGCTACGTGGATCAGATTCTCAAAGGGGCCAAGCCAGGCGATCTACCCGTGCAGCAGCCAACCAAGTTCGAGTTCATTATTAATCTCAAGACTGCCAAGGCGCTCGGCCTCACCCTGCCGCCCACTGTGGTGGCCCTTGCCGACGAGGTGATCGAATAAGCTAACCCATGCGCGTCTTTTGTTGCGGTGCATGAGTCCGCAATTGGCGTGCGCCGTGACAAGGCGGCGCTTTCCAGTGGGTGCAAGCCCCACCCGGCAACCGCTCCAGCCGGAAGCAACCGGAGCAGTCATGGAGGTAACGAAGTTGGCTGAAGCCTTCGGATAGCGTGTCACGATATACGGTGACAGCGCGAGTGTGCAGGCCGTAACGCGAGTGAACGCCGAGCAAGCCTCGAAAAGGACAATGCGCAGGCCGACCCGACTGCCATTTCGGGGAAGGCTGATACGGCTGGGTGAGTGAGCAAGAATACGCCCAGCCGCTGCGCCGGGGTATTGGCGACAGCATGTACACAAGGAAAGCGCACGCAACACGGGAAGCCCCGAGGCGTGGTCAGCGATGACCAACTGGAAGCCCGTGAGGGACAGGCCGGGCGCCCTGGGGTGGCGGAGAGGTTCGTAGTACTGCGGAAGCCGGGTAATGCCGGTGGAGGGAAGGGACCTCAGTTCAAGACAGACGCAATACGTGGTGAGGGACCAGGAGATTGGGCAACCTATCAACTCCGCAAGTGTTCGAAAAAACTGCAGAAGGCGTTACACGCGAGAGCAAAGGCGTGAAGTCTTGTCCGAGAGCCGGATGCGGGAAATCTGCACGTCCGGTTCGATGAGCGGGATGTGGAAACGGAATGTCATGGCTGAACCACTAAGGCACCGCCAGACGAAAGAGGCGGCAACAGATATGTTCAGCCTACAGCCACCGCGCCACATCTCGACTCTACACCAATCGGACATCCAAAAGATGACGGCTGATGTCTGCTTTCGGGGGTAAAGCAGACATCGCAATTTCACACTGCCATGTTCGCTACTGACCCTTGCAGCTGTTGGAGGACCGGCCGTTTCCGGCGCAAAATGATTACACTGCTGTTACACGGACATGCGCAATGGCGCAAATAACATCGTAATTCAATATGATAGTCGCTTATTTCTGCGCAAGCGGGAATCCAGGGCGTCTTGCTCATGGCTTCTGGGTCCCCGCTTCCGCGGGGACGAGCGGATGAATGCCGGTCAACAACCTGCGGTCACGCGCTCGCGGCGACCGGCCGCCGCCGGCGCGCGAGGTCGTTGAAGAAGCGCCGCGCCGGATGCTCGACCGCGAGATACGTGAGGCTGGCGACGCCCACGACGAGCGCGAGACCCACAACGGCCACCACGTCCATCAGCCACTTGTTGCCGAACGACAGGAATGGGACAGGCGAGTTGTACCACGGCGAGCCGACCATCGAGGTTACTTGAAAATTGAAGCGCCGCTCCACGGTGAGAATGATACGCTCCATCAGGTGGTAGACCGGCATGTGCACCATGTAGATCGAGTACGAGCAGATGCCGATCCACAGCATCGGCGCCGTCTTCAGCAGGCGCGACAGCGGCCCCGTCTCATAGGCGAAGGTGAAGATCACGAGCGCGAAGACGAGCGGCGCGACAAGCGTGAGCCAGGAGGCGCCGGCCACCGAGACATAGACGACGGCCAGCACGGCCGCGGCAACTTCGTACGCAGGCATGTGCGGGAAGGGGGTGGTGCGTCGCCGCCACAACAGCAGGATCACGACGCCGATGAAGAATCCGTAGAGACCGCGGACGATCACGTAGCTGAGCGGCACGGCGAGGGTGGCGTCGGCCTTGACCACCAGGACCATCAGCGCGAGCGCAGCGATCGCCAGGCTGACGCCGAGCAGGCGCGTCCGCGCGAACAGGCACACGCCGGCGAAGACCAGGTAGACGTAGAACTCGACCCCGATGCTCCAGCTCGGCTGGTTGAGCGGATCGCAGTCAGGTAATCCGAACCCGTGCAGCATCAGGAGATTGGCGCCGACCTGGCTCCACGACCACGGCGTTCCGGCGAAGGCCGGCGTCTCGAAGCGGAAGATGAGCCCGAGCCCGAGCTTGACCCCGTCGATCAGGGCGACGGCCGCCACGGCCGTCGCCACATGCAGCGGCCACAGACGGCCGAACCGGCGGATCGTGAAGACGACAAGCTGCTCGCTGTTGCCGAGCCGGTCCGCATAGGCGTGGGCGATCACGAACCCGCTGAGGACGAAGAAGAAGTCGACGAACAACCACGCGTTTCGGACCACGGACAGCTCGAACAGATGTCCGTGGACGTGCAAGTGTGACAGTGCGACCATGAGGGCCGCAATGCCGCGCCAGCTGTCGAGAGCCCGGAAATGCATGCGCCTGAATTAGCATGGGATCGTCCCGCAGCGGTAGCGTGGAAACACAGGAAGTAGCGACGCGTGCACGAGCCCCTGTCCACGATGACGCGCCCCGACGTCGAGACCTTTCGCCTGCGCCGCTTCGTCGAACGGCTGGTGCAGCAGGGCGAATGCATCATTCACGATTCGCCGATCGACCTGATCGACGTCGCCGCCATGCTCGACGGCAACCCGAAGGCCGTGTGGTTTCGCGCCGTCGGGCCGGAGCGGGCCGAGCTCGTCGGCAACGTCATGGGATCCCGCAAGCGCATTGCGCTCGCCCTCGGCGTCGAGGAGGCGGCGCTGGCGCTGACGTTGCGCGAGCGGCTGGCGCGGCCGTTCGCGCCGATCGAGGTTTCGTCGGGACAGGCGCCGGTGCAGGAGGTCGTCCTGACCGGCGAGGATGCCGACCTCACGCAGCTGCCGGTGCACCTCCAGCACGGCCTCGACGGCGCGCCGTACATCTCCGCCAGCATCGATTTCGCACGCGATCCGGCGACAGGGTGGACGAACCTGGGCTGCCGCCGCCTGATGCTGCGCGGTCCGCAGGCGGCCGGCGTCGACCTCAACGCGCCGAGCGACCTGCGCGCGCTCTACCAGGGCGCGGTGGCGCGGGGCGCGCCACTGCCCATCGCCTTCACGGTGGGCAGCCACCCCGCCGATTTTCTCGCCGCGGTCGCCGCGACCGCCCCGATGAACGAGCTCGACGTCGTCGGCGCCGTGCGCGGCGCGGCGGTGCCGATCGTCAAGTGCGTCAGCGTCGACGTGTACGTGCCGGCCGATGCCGAGCTCGTGCTCGAAGGTCATCTCGATCCGCGCGGGCTCACCGAGCCGGAAGGGCCCTATGGCGAGTACATCGGCTACTACGGCAGCCTCAAGAACAATCCCGTGTTTCACCTGACCGCGATCACGCGGCGGCGCGACGCCCTGTTCCAGACCGTGACCATCGGCGGCTGGCAGCTCGAGCGCACCGATACGGCGCAGCTCGCCGCCGCCAAGACCGAGGCGACGGTGTGGGCGGCGCTGCAGGCGGCGGTGCGCGAGCCCGTCGCGGTGTGCTGCACGCCCTCGTGCGGCGGCATGTACAACGTGAGATTGTCGATGCGCCAGCGCGTGCCGGGCGAAGCGCGCAACGCCATCACGGCGGTGTTCTCCTCGCTCGCCGACGTCAAGCACGTGTTCGTGGTCGACGACGACATCGACGTGTTCTCCGATGCGCAGATCGACTGGGCGCTGGCGACCCGCTTCCAGGCCGACCGCGACCTCATCGTCGCCACCGGTTTCCGCGCAGTGCCGCTCGATCCCTCGCTCGCCGGCAGTCGCACCGGCGCCAAGGCCGGGTTCGACTGCACCAGGCCGTTCGGCGCGCGCACGAGCTTCGAATACACGGTACCGGAGCCGCCGCGATGGCGCACCGGCGAGCCGCCGCGCGCGCCACGCTCGGTCGAAGAGGTCCTGGCCGATGCGCCCGCCACGTTTCTCGATATCATGGCGGCGGTCGGAACGAGCGACGGCCGCGACATCGTGCGGGCCTTCGATCCGCTCTATCGGGCCGGCCGGCTGCAACGCCTGCCGGACGGCCGCTACAGGTTAGGGGAGGGAAAAGAATGAAACGGATCGCGCTTGCTCTGTTGGGATTGCTGGTGGCGCCGGCCGCGCATGCGGCCGATCCGTTCGTCATCGGCATGATCGCGCCCAGCACCGGGCCATTGGCGACGGTCGGCGTGCGCCAGCTCTTGGCGGCGCAGTGGTGGGAGCAGGATGTGAACCAGAAGGGCGGCATCCGCGGCCGGCCGGTGCAGATCGTCCACTGCAACGACGAAGGCAATCCCGAGAAGGCGGTGACCTGCGGCCGCGACCTGATCGGGAAGGGCAGCCTGATGATCCTCAATGCCTCGGTGACCGGGCCGATCCGCGCCGTGGTGCCGCTGCTCGCCAACGGCCCGGTGATGGTGACGCCGTCACCCAACGTGATGCCCGACCCGGCATCCTATGTGTTCCAGACCAGCACCTCCGACGTGGAGATCACGCAGACCATTGCGGAGTATCTCAAGGCCAACGGCAAGAGCCGGCTGGCGATGATCGCGGCGACCGATGCGAGCGGCGAAGTGGGCGTCGCGAGCGCGGCGTCGGTGTTCCCCAAGACCGGCATCCGTTACGACCTCGCGCGCATCGATCTGCGCGCCAACGACGCCTCGATCCAGCTCGCCAACGTGGCCAAGGCCGACGTGCCGCTGATCTTCTCCAACTATTCGGGCGGCGGCGCCGCAACCGTGGTGAAGAGCTATCACAATCTCGGCCTGACGCAGCCCTTGCTGGTGAGCTACGCCAACGTGTCGGACGCCTTCATCAACCTGATCAAGAACGACATGCCGTCGCGCCTCCTGGCGACCGGCTTGAAGGCGGTCGCACCCGAGCTGCTCGAGGACGCGGGCGAGAAGGAGCGCACCGCCTATTTCAGCCGCGGCTACCGCGCGTGGAAGAACGACAACGTCGATCAGCTCACCATCACCGGCGTCGGCCTCGCCGACGTCGCCGAGGCGGTGCTGCGCGGCGTCGACGACCCGAAGAACGCCGCCGCCGTCCGCGACTTCCTCGAGCGCACCCCGATCCGCAGCGCGCAGACCATCCGCTTCTCCAAGACCCGTCACATCGGCATGGAATCGAAGGACATCGCCATCCTCGAATACAAGGGCGGCCGCTGGGTCAAGGCGGATGCGCTGTAGTGAGGCTTGCTCCACCTCTCCCCGCTTGCGGGGAGAGGTCGGCGCGCGCTTGCGCGCCGGGTGAGGGGGCGTTCCACGGGCTTCAACTCGCAGCAAGAGCCCCTCACCCCGACCCTCTCCCCGCAAGCGGGGAGAGGGAGCCCGCATCAGCAAGGAGCGAGGACGTGCATCGATTCCAGCGGAATACATCTTAAATGAATCCCCTGACCCAGGCGCTGATCAGCGGCGTGATGTCGGGCGCCGTCTATGCGCTGCTGGCGACCGGCCTGGTGCTCGCCTTCCACACCTCGCGCGTGCTCAACCTGGCGCACGGCGAGGCCTACACGGTGGGCGGCATCGTCGTCGCCATGCTACTGGCGATCGAATGGCCGATGGCGCCGGTGCTCGCGCTCGGCATCACGGCGGCCACCATCTATGCGGTCGGCATCGACCGCCTGCTGCTCAAGCCGCGCCGCGCGTGGCCGATCCCGACCCTGATCCTGCTCACCCTCGCGGCTTCGTTCCTCACCCGCGGCGTCCTGTTCGTCGTCGCCGGCGTCGACCCGCTGTCGTTTCCCCGTCTCTTCGCCGGGCCGCCGATCCGCTTCGCCGGCGGGGCGCTGCCGCTGCAGGGACTCGCCTTGATCGTGGTCGGCTTTGCGGCGGCGATCGCCGTGACGGTGTTCCTCATGCGCACGCCGCTCGGCCGGCAGTTGCGCGCCACCGCCGAAAACCCCGACGCCGCCGAGCTGATGGGGATCGATACCGACCGTGTGCGCCTGACCGCCTTCGCGATCGCCGGCCTCCTCGGTGGGCTCGGCGCCGTTCTGCTGGTGCCGCTGGTCTCGGTCGATTTCCAGACCGGCCTGGCGATGACCTTGCGCGGCTTCATCGCCGCCGCGCTCACCGGCATGTCGCCTTCGCTGGCCATCGTCGGCGGGCTCGGGCTCGGTATCGCCGAGGCGCTGGTCACCGTCTATTTCGACGCGCTCATGCAGGATCCGATCGTATTCCTCGCCCTCATCGCGGTCGCCGCCTGGCAGAGCCGCAAGATCCGGTTCGGCGGGAGCGCGCGGGCATGAGCGGCCGCTCGCTTGCGCTTGCGATCTGTGCGGCGCTGGCGGCACTGAGCCCGTTCGTCGGCATTCCCGGCTGGACCGTCTCGCTCGCGACCGTGGCGGCGCTGACCGCGCTCGGGCTGATCGGCCTCAACCTGATCTTCGGCGTGGTCGGCATGCTGGCGTTCGGCCAGGCCGCCTTCATGGCGCTGCCCGGGTATATCGGCGGCGTGCTGGAGAAGCTCGGGTTGCCGCTCCTGCTCGCGCTCGCCGTCGGCTTCGTTGCGACGCTCGTCATCGCGCAGGCGATGGCGCAGCTGTTCGTGCGTCTGCCGGGCGTGTTCCTGGCGATCGGCACGCTCGCCTTCGGCTTCGTGGTCGAAGGGCTTGCCCGCGCATTCCCGGCGTGGACGGGCGGCGCCTCCGGCCTGATCTTCGTGTTCGGGCGCCAGCTCGATCCGCTCCTCTGGTACGCCGCGTCGCTGGCAGCGCTCGCCTTGGGGCTCGTGCTCTACGCCCGGCTCGTGCGCGGGGCGACCTGGCGGCGGCTGCGCACCATCCGGCACGACGAGCTTGCCGCCGCCGTGCTCGGCATCGATGTCGCCCGCGAGAAGGCGCGTGCGTTTGCGATCGGCAGCGGCTTCGCCGCCGCTGCCGGCATCCTGCTCACCGGCTATGTGGGTGTGCTCATCCCGGAGAATGCCGGGGTGACTCGCTCGCTCGAGCAGGTCGGCACGGTGCTGCTCGGCGGCCTCGGCACGCTGGCGGGGCCGGTGGTCGGCTCGGTGATCGTACAGTGGCTGTTCGTCGTCTCGGCCTACGGACAGAAATACGAGCTCCTGATCTACGGCGTCGCCTTCCTGGGCGCCGTCCTCTATGCGCCGCAGGGCATCGTCGGCCTCGTCGCCCGCCTGCCGCTGTTGCGCGCTGCCGGCAATCCGACGGCCACCATCGCAGTGCCAGCCACGCACGCTGCATCGCCGGCGGAAGGCGCCGCTGCGCCAGAAGGCGTCAGCCTCGCGGTGGCGGATGCGTCCAAGCACTACGGTGGCGTAATAGCGGTGGAGGGCATCAGCTTCGAGGTCCGGCACGGCGAGGTCTTCACCATCGTCGGTCCCAATGGCGCCGGCAAGACCACGTTGTTCAATCTGATCTCCGGGGTCGAGCGGCCGACCTCCGGCCGCATCGAGGTCGAAGGGCGCGATCTCGCCGACGTGCCGATCGATCGCCGTGCCCCGCTGATGGGGCGCTCGTTCCAGGTCGCCCGCCTCGTCCCTGAACTCACTGCGCTGGAAAACGTGATGGTGCGGCTCGACCAGATCGCGCCCGCGTCGAGCGAAGACGAACGTGCCCGAATAGCCCTTGCGCAGCTCACCATGTTCGACCTCCACCACCTCGCCTTCCGGCCGGTGCGCGAGCTCTCGCTCGGGCAGCACAAGCTCATCGATCTCGCCCGCGCGGCGGTCGGCGATCCCCCGCTGGTGCTGCTCGACGAGCCCGCCGTCGGCCTCACGCGGGGCGAGCTCGAGCATCTGGCCGAGCTTCTCGTCCGGCTCCGGCAGCGCGGCTCGGCGGTGGTGATCGTCGAGCACAACATCGACTTCGTCGCCAGCGTGGCGACGCGCGGGATCGTGCTCGACAGCGGGCGCACGATCGCCTACGGACGGGTCGACGAGATTCTCGCCGATCCGCGGGTGCGCGAAGCCTATTTCGGAGTGCTGACGTGAGCGCGGTGCTTTCGGTCGACAACCTCGCGGGCGGCTACCGTTCGCTCACCGTGTTCCGCGGTGCGCGCCTTTCGGTCGGGGCAGGGAAGGTCGTGGGCATTCTCGGGCCCAATGGCGCCGGCAAGACCACGCTGCTCAAGACGCTCGCCGGCCTGTTGCCGGCGCAGGGCGGCCGCGTCCGGCTCGGCGATGACGACGTCACAACGCTCAAGGCGCACCGGCGCGCCCGGGCCGGGCTGGCGCTGGTTCCGGAAGGCCGGCAGATTTTCGCCGAGCTTTCGGTCCGCGAGAATCTGGCGTTGAGCCGCGCCGCCGGCCGGCTCGATCAGACGGCCTATCCGGACCGGCTCAAGACTGTGCTTGCGATCTTTCCGCGGCTCCAAGCGTGCCTCGACCGGCGCGGTGGCTCGCTCAGCGGCGGCGAGCAGCAGATGCTGGCGATCGGCCGCGGCCTCCTGCTCGACCCGAAGGTGCTGATGCTCGATGAGCCGACGCAAGGCCTGGCGCCGATCATGATCCGCCAGGTGCTGGCCGCGCTGCAGGCGCTCAAAGGGCGCTTCGCCCTGGTGGTGGTCGAGCAGAACCGGAAATTCATCGAGGAGCTTGCCGATTTCGTCATCGAGATGAGGAACGGCGAGCTGCTGCATCCAATGGAGACGTGAACGATGAGCAGCAAGAAGGCGAGCATGGAGCTCGACGCGCAGGGGAAGCCGAAGGGCTTCCTCGCCCCGGTCGAGGACTATCGCACGATCCTGGTGGAGCGGCCTGAGGACGGTATCGTCGTCATCACGCTCAACCGGCCGGACAAGCTCAATGCGTTCGACGAGCGCATGCTGCGCGAGATACGCAGCGTCATCTGGCAGGCGAATTTCGACGACAGCGTGCGGGTGATCGTCATCACCGGCGCCGGCCGCGGGTTCTGCGCCGGCCGCGACATCACCGGTCTCGACTACGAGAACAACCTCGTCACCCCGCAGTATCGCGCCTATGTGCGCGCCAATCACGAGGCGCTCGACGACATCGAGAACCTGGAGAAGCCGGTGATCGCCGCGATCAACGGCGTGTGCGCCGGCGGCGGCGTCGAGATCGCGATCGCCTGCGACTTCCGCATGGCCGCGGCCGGGGCCGAGTTCCTGCTGCCGGAGAACCAGCTCGGCGTCATTCCGGCGGCCGGCGCGGCCTCGCGCATGATCCAGATGATCGGCATCGGGCGGCTCAAGGAAATGGTGATCGCAGCGCTGCCGATCAAAGCCGACGAGGCGCTACGCATCGGCCTGGTCAATCGCGTGTTCGCGCCCGACGAGCTGATGTCGGGCACGCTCGCGTTCGCCCGCATCCTGCTCGAGCGCGCGCCGCAGGCCATGGGCATGGCGAAGACGATCATCAACATGTGCCAGAACATCGATACCGAGACCGGCCGCATGCTCGAGCGCCTCGGCCAGTCGGTGCTGATCCGTACCGATGACAACAAGGAGGGCATGGGCGCCTTCCAGGAGAAGCGCAAGCCGCGCTTCAAGGGATGCTGAGGATGGTCGCGCTGCATGTGGAGCGGATCGGAAGCGGCGAGCCGACGTTCCTGCTGCTGCACGGGCTCGGCGTCAACGGCGCGGTGTGGCAGCCGCTCACGCGGGAGATGGCCGATTGGCCCGGCACCATCGTGGTGCCGGATTTCCGCGGCCACGGCCGCTCGCCGCACGCGCGGCCCTATTCGATCGGCCAGCAGGCGGCCGACGTGGCAGCGCTGATCGAGCCGGACATGCCATTGGTCATCGTCGGCCACTCGATGGGCGGCCTGATCGGGCTGATGCTGGCGGGCGGCGGTTTCGCCCTCAACATCGTGCACACGCTCGCGTTCGGCGTGAAAGTGACCTGGAGCGACGAGGAGATCGCCAAGGCAAAGCAGTTCGCCACGACGCGGATCCGCTGGTTTGCCACGCGCGAGGAGGCGGTCGAGCGGTTCCTGCGCGTCTCTGGGATGGCGGGTCTCGCCGATGCCACGAGCCCGGTGGTGCAGGCCGGCATCGCGACCGAGGACGGCCGCTGGCGACTCGCCGCCGATCCGGCCACAACCATGGTGGCCGGCGCGCCAATCGCGACCACGATTGCGGCTGCGCGCGGGCCGTGGCGGCTCGCCTGCGGCGCGAGCGATCCGCTGGTGACGATCGCCGAGCTGCGCGCGTTCGATGCTTCGGCGAAGGAAATCGAAGGCTGCGGGCACAATCCGCACGTCGAGGCGCCGGCGCGGTTTGTCCGCCTGATCCCGCGGCCGGGATAACCTTATCTGCGTTGGCCGCGCGCGACCACTTCAGACCGTCATCGTGAGGCGCTCGGCGCGCGACTTGCGCGTGAATTCAATTTGGCACTGCGCCGAGCGCCTCAGGACGACGGTTCAGAGTCACAGCGTGGTTGTTCGAGATACCGCTCGCGCACCACCGCCTTGGCGATCTTGCCGGGCCCGCTCTTGGGCAGCGGCTCAGTCCAGGCCTTGATCGCCTTGGGCACCTTGTAGCCGCCGATCAGGCCGCGACAGTGGGCGATGAGGGCGTCGGCCGGCGCCTCCATGCCGGCATTGAACACGACGACGGCATGCACTTCCTCGCCCCAGCGCTCGCTGGGGACGCCAATGACCGCCGCCTCGGCAACCGCCGGATGGCCGAGCAGCGCGCTTTCCACCTCCGCCGGATAGACGTTCTCGCCGCCGCTGATGATCATGTCCTTCTTGCGCCCGAGGATGCGAAAATAGCCGTCGGCATCGCGGGTGCCGAGATCGCCGGTGCGGTACCAGCCGTCTGGAATGGCGGCCGCAGTCGCAGCCGGATCGCGCCAGTAACCGGCCATGACCTGCGGCCCGGCGACCGCCATTTCGCCGATTTCGCCTTCGGCCAAGTCATTGCCCTTGTCGTCGACGACACGGACGTCGACCGTCAGGGCAGGGCGGCCGACCGAGGTGCGGCGCGCCGGGTCGGCGGCGCGCAGATCGGCACGCGACTGGTGGCACACGATGCCGGAGACCTCAGTGACGCCGTAGGCCTGCACCAGGTCGCAGCCGAGCGCCGCGGACGAGCGCGCGAACACCGGCGCCGGCATTGGCGAGCCGCCGTAGCTGATGCGCTCCAGCGAGGCGAGGTCGCGGCCGGCCGTCTGCGGGTTGCGCGCGATCATGTCGAGCAAGGTCGGCGGCAGGCTGGTCTTGGTGATGCGCTCGGCCTCGACGATCGCGGCGAATTGCGCCGGCTCGAAATGCGCGATCACGTGGCGGCCGCCCACCAGCGTGATCGCCCAGATGGAGAAGGCGTCGACCAGGTGGAACATGGGCGGCGCATGGAACCAGACGTCGCTCGCGGTGAGCTCCAGCGCAGGGATCGAGCCGAGCGCGCTCGCCACCAGGTTCTGCTGCGTGAGGCAGGCGCCCTTCGGCGCGCCAGTGGTGCCGCTGGTGAAGAAGATCTGCGCCACGTCGTCGAGCTTGCGCTCGACCGCCCGGTCGAGCGGCGGTCCGGCGGCGATCAGCCGCTCGTAGGCGCTGTCGCCGCCGATCGGGTCGTCGTCGCTCCAGCCGACCGTCGCGAGGCCGGGCGCATCGAGCGGCAGGCTCTGCAGCAACAGGCGCGCCTCGGTGCGCGCGAGGATGCGATGGACCTCAGGAACGGCGAGCCGCGTATTGAGCGGCACCAGGATGAGCCCCGCGCAGGCGCAGGCGAGGTTGACCTCGAGATAGCGGAAGCTGTTGCGGCCCAGGATGGCGACGCGCTCGCCCGGGCGCAGGCCCGTGGCGGCGAGGGCGCCGGCCAGACATGCGACCCGCCGCAGCAGCTCCGCATAGGAAAGGCGGACATCGCCCTGCACGACCGCGCATTGGCCGGCGTGCAATGCAAGCGCGCGATCGAAGATGCGGGAAAGGGGAAACATCCAGCTGGTTATACGTGTGCCGGCTGTTTTGCGCGCGCCGCCTTCTCGGCATTCCAGCTCGCGATCGCGTCATGCGCCTCGGCCCGATGCCGCTCCGCCTCGCCGGGTGCCACGGTTTCCGTCGTGAGCTCGAGGCGGATGCCGTTCGGATCGAAGAAATAGATCGACTGCACGAAGCCGTGGTCGGTCACGCCGACTACCTTCACGCCGGCCGCCTCGAGGCGCTGCTTGGCGGCGACCACCGCCTCGACATTGTCCATGCGCAGCGCCAGGTGGTTCACCCACGGTGGTGTATTGGGCGAAGGCAGCGCCGCCTGGTTGTCGCCGAGGTCGAAGAACGCCACGAACGATCCGTCGCCCAGCTGGAAGAAGACGTGCACGTAGGGGCAGTATTCGCCGGTGCTCGGCACGTGGTCGGCTTTGATCACGTGCGCCAGCGGCAGCCCGAGCACGTCCTCGTAGAAATGCCGCGTCTCCTCCGCATCGCGGCAGCGGTAGGCGAAATGGTGAAGGCCGTGGATGGTGCCCATCTCCTTCATCGTGCTCTCCCCGTTGGTCCGGCGCCGGGCCGTAGCGGTCGCGGCGGACGCCGATTTGCCGGCAGAATACACGAACGTGGCGGCGTTTGCAGCCGGGTGCGCAAGTCAGGACATGCCGGCCGAGGCGGCCACGCTCCACAGCAGGCGCAGGCCCATCGCGGTGAGCACGAGCTTGAAGAACAGGCGGAAGCGCTGCTCGCTGGTGCGGCCGAGCACGTGCTCGCCCACCCAGTTGCCGAGCCCGCCGGTCGCGATCATCGCCGCCATCAAGGGGACGTAGCTGCCGAAAGTGAAGCCGATGAAGCCGAAGGCGGCGAGCTTGGCGACGTGGGAGATGCCCATGAGGAGGCCGAGCGTCGCCGCATGGTTGCGGCGGTCCGGCGCGGCGCTCGCGACGAACGGCGCGAGCAGCGTACCGGTCGCGCTGACGAACACGCCGAGAAACGTGGTCACGAAGCCGAGTATGGCGAATCGCCCGCGTTCGGCGCCGATGCGTCCGAGGCTCGGCAGCCAGGTCACCACCAGGATGAACGCGCCGAGGATCGCCTGCAGCCAGTCGGTCGGGAGCGCGACGAACACCTTGGCGCCTGCCGCCGCGCCGATCGCCGCTCCGAGGATGAACGGCAGCAAGGTGCCGTGCATCACCCAACGCCACATGATGAACGTGCGGGTCACGCCCGAGCCGAGCTGCACCACCGTGTGCACCGGCAGCAGGGCCGCCGGCGGCATCACCATCGCCATGATGCCGAGCAGGATCAGCCCGCCTGCGGCGCCGGTGAGGACGCTGATGAAGGCGGTGGCGAAGGAGGCGGCAATGAGCCCGATGAAAAGGATGGGGGAAATGCCCGGAATATCGAGAAATTCCATTCCGTTATGAATGCCCTCCGCCTGCGCTGCCGTCGCATCGCTGTCACTCCTACTTCGGTTTCCACTCGCGCGCCAGCTTCTGGGCTTCGAAAACCTGATCGCGCGTCATCTTGTTTTCCATGATCTCGCGATTGGTGACGGCGACCCGGCGGTTGCGGTTGTCCGACGGCGGGAAATTCACGGCCGCGAGATTGAACCACATGTGTGCGGTGACGAAGTCCTCCTCCACGCCGTCGCCGGTGGCGTACAGGAAGCCGAGCTCGTACTGGGCCTGGGCGTGGCTCTGGTCGGCGGCCAGGCGGTACCACCTGGATGCCTCGGTGTAATCCTGCGGCACGCCGCGGCCGCGCGCGAACATGGATCCGAGCTGGAATTGGGCAACCGCATTGCCTTGATCGGCGGCGAGACGGAGCCATCGGATCGCATCGGAATCGTCCCGCGCCACGCCCTGGCCGTTGGTGTGCATGATCCCGAGGAGCGACTGGGCACGGGGATCGCCACGTTCGGCGAGCGGATAAAGCCGTCTGAGCGCGGTCTTGTAATCGACTTTCTGATAGGCCGCATTGGCGGCCTCGAAATTCGGAATTCCTCCGCCCAGCCCCGCTCGGCGAGCGAGGTCGGCGGTGCCCTCCTTGAGTGGCTCGTAATAGAGGCCGAGCGCGAAGCCCATCGCGAGGCAGACGATCGCGACAGTCGCGGTGCCGCGCACGCCGGTCCAGCGGCGGACTGCGGCCTTGCACCGGCCAAGCTTCGTCTGCAAGGCCGTGACCTGCTCTCGCAGGGCATCGGCTTCCGATCGATCGCGCCCAATCCAACGGGTCAATAACGACATAGGCGGCATTCCGGATCATTTCCCTGCACGAGACGTAGTAATGCGAGGCACGCAACGCAAATGTGTGGGTTGTGATCCGGTGCCCGGTCGCGCAGCACGGCCTTCAACTTTGCTTGAACGACCCGGCCGCTCGTCGTCTTGCGCTACATGTAAGGCGCCGCGTCCTGCAGCGCCTTGAGATACGCCATGATGTCGCCGACCTGGCCAGCGGTCAGGCGGATCGGCGGCATCATCGGATGGATTCCCTCCGCCAACGGTCTTTGCAGGTCCGCTACCGCATACTTGATGCGCAAGTTGCGCAGCGGGGTCGCCGATGCAAGCGGGCTCGCGCTCGCCCGGTCGATCGCGTGACATTGGGCGCAATTCCCCCGCACGAAAATCCATCCTCGTCGCGCCGCCGGCGACTGCGGCTCGAACGCAGACGGCGAGGGATCGAAATTGCCGGAGCCGATATGGGGATCGCTCGACTGGGGCACGGCCGGCGAGACGATGAGCACGGCGACGACTGCCGCGGCGGCAAAGCCGGACATCATCGAGGGTCGGGATGCGCGCATGTCCGGGCTTACATCGTCCGCCGTGGAGCCGTCTGCAGCACCTCGTGCAGCTGCTGCTTCCAGAATTTCGCCATTGCGGTGGTGCCGTGGCCGCGCGTGTCCTCGCTCGCCTGAATCAGGTGCAGGCGGCCGTTCGGCACGCGCTTGAGCTCGCGCTCCATGATGCCAGTTTCCGGCGGGTTGCGCTCGTCGTCGGCGGCATTGATGGCGAGCAGCGCCGCTTTGATACGCTCGAGACGGGGCGACGGATTGTAGTCGCGCGAGGAATCCCACTGATACAGGAAGTCATTGGCATCCGCCGTAAAGGGCGCGGCAAGGCGGTCGTCGAGCAGCTTGTCGGCCTTCTCCCGGGTCGGCGCGGCCTTCTGATAGGCCAGCGTGCCGCCGTTGGTGGCAATGCCGTAGAACACATTGGCGACTTTGAGCGAGCGCGGCTGGGTCGTGTAATTGCCGTTGTTCCAGTCGGGATCGTTGCGGATCGCGTCGATCAGCATGCGCCGCATCATCCAGTTGCGGCTGGACATCTCGGTCGGCTGCGCGGCCATGGGCACCAGCACGTCCATGAACTCCGGGTAGGTCACGCCCCAGATCCACGTGTGCATGCCGCCCATCGAGTTGCCCAACACCAGACGCAGGCGGCGGATGCCGAGCCCTTCGGTCACCAGCCGGTACTGCGCGGCGACCATGTCGTCGTAATTGTAGCGTGGGAATTTCGTGCGCAACCCGTCCGACGGCTTGGACGACTTCCCGGCGCCGATCGCGTCGGTGAGGATGATGAAATATTTGCTCGCATCGAGCGGCTGGCCGGGACCGAACAGCTCGCCCGCAAAGGCATTCGTCAGCATGCTGGCGCCCGACCCGGTGGTGCCATGCAGGATCAGGACGGGCTCTCCGCTGGGCGCGCCGATCGTCCGGTAGTGCAGCCGCACCTCGGGCATGACCTCTCCGGTGTGGAAGCGGAAATCGCGGGCGATCCAGTCGCCCTCCTGCGGCGCCGGATAATCGGCGGCGACCACCGCGGCCGCGAGCAGCATCAGCGCCACGCCGGCTGCTGCTGCGCGCCACAACCCTCTCAAAATAGTCATGCGGACCTCCCTGTGAATATTGTTTGGACGCAGGCCACGATCGGCGCGGGATCATGCAGCCGCCTTCGCCGCGGAACAAGGATCGGGATGACTGCCTCGCGACAATTTTAGCGGCATAGGCGACGGAGTTGGCGGGTCCTGCAGGTCTCGCGGCGGTGCCTGCTCGGCAGCGCGGCATCTTCACGCGTCCCGGCTCCCACGCGCCCGGTACGCGCTCGGGCTCACACCCATCAGGCGGCGGAAGCGGTGATTGAAGGTGGACAGGTCGTTGAAGCCCGCATCGAAAGCGATTGTTCCTATGGAATCCTCGCAGCCGCGCAGGCGTACGGCCGCGCGGTGGAGCCGCGTGCGCAGCACGTACTGGTGCGGCGTCATGCCGACGACCTGGCGGAACGTGCGCAGGAAATGATACGGGCTCATCGCCGCCGCGCGGGCGAGCCCGCCGAGCGACAGCGGCTCGTCTGACGCCCCTTCGATGCGGCGCAAGGCGCGCGTGATGCGCCGCGTGTCGTGCGGGCTCGCCCGGCGTGTCGCCGGAGCCTGATCCGTAAGCAGGTCGACTGCTGCACCAGCGAGACGGAGCGCCAATTCCTCCAGCGCCGCGCCGTCGCCGGCGTCGCGAGCGGCCTCGGCGGCGGCGATCAGCGGCATCAGCCGCGGCAGTGGCGGCAGGCTCGGAATGCGAAGTGCCGAGTGCCGGGCGCGCGGGACCTCGGCCACGATCGATTCCCAATACTCGGGTGCGAAGTGAAAGGCGAGGCAGCGGTCTCCGGCCGCGTGCTCGTGGCCGCATTCGAAGCAATGGCCTTCGTTGCCGAGCAGCAGGGCGCCCGGCGCAAGCACCGCCTCGCCGTGCGCCGCGCGGTACTGGAACGTGCCTGCGGTGACCACCGCGATGCACGTCGTCTCGTGCCGTTCCTCGAATGGCCGGTCGTGCGGGCCGGCCCGGCAAATGAAGTCGCCGACGCTCCAGCCGGGGCCTGCGGCCACGTGATGCCAGGTGGTTCCCATCGGGATCAACGCCAAGCCATGAGAGGTGGTTTCGGCGCCCAGTTTAGCAATTTTTCCCAAGCGGTCGCGAGGGGCCGAGGCTAGGTAAAGGTAACCCGAAATCAGCCAAACAGGAGGCTGGCATGATTGCGACCGCTTCGCCGACTTTCGTCGACGTCCTCCACAGCGATGGTCCGGCGCCCGACCGTGCCGACAAGATGGGCCTCTATGGGCAGTTCGTCGGCGCCTGGGAGATGGACGTCGTCGGCTACGAGGAGAATGGCACGCGGCACACCGGCCGCGGCGAGATCCATTTCGGCTGGGTGCTCGAGGGCCGCGCCATCCAGGACGTGTGGATGATCCCGCGCCGGGCGGAGCGCCGGCCCGGCATACCGGTGATGCCGGTCACCGGCAACTGGTACGGCACGACGCTTCGCCTCTACGATCCCGGCATCGATGCCTGGCACATCCTGTGGAACGATCCGACGCGTCAGGTCTATACGCGGCAGATCGGCCGCGCCCGCGGTGACGATATCGTGCAGGAAGGCGCCGGCCCGGCCGGTGGGCTCTTGCGCTGGAGCTTCACCGAGATCACGCCGACCTCGTTCCACTGGCTCGGCGAGCACTCGACCGACGACGGCGCCAGCTGGCGGCTGCAGGTCGAGGTGTTCGCCCGCCGCGTCGGCTCGGCGTGACGTTCACGCTTGCTTGCGATCCAGCAATTCGATCGAGATCCCCTTGGGACCGCGGATGAAGCACACGCGCACGCCGGGCCGCACGGTGGTCGGCTCGCGGGTGAACTCGACGCCCTTGGCCTTGAGATCGGCGGCGATGGCGTCGATGCCGCTCACCGTGAGGCCGAAATGATCGAGCCCGTGGTAGGGCGTGGTCGGCGCCGGATTGACGCCACTGCCGGGACCGGCCTCCGCGATGAAGATGTTGGCGCCGCCGAGCTTGAGGTCGATGCGCGGCTTGCCCTCCTGCATGCTGCGGATGACCTCCGCGCCGAGCATGCGCTCGAACCACTGCGCGGTCGCCTCCGGGTTGGGGCTGCTAGGCCCGCGCGCACATCGAAATTTAACTGCACAATTATTTGAGTTGTGGTACAACCACTGTCAACTTCTGAATTCGAGTGCCCCGAAAGTGCATCTAGATGGCGAACGTTTTCATCAGTCACCGTAAGCTCGACAGCGATGCTGCCCAGCGACTGGCGCTGGAAATTAAGAACGGGGGACATTCCATTTGGTTCGATGAATGGCAGATTGGTGTTGGCGACTCGATCGTAGCGCGGATTGAGGAAGGGCTGAAAGGTTCGCACTATCTAGTCCTCTGCTATTCCTCATCAGGCATGTCGGATTGGGTAGACCGCGAATGGATGTCAACATTGGCGCGTCAGTTAAGCGGCCACAATGTCAAGGTACTTCCGGTGCTGCTCACCGGGGGAGAAGCGCCAGCAATACTGGCCGACATCAAATTCGCCAACTTGGTGGCCGATTGGAACAAGGGTGTACAGGCCTTGTTGAAGGCGATGCGGTAGGATGAAAACGAAGGTCTTGATCGCCCATGCCAAGGGCGAGGAGAAAACGGCGGAGCTACTCGCTGAGCCTATTCGTGACGCCGGCTATGACGTGGCGCACGAGGGTACGGTACTTATTGGTGACTCCATCATTGGAGAGGCGTCAAAGCTGCTAGCTCAAGGGGCGCCAGTCGTCATCTGTGGCACGGTTCGTGCGATGGGCACCAAATGGGCGAAGCAGCTGGCCAATGCCGCCCGCGCCCATGATCGGGTGCGGATGTTTGTCGTGCAGATGGAAGAGGATGCCGATGTCGAGGCTGTCTCATTCGATGAGGCCATAGCGCAATATTGGAAGGATCCGAAGAAGGCCCAGTGCGATCTTCTAGCCGCACTAAACAAGTACTATACCCCCGATTCTCGCTTCGACCAAATACCTCGTGCCACCGATTTGGAAGCCCGCTTCAGAGATCTGACCCTAAAGGCCTGTGATATTATCGATCTCGCAAATCTGCCGCAGGATGATCGCCATCTTGCAACCCGCGAACTGGAACTGCGCCGACTTTATGTTCCTCTGAGAGTGCGGGAAACGAGTGCCCAGTCAGGGCAAGATGGAAGAACAGGGCGAGAGAACCAAAGGAGCTATGACTCGGCAGATGAATTGGACCCGGCAAAGCGCGTGTCTGTTGGTGAGCAACTGAAGGAATTGCGGCGGTTGGTGGTGCTTGGGGACCCGGGCGCGGGCAAGAGTACGCTGTTGAGATGGGTCGCTACCGCATTCCTTCTCCGCCTAAAGCAGGATCCCGATTGGCGCAACTTGCCGGATCTAGCCACGCTGCCAGATGAAGAATGGTTACCTATTCTGATACGCTGCCGCGACCTACCTCCGGAAACCGCTACGCTTAACGACATGCTCTATCATTCACTGCGAAAGCTCGAACTGGGGGAGCATGAGTGTAATGGTTTACGCGAGTATCTTCGCGAAAGGCTTAAGCAAGGAACGGCGCTCCTACTTGTGGACGGACTAGACGAAATTACCGAGCCCACGACACGCGTTCGCTTCGCTCAACAACTGGCGCGGATTCATCGCGTTCATCCAGACGCACCGATGATCGTAACATCGCGAATAGTTGGCTATCGCGAGATGGGTTACCGGATCCGTGAGGGGTTTGCGCATTTGACCGTAACGGACCTCAACAAAGAAGACAAAGACGATTTTGCCCACCGCTGGTGCGCGCTCACGGAGCGCGGTGAACGCCGGGAGCTGGCGGCGGAAGAACTTATCCGCGATATCCACAGCAGCGACCGGATCGAACGCCTGACCGGCAACCCGATGCTCCTCACCACCATGGCGCTCATCAAGCGAAAAATCGGCAAACTGCCCCAGCGACGCGTCGACTTGTATGAAAAGACAACTGAGGTCTTGTTAAACTGGCGCAGCGCGGTGGAGGCTGCATTGGATCCGCGCGAAGCGTTGCCTCAGCTGAAATACCTCGCCTATGCGATGTGTGAGCGAGGGGTGCAGCAGCTCCGCGAAGACGAGGTGCTCGACCTGCTTCATCGTGCACGAACCGAGTATCCTCAGATTCATCCGATGCGACAACACGGACCGGAGGAATTTCTCGCCCTTCTTGAACGGCGTACGGGTCTCGTCGTCCAAAGCGGCTACGACCGTCATAGAGGGCAAACATTGCCAGTCTATGAATTCCGTCATTTAACAATTCAAGAATATCTTGCCGGCATCGCGATAGTACAGGGCCACTTTCCGAACCGTGACCGGGACAAGACTCTGGCGCAGAACATCGCACCTCTCGCCGGCCGTATGAGCGGGTCGGAAGAGCGGTCTATCGAAACAGATGCTAATGCAGCCGTGAATTGGCGCGAAGCACTGCGCTTGTGTGTAGCCGCATGCAACGACGACGATGTGGATTCGGTATTAAGCGCAATTTTGACACCATTGCCTGGGGAAGCCGAAAGCACCCGTACTAGGGTGGGTCTGGCCGCGCACTGTTTGGCCGATGAGCCGAACGTCAGCGATCCGATTGCCAAAGAGATTCTCCAATTGTTTGTCGCGTGTATTGAAGAGCCGGATGGGGATAATATGAGCTTCACAATGTACGAGCGTGTGGCTCAAGAACTCTCCGGTACTCGATGGCACAACGCGTTGCACGACAGTCTAGCCCAGGAATTGTTCAGTAGAAAATGGTCGAAAAGGAGGTCCGTTGGTGGTGTTCTATCTTTTGTCATTGCTAGTACGGCGCCTTCCGATGATGTTGAGTTTGCGCAATGGCTTGCTATGCAAGCAGGGGTACTGAAAGGGAGTAATGCGATAGCAGCGACTTGTGCAGCGTTGGGCTTAATGCACCTCGCGTTCCTCAACAAGAAATGCGGGGTTCCTGAGATTGTAAGTGGCCTCATGTCCTGCCTTGACGGGCCGGTTCAACTTTCTCATGCTGCCATATGGTCACTATGGTGGCTCAACAAACACGAACAATGGCAGCCGTCCAAGGATGATTTGCTGAGGTTCATCGCCTTCGCCGCCGAGCCAGAATGCGAACCCGTAGCAGCGTATTTCGCAGTTAGGCTGCTCGAAAAGGCAAAGAGCAGCGATGCAATTGACGTGTTCTTCAAACATATTACAAGTCCGGAGGAACAGACGCGTAATGCGGCATCGGACGCGTTGGGTGCCATCGGGGGAACGCGGTCCGCAGCCAAGCTAGGGCTGCTCGTCGATAGGAGCGAGGATCGTGAAGTGCGGTTGGCTGCATTGAGGGCACTGATCGAGGTTGACGAGAACAGAGCTGTGGCCACTTTTCGGGGCATTGCTGACGACAACGACAGCGATATCGAATTTAGGAAGACGGCTACTGGATACATGGCAAGAGCAATACAGGACGAATGTGATCGGAAGCTTCTCGCCCGCGACTTCGATGGCTTTGAGCCGTTTGTAGACCCACAGGTTGTCGTTAGTAGAGCAAGGACTGAGGAAGCTGCTCGAACGCTGGAGAAATCGGTTGAGGAGGTTCGCCGCCGCTATGAGTTTTTGGCGGACCGATTTGGGTTAATGCTGGAATGGCAATGACACAGGATTTTGGAGCGACACACGAATTAGCACTACAAGGAGTTGATCTTATTGAGATGGTCGCGCGCTGCGCTGGCGCGGCGTGACGATCAGGCGTGCTTGCGGTCGAGCAATTCGATCGAGATTCCCTCCGGCCCGCGGATGAAGCACACGCGCACCCCCTGTCGCACCGTGGTCGGCTCGCGGGTGAAACGGTCCGGCCGGCGGGCTCTTGCGCTGGAGCTTCACCGAGATCACGCCGAAATCGTTCTGCTGGCTCGGCGAGCACTCGACCGACGACGGCGCGAACTGGCGGCTGCAGGTCGAGGTGTTCGCTCGCCGCGCCGGTGAATAGCCGGCACCATTTCGTAATGGCCGGTCTTGTGCCGGCCATCTCGCTTATCAGGGCAGTGCGTCCCGAAGCGGGATCGCCGGGGCAACCCTCGCCGCTCATGGCGGCTCGCCCGGCGATGACGTAGTCACGCTTGCTTGCGATCCAGCAATTCGATCGAGATCCCCTCGGGACCGCGGATGAAGCACACGCGCACGCCGGGCCGCACGGTGGTCGGCTCGCGGGTGAACTCGACGCCCTTGGCCTTGAGATCGGCGGCGATCGCGTCGATGCCGCTCACCGTCAGCCCGAAATGATCGAGCCCGTGGTAGGGCGTGGTCGGCGCCGGATTGACGCCGCTGCCGGGACCGGCCTCCGCGATGAAGATGTTGGCGCCGCCGAGCTTGAGGTCGATGCGCGGCTTGCCCTCCTGCATGCTGCGGATGACCTCCGCGCCGAGCATGCGCTCGAACCACTGCGCGGTCGCCTCCGGGTTGGGGCTGCGAATATGCATGTGGTCGAAGGTGAAGCTGGTCATGGGCTCTCTCCTTGTGGCGCGTCAATCAGGAACGTACGCCATGAAGTGCGGCGCGCCAATACGGGTGCGCTTCAGCGCCCTTCGACCTCCTCGCGCAGGATCTCGAGCTCGAGCCATTTCTCCTCGGCGGCGGAGAGCTCGTCCTCCGCGGCGGCAAGCGCCGACGATGCCTGATCGAACGCCTGGCGGTCGCGCGCATACAAGGTCGGGTCGTCGAGCCGGCGGTGCAGATCCTCGATCGTCGTGCGCAGCGCGGCGATGCGCTCGGGGAGCTGCTCGAGCGCATGCTTTTCATGGAAGCTCAACCGCCGCCGTGCCGCCTTCGCCGGTGCCGGCTTCGGCTCGCGCGCCGGGGCGGACGCCGCGACTCCCTCGGCTTTCCTTGCTGCCGGCGCCTTGGGCGCGAGATCGCCGCCGCGCTGCGCCAGCATGTCACTGTAGCCGCCCGCGTATTCGACCCAGCGGCCATCGCCTTGCGGCGCCACCACCGCATTGACGGTACGATCCAGGAAATCGCGGTCGTGGCTGATCAGGATGACCGTGCCCGCGTAGTCGCCGAGCATCTCCTCGAGCACATCGAGGGTTTCCAGGTCGAGGTCGTTGGTCGGCTCGTCCAGCACCAGCACGTTCGATGGTCTAGCCAGCGCGCGGGCAAGCGTGAGGCGGCCGCGCTCGCCGCCCGACAGCACGCGCAACGGCGTGCGCGCCTGCTCCGGGGTGAACAGGAAATCCCGCATGTAGCCGACCACGTGCTTCGACTTGTCGCCCATGATCACCGTGTCGCCGCGCCCGCCGGTCAGGGCCTCGCTAACGGTCAAGTCCGGGTCGAGACTTTCGCGCCCCTGGTCGAGGGTTGCCATGGCGAGATTTGCGCCGTGCCGGACCGTGCCGTCGTCGGGCGTGAGAGCGCCGATCAGGAGGCGGACCAGCGTGGTCTTGCCGCTGCCGTTCGCCCCGACGACGCCGAGCCGATCGCCCCGCATGATGCGGATGGAAAAGTCCCGCACGATGGGGCGCGGCCCGAAGCTTTTGCCGATACCCTCCGTTTCGATCACCAGCGCGCCCGACTGCTCGGCCTCGGCGGCGCCGATCGTCGCCTTGCCGACGGCGCGACGGTAGTCGCGGCGGCTCTGCCGCAGATCCTGCAGCGCCGCGAGGCGGCGCACGTTGCGCTTGCGCCGTGCGGTCACGCCGTAACGCAGCCAGTGCTGCTCGGCCTCGATCTTGCGGTCGAGCTTGTGCTGGTCGAGTTCCTCCTGCGCCAGGACCTCGTCGCGCCACGCCTCGAACGAGCCGAAGCCGAGCTCGAGCCGCCGGGTCGTGCCGCGGTCGAGCCAGATCGTGGCGCGCGACAGGTTGCCGAGGAAGCGGCGGTCATGGCTGATCAGCACCAACGCCGAGCGCCGCGCGTCGAGCTCGCGCTCGAGCCACTCGATGGTCGGCAGGTCGAGATGGTTGGTCGGCTCGTCGAGCAGCAGGATGTCGGGGGCAGGGGCGAGCACCCGCGCAAGCGCCGCGCGGCGCGCTTCACCGCCCGACAGCTGCGTCGGATCCTCCTCGCCGGACAAGCCCAGCTCGCCGAGGAGATATTGCGCCTGATGCGGATCGTCGCCCGGCGCGAGGCCGTCCTGCACATAGCTGAGCACGCTCGCGTGGCCGGAGAGATCGGGCTCCTGCGGAAGGTAGCGGATGGTCGCGCCGGGCTGCACGAAGCGGGTGCCGTGGTCGGGCTCGGTAATCCCGGCGACGATGCGCAGAAGTGTCGACTTGCCGGAGCCGTTGCGGCCGACCAGGCAGGCCCGCTCTCCCGGCGCGATCGCCAGCTCTGCCGCGACCAGCAGCGGCGTGCCGCCGAAGGTCAGCGCGATGTCACGCAGCTGGATGAGCGGAGGAGCCATGGTGCTCGTTCAGGAAGCGCAGCAGGACCTGCGCCGTCTCGTCCGGGGACTGGTCGACGAAGAAATGGCCGCCGGGCAGCGATGCCGCCGTCACGTCGGCGCAGCGCTTGCGCCACTCGGCCGGTATGTCGAACAGCCGGCCCATGGCGCCGGCGGCGCCGTAGAACACGAGCGTCGGGCACGCGACCTTGCGGTCGAGGTCGGCCGCATCGTGCGCAAGATCGATCGTTGCAGCCGCCCGGTAGTCGGAGCAGGAGCCGTGGATCATCCCTTCGTCACGCCAGCAGCGGCGGTAGTCGGCGAGCATCTCGGCATCGAAATCCGACACCCTGGCGGCGCCCCAGCCGACGAGGCACGTCTCGTAGAAGAAATCCGGATCGTTGCCGATCAGGCGCTCGGGAAACGGCTCGGGTTGCGACAGGAAATACCAGTGCCAATAGGCGCCGGCGACCTTGTGGTTGGTATCCATGAACATCGCCAAGGTGGGCACGATGTCGAGCACCGCAAGGGTGAGCACGGCGTCGGGATGGTCGAGCGCCATGCGATGCCCGGTGCGCCCGCCGCGATCGTGGCCGATCACATGGAAGCGCTCAAAGCCGAGCGCCCGCATGAGGCCGAGCTGATCGGCCGCCATGGCGCGGAACGCGTAGTTGGAGCGATCGGGGAGGCATTTTGGCTTCGCCGAATCGCCGTAGCCGCGGAGATCTGCGCATACGACCGTGTAGTGTTGCGCCAGCCGGGGCGCGACCCGCGCCCACATCGCGCGATTCTGCGGAAAACCGTGCAGCATCAGCACCGGCGGACCGGAACCGCCGACCACGCAGGCAATGTCGATGCCGTCGACGCTGACGATCCTACGCTCGAAGCCCTCGAACATGATGGACTCCTGTCCCTTCCAAGGATGCGCTTCGCTAAGATAGCGAGAGATGTCAACCGGGTTGCCGGAGGAGCGGGTCATGTCAGGCGAGCTGCCGATCACGCGCGAGCGCATCGCCGAAACCGTGCAAGTGATCCGCCCGTATGTTCGCCGTACGCCGATGATGCGCGTGGACCTGGCGGATTTCGGGCTGCCGGCGCGGCTGGTCGACCTCAAGCTCGAGCTCTTCCAGCACACCGGCTCGTTCAAGGTACGCGGCGCGTTTGCCAACCTGCTCACCCGGGCGGTTCCGGCTGCCGGGGTCGTTGCGGCGTCCGGCGGCAACCACGGGGTCGCCGTCGCCTATGCGGCGCGGCAACTCGGCAAGCCGGCGACCATCTTCGTGCCCACCGTCACGTCGCCCGCCAAGGCGGCGCGCATCCGTTCCGATGGCGCAAGCCTCGTCATCACGGGCGACCGTTATGCCGATGCGCTCGCGGCGAGCGAGGAATTCGCGCGGGACAAAGGTGCGCTCGCCATCCACGCCTACGATCAGCCGGAAACCATGTTGGGCCAGGGCACGGTCGGGCTCGAGATCGAGGCGGACAACGACGCGATCGACACCTTGCTGGTGGCGGTCGGAGGCGGCGGCCTGATCGGTGGCATCGCCGCCTGGTTCGCGGGGCGGATCCGGATCATCGCGGTCGAGCCGGAGGCGGCGCCGACGCTCTATCGCGCTTTGGAGGCCGGCCGTCCGGTCGACGCCGAAGCCGGCGGCATCGCGGCGGATTCACTGGCGCCGAAGCGCGTGGGCTCGCTGATGTTTCCGCTCGCACAAGCCTTCGTCGAGCGCTCGCTGCTCGTTTCCGACGACGAGATCAGGGCGGCGCAGCTCGCGCTGTGGGACACGCTGCGCATCGTCGCCGAGCCCGGCGGCGCGGCCGCCTTTGCGGCCCTGTTGTCGGGTCGCTACGTTCCGGCGGACAAAGAACGCGTCGCCGTCCTGCTGTGCGGGGCGAACACGACCGCTGTGCAATTCGCGTGAGGCTACTGGCTTGCGCTCGCCGTCGCCGCGTCGATCGCCTCGCCGAGCCGCTCGACGATGGCGTCCACGATGGAAGCATCGACGATGAAGGGGGGCGCGAGCAGCACATGGTCGCCACGCGTGCCGTCGGCCGTTCCGCCCATCGGATAGACCATCAGGCCGCGCGCCATCGCCTCGCGTTTCACCCGCGCGTTGATCTTGAGCGCCGGGTCGAACGGCTCCTTGGCGGCGCGATCGGCGACCAGCTCCACGCCCTGGAACAGGCCGCGCCCACGCACGTCGCCGACGAACGGATGATTGCCGAACCGCTCGGCGAGCCGCCGCATCAGATACGCGCCCTGCTGTTGCACGTTGTCGAGCAGCCGATCGCGGCGGATCACTCGCTGCACCGCCAGCGCCGCCGCGCAGGCGAGCGGATGGCCCATGAAGGTGTGGCTGTGCTGGAACGCGCCCGAGCCCTCGGCGAGGGTGGTGAAAATCTTCTCCTGCATCAGCACGGCGCCGACCGGCGCATAGCCGCCGCCGAGGCCCTTGGCGATCGCCATCAGATCAGGCGTGATCCCTTCCGCTTCGCAGGCGTGCAGCGTGCCGGTGCGTCCCATGCCGCACATGACTTCGTCGAGGATGAGCAGGATGCCGTAGCGGTCGCAGATCTCGCGTACGCGGCGAAAATAGCCGGGCACGGCAGGCACCGCGCCCAAGGTGGCGCCGACGACGGTCTCGGCGACGAAGGCGATGACGCTGTCCTCGCCCAGCTCGCGGATCCTGGCCTCGAGCTCCTCGGCCAGCCGCTCACCATAGGCCTCCGGCGTCTCGCCGGCGCGGCGCTCGCGGTAGTCGTAGACCGGCGACACGTGATGGGTCTCGATCAGCAGCGGCACGAAATCGTGGCGCTGCCGCTCGCGGCCGCCGATCGCCAGCGCGCCCAGCGTGATGCCGTGATAGCTCTGCCGCCGCGCGATGAGATAGCGCCGTTGCGGCTCGCCGCGCTCGACGAAATACTGGCGCGCGAGCTTGAGCGCGGCCTCAATCGCCTCCGAGCCGCCGCTGACGTAGAACACGTGGCCGATACCCGGCGGCGCATGGGCCGCAAGGTCGTCGGCGAGCTCCTCCGCAGGCTCGCTGGTGAAGAAGCTCGTATGCGCATAGGCGAGCCGGTCGAGCTGCGCCCGCATGGCGGCGAGCACGTCGGGATGCGCGTGCCCGAGGCACGATACGGCCGCGCCGCCCGAGGCGTCGATGTACTCCTTCCCCGCGCTGTCGCGGATCACGACGCCTTGGGCCGACGCCGCAACCGGGTAGGAGTGGCCGATCTGACGATGGAGAATATGGGTCATGATGGGGTCTACAATAACAATCTCGCCGTAGGTTGGGTTAGCGCGACCACGACATTTCGGCTAAATCCCTGGAGGTCGATCCGCGCGTAACCCAACAGTGCGCGTTGGACGTTGGGTTACGCGCGGAACGGGCGCCTGTCCACAGGGACGGCGCACAGGCCGCGCTAACCCAACCTACGGTGGAACCGAAGGGGAAGGGGCATGGCCTGGCGGATCGGCGTCGACATCGGCGGCACGTTCACCGACGTGGCTCTCGTCGATGACGCGAGCGGCGCGATCGGCGTCGCCAAGGTGCCGACGACGCCCAGCGACCTCAGCCGGGGCGTGCTCGCCGGCCTGCACATGGCGATGACCCGCTATGCGGTGTCGGCCCGCGACGTCAGCCTCCTGTCGCATGCGACGACGGTCGTCACCAACGCCATCCTGGAGGAGCGCGGCGTGCGCGCCGCGCTGGTGACGACACGCGGGTTCCGCGACGTGCTGGAGTTGCGCCGCTCGGCGCGCGCCAATCTCTACGACCTGTTCCAGGATGCGCCGGCGACCCTGATCCCGCGCCGGCGGCGGCTCGAGATCACCGAGCGCATCGGCGCCGACGGCGCCGTCGTCACGCCGCTCGCCGAAGGCGAGATCGACGCGCTGATCGCGGCGCTCGCCGCGGCGCGTGTCGAGGCGGTCGCGGTCTCGCTCATCTTCAGCTTCCGCAACAGCGCGCACGAGCAGCGCCTCGGTGCGCGGCTGCGCGCCGCATTCCCCGACGTGCCGGTCTACCTGTCGTCGGAAGTGCTGCCCGAGATCAAGGAGTTCGAGCGCACCAGCACCACCGCGGTGTGCGCCTATGTGGGGCCGATCCTCGCCTCCTATCTGCACGATCTCGCGCAGGCGACGCGCAGGCTCGAGCTGCCGCCGCTCTACCTGATGGCATCGAACGGCGGCATCCTCGAAGCCGCGGAAGCGGTGGCCATGCCGGCGGTCGCCGTGGAATCGGGGCCGGCGGCGGGCGTGGTGGCCGCCGCGCTGGTCGCGCGGCAGACCGGTCGGCTCGATCTTCTCTCCTTCGACATGGGCGGGACGACCGCGAAAGCGAGCCTGATCCGTGGCGGCCAGTACGAGACGACACCCGAATATGAGGTCGGCGGCGGCTCGAGCGGGAGCCGCTGGATGCACGGGACCGGACATCCGATCCGCGTGCCGGTGATCGACCTCGCCGAAGTCTCCGCCGGCGGCGGCTCGATCGCCTGGGTGGACCGCGCCGGTGCGCTGCGCGTCGGCCCGAAGAGCGCCGGCGCCGATCCCGGCCCGGTGTGCTACGGCCGCGGCGGCACCGAGCCGACGGTCACCGATTGCGACCTCCTGCTCGGCTATCTCGACCGCGGCTCGCTGCTCGGCGGCGAGCTCAAGATCAATTCGGCGGCGGCGGAAGCGGCGGTTCGCCAGCGGCTTGCCGAGCCGCTGGGCATCGATGCACTCGCCGCGGCGGCCGCAGTGATCGACGTCGTCAACAACGCCATGGCGGAGGCGCTGAAGATCGTATCGGTGCAGCGCGGGCACGATCCGCGCGATTTCGTGCTCGCCGCGTTCGGCGGCGCGGGGCCGCTGCATGCGGCCGCGCTGGCCGACGAGCTCGACATCGCGGAGGTGGTCTGTCCGCCCATTCCGGGAGCCTTTTCGGCGCTCGGCCTGGTCGGCACGGATTTGAAGCGCGACTACGTGCGCACCCTCTATGTCACGACCGCGAGCGCCGATCCGGCGGCGCTCGAGGCGGCCTTCGTCGAGCTCGAGCACACCGGAGCCGCCATGCTCGACCGCGCCGGCGTCGCGCCCGCGCGCCGGCGGTTCGAGCGCTCGGTCGATGCGCGCTATGCGCGTCAGTCCTACGAGCTGTCCGTGCCGGTCCCGGCGCGCGCGCTCGACGCGACGGCGCTCGACGAGATCGCCGAGATCTTCCACAACCGGCACCTTACGACCTACGGCCACGACAATCGCAGCGAGCCGGTGCAGATCGTCAGCATCCGCGTCGCGGCGATCGGCACCATCGCGCCGCTCAAGGTCCGCGACACCACGGCGCCGGCCGGAACCGACGCGCGCAAGGGCACGCGTCGCGCCTGGTTCCGCGAGACCGGCCTGGTGGAGGCGGCGATCTTCGATCGCGCGCGACTTGCGGCGGAGTGGCAGGCGCACGGACCGCTGGTGATCGAGTTCGCTCGAGTCCACCATCCTTGTGCCGCCGGGCTGGCAGGCTAAGATGAATGCCGATGGCTTCGTCGTTCTGACGCGTCGACCCAACGGGACACGGCATCCATGAAAGAGCCCGGGCGGCGCGATCCCGCCACCTTCGAGATCGTCAAGAACAGCCTGTACAAGATCGCCGAGGAGATGCGGGTGGTGCTTGCCAAGACCGCCTACTCGCCGCTGCTCAAGTCGGCCGGCGACTATTCGTGCGGCGTGTTTGATGCGCGTGGCGCAATGGTGGCGCAGGGGCCCGACCTGCCGATCCACCTCGGCTCGATGCCGGACGCGGTGCGCGCCGTCGTCGAGGCGTTCGGCGCCGACGTGCACGACGGCGACGTGTTCGTCCACAACGATCCGTATTTCGGCGGCAGCCATCTGCCCGACGTCAACGTGGTGCGGCCGGCTTTCGCCGAGGGCCGGCTGCTCGGCTACGCCTGCCTGCGCGCCCACTGGCCCGACGTCGGCTCCGCAACTCCCGGCAGCTATGGGGCGGTGACGGACATCTACGGCGAGGGCCTGCGCCTGCCGCCGTTGCGGCTGATCAGCCGCGGCACGCTCAACGCCGACCTGGAGAAGCTGATCCTGGCGAACGTGCGGACGCCCGACGAGCGCAAGGGCGATCTCGGTGCCCAGCTCGCCGCGACCTTAAGGGCGACCGAACGTCTCAAGGCGCTGGCGCGCCGCTACGGTAGCGCCGAGCTCGTCGTCTACATGGCCGAGGTCATGGATTATTCCGAGCGGCTGATGCGCGCGGCCTTGCTCGAGCTGCCGGACGGGGAGGGCGTGTTCGAGGATTTCTGCGACGGCGACGGCATCCCGGACGATGCATCCGGCAACGATGCGCGGTTTCGCATCCGCCTCGCGGTGACCAAGACGCGCGACCGGCTGATCGTCGATTTCGCCGGCAGCGACGGCCAAGTGAAAGGGCCGATGAACGCGCCGCTCTCGGTGACCGCGTCCGGCGTCTATTGCGGGCTGAAGACCGCGATCGACCCCGGCAACCTGATCCCGCCCAACTCCGGCTGCTGGCGCGCCATCGAGGTCCGGGCACCCGAGGGGTCGGTGGTGAACGCCGCATTTCCCGCGCCCGTGGTCTATGCCAACCACGAGATGTCGCACCGCGCCGCCGACATGGTGATGGGCGCGCTCGCGCAATTCATGCCGCACCAGGTGATGGCCTGCAGCCAGGGCACCTCCGCCATCCTCACCCTGGGCGGCGTCGACCCGCGCAGCGGCCGCGGCTACGTGTCATACGAGACCGTGAAAGGCGGGTTCGGCGCGCGCCCGAACAAGGACGGCATCAACGTCATCGCCAGCGGCATCTCCAACACGATGAACACGCCGGTGGAGATCCTGGAGATGGCCTTCCCGGTGCGCATCGAGCGCTACGAGGTCAACCCGGATTCCGGTGGCGCCGGCCGCTATCGCGGCGGCTGCGGCTCGCGCCGGGTATGGCGCATGCTCGACGGCGCGGATGCGACCGGCGCGCTGTGCATGGAGCGCATGACCTCGCCGCCGTTCGGCCTCGCCGGCGGCAAGGCCGGCGCGCCCGCGGTGGTGACGCTCACCGCGCCGGACGGCGCGACGCGCCACCTGCCGAGCAAAGGGGCGTTCGCCTGGGTGGCGGGCGCCGTGGTCGACATGGCGACGCCGGGCTCGGGCGGCTTCGGGCCGGTCGCCGAGCGTGACAAGCAAGCGATCGGCCGCGACCTGCGCGACGGCTATGTCACCGCCGCCGCGGCCACACGCGACTACGGCATCGCCGATCCCGAAGCGCTGCGGGACGCCGCCGCCGAGGAGGATGCGTAGTTACCATTGCGAGCCGGTCGCGGCACGACATCGCCCGATGGGGAAGACGACAGACGCGGGAGAACGCACATGAGGATTCAGCCGTTGCTCGTCGTTGTCACTGCGGTGAATCTGGCGCTTGTGATCTTCACGGTTGTCTATGTCCGCTCCGCTGTTGCGGTCGGCGAGGTCGCGCCTGTATTGAGAGGTCGCGCGCTCCAGATCGTGGATGATCAGGGAAAGGTTCGCGCCAGTATCAATGTGTATCCGGCACACACGCAGAGCAACGGGGAGCGTTATCCCGAGACCGTGTTGTTGCGGCTGATCACCGAGCAGGGGCGTCCGTCCGTCAAGATCAGCGCCTCCGAACAGCTCGCCGGGCTGTCCTTCGCGGGCCCCACAGGAACGAGAGAAACATACGTGCAACTGCTGGCCGACGGCACGATCAGCTTGCTGAAGCTGAAGAACGAAGGCGGCGGAGAGCGCGTCATCGAGCCATAGATTTCCGTCGGACGGCATGACCAACCACAAACCTGCGCAACGCCGTCGCCAAGGAGGATACGTGAACTACATCCCGAACTCGATCGCCGCGCGCGACATCGCCAGCCTGGTGCACATGCAGACCAACCTGCGCCGGCACCAGACGGACGGCCCGCTGGTCATTGCGCGCGGCAACGGCTGCCGCGTGTTCGACGATGCCGGCAACGACTACATCGAGTCGGTCGCCGGCCTGTGGTGCGCCTCGCTCGGCTTCGGCTCGGAGCGGCTCGCCAAGGTCGCCTACGAGCAGATGCGCGAGCTCGGCTACTATCATCTCTACCGCCATCGCTCGAACGAGCCGGCGGTTGCGCTCGCCGAAAAACTCCTCGCCATCGCGCCGGTGCCGATGGCGCGCGTGCTGTTCCAGTGCTCGGGCTCGGAGGCGAACGACACCGCCATCAAGCTCGCCTGGTACTACTGGGACGCCATGGGCGAGACCCAGCGCACCAAGATCATCGCCCGCCAGATGTCCTACCACGGCAACACCTGCGCGGCGGTGAGCCTGTCGGGCAAGCCCGACATGCATGCAGGCTTCGGCCTGCCGTTCGCGCCGTTCCGCCACACCGAGTTTCCCCACTACTACCGGCGTCACGAGGCGGGCGAGACCGAGGAGCAGTTCTCCGCCCGCATGGCGGACGCGCTCGACGCGCTGATCCAGGCCGAAGGGCCGGACACGATCGCGGCGTTCTTCGCCGAGCCGGTGATGGGAGCGGGCGGCGCGATCGTTCCGCCGGCCGGCTATTTCGACAAGATCCAGGCGGTCTTAAGCAAGTACGACATCCTGTTCGTCGCCGACGAAGTGATCTGCGGCTTCGCCCGCACCGGCGAAATGTGGGGATCGCAGACCTACGGCATCAACCCCGACATGATCACCTCGGCCAAGGCGCTGTCGGCGGCGATGCAGCCGATCTCGGCGGTGCTGATCAACGAGCGCATCCACGCGGCGATGCTCGCCCAGTCCGACCGGTTCGGCAATTTCGCCCACGGCTACACCTATGCGGGCCATCCGGTGGCGGCCGCGGTCGCGCTCGAGGTGCAGAAGATCTACGACGAGATCGACATCGTCGCGCGCGCGAAGCGCCTCGGGCCGGTGATGCAGGCGGCGCTCGGCCGCCTGATCGCGCACCCGCTGGTCGGCGACGTGTGCGGCACCGGCCTCATCCTCGGCATGGAGCTGATGCGCGACGGCGAGAAGCGCATCCCGTTCGACCCGGCGCTCGCGGTCGGCCAGCGGGTCGACGCCACCTCAAAGCGCCACGGGCTGATCGTACGCGTGGTGGGCGACCGCCTGGTGTTTGCCCCGCCGCTGGTGATCGAGGAGGCCGAGATCGAGGAGATCGCCGAACGGCTCGCGCGCACGCTGGACGACGTGGCGCACGGGTTGCGCCAGGAAGGCGCGTTGTAGGAATCGTCGAGCGACGCGAAGCCGCCACCGCCTCCGACAGGGGAGGGGCGACGGGTGCGCGGTCGCTCGACCGAGCGATCCTCATCTTCACGATGTCAAACAGCCCGAACGCTCCGCCCGCCCCGGCGGTCGCTTGCGAGATCGTCGCGACCGTTGTGGACCGGGCTTTGCGTTCATTCCTCCGTCGCCCGGATTCGCTTGCCTCATCCGGACCACGGCTTCGCTTGTTCGCCCCCGTGAGGGAGCGG
>CAVZSC010000003.1:0-32536 GCA_963777755.1 uncultured Alphaproteobacteria bacterium
AAGCTGAAGGTCGGAGGTTCGAGTCCTCCCTGGGTCGCCATTTGGCCGCAGCCCGCGAAGCGGGCGTGCCGCTTCGCGGCTCCGGTGCAGTCTTCAGCCCGCCAATCAGACCGTCGCGATCGCGCACGCGGTTCGCAGTTCCGCCGCGCCTACCGGAAGCTTCCCGATCCCTGTCGTGGTCGACGGCTTGCGATGCCCCGGCGCATAGCCAGAGGCACCCGGCTGGCCGCGGTACCATGCCGCCCGGGTTGCTGCATCATGTGGCCGGGCGCGTAGCCGGAGGCGCCAGGATGGCCTTTGACCGATCCCTTCGGGCGCATCCGTCGTCCCGGGCTCATGGTCGCCGAGGCGGCCATCGCGGCGGGCGAGAGGGCGAGAACGAAGTCCGCCCACGGCTGCGAGCGACAAGAGCTTCATGCGCATGCTGTCCTCCTGGCAGAAAATGCCCCTCGATTGTCGACCGCCGATTCCGACGATGCGGATCACGCGGCGGGTGCGCGGCTCCACGATGACGCGCCGCTCGTTCACCACGGCGTAACCGTAGGTGTCGTGGCGCGGGATGGTGCGCAGCTCGATCGTGTCGGGAAGGGTCGAGCCCACCGTGACTTCGCGTCCACGCGCAAGGGAACCCGTTCGCGTTGCACATAGGTGACCACTTCGTCCGGCGGCGCCGCGCCGGTGGTCTCGATCACCGTGGTCTGCGCCGCCGCCACGGCCGGCCACAGCATCGTCGTTGCGACCAGTCCGCCAAGCATATGCCTGTTCATTGCCGTTCTCCTGGTTCGGATGCGACGAGGGACAACGCCCGCCTTCGCGGCGCAGTCCCGACCGATCGCTGCCGGCCTGCGCGCACGTGCCGGCGCGGCGTATTCCCACGTGGCGGAAATCGGGCTTCAATGCGCAATCAATCGGGTGAGGTAACAGGAGACAGGCGATGAAAGTCGAGGGAGCGTGCCACTGCGGCTACATCACGATCGAGGGCGAGGCCGATCCGGAAAAGACCCAGGTCTGCCATTGCACCGATTGCCAGACCGGCACCGGCTCGGCGTTCCGCGTCTCGGTTCCCATTCCCGGCGCGACATTCCGGATGTCGGGGGCGCGACCTCCTACCTCAAGACCACGGCCGACAGCGGCAAGCCGCGCCTGCAGGCCTTCTGCCCCCGTTGCGGCTCGCCGATCTATTCGACCACGCCGGCGAGGGGCAGCAGCCGTCTACATCGTCGCGTCGGCATACTGCGCGAGCGCAAGGAGTTCGTGCCGCGCCGACAGAACTGGTTCCGCTCGGCCCTGCCGTGGCTGCCGCAGCTCGGCGCAATCGAACGGAATGAGAAGCAGGGCTGAGCGTCGCCGCCGACAAGCCTCAGCCGTACGGGCCGCTTGACAAGGGACCCCGCCGGTCGGTGTCACGCCGATCCCGCGATTTGCGATCAAATTGCGCCGAAGCGGGTGAGAAAGCGGTGGGCGTAATTCGATCGGGCTGCCCTCTCTCATCCCGGCAAGCAGTTCTTAATCTGCCGGGGGCATCCCGGGAGCATGCAAGTCTTCATTCCGTTGGTGATTTGCGTCTCCGGCCTGATCTACGCGGCCGCCCAGTTCCCGGGCCGGACCTGGTCGTACCAGGTCTGTATCAATGCCTGGGGCCTGTGCGAAACGCCAGTGGATCCGGTCGTCATCGGTACCGCCCTGATCGTCGGCTTCCTGGCGGAGCGGGAGAAGGGGCGCAAGGGCGACTGAGCTGGTGGCTACGAAGGCACGATCTTCTGCCGCAGCCAGAACGAAACCAGGCGGCAGACGGCGTCCTCGTGGCCGACATAGTCATCCAGCTCGGGAATGATCTCGACGGGCGCAGTCGGCGCGCGCGCAGGCCTTGAACTCCTCCGCCACGATCAGGGACGGGCGGTCCTCTGTCGCCGCGGGATGAACAGCACCGGGCAGCGCACGAACGGCGCCAGCGCGAGGATGTCGGGCATCTGCGTCATGCGGTCGACGAAGCCTTTGGTGCCGACGACGAACCACCAGCCGGGCACCAGCATGAGCTCGCGCCCACGGCCAGCGGCGATCAGCGCCTGCGCCTTCTCCATCACCGCGTCGGCCCGCGGGCCGGCGAGAATTCCACGCCGGCGCTGGGACTTGTGCCGTGCTCGCGCCGCCGCGATGCGCCGACAGCAAAACCAGCGCGGGCGTCTCCGGGGTGATCGCACGCATGCCTGACACCGAGCATGCCGCCGTTCTCGAGCCGCCGATCACCACGCAGGCGGGGAACCCGCGCGATTTCATCCATGCGGCGGCGACGTTGTCGGCGATGCCGTCGCTGGTGAGCTGGAACGCAGCGCCTTCCGGGGGCGAACGAATCCCGGATGCCGAGGATATCGGCGCCCGCGCCCGGTCCGAAGGCGAGGCAGGCAAAGCCGAGTGCCGTGAGCACCGGAGGAACGGCGCCCCGACGTAGAAATTCATCGTGTTGCCGTGGAGCAAGAGGACGCCGCCGATCACCGGGCCGTCGTCCGGCAGATAGAACGCCCCGTCGAGCGGCGTCGTCTCGGTCTCGATCGTGACGAGCTGGTCTCGCATCTATGACGACAGAATTGCAGGGTGGTAAATTGCCTGCAGCGAGTCCACGCGTGGGCAAGGCGCTTGCGCGATTTTGCCACGTGTGCTGGCCGAATCTTGGCGCCTCGCCCACCTATCGCTCCGAGGGGCGCAGCAGGCGCAGCGCGTTGTCGCGGCCGATCGCCTGCAGATCGGCGGCGCCGAAGCCGTACGCGATGAGACCCGCGACGTTCTCCGCCGGCGTGCGGAAAGGATAGTCGGTGCCGTAAAGCACATGGCTCACCGTCACCAGCTGCAGCAGCGAGGAAAGCGCGTGGCGGTTGGCGGAGAACGCCGTATCGTAGAAGAACCGCTGCAGCTCGTGCAGCGGACCCTTCGGCATCTGCGCGACGAGGTCGGGCCGCATGTCGGCCCACCAGGTCATGCGCTCGACCAGGTACGGCATGGTGCCGCCCGCGTGCGAGAAGATGAAGCGGATGTCGGGACGGCGGGCAGCGGTGCCGGTGAGCAGCAGGCTGGCGATGGTGCGCGTCGTGTCGGTCGCAAACTCGATCAGGTGGTCGGGCACCTCGGCGATGAGATTGCGGCAGGCCGGGCACACGGTCGGATGGGTGTAGACCACGGCCTTGCGCCGGTTGAGCTCGTCCATCACCGGCGCAAACGCCTTGTCGCCGAGCCACTTGCTATTGATGCTGGTGAGCAGGCCGATGCCGTCCGCCTTCAGCACGTCGAACGCATATTCGATCTCGCGCAGGCTCCCGTCGACGTCCGGGAGCGGCAGGGCGGCGAAGATACCGAAGCGTCCGGGATGATCGGATTTGAGCCGCGCGGCGAAGTCATTGCATTCGCGTGCGAGCGCACGCGCTTTCCGATCGTCGCCGTACCACACGCCGGGCGGCGCGACCGAAGTGAGCGCGGTCGCCACGCCCACCTCGTCCATCGCTTCGATCGAGCGCGCCGGCGACCATTCGACGAGCGCGTGCTGGCCAGTATCGCGCGACGATCTCGGCGACGAAGCCGGGAGGCGCATGATGGTGATGGACGTCGATGCGAGAGAGGGTGGACTGATGTTGCATGGGGGCATCGTGCGGTATCGCGCCGACCGGCGCAACACCAAGAACATGCAAATACAATCGACCGCATCAATGCTTTCGATCGAAATTTTCCATTGTGAGCACGGCAAGGCTCGGCCCTAGCATCGAAGGGCCGCCGTCGCAGGCGCGCGATCGACAACAGTCGGGATTTTCCATGAGCGAATACGAAAGCGTCGTCCGCGACGGCATGCGTATCGATTGGGATGTGCCGATCGAGATGGACGACGGCATCGTTCTGCGCGCGGACGTGTTCCGGCCGATCGCGGAGGGACGCCATCCGGTCATCATGACGGCCGGCCCGTACGGCAAGTGGCTGCATTTCGATGCATTCGCCGTGCAGTACGCGCGCCTGTGCGCCGAGCACCCGGAGGTGTTGAGCAACTCGTCAAACCGCTACCAGGTCTACGAGATGTGCGATCCGGAGAAGTTCGTGCCGGAAGGCTACGCGGTGGTGCGTATCGATACCCGTGGGGCGGGCCGCTCGCCCGGCTTCCTCGACATCTGGTCGCTGCGCGAGGCGCGGGACTATGCGATCTGCATCGAATGGGCGGCGCGGCAAGCCTGGAGCAGCGGCAAGATCGGGCTTTCCGGCATCTCGTACCTGGCGATGAACCAGTGGCAGGTGGCGGCGCTCGAGCCGCCGCACCTGTCCGCCATGTTCGTGTTCGAAGGCGCCTACGACTACTACCGCGACATGGTGCGCCATGGCGGCATCCTGTGCACGTTCAGCAAGGTGCTGTACGGGCCCGCCATCCTCTCCGTGCAGCACGGGCGCGGGCGGCGTGGCCCGCGCAGCCCGTTCGCGGGCGACTGGGTCGCCGGTCCGGAGACGTTGAGCGAGGAGCAGCTCGGCGCCAACCGGCGCGAATGGCACCAGGACTGCCTCGCCTTCGGCCTGGCGACGGACGACTTCTGGACCTCGCGCCTGCCGGACCTCAGCAAAATCAAGGTGCCGTTAATCTCACTCGCCAATTGGGGCGGTCCGGGCCTGCATCTGCGCGGCAACGTGGAGGGCTTTCTGGGCGCCGCCTCGCCGCAGAAATGGCTCGAGTTCCACGGCCTGGAGCACTGGACCGAATACTACACGGACTATGGGGTCGGCCTGCAGAAGCGGTTCTTCGCCCATTTCCTCAAAGGCGAGGCGAACGGGTGGGACAAGGAGCCGCGTGTGCGCATGAAAGTGCGCGCGCCGGGAAAGGAATTCGTCGACCGCTACGAGGACGCTTGGCCGATCCCCCGCACCCTATGGACGAAGCTCTACCTCCATCCGGACAATTACGGGCTTGCCCGCGAGCCGCCGGCGCGCGACGGGCAGGTCACCTACCGCGGGCTCTCGGCCGGTGTCTCATTCCTGACCCAGCCGCTGACCGAGGCGACCGAGATCACCGGGCCGATCGCCGCAAAGCTCTTCGTTTCCTCCGAAACGGAAGACGCCGATCTGTTCGTCGTCGTGCGCGCGTTCTCCCCGATTTCAAGGAGGTGACGTTCCAGGGCCATGCGGAGCCGCATACGACGATCGCCCAAGGATGGCTGCGGGCATCGCACCGCAAGCTCGATCCTGCACGCTCCCTGCCCTACCGTCCCTACCATCTGCACGACGAGGTTCAGACGCTTACTCCCGGCGAGGTGTACGAGCTCGACATCGAGGTGTGGCCGACCTGCGTGGTGCTGCCGAAGGATTACCGCATCGCGTTCACCGTGCGCGGCAAGGACTACGAATATCCCGGCGACCCGGTGGCGCAGATCGGCATGCACGGCGCCTACACCGGCTGCGGCCCGTTCCGCCACGACGAAGCGAGCGACCGACCGCCGGCGATCTTCGACCGCGACGTCACCCTGCACTGCGGCCCGCAGCGACAGGCCCATGTGCTGCTGCCGATCGTTCCGGGGAGGTGAAGGGGGAAGTACACCGTCATCCTGAGGCGCTCGGCGCACCCTTGGTGCGCCGAGCCTCGAAGGATGAGCGGCCCGGGCCGTCGCCCTTCGAGGCGCTCCCCTCGAAGAGAGGGGAGCGCTCCTCAGGGTGACGGTTCTCGGTTCGTGCCGGAGCACGCTGAACGCTCCGCAGTGCGTCGCCATCGCGGTTCGGCCGCCGCCCTGCCCCGCGCGTCAATTCCCCCCGCCGCGGCGGCTTCACGTTCGCCTCCGAGACGACCCGGCGCACGATCATGGCGAAGGCGCGGGTCGCCGCCGACTGCGGCCGCTTGATCTTCCACAACAAGCCGGGCGTGCGCAGCGGCTTCGGGTTGTCGAACGGGATCGCCCGCAGGCCGTCGACCTCGGACGCGGCAAGCTGCGAGACGATGGCGCCGACCTTGGCCTTGCGCACGAGGCTGAGCATGCCGGCGGTCGAATCCATTTCCGCGACCACCACCGGCTCGGCACCGATCGCCTGGAAGCGGTGCTCGAGCATCTGCCGCGTTGCGGATTCCCGCGAGGAGAGCACCAGCTCCTGGGCATGCAGCTCGGCGAGACGGATGCTCTTGCGCGACGCCAACGGGTGTTCGGCGGAGACCACCAGCAACATGTCCTCGATATAAAGCGGCTCGAAGAACAGCTCCTGCGGGTTCACCGGATAGTACGCGATGCCGATGTCGAGCTCATCGAGGGCAAGGCCGCGCTCGATCGCGGCGGCGGGAAGCTCGCGGATCTCGGCGCGCACCGCCGGCTGCTCGGCGAGGAAACGGGCGATGCAGGTCGGCAGCAGGCTGATCACGAACGTATGCGTGGCGCCGATGTGGAGCGAGCCGGTCAGCGGATGCGCGGCGCCGCGCACCGCGCGCACGCCGTCGTCGATCTCGCGCAGGCCCTTGGTGATGCGCGTCAGCAGAAGCTCGCCCGCTTCCGTCATGACCACGCGCTTGCCGACGCGGTCGAACAGCCGCTGGCCGATCTCCTCTTCGAGCTGCTTGATCTGGTGCGACAGGGTGGACTGGGTGATGTGCACCTTGTCGGCTGCGCGGGTGAAGCTCAGCTCGCCGGCGAGCGCAGCGAAATAGCGGAGGTGACGAAGCTCCATGGAACGATACCTCCCTGTCGGCGTGCCGCGTTGGCCGGCGAACGATCGATGGTATCGATCAATCTGATGCAAAACTACCACTTCTGACAAGGCCGGCGGACACTTAAGCTGACCGTACGGTCGACCCGGAAAAACGGCGCGTTCGAGGCCGTGGCGACAGGGAGGGAGAGCCATGCATACCAGGGGATGTATCAATGGATTGACGGCGGTCGGTCTCGTTCTTGCTGCGGGGCTTGTTGCCGCCAGGCCGCTGCGCGGGCAGGCGCAGGAGCCGATCCGGATCGGCGCGGTGCTGTCGGTCACCGGCGCGGCGGCCGGCCTCGGCGTCCCCGAGCGCAACGGCGCCGTGGTGGCGGAGAAGGCGATCAACGCCAAAGGCGGCATCAAGGGGCGGCCGATCAAGCTGATCGTCGAGGACGATACGACCAATCCCGACACCGCGGTCACCAAGGCCAACGACCTCATCTTCAATCAAAAGGTGGTGGCGCTGCTGGGCGGCACCAACATCGCGCCGACCGTCGCCATGGGCGGCATCACCGACAAGGTGAAACTGCCGCAATTCGCCTTCACGGGCCTCGGGCCGGAGGTGGAGAAGTCGCGCAAATGCGTGTTCCACATGTTCACGCCGCATGCGCTCAACGCCCGCACGCTGTTCGAATATGCCCGCGTGCTCGGCACCAAGCGGGCCGGCGTGCTGCACGACAGCGGCTACGGCACGGTGGTGATGCGCGAGCTCAACAACGTGATGAAGAACTACCCCGACATCCAGATCGCGGCGGTGGAGAAGTTCGAGCTCTCGGCGACCGACGCGACCGCCCAGGCGGCCAAGATCAAGGCCGCCAATCCGGACGTCATCTTCGTCATCGCGGTGACGGCGACGCCGTTCCGCAGCATCCGCGGGCTGCAGATGAGCCAGCCGATCATCGCGCTCAACGGCGCCTCGAGCTACGAGATCGTCAACGCCATGGGCAGCGCCGCCAACGACATCATCTACCCGGAATTCGTCGTCTACGAGGATCCGCTGCCGCACCAGAAGCAGTTCATCGAGCACGTCATGAAGGAGACCGGGACCAAGGCGAAGAACCCGGAATCGGTGGCGTGGGACGCCATGCACGTGATCGCCGCGGCGCTGGAGAAGGTCGGCCCCGACGCCGGCAATCAGAAGCTGTGCGACGCCATCCGCGGGCCCTACCAGGGAGTGACCACGGATTATGATTTCTCGGCCGACGACATGACCGGCATCAAGCTTTCGGGCTACATATTCTCCAAGCTGGTCAACGGCCAATACACGCGGCTGCCGACCCGCCTGAAAGACTGACCCGGGGTGGCCCAGGACGCCTGCACTATCGCCCTGGGCTGCAAGCCCGCGTAGCACGGATTGCCGATGTCCTCGGGGCTCATCGTCCAGGCGCTGCTCGCCGGCATCACCAATGGCCTCACCTACGCGCTGGTCGGCATCGGCATCGCGGCGATCTTCAAGGGCACCCGCATCATCAACGTGATGCAGGGCGAATTCAGCGTCACCGGGGCCATGATCACGGTGCTGCTGATCAACAACGCGCACTGGCCCTATTGGCTGTCGATCCTCGGCGGAGCGCTGTCGGGCGCCGTCATCGGCACCGTGATCGAGGTGGCATTCGTGCGCCACATGATGCGGCGGAACGCGTCGCAGCAGAGCTTCATTCTGCTCACCATCGGAATCGCCATCACCATGTCGGCCTCAGTGCTGTTCTTCATCGGGCGAAGCGGCTACGTATTGCCGCCGTTCGGCGGCGAGCACGCCTTCGTCGTGCTCGACGCGGTGCTCGGCTCGCATGCGCTGTGGCTGATCGCGATCGCGCTCGGGATCACCGTTGCGCTGCGCCTGTTTTACCACCGCACCACGCTCGGCCTCGCCATGATGGCCGCGTCGATCGATCCGGACGGCGCCGCCACCACCGGGGTCGACGTCACGCGCATGCGCACCCTCACCTTTGCGCTGGGCGGCATCCTGGGCGCCGTCGCCGGCATCCTGGTGACTCCCCTCACCTCGGTCGACTTCGCCATGGGGATCAACCTCACGCTCAAGGGCTTTGCAGCGGCGATCCTCGGCGGCCTCACCAACCCGCTCGGCGCCGCGGTGGGCGGCATCACCCTCGGGCTGATGGAATCGCTCGCCACCGTCGCGGTCTCGTCGAGCTACAAGGACGTGGTGGCGCTGTCGGTCCTGATCGCCATCATGATCTTCATGCCGCACGGCATGCTGGGTCGTGCCGGACGGCGCGGCGGGTAGACGATGACCTGGCGTCACATTGTGCTTGCGCTGGCGCTCGTCGCCTGGGCGATCCTGCCGCTGCTGCTGCCGCGCAACCTGGTCGACCTCCTGGTATTCGCCGGCATCTATACGGTCGCCGGCCTCGGCGTCGGGCTCCTGCTCGGCCACTGCGGCATCGTCAACCTGGCGCAGGCGGTGTTCTACGGGATCGGCGCCTACTCGACCGCTTATCTCACCGTCGAGGCCGGGCTGCCCAGCGTCACCGGCTTCGTCGTCGGCGCACTGCTGTCGATGGCGGTCGCGCTGACGCTCGGCTGGCCGATCCTGCGACTGACCGGTTATTTCCTGGCACTCGCCACAATGGCGCTGGGCATCATCGGCAACGCGCTGTTCTACGAATGGGACTTCATCACCGGTGGCACGCTCGGGATCGGCGGCATCCCCAAGCTCGAGGCGTTCGGCTTTGCCCTCGATACGCCGCAGCGCTTCTACTACCTCGCCTGGCTGGTGGCGTTCGCCTGCATGCTGCTCGCGGCCAATCTCGCGCGCAGCCGCACCGGCCTGATGTTCCGCGCCATGCGCGACTCGAGCGAGGCCGCCATGAGCCTCGCCATCGACCTGCAGTGGCTGCGCACGCGGGTGTTCGTGCTGTGCGCCCTGTTCGGCTCGCTCGCCGGCAACCTGTTCGCCCACTACACCTCGTTCGTCAGCGTGCAGAGTTTTACAGTCGAAAAATCATTCAGCTTCCTGCTGATCTCGGTGCTGGGCGGGGTGCGCTCGGTGTTCGGCACCGTGATCGGGGCGCTGTTCATCACCTTCATGCCGGAGTATCTCAGCCGGCTCGGCGACTTCCACCAGATCCTGTTCGGTCTTGCTCTCGTCCTGGTGGTGGTCGGCCTCCCGGGAGGGCTCACCAGCGCGTTCGACCTGCTGTGGCGCCGCGCCGCCGCAACCGGGGGCCGCTCGCCATGACGGCCCATACCGACATCCTGCGGCTCGACGCCATCGGCCACAATTTCGGCGGCCTCTCGGTGCTGCGCAGCGTCTCCTTCGCCGTCCCCGAGCGCGGCCTCACCGGGCTGATCGGGCCAAACGGCTCGGGCAAGACCACGCTGTTCAACGTCATCAGCGGGTATCTGGCCCAGCAGCACGGCGCTGTCATCTATCGAGGCCACGCCCTGGCCGCCGCTTCGGTGCAGGAGCGCAGCCGCGCCGGCATGGTGCGCACCTTCCAGACGCCGAAGATCTTCGAGCACATGACGGTTCTGGAGAACATCATGGCCGGCTGCTGCAAGCTCACGCGCACCGGCCTCGTTCAGGACATGGTCCGCACGCGGCGCGCGCGCCGCGAGATGCAAACGATCGCGGAGCGCGCCCGGGACGCCTGCCAAAAATTCGAGCTCGACAACATCCGCGATCTCCCGGCCCTCAACCTCACCGCCGGGCAGCGCCGCATCCTGGAGATCGCCCGCGCGGTGGTGGGCGAGCCGCAGCTCCTGATGCTGGACGAGCCCTCGTCCGGACTGAATGCCGAGGAGATCGAGAACCTGCGTGGCTGGATCCGCCAATTACGCCAGGAGGGCATGTCGATCCTGCTGGTCTCGCACGACATGGAGTTGATGACCGTGGTGGATACCGTTCACGTACTCTATTTCGGAGAGATCATCGCCTCGGGCAGCATGGATGCGATCAAGCAGAACACGCGCGTGCGCGAAGTCTATCTGGGGGTCTAGGCGTGCTGACGGTCGAGTCCATCGCGGCAGGCTACGGCGCGTTGACCGTGCTGCACGGGATCTCGCTCGCCATCAGCGACGGCGAAGCCGTCGCCGTGGTCGGTGCCAACGGGGCGGGCAAGACCACGCTGGTGCGCACGATCTGCGGGCTCAATCGCGCGCGCAGCGGCTCCATCCGCAAGAACGACGTCGACATCACCGCGGCCCCGGCGCACCACCTGGCGCGGCACGGGCTCGCCGTGGTTCTGGAGAACCGCCGCCTGTTCGGCGAGCTGACCGTACGTGAGAACCTCGTGCTGGCCGAGAAAGTCGGCCGCGCGGCGCGTGGCGGCCATGTGCAATTTTCCTGGGACGACGTGTGCCGGCTGTTCCCGGTGATCGAGGAACGCATCAATGCGCCAGTCGAGCTGTTGAGCGGCGGGCAGCAGCAGATGGTGGCGATCGCGCGCGCCCTGCTGCTGCAGCCTGATCTCCTGATCATGGACGAGCCCTCGACCGGGCTCGCTCCGAAGGTGGTAAAGGATATCCTTCTCATCATCGCAACCTTACGCGCGCGCGGCATGGGCCTCCTGCTGGTCGAGCAGAACGTCGGTATCGCGGCCGAGCTCACCGAGCGTGCCTACGTGATGTCGCTCGGTCGCATCGTGCACGAGGTGCGCAAGGGCGAGTGGCAGGCGTTCCTCAGCGACGATCGTTTGGCCAAGGCATACCTTGGCGCTTGAGGCTCCAATGGAGACGACGATGGACATGAAGGACCACCCGCAAGGCAAACGCTTGCTGCTGCGCGGCGGCCTCCTGGTCACGCTCGAGCCGGAGTACGGCGAATTCACCGGCGACGTCCTCATCGACGACGGACGCATCGTCGCGGTGGACCGCTCGATCTCCGCCGACGGCTGCGAAACCGTGGATGCGCGCGATTTTCTCGTGCTGCCAGGGTTCGTCGAGCCGCATCGCCACCTGTGGCAGACGCCGCTGCGCCATACCGGCGTCGACTGGGACCTGCCGCACATGTTCGTCGAGCTGTTCCGCAAGTTCGGCCCGAGCTTCCGGCCCGAGGACGTTTACGCGGCGGCCCTGTTCGGGCGCCTCGCGGCGCTCGATGCCGGCATCACCACGCTGCTCGATTGGGCGCACATCCAGAACTCGCCGGACCATTCCGACGAGAACGTGCGGGCGCTACGCGATGCCGGCGGCCGGTCGGTGTTCGGCCACGGGCAGCCCGGCAACGACCCCAAGCCATGGATGCTGAACAGCACCCTGCCCCACCTGGCTGATATCCGCCGCATCCGCGAGAAGCAGCTGACCTCCGACGACGCGCTGGTGACGCTCGCGCTCGCGGCGCGCGGGCCGGAATTCTCCACCATGGACGTCGTCGCCCACGACGTGGCGCTCGCGCGCGAGCTCGGCATCCGTGTCACCATGCATATCGGCATGGGCGAGGCCGGCGCGCGCAACCGGGCGATCGAAAAGATGCATCACCACCACCTGCTCGGCCCCGACCTCACCTGCCTGCACTGCTGCACGTCGGGCGACGACGAATTCAAGCTGCTCGCGGACACCGGCACCACGGCGTCCGTCTCCTCCTTCATGGCGATGTTGGCGGGCGGCTTCGGGCTGCCGGCGACCGGGCGGATGCTGGCGCAAGGCGTGCGGCCGAGTCTCAGCGTCGACAGCGAGATGACGGCGAGCGGCGACATGTTCACCGAGATGCGCGCGGCGCTCGGCATGGAGCGCGCCGTGCGCAACGGCGCGATCGACAACGGCCCGCCGCGCCCGATGATCACCGCACGTGACGTCCTGGAATTCGCCACCCGCGGGGGCGCCCGCGCGCTCGGCCTCGAAGATCAGATCGGCTCGATCAAGGCGGGCAAGCGCGCCGACCTCATCCTGGTCCGGCGCGATGCGCTCAACCTGGCGCCGGCGATCGATCCTGTCGGCGCCCTGGTGATCGGCGGCCATGCGGGCAACGTCGAGGCGGTGCTGGTCGAGGGCAAGCCGGTCAAATGGGGCGGCAAGCTCATTGCCGCCGACGTCGGCCGCGCCCGCACGCTGCTCACGGCGTCGTGCCAGTACCTCTACGACGCGGCCGCACGGGTGAAGCTGCAATAGGCGCGCCGCACGATCGTCATCGAACAATCTCGTCAGGGAGACTGGAATGGAACAGGCAAAAGTTGCGGAAGCCGCGCGGCTCCTGGTGGAGGCGCGGCGGACCGGGCGGCGCATCGGCGAACTGCCGCGCGATTGCAAGCCGGCGACGGCGGCAGAGGCCAACCAGATCGTCGATGCGATCAGCGCAGCGCTCGATGAGCCCGTTGCGGGCTGGAAGATCACCTTCCTCTACAAGCCGCGCGAGAAGCCCTTCCGCTGCCCGCTGTTCGCCTCGCGCGTGTTCGCAAGCCCCGCCCGCATCCCGCAATCGTTGACGCCGTCGCTGTGCATCGAGCCCGAGGTGACGTTCCGGGCGATCCGCGACCTGCCGCCGCGCGCCGCCGTCTATCGGGCCGAAGAGGTCGCGGCGGCGGTCGAGGCCTGCCCGTCGTTCGAGGTGGTCGACACCCGCTTCGACACGTCGAACCGCACCATCCGGCAGATGCTCAACGAGCGCGCCTCGCTGATCGAGGCCTACGCGGACCACATCACCAGCGGCGCCTTCATCGTCGGCCCGTCGCTCAAGGACTGGCGCGACCTCGACTTCGCCCGCATGCGCGTGACCATGCGCAAGGACGACACGCTGATCGTCGAGACCGACGGCGGGCACGCCTTCATCGACCCGTTCCTCCCGGTCGTCGTGATGGTCAACGAGCTGCGCCACGGCCCCGGCCTGAAAGTCGGGCAGATCGTCGCCACCGGCTCGTTCAGCGGGTTTTTTCCGGTCGAGATCGGCCAGCACATCACGGCGGAGTTCGCCGGCCTCGGACGGGTCGAGGCGATGTTCGTGAAGTGAACCTGTGCGTGGCGACGTAGGGTGGGCAAAATCGCGGCCCGTACGGTTCCGCGTGGGCAACGGCGCAAGAGCGATTTTGCCCACGCGGACAACCACGCAAGGCGCCGTTGCCCACCCTACAGCGCACCAGGACATTCCACCCATCGACCGCATCGATTGTCTAGATCGAAAATCCGCACTTCTGGGGGCGCGGCCGTGCAGTAGACTTCGCCCTGTCGAGGCGGGAGGACCAGATGGGAGGACAACAAACAACCGTGCTTGGCGTGCCGCACAGTAGCCGCGTTGTCGCGCGCCGCTCGCTCGTGCTCGCCGCCTCGGCGCTAGCCACGCTGTGCTACCTGCCGCCGTGGGCCGGGTTCGTGGTCCTGGCGCAGGAAGCCTATCCATCGAAGCCGGTGAAGATCGTGGTCGGCATGCCGCCGGGCTCGTTCACCGACCTGACCGCCCGGCTGATCGGCGAGGAACTGCGCGCCGACCTCGGCCAATCCTTCGTCGTCGAGAACCGCCCGGGTGCTGCGACCAACATCGCCACGGCGACGGTCGCCCGCGCTCCCAACGACGGCTACACGCTGCTGCTCGCGAGCAACTCGAACACCATGAACGTCACCCTCTACCGGAACCTGCCGTTCGACGTGAGGAAGGACTTCATCCCGGTCGCACTGATCACCTCCGCGGGATTCGTCCTCGTGGTCTCGCCGACCCTCGGCGTGTCGACCCTGCAGGAGCTCATCGCCCTTGCCAGGAGCAAGCCCGGGTTCCTCAATTTCGCTTCGACCGGCAGCGGCACCGCCAATCATCTGGCGGTGGAGATGTTCGCGCAGATGGCCGGCGTGAAGGTCACGACGATCTTCTACAAGGGGTCGATGGAAGGCGTATCCGACGTGATCGGCAGCCGCGTGCATGGGATGTTCGCGCCCGGCTCGACCGCGATGCCGCACGTCGCGGCCGGCACCCTGAAGGCGCTCGGCGTCACCACCCCGCGCCGCAGCGCGTTCGCTCCCGACGTTCCCACCTTGGCCGAAGCTGGCCTGCCCGGCTACGACGTCTCCATGTGGAACGGCCTGTTCGCGCCGGCTGGAACGCCGCCCGACATCATCCAGCGCCTGGCCGCCGTCGCCACCAAGGCGGTGCGCTCCGCCGAGCTGCAGCAGAAGATCAAGCAGAATGGCGGCGATCCGGTGGCGCTCGGGCCGCAGGAGTTCGCCGACTACGTGGAAAAAGACATCGCCAAGTGGGCCGAGGTGGTCAAAGGCGCCGGCATCCAGCCGCAACAGTAGGCTGGTCGGTCCTCTCAGTCGTACACGGTCTCCATGTAGTGCTCGGAGTCCACGACGGCCTCGATGATCGTCGGGCCGGCGGCAGCGAGAGCGGCGCGCACGGCATCCTCCAGCGCTTGCGCATCTTTCACGCCGAGCGCCGGGACGCCGAAATAGTGTGCGGGCGGCTCGCGATAGTCCTCCTCCTGCAGGGCGGTGCCGTACAGCGGGAACTGGCGCCGGATCTGCTTCACCTTGATGAGGGCGAGCCAGCGGTCGTCGAGGACCACCACGGGTAGGTTGAGACCAAGCCGCTTGGCGGTGGCGACTTCGCCGCAGGTCATCTGGAAGCAGCCGTCGCCGATCAGGCAGACCACGGGCAGGTCGGGACGCGCGAGCTTGGCGGCAATCGCGGCCGGCAGGCCGAACCCCATGGACGACCAGCCGTTGGTGATGTGGAAGGTCTTGGGCGCGTGCGCCGTCCATTGGCTGGCAATCTGATGCGTGTGGGCGCCGACGTCGAACGCCAGGATCCCCTCCGGCGGCAGGGCCCGGCGGACCGCATCGATCGCCGCGTGGGCGGTGAAGGCGTCGGCCCGCGGTCGGAGCGAGTGCTGGAATGAACGGCGGTGGTCGGCGAGGCTCCCCAGAGCCCAGCCATTGCGGAGCGCAGGAAGCGCCAAGAGGCCCGTGAGCGCGGAACCGAGATCGCCGATAACCTGGTGCCGCAAATCCACCGAGGGCGCCACGTCGGCGGCCTCGATGTCGAATTGCAGCAGCGGCACGTCGCCGATCCAGGCTTCGTACTCGACCTCGACGGTGTCGTAGCCGATCCCGACGATCAGATCAGCGGAGCGCAGCAGGCGCCGCTGCACCTGACGGCAGGCCCGCTCGATGCACCCGAGCGCCAACGGATGGTCGTCGTCGATCATCCCCTTGGCCATGGTGGTGGTACAGAACGGCACATTGTGCCGCTCGACGACCCGGCGCAGCAGGGTCGGATCGCCGATCCGCATGGCCGATGAGCCGAGCACAGCGATCGGCCTGTTCGCTTGCGCCAGGAAATCGTAAGCGCGGCGGATACTTTGGTCCGGCGCAGCCTCGACGTTCCGCGGCTGCGCCATGCGCGGCACCGGTTCGCGCGTCGGCGCGAGCGCGACGTCTTCCGGCAGGTCGAGGTGGACCGGCCCCCTGGGCTCGCTCAGTGCCAGCGCAACGGCTGTGCGCAGCGTCTCGGCGATCCGTCCGACCTCCAGCCGCACGGTCGCCTTGGTGATCGGGCGAAACAGCGCGTGGTGGTCGATCCACATCTGGATGCGCCGGCCCAGCTGATCCGTATTGAGGTTGCAGGTGATCGCAATCATCGGCGAGCGGTCGAGCCAGGCGCAGCCGACGCCGGTCGCCAAGTTGGTGGCGCCGGGACCGAGCGTCGCGACACACAGGCCGGGCGTCCCGGTCATGCGGCCGGTCACGTCGGCGGCGAAAGCGGCCGAGCCCTCGTGCGCCGTGAGCACGAAGTCGAGCCCCCCTTGCCGCATCGCTTCCATCAGCGGCAGGACGTTTCCGCTCGGAACTCCAAAACCCCGCTGCACGCCGGCGGCCTTGAGGGTGGCGACGATCAGGTCGGCGTTGTTCATGCGCGACACCGACAGCCGCTCTCGTGCGGGATCACCGCGACCGACCGCAGGGGCAGCCGCCTCAAGCGGTTGCGGTCTCCTTCTCGTCCACCGGGGCCGGGACGACTTCCTTCACGGCGCCGCGCCAGCCCGAATGGGTGAGATCGAACACGAACCCGTCGGGAGCTTGATATTTGACCTCGTAGAAGGTGTTCGGGTTCTGGTCCGGACGTCCCATCAGGTAGGTCCCGCCGGCCTGCTCCACCTGCTCGGAGGCCTGATCGAGATCATCGACCCACATGCCGAAATGGTAGAGGCCGGCCTGCTCCTTTTCCGGATTGACCTTCAGAAGCGCGATATTGATCGTGCCGTCCGACATGTACAGCCCGCGCCCGGCCTTGCCGGCGCGCTTCATGCCGAACGCCTGCTCGAAGAACTGCGCCGACGTCTCGGGGTCGGTGACCAGGAGCGCGATATGCCTCATCCGAGCAACCATGAAAGCCTCCAGAGTGTCGCATCGACCGGGGGACGACAGATGAGCTCAGAACCAGCTCGACCGCGATAATCGCCACTCTTCCATGCCGGCGCAAGGGACCCTGTGCGCGGCATCCGCCGGCGCGCTATGATCAATTCCGCGGCCTCCGCGAGCCGAGCGTGTGCATGGGTTCGAACTCACAGCGTGTGATCGTCATCGGTGCCGGTCCCGTGGGCCTGTGCCTTTCGCTGGTTCTGGCACAGGCGGGCGTGCCGGTTTGCCTGATCGAGCAATTGGGCGACGATAACCTCCTGGAGCAGGTGCCGCGCGCCGGCACCAACCATCCGGCGACGTTGGAGATGCTCGACCGCATCGGGCTCTATGAGAAGATCGAGCCGCGGGGAATCATCGCACCGCTGTTTCACTATTGGGACCGGCGCGAGAACAGGTTGATCGCCGAGTTCGACCACGCGCATCTCAAGGACGACACGCCGTTTCCCTACGTCCTGCAATGCGAGCGGATCAAGATCGTCGAAGAAGCGATGGCGTTGGCAAAGCGCCACCCGCTCATCGCGCTGCATCTTCGCACGACCTTCACCGGCTTCACCCAGCATGCTGACGGGGTCGTCGCATACGTCGTCGATGCGGTGGGCGAGCGGCAGCCGATCGACGGCGCATTCCTGGTCAGCTGCGAAGGGGCGCGCAGCACCGTCCGCAAGGAGCTCGACATCGAGTTCGAAGGCTTCACCTACTCGGATCGCACGCTCAACATCGAGGTCGCCTACGATTTTCGCCGGCACGGCTATGCCGAGCGGAACTACATCTCCGACCCCGACGAATGGTCCAACCTTTTTCACTGGAAAGGACCGCCCGACCGCTGGCGCGTGCATTTCCCCACCGACCCTGACGACAATCCCGACACGATCACGCGGCCGGAGGCGCTGCAGGCGCGACTGCAGGGCTTTCTCGCCACGGGCTGCGTGTTCGACATCGTCGCCTCCAACCTCTACACGGTGCACCAGCGCGTGGCGAAAAAGTTCCGCACGGGGCGCGCCATCCTGGCCGGCGACGCCGCGCATGTGAACAGCCCGATCGGCGCCATGGGGATGAACAGCGGCATCCACGACGCTTTCAACCTGGGCGAAAAGCTGGTGGCCATTCTGCGCGGCGAAGCCGCGCCGAGCGTGCTCGATCGCTACGAGCGCCAGCGCCGCCACGTGGCAATCCAGCACACTCAGGCCCAGACCATCCGCAACAAGCGGCTGCTGACGGAAAAGGACCCGGCGGTGCGCCGGCGCAATCACGACGAGCTGCGGCGAACGGCCGAGACCCCTGCCCTGGCACGCCGGTTCCTGTTGCGCAGCTCGCTGATCGAGAGCCTGCGCGAGGCGGAGCAGATCCAATGAAGCGTCTGGGATTGTGCGTCGTCGCCATCCTCGCCCTGTCCGCTTCGGCGGCGCTCGCACAGGTCCCTGGAGCCTGGCCGGAGCGTCCGATCCGCTTCATCGTGCCGTTCCAGCCGGGCAGCAGTTCCGACACGGTCGCCCGCATCGTCGCGCAAAAGCTCGGCGAAAGCCTCGGCCAGCAGCTGGTGATCGACAATCGCGTCGGGGCGAGCGGCAATCTCGGCGCCGAGGCGATCGCCCGCGCCGATGCGGACGGCTATACGATCGGGCTCGCCAACACGAGCACGCACGCGGTGGCGGCGAGCCTGAGCAGCAAGCTCGCCTACGACCCGGTCAAGGACTTTGCCGCCATTGCGATGCTCGGCAGCTCGCCGTTCATCATGTCGGTCTTCCCGGGCGTGCCGGCCAATACCGTTGCCGACCTCATCGCGCTTGCGCGCAGCAAGCCGAACGGCCTGCGCTATGCCTCCGCCGGCCCCGCCAGCTCCTCGCATCTCGCCGGCGCGTTGTTCGAGCGGCTGGCGAAGGTCGAGCTCATCCATGTGCCCTATCGGGGATCGAGCCAATCGGTTCTCGACCTCGTGGAAGGCCGCATCGAAATCCAGTTCGGCACCGTTCCGCCGACCCTCACGCTGGTGCGCGAGGGCAAGGTGCGGGCCTTGGCGGTGACCGGCGCGACCCGCAGCCCGGCGATCCCCGATGTGCCGACGATCGCCGAATCCGGCGTCCCGGGTTACGAGGCGTCGCTCTGGCAGGCCGTGGTGGCGCCCGCCGCGACGCCCGCGCCCATCATCGCGCGCCTGAACCGCGACATCGTGGCGGCCCTCGCAGCGCCCGACGTGAAGGCGGCTCTGACGCGGCACGGCATCGAGCTTGCGCCCGGCACGCCCGAGCAATTGGCGGCACGCATTCGCGATGACATCGCCAAATGGCGCGAGGTCATCCAGGCCACGGGAATTCGCGCGCAGTAGAACTCTATTTGAACAGTTCCGGCCGTGGATCGGCAATGAACCCGTCGCGGTTCGGCATCGCCACCTTGGGGAGCGTCTGCGCGTCGAGCACGGTTGCTTTGTCGATGATATTGGCTTCCGCCAGGATATAGGCGGAGACCGCATAGACCTCCTCGTCGCTGAGCGAGCCGGGCGACATGAACGGCATGGCGCGGCGGACGTAGTCGAACAAGGTCGTCGCGTAGGGCCAATAGCTCTCCACCGTGACCGTCGGCTTCTGCGAGGTCAGGGTGCCGCGGCCGCCGATCAGGCGGAGCGCTGCGCCCGAGGGCATGTTGGGCAGTCCCGCCACGCCCTTGAGGTCGGCACCGTGGCACGCCGCGCACGCGATCTCATACACCTGCTTGCCCTTCTGGTAGTCGCCGCGCCCCGGCGGCAGGCCCTTGCCGTCGGCCGGAATGGCGATCGCCAGCCTGGCGATGTCCTGCTCGCTCGCCGGCGCGCCGAACTCGAAGCGCGCCGGATAGCCCTGGGCGCGGGCCAAGGCGGTCGTGACGGCGAGCGCAATCGCCGCGAACCCGAGCGAGCGCCTAGCTGAGCGGATGGACATTCTTCACCCTCCCCTCGCCGTCGATGCCCCAGCCCTGGATCGCGTTCATGTGATAGAACATGCCCGGGGCTTCGAGCGGCCCGCGCTCGGCGATCAGCTGCTGATGCGTCGGCTGCGTATAGCCGGTCTCGTCGGTGGCGCGGCTCTGCAGGACGGCGGGCTGCCCCTCCCAGATCCACGGGAAGCGGAAACGCGTCTGGCAGATCGGCAGCACCGGATCCTGCAGCGCCGCCAGATGCCAGGTCTTGCCGCCGTCGGTGGAAATCTCAACGCGTGCGATCTTGCCGCGCCCGGACCACGCGAGGCCGGTGATCTCGTAGAACCCGGCGCCCGGCAACCGCATCTCGCCCGACGGGAAGGTGATCACCGACTTGGCGTCCATGGTGAAGGTGAAGATACGCGCCTTGCCGGTCCTGGTGATCAGATCGGTGTATTTCGAGGTCTCCTCGCGCGTGTAGAACGGCTTGTCGCTCACCTCGAGCCGGCGCAGCCACTTGATCGAGATGTTGCCTTCCCATCCGGGCAGGAACAGGCGCATCGGATAGCCCTGCTCCGGCCGGATCGCCTCGCCGTTCTGCGCGAACACGATCAGCGCGTCGGACAGGCATTTGTCGATCGGCACGCTGCGCGTCATCACGGCAGCGTCGGCGCCCTCGGCGAGCACCCAGGCGGCCTCTCCCTTCAGGCCGGTCTGCCGCAGCAGGGTGGAGAGCTGCACGCCGGTCCATTCCGAGGTCGATACGAGGCCGTGCGTGCGCTGCACGGTCGGCTGGGTCGCCTTCATCAGCTCCTGGCCCGTGGTCCCCGAGCATTCCATGAAATAGGTGCGCGAGACGGTCGGGAAGCGCCGGAGGTCGGCGAGCGAATACTGCATCGGCCGGTCCACCATGCCGTGGATGACGAGACGGTGTCGCGCCGGATCGATGTTGGGGATGCCGCCATGGTGGCGCTCGTAGTGCAGCCCGGACGGCGTGATGACTCCGTAGCCGTTCTGCATCGGCACCCATGAGGATGTCTTGGTGGGACTGACCCAGCGCACCTCGCTTTCGAACTGCGAGCGCGTGCCGTAGCCGCCGTCCTCCCCCATCTGGCGGCCCGGCTCCTTGGTCGGATCCGCCGGCACCGGATATTCGGCCGCGCCGGGCGGCGCCTTGGCTTCCGCCTTCCGCGGCAGCGCCGCGGTCATGCCGACAGCCGCCACCAGGGCCGCCCCGCCGAACATCTGCCGGCGCGTCGCCGCAAGCGCGAACATCCCCTCCTTGCAGTCGCAATCCTGGCGCGCGGCAAGGCCGCGCGCGTCGGCTTCGCTGATCGGTTGACCGATGCGGGCAAGCGCCTGCTCGATTTTTCGAGCTCGCGTCGCGGACCAAGCGGAAGCGCCGTGGTCTTCCTCCATGTGGTACCTCCCTGTCCGCGCGACTGAGCGTACTTGCCAAAGCGAGTGGCTGGCGCAGTCGATGGTTTCGGCCGAGCGCGAAAACCCGGCAAGCTTATCCGATCCCCCTGCCCCGACAATCGGGCATCCGAGTGCTCAGCCCAGCCATGCAATTATCGTTGCCATCACCGTCCCGGCGCGGCGCCGGTAAGCGCCGCGAACGCTCCTTCGGCGTGCACAACCTTGCCGCCCACCAGGGTGAGCAGGGGCCGGATCCTGGCGATCGCATCCTCGGGTACGGCGAAATAGTCCTCCGACAAGACCAGGAGATCGGCCCACTTGCCGGGCTCGAGCGTTCCCCGCCTGTGGTCGTCGCCTGCCATATAGGCGGAGTTGACGGTGTGGATGCGCAGCGCCTGCTCGCGGCTCGGCGACTGATCCTTGGCGCGATAGGCGTTGCCGGTGACGTTGCGCCCGCTCACCAGCCACTGCAACGTGACGAACGGATTGTACGGCGCCGAGCGCGGACCGTCGGTGCCGCCGGCGACGACGACGCCGGCCTTGAGCCCCTCGGCGATCGGCGGCGCGCGTTTCGCCGCCTCCGCGCCCATCAGGCGCGGCCACACCTCGCCTTCGAAATAGAGGCGGTCCTGCACTGCCCAGATCACGCCCAGCTTCTGCATCCGCGCCAGCGTCTCGGCGGAGGCATTCTCGACATGCGCGATTGCCCACCGCAGAGTCTTGATCGGGACCTTCGCATTCACCTCCTCGAAGATGCCGAGGATCTGGCTCGCGGAGGAATCCGACGAGGCGTGGATCTGAAAGCCGAGGCGGCGCTCGGCCGCCCATTCGGCCACCTGTCTGGTCGCAGCCGGAGCGCCCTCCCTCGGTGTGAACACCTTCACGCGTCCCGCCGTGCCGTCGTGCATGCCCCAGACGATGAGCTCGCCCACGCCGATGATCTTGAGCCGGTCGTCGCCAAAATGGCCGGGCAGCACTTCAAAGAAGCGCTTCAGGTCGTTCCCCTCCTGCCCGGGATTCTGGCTGTTGAAATAGAGCGCGACGCGGATCGGCAGGTCGCCATCGCGCCACACGCGATAGAGCGGATAGTAGTGGTGCGGAAGCATGCCGCCGCCTGCGGCGTCAACGATGCCGGTCACCCCGACGCGCGCCAGAGTCTGGAAGAACGCCCGGATGCCAGCCACCTGACCGTCGAAGCCGACCTCGGAGACCCGGGCGAACAGCCGCGCGAAGGTGAGAAGGTCGCCGCGCACCACACCGGTCGGCTTGCCGTCGGCGCCGCGCTCGAGCTTGCCGGCGGGCGGCACCTTGGCATCGTCGTCCAGGCCGAGCTTCGCCATGCCGGTCGGGCTGATGACGGCGTAATCGTAGAGATGCTGAACATAGACCGGCGCGTCCGGGGCGACCTTCGCCAATTCCTCCGGCGTCGGCCCACGCTTTTCGGCGAGCTGCGCCTCGTGCCACCCGCCACCGACCATGATCCAGGCGGCGGGCCGCGCTTTCGCGGCCTGCGCGAGGCGCTCGAGCCCCTGTGCGAGCGTCGTCACGTCGGACCAGTCGGTCTCCACCGTGTAGGTGAGGCCGGTGCGCACCGCATGGATATGCGAGTCGATCAGGCCGGGAATGACCGTCCGCCCGCCGAGATCGATGATCTTCGCATCGGCGCCGACGCTGCGCCGTACCGCCTCCTCCTCGCCGACCGCCACGATGGTGTCCTGCCGGACGGCCAGCGCTCTCGCCACCGTGGAGGCGGCATCGAGCGTGACGATGTGCCCGTTCGTGAGCACCAGGTCCTGGGCATCGCCGAGCACGACAGAGGCCAGGACCACTGCAACGCTCAACGTCCACGTTTTCACAGGTCGCATGCAACCCCTCCGCTTCGGTTCCCTGGTTCTTAACGTGCCGATCGGAGCGGCACAATTGCTGCCTCCCGGGACGGCAGCTAGGATGCGCAAGCCTCGATGGGAGGGTCTTCACGTGAGCACGCGCAGCGCCGTCATCGTCATCGACCTGCTCAAGGGCTTCTTCAAGAACAACCCCGCCCTGCCCGACCCGCTCGAACTCCAAGCGGCTGTTCGCGACCGTGCGGCGCGTGATCGACGTGGGCCGCGACAGCGGGCTCAATATCGTGTTCATCAAGGACAATTTCCTTCCCGAGGAGATCCCGATCGACAAGCATTTCAAGATCTTCGGTCCCCACTGCATCATCGGCACGCCCGACGCCGAGGTCGTGGACGAGCTCGATCCCAAGCCGGGCGATTTCCAGATCCGCAAGAAGCACTACAGCGCCTTCAACTCGACGCGGCTCGACGCGGTGCTGCGCGAGCTCGACGTGAAACGGCTGTTCTTCACCGGCGCCTGGACCGAGGCCTGCGTCCAGCACAGCGTGATCGATGCATTCTATCTCAGCTACGAGATCAACGTGATCTCCGATGCGGTGTCCTCGCCCTATCGCGACGCACACGACTACGCGCTCAACTACATGCGTCTGTATCACCGCGCCAACATCATCACCAGCGAAGAGGCGATCGCGCAGTTCCGCACATTGGGTGGCGCAACGGCTGAACCGCAGTGGTCGCGCGCGTCGTGAGCTGTCATCCCGGGCGACGAGCCGGCGGACAGCCCTTCGCTGTCCGCCTGCGAGGAGACCCGGGATCCAGTACGCCCGGTCTTTGAATGGACGTGTGAGACGCAACGCGAAGGCGACGGCCCGGGCCGTTCATCGTTCGAGGCTCGGCGCGCGCAGTGCAGGTGTTTGAATCACAGTGCGAAATGCGCCGAGCACCTCACGATGACGGTCCTCAAGTGCTCACGCGCGGCCGCCTCAGGGTGAGGTCGGACGCGGCACCCTCGCTCCATCCTTGTCGATGCGCGGGCGCGGGCGGCCGCCGTCAGCGAGCGCGGCGATCACCACGATCTCGGCCGGCCGCGGCGCATCCGGCACCGCGACAGTGATCGTGTCGATGTGGTCGAACAGCCAGGCGTCGTCGCGATCGCCGAGCGGTACGTCGATTGTCGTGCCGGCGGCGGCCACCTTGACGTTGGAGGGGATCAGCGCCTTGCCGCCCCCGATTGCCGCGCGCATCGGGCGCCCCATGCGCGGGTGGATGATCGCCGCCGCATGCTCGAGGTCGCCGTCGAGGCCGACGATGGCGGCCTTGCCGTAGGCCACTGGCGGATGGGGGAGCGCCGCCAGCGCTTCGCGCGCGAGCAGCGCCCCGAGCTCCTCGCCGTACGGGATGAGCGCGGAGAGATCGTCCTCGGCGCGGCCCGCCAGCGGATTTTGGATCACCGCGCAGGCCGCGACCCGCGTCACCGGCTTGAGCGCCGGCAGGCCACCCTCGTAGTGGATGGTATCGCGGATGACGACGAGTCGGCGGATGTGCATGGCGTCACGTCCCCGTGAGGCGGCGGTAGTTCTCGCCGAGGGCCAGCGCAGCCTCCCTGGCCGGCAGCGCGCGGCGGACGAAATTCACCGGATCGGGCTCGCCGAGGGGAAACGGCGCATCGCTGCCGAGCAGCAGGTTTTCCGCCGGCACGATGGTCGTGGCGAAGGCGAGATAGTCCGGCTCGAAGCAGACCGTATCGAAATAGAGGCCGCGCAGATAGTCGGCGATCTTGCGCGGCAGTGTGCGCGACAGCGTGGCGTTGGTGTCGACCTCGCGCTGCATGCGGTTGCGCAGCATCAGGCTGTAGGCGCCGGTGTGGGCACAGACGAGCTTCATGCCGCCGTAGCGATCGAGGAAATTGCTGCAGATCATGCGGAAGATGTTGACCGTGGAGTCGAACAGATAGCCTGCCACCACGGTCAGCTCGTAGTCGCCGGTGCGGTCGCGCCCGGGCGGATCGGCCGGATGCAGGAACAGTGGCACGTCGAGCTCCTTTGCGGCATCGAAGATCGGGCGAAAGCTCTCGTCCGGCAGGTAGATTCCGCGCACATTGGTCGCCACGTGGCCGCCGATGAAGCCGTGCTCGCGCACGCAGCGGCGCAGTTCGGCCGCCGCGGCGGACGGATCCTGCATCGGCAGGAACGCCCAGGCGGCAAAGCGCCCCGGATGCGCGGCGATGAGCGCCGCAAAGCCGTCGTTGCACAGCCGCGCCGCCTCGGCCGCGAGCTTCGGCTCGACGTAGTAGTTGACCAGCGGCGTCGCGAGCGAGACGACGGTGCGGTCGATGCCGAGCGCATCCATGCGGGCGATCTGGCGCGCCGGCTCGAAGAATGTCGGGTTGAGGCCGTAACGGGCGCCGCGGCAGACGAGATCGACCATCTCCCCCTGCGCGTCGGCGACGCGCACCTCGAACTCGCTGCGCTGCTGCACCAGCCGGAAATACGCGTCGGGAATGAAATGACAGTGGATGTCGGTGATCATGCGTCACAGCCCCAGATAGGCGACCTTCAGCCGCTCGTCCTCGAGGAGATCGCGACCTGCCCCCTGCATGGCGATACGCCCATTCCCCAGCACATAGGCGCGATCGGCGATGCGCAGCACATGATGCACGCTCTGCTCGACGATGAGAATCGTGTGGCCTTGGTTGCGCAGGCTCTGGATCACCTGGAACAGGAGGCCGACATAGAGCGGCGCGAGGCCCTCGGTCGGCTCGTCGAGCAGCAGCACGCGCGGCTTCGCCATCAGGGCCCGGCCGATCGCCAGCATCTGCTGCTCGCCGCCGCTCAGCGATCCGGCTACCTGGGCCTGGCGCTCGGCGAGCACCGGCAGGAGTGCAAAGACGCGCTCGAGGCTCGCGTTGCGTACCGGCCGCGCCGCCGCCGAATAGGCGCCGATCTCCAGGTTCTCCAGCACCGTCATGAACGGGAACAGCCGCCGCCGCTCCGGTACGAGCACAAGCCCGCGCGCAACCCGCTCGTAGGCCGGCAGCGCCTCCATGGCTTTGTCGTCGACCAGGATCCTGCCCGTGCAGGTCGTGCGCAGGCCGGCGAGCGAAAACATCAGCGTGCTCTTGCCGGCCGCGTTGGCGCCCACCAGGGCGACGATCTGCCCGTTGCCGACCGTCAGGTCGATGTCATGCAGGATCTGCACCGGACCGTAGAACGCGTTGAGCTTTTCCACCTCAAGCAAGGCTCATCTCCTCGCCGAGATAGGCCTTGATGACGACGGGGTCCCGGGCGAGCTCAGTGGGCGGCCCGTCGGCGATCACCGCGCCGCGGTTGAGCACGATGATGCGCGGCGCCGTTTTCATGATCGCATAGAGCACATGCTCGACCCAGATGACGGTAATCCCGCGCGCCGGCAGGGCGGCGACGAGGTCGGTCATCCCCTTCACCTCGCTCGGCGTCAGTCCCGCCATGATCTCGTCGAACAGGACGAGGCTCGGCTGCAGCGCCAGCGCGCGCGCCACCTCGAGGCGCTTGAGCAGCCCGACGGTGAGGATGCCGACCGGCGCCTCCGCATAGTCGGCAAGCCCCACGTCGGCCAGCACCGCCGCCGCGCTCTCGCGCGCCGCCGTGACGCTCCGCCGGTGCAGCAGGGCACTCAGCGCCACGTTCTCGATCACCGAGAGGTGGCGATAGGGTTTGGGGATCTGGAACGTGCGGGCGATGCCGGCACGTGCCGCCTGGTGCGGCTTCCAGCCCGACACCGGACGCCCGTTGAAGACGATCTCGCCCGCGGTCGGCGCGAGCGCGCCGGCGATCAGGTTGTACAGCGTGCTCTTGCCGGCGCCATTCGGACCGATCAGGCCGAGCAGCTCGCCGGCGCGGACCTCGAAGCTCACGCCGTCGACGGCCTGAAGCGCGCCGAAAGCGCGCCTGAGACTACGGACCTCGAGCAAGGCCGTCATGGCGCGTCCTTCCGGCGCGCCATGCGCGTGAGCGCGCCGGCGATGCCGGCCGGGAAATACAGCATCACCACGACCAGGACGGCGCCGTAGATCGCGAGATGCAGGCCGGCGGCGCCCCCGCCGAAATAGGAACGCAGCAGCTCCGACAGCGGCGTGATCGTGAACGCGCCGAGCACCGGCCCGATCGCAGTGCCGAGGCCGCCCAGGGCCGGCAGCAGCGCGAACTGGAACGACAGCTCGGGCGAGATGACGTGAGTCGGATCGAGGTACAGGAAATACTGCGCGAACAGCGAGCCGCCGACGGCCGTGAGGAAGGCGCTCAGCGCCATGGCGCCGGTGCGCGCCTGAAGCGGATTCACGCCCGCCGCGCTCGCAGCCTCCTCGTCGTCGCGCACCGCGAACAGTAGTAGCCCGCACGCGAGCCTTCGAGGCCCTTGGTGATCGCATAGACGACGACCAGGTAGGCGAGCATCACGACCGCATAGGTGGTCTTCGCGGTGAACACCATGTTGGCGGCGCTGGGCGTCGGCAGGATGGTGAGGCCTTCGGCCCCACCCGTGAGCGCCGTCCAGTTGAGCGCACCGATACGCACGACCTCGGCGGCGGCGAGGGTGGAGAGGATGAAGAACGGCCCGCGCAGGCGCGCGCACACCAGCGTGAGGACGGCCGCGAAAGCCGCCGCAAGGGCAGCGCCGAGCCACAGGCCGATCCACGGGGTGAGGCCATATCGGGCCCCAAGGATCGTCGACGTGTAGGCACCGATGCCGAAGAATGCCGCATGGCCGAACGAAATGAGGCCGGCGTAGCCGCCGGCGATGTTCCAGGCGAGCGCGAGGCCGGCCCACAGGAACGTCTGGATCATGACGTCCTGCAGGCTCTGCGACAATCCGACGGCAACCAGTGCGACGCACGCGAGCAGCAGCACGAGCTCGAACAGCGAGACCGTGCCGCGCGCCGGCATCAGCCCCAATCGGCGCGCGCGGCTCCCGGCTCGTGGCAATGCAACGTCCATGGCGGCCTCAATCGCTCATGCCGAGCGTCGCCTCGCCCTTGCGGCCGAGCAGGCCGGCCGGGCGGAACGTCATCACCAGCAGGAACAGGATGAAGAAGAACATCTGGCCGTAGGCGGGCGCGACATAGTAGCTGCTGATCGACTGGACCACGCCGATGCATATGCCGCCGATGAGCGCGCCTTCGATGCTGCCCATGCCGCCGAGGACGACGACCACGAAGGCGATCAGGACGAAGTTCAGCCCCACCGTCGGGAACACGGAAAACAGCGGCATCATCATGCAGGCGGCAAGCCCGACCAGCGCCGAGCCGCCGGCGAAGGTGATGAGGAAGATGCGCGGCACTGGAATGCCCATCAGCATGGCGGCTTCGCCATCCTGCACGGTCGCGCGGATCGCCTTGCCCAGGTAGGTCGCCTGCAACAGGAAGCGGAGCGCCAGCGTGCAGGCGAGCGCGACCGCGAAGCCGATCAGCAGCTCGAGCTTGGCATAGAACGGCCCGATGCTGAACGAGCGCCCGCCCAGCATGGGCGGCACGTCGAACAGGTCGGCCGAGAACAACATCAGCGCCAGGTTCTGCATCAGAATCGACAAGCCCATCGTGGCGAAAACCACGACGAGGTGCGGCTTGTCGAGGCCGGGACGGATAATCAGGTGATGGACCAGCATCCCGAACAGGAACATCGCCGGTACGACCGCCACCACGGCAACGAACGGGTTGAGGCCGAGAAGCCGCGTCATCGCCCAGGCGCCGTACATGGCGATCATCAGGAATTCGCCATGCGCGAAATTCACGATGCGCAGCACGCCGAAGATCAGCGTGAGGCCGATGCTCATCAGCGCATAGATGCTGCCGATCAGGATGCCGGAGAAAACGAGCTGTCCGACCGTCGTCATAGTGACGCGCCGCGCGGCGGCGCGTTCACCGTTGCGCCCAGCCCGGCAGCGGCACCATGGCCACCTCGTGGGTCGCCAGGTCGAGCGGGAATACCTGGTTGTTGCCGCTCTTCTGCCATTGCCACACGCCGATCGAGGCGCGCAGGTTCTGGCCGGCATCCTTCGTATCCGTCGCCCAGTCGTTGTTGGTGAACTTGATGCCGCTGCCGTTGGCGAGGCTGCCCAGGGGTAGGTCGAGCTTGAGCGCGATCTCGCGCAGCTCTGCCGGCTCCATGGTCTTGGCCTTGGGCAGCACTTCGGTGAACAGCGCCCAGGTGGCGGAGAAGCTCGACGACGCGTGGCCGGCCGGCGGGCGCTTGAGCTTGTCGTCGTAGCGCCGGAAGAACTCCTCGGCCTCCTTGACGATGCTCGGCAACAGAGCCTTCGGGTTCACCTTGGCGGCGAAATCGGAGACGAAGATGCCGTTGACCATGTCGCCGATGGAATCGCGCAGGTCCGGATTGGAATAACCGGCGCTCACCCCGATCATGGCGGGAACGTTGAAGTCAAGCTCCTTGGCCTTGCGCTGGAACAGGATCGCGTCGTTGGGGAACGAGATCGCGAGCAGGACGTCGGGCTTGACGTCCTTGATCCGCTGCACGACCGGCGTCATGTCGGTGAGGAACTGGTCGTAGCCTTCGTCGTAGACGAGCTTGATTCCCTTCTGCTGGGCGTAGGCGCGGACGCCGTCACCGACCGATTTGCCGAACGCGCGGTTCTCCCACAGCAGCGCGACGCGCAGATCGGCGGCAGACTTGCCGAGCTTCCTGGTCAGCTCCTCGAGCGTGAAATCGACCGCCGCATGGCTGTAGCGATACGCCGCCGGTCCCACCTGGAACGTATACTTGAAACCGCGCTTGGTGATGATGTCGGCGGCGCCCGCGGTCTCCCAATGGAACACGCCATGGCGCTCGGTGGTCTGGCTGACCGCAATCGCGAGCGGCGACACGCCCGTGCCGAGGGTCATCTTCACGCCGTCTCGGGTGATCAGGCGTTCGGTCTCGCTGATGGCCGCGGTCGGAGTCGGTACGTCGGCGAGCAGCAGCTCGACCTTTCGGCCGTTCACGCCGCCCCGCTCGTTGATCATGTCGCGGGCGATCACCATCGCGGTGTAGTTCTCCACGCCGTTCTTGTTCAGCGGGCCGGTCATCGGCTCGAGCACGCCGATGCGGATCGGCGCCTGGGCGTGCGCCATCATCGTCGCTGCGCACAGCGATGCGACGGCAACGATCAACGTCGACGACTTGAACGCACGTGGCATGATCTGATCTCCCCGATGGCCGCCCGATCGCTTGAAGCAAAACGCTTCCGCCCCGGCATTGCAAGATACATTCCAGTGAATCCGGAGACGCTCGGCAATAACGCGCGGGCTGCCCCCGCGTTTGCACCATGGACTTGCGCCGGTCGCGTTCTACAATTCAGCCGTACCCGGACTGAGCAGGGAGGCCGCCCGTGACGACGCGACGCGAATTCCTGGCCGGCATCACCGCAACGTTGCTGACCGGCACGATGCACGCCAGGACTGAGGAGGCGAAAGGTCCACGCCTGCGCGCCATCGACATTCACGCCCACTGGTATCCGCCCGAATGGGCCGAGCTGGTGGAGCGCGAGGGCGAAGCCAACGGAGCGAAGATCGGGCGCAACCAGCGCGGCTACATCACGGTCGGCCTGCCCGGCATCGGCGCCGTGCTGCAACAGCACTATATCGACATCCCGTCGCGGCTCGAGCGCATGGACAAGGCCGGCGTCGCCATGCACGCGTTGTCGCTGACGCAGCCGATGGTCTACTGGGCGCCGCCGGCGTTCGGGCTCAAGCTGGCGCAGGCATTCAACGACGCCTGCACCGCGCTCCACATGAAATACCCGGACCGCTTCGTCGGGCTGGCACAGCTGCCGATGCAGGACATCGAGCTCGCCGTCGGAGAGCTCGAACGGGTGGCCAAGCGCCCATGCATTCGCGGCATCTACATGGCGACCCACGTCAACGGCAAGAACCTCGACGACAAGTCGCTGTGGCCGGTCTATGCGGGCTGCGAGCGGCACGGCCTGGCCATCTTCCTGCACCCGATCAACCCGGTCGGCGCCGATCGCATGCGCAGCTACCACCTGCGCAATTTCATCGGCAACCCGACCGATACCGGCATCGCCGCGGCATCGCTCATGTTCGGGGGCGTGCTCGACGCCTATCCCAAGCTCGACGTGGTGCTGCCGCACGCGGGTGGGGTCTTCCCGGCCCTGGTCGGCCGCATGCGGCACGGCGCGACGGTGCGTGCCGAGGTGAAGGACCTGCCCAAGCCGCCGCCGGACTACGTGCGCCGCTTCCACTACGACACGATCGCACACGACAAGGAGATCCTGCTCAACGTCGTGCGCGAGGTCGGCGTCGACCGGGTGGTGTGCGGCACCGATTTCCCCGCCGACATGAGCGACGTCGATCCGGTCGGCACGGTGGAGCGGCTGACCGAGCTCTCCGCCGCCGAGCGCGAAATGATCCTGCGCGGGAATGCGGCGCGGTTGCTGAAGGTGTGAACCGACCTCGGCCTCAACGCGCGCAGGGCGACCCTCATTGGCGCTGGCTCAAGCGAGACCTCGCGGTTGTCATGGCCGGCGAAAGCGGGCCGGGTGAATCGAGGGATCCGGCGCGATCCCGGCATTCCTGAAAAACGGAAAAATAGTTCGCCAGCCCTCTTGACAATATTCCCAGACTAGTTCTTTACTCCCATCCATCCCGGCTCACCGAGGGCGTCTTCCGGAAGACACACGAAGGCGGAGCGGGGAGCGGCAGCCACGACCCTGATCGGATCCGGAAGAGGTCGCAGCCGCCGCGGTGGAGCGCCGCGAGGGCGCGCGCCCCTACGTCACTGGGGCGCGGGGACACCCTCGCAATCCGACCGCGCTTTCGCACAACTAACTGATAATATTGCCGAAACGATCCGGTCAGGAGAGGCCTCCTGCCACTTTTACTGCCGCCCTACGGGTACAGCGGCGAACGCCGGCGGACAATTTCGTAGGGACATCGGGAGGCCGGCACGCAACGGACCGCGCCGCGCGCCTCGGCCGGCGGCTCGCGCGTCCTGTCTCGCCAATGCGGGAAGGTCTCGGCGGCGATTGTGGACGGCATCACGCAACGACGTCCCGGACGTGCTAGGCTCTCGCTCAGGGACCCGGTCCGCCAACCCAGCCCTGGGGACCACGCCGACGGCATCGGCCATCAATAGAGCTTCCAATCATCCGGCGCGGCAGAGCCGACTGCGACGTATCCCACGTCTGGCACGCTCCTCGCGGGTGTCGCGGCCACCCGCACGAACGGCCTCGACATGCACGCTAGCGCCACTCATCCGCCGCGTGATCCTCGGACTTGGTATCGACGTCCTCGGGCCGCGCCGGATCATGTTGGAGGGCCGGGATCGTCCGACGCTCGCAGCATGAGTGCTCAAGCAGTAGATCATCGGCCGGCCATCCTGGCCGACCAGCCGGGAGCGCAGCTG
>CAVZSC010000004.1:0-294296 GCA_963777755.1 uncultured Alphaproteobacteria bacterium
CCATCGCCTCCTGTATCGTCTGGCGATCTCATCCTTGCGGGGCACACTCTGTTTGTCACTCAGGTGAAACCCTGAAAATTTGGGTGCCAGCTGCCGCCGGGCGTCGGCCCACAGCTCTACGCTGACCGGCAGCCCACGACCTGCACAGTGGCCGGGCTGTCGGAAACGGCGATCACGGTCGAAGGCCACGAAGCCAACCAGGCGGAGTTCGCCGACCTGCGGGCAAGCCTGAGGCGGCTGTGCCGGTGAGGTGGTGCCGCCATGGCTCAGGGCAGCGTGCTGGATGCGTCTGCGGTGCGGAGGGCTACCTGAGGCTCAAAATCGCACCAGTGCGGCCCGCTGAGTCACTGGCGACCGTCCTGGCAGGGCGAATTGTCGATCTGCCAACGCGAGCGGCGAGCGGCACCATGCCCGTCAGCCGCCGCGCTCATGTCGCGCCGCATCGCGTCGCCCCGCAACACATCGTCGGGCAGGCAGCCATGACCGATAACGATAAGATCGAGCTGATCAACGCCATGGTGGCGCTGCGGCGCTACCACGACACGGTGCTGCTCAAGGACCTCGGGCCGAGCGGCAAGTGAAGATGGCGAGCGCCGATATCGCCCGCCATCTCGACCTCGTGCTCGGCGCTGCCAACCGCGCGATCGATGATCTCTGATGCCGTTCAAGAAGATCAAGGGGCCAAGGGAAACAAGGCATATGAATTGCCGCCGGGCGTCGGCGCGACATCGCCCGCCGGTCGTTCGGCGAGAAAATCGCCATGATGGAAGCGCTGCGCGAGCGCCTTGCGCCGTTCAAGCGGGCGCGCGAGCAACGGATCGCGGCCCGAACGGCGGCGCCAGAATTGGGTGACCGCCGCCGATAATCGCCGCAAAACCCGGCGGGACAACTTTTTCCGACCCTACTGAATGCAGCTACCTGGTGGATGCGGCGACATCAACCTCGGCCCGATCCGGCTCTATTACAGCCGGGGCGCTCGTGCGTTCGGAGTTTCGATCGGCGGATTTGAAGTCCATGTCGGCGCCAACAGCGCCGGCTGGTGCTACGGCGAGAACTACGGCCAGATCCGGTATTAATCGAAGACGACGAGGCCGCCGCCGCTCGGCAGCCCCGTCATTCGCGACATTGCAATTCCTTGACGATGTGGTGCCGCCGGTAGAATAGCACCACTGTGCGGGCAATCACCAACGGCACACCGTATTCAAACGCGAGCACTCGCAACCACCACTGATGCGAGCGGCCGCTCCCGGCCGCGTCACATCGAGGAGTGCTGCAATGAACAACGAAACGGCTGGTCGCGAGCTGACGGCGCAGGAACTGGATCTCGTGTCGGGTGGCGACATCAATCTCGGCCCGTTCCGGTTCTACTACAGCGAGGGCGCTCGCGCCTTCGGGGTCTCGATCGGAGGATTCGAGGTCTATGTCGGCGCCAACAGCGCCGGCTGGTGCTATGGCGACCAGTACGGCCAGATCCGCTACTGACCGTCCGCTACGAGGCCGCCGCCCGGCGGCCTCGTCCTCGTCACTCGATCACCTCGTCGGCGCGGACGAGCAGCTGTGGCGGAGCTTCGAGGCCCAGCGCCTTCGCCGTCTTGAGGTTGACGACCAGCTCGAACTTGGTCGGTGCCTGCACCGGCAAGTCGGCGGGCTTGGCGCCTTTGAGGACGCGATCGACGTACGGCGCTGCCCGGCGGTACAGGTCGATGAGATCGATACCGTACGACAGCAGGCCGCCATCGGTCGCCATGAACCGGAAAGGATAGATCGCCGGCACACTGTTGCGCGCCGCGTGAGCAATGATCGCGCCGCGATGAACCGCAGTGAATGTGTCCGACAGGACGACGAGGCCGCCGGGCGGCCCCTGTGCCAGGTCGCCGATCGCCTGCTCGATGTCGGCATCGTTGCGAACAGTCCGCGTGATCGGCGTGACGCCGAGGGAGGGAGCGGCGGCTTCGAACGGACCAACGTAGTAGCCGGCCTGCGGCGCCGTCTCCGGGTTGAACATCGCGGCGACGCGGGTGATGCGGGGCGCCATCTGCTTGAGCAGCTCGATCCATTTGCCGCCCAGCGACGACTCGATATTGATGAAGCCGGTGATGTTGCCGCCCGGACGAGGCAGGCTCTCGACGAAACCGCTGCCGACCGGATCGGAGACCACCACGAATACGATGGGGATGGTGCGCGTCGCGCGGAGGAGCGATGCCACGACCGGCGTGGTGCTGGCGAGAATGACGTCCGGCCGCAGCTCCACCAACTCCTTGGCCAGCCCCTCCATCCGGGCGGGTTCGCCGGCAGCCCAGCGATAGACGATGTGGACATTGCGGCCAGGCAGCCATCCGGCCTCCGCGAGTCCCCGCTCGAATGCCATCGCGCGGGGCGGCGATTCCGGATTGGATTCGGCGCTCCCCATCATGACGGCAATGCGCGGCATCGCGCCCGGCTGCTGTGCGCGCGCGCCGAGCGGCCACGCCGCCGCGCCGCCGAGCAACCGAATGAACGCGCGCCTTCGCATGGCATCGCCCCGCAGATGGACGGCGACGATAGCAGAGCGGGTTGGCGGTGTCCTCAAGGTGGACCTGAATCGATCTCAAGCCGCGGGGACGGCTTCTTCGGGGTGCGGCGGCGGGACCAGCGCAGCAACTAAACGGAGCCCGGCTCAGTTGGCGGCCTTTCGGGGCGCGGCCTGGAGCCGCATCAGGACGTTTTCGCCACCGCGCATCTGCGGATTGGACGGCTCGTAGCCTTGCCTGCGCTCGCGCGCTGACACGAGGGAGCGCGCGAGCGCGAAATTGTCCCGGAGATTGCTCGTCTTCGGCATCGCCTGGCTGAAGAAGGCGCGGCCGAAATAGGTCCACGTGGCGCTCGGTTCGCAGCCGAAGGAGGGATGCTCCGCATCGGCTGCCGTAATGACGACCGTCTCGGGATCCGCAAGCGGCGTGAAGACTCCGGAATAGCACGCCGAGATGATGACAACCTTTTGGCGCGCGTTGGTCGCGCGCAGAAGGTCCCCGAGTTGCCAGGGGCTGAGAATGCCGCGCCGCCTGCCGGCCTTGATTGCCACCCCCTGCTGGTTACCGTGCGAGGTGAGAAAGACAAAGAGCACGTCCTTTTCGCGGTCCATGCGCGACGCCACCGTTCTGAGCGCATCGCGCAAGGTCTCGACACTCGCGGCGCGGGCGGCTCGGGTATTCGTGAACACCAGGGGTGCGACACCGCGGCCGTAATGTCGGGCCAGAATGGCGGCGGCCCGCGTGGCTTCGGAGTGAAACACGTTCAGCTCATCGGAAAGGCCCAAGGCAACGATGTAGCCTCTCGGTTCCGTCGGCGTCCGAGCGAGGTCCTGGGCGCGTCCACGGCCGGCCGGCAGGACGGCCAGGACTACAAATGCAATGAGTGCACAAATGCTCGCCGGCAGATTCATCGTTGTTGCCCAGAGCGGTTTCGTCAGGTCACCTATTCGAGTTGCGTTGCAGCCGCACGCGCGAGCTACCGCGCGTCCTCAGATCGTCAAGTCTCTCGTACCGCCCCGCTTGTAGAACCTGAATCGGTTCAGGTCGAGAACGCGATTGCTGCACCTCTGGTGATGCGCGTGAGGCAGTGCCCTGCCACCTCCCACGGTCCGCGCCGCGGCGTAGATCGTCGGCTTCCAGCGGAGCGTGGCGCAGACCAACACTTGGCTCACAATCCGTATGGAGTCGTCGTTCCTGCCGGCCGAGCAACAGCTGCCGAGGCGGCGACCGAGCTGGACAGGAGGTCGGGTCCGATTGTGTGGCGGCGCTTCCGCTCAGAGAGGGGGAGCGATTGCAATCGCCAGCACGCCACGGCGCCCCCGAGGAGCCTCGCAATTAGCTCACGATTTGCGCCCGTTACGGGGTTTGGCCGCACGCAAGACACCATGGCGGTAAACGACACATGCAACAGGAAAAGGGCGGCAATCATGAGCAATCGACCCGACGCAATGCATCGTTTCGGCCGCGCCCATCGCGGCCTTGATGGCGGACGGCCCTTGCGCCTTCGGTGCGCGGCTCGCGTTCCACGCGGCGGCCATTCCGTGTCGCCACGAAGCAACCCGCTACTTGCTAAATCTCGTCCGGGGCTCAATCATCACGCGGTCTCGCTCACGCGACGAGGCGCGGGGCCGTTCGATATCCGCAACGGAGATCGCAGTGCCCTTTGAATATGTCAGCGTTGAAGATGCCATCCCGCGCCATGGCGTGCGCATGGTCGTCGTCGGCGATGTGCCCAGCTCGTGGGGCGAAGCAGCCAAGGGCATACTTTACGTCAAAGGCATCGAATGGGTTGCTGTGCGGCTCGTCTACGACAGCGAACCGCTGAGGGAATGGGCCGGTCAGCGCAACGGTCCGGTGCTCGTTTACGAGAATGAACGTCCGCGATCGGGCTGGGCCGAGATTCTGCTCCTCGCGGAGCGCCTTGCGCCCAGCCCTTCGCTGCTTCCCGCAGACCCGGCCGACCGCGCCCTGGTTTTCGGGCTCGCGCACGAAATCTGCGGCGAGCAGGGGCTTGGGTGGTCGCGGCGTCTCGAGCTGGTGCACGCTGGTTTTCAGAATGCCGGCGGCTTTCCCGGACCCGTTTCCAAATATCTCGCCAGGAAATACGGCTACAGCCCCGAAGCCGGCGCTGCTGCCCCACGACGCGTCGCCAAACTGCTCGGCATGTTGACCGCACGCCTGAAGGCGCAGCGTGAGGCGGGCAGCCGCTATTATGTCGGCAACGCCTTGACTGCGACGGATATCTACAGCGCGACATTCGCGGCGATGTTTGACCCGCTGCCGCCCGAGCAGTGCAAAATGGACGCGAGCACCCGCGCAGCATTCAGTGCGCGGGATGCGCAGATTGAAACCGCGCTGGACCCCATTCTGTTTGAGCACCGGGACATGATGTACAGGGATCACCTCGAGCTGCCGCTCTCTCTTTAGATAGCCACGCCCCTCGGCCGCCGCGCTCCCGCGCGGCGGCCGTTCGCGTCAGCACATGTCGGCGACGATGCTCACGGGCGGCATTGGGCGAGACCTGAATTGTTCTGAAAGCAGGCGTGCCCTGCATGTGCTCGGCAAGCCTCATGCCCACACGGCCCTTCAGAACTCTTCAGCTCTGCCTCAGGACGCCGCCAGCCCCTTCTGCTACTCTTAGCCTTCTGCGGGGAGATGAACCATGCGGCGACGCGAGGTCATCATGCTGCTGGGCGGCGCGGCGGTCGCGTGGCCGGGATTGACGCGCGCGCAGCAGCCGGCGATGCCGGTGATCGGATTCCTCCACCCCACATCGCCCGACTCGAACGTGGAGCGCCTGCGCGGATTCCACCGCGGCCTCAAGGAGGCCGGGTACGTCGAGGGCGAGAACGTGGCGGTGGTGTACCGCTGGGCGCAGAACCACATCGACCGGCTCCCGGAGCTGGCGACAGAGCTGGTTCGCCGACAGGTGGCCGTAATCGTCGCCCCGCAGGGGACCGCCTCGGCACTGGCCGCCAAGGCGGCGAGCACGACAATCCCCATCGTCTTCAACGTTTCAGAAGATCCGGTCCGGCGTGACCTCGTCACGAGCCTTGCACGGCCGGGCGGCAATGCGACCGGCATCAACTTCCTCAGCGGCGAGCTGGTCGCCAAGCGGCTGGAACTCCTGCGCGAGCTGATACCCGCGATCAGCCGCGTGGCCGTGCTCGTCAATCCGACCGCCGTCGCGAACACCGAGACCACCGTGCGGGACGCGGAAGCGGCTGCCCGCACCATGGGGCTGCACATCCAGGTCCTCAAGGCCAGCACGAGCAGCGAGATCGCCGCGGCGTTCGCCACATTCGAGCGGCAACGGCCCGACGCTCTGTTCGTCGGCGGCGATGCTGTCTTCACCAGCCGGCGGGTGCAGCTTGCCACCCTGGCGGCGCGCCACGCGGTCCCGACGCTCTGTTCGGGGCGTGAGTATGTGGAAGCCGGCGGGCTGATCAGCTACGGCGCCAACATCACCGATTCGTGGCGTGAGGTCGGCACTTATGCGGGTCGGATCCTCCGGGGCGCCAGGCCGGCGGACCTGCCGGTGACGCAGGCGTCCAAATTCGAGCTGGTGATCAACGCCGAAACCGCCCGGATGCTCGGTCTCACCGTGCCGCCGACCCTGCTCGCCCGCGCGGATGAGGTGATCGAGTAGGCGCTAAGGGTGTCGTGCGTTCCCGAAACCCTGCTGTGCCGTGAGCGCCGACCACTCCCAAGGATCGTGGGCCGACAGCACCGCCCTGCTGGGTCAAACCGCCGCCATTCGCCAGCACTTTGCTGCCGTTCGCGGCACGACAAACATCATTATCCATTGTTGCAAATCAACAACACCGAAAAGGATTCGCACGCGGGTGCGATCTTTCGGGCTTGCCATCCTCCTGCTGCTGCTCCCTGATCGCTGCCGGGGCGGGCGTATCGAAAGCATGAGGAACGTTACATGCGTTCCATCGGCTACACCGGATGGTGGTGCGTTGGTGCAAGCTGCACCCTCCGGATCGATTCCAGGCCCGCCGCTGCTGTCGGGACACGCGTCCGTTCCGGCTTGGCCGCTGTCGTGGTCGGGCTGCTTCCCTCAGCGATGGCCGTGCTCGCCGCCTCGGACGCGTTCGCCACAGCGAGCGACAAGCCGGTAGCGGCGCAATCGGGCAAGGCCACCGCAGCCGCCCGCCACAAGCCGGTGGCAGCGCAATCGGGCAAGGCCACCGCAGCCGCCCGCCACAAGCCAGTGGCGGCGAAATTGGGCAAAGCCACGCGGGCTGCCCGCCACAGGTCGGTGGCGGCGAGATTCCCCAGGACCGCCCGGGTCGTCCGCCACAGAGCGGTGGCGACGCTCGCGGGCAAGGCCGCCAAGGCGCAGCGTCACGCGCACGCCGCGAAGCCGAAACGGAGCGCAGCGGCGCGGCAGAGCGAAAAGCGCCGCACCGCGCGAGCGGCTACCATGCCGGTGCCGAGACAGCGACCGGCGCTCAACGCGCCGGTGGCGGCGCTGTCGCCCGATCTCGCCGCCGCGAAGCAGGCGATCGCGCTTGTGCGCCAAGGCCGGCCGAGCGAAGCGACCATGCTGGCGCGATCGATCGGCGATCCGGTGGCGCAGACGCTGGTCGAATGGGCGCTGCTGCGCCATTCGGGGAGCCCGGCCGGATTCACGCGCTACGCCGCCTTCATCCACGCCAATCCCGATTGGCCGGGCATTGCGCGACTGCGCCGGCGCGCCGAGGCGAGGCTGTGGCAGGAGCGGCGCGACGCCGCCATCGTGCGCCGCTTCATCGGCGAGGCACCGACGAGCGGGGTGGGCCGGCTCGCGGTCGCGCGCATGCTGGCGGCGGAGGGCGACCGCGCCGGCGCCGAGCGCGAAGCGCGCACGGCTTGGCAGTCGGCGCCGCTGTCGGTCGACCTGGAGGGCGCGGCGCTCGATGCATTCGGCGACGTGCTGACCCGCTTCGACCATAGGGCGCGCATGGACCGGCGTATCGGCGCCAAGGACTTCGACGCGGCGATGCGCGCTGCCAAACGTCTCGGCGATGCCGACGTGGCGATCGTCAAGGCTTGCGCCGCCGCCATGACAAACTCCGCCAAGGGCGAGGCGCTGCTCGACGCGGTTCCCGTCGAAGCACGCGCGGATCTGGGCTACGTGCTGTGCCGCGTCCACTGGCTCCTGCGAAACGACGGGGTGGCGGCGGCGGCCAACCTGGTGCTCGCGGCGGCGCCCGAGGACATGCCGCGTCAGGACGCCGACGAATGGTGGCGCAAGCGGCGCGCGCTGGCCCGCAAGCTCATCGGTTTCGGCGAGCCGGACAAAGCCTATCGGATCGTGCGCGAGGCGGCGCCTCCGGCCAATCCCTATTACCGTGCCGACTCCCACTTCATGGCCGGCTGGATCGCGCTGCGCTTCCTCGCCGACCCGGCCGGCGCGCTCGAGCATTTCGCCCACATCGATGACGGCTCGGCAGATCCGATCGTGCGTGCGCGTGCCGCCTACTGGCGCGGCCGCGCCACCGAGGCGGCCGGCCGGTTCGAGGAGATGCGGGCCCACTACGAGGCCGCTGCCCGCCACCACACCGCCTATTACGGCCAGCTTGCGCGCGCCCGGCTCGGTCTCGATCGGTTCGCGTTGCACCCCCCGCCGCAAGAGCTGAACGGCGTCGGATCCGACCTGGTGCAGGCTGCCCACATGCTCCTGGCGATCGGCGAGCGCGATCTGTTCGTTGGGTTTGCGACCGACCTCGCCGAAGAGAGCCGCGACGCCGCCGTCGTCGCCGCCGTCGGCCAGCTCACCGCGCGCGACAACGATGCGCGGACGACGCTGGTCATCGGCAAGACCGCGCTCACGCGCGGCCTGCCGGTGGACCTGTACGCGTTCCCCGACTTTGGCGTGCCGGCTTACAACCCGATCGCTCCCCCGCTCGATCGCTCCCTCGTCTATTCGATCGTGCGCACCGAGAGCGGGTTCGACCAGCGCGACAAGTCGCCGGCCAACGCGGTCGGGCTGATGCAGGTCACCCCGGACGCCGCGCGCGACACCGCCAAGCGGTTCGGCGTCTCCTACGACTGGAACCGGCTGGTGTCCGACCCCGTCTACAACACCCAGATGGGCGCCGCCGAGCTCGCCGCCCTGCTCAAGGAGTACAAGGGCTCCTACGTCATGGCGTTTGCCGGCTACAATGCCGGCCGCGGCCGCGTCCGGCAGTGGGTGGCGCAGCACGGCGATCCGCGCGATCCCAGGGTCGACGCCGTCGACTGGGTCGAACGCATCCCGTTCGCCGAAACGCGCAACTACGTCCAGCGTGTCATGGAGAACCTGCAGGTCTACCGCGCGCGCTTCAACGCCGACATCGCGACGCTCGAGCCCAACCTGCACCGCGCCGCGGCGATCGAGGCGCGCACCGCCCAGTCGGCCGCGGCGGCGCCATCCGTTCTCGACTGACCCGGTCGATCGTTCTGCAGAACGGCAGCGCCGCCGGGCTTCCCCGGCGGCGCCAACGGATCGGAAGGCTGCGCCAATCCGAGCACTTAGATGAAGTTGGTGTTGCCGATCGTGCCGGTCGCTCCCGTGATGTCGAGCAGCAGATCGTCGGCGTCGACAAAGCCGTTGTTGGCGAGATTGATCGCCAGGTAGGTGTGGCCAGCGAAGGTGAACTGCGCCGCCACCGTATTGACGCCGCCGTTTAGCGCAGTGGCGCTGTTGATCGCGTTGTTGGCGGAGGCGTTCAGGTCCGTTCCGGTGCCGGCGCCGGTGTTGGTCGCGAAGGTAATCGCCGGCGCCGTCTGGAACCTGTCCACGGCGAAGTCCACGTCGGTGATGAGCTCGACCGGGCCGCCGCCGCCGGCGTTGTTGCCGTCGTCAAATCCCAAGTCGTAGGCGAACACGTCGTTGCCGCTTCCGCCGGCGATCGTGTCGATGCCGGAGCCGCCGCGGATCGTGTCGTTATTCTCATTGCCCTGCAACGTCTCGCGTCCGGAGCCGCCGAGGATCGTGTCGTTGCCCAACCCGCCGAACAGCGTGTTGCTGCCGGTGTTGCCGTTGAAAATCATCAGCGAGTCGTTGCCTTCGTTGCCGAAGATGAGATGCAACTCGGCCGCGTTGCCGAGGAATATGGAGTCGTTGCCGAAGCCGCCGACCGCGGTGAGACCGCTCCCGCTGGTGCCGACACTGATCGTGTCGTTGCCGCCGTTTCCCAGCATGAGGGCGGTGCTGGTGACCTGGCCGCTGAACACGTCGTTTCCGTCGGCGGAATCGTTGCCGCCGACGACCGTCACCGAAGCGCCGGTGATATTCACTGAATCCCCGCCTTCGTTGCCGAACAGGAGAAATGAGCCGCCCGGCGTGTAAATGGAATCACCGCCGAGGCCGGCGAACACCGTATCGCTGCCGCCGCCGGTCGAGACCGTGTCGTTGCTCTCGTTGGCGAAGAACAGCTCCGCGCCGGTGCCGCCGAAAATGCAATCGTTGCCGAAGCCGCCAACGTGAGTATTGGCGCCGCCGGCGCCGTTGATCGTGTCGTTGCCGCCGTTGCCGAAGATGAGGTCGGCACCGCTTCCGGCCAGGATGGTGTCCGCCCCGTCGCTCGAATCGTTGCCGCCGACGATCGTCTGCGCCGAGGTCGAGGCGGACGTGTTGACCGTGTCCAGGCCGTCGTTGCCGAACAGCACCATGGAGCCGTTGTTGCCTCCCGCGGTGATGCAGTCGTTTTCGGTGCCGCCGCTCACCGTTCCGGTATTGCCGGTCTGCAGGATCACGGTGTCGTTGCCGGAATCGCCGGTCACCGTGGCGAGGCCGGTTCCGAGCGCGATGCTGTCGTCGCCGGCGAGACCGACGATGGTGCCCGGACCGGTGTCGCTTGACTGGTTCAACACATCATTGCCGGCAGTGCCGGTAACCACATATGCCATAGCCTGACCTCCTCCAGCCGTTGCTCCTTCGCAAGCACCGGCGGCCTTGATGTTCTCGCTTGTGTCGACGGTCCCCCGCCGGCGCCGCGAACGATATCAGAGCCTCCGGGCGGAGCAAGAAAGCTGCTCAGCAGGCTTGCGACGGGGTCTGTGGCAGACGACGCGGCAATTGCCCCGATCGCCTCCCGAAGTCGTGTAGCGGCAACGTCTCGGCGCCCGGCACCTCATACGATTGACCCTGATCGAAGATTCGGCGCAGAAATCACCGACTTGGCGAAACGGACAAGGCGCGGGGACAAAGTGCAATCATCGGCTGACGCGGCGGCATGGCCGCGCGATTTTCTCTGGGGCGTGTCGACCTCCGCCTTCCAGATCGAGGGCGCGGCGCGCCTGGATGGGCGCGGCCCGAGCGTGTGGGACACCTATTGCGCCAGCGGCAAGGTGGTGAACGGCGACACCGGCGACGTCGCCTGCGACCACTATCACCGCTACGCCGAGGACGTCGCGCTGATGCGCGAGCTCGGCGTTTCGGCCTATCGCTTCTCGGTGGCGTGGCCGCGCGTGCTGCCGCGCGGCCGCGGCGGCGCCAACGAGCCGGGCCTCGCCTTCTACGACCGGCTGATCGACGCGCTGCTCGCCGCCGGCATCGAGCCGTGGATCTGCCTGTTCCACCAGGACCTGCCGCAGGCGCTCGACGATCTCGGCGGCTGGACGGTGCGCGACGCCGCGGGCTGGTTCGCCGACTACGCCGCGCTGGTGGCACGCCGCTACGGCGACCGGGTGAAGCGGTTCGCGACCATCAACGAGCCGTCGCTGCTGGCGCTCTACGGACACGGTTTCGGCGACGGGGCATCGAGCCATGACCGGCTGCGCCGCGCCATCCACACCATCAACCTCGCGCACGGCGCGGCGGTCGACGTGCTGCGCGCCCTGGTGCCGGACGCTGCGATCGGCGCGATCCATAGCTGCCAGCCCTGCCTTCCGCTCACGCCGGCCGACGCCGATGCGGCCGAGATCCTGTCGACCTACTGGAATCTCGCGTTCCCCGACCCGCAATGTCTCGGCGCCTATCCGCCGCGGCTTGCCGAGATCATGGAGCCCTACGTGCAGGCGGGCGACATGGCGCGCATCTGCCGCCGGACCGACTGGTTCGGCGTCAACCACTACTCGCCGCTCTATGCGGTGGCCGATGCCGCCGCGCCGCTCGGCTTCACCATGGCGATCGGACCGGCCGAGCTGCCGCGCACGCCGATCGACTGGCCGATCCTGCCGTCCGGCTTTCGCGACGTCCTGCTCGCCGTGAGCGCCCGCTACCGGCTGCCGGTCTACGTCACCGAGAACGGCCTCGGCGCCGAGGAGCAGCCGGATGCGACCGGCGCGATCGCCGATACGGCGCGCGTCGGCTATCTTGGCGACTATGTCGCCGCCATGCGCACGGCGATCGCCGAGGGCGCCGACGTGCGCGGCTATTTCGTCTGGTCGCTGCTCGACAATTTCGAATGGGGCTCTGGCTACGGCACCCGGTTCGGGCTCGTCTACATCGACTATCCGACGCTCAAACGCACACCCAAGGCTTCGTTTCGCTGGTACGCCGACTTGATTAAGGCCGCGCGAGCCGGCTGAGCAGGCGAAACAAGTCTCCCCGGCGGCGTCGCCCACGCGATCATCAAAACCTGGAAGCCTGGGACCCGTCTCCTCCGATCGGGTGGCGCTTCAGAACAATTCAGAATGCTTAAGTTGTCGCCCAAGGACTGGCCAGACCGTTTGCGGCAAGCTCGGCATGCTTGAGCCGCTTCGGCATCAGGAGGCAGTCATGACCCGGATGTCCAACGATGCGTTCCCGCAGAATCGCTCCACGTTCGACGGCCTCGTCAAGGCGACCATCATCGTCGGCGCGATCGTGGCAGCGGTCCTAATCACCATGACCATAGCGGGCGCCAATGTGGTGCGACCGGTGCAACTGGTCGCCGATGGCAGCGAGCCCCCCGAGCTCGTTGCGCACGAGCTCCATCTGGAGCGGGGCGGAACGCTCTCGGGCTACCAGATCCTGTACTGAGGGATTGTGGCGCCGAGCCTTCCCGCTGATGAGGGCCAGCGAGGAGTTTGAGTGCGGTCGGCGTCCGCCGACGCGCTCGACCCTTCGGGTCGCCTCGTCCGGCTGCGGCCATAGTCCGGCCATCATGGCCCGGACTTAGTTCACACGGCGTTCATATCGGGTATCCTATGGATCCGGCTTGTCCGCCGGCGGGGGCAGGAGACGCATCGCTACAAGGGAGAGGAAGAACTCATGTCCAAATTTGCGATTTCGGCAGTGCTTGCGCTCGGCATCGGGGCCGCCGCACCGGTGGCCAGCCAGGCGGCGGCCGTACCAACCCCGGCCGGCATGCAGGCAGCCGTCGCATCGATCGATACGGTCCAGTTCGCCCAGTTCGTTGACAAGAAGCCGGGCGCCCGCGGCGGCGGACCCGGCCCAGGCCGCGTCGGCGGACCCGGTCCAGGTGCAGGGCGCTTCGGCGGGCCCGGCCCGGGTCGGGTCGTCGGCCCAGGCCCAGGCGCAGGGCGCTTCGTCGGCCGCCCCGCCGGCGTAGTTGGGCGGCCCGTCGGCGTGGTCGGAGGACCGGGTCGCGTGTACGGACGGCCGGTCGGCGTGGTCGGACCGGGCCGCGTGGTCGGCGGTCCGCGCTTCGTCTACGGCTATCGGCCGTGGTACCGGCGGCCGCATTTCGGCACCATCATCGGCGGCGTTGCGCTCGGCACGATCCTCACGGTGGCAGCCGTCGGTGCCGCGCCCGCCGTCGCACCGGCACCGGGCCTGTGCTGGTATTGGGCCGACGAGTATCAGAGCCAGGGCTATTGGGACTATTGCTGAACGCCCACACCATTCAGCACCACAAGAATCCAAGGGCGTCCGCCTCGCGGGCCCCCTTTTCGCGATTCGTCGCACGCACGCCCTTGTGATATCCGCCGACCGAAGGAACCGGCGAGAATGGCGAAACGTTGGTGAGTGTGCCGAAGTCGGGGGGCAGCGGCGGCCAAAGGAGCCGAGATGCCCTCCGAGTACGATTTCCTCCTCCCCTATTCCCGCCGCCTGCGCCGGCTGGGCGCGATAGGCATGGGCGTCGGCGCCTTTCTCGCCGGTGCCGTCTGCATGGCCGCGATCATTGCCTTGCCGCTGCGCCCCCATGGCGGCGGCGAGAGCGGCGGGACGGTCGCGGCCGCCCAGGACGAGCAGAAGCCCGCAGCCCATGCGGTGGCTGCCGCCAAGCCGGAGGAGAAGCCGGCGGCGCAGCGCCCGGACGCTTCCCCACAGGTCGCAGCGAGCCCCGCATCGGACCAGCGTGAAACGACCGGGCTCGTCAGCCCGACTGCGAAGCCGGCCGACGCGCCTGCGTCCACGCCGGCGCCGCCGGTGACGACGGCCGCCAAGGCAGCCGACACACCCGCAGCGCCTGCCTCCGCGCAGACCTCAACGTCGAGCGGGAAGCCCGCGAAACAGAAGACCGCCCTGCCCGCGCGCGAGCCGGCGGCTGCCATGGCGGCCGCGCCGTCAACCGCCGAGGGCGCGGCGGCGACCCCGAACTCCGCGGAACCCGCGGCACCAGACAACAAGCCGAAAGCGACGGAGCGGCGCAAGAGCCGCAGCACGCACGCGTCCCGTCGGCAGCAGCAGCGGCGCTACGCGCGGTCCTCGGATGATGCGCCGTCATCGTCGAGAAGCGCATTCGCCGACGACGATCGCACGCGCTACGGCGGCACGTCGACCTTCTGGCGCGAGCGCGACTCCTCGACGCGATGGCGCGACTACTCCGATCCGGCATCTGCCTATGACCAGCGACCGAGCCGTCGCGTCATCATCATTCGCCGCCCATCCTGGTTCGGCGACGACGACTGAACTCGTCTGGCAATCACCACTGGCTGCGCACCACGGCTTGCAGCATGGCGCCGCCGGAGATCAGCGCGGCCGCCACGCCAATCGCCGCCATGACGGTCTGGCGCGGCGAGCGGCCGGCGAACGCCGCGATCGCCACCGCCGCGGGCGGCAACGCGATGGTGAAATAGCGCCCCTGGATGCCGTGCACACGATCGGTCGCAATCGGTGTCCATGCCAGGTAAAAGATGAGAAAGACCGCCGCGCAGTAACCAAGGACCGCGAGAGCCGCGACCGCCGCCACCCGCCGTCTCGTCGCATGATCGAGATCGATCCGCTCGAGGAGGGTGACGAGCAGCATGACGGTCAGCAGCCAATACACGGCTTCCGGAAGCCGCGTGTCGCGCCACCCGAGCACCCCCAGCATCTCGCGCCAGAGCTCGCCCGTGTAGTCCAGGCTCCCGACGACCGCATGCAGGAAATGTCCGGGATTGCGCACGAGAAAACCCAGCTTCCAGCCCACATTGAAATGCTCCGCCGGCTCGCCGGTGCCTTCGACCATCCGCCACGCGGCGACGTCGGCCGACCCGACAACAACCCACGCCAGAGCAAGGATGAACCCAGGGCCGATGACGAGCAGAACGGCCGGCCAGCAGCGGCGCATCTCTGCAAGCGGCCTGGTCATCCCCTCGAGCAGAACGAAAGCCGTGTGCGACGGCTTGATGAGGACGCACAGCGTCATCCACAACGATCGCTCAGGCGGACGATCGCGCGCGCCCGCCGCAGCCCGCAGGCACAAGGCGGTGACCATCATGGTGCAGCTCAGCGCGGCGCCGTCGGCGCTGACGATCGCGCGCTCGTACAGCGAGATCGGCAGCATCGCGATCACCAGGAAAGCCCATTTGAGGCGCGGCACGATCACCATCGCATAGGCCGCCACTGCGGTTGCGAGCGCGAATCCGAGAAGCCGCATCGCCAGCAGCATGGGGACGAAATCGAGCCCGGCGAGGCGGGCGGCGAATACGGCGATCACATAGGGAAGATAGACGACCGGCGCGTAGCCTTCGGAACCGGCGTACAGGACGAACACCGAAGGGCGATCGCCCGGCGCCGCGGATCGGGCGCTCCTGCGCTGGGCATACTCGGCCATGACCTGCCGGTAGCTGAACCCCTCGCTACCGAACCGGTAACGGGCAGCTTCGAAGAAGTCGTAATCGTCATGCAACGCGGCTGGAAGAAAGAGGCCCTTGCGCCCCTGCGCATCGGCGAGCGAAGGAAGCACCTGCCCGTGCGCAATCCCGTAGGCGCGCAGGACATGCGCCGGCTCGTCGGCGCCGCGCAGCGGCGGCGTGAGCAGCACGGCAGGCAAGCCGAACAGGAGCGACAAGACGAGGAAGATGGGCACCGGCCGCAGTACCCGCGCGATGCGCCAAGCGCCGCGTTCGGCTGCGAAAGAGCCCTGGACAGAAACCATATCGGCTCAAAACGCCTTACGGGCGCGCACAAAGAGCCATCGGGCGTCGTGCCCGCCGGTGAGCGGAGCCGAGGCTCCGCCCGCCTTTGGGGATTCGACTACGCGGCGCGACGGTTGACCTTGGACTCCGCCAGCGTGGTCAGCTTCTTGTCGGTCGCCTTCTCCTCCTCGAGATTCTGCTTGAGGATGGTGGCGCAGTCGCTGCGGCCGAGCTGTTCCGCCCATGCGACCAGCGTGCCGTAGCGGGTGATCTCGTAGTGCTCGACCGCCTGCGCGGCGGCGATCAGCGCGGCGTCGAGCACGTTCTTGTCATCCACCTCGCCGGCCACGTCCTCGGCTTCCTCGATAATACCGTCGATCGCCGGGCAGTCGACCCCCTTGGGCTCGACGCCGTGCAGCCGGAACACCTGCTCGAGTCGCTTCACGTGGTTCTCGGTTTCGCGCAGATGCAGCTGGAAGCCCTGCTTGAGCTGCGGATCGGTCGCCTTCTCGATCATGTCGGGCAGCGACTTCACGATCTGATTCTCAGCATAATAGATGTCGCGCAGCGTGTGCACGAACAGGTCGTCCATGCTGTGGATGTCTTTCGAGAACAGGCCCATGTTGTTCGTCCTTTCTTGCCTCTGGGGAGAGCGGAGCACCGGCGGCTCATGCGCCGCCCGGTCGTAGCGGCAACGTCCCTGAGCCGAGGCGGGTTCCGGATGGACGGCTTCGCCAAGGGAAAAGAATTCGGCGCGATTCGCGCGATCGGAGGCGAACTCAAACCGATGCAGATGTCACGATGTCGGCAAGGAACTGCTCCCTCCTGGCCTGTGAGCGACAGCCGCGCAAGGTCGCCGAGAAACGTTCCAGGACGCCGTTCTCGAATGCGTTGACCACGGTCTCGTGAACGTAGCTCTTGCGACAGATCGCCGGCGTGTTGTGGAGCTCGGCCGCCGCGGCGCGGACCGCCTCCAGCACCTGCTTGCGGCGTTGCCGGGTGCTTTCCGCCGGTATCGCGCGGATGAGGGCATCGAGCGCCGCCGCCGAGGCACACAGCGTGCGAAAATCCTTCAGCGAGATCTGCGCGCCCGCGATCTGCCGCAGGAACAGGTTGACGTCCGCCGCCCGCACCGCGCGGATCTCGCCGTCTCCGTTGCGATACTGGAACAGCCGCCGGCCCGGCAGCTGGCGCATGAGTGCGATGGCCGTACACAGCCGCGGCGCGGAAAATTCCTTGTGCACCTCCTTGCCGCCTTTCGAGCGAAAGGTCAGCGTGATGGTATCTCCGGACAGCACCGCGTTCGACTTGAGCAGCGTGGCAGCGCCGCGCGTGCCATGCAGGCGGGCGTAGCTCTCGCTCCCGGGCCGGATGGCGCTGCGTGCGACGAGCTCGATGACGGCGGCGAGCGCGAGCTCACGCGAAGGCTCGGGCAAACCGAGATGCTGTGCCACGCTGCGTCGGATGCGCGGCAAGGCTTGCACCAGGCGGGTCAGGCGGTGCGCCTTGCGGGCCTCCCTCACCTTTTCCCATTCGGGATGATAGCGGTATTGCAACCGTCCCGCCGCGTCGCGGCCGACCGCCTGCAGGTGCGCGCCGGGATCTTCCGCATAGAGTACGTCACGGTAAGCGGGCGGAACCGCCAGCGCGCTCAGCCGGCGGACGATCGCCTCGTCGTCGATGCGCTCCCCGTCGGCGCCGTAGAAGGCGAAGCCCTTGCCGCAGCGGCGCCGCCGGATGCGGAACTCGTCGCGCTTGGTAAGTCGCAGGCCCAGGCGCCTGGCGAGAGACGCCGCAGACGAGAGCCGCTTGGCGCGCGGCTTGCTCGTCTGCGGATCGGATTGTGCGACCGGCTCGGCCAAGGCGTCCACGAGGACCTCTCCCACGCAGGATTCGACGCGGGGGCAAGTCGCTCGTGCCGGGAAAAGTTCCGCCGACGCACGCCAGGCGCCCTTTCACAGCACGCCGGTCTGCCGCTAAACTCGTCGCGAAACGCGACAGGATATGCGGCCACGGCCCCACGCGGGAGATCCCCAATGATCAAGCCGAGACGAATCGGACACGCCACCTTCGAGACGCCCGACCTCGGAAAGGCGATCGCCTACTACACGCAGGTGAACGGGCTCGCGCTGGCGGCGCGCGAGAAGAACCGCGCCTTCCTGGCGAGCAAGGTCGGGCAGCTGATGATCCAGCTCGACCAGGGCGACGCGGCGCGCTGCACCAAGCTCTCCTTCGAGGTCGCGCCCAACTCGGACTTCGGGGAGCTTGCCCGGGAGCTCGAGAAGGACGGCATCAGCAGCGAGCTGCGCAACGATTCCGTTCCCGGCATGGGCAAGGTCCTGGCGTTCAAGGACAACAAGGGGACGACGATCGAGCTGTTCAACGAATGGAGCTACCTGGGCCGCCACGAGCAGGTGTTCGGCGCAGGCCCCCTCAAGCTTGGGCACGTCGCCTTCGCGGTGGAGGACCCGGCGGCGACGGCGGAGTTCTATGGACGCGTCATGGGCTTTCGCGTGTCCGACTGGATCGGCGACTTCTTCGTCTTCATGCGCTGCAACACCGACCATCACACGGTGAATTTCATCAAGGGCAAGAGCGCCAAGCTCCATCACATTGCCTTCGAGCTCAAGGATTTCTCCCACCTGCAGAACTCGTGCGAGCTGCTCGGCCAGCGCAAGATCCCGATCATCTGGGGCCCGCTGCGGCACGGCCCGGGCCACAACGTCGCCGCCTATCATCGCGACCACGACGATCACGTGGTGGAGTTCTTCTGCGAGCTCGACCAGTTGTTCGACGAGGAGCTCGGCTATTTCGAGCCGCGCCCGTGGCACCAGGACCAGCCGCAGCGGCCGAAGGTGTGGACGCCCGGGCAGACCAGCATCTGGGGCCCGGCGCCGATGCCGGATTTCCACAGAAACCGGGAATAGGATGATAAACACCCGCTGACTCGTCATCACCGGGCTTGTCCCGGTGATCTCGATTCATGTGGCACGGCCGTGCCTTCTCTATCGAGATGGCCGGCACAAGGCCGGCCATGACGAGCTTGGCTCTAATTCGCCGTAATGCCGGCGGCCCGGATGACGTCGCCCCAGCGGCGCGTCTCCGCCTGGATCAGCTCGGCGAGATCGCTCGGCGGACCGCCGACCGGCTGCATGCTCAACGTCGCGAAATGCTCCTTCACGTCGGCGCTCGCCAGGATCCGGTTGATGGTCGCGTTGAGCTTGCCGACGAGTGCCGGCGGCGTGCGCGGCGGCGCCACGATGGCGTTCCAGGTGTCGGAGCGGAACGACGGCAGTCCGGCCTCGGCGAAGGTCGCAACGTCGGCCATCTGCGCCGCCCGCTCGCGGCTCGAGATCGCCAGCACCTTGGCGCGACCGGCTTTGTGCAGCTGGAAGGCCGAGCCCATCTCCAGGAACATCAGGTCGACGTGGCCGGCCACGACGTCGTTCACCGCCTGCGCGGTGCCCTTGTAGGGCACGTGCACCAGCGCCGTGCCGGCGATGCGGTTGAACAGCTCGCCCGACAGATGCGGGGTCGTTCCGACACCCTGCGAGGCGAAATTGAGCTTGCCCGGATTGGCCTTCGCGTAGGCGATGAACGCGTCGAGCGAGGCGGCGGGAAAGTCGGGGCGGACCACCAGCACGTTGGGCACCGCCGTCATGATCGCCACCGGCACGAACGCGGCGGGATCGAAATTGAGCTTGCGGTAGAGGATCTGGTTGATGGTCAACGGCGAAGGCTGCGCCGCCAGCAGCGTGTAGCCGTCGGGCTCGGCGGAAGCGGCCGCCTCCGCGCCGGTATTGCCGGCCGCGCCCGGCCGGTTCTCGACGATGAACGGCTGGCCGAGGTGCTGGCGCAGCTTCTCGGCGATGATGCGCGCCGCGATGTCGACGCCGCCGCCGGCCGGCGCCGATACGACCATCTTCACCGTGCGCTGCGGATAGCTCGCCTCGTCGGTCTGGGCTGCGGCCGGCGCCGCTGCCAGCCAGAGGCCCGCCACGGCGGCGATGATCCAGGGTCTCGGCACGTCGGCGCACTCGCGAAGGGAAAATTCAGCGATTCTCGTTGAGCGCGGAGTCGATCAGGCGGCGGCACTCGGTGAGCTCGCCAAGGGTCGCCTGCAGCTTGGCGATCTCCTTGTGGGCGAGCCGCTCCCCGGCGGCGCCCGCCTCTGCGCCCTCGACGGACGACGGGCCAAGCGCAGCGCCTTGCGCGGCGTCCGCGCGCGTCCGCGGTGGCGGTCTCGCTTCCTCATCGGCGCCGTGATCGATCTCCGGCTCGCGCCGCGACGGCGCACCGGGCTCGCCCTTCTCCCGCGCCAGCAGCGAGGGCAGCAGGCTCAGCAATCCGCGGCCGCGCCCCTCGGACGCCGCGGCAGCGCCTTCGCCTTCGCGGTCGCCGGGATCCTGCTGGGGCTGCGGCGCGCCCGCCTGCCAGACGGACTGCACGAACCTGGGGCCATGATCCTTGAGGATGCGCTGCACGCCGCGGATCGTGTAGCCCTCGCCATAGAGAAGATGGCGGATGCCGCGCAGCAGATCGACGTCATCGGGCCGGTAATAGCGCCGGCCGCCGCCGCGCTTCATCGGCCTGATCTGCGCGAAGCGCGTCTCCCAGAACCGCAGCACGTGCTGCGGCAGCTCGAGCTCCTCCGCCACCTCGCTGATGGTACGAAACGCGTCCGGCGCTTTGTTCACGGCCGCTCACTCCTACTCGCGCGGCCCGACGCCTACGACTTGGTGCCGTCGAGGTCGGCGTTGATGCGCTGCTTGAGAATTGCCGACGGCTTGAACACCATCACCCGGCGTGGCGAGATCGGCACTTCCTTTCCGGTCTTCGGATTGCGGCCGAGCCGTTCGCCCTTCTTGCGCACGACAAACGACCCGAAGGAGGAGAGCTTCACGGTCTCCCCCCGCTCCAGACAGTCGGTGATTTCCTTCAGCACCAGCTCGACCAGCGAGGCCGACTCCGTGCGCGACAGCCCGACCTTCTGATAGACCGCCTCGCACAGGTCCGCCCGCGTTACCGTTTTGCCGCTCATCGCCAAGCCCCGCTATCGGCGATCCCTATCCCACTGAACAATCGACGATAGGTACAACATGCGGCACGGTCAACGGAAATTGCCGTGCCTCGACCGTGGTCGTTACCACCTCACTAACGCCGAGCCCCAGGTGAAGCCGCCGCCCATCGCCTCCAGGAGCACCAGGTTCCCGCGCTTGATGCGCCCGTCGCCGACCGCGACGCTCAAGGCCAGCGGGATCGAGGCGGCCGACGTGTTGCCGTGCCGGTCGACCGTGGTGACGACCTTCTCCGGCGCGATGCCGAGCTTGTGGGCCGAGCCGTCGATGATGCGCTTGTTGGCCTGGTGCGGCACGAACCAGTCGATGTCGTCGGCGGTGTAGCCGGTCGCCTTGAACGCGTCATCGATCACGTCGGTGATCATCGCCACCGCGTGGCGGAACACTTCGCGCCCTTCCATCCGCACGTGGCCGACCGTTCCGGTGGAGGCCGGCCCGCCGTCGACGAACAGCTTGGTCTTGTGGCGCCCGTCCGAGCGCAGGTGCGTGGTCAGCACGCCGCGATCCTCGCGCCCGCCGGCCTGCGGCTGCGCCTCGAGCACGACCGCGCCGGCGCCGTCGCCGAACAGCACGCAGGTGGTGCGGTCGGTCCAGTCGAGGATGCGCGAATAGGTCTCCGCCCCGACCACCAGGGCACGCTTGAAGCTGCCGCCGCGCAGGAGGCCGTCGGCGACCGCGAGGCCGTACACGAAGCCCGAGCACACGGCCTGCAGGTCGAAGGCGGCGCCATGGGTGATGCCGAGGCCGGCCTGGATCGACACCGCGCTCGCCGGGAACGTGTTGTCGGGCGTCGCGGTGGCGAGCACGATCAGGTCGATCGCCTGCGCCTCGACCCCGGCCGCGGCGAGCGCCGCCTGCGCCGCCTTGAGGCCCATGTCGGAGGTGAGCTCGCCGGGCGCCGCGATGTGGCGCTCGCGGATGCCGGTGCGCTGCACGATCCACTCGTCGCTGGTGTCGACCTTGCGGGCGAGCTCCTCGTTGGTGAGGACGCGCTCCGGCAGGTAGCTGCCGCAGCCGAGCACGACCGAACGCGTGACTGTCACGAGGCTGCTCCGCTGATCTCCTGCATGCCGCCGGTGCCCCGCACATACTGATCGAGCGTGTGGCTGATCTTGGCGAGCAGGCCGTAGCGGACCATCTCGTAGCCGAGATCGACCGCCGCGGCGAAGCCTTCGGCATCGGTCCCGCCGTGGCTCTTGATGACGATGCCGTTGAGACCGAGGAAGACGCCGCCGTTCACCTTGCGCGGATCCATCTTGTGGCGCAGCGTCGCGAACGCGCCGCGCGCGAGCAGGTAGCCGAGCCGGGCCGCGACGGTGCGGCTCATGGCCCCTTTCAGGACCTCGGTGAACTGGCGGGCGGTGCCTTCCGCCACCTTGATGGCGATGTTGCCGGAAAATCCTTCCGTCACCACCACGTCGACCAGGCCCTTGCCGATATCGCTGCCCTCGATGAACCCCACATACTCGAAATCCGGCAGTCCCGCCTCGCGCAGGATGCGGCCGGCATCACGCACCTCCTCCAACCCCTTGACCTCCTCCACGCCGATGTTCAGGAGCGCGACCTTGGGACGCTCGAGATTGAACACGATGCGCGCCATCGCGCTGCCCATCACCGCCATGTCGACGATGTGCTGGGCATCGGCACCGATCGAGGCGCCCACGTCGAGCACGATCGTCTCGCCGCGCAGGGTCGGCCAGCGCCCGGCGATGGCGGGCCGCTCGATCCCCGCCATGGTCTTGAGGTCGAACTTGGCCATCGCCATCAAGGCACCGGTATTGCCGGCGGAGATCGCCACATCCGCCTCGCCCTTCTTCACCGCGTCGATGGCGAGCCACATCGACGATTTCCACCGGCCGGCGCGCAGCGCCTGGCTCGGCTTGGCGTCCATCTTGATCGCCACGTCGGTATGGACGAGACGGGACGCCGCTTCGAGGGCCGGATTGGCCTTCAGGAGCGGCCCGATCACCGCCGCATCGCCGAACAGGGCGAACTCCACGTCCGCCCGGCGCGAGAGCGACAGCGCGGCCCCGGGAACGACGACCGACGCACCGTGGTCACCGCCCATGGCGTCGAGCGCAATACGCACCTTTTCAGGCATGGACTACCCTGGCCTCGGCCTCAAGGCGCCGGGGAAATCGGTCCTTCGGGAGCGACGACCGGCCGCAACGAGGCGGGACCATAGCGTGTCGGCCGCCGGTCACAAAGACTTGACAAGCGGAAATGATCCCTCGGCCCGCCCGATACCGGCGCCCCGGTACCGTGGGCCTCCGTGCGGGGCGCCTTGCCTGATTCACGATGTCAAACAGCCATCCGTCTTCGCCCCAGAGGGGCTTCGACGGATTGATCGCCGGGCGAACTCCCGGACTTGATCCGGGGGGTCGGCTGGCAGCCAACGCTTCGCCTTCCCGGCGGTCGCTCGCCTCTCGTCGCGACCGTTTCGATCCGGGCTTCGCCTTCATTCCACGTTGCTCCCAAGGGAGCGGAGCGCCGCGAGGGCGCTGGTGCGGAACGCCGCACCCTGGTGCTCCCCCGCTTCCTCCCCGGCCGACTGCGTCGGCATCCGCGAGGAGGAAACGAGGGAGCACCGGAACACCTGAGCGAGGTGCTCCGCGCGCCAGTGACGTAGGCGCGCGCGCCCTCGCGGCGCTCCACCGCGGCGGCTGCGACGTCGACGATCGCAGCGACCGCTCCCGGCTCCGCCTTCGTGTGCTTTCCGGAAAGCGCCCTGGGTGAGCCGGGATACGGCTATTATTCCCAAAAAAGGAATGACAGTCAAGACCAAGGTTCAGAAAATCAGAAAAAAATCCACCACAGGGCCAAGCCGCCGGACATGGCAGGCCGCCCCGGCGTGCGCCGGCCTGCTGAGCCAGGGTTCGATCGCCCTTGACGGCAGCCAGCGCCACCTTCGTCTTGAAGGCCGGTGCGTGATTCCGGGGCGGTCGTCTGCCCATTGTCTCTCCCGGACTCGCTGAGCACAGCATGCCCGCTGTCCGGCAGAAACTCCACGCATCGCCCTGTTCAGATTTATGGGCCCGGCTCTATATATCGCAAGGCGTTGGACCTTGCGCAGCAGGAAGGGGCGTTGGAGAACGTCGCATCCTTCTCCTTGAAAGCCCCAAAGCCGGGGATCGGCCACGAATCGTGATACCAGTATGGTAATAAGGGACAACTTTCATCTAATGCTGCGGACTCGGCGTGAAGATGAGGCGATGTCTGACGAGGACGTTGCCTCGCTCATCAGCCTTTCCACGCTTGAATACCATGACCTTGAAACTGATCCCTCGGAATGGCGAATGGTTGTGCCTTTCGTCAAAATAAAAGACCTAGTTAAACTATTCAGCATCGATATTACCAAAACATTTGAAATAGTCCCTACGACAAGTACTCTCTCAAATTACCATACCATCCCGGATATTGTGAGAGATCGCCGATCCGCACTCTGTCTGTCACCAGAAGAATTCGCTCACAAGGCGGGTTTTTTTCCGGCGTTTGCCACGATCGTCGAGGGCCACTACCTGGGCTTAGAGCTTTATCCACCCGAGGTGGCAAAACTGGTAGCGGAGGCGCTTCAGCTAAATCCCGAGGAGTTCATTCTCTGGATTGTTAACCATTGAGGTTTCGGCCCGAAACGTACGGCGCCCACCCCGTCCGGGCGCATCGTCGGCCGACGCCGGCGGCACCACGACGGAGAACCTGACGGACACCGAGCTCACCTCCAACCGCCTCAGACAGGTACGCAGCAACGGCACGATCGCGCGCACGTTCACCCACGACGGGCGGCAGTCGCGGACCTGGGGACACTCGCTCAATCGAAAGAACTGAGGGTATTCAAATTGCGCTTCGACACAGATCACTATTTTTTCAACGAGATCGAACAGCATGGCCTCTCCAGCTCTGCGCTGACTGGCTACGGTGATCCTGATTGCGCACCCGAGAAGGTGACATTCCCAGTTCCCGAACGTCATAGCCAAGTCCTACCGTTCACGCGCCTTGTAATGGAACTCTCAGTGCCCACAAGGGATGTATTGTTGCTTGTAACCGAGTGGGGTGTCTGGAGTTCTTCTGATAATAGGCATTTGTATCAAACCCTTCGTCAACACTATGGGGATCATACAGATTTAAAAGAAAAACCTTGTCATTGCTTTAGTTTTGACGAACAGGAAATACTGCTTGATTTCTTGTACCTAGCAATATTGGCTGGTTGGGATTTTTATTTGTTCTCTTATCACCACAGCGACATCCTGTTCGTCTCCCACGACGAATTCGCGACCTATTTTTCGCGTGATCGTGTGCAGTTTATCCACAATAAGGTTCAGCTTTTTTTCGATGATTGGAAGGGCAACGAGATCGGGCAACAGCTGAATTCTTAGATTGCACGTACTTCCGCGATTCGCCCATGAGATCCGTCATTTCCGATTCGTGCGATATAGAAGAGAAGCCATGAAACAGGCAGAAACGACGACCTATCCGAACGTTTCCGAGATCCTTGACCGCAAGGCGGAGGGCCGGCGCGATATCGCTCGCCGGTCGTTCGGCGAAAAGATCGCTATGGTCGCGGCTTTGCGAGAGCGCCTCGCACCTCTCAAGCGGGCCCGCGAGCGACGTCTCGCAACGACAGCGGCGCCGCAAGCGCCCGTCAATCATCGACGGTGACGTGCGGCTTCCCGCACGGCTACCCGCCCCCCTTCTTGAGCGCCTCAAGGGCGGCGAACGGGTGGCCGCCGGGCTCGTCGGCGGGGGGCGGGGCGAATTCGGCGCCCGGCTTGCGCGGATACGGGTCGATGCCGAGCAACAGGAACTCGATGGCGAGCGCGCCGAGATCGACGGTGCCGTTGACCAGCGTCTCGATATCATCTTCGCGGCCGCCGACCGTCGCCGGGCTCGCCTCCTCGGCGACGCCGGAATGATCGCGCCCGGCCGCCGGAACGAAGGTGAGGTCGATCGCTTCCTCGACCTCGCTCTCGATCGGCTCGAGCGTGACGACGCAGGTCTGCTGCACGGTCGCCCACACCGTGCCGGCAACGTGCAGGCCGTCGCGGCCGTGGCGGGCGACGTCGAACGTCGCGGTCAGGCGCGGCATCCCGGCGAGCCCGGCGGCGGCGGAAAGGCCGGCCCGCGTGGCGGCGTCGGCTTCGAGCGCGAAGCGCTGGCCCGCCGCCGGAACCTCCTCCAGGCGGACCGGCACCCGCCATGCTGGCGCTGACATGCTCATCCTCAACTCTTTGCGGCTTAAGTCCCCGCCCCGCCGCCCCCTGATATGGCGTCGGGCCTGGGAAGAATCGACCATTCCGGCCGCAACGTCAGGGTATTCTGGCCGCCACGATCGCGCCATACAACCCGAATAGGTCCCCGAACGGCCCGGCGATCGGCCGACGGGCCGACTGTGCTCGAAATGCGGCGAGCCGCGGCGGTTGCGGGGACCCCGTGGCGTTGCAATCGGCACGGCCGGGGGATAGTGAACTTATTCTTGGAGCATGATCTTTGCCGAAAACCGGTGCCCACCCCCGATCAAGTCGGGGGCAAGCTTTTCCGGATCATGCTCTGGTGCTCGGGGGTAGGCGCGAGTTGGGGATGCGGGATCTTCTCCGGTTGCGGGGCGTTCTTCGGCCGCGCGCTGCGGCGGTGCGCAGGGCGCTGATGGCGTCCGCGCTCGCGCTCGTCCTGTCGGGCTGCTTCTTCACCGAGAGCCTGCACCGTGGCTACGTTGTGCCGGAAGGCGCGCTCGAGCAGATTCCCCTCGGCGCCACCCAGGAACAGGTCCTGATCATCCTCGGGACCCCGTCGACGGTGGCGACGCTGAGCGGCGACGTGTTCTACTACATCTCCCAGCGCACCGAGCGGACCGCCTTCCTGCCGCCCAAGGAGGTCGACCGACGGGTGGTGGCGGTCTATTTCGACAAAACCCGCCGCGTGCGGCGCCTGGCCGACTACGGCCTCAAGGACGGGCAGGTCTTCGACTTCGTCAGCCGCACCACGCCGACCTCCGGGCAGGAACTCAACTACCTGAGCTTCATCATGCGCCAGATTACGCGCTAACCCACGGTTATCCTGGGCGAAACGGCATCGTTCGGATGCGCGGTTCCCCGATCACATTCTCGTCGACCCGGTTGAACCGGCCTTGGCTCTGGCGCTACACCCTGCGAGCCTGGGATTTGCAACACGGTCGAGCCGACCGGCAAGCTTGCGGGCGCCAAGCGTCCACGATGCCGGCCGAGCCTCGGTGCGCGCCTTTCGGGCCTTCCCTCCCCGAACGGAGGAGGAAACGGTGGCCCGCGTGGCGGACCATGGGTGAGGAGTGGAATGATGTTGGGATTTGCCGGATTGCTGCAGCCGTGGAGCGCTTGGCGGCCGGACCTGCGCGGGCCGGTGCTGTTCAAGCCCGTCGAGGCCGTGCCGCAAGCTCCGGCGGAAAGCCAGGAGGGCGCCAAGGCGTCGCGGCTGGAAGTGCGGCGGGTGACGACGCTCGCGGCCGCCGAGCTGTGGGAATCCGCCGCCCTGCTGGCCCGCTCGTTCGATCACTCGACCCTGTTCCAGGCCGCCTTTCCGGAGGCCGAGGCGCGCGGGCGTATCCTGCATGCGCTGTTCAGCACCATCCTGAAGGATGCGCTGCGCTTCGGGCGGGTCGACATCGCCCATAACGGCGAGATCGTCGGCGCCGTGGTGTGGTACCCGCTCGGCTGCTATCCGATGTCGGCCTTCCGCATCCTGCGCCTGCTGCCGGAGTATCTGCGCATCGTCGCGGCGAACCCGCTCGGCGTGCTCAAGCTGTGGCGCGCCCAGGCGACGCTCAACCGCCATCGCCCGCGCGAGCCGCACTGCCACGGCTATTTCCTGTGCGCGCGCCCCGGCAACCACGTCGGCGTGACGCTGATCAAGCACGTGCTCAGGGAGGTCGACGACTGCGGCCAGCCGATGTATCTGGAGACCCAGGAAGGCCGCTCCCCCAACCTGTACGGCCGGTTCGGCTTCCGCATGATGCAGGACGGCTTCGAGACCGTCCCGGGCGGGCCGCTGACCTGGACCATGTGGCGCGAGCCGCAGGCGAAGAGCGCGAACAAGAAGCGCTGATCGCGTTTGAACGGCCTCATCCTGAGGGCGCGTACGCCACTTCGCGTACGCGCGTCTCGAAGGAGGAGGCCGCCACTGAGCCGCCCCGGGCCGCCCTCGTTCTTCGAGACGCGTCCGCAAAGATGCGGACGCTCCTCAGAAAGAGGGCGGAGGAGAGATCTCCCCCCGCCTCAATGCGCCAGCACGGCGAGCAGGAGCAGCGCCACGATGTTGGTGATCTTGATCATCGGGTTGACCGCCGGTCCCGCCGTGTCCTTGTAGGGATCGCCGACGGTGTCGCCGGTCACCGCGGCCTTGTGGGCATCCGACCCCTTGCCGCCGTAGTGGCCGTCCTCGATGTATTTCTTGGCGTTGTCCCAGGCGCCGCCGCCCGAGGTCATGGAGATCGCGACGAACAGCCCGGTGACGATGACGCCGAGCAGCATCGCGCCGACCGCCGAGAAGCCGGCCGACTTGCCGGCTGCGCCGCCGCCGGCGATCCAGAAGACCACGAAATAGACCACGATCGGCGAGAGCACCGGCAGGAGCGACGGGATGATCATCTCCTTGATCGCCGCCACGGTGAGCAGGTCGACCGCGCGCCCGTAGTCGGGCTTTTCGGTGCCCTGCATGATGCCGGGCTTCTCCTTGAACTGCCGGCGCACCTCCTCGACGATCGCGCTCGCCGCGCGGCCGACCGCCGTCATCCCCATCGCGCCGAACAGGTAGGGCAAGAGGCCGCCGAACAGGAGGCCTGCCACCACGTACGGATTGTTGAGCGAGAAGTCGGGATTGACGCCCTGGAAGTAGGGATGCTTGTCGACGTTGGCGACGAAGAATTTCAGGTCCTCGTTGTAGGCGGCGAACAGCACCAGCGCGCCCAGGCCCGCCGAGCCGATGGCGTAGCCCTTGGTGACCGCCTTGGTGGTATTGCCGACCGCATCGAGCGCATCGGTCGACTTGCGCACGTCCTTGGGCAGGCCGGCCATCTCGGCGATGCCGCCGGCATTGTCGGTGACCGGACCAAACGCGTCGAGCGCCACCACGACGCCGGCGAGCGCCAGCATGGTGGTCACCGCGATGGCGATGCCGAACAGGCCCGCCAGATTGAAGGTGACCAGGATGCCGGCGATGATGACGATGGTGGGCAGCGCGGTCGACTCCAGCGACATCGCAAGCCCCTGGATGATGTTGGTGCCGTGGCCGGTGACCGAGGCCTTGGCGATCAACTGCACGGGGCGGAAATTGGTGCCGGTGTAGTACTCGGTGATCCACACGATGAGCCCGGTGACGACCAGCCCGGCGACGCCGCAGGCATAGAGCTTCGCCCCGGTATAGGCGACGCCCGGGATGGCGCCGAACCCATTCGGCAGGATCCACACGACGACGAGCGCGAGCGCCCCGAGCGACAGCACCGCGGTGGCGATGAAGCCCTTGTACAGCGCCCCCATGATCGACTGGCTGGCGCCGAGCTTGACGAAGAAGGTGCCGATGATCGAGGTGACGATGCAGACGCCGCCGATCGCCAGCGGCAGCAGCATCATGTTCAAGAGATGCGGCGTGCCGGCGAAGTAGATGGCGGCAAGCACCATGGTGGCCACCGTGGTCACCGCGTAGGTCTCGAACAGGTCGGCCGCCATGCCGGCGCAGTCGCCGACATTGTCGCCGACGTTGTCGGCGATCGTCGCCGGGTTGCGCGGGTCGTCCTCCGGGATGCCGGCCTCCACCTTGCCGACCAGGTCGCCGCCGACGTCGGCGCCCTTGGTGAAGATGCCGCCGCCGAGACGGGCGAAGATCGAGATCAGCGAGGCGCCGAACCCGAGCGCGACCAGGGCATCGACCACCGTGCGGCTGTTGGGCGCGAGCTTGAGCGTGCCGGTGAGGAAGCCGAAATACACCGCGACGCCGAGCAGCGCGAGGCCCGCCACCAGCATCCCGGTGATCGCCCCGGCCTTGAAGGCGAGCTCGAGCCCGTCGGCCAGCGAGCGGATGGCGGCCTGCGCGGTACGCACATTGGCGCGCACCGACACGTTCATGCCGATGAAGCCGGCGGTGCCGGACAGCAACGCGCCGATCAGGAACCCGATCGCGACAAGCCAGCCGAGCAGGAATCCGACGATGAGAAAGATGACGACGCCGACGATGCCGATCGTCGTGTACTGGCGCTTGAGATAGGCCTGCGCGCCTTCGCGCACGGCCGCCGAGATCTCCTGCATCCGCTGGCTTCCGGCGTCCGCCGACATGACGGATTGGCTCGCCCAGGCGCCGTACACGATGGAAAGCGCACCGCAGGCGATAATCACCCACAAAGCAGTCATATTTGACCCCGTATTGCTGAAATCGGGCCCGCTTCGCCCCGTTTGGCCCGCGAAGATCATCGAGGCCGCAAAACGGGCAGCCCCGACCGGAAGTGGCGCCCGTATAGCCAGAAAAGGCGACCCGACGCAACGGTCAACGCGACCCAGGATGTCGCTGGTTCAGGCCGGCCGCAGCCGCTCCCGCAGGGAAATCCATCCGAGCAGCAGGATGGCGACCAGGACGAACGGGAACACCAGCTCGTTGACCGCCGTCCAGCCGAGCGTGGCGAGCACCTGGCCGGAGGAAAACGAGCCGATCGCCATCGAGCCGAACACGAGGAAGTCGTTGAAGGCCTGCACCTTGGTGCATTCCTCCGGGCGATGGCACTGGGTCACCATGGTGGTCGCGCCGATGAAGGCGAAATTCCACCCGACCCCGAGCAGCACCAGGGCGGTCCAGAAATGCGCGACGCTGGTGCCGAGGATGCCGGTGGCCGCGCTGAGCGCGATCAACAGGAGGCCGGCGAAGATCACCCGCTCGAGACCGAATCGCATGATGATGGTCCCGGTGACGAAGCTCGGCGCATACATGGCCACGACGTGCCATTGGATGCCGAGCGTCGCGTCGGTCACCGAATGGCCGCAGGCCACCATGGCGATCGGGGCCGACGTCATCACCAGGTTCATCATCGTGAAGCTCGCCACCCCGCAGGCGACGGCGACGATGAAGCGCGGCATGCGGGCGATCTCGCCGAGCGAGCGGCCGGCATTCGCCGCGCTCGGCGCGAGCGGACGCGGAATGCGGACCAGCGCCAGCACCCCCGCCGCCACCAGCGCGACCGCCGCCTGCGCCAGATAGGTCGCAGCGAACAGATAAGGCGGCCACTGGTCCTTGGTGACGATGACCAGCTGCGGGCCGAGCACGCCAGCGAGCACACCGCCCGCCAGCACCCACGATACGGCGCCGGGGCGGAATGCCGGGCTTGCCGTATCGCAGGCGGCGAAGCGATAGGACTGGTGCCCGGCCGCATAGAGCCCGGCGCAGAACGTCCCCGTCAGGAATAGCCAGAAGGAGCCGTGCAGCACGGCAGCGCATGAGATAAGGCCGGATACGACCCCAAACGCGCAGGCAATCTGCAGCGCGGGCCGCCGCCCGACCCGCCGGGCCAGCGCGCCGACCGGCATGGTGCCGAGCCACATGCCGACCACCATCACCGAGATGGGCAGCGTCGCCAGGCCCTTGTCGGGAGCGAGCATGACGCCGAGGATGCCGCCGGTGCTGGCGAGCACCGCGTTGTTGGCACCCGACAACGCCTGCGCGACGGCGAGCACCGCCGCATTGCGCCGGGCGAGGCGGTCGTCGGCCGGAATGGCGAAAGAGGTCTCGGCGACCGCCGACAACAGGTTTCTCCCCGGGCGCGGTGTTCTGGAACAACGATCTCCTCGTAGCGGCTCCCGAAGAAGGACGCTACTGCCGAAAGTGCAGACCAGCGATGATGCGGGGGATAGCAGGGCACGGCGCAGGGACCCCACCGCGCTGTCGTCCCGGGCGAGCCGCGCTCGCGCGGCGAGACTCGGGATCCATTAACCCCAGTGGAACGAGCATGACGCTGAGGCCGGATGACATGCGCCGGGGCTACCGGGTCCCCCGGTCAAGCCGGGGGACGACAAGCCGTGGGGCAGAGGCGCTCCCTCCGCATCAATCATCCAGCATCGCCACCGCGCGGATCGGGCTGCCGGTGCCGCCCTTGATCTTGAGCGGGAAGCCGATGAACTTGAAGCGCCCCTTGCCGATCAGCTGCTCCATGTTGACGAGCCCCTCGACATGGGTGAAGCCGAGGTCGCGGCAGACGTGATGCACTTCGAAATTGTTCCGCCCCGGCCGGCCCGGGCTCACCGCCTCGACGCCGAACATGGCGATGCCCTTGTTCCCCAGCCACGTCGCCGACTCCTTGGTCAGACCGGGAAAATCCGTCAGGTAGCCGTCGGTGCCGTAGCAGCGGCGAAAGAAGTCCATGTGCAGGAGCACCATGTTCGTGGCGCGGATGGTCACGCCCGCCGCCTTTTCCGCCTGCTCGAGATCCGCAATCGAGATGTCGGACTTGAGCGGCTTGTGCGACAGGTCGAGGCAGACGGCGTCGAGGAAGAAGTTCTCCAGCGGCACCTCGTCGATTGTCTTGGCCCCTGGCCGCGCGTCGAAGTGGTGCGGTGCGTCCACATGGGTCCCGGCGTGGTCGCCGAGCGCCAGCGACATGGTGGCGGAGGAGAACTTGTAGCCGTCGGCCTCGCGGATCTCCTCGTGCGTGCTGTAGGGCGTGATGACGATCGACGGATGGTTCAGCAGCCGCGGCATCTTGTGATAGATCTCGCGGCTCAAATCGATCAGCTTCACGTCGTCCTCCTGATGCGGTCGTATCGGGTTCGCCGGTCACGGGCGAAGGCAGCGACCATAGCACGGCAGCCATGCACGTCGCGCGGACCCGCCGCTGAACACATCCGTCATGGCCGACGTCCAACGAGCACCTGCACTGCACCAGGGCCGCAATGCCGACCCTTTGCCGAGGCGATGATCATGTCCACCCTTGCCACGCCTCCGGCGCAGGTCGGTCGACCGCGCATCTTCAGCCGGCTGGCGGTACGGATGATCCTCCGGCCGGTCGAGCGGCTCGCTGCGGTCCTGCGCAATCGATGCGCCATTCGACGGTTGCACCGGTTGGATGATCGCATGCTGGCCGACATCGGTCTTCGCCGCACCGGAATTGCGGAAGCGGTTCGCTCGGGCCGGCGCTGAAGGATATTGCAGGGTCAGGCTCGCTGCGGGGCCTGGAACCAAAAGACCAATTGGCAGTTTTGTCACATGAGGGGATCTCCAGCCGCGCGCCGTCTTGCGAGCCGGCGACCATGGGGCTGAGACCTGAGGGAGCTGTTGTCGTGGAACATGATGTCGCTCTCCCCGATGTGTGCCGCGCTGCGGCGGATTATTGTCGCGCCGCCCTTGCGCGGGGACCATTGATTCGCGAAGGCAGGCATTGGCGATACGGCCGTCGACGGTTCAGCAACGCGACGGTCAAGCGACTGATCGCCGAGGGTGACGCCGTCCGCGACGGGACGGTCGTCAAGCGCAGGTGCGATTCGTAATCCGATGGGCGACGCGGCTGGTCCGCATCCCGGTGAAATTGATCCAGCGTCGTCATGGCCGGGCTTGTCCCGGCCATCTCGATTGGGGTGGCACGGCCTTGCCATTTGAATCGGGATCACCGGGACAACCCTCGCCGCCTTAAGCGGCTCGCCCGGTGATGACGACTCTGTATGAGCGGGAACCGCTCTAGTCCGCGCGAAGCTCTTCATGCCCCCGTATTCGATCGGAACTCGAGCGCGCCCGGATGGCGGATCATCACTTCCCGCGCTTCGGCGAGCGTGCGCGCGCCGAGCTGACCGAGCGTGGCGCGCATCTCGTCGACGACAATGTCGATGACGTGACCCGGCCCGTCGGCCCCGAGCGCCGCCACGCCCCACAGGAATGCCTTGCCGGCGAACGCCGCCTGGGCACCGAGCGCGACCGCGCGGATCACGTCGACGCCGCTGCGCACCCCAGAGTCCATCAGCACGGTCGCGCGCTTGCCGACCGCCGCGACGATGCCCGGCAGCGCGTCGATCGCGGCCGGGAGGCCTTCGACCTGGCGGCCGCCGTGGTTGGAGACGATGACGCCGTCGGCGCCGATCGCGACCGCCTTCTCGGCGTCGCTCGGGTGCAGGATGCCCTTGAGCACCAGCGGCCGTTTCCAAGCATCGCGGAAACGCGCCACCTCCTCCCAGGTGAAGGCGCCGCGCTGCTCGCCCTGCATGAACTTCGCCATCGCGTTCACCGACGCACCCTCGCCCGCATAGGACTGCAAGCAGGCGAACCGCGTGATGCCGTGCTGCCAGAGCGCCCGCGCGTAGGACGGCGAGGTGACGACGCCGAGCGCCATCTTGGGCGTGATGCGGAACGGATAGACGATCCCGCCCACCACTTCGCGCGAGCGCGTGGTGCGCACCGGCACGTCCATGGTGAGCACCAGCACGTGCGCACCAGCCGCATCGGCCCGCCGCACCAGGTCGAAGCCGACCTTGTGCTCGTCCTTGGCGAAACGGTAGAGCTGGAACCAGAACACGTCGGGCGCGAGCTCGGCGGCGCGCTCGATGCTGATGCCGGCTACCGTCGATAGCGCATAGGGGACGCGTGCGGCCTGCGCGGCGCGCGCCAGGTGCTGGTCGGCGCCCGGCCAGGCGATCGAGGGACCGCCCATCGGCGCGATCCCGAACGGCGCCGCGTAGCGACGGCCGAACAGCTCGGTGTCGACCGGCGGCAAGGTCGCGCTGACGCCATAGCGCGGCACCATCTCGACTGCGTCGAGCGCGCTCCAGTTGCGGGCGATGTTGCCGTCGCTGCCGGCGCCGCCGTCGAGATACTCGAAGGCGAAATGCGGCACGTGGCGGCGGGCGTATCGGCGCAGGTGCGCGACCGTGGGGAAGCGGCGCTGCAGTGTCTGGTAGCGCGGGCTCAGCGCATTGCCGCCGGCGGTCTTCTGCTCCGGCTTGGCGGTCACGTCATGCATCGGGGTCTCCTCCCTAGTGCTCCGATTCCGAATTTTGCATCACTTCGCGGCATCCTCTGAGCGAAATTCGGAATCAAAGGAGCACTAGCAATATCAATGCTTCTAGTGCGGCTTGTGGATTTGAATTTCCTACAAGAGGTTGCCGCGAAGTGATAGGAAATTCAAATCCGCCGCACTAGGAGCCATGTTAAGTCAGAAATGACTGTACGCGCTGCGCGCGAAACGCATGGCTTTGTTGTCGGCGTCACGGAAATGCGCCCCCCGCCCGGCCTGCACGGTTCCGATCCGGGCCACCGCGACCTGGGCGGCCTCAGCCGCCGCCTGGAACGAGCCGACGCGCTCGAGCGCGACGGTGCACAGGACCTCGTAGTCGTCCCCTCCGGTCAGCATCGCCCCCATCACAGCGGGCTCTTGCGCCAGCGCCTGCCGCGCCGCGTCCGACAGCGGCACGCGCGCAACCTCGACATCGGCCGCCACCCCGGAGGCGCGGCACAGCTTGCCGAGGTCGCCGACGAGCCCGTCCGAAACGTCCATGGAGCCAGAAGCATGGGCGCGCAGCGCCGCCGCGATCGCATTGCGCGGCTGCGGCAGAAGATAGCGTGACGCCAGGTGCTCGCGCATCGCCGCGTCGAGGCCCCAGGCGGCGGCGCGGTCCGGCTCCCGCCGGAGCGCAAGACCCAGCACCGCATCGCCGATCGTGCCGGTCACCATGACGGCATCGCCGACCCGCGCGCCCGAGCGCGGCACCATCCGGCCGTGCGGGACGAGCCCGAACGCCGCAACGGAGATCATCGCCGGCCCCGGCGTGCGGTCGGTATCGCCGCCGAGCAGCGGGCAGCCATAGCGCTCGGCATCCTGGCCGAGCCCGTGCGCGAAGGAGGCGAGCCACGCCTCGTCGGTGGCGGCCGGCAGTACGAGAGAGAGCAGGAAGCCTGCCGGCTCCGCCCCCTTGGCGGCGAGGTCCGACAGGTTCACGCGCAGCGCCTTGCGGGCCACCGCATCGGCGGGATCATCGGGGAAGAAGTGCACGCCGCCGACGATCGCATCCGCCTTGAGCACGACGTCGTGGCCCGCAGGCGGCGTGAGGATCGCCGCATCGTCGATCAGCCCGAACGCGCCGGGGTGACGCGCCAGCGGCTTGAAGTACTTCGCGATGAGGCGGTCCTCACCCGATTCCGCTCCCTCTGGAGCCGCCGACGTCATCCCGCCGCCTGCTCGAATTCATCGGCCCGCAGCTGTCGCGCCAGCAGGTCGAGGACCGCGTTGACCATGGCGGTCTCGTCCTTGTCGACGAAGGCGTTGGCGACGCCGACATACTCGGAGATCACGGCGCGCGCCGGCACGTCGCTGCGGCGATCGAGCTCGTAGGCGCCGGCGCGCAGCACCGCGCGCAACACCGCCTCGATGCGCTTGAGCGGCCAGCCCTGCGCCAGCGCCTTGTCGATCAGCGGATCGAGCCGGCGCTGCTCGCGCATGAAGCCTTCCACCACGTCGCGGAAGAACGCGGCTTCCGCCGGAAGATATTGGGCGCCCTCGACCTCGCGGCCGAGCCAATGGCTTTCGAACTCGGCGAGGATCTCGTTCAAGCCGGCGCCGGCGATGTCCATCTGGTAGAGCGCCTGCACGGCGGCGAGCCGCGCGGCGCCGCGCCGGTTCGCCTTGCGTTCGATCTTCGGCTCCGCCATGGCCGTTCCTATTTCGCGCCGAGTCGGCGCTTGAGCCGCACCAGGGCGAGCGCCGCCTTGGCGGCGCCGCCGCCCTTGTCCCACCGGTCCGGCCGCGCCCGGGCGAGCGCCTGCGCCGCGGTGTCGACGGTGAGGATGCCGTTGCCGACCGGCAGATGCCGCGCGAGCGCGATGTCCATGAGCGCGCGCGCCGATTCGCCGGCGACGATGTCGTAGTGGCTGGTCTCGCCGCGGATCACGCAGCCGAGCGCGACCACGCCGTCATAGGGCCGCCCGCGTCGCTCCGCCGCATCGAGCGCGATCACGATCGCCGGCGGGATCTCCAGCGCGCCCGGCACGCTGACCTTGTCGTGCGCGGCGCCGGCCTGCTTGAGCGCCCGCGTGGCACCCTTGAGCAGCAGGTCGGCGATGTCGTCGTAATACGGTGCCTCGACGATCAGGATGCGCGCTTCCTTCAGCGGTTCTTCGCTCTTCTCGGCAGCCTTGCGCGGTTTCGCCATGTCGTGTCCTCGGGCCGGCTGTCAGTAGCAAGCGCCGCACCGGGGAACAAGGCAGGCGCGATCTCGCGGACTTGGCGATCCCGGACCGTCAGGGCAGCGGGCGGGGCGACATCAGCACGCTGTGATCGCGCGCGAGGTTGTTCAGGATCGTCTTGAGAACGGCCACTTTGTTCGCCGCCTGGAAGGTGTCGTCGCGAAGATCGTACCAGCCGAAGTCGACGTATCGTTCGAGCGCCGCGCTGACCCTCATGATGCGCGCTGCTCCGGTATCGTCCGCAGTCGCCAGCACGATGTTCGCCGGATGGAGCGTCACCATCACGACCACGCCGTGCTGCAGGCAAAAGTCATGGATGTGCGGCAGCAGGGCAAACTCCCCGCCTTCGATGTCCATCTTGAGGAGCATGCGTCGGGAGTCCGCGCCGACCGAGCGCATGTATGACACCAGGTCGACCTGCGGGACGACGAGGGTCTGGTCGAACGAGCGCAAGCCCGTGTTGCGCTGTACCGTCCGGAAGCAACTGGTCTCGCTGTTGCCCGCATCGTCCGTGAAAAGCTCGACGTTGCGATCGCTGTCGCCGGCCGCTGCCGGGATGATCGTGACCCGGGAATTCAGTTGCGGATTGAGATCGATGTTCGCGCGCAAAGCCGCAAGGGCGACCGGATCAGGCTCGAAGGCGTGCACGGCGGATCCATGAAGGGCGGCCCAGATCGGCGTGAATCCGATCCATGCGCCGACGTCGATGAAGAGCCATTCGGGGCCGACCAGCTTGCGGATAATGGCAAGGGTCGTGCGTTCCCAGTCGCGACGCAGCCAGTTCCAATAGCCGAGAAAGTCCTTTCCCTCGACACGGCGCATCGCCTGGAAGGTGTGTCCTTCCACGGTGACGGACATGACGTTGCTTGGATCCTGGTCAATGGTGCCTGAGATCACACTCACTCTCTTAGGCTTCGCGCCGGCCCCGACCGTCGGCCACATCACGCGCCGGCCGACATGAGCCGCGCCGCGTAGCGCGCCATCAGGTCGACCTCGAGGTTGATCGGGTCGCCCTTCTTCAAGGTGCCGAGCGTCGTCACCTTGAGTGTATGGGGAATGATCAGGGTGGAGAACGTGCTCCCCTCCACCGCATTGACGGTGAGCGACACACCGTCGAGCGCGACCGAGCCCTTGGGCGCGATGAAGCGGGCGAGTGACGCCGGCGCGCGCACCGCGAGCCGCGCCATGTCGGGCAGGTCCTCGCGGCCGATGACGTCGGCGATGCCGTCCACGTGGCCGGCGACCAGATGGCCGCCAAGCTCGTCGCCCATTTTCAGGGCGCGCTCGAGATTGAGCCGGGTGCCGACCGTCCACCGGCTCACGGTCGTCATCGCCAGCGTCTCGGCGGCCGCGTCGACCGAGAAGGCGGTGCGGTTGCCGGCAAGGTCGGTCGCGACCACGGTGAGGCACACGCCCGCGCAGGAGATCGACGCGCCGAGCGCGATCGAATCCTTCTCGTAGGTGCAGGCGATGGTGAAGCGCGCGAGCCCCTCGGCCCGTCGCTCGACCGCCAGCACCTCGCCGATGTCGGAAACGATGCCGGTGAACATGGCCTATGGTCGCTCGAAATGCGTGAGGCTGTCGAGCCCGATCGGTTCGACACCGCGGGAGATGAGATGGCTGCGCTCGGTCAGCTGCGCGAGCGGCATTCCGTCGAGTGCATCGATGCCGTTTGCGCCGATCGGGTTCGGGCTGCGGAACAGGATCAGCTCATCCACCAGGTCGGCGGCCGCGAAGGCGGCCGCAATGGTCGGCCCGCCCTCGACCATGAGCCGGGTGATCCCGCGCGCGGCCAGCACGCCGAGGATCGCCCGCAGGTCGAGCCGGCCCCCGGTCTCGTCGACCCGCACCACGTCGACCGCCGCCTGCCGCAGCGCGTCCTCCCGGTGCGCGGGCGCATCCCGCCCGCCGAACACCCACAGCGGCGTTTCGGCCGCGCTCTGCGCCAACCGGCTCGTGGGCGGCAGCCCCAGGCTTGCATCGAGCACGACGCGGACGGGGGATTGCCCCACCATGCCGGGCAGGCGACAGGTCAGCAGCGGATCGTCGGCAATCGCCGTGCCGATGCCGATCAGGATGGCATCGCTCATGGCGCGCAGCCGATGCACACGCTCCCGCGCGGCCTCCCCGGTGATCGCCGCCGGTCGGCGCCCGGCGAGCGCGACCTTGTCGTCGGCCGACACCGCAAGCTTCAGGGTGACGTGCGGCCGCCCGTCGCGCATGCGCCGGATGTGGCCCGCGTGGTCGCGCGCGGCCTCACCGGCGCCGAGGCCTACCTCGACCGCGATGCCGGCATGGCGCAGCCGGCCATGGCCGCGCCCGGCCACCTCGGGGTTCGGGTCCTCGAGCGCCGAGACCACCCGCGCGATGCCGGCCGCGATGATCGCGTCGGCGCAGGGCGGCGTCTTGCCGTGGTGCGAGCACGGCTCGAGCGTGACGTAGAGCGTCGCACCGCGCGCGGCGCTGCCGGCCCGCCGCAGCGCCTCGGTCTCGGCATGCGGCCGCCCGCCAGCCTGGGTCCAGCCGCGCCCGACCACGATCGCGCCATCCGCGCGCGGCTGGACGATCACGGCGCCGACCGCCGGGTTGGGCCACACCTTTCCGAGACCGCGCCGCCCGAGCGCGAGCGCGAGCGTCATGAAGCGGGTGTCGTCGGGCGTGCGGCCGTTATTCACTTCCGCGCCGCGGCCGCGGCCTCTTCCGACAGCTCGCCGAGCACCGCCTCGAAATCCTTGGCCTCGCGGAAGTTCCGGTACACCGAGGCAAACCGCACATAGGCGACGTCGTCGAGCGCGCGCAGGTGCTCCATCACCAATTCGCCGATTGCCTCGGAGGATACGTCGCTCTCGCCCATGCTTTCGAGCTCGCGCACGATCTTCGAGACCACCTGGTCGATCCGCTCCGGATCAACCGGCCGCTTGCGCAGGGCGATCTGCACCGAGCGGAGCAGCTTGTCGCGGTCGAACGGCACGCGGCGGCCGTTGCGCTTGATGACGGTCAGCTCGCGCAGCTGCACGCGCTCGAACGTGGTGAAGCGGAAATTGCAGGCGAGGCACACGCGCCGGCGGCGGATCACCGCCGAGTCCTCGGTCGGACGCGAATCCTTGACCTGGGTGTCGAGGCTCTGGCAGCTCGGACAGCGCATTGTCCCCCCTCAGATGGCGAATAGCGAGCGGCGAATAGCGAATGGCGTCGGCATGGCCGGTTCCCTATTCGCTATTCGCCACTCGCCATTCGCCCGCTAGCCGACATAGATCGGAAACCGCGCAATCAACCGCTTCACCTTCTCGCGCACCGCGGCCTCGGTCGCCGCGTCCTCCTCGGCGCCCTTGCGTGCGAGCGCATCGAGAACCTCGGCGATCATCTCGCCGACCTGGCGGAACTCGGCGATGCCGAAGCCGCGCGTGGTGCCGGCCGGCGTCCCGAGCCGGACGCCGGAGGTCACGGTCGGCTTCTCCGGATCGAACGGGATGCCGTTCTTGTTGCAGGTCATGTGGGCACGCCCCAGGGCGCCTTCCGCCACCTTGCCGGTCAGGCGTTTGGGTCGCAGATCCACCAGCATGAGGTGGGTGTCGGTCCCGCCCGAGACGATGTCGAGCCCGCTCGATTTCAGCGTTTCAGCGAGCGCCTTGGCATTCTCTGCGACGTTCTTGGCGTAGAGCTTGAACGAAGGGCGCAGCGCCTCGCCGAACGCCACCGCCTTGGCGGCGATGACATGCATCAGAGGCCCTCCCTGCATACCGGGGAACACCGCCGAATTGATGCGCTTGGCCAGCACCTCGTCATTGGTGAGGACGAAGCCGCCGCGCGGCCCGCGCAGCGTCTTGTGGGTGGTCGAGGTGACCACGTGGGCGTGCGGGAACGGACTCGGATGCGCGCCGCCCGCCACCAGGCCGGCGAAATGCGCCATGTCGACCATCAGGTGGGCGCCGACCGACTCGGCGATCTCGCGGAAGCGGCGGAAGTCGATGATGCGCGGATAGGCCGAGCCGCCGGCGACGATCACCTTCGGCCGATGCTCATGGGCGAGCCGCTCGACCTCGTCGAAATCGATGCGGTGGTCGTCGCGCCGCACCCCGTAGGGCACCACCCGGAACCAGCGCCCAGACATGTTCACCGGCGAGCCGTGGGTGAGATGCCCGCCGGCCGCCAGGTTGAGGCCCATGAAGGTATCGCCGGGCTCCATCAGCGCCATGAAGGCGGCCGCATTGGCCTGCGCGCCGGAATGCGGCTGGACATTGGCGAAGGCGCAGCCGAACAGCCGGGTGACGCGCTCGATCGCCAGGTTCTCGGCGACGTCGACGAACTGGCAACCGCCGTAATAGCGCTTGCCCGGGAGCCCTTCGGCGTACTTGTTGGTCAGCACCGAGCCCTGCGCCTCGAGCACCGCGCGGCTGACGATGTTCTCCGACGCGATCAATTCGATCTCGTCGCGCTGGCGTCCGAGCTCGGAGCGCACCACCTGGGCAACCTCCGGATCGGATGCCTCGAGCGAGGCCGTGAACAGATCAGCGCTCGGGCTCACGGATACGTTGGTCGCGGTCATGCGGAACATTCCTGAGAAAGCGGGCAAGAGGAGGCGCCTGACATCGCGTCGCCACCGACGCTTCCCGTCCGCAGCGCGCATGGCTGGCGATATCACATCGACCGGCGAGCGCCAAGCGCTGGCATGGAGGTCGACCGACGGGCGCAATATCTGGGGTCGACCGGTCCACGTCTGGCTCCTCACGCGGCCCGGAACGTGCCCTGCCATGCGGGCGACCTCCCGCCGTCGACGATCGCACGACCTCGAGCCTGCCGCCGAGACCCTGCGGCGCGACGCGGCGGCGTGAGACCCCCTACCCCCGGTTCGCCGTGTATTGCCCGAGGCCGTCGCGGTTGTAGATGTCCTCGCGGAACTGCACGACGCCGTCGGGCGTCGCCCAGGCGGTGACGTAGACCCAGAACAGCGGCACCGGCTTCGCGAGGCGGGCGTCCTTGCGCTCGGCCGACTTGATGATCTGGTCGATCTCCGGGCGCGAGAAGCCGGGTTGCTCGGCGAGCAGCCAGTAGACGAGCTCGCGCACGTTCTGCACCCGCATGCAGCCCGACGAGTGGAAGCGGTCGTCCTCGCCGAACAGGTTCTTGAACGGCGTGTCGTGCATGTAGACGCCGTGCGTGGAGGGAAAATTGATCCGCATGGTGCCGAGCGAGTTGAGCGCACCCGGATCCTGCTTGAAGCGATAGTTGACCGCTTCCTCCGAGTACCAGTTGACCTGCGCCGGGGTGAGCTCGTTGCCGCGCGGGTCGAAGATTCGGATCTTGTACTTCGACAGATAATCCGGCTCCGCCTGCATCTTCGGGATCAGGTCCTTGCGCACGATCGAGACCGGTACCGTCCAGTACGGATTGAAATTGATCTCGACGATGCGGCTCTGGATGTCCGGTGACGGCCGGTCCACCTTGCCGGCGACCGCGGTGTGACGCGAGACCGCGACGCCGTTCTCCACCGCCTCGATCCAGGCGGCCGGGATGTTGGCCATGACGAAGCGCGGCCCGAGCGTGCCTGAGAACGCGCGCAGCCGCACCACGTTGGTGCGCAGCTGGTTGAGCCGCGCTTCCGCCGGCACGTTGAGCGACTTCAGCGTCTGCTCGCGCACCACGCCGTCGGTGCCGAGGCCGTGGCGCGCCTGGAAGCGCCGGATCGCCGCCTGCACGTAGGTGTCGTAGACGTCGTTGATACCGATCCGCGGGTCGAGATCGCCGTCGGCCATCAGCCGCTCGCGCAGCGGCTTCACGCTCGGATGCTTCGTGCCGAGCTGCAACCGCTCGACTGGCGGAATGAACGGCCACCCGCCGCGGGCGACGATCTGCTCGTATTGCGCGACCGCCTGCTCGGTGGTCTGGGTGGTGGCGGGCGACAGCGTCGGCAGGGATGCCTTCGGCATCTTCGCACTCGAGGCCGCCGCGTCGAAGCTCTGGCCGAACTCGCCCTGCTGGTTGCGCTGGATCAGCTCCTGCAGGGGGTCGTTGTCCTCGGCGAGCGCCCTCCCCGCGATCCCGGCGCCCGCCATGCTGGCGGCGCCAGTCAGAAAGCTCCGTCGGTCGAGACCGGGCGCGCCACGATGGTCGTTCATGCGGTCGTCAGCCCTCTCGGGCATCCTCTGGAATTTCTTGAGGAATTGATCCTTGCCCTAGCACGTCGGCGAAATTGCGACAATGCGGGCTATGCGGCGGTCCGGTCCCAGAGGCCTGCGGCACATCGGCCACCCGGCTGTCCCCAAAGACCTTCAGCCCTCTGATCGAGCACGCATTTGACCTCGTGCGGCGGATTTGAATTTCCTATCAGTTCGCCGCAATCTCTTGTGGCGCGCCAATCGTTTGATGGTGGCGGCCAACCCGGTGTAGAGGCAGGCTTGCTCCTGTCCGCGCCCACGAACGGCGCCGGCCCGCGGCCGCAGCGATCGGCCGCGCCGAGGCCACCCACCGCACCCGGTCGAGACGATGAGGACACTCCCAGCTTGCTCTGCTACCGTCGACAAGCATCTGCGGGGGAGCAACCATGCGACAGCGCGCGTCGAGCCACAATCAGGCGGGAACTCGGGACGATCGCGGCGCAGTCCCGATGAACGACCAGACTTCATCGGCAGGCGGGTCAGGGCAAGGCGTCGGGGCGCGGCTCCTGCGCAAGGAGGACGACCGGCTGATGCGCGGCCGCGGGCAGTTCGTCGCCGACATAAGGCTGGCGGGCATGCGGGACGTCGCGTTCGTCCGCAGCCCCCTCGCGCACGCGCGCATCCGCGGCATCTCGGTTCCCGCTTCCCAGCGCGGCGCGGTGTTTACCGCAGCCGACCTGACGGGCATCAAGCCGATCCGCGCGGTATCCGGGCTGCGCGGCTTCAAGGTGTCTGAGCAGCCGCCGCTCGCATCCGAGAAGGTGCGCCATGTGGGCGAGCTGGTGGCCATGTGCGTCGCCGCAACGCGTGCCGATGCCGAGGACATCGGGCAGGCCGTCGCGCTCGACCTCGCCGAGCTGCCAGCGGTGCATGACATGCTGCTGGCGCGCCAGGACGGCGTCGCGCTGGTGCATGAGCACTGGGCCGACAACGTGTTCCTCGAGACGTTCGTCGACGTCGACATCGCCAAGGCCTTCGACGCGCCGATCAAGGTCTCGCGCGAGATCCGCACCGCGCGGCAATGCATGGCGCCGATCGAAGGACGCGGCGTGGTCGCCTTCTGGGACACGCGCCTGGAGCAGCTGACGCTGTACTCGGCCTGCCAGATGCCGCACATCGTGCGTACCGGGCTTTCCGAATGTCTCGGGCTCGACGAGGGCCAGGTGCGCATCATCGCGCCGGACGTCGGCGGCGGCTTCGGCTACAAGGGAATCCTGCTTCCCGAAGAGATCTGCCTCGGCTGGCTGGCCATGCAGTGCGGGCACCCGGTGCGCTGGATCGAGGATCGGCGCGAGCACCTGATCGCCGGCGCCAATTGCCGCGAGCACCATTACCGCATCACCGCCTATGCGGAACGTGACGGGCGCCTCCTGGGCGTCGACTGCGAGGCGGTGGTCGACTCGGGCGCCTATTCGTCCTATCCGTTCTCCGCCTGCCTCGAGGCTGCGCAGGTCGCGAGCATCCTGCCGGGGCCGTACGATTTCCCCCACTATCGCTGCCGTACCTTCTCGGTCGCCACCAACAAGTGCCCGATCCTTCCGTACCGGGGGGTCGCGCGCACCGGCGTGTGCTTTGCGCTCGAGCTGGTGCTGGACGCCGTTGCGCGCGAGGCCGGCATCGAGCCGCACGAGGTGCGAGCCAGGAACCTGGTGCGGCCCGAGCAGATGCCGTTCGACAACATCACCAAGAAGCATTTCGACAGCGGCGACTATCCGGAATCGCTGCGCCGCGCCGTGGCAACGATCGACATTGCCGGCGTGCGCGAGCGCCAGAAGCGCGGCGAGCCCGACGGACGCCTGGTCGGCGTCGGCCTTGCGACCTATTGCGAGCAGGCGGCGCACGGCACCTCGGTCTATTACGGCTGGGGCATCCCGATGGTGCCGGGACACGAGCAGGCGACCGCGCGGGTCACGCCTGACGGCGGCCTGGAGCTGCGCGTCGGCGTCCACTCGCACGGCCAGGGCCTGGAGACGACGCTCGCGCAGGTCGCCCATGAGGTGCTCGGGATCGATACCGCGAAGATCAAGGTCGTGCTCGGCGACACCGCGCTGACCCCCTACTCGACCGGGACCTGGGGCTCGCGCTGCATGGTGATGGCGGGCGGCGCCGTGGCGACCGCGTGCCGGGAGATCGCCAAGCGTGCCGCCACGATCGGCGGACGGCTGCTGCAGACCGACCCGGCGCAGGTCGTCGTTCAGGGCGGCAAGGCGGTCGGCCCGCGCGGCTCGGTCACGCTCGCGGAGATCGCCCGCGCCTGGTACCTGCGCCCCCAGGACCTGCCGGGCGACGTGGACCCAGGCGGGCTCGAGGCGACCATCGGCTACAAGCCGGTGCGCGACACCGGAACGTTCAGCTACGCGACCCATGCGGCGCTGGTGGCGGTCGATCCGGAGATCGGCGACGTGGAGATCCTCGGCTACGTCATCGTCGAGGACGGCGGCAAGCTGGTCAACCCGATGATCGCCGACGGACAGATCTATGGCGGTTTTGCGCAGGGTGTAGGAACTGCGTTGTACGAGGAGATGCCGTTCGACGCGCTCGGACAGCCGCTGGCGTCCACGTTGTCCGACTATCTCCTGCCCGGGCCGACCGAGGTTCCCGCACCCGCGCTCGATCACCTGGAGACGCTCGCGCCCTACACGGAATTCGGCGTGAAGGGCATCGGCGAAGGCGGCGCCATCGCGCCGCCGGCGGCGATCGCCAACGCGATCAACGACGCGCTGCGGCCGCTCGGCACCGAGCTGACGGTGTCGCCGATCACGCCGCGCCGCATTCTCGAAGCGCTGGCCCGGCGGGGCGCCGCGTGAAACCCGTCCGCTTCGACTACGAATGTCCGAGCGACATCGGCAGGGCTCTCGCGCTGGCGGAATCGAGCAACGGCAATGCCAAGTTCATCGCCGGCGGCCAGTCGCTCGGCCCCATGCTCAACCTGCGCCTGGCGCAGCCGGAGCTCCTGGTCGACCTCACCCGTCTGGGCGAGCTCAAGCAGGTCGAGGAGACGGCCGAGACGGTGTCGATCGGTGCCTGCGTCACCCATGCGGACATCGAAGACGGCCGGGTGCCGGACGTCGCGGGCGACGTGCTCGGCGCCGTCGCGCGCGGCATCGCCTACCGGGCAGTGCGCAACCGCGGCACGATCGGCGGCAGCCTCGCCCACGCCGATCCGGCGGCCGACTGGATCTCATGCCTCGCAGCACTCGGCGCGAGCGTCGTGGTGCGCGGACGTGACGCGCGGCGCGTCATCGCGGTCGAGGATTTCATGCTCGGCGTGTTCGAAACCGCGCTTGCGCCGGGCGAGCTGATCGAGGCGGTGTGCGTGCCGCGCCCATCGGGCGTGGCCAGATGGGGGTTCTACAAGGCGTGCCGCAAGACCGGCGAGTTCGCCCATGCGATCGGCGCCGTGCTGTTCGATCCCGAGCGCGCGGTCTGCCGCGCCGTCATCGGCGCCGTCGAGAGCCGCCCGGTCGTGTTCGCCGATGCGCGCGCGCTGTTCGGCGGCCGGCCGGAGGCCGGCTTGGCGTCGTTGTTCGATCGCGAGCCCGCCCGCGCTGCGCTCGCGTCCGCCGGAATGACCGATCCGATCGCGCAGCAGATCCACCTGGTGGCGCTGCGCCGCGCCGTCGAGCAGGCGAGCGCATGAAGCCCATCACCCTGACCGTCAACGGCCGGGCGGTGGCGGCGACCGTCGAGCCGCGCACCCATCTCGCCGACTTCCTGCGCGAAACGCAGGGGCTGACCGGCACCCATCTCGGCTGCGAGCACGGCATCTGCGGGGCCTGCACGCTGTTGGTCGACGGCGTCCCGGTGCGCTCGTGCATCACCTGGGCGGTCGCCTGCGACGGCGCCGACGTCACCACCATCGAGGGCCTCGACGACGACGAGATCGCGCGCGAGCTGCGGACGGCGTTTTCGCGCGAGCACGCGCTGCAGTGCGGCTACTGCACGCCCGGCATGCTGATCGCGGCGCGCGACCTCGCGCTGCGCGCCGAGCGCGCCGACGAGCGCGAGATCCGCATCGCGATGAGCGGCAATTTGTGCCGCTGCACCGGCTATGTCGGCATCATCCGCGCCGTGATGGGCGTGATCGAAGAGCGGCGGGCGCGGGGCATCCCGGCCGTGCCCGGTGCGGGCCGCACGGCGATCGGTCCGGCCGGCTCGGGCCACGTACGCACGCGCGACGATGCGGTTGTTCGGGGGCCGCGGGACGCAGGGGCGATGCCCAGCCGTTCGAACGAGGCGCCACGGGCGTCGGCTGAGCTGACCGACGACTTCCAGCCGCAGGCGACGTTCGCCCAAAGCTTCATCGTGTATCATCCGCGCGCCGAGGTCTGGGCGTTCTTCGCGCGCGTCAGGGACGTGGCGGCCTGCCTGCCGGGCGCCTCCGTGACCGGCGGCGACGACACCAACGTCGCCGGCCGCATGCGCGTGAAGGTCGGCCCGATCGCCGGGGAGTTCGACGGCATCGCCGTGGTCGCCCGCGATCCCGCGACCTGGTCCGGCACGATCCGCGGCCACGGCCGCGACCTCCGCTCCGGCTCGGCGACCCGCGGCGCGATCAGCTACCGCCTGGAGGCCGCGACCGATCCGGGCGCGACCCGGGTCGACATCACCATCGGCTACAGCCTCACCGGGGCGCTCGCGCAGTTCAGCCGCACCGGGCTGGTGAAGGAGATCGTCGACCGGATCGCCAAGACCTTCGCGGAAAATCTGGAGGTACGGCTGGCGGGTGGCGCGGCCGCGCCGTCGCCGGCCGCCGAGCTCCGGATGGGCGCGCTGGTGTTGTCCGCCCTGACCGAACAGGTCAAAGCCTGGCTCCGCCGGCTGATGGGCCGTTGAACGGCAAGATTACGGCGCGGATGGACGTTCGCCGCGCTCAAAGAATCATGCGGCCCGGCGCGGTCTACGCAATGGAAATGCGGATAGTCTGGCGGAGGAACGGCAATGGAAATGCGGATATTCGGTCGCTCCGGGCTGCAGCTCTCGCTGCTGGGCTTCGGCTGCGGTGCGGTCGGCGGACTGATGGTACGCGGCGATCCGGCCGACCAGGAGCGTACCATCGCCCGGGCGATCGAGGCCGGCGTGAACTACTTCGACACCGCGGTGCAGTACGGGAACGGCGAATCGGAAAAGAACCTCGGCCGTGTCCTGCAAACGCTCAAACCGGCCAACGTGGTCGTCGGCACCAAGGTCCGGCTGCAGCATCGCGACCTTGGCGGCATTGCCGACGCTGTGGGGAAGTCGCTCGAAGGCAGTCTGACGCGACTTTGCCTCGATCGCGTCGATATCTTCCACCTCCACAATCCGATCACGGAGACGGCGAGCGGGACAGCGCTCGACGTCCGACAGGTGCTCGAAGAGGTGGTGCCGGCATTCGAGCGGCTGCGTCGGCAAGGCAAGACGCAACTCCTCGGGCTCACGGCAACCGGCGACACAGCAGCGCTGCACCAGGTCATCGACGCGGGCGCCTTCGACAGCGCCCAGGTGGTCTACAACATGCTCAATCCGTCGGCGGCCACCGCGCTGCCGACGAATTATCCGGCCCAGGACTACGGACGGCTGTTCGACCATACCAGGGCAGCCGGCGTCGGAGTCGTCGGGATCCGCGTGCTCGCCGGGGGCGCGCTCTCCGGATCGACCGAACGCCATCCAATCGCAAGTCCGGCACCCGAGCCGATCGGCTCAGCCACGGTCTACGACGCCGACGTCGCGCGCGCTCGCCGTCTCACGCCGCTGGTGGAGGAAGGGTTCGCCGCGAGTCTGACCGAAGCCGCCACACGATTTGCATGCTCGCATCCGGCGATGGGCACCATTCTGGTCGGGATGGCAACGCCGCAGCAGTTCGAGGATGCGCTCGCTGCGGTCCAAAAAGGTCCACTGCCGCCGGCCGCTCTCGAGCGTCTGTCGACGCTGCAACGGACATTCACCGGCGAGCCGCGGTGAGGACTCGCGCAAAATCTCGAGGCGCGGCTGGCCGGGGGCGCGGCCCCCCCGGCGCCAGCGGCCGAGCTCCGGATGGATACGCTGGTGTTTTCTGCGCTGGCCGAGCGGGTCAAGGCCGGGCTCCGCAAGCTGATCGGCCGTTGAGGCGGGCGGCGACGCCGATTGACTGCCAATGAGCGGTGTGCTGCCTTTCCCGAGGAGTTGCCGGGAGCGAGGCTCGGCGTAACGCCGCTCGCCACATGGAGGGACCCAGATGAAGACCTACGCACACATGACGAAGCTCGCGGCCATTGCTCTTGCCGCCGGACTGGCGACCAGCGCCGCCGCCCAGGAGACCATCAAGGTCGGCGTCATTCAGCCGCTGACCGGCGCGTTCGCGGCGTCGGGCAACTATGTCGCCAACGGCGCGAAGATCGCGGCCGACGAGATCAACGCCAAGGGCGGCGTGCTCGGCAAGAAGATCGAGCTCGTGATCGAGGACAACAAGAGCAACCCGACGGAAGCCGCCGCCGTCGCCGAGAAGCTCATCGTGCGCGACAAGGTGCCGGTGATGATGGGCGCGTGGGGCTCCGGCTTCACCCTCGCGATCATGCCGAAGCTGATGGAATACAAGGTGCCGATGCTGGTGGAGACCTCCTCGGCCGGCAAGATCACCACCTCGGGCAACCCCTACATCTTCCGCATCTCGCCGCCGTCGGCGGTCGAAGCGGTGGCGTTCGCCAAGATCGTCGACCGGCTCAAGATCGGCAAGGCCGACTTCCTGGTGGTGAACAACGACTGGGGCCGCGGTGCGGCGGACGATTTCGGCAAGATGTTCAAGGAGCACAACATCAAGGTGGGCCTGGTCGAGACCATGGACCCGCCGGCGCAGGACATGAGCGCGCAGCTCGCCAAGATCAAGGCGTCCGACGCCGATACGCTGATCATCACCACGGCGGTCGAGCAGCTCACCCTGATCTTCAAGCAGGCGGCGGCGCTGGGCCTGAAGAAGCGGATCATCACCACCGGCGGCTCGCAGAACCCGGACCAGCTGATCGAGCAGGCGGGCGCTGCGGCGAACGACACCACCCACATCACGTTCTTCACGCCGTGGAACCCGAACGTGTCGGCCGACCCCGCCATGGCCAAGGCGTTCATCGACGAGTGGAAGAAGCGCGGCCATCCGTTCGCCGGCCTGACCGAGAGCTTCCGCGGCTATGACGGCATCCGCACCATCGCGACCGCCATCGCCAAGGCCGGCAAGGCCGAGGCCGACGCGATCCGCCAGGCGTTCTGGCAGGTCGAGCTGACCGGCATGAACGGCATGATCAAGTTCAACAAGGTCGGCCCGGCCGGCCAGGAGAGCGGGCAGAGCAACCCCGGCATCTACCTGATCAAGATCGAGAACGGGAAGGTCATCCTGCCGAACGCGTGACATCCGCTCCCTCTCCCCGGAGGGGAGAGGGCCGGGGTGAGTGGGGAGAACGCCAATATGAGCGCTGGTCCCCCTTACCCGGCGCGTAAGAGCGCGCCGACCTCTCCCCGCTGGGAGCGGTGAACGAGCGGCGCCGCTGAGCGAGCCCATGGACCAATTCTTCCAGCACCTCGTGAACGCCGTCATCCTGGGCGGGACCTATGCGCTGCTCGGCATCGGGCTCACCCTGATCTTCGGGATCATGCGGGTGGTCAATTTCGCCCACGGCGAGCTCTACGCCTTCGGCGCCTACACGGTCTATCTGGTCTCCGTCGCGATCGGCATCGACTTCTTTCTCGGGCTCGTGGTCGCGGTCGTCGCCGGCGCCGCGCTCGGGGCCCTGATCGAAATCGCGCTGCTGCGCCCCATGCGCAACGCCGACATCGACACCGTCATGCTGGTGATGATCGGCGCCTGGATCGTGATGCAGAACACCGAGCTCCTCGCCTGGGGCGGCGTCGCCAAGGCGATCGTCACGCCCTTCCCCGACGCCCCGCTGGTGATCGGCCCGGTGTCGATCTCGTGGCTGCGCCTCTTCGTGCTCGTCGTCGCGCTCATGCTGATCGTCGGCAGCTACCTGGTGATCCAGCGCACCAAGCTCGGCAAGGCGATGCGCGCGACGTTCCAGGACACCGAGACGGCGGCGCTGATGGGTGTCAACATCAACGGCATCTACACGGCGACCTTCGCGCTCGGCTCCGGCCTGGCGGCGGCGGCGGGTGCGTTGCTCGGCCCGGTCTTTCTCGTCACGCCCAGCATGGGCGATCTCGCCTCGCTGAAGGCCTTCGCCATCGTGATCCTCGGGGGCCTGGGCAACATCACCGGCGCGACCATCGGCGGGTTCATCCTCGCCTTCGTGGAGGAGATCGGCGCCGGTTACATCTCGTCGGGCTACCGCGACGCCATGGGCTTCCTGATCATCATCGTGGTGCTGCTGCTCAAGCCGACCGGCCTGTTCGCGCGGGCGGAGCGCGTCGGATGAGGCGTGCGCTGCCGCTCGTCTGGCTCATCGTCCTCGTCACCGTCCCGCTGTGGCTCGAGGACCAGTACATCCTGCATACGCTGATCATTACCGGCATCTTCATCATCGCGGCCATGAGCCTCAACCTGCTGCTCGGCTATACCGGACAGCTCAGCCTCGGCCACGTGGCGTTCTTCGGCATCGGCGCCTACGCCAGCGCGCTGACCACGCTCGGCTTCAGCGTCGAGCTTCCGGGCGGATTTCGCGCCGAGCACGAGCCGTGGCCCGCAGTTGCCGGCTTCCTGGTCGGCATGCTGGCGGCGGGAGCGAGCGGCTACGCCATCGGCCGGCTGTCGTTCAAGGTGCGCGGCGCCTATTTCGTCATCGTCACCATCAGCTTCGCCGAAGTGACGCGGCTCGTCGCGCTGAACTGGGTCGAGCTGACCCAGGGGCCGCTCGCACTCACCAACATTCCGCCGTTCACGCTCGGCGGCCCCGGCATCGGCTACCTCACGCTGTGGGGCAAGGTCGCCAACTACTATCTCGTGCTCGGCGTCGGCCTCCTGGCCTACGTGATCATCGCCCGCCTGGTCGGCTCGCGCATCGGCCGCGCCATGATCGCCCTCAAGGAGAACGAGACGCTCGCCGGCTCGGTCGGCATCGACGTCACGCGCTACCTGGTTCTGGCAGCGGTCGTTTCCGCGGGAATCGCCGGCGCCGCCGGCAGCCTCTACGCGCACTATCTGAAGATCATCGATCCCGACATCTTCCTGTTCATCTACACCGTGACCATGGTGATCATGGTGATCACCGGCGGGAAAGGGACGCTGATGGGACCGATCGTCGGCGGCCTGATCTTCGGCTTCCTGCCGGTGATCCTGCGCCCGGTCGCTGCGCCCGCCGTGCAGTGGATCATCTATGGCGGCCTGATGATCGTGATCGTCTTCGTCCTGCCGCAGGGCATCGTGCCGGCGCTGCAGCGCGGGATCGCGTGGTGGGCACCGTCGAAGCGCCCAACCGTCATGCTTGCCGGCACGGCGAAATCGGGCGAGGCCGAGTGATGCCCACAGCCAGGGAGATCGCGCTGTCGATCGAGCACGTCGCGGTGCGTTTCGACGGCCTCGTCGCCATCTCGGATCTCGATTTCACGGTGCGCGAGGGCGAGATCGTCGGCCTGATCGGCCCGAACGGCGCCGGCAAGACGACCGCTTTCAACGTCTTCACCGGCTTCCTCAAGCCGACTGCGGGCGAAGTCCGCTACCGCGGGACACTGCTGAACGGGTTGAAGCCGCACGAGATCGCCGGGCTCGGCCTGGTGCGGACGTTCCAGCGCACCAGCATCTTCCAGAACAACAGCGTGTTCGAAAACGTGCTGACCGGGCTTCACCGGCGCGGCCGCTCGACCCTGTGGGATACGCTGCTGGCGCTGCCGCGCGAGAGGGCGAGCGAGGCCGAGCTTGCCGACCGCGCCCGCGAGATCCTGCGCGTGGTCGGGCTCGAGCCGCGCGCCGAGGAGCTTGCCGGCGCCCTCCCTTACGGCGAGCAGCGCCTCGTCGGCATAGCGCTCGCGCTCGCTGCCGAGCCGACCATGCTGCTCCTGGACGAGCCGGTGTCGGGGATGAACGAAGCCGAGTCCGCCCGGGTGATGCGGCTGGTCGAGACGATTCGCGCGTCCGGCGTGACCGTCCTCTTGGTCGAGCACGACATGCCGATGGTCATGCAGGTATCGGACCGCGTCGTCGTGCTCAATTCGGGAACCATCATCGCGGAAGGTCCCCCGGCGGTAATCCAGAACAACCCCGACGTCATCCGCGCCTATCTGGGAGAGGGTCGCAAGCGTGCTTGAACTGCGCGACGTCGTCTGCGGCTACGGCCTGGTGAATGTCCTCAAGGGGCTTTCCATCACGGTCGGCAAGGGCCAGCTCGTCGCCCTGATCGGCGCGAACGGTGCCGGCAAGACCACGACGCTGAAAACGATCTCGGGGCTCCTGCATCCGCGCGCCGGCACCATCCGGTTTGACGGGCACGACATCACCCACGCCTCGGCGCGCACGATCCTCTCGCTCGGCATCGCCCACTGCCCGGAAGGGCGGCACGTCTTTCCGCAGATGACCGTGTTGGAGAACCTGCAGATGGGTTGCTACCTGCGCGGCGATCGCCAGGCGATCGCCGACGACATGGCGAACATTTTCAACCAGTTTCCCCGCCTCCATGAGCGGCGGCAGCAGCCGGCCGGGACGTTGTCGGGCGGCGAGCAGCAGATGCTGGCGATCGGCCGCGCACTGATGTCGCGGCCGAAGCTCATCCTGTTCGACGAGCCCTCGCTCGGCCTTGCCCCGCAACTGGTCGAGCGCACCTTCGACATCGTCAAGGGCATCTGCGCGTCCGGCACCACGGTGCTGATGGTCGAGCAGAACGCGTCCGCCGCCCTCGACATGTGCGACCACGCCTATCTCATGGAGTCCGGCGCATTGGCGCTCGAAGGCAGCGGGCGGGCGCTGATCGACAACCCGCACGTCCGCGCCGCGTATCTGGGGGAGCGGGGGTAAGGGAGGGACATTCGCCGTCCCGCCGCGCAGCGCGCCGCTTACTCCGCGGCCTCGCGCTCGCCGAAGCGCCACTTGTACTCGGCGGGCGAGATGCCGATCGTGCGCACGAAGGCGCGGCGGGCGGTGGCAGAAACGAGGGCGGCTTGTCCTTTCGGGGCGCGCCCTGCTGCCGTTAAACATTTGGCGCCAGGGCCAATTCCGGCACCGGCGCAAACCAATCGGAACCAGTCAACGGCTTCTCCTTCGTCGAAGGCGACCGCCTCGACCTCATGGGCCAGAGGTTCACCACCGCCACCTCGGCCGACGTCGACGTCGTGCTCCTCCTCTCCGTCCGGCGGCACGATCGAGCTCAACGGCGTAACGCCGGGAAGCTTCGCGCCCGGGTTCGTCGTGTGACGCCGTGCCGCCGCGCTCTGAACTCCGCTCGGGCGACCTTCGGGCAGGAGCTACAGAGCCGGATTCCAGTTCGCCGGGATCAGGCGATAACCGCTGCCGGCCTTCTCGATATAGCCGAGCGAGGGGAACGGGAAGTGATAGCCCGAGAGCAGCATGCGCTCGGCGGCCAGCATGTCGTAGAGCTTGCGCCGGGTCTGCTCGGCCTTGCCGCCGTCCATGTCGCCGCCCGCGTGCCAGCCGGGATTGGTCACGAACAGCGGCGCGTAGCCGGCGGTGACGTCGGCCTGGATCAGCACCTTGCCGGATCCGGACGCGACGACGAACGAGGTATGGCCGGGCGTATGGCCGCTGGTTTCGAGCGCCGTGATGCCGGGCGCGACCTCCTTGCCCCATTCGTATTTCGTCACGTCGCCGGCGATCGGACCGAAGATGCGCTTGACATTCTGGAACGTCGCCTGCTGGTTCTGCGGCGCTCCTGCGGCGTTGGCTTCGTTGGTCCAGAATGCCCACTCGGTCGCCGGCACCTTGATCTCCGCATTGGGATAGGCGAGCGCGCCGTCGGCGGTGCGCAGGCCCGAAATATGGTCGCCGTGGAAATGCGAGATGATGACGATGTCGACCGCCTTGGGGTCGATGCCGGCGGCAGCGATGTTGGCCGGAGTCTGGCCGGTCCCGGCCTGCAGGCTCCCGGGTCCGTTGCCGGTATCGATCAGCACCAGCTTCGCGCCGGTATTGACCACGGTGGGATGGAAATAGATGCTGAGCTGATCCTTCGGGAGACGGCTCGCCTCCAGAAGCGCCTGGACCTCTTCCAGCTTGGCATTGCGCGCCGGGCTCGCCTCGAGCTTCGGGCGGCGAACGCCGTCGAGAACGGCGGTGAGCTCGAACTCGCCGATGCGATAGCGGTAGAAGCTCGGCACCTGCCTGCCGCTCGGCGGCGCAGCCGCATCGACGGATCGGGGTGCGGCGAGCGGCATGGCGGCAACGGCGGCCGCCCCACCCAGCAACGTTCGACGGCTGATCTCAGACATGGCATCCCTCCCTGACAAATGCCCCGTCGGCAGCCGGAACGACGCACGCGGGGCATCGATGTGCGCGAAGCAAAAAGGTTAGGTCGCCGGACGAGCCGGCGCGATCACATGTTGGCGATCATCGCCGGACAAGATGCCGCGAATCCGGGCGGAGGCAGCCCGCGGACAGGCCGCCCGCATTGCGTGCGCTCACACCTTCGATGGCATCACCACCGTGATGCGGCGTTCGTCGATGCGCGGTCCAAGCATCAGAGCGACCTGCTGGTGCACGCGATTGCGCGGGCGGCTGTCGTCGGAAGGCCAGACCTGCACGTGGACTTCATTGTCGACTTCGGTGACGTCGAAATCGGCGATCACGCCCGCCGCCATCATGATGGACAATGCTCCGACGACTGCGCTCATCGCCATGTCGCATTCCTCAGCGCCTGTTCCGGCGAAAGCCTGCCCCCGACTTGATCTGGCGGTGTAGCGGCTCGCCGACGAGAACATGGCGCAACGAAAGGGCTGGGCCTCTGGCTTCGCACCCGCTACAGCGATGCCACGTGCTGCGTCTACACGTCAACAGGATGGCCAAGCCGCGGCCGCGATCTCACAGAATCGTCACCGATCGTGATGGCTTGCACAAACCATGAAGCCCCGGCTTGCGCCGGGGCTTCCATCCCGTTTCGGCCTGAATGCGGTCAGAGCCGATAGAGGATCTGGTCGGTCCAGAACCGCTCGAGCCGCTGCAGCGCCTTGTTGAGGCCCTGGAACTCGGTCGCGTTGATGCCACCCACCTGCTCCACCGTGCGCACGTGCTTGTGATAGAGCGCCTGGATGATGTCGCGCACCTCGCGGCCTTTGTCGGTGAGCTTGATGCGGACCGAGCGGCGGTCGACGCGCGAGCGCTGGTGGTCGAGGAAGCCCATCTCGACGAGTTTCTTCAAATTGTAGGAGACGTTGGAGCCGAGATAGTAGCCGCGCGTGCGCAGCTCGCCGGCGGTCAGCTCCTTGTCGCCGATATTGAAGAGGAGCAGCGCCTGCACCGCGTTGATGTCGGCGCGGCCGCGGCGATCGAACTCGTCCTTGATGACGTCGAGCAGACGCCGGTGGAGCCGCTCGACGAGCGTCAAGGCCTCGAGATAGTGCGGCTGGATATGGTCGAAGCGCGCCTGACGGTCGGCGGTCTCCACCGCGGTGGCTACGTTCTTCATGTGACGCCCCTTGTTTACTGCGCCTTTGGCGCTTTTCCGTACACGTTGACGAAGCCCTGTCCCTCGTCACGCAGGGCACAACCTACGTCCAATGATCTAAGATCGGCTTAAATTGCACGATAAATATTAGGTTTATCTGTCACAGTGAATCGACGATTGACATTCGGCCTTTGAATACATTTCGTTACTTCGCATTCACCTTGTTCGGGCGGCGAGTTGGGCGAATAGCGAATGGCGAATAGGCATCCGCGGCGCCGCTCGTTCCCTGTTCGCTACTCGCCATTCGCCCTTCGCCGTCAGACACCTCGCAAGAATTTGATGATCCCGGAGAAATCCTTCGCGCCGTTGCCGTGCCCGCAGTAGAGCCCGTAGAGCACGGCCGCTTCCGCCCCGAGCGGCGTCGCCACGCCACCCGAGCGCGCCGCGTCCTGTGCGAGCTTGAGGTCCTTGAGCATCATGGCGGCGGTGAAGCCCGCCTGATAGTCACGGTTCGCCGGCGAGGCCGGCACCGGGCCCGGCACCGGGCAGTAGCTGGTGAGCGACCAGCACTGGCCGGACGATTTCGACGCGATGTCGAACAGGGTCTGCGCGTCGAGACCGAGCTTCTCGGCCAGCACGAAGGCTTCCGACACCGCGATCATCGAGATGCCGAGCATCAGGTTGTTGCAGATCTTCGCCGCCTGCCCGTTGCCCGACCCGCCCGCGTGCACGATCGTGCGGCCCATCGCCTCCAACAGCGGCCGCCCGCGCGCGAACGCGGCCTCGCTTCCCCCCACCATGAAGGTCAGCGTCGCGCCCTGCGCGCCGCTCACGCCGCCGGACACCGGCGCGTCGAGCATGGAGAGCCCCTTGGCATCGGCCGCCGCGGCCACCAGGCGCGCCGTGTCCACGTCGATGGTCGAGGAATCGACCAGCAGCGTACCGGGATTGGCATTGACCACGATGCCGTCGGCACCGAGGTAGACGTCCTGCACCTCCTTGCCCGAGGGCAGCATGGTGATGACCACGTCGGCGCGCGTGGCCGCAACCTTGACGCCGCCGGCGCTCGCACCGCCGGCCCCCTGCAGCTTTTCGACTGCGGCGGCGTTCACGTCGAAACCCTCGACCTGGTGACCGGCCTTGACGAGGTTGAGCGCCATCGGCAGGCCCATATTGCCGAGCCCGATGAATCCGACCCTAGCCCGCATTTCTTCCTCCCCTCGTGTTCGTGGCGACCTATTCGGGGCGTTCGCGCGCCGCCGCGATGGCGAGGGCGAAATAGGCGATCAGCATGATGAGTTCGACGACGATGACGAGGATCCGCCCGCCATAGACCTGGGGAAAGAACAGCTCGATCGCCGCCATCGAAATGGTCGCGGTCAGCCACACGACGCCGCCCCACGCAGCCGCGAGCCACAGGCCCACCGCCGCCACCAGGTCGATCACGGCGAAATACATGGTGGCCGCCTGCCAGGCGGTCGAGCTCACTTCGAAGGCCGAGAACGGCCCCTGACCGACCCCGACGATGAGCGCCCAGTGGTACAGGCCCTTGACCAGCGAAACGACGGCCATGACACGGAGAAACCGCATGAACCAGACGGTCCATTGCTCCTCGGCCTCGGCCGCATCGGGCTGGTCGAGCGCGTTCATCGGATCCCTCATGGCAGCTCCAGCTCGCTGTCGAGCGGGGCGAAATAGCGCTCGACCGCATCGTCGGGGACCTGCGCAAGCCGGTCCGGGTTCCACCGCGGTGCATTGTCCTTGTCGATGATCACTGCGCGCACGCCCTCATAGAAATCATGCCCGAAGATGATCCGCGAGACGATGCGAAATTCGGTTCGCATGCAATCCGTGAACGACCAGTCCCGGCCGCGGCGCACCTGCCGGAGCGCGATCTTGAGGCTCACTGGCGACTTGCCGCGGATGGCCGAGACCGTCGCGCCGGCAAAGCCCGCGTCCGGGCTGCCAGAGATCGCCTCGTGATCGAGCACCGCCATGATCTCCTCGATGCGGTCGCCGGAGAACAGCCGGTCGATCGCCGCACGATAGACCGAGAGCGGGCCGATGCCGAGCCTCTCGGCGAAGCTTGTGACAGTGCTGTCGACCGGCGCGGTCCCGCAGAGCGCCTCGAGGAGGTCGGGAAAGCGCGACGAGGCGACGTAATGGGTGGCGACGCCGGCCGCAACCGCGTCGGCATTCTTCATGCGCTCGCCGGTCAGCGCGCAGTGGGTACCGAGCGCCCCCGGCAGGCGGGGCAGGAACCAGGTCGCCCCGACGTCGGGGAAGAACCCGATACCCACTTCGGGCATCGCAAACTGGAAACGGTCGCCGGCAACGCGATGGGAGCCATGGATCGAGATGCCAACGCCGCCCCCCATGACGATCCCGTCGATCAGCGCCACGTAGGGCTTCGGATAGCGCTTGATCAGCGTGTTGAGCCGGTACTCGTCGCGCCAGAACTGCAGCGCTTCGCCATGCCGGCCGGCCTTTCCCAGCTCGTACAGCGCGCGGATATCGCCGCCGGCCGAGAAGGCGCGCTCACCCGCGGCGCGTATGACGACGCGGGTGACGGCTGCGTCCTTCGCCCATTCGCCGAGCTTCGCGGCGAGCGCGCGCACCATCGCGTGGGTAACGGCATTGAGCGCTTTCGGGCGGTTGAGGGTGACGATCCCGGCAGCGCCGCGGCGCTCGAACAGGATCTCGGAATCGGTGGTCATCAAGGAGAAATCCGGACACACAAAGACGGGAGTTACCCCTGTACAATGCGCCGCCGGCTCTTTCCAGTCGCCGGATTTTCGCGCAGCCTGTCCTCGGACGCGGCGAAGCCGCGACCCGAGGGCTCATCCGGACTACAGCAGCAGCGCCACGCCCGACACCAGCAGCAGCACCAGCACGACGCGGCGGAAGCCCTGCTCGTCGAGACGCCCGTAGAGCGTGAGGCCGAGCCACGTTCCGGCCAGGAGCACGGGAAGCCCGAGCGCAAACAGCTTGACGATGTCGAGGGAGATCGCGCCCTTGGCGCCGAGCCAGGCGGCGCTCATGGCAAAGATCGCGACTCCGACGGGCTGGAACACGGCGCGCTGCTCGTCCTTCTTCCAGCCGCGCAGGCCGCACCAGATGGTCACCAGAATCCCCGCGAGACCGGTCATCCCGCCCAGCACGCCGTTGAGGAAGCCGACGCTCGCTGCCGCCGCGGCCCCGGCCTTGACTGGCGGCAAGGCCGGGCGCGCGAGCCCGTAGAGGCTGTAGAGAACCAGGAAGGCAGCCACGCCTTTGCGCACCTGGGCAGGATCGGCAAGGGCGAGAACCCAGACGCCGAGCGGGACGCCGAGTGCGGCACCGAGGAGGAACGGCCACAGCCGCGTCCAGGCGAGCGCGCCGCGCAGCTTCCAGACCGCAACCCCTTGCACGATGAGGCCGAAGGCGATGATCAGGCTCGCGGTCTGCAGCGGCGTCAGGACATGCAACCAGACCGCGGCCGCCACCAGCCCGAAGGCGAAGCCGGCGAGCCCCGCGACCAAAGCTGCCGTAAAGGTCGCAGCGAGAAACAACGCAATGTCGAGGAGGCCATCCATGGCTTGCTCCCATGACAAAGGGAGCAGCGCTTGCATGGCCTGAGCCACTTCACGGGGAGGCTGCGACGCCCCCGATGCGCCGATCATAACGATATCGCACGGCCGCACCAGAGGGCCCGCGGTGGTCAACCGAGGCTTGCCGCCCCCAGATAGGCGAGCGTTGCCGCAAGCCCGAGCGCGCTGCGTCCGGCGTGCAACCGTCCCCATTGCTCGATGCGGCTGCGCGTCGCCGCATCCGCCTCAGCGACCGGCGTCGCCTCGAGCGCGTCGTTCACCGGCTTGATGACGAGGAGCGTGTAGGGCCAGTTGGCGACGATGAGAACCGCCCCGATGAGCCACAGCCAGTTGTAGCTGAGAAGGAACGCCACGATGCCGAACGCTCCGGCGATGAGGGCGAGCGGCGCCTGCATGCGCAGGCCGCGCGCGTAACTCGGCTTCCATTCCGTGAGCAGCGCCTTGGCGTCGAGCTCGAGCCGCGCCGGCTGCTCGGCGACGCTGACGTAGAGGGCGGCGCCCGCGAACGCGGCGGCGGTTGCAAGCGCGAGGTCTCCCGTCAGCATGGCGGCCTCTCCTCGTTGCGCCAATGACGCCAGGAACGTCTCAGTTCCCCAACATGTCCCGGCTGACGATCAGCCGCATCACCTCGTTGGTCCCTTCGAGGATCTGGTGCACGCGCACGTCGCGCAGCACCCGCTCGATCGGATAGTCGCGCAGATAGCCGTAACCGCCATGCAGCTGCAGGCATCCGTTGACCACCTCGAAGCCGGTGTCGGTGGCGAGCCGCTTCGCCATGGCGGCAAGCCGCGTCGCGCCCGGCTCCTTGTTGGCGACCGCGACGGCGGCGCGCCGCAGCATCAGGCGAGCCGCCTCCATCTCGGTGGCGAAATCGGCGACGCGAAAGCGCAGCGCCTGGAACCGCGACAGCCGCGAGCCGAACTGCCGGCGCTCGCGCATGTACTCGACGGTGCGGTCGAGGCAGAACTGCGCGCCGCCGAGCGAGCAGGCGGCGATGCCGAGGCGGCCGCCGTCGAGCCCGGCCATGGCGATGGAGAACCCCTGCCCTTCGCGCCCGATGCGGTTCGCCACCGGAACCCGGCAATTGTCGAAGTTCACCATGGCGTTGGGCTGCGACTTCCAGCCGAGCTTCTTTTCCCTGGCGCCGAACGACAAGCCGGGCGTGCCCTTCTCGACCACGAGGCAGGAGATGCCCTTGGGCCCGGTTCCGCCGCTGCGCACCATGCAGACATAGAGGTCCGACGTGCCGGCGCCGGAGATGAACGCCTTGCTGCCGTCGAGCACGTAGTGGTCGCCGTCGAGGATCGCGCGGGTCGAGATGCTGGCGGCATCCGAGCCGGAGTTCGGCTCGGTGAGGCAATAGCTCGCGAAATGCTCCATCGAGCACAGCCGGGGCAGCAGGCGCCGCCGCTGCTCGTCCGAGCCATAGCGGTCGATCATCCAGGCCGCCATGTTGTGGATCGAGATATAGGCGGTGGTGGAGGTGCACCCTTGCGCCAGCTCCTCGTAGATCAGGATGGCGTCCAGATTGGCAAGATCCGAGCCGCCGACGTCTTCGCGCACATAGATGCCGCCGAAGCCGAGCCCCGCCGCCTTGCGCAGCGCCTCGACTGGAAAAATCTCGTTTTCGTCCCATTCGCGCGCAAACGGCATCATCTCCTGGCGCGCGAACGTGCGCGCGGTATCCTGAAACGCACGTTGTTCCTCGGTGAGCTCGAAATCCATCCTTACTCCCCAGGCGGCCGGGTGAAGTGCGGCCCCCCGGCAACACTCTCGAACTCACGCAGCCGGACCCATTGACCGTTCGTGGCGGCGCCCGTACACAACCGGACGAGGGGAGAATGACCCAAATCCTCGATCCGCCGAAACCCGCGCCCCCCGGCTCTTCGGGCGTATTGCTGTCAATTCAGGCGATGCGCGGCTTCGCCGTGCTGGCGGTCATTCTCGTTCACATCCAGCTGTACTTCTCCGCCCAGCTGGCCATGCCGGATTTCATCCCGTATTTCAATATCGGGGCGGCGAGCGTCGACCTGTTCTTCGTGATCTCCGGGTTCATCATGGTGTACGCGTCCGAGCGCCTGTTCGGACGCCCCGGCGCCACACGCATCTTCTTCCTGCGCCGGGTCGCGCGCATCGTCCCGCTCTATTGGGCGACCACGACGATCATGCTCCTCTGGATCCTGCTCCGGCATCGCGACTTCGATGCGGGCGGCAACTTCCTTCAGTGGGTCGTCTCGTCCTATGCGTTCCTGCCTTTTCCGCGCGGGGACGGAACCGTGTCACCGATCCATGGGGTCGGCTGGACGTTGAACTACGAGATGTTCTTCTACTCGTTGTTCGGCATCTTCGTGTTCCTGTCGCGTCGCGGCGTCGTCATCGCCATCGGCTCGTTGTTCTGCACCCTGATCGTCATCGGTTTCCTGTTCGGCCCGCTGCCCGAGCCGTTCGGGTTCTGGACCTGCCCGATCATCATCGAGTTCGTTTTCGGGATGATCATCGCGCTGGCCTATCGCGACGGCGTGCGGCTGCCCCGGTGGCTGGTTCGCGCGCTGGTGCTCTCAGGCCTTGCGGTCTACGCTTGGTCGGCGACGCAGGGGCATTTCTTCGGTCCGCCGCCGGAGTCGGCGATGCGGGTTCTGCTGTGGGGCGTGCCGGCCATCGCGATCATCGGCGGGCTCGCGCTCGCCGAGCAGCGGCCCGCCGCCAACGGCTTCTGGCGCCTATTCGGCTTCCTGGGCGACGCCTCCTACTCGCTCTACCTGGTGCATCCCATGGCGCTCGGCCTGCCGCGCATGGTCCTGGGACGCTGGATCGAGCCGACGAGCGCGCCCTGGCTCTACGTCTTCTGCATGCTCGCCTGCGCGATTGTGCTGCCGCTCCTCGTCTACGTGTTCATCGAAAAGCCGACGACGGAAGCGCTGCAGAAGAAGATCGAGGCCCGCCCGCGCCCCCCGATCCGCGAAATGGCGCCCGGCTGACGTCTAGTGTGGCGGATTTGACGTTCCTACCAGTATTGCGGCGACCCTTCGTAGGAACGTCAAATCCAAAGCCACACTAGAATCTTATGGTTGCTAGTGTCCCTTTGGTTCCGACGTTCGTATGAGGGGGTGCTGCAAAGGGATACGAACGTCGGAACCGGGACACGAGTGTGTCCCGGCAGCGAGGGAGTGGCAGGTCGGTTCGAGAACGCGTAATAAGAGCGGGCCAACAGGAGGCCCGCCATGGCCATCAAGTACGGCCGCCCGATCGAATCCAAGGTCCGCATCGTCCCGGCCGAGAGCCCTGCCCCCTCCCTTCCCTCCCCCGCAAGCGCGGGAGGGCCGGGGCTCGACTTGCCGACCCGAATGCGACGCAACCGTCGCGCCGAATGGGCGCGCCGGCTGGTGCGGGAAAAGGCGCTGACCGCCGACGACCTGATCTGGCCGCTGTTCGTGATCGACGGCGAGCGGCGGCGAATCAAGATCGATTCGATGCCCGGCGTGGAGCGGCTTTCGGTCGACGAGGCGGTGCGCGAGGCCGAGCGGGCGATGCGGCTCAGGATCCCCTGCCTCGCCTTGTTCCCCTATACCGACCCCAAGCTGCGCGACGAGGACGGGAGCGAGGCACTCAACCCCGACAATCTCGTGTGCCGCGCGATCCGCGCCATCAAGCGCGAGGTGCCGGACATCGGCGTCCTGTGCGACGTGGCGCTCGATCCCTATACCAGCCATGGCCATGACGGGCTCCTGCGCGACGGCACGATCCTCAACGACGAGACGGTCGAGGTCCTGGTCAGGCAGGCGCTGGTCGAGGCCGAGGCGGGCTGCGACATCATCGCGCCCTCGGACATGATGGACGGCCGCATCGGGGCGATCCGCGCCGCCCTCGACCAGGCCGGCCGCACAGACGTGCAGATCATGTCCTACGCGGCGAAATACGCCTCGGCGTTCTACGGGCCGTTCCGCGACGCCGTCGGCTCGTCGGCGACCTTGACCGGCGACAAGCGCACCTACCAGATGGACCCCGGAAATTCCGACGAGGCGCTGCGCGAGGTCGAGATCGACATCGCCGAAGGCGCCGACATGATCATGGTGAAGCCGGGGATGCCCTATCTCGACATCCTGTGCCGGGTGAAAGAGGCCTTCGGCATGCCGACCTTCGCCTACCAGGTGTCGGGCGAGTACGCGATGATCTCGGCGGCCGCGCAGAACGGCTGGCTCGACGGCGACAAGGCGATGCTGGAGAGTCTGACCGCATTCAAGCGTGCCGGCGCCGACGGCGTGCTCACCTATTTCGCTCCGCGCGTGGCCGAGAAGCTGAAACAGATCGGCCCCTAAATGGTAGTGCCACAGAGGGCCCGCCCCACGGCGGGCCGCAACGCGCAAGCCGCAATTCGGGCGGCTTTCGCCGGCATTCATTCGCCATGCGCAAGGTCGATGTGGCAATTCTCGCTGTCGCGGCGGTGCTCGCCGGCTGCGAGAGCCATCTCGTCGGGTCGCTGATGTACATGGAGCCCTACAAGGTCGATCAGCTCGACTGCGCCGAGCTCAAGAAGCGGGCGGCGACCGCTGCGACCAAGCGCAACGAGCAGGAGAAGCTGATGGACCGGGCGAGCGGAACCGCGGCCGGCAATGTCATCGGCAACGTGGTCTATGGCCCCGACCGCAGCAAGGCATTGTGGGAACAGCGGGTCTACGAACAGCAGGTCGCGCTCAAGAGCTGCGATCCACCGGCCGAGCCGCCTCCACCTCCGCAATAAAGGGCGAATAGCGAATAGCGAATAGAAAGCGCGCTGGATTTCCACGGATCATTCTTTCCCTATTCGCTACTCGCTATTCGCCTTCTTCGCCATTCGCTTTCTTCGCCAGTCCCGCCACGCAGTCCCGCAGCGCCGCCACCAACTCGGCGCTTTGCGCCAGGTGCGGCTCCTCGGAGTCGAGGATCGTGGCGAAGCCCTTCCGTTTGAGGGCGCGGATGTCGATGTCGCCGTGCGCGTCGATGCCGGCCGCGTCGCACACGATGTCGATCAGCCGGTCGAGCGCGTGCAGGCGGCCGAGCAGATAGTCGTTCTCGCGGTAGGCGCGCGAGAGAAATGCGGCGAAATGGCCGAAGCCGACGCCCTTGAGGCTGGCGGCGCCGTCGAACCCCGCGAGCGAGCGGACATCCTGCGGGCTGATGCGGTCGATCAGGATCTCGTTGAACTCGCCGAGCTGCCGCGTGCTGGTGACCGGGAAGGTCAGCACGTCCCAGAACGGAAATCCCAGATAGTTGATGAGGACTTCGCGTCGCGCATCGCTGCGCCATTGCGGCGGACCGAGCGTCGCCAGCAGTTCGTCGACCTCGCGCGTCGAGCTGGCGAGATCGATCTCCGCCGCCAGGCGATCCATCAGCCGGTCGAGCGCCTCGCCATGCCGCTCGACGAATGCCTCGGCAAACGTCCGGAGGCTCCTGATCTCGCCGGCGAGCGGCGCCTCGGGGAATATCTCCGCCACCAGATCGTGGGTCTTCTGGCTGTAGAAGCCGGCGCGCTCGCGCCGGCGCAACGCGTCGAGCAGGGCATAGAATTCGCGCTTGAGCCGGTCGACGACGCGCGGATCGAGGCCCTCGAACTTCGCCTCGTCGAGCAACTGATAGAGCCGGTTCTGCCCTTCGATCAGGAAATGCAGGCGACGTTCGCGATAGCCGAGATCGAAGGCAAGCAGGAACTTGGCCCAGCGTGACAACTGTTCGGGCGCCGCCTGCGGCGCGTGATCCGCATCCGGATCCATGACGAGCCCGCGCCGCGCCGCCCACACGTCGATGATCTCGGTGACGACGCGCGAGAGCGGCGATTGCGCGGACTGGCCGCGAATCCGCACGATGAGCTGGGCCAGGGACGCGCGCACCGCGGCCAGCTTGAGGCGCACATAGCCCGCGTAGGCAAATCCGGCGTCGCGCCCAACCTCGCCATTTACCTGCTCGCGCCACGTCCGGATCTGCTCAGGCCCGATCGCCCGGTCGAGCGGCATGGCGACCACCCGCGTCACCAGCCGGCTGATCTGCGGCCGCGCACCTTCGATGATGTCCTTGACCCGACGGACCTGCTCATTGAACCCGATCACCCAGCTCAGCTCGTCGGTGACCGGCTGGGCGCGTGGAATGTCGGAGATCGCGCCGCGCAGAGTGGCGAAAAAGCCCGGGACTCGGCGGTGCGGCGCGGAAACCGGCGGCGCCGGGTCGGGATCGATGAACACCAGCCGCCGATCGACCTGGCGATAGGCCGGCCGTCCATGGATCGCCCCGATCGCCTCGTGGAACGGCCGGTTGTTGAGGACCGCGCCGTCGATGAACGAGCAGCCGGTGGGATCGAGCTCGGCCCGCACATGGCGCGGGAAATTGCGCGCGATGAAATCGGCGCGCCGCGGCCAGGCATCGCGCCGCTCGGCGGCGATCTCGTCGATCTCGGCGATACGCGCCGGCGGAAACGCGCCGGGGAACGAGGACGTCGCGCGTGCCGCAAAGGCGAGCGCGGGCGCATTATCGAGGCCGAAATCGCTTTCGATCTCGCCAGTCGGCGTCCGCCGGCAGGTGAAATGCAGGACGTGGTGATGCTCGAGCTCGTGCACCAGCGGCGGATCGTGGATCTGCACGAGCTGGTGATAGCCGTGATAGTCCGTCACCGTCACGAACAGGTCGAGCGACTGGCCGGAGGGCAGCAGCGACGCGCCGTCATGCCTGGGCGCACCCATCGCGACGATGGCATCGTACATCAGCCGCGCCATCCCCCGTCCGTCGAGCGGGGGCTTGAACCAGCGCGAACGGATGAACAGCGACACCTTCTGACGCACCTCCTTCTCGTGCGCCGCCAGATAGCCGCTCGCCGCTGCGCCCCAGATCACCGGCTTGAGGAACCACTTGCTCCACGCGCCCGCCTTCGCGTCGGGCGACAGCAGCACGGCGACGTCGGCGTTCTCCAGCCACAGGTTGCGCTGCGGGCCCATCGGCAGGTCGTGGCTCAGCGCACGCGCCAGCATGGTGCCGTTGATGCCGCCGGCAGAGGCGCCGGCGATGATGTCGACGATGACGCGCAGCTCGACCTTGCGGCCGATCTCGCGCAAAAGGTCGAAATAGACCGATTCGGTGTCGTATTCCCGTTGCGCCGGATCGGCTTCCTCGAGGAACGAGGCCTTGAGGCGCCGAGCGCGGTCGGGGATCGCATGCAGCGCACTCGATGCCCGCACCAGCTTGAGAATCTCCTTGCTGATGCCGTGCATGTAGACGGCGAGCGACACGCCGCCGAAGCAGACGAGCGCGATGCGCAGCTCTTTTTCCCGCATGACCCAGCCGATCCCGCCCCATCCCGGTCGGGGCGGCGCGCCCATCCTATGCGAGCTATTCCAGCGCGTCTCCGGGGGAAATCCGCACCGGCTGATAGCCGCCCGCCGCGAACGCCGCGACGATGGCGTCGGCATGGGCGCGGTCGCGCGTCTCCACCGTCACGTCGAGGCGCGCCCCTTTGGCGGGAACGTCGAGGAACAGCCGCTTGTGGTCGACCTCGAGGATGTTGGCGCCGAGCTCGCCCAGCCGCGTAGCGATCTGCCCGAGCACGCCGGGCCGATCCGGGATGGTCAGGCGGAACGACACGATGCGGTCCTCGCGCTCGAGCTCGCGTACCATGATCGAGGCGAGGATGCGCGGATCGATATTGCCGCCGCACAGGATGAGACCGACCGTGCGGCCGCGGAAGCGCTCGGGCTCCACCATCAGGGCGGCGAGGCCGGCGGCCCCCGCCCCCTCGGCCATCGCCTTCTGCAGCGTGAGGTAGGCATTGACCGCGCGCTCCAGGTCGGCCTCGCCGACCAGCACCACGTCGGAGACGAGCGCACGGCAGATCGGCAGGGTGAGCCGGCCGATAGTCTTCACCGCGATGCCCTCGGCGAGCGTCGCCCCGCCGCATGGCCTGTCGGCGCCGTTGAGCGCGTTCCACATCGACGGGTAGAGCGCGGCTTCCGCCCCCACCACCTCGATCCCCGGCCGCACGGCGCGTGCCGCGACCGCGTTGCCGGCGATCAGCCCCCCGCCGCCGATCGGGATCACCAGCACATCGAGATGGGGGACTTCCTCCAGCATCTCCAGCGCGATCGTGCCCTGGCCGGCGATGACGGATGGATCGTCGTAAGGGTGGACCCAGGTGAGGTTGCGCTCCTCGGCGAGCGCCGCGGCGCGGGCCTGCGCCTCGGAAATTCCCTCGCCCTCGAGCACGACCTCTGCGCCATACGCCTTGGTCGCCGCGACCTTCACGTAGGGCGTCGCCTCCGGCATCACAATGGTGGCCGGAATACCGAGGCGCGCCGCGTGATAGGCGACCGCCTGAGCGTGGTTGCCGGCCGACATGGCGATCACGCCGCGGGCGCGCTCCGCGGCATCGAGCGAGGCGAGCTTGGTCACCGCGCCGCGCTCCTTGAACGAGTTCGTCACCTGCAGGTTCTCGTATTTGACGAACACCTCGGCGCCGGTCAGCGCGGAGAGCTTGGGCGCGGGCAGCATGGGCGTGCGCAGGACCTCGCCGGCGATGACGCGGCGCGCAGCTTCGATATCGGCGAGCGTGACCATGCGGTTTGTCCCATGCGCGCGATCGGCAACCGTTCGGGAAGGCTTATAGTTGCTTTCCGGCCGCGGCGAGATGGCCTTGGGCGCCCACTTGCGTCGTGCCGCCCTTGACTGCATTTTCCGGACGGAGGCCAGAGATCCGAGTCATGTCCGACAACGAGCCGCGCCGCATCGGTTTCACCGTCGAGGTGAAGCCGCACGCCTACGACCCGGTGACCGCTCCCGAGCTGTTCGAAGGCGTGCTGGCGCGCCGCATGCTCGCCTTCCTGATCGATGTCGTCATCATCACCGTTCCGGTCCTGTTCGCGGCCCTGTTCATCCTGCTGTTCGGCCTGTTCACCTTCGGGCTCGGCTGGTTCCTGTTCTGGCTCCTGCCCGCAGCCGCCACCATCTGGGCGATCTGCTACTATGGCCTCACCTTCGGTGGCGCCGCCTCGGCGACCATCGGGATGCGGATGCTGGACCTGGAAATGCGCACCTGGTACGGCGCGCCAGCCTATTTTCTGCTCGGCGCGGTGCATGCCATCGTGTTCTGGGTCACCGTTTCGGCGCTCACGCCGCTGGTCCTCCTGGTCGGCTTCTTCAATGAGCGCCGGCGGCTGCTGCACGACATCGTGGTCGGCACGGTGGTGATCAACAACCCCGCCCGCGCCGCCACCCTGCGGGCGAGCGGGGCGGGCGGAGCGGCCCCGCCCTGATGTTAGGCATCGCGACAAGAATCTTTGACGGCGGCGCCGCATCGCGCAATTCTCAGGCGGTCGGCGCTCTGCCGCCCGGCGGCACCCCGCCTGACGGCACGTCGCCCGGCGGTACTCGTCCGAGTCCGGTTGAGCCTTCGTGACCCAGCATTCTCGCGATACTCCCCAGTTCTACCTCACGGCGCCCTCGCCTTGCCCCTATCTGCCGGGGCGGGAGGAACGTAAAGTGTTCACGCATCTGGTGGGCGAGAAGGCCGGCGAGCTCAACGACCTTCTGACCCACGGCGGCTTTCGCCGCAGCCAGTCGATCGCCTATCGGCCGGCCTGCGAGGGCTGCCGCGCCTGCCTGTCGGTGCGCGTCATCACCGAGGATTTCCGTCCCGGCCGCGGCCTGCGCCGCGTGCTCGCCCGCAACGAGGACATCGTCGGCGAGATGCGGGTGTCGGTGCCGACCTCCGAGCAGTACTCGGTGTTCCGCGGCTATCTCGACAGCCGCCACCGCGACGGCGGCATGGCCGACATGACCGTGCTCGACTATGCGATGATGGTCGAGGACAGCCACGTCGATACCAGGCTGGTCGAGTACCGCCTGCGCGACCCGGATTCCGGCTTCACCGGGCGCAGCAGCGGCCCGCTCTACGCGGTGGCGCTCACCGACGTGCTGAGCGACGGCCTGTCCATGGTCTACTCGTTCTACGACCCCGACCACCGCGACCGCTCGCTCGGCACCTTCATGATCCTCGACCACATCGCTCGCGCCCGCCGCATGGGGCTGCCCTATGCGTATCTCGGCTACTGGGTCGAAGGCTCCCGCAAGATGGACTACAAGGGCCGCTTCATGCCGCAGCAGCGGCTGATGCCCGAGGGCTGGATGCGGGTGGACAAGTAGGCACCGCGGGCGGCGCCGGCCCCGCCGCGCGACCGATCCGCAGCGCGGCGCCCCGTCATCGCACGGCGCCCTCACCGTTCTGCTGAAATCATTCAAGCAATGCAAATGGTGTGTTCAACGATCAAGGCATGATCGGCCCGATCGGCGACCCATATTGCAGTGCAGGGCGGGGACACGCGGGTCCCCTTGCTCCCAGAAGCTCAAGATCGTTGATCCACCCGCAAAATGGAGATGTGTCATGAAAATGCTCGTTGCTGCCGTGGCGTTTGCCACGCTCGTCGCCTCCCCGGCCTTCGCCCAGTCGTATGATCCCGATATCGGCAGCGGCAATGTTGCTCCGCAGGCCGACGCGGCGAACTACCTGCGTGCGCCGCTCTATCGGGGCCACGATGGCGCCTTTGCACAGGTCCCCACAGGTCAAATCAACCACTGGCCGCGGTATGACGCCCAAGGTGTCGACCTGAACTCAATCGGACAGTGAGAGCTATTTACTTGGCGTCTAGCAGGCGGGCGACCACACGCGTCGCACCCGCCGGGCTCGAGCCAGTGCAAGACTTGACCGACGCGCCCCAGACGTTATGGGAATCGCCATAACCAAGCCACGGGCGCGTGCCGCAGCGGTACCCCGATGGGGCATTTTCAGGTGACACAGGAATCAACTAGCCTTTCGGGCGTGATTTAACCTATTGCAACCGGAGATGCAGACATCGAGGACGACGTGCCGCAAAAGCCCGCAGCCGGCCGCCGACGCATCTCGGCCGGCTGAGCGCAAGCCGGAAGATGCCGGCGAGCCCGGCCCCGTCGCGCAGCACCGGCGCAAGCGGCCCCTCAAGCGCAACAAGCTGGCAAGGACCGCTGGCTCATCTCCGTCAACATCGTCGCGGCGTTGCGGCGGGCGGGCGTCGTCTGCGACATCATTGCGTTCGAGGCGTCGTCCGACGGCGGATCGACCGCCGCGAGATCACACGTCGACCCGGCGACCTCCAGCGCCGAGCCCGAAGACGCCGCAACGCAACCCCAAACGCTGCATTGCAGCGTGCACGACGCTTGCCGCCCGTCGAGGAGGCCAAGGCGGGCGGTCGCGTGGCCTCGGCTCGTGCGCGGGGCTTAGGCTCAGACCGGCGAGCCACCCGCAAGCGCGACGTCCTGCTGTGGCGGCCGCTGCAGCACGACGTCACCCGCGACGCGCGTGCGGTAGTGAGCGAGGATGAACGTGCGGATGGCGGAAGACAGGTTTCCGTTCCGTTCGCTGTCGATCCGCGCAATCAGGGCGGACACGCGCACGCGGTTACGCACCGCGATCTCTTTCAACGCAAGCCAGAAGTCGTCTTCCAGGCTGATGCTGGTCTTGTGACCGTCGATGACGATGGATCGTTTCATGACTTTGGGCATACCGCATTCTCCCTGTCATCCGCACTGCGGTCCGTGCCTAGCAGGCGCGCCGGGGAAATTATTGTTCTGAGTCAAAAAATCCGCGCTGCATAGCAGCGCGGATTTGACGGGCAGGTCAGCCATCGGGGGCGAACACCTGGTCCACGTCAGGATCCGGCGCGACGATCCAAAGCCACACGGGAATCATGTGCTGAACGTCGGAACCGGGACACGAGCCTCGCCGGGTAGGTAAATCTCCCGGCCGGAATCGACTCTATTTCGCAGCCGAATCCCTGGGCTTATCAAGGTGATCGCGTGGTTGGTGTTTGGGCAAAATCCGCGTCCGACCCAACCATCCGGCGACGAGACTATTCCGGGAGGGTGCGATGGCGGCGGCGGTTCTACGAGCGGGCGCAACGATCTCCGATGAGCGGGACAATTTGGTTCCCACCGAGCTCGTCCGTCACCTGTTGCGGGCATCCGTGGCGGAAGCTCCGGCGATCGTGTCACACCTGCCTGACAGGCAACGCGCCCAGGTGGCCTATTTCTGCTACGCCCGTGGGCACTTGCACGCGATCGGGCTGGCCATCGCGGCCACTTGCGATCTGCCGAGCCTGATCAGTGCCGCACCGTCGAACGGCGCCGGCAGCGGGTTGTACGCGCAATCACGCGAGCGAGCGAAACCCGCGGAGCGGTCGCCGATGGGGCGCCGGCCGATCACCCTGGCGAAATCGGCTTCCGGCCACACCGGACTCGCCAAGATCATCGCCCTGGCAGCAAACGACGAGCCGGACCTGGAACTGGAGGCGACCGAGTGACGAAACCGGTCGGGGCGCAAATTCCCCGCCGTGGCCCTCGCGATTGGGATCGAATTCTCCGTCAGCACTCACTCGTATCGTTTGCCGACCGGAATCCGCGCCAGCTCGTTGCCCCGCGCATCCGCCACGCTGACGACGAAGCTGGCGTAAGTGTCGCCATCGGCCGCGAGATCCCTGGCGATTTGCGCCGCACAAGTCCCGGCGGCAACGCGACTGGCGCAGGTTTGTCCCGTGTGGTCCGCATAGAGCCTGCTTCCGTCGGTAATGTGGAAAAAGTACTGCATGACTCGACCCCCCGTCACTCAAATGCAGTTGGCCGACTGTAGGGCGGCAATCCGCCGAGGGGAATTAGGAGTCATCCCTATACCGTAAGGCAACGCATCCGCCGGCTACCCTGAGCAGAGCGCGACCCGCCGGCGTCGACCTGTTCGGCGCCAACCTGCATGCGGCCGACCTGCGCGGCGCCAATCTCGAGGCGCCAACCTCACCAACGCCATCCTGAGTGATGCGCAGACCGAGGGGGCGACATTCGACGCCGCCATCATGCCGAACGACGGTGTGGTCCCGCGGACTTGGCGGAGGCAGAGAATCTGGGCGGGACATGCTGCGTCCCGTCTCCCCTCCCCGGCTCTCGTGAGCGGTGGGGAGGGGACCGCAAAGGCAGCATTTGGTCACAGCCAGCGCTTGCGCCGGCGGAAGCTTTTCAGGTTCTTGAAACTCTTGCGCTCGCTGCCGGCGCCGCCGAGGTAGAATTCCTTGACGTCCTCGTTCTCCCGCAGCGCGTCCGCGGTACCGTCGAGCACGACCTTCCCCTGCTCCATCACGTAGCCGTAGCTCGCGACCGAAAGGGCAGCGCGGGCGTTCTGCTCGACCAGCAGCACCGTCACGCCGAGATCGCGATTGATGCGGCGGATGATGGAAAAAACCTCCTTCACGAGGAGCGGCGACAGGCCCATGGAGGGCTCGTCCATCAGGATCATCTTCGGGCGCGCCATGAGGGCGCGACCGATCGCCAGCATCTGCTGCTCGCCGCCCGACAGGTATCCGGCAAGGCCGGTGCGCTCCCGCAGGCGCGGAAAATAGTCGAGCACCCGCTCGAGGTCGCGCGCGACCTCGTTGTCGCGACGGGTGAAGGCGCCGAGCCGCAGATTTTCCCCGATGGTCATGTCGGCGATGATGCGCCGGCCTTCCATCACCTGGAAGATGCCGCGACGCACGATCCGGTCGGGATCGATTCCGTCGATCCGCTGGCCGTCGAACACGATCTCGCCCCGGGTGACCTTGCCGTCCTCGGACTTCAGCAGGCCGGAGATGGCCTTGAGCGTGGTGGACTTGCCGGCGCCGTTGGCCCCGAGCAGCGCCACCACGGCGCCTGCCGGAACCTCGAGGCTCAAGCCGCGCAGGACGAGGATGACCTCGTCGTACACCACTTCGACGTTGCGCACCGCGAGCAGCGGCGCCGGCGCGGCCGTGGCAGGAGCAACAGCGGTCTCATCCGGTTGCAGAGTCATGGTCGGCCAAACGGCGAAATGGCATGAGCTCGCGGCAAATCCCCCTCACCCCGACCCTCTCCCCGCAGGCGGGGAGAGGGAGCGCGCATCAGCAAGCATCGGGCGCAACGCATCACCAGCCGCGCCACTCGGGCTTGCGCGGCAGCTCGATGGTCGTGACCTTGTCGAGCTTGATCGCGCCGTTCTTGATGAGATCGCCGAGCGCTGCGTCCGTCGCACCGGACACCTTGGCGCGATACAGGCTCACCGTCAGCGTGGAGCGGTGGTCGGCCTCGGTCCAGGTCGACGGGTTGCACACGCCCTCCATGCCGGCCGGCACCCAGTCCTTCTTCTGATAGAAGCCCTTCTTGACGTTGGGTCCGGTCACGCCGCCGTTCTTGCCGGCCCAATCCATGGACTCCTTGAGATAGAGCGCAGCGCAGACGGCCGCGACGTAGTGCACGGGCCGATACGCGGTGCCGGCGGCGTCGGACATCTTGGAGATTTCCATCAATGTCTTCATGCCGGGCGCATTGCCGCCCCAAGTGACGGCCGTACGCAAGGGAAACACCACGCCGTCGGCGGCCTCGCCGGCCGCCTTGGCGGCGTTCTCGTCCATCCCCCAGACGTTGCCGAGGAACTGCACATCGGTGCCGGCGGTCTTGCACGCCTTGAGCACCGAGATGTTGGAGCCGGCGGTGTTGCCGAGGTAGGCGTAATTTGCGCCCGAGCTCTTCAGCGTCAGGCATTGCGCCGTGTAGTCGCCGGGGGTGAGCGCGAACTGAACCGGCGGCAGGACGTCGAAACCGAGCTCCTTGGCGAGCACCTCACCGGCTTCCTTGGGCGCGTTGGGATAAGGATGGTTTGCGCCCATGTGGACGAATTTCGGCTTGCCCGGCTTGCCCTTCTGTTTCCAATCCTCCGCAGCCCAGGTCAACATCGCGCGCAGCGAATCCGAATAGCTCGGCCCGTAGAAGAAATTGTAAGGTGCGGGCTTCGCCTTGCCGCTGGCGCCGGTCGGATCGGTCAAGGCCGCCGCATAGGAGGCGGAGACGTAGGGAATCTGGTCCTGGGCAACAAAGCTGGTGAGCGCCTCGGTGTCGGCCGTGCCCCAGCCCAGGATGGCCGCGACCTTGTCGCCGACCCATTTCTTGTACTGGGTCACCGCGCGCGGCACCTGGTAGCCGTAGTCGACCGTGTCGACGTTGACCTTGCTGCCGTTCACGCCGCCCTTCTGGTTCACCCACGCCATGGCATCGGCCGTGCCCTGCCCGAACGGCACGCCGACGTCGGCCGTCGCGCCCGAATAGTCGGCGAGGTGGCCGACCGCGACCTGCGCATTGGCCGCAGCTGCCGCCGCCACGAGCAGCAAGGCTGTGGAAACGCTCCGCAAGAGTACGTTTTTCATGATTGGGACTCCTCCATTGAATTTTTCGAGGTCGTTACGTGATCCCGGCCCGTCCTGACCTCAATAGGAGAACGGGTAGAGCTTCCAGTAGGCCTTGATCCTTCGCCAACGATGGGCAAGCCCATCGGGCTCGAACACGAGGAACAGCACGATGACGAGACCGATCGCGATCTCGCGCAGGAACGCGATGTTGTTCTTCAGCGCCAAGGCCTGATCGATCGCGCTGCCGCGCAGCAAGGCGCTCAAGGTTTCCATGGCCTCGGGGAGCAGGACCATGAAGGCGGTGCCCATCAGGGTTCCCATGACCGAGCCGAGCCCTCCGATGATGACCATGGCCAGGAACACAATCGAACGGTCGATGGTGAAGCCTTCGTTGGACACCACTTCCTGGTAGTGCGCGTAGAGCGCGCCCCCGATCCCGGCAAAAAAGGCGGCCAGTCCGAACGACAGGGTCCTGTACTTGGTCAGATTGATGCCCATGATCTCGGCGGAGAGGTAATGGTCGCGCACCGCGATCAGGGCGCGCCCGTCGCGCGTGCGCACGAGGTTGGTGACGAGCAGATAGCACACCACCACATAGACCAGGACCACATAGAAATAGTGCCGGTCGCCACGCAGCGCATAGCCGAACAGCGTGAACGGACCCGCGCTGGCCGGCACGACACCGCCGGTGAACCATTCGGCGCGCGAAAAAAAGTCGAGCAGGATGTACTGCGCCGCCAGCGTGGCGATCGCGAGGTAGAGCCCCTTCAGCCGCGCGGCCGGCAGTCCGAAGATCAGCCCGACGACGGCGGTCACGACCGCCGCAAGCGGAATCGCGAAGAACACCGGGATCGGCAGCTTCGAGCTCAGATAGGCCGACGTGAAGGCGCCGAGGCCGAAGAACGCCGCATGACCGATCGAGATCTGGCCGGTGAAGCCGACCAGGATGTTGAGCCCGAGCGCCGCAATCCCGAGATAACCGATCTGGATGAGAATGCTGAGCCAATACTGGCTGAGCCAGAGTGGCGCCAGCGCAACGAGCCCAATGCTCGCGATCGCGACCCAGCGGCCGGTCGCGGTCGGGAAAATGGTGGTGTCCGCCGCATAGGTGGTGCGGAAATCACCGGCCGGAAGAAGGCTCTGAGCCGCCATGGCGAGATCCCTACACCCGCTCGATGTCTTTGGTGCCGAACAGGCCGTAGGGCTTGATCATCAGGATGACGATGAGGACGTAGAAAGGCGCGATCTCGTACAGGTTGCCCCAGTGCAGGTACTGGCTGTCGACGAAATGCGCCAGATTTTCCAGGAGCCCGATGATGATGCCGCCGAGGACGGCGCCCACGATGCTGTCGAGGCCGCCCAGGATCACCGCCGGAAACACCTTGATCCCATAGACCGAAAGGCCGGCGGACACGCCGTTGACGACCGCCACGACCACGCCGGCGACCGCGGAGACCACCGCCGAGATCGCCCATGCCATGGCGAACACGTTCTTCACCGGGATGCCGAGGGACTGCGCGACCTGCTGGTTGAATGCGGTGGCGCGCATGGCGAGGCCATGCTTCGACGCATGGAAGAACCACGCCATCGCCGCCATCATCGCCACCGACACCACGAGGCTCATCAGGTAGACGGTCTGCATCTGCAGCCCGAGCACGTTCACGCTCTGCGAGGCGAAGATCGGCGGAAACGGCTGCAGGTTGGTGCCGAAAATCCACTTCATGGCGGCCTGGAAGACGGTCGAGAGCCCGATCGTCACCATGATCACCGAGATGATCGGCTCGCCGATCATCGGGCGCAGGAGGCAGACCTGCAGCGCGATGCCGAACACGAGCATGAAGGCGAGCGTGATCGGCATGCCCCAGTAGAACGGCAGTTGGTATTTCGTCAGCAGCCACCAGCACACCCAGGCGCCGATGAGCAGGAATTCGCCCTGGGCGAAATTCACCACCTGGGTCGCCTTGTAGATCAGCACGAACGACATCGCGACCACGCCGTACAGCGTGCCGACGACGAGGCCGTTGACGAGAAGCTGGACGAGGAGCTGCGTGTTCATCGCGGTTTCGTCCCGGTGATCATTCGGCGGCCATGATGCGGGACGTCGGTTCGCTCGCCGCGAGATCAACCACCGCGAGGGTCGTGCGAATGCGCTGGGTCGTGCCGTCCTGGAAGCGGATGGTCGTATCGACGTCGATGGCGGACCGGTCCGCATAGATCGCCCGGATGATGTCGTCGTATTTCTCGGCGATGACGCTGCGGCGCACCTTGCGGGTGCGGGTCAATTCGCCGTCGTCGGCATCGAGCTCCTTGTAGAGGAGCAGGAACTTGGCGATCCGTTGGCCCGGCGGCAGCGAGGCATTCACCTGCTCGACCTCCCGGCGCAGGAGAGCATACACCTCGGGCCGGGAGGCGAGATCGGTGTAGGTGGTAAACGACATGCGGCTCTTCTCGGCCCATTTCGCGACGATCGAGTAGCGAATGCAGATCATGGCCGCCAGATAGGCGCGCCCCGCCCCCAGGATCACCGCCTCGGCGATATAGGGGGAGAACTTGAGCTTGTTCTCGATGTATTGCGGCGAGAACCGGGTGCCGCGCGCCGTGACCGCCAGGTCGCGGACGCGGTCGATGACGACCAGCTGTCCGGCTTCGTTGAAATATCCGGCGTCGCCGGTATGCATCCAGCCGTCGCGCAGGCTGGCGGCGGTCTCTTCCGGATTCTTGTAGTAGCCGAGGAACATGTTGGGGTGCCGGGTGACGACCTCGCCCACGCCGTTAGGATCGGGCGCCTCGATGCGCATCTCGATGCCGTCGTCGAAGGCGACGCCAACCGAGTCGGGATCGACTTCGCCGTCGCGATGCAGCGTGTAGGCGCCGATCAACTCCGTCTGCCCGTAGAGCTGGCGCAGCGGCACGCCGAGCGCGCGGAAGAAGCCGAAGGTGTCGGGACCGAGCGCGGCGCCGCCGGTCGCCGCCGAGCACAGTCGGGAAAAGCCGAGGCGGTCGCGCAGCGCGCGGAACAGTACGACGTCCCCTATCGCCGAGCGGCGCCCGTGCGCGAGCGCCGCCAGCCCCCGCGTCATGCCGAAGCCGTAGAGCGCCTGCTTGAGCAACGAGGAGTCCATGATCCGGGCGCGCACGTCGGCCGCGATCGCTTCCCACACGCGCGGCGCGAACAGCACGAACGTCGGCGCGATCTCGCGAAAGTCGTGCATCATCGTGTCGGGCTCTTCGACGAAATTCACCTTCATCCGGCACAGCAGCGCCGTTCCCAGCGCATAGACCTGCTCCATGATCCACGGCAGCGGCAGCACCGACACGTACTCGTCGTCGGGACCTTTCGGATCGAACGCCAGATAGGCGGCGCAATGGCGCAACAGGCGCCCGGCCGACAGCATCGCGATCTTCGGATGGGCCGTGGTGCCGGAGGTCGTGCACAGCACCGAGACCGCCTCGCCGTCGGTTGCATCCACCAGGCGATCATACAGCTCGCCCTCGCGGGCAGCCCGTTCGCGCCCCCGGGCCGTGAGCTCGCCGGCCGACATCAGCCGGTCATCGTGATATTTGCGCATGCCGCGCGGGTCCGAGTAGACGATGTGGCGCACGCTCGGAATGCGGTCGCCGAGCCCCAACAGCTTCTCGACCTGCTCCTCGTCTTCGGCGAAGACGAGCTTCGCTTCCGCGCAATTCAGGAGATACGTGACCTCCTCGTCGAGCGCATCGCGGTACATGCCGAGGCTCATGGCGCCGAGCACATGCGCGGCGATCTCGCCGGCCACCCAGTCCGGCCTGTTGTCGCCGATCAGGGCAACGACGTCGCCGCGGCCAACGCCGAGGCCGGCGAGGCCGAGGGCAAGATCGTGCACGCGGGCCTGGTAGTCGAGCCACGTGAAGGTGTGCCAGCGGCCAAGATCCTTCTCGCGAAACGCGATGTCGTGGGGATGCTCGCGGGCATTGAGCCGCAGCAGCTTCGGGAAGGTGTCGGCGCGTGCCGCGCGTCCGGCGTAGTCCATCATCGGCCTGCTTCCGCCGGGCGGCGGGCCTCTGCGGGATCGACCAGCAGCTCGTCTTCCTCGCCCAGATAGGCGCGCTTCACATGCGGGTCGTCGAACACCTGGGCCGGCTCGCCTTCGGCGATCTTGCGGCCGAAATCGAGCACCATGACGCGGTGGGAGATATCCATGACGACGCCCATGTCGTGCTCGATCATGACCACCGTCATCCCGTATTCCTCGTTGAGGTCCACGATATGGCGGGCCATGTCCTCCTTCTCTTCGAGATTCATGCCGGCCATCGGCTCGTCGAGCAGGATGAGATCCGGCTCGAGCGCCACCGCGCGGGCAAGCTCGACACGCTTGCGCAACCCGTAGGACAGCGTGCCGGCCACGGCCTTGCGGACAGGCTGCAGGTCGAGGAAGTCGATGATCTCCTCCACCTTGCGGCGATGCTCGAGTTCCTCGCGGCGGGCGCCGGTGAGCCAGTACAGCGAGCCGGCGACAAAACCGCTCTTCAGGAGGTGGTGGCGGCCCACCATGATGTTGTCGAGGACCGTCATGTGGTGGAACAGCGCGAGGTTCTGGAACGTGCGGCCGATCCCGAGCGCAGCCCGGGCATCCGGCCTCAAGCCGCTGATATCCTCCCCCTTGTAGCGGATCGCTCCGTCGGTGGGCCGGTAGCGGCCCGAGATGCAGTTGACCATCGAGGTCTTGCCGGCGCCATTCGGTCCGATGATCGAGAACAGCTCGCCGGCCTGGATGTCGAAGCTGACGTCGGTCAGCGCCGTGATGCCACCGAACCGCAGCGTCACCCCCTGGGCTTCCAGGAGCAGGTTTCTCGACCGCATCGTCTCGGTACCTTGAACCGAATCCATGGCTCGGCGTTCTCGGTGGAGTGCGGTTGCCGCGTCGGCGGAACCGCCCATGCTAGACCATGTCCCGTTCAGTTTGAATCGGGACGTCGCAGGAGAAGCGACCCTCATGTCGGCTTTGCGGGCCGGCGGCCGGACGCGGTGACGAGGCGGAGTGTCGACCCGGCCGAAGATCCGGGCAAGCGCGCCTCCGCCAGCTCACCCAGGGCTTCGCCCACGGACTCGCGCATCGCCGCCGTGCTGCGGCCCGTGGCATGACCTTCGAGCGCGACACCGAGCGCCAGCGCCCAGAATTTTCGTGCCGTGACATCGGGCGCATGATGCGTGCGCCACCCGTGGCGCGCCAGCTCGCGCGCATAGGCGCGCGCCGCCTCGCCCTGCAGCCGCTCGATCGTGCGGGCGATCTGCGGCACCAGGTCGGGCCGGCGGCGTGCCAGCGTCAGCGCCTCGACGAACAGAACGAGCCCATCGGCACCCACCACGCAGTCGATCACCGCCTTCGCGTAGGCCTTCGGCGTGCGGGCATGGCCCGCCGCCTTTTCGGTACGCTCGCCCACGTAGAGGATCTCGCGACACGCCGCCTCGACGAACAACGCTTCCTTGGTGCGGAAATAGTAGGTGATCTGGCTCGGAAAGGCATCGGCCGCGCCGGCGATCGCCGCGATGGAGGTGCCGTTGAGGCCACGCGCCTTGAACAGCGCGCTCGCTGCGTCGAGGAGACGCGAGCGCATGCTTCGGCCGGCGCTGCGCGTCGCTCGCGCACTGTGGCGAGGCATGGCAGATTGGCTGGTGCGCGAACGTGAGCCCGCGCCAGGAGCGCTCCTTCCATTGCCTGCGGCCTTGGTCAATCGTGGCGTCCTTCGATCAGGGGAAGCGAGCTGTTTGTATATCGTACAAACAACCCGTGTCCAAGAAAACCGGTGCCGCGCACGACAACGTGATCCGCGATAGGCAACGAACCGGCACTGTCACGGTTCCGCCTCCGGACAACGAATGCGCGACAACTCCGCTGCCGATCAGCGTGATCAAACCCTCATCGCCTCATTCATCCTCCAGGTCAGGGACGGCTCACGCCGGAACCTGCTTTGTCGCGACCTCGCAAGCGATTGATTCGACTTTGCTCCCGGTACGATTGCGATCTGATCAGGCGGTCCACGGTCGACCGAAAGTTCCATGAGTTGCATAATTTTGCAGGTTGCACGCCACGGTTTCTTTACCGGTCGGCGGCTACGAAAGGCGCTTCGTGGAGGACGCATGCGCCGTCCCGGCCTGTCCATTCCCGTCGTCCTGCTCGCCGCCGGGTGCGTCGAAGCACAAGACCCGTTGCTGCCGGAACTGAAGGGACGCTGGGCGACCGAGCATGCCGTCAAGATCCGCGCAGTGGCAGCCGGCGATACGCGCGCTCCGCAAGGCCTGCCGGAGCTTTGCCGGACCGACTATGTGGCTTTCGACAAACGGGCGATCACCCTGCATAGGGCCGGCAAGGCGAATCCTTTCTTCATCGCACGCGAAGTGAAGCGCGAGGGGCGGCGCATCATCCTCACCGGCGGCGTGCCGGTGCTCGGCTCCAGCGATTCCCGCCTCGAGATCATGCTGTACGACGGCGAGATTCGTTTCGACGACATCAGCAATGAACGCGGCCGCAGCCTCCGCTATCAGCGGTTCGAGAACCCGTCGGCGCGCGAGATCGGCGTGAAGACGATCGGTGACGTGTTTCGCCTCACGTTCGACCTCAAACAATGCCGCGCATGAGCCGGATCACGCAGGTGAGACCCACATGAGGGACAACGGAAGGACCTTTGGCCGCCGCGGCTCGGCTCGCCCGGACTCTCCCGCGGCAACGCCTTCGCAGCCCGCGCAGGCGGACGCGTCGTCCGGCGTGTCTTTCTCCCGATGGGCCAAGCCGTTCTTCGGCATCCTCGCCGGAGTTGGGATTCTCCTGTTTCTGCAAGCCGTCTACGTCGTCTCGATGAAAGGCGCGGGCCGGGCGCTCGACCAGCATTGGCAGCAGAACGTCGGCTATCCGGGGATCGAGGATGCGTATCAGCGCACGAACAGTTCCGACGCGCGGCTCGAGGAGGCTCACAATCACTGCGCCGCGCGCGCCGATTTCGTTCGCCTGGGCCCGGCCGAGAGACGGGCGCTGGAAGGATTTGACGGTCTCTACTCGGGGGAAAACGCGCTCGCCAAAACCGCGGCCTACCTCTCCTGCCTCATGGCGCAGAAGCCGGCACGCTTCTGCCAGCCGACGCACCGCGCCCATCTGGTTGCCGCGCTCGCCGACTATTTCAAGCTGATGGCAAGAGTGCATGAGGAGCGCTGGCTGCAATCGACGAGCCCGTTCGCCCTCGAACGCGGGCAGCTGATCCAGCCGCCGCGCAGCACGACGTTCGGCCAATCGGGCCCGCCACCGAGCGCGCAGACCGACCCGCGCGTGCTCGCAGGACTGCGCACCCTGATCGCCGCCGGCTACATCACGCGCCGGGATCTGAGCGGGTTGCCGCGTACCGCGGCGGCCGACCTCGAGAACCGGCTGCACGGCCTCGACGGGAAGAAGGCGGACTGCGCATGAGCTTGCTCAATTCCACCGGAGGAATTCCCCACGGCTATTTCACCCGAACCGGCGCCGTGGTGATGGGCCTCGCTGTCGCCGCCACCCTGATCGGCACCCTCATCGCCTACGGCTGGCTCGCCAATCGTCTGACCGAGCCCGGTCACGCCCCCGCCTGCTACGGGTCGGAGGTCGCCAACTACACGCCGCGCAACGAGGTCACGCCACTGCAGGGCGCCAAGGAGCGCGACGGCACGTCTCCCGACCAGCGCCTCTATTCACACTACGTCCAGGCCGTCCAGCAGGCAGCCGCCCGCTGTACGCCGAAGGAGTGCGGCCCAAAGGATTGGGAGGCGTACCGCTCGGCGATATTCTGGTATCTGTCGGCTCGCTTGCGCGACCTGCGCCGGGCCGATGAGCGGTATGGCGACAACGGCCTGCGCCGGATACGTTCCACCTATGACACGCCGGCCGATCGCGACGTCGACGATGGTCTGCGCGCGCGCTATCGGGCCGGCATCTTTCGCATCAACGACTTCAGGGCCGAGCGCGACGGCAAGCGCGAGGCGATTGCCATCCTGGTGCACAAGGGAAGCGACGCATTGCGACCGTGCCGGCGGAGCGACGTCGGCAGTCGCTGAGTGCGTCCGACGCGGACTTCGCAATCGAACGGCCACCGCGCGAGCCAATGATGATCGCGCCCGCGCGAACACGAAGCTTGCGATCACAATTGCCGGAACAGGTACCCCCTTATTGGTGGCGGAACTGGCTGCCCGGCGGCCTTCATCTCTATCAACTGTTAAAAATTGATGGTTCGCCCTAAGCCGGTCTTAAGCGCCGCCGGCCTTTGTGAGGCCGGAAAACGGGGAAGCCTATGCAGGGTGAGGGGAGAGTTTACAGCCTGCCGCGCTGGCGCGTGGCCCGCTGGCTGGTCGATGCCGGCCCGGGCGTGCCCGACGACATCCGTGTGGCGCTGGTCGGCGGCCTGTTCGGGACGTTGCCGATCTTTGCGGCCGGCGTGATCAACACGGTCGTCGTGGCGGCGGCTATCACCGCCCGACTGCCCACCGCGCCGTTCATTGCCTGGCTCATCCTCGAGATTGCGATCTGCACCGCCCGCCTGATCGTGCTGATCGTCGCGCGCCGCGCGGCGCTCGAGCACCGCAAGACGCCGACCGACATTCACCTCCTGCTCGCCGTCGCCTGGAGCGCCAGCGTCGGCTACGGTGTCCTCGTCAGCATGACAAGCGGCGACTGGATCGCCGCCACCGTCGCCTGCACCTCGGCGGCAGCGATGGTCGGCGGTACTTGTTTCCGCAACTTTGGCGCACCGCGACTCGCCGGAACGATGATCCTGACGAGCCTGGGGCCGTGCCTCCCGGGAGCCGCGCTCGCCGGCGAACCGCTGGTCTACGTCGCGTTCGTGCAGGCCCCGCTGTACCTCGTCGCCATGACCGCAGCGGCGTTCAAACTCAACAAGATGCTGGTCGCGACCATGCAGGCGGGGCGCGAGAACGATCATCGGGCACGGCACGACGCCCTTACCGGACTGTCGAATCGCGTGGAGCTGCTCGACGCGATCGACGCGAGGCTGAAAGCGGCCCCCCACAGCGAGCACGCCCTCGCCCTGCTCTTTCTCGATCTCGACGGCTTCAAGACCGTGAACGACACATACGGACATGCCGCCGGTGACCGGTTGCTCAAGATGGTCGCCGACCGCCTGAGATGCGTACTGCCCGCCACCGACGTTGCGGCGCGCATCGGCGGCGACGAATTCGTGGTGCTGGCCGCGGACCTCTCCCACGAGCAAGCAATGGATCTTGGGCAACAGCTGATCACGACGGTTGCAACCTCCTACGATCTCGGCGGCGGCATGTCCGCAGCGATCGGGGTGAGCGTCGGCATCGCGATGGCGCCGGAGCATGGCGGCAACCTGGCTGACCTGCTGGCGGTCGCCGATGCGGCGCTCTACCAAGCCAAGTCCAGCGGCAAGTTGCGCTGCCGCATGGCCTCCACGATGGCCGATCCGGCGGCCTTGCGTCGGCCGCAGGGCGAGAGGACGGTCGCCGTGCAGATCGGCGTGGCGGCGTAGGTTCTGCAGCAGGCGCACCGCGTGGAGTTCGCACCCGGGCCGACTTAGACAAGTCCCCTAGGGCGCGGTGCTGATTCAGAATATTTCAGATCTTCCCCAAGGACCTGTCGGGCGTTCCGTGCAGACTGGCAGCGTTGCGCGCTCGGCACTACGCTCCGGCATGCTCGCCACACCTCCCGGAACGAGGGAACAGGGCCACATGAGGCGGCGGGAGTTCATTACGCTACTCGGTGGCGCAGCGGCTTGGCCGCTTTGCGCGGACGCACAGCCATCGGCAATGCCGATAATCGGATTTCTCAGCGGCAGGTCGCTCGCTGACAGCACGCAATTCGTGAGCGCATTCGGTCGGGGGCTGTACGAAGCCGGCTTCACCGACGGTCACAACGCGGCGATCGAATTCCGTTGGGCCGAAGGGCAAAGCGATCGGCTGCCGGCCATGGCGGTAGACCTGGTGCGTCGGCAGGTGGCTGTTATCGTTGCGGTCGGTGGCGTCCTCCCGGCCGTGGCGGCGAAGGCTGCAACCTCGACTGTTCCCATCGTCTTCATCATCGGCGGTGACCCGGTCGAACTCGGCCTCGTGACGAGCCTCAATCGGCCGGGCGGCAACGTCACCGGCGTGAATATCCTGTCGGGAGCGCTTACCGCCAAACGATTGGAGCTGCTGCGCGAGCTGGTTCCTCAAGCGGGCGTTGTCGCGTGCCTCGTGAACCCCACCAGCCCGGAGGCCGAGACTCAACTGGCGGACATCCGCTCGGCACCTCGCGCGATCGGGCAGGACATCCTCGTGGTGAAAGTCACGAAGGCAGACGAACTTGGTGCCGCCTTTGCAACGCTGGTCCGAGAGCGCGCCGGTGCGCTCCTCGTCGCCAACGATTCATTGTTCGTCGCCCAGCGCGAACAACTCGTCGCGCTGGCGGCCAGTCACGCAATTCCCGCGATGTACTTCCTGCGCGAGTTCGCCGCAGAGGGCGGGCTGATGAGCTACGGAAACAGTCTTGCCGATGCGTATCATCAGGTCGGCACCCAGGCCGGCAGGATTCTCAAGGGAGCCAAGCCATCCGACCTGCCCGTCCAGCAGGCGGTGAAGATCGAGCTGGTCATCAACCTCAAGGCCGCCAAGTCTCTCGGTCTCACGTTCCCGCTTACATTGCTCGGCCGCGCCGACGAAGTGATCGAATGAAGGGCGTTCCCGCTTGCGTCGCTCGATCTCGCGGCGCTGCTTGAGGAACACGCCGACCGGCGACGCGCCGGCTGTGGGCCCCTGCCCGTCCGCCTCCAGCCGCAGTGGGTGCGGTTGTGACAGCCGATCCGCGCGCGCTCCACCTGTGGATCGAGGAGACTGACGAGAACAACGTGCCAAGCAGGCTGCCGCGCGCGCATCAGTTGCCCTATAAAGGCGCGACCGATCGGAAGGGAAAGAGAAATGGCCACGCTCGCCGAACGCAACCGACGCATCCTCACCACCCACGCCGGAAGCCTGCCGCGGCGCGCCTCCCTGTCGGCTCTGCTGTTCGCCCGCCTGAGCCGGAAGCCGTTCGATGCGCAGGCGCTCGCTCGCGAAACGCGCGAGGCGGTGGCGGAGACCGTACGCAAGCAGCGCGATCTCGGGATCGACATCGTCAGCGACGGCGAGCAATCGAAGACGAGCTTCCAGCACTACATCTCCGACCGCCTGTCCGGGATCGAGTCGATCGCGCCGAAGTCGGGCGAGCGGCGGACCCGCGAGAACATGGCGTTCCCGACCTTCTACAAGGACGGGGCTCATTCCGGCTCCGCGCAGGCGCGGTTCGCCTGCACGGGCCCGATCCGGTACACCGGGCAGAAGCAGCTCGCTGAGGATATGCAGAACCTCAAGGCGGCGCTCGGCGGGCAGGATGCGGTTGGTGTTTTTGTTCCGTCGGTGTCGCCATCGAGCTGCGCCGGGATGATGGAGAACCGCCACTACCAAACCGACGACGAGCACGTGCTGGCCGTCGCCGAGGCGTTGCGCGAGGAATACGAGGGCATCGTGGCGGCGGGCTTCCAGGTGCAGATCGACGATCCGCGTCTGGCCATGCACTACATGCTGAGTCCCGACGAGTCGGTCGAGGAGGCGCGCGGCTGGGCTCACCGCCGTATCGATGTGCTCAATCACGCGCTGCGCAACATCCCGCCCGAGCGCGTGCGCCACCACACCTGCTACGGCATCAACATGGGCCCGCGCGTCAGCGACATGGAGCTGAAGCATCTGGCCGATCTCATCATCACCATCCGTGCCGGCTGTTACTCGTTCGAGATGGCCAATCCGCGACATGAGCACGAATGGCGCGTGTGGGAGCACGTCAAGCTGCCCGACGACAAGGTGCTGGTGCCGGGCTGCATCACCCATGCGTCGGTCATCGTCGAGCATCCCGAGCTCGTCGCCGAGCGGATCGTGCGCCTTGCCGGCGTCGTCGGGCGCGAGCGCGTCATCGCCGGCAGCGACTGCGGCTTTGCCTCGACGCTGGCGCCCGACCAGCCGCCGGAAGTCGAGCCGGAGATCGTGTGGGCGAAATTCGCAAGCCTCGTGGCGGGGGCGCGCCTCGCCACCAAGGCGCTCTGGAAATAGAGGGGACGACGATGAGATATGAACCGGGGTGGCTTGTTTCCCTGCTCGTCGCAGTCGTGTGGCTCGCGTCGCAGGCTGCGCAGAGCCAGGAGGCCTATCCGACGAGGCCGATCCGTCTGATCGTAGGTTTCGCAGCCGGCGGCTCGACCGACATCCCGGCGCGCTACATCGCCGATAAGCTCGGCGAACTGCTCGGACAGCGCGTGGTGGTGGAGAACAGGCCGGCCGCGGCCGGGATGCTGGCGACGCGCGAGGCGCTGGCGCAGCCGCGGGACGGCTACACGCTCCTGCTCTGCACGCATTTCGAATCGATCAACGTCGCGGTCTACAAGAATCCGCAATATCGTCTTGCGGATCTCGCGCCGATCTCGCTCGTCTCGAAATATTTCTACGGGCTCGGGCTTGCAAACGCGGTGCCGGCGACGGACCTCGCCGGCTTCGTGACCTATGCCAAGGCGCATCCCGGCGAGATCAGCTATGGCACGCTCGGACCGGGGTCGGCGCAGGAGATCTTCGCCCGTCAGCTCGAGCGCCTCGCCGGCATCACCATGAACCGCGTGCCCTATCGCGGCGGCGCCCAGATCGTGCAGGACCTCATTCCCGGCCGCGTGCAGTTCTTCGTCTCGCCGATGATCTCGCTTGTTCCGCTCCTCGAGAACAAGCAGGCCAAGGTGCTCGGCGTGTCGAGCTCCGAGCGGCTCAAGGCCGTGCCGCAGGTGCCGACCTTGCGGGAACAGGGTGTCGACTTCGTGCGGTTCGGCTGGCTCGGCATCTGCGCCGGCGCCGGCACACCGCAGCCGATCGTCGACCTGATCAACCGCCACATCACGACAATCGTGGCGTCGCCGGATTATCAGGCGGCGACCGAGCGCGCCGGATCGATCCCGGTGTCGTCCACGCCGGCGGAGCTGCGACAGGTGATCGACCAGACCTTGGTCGACGTCCAGGCGACCGTGCAGGAATTCGGCCTGCAGCAGGAATAGCCCGCTTTTGTCTCACGCGATGCGGCCTGCGCGGTCAGCGTGAGCAAACCGAGCGTTTGACCGCGCACGCCTGCGCGTCACGACCATTGCATCTCGCGAGCGCGAGCTGCTCCGCTTCGGCACTCGAGTAAGCCCACGCGGAGCCGTAGGCGCCCGTCCGGTTGGTTGCCAGGGCACCGCAGGCCTTGTTGAACCAGACCTGGATCTTGCAATCCTCCGTCCCCCCGGATTGATGGCAGAAACGGATCGCGGCGCGTTCGGCTGCGCCCTGGGTATCGTACTTGAATGAATAGCCGATCGCTCCGGTCGATTGTGAATAGGCGAGCGCGCCGTAGGCGGCGCCGGCAGCGCCGCCCGCTGAACACCGATTGTTGCAGATCCAGCGCGCCGTGGAGCAGGTCGACGTGCTGTTGACGTGAAGGCAACCGTAGTAATCGCTTTGACAGGCTGAGCGGCAGTCGGCATGAGCCACCGGAAGCATGAACAAGAGACCGGCCGCCGCCGCCCCCAAGCTTCTGACGCCGATGAGCGAGGCCTGCCAGCGCCGCTTTGCCCGGCGAAGCCTTGGTTCCATCATGAAGGCAGCCCTCCTCGAGGACATGGCGATGATCCCGCGCCGGAGGTTAGACGGTCAAAGACCGGACATTCGCGGAGAAAACGCCTCGATCGCGTTCCGGTCGGCAGCGCCACGGCAGCGACCGCCCCGTCCTGTCAGCGAACGCGCTCGATCTCGCTCACCGGCATCACGATCGGTGCGTGGTGATACACTGTGTGCTCCCCGAACGGATTTCCTTTCACCCGCACGGTCGTGCCCACAAGGCCGCGGATCTTCCGCCGCATCCTGGCGTCCATCGAATAGATGTGGATGCGATCGGCGCGCTCGACCTTGTCGTAGTCGGAATCGCCCTCGAGGCAGGTCGGCGTGGCGAGCCGCAGGATGAAGGCCTGCTCAGCGCGCCCGGCAAAATCGGTGAAACGGAGCGAGAGCACGCGGCCCTCGGCCACCTGGCCCCCGGCATCGGCCTTCAGGCAGGCGGCAGGCGCCGGACCCGGCGCCGCCAGAATGCCGGCGGCGGATAGGAGCGCAATCAGCGCAGCACGTTTCATCGCACCCCCTGCCCGATCCGATGCCGCGCGCGATCGCGCAACCACGCCCGCCCCAGCCGCTGTTCCAACGGTCCTCCGGCGCGCTCGGTCGCGTAGTCCCGCCGACCCCGCTCTCCCCTGCCAACGACGCGATTGCGTGATAAGATAGGCTTTCATCGCAGGAAACCAACCGGGAGGGGCCGATGGTGGGCTATCCGCAAATCCTTGGCGCGCTGTGCTTGTTGCTTCACGCTTCGGCGGCGGTCGCCGACCCGATACCACAAGGCCTGGCGGCGCGCACCGATCTGCATGCCATCGACACCTTGACGCTGTCGGATGCACAGTTCCTTGCCGGCGATACCAGCGCCAAGACGACGACGACATCCGGCCAGTTCCGCTTTGCGCCCGGCAACGGGCGTTTGCCGGTGATCGTGCTGCAGCATGGCTCGGGCGGCATGGGAGCGAATGTCGAGGCTTGGGCGCGGGAGCTCAACGCCATGGGGCTCTCCACGTTCGCGCTCGACGGCTTCACCGGGCGCGGGCTCACGCAGGTCAGCACCGATCAGGCGCTGCTCGGCCGTCTGAATTTCATTCTCGACATCTATCGCTCGCTGGACATCCTGGCGAAGCACCCGCGCGTCGACCCGGAGCGAATCGTTCTCATGGGCTTCTCGCGCGGAGGCCAGGCGGCGCTTTATGCGAGCCTCAAGCGCTTCCACAAGATGTGGAACCGGTCGGGCCTCGCGCTCGCCGCATATATTCCGTTCTACCCGGACTGCATGACGACGTTCATCGCCGACACCGACGTTGCCGAGCGGCCGATCCGGATCTTCGGCGGAATGGCGGACGACTATAATCCGATCGCGCCCTGCAAAGCCTATGCCGAACGATTGAAGGCGGCCGGCCGCGACGTCGCGGTGACAGCCTACCCGAACGCACCGCACGGGTTCGACAATCCCCTGGCGGCGCAACCGGCGGTCCGGTCGCCGAACTCACAGACCGTCCGCAATTGCAAGATCGAGGAGACGCCCTCGGGAATTCTCGTCAACGCGGCCACCAATCAGCCGTTCGCCTACACGGACTCCTGTGTCGAGCGTGGCCCCCATCTGGGTCATGACCCGGAAGCGACCGGGCAGGCGCGGCAAGCCGTCAAGGCGTTCGTCGCGAGCGTGTTGAAGCGCGAGTGATCGCCTCACCGTGCGCCCCACGCCATGCTCCTACAAATCTGCAACGTCGTTGAGGTCCCGGCGGTACCGCATTCGGGTGCCGCGCCGGATCCGGGACGGAGTTGTTGGAAGAGGGCCGGCCTGCAATGCTGGTCACGCCGATCGAGAATCGCATCGCTGCCGTCAGGGGAGAGTTCACATGCGCAAGCATCGATGTATTGGCCTAGCCATGGGTCTCATGGCCGTCATAGGGACCGCCCAGGCCGAGCCGCTGACCACCGCAGGCGTGGGCCTGGCGAGTTGCGAGAAGCTCGCCCGCGATCTCAAGCCCGAGCAGGGCTTCGATCACTTGCCCAATGCGCTCGTCTACTACTGGGTTCAGGGCTACATGAGCGCGGCCAATATCACGACGCTCGAAAGCGACAGTGATTACGTCGATCTTTCCAAGTACGACGAGAAGGCGATCCTGCCGGCGATCAAGGCGTTTTGCGATAAGAATCCGGACAAAAAGCCGATTTCACTGATCGACGACATTCTCAACAGGGCCGACCGGATCAAAGGCCGCTGGATCAAAGGTACCATCAAGTGGGCGGCGGATTGAGGAGCTCCAAGCGATGGCGAAAAAGCGCATGGTGCTCGAAATCGGCATGGGTACCGACATCCGGGGCGCCGACCCGACGAAGGCCGCCTGCAGGGCTGTCCGCGATGCGCTGTGGCACAATTCGTTGTCGATCGCGACGGCGCTGGGTCAGCCGCTGGATGCGATGATCGTCGATGTCCACGTCGGCGTGCCGCCGCCCGACCTGGTCGACAAGGCAGAGGTGATGGCCGTCCTGCCTTACGGCAAGGGAACGCTGACGGTGGTCGAAGGCGGCCTCGAGATCCGCAACGACAAGGGCACCGACAGCACGTTGATTGCCAACGCCTGCGTCGTCGTCAGTCTCGACCTCGCGTGAAGGAAGCATTCATGCCGAAGACACGCGTCATTCTGGAGCTGGGTGCCGGCAACGATCTGCACGGCTCCGACTACACCAAGGCCGCGCTGCGCGCCGTGCAGGACGCGCTTCACCACAGCTCGCTGTCCTTCGTCCGCTCGTTGCAGATCGACAAGACCACGCTGGACGTGGAGGTCACGATCGGTGTCCAGCGGCCGGAGAAGGTGGACCTCGACAAGGTCAGGAGCTCCTTGCCAGTGGGCAACGTCACCGTGAAGGCCGTCAAGGGCGGTCTCGATGTCGCCGACCCCGAGAACAACGACGCGGTGGTCATCGCCAGCGCCGCGATCGCGGTACGCATCGAGGTGGCGTGACGCCGGTCGATCCCGACCGGTATCGCCGCTATGGTGTCCTATTTCTCTTCTTCCCCGCGGCCGTTCTCCGGCGCGCGGCCGAACTTGTTGCTGCGCGGGAATCCCTTCGGGGCGAGGCGGCCGGCGTCGGCGCGGTTGCCGCGCCAGTCGGCGAGCTCCTTCAGGGTAAGCGTGAAGGTGCGGTCGGCGGCGTCGAGCCAGGTCAGCCCGTCGGCCGCGCGGAAGGTCTTCACGTCGGACAGGCCGCCGTCCTTGTAGCGCTGGATGCGTACGCCGCGCCCACGCGTCATCTCGGGCAGCTGCTCGAGCGGGAAGATGACCATCTTGCGGTTCTCGCCGATGCTCGCAACCAGCTCGCCCTCGACCACCGCGATCGCGCGCGCCTCGTCGGGTAGCTCGACGTTGAGCGCCTGCTTGCCTTTGCGGGTGGTGGCGAGCGTCTCGTCCTCGGGGACGATGAAGCCGTGGCCGCCGCGGCTCGCGATCAGGAACTTGCGTGCGCCGCGGAACGGGAACACCGTCACCACATCGGCCTCCTGCTCCAGCTCGATGAACAGGCGGATCGGCTCGCCGTGGCCGCGCCCGCCCGGGAGCTTCGCGGCTTCCAGCGTGTAGAAGCGGCCGTTGGTGGCGAACACCTGCAGCTTGGCGGTGGTCTCGGTGAAGAACGAGAGCCTGAGCCGGTCGTCGGACTTGAAGACGACGTTCGACAGGTCGCCGACATGGCCGCGCAAGGCGCGGATCCAGCCCTTGTCGGACACCACCACGGTGATCGGCTCGCGCTCGACCATGGCGGCCTCGATCTCCGCCTCGTCGTGCTCGGGTGCGAGCGCGAACTCGGTGCGGCGCTTGCCGAGCGGCGTCTTCGGGCCGAAGCTCGCCCGCACTTCCTTGATCTGCGCCGCGACCCGCTTCCATTGCAGCGGCTCGGACCGCAGAAGCTCCTCGATCGACTTCTTCTCCGCCCGCAGGTCCTTGTCCTCCTGGCGGATCTCCATCTCCTCGAGCCGGCGCAGGTTGCGCAGGCGCATGTTGAGGATGGCGTCGGCCTGAACGTCGGTGAGTTTGAAGGTCTTCATCAGCACCGGCTTCGGCTCGTCCTCGTTGCGTACGATGCGGATGATCTTGTCGAGGTTGAGGTAGGCAATCAGGTAGCCGCCGAGCACTTCCAGCCGATGCTCGATGTGCGCCAGGCGATGGCGCGAACGCCGCTGCAGCACCTCGCGGCGGTGATCGAGCCACTCGCGCAGCGCCTCGGCGAGGCCGAGCACCTGCGGGATGCGGCCCTTCACCAGCACGTTCATGTTCAGGGGGATGCGGCTCTCGAGCTCGGTGAGCTTGAACAGCAATTCCATCAGCAGGGCAGGATCGACGGTGCGCGAGCGCGGCTCGATCACCAGGCGGATGTCCTCGGTCGAATTCGTCGCGCACGTCGCCGAGCAGCGGCAGCTTCTTCTCGTTGATCAGCTCGGCGATGCGCTCGACCAGGCGGCCCTTCTGCACCAGCCAGGGAATCTCGGTGATGACGATGACGTAGGTTCCCCGCCCGGTCTCCTCCTTCACCCAGCGCGCGCGCACGCGGAACGAGCCGCGCCCGGTCGCGTAGGCTTCGGCGATCGCCTCCGGCGGATCGACCACGATGCCGCCGGTCGGGAAATCCGGGCCGCGCACGTATTTCATCAGCGTGCGGCTGCGCGTGTTGGGCGTCTCGATCAGGTGCAGGGCGGCGTCGCACAGCTCCGCCGCGTTGTGCGGCGGGATCGCGGTTGCCATGCCGACCGCAATCCCTTGCGCGCCGTTGGCGAGCAGGTTGGGGAAAGCGGCCGGGAGAACCACCGGTTCCTCCTCGGTTCCGTCATAGGTCGGACGGAAATCGACGGCATTCTCGTCGATGCCGTCGAGGAGGAGACGCGCGACTTCGGTGAGGCGCGCTTCGGTGTAGCGCATGGCCGCCGGGTTATCGCCGTCGATATTTCCGAAATTGCCCTGCCCGTCGATCAGCGGATAGCGCTGGGCGAATTCCTGAGCGAGGCGAACCAGCGCGTCGTACACGGCCTGGTCGCCGTGCGGGTGGAACTTGCCGATGACGTCGCCGACCACGCGGGCGCATTTCTTGAACGCGGCGCCGGGGTCGAGCCGCAGTTGGCGCATGGCATAGATCAGCCGGCGATGCACCGGCTTGAGGCCGTCGCGCGCATCGGGAAGCGCCCGGTGCATGATGGTGGAGAGTGCGTAGGCGAGATAGCGCTCTTCCAGCGCATCGCGCAGCGCAATCTCCTCGATCTCATTTCGCTCGGGAGGGGGAATCAGTTGTTTGCCCATGGCGGATGCGTATCGCCATTACGGCACCTGAACAAGGGATGAACGAGCGGACGCCATAGGATTAATGCGGCAGGAACTAATGTGGCGGCGAAAGTCTTCTAGCAAACGCTGTGACTTGCGTAGCTGGAGGCTTTCACGATGAGGCTTCGGATCGTCTGGGCGGATCGTCCCGATACTGTTCCGCTCCGGGCCCGAGGGAGAAGAGAGAATGCGAGCTACCTTGTTTGCCGTGGTGTTGGCGGCGGGAGTGGGCCTGGTCGGCACGGCGCCGACGTTTGCGGCGCCGGCGAGCGGCCCGGCGATCGGTGACGCGACAACCCTCGGCGATGCGGTCGAGCAGGCGCAGTACTTTCACGGACGCCGACGCAGTCACTTCCGCTCCGGCAGCAGCGGTCCCCGCTGCGTCGTCACCTGCCGCCACCGCGCGTACAGCAGCTTCCGCGTCTGCCGGCGCTTCTGCTGACATCGGAACAAGGGGGCGAACGAGCGAGGCCGGCCGCACGTCGCGGCCGGTTTCTTTTTCGTAGCCCGGCATGGAGCGCAAGCGGAATGCGAGAGTGGCTTCGCAACCAGCACGGCCCGCCCGGATTTCATCCGGGCTACGACGAAGCGGCTGCATCCTCGCGCAGCAGCGCCGCCACGAAGCGCTCGCGCGCCGGTGAGAATTCGATGCCGCGCGGGGCGAGCACATCGCGGGCGAAGAAGAAGCCGGTGAGCGCAAAGCCGTCGGCAATGTCGCCGGCAACTGGCGATGCGCCCGGCACATCCTCCATGAGGAAGGCGGGAAGTCGCAGCAGCCTCTCGTGCCAGGGCGCGCCGGCCTCGCGCGAGACGGCGCGGCCCGACTTCGGCGACACGTAGGCGAGATCGTCCTCCCGGCCGGTGGCGGCGCAGCACGACAGGTCGAGCCCGAAGCCGAGCTCGGCGAGAAGGTCGAGCTCGAAACGGACCGCACCGGCCGCGACCACACGGAGGTCGCTCAGGTGCTCGAGCAGCGCCTCGAGCGCCGCCAGGACGTCGGGATGCGGATCGCGCTCCGGCAGGAGACGGCACAGCGCGCAGAGGTGCGTGACACCGTACACCGCGAACGCGCTCGACATGAATTCGGCGGCGCGCAGACGCAAGCCCTCGACCGTGTAGTTGCCGAGGTGCTCGTCGAGCCGCGCGCGCCACACGGCGCGAATGGCGTTGCCCGGCTGTAGAACCGGGCGCAGGCGGGAGCCGGCGCCACCGCGCACCAGGCCAAGATGGCGGCCATGGGCGCGGGTCAGCAGCTCGAGGATGGCGTTCGCCTCCCCGTGGCGGCGCGCGCCGATGACGATGCCTTCGTCAGTCCATTCCATTGCGCGGCGTTCTCATCTCCTGTACGGCCGTGCACCCTTGCGGCGGGCCTTGGCCGGCGCCTTGCGCCCGGGTTCCTCGAAGTCGCGCGGGTCGGCAACCGAGAAGCACTCGTAGTAGCGGGCGGGCGGCGTTTTCGGGCTGCTTGCGCATTGGTGAAAGAACCGCAGGTCCTCCGGCTTTTGATAATACAGGTACGGAGCGATCATGTAGCGCTCCTCGCTGCCCGGGAGCGCGCCGAACCGGTCGATCTTCCCTTCGAGCCTGGGGTTGATGGCGATCAGCGCCTTGCGCAGGCTCTCCCCTTCGATGAAATTGTCGGGCAGCTGGTCGAACGGGCCGTCGAAATAGTTGTTCAGTCGCGAATTGCCGTCGAACACGCCGATCAGGATCTTGCGATCGCGTCGGTGGTCCCGATAGTAGGCGAACCCCGTGCGCGTGCCGATGAGGATGCGATCGGAGAAACGCGCCGGCGTGAGGAGATCGGCGACCGGAACCGTCTCGTCGAGCACGTAGTGGAAGATCTTCAGCCGCGTGTTGAAGATGAGGAAGAAGCGGGTTGCGGACTCGTCGTAGATCGGGCCGATGAAGGTTTCGTCCGGCCCGAACGCCGTGGCGGGAGGCTTGACGGCAGACAGGTCGTTGAGCGCGAACACCACGCTCTTTGTCCGATACGACAGGCGATAGACGAGGCGATCGAGCTTCTCCAGGCGAACCCCATCGGCCGGCCCAAGCAGGCGGAACGTCACCGGCCATTCCGCGCGCCAGGGCGCATAGTCTCGATAGTAGCCGAAATTGACCTTGCCGTCGTCGCGGTCGGCGGCGTCGAGCCGGATGTTGCCCACGTAGGGCACACCGCCATGGACGAAGCCGAAATAGTAGTAGTTCTCGGTCGGATAGACGCGGACGCGCTCGGGGAGACTGTCGAGCACGAATCCGAACACCGCCATCGGGGCATTGACATCCAGTTCCCTGGACGACTGCATCACCTCTTCGATGTACGCTTCATTGGTATGAAGGCGCGGCCGCTCCTGCGCCTGCGCGATGCCTGCCAGCGCGGCAGCGCCAAGCAGGATCAAGCCAAGCAGCACGCACCAGCGATACAAAGGGCAGTCTCCATCGGTTCCGCGAATAGCGAATAGCGAATGGAAGCACCCTTGGTCAGGCAAAGACGTCCCTACTCGTCATTCGCCATTCGCTATTCGCCCTTCCCGGCTACTCCTTCGGGAACTCGAGCCCCATGCCGCGATAGCGTTCCGGATCGTCGCCCCAGTCTTCGCGCACCTTGACGAACAGGAACAGGTGCACCGGCTTCTCGACGATGGTGGCGATCTCCCGCCGCGCATCGGCACCGATCGCCTTGATGGTCTGTCCGCCCTTCCCGAGCACGATCTTGCGCTGGCTCTCGCGCGCCACATAGATCGTCTGCTCGATGCGCACCGAGCCGTCCCGGCGGTCCTCCCAGCGGTCGGTTTCCACCGTGGACTCGATAGGGCAGCTCCTGGTGTAGGCGCAGAAACAGCTTCTCGCGCGTGATCTCGGCCGCCAGGCTGCGCAGCGGCGCGTCCGACATCTCGTCTTCCGGATAGTGCCAGGGCCCGGGCGGCACATGGGCGGTGAGCCAAGCCTTCAGCGCATCGACGCCGTCGCCGGTGAGTGCCGAGATCATGAAGGTGGCGGCGAAATCGGCCCGCGCGTTCGCTTCCTGCGCGAGCGCGAGCAGGCTCGGCCGCGCGACCAGGTCGACCTTGTTGATGATCAGGATCTTCGCCTGCCGCAACTCGCCCATGCGGCCGAGGATCGCCTGCGCCTCGTCGTCAAGGCCACGCCTTGCATCGATCAGCAGGGCGACAACATCGGCGTCCTGCGCGCCGCTCCACGCCGTCGTCACCATGGCGCGGTCGAGCCGGCGCCTTGGTGCGAAGATGCCCGGCGTGTCGATGAACACGAGCTGCGCGTCGCCCGCGATGGCGATGCCGCGCACCAGCATGCGGGTGGTCTGCACCTTGTGGGTGACGATCGAGACCTTGGAGCCGACCAGCGTGTTGACCAGCGTCGATTTGCCGACGTTGGGCGCGCCGATCAGGGCGATGAACCCGCACCGCCGCGCCTCGGTCGCTTCAGCCGGCGCCATCGACCGCCACGCCTTCGCGATCGAGCATCGCCGCGGCGGCCGCCTGCTCGGCGGCACGCTTGGAGCGGCCGACGCCCTCCGCCGGCTCCCGCTCCGGCAATTCCACCGCAACCCGGAACTCGGGACTGTGGTGTGGCCCGCTCCGCGCCACCTCGCGGTAGGTCGGGGTCGGCAGGCCGCGCCCCTGCGCCCATTCCTGCAGCAACGTCTTGGGGTCGAGCAACGGACGCGCCGGGGCGAGCATCCGCTCGCGCCACAGCCGATCCACCATATCGGCGGCGGCCGCATAGCCGCCGTCGAGGAACACTGCGCCGACCAGCGCCTCGCATACGTCGCCCAGGATGGTGGTGCGCAGCCGCCCTCCCCCTTGGGTCTCCGAGCCGCCGAGCCGGATCGCCGCGCCCAGGTTGATCGTCCGCGCGACGTCCGCGCAGGTCTCCTTGCGGACGAGATCGGCCAAACGGCGCGACAGCTCCCCCTCGTTCGCGCGCGGGAAGGCCTGGAACAGCATGTCGGAGATGACCAGCCCGAGCACGTGGTCGCCCAGGAACTCGAGCCGCTGGTAGCTGTTGGTCGGATTGCGCGGGCCCTTCACGGCGGAGATATGCGTCAGCGCACGCTCGATGAGGCTCGTGTCCCCGAACTGGTAGCCGATCCTGGTCTCCAGCCCGCTGGTGCGACGGCGGCGCGGTTTTTTCTCCGCGGGCGGCTTGCTGGCCGCGGGCGGCTTGGCCTCCACGGCCGGCTTGGCCACCGCCGGCGATTTGCTCGCAGCGGACGCATGCGAATTGCCGCCGTCCGCTTCCGTCCGCGGATCGGCGTCGTTACGCGCGTCGACTTCGTCACCTGGAGGAAGGTCCGGCGCGGCCTTACGGCGACGGCTCATCGCACGATGGTGAACAGGCGGAGCCAGCGCACCGCCCAGGGCCATCGCCACACCGCCCACGGGCGCTCGCCGTCGCCGATGGAGAAGAAGATGATCTCGGCGCGGCCGACGATGTTCTCGAATGGAACGTAGCCGACCTGGCTCAGCACCCGGCTGTCGGTCGAGTTGTCGCGATTGTCGCCCATCATGAAATAGTGATCGGGCGGGACCTGGTAGACCGGCGTATTGTCGTAGAAACCGTTGTCGACCATGTCGAGGGTCGTGTAGACCACGCCGTTCGGCAAGGTCTCGCGCCAGCGCCGCACCCGCGTGGGCCGCCCGCCCTCGTCGTCGATGAAGTCCTCCGCCCGCTCGCGCTTGACCGGCGTGCCGTTGATGTGCAGCACGCCGCCGACCATCTGGATCTGGTCGCCGGGCAGCCCGATCACGCGTTTGATGTAGTCGGTCGAATCGTCCTTCGGCAGCCGGAACACGACCACGTCCCCGCGATTGGGCGGCGAGCCGAAGATGCGGCCGGAAAACAGCGGCGGCGAGAACGGCAACGAATAGTGGCTGTAGCCGTAGGAATATTTCGACACGAACAGGTAGTCGCCGATCAGCAGCGTGGCCTTCATCGAGCCGGACGGGATGTTGAACGGCTGGAACAGGAAGGTGCGAATGACGAGGGCGATGATCAGCGCGTGAAAGATCACGCGCAGCGTCTCGGCAAGGCCGCCCTCCTTGCGCTTTTGCTCAGTCGACACGCTCATCGGCCTCTCGTCTCGCGGCTGAATAGACCATTTTCCGGAAAAAGCCCGCCCCCGACCCGATCGGCGATGGAGGTAGGTTTTCCGCAGAAAATGCGACCACGCATGAAGATCTTGGCCGCTTTCCGGTTGAATCCCCCCGGCGAGCGGTCGAGAGCCCCGGTGCCGTTGTAGCCCCTGCGACGGTGCGGCGCAACGAAGGATGGAAGCTTGCCGGCGGTGCCGGTCGGTGGCGCATATCCCATGCGTTTCAGTCGGTTACCCCGGTCCGGGAAGGACCGATGCCGCCCCGCCGTGACCCGGTATGGCAGACCCGTATGACAGGCCCGAGACCGGGACAGGCCCTAGATGGGGGCCGAATTGGCGGACTGCCAGTGGGACGCCCCCGAGCAAGGCCCTCAGCGGGCAATCCGCAGCTGCGACAGAAGTCTTGGCGATCGATTTCGAACGCCGGGGCGAGCTGGCTCGCCGCCGTCACGTTGTAATACATCGCCGGGCTGGTGGCGCAGCTCTTGAGCAGCGCCTCGTTTCCTTCCATTACCCGGACCGTGAACACCCTGATCTTGGCGGCCTTGATGTTGTCGCACACCGCCTTGGTCCGCTTGTCGATCTCGCTCGGCTTGGTGGTGAAGCGGTTCTGGGTGTTTAGGCCGTCGGTCATGAACAGGATGTACTTGAGCGTTTCTTTATCGGGCGTGGTTCCCTCGGGCAGCGGCTGGTTCGGCGTGAGCGCGTGCCAGCCCCACACCAGCCCGATGGTGAGGTTGGTCTTGCCGCTCGCCTTCATCTTGTCGACCGCCGCATGCAGCGTGGCGAAGTCGGAGGTCAGCGGCGTGATCGTGGAAAGAGTGCAGTTTTCCGCCGGATACGCCGTTGCGAGGCCTCCCGAGGGGGTCGTGTCGAGCACGTCGTTCGGCTGGCTGCGGTCGATCACGCAGCCATTCCAGCTGTCCTGGGCGTCGCGCACGTCGTGACGCTGGTCGTCGTCGTCGTCGTTCTCCGCGCCGGCCGACCCGCCGGCGACCATGTAGCTCCAGTCGATCCACGACGAGCCCTTGTAGCCGGTGCCGATGTTCACGTGGGTGTCGAACGGAACGATCGCCACCTTGACGTCGCCCGGCGTGCGCGAGGTCTTTTTCATCAGCTCGATGAACTGGTGCGATGCTTCCACCAGCGCGCCGATCTTGCCCGAGGTCGACATCGAGCCGGTGTTGTCCAGCACCAGCGCGATCTCGATCTTCTTGGCGGCCCCCCACACGACCTGCGACAGTGCGGCGACGTCGAGGTGCTTGTGGCCGACCAGCTTGATGATCGCCGTGTCGATGCGGGCGGAGCCCGTCAACGTGAGGTCGAGCAGCACGCCGTTGGAGTTGTAGCGCGGCTTGACGTTGAGATCGACCGCCTCAGGGCGATGGAATTCCGCCTTGAAATAGTCGCTGGCCTTGCGCCGGAGCTCGCTCTGCTTGAGGTTGGCGGCATCCTTCGACAGCATCAGCGCGGCGGCATCGAGCGCCGACTGCATCGCGGCCTTGACCGAGTTGGCGCGGCTGTAGTCGATCGCCGCTCCGACCATCCCGGCGATCGGAATCAGGCAGAGCCCAAAGGTGATCGCCACATTGCCGCGCCGGTCGGCGCGCAGCGCACCGATGGCTGCGGCCGCACGGGCCGCGAGCGTCGTTTTTCCCACCTCTCCCCCCTCACTTGGCGATGCGCAACCTGGCCAGATTGGTGCCGATAAGCTTGAACGTGTCGACCATGTCGCCTGCCGCCGTCAGGTGAAAGAATTTCTTGCCCTTGGGCTCGGTCGTGTCGGGGCTTGCACAGTTCTGCAGCAGCGTCGACATCGGGTCGCCGTCGGTGTTGACATGGATCGTAAAGATGACGACGCCGGAATCCTTGATGTTCTTGCAGGTGCCGGCACCGGTCGAGGTGTTCGGGCTGAGCATCCGGGCATCCACCGACGTATTGGTCTGGTACCCGTTGCCGTACCAGCGGTCCTGCGTGTTGAGGCCGTCGCTCATCAGGATGACGATCTCGGTGTACTTGTAGAGCGGGTCCTTCGCCGGTGCCGTCAGCGGCCCACCGCCGACCAGCGACTGCCAGCCCCACGCCAAACCGATCGGCTGGTTGGTGCTGCCCGCCGGGTACAGGTTGTCGACCATGGTGTTCATGGTGCTCCAGTTGTAGGCCAGGCCCTTCATCGCCGGCGCGCAGAGGTAGTACTGCTCGGCCGAGAACAGCGTGGAGGGATTGCCGGCGACGGGAGCGGTGACGTTCTGATCGTTGCCGGCGTTCGTGCCGGGGGCGGTGGAGGTGCCGCGGTCGTTGACGCAACCGTTCCAGGTGCTGCGCGCGTTCTTGATCCAATTGTGGTAGTAGGTCTTCTGCTTGCACACCTTGCTGCTGCCGCTGCCGGAGCATGAGCAGTTCGGCTTGCTGCCGCAGCTGGCATCCCAGCCGGAACTCGACGACGTTCCAGTCCGCCTCGGGCTTGAGCACGCTGTCGTAGCAGCCGTTGTAATAGACGCCGGCTCTCCGCTGGTTGACGGCGCCGGTCTCCAGGCTCGGGCAGATGTACCCCGCATTGGTGCCGCTCGACGGGATGGTGCTCACGCAAGCATTTTCGTTGCCCGGGTTGCAATTGGGCTCGTTGGCCGGGCCGCCGGTGCATCGGTAGCCTTCGTCGTCGAACTTGTAGGGGCAATTGGTCCCGGGGCCCCTGGTCTCACTCGGCGTTCCATTGGCGGGCGGTGCTTCCCAGTCGGTCCAGTCGATATAGGTGCCGTTGTAGTTGCTGGGGTCGAGGTTGACGTCGCGGCTGAACGGCACGATCGACACATAGACGTCGCCGTTGTTGGCGGCGGCGTTCTTCAGAATATCGAGCAGGCTCTTGGTCGCCGTCTTGAGCGCCTCGATCTTGCCGGCGCTCGACATCGACCCGGTGGTGTCGAGGGCGAGCGCGACGCGCAGGCGCGACATGCCCCATTTCGCCGTGGTTGTGGTTGCGATCTGGAACTGGTTCTTTCCGATGATGCGGGAGAACGTGGTGTTCACCACCGCGTTGGCGCTCATCGTCACTGTGCTCGTCGGGATGTCAAAGGTAAGCGTCAGCTGCTTGCTCAGCGCCTCGGACCGCGTGAACAGCGCATTGAAATAGTCGTTGGCCTTCTGCGTCGCGGTGCCCGTCGACATCGTCGGCTCCTTGGCCAATTCCTTCGACAGCATCAGCGCCGCGGAATCGACCGCCGACTGCATGGCGACGCGCGCCGAGCTGGCGCGGCTGTAGTCGATCGCCGCGCCGACGAAGCCGCAGATCGGTATGAGCGACAGGCAGAAAATGATGGCGACGTTGCCGCCTTCATGCTGGCGGAAACGACGCGTCAATCGACGAAACGTTGTACGCAGGTCTCTGATCGCCATAGTGGCCGCTCGCACTGGTTGGAGCTGACCATGGTGGTATTCGATCGGGATGAAAGCAGGTTTAAAGGAATAGGTGAAAATCCGCGGTATCCATGCGATCGTTACTTATTGCTTAAACGGAAGCCGAAATTGCCGCCTCCGGGACGGCGGAGATGACGACGAAGGCCTGCGCCAGCGCGCCTTCGTCGGTGATGGTGAGATCGATCTGGGCGCGGCAGCCGTCCGGAGTGATCGCTTGCAGCCGGCTCAGCGCCCCGCCGGTCAACCGCATGGTCGGGCGTCCCGACGGCAGGTTCACCACCCCCATGTCGCGCCAGAACACCCCGCGCCGCAGCCCGGTGCCCAGCGCCTTGGCACAGGCCTCCTTGGCGGCGAAGCGCTTGGCATAGGTCTCGACCCGGTCCGCGCGGCGCTCGGCACGGGCACGCTCGGCATCAGTGAAGATGCGATTGACGAACCGCTCGCCGTGTCGCTCGAGCACGCGCTCGATGCGCTCGATGTCGACGAGGTCGGAGCCGATTCCCAGAATCATCGCGAGCTCATGCCGCCGCGGCGCGCGCCCGCCCCCAGTCCATCGCCCGGCGCATCTCCCGGACGGCTTCGCCTAGGCCGACGGACACCGCCTCCCCGATGAGGAAATGACCGATGTTGAGCTCGACCACCTCGCTCAGCTCCGCGATGGTGCGGGCGGTGGCGTAGTCGAGGCCGTGGCCGGCGTGCACTTCCAGCCCCAGCCCGCGGGCGCGGCGGGCACCGTCGCGGATGCGCCCGAACTCGTCCGCCGCCACGTCCGCCAAGCCGGTTGCGACGGCCTCGCACCAGGCGCCGGTGTGGATCTCGATCACCGGAGCGCCGATCGCCACGGCTGTCTCGATCGGGTCGGGATCGGGCGCGATGAACAAGGACACCCGGATGCCGGCCCGCGTCAGCTCCTTGACCAGGGGCGCCAGATGCGAGCGGTGGGCAACGACGTCGAGGCCCCCCTCGGTGGTGCGCTCCTCGCGCCGTTCGGGCACCAGACAGACCGCATGCGGTCGCGTCCGCAGCGCGATTGCCGTCATCTCCTCGGTCGCCGCCATTTCCAGGTTGAGGGGCTTGCCGATCCGCGCCATCAGGCGGGCAATGTCGTCGTCGCGGATGTGGCGCCGATCTTCGCGCAGGTGTGCGGTGATGCCGTCGGCCCCGGCCGCGATCGCCTCGTCCGCCGCCCTGACCGGATCGGGATGCGTGCCGCCGCGCGCATTGCGCACCGTTGCAACGTGGTCGACATTGACCCCCAGGCGCAGGTGAGGAATTTCCGACATCTTGTTGATCTGGCTGTTTATTTACTTTCTTCACGCTTGCAGCAGCGCCGCCGCGCGGCGGTCAGCCGTTCACCCGCTCCACATGCGCCACCACCGGCTTGGCGCGCAACTGCGCAATGATGGCGGTGAGGTGCTTGAGATCGTAGACCTCGAGGTCGATGGTGAGGTCGGTGAAATCCGGCGCCCGCCGCATCATGCGGATGTTGTCGATATTGCCGTCATGCTCGGCGATGACCTGCGAGATTTGCGCGAGCGTTCCCGGCTCGTTCAGCGACTGCACGGCAATTCGCGCCGGAAACCGCTCAGGCGTTTTGTCGTCCACGTCCCAGCGCACGTCGAGCCAGCGCCAGCGCTCGCTGTCGTCGTCGAACTCCTTCAGTGCCGGCGACTGGATGGGATAAATCGTGATGCCTTCGCCCGGGGTCATGATGCCGACGATGCGGTCGCCCGGCACCGCGCCGCCATTGGGAGCAAAGCTCACCGGCACCCCGCTGGCGATGCCGCGGATCGGGATCGCGCCCGCATCGGCCTCCGGCACCTTGAACTTGAGCGGCATCTTCTTCTTGAGGCCGAACCAGCCGCTTTCCGCCTTCGGGGCCGGCGCGAGCGTGGCGCGTTCCTCCTTGTAGTCCGGGTACATGGCGCGTGCCACGTCCGAGGCCTTCATCTCGCCGCGGCCGACGGCGGCCATCACCTCCTCAAGCGACGCCCGCGCGAGCCGCGGCAGGGCACCTTGCAGCTTCTCGTCCGAGTATTCCTTCTTGGCGCGGGAGAACAGCCGCTCGACGATGCGCCGGCCGAGATCGGCATACTGCGCTCGAACCGCCGCGCGCGTTGCGCGGCGGATGGCGGCGCGGGCCTTGCCGGTCACCACGATCGATTCCCAGGCCGCCGGCGGCGCCGTCTGCGCCTTCGACGTGATGATCTCCACTTCGTCGCCGTTGCCGAGCTCGGATACCAAGGGGCTGAAATTGCCGTTGATCTTGCAGCCGATCGCCGTATTGCCAACATCGGTGTGCACCGCATAGGCGAAGTCGATCACCGTCGCCTTACGCGGCAGCGCAATCAGCTTGCCCTTGGGGGTGAAGCAGAACACCTGGTCGTGGAACAACTCGAGCTTCGTGTGCTCGAGGAATTCTTCCGAGTTCGACCCTTCCGACAGCAGCTCGATGGTGTGGCGCAGCCAACCGTAGGCGCGCGACTCGCGCGACAGCATTTCCAATGGCGAACCGTGACTGTCCTTGTAGAGCGCATGTGCGGCGATGCCGTATTCCGCGATCTCGTGCATGTCCGCGGTACGGATCTGCAACTCGACCCGCTGATTGCCGGGACCGATGACGGTCGTGTGGATCGACCGATAGTCGTTCTGTTTGGGCGTCGACAGATAGTCCTTGAACCGGCCTGGCACCGTCGGCCAGCTGGTGTGCACGATGCCGAGCGTGCGGTAGCAGTCTTCCACGCTCTTGACGATCACGCGGAACCCGAAAATGTCGGACAGCTGCTCGAAGCCGACCGATTTGCGTTCCATCTTGCGCCAGATCGAATAGGGGCGCTTCTGCCGGCTGCGGACCTCAACGTTCATGCCGCGGTCGGTCAGCTTCTTCTTGAGCTGCTGTTCGATTTCGCCGATCGGGCCTCGGTTTCGCTCCGCGAGGGCCGTAAGACGCTGGGTTATCACCCGATAGGCTTCGGGATGGAGCTCCTGGAACGAGAGGCCCTCGAGCTCCTCGCGCAGTTCGTGCATGCCCATGCGGCCGGCCAGCGGCGCATAGATATCCAGGGTCTCCTCCGCCATCCGCCGGCGCGTCTCGGGGCGGACATGCTCGAGGGTGCGCATGTTGTGCAGCCGGTCCGCGAGCTTGACGAGGAGCACGCGCACGTCTTCGGCGATCGCCAGCAGGAGCTTGCGCAGGTTCTCAGCCTGCTTGGCTTCCTTGGTGACCAGGTCGAGCTTTTTCAGCTTGGTCAGGCCCTCTACCAAGGTACCGATGTCGTGGCCGAACAGCTCGTCGATTTCGACCCGGGTCGCCGGCGTATCCTCGATCGTGTCGTGCAGCAGGGCCGCGACGATCGTCGAATCATCGAGCTTGAGGTCGGTGAGGATCGCGGCCACTTCGAGCGGGTGGGAGAAAAATGGATCGCCCGACGCCCGGGTCTGCGACCCGTGCGCCTTCATGGCGTAGACGTAGGCCCGATCGAGCAGCGCCTCATTGGTATTCGGGTTGTAGCTGCGGACCCGCTCGATGAGGTCATACTGCCGCATTACTGGTTTATATTTTTGTTTATCCTCAGTACCTTGAGAGATTTTATTGAAGTCATCTTGAAGCTCGCCCGCGCGCTCCTCGGGCCCCTCGCGGCGACGGGCCTGGTTCTGCATGCGGGGAAGCTTGGTGAGGCCTTGGGACAAGCGAATCCTCTCCCGGCCGGCAGTGATGATCGCGCTGCCGCTGCGAGAAGATATCACGCTGCCTGAAGAAGGCGAATGGCGAGTAGCGCATGGCGAACAGGGTTCAAACGGATAGCGAGTAAAACACCAAGGAACCGCGAAAAAGATTCAGTCGGACTTCCCTATTCGCTATTCGCCAGTCGCTATTGGCAATTTTCAATCCTCGTCGTCCGGCTCCATCGGCTCCGGCTGTTGCTCGGGCGGGGTGAGGCCTTCGAGACCGCGCAGGAGCTCTTCCTCGGTCATCCGATCGCCGACCATCTCAGTGTCGTCAACGTCGACCCCCTCGCCGCCGATGAGGGGCACGGAATCCGGCTCAGGCTCGTCCACCTCGACATATTTCTGCAGCGAGTGGACGAGCTCCTCGCGCAGGTCTTCCGGCGAGATCGTCGTGTCGGCGATCTCGCGCAAGGCGACGACCGGATTCTTGTCGTTGTCGCGCTCGACCGTGATCTGGGCGCCCGACGAGATCATGCGCGCCCGGTGGCTCGCCAGCAGCACGAGATCGAACCGGTTTTCAACCTTGTCGATGCAGTCTTCGACGGTGACACGGGCCATGGGCTCGCCATCCTTCCCGACATTTGTGCGTGAAAATCAGGGGTTAGGTAGCCGCGCCGGGGCAAAAGCGCAAGGGACATTTTTTCATCTTGGCGGCGGCCGGCGGCTCTGTTAGGCAACGGAGCGGGAACCCATTTGAGGCTCATCCGTTCTATCGTGATGGGCGAGCGGCCCGCGCAGGCTTTCGGCCCCATTGTTCCCCCGTTGAGATGACCCGCTCTGATCCGCGTTGCGGGAGGCGGGTGTATCGATTGACCGGCCCCGGCATTTGATTACGAGAACACCAATGGCCACCGAATCCGAAAAGATCGCCCTGTTTATCGATGGCGCCAACCTCTACGCAACCGCCAAGGCGCTGGGCTTCGACATCGACTACAAGCGGCTGTTGCGCGAGTTTCAATCGCGCGGCTACCTGCTGCGGGCGTTCTATTACACGGCGGTGATCGAGGATCAGGAATACTCGTCGATCCGGCCGCTGATCGACTGGCTCGATTACAACGGCTACACGGTCGTCACTAAGGCGACCAAGGAGTTCGTGGACCAGACCGGGCGACGCAAGGTGAAGGGCAACATGGACATCGAGCTTGCGGTCGATGCCATGGAGATCGCCGAGCACATCGACCAGATGGTGCTATTCTCGGGAGACGGCGATTTTCGCTCCCTCGTCGAGGCGATGCAGCGACGTGGCGTCCGCGTGATCGTGGTCTCCACCATCTCCACCCAGCCCCCGATGGTCGCCGACGAGCTGCGGCGTCAGGCCGACCAGTTTCTGGACATCGTCGAGCTGCAGCCCAAGATCGGGCGCGACCCCGCCGAACGGGCCGCGCGCGAGCCCCGGGAGCCGCGCGAGCCCCGGGAGCCGCGTGGCGAGCGCCAGCACACCCCGCAGTTCCTCCAGCGCAGCACGACGCCCCAGCGGGCTGGGGCTGGGGCGGCCGACGACGACGATTTCGAAGACTGAGCCGGCTCGGCGGAGAATTCGCCGGCGCGATCCCGCGCACGGCACGTCCCTCAATCTTGGCCTTGCATAAGGCAAAATTCGGAAGTCAAATCGCCGCGCTGCGGCCCATCCGGTCGTCGATTAGCGCCCGGGGGCCGAGGGAGGGATATCGTGACGCGCAACGCCCGAAACACCCGCAGGAGCCTCGCGGAAATCCTGGGGCTGAGCCTGATCGCCGCGTTCGCGGCTGCGGGCGCTGCCCATGGCCAGACCAAGGGGGGACCGACCCCTTCGGCGCCAGGCGCCACGGTCTATTTCGTCGATATCAAGGAGGGCGCGACGCTACCCACCAAGCCGACCGTCCATTTCGGCCTGCGCAACATGGGCATCGCCCCGGCCGGGCTTGACCGGGAGAATTCCGGCCACCACCACCTGATCATCGACATGCCGACCCCGCCGCTCGATCGGCCGCTGCCGAACGACTTCAACCACCTGCATTTCGGTGCCGGGCAGACCGAAGCGCAGGTGACCCTGACGCCGGGCAAGCACACCCTGCAGCTGATCCTCGGCGACAAGGATCACATCCCGCACAACCCGCCGGTGATCTCGGAGCGGATCACCGTCAACGTCGTGGATGCCGCGCAAGGCGCGCCGGCGGCGACGCGGCGCCCCTCGCCGGCCGACGCCAGCGTCTATTTCGTCAACGTGCAGAACGGGTCGCGCATCCCGCCCCGGACCGTCATCCGCTTCGGTCTCAACAACATGGGCATCGCGCCGGCCGGCGTGGAAAGGCCCAATACCGGCCACCATCACCTGCTCGTCGATACGCCCCTGCCCGCGCTCGATCGCCCCATCCCCAACGACTTCAATCACCTGCATTTCGGCGCCGGCCAGACCGAGGCGCGCGTCGCGCTCAATCCCGGTGCGCACACCCTGCAGCTCCTGTTCGCCGACGAGAACCATGTGCCGCATGATCCGCCGGTGCTGTCGAAGCCGATCAAGGTGACCGTGGCGCTGCCGTCGCCGCAGAAGAAGAAAAAGAAAAAGAAACGGCGTTCGGTGCAGTACCGCTACTACTGACCGATGCCCGGGCAAGGCGAGGATCTGTTCTCCTACCAGCCGGCGCCGCGCGGGTTCCGGGAGCCCTCCCGGGATTGCCCGCTGTGTCCCCGCCTGGTGGCGTTCCGCGAAGGCGCCCGCGCGCGCGAGCCGGGCTGGTTCAACGCGCCGGTGCCGTCCTATGGGCCGCGCGAGGCGCGCCTGTTGATTGTCGGGTTGGCGCCCGGCTTGCGCGGCGCAAACCGCACCGGGCGGCCGTTCACCGGCGACTATGCGGGGGACCTCCTGTTCGAAACCCTCATTGCATGCGGCTTTGCCCGCGGGCGCTACGAGAAGCGGCCGGATGACGGCCTCACCTTGATCGATGCCCGCATCACCAACGCGGTGCGCTGCGTGCCGCCGGAAAACAAGCCGATCCCCGCCGAGATCAAGATCTGTCGGCAATTCCTCACCGGTACGCTCGGCGAGATGTCGAAGCTGCGCGCGATCGTGGCGCTCGGCCGGATCGCGCACGAGAGCGTCGTGACCGCGCTCGGCGCCCGAGCGCCGACGGTGCCGTTCGGGCACGCTGCCGTGCACACGCTCGGAGACCTCAGGATCTTCGACACCTACCACTGCTCACGCCAGAACACGAACACCGGCCGGCTCACGCCCGACATGTTCCGCGCAGTGTTTGCAGCCGTGCGAACCTATCTCGACTCCTGAAGCCAGGCGATCACCTCCGCGGCGTTCCGGTCGGGCGGAAACACCGGGTAGAACACCTTGGTCAGAACGTCATTGTCGATCACCCAGGCCATGCGCTTGATGAGGGTCATTCCCGCGACCGTGAAGGTCGGCAGGTCTATCGCGCGCGTCAGTGCAAGCCCGGCGTCGGAGAGGAGCGCGAACGGCAGGTGCAGGCGCTCGGCCGCCTCGCGCTGCTCCTCCATCGTCTGCGTGGAGAGGCCGTGCACGCGGGCGACGCCGAGCTGCCCAAGCTCGGCGAAATGGTCGCGGAAGCCGCACGATTGCGGGGTGCAGCCGCGGGCGCCCGGAATCGCGTCCCAGCCGTCCGGCGACGGCTGGCCTGGCACCCCGGTGCGCGGATAGACGTAGACGACGGTACGGCCGGCGAGCCGGGACAGATTGACCATGCTGCCGTCGGTGGCGGCGAGCGCCAGATCCGGCAGCGCCAAGCCCTGCAGGTGGCGGGCGCCGCCGTCGTCGACCGGCACGGGCAGATCTGGGGGAACCTGCATGAGATTGCGGGTGGTCATGTGGTTTCCTCCTTTTGGCCAGCGTGGATGGCCAGGTCGCGGATGATCGCTTGCCGGCCGTTGAGCGGGTTGTCCGGATCCCAGCCGTAGGTCAGGGTCTCGAACCGCATCGAGCGGGCGTCGACCATCAGCAGGCGTCCGACCAGCCCTTCGCCGAACCCGACGATCTCCCGGCACACTTCGAGGGCCATCATCGAGCCGAGCACGCCGGTCAGCGCGCCGAGGATGCCCGCCTCGGCACAGGCCGGCACGGTCCCGGGAGGCGGCCGCTCGGGAAACAGGCAGCGATAGGTCGGATTGGGCTGACCGTCTGGACCTCGCTCATGCGCACGGATCGTGGTCAGCGTGCCGTCGAAGGTCGCGACCGCCGCCGTCACCAACGGCTTCCTCGCCAGGAAGCACGCATCGGAGACCAGATACCGCGTGGCGAAATTGTCCGACCCGTCGACCGCGAGATCGTAGCGGCCGATGATATCGAGGGCATTGCCGGCGGTCAGCCGTGCCGGATGGGTCTCGACCGCCACATGGGGATTGAGGCCAGCGACGGCGGCCGCTGCGCTCGCGACCTTGGGCTGCCCCACGTCGGCGGTGCGGTGGATGACCTGGCGCTGCAGGTTGGAGAGCGAGACCGTGTCGTCGTCGATCACCCCGAGGGTGCCGACCCCGGCGGCCGCCAGATAGAGCAGCACGGGCGCACCGAGACCGCCGGCACCGATCACGAGCACGCGCGCGCGCTTGAGCTGCGCCTGCCCGGGTCCGCCGACTTCGCGCAGGACGATATGGCGGGCGTAGCGCTCAAGCTCGTCGGGGGTCAGCATCGGACTATCGTTCTCTGGGATCGAGAGCCTTGTCAAATGACAGATAGCGCCTCTCGAACTGCTCCGACCACCTCGTCCAATCCACCGCATCCAGACGCGCGGCGGCGGTCGGGGCGGCGCCCCCGGTGCGAGCCGCCGCAACCTGGTCGACGACCTCGATCGCATCGAGCGCCTTCACGTCGACATAGTCGGCCTTGAATTCCCGCATGAACGTCGCGGCCTGCGCTGCCGGCAGCACACCTTCGGCGATGCGCTCGAGCGCTTCCATGTCCCTCTCTGAGAAATGCAGGGCCTTCATCGCCATGCACAGCCGGTGCTCCTGGTCGGGCGCGATCACGCCGTTTCTTCCCAGTTGCCGCAACGTTCGGCGAATGTTGATCATCGCCTCGGAAATCGGGCTGTAGTCCATTTCCCGGATCGCGTGGGTGACGCACACCTCGTCATCGTCGACGATGGCGCTGCTGCGATAGTAGCGGTAAATTCGGCCCGCCCCGAGCATGCCGTATTGCCAAAGCTCGGATGCCCGCAACGCGCCCATGCTAGCGCCGCCGATGACCTCGACGCCGGAGTGTATCGCGAAGAGGATCTCCTTGTGCCATACGGACGGCGTGTTGCCGAACATTCCGTCGATCAGGCCGATGATCCGGTATCCCGCCTTGACGGCCGCATAGATCGATCCGGACAGCGCCGGTCCGAACGCATCGACCGCAGCCGGCACCACGGCCAGCGGCGCGGACGGCCCGAGAAAAACGCATCGTTTCATGCTGCTGCCTCTCCGATGAGAAATTTCTCCATTCTCGGTCCCGGCGTGTAGAGCGGCGTTTCAAAGTCGATTTCCGCCCCCGGAACAATCACCTTGACGAAGGGAATCCCGATCTCGGGTCGCTGCAGGTCGACCGAGACGACCCGGCGACAGCCCACGTCGGCGAGATCCGACAGCGCGTGCCGCAGCAGCGCCACGGTGTCCGCGAGACGCGGATATTCCGGGATGTCCGCGAACGCGAGGCACTCGGGCGCCGCGGCGATGGCCTGCTTCCAGCGCCGTGCCGCCGGCGTGTCAGCGCGGGCAGCGGCGTATCGATCGGCGTAGAAGTCGTCGCGCGCGCCCGATATGAACGTGACCCGGCTTTGCACCGCCTCCGCCAGCGCCCGATACAGAGCCACCTCCTTGTACGGATGCGCACCGTTGCCGCTCGCCCGATGCGGAAACAACGCGCCCGGCTGGTCGTCGTAGACGATGCAGGCGAACGTCGGCATCAGCAACTCGCAACCGGCGAACCACACGCCGATCCGTAGGCCAGCGGCGAGAATCCGGTCGATCAGGCGCGCGCAGCCTGGATCCGAGACCGTATCCAATTTCACCCGGCGATCCGCTCCGAACCGGCGGTGCGGCATGCCGGCCATCCAGAACGAGATCTGGTCGTTCTCGATGACCTCGCACAAGGCATGAAAGTTCGCGTCCTCCGGTGTGGGCCCGCCGGCCAGGCCGACCGAGTTCCGGTGAAAGATCGCCGCACCGGACGGCGGGAAGAAATCCAGGTCGACGATGTCGCGCGGGACGTGAACGCGATCGCCGCCCACCAGGTCGCGGCCGGACACCCAGTCGATCTCGAGATCGGGATTGATCCTCGCCGTCGAATAGATCGAAAGCGCGAAGATATCCTGATACTCATCGGACTTGTGCGCTTCGCCCAAGCGGCGCACGTGGGACCGGCACGCCGGCCGCTCGGCGTGGAAGCCCTCGAGGCTCTCCATGATCGCCGAGATGCAGGCCTGCTCGTCGGTCTCACCCTTGCCCTGGCCGACCGCCAGCGACAGCGACAGGGGTCGCATCGCCGCCCATACGGGAAAGCCCAGGCGATCGAGACCGGTGAGGTTCGCCACGCGGGAAATTCCCGCCGCTTTTCGCGCCGATGCGATTCGTTCCCGCATGATCGATGCTCATTGCCTCTGGCGCGCGGTCGCGCGGCCGGTCGTTACGCGTGGAAAAACGTCGGCGCAGCGCGCCAAGCGATAAAACAAATGGTCGGAAACAAACCGCAGAGGAGAGAGCCCTGTTCATCCTCTGCTTGTCTTGCGCAATTACATCCGACGTCGGGCGGATCGCCCGGTGTCGCAAAACGTCAGGCCGCGGCACCCACGCGCCGTGCTGAAATCGGCAATGTGGCCAACCCGGCGTGCAGAGTCGGCGATGTGGCCGACGCGGCGAGCCGAATCCGCGATGTGCCCGACTCGACGGGCCGAATCCGCGACGTGACCCACGCGACGAGCCGAATCGAGGAGGATCGCAGGCTCGGTCGCTGCCGTGTCGCACAAACTCCAGAGCGGATTGCCCTGCATCCTCAACGCCGCTTCCTGGTGAAGCGATTGCCGTGCCGCCAGCTGCTCGATGCGAGCCAGCAGCTCGACACTTTCATCCGATCTTGACGTCATCATCATCACCTTTGTCTGGCCGAGATCCGGGGTGGACCTCGCGCCAGGGCCTGCGTCGCAGTCGAGCGCGAGTCGGTTCAAAGCATGTCGCAAGCGCTGATAGTCGGCGCGCATCGCCTACAGCGTGCGCGGCGCTCGCGCGGGCAGCGCGCCGATCAAGCGCATTGAACCGGGAGGCGCGTTGCCGCGACGGAGGCGCATTACGCTGCGCCCGACCATTGCCAGAACGTGACGTTACGATCCGAGGTCTTGTCATGAAAAACGGGAATTCTTCCGCCGGCGCCGCCGCGCGACCAATCGACGTGTCCCAGGATCTCCGCACCGTTCAGGGCTACCTGCGCGAACGCGGCCTGACCGGCACCCTCAGGGAGCTGGAGAAACCCGCTCCCCTGCTGTTCGGCACGCTGATCGCATTCGAGTGGACGCTGATCCTCGTCGCCATGATGCTGCCGCTCTACGTGTCGCCGTGGCTGGTGCCGGTTTCCCTTCTCATACTGGGGTCGCGGCAGAGCGCGCTGGTGATCTTCCTGCACGATGCGGCCCACAAGCACATCTGCGAAAGCCGCAAGGCCAACGACATCGTCGCCCGATACGCGCTGGCCCTGCCGCTGTTCGAGGAGTTCGCCACCTATCGCAAGGAGCATACCGACCATCATCGCTGGCTCGGCCACGGCGGCAATGACCCCGACTACGTCGACCCGGCGTGGTTCCGCGACATTGCTCCCGACCGACCCGGCGCGGCCACCCGCATCTATCTCACCCTGCTCGGGCGCAACCTCAATGCCGGCACCCGGCTGCGCTTCGACTCGTTCCTGTGGTGGGCTGTCGTCACGCTTCTGTTGTCGTGCGCCGTCGGGCTCGACAACGCATTGGCGGCCATCGGCCTCTGGATCACGGCGCGCATGACCGCGTACAAGGCGATCGGGACGTTTGCGGAGCTGTCGGACCACACCTTCCTGCGCGCCACCAGCAATCTGACCTACACGCGCAACGTCGCCTATACGTGGAGCCTTTCGCGCTTCCTGCTGGTGCTGCTGTGCTATCCCTACAGTGATCGCTTTCATCTCACGCACCACCTGTTGCCGGGCGTCCCGGCGCCGCGGCTCAAGCGCGCGCACCGGATGCTGCTCGGGATGGAGGACTACGCGAGAAGCCACGCCGGCTCCGCGTATGCGCCGCTCAGCGACGAGTGGACGCGCCTGTTGCGGGATCGTCCCATCGATGCCGCGGTCACCGGTGGGCAGGCTTATTGCGAGCCGCACGCGGCGTAGGCAACGCGAGCCCGCGCGGCGTCGGCGGACGGCACGCGCCGCAACCTGATGGACATCCCGCACATGCGTCCCTTTCGCGACGAGATCCAGTCCACGCTTGCGGTCGCGGCCCCTCTGGCGGCGGCCAACCTGGCGAGCATGGCGATGGGGTTCACCGACACCGTGATGGTCGGACACCTCGGCGGGGCGGCGCTTGCGGCCGCCGGACTCGGAGGCCTCATCTACTTCACCGCGGCGTTCGTGCTGCAGGGGATCATCTCGGCAGTGTCGCCGCTCGCCGCACATGCGATCGGCGCGGGCGATCGCGCGGCGGCCGGCCGCATCGCCGGGCAGGCGCTGGCGCTCGCCGCCGCGTTCTCGCTCGTCCTCGCGGTCGCGGTCTCGCTGGTCGACCGCGGGCTCGTCCGCGCCGGCTACGAGCCTTCCCTCGCCGCCGAGATCGGTTCCTTCCTGCGCGCCATCGCCTGGGGCGCACCGGCGCTTCTCGGCTTTGCGGCGCTGCGCAGCCTGCTTGCCGCGCTCGCCCGTACGCGCGCGGTGATGATCGTGCTCATAGGCTGCGTTCCGGCCAACGTCGCACTGAACTGGGTCCTGATCTTCGGCCACCTGGGCGTGCCGCCCCTGGGCGTGGCCGGCGCCGGACTCGCCAGCGCTGCCGTGCAATGGCTGATGTTCGCCGCCCTTGCCCTCTATATCCGGGGGACACCGAGCCTTGCCGGGCTCGGCGTCTTCCAAGGCGCGATCTCGCGTCGCTGGGAGCACATGCCGGACCTCATGCGCCTTGGCGGCCCGATCGGCGGCCTGCTGGCACTCGAAGTCGGCGTGCTGGTCGCCACCGGCGTGCTTGCCGGCCTGATCAGCACCGACGCGCTCGGCGCCAACCAGATCGCGCTCAACGTCTCGACCATCATCTACATGGTGCCGACCGGCATCGCCCAGGCGGCCACGGTGCGCTGCGCCTTCGAGCGCGGGGCCGGGCGCCCGGACGCGGCACGGCGGGCGTCCTTCGTCGCGCTCGCGCTCGCGGCTGCGTTCATGGCGGCGGCGGCGGCCGTGTTGTGGACGGGACCGCACGCGATCGTCGCGGTCTACCTCGACGTCGATGCGGCAGCCAATCAGCGTACGGTGGCGATCGCGCTGCAGCTCATGGCGATCGCTGCCGCATTTCAGATCTTCGACGGCATGCAGACGGTCGCCGCCGGCGCCCTGCGCGGCTACGGTGATACGACCACGCCGATGCTCCTTGCCGGCCTGGGCTATTGGGGAATCGGCTTCATCGGCGGCTGGTGGCTCGCGTTCCCGCTCGGCTACGGGGCGGCGGGATTATGGGCAGGCCTTGCGCTCGGGCTGGCAATGGTCGCGATCTTCCTCACCGTGCGGCTTCATCGCCTGGGCCGGCTTGCCGTGGCAACCGTTGGCGAATCCACGCGGGAGCCAACGCTTGCGTCCCCGACGGGACCGGCAGCCGCCTGTCAGGGCACAGTCTGACCCGCGTCAGACTGGTATGAAATGAATTCCATGAGCGACCCGTCCGGATCGCGGAAGTAGACGCTCGTACCGTTGCCCTTGGCGCCGAATCGCACCATCGGCCCCGCCTCGATCGCGACGCCGCAGCGCTTCAGGTGGGCGACCGCATCGGCAATCGGTCCCTTCCATTCGAAGCACAGGTCGCTGTTGCCGGGCTGGACCGGGAGACGGGCGACCTCGGCCGGCTTGAAACCGGGCCCGTGCAGGTTGAGCTGCGTCTCGCCGAACCGGTAGGCCCAGCCGACCGGCCGCGCCACCAGCTCCGCGCCCAGCACATCACGATAAAACGCGTTCGACCGTTCCCAGTCGGACACGTGCACCACGCAATGGTCGAGCTTGATCGGAAGAGCCATGGCGTCACGTTCGTGGATGGCTGAGGGGCCGATCGGCCCATCAAGCCCATCGACGAAGTGCCTCAATGAGGCGATGCGGTCAACCAAGAGGAGTCCGTCCCGCGGCGGGGGGGAGAGCGCGGGACGGACAGGTCGAACCGGGTCGAGGGAATCAATCCATCCAGGCGATGTCGGTAAGATTCCCAGACAGTCCCTCGATCCGGCCGGCCATCGTGGCCTTGCCGGTCTTCAGGTCGACCGAATAGAGCTTGCCGCCGGTGGCGAGCCAGGCGTCGTTGCCCTCACCCTTGGCGACGATGTTGAAGGCGACCGCGCCGTTGAGCTTGATGCCGAGCGCACCGACGGTGTTGAGCACGCCGTCATTGGGCGGCGCCTGCGTGACCAGCGAACCGGTCGTTGCGTCGATGTTGTAGAGCGCCGTCGCCTGCGTTCCCTTCACCGAGTTGGAGTAGGCGCCGGCGACCACCTTCGGGGTCTTGCCGGCATTGGCGTCGCCGTCCTTGAACTTGTGCGAGCCGTCGACGATCGCCTTGCCGTCATCGACGTTGACGCGCAGGCTGGTTCCGTCCGAGCCCATGAGACGCAGACGATCGGCGACCGGATTGAAATCCACGGTCGCCGTAGCGCCGTTCTTGATGGCCTCCGTCAGCTTGCTCTTCTGCCTCGCCTGTCCGGTGTTCGGATCGAGCGTCACGATCCAGCCGTCGGCGGTGACGCCGTACACCCAGCCGTCGGCCGGACGCACGTCGATGCCGATGAGGTTGCTCGCGCCCTTGATGTCGGCCTTGCTGGCGACCTTGCGGGTAGCCGGATCGATGGTGACGAGCGTCTTGCCGTCGACGAGCGCGACGATCCGGCCAGCCGCCTGCGCGGATCCGGCGAAGGACAGCGCGCACAGCGCGCCGGCGATGACAGCAGTCTTGAAGTTGCGAAGCATGGTTTCTCTCTCCCGTCTGATCGTTCGCTGACGATGCCGGGAAGCGTCGCCCCCGGCGATGACGGGAAGAGCTACGGGCGGTCATGCGGCGGGTTGCAGCGACCGCACCGCAGCGCACGAAAGGGGGGTCACGTCTTCGTGAGCCGCACCCGATTGTCGAGGAGCCGCTGCGCGGCCCTGCGGGATCCGGGCTTGGTCCGCCCGCCGATGTTCCCTAAGGGCTTTTGGCCGCGCTCGCGGCGACCAGCCGGTCCAGTTTCCGCCCGGGGAGGACCTAGCGCGAAGCGACAACCCGCATCGGGCGTGGCGCTACTTCTTCATGTGGTGATCGTAAACGAGTTGGTACGAATCCGCGGTAATACCGTTTTGTCCGCTGAACGGACGGTCCAGAGCAATGATTACGAAAAGCACCATGGCGAGGAACCCTGCCAAACCGAGAAGAAGGACGGCCTGGAAGTGCGCGTTCTCCACGTGGAAGAACATGCACATAATGATACAACCCATCGCCCCGGGAAGTAACACGAACCACAGCACACCCGGGAGCGCCGACTGTACCGCATCCAGCCGCTGGCGTCGCTTCTGCACCAGTTCATTGAACCTGCGCAGTGTCTCAGCATGAAGGATTTTCTGCGATTCGGTCGCAGGCTCGAACGTAAAAAGCTGCGCCTGAAGGCGGTCCATCCACACCACGCCCTCGCGAGGAATATGACCCTTGCGCTGCTGGGGCCATGCATCGCGAATAATTTGTTCGGTGTAGCCGCGGAGCATGTCACGGGATTCGTCGCGAAGAGGTTGCGGATACCCGCCCAGGTCCCGCCACAGGCTCGCTATCGAGGTCGCCTCGCCGGACACGATATCGGACACCTGCGAATACCTTTGCCATACTCCGACCGCGGTGAGCGCTGCGATCAAACTATAGAGGAGCATCGCCGATTGCACGACAGCAGCGGCGAAATACGCGTCGTCGTACCCGAGGCGCATCCGGGGTAGGACGCGCCGCCGCACGATCCAAAGCCCCACGATTGCCAGGCTCATCAACCAGACGTTCAGGACCAGTGCCAGCAACCAAGAAGGCATCGAAAAAAGAAAATCGATCATAGTATTTCGCCTATCCGTATCACGCGACCAACAGATGGCCGACATGCAGCGCGGCTTGGTGCAGTCCGGCAAACGTCGACTGACGGCTCTTTGATGGCACAACCGAGGTGATCCCGGTCTCTCGATAAGGGGAGCCTCTGCCAAGGCTAGGCTGCCATGTGGACGAGTAGCGACGTGAAGTAGGCCTATCAGCTGTAGAGCCGTCAAGGCCCGTATGCGGCCTGGAGCAGCACCGGTTGGTCCTCCACAAGTTTGAAAGATGCAACGAGCCCGCGAGCCGCGGCCCGAGCGCTGCGGCGCACGCCGGAGGATTCCAGAAGGCTATCCCTTCGCTCGCATCACCCGGGCGCGTTCGCGATCCCACGAGCGCTTCTTCTCGGTCTCGCGCTTGTCGTGCAGCTTCTTGCCGCGCGCGACCGCCAGCTCGATCTTGGCGCGGCCCTTGTCGTTGAAATAGAGCTTGAGCGGCACCAGCGTCATGCCCTCGCGCTCGACCGCGATGACCAGCTTGTGGATCTCGCGCCGGTGCAGCAACAGCTTGCGCGGGCGCTTGGGATGATGGTTGAACCGGCTCGCCTGCAGGTATTCGGGAATGTTGGCGTTGTACAGCCACAGCTCGCCGTCGCGCGAGGTCGCATAGGATTCGGCGATGTTGGCCTTGCCCTGGCGCAGCGACTTGACCTCGCTGCCGCTGAGCGCGAGCCCCGCCTCGAGCACGTCGCCGATCTCGTAGTGGAACCGGGCCTTGCGGTTGTCGGCCACCACCTTGAAATTCGTTTCAGTCTTGGCGGCCATACGGATCCTCGAGCCACACCGGCATCAGGCAGCGACATCGTCGCCATCCGATCGCGCACGGCCCTCTTGCCGCGCGCGTGGATGAGCACCGCTTGTAGGCCCTACGGGAATCTACGGCAATCGCCCGGATCCGTTGGAAAATTCAGAAATCCTTCATCCCAACTCGGCCGCGCACGGTACGCAATCGGTGTCCGCCAACATCTGGGGCGTGAGCCAGTCGGCGGCGGAAACCGGCCGCGTCTCGCATCAGATCGTCGGCGCCGCCGCGGACGTGGCGAAACAGGCCGACGTCCTGCCGGCGAAGGTGGACGACTTCATCAGCCGGGTCAGGGCGGCTTGATCGGCACCGCGTGGCGGCGAGCTGGCGCCGAGGACGTCACTGGGCCCTCGGTTGGTGCCAAAATACCAAGTATTTGAAGCTTATGTGCCTTCTCAGGTTCGTTTGGCCAAAACGGCCACGAGTAAAAGGTAATATAATACCCAAATTCCCGACGCCGCGCCGCCCGTCGACGAAATCGCCCGGGCAGGCGGCTTTCCGACAATCAGAAAGACGAATGCCACGGCTCAATGCCGAGGCCGTCCATGGCGGTGCGCGTCCGGCGCGGCACCGGCATAGCCGCGCAGCTCGGCATAGCGCTGCGCCTGATGCGGTGTCAGCGCTGCCAACATCGCCAGGTGGTATTTGAGGTGCGCGGTACGCAGCAGTGCCTGGGTCGCACCAATCGACTGCATGACGAGCGCGAGGCTCGCCTCGGTGATGGTCCTGTCCGCGAACTGACGGTCGAGTTCCCCTTCCTGCGCGATCAGCTGCTCGCCGAGCGGAATGGCCTCGGCCTGCATGGCCGCGAACAACTCCTGCGCCGTCTGGCGTTGCGCGTCAGAAAGGCCGAGCGAGTTTTCGAGCTCGAGCACGTGGGCGGGCCCCGGATAGCCGTTGAGCTCGGCGGCGAGCGCCAGGCTCATTCCCCGCCCGGCTCTCAGGTCGGCGATCTGCTCCTCCGACAACGCCTTGATCGGTCTCGTCTGCAGCCCTGCATAGGGCTGCTGCGCAAGTGCCGGCGCCATCGGCGCCGCCAGCACGCATGCCGCCGTCATCAACGCTGCAAAACCCTTCATGGCCATATCTCCCTGGTGCACCGAAACCGTCGGGGCGCTTGATAGCAAACCCAATGGCGACGGCGCCAATCGCGACCAGCGGCTGGCGCCGTCGAGAGTCACAGAGGGGTATCAGCGCCAGCCGTACCCGGGCCCGCCCCCGCGGCCTCCATGCATCCTGCCGTGCCCGAACGACGCGAGCCCCGGAAGCACATCCTCCGCCACCTCTTTCTGCTTCTCATCGAGCGTCGCGAATAGCTCGCGGGCTGCGGCTCGCACCGTCTCGAGCTGCTGCCATCGCTGCTCGTGCACCTTGGTGAACAAGGCTTGGCGCTCCGTCGGGCTCATCTTGCGCACGGCAGCGGGATCGACGCCGTCGCGGAGCGCCTTCATGGCGGCCGCGTCATCCTGGACGGTTTTGGCGTACTTGGTCCAGACCGGCTCCTGCGCCGGCGTGACGGCGAGCTCGCGCTTCACCTCGTCCAGCTGCGCCGTGTCGGCGAATATCCAGCCGGGCCCGCCACCCATCATGCCGGGACCCATGTGATGCATGTAGCCGGGACCCATGACGCGGCCCCCCATCATGCCGGGACCCATGCCGTACGGGCCGCCGTCCTGCGAAAAACGCGGCCCGAAGCCGGGGCCGAAGCCGCCGGGCGGCCCGAAGCCGCCGGGACCATAGCCGGGTGACTGTGCCAGAGCCCATCCGGCGACCAGCACCGCAGTCGCGGCGATGCCGCCGATCACGAGAGTCTTCTTCATGGCTGTCTCCAATGTCGCGGCAACAGTGAACTCTGTTGCATGCGTATTGGAGCAAAAGGATTTCACCCAAGTTTTTCACGGATGCCGATTGTTGTGACAAAGTTTGTCAGCTTCACGGACTGTCACGATCCGACACACATTCGCGTAAACGAGCCCGGCAGCGCTGGTCTATAGTGCAGCCATGCAAGGCTCGCCGCACATCCTGATCGTCGACGACCATCGCGAGATTCTCGATCTCGTATCGCGGGCGCTGACCAAGGAGGGCTTCCGCGTCAGCACCGCCGGCGACGGCCGGACCATGCGCAAGGTGCTCGCCGACCGGCGGATCGACCTCGTGCTGCTCGACCTGATGCTGCCGGGGGAGGACGGGCTCTCGCTGTGCCGGGCGATCCGCGCCGAGTCGAACCTGCCGATCGTGATGCTGACCGCGAAAGGCGAGGAGGTCGATCGCGTCATCGGCCTGGAAATGGGCGCCGACGACTACCTGCCGAAGCCGTTCGGCAGTCGCGAGCTGATCGCCCGGATCAGGGCCGTCCTGCGCCGCAGCCAGCATGGCGCGTCGGCCGACGATCGCAGCCGGCCCAAGCTCTACCGGTTCGACCGCTGGGCGCTCGACATCGGCGCGCGCGAGCTTCTGCGCGACGACGGCGTCGCGGTGTCGCTGAGCACCGGCGAATTCGATCTCCTCATCGCGTTCGTCGAGCGGCCACAGCGCGTGCTGAGCCGCGACCAGTTGCTCGATCTCGCTCGCGGGCGCGTGTCGGCGGGCTTTGATCGCAGCATCGATACCCAGGTCAGCCGGCTGCGCCGGAAGCTCGAGCTCGACCCCGGCGAGCCGAAGATCATCAAGACCGTCTGGGGCGGCGGATACGTGTTCACGCCGGCGGTGAGCCACGAATGAGCCGGATCTTTCCCCGCAGCCTGTTCGGCCAGACCGTGCTCATTCTGCTGGCCGGCCTGATCGTCTCGCACGCCGTGGTTTCCTTCATCTACTCCAGCGACCGCGAGCAGGCGGTGCGCGCAGTCGGCGGTCTCGCGGCCGCGCAACGCATCGCCAACCTGACCCGCCTCGTCCGCGAGGCGCCGCGCGAATGGCGCCAGCGCATCGTGAGCGGGATCAGCGACGACACGTTCCAGGTCTCGCTCTCGGCACGGCCGGCGGTCGCGGCGGCGAACGACGAAGACCCCGCGGCGCAAACGATCCGCCAGTACCTCGAGGACCAAGTAGCGAGCGGGCCCGATCGGCGGCCGCGCGTCGCGGTCTCGCCGCTCCCCGGACCGCCGTTCGCCGGCTGGCGCTCCGGACCCGGGATGGGCCCCGGCATGGGCCCTGGGCCCGGGATGGGGCGCGGCCGGATGATGCAGATGCACGGCTTCGGCCCCCTTCGCAGCCTGCAGGTCGCGATGCCGTTGCCGGAAGGCGAGTGGCTCTCCTTCGCCACCGCCCTGCCCGATACCGGGCCGGGCTATTCCCGCCAGTTCCTCGTGTCCATGGCGTTGATGGCGATCATCATCGTCGTGGTGTCGGTGTGGGCGGCGCGCCGCGTCACGGCGCCTCTAGCGTCGCTCGCCGCCGCCGCCGAACGGCTCGGACGCGACATGACGGCGCCTCCGCTCAAGGAGACCGGGACGCTGGAGACGCGCCAAGCCTCGCGCGCCTTCAACGACATGCAGACGCGCCTGGGCAACCTGATCGAGAACCGCACGCGCCTCCTGGCAGCGCTCTCACACGACCTGCGCACGCCGCTGACGCTGCTGCGCCTGCGCGCCGAAACCGTAGACGACGCGCAGGAGCGCGACAAGATGCTGTCCACCATCGCCGAGATGGACGCGATGATCGGCACGACGCTCAAATTCGCGCGCGACGAAACCGCCATGGAGGCGCAGCGCCCTACCGATCTCGCCGCCCTGGTGCAAAGCATCGTCGACGACATGGCGGATGCCGGAATGCCGGTGACCATGCAGCCGGCCGAGCCGATCGTCCATGAATGCCGGCCGGACGCGCTCAAGCGGGCGATCCGCAACATCCTCGACAATGCGGTCAAGTACGGGAAAACCGCACAAGCGGCGATCCACAGCACGGCGAGCGGAAGCGAAATCATCGTCGACGACGAGGGCCCGGGCATTCCCGAGTCCGAGCTCTCCCGCGTGTTTGAACCGTTCTACCGCCTGGATGAATCGCGCAGCCGGGAGACCGGCGGCGTGGGCCTGGGCCTGGCGATCGCCCAGTCGATCGTGCACGCCCATGGCGGTGAGCTCCGCCTCGCCAACCGGCCGACCGGCGGCTTGACCGCACGCATCACGCTTTCGCGGTGACCGGCGATTGCGTCGCCGTGGTCGGCGGGGCGTCTTGACGGTTAGTCGCGCCCGCGCGCTCGCCAATCATCCGCGCATCATCCTCGCCGACGAGCCGACCGCGGCACTCAATTCCGAGCGCGCCCGGATCGTCATGGACCTCCTGCGGCGGGTCGCGCTGGAGCAGCGCGCCGCCATCATCACGGTCACCCACGACGAGAAGATCTTCGATTGCTTCGACCACATGTTGCGACTGCGCGACGGGCTTCTCGAGCATCAGTCCGCGTTCCGAGCCGAGCCGCTGAACGCGTAACGGCCCCTCGCGCTTTTCTCCCCCTGGACTCCCCCGCCGCCTGCGTTGCACCTTGCGGGGCAGCGTCGGGGGAGCAAGATGAGGCGCCGGCTTGCGATTTTCGCCATTCTGTTGGGGCCGGCCCTCGTCCCGGGGAGCGCCGACGGCGAGCAGCTCGTCTCCTCGCTGTCCGACTACCGGGTCTCGATCACATCCAATTTCACCGGGCAGAACCTGGTGCTGTTCGGCACCGTCGATCGCGACGCCGCCTCGGTGGCGCGGCGCGGCGGCTATGACATCGTCGTGACCGTCATCGGGCCGCGCCAGACGACCGTGACCTGGCGCAAGGAGCGTATCCTCGGCATCTGGATCAATGCGGAATCGCGCACCTTCGTCGACGCACCGAGCTATGTGGCGGTGCTCGCCAGCCGGTCCATCCAGGCGATCGCCGATCGCGAGCTGCGCCGGCGCCTCCAATTGGGAATCAACAACATCCGGCTGCCGCAGGAGATCGCCGGCGATGTCGCCGACGTCGTGCGCGAGGATCCGTTTCGCACCGCCTTCCTGCGGCTGCAGAGCCAGCGCGGCCTCTTTGTCGAGAAGACGGACGCCGTCACCTTCCTCACGCCCACCCTGTTCCGCACCGGAATTCCCTTGCCGGCGACTGCACCGATCGGCACCTACCAGGTCGACGTGAAGCTCTTCGCCGACGGCGTAATGATCGCGCGCGAGCCGTCGGCCTTCGAGCTCTACAAGTCCGGCGTCGAGCAGATCGTTGCCAACGCCGCCCGCTTTCACGGGCTGCTCTACGGCCTGACCACGGTCGGGTTCGGCCTTGCGGTCGGCTGGCTGGCGACGGTGGTGTTCAGAAGGGACTAGGGCCGCAACTTCGTCATCGCCGGGCGAGCCGCCTCAGCGGCGAGGGTTGTCCCGGCGATCTCGATTCAAAGAGCACGGCCGTGCCATACGTGTCGGGATGGCCGGCACAAGGCCGGCCATGACAAGGTGATGCGGGAACCGCTCAATTGATCAGCCCGGCGTGCACCATGGCGTCGCGCACCGCGGTGCGCGTCTTTTCGCTCACCGGCACCATGGGCAGCCGCAGCGTCTCCTCGCACTTGCCGAGCACCGACAGGGCGAACTTGGCGGGCGCCGGACTGGTCTCGACGAACAGCGCGGTGTGCAGCGGCATCAGCTTGTCCTGCAGCTCGAGGGCAGCGGCGTAGTCGCCGGCGAGGCAGGCGCCCTGGAACTCGGCGCACAGCCGCGGCGCCACGTTCGAGGTCACCGAGATGCAGCCGTGGCCGCCATGCGCCATGAAGCCGAGCGCCGTCGCGTCCTCGCCCGACAGCTGGTTGAAATCGGCGCCCATGCCGGCACGCTGTTGCGACACGCGCGCCACGTTGGCGGTCGCGTCCTTGACGCCGGCGATGTTCTTGAGCTCGAACAGCCGCGCCATCGTGTCGACGGACATGTCGATGACCGAGCGCGCCGGAATATTGTAGATGATGATGGGGATGCCGATGGCATCGTTGATCGCCTTGAAGTGCTGGTAGAGCCCCTCCTGGGTCGGCTTGTTGTAGTAGGGCGTCACCACCAGCACCGCGTCCGCCCCAGCCTCCTCGGCATGCTTCGCCAGCGCGATGGCTTCCGCCGTCGAGTTGGATCCGGCGCCGGCGACGACCGCCACCCGCCCCTTCGCCTGGTCGACGCACCATTCGACCACGCGGTTGTGCTCTTCGTGGCTGAGCGTGGGGCTCTCGCCGGTGGTGCCGACCGGGACCAGCCCGCTGGTCCCCTCGGCGATCTGCCATTCGATCAGCTCGCGATAGGCTTTTTCGTCGAGGGCACCATTCCGGAACGGGGTGACGAGCGCAGTGAACGATCCGCGGAAGCTCGTCCTGGCGGTCATGGCACGATCCTCGATTGGTTGCGGCCGATGGGGAGGCGGCTGTGGCCGCCATTCATATCGAGACCCTGACGGTGATGAAAGTCCAGTCGAAAAAACGAATGTTCGCAATCATCTGTTCCGATGGCTGCCGGCCCGGCCGGCCCAGCCGCAGCCCTGAAAAAGCCCAGTCAGGCAAAATGAACAAAATGACAGATTTCCCCGCCGGATACGGGAAAATCCTCTCCATCTCTGCCCCGCTTTTGCCGCGGTCGCATAGGATGGTCGGTACTGCACGAGTTAGAGCTTCGTAAACGGGGACGGGGGCAAAACCCTCCAGACAATCCCTTGTCGCGGACCGGCCAGTCGGCCGGTGCGCAACATGTGTGCCTCGGGGAACAGGGTGGTGATGCCAGTTTTCAATAGCGCCCGGACGATCGCAATCGCCTTCGCATCCTCGATCGCGCTCGCCGGCCCGTTGGCCGCCGCGACCGAGGCTCAGCCCAAGAAGCCGGTTACACAGGCCGCCAAGAAAGGCCCCGACCAGAAGGCGCCCGCCGCCAAGCAGGCGGCGCCCTCCAACCCGGCGGCGAAAGCCGCAGCGCCGAAGGCGGCGGCAGCCAAGCCGGTGAAGCCCGTCCCGGCCGCCGCCAAGCCGGCTGCCGGAAAGGCAGTCGGCGGGAAGGCTGCCGGTAAAGCGGTCGCCAAGCGGGGCGCGCCGGCCAGCAAGCTGGTCGCCCGGGCGAGCGCCGCCAAGGGGCTGCCACTCCCTCGTCCGCGACCGGACCCGGCGCAGCCGCTCAGCACGCAAGCGCCAGGCACGATGGTGCTGGCGAGCGCGGATTCGCAGCCGGTCGTGATCCGGCCCTCGCTCGCCGACCCTGTCACCACGACGACTTCGTCCGCCGCTGTCGCGGCCACCAAGGAGGCGCTCGAGCTGATCCGCAAGGGCAAGATCAGCGACGCCCACGAGGTGAAGAAGTCGATCAGCGATCCGGCCGCACTCAAGCTGATCGAGTGGGTCTATTTGCGCAGCCCCTACAGCACCGCCCCATTCGAGCGCTATGCGGCCTTCATCCACGACAACCCGACTTGGCCCAGCATCGGCATGCTGCAGCGACGCGCCGAAGGATCGCTGTGGGAAGACAAGCGGGACCCGAAGGTCGTCCGCGCCTATTTTGCCGAGAACGAGCCGCGCAGCGGCAAGGGCCGTCTGGCGCTCGCGCGCGCGCTGCAGGCGCAAGGCGATCAGGCGACCGCCCAGCGTCTGGTCCGCGAGGCATGGCGTCGCGACATATTTAGTGCCGAGACCGAGCAGCAGGCGCTCGACACCTTCGGTGGCATGATCACCGCCGCCGATCACCGGGCACGCATGCACCGCCTGATCTTCGCCCAGGAGGACGGCGCGGCGATGCGCGCCGCCCGCCGTCTCGGCGCCGCCGACCAGGCGCTCGCCAAGGCGCGTCTGGCGCTCAACGAGAAGTCCGACAAGGCAGGAGCCCTGCTCGACGCGGTCCCGGCAGAGTCGCGCAACGACCCGAACTACCAGTTCGGTCGGATCCAGTGGCTGCGACGCGGCGACAAGATCGCCGAGGCGGGACAGATCATGCTGTCGATGCCGCGCGATCCGGACGTCGTGCACGACGTCGACGAATGGTGGGTCGAGCGTCGCCTCCTGGCGCGCAAGCTGCTCGACATCGGCGACGCGCAGACGGCCTACAAGGTCGCCCGCGACGCCCTCCCGCCCGAGAAGGAGAACAATCGGGTCGAGCACGAGTTCACGGCGGGCTGGATCGCGCTGCGCTTCCTCAACGATCCGCGCACCGCCCTCACCCATTTCGTCCGCATCTCGCAGGGTGCGACCCACCCGACCAGCCTCGCCCGCGCCCATTATTGGCAGGGCCGCGCGCTCGAAGCGCTCGGCCGCGGGAGCGAGGCGCGCACGCAATATCAGATGGCGGCGCGTGCTCCCGCGGCGTATTACGGGCACATCGCGCGCGCCAAGCTCGGGCTCGCCGATCTCGCCGTCCCGCCACCGCCCAAGCTCAGCGCCGACGAACGCGCCGCCCTGCGCAACATCGACGTCGTGCGCGCGGTCGAGCTCCTGTACGCGGCGAACGAGCGCGATCTCGTGGTGACGTTCGTCGCCGACCTCGCCGAGCGGGCGACCGACATGGGTCCGCTGCTGGCGGCCGCCGAGCACTGCGCCAGCCAGCGCGACGCGCGCGCCATGCTCTATCTCGGCAAGGGCGCGCTCGGGCGCGGGCTTCCGTTCGAGCACGTCGCGTTTCCGAATGTCGGCATCCCGAGCTATTCGGCCATCGGCCCGGAGATCGAGCCTAGCCTCGTCTACGCCATCACCCGGCAGGAAAGCGCGTTCAATCAGAGGGTCGTCTCGAGCGCCAAGGCCATGGGCCTGATGCAGGTTACCGCCGAGGCGGGGCGCGACACCGCCAAGCGGTTCGGCGCCAAGTTCGACCACAAGCGCCTGTTGAGCGACCCGGTCTACAACGTGCAGATGGGCTCGGCCGAGCTCGCCGGCCTGCTGCAGGAATACCGCGGCTCGTTCATCCTCACCTTCGCGGGCTACAATGCGGGGCGCGGCCGCATCCGCGACTGGGTCCAGCGCTACGGCGATCCGCGCGACCCGCAGGTCGATCCGATCGACTGGGTGGAGCGCATTCCGTTCTTGGAGACGCGCAACTACGTCCAGCGCGTCATGGAGAACATGCAGGTGTACCGGGTGCGGCTCGGCGGCTCCAACCGGCTGATGATCGAGGCCGACCTGCGCCGAGGCGGAGCCGCGAACTAGCCCGCATTTCTCTCAAACGACCCTCGTTTGGCATTGCTCCGGCAGCAACAGATGCTGCCGGTTCCCTCCCCCTTTGCGGGGGAGGGATGGGAGGGGGCCAATTGACGTCCCGGCCCCTAAGACATGACTCTCTTCACATTCAATGGTACCTCCTCCGTTCAAGAGGGCCCCCTCTCCAACCCTCCCCCACAAGGGGGAGGGAGCACGCATGAGCAAGCGGCGCGCGCGACGCCTCAAGCCAACTGAGATCACGATGCACAAAGGTCCCCTGCCCGGCGGCAGCAAGCCGATCAGCTCCCGCGACGTCGCGGCTGTGCTCGCCCACGCCAATGACCTCTACCAGCGTGGTTTCGCGGCCGAGGCGGAGAAGCTCTATCGGCAGATCCTCGCCTCCGGCAAGAAGCCCTTCGAGGCCTGCTATCTGATCGGGTTGATCGAAGCGCAGCGGGGAAATCTCGACGACGCACATCGGATGCTGCGCGAGGCGGTGAAGCTCGGGCCGCGCTCGGTGGAAGTCCATGTCAACCTGGGTCGCGTGCTCAACCTGCTCGACCGGGATCAGGCTGCGCTCGCGAGCTATGACCGCGCGATCGCGATCGATCCGCGCTTCGTCCTGGCGTGGAACAATCGCGGCGGCACGCTGCGGCGGCTCGATCGGCTCGACGAGGCGCTCGCGAGCTACGACAAGGCGCTGGCGGTCAATCCCGACTATGGAGATGCGTTGTACAACAAGGGCAATGTGCTCGCCGCGCTCGGCCGCCAGGCCGACGCGCTGGCGAGCTACGACAAAGCCTTGCGGGTCCAGCCGGGGGACGCAAGCATCCTCATCGGCCGTGCCAATGCGCTGATCGCGCTCGGGCGCCATGATGAGGCGGTCGCGAGCCTTGACCAGGCGCTCGCGAGCACACCGCACAACGCAATGGCGCTCTTCAATCGGGGCAATGCGCTCGCCGCCATGCAGCGCTACGCCGAGGCGCTCGTTTCGTATCGCGACGCCCTCGCGATCGAGCCCGATCACCGCTACGCCTGGAGCGGATTGGCGGACTGCGCCTTGTTCACCTGCGACTGGGGCCGCACCACGACGCTCGCCGGTGAGCTGGAGACGCGGATCCGCGAGGCGAAGTCGGTCATCCATCCGTTCACCGCACTCGGCTACTGCGACGACCCGGCCCTGCTGCTCCGCTGTGCGCAGAATTTCGCCGCTGACGCCTTCGCCAAGCCGCTGCCACCGCTGTGGCGCAAGGCCAAGGCCCGGCGTCACGACCGCGTGCGCATCGCCTACGTGTCGGCGGATTTTCGCATGCACGCGATGTCGTACTTGATTTCCGACTTGTTCAAGCTGCACGACCGCTCCCGCTTCGAGGTGCACGGCGTCTCGCTCGGCGCCGACGATGCCAGCCCGGCGCGGGCGCGCGTGATCGACAGCCTCGACCAGTTCCATGACGTCGCGGCCGCGAGCGACGGCGACGCGGCCGCGCTCATCCACCGCCTCGAGATCGACATCGCGATCGATCTCAACGGCTACACGCGCGGCGGCCGCATGGGAATCCTGGCCCGTCGCCCCGCCCCGATCCAGGCGGCTTATCTGGGCTTTCCGGGAACGAGCGGCGCCGCCTTCATCGACTACCTGATCGCCGACGAGGTCGTGCTGCCGGCGGAGCACGAGCCCTTCTACACCGAGAAGATCGTCCGCCTGCCCGGCTCCTACTGGGTGGACCAGTCGCAGCGCCAGACGGCCGAGCGCGCACCGACCCGGGCCGAGGCCGGATTGCCGGACCGCGGGTTCGTGTTCTGCTGCTTCAACAACGACTACAAGATCACGCCGCCGTTTTTCGACATCTGGATGCGCCTGCTGCAATCGATCGACGGCAGCGCGCTGTGGCTGTTGCGCGACAACGAGGCCGCGGAGAACAACCTGCGGCACGAGGCCGCTGCGCGCGGCGTCGATCCGAGCCGCCTGGTCTTCGCCGAGCGAGTCGGCATCGCGGAGCATCTGGCGCGCCACCAGCTGGCCGACCTCTTCCTCGATACGCTGCCGGTCAATGCGCACACCACGGCGACCGACGCCCTGTGGATGGGCTTGCCGCTCCTCACCTGCCGCGGGCGGGCGTTTGCCGGCCGGGTCGCCGCGAGCGTGCTGCGGGCGATCGGGGCCCCTGAGCTCATAGCCGACGACCTCGCGGGTTACGAGGCCCTGGCGCGGCGGCTCGCGCAGGAGCCCGCGGCGCTTGAGGCTGTGCGCACGAAGCTCGCGGACAACCGATCGCATTGCCCGCTGTTCGACACCGACCGCTTCCGCCGTCACATGGAGGCGGCACTCACCGGGATGTGGGAGCGCTGGCAGCGCGACGACAACCCCCGCGGCTTCAACGTCGAGCCGGCCGCATGAACCAGGCCCTGATCACCGATACGTTCGTGTCCGCGCCCGACGGCCTCAAGCTGCACGTGCGCAGCTACGGCCCCGCTCTGGCCTCCACGCTCCCGGTGGTGTGCCTGCCGGGCCTCACCCGCACCGTGGCGGATTTCGAGCCGCTCGCAACGGCGCTCGCGACCGACCCGACCGAGCCACGCCGGGTGCTGGCGCTCGATTGTCGCGGCCGTGGCGAGTCGGAGTACGACAGCGACCCGAACAACTACGCCCTCCCGGTCGAGCTCGCGGATGTCATGGCCGTGCTGACCGCGCTCGACGTCGGCCCGGCCGTGTTCATCGGCACCTCGCGCGGCGGGCTCATCACGCTGCTGCTCGCCGTGTCGCGCCCGACCGCGCTCGCCGGGGTCGTCCTCAACGACATCGGCCCGGTGGTGGAGCCGCAGGGCCTGATGCGGATCAAAAGCTATGTGGGCAAGCTGCCGACGCCGCGCAGTTACGAGGAAGGAGCCGAGATCCTGCGCCGATTGTTCGCCGGGCAATTCCCGAAATTGGCGACGGCCGACTGGCTCGCCTATGCCCGTCGCACGTGGAAGGAGAAGGACAAGCGGCTGGTGCCGGACTACGACCTCAAGCTCGCCACCACTCTCGCGGCGGCCGACTTCGAGCGTCCGCTGCAGCCGCTGTGGCCGCAGTTCGACGCGCTGGCGCGCGTTCCCCTGATGGTCATCCGCGGCGCCAACTCGGACATCCTGTCTCCCGCCACGGTGGCGGCGATGCGCGAGCGCCGCTACGACATCGACACGATCGAAGTGCCCGACCAGGGCCATGCACCACTCCTGGCCGAGCCCGATCTGATCCGCCGCATCGCCAGCTTCATCGTGTTCTGCGAGATCTCGGCGCGGCATTGACTTAGCCCGGAGGAATCCGGGCGGCGCTGCCGGCGCCGAGGCCGTTCCCGCACTGCATGCGGGCTACACCGCCAATTCCATCAGCATTGCTGACTTTTCACCACTCGCGCACCGGTGGCATGATGGGTTTCCAAAAAAAACAGGAGGGAACCCATGAGGCTCACGCTTGCAACGCTCGCGCTCGTTCTCGGATGCGCCGCCCAGGGCGAGGCACAGACCTATCCTTCGCGCCCGATCACGATGATCGTACCGTTCGCCGCCGGCGGTCCGACCGACACGCTCGCCCGCTTCCTGGGCGAGCGCATGCGCGTATCGCTCGGCCAGACCGTCGTGATCGAGAACGTGACGGGGGCCGGCGCAACCATCGGGGTCGGCCGCGCCGCGCAAGCGGCTCCCGACGGGTACACGCTCAGCATCGGCAACTGGACCAGCCATGTCGGATCGGGCGCGCTCTACCCCATCCAGTACGATCTGCTCAAGGATTTCGAGCCGGTTTCGCTGCTCACCTTCGCGCCGATGATCATCGTCGGAAAAACCGGGCTGCCGGCCAAGGACGCGAAGGAGCTGATCGCCTGGCTCAAGGCCAATCCCGACAAGGCATCGGCGGCCTCGGTCGGCGCCGGCAGCGCGGCGCATGTCTGCGGGCTCTATTTCGCCGACAAGACCGGCACCCGGTTCGGGTTCGTCCCCTATCGCGGCGGCGCCCCGGCGATGCAGGATCTGGTCGGCCAGCAGATCGACCTGATGTGCGCGGAAGGCTCGCAGACGCTGACCTACGTGCGCAGCGGCAAGATCAGGCCCTTCGCCGTCATGACCCAGACACGCTGGCCGGCGCTGCCGGACGTGCCGACCACCGACGAGATCGGCGCGCCCGGAATGTACATTTCGTTCTGGCATGGCCTCTGGGTGCAGAAAGGCACGCCGCAGGAGGTGGTCGCCCGCCTCAATGCGGCGGTCAAGGAGACGCTGGCGGATGCGAACGTGCGCCAGCGCCTCACCGACCTCGGCCAGGTGATCGCGACGCCCGAGCAGCAGACCTCGGCGGCGCTCGCCGCCCACCACAAGGCCGAGATCGAGAAATGGTGGCCGATCATCCGCGCCGCCAACATCAAGGTCGAGGCGCATTGAGCGTCAACGATGCGCCCGCAAGGCTCGGCCGGGATGACAACCCAACCTTCAGCGACACCGGCACCAGCACGATGGCGAACGGCGCGAGCCAGGCAAGCCTTGCGCCGTAACGGTCGTGCGGATTGGCGAGCATGCCGCACACGCATGCATTGATCACGAGCGCAAGCATGACCGTTGCCGCCAGCCGGCCGAGCGGGCCGAGCTCCGGCCAGCGCAGCGCAGCGAATGCCAGCAGGGGAAGCAGCGTCATCGATAGAAGCGCGATCGGCACCTGGATCCGGTTGAGCGCGACGAAGGAGAGCTCGCCGTGCTGCTGGCGCGCTGCCCGTACCGACGGCATCACGGCCGGCGTGTAGCGCTCCATGATCCCGTAGGTGTGCCACATCTGATTGTTCACGCCCTCACCGCCGCCGACCTTCACGAGCTGGGTGGCAGCCGCCACGATGGCGGCCTGGAACTGCCAGCCGGGGTAGTCACGCAGGCTGCCGAGCACGATCGCGCGCATTTCGTCGCCGAGGCCGGCGAAGCGTCCGAGGCGGTTGAACACGCTCTCCCCCCACAGGAACGCATCGGCATTGCGCGGGATCTCGTTGCGATGCGCACACAGCCGCAGCGCCGGTTCGGGACAGTGGTCGTCGAGGTAGCGGCTGACGATCCCGTCCTCCAGCATCCGCCCGAACAGGATTCCATAGCCGCCCGGCGTGAAAGCGAAACGGCCCGAGACCATGAAATTGGCGGTCAGCGTCATGGCGACGCCGAGCGCGAGCGCCGTGGCGGCGCGGCAGGCCGCGGCCGACGAGATCAGCTTGCGGCTCATCACCGCGAGGGCGATGACGACGCCCGTGAGCAGCGCAACGAGCGCAAGCGTCGCGCTGTAGGTGGCGGCCGCAAAGGCGACGAGAGCGACCAGTGCCCAGCGCCGACGAGGACCGATGGTCCTGGCGAATACGACGAGATGCAGCGCCAGCACCGCGAGGCCGGCGAAGATGTCGGTGAGCAGGATGCCGGTGAGCCAGGGCAGCGCGGTCGCAGCCGCCAAGAGCGCGACCACGCCGGGCAGCACGAAGGGTCGATCGTCAAGGCCGAGCTCCTTCAGGAGGAGCGCCAGCACCCAGATCGTCACCGCAGCCTGCAGCACCAACACCGGCCAGAACTCGAGGGGCGCCGTGGCGGCAAGCAGCAACCCATAGGCCCCTGGCCGGCTCGGCACCAGATAACCCTCGAACCAGCGCGCCAGGTAGCCGCCGGTGTCATATTGCAGCAATGGGAAGCGGTTCCAGATGGCCGGCCCGATGAGGATCGCCCCCATCAGGACGAAGCTGCCACACGCGGCGGCGCGGCTGCTCGGCTGCGCGGAAGCATGTCCACGCGGCAGGATCGACGTCCCCTCCACTTCTGCGTACCCAGCCCTTGTTCTTTTCGCCGCCAGTGTCCGGGAAATCTATCCGGCGGGTCAAGGGGCCCGTTCTAGACGAAAGTCGAAATGGGGCCCGCCCCGGTTTTCGCACCACGCGACCCCATGGCCGGTTGCGCGAGGCGCGACTCGCGTACTACTGTCACCCCAAAGCAACAAGAAGTCTGAATTGCATACGGAGCACAGCGTCGCGAGCTTGGCGCGAACTGGGAGGGTGCTCGGTGCTGGGAGAGCGCGGACATCCACGTCCGGCGTTGGCGGTATGGCCGACCGAGCCCGCGCTTGGCGTTGCAGGCGCGCCCGTGCTCACGGTCAAGGATCTGCACGTCCATTTCACCACGCCGCACGGCTTGGTGCGCGCCGTCGAAGGGGTGAGCTATTCGGTCCATCCCGGCGAGACCGTCGCCATCGTCGGCGAATCGGGCTCAGGCAAGTCGGTGTCGGCCCTCGCCATCATGCGCCTGCTGCCGGCAGCCAATTCGCGCATCGCCGGCGGCCAGGTCCACTTCCGCGGCCGCGACCTCCTCACGCTTTCCGACGACGAGATGCGCCAAATCCGCGGCCGCGACATCGCGATGATCTTCCAGGAGCCGATGACCTCCCTGAACCCGGTGCTGACCATCGGGCTGCAGGTGATGGAGCCGCTGCTCGCCCATATGGAAATGGACGAGGCGCAGGCGCGGCGGCGTGCCGTCGAGCTGCTGACGCTGGTCGGCATCACCGAGCCGGAGACCCGTTTGGCGCAGTACCCGCACCAGCTGTCGGGCGGCATGCGTCAGCGGGTCATGATCGCCATCGGGCTGGCGTGCAATCCGGCGCTGCTGATCGCCGACGAGCCGACCACCGCTCTCGACGTCACCATCCAGGCGCAGATTCTCGAATTGATGAAGGATCTCTCGCGCCGGCTCGGCATCGCGGTCATTATCATCACGCACAACCTGGGCATCGTGGCGCGCTATGCCGACCGCGTGAACGTGATGTATGCGGCGCGGATCGTCGAGAGCGGATCGGCCGACGCCGTGTTCGCACACCCGCTGCATCCCTATGCGCGCGGGCTCCTCGCCGCCGTGCCCCGGCTCGACCGCGGGCGCAGCGCCAAGCTGCAGACGATCGACGGTGCGCCGCCGAACCTGCTCAACCCGCCCGAGGGATGCCGGTTCCGGCCGCGCTGCCGACATGCGGTCGATGCCTGCCAGGCGGTTCCTCCGCAGGCGGAGCCGGTGCCCGGCCACACGGTCGCCTGCCATCGCTGGCAGGAGCTCGATGCGGGCGCCGGAGCATCGACCGTGGCAGCCGCCGCCGCGAACGGCGGCGGAGGCGAGAACAGTGCCGCCGCGCCCATCCTGGAGGTCGCGGACGTCAGCCGGTTTTTCGCGGTCGGCGGCGGGATCCTGCGCCCGAGGCGTCAGGTCCGCGCCGTCAACGGCGTGTCGCTGGAGATCAAGCCGGGCGAGACGATCGGCCTGGTGGGCGAGTCGGGATGCGGAAAGTCCACGCTCGGCCGCGTGATCCTGCGGCTCGACGAGCCGACCGCCGGTCGGATCGTGTTCGACGGCGCCGAGCTCGGCGCGCTCCGCAAGAGCGAGATGTTCGCGGTGCGGCGGAAGATGCAGGTCATCTTCCAGGACCCCTACTCCTCGCTCAACCCGCGCATGAAGGTCGGCGACATCATCGGCGAGCCGATGTGGGTCCATCGGATCCTGCCGGCCGAACGGATCCCGCAGCGCGTGGCCGAGCTCCTGTCGCTGGTCGGCCTGCACGGCTACATGGCCGACCGCTACCCGCACCAGCTGTCGGGCGGCCAGCGCCAGCGCGTCGGCATCGCCCGCGCGCTCGCGGTGAACCCGCGCTTCATCGTATGCGACGAGGCGGTCTCGGCGCTCGACGTATCGATCCAGGGGCAGGTCATCAACCTGCTCGAAGAGCTGCAGAAGAAGCTCGGCCTCACGTACCTGTTCATCGCTCACGATCTCGCCGTCGTGCGGCACATCTCGACCCGGGTCGCCGTGATGTATCTCGGGCGCATCGTCGAATTCGCGCCGACCGACGAGCTGTTCGCCAATCCGCAGCATCCCTATACCAAGGCGTTGCTGGATGCCGCGCCAATCCCCGATCCGGCGATCGAGCGGGCGCGGCCGCGCTCCATCATTCGCGGCGAATTGCCGAGCCCGCTGCGCCCGCCGTCCGGCTGCTTCTTTCACCCGCGCTGTCCGATCGCGGTCGAACGCTGCAGGATGGATGCGCCGCAGCTTCGCGCGCTGTCGGCCGACCACATGGTCGCCTGCACCGAAGTCGGCGTGATGCCGGCGGCGGCGCGCGCCCCGGCCCGGGTCGCACGGCAATCGACGGCATGAGAATTGGGGGCGTAGTTCGCGACATCTCACGGAAGGGAGAATTGGGAATGAGCAATCTCAAATGGCTGCTGATGCTGCCGCTGGTGGGCAGCCTCGCCGTGTCGACCGCCGTCGGGACCCGGGCGGACGAGCCCAAGAAGGGCGGGATCCTCAAGTTCGTTGTTCCCGACGAGCCGCCGAGCTTCGACGGGCACAAGGAGACGACCTTCGCGCTGATCCACCCTGTCGCGCCGTTCTATAGCGTGCTGATCCGCGTCGATCCGGACAATCCGGCGACCTTGACGGACTTCAAGTGCGACCTGTGCACCGGGATGCCGGAGCCGACCGACGACGGCAAGGTCTACACGTTCAAGATCAGGAAGGGCGTCAAGTTCCACGACGGCTCGCCGCTTACCGCCAAGGACGTGCATGCCTCGTTCGAGCGCATCATCTTCCCCAAGGACGCGAGCTACAGCGCCCGCAAGGCGCAGTTCAGCATGGTCGAAAGCGTGACCGCGCCGGACGACGAGACCGTCGTGTTCAAGCTGAAATATCCCTCGGGCGGCTTCATCCCGTCGCTGGCGACGCCGTACAATTTCATCTATTCGAAGGCGATCCTCGACAAGGATCAGCGCTGGTACGAGAAGAACGTGATGGGCTCCGGCCCGTTCGTGTTCGAGGGGCGCGAGGCCGGCGCGGTGGTGCGCGGCAAGCGCAATCCCAACTACTACCATGCGGGGAAGCCGTATCTCGACGGCTTCGAGGCGATCTTCGCCAAGACGCAGACGCTGCGGGTGCAGGCGATCCGCGGCGACCAGGCGGCGGCCGAGTTCCGCGGCTTCCCGCCGAAGAGCCGCGACGACCTGGTCAACGCGCTCGGCAAGGACATCACGGTGCAGGAGAGCGCCTGGAACTGCGTCCTGCTGGTGACGCCGAACCACGAAAAGAAGCCGTTCGACGACGTCCGCGTCCGCCGCGCGCTGACGCTCGCCGTCGATCGCTGGGGCGGGGCCGAGAGCCTCTCCAAGATCGCCATCGTCAAGCCGATCGGCGGCATCGTGTTCCCCGGCCATCCGCTCGCCGCCAGCAAGGAGGAGCTCGCCCAGATCGCCGGCTTCTGGCCTGATATCAAGAAATCGCGCGAGGAGGCGCGGCGGTTGCTGAAGGAAGCCGGCGCCGAGGGCTTGAAATTCACCATCGCCAACCGCGGCGTCGACCAGCCCTACACGATCGTAGGCACTTGGCTGATCGATCAATGGAGGCAGGTCGGCCTCACCGTCGACCAGAAGGTCGACGCGACTGGGCCGTTCTATGCCTCGCTCAACTCGGGTGCCTTCGACGTGACCCTCGACTTCAACTGCCAATCGGTGGTGAACCCGCTGATCGACACCGCCAAGTTCCTCCCCTCCGACGTGGCCGGCGATCAATACGGCCGCTTCAAGGATGAGGAGCTCAAGAAGCTCTATGACGCCATGAACCGCACCGGCGACGTCGCCGAGCAGAAGCGGATCATGCGCGCCTACGAGAAGCGGGTGCTCGACGAGGAGGCGCACAACCTGATCACGTTGTGGTGGTACCGGATCATCCCGCACCGAACGTACTTCAAGGGATGGAAGATCACCTCCAGCCACTACCTCAACCAGGACCTCTCGGGCGTCTGGCTCGACAAGTAGCAGCCACCGCTGAATTGTAGAGTGGGCAACGGCGCGATGCTCGGACTTGACGCGTGGGCAAAATCGCTTCGGCGCCGTTGCCCACGCGGAATTCTGAGCAGGCGATTTTGCCCACCCTACGGCGCACGCACGTAGAAAGGCCGCGCCATGTGGCGCTACGTCCTCAAGCGGCTCTTCGCGATGATCCCGATGCTGTTCGGGGCCGCCGTGCTGACCTTCGTGCTGATGCGGCTCATCCCCGGCGACATCTGCTACATGCGCCTGGCGGCGGGCGGCGGATCGGTCTCGGCGGACGTGCTCAAGGCGTGCCATGTCCAGCTCGGGCTCGACCGGCCGGTCTGGCTGCAATTCATCGAATACCTGAGGGGCCTCGTCCTGTTCGACTTCGGCAACTCGATGTGGACGGGCCGGCCGATCATCGCGGAGATCGGGTTGCGGTTCCACCTCTCGCTGGAGCTCGCCATCATGGCGACAGTGACCGCGACCGCGCTCGCCATCCCGCTCGGCGTGATCTCGGCGGTGAAGCAGAATACGTGGATCGACTACGCCGTCCGCACGTTCTCCATCGCCGGCATCGCCATGCCGTCGTTCTGGCTCGGCATTCTCATCATTCTCGGCATCCTGATCACCACCAACGCCTGGTTCGGCCGGCCGTGGATGCCGCCGATTACGTTCGTGCCGCTCTGGCAGGATCCCTGGCACAATCTCTCCATGCTGATCTGGCCCGCCGTGGCGACCGGATACCGCTACTCGGCCGTGGCGACCCGCATGACCCGCTCCGCCCTGCTCGAAGTGCTGCGCGAGGACTACGTCCGCACCGCCCGCGCCAAGGGCCTGATCGAGAAGATCGTCGTCAATCGTCACGCGCTCAGGAACGCGCTGTTGCCGGTGGTCACCGTGATCGGCATCGAATTCGCCTTCCTGATGGGCGGCCTCGTCGTCACCGAGCAGGTGTTCAATCTCAACGGGCTGGGCAAGCTGTTCGTCGAGTCGGTGCAGAACTACGATTACAACATGACGCAAGCGCTGGTGATGCTGACGGTGCTGGTCTTCGCCATCAGCAATTTCCTGGTCGACCTCGCCTATGGATGGCTCGATCCGCGCATCCGTTACGATTGATGGAGGCCGCCATGGTGTCCCTGTCGCCCACCGCCGGCATCGAGGAGATTCCGCTGCGGGCCTCGCGCGCCGCCACGCTGTGGGGCTTCTGCCGCCGCAACCCGCTCGGCGCCGCCGGCGCCCTGGTGGTGATCGTCATGCTGATCATGGCGGCGTGCGCCGAGATCCTGACCGCCTATGATCCGACCGCCAACGACTTCGGCGCCATGCTGTCGCCGCCCGACCGCGAGCACTGGCTGGGAACCGACCAGTTCGGCCGCGACCTCCTCGCCCGCATCATCTACGGGGCGCGCACCGCGCTCCTGGTCGGGTTCGTGTCCGCCGCGGTGGGAGCGACCGTCGGGCTCGTCCTCGGCGTCGCCAGCGCCTATTTCGGCGGCTGGTTCGACCTCACGTTCCAGCGCCTCATGGACGTGCTGATGGCCTTCCCGCTCATCATCATGGCGCTCGCCGTCGTGGCGATCTTCGGCACCGGGACCTTCAACGTCATCATCGCGATCACCATTCCGGTCGTCCCGCGCTGCGCCCGCGTGGTGCGCTCGAGCGCGCTCGCCATCCGCGAGATGCCCTACATCGACGCGGCGCGCGCGGCCGCCTTCAGCCACTGGCGCATCATCGTCCGGCACATGGTGCCGAACGTCATGGCCCCCTACCTGATCGTCATGACGGCGACGGTCGGCCAAGCGATCCTCACCGAGGCGTCGCTGTCCTATCTCGGGCTCGGCGTGCAGGAGCCGGTGCCGGCCTGGGGGCTGATGCTGCGCGGGGGCGCGCAGGAATACGCCGAGAGCGCGCCGTGGGTCGCGGTCTTCCCGGGCCTCGCGATCACGCTCGCCGTCTTCGCCTTCAATCTGTTCGGCGACGCTTTGCGCGACGAGCTCGATCCCAAGTTCAAGACGTAGTCCGCAAAAGCCAATCGCACGGTTTGATGGCGTAAATTTAGTGTGGCGGGAGAATTGCCGATGGACTGAAGCACGGTAATCTGTCAACGGCGACAAGACCACCCAGGAGGGACGTAATGCCTTGGAGCGCGATTTCGGAGTGGCGTAAAAAGCGAATGCTTCGTCGGATGCTCACCGATCCACGCGCCACGCGTGGCTTCAGGTCGACCCTGCAGCTGGAGAAGGGGATCGGCGCCGATCGGGCGACCACGGAGCGGCTGCTGGGCGCGATCGGTGCGAGAAGGGGCGACGCCGCCGACGAATGGACGCTCAATTCCGTTTAGCTGAACATCGCCCGGACGAGGCCCAGACCTGGACCATCCAAGTCCGCGAATGCGGCTTGGGCCGCTTTGCGACGCAAGTCCTGCTCGGGGCGCAGGTTTCTTTGCGCCCCCTCGCGTCGTTTCGGATGTGCCGTCTTCCCCACCACTTTGGCACGTTGGGCGTGTTGGCAAATCGTCGACTGGACCACTGCAGTGGGATCAACGAGCTCGATCCCATGTTCATGACGTAACGATCAGACGGCAAAGGACGAAGGGCGGCAGCCGCGCAGGCTCGTCAAGGACCAATGTGGTGCACGACACCGGGCATGACGGATGCGATTGCCGTCAGGAGGTTGGGGACTAACGGCCTTGAGAGTTTGGCCGAAAAAGAAAGTTGAGTGATTTCAGCCCGTTGTGATTCTCTCTCGTGGTTGCGAAGCTACGAGGAGGCACAACATGGTGTGGACCAAAATCACCCAGCAACAGTGTCGGCGTGATGACCTTCGCTACGCAAGCGACATGAGGGACTCTGAATGGCGCTTGCTTGCTCCGTTGATGCCGCCGCCGTCTCGGGTTGGGCGCCCGCGCGAGGTTGATCTGCGCGCGGTGGTGAACGCGATCTTGTATATCGCAGCGACCGGTTGCCAATGGCGGGCCTTGCCGAAGGATTGCCCACCACGCTCGACCGTTCAGTACTATTTCTATGGCTGGCGTAACGGACGCATCTGGCAGCGGATCAACTCTGTTCTCGTCAGACGCGCGCGCCTGGCGGCCGGACGCCAAGCCATACCATCTGCCGGTGTGATCGACAGTCAGAGTGCCAAGACCACGGAAAGTGGCGGTCCATGCGGGTTTGACCCGGCCAAGAGAGTGAAGGGCCGCAAACGGCACCTGATCACCGATACGATGGCCTTGCTGCTTGCCTTGCTGGTGCACCCGGCCAACATCCAGGACAATCACGGTGCCGTGCCACTGCTCACGGCGTTGGGCGAGAAGTTTGCCAAGCTGCGACACATCTTCGCTGACCGGGTGTACCGTGGTCCAAAGCTCATCAATGCGCTCGCCGGTTCGGGCAAGTGGACGATCGAGATCATCAACCGCTCGCAGAGCGTCGCCACATTCAAGGCGGAGCCCAAACGGTGGGTGATCGAGCGCACCTTCGCCTGGTTCGGCCGCAACCGCCGCCTTGCCAAAGACTTCGAGGCCACCATCGAAAGCGCGGAAGCCTGGGTCATGATCGCAAGCGTTCGCCTCCTCGTGCGACGTCTCGCTAGAGCCTGAAAACATCGATACTAATATTGAGTTAAACTCTTAGGTCCGCGAGGCGATTGGATCTCGCCATGAGCACGAGGACGGCGATCGAGAAAGAGGAGACGTTCTGCTGGAAAGCGAGGTTGCGGTCCACAGTGACAAAGACGTCGAAGTGCCGAGACGCAAGTGTCAGAAGCTCTCCGTTCTTGAGTGTGGTCCAGCCCATTTGACGAGCGGTCTTGACCTCATGGCCAACAATGTCGCGCGCCAAGCGCCAATCGACGCATTCGTCCAGAAGGACCTTCACGACGTCGCTTCGATCAATCGATCTTTCGCCTGCTCCAGGAAAGCAATGACCTGCACGCGTGTCACAGATGGGAACCCTTCGAGAAAATCGTCAATTGATTCGCCCGCTTCCAAATAGTCGAGCAGGGTTTGGACGGGAACCCTTGTTCCGTGGAACACGGCCGTCCCCCCCATCACATCGGGGCTGCGAGAAACAATTGGCTGCGCCATAGGAACAAGTCTACGCACCAATCGGCGGATTGCGCAACTGGGCGATGGCGACTGAAGCGCGGACGAAATGTGCAGGCTTCTCCAGAAAGAGAAAAGCCCCCGGCGGAGACCGCCGGGGGCTGTAGCGTCAGAGATGGGCTAGCCGATCAGGGCAGGATGTCCCAGTGGGCACGGGCCGTCACGCTGACCGTGTCCTGGCTCTCGATCGAGTAGGTGCCCGTGTTGCGGGGCAGGCCGGTCGCTGCAGTGTAGAGAGCACTGCCGGCGAAGGCCGTCTCGAGCCGCGTATAAATCACGTCGAAGCCGACGTAGAAGGACGGCGTGATGTTCCACTGCGTACGGGAGCCGACCATCCACACCTGGAAGTCGGGATCGCACACGGTGATGCGCGTCACGGTGTTCGCCGCAGCGCCGGCGATGTTGCAGGTCGCCGTAGCGATCAGGGCGGCCGCAGTCGCGTTATACTCGACTGCAATGTAGGCGCCGTAGACCGAGGTCTTCAGCTGGGGAGTCCACAAGTGGTCCCAAGCCGCGTTGACGCCCCACACCCGGGTGTTCTGCACGGAGCCGTCGTAGCCGGCCAGCGCGCCCGGATTGCCGTAGATGCCGTCGCTCCAGTAGCCGAGGCCGATCGAGCCCTGGCACCCCGGCAGCAGGCCGGCGACCGGAGCTCCGAACACCGGGCAAGCCGCGAGAGCGCTACTATTGAAGAAGTTCGGCGAGCCGCCACCCGGCTGCGTAACCACGGCGTACCGGCTGGCGCCTTCCGTGTAGTTGAACTGGAAGGACGCGGTGTCGGTCAGGCCGCCCGGCATCGGAATCTTGAAGATGCCGCCGACGCCGACCGCGAAGCCCAATTTGTCGTCCGGGCCGCCGCAGGCGATCTGGCCGGTGAGCGTGCCGCCCAGCGCGGTGACGAGGCAGGCACCGGCGGCCGTCGCGGGCACGAAGTTGTAGCCGCTGTTGTCATGCAGGGCGCCCATGACCTGGAAGGAGCCCCAGGCCTGGTCGACGCGCAGGTTGCCGACGATGTCCGGGAACTTCATGTTTCCCGAGTCGCTCGCCGGCGAGTTGCCCACCGTGAAGGGGTTGGCGGCGGCGGCGGCAGTCGAGGTGTTCACGATCGAGTTCTTGCGCGGGTCTTCGAAGGCGAGGGTGCCGGAGAAGCCGTTGCCGAACTGGAACGTGTAGGCGGCTAGCATCACGCCACCGTCGCCGGTGTCGCTCGACCAGATGGCGAAGTACGAATTCGCCGGCACCGACCAGATGTCGTAGAACGACGACGCCTTGCCGAGGGTGAACCCGGCGAACTGAATGAAGGCGCGGGTCGCGTACAACGTGGCCGCTTGGCCGACCACGTTGGCGCCGTTCGACGGCGTCTCGTGGGTGTAGCCGATGAGGGTGTAGGCGCGCAGGGTGCCGTACTCGGTCTGCGTCCGGGCGTCCAAGGTGTAGACGGCGCGGGTGCGGTGGACCGTGAAGTTCGGCGTGTTCTGGAAGTCGGTATTCTGTCCCGACACCCCGACGAACGGGCCGTTGGTGGGAGCAGCGCCCGCACCGAAGTACCACTGCGAGCGGACGTATGCGCCGTGCTTGACGCAGATGTCGGTGCCGGGCAGGTAGTAGAACCCGGCGCCGTAGAGCGTGCAGATCTTCACGTATTCTAATGGTGTGGAGGTCTCTACAGGAGTTCTCGTCAACTCGGTCACTGCTGGCGCCAAAAGGTTTGTTGTGTGCGTAGGGATACGTGAGGCGGGGAGAGGAACGCGGTACAATAGGAGTAAGGATCCGGCTTCGGTCCTGTGACTGCGGGAAGATCGGAGCACTGTAGGTGGTGCTTGTGTAAGCGGCCACATGCGTGGGCGGCTATCGCCACTTTCGGTCACCAGCTCGACCGTAGGCCCTGAACGCATTCCTAAAGGGTATGGAAACGCCTGGAAGGTAGAACGCGTTGCAGAAGATGAGCGCCGGAACGCGCTCATCATGTCCAGGGGGGATATGTATTGCCGCGACTACGGCGATGTCTTGCAATGGTCGGCTGGTCAGCCTGACATTACCGCCTTCATGACCTCTGCGGCTTCTAGCAGCGTTTGTTGAGCTAGATGGGCATAGCGCTGTGTCGCGCGCGGTTGGGTGTGCCCTAGAAGCCCTTGCACCACGTATAAAGAAACACCCTGGTTCACCAAGAAGCTAGCGAATGAATGCCGCAGATCGTGCAGACGGACGTCCGGCAATCCGGCGCGTTTTCGAATCCGGCTCCAAGGAAAGAACAGGGAAGGACATGGCCGCCCTGTAATCGGCGATGGAAAGATGAATGGGTTCAGTGGCTGCTGAGCTACTGAACGAAGCAGATCGATTGCGGGACCATTGAGGGAGATGCGCCGAGGTCGTCCCGATTTGGCGACTGGCACAAGCAGCGTCTTGCTTTCCCAGTCGATGTATTCCCAACGTGCTTGCGTCACTTCATTGCGGCGCGCTCCGGTGAGCAGCAGCAGTGCGATCGCTTTGGCGGCAGTCTGGTTCTCGTCTGTTTCGAGAGCCGCCAACAGGCGTTGTGCCTCCTCGATTGACAGGAAGCGCTCTCGTTGTGTTTCGGGAGCGAGGCTGAGGCCATTTGTCGGATTATTAGTGCCCCCTGGTACGTTCCACTTGCGAGCCAAGTTGAAGATGTAGCGCAATAAAATGAAGACGCGATTGGTCGTTCCAACCGCGTAGCCTTTATCGCGCATGCGCCCGATGAGCGCGCTAACGGCGCTACTGGAGACCTGGTCGATCGCCAATGAGCCGATCGCAGGAATGATGTGAAGCCGCAGAACTGTTTCGTCCGTTCGCCAGCTCCGTTTGTTAGTTCTTGCAAACGGCAGATAATACTCTTTGACCAACGCGGTGAACGTGGGAATCGATCGCAGCTGTTGTCGACGCGCATGAGGATCAGGCCCCAAGATTGCTTCAGCAAGAACTTGCCTAGCCTTGCGTCTGGCCTGTTCGAGGGTGATCGCGTCAGCAGGCCCAATTTTGAACTGCCGCTCTCTCCCTCTTTCGTCCCGGTAGCGTTGATAGAAGGTTTTTCCTCCAGACTGCCGGACTTCCAGCATGAAGCCCCGGCGATGTACATCGAAGAAGTCGATCTTGGCGCGATCAGGAGGGCACGCTGCGGTCCTGACGAACCGGGCTGTGAGGCTGACCCTCGGCATCTCTCATTAGAGACTCAAAATGATATAGAATCATTAGAATATGTAATTACTGCAGTCAATCGGGGCCTGTGATTGCCTGTGGATAATCCCGACTTCACTGTCAATCAGGCATGTCCCTGCGCTTGATCTTTGCGCGTATTCGTGGTGGCGAGTCTTAGGTACGCGGACAGATACCACAATTTTGAACGCTCCACCGGTAATTCCTCAAAATAAATTCCCGCATCCCTGAAGACCTTCACAATAGCCGCGGCAGTGGAGCGACGTATTTCATCTGAACCTTGTTCTAGCCGATGAATGGAGCGCTGAGTAAATCCTGCGCGAACCCCTAGTTCAGTTTGGCTCCAGTTTAAAATGGCGCGAGCACCGCGAACCTGAGCGGCAAATTTAGCCACTTCGATGCTTAGGTTGGCTTGTTTGCTCTTCTTCGGCATCGGACAGCTACCGAACTTTCCGCCGCGAAAAGCAGAACCCCCGGCGATCAGGTCGCCGGGGGTTCCTTCGCTCATATCAGAGCCGTCAGGCCATCAGGGCAGGATGTCCCAGTGGGCACGGGCCGTGACGCTGACCGTGTCCTGGCTCTCGATCGAGTAGGTGCCCGTGTTGCGGGGCAGGCCGGTCGCTGCAGTGTAGAGAGCACTGCCGGCGAAGGCCGTCTCGAGCCGCTGATACATCACGTCGAAGCCGACGTAGAAGGACGGCGTGATGTTCCACTGCGTGCGGGAGCCGACCATCCACACCTGGAAGTCGGGATCGCACACGGTGATGCGGGTGACGGTGTTCGCCGCAGCGCCGGCGATGTTGCAGGTCGCGTCGGCGATCAGGGCGGCCGCAGTCGCGTTATACTCGACTGCGATGTAGGCGCCGTAGACCGAGGTCTTCAGCTGGGGAGTCCACAAGTGGTCCCAAGCCGCGTTGACGCCCCACACCCGGGTGTTCTGGACGGAGCCGTCGTAGCCGACACGCCCGGATTGCCGTAGATGCCGTCGCTCCAGTAGCCGAGGCCGATCGAGCCCTGGCAGCCCGGCAGCAGGCCGGCACGGCTGCCCGAACACCGTCGGGCAAGCCGCGAGACCGGAACTGCTGAACATGTTCGGCGAGCCGGCGCCCGGCTGCGTAATCACGGCGTACCGGCTGGCGCCTTCCGTGTAGTTGAACTGGAAGGACGCGGTGTCGGTCAGGCCGCCCGGCATCGGAATCTTGAAGATACCGCCGACGCCGACTGCGAAGCCCAACTTGTCGTCGGGGCCGCCGCAGGCGATCTGGCCGGTGAGCGTGCCGCCGAACGCGACGACGTTGCAGAGACCGGCGGCCGACGAGGGCACGAAGTTGTAGCCGCTGTTGTCATGCAGGGCGCCCATGACCTGGAAGGAGCCCCAGGCCTGGTCGACGCGCAGGTTGCCGACGAGGTCCGGGAACCTCATTTGCTCGAGTCGACCGTCGCCAAGCCGCCCACCGTGAACGGGTTGGCAGCTGCGGTAGCGGCAAGCGGGAAGCCCGGTCCGCCCGCAATCGACGTGTTCACGATCACGTTCTTGCGCGGGTCTTCGGCGGCGAGGGTCGCCGAGAAGCCGTTGCCGAACTGGAACGTGTAGGCGGCCAGCATCACGCCGCCGTCACCGGTGTCGCTCGACCACACGGCGAAGTACGTGTTCGCCGGCACCGACCAGATGTCGTAGAACGACGACGCCTTGCCGAGGGTGAACCCGGCGAACTGCAGGAAGGCGCGGGTCGCGTACAGTGTGGGCGCCTGGCCGACCACGTTGGCGCCGTTCCCCGGCGTCTCGTGGGTGTAGCCGATGAGCGTGTAGGCGCGCAGGGTGCCGTACTCGGTCTGCGTCCGGGCGTCCAAGGTGTAGACGGCGCGGGTGCGGTGGACCGTGGTGTTCGGCGTGTTCTGGAAGTCGGTGGCCTGCTGTCCCGACGCCCCGAGGAACGGACCGTTGGTGGGAGCAGCGCCGGCGCCGAAGTACCACTGCGAGCGGACGTATGCGCCGTGCTTGACGCAGATATCGGTGCCGGGCAGGTAGTAGAACCCGGCGCCGTAGAGCGTGCAGATCTTCACGTATTCGACCGGCTTGGCCTTTACGGGCATATCTGCAGCCTGAGCCCCTGCGACCGCAACGAAACCCGCCGCGGAGCCGAGGAGAAGGCTTCTGACCATCTTCATCGTGACCTCCAATTTTGTGTCGGGAGGGTTCCGTGGAAGGTCCCCTGTTCCCCGTTAATCCACCCAGAGTGTCTCTCCGGACGGGGCGACCTTGGGATGCCCCCCTCCGTCGCACGATCACCTTGAGCGAACGGAACTCGGCTGGCAACGGAGAAACGCCCTATTCACGGCCACAGGCGCTGCTTTCTGGCGAACTGTTGCACAAAGGGCACGAATCTTGGGCAGGCCGGGCCTCCGATGACGGTCGCGAATTACCGCCGGGCCGACTGGAGATCCCGTATGTTTACGAATGACTTAGGGGAAAGGTACTGGCCGCCGCCCATCCGACTCGCGCCACCCGATCGGCACATTGCTGCCACGGCGAAGCGGGCGGATAGCGAGCAGCGCAAGGGCGCGAGTGGCGAATAGGGAAGCGGACTCGGTTGCCGGCCACACGACTCGCCCGAAAGGCGAACAGCGAGTTGGGAAGACGGAAGCCTTCAGGCCCGTCGCCTTCCATTCGCTATTCTATTCGCCCCTTCGCCATTCGCCTCTTACCTTTGAAATCCCTCAGGATTTCCCGTGCCGCATTGTGCCCGGGAGCGCCGGTGACCCCGCCGCCCGGATGGGTCCCGGAGCCGCACGTATAGAGTGCTGGAATCGGTCCACGGTAGTCCGCATGACCAAGGACTGGGCGCGCCGAGAAGACCTGCCCGAGGTCGAGCGCGCCGTGGAAGATGTCGCCGCCGACCAGGCCGAAGGTCCGTTCCAGGTCGAGCGGCGTGAGGATCTGGCGGCCGAGCACCGCGCGCTTGAAATTGGGCGCAAACGCCGTGACCGTTTCGATCATCAGGTCGGCCACCGCCTCGCGATGGAGATCCCAGGACGAGCCGTCGGGCAGCTCCGGCGCGACGTGCTGGCAGAACAGGCTCGCCACATGCGCGCCCGGCGGGGCGAGGCTGTCGTCGAGGGTCGAAGGAATCACCAGCTCGACGATCGGGCGGCGCGACCATCCGAGCTGGCGCGCGTCGAAATAGGCCTGCTCCATATAGCCAAGGCTCGGCGCCAGGATGATGCCGGCAGTATGGTGCTCGGACGGCGCGGTCCCGGGCAGCGCGGTGAAATCGGGCAGTTCGGCGAGCGCCACGTTCATGCGAAATGTGCCCGAACCGCAGCGGTAGGCCTCCATGTGCCGGCGGAATTCGGCCGGCAGAGCCGCCGGGTCGACCAGTTGGCGATACAGGAGCTTGGGGTTGAGATTCGAAACGACCGCACGCGCCCGAATCGCCTCGCCGTCCTCGGTTACCACCCCGGTGGCACGCCCCTTGTCGAGAATCACCTCGCGCACCGCCGACGACACGCGGATCTCGACGCCGTGGGCGACGGCGGCCTTCGCCATCGCGGCGGTGATCGCGCCCATGCCGCCGATCGCGTGTCCCCACAGTCCCTTCTTGCCATTCACCTCGCCGAAGCAGTGGTGCAGCAGCACGTAGGCCGAGCCCGCCGCGTAAGGGCTGGCGTAGTTGCCGACGATGCCGTCGAACCCGTAGGCCGCCTTGATCGGCGCGCTCTCGAACCAGCCGTCGAGATAGTGGCCGGCCGACGCGGTAAACAGGGCGAGCAGCTCGCGCTGCAGCGCGAGGCCGCCGCGCCGCACCCGGCGCGCGAGCGTTGCGGCCTTGATCAGCTCGGACAGCGCCGCAAATGGTTTGCCTTCGACGACGTTCGGCGGCGTGCGCAGCACGAGATCGCGCAGCACATCCGCCACGGCTTCGAGCTGCCGGTGGTAGGAATCGAGCCGCTCGGCGTCGGCGCGGGAGAACTTGGCGACTTCCTCATACGTCCCGCCGCCGCCGACCTTGAGGTGGCGGCCGTCCTCGAGCGGAAGGAAGTTCGCGAGCTTGCGCTCGACGATGCGCAGCCCGTGCGCGGCGAGATCGAGGTCGCGGATCACCTTTGGGTTCAGTAGCGAGACCGTGTAGGCGGCGACCGAATTGCGAAAGCCGGGATGGAATTCTTCCGTCACCGCCGCGCCGCCGACGACCGCGCGGCGCTCGAGCACGACGACCCGGAGTCCCGCCATCGCCAGATAGGCGGCGCAGACGAGGCCGTTATGCCCGCCGCCGATGATCGCTGCGTCGTAGGTGGTGGCGATGGCTGATGCACTCCCTAAAAAGCCTTAGGAAGGCCGGCATCCTTGAGAACACCGTTGGCGGAGTGACGCGACACGATCTTGCCGTCGACCGAGAAAGTCATGCTCGTTACCGGACTGTACCAGATTCATGATCGCCTTTGCCGTGCCTGACGAAGCGGCAACCAGGTTCACGAAGAATGCGCCACAGGTCCCGCGAGTTGTCGGCCACCTAGGCGACCATCAATTCCGTCTGTTCGACAGTACGGAGCTCTTGCCAATTGATGAGAATGGAAACGTCGTGCGGAGGATGCCGGAGCCTTGAACTCGAGAACATCCGGTACAATCACCTTGAGCCGCTCGATGAACTGCTCCCGCGAAGGAGCTTCGGTGGTAATCCGCCCCTCGGGACTCCTCGCGACCCACACCCCCCGCATCAGCATGGAACGCGTCGAAAGACAAAATCAGGCGCTCGCCGGTCATCGGTCGATTCTGCGAGAGGGATACGCCCCAAACAAGCGGATTTTTCCGTTTCGTGCGCGAATGCTCCGGGCGATAGGGCGAAACAGGCTGGCGGAGACGGAGGGATTCGAACCCTCGATACGCCTTTGGAGCGTATAACGGTTTAGCAAACCGCCGCCTTCAGCCTCTCGGCCACGTCTCCGGTCTACCCCAGGAGGTATATTCTAAGGGAATCCGGGTCAAGGTGGCCGGGCCGCCGGCCTTACGCCGCGGCCCGCAGTTCCGGCGCGTGGGCGCCGCTCTTGAGCCAGTCGCGGGCAGCGCGCTGGGCGGCGGCGACGTCGGCCTCCGACATTTCGGCGGCGATCTCGCGGCGGTAGCGAATCGCTTCCTTGTTGCCGCGCGCCGCCGCGATGTTGAACCACTTGTGTGCGGTGACCAGGTCGGTCGGAACCGAGCGGCCGGTCGAGTACATCATGCCGAGCTCGAAGAACACGTCGGCGCCCATCGTCGCGCCGAGCGCCCCGCTCTCGATACCGGCGATTTCAAAACGAGCCATGTTGGCCTCCCCTATTTGGTGCAACCGTCCCCGAGATGATTGCACGTGCCCCTGCCCGCCATGTGTGACGAGCGTCACAATCATCGACAGGAGGTTTGAACGACGGCTTAAGCGGCGCGATGAACCGATGGTGAACGGGCGAAGCAGCGCACGCGCGACACGCATTGTTAAGCAGAGAAAGCGCCGCGTCATCGCGGTTCGCGCCGCGCAGAAACCAATCGGAAACCGTGGCACCGGGATGGCGACAACGACGTAATCGGCTGCGATCACCGTGCCCGTTGATTGAACAGGACGGCGCGAACGCCGGGGTCGTTCATGTCGACCTTGCCGGCTTCCTCGACGCGGATCGACATGCCGCGCCGTACGGCGGGCCGCGCGCGCACTGTCTCCAGCCATCGCCGCACGTGCGGGAACTGATCGGGATCCTGCCCCTGCCGCTGCCAGCGCGAGGTCCAGCCGACGCAGGCGATGTCGGCGATCGTGTAATCGGCGCCCGCAAGGAACGGATGCTGCGCGAGTCGCCGCTCCATGACGCCATAGAGTCGGTTGCACTCGTCAGTATAGCGGGCGACGGCGTACGGAATCTGGTCGGATGCGTGCAGGCGGAAATGATGCGCCTGGCCCGCCATCGGCCCGAGATTGCCGACCTGCCAGTAGAGCCACTCCTCCACGGCGACGCGGCGGCGCTCCTCGGCGGGATAGAACTTGCCGGTCTTGCGGCCGAGATATTGCAGAATCGCGCGCCGAACTCGAACACCGAGATCGGCGTTCCGTCCGGACCGCCGGGGTCGACGATCGCCGGCATGCGATTGTTTGGGGAGATGGCGAGAAATTCGGGCGTGAACTGCTCGCCCGCCGCGATATTGATCGGCCTCACCCGATAGGGGAGGCCGCACTCCTCGAGCATGATCGAAACCTTCCAGCCGTTGGGGGTCGGCCAGAAGTACAGATCGATCGGGTCGGAAGAGGTCACCTGACTTACCGAGGGCGTCGGCGAGATGATCGAGGATTGAACCGATCGGCGGAGACGCGCTCCGTGAACGGCAAGGCACGGACATTTCTCCGCGCCGCCTTCGCAGGAAATCCCGCCTTCTTGTCGCTTCGCGTCGAACCGCACACGAGGCGCGGCGCGAACCAGCGAGAGCATGACACCGACTGGAAAGTCGGTTCGAGTGCGGAGCCTGCGAAGACTGAACCTCGATTTCGCCGACGCCCTCCGTCGTCGACTTGAACCGGCGAGATGTCCGCGACAGCCTTGCGGCAGCCGCTTCGCAACCTCGCCGACCTATGCGACGCAGTCCTCGACGAGTCGAAGACGCTCGCGTCGACGCGGCGCGTTACTTCGCCGCTTTCCGCTTCGAGGTCTTCCTCTTGGCGGTCTTGCGCGCCGTCTTCTTCGCCGCGGACTTCGTCTTCGACTTTGCCTTCTTCGCCATTCTGCCCTCCTAGCCAATGATGATGAGACTGGCGATGCCACACAGAAAGGGAATCGATCTGTGCGACAAGCGAATTTGTACATCACAACGAACAAAATTCCGAATCCGGGACGGTGCGCGAAACGAACAGCGAGCGGACGTCAAGCGCTCTCCGCGTGTGCGCCGCGGCTCGATCGTCACTATCGCAAACGATGCACCGCACTTTGCGACAAATTGCGTGCGTTTGCAGAAACCCGCATGGGACCGGGGTTTTTGGCGCGCGCGTCGAATTTTTCCGTGACCCGCAAGGAGATTTTGTGCGCGTCATGACGACGAGCGCACGACGCATTTCGCGGCGCGACAATCGGTCAATTGCTCTGTTGAAAAAGTTTGCAGCGGCAAGCCGGTCGATTGCGAAAATCGATCGCACTCGTGCGAATCAGTGCAAGTGATTCGCTTTCCGGTTCGCCTGGAGAGCAGTTTGAGCGACCGCGACGGAGCCTTTTCGCACCCGTCGAGGGCCGCCGCGACGACCGTGGACGATCACAGTCCGAGCTTCTCCTTCAGACGATCGTTGACCGCCTGCGGGTTGGCCTTGCCGCCGCTCGCCTTCATCACCTGCCCGACAAACCAGCCGACCAGCGCCGGCTTGGCCTTCACCTGGGCGACCTTGTCGGGATTGGCGGCGACGATCGCGTCGACGATTCCGTCGATGGCGGAGAGATCGGTGACCTGACGTAACCCGCGCGCCTCGACGATTGCGCGCGGCTCGCCGCCTTCGTTCCACACGATCTCGAACAGGTCCTTGGCGATCTTGCCCGAGATGGTGCCCTCGCCGATCAGATCGAGGATGGCGCCGAGCTGCTCCGCCGATACCGGAGAGGCGTCAATCTCCCTGCCCTCGCGGTTGAGGCGGCCGGCCAGCTCGTTGATTACCCAGTTGGCGGCGCTCTTGGCGTCGCGCCCCTTCGCCACCGCCTCGAAGTACTCGGCCGTCTCGCGCTCGGCGACCAGCACGCCGGCATCGTAGGCGGAGAGTGCATAGTCGCGCACGAATCGGCCCTTCTTCTCGTCCGGAAGCTCCGGCAGGCCGTGCGCCAGCGTATCGACATACTCCTGCGTGAGCTCGAGCGGCAACAGATCCGGATCGGGAAAGTACCGATAGTCGTGCGCCTCCTCCTTGTTGCGCATGGAGCGGGTCTCGCCCTTGCCCGGGTCGAACAGCCGCGTCTCCTGCCCGATCGCGCCGCCGTCCTCGATGATTTCGATCTGGCGCCGCGCCTCGTACTCGATCGCCTGGCCGATGAAGCGGATCGAGTTGACGTTCTTCACCTCGCAGCGCGTGCCGAGCGGCTCGCCCGGGCGGCGCACCGACACATTCACGTCAGCGCGCAGGTTCCCCTTCTCCATGTCGCCGTCGCAGGTGCCGAGATAGCGCAGGATCGAGCGCAGCTTGGCGACGTAGGCCTTCGCCTGGTCGGCCGAACGCAGGTCGGGCTTCGAGACGATCTCCATCAGCGCGACGCCGGACCGGTTGAGGTCGACCAGCGACATGCCGGGATGCTGGTCGTGCAGCGATTTGCCCGCGTCCTGCTCGAGGTGCAGCCGCTCGATGCCGACCGCGATCGTCTCGCCGTCGGGAAGATCGACGATCACTTCGCCTTCGCCGACGATCGGCGACTTGTACTGGCTGATCTGGTAACCCTGCGGCAGGTCGGGATAGAAATAGTTCTTCCGGTCGAACACCGATTTCAGATTGATCCGCGCCTTCAGCCCGAGGCCGGTGCGGACCGCCTGGCGCACGCACTCCTCGTTGATCACCGGCAGCATGCCGGGCATCGCGGCATCGATCAGCGAGACGTGCGAATTGGGCGGCCCACCGAACGCGGTCGAGGCGCCGGAGAACAGCTTGGCCTTGGAGGTCACCTGGGCATGGACCTCCAAGCCGACCACCACTTCCCAATCGCCGGTCGCGCCCCGCAGGAGCTTGGACGGCTGGTGCTGAACGTTCATCGGGGCCTCTCTGGTGCCTTCGATTTGGCGTCGCCGGGCAAACTGGTCAAGCGCCTGCCCCGGCTCCCCACGCGGCGCTGCTTCGCCTAATATAGGGGAACAACAACGTTTGCGCGGGAGGGACCATGCCGATTTCCGTCACCGGCGCCGTTGCGGCGCTCTTCATGCTGTGGCCGGCGGCCGCCTGGGCACAAACGCCTCCGGCGCAAACGGCCCCGCCGCTGGTCGCCCGGCCGCAGGCGGCGGACCTGGTGCTCGTCAACGGCAAGGTCGTGACCGTCGACGACCGCTTCACCATCGCCGAAGCGCTCGCCGTGAGCGGCCAGCGCATCGCAGCCGTGGGCGGCCGCGCCGAGGTCGAGAAGCTCAAGGGGCCGCAGACGCGCGTGATCGACCTCGCAGGCAGCACCGTGATCCCGGGCCTGATCGACAACCATTCCCATTGGATCCGCGCCGCGGAGCACAACGAGCTGCGGTTCGACGGGATCACCTCGCGTCAGCAGGCACTCAAGCTCCTGGCCGAGCGGGCGCAGGCGGTCGGCGCCGGCGAGTGGATCGCCGTGCTCGGGGGCTGGTCGGAAGAGCAGTTCACCGACGAGCCGCGCGGCTTCCCGCTCGCCGAGCTCGACCGGCTCGCGCCCAACAACCCGGTGGTGCTGCAGGCGGTCTATAACCATAGCTACCTCAACAGCGCGGCGCTCAAGGCTGCCGCCATCGATGCCGGCACCGCGGACCCGCCGGGCGGCAAGATCGAAAAGGATGCAAGCGGCAACCTGACCGGCGTCGTGCGCGGGCCCGGCGGCGTAGCCTACGTCGCCGCCAAGATCCCGTTGAAGGATCAGGAGGCATGGCTCGCCAACACCCGCCGTCTCGTCGCCTACCTCAACGGGCTCGGCATCACCGCGTGGTCCGATGCCGGTGGGCGCGGCATGGGCGCCAAGCATTACGAGCCCTATCGCCATCTCGCCGAGCGCGGCGAGCTCAATGCCCGCGTGTTCTGGCTCACCATCCGGCAGCCGGCAACGCCGGAGCAGGTGGACAAGGTGCTGGCCGAAATCCCGCAACAGAAGCCGTTCCAGGGGAGCGACCATTTCGACCACATCGGATGGGGCAAGTCGATCTACGGCCCGGTCACCACCAACACGATGCGGGCGGCGAGCAACACCCGGCCGGAGGACATGGCGCAGTTCCGCCGCATCACGCAAGCGCTGGCCGAGCGCGGCCTGCACGTCAACGCGCATGTGGAGATGGAAGCCGCGATCGATGCCTTCCTCGACCAGTACGAGGCGATCCACAAGATCCATCCGATCAAGGGGCTGCGCTGGACCTTCTCGCACGCGGATCAGGTTACCGCGGCCCAGCTCGAGCGCATGAAGCGGCTCGGCATGTCGGTCCAGCTGCACAGCCGCCCGCTGATCCAGGGTGCGCTGATGCACAAGGTGCACGGCGAGAAGGCGTGGGACATGCCGCCGTTCCGCCGCGTCCAGGACAGCGGCATTCACTGGGGGCTCGGCTCCGACGCGACCGCGGTGACCACGTCCAATCCGTTCTACACGCTCGGTCTCGCCGTCACCGGCCGCATGGTGGGCGGCCGACATGTCAATCGCCAGACCGTCACGCGGGAGGAGGCGCTGATCGCGCACACCCGCGCAAACGCCTACTTCCTGTTCCAGGAGAGCAATCTCGGCTCGCTCGTGCGCGGGAAGTATGCCGATCTCCTGGTGCTCGACCGCGACTATCTCGCCGTGCCGGAAGACGAGATCAAGGACATCCGGCCGCTGCTCACCATGGTGGGCGGCAAGATTGTCTACGACGCGCGAACGAATTGATGACAAGGAGGACACGATGCAAGGACGCCAAATCGGCGGCGCGGCCGCGTTGCTCGCCGCCTTATGGATGACGGCAGGCATGGCAGACGCGGCGGACATCAAGGTGTTGAGCTCGGCGGCCTTCCGCGAGGCTTACAAGGAGCTGGTGCCCGCGTTCGAGAAGGCGAGCGAGCACAAGGTGACGACCACCTGGGCCGGCACTGCGGACATCATGAAGCGCATGCAGGCGGGCGAGACCTACGATCTCGTCATCATGTCGGCGCAGGGGCTCGAGGAGCTCACCCGGCTCGGCAAGATCATGGCGGGCAGCCGTGTCGATCTCGCGAAATCGGGAGTCGGCGTCGCGGTGCGGGCGGGCGCCGCAAAGCCCGACATCGGCTCCAGCCAGGCGCTGAAGCGCACGCTACTCGCAGCCAAGTCGATCGGCTATTCGACCGGGCCGAGCGGCGTCTATCTCATCGGGCTGTTTCAGCGCATGGGAATCGCCGAGGACATCAAGGCGAAGGTCAAGCAGGTCCCGCCCGGCGTGCCGGTCGGCACCATCATCGCCAGCGGCGAAGCGGAGATCGGCTTCCAGCAGGTGAGCGAGCTGATCCGGCATCCCGGGATCGACTACATCGGCCCGTTGCCGGCCGACATCCAGGAGATCACCGTCTTCGCCGCCGGCCTGCACCCGGCAGCAACGCAGAGCGAAGCCGCCAAGGCACTGGTCAAATTCCTGACCGCGCCGGCCGCGGTGCCGGTGATCAAGTCGACCGGGATGGAGCCGGGATAAACGATCAGGCCGGCACGAAGCGGATGCGTGTGCCCCACGGATCGGCGGTCTCGAAACCGCCGGGCCGTGCGGTCACCGGTGCACCGGCGGCGCGCAGCCGCTCGCGCGTCGCCTCAAGCGTTGCGCCGTCGTTGACGGCGAGCTCGAACCAGGCGAGGCCGGCGCGGGCCTCGTCGCGCGGTCCGGCCCCGTTGCTGTGCCAGACATTGGCGGCGACGTGATGATGGTAGCGCGCCGACGACAGGAACGCGGCACCGCCGCGCTTGCGTGTCAGCGAAAGGCCGATCGGGCCGCCATAGAATTGCTCCGCGACCTCCACGCTGCCGACGCGCAAATGGATATGCCCGACGCGCAAGCCGGCCGGCGCCTCCCCGTAGTCGGGAGCCTCCCTGCCGGCGCGCACCAGGTCCTCGACGTCGAGCGCGACGGTCGGCATGGCGACGAGCCCGTCGCGCCAGGTCCAGGTTTCCGGCGGACGGTCGGCATAGACCTCGACGCCGTTGCCCTCTGGATCGTCGAGATAGATCGCCTCGCTCACGCCGTGATCGGAAGCCCCGCTCACCGGCACACGGGCGCCGCCAATGTGCCTGACCCAGCGCCCGAGGGCTGCCCGGGTCGGCATCAGGAACGCGGTGTGGTAGAGGCCGGCCTCGCGCGGATCATCCGGCTTGGCGTCGCGGCGCCGGGTCAGTTCGATGAGCCCGACCCCATTGGTACCCAGGCGCACCGTATCCTCATCCCGCGTGACCTCGCCGATCCCCAGGAGATGACGATAATACCCGGCCACCAGGTCGAGGTCGCGGACGGTGAGGCCCACCGCGCCGAGGTGCAGCGGCGTGCGGCTGGCGATGGTCGGCATCGTGGAGGGATGGGGCGCGTCCATGCCTCATAATATCGGCGTCCCTGCCCGACCGCACAATGGTCGAGCCCGGTGCGGCAATCACGAAGCCGTGGCCGGGCGCCTGGAGCCCGGGCGACGCCTGCCAGGCCATGGTTGCCGGCGCAAACGCGCCTCTGCTATAGCCCGGACGAGCCAAAGGTGTCCTGATGTCCGTCGATGCCGACACGGTCCGGCGCATTGCGCATCTCGCGCGAATCAAGGTCGCGGACGAGGAGATCGAGCACCTCAGGGGCGAGCTCAACGCCATCCTGGCCTTCGTCGAGCAACTCGCGCAGGTGAACGTCGACGGCGTCGAGCCGATGACTTCGGTCACGCCGATGCAGATGAAGAAGCGCCCCGACGTCGTCACCGACGGCGGCGATGTCGAGGCGGTCCTGGCGAACGCGCCGGCACGAGAAGGGGACTTCTTTCTGGTGCCGAAGGTGGTGGAATGAAGAGGCGAGTAGCGAATGGCGAGTAGCGAGTAGGGATCGGCGGGCCTCATGTGCGAGGAATGCGAACGCGCCGAGACACTGGCGGCGGTCTATGTCCGCAAGGCCAATCGATACGGCTGGCGGCCGCCGGCGCAGGCTGCCTCGGTGCCTCGCCATGCTGACACGACGGCGGTCGAACCACGACCGATGCGCAGTGTCGTGTGCGCCAAGGTTGGTGAGATGAATGCGGCGACGACCGAATAGCGATGAATAGGGATTGAGACGGGGGGCGTATTGGGTCTCTGTTTCCCGTTCGCCATTCGCTATTTCTCCATTCGCCCTGACGAAGGTGAGCCATGTGCCTGATGTGCGAAGAGGAAGACCTGTACTTCCTCTATCTCGAACGGATGGAGCGGGAAAAACGCGCCGCGCGCGGCGAGATAGCGCCGCCTGACGCCAATTGGCTGTGGCGAACCGCGCCCGCCGGCCAGCCGGCCGCCGCCGCGAAGGCTGGCAGCGATGCGCCGCGCGGCGATTCGCGCTTTGCCTGCGATTCCCCCGAGCCGGAATGACCGGGCTGACGGCGCTGACCATCGCGGACGCGCGCGCGGGGCTCGCGCGCAAGGAGTTCTCCGCGCGCGAGCTTACCGATGCGCATCTCGCCGCCATGGAACAGGCGCGCGCGCTCAACGCCTATGTGCTGGAAACGCCGGAGCGCGCCCGTGAAACGGCGGCGGAAGCCGACCGGCGCATCGCCGCCGGCGACACGCTGCCGCTCGAAGGCATCCCGATCGCCGTCAAGGACATGTTCTGCACGAAGGATACGCGGACCACCGCGTCGAGCCATATCCTGGAGAATTTCGTCCCCACCTACGAGTTGACCGTAACGGCTCAGCTGTGGCGGGACGGCGCGGTGATGCTGGGCAAGACCAACAATGACGAGTTTGCCATGGGCTCGTCGAACGAGACGTCGCGGTTCGGACCGGTGCAGTCGCCATGGCGGCGGCGCGGGGCCAACACGCCGCTCGTTCCCGGCGGATCGTCGGGCGGGTCGGCGGCAGCGGTGGCGGCCAACCTGGCGCTCGGTGCGACCGGCACCGACACCGGCGGCTCGATTCGCCAGCCGGCAGCCTTCACCGGAATCGTCGGCCTGAAACCAACCTATGGGCGCTGCTCACGCTTCGGCATCGTCGCTTTCGCCTCCTCGCTCGATCAGGCCGGCCCGTTTTCCCGTTCCGTGCGCGACGCCGCGATCATGCTGCGCTCCATGGCTGGGCACGATCCGAAAGACACGACCTCGGTCGACCTTGCGGTGCCCGACTACGAGGCGGCGGTCGGACGATCGATCAAGGGCCTGCGCATCGGGATCCCGAAGGAATACCGCGTCGACGGCATGCCGGCCGAAATCGAGGAACTGTGGCGACAAGGCGCTGAATGGCTGAAAGCCGCCGGCGCCGAAATCGTGGACGTGTCCCTGTCTCATACCAAGTACGCGCTGCCTGCCTATTATATCGTCAATTCGGCTGAAGCCTCCTCGAACCTGGCCCGTTACGACGGGGTGCGGTACGGGGTTCGCCGCGGCGGTCGCGACGTGACCGAGATGTACGAGACGACCCGCCGCGAGGGTTTCGGGGGAGAGGTGCGGCGGCGGGTGCTGATCGGGACCTATGTGCTCTCCGCCGGCTACTACGATGCGTACTACCTGCGAGCCCAGAAGGTGCGGACGCTGATCAAAAAGGACTTCGAGGATGCATTTGCGGCCGGCGTCGACGCGATGCTGGCCCCGGCGACGCCCTCGACCGCGTTCGGCATTGGGGAGAAGCTGTCCGGCGACCCGGTGGAGATGTACCTCAACGACGTTTTCACCGTAACCGTGAACATGGCCGGGTTGCCGGGGCTCGCCGTCCCGGCCGGCCGCGACGGCCAGGGCCTGCCGCTCGGCCTGCAGCTCATCGGCCGCCCGTTCGACGAAGAAACGCTGTTTTCGCTCGCCCATGTGGTCGAGCAGGCCGCCGGAACGTTCAAGCCTGATCGCTGGTGGTAGATCGTACCGGCGGGAGGAAAGCGCGCGCCCGTGACGCCCGACCAGTTCCGAGGCAAGTTGTCGAAGAAGGCTCCACCGATCGGGCTTGCTCCCCCGCTCGCGGCCCTCTGGTGGGCCGGCAAGGGCGAATGGGACAAGGCGCACGCCCTGGTGATGGACGATGCGAGCCGGGAGGCGGCCTGGGTCCATGCCTATTTGCATCGCGTGGAGGGCGACCTGGGCAATGCCCGCTATTGGTACCGCCAGGCCGGACGAGCCCCCGCGACGGGCGCGCATGAAGCCGAATGGACGGAAATCGCACAGGCGTTTTTGCAAACTGGCGGTTGTTTGCAGCCGTAGGACAGTATGATAGCATTACTCACAGTTGCAGTTTGAATTTACGCCATAATTAAGTGAAATGATCCGGCGACCGCCGCGCAGCGAAACGGGCTGTGTGCGACGCGAGGCCGCCCCGGACCAGGAGCAGACCGGTGGGTACCGAGGTTACGCGCCCGCTCGTGCATGAGCTCTATAGCGCCTATGCGCGGGGCGACAGCGAGCGCGTCGCCGAACTCATCGATGACGACATCGATTGGATCATTCACGGGCCGGTCCAGGTCTTTCCCTTCCTCGGACCTCGCCGCGGCAAGGCCGAAGTGCTCAAGACGCTGGCCGATATCGCGGAAGCCTATGCGATCGAGCGCTACGAGCCGGAGATCGTGGTCGTCGATGGGGACCGCGCCGCAGTCCTGTCGAATGTCGCCCTGCGCCAGCGGGCGACCAATCGCATGCTCAGCGTTCGCCTCGCCAACTTCCTGCGTTTCCGCGCGGGCAAGCTGGTCGAGTTCCGCGAATTCTCCGACACATTCGATGTCGTCGAGCAGGCGCTGGGACGCTGGCTGGTGGTGTGATTACTTCTGCTTGGGGGTGGTGGTCACGACCGGCGGCAGGTCGCCGTCGCCTTCCACTTTCTTCTTTCCGCCCCATTCGCCGCCGGTGAGGAGGAACGCCGCGGCAGCAAACACGACAAGGCCACCCAGCAGGGCGCCCAAATATCCATCGGATCGATTGTCAGGCATAAGGAACTCCGCTCGTGGCATCCTGGGGCTAAACGCCCGACGCCAGCGGCAGTTCCGGTTCCACAAGCACCGCAAGGTTCGCCACATCGGCGGCATCAATATGGCGGAGCGCCGGCTTGTCAGCGCAGCGACACCAGGGAGGCTGCCGCCCCGAACACGACCAGCAACGTGAACGCCAGCGCGCCGCCGACGAGAATCGGAACGTGGTCGGACGTGCGCAACGGCGCGGCCGCCCTCATCTCATCGAACGGCACCGCGGATGCGTCCTCCTCGGCCAGCAGCCGGTCGCGGATCAGCTCGATCTCGGCGATATCCCGTTCGAGCTGGTCGGGCTCGACATGCTCGGGCGCAAGCTCGACGCTGTCGACAATCGGCACGAGCTCCGCTGCAGGCAATTCCCGCACTTTGTCCGCCTCATCGGCGGCAACGGACAGCGCATCGGCCGGCTCCTCGGGGAGCACGGCGACCGGACGAGCCGCCGCGCGATCCGCATTGCGCGCAACGATCCTGAAAATGCGTGCCCACGGCTTGCGTTCGAGCCAGGTCGGGGCCTCTGAGGACGGCGTGTCCGATGTTTCGGCTCGAGCCGTCGTATCGTCGCTCGCCAGGGCGTCGACGTGATCTTCGGCCTGCAGCTCGGCGGCTTCAACGCGATCGTCGGCGCTCTGCGGCTCGATCGGCTCAGCCGCCACAAGGGCGATCGCCGCCGCCGGGACGAGCGGGGCTTCATCGGGCGCGGCGAGCACCGGTGCAGCTGTCAGCACCTCATCGCTCGGCTGCGGGTCGGTCGGGGCCGGCACAGCGCTGATTCTCAATTCCCTCGTGGGCGGGGACGGCTCGTCCTTCAGCTCACCGCTGACGGCCGACTCGGCCCACGCGTTGACCCATTCGAAATCGTCGCAGGACGGAGACTCGTCCGTGCAGGTCGCGCTTCTGTCCACCATGGCTGTTTCACCCCTTTGCGTGGGTGCAATCCGTCATAATTAAATCGCGGGCGAGCAGCGACCTTAATCCTTTGTTAAGCTTAAAGCCGCCGCCGCGCACTCACCCGGCACCCTCGTCGCAGCACAATGCCAGCATAAAATAACCCGTCTCGCTCGCTGGAGAGCAGGAGCAACATGGCAGCGCCGATCCTTCCGCTCGTCGAAGCCGCGGGTCTATGGCCGCCGCGCGGCGCCTTGCTCGGCCTCGACCTCGGGACCAAGACGGTCGGGGTGGCGGTCAGCGACCCCGACCGGCGCCTCGCCACCGGCGTGGAGACGATCGCGCGCAAGAAGTTCACCGGCGATGCGGCGCGCATCCTGGCGCTCGCGCGCGAGCGGGCGGCCGTCGGGCTCGTGCTCGGACTTCCCATCAACATGGACGGGAGCGAGGGCCCACGGGCGCAAGCAACTCGCGCCTTTGCGGGAAACCTCGCGCGGCTTACCCAGCTGCCGATCGGCCTGTGGGATGAGCGCCTGTCGACCGCGGCGGTCGAGCGGGACCTCATCGCTGCCGACGTGAGCCGTGCCAAACGCGCAGCGATCATCGATGCGCATGCGGCGGCCTACATCCTGCAGGGCGCGCTGGACCGCCTGCGGAACATCGTGAGTAGCGAAACAGCGAATGGCGGATAGGGAAGCTGCCTTCCCTACCGCCATTCGCTGTTCGCCACTCGCTACTCGCTACTCGCTATTCACTCAGCACTGCGAGTAATCCCAGCGCCCGTATCCGGCGGAGACGCCGCAGGTCTGATAGGGATAGGCATATGAGCTCCCATACGCGCCATATGCCGGCGCGTACGTGTAGCCCGGCGCGTAGTCATACGCATAGGCTCCGCCGTAATAGCCCGGGCCGTAGTAATAGCGCGGTGCCGTCGCGGCCGCGATGCCGGCCCCGAGCAGCGCGCCGGCCGCCACCCCCGCCCCGATACCGATGCCGCTGCCGCGGTGACGATAGCGCACGTCCACCACCGGATCCGAGATCGCCGCCTTCACGCCGGCTGCGTTGGAGAACACGGGGCCCGCGAGGGACGGAGTGGCTCCCGCCAACGCCATCGCACCGGCCAGTGCAACAGCTACTCCGCGTTGTCTCGAGCTGATCTTCATCTGAAGTGCTCCTTCCTGAAAGACTTCTCACGGACGCCGTGAGCCGCTTGCTGGAAAACGCCTCGGGCTCGCCAGAGTTCCGCACCCGGTTTCGATGATGGCTGCATTGTGGCTGCAGTCCTGAGCTGCCGGCGGCAAAAGAAAGGCGGGACCTGCCCGCCTTCCTTTGAGCCCGAGGTCTGGACCGTATCAGCACGCCAGCGAGTAGTCCTTGCGCCCATACCCGGCGTCGACGGCACAATTGTCCTGCGATGCCGGTGCCGGCGACCCGAAGCCGTTGTAGTAGCTGTGCCCGATGTCGCGTGCGAAGCCACTCGGTCCCGCCGCATAGGCACCGTATGCATCATACCCCGGCGCGTAGGCGTAGCTTCCGTACGTCCCGTACGGATAATGTGGGTGCCCGTAATACGGCTGTCCGGCCAGGGCCGCAGCCGTTCCGCCAACCGCGGCCGCAGTCCCGCCGACGATCGCCCCGGCCGCAAGCCCGGCGCCTTCGGCTGCCGCGAAAGGCCAGGTCAGCGGATTTGATTGCGCCTGCCAGCCCCGATTCCAACCATCGCGCTGCACCTGCATCGCGTGGTGCGAACGCTTCATGTTCGACTTCTTCGTACTGTCTCGTGCGGTGGAAAGGGACGTGCCCCCCAACACCATTGCACCCGCCGCCACCAGGGCGAGGACATGTTTCTTCGTCACGTCGTGCATTACCGGTTCTCCGTATTGGCATTGGCGTCGCGTATCCGACGCTCGATTGCTTGCCCCTCATTGGGAATGCGCCGTTGATGTCGGACGCATCGTCCTGGGCCAACGCGTGCAGCGCACAGCCGTTCCTCGACAACCCCGCCGCGTTCTGAACAATTCGTGAAGCGATCCAGGCGTCTGCGACGAATTGCGCAGTTCCCTGATCAAGCCATGGGCAGCGACCGCTCCAGCAACAATGCGGTTGATTCGCCGGCAAGCAGAGTGGTGCCGTACGTCATCCCAGGTCGCCCGTTAAGGCGCGAACGCGCGAACAGTTCGGCGATGGGTTCGAGTCCGCTTTCACGCAGCGCCGCAACCGCGGCAAGCTTGGCCAGATGCTCGATCGCGCCGCGCGCCTGGGCTTCGGCGTCCGACGCACGCAATGTCGCGGCAATGCGCGTCGCCGCCTCGCGGGCTGCCGGCAAATCGTCGCACGCGCGCGCCAGGCTCTGCAGCAGCGCATCCGCCTCCTCGCCCGCACGCGCAAGGGCGCGCAGCACGTCGAGGCACATGACGTTGCCCGAGCCTTCCCAGATGGCGTTGACCGGAGCTTCGCGATAGAGGCGCGCGAGCACGCCCTCCTCCACGTAGCCGTTGCCGCCGAGGCATTCCATCGCCTCATAGATGAACGCGGGCGCCGTCTTGCATATCCAGTATTTCGCGGCCGGCGTAAGAAGGCGGGCATGCGCCGCTTCGTGGCGGTCGTGCGCGGCGAGATCGAAGGCGCGGCAGAGCCGCATCGTGAGCGCCACGACTCCTTCCATCTCCAGCGCCATGTCGGCGAGCAGCGTGCGCATCATCGGCTGATCGGCGAGGCGCTTCTGGAACACGGTGCGATGGCGCGCATGATGCAGCGCCTGCGCCAGCGCCATTCGCATCAGACCGGCCGAGGCGATCACGCAGTCGAGGCGGGTGAGCTGCACCATCTCGATGATGGTGCGTACGCCCCTGCCCTCTTCGCCGACGCGCCAGGCAAACGCATCGGCGAATTCCACCTCGGCGGAGGCATTGGAGCGATTGCCGAGCTTGTCCTTGAGGCGCTGCAGGCGCAGCGCATTCACCGCACCGTCGGGAGCAAACCGCGGAAGCAGGAAGCAGGTGAGCCCGCCGGGCGCCTGCGCCAGCACCAGGAAGGCGTCGCACATGGGTGCGGACATGAACCACTTGTGCCCGGTGAGGCGATAGCCGTCCGCTATCGGCGCCGCGCGCGTGAGGTTGGCGCGCACGTCGGTGCCACCCTGCTTCTCCGTCATCCCCATGCCGAGGGTGATTCCGCTTTTCTCCGACCAGGCACGAAAGCTCGGATCGTAGCGACGCGAGACGATCTTCGGGATGAGCCGCGCGAGCAGCGCGGGCTCGGCGGCGAGCGCGGCCACTGCGGCGCGCGTCATGGTGATCGGACACATGTGCCCGTTCTCCACCTGCGCCACCATGTAGTAGCGGGCGGCTCGCGCGACCTCGCTTGGGGCCCCGGCCGCGTTTCCCTCCGCGCTCCAGGTCATGGCGTGCAGGCCGGCCTTGATGCTGGCGGACATGAACGCGTGGTAGGACGGATGGAATTCGACGACGTCGCGGCGAAAGCCCTTGGCATCGAACGCCTGCAGCGTCGGCGTGTATTGGTTGGCGCGCCGCCCCTGCGCCATCATCTCGGCCGATCCCCAACGGCGACCGAACTCTCCGAGGGGTGAGAGTTCGGACGCCGCACCGTTGGCGTGCACGGCGTCCCGCAGCGGCCGGTCGCTCGTGAACAGGTCGACGTCTTCATACGGCGGCGACTGGTTGAGAACCTCGTGGGTATCGAAGCGCGCTGGCTCGGCCATGGCGTTCTCCCCAGTTCGGGATAAATCAGACGTCCCGACGCATCAAAAACGCCGGAACGCCCGTCTGAAGCCTTGTCGCCTCGACGTAGTTGGGATACTCAATACCTGAGCGCATCTTAACTGCGTGTCGAGTCTGGCCGGAGGGGTACAGACATGATGCTCGATCCTACACCTGCGAAGGCAAAATCTCGCCATCCGCTGTGGGGCACGTGGACCAAGGGTCTGGTGGTCGCCTGTCTGCTCTCCTCGGCAGCCATGCTGACCCAGCCCAGTCCCGCCCACGCCCGCAACGGCATGAACGGGTTCATGGCGGGCGCGATCCTGGGCGGCGCCATGCGCGGGTTCGGACCGCCGCAGGCGACCCGCGGCTATCGGACCGGAAGAACCACGACGCGGTCGGGCCGCTACACCAGATCCCGCTCGAAAGGGAAACAAGTCGAGGAGGCCAAGAAGGAGGAAATCCTCCGTACGGAGACGGCCACCAGTACAGCGGCGGCCGGCAGCGGCGGCGCGGCCGCAGCAACGACCACGACAGCCGCATCCGCCAATGCCAATTCGGGCCCATCAGCGGGCGCCGGCACCGCCTCCGCCACCGAGGGCCGCGGCAACGGTAGCCGCTCGTCGCGTCGCAATGGCCGCCGCGGGGGCGGCCTGGAAACCACCAGCGGCGGGCTCGAGTAGGCCTCGATTTTTGAAGGTCCGATAGGTCAAGGGCCGGCTCTGAGCCGGCCCTTTCGTTTACGCCACGGGCCGGACTTTGCGCCGGCCCGTCGCCATTGCGAGGGCCTTACCGCCGGCGACGCCTCCCGCTGCTGCTCAACTCCTCGAGCGCCGCTTCCGCCTTGTCGGCAATGACCTGATCGCTCGACTTTGACGCTTCGGTGAGCCAGCGCTTGGCCTGCGTCAGGTCGCGGTTGACGCCCTCGCCCTTGGCGAACATGACCCCCAGATTGAATTGAGCCGCCGGAACGCCGCGCGTCGCCGCTTTATGATACCACTCGGCCGCCGCGAGCTTGCTGGGCAGTACGCCGTCGCCGCGCTCATACATGATGCCGAGCGCGTATTGCGCCATTCCGTGGCCCTGCTCCGCCGCCTTGCGATACCAGGCGACCGCCTTCTCCTCGTCCTTGCGCATGCCGCCGCCGATATGGTGCAGGCGGGCCATGATGAATTGCGCGTCCGCATCGCCGTTCTTTGCGAGCGGCTCGGCGAGGTCCCGCGTCCGCGGATAGTCCTTCAGGTCGTACGCGGCCTTGATCTCCGCATAGGTCGGCTTGGCGGGTGCGGCGGGCTCAGCCGGACCGGCGGGAGTCGGCATGGTGCCGGCTGGCGCTTCCTGTCGCGGGGCCTGCGGCACAGCTTCGGCCCCCGGATGTACCGCTGCCGTCGCGGACGGGGTCATCGGCTGCTCAGGCTGCGCCGAGCTCGTGTTCGTTGGCTCGCTCGAGGCCGCTGCCGTCGTCCGCTGCTCGGCAGCCGAGGCCGGCGCGGCCTGCGGCTCCGGGCGCGGCGCGGCCGGCGGCTCCGGGCGCGGCGCGGCCGGCGGCTCCGCCCCCGCAGCATTGGTCGCGGGCTCGGACGTCGAACCCGACGGCGCGCGCTGTTCGGACGACGCCGGGGCAACGACGGGCGGGGCCGTCGTCGGCGAGCTCGTGGGTGGAATCGGTGTTGCGGCGGCTACGCGCGCGGCCGGCGGCGGCGTTTCGGCGGCCTTGGTGGGGGTCTGAGGAGCTGTCGCTTCCGTCACTTTGGCCGCTGGCCGAGCGACGGACGGCTCAGCGGCTACCTGAAAAGGGCGGTTCGCATCCTGGCGGGCCGGGTTCGCGGCGGGCGCGGTTACTCCCGACGGAGTGGCAAGGACCTCCTGTTGCCGGGTTGCCGGGAATAGCGGGTGACGGCCGGATGTCGATTGCGGTGCAGGCGCGGGCGCAGCCTTGGGAAGCGACGTAGTTTGCTGCGACGGCGGCGGAAGCGGTGCGGGAGTGGTCGCCGGGCTCGCGACCGTCTCGAGCGCGGGACGCGGTCCGAGGAACAGGACGAAGGCCGCCGCCACCACGATCGCCGCAGCGGCACCGATCGCAAGCCCACGCAGCGCCGGCGAGAACTTGCGCGCCGGCTCGGCAATCGACGACACCGCGGTGAGCACCGGCGCCGGCATCTGCAGCGACGCCGCGCTCGCCAGCCGGGTCACCTTCTGGGCGATGGTGACCGCCTCGGTGCGCGACACCGCGTGGCCGAGCGCCTCCTTGAAGGCGGTGAGCGAAGGATAGCGGTCGGCTGGCTTCTTCGCCAGCGCCCGCATCAGCGCCCGGTCGACCTGCGGGTCGATCCCCGGCACGACCTTGGTGAGCCGCTCGGGCGCCGTGCTGATCTGCGCGCGCATCAGGTCGTAGTCGCTCGCCGCCGTGAACGGCACCGAGCCCGACAGCATCTCGTACAGCACGATCGCCAGGCTGTAGAGATCGGTGCGTGCGTCGACCTCCTCGGCGCGCAACTGCTCGGGCGACATGTAGGCGAGCGTGCCGACGATGCTTCCGTCGCGGGTGAAGCGCTGCGAGCCCTGGACCCGGGCGATGCCGAAATCCATGATCTTCAGCAGGCCGCCGTCGGTGACGATCATGTTCGCGGGCTTGATGTCGCGATGGACGACGCCCATCTCGTGCGCGTAGGCAAGGCCGTCGGCCGCCTGGCTGATGATCGCAAGCGCCTCTTCGACATTGAACGGGGCGCTGCGTTCGTTGATAAGGACTTCCAGCGTACGGCCGCGCACCAGCTCCATCACCATGTAGAGATTTCCACCCTCCGGCAGCAGTGCGTAGAGCGTGGTGATGTTGGGATGATTGAGCCGCGCCAGGCTCGTCGCCTCGGCGCGAAAGCGCTCGACGAAGCTGTTGTCGTTGAGCAGCTCCGGCCGCAGCGACTTGATGGCGACCTCGCGCCCCAGCACCGTGTCGTAGGCGGCATGAACTTGGCCGATGCCCCCTTCCCCCAGCAGTTCCCGTATTTCGTAGTGCGCTATTCTCCGCATCGTGGTCATGACAACCCCTCGGACGTTCTCATCTGGCGCGTCGGCGACGCCGCGAAATCGTTGGCGCTTTCGGCCAGCAGCTGTTGCGGCACGCGCAGCCGCCGGGTCGGTCGATCCTGCGCGTCTGCGGCGCCTTCCGCTTCCTGCGCGCGGAACACCCCGATCGAGGCGTTGTCGTGCCCACCGGCCTCCAGGGCGTGCCGAATGAGCGTGCGGCAGGCCTCCATGGGGGATAGCCGCGCCACCACCTCGGCGATGGTCGCCTCATCGACGAGGCCGTGCAGCCCATCCGAGCTCAATACGAGGATGTCGCCCGGACCGATGGTCAGCCCTTCGACCCAGAGCTCGGGCTCGATCGCAGGCGTCGTCCCGAGCGCCTGCAGGATGACGTTGCTGTGCTCGCTGCGGCTCGCCTCTTCCTCGGTGAGCACGCCCTCGCGCACCAGCTTCGCCACCAGAGTCTGGTCGGCGCTGAGCTGGGTGAGCGTCGCGCCGCGCAACAGGTAGGCGCGGGTATCGCCCACGTGGGCGAGCCACGCCTGCGCGCCGCGGATCGCGAGCGCCGTGCAGGTCGTACCCATGCCGGCACATTCCGGATGCCGTTCCGCATATCCGTGAATAGCCTTGTTGGCCGCCTCGAACGCGGCCGACAGCGCTTCGGCCGGCGCGCCGCCGCGTTCGAAATAGACGCGGCGGATGACCTCCGCCGCGAGCGTGCTGGCGACTTCGCCGGCCGCATGTCCGCCCATGCCGTCCGCCACCAGGAGCAGACTGTCCTGCTGCGCCGTGGTGGCGTCCTGTGCCGGCACCACGAACGCCACCGCGTCCTCGTTGTGGGGACGGACACAGCCGACATCGGTCAGCATGGCGCCGGTCAGACGCAAGGTGGCGACCTCAGGCACCACGGCCGCAACCGGTGCGCTCATTGCATTCGCTGCGGGTGCAGGAGGGCGCGACCGTGCTTGATCGGGACCGCGAAGCCGACGCGCACAGCGCCGACCGACCTGCCCCAGGTCCACAGCCCGATCACCTTTCCGGCATTGTTGAACACCGGCCCGCCGCTGTTTCCGGGCCCGGTTCCGTTGACGCTGAGCTGGATCGCGTCGCCCATCAGAGCCCGGACCCGCATGCCGTCTTCCTGCTGCGTCTCCGCGGTGCCCACGCGCGAGATGATCCCTTCCGTCACCGTCGGCTCGGGAATGTGCTCGGTGCGCTGACGTCGCAGCGAGCCTTCCTGGGTGGTGAACACGCCGACGGTCTTGTCGGAGATTCCCGGATAGCCCAGCACGATGACCTTGTCGCCCGGCTTGACCACGTCGTCGATCGCCATCTCCATCGGCGCGAGGAGTTGCGGCGAGTCGACCTTGATCAGCGCCGCGTCGCTGTCGGTGGACGTCCGGACCAGCGTGGCGTTGATGCTCACGCGGCTCCCCGGGAAACGCACCTCGAGGGTCTCATTGCGACCATAGAAGTTGTTGCGCATCGTGTTCGTGCGCTTGATGTCGCCGCTCGTGTGCGGGCTGAACAGGTAGCCGCCGTCTTCCCCGGTACCCACGAAAACAAGTGCTGCGCGTCCCGCTCTTGAGCGATATCGATCACCTTGACGATACGTTTTCCCTTCGGATTCGTCGTCACCAGGGCGCCCCTGCTGGTCCCCCCTGGGAGATATTCCGTTGGCGGAAGCTTGACCATCCAGGCTGAGGCGACATGCTTGTTGGTGAGAATGAATCCCTGCTCGTTGACGACGAAGCCGCTGCCCGTGCCGGCGGCCCTGATCTCGAAATTGGAGTTGTTGTCATCCTCGGTGGTCAGCCACGGCACGATCTTGCCGTCATCCATCCGCAGGTAGCCTGGCAGATACTTTTTCTGCTTGTTGTCCTCGAACTCGACGCGCTTATGCCAGATCGGCCGTCCGGTCTCCTTGTCGTAGAGCCGCCAGTGCATGTCGATGTACACGGTCGAATTGCCGTACTTGCCGATGACATCGCCCGGCGACAGGCCCATCGTCTGGGTGACGCCGCTGATCTGCTGGGAGATCGTGCTCGAGGTGTCGGCCCGGATCTGCTCCTGCTGATAGGCGAGCTTCTGGCGCTGGTCGTCGGCGTCCTGCTGCAGCTTCTGCGCCGTGCTCGTATTGTGCCAGTAGAGCACCCCGCCTCCCACCAGCACGAAGGCGATCACCGCCCCCAAGGCGCCCATCCACACCTGGCTGGTCTTGCGGCGCTCGTCCGACAGCAACATCATCACGGTGTTCTTGCCGATCCCCGCCTTGGGCGGCAGCTTCTGCGTCGTCTGCACTGTCTTCGCGTCCGCCAGGCTCGTGCTGGCGGCCGCGACCACGCGCGTCGACGATGTCTCGATCGTGCTCAGGACCCGCGTTCTCGAGGCAAGCGAGGCGGGACGCGGCTGCACATCGAACACCAGCTCGGGCCCCGCAGAGCCGAACTGGACCCTGTCGTCGGGGGCGATGTCCACCTCGCCGGTGATGCGCTTGCCGTTGACGTAGGTGCCGTTGCTGCTGTTGAGGTCCTCGATCGCGAAGGCGAGCGGATCCTCGCTCTTCACGCGGAGCACCGCGTGCTTGCGGCTGACCACGTCGTCGTGCGGCGAATCGAACACGATGGTCGAGCGCGTGTCACGCCCGAACGAGATGTCCTTGACGGCATCGAGCGCGAACTGCTCGATCTTGTTGACGTTGGCTCCGCCGACATGGCGGATGACAATTTGGGTCTTCGGTTGATCCTGCATTTTGCCCCTCCCCAGTCGACCAGAGCTTCGCAGGTGCCCGAGGCCGGATCCTGCGCTGGTGACCGGCTTTCTCCACTCCAGATTAGGCCGAAATGGCCCGGCGTCGCAACCAATTCGCGCTGCGTTTTGCGCCCACGGATGCTCGGATTCGCAGCAACGGCAGCTAACCCGAGGCCCCGATGACGTTAACCGCAAACAGCGAAAGCTACCCTAAGGTAAGCAACCGCCGATTGCGATTTTTCCCTCATCCGGGAGAGGCGCTGCCGCGCCGTCCACCCATTTGACGGACGCAAAGGCGATTTTCGCGGGGGACCAGTCGATCACGCCTTGCGCAGGCGCGCTCGACACCGCCGTGCCCAAGGGTGATAGATTGCCGCTATCGGCACGGAGATCAGCTGGTTGTTCCCGAGGCCGGCAGTCATTTGCGCGTCAGCGTGCCGCGCGAAGATCAGCCAGGCTGTGGCACCACCCATTCTTCGGCGGCAGCAGGGGGAGCAATCATCATGGCGAGCGGCACCTGGACCGGACCAGGAACCAGCTGGAACGTCGCGGCAAACTGGTCCCCGAACCTGACCGTGCCCGACGAAGTGGCGACGTTCACCAACGGTGCGCCAACCTCCGTCAGCGTGCTCGGTACGACGACCATCGGCGAGATCCGGTTCACCGCCACCGCGCCCGCCTACACGATCACGGTCACGATCGGCCTGTTCACGGTCAACGGCCTGGGCGTCGTCAACAGTTCCGCTAACACGCAAAACATAACCATCGAAGACACGATGGAGTTTGCCGGTGCCAGCACGGCCGGCAACGCGGACATCGACATATTCAGCGGCGAATTGACCTTCAGCGGCACCAGCTCCGCGGCTACCTCCCACATCAACAGCGAGCAAACCGCCAAGCTCCAATTCATCGGTTCGAGCGACGCGGGCAATTCCACGATCATTGCGGCGGGCGAACTGAATTTCAATGACTCGTCCATCGGCGGAAGTGCCGATATCACCACGAGCTTCACCCTCGATTTCACCAGTCACGCCTCGGCCGACCACGCCCACATCACCAACACCGGGCAGATGTTCTTTGACGATCAGAGCACGGCCGATCATGCGACGATAGCCAATGAGCTCGGCGGTTCGCTTCTTTTCGATGGAACGAGCTCGGCCGGCAATGCGACAATCATCAATAACAGCGATCTGCAATTCGCTCATTCGGGCACCGGGGGAAGCGCGCGCATCACGAGCAACGATGCGGCGACGGTGTTCACAGGCAACTCGACCGCCGGTCAGGCGGAGCTCATCACCAATGCGGGCGGCCAATTCGATTTTTCCGGCACGACCGGGCCCAACAATGACAGTCAGATCAGCGCAGGCTCGATTGCGGGCGCCGGCCAATATCTGCTTGGCGCGAACCACCTCACGGTTGGCAGCAACAACCTCGACACCGAGGTCAGCGGCACGATTAGCGGCACCGAGGCATCGCTGGAGAAGGTCGGCACCGGCACGCTGAACCTGTCCGGCGCCAATACCTACACCGGCGGCACGACCGTCGCCGGCGGCACGCTCGGCGGCAACGGCACCATCGGCGCCGTCACGGTGCAGACCGGCGGGACGCTCGCGCCCGGCGCCAGCGCCGGCACGTTCCACACCGGCAGCGTCACCTTCAACGCCGGAGCGACCTTCGCGGTCGAGCTCGGTGGCACCGGCGCCGGGCAGTTCGATCGGCTTGCCGTCACCGGCGCCGTCAATCTCGGCGGCGCTACGCTCAGCGCCTCCTTCATCAACAACTTCAACGCGAGCGGCACCTTCATCATCATCGACAACGATGGAACCGGCGACGCGGTGACGAGCCAGTTCGCCCAGGGTACGGGGTTCTCGGCTGGCGGCATCACCTATGCGATCAACTATGCGGGCGGCGACGGCAACGACGTCGTGCTCACCGTCACGGTGCCGCTATCGACGACGCCGACGCCCGGCAATGACGACATCACTGGCACGGACGGTCCCGACACGATCGCCGTGCTGGAGAGCGACGACATCGTGCGCGGGCTCGGCGCCGGCGATCTTCTGTTCGGCAACCAGGGCAACGACACGGTGCACGGCGGCCTGGGCAACGACACCATCTGGGGCGGCCTCGGCAACGACATCGTCAACGGTAACGACGACAGCGACCTCCTGTTCGGCAACGAGGGGCTGGACACCATCGACGGCGGCGAGGGTAACAACACCATCGTCGGCGGCCAGGATTCCTCCGACGCCGCCGATTCGATCCTGGCCGGCAGCGGAGCCGACCTGATCTGGGGCAACGGCGGCGCCGACACCATCCTGGCGGACGGCGGCGCCAACACCATCATCGGCGGCTTCGGCAGCGACTCCATTACCGCGGGCGCCGGCAACGACATCGTGCTCGGCAACCAGGACAACGACACGATCAATGCCGGAGACGGCGCCAACCTGATCTTCGGCGGCTTCGGCGATGACCTCGTCACTACCGGGTCGGGCAACGACACGATCTGGGGCAACGAGGGCAACGACACGATGACCGGCGGTACCGGCGCCGATCGTTACGTGTTCCTGCCCGGCTCCAGTGCCGACCAGGTCAACGGCTTCGGCTTCGCCGAAGGCGACCGCCTCGACCTGCAGGGGCAGACCTTTGCGCTCGGCACTTCGGGCGATGGAGACGTCGTGGTCATCCTCTCCGGCGGCGGCACGATCGAGCTCAACGGTATCGCGCCGGCAGGCTTCTCGCCCGGATTTATTGCGTGAGCTCCGGCGCCACGCGGGGCGACGGCAGCGACGGCAGCGCCGATCCGTCGCCGATGCCGAGCTCCGCAGCCGCCCGCTCGGCGCAATGGGCAACGAACAGAAGCGCGGACGCAAAGAAGCTTTCGATCGCGGTGGCCAGGCGCGGCCCAATGATCACATGGCTGCCGCCCTCGCCGGTTCGCTCGATCAGCCCCGCCGCCTCGGCATCGCGCAGCAGGGTGCGAACGTGCACGCGCGAGACCCCGAAACGCTGGGCCGTTGCGGAGATCGAAATCGGCACCGGGCGTGCGGGTGGAACCGCATCGTCCGGTTCGCCGCTCAGGATCATGTTGAACAGGATCATCAGCCCGGCATTGCGATCCGAGAACAAATAAAGTCCCCGGTCATCACCGATGGCTCGATAGCCGGCCATGAAATACTCGGCCGTGTGCCGCACGTAGGCGGCCTCGAATGCGGGGTCGTGCAGCGCGAAGACGACCGCAGCGTGGGGACGGATCTCCCTCAGCGCCGCCCGCACGCGCTCCCAGCGCTCGCGATGGGCCGAACGCAGTCGCTCCGTCGGCACCAGCACGTGGCGCCGGCGGTCATCCGGCGCCGGAACCGAGGCGACATAGCCCGCCATGCGCATGACGGCGAGCATGGCGGCGGTCCGGCCCGGGCTGGCGACGCCGGCCGCCGCGCACGTGGCTTTCAGCTCCCCGACGCTGAAGCCCGTTCCCCGGCCGGCGGATGCGCCGCGCGCATCGAGGTAGAGCGCGTAGTAGGCGATCACCATCCGCCCGCGATCGTTGATCACCATGTTGAGGAGGCGATTGCCGCGATAGAGCCCCAGCATGCCGCTGGCGAGCGTGCGGATCGCTGCGCCGAACCGCGGATGCGCCCGCATCTGCGTGATCGCCGCTGTCGACAACGGCCCGTCGGGCTCGAACAGCGACAGGGGGCGTTGCGAAACTGCGGATTCGCTCATTGCCAAGACCGATACCCTGAATTGCGACCAATTTTCTCCAGGTTGTGACCAGTTTTCTCCAGTTGTTCAAGGCCTTCGGTTGCCCTCCCCTTCGCCCCGAATGAACCTTTCCCCAAAGGGGTTATCGGCCGTCGGGCACCCCGAGCCTGGGTTCGACGCCTCGCCTGAAGGACAAGAGCGATGTTTCGTACCGGCGGCACCCTCAGCGTAGAGTTGTTTCCTCTGGCCCTGGTCGCGGCCGATCTCGACGGCGACGGCGATCTCGACGTCGCCGCGGTCAACAGCAGCGGCAACTCGATCTCCCTGCTCTTCAACAACGGCCCGGGGGGCATCATCAGAGGTGCGCCGATCGGGGGCTTCAACTTCCCGCGCGATATCGCTGCGGGCGATCTCGACGGCGATGGCGATGTCGACCTCGCGGTTCCCAATTCCACAACCAATGACGTCACGCTGCTGTTCAACGACGGCGACGGCGACTTCACGCCGGGCGCACGCCTGACGGTCGGGGCGATTCCCAACGCGATAGCGGCGAACGACGTCGACGGCGATGGCGACGTCGATCTCGTGGTCGCCAACTCCGGCAACAACAATATTTCGGTCCTGCTGAACGACGGCACCGGCGGGTTCACCGAATCCATGCCGCGCATCAATGTCGGCACCAATCCGAGCGACATATGGGCGAGGGACCTGGACAACGACGGCGATCTCGATCTGGTCGTGACCAACGAGGGCTCCGCCAATGTTTCGGTTCTCTTCAATGACGGCAGCGGCAATTTCGCGCCCACCGCGCCGGTGCCGGTCCGCACGGTCCCGTCCGGTGTCGCCGACGGGGATTTCGACGGCGACGGCGACCGCGATCTCGTCGTCGCGAACTACGGCGACGGCAGCGTCTCGTTCCTGTTCAACGACGGCGACGGCGGCTTCCCGGCAAGCGTCCGCGTTGCGGTCGGGGCCAGGCCGCGATCCGTCACGACGGGCGATTTCGACCGCGACGGCGACGTCGACGCCGCCGTCGTGAACACCGGTTCCGGAAATCTCGTCATTCTTCTCAACGACGGCACTGGCAACTTCACGGCAACGACGCCCATTCCGGTGGGCAGTCAGCCGTTCTTCGTCCGCGCCGCAGACATCGACCGGGACGGCGACCTCGATCTCGCCATCGCGAATTCTGCATCCAACACGGTGTCGGTGCTGCTCAACACCATCGCGATCTATGCGGTGACGGCGAGCGGCGCCGCGATACCGGAAGGCAGCCCACCCGGCGTTGGCGGCGAGCTCGTCTTCACGGTCAGCCGCGATGCCACCTCGGAAGCCGAGGATGTCGCCTATACGCTGGGCGGAACCGCAACGGCTGGGTCCGATTACGTTGCTCCAAGCGGAACTGTGCATTTCGACGCCGGCGCCGCAAGCGTCGAAGTCCGCATCGCGATCACGCCGGACACGCATGTCGAGCCGAACGAAACCGTCACCCTCACGCTGACGGCCGCCAGCGGGGACGGAAGAATTGACCCGAACGGCGCCGTGGCGACCGGCGTGATCGCCAACGACGACAGCATTCCGCCTCCGCCGCCTCCCCCGAATCCCGGGCCGGGGCTCACCGAGATCATGGGCGACGAGGGCGCGAGCACGATCGTGGCGCTCGCCGGCGACAGCGTTGTGTGGGGCTTCGGCGGCAGCGACCTTCTGTACGGTAATGACGGCAACGACACGCTGCATGCCGGGTCCGATAAGAACACCGTGTACGGCGGCCGCGACAACGACCTGCTCGACGGCGTCGACGGCAACGACCTGTTGTTCGGCAACGAGGGCGCCGATTCCATCGACGGCGGCGGCGGCGACAACACCATCGTGGGCGGCCAGGATTCGGCCGATGCCAGAGATTCGATCGGCGCAGGCGGTGGGCACGACCTGATCTGGGGCAACGGCGGCAACGACACGATCAACGCCGGCAGCGGAGCGAACAGCGTCATCGGCGGGTTCGGCAGCGACTCCCTCGTCACCGGTGGCGGCGATGACATCGTCTTCGGCAATGAAGACAATGACACGATCGGCGCCGGCGACGGCGCCAACCTGATCTTCGGCGGATTGGGCGACGATCTCGTCACCACCGGCACCGGCAGCGACACGCTGTGGGGCAACGAGGGCAACGATACGATGACCGGTGGTGCCGGCGCCGATCGCTACGTGTTCGCCGCCAGCTCGGGGAGTGATCAGCTCAACGGCTTCAGCTTCGCCGAAGGCGATCGCCTCGACCTGCAGGGCCAGACGTTTTCGCTCGGCACCTCCGGTGATGGCGACGTCGTCCTCATCCTCTTCGGCGGCGGCACGATCGAGCTCAACGGCATCGCACCCGCGAGCTTCTCGCCTGCGTTCATCGCGTGAATTTGTAGCCCGAATGAAATCCGGGCTACGCTAAGGGGTGTCGCCGCAGAGGTGCATCCTTGCCCGAGCCGTCCCCCAGCCGCACGTTCCACTTCATCTCCGGGCTGCCGCGCGCCGGCTCGACCTTGACCGCCGCGATCCTGCGGCAGAACTCACGCTTCCATGCTGGCATGTCGAGCCCGATCGCCTCGCTGTTCGACGGCATCATCGCTCAGGTGTCGGCCGGCAGCGAGCTTTCCACCATGGTGAGCGAGGCGCAGCGCGCCCGCATCCTGCGCGGCCTGTTCGACAGCTACTATGCGGACTACACGGAGCCGGTGATCTTCGACACCAATCGCGCCTGGACCGCGCAGCTGCCGGCGCTGATGCGGCTGTTCCCCGACGCCAAGCTGATCTGCTGCGTGCGCGACGTCGCCTGGATCATGGATTCGCTCGAGCGCCAGTTTCGCAACAACGCGTTCGAGCACACCCGCCTGTTCAGCAGCCCGGCCGAGCGCTCGACCGTCTACACGCGGGTGGAGACGCTGGCGCATGCCAACCGCCTGGTCGGCTATGCGTGGCACGCGCTGCGCGAGGCCTGCTACTCGGAATTCGCCGACCGCATCATCCTGATCGAATACGAGCTTCTCACCGTGCGCCCGGCCGACGTGTTCGCGCTGGTCTACCAGTTCCTCGGCGAGGCGCCGTTCCCCCACGATTTCTCCGGCGTCGAGTACGACGCGCCGCAGTTCGATGCCCAGCTCGGGCTCGACGGCCTGCATCGCGTGCACCGCGAGGTGAAGCCGCGACCGCGCGCCACCATCCTGCCGCCCGACCTGTTCCGGCGCTACGGACAGCTCGCGTTCTGGCGCGACCTGAAGGATTCCAAGGCCTACCGCATCGTCACCCAGGGCAGCACCGAGACGCAGCGCGAGACCATGCCCGAGCCCGCCCCGGCGATCACACCGGAGAAGGGCGGATGAGCGCCGCGGCGGATCCGATGACTCGCGGCTGGCTCCACCTCTCCCCGCTCGCGGGGAGAGGTCGACCGAGCGAAGCGAGGTCGGGTGAGGGGGCGTCGCCGCGAGTCCGTGCCTGTGGAGAATCCCCCTCACTCGGAATCCGCGTGCAGGCACGCGGATTCCGACCTCTCCCCGCAAGCGGGGAGAGGTGGAGCGAGCGGCGCGCGCGTAGCGACAATTCTTCGCCACGCGGAGGCGTGTCGTGACCTCCTGGGCGGCCGGCTACGTCGCCGACATCGGCTACACCGCCGGCTTCTATCGCGAGACCGCGCCGGGCCACATGGCGTTCGCGGCGCTCAGCCTCGGCGGCTCGCCCGGCCGCGCGCTCCAGCCCCGGCGCATGCTCGAGCTCGGCTTCGGGCAAGGGTTCGGCCTTGCGCTGCTGGCCGCCGCCAATCCCGACGTCGCCTGCGAGGGCTACGACTTCAACCCCGAGCACGTGGCGCATGCGCGGCGGCTCGGCACCGGCGCCGAATTGGACAACCTCACCGTATCGGAGACCGGCTTCGAGGAGGCCGCTGCGCGCGGCGGTGACAACGACTGCGACGTGATCGCGGCGCACGGGATCCTGAGCTGGGTGGCGCGGCCGATCCAGGACGCGATCGTCGCCATCGTGCGCCAGCGCCTGCAGCCCGACGGCATGCTCTATGTCTCCTACAACTGCATGCCGGGCTGGGCGCCGATCGCGCCGATCCGCCAGCTCATGGTGGAGGTGAAGCGCCGCAACCCCGGCAGCTCGGAGCGCCAGCTTGCGCGCGCGCTCGAGCTGGTGAGCCGGCTGCGCCAGGGCAACGCGCTCTATTTCGCCGCCAATCCCCCCGCCGCGCGTCAACTCGACGCCATGCTCAAGATGGACCACACATACCTGGCGCACGAGTATCTCGACGAGCACTGGGATCTGTTCTGGTTCTCCGACGTGGCGGCGCGCCTGGGCGAGGCCAAGCTCGGCTACGTGGCCTCCGCGACGCTGCCCGAGAACCTCGACGGCTACGCGGTGCCGCAGGACCTGCGTCCCCTGATCCGCCAGATCGAGGACCCGGTGCTGCGCGAGAGCGCACGCGATCTAGCCGGCAACAAGTGGTTCCGCCGCGACCTGTTCGCCCGCGGCACCGCCGCCCCGACCCCGGCCGAGCGCCGCAGCCTGCTGTCCGGCCTCCGCTTCGCCCTCGCGGTGCCGCGGGCGCGCGTGACGCTCAAGTTCACCTGCCCGCTGGGTGAGCTGACCGGCAGGGACGACCTGTACGGCCCGATCGTCGAGCGGCTGGCGCAGGGACCGGCAAGCTTCGACACGCTCCTGGCGTTGCCGACGTTCCAGGATGGCAAAGTCGGTGTCCTGCTCGACTGCCTCACGTTATTGGTACATTCCGAGCAGGTACTGCCGCTGATGGCACCGTCCCGCGTGGACGTTGCGCCGGCGCACCGGTTCAACCGCATGATCGCCGAGAACGTGCGCAGCGGCCGCCTCTATCACCATCTCGCCGCGCCGGCCGCCCGCACCGGCGTCCCGTTGCCGAACTTCGGTCTCCTGGCGCTCTCGGCCCTGTTCGACGGCAAGAATGAGGGGTCGGCCGCCGCCCGGCATGCCCTGTCCATCCTCAAGACGCTCGGCCGCCGGCCGATGAAGGACGGGGAGCCGATCGAGAGCGACAGCGAGGCCGAAGGGTACCTCGCCGAGCAGATCGGGCTCGTGCTCGCCGAATACGTTCCCGTTTGGCGCCGCTTGGGCTGCTTGTAAAAAAGATCGCCCCGCCAGTACCATATGGCACTTGCGGGGGCGGCCCGATGCATAGTTGCATATCGGCCGGAGTACCAGGGGCTGGGAATGGCGAATTTTGTCGTCACGACGCTCGCTGACGTCGTGAACGCGGGCGACGGCGTCACGTCGCTGCGCGAGGCGCTCACCCTCGCCCAGGGCAGCGCCGGCGCCGACACCATCACGTTCGCGGCCGGCTTGGCGGGCGGCAACAACGCCGGCGTCAACGACGGCCACTTGGTGCTCACCCAGGGCGAGCTCGTCGTCGACAGCGACGTCACGATCCTTGGCGATGTCGTCGGCAACGACCACGTTCCCGACATCACGGTCAATGCCAACCAGCTCTCGACCGTGTTCAACGTCGCGGCCGGCACCTCGACCCTCGACAGCCTGGTCATCACCGGCGGCCGCTACATTTATGGGGGCTATTCCAACGGTTACGTTCCGATTTCCCTGGGCAGCGGCGTCCGCATCGCCAGCGGCGCCAGCGTGGCGATCGCCCACAGCACCATTACGGGGAATCAAGGCAACCGAGGCGGCGGCATCTACAACGTGGGGACAGCCACGCTCACCGACAGCGTCGTGTCGGATAATTCTACCTACGGCAAGAGCGGCGGCGGCGGCATTGCCAACCGCGGCACGGTGACCCTCACCAACACGACCGTGTCGCACAACTCGGCCGTTTCCGGTGGCGGCCTTTACAATCAACACGGCGGTTCGGCCGCGCTGGTCAATTCCACGCTGTGGGGCAATTCGGCCTCCCGCGGCGGCGGCATCTACAATTACGCCACCGTCACGCTCACCAACACCACCGTTACCGCCAACTCCGCCAGCGGTAGCAAGGGCGGCGGCAGGGGTGCGGGCGTCTACAGCTACGGCACCGCCACCCTGACCAACAGCATCGTCGCCTGCAATTTCACCGGCGGATACAGCGGGAAGAAGGGAGGCAAGGGCGGCCAGTCAGGCTTGGGTCAGGATTTCGAACAGTACGGCTCGACGACCTTTGTCGGCCTCAACATCATCGGCATCGGCGGCGACGCCGACGCCTCCGACCATGTGATCAACACGGCGACGCTGTCCGCCCTCTTCGCAGCCTTGACGACCGTCGATCCCGACGGCACGCCCGGAACCGGGGATGAATTCCAGATCGCCCTGCTGGCGAACAATGGCGGGCCGGTGCCGACCGTCGCCATCCTTCGGGGCGGCCTCGCGCACGATCCCTCGGGCACCACGACGCCGACGGACACGACGGATGTCGATGGCGACCTGAACACGAGCGAAGCGCTGCCGGTCGATGCGCGCGGCTTCGTGCGCCTGGTCGGCGGGAGCGTCGACATCGGCGCATTCGAGCTCCAGGCGAACGAGGGTTTCCCGCCGCCAGTGCCGCCACCCTCGTCCGAGCCCAGCTCCGGGCGCGACGAGCTCTTCGGCGAGGAAGGCGCGAACACGATCGCGGCGCTCGCCGGCGACGATGTGGTCTGGGGCCTCGGCGGCGGCGACCTCATGCTCGGCAACGAGGGGGCCGATACGGTGCACGCGGGACAAGGCAACAACACCGTGTTCGGCGGCAAGGAGAACGACCTGATCGATGCCGGTGACGGCAACGACCTCCTGCTCGGCAACGAGGGCTTCGATAGCATTGACGGCGGCGAGGGCAACAACACCATCGTCGGCGGCAACGATTCGGCCGACGGCGCCGATACCATCGCGGCCGGCGGCGGCGCCGACCTCATCTGGGGCAACGGCGGCAACGATTCCATCGCTTCGGGCGGCGGCGCCGACACCGTGGTCGGCGGCTTCGGCACCGACTCGCTGGTCACCGGCGGCGGCGATGATGTCGTGTTCGGCAACCAGGGCAACGACTGCATCGTGGCGGGCGACGGCGCCGACCTGGTGTTCGGCGGCCAGGGCGACGATGCGATCGGCGCCGGCGCCGGCAACGACACCGTGTTCGGCAACGAAGGCAACGACACCATCGCGGGCGGCGCCGGCGCCGACCGCCTGGTGTTCGCCACCGGGGCGGGGGCCGACCAGGTCGACGGCTTCAGCTTCGCCGAAGGCGACCGCCTCGACCTGCAGGGCCAGACATTCACGCTTGGCACCTCGGCCGACGGCGACGTGGTGCTGATCCTCGCCGGCGGCGGCACCATCGAGCTCAACGGCGTCGTGCCGGCGGCATTCTCGCCTACATTTATCGTGTAGGGGCAGCCCTTGTGGCTGCCCTCTTCCGGGCGACCACAAGGGTCGCCCCGACAATTCCGCGGTCGCGCCACGCCCTCCGCCCGGATTGCGCTTCTCTGCGTCCCGGCTACAAGCCACGCCTCACGTGGGAGCACGAAGGCATGGCGATACAAGAACCCGAGGAAGAAGCAGAGCCGGTTGAGCAGGCCATCGAGCCGGACCTGCCGATCATCGACCCGCACCATCATGTGCGGGATCGGATCGGCTCCCGCTACATGGTCGATGATTTCCTGGCCGATCTCTCCGCCTGCGGGCACGCCATCCGCGCCACCGTGGTGGTCGAAAGCGGCGACATGTTCCGCGCCGACGGTCCGCCCGAGCTGCGTTCGCTTGGCGAGACCGAATTCCTCAACGGCGTGGCGGCCATGTTCGCGAGCGGAAAATACACCGCCACGCTCGGCTGCGCCGGCATCGTCGGCTGTCCCGATCTGGCGCTCGGCGACCGCGTGCGGCCCGTGATCGAGGCGCACATCGCCGCCGCCGCCGGCCGTTTCCGCGGCGCGCGCAACCTGCTCACCTGGCACGAGTTCCCTGAGCTGCGCGGCGCGCGGACGGGGCCGCGCGACCTCATGCTCGATCCGGGGTTTCGCACCGGCTTTGCGGCGCTCGCCGACTACGATCTCGCCTTCGATGCCTATGCGTATCATGTGCAGCTGCCGGAGCTGATCGACCTTGCGCACGCCGCGCCCGACGTGCGCATCATCGTCAATCATGCCGGCGGTCCCGCCGGAGTCGGTCCGTTTGCGGGCAAGCGCCAGGAAGTCTTCGCCATCTGGGGCAATCACCTCCGCGCGCTGGCGCAGTGCCCGAACGTGTTCATGAAGCTCGGCGGCCTCGGCCTCCCCGTGATGGGGTTCGGGCTCGAGGGGCGCGGGGCCTCCTCGCAGCAACTGGCCGAAGCGTGGCGCCCCTATTTCGCGGCCTGCATCGAGGCGTTCGGTGCGGACCGCTGCATGTTCGAAAGCGACTTTCCGCCCGACAAGGCCGTGTGCAGCTACCGGGTGATCTGGAACGCGTTCAAGCGGGTGGCGGCGGGTTGCTCGGCCGACGAGAAGGCCGCATTGTTCTTCGGCACGGCGGCGCGCGCCTACAGGCTCGACCTGCCGACCTAGGGAGGACATCGTGGGCCGTTCCATAGGCCGGCTGGTCGCACTTGCCTGCGCCCTCGCGCTCGGCACCGTGGCGGTGCGCGCAGAGTATCCCGACAAGCCGGTGCGGTTCATCCTCGGCTTCTCGCCCGGCGGCGGGGTCGACATCCAGGCGCGCATCGTCGCCGACGTGCTGCAGAAGAAATGGGGCCAGACGATCGTGATCGAGAGCCGTGCCGGCGCCAACGGCAGCATCGCGGCGGAGTTCGTGTCGCGCGCACCACCCGACGGCTACACCATCGCATGGGTGTCGAACGCCCATACGGCGACGCCCAGCCTGCTCAAGCTCAATTACGACGCGATCAAGAGCTTCGCGCCGATCACCCAGGTGACGCGCACGCCCGACGTCCTCATCGTGCAATCGACGTTCCCGGCAAAGACCCTGCGGGACTTCATCGATCTCGCCCGTTCCAGGCCCGGTGAGTTGAGCTATGCCAGCGTGGGCATCGGCGGGGCTCCGTTCCTGGAGATGGAGATGCTGATGCGGCAGACCGGCATCAGGCTCAACCACGTGCCGTACAAGGGCGGCGGCGATGCGGTGCTGTCCGTGCTCTCCGGCAGCACGCAAGCCTATTTCGGCGTGATGGGCACGATCCTCGAGCACATTGCGTCGGGCAAGCTGCGACCGCTCGCCTTGAGCTCCGGTCAGCGCTCGCCCAAGCTGCCCGACGTGCCGACCGTCGCGGAAGCTGCCGGCCTTGCCCGATTCGAGGCCGCCGACAGCCAGTGGACCGGGGTGCTGGCGCCAGCCGGAACGCCGAAGCCGGTCGTCGACAGGCTCTACCGGGATTTCGCCGACGCCCTGACGTCGCCCGAGGTGCAGAGCCGCATGGCCGACGTCGGCTTCATTCCGGTCGCCAGCACGCCCGCGGAGTTCACCGCGATGATGATCCAGGACATCCCGAAATGGGCGGCATTGCTGAAAGATACCCCGAGATAAGACCGTGCTGCACCCGATCAACTGGTCGCTTGCCCTGCCCTATTACGCGGCGGCATTCGCGTTCGGCTATCTGGTCGGATCGATTCCGTTCGGGCTGGTGCTGACGCGGATCGCCGGCACCCAGGACATCCGCCAGATCGGCTCCGGCAACATCGGCGCCACCAACGTGCTGCGCACCGGCCGCAAGGGGCTGGCCGCCGCGACTCTCATCGGCGACATGCTCAAGGGCACGTTCGCGGTGCTCGTCGCCTATCATTTCTATGGCCAGGACCTCGCGGTGCTCGCTGGCATCGGCGCCTTCATCGGGCATATCTTTCCGGTGTGGCTGCGGTTCAAGGGCGGCAAGGGCGTCGCCACCTACCTCGGCGTCCTGCTGGGGCTCGCCTGGTGGCCCGGCGCCTTCGCCTTCGCTGCGATCTGGCTGCTGGTCGCCGCCGTCACCCGCTATTCCTCGCTCGCCGCCCTGGTGGCGAGCGCCGCGACGCCGCTCATCCTCTGGCTCAATGCCGACCGCCAGGAGGCGCAGGTATTCGGGCTCCTCACCGTGATCCTGTTCGTCAAGCACCACGAGAACATCGTGCGGCTGATCAAGGGCACCGAGGGCAAGATCGGCAAGGGCAAGGCGGGGCCGCCGTCGGCGCAATCGCCCGAGGCATGACCGTCACAGGCTTCTGCCGGCCGTCAATCGACCGACCTCCGCCCGTTCCTCGTCAGTGAGCATCCATCCGGCGGCTGCCGCGTTCTGCTCCACCTGCCCTGGCGTCGTCGCCCCGGCGATGACGCTCGCGGTCACTCGCGCCGCCAGCAGCCAGCCGAACGCCAGCTCCAGCAGCGTGCGGCCGCGGTTACGGGCGTACTGCTCGAGCGCGTCGATCAGGGCCCAGTCGGCGTGCTCGCGAAACACCGTTTCGTGCGCCCGCGGCGTGGCGAGGCGCGTGCCCGCCGGAATGGCGTCACGCCGGTATTTCCCGGTCAAGAGGCCGCTGGCGAGCGGGAAATACGGAATGAGGCCGATGCCGCAGGCCTCCATCGCTGGGATCGCGTCGCGCTCCGCTCCGCGGTTGAGCAGGCTGTACTCGTTCTGCGCCGACACGAAGCGCTCAAGGCCATGATCGCGGGCCGCCTGGTGCGCCTCGATGATCTGCCTGCCGTCCACGTTCGAGCTACCGATGTGGCGCACCTTGCCGTCGCGGACGAGATCGTCGAGCGCGCGCAACGTCTCCTCGATCGGCGTCGCGGGATCCGGCCAATGCAGCTGGTAGAGATCGATCCAGTCAGTGTTGAGCCGCGCGAGACTCGCATCCACCGCCGCCATGATGACACCGCGCGATGCCCCCGCACGCCGGCCCGCATCATCCATCGCGGCGCCGAACTTGGTGGCGAGCACGACGTCCTGGCGACGCGACCCGAGGATCTCGCCGAGCATGCGCTCCGACCCGCCGCCGCCCCCATAGACGTCGGCGGTATCGAACAGGGTGATGCCGAGATCGAGCGCCTTGTGCACCACTGCGCGCGTTTGCGCGAGGTCCAGCCGCCCGCCGAAATTGTTGCAGCCAAGCCCGACGGCCGACACGACGAGCCCCGACGTTCCGACCGTCCGTCGCTGCATTCCCACACGCCCTCCCGCTTGCCGGTCTGCCGCAGGACCTTATAGTCGACCGCAACGCCTCGGGGAGGATCGTTCATGCGCGCCGTCGGGCGGGCGTTGCGGCTCGGATTGGCTTTCGCCTGCATCGTCTTCGCCACCGCGGCGGCCGCGCAGGACTATCCGACCCGCCCGGTGCGGCTCGTCGTCGGCTTTGCGGCCGGCGGACCGACCGACATCCTGGCGCGCGTGATGGCGCAGCACCTGTCGCAGCGGCTCGGCCAGCAGGTGATCGTGGAGAACCGCCCGGGCGGCGGCGGCAATACGGCGACCGAGCAGGTCATCAACGCCGCGCCGGACGGCTACACCGTGCTGGTGGTCGCGACCGCGAATGCGATCAACACCTCGTTCTACCGCAAGCTCCCGTTCGACTTCATGCGCGATATCGTGCCGGTGGCCGGGCTCGGGCGCATCTCCTACGTCATGGCGGTGCATCCGTCGGTGCCGGCCAGGACGGTCGCCGAATTCATCGCCCATGCGAAGGCCAATCCGCGCCAGATCAACTTCGCCTCGGGCGGCACCGGCGGCTCCAATCATCTCACCGGCGAGCTGTTCAAGGCAGCTGCCGGCATCGACATCGTGCACGTCCCCTACCGCGGCAACGCGGCCGCCTACGCCGACCTGATCAGCGGCCGCGTCCAGCTCATCTTCGCCGACGTCGCCTCCTCGCGCGAGCATGTGCGCTCGGGCGCGCTACGCGGCATCGCCGTGACCTCGCTCGTCCCGCTGCCGTCGCTGCCCGCCATTCCGACGGTGGCCGCCACGGTTCCGGGCTACGAGGCGAGCGCCTGGTACGGCTTCGGCGTGCCCAAAGGGACCCCGCGCGCGATCGTCGACAAGCTCAACCGCGAGATCAACGCGGCGCTCGCCGATGCCGCCGTGCGCGCGCGCTTTGCCGAGCTCGAAGCCGAGCCGCTCGCGTTCACGCCGGCCGAATTCGCGGCCTTCATGGAGAGCGAGGCGAAGCGCTGGGCGCGAGCGGTCGAAGCCTCGGGCGTGCACGGCGACTGAGCGCCGAAGGAGCTTCCGGTGAACGACCTCGTGCTGGCGCCGACCACGCTTCCTGACGCGTCGCCGCTCGACTATGTGACGGCCGCCGCAGCCGCCGGATATCGGCATGTCGGCCTGCGGCTCAATCCCTCGCCCGGATTCCCGTTCCACCCGGTCGTCGGCGATGCAGCACTGATCCGCGCGATGAAGGCCGCGCTGTCCGCCGCCGGCCTCACCGTGCTCGACGTCTACAGCTTCTATCTGCAGCCCGGCACCGACGTCGTGGCGTTCGAGCGGGGAATCGCGCTCGGCGCCGAGCTCGGTGCCAAGTACCTGGTGACCATGGGCGCCGACACCGACTGGTCGCGCCAGCGCGACAATTTCGCCCGCATCTGCACGATCGCTGCCGGCTACGGCCTCGTCTGCACCGTGGAGCCCGCCGTCATCCGACCGCTCGCCAGCCTCGCGCAGGCGCAGCGGCTGATCGCGGAATCGGGCTGCCGCAACGCGGCGATCTGCGTCGATCCGCTGAATTTTGCCCGTGCCGGCGACCGTGCCGCCGACCTCGCGCGGGTCGATCCGCGGCTCCTTCCCTATGCGCAGATCTGCGACGGCATCATCGGGCCGGACGAGCCCGACCCGGCGCTGCTCGGGCGCATGTCGCCCAACCGGCGCTGCCTGCTCGGCCACGGCATGGTGCCGCTCGACGCGATCTTCGACGCCCTGCCCCCGGGCCTGCCGCTGAGCATCGAGTTGCCGCCGCCGGACGGCGCCGCGCACAGCGCGTCCGAATGGGCGAAGCTCGTGCTCGACGATGCGCGAGCCTATCTCGACCGGTACCGCGGCGCGAAACGGCGTTGAGTCAGGTCTGCACCGGCCGGACGCAGTCCTCGTCGGCGCCATTGTGGCGGTGATGCGGCGTGAATTGCGCGCTCACTCGGCGCTGGCCGGGCGGGCCGGGGCCGTCGGCAACCTCCACCCGATCGATCTGCACGCAGAACTCGGTCCTGTGCCGGGGCGTGCCGGGGAACACATCGTTGTATTCGCACCAGCCCCACACATAGAGGTGCGCGCGTCCTTCCAGCGCCTGGAGGACCTGCTGGTGCGGGATCTCGATGCGATGGCCGCCGACCGCCGCGCCGGGTCCGATCAGCAGCGGCACCGGCTTTGAGGGGGTCCCGACATCGGGAAAGGCGAAATCGTCCGCCATCGGCGCGTTCATGGCGGCCCAGCTGGTGTGATGGCGTGCGCGCACGGTGCGGGTCTTTCCGGCGTTCTTCCACGCCGGCGTGAGATGGAACGCGCGCAGGGGATCTTCGCCGGAGACCTGGCGCAGGTTGTAGCTCTCGACGAAAACGAACGCCCGCTCCATGCTGCTGAGCGATTGCCGGATGGCCACGACGGCGTCCCGCGTGGTCTCCTGGGCGAACGCCAGGTTCTCCGCGCCGGCAAGCCACAGCCGCCGTACCGACCACCACAGGCCGATGGTGGAAAACACCAGCACGACGACGAGGCTCGCGGTGATGGAATCGACGTTCTGCCGCAGGAACTCGGAGGTGCAGTCGCGATAGACGCCGGCGAGCGCGAAGGCGGCGGCGAGCTGATGGGCAAGATCGGTCCCGCCCGCCTGCGCCCCGTCATTGGTTACGCAGGCCTGGAACGTCTTCGAGGAAGCGACGATGCCGACGGCCACCGCCACCACGAGAATCGCGAGGAACGTCCCTCGCACCGCCGCACGCAGTCGTGGTCTTTTTTGCATTTCGACGCCCACCCAGCCGACAGCCTCCAGTTTGACGACCTTGCGGCCGATTGCAATCGGGGAGCTGTGGTTTGTTCCAGACCTTCGGGTGAAGCCGCCGATTGCGCTTCGATGGATCCGGGCTACGGTAGAGGCACAGGGGGCAATCGTGGCATTCAGCGAGGGGCTTCGCCTCAGCGACGAAGAGCGGCTCGACTGGCTGCGCCTGATCCGCAGCGAGCACGTCGGGCCGCGCACGTTTCGCGCGCTCATCGCGCATTGCGGCAGCGCGCGGGCGGCGCTTGCGGCCTTGCCGGATCTGGCGCGCCGCGGCGGCGCCACGCGGCCGGGCCGCATCTGCTCGCGTGAGGACGCCAGGCGCGAGCTCGATGCGGCGCGCGAGCTCGGCGTCACCTTCATCGCGCACACCGAGCCGGCGTATCCCCCTCCCCTGGCGGCAATTCCCGATCCGCCGCCGCTCATCGCCGTGCAAGGGAACCCGTCGATCCTGGCGCGGCCGGCGGTCGCCATCGTCGGCTCGCGCAACGCCTCGGCCGCCGGCATCCGCTTCGCCGAGCGGCTCGCCCGCGACATCGGCGCGGCGGGATTCGCGATCGTGTCGGGGCTGGCGCGCGGGATCGATGCGGCCGCGCATCGCGCGAGCCTCACCAGCGGCACGATCGCGGTGCTGGCCGGCGGCAACGATCGCATCTACCCGGAGCAGAACGTCGGCCTCGCCCAGGACATCCTGCGCGACGGCGCCGCTCTCTCCGAGATGCCGCTCGGCTGGGAGCCGCGGGCGCGCGACTTCCCCCGCCGCAACCGCCTGATCTCCGGTCTGTCGCTCGGCATCGTGCTGGTCGAGGCCGCTGCCGGCTCGGGCTCACTGATCACCGCCCGCATGGCGCTGGAGCAGGGCCGCGAGGTGTTCGCCGTACCCGGCTCGCCACTCGACCCGCGCGCCGAGGGCACCAACCGGCTCATCAAGGACGGCGCCACCCTCGTCACCGAGGCGGCCGACGTCGTCCGGATGCTGCAGCCGATGATCGAGCGTCCGCCCCGCTACGGGCTGGAGGAGCCGGACCGCGGCGCTCCCCTGGCCGACGAGCCGAACGCGCCCGAGCGGGCCCGCATCGTCAGCCTGCTTGGGCCCACGCCGGCCGGGATCGACGACCTGGTCCGGCTCTCCGGCGCCTCGCCGGCCGTCGTCCGCATGGTGCTCCTGGAACTCGAGCTGGCCGGCCGGCTGGAGCGCCACGGGAACGGGTTGGTGTCGCTGATTTGAGCCCGGCGCGTCCCTGCCGTAAACTACAGTACAATTTAGTATATTAGGCAGCATTTGACACGCGGGGGTCGCTTACCCATTTTCCGGTCGCCATTGCTCACGATTGGGACCCGCACGAAAACCTAACCGACTGTAAATATTGGAATTTTCATGGACGTCGTCGTCGTCGAATCGCCCGCCAAGGCCAAGACGATCAACAAATATCTGGGGCCGGGCTACCAAGTCCTCGCCTCGTTCGGCCATGTGCGCGACCTGCCGCCGAAGGACGGGTCGGTCGATCCGGCTGCCGATTTCCACATGATCTGGGAGGTGGATCCCAAGGCGCAGAAGCGCCTGGCGGACATCGCCGCCGCCCTCAAGGGCGCCGACAAGCTGATCCTCGCCACCGACCCCGACCGCGAGGGCGAGGCGATCTCCTGGCACGTCCTGGAAGTGCTCAAGCAGAAGCGCGCGCTGAAGGAGCACAACATCGAGCGGGTGGTGTTCAACGCCATCACCAAGAACGCGGTGACGGAGGCGATGAAGCACCCGCGCGCGATCGATGGCGCGCTGGTGGACGCCTACCTGGCGCGCCGCGCGCTGGACTACCTGGTGGGCTTCACCCTGTCGCCGGTGCTGTGGCGCAAGCTGCCGGGCGCGCGTTCGGCCGGCCGGGTGCAGTCGGTGGCGCTGCGCCTCGTGTGCGACCGCGAGCTGGAGATCGAAAAATTCGTGGCGCGCGAATACTGGTCGCTCGCCGCCATCCTGGCCACGCCGCGCAACGAGACGTTCGAGGCGCGCCTGGTCGGCGCCGACGGGCAGAAGATCCAGCGCCTCGACATCGGCACCGGCGACGAGGCCGATGCCTTCCGGCGCGACCTGGAGAACGCGACCTTCACGGTCGCGTCGGTGGAAGCACGGCCGGCGAAGCGCAACCCCTACCCGCCGTTCACCACCTCGACCCTGCAGCAGGAGGCGAGCCGCAAGCTCGGCTTCGCGCCCGCCCACACGATGCGGCTCGCCCAGCGGCTCTATGAAGGCACCGACATCGGCGGCGAGACCGTCGGCCTCATCACCTATATGCGCACCGACGGCGTGCAAATGGCGGACGAGGCGATCGCCGCGATCCGCCGCCTGATCGGCGGCGACTACGGCGACCGCTACGTGCCGGACGCGCCGCGCCGCTACCAGACCAAGGCGAGGAACGCCCAGGAGGCGCACGAGGCAATCCGACCGACCGACCTGTTCCGCCGCCCGCGCGAGGTTGCGCGCCACCTCGATGCCGACCAGGCCAGGCTCTATGAGCTGATCTGGCTGCGCGCGGTGGCAAGCCAGATGGAGTCGGCCGAGCTCGAGCGCACCACGGTCGACATCGCGGCGCGCGTCGGAAGCCGCGCGCTTGACCTGCGCGCCACCGGCCAGGTGGTGAAGTTCGACGGCTTCCTCGCGCTCTACCAGGAGGGCCGCGACGAGGACCCCGAGGACGACGAGTCGCGCCGGCTGCCGGAGATGAGCCAGGGCGAGGCGCTCGACAAGCGCTCGATCTCGGCGACCCAGCATTTCACCGAGCCGCCTCCGCGCTATTCCGAGGCCTCCCTGGTCAAGCGCATGGAGGAGCTCGGCATCGGCCGGCCCTCGACCTATGCGGCGATCCTGCAGGTGCTCCAGGATCGCAGCTACGTCCGCATCGAGAAGAAGCGCCTGGTGGCCGAGGACAAGGGCCGCCTCGTCATCGCGTTCCTGGAAAGCTTCTTCGCCCGCTACGTCGAATACGATTTCACCGCCGGGCTCGAGGAGGCGCTCGACCGCGTCTCCAACAACGAGATCGCCTGGCGCCAGGTGCTGCGCGATTTCTGGCGCGACTTCATCGGCGCGGTGGACGAGATCAAGCACCTGCGGGTCGGCGACGTGCTCAACGCGCTCGATGACATGCTGGCGCCGCACGTGTTCCCGCCGCGCGCCGACGGCACCGATCCGCGCCTGTGCCCGACCTGCGGCAATGGCCGCTTGTCCCTGAAGCTCGGCAAGTTCGGCGCCTTCATCGGCTGCTCCAACTACCCCGACTGCCGCTACACGCGGCCGTTCTCGGTGCCGGCGCCGGGCGAGGAGGCGGCCGACACCGGCACGCGCGTGCTCGGCATCGATCCGGAGAGCGGCCTCGAGGTGACGGTGCGGGGCGGTCGCTTCGGCCCCTACGTGCAGCTCGGCGAGGCGGTGAACGGCGAGAAGCCGAAACGTACCGGCCTGCCCAAAGGCACCGACCCGGCGTCGGTCGATCTCGAGATGGCGTTGAAGCTGCTCTCGCTGCCGCGCGAAGTCGGGCGCCATCCCGAGAGCGGCGATCCGATCGTCGCCGGGCTCGGCCGCTACGGGCCCTATATCCAGCACGGCAAGACCTACGCCAACCTCGAGGCCGGCGACGACGTGCTCAATATCGGCCTCAACCGAGCCGTGACGCTGATCGCCGAGAAGGCGCTCAAGGGCGGGCGCGGCCGCCGCACCCCCGCGCCGGGCCGTGTGCTCGGCGAGCATCCGCAGAAGGGGGGCGAGATCGTCGTGCGGGCCGGCCGCTACGGCCCCTATGCGAGCCACAACGGCATCAACGCCACGCTGCCGTCCGACAAGTCGCCCGACACCATCACGCTGGAAGAGGCGGTGCCGCTGCTCGACGCCAGGGCGAGCCGCACCGGCGACAAGCCGACCAAGCGGCGCGCGCCGCGCAAGGCGGCGGCGAAGAAGGCCAAGCCTCCGGCGGCGCCTACCGAGGCGAAGCCCAAGCGCCGCGCCGCCAAGGCGGCCAAGGCCGCCGAGTAGGTAGGCGCGAGGCCGGTATTTCCGTTCACCGACGGTCGTCGAGCCGCGCGAAACCTATCTCGCGCCATTGAGGGCGGGCCCGGCGCTCACCTCGGCCCATAATCCTGGGCCAAGATCCAATAAAATGCATAGGCCATGAAGTAATCGCTCCGCCTGGCTGCGTCCCATGGGCACATCGGCGTTGCTCGGCGTCAGCCGACGCACGGAGAGCCGAGAGAGCCCCAGCAACCAGGAGACGAGGACAATGGCTAATAATGTAACTGGTACAGGTGACAATGACATTCTCGATCAGTCCGGCGCCGGCGGGCCCGGAACGATCGCCGGCCTCGCCGGCGACGACAGCATCGTCACAGGGGCCGGTCCCGCGATCGTCACTGGCGACAGTGGTAACGACACGATTTCTCTGCAAGCGGGCAACACCGGCAAGGTGAGCGGCGACGGCGAGAACGACAGCATCGTCGCCGGCGGCAACATCGCCTCGATGGTCCTGTTCGGCAATGCGGGCGCCGACACGATCGATACGGCCGCCTCGAGCGCGGATCAGACCATCGTCGGCGGCGAGGATTCGAACGACGGCTCCAATTCAGTCAGCAGCGGCACCGGCAACGACGTCATCTTCGGCAACGGCGGCGACGACGTTCTCAAGGAGACCGCCGGCGACGATACATTGGTGGCGGGTTTCGGCAGCGACACGATCCGCGACACCTCCGGCGTGAACTTCGTGTTCGGCAACCAGGGCAACGATTCGCTCGATATGGCCGGCAGCAACAACACCGTCTTTGCCGGCGCCGGCGACGACACCGTCAACATGGTGGCGAACGGCGTCCTGCTGTTCGGCAACGAAGGCGGAGACGTGCTGAACCTCAGCACCAGCGGATCGACCATCGTCGGCGGCAACAACTCGGCGGACGGCGACGACAACGTCACCGCGACCGGAGACAACAATTTCATTCTGACCAATGGCGGTGCGGATACCATCACAGCCGTCGGCAATGCGCTGACCATCGTCGGCGGGTTCGGCGACGACGTGGTGAACGCGTCCGGCATCGCGGCCCTGATCTTCGCCAACCAGGGGAGCGACACGGTGACCGCCGGGGACGGCGCCGACACCATCTTCGCCGGCATCGGCGACGACAGCATTCGCGCGGGCGATGGGGCCGACACGCTGTTCGGCAACGAGGACAACGACACGATCGTCGGCGGGCGCGGCGACGACACCGCGTCGCTCGGCGACGGCAACGACCTGTTCATCTGGCAAAACGGTGCGGGCAGCGATCGGGTCGAGGGCGACGCCGGTGCCGATACCCTCGTTTTCACCGGCAGCATCGCCGGCGAGACCTTCGATCTCGCGGCCAACGGCCCGCGGGCGCGTCTGTTCGGCAGCGCCGACGGCGTCACCCTGGACCTCAACGGGGTCGAGCGCATCAGCCTCGCCGGCGTGGGCGGTGCCAATTCCATCACGGTCAATGACCTGACCGGCGCGGGCGTGACGCAGGTCGACATCAACCTCGGCGTTGGCGCGGGCGGCGACGGGTCGACTGACGCCGTGTCGGTGAATGCCACGGCGAGCGGCGACGTCATCAGCCTCACGACCGCTGGCAACGTGGTCAGCGTCGGCGGCCTTGCGGCGGGTATCGCGGTGTCCGGCGCCGAAGCCGTTGCGGACGTCCTCACGGTCAATGCGCTCGGCGGCGCCGACACGATCAACGCGAGCGTGGTCGCGAACGGTGTTATCGGGCTCGTCTTCAACGGCGGCGCCGGCGCCAACTCGCTCGTCGGCAGCCAGGGCGGCGAGTTCCTCGACGGCGGCGAGCAGAACGACACCATCGTGGGTGGGCGCGGCAACGACACGGCCTTCCTCGGGTCCGGCGACGACGTCTTCATCTGGACCCCCGGCGACGGCAACGACATCGTCGAAGGCGCCGCCGGCCAGGATACGCTCGATTTCCTGGGCGCCGGCGTGGGCGAGAACGTCGATATCTCGGCCAACGGCGGGCGGGTTCTCCTGGTCCGCGACGTTGCCAGCGTGACCATGGACCTCGACGACGTCGAGCGCATCCGCTTCGACGCCCTGGGCGGCACCGACAACATCACGATCGGCGACCTGTCCGGCACGGACATGTCGAGGATCGACATCGACCTCGGGCTCAATGGCGCCGGTGACGGCGCGGCGGACAACGTGCGCATCAACGCAACGCTGGGCGATGACGTGGTGGACCTCACGTCGTCCGGCGGCGTGGTCAGCGTCAGCGGCCTCGCGGCGACCGTCGCCCTGACCCATGTGGAAGGCGCAAACGATCGCCTCACGATCAACGGGCAAGGCGGAGACGACGATATCGACGCGAGCGGGCTCGCGGCCGGTCTCGTCCAGCTCGTCGTCAACGCAGGTCTTGGGGACGATGTGGTGATCGGCAGCCAGGGAGACGACCTCGTCACCGGCGGCGACGGCGACGACGTGGCGCTGCTCGGGGCCGGCGACGACGTGTTCGTCTGGAATCCGGGTGACGACAGCGACGTGGTCGAGGGCCAAGCCGGCACGGCGGATACGCTCCTGTTCAATGGGAGCATCGCGAACGAGAACATTGACATCTCGGCCAATGGTGGACGTGTCCGCCTCTTCCGCGACGTCGCCAACGTCACCATGGACCTCGACGACGTCGAGCGCATCGACGTCCGGGCCGTAGGCGGTACCGACACCATCGTCGTCCACGACCTGTCCGGCACCGACGTGACGGAGGTCAATATCGACCTGTCGGCAGCCGGAACCGGTGGTGGCGGCGTCGGCGATGGTCAGGTGGATACGATCGTCATCAATGCGACCAACGGCGACGACATCGTCGTGGTCGCCGGCGACAACGGCACTGTCAACGTACTCGGCCTGCCGGCGCAGGTGACGATCTTCGGCTTCGAGGCAACCGACCGGATCGTCATCAATCTCCTCGCCGGGGACGATACGCTCGAGGCGTCGACGCTCCAGGCAGTCATGCTGTTGACCGGCATTGGCGGGGACGGCGATGACGTGATGGTCGGCGGCTTGGGCGCCGACGTCTTCGCCGGCGGTCCCGGCGACGACACCCTGGTCGGCGGTCCCGGGGTCGACATCCTCGACGGTGGCGACGGCAGCAACACCATCATTCCCGACTAACCGGCAGAAAAGCCGTAAACGGCGCCGAACGCCCGTCCCGGCCCGCCGGGGCGGGCGCACTCATACCCTGGCGGACCGCCGTCCCAGGGCTTAACTACGGTGCAGGCGCAGCCCCTGGATCGAATTTTGGCTCGGCAGAAGCATTCTCCCCTCCCCTCCAAAGAGGACCTGCTCGCTTTCATCGGCTCCCGGGCCGGCAAGGTGGGAAAGCGCGAGGTCGCGCGCGCCTTCGGCCTCAAGCCGAGCGACGTGGGTCTCAAGTCGATGCTGCGCGAGCTCGCCGAGGAGGGCCAGGTCGAGCGTCGCCGCCGCAAGCTCACCCGTCCCGGCCACCTGCCTTCCGTCGTGCTGGCCGACATCACCGGCCGGGACTCCGACGGCGAATTGATCGCGGTTCCGACCGAATGGGACGAGGAGGCGCACGGGGCGCCGCCAAAGATCCGCATCATGTCGCCGCGCCGGGCGAAGCCCGGCGAGGTCGCAGGCGTCAACGATCGCGCCCTCCTGCGGATCGAGGAGAGTGGCGAGCCCGACGAGGCGATCCGCCACGCCGGCCGCGTCATCAAGATCATCGATCGCGCCCGGCAAAGGGTGCTCGGCGTGTTCCGCGCCCTGCCGGGGGGCGGCGGGCGACTGACCCCGATCGACAAGAAGCAAGCCGGCCGCGAGATCGCGATCCCGCCGGGCGCCACCGCGGATGCCGAGGATGGCGACCTCGTCGCCGTCGAGGTCATGCGATCGGGCCGCTTCGGCCTGCCCACCGGAAAGGTGCGCGAGCGGCTCGGCTCGACCAAGAGCGAGCGCGCGGTCAGCATGATCGCAATCCATGCGCACGGCATTCCTCATGTCTTCAAGCGCGAGGCGCTGGCCGAGGCGGACGCCGCCCAGCCGGCCGGGCTGGAGGGGCGGCAGGACTGGCGCGAGGTACCGTTCGTCACCATCGATCCGGCGGACGCCAAGGACCACGACGACGCGGTGCATGCGGTGCGCGACACCGATCCTGCCAACCCCGGCGGTTTCGTCGTCACCGTGGCGATCGCCGACGTTGCGCATTACGTGCGCCCGGGCTCGGCGCTCGATCGCGAGGCGGCGGAACGCGGCAACTCGGTCTACTTCCCCGACCGCGTCGTACCGATGCTGCCGGAGCGCATCTCCAATGACCTGTGCTCGCTGCGGGAAGGCGAGGATCGCGCCGCGCTTGCGGTGCGCATGGTGGTGGGCGCGGATGGCCGCAAGCACAGTCACGGCTTCCATCGCGTCCTGATCCGCTCGGCGGCGAAATTGCACTATGCGCAGGCGCAAGACGCGATCGACGGACAGCCCGACGAGGCCGCGCAACCTCTCGTATCGACGGTGCTGGAGCCCCTCCATGCCGCCTACCGCGCGCTCAAGATGGCGCGCGATCAACGCGAGCCGCTCGATCTCGATCTCCCCGAGCGCAAGATCGTGCTCAGGCCCGACGGGACCGTCGAGCGGGTGATCATGCCGGCGCGGCTGGATGCCCACCGGCTGATCGAGGAGTACATGATCCTCGCCAACGTGGCGGCGGCCGAGACGCTCGAGCGCGCGCACGTGCCGCTGATCTATCGGGTGCACGACGAGCCGAGCCTCGAGAAGGTGCAGGCCCTGCGCGAGTTCCTCGCCTCGATCGACATTCCGTTTCCCAAGGGCGGCGCGCTGAAGCCGGCCCTGTTCAATCGCATTCTCGCCCGCGTCAAGGGCACCGAATATGAGAAGCTGGTGAGCGAGGTCGTGCTGCGCACCCAGGCGCAGGCCGAGTATGCCGCCGAGAACTACGGGCATTTCGGCCTGGCGCTGCGCCGCTACGCCCATTTCACCTCGCCGATCCGCCGCTACGCGGATCTCGTCGTCCATCGCGGCCTCGTCCGCGCGATGAAGCTCGGCGCGGGCGCGCTGCCCGACAGCCAGGACGTGAGCACCCTCGGCGAAATCGCCGCCCGCATTTCCGCCGCCGAGCGGCGCGCCATGACGGCCGAGCGCGAGACCGTGGACCGCCTGGTCGCGCAGTTCCTCGCCGACCGGGTTGGTGCAACATTCGCGGGCCACATCTCCGGCGTCACCCGCGCCGGCCTGTTCGTGAAGCTCGACGAGACCGGGGCCGACGGCTTCATCCCGGCGCGCACGATCGGAACTGAGTATTTCCGCTACCACGAGGACCGGCACGCGATGATCGGCGAGGAGTCGGGCGAGACCCACCGGCTCGGCGACAAGGTCTCGGTGCGGCTGGTCGAGGCGGCACCAGTGGCCGGTGCGCTTCGATTCGAATTGTTGTCGGAAGGGCGCTATGAGGGGCGACAGCGCGGCGGCCGGGATACAGGTACCCGCCGCGTCGAGGGGCGCAGCCGCGCCGCACGACGCCGCAGGGGATGAAGGGGCATGGAAGGATCTGCCGAGCACGAGCTGGCGCAGCTGATGACGCGGGTGGAGCGCGAGCGCAGCCACCCGACCCTGCGTTATCGCGACGCCGCGACGCTGATCCTCGTGGACCGCTCGGAAGCGAAGCCGAAGGTCCTGCTCGGGCGCCGCCACGCCGCCCACAAGTTCCTGCCCGGCCGCTTCGTGTTTCCGGGCGGACGGGTCGAGCCCAGCGACGGGCGCATGCCGGTCGCAACGCCGCTGCACGCCGCCGTCGAGGCGCGCCTGCTCAAGAAGGTGCGCCGGCCGAGCCCCATGCGGGCGCGCGCCTTTGCGCTGGCGGCGATCCGCGAGACGTTCGAGGAGACCGGCCTGCTGATCGGCCGCAAGCAGGAGGGCGAGCGCGGCAGGCCGGGCCGGCGCGCGACCCTGTTCGACGAAGCCGGCGTCTACCCGGACCTCGCCTCGATCCATTTCATCGCCCGGGCGATCACGCCGCCGGGCCGGCCCCGCCGTTACGACACGCGCTTCTTCGCCGCCGACGTCGGCGCCATCGCCCATCGGGTCGAGGGCGTGGTCGGGCCCGATTCCGAATTGGTCGAGCTCGTCTGGCTGCCGATCGACGAGGTCGAAAAGCTGGAAATGACCCAGATCACCAAGGTGGCGCTGCAGGAGCTCGAGGCGCGCAGCGCCGCCGGGTTCGGCCCCGACCTGCCGGTGCCGTTCTATCGCATGCTGCATCGCCGCTTCGTGCGCGAGCTGCTGTGAGGGCGGCCCCTCCTTGACTTTCGCCCCCTCGCCGCTACGTTCCGCCCAACCCATCGCGAGACGAGGATCTGCCCATGGCGAAAGCGGCCAGCATCAAGATCAAGCTCGTGTCGAGCGCCGACACCGGCTTCTACTACGTGACCAAGAAGAACTCGCGCACCATGACCGACAAGCTGACCAAGAAGAAATACGATCCGGTCGCCAAGAAGCACGTCGAGTTCCGCGAATCCAAGATCAAGTAGCGGCGCAGACGCGACGCTCCGACCCATGACGCCAAAAGGGCGCCCGCGAGGGCGCCCTTTTGTGTTTCAGGGGAGAAGGTGGCCGGCCGGAAGCGATGTTTTTTGAGGAGGCCACTCCCATCGCTCCCGGGCCGGCCGAACCCCACGGACCCAGGAGATGCGGCGGACCTGAGCACTCCGTAGGGTTATCGGTGAATCAGGGATCGGCAGAGGGCTTTGCGGCCCAAACCCCGATCTGTCGCTCGCCCGCTAAGCTAGCCGAAACGGCGCGGAAATCAACACGTTAACCCATTGATTGGTGGAGTCTTTCGGCATCAACCTAAAGCATTATGGTTGACGGGCCTCGCGCGGCAACCGGCCGGCGGTCCTTACGCTGCGTCAGCCACCACCCGGTTGCGGCCGTCGCGTTTTGCCCGGTAGAGCGCCTGGTCGGCGCGCTTCAGGATGGTGTCCGCCGTATCGTTCGCCGCGGTTAGCGCCGCGATCCCGATCGAGATGGTGACGTCGATCGTGCCGGCCCCCTTCTGGATCGGGAACGGCTCGGCGGCGATCCGGCGGCGGATGCGCTCCGCCACCACCTGCGCCACCGCCACATCGGTTTCCGGCATGACGACGACGAACTCCTCGCCGCCGTAGCGGCAGGCGAGATCGATGCCGCGGATCGACTTGCGCACGCGGGTGGCGAATTCGCGCAGCACATCGTCGCCCGCGTCGTGCCCGAAATTGTCGTTGATCGACTTGAAATAGTCGATGTCGAGGATGAGCAGCGACAGCGGCTTGCCCCGAGCGGCCGCCTCGTCCACCAGGGTGCCGAGGTGGCTTTCCATGTAGCGGCGATTGTGCAGGCTGGTGAGCGCGTCGGTGATCGCCATTTCCATCGACAGCTGGAAATTGTCGCGCAGCCGTTCGGCGTAGCGCTTCTTGCGGATCTGGGTGCGCACGCGCGCGAACATCTCGTTCTTGTCGATCGGCCGCACCAGGTAGTCGTTGGCGCCGATCTCCAGGCCGCGCAACAGCCGCGCATTGTCCTCCGCCTCGGCGACGATGAGGATCGGCAGGTTGCGGGTGCGCTCGAGCGAGCGCACCTGGCTGCACAGGCGCAAGCCATCGAAATTGTCCAGCCCGAGCGACACCATCAGCAGGTCGTATTCGCCGTCGGCGGCGTGAAACAGCGCCTCGTGCGGGTTGGTCTCCACGTCGACCGCATGCTCGCTCGTCAGCACACCGGCGATGCGCTCGTAGGACGTGCGGCGGTCGTCGACCAGCAGGATCTTGCCGTGGCGCCCGGCTTCCGCCAGCGCGTCGGGGACCGGCTCCTGCAGGCCGATCTCCTTCGACGTCATGGCGCGCATGCGCAACTCGTCGGTGACCATCTTGAGGCGCACCAGGGAGCGCACGCGCGCGAGCAGCGCGACGTCGGACACCGGCTTGGTGAGGAAATCGTCGGCCCCCGCCTCCAGTCCGCGCACGCGGTCGGACGGCTGGTCGAGCGCCGTCACCATGATCACCGGAATGTGATGCGTCTTCGGGTTGGCCTTGAGGCGGCGGCACACCTCGAACCCGTCCATCTCCGGCATCATCACGTCGAGCAGCACGATGTCGCATTGCGAGCGCTCGCAGACCGCCAGCGCCTCCGGACCGCTCATGGCGGTCACGACGTCGAAATATTCGGCCGTGAGCCGCGCCTCCATCAGCTTGATGTTGGCGAGCACATCATCGACGACGAGGACACGCGCGCTCATCAGGACGCCTCAGGCATGACCGAGGAAGTGGCGGACGGTTTCGAGGAACTTGCCGACCGAGATGGGCTTCGACAGATACGCCTCGCAGCCGCCTTCGCGGATGCGCTCCTCGTCGCCCTTCATGGCGAAGGCGGTGACGGCGATCACCGGAATCGCCCTGAGCTCGGGATCATCCTTGAGCCATTTGGTGACTTCGAGGCCGGACACTTCAGGCAATTGAATATCCATGACGATCAGATCGGGCCGATGGCGGCGCGCAAGATCAAGCGCCTCGATCCCGTTCCGTGTCCCCAGCGTCGCATAGCCGTGGGCTTCCAACAGGTCGTGGAAAAGCTTCATGTTGAGCTCGTTGTCCTCCACGATCAGGACGGTCTTGGCCATCCCGGGCTCCCTTCTGGTCCCCTGCCCCGACGGCCCGGAGCGCGGTAACACCGACCGCGCCGCCCCCGCGACGTAGTCGGCAACTTAATCGTGCCAGACTACCGGCAATTCCTTACGGAATGGGAAATATAAAGCCATGGCGAGCGTTAATCGAATCGGCCGGGACGCCGCAGAACATCTGGCGATTCAGGCACTTGCCTACTTAGCGCAAGAGCCGGAGAAACTGGCGCGGCTGCTGGCGCTGTCCGGGCTCGATCCGCAGACGATGCGCGAGGCCGCCCACGACCCGCGCTTCCTCGGCGGAATACTCGAGTATGTGGCCACCGACGAAGCGCTGCTCATCGCCTTCGCGGCCCATGCCGAGGTACCGCCCGAACGCGTCGTCATGGCGCGCGACACGTTGTCAGGCGGCCCGTGGGAGCGCGATACCCCGTGACGATTGATGAACCGGGCCGAAAGGCCTCCTCCGGCCGGTTACGGGACGCCGCGAATCGGATCAGGATGGTTGTCCATCCGCATCTGGAACAGGAAATAGGTCGGCGAGCAGAAGCCGTGGTCCTTGACCACGTCGGCGGCGCCCGGGATTTCGCCGGGCAGGGCCTGGCACATGAAATCCTCTCGGCAAAACCGGCCCTCCCCGCAGGTCGGCCGGTTTCCCCGCACGACGCTCGCGCCATAGCACTTGGCGAAATTGTTGCTCGCCACGCACTCGTCGAACGCCTTGCCGCCGGCGAGCCCGCAAATCTCGCTCGGCGCGGCTTTGGCGGCGGGCGGCGCCGCTTTCGCTGCGCGAAACTGCGCGAAGCTCTTGTCGCCTTCGGTGCACTTCCGGTAGCTCAGGCCGCCCGGCACGCCGATCTTGGGAGGCCGGCAATTGTAGCCGGTGAAATCAGGCACCTTGCGCAGGCTGTGCAGCTGGGCCTTGATCAGGAACGTGTCGCGGTAGGGCGCCGCGGCGTTACGGATTTCGCCGGCGAGACAGGGAAGCCCGGAGAACAGCTGGCTTTCCCCGCGCGGCAGGCATTGGCCCATCTCGATGCCGAGCCGGTTGTTGGTGGCGATGATCTGGCAGGTCGCGGCCGCGCATGACCAGCCCGCCGCGAAATGGGCTTTTGCCGCGTCCGGAACGCACGGCATACCGACCTCCGCGCCCTGATGCACCGGAACGGCGCCGCTCCAGGTGGCGGGCGGCGCCGCCGGCAGCGGACGGAAACGGCTGGGCTCGGAGCCTGCCGCAACCGCCTCGAGGTAGGCCTTGCGGCGGAACCCCTCCGCGTAGAAATGCGGCGATACCGCTACCTTGACCCGGTTGAACGACGACGCGTCCGGCTGATCGTAGCCGATGAAATGGAATCCCGCGGTGGCGTTCGACTGATGGCATCCCATGCAGGTCGAGGTGTCCAGGCGCTCGATCATGGCCTTGGGCGAGCGCAGAAGCTTGAGCTCGGAAAAGCGCAGGCCCGCCAGATCCGGCTCGCTCAGGATCTCGGTGTACGGGTGATTGGCGAGCCGCGCGCTGCCGTAAGTGGAGAATGACAGGGCCTTGGTGGCGAGGAACTCATCGGGCATCCGGAAGACGCCCTGGTCGATCGCCGCCACGTTGTCGGCGATGTAGGCGAGGAGTTTTCGGCGCAGCTCGCCGTCCTGTCGCAGGCGCGTCACGTCGGGGGTGTTCTCCAGCGGCTTTTCGCGCAGCCGCAAGCCTGTCTCGGCAGGTTCGGCGGCGAAAATGCGCAACAGGTAGACGGCCTGTCCACCGAATTCCGTCTCCATGCCGGACGGAAAACGCACCACCTGGGCGTTGACTTCGATCTGCCGCACGACGAGCCGCTTGCGCGCGAGCGGACCGGCCAGCAGCCATTCGATCTGCTTCTCCGGCGCCGTGACATCCGCCACCGGGATCCAGGCCCGGGCAACATCGCCGCACGCGGCGTCGCTGCCGCGCTCGACGCGAAACACGACGTTGAGGTTGAACGGCATTCGCGACGCATAGGTCACGGCGCCGCGCTTGAAGCGATAGCCCAGGCGATAGATGAAGCGGACCTCGCCGCAGCCCGCCTCGCCCGCGGCGTCGGCGAAATCCTTGCGGTCCAGGCGATTGACCACGCCGACCAGGCGAAACGATGCGAGCGGCGATTGCAGCCAGCGCAGGTCGAGGATGCGCCCGACGTTCTGGTCCGTCACCTCGTGCAGGATGCGGCCGTTCTGCTTCATCTCCTGGCGCAACGCGACGACGTCGGCGCCGACCTGGTCGGCGAGCGTCCGGTAGGCGCGGCTCGCCGCATAGAGCTCGCGCAGGCTCAGCCCCGCGCCGCCGCCGAGAACGGATTCAAGGCCGAATCCCCGCTTCTCCAGGCTCGCCAGCAGGCTCGGATCCTGCACGTCGAGGATCGGCACCGATTTGGCAAAGGTCACGTCGGCGCCCGCCGCCCCGGGATGCGCGAAAGCCAGCAGGCATGCCGCAAGGCATGCGCGCCGAAACGTCCGAAAAACCATGCTCTCCCCAAACCAGGCTCGCTCGGACGCAGAATACCCGAGCACGGCAGCCCATCTCCAATGATGTTGTCGCGTCCGGCTCCGCTCCCGTTCGAATCTCGGGCCGATACGGTATGATCCACTGGCCAGCAACGGGGAGCGGCCGCAAGGGAAATGCCTGGCCTTTGCCGCGATTGCTTCGTCGATGCGCCGGACCGCACCACCCGCTGTCCGGCCTGCGGCTCGCCGCGCGTCATCCGCCATCGCGAGCTGCACGCGCTGACCATCGCGCATGTGGACTGCGACGCGTTCTATGCGGCGATCGAGAAGCGCGACGACCCGTCGCTCGCCGACAAGCCGGTGATCATCGGCGGCGGCAAGCGCGGGGTGGTGTCGACCGCCTGCTACATCGCCCGGATCAACGGCGTGCGATCGGCCATGCCGATGTTCAAGGCGCTCGCCCTTTGCCCCTCGGCCACCGTCATTCCCCCGAACATGGAAAAATATGCCGCGGTCGGCCGCGACGTGCGCGCGCTGATGCTGGAGCTCACCCCGCTGGTCGAGCCGTTGTCGATCGACGAGGCGTTCCTGGACCTGGCTGGCACCGAGCGGCTGCATCGGCTGTCGCCGGCGCAAACCCTCGCGCGGTTTGCCCGCAAGGTCGAGGACGACATCGGCATCACCGTCTCGATCGGCCTGTCGGCCAACAAGTTCCTCGCCAAGATCGCCTCCGATCTCGACAAGCCGCGCGGCTTCGCCGTGCTCGGGCAGGCCGAGAGCGCGGCCTTTCTGGCCCCCCGGCCGGTCACCACCATCTTCGGGGTCGGCAAGGCGACCCAGGCCCGGCTCGCCCGCGACGGCTTCCGCCTGATGGCGGACCTGCAGCGCGTCGACGAAACCGACCTGATGCGCCGCTACGGCACCGAAGGCCTGCGGCTCGCGCGCCTGTCTCGCGGCATCGACGTGCGGCCGGTACGCGCCGACCGCGAGGCCAAGAGCGTCTCGGCGGAGACGACGTTCGAGGAGGACATCGGCGATTTCCGCACGCTCGAGCGCCGGCTGTGGGGGCTCAGCGAGAAGGTCTCGGCGCGGCTGAAAGCGAAAGACCTCAGCGGCGCCACGGTGACGCTCAAGCTCAAGACCGCGGATTTCCGCATCCGCACCCGCGCGCGCGCATTGGGCGCGCACACCACGCTCGCCGCCAGGATCTTCGCCGCCGGCAAGGATCTGCTGCGCCGCGAGGCCAACGGGACGCGCTTTCGCCTGATCGGCATCGGCGTCTCCGATCTCGGCACCGCCGAAGATGCCGACCCGCTCGACCTGGTCGATCACGGCGGACGGCGCACCAAGGAGGCCGAGCACGCGGTCGATCGCGTCCGCGCCAAATTCGGCCGCGGCGCCATCGTCAAGGGGCTGGTGTTCGAGGGCGACGAGGACACCTGACGGCCGGACGGCTTTCAGTCCACCCGCGCGCGCCCGACGGCGGGCTCGACATCGACCTCGACGCTGGCGCGATTGGCCAGCACGGTCACGAACCATAACACAACGCCGATGCCGAGCAGGATGCCGGCGATCGTATACTGGACAGGATCCCGTCCGGTCCAGGGCCCGGCCAGGAAGGCGCATGACAGCGCGCCGAGGATCGGCAAGACGGTCGGCGTGCGGAAATGCGTGTAGCTGATGCGGTCGCGGCGCAGCACGAGAACCGCGATGTTCACCACGGTGAAGACGCAGAGAAGCAGGAGGGCGGTCGTGCCGCCGAGCGCCGGAACCGCGCCGACGAACGTGATGAGGGCGAAGGCCAGGAGCGTCGTGAAGCCGATCGCGATGTACGGCGTGCGTCGCGTGCGATGGACCCTGCCGAGGACTGGCGGGAGGACCTTCTCGCGGCTCATGCCGTACACGAGGCGGCTGGCCATGAGCATGTTGATGAGCGCGCTGTTGGCCACGGCAAACATGGTGATGAATCCGAAAACCCACACCGGGAAATTCGGAGCGCCCGCCTGGATGACCTGCAGAAGCGGGGTTTCGCCCTCGCCGAGCTGCTGAGGGGCAACGAGCGTGATCGCCGAGATCGACACCAGCACGTAGATCAGGCCGGTGATCAGGAGGCCGGAGAGGAGAATCGTCGGAAAAATGCGGATCGGGTCCTTGCATTCCTCCGCCATGTTGACCGAATCCTCGAAGCCCACCATGGCGAAGAAGGCGAGAGTCGTCGCGGCGATCACCGGCCAGAACGCGCTGCCGTCGCCCGCGGTCTTGAATTCGAGGACCCGCGACACGTCCCCCTGGCCGGCGCCGATCGCCGACAGGCCGATGAAGATGATGATCAACAGGCCGGTCAGCTCGACACAGGTCAGCACGACATTCGCCCACAGGCTCTCGCCCACGCCGCGGAAGTTGATCGCCGCGACCGCCGCCATGAATCCGAGGCCCAGAAGCGTGATGCCGACCCCGCCGGCGAGGTTGAGTCCCAAGGCATGCGACATGTTGGCGGCAAACGCGCGGGCAGCCGTCGACGCCGAGGTTATCCCCGAGCACATCACCGCAAAGGCGACGATGAACGTCACAAAATGAATGCCGAACGCCCGATGGGTGTAGAGGGCGGCGCCGGCGGCCCGCGGATATTTCGTGACCAGTTCCAGATAGCTGAAGGCGGTGATCAATGCGACGACGAAGGCCACGAAGAACGGCAGCCACACGACGCCGCCCACCTGCTTGGCGACCTGGCCGGTGAGCGCGTAGATCCCGGTGCCCAGAATGTCGCCGACGATGAACAGCAGGAGAAGCCCGGGACCGATCATGCGGCGGAGGCTCGGCTCATCCGCCTCGGAAGGCGGACTGTGCCCGCCCAGAGGAATGTCGGTCATCCGCCCACCTCACGCCCGCGGAACACCCGCGGGAGTGTATCACTGGCACGGCTTGGTGTCGCGCATCTCCAGCGTCGTCATGGTGCCGTTGATGGCAAAGTCGCCATAGTCGAGGACCAGTGCGCGCGACACGCCGTTCTCGTAGAGCTCGAACTTGATCGCATAGACCGGCGTCTGCTCGCCGCCCTGCTTGGAACGGTCGAAATAGCTGATGGTGACCGGCCATCGCCGCATGTTTTCGAGAGCGGGCTTGCCCGCGGCGGCATCCTCGACCCTGCGGCCGCCCGGCGCGATCGGCTGCCCGACGACGGTGAGCGTGTTGTAGAGCTTCTCGCCGGTCTCCGATCCGTCGTAGACGGGCACTTCGAGCACCGTCTTGCCGGCCCGCGCAGCGAGGACGATCCGCCGGATGTGCTCGGTGGGGAACACCACCGCGGATTCGACGTCGAACTGCTTGTGGTCGGGCTTGGCCAGGCTGACCGCAATGGCGTCGCTGCCGCGCGCCGCGCGGCCGTCGACCGAATCGACCAGCTTCTCGCTGAGATAGTTCTGGAAATTGAAGCGGTACGATTTGGCCGCCCCCTCCTCCCAGGTGGCCGAGCGCAGGTCGCTGACCACCACTTTGCCCTCGCCGTTGTCGAGCTCGGTCACCTGGCGAAAGTGCAGCGCATAGCCTTCGCAGGGGTTGCCGGAGAAGTCGTAGACGATCCGGCCCTGCACGGCGGAGAGCTGGCGGCGGCCGCGCGCGTCGGCGAGCTTGAGATCATAGATGGCGCGATGGGAGGCGAGCTCGACCTCGTCGTTCGCGGCGGCAGCCGGCGCCGGGGACGCAAAGGCCGCGACGGCCAGGATGGCCGCGCCGAGCGCAAGACGGGTGGGCGATCGCGTCATCAAAGAGTCTCCCTGGCTTCTCGGCAACATAGGAGCGCACCACGGTTGCCGCAACCGATCCCTGACCCGCTTGCGCGCGACGCCTCGATCGGCCAAGAGTTCGGGCTCGTGCCGCGGCGGGCACAGGTGCGCATCGAGGAGGGCGTCCATGGCCGGAGTGGTAGAAGGTAAGCTCGCTGATCTTGGCATCATTTTGCCCACCCCGGCCGCCCCGATCGCCAATTATGTCGGTTTCGTGCGCACGGGTAATTTCCTGGTCATATCCGGCCAACTGTGCCTGGACCAGGAGGGCAAGCTGGTGGCGAAGGGAAAGCTCGGCGGCGGCGTGTCGATCGAGGACGGGCAGCGAGCCGCCCGAAGCTGCGCGGTGAACGTTCTCGCCCAGGTGAAGGCGGCGCTGGGCGATCTCGACAAGGTGTTGCGGGTGGTGCGGCTGGGCGGCTTCATCAATTCCACCCCGGACTTCCTCGACGGGCCCAAGGTGATGAACGGCGCGTCCGACCTCATGGTCACCGCCTTTGCCGACAAAGGCCGCCATGCGCGCACCACGGTGGGCGTCGCCGTGCTGCCACTCGACGCGGCCGTCGAGGTCGAGGGGGCCTTCGAGGTCGCCTGACCGTGACGCACTGATCCTTCATGTCTGGCTTGGACTGGCTGATCGCGCGCCCGGTCGCCCATCGCGGGCTGCACGATGCCGCCACCGGCGTGATCGAGAATACCCCCTCGGCGGTCGGCGCGGCCGCAGCGGCGGGATACGCAATCGAGGTCGACCTGCAGATCACCGCCGATGCCGAGGCGATGGTGCATCACGATGAGACCCTCGGCCGGCTGACCGAAGGCGATGGCCGGCTCGATACGATGTCCGCCGCCGAGCTCAAGAACACCCGCTTCAAGGCGACCGCCGACCGCATGATGACGCTCACCGATCTTCTCGACCTGGTGGCCGGCCGGGTGGCGCTCATCCTCGAGCTCAAGAGCCGGTTCGACCGCGACTCGCGGCTCGCGCGGCGCACCGCCGAAGTGGTCCGCTCCTATGCGGGACCGGTCGCCGCGATGTCGTTCGATCCCTGGCAGGTCGCGGCGATCCAGGATTTCGCCCCCGGGCTGCCGCGCGGCATCGTGGCGCAAAGCCATCGCAGCAGCGATCATGCCGGAACCATGACCCGGTGGGACCAGCTGGCCTATCTCCGGCAGGGCATCCGCAGCCGGCCACATTTCATCGCCTATCATGTGAACGACCTGCCGGCTTCACTCCCCCTCCTCGGTCGCTATGTTCTGGGCATGCCGCTCCTGACGTGGACTGTGCGAACGCCGGACGACCGTCGCCGTGCCGCGCGCTGGGCGGATCAGATCATCTTCGAGGGGTTCCGGCCGTGATCTTGCATGGCGGTCGGCCCAACACCGAGAATGACTAAATGAGCAAGTCCGACCTGCGCATCCGCGTCTTCCCGGCGATCGCCGACATCCCCCGGGCCGCGTGGGACGCCTGCGCCAATCCCGCAGAGCTGGGGTCAAGATCGGCGGCCAAGCAACTCGCAGAAACTCGCGAAATGCCCTGAGTCGGAATCGGCTTCTCAACCGTCTGCCCCGCTCGCGCCGCAGCTCCTTAACTCAGCATCTCAACTCGTTCGCTCAGCATCCCGGCATCTTGAATCGCCGTCTCAACGCGTTAAATCGCCGTCTCAGGATGTTGAATCGATGTCTCAACGCGGACCCGATTCGGACTCTGAGCAAGTCCCGTTCAACCCGTTCATCGCGCACCCTTTCCTCGCCGCCCTAGAGACATCCGGATCGGCCGTGGCGCGGGCCGGCTGGCAAGCGCAGCATCTCGTCGCCGAGAGCCAGGACGGAGCCGTCCTCGGCGTTGCGCCCTGCTACCTGAAAAGCCATTCGCGCGGCGAATACGTGTTCGATGCCGGCTGGGCCGAAGCCTATGAGCGCGCCGGCGGCTCCTACTATCCGAAGCTGCAGGTCAGCGTGCCGTTCACGCCGGTCACCGGCCGCCGCCTGCTGGCGCGGCCGGGCCCGCACGCCGCGGAGGTGCAGGCCGGCCTGGCCGCCGGTTTGATGGAGCTTTGCCGGCTGCGGGACGCCTCCTCCGTCCACCTCACCTTCCTGACCGAGCCCGAATGGCAGCTCCTCGGCGACCACGGCTTCCTGCAGCGCAACGACCAGCAATTCCATTGGGACAATGCCGGCTACGCGACCTTCGAGGACTTCCTCGGCGCGCTCGCGGCGCGCAAGCGCAAGGCGATCCGGCGTGAGCGGCGCGACGCCTTCCCCGACGGTGTGACGGTCGAGTGGCTCACCGGCACCGACCTGACCGAACAGGCCTGGGATGCTTTCTTCGCCTTCTACATGGAGACCGGCTCGCGCAAATGGGGGCGGCCCTACCTCACCCGCTCGTTCTTCTCGCTGGTCGGCGAGAGCATGCGCGACCACATCCTCCTGGTGATGGCGAAGCGGGCCGGCCGATACATTGCCGGGGCGTTGAATTTCATCGGCTCCGACACGCTCTATGGCCGCAACTGGGGGGCGATCGAGCACCACCCGTTCCTCCATTTCGAGCTCTGCTACTACCAGGCGATCGAGTTCGCGATTACGCACAAGCTCGTCCGCGTCGAGGCCGGCGCCCAGGGCGAGCACAAGCTGGCGCGCGGCTACCTGCCGACCACGACCTACTCGGCGCATTACATCGCCGACCCGGGCCTGCGCCGGGCGATCGCCGACTACCTCAAGCGCGAGCGCGCCTATGTGCAGGCGGCCGGCGAGGAGCTCGCCGGTTACGCCCCCTACCGCAAGGTGGCGGCCGAGGACGCGTGAGCCTCATGGGGTCGGGAACCCTCGGCTACCGGCTTGACGCGGCGCGGGGCATCTTGCGACACCTGATCACCCGCCACATCCTGAGGCGACCCATGGCGTACGACCAGAACAACATCTTCGCCAAGATCCTGCGCGGCGAGCTGCCCGCCTACAAGGTGTACGAGGACGACAAGGCGTTCGCCTTCCTCGACATCATGCCGCGTGCGCCGGGCCACACCCTGGTGCTGCCCAAGTCGGCGGCGCGCAACATCCTCGATGTCGACCCGGACGACCTCGCGCACGTCCACAAGGTGGCGCAGACGATCGCCAAGGCCGCGATGAAGGCATTCCAAGCCGACGGCATCACGGTGCAGCAGTTCAACGAGCCGGCCGGCGGCCAGGTCGTGTTCCACCTGCACGTCCACGTGATCCCGCGCCACGCCGGCGTCGCCATGAAGCCGCCGGCGAGCGAGAAGGAAAAGCCGGAGCTGCTGGCGGAGCACACCAAGAAGCTCAAGGCTGCGTTAGGCGCGTAATCAACCGGCCGCCCACGTCCCGGCCACCAGCACTACTTCGCCGATCGCCACGCCGGCGAAGATCGACCGCCGGATCGCCAGGAAAGCGACGAAGCCAGCCGCGATGGCGCCCACCCGCACCGCGAGCGGGGTGGTCGCCAGCGCGCCCGAGCTGGTGATGATGAGCTGCGCGATGACGCCGGCGAGGATCGCGGTCGCCACCGCGCGCACCCACACCACGATCTCGGATTCCTCGTCGAGCCCGCGTGCCAGCACCAGGCCGAGCCAGCGCCAGATCTCGTTCGGCAGGAAGCCCACAAGGATCAGCGCCAGATACGGCCACAGCTCCGCCGAGAGCGTCGTCATCGGGTCGCCTCGCGCAGGCGGTGCACCACGTAGGCGAGCGTGCCGGCGATGATGCCGGTCCACAGGAGGTCGAGCCCGATCTTGGTGCTGGCAATCACCGGCCCGATGACGAGGCCGAGCACGAGCGACAGGCGATCGATCAGAGCTCGGCTGTTGCGCGCGAGCGAAAGCAGCATCGACACCGGGGTAAGGAACAGAAGCGCGGCGGCGAACAGGACCGGGACTTCCGCCGCCATGTGATAACCGACGAGGCTCGCGCTCGCGGCCGCGCTCAACAGACCCGTACCCAGCCCGTTGTAGAAGGCGATGCGGCGCCCCTGCGGCAGCGTCGGCAGGAGGCGCATCCCCTCGACCCAGACGCTGATGGCGGTCAGATGCGTCGGCACGATGAGGTGGCGCAGGCGCGTGTCGGGCCCTTTCAGCTTCGGCAGCAGCGCGACCACCATCGGCATGAAGCGCACGCTGCTCAATCCCACGGCGATCGCGACCTCGGCGAGCGACGCAGAACCGAGCGTGGAGATCAGGATGATCTGCGCCGGCGCCGCCCAGATCAGCAGCGTGGACGCCACCATCCAGCCGGCGCTCCAGCCGAAATCATGGGCGAGCGCGCCCAGGCCCACATAGGTGCCGAGCAGCACGTAGGCGAACACCGAGCGCCAGGCGGCAAGGAAGCCGTGGCCGAAGGCGACGGCGGCATTCTGTTGCGGCTGCGGCGGCGCCATCGCGCTCTAAGCGAATCCGAACAGGCGCGCCGGGTTGTCGGCGAGGATGCGCTGGCGCTCGGCGGCGTTCGCCCATTCGGCGAGCTTGTTGTAGAGGCCGACGGTGCCGACCTTGTCGTGAAACGACAGGTGCGGATAGTCGCTGCCCCAGATCAGCTGGTCGGGCGCGGTCGCGATCAGCGCCTTGGCGAACGGCGCCACGTCGGTGAAGCCAGGATCCTTGGAGAACCGGTAGATGCCGGTAAGCTTGACCCAGCAGCGCTTCGAGCCGTCGGCGACGAGCGACAGGAGCTCCTGAAATCCACGCTGCTGCACGCCGTCGGCGGCCGGGAACAGGCCCATATGCGCCACGGTGAACTCCACCGGCAGCGCCCGCAACGTCGGCATCAATTCGCTGATCAGCCAGCCGGGCAACAGCAGGTCGAGGTGCCAGCCGAGCTCGCGCGCGATTGCCGCGTAGGCCTCGATGCGCGGGCGCAACGCGTCGCTGAGCCCCGCCTCGGGCTTGCGCACCGGCGAGACGTTGACGCGGATGCCGCGGATGCCCTGGGCGTGCCAGCGGGCGAGCTCGGCGTCCTTCGCCTTGGTCTCGTCGAGATGCACGATGCCGCGGCAGAGCGCCGGATCCATCTGGCCCATGGCATCGAGCATGCAAGAATTGTCCATGCCATAGGCGCTCGGCTGCACGAACACGAAACGCTCGAAGCCGAGCCTCCGCGCGCTCGCGAGATAGTCCTCGAGCGGTGCCAGTGGTGGCTTGTAGCGAAGGTCGGACGCATCATAGGCGTAGCGCTCGGCCGGCCCGAACACGTGGAAATGCGCGTCGCAGGCGCGCGCAGGCGCCGCAAAAGCCGGCGCGAGGCCGGCATCCGGATCGTGTGGCGTCTCGTTCATCGTGCTCGCTCTCCCGTCGGACGGGGGTATCGCCCAAGCCGTCCCGGCGATCAATCACCCCCACCTTGCAGGGTCGCATGGCAGTCGATCGGTTCGGCCGCGGCCGAGCTCAGGAACGTGGCCTTTCACCGCCGCGTTCCTATCTTGTCGACCCGCTGGAGCAGAGTGGAAATCTCGCGCTCAATAAAGGCGGTACCGGCTGCGACCCGAAGCGGACCTCTCCCGCAGGATGATTTCAGAACAATTCAGGTCTCGCCCAAGGACCCTGCGATATGCTCTGTTGCATGATCGCCAAGGCGAGGCTGCCCACGCGGCAGTGTCGGAGGACAGGTTCATGCGAGGTGATTGAGTGAAGCGGCGCGAGTTCATCCTCAGCCTTGGCATCATGGCGGGCTGGCCGATCGCTGCTGCTGCACAGCAGGCCACCAGGATGCCGCGGATCGGGATACTTGCGCCGGGCCGTTCCGAGCTTCCTGACTCGGGCGTCGCAATACTCAACGCTTTCGTGCAGGGGCTGCAGGAGCTCGGTTACCAGGACGGCCAGACCATCGCCATCGAACGTCACTACGCGGAGTGGAAACGGGAGCGGCTTCGCGAGCTTGCGGCCCAGCTGGTCGGGCACCGTGTCGACCTCATCGTCGCGTTGGCTACACCGGCGGCGCAGGCGGCAAAGCAGGCGACCGGTACGATCCCGATCGTTGCGATAGCGGTGGCCGACCCGGTCGCGGACGGACTGGTCGACAGTCTTGCACGGCCGGGCGGCAACCTCACAGGAACAACATTTCTGGGCCCGGAGCTCGCAGCCAGGCGCCTCCAGCTGCTCAAGGACGTCGTTCCCGGGCTGTCCCACGTGGCGGCGCTTTGGCACCCGCATGCCTACAGCGAACGCACCATGACGGGGCTGTTGAAGGAGATGGAAGCTGCGGCGCAGGCTCTCGGACTGCGCCTTCAGCTCGAGCCGGCTGATAGCCCGGCCGAAATCGACGGCGCTCTCGCCGCGATGGTCACCAATCGCGCCGATGCCCTCATCGTGCTGCCCAGCCCGATGTTGTACAGCGAATACAAGCGCATCGTGAACTTCGCGGCGGGCCGCCGCATGCCCGCCATGGGCGCAGCGCGGGAGTTCGCGGATTGGGGAGGCTTGGTCTCCTATGGGGCAAACCTGTCCGATCTGTCTCGGCAGACAGCCAAGCATGTCGACCGAATTCTCAAGGGGACCAAGCCGGCGGCGCTGCCTGTCGAGCAGCCGACCAAATTCGAGCTGGTCCTCAATTTGCGAGCTGCAAAGGAGCTGGGTCTGACGATCCCCCGTGAGTTCCAGCTTGTTGCCGACGAACTGATCGAGTGAACGAAGACGCTCTACAGCATGATCCCGAAAAGTGGGTACCGGTTTTCGGAAAAGATCATGCTGCAAGAATAGGATAGAGCGAGATGACGATTCGAAGAAAAGTCATCTCGCTCTAGACGAACGAACGGACTTCGAACAGTCGCGCATGCAACGGAGAGCTACATGACAAAGGCAAGTGTGACATCTGTCCACCATCATGCGGCCGTAGCCATCGTTGTCGGGCTGCTCTCCGGCTTGGGCACCTGGACGGTGACGAAATTCGTCACCGCATCATCGGCCCAGCCCGCGCCGGCGCCCGCCAGGCCGCTCCTCGTCCAACCGCTCGCCGATCTGCCCGGCCGCGAGGTTCGAGTCACGCTGCTTGAGCGCGCGCCGGGGAGCAGCAGCCCTCCGCACCGGCATCCTGGCCATCACACGTTCGGCTATGTGATCGAGGGCACCTACGAATTCGCCATCGACGGCCAGCCCAGCCGGATCCTGAACGCAGGCGACACGTTCTACGAGCCGCCGACCGCAGTCCACTCTGTCTCCCGCAACCCGAGCACGGACAAGCGCGCGACGATCATCGTGTTCATGGTTGCAGATCAGAAAAACCCGAGCACGGTTGCCGAGTGAGCGCCGCCTAGCCCGGGCTACAGTAGCCTGCACCGTTGCGCGAGCGACGCCAGTCAGAACACCGGGTTCCACGCCGCCGGTACGAGGCGATAGCCCGTACCCGCCTTCTCGATATAGCCGAGCCCCGGGAACGGGAAGTGATAGCCGGAGACGAGGAGCTTGTCGGCCGACGCCATGTCGTAAACGCGCCGGCGCGTCGTCACCGCCTTGTCGGGATCGCTGTCGAACATGACCTGCCAGTCGGGATTGCGCAGGAACAGGTCCGGCACGTTGCTCACGTCGCCCTGGAAGAACAGCTGGCGGTTTCCCGAAGCGATCATGAACGCCGTATGGCCCGGCGTGTGGCCGCTGGTCTCGACCGCCGTGATGCCGGGGGCGACCTCCCTGCCCCATTCGTAGCGCGTCACCTTGTCGGCGAGATTACCGAAGATCTTGCGGTTGAAGCCGAACGACGCCTTCTGGAAGCCCTCCGGCGCCTTGCTCATGTTCTCGTCGCTCATCCAGTGCGCCCAGTCGACGGCCGGCACCTTGATCTCGGCGTTGGGAAAGGCGAGCGCGCCGTCCGGCGTCTTCAGCCCGAGGATGTGGTCGCCGTGCATGTGCGAGATCAGGACGATGTCGATTGCTTTCGGATCGATGCCGGCAGCCGCCAGGGTGACCGGGAGCAGCCCGACCGTCGGCGCGATGCCGGGGCCGTAGCCGGTGTCGATCAGCACGAGCTTGGCGCCGGTGTTGACCACGATCGGGTTGAACGGCGCCACGATGCTGCCCTTGGGCATGTAGGCCGAACGGCCGCATGAGGAATTCTCGGGCAAGGCGGAGAAACGATGCTTTGCAGGAAGGCGCGCGATCCGGTACTCGGCACACCGTCGGGCCTCGAGCCAGCCGCCCGGCCTCGCAAAAAGACGCTTCCGTCCAAGCGCTGCTCCAGTCCCTTCGGGAAAGGAGCGCCTATGAGCACCCGAAGCGCTACAATCGTCTCGCTGTCCTCGTCATGTCCGAGCCGCGTGATCCGCCCGTCCGCGGCACGAGCCCGGCTGTCGTTTGTCCACGACGGAATCATCGGGAGGACGACAATGATGCTCACCTATGTCGTGCGCGTGATGGCGCAATGGCGCCGTTTCAACAGCCTGCTCGACCGCCTCGACCGCATGAGCGACCGCGATCTCGCCGCGCGCGGCCTCAGCCGGTCGGATGTGATCCGTCATGCGATGGAGCATGCGGAAAGGTGAGACCAAAGCAAAACCCACACGGCCAGCGACCGTGTGGGTTTACTGTTTTTCTGCGTGCGCCCGCCGGGCGGGCCCTACACCTTGACCAGCGGCACCTTCGGCACCGAGCCGCGGCCGCTCGGCGGCTTGCCGTTGCCGTCGCCGCGCGAGCCCGGTGGCCGCGGACGCGGGGCGGAGCGGCGCTTCGGCTTCGCCGGCAGCTTCTCCGGCTTCGGCTTGATCGGCCCGTCGAGGAACTCGAAGCCGAGCTTGCTGCCCCGCTCCCCTTCCATGACCACGACGCGCACGTGTCCGCCACCCTTGAGCTTGCCGAACAGCACCTCGTCGGCGAGCCCCTTCTTGATGTGCTCCTGGATGATGCGGGCCATCGGACGCGCGCCCATGAGCTCGTCGTAGCCGTTCTCCATCAGCCACTTGGTCGCCTCGTCGGTGAGCTCGATGGTGACGTCGCGATCGGCGAGCTGCGCCTCGAGCTGCAGCACGAACTTCTCCACCACCTTGGCGATCACCTCGGGGCTCAGGTGCGAGAACGTGATGATCGAATCGAGCCGGTTGCGGAACTCCGGCGCGAACAGGCGATTGATCGCCTCCACGTCGTCACCCTCGCGCTTGGTCCGGGTGAACCCGTAGGCGGGCCGCGCCATGTCGGCGGCGCCCGCATTGGTGGTCATGATCAGGATGATGTTGCGGAAATCGACCTGCTTGCCGTTGTGGTCGGTGAGCTTGCCGTGATCCATGATCTGCAGAAGCACGTTATAGAGATCCGGGTGTGCCTTCTCGATCTCGTCGAGCAGGAGCACGCTGTGCGGATGCTGGTCGACTCCGTCGGTCAGGAGCCCGCCCTGGTCGAACCCCACATAGCCGGGCGGCGCGCCGATCAGGCGCGAGACGGTGTGCCGCTCCATGTATTCCGACATGTCGAAGCGGATCAGCTCGACGCCGAGGCTGGCGGCGAGCTGGCGCGCCACCTCGGTCTTGCCGACGCCGGTCGGTCCCGAGAACAGGTAGCAGCCGATCGGCTTCTCCGGCTCGCGCAGGCCCGCGCGCGCGAGCTTGATCGAGGACGCGAGCGCGTCGATCGCCTTGTCCTGGCCGTACACCACCCGCTTGAGCGTCTCTTCCAGGTGCCGCAGGACCTCTGCGTCGTCCTTGGACACGGTCTTCGGCGGGATGCGCGCCATCGTTGCGATCGTCGTCTCGATTTCCTTCAGGCCGATCGTCTTGCGGCGCTTGCCCTCGGGCAGCAGCATCTGCGCGGCGCCCGATTCGTCGATCACGTCGATCGCCTTGTCGGGCAGCTTGCGGTCGTGGATGTAGCGCGCGGACAGCTCGACCGCCGCCTTGATCGCCTCGTTGGTGTACTTGAGCTTGTGGTAGTCCTCGAAATAGGGCTTGAGCCCCTTCATGATCTCGATCGCGTCCGACACCGTCGGCTCGTTGATGTCGATCTTCTGGAACCGGCGCACCAGGGCCCGGTCCTTCTCGAAATACTGGCGGTACTCCTTGTAGGTGGTCGAGCCGATGCAGCGCAGCGTGCCGGACGCGAGCGCGGGCTTCAGCAGGTTGGAGGCGTCCATCGCGCCGCCGGAGGTCGCGCCGGCGCCGATCACCGTGTGGATCTCGTCGATGAACATGATGGCGCCGGGATACGACTCGAGCTCCTTGATCACCTGCTTGAGCCGCTCCTCGAAATCGCCGCGATAGCGCGTGCCGGCGAGCAGCGTCCCCATGTCGAGGGAGAACACGGTGGCGTTGCGCAGGACGTCCGGCACCTCGCCGTTGACGATGCGGCGGGCGAGCCCCTCGGCGATCGCCGTCTTGCCCACGCCGGCGTCGCCGACGAAGAGCGGGTTGTTCTTCTGGCGCCGGCACAGCACCTGGATCGTGCGGCTGATCTCCGCCTCGCGGCCGATCAGCGGGTCGATCTTGCCCTCGCGCGCCTTCTTGTTGAGGTTGATGCAATAGGCCTCGAGCGCATCGCCCTTCTTCTTCGCCTCGTCGCCGCTCTTCGTATCCGCCTCCTCGTCGGCTCCGCGCACCGGACGCGCTTCGGTCAGCCCTACCCGCTTGGCGATACCATGACTGATGTAGTTGACCGCATCATAACGCGTCATGTCCTGCTCTTGCAGGAAATAGGCCGCATGGCTCTCCCGCTCGGCGAAGATCGCGACCAGCACGTTGGCGCCGGTCACCTCCTCGCGGCCGGACGACTGCACATGGATCACGGCGCGCTGGATCACGCGCTGGAACCCGGCCGTCGGCTTGGAATCCTCGGTCCCGTCGGTGACCAGGTTCTCCAGCTCCGCCTCGATGTAGGCAACAAGGCTGCGGCGCAGCTTGTCGAGATCGACGTTGCAGGCGCGCATCACCGCCGCCGCGTCCTGATCGTCGATCAAGGCGAGCAGCAGGTGCTCGAGCGTGGCGTATTCGTGGTGCCGCTCATTAGCGAGCGCCAGCGCCCTGTGGAGCGATTGTTCCAGGCTACGCGAGAAAGTTGGCATTCGGGTCTCTTCTCAATTGTCCTGTTGGGCCCCCGGCAGTCACTTCTTTTCCATCACGCACTGGAGAGGATGCTGATGTTTGCGCGAGAAGTCCATCACCTGCGTCACTTTGGTCTCCGCCACCTCGTACGTATAAACCCCGCACTCGCCGATCCCGTGGTGATGCACGTGCAACATGATTCGCGTGGCGGCCTCGCGGTCCTTGTTGAAGAAGCGCTCGAGCACGTGCACCACGAACTCCATCGGCGTGTAGTCGTCGTTGAGAAGAAGAACGCGGTAGAGGCTCGGTCGTTTCGTCTGCGTCTTGGTCTTGGTGATGACGGCGGTGCCGGGCGCGCCCGGCTCGTTCTTCCGCCGCCTATCCTCGTCCGCAAGACGGGGCACAAACGGCTGGCGGGTCAGATGGTTCCTCGCTTCGGCTAGTCGCTTCATGGCAGCTGCGGACGTCGTTGCGGGTATGCACGGATCATGCCTCAGTCGGCACGACGGGGAAACCTCTAAATAATAGGCAATGAGGCGCCGTCGTTCCAGATCGCGAAATATCCTGTTCACGGCGGCTGCGCTCGCCGCGAGCAGCGGTATTCTCAATCGCCGCCCCTGTCGTTGCTTCGCTTCCGCACACAGGCATCGCGGGTGCGCCATCTGGACGGGCACATCTGCCCGTCCTCCGCACCCCCAGAGGTGTGAGGTCCATCCGATTCAATCGATATCGATTGCGATCTACCGAAGAATTCGGTCGAAAAAGCGCCGTTGCGCCCACGCGCTGCCGACCGAATGCGACCGCACCGGCGAGGTGACCCTGCGTCATCGTCGGACCGCGCTTGCGCGGCCCTCGCTTTCCGCAACAGTCGCTCCGCCTCGAGCCGCTCACCCGACACGAAATCCGCGTCGGGACGAATACGCATGCGCGGACCGATGAAAAGACGAAGGCCCGGCCGGGGGCCGGGCCTTGCGCAAGGCGCCGATGGGCGCGGCCTCACTTGGTGACGGGCGTCACCTTGGCCAGATAGCCCTCGAACGGCTTGTATGCCTCCTTGGCGATATCGGCATAAAGCTCGCCCAGCTTGGTCGCCTCGGTCACGAAGCCCTCGTAGGCGGTCTTCACGTACTCGCTCTGCACCTCGATTGCCTTTTCCAGCGTCTTCGCGCCGAGCAGCCGCTCCATGGCGGCACTGCCGTCCTCGAACGACTTCTTGGAGTAGTTGGTCACTTCGGCGGCGATCGCCTGGAAGCCCTTCGAAGCGGCGCCGAAGCACTTCATCGTGGCCTCGACATTGTCCTTGCCGAGTTTCTGCATCTCGTCGACATTCTTAAGCATGGTCAACCCCTTAATAGGCCACCACGCAGGCAGCCCGGCTCGTCCGTTGCACTCTCACTGACCTCATGGCCAGCTTCGAGCACAAATATAGTGCAGTGCACAATTTTTGTCAACATAAATTTTGCAGTGCACAATTTGGATTCCCCTGGGAATCTGGTTAACGCTTTGGCAACGCTGCCACCCTAGGGTCGCGAGGCGGTAGCAACCCATCCCTGCTGAGCGCGAACGTCGGTCTTTGCTCGCGTCGGTGGGGGTGACAACAGGGACGGCGGGCGGCAAACTGCGCGTCCGCAGGGGATGGGGTAAGCTATGTTCCGCGCAAGTCTCGGGGCCTCGCGCGGCCTTCGATTACTGGTGCTGGGTCTCTCGGCAGCGTTCCTGACCGTTGCGATCGGCAGCGACCCGGCCGATGCGCGCAGCCGGCGACGCGGCAAAGCGGCTTCCCACAAGCACGTCGCCGCCCGGCAGGCGGCCTATACGCCTCCCTATGCGGCGATCGTGGTCGATGCGAATTCCGGCCGCGTCCTGCACGCCGCCAATCCCGACAGCCTGCGCCATCCGGCGTCGATCACCAAGATCATGACGCTGTACCTGCTGTTCGAGCAGCTCGAGGCCGGGCGCGTGCGGCTCGATACGCACCTGCCGGTCTCGGCGCGCGCAGCTTCGCAGGCGCCCTCCAAGCTCAACCTGCGGCCGGGGCAGTCGATCGCCGTCGAAGACGCGATCAAGGCCCTCGTCACCAAGTCGGCGAACGATGTCGCCGTGGTCATCGCCGAGGCGATCGGCGGCGACGAGGACGAGTTTGCCAGGCTGATGACGCGCAAGGCGCGCGCCCTCGGCATGAGCCATACGGTCTATGCCAACGCATCGGGCCTGCCCAACGACGAGCAGATCACCACGGCGCGCGATCAGGCCCTGCTGGGCCGCGCCATCCAGGATCGCTTCCCCCGCCACTATCGCTACTTCGCGACCGCGAGCTTCCAGTATCGCGGGCACGCCATCCGCAATCACAATCGCCTGCTCGGACGCGTCAACGGCGTCGACGGAATCAAGACCGGCTTCATTCGCAAGTCCGGCTTCAATCTGGTGACTTCGGTGCGCCGCGGCAACCGCCACTTGGTGGCCGTCGTCATGGGAGGCACCAGCGGCGGCGCCCGCGACGCCCGTATGCGCGCGCTGATCGAGGAGCACATCGCGCAGGGCGCGACCGAGCGCACCGCCGCCCGGATCGTCGAGGGCGCCGCCGCGCAGGCGCAGGTGAAGCCGCTGACGGTCCCGGTGATCGGTCTGCAATTGCCGCGCGCCCAGCCGGCACCGTTCGCGCCTGATCCAGCCCGTGTCGACAGCACCCCGGCGACGCCCCCTGTGGCGCAACGTCCGACCCCCGGCTCGAACGAGCCGATCGCCGCCATCCCGGTCCGCACACTGACTGTTCGCGCCGCCAACACTGCGCAGAACGCCGCCATGGCGGCGCTCTCGCTGGCCGCCCAGGGTGCCGGCCAGGTGCCGCCCGCGGCAGCAGCACCGGCTGCTCCCGTGACCCAATATCACACCGCCTCGTCGTCATCGGTTCCGGCGACCACCGCGCCGCCCACCAGGCCGGCGACCGTTCCGACGGCCCCGGCGGCCGTTCCGACGGCAGCGGTCGCCCCGGCACGCCCGGCCCCCGTTGCCACAAGCGAGCCGGCCATGATCCAGACGGCGGCGATCTCGACGGCGTCCAAGCCGCGGCCGGGCTGGGTCATCCAGATCGGCGCATTTCCCGACGAGAGCGAGGCGCGAGAGCGACTCCAGTCGGCGCAGAACATCGCCAAGGGCATCCTCGGCAAGGCCGATCCGTTCACCGAGCGGGTGACCAAGGGGCGCGAGACGCTCTACCGCGCCCGCTTCGTCGGCCTCGACGAGCATCGCGCCGAGGCCGCCTGCAAGTATTTCAAGCGCAATAATATCGACTGCTTCGCCGTGAGGAATTGACGGCACAAGGAAAGCAGCGCGACAGGAAGACGTAGGACGGAGGGATGCGAGTCGCTGGTGAAGTGTAGCGTGCGGGAGTACATCAGCGATGGCGGCGAAGCAGAATGTCCTTGGCCTCATTGACGCGGGCCGCAAGGTACGTCGACCCCCCCTGGTCGGGATGCAGTTTCTTCATGAGCGTGCGGTGGGCACGCCCGATCTCTTCGGCGCTCGCGCCCGGCTCGAGGCCAAGGATCTGATAGGCCTCCTGCTCCGTCATTGGCCCGCTGCTCGACGTACGGCCCCACCCCGCTGCCGCATCGTCCTCAACGTCGTCGCGCCATCCGGGCTCCCGGCGGTCCAGATACGCTGCAAGTAGGGCGCGGCTTTCCTCGTCGATCGTCGCGAGCAGCCCGACCAGCGCGGGCACGGACAGCGTGTCGAGCGCAACCCCCTCGTGCGGGCCGGCCAGGATGCGCCCCCGCATCGCGCCGCTGTCGTGGTCGAGCTCCATTTCGACGAAGGCCGTGCGCACGCGCGACACCTGCCCCGGACTCTTGCGGGTGCGCGCGCCGAAGCCGGCCGGCCCCCAGGGCAGCCACCCGAGCAGGCTCAAGCCCGCGAGGCCGAGCGGCAGGGCGACCGCGAACTGGCCCCGCACCGCGAGGAAGCCCGCACCGGCGAGCGCGCTCCAGCCGCCTGCCACCCTGAGCACCTGCGCGACGACGCGCGTGTCGGCTTTCGCGAAAACCGCCAGCGCCCACACCAGCAGGATCAGGAGGAGGAGGCCGAGGACGAGCGTCGGCATCGCTATTTCAGCTGTTCGAGCAGGCGGAGCGTGCCGGCGCCCTGTCGTCGCGACAAGTCGGCGAGCGCCTTGACCCCACCCGCCGCATAGGCGGCCGCCGCCCGCAACAGCTCGGCAAGCTGATGGGCGGCACCCGGATCGAACCGGCAATAGGCGCCGCGCGTGAGGCGCGCAATCTCGCGGAAGGCCCGCTCGGCAACCGGGTCGTCGCCCTCCTGGAACATGAAGGCGGGAACGCTCATGAGGCCGAGTTCGCCCGCCGAGGCGCACAGATCGTCGATCGCTTCCTCCATGGCATCGCCGACGAGCACCAGCGCCTGCACCTTCTTGTCCTTGGTTTCGCGCTTCGCGTGGGCGAGCACGCGGCCAATCTGCGTGTTCCCGCCGCGGCAGTCGATCTTTTCCATCAACGCGCGCAGCACGGCGGCATCGGAGACGAACCGCGAGGCGCGGCATTCGGCGAGCCCGCGGTAGTAGAGAAGCTGGATATCGATGCCGCCGATCGATGCCGCCTCGCCGAACATGTCGGCCTGCAGGCGGCAGGCCTCGTCCCAGGTCGGCTGCCGGCTCATGGTGGCATCGAGGGCAAAGATCAGCCGTCCCCGCGTACCCGGCTCCACCGGCGGCGCCAGCGTACGGGCGCGGCTGAGGAACGCCTCGACCTCGGCACGGGCGGATACCGGCGCCGGCTTGCCGCCGGGCGTCGGTATCGGGGTCTTGTCGGAACGGTCTTTCGCCATGGTGGCGTCATCGGGTTCGGGACACGGGCGCATTCCACCTATAAGTGGCGACTTGCGCCTCCGAAGCAATCCTCGACCCCGCCCGGCCTCCCGTCACTCCGTGACGATGTCGTGCAGATCGAGCGGTTTGTCGGCCTGTGCGAACCATTCGGCGCGCGCCGCGGCGCGTCGCCTGCCCTTCTCGTCGACCGGCAGCTTCAGGCCGTCGAGCAGCGTGCGGACTTCCTGTCGGGCGGTGACGTGCGACAGGTTCGGCCGGGTGCCGAGCGTCGCCTCGTCCAGCTGGTCGAGCGCGGTGAGCCCGCGGGGAAAGAACTCCCGATAGACCACCCGCTCGGCGAAGCCGTCCGCCAGGCGAAAGCCCAGCTGCAGGCCGAGCTCGTTGAGGCTCTCGCCCACCACCTTCTTGTTGCGCGAGCTGATCAGCGAGAGGCGGTTGCGCACCACGATCCAGTCGGTGGAGCCCCCGTCGACGATACGGCGCTGCCGGCGCGCCTGGCGCACCATCTCGGCGTAATGGCTGACCCCGGTCACCGCGAAGGTGGTGGGGTCCACCGAGCCCAGCACGTCGAAATCCACGAACGAGTCGTTGAGCGGCGTGACCAGCGTATCCGCCATCGAATGGGCGAGCCGCATCAGGTAGCTGTCGGTCGCCGGCGTATCGATGACGACGAAATCGTGCGAGTGCTCGACGGCGGTGATCGCCTGCGCGAAGGCGTTGAACTCCTGGGCCTCGTTGTCCTCGAGCTTGGCGCCTTCGCCGCGGGCGACGTGGTAATGCGTCGGAACCTCCAGCGGCAGCTTGGCCCGCTCCGCCCACGCGCGTCGGTTGTCGACGTAGTGGGTGAAGCTTTTCTGCCGGCTGTCGAGATCGATGGTGGCGACGCGCTGGCCGGCTTTCAACAGCCCGACCACGATATGCATGCACGTGGTCGACTTGCCCGAGCCCCCCTTCTCGTTTCCCAAGACGATGACGTGCGCGGACCTGGGATATCCGACCGCGGCCTCGAACAACATAGAAGCACTTCCCCTGTTGCTTTCATTCTTCATGCGGCGGCCGTGAACCGTCAAGATGTCGCGCAGAATTGCCGATGATTCCTGGTTATCATTACTGGTTAATCCCGCGATGACGGCCGACCATGACGCGGAGCCGATGGATCTGGTAGCGTCGCGGCGCTTTTCCAGCATCGGACGCCAGATGCCTTACCGCACACGTACGGTTCGCTCGCTTGCGGGTTTGCGCCGCGCCACTGCACGTTTTCGTGAAACGGGCGCAACCCTGGCGCTCGTTCCGACGATGGGCGCGCTGCATGCGGGACACCTCGCGCTGGTGCGGCTTGCCCGAAGGCGGGCCGACCGGGTGATCGTCTCGATCTTCGTCAATCCGGCGCAGTTCGCGCCGCACGAGGATTTGGCGACGTATCCGCGCACCTTCGCGGCCGACCTTGCGGCGCTCTCCGCGCTTGCGGTCGACCTCGTCTGGGCGCCCACTGTCGACGTGATGTATCCGGACGATTTCAGCACCCGGGTGGTGCCCGCCGGCCCGGCCGTGGCCGGCCTCGAGGATGCTTTCCGGCCGCATTTCTTCGGCGGCGTCGCCACGGTGGTCGCCAAGCTGTTCCTGCAGTGCCTGCCCGATATCGCGGTGTTCGGCGAGAAGGACTATCAGCAGCTCAAGGTGGTCACGCAGATGGCCAAGGACCTGGCCATCCCCCTGCGTGTCGTGCCGGGCAAGACCGCGCGCGAGAAGGACGGCCTCGCCCTCTCGTCGCGCAATGCCTACCTCTCGGAGAGCGAGCGCGCAGCTGCGCCGACGCTCTATCGCGTCCTCAACGACTGCGCCGCCCGCATCCGCGAGGGCAGGCCGATCGAGTCGACCCTGGCGCGGGGACGTGACGCAATCATGGGCGCCGGATTCGCGGTCGACTACCTCGAGGCGCGCCATGCCGACACGCTGGCGCCGATCCGCGCGCCACAGGACGGGCCGATCCGCCTCCTCGTCGCCGCTACGATCGGAACCACACGGCTGATCGATAACGTGGGGGTGTGAGCCGCTTCTTTCGTCGTGGCCGGGCTTGTCCCGGCCACCCCGATAAAGGCACGGCTGTGCCATTGGAATCGAGATCACCGGAACAAGCCCGGTGATGACGACAAACGGCAACCGCTAGCTACTACAGCAGCCCCAGGTCGCGCAGCTCGCGCCGCATGTCCTCGGGCATCTTGGCGGCGCCGGGGGCGGCGCGGTCGAGATCGCGCGGCGCATCCCGGACTTCCAGATAGCGCCAGCCCTGGAAGGCGCGGTACGGCCGCGGCTGCACCAGCACGACCTTGCCGTCGAGCACGATGCGGCAGCGCCCGATGCCGTCGCCGTCGCGGAACGGGCGGATGGCGAGGATACGCTCGCGGCACATGATCTGGCCGCGGATCACCCAATAGAGCGAACCCCCGGCGGTCAGCTCGTCGACCCGCTTCGGCACCATCCGGGTCGTATGGCTGCGTTCCGGCGCCTGCCTGCGCTTCTTCTTCTCGCGCAGCTTCTCCTCGATCCAGTCCTCGAGCTCCTGGACCGAGTCGCAGCCGACGCACAGCTTGATCAGGTTCAGCGCCATCCTTGTCACTCGGCCTGTTCGATCAGCAGAATGGCCGCGCCTTCGGCGACCTGGGTTCCGGCCTGCGCCCGCACCTCCGTGACCCGTCCGGCGAGCGGCGCGAGCAGCGAATGCTCCATCTTCATCGCCTCCACCACGGCAACGCGCTGGCCCTTTGTCACCGTTGCGTCCTTCTCGACCAGCACCGCCAGGAGCTTGCCGTGCATCGGCGCCCGCACCAGCCCGTCGCCGTCGAGATGCTCGATGTCGATCTCGGCGCCGGCGAGCCTGACGACGGTCTGGCGGCCGCTAAGCAGAACATGCACCGCACCATGGCCGTCGATCGTCCGCGAATCCATTGCGGGCCTCGAGCCATCCACAGAGACGTCGGGGCCGGCCGCGCCGTGGATCACCTCGGCCGTCGCCCGCTCGCCATCGACCAGGATCGGAACCGACACACGCCGCATCCCCGACAGTTGAAATCCATCAGCGATGTCCCACGGCGAGGGCGGCGCCTTGGCGCCGCCGGAACGCCGGGCGCCGAGGCGTTCGGTCTCGCGCTCCAGCAATCGGACAACGCCGCTCGCCGCGGCGGCCCGGTCGAGCCCCTGCGGGACGGCGCCGAGGGACTCGAGATTTCGCTCGATATGGCCGGTATCGAAATTGCCGGCGCGGAACTCGGCGGCGCGCGCGAGCCGCGCCAAGAATCCGAGATTGGTGCGCGGGCCGGCGACGACCGTCTTGTCGAGGGCAGCGACCAGCCGGTCGAGCGCCTCGTCCCGCGTCGCGCCGTGCGCAATCAACTTGGCGATCATCGGATCATAGTAGGGACTGACCTCGGCCCCGGCTTCCACGCCGGTGTCGACACGGACATGATCAAGGTCGGGGAACTCGAGCGCGACCAGGCGGCCGGTCGACGGCAGGAAGCCCCGCTCCGGATCCTCCGCATAGAGACGCGCCTCCACGGCGTGGCCGTGAAGCGCCACGTCGGCCTGGCCGATCGGCAGGGCCTCGCCGGCGGCGATGCGGAACTGCCATTCCACCAGGTCGAGGCCGGTGATGGCCTCGGTGACCGGGTGCTCGACCTGCAGGCGGGTGTTCATTTCCATGAACCAGAACCGGTCGGCCGCCAGCCCGGCCGCCGCGTCGGCGATGAATTCCACGGTGCCGGCGCCGACGTAGCCGACCGCTCTCGCGGCCGCGACCGCGGCACCGCCAATGACGGCGCGCAGCTCGCCCGTCATGCCGGGCGCCGGCGCCTCCTCGATCACCTTCTGGTGGCGCCGCTGCAGCGAGCAGTCGCGCTCGCCTAGGTGGATGACGTTGCCGTGCGAGTCGCCGAATACCTGCACCTCGATGTGGCGCGGCGACGACACGTATTTCTCGATCAGGACGCGCCCATCGCCGAAGGCTGCCTGCGCCTCCCGCATGGCGCTCTCGAGCTCGGCATCGAAATCGGCGTGGCGGTCGACGCGGCGCATGCCCTTGCCGCCGCCGCCCGCGACCGCCTTGATCAGAACCGGGTAGCCGGTCTCGTACGCCTTCTCCTTGAGGAATTTCGGCTCCTGCCGGTCGCCGTGATAGCCCGGCACCACCGGGACGCCGGCCCTCGCCATCAGGGCCTTGGCCTGATCCTTGAGGCCCATGGCGCGGATCGCGGCCGGGGGCGGCCCGATGAAGGCGATGCCGGCCGCGGCGCAGTTTTCCGCGAACTCTGCGCGCTCGGCGAGAAACCCGTAGCCCGGATGGATGCAATCGGCACCGGCGGCGGTCGCCGCCGCGATGATCTTGTCGATCGCCAGATAGCTCAGCGGGGCCGGTGCAGGCCCGATCGGGTAGGCCTCGTCGCTCACCCGCACGTGCAGCGCGTGGCGATCGGCGTCCGAGTACACGGCGATGACGCGCAACCCGAGCCGTTTTGCGGTGCGGGCGACCCGGCAGGCGATCTCGCCGCGATTGGCAATCAGGACGGAGGAGAACACCGCGCCTCACCGATCTCCGTCAGAATTCGCAAGGTCCGCGCGATGCCCCCGCGCCGATCACTGCACGCGTGGGGCGCTGCCGGTATTGCCGACCGGCGCTGGCGGTGCGCTCGCGGCGGGCGGGACGAGTTGCACCGGGGTGCCCGGGTTGGCCTGAGCCGGGTTGGCTTGAGCCGGGCGGGTTGCCGGACGCTGAGCGGCGGGCCGGCGGGGCGGACTCGGCGTAGCAGCCCCCTCTCCCGCCGATGCTGCGTTGTTCGGCTGCGCCGCAGAGGATCCTGCAGATTCAGGCACCATGATGTTCACCGGCGGAATCGAGGCCGACGAAGGCAGGTTGAACCCCGGCGGAACCGGAGATCCCCGGGAGCTCACGATCGGGCGCTCCCCTCCCCCTGCACGCTCAGGTCGCGTCCCCCAGCCCGCCGCATGGCGAGCCACAGCGACATCGAAGGGACGCTCGCCAAGGTTGGCGGCCAGACGGTTGGTGTCGCGGAACAAGGTGAAGGCGTCGCAACGGTCGGCCGAGCAGCCGTACTGGCTTGCCAGCACCTGGGCGACGAAGCCGAACCGATCGGTTTCGAGTGCCCGTCGCAGCCCCGGCAGCGCGCCTTCGTAACTGGCATTCGCGCGCAGCGCGTAATCCACGCCGTCGGACAGCAGCGCAAGGCGTGCCGCCGTGTAGGCGGTCGCCGCGGCGATCGTCTCCGGGCCGCCGAACAGCAGGCGTTCGCACGCGGCTTCCACGGTGTCTCCCGCAACCGCATCGAGGCAGGCGAGCGGGGAGCCCGGCATCGCCGTCTGCGCCGCGAGATGCTGAGCTCGCGTCACCAGGGCATGACGCTCTTCCGTGCGCTCGCGGTCGGCGACGCGCTCGGCGCCCACCCAGGCGATCGTAACGATCAGGAACAGGAATGCGATGGCGACCAGGCCGCCCGTCACGACCACGCGGCCGCCGCGCAGCATCGACAGGATGACCGCCGCCGCCGCGATGGCGACGAGAGCCACCGCCGCCCACGCCGGCAGCATGAATGCTCCCGTCGCAGAATCGAAAAGCGGTATGGAGAAATTCTCGCTGCCCATGACGACTCATTCCAACGCGTTACGCCGGCACCATTATGGCGCAGCGCGCGAACCGAGGCCACCCCGCCCGGCAGCGGCTCGAGCGGGACGAAGGATTGCTATTCGGCGCCCGCCGTACATTAATACGACACTTCCCTCGCGCCCACGCGCTCCTGCTTGCGAACAAACCCTCATGGCACCCACATCCTCGTCGGCCGCGGCGCCGACATCCGGCGGCCCGGTCGATCCGGCCGCGATCGAAGACCTGGTGGCGGCGAGCCGCATCCTCGCCGCCGAAGGCGTGCTCGACGGCTACGGTCACGTCAGCATGCGCCATCCCGGCCAGACCGATCGTTACCTAGTGTCGCGCTCGCTGGCTCCCGCGCTGGTGACGGCCGATGACATCATGGAGCTCGATCTCGAATCCAACCCGGTCGATGCGCGCGGGCGCACCATGTTCCGTGAGCGGTTCATCCACGGCATGCTGTACAAGGCACGCCCGGACGTGATGGCGGTGGTGCACAGCCATTCGCCGGCAGTGGTTCCATACGGCATCACGCAGGTGAAGATGCAGCCCACGTTCCACATGGCGGCGTTCCTCTACGAGGAGCCGCCGGTGTTCGAGATCCGCGACCACGCCGGTTGGACCAACATGCTGATCACCAGCAACGAGCTCGGCACGGCGCTGGCCGAGACGCTGGGAGAGAAATCGGTCGCCCTGATGCGCGGGCACGGCAACATCGTGGTCGGTCCGACGCTGCCGATCGCGGTATTCCGCGCGATCTATACCGAGGTGAACGCACGCCTGCAGACCACGGCGATCATGCTCGGCGGTCCGATCAACTATCTCTCGCCCGAGGAGGGCGAGATCATCACCTACAAGAGCAAGGGCGACGTCGGGCGCGCCTGGGAGCTGTGGAAGACCAAGGCGCTGGGGAAGTAAGGTTCACTGCACGCTGGCGCCCGAGACCTTCACCACCTGCGCCCATTTCTCCACGTCGGCGCGCAGGTACTTGTCGAACTCGGCCGGCGTCATGAGCATCGGCACGGCCCCCTGCTTGGCCCAGGCGCCCTTGACGTCATCGCGCTGCACGATCTTCTGTATCTCGCTGTTGAGCTTGTCGATGATCGGCTTCGGCGTACCGGCGGGCGCCATGACGCCGAGCCAGATCGTCGCCTCGTAGCCGGGCACGCCGGCCTCGTCGACCGTCGGCACCTCGGGCATGATGGCCGAGCGCTGCTTTCCGGTGGTGCCGAGCGCGATCACCTGCCCGGCGCGCACGTTCGACGCCATGGTGGTGATGGCGTCGAACATCATGTGCACGTGGCCGCCGATGACGCTGTTGCGCGCCTCGCCGGACGCCTTGTGCGGCACGTGGACGATGTCGGTGCCGCTCATCGCTTTGAACAATTCGCCCGCCATGTGGTACGGCGTGCCGGGACCGGACGACGCATAGTTGAGCTTGCCCGGATTCGACTTCGCCTGCGCGATGAATTCCTTGAGGCTCTTCGCCGGCACGCTGGGGTGCATCACCATGATCAGGTCCGAGTAATTGATCGGCGAGATCGGCACGAAGTCGCGCATCAACTGGAACGGTTTGTTGGGGATCAGCAATTCGTTGGTCGTGTGGGTGTTCGACATCACCAGCAGCGTGTGGCCGTCGGGCGCCGCCTTCGCCACCGCGTCGGTCCCGATGATGGAACCCGCCCCGGGGCGATCCTCGACCACGAACGACTGCTTGAGCGCATCGGACAGGTGTTGCGCGAGCACGCGCGCATAGACGTCGGCCGGGCCGCCGGCGCCGAACGGCACGATGATGCGGACGGGTTTGCTCGGGTAGTCCTGCGCCCAAGACGGCGACGCGGCAGGCAGGGCAATTGCAGCAACCGCGGCGATCGCCGCGACGCGCGCAAGAATCAGCATGGACATCCTCCCGAACCCGGTTGTGTCCGGTGACTGATAGAACACCGGTTCCGCCCGATCAATTCACCACCGCACCGGTGCGACCACGCATCGGCGTCGCGATACGGCGGGACAACGACCGGCCGTGAAAAATGGCCCCGTGGGAGGGGCCATCTTTCATCGTCGGATCGACCGTCAACTAGCAGCGCGTCTTGGTGCGCTTGACCATTGTGCCGTCCGGCAGTCGCTCTCTGATGGTAATCTCGCGGCAGCCCCTGCCGCCCGAGTAGCCGTACGTATCGCGGTCGCGATAGTAACGGCGCTCGCGCCAATTATCGCGATCGCGACCGACCCTCACGCCCACGCCCGGCCCTTCGATCGTAACGCCCTGCGCCTTGACGCCGGTCGGCATCGTGCCGGCGGCCAACAGCATCGCCCCAGCCGCAAGAGCGAGTAACGGTATGCGCATTGCCCTCTCTCCATTGTTGTGCTGCCTCGATCAGGTTCAGCAATGGAGCAGTAACCGCGGTCGACGCGAATTGGTTCCGCGGTGGTTGTTGAGCCGTCCGCGCGTCACCCGCGATCGAGTTGGCTTTCCTTGGCGACCCGCTCGAACGCCTCGCCGGGGCTCTTGATGCGATACTGGTAGTCCTCTCCGTCGGACGGCAACAGCTTGACCACCTTGTAGCTGCCGTTCGCCGCAACCCGCCCCATCGTGCCGGAGGTGAGATAAACGGTCTGGCCGACAGAGAACTTGTGCGCTTTCAAAGCTACTCTCCCATACAGCAATCGCCGCCCCCGATGCAGGAGGACGTCTTATGAATGTCCATTCATCAGAGCTATTTTAGCAGATGCCGCCGTGCTTTGCTGGAAAAAGTAAGCACTTGGTAACGATCCGCACCGGGTCTCGATCGATCTGCAAAAATACAATGATCACAATACTTTAACGAGGCCAAATGGGGACAAGGCTCGCCCCCCGTTCGCACCCGCCCCGAGGGGCAAAACAGAGGGAGAACGGGTGCCGCGGTGTGACATCAATGCCCCCTCTTGGTCGCACCGGAGCCTCAATCGGCGCCTAGGTTGCCGGCGAACCGGAGAGGAGGAGTTTCCTATGGAACATCTCTACTTCGTGTGTCCCGTCACCGGTAGCGACATCGACGCCGGCATCGCAACCGAGCTCGAGACGCTGCTCCGCATCCGGGGCAAGAAGGTCCGCATGCAATGCCCCATCTGCGGCCAGGAGCATCAATGGCGGGTGAGCGACGCCCAGCTCGAGGCCGCCTGACTCAGAATTTCTCCGTCCACGGCCGCAGCTCCACTTCCCACGTCCAGGCGCTGCGCGCCTGCTGCAGCACGTGGAGATAGGTCGCGGCGATCGCATCCGGATCGAGCAGGCTGTCGGGCGTCTCCGCCGGCTGCGTCCTACGCTCGCTCCGGATCCCGCCGTCGATGACGAAATGCGCCACATGGATGCCCTGGGGGCTGAGCTCGCGCGCCATGCTTTGCGCCAGACCGCGCAGCGCGAACTTGCCCATGGCGAACGGAGCGGACTGGGCATAGCCCTTCACGCTCGCCGAAGCGCCGGTGAACAGGATCGCCCCGTGCCGGCGCGGCAGCATGCGGCGGGCCGCTTCCTGCCCCACCAGAAACCCCCCGAAGGCGCTGACCATGAGGGACTTCTCCACCTCGGGCGGATCAAGGTCGATCAAAGGACCGCGCTGGCGATAGCTCGCGTTGTAGACGACGACGTCGGGCTCATCCGGCTGATCCGCCAGGGCGGCGAACAATCGAACGACGTCGTCGCGATTGGCAGCGTCGCACGCGAGGATCCGCGCGCCGGTCGCCTGCGCGACCGTTGCGAGCTTGCCGGTATTACGTGCCGCCAGCACGACCTTCATGCCGGCTCCGGCGAAGGTGAGTGCCAGCGAAGCGCTCAGGCCGGAGCCGGCACCGACGATCAGCGCCGCTCGATAACTGTTGGCTGTCATGAGGAACCTCGCTGCCGTGCTATCGGACCGACCGCTACGGCGGCCTCGCTGCAGATCTTGGCGAAGGCATCGCGGCAGACCTGGTAGAGCGCCGGGCACGGCTTGGTCGCCTGCTCGGCGGCGTCGACGGTCTTGTGCCGGTCGCCCTCCTCGGTCGCGCGCACGTCGTAAGTGATGATCGCGTCTTCGCGCGCAATCCCGCGATCGGCGACGAGAAAACGTTCCGCCGCCTCGAAGAAGCGGGTGGCCGTGCGGCGCGCCGCATCCGACTTCTTGAGGAACTGCGCGTTCGCCGCCGGATCGGGCTTCACCACTTTGGCCTGGATGGCGGCGAGCGCATACAGGTTGTTGAGCTTGAAATAGATCCCGCCGCATTGCGCCAGCGATTGCCAATAGGGCTTGCCGTTGAACGGGGTCCCGGGAGCGCTCACCACCCGGTCGCGCCGGTCGGGCGGCGGCGCCGGGGGCGGCCGCTCCTGTTGTTCGCGCTTGCGCCGGCTCTGCGCGTCCGCCGCACCGGCGAGCAGCGATGCGATCACGACGATGCAGGCGGCTTTGCCGATCCCGCGCATGCAACCCTCTGATTCCGACTACGGGCCGCATCCTATGTCACTCCTGTCTCCCGGCTACAATATGGTGCTGCCCACTCCTGCCCACGGCTGCTCTTGCGCGGCCGAATTCGCTAGGCTCTTGTCCGAGAACCCGAGAGGTGACCCCATGCGCGCTGCCTATTACGAGAAGAACGGTCCTGCCCGCGACGTGCTCAAGCTCGGCGAGGTCGAGACCCCGCGCCCCGGTGCGGGTGAAGTGCGCGTGAAGCTCGCGGTCTCGGGGGTCAATCCGTCCGACGTGAAGGGACGCGAGGGCCGCACGCGCAAGATCGCGTTCCCGCGCGTGATCCCGCACAGCGATGGCGCCGGCGTGATCGACATGGTGGGCGACGGTGTGGCGGCCGCACGCGTCGGCGAGCGGGTGTGGACGTGGAATGCGCAGTGGAAGCGCGCCTTCGGCACGTGCGCCGAATACGTGGTGCTGCCGGCCGCCCTGGCGGTCCGCCTGCCCGAGCATGTGAGCTTCGAGGAAGGCGCCTGTTTCGGCATTCCGGCGATGACCGCATACCACGCGGTGGCGGTCGCAGAAGCGTGGGCCGGGTCGACCATCCTGGTGTCGGGCGGCGCCGGCTCGGTCAGCCATTACGCGATCCAGTTCGCCAAGGCGCGCGGCGCCGTCGTCATCACCACGGTGAGCTCGGCGGAGAAGGCCCGCATCGCCGAGGATGCCGGCGCCGATCACGTGATCGACTACAAGCGCGAGAATGTCGGCGAGCGCGTCATGGAGCTCACCGACAAGGCCGGTGTCGACGCCATCGTCGAGCTCGATCTGAGCGCCAATGCCAAGCTCATCCCCGGTGTGCTGCGCCCGCGCGGCACGGTCGTCATCTACGGCACCGGCGGCGAGGCGACGTTACCGGCGCAATGGCTCCTGGTGAACGCGATCGCGCTGAAGTTCATCTTCGTCTACGAGCTCACGGCCGAGGAGCGTCACGCGGCGATCGACACCATCACCCGCATGCTCGCGGAGAAGCGGCTCGCCAACAATGTGGCCGCGACCCTGCCCCTGTCCGACATCGTCTTGGCGCACGAAACGGTCGAGCAGGGCAAGGTGGCCGGCAACGTGGTGGTGCGAATTTAGCGCCGGCGCGGCTCCTGGCCGGCAACGGCCGCACCGCTTCGTTCAGATCGCTTCCGGATTCGGCGCCACCGGCAGGTCTTTCGCGTTGCTCATGAGGAGGAAGGCCGAGACATTCGAGCTTGCGGCCTGGGTCACGGTGACCGGCGTCGACTTCAGGGCATACGCTGCGCCCGCGAGCAGAAACACGCCGGCAACGACACAGGATATCTTGCGCATATGAGCCTCCATGCGGCTTCGGGACGAACCCCGACGTGTCCTGGGCAGACTGCCCACTCCTGAGACGCGTCGAACCCGGGAAACGTTCACGCCGTCGCCTGACTCGTGCCGAATGTGGTCCGCAATGGACCGCCTGTCACGCCGGGACGGACCGCGAGCCGAAGCCCGCCTTCGTTGACCTCGCCCTCGTATCGACGCTACGCTTGCGCAAAACATGAAGCTTGGGGAGGATCGACATGAATTCGTGCCTTCGCGGTCTCTTTCTCGCAACGGTGCTGACGCTCGCTATGACCTCCGCGCCGCAGGCCCAGGACGCCGGCACCATCTACGTGGTGAGCTACATCGAAGCCCAGCCCGGCGCCAAGGATCAGGCGGCGGCGTTGCTGCGGGACTATCGTGAGGCAACCCGCAAGGAAGACGGGAACGTGCGCGCCGAGGTGGTGCAGCATGCGACCCGACCCGGGCAGTTCGTGATCCTCGCCGCCTGGAAGGACCAGAAGGCGCTCGATGCCCACGCCGCGGCGGCGTCCACCAAGACTTTCCGCGAGAAGATTCAGAGCCTGCGCGTGAGCCCGCAGGACGACCGCATTCACACCGGCCTCTCGGTCGGGCCGATCGATGCGAAGTCCGGCAAACGCAACGTCTTCGTGGTGACCCACGTGGATGTCGTTCCGCCGCGCAAGGACGATGCCGTCGGCCTGCTCAAGGTCCTCGGCGACACGGCCCGCAAGGAGGGTGGAAACCTGCGCTACGAAGTGGTCCAGCAGACCAATCGTCCCAACCATTTCACGGTCATCGAGATCTGGAAGGACCGCAAGGCGTTCGACGCGCATCTCGCCGGCGTGCCGGTGCGCGAGTTCCGCGACAGGCTGGCCCCGATGAGCGGCTCGCTCTACGATGAGCGGCTGTACCGCGCGCTTGACCGGGGGGGCGCGAGCTCGTGAACGGCGTCATGCCCGCCACAGACGGGCATGACCAGGTGATTACGGACTGTCTCGCCGGACACGGGTGGTCAGAATGCGTCCGGAATGGGCGCCACCGGTAGGTTCTTGGACTGGCTCATCAGATCGAAGGCGGAGAGGTTGGACCGCGGGGTATGGCCCGCGCCGGTCGTCTCCGGCTTGATCAGGAACGCCGAAACCGCGAGCAACAGCACGCCGGCAGCAGCGATGATCAGGAATTTTCGCATCTAGGCCTCCGTGGTGTGGTTGCGAACAGATCCCCCGCTCGCCCGCCTTGGTCAGGCCCCTCAGGCCCTCGGACGCGCCAGGTATGGCTGGGGTTCAAACGCATCGTTCAAATACCCGAAGGCCCGGCATGGCGTGTGTGACCTGGGTCACGCCCAGACGGCAAAATTCGATAGACGCCGGAGGGGGATCGGCTAATTTGAACGAAATCGCCGTTCCCGCGACCAACGGCCATCGATCATCATCTCAAGCCCCAAGGGGACACTCATGACACGGCTTGCACGACTGACCTGCCCGCTTGCGATCCTGGCGGCGCTCGCCTTCGCCTCTCCCGCCAAGGCCCAGTTCGGCGGGATGGACGACGCCCAGATGCAGCAGTTCGCCCCCATGCTGGAGATGATGAAGAAGCAGATGGGCAAGAAGCGCTTCGGCCAAATGATGAAGATGATGGGCCCGATGATGGCCAACATGGAAGGTGGCGGCGGCCTGGGCGGCCTGATGGGCGGCGGCGGCTTCGGTGGCTTCGGCGGCGGCGGGATGCCGTCGATGGGCGGCATGGATATGGGCCAGATGATGAGCATGATCAGCTCGATCCAGAGCCTGACCGGCGGCCGCCGCGGCAAGGGTCGTCGTCGCTGATATTTCCGGCATCGCCCGGCCCCTGACGGCACCGGTTTCGCTCGGCGGCGCGGATACTTGCGCCGCCGAATGCATTTGCATCAAGGCTCGGAGCTTCCGACCCGTTGCTCCAACCGGCCCGACCAGCACGAGCTCGCGTCCGAAACCTCAACATGTTCAGAGTGCAACGGGATGTGTTCGCGAGTTCCGCCCAAGCCGTTTCGACACGTTTGCCAGGAGATCGTTAGGGAGAGATTAACAATAACTTACGCGTTGACCGTTCAAGTCTTTGAATCTGTTCGTATTTCTAAGCAATTTATGTCCAGGATTTCGTTTGTTCATCTATGATGCTCACCGCTGTCCTCGTCTGCTCCCTTGCCATCACTCCCGACCTTCGGCTCCCAACTCGCAACGGCTTTCAAGCTTCAAGCCAGGACGTCGACGGAAAATCCTTGCTTCCAGAGGCTTGCCGGAGCGGCCCGGTCGGTCGCAGCTGCGCCTGTCACCGCCTGCGCGGGGTCAGTCAACGCGCCGCCGAACACCACAGCCGGGCCATCGAGCGCCTTGCCGTCGCGTCCTTGTTTCCCGTCGGCCTCGTCCAGCGGGTGCAGGTTCGGATGCGGATCCTCGCCCTTCTTGGCCTTGGCGACGTCGCACGACGACGTGCACATGAAGCCGTTGACGAACGAAATCGCCATCCAAAAACCTCCACCCGCGACGGTAGATGGTGCTCGTTAACGAGATGCTGAACGGTGCCGACCGAACGAACGGTGCCTGGCCTGCGACGGGTCAAATAACCGTGAGCCGCCTGCGCACTCACATCCGGAACACGCCGAACCGCGTCTCGGGGATCGGCGCGTTGAGCGCGGCCGAGAAGCACAGGGCCAGCACGCGACGGGTCTCGTGCGGCGCGATGATGCCGTCGTCCCACAGCCGCGCCGTCGCGTAGTAGGGATTTCCTTCCGCCTCGTAGCGCTCGCGGATCGGCCGCTTGAAGGCCTCCTCGTCGTCCGCCGACCACGCGCCGCCGTCCGCCTCGATATTGTCGCGCCGCACGGTCGCCAGCACGCTCGCCGCCTGCTCGCCGCCCATGACCGAGATCCGCGCGTTCGGCCAGGTAAACAGGAAGCGCGGGCCGTAGGCGCGCCCGCACATGCCGTAGTTGCCGGCGCCGTACGAGCCGCCGATGATCAGCGTGATCTTCGGCACCTGCGCGCAGGCGACCGCGGTCACCATCTTGGCGCCGTCCTTGGCGATGCCGCCCGCCTCGTAGTCGCGCCCCACCATGAACCCCGAGATGTTCTGCAGGAACAGGAGCGGGATGCGGCGCTGGCAGCACAGCTCGATGAAGTGCGCCGCCTTGAGCGCCGATTTCGGAAAAGAGGATGCCGTTGTTGCCGAGGATGCCGACCGGAATGCCGTGGATATGGGCGAAGCCGGTCACCAGCGTCGTGCCGTAAAGCTGCTTGAATTCGTCGAATTCGGATGCATCGACCAGGCGCGCGATCACCTCGCGCACGTCGTACTGCTTGCGCAGGTCCGCCGGCACGATGCCGTCGAGCTCGGCCGCGTCATACGCCGGATCGCGCGGCTCGCGTAGCGCGAGCTCGGCGCTCCGCCTGATGTTGAGATGAGCGACGATGCCACGCGCGAGCGCGAGCGCATGCGCGTCGTCCGCCGCGTAGTGGTCGGCGACGCCGGAGCGTCGCGCGTGCACGTCGGCGCCGCCGAGATCCTCCGCCGAGACCACCTCGCCGGTCGCCGCCTTCACCAGCGGCGGCCCAGCCAGAAAGATCGTGCCCTGCTGGCGCACGATGATGGTCTCGTCGGACATCGCCGGCACGTAGGCGCCGCCGGCCGTGCACGATCCCAGCACCACCGCGATCTGCGGAACGCCGAGCGCCGACAGCGTCGCCTGATTGTAGAAGATGCGCCCGAAGTGCTCGCGGTCGGGGAACACTTCCGTCTGATGTGGCAGGTTGGCACCGCCGGAGTCGACGAGATAGACGCAGGGCAGCCGGTTCTCACGCGCGATCTCCTGCGCCCGCAGGTGCTTCTTCACCGTCATCGGGTAGTAGGTGCCGCCCTTGATGGTCGAGTCGTTGCACACCACGACGCATTCGACGCCCTCGATGCGGCCGATGCCGGTGATCAGGCCGGCGGCATGAATCGCATCCTCGTACATGCCGTAGGCGGCGAGCGGCGAGAGCTCGAGGAATGGCGATCCGGGGTCGATCAGCCGCATGATGCGCTCGCGCGGCAACAGCTTGCCGCGCGCGGCGTGACGCTCGCGTGCGCGTTCCGGCCCGCCCAGCGCGGCCTGCCCACGCCGGTCGCGCAATTCATCAACCAGGCGCGCCATGGTCGCCTGGTTGATGCGGAATTCCTCTGCGCTCGTATCGATGGTTGAGGCGATCAGCGCCACCGCGCGCTCCCCTTGCCGGTTCGATGGCACCACTATGGCGTGACGAACGCGCGAAGTGAACGCCAGTTAATGGAACTTCACAACGCCGCCGATAGCCGGAACCGGGATGATCGCCTCGCGTTGCCGTCATGCCCGATCTCGATCGGCGGCGCGAGGGCACAACGGAGGCAATTCGATGAGGAACAGCTTACTGGCGACAGTCGCGGCGGCAGCCCTCGTGGCCGGCACCGTGATGGTATCGGCGCAAGGCACGGGCGGCGGCGGCATGGGCGGCGGCGCGCCTGGTGCCGGGTCCGGTGCCGGCTCGCCGCCGTCGGCGGCACCGCCGCCGTCGACCGCGCCGGCCGAGAAGATGGATAATCGCGGCGGCGCGCGCAGCGAGCAACCGTCGGGACGCAGCGAGCAGCCGTCGGGACAGCGTGCCCAGCAACCCAAGGGGTCGACGACCGGACAAGGTGCGCAGGACCGCGGCCCCGCGGCCCAGAGCCCGAGTGGAACCGAGCGCGGCCAGAGCCCGAGCGGAACCGAGCGCGGTCAGACCGGTCAGCAGATGAACCGCGACCAGGCGCCGCCTCGTGCGGGACAGGGCGAGGGGCAGCGCGGGTCGCCGTCCACCACGACCCAGCAGCGCGACTCCGCCCAGGGCTCGACCTCGGGCTCGGCGTCGCTGAACACCGAGCAGCGCACCAAGATCCGTGAGACGGTGATCAAGGGCGGCAACGTCAACCGGGTGAACAACGTCAACTTCAACATCAGCGTCGGCACCGCGGTACCGCGCTCGGTGCATCTGGTCACCGTGCCGTCGACGATCGTGGAGATCCATCCGGCGTGGCGCGGGTATCTCTACTTCGTGGTCAACGACGAGATCATCATCGTCGAGCCCGGCACGCTCAGGATCGTGGCCGTCATCACTTGACGGCGCACCGCGAGACCTGCTGAAGGAGAAGGGCGGCCGCAACGCCGCCCTTCTTTCGCCTGAGCCCCTCGCCCCACGATGTCGCGCAAGAGCCAAGTGAGCGCCGGGATTCTCGCCTATCGGCGGCGCAACGGACTGGAGGTCCTGCTCGCCCATCCGGGCGGCCCGTTCTGGGCCAAGAAGGACGCGGGCGTCTGGTCGATCCCGAAGGGACTGGTGGAATCCGGCGACCTCCTCGCCTGCGCCAAGCGGGAATTCAGCGAGGAAACGAATCTGGTGGCGGAGGGCGAGTTCATGCCGCTCACGCCGGTGAAGCAGAAGAGCGGCAAGACCGTGCACGCCTTCGCGGTCGAAGCCGACTTCGACCTGGACCATTGTCGCAGCAATTATTTCAAGGTCGAATGGCCGCCGCGCTCGGGCAAGTGGCGGAATTTTCCCGAGATCGATCGCGTCGCCTATTTCGATCTCGCGGCCGCGGGCGAGAAGATCCTGGCCTATCAGAAGCCGTTCCTCGACGAGCTGTCGATGAAGCTCGAAGGCGTGGGCGAAGCCGTACGATAATCTTCATCCCTGCGGCGCCACGTCGGCGACGATCGGGAGATGATCGGAGCAGGCGCGCGCCTGCGCATCGATATAGCTGCGGATCAGCGCCGCGCCCGGCCGGCAATAGACGCGATCGAGCCGCAGGACGGGAAAACGCGACGGGAAGGTGCGGTAGCGGGTATAGCCCGACAATTCGCGCGACAGCGCCGAGCGCACCGAGCCGGGCCAGAACCAGTCGTTGAAGTCGCCGATGATCATGGTCGTCATGGCGCGCCCGCCGGCGATGGCGAGAAGGGTGCGCGCCTGGCTGCGCCGCTCGCGGATGCTCAGACCGAGATGGGTCGCAACCACCCGCATCGCGCCGAACGGCGTTTCCACCTCGACCTTGATGGCGCGGCGCGGCTCGCGCTCGGGATACGAGATGTCGTGGATCTCGCTCGCCACGAAGGGCCAGCGGCTGATCAGCATCTGGCCGTAGTCGCCGTCGTCCGTGGTGATCGACTTGGCGGGAATTCCGTGCTCGCCCAGCGCGTCCTGCAGGTAGGCGAAAGCATTGGTGTCGGCGTTCGACTTGCGCCGCGAGTCGACCTCCTGCAGCGCGACGATATCGGCATCCCAACGCCCGATCAGCTCGACCACGCCGGCGAGATCGAAGCGCGGATTGCCGCCGACCGTCCCGTGAATATTCCAAGTCATGACACGGACGGTCGAGGGGCTTTTGTCCCTCAAGGTCGTGCGCCCCACAGCCTGGTGACGAGGATCTGCAGGCCGATGGACAGCGCGATCCATGCGGCCACCGCCGCCGCCAGCAGCGCCAGGTCGGCCGGCGTCGGATCGGTGATGATGCGCATGATCTGATGCCCGAGAACAGACAGTACGACAAGGCCGGGCAGCATGCCGAGCGCGGTCCCGGCAAGGTAGTCGATCGGGCGAATGGCGCTCGCGCCCGCCACCAGGTTGACGACCGTGAAGGGCGCGAGCGGCACCAGCCGCACCGTGGCGACCGCGATGATGCCCTGGCGCGCGATCCGGCGGCGGATGCGGTTCAGTCGCGGCCCCAGCACGTTGCGCAAGCGTCTCCTTGCCGAGCCTCGCGCCGATCGCATAGGTCAGGCTGGCGCTCACCAGCACGCCGCACGCCGCATAGGCGAGGCCCGGCCACGGACCGAACGCCGCCGCCGTCGCGACGATGAGGACGGTGACCGGGAACGCCACGAAGCCGCCCGCGACGAACGTCAGGATCACCACGAGCGGCGCCCACGGGTTCTGCGCGAAGGAGGCGAGCGAGCGGCGCACCATGTCGGGCTCTGCCAACTCCGCCAGCGGCGTGTAGTGCCAGGCGAGCGTCAGGGCGAGGAGCAGCAGCGCCGCCGCCGCGATCTTGATCAGTGGGCCGCGCCGGCCGTGGCCGTTGCCGAACACTGCATCGTAAAAATATTCGGCACCGATCGGCTGTTCGGGATCGGCGACACTCTCGATGTAGGTGGCGATCTCGGGCGGATCGGCCTCGCCGTCCTCCACCGGTCGCAAGGCGTGACCGTTGCGGCTCAGCGTCTCTGCCGCGGCGATGAGCGAGCCGGTTCGCGCCACCACGGCATTCACCTCCTCCGGCGGCACGCCGCAATGATCGGCCAGCAGGCGATCGCGCACGCGCACGATCGCGCTCCGCTCTTCATCGCCCGTCGCCGCGAATACGAGGTCGCATTCGGTGTCGGTGCCCATGGAGCGATTGTTGAGATTGGCCGAGCCTATGCGCAGGAGGCGATCGTCGACCACCATGACCTTGGAATGGATCATCGTGTCGGTGACCCGGTCGCCCGCGACCACTTCGGGGTACAACATGCGCACGCGGTCGCCGACGCCGGCTGCGATGAGGGTATGCATGAAGCGGATGCGGCCGTTGCGCATCGTGCGCGCTTCGAGCCAGGATTGGTGGTGCTGCGGGGCGACGATCACCGCCTCGAGCGCGGGGCGTCGCGCTTGAGCCGGGCCGCCAGCCGCTCCGCCACCTTGGTGTTGGTGAGGAACTGGTTCTCGATATAGATCGCGCTCTCGGCGGCGTCGATCGAGTCGAGGAAGAGGCGCTCGACCTCGCGCACCTCCTCCTGGCCGTCGTAGCGCGGCTGGGTGCGGGCGATGCCGACGTCGCGCTCGGTGAAATCCGGCGTCACGCTGTCGGGCCACGGCACGTCGGCTGATTGCGCCGCCTGGATGCGCTCGCCGGTCGCGCACATCCAGCGGGCGCGTGCGATCCCGCCGAGCGCGCGGGCGGCCGGCCCGTCGACCACGGCCTGCACGTCATGGAACGGCCGGTAGGGCTTGCCGGCGGGATCGATGCGTTGCGCATGCTCGACCGCATGCTCGGGCGTGTCCCAGCGCCGGATCGTCACGTCGAGGCCGCCGGAAAACGCGACCGCATCGTCGACGATCACCAGCTTCTGGTGCTGCGAGGAGCCGAACGGCACCGCGTCGTCGAGGGCGAAGCGGACCCGGCTCGGGGGTGCTCCATCCGAGCGTGACGTGCGGAAACAGCTCGCGCTCGTTGGCGTAGAGGACGGAGTAGTCCCACAACAGCAGGCGCACGATCAGTTTCGGCCGCTCGCGCACCAGGGCGGAGAGAAACTCGGCCAGCGTCTCCGGATAGCCGTCCTCGGCGCGGCCGCTCTCGCCGACCAGCCGGGTCTGGCTATGCAGGTCCCAGCCGACGATGAGGACGCTGCGCCGCGCCTTGAGCAGGGCCTCGCGCACGGCGCGAAAGAATGCCGCACCGTCGATCAGGACCGCCGAGCGATGTGCCCGCTCGACCCGCCAGACGTTGCGGCCGCGCTGCAGAACCATGGGAAGCCCCTGAAAGCCCAAGGAGAATCCCTCCAGCCACCCTCCCCGTGGGGAGGAGCCGCCGGAGGGCTCTCGGAGGCTTAACGCCAAACCGCGGATTTGGTCGCATGCAGGGGCGGCGGCCCGCCTACGCGCGGACCTCCTGGCGCTGGAACACCACGTAGCCGATCACGAACAGGACGATCGTGCCGGCGATCAGGCCGACCATCTGCGGCCAGGCCATGATCAGGCTCTCCTGCAGCGGCAGCGGCGCGCCGGCCACCGCGCCCTGCAGCTGGTTGAGATAGATCGGCCCGAGCGCGCGGGTGGTCGGGTCGAGCAGCGCCAGCACCGACCTCGGCGAACAGGGTGCTCGGCGACAGGCGCGACAGCATGGTCTGCAGCTCGGTCGTTTCCGGCGTCTGCAGCCCGAGCGCGACATAGCGCGGATCGGGCGGCACGATGATCGCCGCAATGGCCGGCGCCAGGGCCGACCAGATCACCGTCAGGAACAGCCACAGGCCGAGCGTCACGAGCGCCGCCGTCGCCGCCGACCGGAAGATGATCGAGAACAACATGGCGAGCGCCAGCCACACGCCCGCATAGGCGATCGTGACGATCAGGAAGATGAAGGCGCGCGATCATTTCCTCGCCGCCGGGCGGCACTCCGAGCCAGGTGAGGCCGATCCCGATCAGCCAGGAGCCACAGCGCGAGCAGGGCGATCGCGAGCGTGGCGAGGCCGGCGAGAAATTTCCCGAACAGCAGCGCGTCGCGATAGATCGGCTGCGCCAGGATGCGGCTCAGCGTGCGCCGGCTGTGCTCGCCGTTGATGGCATCGAAGCCGAGCGCCGATCGCCATCAGCGGGACCAGGAAGCCGAGGAATGAAACGAACGACGGCAGCGGATACTGGTCGCGCGTGGTGGTGAACAGCTGCAGGAACAGGAACGGATCCTCGGCCGGTGTTCTCCTGCGATCTGCTGGACCGGCCCCGTAGAGCGCCGCCACGGCCGTGAGCACGACCAGCAGCGAGCAGGACGATCATGCGCGCGCTGGTCAGGTGATCGGAGAGCTCCTTGAGGAACACCACGCCGAGGCCCTGCCAAGGCGATCCTTCACGCCGCATGAGCCGCTCCCTGATTCTGGAAATAGCGGGTGTAGATCGTCTCGAGGCTCGGCTGCTCGACCGCCAGATGCGCCAGACGACCGCCCGCGCCCACGACCGCGGCCGCCACGTCCGGCCGCACGTCGCGCTCGGCCAGCAGCCGGAAGCGTGCCGGAGCGGTCTCCGTCACCGTGTGCACGCCGGGCACCTGGCGCAGCTTCTCGGCGAGACCCTGCCCTTGCGCCTCCACCTCGACCGCGAAGCCGCCGCCCAGCACCTCGCGCCCGAGCTCCTCGATCGTGCCGATGAGCGCGATCCTGCCGGCCTGGAACAGGGCGACGCGGTCGCACACGCTCTGCACCCGCTCGAGCAGGTGCGAGGACACCAGCACCGCGACGCCGTCGTGCTTGAGCCCGCGGATCATCGCCAGGAGCTCGACCGTCGCCTGCGGATCGAGCCCCGAGGTCGGCTCGTCGAGGATCGCGATCGCGGACGTCCTTCATCAGGATCTCGGCGAGCCCGAGCCGCTGGCGCATGCCCCGCGAGAACGTGCCGACGCGCTTTTCGGCGACATCGGTGAGCTGCACGCGCGCGAGCGCGTCGGCGATGCGCTGCTCGCGCTCGGCGCGCCGGAGGCCGATCAGACGCGCCGTATAGCTCAGGTTATCCGCCGCGCTCAGGTGATCGTAGAAGCCGACCGAATCCGGCAGATAGCCGACCCGCCGCTTGACGGCGAGCGGCTCGCGCACCGGATCGTGCCCGACCACCCGCGCCTGCCCGGCCGTGATCTCGGTGAGGCCGAGCAGCATCAGGATGGTGGTGGTCTTGCCGGCGCCGTTCGGCCCGAGCAGGCCGAAGATCTCGCCCGGCGCAATGGAGAACGACACGTCGTCGACGGCCGTCGCTCCATTGTAGCGCTTGGTGAGGCCTTGCGCCTCGATGACCGCGTCGCTCATCGCCGGCCGAACCGCGCGACCGCCCCGACCATGACCAGGAGCGCGGCCCCGATGATCCCCACGCCGACGATGCCCCACATGGTCGAGGTCTTCACCGTGACGCGGAAGTTGGACGACGCCGACTCGCCGCGCGACGTGGCGCGCACCGTGGTGACGAAGTCGCCGGCGATCGCCTTGGCGGGCGGCGTGACCAGCGCCTGCACTTCCTGGTTCTGCCCCGGCGCGATGCGCTCGATCTGCTTCGGCTCGAAGGTGATCTTCCAGCCGGTCGGTGCCGTGCCGGCGAGCTCGATCTGGTCGGCCGGCGCGGTCCCTGAATTGGTGATCAGGACCGGGATCGACGTCTCCGCACCGGCGCTGGCGCCGGCGCTGAGCGAGCCGTCGCGGCCGGTGATATCGAGCTTCGGCTGGCCGGTGATCTCGAGCGCGACGTCGGTTTTCGCCGTGGCATCCTCGGCGGTAGCCCGCATCACCACCGGATAGCGGCCGGCGCCGATCGTGTTGGGCGGGCGCACCTTGAGCTTCACGTCCTTCGACTGGCCGGCATCGATCGGAACCGCGTTGAGCTCCTGGCTGCCGTAGCCCTCGGTGAACGAGGTCTCGAAATTGCGCGGCGCGTCGGCGGCGAGCGCGACGATCAGGCGCTTGCCGCTGTCGTTCTTGACGCTGATCTGGTACTCGAAGCTCGAGCGCGCGGTGCCGCGCAGCTCCGGCAGCTGCGGCTGCACGGTGAGCTTTGCCGGCAAATCCTTGGCGAGCGTCACCGCGACCGGCAGGGTCACGCTCTGGCCCTGCCCTTTCGCGTCGATCGTCAAGGTCTGCGTGCCGATCTCCGCGTTCGCCGGCACGTCGAGGCGCAGCTGCAAGCTGGCGCTACTATTTGTCGCGGCCATGGCGGCGGCAACCGGCTGGCCGCCACCGAGCAGGGTCGCGGTCCATCCGGAGGGCACGCCGGTGACCGTGAGATCGAGCCGCTCGGGCGGCAGATTGTAGTTCTGCAACCGCAGCGAGACGGTCGAGGTGGTGCCCGGCCGCACGGTGACCGCCGGGTAGTCGGTCAACAGGTAAAGGCCCTTGATATCGCGCGGTGTTTCCTCCGCGCGCGTCGGCGCCGCGGCGAAGGCGACAACAGCCGCGCATGCCGCAACAACGAGATGGCGCATGGCAACTTCTCCAATCACGGAATGATCCTCCCGAGTTCAGTCCGGTGGGGGCGCCGCAGGGCGGCGCCAGGACTGCGCGCCATTTGTTTGGCAACCGCGGCGAAACGGTGCAAGCCCGGCGGCGTTAAATTTTCGCAAGACTCGCCAGAAGGTGAACGGGACGGGAAGCCCGGAACGCAAGGGGGCGGGCCCCGCGACAAAGAGCGGCACTGCCGAATCCGTCAGGCCGTTCCTAGTTAACGAGCAGGCCGGACGGCCTCCCCAAGCCCCCACGTCCCCCCAAGGCCGTTCGGTACCCGCCCCGGTCGACGACCATCGGCCGGGGCACTTTTTTGTTGCATCGCTCAGGCCGTCTCGACCCGCAGGACGGTCGGCCAGTCGACCTCGTCCTCCGCCAGCACCCACGGCTCGGCGAGCGCCGCCGCCTTCCACTCCGACCACGCCGGAAGCACCATGACGGCGCCCATGTATTGGCGCGCCACGGCGCCGACCTCGACGTCGTAGGTGTGGAAGCGGGAGACCACCGGGGCATACATCGCGTCGGCCGCCGAGAAGGCGCCGAACAGGAACGGCCCACCGCCACCGAACCGCGCGCGGCAGTCGGTCCACATCGCATCGATCCGCCGCACGTTGGCGGCGACATCGTCCGGCAGTTCGCGCCGCTTCACCGGACGCCAGAAATTCATCGGTATGTGGCGGCGCATCGGCACGAAGCCGGCATGCATCTCCGAGGCGATCGCGCGCGCATGGGCGCGAGCCTCCGGCTGCGACGGCCACAGGCCGGCCGCGGGAAATTTCTCCGCCAGGTATTCGAGGATCGCAAGCAACTCCCACACGTGGACCGCGCCGTCGATCAGCACCGGCACCTTCCCGGCCGGCGAGAGCTTGAGCAGGGTCGCCTTGAACGCGGGATCGTCGAGCGAGATGACCGTGTCCTCGAAAGCGATCCCGGTCGCCTTCATGGCGATCCACGGCCGGAACGACCACGACGAGTAGTTCTTGTTGCCGATCACCAGCTTCAGTGCCATGCGGATCTCCTCTTCAATGCCATGCCGCCGCCACCATTGAGGGCCCGCCTCCACGCCGACAAGCGAATTATCGTGATGGCACCGATCAGGCGCGTCGATGCCGCACGCAGGCGCGCCGATGCAGGCGCGCGCGCCGGGACGGCCGCCGCCCCGTGCGCGCATCATCCGATTCACGATGTCAAACAGCCCGCCCCGCCCGCCTGTGGGCCGGGCGTTGCGTTCGTGTCTCTCGTAGCCCGCATGCAACGCGGGGCGGCCTCGCCACCGGCACGGCCTCCCCGGATTTCATCCGGCTACAAGCGAGGGAGCGAAGCGCCGAGAACCGCTGGTGCGGATCGCCGCACCGCACGCGTGCCATGACGCGGCACGCGTAGGACACCTGAACGAGGCGTCCCGCTCGGCGCTTCGCCGCGGCGTCTGTTCGACCACGGGCCCGACGCCAGACTACTCTGGCATCACTCGCTGGGTGGTGCCCAGGCTCTGGGTCATAGTGCCCAGGGGCGGGATTCCGTGGCCGCCCGAGCGCAGGTGACTCGAACCCTGCCCGCAGGCGCCGCTCCCGGCTCCGGACCCTGCGGCACGAGTTTTCCGCAAGACGCCCTCATCGAGCCGGGACGCGTCACCTCTAGCATCGTACTTCGGAAAAACAGAATAAAAACCGACCGTGGCGCGAAGTTATCCCCAGGTCTGGTTCCGTTTTTCGAGAAAACAGGAGATCGGACCCTGGCGCACGCCGTTCAGGCTTTCCAGATATCGGGCCGCGAACCCGTCGCGAAGAAAGGACAGACCGCCCGATGTCGCAACTCCCTGACTACAAGAGCCTGATGCTGCCGCTCCTGCACATAGCTGCCGACGGCGAGACGAGCACGCGCACCGCCATGCGCCAGCTCGCCACGACCTTCGACCTGCCCGGCGCCAGGCACGCACCGATGCTGCGCGACGGCCGCTCGTCGATCCTCAAGCATCGCGCCCACTGGGCGAGAATCCACATGGCGCGCGCCGGCCTCATCGAAGAGCGGCAGCGCGGCGTGTTCCGCGCGACCGCGCGCGGCCGTGCCGTGCTCGGGCGAAACCCTGAGCACCTCGAGACGCACAGGCCGGCGCCAGTCGCGCGGCGCGACAGTGCCGCGCCCGACGTCGACGCCGCGCTCTGTGCGACGCTGATCGATCGCATCCTGGCGATGGCGCACGGGCCGCAAGGCTCCGCGGCTTTCGAGCAGCTCGGGATCGACCTCCTCCTCGCCATGGGCTATGGCGGCGGCCGCCGCGACGCCGCGCTCCACCTCGGCCGCAGCCACGACGGCGGCGTCGACGCCGTGATCCGCCTCGACCCGCTCGGCCTCGACCTCCTCTACCTCCAGGCCAAGTGCTACAAGCCGGACCACCGGGTCGACGTCGCCACGGTGCGCGAATTCTCCGGCAGCCTCGACGCCAAGAAATTTTCCCGCGGCGTGCTGATGACCACCTCGCGCTTCACGAAGGGCGCTGAAGCCTACGTGCGCGCAACGCCCAAGCCGATCGCCTTGATCGATGGAGCAGAGCTGACGCGGCTGATGATCGAGCACGGGGTGGGCGTGCAAGAGAGCGGCATCGGGGTGAAGAAGCTAGAGAACGGATATTTCGAGCGGCTCTGGGACGCGTGATGGTGGCGCCGGACAGCGCCTCCACCCGGCCGTTTCGACCAACCGGCTGTCAGCCGGTTGGTCGGTGGGTTCGCCGGGCATGGAAGTCGAAGGCTCGCCGCCCGAGACCTACACGGTCATCCTAATGCCCCTTGGTACAATAGCGAAGTCGCAAACGACGCCGCAAGATCTCACAGACCGACCTAGCTCGCACATCATTGCGTTGTCGTGCATTCTGCCATTTGGTTTCCCGCATTCGTAGATGCGCTGACGTCCGCGTTTGACTGTAGAGTCGAGATGTGGCGCGGTGGCTGTAGGCTGAACATATCTGTTGCCGCCTCTTTCGTCTGGCGGTGCCTTAGTGGTTCAGCCATGACTCCGTTTCCACATCCCGCTCATCGAACCGGACGTGCAGATTTCCCGCATCCGGCTCTCGGACAAGACTTCACGCCTTTGCTCTCGCGTGTAACGCCTTCTGCAGTTTTTGAACACTTGCGGAGTTGATAGGTTGCCCAATCTCCTGGTCCCTCACCACGTATTGCGTCTGTCTTGAACTGAGGTCCCTTCCCTCCACCGGCATTACCCGGCTTCCGCAGTACTACGAACCTCTCCGCCACCCCAGGGCGCCCGGCCTGTCCCTCACGGGCTTCCAGTTGGTCATCGCTGACCACGCCTCGGGGCTTCCCGTGTTGCGTGCGCTTTCCTTGTGTACATGCTGTCGCCAATACCCCGGCGCAGCGGCTGGGCGTATTCTTGCTCACTCACCCAGCCGTATCAGCCTTCCCCGAAATGGCAGTCGGGTCGGCCTGCGCATTGTCCTTTTCGAGGCTTGCTCGGCGTTCACTCGCGTTACGGCCTGCACACTCGCGCTGTCACCGTATATCGTGACACGCTATCCGAAGGCTTCAGCCACTTCGTTACCTCCATGACTGCTCCGGTTGCTTCCGGCTGGAGCGGTTGCCGGGTGGGGCTTGCACCCACTGGAAAGCGCCGCCTTGTCACGGCGCACGTAGAGTTGAGATGTGGCGCGGTGGCTGTAGGCTGAACATATCTGTTGCCGCCTCTTTCGTCTGGCGGTGCCTTAGTGGTTCAGCCATGACTCCGTTTCCACATCCCGCTCATCGAACCGGACGTGCAGATTTCCCGCATCCGGCTCTCGGACAAGACTTCACGCCTTTGCTCTCGCGTGTAACGCCTTCTGCAGTTTTTGAACACTTGCGGAGTTGATAGGTTGCCCAATCTCCGGGTCCCTCACCACTTATTGCGTCTGTCTTGAACTGAGGTCCCTTCCCTCCACCGGCATTACCCGGCTTCCGCAGTACTACGAACCTCTCCGCCACCCCAGGGCGCCCGGCCTGTCCCTCACGGGCTTCCAGTTGGTCATCGCTGACCACGCCTCGGGGCTTCCCGTGTTGCGTGCGCTTTCCTTGTGTACATGCTGTCGCCAATACCCCGGCGCAGCGGCTGGGCGTATTCTTGCTCACTCACCCAGCCGTATCAGCCTTCCCCGAAATGGCAGTCGGGTCGGCCTGCGCATTGTCCTTTTCGAGGCTTGCTCGGCGTTCACTCGCGTTACGGCCTGCACACTCGCGCTGTCACCGTATATCGTGACACGCTATCCGAAGGCTTCAGCCACTTCGTTACCTCCATGACTGCTCCGGTTGCTTCCGGCTGGAGCGGTTGCCGGGTGGGGCTTGCACCCACTGGAAAGCGCCGCCTTGTCACGGCGCACGCCAAAAGCGGACATTTCGGGACTAATGATCGAGGAGCCCGCATGATGTCGGTTCGCGAACCCATTCTCAAGTCCGTTGCGATCGCAGACCTGCGCCCGACCCAGATGACGGTCGGCGTTCGGGAGGTCAAGGAGAAGCGCAAGCGCTGGCGTGACGAGAGCAAAAAGAAAGGAGCCGAGTTTCTAGGCAAGCATATGATCCCGGTCGTGCTTGGCCCGGAGGACCGCCACTACGTCATCGATCATCACCACCTGGCGCGGGCGCTGCATGACGAAGGCATCGAAAATGTACTGGTTACCGTGGTGAAAAACCTCAGGACGCTGGAGCCCGAATCGTTCTGGTTCGTCCTAGACAATCACAGCTGGATGCATCCGTACGACGACCAGGGCCGCGTGCGCCCTTACAAGGATTTGCCGATGACCGTGGCCGGGCTTGTTGACGATCCGTTCCGCTCGTTGGCGGGCGAACTGCGACGCGCCGGCGGGTTCGCCAAGGACACGACGCCGTTCAGCGAATTCTTGTGGGCGGATTTTTTGCGTCGACGGGTCAAGCGCAAAACCGTTGAGACCCACTTCGAGAAAGCCCTCAAGCAAGCCCTGGAATTGGCCAAAAACGAGGAGGCGAGCTACCTGCCCGGCTGGTGTGGTCCCGTCTTGGAGGATTGAAGGCATGCCCATCCTGCGCGAGAAATCCGCAAGCGCGCCGAGGACCCGACGAGCCGTGCTGGCCCGGTGCGAGAGACTAACGGACAGCGGCATCGACTAGAGGAAGGAACAGCTCATGGCGCATGCTGAGGCCGACGGAACACTGAGCCATCTGAATCACGAGCTCGTCGCGTCGCTGAACGACTTCCGCGATCCGAGCCAAGAGTGGCGCCGCCTCTTCTCGGAGCTGCTCGGAACGTTCTTCCTCGTCCTCGTGGCCGCCGGTGGCGGCATGATGGGGCAGGCCTTTCCCGGCACGATCAGCCGTGCCGCTGCGGTCGTCGCACCCGGTCTGATGGTGATGGCGATCATCCTCTTCATGGGCAAGGTGTCCGGCGCTCACCTCAATCCCGCGGTCAGTATCGCGTTTTCGCTGCGTGGCGACTTCCCATGGCGTCGCGTGCCGGGATACATCGTCGTGCAGTTGATCGGCGCGACGCTCGCGGCACTGTTCCTGCACGCGGTGATCAACGTGTCGGCCAGCTACGGGTCGAACTATCCCGCGTCGGGATACTCCGCGTCCGATGCGTTCCTGATGGAGGCCGTGCTGACCCTCGGTCTCGTCAGTGTCATTCTCGGCACGGCGTCCGGCGCCCAGAACATCGGGATCTTCGGCGCGATCGGCGTCGGCGCGTACATTGCGCTCGCCGGGCTGTGGGGGAGCCCTATCTCGGGAGCGTCGATGAACCCCGCGCGCACGTTCGGCCCGAACTTAGTCGCAACCGACTTCACGAGCTACTGGGTGTATGTCGCAGGGCCCCTCGTAGGTGCAGTTCTCGCAGTGGGTGCAGCATGGGTGCTCCGCGGTGCCGGCGGCGGCCGCGCAGGCTCAGGTGCCGCACAGGGAAGCCTTTTCACCGAAGTTGAGCACCCGGAGAAGGAGTGAGGCGCAGGCTCAGAGCTCGTCGCTTGTGGCAATTTTGTATCAGGGATCTCACACTTGGATCGGCAAGGCCTGTGGCGCAGCGCTATTGAATGCTCACACGGATGGAACAGCACCTTCAAGCGATTGTGACGGTTCTTTCACAGCGCGTTACGACCGGCCCCCTTCTCCACCGTGCCTCCCTCTCACGATCCTGCCTATCGCCTCAATCGGGTGATGAATTCATCGAGGGTGGCGGTGAATTGCGCACTGCGCGCCATGAGCGAATAGGAACGCTGCATGCGCCGGAGTTGATCACGCTCTGCCATCGATTTAGCGTTTAGTGCGAGCTGTGCGTAATGGTCCGCTTTCGCGTGACACTCCTGCACTCCGTACATCGCCAGCTCCTGCGGTTGGGGCGTTGTTTGATATTCTCGGTTGGCGTGATTGCTCAACCGATTTTGCGGCGTAGCCCAGTTGTCCACACGACTTTTCGAGTCGGTGTTGCTTCAGCGCCGCAGTCGCACCGCTGCTGAGAGTTAACGGCGGATAACCAGCGCAGCGCAAGTTGTGGCTCGCCCGGTCACCGGCCCGTCATCGGGCTCCTGGGCCGGAGATCGCGGCGGCCCTTGCCGCGGAGGAGGGCCGCCGGCCGACAATCTCGGCGTAATGGCGATCGGACCCGGCCGGCCGATGAGGAGGCCTTGCACCTCGCTGCAGGACTCTCGAGCCAGAAACTCGAACGTCGCCACGGTACGCGATTTCTCCGGCAGCCTCGACGCCAAGACGTTCTCGCGCGGCGTGCTGATGACCACGTCATGCTTCACGAAGGGCGCTGAAGCCTACGTGCGCGCAACGCCGAAGCCGATTGCCCTGATCGATGGAGCCGAGCTGACGCGGCTGATGATCGAGCACGGGGTGGGCGTGCAAGCGAGCGGCACCGGGGTGAAGAAGGTCGAGAACAGATATTTCGAGCGACTCCGGGACGCGTGATGGGGGCGCCGGACAGCGCCTCGAGCCGGCCGTTTGACCAACCGGCTGTCAGCCGGTTGGTCGCTGGTTCGAATCCGGCCCGGGGAGCCATACCACCGTTGTATACCCCGGAATGGTCCGGGCACATCGACGAGTGCCGCGTCTGCCATGTCTGGGTTTGCCGGGCGTGCGACTACGCGTTCGAGACGATCGTGAAATTTCCATCCGTGCAGGCGTCCGCACTCATTCAGGCCGTGCCTTGCCGGTCTAATCGACGACCGCCAACAGGTCGATCTCGATCAAGAAGCACGGGTCGGTTCAGTCGAACGATAACGATGGTATATAGAAGTTCAAAGCTGAGGTCGGAGCAATGAACAGATCCATGGCAATCCTCAGCCAATCAGTGAGCATTCGATAGTTCGAAGCGCGACTGATTACCAAACATTAATTCCGCGGCCATTTCCGAGCAATGCTGGCGCTGCCATTTAGCCGCCAACGGGCGCCGCCCGCGCCATCAATCGAACGGAGATGTAAGCATCATGACGACCCCGCGATACAAACTGGGACGCGCGTTTTCGGCGCGACGCCTCATCCTTCTTGCCACGGCCGGCAATCTCGCGATCGCCGCGCTCTTGGTCGGGCCGGATTGTTTCCGCCACTCGGTACTTCCAACATTCTCGGCGGCAAATGCGGCAGAGGGCGCGGCAAGTAGTAGCCGCGGCTGGATTGGCGTCCAGATTCAGCCGGTCACCTCCGCCATTGCCGAAAGCCTCGGCATGAAGGAGAGCAAAGGCGCGTTGGTTGCCGAACCAATGGCGGATAGTCCCGCCGCCAAGGCCGACATCCAGTCGCGCGATGTCATCACCGCCGTGAACGGCAATCCGGTCAAGGATGCCCGCGACCTCGCCATGCAGATCGGCGGTATGGCGCCCGGCGCTGCGGTGAATGTCACGATCTGGCGCGAGGGTGCGGAGAAGAGCATCTCGCTGACGCTCGGCGAGATGCCGAAGGAACGCGCCGCCGCCATGCCGCAGCTCGCCGCGACCGGCACCGATGTGCCGAAGCTCGGCCTGATGCTGGCTGCCGCCGAACACTTCGCGGGCAGAGGCTCCGAAGGGGTGGTCGTGGTCGACATCGATCCCCGCGGGCTTGCCTCCGAGCACGGCTTCAAGGCCGGCGACATCATCCTCGATGTCGGCGGGAAGAAGGTTGTTAGCCCGGTCGACGTGCGCAATGCTATCAGGGATGCCCAAATGAATGGCAAGCGCGCGGTGCTGATGCGGTTGAAGTCGGACGAGGTGACGAGGTTCGTCGCCATTCTGATCGCTCGCGTCTGACCGGGTAAGGGGCGTTCCCTCCGGCATTGTCACGCATCCGGCTGGAACGCATGCCGGGGACATAGCCACGCGCCGTCCCCGGCGCCCTCCGAACATCCCCTCGTTTCCAAATCGGCCGGATGGCTCGCTACCGGCTGGTACGGGCAAGCAAAGCAAGGGCGCATCATAGCAAGACGCGGTGCGGTTGTCGTTCGTACAACATGCCGCTCGCGGCCACGGAGGCGAGAGAACGAGGAGCATTGTGGCGATGCCGGAGCAGGTCGTCTGGTCATGGAGCAGGAGCGATGCTGCGTTGCAGAGATGGACACAAGGTTGATGCCGGGCCGGGATACATGGGTACGAGTTTGCAAGACACGGTTACTCACAAGTACACCGAACGGAGACTCATCCAAGCTTACCTAAAGCTCTTTCTCGCCGTCCAAAGTGAGGACGGTGTCAAAACCGTGTCCCTGGCGCGGTTCGGGTCCTACGAAGTGCGGGTGATCGAGCTTTCGCGCGATGCAGCCGCCGGCAACTTTCCCGTATGGCTCGAGCTTTACGAGTACAATACCCGCAGCACGCTCGACAGCTGCGGCTGCCCCGAGATCGAGGAAGCCGTCGCCGCCGCGGATGAGCTCATCATGCAGGCACGGCAACTGTGTCATACCAGGTGAGGCTCTCGCCACCCGCGCGGCTGTTTTTTCTCGCCTCAATCGCTCCCGCGCTCTCAGCCGCTCAAGAGCGGTTCGGAGCCTCTGGATCCCGCGCTGCGGATCGCTTTGCCCTGTTCGTCCACGCAGATCATGCCCGGACCTGGTTCTGGACTACGTGACGACGGCCGTGACAGCCCTGAACACGGCGGCGACCCGAATGTCGCCACGGCGGTCGAGACTGCTTGCGCGCAGCTTGCTGGCGGCAACCATCGTCGGTGGCCAACCTTCGAGCCGCCTCTTCAGGCTTAAGCCGCTTGCCGGTGAGGTCGGAGAACACCGCGCTCAGACCGGTAACGTTGCCGCCGGCACCGCCGGCCTGGCCCAGTTGCTCGCCGAGAAGGGCATCCGCGCCAACACCGTCGCGCCCGGGCCGATCTGGACCCCTCTCATTCCATCGACATTGCCGGAGGATTCTGTTTCGAACTTCGGCAAGCAGGTACCGATGAAGCGGCCCGGTCAACCCGTCGAGCTCGCCACGGCCTATGTGATGCTGGCAGATCCCCTCTCGAGTTACGTCTCCGGTGCGACCATAGCGGTTACGGGCGGAAAGCCGATCCTGTGACTGCCGCTCTTGTGAGGAATCAACTTGGCTTCCCTCCACCGTCGGCGTGCGCGCCGGCGACGGGCGAAGAACTTGCGCGTCCGCACCGCGGACGTCGGGGGCGTGTGCACCCCGACGTCGGACACGTGCCGCGTCAGCGTGATCCCATCAGGGCTTTGACCTGCTGGACGGCACTGAGGCAGTCGGCTTCCTTGCCGTGCAGATCGTACACGCGTGCGCGCTCGAGCTCAGCCGTCGCCCGCGCGATGTTCTGCGAGGACGCGCCCTGCCCCGGCGACGCCGCGGCTTGGCTTTCGCGGTTCATGACCGCCGTCGGGGGATGCTGTTCCTGCGTTTTGACACCTTCGCTCGAGCCGGCGCTGCCGGTCGCTTCCCGGTTCATCGCGGCGGTCGGCGGATGTTGTGGCCGGTTGGATTGGGCGGCGGTCCCCGAGGCGATGCCGCCCTGGTCGGCCTGGCTCATGGCACTGGTCGGCGGGTGCTGCCCTGTGCTCGAACCGGGTGCGCCCGTGGTCGGGCCGGAACCGGCGTCACGGGCGGCCAGCACCTTCGCCAGGTTCTCGACCTCGCTGGTACATTGACCGGCTCCGACGGAGCCAGCCGGCAACAGGAGCGCAAGACTGACGACGGCGAGTGCAGCGGATTTCATGGCGAGTCCTCCTCGTTTGATTGTTATTCGAGGTGAACTCCGGGCCAAGGTCGCCCGTTCCATCCTTCTGCCTGGAGAGGCTACGGCTCGACCGACTCCGTCCAGGCTTCGACCTTTGCGATGGCATTGTCCCAGAGGCCGCTCGCATCAGCGCCGGTGTTTTCCTTGAGCGCGCTCCACAGGTGGCAGATCGCGAGCCACGCCTCGAGACGTTCCCCAACGCGCGCTTTGCCAACCTCCTCCTGCAGCCGCAACAGATCCCGAACGGCCGTGATGCGATTGACATGCCGGAGGCGCTGCAACGTGCCGAGAGCCGCAAATGCGAGTTCTTTGTCCGTTTTCATGCGTTCGGTGGAGACGGGAAGCGTGATGGAGAGGCCCCCCACCCGGAGGCCTATTCCGGCGCAGGCTTGCCCAGCCACCCTGCACGCTGAGCGATGCGCCGAACGTCCTCGGAGCGAGTAAAGATGCCTCCATGACATCCGGCGTCAAATAAATCCCGCCGACCGACGTTGGTTCCGGGTGAAGCTTTCCGCCATGCGCCGTGGCTTCATATCTTTTCACATCCTGTGAGGCGCGATGCCGTCGTCATCATCGCGGGCGAAGGAGACCGGCTGATCGACATCGACGAGCAGTCGGCTCGGCTCCATCGCGACATCGCGCATAGCGGCCTGCATCGCGTGCCCCGCACCGGGCACATGGTCCACCAGACCGCCACGGAACGGGTGATGTCCGCCATTGACGAAGCGGCGGGAGCAGATCACCGACACCAGCCGGCCCGGATTCCGCGTCACGCTGCGTGAGAGTGCGGCGTGCGTGCGCAGGCCGACAGGAGGCGATGGCTCGCGATTGCCCCGCCATTTTCCGATGCGCCAGCCACGTCACGTCAGGTTTCCTTGTCGAGATTGTCACGCAGCTCGCGGGCGAGCCCTTCGACTGCCGTATCCTTGCTGAGCTCCCTGGTTTCCCGGTCCGAGGTCTTGTCCTCGATCCCCAGGTGGCGGCTCATGCGCTGCAGCAGCTGAATGGCCTTGGTCGCTTCCTTCTCGGCCAGCAGGTTGATCTGCAAGTCGAGATGGCTGCGCCGGTCGGCACGCTCGCTCATGCGGTTCTGGCGAATAAGCACAAAGGCGGCGAGCAGCACGCCTTCCAATGACAGGATGACCGAGAGAAGCGAGAATGGGTACGGATCGTAGGCTGGAAAGGCGGCGAAGGTACCGGAATTCACCGACACCCAGAGTGCAACGGCCAAGAGCTGGAGAAGGATAAAGACATTCGTGCCGGCGAAGCTGGCGACCGCCTCGGAGAGACGGTTGATATGCGATACGCGGTCCTCATCTTTTGCTTCGAGCCGGACAACCGCATCGATATTCGTGGCCTGGGCCTTGGTCGTCCCGGAATCCTTCGGCATCTCGTTTCCTCCGAACAAGACCAACGCACGTTCGCATGCGAATGCGGTGAGAGCGTCACGGTTTTCGTGGCCCGCGAGGGCAGAGGACTTCTCGGAGAATGCTCCCGCCGCCGGAGTAACGAAACTCACTTCTCTTGCGCAGACCGCCGCGCGCTCGCGATGATCTCCTCGATCGTGGTTGAAAGCGAAGTCCTGACGACCGTATTGTCGGGAAGCGCGTTCAGGTCTTCGTCCGCCGCGGCGTCTTGCGCCTCGAGCAGCATCACCACGATGGGCGCGTCCGGCAGCTTGCGCCGCAGCCGTCGCACCACGTAGCGGATTTGCGCCGGCGTGGCGCTGCCGAGATAGCACAGGGACGCGAGGCCGGCGCCTTCGGTGTCCAGCGCGAAGATGCGTGCAACCGAAAGCGCATCCGCGGCTTCAGCCCGCGCGCCAAGGCCCTGTCGCTGCAACAGCTGCGCCGTGATGGCTGCCAGCGTCTCGTCGAAAGGGCCATGGCCGGGAATGCAGAGAACCGGCTCGGCCCCCAGCCAGGCATGCGGCACGGCAACAGGCGCCGCCTCATCGGAGCGCGCCTCGGCCTCTTTCAGCGTCGCAAGTCCCCCTGCCCGGTCGCTCTCCTTGATGATCTTGAGGAGCGGCTTCTCCCGGTGCTCGCCGAGATCGTCGATGATTTCCGCCGCGGTCTCGCGGATGCGCAGGATGCGCTCGTCATCGAGCTCGCCGCGGGCGGCGTCCGTCTGTGCGAGCTTGAGGCTTTCCAGGAAAATGTCCTGGTAGAAGTCGGCAAGCGATTTGTCCTTGAGGTAAAGCTGGGCCTGTTCCGCGGCCTCGACCGGATCGCCCGCCAGCAGGCGCTGATAGACGAGCTCGGACGGGGTCAGCGCCGGCTCGTTGCCGAACATCACGTCGAGGAACTTCAGGCGGTCGACGTGCCGGCCCGCGACAACCAGGCAGATCGTGAGCGGCGTCGCGAGCACGAGCCCGATCGGCCCCCAGAGCCAGGTCCAGAAGGTCGCCGAAGCGATCACGGCAACCGGCGAAAGCCCGCTGCTGTGCCCCAACACGAGCGGCTCGATGACGTGGCCGACCAGCGGCTCGACCACGGCGAACAAGGCCGCGGTCCACAGCACCATGTCCCACCCCGACCCGACCGCGGCTGCAAGCACGAGCGGGAACACGGCTGCCATCACCGCTCCGATATACGGAACGAAGCGCAGGATCATCGCCATGATCCCCCATAGCGGCGCGCTCGGGACGCCGATCACGTACAGCCCCGCGCCGACGATGAGGCCGAATACGGCGTTGAGGCCCAGCTGTGCCAGGAACAGACGGCTCAGCCGCCGACCGGCATCGTCGATGGCAGCGGTGGTCCGCTGCAGGTCGCGAACGCCCCCGAGCCGGATCAACCTGCTCCGCAGATCCTCGCGTTGCAGGAGGACGAAGATGACGAAGATGAAGACGATTCCGGTCGTTGTCAGCGGATGAACGAGCGGCGTGATGAGCGTGACGACCGTCTGCAGAGCGCCCGGGTCCGGCTGCCGGATTTCCACCGGTACGGGCCGCTCCGCGGCCTGCGATGGGGCGCGCTGGCTGCCGGCCTTGGCGCCTGACTTCGGAGTGTCCAATTCCTTGCCAAGATCCATCAGAACGTCCGCCGCCTTGTCCAAGGTGCCGCCGCCGGTTACCCCCCGCAGGCTCTGGATCTTTTCGCGCAGCGTCGACTGGTAGCGCGGGAGATCCTCCGCCAGCTGGTTCATTTGGGCGACCATCACGCCGCCAATTCCCAGGATGGCGACGAAGGAAACAATCACCACCAGCACCACGGAAACGCCGCGCGGAACGCGCCAGCTCTGGAGAAACCGCACGAGCGGGGCAAGTACGAAGCTCAAGAGAATTGCAAGCGCGATCGGCACGAACACGTCCCGGCCGATATAGAGCGCGGCGACGATGACGACTCCGAAGAGCAGCGTCGAGACGGTCGAGCCGACCGGCATGCTGGACGCCGGCCTTAACGGGATGGTCGTGGTCACAGGCGGATGCCGGAGCCTTCCGAAGAGCGAGATGATTGATGAGGGCAACAGCCCAGCCGATCTGTGGGGCCGTTGTTGCTGCGACACCTAACCCGCATGCGAGCCCACGGTTCCGTATTGGCGAACAAGATCGCGCGACCATGCTGAGCCCATTTGGCTCGCCGGCTGGCCGAAAGGAGCCAGCTCGGAACCGAGAGCCGCCAATGTCGGTTGTTGGCCGTCAATCAGGGGAAGATCTTGAGCGATCCTGCCGACGACATCCAGACCATCGTTGATCCGCGCGACGCCGCTGAATCGGCCGGCCTTCGGTATGTTTCCGATGAGCGGCCCGGGATTCGGCGCAGGAAATCGGGCAAGGGATACTCGTACATCTGACCCAGGAGGAGGTCGAAAGCTTCCAGAAGCAGTGCGCCGCCGCGGTTGCCCGCGCGACGGCCGGCAAAAAGGGACGCAAGGCCGACACGAAGGAAGATGGTCGGAAATGATGCTGTCCGGACCGGACATGGGGGCGATAAAAATTCCATCGCGGCCGACGGCGCTCGGGCCTGAAACGTATTTTGCCTTGCGTGCCTGCTGGCAATTGCGACCATCGATCACCATATGAGGGTATGCCCCAGATCTCAGCGACTACAGTCTACCAACCGCCCTCGCAAGACCTCCCGTTCCTCGCTGTGGTGTTCGATCCGGAAGGCGTCATCCACGCCGTCCGCCCGTTCCCCAGCGAAGCGGCTGCCCAGGGATTCCTGCAAGCCTTCATGCAGGAAAAGGCCGGCGAATACGGCCTTGCCCCCGCGTCGCTGAGCAGCGGAAAGTGAGCCCCAAATGACCCTATCAGCGAAACTGCACGATCAGGCTACGGCAGCCTTCAAGAAGGCGCAGCGCAAGGAAGAAGGCATAGCCGCCTGGTCCGATCACCAGGTGGCCAGCGAGGCTGTTCGCGACAAGACGGCGCGGTTGCGCGCACTCCGACTGGCAAAGGACGTCGCCGATAAAGCGGCCGAGGTCGACATTGGGAAACGGGCGCCCCGGCGGCGCGCTGGCTAACCACCGTTATCGATCCCGGCAGCTTCTTCATCCGCCGCCCAGAATCCTAGCGCCCGAGCGCGCGCTTCCACCCTCTTGCGGCTCGTGCCGACCTTCTTCACCGCACGCTTCACCTGCTTGGCGATTTTGCACGTCTTCTTCAATTCGTAGCGCACCTCGTAGTCTTGTTGGCCGGCGACCCGCTTACGGTCCTGGCTGCTTCCGCATGCCGTTTTCTTTGCCATCGAGTGCTGGAACTGGTTCAGCGCGGGCGACCAGCAGCGCGATCAAGGCGAGCCTTCGCTGATCGCGGGCATCACCCGCCAGATCATCAGCGACTTCCCGATCTACGGCGCGTGTATGTCGCCGGCCTGTCGGCCGACCACCTTGGCGGCCCGATTATTTTGTGATACCACAGTTTCTATGCGTCGGACAACTGTGCAACCACGGAAAAAACGAGGCCCGCCTCCGACCGGGAAAGGTGAGCCCGTCCAAGTGCGTTTGCAGCCGCCGCAGATGGCTGCACTGGACGCATGGATCTCACACCAGCAAGCGCAGGTGACGCGCCCGGAGGCTATCCGCCGCCTTGTCGAGCTGGCGCTCGCCAGCGCATCATCCGCGCGGCGCGATAAAAAGGCCGCGTCCAAGGCATCCAACATGGCGGCCAAGGAAATCGACCGGATGGCCGACAAGTCGGCGACCGAGGAAGAACGGTCAAGGCGTAAGCGTCGGCTGCTCGAAGGACCGACCGAGTTCCGCAATTTTCGCAGCGATCGTTCGAAGGCGAAGGGTTGACCCACTAGGCGAATCGCGGTGCCGGCCGGCGAAAGGCGAGGCGGGCTCATGCAATACAAGGGCATCGAGTACACGATCCAGGCGAGACCTGGCCGACATCAATGGACTTGGACCATTCGCCTGGACGGCGACCGGACCAGGCGTGGCGAAATCAGGGGCACGCGCGCCTTGGCGGAAGAAAGGGCGATCCGCGCCATCACTCAGTGGCTGCAAAGCCAAGAGAACCGGCAACGGCTTTGATCTCGATCTCCTGCCGTGCGGTGGTGCCCGGTAGCGCCGGCTAGCTTTCTTTCTCGGGTTCAGAACGGGGCCTACGACGGCGCGGCACTGTCTCAGAGCCTTCTTACAACTGCCGCTTTCTTCTGCTCCTATTTTCGCGCCTCCCGCTCGATGGCGAGGCCACCTCCGAGGGCGGGGCCGCTGTTGGAGATAAAAAAATGACGGTAAATCGGTGCGGCGATCTGATTGGACGTACGGCAGCGGGCCTAACAATCGCGGGAGCGAGCATCTCCGCGCTGGCCGCCGTAGCGCTTGAGATCCTGATGTGACGTTCGATTGTCGATCGGTGGCGCCGTTCAGGACAGCATTGTGCTGCGGCCGCTGATCAACGGGCAGGTTACTGCGCTGGCCGCACCATGTGATGGTCATGCGCGCCCGAGGAACGAAACCGAGGTCGGACAGTTGTCATGACACAACCGATCCGCTCGTGTCGCCCCGGCCCTCGGTCGGGGTTTTCCGTTCATCGCAGGAGAAAAACAATGGCAAAACAACCGAAGACGCTCGAAGACCTTTTCCACGACACGCTCAAGGATATTTACTTCGCGGAAAAGAAGATCCTCAGCACCCTGCCCAAGATGGCGAAGGCGGCGCAGAATGATGACCTGAAAGCCGCCTTCGAGAAGCATCGCGACGAGACCGAGGGTCAGGTCGAGCGCCTGGAACAGGTCTTTGAGATGATCGACAAGAAGCCGCAAGGCAAGACCTGCGCGGCGATCGTCGGCATTACCGACGAAGGCGCGGAGATCATGGACGAGTACAAGGGCATGCCTGCGCTCGATGCCGGCCTGCTGGCCGCCGCGCAGGCGGTCGAGCACTATGAGATCTCGCGGTACGGCACGCTGCGCACCTGGGCCGAAGAGCTCGGCCTCGACGAGGCGGCCACCCTGCTGCAAGAGACATTGGACGAGGAGGAAGCAACCGACGAGGCGCTCTCCGAGCTCGCCAAGACGGTGGTGAATCAGCAGGCGGAAGCCGCCTGAGCAGGTTCGCAGCGAAGCTCCGGTCAATCGCAACCGGTCGGGAGGGCACACGCCGCGCTGCCCTCCCCTCGTGTCATGCGACCCTTCGTCAATTAGGCCGTCCTCGAGCTCAATCCCGCTTCGGACACGCCACCCCTAGCATTACGATTCCGAAAAACAGAAGAACAACCGACAATCGGGCGCGAGTTATCCCCAGCTCGGGTTCCGTTTTTCGATAAAACAGGAGGTCGGGCGCTGGCGCACACCCGCCGGGATTTCCAGATATCGGGCCGCGAAGCCTCGCGAAGAAAGGACAGACCGCCCGATGTCGCAAATCCCTGACTACAAGAGCCTGATGCTGCCGCTCCTGCAAATGGCCGCCGACGGCGAGACGAGCACGCGCACCGCCATGCGCCAGCTCGCCACGACCTTCGAGCTGCCCGCCGCCAGGCACGCGCCGATGCTGCGCGACGGCCGCTCGTCGATCCTCAAGCATCGCGCCCATTGGGCGAGAATCCACATGGCGCGCGCCGGCCTCATCGAAGAGCAGCAGCGCGGCGTGTTCCGCGCGACCGCGCGCGGCCATGCCGTGCTCGGGCGAAACCCCGAGCACCTCGAGGCGCACAGGCCGGCGCCAGTCGCGCGGCGCGACAGTGCCGCGCCCGACGTCGACGCCGCGCTCTGCGCGACGCTGATCGATCGCATCCTGGCGATCGCGCACGGGCCGCAAGGCTCCGCGGCTTTCGAGCAGCTCGGGATCGACCTCCTCCTCGCCATGGGCTATGGCGGCGGCCGCCGCGACGCCGCGATCCGCCTTGGCCGCAGCGGCGACGGCGGCGTCGACGCCGTGATCCGCCTCGACCCGCTCGGCCTCGACCTCCTCTACCTCCAGGCCAAGTGCTACAAGCCGGATCACCGGGTCGACGTCGCCGCGGTACGCGATTTCTCCGGCAGCCTCGACGCCAAGACGTTCTCGCGCGGCGTCCTCATAACCACCTCGCGCTTCACGAAGGGCGCTGAAGCCTACGTGCGCGGAATCTCCAAGCTGATCGCCTTGATCGATGGAGCAGAGCTGACGCGGCTGATGATCGAGCACGAGGTGGGCGTGCAAGAGAGCGGCACCGGGGTGAAGAAGGTCGAGAACGGATATTTCGAGCGGCTCCAGGACGCATGATGGTGGCGCCGGACAGCGCCTCCACCCGGCCGTTTCGACCAACCGGCTGTCAGCCGGTTGGTCCCTGGTTCGAATCCGGCCCGGGGAGCCAAACCTCACTTTTGGTCAAATTGCGCCGTCCATCGCGCACAGCCTGCGCCGCGACGACGGTGGTTTCTGCCAAGATCAAACGGTTGGCGGAAGGTGGCAACGACTTCCCCGTCCTCCCAAGTGCAGTTCGATAATACAAAGTTGAGTACACGGCGTTTTTGGCGCGGTTCCAAGCAGGGCTCGCCCAGCGTCCTCCCGCTGCAGGGCAACGAAATTCGCGCTCTGCGACGTCTGCAGCGCGAGCAAAGGCAATCCCTGCACGTGTTCAACGCCGGTTCACCCCCGAGAGCGGACATTACCCGGCACGCACCGGCAGGTCTCAGAAGTGCCACTTGCTGCCGTGAGCAGATGCAGCGAGATGATCGACCTGCTCGCGGTGGAGGAGCCGAAGCCTAAGCCGGCGAAGATACGGGCGGTGTCGTACGAGGCAGCGATCGACCCGTTGTTCAAACGCATGCGGTTGTCTAGTTCAGCCCTAACCTAACAACCGGTCAATACTCCCAGGGGCCCGGTACCCAACGAAAGACGTCGCCGTCGACCGCCACATGGCAGACGGACGGGAACGACAGGTGAGTGGCCACCAGCAACTCGCGGTTCGCCGCCAGCTCCCGCAGAAGGCGGACCCGGACGCGGACCGCCTCCTCGGGGTCGTGTTCGAAGCCGTTGTACCAGTCGGGGTGCTCGAACCCGACCTGGAACACGGCGTCGCCGGCGAACGTCAGCCGGTCGCCGCCGGACGCCAGGCGGACCACGCTGTGCCCGGGGGTGTGGCCGCCGGTGCGACGGACAAGCACCCCCGGCGCCACCTCGTACTCCGTCTCGAACGGCCGCATCTGACTGCGGTACTCGTTCAAGAACCGCTCGGCCGCCCGCCGAAGCGCGTCCGGGAACCCCGGCGGCATGGAGACGCGGGAGAAATCGGGCGACGCCCAGAACTCGGCCTCGGCGGCCGCCAGGTGGACCCGCAGGTCCGGACGCAGCCGGTCCCTTACCCCGTCGACGAGCAGCCCGCCAATGTGGTCCATGTGCAGGTGGGTCAGCACCACGTCGGTCACGGATGCGAGATCGATGCCGGCGGCCTCCAGTCGCTGGATCAACCGCCCGGCCCGCGGCAAGTTCAAGTCCGGGTCCGCCCCTAGCCCAGCGTCGATGAGTATGGTCCGGCCGCCGCTACGCACCACGACCACGTTCAGCGCCCACTCGAGCACGTCCGGCGGCAGGAACATGTCGTTCAGCCAGGCCGCCCGGACGGCCGGGTCGGCGTTGTGGCCCAACATCGCGCCTGGCAGCGATAGCACCCCGTCGCTGACCACCAGCACGTCAATCTCGCCGACCCGCAGCGCGTAGCGCGACGGAACCAGCTCGTCGAGCCCCGGTCGCTTGTTGCGCGAAGCGTCAGTCGGATTGTCCCGGGTAGTCCGTTGGTCGGCACTCATGCAAGCCTCCTGCTTGTCAGTCAATTCACGCAGTTTCCCTCGTTCTCACCACACATCGAAATCCAACATGGCTCGTCGACGTATCGACCGGCTCGGCATGTCGCGCGGCCGAGCGGTAGCGGCGGCAGTACGGCGCGCACAGACACGAGAGATCGCTGGGTCCGAAAGCACCGACAACGCGCACCTGCAGATCGATCGCGGCGGCTCATCGCGTTGCCGGTGATCGAGCCGCGCGTCGCGTCCCTTGAATTTGAGGCGAGCTTGACCTGAGCAACAGCTTACGGCGGTATGGCGCGCTCTCAACCCTTCTTCATGTCATGGGTGGCATTTCGCCGCTCAGAGAGATCGACGGAACCAGAGAGAGGTGATGCGCGTTGCTACGTCCGCTTCGGGTCAGGCTGAGCCCTCCGGGGAATTTTGAACAACGACCGGTTCACCCGCCGAGAGCGGACATTACCCGGCACGCACCGGCAGGTCCGAGGAGTGCCAGGAGCAGTCTGGCGATGTGCGCGTGGCGCCAGCGGTAACGCCGTAGTCACATCTGGTCATCGCGGTAGGAAGATCACGTTTCGCGACTCAAATTCGGTTTGCCAATCGGCATTTCTGCCAACTGCAGCAATCGCTGGCAGAGCCGCAATCTTCTCGACGCCCTGGACGATGAAGGCGTTGTAGTCAAAACTCTCGCAGATTGCCGCCGTATAGGCGCCCGGGTCATCGTGAGTGCCGGACAATAGTTCGAGCACGAGTGTTGGCCGGTCGCGCGTGAGGGTTGCTCGTGCTCCATCAAGCACCTCGCGCTCGCTACCCTCGACGTCAATTTTGATGAAACGCACATCTGTCAAACCGAACTCGTCGAGCGTGCGGATCTCAACGTTGTAGGTCTTGCTATTGTGAAACTGGGAGTGTGTTCGCTTCAGGCTCCCGGCGAGGTGAAGGATCAAGCCTTGGTCTGAAAGTGGCACGTGCAAAGTCCCGCGACTGGACTTGTCTGAGAGCGCTAGTTCATGGACCTCCGCGCGGTCACGCAACATCCAACGCGCAAAGAGGGCATAATCGGGGTTGGGCTCAAAAGCGACGACCCGGTCCGCAATATCCGCGAGGGCGTAGGCGTAGAACCCTTCGTTGGCACCTACATCGACAGCAGTGCCGCCGCGCGGCATCAGCTCGGTCAGGAGCGCGAGCTCCGGCTCGCCCCCACGCACCTCTTCCGCAATACGCTTTCGGTAGAAGTACGAGGGTGGCACCAACATCGTGAGCCACTTGCTTAGAGGCAGTGACATCAATTCTCTGAATCCAGCTTGCCGGCTGAGCATAGCGGCCTCGGTCACCGCGCGACCGCCCGCTGACGCTTGGTTTAATTACTACGAAACGCGGCAAGTTGGCAGATCGTGGAACCAGTGATTCGACGGGTTTGCGCCAAGTCTTGACAAGCATGCTTCTCCACGAAGGCAGTCGATGGGGCGATAGCGCTCGCAGACCCCGTCGGACGCTTATGTCTGCTTGGGGTCACACTGAGACCTCCGGGGAATTCTGAACAACGACCGGTTCACCCCCGAGGGCGGACATTACTCGGCACGCACCGGCAGGTCCGACTCGTGCCATAACCAGAACTCATGCACCGCCGCAAACGTAGATGGATCGAAGGTTATTCGATCACCTCGTCGGCGACCAACTGCATTGCGTTGGGAACCACGAGACCCAACGCCTTGGCGGTTTTGATATTGATCGCCAGCTCGAACTTGTTTGGCCGCACAACCGGCAAATCTGCGGGCTTCTCTCCATTAAGGATCCGCCCGGTGTAGACGCCGGCCTGACGATAGGCATCGGTCAGGTTGGTCCCATAGCTCACAAGCCCGCCCGCTTCGGCGAACTCGCGCCACTCGTAGATCGCCGGGACCGCATAGCGTGCCGCAAGTGCGATGAGTTTTTGGCGGCGGCCGAAAAAGAATGGATCTGAGGCCACCACGAGGCCGCCGACGCGCAGTTGGACGAGGGTCGTGAAGGCCTCCTCGACATCGCCTTCGCTGCTGGCCTTGAGGATGTGGATCTGAAGCCCGAGCATGCGGGCACCCTCCCGGAGCTCTCTCGTCTGATTTTCGGCATTTGCATTGCTCGGGTTTACCAGGGCCGCGACGACGTTGATGCGAGGGATCAGCTCATTCAGCAGGCCCAAACGCTTCGGCTCCAGTTCGGCAGTGAAGAAGCTCACGCCAGTGACATTGCCGCCTGGGCGATTGAGGCTCGCAACGAGGCCGAACCTGACCGGATCGCTGCCGACCGCAAAGACGATCGGGATGGTGGCGGTCGCGGCCTTCGCAGCGACTGGGGTATGAACGCCGCCGGACGCGGCAAGCACGACCACCTGCCGGCGGACCAGGTCAGCGGCGAGCGTCGGCAGTTGATCATATTGGCCTTCGGCATAGCGGTACTCGACAACAATGTTCCGGCCCTCGCGATAACCAGCGTCGTTCAACCCCTGGCGAAATCCATCGTGGGGCGGACTCGCAGATCCGCTATGGAGAAATCCGACCATCGGCATCGCTTGCTGCGCGCTTACCCGCAGCGGCCATGCCACCGCCCCGCCAAGCAGACCGACGAACTCCCGCCGTCTCAAGTGCCACATGACGAGTCCTCCCATTGACCCCAGTGTGTCACAGAGGAGGCGGCAAGTCCTTATGGGAGGGCTGAATTGTTCTGAATTGCCGGTCTAATCGACGACCGCCAACAGGTCGATCTCGATCAGGAAGCACGGGTCGGACAACCGGGTCACCTGGACGGTCGTGCTGGCGGGCGGCTTTTCCCGGTTCCAATAGCGCGGGATGTCCGGGTCACGCATCGCCGCAAGGTACTTGTCCATGTCGAGCACGTAGGTTCGGCGATGCACGACATCGTCGAAGGTGGCGCCTGCCGCCTCGAGGCCCTTCTTGAGGTTGTCCATCACCTGGATGAACTGGCCTTTGAAATCGCCCGGCGCCACACACTTGTAGTCCATGTCCGAAGGCGTCTGCCCGGCGACGAAAATCATCTTGCCCGGCCCCTTGACGGTGATGACGCGCGTGAAATTCGGGTGCGTGAAGACGCCCGGAGGATTGATCCGCTCCTTCTCGGCGGCAACGACATTCGTCGCAAACACGAAGCCCAGCAGCGTTCCGAGCGCTGACGTCTGCAAGCACCTTCGAGCATGATTTGGCATGACTGCGCGCCTCCGTTTGATGATGTCAACGCATGCGGCGTCCGCGACGGCGAGATGAACCGCAGCATATCGGTCTTCGGCAGCGCCCGGAAGCGGCATGCAAATACCCGGGCTACAGGCCAATGGATGCGTCAGGCGGTCGACGCGGGCCGTTTGGCTCAACTCCAATTGTCCTCGTCTGCAAGGAAATCGTAGCGAGGATTCTGCAGCTGTTTCCTGAGCGGAATGTAGACGGAGACCCTGTCCCGGCCGGCAGAAAATAAACTCTTCAGCAGCTTGTCGCTTTTGCAGCGAATGATGCGGCGAGGATAACGGGGCACGTTGATGACGAATATGGTGCGCTTCACCCTCTCCAGGGTCGTCCGGTACAAAGTCGTGGAGCCATACGCGATCGTGCCCCGCCGGGAAAATCGGACGGTTCTGATGTGATGCACCAATTCCAGCTTCTTCCCGTCGACGAGCACAGCCTTGCGACGAAATTGAGCAAGATCCCGCTTGCTGCGTACGACAGGCTCGATCTCCCGGCTTGACCAGGCCTTGTCGGCAGAGGCTCGTATCGCAACGAGGACCCGATCCGTGCCGACCGCGTGAGAAAGTCGCCGCTCCGCATGCTCCCGGATCTTTCCTTCCACATTTCTCCGGCGCTCCAGCCCGGTCGTGCCGAACAGGTCACGGAAATATCGGTTGAAAATGAAATTGATGCGTTCCTTCGAGATGCGTGCGCGCCGCGCTATTGCGGCGCCGCTGGCGTCAGCCGCGAAGAGGCCAAAAAGCGTATCGAAATCCAGACGCAGCTTCCGGCGACGACGATTGAACGCGTGCTTTCTTGCCAGGTAGGCTTCCAGCCCGGATGCACCGGTTCTTTGCAACATTGCGCCATTCCACGCAATCGAGGAATAGACGACGGTATTCACCGCATGCTCGGATGCCGCACAGGCACCCGGTGTGCCTCACGCGAGAGGAGGGGCTTCGCCCCTCCTCCGCGCACGCCTCGGGCGCTCAGATGAAGTTGCCGCCGCCGATCGCGCCGGTCGCCCCGGTGATGTCGAGCAGCAGGTCGTCGGTGTCGAGGAAGCCGGCAACGGCCAGATTGATTGCCAGATACGTGTGGCCGCCGAAGGTGAACTGTGCCGCCACCGTAAGGGCGCCGCCGGCAAGCGCGCTCGCACTGTTGATGGCGTTGTTGGCCGACGCGTTCAGGTCGACCCCGGTGCCGGCGCCGGTGTTGGTCGCGAACGTGATCGCCGGCGTCGTCTGGAAGCGATCGACTGCGAAGTCGACATCGGTGATGAATTCGACCGGCCCGCCACCGGCCGCATTGTTGCCGTCGTCGGCGGCAGTGGAGTAGGCGAACACGTCGTTGCCGCTGCCGCCCGAGATCGTGTCGATCTCGATATTCCCGCGGATCGTGTCGTTCCCTTCGTTCCCCTGCAGGGTGTCCCGATTGGTCCCGCCACCGCTGACCGCATTCATGCGGATGGTGTCATTGCCCTGACCGCCGAACACCGTGTTGGCGCCGTCGGAGCCGAACTGGACGATCGTATCGTTGCCCTCGTTGCCGAAAAAGAGATTGCTGCCGTGTAGGGCGTTCCTTGTGTAGATGCAGTCGTTGCCGAAGCCCCCGACCGCCGTGTCAACGCCGGCTTCCGGAAACAGCGTGTCGTTGCCGCCGTTCCCCAAGATGAGGTCGGCCCCGCTGCCGGTAATGATGCAGTCGTTGCCGTCGGCCGAGTCGTTGCCGCCGACCACGGTCAGGCCCGCTCCGGTGTTCGTCGTGGCATTGACCGTATCGTTGCCCTCGTTGCCGAAATAGAGCGGACGGCCGGTGGCCGACTGGTCTAAGATGCAGTCGTTTCCGAGGCCGCCCCAGATGGTGTCGGTGCCGCCATAGATGTTGAACGTGTCGTTGCCCTGGTTGCCGAACGCCACCCACGTGGCGCTCGTCGAGTCGTCCCAGAACAAGTCGTTGCCGAAGCCGCCGATCGTGGTGTCGTTGCCGCCGCGCAACTCGATCGTGTCGTTGCCGCCATTGCCGAACACGATATCGCTGCCGGTGCCGTCGTAGATCGTATCGTTGGCGTCGCTCGAATCGTTGCCGCCGACGATCGTCTGCCCGGTGCTGCCGGTCTGGTTGACCGTATCGGCGCCGTCGCTGCCGAACAGCACCATCGCCCCGGCCGTACCGCCGATGCTGTCGTTCTCGGTTCCTCCGTTCACCGTGCCGGTGTTGCCCGCCTGCAGCAGCACGCTGTCATTGCCGCTGTCACCGGTAACGGTGGCGAGACCGGTTCCCACCGTGATGGTGTCGTCGCCAGCCAGACCAGCGATGGTGCCCGGACCCGCGTCGCCGGATTGATTCAACGTGTCATTTCCCCCCGTGCCGGTAACAGTGTATGCCATCGCGACCTCCTCCCCTGGTTGAGCGAACCGCAAAACTCTCCTTGCACCGCTGCCTTTAAGGGGCGACAGCGGCCAATTGAATGAGAATTGTGACAGTGCGCCTCGGCACGTTTGTTGTCGAACGGATGCGGCGCGCGGCGAGGGTAGGGTGTTACCCGTCCGGAGTAGGGTGTTACCCCGTCCGGTTATGGCGTTACCCGTTCTGGTAAACGAAGTTCCGAGTCCACAATCAGCCAAAGTTGTGAACACACGATGGCAACTCCATGACGAGTCTGGCAGATGCGCCTCAGGGCCGGATGGGGCGTAAGAGCAAGCGTGGGCTGGACAAGTTGTCACAGCGCGACGTTTTGGCTCTCCCATTGCCGGTTGCCGCTCGGCTTCACGAAAGGGGTTCCGCTCACTCGATCACCTCGTCGGCGATGGCGAGCAGGGTCGCCGGCGCCTGGAGGCCGAGGGCCCTCGCGGTGTCCTCGACTTGAAGCCGAGCGACGTGCTGGCAAGGCGTTCGCAGGCAAGGAACCGGTCTCGTCAACTCGGGTGCGCCTAGCGGTGTCTGTGCGCATCCTTCCGATGGCAGCGCAGTCGGGGGCTCCGCATACCATCGTACCGCAAATAGCGGAGGTGATCCGGCGCTGCCGCTTCCGCCGGACATCGAAGACCGCTGCACGCCCAGGCAGCAGTCTGCGTGCGGACTCATTGCAGCCGGTATGCTGATTCTGTGGCGGCCCGCACGCGCGTCATGTTCACCAGATCGACCGAGGCAGGACGCAGGACTGCGGCGGCCGTGCCCGTCGTTTGCGCATCGAAGGCAGGAAGGCGACGAGCAGACGACCCTCGGTCGGACGTGGTATTGTCCTGTGGATAGCGGACGAGGGCGCGGACGTGGCAATATCGACGCGAATGACCCTTATCGTCGCTTTGCTACGAGACTTCGGTGCAGTGCAGCAGATGCCGAGTGTAGTTAAGCGAGCGCGATATCCGGCGGCTGGCTTGCCTGCTCGTCCGGCGTAAAGTCGAGGGCCTGCTCGCCCCCAAGCCCTGTTACCGCCCCCGCCCCCCGTGCCAATGAGAGATGAAACACCTGTCTCGGGCAATTTAGAGTACAGGTAGGACATGCACATGACCTCATTGCTGAAGTCTTCGATGAATGGATCGTCTGGTTCCTGCTCCGAGGCCGTCTCGGAAGGAGCCCGTAGGGCGACTGGAGAGATGGCCTCGGAGGAAGCGGCGCGGCGTGACCCGGAGGTCGTTGCGATCGCCAGGCGCCGCCGGTTCTCCGGGAGCGATAAGCGCCGGTTGCTCGCCGAGGCCGAGCGTTGCAAGGAGGCCGGTACGCTCGGTGCGTTCCTGCGTCGCGAGCGCATCTACTCCTCGATGATCACGAGCTGGCGCAAGCAGCTCGGCGCGGCCGATCAGGCTGCGCTCGCGCCAAAAAGGCGGGGGCCGAAGCCGGATCCCTCGGCCCGACAAATCCAGGAGCTGCACCGCGACAACGCCCGTCTGCGCCACAAGCTCGAGCGCGCTGAGCTGATCATCGAGGCCCAAAAAAAACTGTGCGTGGCACTGGGGCTGCCGACGGCGGACGAGACGAACGGGGACGCGTGATGCTGGCCGTGGCCGAGCTCGCCCCGCACGTCGGCCTGAGGAGTGCCTGTCAGGCGTTCGCGCTGAACCGCGGGTTCGTGTACCGCGATCGCGCCGGGCATCGGGTGACCGCGTCTCGGCATGTGCCGCGGGCGCGGCCACGGCCCCCGTTGGCGCTCTCGATCGCCGAGCAGGATCTGCTGCTGGGCCTTCTCGACAGCGAGCGCTTCACCGACGTGGCGCCGGCCGCGGTGTTTGCCACATTGCTCGACGAAGGCCGCTATCACGGCTCGATCCGGACCATGTATCGGCTCCTGGCCGCCGACAACCAAACCGGCGAGCGCCGACGTCAGCGAACCCATCCGCTCTACGCCAAGCCCGAGCTCCTGGCGATCCGGCCCAACGAAGTGTGGTCCTGGGATATCACCAAGCTGAAGGGCCCGGCCAAATGGACCTGCTTCCATCTCTACGTGATCCTCGACATCTACAGCCGCTACGTCGTCGGTTGGCTGCTCGCTCATCGGGAGTCCGCAGAGCTCGCCGAGCAGCTCATCGCCGACACCGTGGAGAAGGAGAACATCGCTCCCGGGACCCTCACGCTCCATGCCGATCGCGGCACCAGCATGCGATCGAAGCCCGTGGCCGCACTCCTCATCGACCTCGACGTCGCCAAGACCCACAGCCGCCCGCACGTCTCGGATGACAATCCGTACTCCGAGGCGCAGTTCAAAACCCTGAAATACCGGCCCGACTTCCCCGATCGCTTCGGCTCGATCGAAGCACGCTCGCGCTCACTGCCGGCGGTTCTTCCACTGGTACAATCACGAGCACCGCCACGGCGGAATCGGCTTGATGGCTCCGGCCGCGGTCCACGACGGCACCGCCGCGGCGCTGACCGCGCAACGCGCCATCACGCTCGATGCCGCGTTCGCCGCCCATCCCATGCGCTTCAAGGGCGTCGCCCCGAAGCCGCCGGCACTACCCACCGCAGCCTGGATCAATCCACCGAAAAAGGAGCCAACACCGCCCTCAATCAAACCCGCTTGCTCGCTAATCTCATGACACCAGGTGTTCCAAAGTCATTGACACATTCCGCCGACGCAACTTCGCGACGCTGCGGCCACACCTGACGAACCAACCGCAGCGGCACCGGCAAGCCCGTCAACTGAAGAAACCATGTCGCAGCAAGCCCGCGCCCGCGGCAATGACCGCGATCAACACCAGCTTCTTGAATGTCTCAGGCGCAATTTTATCGCGCATGTGTTGTCCGACGTACATGCCGAGCACGACTGGCAACATCGCAGCCGTCGAGACTGAAACGTCAAGCCAACTGAACTGGCGGCTTGCCGTCAGAAGAATTGCCAGCAAGCCGGCGGAAGCGACGAGATACAGCGATGCTTCCTTTGTGAAGGCCTTTCCGCGCAGTCCCTTTGCAAGCAGAAATATGAAAACAAGCGGGCCCGGCATCGCTGCAATGCCTCCCAGAATCCCGCCGAAAAATCCGAATGTGATACCGGTTGGTAAAACCAAGCGAGACTGAAGCTGCAGCTTCGGCGCGAGCAGCGTGACGCCGCCGACACCCATAAGCACTAGGCCTGCGATAATCTCTGCAACGTTCGCATCGAGCGCCAACAGGACTCGGACTCCGAGGAAGAGGCCGGGAATCATGCCGAGAATCACCGGCATCAATTGCACGAGGCACCATCCAGTCTTTCCGCCCTCCAGCGCCTGCGGCAAGTTGCTGAAGATCAGAGGCATGCTCAGTAGCATGGCCGCTGATTTGACGTCGATAAACAGCGACAGCAGCGGCAGCGCGACGACTGGCATGCCGACCCCGATTATCCCCTTCAGGAAGCCGGCGACGATCAGGCTGCAAACCACGACAGCAATGATACTTGCTTGCTCGAAATAAAGGGTGCGGATCAACATGACGTTTAACTGCTGGAGGATCATATTCCCTGCTCAGGCTTTCGCGCCGGTCCACATCCCCTTACCCCCATATCTTTCATGGGCCGCCGGGCCTAGGCGTGTCGGTGGGTCTCAGATGCTCTCGACGATGACGATCTCCAACTCGCCCGCGCCGTCCTTCTTGCGGTGCGCCGCGGCCTCAAGGTACTCGGGCAATTCGTGGCAGGCGACCGCCTTCTCGAAGCTGGGGAACTCGATGACGATGAAGCGGTGGAATTTCTCCGGGCCCTCGAGGATCTTGAACTTGCCGCCGCGCGCCAGGATCTTGCCGCCGAACTTTTGGAGGATGCCTGGTACCAGGTCGGTGTACTTCTTGTACTGATCGGGATTGTTGACCTTCGAGCGCGCGATCCAATAGGCGACCATCTCATCCTCCATGCCAACCGTGAGCGCCCTTGCTAGACTAGGGCTACAGCGCATTCTTGCTGCGAGGTTCGCAATTGTCTCGCGCGAACAGTTCGGCCCATGCCGAAACTGTTTTCGATTGATATGCTTCCGGTATCAGCGATAGGGTTAAGGATGGTCGCAGCGGCAAATCTGGTGGAAGTGGCCGCTCTCGTGGGTGACACTGCGCGAGCGACGATGCTTAGCGCCCTTATGGGCGGCCAGTCGCTGACGGCCACTGAGCTTGCTTACTGCGCCAATGTCTCTCGCGCGACGGCGAGCGGCCACCTGAGCAAGCTGGTTGCCGCGCGGCTTTTGACTATCACTCGCAGCCGCCGCTTCAGCTACCCGTTTTTTGTCTGGCTGTTGTATCCCTTGATAAAGGACTCTTTTAATTCCTTCAGTGAGCGGCGTGCTTTTTCCGAAGCCCCCAGTAAAGCATCGTTTCGGGACGCCATAGATCGAAAGTCATTCGTGTTGGCTCTGCGAGCTTCGTCAAATGCCGCTTCCGCCAAATCCGCGACATCGTCCATCTTGTTCCCGAGAGCTTCCAACTGCTCGAGCAGAACCTGCTGCTCTCCCGTTGCGTGCTCCTGAAGCTTTATACGGCCGCGCGCGTTAGTGACTGGGTTTTCGACCTCGTAGCCGTCGGCGAGGACTGCCTCGATCGCTCGCTTCAGGTCGGCTTTTGCGGTCCCAAGATCGCGGTATTTTGCACGCGAGAACTTGATCGCGCGATATAGACTCACGTCGAATGGCGGCTTCTCGTCTGCCAACTGCATATGGATGATCGGCTTCTGCGCCATGTGGCGAATGCCGATCTCGTAGAAGGCATTAGGATTCGAGAAGCTCAGGTCAGCGATGACCAAATCGGCCTTCAGCAGGTCATCGATCATCTGAGCATCGATTAGGCCGGGCCGGGGATCCTTGTCGGCTCGCTTGACAGTGAATTCCGGTAAGTCGGCCATCACTGGCTGGATGATGCCCTCGAGCAGCCAGTCAGCATGCACGCGAACGGGGCTGTCCTCGTCGCCGATCGGACCGATGACGAAGCACAGCTTCTTCGGCTCGGGTGCCTTGGCCATACCGCCCTCCCTTCACGCTAGTTCCACGCTAGTTCCGTTCCGGTCGGGGTTCATTCTAGCCGATCATCGCCGTCTTGGCGCGGCCCCCTGGATGAAGCCCGGCCCGCTACGGGCAGGCTGGCTTATCACCAGCCCGCGCGGGCCATCGGCTCCGATCGTGCTGGCTAGGCGGCCAAACGGAACTCCCGGACATCCTCCAAAATCTGCCGAAAAGCGGGCTTCGGGGCGCGGCACATGGTTCGATACGTATCCAGGAAGGGGAGCCAGGTTTTTCATCCGGCGCTGGCGTTTCCGCCGGACATCGAAAACCGCTGCACGATCCAGTCGATGAACAGGCGCACGCGCGGTGAGAGCTGCCGGCTGCGTGGATAGAGGACCGAGACCGGGCCGGCGGGCAGCGGATGATGCGGCAACACCTGCACCAGCCGGCCGGCCGCCAGATCGCGCTCGATATGGAAGACCGGCATCTGGGCGAGCCCCAGGCCGCGGCGCACCCCGTCGAGGAACGTCTCGGTGCCGGTGACGGAGAACGGCGCGGCCATCTCCACCCGCATGAGCCCGGTTGTCGTCACAAACTCGAACGGCGTGACGACGCCTGTGGTGATCGATCGCAGCCCGACCGCGAGGTGATGCGCCAGATCCTCGATCGTCTCCGGCGTGCCACGGCGCTCCAGATAGGCCGGCGCGGCACACGTGACGCGCGGCAGCATGCAGACGGTACGCGCCACCAGCTCGCTGTCCGGCAGCGCGCCATACCGCAGCACGCAATCCACACCCTCGCGCACCACATCGACCCAACGGTCGCTCTCGCTCATGGTGATCTCGATCCCGGGATAGCGCGCGAAGAAGTCCGGCAGGTCCGGCACCAGGAAGTGGCGCGCGAGCGTGCCCTGCACCTCCACCCGCAGCATTCCCTTAGGGATGGCGCCGCGGAACGCGCCCTCGGCATCCTCGACATCGTCAAGAATTGCCAGGCAGCGACGGTAATAAGCCTCGCCGTCCAGCGTCGGCCGCACCGTGCGGGTGGTGCGCTGGAGCAGCCTGACGCCCAGCCGCTCCTCCAGTTGGCGGATGACCGCAGTCGCCGTCGATCGTGGGATTCCCAGATCATTCGCCGCCTGGGTGAAGCTGCGCCGCTCCATGACCCGGGTGAAAAGCCGCATCGCATCCAGCCGATCCATGCGGCCGCCAATTGTTCGTGATAATAGAACAGTCCTGCCAATCCTACCCTCATTATCTTTGGTGGGCCAGCCGTTATTGATCTCCCAGCCGCTCATGACGGGCGGAACCAGGAGGTCAAGATGAACGAAGACACGAACAGGGTGGCAATCGTCACCGGCGCATCGCGCGGCATTGGTGCCGCCGTTGCTACGCGGCTCGCTCGAGACGGCTTTACCGTCATCATCAACTATTCCGGCGACGATGCCTCCGCCGAGGCGCTTGCGCGCAAGATCGAGGCGGCGGGCGGAAAGGCGCTTACCGCGAAGGCCGACGTCAGCGAGCCGGCCGCGGTCGCCCGCATGTTCGATGCCGCCGAGGCGGCCTTCGGCGGCGTCGATGTCCTGGTGAACAATGCCGGCATCATGCCGCTGTCGCGGATCGCGGATGCGGATGATGCGCACTTCGATCGGATCGTTGCGGTCAACCTGAAGGGCACGTTCAACACGCTGCGGCAAGCCGCGAGGCGCCTGCGCGATGGGGGACGGATCGTCAATTTCTCGACCAGCGTGGTCGGCACCAGGCTGGAGACATACGGCGTCTATACGGCGACCAAGGCCGGCGTCGAGATGCTGACTGCGGTCCTGGCCAAGGAACTGCGCGGCCGCAACATCACCGTCAACGCGGTCGCGCCCGGCCCCACGGCGACCGAGCTCTTTCTCAAGGGCAAGTCGCCGGACCTCATCGACCGCTTCGCCAAGACGCCGCCGCTCGAGCGGCTCGGCCAGCCCGAGGACATCGCCAACACGGTGGCCTTCCTGGCCGGCCCGGACGGCGGCTGGATCAACGGTCAGGTGCTGCGCACCAACGGCGGCCTCGTCTGACACTTTTTTTGCAACACGCGCCGAGCATCGGCGCCATCCCGGCAACTCAGGAGATCAAGCCATGAAGAAAGTCATCCTCGTCACCGGCGCCTCCAGCGGCTTTGGCCGTCTCACCGCAGAGGCGCTCGCCCGCGCCGGCCACGTCGTCTACGCCTCGATGCGCGACGTCGGTGGCCGCAACGCGAAGAACGCGGCCGAGATGGCCGACCTCGCGACCCGCGAGGGTATGGACCTCCGCGCCGTCGAGCTCGACGTACAATCCGAACCCTCCACCAACGCCGCGGTCGAGAGGATCATCGGCGAAGCGAGCCGCATCGATGTCGTCATCCACAACGCCGGCCATATGATGTTCGGCCCGGCCAAGTCCTTCACGCCCGAACAGTTCGCGCAGCAATATGACGTGAACGTCCTCGGCACTCAGCGGGTGAATCGCGCCGTCCTGCCGCACATGCGCGGTCGGAAACAGGGCCTGTTGGTGTGGATCTCGAGCAGCAGCTCGGCGGGTGGCACGCCGCCCTATCTGTCGCCCTATTTTGCCGCCAAGGCGGCGATGGACGCACTGGCGGTTCAGTATGCCCGCGAGCTGGCCCGCTGGGGGATCGAGACTTCGATCGTGGTCCCGGGCGCCTTCACCAAGGGCACCAACCACTTTGCCCATTCCGGCCGTCCGGCTGACGAAGCCCGTCTCGCCGAATATGAGGCTGGCCCCTACAAAGGCTTCGGCGACCAGGTGCAGCAGGCCTTCGCCGCGATTGTCCCGGATGACGCCGACGTGGGCGGCGTTGCCGATGCCATCGTCGCGATCGTCGATACGCCGTTCGGCGCGCGACCTTTCCGGGTTCACTACGACCCGACCCAGGATGGCGCCGATGTGGGCTTCACCGTCCTCGACCGTTTGCGCGCCGAGATGCTGCACCGCGTAGGCCTGTCCGACCTGCTCAAGCCTGCTCGCCTCGCCTGAGCCAGGCCACTCTCGCCGAGCAGCCGAAATCGGCAAAGGTGTTGCCTTATGCTGCAAGGACAAGGTTATTCGCTCGGCAGCTCAGGCGACGGCGATGCCCTCCTGTTACTGAGCGGCGGCGGCACGATCGAGCTCAACGGCATCGCGCCGGCGGGCATCCAGTGCGTCGAGCACGCTGAGATCGACGGCGCCATGATGTTCGCCCACGCGTGCCGAATGGGGCTTGAGGGGATCGTGTCGAAGCGGCGCGATTTTCCGTATCGCTCCGGCCGCACCAAGACCCGGATCAAGATCAAGAACCCGGCGATGCTGCGGGTTTAGGATGGGACTTGGTGAGTTCTCAGCGCGTGCGCAGCGGAAATGGCACGCCGCCGAGTAGCCCGATGACTGCCGTCTCCTCATTCGATAATCTCGTCGGCGCCGGCCGAGAAGGCCATTGGCACATCGATGCCCAGCGCCTTGGCAGTCTTGAGGTTGATGACGAATTCGAACTTTGTCGCCTGCATGACCGGCAGCTCGCCTGGCTTGTCACCTTTGAGAATGCGCGCGACGTATATGCCGGTTTGGCGATAGGCATCGATCACGCTGGTTCCGTAGCTCATCAAGCCCCCGGCCTCGGCAAATTCGCGGCGGGAGAACATTGTCGGCATCTTGTGGCGCGTTGCGAGCGACACAAGCTCCGGAATGCGGCCGCCGTAAAACGCGTCGGCGCCGACAAGCAAGCCACCAACCTTGCGTTCAACCATCGTCTCGAACGCCTTTTCGATCTCGGAGGGCGTTCCGGCGTTGACGATTCCCATCGCGAGCCCGAGGTTACGTGCCGCTGCGACCGTGTTGGCCGTGCTGCGCGGTGCCTCTGGATTGCCTGGATTGACCATCAAGCCGATCGTCTTGACGCGAGGCACCAGCTCATGCAGTAGGCCCAGCGCCTTACCGCCAAGCTCCTCAGCGAAGAAGGTGATGCCAGTCACGTTGCCGCCGGGTCGGCGGACATTGGCGACGAGACCTACCTCGACCGGATCGGCTCCGGTGTTGAAGACAACGGGGATGGTCGCCGTCGCGCGCTTCGCCGCTAGGTTTGACGCCGGACCGCCGACCGCTGTGATGACATTGACGTTGCGGCGCACCAGGTCCGCCGCCAGCTCCGGCAGGCGGTTGACGTTGTCCTCGGCCCATCGATATTCAATCTGCATGTTTTGGCCTTCGGAGAAGCCGCCGCCCTCTTTGAGGCCCTGCCGGAACGCGGCCAGCTGTGCTTGATAAATCGGGTGTGTGGGCATTCCGCTGTGGATGAAGCCGACCACCGGCATCGCCTGCTGCTGCGCGCGCGCGGCGAGCGGCCATGCCGCCGCGCCGCCGAGCAGCGTCATGAATTGGCGGCGCTTCATTCAATCACCTCACCGGCGCGCTGCTGCAGGAGGAACGGCACGTCGAGGCCGAGCGCCTTCGCGGTCTTGAGATTGATCACCAATTCGAATTTGACTGGAAACTGCACGGGAAGCTCGCTCGGCTTCGCGCCCCTGAGGATGCGGTCGGCGTAGTTCGCCGCGCGCCGGAAATCATCGATCAGGTCATTTCCATAGGAGAGCAAGCCGCCGAGCTCAGTGAAGAAACGGAACGGATAGACGGCTGGGAGGCGGTGGAGTGCCGCCAGTGCTGTAATCTCCGCGCGATGGGTGCTCGTGAAGGTATCCGGCATCACGATCAGGCCGCCATTCGGCACGTGTGCATGTGTGGCAACTACGGATTCGAGCCCCGACGTGTCGTGAACGTGTGCGGCGCTCGCCTCCACTGCCAAGGACACGGCGGCGGCTTTGAAGGGGTTCAGCCAATATTCGGCATAGGGTGCCGTTGCCGGGTTGAACAAGATGGCGACGCTATCGACGCGCGGCGCAATCTCCTTGAGCAACTCCAGCCACTTGCTGGCCATCGTCGGCTCCATATTGGCAAAGCCAGTGACGGTGCCGCCCGGCCGCGAAAAGGTCGCGACGAAGCCGCCGCCGACCGGATCGGAAAGAGCCGCGAAAACGATCGGGATGGTGCGCGTTTGTTGCAGCAAAGTCGCCGTGTTGGGCGTGCCATGCGAAAGAAGCAGGTCAGGCTGCAGCGCGACGAGCTCCTTGGCGAATCGTCGCCTCGACTCGGCGTCGTCGGGTGTCACCCAGCGAATGTCCATCCGGATATTGCGGCCCTCCGTCCACCCGAGCTTCTGGAGTCCATCGCGGAACGCCGCGACACGGGCCTGTCCTTCCGGGTCGCTCTCGGGATACCCCATCAGCGCGCCGATGCGACGCATTCGCTCGCCCTGCTGCGCCCGCGCCGTCACCGGCCACGCCGCCGCGCCGCCGAGCAGGGTGATGAACTCGCGCCTCCTCATTCGATTACCTGATTAGCGCGCTGCTGGAGGAACCAAGGCACCTCAATGCCGAGCGCCTTGGCGGTCTTGAGATTGATCACCAGCTCAAATTTGGTGGGTTGCTCCACAGGCATGTCCGCGGGTCTTCCGCCCTGCAAAATTTTGATTACGAAAGATGCGCTCCGACGAAACGAGTCGGGACCGTCGGCGCCGTACGACAGTAGCCCGCCGACTTCGGCAAATGACCGTGGGACCGTTGCTGCCGGCAGACGATGCTTAAGCGCCAACTCGGCGACGTTTTTTGACGCTAAACTACCTTGCACCACAACCGCGTCCGCTCCTTCCTTTTTCGCGATCGCGAATATCGCGTCGACTTCATCGGGTGTGCGTACCATGACGGGTGCGATCTCGATGCCTGTAGTTCTGCCCGCAAGCTCGAACTGTTCGAGAACGGATTTGGAGAACGGATCCGCGGCGTTCGCAAGACCAGCAACTCGGCGCACAGATGGGACCATGTCGCGTAGCAGTTCGACGCATTTGCCATGTAACTCTGCAGCCATGAGTGACACGCCAGTAATGTTGCCGCCCGGACGAGCCAGGTTCGCCACCAGACCCGTTCCGAGCGGATCACCCGTTACAACGACGATGGGAATCTCGCGCGTCACCCGTTGCGCAGCGAGCGCACAGGGTGTGTAGACCGCTATGATCACATCGACCTTAAGAGCGATCAACTCTGCGGCGAGCGCGGGAAGTAGATTGAGCTTCTCTTCCGCCGACCGGAACTCGAAATGAACATTTTGGCCTTCGACGTAGCCAGATTTTCGAATTTCCTCCCGCAGCTCTGTTCGGAAGGTATCGGAGTCCGCACTGCCTACGAAGAGGGCACCAAATCGGTACAATCTCGTCTGCTGCGCGCGTGCCGCCATCGGCCACGCCGCCGCGCCGCCTAGCAGCGTGATGAACTCCCGCCGTCTCATGCCGTGCCTCCCCTGAAGCGCAAAGACAGCGTTTGGGAACTGTTCTTTTTCGCTGGCCGACGAGCCTACCGCAGAACCAATGTGACGGCGAGTATGGGCCGGAGCCTGCCGGCATGTCCTTGGGCGAGACCTGAATTGTTCTGAAGGAGGCGAGCCCTGCACGTGCTCGGCAAGCCGATGACCACGAAACCAGGGTTCGTCGCCGCGTTTGCGGCGGGCGTGTCTCTCCAGGGTTTACGGTGGCTCGGCACCGTCTGAGAGGTGTTGACCCGGCGACCTTGGGAGATTGTGCGCACGATGGACGCACTGGCGGTTCAGTATGCCCGCGAGCTGGCCCGCTGGGGGATCGAGACTTCGATCGTGGTCCCAGGCGCCTTCACCAAAGGCACCAACCACTTTGCCCATTCCGGCCGTCCGGCTGACGAGGCCCGTCTCGCCGAATATGAGGCTGGCCCCTACAAAGGCTTCGGCGACCAGGTGCAGCAGGCCTTCGCCGCGATCGTCCCGGATGACGCCGACGTAGCTCAGCCCGTCAACGACCGGATTACCACCGAGCGCGGACCTCCCTGGGCCACGATTGCAAGTCTCAGATGTGCCATTTCCGGAAGCAGCCGGCATTGGGTGATCAGTCCGGCGAATTCCGCAGGAAGCGGCATCACGCTGCTTGTGGGACGTGCTAGGCTGTCGCTCCAGGGGATCGCTCAAGGACGATCAGCCGACGGGTCGCGCCGAGAGGGGATCTTGTCTCGCAAGCGCGCGAAAAGCGGACCGCCAACTCGTATTCGTTCGCCCGGAACGAAGGCGAGAACACGCGCCAGCCCGGCTCGGCCGTCCTCGGCCGAGCTGAAACGGCAGCTCGAAGCGCGTAATCGCGAGCTCGCCGAAGCCCGGCAGCACCTTGCCGAGGCGCTGGAGCAGCAGACAGCAACCTCGGAGGTCCTCCAGGTCATCAGCAAATCGCCGGGCGAACTGGAGCCGGTGTTCGAGGCCATGCTGGCGAACGCGGAACGCATCTGCGCAGCCAAGTTTGGATTTTTGTGGCGGATCGAGGACGGCATCGCTCGGATCATCTCGAGGCTTGGCATACCTCCGGCGTTGGCGGAGTACCTGGAGCGTGGGCCTCACCGGCCACCGTTGAATCGACCGGGTCCGTTAACCGTGATTAGCCGTGTTGTCCAATCCCGTCAGACAATCCACATTGCAGACTATCGTGGAGACCCATCGTACCTTGATCGCGATCCATTGACAGTTGCCGCCGTTGAACTCGGCGGCGTCCGGACATTGCTCGTTGTACCGATGCTCAAAGATGACGAGCTGATGGGCGCGATCGGCATCTACCGCCAAGAGGTTCGTCCCTTCACCGAAAAGCAGATCGAGCTGGTGCAGAATTTCGCCAAGCAGGCGGTTATCGCCATCGAAAACATACGCCTGCTCAACGAATTGCGCCAGCGCACCGACGACCTTTCCCAGGCGCTGGGGCAGCAAACTGCGACGTCCGAGGTGCTGCAGGTCATCAGCAGTTCTCCCGGTGAGCTGGAGCCCGTATTCCAGGCCCTGCTGGCCAACGCCGCACGCATCTGCGAAGCCACCTTTGGCACACTGTTTCTGCGTGAGGCGGATGGGTTCCGAGCGGCTGCGTTGCACAATGTTCCGCCTGCGTACGCCGTGGCTCGGCGGCGCGAGCCCCTAGTCCGGCCGCCGCCGGACACCGCCCTCGGGGGCGTCCTCAGAAACAAACAGGTAACCCACATCGCCGACATCAGGACGGTCCAGTCCTACATCGAACGCGATCCCTTTACGGTCTCCTCCGTCGATGTCGCGGGGTATCGATCGGTCGTGTCGGTGCCGATGCTCAAGGAGGACGAGCTGATCGGCGCGATCACGATAAGCCGCACGGAGGTTCGGCCGTTCACCGCCAAGCAGATCGAGTTGCTCAAAAATTTCGCCGCCCAGGCCGTCATCGCGATCGAGAACATGCGGCTGCTCAACGAGCTGCGCGAATCCCTGCAGCAGCAGACCGCTACCGCCGACGTGCTCAAGGTGATCAGCCGCTCGACCTTCGATTTGCAGCCGGTGTTGGACACGCTGGTCGAATCGGCCGCGCGGTTGTGTCGCGCGGACCGGGCAGCCGTTCGGTTGGCGAAGGCCGGCCTGTTTCATCATGTGGCCAGCTACGGCTTCGCGCCCGAACACCAGGAGCGCATGGGGCGTGAACCGCACGGGACCGAAGGAAGGATTAGTTGGCCACGTTTTGTCCGTTGGCAAGTCCGTGCACGTCCGTGAACCCACGGAGGATCCTGATCCAGGTTGGCCGCTATGGCCCGGCGAAGCAACGTTCGGCACGGTGCTTGGCGTGCCGATGTTGCGCGAAGGAGTTCCCGATTGGCGTGCTGGTTTTGACACGCAGCAAAGTGCAGGCATTCACCGAGAAGCAAATCGAGCTGGTCGAAACCTTCGCCGACCAGGCGGTGATCGCGATCGAGAACGTGCGGCTGTTCGACGAGGTGCAGGCGCGCACGCGCGAGCTCACACAGTCGGTCGAGGAGCTGCGGGCGCTCGGCGAGGTTACCCAAGCCGTCAATTCGACCGTTGACCTCGAGACCGTCCTGACCACCATCGTCGCCAAGGCGGCCCAGCTTTCCAGCACCGAGGCCGGTGCGATCTTTGTGTTTGACGAGGCAGGCCAGGAGTTTCGGCTGCGCGCGACCTATGGAATGGACGCTACGATCATTGCCGCGATCGGGGATCGTCGTATCGGCCTCGGCGAGACAGCGATCGGCGAGGCTGCCGCGCAGCGCACGCCGATCCAGATTCCGGACGTTCAGGATCCATCACCGCTTGTCCTCGATGTTATCGTGCGTGCCGGCTTCCGCGCGCTGCTGATCGTGCCGCTGCTCGCTCCCGACCAGATCGTGGGAGCCCTGGTGGTCCGCCGCAAGGCGCCCGGCGAGTTCCCCAAGAGCACGATCGAACTGCTGCAGACGTTCGCCGCGCAATCGGTGCTGGCGATCCAGAATGCCCGGCTGTTCAGTGAGATCGAGCAGAAGAGCCGCCAGATCGCTGAGGCGAGCCAGCACAAATCGCAGTTCCTCGCCAGCATGAGCCACGAGCTGCGCACGCCCCTCAATGCCATCATCGGCCTGACCGAGATGATGGTCGCCAACGCGGGGAAGTTCGGCACGGAAAAGGCAGCGGAGCCACTACGCCGCGTGCACGGCGCCGGCACCCACCTGCTCGGCCTGATCAACGAGGTGCTCGACCTGTCAAAGATCGAGGCTGGCAAGCTCGAGCTGAACCTCGAGCCAGTGAACTTGGCCCGGCTGATCGACGAAGTGATCGGCACAGCGGGACAACTGGCGGAGAAGAACAAGAACCGGCTTGTGGTGGACAGCGCGGACGATCTCGGCCCGCTCACGGCGGACCCGATGCGGCTCAAGCAAATCCTGCTCAACCTGTTGAGCAACGCCTGCAAGTTTACCAAGGAGGGCGAAGTCACACTGCGCGTGCGCAAGGTGATGGACGGACGCGATTGGATCGATTTGGCAGTCGCGGACACCGGCATCGGCCTCACCGCCGAGCAGCAGGCGAAGCTGTTCCAGGATTTCACCCAGGCCAACTCCTTGACCGCGCGGCGCTACGGCGGCACCGGGCTCGGCCTTGCCCTCTCGCGCAAGCTCGCGCGTATGATGGGGGGTGACGTGACGGTGACGAGCGAGCCAGGCAAGGGCTCGGTCTTCACCGTGCGCCTGCCGGGGAATGCGGTTCATTGAAGCTCGCCGTGACCGACACCGGTCCGGCGAGGTCGAGTTGGCTCACGCCAATCGCTTGCCCGATGGAATGCTGCTACAGGCACCACTCGCCGCGGGTGCACGAGGAACGCGCCAATCCTCGACGATGATCACCTCCTGCGCCGCCATCACCAGCAGCGTGTCGGCGCTCGCGGCTCCGCGCGCGTTGCTACGGCCGTCCAAAGCCGCCAGAGTATCCGTCCAATTCCTTGGCATGGCGATTGCTCGGTTTCGCGCTAGGACTTGTGGGAGATGGGAGATCGAGTGAAACGGCGCACGTTCATCACACTGCTCGGCGGCGCTCGAGACCTTGGTGTGATTTCGAGGGGTGCCGTCTACAGCGACTCTCTCTTGGATTGAGGTTGATTGAGCACCGGTGCCCGGTGCCCAGCTTCAACCTGAAGTCCGGTAGCTTCATCCTACCGTCTATCGGGGACGCATGGCTGCCGCGCCGAGGCGACGGCTGGAACGGCGACTCGCGACCTGTCACTATGTGTCAACCGCGACGGAGCGCCCCGCATGGTCCCTGCAGACGAGTTTCGCAGACACGCAGAGGAGTGCAGGCGAGCGGCGCGTGCCACGAGGGACCGTGAAGACCGGGCCACGTGGGAGCTCATGGCAGAGCGCTGGCAGCGCTGCGCCCAGGCCGCGGAGAGTGCCATGGCAGCAGCGGCCAACGCTCACTACGTGCGGACGCGAAGAATGAGACATTTGACAGGGCTCCGCTCGCACTGACGCAAGCCAAGCGACAACGCTAGGTCGTGCAGCACACAGCGCTTCCACTTGCACCTATTCCGGTGTCTATGGTGGTGCGCCGGCGGGCTTGATCCGCCGACGCGCCGAGTGGGCAATGCAGCTATGGCGGCTTCATGACACACTCTGGGCGCTGCTCGCCGATATCGACGCCCGCGCGCTCGGCGACGTGTGCAGCGAGCACGTCCCCATCAACACGGTGACCCATGTGGTGATCAAGAAACGATGATATTGTGCTCCAGGCGGTAGACGCCGCCGCCATCCTCTTCCCAGATGAAAGCGAGCCGGCCGCTCTCCGTCGCGCGAAGATGGAACTCGATGAACGGATTGGCCGCAAAGCCCTCACGCAGATCGACGCTGAACACCTCCTCGCCGTCGAAACGACACGTGAACTTGTTGATGATCTGGCGCGGGATTGCGTTGCCCTTGTCGTCCTGACGCAGCCCGGTCTCCATCTGATGGCTGATCAGCGTCTTGACGCGAAAGACGGCGCCCTTCGACGCGGTCGCCGGGACTTGCACGCGGGGATGGGGGGGCACGTCTCGACTCCGTTCGGTATCAAGTGCAGCCGTTGCTCTCCACCTCGACCCACACCCTGCTCATCATGAGCGTGCCGTCGCTCATCTCCGCCACCGCCAGAACATGTTGCGGCTCGGCGAGGCGGATACGGGTCGACACGCGGGCGACGCCGTGGCGTGGCGCGAAGTGGAAGGTGCCGATCTCGATGAGCGGGTTTTTCGGCGCCAGCAGCCGAACGTACCTGACGTGGTCGAGCTCCGTCATCGGACTGTCGACGTCGAGCGTGAGGGGCACGGCGGAGCCGTTCGGGAACACGCGCGGCATCGACAGATGCAGGCGGTCCGATTCCGCGGCCGTGCGTCCGGTCAGCTGCTTGACCAGGTCCGCCGCCTCATCGCCGGCGCCGAGCGGCAAGGTCAGGGCAGCGCCGGCAAGTCCGGCCCCTCCCGCGATGGCGGCGGTCAGCACGGCGCGACGCGTAGGGTTCGGGATCATGCGCTAGAAGTCCATATCGCCGGGATGGTGGTCATGATCATGCCCCGGCAGCGGTGGTGGCGGCGGCTTCGGGCGCTCGGCGACCATCGCCTCGGTGGTGATGAGCAGCCCTGCAATCGAGGCGGCGTCCTGCAGCGCGCGGCGCACCACCTTGGTCGGGTCGATGATGCCCTTCTTCACCATGTCGACATACTCCCCGCTCTGGGCGTCGAAGCCCCAGGCGTACCGGTCGTTCTCGAGGATCCTGCCGATGATGACGGAGCCGTCTTCGCCCGCGTTGATGGCAATCTGGCGCGCCGGCCAGCCGACCGCCTTGCGGACAATGTCCACGCCGATCTTCTGGTCGTCGTTCTCGGTGCGCAGCCGCTTCAGCGCTGCGGCGGCGCGCAGCAGCGCGACGCCGCCGCCCGGCAGGACGCCCTCCTCGACCGCGGCGCGGGTCGCATGTATCGCGTCGTCGATGCGGTCCTTGCGCTCCCTGACCTCGACCTCGCTCGCGCCGCCGACCCGGATCACCGCCACGCCGCCGGCGAGCTTCGCCAGCCGCTCCTGCAGCTTCTCCTTGTCGTAGTCGGAGGTGGTCTCCTCGATCTGTGCCTTGATGTGGACGATGCGGGCCTCGATCTCCGCCTTCTTGCCGGCGCCGCTGACGATCGTGGTGCTCTCCTTGTCGATCATCACCGTCCGGGCGCGCCCCAGCATGGGGAGCGTCACGTTTTCGAGCTTGATGCCGAGATCCTCGCTGATCGCCCGGCCGCCGGTCAGGATCGCGATGTCCTCCAGCACCGCCTTGCGGCGATCGCCGAAGCCGGGCGCCTTCACCGCCGCGACCTTGAGGCCGCCGCGCAGCTTGTTGACCACCAGCGTGGCCAGCGCCTCGCCCTCGACGTCCTCGGCGATGATGAGCAGCGGCTTGCCGGTCTGCGCCACCGCCTCCAGCAGCGGCAGCAGCTCCTGCAGGCCGGACAGCTTCTTCTCGTAGACCAGGATGTGGGGGTCTTCCAGCTCGACCCGCATCTTGGAGGCGTTGGTGACGAAGTAGGGGGAGATGTAACCACGGTCGAACTGCATGCCGTCGACGATCTCGAGCTCGGTCTCGAGCGACTTCGCCTCTTCGACCGTGATGATGCCTTCGTTCCCGACCTTCTTCATCGCGTCGGCGATGAAGCGGCCGATTTCGGCGTCGCCGTTGGCCGAGATGGTGCCGACCTGGGCGATCTCCTCGTTCGAGGTGACCTGCCTGGAGCTCTTCTCAAGGTCGCCGACAATGGCGGCGACGGCGAGATCGACGCCGCGCTTGAGGTCCATCGGGTTCATGCCGGCGGCCACCGCCTTGGAGCCTTCCCGAACGATGGCGGCGGCGAGCACGGTTGCGGTGGTGGTGCCGTCGCCGGCGACGTAGGACGTCCTGGATGCGACTTCGCGCACCAGCTGCGCGCCCATGTTCTCGAACCTGTCGGCAAGCTCGATTTCTTTCGCGACGGTGACGCCGTCCTTGGTCACGCGCGGCGCCCCGAAACTCTTGTCGAGCATGACGTTGCGGCCCTTGGGGCCGAGCGTGACCTTCACGGCATCGGCGAGAATATCGACGCCGCGCAGCAACCTGTTGCGCGCGTCGACCGAGAACCTGACTTCCTTCGCCGTCATTCCTGGATGTCTCCTGTGCCCGCCATGCATCCGCAAATCGCGTCGGCCCGTCCCTCAAGGTGCTGTCGCCGTTTCGCCGGCAATGAACGGAATGGCCGTCGCCCTCCGGGCGGGAGCGCCGTCCGCCGACGCCGGCAACGGATGCGCGGGAGCCGCCGACGGAACCGGATCGGGCAGCCGCTCGAGCCGCAGCGAATTCAGCACGACCACGATGCTCGAACCGGCCATGACGGCCGCAGCGAACACCGGCTGCAGCAACCCGAGCATGGCCAGGCTCACGGCGACGAAATTATAGCCGAATGCCCACATCAGGTTGCTGAGGATGGTCATGCGCACGGCGCGGGCGACGTCGACCGCCCATGGCAGCATCCACAGTCCGCCGGCAGGGAGCACGAGCGCCGCGGTCTCGCGCGCAAGGTCGGTTGCCGAGCCGACCGCAATGCCGACATCCGCTGCGGCAAGCACCGGCCCATCGTTGAGACCGTCGCCGACCATGGCCGCCACGCCGTCGTCCGTCCGGCGGCGGTCCAGCCAGGCGCGCTTCGCTTCCGGCGCCATACCCGCCTCGACGTCTTCGGACTCGATGCCGACGGCGCCGGCAATCCGCTGCGCCGCACCCGCAAGATCGCCGGTCAGCAGCACCACGCGCAATCCGCGTCGGCGCAGCGCCTCGACCGTCGCGCGCGCCTCCGGCAGCGGCGTATCGTCGAGCGACAGCACGGCCCGCACGCGTTCGCCCCAGCCCACATACACGACCGAGTGGCCGCTCGCCTCGCGCGCCCGCGCGCGTTCGGCGAGGTCGGGGGTCAGCGGCCAGCCCAGCTCGCGCATCAGCGCGCCGCTGCCGGCCGCGATCGCCTGACCGCCGGCGCTGCCGCGGATGCCTCGGCCAGGCACGGTCCGCACGTCGCGCGCGGCGATCGGCTGCAAGCCGCGCGCGGCGGCCGCCGCGACGAGGGCGCGGGCCAGGCCATGCTCGGAATGGCGCTCCAGTCCGGCGGTGCGCGCCAGCACCTCGTCGCTGTCGATCCCGTCGCTGTCGATGGCGGCGAGGCGCGCCACGCCCGAGGTGAGCGTTCCGGTCTTGTCGAAGGCGATGAGCCGCGTGCGCCCAAGCGCCTCGAGCGCGGCGGGGTCGCGGACCAGGCAGCCGTGCCGGGCGAGGCGCCCGATCCCGAGCGAGGTGGCCATCGGTGCGGCAAGCCCGACCGCGCACGGGCAGGCCACCACCAACACCGCCAAGCCGACCAGCAGAGCGCGGTCGAGCGGCACGTGCTGCACCCAATAGATCGCCGTCGCCACGCCGAGGACCAGCACGATCGGCACGAAAACGCCAACGATGCGGTCGGCCAGGCGCTGGCTCGAGCCGTGGCGGAGCAGCGCGTCGCGCACCGATCGGCAGATCTGCGCCCAGCGGGTCGCGTTCCCCGCCCCGGTGCTGCGGATCAGCAGCGGGCCGTCGAGATTGATGCTGCCGGCGATCACCGGCGCGCCGACGCCCTTGGCGATCTGCCGGCTCTCGCCGGTGATCACGGCCTCGTCGATGTGCGAATCCCCCTCGACGATCACGCCGTCGACGGGAATCCGCTCGCCCGGCCGAACCCGCACCAGCATGTGCGCAGCGACGTCACGCACCGGCAGGCGGTGCTCGGCGTCGCCGGCGACGACGGTGGCCCACGCGCTTTCCGCCGCCAGCAGCGGCTGCAGGTCGCGCGCCGCCCGGGCGCGGCCGGCGGCGTCGAGATAGTAGCCGACGGTGAACAGCATCAGCACCATGCTGGCGGTGTCGAAATAGACCTGCGGGCTGCGCTCGATCGTGGCGAAGGCCGAATAGGCGTAGGCGGCGCCGACGCCGAGCACGATCAACGCGGGAGCGGCGAGACGCCCTTGCCTGGCATGGGCCCAGGTCTCGCGCACAAACGGCTCGCCGAGAATCACCACGGCCGGCGTGGCCAGGAGCCAGAGCAGGAGATATCCACGGCAGAACCTCAGCGTCGGCACCGACGAAGGCGTCGGTGTACAGCAGCAGGCTGAACAGCATGATGTTCATGGAGAGGAAGCTGCCGACGCCGATCCGCACCAGGAGCCACGCGGCCTCGTGCTCCTCGCGGCTGCCGCTCTTGACCTGATGGGCGAGACAGCAGCCGTAGCAGCAGAACGCACAGCTCTCGCCGTTCACCGTGCGCTGCATCGCCCGCCGCCCGATCGGCAGCAGGCAATGGCGGCACAGGGTATCGTCCGCTGCCGTCATGCGGGCCCTCCCCCATCCCAGCCGTGCGACAGATGCGAGGCGAGCGGCAGCACCCCGCGGCCCAATGTGATCAGTCCGAGCAGCAGGATGCAGCTGCCGGCGAGCCACACGCCGCGCTGCCGCCACGCCGGCGCCAGCACGCGACCGACGCCACCCATCAGCAGCAGGGCGGGAAACGTTCCCAGGCCGAACGCCGCCATGGTGAGGACGCCGGGCAATGCTCCAGCGGTGCTCGCCGCCTGGGCGGCAAAGGCGTAGACCAGCGGACAGGGGAGGAAGCCGTTGAACACGCCGAAGGCGAGCGGTGCCGCGCGGCCGGGCGCGGTCAGCAGGCTGCGCAAGGACAGGACCAGCGTGCTGCCGGCGAAACCGGTGGTGAAGCGGTGCAACCACGGCAGCAGGCCGAAGAATTGCAGCGCCATGGCGATCATGAGCAGCCCGGCGACGATCGCGAGAATGCGCTGGCCGGTGTCGAGCGATCCGCTCAGCAGCGGGACCGTCATCCCCTGCGAGGTGCAGATGACCTGACCCAGCGCGCCGGCAAGGCCGCCGAGAAAACAATAGGTCGAGAGGCGGCCGAAATTGTACAGGAGATGGCGCAGCAGCGTCGCGATGCGGCGTCCCTGCGGATCGCGGCCCAGCGCGCACGCAAAGCCGCCGCACATGCCGACGCAGTGAAAGCTGCCGGCAAACCCCGCGGCGAAGATCACCACATACGCGGTCATCGACGGGTTGCTCTGCCCAATCTTCGCGCCCTCCGCCATGCCAGGGCGGTCGCGCTCGGCCGCCGCTACTCGCGCACCAGCCAGGCGACCCAGATGAAGAAGGCGATGGTGGAGATCGCAAACCCGACGAAAGCGATGACTTGGATCGCGCCCGCATCCGTGAGCGAGAAG
>CAVZSC010000005.1:0-310038 GCA_963777755.1 uncultured Alphaproteobacteria bacterium
CCCAGAACATCCATTCGAGCTGGGTCGCGCGAGTGAAGGCGGCGTGCATCCGCTCGCGCAGCGACGATGAGGCCGTCTCGGCGGCTTCGTCGGTCGCCTCGATCACCCGCTGAACCGCGGCATGGAACTCGTCGCCCGCATAGGTGTCGATCCAGGCCTGATACGGATGGGGGGAAGCCGCGCGGGCATGGATGTCGCGCCCGACCTCCGCATAGATCCAGAAGCAGGGGAGCAGCGCCCCGAGCAGCACCTCGTAGGGCTCGCCGTACGCCGTCGCCAGCAGGTAGGAGACATAGTGGTGACACGCCGGCGACAAGGGCGTGTCGGCGAAGACCTGCGCGGTGATGCCGTACTGCGCGAAGAACGACCCGTGCAGGGCGCGCTCCACCACGATCGCACCCTCGGCCGATTTGGCGAACTGCACGATGCGGTCCGGATTCGGCGCCTTGGCGGCCGCCAAGGTCAAGGCGCGTCCGAAGCCGATCAGGTAGTGCGCATCCTGCGTGATGTAGTGCTTGAAGCGTGCCTCGCTCAGCGAGCCGGCGGCGAGCTCCGCATTGAACCGCATGGTGCGGATCGCCTCGTACAGCGGGGCGTTTCGCTCCCAGGCCGCGCGCGAGAACGGAGTGTCGGCAATCCGATTCATGGTCGCTCCCGTCCCGTCGGTCGGCCCGGCTGATAGTCGCGTGCTGCGAGCCAGACGCCGAGCAGGATGAAAACGAAGCCGACCACATGGTAGGCCATCAACTGCTCGCCGAGAAGCACGCTCGCCAGCACCGCGCTGTAGAGCGGGATGAGGTGGAGGAACGGCCCCGAGCGGTTGCTGCCGATCAGCGCGACGCCGCGGTTCCATGAGGCGAAGGCGACCACGCTCGGCAAGGTCGATACGTAGACGATGGCGAGCGCGGTGAGCCAGGTCGGCTGGAAGGTGTAGCCGGAGGCATGCTCCCATACGGCCAGGGGCAAGGTCCCGGCCGAGGAGATCACGCCCAGAACGAACAGGAAGCTCAGCCAATGGATTTTCGGGCAGAGCCGCAAGCAGGCCGAATAGAGCGCCCAGACCGCCATGTTGATCACGACCATGACGTCGCCGCGATTGAAACGAAGCTCCGCCAGGGTCTCGATCTCGCCGTGCGTGACGATCGCCAGCACGCCCAGCAGCGACACGGCAATCCCCGCGGCCTGCCGCGCATGGAGCCGGTCGAAAAATGCGATCGCGCCGGCCATCACCATGAACACCGGCGCGAGCGAATTCATCACCGAGATGTTCAGCGCCGTCGTGTATTGCAGGGCCACATATTGCAGCACCGTGAAGATCGATCCGCCGGTCAGCCCCAGGAACAGCATGACGCGCCAATGACGGCGGATCTCCGGCCAGTCGCGCCGCAGGTGCGCGCGGGCGAAGAACCACAGCACCAACGCCGGCACCAGCCAGCGCACCGTCGAGATGCCGAGCGGCGGCACGTGACCGGCGATGGCGCGCCCGAGAATATGGTTTCCCGACCAGCACAGCGACGCAAGCGCAAGGAGACCATAGGCGTGAGCAGCCTTCCCCTTACCTCCCTCGATCGAGGCAGAGCGGTGCGCTGCACCATTCTCGCCGATGTCCGCAACCATGAACGGTCGACTCCGGAGGGGCCTTGTTGGTCGCGCCGGCCATCTGTGCCAGTCTCGCGAGCCCGGCCCGGCTGATGGTGAAGGACGCGGAACAAACGGCAGGAAGGGTTGATGCGCCCTCAATAGGAAGGCTAGACGATTGGTGCAAGACTCAGGGGAAACGCGCGTGAGAGCCATCAATTCGGGCGGAGGCGGCCACGACAGCGGCGCGACGGCGACGCCGCTGGTCGTGGTCGACGACGTGACGCTGCAATACAAGACCGCGGATCACCTCGTCACCGCGACCTGGAAGGTCGGCTTCGAGGTCCATGCGAGCGATCGTTACGTCCTGCTCGGGCCGTCCGGCTGCGGCAAGACCACGATCCTCAAGGCGGTTGCCGGGTTCATGGCGCCGGTCGCCGGCTCGATCAGGCTCGCCGGCCATCCGATCGAGCGGCCGGGCCCCGACCGCATGATGGTGTTCCAGGAATTCGACCAGCTGCTGCCGTGGCGCACCGTGCTCGGCAACGTGCTGTTTCCCCTCCTGGTGAACCGTCGCATGCCGCGCCGCGAGGCCCACGACCATGCGCGCGCCCTGCTCGCCAAGGTCAACCTGAGCCGGTTCGAGCACGTCTACCCGCACATGCTCTCGGGCGGCATGAAGCAGCGCGTCGCGATCGCGCGCGCGCTCGCCATGGAGCCGGCCGTCCTCCTGATGGACGAGCCGTTCGCCGCGCTCGACGCGCTGACCCGCCGCAAGATGCAGGAGGAGCTGGTCGCCCTGTGGGAAGACGTGCGCTTCACGGTGATCTTCGTCACCCACTCGATCGAGGAGGCGCTGCTGATCGGCAACCGCATCCTCGTCCTCTCCCCGCATCCCGGACGTGTCAAGGCCGAGCTCAATGCCGGCCACATCGGCTTTGCCGACATGGGCACGCCGACCTTCGATGCGCTGCAGCGGCGGATTCACGATCTTCTGTTCACCGACAAGGTGGAGACCGCGTTGGCCCCCGAGGTTCACCATGACTGACATCGCCGATCGCAGCCTGCCGTTGCCGCCCATCCGTCCCGAGCGCGTGATCCCGCTCGAGGCCATGGGCGCGGTCGGCGACGTCGCGCGTCCCCTCACCCCGTTCGAACGGCTCGCCAACAACACCCTGTTCCGGCGGCTCGTAGTGCTGCTCGTGCTCGGCGCCGCCTGGGAGGCCTACGCCCGGTTCGCTGCCAATCCGCTGCTGTTCCCGAGCCTGTCCGAGACGCTGGAAGCATTCTGGGACGCCATGGTACGCGGCCCGCTGATCGATCGCACCCTCACCTCGCTGCAGGTGCTCGCCGGCGGCTACGCGCTCGGGCTCCTGCTGGCGGCGGTGTTCACCACGGTGGCGGTCTCGACCCGTGTCGGCACCGACCTCCTGTCGACCCTGACCGCCATGTTCAATCCGCTGCCGGCGATCGCGCTCTTGCCGCTGGCGCTGTTGTGGTTCGGGCTCGGCGCCAAGAGCCTGATCTTCGTCATCATCCACTCGGTCCTGTGGGCGGTCGCGCTCAACACCCACTCGGGCTTCACCTCGGTAAGCCCGACCCTGCGCATGGCCGGGCAGAATTGCGGCCTACGCGGACTTCGCTATGTGGCCTTGCTGCTGGTACCCGCCGCCTTCCCGTCGATCCTGACCGGTCTCAAGATCGGCTGGGCGTTCGCCTGGCGCACGCTGATCGCCGCCGAGCTGGTGTTCGGCGCAAGCTCGCGCTCGGGCGGGCTCGGGTGGTTCATTTTCGAGAACCGCAACCAGCTGGAGACGGCCTCCGTGTTCGCGGGCCTTCTCACCGTGATCCTGATCGGCCTGTTCGTCGAGAGCGTGATCTTCCGCGCGCTCGAGAACGCGACCGTGCGTCGCTGGGGCATGCAGAGCTGAAGATTTTCGTGGCTGCTTGTAGCGGCGCACACCATCGGAGGAGCAAGATGCCGGTCAGCAAGATTCGCGGCGTGAACATCAACTGGCAGGTGATCGGCGATCGCGGCCCGTGGGTCGCGCTGATCACCGGCGGACGGCGAGGGCACGACGAGCTCATCCCGCTGGCGCGGCGGCTTGGCGCCTACGGCTATCGCGTCCTCCTGCACGACCGCCGCAATACCGGAGCCTCCGACATTCGCATCGCAGGCGACGAGGGCGAGGAGGCGATCTGGACCGACGACCTGTACGAGCTGATGTCCCGTGAGGGCGCGCTGCCGGCGTTCATCGGCGGCGGCTCGTCGGGCGCCCGCACGTCGATCCTGTTCTACCTGCGCCATCCGCAGGCGGTGCGCGGCCTGCTGTTGCTGCGGGTCACGGGCGGCGCCTTCGCGGCCAGCCGCCTGCCGGAGAACTACTATGGCCAGTTCATCCGCGCCGCCGAGCAGGGCGGAATGGCGGCGATCTGCGGGATGGACCCGTGGAAGGAACGGATCGCCGCCAATCCGGCCAATGGTCCCTATCTCCGCGACCTGCCCGTCCAGACCTTCATCGACGTGCTGACGAAGTGGAAGGACATCTTCGTCGCCGGCGTACACCTGCCCGTCATGGGCGTGACCGAGGCCGAGCTGCGGTCGATCAAGGTGCCGACGATCGTCGTTCCCGGCAACGACAAGACCCATTCGAGCGAGAGCGGGCTTGCGGCGCATCGCCTGATCCCGGGCAGCACGCTGCACCGGCTCGCAATCGAGGACCAGGACGTGCCCTTGATTCCGTTCCCGGAATGGAGCCCCTACGAGGAGGAGATCGCCCGCGTCTTCACGGAGTTCATGCGGCGCACGATCTCCGCCGAAGCCCGGGCCGACGCAAGATCGGCCTGAATCGGCTTCAGAGGGCACGCAGGCGTGCGAGTGCCCAGTACGCAATGCCGCCCGCCGCAGCCGCGAACGCGATGGCGAGCCAAGTGCCGCCCTCAATCTGCTGAAGGGGGAGATCCTTGGTGTTCATCCCGAAGATCCCGGTCACCAGCGTCGGCGGCAGCAGGCAGGCGGTCAGCATCGACAGGGTGAACAAGCGGCGATTGGTCACCGCCGTCATCTTGGCGGCGATCTCGTCGTGCAGGAACCGGGAACGCTCCTGAATCGAGCGCACCTCGTGATCGAGTGAATTGAGCTTTTGCGTAAGCGCCCGAATGGTGGTCGAAAGGGTCTGCTCGCGCCCGACGCAGCGCGGCTCGAGGCGGTGGAACAGCGCCCTGAGCTGCGCCAGCTGACGATGCATCGGAACGATTTGCCGGCGGACTTGGCCGAGCCGTTGCCGTTCGTCGCGGACTTCGTCCTGCAGCACGCGGTCCTCGACCAAGTCGAGTTCGTCGCTCGTATGCTCAGCCCACCTGCCGATGGCATCGGCGAAGTGATCGATGATGGTGTCGAGAACCGAAATGGCGGCGGGAAATTTCTGCCCCATTTCGAGCGACTGACGCGTCAGCTCGACCGACCGCAGCGGCCGTCGCCGCACGCTGATCAGCAGCCGATCGGTGATGACGAACCGCAGTCGGGCCGTTTCCTGCGAGTCGCGCGCAAACTCCATCTGGATGTCGACCAGGACACCCATGATTTCATTGCCGGCGATGTCGAGCCGCTGGTGCTCGTCCCGCCCGAGCAGCACGTCCCGGGCATCCGGCGAGATCGGCGCGTGCCGGTTGATCCATTCGTGCGCCCGCATGTCGGCGCGCGAAAGATGGATCCAGATCCAGCCGCGATGCGCAGCGACCGCTTCGTTCAGTTCCGCGTCGGCGATCGGCTCGGCCGACCCGTCCTCATGGAACAGATAGGCCCACACGATGCCGAACGCCCGGTCGGAAGCCGAGGCTGCATCGCTGGCGGCCATTCTGATTCCTCGCGACCGAAGCGCGTACGTCCTCGCCGGCAACGTGTTGCTCCGATTGTGTGACAGTTCCATGACGGAGGCCGGCAGGAGCACTTCGAAGGCGCCCCGGCACGCTCTTCGCCGAGCCCGAAAGGGTTCACCCGTTGGCTTCGCCGGAGAAGCGTTGCGGCTTTGCCTCCGCGGTTTCCGGCATCAGGGTCCAGACCACCGCCAGACCCGCGGCGGCGATGGCGGCGAGCCCGAGGAAGGCGGTCGGGCTGCCGAAATGATCGCTCGCGTAGCCGGCCAGCGTCGTGCTGAGCGAAGCACCGATCCCGCCCGCCGTTCCGACGATGCCGAGCGAAAGATTGAACCGCCCGGTACCACGGGCGATGTCGGCGACGATAAACGGAACCATGACGCTGAACACCGACGCGGTGATGCCGTCGAGCAGCTGCACCGCGACGAGCACGTAGGGGTCGGTCACGGTCGCGAACAGGATGCCGCGGATCGGCACCATGGCGAAGCCGATGAGCAGGAGCGGCCGGCGGCCATAGCGTTGCGCGTGTATCCCGACCCAAGGCGCGGCGAGCGCGACCAGGAACTGCGGCACCACGATGCAGGCGGCGATGAGGACGGTCGCCCATTGGCTCGACCGCATCGTCAAGACGCTGCCCATGAGTGGGAGCATGGCGGCATTCGCCAGCTGGAACAGCAGGAGCGCGCCGGCAAAGATCACCAGCGGACGGCGGCGCAACAGGCTTGCCAGGCTGGCCGGCCGCGGATGGGGCTCGGCGATGCCGTTGACGATTGCGCCATGTGCCCGGTCGGGATCGATCTCCTCCTCGCGGATGCGGCTCAACGCAAACAGGGCAGGCAGGACGAACGCCGCGGTAACGAGGAACACCGCCTGGTTGGAGAAAAGGTATCCGCTCGCCCCCATCGCGATAGCTGCGAGCCCGGTGCCGAGCGAGGCGAACCGCGCGTTGCGTCCGAGCCGCTCGCCGAGCGCGGCGTGCCCGACGAGGCCCAGGCTCATTGCCGCGATCGCCGGCCCCAGCACACACGCGGCGCCTGCCTGGACGACGGCGGCGGCCTCCACGACGAGGAACACGGGCCACGCCGCGATGGCGAGCGCCGCGCAGCCGATCGCCGAGATGGCGAATCCAGCCGCCAGCCGCTCCGATCGCGCAGCGTCGACCACCGCCCCGCCCGGCACCTGTCCGATCAGGGCCACGACGGCGCCGGTCGTCAGCACCAGGCCGATGTCGAGCTGGGTCCAACGCTGCGACGTGAGATAGATGGAGACGAAGGGGCCGAACCCGGTGAGCACGTCGGCGACGAAAAACAGGAACCAGTCGAGACCCCGCAGGCTGCGCCGCGAAGGCTTGACCGTCGAGGCGGCGCTGAGCGTGCGCTCCAGCACGGCGGATTGGCTTCAGTCGGCTGGTGGCGGCGAATGCTGGGTGTCCACGGCACCGAGCACCACCAATGGCTTGCCTTCCCGGTACTCCGGCGCCGCCTTGAGCTGATCGCGGGTCAGGTCCAGGGTGATGCGGTCGGACTTGCTCCCTGTCGGGGCAAAGCGCAACGCGGCCCAGTCGACCGCAACCTTGCGATTGCCCACGCCCAGGAAGCCGCCGAAGTCGATGACGGCCGCGCGCACCTGGCCGCTGCGATCCACCACCACGTCGATCACCCGTCCCATATTCTCGCCGGCGCTCGAGAGAACCTGGCGGCCGAGGATACCCTGAACGTCCTGCTGGTCGAGGAACGTCGCGGCGGGCTCGCCGGCAGGCGGGCGATTGGCGGCGCTGTCGTCCGTGGGACCAGCCACCTGGGCCAGTTGCCGGCGCATGTCTGCTCCGCGCTCAGCGGCCGCCGACAAGCCGGCAGCGCCCACCAGGACGGCCACGAGAGCCGCCACGCCCGAGGTTCGGATACTCGCACCACATGAAACCCTCCCGCATACGCCCCCGTAATCAGCCAAACGCCCACATGGCGAGGTGGTTCCAGCGTGGTGGAAATTCGGGTTCGCCCGCCGACGCGGCGATGCGCCTGGTGGGGTACCGGCGAATGGACGGCAGGGCGGCCCTTGTCGTCGACGACTCTTCTGTTTTAATGGCGCTGCCGGGCGTCACACGATGAAGGCGGAGCGTTCTCATGTTGCAGGAGGCCCGCGGTACGCATCCGGGCATCGCCACGCCCGCCAGACCGGACCCCGCGCTCATCAACGACTGGCACGCCGTCGCCTTCTCCAAGAATGTGAAGGAAGGCGAATTGGTGCCGATCTCCCTGCTCGGAGAAGAGCTCGTGGCGTGGCGACACGACGGCACAGTGCATCTCTGGAAGGATCTCTGCATTCACCGTGGGTCGCAGCTGTCGAAGGGCTGGATCGTCGACGGCAAGGTCGTCTGCCCGTACCACGGCTGGCGCTACGATCGCGACGCCAGGTGCGTCCTGATCCCGGCGCATCCTGACACGCCGCCTCCACCCAAGGCGCGCGCCTTTCCGCATCGCGCCGAGGAACGCTATGGACTGATCTGGGGCTCGCTCGGCGATCCGCCGCACGGCATTCCGCCATTCCCCGAATGGGGCAGGCAAGGCTTCCGCACGTTTCACTCCGGCCCGTACCCGTTCGGCGCCAATGCGTTCCGGTCGGTCGAGAACTTCATCGATGCCACGCATTTTCCCTTCGTGCATGGCGGCCTCAACGGCGACATGACGAATCCCGACAGGATCAACGACTACAGGGTGATGAAGACGGCAAACGGTCTCGCCACCACGGGCGTGCGCGTGTTCCAGCCCTATGGCGACCATCGGCAGGTGCCGGTGCATTCCGAATACCACTATCGGGCGCTTCGCCCGACCACCGCCTATTTCGACAAGCACGTGAAGATCGCCGATCCCGCGCAGGCGCATCGCGGCTCGGACGACGATCATTTCTGCATGATGTTGACGGCGCAGCCGGTGGACGAGGTCAATTGCATCATCCGATTGTGCCTGGCGATCAACTATGGCGCCGGGCTGACCGAGGAGGACATCATCCGGCGGCAGGATGCGGTGTTCGCGCAGGATCGCGCGATCGTGGAGACCCAGCATCCCGAACGCATCCCGCTCGATCTCCGGGAGGAGCTGCACGTGCGCTCGGACCGCCTCGCGGTCGCATATCGGCGCTGGCTCAAGGAGCTCGGCATCACCTACGGGACCTACGGGGATTGACGGCGCGAGCCCCGCGCAAGGAGAATCTGGAGCTACGCGGCGAGGCCGGCGGCTCACTTCACCAGCAGCCACGGGCTCCAACAAGACGGCAGACTGCTCTTGCGCGACGCCGCGCCTTTGTGCCTGACGGGGACATCGCCGCCATCGGCCTCGCGCAACGCCGCCGCAACCGGTTGCCAGCGCCCGGCCAGCATGCGGAACATCGACGAGTAGCGGTCCTGGTGCCATCGGTCGCGCGCCCAGGACCGGCGCGGGTAACGTGAGCTCAACATGCGTTCCTCCTCCGGGAGGAGCGGAGCCCCGGCCCGGGGCGCCGCACAGAACCAGCAAGTTGACCTTACGACACCTGTCTGAAATCCCGGCTAAGGCGATCGATACAAGTTTATCGATTTGCGTCGGGCCGGACAGCCCCAGTGCTACACGCATCGCCCGCCATCGACCTCGACCACGTTGCCGGTGACGAACTGCGCGTCGGCGGAGGCGAGGAACAGGGCCGTATCGGCGATGTCCTGCGGCCGCGCCAGCCGCCCGAGCGGCACCGTGGCCTCGAACTTCTCGCGCATGCCGGGAGCCGGCCCGAGGAAGCTCGGCAACAGCGGGGTGTCGGTGGCGACCGGCGCGATGGCGCACACGCGGATGCGGTCGGGCGCGAGCTCCACGGCGAGCGACTTGGTCAGGATATGGACCGCGCCTTTGGTGGCGTTGTAGGCGGAGAGCCCTGGTCGCGGGCGCAATCCCGCCGTCGAGCCGATATTGATGATGACGCCGCCGCCCGCCCGCCGGAAGGCCGGCACCACGGCCTGCGCGAACAGGAAGACGCCCTTCACGTTGACGGCGAAGACGCGCTCGAACTCCGCCTCGGTCACGTCGAGGAACGGCTTGTTCACATGGGTGGTGCCGGCGTTGTTGACCAGGATGTCGAGCGCGCCGAAGCCGGCGAGCGTCGCCTGCACGGCGGCGTCGACGTCCGACTTGTCGGCAACGTCGCAGCGCACCGGCAGCGCCGCTGCGCCGATGCCCGCCGCCACGTCGCGTGCGGCACGCTCCTGAAGGTCGATCACGGCGACGCGCGCCCCTTCGCGCGCAAATGTCTCCGCCATGCACTTGCCGAGGCCGGATCCCGCCCCGGTGACCAGCGCAACCTTTCCCGCAAGACGCATGATGCCACTCCTCACGGCGTTCCCGCCACCGATCCGCTGCGCGGCACGACCCCGTACGGCCGCGCCCAGCCCAATCCGTCTTCGGTGCGTCCGCGCGGCCGGTACTCGCAGCCGATCCAACCGGCATAGCCGGTGCGGTCGATCGCCGCAAAGATCGCCGGATAGTTCACCTCGCCTTCGTCCGGCTCGTGGCGCGACGGCACCGCCGCGATCTGCACATGGCCAATCAGGGACAGATGCTTCTCGAAGCGCCGGATGAGATCGCCCCCGACGATCTGTACGTGATAGAAATCGAATTGGATCCTGACATTCGGCCGCCCGACCTTGGCGATCACGTCGGCCGCATGCTCCACGCGCGTGAGGAAATAATCCGGCCGGTCACGCGGATTGATCGGCTCGATCAGCAGCATGACGCCCTTCTCGGCCGCACGATCGGCGGCGCGCGCGAGGTTGGCGACGAACACCTGCTCGGCCGCCGGCCGCTGCTCGGGCGGCACCTTGCCGGCGAGGCAATGCACGGCGCGGCCGCCGAGCGAGACCGCGTAGTCGAGCGCCTGGCCGAACAGCGTGTCGAAGTCCCGCTCGCGTCCCGGCAGCGCCGCAACGCCGAACTCGCCCTCACGCCCGAACGGCGTGTTGACGCCGAGCTGGGTAAGGCCATGCCGTTCGAGCTCGGCTCTCACGGCCGACGGTGCATGGTCATAGGGGAATTGCAGCTCGACTGCGGCGAAGCCCGCCGCCGCCGCCGCCCCAAAGCGCTCGATCAGGGGACGCTCGGTGAAGACGTAGGCGAGATTGGCGGCGAAGCGAGGCATTCAGGGCTCCTGCGGCGTTTGCAGCGTGCAGTGTAGATCACGCTGCGGCTGCCCACCAAAGTCTCCTCGCGATGGGATATCGCCCACAACACAGTGGGCAGACGAGGGAGCAGATTGTGCCCTTTCCCCTAATATGCCGAATTGCACTCCCTTGTGTTATGGGCAATCGCCCATCATGTAACCCATTAGGCTGGTGGGATGTTTTGTGGTTGACGCCTCGCGGGCATGTTGGTTCGCTGCTGGGGCTCGTCCTGCAAAAGCCGGCGCAAAGTCGCGATCTCAGGCCCGAGCGAGGAAATGCCAGAGAGCTCGCCATGAACGACGCGATCTTGAGGGAAATCTCCGATTTCTGCCGCCAGACCGGGCTTGCCGAGTCGACCTTCGGGCGGCGCGCGGTCAACGATGGCAAGCTGGCCAGCCGCCTGCGCAACGGCGGCCGCATCACCACCGACACGCTCGACCGCATCCGCGCCTTCATGGCGGCGAACAACAGCCCGCACGCGACCCTGCGCAGTCCGGTGATCGAAAACGGGCGCGGGCCGCTGCCGAACTCTCGGCGCACCGGCGGTCGCCTCGATGCCCCGGCCTGCTGCCGCGCCCCGCGCCACCCCGGGAGCGGAGGGCCCGCAGCGCAATTTCCGCTTCTTCGACAACCGCCAGAAATATCTGCTGTTCGTCAATACCTGCAGCGAGAAATGGGTGGTGGCGAACCGCGTCGGCCTCGAGCTCGGCAACATTCATCCGCGCCCGCCTTCGGTGCGTCTGTTCGATGCCGGTGTCGGAGATGGGACCGTGCTGCTGCGGGTGATGCGGGCCATGCACGACCGCTTTCCCACCGTGCCGTTCTACGCGGTGGGAAAGGAGATCAGCCTGGAGGATGTCCGGCTCGCCCTGCAGAAGATGTCGGACCGCTTCTACGAGCACCCTGCGACCGTGCTGGTGCTCACCAATCTCCCTTACGCGGACGCTCCTTGGCTGGTGGTCAAGTCGCTCAGCGCCGCCTCCAGCCTGGTCTGGCACGAGGTGCCGCTGACCGGTAATTCGGCCTATCGATTCGAGCAGCAGATCACCGATCTCGTGCCGTTCCTGGCGGAGAACTGGAAAGCCCGCGTCAGTCCCAAGACCGGCAATCCGGTCTACGAGCGGCCGGTGGTGCTCGTCCTCTATCGCGAGGATCACAAGTTTCTGCTCGATCCGATCATTCCGCGCCCGGGCGGCACGGTCGCCAATTACGATCTCGTCATCGCGTCGCAGCCGTATCGGGCCCGCTCGCCGCTCGACTTCAAGGTCAAGCGCGTGATAGCGCCGCTTGCCAAAGCGCTCGGGCCCGGCGGCCGCCTCATCGCCATCCATTCGCACGGCAACGATCCCGGCATGGATATCATCCAGAAAGTGTGGCCCGGCGACAATCCGTTCATCCACGACCGTCACCAGATCCTCAAGGCGGTGAAGCAGGAGCTGGGCGCCGCCGGCCGCGACCTCAACTTCAACGCCTACGCAGACAACCGGTCGCTGTTCCGCTACGACATGCATACGCTGCCCTCGGAGATCTCCGAGTCGATCGGCACCTCGACCCTGTTTGCTGCCTGGAACGCAGCCATCTATGTCGCGCAGATCGAAGACGACCGGCTGTCGGAAGTCGTCGCCGACGGCCGTTATCTCGACGCCACGCGCGACGTGCTGCACGAGCGCGGCGGTTTGTGGTTCTACGACGAGTCCTACGTGATCTCGCGGCGGCGCGAGTGACGGCGCGAAAGGGAGGGCGAACGATGGCGAGCGCCTCTCTTCAACCGGCGAGTTCCCGCATGTCGGCCGGCGATCCCGGGCAACGCATCGTCGACTTTGCGAGTGGCTGGTCGCTCGAGGCGACGCGGCCGAGCGACATCGACATCGCGGCGCTCAAGACCGTTCTGCCGCCCGCCGCCCCCGTCTACCTCAGCGCCGTCCCGACCCGCGACCCGGCAGAGCAGATCAGCGACGCCGTTCGTTTGCACGCCGCCGGCTTTGCGCCCGTCCCGCATATTGCGGTGCGCAATTTCGCATTGAGCGCAGCGCTCGATGCGTTCCTGGCCCGGATGACTGACGAGGCGGGCGTGAGCCGCGCGCTCATCATCGGCGGCGATCGCGATTCGCCGGCCGGCGCATTTCGCGGCGCGCTCGAGGCGATCGATTCCGGGCTCCTGCAGCGGCACGGCATCGACGAGATCGGCGTCGCCGGCTATCCCGATGGCCATGCCAGGATTCCCCAGCAGGAGCTTGATCGCGCCCTGATCGAGAAGATCGAGATCGCGACGCAGATCGGCCTTCGCGTGCACGTCGTCACGCAGTTCTGCTTCGACGCCGCACCGATCATCGCCTGGATCGGCCGATTGCGCGATTTCGGCGTCGAGCAGGAAGTCAAGGTCGGGCTCGCCGGGCCGACCAGCATGACGACGCTGCTGCGCTTTGCACGCCGCTGCGGGGTACGGGCATCGGCTCAGGGGCTAGCGCGCCAGGCGGGCCTCGCCAGGCACCTGTTCGGCAGGTCGACGCCGGACGCGCTGGTGCGCGCGCTCGCCGACGCCCACGCGGCGGGACAATTGGGCACGGTCGCGCCGCACTTCTTCTCGTTCGGCGGGATCGCGGCGACCGGCCGCTGGGCGAGCACCGTTGCAGCCGGCCGTATTGCGCTTGACGGCGCCGGCGGGTTCCAGGTGACCCCGCCGCCGGCGTAACGCATTTTCCGTCGCACGCCTGTTCCCGACCTGATCGCAGTCTGGCACCATGCTGGTGGAAGCCGCGCATTGCCGCGTGGTCCGTCGGATCGCACCTGGGGACGAGAATGGAAGAAAAGAAGCTGACCGGCCGCATCGCGCGAGAGAGGATCACGTTGATGCAGGTGCCGCGACCGCCGGATGGCGCCGTCGCGGCGTACCTGGCGCTCGGGGATCCCACCGGGATCGTGTCCGACGCGATGGATGAGCTGGGGATTCCGTGCGGCGTGGTCGGCGCCCACATCCTGAAGCCCACCATGGCCGGTACCGTCATGGTCGGCCCCGCGCTCACGATCCGCAATGCCACGCAGCGCGCCGACGCGCTCGAGGGCGCCCGCCGCCACGTCAACAAGATGGCGGAGTTCGAGGGACACAATCTGGCAACGCCGGGCGACGTGATGGTCATCCAGGGCGTGTCCGGCATGTCGAACATGGGCGGCATCTCGGCGCAGACCGGCAAGCGTCAAGGCGAGGTCGGGGCTGTGGTGTTGGGCGGCGTTCGCGACGTCGCCCACTCGCGCGCCGTCGGCTATCCGGTATGGGCGAGCGAGTTCACCGCGGTCACCGGCAAGTGGCGGCTGGAAACCATGGAGATCAACGGCCCGGTGCAGGTCGGCGACGTGCGGGTGGAAGCGGGGGATCTGGTCGTCGCCGACGACACCGGCGTCTGCTTCGTTCCGCGCGAGCGCATCCTCGACGTGCTGGCGCTGTCGCAGAAGAAGGCGAAAGCCGAACAGATCCGCTGCTCGGCCATCGACCAGGGCGTCCCGATCCACGAGCTGATCCGTTCGACCTACGGCGAGAGCGACCGCTGACGCGAGCCAGGCGCCACCAAAGGCAGATCGATCGTGGCCTGACAATTCGAGGGAGGAAGAAGAGATGCGCCGGGGATTGATTGCTGCTTGCGTGCTTGGCGGGCTGGGTCTTGCGGACGCTGCGCAGGCCCAGGACGCGATCAAGATCGTCGTGCCGTTCGCGGCGGGCGGCCCGGTCGACACGGCGGCGCGGCTGCTGGCGGAAGGAATGCAGGGACCGCTCGGCACCAACATCGTCATCGAGAACCGCGGCGGCGGGGGCGGCGTCATCGCCGCGGACCTGGTGGCGCGCGCACCGGCCGACGGCAAGACGTTGCTGATGGGCAGCCAGGGCGCCCACGTGATCAGCGCCGTGCTGCAGCCGCATGTCAGGTACGATCCGGCGAAGTCGTTCGAGCCGATCGCGATGATGGGATCGGTGCCGACGCTGCTCATCGTGAACCGGGATCTGCCGGCCAAGACGTTTCAGGAGCTGGTCGCGCTCGCCAAGAGCCGGAAGCTCAGTTATGGGTCGGCGGGAGCCGGCACGACCATGAATATCGCCGGCGAGCAGATCAACGCCGGCGCCAAGATCCAGATTGCCCACATCCCCTATCGCGGCGTGGCGCCCGCCATTCCTGATCTGATCGCCGGGCGCCTCGACCTTATCCCGGCCGATCCGCCGGTGCTGCTTCCCCTCGTGCAGGCCGGCTCGGTCCGCCCGATGGTCGTGTTCGGAACGCAGCGCCTCGCCTCGCTGCCCGACATTCCCACCACGGTCGAGCTCGGCTACGCCGACATGATCATGGAGAACTGGTACGGCCTGCTCGGCCCGGCCGGACTGCCGGCGGATGTCGCCGCCAATCTGGAAAAGGCTGCGCTCGCGGCGATCGCATCCCCCAAGATACAGGAGCACATGCGCAAGGGGGAGCTGACCGGTACGCTCAACCGCGAGCAGTTCCGTGCGCGGATCGAGCGCGACCTGGCGTTCTGGCGTCCGACGCTGCAAAAGCTCGGCATCTCGGTTCAGGGCGACACGCCCGCCGCCGCGCCGGCGAGGTGACGCCGACGCCAAGTGCTGACTCGTCATCACCGCGCTTGTCGCGGTGATCTCGATTCATCGGGCACGGCTGTGCAGTTTATCGGGGTGGTCGGGACAACCCTCGCCGCTTATGGCGGCTCGCCCGGCCATGACGAGATGGCATGCCGATCGAATTCCCTCACGGCAGGCCGGCGATGCGGCGCGCGTCTCCGGTCAACTCGAGGATGTGCAGGCCGGTATTGGCGCGATCGACCACGTAGATGTAGCCGCGGTCGTCGGTCTCCAGGTTGTTGCTCTGGATGGCGACCTTGCAGCGGTCCTGCCCGTTCACCTTGATGCAGCGCTTCTCCGTCTGCTCGGTGATCGACGGAATGAAATAGCCGACCTCCTTGGGCTGGTAGGGATCGTGCAGGTCGACCGCGCGCACGCCGGCATTGAACCAGGTGAAGAACGCGAGCTTCTGGTGGAACACCGGCGCGGTGCTCTCGTTCGACGAATGCGCGCCGAAACGCCCGCCGCGCGAGCAGAAGTTCCCGCTCACCTCGGGCACGTTGAAGTTGGACACCACCATGGGACGCGATTCCACCGTGGCGTCGACGAAGAACACCATCTGGCGCGTCTCGTTGGCCTGGCACTCGTTCACCAGCGACTCGTTGACGATCATGATGATGTCGCGCACGCCGCCGGCCAGGTCCTTGGCGAACTCGGCGATCCGCATCTTGCCGAGCGGAATGGCCGTGTGGGCGCCGTTGAGCGGCAGCAGGTCGAGTTGCCCGATCACCGGAGCGCGCAGGTTCTCAGGCGTCGGCTCCTTCGGCCCTTTCAACAGCTTCTCGCGGTCGACGATCTGCAGCACGCCGCCCTTGTTGGTGCCGTAGGCGAATATGACGCGATTGCCCTGCGGCCCGGTCGAGATCGGGCCATGCAGGTCGGTCGGCACCGCGCCGGTCGCGCCCGGCTGCATGCCTGGCAGGCCGAAGTCGCGGATATGCACCGGCTTGGCGGGATCGCTGAGGTCATACACCTGCGTCATGCGGCGCGGACGCCAGCCTTCGGCCCCGGACACCAGGTAGGCGATGCCGGTGTCGCACTCCCACCAGTTCTTGTGCGTGTCCTTGCCGCTCGGAATCCGCGTGATGAGCTTCGGATCCTCCGGGTTGGCCACGTTCCAGATCTCGTGCGCCTGGCCACCGAATGTGCGAAGCAGATAGACCGCATTCGGGTCGCCCTTGGGCAGCGTGCGCCCGTCGCACGCGCGCACCATCTGGCCGCCGCCCGCCTCGCCGAGGCCTTCCATGCCGGGGAGATGCTTGAGGTATTTGGGCTTTGCCGGGTCGGTGACGTCGATGATCGAGGTGCCGTTGAATTCCGCTTGGCCCGTCATCGGGTTGTTCGGCTTGGGCACCGACTCGGTGCCGCCGTGATGCCCCACATAGGCGATGTAGCGGTCGCCCTGGCGGTGGATGATCGGCTGATAGGCGCTGCGCGCCTGCAGGTCGTTGTGAGCGACCAGCCGCATGTTCTTCGCCTCGGGCGGATCGCCCACCTTGGGCGACTGCGCCAGCGCTGGGACGGTCATCGCGGCGGCGCCCGCGATGCAGCCGGTTACGAGGCAAAGCGCGCTGTTGCGGATCATAGGCATCTCCTCCTCACGATCAGCCATTGGGCTGGCTTGTAAGGAAGAGCATAGCAACAGCCGGACGGTTTGGGCAGCCGGTCGAACGCGGTCCGGCAATGCAGGCGCGCACGGGGCGAGCGGCATCCTTTCGGCTGTCATCCCGGCCAAGCGTGTCGGCGCAAAGGGTCGACACGCGCAGAGCCGGCACCCATGAATCCCGGTGTCGGCGACAACCCGCGGCAAGTCCCCCGCGCGACAACCCGCGACACGGAGTCCCGGCTCTACGCCTTGCTCGCTTCGCTCGCGAGGCTTGGCCGGGATGACAGCCGACGGTAACGCTAGGCGCTCACGCCGCCTCGCGCCAGATGCCGAGCGCTTCCTGCATCGGGCGGTCGGAAATCGAGAACAGCACCAACTCCTTCGCCGCCTGGTGCGAATAGCGTGTCCATGGCGGGACAACGAACACGTCGTTCTGGCCCCACTCGAAGACTTCATCGCCGACCTTGGTGGTCCCGCTGCCTTCGGCACAGACGAAGATGGTGCCGTCGGTCGAGCGATAGGGCTCGCCTTTGAACCCGTTCGGCAGCAGAGAAAGGTGCGCGCCCATGGTCGGTAACGCCCAGCCGCCGGTGAGCGGATTGACGTAGCGCACCCGCGCCCCATGCCGCTTGTCGACGTCGCCCGCCTTCACCAGCCGCTCCAGGATCGGGCGCGTGCGCGCATAGGTGTAGTTGATCACCGGGCTGCGGTTGAGGTGGGTGGGCGATCCGTCCGGCAGCACGCCCGAGCCGTAGAACTCGAGCGAATCGCCATCCTGGCGCGACGTGTTCTGCATCGCGTCGTCGAAATGCTCGGCGAACGACGCCTCGAAATGGTTGACCGTCGGCATGTCGAGGACGTCCAGCCACAGCATGGGCTGATCGGACGTGTTGCCGTGGTCGTGCGGGGCCCAGTTCGGCGTCAGGATGAAGTCGCCGGGCGACATCATCGACTTCTCGCCTTCCACGGCGGTGTATGCGCCCTGTCCGTCGAGCACGAAGCGGATCGCCGAGGAGACGTGGCGGTGCGCCGGCGCGACTTCACCGGGCAGGATGAGCTGGATGCCGGCGAACAGGGAATTGGTGACGCGCGATTTTCCTCGCAAAGCCGGATTTTCCAGCACCAGCACGCGGCGCTCGGCCTCGTCGGCGGTGATGACCTCGCCGGCTTCGAGCACCAGTTTCTTGGCGTCGGCGAATTTCCACAGCGCCGGCTTGCACTGGGTCTTCGGCTCCTTGGTGACCAAGCCTTTCAGCACCTCCCACAGGGGCGCCATATCGTAGGCGGATATCTTGTCGTAATAGGCCTGACGCGCAGCCTGAAGGTTGTGCTTGGGGTCGGCGGGGGATTTGTTCGCGACTGCAACGTCCATGACGTCCTCCTTGAGAAGGCGGGGTGCGGATCGACCGTGTTGGACCGAATATAGAGCGAATTCGTTTCAGACGGAACTACCGTCGCCCGGCGGGAGCCCTGCATACCGTGCATCTAGGTATTGTTGGTCCCGCCATCGACCGCCAGGACTTGGCCGGTCATGAAATCGCTGTCGCTCGAGGCCAGGAAGATCAGCGTCCCCAGCAGGTCTTCGGGGAATTCGTCGCGCTTGATGGCGCGCCGGGCCACGGCTCCCGCCCGCGATTTTTCCACATGCACCGTGTTGGTGAGCCCGGTGTCGCTCAGCGTATAGCCGGGGGCGAGCGTATTGACGCAGATGCCGTGGTCGCCGAGCTCGCGGCTGATCGCCCGGGTGAACGCCGTCACCGCCCCCTTGGAGGTGACGTAGTGGGAGAATTCCGGAATGCCGCGGGCGACCGTGCCCGAGCCGATATTGATGATCTTGCCCGATTTCCGGGCGATCATGTGCGGCGCCACGTGCTTGACCATCAGGAACGGCCCGCGGATGTTGACCGCCATCACCTGGTCCCACAGGTCGACGTCGATGTCGGTGACTTTCAGGGTGGGCAGCGGCGCGTAGAGCGCCGCATTGTTGACCAGGATGTCGATCTGGCCGAACCGTTCGATCGTGTTCGCGACCAGCGCCTTCACCTGCGCCTCCTCGCTGACGTCGAACACCGCGCTCATCACCGAGTTGCCGCCGTGCTTCGCGGCAAGCTCGGCGGCAAGATCGCTGCCGTCGGCGATATCGGCGATCGCCACGCGCGCCCCTTCGGCGGCAAGCGCCCGCGAATAATGCCGCCCGATCCCCTTTGCTCCGCCCGTCACCAGGGCGACGCGCCCGTTGAGCCTTGCCATGCGCGATGATCCCCCGCTAACACGGGCATCCTAGAACACGGAAAAGGGGAGCCCGTCCAGCATGTCGCGCGCATCCGAGGCCGACGACCGCGCCGCCATTCGCGACCTCATCGAGAGCTGGGCGATCTGGCGCGACACCGGGACGTGGGATCGCCTGCGCACCGTCTGGCACGACGACGGGCGGATGGTGGCGACCTGGTTCCAGGGAACGGCCGACGAGTTCATCGCCGCCAGCCGCGACAGCTTTGCCCGCGGCGTGCGCTCGAACCACAGCCTTGGCGGCATGACCATCGACGTCGCCGGCGACCGCGCCGTGGCGCAGACCAAGATGGCCATCCTGCACCGAGCGCCGCTCGAGGGCGTGGTGTGCGATTTCACCTGCATCGGCCGCTTCTACGACTTCTTCGAGAAGCGGGACGGCCGCTGGGGTCTGGTGCTGCGCCAGCCGGTCTACGAGAAGGACCGCATCGACCCGGTCGAGCCCGGCACGGCACCGAAGCTCGATCCCGCGCTGCTCGCGCGCTTCCCCGAAGGCTATCGCCACCTCGCCTATCTGCAGGCGAAGCATGGCTATACGATCAAGCTCGACATGCCCGGCGTCGTCGGGCCTGAGCTCGAGGCGCTCTACCGGCGCGGCGCGGCGTGGCTCGCCGGCGAGACGCTGTAGCCTCTACTTCCCGCTGACCAGGCGGATGAATTTCTCGAACGCAGCGAGTTGCTGCTTGACGATGTCGATGGTCGGCTGATCCTTCAGCGCGAGCGTCTTCTCGTCGAACTTGGTCGCCGCGAAGGTGACCAGAATCTCCGGGCGGCCGAACAGGATCGCGTCGATCGACGTCAGGCTCTGGCGCAGGTGATACTGCATGCGCGCGCCGCCGAGCACGCCGCCGGCGCATGATTGCAGCGCCACCGGCTTGTCCTTGAACGGCTGGTCCTTCATCCGCGACACCCAGTCGATCGCGTTCTTGAGCGCGCCGGGAATCGTCCAGTTGTACTCGGGCGAGACGATGATGACGGCGTCGGCCGAGCGGATGGCGTCGGCGAAGGCGGTCACTTCGGCGGGGAAGCCGCTCGCGTTCTGCGTGTCGAAGTTGTAGTGCGGGATCGTGTCGAACGGCGGCGCGGTGCGCAGCTTCATCGCCGCCGGCGCGAGGCCCGGCAGGGTGCGCGCCAGCGCCGCGTTGTACGAGCCCTTGCGCAGGCTCCCGCAGATCACCAACACGTCGAGATTGCCGTCGTTCGCCATGATACCCCCCGATTACTGCACTTGCGCCACGCGCCCGTTCCAGCGCGCATGGGATTGACCATGGATCGACGGGAATCTCAAGGGCACGGTTATTGTTGCGGAATCCCGGCCTTGTCCCGCACCTCGCTCCAGCGCCTGATCTCGCGCGCCACGTGGTCGCGCAACTCCTCCGGGGTCGAGCTTTTCGGCAGCGCGCCAGCGGTGCGGATCTGTTGCCCGATGCTTTCCCGGGCGAGCGCTTGGCGCAGTCCGTCGGTCATCTTGCCGACGATCGGCGCCGGCGTGCCGGTCGGCAAGGCGAGTCCATACCAGCTGGTGACGTCATAGCCGGGGAGCCCGGATTCCGCGAAGGTCGGCATCTCGGGCACAGATGGAAACCGCTCCGGCGAGGTCACCGCGATGGCCCGCAGGCTGCCCGATTGGATATGGCCGAGCACCGGCTGGATCAGCTCGAACGTGAGATCGACCTGCTTGCCGACGAGCGCGGCGAGCGCCGCCGGCGTGCCGCGGAACGGAATGTGGGTCATCTGGATCCCGGCAAGCTGGCCCATCAGCTCGCCGGCGAAATGCTGGGTCGTCCCGACGCCCGGGCTGGCGAAATTGTACTTGCCCGGGCTCGCCTTGAGGACGTCGATCAGCTCCCGCAAGGTCTTCGCCGGAAAGTCCGGATGTGTCACGACGACCAGGCCGGCGGTGCCGACCATCGAGATCATCGCGAAGTCCTTCACCGAGCCGTACGGGATGGATTTGTAGATCACGGGCGCGATGACATGCGCGTTGCTCATCATCAGCGCCGTGTAGCCGTCCTTCGGGGCGGTGGCGACCGCATGCGCCGCGGTCGTGCCGCCGGCGCCGACCCGGTTCTCGATCACCACCGGCTGCCCCAGAATCTCCGACAGCGGCTGCCCGATGATGCGCGCCGCAATGTCGGTGCCGCCGCCGGCGCCGAACCCGACGACGATGCGGATCGGCCGCGTCGGCCAGTCCTGTGCTTGCGCCGTGCTCAGCTCCGGCGCGATGGCCAACAGGGCGAGGGCTGCGAGCGCGAGCCGAAGGCCGGGGCGCGCCATCACGCGGCCTTCTCGTCCTCGATCGGGTTGCGTAAGATTCCGATCCCCTGGATCTCCACCTCGCACGTGTCGCCGTGATGCATCCACACCGGCGGCTTGCGCGCGCCGCCGACGCCGGACGGCGTGCCGGTGACGATGATGTCGCCCGGCTCCAACGTCATGCCCAGGGTGACGTAGGCGATCGTCTCGGCCACCGGGAACATCATGTTGTCGGTGTTGTCGGACTGCATGACGGTGCCGTTGAGCCGCGTCTCGATCTTGAGGCCCTTGCCGCCCGCCGGCAGCTCGTCGGCGGTGACGACCCAGGGGCCGAACCCGCCCGAGCGGTCGAAATTCTTCCCCATGTCCCACTGGGTGGTACGGCGCTGGAATTCGCGGATCGAGCCCTCGTTGAACACCGAGTACCCGGCGATGTGCGCGTAGGCGTCCTCCTTCCTGATGTGCTTGCCGCCGCGGCCGATCACCACCACCATCTCGGCCTCGTAGTCGAGCGAGTCCGAGGTGCTCGGCCGGATGATCGGGCTCTCGTGCGCGACGAGCGAGGTCTGACAGCGCATGAAGATCGAGGGGAACTGGGGCGGCGGGTCGTTGGCGTATCGCCCCTCCTTGACGTGCGCCATGTAGTTGAGCCCGAGACAGATGATCTTGCCCGGTCGCGCCACCGGCAACGCATGTTTCAAACCCTTGAGCGGGCGCCGCGCTCCTGCCGGCGCGCGCTTGGCGAGATCGGCGAGCGGCTTCAAGTCGCCGCCGTGGCGCGCCAGCCATTCGCGCAGGTCGTACGGCGCCTTTTCGTCCGCCGCCTTGAGGTCGATCACCTGGTCGCCTTCGACCACCCCCAGGCGCAATTCGCCGTTCGCTTCGAACCCGATGATCTTCATGAGCGCATGTCCTTCCCGTACCGTCTCAAATTCGCGACAGCGCACATACTCCATGTCGGGCGGCGCGACTATAGTGAATTTGCGCGGGCGGACCGCGCGTGGATTGCACCCGAGAGGACTTCACCGATGCCCGAGATCAACATCGTCAACCCCGCAACGCTCGGCAAGCCGCTGGGACAGTATTCGCACATGACGCGGGTGAAGGCCGCGGAATTCCTGTTCATCGCCGGCCAAGTGGCAACCGATCCGGACGGCAAGATCGTCGGCGCCGACGACTTCGATGCGCAGTGCCTGCAGGCCTTCGCCAATATCGAGGCGGCGCTGAAATCGGCCGGCGCGGGCTTCGGCAACGTGGTCGAGTTCACGACCTACCTGGTGCACTCGCAGGACATCCCGAAGTTCATGGCGTTCCGCAAGCGCGAATTTCCCCGAATGTTTCAAAACGGCGCCTACCCCCCGAACACGCTGCTGATCGTCGATCGGCTGGTGCAGGAGCCGTTCCTGGTCGAGGTGCAGACGACCGCGGCGCTATGACGCCGGCATGTCCCGGCCACCGACACGATCCTCGTGTCAGCGACCGGGCGCTCGACGACTATCTCTACTCCCCGGCGGCGAAACGTGCCAATCTGGTGTGGGGCGAGGCGGCGCTGCGCGCCTGCGTTGCCGACCCGTAACAGAAGATGAAGGGCAACCGGACGCCGTTCGGCGGCGTCAACGATCCGAGGGATCTCGACGATGTGGTCGCCTGCCTCAAGACCGACAAATAGGCGATGAAAGCGATTTGTCTCGGCATCATGCTCGCAACGGCTCTGGCGGCTTCGGCCGCCGGCGCCGAAATCCATCCGCGCGGCAAAGGATATGGCGCCTCCGCACCGCACCGGCTGCCCCTTGCGCTCAGGACCCTGTCGAAACATTCCGTGGCAGTGCTTGCCTCGGATGCGTGCTGGCGGCCGTGCACCGCGCATTGCGGCTTTCATTTCCAGCAATGCCTCAAGGTCGGATGGCAGGATAGTTGCTTCGCGGCGAACAACGAATGCGAGCTCGGCTGCCTCAAGCACTGCCGCGTCTCCGGCGGCCCACTGGTGAGCTGGACGGATTGGTGAAGCTCGCTGCGTCCTCCCCTCCCCTTCCGGCAGGCGCCAGACGGTTAGGATGGCCCCGTACCGGACCCTGGGAACAGACCCAAGCGAACGAGGAACGAGAATGAAGAGGCTGATCGGGCTGGCTGCACTCGTTGGTGCCGCGATCCTTGCTGCAGCATCGGCGCACGCCCAGGGCTGGCCGACCAAGACGGTGCGCGTGATCGTGCCGTTCGCCGCCGGCAGCGCAAGCGATCTGGTCCCCCGCACGGTGTTCGAGCAGGTCTCCGCCAATGTCGGCCACAGCATCGTGGTCGACAACCGCGGCGGGGGCGGCGGGGGTATCGGCGTCAACGCCGTCAAGATCGCCGATCCCGACGGGTATACGATCCTCGCCCATTCCAACGCGCTGGTAACGTCGCCGGCGATCCAGTCCATGCCGTATGATCCGGTGGCCGACTTCGCCGGCATCACGCCGCTCGGCAACGTGCCGCTCGTCCTGGTGATCTCGCCGGAGAAGAACATCAAGACGCTCAAGCAGCTCGTGGATCTCGCCAAGGCGAAGCCCGGCACGCTCAACTACGCGACCGCCGGCATCGGCTCGCCCACCCACCTGGTGATCGAGCGCTTCCGCTTGGCGTCCGGGTTCGTCGGCCAGGTCGTACCGTTCCGGGGCGCGCCGGAGGCGCTGACCGAAGTGCTGGCTGGCCGGGTCGACGTCTATTTCTGTCCGCTGCCTCCGGCGATCGGGTTCATCAGGGAGGGCAAGCTGCTGCCGCTCGCGGTGAGCAGCGCCAAGCGCGTCGCCGCCCTGCCCGACGTGCCGACCACCATCGAGGCCGGCTTTCCCGATTCCGATTTCGACTTCTGGATCGGCTCGTTCGTCCCGAAGAAGACGCCGCGCGACGTCGTGAACAAGCTGCATGCCGAGACCGTGAAGGCGCTGGAGAACCCCGCCGTGAAGGAAAAGCTCGCCAAGATGGGAGCGGAACCCATGATCATGCAGCCGGAAGCCTTCGACGCGCGGGTGGCGAAGGAAGCTCCCATCGCGGTCGAGATCGCCAGGGCCGCCGGCATCGCCGCCAAATGATCGCCAGACGTGACCGCCATGTTCGAAGGCTTCACCCGCACCGAGATCGCGACCAGCGGCGCACGCATCGTCACCGTCTACGGCGGCAAGGGGCCGCCGCTGCTGCTGATGCACGGCAATCCGTTCACTCATGTGTCATGGCACAAGATCGCGCCGCGTCTGGCGAACGAGTTCACCGTGGTATGCACCGACCTGCGCGGCTACGGCGATTCCGAGAAGCCGCCCGGCGGCGAGGATCATTCGGGCTACTCGTTCCGCGCCATGGCGCAGGATCAGGTCGAGGTGATGCGGGCGCTCGGCTTCACCCGGTTCCAGGCCGCCGGGCACGATCGCGGCGCGCGGGTGCTGCACCGCATGTGCCTCGACCATCCCGACGCCGTCGCGAAGGCCGCGATCCTCGACATCATCCCGCAGCATCACCTGCTCAACAACGTGACGCGCGCCTGGGGCACCTTCTCGTGGCACTGGTTCTTCAACATCCAGCCCTATGACCTGCCCGAGCGCCTGATGGGCGCCGACCCAGATTATTTCATCGGCAAGAAGCTCGCCAAGACCAAGCAAGGCCTCGGCTTCTTCGACCCGGCGGCGCTCGCCGAATATCGCCGCTGCTTCCGCGATCCGGCGACGATCCATGCCATCTGCGAAGACTACCGGGCGACCTTCGGGGTCGATCTGGAGATGGATACCGGCGACTTCGAGGCCGGCCGCAAGATCGCCTGCCCGGTCCTGCTACTGTGGGGAGCGACCGGCGGCGTCGGCCGCAACCACGATTCGATGGCGATCTGGCAGCGCTATGCCGTCGACATCCGCGGCGGAAAAGCCCTGCCGTGCGGCCACTACCTCTCGGAGGAGGCGCCCGAGGAGACCTATTCCGAGCTGCGCGCGTTCTTTGCCGAAGGCTGATCGGCTGTCGCTTCGGAGCTTTTCACATTTGCCGAGCGTAATTCTTCAATAGAACTTCGCGCTCGCACAGAATTGAGGTAGTATACTTGTACCAGGACTGATGTTTGGGGGGACCGCCCACAGACGGCGGCACCTGGGTCACGAGGGACATCATGTCGCTCACGCGGCGCGCCATTGTGCGAGCCGGCGCCGGTGCTGCGGCACTGATCGTGCCGGCATTCCACGGACCATGGCATTTCAACAGGGCCTTTGCGCAGAGCAAGCCCATCAAGGTGGGGCTGACCTGCGACGCCAGCGGCCAATATGCGGCGAGCGGCCAGGACGATCTGCGCGGCATCCGCATGGCGCTCGACGAGGTCAATGCCCGGGGCGGCGTCCTCGGCCGCAAGCTCGAGTGGGTCACCGCCGATACCGAAACCAATCCGGAGACCGGCACCCGCGTCGCCCAGCGCTTCGTCGACGAGGAATGCGCATTCCTCATCGGCGCGGTCCACTCCGGCGTGGCCCATGCGATCACCCGGATCGCCGAGAAATACGGCGTGATCTACCTCAATACGAACTCCTCGGCGCCGAGCGAGGCGCGCGAGAATTGCAGCCGCATCAAGTTCGTGTGGGACGGCAACGGCACCAATTTCGCAAAGGCCGCGGTCGCCAACGCCATCAGCACGTTCGGGACGCGCTTTCTGCTGCTGACCAACGATTACGAATGGGGCAGGCAGGCTTCCGCCGCGACGCGGACCCTGGTGCTGGCGCACGGCGGCCGCATCGCCGGCGAAGTGCTGGTACCCTCCAACACGCGTGATTTTGCCCCCTTCCTGCGCCAGCTCCGCGAGCTCAAGCCCGATGTCGTCGCCACCGCGGTGGGCGGCGTCGACTTCCAGGCGCTGCGCGAGCAGGTCGTCAAGGCCAAGCTCGACGTGAAGCCAGCCTGGATCTCGAGCCAGCAGGACTGGCCCGACATCTGGGGCGCGCCTGACAGCCTGTTCGGCGTGTTCGGCACCACCTGGTATCACAAGCTCAAGCTCGCAGGAGTCCCCGAGTTCGTGCGCAAATGGCAGGCGGCGAACAACGATGGGCCGATCCCGGTTCCCGGCAATGTCTCGTACAACGGCTACATGGCGACGCGTGAATTGTTCCGGGCGATCGAGCGCGCCGGCTCGACCAACAACATCCGGATCATCCATCAGCTCGAGAGCCTGAAGATCCCCGCCAAGGACCGGATGCAGCATTTCGACGCCTACATGAATCCCAACACCCATCAGATGCAGCAGACGATCTATTTGGCCCGCCGCAACCCGCGGCCGAGCGACCCGACCGACTATTTCGAGATCGTCAGCTGGGCCGATCCGAAATCCGTCGAGGATCCGGCCGCCGCCGACCTCTGCCGCCTCATCCCGCACGACCAGGTGCCGGTGGTGGATTCGTAGATTTGAAGAGTGCTCCGTCTGGCGGTTGGACCTGTGAACCGTTACCTTATGGGCAACGGAACACAGCGGAAGCCGCCTCATGAATGCCACCACATTCGAAACTGCGCTCACCGCCCGTATCGACGACATGCTCGATGCCTGCACCCGTTGCGGCAAGTGCGTCGAAGTGTGCCCCAGCGTGGCGCCGGCCGGCCTCAGCGAGGCTGCGCCGACCGACGTCATCAGCGGCGTGATCGACATCGTGCGCACCGGCGCGGGTCCCGAAGCCTCGCGCAAGTGGGCGAATTCTTGCCTGCTTAGCGGCGAATGCATCAAGGCGTGCGACTATGGCGTCAATCCGCGTTTCCTGCTGGCGATGGCGCGCGTCGGCATGGCGAAGGCGGCCGGCGAACTGCCTGAGCGGCGGCGGCGCGGCATCGACGCGTTCCGCAATCTTGGGCGCGACGTCGCCACCCTGTCGCAGTTGCAGCTGTCCGACGACCTGCTGGCGCGGCTCGGCCAGCGCCCGCAGGCGCGCGACGAGAGCGATGCCGAGCCGCCGGATTTCGTGTTCTACACCGGCTGCAACGTGCTCAAGACCCCGCACATCGCGCTGCTCGCGCTCGACATCATGGATGCGCTCGGCATCACTTATCGGGTGATGGGCGGGCCATCCCATTGCTGCGGCGTCGTGCACATGCGCTCGGGCGACACCGAGGTGTCCGGCCGCATGGGCACGAGCACCATCGACAAGCTGTCGCACTCGAAGTCGGGCCAGGTCCTGTCGTGGTGCCCGAGCTGCTATGTGCAGTTCACCGAGACGACCCTGCCGACGGTCGAGCGCCAGCGCGGCGCGCGGCCGTTCGAGATGACGCCGTTCATGCGCTTCCTCGAGGGTCGGCTCGACGATCTGCGGCCGCTTCTGCGCCACCGCCTCGATCTGCGCGTCGCGCTGCACAAGCATCCGGGCGTGACCGGCGTCGTGGAGGCCGCCGAGGCGCTCCTCAGCGCGATTCCGGGCGTCGAGGTGGTTGATCTTCACCAGCCGGCAGTCGGGCTGCAGAGCGTCAACCTTTCGGTGCTGCCCGCGTACAAACGCGAGGTGCAGCGCAAGGAGCTGGAGGCCGCGCGCGCCGCCGGCGTGGACGCGCTCGCCGCGGTCTATCACTCCGATCATCGCGAGCTGTGCGCGCACGAGCGCGACTGGCCGTTCCGCATCGTCAACGTGCTGGAGATCGTCGGCGAGAGCATGGGGATTCGCCGCGACGATCGCTACAAGCACCTGAAGATGCTGCAGGACGCCGATGCCATCGTGGCCGATTGTGGCGACCTGATCGCACGGCACGGGCTCGATGCGGAGGTGGCGCGCAGCGTCATCGTCAAAGGCATGCTCGCCGACCAGCCGCTGCCGCTCGCGGGCTCGGGCACTGCTCCGTAGGTGGGCAAAATCGCATATTACGTCGTAACCGCGTGGGCAACGGCGCTCGAGCGATTTTGCCCACGCGGACAGGCTGTGCCTCGCACCGTTGCCCACCCTACGGATCACAGGAGCCCCCCGGAATGATGATCAGGCTGATCGCGATCGTGCTCGCCTGGGCGACGGGCACGAGCCTCGTCGCGGCGCAAGGCGCGCCGTGGCCCGAGCGTCCGATCCGGCTGATCGTGCCGTTCCCGCCCGGCAGCAGCGCCGACGTGGCGGCGCGCATTCTTTCCAACGAGGTGAGCCCGCGGCTCGGCCAGCAGCTCGTGGTCGAGAACCGCGCCGGCGCCAGCGGCAACCTGGGTGCCGACCTGATCGCCAAGGCGAGCCCGGACGGCTACATGATCGGCTTTGCCACCACCAGCACGCACGCGGTGGCGGCGACGCTCAGCCCGAACCTGCCCTACGACCCGATCAAGAGCTTCGCGCCGGTCGCGCTGGTCTCGATCTCGCCCTACGTGCTGGTCACCTCGCCGACCCTTCAGGCCAGCAGCGTGGCCGACCTCGTGACGCTGGCGAAGGGAAAGCCCGGCACGATCAACTACGGCTCGGCGGGGCTCGCCAGTCTCGCCCATCTCGCCAGCGCCCTGTTCGAGAACCTGGCGAGCGTCAAGCTCAACCACATTCCCTACAAGAGCTCGGCGCAGTCGGTGGTGGACCTGATCAGTGGCCGGCTCGACATGCAGTTCGCCACCATCCCGCCGACGCTCGCCAACATCAACGCCAACCAGGTGCGCGCGCTCGCCACCACCGGCGCGCAGCGCGTCTCCGTGCTGCCGAACGTACCGACCGTCGCCGAATCCGGCCTGGCGGGCTACGAGGCCACGCTGTGGGTCGCGATCGTCGCGCCGGCCGGCACGCCACCGGCGATCGTCACGCGGCTCAACCGCGAGATCAACGCGGCACTGGGTGCGCCGCACGTCAAGGAGTCCATGGCCAGGCAGGGGTTGGAAACGGAGCCGGGGTCGCCCGAGGCGCTCGCCGGCCGCATCCGCTCCGATATCGACAAGTGGCGCACGGTCATCAGCCAGGCGGGCATCAAGGCGGAGAGCCAATAAGGCAACGCATCGGCCGTCAGACCGGGAGCTCCAGCGTGCAGATGAAGCCGGCGGGATCGTAATTCGGCGACGCCGTCCCGCCGAGATCCGCCAGGCTTTGCTCGATCAGCAGCGATCCGAATCCTCGCCGCTCCGGGGCGCGCACGGCCGGGCCGCCGCTTTCCGCCCAGGTCAACCGGAACGATCGGCCGTCCTTGTGGTCGTTCGCCTCCCATTGGACCGAAACGATGCCGGTGCGATTGGACCAGGCGCCGTACTTGGCCGCATTGGTGGCGAGCTCGTGCAGCACCATCGCGATCAGCAGGGCCGAGCGGGGCGGCAGGCGAACCTCGCCGCCACCCGTGCGGAGCCGGTTGCCATCCTTGACGGCGAGTGGCTCGAGGACATCGCTGACCACGTCGCCGAGATCGGCGCTCTCCCATTTCTCGTCGCTCAGCACATTATGCGCGCGACCTAGCGCCACCAGCCGTGCCTCGAATTTCCGCTTGGCTTCATTTGCATCAGGGGTGTGACGGAAGGTCTGCGCCGCGATCGACTGCACCGTCGCCAGCGTGTTCTTCACCCGATGATTGAGCTCATTGATCAGGAGTGAATGCAATGCTTCGCCCTGAGCGATGCGGGCGGCCATCGTCAGCGCGAAGGAAAGGCCGATCGCCAGCATCACGGCACCGACTCCGAGCGTGATGGTCAGCGCTTGCCACAGCGGCGCGGTGAGCGAAGCAACCGGAAGGCCGGCCGCAACGGTCCATCCGGTGAGCGGCGAGCGGATGAATGCCGTGAGCAGCGGCACGCCTTCGAGCGAGACGGTGTCGATCTTCGCTTGCGTATGTCGGAACAGTTCGGCGTATAGGGTGGGGGATGCCAGCTGACCGATCGTCTGTTCCGGATTGGGGACGCGCGCGAAATTGGTTCCCTGGCGGTCGAAGAAGGACATGGTCCAGTCGTCATTCGGCCGCTGGCGCTCGAGCATGCTCTGGAAGAACTGGAGCGGCGGATTGAAGCTGAGCTCATGGGTCACCCTCCCGTCATGGACGACGGGAACGCTGACCGTGATGATGCGCCGGTGTGAGACGGAGCCGACGAAGAGATTGGAGTAGACCGGCTTCCCGGTGCGAAACACCTCTTCGATCGATGTGCGGTTCACGCGCACGGGCAACGCCTCGCCCGGCGGAGCATTGCTGTTGAACAGCTGCTGCCCGTCACGGTTGGCGAGAGAAACGGCAGCCGTTTCGGGAAAGCGCTTCAGGAAAGCCTCGGTGCTCCGGCGGAAGGCTTCGAGATCCCCCCAGGCGAGCGACTGCGATGCGGCAAGCGCCTCGAGACCGGAGGTGATGCCCTGCATCTCGGCGTCGAGCACGAGGAGGATGCCGCGCACCGTGGACAGGACACGATCGAAGGCGGCATCGCGGTCGCGGGCGTGGTTGAGATAGACGACCCCGGCGGCGAACAGGATCATGGGTAGGGTCGTACCCGCGACGAGAAGCGCGAGCCGTAGCGGCAGGGAAAGATTTCGCCTCAAATTGGGACGTCTGCCAGTTGGTTGATTCCGGTCGTGGACCGACCGACCGTTATGAACGCCTGGATCGGTTCCTGGTTCAACCCGACCTGGGGGCGGCCTGAACAAAGAAATTTCAAAGATATGCGGCAGCCCCGACTTGTCCGTGAAATAACGAAGGGTTGAGTACTCCATCAAAGCTACACGTATTTTCCCGGCTTGAACTTCTTCCGGGTCCAGGGAATCAATAAGAACAAACCATGAACATAAACCCATCGGAGATCGCCATGCGAGCCTCTGCGGCCGCGAACGGCTGGGCCGCACACGGCTGGGCCACGGATGGCCTGGGCGCGCTCAAACGCCAGATCGCCGCGATCGAAGGCGCGCAGGCGACCTGCGAGGATACACGCGCGCTGCCGTTGGGTATCACCGGCGTCGACGCGGCGCTGGGCGGCGGCCTCAAACTCGGCGCAACCCATGAGATCGCGCCGGCCAGCCCGCTCCATCGCGGCGCCACCTTCGCCTTCGCGCTGGGGCTAGCCTGCCAGGCGTGCAAACATGGCCACGCCGACACGGTGGTGTGGATCGAGACGCCGTTCGCGGCCGCCGAGACCGGCAGGCCTTATGGCATCGGCCTCGAGAGCTTTGGGCTTGCGCTCCCACATGTGCTCGTCGTGCGCGTGTCGCAGCCGATCGATGCCCTATGGGCGATGGAGGAGGCGCTTCTCTGCCGCGGCGTCGCGGCGGTCATCGCCGAGGTGACGGAAGAGCTCGCGCTCACCGCGTCACGTCGCCTCTCGCTCGCCGTTCGCCACGGCGGCGGATTGGGCCTTCTGGTGCGCCATCGCGTCTCGCCGCTGCCGCACGCCGTGCTCACGCGATGGCAGGTCGCAGCCGCCCGCAGCCCCCCCGACGCCCATGGCGGCCTCGGAGCTGCGGCCTTCGACCTCTCGCTCACCAAGAACCGCCATGGCCCATGCGGCCGCTGGACCATCCTGTGGGACCATCATGAACGCCTCTTCGTCGACCCGGCGCTATCTGTCGATGTGGCTCAGGTGGCTTTCGACCGACCGGATCGCCCGCGCTTGCACGCTGGGCGCTCACGCGCCGGGCGCCTACGCGCCGGATGATGCGCTGGTGGTGGCCGCGCCGATCAAGTCGGCGCTGCGCCTCACGGCGGTGAACGCAGTGGCTTCAGCCCTCGGGCTGAAGCCCGGCATGGCGCTGGCCGACGCGCGCGCCATGCATCCGCGGCTCAAGGCGGTCGACGCCGATCCGCTCGCCGACCGGCAATTCCTCGAAGCCGTCGCCGACTGGTGCGACCGCTATACGCCGCTCGTCGGGCTGCATCCCCCCGACGGCTTGATCCTCGACATTTCCGGCTGTGCGCATCTGTTCGGCGGCGAGGTCCGCCTCTGCGGCGACCTCGTGCGCCGCCTGCGCCTATGCGGTGTTCAGGCACGCGCCGCTGTCGCCGACACCGTCGGCTGCGCCTGGGCGATGGCGCATTACGGCGACGACGGCTGCATCATCCCGCCCGGCGTTGCGCGCGACGTGCTTGCTCCTCTGCCGGTTGCTGCCCTGCGGCTGGCGCCCGACACCGTGATGTTGCTCGGCGAGGTCGGCTTGAAACGCGTGGCCGACCTGCTCGATCGTCCACGCGCCGCGCTGACCGCCCGCTTCGGCGCCGAGCTGATCTGGCGCCTCGACCAGGCCTTAGGGCGCGACGACGAGTCGATTACGCCGCGTCGGCCCCTGCCCTGCTACGTCGCCGAGCAGCGCTTCGCCGATCCGATCGCGCTCGAGCGCGACGTGCGCGGCACCATCGGGCGGCTCGGACAGCGCGTCGAGCGCACGCTGACGCAGCACGGCGAAGGGGCGCGGCTCCTCGAAATCGCCCTGTACCGGGTCGACGGGAAGGTGCTGCGGCTCTCGGCCGCCACCAGCCGGGCGATCCGCGCCGCCGCATTGATGCGCCGCCTGTTCGCCGAGCGCCTGACCGCGCTCGGCGACGAGCACGATCCCGGCTTCGGTTTCGACATGATCCGCCTCTCGGTCGTCGTCGCGGAGCGGCTCGATGACGTGCAGACCGGATTTGGCGCAGGCGTTGCCGGCGCCGGCACGCCCGACCACCGGGAAGAGCTCGCCCAGCTGGTCGACCGGCTCGGCGCACGCCTCGGCTTTCGTTGCGTGCTGCGCATCGCGCCGCACGACACGCATATTCCGGAATTCGCCGCGGTCGAGGTGCGGGCCGACGACGGACGGGCAGAGGATGACTCGTCCGTCGAGCGTCCTGCGCCGCTCATGCTCCGTCCCATAAAACTGTTCGCCCGGCCCGAGCCGATCGAAGCGGTGGCGGAAGTGCCCGACGGCCCGCCCGTGCGCTTCCGCTGGCGCCATGTGCTGCACGAGGTGGCGGCGGCCGAGGGACCCGAGCGTCTCGCCATGGAATGGTGGCGCGACGATGCCGGCCGCACGCTGACACGCGATTATTTCCGCATCGAAAGCCGCGAGGGCGCACGCTTCTGGCTCTATCGCGAAGGCCTCTACACGCGCGAGGTCGCGCAGCCGCGCTGGTTCCTGCACGGATTGTTCGGATGACCTGCGCCGAGCTCGCCGTCACCACCAATTTCTCCTTCCTGCGCGGCGCCTCGCATCCGGAGGAGCTGGTGACCCGCGCCAAGGCGCTCGGGCTTTCCGGGCTCGGCATCACCGACCGCAACACGGTGGCGGGCGTCGTGCGCGCCCATGTGGCGGCCAAGGAAGCAGGCCTGAGGCTCGCGGTCGGCGCGCGCCTCGTCTTCGCCGACGGCACGCCCGATATCCTCGCCTATCCGCGGGATCGCGTCGCCTGGGGGCGGCTCACGCGTCTGCTCTCGCTCGGCAAGCTGCGCACCGACAAGGGCGAATGCATTCTTCGCATCGACGACCTGCTGGCGCACGTCGAGGGGCTCAACCTCGTGGTGATGCCGGGAGTTTTGGTCACCTCTTCCCGCTTGCCAGGGGAGAGGGTGACGTCCCTCCTTCGCACCATGCGTACCATGGCGCCGCGCGCGGTGTGGCTTGCGGCCAGCATGCTCTATCGCGGCGACGATGCGCGCCGCCTGGCCCGGCTCAAGGCGATTGCCGCGGAAGCGAGCGTGCCGCTGATCGCCGTCGGGGATGTGCTCTATCATGTGCCCGAGCGCCGGCCGCTGCAGGACGTCGTCACCTGCATCCGCGAGCACGTGACGATCGATCAGGCCGGCCGGCGGCTCGAAGCCAATGCCGAGCGCCACCTGAAAGCGCCGGAGGAGATGGCTCGGCTGTTCCGCGCCGCGCCGAACGCGCTCGCCGAGACCGAGCGGCTGATCGAGCGTTGCGGCTTCTCGCTCGATGCGCTCAAGACAACCGAATATCCCGACGAGACGCGTCAGGGCTATGCGACGCCGCAGGACGCGCTCGTCGCCTTCGCGGAGGAGGGCGTCGCTAAGCGCTATCCGGGCGAAATTCCTGCCAAGGTCCGCCATGCCCTGAACGAAGAGCTCAGACTGATCGGCGAGCTCGGCTACGCGCCGTTCTTCCTTACCGTGCATGAGATCGTCCGCTTCGCCCGTTCCCAAGGCATCCTGTGCCAGGGGCGCGGCTCGGCAGCGAACTCGGTCATCTGCTATTGCCTCGGCATCACCGAGGTCGATCCCGATCGCATCGACCTGTTGTTCGAGCGCTTCGTCTCGGCCGAGCGGCGCGAGCCGCCCGACATCGACGTCGATTTCGAGCATGAGCGGCGTGAAGAGGTGATCCAGCACATCTATCGGCAATATGGCCGCGAGCGCGCCGGCCTCGCCGCCACCGTGATCTGCTACCGCGGCCGCAGCGCCATCCGCGAGGTCGGCAAGGCGTTCGGCCTCTCCGGCGACACGATCGGCGCGCTCGCCGGCACCCTGTGGGGCTGGTCGATGCAGGGCGTCACGGAAAACGAGGCGCAGCGGGTCGGGCTCGACGCCACCGATCCGCGGCTCGCCAAGGCGATCGCGCTCGCCCGCGAGCTGAGCGGCTTCCCGCGCCATCTCTCCCAGCATGTCGGCGGCTTCGTCATCACCCGCTCGCGCCTCGACGAGGTGGTGCCGATCGAGAACGCCGCCATGGAGGAGCGCACCGTCATCGAGTGGGACAAGGACGACCTCAACGAAGTGGGCCTGCTCAAGGTCGACGTGCTCGGGCTTGGCATGCTGTCCTGCCTGCGCCGGTCGTTCGATCTCTTGCGTGCGCACTATGGCGAGACGCGCACACTGTCCGTGCAGGACGAGGATCCGGCGGTCTACGACATGATCAAGCGCGCCGACACGATCGGCGTGTTCCAGATCGAGAGCCGCGCGCAGATGTCGATGCTGCCGCGGCTGCGCCCTGACAAATTCTACGATCTCGTCATCGAGGTCGCCATCGTGCGGCCGGGACCGATCCAGGGCGACATGGTGCATCCCTATCTGCGCCGCCGGCAGGGCCTCGAGCCGGTCAACTACGAATCCGCCGAACTGGAGGCGGTGCTGAAGAAGACGCTCGGCGTGCCGCTGTTCCAGGAGCAGGCGATGCGCATCGCCATCGTGGCGGCAGGCTTCACGCCCGCCGAGGCGGACAAGCTGCGGCGCGCCATGGCGACCTTCAAGCGGGTCGGCACCATCGCCTACTTTCGCGACAAGCTGGTCGACGGCATGGTGGCGAAAGGCTACCGGCGCGAGTTTGCCGAGCGCTGCTTCAGCCAGATCGAGGGCTTTGGCGAGTACGGCTTCCCCGAGAGCCATGCGGCGAGCTTCGCCAACCTGGTCTACGCCTCGGCCTGGATCAAATGCCGCTACCCGGATGTGTTCGCCGCCGCCCTCCTCAACAGCCAGCCCATGGGCTTCTACGCGCCGGCGCAGATCGTGCGCGACGCCCAGGACCATGGGGTCGAGATCCGTCCGGTGGACGTGAATTTCTCCTGCTGGGACTGCACGCTGGAGGATTGCTCCATCCCTCCCCCGCAGGGGGAGGGTGGCCGTGCGAAGCACGGCCGGGTGGGGCTCCACCCTCGCCACGCCGAAATGCAGGGCGACATCCGCACCACCCGCGCGGTGCGGCTCGGCTTCCGCCAGATCAGCGGCGCATCCGAGGAGCCGTGGAAGGTGATCGAGCAGGTGCGTAGGGCTTCTGTCGTCGAGCAGGCAGGAAGTGAACCGCCTCGCGCGCGTCTTGCGTTCCCTCCCCCCTTGTGGGGGAGGGACAGGGAGGGGGGTGCGCCGCAAACTCTGAGTCCAGAAGTAGCCCCCCTCCCCAACCCTCCCCCACAAGGGGGGAGGGAGCAGGCAGAGCAAGTCGCACCGCCTGCGCCAAACCTCACGCCCCCCTCCCCGCGCAGAGAGACAAAATTCGACTCCATCCGCGATTTCTGGCTGCGCACGCGGCTGCCGCCGTCGGCGCTGGAGCGCCTCGCTGCCGCCGATGCGTTCCGCTCGCTCGGGCTCGACCGTCGCGCCGCCTTATGGGCGGTGCGCGCGCTACGCCGCACCGGCGACAAGGACGACCTGCCGCTGTTCGCTGCGGTTGCGATGCCGGAGCTCGAGCCCGATGCGGCCCTGCCGCCGATGCCGCTCGGCGAGCATGTGATCGCGGACTATCGCCACCTGCATCTCTCGCTGAAAGCGCATCCGGTCTCCTTCCTGCGCGGCGAGCTCGATCGCCGCGGCATCGTGCGCCACGAGTGCCTCGGGACGCTCTCGTCCGGCCGCGTCGTCACGATCGCCGGCCTGGTGCTGGTGCGCCAGCGGCCCGGCAGCGCCCAGGGGGTGATCTTCATGACCCTCGAGGACGAGACCGGCATCGCCAACACCATCGTGTGGCCAAAGGTGTTCGAGATCTTCCGTCCCGTAGTGCTCGGCGCGCGGCTCATCAGCGTCACCGGCAAGCTGCAGAACGAGCAGGGCGTGATCCACGTGGTGGCGCACCGGCTCGACGACCTCTCGCACCTGCTGCGCCGCCTCGCCGACACGACGTTCACCGAGGCGCTCGCCCATGTGGACGAAGTCCGCCGCCCGATCGACGACCGTACCCCGCGCCAGGGCGCCCGCAAGCTCGCCCGGCTGATCAAGGAGGAGCCGGGCCTGCTCGGCGAATTCGCCCCCGCCTCGCCCGCCGCCGTCATGCCCAAGGGGCGGAATTTTCATTGAACGAAGGGAGAGCCTATCGGCGGTACCCGCTTGCGGAGCGCCGCCAAAATGTCGACCATGCTCACCAATCAATACGCGAGGGAGAGCACCCATGAACACCCGCAAATATGCCGCCGAGGCCATTGGCACGTTCTGGCTGACGTTCGGAGGCTGCGGCAGCGCCGTGATTGCGTCGGGATTTCCACAGGTCGGCATCGGACTGCTCGGCGTCTCGCTGGCGTTCGGACTGACCGTCGTCACCATGGCCTACGCGATCGGCCACATCTCCGGATGCCATCTCAACCCGGCCGTTACCGTCGGGCTGGCAGCCGGCGGCCGCTTTCCGACCAACGAGATCCTGCCCTACATCATCTCGCAGGTGATCGGGGCCATCGTCGGTGCCGCGGTGCTCTACCTGATTGCCCGTGGCAAAGCCGACTTCAGCCTCGCCAAGGGGTTCGCCGCCAACGGCTTCGGCTCCCACTCGCCGGGCGGATACAACATGGGCGCCGCTCTCCTCGCTGAGTTCGTGCTGACGATGATGTTCCTGTTCATCATCATGGGCTCCACCCACGGCAAGGCGCCGGCCGGCTTCGCGCCGCTCGCCATCGGCCTCGGCCTCACCCTCATTCATCTCATCAGCATCCCGGTCACCAACACCTCGGTGAACCCGGCGCGCAGCACCGGTCCCGCGCTGTTCGTCGGCGGCTGGGCGCTGCAGCAATTGTGGCTGTTCTGGGTGGCGCCGCTGATCGGCGGAGCAATCGGCGGCTTTGCCTACCGCTGGCTCAGCGAGGAACCCTCCGAACCGGTCACCGGAACGGCGAAGCCGGTGTGAGGCATGCGGGGGCGGAGCCGCTACTCCGCCCGCACTCGCACGTCGACATCCATGCCGATGTAGCTGGAAGGTTCGCCGTACCAGGTTCCGGACAGCGGCACGGCCTGGCTCGGATCGCGCGCCACCGCCACGCGGATCAGATCACGATTGCCGACGATACCGTTGGTCGGATCGAACTCCATCCAGCCGGCGCCGGGCAGATAGACCTGAACCCAGGCGTGGGTGGAGCTGCCGCCCACATGGCGCGGGCCGTCACGGCTGGCGACGTACAGGTAGCCGGACACGAAACGTGCCGCGAGATCGAGCGAGCGCACCGCCTCGATCATGAGGAGCGCGAGATCGCGGCACGAGCCGCGCTTGAGCCTGAGCGTCAGCGCCGGATCGCGTGTCCCCGGCTCATAGCGCCGCTCGTAGCTGAAGCCGTCCTGGATCGCACGGGTCAGCGTCATCAGGAGCGCGGCCGTGTCGGTCGCCCGCCCGTGCTGGAGGAACTTGCGCACCCAGCGGTAGACTTCCTGATCCGGGTCGGAGTACTGGCGCTGGATCGCCGGAACGAGGTCGGGCATCTCCTCCGCTCGGTACGAGAACGGATAGGTCCTGGCGTAGTCCTCGATCCGGAAATCGGGAACGTTGGCAAAGGAATGGTCGAGACGAATCTGGCTCTCGAACCTCAGCTCGCCCGCTTCCCCGTCGAACTCCGCGATGGCGACGCAATTGCCGAACGGATCGTGCACCCAACGCACGCTGCTCGGCTCGGGCGTGACGGCGAGCGTCGCCGCGATGAGCTTCTGGTCGTAGCTGTCGCGCGGCCGGAACATGATGCGATGTTGGCCGAACGAGACCGGCCGCCGGTACCGGTAGGTCGTGACGTGAGTTACTGTAAGGACGGTCATCGGCAAGGCGGCCCGGGGCGGGCCTTTAATCTGACATGGCGCGGGGCCGTTCGCCAAAGGCCCGGCCGCGGACAACGCAGACCCGCGTCCATCCCCGGCCTTGACCCGCGAAGCCCCTGGCGCTTCTCGGCAATCATGCATTATAATGCAGGATCGCCCGAGGTGAAAATGGCCGACCGCGCCGAGCTATCCGCCCTCGCAGACCCCGACGACCTGGGCCCCTATCTCGCCCGGCTGGGCGAGCGCGTGCGCATCCTGCGCACCCGGCGCGGCATGTCGCGAAAGGCGCTGGCGAAGCATTCGGACGTGTCCGAGCGCTACCTGGCGCAGCTCGAGGGGGGCACCGGCAACTGCTCGGTCGTGCTGCTGCGCCGCATCGCCCGGGCGCTGAGCGTGCCGCTGGCCGAGCTCGTCGATGATCGTCCCGATCGCTCGGTCGAGAGCCTCATGGTGATGCAGCTGATCGACCGCCTGGCGCCGGACGAAGTCGCCGAGGCAAGCGAGTTCCTGCGCCGGCGCTTCGGCGGGACGACGGCCGCGATGCGGCGAGGCCGCATCGCCCTGATCGGCCTGCGCGGCGGCGGCAAATCGACGCTCGGCCGGCTGCTGGCGGCCGAGCTCGAAGCGCCCTTCATCGAGCTCGACCGCGAGGTCGAGCGCGAGAGCGGCATGGCGCTCGGCGAATTGTTCGAGATGTTGGGCCAGCAGACGTTTCGCCGGATGGAGCGGGCGGCGCTGGAGAAAGTGCTGGCGCGCCATCCTGGTTTCGTGCTGGCGACCGGTGGCGGGCTGGTCACCGAGCCGGGCACCTTCGAGCTCCTGCTCGCCTCCTGCTTCACCGTCTGGGTGCGCGCGGCGCCCGCGGATCACATGAGCCGCGTCCTGCAGCAGGGGGATCTGCGCCCGATATCCGGCCATGCGCGGGCGATGGACGATCTCGTCGCGATTCTCAAAAGCCGCGAGCCGCTTTACGCCAAGGCCGACGTGACGCTCGAGACCACGGGGCACACCCCGCCCCAGGCCTTGCGCAAGCTGGTCCGGCTGGTGCGACCGACGGCAGCCGCCGAGGATCGTCAGCCGGTCGATGCGCGTTGAAGCAGGATGGCTGCGCCGCCAAATTGGTCCTGGCCATCCCAGGCATGATGCATTATAGTTCAGGTCCGGAGCACAGATGAGCCCAATCGATTTTCAGACCGATCCGAGCCGCTATCGTCACTGGCGCATCGAGATCGACGGCGAGGTCGCGTCCCTGATCATGGACGTGGACCCGTCGGGGAGCCTGTTCGAGGGGGTCGAGCTCAAGCTCAACTCCTACGACCTCGGCGTCGACATCGAGCTCAACGACGCGGTGCAGCGGCTGCGCTTCGAGCATCCGGACGTGCGCGCGGTCGTCATCAAGTCGGGCAAGGACAACGTGTTCTGCGCCGGCGCCAACATCCGCATGCTGGGCAAGGCGACGCACGGGCACAAGGTGAATTTCTGCAAGTTCACCAACGAGACCCGGCTGGCGATCGAGGATGCCTGTGCGAATTCCGGACAGGCCTACCTCGCCGCCGTGCGCGGATCCTGCGCCGGCGGGGGCTACGAGCTCGCGCTCGCTGCCGACCACATCATGCTGGTGGACGACCGCCGCTCCACCGTGTCGCTGCCGGAGACGCCCTTGCTCGGCGTGCTGCCCGGCACCGGGGGCTTGAGCCGCGTCACCGACAAGCGGAAGGTGCGCCGCGACCGTGCCGACGTGTTCTGCGCGACCGAAGAGGGCCTGCGCGGCACCAAGGCGGTGGAGTGGCGCCTGGTCGACGAAGTGGTGCCCAATTCCAAATGGGCCGAGACGGTCGCGACACGCGCGCGCGAGCTCGCGGCGCGCTCCGACCGGCCGCGCGGCGCCAAAGGCATCAAGCTCACCGCGCTCGCACGCCGGCCGAATGGCGACGGCGTCGTCTATTCCCACGTCGCCCTCGAGATCAACCGGCCGCGCGGCATCGCCACCCTGACCGCACGCGCGCCGGCGAACGCCGCGCCCGTTTCGGTCACCGCAGCGCATGAGCAGGGCGCCGCGTTTTGGCCGCTCGCACTCGCACGCGAGCTGGAGGATGCCATCCTCCACCTGCGCGCCAATGAGCCGGACGTCGGCCTCGTCGTGTTCCGCACGGAGGGCGAGGCCAAGGGCGTGCTCGATCACGACGCGCTGCTCGGCGAGAACGACTGGCTGATGCGCGAGGTGCGGCACTATCTCAAGCGCGTGCTCAAGCGCATCGACGTCACCTCGCGCAGCTTCATCGCGCTGGTCGAGCCCGGCACGTGCTTCGCCGGCACCCTTGCCGAGCTCGTGTTCGCCGCCGACCGCTCGCTCATGCTCATCGACACGCGCGAGGGCGACAACAAGCCGCCCGCCGCCATCACGCTGGGCGCGGCGAACTTTGGCTTCTATCCCATGGGCAACGGGCTTACCCGGCTGGAGACGCGCTTCCTCGACGATACCGACACGCTGGCGCGGCTGCGCGACAAGACCGGCACGCGGCTCGAGGCGGAGGCCGCCGACGAGCTCGGCCTCGTCACCGGCATCGTGGAATCCTACGACTGGGAGGACGAGCTGCGCGTCATGCTGGAGGAGCGCGCGAGCTTCTCGCCCGATGCGCTCACCGGCATGGAGGCGAACCTGCGCTTCGCCGGACCGGAAACCATGGAAACCAAGATCTTCGGCCGCCTGACCGCGTGGCAGAACTGGATCTTCCAGCGCCCCAATGCGGTCGGCGAGCAGGGCGCGCTCAAGCTTTACGGCAGCGGCGTGCAGCCGACGTTCAACCGGGAAAGAATTCGACTCGTCCCGCACGTGGTGCGGCGCAAACCATAAGAACCAAGAGGCAGGTGCCATGGACGTGATCAATGTCGACTACGACGGGATGATCCCCAACAACGTCGGGCTCAACCAGGACATCCGCGTCCGCAAGGCGCTGGAGAAGTGGCACCCGGGCTATCTCGACTGGTGGCAGGACATGGGACCGGAAGGCTTTCAGCAGTCGCTCGTCTACCTGCGCACCGCGGTGAGCGTCGACCCGAAAGGCTGGGCCAAGTTCGATTACGTGCGCATGCCCGAATACAAGTGGGGCATCCTGCTCGCGCCGCAGGTGGAAGACCGCAAGGTGCCGTTCGGCGCCAATCGCGGCGAGAAGGCCTGGCAGGAGATACCGGGCGAGCATCGCGCCATGCTGCGCCGCCTCATCGTCATCCAGGGCGACACCGAGCCGGCCTCGGTCGAGCAGCAGCGCTACCTCGGCAAGACCGCGCCGTCGCTCTACGACATGCGCAACCTGTTCCAGGTCAATGTCGAGGAAGGTCGCCACCTGTGGGCAATGGTCTACCTGCTGCAGAAATATTTCGGCGCCGACGGGCGCGACGAGGCCGAGGCGTTGCTGCAGCGCCGCTCCGGCGATCCCGACACGCCGCGCATGCTCGGCGCGTTCAACGAGCAGACGCCGGACTGGCTCTCGTTCTTCATGTTCACCTATTTCACCGACCGCGACGGCAAGATGCAACTCGAGGCGCTGGCGCAATCGGGCTTCGACCCGCTCTCACGCACCTGCCGCTTCATGCTGACCGAGGAAGCCCATCACATGTTCGTCGGCGAAACGGGGGTGACTCGCATCGTCGAGCGCACCTGCGAGGCCATGAAGCAGGCGGGGATCGAGGACCCGTACGACGTCGCCGCCGTCCGCAGGCTGGGCGTAATCGACCTACCCACCATCCAGAAGAAGGCGAACCTGCATTTCACGCTGAGTCTCGACCTGTTCGGCAACGAGATCTCGACCAACGCCGCCAACGCCTTCCACGCCGGCCTCAAGGGACGCTTCCGCGAGGAGCGGCTCACCGACGATCACAAGCTGGAAAGCGGCACCTACCCGGTGCTGCGCCTGATCGACGGGAAGATCGAGAAGCAGGACGTGCCGGCGCTCTCCGGGCTCAACATGCGGCTGCGCGACGACTATGTGACCGACTGCAACGTCGGCGTCGGCCGCTGGAACAAGGTCATCGAGAAATACGGCATCCCATTCGAGATCACGCTGCCGCACGTGGCGTTCCATCGCCATATCGGCGAGTTTTCCAGCGTGAAGGCGGATCCGGCCGGCAACCTCCTCGGCGAGGCCGACTGGGAGAAGCGCCGGGGTGAATTCCTGCCCTCCGAGTCCGACCGGGATTTCATCGAGGGCCTGATGCAGCCGCAACGCGAGCCCGGCAAGTTCGCGAGCTGGATCGCCCCGCCCAAGGTCGGGATCGACAACAAGGCGGGCGACTTCGAGTACGTGAAGATCATGTGATAGAAGGGGCGGCAGCTTTCCGGAGCAAGCGCCCCATGTCGCAACGCAGCCGCTCGGACAATTCCGCCGACGAGGTGATCCTGGTCGATGCCGACGACCGGCTGGTCGGGACCATGGGGAAGCTCGAGGCGCACCGGCGGGGGCTACGCCACCGCGCCCTCTCGGTGATCGTGCGCGACCGGCACAACCGGCTGATGCTGCAGCGGCGCGCACTCGCCAAGTATCACTCGGGCGGGCTGTGGACCAACACCTGCTGCAGCCATCCGCGGCCAGGTGAAGATACGGCCGATGCCGCCGCGCGCCGGCTCGCCGAGGAGATGGGATTCGGCTGCCCGCTCACGTTGCTGTTCTCCACCCACTATCGCGCCCAGGTGTCGAACGACCTGATCGAGGACGAGCTGGTGCACGTGTTCGGCGGCCGCTTCGACGGCGCGCCCGATCCCGACCCGGCCGAGGTCGCCGAGTGGTGCTGGAAGGCCGCCGACGAGCTTGCACACGACATCGACCAGCACCCCGAGCTCTACACGGTCTGGTTCCGCAAATACCGGCAGCAATTCTGGCAGGCGATGGTGGGGTAGTCGGCGGGTTGGCCGGCGCGCAGCGACACGATAGTCTGCAACCGAACAGCCTTATGGGAGGTCGAGACGCCATGCAGGAAGCCGTGCGCAAGGAAACAATCCGGCCCGCCGCGCAGGACACGCAGGATCTGCGCGGCACGCTCGCCTGGCTCAAGGCCGGGGGCGACCTGATCGAGACCGACAAGCCGGTCGATCCCGACCTCGAGGTCACCGGCCTGCAGAAGCATCTCGACGGCGGCTGCCCGGTACTGTTCAACAACGTCAAGGGCAAGCCCAACCATCGCGTCGTCACCAACCTGTTCGGCGACATCAACGTCATCAACAGGATGTTCGGCTGGAAGGACGACGTGGAGCGCACCCGCAAGCTCGCCTACGCGATCTCGCACCCGCTGAAGCCCGTCGAGATCCCGCAAGGGCAGGCGCCGTGCCAGGAGGTGGTGATCGAGAAGCCGGACGACGTGAACCGCTATATGGTGCCGATCCGGCACACCGCCGTCGAGCCGGAGCTCACCGTCGGGTCCGGCATCCGCTGCGTCACCGGCCGCCATTTCGACGGCGGGTCCGACCTCGGCTACAACCGCATGAATTTCCGCTGGGGCAATGTCGGCACGTTCCAGATCTCACCCGGCTCGCACATGTGGCAGGTGGTCAACAAGTACTACAAGGCCGACGAGCCGGTACCGATCACCATGTGCTTCGGCGTGCCGCCCGCCTGCACGCTGCTCGCCGGCGCCGCCTTCGGCTACGCCATCATGCCGCAGGGCTGCGACGAGATCGGCATCGCCGGCGCCGTGCAGGGTGCGCCGATCCGCCTGGTCAAGGCGCGCACGGTCGATGCCATGGCGCTGGCCGATGCCGAAGTGGTGCTCGAAGGCTACGTCAATCCGCGCGACCGCCGCTTCGAGACCAAGGAGGCGGAGGACGCCGGCATCCAGGGCCGCTTCCATTTCCATCCCGAGTGGGCCGGCTATATGGGCAAGGCCTACAAGGCGCCGACCTTCCACGTCACCGCCGTGACCATGCGGCGCCCGGAGACGAAGCCGATCATCTTCGCGCTCGGCGTTCACACGCTCGACGACCACAACATCGACACCACGGTGCGCGAGGCGACCATCTACGAGCTGTGCAACCGGCTGCAGCCGGGCATCATCCAGGACGTCGTCGTGCCCTATTGCATGACCGATTGGGGCGGCTGCATCATCCAGGTGAAGAAGCGCCACCAGATCGACGAAGGCTGGCAGCGCAATTTCCTCTCCGCCATCCTGTCGTGCTCGCAAGGGATGCGGCTCGCCATCGCGGTGAGCGAGGACACCGACCCCTATTCGATGGACGACGTGATGTGGTGCCTCACCACCCGCGTCAACCCGCGCACCGATATCCTCAACCCGATCCCCGGCGGGCGCGGACAGACGTTCATGCCGGCCGAGCGGATGACCGCGGGCGACAAGCAATGGACCGCCTCGAACACCCAGTTCGAAGGCGGCATGGGCATCGATGCAACCGTGCCGTTCGGCTACGAGAGCGATTTCATGCGCCCGGTCTATCCGGTCGACCGGGTGAAGCCGGAGGATTTCTTCTCCAAGAAGGACATCGAGAACGCCCGCTCGCGCATGGTCGGCTGGGTGCATTCGCTCTCGCGCACCGGGCGGTGAACTGATCGCCGTTCCAACCATTCGTCATGGCCGGCCTTGTGCCGGCCATCTCGATAATGAGGGCACGATCGTGCCATTCGAATTGGGATCGCCGGGACAACCCTCGCCGCTTAAGGCGGCTCGCCCGGCGATGACGAGCCTCACGCACCCCTCTCCCTGCTCCACAGCCCGACCAGCGCCTTGCGGTCGAGCTTGCCGCGCTCGGTCTTGGGCAGTGACGCGCTCAGCACGATCGCCTTCGGCGCCTTGAATGCCGGCAGCACGCTGTTGCAGTAGCGCAAGAGCTCGGCAACGTCGACGCGCGAACCTGACCGCGCCACCACGTAGCTCACCACCTCTTCGCCGTAGATCGAGTCCGGCACGCCGACGGTCGCCACTTCGATCAGCTCCGGCCGCTGCATCAGCAGGCTGTCGATCTCGACCGGCGAGATGTTGACGCCGCCGCGGATGATGATCTCCTTCTCGCGCCCGGTCAGATGCAGGTATCCGTCCGCATCGAGGAACCCGAGGTCGCCGGTGCGGATGCGCCTGCGCGCGCTCACCCGGATGGTGCCGTCGTCGGCGAGGTAGCGATAGGCATGATCGCCGAGGCCGCCGACCTCGACCGCGCCGATCTCGCCCGCGCCGAGCCGCCGTCCCTCCGCATCGACGATCGCGAGATCATGGTAGGGCAGCGGCCTGCCCACCGTCCCGAGCCGCCGCGCCTCCCCCGGGATCGCCGCGATCCAGCCGGTCTCGCTGCTGCCGTAGCCCTGCGCGACCGGAATGCCGAAGTGCTCCTCGAACCGGCGCCACTCCTCGGGCAGGAGCGGCGCCGAGCTCGACGTGATGAAGCGCAGCGTCGGCACCTTGTCGCCCAGCGCATCGACCTCGCTGTTGAGCAGCATGTTGATGGTGGTCGGATTGCCGGCCGCGATGGTCGCGCCGAACATGCGAATATGGTCGAAGAACCGCCTGGCCGAGAACCGGCGCGCGACCACCACCGAGGCGCCGGCGCAGATCGGCGCGAGCGCGCTCAACAGCTGCGCGGAGGCCCAGTTGAACGAGCGGAAGTCGTAGATCCGGTCATCCTCGCCGATGCCGAACCCTTCCGCCGTCGGCGCGATGTTCGACAGGTGCTCGCGGAACGTCAGCACCACGCCCTTCGGGCGAGCGCTGGTGCCCGAGGTGAACAGGATGACCGCGTCGTGCCCCTCGTCAGAGCCATGAGCCAGGACGTCGCTGGGTGTACAGCGCGCCACCTCGCTGAAAAAACCATCGTCTCCCTCCCACCTGCCCAGCGGGAGATGCGGCGCGCCGGACGCCGCCACCAGGTCGTCGAGATCGAGCCCCGTCTCGGACAGCACCAGGCGCGGCCGCAAGTCCGGCAGAATGCGATCGAGATGGTTGCGGTTCATCTCCACGTGGATGGTGCAAATGGTCGCCCCATAGGCCATCACGCCGAGATAGCAGGCGAGGTGCTCGATGCCGTTGTTGGCGAGCAGCGCCACCCGGTCGTTGGCGCCGAGCCCGCGCGCGTGCAGGACCGCGGCGATCTGCCCGGTGACGCGGTGCAACTGACGGTACGTGATGGCGCGGCCGTCGTCGGCCGAGACGATGCAGGCCTTGTCGGGATGCCGCGCGGCCGCCCGCGCAATCCAATGACGCAGCAGGAGCGGCCCGGCTTGTTCGTTTACGCTCATTGCACCGTCAACCCGTCTGCCCACTATCGGCGGCGCCGCGGACAGTCTAATTTAGCGCCCGCTCCGGCGCCAGGAGCCGAGCAGAATCGAGCGGAGCACAACGGTGGCGCGGTCGGCTGGGGAGGTCTAGAGCTCATGGTGCAGCACGTGCGAGCGGGTGCAGGGTGGACATGACGCTGCCGCTCATCGTCGGAATCAGCGGAGCATCGGGGGCGATCTACGGAATCCGGCTCCTCGAAGTCCTGAAAAGCATCCGCGTCCCTGCCCACCTGATCGTCTCCAAGTCGGCGATCCAGACGCTCAAGGAGGAAGCCGGCAGCTCGATCGAGGCAGTGCGCAAGCTCGCCGCCGACACCTATTCCAACAGCGATATCGGCGCCGCCGTGTCGAGCGGATCGTTCAAGACGCACGGCATGCTCATCGCCCCGTGCTCGATCCGCACGCTGTCCGACATTGCCTATGGCGGAACCGACAACCTCTTGAGCCGCGCCGCCGACGTCCAGCTCAAGGAGCGCCGACGCGTGGTGCTGATGGTGCGGGAGACTCCGCTGCATGCCGGCCACCTGCGCAGCATGATGGCGGCGACCGAGAACGGCGCCATCGTCATGCCGCCCGTACCGGCGTTTTATCACAACCCGAAGACGATCGACGACATCGTCAACCAGACGGTCGGCCGGGCACTCGACCTGTTCGACATCGACGCCAAGATCGTCAAGCGCTGGCGCTCGTGACGATGCGGATCGGCAAGGCGCATTTCATCGGCATCGCCGGTGCCGGCATGAGCGCGACGGCGAAGCTGCTCAAGGACCAGGGCGCCACCATCACGGGTTCCGACGAAGGCATCTATCCACCGGTGTCGGATTTCCTGCGCGAGCACGGCATCGCATGCCGCACGCCCTACGCAGCCGAAAACATTCCCGCCGACGCCGACCTCGTCGTCATCGGCAAGAACGCCAGGCTGGTCGCCGAGACCAACGCCGAAGTCGCCTCCGCCTATGCGAGCGGCAAGACCATCATGTCGTTTCCCGAGGTGCTCGGCGCCTTGTCGGAAGGCAAGGAGACGGTCGTCGTCGCCGGCGCCTACGGCAAATCCACCAGCGCCGCCCTGCTGGCCCACTGCCTCGAAGGCGCGCCGGCCGGCGCAGCCCGCGCGCGCGACCCGTCCTGGTTCATCGGCGCCATCCCGCTGACGCCGTCGGCCAACGCGCGACTGGGAGCCGGCCCGCTGTTCGTTCTCGAGGGCGACGAGTATCCGTCATCGAACACCGACCCCCGTTCGAAGTTCCTGCACTATCATCCGCGGCATCTCCTGATCACGCCGCTCGCCCACGATCACCTCAACGTCTTTCCCACGCCAGACGACTACGTCGCGCCGTTCCGCCAGCTGCTGACGCTGCCGCCGGCGGACGGCACGATCCTCGCATGCGCGGAAGGAAAGCTGAGCCCGGCGCTGCTCGCCCACGCCTCGCGGCCCGTCGTCACCTACGGGGTTCACGCTGGCGAGTTCTGCGCCGCCGACATCGCCTGGGGTGAGACGACGCGCTTCACCCTTATGCGGCACGGCTCGCGCATCGCCCGGATGGAGACGAGCCAGCTCGGCGAGCACAACATCCAGAACATCGTCGGGGTCGCGGCCTTCCTCCTCTCCCTCGGCCTCCTCACGCCCGATGAGATCGCGGCCGCGAGCGCGAGCTTTCGCGGCATCCGGCGGCGGCTCGACCGCAAGTCGGAGAAAACCACCATTCCGATCTTCGAGGGGTTCGGCTCGTCCTACGACAAGGCGCGCAGCGCGATCGCGGCGATGAAGCGGCATTTTCCCGATCGGCGCCTGATCGCGGTGTTCGAGCCGCACACGTTCAGCTGGCGCAATCGCGACGCGCTCGCCTGGTACGACGACGTGTTCGAGGGCGCCGCCAAGGTGTTCATTTACGAGCCTGCCGACCAGGGGGCCGCGACACACCAGCAGATCTCGCACCAGGAAATCTTGGATCGCGTGCTCAAATCAGGCTGCGACGCCGAAGCCATTTCCGATGCCGACCAGGCGCTTACGACGATCCATGACATATTGCTGCCGAACGATGCCGTCCTGCTGCTGACATCTGGGAATCTCGGGGGGCTGATCGACCGGATTCCGGTCGCTGCCGAGCAGAAGTTTCCGCGTTGAGATCGGGCGAATATTCGTCAAGTTCGATCTTTCGCATCAAACCATCAGCAACCACCGGCTCCAGGCCCAATTGGTCGGAAGCCCGTCCACAACCCGGTGCAGCAGGCTTTCTTAACCCTTGGGAGATCAGGATCGCTTGGCGCACAGGGAGGACGTCATGCGATCGCAATCGCTCATAAGACACTGCGCCTGCACCACAGTCACCTTGATCACGATATCGGCGGCGAGCCTCGCGGCAAGAGCCGACAGTCTCCCGCCCTACATGCAACCAATCGCCGGACGCACGACTTCCACCGCGGCCGACACGGCCACCAAGAACGTCCTGGCGCTGAATACCGGCATGTTCGAGCTGTATGGCGACGCGGCCAGAATCTTCCAGAAGAACATTCTCAGCCGGCATCCCGTCATCCTCGGCCTGTTCTCCGGGGCCGGCGGCCGATTCATACTCTATCGGCCTGACACGCCTCCACTGGAGGCGCCATCGGTCCCGATCGTCTACCAATTGCTGAAATCCGTCGGCCACAGCACGATGGCTCTGGCTCAGGTGGTAGGTCCGTACCTGGACAATCCTGCCGATCGGTCCTGGCGCGGACCTATGGCTGCCTATCGCAGCCGGATGAATTCCGCCCTGGAGGAGCTGGCTGCCACTCCGATGGACCCGGCCTGGCGCGAGAACAACCAGATCATTCTGCAGAACAACATCACGTTCATGGATGACTGCCTGGCGGAAGGGGCTGTCTCCTTCACCGCCCTGGAGACGTTCTCCAAGAAGCAGGCCCCCTATCTCGCGCGGAACGTCGCATGGGCGGCTGAGACTCAGGTCGCCCACTGGATGGCTGTGCTGGCGGACTGGAAGAAGTCGCTCGGCGGCGACTGGGACAAGACCTATGCGGCCAGCAATACGATCTATGTGGCGCGGCAAAACAACGTGTTGTTCAGCGTCCTTGCACAGTTTTTCGGGCCCGACGCGATCAACAGCCGCCTGATGCTGATCGAGACGATCTCGTTCACGACGACGCCGGCGGACATGTTGAACTCGCTGACGCGCATCATCGCCGACCGCTCCGTGGGCGCGCTGTTCTTCGGCAACTATCACCTGATGGACTATGAATTGATGGGCGGCGACGCGCGCACCGCAATCGCCGCGGAAACTGCAAAGCGCGGAATGACCGCGTTCTTGCCTCCCCTCGTACCCTTCGGATCGAAGCAATGGCCGACCCTGGTCACGCCCGGACCGGGACCTGCCTCCATCGCCGACCTCAAATAGCGGCTACGGCGCCCGAGTCGATCGGGCGTCGACCAAGACCACGATGACCGACTCAACGGAACCAGAACAACATCATGAATCTCAACACAATCACCCAGCTGAAACGCCCGGTGTCTGCGGACGAGATCACGCAATGGCGTGACGGATACGCATGGCTTGCCGGCGGAACCTGGCTGTTCTCGGAGCCGCAGTTCGCCACCGATACGCTGATCGACCTCGACCAGCTCCAGTGGTTGTCACTGGAGCCATCTCCCGATGGGCTCGATATCGCTGCGACGTGCCGCATTGCGGAGCTGTACCGGTTCGCCGGGCCAGCCGAATGGCGCGCGACGCCGCTGCTGCGCGAGTGTTGCAACGCGCTGCTGGCCTCGTTCAAGATCTGGAACGCCGCCACCGTCGGCGGAAACATCTGCATGTCGTTGCCGGCAGGCGCGATGATCTCGCTGACGGTGGCGCTCGAGGCGACCTACACGTTATGGCCACGCGACGCGGCGCCGCGCGAAGTCCGGGCGCTCGATTTCGTCACCGGGAACCATGCGAATATCCTGCGGCGCGGCGAATTGCTCCGCGGCATCCACCTGCCCGCCACGGCGCTGTCGAAGCGGTATGCTTTTCGTCAGGCTTCGCTCACCCACCTGGGGCGCTCGGCCGCCCTGGTGATCGGCACGCAGGATGCCCCCTCGGAGGAACTCCTCATCACGATCACCGCGGCAACGCCACGACCGATCCAGCTTCGCTTCGCGTCCACGCCGTCCGCGATGGAGCTGCGTCGCACACTCGACGAGAGCATTCCCGCCGATGGATATTTCGACGATGTCCATGGCTCGGCAGCCTACAAGCGACACGTAACCTATTACTTCTCCGAACAAATCCGCGCCGAACTGGCGCAACCGCGAGTAGCCACATGAACTACAGTGTCAAGCCTCCTCGCCAGGCGAACATTACGGATGACCACGACCTTGCTTACAACGTGAACGGCCAGCTCTTTTCCGCCGAGCCGCAACCTGGACAGTGCCTGCGGACTTTCCTGCGCGACCGCGGCGTCTTCGGTGTAAAGAAGGGCTGCGACGCGGGAGATTGCGGCGCCTGCACTGTGTGGCTCGACGGCACGCCTGTCCATTCCTGCCTGATGCCGGCCTTCCGTGCCGCCGGACGCGTCGTGACCACGATCGAGGGTCTTGCGCCGGACGGCGCCCTGCACCCGATGCAGCAGGCGTTCCTCGACGCGCAGGCGTTCCAATGCGGCTATTGCGCAGCGGGCATGATCATGACGGCGGCCGCGCTCGGTGATGAGCGCCGGGCGGACCTGCCGCATGCGCTGAAAGGCAATCTATGCCGCTGTACCGGCTACCGTGCGATCAGCGATGCGGTTCACGGCATCGCCGAGACCGAGCATGACGTTGCTGGCCATGCCTGCGGCGCAAGCCTGCCGAACCCATTCGCCGAAGCGATCGTCACCGGTCGCGCACGCTACACAATGGATGTGGCGATCGATGGCCTGCTGCACCTCAAAGTGCTGCGCTCTCCCCATGCGCATGCGCGCATCGTTGCGATCGGCCGCGACAAGGCCATGGCGGTGCCCGGCGTGGTCGACATCTTCACCTGGGAGGACGTTCCGCGCCGCCTCTACAGCACGGCCACTCACGAAGATCACCTGGTCGATCCGGACGATACGTACATTCTTGACAATGTGGTGCGCTTCATCGGGCAGCGGATCGCCGCGGTCGTGGCGGAAACCGAGGCTGCGGCCGAAGCGGCCTGCCGGCTGCTCGATGTCACCTACGAGCTGTTACCGGCCGTCTTCGATCCGGTCGCCGCGATGGCGCTGGATGCCCCGATCCTTCACGACAAGGGCGGAGCCGAGAAGGGCAATATCTACGTCGACATTCACGGCGAGGTCGGCAGCGTTGCGGATGGCTTCGCCGCCGCGGATGTCGTGCACGAAAAAACATATTCCACCTCGCGCGTTCAGCATGTCCATCTCGAGACGCATGGCTCGATCACCTGGAAAGGCGACGACGGACGGCTCCATGTCCGCACCAGCTCGCAGGCGCCGTTCATCGCGCAGCAGAAGCTCTGTTATCTCTTTGGTTTGCGTCCGCGGGATGTCCATGTCTTCACCGAGCGCGTCGGCGGCGGGTTCGGCGGCAAGCAGGAGATGATCTCCGAGGATCTCTGCGTTCTCGCTACGCTCAAGACCGGTCGACCGGTGAAATGGGAGTTCACGCGCGAGGATCAGTTCATCGGCGCGACCACACGCCATCAGATGACGACGCACGTTAAGCTCGGCGCCAAACGCGACGGAACCCTGACCGCAATAGAGATCCAGGTTGTCTCCAACACCGGTGCCTATGGCGGTCATGCCGGCGAGACGCTCGCAGCCGCGCTCGGCAGTCCGCTCACGTCCTATCGATGCGCCAACAAGAAGGCGGTCGGGTATGCGGTCTACACGAACATGGTCCCGGGCGGCGGCTTCCGCGGCTACGGCGCGTCGCAGACGACCTTTGCGATCGAGTGTGCAATCGACGAGGTGGCGCGGCTCGTCGGGATGGACCCGTTCGCGATCCGCCGCAAGAACATGGTGCGGCCGGGCGACTGGATCGAGTCGGTTTGGAAAGACCCCTCCGACGTCGACTTCGGAAGCTACGGGCTCGACCAGTGCCTCGACCTGGTCGAGAAGACATTGGACTCGGGCGGCGGCAATCCGAAGCCGGAGGGCGAGGATTGGGCGCAAGGCACCGGCATCGCCCTGGCGATGCTGGAATGCGGCCCGCCGACGGAGCACCGCGCTGGCGCTCAGATGATGCTGCTGCCCGATGGGACCTATCACCTTGCGGTCGGCTCCACCGAAATGGGAAACGGCTCGGTGACGTCGCACCGTCAGATCGCGGCCTCGGTGCTCGGCTCGCGGGCGGACAGCATCCACATTATCAACGCCGATACGGACCTAGCGCCTTACGACACAGGCACTTTCGCCAGCACCGGCACGGTGGTCGCCGGCAAGGCCGTGGATCTTGCGGCCAATGCGCTGCGCGACAACATCCTCGCCTTTGCCGGCCGCCACACCGGCATGGAGGCGGCCGCCTGCCGTCTCGATGGCGCGGTGGTGGTCTGCGGCGAGCGGCGGATCGCGCTGGCAGACCTCCACGCCGCCGGCACCAACGCGGGCCATCGTTTCGAAGCCAAGCGCAAATCCTACCTGTCGCCGCGCACGGTCGCGTTCAATGTCCAAGGGGTGAGGCTCGCGGTTCACCGCGTGACCGGCGAGATTCGCATCCTGCATAGCGTTCACGCCGCCGACATCGGCCGACTTATCAACCCCATGCAGTGCCGCGGCCAGATCGAGGGCGCAATCGCCATGGGATTCGGTTGGGCGCTTACCGAGAAGATGGTCCACGATGCCAGGGGCGCCATGGTGAACCCGGCGCTGCGCAACTATCGGATCCCTGCCTTCGCCGATGTACCGCGCACCGAGGTGTTCTTCGCCAACACCTATGACACGATCGGCCCGCTCGGAGCCAAGTCGCAAGGCGAGTGTGCGATCAATCCCGTCGCTCCCGCGGTGGCCAATGCCATCGCGAACGCGACCGGCGTGCGCTTCCCGCACCTGCCATTCACACCCGATCGGATCTTCAGCGAACTCGCCGGGCAGCCATGAGCGGCATGGACCGGATGACGGGCGGAGCATCGTCCCCACCCAAAGGCAGCGTCACGGTCGTCACACAGACCCGCGTGCGGCCGGAGAGCGCTGACGCTTTCGCCGGGTGGCAGGACGAAACCAGCGGGATCATTGCCGCATTTCCGGGCTTCATTCATCAGACGGTGATACCGCCGAGCCCGCCCGCACAGGTCGACTGGGTCATCCTCCAGCGCTTCGCCAGCACCGAGGCAGCGGTCGCGTGGCTGCATTCGGAGGAGCGGGTGAACCGGATGAAAGGCGCGGCGCCGATGCTGGTCGGCCACGACGACATCCACATCGTCAATGACGGCGAAGCCGGCGTGCTGCCCGCTCCCGTCTCGGCGGTGATCTCGACGCGCATCAAGCCGGGCCAGGAGCTCGCCTATCGCGCCTGGGAGCAGCGCATTGCTGCCGCCCAGTCCAAGGCTCCCGGCTTCCAGGGCTATCGCTTCGAGCCGCCGGTGCCCGGCGTGCAGGACGATTGGCTCGCCATCGTTCGTTTCGACACGGAAGCAAACCTGCAGGCATGGCTCAATTCGCCGGAACGCCAGCAGCTCTTGCAGGAGGCGAGCGCGTTCACCGTAGAGTTTCATGCCCGCATCGCGCGGACGGGTTTCGATCAATGGTTTCCCATCGCAGCGGGCGGAGCCACTCCGCCCGCTGCCTGGAAGCAGAACATGCTCGTCCTGCTGCTGCTGTACCCGGTGGTTTTTCTGTTCGGTGTCCTGGTGCAGACGCCGCTTCTGATGAACCGCGCGGGTCTGTCCTTCCCGATCGCGCTGTTCATCGGCAACGTCGCGAGCGTCCTCCTCCTGAACTATCTCGTGCCCTGGACGAGCATTCGCTTCGCCTGGTGGCTCCAGCCGGCGGGCCTCCATCCGCGCCGGATCGAGGTCGCCGGAACGGCGCTGCTGGTCGCGCTCTACGGCGTGATGCTGCTTGCGTTCTCGCGCTTGCCGTGAAAACGGACGCGGCGGCGAGGTTATTCCACAGGATTGAGCCTCGGCAGGCGCACGTAGATGCGCCCCTCGCGCACGTCGACCTTGACGCGACGCAGCTTCATGCGCGCGTTGCCCGGATGGCACCCGGTCTCGACGTCGAACTCGTAGCCGTGCCACGGGCACACGATCTGCCGGCGGTCGGAGAATTTCACGCCCGCGCTCTTCTTGTCGGGGGTGAGCGCCTCTTCGACGCGATTGAAGATCTTGCCCTGGCACACCGGGCCGCCCGCATGCGGGCAGACGTTCTCGTACGCCACCACCTTGTCGCCGAGGCGAAAGATGCCGACCTCCAGGGCGTCGATGGAAAAGATGCGGTGATCGCCGTCCGCCCAATCCGCGAGCGCGCCGACTGCGACTTCGTCCATGGTCCGTGCTCCACGCGTGTGATCAGCCAGGCAGGCGATTGAACCACATCGCCACGTCGAACGGGCTCAGGTCGGCGGCGCGGATCATGCCGCACACCGCGACCACGGTTTCGGTCGCGGTGACCGCGTCGTCGCCGAACGGCTTGATGGCGCCGCCGCGCCGCTCGGCCTTGGCGGCATAGAGGCGTACCGCCGCGGCCAGCACCCGATGCAGCGATTGATCGGCAACGGCGTCCGGGTCGGCACGGTCGAGCGCATCCTGCGCCAAGGCGGCAAACGCGCCCGCCGGATCGCCGACAGGCTTCGTCTTCGCGGGCGTCGCCGCCTTGGCGCGCGGCTTCGCCGGGCTCGTCCGCTTCGCCGCCATCGTCCGCTTCGCGGCCATCAGGCCGGAACCGGCACGCGCTCGGCCGGCGCCTTCTTCTTGGCGAGCTTGCGGGTCGGCACGTCGAGACTGAAGATGCGCGCCGCATTGAGCCCGAGGATGTTGCGTTTCGCCTGCGCGTCGAGGAACGGCAAGTTGGTGATCGAGCTCGGCAGGTCGAAATCCCAGTGCGGCCAATCCGACGCGAACAGGAGCTGCGTGTCGGCGTTGATCGCCGCGAACGTCGCCTCGGTCAGCTTCATGTTGGAGCGCTCGAGCGGCTGGCTGGTGAAATACATCTCGCGGATGTAGTCGCTCGGCGGCCGCTTGAGCAGCGGCGCCTCCGACGACCGCATCATGAATTCGGAATCGAGCCGCTGCATGAGGAACGGCACCCAGGCGAGCCCGCTCTCGATCCAGATCACCTTCAGCCGCGGGAACCGCTCGGGCAGTCCGTTGACCAGCCAGTTGGTGAGATGCACCAGGTTGAAATGCACGAACGACAGCGCGTGCATCGACAGGAAGCGATTGCACTGCTGCATCGACTGGTCGCCCCAGTGGAAGCCGGAATGGAAGCCGAACGGCTTGCCGGTCGCTTCGATCGCCGCGTAGAGCGGCATGTAGGCGTCGTCATGCACCGGCTTGAAGCGCGTCGACGTCACCGTGAAACCGATGACACCGGGCGTGTCCCCGTAGCGCTCGACCACCTCCACGCAGGCCTCCGGATGGTTGAACGGCAGGTAGAGCATCGCCTTGATGCGCGGCTCCTGCGGCAGGATCTCCTCGACCAGCCAGCGATTGAACGCGTTCCCGAGCGCCACCTCGATCTCGGCCTGCGGGTGCATGCCGAGCACCAGCATCGGGGTGGGGAACACCACCATGTAGTCGATCCCCATGGCGTCCATCGCCCGCTGCACCAGCGTGACCTGCGCATGCGTGCGTCCGGCCGGCACGGCTTCCGCCAGCCGCTGCTGGTGCGGGATGCGTCCGAACACATCCTGGTAGAGCATGCCCGGCGTCGCGTTGAGCAGCCCAGGCGGGGAGCCCCCGCGATCGCGGAAGGCCTTCGCCATCTGGCGGTAGACGTCGTTGTCGATGCGGTCGGTGAGCTCGGACCAGAACGCCGTCTCCATCACGTGGGCATCGACGTCGACGATGAAATAGTCGTCGGTCTCCCGCTCCTTGATGGCATGCGCCAGGATATCGCGCGTATCGCTGTGCACCGTGATCTTGGGCAGCTCGGTCACCTGCGGGGCGTGCGTGCCGCCGTTGCGCGCCGGGGATTTGGCCATGGCTTCCTCCGCTCTCGATTCAGGTCGTTCTAGGGTACAAGAATGCCCGAAAATTCATTCCGGCGTAATCCCCGCATCGCGGACGACCTGGGCCCACTTGGCGATCTCCGTGGCGATGAACTTTTCCAGCTCGTCGGGCGTGCTGGTCAACGGCTCGATCGCGAGCGCGGTGAGCCTGTCCTGCACCTCCGGCCGCCGCAGATGTGCCATCAGCACCTGGTTCAGCTTGTCGACGATCGGCCGGGGCGTTCCGGCCCGCGCCACCACCGAGAACCAGCCGGTCGCCGCGTAGCCGGGCAATCCCGCTTCCGCCAGCGTCGGCAGCTCGGGCATCGCCTTGATCCGCGCCCGCGAAGTGACCCCGTAGGCCTTCACCTTGCCCTCGCGGATCATCGGCATCGCTACCGCGAGATCGACCATCATCATCGGGATCTGGCCGCTGATCACGTCGGTCAGCGCCGGCACGCTGCCGCGGTAGGGCACGTGCTGCGCCTTGGCGTCGATCATCTTGAGGAACATCTCCATGAACAGGTGATGCGGCGTCGAGGCGCCCGACGTGCCGTAGCTCATTCCGCCCGACTTGGCGCGGATCAGCGCGATCAGCTCGGGCAGCGTGGCGGCGCCGAGCGCCGGATTGGCGACCAGGGCGAACTGGGCCGAGCCGACCAGGCCGATCGGCGCAAAATCCTTCTGCGTGTCATAGGGCAGCGACTTGTAGATGCTCGGGCCGATGGCGAGCGTGGTCACCGGGGCAAGCAGCAGCATGTATCCATCGGGCGGCGACTTGGCGACCGCGGACGCTGCGATCAGGGTCCCGGCGCCGGGGCGATTCTCGACGACCACGGGACGCTTGAGCTTCTCCTGCAGCTCCTGCGCGAGAACGCGCGTCAGGATGTCGGTCCCGCCGCCCGCCGGGAATGGGCACACGAAGGTCACGGTGCGCTGCGGATAGTCGTCGGCCGTCTGAGCGTTGGCGGTCGGGCCGGAGAACCATAGTCCCAAACAAAATCCGACGATGACAATTCGGCGCATGGACTTCCCCGTCGCTGCGGCTCGCAATAATGGTACGCGGATGGCGCCGGCCAAGCCAGCCCGTTGCACCCGGGGACCACCGATCGACCGCTGTGGCCGCCGACTGCGGAGGTCGGCCGAAAGCGTTGAATATGTGGCATGAGATCACACGACCTGCCGGCATGTTCTCCGCTGAAATCGGAACAACGTCCAAGCTGACGCGTTACTTCTGCTTCATCGAAGCATCGTGACGACTTGGGACCATGGACTCGGTTCGGGCCCTCACAAACATCGAACGGAGATGTTTCGTGACCGCATTTGCGAACAGAGTTGCGCTCATCACCGGCGCGACCAGCGGCATCGGTCGCGCTGCGGCGATTGCATTCGCGCGCGAGGGTGCGAGGGTGATCGTATCTGGGCGGCGCGAGAGGGACGGGAATGTCACGGTTGCGCTCATCAACCAGGCGGGCGGAGAAGCCAGGTTCGTCGGGACCGACGTGACCAGCGAGGCCGACGTTGCTGCGCTGGTCGATGCAACGTTATCCGCGTATGGCCGTCTCGACGTGGCGTTCAACAATGCGGGAGTAGGCGAAGGCAGAGCTGTCTCCATCCATGAAAGGACGTTGGAGGATTTCCACCGCGTCATGAGCACGAACGTCCTCGGTGTCTTTCTTTGTCTGAAGCACGAGATTGCGGCAATGTTGAAGGGTGGCGGCGGTGCCATCGTAAACAATTCGTCCGTGTCCGGGCTGATTGGTTTTCGCGGCGCAGCTGTTTACGTCGCGAGCAAGCATGCCGTGCTTGGACTGACCAAGTCGGCGGCCTTGGAATACGCCACCCGGGGCATACGGGTGAACGCGGTGGCACCGGGTGGAACCGAAACGCCGTTGTTGGATCGGATCACGGGCGGGCCGGGCTCCGAGCGCCATCGCGAATTCACGACTTTGCACCCCATTGGGCGCACGGGCCGACCGGAGGAGGTCGCCGAAGCGGTCTTATGGCTCTGCTCAGACAAGGCATCCTTCACCACCGGACAATCGCTCGTCGTTGACGGCGGTTGGACCGCCCAATGAACCTTGGAGGGAACCGATGATTCCCGCGTCCGAAACCTTCAACGGCACCTTTCCGTTCAAACCTCATTTCAGCGATGCTCCGGGATTTCGCATGCACTACGTCGACGAAGGTGACGGTGAACCGATCGTCTGTCTGCACGGCGAGCCGACGTGGGGTTACGTCTATCGGAATTTCATTCCTACCCTCTGCAGGACTTCATCGTGTCATAGTTCCCGATCATATGGGCTTCGGTAAGAGCGAGACTCCTTCGACACGCGAGTACACGCTTAGCACGCATGTCGACAATCTCGAGGCTCTTCTCCTGGAACTGAATGTGCGCGACATCACCCTGGTCATGCAGGACTGGGGCGGGCCGATCGGCGGCGGATTTGCCTTCCGTCATCCCGGTCGCGTCCGACGGCTTTGCCTTCTGAATACGATCGTTCCACTCGGTCTTCCGCTCGAACAGGATCTCTTTCCGAGGAATATCGAAACTGAATGGTTCCGGTGGGTGCGAAGCGCCCATGCGGATGGCTCGCTCGAGGATGTGCTCGGCAATCTCCGCGTAACCATCGTCGGTGTCATGAAGCTTCTCGGATTTGAGAACAGTGCGGTGATCGATGAGACCTGGATTCGGGCTTATGGCGCACATTTCAGAACAAGGGAGGATTGCATAGGCGCAATCAATTTCCCGCTCGATTTCGCGACCGGAAGGGTGAAATTCCAAACTGGAGATCCGCGCGAGCGCGAAGAGATCCGGCGCAAGCCGGCCATGCTCGCCGAGGGCTTGCGCGATCGCGCGATCCTGCCAGAGACCGCTCTCACGCATTTTCGTACCGCGTTTCAACGCGGCGCCGTCATCGAGCTGGAACGGGCGGGCCACTATTGCCAGGAGGATGAGCCCGAGATGCTCGTCGCGCTGATCGAGCAATTCATTCAACTCACGTGACGATCTTTGCGAAGGATGCCTCTCCTGGCACTCGCCGCCGCCGAGCACCGGATTGGCGATGAGGGCAAATCAGCCGGGCCGACCAAGCCGAACGGGCACGATCTTGCTGCCCGTGAGGCACGGCCGGCAGGCCTCGTCAGGTCCGGCTTTCCGCGTTGGATACGGCTGCAGGAGCACGGGCTCGGACTGCACGGCAAGCCATGAGGACGCGGCCTGCGCTATCGAGGGGACGATCGTCCCAGCAGCGCCTCGACGACCGCTTCGTCGGGAATCTCACGATTGTCCACGCGACGCACGAAGCCAAAGCCGTCGGCATAATCCCAATGGGTCCAGCCGATGCAATGACGCTCGGCGGCGGCGCGGACCGCTGTGAGCCAGCGGACGCGATCGGCAGGGGCAGCCTTCCAGCCGAGCACGCCGAACTCGTTGATGATGACCGCGCGTCGATGCCGCTCGGACCAGGCTGCCGCGCGGGCGATGTCGCGTTCAATGCGCCCTTCGGTCCAGGGCGAGAGCAAGTCTTTTTCCACGAGCCTTGCGGCGTCGGCATTCTTGACGGCGCTGAGCAGTTGCACGATCCGGCTGTCGGCTCGATCGGTGGGAAACGGGACCCCCTGCAGGTGACGGAGCGGGTCATCGCTCCAATCAAGCCCCTGGTGGGTAAAGATCATCGGATCGTAGAAGTGCGCAGCGTAGACGATATTCGGATCCGGAAACGGCACAAGCTCGAGCAGGGCTTCGATTCTCTGAAAATTGGCGGGGCCGAAGATCAGCGTCCGCCCCGGCGATTCCGCCCGAACGGTGCTGATGAGCCGCGCGGCCTGGGCGTTCCAGATCTTGGCATCGACCACGGGCTCGTTGAGCAGCTCCAGGAACAGGCGGTCATCCGGATAATCGGCATATCGCCGAGCGAGCCGGCGCCACAGCACGTCGATGAGCTCGAGCGCGCCGTTCGGGTCGGCTACGTGCAGCCGGCCGAGGCTGTCGCCGGGATGGAGATCGAGGCTGATGCCATATCCCAGCCGGAGCAAGGTGCCGAGCGCCCGATCGAGTTCCGTCAGCCGGCGCCCCACGTCGTCGGGCTTGCTGAACGCCTCCATCAGGCGCTCCGCCGTGACCGGCAGGCGAATGTGCGTGAAGCCGCGTGAGCGCAGCGTCGCAAGCACACGCTCATCCGGGCGCCTGACGGTCGGCCCGTCGAGCCAGCCCGTGAGGTTGAACCCGCGCGCGAGGATCGCCAGCCGCGCCGTCGGCACGCCTGCCGAAGCTCGTGCCTCGCACGCCGGCCGTTCTGGACGACTTTGGCCTTCGGCGACGGCGGAGAGCCCGGCGAGCACAACCATCAGGCCCGCCGTGATGGACACCAGCAACGTCCGCGCGCCTGAGGCTGTTGCGCGCTGCGCTCGCAGCCGGCCCGTCATCGCAGCCCGCTACGCGGCACCGTCGTGCGCGCCCTCTCCAGCGCTTGCGGGCCGCCGGTCAACAGAAGGTACAGAGCGTGAGGATTGGTGGTGAGATAACGAAAGAACAGCCGCCGCGGCTCGAGTGCCAGGCGATAGAGCCACTCCAGCCCGGCGGATTGCATCCAAGCGGGCGCCCGGCGGTTTCTCTCCGACAGAAAGTCGAACAAGCCTCCGGACGTCTTGATCATGCCGACGTTGGTCAGACGTCCGCGATGCCGCAGCGCAAAGAACTGCTCCCGCGGCACTCCCATACCGATCCATAGAATGTCGGGTCGCGCCTCATTGATTTCCGCGATGACTGCGTCCGTTTCGTCCTCGCCGAAATAGCCATGGCGAAAGCCGACGATCTGCAGCTCGCGATACTGCTGCCGTACCTTGATGATCGACATCTGCATCACGTCGCGCGCCGCGCCGAGCAGAAAAAACGTCGCGCCGCGTTCCTGTGCCACCCGCGCGACGTCATGGAACAAGTCGGTCGTTGCCACCCGCTCGGGCAACGGTGTCGCGCAGCGCAAGCGCGAAGCAAAGACGAGCGGCGTGCCGTCGGCATGAATGAGATCGGCGGACAGAAACAGCGAGCGTATGTGCGGATCGCGCGCGCACAGCGAGAGCACCTGACCATTGGCGGAGGTGACGTAGACCGGCGGCAAGCCGCTTCGGCGTCGCTCGATCGCCAGATCAATCATCAGCTCTGCGGATTGCGCACGATCGATCACCGCCAGCGGAAGACCGCCGACGTTCACGACCGGAATCTCAATCCTGTCGGATACCGCGTTGTATTGCTGCGACGGACTTATCATGCGCTTTCATCGCCGCCCCCGATGATCCATCGCAGACGGTGCAAAGCGATTCAAAGCCAAGCTGATCTTAAGCTTAATTGTCGACGTCGCGCGCGCTCACCAAGAGTTCACTTCAGTGCGCGGTCGGCGATCGCATAAACCAAAGCGCCAAGACTTCATTGCGCTCGTGGTGCAACGTGGCAAAATTAACCGACCAAGAGGACCCATCCGGTGTTCGAGATCATCCTCGAGAGCTCGTATAACTTTCTCTCGGCCGAATATTTGGAGTTGTTCGCAGGCTCGCGTGCCACCGCCTTCCAGCATCCCCTGTGGCTGGATCGCCTTTACGGCAAGCTCGCGCCCCGGCTGAACGCCGAACCGCTCGTGATTGTCGCGCGCTGGCGCCACAGCGGGCGACTTGCGATGCTGCTCCCTCTGCTGCGGCGGCGGCACGGCGCCGTGCGGGTCATCGAGTTCGCCGATTTGCAGGTTTCGGACTACGCGGCGCCGGTGTGCGACGACATCACTTTTGCCCAGATCGCCAGCGATCGGGAGGCCCGCGAGAGGATTCGCGCGCACCTCAAGCCGTATGATGTCCTGCGCATCCAAAAGATCGGCCAGAACGCTCCGCCGCTCGAGCAGCTGTTTGGCGTCGACCGTCGCACGTTCATGGGCATGAGCGCACACGCGGTCCAATTGTCCGATCCGTTCCCGCTCTGGCAGGCGGAGAACGTCGCCCCCTCGTATCGCAAGGAATTGGAAAAGAAGCGGCGGCAACTGAACCGCAAGGGCGCGGTCCGCTTCGAGTGCTCGCGTGACCCGGAGCTCATCAAGAGCACGTTCTATTCCATGCGCGAGTACCGCAAGGACAGGTTTCAGGGTCGCGATCTGCTGCAACAACCTCTTTATTTCGATTTCTACCTGGACCTGGCGCTCCAGGGCGGCGAAAGCGGTCTGTCGCGAACCTATACGCTTTCGGTCGACGGCCAGCCGATCGGCGGCATCTGGGGCCTGTGCCATCAGAACCAGTTCCTGGTTCTGCTGGGCGGGTTCGATCTTGCCACCTACAAAAATCAGTCCATCGGCGCCCTGGCTTTTACCGATGTTGCGCGCGACTGCATCGAAAAAGGAGACCTGCTGCTGGACTTCACCATCGGCGACGAGTCCTACAAGCGACTGTTCGGCGCTCGCCCGTCGAGCATGTGGATGATTTCGGCTGCAGGAACGCCCCTCGGCGCGGTCGCCAATTTCGTGGCGGAGAAAGTGCCGTGGACCATCAAGGTCGCCAAGGAGATCATCAACCGGCGAACCGGCACGGCAGCGGCGCAAGCGGAAGGTGCGTGACGCCGGCCCTAGGCCCCAGACCTATTGGATCGCATTGGATACGTCACGGCCGCCGCGCACTCTGTGGACGGCGGACTATGCCTTTACCGCGGCGGCAGCCGATGGCCAGTGTGCCCGGCGCAAGTCCCGCACCCAGCCCAACGCCCGCCTGCGCAGAAGCACCTGATGACGATGAACCGCCCACCCCAGCCCGGTTTCCAGCGTGAGCGAGCGGCGATAATGCGCCAGCCTCAACGCGCGCCGGTCGGCGGCTTGCTTGACCGGGTCCTGGTAGAACTGGGTGATCTTCTCCAGGCCCATACCCGGAGAGGCAAGCCAGTGCGGCAGGTGCACGTTGCATAGCCTCTCCACGTCCGTCAGCAGCCGGCTGACCCCGGTGCCGGCGGCCGGGCAGGACGTCTGGAAGGCGTCGCCGATGAGCACCACGCCTTCGCGTTGGAAGTTCTCGACTTCGCACAGATCCATGATCCAGTTCTGCACGCCCTCGACCACCTGAAAGTCGCTGAGAAATCCTGCGAGCCCCGGCAGGGTGCGGAGCAGGGTTGCTTTCGGGGCGCGGCGGAGATCGCGCGCCCATGGGTCGCGGTAGTCGAGGAACGTGAAGAGGTTCGCGCGCATCGTATCGCCGACCGGAAACAGGCTCAGGTAATCGATGCGGTCCGCGATATCTTCCCCGTAGTAGGTGAGCGCGGGAAATTCAAACGTGCTTCCGGCCGCGGGCGCGATGCTGAAGCCGAACGATATGGAGTGCTTCTCGAAGGTCACCCGCCGACGAATGCCCAGCTTCTGCCGCAGCACATCCGCCATCCCGGTGGCCAGCACGATCAGGCGGGCGTTGACGTCGCCGTTGCTGGCGAGACCGATGCGCTGGCGATCGGAGCTCGTCTCGACGTCCACGACGCGATCGACCAGGAACTCGACCGAGCGCGGCAGCTGCGCCCGCACGGCTCTGATGATTGTCTCGTACAGGATACCGTAATGCTGCCCGTAGGTCCGATCGAGCACGCGGCCGCGCCTGACGTTGATGACGCGATCGAACGGTGTCGAGGCTGCGGCTATGCAGTCCTGCAATTCCAGCCGGCGCAGCACATCGACCTGATCGCCGGCGATCTTCTCGACGCGAAACTCGGCGGGATATTCGGCGTGCCGATCGACCAGCACCACGCGATGCCCGGCGCGGCCCAGAACGACCGCGGCGAGCGACCCGCTGAGGCCGCCTCCGACCACGACCACATCCACGTCACGGACGCCTCTGTTGGCCGCGACGGAGGCTTCCTGTTCTGATCCCGAGGGTGCGAATTCCTGAGATGCAACGTCGACCATGTCTTGCCGCCAAATGACCTACGACGCCCCCGCGATCGCTTGTAATCGCCTCAAATGGTCATTGCGATGAGAATGCCGGACTAACGTTAATGCCGCACGCATGGAGACTGATAATCACATCGCTATTGGGGGTACCCTCGACTTTCTGCTTTCGCGTGAAGGAACCGTTCACCGTCACCAGGGGAATCGATTGAATTTTACTAAAGGAAGGCACAAAGAGTACAGCGTGTTCCCCGGTAGCTCAGCGGTAGAGCAGACGGTTGTTTCCCGTCCGGTCGATGGTTCGAATCCATTCCCGGGGAGCCATCTTTCCGCAATGTCTTGAGTCGATGAGCGGCTTCGTTCAGCTCGCTTTCTTGATCGCCAGCGCATCCGGAGCCGCCGCGGTGAGAACGCGTGCGGGTTCGGCGTAGGCGTTGAGATAACGCCCGGCATCGAAGAACCGATACCACTGTACCGCAACCTTGTTGAGAACCGTTCCGGCGATCTTGGCCGCATCGTTTCCCAACAGGTTGATCGCCTCGGCAACCGCTTGCCGGTCGGTACGTTCCCATTCCACGACGAGCAGCGCCCGGTCGGCGCATTTCAAGAACGGGACCAGGCCGGCGACCGGCAGCACCGCGGGGCTGTCGACGACGATCAGGTCGAAGTGCTTGCGGCACTCCTGCAGCAAGGGCCCCAGCCCTTTCGCCTCGATGTCCTCCGGCTGCCCGGGATCCTTCGATTGGCGGCGCGCTCCGAGAATGTGCAGCCCGCTTCTTGGCTCCTTCCTCATCGCCGAGAACAGCGTCACCTCGCCGTCCAGGACCTCGTACAGCCCTGCTCCGGACAGTCCAAACGCCCGCGTGGCCGAGCACGTGTAGACATCGCCGTCGACAAGGAGGGTGCGGACACCGGCACGAGCGGCAGCGAGGGCGTAGTTGCGGGCGAATGTAGTCTTGCCCTCTCCGGGGAGTGCGGACAGGATGAGGAGGCTTTCGCCGGACTTCCCCGATCCGGCTCGCATGAGGCGAGCCCGGATCCCGCGCAGGTGCGCGGCGCAAACGGCCGAGACTTCGTCGAACCGGCCAGCAACCAGCCGGTTGTTGGCGGCACCGGAGGGAAGCTGACGGGATGCAATATCCTGACCCTTCGCCATCGCATCGCTGCACGCCAGAATGCCGAGCGTCGGAAGCGAGAGCGCGTCCTCGAGCTCGTCCGCTGTACGGAAGCCACGCCGCATCCGTTCCAGCGCCAGCACCAACCCGACCCCCAGCATGCCGCCGCAGAGCGTCGCGGCCGCGAGCAGCAGGACGGGCGGCGGGCGATCGGGTCGCAGCGGCATCAGCGCCGGCGAGATGATGCGCGCATCGGCGATCTGCAGGCTTTGTTGTTCCGCGGTTTCCTTGGCGCGGCTGAGAAACTGTTCGAACAACGTCCGGTTGGCCTGCGCCTCGCGCTCAAGCTCGTGCAGCTTCACATTGGTAGCGTTGTTCTGGCCCGACTGCTCCTTCAGCTTCGTCAGCCCGGCCTCGAGCGAGGCCTCATGCCCGAGGGCGACCTGGTGCTCGTTGCGAACGGCAATGAGGATGCGCGCGATCTCCGCCTCGATCTGCTTGCGGATGTCGCCGCGTTGCGCCCGGATGGCGATAAGCCCGGGAAACTTGCTGCCGTACAAGGCGCTGTACTCGGCTTCGAGGCGTGACGCCTCGGTATACTGCTGGCGCAGATTGGCGATCACCGTGGACTGCAGCAATTCGCTCAAGGCGGCCGGGTCGGAAATCCGGTTCGCTCCTTGCTCGATGCGCTCGAGCCGCGAGCGCGCGTCCGCCGTGCGCGAGCGCTGCAGGGCGAGTTGCTGGGTGAGGTCTTCGACCTGCCGATTGACCAGCCGGTTTCCCTGGGTGACGTCGACGATGCTATTGACCGCCTTGTATGCCGCGACCGCCTGCTCCGACGAGCGGACCCGCTCGCGCATTTCCTCCATGCGATCGACCAGCCAGCCGGAGGCGCGTGCGGTGATGTCCGCCTTGGCCTGGCGCTGATCCTCCAGATAGGCTTCGGCGACGGCTCCCGACAGCCGCGCGGCCTTCCCCGCATCGCCGGCCACATAGCTGATCTCCAGCACGTAAGTGAGGCCTCGCCGGCGGACCGTGAGGCCTTTCTGGAACTTGGAGACCAGGCGGCTGACCTTCTCCTCGGCAGCATCGGCCGATGGCTGCCTCACCAGCGCCAGCAGTCCCTCGGTGATCGACTCGAGCGCCGACGACGTGGTGAAATCGGGATCCCTGTCCAGATTCAATCGTGCGATCACCCGCCGGGCCAGCGCCGACAATTCGATGAGCTCGACCTGGCTCTCGACGGCGGCCGCATCGTTCCCGATGCCGCTGAGGACTGCCTCCGTGTTGGTGAACCGCGGCTGCCGCGGATCGACGAGCACGATCGTCGTCGCCTTGTATTTTGCCGGCAGCGCGAACAGCGCGAGGCCCGCGGCACATGCCGCTCCCAACGCAAGCAGCCCGATGAGCGAGGCTCGCCAGCGCAACACCAGCCAGAGCGTGCGAAGATCGATCATCTCGATCCGCTGGTGAACACGCCCGCGCGGAGCGCGTGGCGTCACGTGGGTATCCTCGGGATCGTCGAGCGTGGAATGGCTGACACCGTTGCGCGAAATCATCGGAGATCCGTCCTAGCGGAATCGCCCGCCCGGCCCAGGTTTCTATCATTTGCGCCACTCGATCCAGCCCCATGTCGTCCGATGTCTGCTTAACGTTAACCTGTGGCGCCTCACCATCCGTCACCCGTGTTCGCATCTCGCTCGGCGCAGCGGCGCGCGGCTTGCGATGCTTCATCGTGCATTGCGCGGCGGTCCCATTTCGATGCACGACGCCTGTGCTGCGGCATGCGAGTCATGATGGCTGCTTCAAACCTGAACACCGAGTGCGCGTCCGGTGACCCGAATCGGGGCACTGCCAAGAAGGCGCACTTGCGATGAACGGCTCCCGGACGATACCGGCGGTCGGTGTCGGGCATGCACCGTTCCGCACGCGGCGTCTCGCCCATGAGGATCTTGTCTGGGCGCCCGGCCACTTCCTGACGATTGCCATTGCGGTCGGCGCTACCTGCATCCCGATCGTCTTGCATCTGACCGGACAGGCGATGGGCATCGCCGCCTGCGCGGGCATCGCCGTTCTGCTCGGCCTGTTCGCCGCTCCGGCGCTGCCGATCTGCCTGATCTTCGCCTATCTGTCGCAGAACTTCGTCGTCGCCCTGGTCTCGCCGGCGATCGACAGTATCGAGCAATTCAACGCGATCCGCGCCTACAATTTCGTGTTCACCGTCGTCGCCTGGGCCGCCGTGACGGGACCGTACTGGCTCACCCGCGCGAGCTATGATCGTCGGTTTCGCCGGATCATCGATCTCACCACCGCGGGACTGGTCGTGGTGGGGGCATATTTCGTCATCGGACTGGCGGCCAACCCGTCCGGGGCGATCGTCTACATGCGCAACATCGCCACGCCGATCCTGTTGTTTCAGGTCTTCGCCTTCGTCGCCTATCGCCACCGGCTGTCGATGACGATCCCGCTCCTCGTGCTCGCCCTGTTCGCGCTCGGCTATGGCTACCTCGAGCTGCTCGCACACGATGCCCTGTTCCGGTCGATCAACGGCGACGTATACCTGAATTGGCGGATCAAGCAGGACTACGAGGCAGGCGTCTGGGTCAAGGAGCTGCATGAGACGGGCCGCGTCATGCGCAGCTATCTCGATACGCTGCTGGTCGACTTCCTCAACACGCCGTTGCTGCAGCATCTCGAGCTGCGCTTCTATCGACTGCTCGGGCCCAACTTCCATTTCATCAGCTACGCCTACGCGTTGGCCGTTTTCTGCGTCATCCTGTGCGCGACCGGGCGCTGGTGGTACGGAGCTCTTGCGCTGCCCTTGCTGCTGATCGTCGGCTCGAAAGGAGCCTTGGTCTTCGCAGTGCTCGTGATGCTGGCGCTCATAACGCTGCTGCGCCTGCGCGGCTTCGCACCGCTCCTTGTGATGACGGCCGTGCTTCTGACCTATGTGGCGGTCGGCATCCTCGCCGGAATTCAGACCCAGGACTACCACGTCATGGGCTTTTTCGGCGGCTTGCGGGGATTCATGAGCAACCCGATCGGCCGGGGAATCGGGGTCGGCGGCAATCTGTCGATGGAAATGAGCACGATCGACTGGAGCAAATCACAGCATCTGGGGCACACGGATGTCGCAGTCGAGAGCTCGGTCGGAGTGCTGCTCTACCAAATGGGGATTTTTGCAGTGGTCGTCTTCGTCGCGCTGGCGTGGATTGCGGTGCGGTTGTGGCGGGTCTATCTCGCCAACGGAGAGCGGCTCTATGCGGCGGCCTCGTTCTCCGTCCTGACTGTGCTGGCAAACGGCGTCTTCCAGGAGGAGGCGATCTTCGCGCCCCTGGCGCACGGCATTGTTCTTGCTTTCGCAGGGCTGCTGCTGGGTCGCGCCTACCGGACCGTCGTATACCACAATTAGATTTACCGCTTTCCAAGCGACGAAATCTGTATTGAGTTCCTCGGAGGCCGTCACACGACTCCCCGGGGGCGAGGAGGATCTTGTTGCGCGGGAGACTTCGGTTGGACTCATGGTGAAGCGTATCGCGCAGAAGCTCTTGCTGAACGGGGTGCTCAGGGGGAGCGCGACGGCCTTGGCGATCAAGTTCACAGCTTCGATCGTCGGGTTCATGATGTTCGCGCTGTCGTCGCGCTACATGGAACCCGCTTCATTCGGATCGCTTGCCATCATTTTCAACGCGATGTCGTTTCTGTCCGTGGTGGCGCTGTGCGGCCAAGAAACGCTGATCGCCCGCTCGTGGGACGAGTACACCGGTTCGGGCCGGCCGGCGCTGGCCCGTGGCGCCCTGATCTTCGGTGCGACAGTGGTCGTCGCCTCGGCCTTCCTCATGGCGCTCATGGTCGCCTTCGCATGGCCGCTATGGGACCGCACGGTCCCGTTCGCTCTCGTCGTGGCGGCATGCGCGTTCCTGTTCGCGCATTCCATCATGCAGTTTCTCGGTCAATTCTCCCGCGTGGCAGCCGGATTGATCATCGGCGAGACGCCGCGCGAGCTGATGTGGCGCCTGATCGTGGTGCTCACGATCGCCCTCCACTATGCACTCGGACTCCATTTCGATGCGGTCGGGTTCTTCTTCGCTTCCGCCGCGGCTCTTGCGATCGCCATCGTGTTTCAGCTCTCGCAGGTGGCGCGGGTCGTGCCCGCCACGATCAGATGCGCGGAGTCGGAGCGTGATGTCTCCGTCTGGCTTCCGCGTTCGTTCAAGATGTGGCTGTCCGCGCTGATGGACACGACCGGCCAGTATCTCGAGGTGGTGGTGATCGGCCTGTTTCTCGGCCCGACCGCAGCGGGGTTCTATTTCGTTGCCACCCGGATCACCAACGTCTTCGCGATGATCACCGGGAGCATCAGCGTCTATGCGACCCCCCGGATCAGCGCCCTGTTCTACCGGGATGCGAAGCATGACCTGCAAGCGATCCTCAACTCGCTCGCGCTCATCGGTGCCATTCTCATCGGAGGCGCCTTCATCACGATCGTCCTGCTCGGCAAGCTGCTGCTGTGGGCGTTCGGAGCGGCGTATGTTTCGGCCTATCCGGCTCTGATCGTCCTGGCGGCTGGCGCTTCGTTCGGGGCGTTGGCCGGCCCCGCTGCCCATGTGCTGCTGCTGACCGGCAACGAAGGCGCCTACCCGCGCATCATGGGGGCCACACTTCTGATCCGCTTCGTCCTGATCGCCATCATGGGACCCATGTTCGGGCTGATGGGCGCGGTGGTGGCTTGGAGCCTCTCGACGATAGTCATGGCGGTGGCCTTGATCATCGCCTGCCGCCGGCTTGTCGGCCTCGATCCGTCGCTGAGCTTTGCGTTCAGGCATGCGGAAAAGCGAATGATCCAGTTCCGGCGGAGCATGCTATGACGCCACAGGGCGCACTGCTGGAAACGCTCCCTGAAGCCCGCCGGGATCGGGGGGAGCCAACCGCATCGTCGACGCCGCGCCGCAAGCGGATCGTATTGCTGCAGACCCAGGCCGAGGCTGCCGGCGCTCAGGAGATATCGCGCATTCTGGGCCACGGTCTCGGCCTCCTGGGCTATGAGATTCATTTCGTTTTCTTCTTCCGCCGGACCGGAGCTTATGACGGTCACGCAAACACGTTCTATTGCTCGCATGATCGGCCGGGCGGACTGCGGGAAGTCGCCGGCATGTTCCTCGCGCTTGTTCGTCACTTGCGCGCGTTGCAGCCGGATGCCGTCCTGTGCTTCCAGCACTACGGCATTCTTCTCGGGACCGTCGCGGCCATTCTCGCCGGCAACCGCACCATCGTTGCCAATCGCACCACGGCCAAATCCCTGGTGCCCTGGCCGTTCCGCTGGCTGGACTGGGTCTTCGGATCGGCCGGCTTCTTCCGCGCCGTGGTGGTCAATTCCGAATCGGTCGAGCGCGAATACGATGTCTACCCGCGCCGCTACCGCTCGCGGCTGGTGCGCATCGATCACGGCTTCGAAGCGAAGACCACGGTGCTCAGCCGGGAAGGAGCGCGGCAGGCGCTCGGGCTTCCGACCGACGCCGTCGTATTGGGCTGTGTGGCCCGGCTTCATCCCGGCAAGAATCTTTCCGCTGCCATCCGGCTGCTGGTCGGCCGCAACTGGCATCTGGCGCTGGCCGGACAGGGGTCGGCGCACGCCGAGCTGTCCGCCCTGGCGGCGTCCATCGGTGTCGCCGACCGCGTCCATTTCGTCGGCGAGCTGCCGCCCGCTCGCATCGGAGCGTTTCTTCGCGCACTTGACGTTTTCGTATTCCCGTCATTGGCCGAGACATTCGGCCTCGCCCCCGTGGAAGCGGCTCAAGCCGGCGTCCCGGTCGTCGCCAACGACCTCGGCGTCCTGCGCGAAACGCTGAGCGTGGACGGGAAGCCCTGCGCGCTGTTCGTCGATACTGGCGATACGCAGGCGTTCGCGGCGGCGGTCGAGATGCTCCTCATGGACCACGATCTGCGCACCAGGCTCGGCGTGCTCGGCAAGGGATTGTCGAGACGCTATTCGCTCGATGCGATGGTGCAACGATACGCCGCCATGGTCGAAGCAATCGTACCGCCATCTCGAGGGGAGGTTGCTCAATGACGAAGGCGATGGTCGATTTCGACGCCGCTCCGACGGCCGCGGAGGGGTCGTCGCGCTACGCGGCCGATATCGGCGACAGGCCGATCGGCACACGACCGCCGCGACCGCTGGGCCGGCCGGCGGTGCGGCACGTGTGCCTGCTCGTCGAGCCCTCCCACGTCCGCCAAGTGCATGGCGTGTTGGCCGCCCGCTTGCGCGAGGCCGGCCTGCGCGTCTGCGTCCTTGCCGGGCGCGCATCCGTGCCACTGCCGAGCTCGGTCGCGCTCCTGCTCAGGCTGGAACGGATGATCCACCGGACGATCGGTCCTCGGCTATCGGACCTGCTCGATTTCCACCAGCTATCTGTGCCGCCTCTTTCATCAGCCGATCCGCCCGATCTGATCATCGACCTGTGCGGCGACGGCGCCGCCGGCGAGGGGTTGCCGACCCTCCGCATTTTGTACGATGGCGTGGCGGGAGAAACGGCTCTCGTCGGTGCGCTGGTTGCCGGCCGTATGCCGCTGATCGAGCTCGAGCAGCCCTCCACCGGGAGGATCGTGGCCGGCGCATTCCCTTGCGCCGACAATGCGCCGACCTTGTCGGACATGTTCGAGCACGTGCTCGCCCGAGTGATGACGCTCATCCTGTCGGTTGCCCGCGGCGCCGCCCCTCCGAGCCCGAGCCCACGGCCGTCGCCCCGGCGGATCCGGCCGCGCGACATCCTGGCGCGCGAGGCGAAGCTTCTTTCCCATGCCATCATTCATCGGCTGTACGAATTGTGCTGCTACACCCCGCACTGGCGTACGTGCTGGCGGTTCGTCGACGGACCGGATGTCTGGGACACGCAAAGCCTCGGATCGTCGTGGAACATCCTTCCCGATCCGGGATTCCGCTTCTACGCCGACCCATTTCCCTTCATTCATGATGGGCGCGCCTACGTCTTCGTCGAAGACCTCGACCATCGCACGAACAAGGCGGTCATCTCGGTCGTGCCGTTCGACGATCGCGGCCCGACCGGTCCGGCCGAACCTGTCCTCGATTTGCCCTGGCACCTCTCCTACCCGTTCGTCTTCGAGCATGAAGGGCAGATCTGGATGATTCCCGAAAGCTCGGCGAACCGAACGGTGACGCTCTATCGCGCCGATTCGTTTCCCTATCGCTGGGTGGCCGAGGAAGTTCTGCTGTCGGACATCCAGGCCGGTGACGCGACGGTGATATGGCATGACGGTTCGTTCTGGATGTTCACGGCCACACGCGACGAGGCAGGCTCCTGGTCCGATACGCTCTCGATCTACTCGGCGCCTCGCCTGCAGGGGCCATGGCAGCCTCATGCCGCCAACCCTGTGCTGATCGATCAGACCGCTGCGCGTCCGGCCGGCGCCATGATCAGGCGCAACGGTCGCTTGTGGCGACCGGTCCAGGACTGCCGCGCCGGATATGGTACGGGTATCGGGCTCGCGGAAGTCACTCGCCTGGACCACGGCGGCTTCGCGCAGAAGGTTCACACCGTGTTGCAGCCCGACCCAGGCTGGCCGGGGCGTCGACTCCACACCTTGAATCGCGCCGGCCGACTCGAGTGCATCGACGGCTCGGCCTATTCGCCGCGCAATCGCTGGGCCGCCAACCGTCTGCAGGCCTGGTCGGGGCGCCGCGACATGGCCTGACCTTTGCAAGGGTGTGGTCCCGGGCTACATCCCCGGCATGCCCAGAACGCTCTTCCTCATGACAGTACGTCTGACTTCCTGGTTGCTCCTCCTGGCAATAACCACGCTGACCGTCGTCCCGCCGACGCTGCGTCCGCTTTCAGGACTTGGTCAGAATGTGGAGCATTTCACCATCTTCCTGCTGATGGGGGCAGCGTTTGCGCTCGCCTACCGGCGCTATCTCTATCCGGTCGGTCTGGCCCTTCTTCTCTTCACCGGCGCCCTGGAGCTCGTCCAGATGCTTGTTCCCGGCCGGCACGCACGTCTCAGTGACTTCGTGTTTGACGGCTTGGGGGTCTGCATCGGCATGGCCGCCGGCGCGTGGTTGTCGCGCGTCGTGCCGTCGGGTTAGGCCGCGACCGCAATCGCGATATTGAGATACTCATCGATCCGTGCGGTCTGGCCCGCATAGAGCACGAGCGTCGAGGTCTTCTCCTCAACTACAGCAGGGCCATTGATCTCCGCCCCGGGCGCAAGATCGCTGCGATGAAACACCGGCACGTGGACCGGTTCGGCCGAGCCGAGATGCACGCCGCGCATGGTGCGCGGTTGTGCCGGAGATCCGTCACCCCTGGGATATCGGCGCAGCGGCGGTCGCGGCAAGGCGGCGACGGCCGTCACCTGGAAATTGACGATCTCGACCGCTTCGTTCTCCGCCATGTGGCCATAGCGGCGGCGGTGCGCGTCATGAAATCGTCCGACCAGCGCGGCGACATCGTCGGCACTGCGCAGCGCGGCCACCGGCACGCTCACCTCGTACGACTGACCGCGATAGCGCATGCCGGCGGACCGGATGGTCCGTAGCAACTCGCGCGGGAACCGGTCGCGCACGAGATCCGCCTGGGCCGCGTCCTCCAGCTCGCCGAACACCCGGTCGAGACCGTCGGCATCGACCTCGCCCACCTGCGTCAGCCGCGTCAGGCTTCGCGTCTGGTGCACGTCGGTCACCAGCATCCCGTAGGCGCTGAACGTTCCCGGGTCGGGTGGAATCAGCATGCGGGTGATGCCGAGCTCGCCTGCGATCCGTCCGGCGATCGTCGGGCCCATGCCGCCGAACGGCACCAGGGTGAACTCGCGCGGATCGTAGCCGCGCTCGATCGTGATCGTCCGCATCGCGGCAATGACGTTGGTGGCGAGCACCGTGAGAATCCCCCACGCGGCCTCGGTCACCGACATCGCGAGCGGCGCCGCCACGTGCGTTGCGATCGCGGCGCGCGCCTGTTCGCGCGAGATCGGCATGGTGCCGTCGAGCAGCGCCGTCGGGTTCAGGTGCCCGAGCACGAGAAGCGCGTCGGTCAATGTCGGCTCGCTGCCGCCACGGCCGTAACAGGCAGGGCCGGGCGCTGCGCCTGCGCTGTGCGGGCCGACCTTGAGGGCTCCAAGCCGGACCGCCGCGATGCTGCCGCCGCCGGCCCCGATCGTCTCGATGTCGACCGTGCGGGTGCGCACCGGATGGCGCGCCACCGCGAGATCGGAGCGGAACAGCGGCTGGCCGGGCAGCACCGCCATATCCGAGCTGGTGCCGCCGGCATCGAAGGTGATGAGGCTTTCGATGCCCTTGAGGTCGCCCAGATATCGGCTGCCGATGACGCCGGCGACCGGGCCGGACATCACGGTCTGGACCGGGGTCGCGCCCAGCATGGCGGCGCTCGCCGCGCCGCCATCCGACTTCATCATCAAGGTGCGCGAGGACGGAAAGCACCGCGCGCACAGAGCCTCGAGGTCGCGCAGATAGCGCGAGACCGGCGGCCCGATATAGGCGTTCGCCACCGTCGCGGCGGTCCGCTCGTACTCGCGCCATTCCGGGTTCACCTCGCTCGACAGCGAGACGTAGAGCCCGGGCGCGATCTCGCGGATGATGGCGGCGGCCGCCTGCTCGTGGCGCGGATCGGCATAGGAGAACAGGAAGCACACCGCCACGGCCTCGACCTTCTGCGCCTGCAGCGCCCGAACCGCCCGCACCACGTCGTCGCGGCTGAGCGGCTCGATCACCGCGCCGCGCGCATCGAGCCGTTCGCCGACCTCGTGGATGCGGTCGCGTGTGAGCAGCATCCTGGGCGCGGGCGCGAAAATGTTGAACACCTCGTCGCCGCGCCATTGGCGGCCGATCTCGTAGACGTCGCGAAAGCCGCGCGTGGTCAACAGGCCGGCCCGCACCCCCTTGCCTTCGAGCAGGGTGTTGAGCGCCACGGTCGAGCCGTGCAGCACCAGCGACACGGCGTCCGCCCCATAGGCGTCAGCGAGCTCGGCCGTGATCGTCTCCATCACCCGCACGGGCGCAGCCGGATCGGACAGGTACTTGCTGACCACGATCTCGCCGGTGCGGTCGTCGAATGCGGTCACGTCGGTGAACGTGCCGCCGACGTCGATTCCGATGCGCAACGTCATGCCGTGGTACCGTTGCCCCGCAGGCGCGCGGTTGCGGCTTGGTCGATGGTGAGGTCTGCGCGAAGGGCAACGCCGTAGTCGCCTGCGGCCGCCTCCCGGGAGACGTACTCGCGCACGACGTCCTGGCGCACCAGCTCGGGATCGCGCTCGCGCGGGTCGCCCCATCCTCCGCCGCCGCCGAGCGCGAAGGCGATCCGATCGTCCTGCTTGAGCCGAAGGCCGGCAACCTTCGACGTCAGCGGGCGCTCGTCTGCGGTATCCGGGCTCAACGCCGCGCCGGACGGTTGCGCCGGACTGGCGCCGAACAGACCGGGCGACGCGAACTTGAAGCGGTCGGTCCGCAGGTTGACGATGACCTCATCGGACAGGATGCGCCACACGCGCCGTACGCCGAGGCCACCGCGGAACCTGCCGGCGCCGGCCGAGTCGGTGCGCAGCTCGTAGCGCTCGACGCGCACCGGGAACTCGGTTTCCAGTGCTTCCACCGGCGTGTTCATCACGTTGATGACGAGCTCGTCCATGGCGCTGACGCCGTCGCCGTCGGGCCGCGCGCCGGTGCCGCCGTTGAGGATCTCGTATTGCGAATACCAGCGGCCCGAAACGGGATGGCGCCCCGAGCTCGACAGCGAGCCGCCGGCCGCGCTGCCCGGGGCCGGCACGCGTCCCGGCAACGCCTGGGCGAGCACCCGCATGACCACCGAGGTCGTGATCTGGCTCGGCCGCACGTACATGTTGACCGGCGCCGGGTACCGCGGATTGAGCAGCGAGCCTTCCGGCGGATACGAGACCTGCACCGGCCGCGACAGCCCGTCGTTCACCGGCAGCTGCGGGATCAGGATCATCTTCACCAGGCATTCGATGAAATTGCGCGACACGCAGGGACGCAGGTTGACCGGCCCGCGCGCCTGGGCGTCGCTGTCGAGGATGAAGCGAAGCGTATCGTGCTTCACTTCGAGCGAAGCGGCGATGCGGTGCGGCAACGCGAGATCGACGCCGTCGTCGTCGAGCCAGTCGGTCTCCGGGCCGTAGCGGCCGTCCGGAATCTCCCTGATCGCCTTGCGCAGCTCGCTTTCGCAGATGTCCATCCAACGCTGCCAGCACGCGAGCACGTTGGCGGTGCCGTGCTTGCCGAACAGTTCGGCGAGCTTTTGCAGGCCGTAGCTGTTGGTGTTGACCTGCGCCTGGATGTCGCCCCAGGTCACCTCCGGCGTGCGGGTGTTGGCGCAGATCAGCTCCTGCACGTCGGCGTTGATCGCGCCGCGGCGGAGGATCTTGAGCGGCGGGATCAGCAGGCCTTCCTGGAACAGGTCGGTCGCGTCCCCGCTGTTGGTGCCGGGCACCTTGCCGCCGAGATCCGGCTTGTGCGCGATATTGCCGATATGGGCGACGAGCTCACCGTCCACGAAGACCGGCGATATGACGGTCACGTCGGTCGCGTGGTTCTGGCAGGCGCGATACGGGTGGTTGACGATGAAGGCGTCGCCCGGCTCGATCCTGCCGCGAAAGCAGCGGCAGATCTCGCGCACTTGAGCAGTCAGCGGACCGATATGCAGCGGCTGCGGGATGCCTTGCGCGACCATGCGTCCGTCGCGGTCGAAGATCGCGAAGGTGAAGTCCTGGCTCTCCTTGATGATGGTCGAGTAGCCGGTGCGCAACATGTTGAGCGTGAGCTCGCGCGCAACCTGCAGCGTCGACTGGTAGATCACCTCGAGATCGATGGCGTTCAAGGCACCCTCACTTGACCGGGAAATCCCGCTCCAGCTGGGCGAAATACCCGTCCCGCCTGAGCTTCTCGATGATGCCGAAATCGAGATGGTCTTCGATCTTGCGGCTGCCGACCTCGACGCCCATCGCCTGCAACTGGTCCATCACGTTGCGCGCTCCGTCGACCGACGGCGCCGCGTCGCGCGGCATCAGCCGCCGGAAGTCCGCATAAGTCGCGTCGATCACCTTGGCATCCTGGGTCTTGAAGCGCCTGGCGATCTCCTCCTTCGCTTTCCTCTCGTCGGCGAGCGCCAGGTAGGCGCCGGCGAGATAAGCGCGCACGAAGCGCGTCAGCGTCTCGCCGTGTTGCTGCATGTAGCTCCTGGTCACCACCACGGAGTCGAAGATCCACGGCGTCTTTTCGGCGGCAAGATCGAGGATCGGGTTGAAGCCCTTCTCCTTCGCCATAGTGATCGCCGGCTCGAGCAGCGGCACCGCGTCGACGCGCCCCGCGGTCAGCGCGGCGAAGCGCTGCGAGCTGCCGCCGATCTGCAGGATGGTGACATCCTTGCGGTCGATGCCGATTTTCTTCAAGGCGAGGCTGATGGCGATGTCGGTCTCCGATCCGAACGCGCTGATGCCGACGTTCTTGCCCTTGAGATCCGCCGCCGACTTGATCTCCGGCTTGGTGAAGATCGTGATCGGGATCGTGTTGGCGGTCGAGGTGATCGCGCGAATGTCGGCACCGGCGCGGTTCGCCTGGATGACCGGCCCGACGCCCACGTGCATGCCCTGGATCTCGCCCGAGAGCAGGACCTGAACGCCGCGGCTGCCGCCCTCCATGCTGACGACGTCGACCTTCAGGCCTTCCTTGGCATAGAAGCCGCCGGCCTCGGCCATCCAGACCGGAAAGATCGTCACGACTGGCGCCGAGATGCCGAACCGGAACGGCGTGAGCGTCTGCGCCTGCGACGGCATTGTGGCCGAAAGTGCGGTCGCGATGGCGATCAGGAGTGCGGATGAAATGCGACAGGCTGCCATGGTTCTCTCCTCCCCTACCCGGCGCGGCCGTCGCTCGCGGCCTCGCGGGTCTTTTTCTTCACGTCGTCCTCGATCAGGCTCCAGATGCGGTCTTCGAGCGCATGGAACCGCGGCTCGCGCTTGACGGCGAGGCGCCGCGGGCGCTCGATCGCAACGTCGATGATGTCCTTAACCCGTCCCGGCCGCCCCGAAAAGACGACGACCCGGTCCGACAGGTAGATCGCCTCGTCGATCTGGTGGGTGATGAACAGCACCGTCTTCCTCGCGGTGAGCCAGATGCGCAACAGCTCTTCCTGCATCACCTCGCGGGTCTGCGCGTCGAGCGCGGCGAACGGCTCGTCCATCAGCAGCACCTGCGGGTCCATCACCAGGGCGCGCGCGAGGTTTACCCGCTGCTGCATACCGCCCGAGAGCTCGTGCGGATAGTTGTGCTCGAATCCGGACAGCCCGACGAGGTCGATGAAGGCGCGCGCGCGCTCGGCCGCCTCGCGGCTGCCCACGTTGCGGCATTCGAGGCCGTAGACGACGTTCTTGAGCACCGTGCGCCATGGCAGCAACGACGCGTCCTGGAACACCACGGCGCGATCCGGGCCGGGCGCGGTGACGACGCGCCCGTCCACCAGGATGCGGCCGCTGGTGGCGGGGACGAGCCCGTCCACCACCGACAGGAAGGTCGTCTTGCCGCAGCCGGACGGGCCGACGATCGACACGAACTCGCCCTCCCGGACCGTGAGACTGACGCGGTCGAGCGCGAGGAGCTGCGTGTTGCTGCGCGGCTGGTGATACGCGAGGCAGATCTCCTGCGCTTCGAGCTTGATGTCCATCGTGGGACTCGCTTGCGCGCTCAAAGCGGCGGCCGCCAGGTCTCGACCCGGCGCTCAATCCGGCGGACGAGCTCGGACAGCAGCAAGCCGAACGCCACGATGGTCAGCACGCCGACGAACACGCGGTCGGTCTGAAACCGCGATCCTGCCTGGTTGATCATGGCGCCGACGCCGACCGCCGAGCCGTAGATCTCGCCGACCACGATGCCGATCATGCCGCGCCCGACGGCGAGCCGAAGGCCGGCCAGGAGATACGGCGTGGCGCTCGGCAGAATGATGCTGCGGAACAGTTGCCATTCGCCGGCGCCGCAGCTCTTCGCCATGACGATGAGGCGCGCGTCGGTGGTGCGGACCGCCGCCTGCGCCGCGATGGCGATCGGCAGCACGGCCAGCAGGACGATGATCAGCACCTTGGCGGCAAGCCCGGTGCCGACCCACACGATGATGAGCGGCAGGAACGCGATCTGCGGCGTGGCATTGAAACCGGCGAGGAACGGGTCGGCCGCATAGGAGAACCGTCGATACCAGCCGGCCGCGAGGCCAAGCGGAATGCCGATCGCAATCGCCAGGGCGAGGCCGAGGACGTATTCGAGCGCGCTCCATTTCAGGTCGGTCCAGATCTCCCCGGTCACCAGGAACATGCGATACGCGGCTTGAGCAATGCGGGTCGGCGAGGAGATGAAGATCGGCTTGATCGTCCAACGTTCCGCCGCGGCACCGAGCAAAGGCCGCAGCGCCTCGGCCCACCAGCCGCGCGACAATCCTTCCCAGAACACGAGGAAAAGCACGACGACGAGCACGCCGAGGATCGCCCGCTCGTGCTCGAGATAGAAGCGGCCCAGGCGGGGCGAAGAGGCTGCGCGCGGCGCGACGATCGATTCCGCCGTCATGCCGCAGCCCCGACCTTCGGCCGCCAGGTCTCGAACCGGCGCTCGCAGGCGTTCAGGATGCCGACGGTGATCAGCCCGGCGGCGGTGAACAACAGCACGCCGAAGAACAGGACGTCGGTCTGGAACGTGTTGCCGGCGCTGCCGATCAGGTGGCCGACGCCGGCGGTCGCCGCATAGAGCTCGCCCACCACGACGCCGAGCAGCGCCCGCCCCGACCCGTATTTCAACCCGGTGAAGATGAACGGCACCGTGCCGGGCAGGATGACGCTGGTAAAGATCTTCGCTTGCGACGCGCCGAAGCTGCGCGCGACCCGCAGGAAGCGCGCCTCGTTCGTCTTCACGCCGGAATAGGATGCGATCAGGATGGGAATGACCGCGCCGAGGAAAACCACGACCACCTTCGACCAGATGCCGATCCCGAACCAGATGACGATCAGCGGCATGAGCGTGACGCGCGGCACCGCGTTCAGCGTATCGATAAACGGCCCCAGCACGTACGAGAGGCGCTGATACCAGCCGGTCAACAGGCCCAACGGGACCCCGACCGCGATGGCGAGCCCATAGCCCAGCAGGAACTCGCTTGCGCTCACGCTCAGGTGCGGCCAGATCTCCCCGTCGGCGAACAGCGTGTAGCCCGCCTGCGCCACCAGGCTCGGCGCCGAGATGAACAGCGGGTCGATCACGCCGGTGCGCGCCACGAGCTCCCACAACAGCAACACGCCAGCGAGCGTGCCGGCGCCGATGATCGGTCGCTCGTTGCTGCGGTACAGATCCCTCAGGCCCATGCGGCGCATGCTCTTGTCCGGGCACCCATGAGTCAATGGCTCGCATGGGTTGCGGCTTGGCGGCTTGGCAGTGCGTCTCCGAGCCGTGTAGCGTTCGCATACTGAGCAATGGGAGGAGACATGCCGAACGATCGCTTCGACCTTGCGGGCCGCGTGGTCATCATCACCGGCGGCGGCAAGGGCATCGGCAAGGTCTATGCGCGGGAGTTCGCGCGCGCCGGAGCCCGCGTGGTCGCCGCCGACATCGACGGCGAGGCGGCCGAGAGCGTGGCGGGCGAGATCGCCGCCGAAGGCGGCGCGGCGCTCGCCCTGCGCACCGACATCGCCGATCCGGCGTCCACCGACGCGATGGCGGCGGCCGCGCAGGAGCGGTTCGGTGGAATCGACGTGCTCGTCAACAATGCCTCGCTGATGAGCGTGCTGCCGCGCCGCTCATGGCTCGAGATCCCGATCGAGGAATGGGACCGCGTCATGGCGGTCAACCTGCGCGGCATGTTCCTCGCCTGCCGCGCCGTGTTCCCCGCCATGAAGGGCAAGGGGCGCGGCAAGATCGTCAACATCTCCTCCTCGCGGGTGTGGGAAGGAACGCCCAACCGCTTGCACTACACGACGTCGAAGGCGGGCGTCATCGGCTTCACCCGCGCGCTCGCCCGCGAGGTGGGCGAGTTCGGCATCACCGTCAACGCGGTGAGCCCGGGCATGACGCAGAGCGAGACCCAGGTCTCCTCGTCCTCGGGCAATTACCTCGCCATGCGCATCGCCGGCCGCGCCATCGAGCGCGCGCAGTTCCCCGAAGACCTGGTGGGCACGGTGATGTTCCTGTCGAGCGCGGCGAGCGACTTCATGACCGGCCAGACGCTGAACGTGGACGGCGGCAAGGCGATGCATTGAGGTGCGTCACACCTTGGGCGCCCTCACATAGACGTCGTCACCCTCGACGCGGACCTCGTAGGTGCGCAGATCCTCGCTGGCCGGGCCCGCCAGGCATTGTCCCGTACGGATATCGAACTGCGCCGCGTGCAGCGGGCATTCGATCGTCTCGCCGTCCACGAACCCTTGCGACAGCAGCGCGAACTCGTGCGTGCACATGTCGCTGATCGCGTGGATGTCACCGCCGACGCGGTAGAGCGCGATCGGGACCCCCTTCAACTCGGCCGCAAAGGCTTCGCCTTCGCGCACGTCGGCGGTCGACGCGACCCGCTGCCACTCGCTCACGGCCGGACGCTTACTCGGCGGCCACCCGCGCGGCGGCGCTCGCCGCCTGCTCGTCCTGGTACAGGCGATCGAGAATGCGGCGCGCCTGGATCACGCCGGTGTCGGCGTTGATGTCGGTCTGCGGCGGGTTGGGGATGAGATCGAGATTGCGCTGCTGCGCCTCGAACACCGCCACGTCCTCGAGGAACGCGGTGCGGATCTGCTCGGTGACCTTGTCGGTCATCTCCCGATTGTGCGGCTGGAAATCGTGCGCCTGGCCCCAGAAATAGTGGCTCGTCGTCTCGGTCTCCGGCGTGATCGCATTGAGATTGCGCATGGAGATGCCGCCGACGCGGCGCCCCTCGGGCGCGCCGGTGCCGGTCGGCGTCGCGCCGACGTCGAGGCGCAGGAACGCCGGCGGCGTGAAGTCGATGATCTGCCAGCGGTCGACGTTGGCGGTGAAGCCTCCCACCTTGACGAAGGTCGGCGGCGCCGGCTGGTCGATGATCCATCGCGTCACCAGCACGTTGTCGTGCGAGCGCTGCACCTTGACGCTCGCGTGCTCCACCAGCGCCGAGTTGCCGATCGTCGTCTCGTGCACGAAGGCCAAATGCGTGAGGTCGAGCAGGTTGTCGACGATCAGCTTCCAGTTCGCCTGCACGTGCAGATACTGCACCTTGGCGCCCCAGCTCGGGTCGTCGAGCCAGTGATAGTCGGTGATCGTGTCGGGATCGGCCAGCGCCGGATCGCCCATCCAGATCCAGACCCAGTGGTAGCGCTGGACCACCGGATACGTCTTCACCCGCGCCGACGGCGGGATCAGGTCCTGCCCAGGCACGCGAACGCAGGTGCCGGTCGTGTCGTAGCGCAGGCCGTGGTAGTGGCACTGCAGCGTGTCGCCGACCAGCTTGCCCATCGACAGCGGCAGGTGGCGGTGCGCGCAGCGGTCCTCGAAGGCGACGGGCGTGCCGTCCTCAGTGCGGAACAGCACCACCGGCTCGCCGAGCAGGACCCGGCGCATCGGCTTGCGCCCGACCTCGTCATCGGATGCCGCGACGTACCAGTAGTTCCTGAGGAACATGGGCTTCCTCCATATACGGCGATGCCACCGTTGATGTTGGTGCCTAATCTACTCGCCGCGTCGTCCGGATTCAAATGTCGTCACAGCATGTCCTTGATGGCGCGGATGAGCTTGCGGTCGACGCTGATCAGCTCGCGGTCGGCGGGCAGCGACAGCGCCTGCCGCTCGAGCGGCGAGACGGCGCGGCCCTGCAGGATCACCCGCCCGTCGGAGGTGAGGAAGATCGATTCGGCGGCCGTGTCGTCGGCATCCTTCCAGATCAGCTCGACGCGGAATTTCAGGCTCATCGGGCATCCTCGCGGATCATGTGCGCGCCCTTCTCGGCGATCATCATGGTGGGTGCGGCGGTGTTTCCGGACGTGATCGTCGGCATGATCGAGGCGTCGACCACGCGCAGGCGCTGCGTGCCGATCACCCGCAGCCGTTCGTCGACGACCGCAAATCGGTCCTCCGGGCGTCCCATCTTGGCGGTGCCGACCGGGTGGAAGATGGTCGCGCCGATCTCGGCCGCCGCCTTGAGCAGCAACGCATCGTCGTCCTGCTCCGGATGTCCCGGGAGAATCTCCACCGGCGCATAGCGCTGCAGCGCCGGCTGGCGCACGATCCGCCGCGCGGTGCGGATCGCATCGACCATCACCCGGCGGTCGTCCTCGGTTGCCAGATAGTTGGGCTTGATCGCCGGCGTCTCGCCGGGCTTCGCCGAGGCGAGGCGGACGAAGCCGCGGCTGGTCGGCTGCACGTTGCAGACGCTGACCGTGCAGGCCGGAAAGGCATGCAGCGGCTCGCCCCAGCGATCGAACGACAGCGCCTGCACATGGAACTGGAGGTTGGCGCGGTCGCGCGTCGGATCGGACCGGGTGAACAGGCCGAGCTGCGACGGCGCCATGGTCAATGGCCCGCGGCGCCGGAGCGCATAGTTGGCGTAGATCGCGGCGCGGCCCCAGACCGAATGATACAATTCGTTGAGCGTCTTGACGCCCGACACCTTGTAGATGAGCCGCACCTGCAGGTGATCGTGCAGGTTCTCGCCGACCCCGGCGCGGTCGAGCACGACCGGCACGCCGTGCTCGCGCAACTGGCCGGCGGGCCCCACCCCCGACAGCATGAGGAGTTGCGGCGAGCCGATGGCGCCGGCCGCCAGGATCACCTCGCCGCGGCAGCGTGCGCGCCGCACCGCACCGTCCTGGCGCCATTGCACGCCGGTCGCGCATTGCTCCTCGAATTCGACCGCCTCGACCAGGCAGCCGGTCTCGAGCCGCAGGTTTGGGCGATGCAGCACCGGCTTGAGGAAGCCGCGCGCCGCCGACCAGCGCCGGCCGCGCACCTGGGTGACGTGATAGGGCCCCGAGCCCTCGTTGTCGCCGCCGTTGAAATCCTCGATCGGCCGGATGCCGGCTTCGGCCGCCGCCTGGCGGAAGGTGTCGAGCAGGTCCCAGCGCACCCGCTGGCGCTCGACCCGGCACTCGCCGCCCGTCCCGTGCGCGTCGCTTGGACCGAGGCAGTGGTCCTCGTGCCGCTTGAAGAACGGCAGCACGTCGTCCCAGCCCCAGCCGGCGAGGCCGAGCTGGCGCCAGTGATCGTAGTCGCGCGCCTGCCCGCGCATGTACAGCATCGCGTTGATCGACGAGGAGCCGCCAATCACCTTGCCGCGCGGATAGTTGAGGCTGCGGCCGTTGAGCCCGTCCTCCGGCAGCGTGCGATACAACCAATCCGAGCGCGGATTGCCGATCGAGAACAGATAGCCGACCGGGATATGGTACCAGATCCAGTCGTCGCGCCCGCCGGCCTCAAGCACCAGCACGCGCGTGGCGGCATGGGCCGACAGGCGGTTCGCCAGCAGGCATCCGGCCGAGCCGGCGCCGACCACGATGTAGTCGTAGTCACCATCGAGCGTTGTGGCGTCAGGCATGGGGCGTTACGCGATTTCCTCGCCCCGCGACGACGTCATCGGTTGAATGCCGAGGGCAGAACCGATTAGCATCGCGGCGGGGCGGCACCAAGGAGGGGATTTCCATGTTCGTCGAGCCAGCGTTGCGGCAGATCACGATCGCGCTGCTGATCGCATTCGGCCTGGCCACCGGCTCGGCGCCGGCGCGTGCGCAGGACTTCGTGATGAAGTTCGCCACCCAGACCATCAACGACATGCAGCATGAATACATGAAGGTGTACAAGGCGGCGCTGGAGAAGGCGACCAACAACCGCATCAAGGTCGAGATCTATCCGGCGAGCCAGCTCGGCGGCGCGCCGCGCCAGGTGGAAGGCCTGCGCCTCGGCACCATCGAGGCCGCGATCGGGCCGTCCGAATTGTTCTTCGGCGCCGACCCGCGCTTCCAGGTCCTGGCGCTCGCCGGCCTGTTCAAGAACAACGAGCACGCGCGCCGCGCCCTCGACGTGCCGGCATTCCGCAGGGCCATCACCGACTTCACCGAGCCGCGTGGCATCATCACCATCGGCCTCGGCGTCTACGACCAGCAGCTGTTCACGTTCAGGGCGCCGGTCACCAAGCTCGCCGATTTTTCCGGCAAGCGCGTCCGCGTGCTCGCATCGGAGGGCGAGCAGGCGTCGGTCGTCGCGCTTGGCGCCTCGGCCGTGCCGATGTCGCTGCCTGAGGTGTTGCCCGCCGTGCAACAGGGCACGATCGACGGCGCCAACTCGGTGATCGGCGCGTTCGTGGCGTTCCGCTATTTCGATGCGGCGCCGAACCTGCTCGACACCGGCCTGTGGGCCCTGATGCCGGTCACGCTCGTCAGCAAGATATGGTTCAGCCGCCTGCCGCCCGACCTGCAGAAGGCGGTCGTCGAGACCGGGCGGGCGATCGAGCCCGAGATCCACCAGTGGCAGATCAAACGCATCGCCGACGACTGGAACACCTGGAAGGAAAAGGGCGGCAAGGTCGCCAAGCTGTCGGCCGACGAGCAGGCGGAGGCGACCAAGCGCGTCACTGCCGCGGTGCAGGCGGTGCTCGCCAAGAACCCGTCGTCGAAGGAGCTCTACGACAAGCTCAAGGCCGCCGCCGACAGCGTGAACTAAGGGGATGTCGCGCCCAACTTCGTACGCGTCGCTCGCGCCGCACTTCGTCGCCGGCGACGCCTCGCCCAGCGCCGAGCTCAAGACCCGCCTCGCGCTCATCGAGCGGCACGAGCCGGCAATGAACGCCTTCGTGCATGTGGCGCGCGAGGCGGCCATCGCGGCGGCCGCCGCCTCCGATCGGCGCTGGCGCGACAACAAGCCCTTGTCGCCGATCGACGGCATGGCGATCGGCATCAAGGACGTCATCGAGACCGAGGACATGCCGACCGGCCAGGGCTCGCCCCTGTGGGCCGGCACCCAGACGAAGCGCGACGCCGCCTGCGTGCAGGCGTTGCGCGAGGCCGGCGCGGTCATCGTGGCCAAGACCACCACGACCGAATATGCCGGGTCCGAGCCGCTGATACCGACGCGCAACCCGCATGACCGCGAGCGTACGGCGGGCGGCTCGAGCAGCGGCTCGGCGGCCGCGGTCGGCGCCGGCATCCTGCCGGCCGCGCTCGGCACCCAGGTGGTCGGCTCGACCCTGCGGCCGGCGAGCTATTGCGGCTGCGTCGGCTTCAAGCCGACCTTCGGGACGCTCAATCGCGGCGGCATCTACGATTACCTGAGCCAAAGCTGCCTCGGCATGCTGGCCGCAACGCCGGAGGATGCCTGGACGGTGGCGAGCGTCATCGCCCAACGCGTCGGCGGCGACCCCGGATTCGCTCCGTTGCACGGGCCGCTCATGCCGCCTCCGGCACGTGCGCCTCGACGGCTGGCGCTGCTGCAGACGTCCGGCTGGGACAAGGCGAGCCCTGGAGCGAAGGCGGCGCTCGATGCCGCGCGCAAGAAACTCGCCGGCCTGGGCGTGGACGTCGTCGATCGTAGCGCCGACCCGGACCTCGAGGCCTTGGAGCACGCCATCCGCGACGTCGTCCCGCTAACGTTCAGCATCTGCGACTACGAGCAGCTGTGGCCGCGCGGGACCTACGCCAAGCACGAGGGGATGGCCGAGGCCACGCGCCGCCGGCTCGCCGCCGCCCAGACCATGACCACCGACGACTATCGCGAGGCGCTGTGGCGCCGGCACGAGATCCGCCAGCGCTACGCCTGGGCGAGCGCGCGCTATGACGCGGTCGTCACGCTCGGCGCCACCGGCGCGGCGCCGGTCGGCCTGTCCTGGACCGGCGATCCGTCGTTCAACGTGCCCGCCTCGCTGCTCGGCACGCCCGCGGTCTCGCTGCCGCTGCTCGCCGACGAGGGCATGCCGCTCGGCCTGCAGCTGATCGGCCGCGCGGACGAGGATGCCGACCTCATGGCGGTCGCCGCCTGGGTCTGGCAGGCCGACCAGCCGGCGCGATGAGAGAGGCACCAGCCGACGGAGACCCGATGACCGAGGATCTGATCCCTCCTGCACCGCCCGGTCCGATCGACCGCATCGGGGAGGCCATCGCCCAGGTTTGCGTGGCGCTTGCCGCGCTCTCGCTCATCAGCATCGTCGCCATCAACGGCGTCAACGTGGTCGCGCGCTATCTGTTCGGCTCGCCGTTCAGCTGGGCCGAGGAGCTGATGCTCTTCCTGATGATCTTCGGGGTGTTCACCGGCGGCATCGCCGTCACCTGGCGCAATCAGCACATCCGCATCGATACGATCATCGAGCGAACACCGCCGCTCTTCGAGCGCGCCGCCAGGGTGTTCGCCGGCGTCGCCTCCATCGTGGTGCTGGTGACGATCATGGTCGCGAGCTTCAACCTCGTCGTGCTGCTCGAGTCGTTCGACCAGCGCAGCGACGCGCTGCACGCACCGATCTGGATTCCGCAGTCCTTCGTCACCATCGGCCTCGCGCTCATGGCCTTGGCCATGGCGGTGAAGCTGGTCCTGCCGCGGCTTCGCTAGTCATGCCGATGCGAATTCGCATGAACAACCGCCCATGACCGCGCTGCTGGTCGCCGTCCTGCCGGCCGCGCTGCTCCTGATCGGCGCGCCGGTATTCGTGGTGCTGCTGGCGGCCGCGCTCGGCGGGATCGTGCTCAGCAGCAATCCGATCCACGCCATCCATTCCGCGATGTTCGGCAGCCTCGACGTGTTTCCGCTGCTCGCGGTGCCGCTGTTCATCTACGCGGGCGATATCATGTCGCGCGGCGGCATGGCGCGCCGCCTGATCGAGCTGATCCTGTCGATCTTCGGCGCGATCCGCGGCTCGCTCGGCGTCGCCACGATCGCGGCCTGCGAAGTCTTCAGCGTGATGTCCGGATCGAGCGTCGCCTGCGTCGCCGCGATCGGCAAGATCACCATTCCGTCGCTGAAGAAGAACGGCTACGGCGACACGTTCTCGGTGAGCCTGGTCACGGCGACCGGCGTCATCGACGTGATCACCCCGCCCTCGATCACCATGATCATCTACGGGATCGTGGCGCAGCAATCGGTGCCGCTCCTTTTCCTCGCCGGGTTCGTGCCCGGCATCCTGATCGGCCTCGCGCTCGCGCTGTACGTGATGAGCTATGCCCGCGTGAAGCGGATCCCGATCGGCGAGCCGGCACGCTGGAAGACGATCTCGGCCACCGCCAAGGACGCGATCTGGGCAATTATCGCGCCCATCGTGATCCTGGGAGGAATTCTACGGCGGGCTGTTCACGCCCACCGAGGCGGCGGGCGTCGCCTGCATCTACGCGATCATCATCTCCATGTTCGTCTATCGCGAGATCACCTGGGCGCACCTGTGGACCATCACGACCGATTCGGCAGCCCTCATCGCCCAGGTGCTGATCATCGTTTCCGCCGCCGGCGCCTTCGCCTGGCTGATCACCACCAGCGGCTTCTCCACCAGGCTCATCGCGTTCGTCGACGGCCTGCAGCTCCAGCCCTGGATGCTGCTGCTGGTCATCAACATCATCCTGCTCGGCATCGGCAGCGCGCTCGAGCCGCCGGCCGCCATCCTGCTGCTGACGCCGCTGCTCGCGCCCCTCGCCTACAAGGCCGGCGTCGATCCGATCCACTTCGGCATCATCGTCACCGTCAACCTGGCGATCGGCATGTTCATGCCGCCGTTCGGCCTCAACCTGTTCGCCTCGCATGCGCTGTTCGGAACGCCGCTGCCTCAGCTCTACCGCGGCGTGCTGCCGTTTCTCGCCATCTACCTGGCGATGCTGGTGCTGATCACCTACGTACCCGCCATCACGCTCGCGCCGCTGGCACTCTGGCGGTGATGACGCCTTACGCCTCCGCGGGGCGCAGTCGCGTGTACAGCCAACCCGTCGCCAGCCCCAGCAGCGCCCAGAGCACCGCGTTGACGACGAGCGAGCGGGCCGCGAAGGCGGCGGCGAGCTCGGGCGGGACCGATCCCGCGCCTTCCGCCGGATGCGGAGCGCCGATGACATGCGGCGCCACCAGGAGCGCGACGCCGAGCGGAAGCGTCCACGTGCGCGCGCCGAACACCAACAGCGCGAGACCCAGCGCCGTGGCCGCGACGGTGCCGACCCACCACACCTGGCGCGGCAGCAGGTCGGCGGCGACCGAGCCGGGCAGCTCCGGCGGCAGGCCGAAGGCCGGCGCCAGCGCGAAGGAGGCAAAGCCCGCCAAACCCCACAGCAGGCCCTCATGCATGTCGACATCACGGCCGCTCACCGCGAATGCACCGCTCAGCAGCAAGGCAAAGCCGATCGACGTCAGCGTGGTCGCGACGGTGGTGAGCACCGCGCGCCACGGTGAGGGAGCTGCCGCCGGCGCAGCCGCGGCAGCCGCCTGCGCGGCCCCGACCAGCGGCATCCTGAGCGCGTGCTTGTGGTCGTGAGCGCCGCCGCCTTCGTATTTTTCCGCCTCGAGGATCAGCGGCACCAGCGCGACGTGCTGGAGCGCGGCGATCAGCAGGCCGACCGCGACGCCGGCGCCGAGCGCGGTTGCGAAGATCCGGCGAAACATGGCGCTCGGTTCAGTGGCAGGGGAAATTCACCGCGTGCCTTGTATTGTGGGCCGCCTCGTGGAGCGCGTCCGGATGGGCGAAGCCGGTCACGCCGATGAAAACCACGCCGAGCAGGATTGCGGCGATCCCGTAGCGCAGCGAATCGCGGTTGACCTCGCCGATCGGCAGCGAATCGATGAAAGCGCGCATCGCGGATGTCCCGTTGGGAAACTACCCGGACGGTAAGAACCGAAGGCCCGGATGTCAATTCGCGCCGAGGCATGTTGTTTTCGGGAAACATCCCCTCGTCATGTCGAGGAGTTGGCTTTCGCCGGAATATGCGCGGCTTGCCGCGGCTGTGAAAGTGTGGTCTCGTGCCGGCGTCGTCGGTGCCTCGCGGCGCTCGCGCGCCAGAGGTGAAACGGGAACGCGGTCAGGAGTTTTTCCAAAGCCGCGGCTGCCCCCGCAACTGTGGGCGGGATAGCCCTCCTCCATCGGCCACTGACCGGCGCCCGCCGGTCGGGAAGGCGGAGGCGGGCCATGATCCGCAAGCCAGGAGACCGGCCGGCGACGACGCGCAATTTGCGCGCCAGGCGCGACTTGTTCGGCGGTGGGCCGAAAAGGGGGGTCTCATGGGCAGCGATGCCGGCAGAAAGGCTGCGGCCATCCTGGCCGCGGCCGTGGCTTTTCCCGCGGCAGCGGCGGCGCAGAGCTCCGTCTTGCTGCCGGACATCGTGGTGACGGCCGCGCGCGGCCCGCAGTCGATCGAGCAGACGGGGAGCGCCATCACCGTCGTCGGCGAGCGCGAGCTCACCACCACCAACCCGGCGTCGGTGGTCGACGCGCTGCGCACGGTCCCTGGCCTGGACATCAGCGAGGCCGGCGGCCCGGGCGGCACGTCGAGCGTGCGCCTGCGCGGCGCCAATGCGGGGCAGACGCTGGTCATGATCGACGGCATCCGCGTCAACGACCCGGATGCGGCGAGCGGCGATTTCGATTTCTCCATGCTCGATACCGGGGCGATCGAGCGGATCGAGGTGCTGCGCGGGCCGCAGAGCGCGCTCTACGGCTCCGACGCGATCGGCGGCGTGGTGAACATCATCACCAAGAGCGGCGGCGGCGACCCGCGCTTCAACGTGCGCAACGAGGCCGGGCGCTACGGCACGCTCAACACCAACGGCTCGCTCACCGGCGGGTTCGGCCCGTGGTCCTATGTGCTCTCCGGCAGCCGCCAGCAGAGCGAGGGCTTTTCCCGCTACGGCTATCGCATTCCGGCGATCGAGCAGCGCTTCCCGACGCTCGAGCAGGATGGCTTTCATCGGCTCGGCGGCTACGGCAAGGCCGGCTACGATGCGGGCGAGGGAGTCCGCTTCGAGGTCGGCGCCCTGTCCACTTGGACGCGCGCCCAGTACGACCAGGCGACCGGCGCCTTTCCGGATACGCCGTCGGTGGTCGACCGGTTGCTGCAGCAGGTGTGGGCGCGCGGCGCGGTCGATACCCTCGGCGGCGCGCTCACCCATAACCTGCAGGTCTTCGCCAACCGCACCGACCGCCTGTTCAACGACGTCACCTACCGCACCAACATCCTGCCGGCGAACACGACGTCGGCGTTCTCGACCTTCACCGGCGACCGCATGGGCACGGAATATCAGGGCAACCTGAGGCTTGGCCCCGCCGGCACGCTCATCTATGGCGGCAAGTACGAGCGCGAGACCGCCGACTCGTTCCAGTACCGCGTGCTGCCGACGCCGCTGGCGCCGACGCCGACGCTGATCGGCGATCAGGAGACCCGCTCGGTGTTCGCCCTGTGGCAGCTGCCGATCGGCGAGCGGCTCATCACCTCGCTCGGCGGGCGGGTCGACGACGTGCTCGGCGTCGACCGCTTCGCCACCTGGCGCGCGACCGGCGCCTATCTGATCCCGGAGACCGGCACCAAGCTGCGTGCCAGCGCCGGCACTGGCGGCAAGGCCCCGACCCTGTTCCAGCTCTTCGCCCCGACCTTCGGCAACCCGGACCTGCAGTCGGAGGAAAGCTTCGGCTGGGACGGCGGCATCGACCAGAACGTCCTCAACGGGCGCCTGACCTTCTCGGTCACCGGCTTCTACAATCGGCTGCAGAACCTGATCGAGTTCGACCAGACCGCGATGCATTATTTCAACGTCGCGAGCGCCGCCACGTCGGGCATCGAGGCTGTGGCGGAAGCGCAGCTGTGGCCGCAGTGGCTGCGCCTCAAGACCACCTACACCTATCTGCACGCCAAGGATCTCGCCACCAACCTCGACCTGCAGCGGCGTCCGGCCCATCTCGGCAGTGTTACGCTCAGCATCACCCCGACCGCCGAATGGCTGATCCAGCCGCGCCTGCTCTACGTCTCGTCCCGCTTCAACAATGCCGGCGAGATCAATCCGCTCGAGGCTTATCTGCGCCTCGATCTGTATACGGACTATCGCATCAACGCCAATTGGCGCGCCTACGCCCGCCTGGAGAATCTGACCGATACGCGCTACCAGGAGATCCTCAATTTCGGGACCACGGGGCGCGCGCTCTATGCGGGGTTCAATGTCACCTGGTGAGCCGTGCGACCGGTGACAAGGTCCCGCGCTCTGACGCTTGCCGCGTTGTCGGCGCTGGTGGTCCTGCTGTTCCTGCTCTCGCTCGGCATCGGCTCGGTGCGCCTGTCGCCGGTGACGGTCGCCCAGGCTCTGTTCGGCAGCGGCAGCGAGGCGCACCGCATCATCGTGCAGGAGATCCGGCTGCCGCGCGCCGTGCTCGGCTTCTCGATCGGCGCAGTGCTCGGGCTGTCCGGCGCCGCCCTGCAGGGACTGTTGCGCAATCCGCTCGCCGCGCCCTCGCTGTTCGGGGCGCCGCAATCGGCCGCCTTCGGCGCAGTCCTGGTGATCGCGCTCGGTCTTGCCGACGTGCGCTCGTTCGTGCTGCCGCTCGCCGCCATCGTGGCCGCGTTCACGTCGGTATTCCTCCTGCTGGTGGTCGCCGGCCGCAATGCCAACCTCCTGCTCCTCATCCTCGCCGGCCTCGCCATCTCCAGCCTCGCAGGCGCCGCGACCGCGCTGACGATGAATCTCGCGCCCAATCCGTTCGCCGCGCTGGAGATCGCGTTCTGGCTGCTCGGCTCGCTGGAGGACCGCAGCTTCCGCCACGTCATGCTGGCGCTGCCGTTCATCGTCGTCGGCGCGGTGCTGCTGATGGCGCAGCGTCACGCGTTCCGCGCCCTCACCCTGGGCGAGGAGTCGGCGCAGAGCCTCGGCGTGAACGTGAGCCGCCTGCGGCTCACCGTGATCGCCGGGGTGGCGCTCGGGGTCGGCGCCGCGGTCGCGGTCGCCGGCACCATCGGCTTCATCGGCCTCGTCGCGCCGCACCTGATGCGCCCGCTGATCGGCCACGATCCGGCCCGCCTCATGGTGCCGAGCGCGCTCGCCGGTGCCGTGCTGCTGCTCGCCGCCGACATTGCGGTGCGCATCATCCCGTCAACCACCGACATCAAGGTCGGCGTGCTCACCGCCATCATCGGCGTGCCGTTCTTCCTCTATTTGATCATGCGCGAGCGCCGCTCCCTCGGCGGAGGCCTGGCATGAGCGAGCAGGCTTACCTCACCGCCGAGCATGTGCGGGTCGAGCTGGGCGGCCGTGCCGTCGTCGATGACATCTCGTTCGCGCTGCCGCGGCGCGCGCTCGTCGCCCTGCTCGGTCCCAACGGCGCCGGCAAGACCACGCTGCTGCGCGCCGTGGCGGGCCTGCTCCCCGCGCACGGCGCGGTGCACCTCGGCGGCGATGCGATCGCGTCGCTCACCGTGCGCGAGCGTGCCCGCCGCTTCGCCTATCTGCCGCAGGGCCACGCGGTGCACTGGCCGCTGCCGGTGCGCGACATCGTGGCGCTCGGCCGCTATCCGCACGGCGCCACCGACCCGTCGCGCCTGGCGCCGGCGGATGCCGAAGCGGTCGCGCGCGCCATGCGGGCGACCGACATCGAGGCCTTTGCCGACCGGCCGATCACCGAGCTATCGGGCGGCGAGCGCAGCCGCGCTTTACTCGCGCGCGTGCTCGCCGGCGAGGCGCCGGTGATCCTCGCCGACGAGCCCACCACCTCGCTCGACCCGCACTACCAGATCGAGGTGATGCGGCTCCTGCACGCCGCCGCCGAGGGCGGCACGCTGGTGATCGTCGTCACCCACGATCTCGGCTTCGCGGCGCGTTTTGCCGACACGGTGCTGGTGCTCGATCGCGGCCGCCTGGTGGCGACCGGCCCACCCGCCCAGGCGCTCACGCCGGCGGTGCTCGCCGGCGTGTTCCGCATCGAGGCGTTCCGCGGCGAGCGCGACGGCGTGCCGGTGATCGTGCCGTGGAGCCCGGCGTAGCGGAGCAGAGAATGACCACCTTGGAACCGTCATCGTGAGGTGCTCGGCGCATTCACGGCACGGGCTCACACCCACTCCGAATTCGCCGAGCCTCGAACGATGGACGGCCCGGGCCGATCATCTCCTGAGGCTCTCGAAGGACGAGGGCCGCGCGTCACGCTCCTGTGCCACACGAACCTGAGGTAAGTGCGCGGCCACCTCAGGATGACGGGGCGTGAGCTTGCGCGCGCTTGTCACCCCCGCGCGGGCGAGCGTAGCATGGCGTCCTCGACAACGAGCGGTCGCACAGCGGCCGCCGCCGGGAGGACATCATGACCAGGATCACGCGCCGCCGATTCGCCGCCACGGCCGCTGCGGCCACCGCCGCGCCCATGCTGGGCTTCAAGACCGCATCCGCCCAGGAGAGCTATCCCACCCGGCCGATCCAAGTGATCTGCCCGTGGGGTGCCGGCGGCGGCACCGACGCCACCGCGCGCATCGTCGCGGCGCTGCTGGAGAAGGATTTCGGCCGGCCCGTCAGCGTCGTCAACCGCACCGGCGGCTCCGGCGTCGTCGGGCATTCGGCGATCGCCACCGGGGCGCCCGACGGCTACACGCTCGGCATCATCACGGTCGAGATCTCCATGATGCACTGGCAGGGGCTGACCGAGCTCACGCCGCGCAGCTACACGCCGCTCGCCCTGATGAACGAGGATCCGCCCGGCATCCAGGTCAAGTCGGACTCGCCGTACAAGACCGTGAAGGAGCTCGCCGACGCCATCAAGGCGGCTCCCCCCGGCAAGCTCAAGGCGTCGGGCACCGGCCAGGGCGGCATCTGGCACCTCGCCTTGATCGGCTGGCTGACCGCCATGGGTCTCAAGCCCGCCCAGGTGCCGTGGGTGCCGTCGAACGGCGCCGCGCCGGCGATGCAGGACCTCGCCGCGGGCGGCATCGATATCGTCACCTGCTCGGTGCCGGAGGCGCGCGCCATGATCGAGGCCGGCAAGGCGCGCAGCCTCGCCGTCATGGCGCAGGTGCGCAATCCGCAGTTCCCCGACGTGCCGACGCTGCGCGAGGCGATGGGCATCGACTACGACACCGGGGCCTGGCGCGGCTTTGCCGGCCCGAAGGGCCTTCCCGCCCCGATCGCCGCCAAGCTCACGGCGGCCCTGAAGAAGGTCTACGACTCGAAGGAGTACAAGGACTTCATGTCGTCGCGCGGCTTCGGCGTGATCTGGGGCGACGCCGATCGCTTCGCGGCCTTCATGGACGAGAGCGACAAGAAGATGGGCGAAGCCATGAAGGCCGCCGGTCTCGCCAAGGCTTGACCGCCTCCCCTCCGGCGCGCCCGCGGAAGGGGCGCCGGATCACCCCCTCCGTCCGGCGGTTGACCCGTGCGCGCCAACGACATCCTCTGCGGCCTCGCGCTCATCGTCTTCGCGCTGGCGATGATCGCATTGACGCTGACGTTTCCCGACTTTCCGGGGCAGAGATTCGGCCCGTCGCTGTTTCCCCGCATCCTCGGCACCGGGCTCATCCTGTGCGGCGCCGTGCTGGTGTGGAACGGCGTGGCCGCGCGGCGCCTCGGCGCGTCCTGGCTCGAGCGCGCGCCGTGGACGCGCGATCCCTGGCGGGTGGGAAGCTTCCTGCTGACGCTCGCCGTGCTGCTCGTCTACATCCTGGCATCCGAGGCGATCGGTTTTATTCCGATCGCGCTCGCGTTCCTGCTCGCCTTGTTCGTCTGGCTGGGGGTGCGGCCGGTTCCGGCCATCCTGACCGCCGTCGTGACGACGATCGCCATCCACTGGTTCTTCTCCACCATGCTGCGCGTCCCGCTGCCGCGCGGCGTGCTGGATGCAGTCCTGTGAGGGCCGCATGGACGCGCTGATCGCGGCGGCCGCCCTCGTCTTCGATCCCTTCGTCCTGTGGGTGATCCTGGCGTCGGCCGCCTTCGGCATCTTCGTCGGCGCGATGCCCGGCCTGACCGCCACCATGGCGACGGCGCTGCTGGTGCCGGTCACGTTCTTCATGCCGCCGGTGCCCGCCCTCGGCGCCATCGTCACGGCGACCGCCATGGCGATCTTCGCCGGCGACATTCCCGCCGCGATGCTGCGTATTCCCGGCACGCCGGCCTCGGCCGCCTACACGGACGAGAGCTATGCGATGTCGCGCAAGGGCGAGCTCGACCTCAACCTCGGGGTCAACCTCGTCTTCTCGGTGACCGGCGGGCTGGTCGGCGTCGCCATCCTGATCCTGTGCGCGCCGGCGCTGGCGGAGTTCGCCATCCATTTCTCCTCGTTCGAGTATTTCTGGCTCGCCCTGCTCGGGCTGACCTGCGCGGTGTTCATCGCGACCGATGCGCCGCTCAAGGGCATCGCATCGCTGCTGCTCGGGCTCGCCATCAACACGATCGGCATCGATCCGGCCGCCGGATATCCGCGCTTCACCTTCGGCAGCGTCGAGCTCCTGCAGGGCATCAGCTTCATTCCCGCCATGATCGGCATGTTCGCGGTGTCCGAGCTCCTGCGCAGCGTCGTCGCCGTCGACCAGGCCGGCGCCGCGTTGACGCAGAAGATCGGCAACATCTTCGTCGGCGTGTGGGCCGTGTGGCGGCGCTACTGGGTCAATTTCATCCGCGGCTCGGCCATCGGCGTGCTGATCGGCGCCCTGCCCGGCGCCGGCGCCGACATCGCGGCGTGGATCTCCTACGCGGTGTCGAAGAAATTCTCGCGCGAGCCGGAGAAATTCGGCACCGGCCACATCGAGGGCATCGTCGACGCCACCTCCGCCAACAATTCGGCGCTCGGCGGCGCGTGGATTCCCGCGCTCGTGTTCGGCATCCCGGGCGATTCGATCACCGCGATCGTGATCGGCGTGCTCTACATGAAGGGCATGAACCCGGGGCCGACCGTGTTCCTGCAGAACCCGCAGTTCATCTATGCGGTGTTCCTGATCTTCATTCTCGCCAACCTGCTGATGCTTCCGCTCGGCTGGGCGGCGATCAAGTCGAGCAAGCAGATCCTGCGCGTGCCGCGCAACATCCTGGTGCCGATCATCCTGCTGTTCTGCATCGTTGGCTCCTACGCGATGACGAACTCCATCTACGGCATCGCCTTGATGCTCGTGATGGGCGTGCTCGGCTGGCTCATGGAGGAGAACGGCTTCCCGATCGCGCCGGCAATCCTCGGCCTCGTGCTCGGCGAGATGCTCGAGCAGAACTTCATGACCTCGATGATCAAGTCGGACGGCGCGCTGTTCGCCTTCTTCGAGCGGCCGATCGCCGCCTGCCTTGGAGTCGCCACGCTGCTCGTGTGGGCCGGCATGCTGTGGCGCGGCATCAGCCGCTCGACCGTGCGCGCCGCCGGCCCCGACACGCCCGGTGAACCGTCACGTTGAGGTGCTCGACGCACACTTCGGGCGTCGGCGGCGAAGCGGACGCCTCATCCTCGATCTTGGCCTAACGGGTTTTTGATCCAAGCCGGACAGACGCGGTAGATTGGTGCCGCGATTTGGCCCGGGCCACCGGGGTCTCGTTAGGGCGGTAGCCTCTCTCATCTCTACCGGATCGCGCACGTCAATTGGGTGCGGTTCCACCCGAGCGACGGCGCCACGGATTGCACTGCGCCCAGCAGGCCAATTTGCGCGGCCACGGTTGGGATCCGGCGTCGCACACGTCGGGTGCGGCTCCCTTCATCGCCATCACCTCGGGGCCATTCGGTTCAGGTGCGCACAGGCGCGAACTGATTCGCGACACGATGTGACGCGCTTCATAGGCCCCTTCGGCTAACACGAGATAGTAGTTTGGCACAATCGCACGGTGACGCGTGTGACGGTCACAAGGAGAGTGGTATGATTAAATGTTTAGCCTTCGCAGCTCTCGTCACGATCGGTGCTTCTCCGGCATTTGCCCAGTCATATGATCCTTCCATCGGTTCCGGCAACCTCAACAGCGTGCCATATCAGAAGAGCCAGCCCGCTCAATCGAGCAATCCTTACGAGACGCGTGCTCAAATCCCACTCTACACGAAAGGACATCGTGCGCCGGCTCCGCGAAAGAGGTAAAATTTGGCTGCTTGACGACGTCGGGCTCGACGGGTGCTCCCGGCGGCACGGCCCCAGACTCGGCGGAGTCCGCTGATGCGTTTTGCCTCCGCCGGCCCATGGCATCTGCCGGCGATCGGCGACCAGCCCACTTCGTTTGGTTGCCGAGAGCGATGCCGAGACTTCGGCCGAGATCGCGCGCGTTGGATCCGAGTATCCCGGCGAGCTGATTATCTGTGTGTCGCGGCTCAAGGCGGCGACATCCGGGTTTCTGGCTGATCCTTTGCTTACGAAAATCGCAGTCCCTCGGCCTCATTCGATCACGGCGAGCAGGCTCGGCGACACCTCAAGGCCCATGGTCTTGGCGGTCTTGGGGTTGATGACCGGCTCGTACTTGGTCGGCGCCTGGACCGGCAGGTCGGCCGGCTTTTCACCCTTCAGAATGCGGTCGATGTAGCCGGCCGCGCGCCGGTACTGGTCGATGAGATCAGGCCCATAGGAGATCAGCCCCCCGGCGGCGACGAAGTGGCGCGCGAATTGGACCAAAGGCAGCTTGTGCCGGTACGCCAGCAATCCTGGCCCGAATGCCCCGTCGGTCGACGCTGGCGGACGTATCCGCCGATGTGGTGTTTGCGCAGTCCCGAGGGCGGATGATGACAACCGAAAAGCATCGCCAGCGGGCTGAGCTTGGCGCCTATGGGGGCCCCTCCCCGCGTCTCGTTGCTTCACGCCACGAAGGTGGGAGAGAAGCTTGCCGGCGCCACCCCGTTGAGCTCGACCGTGCCGCCGCCCGACAGGGTGAGCAGCACGTCGCCATCGCCGGACGTGCCCTGCGTGAACGTCTGCCCTTGCAGGTCGAGGAGATCGCCGTCGGCAAAGGCGAACCCGTTGACCTGGTCGTTGCCGGACGCGGCGCCGAACAGGAAGACATAACGGTCAGCACCGGCGCCTCCGGTCATCGTGTCGTTTCCTTCGCCGCCCGAGAGAGTATCGTTTCCTTCGTTGCCGGAAACCAAGTCGTTGCCGCCGCCGCCGAGCATGGTGTCGTCGCCGAAACCGCCGAACAGCAGGTCGGTGCCGCCGCCGGCATCGATCGTGTCGTTGTCCTGGTTGCCGAGCAGGACGTCGTTGCCGGCACCGCTGACGATGAAGTCGCGGCTGAACCCGCCGACCACCGTATTGGCGCCGCCGTCCGGCGTGATCGTGTCGTTCCCGCCGTTGCCGAAGAGGAGGTCGTTGCCGCCGCCCGCCGTCAGCAGGTCGCCGCCATCGGCGGAGTTGTTGCCGCCCACGATGGTGTTGTTGCCTTCGCCGCCCGAGAGCGTGTCGGCACCCTCGTTGCCGCGCAGGAGCTCGTTGCTGGCCTGGCCCGCGGCGGAGTCGTCGCCCAGCCCGCCATAGACGGTGTCGACGCCGCCGCCCGGGTTGATCGTGTCGTTGCCCTGGTTGCCGAGTAGCAGATCGTTTCCGGCCAGTCCGGCGAGGCTGTCGTCGCCCGCCAAGCCGATGACGGCGCTCCCGCCCGGGTCATGGCCGATGATCTGGTCCGCTCCAGCGGTCGCGCGTAGCGTGTCGCCGCGGAAATCAAGGTTCTGGATGCGCTCGTCCTGCGCAGGACCCGTATCCAGCTCGCCGAACGGCGTCGTGCGGAAATTGGCCGCCAGGTACTCGGCCAAGGCATCCTGTTCGGTGCCGCGGGTGGCGAAGTCCGCCACGCCGCCGGGCGGAACGTTCGTTTCCGAGAGGTTGACGACGTTGGCAAAGCTCGGGTCGGCGTTGATGAAGCTCTGGAACGGATAGTTGTCACCCCCGGTGATCAGGAAGGTGAGGGTCACGACGCGGATCGCCGCAGGTGCACTGGACACCACGTCGCCGTTCCTGACCAGGGCCTGCACAGGATTTCCGTTCGCGTCGATGAGATCCGCCGACACGACGCGGTTGCCGACCGGCAGGTCGTCGTCGAAGCTGTAGGCGATCCCGCCGATCTGCGCGAACTGGCCCGGGGTGGCGCCCGGCGCGGTCGCCGCGACCGCGTGCTCCAGCACCTGCAGGAGCTGCTGCGGCGTGACGGTAATCATGGATAGCGCGTTGTTGAAGCGGAGCGAGTTGGCGATGTCGAGCTGCGAAACATCGCCTTGCGGGCTGTTGACCAAGGGATTCGCCTCCGGCGGAAGCTCCTGGGCAACGCCGCCGACCGCCTCCACGCGCCCGATCGAATCGCGGATGCCGCCGCCGTTCTTGACCGAAACCGTGACGGTGCTGTCGATCTGCTGGGCGTACCAGAGGTTCGCGTCAGCCGAAAGGTTGCCGAAATTGGTCTCCTGGGTGCGGACCTCCTCCCGCCGGCCTTCCAGGTAGACGTCGGTCCGGCCGAAGATGCGGCCGTCCTGCTGCTGGATGACTGCGCCAATTCCCTGCGCGATGTCGCTGACGAGATCGCCTCGGCTGCCCGAGACGAACGGATTGCTGTCGAGATCGCCATCGCCGTCGATATCGATCGGGTTGGCGTAGAGCGCAGCGACGCCGGCGTCCGTCGTGGCGAACGCCCCGCTCACGTTCGGATTGACGCTGCCGGGGATGATGTTTCCGGCGTCGTCGAAATCGACCACGAGCCGGCCGACATACGAATACTCGCCGTCGGTGTTGACGATCAGGGTAGTCTGGCCGTCGGCATTGGTGGTGGTGATCGGGTAGTTGCCTTGCGGGGCGTCGCCCGGCCGCAGGCCGCGCGTGACGTCCTCGCCGTCGGCCAGCCGGGTGTTCGACCCGCCGCCGATGATGATGTCGACGTTGTGCAGCAGCGGGGCGAGCTGCTGCTCCAAGCCGAGCTGCTGCAGGTGGGAGGTCAGGACGATGATATTGACGCCCTGCGCGACCAGCGCGTCGATCGTCGGCTGCAGGATGGCGGCGAGCTGTGGCATGTCGTCCACATTGTCGCCGATGATCTCGATGCCGCCGGTCGACGAGATCGTCTGCACGATCTGGGTGGTGGCGCCGACCACGCCGATGCGCCGGCCGTTCTCCTCGATGATGGTCGCGGGCGCGATCCGGTCCGCGTTGTTGTTGACGTTCGTCGCGGTGCCCGGGGCGACGGCGGTCGGGCTGAGGTTGTAGAAATTCGCGTTCTGCACCGTCGCGGTGAAGATCGGACTCAGGTTCGGGTCGCCCGCGAAGTTCGTGTTGGCCGACAGATACGGGAACTGGGTTCCGATCCAGCCGGCGGCCGGACCGGTGATGCTGTTGGTCCGCCCGATGATGTTCTGCACCTCGCGCGTCCCGGCGTCGTACTCGTGATTGCCGATCGCGGAAGCCTGGACGCCGAGGATATTGAGGATCGCAATGTCGGCGCGCCCTACGCTCGGCGCGAGGTTCAAGGTGCCCGGCGCCAGGTTGTAGAAGTCCTCGAATGCTGTCTCGTACACCTCCTCCATCGACGGGTCGCCGCCCGCGTTGAAGAACGGGCTGGGCAGGTAGTTGTCTCCCGACGAGAGGGTGATCGAGTTGGTGTGGGTCTCCTCGAGATAGTCGACGATGGCGGCAAAATTGCCGACCCGGCCCACGGCATTGAGACCGGCCTCGAAATCCGACGCGTGCAGGATCTGCAGGGTGTAGGTGGCCATTGGAGGCTCCGGATGATGACGTCAAACGAGGACAGCACACCGCGACCGGCGCGATGTGACAGGTCGGTCATGTGGATGGCGATCGACGCGCGGTCGCGCGAAGCGAGACGTCGAGCGCAACCGTCTGGCTGGATCGGCGACGATCCGGCTGGCCATCGTCTAGCGCCGCACCCTGACGCTTGCATGAATATCGGATGACGAGTCCGTGACACCCGCCGGATACGCCGGACAGAAGGCGCCCACGCGCGCCCGCAATTGCCGGCATCGATGCCCGCACGCCTGGCACGATGATTCCGAACGTCGGAGGGTCAGCGGAGGCGCATGTGCGGCAGGTCACACACAATTCAACCCGATGTGAGCCGATCCTGAAAGCGGCGCGACACAGCCCCGTGCCCGCTTGGAGGCATGAACAACAAGGACCCGACAATGAGCAAGACTGTGGACTTGGCCACCGGCCCGGCTGGGCGCCTGCTGGCCGACAACGAATTGGACAGCGTGAACGGCGGCATCATCAACGGCTGCATCCGCTATCCGAACGTGCTGCCGATGCTGCCGCCGACCGGGCCCGGCTACGTCGATCCCTTCGCGTCGATCCTGCCCAGCTGGGTCCGCCCGCTCTGATCCAAGCTCGACCAGGCAGGCGGCGCGATGAGTATCATCGACCGCCTGCTCATTCTGTCCCGGCATGGCAGCCCGCGGCCTGACAGCCGCATCCGTCAATCCATCCTTCCCCCCGAGAACCGCCATCCCGCCACCGGGAGGAAAGGGCCGCCCGCTGCCGTCCTCGTCGGTCCAATCCGATCGTTCGCAGCAGACCGATGTTGCCTCGATCAAGCCTTCAGCTGACGGGCGATGAACTCCTTGACCACCTCGCGCGCCTTGTCGGTCTGCGGACCCGGCTGGGCGACCCATTCGTGAACGGAGTTTTCGAACAGGTGGTATTCGCAGGATCCGCCGGCGGACCTGTAGGTCTTGGCGAACTTTTCCTGCACCTCGGGCAGAACATTGTCGTCGAGCGCGCCCTGCATGATGAGGAACGGCACCATGGTGATCTTTTCCTCGCGCTGGAGAATTTCCTGCGGGTTGGCTTCGTGGATCGTCTCCCACGGATTGAAGAACACCTTGTTGTTCTTCATCATGCGCTCGTTCCCGCGCCGTTCCGCGTTTTGATATCGCGCGAAGGTGTCGCTGATGGGCGAGCGCGTCGCCACATAGGCGACCGTCGCGTCGACGTTGGGCGCCGCAGCCAGGGGAATTGAATTGTAGCGCGGATCGCGCGGACGCATCGCCAGAAGCTCCGCCACGTGGCCGCCGCTGGACGATGCGTAGATGCCGATCTTGGCGGCGTCACCGTTCCAGGTCGCCGCATTCATCTTAAGCCAGCGCACCGCGTAGTTGGCGTCCTGCACGCAGGCCGGATAGGGCGCTTCGGGCGCAAGCGTCATGTCGACGGCGACGACCAGGAGCCCGCTCGCCGCCAGGGCGCGATCCATCGGCTCTTCGGCGAGGCGGTTCTTGTTGTTCCACGCGCCGCCGTGCAGATCGAGGACGGTCGGGAAAGGTCCCGGCCCTTTCGGCTGGTAGATGCGGGCCATCAGCATCCGGCCGGCGCTGTTGCGCCGAAACTCGACTTCGCTGATGGCGAGATCGAACCGGCCGGCGGGGTCATAGGCGGGCGCGCCGACCGCCCGGGCAGCGCCGGGCAGGAGGGTGTGGGCGGTCAGATCAGCCATGCCGGTCGCTGCCATCACCGCGAGAACGTCACGCCGGTTGAAAGTGCCTCTGTCCACGTCAGCCTCCCTCATGACCGCTTGGTTGCCGCGAGAATAGCCGATCTTTGCCCCGGCCGCACGGGGGGCGCCGCGTCGCATTTGCTCGCTGCGGTAGGCGGCGGCAGCCTAAGGTCTGCCAGGAGGAAGCGTCATGAGCGTGGGCCATCAGACCGCACGGGGAGTGCCGCCTCGGATGCCGCGCAGATGCTATTCCACGACTTCGTCGGCGATAGCGAGCACGCCCGGCGGGATTGTCACTCCGAGCGCGTTGGCGGTCTTCAGGTTGATGACGAGCTCGAATTTGGTCGGCTGCAGGACTGGCATGTCGGCCGGCTTCGCACCGTTGAGTACCTTGCCCGTGTAGACCCCCGCCTCGCGGTAGCCTTCGGCGAGGCTGGTTCCGTAGCTCATCAATCCGCCCGTCAATGCAAACTCGCGCCATTGATACATGGTGGGAACCCGGTGTCGCGCTGCCAGGCCCACGAGTTGATCGCGGCGTATGCTGAGATACGGATCCGAGCCGACCAGCAGCGCCCCCGGCCGCAACCGCCCGATAGCCTCGAACGCCGCGTCGATCTCGCGCTCATTGCTGGCCTCGAGGATGTGGACGTCCTGCGAATGGTGCCGCGCCGCGGCCTGGATATCATCTCGCTGCGCGGCGACGCCGGGATTGGTCGGATTGACCAGCACCGCAATTGTCGCATTGGCGGGCACCAGCTCCCGCAGCAACCCGAGCCGCTTCTGCTCCAAACCCGTGGTCAGCACGAGCACGCCGGTGAGGTTACCGGCCGGACGGCTGAAGCTCGCGACTGCTCCCGTCTTCACCGGGTCGGTGCCGGTCACGAACACCACCGGGGTGGTCGCGGTGGCTGCCCTGGCGGCAAGCAGGGCCGGACCTCCGCCGGTCGAAACCAGGACCGTCACGCGACTTGCCACGAGATCGGCTGCCAAGGATGGCAGCCGATCGTATTGACCGTCCGCCCAGCGATATTCGATCGAGACGTTGTGGCCCGCGGTGAACCCGGCTTCCAGAAGGCCACGATGGAATGCTGCAACGAGATGAGTTGTATCGCCGGATGAGAGGCTGCTGAGATAGCCCACAACCGGGAGCGTCCGGTCTTGCCCATGCGCTGCAACCGGCCATCCCGCGACGACGCCGCAGAGGAGCGAGACGAACCTCCGCCGTCCCATTTTCAAGCTTGGCATTGTTCTCCTTGAGTTCCGGCGCACGTGATCCACTAGTGTGGCGGATTTGACGTTCCTACCAGTATTGCGGCGACCCCTTCGTAGGAACGTCAAATCCAAAGCCACACTAGAATCATATGCTTGCTAGTGTCCCTTTGGTTCCGACGTTCGTACGAGGGGGTGCTGCAAAGGGATACGAACGTCGGAACCGGGACACTGGCGCAGATTGCCAATGAAATCCTCGTTGCGCATCTGAAAAGTTCTGAATCCGCGGCAACCGCGTCAATCCATCCTCCCGCCCGAGAATCGCCGCCCCGGCACCGAGAGGAAATAGCCGACCGCCTGCCCGCCGTCGGCGCCGACCACGCTGCCGGTGGTGTAGCGGGCGTCCTCGCTCGCGAGGAATACGGCGACGCCAGTGATGTCCTCGCCGCTGCCGACGCGACCCATGGGCACGCCCTTGCGGCGGCCCTCGTAGATCTCCGGGTCGGCATACATCGCCTCGGTGCCGGGGGTGCGGATGTAGCCCGGCGTGATCGCGTTGGCGCGGATGCCGTACGGCGCCCATTCCATCGCCTGCTGCTTCGTCAGCATGATCAGCCCGGCCTTGACCACGCTGTAGGAGCCCGCCCAGTTGTACGGGAACAGGCCGGCGATCGACGCGATGTTGACGATCGCGCCCGACTTCTGCGCGATCATGTGCCGCGCCGCCGCCTGGCTCACCAGGAACGCCCCGCGCAGCCCGATGTTTATCGTCGTGTCCCAGGCTTCCTCGGTGAGCTCCTCGAGCTTGCCCGGCACGATCTTCATGGCGTTGCTGACCAGGATGTCGATCCGGCCGAACTCAGCGATGGCGGCCCCGACCATGCGGTCGACCTCGGCCTTGCGGGCGACGTCGCCGGGCGACGCGAGGCTTTTGGCGCCGCCCTTGACGATGTCGGCCGCCGTGGCCGCCGCGGTCGCCGGATCGATGTCGTTGACGACGACGTGCGCCCCTTCGCGCGCATAGGCGAGCGCGATGTCGCGGCCGATCCCGCGCCCGCTGCCGGTCACGATCGCCACCTTGTCCTTCAATCGCATGGGTTTCTCCTGCTCAATGCCGCCATTCGGGCGCCGGCACGCGCGTCCACGGCCGCGTGAGCTTGCAGTCGTCGGCGATCGCGTTGGCGGCGATGTAGCCGGGCGCGCCGTTGATGCCGCCGCCGTTGCCGGTCGAGGAGCCGCACAGGTAGAGGCCTTCGATCGGCGTGCGGGTGCCGGAGAGCAACGGGTGCGGCCGGTTGATGCCGAGCTGGGACGGAATATAGGCGCCCATGCGCACGGCGCCGCGCACCATGTTGTGGTTGAGCCGCTCGACGTCGAGCGGCGTGAACAGGAATTTTCCCCGCACGTTGTCGTCGTCGAGGTTGCCGGCATATTCGCGCCACACCGAGAGCACGCGCTCCGTATGGTGCGCCTTGTTGCGGTCCCACTCCGCCGCGTCGCCGCCGATCGCGTAGGGCGCGAACGGCCACCAGAACGCCGAATGCCCGTCGTGCGGCGCGTAGGTCGGGTCGACCGCGCTGTTGCAGGCGCCGTTGCCCATCAGCACGGCGGGGAATTTCTGCGCCGCGCAGTCGTCGAAGCAGCTGCGCACCTGATCGATGTCGTCCATGCCGAAGAAGATGTTGAAGGCGCGGTCGATGTCGGGATCGAACGCCGCGGCGCGGTAGGCGGGCTTGCGCCGCAACGCCAGGTGAAGCGTCACCAGGCTGTGGTTGCCCCAGTGCCACCCGTTGAGCTTCTTGCGCACGTCCTCGGGGAACAGCGCCTCCCCCGCCATGCGCATGGTGGTCGGCGCATCGATGGCGCTGGCGACGAAGCGCCGGCCCTCGATGGTGTCGCCGTCGGCGAGCCGCACCGCGGCGGCGCGACCGTTGCGCACCACGATCTCCTTCACGTCGGCACCGGTGATCACCGCACCGCCGCACGCCTCGATCACGCGGCGCAGCGCATCGGTGAAGCTCGCCGAGCCGCCGACCGGCAAGGTGAACTCCATCACGTTGGCAAAGATCAGCGGGAACACGATGCCGGCGCCCGGCACGCTCTCCGTGGTGATGACGTGCATGTAGGAGGTGAACAGGGTGCGGATGCGGTCGTCGTCGAAATGCTTGCGCACCACGCTGAACAGGTCGTGCTGGGCGTGCGAGAGGAATTCCTTCGCCTGCGGGCCGGACAACCGGTCGCGCAGCTGGTCGAGCGGCAGCGGCGCGTTGAAGGCGAGCGACGTGAACAGCGGGCGCATGCTCTCGGCGTAGAGGTGATGCAGCGCGCGAAACGTCTCGGCGTCGCGCTTGGAGAAGCGGGCGAGCGACGCGCAGCTCTTGTCGAGGTCCTTGTGCAGCACCACGCAGGTGCCGTCGCGGAAGGCGGCCGCCTGCTGCACCGGCGGCTCGACGTAGGAGAAGCCGAAGCGATAGAGCTCGAGATCGCGGATCAGCGGCGAATGGCGGAATCCCATGAAGAAATTGGAGTGCAGGTTGAAGCGGTAGCCGGGCAGCACCGGCTCGTCGGTCGAGCATCCGCCGCCGATCCGCGGGTTGCGCTCGACCACCGCGACGTTGAGGCCGGCACGCGCCAGGTAGGCGGCGAGGGTCAGCCCGTTATGTCCCGCCCCGATGACGACGCCGTCGTAGGTCTGCATGTGCGTCTCCCGATTTGGTGACTCGACGGAGTCCAATCCAAATTGATGCGCCTCGACTCCCCTCCCCCCGCTCGCTCTTCGCGAGCGGTGGGGAGGGCTTTGGCGCGCGAAGCGCGCCGGGGGTGGGGGGCAACGGCGGCCCGCCTGGCCCTTCGCTCATGAACGCGTTCGACGAAACGAAATGCTGGATTCCACTTACTGAGCGCAGTGCAAGCCAAAGAGCCCCCCACCCCTAACCCCTCCCCACCGCGCAAGAGCGCGGGGGGAGGGGAATCTCGACGCATCATTTCGGTCAAGAGTTCCTCATCACGCTAATTCAACAAGCCCCTGTCCACCATGGCGTGGATGCCCTTGTTGCCGTCGACCAGCTGCGTGACGCGCAGGTCGCAGGCGAGGCTGCAGAACACGTAGGCTTCCTCCGAGGTCCAGCTCTTGAGCTCGACCAGCCAGCGGATCATGGCGCGCAGCGCCTGCCTGGCGGCATCGTCGAGGTCGGGATCGAGCCCCATGGTGATGAGATGCGTCGGCGTGACCGCACACGGCATGTCGAGCGATTTCTGCTTGTGCAGCACCAGCTCGAACGTCCCGGTGAGGCAGGTCTCCAGCGCGGTGAGGCACACCTCGCCATCGCCCTGCACCGCGTGCCCGTCGCCGACGGAGAAATTCGCGCCCGGCACGAACACCGGCAGGAACAGCGAGGTGCCGACAAGGAGCTCCTTGTTGTCCAGGTTGCCGCCGAACTCGCGCGGCTCGACCGACGAGCACGGCCCGTATTCCGGGCGCGGCGCGACCGCCATGATGCCGAAGAACGGGCTCAACGGAACGGTCGGCCCCCAGGGCAGCTGCGTGGTCATCGCCGTGCGGTCGATCGGCAGGATGCGGCAGCGGAACGTCGGATAATCCTCCGGCAGCGTGCCGCGCAGCGGCCGGATCACGTTCCAGCCCCAGTCGACCGTGAGCTCGATGGCCTTGATGCGGACCTCCAGCGTATCGCCCGGCTCGGCGCCGCGCACCGCGACCGGCCCGGTGAGGATGTGCGGTCCGGGCGAGGGCTTCAACGCCTCGCAGATCGCGCGATGGTGCGGCTGCATGATCGAGGTGTCGCCGACGTCGCCGAGGCCGCCCGACACGGTCTCGATCGTCACCGTGTCTCCTGAGTTGACGGTGAGACGCGGCGGCAGCTTGGCATCGAGATAGCCCCAATGGACCGTCTCCGGTTTCGGCGTCAGGGTGTAATAGGTCGGCATCTGCCCTCATCCTTTTTGGTCAGTGCAGCTTCGCGGCCGAGACGCCGAGATGCTGGTCGAGGATTTGCGGCGCGTTGGAGAGCTCTCCGGCGCTGCCGCGGAACACGAAGCGCCCCGCCGACAATACGTAGACTTCGTCGGCGACCGAAAGGGCGAGCTCGAGATTCTGCTCCACCAGCAGGATCGCGTGGCCGCGCTCGCGCAGGCGCCGCATGATCTCCTGCACCTGCTGCACCAGGCGCGGCGAAAGGCCCTCGGACGGCTCGTCCATCAGGATCAGTTCGGGGTTCGCCATCAGGGCGCGGCCGATCGCCAGCATCTGCTGCTCGCCGCCGCTGAGCGCGCCGCCCGGATGATCGACCCGCTCCGCCAGCTGGGGGAACTCCCGCAGCACCTCGGCGAAATCCCAGCGCGCGGACGGCTCCGCCTCCCGCGGCTTGGCGGCGCGCGCCCGCGCGGGACGCGCCAGCACGCTCACCGGCAGCATCAGGTTCTCGCGCACGTTCAGCGAGCGGAAGATGCGCCGCCCCTGCGGCACGATGGCGATGCCCTCCTGGGCGATCGCATAGGGCGGCTTGCCGGTGAGCGGGCGGCCGCGAAATGCGATCTCGCCCGCGCGCGGCGGCGTGAGACCGGCGACCGAGCGGATGAGCGTGGTCTTGCCCATGCCGTTGCGCCCGAGGATGGCGGCGATCCGTCCCTTGGGCAAGGTCAGGCTCACGCCCTGCAGCACGTAGCTGTCGCCGTAATAGGTGTGGATCTCGGAGACCGACAGCAGGGGCTCGGTCGTCTCGGTGGGCTCAGGCATGGCCGAAATACACGTTGCGGACGTCGGGGTTGCGCTGCACGTCGTCCGGCGTTCCCTCCACCATGACGCGGCCACGGTTCATCACCGTGACCTTGTCGGCGAGGCCGAGCGCCACGTCCATGTCGTGCTCGATCAGAACGACGGTGATGTCGCGCGGCAGCGACCGGACCATCTGGAAGATGCGCTGGCGCTCGCTGGGTGACAGCCCGGCGCACGGCTCGTCGAGAAACAGCACCTTCGGCGTCGTGTTGAGGGCGAGCGCCAGCTCGAGCTGGCGCCGCTCGCCATAGGACAGGAGCTTGACGGATTCGTCGGCGCGGTCGGCGAGCCCGACGGCGGTGAGCCCGGCGAGCGCCTGCTCGCGCAGCGCGGGAAACGAGCCGACCGACCGATGGACGATCCACTTCCGCCGATCGGTGCCGATGATCGACAGGACCAGGTTCTCGACCAGGGTGAGGTCGGGAAACACGTTGGTGATCTGGAATGTGCGGCCCATGCCGAGCCTGGTCCGCTGGTGCTCGGGCAGATTGGTCACGTCATGCCCGAACAGTCTGACGCGGCCGGAGGACGGGAGCAGTGTCCCTGTGACGCAGTGGAACAGGGTCGTCTTGCCGGCACCGTTCGGCCCGATCAGGGCGCGACGCTCGCCCGGCGCGACGCTCAGCGAGACCCCGTCGACAGCGCGCAGCCCGCCGAACACCTTGGCCAGCTCATCGACCTCGATGGCGGCCGTCATGGCTTCATCCCTTGTCCATGCTTGGACGCATTTTCTTTCGGAAAACCGGTGCCCACTTTCCCGGAAAATGCTTTGGCGGAGCGCCAGCGGTTGGCGAACCCGACGATGCCGTCCGGCGCCCACAGGATGGTGGCGATGAACACGAGGCCCATCACGGTCGCGTGCAGCTCGAAGAAGCCGGAGACCCAGTTGCGCAGGCCGAGCACGATGCCGGAGCCGAGGAATGGCCCGATGATGGTGCCGGTGCCGCCGACGATCGCCATGAGCGTGACCTCGACGGAGATCTGGAACGAGGCCGAGACCGGGTTGACGAAGCGATTGTAGTAGACATAGAGCACGCCGGCGAGGCTCGCGATCGCGCCGGAGATCACGAACGCCGTATAGAGGTGCATGGAGGTGCGATAGCCGAGGCTGCGCATGCGGCTCTCGCTCGCCTTGATGCCGCGCAGCGACAGCCCGAACGGCGAGCTGATGAGAACGCGATAGCCGGCCGCGCACGCCAGCACGACGGCGACCACCAGGTAGTAATAGGCGGTCTGCGACGCGATGGTGACGCCGGCGACCGATGGCGGCGGCACGTTGGTGATGCCGTTGTCGCCCCCGGTGAACGAGGCCCAGCGATAGACCGCGCCCCAGATGATGTAGCCCAGCGCGATGGTGATCAGGATGAAATAGACGCCGCGCGTGCGCACCGCAACGCCGAAGACGAGCGCCAGCAGCGTGCCGGCGAGGATCCCGGCGGGCGCGGCGACGACCGTCGGCTGCCCGTAGCGCGCCTCGAGGATGGCCACCGTGTAGGCGGCGACCGCGAAGAACGACGCGTGGCAGATGGAGAACAGGCCCGTATGGCCGAGCAGCAGGTCTACCGCAAGCGCGAGCAGCCCGTAGATGTAGATCTGCGTCAGCAGCGTCATCCAGAACGGGCCGACCAGCGCCGGCGCGATCAGCACCGCGGCGAGCGCCAAGAGGCCGAGGAGGACGCGGGACCGGAGCGACATTCAGCCTTCCCGCCCGAAAATGCCGCGCGGGCGCACCAGCAGCAGGATCGCCATCGGCCCGAACAGCACGAAATAGGAGAGCTCCGGCAGGAGCCAGCGACCATAGGCATCGAGCAGGCCGACGATCAGCGCCCCGATCATCGCGCCTTCCAGGCTGCCGAGCCCGCCGAAGATGACCACCACCAGGGCGTAGATCAGGATCTCCCATTCGGCGCCCGGATAGAGCGTGAGGAAGGCGCCGCCGACGACGCCGGCCATGCCGGCGAGAAACGAGGCGAGCGCCGACATCAGGACGAACAGCCGGTCGATGTTGATGCCCATGGCGCTCACGATCTCGCGGTCGTCGACGCCGGCGCGCACCACCGCGCCGATCTGCGTCTTGCGATAAAGCGCCCATAGCGAGAGCCCGACGACGACGCCGAACAGGATCAGCACCAGCCGGTAGCTCGGATAGATGATGCCGCCGGGCAGCTCGACCGCGCCGCGCAGCTCGATCGGAGTCGGGACCTTGAGGTTGTCGCCACCCCAGATCTTCAGCGCGACGTCGCCCATGACGAAGGCGATGCCGACGGTGAGCAGGACCTGCGCCAGATGGTTCTCGCCCACATGGCGGATGAGGTGACGATCGATCAGGTAGCCGATCGGGATGACGGCGAGGCCGCCGCCCAGCACGCCGAGCGCAAAGCTGCCGGTGTAGCGCACGACCGACAGGCCGATGTAGCCGCCGATCAGGTAGTAGGCGCCGTGCGCCATGTTGACGACGCGCATCAGCCCGAACGACAGCGTGAAGCCGCTCGCGAGCAGGAACAGGAGTGCCGCGAACGACACGCCGTTGATCGCCTGGATGATGCCGCTGTGCATGAAGTCGTCATGCGCGGGCTTGTCCCGCGCATCTCGCTTAGGTTGGCAAGGCCGTGCGTTCTCTATCGGGATGGCCGGGACAAGCCCGGCCATGACGAGACGGTGGGCTTCACCGCTTGTACGGGCCGCGCTTGAGGAACTCTTCCGGCGTCCACGTCCAGAACTGCGACACGTTCTCGTAGGTCTTGATCGGGACGTTGATCAGCACCGGCCCGAGCGCCGGATGGTTGATCTTCTGGATGCGGGTTACGTAGACGTTCTGGATCGGGTTGTCGTAGGCGTCGAGCTTGAGCGTGCCGCGCGGCGCCTTGACGGTGGCCTTGCGCATGGCGTCGAGGAAGGCGGCGCGGTCCTCGACGTTGCCCTTGATCTGCTCGATCGCGGTGCGCGTCCACAGGCTCGCCGTATAGGCGGACTCGGAGAACCACGACGGCAGCCGCTTGTGCTTCTTGGCGAAGGCGTCGACGAACGCCTTGTTGTCCGGCGTATCGATACCAACTGCATAGTGCAGCGAGTTGCCGATCATGCCGATGGCGCGGTCGTCCATCTGCGGCAACGCGTCCTGGTGCATCCAGTAGCCGCCGTAGATCTTGAACTTCTTGTCCATGCCGAAGCTGAACCAGGACTCGAACAGGCGGATGCGGTCGGCGCCCACCACCACCGCAACCACGGCGTCGGAATCCGAGGCGATGGAGGCGACCGTCGGCCCGTAATCCTTGGTGCCGATCGGGTTCCAGATCAGCTTCGCCACCTTGCCGCCCAGCCGCTTGTAGGTCTCGATGATGCCGAGCGTCACTTCGTGGCCCCAGGTGTAATCCTGGCCGATGAAGGTGACGTTGCGGGCCTTGAGCTCGTTGTAGAGGTAGTCGCCGAACGGATGGCCGATCTGGCTCGCCGACACCGCGGTGCGCACCACCGTGGGCGTGCGATCCCATTTGGTCACGTTGTCGGCGCCGGCGGTGTCCATCACCAGCGGAACGCCGGTCTCCTTGCTGACCTGCGCGACCGCCGGGCCCTCATGCCCGCACAGCGGGCCGATCATCAGGTGCACCTTCTCCTGGTGCACCAGCCGGCGCGCCTGGGTGATGGCCTGGTCGGGATTGCAGGTGGTGTCGGCGATCACGTATTCGACCTTGCGGCCGCCCGCCTGATTGTTTGATTGCTCCCAGAACAGCTTGAAGCCGTCCACCATGTCGATGCCCGGCGTCGCCAGAGGTCCGGTCAGCGGCACCAGCAGGCCGATCTTGATCGGCCCTGCCTGCTGCGCGTGGGCCGAAGCTGTTGCCAGCGTGGCGGCGAGCAGCGATGCGCCGAGCACGAAAATCGAACGTCGTGTTGACGTGATCATCCAGTCCTCCCCAAGCGCCCCTCTTGTTTCCGCCTGCAGACGAATGGCCGCGGCGAGGCAGGGCACCGGTTGATGTTAGCACGGGTTCGGGCTTTCATGCATAGAGCGACGGTTGTCGCAGCACAGGATCTGCGCAACCGCGAATGGAGATTGCATGAGCGTGCGGTACAACGAATTGGAGAATGGGGGCGCCCGGTTCGGCAGCAGCCGGCAGACCATTCGCAGCGAAGACGCGCCGCTCGTCACCGGCCGCGGACGGTTCACCGACGATCTCGTGGTGCCCGGCCAGGCTCACGCGGCCTTCGTGCGCGCGAGCGTTGCGCATGCGGAGATCCGCGCCGTCGACGCCGCGGCAGCTTCCGTCATGCCGGGCGTCATCGCGGTGATCACAGGCCGCGATCTCGTGGCTGACGGCGTCGGCGCCATCCCGCCGGTCGCGTCCTTCCCGGGGCGCGACGGCAAGCCGATGGTCCAGGCCCGCATGCCGGTGCTCGCGGCCGATCGCGTGCGCTACGTGGGCGAGGCGATCGCCATCGTGGTCGCCGAAACTCTGCACCAGGCGCAGGACGCGGCCGAAGCAGTCCAGGTCGACCTGCAGGCGCTGCCCGCCGTCGCCGACGTGGAGCGCGCGATGGCGCCCGATGCGCCGACAATATTCGCCGAGGCTCCGGGCAACATTGCGCTCGACTGGGAGGACGGCGACAACGCGGCCGTGAACGAGGCGTTTGCCCGCGCCGCCCACGTGGAGCGCGTGCGGCTGATCGATACGCGCCTCGCGCCGAGCGCCATGGAGCCGCGCGCCGCGATCGCGAGCTACGATGCCGGCTCGCAGCGCTACACGCTGATCGCGCCGACGCAGGGCGTCGCGGTGGTGCGCAAGGTGCTCGCCGAAGGCGTGTTCAACGTGCCGCCGAGCCAGATCCGCATCGTCACCTACGACGTGGGCGGCGGCTTCGGCATGAAGGTGCAAACCTACGCAGACTACGCGGCGCTCCTGTGCGCCGCCCGGCGTACCGGGCGTCCGGTCAAGTGGTGCGCGACCCGGCTGGAGAGCTTCCTCACCGACACGCACGGCCGCGACGGTCTTCTGGAAGGCGAGCTGGCGCTCGACGCGAAGGGAAGATTTCTGGCGCTGCGCGTGCGCACCTACGTGGGCCTCGGCGCCTACACGTCGACCTTCGCGGCGATCTTCGCCACCGCCAACACCAAGAACTGCCTCTCCAGCATCTATGTCATCCCGGCGATCCACATCGGCGTGAAGATGGTGCTCATCGATGCGGCGCCGCTCGGCCCTTATCGCGGTGCCGGACGGCCCGAGGCGATCTACCTGATCGAGCGGTTGATCGATGCGGCGGCGACCGCCATGCGGATCGACCGCGCCGAGCTCAGGCGGCGCAACCTTATTCCCGCCGCCGCCATGCCATATCGCACACCGAACGGACCGATCTACGACAGCGGCGACTTCGCCGCCATCCTCGACCGCGCGCTCGCGCTGGCGGACTGGAAGGGATTTGCGGCGCGCCGCGCTGCCGCAAAGCGCAACGGCAAGCTGCGCGGCATCGGCATCGGCTGCTTCCTCGAGGTCGCCGGCGGCATTTTGGACGAGACCGTGGATCTGCGCTTCGAGGACGATGGGAAGGTCGCGCTGCGCACCGGCGCGCAGGCGATGGGTCAAGGCCATCTCTCGACCTTCGTGCCGCTGGTGGCGCAACGGCTCGGCATCGGCGCAAGCATGGTGCGGCTGGTGCAGGGGGACAGCGACGAGGTGCCGGCCGGCACGCCGAGCGTCGCCTCGCGCTCGATCATGATGGCGGGCAGCGCCACCACGCTCGCGTGCGACCAGGCGATCGACAAGGGCCGCCGCGCCGCCGCGCACCTGCTGGAAGCGGATGCCGGCGACGTCGAGTTCGCCAGGGGGACATTCCGCGTCGCCGGCACCGATCGTGCCATCGCGATCCTCGACCTCGCCGCACGCCTGCGCAGCGAGCCGATTCCGGACCTCGCCGGCGGCCTCGACAGCGTGGCGAAATTCACCTCGCCGCAGATGAGCTTTCCCAACGGCTGCCACGTGTGCGAAGTCGAGATCGATCCCGACACCGGCGTCGTCGCGGTCATCGCCTACACGGCGGTGGACGACGTCGGCAACGTGCTGCACGAGACCATCGTCGAGGGCCAGATCCACGGCGGCGTCGCCCAAGGGCTCGGCCAGGTCCTGGGCGAGCGGGTGGTCTACGGCGAGGACGGCGAGCTCGTCACGGCGTCGTTCATGGACTACGTGATTCCGCGCGCTGCCGACATCCCGGCGCTCGCCGTGCACCATCACGTCGTACCCTGCACCACCAATCCGCTTGGCGCCAAGGGCGCGGGCAAGTCGGGCGTCGCCGGCTCGCTGCCGTCGGCGGTCAATGCAGTGCTCGACGCGCTCGCCTCGCGCGGCGTGACGGAGCTCGATCTGCCGATGACGCCCGAGCGCGTGTGGTCGGCGCTGCGGCAGGCCCCACAGGGAGCGCGCGCATGACAACGTTCGAACTCACCGGCCGCGTCGCCGTGGTCACCGGGGGAAACACCGGCATCGGCTTCGGCATCGCGACGGGCTTCGCGCAGGCGGGCGCCGCGGTCGTGGTGGCGGGACGCCGCGCCGAGAAGAACGCCGAGGCCGTGGCGGCCCTCGAGCGGGGCGGCGCCAAAGCGCTCACCGTCGCCGTGGACGTCAGGGACGAGCAGGCGTGCCGCGACCTGATGGAACGCGCGGTGGGCCAGTTCGGGCGGCTCGACATCCTGGTCAACAATGCCGGCAAGGCGATCCGCAAGCAGCCTGAAGACTATACGCTCGCCGAATGGCACGAGGTGGTCGACGTAAACCTGACTTCGGCTTTCGTCTGCTCCCAGGCGGCCTATCCGCACATGGTGAAGACCGGCGGCGGCAAGATCATCAGCATCGGCTCGATGCTGTCGATCTTCGGCGCTTCGTTCGCGGTCGCCTACGGGGCGAGCAAGGGCGGCATCGTGCAGATGACCAAGGGCCTCGCCGTCGCCTGGGCGAAGGACAACATCCAGGCGAACGCGATCCTGCCCGGCTGGATCGACACCGACCTGACGCGCTCGGCGCGCCAGCAGGTGGCGGGCCTCAACGAGCGCGTGCTCGCCCGCACGCCGGCCGCCCGCTGGGGCACGCCGGAGGACCTCGCTGGCCTCGCGGTGTTCCTGGCGAGCCCCGCCTCCGACTTCATCACCGGCGCGGCGATTCCGGTCGACGGCGGTTACTCGTCGCTGGTGTGATTCGGACTGTCGCGAAAAACGCGAGCGAGATAGAGCTCATTAATGATCCGGAATTGTGCGCGTCGGATTTGTGTTGCGATCACATCAATATGATCGTCGGTATCGACTGGCGTCATTCATGAGTTCTGCTGCTGCTTTTCTGCAGCAATTCGAATGGACCCATAATTCATCTTTATTTCGATCGACGCGTCGTGATCGCCGGCGCGCCGATCGTGATTCTTCGTCCACCATGTGTGGGTTGACAAAGTGCATTGTGACGAAGCAATGAAACGATCTCGTTCAAACTCGTCGACCTGATCAAACCATAAGCGCTCTCACACGAACGTCACGCGCTCAATTTGCCTTCAGTGTGCCACTCTTTTGGCCGAGACGACCGACAGACTCACCGACCAGCGCGGCGCATTGCGAAGGCATGTTCGGAGTGCAACGCGAACTCGGTGTGAACCTCGGAGAAAATGTCTGACAGTTGCCGCGTCGTTTTGCCCGGGACACTGTCATGGATCGGCAATGCAATGACGACACCATCAGAGCTCTCTCATTGGACAGGGGTATTTTTGTTGTCGGCATGCGCAGGAGAAAAAGTGAAAGCTATGGAAACTTCATTGTCACCACGTCGTGCCCGCTTGATCGAGTTGTCGCAAGCCTATCTGCGAACCTTGCAGCCGCCCTGCGAGGCGGTTGCCGACGACATTGATATCGACATTGCCGACTTCAAGCGAAACGTGAGGCGCAAGGAAGCCGCGGCGATCGGCGCCTACTGGATCGGCACGAAACTGTATGTCTGGCATGAAGGCGAAGAATTGCCGCCCGATGCCGTCAAGCCGGTCAGATATTCCGAGCTGGAGGGTTCTGTCGGGTAAGGGCGGCGCTCAGCCGCTTGAGGGCCGCAGCGTCGCCCGCGAGGCCGAAGCGCAGCAGGTCCTCGGCCCACGCGAACCGCCGGCACCAGATGTGCTGCGCGGCCAACGCGTCGTGGATCGCGCCGGCGCGCGGATCGCGCACCAGGCGATAGAGCGCGGTGCCGCCGGTGACCGCAAGTCCCGCGGCGGCCAGCACGGCATCGAGGCGGCCTGCCTCCCAGGCGAGCCGTTCGCGCATGTCGGCCGCCCAGCTTGTGTCGGCGAGGGCTGCGCTGCCGATCGCCAGCGCCGGGCCGGAGACGGCCCAACGCCCGAGCGCGGCTGCGATGCGATCGGCAATGTCGGGCGCCGCGATGGCGAAGCCGAGGCGGACGCCCGCGAGCCCGTAGAACTTGCCGAACGAGCGCAGGACGATCACCGGCAGCCCGGCGGCGAGATCGGCTGCGCCGATGCCGGGATCAAGATCGGCGAATGACTCGTCGACCACCAGCCACCCTGCCCGGCTCTGCAGCGTCTCGGCCGCACGCGCGAGGGACGCACGATCGGTAACGCGGCCATCGGGATTGTTCGGATTGACCACGACCGCATGGCGCGCCTCGTCGGGCAGGTGCTCGAGATCGGCGATATCGATCACCGCGCGGCCGCTGCCCGCCCAGGCCGGCGCATGCCCGCCATAGGTCGGGCCGACGATCGCGACCGACCCCGGCGCCGCCAGCCGCGGCAGCCACTGGATCAGCGCCTGCGTGCCCGGCCCGGCAACGATCGCCATCGGCTCGGGAACCCGGTAGGCTGTGCGCGCCGCCGCGATCAGCGCCGCTTCGGCGTCGCGCGAGGGCAGGCGCTGCCAGGCGGCAGCGGACAGCGCAGCCGGAACCGGCCACGGCCAGGGGTTGATCCCGGTGGAGAGATCGAGCCATTGATCGAGGCTGCCGCCGTGCCGCCGCATCGCCTCGGAGAGATCGCCGCCATGCTCCATGCCGCCTTCATGCCATGACGCAGGCGCCGCCGGCCATCGCATTCGCGGATGTGTCCAAGACTTTTGGCGAGGGTCCGCCGGCGCTCGCTGGCGTATCGCTTGCCGTCCCCGCAGGAGAGTTCCTCGCCGTCATCGGCGCGTCCGGCTCGGGCAAGACCACGCTCATGCGGCTCGTCAATCGGCTGGCCGAGCCCACCGCCGGAACCGTCCGCGTCCACGGCGAGGACGTGAGCGCGATCGACCCGATCGCGCTGCGCCGGAGCATCGGCTACGTGTTCCAGGGCATCGGCCTGTTCCCGCACATGACGGTCGAGGAAAACATCGCCGTCACGCCACGGCTGATCGGCTGGGACCAGCCGCGCATCGCCGCGCGCCTCACCGAGCTCCTCGACCTCGTGCAGCTTGGCGATGCGCAGCGCCGACGGTTTCCGCGCGAGCTGTCGGGCGGCCAGCAGCAGCGGGTCGGCGTCGCGCGCGCGCTCGGCGCCGCGCCGAAGATCGTGCTGATGGACGAGCCGTTCGGCGCGCTCGACCCGGTGACCCGCGACACGCTCGCGCAGGATTATCGCCGCCTGCATGACACGCTCGGCCTGACCACCGTGATGATCACCCACGACACCCTCGAGGCCGTGTTGATCGCCGACCGCATCCTCGTGCTCGAGGCGGGCCGCATCGTCGCCGACGGAACGCCGCACGCGCTCATGGCGTTCGACGCGAGCGACTATGTGCGCGACCTGATGCAGACGCCGCGCCGGCAGGCCGAACGGTTGCAGTCGCTGCTCGACCGGCGGACCGCGCGATGACGCTCGACCCGCGCATCGTCGAAGGATTCCAGCGCCTGCCCGATTATCTCGGCAGCCATGTGCTGGTCAGCCTCACGGCGCTGGTGCTCGGCGTCGCGCTGAGCTTTCCGCTCGCGCTCGTATCGGCGCGCCGGCCGGCACTGCGCAACCTGCTGCTGGGGGCGACCAGCGTGGTGCAGACCATTCCGGGCCTGGCGCTGCTCGCACTGTTCTATCCGCTGCTGCTCGGGCTCGCCGCCTTGAGCGAGCGGATGCTGGGCTTCGGCTTCTCCGCGCTCGGGTTCCTGCCCGCGGTGATCGCGCTCACCCTCTACAGCATGCTGCCGGTGCTGCGGAACACGATCGCCGGGCTCGACGGCATTGACCCGGCGGTGAACGAGGCTGCCCTCGGCGTCGGCATGACGCGGGCGCAGTCGCTGCTCATGGTCGAGCTCCCGCTGGCACTGCCGACCATCATGGCCGGCATCCGTACCGCCGCCACGTGGGTGATCGGCACTGCAACGCTGTCGACGCCGATCGGCCAGACCAGCCTCGGCAACTACATCTTCTCCGGGCTGCAGACGCAGAACTGGGTGTTCGTGCTGTTCGGCTGCGTGGCGGCGGCTGCGCTTGCTCTCGTGGTCGATCAACTGCTGGCGCTGATGGAGAGCGGCGCGCAGAGCCGCCGGCCCGGACGCATCGTCGCGGCCGGCGTCGGGCTCGCCCTCATTGTCCTCGGTGCGCTCGCGCCGGTCTTCGCCCGCACGGGAGCGACCGTGACAATCGGCAGCAAGCCGTTCGGCGAGCAGTACATCCTGGCGGCGCTGATGCAGCAGCGCCTGCAGGCGGCCGGCATCGCGGCGGCACGACGCGACGGCCTCGGCTCGAGCGTGATCGTCCAGGCCCTCGCGGCGGGCGAGATCGACGCCTATGTGGACTATTCGGGGACCATCTGGGCGAACGAGATGCGCCACAGCGAAGCGCGCTCGCGCGAGGAAGTGCTCGCCTTGGTCGCGGCCTGGCTCGCACAACGGCACGGCATCCGGATGCTGGGCGCGCTCGGATTCGAGAACGCCTATGCGCTGGCCATGCGGCGCAGCCGCGCCGAGGCGCTCGGCATCCGCTCGCTGGACGATCTCGCCCGAGCGGCGTCCGGCCTGTCGATCGCCGGCGACTACGAGTTCTTCGCGCGGCCCGAATGGGCGGCGCTGCGGACGGCCTACGGCCTCGGCTTCCGCGAGCAGCGCCAGATGCAAGCAGAGTTCATGTATCCGGCCATCGCCGCCGGCGAGATCGACGTGATCGCGGCCTACACCAGCGACGGACGGATCGCGCAACTCGACCTCCTCGTGCTCGAAGACCTGCAGCACGTCATCCCGCCGTATGATGCCATTCTCCTCGTCTCGCCGCAGCGGGCGAGCGATCGCGCGATCCTCGACGCGCTCGGACCCCTGGTTGGTCGGATCGACGTCACGCTGATGCGCGAGGCGAACCGGCGCCTCGGCGGCGCGGACGGCTCGCCCGAGAGCGTGGCGCGCTGGTTGTGGAACGAGCTGCGGCGGACTATGCAGTAGCGACGGCAAACGTTGGGACGCGGTGCATGCTCCGGAATGCAATTCTCCTGATCGCCCTGCTCGGCTTCGTCCTGCCCGCCGACGCCGCCGACCGGCCACGCGTCGCCTCGATCAACGTCTGCACCGACCAGCTCCTGCTCGCGCTCGCCGACCCGGAGCAGATCCTTGGACTGAGCCCCTATTCGCGCGATGCCGCCCGCTCTTGGGCGGCCGCGAAGGCAGCCCGGTTCCCGCGCCTCGCCGGAGATGCCGAGGACATCCTGGTGCTCGAGCCCGACTTCGTCGTGGCGGGCCGCTTCACCAAGCGCGCGACCCGCGAGCTCCTGAAGGACAAGGGCGTGCGCGTGGCCGAGTTCGATGCCGCGCGCTCGGTCGCCGACGTGCGCGCCCAGATCCGCCGCATGGGCGAGCTCCTCGGCCAGCCGCGACGCGCCGACGCCGAGATTACGCGCCTCGATGCCGCGCTGGAACGGGCGCGCGCCGCCGGCTCGCGCCAGAACTACCGCGTGCTGGCGCTGTCGCGGCGCGGCTGGGTGTCGGGCAGCGACAGCCTAGTCACCTCGCTGCTCGCCGCTGCGGGCCTCACCAATGCGGTCAGCATACTGGGCTTCCGCTCCGGCGGCTTCGCCTCGCTGGAGACGATCGTCAGCATGCGTCCCGATTTCATCCTGGTCGCCGAGGACAGCCCGTTCGCCGAGGACCAGGGACGCGCGTTCCTGCTCCATCCCGCGCTCGAGCGGCTTTATCCGCCGAACCGGCGACTGGTCATTCCCGAGCGATTGACCGTGTGCGGCGGCCCGATGCTCGCCGAGGCGCTCGAGCGGCTCACCGCGGAGATCGAGCGTGTGAGCCGCTGACGTGCTGCTCGGCGGCGACCCGCTGTGGATCGTAGTCGCCGCGCTCGCGCTGGATGCGCTGATCGGCGATCCGGATTTCCTGTGGCGCCGGATTCCGCATCCGGTGGCGATCTTCGGCATCGGGATTGCGGCGCTCGATCGCTGGCTCAATCGCAGCGCGTGGACGTTCACAGGACGGCGGATCGCCGGCGTCATGGCATTGCTGGTCCTGCTGGCCGTCGTCATCGTTCTTGGCCACATGATCGAAGCGTCGCTGCGCAGCCTGCCATGGGGCAATGTGTGGATCGCGCTCGTTGCCTCCGTATTCATCGCCCAGCGCAGCCTCTATCAGCATGTGGCGCGCGTCCGCGCCTCGTTCGAGTCCGGCGGCATCGCGGCGGCGCGGCGCGCCGTCGCCATGATCGTCGGCCGCGACCCGGAGAGCCTCGACCAGGCCGGCATCTGCCGCGCGGCGATCGAGTCGAGCGCGGAGAATTTCTCCGATGGCGTGGTCGCGCCCGCGTTCTGGTTCGCGCTGTTCGGCCTTCCCGGCCTGCTCGCCTACAAGGCGGTGAATACGGCGGATTCGATGATCGGTCATCGTGGCGAGCGCTATGAGGCCTTCGGCTGGGCGGCCGCGCGGCTCGACGACGTGCTGAACTTCATTCCCGCGCGCCTGTCGGGACTGATCATCGCGCTCGTGGCACCGATCGCCGGCGGCAGTATCGCGACCGCGCTGCGCGTGATGATGCGCGATGCGCGCATGCACCGCTCGCCCAACGCAGGCTGGCCGGAGAGCGCAATGGCCGCAGCGCTCGGGCTCGCGCTGGCGGGGCCGCGCCGCTATGGTGCAGTGATCGTCGACGATCCGTTTCTCAACGCCGCGGGCCGGCGCGACGCCGAGCCGGCCGACATCGCCCGGGCGCTGCTTGTATTCGTCGCCGCCTGCATTCTGCATGCGCTGCTCTATGCGGCGCTGGCGCTCGCGCTCTGACGCGTGCGGGCGATTGCGATCATGTGCTCGACGTCGAGGTGCCGCTCCAGGTGGTCGGCGAGCGCGTCGAGCGCGCTCTCGATGCGCTCCTCGTAGACCAGCGTCGAGGCGAGCCCGAACTGCTCGAGCCACGCGCGCCGGAACGAATCCGATGCGAACAGTCCGTGCACATAGGTGCCCTGCACCTGTCCGTTCGCCGACGTGGCGCCGTCCGGCCGTCCGTCGATCGTCAGCACCGGCCGCGCGCAGTCGGGGCCTTCGGTGCGGCCGAGATGGATCTCGTATCCGCTTATGTCCGCGCCCGTTGTGCAGTGGCGCGCGCTCACCGGCCGCACCGATTTGTCCGCCGTCATCACGGTGGCGACGTCGATGAGGCCGAGCCCTGCGACCGTGCCGGCCGCGCCTTCGATTCCGTCGGGATCCGCGATGGTGCGGCCGAGCATCTGGTAGCCGCCGCACAGGCCGAGCACGCGGCCGCCGCGCCGCACGTGCGCGGCGAGATCGATGTCCCAGCCTTGCCTGCGCAGGAACGCGAGATCGCCGATGGTCGATTTCGAGCCCGGCAGGATAACGAGGTCGGCATCGCCCGGGATCGCTTCGCCGGGCCGCACGAACACGACGCGCACGCCCGGCTCCATGGCGAGCGGGTCGAGGTCGTCGAAATTGGCGATGCGCGCCAGCATCGGCACCGCGACGATGACGCCGCGCGCCTGCGCGGTGCTGCGCTCGAGATCGACCGCGTCCTCGGCCGGCAGCCACGCGGCTTCCGGCAGCCACGGCACGACGCCGACACAGGGCCAGTCGGTCAGCCGCTCGATCGCCGCAACGCCGTCGTCGAACAGGCTCGCGTCGCCCCGGAACTTGTTGATCAGGAAGGCGCGGATGCGCGCGCGCTCGGACGGCTCGAGCACCGCGTGGGTGCCGACCAGGCTGGCGATGACGCCGCCGCGATCGATGTCGCCGGCGAGCACCACGGGGACGTCGGCTGCGGCCGCAAAGCCCATGTTGGCGATGTCGCCGGCGCGCAGGTTGATCTCGGCCGGGCTGCCCGCGCCTTCGACCAGCACGATGTCGGCCTCGCGCGCCAGATGATGCGAAGCTTTCCAGCACGGCCGGCATCAGGTCGGCCTTGCGTTGCGTGTAGGAGCGCGCCTGCATCGTGCCGACGCGGCGGCCGTGCACGATCACCTGCGCGCCCTGGTCGGTCTCCGGTTTGAGCAGCACCGGGTTCATGTGCACGCTCGGCGCCATGCGGGCGGCGCGCGCCTGCACCGCCTGCGCCCGCCCGATCTCGCCGCCGTCGACGGTGACGGCCGCGTTGTTGGACATGTTCTGCGGCTTGAACGGCGCGACCTTGAGGCCGCGCCGCACGAGCGCGCGCGCCAGGCCCGCGACCAGGGTCGACTTGCCGACGTGCGAGCCGGTTCCCTGGATCATCACGTGCGGGCGTGCGCGCACTCACTAGAACTCGATGCCCTTCTGCGCCTTGATGCCCTGGCGGAACGGATGCTTGACCAAGGTCATCTCGGTGACCAGGTCGGCTGCCTCGACCAGTGCCGGCGGCGCGTTGCGGCCGGTGACGACGACGTGCTTGTCGGCCGGCTTCTCGTCGCGCAGGAACGCGACCACCTCGTCGACCGGGAGATACTCGTAGCGCAGCACGATGTTGAGCTCATCGAGCAGCACCAGCCGGTGACGATCGTCGCGGATCAGCGCCTGGGCGCGCTCCCAGGCGGCGCGCGCGGCGGCGATGTCGCGCGCACGGTCCTGCGTCTCCCAGGTGAATCCCTCGCCCATGATGTGCAAAGTGACGAGGTCGGGAAAGCGCGCCAGCAGCTTCGCCTCGCCGGTGTCCCAGGTGGGCGACTTGATGAATTGCACGACGGCGACCGGCATGCCGTGGCCGATGTGGCGGAACACCATGCCGAGCGCGGCGCTCGTCTTGCCCTTGCCGCTGCCGGTGTTGACGATCAAAAGGCCCTTGTCGCCCGACTTGGTCGCCATGATCTTGTCGCGCGCCGCCTTGTGCTTGCGCATCTTCTCGGCATGACGGGCATTGATCGTGTCTTCGCCTGCGGGTTCGCTCATGCGGCAGTCTCCTGCGGTTCTGGCCGATCCGGTCCGATCAGCTCGGCGATGAGGTCGCGTGCACGGTTCGAGCGCGGCCGCCACAGGCCGCGGCGGATCGCCTCGCGGAAGCGCGCCGTGGTCTCGGCAAGCGCAGCCGGGTTCGCCTCCGCCATGAAGGCGCGCACGCGCTCGTCCTCCACATAGGCGGCGAACAGCTGGTCGAAATGATGGTCGCGCACCGCGTCGGTACTGGCGGCGAAGCCGAACAGGTAGTCGACCGTGGCGGCAATCTCGAAAGCGCCCTTGTAGCCGTGGCGCATGACGCCGGCGATCCATTTCGGGTTGGCGGCGCGCCCGCGCACCACGCGGGCGATCTCCTGCGCGAGCGGCCGGACCATCGGCGCCTCCGGGCGCGAGCTGTCGACATGGGCGATGAGCGGCGCGCGCCCACGCACGGTCTCGACGCTTGCCGCGAGCCCGCCGATGAATTGATAGTAGTCATCGGAGTCGAGAATATCATGCTCGCGGTTATCCTGCGCCTGCGCGACGAGCTCGACGCCGGCAAGCCGCTCCGTCAGCGCGCCGCGCGCCTCATTGCCCTCCACGCCGCCGCCGTAGGCGAAGCCGCTCCACGTCAGATAGGCATCGGCGAGGTCGGCGCGGCTCGCCCAGCCGCCTTCATCCACCAGCGCCTGCAGGCCGGCGCCGTAAGCGCCGGGCTTCGAACCGAACACCCGGAACGAGGCCTGCCGCGCGGCCTCCGCCGCCGACGTGCCGGCGGCACGCAAGCGGTGCATCGTCTCGCGCACGGACGTGGCGAGCGGGTTCGCATCGTCCGGCTCGTCGAGCGCGGCGATCGCCCGTACCGCGCTGTCGATGAGGTCGATCTGCGTCGGGAAGGCGTCGCGGAACAGGCCGGACACGCGTAACGTCACGTCGACCCGCGGACGCTTGAGCTCCGACAGCGACATGATCGTGAACCCGGTCACGCGGCCTGACGTGGGCTCCCAAACCGGGCAGGCGCCGATCAGCGCCAGCGCCTGGGCGACGTCGTCGCCGCCGGTGCGCATGTTGGAGGTGCCCCAGGCGGACAGCGCGACCGAGCGCGGCCATTCGCCTTGGCTCTGCCAATAGGCCTCGACCAGGCGCTCCGCGGCGAGCCGTCCGAGCCGCCACGCCGACGGGCTCGGCACCGCGCGCAGGTCGACGGCGTAGAAATTGCGGCCGGTCGGCAGCACGTCCGGCCGTCCGCGTGTCGGCGCGCCCGACGGGCCGGGCGACACGAAACGGCCATCGAGGCCGCTGAGCAAACCGGCCATCTCGGCTTCCCCGCAGGCCGCAATCGATGGACGCAAGCTTCGCTCGATCCAGCCGAGCACCGCGGCGGTTCTGGTCCAGGCAGGATCGCCCTGCAGCGAACCCGACACCAGTGCGGTCGCCAGGAGCTCGATGCGTTCCACCGTGTCGCCGGCGTGCCGCCACGGCGTGTCGGCGACGGCCTGCAGCAGGGCCGGTCGTGCTCCCGTGTAAGGCGTGCCGAAGTCGCGCGTCAGCGGGTCGAAATCGAGGCACAGGTCGGCGGCGAGCGCGCGGTGCAGCGAGGCGTCCTCGGGACGCGCATCCGAGCGCGGCAACCGGGCGATCGCGACCAGCAGCGCGTCGCAACGCTCGCCGTCCGGCGCACGCCCCAGCACATGCAGGCCGTCGCGGATCTGCAGCTCCTTGAGGTCGCACAGATGGGCGTCGAGTGTGCGTAACGCGTCGGTCACCGGCGCGTCACGCGCCAGCTGGAGATCGGCATCGAGCCGCTCGCTGCGCACGAGCGACATCACGTCGTCGGCGATCACCGCCGCGCGCTTGGGATCGAGATCGGCGGCGAGCGCGTACTCGTCGATCAGGCTCTCCAGCCGCGCCAGCTCGCCATGGAGCTCGCCGCGCGCCAGCGGCGGCGTGAGATGATCGACGATCACCGCGGACGTGCGTCGCTTCGCCTGGATGCCCTCGCCCGGATCGTTGACGATGAACGGATAGAGGTGCGGCAGGCGACCGAGCACCGCTTCCGGCAGGCAGGCGGCGGAAAGACCCGTGCTCTTGCCGGGCAGCCACTCGAGATTGCCGTGCTTGCCGAGATGCACGGCCGCGTGGGCGTCGAACGCCTGGCGCAGCCACAGATAGAACGCCAGATAGTGGTGCGGCGGGACGAGATCGGGGTCGTGATAGGTGCTCTTCGGGTCGATGTTGTAGCCGCGCGCCGGCTGGATGCCGACAACGAGGCTGCCGAACCGATGCACGCCGAGACGAAACGCGCCGTTCGTTACGTGCGGATCGCGCTCCGGCGGACCCCAGCGCGCCGTGACCGCCGCTCGCACCTGCTCCGGCAGTCCGGCGAGCGCCGCCTCGTATTGCGATATCGGCCACGCGACGCCGCCACGACGCCGAGCGCGGCCGCCGAGCGCGTTGGTCGGTCCTTGCGACAGCAGGCGCATCAGCGCCGGTGCGGCGCGCGGGGCATCGCCCATATCGTAGCCGGCGCGGGCGAGCGCCTCGATCACCTGCGCGAGGCTCTCCGGCGTGTCGAGGCCGACGCCGTTCGCAAGCCGCCCGTCGCGATTGGGATAATTGGCGAGCAGAATGGCGACGCGGCGATCGGCAGGAGGTGCACGCCGCAGTCTCACCCAGGCGGCCGCAAGGTCGGCCGTTGCGTCGATGCGATCGGCGACCGGAACCGAAACGGTCGATGCAAAGCCGCCTTCCTCTTCCGCCGATCGCTCCTTGAAGGCGATCGCATTGGCGAAGATGCGCCCGTCGATCTCCGGCAGCACCACATGCATCGCGAGATCGCGCGGGCTCAGGCCCCGCGGCGAGGCTTCCCAGACGGCACGCGAAGTGCCGGCGAGCGCCACCTGCAGGATCGCGTAGTCGAACGCCGCGAGCGCCGCCGGCACACCGTTCGCGCCGGTGGCGAACGCGGTCGCATTGACGATCACGTCGGGAGGATGCGCGGCGAGCGCCGTTTGCAGGAAGCTTGCCGAACGCGCGTCCTTGAGGCTGGTGAGATGGATCGCCACCACGTCGAGCCCGCGGGCGCCGAGCGCCGCCGCAAGCGCTTCGATCGGCGCGGTGGACGCGCCCGCCAGCAGCGCGCGATAGAACAGCACCGCGACAACCGGACGGCCGGTCCGCTGCGGCTCGGCAGGCCAGAACCCCGCAGCCGGCATCGGGCGTGCCGTGGGCGGAGCTTCCGCCCGCCCGATCAGGTGCGCCGCAAGGCGCAAGGCAAGACCTGCATTCTCCACGCCGCCTTCGGCACAGTAGCGCCACAGCGCCTGCGTATTCGTCGGGTCGAGCGTGCCGCGCGCCGCCAGCACAGCATCCCACTGCAGCTCGCCCGGCACGCAGGCGAACGGAATGCCGCGCGCGAGCGCATCGGCCCGCAGGCTCTCGACCCCGTGCGGCCAGTAGCTCTCGCCGCCCAGCATGCGCAGGAGCACGATCTTGGCGCGCGCAAGCGTGCGGGCGACATAGAGATCGACCGACAGCGGATGGCCGAGCGCGAGGAAATTGGTGAGCTGGACCGACGGAAAGTCGGGCGGCAGCGCGGTGCGCGCCGCCGCGAAGGCGGCGAGGTCGCTGTCGGCCGCCGACAGCACGACGATGTCGGCGCTCTCCTGGCCGAGATCGCGCGCGATCTCGCCGTCATCGATCAGAGCCGCTGAATCGAGCTTGAGATGCATCGCCTACCCGCCCAACGTCCTCCGCACCGCGTCGCGATCGAAGCCTTTGAGGCCGATCACCACCAGGTGCTCGCCGACGGCCGCATCCGGACGCGCGAAGGACAGCTCGACGCGTCCGCCCACCGCCTGCACCACCACGGGCGCCGCCTTGCCGGCGACCCGCGCGTGCCCCTTGACCCGCAGCACCCCGGCAAGAGCGAGCGCATTCGCCACCTGCTCGCGCAGCGCCTCGGGCGTCGTCGCGCCGGCGGGCGTCACCACGATGCTTTCGAAATCGTCGTGGTCGTGCTCCTCCTCGTCGCCGTGGTGCCCGGCGCGCGCCGCGAGGTCTGCTTCCGCGGCAGCGCCGAGCCCGATCAGCACCGTGGCACTGAGCTCGCCGCGCGAGCGGACGACGCGGACGCGCGGGCGCAACATTGCGGCCAGACGCTCCTCGATCGCCGCCACCTGATCGGACGCGACCAGGTCGGTCTTCGACAGGACGACCAGGTCGGCGCAGGCGAGCTGGTCCTCGAACACTTCCTCGATCGGGTCCTCGTGCTCGAGCGCAGGATCGGCGCTGCGCTGGCTCATCAGCGCGCCTTCGTCCAGCACCAGGCGTCCTTCGGCGAGCGCCAGCGCGTCGACCACGGTGACGACGCCGTCCACCGTCGCGCGCGTGCGCACGCCCGGCCAGGCGAACGCCTTGAGCAGCGGCTGCGGCAGCGCCAGGCCCGAGGTCTCGATGACGATCGCATCGAGCGGACGCTCGCGCCCGAGCAGCCGATCCATGGTCGGCACGAAATCCTCCGCCACCGTGCAGCAGATGCAGCCGTTGGTGAGCTCGACGATATCGCCCGGCGCACACGCCTGTGTCGCGCACTCCTCGACCAGCGCCCCGTCGAACCCGGCGTCACCGAACTCGTTGACGATGACGGCGATGCGCCGCCCATTCGCCCGGGTCAAAAGACCGCGCAGCAGCGTGGTCTTGCCGGCGCCGAGAAACCCGGTGATCACCGTGACGGGAACGCGATTCATGCGGGATTCCTCTCGACGTTTCGCTTGAGCCAGAGCGGCAGCCCGGCCGCGATGAACACCACGTTGTCGGCAACGCCGGCGATCGCCTGGTTGAGCCGCCCCTGCGCGTCGCGGAAAGCGCGGCCGAGCGGCGTCTCCGGCACCAGCCCGAGCCCCACCTCGTTGGACACGAGCACCAGCATGCCGGGAGCGCTGCGCAACACGGCGGACAGGCGCCCGCTCTCGGCCTCGATGTCCCGGCCGGCATGCATGAGGTTGGACAGCCACAGCGTCAGGCAGTCGACCAGAATTGCTCGCTCCGAACGAGCCTCCCGCGCGAGCGTTTCGGCGAGCGCCAGCGGCTCCTCGATCGTCTGCCAATCGCCCCCGCGCCGTTCGCGATGATGATCGATGCGCGCGCGCATCTCCGTGTCGCCCGCCTCGCCGGTCGCGACATAGACGCGCGCGAGCCCGCTGTCGCACACGAACCGCTCCGCAAAGGTCGATTTGCCCGAGCGGGCACCGCCGAGGACCAGCGTCGTGCCGGACGCGCTCATGCGGGCGGATGGCCGTCGTCGGGCGACCAGGTCGCCGACGGGATGCGCGCGACCAGGCCGCCCCGCAGCGGCGCCGGGCGCGCGCGCCAGGGAACGAAGCCGTAGTCCGCCACGCGATACATCTGCACGAAGGTCGCGACGGCGGCCGGCCCGGTCTCGAGATCGAGGTCGCCGAACACGAAGGTGTAGCCGTTGCGCGCCGAGACGGCGACGGTCGCGGGCCGCTTGCACACGCCGAGGCACTGCACCGCCCGCACCACCACGCCGGCAGTGCCCGCGGGGATCGCCGCTCGGGCCGCGTCGAACATCCGCGCGCCGACGCACGGGCTCTCGGTCGCATCCGGCGGCTTGCAGGTGATGCACACGCTGACGATCACCGGCGCCTCGGGCGCCAAGTGCGATGCAGGCGCGTCGGCCTTCTCTTCACAAGACAAGTCGATGCTCCCTGCACCCGTGACACGGGCGGCGAGCTTTGTCGGTCGAGCCCTGAGCCGAAGAAGGCCTTATGCTCCCGTCAGGTGCACCCCGCCCCGACGCCTCCAAAGCACTCTTGTGGCGCGACGCGCGCCGCGATGGCAGGTCTCCTGACTCGCGGGTCGCCGCCGCTCGTCGCCTTCCCGGGGGACATGCGCCCGAATCCCAGTGGCCGTTGACGAGTGGCTCGCCGCTCACAGTTGCGGGGGCAGCGCCGGACTTGGGGCTCTCCCCGCACCGGCTTCCCTTTTCACCTTCAAACCCGAAGGACCATCGCGGGCGAAGCTAGCGGCCGCTCCGCGCAGCGTCAACCGCGGGAGGCATTGGCAGATATTCACGATTTCAAACAGCCCACGCTCCGCCCTCCCCGGCGGTCGTCGCGATGGTCGCGGCGGCCGTTGCGAGCCGGGCTTTGCGTTCCTTCCTCGTCCCCCCGTTCCCCCGAACGGTGAGGGAGCGAAGCGCCGAGAAGCGCGGGTGCGGATCGCCGCACCGTTCGCGTGCCATGACGCGGCACGCGTAGGACGCCTGACGAGGCGTCCCGCGCCCAATCACGTAGGGCGCTCGCCTCTCGGCGCTTCGCCGCGGCGTTTGTCGGCCGCCGGGCTCGACGCCAGACTACTCTGGCATCACTCGCTGGGCATGGTGCCCAGGCGCTGGGTCGTAGTGCCCAGGGGCGGGATCCCGTAGCCGCCCGAGCGCAAGGTGACTCAAAACCTTGCCCGCAGGCGCCGCTCCCGGCTCCGGTCTTCCGGCTTGAGCCCACCGGAAGTGCCCTCTTCGAGCCGGGACGAGCCATGCCTATCACCGTGCTTCTGGAAAACCGAAACAAAATCGACACACCGCCGCAAGTTATCCCCAGCCCGATTTCCGATTTTCGAGAAAAGCATCGCGGCGAAGCGGATTGACCGGCGATGCGGCCCCGTTACGGTGCGGGCGATGCAGTTGCGCCAGCACGGCCATGGGACGCTCGCTCTCGACTTGCCGCCGATCCAGCCGCTGGATCGCGCGCGCGAGGCTCACTTGCGCGCGCTCGTCGACGGCAAGGCGAAGCCGCCCGGCTCGCTCGGCCGCATCGAAGACCTGGCGGTGCATGAATAACATCCGCGGCATTGTGGTTCGGGTGAATTATCTCGGCACGGCCACCAATGCGCGCGTGCGGGCGGGAGAGACAACATTGGTCGTGAGCATTCCGCGCGGCAAAGGCCTCGCAAAAGAAGGTGAGCAAGTGGTCATCCGCTGGCGGTCGTCCTCCGGCATCCTGCTTTCCGAAGGTTCCTGACATGACGCAGTTCGACGGGACGGACGATCCAGCCGCAACGCGGCCATACTACCGCCTGCTCGGATTGCGCGCGGAGGCCGGCGAGCCGGCAGGCCAATCGAAGCTGATACTCGAGAGCCGCAGCGACCTCGAGAACTCGCGCGGCGAGGTTCACGGCGGAGTCATCGCATCGTTGCTGGACGCCGCGATGGGCGTTGCCGTGCGCTCGGTCCTGACTCCGCCCGATGGGGCGACGACCGTCTCTTTAACCGTGAACTTTGTTGCGCCCGGCCGCGGCACGCTTACGGCGAGTGGCCGCGTCGTGCGACAGGGGCGCACGCTTGCGAGTGCCGAGGCGTCGGTCACGGATGCGGATAGGCTTGTCGTCGCCCACGCGGTCGGCACCATGCGAATCATCGCGAGGCGAGCGTGATTCGGTCAGCGCAAGAGCGAAGCTGGATGCGGATCGACGTCGAGGCGCACGACAAGACCATCGAGATACGGCCGGGGCGGACTCGCATTCATCGCCGCTGGTCCCTTACGCTGCACGCGACAGCCGCGATCGAGTGCCAGGGGCGCGGGCTTTACTCGCTCACCAATACCGAACAAACTGTTCGCGTGCCGAGCGAAGTTTCTTTGCCGGTTTCAAGTTTCACCCAGGTGATGTGCTTCAAGTTCACCCAGGTGATGTTACGCATCATTCCCTTCGCAACGAGAGAGAGCCCATGCCCAAAGCCCCGCCATCCGCCAAGCGTGACCGCATTCAACCGTTCGTTCCGGCCTTGGTGCAGTACACAATGATGTCGTATATGGAGACCTGTGGGAGCGTCCCGGGCTGTCGAAGCGCGACCGCAGCCTGATCACATTGGCCGCGCTGATTGCCACCTACCGGCCCGAGCAGCTGACGTCCCACCTCGGCCGCGCCATCAGCAACGGCGTCACGAAAGAGGAGATCAGCGAGATCATCACCCATCTCGCCTTCTACGCCGGATGGCCCGCCGCGATGTCGGCAGCACAACTCGCCTATACACAGTTGATCGAGAACGAACAGCCGAAGTGAGTGCGAACATGGTCGACCGCCAGGAATCCTCGATTGGCTTCATCGGGCTGGGCACGATGGGGGCGCGCATTGCTGCCAACCTGCAGAAGGCCGGCTACCCGCTCGTCGTCCACGACTTGCGTCAGGCATCGGCGGCCCCTTTCCTCGCCGGGGGCGCCGTCTGGGCCGACACGCCGCAGGCGGTGGCCGAGGCGACAAGCTTGTTCTTCACCTCGTTGCCGGAACCGGCGGACGTGGAAGCGGTCGCGCTTGGCCCGAACGGCCTGCTCGCCGGAACCAAAGCGGGCGACGCCTACTTCGATCTCTCGACCAACTCACCGATCATGGTGAAGAAGATCGAGGCCGTCTTCGCGGAGAAGGGCGCGCACATGTTGGACGCTCCGGTCAGCGGCGGCCCGCGAGGCGCCGAGACTGGGAAGCTCGCAATCTGGGTTGGTGGGAACGAGCGCGTGTACAACCAGCACAAGGCGGTGCTGGGCGCTATGGGGGACCAGGCGCGCTACATCGGACCGATTGGCATGGCGACCGTCGCCAAGCTCGTGCACAACATGTCGGGCTACGCGATTGTGTGCATCCTTGCCGAGACATTCAGTCTCGGGGTCAAGGCCGGAATGGATCCACTTGAACTTTGGCAAGCGGTGCGGCAGGGCGCTGTCGGCCGCCGGTTCACCTTCGACGGACTACTCGACCAGTTCCTCCCGGGCAAATACGATCCGCCGTCTTTCGCCTTGCGCCTTGCCCATAAGGACGTCGCGCTGGCCAATGCGCTCGGGCGCGAACTCGGGATGCCGATGCGGATGTGCAATCTAGCCTATGCCGAAATGACGGAGGCGCTCAGCCGCGGCTGGGGCGAACGCGACTCTCGCTCGGTGATGCTTCTTCAGCAGGAGCGCGCTGGGATCAGCGTTGCCGTGGAGCCAGAGCGGCTGCGCGCAGCGACCACGCCGGCCAAGAACTCTTTGTGACTGCGCTTGGCCCTTTGTGATGGGACGCTGCTGCGCAATGCCGCTGGAGCGTGTGGTCGTCCGCCTTGGCGACTCGATGGCGAGCAACGGGCCCCCAACTGCTCGACCGCAGGCGTCTATGCGGCGTGCGTCAAGCCCGCGAGGCCGTGGCGCCGAAGCTCAATGCCTATCTTCATCAGACCGGCGCGCCGCCTTGACGTCATGTCGTCATCGAGTCTGTACCGAGTCATGGCGGCGGAGCGAACCGGCAGCGGATCAGTCGAGTCCTTTATTCTTCAGAAACTCGGACATAAGGTCGGCGATCTGCACGTTGTTCAGGTCCGAGAACGGAAAATGCGTGTTGCCGCGGATGCCGATCTCGGGAAGGTGGACGAGCGTCGGCGGCGCGATCAATGAGCCGTGCTGCGTCTTTTCCGCATAGTCCGCCTGGGTCCACAACGGATTGTCGTCGCCAATGCCTTCGCAGAAGCGCAGGATCGCAGTGCGCGTGGCGTATTCGTTGTTGATGCTGGCTTCCGTGCGGAGCTCTGTGCCGATCAGCGCACGCATGTCGGCGAGCATCTTGTCGGTGAACTTACCTGTTGCCAGCTCCTTGGTGATGCCGGCGCTGTCTTCCGTGAGGGTAGCGGTCATTGATGAGAGCCGACGAATTTGAGTTTCCCGGAGCGATTCACCGTAAGCCAGGGCTCGCCGCAGCGTCCAACGCGATTTCGTGGAGGCGGGAATCAGAAGAACCGAACCGAGAGGCGCAGCCTCAATTCCGATTTTCGAGAAAGCATTGCGGCGAAGCGGATTGACCGGCGACGCGGCGCCGTTACGGTGCAGGTGATGCAGTTGAACCAGCACAGCTCTGGCACGTTCGCCCTCGACTTGCCGCCGATCCAGCCGCTGGATCGCGCGCGCGAGGCTCACTTGCGCGCGCTGGTGGACGGCAAGGCGAAGCCGCCGGGCTCGCTCGGCCGCATCGAGGATCTGGCGGTGCATCTCGCCCTGATCTTCGATCCCGATCCGCCACGCGCCGACCACGCCACGCTGTTCGTGTTCGCCGGCGACCACGGTCTCACCGCGGAGGGCGTGTCGCACTATCCGGCGAGCGTGACCGCCGCCATGGTGCACACGTTCCTCGCCGGCCGGGCCAGCATCAACGCGTTCGCCGCCGCCGCCAATGTGGAGATCCGCATCGTCGACGCCGGTGTCGCCACCGAGCTCGGCCCGCACCCGAACCTCATCGCCGCCCGTATCCGCCCGGGAAGCCGCAACGCCGCGCGCGAGCCGGCGCTGACGGCGGACGAGACGCGCAGCGGCCTTCAGCGCGGCATCGCGCTGGTCGCCGAGGCGGTCACCGCCGGCGCCGAGGCGATCGCGATCGGCGAGATGGGGATCGGCAACACGGCCTCCTCGGCGCTGATCATGCATCGGCTGGCGCCCGCTTCGCTCGACGACTGCATCGGTCCGGGCGCCGGCCACGACGAAGCCGGCCTGCAGCGCAAGCGCGACGCCATCCACCAGGCAGCGGTCCGCAGTGCCGCGACCGACCCGTTCGGCGTGCTCGCCGAGTTCGGCGGCTGCGAGATCGTCATGATGGCGGGCGCGGTGCTCGGCGCCGCGGCGGCACGGCGGCCGGTCGTCATCGACGGCTTCATCGCCGGGGCGGCGGCGCTCGCCGCCATCCGTCTCGTCCCGGCGGCGCGCGACTACTGCGTGTTCGCGCATCGCTCGGCCGAGCGCGGACACGCGCGCCTGCTCGCGGCGCTCGACGCCGAGCCGCTGCTCGACCTCGGCCTGCGCCTGGGCGAAGGGACGGGCGCGGTGCTCGCCGTGCCGCTGCTGCGCGCCGCCGCGCGGCTCATCACCGATGTTGCCGATCTCGACGATGTCGTTGCAGGCACCATTTAGGGCGCGCTGCGCCCAAGTTGGCGCACGGGGGCGCCGCTTGCTCCACCTCTCCCCGCTTGCGGGGAGAGGTCGGCGCGCTCTTGCGCGCCGGGTGAGGGGGACTGCCCACAGGCGCGGACTCGCGGCGGCGCCCCCTCACCCCGACCCTCTCCCCGCAAGCGGGGAGAGGGAGCGCGCATCAGCAAGCCGCAGGCCCGTGCTTCGCTTCCACCGGAAAGCAATCTAGATGCGCGAGCTGCGGCACTTCCTGCACGCCGTGCGGTTCCTCACCATCCTGCCGGTGGGCGATGCGGAGGAGCTCGCGCCGGACTGGCTGGTGCGCTGCGCCAAGTATTTCCCGCTGGTCGGCATGCTGATCGGCGCATGCGCCGGCGCCGTCTTCATCGCAGCGAGCCTCGCGTGGCCGCCGGTGCTGGCGGCGCTCCTGGCGGTCGCGGCGGCGATCCTGATCACGGGAGCGCTGCACGAGGACGGGCTTGCCGATTTCGCCGACGCGCTCGGCGGACGCACGCGCGAGGCGAGGCTCGTCATCATGAAGGACAGCCGGCTCGGCACGTATGGGGCGCTCGCGCTCGGCCTCACCCTCGCGCTCAAGATCGGCGCCCTGGCGAGCCTGCCCTTGCCGATCGCCGTTGCCGCCCTGATTGCCGCCCATGGTCTCGGGCGGCTCGGCGCGGTCGCCCTGATGGGGACGCTGCCCTATGCGGGCGATCCCGAGGCGACGAAGATCAGCTATTCGACCGAGCAATTCCGTGCAGGGGAGATTGCGCCGGCCGTCGCCTTCGGTCTCGTCGCAATCGTTCCGGCGTTGGTCCTTGCCCCCTCCGCCGCAATAATCGGCATGGTCTTGGCGATTGCGGCGACGATCGGCCTTGCCCGTCTGGCCAGAGCCCTGCTCGGCGGGTACACCGGGGACGTGCTGGGGGCCGTGGAGCAACTCTTCGGAACCGTCTTTCTGCTCGGCTGTGCGGCGATGGTCCGATGATCGACGTCCTGCAGATCCCCGATGTGCTCGACGCCGCCGCCTGCGCGACACTGCGCGCCGAGTTGCGCCAGCTGACCGGCAGCGCCGCGCCCGTGCTGGGAGAGCACGGGGACGGCCCGGTGATGCCGTTGGTGCGCCAGGTGACACGCGTCGCGGCGCCACCGGCGATGGCCGAGCGCATGACGCGACTGCTCATGGCGCACAAGGACGCGCTGGAGCGCCACTTCGCCGTCGTGCTCGCCACCTGCGAGGCGCCGCAGTTCCTGCGCTACCAGGCCGGCGACTTCTTCGTTCCGCACCAGGACGGCAACACGCCACTGATCCACGACGACTCCCGGTTCCGCAAGATTTCCGCCGTGATCTTCCTCAGCCCGCTGTCGGATGACCCGGCGCCGGAAGCCTACGGCGGCGGCGCTCTGGTGCTGCACGGCCCCTATGGCGGTCCGCCGCTGCGCGTGCCGGTTCCGGCAGCGCCGGGGACGCTCGTCTGTTTCCGCGCCGAGACGACCCACGAGGTGACTCCGGTCACCCACGGCGAGCGCTTCACCATCGTGTCGTGGTATCGCTGATGCGGCTCGCTATGCGGGGCTGCCATTCTGCTCCACGTCGCCCCGCACGCCCGGTGGAAGCCAGCGCATGTTGATGTACATCGGGTTCTCCTCCACCGGCACGAAGCCGAGCCGCAGATAGAGCCGCATAGACGGATCGTTGGTAGAGGCGACCTGCAGCTCGACGGGCACGCCGGCGGCCGCCGCCTGATCCATGAAGTGCCGCATGATCGCGCTGCCGATGCCGCGGCTGCGCAGCTCGGGGACGATCGCCTGGTCGACGATGTGCAGGAACCGGTGCGGACCGTCGACGATGATGCGTCCGATCGGCCGGCCGTCCCGCTCGATGATGTCGAAGCGCGCCTTGGGAAACTGCGCGCGGTAGCTCACCGTCTGGGCATGGAACTGATGCTGCATCAGCCGCTCGCGCACCGGAGGATCGAGCTCGACCTGGTACCATTCGGGGAGCCGCGAGGTGCAGAACAGCGCGTAGCGGAACGGCTGATCCTCATCCCGCTCCGGGCGCAACAGGACGGGGCCGAGCGGCGAGAGGATCGTGATCGTCGAATTCATGCGCCGTGTCGATCGGTTGCACGGGACCAGTTTACAACAGTATGGCCGCTTGCAATGGTTGATGCTGCCGGTCGGGGCCGGTCCGCCCGCAGCAATCGAGGGAAGCATACAACATGGCCGAGCTCCTGACGGCTGAGCACTTCATTCCCCATGTCGAGAAGGAGTTCCGCGCGCCGGAGTGGCCCCATCCGCTGAAACTGCGGCGCGTCGACACGCGGAATCTGGAGGAGTGGGAACAGGAGCTGTTCAGGCGTCAGCCGTTCATGCTCATTTTCAGCGGCCCCCCGCACGAGGTGATCCGCGAGGGCTTCTACACGATCACCGTCACGGACGGGCCGTCGTTCAAGCTGTACATCATACCGATCCAGACCCTGCAGCGCGACCGGCAGGACTATCAGGTGGTGTTCAACTGAGCGCGGGTCAATTGCGCGACGGGAAGATGCCCACCAGCGCGATGATGAAATTGAGCACCAGATAGGGCTGCTTGTTCTCGTGCGGCTGGCTGCCGCCTGTATTGCCGATCGTCGCCGGCGCCTGCAAGCTGGCGGCATTTCCGGTGGAATACATGTTCACGGGAAACGGCGAACCTTGAGTTGGGACGCCGATCGACTGCCCGAGCACGGTGTTGTTCGCGCCGGCGTTGAGGTTGTTGGCGGCCGCGGTCTGCCCATCCACGTTGAAGGTGTGCGTATGGGCCGGCAACTCGGAAATGACAAGCGTGTGGGCGGTTTGGCCGGCTGCCTCGCCCAGGACGTGGTTCGTGCCGCCGCCGGGGGAGGCGCCCATATGGATCGGGACCCGGCCCTGCAGATTGGGGAGCCCGAAGGTGGTTTGTCCGTTCCCGCCGAACGTCGTGCCCAGCAACGAGAACAGCGCCTGATTCTGGTTGATGGGCAGCGTTTGCCCGTTGCAGAACGCCCAGCCCTTGGGCGCGAAGTTCCAGCTGATGATCTTGATCTCGCTGAGGAAAGGCGTTCCCATGGTCGCTCACTCCTTGGCCGGCAAGACGGGTGATGGTCGGTGACGACCGATGCTCACGGACGCGGCGGAAATACGCCCTGCAGGGCGATGCAGAAATTGAGCACGAGGTAGGGCATCAGGTTGTTGTGCGGGAAGCTGGCGCCCGTGATCGTCAGGGCGCTGATTGGATTGAGGAACGTGTTGGGCGCATTGGTGCTGTAGTATTTCGCATTGGTCGGGTTCTGGATGCCGCCCGTGAGGCCCTTGGCAAGCTGACTGGCGGCCGAGGAGGTCACATTGCCCGCCGAGGTGGTGACGTTGACGGAATGGCCGTGCCCCGGCATCTCGGACTGGAGCAGCGTTATCGCGTCCGTGCCGGCGCTCTGGCCGAGGAAGTAGTCGGACAGCCCTGCTCCCTGGCCTTGCGAAATCGGCACCGAGCCTTCCAGGTCGGGCAGCGCGAACGTGCTCTTGCCGTCTCCTCCGTAAAAAGTGCCGAGGAGCGAGAAGAGAGCGGTGTTCTGCGAGATCGGCAGCAACTGCCCGTTGCAGAACGCCCAGCCTGTGGGGGCGAAGTTACATGCGAAGATTCGAATCTCCGCGAGGAACGGGGAAGACATCGTAAAGCCTCCTGAAACAGCGGATTGCGTGCGGGGCGGCTTCGGTTCGTCTCAGTTCTGAGTGGGAAAGATGCCGAACAGCGAGATGATGAAGGTCACCGTCAGGTAGGGCTGCAGGTTGTCGTGCGGCTGGCTGCCGCCGCTCACACCGATGCTGGCGGGATTCAGCGACACCTGGTTCTGTCCGTCGACTGGGTTCTTGTAGGTAAAGACCGTGCTCTGCCCGGGCGGTCCCTCGTCGGCCAATATGGTCGACATCGACGGAACGTTGGCGCCGTTTTCCGCTGTGGCCGACGCGACCCCGTGGTTGTGAACCGGTATCTGCTGCACCGTCAGCGTGACCGATTCCACGCCGCCCTTCTCGCCCCATTGGAAGCCGCTGCCCACATGCATGGGGACGCGCCCCTGCAGATCGGGCAACCCGAAGGTCTCCTGTCCGTCGCCGCCGTATGTGGTGCCGATCAGGCTGAACAGCGCATCGTTCTCCGAGATCGGCATCAGCTGTCCCTGACACATGGCCCAGCCAGCCGGTGCAAAATTGCCACCAAACATGCGGATCTCTCCGATGAAAGGGTCGCTCATGACATCATGCTCCCGTGCTGAGATGTGCGCGCGCGGACGAACAGCGGGTGGGGGGCGGCGCCAAGCAGCGACCCGAACGCGACGCACAGCCTTGTTGGGTGCTCGGCAATGCAGCTGCGGCCAACGCCGTGTCCCCCCATCGGCAAGCAATTTAACGTTGACTATAAGGCCAGGCCACGGCCATGACAACAAAAATTGTTTCTTGCTCGATCACTATCCTGGCGTGGCTCGCACATCGCGCGAAAATTTGAATGTATCGCGCAACCATCGCTAGCGTCGCGACGGCGATCACGCGTAGAATGATGTCATCAGGCGCCGCGCGCGCGGGCTCGGTTGCGCGAACAGTCGGGACGATCAATGGCGATCCAGCAACAGGCTTCTCTTCCGACCCGTTACGTCGATCTGCCCGAGCTGGGCGAGACGTTCGCCGACTCGATCCATGCGATGGTCTGGGACGGGCAGACCTTGCGCATCGAATTCTGTGTGACTCGCTACCCCGAAACGCCGAACGCAGCCGACGGCGAGGCGAAGCGCTATCCGGCGTGCCGGCTGGTGTTGGCCCCCGCGGCCGTCACTGATCTCTTCAATCGTGTCCAGCAGACAATCGGCGCGCTGACGAAGGCCGGGGTCGTGTCGCAGCAGCCGCCCTCCGCTCCGAGCACATAGCGCATTCAGGTCGGCTATAGCTTGGCACGACTATTCACAAACACTATTAGTTTGAGTGTATATTAAGGACATATAACTTTAACTTGTCATGCCGGCACTCCCCTGGTAAGGACGCGCAGGGACAGTAACGATTGACCGTGCCGGCATTGGCACACGCGTCCATCGAACAGGGGTGACAGGCAAGAGCCCAGGCTTCGGTCCGGGCAACGGGGAGATTCTGACCATGGCAGTGACTGGACAACTTTGGTATCTCGGACAGGGCGGCTCCACCGACACGCGACTGTCCTACGTCAACAACGACGGCACCAATCACACCGTCTTCATCGACAACAGTCCGACGCTGGATCTCGGGACGAACTTCCCGCAGCACGTGGCGATCGACTGGGCCGCCGGTCTCTACTATGTGATCTCGAACAGCGGGCCGGGCGGCGACGGCGCCACCGTCTTGATGGGGCACCTCGGCAGCGCCGCGGCGCCGACCGTCGTGTTCACGCCGCCCGGCAACGACGGCGCCGGCAGCGACCTCGTCAACACGATCCAGATCAATCCGTATACGCACCACCTCTACGTCGGGATCTGCGACGGCTTCGGCGACACGCCGAGCTTCCAGGGCATCCGCGACTTCACCTACGACGTAACGACCGGCGCCCTCACCGCGGTCCCCACCAACGGCGGCTATCTGGTCAACCAGAACCAGGCCAACATCCAGTCGAGCACCGGCGACGGGCTTGATCTCGCCGATCCGTTCGACCTCGCCATCGATCCCGACACCGGATTCCTGTTCTTCACCCAGCTCCTGCTATTCGACGGGGTCGAGCACAATTCGCTGTGGCGGGTCGACCTGAACAACCCGACCGCGCCGGCGTTCCAGCTGGTGCCGCAGGCCCAGTTCCCGCTCGATCTTCCGGGCACCAACGGGCCGAACGGCTTCCTCTACGACGTCGAAATCGATCGCGTCACCGACCTCGTCTATTTCACCACCCAGTCCCTGCAGCCCTTCGGCTTCAGCGGCTACGACGCAGCCGACAACCAGATCTATTTCATCAGCGAGACCGCGAACGGCTCGACCAACGCCACGGCGCTGACCATCACCGGGCTGCCGGCGGGGAACCACTTCTATCCCGGCAACATGACGTTCGATCAGCTCAACCGACGCATCTACGTCGAGTCGGAGGAAGGCGGGAGCGGCAGCGCAGACGAGGTGATCTACGTGCTGCAGCTCGACGGCGCCGGCAGCTCGGCGACCCTGATCGACACGATCACGCCGTCTCCGGCCTTCTCCGCCACCGACGCCAATCTCGGCGGGATGACATTCGACGCGCTGGCCACCATCGGCACGCTGACGGGCACCTCCACCCATCCGGTCGAGCAGGGCACAGGCGTGGACCTGATCGCCGCGCCGACCATCGCCGACGCCGACGGTGCCCACCTGGCGAGCGCGGCTGTCGTCATCAGCGGGAGCTTCGCCGGCAGCGGCGACGACCTTTATGTGCTGGACGGCGCCGTTCACCGCACGAGCGGCATCTTCGGCAGCACGAACATCACCGTGACCCGCACCACGGACGGGAGCGGCAACCAGACCCTTACGCTGACCGGCTACGACACGCTCGCCAACTATCAGGCGGTCCTCAATGCGGCGACGTTCGCCACGAGCGGGGACAATCCGACCAACTATGGCGGCAACATCACCCGCACCGTGACCTGGCAGGTGAACGACGGCGCGGTCGGCAACCCGAGCGGCACCGTCGACGGCACCACCACCAACGTCCGCACCACCACGATCACCATCGACGCGGTCAACGACAGCCCGGTCAACAACGCGCTGACCGACCAGACAACGGCCGAGGATACGCCCAAAGCCATCACCTTCTCGGTGAGCGACGTCGACGCCGATCCGGCCAACGAGGACATCACCGTGCGGCTGCAGGTCGCGCACGGCACCCTCGATGTAGACACCAGCGTGTCCGCCGGCCTGGCGGTCGCCGGCGACAACACCAACGACGTGCTGCTGACCGGCACCCAGGCCGAGATCAATGCGACGCTCGCGGCGGCGAGCGGCCTCGTCTATCACAGCGCCCTCGATTACCACGGCCCCGACACCCTCACCGTCACCACCAGCGATCTCGGCCACACCGGCTCGCCCGGGGCGCAGAGCGACATCGACACCGTCAACATCACGGTGACGGCGGTCGCCGACATCGCCAACGACGCGGCGAGCTTCGCCGAGGATTCGGGCGCCGCCAGCATCCTGGTGCTGGGCAACGACACGTTCGAGGGAACGCCGGCGATCACCGCCACCACCAACGGCGCGCATGGCACCGTCACCGTCAACAACAACGGCACGCCCGGCAACACGGCCGACGATTTCGTCGTCTACACGCAAGATGCCGATTTCAACGGCACCGACACCTTCACCTACACGGTGACGTCGGGCGGCGCCACCGAGACCGGCACCGTCGGCGTCACCATCTCGGCGGTCGCCGACATCGCCGGCGACACCGCGTCGACCAACGAGGACACGCCGGCCAACATCCTGGTGCAGGGCAACGACACGTTCGAGAACCCCGCCCATGCGATCACCGCCACCAGCAACGGCGCACACGGCACCGTCGCGGTCAACAACAACGGCACGCCCGGCAACACCGCCGACGACTTCGTCGTCTACACGGCGGGCGCCGATTTCAACGGCACCGACGCCTTCACCTACACGGTGACGTCGGGCGGCGTCACCGAGACCGCCACCGTCGGCGTGACCATCGCGGCGGTCGCCGACATCGTCAACGACAACGCGACGGTGGTCCAGGATTCGGGAGGAAACAACCTCGACCTCCTGGCCAACGACACGTTCGAGAACCCCGGCCGCTCGATCACCGCGGTGGGAGCGGCCGCGCACGGCACGACGGCGATCAACAACAACGGCACGCCGGGTAATACGGCCGACGACTTCGTCGTCTACGCGCCGGCGTCCGGCTACAGCGGCCCGGACACGTTCACCTACACGGTGACGTCGAACGGAACCACCGAGACGGCGACCGTGAGCGTGACGGTCACCCCGCTGTCCACCACGCCGACGCCCGGCAACGACAACATCACCGGCACCAACGGTACCGACATCATCTTCGCGCTGGCCGGCAACGACGTCGTCAATGGGCTGGGCGGGGCGGACCTCCTGTTCGGCAACCAGGACAACGACACGATCAGCGGCGGTGCCGAGAGCGACCTCGTGTCTGGCGGCCAGGGCGACGACAGCATCAGCGGCGGCACCGACGGCGATGTCCTGTTCGGCAACGAGGGGAAGGACACGATCGACGGCAACGAAGGCACCGACCTGATCCTCGGCGGCCAGGACAACGATTCGATCCTCGGCGGCTCCGGCAACGACACGATCTGGGGCAACGAGGGGAACGACACCCTGGCGGGCGGCTCGGGCGCCGACCGCTTCGTGTACCTGCTGCTCGAGGGCAACGACCAGATCAACGGCTTCGTCTTCGGCGAGGGCGACCGTCTCGACCTGGAGGGGCAGAGCTATACCACCGGCACCTCGGGCGACGGCGACGTGCTGCTCACGCTCCAGCGCGGCGGCACGGTCGAGCTCAACGGCATCGCGCCCGGGAGCTTCTCGCCGAGCTTCGTGGTGTGATCGTAGTGTGATCGTAGGTTGGGTTCGTACGGCCCTTACGCCGCCACTGGAGCAGGGTGCCAATTCCGTGCGAACCCAACACGCGCGATGTTGGGTTACGCGCGGATCCACGACCTCGGATCGATCGAAACAGCGTGGCCGCGCGAACCCAACTACACCTGTAAATCGAAACATCCTGTCCGGGCAAACCCGAACTGTACCGTTCGCCGGCGCTGGGAAGACCCGCACCGCGCCGCAGCAGAAACGGCCGGCCGGACACAGTCAGACAGCGTTATAGACGTTCGCTATTCACGCGCATTATTGACCATCACTATCTACGTTTACGATTCCTGAAAAGTGTATACTGTTCCAGTATAACTTTTGCTTGTCCGGCCCGGACTCCCCTGATAAGAATTTTTCGGGCAGCGAACGATTGACCCGTGCCGGCTTGGCACTCGGCCTTCGGAAATGGGGTGACAGGGCAGAAGCCCGGGCGAACGGTTCGGGCCACGGGGAGGCGTGACCATGGCAGTGACTGGTCAGTTTTGGTATCTAGGTCAGGGCGATCCCACCGACGCGCGTGCCGCCTACATCAACAACGACAATACCAACCACACCGTCTTCATCGACAACAGCCCGACGACGACGCTGGGCACCGGGTTCCCGCAGCACATCGCGATCGACTGGGCCGCCGGCCTCTACTACGTGATCTCGAACGGCGGGCCGAGCGGCACGAACGCCCAGTTGCTCGTGGGGCAGCTCGGCAGCGCTGCGGCGCCGACCACGGCCTTCACGTTCCCCGGCAACGACGGCGTCAATACCGACATCGTCAACTCGATTCAGATCAATCCTTACACCCACCACCTGTATGTCGGGATCTGCGACACCAACGGCGACAGCCCAGGCTTCCAGGGCGTTCGCGACTTCACCTACAACACGTCGACCGGCGCGCTCACCGCAGTCGCCACCAATGGCGGCTACCTGTTCACCCAGACCCAGGCGCAGGTGCAGTCGAGCCAGGCCAGCGGGACCGACGTCACCGATCCGTTCGACTTCGCCATCGACCCCGACACCAACTTCCTGTTCTTCACCCAGCTGCTGGTATCCGATGGGTTCGAGCACAATTCGCTATGGCGGATCGACCTGAACAACCCGACTGCGGCGGCGTTCCAGTTGGTGCCGCAGGCGCAGTTCCCGCTGGACAACGTCGGCGGCACGATCACGCCCAACAGCGGCTTCCTGTATGACGTCGAGGTCGATCGCACCACCGACCTCGTCTATTTCACCACCCAGTCGCTGCAGCCGTCCGGCTTCCCCGGCTACGATGCCGCCGACAATCACATCTATTTCATCAGCGAGACCGCGAACGGCTCGACCAACGCGACGGCGCTGACCATCACCGGGCTGCCGGGCGGGAACACCTTCTACCCCGGCAACATGACGTTCGATCAGCTCAACCGCGTGATCTACGTCGAGTCCGAGGAAAGCGGCACCATCAGCACGGACGACCGCATCTACGTGCTGCAGCTCAATGCTGCCGGCACGTCGGCGAGCCTCATCAATACGATCACGCCGTCACCGGCCTTCACCAACACCGCCGCCAATATCGGCGGCATGGCGTTCGACGCACTGGCGACCGTCGGGACGCTGACCGGCACCTCGACGCACGCCGTGGAGCAGGGCGTGGCCATCGACCTGTTGACCGCCGCCCCGACCATCACCGATGTCGACGGCGACCACCTTGCCAGCATCACGGTGCAGATCACCGGCGGCACCTTCGTCTCGAACGAGACCAGCGCCAACGACGACCACCTGTTCGCGCTCGACGGCGTGGTGCAGCGCACCAGCGGCCTGTTCACCGGCACCAACATCACCATCAGCTACACCGTCGCGACCGAGACGCTGACGCTCACCGGCTACGACACGTTCGCCAACTACCAGACCGTCCTCAACTCGATCGGCTATTTCACCACCGGCGACAACCCGACCAACTACGGCAACAACGCCACCCGCACCATCACCTGGCAGATCAACGACGGCGCGGTCGGCAACCCGAGCGGCACCGTCAACGGCGCCTCGACCAACGTCCGCACCACCGTCATCAATATCGACGCGGTGGACGACGCGCCGGTCAACAACGCGCTGGCCAACCAGACGACGCCCGAGGACACGCCCGAAGCCATCAGCTTCTCGGTGAGCGACGTCGATGCCGATCCGGCCAACCAGAACATAACGGTCCGGCTGCAGGTCACGCAGGGCACGCTCGACATCAATACAGCGGTCGGCGGCGGCCTCACGGCCGGGCAGGTCACCGGCGACAACACCAACGACGTGCTGCTGACCGGCACGCAGAACCAGATCAACGCCACGCTCGCGAACGCCACGGGCCTGCGCTATTTCAATACGCCGGACTACAACGGAACCGACACGCTCACGGTCACTACCAACGACCTGGGCCGAACCGGCTCGGGAGGTCCGCTGACCGACGTCGACACCATCACCATCACGGTGACGCCCGTCGTCGACATCGCCAACGACGCGGCGACCTTCGCCGAGGATACCGGCAGCCCCGCCAGCATCCTGGTGCAGGCCAACGACACCTTCGAGAATTCCGGCCACCAGATCACCGCGACCACGAACGGCGCGCACGGCACCGTCGCCATCAACGACAACAACACGGCCGGCAACTTCGCCGACGACTTCCTCGTCTACACCCAGACGGCCGATTTCAACGGCACCGACACGTTCAGCTACGTGGTGACATCGGGCGGCGTGACCGAGACCGCCAGCGTCAACGTGACGATCAACGCGGTCGCCGACATCGCCGGCAACTCGGCGACGACCAACGAGGACACCCCCGTCAACATCCTGGTGCAGGCGAACGACACCTTCGAGAACGCCACCCATGCGATCACCGGAACCACCAACGGGGCGAACGGCACCGTCACGGTCAACATCAACGGCACGGCCGGGGACACGACGGACGACTTCGTCGCCTATACGCCCAACGCCGATTTCAACGGCACCGACACCTTCACCTACACCGTCACGTCGAACGGGACGACCGAGACGGCGTCGGTCACCGTCACGGTGAACGCCGCCGTCGACATCGCCGGCGATTCGGCGACCACCAACGAGGACACGCCGGTCAACGTCCTGGTGCAGGCGAACGACACGTTCGAGAACCCCGCCCATGCGATCACCGGAACGACCAACGGCACCAATGGAACCGTCACCGTCAACAACAACGGCACGGTCGGCGACGGCACGGACGACTTCGTCGTCTATACGGCGACGGCGGATTTCAACGGCACCGACAGCTTCACCTATACGGTGACCTCGGGCGGCGTCACCGAGACCGCAACCGTCAGCGTCACCGTCAACGCGGTGGTCGACATCGCCGACGACACGGCGACCACCAACGAGGACACGCCGGTCAACATCCTGGTGCAGGGCAACGACAATTTCGAGAACGCCGGCCACCAGATCACCACGGCCAACAACGGGGCCAACGGCACCGTCACCATCAACAACAACGGCACGCCCGGCAATTTCGCCGACGATTTCCTCGTCTATTCGCCGGCGGGCAATTTCAACGGCACCGACAGCTTCACCTACGTGGTGACCTCGGGCGGCGTCACCGAGACCGCCACCGTCAGCGTGACGGTCAATTCCGTGAACGACGCACCGGTCTATACCGGGACGGCCGTCGGGACGGCATTCACCGAGAACGGCTCATCGGTCGCCGTCGCGACCGCCGTGTCGGCGGCCGACCTCGACAGCGCCGACTACGACACCGGCTCGCTCAACGCCCAGATTACCGCGGGGCTGCACACGGGCGACACGCTGTCGATCGGCACGACCACGAACATCAGCGTCAGCGGCTCGACGGTCAACTACGACGCCGACGGCGGCGGCGCCAATCCGGCGGTCGCGATCGGCACGGTGTCGGGAGCCGCCGACAACCTGACGGTCACGCTCAACGCCAACGCGAACGACGCGGCGGTGATGGCGCTGACCGAGGCGTTCCGCTACTCGACGCCCTCCGACGACCCGACCAACGTCGCGCGGACGGTCACCTTCACGCTGATGGACGGCGGCGGCACGCTGAATGGTGGCGACAACTCGACTTCGTTCGCCGCCAATGTTCCGGTCTCGGACCAGAACGACACGCCGCAGCCGAGCGCGCCGGCGTCCTATGTGGCGACGCCCGGCAATCCCGTCGCGCTCACCGGCATCAGCTTCAGCGACTTCGACGACCAGGGCGGCGTGGAGGTTGCGACCTTCACGGTGGCGAGCGGCACCCTGTCCGCCGTCAGCGGCGGCGGCGTGACGGTCGGCGGCACCGCCACCAACCGCACGCTGACCGGCACGCTCACCGACATCAACGCCTTCCTCACCGGCGGCAATCTCACGTTCACCGGCACGACCAGCACCACCCTGGGCATCAACATCAACGACCAGGGGAACACCGGCGCCGGCGGCGCGCAGAACGCCAGCACCAGCGCCCAGATTGCGGTGGACATCCCGCCGACCGCCAACCCGACATCCGGCACCGGCGCCGAGGACGGCGGACGGATCGCCATCACGCTGTCCGGCACCGACCCCGACGCCGGCGACGCGGTCGACAGCTTCACCGTCGCCAGCGTGTCCGGCAACGGGACGCTGTTCGACGCGGCGGTCGGCGGCACCGCGCTCGGCGCGGGATCGACGGTGCCGGCCACGAGCAACAGCGCCGTGGTCTATTTCCAGCCCAACGGCGATTTCAACGGCACCACCAGCTTCACCTATACGGCGTTCGACGGCGACGCGAGCGGCGCGCCGGCGACCGCGTCCGTGACGGTGACGGCGGAAGTCGACATCACCAACGACAACGCCACCACCAACGAGGACGCAGCCGTCAACGTCCTGGTGCTGGCCAACGACACGTTCGAGGGCACGCCGGCGATCACCGGCACCACCAATGGCACGCACGGCACGGTCACCGTCAACAACAACGGTACGCCCGGCAACACCGTCGACGATTTCGTCGTCTACACGCCGGCGGCCGATTTCAGCGGCACCGACACGTTCACCTACACGGTGACCTCAGGCGGCGTCACCGAGACCGCGTCCGTGTCCGTGACGATCAACGCGGTCGCCGACATCGCCAACGACAACGCCACCACCAACGAGGACACTGCCGTCAACATCCTGGTGCTGGCCAACGACACGTTCGAGGCCACGCCGCAGATCACCGGCACCACCAACGGCGCGAACGGCACCGTCGCCATCAACGACAACGGCACGGCCGGCAACACCGCCGACGATTTCGTCGTCTACACGCCGACCGGGCCGATTTCAACGGCACCGACACGTTCACCTATACGGTGACCTCGGGCGGGTCACCGAGACCGCGACCGTGAGCGTGACCGTCAATGCGGTCGCCGACATCGCCAACGATTCGGCCACCACCAACGAGGACACACCCGTCAATGTCCTGGTGCTGGCGAACGACATGTTCGAAGGCAGCCCGGCGATCACCGGCACCACCAATGGCGCGCACGGCAGCGTGGCCGTCAACGACAACGGCACCGCCGGGAACACGGCGGACGATTTCGTCGTGTACACGCCGACCACGGCCGACTTCAACGGCACCGACAGCTTCACCTATACGGTGACCTCCGGCGGCGTGACCGAGACCGCCACGGTGAGCGTCACCCTCACGGCGGTGGCCGACATCGTCAACGACACGGCGACGACCAACGAGGACACGCCGGTCAACGTCCTGGTGCTGGGCAACGATAATTTCGAGGGCACGCCGGCCATCACCGGCACCACCAACGGCGCGCACGGCTCGGTCGCCGTCAACGACAACGGGACGGCCGGCAACACGGCGGACGATTTCGTCGTCTACACGCCGACCACCGCCGACTTCAATGGCACCGACAGCTTCACCTACACGGCGACCTCGGGCGGGGTGACCGAGACCGGCACCGTGAGCGTGACGATCAGCCCGGTCACCGACATCGCCGACGATTCGGCCACCACCAACGAGGACACGGCGGTCAACGTCCTGGTGCTGGGCAACGACAATTTCGAGGGTACCCCGGCGATCACCGCCACGACCAACGGGGCGCACGGCACGGTCACGGTCAACAACAACGGCACGCCGGGCAACACGGCGGACGATTTCGTCGTCTACACGCCGGCGGGCGACTTCAACGGCACCGACGCCTTCACCTACACGGTGACCTCGGGCGGCGTCACCGAGACCGCCACCGTCAGCGTGACGGTCAACGCGGTCGTCAACATCGCCGACGACAGCGCCACCACCAACGAGGACGCGGCGGTCAACGTCCTGGTGCTGGGCAACGACAATTTCGAGGGCACCCCGGCGATCAGCGGCACGACCAACGGGGCGCAGGGCACCGTCACGATCAACAACAACGGCACGCCGGGCAACACGGCCGACGACTTCGTCGTCTTCACGCCGGCCGCCGATTTCGTCGGCACCGACGCCTTCACCTACACGGTGACCTCGGGCGGTGCGACGGAGACTGCGACGGTGAGCGTGACGATCACGGCGGTCGCCGACATCGTCAACGACAACGTCACGGTGGTCCAGGATTCGGGGGCGAACAACCTCAATCTGCTCGCCAACGACACGTTCGAGAACGCGACGCGCGCGATCACGGCGGTCGGCGCCGCCGCGCACGGCACCACCTCGATCAACAACAACGGCACGCCTGGCAACACCGCGGACGACTTCGTCGTCTACTCGCCGACCGCCGGCTACATCGGCCCCGATACGTTCACCTACACGGTGACCTCGGCCGGCACGACCGAGACCGCGACGGTGAGCGTGACGGTGGAGATGCCGGTGTCCACGACGCCGACGCCGGGCGACGACAGCCTCGTCGGCACCGACGGCCCGGATACCATCCTGGGGTTCGGCGGGGACGACGTCATCGACGGTCTGGGTGGCGCCGACATCCTGTTCGGCAACCCGGACGACGACACGGTGTTCGGGCGGACCGGGAACGACACGGTCTGGGGCGGCCTGGGCAACGACAGCATCGACGGCGCCCAGGACGACGACCTGCTGTTCGGCGGCGAGGGCCAGGACACGATCGACGGCGGCGACGGCGCCAACACCATCGTGGGCGGGCTCGATTTCCTCCGACGGCACCGATTCGATCAGCGCCGGCACCGGCGCCGACCTGATCTGGGGCAACGGCGGGGCCGACACGATCACCGCCGGCGCCGGCGCCAACACGGTGATCGGCGGCTTCGGCAAGGACAGCCTCACGACAGGCTCGGGCAACGACATCATCTTCGGCAACCAGGACAGCGACACGATCAGCGCCGGCGACGGAGCCAACCTGATCTTCGGCGGCTTCGGCGACGACTCGATCCTCGCCGGTAGCGGCAACGACACGATCTGGGGCAACGAGGGCAACGACACCATGACGGGCGGCACCGGCGCCGACCGCTACGTGTTCCTCGCGGGCTCGGACAACGACCAGATCAACGGCTTCAACGGCGGCGCCGAAGGCGATCGCCTCGACCTGCAGGGCCAGACCTTCACCACCGGCACCTCGGGCGACGGCGACGTCGTGCTCCTGCTCTCGGGCGGCGGCACGATCGAGCTCAACGGGGTGGCACCCGCGGGCTTCTCGCCGACGTTCGTGGTGTAGCCGCGCGGCCACACGGCTGGCTCCCACCTCTCCCCGCACGCGGGGAGAGGTCGACTTGCAAGCGCTCTTGCGCGAAGCAAGTCGGGTGAGGGGGCCTTTCCTCTCGTTCGGATTTGCGGCAACGCCCCCTCACCCGGCGCGCAAAGAGCGCGCCGACCTCTCCCCGCAAGCGGGGAGAGGTGGAGCAAGCGGCATGGCACCGGATCATCTGCGCTACCGAACACCACGCCGGCCGTGCTAGAGAACCGGGCATGGCGGATACCCTCGTACACTGGCTGCAGGGCTGGGGAGAGCTGCAGCCGGTCTCGGCGGCGGCGCTCGCGCTCGTCTTCCTGGTGAGCGGGCTCGTCTTCATCCCGCGCACGTTCCTGTGCCTCGCCAGCGGCGCGATGTTCGGGCTGCCGACGATTCTCATCATCCTCCCGAGCACCACGCTGAGCGCGATGATCGGTTTCCTGCTGGCGCGCTATTTCTTCGCCGACTGGCTGCGCCGCGAGGTGGACCGGCGGCCCCGTCTTCGCGCCGTCATGGACGCGATCGACGACGAGGGCTGGCGCATCGTCGCGCTGCTCCGCTTCGGCTCGCCGCTGCCGTCCACGGTGCAGACCTATCTGTTCGGCATCACCCGGATCGGGCTCGTGCCGTTCACGCTCGCCACGCTCCTGTTCACCATTCCCCAGGTCTGCCTCTACGTCTGGCTGGGCGCAGCTGGACGCGCGGCGCTGATCGAGGACGGCTCATCGGGCCTCAGCCGCACCCTGATGCTGATCGCAGCGCTCACGCTCCTCACCGCAATGGTGCTGGTGACCCGCAAGGCGCGCCTCGCCCTGCAAGACGCCGCGGCGCGCCATTCACACCCGCTGCCCCTCTGTCAGCGGGATGTCGCGTAGGGTGCTGGGCGCGAACAGCTCCTCGATGGCGACGCGGCGGCCGGTCAGCCCCTGCTCGTGCGCGTATTGCAGCAGCGCCTCGAGCGAGGGCCGGTTCTGCTCGATGCCATAAGGATACCAGTCGGGCCCGATGATCGCCTGCTCCGGCTCGATCATCGATTGGAGCCAGGCGAACGAGGCCTTGGGCGAGCCGGTCTCCGTCAGCAGCCGGTAGCAGTGCTGCTTGGCGGCCGCGAAGGCCTGGTACAGGTTGAGCGCCACCCACGGGTCGCGCTCGTAGACGTCGCGGCGGATCACCACCGTGTGCATGATCGGGTAGATCTTCGTGCGCCGGTAATAGTCCTTCTCCACTTCGGGGTAGTCGGGGAACAGCCGTCGCACGTTGGGCGCGCCGCGGCGGAACGCCAGCGGATTGTTGGCGGTCATCATGAAGTCGATCTCGCCGCGCGCCAGCAGGTCGCCGAGCTCGGCGCCGGCCGGCGCCTGGGTGAGGCGGACGTCGCCCGGCAGCGGACGGCCGAGACGATCGGCACGCCCCTGCACCCATTCGACGTCGCTCGGCGCCACACCATATTCGTGCTGCAGCAGCCCGCGCATGTAGACCGCAGCCGTCATGCTGTATTCGGGCACGCCGCCGCGCCTGCCCTTGAGGTCGCGCGGGCCCGCGATGCCCTTCTCGGTGTTGATGAAGAAATAGCCGTGGCGGAACACGCGCGACGGGTACACCGGGATGGCGATGAACGGCGAGTCGCCGCCGCTCACGAGGGTCGTGTAGTTCGACAGCGACATCTCGGAGGCGTCGAACTCCCGGAATTGCAGCATGCGCCAGAAGATCTCGGCCGGCTGCAGGGTCACGTAGTTGAGGTCGATCCCCTCCGGCCGGATCGTGCCGTCGCGCAGCGCCTGGGTGCGGTCGTACGGCCCGCAGGCGAGAGTGAGACGCAGTGGTGCCATGGGTGTTTGCCTGCATTTCGTGGGACATGCACAGCCAAAGAACCGTCATCCTGAGGCGCTCGGCGCACGTCGCGGTATGACCTCAAATCAGCACTGCATGCGCCGAGCCTCGAAGGATGAGCGGCCCGCCCTTCGAGGCCCGGTGCACGAACGTGCACCGGGCGCCTCAGGGTGACGGGCGCGAGTTCTGGCACATCCAGCGAAATTGGCATAGCGTTTGCGTTTGCACGATGACCAACCAGGAACGAACCGAATGTCCGCCCGCCGATTTTCTTGCTCAAACATTGCCCTCGCCTCCCTTCTCCTCATCGCCCCCGCCGCCGCGCAGACCTGGCCCGAGCGCGTGGTGCGCATCGTCAATCCGTTTCCGCCGGGCGGCTCGGTCGACGTGACGTCGCGCCTGCTCGCGCAGAAACTCACGGAGAATCTCGGCCAACAGGTGATCGTGGAGAACCGCGCCGGCGCCGGCGGCAATACCGGCGCCGACTACGTGGCAAAATCGGACGCCGACGGCTACACGCTCCTGTTCACCGCGCCCGGCCCGCTCGTCATCAACCAGACCCTCTACGCCAAGGGCCTGCCGTTCGACCCGGCCAGGGATTTCGCGCCGGTCGCGCTGTTCGCGTTTGCGCCGATCGTGCTCCTGGTCAATCCCGGCGTGGCGGCCAACACCGTGCAGGAGCTGATCGCGCTTGCCCGTAAGGAGCCCGGCAGGATCAGCTTCGCCTCCGCCGGAATCGGCTCGACCAATCACCTGTCGGGCGAGATGTTCAAGAGCATGGCGAAGATCGACATCGTGCACGTGCCCTATCGCGGCGCCGGGCCGGCGATGAACGACCTGGTCGGCGGCCATGTGCAGATGTTCTTCGATCTCCTGCCCGTGAGCCTGCCGCAGATCAACGGGGGCAAGGTGCGCGCGCTCGGCAACGCCGGCGCGCAGCGGCCGGCCGCGCTGGCGAATCTTCCGACCATCGCCGAGCAGGGGCTGGCGGGCTTCGACGCCTCGTCGTGGGTCGGCCTGGTGGCGCCGGCGAAGACGCCCGCGCCGGTCCTCGCCAAGCTCGCCGACGAGGTCGCCAAGGTGCTGAAGGCGCCCGACGTCGTCGCGCGCATCCGCGAGCTCGGCTCCGAGCCGGGCAACGCGACGGGCAAGGCGTTCGGCGCCTTCATGCAGGCCGAGACGACCAAATGGGCGGAGGTGATCCGCGCCTCGGGCGCCAAGGCCGATTGAACGGCCGTTGAGGCACGAGGGCGCCGCTTGCTCCCACCTCTCCCCGCTTGCGGGGAGAGGTCGACTTGCGAGCGCATTTTTGCGCGAAGCAAGTCGGGTGAGGGGGCCTCTCCACAAGCTCAGACTCGCCGTGAAGCCCCCTCACCCGGCGCGCAAGAGCGCGCCGACCTCTCCCCGCAAGCGGGGAGAGGTGGAGCAAGCCTCACGGCATCGGCGCTACGCCACCACCTGCCAGTGCAGGGTCTCGCCGCCGTGGTGGACCAAGGCGCGCTCGTCGGCGCCCGCGACCTCGATCTCCTCGGGCACCACCCAGGAGCGCTTCGCCAAGGTGATCGTCTCCTCGTTCGGCGGCAGGCCGTAGTGCCGCGGCCCGTTGAGCGAAGCGAAGGCCTCGAGCTTATCGAGCGCGTTCTCCTCCTCGAACACCTTGGCGTAGGTCGCCATCGCCACCGGCGCGTTGAAGATGCCGGGGATACCGTTGACCGACAGCTTGCGGGAAACCGGGTGCGGCGCCGAGTCGGTGCCGAGGAAATAGCACGCCTCGCCCGAGGTCGCCGCCTTGCGCAGCGCCAGCCGGTCGGCCTCGGTCTTGATCACCGGCATCACGTACATGTAGGGCTTGAGGCCCCAGCCGAGCCAGTCGGTGCGGTTGAGCTCGAGATGGTACGGCGTGATGGTGCCGCCGACCTGCGGCGCGTGCGCCCGCACGAACTCGGCGCCGATCTTCGACGACAGGTGCTCGAGGATGAATTTCAGCCCGGGATACTCGCGCAGCCACGGCGCCAGGCGCTTCTCCACGAACACCGCCTCGCGGTCGAAGATGTCCACGTCCGGATCGGTCACCTCGCCGTGCATCAGGAAGCGCATGCCGATCTTCTCCATGCGCGCCAGCACCGGGCGGATCTTCGCGTAGTCGGTGACGCCGGCCGCCGAGTTGGTGGTGGCATTGGCGGGATAGAGCTTCACCCCGGTGAACACGCCCTCGCGGAAACCGCGCTCGACGTCGTCGGGATCGGTGTCGTCGGTGAGATAGCAGGTCATCAGCGGCCGGAATGTGCTGCCCTTCGGCAGCACCCGCATGGCCCGCTCGCGATAGGCGGCGGCGTCCGCCGTGGTGCGCACCGGCGGAATGAGGTTGGGCATGAGAATTGCCCGCCCGAAATGCCGCGCCGTGTACGGCAGCGTCGCGGCGAGCATCTCGTTGTCGCGCACGTGCAGGTGCCAGTCGTCGGGCTTGCGGATGGTCAGGCGGTCGGTCATGGGGGTTTGCCGGATGCGCAGAACATTGATCGAAGCCGCACGTTCGGATGGCACATCAGGCCCTGTCAAGGTCGGCGGCACTTGCTTGGCGCATGTCCTTTATCGGCGAACCGGTACCCACTTCGCCGGGACATGCGCTGGCTTTACACCGCGCGGCAAACGAATAGAGTTCCGATAGGCGGTAGCGCTGATCATCAGGGAGAGCCCCATGTCGTCGACGTTCGCCACCACTGCCCCGCACGCCGGCCTCGCCTACCAGGGCCTGCGCGGCTGGCTGGAGCAGGTCCAGGCGATCGGCGAGCTGCTCCACGTCAACGGCGCCCATTGGGACGTGGAGATGGGCGCCATCACCCACATGCTGACCGAGAAGAGCGGCGGCACCGCGCCTGCCATCCTGTTCGACGACATCCCCGGCTACCCGAAAGGGTTCCGCACGCTGTACGGCCATTTCTCGTCGATCCGCCGCGTCGCGCTCACCCTCGGCCTGCCGCTCGACCACGAGCGCAAGGTCGATATCGTGCAGCGCTACCACGAGCGCATGCAGGACTTGAAGCCGCTGCCGCCGCGCTTCGTCAAGGACGGACCGATCCTGCAGAACGTGCTGGAAGGCGACGCCATCGACGTGCTGAAATTCCCGGTGCCGCGCCACCACGAGCGCGATACCGCGCGCTTCATCGGCACCGCCGATTGCGTGATGACGCAGGACCCCGACGACGGCTGGTTCAACCTCGGCGCCTATCGGGCCCAGGTGTATGACGGCCGCACCGTCGGCTGCCAGATCACCGAGGGCAAGCACGGCCGCATCCACCGTGACAAGTATTTCGAGCGCGGCCAGCCCATGAAGGTGGTGATCCTGTGCGGCCAGGACCCGCTCTTGTTCATGCTGGCGTCGAGCCCGCTGCCGGAGGTGAGCGAGCTCGATATCGCCGGCGGCCTGCGCGGCGAGCCGGTCGACGTGGTGCGCGGCCCTTACACGGGCTTCCCGATCCCGGCCGACTGCGAGATCGCGATCGAGGGTGAGACGGTGCCCGGGCAGGTGCGCCCCGAGGGGCCGTTCGGCGAATGGATGGGTTACTACTCGGACGACACGGTGCCGCGCCCTTATGTGAGCGTGAAGACCATCCTCTACCGCAACGATCCGATCCTGTGCTGCGCGCCGCAGCACAAGCCGGTGGACGAGACCGGGCTCCTCAAGGGGATCGCCGGCGCGGCGCAGATCTGGCGCGCGCTCGACGCCTGCGGGGTGCCGGAGGTGCTCGGCGTGTGGAACCACGAGGCCGGGCCGGCGACGCGATTCACCGCCATCCAGATCCGCCAGCGCTACCCCGGCCACGCCCGCCAGGCGCTGCATGTGGCGGCCGCGTGCCAGGGCGGCGCCTATGCGGGCAAATGGACCGTGGTGGTGGACGACGACATCGACGCGGGCGAACTCGACCAGGTGCTGTGGGCGATGTGCACGCGGTTCGATCCGGCAAGCGACATCGACCTCATCCAGAAGGCCTGGGCGTCAAAGCGTGACCCGCTCTACCTGCCGGGCAATTTCAACAACCGCATCCTGGTCGATGCCTGCATCCCGTACGACAAGAAGCTCGCCGGCACGTTCCCGACCGTGGTCGACGTCAGCCACGACCTGCGGGCCCAGCTGAGGGCGAAATTCCCCCACATCTTCCCGCGCATGTGAGCGGCGCACGCGAGACCATGTCGGTACGTCAGGAGATCGAATCCATGCGCAATCGCCGCGCGCCGCTCTGCTCCCTGGTTGCCGGCCTGGCGCTCTGGCTCGTTCTCGCGCCCGGCGCGACGGCGCAAAGCGTGGAGGAGTTCTACAAGGGGAAAAACATCACCCTGATCATCGGCTACAGCGTCGGCGGCGGTTACGATTTCTATGCACGGCACCTGGCGAAGCACATGGGCCGGCACATCCCGGGGCAGCCCACGCTGGTGCCGCAGAACATGGGCGGCGCCGGCAGCCTGCGCGCGGCGAGCTACCTCTATTCGGCGGCCGCCAAGGACGGCAGCGTGTTCGGCACGTTCGGACGCACCATGGCGATCCAGCCGCTGATGAGCACGACCGCGCCGTTCGACGGGACCAAGTTCGCCTGGCTCGGCAGCGTCACCAACGACGTGAGCACCTGCGTCACCTGGCACACGTCCGACGTGAAGACCTGGAAGGATTTCCTGGAGAAGCCGGTGACGCTCGGCGGCGAGGGCCCGGGCGCCGACCCGGACGTCTACGGGCTTCTCTACCGGAACGTATTCGGCGCCAAGGTGAAGCTGGTGGCCGGCTATCACGGCACCAACGAGGTGACGCTGGCGATGGAGCGCGGCGAGGTCGACGGCCTGTGCGGCCTCTCCTGGAGCACGCTCAAGACCCGGCACGCGCAATGGATGCGCGACAAGAAGATCAACATCATCGTGCAGGCCGCCTTCAAGAAGGAGCCGGGGCTCGCCGACGTGCCGCTGGTCACCGAGGCCGCCAGCCCGGAGCAGATGCGCATCCTCAAATTCATCCTGACTGCCCAAGAGATGGCGCGCCCGTTCGCGGCGCCGCCGGGAATTCCCGACGACCGCAAGGCGGCGCTGATCGCGGCGTTCGACAAGACCATGCGCGATCCCGAGTTCCTGGCCGAGGCGCAAAAGCTCGCGATCGACGTCAATCCGGTCAGCGCCAAGGCGATCGACGGCATGCTGGCCGAGCTCTATGCGACGCCGAAGGACGTGCTGGACAAGGCCGCCCAGGCCATGTCGCGATGATGGCACCCGGATGGCGGCGCTGATCGGAGCGAGCATCCCGCGCCTCGAGGACGAGGCGCTGCTGCGCGGCAGCGGCCGCTTCGTCGGCGACATTGCGGTGAATGGCGCGCTGCACGCCTGTTTCGTGCGCAGCCCCTACCCGCACGCGCTGGTCCGCCGCATTGCCAAGGACGCCGCGCTGGCGCTGCCCGGCGTGCATGCGGTGCTCACTCTCGACGACCTCGCCCCCGTGCTGCTCACGCGCCGCATGCTGCGCCGCTCGAACTCGGGCACTCCGCTCGACCACTACTGGGCCTTCGCGCTCGCCGACGGCGAGGTCTCCTACGTGGGCGAGGCGGTCGCGCTGGTGCTCGCCGAGGACCGCTACGTCGCCGAGGACGCCGCCGCACTGGTCGAGGTCGACTACGAGATCCTGCCGGCCTGCGTCGATTGCCGGACGGCGATCGACCCGGCCGCGCCGCCGGTACGGCGCGAGCTGTCCTCAAACCTGGTGACCACCTACCGGGTCGGCTACGGCGATGCCGACACCGCGTTCCGCCACGCGACGCACGTGTTCCGCGAGGAGCTGTGGCAGCATCGCGGCAGCGGCCATCCGATCGAATGCCGCGGCATCCTGGCGGAATTCCGCGCAAGCGATGACAGCATCCAGGTGTGGGCCTCGACGCAGAAGTCGCACGACCTCTCCCAGTCGATCAACGCGTTGATGGATTTCGCCGCGACAGGCTTGCGCGTCACCGCGCCCGACATCGGCGGCGGCTTCGGCCCCAAGCTCTGCGTCTATCCGGAAGACATCGCCGTGGTGGCAGCAGCAAAGCTCAAGCGCCATTCGGTCAAATGGATCGAGGACCGGCGCGAGCATTTCACCAACACGGTGCACGAGCGCGACCAGTACTGGGCGATCGAGATCGCGGTCGACGCCGACGCCAGGGTCCGGGGCGTGCGCGGACGGCTCCTGCACGACCTCGGCGCCTACGCGCTGCAGGACGTGAACCTGCCCTACAACTCGGCAACGACGCTCACCGGTCCCTACATCGTCCCGGCGCTGGCGATGGACGTCACGATCGCGGCGACCAACAAGACGCCGGTGTCGTCGGTGCGCGGCGCCGGCTATCCGCAGGCGGTGTTCGCCATGGAGCGGCTGCTCGACCGCGTCGCGCGCGAGCTCGAGCTCGATCGCGCCGAGGTGCGGCGGCGCAACCTCATCCCGCCCGAGAAGATGCCCTACACCAAGCCCCTCAAGGCCCGCTCCGGCATGGCGGTGCAATACGACACCGGCGACTACCCGGCCTCCCAGGCCGCGGTGCTCGCGGCGGCGGACTGGGAGGGTTTTCCGGCGCGCCAGGCGCGCGCGCTTGCGCAGGGCCGATACATCGGCATCGGGCTCGCGCACGGCGTCAAGGGCACAGGGCGCGGCCCGTTCGAATCCGGGCTCGTGCGCGTCGCCCCATCCGGACGCATCACCATCTTCACCGGCGCCGCCGCCATCGGCCAGGGCCTAGGCACCGCGCTGGCGCAGATCTGCGCCGAGCAGCTCGGCGTGCGCCCGCAGGACGTCACCGTGGTCGCGGGCGACACCGCCGGCGTGCCGCTCGGGCTCGGCGCGTTTGCCAGCCGGCAGACCGTGACGGCCGGCTCCTCGGTTCTGCTCGCCGCGCGGGCGGTCGCCGCCAAGGCGCGCAAGGTGGCGAGCCACATGCTGGAGGCGGCCGAGCACGATCTGGAGATCCGCGACGGCGAGGTCCGCGTGGTCGGCGCGCCGCAGCTCTCCGTCCGGCTCGGCGAGATCGCCCGTATCCTCCTGGGCGCGCCCGGCTACGGGTTTCCGCCCGGGGTCGGGCCCGGGCTCGAAGCGACCGAGAACTACCGCACCGATGCGCTCGCCTATGCCAACAGCTGCCACGCGGCGGAAGTCGAGGTCGACATCGAGACCGGGGGCGTGCGCATCCTGCGCTACTGGGCGCTGCAGGATTCAGGGACCTTGATCAACCCGATGATCGTCGACGGGCAGGTGGTGGGCGGGATCGTGCACGGCATCGGCAACGCATTCTACGAGTGGATGGGCTACGACGACGAAGGCCAGCCGGTGACCACCACGTTCGCCGACTACCTGATGCCGACCGCGACCGACGTGCCGGTGATGGAGACGATCTTCCGCGAGACGCCGTCCCCGCTTAATCCGCTCGGCGCCAAGGGCATCGGCGAGGCCGGCACCATTCCGGCCGCCGCGGCGCTGATCTCCGCCGTGGAGGACGCGCTGACGCCGCTCGGCGTTCACATCGCCGACACGCCGATCACGCCGCCCAGGTTGCGGCAGCTGATTGCCGAGGCGATGGGGAGGAAGGCGCAAAAAACCTCTCAACCGTCATCCTGAGGTGGCCGCGCGCTCACCTCGGGTTCGGCTGGGATAGGCGTTTAACGCGCGGCCCTCGAAGGATGAACGGCCGGGCCGTCGCCCTTCGAGGCTCGACGCGCGAAGAGCGCGTCGAGCGCCTCAGGGTGACGGTGAACGGCGCAGCCCGTCCCTCGCGGCCTTCACCGCCTTGATGATGTTCTGGTAGCCGGTGCAGCGGCACAGGTTGGAGGCGAGCACGTCGAGGAGCTCCTCGTCGTCGATGTCGGGGCGCTTCTCCAGCACGTTGGTGCACAGCATGAGGAAGCCCGGGGTGCAGAAACCGCACTGCAGGCCGTGATGGTCGATGAAGGCCTGCTGCAGCGGCGACAGCGTGTCGCCGTCCGCCAGGCCCTCGACGGTGCGGATCGGCCGGCCCGCCGCCTGCACGGCGAACATCAGGCACGAGCGCACCGCCTCGTCGTCGAGGATCACCGTGCAGGCGCCACACACGCCGTGCTCGCAGCCGATGTGCGTGCCGGTCTGCCCGCACTCGTCGCGGATCGCGTCGACCAGCGTCTTGCGCGGCTCCACCCGGATCGGATAGTCGCGGCCATTGATGTTGAGCGTGATGTCGATCTTCTCGGTCATGCCGTTGTTCTTCTCCTAATGGCCGCGCGGCAGCACGTGCGCCCACTTGGCGCGGATCCTCTCGTCGAGCTCGCGGCTCGAGCGCGCCACGATCGGAAACGTGTCGCGCCGGTTCCACGGCCGGCAGGCGTCGATGACGATGCGGGCGTTGCGCGGGTCGTCGTGGCTGTAGGCCATGGGGTCGAGCGCGGTGCTCCAGCAGCCGCGCAGCACCTCCATGCCCTCGCGCGGCTCGAACCGCGTGCACATCGCCCACACCACCTGGTTCATGTCGGCCGGATCGATGTCGTCGTCGACCACCACGACGAAGCGGTTGGCGTAGGCGCCGGCGTGGCACTGCGAGGCGATCAGGCCGGCCTGCTTGGCGTGCCCGCCGTACATCTGCTTGATCGCCACGGTGAGCCACATGCGGCTGCCGCCCGCCTCGTGCGACCACACGCCCTTGACCTCCGGCACGCCCGCCGCCTCGAGCTGGTTCCACACCGCGCCGCAGCGATAGGTGCCGCGGTAGAAGGTGTCGTCGTTCGGCGGCATCGCCGGGATCGCGCCGAGCAGGATCGGGTCGTTGCGGTGCCAGAAGGTCTCGACCCGGATGGCCGGCTCCTTCTTGAGCCCGCCCGCGTAATAGCCGGTCCACTCGCCGAGCGGCCCTTCGTCGATCAGGTCGTTCGGGTGCACGAAGCCTTCGAACGCGATCTCCGCATGCGCCGGGATCGGCAGCCCGGTGCGCGGACCGGCGATGATCTCGACCGGCTCGCCGATCAGCCCGCCCGCCGCGTCGTACTCGTTCTTGCCGTAGGGGATCTCGATGCCGGCCACCATGAACAGCGCCGGATGCATGCCGGCCACGACCGCGATCGGGCACGGCTCGCCGCGCTCGTGATAGCGCCGCATGATCAGGTTGCCATGCTTGCCCTTCGACGTCATCACCGAGGCGACGGCGCGGTCGTGGCACTGGATGCGGTAGGCGCCGTAGTTGATCCAGCCGGTGTCGGGATCGCGCATGATCACCATGCAGCCGGTGCCGATGTAGTAGCCGCCGTCGTGCTCGTGCCAACGCGGCGTCGGGATCTTCAGAAGATCGACGTCGCCGCCGGTCATGACGTTCTCCATGAGCCGGCCGGACGTCACCGTGACGGGCGGAATGACGTTCGCGGTCTTCATGTAGTCGCGCCAATAGCGCACCAGGTCCATCTCGCTCGCCTCGGCCGGGAGGCCGAGCGTAAGATTGATGCGGCGCACCGAGGTGAGGATGTTCGCCACCACCCGGAAGCCGCGCGGATATCCGGGGATGTCGTCGAACAGGACCGCGGTGCTGTTGCGGGCGCGCTGGTAGAAGTCGACGATCCCGCCGATCTCCTGCTCGCGCTCGGCGCCGCGCACGGTGGTGAGATCACCCGCGGCCTCCAGCATGGCGAGCCAGGCGCGCAGGTCCTGCTTCGGCGCGGCCTCGACCTTCAGGGCATTGGGATCGATGTTGGTGTTCATGTCGGCCTCGCGGGTTGACGCCTGCCGTTCATCATATCCTTCAGCCGCTGCGGCGTAACCGGGAGCTGCGTCACCGCGCCCGGAATGCCGATGGCGTCGTCGATCGCCGAGGCGATCGCCGCACCGACGCCGGTGATGCCGCTCTCGCCGGCACCCTTGATGCCGAGCGGGTTGAGCGGGCTCGGCGCCTCCTCGGTCAGCACGATGTCGACGTCGGGCGTCTCGCGCGCGGTCGGCATGAGGTAGTCGGCGAAGGTGACGCACAGCGGATCGCCGCGCTCGCTGTAGGAGAATTCCTCCAGCAGCGCCCCGCCCAGGCCTTGCGTGAACCCGCCGACGATCTGCCCCTTCACCAGCATCGGGTTGATCGCACGCCCGATGTCGTAGCCGATGGTGTAGCGCTCGACCGTCACCCCGCCGGTCTCGCGGTCGACCTTCACCACCGCGACATGGGTGCCGTACGGATAGACCTGGTGCTCGGCGGTGAACCAGCCTTCGGCCGCAAGCCCCGGGTCGCGCCCATTGAGCGTCCTGGCGCCCGGGTTGAGGCTCAAGGCGATCTCCCCGAGGCTCATGGAGGGGCCGGCGGGACGGTCGGTGCGCACCACCTGCCCGTCGACGATGTCGAGCGTGGCGACGGGCGCCTGCATCAATTCGGCCGCGACCTCGATCGCCTTGTCGCGCACCTTGAGCGCCGCGACGCGCGTCGCCGATGCCGTCATCACGGTCGCGCGCGAGGCGTGCGCCCCGATGCCGAACGGGATCTTGTCGGTCTGGCCATGGATGACGCGCACCCGCCGGTAGTCGACGCCCAGCATCTCGGCGGCGACCTGCGCCATCACGGTCTCGAACCCCTGGCCCAACGAGGCCCCGCCGGTGAGCACCTCGACCGCGCCCGACGTATCGACCGAGATCTTCACCCCGTCGGTCGGCCCGAGCCCGCTCTTCTCGACGAACATCGCGAGGCCGGCGCCGACCAGCTCGCCGTTCTGCTTGCGGCGCTCGATGTCGCGCTTGAGCGCGTCCCATCCGACGGCGGCCAGCACCTTGTCCATCAGGCCGAGGTAGTCGCCCGAATCGAAATGGATCTCCTCGCCCAGCACCTCGAGCGGCCGCCGGTACGGCATCTCGGCGCTGGTGACGGTGTTGCGGCGGCGCACGTCGAGCGGGTCCATGCCGAGCGTGTGGGCGATCGCGTCGATCAGCCGCTCACGCACGAACGTCGTCTCGTAGCGGCCGGGCGCCCGGTAGGTGGCAGCCGGCGTCTTGTTGGTGAGGCGGAAATGCCCGATCGCCCGGTAGGCCGGTACCCGGTAGGGCCCGGGCAAGACCCCGCAGGTCATCGTGAGCACGCGCGCCGCGTGGGTGCGCACGTAGGCGCCCTGGTCGTGAAAGAACTCGTCGTCGATCGCCAGGATCTCGCCGTCGGCAGCGACCGCGGCGCGGATCCGGTGCATCTGCTGGCGCGAGTGGTTGGCGGCGATCAGGTGCTCGCGCCGGTCCTCGATCCATTTCACCGGGCGGCCGAAGCGCATGGCGGCGACGCACACCAGCACGTCTTCGGGATAGAGCTCGCCACGGATGCCGAAGCCGCCGCCGACGTGCGATTCCGACACGACGATGGAGGACAGGCTGAGCCCGAGCATGCGCGACAGGAGCTCGCGGACGCGGTGCGGCACCTTGGCGGCGCCGTGCAGCTCGAGGATGTCGCGCGCCGCATCGTAGCGGCCGATCGCGCCGCGGGTTTCCATCGGGACGCCGGTGTGGCGCCCGATCGCGAGGTCGAGCGCAACCACCACATGCGCGCTGCGGAAGGCGGCCTCGACGTCGCCGTAGCCCTGGTGCGCGAGCCCGGCCTCGGTATTGCGGCCGGGGGAGAACTCGCCTGGCTCCTCCTCGGCCGACAGCAAGGCGGGCAGCTCATCGATCTCCAGGTGCACGAGGTCGGCCGCGTCCTCCGCCACGTACGGATCCTCGGCGAACACGGCGGCGACCGGATCGCCGACATAGCGCACGCGCTCGGTCGCCAGCACCGGCTGGCGATAGGGCTCGAGCTTCTCGATGCGGCCCTCGCGGAAATCGACCGGCGGCACCTCGGGGATGTCGGCTGCGCTCCAGGCGGCGAAGACGCCCGGCAGGGCGCGCGCCGCCGCGAGGTCGATCGCGCGGATGCGGCCATGCGCGTGATTGGCGCGAACGATGCGCATGTGCAGCTGATGCGGGAAGCAGATGTCGCCGGCGAAGCGGCCGTGGCCGCGGACCAGCGGCGGGTCCTCGAGGCGCGGGACCGACTGGCCGATCCATTTCGTTGGTTCTTGGCTCATTCGCTCAGTATACGTCGGTTTCCGGCCGGAACCGGATTGATACATGGCGGGAGACGCCTGTAAAGAACGCTGGCTACCGGCATATTTGCCCTGCGCGGAAGGCCAGGACCATCACATGACGGGCGGGCGAGCGGGAGCGGCGAATGCCTACGTCGGCAGCCCGATCGAGCGGCTGGAAGACCTGCGCCTGCTGCGCGGGCGCGGGGAGTTCGTCGACGACCTCGCCGTGCCGGGCCTGCTGCACGCCGCGATCCTGCGCAGCGCGGTCGCCCATGGGCGCATCCTGCAGATCGACGCGACGCGCGCCCGGCAACGGCCCGGCGTGCACGCGGTCATCACCGCGGCGGAGATCGGGCGTGAGATTCCGGTGATCCCGCTGCGGCTCGACCCGCTCCCCAAATCGCAGGCGTTCCGCCAGCCGGTGATCGCCGGCCCCAAGGTGCGCTACGTCGGCGAGCCGATCGCCGTGGTGGTGGCCGAGAGCGCGGCGCTCGCCGAGGACGCGCTGGAGGACACCGTACTCGACATCGCGGCGCTGCCGGCGGTGGCCGACGGCGCCGCCGCACGCGGCGGCGCGGCGCTGCTGTTCGAGGCGCTCGGCACCAACCTGGCCGGCACCATGCTGGCGCAGAAGGGCGACGTGGAGGCGGCGTTCCGCACGGCGGCCTACACGCGCCGCGAGCGGTTCAGCGTGCAGCGCCATACCGCGGTGCCGATGGAGCCGCGCGGCTTCCTCGCCCAGTGGGACGCGGCGAACGGGCGCCTCACGGTGTTCGGCGCCGCCAAGGTGGCGTTCCCCAACCGTCGCATCCTTGCCGCACAACTCGGCCTGGCCGAGGACGCGATCCGCATGGTGGAGAACGACGTCGGCGGCGGGTTCGGCGTGCGCGGCGAGTTCTACCCGGAGGATTTCCTCATTCCGTTCGCCGCCCGCCACACCGGTCGCCCAGTGAAATGGATCGAGGACCGGCGCGAGCACCTGATCGCCACCAATCACGCGCGCGACGTCGCCTGCACGCTCGAGATCGCGTGCGAGCGCGACGGCACGATCCTGGCGCTGCGCGGCCAGGCGGACGCCGACATCGGCGCCTATGTGCGCACCAACGGCGCGACGCCGGCGCGCAACATCGCGCAGATCCTGTCCGGCCCCTATCGGGTCCCGAACGTGCGTATCGAGGTCGCGCTGCTCGCGACCAACAAGACGCCGGTCGGCACCTATCGCGGCCCGGGACGGTTCGAGGCGGATTTCTTCCGCGAGCGCCTGTTCGACATGGCGGCGCAGGATCTGGGGCTCGACCGCGTCGCGTTCCGCCGCCGCAACCTGATCTCCGAACAGGAGATGCCCTACCCCCTCGCCAAGGTGGCGGTGCTCGACATCGAGAGCGAGACCGACAGCGGCGATTACCGGGCAACCCTTGACCGCTGCCTGGACGAGATCGGCTGGGCCGCCAAGGCGGCGCTGCAGGGCCGACTGGTCGATGGGCGCTATCACGGCCTCGGCATCGGCTGCTATTTCGAGGGCGGCGCCTCGGGACCGCGCGAGAACGCCCGCCTGGTGCTGGAGACCGACGGATCGGTCTCGGTCCATGTGGGCTCGTCGTCGGTCGGCCAGGGGCTGGAGACGGTGTTCGCCCAGATCGCCGCCGACGCGCTGGAGATGCCGATTGGGCGCATCCGCGGCGTGTTCCACGGCTCGACCGATCATCTCGCCGAAGGGTTCGGCTCGTACAGCTCGCGCTCGGTGGTGATGGGCGGTTCGGCTTTGGTCGCGGCCGCAGCGAAGCTGCGCGACGCGATCCGCACGGAGGCGGCCGGGCGGCTCGGCTGCGGGTGGGAAGAGATCGCCATCGTCGACGGCGCGGCGATCGGCCCGCGCAAACGATCGATCGCGCTCGGGGACCTCGGCGCGATTGCCGCCGACGGCACCTACGCGAGCAACAAGCGCACCTACAGTTACGGCGCCCATGCGGCGCACGTCGCCGTCGACCCGAAGACCGGGCTGGTGGAAGTGCTCGACTACGTGGCGGTGGAGGACGTCGGGCGCATCATCAATCCGGCGACGCTGCACGGCCAGGCGGTCGGCGCCATCGTCCAGGGCCTGGGCGGCGCGTTCCTCGAGCACCTTATCTACGACGACAACGGCCAGCTGCTCACCGGCTCGCTTGCCGACTACCTGATGCCGACCGCCAGCGACTATCCGTCCGTCCGCGCGGTCGCGCTCGAGCTCAAGCCCGCACCGCACAATCCGCTCGGCGCCAAGGGCGCCGGCGAAGGCGGCGTCATTCCGGTCGGCGGGGTGGTGGCGAATGCGGTGGCGAATGCGCTGCGTGCATTCGCGGTCGAGCCGCGCAATCTCCCGCTGTCGCCCCCGCGCGTGTGGCAGCTGATTCAGGATGCCCAGCCTTGCGCCGCGCCGCGTTGACCGCCGCCATGCGAAATGGAACAGTCCGCCCATGAAGCTGCCGCCCTTCGACTATGCCTGTCCGGAAAGCCTCGGCGAAGCCGTGGCGCTGCTGGCGTCGCAAGGCGACGCAAAGGCGATCGCCGGCGGACAGAGCCTGATGCCGATGCTGGCGTTCCGCGTCGCGCAGCCGACGCTGCTGGTCGACCTGCGCAAGCTCGCCGAGCTCAAGGGCATCAGGATTGGGAAGGACGGCGTGCGGCTGGGCGCGCTGGCGCGCTGGCGCGACATCGAGGACGACGCGCGGCTCGACACCGCGCACCCGCTGCTCAAGGCGGCGATCGCCCACGTGGCGCATTACCAGATCCGCAATCGCGGCACGGTCGGGGGAAGCCTCGCGCACGCTGATCCGGCCGCCGAGATGCCCGGCATCGCGGTGACCTGCGAGGCTGAGATCTCCGTTGCCGGCTCAAACGGCACGCGCGCGATCCGCGCCGATGATTTCTTCCTCGGCGCGCTGACCACCGCGCTTGCACCCGATGAGATCATCGTCGAGGTGCGCCTGCCGGCGTGGCCCAAAGGGCGGCGCTTCGGCTTCCAGGAATTCGCGCGGCGGCGCGGCGATTTCGCCATGGCGGGCGCGGCGGTGTTCTACGACACCGATGCGGCCGGGAGGGCGACGAACGCCCATGTCGGCGTGATCGGCGTCGCCGACCGGCCGCTGCGGCTCGCCGAGGTTGAGGCCGTGCTCAACGGCCACGCGGTCGACGAGGCGACGATCGCGCGCGCCGAGCAGGCGGCGGCGCAAAGCGTCGAGCCGACCGACGACATCCATGCCAGCGCCGCCTACCGGCGTGCCCTCACCGGCACGATGGTCGAGCGCGCGCTGAAATCCGCCTCCGCCTGATCCAACGCCCGCCACCTGGAGCGCCATGCCGGTCCGATTCGAAGTCAATGGGAAGCCCGTCGAGATCGAGGTCGAGCCGCGCCTCACGCTCGCCGACTGCCTGCGCCATCACTTGCGGCTCACCGGAACGCATGTCGGCTGCGAGCACGGCGTGTGCGGCGCCTGCACGGTCATCGTCGACGGCGCGGCGGTGCGCTCCTGCCTGATGCTCGCCGTGCAGGCCGAGGGCGCCAAGGTGACCACCGTCGAGGGCCTCTCCAACGACGAAGCCTTGACCCCGCTGCAGGCCTCGTTCCGCCGCCACCACGCGCTGCAATGCGGATTCTGCACGCCCGGCATGATCACCACCGCGCATGCGCTGCTCAGCGAGGAGCCCGACTGCGACGCCGACCGCGTGCGCGAGGTGCTGTCGGGCAACCTGTGCCGCTGCACCGGCTATGTGTCGATCGTCGAAGCCGTGCTCGACGCGCGCGCCGCCTATCGTAAAGACGGGCCGCCCGCATGAGACCGGCGAACCTCCTGGTCGGCAGCCCGGTCGAGCGCCTCGAGGATCTCCGTTTTCTGCGCGGGCGCGGCCAGTACGTGGACGACCTCGCGCCGGACGGCCTGCTGCACGCCGCGATCCTGCGCAGCGCCGTGGCGCACGGCCGCATTGGCCGGATCGACGTTGCGGCCGCGTGCGCGCTCCCCGGCGTGCACGCGGTGATCACGTCGGCCGACATGGGCGCCACAGTTCCGATCATCCCGATGCGGCTGCAGCCGCTGCCCGAGTTGCAGCCGTTCGAGCAACCGGTCATCGCCCACCGCAAGGTGCGCTACGTGGGCGAGCCGGTTGCCGTGGTGGTGGCCGACACCGTCGCCATCGCCGAGGACGCGCTGGCGCTGATCGAGCTCGACATCGAAGGGCTGCCGGCGGTCGCCGACCGGCGCGTGGCCGGCGAGGACAAATCGCTGCTGTTCGAGCCGCAGGGCACCAACGTGTCGCTCACCTATCGGGCGGTGCGCGGCGACGCGGCGGCGGCGTTCCGCGAGGCACCCTACGTGCGGCGCGAGCGCTTCGCCGTGCAGCGGCACTTCGGCCTGACCATGGAACCGCGCGGCGTGCTCGCCGAATGGGATTCGGCGCGGGGCATGCTGACCGTTTCGGGCGCCGCCAAGGTGCCGTTCTTCAACCGCCGCATCCTGGCGAAGCAGATCGGCCTGCCCGAAGACGCGATCGCCATGGTGGAGAACGACGTCGGCGGGGGATTCGGCGCGCGCGGCGAGTTCTACCCGGAGGATTTCCTCATCCCGTTCGCCGCGCGCCACGTCGGCCGGCCCATCAAATGGACCGAGGACCGCCGCGAGCACCTGATGGCGATGAACCATGCGCGCGAGGCCGATTGCGACATCGAGATCGCGTGTGCGCGCGACGGCACCATCCTCGGGCTGCGCGGGCACGTGTTCGTCGACATGGGCGCCTATATGCGCACCAACGGCGCGGTCGGCGCGCGCAACATCGCGCAGTTCATGTCGGGGCCCTATCGGGTTCCCGACATCGACATCGACGTCGCGATGGTGATGACCAACAAGACGCCGGTCGGCACCTATCGCGGGCCGGGCCGGTTCGAGACCGATTTCTTCCGCGAGCGGCTGTTCGACATGGTGGCAGCCGACCTCGGCCTCGATCGGGTCGCGTTCCGCCGCCGCAATCTCGTTGCCATAGACGAGATGCCCTATCGGCTCGCCACGATAACTCCGTTCGAGCACAAGGATGAGCTCGACAGCGGCGACAATCACATGACGCTCGACCGCTGCCTCGACGAGATCGGCTGGGCGGAGAAGGCGAAGCTGCAGGGGCAGGAGATCGACGGGCGCTACCACGGCCTCGCGGTCGGCTGCTTCATCGAGGGCGGGGCGGCCGGCCCGAAGGAGACCGCGCGGCTGGCGCTCGAGCCCGACGGCGCGTTCGCGGTCTATGCCGGATCCTCGGCGGTCGGCCAGGGCCTCGAGACGGTGTTCGCGCAGATCGCCGCCGACGCGCTCGAAGTGCCGCTCGAGCGCATCCGCGGCGTGTTCCACGGCTCGACGTCTTACGTGAGCGACGGCTACGGCTCGTACCACTCGCGCGCCGTGGTGATGGGCGGCTCGGCGATCCTGGCAGCCGCCGCCAATCTGCGCGACGCGATCCGCGCCGCGGCCTCCGAGCGGCTTGCATGTCAGCCGGCCGATATCGAAATCGTCGAAGGCGCGACCGCGGTCGGTCCGGGGGGCAGGTCGATCGCGCTGGCTGGCCTATCGGCCAGCGAAATCTCGGCGGAAGGCAGTTTCCTCAACAAGAAGCACACCTGGACCTACGGCGCGCACGCCGCCCATGTGGCGGTCGACCCCAAGACCGGCCACGTGGAGATCATCGACTACGTGGTGGTTGAGGACGTCGGGCGGATCATCAATCCGATGACCCTCAAGGGCCAGGTGATCGGCTCGGTGGTGCAGGGCCTGGGCGGAGTCTTCCTCGAGCATCTCGTCTACGACGAGCAGGGGCAGTTGCTGACCGGAACGCTCGCCGACTACCTGCTGCCCACGGCGAGCGACTTTCCTCGCCTGCGGTCGGTCGTCATGGGGGTGCACCCCTCGCCGATCAATCCGCTCGGCGCCAAGGGCGCCGGCGAAGGTGGCATCATCGCGGTCGGCGGCGTCATGGCCAATGCGGTGGCGAATGCGCTGAGCGCATTCGCCGTGGAGCCGCGCGAGCTGCCGCTCTCGCCCGCGCGCATCTGGCATCTCATTCAGGAAAGGAGCATCCCATGAGCGTTGCACGGCATCCGCGTCCGCCCGAGCTCGAAGGCGTGCCGATCGAGAAGATCATGGAGCGCTATGTCGGGCGCTTCCGCGAGAAGAAGCCCGACTGGGCCGCCTTCGAGGACGCCAAGATCGAGGGCTTCAAGCGCGCGCAGCACCGCTTCATCGGCGCCGGCGGCTCGGGCAAGCACGACGACCCGACGGTGATCCCGGCGAAGAATTTCACACTCTCGATCATGTACGTGGAGCCGGGCCAGGGCAACGCCGCGCACACCCACGAAGTCGAGGAATGCTTCTTCGTGCTGCAGGGATTCCTCGACGTGTTCGTCGAGGACGACAGCGGCAAGCGCATCACCACGCGGCTCGGCCCGTGGGAATGCATCTCCTGTCCGGCCGGCGTGATCCACGGCTACCAGAACGACAGCCTCGGCCCGGTCTATTTCCAGGTGATGATCGGGCGCGCGAAGCCGGAGACCATGGGCTACGCCGACGAGGACCTGTACAAGCGCCGCGACGCGCACCTCAAGGCGGTGTAGAGCATTTTCCGGAAAAGTGGACACCGGTTTTCCGAAAGAAAATGCGACCAAGCATGAACATCTAGACCGCTATCCAAATCGGATAGCGGTCTAAGCGTCGCCGCGGCGGCTACTCGCCCTTGCCCTGGGTCAGGATGATGCGCCCGCGCACCTTGCGATCCTGGATAGCGTGCAGGGCAGCCTTGAACTGCTCGATCGGATAGACGGTGGCGGGCAGCGGCTTGAGCTTGCCCTGCTCGTGCAGCGCGAACACTTCGGCGAAGCAGGCGGCGAGCAGGTCGGGCCGCCGCTTGCGATAGTCGCTGATCTGCAGCCCGCTCACCTCGATGTTCTTCACCAAGAGGTAGTTGGCCTGGATGGTCGGGATGCGGCCGGCCGCAAAGCCGATCACCACCAGACGGCCGCACCAGGCGAGCGCGCGCAGCGCCGCATCGAAGATATCGCCGCCGACCGGGTCGAGGATGATGTCGGCCCCCTTGCCCTGGGTGTGGGCGTAGACCTGCTCGCGCAACGCTTCGCGCAGGTTGTCGCGGGCAAGATCGATGATCGCGTCGGCGCCGGCTTCGCGCACCATGGCGTGCTTGTCGGGGCTCGCGACACCGGCCAGGACTTTCGCGCCCAGCGCCTTGGCGAGCTGCACCGAGGCGAGCCCGACGCCGCCCGAGGCGCCGAGCACCAGCACGGTCTCGCCCGCCTGGTAGCGGGCGCGCTCGCGCAACGCCATCCACGACGTATCGTAGACCAGGGCGGTGGCCGCCGCATCGACGAACGACATCGCGGCGGGAAGCCGATGGCACTGGGATTCGGCGATCGCGACGAATTCGGCGTATCCGCCGTGCTCGGCCATCGCCAGCACGCGGTCGCCGGCGCGCAGGCCGGTCACCGCCTCGCCCACCGCAGCCACCACCCCGACCGGCAATTTCCCTGGAACGAACGGCCGCTCGGGCAGGAACTGATACTTGCCGCCGATGACCAGGAGATCGACGTAATTGGCGGCCGTCGCACGAATCTCCACCAGCACCTCGTTCGACCGCGGCACGGGTTTCGGCATGTCGCCGATGCTCGCCTTCTCCACCGGACCGAACTCACGAACCACCACCGCGCGCATCTGATTGCCTCACCGGGATCCTGGCACGGTTCTGGTATAACAATTCACGCTCTTGCTCCAGGAGGGAAGCTTGCGGGTGTCCTGCTATGCATTGGTGGCCGGCGTTGCCACTGCGGCTTGCCTTGGCTCCATGGCCGCCGGCGCGGACTGGCCGACACGGCCGGTCCGCATCATTGCGCCGTCGTCGGCGGGCGGAGCGGCCGACACCTTCGCCCGCCTGCTCGCCGACAATCTGAGCGAGATGCTGCGCGAGCGCTTCTATGTGGAGAACCGCGCCGGCGCCGGCGGATTGATCGGCGCCGCCGCGACCGCGCGGGCCGAGCCGGACGGCTACGCGCTCGTCACCTCCAGCATCGGCTACCACGTGATTGCGCCGGCGATCAGCCCCAATCCAGGGTTCGACCCGCTGCGCGATTTCACCCATGTCGCCTACCTGGGCGGGCCGCCGAACGTGCTGGTCGTCAGCCCGAGCCTCGGGGTGAGCACGTTTGCCGATTTCCTGGCGCTCGCCCGGCGGGGCGAGCCCCTGGCCTACGTGTCGCCCGGGGTCGGATCGCACGGTCACCTGGTGGCGGAAGCATTCGCCGAGCTCGCCGGGATCAAGCTGCAGCACGTGCCGCACAAGGGCGCGGCGCCGGCGATGATGGACCTGGTGGCCGGCAACGTGAAAGTCGGCACCATGACGTGGACTACCGCCATCGGGCAGATCCGCTCCCGCCATGTCATCCCGCTGGCGGTCTCGGCGAGCGCCAGATTGCCGGAGTTCCCCGACCTGCCCACATTTCGCGAGCTCGGCTATCCGGACCTCGTGACGCTGACCTGGTATGCGCTGTCCGGGCCGGCGGGGCTCCCGCCCGAGATCGTGCGCAAGCTCAACGACGCCGTGACGACGATGCTCAATCTCCCCGCCGTGCGGGCCAAATTCGCGCGCGACGCGATCGAGGCGCGGCCGATGACGTCCGAAGAGGTGACCGCCTACATGGCGAGCGAGATAGGCAAATGGGCCCCGCTCGCCCGCCGCATCGGCAAGCAGGCCGAGCCGTAGGTGGCATAGCCCGGGGCTTGACGCGCCCTGCCATTGCCCGATGCTGCGTTTGCGTGCGAGCAGGAAGGATTTCGTGATGAAGATCGTCGACATGTCCCACGTCATGAACGTGCATACGCCCGGCTGGGTCGGCTATGCGGGCAACAAGATGTATTACGCGCAGAACCTGCAGACGCAGCGGATCGTCGCCCAGCGCATCGACACCGCGCTGCACGTGGGCACCCATTTCGACGGCGCCATGCATGCGACCGACAATCGCAAGGGCGACATGGCCTCGCTGCCGCTCGACTACCTGGTCAACCGCGGGGTGGTGGTGGACATCTCGGACAAAGTGTTCGACTGGTCGGTGATCACCCCGGAGATCATCGAAGGCGCCGGCGCGGACATCCGCGAGGGCGACATCCTCATCCTGCACACCGGCTGGCATCGCCATTACGAGGGCCAGCCGCAGCAGGACCTGGTGAAATACTTCTGCTACCACCCCGGACCGGATCTCGCGACGCTCGACTGGATGCTGAAGAAGAAGATCCGCTGGTGGGGCATGGATACGGGATCGTGCGACCACGCGATGAATACGTCGATCCGCCTGATGCGGCCGGATCTCGCCGAGGACTTCACCAAGCTCCACGGCAAGACACCGGCGGAATTCTTCGGCAGCTTCGAGTACACGCACAAGAAATCGGGCCGCAAGGTCACGGCCGACATGTTCCCGTTCCACAACTGGGCGTTCCAGGAAGGTCTGCTGCACGCGGAAAACCTGGGCGGCGACATCGAGCTCCTGCTCAACCAGCGCTGCCTGATCGGCGCCTTCCCATGGCGCTACGAGGGTCTGGAAGGCTGTCCCTGCCGTATCGTGGCGTTCCTCGATACCGATGATAAGGTCGAGGCGGTCGGCAACGCCGCCAAGGCGATATTCGGGTAGGGTGGGCAAAGGCGCGTTGCACAGATTGTCCGCGTGGGCAAAATCTCCGCGCGCCGTGCCCACGCGGACATGACGAGCAAGCGATTTTGCCCATCCTACAAAGGAGACCGAGATGGACCTTCAGCTCAACGGCAAGACGGCGCTGGTAACCGGCGGCAGCGAGGGCATAGGCAAGGGCATTGCGCGCGCGCTCGCCAAGGAAGGCGTCGACATCGCGATGTGCGCGCGGCGCAAGGACGTGCTCGAGGCGGCGGCCGCCGAGATCGCCCGGGAAACCAACCGCAAGGTCATCCCGATCACGGCCGATCTCACCAAGGACGCCGATGCCAAGAATTTCATCGAGCAGGGCGCGAAGGCGCTCGGCCGCGTCGACATCATGGTCAACAATGCCGGCTCCGCCCCCGGCGGCGTGATCGAGCACCTGTCGGAAGAGGCGTGGGAAGTGGGCCTGCAGCTCAAGTTCATGGGCTACGTGCGCTGCCTGCGCTACGTGTTGCCGATCATGGTGAAGCAGGGCGGCGGCCGGGTGGTGAACCTGATCGGCAACGACGGCGTCAAGCCGTCCTACTGGGAGATCGTGCCCGGCGCCGCCAATGCGGCCGGCCAGAACCTGACGAAGTCGCTCGCCGGCCAATACGGCAAGCACAACATCAGCTTCGTTGCCGTGAACCCTGGCCCGGTGCGCACCGAGCGCTGGGCCGGTCTCGTCGCTGCCATGTCGCGCGACATGGGCATCCCTTACGAGGACGCCGACAAGCTCGCGCCGGCGGCGATCCCGCTCGGCCGCATCGCCGAAGTGGAGGAATGCGCGAACCTCGTCGCGATGCTCGCCTCGCCGCTCATGCACATGGTCAACGGCACCATGATCGAGATCGACGGGGGCCAGGAGAAGGCGCTGATGGACCGCCTGCGCGACCGCTGATGCGATTAAGCGGCCATTGCCGCGCGTTGTGGCACCGCAGCGAGCTTGACAAGCATTCGGGCCGCACGGACTATTTCGGCGAAGCCCCATGAAACGTGGGTTTCATGGGGAGAAGGAATGGAGCGGAACATGATCACCAGGTCACAGCTGCTTCGCGCAGCCGCGGGCAGTCTTGCGGCCGTTTGTCTCAGCGTCCCGGCGCTGGCGCAGAACACGATCCGGATCGGCGAGTTCAACAGCTACAAGGCGCAGCCGGCGTTTCTCGACCCGTACAAGAAGGGCTGGGAGCTCGCCGTCGAGGAGATCAACGCCAAGGGCGGCGTGCTCGGCAAGAAGCTCGAGATCGTGACCCGCGATGACGGCGCCGACCCAGGCGTCGCCGTGCGGGTCGCCGACGAGCTGGTCACCCGCGAAAACGTCAACATACTTGCCGGCACGTTCCTGTCGCATATCGGGCTGGCGGTCACCGATTTCGCCGGCAAGAAGCAGGTGTTCTTCCTCGCCGCCGAGCCGTTGACCGACAAGATCACCTGGCAGAACGGCAACCGCTACACGTTCCGCTTGCGGCCGTCGACCTACATGCAGGTCGCCATGCTGATGCCGGATGCGGTCGCCGCCAAGAAGAAGCGCTGGGCCATCGTCTACCCCAATTTCGAGTACGGCCAGTCCGCCGCCGCCTGGTTCAAGGAGATGCTGAAGAAGGCGCAGCCCGACGTCGAGTTCGTCACCGAGCAGGCGCCGCCGCTCGGCAAGGTCGATGCCGGGGCCGTCGTGCAGGCGATCGACGACGCCAAGCCGGACGGCATCTTCAACGTCCTGTTCGGGGCCGACCTCGCCAAATTGGTGCGCGAAGGCAATACCCGCGGCGTGTTCAAGAACCGCACCGTGGTGAGCCTGCTCTCGGGCGAGCCCGAATATCTCGATCCGCTCAAGGAGGAGGCGCCGGTCGGCTGGATCGTCACCGGCTACCCGTGGGATGCGATCAACACGCCGGAGCACAAGGCCTTCCTCGACGCCTATCGGAAGAAGTGGAACGACTATCCGCGGCTCGGCTCGGTGGTCGGCTACGATACGATGAAGTCGCTCGCCGCCGGCATCGCCAAGGCAGGCTCGACCGACACCGAGAAGATGATCGCGGCGTTCCGAGGGCTGAAGGTCGATGGCGGCCCGTTCGGCTCGTTCACCTTCCGGGCGAGCGACCACCAGGCGACGGTCGGCGCCTATGTGGGCAAGATCGCCTTGAAGGAAGGCAAGGGCACCATGGTCGACTTCAAGTATGTCGACGGCGCCTCGGTCCTGCCGTCCGACGCGGAGGTGAAGAAGCTCCGCCCCGCGCCGGAGTGAGAAGAACTCTTGATCTCAGCTAGATGAATGCGGCCGCGACACGATTGCTGCCGGTTCCCTCCCCCCTTGTGGGGGAGGGCTAGGGAGGGGGGTACCCACCAAACGCTGAGCCTGGATCAGCCCCCCTCCCCAACCCTCCCCCACAAGGGGGGAGGGAGCACGCATGAGCAAGCGGCGCCGGCATCCGGTCACCGCCGCCGCAGGCGAATGCCATGAGCCTCAACGCCCTCCTGTTCCAGGCGCTCAATGGGCTTGCCGCCGCGTCCGGACTGTTCTTCGTCGCCGTCGGCCTGTCGCTGATCTTCGGCGTCACCCGCATCATCAACATCGCCCACGGCTCGCTGTACATGCTGGGCACGTACATCGCAGCGAGCCTGGCGCTGAAGGTCGGCGGCTGGCTCGGTTTCTGGGGCGGCATCGTGGCGACGGCGATCATCGTCGGGCTGATCGGCGCCGTCATCGAGATCGTCCTGCTGCGCCGCATCTATCGCGCGCCCGAGCTGTTCCAGCTGCTCGCGACCTTCGCGCTGCTCCTGGTGATCAACGACGCTGTGCTCTGGATCTGGGGCCCGGAGGATCTGCTCGGGCCGCGCGCACCCGGATTGCGCGATGCGGTCGAGATCCTCGGGCGTCGCCTGCCGAGCTATGACCTGTTCCTGATCGTGGTCGGCCCCGCCGTCCTGCTCGCGCTGCATCTCCTGCTCGCGCGCACGCGCTTCGGCCGGCTGATGCGCGCCGCCACGCAGGATCGCGAGATGGTGGGTGCGCTCGGCGTCAACCAGGCGCTCTTGTTCACCTGCGTGTTCGCGCTCGGCTCGCTGCTCTCCGGCCTCGGCGGCGCGCTGCAGATCGCACGCGAGCCGGCCAATCTCGCCATGGACCTCACCGTGATCGGCGATGCCTTCGTGGTGGTCGTCGTCGGCGGCATGGGCTCGATCACCGGCGCCTACCTCGCCGCCGTGCTCATCGCCGAGATCAAGGCGCTGTGCATCGGAATCGGCGTGGTGAATTTCGCCGGCTTCCCGGTGAATTTCTCCAAGCTCACCCTGGTCGCCGAGTTCCTGGTCATGGCGGTGGTGCTGATCGTGCGGCCCTACGGCCTGCTCGGTCGCGCCCAGGGCGCGGTGCGCAGCATTGCCGAGCCCGAGAACCCGATCCGCCCGTCGGCGCCGGGCTTGCGCGTCGCCGCCGCCGTCCTGATCGTCGTTCTGGTCCTGCTTCCGCTGATCGCCCGCACCTCGCCCTACGCGCTCGTGCTCGGCATCGACGTGCTGATCGCCGTGCTGTTCGCCACCAGCCTGCACTTCATCATGGGCCCGGGCGGCATGCATTCGTTCGGCCACGCCGCCTATTTCGGCCTCGGCGCCTACGGAGCGGCGCTCGCCGCGAAGTGGATCGCCGCGCCGATGTCGCTCGCGCTCGTCGCCGCGCCGGCGCTGGCGGCCCTCGGCGCGCTCCTGTTCGGATGGTTCGCGGTGCGCCTCTCGGGCGTGTACCTCGCGATGCTGACGCTCGCCTTCGCACAGATCGTGTGGTCGATCGTGTTCCAGTGGGAGGGGGTGACCGGCGGCTCGAACGGCATCGTCGGAGTGTGGCCGAGCGCCCCCTTCACCGATCGCGCCGTCTATTTCTGGCTCACGCTTGCCTTGTGCACCGCCGGCGTGCTCGCGCTGCGGCGCATGCTGTTTGCGCCGTTCGGCTACGCAATGCGGGCCGGCCGCGACACCCCGCTGCGTGCGGAAGCGATCGGCATCGACGTCAAGCGCGTGCACTGGATCGCATTCGCCATCGCCGGCACGATCTGCGGCATTGCCGGCGGGCTGTTCGCCTTCGCCAAAGGCTCGATCTCGCCCGAGACCGTGCATGTCGGCCGCTCGATTGACGGCCTGGTGATGGTCCTGCTCGGCGGTCTGCAGACGCTGACGGGGCCGATCGTCGGCGCCTCCGTGTTCGCGGTCCTGCAGGACACCGTCATGCGCCAGACCGAATACTGGCGCGCCTTGCTTGGCATCATCATCCTGGTGCTGGTCCTGGCGCTCCCGGGCGGCATCGCCGGCACGTTCTCCGGACGCTCCTTCCTGCGGAAGGCCGCGCCGTGACTGCGCCGCCTCTTCTCTCGGTGCACGCCTTGTCGAAGTCGTTCGGCGGCGTGCACGCCGTGCGCGACGTCACCTTCGAGGTCGGGCAGGGCGAATTCCTCGCCCTGATCGGACCGAACGGCGCCGGCAAGTCCACCTGCTTCAACGTCATCAATGGCCAGCTCGCGCCGGATGCGGGCGACATCCTGATCGAGGGTCGGAGCATTGCCGGCCTGCCGCCGCGCGAGATCTGGCGGCGCGGCGTCGGCCGCACCTTCCAGATCGCCGCCACCTTCGGGTCGATGACGGTCGCCGAGAACGTGCAGATGGCCTTGATCTCGCACGCCGGCGAGATCTTCCGCTTCTGGCGCCCGGCTGCGGCGCACCACCGTGCCCGCGCGCTCGAGCTGCTGGCGCAGGTGGGCATGCAGGATGCCGCCGACCGCGCCTGTCGCGAGCTCGCCTACGGCGACGTGAAGCGCGTCGAGCTCGCCATCGCGCTCGCCAACGATCCGCGCATCCTGCTGATGGACGAGCCCACCGCCGGCATGGCGCCACGCGAGCGCAACGATCTGATCGCGCTGGTGAAGCGTCTGGTGATCGAGCGCCGCATCTCGGTCCTGTTCACCGAGCACTCGATGGACGTCGTCTTCGCCTTCGCCGACCGCATCATCGTGCTGGCGCGCGGCCGCCTGATCGCCGCCGGCGACGCCAGGTCGATCCGCGAGAACCCGCAGGTGCAGGAGGTCTATTTCGGGACCGGCAAGACGTTCGCCCCGGCCGCGAGGGCGACGCCGTGAGCCGCGAGGTCATGCTCATGGTCGAAAACCTGAGCGCCTGGTACGGGGCGGCGCAGATCCTGTTCGACCTTGCCTTCGAGGTGCGCGCCGGCGAGGTGGTCGCCTTCATGGGGCGCAACGGCGCCGGCAAGTCGACCACGTTCAAGGCGATCATGGGGCTGATGGCGCACCGCGCCGGGACCGTGCGCTTCAACGGGCGCGACATTTCCCGCTTGAAATCGTTCGAGATCGCGCGGCTGGGGCTCGGCTACACGCCGGAGGACCGCCGCATCTTTTCCGATCTCACGGTGCTGGAGAACCTCGACGTCGGCCGCCAGCCGCCGCGCACCTTCGCGGACGGCCGCCCTGCTCCGGCATGGACGCCCGAGCGGCTGTTCGCGCTCTTTCCCAACCTCGCCGAGATGGGCGATCGCCTCGGCTCGCGTATGAGCGGCGGCGAGCAGCAGATGCTCACCGTGGCGCGCACCCTGATGGGGAACCCGCTGCTGGTGCTGCTCGACGAGCCCTCCGAGGGCGTCGCGCCGCTGATCGTCGAGCAGATGGCGACAACGATCGTCGAGCTCAAGAAAGAGGGGCTGTCGATCCTGCTGTCCGAGCAGAACATCCATTTCGCCGAGCTCGTGTCGGATCGCGTCTATGTGCTGGAGAAGGGACAGCTGCAGTGGCAGGGCGCCATGTCCGACCTGGTCCATGACGTCGCCGCCCAGCGCAGCCTGCTGTCGGTGTGAGGGCGATGACATTGCCTCATAGGCTGCGACAATGAACGATCAGCCGGATTCGCGCGACAACTGTAGGTCCGCCCCTCCTGGGCGAGGCGCTGGGGCTCCCCTCCCCCCGCGCGCTTCCATGCGAGCGGCGGGGAGGGGCTGACAGCCTCCATTCGGCCTCATCCTGAGGAGCGCGTACGCCCCTTTGCGTACGCGCGTCTCGAGGGGGGAGGCCACCGCTGAATCTCACCGGCCGCCCTATCCTTCGAGACGCGTCCGCGAAGAGCGGACGCTCCTCAGGCGCGCGGTGCGCGCCAGGATGAGGGCGGAAGATGGTTCGTGCGCCGCAAGATCTCCCGCAGGTGCTGCGGGGTCACCGGCAACCGGGTGATCGCCCCCGGCATGCCGATGGCATCGTCGATCGCCGACGCAATGGCTGCGCCGACCGCGTTGATGCCGGCTTCGCCCGCACCTTTGAGGCCGAGCGGATTGAGCGGGCTCGGCGCGTCTTCCGTGATGACGATGTCGAGCGGAGGAACCTCGCGCGCGGTCGGCATCAGGTAATCGGCGAAGGTGACCGACAGCGGCTCGCCGCGTTCGTCATAGGCGAAGTCCTCCAGCAGCGTGCCGCCGAGCCCCTGCGCAAATCCGCCGGCGATCTGGCCGGCGACCAGCATCGGGTTGACGGCGCGGCCGATGTCATAGGCGATGGCATAGCGCTCGACCGCCACCGCGCCGGTGTCGCGATCGACCTTCGCGACCGCGATGTGAATCCCGTATGGGTAGGCCATGTGGTCGCTGTGATACCAGCCTTCGGCTGCGAGACCGGGCTCGCGCGCGCCGCGCAGCCTCGAGGTCGGCTCAAGCGCCTTGGCGACGTCGGCGAGCGTGATCGACGGCCCGGCGGCGGCGTCCTTGCGCACCACCTTGCCGTCGACGACGTCGAGCGCCTGCGCCGGTTGCTGCATGAGCTCGGCCGCGACTTCGATTGCCTTCTGGCGCACCACGGTGGCGGCACGCCGCGTCGCCTCCCCGCTCATCACCGTTACGCGGGAGGCAAATGCGCCGAGGCCGAAGGCGATGCGGTCGGTCTGGCCATGCACGACGCGCACGCGCCGATAGTCGACCCCGAGCGTGTCGGCGCAGATCTGCGCAATCACCGTCTCGACACCCTGCCCAACCGAGGCTGCGCCGGTGACCACTTCGACCGCGCCGGTGGGATCGACCGCGATCTTCGCGCCTTCGAACGGCCCCAGCCCGCTCTTCTCGACGAAGATCGCGAGCCCGGCTCCAACGCATTCGCCGGCCTGGCGACGCCGGCGCAGGCCATCCTGCAGCTCGTTCCACGCGACGGCGGCCAGCGCCTTGTCGAGCAGCCCCGCATAGTCGCCGGAATCAAGTATGACTTCGGTTCCGAGCGTCCCCATCGCGCGCGTGTAGGGCATCTGCCCCTTGCCGATCAGGTTGCGGCGGCGCAGCTCGATACGATCGATGCCGAGCGTCGCAGCTATCGCATCCATCAGGCGCTCGCGCACGAACGTGCTCTCGAACCGGCCGGGCGCCCGATAGGTGCCGCCCGGCGTCTTGTTGGTGAGGCGCACGCGGCCGACTGCCCGATAGGCCGGCACATCGTAAGGACCGGGCAGCATGGCGGCGGCAAGGTCCGGCACCGTCGCCGCATGGGTGCGCACGTAGCCGCCCTGGTCGTGCATGAACTGGTCCTCGATCGCCAGGATTCGCCCCGCTTCATCGACTGCGGCGCGCGCCTGATGATGCTGCTGGCGCGAGTGATTCGTGGCGATCAGGTGCTCGCGCCGATCCTCGATCCACTTGACCGGACGACCGAGCCGCAGCGCGGCGACGCACACCAGCACGTCCTCGGGATAGAGCTCGCCGCGCACCCCGAAGCCGCCGCCCACGTGGCCCTCGAACAGGTGCACCGTGGAGGGCGCGCGACCGAGCATGCGGGCAAGCGTATCGCGGTTCCAGTGCGGCACCTTGGCGGCACCGTAAAGCTCGAGCACGTCGCGGCTCCGATCATGACGCGCGATCGCGCCGCGGGTTTCCATCGGCACCCCGGAATGCCGCCCGATCGTCGCCTCGAGCTCGACGACACGATGCGCCGCGCGAAATGCCGCTTCGACGTCGCCGAAGCTTTTCTCCACGGTGGCCGCCTCGGTGGAGCGCCCATCCTCGAACTCGGCCGGCGCCGCGCAGCAGTCGAGCACGGCCGGCAGCTCCTCGATCTCGACCATGACGAGATCGGCCGCGTCCTCGGCCGCGTAGGGATCGGTCGCGAACACCGCCGCCACGGGATCACCCACATAGCGCACCCGCTCGCGCGCCAGGACGGTCTGGCGATAGAATGCGAGGCCTTCGATCTTCGTCAGGCGGAAATCGATCGGCGGCACCTCGGCGACATCAGCGAACGTCCACACCGCCACGACGCCGGACGCCGACCTGGCGGCGTCGGTCGCAATCGAGACGATGCGGCCATGCGCATGGCCCGACCGCACGATGCGCATATGCAGCATGTGCGCGAACGCGATATCGGCCGCAAACCGGCCCCGGCCCGTCACCAGCGGCCGGTCCTCGAGGCGCGGAACCGACCGGCCGATGACGCTCATTGCACACCAACAGCGCGCAGCGCGGCGCGGATGCGTTGCGGCGTCGCCGGCATCTCGTCGATCGACACACCGAACGGTGAGAGCGCATCGTTGATGGCGTTGGCGACGGCGGCCGGCGCACCGATCGTGCCGCCCTCGCCCAGCCCCTTGGCCTTGGTGAGCGAGGCCTCCGTCAGGGTCTCGAGGTGATGCACCTCGATCGCCGGCACTTCGCGCGCGGTCGGCGGCAGGAAGTCCGCCAGGGTGGCGGTGAGGATGTTGCCGGTCGCGTCGTACATGATCTCTTCGAGCAGCGCATTGCCGATGCCCTGGGCAACGCCGCCATGCACCTGCCCGTCGGCGATCATCGGATTGATCAGGCGCCCGGCATCCTCGGCCACGAGGAACCGGGCGATCGTCACCAATCCGGTCTCGACGTCCACCTCGACCTCGGCCACGTGGCACGCATTGGCGAACGTGCCCGGCGGGTCATAGGTCGCGCTCTCGCTGATGCCGGGCTCGATCTCGCCCTTGAACAGGTGGATCTGATGGTAGGCGGTACGCGCCAGCGCATCGAGCGTGACCACGCGGTCGGTGCCGGCGACGCGCGCCGTGTCGGCTTCCAGCACGATGTCCTCGGCCGACGCTTCGAGCAGCAGGCTTGCCATCTTGACGAGCTTGGCGCGCACCTTGCGCGCCGCCAGCAACGTCGCGCCGCCGGCGATCACCAGCGAGCGGCTGGCGAAGGTGCCGAAGCCGTAGGGCGTGCGGTCGGTGTCGCCGTGCACGATCTTGATGCGTTCGGGCGAAGCGCCGAGCGTGTCGGCGATGATCTGGGTGAGCGTGGTGCGCAGGCCCTGGCCATGCGGCGACGCGCCGATCCGCGCCTCCACGAATCCGGACGGATCGACGGCGAGCTCGACCGTTTCCCACCCCGGCGTCACGTCCATGCCGCGCGCCGCAAAGGCGGGCGTGCCGTAGCCGGTGCGCTCGGAAAACGTCGCAAGGCCGAGGCCAAGATGACGGCCCTGGCGGCGCGCTTCGCTCTGGCGCGCCCGGAACGCCGGCACGTCGACGGCCTTGACGGCGGCCTCCATGGTTTCCAGGTAGCTCGCCTCGTCGAACACCAGGCCGGTCGCCGACGTGTAGGGGAATGCCGTGATCAGGTTGCGGCGGCGGATCTCGATTGCGTCGAGACCGAGCGCCGCCGCCGCCTTGTCCATCAGCCGCTCGAGCGTGAACGTGATCACCGGGCGCGAGACGCCGCGATAGGGCGCCATCGGACATGTATTGGTGACGACGCCGCGCGCATGGCAGGCGTAAGCACGCACGTCGTAGGGTCCGGGCATTTCCGCCATCGCCATCAGCGGCTCGACCGCGCAGGTGGTCGGGTAGCATGAATAGGCGCCGACATTGGCGACGATGTCGGTCGACAACGCGACGAGCTTGCCATCCGCCTCGAATGCGCCCTCGAGCGAAACCGACTGATCGCGGCTGTGAAAGCAGGCGGTGAGGTTCTCCCGGCGATCCTCGGTCCAGGCAACCGAGGCCTTGAGCTTGCGCGCGAGCCAGGTCACGACGACGTACTCGGGCCCGAGCCCCATCTTCTGCCCGAACCCGCCGCCGACGTCCGGCGCGATCACGCGCAGGTCGGATTCCGGCATGCCGATGACCTCGGCGATGATGGTGCGCAAGAGGTGCGGCATCTGGGTGGAGGCGTGCAGCACGACGCGTCCGCTGGTCGGATCGAACGCCGCGTGGGCGGCCCGCGGCTCGAGCGGCATCGCATTCTGCCGGCGCGAGCGGACATCGATCCGGATGTGCCGGGCGGCCGCGGCGACCGTGGCATCGAAGCCGGGTGTCTTCACCTGCGCCTCGACGATCACGTTGCTGGGCGTCCCGTCATGCACCAGCGGCGCGCCGGATGCGAGCGCATCCGCCGCATCGACCGCCGCCGGCATTTCCTCGATGTCGATGGTGACGAGGTCGACGATGTCCTCGGCCTCCTCCGGGCTCGCCGCCACCACGGCGGCGATCGGCTCGCCAACGAAGCGCACGACCTCGGAGGCGAGGATCGGCTGGCTCACCGGCACGTAGTTGAACTTGTGCAGCATCGGACGGATCGGCTTGACGGCGCGCAGGTCCGCCGCCGTCAGCACCATGGCGTCGGGCGGCGCGGTGACGCGCACGATACGGCCCGACGCCACCGTGCTGCGCACGAAGCGGACCCAGTGGGTCGCCGGCAGGTCGCCGGTGAAGCGGCCGCGGCCGGCGACCAGGGTCGGATCTTCGACCCGACGGATCGACCGGCCGACCCAGTTCATCCCATCTCGTTTCGCGTCGGCCATGGGCTCGTTCTGTTGTCCGGTCAGCCCAGGCGGGCGAACACGCGGCGCGGATTGTCGTCGGCGATCGCCGCGATCTCACCCTTCGACAATTGCGCGGCGCGCAACAGCGCGAGCGGCTCCATGTCGGCGGGCGGGAACGAATAGTCGGTGCCGAGCAGCACCTTGTCGAGCCCGGCGACGTCGATCAGGAAGCGCAGCGCCTTCGGCGCATGCACGATCGAATCGTAAGCCATGCGCGACGCATAGGCGGAGGGCGTGTCGGCCGCGACGTCGCCCTGCGCGGCGCGGTCCATCCGCCGGTGCATGATGTCGAACCGGCCGGCCAGGTAGGGATAGGCGCCTCCCCCATGCGACAGCACGAGAATGAGGCCGGGAAACCGGTCGAGTACACCGGACATCACCAGCGAGCCGACGCCGAGCGTGGTGTCGAACGTGTACTGCACAACCTGGGTAAGGCCGAATTTCGCCGCGCGTGGCGCCGGCGCGACCAGCACCGGGTGGATCAGCACCGGCATGCGCAAAGCTTCCGCCTTGCGCCAGAACGGATCGAGCGGCAGCTCGCCCAGGTTGGTGTTCTCCACGTTGGAGGAGATGATCACTCCGACGGCGCCCATCCCGGCGATGCGCTCGAGCTCCTGCGCGGCGGCGTCCGCATCGACCAGCGGAACCGACCCGATCCAGGCGAAACGGGAGGTGTTGTCGGCCGTCCACGCGGCGAGCGTGTCGTTCAGCATCCGGTGCCAGGCGACGCAGGCCGCGGCGCCGAGGCCATAGCCGAAGACATCGGGCCAGGTGCCGACAACCTGCAGATCGATGCCCTGCTGGTCGAGCCAGACGTGGCGCTCCGCCACCGGTTCGATCAGCCGCGGAAAGAACGGCCGCACCTTGTAGCCGTAGTCGAACTCGAGGGCCGGCGGCGTGCCCGCCCCGAACCTTGCAAGCCGCACGCCGATCTCGTGTCCTCGGGCCGCCACCGCATCGATCAGTTGGGGTGGGATGTAGTGGGCATGGATGTCGATCGGCACGCGCGCTCTCGTGATCTGCAGAGTTCGCTCCACATTGCAGAACCACGGCGCGGTTGACAACAGGCTCGCCCGGCGGGGGCGCGATTTGGCGATTGCGCCGTCGCTGGCTTAGGATTTGCCTTGCGGGCCGAACGATCTCTCGGCCCTCGTCCCGCGAACGATCCGGACCCTCGGCTTGGCGATGACAGCGGAGTTCCTTGCAGTCGATGGCCTGACGAAACGCTTCACCGCGCACGGCCGGGCGGCCTTCACCGACATCACGTTCTCGGTCCGCCAAGGCGAGTTCGTCGCCCTGATCGGCCCGTCCGGCTGCGGCAAGTCGACCTTGCTGCACATCATGGCGGGGCTGTCATCCCCGACCACGGGCGCCGTGCGGCTCAAGGGCGACATCGTGAACAACCCCCGCGCCGACATGATGTTCGTGTTCCAGCAGTACAACAAATCGATTTTCCCGTGGAAGACCGTGCTGGAGAACGTGCTGCTCGGGGTGAAGTACCACGCCAAGGTCCCGCGCCCGGCGCTGGAGAAGATGTGCCTCGAGCACCTCGACCTGGTGGGTTTGAGCCGCTATCCGCACTATTATCCCTATCAGCTCTCGGGCGGCATGCAGCAGCGCGTCGCCATCGCCCGCGCGCTCGCGCGGCGGCCGAACATCCTGTTGATGGATGAGCCGTTCAGCGCGCTCGACGCCATGATGCGGGTCGAGCTGCAGGACCTGCTGCTCACGCTGTGGCGCGACCTCGGCCTCACCATCCTGTTCGTCACCCACGATCTCGACGAGGCGCTCTATCTGGCAGAGCGCGTGATCCTGTTCAGCGCATCGCCGGGCACCATCGCCGAGGAGGTGCGCGTGCCGCTTGCCTATCCGCGCCGGCAGATCGAGACCCGCAGCGAGCCCGCCTATCTCGGGTTGCGAGAGCGCCTCTACCGCAACATGGTGGCGCAGGTCATGGCAGGGCGGGCTGAAGCCCCATGAGGGCGAAGCTGCAATCGATCCTGCGCAACTCGCGCGTGTCCGGCGTGATCCTGATCGCGCTCATCCTCGCCATCTGGCAGCTCTCCGCCATGTACCTGGTGCAGTCGCCGACCTGGCCGACCGTCACCCGCATCCTCGAGGCGTGGCTCGAGAACCTGGCCGACGGCACGCTGGCCAAGCATCTCCTCGCGACGTTCTGGCGGCAGATGGTCGGCTATGGGCTCGCCGTCCTGCTCGGCGTCGGCATGGGCCTGGCGATGGGCTATTTCCGCGTGCTCTACAACCTGTTCGAGCCGCTGGTGGAGGTGCTTCGCCCGATCCCCGGCCCGGCCTACCTGCCGGTGCTGGTGCTGTTCGTCGGCATCGGCCACGAGATGAAGGTCGTCCTTATCCTGCTCGCCTCGTTCTTTCCCATCCTGCTCAACACCTACAGCGGCGTGCGCGGCATCGATCGCGTCCAGTTCGACACCGCGCGCACGCTCGGGCTGACCACCTTGCAGACCTTCCGCGAACTGGTGCTGCCGGCGGCGAGCCCGCAGATCCTCACCGGCATGCGCATCAGCCTGGCGATCTCGCTGATCCTCGCGGTCCTCGGCGAGATGGTCGTGTCGAACGACGGGCTCGGCTATTTCACCCTGCTGGCGCAGCGCACCTTCAAGGTGCCGGAGATGTACGCCGGCATCTTCACGCTGGCGCTGTTCGGTTACGTGCTCAACCGCGTATTCCTCGCGGTCGAGGCGCGCCTGATCGCCTGGCACCGCGAGAGCAGCGGAAGGAATTGAGCGCGTTGTCGTGCCCCGCGAAAGCGGGGCACCCAGTAATCCCCGGCGGCTGACGCTTGGTTGATGCGGCTCCACATCTACACCCCAGGGGCTACTGGGTCGTCCGGTCAAGCCGGGCGACGACAACTGACGGCAATGGCATCAAGATTGCTTGGCCTCGGCCGCCGGTTACGACATGATGGTTACGATCCGCAACTCGGAGACCGACCCATGGCTGTTCGCCTCACTTTGAAGCTCGCCACTGCGGCCGTCCTTCTAACACTCGCACCGCAGGTGGCGCCGGCGCAGACGAAGCCCGCGCCCGTCAACATCCGCGCCGCCGTGATGCCGATCGCCAATTTCGCCCCGATGGCGGTTGCGCGCGACAAGGGCTTCTTCGCCGACGAGAACCTCAATGTCACCTGGACCACGATAGCGCAGGGGGCCATCGCGGCCGAAGCGGTGTACGGCGGCAGCGCCGAGATCGGCGGCGCATCGATCTTCGAGCCGATGGTCGCGCGCGGCAACGGCCTCGACATCGTGTTCGTGACGGCCGGAACCCGCATCCGCAGCAGTCCGCCGGACAATTCGGGCGTCCTGGTGCGCACCAACGACAGCATCAAGGCCGCCAAGGACTTCGTCGGCAAGAAAATCTCCGTCGGACTGATCAACAGCGTGAACTACGTCCATATGCGCGAATGGCTGCAGCGCAACGGCGTCGACCCGAGCTCGGTCGAGTTCCTCGAGCTGCCGTTCCCGCAGATGGCCGATGCTCTGTTCCAGAACCGGCTAGATGCCGTGTGGAACGTCGAGCCGTTCGTCACCTTCATGCTGCGCAGCGGCAATGCGCGGGTGATCGCCTACCCGTACCAGGAGAACCTGCCGGGCATGGACATCGCCGCCTACACCGCCAAGGAAAGCTGGGTGAAGGCCAATGCGGACGCAGCAGGCCGCTTCAAGCGGGCGATCGATCGCGCCACCACATTCCTCATCCAGGCGAGCAAGGAGGAGCGCGACGACTGGGTCGCCAAGTATACCGGCGCCAAGCCCGAGGTGATCGCAGCCGTGAACCTGCCGGAGTTCACCACGACGTTCAACGTGCCGAGCCTCAAGGCCAATCTCGACATCGCGGTACGCCAGAAGCTCGCCAAGCCGTTCGATCTCGAGCGCATGATGTGGAAACCCTGAATAGCCGGGAGGAAGGAATGCTGACCACGCTGAAGCAGAAGGTCGATCCGCAGCATGCCGCGCTGGTGCTGGTCGACGTGCAGAACGATTTCTGCGCCGAGGGCGGCGCCATGCATCGCGAGGGCCGCGACCTCTCTCTGGTCAAGCAGATGATCCCGCGCCTCGAGCGCCTGCTCGCGGCGGCGCGCGCCGCCAAGGTGAAGTGCGTGTGGATCCGCTGCGCCTACAACACCGGCCCCAACCATTATCTCTCCGAGGTCTGGCTTGAGCAGGCGAAGCGGCGCCGCAACGGCGCCTATGTCCAGTATGGCGTGTGCGAGCCGGGCGAGTGGAACGGCGACTTCTTCCACGTCCGCCCTGCGCCCGACGAGGTGATCGTCACAAAGCACCGCTACGGGGCGTTCGAGGGCACCGATCTCGACCTGGTGCTGCGTTCGTGCGGCATCCGCAGCGTCATCATGACCGGCGTCGCCACCAACGTGTGCGTCGAGACGACCGCGCGCCAGGCGTTCCTGAAGGACTACTACGTGGTGTTCACCGGCGACTGCTCGGCCACCTTCACGCAGGCCGCGCACGAGGCGACGTTGCACAACATCGACCAGTTCTTCGGGCAGGTTGCGACCAGCGAGGAGATCATGGCGTGCTGGCCGGCCGCCGAGGTGCCGCTGCGCGCCGCGTCGTAGGCGGTTACCCTGCCGATCGTTCCAGCGCGCGGCGGGTGCAGGTGCGCACGAGGTCGCGCCGGTATTCGGCGCTGTTCATGGCGTCTTCCATCGGGTCGACGACATTCGCGGCAGCCTCGGCTGCCGCCGCGAAGCTCTCCGCGCCGGGCGCGCTGCCGGCGAGCGCAGCTTCCGCCTCGGCGATTCGCCGCGCATGCGGCTCCGCACCGCCGACCGCGACGCGAGGCTCGACGATCTTCCCGTCTTGCAGCCGGTAGGCTGCAAGCGCCATGGCGATGGCGAAATCTCCGGCCCGCCGGCTGAACTCGTAGAAGCCGAACTTCGTATCGGCCGGCAGCAGCGGCAGGCGGACTTCGCTCAGCAACTCGTTCTCGGCGAGCGTCGTCGTCATGATGCCGGCGAAGAACTCGTGCGCCGGGATGATGCGCGTGCCGCCAACGCTGATCGCCACCATCTCGGCGCCCAACGCGGCTGCGACGGTGCACCATTCGGAGGCCGGGTCGGCGTGCGCGATGCTGCCGCAGAAGGTCCCGCGCGTGCGGATCGGGTAGTGGGCGATGTGCCGCACCACGGTCGACAGGAGCCGGCCGAGCGGACCATCGGCCACTGGAGTCCGGAACGCCTCGTGGCGCACGCAGGCGCCGATGACGAGCTTGCCGTCCGCGACCGCCAGGCGCTTGAGCGCCTCGACCCCGTTGATGTCGACCAGATGGGTCGGCCGCGCCAGCCGGAACGCCATGGTCGGAACCAGGCTCTGTCCGCCCGCCAGCACCCGTCCGTCCTCGGGGGCGACCTCGGCCAGGATGGCGACGGCCTCCTCGACCGTCTTCGGCGCGTGGTAGCGGAACGGAGCTGGCTTCATCAGGGACCTTCCGGGTTGTCGGCCGCAAAGTGATACATGCGCCCCGCGCGATGTAAAGCGGGGGCATCACGCGAGCGCATGGTGTAGACTGCCCCTCGATGCCGGGGGCTGCCGACCGAAAGGACAACAACCATGCGCGAGCACGCGCGCTTCGACTACTCCCCCATCGTCGACCGCAAGCCGTGGCGCCTGCCGAACGGCGCACGGGTCGCGGTGTGGGTCATTCCCAATATCGAGCATTTCCTGTTCGACCGGCCCTCGACCTCGGTGACCGCCGCAACCGTGGGCCTCGTGCCCGACGTGCTCAACTATTCCTGGCGCGATTACGGAGTCCGCGCCGGCATCTGGCGCCTGATGGACGTGATGGCGAAGCACGACGTCAAGGGCACGGTCGCGCTCAATTCCGATGTATGCGAGCGCTATCCGCAGATCATCGCGGCGGGGCGCAAGCTCGACTGGGAATGGATGGGCCACGGCGAGAACAATTCGAGCCTGCTCACCAAGCTCGGCGAGGACGAGGAGCGGACGATCATCGCGCGCGTGCTGGGCACGATCGCGCAGGCGTGCGGCGCGCGCCCGCGCGGCTGGCTCGGCCCCGCCCTGAGCGAGACCGACAACACGCCGGACCTCCTGGCCGAGGCGGGCGTGCAATACGTCGCCGACTGGGTCAACGACGAGCAGCCTTATCCCATGAAGGTGAAGACGGGCACGCTCTATTCGATGCCCTATTCGATCGAGATCAACGACATCCCGGCCTTTCTCGAGCACCATCTCACCGGCGAGGAATTCTGCCAGATGATCTGCGACCAGTTCGACGGGCTCTACAAGTCCGGGGCGCGCTCGTCCCGGGTCATGGCGATCTGCCTGCATCCGTTCCTGATCGGCCATCCGCACCGCGCCAAGTACCTCGACAAGGCGCTCGCCCATATTCGCCAGCGTGAGGACGTATGGTTCGCCCGCGGCGGCGACATCCTCGACGCATACCGGCAGAGCCAGCCGGGATAGACCGCGACAGGTAGACGATGACCACCACCGATATCGCCAAGCGGGTCCACGACCACACCTGGAAGCTCGACCCGATCATCCGCAGCCTGCTCGATACCGACTTCTACAAGCTTTTGATGCTGCAGATGATCTGGGGCCTCTACCCGGACGTCCAGGTGACCTTTTCGCTGTACAACCGCAGCCGCCGCGTGCGCATCGCCGACGAGATCGACGAGCGCGAGCTGCGCGACCAGCTCGACCATGCGCGCACCATCCGCTTCACCAAGAAGGAGATGATCTGGCTCGCCGGCAACACGTTCTACGGGCGCGCCCAGATCTTCGAGCCCGAGTTCCTCGCCTGGCTCAAGGATTTCCAGCTGCCGGAATACGAGCTCCGGCGCGAGGATGGCCAATATGTCCTCGACTTCGTCGGGCCCTGGACCCACAGCACCATGTGGGAGATTCCGGCACTCGCCATCATCAGCGAGCTGCGCTCGCGCGCGGCGTTGCGGAACTACGGGCGCTTCAATCTCGACGTCATCTATGCGCGCGCCAAGGCCAAGCTGTGGTCGAAGGTGGAGCGGCTCGCCCGCCTGCCTGAGCTGCGCATCTCCGATTTCGGCACGCGCCGGCGCCACAGCTTCCTGTGGCACCGCTGGTGCGTCGAGGCGCTCAAGGAGGGATTGGGAGACGCCTTCATCGGCTCGAGCAACGTGCTGCTCGCCATGGACAGCGACCTCGAGGCGATCGGCACCAACGCGCACGAGCTTCCCATGGTGCTCGGCGCACTCGCGCAAAACGACGAGGAGCTGCGCCAAGCGCCCTATCGGGTGCTGCAGGACTGGCAGAAGCTATACGGCGGCAACCTGCTGATCGTCCTGCCCGACAATTTCGGCACCACCTCGTTCCTGCGTAACGCGCCCGACTGGATCGCCGAGTGGACCGGGTTTCGTCCCGACTCGGCGCCGCCGATCGAGGGCGGCGAGCAGATCATCCGGTGGTGGCGCCAGAAGGGGCAGAATCCGCGCGACAAGCTCCTGGTATTCTCCGATGCGCTCGACGTCGACACGATCGAGCAGGCGCATCGACACTTCGCCGGCAAGGTGCGCATGAGCTTCGGCTGGGGCACCAACCTGACCAACGATTTCGTCGACTGTGCACCGCGGCCAAACGACGGGCTGCGCGCCATCTCGCTGGTGTGCAAGGCGAGCCGCGCCAACGGCCGTCCCGCCGTGAAGCTGTCCGACAATCCCAGCAAGGCACTCGGCGCGCCGAGCGAAGTCGCGCGCTGCCTGCGGGTGTTCGGCGCCGAGGGGCGGGTCGAGCAGCCGGTGACGGTGTGAATTACTCGAACAAATACCCGCAGCTCTTGGCCGCCGGATCGTGCCGCAGGATGCGATCGTAGAGCGCGCCCGCCTCGGTCACCAGGTCATCGACTTCATCGGACAGCAGGAAGCCCTGCTTCACCACCGCCGCGGCGGCGGCACGCACCTTCGCCTCGTAGTCGGCGCGGTCCCGGTGGCGCGCCGCGAGCGAAGGGCGTGGATCGCCAGCCGCGGCGCGCTCTGCCTCGCTGCGGGCGAACGGGACGAACGAGCCGTCCCAGCGCCCGGTCGCCCACGGAAAGCCGACCGCCTCGTTGCGCAGGTTGAAGCCCGTGCGCGTGCCCAGCGGGACGAGCATCTCGGGCAGCGCGATGCCGCCCTGGTCGAGGCCATCCTCGTCCGGCCGCGGCACCAGCGTTCGGTACGGCGAGCCCATGTGCGGCGGCACCGTATCGGCGATGCGCTCGCGCGCGAAGCGCGCCCCGAGATCAAGCCGGGGCGGCTGCAGGTTGCCGGTCGGCAGCCGGAAGCCCGGGATGCGGGGGAACGATTCGCCGTACGCCGCAACGCTCACCAGAGTCCCGTCGGCAATGCGCGGGTGCGTGCTGGGCGGCGGCGTGGTGCCGTCGCGCACCCAGCGCTCGAGCGCAAGCACGAGCGGGCGCATTGCCCGGTAATGATCGAGCGTGTTGACGCATTGCTCGAACATGCCGCGCTCGCGCAAGGCCCCGACATAGTGCTGCGCGCCGGCGATGTGATAGATGCGCGCCTCCTCCGGTATGGCCAGGTCGCGTGTCCCCGCCGGATCGGTGGCGATCAGCGAGGCGGCGCGGTTCCAGTATTCTGAGGAATTGTTGACGTAGAACAGCTTCGGCAGGTGGCCGAGCGCGCGCGGCCGGTCGAGCACCGACCCCTCCTCGCCGGTCACCGGATCGCGCGCGGTCGCCGGCGAGAAGGGAAAGAAGTCGGTCGGATAGATGTGATCCTCGAGCATGCTAAAGTGCCGGGTCGGCATGGCGAAGCGATAGTCGAAGCCGCCCTTGCCGCCGCCCGCGACGTGGATGAAGGCGCCGTCGAACACGCCGCTTCCGTCCTCGTCGACGGACAGGCCGCGCAGCAGCATGGTCTGGATCAGCCGACCGGACTGGGAGATGCCGAAGATGAGCGTACGCCGCAGCGCCGGCGCACCGGCGAGCTCCTGCGTCCGCAGATGGGACAGGAGGTCGCGGATCGCCGCCATGCCGGCCGCCGTCACCGCGGGATCGCGCGCCAGGTAGGTGAGCTCGTAGATGCGTCCCGGCTGGAAGCCGCCGTCGAGCTTGATCTCGACCGGCATCTCGGCGGCGCCCCGCGGCTTGACGAACGACCAGGCGGGGCGTGCGATCGGCTGCCGCTCGGCCTCCGGCCGCTCGCGCCAGGTGAGCGCCGCATCGGGCGCGTCGCCGTGCGCCAACGGGAAGGCGGTGGCGAGCATGCCGGTGAAGCGGGCGGTGTCGCGCGGTTGATTGACGATCAGCTCATAGGCGACCTTGCCGATGATCGGCTCTCCGCCGCGGGTCGCAAGCGGCGCCCGCAGCACCAGTCGATTGTCGCCCGCAACCGCCGCGACGTCGGTCGCCCACGCCGACCACAACAGCGTGAAGCCGTGGCGGAACAGGAAGCCGTTGCCGGCGTCAGCCGCCGTCGTCGGATCGTTGGTCGGCCGCGCGCCGCCGAGTTGGCGCAGCATGGCGATATTGCCGCGGTTGTTGACCTCGTAGAGGAGCGTGCCGTTGCGGCGCGCCGCATCGATCGGCCGCAGCATCAGGAAATCCGCGGTGAGCTCGACGAGGCCGCGTCCGTTGCGCGGCGCCAACGCAAGGTCGGCAACGGCGGCATTGGCGGCCGCGTTCGGATCGAGGACGATGACGGCGCGGCCGCGCAGCTTCTCGTAAGGACCCGCATCGCCGAACGCGACGCCCGCCGCGAACGGCTCGCAACTCACGATGTCGATGCGATCGATCCGGGCGGAGGCGGGCGAAGCGACCGACATCATGGCGAGCCAGACCGTCGCCGCAATCAGCCGGCCGGTCTGCCGTCGCGAGGCCAAGGGAAGATCCATGGGCGCTTCGGGGTGAGCGGAGCACCGACCTTAGCACACTCTCCACAGCACCGACACAAGCCGCCGCGCGATCACCCGTGCTGGCGCGCGGGCTCGCTGGTCTCGGCGCGCAGGCGGCGGGCCAGCACGCGCATCACGTTGAGGGCGAAATGCGGCGTCTCGCTGACCAGGAACAGGAACTGCTTCGACCCGACCGGCACGAGCTCGACCGCGCTCGCCGCCACCGCGGTGGCGCTGCGCGGTGAGTCGTCGATCAGCGCCATCTCGCCGAACATCTCATGCTGGTCGAGGGTCTCGACGACGCGCTCGCCGGCACGGATCTGCACCTTTCCGTTGCGGATGACGAACAGCTCGTCGCCCGGCTCGCCCTCGCGAAAGATGACGTCTCCCGCCGCATAGGAGCGGAAATCCGCGTTGGCCAGGAGCTTGAAATCCACATCCGCCATGACACCCATCCCGTGTGTTGTCGCCCCACGAATAGCCGACGCAATGCTACGGTTTTGTGACAGGGGCGACCGGACCGAGCCGCCTCGCGGCGGGGCGACGGCCTTGAAGATGCAGGCTTTTGTGCCGACGAGTTCGTTCTGCCGTAACTGCCCAGGATGTTGGCGTTCAGGCGGTTTGGAGGGATCGGAGGAGGCTATCGGGGGGCTGCATGAGGGCGGAGATGAGGTCCCAGCCTTGCTTTTTGGCGGTGGAGAGCATGGAGCGGATGGTAGCGAAGTCCTGGGCGCTGGCCTGAGTGCGGAAGCCGCCGGAGATTTTCTGCCGCAGCTTCATCATGCGGATGTCGGCTTCGGCCTGGTTGTTTGTGAAGGGCACATCCGGATCGTGCAGGAATCGCAGCACGTCGTCCCTGCGTTCTTCGAGGCGCAGGAGAAGATTGTGGCCGGTGCGGTTTGGCTTCCGGCCACGCCGCTGCGCACGGCGCAGCGCCGGCCGTCTGCAATGGAAGGCGAGCCCCTTCGCCACGATGGCATCATAGCGTCCCTCGATGAGGGCAACGAGGCTCGGTTTGAGCGGCCGCTCTTTCTGGCGGGCGAGGTTTACGGCGTGGCAGGCCCGGCGCAGCAGGATTTGCATCCTGCGCGCCCAGTTCTCCTTGTCGATGTCGACGAGTGCCTTCAATTCGCGCAAATGATGCGCGTTGCACAACGCATGACGTACGCCCCCCATGGTGTAGTAGGGCTTCCAGTGGTCATGCACCGCAATACCGATCATGTGGTCCCAGACGGTCCCGCGCTTGGCACAGACCCGGTAGACGGTCAGCTGGGCGGTGGAGGCGACGTGCAGCCATCGGGTTCGGCCGCCGATGCGAAAGCCGGTCTCGTCCAGATGCTTGACCTTGGCACAGACCACATGATCGCGCGCGACGTGGAGGAAGCTCTGTAGCCGCTGCGCACAGCTGCGGCTCATCCGGGCAATGGTCGCCGGAACAAGGCTCACCCCGAACAGAGCATGCATCAACTCCGCTAAGCGATCTTCGGGCAGGAACTGGCCGTGCAGCAGATAGACCACAATGGCGCTGATCCGGGGGCCGTATTGAACCGGCGCCGCCACTGCGGTGGGAAAGGCAGCTTTGGTCTGTGCCCCACACGATGGACAGCTGCACACATGGGCGCGGTGCTCGGTCACCACCGGACGCGGCTCGGGAAGGTCGAACACCTGTCGGGCGCAGTGGCCTATCGTCATGGCGCTCGTCAGCGCCATTCCGCATCGCCTGCACGCCTGCGGAAAGTGATCAATGATATGGTCGGCCGTCTGCACGCAGCGCAGGGTCTCGCCCGGATGCCCTTTCTGACCACCAGGCCGCTTGCCCGACGGCTCGCGCAGGCTCCTCACCCGCACAGGCTTCTTGAACCCATCGCTCGATGGCGGCTTGCTGCTGTTGGAGCTATCAAGCCCCAACTGGCGCTCCAACTGAGCAATCCGCGCCGTCAGAGCCGCAATCTGTGCCGCTTGCGCCGCAATCACCGCAAGCAGGTCTTCTCTCGGTAGTTCGGCCAATTCAGCCGCCGCATCCCGACTCATCCAAATCCTTGAATCGGAAACCGAGTCCGCCGTCTAGAAAAATTTACAACAACATCCTGGGCAGTTACGTTCTGCCAAAATCAGAAAACGGTTGCAAAAATATAGATTGTACAATTTTTAGATGCAGTCGGTACTCCCGTGCCTTGAAATTGCTTCCTTCCGCCTCCATATAGATCATATCGATTTGGCCGAACGACTGGGCCGCTTCGCCTCGTTACCGACGGGCGCGCACGTTTCAGACCTTTCTCAAAAATCGACAAACCGGGAAACGGCCGCGCAAACGCGCGTGCCGGATCTCAACGTGTACACCCGTTCGCGAAAGGACATTTCCATGAATACGGGAACCGTGAAGTGGTTCAACAGCCAAAAGGGCTTCGGCTTCATTCAGCCGGAAAACGGCGGCAATGACGTCTTCGTTCATATCAGCGCGGTCGAACGCGCAGGCATGAGCAATCTCAACGAGGGGCAAAAGGTCTCGTTCGAGGTCGTCGCAGACCGTCGAACCGGCAAGTCTGCCGCAGAGAACCTGCGCGCCGTCTAGGCGCGCGGCGGCCATACGGCTTTGACCACGGATGTACTGGCAAAGCTCGCGGCTCGGGGGTCCCACGTCCGGCTTGCCGGCGCGTGGGGCTCTTTTTTTTCCGGCCCTGCGATCGTCTCCGACGCTGCGACCGCACGAACGGAGGGGCGGAGAATCGAAAATCCAGCTGCATGACGCGTCCACCGGGACGCGACGAGTGACGAGGTGCCAATGGCGACGACCCTGAAGGATGCCCAGCAACGCGCGACGACGGCCGCAACGAACGCGGAGCGCGCGCGTGACAAGGCGCAGGCCCTGCGGGAATACGAGGCGGAAAAGCGCGCCCGCGAGGCCAACACCGCACGACTTCGCGCGCTGCGTCTGGCCAAGGAAGCCAGCGAGATGCAGGACGCAAAGACGCAGCCGCCCGCCCAGAAGCGGAAGAAGGCGGCGAGCGCCATCGAGGGGTAGTCGGGCGGTAATTGGATCAGAGTCGATTCGACTTCCGCGGCATCCCCCGGGGTCAGAGTCGATTTTGCAGGTATTGGCGGTTGACTCGGCTCCCCCCGGGACGCGATGCTCGAGCGACGACAAAACAACGACGCCAACGACGTTCGGGGAGGGTTCGCATGACAATCCGCACATGGGTGCAAGTGCTGGCGGCTGCCGCGCTGCTGGCGGCGGCGTCGACCGCATCGGCACAGGAAACGATCCGCTTGCGCATCGCGTCCGGCCATCCGCCGGCCAATACCTACGTCAATCTGATGCAGGGCTTCTTCGTCCCCGAGGTGACCAAGCGGGTGGCGGAGCGCACGAAGCACAAGGTCGAGTTCGTCGAGGGCTACGGCGGCGCCATGGTCAAGGTGGCCGACACGCTCGAGGGCGTGCAGTCCGGCATCATCGACATCGGCGGCTATTGCTTCTGCTTCGAGCCGTCGAACCTGCCGCTGCATGCATTCCAGGTGATGCTGCCGTTCGGCACCATGGACCCGGTGGTCAGCCTGAAAGTGGCGCGTGCCGTGTACGACAAGGTGCCCTACATGGCCAAGGTGCTCGAGGACAAGTTCAAGCAGAAGCTGATCGCGCTGATCGCCGACAACGGCTACAACCTCGGCACCAATTTCGAATGGAACTCGGTCGCCGACCTGAAAGGCCAGAAGATCGCCGGCGCTGGCCTCAATCTCAAATGGCTCGAGTTCGCCGGCGCGACGCCGGTGCAATCCTCCCTGCCCGACGCCTATACCTCTATGCAGACCGGCGTCTACAACGGCTGGATCATGTTTCCGTCAGGCTGGGTGAACTTCAAGCTGTACGAGGTCGGCAAGTTCTACACCGAGATCGGCTTCGGCGCGATCACCTGGCACGGGCTGACCGTCAACTCGGCGCGCTGGAGCAGGCTGCCGAAGGAGGTGCAGGACATCATCCTGGAAGTCGCCAAGGAGTACGAGGCGAAGACCGGCACGGTGAACCAGGAGAACTATCCCAAGCAGCTCGCCGAGCTCAAGACGCGCGGCGTCAACGTGCGGACCCTGCCCGACAAGGTTCGCCAGGATTGGGCGCAGTCGCTCGTCGGCTGGCCGAAGCAGAAGGCCCAGGAGCTCGATGGAGCCGGCCTGCCGGGAACGCAGGTGCTGGAGATCGCGCTGCAGGCGGCCGAAGACAACGGCCACAAGTGGCCGCTGCGCTACGGCGTCAAGTGACGTGACGGTCCGGCAGCAGGCGGCCATGGCGACGGCCGCCTGCCTGCGATCCACATGGCTCGTCATGCCAGGCTGCCGCACATGCTGCAGGATTTGAACGCCCGGATCGTGCGCGTGCTGCTCGTCGCCGCGGCGGCGATCATTCTCATGCTCGGATTCCTCGTCTGCGCCGACATTTTCGGACGCGCGATCTTCAATTCTCCGGTCAAGGGCACGCCGGAGATCGTCTCGATGTCGATCGTCATCATCTGCTTCCTGCTCGCCGGCTATGCGGTGCAAAGCGGCGGCATGATCTACACCGACGTGTTCTCCTCAATGTTCGGCGTGCGTGGAAACGCTTTGGCCGCGCTGCTGTCGGCCGTGCTCGGCATCCTGTTCTTCGCCATCATCGTGTGGGGGAGCTACGAGCCGATGCTGCACGCATGGACCAGCGGAGAATACGAGGGCGAAGGGGCGCTGCGGGTGCCGGTCTGGCCGGCCCGCGTCGTCGTCGTGATCGGATCGACCCTGGTGATCGTGAGCTACGGCCTGCACGCCGCCCACGCGGCGCGCTCCCTCGTCACCGGCCGCCCGTGACGCACGTCCCCCGCGGCGCATCGTAGAGGAAGCGCATCGTGCTCGGCCATTTCGACATGATCGTCATCGTCGTGGTCCTGCTCGCGCTGGTGTTCGCGGGCGTTCATATCGCGATCGCGCTCGGCGTAACGGCGGCGCTCGGCATCTATCTGATGACCGGCGAGATCGAAGTGGTGCGCACGTTCATCGCCAATACGGCGTATGAGGCCCTGCGCGACTACGTGTTCGCCGTCATCCCGCTGTTCATGCTGATGGGCGACTTCCTGGCGAAATGCGGGGCCGCGCGCGATCTCTATACGCTCGGTAACCGCGTCAGCCGGTGGCTCCCCGGCCGGCTCGCCGCCGCGACCATCGTGGCCAACGCGCTGTTCGGCTTCGTCACCGGCGTGAGCATCGCGGCGGCCGCCGCGTTCTCGCGCATCGCCTATCCGGAGATGCGGCGCTACGGCTACCGGCGCGATTTCGCGCTCGGTTGCGTCGCCGGCAGCGCCTGTCTCGGCATGCTGATCCCGCCTTCGGTGCTGATGATCGTCTGGTGCGTCCTGACCGAGTTGTCGATCGGCAAGCTGTTCCTGGCCGGCGTCGTTCCCGGGCTCCTCGCCGCCGGCGGCATGATCTTCTATGTGGTCATTGCGGCGAAGCTCAAGCCCGAGCTCGTCGGCGAAGCGCGGCCTTCCCCATTGCCTTCCCGCTCGCTCGGCGCGGACATCACGGGCGCGCGCAGCACGGGTGTCACGGCCACGCTCGGCGCGGATGTGACGGGCGGGCGCGGCGCGCCACCGATCGACGACGAGGTGTCGATCGGCGCGATGCTCGCCAGCACGCTGCTGGTGATCCTGCTCATCCTCGGGACGCTCGGCGCGATCTGGCTCGGCCTTTGCACGCCCACCGAGGGAGCCGGCATCGGCGCCGTCGGCGCGCTCATCCTGGCGGCGATCAAGGGAATCAAGCCGCGCGAGGTCTGGCACGTCGTGCTGGACGTGGGGCGCACCTCCGGCCCGCTGCTGCTGCTCTTGTTCTGCGCGCAGCTCTATTCGCGCGTGCTGTCGATGACGGGCTTCACCGAGGCCGCCAAGGTGTTCCTGCTCGGCACCGGCGCCGGTCCCTGGGGCATCCTCCTGGTCATGGTGGCGATCTGGTTCGTGCTCGGGTGCCTGATCGACTCGATCTCCATCATCCTGCTGACCGTGCCGATCTTCGCGCCGATCGCCATGCACCTCGGCTTCGATCCATTGGCCTTCGCCATCATGGGCATTCTGGCGATCGAGACCGGCCTGCTCACGCCGCCGTTCGGAATCCTGGTGTTCACCGTAAAGGCCGCCGTCCCCGACAGGGACGTGGAGCTTGCGGAAATCTTCCGCGGCTCGATCCCGTACTGGATCGTCCTGCTCGCGGTCGTCGCCGCGCTCGCCGCATTCCCGCAGCTCGCCACCTTCCTGCCGAATTTGTAGCCGCGGCTGACCGACGTCGGCAAAGAAAATCGCAACGGCCTGTCGATTCCGCCGCCCTCCGTTCGTCATGATGTCGGAGCAGGGCTCCACGCGACCGTCCGCCGGCCCGGCCTCGAACCAGGAAGGAAAAACCATGCGTTTCATGATGCTGATGATCCCCAAGGGCTACGAAAAGGCGGCCCCGGGAACCCTGCCGGACCGCAAGGCGATCGAGGCCATGATGAAATACAACGAATCGCTGCAGAAGGCCGGCGTGCTGCTCGCGCTCGACGGCCTCCACCCGCCCTCCGTGGGCGCCCGCGTCTCGTTCTCCGCCGGCAAGCCCACGGTGACCGATGGGCCGTTCGCCGAGGCCAAGGAAGTCCTCGGCGGCTATTGGATGATCCAGGTGCGGTCCAAGGAGGAAGCGATCGAGTGGGCCAAGCGCTGCCCTGCTTCCGACAACGAAATGATCGAGATTCGCCAGGTACAGGAGCTCGCCGACTTCCCACCGGGATTACTACCGGAAAAAAATTGATTGCGTGTGTCGATCCGGCCCAGCGCGGTTCGTCATACCGGCGAGGGCGACATCCGCTCCACGTCCAGAGCGGCCGGGCGCCCGGCTCGTAACCCAATTGCAGAAGGATGAAGCCACCATGCAATTCATGATGATCGTCAAGGCCGACAAGGACTACGAGGCGGGCAAGCCTCCCAGCCAGGCGATGATGGAGGCCGTCGGCAAGCACGCAGAGAACATGATGAAAGCCGGCGTGCTGCTCGAACTCGGGAGGTCTCCTGCCGAGCCGGATGGGGGCGCGCATCCTGGTCGGCAAGGGCAAGATGACGGTCACCGACGGGCCCTTCGCCGAGACGAAGGAGCTGATCGGGGGCTACGCGGTCCTGCAGGCCAATTCGAAGGAGGAGGCGATCGAGCTGGGACGGCAGTTCATGCAGATCCACATCGATGTGATGGGCCCCGGCTACGAGGGCGAGCTCGAGATCCGCCAGATGTTCGAGCCCGGCCAGGCGTGCGGCTGACGCCGTCTGCAACGCGCGCAGGCCGACAGCCTGCGCGCACCCCCGCTCGGCCGGGGTCGCCGAACTCGGCGGCGCGTCAATCAGGGCTTGTCTCAGATGACCGCACACGGCCAGTCAGAAAACGGTTTCCTCCGGACGATATGGAGCTAAGATCAAGCCAATAACGTCGCTCAACGACGATTCCAGAGGAAGCCGGAGGCCATGGATCAGGCAGACGAGCGCGCAATCGTTTTTCGCTGCCCACCCGAGCTCGAGCCGATCCTGCCGCGGCCGATTCCCGCGGTGCGCGGCCTGCCGGACTGGTTCAAGACCCTGCCGCAAAAAGCATTCAGCGAGGCCGCCGGCGACGACATGCCGACGATCAAGAAATGCCCACCGGTCATCGACGCCATGACTTACGGGTTTCTCATGCCGCTCGCCTGCGACCTCAAGGTGGAGGACGGGGAATTCAGCTGGGAACGGGACGTTCCCGCCGGCATTGCCGCCTACTCGCGCTCGCCGATCGATTTTCACGACGGCTGCCAGGTGGCCGGAACCCCGTTCTTCGACGAGGACCGCTTCATCATCAAGTTCAACAATTTCTGGACGGTCGAGCTTCCTCCCGGCTATTCGCTGCTCGTGACGCACCCCATCAACCGTGATGACCTGCCCTTCACGACGCTGACCGGCCTTGTGGACGTCGATCTCTATTCGCTGACTTTCGTGCATTTTCCGGCGCGCTGGCGCGATCCTACCTTCAACGGCACGCTGCCGAAGGGGACGCCGGTCGCGCAATGCCTGCCGATCCGCCGCGAAGTGTGGACCGACAAGTTCGAAACCCTCACCGGCTCGACCGCCGAGCGCTTCCGCGAGATCGGCGAGGCCGTTTCTGCCGGGACTGGTCTCTACCGCCACGAATTCCGCGCGACCAAGCGCTAGCCGGTCAAACGCTTGGCGGCGGCGCTCGGCCGCAGCCAGAAACGGCCGCGTGCCGCACCGCTGATCCGGGCCAGCGCCAGGCGATAGAGGCTCGGATCGCTGCGCACCGCAGCGCGAACTTCATCGAGCGCCTCGTCGGTGCGACCAAGCTCGAGCAGGCAGACGCCGAGCTTGAGCCGCGCCTGCGCATCGGCGGGATGGCTTGCGAGCGATCGCTGCAGATGCTCGGCGGCCGAAGCATACTCCGCGTCGTCGATCAGGACCGCACCCATGCCGTAATGCGCACCCGGATGGTCGGGCGCAAGCGCGAGCGCCTTTGCAAACGCGGTCCTGGCTTCGGAGCGCTGGTGGCGCGCATGACGGATGACGCCGAGCAGGATCGGCAATTCGACCACGTCCGGCGCAAGCTCGCAGCCGTGAGCCGCCACCGTCATGGCTTCGTCGTTGCGATTCAACGAAAACAGCAACGAGCCGAGCTGGTGGAAGGCCTCGGGAAAGACGGGCCGCCGCTTGGTCGCGCGCGTGAGCCGGGCGAGCGCATCATCGGTGCGTCCGGTCCGGCGCAGCGCGATCCCGAGCTGCATCTCGACCGCCGGGTCCTGCAGGGCGCGAGCCGCTTTCTCCAGCGGAGCGACGGCCTGCGCGGCTCGATTCTGCTGCAGCAGGGCGTAGCCGAACAGATAGAGCGCCTTCGGGTGCTGGGGAATCCTCCCCAGCACGCTGCGGGCAAGCTGCTCGGCATCCTCCGGCCGCCCATGGTTGATGGCGCCGATCGCCCACTGGAGGTCCGCCTCTGCGTCTCCGGCCGGCCGGGGGGACCGCTCGAAATTCCGCTCATCTTGATCATCGTGACCCAGCCGACCGGCCGCCGTCCTTCACAAACGAAAAATACATGGTCCCGCCGGTGCGAGGCAACACGTCGGCATCACCGTCGGCGCGCTTCGTGCCGAACCGGCTGACTGAAATCAGCGATCACCATTCGGTGACGACGACGTCCATCCCGGCCTTGCTCAGCGCCTCCGCGCGCACCTTCATCCAGCCCTTGGCGAAGGCCTTCTCGTCCGCGGGTGCGGTCGGCAAATAGGCCTTCCAGGCGGCGGCGAGCAGGTCCTGACGCTTGATCATCGCGTCATTGTGCTTCTGATGCTCGGCGGTCCACAGGCCGCGCTCCTTGTAGAAGCGGATTGCGCCCTCGTGCATCGGGATCGCCCAGGCGAAGATCTGGCGCTTGATGCCCCAACCGAGATTGCCCGGCGCGCCGTCCTTGTAATCGTCGAAAAGCTCCACCATCGCCTTGGTCATGTTGTAGACGAGGTCGGTATCGGTCGCCGCCATCGTCATCAACACCGGATAGGGATAGGTGGCGGCCTCGGCCTTCTTCTCGGGCGACAGATCGGCACCCTCGGTGCCGAACGCCGGCACGAAGAACGGCGCGATCTTGTTCACGCGCGCCCAAGAACTCCTTGTCGGCGTGGGGAAAGGTGGGATAGCGGATGCCCCGCGGCGAGGACGCGATCTTGTAGGCCTGGCCCGAAATGGTCGACGAGAAGGCCGCATCCACCTGATTGGCAATGACCGCCTCCATCGCCTGGCCGAAGCCGCCGAACTCGACCTTCTTGACGTCGTTCCAGGTGAGATTGGCGAATGCCAGAAGCGCCGTGATGTTCTGATTGAGCGAGGGCGCGCCGACGACCCAGGCCACGCGCTTGCCCTTGAGATCGGCGGCGGTGACGATATTGGCATCCTTCGCCGTCACGATGGTGAGCAGAGCGTCGGAATTGTTGAGGATCAGCGAGCGCACCGCCTGCGGGCCCCAATCGCGCGCGCCGAATTCGTACAAGCCTTCCTGCGCCAGATAGCTGCCGCCGATGCCGTTGGCCGAGAACGGCGCGCGGCCGTCGCGCAGCGGAATGTTGCGCGAGACGTCGTTCTTCCCCGGCAACACGCGGAGATTCACGCCGAGCTTGTTCTTGAGCGCATTGCCGATTGCGACCGCCTGATTGTAGCCGCCGGAACCGACGTCATAGGCGGTCCAAGTCAGCGTCTCCGGCAGCTTGATCGATTGCGCCGCAACCGGTGCGGGGGCGGCCGCCGCGACGGCGGCGACGAGAAGCATGCTGTATTGTTTCATGAAACGCTCCTCCCTGGTTTCAACCTACTGCCCAGCCCGAGCAGCAGCAAGAGTCCGAGTACCGCAAGCCCGGCCCCCATGAGGAGATTGAGCGTGAAAGAAAGGCCGGTGAGGCGCGGCACGGGCGCCGCGAGCAGGAACCCGCCCGCGATCACGGCGATGCGCGCGATCACGCCGCCCGGATGACGGGGGATGCGGCCGAGACCGAGCACGTAGCCCTGCAGGGCGGCGGCGACCAAGGCGACGCCCAGGAATGCGGTCGCGATGGACGTCACGACGATTGCGGGATCGCCCTTGAACAGCAGCGCCGGGTTCAGCACGAAGCAGAACGGCACGATGTAGATGGCGGTCCCGAGCCGGATCGATTGCAGGCCGATGCGCATCGCCGACACGCCGGCGAGCGGCGCCGCGGCGAAGGTCGCGAGCGCGACCGGCGGCGTGATGTACGAGACCATGCCCCAGTACATGATGAAGAGATGCACCGCGAGCGGGTCCAGACCGGCCTTGACCAGGGGCGGCGCCAGCACGATGGCGAGGAAGATGTAGCAGGCCGTCACCGTCATCCCCATGCCGAAGATGAAGCTGGTGACGGCTCCCATGACGAGGAGCACGAGCGGGGCGCCGCCGGCGGCATGGACCAGATCATTGGCGAGCGTTCCAGCGAGCCCGGTGACCGAAAGCGCGCCGATGATGAAGCCGATCGCCATCAGGATCGCCGCCAGCTCCGCCAGCCCGCGCGCGACCGCAGCCGCGAACTCGACCAGCTGCTGTAGGCTCATGCGGTGCTGCGGCAGCGCCTGGTTGATCGCAATCAGGAGCGCGGTCGCGTAGAACGGTGCGAGCGCTTCCTCCTGCAGCGAGACGAGAAGGAACACCAGGAGCGCGAATACCGGGATGTAGAACCAGCCCTCCTTCATCACCGCGCCGAACCGCGGCAATTCCTCTCGTTGCAATCCCTTCAGCCCGAGCTGGGCCGAGTAGGCGTCGACCTGCACGACGAGCGAGATGTAGAACAGAAGCGCGGGGATCGTCGCGGCGAGCGCGATCTCGCCATAGGGCTTGCCGAGGAACGAGGCCATGACGAACGCGGTCGAGCCCATGACCGGCGGCATCAGCACCGCGCCGGTCGACGCCACCGCTTCCACCGCGCCCGCATAGTCGGCGCGGAACCCGGTGCGCTTCATCGCCGGGATCGTCACCACGCCCGAGCTGATCACGTTGGAGATCACGCTGCCGCTGATCGAGCCCTGCAGCGCGCTCGAGATGATACCGACCTGCGCCGCCCCGCCGCGCACCCGGCCGACCAGCGCGAACGCGAGATCGTTGAAGAACCGTCCGCCGCCCGTGTAGTTGAGTGCGAGCCCGAACACGATGAAGCCGACCACGATCTCGGCAAAGGCCCGCATTGGGATGCCGAAAGCGGATTCGGCGCTGAGGATATGATAGGCCAGGGTATCCTCGATCGTTTGCGACTTGCCCTTGAGCGGGTTGGGTATCGCCTCGGCGACCACCGGATAGAGCGCGAACACGCCGACGATCATCGCCATCGGCCACCCGCTGGTGCGACGCAGGGCCTCGAGGATGAGCAGCCAGAGCACGGCCGCCGGAATCTTCGCGCGCAACGGCGCGCTGTACTCCCAGCCTTCGGACAGAATCCGGTCCGCCTGGAAGGAGAACCAGATCAGCAGGCCGGCGCTGAGCGCCGCCAGCGCCCAGTCGTGGACGGGCACCGTCCCGGCATCGCCCTTGCGGCCCGGAAAGGCGAGGAACACCAGGGGGAAAAGCGTTGCCGCGAGCAGAAACAGATAACGATTCTCGATGAAGACAATGCCGACGAAGAGCCGCAGGTTCAGGAGCTGATTGAGCGCGAGGAACGTCGCGACGATCGCGGCGAGCGCGAAAATGATGCGCGCGATGCCGGCGAGCTCCCGGCCGCCGATTTCCTCGACCATGCGCGCGGGCGCAGCTTCGCCGATATGGCGATGCGTTTCCGCGACCGGCTCGATCGCCGTCGGCCTCGTCAATGTCCTCCCCCGGTCGCGCAGATTGCGCGAATTCTCATGTGCTCGATCGGCGCGCCCGGCGTCGCGCCGTTCGCGGTCTTGCACTTCGGCCGCCATTCCCCCAAGACGCGCGCCCTGGAACGGGATGGACGATAGCAGACGTCGGGATTACCGGTAAGCCACCGGCATGGTTGCACGGTGAACGCCAAGGGCGCCCGTTCTCACGGTCCGGCCGGGACCGCTAGCCGGAATGGCGGTATCAGGCCCCACCGGACAGAGTCCGTTTCGGGTCAGATCAGCACCCTTCGGCAGTCGAGACGTCATGCGGGCTATTCACCACGCGCACCACCCCCCGTCGACCGGGATGACGACGCCGGTGACGGCGGCGCAGTCGTCGGAGGCGAGGTAGACGGCGGTGCCGGTGAGGTCCTCGACCTTGAAGAACGAGACCCTGCTCGGCGTGCGCTCGGCGAGCCAGCGGCGATGCGCGTCGCCCTTGGGATTGTTCCACTCGAACTGGTCGTTGATCGGCGTCTCGAACGGGCCGGGCGCGAGCGCGTTCACCGTGATGCCGTGCTCCGCGAGCTCGCACGCGAGCGCCTTGGTGAGATTGACGATGCCGCCCTTGGCGGCGCAATAGGCCGGACAGTTGAGGAAGCCGCCAAGACCGGCGATCGAGCTCATGGTGATGATGCGCCCGTATTTCTGCTTCTTCATCGCCGGCGTCACCGCGCGCACGCAGAAGAACGTGGAGCGCAGGTTGAGGTCGAGATGGCGGTCCCAGATGTCCTCGGTCGTATCCTCGATGCTCGCCACCTCGAAGATGCCGGCGCTGGCGACCAGGATGTCGATGCGGCCGAAGGCGTCGAGCGTCGTTGCGACCATCCGGTCGATGTTGGCGACCTGATAGAGGTCGGCGACGATGGAGATCGCCTTGCCGCCGGCTGCTTCGATCCGCCTCGCCACCGCCGGCGCCGTCTCCGGATTCTTGTCGACCACGACGATGCGCGCGCCCTCCTGGGCGAAGCGCAGCGCCATGCCTTCGCCCAGCCCCTGCCCCGCCCCGGTGACGATCGCCGTCCTATCCTTCAGCCGCATCCGGCCCCTCCCCCGCTCCTGGTCTCACCTGAGGGCGCGCAACACCTGCCCGACCGCCTTCAGCGCCGCCGCCTGGTCCTGCTCCGACCAGTGCCGCGGGCCACGCGCCTCGTGCACCGAGATCCAGCCGTCGAGGCGGCCGTCGCGCTCGAGCGGCGCCAGCATCTGGGCGCGCACGCCATAGAGGCGGATGAGCGCCTCGGGCGGACGCGGGTCGCCCTGCGCGAGATCGTCCTGCACGAGCAGACGGCGGTTCGTCTCGATCCACTGCGCGGTCGCGGCGGCGCGCTGATCGATCGAGGTCTGGCCGCGCAGCGACGGCTGGCCCGGGGCCACCGCCTCCCCGGCCACGTCGTCGACATGGAAACCGTAGGCCGGATCGTCGAGGCGCAGCGTGGTGCGGCTCGCGTCGGTGGCGGCGCGCAGCTCGCCGAGGATCGCGTCGAAGGCCTGGCGCAGGGAAACGGCAGTCTTGTCGGTCACGCGGCGTGCCTCTTCGTTCAACCTCGAGTTACTCGCCCCATCGGTCTCGACCAAACCGGGCGCTGGTGCCTCCCGTCGTACCGGCAAGCTCGACAGCACGACCCTGGCGGCACCCGGGAAGTTGATCCTCAGGAAAGATTTTTTACAAGGGATTTGTGGTCCGTCGGGGAAAGTTCTAGCATCGCGTCCGACGCCGGGATCGCAATGGTCAAAGGGGATGGACCGATGAACGGATTGTCGCGTCGCGATCTGCTGAAGGCTTCGGCAGCAGCCGGGCTCGGCTCGAGCCTGGGGCTCGCCGCCGCGCCGGGCGCCCTGGCGCAACAGGGCGAGCAACTCCTCGTTGTCATGTGGGGCGCCGCCTGGATCGAGGTTTCGCGCAAGATCGTCGACGCCTATGTGGCGAAGACCGGCGACCGTGTCGCCTGGGAGCTGCATGCCGGCGGCGCCATGGCGATCGTCGCCAAGATCAAGCCGGCCTGGCCGCGCGTCGGCTACAACCTGATCTCCGGCTGGGATCCGGTGTTCCGCGCGATGATCAAGGAGGACTGGGTCGAGCCGGTGACGCTCGACGAGATGCCGGCGCTGAAGGACATCCCGCCGGTGTTCTTCCAGAAGAATGCCAAGGGCGAGCTGATGAGCGTGCCGCTCTCGACCGCCGGCGCGTTCTGGGGCTATCGCACCGACCTGGTCGACAAGCCGATCGAGTCGATCGAGCAGCTGCTCGAGCCGCGCTTCAAGGGCAAGCTGTGCGTGCCGTTCCCCGTCAACCTCACCGGCCTCTTGATGCTCACGCTCGCCATGCAGCGCGGCGGCAACGAGCGCAACATCGAGCCGGGCTGGCAGTTCCTCAAGGAGCTCGCCGAGCGCGGCCAGATCGGCCGCGTCATCAACAACAATTCCGAGTTCATCAACGCCATGAGCTCGGGCGAGACCTCGGTCGCGTTCTTCAACATCGGCGCCTGGACCCAGGTGCGCAAGCAGTTCCCCGTCCGCATCATGTCGAAGATCAAGGACAACAAGGGCTTCCTGTTCAACGAAGGCTTCGCGGTGATCAAGCAGAGCGACCCGAAGAAGGTCGCCGCCGCCAAGCGGCTCGCCAACCATTTCGCCACGCCGGAGATCAACGAGCAGTACAACTGGCCGCTCGGCGAGGGGCCGACCAACCCCAAGGCAAAGGCCAATCCGGATATCGCCGACGTGTTCTACAGGCCCGACGAACTCGCGCAGTACGCCTACATCGCCGACTTCGAGTTCATGGCGAGCCAGGTGGACGCCTGGGCCAAGCGGTGGGAGCAGGAGATTGCCCCGCTGATCCGCCGCGCCTGAGCGGACTGCGGCGGCGCCACGATGCGACCGGCGCGCATCTCGGCCTTTCAGGCGGCGCTGCTGGCGCCCGGCAGCGTGCTGCTGCTCGTCCTCCTGGTCGCTCCGATCGCCCTCATGACGACGGAGAGCTTCCGGCCGTTCGTCGCCGGGCGTGTCGGCTCGGGCAGCGGCTGGACCCTGCGCAACTACACCGAGCTGATCGAGCCGGCCTACGCGTTCTATTTCTGGGACACGTTCCGCATCGGCTTCATCGTCAGCGCGATCGCGGTCGTGCTGGCGACGCCGCTTGCCTGGCTGGCGGCGCGCACCCCGCGACGGCTGGTGCGCGTCTCGATCTTCGGGCTCTTGATCGGGCTCCTGTTCATGAGCCTAGTGGCGCGCCTCTACGCCATCCAGATGACCTGGGGCTCCACCGGACCGCTCGCCTTCTTCGGCACGCTGATCGGCATTCCGGCGCGCAGCGCCGGCTATGCAGCGATCCAGGTCGCCATCGGCCTCCTGCACTTCGTCACGCCGATGGCGGCGATGATCCTGATCGGCACGTTCCAGAACATCAGCCCGCGGCTGGAGGAGGCCGCCGCCTCGCTCGGCGCGCCGCGCTGGCACGTCGCCTGCACGGTGACGCTGCCGCTCGCGGTGCCCGGGCTGTTGTCCGCCTTCATGATCGCGTTCGCCATGTGCATCAGCAATTTCGTCGTTCCGCTCATCCTCGGTCGCGGCGTCGTCCTGTTCACGACCAACCTGATGTACGTGCGCTTCTCCGACATCGCCAACTATCCGAGCGGCGCGGCGATCGGGATCATCATGTTCGTCGCCGCCGCGCTCGTGGTCTATGGCATGACGGCGCTGGTCCGCCGGCTCGCGCCGACGGAGGCACGGCCATGATGTCCGCCCCGCCCGGCTTGCGCACCGCCATCGACGCGCTCGCCGGCGTGCTGTTCCGCGCCCTGATCGCGCTCGCCGTCCTGTTTCTCGTGCTGCCCATCATCGTCGCGGCCTTCCTGTCGTTCGACGATCGGGCGTTCCTCGGCGCGTTCCCGTCGACGCGGTTCTCGTTGCGCTGGTACCGCAGCTTCATCGACAATCCGGCCTATCTCGACGGCCTGGTGAACAGCCTCACGCTCGCCGCGATCTCGACCCTGATCTCGACCGTAGCCGGCGCCGGCGCCGCCTATGCGCTGGCGCAGGCGCATTGGCGCGGCCGCGACTTCGCGGAGACGCTGTTCCTGTCGCCGAAATTCGTGCCCACAGTGGTGATCGGCTTCTCGATCCTCGGCTTCGCCGCCGCCATCCAGCTGTACGATCCGTTCACCCGGCTGGTCATGGGCCACGTCGTCATCACCATCCCGTTCACCGTGCGGGCGACGCTGGCGAGCCTCGTCGGCATCAGGCGCAGCCTGGTGGAGGCGGCGATCTCGCTCGGCGCGCCGCCGTGGCGGGCCTTTCTCGACGTCACGCTGCCGCTCGCCCGCACCGGCATCGTCGCCGGCGCCCTGATGGCCTTCGTGCTGAGCTTCGACGAGGTCGCCGTCAGCCTGTTCCTGTCGGACGCATTCACCCAGACGCTGCCGATCGCCCTGGTCGCGGAGATGCGGGCCAACCTCAATCTCACCGTCGCCGCGGTCGCGACCGTGTTCGCCGCGATCGTCGTCTTCATCGTGGTGTTTCTCGAGTACACCATCGGGCTCGACCGGGTGGTCGGCCAGGGGATCTATCGCGGATGACGCCGCCCGGGCTCCATCTGCGGAACGTCGTGAAGCGGTTCGGCGACCATGCGGCCGTGGATGACGCATCGTTGACGGTCGCGCGCGGCGAGATCGTCGCGCTGCTCGGCCCGTCGGGATGCGGCAAGACGACCACGTTGCGCCTCATCGCCGGCTTCGAGCAGCCGGACGCCGGCAGCATCGCGATCCTGGGCGAGGACATTGCCGATCTTCCGCCCTATCGGCGCGACATCGGGCTGGTGTTCCAGGACTATGCGCTGTTCCCGCACCTGACCGTCGCCGCCAATATCGCGTACGGCCTGCGCCTGCGCGGGGTGGCGCGGGCAGAGCGCGCGCGGCGCTGCCATGAGCTTTTGCGCCTCGTGCGGCTGGAAGGACTGCACGATCGCCGTCCCGGCGCGCTCAGCGGCGGACAGCAGCAGCGCGTCGCGCTGGCGCGCGCGCTCGCGATCTCCCCCAAGCTGCTGCTGCTCGACGAGCCCCTGTCCAATCTCGACGCCAAGCTGCGCGAGGCGCTGCGCGTGGAGCTCGGCGAGATCCTGCGCGCGGTCGGCACCACGACGCTGATCGTGACCCACGACCAGAGCGAGGCGATCGCGCTCGCGGACCGGATCGCGCTGATGAACCGGGGCCGCATCGTCCAGGCCGGCACGGCGCGCGAGATCTACGAGCAGCCGGCGACCCGCTTCGTCGCCGAGTTCATCGGCCAGTCGATCTGGTTCGCGGGGTCCCTGCGGCAGCGCGCATGCGGCAGCGCGGAGTTCGTCACCGAGGATGGCCTGGTCTTTCCCGTAAATGCGCGGGCAAGCCAAGCCGCCACGCACGGCCTGTCGATTCGCCCAGAGCATCTTCACCTGCCGCCGCGCGCCGACGACCTCACCCGGATCTCCGCCACGGTGACGCGGGTCGAATTCTTCGGCGCCGAGCTGATCGTATCGTGCCGGCTCGCCGGCGGCCGCGTGATCCGGGTCCCGCTGCGCTCCGACGATGCGGCGGTTCCCCGGGTGGACGACCGGATCGAGCTCGGGGTCTCGCCCGAGCGCTGCCGGGTCGTCGCCGACGCATAGACATGCAAGTTCGTTGAACCTGAAGGAGAGAGCACATGACCAAGCTGCAGCTTTCGAGGCGAACGGTGCTGAGCTCGCTTGGAGCGAGCCTGTTGATGACGGGCAGCCGTCCGGCGCTGGCCGCGCCGGTGACGCTCGAGGCCCTCAAGAAGGCGGGTGAAGTGCGGGTCGGCTGCGAGGCCGCCTACGTGCCGTTCACGTACCGCGACATGGCCGGCAAGATCATCGGCTTCGACGTCGATTTCGCCACCCGCATGTTCGAGCCGATCGGCGTGAAGCCGCAATTCATCGACACCCAATGGTCCGGCGTCATCCCGGCGCTGTATGCGGGCCGCTTCGACATGGTCCCCACCATGAGCTACACCAAGGAGCGGCTCGAGCGCGTGCTGTTCAGCATCCCCTACGCCGACGCCTCGCAGGCGCTGCTCATCCGCGCGGCCGACGGTGCCAAGGTCAAGACCATCGCCGACATGTCGGGAAAGGTGCTCGGCATCAAGCTCGGCTCTCCCGGCGAGACGCTCAAGACGAGGCTCGAGGCGCAGCTCAAGGCGGAGCGCGGCGCCGGGTTCAAGGACGTGAAGACCTACGACGACCATCCGGCTGCCTATCTGGCGCTCGCCCAGGGCAGCGTCGACGGCGTGCTCAACACGGTGCCGACGCTCAGCGTGGTCTTGCGCGACAAGCCCGGCGTCTACGCAATGGTGCAGAACGTCGGCGGCGCCAACTGGCACGGCTACGCGTTCCGCAAGGAGGACACCGAGCTCGCCGGGTTCATCGAACGGGCGCATCACCGCGATGAAGGGCAACGGCGAGCTCGCGGCCCTGCAGGACAAGTGGTTCGGCTTCCGCATGAACCTCGCCGACCAGATCCCGAGCTTCAGCTGAGGTTCCCCCACCCGGCCGTGCTTCGCACGGCCACCCTCCCCCGCAAGCGGGGGAGGGATGGAGTCCGCTGATGTTCAGCGTGCAAAGTCACGCCCTGTAGCATTCGGCAAAGCCGCTTGCGCCGCTTGCGGGGCAGGGTGGCGAGCGTAGCGAGCCGGGTGGGGGCAACACTGGGAGCACCCTCGTGTCGATCGATTGGAACATCGTGCAGACCGCCATCCCGCTGCTCGCGCGCGGGACCGTGGTGACGCTGCAGATCAGCCTCGTCGCCGGCGTGCTCGCCTGCATCATCGGCTTCACGCTCGGCCTCGCTGCGCTCAGCCAGGTGCGGCCGCTGCGCTGGGCGATCGCGGCCTACGTCGATTTCGTGCGCGGCACGCCGCTCCTGATCCAGGTGTTCCTGGTGTTCTTCGCGCTGCCGGTGATCGGCATCCGTTTCGACGAGATCTGGGCCGGCATCATCGCGCTCGCCTTCAACACCAGCGCCTACATCGCCGAGACCGTGCGCGGCGGCGTCGGCAGCGTCGAGCGCGGCCAGGCCGAGGCGGCACGCTCGATCGGCATGGTGCCGCGCGCAGATCCTCACCTATATCCTGCTGCCGCAGGCGCTGCGGCCGATCGTGCCGCCGCTCACCAACGAGCTGATCAGCATGACCAAGAACACCTCGCTGTTGTCGGTGATCTCGGTCTACGAGCTCACCCGTGCGGGACAGGCGATCATCTCGGTGCACTTCGTGCCGTTCGAGATCTACCTGCTGCTGGCGCTCTATTACTACGCGCTGATCAAGTCCCTCTCCTACCTGTCGCGCTGGATCGAGCGGCGCATGCCGGTGCTATGACGGCCGAGACCGCAATTCCCGCGCTGCGGGTCGAAGGCCTGTCCAAGACCTTCGGCGACAAGACCGTGCTGCGCGGCGTCGACCTGACGGTCCGCAGGGCCGAGACGGTGGTGATCATCGGCGCGTCGGGCTCGGGCAAGACGACGCTGTTGCGCTGCGTGAACTATCTCGAGCGGCCGACCGCCGGCACGATCCACATCGACGGGAAGCCGATCGGCCGCATCGCCGCAGCGGGCGGGTCGTGGAAGGATGCCTCCGAGCGCGCGCTCGCGCACCAGCGCAGCCGTATCGGCTTCGTATTCCAGCGTTTCAATCTGTTCCCCCACCTGAGCGCGCTCGACAACGTGGCGATCGGGCTGCGCAAGGTGCGTGGGCTGGCCAAGGGCGCGGCGCGCGAGCGCGCCGCGGAGCAGCTGCGCAAGGTGTTCCTCGGCGACCACCTCGACAAGCGGCCGGCCGAGCTGTCCGGCGGGCAGCAGCAGCGCGTCGCCATCGCCCGCGCGCTCGCCATGGAACCCTCGATCATCCTGTTCGACGAGCCGACCTCGGCGCTCGACCCCGAGCTCGTGCGCGAAGTGCTCGATGCGATCCGCATACTGGCGGCAGGCGGCATGACCTCGGTGATCGTCACCCACGAGATGTCGTTCGCGCTGCGGGTCGCCCACCGGGTGATCTACATGGACGACGGTGCGATCGTCGAGCAGGGACCGCCCGCCGACTTGTTTGGCGCGCCGCGCGAGGCGCGCACGCGGCGGTTTCTCGAACATTTTGCCATTCCTCAAGCGAGGCCCGCCCCATGAGCAATCCCGAGACGCTCGACCTCCTGATCCGCGGCGCCACCGCGCTCACCGCCGATCCCGCCGCCCCGCTGATCGAGGACGCGGCGATCGGCATAAGCGGCGACCGCATCGCCCTGATCGGGCCATCGGCTGCCGCCGACGGCATCGCGGCGCGCCGCGTCATCGACGCGCGCGGGCACCTCGCGACGCCCGGCTTCGTCAATGTGCACACCCATACGGTGCTCGCACACGCGCGCGGCACGACCGAGGACATGGGCTTCGCGCCCGCCTACACGCCGGGCGTGCCGCATGTCTACGACCTCACCGAGGACGAGGCGGTGGCGATCGGTCGGGTCGGCGCGCTCGAAGCCATGCTGTTCGGCTCGACCATCATCAACGACATGTACGTGCATGCACACGCGACCCTGCCGGCGATCGCCGAGCTGGGCTTACGCATCTCCTCCTCGGCGTGGATCCACGACGTCGATTTCGCCGAGGTTCACAACAAGGTGTGGAACCACGATCCGCGCATCGGCGAGCAGACGTTGCGCTACGCCGAAGACCTGTACGACCGCTGGAACGGCGCCTTCGACGGGCGCGCCAGCGTGATGCTTGCACCCCATGCGATCGATACCTGCTCGCGAGCCTTCCTGCGCGACGTGAACACGATGCGGCGCCGCCTCGGTGTGCGCGTGATGACGCACGTCGCGCAGAGCTATCTGGAGGTCGAGCAGGTACGCAAGCGCGACGGGATGACGCCGGTCGAGCTGCTCGACGACGTCGGCCTCCTCGACGACGGCCTGATCGCCGCCCATTGCCTGGTGATGACCGATGACGACATCGCGCGCGCCGGCCGCGGCCGCATCACCGTCGCGCACGCGCCCAAGGTGAACCTGACCGGCGGCTACCTGCCGGTGACCTCGCGGCTGCGCCGTGCCGGCGCGCGGATCGCGCTCGCGACCGACAACATGCACGCCGACATGGTGGAGATCATGCGCTGGGCGCTCGCCGCCGGACGCCTGCAGGAGAAGGCGGTGAACGACGTCTGGCAAGCCGCCGACGTGTTCGACATGGCAACGCTTGGTGCCGCCGCGGCGCTCGGCCGCGACCACGATCTCGGCAGCCTGACGGCCGGCAAGAAGGCCGACATGGTGCTGTTCGACTTCCGCCGCGCGCATCTCACGCCAGCGTTCAATCCGGTCGGCACGCTGGTGCACACCGGGCAGGGCCGCGACGTCGCCATGGTGATCGTCGACGGGCGCATCGTGGTGGAGGGCGGACGCGCCACGCTGGTCGACGAGGATCGTATCCGCCGGGAGGGCGCCGCGGCGGCAAGAGCCCTGTGGACGCGGGTAACGGGGTGCGCACCCGGGCCCGGCGCGATGGCGTGTGCCGTGACTTGAATATCCGCCCGCAAGAGCAGACCATCGCGGTCAGGAGTGGCGAGTGTCCGGGTGGGTGCCTGGGGAGCGGGGCGCCGCGCTGCGGCGTTTGGGATCGTGTTGTGGCTCGGGGCGTGCGCGACCTCTGCCGACCGATGAAGTGGACCTCGTCGTCGATACTGGTACCCGACGCGGTGCTGGTCCATCCGGCGCTGCGCGGGGCACCGGGCCGGGCGAATTGAGCGCACCTTGCACCAGGGAGTTTCGCGAACCTGTCTCCAGCTCAGCGTCAACGTGGAACAATGACCATCACCCATTCTGTGAACAGTCCAGAACGTGATCGTCGCCAGGAAAAGGCTGTGCTGGAACAGGAGATCAAAGAAAGCCGAAGTGCGGTTCTCGTGGTGAACACGCGCTCACGACATGGTGCGCGCGCCTATTCGGAAGTCATAAGGCAACTCGCAGAAACGGGAATCGCACTCGATGCGGCCTATCCCGTTCGGCACGCGGAGAGAATGCCTGAGATCGTGCGAGAGGAAATTGCCAAAGGGCGCAAGTTCATCATCATTGGCGGTGGGGACGGCACCATAAGTTCGGTGGTCGACCGTTTTGCCTACACCAGCGTTGTATTCGGCGTACTCCCACTCGGCACGGCCAACAGTTTTGCCCGCACCCTCGGGATTCCGCTTGACCTGACAGGCGCAATCGATGTCCTGGTCAATGGGAAGGTCGCCAACGTCGATCTCGGCAAGATCAATGACGATTATTTTGCTAACGGATCGTCGATCGGAATGCCAGCCATTGTCGGTCGAGCGACGCCGCACAGTCTGAAGAAATGGCTTGGCCGAGGTGCCTATGTTCTGGTCGCGGCAAGCAAGTTCGTACGCTATGTGCCGTTCCGCTGCATCGTCACTATCAATGGTCATCAGACCTCGTTCGAGGCACTCGACGTTGTGATTGCGAGCGGCGGGTATCAAGGTGGTGTTCTGGTTGCGCGCCAAGCAAACCCCAGCGACGGCAAGATCGTCATCCACATCCTCAAGGGGCCGTCCAAGTGGGCGCTGGCTAAAGATTGGGCACGGGTTGCGCTCGGCGTGCCCTTCGGCCCTGCCGATCTTGAGGTTCTAAGAGTTCCAGAGCTGACAATCGACGCCGTCCCGAAGCAGCACGTCGCCGTCGATGGCGAGGTCATTACGCAGACGCCGATTCAGGTCTCGGTGGCGCGTAAAGCACTGCTCTTGATGGCGCCTGGGGGATTTGAAGAATTCAAAGGTCATTATCGACGATCCGGTGACGGAGCTTGCGCGTAAAGGTGCGCGCCGCTTGCTGCTCAGGCGCTGATTGCGGGGGCCGACACGTTCGTCGCCACGTAGAAGGACTTGAAGTTGCCGGATGGGCGCGGCCGGGTGGTGCGCCACGGGTATGGGCCGAAGCGGGGCGGTCCAGATATCCGCCGGGAGGGCGCCGCGGCGGCAAGAGCCCTGTGGGCGCGGGTAACGGGGTGCGTACCCGGGCCCGGAGCGATGGCATGTGCCGTGACTTGAATATCCGCCCGCAAGAGCAGAGAATCCCTTCGCCATCGACCATCGCGGTCAGGAGTAGCGAGTATCCGGATGGGTGCCTGGGGAGCGGGGCGGTGCGCTGCGGCGTTTGGGATCGTCCTGTGGCTCGGGGCGTGCGCGACCTCATTCAACGATCCGATCAACGTGCAGGTCGCGTCCGGCGCTGCCAAGCCGGTCCCGGCGGGCCTGCCGGAGGTGGGCGGCGATACCGTGGTGGCGCTCGCCTTCTCGGGCGGCGGAACACGCGCCGCCGCCTTTGCGCACGGCGTCATGCGCGGGCTCGACCGCATGCGAACCGGGAGCGGGGGCAGCTATCTCGACAAGGTCGTGTTCATATCCGGCGTGTCCGGCGGATCGGTGGCGGCCGCCTATTACGGCCTCAAGGGGCGTGCCGCGCTCCTCGATTTTCGCGAGCGCTTCCTGATCCGCAACGCCGAGGAGGGGCTCGACACCCGCATCAGCCTCGTCAACGTCGCGCGCGGCTTCGAAGGCGGCGTCAATGACGCTTCGCGGCTGCCGCGCTGGCTCGACAACAACCTGTTCGACGGAGCGACGCTTGGCGACCTCTACCAGCCGGGCAGGCCGGTCGTGTGGATCAACGCCTCCGACCTCTACAACCGCACGCCGTTTCTGTTCTCGCCCCTGACCTTCGCGGCGCTGTGCAGCGACGCGCACGCGTATCCGCTGTCGCAGGCGGTTGCAGCGTCGGCTGCGGTGCCGGTCGCGTTCGTGCCGATCGTGCTCGCCACCTTCCCGGACGTCTGCAACACACCGCTGCCGCCCTGGGTCGAGCGCGCGCTCACGAACCCGAATGCCGGCGCGCAGGCGCGCGCCTTCGCGCTCGCGCTCAAGCGCTACCGCGACGCCGGGCAGATCCGCTACGTCAAGCTCGCCGACGGCGGCCTCACCGACAATTTCGGCCTGTCCGGCCTCGTCATCGCGCGCGAGGCCGGGGGCGAGCCCTACGCGCCGCTGTCGCGCGACAAGGCGGTGCGCCTGCGCCGCGTCGTGTTCATTGTGGTCAACGCGGGCCTGGGCTCGCGCGGCGACTGGGCGAGGACCATCCAGGGCCCGTCGGGGATAGAGATGCTCGGCGCCGTCACCGACACCGCCATCAACTCCGCGGTACGCAGCGGATTCGACGCGTTCCGGCTGAGCGTGCGCGAATGGGAGGACCAGACCCGCAAATGGCGCTGCCGTCTGCCGCAGAGCGAGCTCACGCGTCTGCGCGTGCCCACGGACTGGCGCTGCAGCGCGATCAGTTTCGACGTGGTCGAGATCGCATTCGATCAGCTCGATCCGGCGCGCGCCGCGCGGCTCCACAAGGTGCAGACGCGCCTGCAGCTGCCGACCGATGAAGTGGACCTCGTCGTCGACGCCGGCACCGATGCGGTGCTCGCCCACCCGGCGCTGCGCCGGGCACCGGGCCAGGCGAATTGAGCGCGGCCCTTCAGCACAATTCAGATCGTTTCAGCCGGCCTTAAGTACAGCCGTCGCAATTCGAGGCATGGTGCTCGGCATCGCAACGCTGCTGACCCAGGAGACTCGTGATGTACAAGCTTGTCGCTGCCGCCGCTCTTGCCGGCTTCGTCGCTTCACCGGCCTTCGCCCAGTCGTATGATCCGTCCATTGGTTCCGGCAATCTCGACAGCGTGCCGTACCAGGCCGCTCCGCCTTCCCAGGGCAACACGCCCTTTGATGCGCACGCCCAGGTCCCGCAGGGAACAAATCCACACCGCACGCCCGCGCCGGCCCCGATCTTCCGCGGCGGGCAGCGCTCGCCTTATGGGCAATACGACGCCAATGGCAACCTCATCGACCCGAACATGCCGGGACGGTGGTAGATCTAGCGGTCTGGACATGGTGCGGCGGACCGCCGATCATGTCGGCGGGAATCTTCAAAGCCGCCCACCGAAGCCACGATGGACACCAAGCAGCCCGACGATCCGACCAGCCTGCTGGCCGCGCCGCCGCGCGTCGTCAACGTCGGGCTCGAATTGTTCGCGACCAACCTGGCGGGCCAGGGCGCCGAGGTCGTGCACGTGCAATGGGCGCCGCCGGCGGGGGGCAACGCGCAGCTGATGGGCCTCCTGGACAAGCTCCGCGGTTGATGCGACTGCGGGCGTCCTCGGTCGCAATCCTTGTGGAAAACCGCTATCCCCCTCTCCGGACAATGCTCCGGGGGATAGCTCATGAAGGGCATCGAGGAGGCCAACCAGGAAGCGCTGCGGCGCATGCTCGCCGGCGAGCCGGTCCTCGTCGACGTCGTGCCCGCCGCGCAGGCCATTCCCGATCTCGCCGACCGCACGATCCTCCACGCCGGGCCGCCGATCGGCTGGGAGCGGATGTGCGGCCCCATGCGCGGCGCCGTCATGGGCATTGCGGTGTTCGAGGGCTGGGCCGGCGATCTCGACGGGGCGGCGCGCCAAGCCGCCGACGGCGCCTTCGCGTTCCACCCCAATCACCATTTCGGCGCGGTCGGCCCGATGACCGGGCTCACCACGCGCAGCCAGCCACTCATGGTGGTCGAGAACCGGGCGTTCGGGAACCGCGCCTATTGCGCCATCAACGAAGGCCTCGGCAAGGTCATGCGGTTCGGCGGCAACGACGCCGAGGTGCTCGACCGCCTGCGCTGGATCCGCGAGACGCTCGGCCCGGCGCTCGGGCGCGCCCTGCGCGACGCCGGAGGCGTCGCCCTCAAGCCCCTCATCGCCCGCGGCCTGACCATGGGCGACGAGATGCATCAGCGCAACGTCGCCTGCTCGAGCCTGCTGCTGCGCCAGCTGGCCCCCGCGCTCGCCCGCACGGCGCCGAGCAACGACGAGCTCGCCGCGTGCCTGGAGTTCATCAGCCGCAACGATCAGTTCTTCCTCAACGTCGCCATGGCGACCGGCAAGGCGCTGGCCGATCCGGCGCGCGACATCGAGGCCTGTTCCGTCGTCACGGCGATGAGCCGCAACGGCACCGATTTCGGCATCCGCGTCTCCGCCACCGGCGACCGCTGGTTCACCGCCCCGGTGGAGATGCCGGAGGGCATCTATTTTCCCGGCTTCAGCGAGCGGGATGCGAATCCCGACATGGGCGACTCGGCCATCGTGGAGACCGTGGGCCTCGGCGGCTTCGCCATGGCGGCGGCGCCGGCTGTCGTCGCCTATGTGGGGGCGGGACGCGCGTCGCAGGCCCTGGCGTTCACCCGATCGATGACGGAGATCGCGGTCGGCGCCAATCCGGCCTGGACCATTCCGGCGCTCGACTTCGCCGGCGTGCCGACCGGCATCGACATCCGCCTTGTGGTCGAGACCGGGATTGCGCCGACCATCAATACCGGGATCGCGCACCGCGAGCCGGGCATCGGCCAGGTCGGCGCCGGCATCGTGAAGGCGCCGCTCAAGTGCTTCGAGCAGGCACTCGTCTGTTTCGCCGAGACGGTGGGCGTCGCATGAGCATCGTCATCAACGAGGTGCGGTGCGCAGCCTATCTCAACTCCCTGATGCTGATGCGGATCTCCCGCGAGGTCGCCGCGCTCGCCGGCGTCGAAGAGGCGGGCGTATTCATCGGCACGCCGGCGAACAAGGACATCCTGCGCGACGCCGGCATTCTCGGGCCCGACGGCGAGACAGCCGAGCCCGGCGACCTGATCCTCGCGCTGCGCGCATGCGACGATGCGGCCGGCGCGGCGGCGCTCGCGGCGGCGCGGCGCCTCATCGACCAGCCGCGCGCGGCCGATCCTTCGGCGTCGGGGCTCGTCACCGTGCGCACGATCCGCACTGCCATTCAGACGATGCCCGGTGCCAACCTGGCGCTGATCTCGGTGCCGGGGCCATTCGCCGCCGTCGAGGCGCGCAAGGCGCTGCGCATCGGCCTCAATGTCATGATCTTCTCCGACAACGTGCCGGTCGCGGAGGAGGCGGCGCTCAAGCGCGAGGCGCGCGACCTTGGGCTGCTGGTCATGGGGCCCGACTGCGGAACCTCGATCATCGCCGGCCTGCCGCTCGGCTTCGCCAACGTGGTGCCGCGCGGCGACATCGGGCTCATCGGGGCGTCCGGCACCGGAATCCAGGAAGTGTCCTGCCTGATCGCGCAGACGGGCGGCGGCATCAGCCACGCGATCGGCACCGGCGGCCACGACCTCGACGCCCGCGTCGGCGCGATCGCGACCTTGATGGCGGTCGATGCGCTCGAGGGCGACGCGCAGACGCGGCATGTCGTTCTAATTTCAAAGCCGCCCGACGCAGCCGTCGCCCGGCTCGTGCTCGACCGGGTCGCGCAAAGCCGAAAGCCTTTCACGATCTGCTTTCTCGGCGGAGAGCGCCAGGCACTGCCGCCGAACGCGCGCGGCGCCGCGACCCTGCGGGCCGCCGCCGAGGCGGCGCTCGGGCGTGCCCTGCCGCCGGGGCCGGTCGAGCCGCCGAGCCTGCGTGCAGATCGCGGCCGGCTGGTGCGCGGATTGTTCGCGGGCGGCACGCTGTGCGCCGAGGCGCAGATCGTCTTCCGCCAGGCGGGCCTCGGCGTCGCCTCCAACGTGCCGGTGCCGGGCGCAGACGCCCTCGGCGAAGCCAAGGGCCGTCATGTCATGATCGATCTCGGCGACGATGAGTTCACCCGCGGGCGCCCGCATCCGATGATCGAGCCCGCCATGCGCGACGGCCCGCTCGCCGCAGCGCTCGATGATCCCGAGGTCGGCGTCGCCCTGATCGATATCGTCCTCGGCTTCGGCGCCCATCCCGATCCCGCCGGCCACGTGGCGCAGTTCCTCGCGCGCCGCCCCGGCACGGCGCCGATCGTCGCCTCGGTCGTTGGCACCGATGCCGACCCGCAGCCGCGCGTCGACCAGGTCCAGAAGCTTCGCAATGCAGGTGTGATCGTCGCGGCCTCGGCGGCGGATGCGGCGGAAACCGCCATGCGGGCGATCGGCGCATGCGGACGATGACTCTCGATGCCCCTGCGGCGCGCGGCACCGACCTCGCGCAGGTCATCGCGATCCGGCGAGCAGGCATCCTGGCGCAGGAATTCTGCCGGCACGTCCGGTTCGCCGAAGTCGCCGCCGTGTTCGATCGCAGCATCTATCTGCGCGCCGGCGAGAGGTTCGTGTGCGTCGGCGGGCCGGAGATCGGCAACGGTCCGTTGACACTGATTGCCGGCTCGTTTCGCCCACCGCAACTCGACCTGCGTGCGGGCCAGCCGGCTTTCGTCACGGAGCGACACATCGGGATCGGCGAACGCATGGTCCTGTCCCTGGAACATTGCGAGCCGTGGCGTCCCCCCACGTGGCCCATCGCATCATCGCTCGCCGGCCTGAGCGACACGCTCGAAATCTTGAGCCGCACCGCGGCGCTCGAGGCGCCGCCCGAGGGGCTTGCCCGACCGGTGCTGTGCCGGGACGAGGCCGGCGGGTCATGGCCGCGCATCGCGCGCGACCGCGTTGCCGGCTTCGAGCGCTGGCTGTCCGCCATGCTGGCGACCGATGGAGCTGCCGCTGCTCCGCCTGACGCCGTTCACCGCCTGATCGGGCTCGGCCCGGGATTGACGCCCGCAGGAGACGATTTCCTGATCGGCGTGCTCGCCCTCCTCGATGCGCTCGCCGAAAAAGCCCTCCACGCAGTCCTCGCGCGCGTGCTCGGGCAGGCCTCGCCGCAGTCGACCTCTTCCCTGAGCCGCTGCTTCCTGCAGGCCGCGGCCGCCGGTCACGTCGGCGAGCATCTCCATTGCGCGGTGTCTTCCGTCATTTCGGGAGACGCCGACGCGGCAGTCGCGGCGGCGAGACAGATCGGCCACAGCTCCGGATGGGACATGCTGGCCGGCGTCGCGGCCGCGCTCCGGATCGTTGCCCCGGCGCAGCGGACATGCTCTGTTCGCCGACCGTGACGGCTGCCGACACACATCGCGCCATCGAGGCGGTGTTCCGGATCGAGTCGGCGAAGGTGATCGCCGGCCTGACGCGACTGACGCGCGACGTCGGCATGGCCGAAGAGCTCGCGCAGGAAGCGCTCGTCGCCGCGCTCGAGCGCTGGCCACAAACCGGCATCCCCGACACCCCGGCCGCCTGGCTGATGGCGACTGCCAAGCATCGTGCGATCGACCGGTTCCGCCGCAACCGGCTGATCGCCGAGAAGCACGCCGAGCTCGGCCGCGACATGGAGGACGCGCAGGAGACGCCGGACCTCGACGCCGCCCTCGACGACGAGATCGGCGACGATCTCTTGCGGCTCGTGTTCGTCTCCTGCCACCCGGTGCTGCCGACGCCGGCGCGCGTTGCCCTCACGCTGCGCCTGCTCGGCGGCCTGACGACCGACGAGATCGCGCGCGCGTTCCTCGTCTCCGAGCCGACCGTCAGCCAGCGGATCGTGCGCGCCAAGCGAACATTGGCCGAAGCGGGCGTGCCGTTCGAGGTCCCGCGCGGGGACGAGCTTGCCGCCCGCCTGGCGTCGGTGCTCGAAGTCATCTACCTCATCTTCAACGAGGGCTACGCGGCGACCGCCGGCGACGACTGGATGCGGCCGGCGCTGTGCGAGGAAGCGCTCCGCCTCGGGCGCATCCTCGCCGGGCTGGCACCGCACGAGCCGGAGGTGCACGGCCTCGTCGCGCTGATGGAGATCCAGGCCTCGCGCCAGAATGCGCGCCTCGGCCCCGCGGGCGAGCCCGTGCTGCTGCTCGAGCAGAACCGCGCGCTGTGGGACCACCTGCTGATCAGGCGCGGCCTCGCGGCGCTCGAGCGCGCCGAGCAGCTCGGCGGTGCGGACAGCTCCTACGCGCTGCAGGCCGCGATCGCCGCCTGCCATGCCCGGGCCGCCACCGCGGCGGAGACCGACTGGGCGCGCATCGCGGCGCTCTACGCCACCCTCGCAAGCCTCGCGCCATCTCCGGTGGTGGAGCTCAATCGCGCGGTGGCGCTGGCGATGGCATACGGGCCACAGGCCGGTCTCGACCTCGCCGACACGCTGACCGGCGAGCCCGCGCTCGCCGGCTACCACCTGCTGCCGAGCGTGCGCGGCGACCTGCTCGAGAAGCTCGGCCGGCGCGACGAGGCGCGCGCGGAGTTCGAGCGCGCCGCCGCGCTCACCCGCAACGCCCGCGAACGCGCGCTCCTGCTCGCTCGCGCCGCCGCCTGCGCGACCGGACCGGGATAGCTGGCCCGCCGGCAGCGCCTTGTCACGCCGGCCTGCGGGGGCGTAGGCTCGACCGGATCAATGCGCGCTGAAGCCGGCACGCCACGCCGCGGGGGCGGCGTCCGCCATCCGGCAGTGCAACGGCGTCGTGATCGGGTCCCCCGGCAGACTATTTCGGACGTTCGTTCTCTCTCGCAGGGATCGCTCCGAATCACGCGCGCCGTCAAATCGATCTTCAGGACGTCGAGGACCAGCCAAGGAGGCGACACATGGACCGGACCATCTCTCGTCGCGACTTCGCCAAGCGTATCGCCGGTGGCGCGGCGCTTCTTGCGTTGCCGCCGTCGTCGAATTTCAAGGCGTCGGCACAGTCGCTACGCGACGACCTCAAGGATCTGCGCGGGGAGCTCCATTTCGACGATGCGGTGCTGCGGGCGGCGGCCGACGACTTTGGTCGTGTCGTGCAGCACAGGCCGGCCGCCGTGCTGCGACCCGGCGACGCACAGGACATCGCCAGGCTCGTCCAGCATGCGAACCGTCGCGGGCTCAAGGTCGCGATGCGCGGCCAGGCGCATTCGTTCTTCGGACAGACCCAGGTCGACGGCGGCGTGGTGATCAACTCCAGCAGCCTGAATTCCATCCGCATCGTCAAATCGGGCACCGGCGGGAGCGCCGAGATCGGCGCCGGCTCCAAATGGCACCCCGTGCTGATGGCCGCCAACGCCCAGAAGCTGACGGTGCCGGTGATCGCCGATACGTTCCTGTCGGTCGGCGGCACGATCAGCACCGGCGGATTCGGCGTCACCACCTACAACCTCGGTCTTCAGGTCGACCACGTGCAGGAGCTCGAGGTGGTGACCGGCGAAGGGGCGATCGTGACCTGCTCCGACGACCGCAATAGCGATCTGTTCAACGCCATGCTCGGGGGGCTCGGCCAATGCGGCATCATCACCAAGGTAGTGATGCGGCTGATCGAGGCGCCGACCCACGTGCTGTTCATCAGGATGGACTATGACGACTTCCAGAGCGCATCGGCCGATCTCGCGCTGCTGGCGAAAGACGGCCGCTTCCATCACCTCGACGGCCGCGGCGCCGGACGGACGGCCGGCGGCGTCGGCTACTACGTCGAAGGCGGCGCCTTCCATGACGCGCCCCAGACGCCCGACGAGGCGAAGCTGACCGCGGGCCTCAAGTTCGCCAAGAAGACCGCGACGCTCATGACCTATGAGCAGTATTTCCGCCGCGAGGAAACATGCACGGTATGTGCCACGCCGACGCAAAAACCGTTCGTCTACCTGTGCATTCCCTCGTCGCGATACCTGGAATATACCTCGAGCATACTCGGCTCTCCGACCGAATCCGCCTTCCTCGTCCCGCGCATGTCGGCGTGGCGCCGGAGCGCCATCAAGCGCCCGCTCACGCGGATGCCGGACGAGGACATCATCTACCGGTTCCAGCTGTCGCGCACCCTGCCGGCGGGGACCGACACCCAGTCCATGATCGCGCTCAACCGTACGCTCTATGAGCGCGCGCGCGACGTGGGCGGATATCGGATGACGTCCAGCGCGGTTCCGATGACGCAGGCGGACTGGATGCGGCACTACGGATCCGTTTGGCCGTTGGTGCAGGCGGCGAAGACGAAATATGACCCGAAGAACGTGCTGACGCCGGGGCACGCGATGTTTCCGGCCTGACCTCCTCGGCGAAACGGAGCGAAGAAGGATCACGACGCGCTCGTCGAGCGCTGGAACTCTTTGCCTCCGCAGGACTTTCCATCGGAACGCAATTGCATTCCGGCGCCGGCCACAGCGCATGCTCCAGGACCTCTGGTACAAGAACGCCATCGTCTATTGCCTGTCGGTCGGCACCTACATGGATGCCAACGGCGACGGCATCGGCGATTTCCAGGGGCTAATGCGGCGGCTCGACTACCTGCACGGGCTCGGCGTCACGGCGGTCTGGCTCATGCCGTTCCAGTGCTCGCCGGGGCGCGACGACGGGTACGACGTGTCGGACTATTACGGGGTCAATCCGGCCTTCGGCACGCTCGGCGATTTCGTCGAGTTCACCCACGGCGCCAAGCAGCGCGGCATCCGCGTGCTCATCGACCTCGTGGTCAACCACACCTCGGACCAGCACGCCTGGTTCCAGGAGGCGCGCCGCGACCCCAAGTCGAAATACCGCAACTGGTACATTTGGTCGAAGAAGCGCCCGCCGCATGCCGACCAGGGCATGGTGTTCCCGGGCGTGCAGAAGACGACCTGGAGCTACGACGAAGCGGCAAAGGAATGGTACTTCCATCGCTTCTACGAGTTCCAGCCCGATCTCAACACCACGAATCCGGAAGTGCAGGCCGAGATCCTGAAGATCATGGGCTTCTGGATCCAGCTCGGGGTGTCGGGCTTCCGCATGGATGCGGTCCCCTTCGTGATCGGCACGAAGGGGCCCGACGTGAAGAAACCGCGCGAGCAATACGACATGCTCCGCTCGTTCCGCGAATTCCTGCAGTGGCGGGTCGGCGATTCCATCATCCTGGCCGAGGCCAACGTGCTGCCGAAGACCGATATGCAGTATTTCGGCGACGACGGCGACCGGATGCACATGATGTTCAATTTCCAGGTTAACCAGAACCTGTTCTATGCGCTCGCGGCCGCCGACGTCCGCCCGCTGGCGAAGGCGATGAAGAAGACCGAGGAGCGTCCGGCGAGCGGCCAGTGGGGCATCTTCCTGCGCAATCACGACGAGCTCGATCTCGGCCGCCTGACCCGCAAGCAGCGCCAACAGGTTTTCGACGCCTTCGGGCCCAATCGCGAAGACCAGCTCTACGACCGGGGCATCAGGCGGCGGCTGGCACCGATGCTGCACGGCGACCGTCGACGGATCGAGCTCGCCTACAGCCTGATGTTCACCCTGCCCGGAACACCGGTGCTGCGCTACGGCGACGAGCTCGGAATGGGGGACGACCTGTCGCTGCCCGAGCGCACGTGCTGCCGCACGCCGATGCACTGGTCGACCGAGCCGCATGGCGGCTTCACGAAAAGCGACAAGCCGGTCGTTCCGGTCATCAGCACCGGACCGTACGGCTACGAGCACCTCAATGCGGCCGAGCAGCGGCGCGACCCCAATTCACTGCTCAACTGGACCGAGCGCATCATCCGGATGCGGAAGGAAGTGCCGGAGGTCGGATGGGGTGAGTTCCAGATCCTGGACGTCGGCGACGACGCTGTCCTCGGGATGCGCTACGACTGGCGCAACAACTCGGTCCTGTTCCTGCACAACCTCGCCGCAGACCCGCGCGAGGTCGAATTCTCGACCGGGCTCAAGGGCGAGAGCGGCAAGCGGCTGATCAACCTTCTAACCGCCGATCACAGCCAGGCGGGCGACAACGGGAAGCACTGCGTGTGCCTCGACGGATACGGCTATCGCTGGTACCGCGTCGGCGGCCTGGATTATCTGCTGAAGCGCACGGATTTTTCGAGCTTCCGCGACTTCACGGCTCGATCGCGTTCCCACGCTTCCCGGCATTCGGGGCCAACAGGACGATGACGCCCTCGTCGCCCCGCAGCGTCAGGGCGGAAATTGGACCGGAACGGTCGAGGTGCGTCGATGCCAGCACGACGGCCTCGGCAAGACCGCCTGCGCCGTGCACCACATGCTCCGCATGACCGAAGTTGAGGGCGACGAGAATCCGTTCGCCGGATGCGCCTCGCTCGTACAGAAGGACATCGCCCTCGACGGCGATCAGCCGGAAACTACCGCTGTTGAGCGCACGATGTCGTCGGCGCAGCTCGATCAGGCGGCGATAGAGGCACAGGATCGAAGTGGGATCCCGGCGCAGCGTCGCGACATTGTGCGTGCCGCACGTGGGATCGAGCGGGAGCCATGGCTCGCCTGTCGTGAAGCCGGCATGCCGCGACGCGTCCCACTGGAACGGCGTGCGGGAGGGATCGCGGCTTAGGCCCAGTCCCGGCTCGTTGCGTTCCCACGGGTCGCGCATCGCCTCCGGCGCGATCGGCACGCGGGCGAGGCCGATCTCGTCGCCGTAGTATAGCGTCGGCGTTCCGCGCAGCGTGAGAAGGAGCATCGCGGCGACGCGCGCCTGGCTCGCGCCGACGCGGGCCGCGATGCGCGGCTGGTCATGATTGCCGAGCACCCAGTTGGGCCACCCGCCGGCCGGCAGCGCGCCCTCGTAGTCCTCGACCAGCCGGGCGATCTCCCGCGCGGTCCAGGCCGTCTGAATGAGCTGAAAGTTGAACGGGAGATGCGCGCCTGCAAGGTCCTTGCCGTAATAGGCGACGAGCCGCTCCAGCGGCAGATAGATCTCGCCGATCAGCACGCGCTCGTCGTAACGGTCGAGCACCGCCCGCATCTCGGCGATCACGTCGTGCACTTCGGGCTGGTCGGCGTTGTGGAGCGAAAGCAGCCGATGGATCGTCGCCTGGGTGGGTTGGTAGGCGGGGTTCGGCGGGTTGTCGCGCAAGCCCGCATCCTTGATCAACAGCCAGATGACGTCCACCCGGAAGCCGTCGACGCCGCGGTCGAGCCAGAACCGCAGCACATCGTACATGGCGGCGCGCACCGCCGGGTTGCGCCAGTCGAGGTCCGGCTGCTCGCGCAGGAAGCTGTGCAGATAGTACTGGCCTGTGGCCGCATCGTAGGTCCAGGCTGGTCCGCCGAATTGCGATACCCAGTTGTTGGGCGGCACACCGTCGGCCGCGCCGTCGCGCCAGATGTACCAGTCCCGCTTCGCATCCTGGCGGGAAGACCGGCTCGCCAGGAACCAGGGATGACGATCCGACGTGTGGTTCGGCACGAAATCCAGGATGACCTTCAGGCCGCGCGCGTGCGCATCGCGCACGAGGTCATCGAAGTCGGCGAACGAGCCGAACAAGGGATCGACATCGCAATAATCGGCGATGTCGTAGCCGAAATCGGCCATCGGCGAGGGATAGATCGGCGAGATCCAGACGGCATCGACGCCGAGCCAGGTCAGGTAGTCGAGCCGCCGGCGGATGCCCAGCAGATCGCCGACGCCGTCGCCGTTCGCATCCTGAAACGAGCGCGGATAGACCTGATAGATGATGCCGCGTTTCCACCAGACGGCGTCGGTCATGCGGAATCTGGACCCTTGCTTCACCAAGTGCTGATCCCCACTTCATTCCCAGAACACCCAGGTGGGCAACAGGTTCGGCAAACGACCATCATGTTCGTTCGCGGCCGATGATGATAAAGTGCCGCGTCGCTTTCGCTGGGGAGATTCCATCATGACCTTCTCGCGCCTGCTGGCGGGTCTGCTCCTGCCGGCTGCCGCCCTCGCGGTCTCGATCACCACCGCCGCGGCCGAGCCGCGCACCGCGCTGATCGTCGGCAACGCGGCCTATTCGTGGGGACCGTTGCGCAACCCGCTGAACGACGCGGGCGACATGGCGGCGGCGCTGCGCGCCGCCGGCTTCGAGGTGATTCTGCGCACCGATGCGGACCAGCGCACGATCCGCGACGTGGCACGCTCGTTCGGCGAGACGCTCAAGGCCAAGGGCGGCGTCGGGCTGTTCTTCTACTCCGGCCACGGCGTGCAGATGAACGGCGAGAACTATATCGTGCCGATCGGCCGGACGGTCGGCAGCGGTGAGGAGTTCAGGCGCGAGGCCGTCACCGCCGCCGAAGTGGTCGACCAGATGGCGGCGGCCCGCAACGGGCTCAACATCGTGGTGCTCGACGCCTGCCGCGACAACCCATTCCCCGGCGCCTCCCGCGGGCTCTCGCGCATCGATTCGAGCCGGAGCCTGTTCGTGTCATTCGCCACCTCCCCGGGCGCCGTCGCGCTCGACGGGGATGGCCGCAACTCCCCCTATACGAAGCACCTCGCCCAGGCGATCAACACGGCGAACCTCAGCCTGGAGGAGACGTTCAAGCGCACCCTCAAGGGTGTCTATCAGGAGACGCGCGGCACGCAGACGCCGTGGCTGTCCTCCTCGTTCTTTGGCGACTTCGTGTTCCGGACGACGGCCGGGGCCGCGCCGAGCGCCGGCGGGGCGGTCCCCAAGGCGGAACAGCGCGAGGCTCCGCTGCGCCAGAACGCGGCGGTCCCCGCGGTGCCGCTGCTGACCGGCGTCTATCGCTCCGACGGCACCAATCCCAATGGCAGCCGCTATCGCGGCATGACGACGATCGTGGCGGAGGGCGACCGGTTGCGCTTCACCTGGTGGATCGGCAGCCAGGTCTTCACCGGCGTCGGACAGCTCGCCGGGCGCATGCTGGTGGTGAACTGGGGCGCCAGTCATCCGGTGGTCTATACGTTCGGGACGCGCGGCGTCCTCGACGGCGAATGGGCGGACGGCACCGCCACCGACCGGCTCGAGATGTTCGCGCGTGCCGCTCCGGGCGCCGTGCGGGCGCCGGAAGGGCGCTACAGCGTGAGCGGCCGCAACCCGAACGGCAGCCGCTATTCGGGCACCGTGTCGATCGTGCGACAGGCAGGCCGCTACCAGATGGAATGGCGGGTCGGCTCCAGCAGTTATCGCGGCACCGGAACCCTCGAGGGCAACCTGCTCACCGTCGATTGGGGCTCGAGCCAGCCGATCATCTACGCGCTGGGCGAGGACGGCGTGCTGAGCGGCCTGTGGTCGGGCGGGCAGGCCGAGGACGTGCTCACGCCGGAGCGGTGAGGGCCGATCGCCGAGGTCCCGGCTCAGAAGCGGAACACGGCCGCGGCAACGGCGCAGGTCCACAGGCCGGACGCGTCGCCTTCGGCGGCGGCCGTGATCGACAGGCTGTCGATGATCAACTGGCTGTGCTCGTAGACTTTCTTGCGCTCGTTCCAGGCAGCCTCCGGGTCGAACTCGATGCCGAGCGTCGAGGCCAACATGGTGGCGGCGAGGTCTTCGCTGTACTCCCCGCTCTGATCGGCCGTCATGCCGCAACCATGATGCTCGGCGATATAGCCGTACATGTCGGGATCGGCCGGACGCGCCAGCCCGATGCTGGCGTGAACGCGGCGGCCCGGCTCGTCGGTCTCGGCGCGGGCGAGCACCGAAAACGTGATCTCTCCCGGCCGCAGGGTCGCGACCCCCACCTCGCGTGCGACCAGCTGGCAACGCGGCGGCAGAATCGACGAGATCGAGACGAGATTCTGCTGCTCGATATCGGCATCCCGCAGAGCGAGTTCGAACGCGGTCAGCCGATGGCGGTGAACGCCGATACCCTGGGTCAGGAACATGCTGGTCGGAAGAGGAAACATATGGTGATAACCTCGTTCATTCGTTGCCGAGCCGATTGTACGCTCAATGATCTTGCGATCGCGTGACAGCGACCAGGGCCAGATACTCGAACACCATCGTTGCCGCAGCCAGCGCCGTGATCTCGGCCACATCGTAGGCTGGGGCGACCTCGACCACGTCCATCCCGCGGAAGCGGAGGCCGGTCAGGCGGCGGAGGATCGACTGCGCCTGCCATGACGCCAGACCGCCGATTTCGGGCGTGCCGGTGCCCGGCGCAAAAGCCGGATCGAGCGCATCGACGTCGAAGCTGAGGTAGCAAGACGCCTCTCCCACGATACCGCGGACCCGCTGCGCAACCGCCTGTGGACCCTGCTCATGCACCTCCTCGGCGGCGACGACGGTGACGCCGCGCCCGACCGTCCAGTCGAACACGTCGCGCTGGACGGGGGAGCGGATCCCGATCTGCACCATGCGGCGAGGATCGACGAGGCCTTCCTCGATCGCGTGATAGAACACCGAGCCATGCCCATAGCGCTGTCCGAAATTATCCGGCCACGTATCGACATGAGCGTCGAAATGAACGAGCGCAAGTGGCCCGGTCCGGCGGGCCAGCGCCCGCAGCAGGGCGAGTGTTATGCCGTGCTCCCCGCCGAGCGCCACGAGGTGGTCAACGCCCGAGGCCTGCTCCTCGATGGCTTCGAGGCTCGCGGCAATATCGCCGAGCGCGATGCGAAAGTCGCCGATATCCGAGAGCAGCAATTGCGCAGGATCGATCCAGGCGGTCGGATGCGCGCCGTCGACCAGCATTCGGCTCGCATGGCGAATGGCATGGGGCCCGAACCGGGCGCCGCTGCGGTTGGTCGTGCCGATGTCGAGCGGGATGCCGGCAATGGCGAGCGCCGCGTCGCGCTCGCGGCGCCCGATTCCGAGGAACGAGGGCGGAACCGCAAAGGTGGGAGATTCGCTCGCCATGATGGTCCGCCGCTTTCCAACATCCTGCCGTCCAGGCTCATCCGGCGCCGTCGTGCGGACGCGAGACCTGCACGCCCTCACCGGTGCGCCGCGCTGCGCGTCCGAGCCTCGTGGAAGGCCCGTTCGACCGCCGGCAGCTGGAACGGCTTGCGCAGGACGACGAACCGCGCTTCGGCCGCCTGCACCATGTCGCTGTAGCCGCTGGCCAGCACGACCGGCAGCTCCGGGTATCGCTTGGCGATGACCTGGGCGAGCGCGACGCCGTTCATGGCGCCCGGCATGACGATGTCGCTGAATACCAGGCTGATCCGGTCGTGGCGCTGCAGCGTGCTGAGCGCGTCGGCGGCGCTCTCCGCGCGCAGCGTGCGATAGCCGAGCTGCTCGACCAGCGAGGAGGTCACCTCGGCGACCTCGGTGTTGTCCTCGACGATGAGCACGGTCCCCTCCCCCGGCGCGACCGGATGCGACTCGACCGGCTTCGCAGCCCGGCTGGGCTCGGCATGGCTGCGCGGAAGATAAAGGGTGATCGTCGTGCCGCTGCCGGCCGCGCTGGTCGCCACCACGCTCCCGCCCGAGGCCTGCGCGAACCCGTAGACCTGCGACAGACCGAGGCCGGTGCCCTTGCCCACGCCCTTGGTCGTGAAGAACGGCTCGAACACGCGCGGCAGGATGTCCGGCGCGATGCCGACGCCGGTGTCGCTCACCGCGAGCGCGATGAACTCGCCCTCCAGCCCGTCGAGCTTGTCCTTCTGCGTCAGGACCACGTTGCGCACCGACACCGTGATGCTGCCGCCGCCCGGCATGGCGTCGCGCGCATTGACGGCGATGTTCACCAGCGCCAGCTCGAGCTCGGCGACGTCGACCTCGACCGGCCAGAGATCGGCCGAGATGTCGCGCTTGAGCTCGATGTTGCCGCGCAACGATCCGACCAGCATGTCGTGCACCGCCTCGACGCGCTCGTGCAGGTCGACCACGACCGGGCTCAACGGCTGGCGGCGGGAGAACGCCAGCAGCTGGCGCGTCAGGCTTTCGCCGCGGCTCGCCGCCGACTGCAGCGCATCGATCGCCTTCAGCTGCTTGGAATCGGTGAGGCGGCGGCGCAGCAGCTGGGCGTGCCCGCTCACGATCATCAGCAGGTTGTTGAAGTCGTGGGCGATGCTGCCGGTCAGCTGGCCGAGCGCTTCCATCTTCTGCGACTGGGCGAGCTGCTCCTTCGCCCGCTGCAGCGCCGCTTCCGCCTCCCGGCGCTCGGTGATGTCGCGCGTGATCTCGGCGAACCCGACGAGCGAGCCGACTTCATCGCGGATCGCCTCGATCACGATGCTGGCCCAGAACAGGCTGCGGTCACGCCGCATGCGCCAGCCTTCGGCGACGTACTTGCCCTCGTAGGCGGCGATCTGGAGAGCGCGCGCGGGCTCGCCGCGCTGCTGGTCCTCCTCGGTGTAGAACTGGCTGAAACGCTTGCCGATGATCTCGGCCGCCGCGTACTGGTGGATCCGCTGTGCGCCGGTGTTCCAGCTGGTGATGTTGCCGTCGCAATCGAGCATGCACAGCGCGTAATCGGTGACGGCGTCGATGAACAGACGAAAGCGCCGCTCGCTCTCCCTGCGCGCCGCTTCCGCCTTGCGGCGCTCGGCGATGTCGTGCTTGAGCGCGGCCTCCACGTGCTTGCGCTGCGCGATCTCGGTGTGCAGGACCTGGTTCGCCTCCTCGAGCGCGGCGGTGCGCTCGTGCACCATGTTCTCCAGGTCCGCATAGATGCGCTGCAGGTTTTCCTCGGCGCGACGGCGCGCGGTCACGTCCTCGGCGACCGCCACGAGACGCACGGTGCCGTCCTGATCGGAGATGGTGGAGAAATTGCTGCGGATCCAGGCGCGCGAGCCGTCCGGCAGAATGCACCGGCTCTCGATGGCGAATGCCTCGCCGGTGCGGATCGCACGCTCCATCCCTGCCAGCAGGGCGGGCGCGTCGTCGGGATCGGTAATCTCCTGCAGCCGCAGTCGCATGAGCTCGGCCGACGAGCGCTGGACGATCTCGCAAAATCGGCCGTTGACCAGGAGCAGCCGCCCGGCCGGATCGACCTGCGCCATGCCGATGACAGCCTGGCTGAACATGGCGCGCAGGTCCTGCTCCTGCTGACGCAGGCTCCCCTCCCGGCGCTTTCGCGCCGCGATGTCGGCGCTCACCGCGAGGCTGGGAACCGCGATGCTGACCATGAACATGACCAGGAGCAGGAAGGATGCCTCGGGCGGCGCCTCGGCAATGGGGCGGCCACCCGTCACCGCGGCCGCCACCGCAAAGCACGCGAGGATGAGCGCAGCGGTCGCGGTGACCGCGGGGCGGCAGCGCAGTGTCGCCCACAGCAGCGGCAGAATCGCCAGGAAGCCGAGCGAGCCCCTGATCGGGGCCTCGATCGGCGGGTCGAACAGCACGAATCCCACCGCGGCGGCGAGGAGCAGGACGACCCCGGCCTCGAGGACCTCGCCGGGAGCAAGACCGCGCCAAGCGCTCCTCGCCCACAGGACGATCACCGGGGTAATGACCAGCGCCCCGGCGACGTCGCCGAGCCACCAGGCAAATCCGATGGAGGCGAAATCGCTCCAGTCGACGTAGCCGGCAAGGCTGAGGCTGGCCGTGCCGATGCCGGCACTGAGCGCCGTGCCCGGGGCAAGACCGATCAACGCGAATTTCAACACGCCGGTCGACGTATCGAACGTCCTGGCACCGCTCGACCAGACGGCCGCCAGATAACCGCCGACCACGGCCTCGAGCGCGTATCCCGTGGCGACGCCCGATGCGGCCAGGAGGGTGCCTTCAAGCGTTGCGTTCGCAACCTCGGTGGTTGCGGTGGCGGCGAATGCAGCCACGAAGATCGCCGGCCAGACGCGCAGCCCGCACAACAGCACGGCGGCCAGACCCAAGCCCGTCGCCGGCCAGACCGGGGTAGCGGTCGCTCCGATGGCGGTCAGCCCCTGGCCGACCTTCGCCAAGATGAAATAGGCGAGGCCGACAACCAGAAGCTCGACGGCAAATCTGGCCGCGCCGCGGGCATGGGTGACGGTGAGCGGTTCAGACCTGGCTTTGTGCAAGAGGGCCCCTGAATCTCCCGGCTGCAAGGCTGCGGGACAGATTATATCCGCTTTCCCTCCGCCTCACCAACACCACGGTTCCGCGTGCGGAAATCGGTGCGCACGCCGCCAGGCGGTGCGTACCAGGGCGAGTGTCATCGCCCTGTCATCGAGACACGGAATCAAATGGGAGGCATCGACGTGTGGGGCCGAGGGGCGGCCCGCCGCGTTCCCCCCCTGCCCCGGCGGAACAATCATGGCCTCCTTCACGGTGAATGGTGGTGTCACCGACACCACGCCCAAGTCTGTGTCGAACAACGATACCGGCACCATCGCGGCCGGCGGCACGCTGCAGGCGACGACCCCCATCACCTGGACCGGTGGATCGGCCAGCCCCGGCGTCATCATCGACAACTCGGGCGCAATCCGCGCGACGACGCGCGGCATCGATACCTCGGGGGCATTCGCCACCGGCAGCATTACGCTCCACAACAACGCCGGCGCGCTGCTGATCTCGCAAAACAACGACGGCTTCCAAGTCAACACCAGCATCGCCACCGGCACCATCACGGTCGACAATTCCGGGATCCTGGTCTCAGGGGCGATCGACGGCTCGAACAACGTCGTCGCCGCCGCCAGCGGCCAGGCCCTGGATTTCGCGGCGCTGCAGTCCACCGCGACCGTCGTGATCAACAACAACTTCGGCGGGCTGATCGGCGCGAGCGGCGCCGACGCGGTCCGGCCCGGCTCCAACGCCACGATCAACAATCACGGCCGGATCATCTCGGCGAGCAACGAAGGCGATGCCGTCGATTTCCAGGCCAATACCGGCGGGATGGTTCACAACTTTTCCGATGGAACCATCACCGGGGCGCGCCACGGCATCACCGGCGACAACCCGTTCACACTGAACAACCAGGGCACCATTACCGCCACGCTCGGCGGCGGCCTCAACATGGATACCGGCGCCGCGACGACGACGGTTATCGACAACAGCGGGACGATCACCGGCAACGCCGCCGGCACGGTCGACGGGGACGGCATCGACGTCGACGAACTCATCGACCTCGACAATCACGGGCTGATCCAGGTGTTCGGCACCTCCAGCGTGAGTCTGTCGGAAGCCATCACGCTGGGCGGCGGAACCATCAACAATTTTACCGACGGCACGATCCGCAGCGTCCAGCGCGCCATCACGGTCGACGACAGCAACCTGGGCAATGCCTTCGCGGCCGCCACGATCTACAATGAGGGGCTGATCCAGGGCGACAACGGCGAGGCGATCGTCATCATCGGCACCTTCGCCGACACCATCACCAACAAGGGCACCATCAGCGGCAGCGTCGCGACCGGCGGCGGCAACGATTCGATCAACCTCTTTACCGGCTCGTCGATCAGCGGCCTGCTCGACGGCGGCGGCGGGACGGATGCGCTCAACCTGCAGGGCACCGGCAGCGGAACGATCGCCAACCTGACGCACATGGAAGTCGTGAACCTGCTCAGCGGAACCTGGACGCTCGGCAGCGAAGGCTTCGACTCGATCAATTTCGTCGGCGGCGCGCAGACCGTGCATCTCGCGGCAACGACGCTCGCCGACAACCATTTCGACGGGACCTTCACGGGCTTCGGCAGCGGGGACGTCATCGATCTGGCGGGCGTCGTCGGTAAGGAAGCAACCCTGGGGGCCGGCAACGTGCTGACGATCCTCCTGACATCAGGGGACCTGATCACGCTGCAGCTCGATCCGGCCGCAAGCTATGCCGGGCAGGTGTTCACGATGACCTCGGACGGCGCCGGCGGCAGCATTCTCACGGTCGGCGCCGCGCCGCCGCCGCCCTCTCCTCCGCCCGCCGGGGCCACGTCGGGGAACGACAACATCGTCGGCGTCGACGGCACCGACACGATCGCAGCGCTGGCGGGCGATGACAGCGTGGCGGGGCTCGGCGGGGCGAACCTGCTGTTCGGCAACCAGGGCAACGACACGATGCAGGGCGGCGGCGGGAAGGACACCGTCTACGGCGGCACCGGCAGCGACCTGGTCGGCGGCGGCGAGGAGGGCGACCTCCTGTTCGGCAACGAAGGGCAGGACACCGTCGACGGTGGAGACGGCAACAATACGATCGTGGGCGGCCAGGATTCCGCCGACGGCGCCGACTTGATCGCGGCCGGGGCGGGCAGCGACCTGATCTTCGGCAACGGCGGCGCCGACACGATCAACACCGGCGGCGGCGCCAACAGCGTCATCGGCGGCTTCGGCGACAATTCAATCGTCACCGGCGCGGCCAACGACCTGATCTTCGGCAACCAGAACAACGACACGATCAACGCCGGCGACGGCGCCAACCTGGTGTTCGGCGGGCTCGGCGCCGACCTGGTGGTGAGCGGCGCCGGCAACGACACGATCTGGGGCAACGAGGGCAACGATACATCGACGGGCGGCGCCGGCACCGACCTCTACGCGTTCGCGGCCGGCTCGGGCGCCGACCAGGTCAACGGCTTCAGCTTCGCCGAAGGCGATCGCCTCGGCCTGCAGGGTCAGACCTTCACGGTCGGCACCTCGGCGGACGGCGACGTGCTGCTCACGCTGTCGGGCGGCGGCACGGTCGAGCTCAACGGGATTGCGCCGGCGGGCTTCTCGCCCACGTTCATCGCGTGATCGCGGCTTGCCCGATCACGCCGCGCCGGCTGCCTCCTTGGGCCGCCATCGCAGCAGCCGGGCGAGCTCGCCCGCCGGCTTCGGTGGGCTGAACAGATAGCCCTGCATCTCGGTGCAGCCCAGCGCGCGGACCTTTTCGAACTGGAGCGACGTCTCCACGCCTTCGGCGGTCGTGGACATCTTCAGGCTGCTGGCGAGGGTGGTGACGGCTTCCACGATCGCTCCGGCGTCGTCCTTTTCCGACAGGTCACTGACGAACGAGCGATCGATCTTGATCTTGTCGAACGGGAAGCTGCGCAGATAGCTCAGCGAGGAGTACCCGGTGCCGAAATCATCCATGATGATCCGCACCCCGAGATCGCGCAGCTGGTGCAGCGTCGCCAAGGTCGCCTCGTTGTCGCGCATGAGGACCGCCTCGGTGATCTCGATTCCGAGCCGATGGGCCGGCAGGCCGGATGCCGAGAGGGCACCGACAACCGCCAGCGGCAACGCATGATTCTTGAACTGGACCGGCGAGACGTTCACCGCGACCGTGATGTTGTCGGGCCAGGTCGCGGCCTCGGCGCACGCCGCTTCGAGCACCCATTCGCCCAGCGGGGCGATGAGGCCGGTCTCCTCGGCGACCGGGATGAACTCGGCCGGCGGGATGATGCCGCGTTGCGGATGGTGCCAACGCAACAGGGCCTCGCAGCTACTGACCTCGTTGCGCTCGAGGTTGATCAGCGGCTGGTAATAGAGCTCGAACTCCCCGTTCTGAAGCGCCCGGCGCAGGTCGAGCTCGAGACAGCGCCGTTCCTTCACGCGCGCGTCCATCTGCGGCTCGAAGAAGCGGAACGTGCCACGTCCGTCGCTCTTCGCCCCGTACAGAGCCATGTCGGCGTTCTTGAGCAGCTGGTCGGAATCAGTGGCGTCGTTCGGCGCGATGGAAATGCCGATGCTGACGTCGGCGACGACGTGGTGGCCATCGAGCTCGAACGGCGCCGTGACCGCCTCGCGGATGCGGCGCGCAAGTGTTGCGGCGTCGGACGGCCGCTCGATCGCGGTCTGGATGATGGCGAACTCGTCTCCGCCCAGCCGCGCGATCGTGTCGGTCTCCCGAATGCAGCGGCGCAGCCGGTCAGCCACCGTCTTCAGGAGCTCGTCGCCGATCGCATGGCCGAGCGTGTCGTTGATGCTCTTGAAGTGATCGAGGTCGAGATAGAGGATGGCGAGGAACTCGCCACGGCGGACGCGCAGCAGCGCCGCCTCCAGCTGCTCGCGCAACTGCACGCGGTTGGGCAGGTCGGTCAGCGCGTCGTGGTGCGCCATGTGGTTGATCTGCTCCTCGGCCTGGCGACGCTCGGTGATATCCTCGTGCGTCGCCACCCATCCGCCGTCGGGCAGGGGCCGGTTGGTGATGTGGATGGTGCGTCCGTCGTTGAGCTCGCGGAATGTGTGCGTCGTCTTGCCCTGGGCGATGGAGGCGAGGAGATCGGAAACGTATTTTTCCCGGTCGCCGTCCACGATTCCCGCCTGGGCGAGATCCCGCAGGAGATCGCGCACCGTGCAGCCGAGCTTCACCAGGCCGGGAGGCATCCTGAATATTTCAACGTAGCGGGCGTTGTGGACGACGAGCCTGCCCCTGGCGTCGAACATGCAAAGGCCATGCGACATGTTGTTGAGCGCCATGTCGAGCCGGAATTTCTGCCAGTTGAGGCTGGTCCCGACCTGCCGCGCGCACAGGAAGATCATGCCGCTGAATACGCAGATGATGAGGATGGCGACGCCCGCCATATCGACGGCGCCTTTGGTCCAGTCGGCCAGCGCGACGTCCATATCCATGCCGATGTTCACGGTGAGCGGATGATGCACGAGGCTGTGACCGGCGATCAGGCGGTCCTGCCCGCCGAACATGCCTTTCACCCGGATGACGCCCCGGCCTGCCGTGGGCAGCACGGACTTGAACAACGCATTGGAGCCGAACGAAGGGGCGCTGCGCATGTCGACCGGAGGGAAGCGCGCGAGCAGCCTGCCGTCGAGCCGAACCAGCGCGATGGACGTGCCCTGTCCGGCCGACACGGTCGCGAACAGCTGCTCGAAATAGCGCAGCTCCATGACGCCGATGATCAGCCCGGCGAACTCGCCGTTCGCACCCACCAGCCGATGCGCGACGTGAAAGATCCACTTCCCGGTCTCGCGGCTTTCCACCGGCGCGCTGATGTACGAGGTCAGCGCCGGATTGGATTGGAAGGCCTTGAAGTACTCTTCACCCGCCAAGTCCTCGCCCGGGTTCGGCCAGTCGCGCGACCCGTTGATCAGTTGGCCGCGCGCATTGGCGAGCATGAGCGCGTGGACCGGCCGCAGATTGGCGATCCGTTCATTGAGCAGCGCGTGGACGTCGTAGCTCGACATCTGCCGGTCGAACTCGTCGCCGGAGGGGATCCTGAGCGCCTGCATCTCCTGCACGAAACGGAACTGGGTCAGTGCCAGCGCTTCCAGCGTGCGCTCGACGTGCTCGGCGAGTACCGAGACCACGTTCTGCATCTGACGTTCGCTGTTGGCGAGAACGTTGCTGCGCAGCTCCGATATGGCGAAGCCACCGGCCGTCGCGATCGCCACGACGAGCAGGAATCCGAAATAGATGATCAGGCGGACGGGACGGGCGTTCCATGCCGCCCGCAGGCTGAATGAATGAGGCGTATCCGCTTTGAAGTCCTGCGACGGGATTTCCGTCGCCCGCGCACCGAACTGCCACATGCCCAACCCCATGGCAAATCAACGGAGCACGGTAGGGTGTAGGTGAACAAGACATTGCGAACAGGGGACCTTTTCCTGATCGGATGGTTATCGGCCGATTAATGTGCGGGCGTCCCGACACGCGGAACGGTCGCTTCGATGAGTCAAGACAGCCGCGGCCGGATGTACAGCGGAACGGATGTGTGGATATGATGGCGACGATGCGGCAAGACAGGCCAGGGAGTTGGTCATGCGTAAGGTCTTCCTTGCAGCGCTTGGGGCATTTCTGCTGAGCGTCGTCTTCGTCGAGAGCGCGTCCGCCCAACGCGCCTGGGGCTATCGCGGCGCCGCCTGGGGCCCGCGTGTGATCGGCGTCCGCTCGGCCGGTTTCTACGGGCGTCCGTTCGTGCGTCCGGGCTGGGGCATGCGCACCGCCGGGTTCTACGGCCGGCCCTATTTGCGGCCCGGCCTGGGCTGGCGCACCGCCGGCTTCTACGGCTGGCGGCGGCCCTACGTGGGTTATGGCTGGAGGCGCCCTTGGGGGCTCGGCTGGGGCGCGGCCGGCATCGTCGCCGGCGTGACGGCAGCGTCCTATTACGGCTATCCATCCTACGGCTACGCAGGCTACGGCTACCCGTCATCTAGCTACGCGGCCTATGCGTATCCGTCGTATGGTTGCGGCTGCGGCGGCTACGCTTCCAGCTATTTCGGCGGCTACGGGTGGCGATACTGACGTCCGGGTTAAGGGCGGACCCGTCGGCGAACCGGAGGCGCGGGATCGGATCGCTGTGATCGCCGCGCCGAGGGAAGCTAGTCGCTCCGCACCAACTCGACGACCTCGCCACTCGGCTGGATAAATCGCACGCGCACCGGCGTTCCGGCGGTTGCGGCCGCGCGTAACTGCCGCAACGCATAGCCCGGCCGGTGGTTTGCCTGGAGTGGGATGACTTTTCTTCGAATCGTCATCCCGCTCCAGCTCATTGCTGCGGAAAGACCTTTTCCGAAAGCCGGTACCGTTTCAGCATCACGCTCAGCTCGTTACGTCCGCTCATGCTTCCCTGATCGAGACGGGTCCGTCGGATTTCACCAGCGGCAGCGTGGCCAGGCCGGTATTGGCGGGAACCGGAACGCCCTCAGGCCAGCGGAAGCCCAACGGTCGGCGCGCCGGGAACGGCTGGATGTTCACGGCGTCATCCTGGTTGCCACCCAAACACATGAGATTGCCATTCTGGTCGCGTCCGACCACGATCGCGATATGACCGCCACCATCGCGGCGCATCGGAGCGAATGCACCGACTGCCGGGCCAGGGAGCCGCTGGCCCCAGTTCGCCCAGTCCAATGCCCACAAGGTTTCGGTGCCTTCGAGCCCGACCTTGGTCAGAACCATATTGGCGTACAGTGCACACCACGGGATCGAATCGTGCGTATAGGCCCTGCTGATGGCGCCGCCTTCTTCGTCGGCCCAACGAAGAATATCCCGGCTGTCCCTCGAGCCCGCCACCTCCGCAGTACCAATCCACTTGAGGCCCTCGACCAGCCACAGCGGCCGCCCGTCGATCGGGGAGGAAACGCGCTGCTGGTCATTACCTGCGGCGGGACCGACGACGCCTCCCACAGCCGCGACGGCAACGTCGATGGCCTTCGCGGTTTCCGGGCCGACTTCGCCGTCCACTTCGAGGGCATGCGCCTCCTGAAAATCCGTGACCGCGGCTTCGGTGGCACCGCCGAAATAGCCCAATCCTTTGAGGCCGTAACCCAATCTCGCCAGCGCGAGCTGAACGGCGCGCACGACCTGGTCCTGGTCGCCCATGCGCAGAATCCTGCTCCCGACCAAGGGTGCAATGCCGGGCTGCGGCGACGATATGCCCCCAGCGGGCGAAGGCGCCGCGATCGGCCGCGGCACGGCCGGCCCGCCGGACACCTGACCGGCAACAGCCCTGTCGATCGCGTTCGCAGTTTCGGCACCAATCTCGCCGTCGATTTCGAGGCGATGGGCGGTTTGAAAATCCCTTACGGCGGCTTCCGTTGTCGGGCCGAAGAAACCCGTGCCCTTGAGGGGATACCCGAGACGCGCGAGAGCTCGCTGGGCGGCGCGGACCACCGGCCCCTGGTCGTTGAGGCGCAGGATCGCGCCACCCACCAGGGGAGAGATCGCGGGTATTCTGTCCACTTGCGACGGAGCGGTCGCATCGGTGCCGGTCGAGCCGGGCTCGGAAAGGGGTGCAGCCCCCTGGAACGTCAGGGAATCGATCAGCGGACGCACCCTGGCGAACCAGGTGGTGCGGTCCTGCATGCCATTGGGAATCTTCTTCGACTTGGCGCTGCCGCAATTGATGGCGCGTGAAATCGCAAGAATATCATTGTTGTCGGCAAGTACGTTCAGCCGCTGTTGCGTCCATTCGACCAGCGCCGGCTTCAGGGCGTGCTCCGCCGACAGGACGAACTCGGGATGAGTCTCGAAATCCACGCCGCATCGCAGTCCCGTGTCGCGATAGTTCGCCCGGCCGGTCGTCTGCATGAGGCCGCCGCCGCGAAACCGGAATCCATCGCCGGCTTGCGTGTTCCCGAGTTCCGCCGCCTTACCCGGGTTGCCCAGTCCATAAACTCGTTCGGCGAGCGCCCGCTCGTTGTGCGCGAGATTTTGCGCCTCGGCCGGCCTAATTGCCGCGGAATGCCGGCCCACCCCGAAAATCTCCATGATCCGCTCTGCCCGATAGTTCATGCTCTCATGTTCCAGCCTCAACCCCCCGGTTTCATGAAGGATCTGGGCGAGGAAGTGCGCCAGCCGCTCGGGCGTCGTGACGTCGTGCTGCCGCAGCAAGCCGTCGCCATTCTCGAATGCCGCAAGATAGCTGGCCTGCGCTTGCGGCGCGACCTTTCGTACGATCTCAACGGCGCGGGTCATCCGTACCTCCCTGGACCGAATCTACGTCCTGCGCTTATACGCCGGCACGCGCCGCCAGGGTGTGGAGACGGTCACATCACCCTGCACAATGCGCGCGGTTCGCCGGGTCGAAATTTGCTGTCGGCGGCTGAATGACCTGGTTCGTCTCATCGTCCACACGCCATCGTCCTGCGCCGAAAGGCCTTGCATGCCGGAGCGCGGTGCGGGACCGTATCGAGCGTCGGAGGGAAGCGATCATGAACGACGCCGTGGGCACACTGCCGCAGGCGCTACGGCGCGATTTCTCCGCCGTCGACTACGACGAGGCGATGCGGCGGGCGCGCGAGATCGTGCCGACCCTGCGCGAGCGCGCGCAAGCGGCCGAAGACGCGCGCATGCTCGTCCGCGAGAACGAACAGCTGCTGCACGAGAGCGGGCTGTTCCGCTTCCACCAGCCGAAGGCGTTCGGCGGAATGGAGCTTCCGTTCGTGGCCCTGGTCGACATCACGGACGAGCTCGCGCGCGGCTGTCCGAGCACCGCCTGGAACGTCGGCAACCTGGCCTGCCACCATTGGATCCTCGCCTACTACGACCCCGAGACCCAGCGCGAAGTGTGGGAGGCGAACCCGGACGCGCTGATCGCCTCCTCGATCGCGCTCGCCGCCGGCCGCGCCCGCAAGACGGAGGGCGGCTTCATCGTCAACGGCCGCTGGCCGTTCTCCTCGGGCGTCGACAATTCGGACTGGAACATGCTCGCCGTGTCGGTCTATGGCGACGACGGCAAGACCGCGATCGACTGGCGGCTGTGCCTGGTGCCGAAATCCGACTACCAGATCATCGACACCTGGTACGCCATGGGAATGGCGGCCACCGGGAGCAAGGACGTCAGCGTCACCGAGCTGTTCGTTCCCGAGCGGCGGGCGCTGGCGCTCCAGCGCTGCCGCGGCGGGAGCGAGCACCCGGGGGCCGCGCTCAACCCCGGGCCCTTGTACCGCATCCCGATCGTCGCGGCCGCGGCCCACCCGCTCGCGCCGGCGGCGGTCGGCGCGGCCGAGGGCGCCTACGAGCTGTTCCTCGCCGCCATGACCAAGCGCACCGGCACCTATACGGGAGCGCGCGTCGCCGATTTCCAGGCCGTGCAAGTCAAGGTGGCGCGGGCGCGCTGCCTGATCGACTCGAGCCGCGACTTCATGCGCGGGTCGGCCATCGCGCTGCACGACATGGCGGCACGCAACCGGATCCCCGACCTCGAAACCAAGCTGCGGATCCGCGCGCAGTTAAGCTTCGCGGTGAGCCAGGCGCGCGAGGCGGTGGAGACGTTGTGGTCGTGCTACGGCGCGCAGGGTCTCTACACGCGCGATCCGCTGCAGCGGCACCTGCGCGACGTGCTGGCCATGAGCCAGCACTTCTCCTTCAATTTCGACATCGCGGGGGCGGCCTACGGGCTCAACGCGCTCGGCGGCGCCTACACCAACCCGACGATGTGACAGGGCGGCGGGATATCGCACATGAGATCCACCACGCCATTGCCGGCCGATCTCGCCCGCGCATTCCAGGCAGGCCGCCGTGCCCTGCAGGAAGGCGACACCGACAATGCCGCCCGCCTATTCGAGACCGTGCTGGCCGGCGCGCCGGGACACGATCCCTCGCTGTCGAATCTGGCTCTCTGCCGCTTCACGCGACGCGATTTCGCCGCGGCCGAAGCACTCTATCGCCAGGCCCTTGCGGTGGAGCCGGACAGTCCCGAGGCGCGCCTCGGCCTCGCCACGTCCATGCATCGCGCCGGCCGCCTCGCCGAGGCTATCGAGACGTATCGGTCGGCGCATGCCGCCGATCCGGCGAATAGCACGGTCCTGCACAACCTCGCGACGGCGCTGCGCGATCACGGCCGGCTCGACGAGGCGCTGCCCATGTTCCGCCAGGCGCTTTCGCTCAAGCCCGATTACCACGCCTGCGCCCTGAACTATGCGACGGCACTCTTCTACAAGGAGGACTGGGGCGAAGCGTGGCGCATGTTCGAGGCGCGCCTTGCCACCCACAAGATCGTGGCGCCGTTCTCGACCCGCTCCGACACGACCGGTGCGAACGTGGCGGTGCCGCATTGGCGGACCGGGCCGCAGCCCTCGTCGCTGCTGGTTCTCGCCGAGCAGGGCCTCGGCGACACCATCCAGTTCGCGCGCTTCCTTCCGGAGCTCACGAGGACCGGCACGCTCGTGACGTTCGTGACCGACCGCAAGCTGTTCGCGCTGCTCGCCAGCCTCGGGACCGGCATCGATTTCGTGCCCCGCAACACGCCGCTGTCGATCAAGGGCCTGACCGGCTGGGTCCCGCTCCTGAGCCTGCCGCTGGCGCTCAACCTGCGTCCCGGCGGTCTCGCTCCCCGCATTCCTTATCTTTCCGCCGCGGCGGAGCGCCTTGCGCGCTGGCGCGAGCGCCTCGGCGGCGGATTCAAGGTCGGCATCGCCTGGCAGGGCAATCCGGCGGGCGACATCGACCATGGGCGATCGATCCCGCTCGCGCTCTACGCGCCGCTCGCGGAGATCCCCGGCGTCCGGCTCATCAGCCTGCAGAAAGGCGATGGCGAAGAGCAGCTTGGGCAAGTCCCATTCGCCGATCGCATCGAGACGCTCGGGCCGGACTTCGACGGCGGCGGCGACGCCTTCGTCGACACCGCCGCCGTGATGATGTCGCTCGATCTCGTCATCACCAGCGATACCGCGATCCCGCATCTCGCCGGAGCGCTTGGGCGTCCGTTCTGGGTGCTGCTGCGGCAGTCGCCCGACTGGCGCTGGCTGCGTGCCGGCGACACCAGCCCGTTCTACCCGACGGCGCGGTTGTTCCGGCAGAAGACGGCCGACGGCTGGCAAGGCGTCATGACCGAAGTCGCGCGCGCCCTGCGCGACATGGTCGGCGCGGCAGTCCTGCGCGGGCCCGAGGGCCCGCGCGGTGGGGAGATCGCGGTGCCGATCGCGATCGGGGAGTTGATCGACAAGATCACCATCCTGGAGATAAAGTCCGAGCGCATCGCCGAGCCCGCGAAGCTCGTCAACGTGCGGCGCGAGCTTGCGGCCCTCCGGGAGGTCAGGCGCGCGCAGCGGCTCACCGGAGCGGAGCTCGATCGCGAGGTCGCCCGCCTCAAGGCCGTGAACCAGGACCTGTGGGACGTCGAGGACGCGATCCGCGCCTGCGAGGCCGCGGGCGATTTCGGCCCGCGCTTCGTCGAGCTCGCCCGTTCGGTCTATCGGCTCAACGACCGGCGCGCCGCGCTGAAGCGGGCGATCAACGTCATGTGCGGCTCGGTGCACGTCGAAGAGAAGTCGTACGCAAAGTACTGATCTTCCACGACGGCCGGACTCACTCCCCCTTGATGTTGGCCTCGCGGATGATGCGGCCGTACTCGTCGAACTGCTTGCGCAGATGCGCGGTGAAATCGGCTCCGCACATCCCGACCCGGGAGAGCCCGAGGACTGCAAGCCGCGCCGCGACTTCGGGTGCCTGCATCGCCGCGGTGAGCCAGCCGGCAAGCTGCACGACCGTTTCCCGCGGCGTGCCGGCCGGCGCGAACATCCCGAACCAGGCGTCGACTTCGACATCCTTGAAGCCGAACTCGGCGACCGTGGGCAGCTCCGGCAGCGGCTCGATCCGCGCGGGCGTGGTGGCGGCAAGCGCGCGCAGCTTACCCGACCTGAGGTGCTCGGCCACGTTCGCATAGGTGCCGAACATCATGGTCACGTGCTGGCCGAGCAGCGCATTCACCGCGGGCGCATTGCCCGGATACGGGACGAACGTGATGTCCACCTTGGCGGCTCGCTTGAGCACCTCGAGCCCGAGGTGGAACGGGCTGCCGGGCCCGATGCTCGCCATGGTCAGCGCGCCCGGCCTGGCGCGCGCGGCATCGATGAGCTCGGCGAGCGAGCGATAGGGCGACGTGCCGTTCACCGCAATGACGGTCGGCGCGCTGACGAGATAGCAGATCGGCTCGAAGCTGGTCAGCGGATGGTAGCTCACCTTGCGCATATGCGGGTTGATGATGAACGGATTGGCGGCGATCAGGAGGGTGTTGCCGTCGGGCGCGGCGCGCGCGACGCTTTCCGTGCCGATCGCCTCGCCCGCCCCCGGCCGATTGTCGACCACGCCGGTGATCCCGTGCGCGCGGGCGATCTGCTCCGACAACAGGCGGGCCAGGATGTCGTTGACGCCGCCCGGCTGGCTCGCCACCACGATCTTGAGCGTGCGCGCGGATTGCGACCAAGCCGCGTGATCCGCGAGCCCCAGCAGCAACATGCCGAGCGCGGCAGCTGCCGGGAGGCGAAGAAATCGGCGGCCTTTCATGACGTTCTCCCCTGCAAAGACGATGCAGCTTCAGCATGGCATGGTGGCTTGTGTGCTCCCCGTCACGGAGCGCATCCTGGTTTGGCGGCATTCTCGGGCTTCAACATCGTAACCCGAAGGAGAGCCGCATGAACAAGATCCGCCCCGTCCTGATCGGTACGGCCGTCATGGCCGCCCTGCTGGCCACATCCTCGGTCGGCTTCGCCCAGGGCACGTCCAGGCAGCGCTCCGCCTGCATGGGCGATGCTTTCCGGTTCTGCAGCTCCGCGATCCCGAACGTCTCGCGGGTGACCGCCTGCATGAAGTCGAACTACGCCAGGCTCACCGCGGGCTGCAAGGCTACCTTCCCCAAGGGTTGATCGTCACTCCATACTCGGAATGACGCCGGCGGGAAGCGAGAAGCAGTACTTGGCGATCTCGCCGGCGCGCGTGATCCACACGCGATCCTTCCCCTTATGCTCGACGCAGTGGCGGATCGCCTGGCGCAGCGGGCGCAGGCGGAACGGCTGGCCGACGATGAAGCCGTGCAGCGCCAGCGCGAACACCAGCGGCTGGCGCTCCGACTGCTCCAGCAGCTCCTCGAACTGGTCGACGATCATGTCCGCGAACTCGCGGCCCGAGTGATCGCGCCACACCAGCGTGCCGGCGTCGTTGATCTCCATCGGATAGGGAACCGAGAGGAGCGGGCCCGCGCGCGTCCTCATCCAGATCGGCTGGTCGTCGAACGGCCAGTCGAGAAGATGCGTGTAGCCGGTCTCCTTGAGCAGATCGGGCGTGACGTTCAATTCGAGCGCGCCGGGCCCCATCCATCCGGTCGGCCGCACGCCGACGTGGCGCTCGATCTCCTCGGTACACTCAAGTATCGCGCGCGCCTCGTCGTGCTCCCACATGCCGCGCAGCACTTCGGCATTGGTGCGTCCATGGCCGACCACGTCGTCGCCGCGCGCTTTGATCTTCTCGACGATCTCCGGATAGTGCTGGCACACCATGCTGTTGAGCAGGATGGTGGCTGGCAGCTTGAGCTCGTCCAGGATCTCGAACAGGCGCCAGTTGCCGATGCGGTTGCCGTAGTCGCGCCAGGCGAAGTTGCGCGTGTGCTGCGGCCCGCCGCGGTGGTGCGGGTCCATGCCGATGCCGGCGCCGAAGGCAAAATGCTCGATGTTGAGGGCAATGTAAAAGGCGAGGCGCTTGCCGCCCGGCCAGCTGTAATCGGGACGCTTGACGATAGGCGAATAGGCGTAGCGGGGGTGCCCCGGCAGTTGAAGCATCGACTTTCTCCTTGATCGTTGCGAGGGCAACGGGACCGCACCCTCGGGCGTCTTGCGGGGAGACCGGCAAGGGGAGGCTGGCACGAAACGGACCTCGATTCAGAACACATGAAACGCAGCGGTGCAACGGACAGGGGGCGCCACAGGGAGAGGATTCCGGCATCACGGAGACAAGGACAGGATTTCGCAAGCCATAGGCACGACCATTGGTTGACAGAGGCCGGCCTCTTGCTATGGCTTCGCATCGAGAACTTCGGGCCCGACCATGCCACTCTTCTCTCTCGACGAGCTCGCCGACGCCGCGGCGGTGGTGCGCACGTTCGTTCCGCCCACGCCCGCCTACGGGTGGCCGCTGTTGCGGAAGAGGACCGGCGTGGAGATCATCGTCAAGCACGAGAACCATACGCCGATCGGGGCCTTCAAGGCCCGCGGGGGCCTGGTCTATCTCGACGCGCTGCGCCGCGCCGGCAAGCTGCCGCCCGGGGTCGTGACGGCGACCCGCGGCAATCATGGCCAGTCGGTCGCCCTGGCGGCAGTGCGGAACGGAATTCCGGCCGTCGTCGTCGTCCCCGAAGGGAATTCGGTCGAGAAGAATGCCGCCATGAAGGCGTTGGGCGCCGAGCTGATCGTCGCCGGCAAGGATTTCGACGAAAGCCGTGGGGTGGCGGAGCGCATCGCACACGAGCGCGGCTATCATTTTTTCCCGTCGTTCCATACCGAGCTCGTGAAGGGTGTTGCCACGTACGCGCATGAGCTCTTTTCCGCGGCGCCCGACCTGGCGGCGGTCTATGTGCCGATCGGCATGGGATCGGGCATTTGCGGTGTCATCACGGTGCGCGACCTGCTCGGCCTCGATACCGAGATCGTCGGGGTGGTCGCCGACAATGCCCCGGCCTTTGCGCTCTCGTTCCACGCCGGTCGTCCGGTGCCGACGGAGTCCGCCCGGACGTTCGCCGACGGCATGGCCTGCCGGGATCCGCAGCCGGAGCCGCTTGCGATCATCCGCGCGGGCGCTGCGCGAATTCTTCGGCTGAGCGAAGACGAGATCGCCGAGGCGATCCGCATCTACTATTCGGACACGCACAACATCGCCGAAGGCGCAGGGGCGGCACCGCTCGCCGGCCTCCTGCGCGAGCGCGAGCGCTACGCCGGCAAGCGCGTCGCCGTGATATGCTCCGGCAGCAACATCGACGCACGGCTGTTCGCGGAAGTCCTGGCAGGCCGCACGCCCGGTGCCTGATGGCGGCAGCAGTTCAACGATGATGCACCGGAGCGAGAAAATCACCTCCGACCCCTTCGCCGCAAGCGCGGACATGAGCGCCCTCGACCCGGCACAGCAGGCCGCGGCGGCAGGAACGGGACGCATCCAGCTGGTTCTGGCCGGCCCCGGTTCCGGCAAGACCACGACGCTCGCCGGTCGCTTCGTTCACCTGGTCGGTCAGGGGATCGACCGCAGACGCATTCTGGCGCTGACCTTCACCAGGAAGGCGGCGGACGAGATGAAGGCGCGCATCGCCGCGGCGCTCGACCTATCCTCCCCGGAGGACCTGATGGTCGCGACGTTCCATGGCTATACGTTTCGGCACCTGCGACGGAATCCGCAAGCCGCCGGCCTGCCCGAAAAGTTCCAGCTGTGGGACGCGCAGCAGCAACGCCAGGTCTTTCACGCGCGGCGCATGTGGTGGAACGAGGAGACCGACATCCTGGATATTATCGGCGGCGCCAAGGAGCGCCTGCTGGACGCCGAGAGCTTTGCCAAAGAGATCGCGGAGGATGACGAGGTTCTCCAGGCCGCGCTCGAATTCTTCCGCGTGTACGAAAACGCGCTGCGGAGCGCCGGCGCCATCGACTTCGCCGACATGGTGCCGCTGGTGGTCAAGGCCATGGATGCGGACCCGGGTTACGCGACGGGGATCACCGGCGCCTTCGACCACGTGCTCGTCGACGAGTATCAAGACGTCAATCCCGGGCAAGTCCAGCTGCTCGACCAGTTCTTCAGAGCGGGCGTCGGTTTGTGGGCGGTCGGCGACGACGACCAGACGCTCTATGCGTTTCGCGCCGCAGACGTACGATTCATTCTTGATTTTCCCCGCAAGTATCACGGCTCGCAGGTCCACATCCTCGACCGCAACTACCGTTCCGCCAGCCAGATCGTCGCTGCCGCCAAGCGGCTGATCGCGCACAATCGCGCCCGCCGCGCCAAGGATTACCACGCGGTCGCCCCGGACCTCGGCGAGATCGTCATTCGCGGCTATCGCACTCCGCAGATCGAAGCGCGCCAGGTCGCCCGCGGCGTGGCAAGCCTGCTCAAGCGGGGCCTCGAGCCACGGCAGATCGCCGTCCTCTATCGCGTGGGCTCGGCCGGCCTCCCCCTGCAGCCGGCCCTGCAGGAACTGGGCATCCCGTTCGAAGTGCGGGGCGCGGGCGATCTGTGGCAGAGCGTGGCGGCCAGGCTGATGGTTGGCGCGCTCTACTACCTGCGCGACGGCGAATCGGTCGAAGCGATGAGTCGCATGGGGAGCGGCAAGCGCGCGGACATCGCGCGCAGCAAGCTCGACCAGGCACGCAACGGCAAGAAGCTCGACTTTGCGGCGGCATGCCAGCTGGCGCACAAGGTCATTTCCACCGCCGTCCCATCAAAAGCCTCCGACCGCGACCGCGGGGAATGGACGACCGTGGTGGACGCCGTAACTGCGCTTGCGATGTCGTGCCAATCGCTGGCCGAGCTCGAAACGAAGATTTCCCAGCAGTCGGCGGCGCTGCGCAATCCGCCGAAATCCGCCGTCGTGCTGTCGACCATCCATTCGGCCAAAGGCCTGGAATGGGAAGCCGTGTTCATCGTCGGCATGGAGGATGGCGTGCTGCCGCACGCCAATAACGACGACGTGGAGGAAGAACGGCGGGTCGCCTATGTGGGAATCACCCGGGCCAAGCGGCTACTCGGCCTCACCTATGCGGGCGCCCGGTTCGGGCAGGATGCCTTGCACTCGCTGTACCTCCAGGAGATGTCCGGCAAGGGCGGATGCACCTGGACTGGCCTCCACGCGGATGACGCGGATGAGCGCCTGCCCCTCATGTCCGATCGCGAGCGCCAGCGCCTGCAGGACGGTGTGCCGGCGGAGCAGGCGACCGGGCGCCGGCCGAAGGACGAAGCCAAGGCCGTGGCGAGCACGAAGAATGGAAAGCCTGCCCGCCACAGCTTGGCCTGGAGCGACGAGGAGGACCGGGCGCTGCGCGACAGCTTCCTGGCCGGCGGCGCGATCGGCGCGATAGCCAAGACGCATCAGCGCAAGCGTGGTGCGATCCGATCGCGGCTGGCGAAGCTCGGCCTGCTGGAGGACGAAGACGTTATTCGCTTCTGACTGATCGGTCGCGCGACGTCATAACGCGATCGTCGCCGCGAACAGGCCTGCCGGCACGGCCGAGTCGTCGGCGTCAGTCACCAGCAACAGCCGTACGACATCGCCGTCCACCCGTGCGTCCACGCCCTCGACCTTGTACGGCCGGTCGAGCCGATGCAGGCAACGCAGCCGCCCATCCGCCTCGGCGATCCCGACGGCGGCGCCAGCGCAGCACCCGTCGTCGTAGGGATCATCGGTATCCTCCGCGACCGCGGTGAACACCATGGCTCCGTCCGGCAACGCAGCCGCGTCGGTGAAGGACAAGGGAATTCCGTCGACGTCCCCAAGATCGATGGGAACAATCGCGGACGGCGCGATCGCTGCGGCGCGATCGGCACCCAGGCTATCGAGCAGCGCCGAAAGCGGAAATCGAAAGGGCGTTCGCCGCATGCCGCTTGTTGCCGCGCTGAAACAACCGCAGCTCGCCGCCGCTGACGACGGCGCCTTCGATGTTGAGGGCGGGAAACGCATCCTCCAGCGGCGCAAGCAGTGGCGAAAAATCGACGACGCGCGGCTCCCCCGACACAGCGCCATCGCGGTCGAGACCCAGGATTGCCCCCCTGTGGCGATTGCGCCGCGAGCCGGAACCGAGTGCCAGGAGCGCGCCATGGGGACAGATCCCGTGGGGCGGAAGCAGCGCCAGCGCCTCGAGGTCGGGCTTGCGCTTCTTGCGGTCCGGCTTGGCCTCGGGCAGCACACCGTCAAACAGCCGGAGCAGATGTCCTGGCTCGCTTCCCCCGGCGCGGAACACGCCGAGGTGAAGCTCGTCGTCGGCGACCACGTAGATGAACGAGCCCACGCAGGCGAGCCCGCTTGCGGCGCTCAGATGCAGGGGCCGTCCGGCCATCATGGGTGCCGACAGGTCGAGCGTGCGAATCCTCGCGAGGCTGATCATCGCGACACCAGCGAGCTGCCAAGCTCTGCGGATCGGCGGCGCATACTGGATGCCGCCCGCGGTCCACAGCTGGTTGATGCCGCGCGGGATCGCGAGCCTGGAGCCGCTGCCGACGTTGCGCTCGAACACCTCGCCATAGTTGCCGACCAGCCTGACGATGCGTGCCGCCCAATCCCTGGTGAGGCCGAGCTGCTCGCCATAGATGCCGTCCGCCCCGACCAGCCGTCGGACGTCCGGCTTTTCCGACCGGAGCGCCGTGTCGATCGTCTTCGACGTGACGCCGAGCTCCTCGGCATTAGGAATCGCGCCGCGATCGATTCAGCTAACAGGGTCACTCGTCTAGCGCCAAATTGTGACCGTCAGGCTGCGGTGACCGCCCTGCCCCACCCCGGCGCCCCCACCGGCTTGCCGTCCCGCGCCACGGTGACGCCGCGCACCAGCGTGCGCACCGGCACGCCTTGGACTTCGAAACCCTCGAACGGCGTGGCGTTGCCGATCGAATGCAAGGCACCGGCGGTGATACGCTCGCGCCGACTCATATCCACCAGCACGATGTCGGCATCGGCGCCGACCGCGAGCGCGCCCTTGCGCGGATAGAGGCCGAAGGCTCGCGCGGGCGCCGCGCACGCCATTTGCACGTAGCGGGACAACGTCAGCCGCCCGCGATTGACCTCGGTCAGCATCAGCCGCATCGAAGTCTCCACGCCGGGAAAGCCGGGCGCGCAGTCCCAGATCACGGGCTGGCGCTTTTCCTCCGGCAGGTGCGGCGCGTGGTCGGTGGACAGGATATCGATCGTGCCGTCGAGGAGCGCATCCCACAGCGGCGCCGCGTGGCCTTCCTCGCGCAACGGCGGCTTGACGCGCAGGAAATTCTCGCCGAGGCGAGCGCCGTCCGCGGTCGACAGGAACAGGTATTGCGGGCAGGTCTCGACGGTGAGATCGACGCCGCGCGACTTGGCGAAGCGGATGTGCGGCAGCGAATACCGCGTACTTTCGTGTGCGATGTGCACCTTGCATCCGGTCCACTCGGCGAAGATGGCGGTGCGGCTCACCGCCTCGATGGCGGCGACGTCCACGTGCTGCTCGAGATGCGCGGCCGCGTCGGTGCGGCCGGCCGCACGCAGGCGCTCGCCGCGCCACAGCAGGATCGGCGTGTTCTCCGCATGCACGGTGCAGCGCATGCCGAGCCGCGCCAGGATCGCGAAGGCCTCGAGGATCGCGCCGTCGGGCGGACACGGCACGAGCGGGTTGTCGCTCCCCATATAGAGCTTGAAGGCGGCCGCCCCGGCGCGCGCCATCGGCTCGAGCTGGTCCAGGTTGCGCTCGCCGATCACGCCGTACAGCCCGAAGTCGACGATCGCCTGGCGCACCGCGATGGCATGCTTCTGTTCCAGTGCGGCGACATCGGCGCTCGGCGGATTGGTGTTCGGCATGTCGAACACCGTGGTGACGCCGCCGAGGGCGGCGGCCTGGGTGGCCGACGTCCAGGTCTCCTTGTGCGAGAAGCCAGGCTCGCGAAAATGCACATGCACGTCGATCGCGCCGGGCAGCACGTGCAGCCCCGCTGCATCGATCACCTCGCGCGCCGGCGGCATTGTCTCCGACGCCCCCATCGATACGATGCGCCCGAGATCGACCGCGATCGCCGCGTCGAGCTCCTGCTCCGGCGTCACCAGCCGGCCACCCGCGATGACGAGATCGACTTGCCTCATCGAGCCGCTCATGGGACTAGCGCGACGATGTCGTCGGCGACCGCGAACAGGTCGGCGTTGCGCGCCCGCAGGGCGCGCGCCATGGCCCGCACCTCGCGCACGACCTCGCCGGCGTCGAAGGTCGTGACACGGCCGCCCTCGACCACCACGCGGCCATCGATGATCACGGTGTCGACCGCGCTGCCGGTCTCGGCGAAGACCAGTTGGTTGACGGGATCGTTGAGCGGCACCCACCACGGCGCGTCGAGACGGTAGAGCACGAGATCGGCCGCAAGGCCCGGAACGACGGCGCCGAGCGCGGGATGGCGCAGCGCGGCCGCACCGCCGGCGGTCGCCATGCGCAGCGCGTCGCGCGCCGTGATCCAGGCGGAGCGATCGCGCTCGGCGGCGCGGTGCGCGGTCGCCACCGCGCGCATCGCCTCGTGCAGCACCAGATTGTCGTTGCAGCTCGCGCCGTCGGTTCCGAGCGCCAGCGTCACGCCGCGCCGAAGCATGGCCGGCGCGCGGGCGAGCCCGGTGCCGATTCGCGCATTGCTCTCCGGATTGAGCACCGCGATGGCGCCGCACGCCGCCATCAGGTCGATGTCGTCGTCGGTGAGCCAGATCGAATGCGCGCACGACCAACGCGGCGACAGGACCCCGAGCGTCTCCAGGTGCCGCACGGCGGTTTCGCCGTACTTGCCGGCGGCGAGGCGCGCCTGCCGCTCGGTCTCCAGCAGGTGCGTGTGGATCCCGGTGTCGTGGCGCTCGGCGAGCTCCGCGCACAGGAGCAGGGCTTCGTCGGTGCAGCGGTCCGGGTTCGAGGGAGCCGGATAGACCGACAGCCGGCCGGCGCGGCCGTGCCATTTGGCGATCGTGTCGCTCATCAGGTCGCGCAGCTCGGCCACGACCTGAGGCTTCAGGATCTCCACCTGCCCCATGCGCGCGCGCAGGTCATCCGGCAGCGGTGCGGCCGGAAGAATGTCGCTGAACGCGCCATCGAAGAACCGCATGCCCAGGACGGCCCGCATGCCGCTCTCCTCCCAGGCGGACAGCACCGCGTCCATGTCGGCGGCGGTGAAGCGCTGGCCCGGGAAATGATCGATGACCGCCGTGGTCCCGCTCGTCATCAGGCCGTAGGCAGTCATCAGCACCGCGAGGCGGATCTCGTCGGGCGTGCGGCGCGACGTGTGCGCCTGGGTGAGCCACATGAACGCCGGATGGCTGAGCCGGTCGCCGAAACCCGCCATGGTGCTGGACTGGGAATGGCAGTGCGCATTGACGAGGCCGGGCACCACCAGCTTGCCGCTGCCGTCGATCGTGCGCGCCGGCGCCGCCGGCGAGTCGCAATCACCCGCGCCGACCGCCACGATGCGGCCGTCGCGGACCAGAACGTGTCCATGCTCGATGAACCGGTCCCCGGCATCGAGGGTGAGGATGGCCGCGTCGCGGACGAGGATGCCGCTCATGGCTGCGCTCCTGCCATTGCGGAGGACGCGGCACTGGCAGTGCCGTCCACGGGATCGAACAGAAGGCCGACACCGCGCCGCTCCGCCCGCTCGAGCAGCAGCTCGGCGAGGACGATATCCTGGGTCGCGATCCCGATCGACTTGAACACCGTCACGTCGGGCCGCGCCGTGGCCGGCGCGGACCCTTGCGCCAGAAGCTCGCCGATCTCGCCGCAGATCCGCTCGCGCGCCAGCACGCCGGAGGCGAGCGGGATCCTGAGGTCGCCGGCACGCTCGAGGCAGCCGTCGCGGTGATCCACCCAGATGTGGGCGCGCGCAATCAGGGCATTGTCGGCCTCGCGGGCGTCCGGACGGTTGGCGCCGCCCAGGATGACGAAGCTGCCGGGCTTGACCGCTTCCCCCGGCAGCACCGGTTCGTCCGATGTCGTGACGGTTGCGATCACGTCGGCTGCCTGCGCGGCGCGCGCGGCGTCAGGCTCGGCCTCGATCGCGATCCCGGCGCACTCCGGCCAAGTTCGCGCGCGCTCCGCCAGCTCAACGGCGCGCGCGTGGGTACGGGAAACGATCAGCGCGCGCCTGAACGGCCGCACGCCCAGGAGATAGCGCAACGTCGCCGGCGCGCTCTTGCCGGCACCGTAGACCGCAAGCGTGCGTGCATCGGGCGGTGCCAGCAGCCGCGCGGCGGCCGCGAAGCCCGCCGCGGTGCGGTGGTTGTTGAGCGCCGTATTCGAGATGAGGGCGAGCGGCGCGCAGGCGACTGCATCCCACAGGATCAGCAGGCTCGCGGCGGTGCGCCGCCCAGCCGGCCCGGAATACGAATGAACATTGGACTTCATGGCGAACAGCCGATCCGACGCATAGCCCGCCAGCACCAGCACACCGCCCTTGGGCTGTTGCCGTACGAGATGGAGCCGTCCGGGCGACGGCATCGCGCCGGCCGAGTGGCGCCGATAGGCCTCCTCCGCCGCGCCAATCGCGCTCGCGGGGTCGATCAGCCGCTCGATGTCCCGTTCCGAGAGAAGCCGCATGGCCTACACGCTCCGCCAGTGGAGAAACCGCTTCTCGCCCGCCGAGGTGATCCAGAACACGCTGAGCGCGATGGTGATCGAGGTGACGACCGCCGCCCACAGAAGCTCGGTCTCGCGCATCTCGCCGGAATCGAGGATGAGATTGCCGAGACCCTTCGAGCCGGTGATCCACTCCGACAGCATGGCGCCGAGGATCGAGCTCGATCCGGCGATCCGCAGACCGGTGAACAGGAATGGCATGGCGTAGGGCACTCGCACGTAGCGCAGCTGCTGCCAGCGCGAAGCGCCATAGACGTGCAACAGCTCGGCGGCATTGCGGTCGGCGCTGGCGAGCCCGCGCATGAGGTTCACCAGCAGCGGAAAGAACGACACGATGGTGACCACCGCCATGCTGGTGCTGATGCCGCGGCCGAAGAACAGCATCATGATCGGGGCGACCGCCGCCACCGGCGCCGAGCGGAAGGCGATCACCACCGGGAGCGAAGCGCGCGCGACGTTGCGGCTCATGGAGAAGGCGACCGCGATGGTCGCGGCAAACAGCGTGCTCAGCGTCAGGCCGAGCGCGGCGGCGGTGAGAGTGAAGGCGGTCTGCCCGCCGATCACCTTCCAATTGTCGACGAACGAGTGCACGACGGCCAACGGCGCGGGTATCAGGTAGGGCGGCACGCGCAGGCCGGCGACGACGAGGTGCCACAACATCGCGACCGCGGCGACGCTGAGCGCGATCACCGTCACGCGCCGCAGCACAGCCGGGACGTCGAGGGTGTTGCGTCGTGCCATACTATTGCGCGAGCTCGACGTCGCGCTCCCAGTAGATCACCGTGTGCTCGATCACCGCCCAGATCGCGTATCCGCCCGCCGCCAGAATGCAGGTCAGCAGCACCGACAGCCAGACCTTGGGGGTGTCGTAGGCGAACAGCGCGTAGAGCATCATCGCGCCGATGCCGCGGTCGGCGCCCGCCCATTCGGCCGTGATGGCGCCGAGCACCGCCGACGGCGCCGCGATCTTGAAGCCCGCGAACAGATAAGGCAGCGCGCTCGGGATCAGGAGATGGCGCAGGAGCTGCGGGCGGCTGGCGGAGAGGACGTGCAGCAGCTCGCGGTGGCGCGCGTCGGCCGCATGCAGGCCCTGCATGGTGCCGACCAGCATGGCGAACTGGCTGGCGAAGGCCGCAATGACGACCTGCAGCTGCGAGCCGTTGCCGATCCAGATGGCGAGCAGCGGCGCCATGGCGATGATCGGGATCGAGTGCAGGGCGACACCGACATTGTAGATCGTGCCGTACAGCGAGCGGATCAGTACCGCGATCGACGCCGCCACGATGGCGATGGCCGCCGCGATGCCGTAGCCGACCGCGGCGCGCCATGCGGTCTGCCCGATGTTCTCGTAGACGAGCTTGGGGCTGCGCACGATCTCGAGACCGACCTGGGAGGGCGAGGGAACGAACACCGGCAGCGCGCCGGCGCGCTGGGCGATTTCGGCGGCGCCCAGCAGAATCACGATGGTGGCAAACGGCAGCCCGACCGACGCCCACGCGTTGCGCGGCTGGCGGCGGGCGGCCATCAATAGGCCTCGACCGGCTCGGGCTCTGCCGGCGCGCCGGCGGCTTCGCGGCCGAACAGGCCGTCGCGCACGCGATTGACGCAGTCGAAGAAGACGGCGCTGCGCATCATGTCGAGACGGCGCGGCCGTGGCAGCGGCACGTCGATCACCGCGGTGATGCGCCCCGGCCGCGGGCTCATGACGTGCACGTGGTCGGACATGAACACCGCCTCGGCGATCGAGTGGGTGACGAGCAGCGCCGTCGTACCCGACTCGGCCCAGATCCGCATGAGCTCCAGGTTCATGCGCTGACGCGTGATCTCGTCGAGCGCGCCGAACGGCTCGTCGAGGAGCAGCACGTCGGGCCGCAGCATGAGGGCGCGGGCGATGGCGACGCGCTGCTGCATGCCGCCGGAGAGCTCGTTGGGCAGCGCATCCTCGAAGCCCTTGAGCCCGACCAGCGCGATGAGATCGGCGGACGACGTGGTGCTGCGCCGGGCGCTGGCGCGCCCGACGATGTCGAGCGGCAGCTCGATGTTCTGGCGCGCCGTGCGCCACGGCAGCAGCGTCGGGCTCTGGAAGACGAACCCGAGCGCGTGCTCGCGGCGTGCCGCCTGCGGGCTGCTGCCGCCGAGCGTGAGCTTGCCGGCGAACGGCTGCATCACGTCGGCGATCAGCCGCAGCAGGGTGGACTTCCCACACCCGCTCGGCCCGATGATGGCGGCGAAGCGGCCGGTCGGGACGTGCAGGTCAACCCGATCCAGCGCGATGACCGGCTCCCCACGGCCGTGAAAGACCATGGAGACCTGGTCGACCCTGATATCCCGCGACATGACCCGGCGTCAGACGTTGGGATGATCAGCTCTTCGCCGCCGACGCTTCGGCGATGAAGCTCTGGTCGCACAGCTCCTCGGCCGTCATGGCGGACTTGACGATGCCGACGCTGCGATAGAGCGCGATGATCTTCGCATAGAGCGGAAGGTCGAGCGCCAGCAGGCCTTTCTGCGCCGCCGGCCCGGCTTCCATGTAGGGCTTGCTCACCTTGATCTCGGTGAGCTGCGCCTCGTAGTTCAGGCCCGGGTTGCCGTACTTCTCGACCATGAATTTCGCGCTCTCCTCGGGGTGATCGAGCGACCAGCGCCAGGCTTCGGCCGACGCGCGCAGGAAACGCACCACGAGATCGCGGTTGGCGCTCAAGAAATCCTCGCGCGCATAGATGGTGCCGGTGGTCTCGGGCAGGCCGAGATCGTGGACGTTGAGGCTGAAGATCTCGACGCCGCGTTGCTGCAGCATCACGCCCTGGTTGGTGGAGTAGCCCGAATAGGCGTCGATCTGACCGCTCACCAGCGCCGACGGATCGGGCGAGGAGGGCACGATGTTGACCGACTGCGCGTCGAGGCCGGCCTCCTTGAGGAGGTAGAGCATCATCGGCCGCCCGGAAGTCGCGACCGCGATGGTCTTGCCCTTGAGCTCCTGGATGGTCCGGATCGGGCTCTTGGCCAGGCTCATGATGCTGTAGGGGCTGGTCTGGAACACCGTGCCGATCACCTTGATCGGGATGCCCTTTTCGCGCGCGACGATGATCGGGCCGATGGGCCGGTCGCCGAGCACCGAGCGACCGCTCGCCACGTTGGCGATCGGATCGACATTCGGGCCGCCGGACACGAAGGTCGGATCGATGCCGTGCTTCTTGTAGATGCCGTGCTCGATGCCGGCGAAGTACCCGCCATACTGAATGCTCTTGATCCACGACAGCTGGAACGAGAGAGGCTTCGCCTCCTGCGCGAGCGCGGGCGACCAGCGTCCGCCGACCGACAGCAGGCTCGCAGACAGCGCGGCCGATCCGCCGGCCTTGAGCAAGCTGCGGCGGTTCATCTCGTGGCGTATCGTCATCGCGGTTCCTTTCTCTCGGTCCGGGCTGGGGCCGTGCCCCGTGACCAGATAGCAACGGACGGGCCAACTCGATTGTCGGCGGATTGGGCGACGATGGCCGCGCGAATGGCGCGAAAATAGGCAACATGCGATGCAAAGCATCATTTCGCGGCTCGACGAACAGACTTTTGAGTTCTTCGGCCACGGAAGTCAGGGCAAAGCGGCTACCATGTCGGCGGCGAAGCCGCGCAACGCGGCGTTGCGCGCGCGCATGTGGCGCACGAGGTCCCTGGCCGCATCGAGAACCGGCTGCGGGTCGAAGCCCACGATCCGGCCGCCTTCCACCAGAATCCGGCCGTCCACCACCACTGTGTCGACGCTCGCCGGGCTCGCCGCGAACACCAGTTGGTGCAGCGGCTCGTTGAGCGGGATCCATTGCGGCTTGGCGAGATCGTGCAGCACGAAATCGGCCGGCGCGCCCGCGGTGAGCTCGCCAAGGCCCTCGCACATCAACGCCTTGCCGCCCGCGACCGTCGCCATCCGCAGCGCGTCGGCGGACGTCGGCCAGCGGCTGCGATCCGGCTCGAACGGCCGCTGCAGCATCGCGGCGAGCCGCATCGCCTCGTGCATGTCGAGGTTGTCGTTGGTGGAGGCCCCGTCAGTCCCGAGCGCGACGGTCATTCCTCCCTGCAGCATGCGCGCGACCGGCGCGATGCCGGTGCCGATCTTGAGGTTGCTCTCCGGGTTGTGGACCGCGATGGCGCCTCGCTCCGCCATCAGCGCGATGTCGTCGTCCGCGATCCAGATCGTGTGGGCGCAGGACAGGCGTCGGCTCAAGAGGCCGAGCCGATCGAGCTGCCGGATCATGGTCGTGCCGTAGCGCGCCTGCGCGATCTCCGCCTGCACCTTGGTCTCGAGCAGGTGCAGGTGGATCGGCGTATCGCGGCGCTCGGCGATCTCGCGGGCGCCGGCGAGCAGCCGGTCGCTGCAGCGGCTGGGATTGGACGGTGCCGGGCAGATGCGGAGGCGCCCGCCGGCGCTGCGGTCGTGCCGGACGATGGCGTCCTCCACGATCGCGAAGCTTTCCTCCGGCGGACGGGGGCTGAGCGGGTTCTGGCGCGCCACGTGCGGCGGCAGGCCGCCCGGCGGAACGATGTCTCCGTACTCCTCGTCGAAGATGCGCAAGGCGACGAGCGCCCGCAGCCCCGTCGCCCGGTAGGCATCGACCACCGCGTCGACGTCGCGCGCGGCAAAGCCCTGCTCGGGGAAATGGTCGATGATCGCCGTCGTTCCGTTGGTCAGGTGCTCGATGCAGCCGAGCATCGCGGAGAGCCGCACCTCGTCTGGCGTCCGTGCCGCCGTATCGGCCTGGTTGAGCCACATGAAGGCCGGATGGCTCAACGCGTCGCCGGTTCCCTTGAGAACGTTGGTGGGCGAGTGCGTGTGCGCGTTGACGAGACCGGGGACCAGCAGGCGATCATGCCCTTCGATCACGCGGTCGACATTGCGGTCGATCGCTGCGCTCGCGGGCGCTAATACGGCTTCGACGCAGTTGTGGCGCACCACGACGTCATGGCGCGCCGGCGGGTGCGCGGCGCTCGCGAGCGTCAGCACGTCGCGGATGACAAGCCTGCCTGACATCGCTCGATGATCCGAATAGTGTGCGGTCGCCACCAAGCAACCCACATGCCAACGGCGAAAGGCCCCTGATGTCTCCTCGACCCCTGCCCGACGGAACGACGCTGCTCATTCGGGGCGGCCAGGCGCTGCTTCCGGATAAGGACTGGCATCAGCCGCCGACCGTCGACATCGCGGTCGCCGGCGACAGCATCGTCGGCGTGGCGGAGGAGTTCGCGGCGCCGCGCGACAAGGCGGTGGAGGTGCTCGACGCCAGGTGCCACCTGGTGCTGCCCGGCTTCGTCAACGCGCATTATCACTCGCACGACGTGCTCGCGAAGGGCACGCTGGAAGAGGTGCCATTGGAGACGTGGCGCCTCTACGTGCTGCCGCCGCAATACCCGCCGCGCTCGGTGGAGGAGGTGCGCGCTCGCACGCTGCTCGGCGCGCTCGAATGCCTGCGCTCCGGCATGACCACCATCCAGGACATGCTGACGCTCTATCCGTTCGAGGATCGGCATCTCGATACGGTGATGGAGGTCTATCGCGAAATCGGCATCCGCGTGGTGTTCGCCCTGCAATATGCCGACCGCAAGGGGCTGGAGACGATCCCGTTCTGGAAGGAGACGTTCCCGGCGGAGCTGCACCCGCTGCTGTCGACCGCCGCCGAGCCCGAGCGGCAGATCGACCTGCTCGGCCACTTCGAGGCGACCTGCCTCAAGGCGTCCCCGCGCCCCCGCACTCATTGGGCGCTCGGGCCTTCGGCGCCAGAGCGCTGCACCCCCGCCTTGATGGCCAGGACCATGGAGCTCGCGCGCCGCTACGACATTCCGGTCTATTCGCACATCTATGAATCGCGCGGGATGGCGCTGCAGGCGCGGCTCACCCTGCCCGAGCACGGTGGCTCGCTGATCCGGCGGCTCGCCGAGGAGGGCGCGCTCGATCCCCGCCTGAACCTCGCCCACAGCGTCTGGCTTTCCGCCGAGGAGATCGAGCTGATCGCCCAAAGCGGCACCGGCGTCGTGCTCAACCCGCAGGGCAATCTCAAGATGAAATGCGGCATCCCGCCGATCCTCGCCCTGCAGCGGGCCGGCGTGCGCATCGGGCTCGGCTGCGACAACTGCAGCTGCTCCGACGCGCAGAACATGTTCGTCGCCATGAAGCTGTTCGCGTTGCTGGCGGCGGTGAGCGATCCCATTCCAGGGCCGCCGCAAGCGGCGGCGGCGCTTGCCGCCGCCACACAGGCCGGCGCGGCCGGCGCGCGGCTCGGCCACACGCTCGGCCGCATCGCGCCGGGCCTCAAGGCGGACCTCACGCTGATCGACCTTGCAGACCCGAGCTGGTCGCCGCTCAACAGTGCGGTGCGCCAGCTCGTTCACGTCGAAGCCGGGCGCGGCGTGCGCCATGTCGTGGTCGACGGCAAGGTCGTCGTGCGCGACCGGCGCCTGACGACCATCGACGAGGAGATGATCTACGAGGCCGTCAAGGTCGTCATGCCTGGCTTCCGTCGCGACTTCGGCGCGATCGCCGAGCGGGTGCAGCGGCTGCAGCCGTGGCTCGATACAGCGCACCGGCAGATTGTCGCCGCCGACCTCGACATCGAGCGCCTGCCCATTCGATTCTAGGCGGCGAAGCGGATGACCCGCGACCAGGCGGGTCTGTGACAAAGATCACATAGTCGTCCCGACGATGTCTCTAAATCTCGCGGATCATTCGGCTCCTGTACGGCGCGAGGGAAGAGAGCGTGCGGCGCCTCGACATACGTCTGCCCGCAGTGGCGGCCGGCGCGGCCGTCCTTCTGTTGCTCGGCGCGGCTTCGTCGCGCGCGCAGGACGGCGTCACCCATCGGGACAGCACTATGGCCGGCGCGGCGGTTACGCCCCGTCATGCCGGGCTCATCGAGGAGCCGACCTTTCTCGCCGTGCAGGGTCGCGACGGCCACCGCTACCGGCTGGAGGCGATGATCGTGCGCAAGATGGACGCCGGTGCCCGGCTGCCGATCGCGCTGATCACCCACGGGAAGCAGAAGCTCGCCGCCGAGATGGCCGCGCTGCATGCCGACGCCATGCTGCCGCAGGCGCGCGACCTTGCGCATCGCGGGTATCTGGCCGTCGCAGTGGTGCGCCGCGGCTTCGGCAATTCCGACGGGACGCCGGGCGTTGCGACCAGCGCCCGCTTCGCCAAGTGCACTGTGCCTGATCTGCGCCAGTATTTCGCGGCCGAGGCCGAGGATCTCGACGCGGCTTTGCGCGCGATTGCCGCGCGTCCCGATGCCGACCCAAGCCGGGTGATCGCGATCGGTCAGTCGGTCGGCGGCGGCACCGTGCTGGCATTCGCCGCGCGCCAGCCGCGCGGTCTGGTGGCAGCCGTCAACATCTCCGGGGGCGTGCGTCTCAGTTGGGCAGACGGCACCACGTGCCCGCCGGGCGTGCTGACCGCCGCGGTCGGCACGTACGGCCTCACGACGCGCATTCCGACACTCTGGCTCTATGCGGAGAACGACAGCCTGTTCGGCCCCGAGCTCGCGCGATCGATGCGCGACGCCTACGCGCTGGCCGGCGGACGGGCGGAGCTGCAAATGTTTCCACCGGTGCTGCCGGAGGGCCATCACCTGTTCGGCGCCCCGGAGGGACGGGTGAAATGGCTCGCCGCACTCGACACGTTCCTGCGCACGCGGGCGCTGCCGACCTGGAGCCCGGCGCAGGTCGATGCCGTGCTGCGGACGGCTGGGCTGGCGGACACGAGCCGGCCCAGCGTGGAGAAATATCTGTCGGTCTATACGCCCAAGGTGCTGATGGTCGCACCGAACCGCAGCCTGTACTGGACGGCGGGCACGCGCGACATCGCCAAGGCGCGCGAGAGCGGCCTGGAGAACTGCCGCCAGCGCAGCGGCGACGAGTGTCGGATCCTCATGGAGAATTTCGACGCGGTTCGGCCCGGCGCCAGCGCGTCGGTTGAGTCCCGCTACGCGGGCGAACCGCCGCGACGCTGAGGTCTGGGCAGCGCCCCGTTTGCCGGCCAAGCACGCTGGCCCCACGCAAGATGACCCTGCATTGTTTCCTGCCGTCGACCGGCGCATTATCCCCCGGCGCAACGTCATCACAGGAAGCATGACGGCGCAGGGAGGATCCGCACATGTTGTCCCGTCGTGGCTTTCTCAACGGCACGGTCGGCGCCGGACTGGCGCTCACGACATCACAACCGGCGGCGGCCCAGACAGGCGGCGCGCCGGCGGCGCGCAAGCGCCTGATCGTCGACGCGCAGGTGCATCTGTGGAAGGCGGAATTGCCGGACTGGCCGTGGGTCCCCGGCATGAAGCCGCAGATGCCCGAGCCGTTCACCATCGAGAAGCTGGTGCCGCTGATGGACGAGGCCGGCGTCGACCGCGCCGTCATCGTGCCGCCGTCCTGGCCGGGCGACCGCAACGACTATGGTCTCGAAGCCGCCAAACGATATCCCGGTCGCTTCGCCGTCATGGGCCGCATCCCGCTGAAGGACCCGCAATCGGCCGCGCTGCTGCCGAAATGGAAGGACCAGCCCGGCATGCTCGGCGTCCGCGTCACGTTCCTCGGCCCGGCCTCCGCCTGGCTCACCGACGGCACCGCCGACTGGTTCTGGCCGGCGGCCGAGAAGGCCGGACTTCCCGTCATGTTCCTCACGCCCGGCCGCTCGGCGGAGCTTGCCCGCGTCGCCGAGCGCCACCCGCAGCTCACCCTGATCGCCGACCACATGGGCGTGATCGGCGCCGTGGTGAAGGAGGGCAAGCTCGCCGACGCGATCGACCAGACGGTAGCGCTGGCAAAATATCCGAACGTCTCGGTCAAGCTGTCGGCGGCGCCCAATAACTCGACCGAAGCCTACCCGTTTGCCGACTTCACGCCGCACATCAGGCGGCTGGTCGATACCTACGGCCCGCAACGCTGCTACTGGGGCACCGACCTCACCAACGGTTTCGACCGGGCGACCTACCGCCAGCGCATTACCCACTTCACCGAGGAGCTCAAGTTCCTGTCCGAGGAGGACAAGGACTGGATCATGGGACGCGGCATCCTGGCCCGGCTCGGCTGGGCGCAGGCATAAGAGGCGTGCGCGCTGGTAGGAAAGCCGGTGCTCAAATCATGGGGAGGAAAGTCGGATGTTGAAGCCAGTCTGGATGTCCGCTGCTGCCGTCGCACTGTTCGCTTGCGTCGCGCTGCTGGTTCCATCGGCAGGCGAGCGTGCCGCCGCGCAATCGGCCGCGACCTACGTCAGCGTGGTCGAGCTCGATATCGTGCCGGCGGAACGAGAAAAGTTCCTGGCGGCGATCAAGGAGAACGGCGCGGCCAGCGTCAAGGAGCCGGGCTGCCGCCAGTTCGACATCCTGGTCCTGGCGAGCAATCCGAACCACGTCTTCCTCTATGAGGTGTATGACAACGAGGCCGCAGCGCAGGCGCATCGGACGACCGAGCATTTCAAGAAATATGCGGCCACGACGGCCAACATGGTCGCCAAGCGCGAGGTCAGGGCGATGTCGCCGATCGCCTTCAATGCCAAGGGGCATTGACTGCGCTCGCGCGCGGCGGTGCGCGCTCACTCCGGCTTGATGTTCGCCTCCTTGATGACGCGCGACCACTTGGTCTGCTCCTGGCCGAGGAACTGGGCAAACTCCTCCGGGGTGCTGCCGATCTGCCGCGCGCCCTGGACGGCGAAGCGCTGACGCATCTCGGGCGACTGCACGATGCGGGCGACGTCGCGGTTGATCCTGGTCACCACGGCCGGCGGCGTGCCAGCGGGCGCGATCAGCCCGAACCACAGCTCGGACTCGTAGCCGCCGACCCCCTCCTCGGCGAAGGTCGGCACATCGGGCAACACGTCGGTTCGCTTCGCCGACGTCACCGCGAGCGGCTTGAGCTGCCTGCTCTGCACGAGCTGGAGGATCTGCACCGTGCTCGCCATGGTCAATGGCAGCTGATTCCCGATGACGTCGGTCACCGCCGGAGCGCCGCCGCGGTACGGCACCTGGACCAGCTTGATCCCGCTCAGCGAGTTCAACAGCTCCATGGACAGATGATGGATCGAGCCGGTGCCGGGGGTCGAATAGTGGATGGCCCCGGGCCTCGTCTTGGCGAGCGCAATCAGGCTCTTCACGTCGCCCGCCTCGAACGACGGGTTGGCCACCAGCACCAGCGGCGACGACGCCACGAGGCTGACCGGAATGACGTCCTTCGTGATGTCGTAGGGCAGGTTCTGGTACATCATCGGATTGGTGACATGCGAGGACAGCGTCAGCATCAGCGTATGACCGTCGGGCGGACTCTTGGCGAGCGCCGCAGTCGCGACAGTGCCGTTCGCGCCCGCGCGATTCTCGACGACAACCGACTGGCCCCACGCGTCCTGCAGCCGGGCGCCGAGATCGCGCGCCACCGCGTCGGCGCCGCCGCCCGGCACGAATCCGACCGTGATGCGGACGACCTTATTGGGAAATTCCTGCGCGGCGAGGGGCGCAGCGCCCACGCTGACGAGAATGCCTGCAACCGCCGCGAGCCTGCGCAATAGACGCATCGTGGTATCCTCCCTGCCGCGCCGGCGCCTAGCACGCGCGCCTGCCGAGCCGTATTGTCAGGCCCGCCCAGGCACCCGTCAACGCGCGAAGGGTTGCGCACAGCCTGAAGGAGTAGAGATGGCCCGCAGGAAAGCGATGGCGTGCTGCATGTCGCAGACGCCGTTCACCGCCGACGATGAGCTGGACGAAGAGGGCTTTCGCCTGCACCTGCGGCGCATGGTCGAGGCCGGCGTCGCCGTCTACCTGGCCAGTCCCGGCTCGGGCGAGGGCCACGCGCTGTCGGACGCGGAACTGCGCCGCGTCTACCAGATCGGAGTCCAGGAGTGCAAAGGCCGGGTGCCGGTCTACGCCAACCCTCCGGAGGCACGAACCGGCGCGCAGATGGCGGGGCGGCTGCGCGCGGCGGTCGAAGCCGGGGTCGACGAGGTGCAGATCTATCCGGTCGACAACGGCCACGGCATGAAGCCGACCTACGCCGAGCAGGATGCCTACTACCGCGATCTGCTCGACGGCTTCGACTATCCGACCGCGATCTCCGTCACCACCATGGCGAACCACATCACGCCGATCACGCTCTTGAAGGCCCTGTGCCGCGACTATCCGCAGATCGTCACGGTGAACGTGATCGGCACGCCAGTGAACTACCTCTCCGAGATCATGGACGAGCTCGGACCGGGCATCGCGTTCTACAATTCCATCCGCGGGCTCGCCGACGGGCTGGCGCTCGGCACCAGCGGGGCCCTGCTCGGACATGCCAATCTGGTGCCGCGGCTGTGCCACTCGGTGTTCAATTCCTTCGCGGCGAGCGATATGCAAAAGTTCAGCGATGCCTACACCAACCTGATGCACCTCAATCGCATCGTCGAGCGCTGGGGAACCAACCCGCGCTGGATCAAGATGGGCATGAAGGTGCTGAACCTGCCCGGCTGCGGAGACGGACGCGTGCGCAAGCCCTATCTGTCCCCGCCGGCCGAAGACATGGCCGACATGGCCAGGGCGTTCGACGCGATGGGTCTGCGCCGGATCGAAGGGAGGATATGAGGCCAACGCAACGTACCTGACACGTGCGATCCGATTCGAACTCGCTATGAGCAGAAAAAAGGCGCATGATCCTTGCATCATCGACGGGGACACTGAGCCAGGCGTCGATGGCTGAGAGAGGGTTGCGCTCCCGCCTGCAGCAAGGAGCGCCAAGCATGACGAGCGTCATGCTTCTTTTCACTCCCCATCCGAAGCCATAGTCCGCATCGTCCAGGCGTATGAAACCGCCTGACACGCGCTGCGGAAAGGCATCCTTGTTTCCGTGTCCCCCGCACAGGAACACGCGAGCCCTCATCCGGCGCATCGTCGAAATCGCCGGGTGCGGCGACGCGAATCCGTACGACTGCGCGACCGTGCACTGCGGCAATTCGGAACGGCAGCATAGGCCAATCGTGAAGCGACCGACGGCAGCCGAACAGTCGAGGAAGCCCGATGACGATACGGACGACGCGCAAAACCATCACGTTCAAGCAGCCCTTCTGTCTGAGCGCGATCGACGCAATTCAACCGTCGGGAACGTACACGGTCGACACCGACGAGGAGCTGATCGATGGACTGTCGTTTCTGGCCTATCGGCGCGTCGCGACGCTGCTCCACTTGCCTTCGACCTCGAGCAGAGCTGGCGTGACCGAGATCATTACCGTCGATCCGTCGGAACTCGAGACCGCGCTAAAGAGAGATGCGCAGCAGGATGGCGTTCGCGGGTGAACGAATGAGACCCTTTCGCGCGAAGCGATTGGAGCAATCGAACGTCGTCCCCGCGATGAGATCTCGCAAAACCCATTGCGACGATCGTTGACGGCCGTCCTCACTCTCCGGCCATGTCGGGCTCTTGCGGAAAGTGATCATCCTGGCCACGCCGGAGCAGCCCGTGTCCTGCGCGTGTGACCGAAGGCCACACCTCGCGAGCGGTTTGATGCCCGAAGGCGAAGGTGTGCGGAAGCGCGAGGCGATCGCAGCCGGCTCATCCAATGTCGCAAAGCAGGCGCAGAATATGAACTATTCACGATCCATCATGGGTCCGCTCCGCCCTCGCAGCCGCTGCGCCAATTCAGGGAGGTCATTCGGCGCTGACCCTCTTCGTTCCGCGAGGCAGCCAACATTTCACAAAAAGCAAGCAAATCGCCTTGGTCATCCCCACATGAAGAGATGGAAGGCGCTTCGAGCTTGTCGGAGCGGGAAACCGACCAATGACCTGGTTCATTCCCCCCATCGTAGTTCCTCTCTTTCTTGTCTGCTTGATTGCCACGCGCGTGGCGTTTCTCAGCTACTTCTAGGCACTCGCACATCGAGCCGCCGTTCACTCATCCTGTCCACCTGCGCAAATGCTTTGCGCGCGGGGAGCAGGGTGCCCTTTCGCAGGAGTTACCGATGAAATTTCGCCCTCTACACGACCGAGTCGTTCTCGAGCGCATCGATGCCGAGGCAAAGACCGCCGGCGGCATCATCGTTCCCGATACCGCACAGGAAAAACCGCAGCAGGGGGAGGTCATCGCCGTCGGCCCCGGTACTCGCGACAATTCCGGCAAGCTCATCCCGCTCGACGTAAAAGTCGGGGACCGGGTGCTGTTCGGCAAATGGTCCGGCACCGAAGTCAAGATCGACGGCGCCGAGTACCTGATCATGCAGGAGAGCGACATCATGGGTGTGCTGACCGAACAGGTCGCTCGCAGAAAGGCAGCCTGACGGCACTGCGTCTCTCGACATCTAAAACGCGGCCTCATTCTGCTCCCGGCGTGAGGGTTACGAAAGCAAAGGAACAACCAAATGGCTGCCAAGGAAGTTCAATTCTCGGTCGACGCGCGCGACAAGATGCTGCGCGGCATCGACACGCTCGCCCACGCGGTGCGCGTGACCCTCGGTCCGAAAGGCCGCAACGTCGTCCTCGACAAGAGCTTCGGCGCTCCCCGCATCACCAAGGACGGCGTAACCGTCGCCAAGGAGATCGAGCTCGAGGACAAGTTTGAGAACATGGGGGCGCAGATGGTCCGTGAGGTCGCGTCCAGGACTTCGGACCAAGCCGGCGACGGCACCACAACAGCTACCGTGCTCGCTCACGCCATCGTCAGGGAAGGCGCCAAGGCGGTTGCCGCCGGCATGAACCCGATGGATCTCAAGCGCGGCGTTGACCTTGCGGTGGAGGCGGTCGTCGCCGACCTCCGGAAGAACTCCAAGAAGGTCACCTCCAATGACGAGATCGCCCAGGTCGGCACCATCTCGGCCAACGGCGACGCCGAGATCGGTCGGTTCCTCGCCGATGCAATGAAGAAAGTCGGCAACGAGGGCGTCATCACGGTGGAGGAAGCGACATCGTTGGAGACCGAACTGGAAGTGGTCGAGGGAATGCAGTTCGACCGCGGCTACATCTCTCCCTATTTCGTCACCAACGCCGACAAGATGCGTGTCGAGATGCAAGATGCCTATATCCTGCTCTATGAGAAGAAGCTTTCGGGGCTACAGGAGCTGTTGCCGGTGCTCGAAGCGGTCGTGCAGGCCGCCAAGCCCCTCGTCATCGTCGCCGAAGACGTGGAAGGCGAAGCGCTGGCGACCCTGGTGGTGAACAAGCTGCGCGGAGGCCTGAAGGTCGCGGCGGTGAAGGCGCCGGGCTTCGGCGACCGGCGCAAGGCGATGCTCGAGGACATCGCGATCCTGACCGGCGCGCAGGCGATCAGCGAGGATCTCGGCATCAAGCTCGAAAACGTGACGCTGCAGATGCTGGGCCGCGCCAAGAAGGTGGTGGTCGAGAAGGAAAACACCACGATCGTCAACGGCGCCGGCAAGAAGAGCGAGATCGAGGGCCGCATCAGCCAGATCAAGGCGCAGATCGAGGAGACCACTTCCGACTACGATCGCGAGAAGCTGCAGGAGCGGCTGGCCAAGCTCGCCGGAGGAGTCGCGGTGATCCGCGTCGGTGGCGCCACCGAGATCGAGGTGAAGGAGCGCAAGGATCGCGTCGACGACGCGATGCACGCGACCCGCGCGGCGGTCGAGGAAGGCATCCTGCCGGGCGGCGGCGTCGCGCTGCTGCGCGCCGCCGAGGCACTGAAGAAGCTCCGGACGCAAAATGACGACCAGAGGACAGGCGTCGAGATCGTGCGCAAGGCACTCGCCTGGCCGGCGCGCCAGATCGCCATCAATGCCGGTGACGACGGCGCCATCGTGGTCGGCAAGATTCTGGAGAAGGACAGCTACCCCTACGGGTTCGATGCGCAGACCGGCGAATACGGCAACCTGGTCTCCAAGGGCATCATCGATCCGACCAAGGTGGTGCGTGCGGCGCTGCAAGGTGCGGCGTCGGTTGCGGGGCTGCTCATCACCACCGAGGCGATGATCGCCGAGCTGCCGAACAAGGATGCCCCGGCCGGGATGCCTGGCGGCGGCGGCGGCATGGGATTTTAATTTGCTGTGAGCTCCTTGTAATGCTCTGTTCGAACCCATAGCTGTGGCGTGTAGCAGTAATCTCAGTCACGTTTCTCTTTCAAAGGGTAAATACAATGACCAATGTTTCGATCTCCGCAAGCGACCAGAAGCCTGCGACCCCCGCCAATCCTTCCCCGGCCGCCACGCCGCAGCAGCAGACGCAAGGCAACCCGAAGCCGGCTGACGACAAGTCGGGCGGCCAGCAAAAGTAAGCTGCTCCGGATCGTCCAATCAGAAGCCCGGCAGGTTGCCGGGCTTTACCTTGTCGTGCATCACATCGGGAGCGGCGTGAGATCACTTCCGAGAACCAGGATCACATCGTTCGTGTATCGGCCTTTGTCGTAATTCTCGCCGGCAATTCGCTCGATGCGCGCACGGTGGCGAATGAAAGTATCAGGCAAGCTCGCGTCTGCACCATCACGGGCGCTCCTTTCACGCAGTGCCTCGTGGCCGACTTTGCAAAGCACGGGCACGGCACTGTCCCGCATCCAGAAATAAACGCCATCGAAGCGCTCGAACTCGAACTGTTCCTGATCCCTGATCAATGGCATCGAAATCACCTCTTGCCAATCACGGGCGTGGTGCCCTGTGGATCAGATGGCTACGGGCAACGGCTTTCACAACGGGGCTTACGGGCCAAGAAATACTGCGTTGTGTCGTCTCGACGCCGCACAATCTCGATTGCCGACAGATTTGACCCCGTATCGAGGCGCCGGCGTTTACCCCTTGCCGTCTCCCGAAAATAAAGCTCGCTATTCAATCCGGCGAGGCGCATAGTCGACATATCGCCGGCCAAAACAAAATAACCCAGGCGCCAGCGGCTGAGAGACCTGATCGAGCTCCCGCCTGCAATCGGAAAGGCGTGGACCATGTCGGCATCTCAGGCTCGACACGATCGCAGAGGAGCTTACACATACGCAAAGCGTCTGGCCGATCCGGGACGGCGATCATGACGATCGCCGCGAGGTTCGACATGCTGGCGTTTTCCACCGCGTGCGTCTTCGTGATTGCGCTCCTGCTCGGCGCTTTCTGACGCGCTCGCCGATACGCGCCCATCCGCTCAGACTGCGCAAGTCGACCGCACCCGCATCCGACACCCGTTACGCCTGCACGCCGTTACGCCTGCCCGGCAGACTGGAGAATTCCCTTCATGACCTCGGTCACCCGCGCTGCATTCGCCATGGCAGCGACAATGTTCGGTATCGCGGCCGCAGCGGGGACGGCTTCGGCGCAGCCGAGCGGCAGCGCTACCACCGGGATGGCCGTCTCTGTGGCCAAAGCGACGCACGGCTGCTTCATCGACCAGCTTCAGGTCAGCGGAACGCTGGTTGCACGAGAGGAGTTTCTCGTCCGGTCCGACACCGAGGGCCTGCTTGTATCCCAGATCATGGTGGAAGACGGCGACCGCGTAACCTCGGGTCAGAAGAGCCTCGCCGCTCAATCTGCGGGAAAGCACACTCCCTTCCACAGGACGACGATGCATTTGGGAATCACAGCAAGGACATCATCATGAAAAATCTGACCCCTCGCCACATTGAAGAAGACGAATCCGAGAGGCTCGGGATCAAGCACGGGTGGTATGGCATCAAGGTCAACGGGACACTGATGACCGGGCCGGCGAAGAGCCATCAGGAATGCCTGAAACTGATTGACGATCTGGCAGAGCCGGCGGTCAAGTCGTCGCACAGCCCCCACAGAAACAAGGCAGACGACCACTGAAATCGGCCGGAGCCATCACTCCCCGGCGACGCCCGCGGCCCGGATCGCGCCGGCCCATTTCTCGATCTCGCTGACGACGAAGGCCTGCAGGAATTCCGGCGAGCGCCGCTCGGGCGCGACCACGTCGGCGCCGAGCTCCTTGAGCCGCGCCTGCACGGCCGGCGTCGTCATCGCGGCGATCGAGGCCTCGTTGAGCCTCTGCACGATCGCCGCCGGCGCGCCCTTGGGCAGGAAGAACGCCAGCCAGTTGTCGGCGACGAAATCCTTCAAGCCCTGCTCCTGGGCGGTCGGAATGTTGGGAAACGTCGGCGAGCGGCTCCTGGTCAGCATGGTGATCGCCTTCGCGGTCCTGCCTTCGAGATGCGGGATCGCGGCGGCGGCGTTGAGGCAATGGTAATCGATGCGGCCGGCGATCAGGTCTTGCAGGGCGGGCGCGCTGCCGCGATAGGGCACATGGGTGATGTTCACGCCGATCGCCGCGTTGAGCAGCGCGCAGGAGAGGTGCGTCGGCGCGCCGGCGCCGGCCGAGCCGTACTGCATCTTCGCCTGGTTCTGTTTCGCGTAGGCGATGAACTCCCGCAGGTCGTCGGCCGGCAGGCTCATGCGCGCGACCATCACCATGGGCAGGTCGACGAGCAGGCCGACGGGCGCGAAATCGCTCGCCGCATTGTAAAGAGGGTTCCGGTACAGCGTCTGGTTCTGCGCGTGCGTACCGACATTGCCGAGCACGAACTGGTAGCCGTCGGGCGCCGCCTTGGCGACCCGCGCCGTGCCGGTCATCCCGCCGGCGCCGCCGACGTTCTCGATCACGACCTGCTGGCCCAGGGTCTCCGACAGGCGCGGCGCCAGAATGCGGGCGATGATGTCGTTGGTGCCGCCCGCCGCATAGGTCACTACCATGGTCACCGGGCGGACCGGCCAAGCCTGTGCTTGCACGAAGGAAGGCAACAGGACCGAGGCAAACGCCCCGATGGCGGCAGCACCCAGAAATCGGCGACGGGTGAGCACGGCAGTCCCCCTGTGGCGGGAGGAGTACGAAGACGGGCAACCATACGGGCGCGGACAGCACGAATCAATTTACCCGGCGGGCCTGATGTCGGCAGTCCTTCGACCCAATGTCTGCAATGCCGTGATGCGCCGGTTAGCGGGGACGCGGCTTAATTCTCCAGCTTGATCTTCGCGCGCTCGATGATCGCGGCGAACTTCTTCGTTTCCGCATCAACGAACTTGAACTCCGCCGCCGTCATGCGCCGCGGAATGATCCCCTGCGCGGTAAACGGGTCGCCGACGCCGGAACAGCGTACCAATACACGGCAGAAAACAAGGCCGCAAAGAATGTTCGGTGTTCTTCATGCCTCGATCAACGTGCACACAAGTGCTGTACAACTGGTACGAAATTGTCACACGGATCGGCAAACCCTCCGGTGGCAGTACGGCCGGCGGTGACTTCAACCTCTCGCTGTGCCAGCCTGTTCACCGAGGGACTCGAGCCTGGGGGGCGCGGGATGGGGATATCGGCACAGCGAATCCGGTTTTCATCGTTGCTGATCGCAGCGTCGCTTTTGTCCTTCGCGCCGGCCTCCCATGCCTATGAACCGCTTTTTGCCATCAACACGCCGCCCGGCATCCTCACCGGGCTTGCCTATGGCGCCAATCCGCCGCCCGGCGTGTATTTCATCAATTTCGGCTATGGGGGTGAAAGCCGTATCTCGGGAAAGGGGACCGCGTTCGGGTTGGACGGATTCAAGACCCGCTCCTTCCACGAAACCGGCGCGTTCATCTGGAGCACGCCATGGCAGGTTCTGGGGGCGAGCTGGACGATGGTGTGGGTCGGCGGCGTGGTTCACGCGTCGCTCGTCGACCCCAACGACCGGGTAACGGCTCACATCACCGGACTCATCAACCCCGGCTTTTCGCCGATGTCGCTGTCGTGGAATCTGGGCAGCGGGCTTTTCGCCAAGGCGGGCATATTCGTCTGGGCGCCGATCGGGACCATCGAACGCGGCCTCTATAACAATGGGCTCGGCAGCATCGGCGCGCCCTATTGGACGATCGAGCCGCATTTCGCCATCAGCTATCTCGCCGACGGCTGGGACCTGACGGCGGCCATGATCTACGGAACCCATACCCGGAACACCTATTCGGACGTGATCAACGGCGACTCGTTGAACATCGATCTCACGGCAACGAAGAAATACGGCCACTGGGAGCTCGGCCCGATCGGCTATTTCAGCACGCAAGTCACGGGCGACAGCGGGTGTGAGGCCTTCTATGGGCCAGGGGTGTGTGCCTATGGGACGAAAGCCGGCGTCGGCGGACTGCTCGGCTACCATTCGGGCGCCGTGACGATGAAGCTTTCGGTCACGAGCTCCGTCTACAACAACAATTCACTCGACGGCTGGCGGGTGTGGACGAAAATTTCCGTTCCATTGTCGCCGCCGCCGCCTCCAGCGCCGTCCGGCCGCCCATAGCCCGCATGCATATCCTGACACTCGTCATCTTCGGGCTGGCGGCCCTTGCGGTGTTCTTCTTCGGCGCCCGCCTGTTCGGTCGGAGCGGAACGGTCGGGGCGGCCGCGTTCATCCCGGTCTGGCTGATCGCGGCGCTCCTCAACGGCGCCGTCGGCGTGATGCGCGTCGGCATCCCCGTCGTCAACGAGATCGGAGCGTTCATTCCGATCTTCGGCATTCCCGCCGCGCTGGCGTGGTACCTGGCCCGGCGGCGGTAAGCAGCTCACAGCGTCTCGGCGAAGAAGTCGCGCATCAGCATATAGGACTTGCGGCAGAGCTTCTCGTCGTAGCGCGTCGCGTCGGCATTGGCGGTCGGATCGCAGAACGAATGGACGGCGCCGCCGAACATCATCACCTGCCAGTCGACCTTCGCTTTGGTGAGCTCCTCCTCGAACGCGTCCATCATCGGCTTGGGCGTCACCGGATCGGCCGAGCCGTGAATTGCCAGCACCCGGCCCTTGATGTTGCACGGCGTGCCGGGCACGACCGGATTGGGATTGGTGACGTGGAACACGACGACCGCCTTGAAATCGGCGCCGGCGCGCGCTTGCTCGAGCGTGAAGCCGCCGCCCGCGCAATAGCCGATCGCCACCGTCTTCGCCGGATCGACGAGGCCGAGCTTGTTCGCCTCGGCAAACAACGCGTCAGAGGCCCTGGCCCCGCAGGCGATGGTGAAGGCGAGGTCCTGGTGCACGGCACGCATGCCCGCCGCCAATTGCTCCCTGGTCTTCGGCTTGTCGCCGTAGCCGGTGCCGAACATGTCCGCCATCAGCACCACATAGTCCTTTGCGGCGACGGTGCGGGCCTGCGCGATGGTGTCGGCGCACACGCCCTTCCAGTCGGGTTGCATGAAGACCACAGGGCGCTCCCCCTTCACGCCGTCGTCGTAGACGATCATACCCTCGAACGACCTGCCATCGACCTGATACGCCACCGTCTTCTCCGCCATCGTGCTCTCCCGTCGTTCCTGGTCCGATGATACTAGGCTAAGGCTAGAGTTTAGAGATCGTAGGAACGAAAGGAAGAGGCCGAATGGCAACGGGGCGGACGCCGTGGTGGGCTTGGGGCTGGCCGGCGCTGGCCTGGGCGATCCTGGTGGTGACGACCCTCGCCGGCACCGGCGGGACGATGGCCGGGGCGGCGGGAGCGGCGCTCATCGCCGCCGTGTTTGCGGCCGTATATCACGCGGAGGTCGTGGCATACCGGATCGGAGAGCCGTTCGGCACACTCGTGCTCGCCGTCGCGGTCACCGTCATCGAGGTGGCGCTGATCGTCTCGGTCATGATTGCCGGGGGAGCCGACAAGGCCGGGCTCGCGCGCGACACGGTGTTCGCCGCCGTCATGATCGTCTGCAACGGCATCGTCGGCCTGTGCCTGCTCCTCGGCGGCGTGCGGCATCACGTGCAGGGTTTCCAGGTCGAGGGAGCGAACGCCGCGCTGGCCGTGCTGGCCGCGCTCACGATCCTCACGCTCGTCGTGCCCAACGTCACGACCACCACGCCCGGTCCAGAATTCAGCACGCCCCAGCTCGTCTTCGCCGGCGTGGTCTCGCTGGTGCTGTACGGCTCGTTCGTCTTCGTCCAGACCGTGCGGCACCGCGACTATTTTCTCCCGCTCGAAGCCGGAGACGGGGAGACCCACGCGGCGCCGCCCTCCAGGACGACGGCGCTGGTCAGCGCCGGCCTGCTGCTCGTCACTCTGGTCGCCGTCGTCGGCCTGGCCAAAGCCCTCACCCCGACCCTGGAGGTGGGCGTGGCCTGGCTCAATGCGCCGAAAGCCGTCGTCGGAACCGTGATCGCCGGGCTGGTCCTGTTGCCCGAGGCGCTGGCGGCGCTGCGGGCAGCCCGCGCCAACCGGTTGCAGACCAGCCTGAACCTGGCGTTGGGGTCGGCCCTCGCCAGCATCGGCCTGACGATCCCGGCGGTCGCCATCGTTTCGATCGTGCTCGGGTGGCCGCTCGAGCTCGGGCTGGGCACAAAGGATGAGGTGCTGCTTGCCCTGACGCTGTTCGTGGGCGTCGTCACGTTGGGGACCGGGCGGACCACCGTGCTTCAGGGGATCGTGCACCTGGTCATATTCGCCGCGTTCCTGTTCCTGGCGGTGGTGCCGTGAGGCTTGGAGCGGGGTGCCTCGTTATTCCGGCTTGATGTTGGCGGCCCGGATCACCTTGCTCCATTTCTCGGTTTCTTCCGCGATGAGCCGCCCGAAATCGGCAGGCGGGCCGACGAGCGCCATGCCGCCGAGGTCGGCCAGCCGCGCCTTGATTTTCGGATCGGCGAGGGCGGCGTTGATTTCGGCGTTGAGCTTCTCGACGATCGCGGCGGGCGTGCTCTTCGGCGCGCCGATGCCCCACCAGTTGCTCGCCTCGTAGCCCGGCACGAATTCGGCGACCGTCGGCACGTCCGGCAGCGCATCCGAGCGCATCGCCGTGGTGACGGCGAGCACGCGCAGCTTGTCGGCCTTGATATATTCGATGGACGAGGCCACCGCGTTGAACAGCACCTGTACCTGCCCGGCAATGAGATCGGTCAAGGCCGGCGCGGCGCCGCGATAGGGCACGTGCACCATCTGCACGCCGGTCAGCAGCCGGAACAGCTCGCCGGAGATATGGCCCGAGGATCCGGTGCCGGCGGAGCCCATGTTGACCTTGCCGGGATTGGCCTTGGCATAGGCGATGAACTCGGGGACCGTCCGCGCCGGAACCGACGGGTTCACGCCCAGGACGTTCGGCACGCGGATGATGCCGGCGACCGGCACGATGTCGCGGAGAAAATCGAAACTGAGCTTGTCGTAAAGGCTCGGGTTGATCGCCGCCCCGGGGTTGACCAGGAGGAGCGTGTGGCCATCCGGGCTTGCCGTCGCGACGGCCTCGGTCGCCAGATTACCGCCGGCGCCCGGCCGGTTCTCGACCACGAACGACTGGCCGAGCCGCTCGGAGAGCCATTGCGCCATCAGCCGCGCGCTGATGTCGGCCGCGCCGCCCGCCGCAAAGCCGACGATGATGCGGACCGGCCGCGTCGGGTAGGCCTGCGCGCGTGCGGTGCGGGCCAGGGCCGCAAACACGGGAATGCTTGCAGCCGCATGAAGGAAGCACCGACGCGAAGGCTTCATGGCGCGTCCTCACAATTGGAAAAACGACACGGCGTTACGGTAGCAGATCTTCTCCTTGTCCGACGCCGGGATATCGAGCGAATCGATCACCGCCATGGTGGAGCGGATGTAGCCGGCGCCGCCCTCGGGGCCGAACGGCGCGTCCGACGCGAACAGGACGTGATCGACGCCGTAGAACTCGAGCCCGCACACAGTGCCGGCGCGGCCGCCGCACAGCGCGGTGTCGCCATAGAACTGCTTGAAGCAGTCGATCAGCGGCTTGCCGAGGCTCGGCAGGACATGGCTGTAGTCCTCGCCCGACGTGCGGCTGCCCAGCGTCGCCCAGCCGGTCTCCATGCGGGCATCGAAGAAGGGGATCATCGCGCCCAGGTGGTGCGCCATCACTTTGAGCTCGGGAAAGCGTGTCATGACGCCGGAGAAGATCAGCCGCGCCATGGTGGCGCTGGTCTCGTAAGGCCAGCCGAAGATCGTCCAGATCTCGTAACGCGAGCGGCTCTCGGCGGGAAAATCCGGAACGTCCGGCTTGCGCGCCGGATGCAGCAGGATCGGCTTGCCGGATTTCGCCGCCACCTCGAAGATCGGCAGGAAACGCGGCTCGTCCAGGCAGGCGCCGTTCACGTTGGTGTGGAGCTGCAGCCCATTGGCATTGCCGTGGATGAGGATGCGCTCGGCTTCCTTCACGGCGGCGTCGGGGACGTCCATCGGCAGCGCCCCGACCCAGCCGGCGAACCGGTCCGGATGGCGTGCCACCAGCTCGGCGAGGCCGTCGTTGGCGACGCGCGCGAATTCCGGCGTCTTGTCGGGGCCGACCATCCCATCGAGCGGCGGCAGGCCGAGCGAGAGGACCTGCGTGTAGTCTTCGAACGGATCCATCATGCGAAAGCGTGCATCGAGGTCATGCACCGTGCGCACGGCCTGCATGCGCTTGCCCACGTCGGTGGTGCCGCCGGCGGTCTCCGACATCAGGCGGAACAGGCCGGGCGGGAAGAAGTGACAGAACGCATCGATGTGACGCATGAAGATGGTGCTCCGGTTGGGCGCGCGCGGACGGGCGCCCATGATGCGCGGCGCGGCGGACGATGCAAGCTCCCACAGGCCGCGGAGCAACGATCGCAATGGGCAGAGGCTTGTTACGAGTGGGGAATGCGCTGGCGGAGCTTGAAGAAATCGACCCACGGATCGCGCCTGAGCACGGCCAGCCGGTGGCGCACATTGGCGACGGTGAAATGATCGGAGCGCAAGCCCTCCGACAGCTCGTCCCAGTCGAGCGGCGTCGACACCGAGGCCTGCGGCAGCGCGCGGGTCGAGTAGGCGGCGACCGCAGTGGCGCCGCGACCGTTGCGCAGGTAGTCGATGAAGATGCGCCCGCGGCGGTAGCGCTTGGTAGCGACGGCGAGATAGCGGTCGGGCCGCGCGCGCGCCATCGCCTCGGCGAACGACTGGGTGAAGGCCTTGGCGGCGTCCCAGCCGAGCGTGGGCTCGACCGGCGCCACCACATGGAGGCCCTTGCCACCCGAGGTCTTGACGAAGCTTCTCAAGCCGAGACGACCCAGGCGCTCGCGCACGTCCTGCGCGGCTTCGATCACCGCGCGCCAGGACACGTCCTCACCCGGATCGAGGTCGAAGATCAGGCGGTCCGGCTCATCCATCCGATCGGCGCGCGAGCCCCACGGGTGGATCTCGACCGTGCCGGCCTGCACCAGGTTCAACAGGCCCGCGAGGTCGTCGATGACCAGCATCGGCTCCGTCTCGCCGACATCGACCCGACGCACGCTCTCGTCGAGGCCGGCCCAGGGATGCTTGGCGAAGAAGCCCTTCTGGTCGACGCCGGACGGCGAGCGCAACAGGCTCAGCACGCGCCCCCCAACATGCGGGAGGATCCATGCGGCAACGTCCGCGTAGTAGTCGGCCAATCCCTGCTTGGTGATGCCGGGTTGTGGCCACAGGATGCGCTCCGGATGGGTCAGCTTCACGGCAGGCGCGTGGACCTCGGCAACTGTCCGCTCCCCTTTGCTCCCTCGCTTGCGGGGGATTGCACGCTGCGGCGTTTCCAGGCCGATTTCATCGGCTTCCTTGTCTTCGCGCAGACCCTTGAACGAGGCCTGCCGGATCAGTCCGTCGCGCGTCCAGTCGCGGAACTCGACCTCGCAGACGAGCCGCGGCTCCGTCCACACCACGCCCTTTTCGGCTCCGGCCGGTAGCGGCTTCTTGAGCAGCGGCTTGTTCGACCGCATCGCCTCCAGCGTGGCATAGAGCGAGTGTGCCTGCGCAGTCGACCAGCCGGTGCCGACCCGGCCCGCATAGAGAAGCGCGCCGTCCGCCCGATAGCCGATGAGCAATGCACCGATCGAACGGCTGGCGGCGGTCGACACCGTGTAGCCGATGATCACGAATTCCTGCGCGGCACGGCATTTCGCCTTGAGCCAATGCTCGCCGCGGCCGGAGCGGTAGGGCGTATCCGCGCGCTTGGAAATGATGCCTTCGAGGCCGAGGCGCCCGGCATGCTCCAGCACCACGGGCCCATCGGTCGTGAGGTGCTCGGTGAAGCAGACCGGCGAGTCCGCCGGAAGCGCGGCGAGCGCCTGCTGCAGCAGAGTCTTGCGATCGATGAGCGCCGCACGGGTGAGGTCGAACCCTTCGCAGTAGAGCAGATCGAACGCGAAATAGCGCAGCCGGTCCTGCCGCCCCGCCTCCAGGTCGGCCTGGAGATTGTTCAGGCTCGACATGCCGCTGGCGTCCTGGACCACGACTTCACCGTCGATCAGCGCGGAGCCGAGATCGAGCCCGGCGAGCGCCTCGGCGACGCCGGCGAAGCGCTCCGTCCAGTCGAGCCCCTTGCGCGTGAGCAGCCGGATCGTGCGCCCGTCGATGCGCGCCTGGATGCGATAGCCGTCGTGCTTGATCTCGTGGATCCATTGCGGGCCGCTCGGCGGCTTGTCGCACGGTGAGGCCAGGCACGGCTCGACGAAGGTCGGCAGCAGGCCTTTGCGCGCGCCGCCGATTGCGCCGACATCGGGGAGAGCGATCCTGCGCCGGCGTGCCGCGCTCGTCCGCACCGAATGGTCGGCGCGCAGGTCCCCGAGCGCGGCGAGCTCCTCGTTGGTGCGTCCGCTCACCTGCGAGGTCATCTCCTGGTCGGTGATCTCCGGTTCGCCCGGACGGCGGGCGAACACGTCCTCGGCCTTGATCAGGAGCCACGGCTCGGTCTTTTCCCCGGCGCGCGGCCGCATGCGCACGAGGTGCCACACGCCCTTGAGCCGCGCTCCGTCGAGCGCGAACGCCAAGTGACCTTTGGCGAGCCCCTTGTGCGGATCGCCCTCGGCGAGCCAGTGCCCGCGGTCCCAGATGATCATCGAGCCGCCGCCGTACTCGTCTTTCGGGATGTTGCCTTCGAAATCCAGATAGGCGACCGGATGGTCCTCGGTGCGCACCGCAAGCCGCTTTTCGCCGAGCGTCAGACTCGGCCCCTTCGTCACCGCCCAGCTTTTCAAGACGCCGTCCAGCTCGAGCCGCAGGTCGTAGTGCAGGCGGCGCGCCGCATGCCGCTGCACGACGAACTGTCCGGCAGCCGCAGCGCCGGGCGCCGGCGCAGGCTCCGGCGTACGGGCGAAGTCGCGCTTGCGCGCGTAATCGGCGAGCGGCGGCTTGCGATTTTTCGTGCTCTTGCCTCTCTCGCGCGGGGCCATGGCAATCTTCTCATGCCCAGCTACCGTCACCCTGAGGCGCGCTCTGCTCTCTTCGAGCGGAGCGCCTCGAAGGACGACGGCCCGGGCCGTGCACCCTTCGAGGCTTGGCGCACGAAGGGTGCGCCGAGCGCCTCAGGATGACGGGGGAAAGGGAATAACTACTCGCTTGCATCAGCGTCACGAACCAGAGCCGGCGAGCTGGATCTCGCAGAATTTCAAGGCGCGCCGCGCGCGCGCGGCCCATGGCGAGGCGGAGTTGACCTTGAGGTAGCGCCGCCACCACTCCGCCGCCTCGGCGTGCCGTTCCAGCCGCTGGAGCAGGAGCCCCATGTTGAACATGGCGTCGGCGTAGGCCGGATCGGCGGCGAACGCGCGCTCGAGGCAGCCGATCGCCTCGACTGCGCGGCCCTGATCGTCGAGCGCGTCGGCGAGATTGTACCAGGCGGGCGCGAATTCGGGGTCGGCCTTCGCGGCGGCCCGATATGCCGCTTCCGCCTCGAGGTTGCGCCCGCTCGCCCGCAGCACGTTGCCGAGGTTGAACGGCGCCGCTGCGTCGTCGGGATCCATCTTCATCGCGCGCCGATAAAGCCGCTCGGCCGTTTCGGCATCCCCCTGCTCTTCCGCGCCTTGCGCCTGGGCGAACGCCGCATCGGCATCGTCGGCCGCAGTCTCGACGTCGAGCACGAACTGCCCGGTCTTGTCGGTCCGCCCCGTCATCTGCTCGACCAGCAGCCGGTCGGAGGAACTCAGGGAACAGCTTGACGTTCGACAGCCGCGCGTCGGGCAGCCACTTGCGGATGTCGTGCAGGCTCCGCGTGATCGCCGACAGGTTGGTTCCGGCCGCCAGCAATCCGGCGACCTGGCGGGCCGCCGCCAGATCGCGAAATCCATAATGGTCGTTGCGCGCCTCGATCAGGCCGAACATCGCGAGCTGCCCGACGACCTCCGGCGGCAACTTGCTGAGCGCGGCGAGCTGCGCGGCCGTATAGGTCTTCGCCTGCTCTTCCGGAACGCTGCGGCCGAGCCACTCGAGGAACTCGCGCTCGCTCGCAATCGGAATTCCGTAGGAGCGCGCCTGGGCCAGGCTGTTGGACGGGCGACCGTCGTCGAGCAGGGGCCAGCCGAGCTCGCCGACCACCAGAACGCCGGTTTCCTTGGTCACTCCTTCGCGCGGCTTTCCGCCATGCCGGCGCACCAGGGCGAACGCCTCCGCCCGTTTCATCGAGGCGAGCCGCCCCGTGAAGGCGACGACGCCTTCGAGCGATGCTGAGCGGGCTTCGGCCTCTTTCGTCAGCGTGCCGTCTTCCTCTTGGCCGCAGCAGGCGCCCGCGCCTTGGTGCTGGCGGCCGCCGGCTTCTTCTTGGTTTCAGCGCCGATGCTGGCGCGCAGCGCATCCATCAGGTTGATCACGCGCTGCGGCGCGGCCTCGGCCTTCTTCGGCTCGATCATCGTCCCGGCCTGCTTGGCGCGCAACATGTCCACCAGCGCAGTCTCGTAGTGGTCCTCGAAGGCCGACGGGTCGAAATGGGTCGCCTTGCTGTCGACGATGTGCGAGGCGAGATCCTTCATCTCGGCCGGCAGCTTGAGGTCGGGCACGTCCTCGAAATAGGCGGCGTGGTCGCGCACCTCGTAAGGGTATTTCAGGGTCACCGCAAGCAGGCCCTTGTCGAACGCCTCGAGCATGATGACGTGCTCGCGCCGCGTCAGCACGATGCGGCCGAGCGCGACCATCTTCTTGTCGCGGATGGTGTCGCGGATGACCGCGAATGCCTCCTGGCCGACCTGGTCGGTGGGCGCGATGTAGTAGGTGCTGTCGAGGTAGCGATCGTCGATCTCGGCGCGCGGCACGAAGCTCATGATGTCGACCGTGTGCGTGCTCTCGATCTGGATCTTCTCGATCTCCTCGTCCTCGACCTGGAGATACTGGTTCTTGCCGATCTCGTAGCCGCGGCCGACGTCCTCGCGCTCGACCGGCTCGCCGGTCTCGGAATCGACGAGCTGCTGCTTGAGCCGGTTGCCGGTCTTCTTGTTGATCCGATTGAACGAGACCCGCTCGGAGCTCGACGATGCCGGGTAGAGCGCGATTGGGCATGAAACCAGGGATAGTTTCAGGTAGCCCTTCCAATAGGCCCGAGGTGCCATCGATCACTCCTGACGCAACGCTGCCGCGACCGACGGCAGCATAGCGGAATGGAAAAGCCCGGTCGAATCAACGACCTCGGGCTCGTTTCGCGACGCACGAACGGGGCGTATCGGCGCGAGCCGCCACGTTGGCGCGCGGCTCGGTACAGTCGGCGATGATGGTTAATTCCAGGTAATCGGCGGCGGCGTACCTGATGGCGAACATGGCGAGCTCACGGAATTTCATAAACCGTCAACTCATTGGAGATGCCCCGCAGCGCGGCACTGCGCGCCGTCGCTTGCAGGTTGGCCGACCTCAGCAGTCGCGAGGCCTCCGGGTGCTCGACCACCGACCCGCTTGCGAATATGGCGTGTGAATTGGCGAGGCCCTGCACCCGCGCGGCGATGTTCACCGTCTGGCCGAAATAGTCGAGACGATCGTTGAGCGTTACCGCAAGACAGGGGCCCTCGTGGATCCCGATTTTCAACAACAGGTCCCCGTCCTTGAACCCGTGGATCGCCGTGCGCATGCGCAAGGCTGCGGCCAGCGCCCGGTCCGGTGTCGGGAAGGTGGCCATCACCGCGTCGCCGATCGTCTTGACCACGGCACCGGCCTCGGACGCCACGATCTCCTGCAGCAGGTGAAAGTGCGTCCGCACCAGATCATAGGCGACGAGGTCTCCGACCCGATCGTACAGCGCGGTGGAGCCCTTGAGATCGGTGAACAGGAACGTGAGGCTCGTGATCTTCAGGCCCTGATCGACGCCGAGCGTGTCGGCGCGATAGATGTCGCGAAAGGTCTGGTTGGTGAGCAGCCGTTTCGCGGTCAGGAACGGTTTGCGCTTGCCGAGCAGGTCATGCAGCGTGTGGCCGGCGATCCACACCGATGGCAGCACGCGCACGTCGGTGCGGTTTTCCACCGAAACACGCAAGGGGCCGGGACGCAGCTCCACCGCCCCGGTGGGAGCGTGAATCTTGTTGTAGGTGAACGCGAGGGTCTGGCGCTCCCGCGTCGGTTCGCCTTTCACGTCGATGAAGTGTGCCGCATGCGTCACCGGCTCGAATGCAATGACGAACTCCCTGGGCAGCTGCAGCGACATCTGCGCCTTTTCGCCGGGCGCCAGCTCGATCGAATCGATGACGATATCCGCGATCAATCGTTCGAAATCATCGGTGGGAAGATCCACCCCAGAGCTCCAGAAGATCTGGCGGAAGTACTCCAGCATGGGGAGCGAATGCGGATCGTGCGCGGCGATCCTCCGCACCCGCGGGCTCACCGTGAACGTCACCTCCACCATTTCATCCAGCGTCGGCTCGTACCCTGCGGCACAGAGGCCGCACTCGTAGGCCTCCTTGTGTACGGATTTCAGCGTCGCGGTCGCGTCGAGCACGCCGCCGCAACCGGGACACAGCACGTTCCACGACAATTCGAAAATTCCCAGCCGCGCCGCATGCAGAAAGGCGGCGATCGCCCGCTCCTCGTCGAGGTCTCGGGTGGTTGCGAAATTCACCGCGTTGATGCGGCAAAGGTCACGGTCGGAACCGTGTTGGATCAGTCGGTCGATGGCTGCCGCCACGTCGACATCCGCAGACTGCCGCAGTAGAGCGATGAGTGACTGGGCCTCGCTCATGCGCGAAATCTTACGGAATCGGACGGCGGGGCGGAAGTCCATTTTCAACTGAGTGACAGACCTCGCAAAGCGGCGTGATGGCTCTCGCCTACGTCCCGCGCGGGCGCTTGATCAGCAGGCCCTGGCCGGTCGCCAGCTCCAGGATCATATGCTCGCGTTTCTCCGCAAACGCGTTGGCGGCATTGTGCTGGGATTCGTAGCCGGTCCAGCCGTAGTCGTCGAAGACGATGACGCCACCCGGGCTTACGCGGTCGAACAGGGCCTCGAGCGCGGCGGTCTCGGCGGTCGACGAATTCAGGTCGAGATGCAGGAAGGCGATCTCGCGCGGGCAGGCTTGCGCGAAGCTGTCCGGCACCGCGCCGCGCACGATGCGCACGTTGGGATAGCGGGCGAACCGCGCCTGTACCGATTCGTATAGGCCGGCCTCGTGGTAGAGCGGATGATCGTGCTTTTCGGGATCGAGCGCGGGCGGAATGCCGTCGAACGTGTCGTACAGGTAGTAGGTGCGCATCAGCGTATCGAAGTCCAGATAGTCGGCGACGACCGAGGAGCTGAAACCCCGAAACACGCCGCATTCGACGAAATCGCCCGCGGTGTGCAGGGCTTGCCGGGCGGCCCAGGCGAGGGTGTGCAGCCGCAGGACGAGCGAGCGGTCCTGGTTGTTGCGGGCGTTGCCGCGATAGGCCTGCATGAATTTCGCGTCGTGCTGGAAGCCGAGCGTGCGATTGAACAGGATCACGTTGTCGGCGGCGAAGACGCGGGGAAACATCTGCACGAAGCGCTTGAGCGCCTCGTCAAAGAAGGTGCGATCCTCCTCGCTGCGGATGCCGTGAAACATGCGCCGCCCTCCGCCCGAATGGCCTCGACCGGTGAACGGCGAGGCGGTGTCGGGACACTGTGCGGCGCGCGCTGACGTCAAGTCAATGTGACGGTATGCATGTCAGTTCGTCGGCATGAGATTGATCTCTTTGGCGAGATTGATCGTTGCCGCCACGTCGTCGCGCGCGAACTTGCCGAACTCGTCGACGGTGAGCGGCATCGCCTGCACGCCGAAGGTCTCCAGCCGCTGCCGGACGGCAGGCAGCTCGAGCGCCTTGCGGCTCTCGTTGTGCAGCCGCTCGACGATCGCGCGCGGCGTATGGGCGGGCACGGCGAGCCCGCCCCAGAACAGGTACGCGGCGGTCGGGTAACCGGCCTCGCGCACGGTCGGCGCATCCGGCAGCAGGTTGCTCCGTTTCGGCGTGCTCACCGCCAGCGCCACCACCTTGCCGTTCTGGATGTTGGGAAGCGCCGGCGCGATCGGCAGGTAGTAGTAGTCGACCCGCCCCGCCATCACCTCGGTGAAGGCCTCGATCGGCCCGCGGAACGGGATGTGCTGGACCTTGATGTCGGCGGCCAGCCGCAGGCGCTCGCCCGCCATGTGCGAGGCCGAGCCGACGCCCGCGGACGCGAAATTCAATGCGCCTGGCCTCGCCTTGCCGGCGGCGACCAGATCGGGCAGCGACTTCCACCCTTTCTCCGGCGCGGCCACCAGCACGCTCGGCTGAACCCCGAACAGGACCACCGGCACGAAGTCGCGCACCGGATCGTACGGCAGCGACTTGTGCAGGACCACCTGCCCGCTGAGCGAGGAGGAGTAGAGCAGAACCGTGTAGCCGTCGGGGTCGGCCTTGGCGACAGTCGCGGCACCGAGCGAGCCGCCGCCGCCCGGCCGGTTCTCGATCACGAAGGACTGCCCGAGCTGGCGCGACACCTCGTCGAGCACGACGCGCGCGACGAGGTCGTTGGCGTTGCCGGCGCTGAACGGGCTGATCACCTGGATCGTGCGAGATGGCCAATTGTCGGCGGCGGTAGCCGGTGCGGCGGCGCAAAGAACGACGCCCGCGACAGCGCCGCACAACGTGCGGATTGACGTCATCAACTCCTCCCTGGATGCCTTTGTTCTGAGCGAAGCTTTCGCCGGCTTCGCACATGGCAAGCATGCTCCCACACGACCACCTTTGCAATGCGCGTGCGAGCCGTGGCGCGACTTGATCGCGACCGGATGCGATCCGATGATGCGCCGATGATGAAGCACCCGGTGGCATTGTCGGCATGGATTGTCGCCTGCATCGCGATCGCCCCGACAACGGCCGCCGCTCAGTCCTATCCGGACAAGCCGATCCGTCTGATCGTGCCGGCCGGTCCCGGCGGCCCGAACGACGTGCTGGCGCGGCTTCTGGCGCAGCATCTGCAGGGAAGGCTCGGCGCCACCTTGGTGGTCGACAACCGCGCCGGCGCCGGCGGTCTGATCGGCGCGCGCGCGGCCGCGGCGGCCGAGCCGGACGGCTACACGCTGCTGATCGGCAATACGGCGACGCTTGCCAACATCCCGGCGTTCTCCCGGACCGCTGGTTACGATCCGGTCAAGAGCTTTGCGCCGATCGCGAAGATCACCGACTCCTATCAGGTCCTGGCGGTGCGGGCGGATTTCCCGACGCGCTCCGTTGCCGGGCTGATCGCCTTGGCCAAGACCAATCCCGGCAAGCTCAATTTTTCCTCGGGCGGGGCCGGCAACCTGACCCACCTGTCTGGTGAATTGCTGAAGCTGAAGGCCGTCATCGATATCGTCCATGTGCCCTACAAGAGCACGGCCGAGGCAGTGACGGCAGTGCTCGGCGACCAGGTGCAGATGACGTTCGGCGGCATCTCCGTGCTGTTGCCGCTGCTGCGCGAGGGAAAGCTTCGCGCCCTCGCGGTCACCAGTGCGGGGCGCGCCGGAGAGTTGCCCGACGTGCCGACGATGATCGAAAGCGGCGTGCCCGACTACGTGGTGACGAGCTTCTTCGGCGTCGTGGCGCCAGCCGGAACGCCGGCAGCCGTCGTCGACAAGCTCGCTCATGCCATCAATGCGGCGCTCGCCGACCCGGAAATGCTGGCGGGCCTGCGCCGTCTCGGCGCCGAGCCGAGCTCAAGCTCGCCGCAGGAGTTCGCCGCCTTGATCGCGCGCGAACTCGGCAAGTGGCAAGCCGTCGCTGCATCGGCCGGCATCTCGATCGATTGATGCTTTGCTACTTTTTTGCCGCCTGGTCGAAGACGCCTTTCCCAAGCCGGAAGAATACGCGGGTTGCTGCCTACGTGAATACCCCGCACGACTCTCGAATCATTGAAACCCCACGCCCTGTCATGCGTTGCCCCACCAGAGCGATCGAACAGAGGAGAACGCCATGAAGACGCTTCTGCTTGCGACGGTTGCCGCCGCGACGATCGGTCTGGCTGTTCCGGCCAATGCGCAGTTCTACGTCGGCGCGGAGCCGGGCGGAGTTGGCGTGCAGGTGGGCCCGTTCGGCGCGGGCGTCGGCCCCCGATACTGGGGACATCGGCACCATCGATGGGATGATTCCTACGCCGCCTACAACTACGCGGGCGATTGCCGAACGGTGCGGGAACGCGTGATGACGCCGAGCGGCCGCACGATCATCAGGACACAGCGTATCTGCGACTAGGTCTAAGCGACGAATCGCGATCGACGACGGCGTGGGCTGCCCGACGGGCGGCTCACGTCGTTTTGTTGCAACCCTTCGGGCTCGCGCGCGGTAAGAAGGTGATCACCGCCAAGTCGCGGCGCTTTCCCGGAGGATGTCATGAACACGATCGTTCACGCCCTTGCGATGCTGATCGCAGTGCTGGGCGCCACGGCGCCGGCGCACGCGCAAGCTCACCCGACCTACGGGGCCGAGCTCGAGGGCTTCGACTATCCGCATGCGGTTCAGCGCTACCCGTTCCGATCGCAGGGCAGCGACGTCGCGATGGCGTACATGGACGTGAAGCCGGACGGCGCCGCCAACGGTCGAATCGCGGTGCTGTTGCATGGACGGAACTTCTGCTCCGCAACGTGGGACAAGACCATTGCGGCGCTCGGCAAGGCCGGCTTCCGCGTCGTTGCGCCCGACCAGATCGGCTTCTGCAAGTCGACCAAGCCGCTCGGCTACCAGTTCAGCATCCAGCAACTGGCGACCAACACCCATGCGCTCCTGGCCTCGCTCGGGATCGCGCGCGCGACCTTTATCGGTCATTCGTTCGGCGGGATGACGGCGATCCGCTATGCCTTGATGTACCCCGAAGCGGTCGAGCAGATGGTGCTGGTCAACCCGATCGGGCTGGAGGACTGGCAGGCCGAGGGCGTTCCGTTCGTCGACATCGACAAGGGCATCGAGATCGAGAAGGCGACGACGTTCGACAGCATCAAGCAATACGAGCAGCGGTTCTACTACGGCGGCCAATGGAAGCCCGAGTACGACCGCTGGGTCGAGATGGTGGCCGGACTGTACACGGGGCCGGACGGCGATCGGATCGCGCGGGTGCAGGCGCGGGTCGCCGAGATGGCCTTCATCCAGCCGGTGGTGCATGAATTCGAGCGTATTCGCGTGCCGACGCTGCTGCTGATCGGCCAATTGGACCGCACCGCGCTCGGGGCCAACCGCGCGCCTCCTGACGTTGCAAGGCGGCTTGGGAACTATCCCGAGCTCGGCCGCGCGGCGGCACGGCGAATTCCCAACGCCAGGCTGGTCGAGTTCCCGGACCTTGGGCATGCCCCGCAGATCCAGGCGCCGGACCGCTTCCACGAGGCGCTGCTCAAGGGCCTCGGTGCCATATAAGCGACAGGCTCATCGCGGGGGCTGGTAGCCGTTCTTGCGCATGACGGATTCGATGCTGGCCGTCAGCTCCTTTTCCATGTCCGGCATCTTGGTCACCATGATCTGCATGCTCTCGCCCATGACTTTGGGCATGACCGTAATCGCCTTGATGCCGATCGGGGTGCGGTAGAATGCACTGAGGCTGCGCAACTCTTCGGCCGAAAAATACTTGGCGTAGACGGCAGGGGCTTCGTCCTGCACGGTCAACACGTATTTCAACGTGACCCGTTGAAACTCGGCGCGAATATCCGCCAGCGTGGTGGCGTTGACCTTGGCACGAAACTGATTTTCGACGCCTGGCCACATCGCCGTCATCATCTGATCGACCATCTGCTTGACCAGATCGCCAGACATCACGGCCTGCAGCTCGCGTGCCGCCTGCAACGCGTCGGGCGATCCGCCTTGCTGGCCGAGGACCGGCGTCATCAATAGGACGCAGGCAAAGATCGCGCCGCCCAGTCGTCGCATCATGGCCATTCTCCCCTCGTTCAACTGAAGACGTGACTATAGCAGGCTTTGTAGGTTGGGTTACCGGCGCCTCCGCATCAGGTCGCTGCGCGCGAACAGCTCGGCCATCCAGTCGACGAACACGCGCACCTTGTTGCTGAGATGACGGTTGGGCGGATACACGATGTGCAGCGGCATCGTGCCGGCGTCCCAATCGGCCAGCACGATCTTGAGCGTGCAGGCGTCCAGATGGTGCTGCACCATGAAGATTGGGGCCTGGATGACGCCGAGGCCGGCCACGGCGGCCGCCACATAGGTATTGCCGTCGTTGAGCGAGACGATGCAGCGGCCGACGAATTCGTGATGCTCTTCGCCGCGGGCGAAAGTGAACGGGTGCGCGCGGCCCGACCCGGCGCCGAAATAACCGACCACGTAATGCGTCTTCTCCAGGTCGGTCGGGTGCGCGGGCTCGCCGTAGCGCTCGACGTAGGACGGCGCCGCGCAGGTGATGAAGCGCAACTCGCCGACCCGTCGCGCGATGAGAGACTGATCGGCGAGCGCGCCCCCGCGCACCACGCAATCGACGTTCTCGCCGATCAGGTCCACCGGCCGGTCGGTCACGCCGATGTCGATCTGGATGTCGGGATAACGCGCATGGAAGTCGGGCAGCGCCGGAATGATCACCGTGAGGGCGAGCGAGGCGCTCACGTCGATGCGCAGCCTGCCCTTCGGCGCGGCCTGCGACACCGTCATGCTGGCATCGAGCTCGTCGAGATCGGCCAGGAGCCGCACCACCCGCTCGTAATAGGCGGCACCGTCGGGCGTCACCGTCACCCGCCGGGTGGTCCGATGCAGCAGCTTGGTCTGGACGTGCGCCTCCAGCCCCTGGATCAGCTTGGTCAATGTCGCCTTCGGCGTCCCCAGCAGGTCGGAGGCACGGGTGAAGGTGCCGGTCTCGACGACGCGAACGAAGGCCCGCATGGCAGCCACTTGGTCCATTGCGCACTCCAGGCCCGACTTACGGCTTCAACATACCGTGATTGTTCCCAATAGGAAACAATGAAGTCATCCGAGAGGTATTTATTGCCGAAGGGATCGTCCTATTTTCCGCTGCATTGCAGTAGGGGCGTGGCAACGCACGGCCCCCGCTGAGACGAAGACCGGGTGTCATGGCGACCAACTGGACCGACACGACGATCGAGACGAAGGACGGGCCGTCCATGGCCGCGCGGATTTATGGCGCTGGCGCAACCGTGCGCTCGGCTCCCGTCGTCCTGCATCTGCATGGCGGCACCTTCACCAGCGGCTCCCTCGATGACGGGCAGGCGGTCGCGAGCCTGCTCGCCGATACCGGCGCGGTCGTGGTTTCCCTCGACTATCCGCTGGCGCCGCAGCATCGCTTTCCGCAACCGCTGCACGCGGCGTTCCAGGCGCTCCGATGGGTCCACGCCCGTCGCGCCGACTGGGTCACCAGGAAATCGGGCCTGTTCGTCGCCGGCGAAGAGGCGGGCGGCAATCTCGCCGCCGCCCTTGCGTTGATGGCGCGCGATCAGCAGGCGCCACCGCTCGCAGGACAGATTCTCGTGTCGCCGATGCTCGACCCCAGCATGGCGACCTGCTCGGTCCGTGAGGCCGAGGCCGGCCCGGTCGGCTGCAAGTGGGCCGATGGCTGGCATCAGTATCTCGGCTCGCCCGACAAGGCTGGGCATCCTTATGCGTCGCCGCTCGGCTCGTCGCGCCTCGCCGGGCTTGCGCCGGCGCTCGTGCTCACCGCCGAGGACGACCTGATGCGCGATGAGAATCTCGCGTATGCGCGGCGCCTGCGCGAATCGGGCGTGCGGGTGCGCGAGCATGTGCTCGCCGCGCCCACCCAATGGCCCTGCGCGTTGAGCCGACCGGTCATCGCGGAGCACACCTGGGCGGCGGCGGTGCGGCATCACTTTTCCGTGTTCTTCGCCGAAACCGTCGCATCGCGCACATCGCAATCGTCTTTCCAATCGAGTCACGCTTGAAGCATCGAGGAGTCCGACCGTGAGATATCCATCCGTCCGCACCCGTCTGTTCATCGGCGCTGTTGCCGTTTCGATCCTGCTCGCCGAGCTCGCCATTTTGATCGCCGCGCCGCGCGCGCCCGCCGAGGCTGGCGATCCGCCGGCCCAAGCCACGCAGGCCGTGCCGGCGCCGGGCACGCCGGTTTCGGTCGCGCTCGTGGAGCAGCGCGACATCGTCTTGTGGGACGAGTTCTCCGGCCGCCTCGAAGCGGTCGAGCGCGTGGAGGTCCGCTCGCGCGTCGCCGGCTCCGTGCAGGCCGTGCACTTCCGCGAGGGCGCGCTGGTGAACGAGGGCGACCTGCTGGTCACCATCGACCCTGAGCCCTACGCCGCCGAAGCCGAGCGTCTCGAGGCGCAGGTTGCGGCCGCCGATGCGCGCGTGCTGCTTACCCGCAACGAGGTCGAGCGCGGCCAGCAGCTGATCGCCTCGCGCACCGTCTCGCAGCGCGAGCTCGACCAGCGCGTCAACGCGCTGCGCGAAGCCGAGGCAAACCTGCGCGCCGCCCAGGCGGCGCTGCAGGCGGCTCGGCTCAATCTCGGCTACACCGAGGTGCGCGCCCCGGTCGCCGGCCGCGTCGGCAAGGCGGAGATCACCGTCGGCAACCTCGTGGCCGCCGGCCCTGGCGCTCCAGTTCTCACCACGCTGGTGTCGGTCGATCCGATCTACGCGAGCTTCAATGCCGACGAGGAGGTGGTGACGCGCGCGCTTGCGGCGGTCGGCGGCTCGGCCGCCCGCACCGGGATCGAACGGATCCCCGTTCAGATGAGCACGGCGACCAGCAACGGCGAGCCGTTCCGCGGCCAGCTCCAGTTGATCGACAACCAGGTCGACGCCCGCTCCGGCACGGTGCGCGTGCGCGCCGTTTTCGCCAACGCCGACGGCCTGCTGATGCCGGGGCAGTTCGCCAGGCTGCGCATGGGTCGCGCCAAGCCCGAGCCGGCGCTGATGGTGAACGAGCGCGCGATCGGCACCGACCAGAACAAGAAATTCGTGATGGTGGTCGAGGGCGATAGCAAGGCGGCCTATCGCGAAGTGACGCTGGGCGCGGCCGTGGACAACCTCCGCGTGGTGACGAGCGGCCTCGAGGGCGGCGAGCGCATCGTCGTCAGCGGGCTGCAGCGGGTCCGCCCCGGCGCGCTGCTCGCGCCGCAACTGGTCAGCATGGATCCCGCCGTGGGCAAGCGCGCGCAGGCCTCATCGGCGCACGTTCGATAATCGGCTCGTCAACCCGCCGACTGACCGTCTCAGCCTCACCAGAGGGGGAGCACGCCATGAATCTGTCCAAGTTCTTCATCGATCGCCCGATCTTTGCCGGCGTGCTGTCGGTGCTGATCTTCATGGCGGGGCTGCTGGCGCTGCGCGTGATGCCGATCTCCGAGTATCCGGAGGTGGTGCCCCCGTCGGTGGTCGTGCGCGCCCAGTATCCGGGCGCCAACCCGAAGGTCATCGCCGAGACGGTGGCGACCCCGATCGAGGAGCAGATCAACGGGGTGGAGGGCATGCTCTATATGAGCAGCCAGGCCACCACCGACGGGCTGATGACGCTCACCGTCACCTTCAGGCTCGGTACCGATCCCGACAAGGCGCAGCAACTCGTGCAGAACCGTGTCGCACAGGCCGAGCCCCGCCTGCCCGAGGAAACAAGGCGGCTCGGCGTCACCACCACCAAGCGGTCGCCCGACCTGACCATGGTGGTGCACCTGCTTTCCCCAAACGACCGCTACGACATGACCTATCTGCGCAATTACGCGGTGCTGCACGTGAAGGACCGGCTCGCGCGCATCGACGGCGTCGGTCAGGTCGAGCTGTTCGGCTCGGGCGATTACTCGATGCGGGTGTGGCTCGACCCGCAGAAGGTCGCCGAGCGCGGGCTCTCCGCGAGCGACATCGTGCGCGAGATCAGGGCGCAGAACATCCAGGCCGCCGCCGGCTTCGTCGGCGCCTCGCCGAGCCTGCCCGGCATCGACCTGCAGCTTCCCATCAATGCCCAGGGGCGGCTGCAGAGCGAGGAGGAGTTCGGCGAGATCGTCGTCAAGAGCGGAGCCAACGGCGAGGTCACGCGGCTGCGCGACGTGGCGCGCATCGAGCTCGGCGCCGCCGAGTACGCGCTGCGCTCGCTGCTCGACAACAAGTCGGCCGTGGCGATCCCGATCTTCCAGGCGCCGGACTCGAACGCGATCCAGATCTCCGACAACGTGCGCGCCGTCATGGCCGAGCTCAAGAAGACCATGCCGGAGGGCGTCGACTATTCGATCGTCTACGACCCGACCCAGTTCGTGCGCGCCTCGATCGAGGCGGTTGTGCACACGCTGCTCGAGGCGGTCGCACTGGTCGTGCTGGTGGTGATCCTGTTCCTGCAGACGTGGCGTGCTTCGATCATCCCGCTGCTGGCGGTGCCGATCTCCATCATCGGCACCTTCTCGGTGATGTACGTGCTCGGTTTCTCGATCAATGCGCTGAGCCTGTTCGGCCTGGTGCTGGCGATCGGCATCGTGGTGGACGACGCCATCGTCGTGGTGGAGAACGTCGAGCGCAACATCGAGGCGGGGCTCGCGCCACGCGAGGCGACCTATCGGGCGATGCGCGAAGTGTCCGGCCCGATCATCGCCATCGCGGCGCTGCTGATCGCGGTGTTCGTGCCGCTCGCCTTCATCAGCGGGCTGACCGGCCAGTTCTATCGCCAGTTCGCGCTCACCATCGCGATCTCGACCGTCATCTCGGCGATCAACTCGCTTACGCTGTCGCCGGCGCTCTCGGCGCTGCTGCTCAAGGCGCATGGCGCGCCGAAGGACGCACTGAGCCGGGCGATGGACCGGACGCTCGGCTGGTTCTTCCGCGGCTTCAACCGCGCCTTCGCGTTCGGCTCGCGCGCCTACGGCAGCGGGGTGAGGGCGTCATCGGCCACAAGGCGCTGATGATGGGGATATATCTGGTGCTGATCGGCGTTACCTTCGGGATGTTCCGGGCGGTGCCGCCCGGGTTCGTGCCTGGCCAGGACAAGCAGTACCTGGTCGGCTTCGCGCAGCTGCCCGACGGCGCCACCCTCGACCGCACCGAGGAGGTGATCCGCCGCATGAGCGAGATCGCGCTCAAGCAGCCGGGCGTCGACGCCGCGATCGCCTTCCCGGGCCTGTCGATCAACGGCTTCACCAACAGCACCAATTCCGGGATCGTGTTCGCAAGGCTCACGCCATTCGACCAGCGCCGTACGCCCGAGCTCTCCGGCAACGCCATCGCCAAGCAGCTCAACGGCAAGTTCGCCACCATCAAGGAGGCCTTCATCGCGATCTTCCCGCCGCCCCCGGTGCAGGGGCTCGGCACGATCGGCGGGTTCAAGCTGCAGATCGAGGATCGCGCCGGCCTCGGCTACGAGGCGCTCGACGAGGCGACCAAGGCGTTCATGGCGAAGGCCGCGAAGGCGCCCGAGCTGGCCGGCCTGTTCACCAGCTACCAGGTCAACGTGCCGCAGCTCTACGCCGACGTCGACCGCACCAAGGCGCGCCAGCTCGGCGTCGCGGTGACCGACGTGTTCGAGACCATGCAGATCTATCTCGGCTCGCTCTACGTCAACGACTTCAACAAGTTCGGCCGCACCTACACGGTGCGGGTGCAGGCCGACGCGCAGTATCGCGCCCGCGCCGACGACGTCGGGCAGCTCAAGGTGCGCTCGGGCTCGGGCGAGATGATTCCGCTGTCGGCGCTGTTGCGCGTGAAGTCGAGCGCCGGCCCGGAGCGCGCCATGCGCTACAACGGCTTCCTCTCCTCCGACATCAACGGCGGCGCCGCGCCCGGCTACTCCTCCGGCGAGGCGCAGGCCGCGGTCGAGCGCATCGCCGCCGAGACGCTGCCGCAGGGCTTCGAGTTCGAGTGGACCGAGCTCACCTACCAGGAGATCCTCGCCGGCAACTCGGGCCTGTGGGTGTTCCCGCTCGCCGTGCTGCTGGTGTTCCTGGTGCTGGCTGCGCTGTACGAGAGCCTGGTTCTGCCGCTCTCGATCATCCTGATCGTGCCCATGAGCCTGCTCGCCGCCATGTTCGGCGTATGGGTCACCGACGGCGACAACAACATCTTCACCCAGATCGGGCTGATCGTGCTGGTCGGCCTGTCGGCCAAGAACGCCATCCTGATCGTCGAGTTCGCGCGCGAGCTCGAGTTCGCCGGCAACGCGCCGTGGCAGGCCGCCGTCGAGGCGAGCCGCCTGCGGCTGCGGCCGATCCTGATGACGTCGCTCGCCTTCATCATGGGCGTGCTGCCGCTCGCGACCGCGACCGGCGCCGGCGCCGAGATGCGCCAGGCGATGGGCATCGCGGTGTTCGCCGGCATGATCGGCGTGACCGCGTTCGGCATCTTCCTCACGCCGGTGTTCTACGTGCTGCTGCGTGGCCTGACCGGCAACCGCCCGCTCAAGCTGCACGGCGAGGTACCGCATCTCGAGGCGTTCGCCGGAACGGAGCACGACACGGCAGGCACCGACGCCGTTCTGTCGCGGTCTTCCCGAGCTGCGAAGAAAGCCGACGTTGAGGTGACGAGCTAGGCAGGTCGCGGTTGCAAGGCCGCATCGCAATTCGGCGCCTCGTGCTCGCGACCGGACGGAAGGGTAACGAGCTTTCGGTCCGACGCACGCCTTGCGCACCCATTCGGGGATTGACCACCCGGTCGATGCTTCGATGCTCGTCCAAGCGTCCACGTCGAGTTCCTTGCTCCCTGGATGCGAAACCACGTCACTCGATCTAGCGGAAATACTCGAGTGGACCGGGAACGCGCCAACCTTAACGACGACCGATAAAGCTCTGGCCAGAGCAGAGTTCTCCACGCGGCGCAGCAAACCAGTCACATTTCACTGACGTCATTGACACCGTCCGTCCCCGCCGAGTACAATTCACAGGTGTAGCGCCCTTCGGATGCCGCCGTCCATGACGGTGACCAGGAACAAGGGACGGATCGATGGCCGACCATAATGATCCGAACGCCGTCAATTCGATCTTCTCCGACATCGACGTCAGCGCGGCCGATCTGTACGACATCTTCGGCTTTCCCAGCGGTGACGTTGCGGGGGGCGAAAAGGTGATCATTGCTCTCACGTTCGCCGCCGTTCCGCAGGCCGGCATCCTCGACCCCGATATCCTGTACCGGATCCGGATCGCCCCCGACGAGCGGGTGAAGCGGCCGGCGAAGGAAGATCACAACCTGGGCGGGTTGCTGAAATATTTCGACGGCCTGAAGGATAAGTATCTCAGCACGTTGAGAGCCTCGGAAGTGCGGGTGACGGTCGACGAGAGAAACCGCGCGCACATCCGCTTCGTCAACTTTTCCGGCGGAAGCTTTTCGCAAGTCATCGACACCAACAGCAATGTGACGCTGCAATCGCCCGGCGGCCATGCCATCAAGGCCTATGTGGGCGGACGCGACGACGCGTTCTTCAACGATCTTCCCGGCTTCTTCCGCTCGATCAACTACGCGCCGCAGTTCTATCACGTGCCGCACACGATGATCGAGGCGCGCGAGCTGCCGATCCCGAAGACCTTCCTCGAGCTCGAAGGCAACGACCTGTTCAATTTCAATCCCGCGATTCCTGAGCACGGGCGCGGGGTGAAGCTCGACCTGCCGCCGGGCCCATGGACGTGGACCGGCACCCGGTTCAAGAAGGACCAGAATGGCAATTACCGCTTCGTGTACTCCGGCGAAGACGCGCAGGCCGGCAGGAATGTGAACGCGATCATTCTGGAAATTCCGCTCGCCTTTATCACCGACTCGCCGAACCAGCATCGGATCGTCAACACCTGGGGTGAGAGCTGGGTGCGCAAAGCCGCCAACAAGGTCGAGACGATCCCCGACGATCCGTTCTGGCTGGAGCATCCGCACGCGCTGATCGATGCGATCAGGCTCGATGACGAGCTCAAGCAATACAAGCTGGTGGATACCGACGGTCAGGCGTTCGCCGACGCTGCCCTGAGCGAGCGCGAGGACAACCGGCAGATGGGTGCCAACAATTTCTGGCTGGCACCGCACTTCATCAAGCGACTGGCGCATCTCGGCTGGGGATTCGGGCCTTCGATCTCGGCGCTCGGCCTCAAATGTGCGTTCGACCATGAAAATTCACCGGTGTCGGTGCACAAGGTCTACAGCTCCGTCGCCGCGGCTTTCCCCAAAGTCACAAAGACCTTGTTTCAGGAGATGCGGATGCCGGACGAGTCCTGGAACCCGAAGGGGCTCGACATCTCCCTGCGCCGTCCCGTCGAAATCTTCATCCCCAACGTGAACTCGATCGACATGGACACGACTGGCACCTGGCCGTTCGGCCGGCGGCTGGAGGACCAGGTGGCGACCCGCTTCCTTTCGGTGTTTCTCGACATGGAGGCCGAGCTGAACGGAAAGAAGTATCACATCGAGATGCTGAACGATCAGGCGATGTGGGATGCGGCGCCGATCGAGCCGAAGACGCCGCCCAATCCGCTGAAGAACGACAAGGCTTTCCTGGATCAGTTTCCCTATCTGGCGGAACCGTGGTGATGCGAAGACGGCTCGCAAATGCCAGCGAGCGGATTCATCATCATGGCATCTGTTCCGCCGTGCCGCGGCGACCGATCGCCCAGCGGCCGTGAACAGCGATCATGCAGGCGCTCGACCTAGATGCCGGGATCCGCGCGAAGCAGCGATCCGAGGAATGCATGTCGGATTCGACCGACTATGCGATCGATCTGCAGCGGATCGAACGAACCGTGGCAGATCTACGGGACAGCGCGTTCGTTCCGCCCACCGACACCGGCAGGTTGATCGCCTATGTCCATGGCGTCTATCAGCGCGCGCTGCTCACCGGAGACCTGGCCGAGCTGGAGCTTTCCGACTCCCTGATATCGGACGCCATCGCGCACGTGCGCTGTCCTGACGACCTCTACTTTCTCAAGGCGAAGGTGGCCTTTGCGCTGCATCGTCTCCCCGACGTCAGGAGCAACCTTCGCGCCGCGCTGTCGCTTCTCGCAAGCGTCCAGGCCCGCGCCGTGCTGGCCGACCTGGATTTCCAGGAAGGCCGGTACCAGCAGGCGAAAGGACAATACGAGAGGCTCATCGAGGAGAACCGAACCTGGGACAACCTGGCTCGCCTGGCAAATTTTTGCGCCAGGATGGGAGATCCGACTCGCGCCGATGAGCTCTATGCAGAGGCGGAGGACGAGTTGACCGTCAAGGAGATGCGGTCGTACGCGTGGTTGGAGCTGCAACGGGGCGTATTGGACCTGGCCCATGGCCGCCATGACGAAGCCCACGCGCACTATGCCCGGGCCGCTCGCGCCTACACCGGCTATTGGCTGGTCGCCGAGCATGGGGCGGAGCTGCTGGCGGCCCAGAGCGACTTCGAGCAGGCAGCCGAACAGTACGAGCGGGTGGTCGCACAAGTGCCGCGCCCCGAGCTGTATCAGGCGCTCGGCGAGCTGTACGCTCTCATGGACCGGCGCGGCCGCGCCCGATCATGGCAGGTGCGGGCACGCGCCGGCTACATTGAGTTGGTGCGACGCGGAGGCGTTCACTACTATCACCACCTCACTGCGTTCTACGCCGACGTCCTGGACGACCCCGCCGAGGCGGTCGCCTGGGCGCGCAAGGACATCGCGCTGCGGGACAACTTCTCGACCCAGGCCGCGCTGGCCTGGGCGCTGTATCGGAACGGACAGACCGCCGAGGCGCTGGAATGGATCCAGCAGGCGCTCTCGTCGGGCGCCCGGGACGCGCATCTGTTTTCCCAGGCGGCCGCAATCTGGCAAGCCGCCGGAGAGCCCGAGACCGGCGCCCGCTACCTGGCGATGGCGCGTGCCATCAATCCCCATTACGCGGGCTTTCACGTGCATCGGTGAACGCCGAGCGGCTTGCTTTTTTTTACAGGTGAACCCGTTCGTTTGTCGGACGAGGGAAGCCACATCCTCATCCTCAATGACTCCGCTTGCCGGTGGGAAGGCCCGAGGCGGGGTCGCGCGGGCTAATAATCATGGCGCCCCATATGTCCCGCCCGAGATCGATGACCACGTCCGCAATCGAGCCGCCACTCACGTCTTCGAGCTCGGCATCGTCGAGGATGTGGATCTCAGCCTGATTCTCGATGGTGGCGTTGAACGTCATTGACCTTCTCCTGGGCGTTGCCGGTGCCGGCCACGCGAAGGTGGCCGGGATCTGGCTGGGAGAGGGCATCAAGGTGCGTGCGAGACACGCCCGCCGGCTACGATCAGCCTTTAGTCGGCTGCCGGTGTGAGTCCAGCGCTGCCAAGAGCGCCCTCTCCGATCGCGCGAACTTAGTCCGACATGTCTTGCGCGAACCTCACCGCACCATAACCGGCGAAAAAGCCCGTGCCAAAGGCCGCAACACCCACCAACAGGAACAGAAAGCCGCCATTGACGGCATCAAGTTCCTCATCGGTGATGAGACGAACCTCCGGCGCAGCATGCTCGATAGTGTTCATAGTTATGTCTCCCAGTTTCTGCCTACCACGCGCCGTCCGTCGACCTGGCGATCCTCTCGGTTCAACTCGCGCTCACTTTTGTTTTACCTACCGCCTCGGGCCGACCGGATCACGGGCGCAAGCACGGCAAGCCGGGGGCGAGAATTCTGGGCGGTGCCAAGCCAGCCGATCTCCGGTCAAGCAGCCGGTCTCCGGTCGAGCAGCCGGTCAGGTTCGAGCGCGCCTCAATCTCAAGACGGCCCGGGCGAATCGGCCTGGACATCCCGCCGACGCTGCACGCCCGTGCCGACAAGGTGATCGAATGAAGCGGTGCACGTCACGCCGCTGACGCAGCCGGTGCTTCCCGCTCGCCTGCTTCCGCGCGTGCCGGTGCGGCATCACCCATCGCGTTCATCATCGCCGGCAGGCTCAGGCTGGGCAAACTCATCAGACCGGGGCCAAGCGAGTCGGATTTGTCCGCGCTCGCGCCGCTTCGTCGTGGTGACGCCCTGACGATCCCGACCGGCCCAGCAGATTACCCGAACGAGCGGGTCGCGCGCGTAAACTGGTACACCATGACGGCGAAGACGATGATCGCGGCCTGTACCGGCATGTAGAAGCCGAGCGGCAGATCGAGCCCGGGCACCATGAGCGTGTTGAGGGGCTTTATGCTGGTCAGGAGGAACAACGCGATCCAGGCTCCGAACAACCCGAGCACAAAGTTCCTGGACCGGAGCCAGTACTCCGACCGGCAGAGTGTCGACAGCGCCAACATGGACCAGGACCTTTGTTTTCGGCCTCATCGCCGAACCATTCATGCGATCCATTGGACGCGGCTCAGGACCGAATTGTTCAGGCACTCAACAAGACACGAAAGGCCGTGCTGCCGTTGAAGCGCGACCGAGCGAGTGAAACAGAATCTCTGCCCGCGGCGCACCACACGGATCCGGCCGACGCCAAGCGACTTGCGTGAGGATTGCTGCGCGGTTGCGCGTTCGCGCGTTGTTTGTCGAGGTGCTGGATGGCAGCGGCGGGCCGCCCGCCGGAGCTATCTGCAGCGCCCGCTCCCCGCGGTGCCGGCGGCTTCGATCGCGGCGGTCGCAGGGCAACAAGGGGGCTGCCCCGGTACCCCCCGTGTCAGGAGGGCACCCACCCTGGCGATGACTTCAGCGGGAGCCTCCTGATCTCGGGACCGTCACCACAGGTTGGTGCCGACGCTGACTGCCGTACCGTCACAGCAAGTCGTGACCTTGATGTAGAACAGCCCGAAATTCAGCACAGTGTCGCTGCACTCGCCGAACTCCCGTGCGCCTGCCACGAGGTCGGTTTCGCCGGCTGAGAGTTCCCGGATCTGCGCGTCTCGTGCCCCGTCCGATACCGTGATCATGATCGTCTCCTCCGCGTCCAGCTGATTTGCTTCAGTCGCGCAGCGCGGCGAGACGGTTCACGCCATTGCGACGTCCCGCGAACGACCGGATTGCCACCGAAAAGCGGACCTCCGATCTGCGCGTCAATGAGTACACGCCGTGGTCCGCATCGGGTCCCCAATCAGCGCGCGAGGCCGCGCTTTCGCGATCTCGTCGGTTCCATCCATGCCGGAAATACTGGTGTGCGAAATGCGGGCTGCAATTGCGGGATCGGATTTGATGCAATGCAGGTCCGATCTCTAGGGCGCCGGGCAACTTTCCGGTTGCGGCGACACCGCTGGCGCCGGCGGAGCCAGCAACCGGATGTCCACCGCATTCGCCATCGCCTGATAGCCGGCGCGATTGGGATGAACCTTGTCGCCGGGCCCGCCGATCGTGCTGTTGGGCTGGAACTCGGCTCGCATTTCACCGGTGAGCCGGTCGATCACCGCCGCTTCGAAATCCGCCACGCCGTCGAAAATGCCTGACGTGCGGATGAAGTGGTTGACGGCCGAGCGGCGCGCCGCCATGTCCCCCGTGCCGTAGACCGCGAAAATGTTGCCGGTCGCACCGAGCGACGGTGTGAACGTCCCGGCGATGACCTTGACGCCGCCGCGCGCGCGCACACGGTTCACGATCTCACGAATGCCTGCGATGACCGTGTCCGCCGATGCGTTCGAGATCGCCAGATCGTTGATGCCATCGATACCGATGATCGCCGTGACGCCGGCGAGGCACAGCACCTCCCGCTCGATCCGTTCGAGACCCGGGAGCCCGCCGATCGCCGGCCTCAGGATCTCGTTCGCAGACATGCCGGCGTTGACGACGGAAACGCGTGGGCCATGGGCGGCGTGCAGGCGTCGCGAGAGAAAATCAGGCCAGCGGTCATCGCCATTGAGCGTCGAAAGCGAGCCGTCGGTTATCGAGGCACCGAACGCGACCACGACCGCCGTGTCGGCTGGCGCGACCACGTCGACCGCATCGAGGAAGAACCAGGAAATGGCGGAGTAGAGGAAGGCGCCGTCACGCTCGTCGGCGCCGTGCGAGCCGGAACCGGGGGCCGTGACATAGTTTGTCTGCATCGCCTTGGCGTGCCAGGTCATCGGCCCGCTGGTGCCGCGAATGTGGAAGCTCACGGCGAGCTTCCGCCCGGCCAGCATCGGGCTCGCCGGATCGGCCGCGTAGGGCAATTCGACGGGATCGCTATAGGCGGATTGCCCCGGCGCCACCACGATGGTGCGCTCGCCGCCCTTGAACGTCACTGGCCGGTTGCTGCCGCTTACGACCGCGGCGCCGCTGTCCTGAAGCCCGACATACACGTCGGCGAAGGCGACTGGCTGCGCTCCGGACGTGTTGGCCAACCGGAGCCGGATGCGGCGACCCCAGAGATCGGGTTTCACGATCAGGCGGAAGGTCTGGTCGTTGGCGCCATGCGCCGGTGAAGGAAACGCAAACTTCAAATCGGGCTGCGGGCCCGGTATGCCGGTCGGGTACGGGCCGCCGGCGGTCGCATGCCACGTGACGGCCCATTTCTCTCCGGGTCCCGGAGCTTGTGCCGTGGCCGCGCTCGCCACGGCGAAGAGCGCGAGAGACATCGTTGCGAGCGCGCCGGCACGGCGACGAACGGGCCCGCTCGTCGCATGATCGGCATGGACCCGAACGCGCTGTGTGCGCAATGTGCCAACTGCAGTCATTGACCAGCCTTACTCGATCACCTCGTCTGCAAGTCTTCAGCGTATCGGTATTCAACAGAGATGTTCGATGCGGGCCTCCAACCAAGTGCATTCAGCCTCGCTTCGAACCGTTCGCGTTGGCGAAAGGCGTCGCCTGGCGGCGGATGCCCAGGCGATAGAACACCGACTCGCGGCATCCTGGCGGCTTG
>CAVZSC010000006.1:0-89078 GCA_963777755.1 uncultured Alphaproteobacteria bacterium
AATCGAACCACCGACACCTGCATTTTCAGTGCAGTGCTCTACCAACTGAGCTACCTGGGCCCACAGCCCGACAAGAAGGCTGCAAGAGGGCGGCGTTATAAAGATCGGGCCTCCGGCTGTCCAGCCGCGGCGACCGGCGCCCGCCGGAAAACGCCCGCTGCGACGTCGGCTCCTGCCGTTCGCGCCAGCGCCCGACAAGGCAACATCGCAACTGCACTCAATGTCATGGACAGCAGACGCCCGGCTCAGTACGATCGAATGCAATCAACAACAGGAGACCAGAGTGGGAATTCTGATGGTTCGCTGCGCCACGACAGGCCAGGATTTTCCCACCGGCATCGACATGGATCGCCTGACCCTCGAGCTCACCCCTGCCTTCAACGGAACGATCCGCTGCCCGCTGTGCGGCGAGGAGCACCGCTGGTCCAAGATCGACGCCTGGGTGCGCGAGAGCGCCACCGACGCGGCGGCTTGAGAGGGGCGTGCCCCCTACCAGGCCAGTCACTCCTCCTCGACCTCCTCGGCCTTCTGCTCCGCCTCATCGTCCTCCTCCGCCGCCGGGATGGCGTAGTTCCCGGTGAGCCAGCGATTGAGATCGACGTCGCTGCAGCGCCGCGAGCAGAACGGGCGGAACCCCTCGGCGGCGGCCTTGCCGCAGATCGGGCATTTCCCTGGGCGCGCGACGGTCACGGGCTCGGTCATGGCGGAGAATTTCGTGATGCCGCGGCCCGATTGGAAGAGGCAATTCGATTGAACCAGCCACCCCCCGGGATGCGACAAACCACAGGGGGGCAGAGCGCGTCCGTTTAGCAAGCGCAACGGCCGGCTCTGATTGCCGGCGCGCGGCCCCAAATGCGGCGTAATTCTGGCACACCCGGCAAGCAACGCCAATATCAACGCGCTGGGAATGGCCGGGTAGCTCGGTGGCGTCGTTCTGGAAAGGTCAGTCTCCTGCCCTCGCGGCCCCCGATGGGAGCGGTCGGCTGCGCTATGGCCTCGAGATCCTGCTGACCGCGTTCGCCTATTTCGCGCTGGCCAAGGCCGGGCTGGCGCTCGCCTCGATCCACCCCAGCGCGAGCCCGATCTGGCCGCCGACCGGCTTTGCGTTCGCCATCCTGCTGCTGCGCGGGCTTCGGCTCGCGCCGGCGATCTTCCTCGGCGCGCTCGCCGCCAACGCGACCACCGACGGCTCGCTCGCCACCGCCGCCGCCATCGCGGCCGGCAATACGCTCGAAGGCGCGGCCGGCACCTGGCTGATCGGCCGCTGGTCGGGGGGCGTCGCCACCTTCGACACGACCATCGGGGTCGTCCGCTTCAGCCTCGTCAGCATCGCGGCGACGACGATCAGCGCGACCCTCGGCGTCGGCAGCCTGGCGCTCGCCGGCCACGCCGAATGGACCCGCTTCGCCGATATCTGGTTCACCTGGTGGATGGGCGACTTCTTCGGCGCGCTGCTGCTCGCGCCGGTCATCGTGCTGTGGGCCCGGCAAGGCATTCCACGCGGCGCCGAGTTCAAGGCATCCGCGGCGGTGTACGCCGGCGCGGTCGGCGTCGGGCTCCTCGCCTTCAGCCCGCTCGTGGCGCAGACCGCGAACCGCAGCGCGCTCGCCTTCCTCGCCATCGCGCCGCTGATGTGGGCGGCGCTACGACGCAATCAGCGCGACACGGCGACCGTCGCGCTCCTGCTGTCGGGCTTCGCCGTGTGGGGAACGGCGGCGAACGGCGGGCCATTCGGGCGGGCGAGCCTCAACGAGTCCTTCCTGCTGCTGCTCATGTTCATGATCAGCGCCGCCGTACCGAGCCTCGCGCTCGCCGCCGACGCGGCGCTGCGCCGGCGCACCGAGCGCGACCTCGAGCGCGCCCGCGCCGAGCTGGAGCAGACGGTGCATCTGCGCACCCTCGCGCTCGGGCAGACCACCCTGGCGCTGGAGAACGAGGCGCAGCAGCGCAGGCAGGAGCAGGCGGCCGAGACGCGGAAGATGGAGGCGCTCGGCCAGTTGACCAGCGCGCTGGCCCACGATTTCAACAACGTCCTGATGATCGTGAGCGGTCACGCGCAGATGCTGCAGCGCCGGCTCCAGGATGCTCGGCTCGCGCCGCCGCTCGCGTCGATCCGCACCGCCGTCGCGCAGGGCGAGAACCTGACGCGGCGGCTCCTCGCCTTCTCGCGCCGGCAAATGCTGAGTCCGACCGTCGTGAACCTGGCAGAACGGATCGCGGCAGCGCGCGAGACGCTTACTGGTTCCCTCACCGAGCGAATCGCCCTTGAGTACGATGTCGCGCCGGAGCTCTGGCCGGTCGCGATCGATGCCGCCGAGCTCGACCTGGCGCTCAAGAACATTGCCGCCAACGCGCACGACGCCATGCCGGATGGAGGAACCCTGACGCTGTCCGCCCGCAACGTCCGTCTCGACGCGGACGCGCCCGGCGGCGTCGCCGGCGAGTTCGTCGCGCTTTCCCTGTCCGATACGGGCGGCGGGATTGCGCCCGACGTGCTGCCCAAGGTGTTCGAGCCGTTCTTCACCACCAAGCCGGCCGGCATGGGAGCGGGTCTCGGCCTGTCGCAGGTCTATGGCTTTGCCCACCGGTCCGGCGGCCGCGTGACGGCGGAAAGCCGGTCCGGCGAAGGGACCACGATCACGGTCTATCTGCCGCGCAGCCACACCTCACCGTCCGCGGCCATCGTATCCTCCGCGCTGACGACGTCCGCCGCTCCGGGCACGGTGCTGGTGGTCGAAGACAATCCGCAGGTCGCCGACGTGACGTCGGAGCTGCTCGAGCATCTCGGCTACCGCACGGTACGGGCCGAGAACGCCGTCGCGGCGTTGCAGACGCTCGCCCGCAACCACGAGATCGGCCTGGTGTTCACCGACATCACCATGCCGGGCATGAACGGGATCGCGCTGGCGCACGAGATCGTCAAGCGCCATCCAGCGATGCCAGTGCTGCTCACCACCGGCTACAGCGAAGCCTTGCAGGCGGGGCAGGGCGAGTTCCCCGTGCTGCGCAAGCCGTTCGAGATTCCCGCGCTCGAGCGCGCGGTGCGCCGCGCGATGCACCGCGCACAGAGCGGTAATGACGCGCGACCGTCAGCCTGATCGGCGCGAAGTCAGGATCCCCGCATCCGCCTGGCGCAGCGCGGTCTTGAGCACCTTGCCGTAGTTGTTCTTCGGCAGCGCGTCGACGAACACGTAATCCTTCGGCCGCTTGAAGCGGGCGATCGTCGACAGGCACAGCGCATCGAGCTCCTGGGCGCTCGCCGTTCCGACCACGTAGGCGACGACCGCCTCGCCCCAGTCCGGGTCCGGCCGTCCGATCACCGAAACCTCACGCACATTCGAGTGGCGCAGCAGCACCTCCTCGACCTCGCGCGGATAGATGTTCGAGCCGCCGGAGATGATGACGTCCTTGGAGCGGTCGCGCAGCGTCAGGTAGCCGTCGTCGTCGAAGGCGCCGACGTCGCCGGTATGCAGCCAGCCGCCTTTCAGCGTCTCGCGGCTTGCCTGCTCGTTGTGCCAGTAGCCCGCCATCACGGTGTCGCCGCGGCAGAGTATCTCGCCGGTCTCGCCGACCGGCCTCGGCCGGTCCTCGGCGTCGGCCACCATCACGTCGACGCACGCGAAGGGACGGCCCGCCGAGGCGAGCCGCTCGCGCCAGCGCGGATGGTCGCGATCGGCGATGTCCTGCCGGGTGAGCACCGAAATGGTCATCGGGCTCTCGCCCTGGCCATAGATCTGTGCAAGCCGCGGGCCGAAGCGGTCGAGCGCGCGGCAGGCGTCCTCGACGTACATGGGCGCGCCGCCCCACACGAGCGTGCGGATGTTTTCCGCCGCGCAGTCGCCCGCATAGTCGACCAGCCGCTTGATCATGGTGGGCGCGGCGAACATCGAGGTGCGCGGCCAGGCGGCGAACAGGCGGGCGACCTCGTCCGCCTCGAACCCACTGGACTCCGGCACGACGTGGACGCCGAGCCGCGCCACGTGCGCCATAATGTACAGTCCGGAGCCGTGGCTCATGGGCGCAGCGTGCAGGATCGGATCGCCCGGTGCGATCGTGTCGACTTCGGTCGCACAGGCGTGGCTCGCCACGTTGAGCACGCGGTGGGTGAGCATCGCGCCCTTGGGGCGCCCGGTGGTGCCCGAGGTGTAGAACAGCCAGGCGAGATCGTCGCCATCGCGCGGCGCGACCGCGACCGGCTCGGCCGTCAGCAGGCCTGCGTAGTCCGCGCTGCCGATCGTCACCACGCGCTCGAGGCTCGCCGGCGCGTAGGGGGCGATCTCGCCATCGAGGCCGGGCGAGGCGAAGCATATACGTGCGCCCGAGTGCTCGAGGATGTAGCCGAGCTCGGCGCCGTGCAGCTTGGCATTGACCGGCACCGCGGCAGCGCCCGCATGCCATACCGCGTAGAGGATCTCCACGTACTCGACGCAGTTCCTGGCGGCGATCGCGACGCGGTCGCCGGGCGCGAGGCGGCAGCGCTCGCGCAGGGCGCCGGCGAGCCGCGCGCTGCGCTCGGCCAGCGCGCCATAGCTTAGGACCGCGCGCGGGCCATGCGCGACAGCCGGGCGATCCGCATGACTCAAGCCCGCCCGATGGAGCCAGAGCGCGAGATTCAAGGGTCTACACCGCGTTGAGCCAGCCGAAATAGACCGGATAGCCTTCGCCGGCGAGCAGCGCCGTCGTCTCGTAGATCGGCAGGCCGACCACGTTGGTATAGGAGCCGACGATCTTGACGACGAAGCAGCCGGCGAGACCCTGGATCGCGTAGCCGCCGGCCTTGCCGCGCCATTCGCCGGACGCCAGATAGGTCTCGAGGTCGCTCTGCGACAGCCGCTTGAAACGCACCCGCGTCTCCACCAGCCGCTGGCGGAACGACTCCTTGGGCGTGACGACGCAGACGCCGGAGTAGACCCGATGATTGCGGCCCGACAGGAGCCGCAGGCATTGCGCCGCCTCGTCGAGCAATTCCGCCTTGGGCAGGATGCGCCGGCCGACCGCCACCACGGTATCGGCGGCGACGATGAAGGAGCCGCGCAACTCGTCGGAGCGGCGCACCGCCTCGAGCGCCGCCTCGCCCTTGGCGCGCGCGAGCCGCGTCGCATAAGCGCGTGGCAATTCCCCTTTCGTCGGGATCTCCTCGATGTCGGCCGGCAACAGCTGGTCGGGCTCGATGCCCGCCTGGTTGAGCAACCCGAGGCGGCGCGGCGAGCCGGAGGCGAGCACGAGCTTGGGCCGGCCGATCATGTGGGTTCAGGTGCACCAAGGAGAGCGAATAGCGAATAGCGAATAGCGAATAGCGATAGAGAATGCCAGTACCCTTCCTATTCGCCATTCGCTACTCGCTATTCGCGCCCTTACTCGTTGCCGCTCATCGGCCGCGCGAAGCGCTCCCTGATGCGGCGGGTGAGCATCTCGCGCACTTCGCGATAGGCGTCGAGCCGCTGCTCGCGGCTGCCTTCTGCACCCGTCGGATCGGGGGTCGGCCAGTACTCGACGTCGGCGGCGAGCGTACGGGTCGCTTCGAGCGCCCGGTGATGCGCCTCGGGCGAGAGGGTGACGATCAGGTCGAAATTGAGCCCTTCCCAATCCTCCAGCTCCTCGAACGTCATCGGCTTGTGCTTGGCGATGTCGATCCCGATCTCGTCCATGGCGGCGACCGCGAACTGATCGAGCTCGCCTTTCTTCACGCCGGCCGAGGCGACATAGGTCGGGCGGCGGAAATACTGGCGGAACAACGCGGCCGCCATGGGGGAGCGCACCGCGTTCTGTCCGCAGACGAACAGCACCGCCTGCGGTCGGCTGCTGCGCGCCTCCATCGCGCTAGCCCTTCCAGTGCAGCACGCACATCAGCGTGAACAGGCGCCGCGCGGTCTCGAAATCGATCTTCACCTTGTGCTTGAGGCGCTCCATCAGGACATGCGAGCCCTCGTCGTGCAGGCCGCGGCGGCCCATGTCGATCGCCTCGATGCGGCTCGGGCTGGCGGTGCGGATTGCCTCGTAATAGCTGTCGCAGATCAGGAAATAGTCCTTCACGATGCGGCGTAGCGGCGACAGCGAGAGGAAATGCGCGACCACCGGCGTGCCGTCCTCAAGGCGGATGTCGAAGCAAAGGCGGCTCTCGGTGATGCCGAGGTGGAGCGTGTAGGGCCCGCCCGCGTGATCCACCGGGACGAACAGGTTGTTTTCCAGGAGGTCGTAGATGGCGACCGCCCGCTCGTGCTCGACGTCCGGATTGGAGCGGCCGATCGAGCTCTCGTCGAGCTTCACCGCGACGAGGCGATAGTTGGCGGCGGCGGGATCCGGCGGATTCATTGATTGAGGCGGATCGCCACCGAGCGCGCGTGGGCATCGAGCCGTTCCGCCTTGCCGAGCGCGATCGCCGCCGGGCCGAGCGCGCGCAGCTGTTCGGGGCCGAGCTTGAGGATCGAGGTGCGCTTCATGAAGTCGAGCACGCCGAGGCCCGACGAGAAGCGCGCCGAGCGCGCCGTCGGCAGGACGTGGTTCGAGCCGGCCACGTAGTCGCCGATCGCTTCCGGCGTGTAATGGCCGATGAAAATCGCGCCGGCGTTGCGGACGCGCGCCGCCAGCTGCTCAGCGTCCGCGGTCTCGATCTCCAGGTGCTCGGGCGCCAGCGCATCGACCAGCGGAATCGCCTCGTCGAAGCTGCGCACCAGGATCACGGCGCCGAAGTCGCGCCAGGAGGAAGCCGCGACCGCACCGCGCGGTAGCGTCGTGAGCTGCCGCTCGACCGCAGCCTCCACGGCGGCGGCAAGCCCGCTTTCCGTGGTGACGAGGATCGCCTGGGCGGCCACGTCGTGCTCCGCCTGCGCGAGCAGATCGGCCGCGATCCAGTCCGGGTTGGCGTCGCGGTCGGCGAGCACCAGCACCTCGGACGGCCCGGCGATCATGTCGATGCCGACGGTGCCGAACACCAGCCGCTTGGCGGCGGCCACGTAGGCGTTGCCCGGGCCGACGATCTTGGCGACCGGCGCGATCGTCGCGGTGCCATGGGCGAGCGCCGCCACAGCCTGAGCGCCGCCGACCCGATAGATCTCGTCGACGCCGGCCAGCTTCGCCGCCGCCAGCACCAACGGCTCGATCTTTCCCTCCGGGGTCGGTACCACCATGACCACGCGCGGCACGCCGGCGACGCGTGCCGGCAGCGCGTTCATGAGCACCGAGGACGGATAGGCGGCGGTGCCGCCCGGGACGTACAGCCCGACCGCCTCGATGGCGGTCCAGCGCGAGCCGAGCTCGACACCGAGACCGTCGCTGAAGCGATCGTCGGAGGGAACCTGGCGGCGGTGATAGGCTTCGATGCGGTCGCGCGCCAAGGTGAGCGCATCGAGCGCCGCCCGGTCGCAGCGCGCAAGCGCCGATTCGATCTCGTCCGTCGCGAACCGCAGGCCGACGACCTCCGGATCGAACCGGTCGAAGCGGCGGGTCAGCTCGACGAGCGCCTGGTCGCCGCGCGCCGCGACGTCGGCAATGATGGCGCGCACCGCCTGTTCGACGTCCTCGGAGATTTCCCGTTTGGTGGCCAGAAACGCCTTGAAGGAGGCGGCGAAATCAGGGGCGCTGGTATCGAGCCGGATCGGCATGCTGATGCTCGCGGACGAGCTCGCGCTCGCAGGCGAGCACGAATGGCGCCGACCCTATGCTCAAGTCAATCCCGGATTTGGCACCGCGTCATCGGGATGGACCGGGCATTTGACCGTGGTCCAGGTCGGGCCGAGGTCGGCGAGCTCGCATTCCAGGCACTCGACCTCGAGCCGCAGGGCCCCGCCGCCCGAGAAGAAGAGGGTCACGACGCCGGAAGGCGGCGCAGTCTGGGCGAATTCCACCGCCAGGAGGTTGAGCACCGCATCCTTGTCCTTGGGGCTGACGCTGCGGCACTTGCAGGCGAGCACCCGGTCGAACCGCAGTGCCGACAGGCGGCGCTGGTAGCACGGGTCGGAGCCGCAGCAGGCAGCACCCTCCCAATCGAACCGGCTGAGCGCGACGATGAGGCGCTTTTCGTCCGGGCGCCAGTGGATGTCGCTGACCTTGACGACGCTATCCTGGACATGGGTCGAGACGATCTCGATGTCGTCCAGATCCATGGCTACGAGTTTCATCAATTCCATCGCTCGAGACCGCTTGTCGCACGTCCTTCCGGCTAGTTAGGAAAGGAGCGCGCCGGGCGCAAGACGGGAATCGTACGTGGACCAAACTTTGGCTTTCACCGAGCCGCGCCCTCGCTGATCACCGAGAATGGGCCCCAATAGGCCGGATAGGCGTTCTGCGGATCGGAGCGGTCGTTGAGATAGGCGAGCATCGCCCGCCGGACGGCTTCGGCGCGGCCGAGGGTCGGGTCAGAACGCATGATCTCGAAGGTCGCGGTGGTCAGGCGCGTTGCCGCGCCCGAATCGACGGTCCAATGGGACACCAGAAGGGCGCGGGCGCCGGCATAGAAGAACGAGCGTGCCAGGCCCGACAGAGCCTCGGCGCCGGGCGCGCCGCCGGCCGCGGTGTTGCAGGCCGAGAGCACCACCCAGTCGGCATTGAGCTTGAGCTGCGCGACCTCGCTGGCGGTGAGCAGGCCGTCATCCTGGGAATTGGGCCGCTGCGGCAGGGTCAGCGCCAGCGACGGCTCGGCGAGACCCTTGATGTCGCCGGCGACCAGCCGAGCGACTGCTCGCGCATGTCCAGCACGCGTCGCCACAGCTGCTAGGCCTCGGCCTGACGGCCCGCAGCGGCATGCACATCGGCCCGAAGGTCAAGCGCGCGGGCGTGGTTGGCGCCCTGCGCGCCGACGTGCGCGGCTGCTGCGGCCTCGAGCTTCTGGGCTTCGGCGAGGGCGGCGGGGTAGTCGCGTGACGCCAGCAGCTCCCGCGCCCGCTTTTCGATCGCCGCAGGGTCCGGCTGCTGCGCCGTGGCGGGCGCAAGCGCCGCCCACAGCATCACGGCAACGAACGGACCGAGCCATGAGATTGCCGGCCGACGCATGATGGATGTCTCCCTTTCACCGTGCCGCGCCCTCGCCAATCACCGAGAACGGGCCCCAGTAGGCCGGATAGGCGTTCTGCGGGTCGGAGCGGTCGTTGAGATAAGCGAGCATCGCCCGGCGCACCGCTTCGGCGCGGCCGATCGTGGGGTCTGAGCGCATGATGTCGAAGGTCGACGTGGTCAGGCGCGTTGCGGCGCTCGAGTCGACGGCCCAATGAGAGACCAGGAGCGCGCGCGCGCCGGCATAGAAGAACGCGCGCGCCAAGCCCGACAGCGCTTCCGCGCCCGGCGCGTCGCCCGCAGCGGTGTTGCAGGCCGAGAGCACCACCCAGTCGGCGTTGAGGCGAAGCTGCGCCACCTCGCTGGCGGTGAGCAGGCCGTCGTCCTGCGAATTGGGCCGCTGCGGCAGGGTCAGCGCCAGCGACGGCTCGGCCAGGCCCTTGATGTCACCGGCGACCAGCCCATGGGTGGCGAAATAGACCACCCGATAGTCGGCGAGGCGGGCGCTCTTGACGGCCGCCTCGGTGGCCGCCCGACCGAGCAGAATGTCGCTGGTCGCCGCGCCGACCTTCCTGCCCACCGCCTTGAGCTCGTCGGCACTGTCGGGGAGCTGCGGCAGGGACTGGCCGAGCGCCGTCTGATCGGCGCCGGCGGCGCGCCAATAATCGGCATAGCCGCGCGTCTTCGTGGCCACCCGCTTGCCGCTCTTGGCCGGTTTATCGGCAGCGCGCCGTGCGCCTGCGTCGGGCGGCGCGTCCGGCCGGAATATCGGGTCGCCGAAGCCGATCAGCGGCTTGGTCGCCTCGATCTTGCCGGCCAGCACCCGCAGCGCCTGCACGCTGGCGACCGACGGCAGCACGCTGACCGCGTGGCGCTTCAGCAGCCAGGCGGCATCGCGATAGACGCCGAGATCCTTCACCTCCGTGACGGCGACAGCCGGCTTCTCGGTGACGAGAAGATGGAACGGCAGGCCGGTCAGCGGTCCGGACGGAACGACCAGCAGGTGCCGCTTGTCCTTGATGAGCCAGTCGACCTGCCCGAGCAGCAGCCCAAAGAGATCGTGGGCAAAGCCGAGGTCGAACAGGTCGGCGCGGCCGGCATCGATCGAAAATTGCAGGTCGTCGACATCGAGACCACGGCGGAACGCCGCGATCTTTGCGCCGAGGTCCTTCTCGCCGACGGCGATGTCCTTCCAGGCCAGGCGGTCCGACGACAGCGCGAAGATATAGGTCGCGTCCTGGGCCGGGAGGAAAAAGACGAGGACCTCATCAGGCGCCAGGAGCTTCTGGACCCCTTCGGCGGACAGCGGCTTGGGACTTGCCAGCGCCGCGTAGCCAGGAAAATCCTTCTCCAGTTTCGTGCCGACGGCCGCGAGCTCGCCCTCGAGGGTTGCGATGTCCTTGCGGATCGCGTCGAGCGTCGCCTTGCTTCCCTCTCCGTCCGCGCCGGAGATGGCGGCGATGAGCCGCTGATTGGCGTTGCGCCACGCTGCCGCGAGGTCCTGTTGCTTGCGCACCGTGTCGGCGAGCGGACCGCTGCCGGCGGAAAACCGGGCTGCCATCTGCTGCAGCGCAGCCGCAGCCGCTGATTGATTGGCCCATTGCGCGATCGCGAACGCTTCCCGGCCAAGCGCCGAACCCGGCTCGATCCTTGCGCGCGAGGCCCGGACCAGATTGGCGACATGGTTGCGGAAATCACCGGCACGCCGTTCGACCAGGCCACCTTGCGTCTGCTGGCTGCCGCGTGCTTCGCGATCCGCATGGGCGAGAATCGCCGCCGTGGCCTTGCGGGAATACGTCAAGGCATCAGCCGGCTTTCTCCGCAGGACATTGAGATCGGCAAGAAGCCGCAGCGTGTCGTACACGTTGGGATGATTCGGCCCCTCGATCTCCTCCTGAACGGCCAGGGCGCGTTCGTACAGGCCCACGGCTTCGTCATAACGGCCGTAGCCGCGAAGGCTGGCGGCGAGATAGCGAAGGGTATGCACCACCCTGGGGTGCTTGGCCGGCAATTCCGATTCGTAGATCGCCAGCGCACGTTTGAAGACCGGCTCGGCCTGATCGGGACGGCCCTGGACGATATAGACCTTGCCGAGATTTTCGAGAGCGCTCGCCACATTCACATGGGTCGGGCCGAGCCCTTGTTCGCGGATCGCAAGCGCCCGCAGGGCCAGCGTCTCTGCTTCGTCGTAGTTCCGCCGCCAATAATGGAAGTCGCTCAAGTGCAGGAGGCTTGGGACGACATCCAGATGATGAGCACCCAGCGCCTGCTCGCGGATCGCCAGCGAGCGGCGCAGGAGGGCCTCGGCGTCCTCGTATCGACCTTGCTGACGATACTCGACGCCCAGAATGCCGAGCGCTGCGGCGTAGGCGGGGTGGCTCGTCCCGACTCGCTTTTCCTCCAGCGCCACCAGCCGCTTGGCAAACGCCTCCGTCTCGTCCACGACGCCCAGGCGGCCGGATGCCTGGACGAGGCCATAAAGCGCATCGCGGCTCTTTGGATCATCGGGGCCGTACGCCCGCGCATAGACGTCCACGGCCCGCTTGTAGCCCGTCGCGGCCTCGCCATACCGGCCCTGCTGGTAATACATGTTGGCGAGATGCAGAATCGCCACTGCAAGATCGGGGTGGGGTGCACCGAGCTTGGCTTCGAGCAGCGCGATCGCGCGTTTGTGCAGCGCCTCGGCCTCGTCATATCGGCGCTCATCCTCATGACGCTTCGCAAGCTTGTGCAGCGCGTAGCCGTCCTCCGCCGGCTTCGGGCTTGACGTCGCCTCGCGCAGCGTCTGCGTTCGCTTCGCGAGCTCCGCCGCCTCGTCGTGGCGTGCCTGACGCTGATAGACCAAGCGCAGGCTGGCGAGGCTCGCGGCCACGCTCGGATGGTTGGCGCCAAAAGCCTTTTCGCGGATCGCCAGCGCGCGCTTGAGATGGGCTTCCGCATCGGCATCGCGACCCTGGTGGTAGGCGACGATGCCAAGGTCGTGCAGGACCAGCGCCACGTCGGGATCGTTCGGGCCGCCGGCCTGCTCGTGAATCGCCAGCGCTCGCTTGTAAAGCGTTTCCGCCTCGTCGTAGCGCGCCTGGCGCTCGTTCGCGCTGCCCAGGCCGATGAGGCTCGCGGCCGTATCCCGGTGGTTCGGCCCCACAAGCTGCTCGCGGATGGCCAGCGCGCGCCGGTGGTGCGCTTCCGCATCGGCGTAACGCCCCAGCCGATGACAGAGCATGCCGAGCGAGGTGAGCGAGGCTGCGATCTCGGCGTGCGCCGCGCCGTGCACCTGTTGGCGCAACGTGAGTGCACGCGTGTGCGCCACTTCGGCTTCTGCATCGCGGCGTTGGCGCTCGTAGCTTGTCCCGAGCATTGCATGCGCGTTCGCCAAGGCGAGCCTGTTGTCGCCCGACCTCTGCTCCAGGTTGGCCACGAGGCGCTTCAGCGAAGCCTCGGCCTCGGTGTGACGGCCGAGCTGCTGATAGGTCGCGCTGAGGCCGTTGAGGATGACCGGTACATCTGCATGGTTGGAGCCGAGCGCCTTTTCCGCCACGGCGAGGGCGCGCCCGTAGAGGGGTTCAGCCTCGGCATGGCGGCCTTGCAGCCGGTAGAGGAGGGCCAGGTGGTATAGGGAGCGTGCAACGGTTGCGTGTTCCGGCCCGAACACCTGCTCGCGGATCGCGAGCCCGCGCTTGAGCGGCGCCTCGGCCTCCGGATAGCGGCGTTGGGCGCGCAGCGTAAGGCCGAGAGCATGAAGCGATCCGGCGACCTGCGGGTCGGTGGGCCCAAGCGCAGGCTCGCGGATGGCGAGCACGCGCCGCCACAGCGCTTCCGCCTCGGGGTAACGCGCCTGCGCAAAATAGACTTCGGCCTGCATGTCGTGCGCACGGGCCGTGGTCAGGTGCTGATCACCGAACTGCGCCTTCGCATCGGCCTCGAGCTTCTGCGCCTCGGCGAGCGCGGCGGCGTAGTCGCGTTTCGCGAACAGCTCCTGGTAGCGCTTTTCGACTGCGGACAAATCGGTCTGTTGCGCCGCGAGCGGCAAGGTGATCCACAATGCTGCCGCGACCAAGAGCCAGCGGAACAGCCACCCGGATCGCACGGGCACGCGCATCGAGCCTCTCCCCCAGCCGCCGCCGAAAAGCGTTCGGCCTCGTCAGCCGCACAATAGCATAACCGCAACCCCACGCCGGCAGCGGTCGCACCAGCCTGGGCGGCGGTTCAAACCAAGGGGAAAATGTTTTCTACGGTTTCGCCCGTGCTTCCTTCGCCAGCTCAATCAGAAGCTGCCGCAGCGCGCCCGGCTCGGTCACCTTCTGGGCGAACGGCAGGCGCAGCGTCGCGTCGCCTGCCATCAGGTCGAGGCCGTCGGGATCGAGCCCGGTGATGCGCCATTTGCCGCCGTTCGCGCCGAGCAGCTTCGTCGCGTAGAGACCCACCGCATCGGCATGATCGGCGTTCATATGGGCGACGGCGCCGTCTTCGGCGGCCACGAGATCGTCAGCGCCCGTCACCTCGGTCAGCACGTCGGCGGCCTCGAGGTCTGCCGCCCGCGCGAAGCCGCCGTTGAGATGGGCGGAGGCGACCTGCAGGCGCCAGAACGAGAAATCGCCGAAGCCCGCATAGAGCTCGGACTTGGGGTGGCGCGCCAGGAACCGCCGGCGCACGCGCGCATCGTCCTCCGAGTCGCGTGACACTTGCGCCATGGTGCCGAGCACCGTGAGGCGCGGATGGGCGAGCGGGTCGCCCTTGCCGGTCTCGGCCAGCAGGACCGAGGCGCGCCCGTCGGTCTCGAGATTGGCCGTGTGGGTCGAGAGCCGCGACACGAGGATCAAGGGCGACCCGTCGACGTCGGTTGCGACATTGACCAGCGAGGCGAACGGATGGCCGGTGTTGCGGTCGAGCGTCGCCAACGTGCCGGCGCGCGTCGCCCGCAGCAACGTCTTGGCCACGGCGACGGGGTCGAAGTCCGCCGGCGCACGCGCGCCCTCCGGCAGACGCGCGGGCATCTGGCCCGGCATCGCTTGCGGCGTCTCGTTCTTCCCGTCGTTCATGCTTGATGATACTGCCCGATCAGCCTGGTCGCAATCAGCGGCGGCGGGCCGCCGGCGATCGCCGAGGCGGACTGGTAGTTCTCGGACTTTGTGGCCGGGACGGGTTGATTACCGCGCCAGGGTGACTAGAATCCCGATTCAGCCGTACTGAACGGCACCCTGGACGTGGCGAATGCCTTGACGAATCACGCATTTGTCGGGGGATCGTCACATTTCGGCCTAGCTTTTTTGCGGCCTTCGGGTCCGGGTGAACCGTCAGGGAACAGGGGCCTCATGCCGACCATCGCTCTCGTTGACGACGACCGTAACATCCTGACCTCGGTGTCGATCGCGCTCGAAGCCGAAGGCTACCGGATCATGACCTATACGGACGGCGCCTCGGCGCTCGACGGTTTCAAGACGTCGCCGCCCGATCTCGCCATTCTCGACATCAAGATGCCGCGCATGGACGGGATGGAAACGCTGCGCCGGCTGCGGCAGAAATCCGACATGCCGGTGATCTTCCTCACCTCCAAGGACGAGGAGATCGACGAGCTGTTCGGGCTCAAGATGGGCGCCGACGACTTCATCCGCAAACCGTTCTCCCAGCGCCTGCTGGTCGAGCGCGTCAAGGCGGTGCTGCGGCGCGCCATCCCGAAGGACGTCACGGCCGTCAAGGAAGTCGACGCCAAGGTGCTCGAGCGCGGCTTGCTGCGCATGGATCCGGAGCGCCACACCTGCACCTGGAAGAACGATCCGGTCACGCTGACGGTGACCGAGTTCCTCATCCTGCAGGCGCTGGCGAGCCGCCCGGGCGTCGTGAAGAGCCGCAACGCGCTGATGGACGCGGCCTACGACGACCAAGTCTATGTGGACGACCGCACCATCGACAGCCACATCAAGCGCCTGCGCAAGAAATTCAAGGCGGTCGACGACGCCTTCGACATGATCGAAACGCTTTACGGGGTCGGTTACCGGTTCAAGGAAGCTTGATCCGACCCGTGACCGATTGGGTCCGCTTGGCTAAAATACTGGCCAGGCTTGCCAAGGGTTCGCCCGCATCTTTCGTGACGGCCCTTGAGGGCTCCTGGCGGCCAACCGCCGCTCCTGGCGGCCAAGGGCCGCGTTGGGCGGTGAAGCTTGCCGGTGACGGCGGCGAGACTGCCGCGCACGAGGGACAGGACGCGACCAGGTGCTTGATCGGACGACGCAATGGGCCTCGACCCGGCTGGCCGCCCGGCACGCCGCCGAAATGGCGCTGCAGGCCGAAGGCGGCCGCGCGATGCGCTGGCTGCGCCGGCTGTGGCAGTTCTTCGTCGCCCAAAGCTTCTCCAGCCTCACCCGCCGCATCGTCTCGCTCAACGTCGCCGGGCTGGTCGCGCTGGTCATCGGCGTCCTTTATCTTTCCCAGTTCCGGGCCGGCCTGATCGACGCGCGCATCCAGAGCCTGCTCGTGCAGGGCGAGATCATTGCCGGCGCCATCGCGACCTCGGCGACGGTCGAGACCGATTCCTCCATCACCATCGATCCGGAACGGCTGCTCGAGCTGCAGACCGGCGAGAGTTACGGGCCGGAGGACTACCTTTCGCTCGAATTCCCCATCAATCCAGAACGCGTCGCGCCGGTGCTGCGCCGGCTGGTATCGCCGACCAAGACACGCGCGCGCATCTATGACCGCGACGGCGTGCTGCTGCTCGACAGCCGCAGCCTGGACGTCCGAGGTGACGTGCTCCGGTTCGATCTGCCGGCGCCGAACGTGGAACGGCCCGGCTGGCTCGAGCGCAACTGGACCAAGTTGCGGCGCTGGCTGCAAAAGGGCGATCTGCCGCTCTACCGCGAGCTTGGGCCAGACAACGGCAAGGGCTACCCGGAGATCGCCCAGGCGCTCAACGGCCTCAAAGCCAGCATGGTGCGCGTCAACGATCGCGGCGAGGTGATCGTCTCGGTCGCGGTGCCGGTGCAGCGGTTCCGTGCGGTGCGCGGCGCGCTGCTGTTGTCGACCCAGGGCGGCGAGATCGACCAGGCGGTCGAGGCCGAGCGCCTGCAGATCGTCACCGTGTTCCTGATCCTGCTCGGCGTCATGGTGGTGCTGTCGATGCTGCTCGCGCGCACCATCGCGGGGCCGGTGGCCCGCCTCGCCGACAGCGCCGAGCGCGTGCGCCATCGCATCCGCTCGCGCGTGGAGATTCCCGACTTCACCAATCGGCGCGACGAGATCGGCCATTTGTCGCGCACCCTGCGCGACATGACCAACGCGCTGTACAGCCGTATCGAGGCGATCGAGAGCTTCGCGGCGGACGTCGCGCACGAGCTCAAGAACCCGCTGACCTCGTTGCGCTCGGCGGTCGAAACCTTGCCGCTCGCGCGCTCCGAGGACAGCAAGCGTCGCCTGCTCGGCGTGATCCAGCACGACGTCAAGCGTCTCGACCGGCTGATCTCCGACATATCCGATGCCAGCCGGCTCGATGCCGAGCTGCAGCGCCAGGAAGTCGCGCCGGTCGACATCGCCAAGCTGCTCAACACGCTGGTCACGGTCGCCAACGAAGTGCGCAAGGACAACGAGGTCGTGGTGTCGCTCACCTTCGAAGGCGCCGGTCCGACCGACTTCGTCGTGCCCGGCCACGATTCGAGGCTCGGACAGGTGATCGACAACCTGATCGAGAACGCCCGCTCGTTCTCGCCGGCGGGCGGCAACGTGCGGGTGACCTGCCGCCGGCTGCGCCACCAGATCGAGATTGTGGTGGACGACGACGGTCCGGGGATTCGCCCGGAAGCGCTGGAGAAGATCTTCGAGCGCTTCTATACCGACCGGCCGGAACAGGGGTTCGGGCAGAACTCCGGCCTCGGCCTCTCCATCTCCACGCAGATCGTCGAGGCGCATGGCGGTCGCATCTGGGCCGAGAACCGGCTCGCGCCTGGCGAGCACAGCGAAGCCAAGGTGCTCGGCGCTCGCTTCGTGGTACGCTTGCCAGCAGCGTAGAGTTCATATTTGGTCGCATTTTCTGCGGAAAACCGGTGCCCACGTTTCCGGAAAGTGCTCCGACGGGCTCGCCCGCCGAACCGACAATGCATGCTTCCGCGGTTCTCGTGGGGGCGCGCGCTGTGCTGATCACGGGGCCGTCCGGTTCCGGCAAGTCGAGCCTCGCGTTGCGGCTCACCGAAAAGATGCCATGCGTGCCGTTCGTCCAACTCGTGGCCGACGACCGCGTGCAGGCGCAAGCGTGGCATGGTCGGCTTCTGGTTCGCCCGGCGGAAAATCTCGCCGGCCTCATCGAAGTTCGCGGGCTGGGGATCAGGCGGCTGCCGTTCGAGCCGGTCGCGGTGGTCGGGCTCGTGGTCGAGCTTGCCGCCGCCGATGCCGAGCGGGTTCCCGCCTCCGGTCGTATGGCGACGGTTCGCGGCATTGCGCTGCCGCGGCTTGCCGTCGCACCCGGCGCCGATCCGTATCCCCTCCTATGGGGATTCTTCGCGACCTCCGCGGCGTGTCCGTAGGTGATTGAATCTCATGATGATTTCCATGCGCCGGCAGGCACAGGGCCGGGCCGGTGGCGGCCTCGTTATGGTTAACGGCTACTTAAGCGATCAGTTTTACTGTCATCGGAGGAAGGCTATTGCTGCGGCGCAACACTCGTCATAAATCGGACACCGTGCCCTTGCGCGTCAACCTCGGATGCCCATGATGTGCCCCTTTCGTGCGGCGCGCCTTCCAGCGCCGACGCGGAGCCCTTGATGATCGGTATAGTACTCGTCACCCATGGGCGGCTCGCCAGCGAGTTCCGGGCCGCCCTGGAGCATGTGGTCGGGCCGCAGACCCAGTTCGAGGTGGTGATGATCGGGCCCGACGACAACGTCGAGCAGCGGCGCAGCGATATCATCGCCTCGGTGAAGCAGGTGGACACCGGCGACGGGGTTGCAATCCTCACCGACATGTTCGGCGGCACGCCTTCCAACCTCGCGATCTCCTGCATGAGCAATCCCAAGGTGGAGGTGCTGGCCGGCATCAATCTGCCGATGCTGATCAAGCTCGCCAAGGTGCGCAAATGCGCGGGACTCGGCGAGGCCGTCGCGAAGGCGCAGGAAGCGGGACGCAAGTACGTCACCATCGCGAGCCAGGTGCTGGCGGGTAAATGAGTGCCGCCGGCCCGCCGGCGAGCGACATCCCGCCGGATGAACGCGACGAGCCGACGATCGGGGCGATCGTGCGCGTCCTCGAGATCATCAATCAGAAAGGCCTTCACGCGCGCGCATCCGCCAAGTTCGTGCAGACGGTCGAGCGCTTCGATGCCGAGGTGTGGGTGTGGCGCGGCGGCGAGAAAGTGGGCGGAAACTCGATCATGGGCCTGATGATGCTGTCCGCTGCCCCCGGCACGTCGATCTGCGTCGAGGCCAACGGCCCGCAGGCGCGCGAGGTGGTCGATGCCCTCGAGGCGCTCATCGCCGACCGTTTCGGGGAAGAGGAATAGTGATGAGCTTCGTCATCGCCGGGCGAGCCGCCACAGCGGCGAGGGTTGTCCCGGCGATCTCGACTCGCTTGGCGCGGCAGTGCAAACGTGATCGGGATGGCCGGGACGAGCCCGGCCATGACGAGGTCAGGCCGCGGACTTCAGCGCGAGCCTGGCCACGATTTTCAGGTCCTTGACGAATTCGGCGTATTTCGCGCGCTTGTCCGCCTCGTCCTCCGTGCGCAGCAGCGCGGAAGGGTGAACGGTGACGACGAGGCGCGAGCCGTCATGAAGATCGATGGGCGCGCCGCGTACTTTCGTGATGGTGACGATGCGGCCGAGCAGGCTGCGCGCCGCGGTGGCGCCGAGCGCCACCACGATCTCGGGCTTCACGATCCGGCGCTCCAGATCCAACCACAATTTACAACGCTCGATCTCATAGGCGTTCGGCTTCTTGTGCAGGCGGCGCTTGCCGCGCATCTCGTGCTTGAAGTGCTTGACCGCGTTGGTAACGAAGGTCTCCCCACGCGGAATGCCGGCATCCGCCAGCGCCTGATCGAGCATGCGGCCAGCCGGGCCGACGAACGGCTTCCCGGCGAGGTCTTCCTTGTCGCCCGGCTGCTCGCCCACCAGCATGAATTTCGCATGGGCGGGTCCTCCTCCAGGCACCACTTGCGTTGCGCCCTTGTAGAGCGGGCAGCGGGTGCATTCGGCTTCTGCAGCGTGCAGTTGCGCGAGCGTCCTGATGCCGGAGGGCGTGTCGCTGGTCATGTTCACCAACGCCACGTCGGCCGATTGGTTCGCGGGCAGTGGCCGTAGCTGGCAACCGCGCGTCTTCATCTAGACATAAAGAAATCTTTATATCCTCGTTGCGGGCGAGCCGGCGGCCTGCTATAGCGACCCGCCGGCCGGCCGGCACTTGACCGGCACGCCCCCCTTCCCATGAGCCAGGACCCGCAATGACCGCCGCAAAGAAGACCGCCAAAGCCGCTGCCGATTACGTCGTCAAGGACATCAGCCTCGCCGAGTGGGGAGGCAAGGAGCTCGCCATCGCCGAGACCGAGATGCCAGGCCTGATGGCGACGCGCGAGGAGTTCGGCCCCGAGCAGCCCCTGCGCGGTGCCCGCATCGCCGGCTCGCTGCATATGACGATCCAGACCGCAGTGCTGATCGACACGCTCAAGGCCCTGGGCGCCGACGTGCGCTGGGCCTCGTGCAACATCTATTCGACCCAGGACCACGCAGCCGCAGCCGTGGCGGCGGGCGGGACGCCGGTGTTCGCCGTCAAGGGCGAGAGCCTCGAAGAGTACTGGGACTATACCCACCGCATCTTCGAGTGGCACGACGGCGGCACGCCCAACATGATCCTCGACGACGGCGGCGATGCGACGCTGCTGGTCCACCTCGGCATGCAGGCGGAGCAGAACGCTTCGGTCCTCAACCATCCGACCAACGAAGAGGAAGAGGTGCTGTTCGCGGCGATCAAGAAGCGCCTCAAGGAGAAGCCCGGCTGGTATTCGACGTTGGGCAAGGCGATCAAGGGCGTGACCGAGGAGACCACCACCGGCGTGCATCGCCTCTACCAGATGGAGAAGGACGGCCGCCTCCTGTTCCCGGCGATCAACGTCAACGACAGCGTCACCAAATCCAAGTTCGACAACCTGTACGGCTGCCGCGAGAGCCTGGTGGACGGCATCAGGCGCGGCACCGACGTGATGATGGCGGGCAAGGTCGCCATGGTGGCGGGCTACGGCGACGTCGGCAAAGGCTCGGCCGCATCATTGCGCCAGGCCGGCTGCCGCGTGCTCGTCTCCGAGGTCGACCCGATCTGCGCGCTGCAGGCGGCGATGGACGGCTACGAGGTCACCACCATGGAGGATGCGGCGCCGCGCGCCGACATCTTCTGCACCGCGACCGGCAATGTCGACGTCATCACCATCGAGCACATGCGGCACATGAAGCACCGCGCCATCGTGTGCAACATCGGCCATTTCGATTCCGAGATCCAGGTGAACGCGCTGCGGAATTTCAAGTGGCACAACATCAAGCCGCAGGTCGACGAGATCGAGTTCCCGGACAGCAAGCGCATCATCCTCCTGTCCGAAGGGCGGCTGGTGAACCTCGGCAACGCCATGGGCCACCCGAGCTTCGTCATGTCGTCCTCGTTCACCAACCAGACCTTGGCGCAGATCGAGCTGTGGACCAACCCGGGCAGGTACGAGAAGCGGGTCTACACCCTGCCCAAGCATCTCGACGAGAAGGTCGCGCGGCTGCACCTCGCCAAGATCGGCGTCAAGCTGACTCAGCTCAGCGAGAAGCAGTCGACCTATATCGGCGTGCCGGCCGCCGGCCCGTACAAGCCGGATCACTATCGGTATTGACGCACGCGCCCTTAAGCATTGCGCATCGACGAACGGCCTGCACGCTGGGCGTGCGGGCCGTTCCGCTATCCGGGCGCGTCTGCGACGCGCCATCCGGGCGGCGCTCGAGCGCGCCGCACCTCGCTTGACTTCGTTGATTTGTCAACCGATCATCCGCCGGCGATGCCGATCCCCCCGCCGAACTACTCGCCGCCGTTCAACATCACGCGCGCGAGCCACGTGATCCTCACGGTCCGCGATCTCGACGCGAGCCTCGCGTTCTACGGCGAGCTGATCGGCCTCGTGGTGAGCGATCGCACGGCGGACCGGCTCTATCTGCGCGGGCTGGAGGAAGCCTGCCACCACAGCCTGGTGCTGGAGCGCTCCGCCGAGCCGCCGGTGTGCGGGCGCATCGGCTTCCGGGTGTTCACCGAAGGCGACCTCGACAAGGCCGAGGCGTTCTATCGCGCCGCCGGCCTGCCGGCCCGATGGGTCGAGGCGCCCCACCAGGGCCGCACGCTGCACGTGAGCGATCCGCTCGGCACGCCGTTCGAATTCTGCGCCACCATGCCGGTGATGCCGAGGCTCATCACCGAGTTCCATCGGTTCAAGGGCGGAAGCGCGCACCGCCTCGACCATGTCCAGGTGCTCAGCCCCGACGTCGAGCGCGCCTGCGCGTTCCACATGAGCCAGGGATTCCGGCTGTCGGAATATATCGTCGGCAAGAACGAGGAGCTGAGCGGCGTCTTCCTGCAGCGCAAGGGCAACCCGCACGACCTGGTGTTCGTGAACGGGCACGGACCGCGCCTGCACCATGTCGCCTACACGTCGCTCGACGCCGGCACGCTGATGCGCGCCTGCGACGTCGCCGGCAACCTCGGCTACGGCGCACAAGTCGAGCGCGGTCCCGGCCGCCATGGGCCCGGGCACGCGCAGTTCGTCTATTTCCGCGATCCCGACGGACACCGCGTCGAGCTGTTCACCACGCACTACCAGATCATGGACATCGAGATCGAACCGGTGCGCTGGGACGCCAACAGCCGGCTGCGGCGGGAGCAATGGGGACTGCCGGCACAGCGGGCCTGGTTCGAGCAGGCGACGAACTTCGCCGGCGTCGCGCCGCAAGCGCCGCGCGTCCCGACCGATCCGCCGACGTTGGAGAAATTCCTGGGCGTCCAGGGCGGCTGACAGGGAAGTTCGGGAGGAACCGCATGAGCACCCGCGGCCCGGTTCTGGTGAGCGCCGACGCGCGGATCGACCGGCTGGAGCGCGCCCGCGCGCTGGTGCCGACGCTCGCCGCACGGGCGGCCAGGACCGCGGAGGATCGCCGGGTTCCCGACGAGACCATCTCGGACTTCCGCGCCGCCGGGCTGTTTCGCATCCTGCAGCCGGCGCGCTTCGGCGGGCTCGAGCTCGATTTCACCGTGTTCTCGTCGATCACCCGCGAGCTCGCGCGCGGCTGCGCCTCGAGCGCGTGGGTCTACGCGGTGATCGAGGAGATGTCCTGGGTCGTCGCCATGTTCCCGGAAGCAGCGCAGGTCGAGATCTGGGGCGGCGAGCCGCAGGCGCTCGCCTGCGCCGCGCTGATGCCTGCGGGGCTCGCGCAACGGGACGGAGAGGGCTTCCGGGTGTCCGGGCAGTGGCACTTCCTGAGCGGCATCGACCACGCCGCATGGGTGTTTCTCACGACACCATGCGACGACGGCATGGGCGGGCGCGAGCTGCGCAATTTCCTGGTTCGGCGCGCCGAGCTCGACGTGATCGACGACTGGCACGTGCTGGGGCTCGCAGGAACGGGAAGCAAGACCGTGAAGGCGGACGGTGTCTTCGTCCCGGCGCATCGCGCGATCCTGTACGACGAGCTGCTCGCCGGTAGCGCGCCGGGCAGCCGCGTTCATCCGCACTATCCGCTGTGCCGCACGCCGCGGCGATACCTGACGACCTTCTCGATCACCCCGGTGCTGGTGGGCCTCGCCAATCGCGCGCTCGACGTCACCACCGACATGCTGCGCAGCCGCCTCAATGCCGGCGCACCGCCCGACGAGTTCGAAGCGGTGCAGCAGAAGCTCGCCGAATGCGCCGCGGAAGTGAAGATGGCGAACCTCATCCTCGACACCGGCGTGCGCGAGAGCGTCGCGGAGGCCGCGGCGGGCCGCACCATCGGCGACAAGGACGTCGCCGACAATCGCCTGATGACCTCCTACATGGTGCGACTGTGCCGGCAGGCGGTCGAGCGGCTCGCCGCGATCAGCGGCTCGCGCTTCATCTTCGACAGCCACCCGATGCAGGTCATCCTGCGCGACACCATCGCCGGCGCCTCGCATCGCGGCTTCAACTGGGAGCTCAACGCCCGCGTCTACAGCCAGAGCATCGGGATCGCGCGGCGCGACGCGCCACCGGTCGGACCATGACCGCCGCGTCGAAAGGATTCCGATGAAGCGCAATCGATCCTGCACCCTGGCGCTGCTGTGCCTCGCGCTGACAGCGGCTTTGCCGCTGCCGGCAGCCGCGCAGACCTATCCGTCGCGCCCGATCACGATCGTCGTGCCGTTCCCGCCCGCCGGCGCCACCGACCCGATGGCGCGCATCGTCCAGGACGAGTTGCGCAAGAACCTCGGGCAACCGATCATCATCGAGAACCGCCCGGGCAGCGCCGGCAATATCGGAGCGACCACGGTCGCGCGTGCGCCGGCCGACGGCCACACGCTGATGATCGTCGCCAATGCGACGCTGACGATGAACCCGCATCTCTACAAGAGCATGCCGTTCGATCCGCTCACCGCCTTCACGCCGATCGCCGGCCTTGCCGAGCAGCAACTCTCGGTCGCCGTCAATCCGTCATTGCCGATCCATTCGATCTCCGAGCTGATCGACTACGCGAAGAAGAACCCCGGCAAGGTGAGCCTCGGCGTGCCGGGCGTCGGGTCGCCGCACTACATTCTGGCGAAGCGGCTGGAGAAAGCCGCCGGCATCGAGTTCGTCTTCGTGCCGTATGCGGGCGGCGCGCCGGCGGTCGCCGATCTGGTGGCGGGCCACATCGCGGTGACGTTCTCCACCTTGCCGGCCATTCTGCCGTTCGCCGAGACCGGCAAGGCGCGTCTCATCGCGCTCGCGGAGTCCAAGCGCTTCGCCGGCCTGCCCGATCTGCCGACCATCGCCGAAACGGTGCCGGGCATCCCGGGGCTCGAAAGCGCCACCGCATGGACGGCGTTCCTCGGGCCAGCGGGGCTGCCGGCAGCGATCGTCGAGCGGCTCAACGAAGCCGCGGCGGCGGCGCTCAAGTCGCCCGAGGTGCTGGGGAAGCTCAAGGGTCTCGGCTTCACGGCCGGCTGGACGACGCCGGAGGCGCTCCGGCAGCGGATGGAGCGCGAGCTTGCCGCCTGGGGCGAGATGATCCGGGAGATCGGACACCAGCCGCAGTAGATGCGGGCATGCGGTATTCGCATTGGACAGAAAATGACGTCTCCATAAGACTGGAACGGGGAAGCGCCAGGGAGTGACGGCGATGCACAAGATCATCGAGGGGCCGGCTGATTGGCGCGGGCCGGAGATCGCGCAATCGCGCGACTGGATCTACGACTTTACGCCCGACGAGATCGACGAGATCGAGGCCGCGTTGCGCAGCGCCAAGGCGCGCGGCAACACCATGGCGACCTTGACCCAGAACGACTTCCCGTTGCCCACGGTGGCGAAGCGGATCGAGGTCGCGCGCGATCACCTGGAGAACCGCGCCGGGCTCTACCAGCTTCGCGGCATCAAGATCGACGGCTACACGAAGGACGAGCTGCGGCTCCTCTACTGGGGCCTTGGGCTGCACATCGGCACCGCGGTGTCGCAGAGCCGGGATGGAGACGTGCTGGGCGACGTGCGCAACGTCGGCGTCGACGTCAACAGCCCGGCGGGGCGCGGCTACAAGTCGAACCAGCGCCTCTCCTTCCACACCAACTCCGCCGACGTGGTGGGCCTGTTCGTGATCCGCGTGGCCAAGAACGGCGGCGTGAGCATGCTGGCGAGCTCGGTTGCAGTCCACAATGAGATCGCGCGGCGGCGGCCCGACCTGCTCGACGTGCTGTACGAGCCGTTCTACTGGAGCTGGAACCGCCAGGAGCCGCCGGGCGAGCCGCCCTACTACCGCCAGCCGATCTTCAGCCAGCACGCCGGCAAGCTCTCATGCCGCTACATCCGCCGCCAGATCATCAACGCCCAGATGTTCGACGAGGTGCCCCGCCTGACCGCGGAGCAGAACGAGGCGATGGACCTGATCGACCAGCTCACCAACAGCCCGGACTTCCATTTCTCCTACGTATTCCAGCCGGGCGACCTGCAGCTCCTCAACAATCACGTGTGCTTCCACTCGCGCACCGCGTTCGAGGATTACCCCGAGCACGACCGCCGGCGCCACCTGCTGCGCATGTGGCTCGCCGTGCCCAACAGCCGCCCGTTGAGCCCGCTCATGCACGTGATCTACCAGGACCAGAGCCCGGGCGTCGTGCGCGGCGGGTTTCCGTCGCGCACCGGCCGCTACATCTACGAGTTCGACCGGCGAAATGGTCGATTGAGGAGCGATGCTGCGCATCGCGATCCTCGACGACTACCAGCGCGTCGCGCTCGCGATGGCGGACTGGGCGCAGCTCGGAGCGGACGCCGAGGTGATCGCGTTCGACCGCCACCTTGCGGTTCCCGATGAGGCCGCCGCGGCGCTCGCCGATTTCGACGTGATCTGCCTGATGCGCGAGCGCATGGCGGTGCCGCGCGAATTGATCGCGCGGCTGCCGCGACTGAAGCTGATCGTCATGAGCGGCTCGCAGAGCCAGTCGATCGACTTCGCCGCCGCGGCCGAGCGCGGCATCCCGGTCTGCCGTACCTCGACGCAGCTGTCGCACAGCGCCGCCGAGCACGCCTTCGGCCTCATCCTCTGTTGCGCCCGCAACATCGCGCAGGAGGCGCAGAGCATGCGCAACGGCGGCTGGCAGACGACGGTCGGCATGGCGCTGAACGGCAAGACCCTGGGCCTCCTCGGCCTCGGCGCGCTCGGCACCATGGTGGCACGCTACGGCCACGCGTTCGGCATGCGAGTGATCGCCTGGAGCCAGAACCTTGACCACGAGCGGGCAGCGGCCACGGACGTGACGCGGGTCGAGAAGGACGAGCTGCTGCGGCAATCCGACGTGGTCAGCATCCATCTCAAGCTGAGCGCACGCACGCGCAGTCTCATCGGCGCGGCCGAGCTGGCGCTGATGAAGCCCACCGCCATCCTGGTGAACACGTCGCGCGGGCCGATCGTCGACGAGGCGGCGCTGGTGGCGGCGCTCGAGCGGCGGCAGATCCGCGCCGCCGGGCTCGACGTGTTCGACCAGGAGCCCCTGCCGGCCGATCATGTCCTCCGGCGGCTCGACAACGTCACCCTCACCCCGCATCTCGGCTATGTGACCGAGGAGACGCTGCGCACCTTCTACTCCGGCATGATCGAGGATATCGAAGCCTGGCGGGCCGGCGCGCCGATCCGGCTGTATGGCGGATTCGACACGAGGTGAGCCCGTTGAGCTATAGAACGTCGGGCTATCGCTCAAATTCGACCCGTATCATGAGTCATAGAAAGCTCCTGCAAGGCATCCCATGACCTACCAGGCGGAAAACTCCACTCTGCGCGTCGTGCTGGCCGGCGATGCCATGCCGTCGCGAGCGCTCACCCTGTTCCGGGAGCCCGAGTACCTGGCGCTGGTCGACCTCATGCGCGGCGCCGACATCGCGTTCGCCAATCTGGAGACCACGGTGCGCCACCGTGACGAGGGGGCGCCGAATTTCACCCAAGGGACGCCGATGACGACGGCGCCGGCGCTGCTCGAGGACCTGAAATGGATTGGTCTCGGCATCCTGGCGAACGCCAACAACCATGCGACCGACTACGGCACCGGCGGCGTCACGGCGATGGTCGAGCACCTGCGCGCCGCGCGGCTGCCGTGCGCCGGCGCGGGCGCCAACCTCGCCGAGGCCCGCGCGCCGGCCTATGCGGACACGTCGGCCGGCCGCGTCGCCGTGGTGGCGGCAAACTCGTTCTTTCGGCCGGGAGACCGCGCCGCCGACCAGCGGCCGGATGCGCCCGGCCGGCCGGGCATCAGTCCGCTGGCTTTCTCCACGTCCTATTCGGTCGACGCGGAGGCCTTCGGCCAGCTCAAGCGGATCAGCGACGAGCTCGGGCTCACCCAGGAGCGGGCGCGCCACCGTCAGAAATTTTTCAGCTCGCGCGAGGCGCCGGCCGACGACGGCGACCAGATCAGCTTCCTCGGCAGCCGGTTCCGCCGCGGCAATCGCTTCCACGTGGCCACCAAGGTGAACGCCGAGGATGCCGAGGCCGTGCTCCGTTCCTTGCGCGAAGCGCGGCGGCAGGCGGATTTCGTGATCTTCTCGTTCCACTCGCACGAATTCGGCGCCGCCGGCCGCCTCACCGCGCCGACCGACGTGACGATGGAGGAGCCGGCCGAGTTCTATGTCGAGTTCGCCAAGGCGGCGATCGACGCGGGTGCCGACATCGTCGCCGGCCACGGGCCGCATCTGACGCTGGGTATCGAGATCTACCGGCAGCGGCCGATCTTCTACAGCCTGGGCAATTTCATCTTCCAGAACGATACGGTCGAGGTGTTCCCTGCGGAATCCTACGGGCGCTTCGGGCTCGGTCACGAGGCGACGCCCGCCGACTTCCTCGACGCGCGCACCGACGGCGGCAAGCGCGGCTTCCCGGCCTCGCCCGAATTCTGGGAAAGCATCTTGGCCGAATGCGAGTTCCGTGCGAACGCGGTCACCGCGATCCGCCTGCATCCCCTCGATCTCGGGCACGGACGGAGCCGCGCGCAACGCGGCCGACCGGTGCTGGCGCGCGGCGAGGTGGCGCGGCGCACGCTGGAGCGGGTCGCGCGCCTGTCGAAGCCGTTCGGTACGCGCTTGGAATTCGACGGCGAAACCGCGACGATCCGGCTCGACTGACCGAACGTGTCGCGTAGTGTCGCGTAGGGTGGGCAACGGCGCGAGCCGCAAGAACGATTGGGGGAGGACGGTCATGAAAGCCAATACGCTCGCCGGACTGATGGTACTTTCGGCACTGGCCGGCCCGACGCACGCGGCCGATCCGTTCTACAAGGGCAAGACCCTCAATTTCATCGTCGGCTTTGCGCCCGGCGGCGGCTCGGACCTCACCTGCCGGGTGTTCGCCAACCACATCGGTCGCCACATCGAGGGCAACCCGACGATCTTGGTGCGCAACATGCCGGGGGCGAGCGGCGCCAACGCCGCCAACTACGTCGGCGAGGCGGCGCGCAACGACGGGCTCACCGCGCTGTGCGGCACGATCAGCATCGCGCTGCCGCTGCTCGGCGATCCGGCGCTGCGCGTCGACTTCACCAAATTCAATTTCATCCTCGGGGTCGCCGACAGCCAGGTCTTCTACGTGCGCACCGACGTCAAGCCGGGCCTGAAGACGGGCGCCGACATCTTCAAGGCGGAGGACCTGGTCTACGGCGGCTTCTTCGTGTCGAGCACGAAGGACCTGTCGGCACGTCCCGCGCTCAACGTGCTCGGGCTCAAGTACAAGTACATCACCGGCATCAACGGCGACGGCGCCGGCCGCACCGCCGTGCAGCAGGGCTTCGTCAACGCCTGGATGGAAGGGCTCGCGAGCTATGTCACGATCACCGATCCGACGCTGGTGAAGACCGGGGTGGCGATCCCGGTGTTCCAGAGCGGATTGCCCGACGACAAGGGCGAGCTGACACGGCGCGACATCGCGGCGCCCGGCATCCCGACGTTCCTCGATCTCTACCAGGCGAAATACGGCAAGATGCCGGCGGGCGAGGATTGGGAGATCGTCAAGCTCCTGCTCGGGTCGCAGGCGATTGCGCAGCGGGCGCTGGCGCTCGCGCCCAATGCGCCGCCGGCGGCGATCGAGGCGCTGCGTGCCGCCGCCGAGCCGATGCTGAAAGATCCAAAATTCCGCGAGGAAGCGGCGCGGGTGATGGGCGAAGGCGTCCAGGCGTTCCCGGGCGAGCGGGTCGGCACCGTGCTGCGCGACTATCTCAATTCGCCCGCCGCGTTGCGCGCCCACCTCCGGGACCTGGTGGAATCCGGCAAGTCGGCGCGCAAGTGACGGATCGCGCGAGGGTCAGGGGCGCCGCATGGACGCGCTGATCGAGGGGCTGCGCCTGGTCACCGCCTGGCCGGCGAGCGGGCTGATGCTCGCCGGCGTGCTGATCGGCCTCTATCTCGGTGCGATCCCGGGACTCGGCGGGCTGATCGGCTTCTCGCTGCTGTTGCCCTTCACCTTCGGCATGGAGCCGGTTGCGGCGTTCGCCCTGCTGCTCGGCATGTTCGCGGTGACGACCACGAGCGACACGCTCTCGGCGGTGCTGCTCGGCGTGCCGGGACCGGCCGGCGCCGCCACGCTGATGGACGGCCATCCGCTCGCCAAGCGCGGCGAGGCGATGCGCGCGCTCGGCGCCGCCTACACGTCCTCGGCGATCGGCGGCGTGCTCGGCGCCATGGTGGGGGCCGCCTCGCTCCCTGTGCTCAAGCCGATCGTGCTCGCCTTCGGGCCGCCCGAGTTCTTCATGCTCGGCGTGCTCGGGCTGACTTTCGTGGGCGCACTCGCCGGCGGCTCCATGCTCAAAGGCGCGGTCGCCGCCCTGTTCGGACTCCTCCTCTCCACCATCGGCTATTCGACCCAGGGCGGGACCGCCCGCTACAGCTTCGAGATCAACTACCTGCTCAATGGCCTGGAGATCGTACCGGTGGTGCTCGGGCTGTTCGCGATTCCCGAGCTGATCGATCTCGCCACCAAGGGCCTGCCGATCGCCCGCGTGGACGACGAGACGCGCCCGGCGAAGGGGCAGATGCTGCAGGGCATCCGCGAGGCGTTGCAGCACTGGTGGCTGCTGCTGCGCGCCAGCGTGATCGGCATCTACATCGGCTTCCTGCCGGGGGTCGGCGGCTCGGTCGCCGACTGGGCCGGCTATGGGCACGCCGTGCAGTCGGCGAAGGACAAGTCGCAGTTCGGCAAGGGCGACATCCGCGGCGTGATCGCGCCTGAGGCGGCGAACAACTCGGTAAAGGCGGGCGATCTCCTGCCGACCGTCGCGTTCGGCATCCCCGGCTCGCCCTCGATGTCGATCCTGCTCGGCGCCTTCGTGATCCATGGGCTGCGGCCCGGCCCCGACATGCTGACCACAAAACTTCCCGTCACCTTCTCGATGATGTGGACGATCGCGATCGCCAACGTGGTCGGCGCCGCAATCCTGATGCTGTGGAGCCGGCAGATTGCAAGGATCACCTTCGTGCGCGGCCACCTGCTGGTGCCCGGCATCATGGTGTTCGCCTTCATGGGCGCCTGGATGACCTCGAGCCAGCTGGGCGACTGGATCACCCTCATCGGCTTCGGCGCAATCGGCCATGTGATGCGCCGCGCCGGCTGGCCGCGCCCGCCGGTGGTGCTCGGCTTCGTGCTCGGGCCGATCATGGAGACCAATCTCGACCTGTCGCGCCAGGCCTTCGGCTGGACGTGGTTCGGCCGCACCTGGGTCCTGGCGATGCTGGCGGTCCTCGTGCTCGCGCTCGTCGGCCCGGTGTGGCGGCTCATCCGCGGCGCATGGGCGCAAGCGGAGCGGAGCGCCGCCAAGCCGGTCGAAGCGCCCGCGCATCATCCGGTCCTGTCGGCGGCGCTCGCGTCCGTCCTCGCGTTCCTGTTCGCCGGCGCCTGGCTGCTGGCGCGGGAGTGGAGCACGGATGCTAGCTTCTTTCCGAACGTCATCACCGTGTGCGGCTTCCCGTTGGCGGTGCTCGCCATCGGTGCCGCCCTCTGGCGCTGGCGCGCGACACAATGGCGCGCAGGCCCACCGGGCGCCGTGCCGCCGGACGATGCGCGCGCGGTCCTCGCCATGTTCGGCATGCTCATCGTCATGGTGGCGCTGTCGATCCTGATCGGGCAACGCATCGCGCTCCCGCTCACCGTCGCGCTGTTCCTGTGGCTATGGGCGCGCGAGCGCTGGCTCGTCGTGCTGGCCCAGGCCGCGGCCGCGATCCTGATCCTGGAATTCGTGTTCGACCGCCTGCTGCACCCGATCTGGCTCGAGCCGGTGGTGCGGATTTTCTGATCGTACGGCGGCATTCCGCTGACGCTGCATACAGGCTACGCTTCGGATAGGAGAACGCCCGTGTATCCGTCGAAAATGCTGGCACTCGGCTTCGTTGCGGCCGTCCTCGCCGCGACGTCCGCGCGCGCCGACCCGGTCGCCGAATTCTATCGCGGCAAGACCGTCAGCATGCTGATCGGCGTCGGCGTCGGGGGCGAGTACGACCTGCAGGCGCGGCTGGTGGCGCGCCACATCGGCAAGCACATTCCCGGCAACCCGACGGTCGTGCCGCAGAACATGACCGGCGCGGGCGGCCTCAAGATGACCAACTGGCTCGCCGCGGTGGCGCCGCGCGACGGCACCGTCGTGGCGATGATCCAGAACTCGTTTCCGGCGCTGCAGGCGGCCGGCCTGCCCGGCGTGCAGTTCGACGCCGCCAAGTTCTCCTGGCTCGGCACGATCGCCCCGGTGGTCGAGACCATGGCGGTGTGGCACACGAGCGGCGCCCGCACGATCGAGGACGCGCGCGCGCGCGAGATCGTCGCCGGCGCCTCGGCGAAAGGGGCGATCACCTACACCTATCCGGCGCTGATGAACGAATTGCTCGGCACGCGCTTCAAGATCGTCACCGGCTATACGGGCGGCAACCAGATCAACCTCGCCATGGAGCGCCAGGAAGTGGAGGCGCGCAACAACACATGGTCGAGCTGGAAGGCGACCAAGCGCGCCTGGCTGGACGAGAAGAGGATTGCGGTCATCGCCCAGGCGGGGCCGCGCGCCCCCGATCTCGATGCGCCGTCCCTGGAAGCCATGGCGAAGACTCCCGAGGACCGGCAGTTGACCGAGCTGGTCGTCTCGGGGACGCAGCTCGGGCGCCCGTTCGCCATCACGCCGGGCGTCCCGGAGGAACGCATCGCCGCGCTGCGCGCGGCGTTCGACGCCACCATGCGGGATCCGGAGTTCCGGGCGGAAGCGGCGGCGATGAATTTCGAGCTCGCTCCGGTCGCCGGCATTGCGCTGCAGAAAATCGTCGACAAGGTACTGGCCACACCGAAGGAGATCGCTGCCCGCGCCCGCCACCTGTTGGAATAGAGGAATGACCAAGCAGCTGGAACGCACCTACGACGGCATCATCATCGGCGCCGGCCACCACGGGCTCATCCTCGGCTCCTACCTGGCGAAAGCCGGGCTGAAGATCCTGCTGGTCGAGCGACGTCTCACCTATGGGGGCGGGCTTTCGACCCGCGAGGTAACGGAGCCCGGCTTCTATCACAACCTCCATTCGATCAACCATTTCCACATCACCGAGACGCCCTGGTTCCGCGACCTCGGGCTCGACGAGCGGGTCACCTACATCACGCCGCGCTACGAGTTCGGCCAGGCGCATCGCGACGGCACCGCACTGGTGCTCGGACGCGACCTGACGGAGACGGTCGCGAATATCGCGCGTTTCTCGGCGCGGGATGCGGCGACCTTCCGCGCGTGGAACGCGCGCGCCGAGCACATCACGGCGAAGATTCTCATGCCGGAGCGCTTCGCCGAGCCGCTGCCGCAGGAGGAGCGCGAAGCGCTGCTTTCGCGAACTGCGATGGGCCGCGATTTCCTCGCCGTGACCCGGCAGCAGCCGCTCGACGTCGTGCAGGAGCTGTTCGAGAACGAGCACGTCCAGCTCCTGATGCTGTTCAAGATCTCGCTGTTCGGCACCTGGCTCGTGGATACGCTGTCGAAGACCAGCCCGATGGGCTCGGTGATCCGCGCGTTCGACCTGCAGACCGGCTATCAGCTGTGCCAGGGCGGCTCGTTCAACCTGGCGCGCGGCCTGATGGAGACGTTCATCGCGGCCGGCGGCGCGTTCGAGCCGCAGGTGAATATCGACCGCATCGTGCTGGAAGGCGGCCGCGCGACCGGCATCGCGCTGGCGGACGGTAGAACCGTCCGCGGCAAGCAGTTCGTGGCGAGCGCGATCGACGTGCACCAGACGTTCGAGCAGATGATCGGCCGCGAGCAGTTGCCGGAGGCATTCTGCCGCAAGCTCGACGGCTTCAAATACACGCCGTGGACGCTGTTCGGGCTGCACCTCGCGCTGCACGAAAGCCCGCGCTTCAAGGCCGCGAGCTTCGACCCCAATGTCGACCGCGCGCTCAAGTGGAGCATCGGCGCCGAAACCATGGAGGACCTGTTCGCCGCCCATCAGGACGTGCAGGCGGGACGGGTGCCGAAGCTCGTGCAGTTCGGAGCCGGGCCGTTGAGCGTGCTCGACCCGACCCAGGCGCCGCCCGGCAAGCACACCAATTACGCCTGGCACGTGCTGCCGCGCGAGCCGGACCTCGGCGGCGCGAGCTTCGAGACCTTCAAGCAGGAATTCGCCGAAAAAATTCTCGACACCTGGGCGACCTACTGCCCCAACATGACGCGCCGCAACGTCATCGGGCAATATGTCTACACCGCGCGCGAATACACGCGTGAGCTCGTCAACATGCGCGACGGCGACATCTTCATGGGCGCGTTCAACGCCGAGCAGGTGATGTACAACCATTTCGGCTATCGCACGCCGATCGGAAATCTCTACCTCGCGGGGTCGCCGTGCCACCCGGGCGGCGCGATCTCGGGCGGCGCCGGCTATATCGCGGCCGGCCTCATCGCCCGCGACCTCGGCGTGAAGACCTGGTGGCAGCCGTGGGACGCGAGGGACGCGCTCGAAAGCCTCGGCCAGGCGGCGGCGTAAAGCGTGATCGGTCGCTTGCCGCACCGCGGGACGAGTGCTAATCCGCGCCCATGACCGCGGCCCCTATCGACAACATCCGCAATTTCTCGATCGTCGCGCATATCGACCATGGCAAGTCGACGCTGGCCGACCGGCTGATCCAGCTCACCGGCGGGCTCGCCGAGCGCGAGATGGTCGAGCAGGTGCTCGAACTCGATGGACATCGAGCGCGAGCGCGGCATCACCATCAAGGCGCAGACGGTACGGCTGAACTACCGGGCGTGCGACGGCAAGGACTACGTGCTCAACCTGATCGACACGCCTGGGCACGTGGATTTCGCCTACGAGGTCAACCGCTCGCTCGCCGCCTGCGAGGGCTCGCTGCTGGTGGTCGACGCCAGCCAGGGGGTCGAGGCGCAGACGCTCGCCAATGTCTACCAGGCGATCGACAACGGGCACGAGATCGTGCCGGTGCTCAACAAGGTCGACCTGCCGGCCTCCGAGCCCGAGAAGGTCAAGCAGCAGATCGAGGACGTGATCGGGCTCGACGCCTCCGAAGCGATCGGGATTTCCGCCAAGACCGGCGAGAACGTGCCCGAGGTGCTTGAGGCGATCGTCCACCGCCTGCCGCCGCCGAAGGGCGACGTCGGCGCGCCGCTCAAGGCGCTCCTGGTCGACTCCTGGTACGACGCCTACCTGGGCGTGATCGTGCTGGTGCGCATCGTCGACGGCACCATGCGCAAGGGCCAGCGCATCCGCATGATGGGCACCAACGCGGCGTACGAGATCGACCGGGTCGGCGTGTTCACGCCGAAGCGGATCGAGATGGACGCGCTCGGCCCGGGCGAGATCGGCTTTCTCACCGCCTCGATCAAGGAAGTGGCGGACACCCGCGTCGGCGACACCATCACTGACGACCGGAAACCCACCGAGACGCCGCTGCCCGGCTTCCGCCCGGCCCAGCCGGTGGTGTTCTGCGGGCTGTTCCCGGTCGATGCCGCCGACTTTGAGAACCTGCGCGCCGCCATGGGGAGGCTGCGGCTCAACGATGCGAGCTTCAGCTACGAGATGGAGACCTCGGCGGCGCTCGGCTTCGGCTTCCGCTGCGGCTTCCTCGGCCTCCTGCACCTCGAGATCATCCAGGAGCGGCTGGAGCGCGAGTTCAACCTCGACCTGATCGCGACCGCGCCCTCGGTCATCTACCGCATGGAGCTCACCGACGGCAAAGAGATCGAGATCCACAATCCCGTCGACATGCCTGACGTGGTCAAGATCAGGGAAATCCACGAGCCGTGGATCCGCGCCACCATCCTCACCCCTGACGAGTACCTCGGCAGCGTGCTCAAGCTGTGCCAGGACCGGCGCGGTGCCCAGGTCGACCTGAACTACGTCGGCAGCCGCGCCATGACGAAATACGACCTGCCGCTCAACGAGGTGGTGTTCGACTTCTACGACCGGCTGAAATCGGTGTCCAAGGGCTACGCGTCGTTCGACTATCACCTGACCGACTACAAGCCGGCCGACCTGGTGAAGATGCAGATCCTGGTCAACGCCGAGCCGGTCGATGCGCTGTCGATGCTGGTGCACCGCACGCGCGCTGAATCGCGCGGCCGCGCCATGGTGGAGAAGCTCAAGGAGTTGATCCCACCGCACATGTTCCAGATACCGATCCAGGCGGCGATCGGCGGCAAGATCATCGCGCGCGAGACCGTGCGCGCGTTCCGCAAGGACGTGACCGCCAAATGCTACGGCGGCGACGCCACGCGCAAGCGCAAGCTCCTGGACAAGCAGAAGGAAGGCAAGAAGCGCATGCGCCAATTCGGCAAAGTCGACATTCCTCAGGAGGCGTTCATCGCCGCCCTGAAGGTGGATGTGTGACGCTCAACGCCGCCCCGCGAGCCGCCCGACCTCAAAATCAACTCTGCGACACGCCTTACGAGATCAGGTGCGCCGTCGTGGTCCACTCATAGCCGCAGGATTCGCACATCCAATGCTCGTGGACCCGTCCGCCGCCGAGTCGGTCCAAGGCAAGTGGGGCCGGGGGCGCCGGTGCGTGACAGACAGGGCAGATCCCGTCCGCCGGATTGTTGTCGTTGAGCGGAACGCGGGCGCGCGGCGCCCGCTGGGAACGCAATTGAGCGAGCATCACGATCTGTTCCTCCTTGTCGTCGGCGGGAACATGAATCGCCTCTCAGCCATCGCAACCGGAAAGATGATTGCAACGGTCCAACGACCATACAGGAATTGCACGAATTGTCCATGAAATACGGCTGAACGCGAAAATACATTCGATTGCATGGACTGGTTTTCTTCCGGTTCAATGACTATCTGTTCTGCGTGTGCTCTAAATGATGGTGGGCAGAACTATTCAATCCAGTTTTGGGAGATTTCCGGACATGAGCGTGTTTGACTATGCGGCGGAGGCCGAGCTTTTCCCGACCCGAAGCCGCAGGACGGGCCGTCAAAACTTCGGATACAAGCGGTTCGCGCGCGCAGCGGACGCCATCCGGTTCGCGATCGAGGACCTGCCGCCCACCCTGCTCGTCGGCGCCCATCTGGAGGTCGACGAGGAAAAATTCGATGCCGTCGGCATCCGTCGCTTGTACGAGGATGTGGCCTATCCGCTGCCCCGACGAGGCCCCGCTGCCGCGTAACGCGCGGGCTGCCGCGTGACACGGGGGTTGCCGCGCAGGACGGGGATGATGCCTGTCGGGATCGCGCGCGCGATCAGAAGAAGCTCGTGAAGTTGAACACCCAGATAAAGGCGAGGAAGACCGCGAGCGCGGCAAAGCCAAGCGCATGCGTTCCATACGGCCCCACCAGAACCCTCGAAACGACCGACGGTGCCATCGCTGTCTTCTCCCTAATGGGCCGCATCGATATACGCGTCGGATGGCAGCGCGGAGCAGTCCAGCCCGAACCGGCTGCGCGCCATGCGGCAAGCGTCGTCTCCGGGCAGGCACGCCCTGCAGACGTCCGGCCTCACGGCATACACGACGCAGGTCGTGGCGACGCCCACCTCGCCGACCAGCGCTGAACACCGATCGCCGTCGCAGCGCATGCGGCCCTGGTCGTCATCGACGAACCGGCGCGGGATACGATCCAGGGCGGCGTCATCCTCCAGCGAGAACCGCGGCCACTCCCGCGAGAACGAGCAGCACGCCCCGCAGGCTCGACACATGGAATCCCCCTCGTCCGGCATGTCCGTTGCACCGGTGGTGATCACCGCGATCGGGCTAGCGTGCGGGTTCGCCGATGCTGGCCGATGGGCCGCGCCCGGGTCCTCTGCCAGGGGCCGCTTTGCGTGGCTTCGGCGCCGCGATGAGACCTTCACGCTGCGCCTTCTTGCGCGCCAGCTTGCGCGCGCGGCGAACGGATTCGCTTCTCTCCCGTGTCGTTCTTTCCGACGGCTTTTCGTAGAAGCGTCTTCGCTTCATCTCGCGGAAGACGCCTTCCCGCTGCATCTTCTTCTTGAGAACCCGAAGAGCCTGGTCGACATTGTTGTCGCGAACGAATACTTGCAAGATCTATTCCTTTCATGCCACGGGCTGCGTCGAGGATTGCCGCGGGTAGTCCGCCGTGTTCCGCGCCATGCTCGAATTCGGAACGACTGGCGCCGTCGCGTCAGAACGGAGCGCAGCGACTACCAGTCGGGGCCGTGTCGCGGCAGCGGTCAGGCGCGCTCGAAAGCGAGGTGTGGCCGGCAATGGGCATGGTCGCGTCCCCTTTGGCGTTGCGGCGGGAGCGCGACCGGTCTCTCAGTCATCGGCGCCTGTGAGCATGCCGATGATGGCCTCCATATAGAGGGTGCGCGTCTTGTTGGCTAGTATGCGGATTCGAGCGCATCGGGCGGCGTGCGCAAGCCGCAGGGCGTGGGATGACGCCGAGGCCTCGGTTCTTGTGCCGTTGCCGATGAATCAGGACCGGGGGCGAGCTGTGCCGGCGGCCGCCACGTCGGCAGCCTCGCGCTCCAATCTCAGCGCCCGCAAGCGTGCAGTCCTATCCTGCAGGGCGAGCCGCTTGGCGTTGTATTCCGCCATCGCTTTGGGCCCTTCCACGCGCTGCATCTCTTTCCGCTTGAAAGCAGCCTCCGCCCGCAGGTGGGTCTTTTCAGATTCTGGTTTCAACCGCTGCTCCATTCGTCATCCAGGCCGATGCCCGTCGAGATCCCTCGCCGTATGCAGACGATAACAACGCACATCGCCGGTTATCGTTCCAAAGCGGGCGGTCAAAGGCGATTTCCAGCGTCCCGAGCGAACGCAGGTCGACCGGCTCAATCCTTTTCCGCGAGACCGGGCTCCGCATCGGGGAGCGCCAGAAAAATGAGAACCGCCGCAATGATCACAACAAACCGGTAGGCGCTCGGCACGCCGTTCCACTGCTGCGACTGCCACATTCCGAACCACTCGCCACCGATCGACATGAACCCGGCCTGCCATAGCAGGAAGCCGAGCGTCAGGCCGGCGATCGCCGGGGCCTTGCTGTGGTTGAAAGTCGCCGCGTCGGCGCGGATCCGTCGCAGGAGCACGAAGGCGCCGATCCAGCACAACGCCGCGATGACGACCTCCGTCGCGATGATGAGCACATAGGCGGCGTGGTGCAGCGCCGGGCTGGTGATCGCCCGATACTTGATGGTGGAAAAGGGAAACACCGTGTCCATCGATAGCACGTGCTGCACGAACACGAAATTGGTGTTGTAATCGGTGATGTTGCCGAAGGCGACGAGGCTCGCAAACAGCGCGATCGCGGCGACCAGCGCAATTTTGGCGGCGCGGATTGCGATCATGGCTGCCCCGCGGGCGGACGGATGCCGACTACTCCGCCGCGTCGGAACGGCGCAGCAAACCTTCCGCTTTCATTTCATCATGCAGGGCAATGGGGTCCCAGTCGTATCCGTTCGGCCAGGTCAAGGCCCCATCTTCAATGAATACGCGCGCAAAATAATCGGGATCCTGCAACGGTTCGGCCATTGGTCCCGTCCTTTCGCGGACAAAGGCAAAGTCGCGTATACCGATCGTGCCGTCGGAGAATTCGATCTCCAGCCTGTGGGCTCCGAGCGAGCGCAGCCCGACCACGTCAATCATCATCGAGACCTCCGATCCGTTCGAGGTTTTGGTCGGATCGTGCCGCCTGCCAGTTTCGCATGAGCGCCTCCCGGCGCAAAGCCGTCCACTCTTTGAGAAGCCGCGAAACGGTCGGCGGCAAACGGCCGTCGATCATCTCGCCATCGGATATGCGAAGCCGGGCGCGATAGCCTTGATATCGTACTAGGCAATTGTCGGCACAGCCCTACTCCGCCGCCCGCACCGACTCGCGGCCGGCCGCGGCGGGCAAGGCCCACGGCGCGAGCACGGCCATGTCCTTCGGACGCCACACGTTGACGATGCCGAAGCGCTCCGGGTTCTCCCGGTATTGCCGCGCGATCGCCTGCAGGGTCTTGAAGCGCGTGCGATGCTCGTCGAAATCGACCCGCGGGCACTCGTCCGGCAGGTTGAGCAGGGCCTGCTCCCACATCACCATCCCGCGCAGGTGACGCGCGCGGCGATTGTGCAGCTTCTCGAAGGTGAGCGCGACGACGAAGCGGTGCTCGTCCATCGGCCGGCCGAGCGCGAGATCGATCGCGTTGTCGTTGGCGCATTTCTCGCTGATCAGGCTGATCAGCGGCCCGTACGTCGCCTTGTAGTCGTCTTCCGGAATCAGCCGGACGCGGCGGCTGCGGCCATTCTCGACCACGTGGGCGCTCGCCAGCAGGCCGTGGACGCGGTCGCCGCACCAATGGGAGAGTCGGCCGAAGGCAGACCCCGGCCGCGGCTTCTTGGCCGGAAAGAGGATGATCGGATTGTCCTGCGTGGTACGCTTGGCGGCGCGCCGGATCAGCGCCACGCGATACGCATTGGGCCATACGTACCAGATGCGCCGGTCCGCCACCAGCGTGTCGAACTTGAGGTGACCGTCGACGATCATGTTGAGGGTGACGTTGACGATGTCGCGGTCGTCGCCGCGCAGGTAGAAGAACCAGCCCTGCAGGTAGCGCCCGATGACCGTGAGGCCCTTGCTGCCCGCCCCGCCGAGCGAGCGCACCAGCGCGCCGGTGAACACCGCGCCGAGATAGACCGCGAGCACGCCGAGGCCGAACAACAGGCCGTCGACGATCTGGCCGGCGTTCAGCTGGAGGTACTCGAGCATGCAGGTCTCCGCCTCGACCGTTGATACCGCGCCGGCTCGCCCAGCCGCAACTCACCCGCCGATGACCGCGACCCCCTGGATCTCGATCAGCATGCCGGGCCGGGCGAAATGCGACACGGTGATCAGCGCGCTCGCCGGATAGTTCCCGTCGGGGAAGAACTCCCTGCGCAGCTCGACGAAGCGGTCGCCGTGACGCGGATCGTTGATGAACACCGTCATGGTGACCATGTCGGCAAGCGTGCCGCCGGTTCGTTTCAGCGTCGCATCCAGGGCGGCGAAGATGGCGCGCACCTGAGCCTCGAAATTCCCCGCAATGTCGTTGCCCGCCTGGTCGCGCGTGGCGGTCTGCCCGGCAAGCCACACCGTGCGCCCGCCCTGGGTGATCACCGCAGGCGAGAACGCGCGCGATTTCTGGAAATCGGTCTTCTCCAGGTATTCGGCCATGGGGTCCTCCGTTGTGACTGACACCGCTTCGTCGCACGTCGCGCGGCAGCCCGAAACCGCCGTCACGCACTTGTTGCAACTAAGTCGCAATAGCGATAAGCTGTCCGGATTGAAACGAGGGAGGGGATCCATGCATCTCATGAATCGGGTCGCGGCCTTGCTGGCGGCGAGCGTGCTGCTCGCGAATACCGTCGCGGTACAGGCGGCAGGCGACCTGTCGCGGCAGACGCCGATCGAGGTCACGGTGGAACTCGGCAAGCCCGGGCAGCACGTGTTCGTGCCCAATCGCCTGAAATTCGAGACCGGCAAGCTCTACAAGCTGGTGCTGACCAATCCGAGCAAGGAGGCGCATTATTTCACCTCGGATGCGTTCACCCAGCTCATCTATACCCGCAAGGTCCAGGTGGTGCAGCAGCGCGACGGCAAGACGGTCACGCTCGCCGAGTTCAAGGGCGCGATCCGCGAGATCGAGGTCTATCCGGGCGAGACCGCCGAATGGTGGTTCGTACCGGTGGCAGCGGGCCGTGCCACCGATCTGCGCTGCGGCATCGTCGGCACCGACGGCGTGAGCCATCGCGACCACGGCATGGTCGGCGAGATCGTCATCGAGTGAGATGGCTGCCGCGTCGCGGCAGCGCTCTCAGTGCCGGCCCTCGGCCGCGGCGTCGCCCGCACAGGAGCGGATGCGCTCGTTGAACAGCGGCAGGGTCAGCCCGCACACTTCGAAGCGCGGCAGGTAGCCCATGAGGAAGGCGTTGACGCCGAGCCGATAGAGGGCGGCGACGTCGCCGGCGAGCAGCGCGCGGCGCTCCTCCCCGGTCAGGTCGTATTTGGCGATCGCCGCCGCCGGATCCTGCTTCATCGCTGCGCGGAATGCATGGTCGCGCAGGACTTCGCGGCACAGATAGTTCACCGCATAGACCGACATGGCTTCAGCTCCAGTTCCAGGCCGCATAGGCGTGGCCCTGCTCCATCTGCGGGTGCACGAATTTGGGCCGCCGCCCGCCCACGCTGGGCAGCATGGCGATCCAGTTGAGGATCTCACCGCCGACGTTGCCGGCCTTGTGCAGCTGCCCGGGCGTCGCTTCGGCGACCAGGGCATCGTAGTCGCCCGCGGCGATCAGGGCGCAGGCGCGCTTCGCCCAGTCGGGGTCGGGAACGCCGTCGGACTTGCCCGGCGCGATGCGCGGGCCGAACACTTCGAGCGAGAAGCTGCCATTGCCGATGACGACGACGCGCAGCGTCTCGGGAAAGCTTTCGATCGCGCGCCGCACCGTCGCGCCGAGCGCCAGGCAGCGCGCTGCCGACGGCAGCGGCGGCACGTGGCCGCTGACGAAGATCGGAATCACCGGAATGTCCATCTTCGGCGTCATGAAGTGCAGCGGCACCACGACCGAATGGTCGACGGTGAACTCCTGCGTCAGCGCGAGGTCGAAGCCCGCTTCGATGCCTGAGCGCCTGATGTGGGCCGCAAGATCGGGCCGTGACGGAATGCGGTAGATCGGAACCGAGCGCGGCTCGTCGCTCGGGCCCTTGAACTGCTCGGTCACCCCGACGGCGAAGATCGGCAGATTGTCGAAAAAGAACGTGTTGAGGTGATCGGTATCGAACATCACGATCACGTCGGCTCTGAGCCTCGCCAGCTCCTCGGTCACGGCCGCGAACAGCCGGGCGGTCTCGCAGGCCGGGCCTTCCCGCTCCACCAGGGACGGAAAGAACGGCGTATGCGGGACCCCCAGCGCACCTACGATCTCAGCCACCGTCACCCTCCCCGTTTGCCTCCCCGGCGGGCGGTCTCTCCCTTCCGGGAGACCGATGCCATTGCCGCAAATCGTCCGCCTTGGCAATTGCGCGGCCAGGACCGACATTGTACGCACGGTTCTGTGACTCCTCACGCCAGGCGATCGACGGTAACATTCCCGACCGAGCGCTCGCGTGCGGGGCGCAGAAAATTGCTTGCATTCTCATCCCCGGGGGACCGGCCATGAAGCTCTATATGCATCCCGTCTCGACGGCGTGTCGACCCATCCTGCTGTTCGCCGCCGAGAGCAACATTCCGCTGGAGAACGAGGTGGTGGACATCCTCAGCGGAGCGCATCACCAGGAGCCCTACAAGACCATCAACCCCAATCGCCTGGTGCCGATGCTGGAGGACGAGGATTTTCGCCTCAGCGAAAGCTCGGCGATTCTGAAATATCTCGCCGACAAGGCGGGCTCGCCGGCCTATCCGAAGGACCTCAAGGAACGCGCCCGGGTCAACGAGGCCATGGACTGGCTCAACGTCAACTTCTATCGCGATTTCGGCTACGGCCTCGTCTATCCGCAGCTGTTTCCTCATCACAAGCGCCGCAGCGAGGAGGCGCATGCCGCCGCCATCGAATGGGGCAAGGGAAACTCGCAGAATTGGCTGCAGATCCTCAACGACCACTGGATCGGCCCCAAGCGGTCGTATCTCGTCGGCGACAAGATCACCATTGCGGACTATTTCGGCGCCGCCATCGTGTCGATCGGCGAATTGGTCGGCTCCGACCTCGCCGCCTACCCGAACATCAAGCGCTGGCTCGATGCCATGAAAAAGCTGCCCAGCTGGCCGAAGGTCAACGAAGTGTTCAACGGCTACTGCCAGTCATTGCGGGAGAAGGAATTCGTACGCATTTAAGCAGCTGACCCGCAACCAGAGGATAGGGGTTCAGCCGTGAGTTTCGTTTCGCCTGCCCGGCGCGCATTGCGCCCGCGCGCGGCCACCGTGTAAGGTCGCGGCCCTTTCCCGCCGGACCCCCTGATGGCTCGCGACCAAATCGACATGACGCCGATCGAATCGCGCGACGCGCTCGTCGCGTGGCTGGAGCAGGGCATCAAGCCGCCACCTGCGTTTCGCATCGGCACCGAGCACGAAAAGTTCGTGTTCACCGTCGCCGGTCACACTCCGGTCGCATACGACGGCAATCCCGGCATCCGCACGATACTGGAAGGCATGCGGGCCTTGACCGGCTGGGAGCCGATCATGGAGGAGGACCGCATCATCGGGCTGACCTCGCCGGACGGGGCGGCGATCACGCTCGAGCCCGGCGGGCAGTTCGAGCTCTCGGGCGCCCCGCTCGAGACCGTTCATGAGACCTCGAGCGAAATCTACGCCCACCTCGCCCAGCTCGGCGAAGTCGTGCGACCGCTGGGCTTGGGTCTCCTCGCGCTCGGCATGAGCCCGAAATGGTCGCGCGCCGAAACACCGATGATGCCCAAGGGCCGCTACCGCATCATGACCGCCTACATGCCCAAGGTGGGCCAGCTCGGGCTCGACATGATGTACCGCACCTGCACGGTGCAGACGAACCTCGACTTCTCTTCGGAAGGCGACATGGTGAAAAAGCTGCGCGTGGCGCTGGCGCTACAGCCGGTCGCCACCGCCCTGTTCGCCAATTCGCCGATCACCGAGGGCAGGCTCAACGGCTATCTGTCGTTTCGCTCGCACATCTGGCGCGACACCGATCCCGACCGCACCGGCATGCTGCCATGGGCGTTCGAGCCCGGCATGGGCTTCGAGCGCTGGGTCGACTACGCGCTCGACGTGCCGATGTACTTCATCAAGCGCGGCGATCGCTATGTCGACGTCGCCGGCCAGTCGTTCCGCGACCTCATGGCGGGCAAGCTCGCCGCCCTGCCGGGCGAGCGCGCAACGCTGTCCGATTGGGCGAACCACCTGACCACGACGTTCCCCGAAGTGCGGCTCAAGCGCTACCTCGAGGTGCGCGGCGCCGATTGCGGCCTGCGACCGATGCTCGCGGCGCTGCCGGCATTCTGGGTCGGGCTCCTCTACGACGGCGCCGCGCTCGACGCAGCGTGGGAGATGACGAAGGAATGGACGGCCGATGAGCGCCAGGCGCTGCGCGACGACGTGCCGGCGCTCGCCTTGCGCGCCACGATCCGCGGCCGCACCATGCGCGAGGTCGCGCGCGCCTGCCTCGCGATCTCCGCGCAGGGCCTTGCCCGCCGCGGCAAACTCGACATCGGCGGCCGCGACGAGACGCGCCATCTCGCGCCGCTCGACGACATCGTGGCGCGCGGCAGGACGCTCGCCGAAGATCTGATCGAAAAATTCAAGGGCGAATGGGGCGGGTCGGTGGAACCGGCGTTCACCGAGCTCGCCCTGTGATGGGGCCGTAGCCCGGATGAAATCCGGGACGCCCCGACAAGCGGCAGCGCCGATCCGGATTTCGCTTCGCTCATCCGGGCTACCGCCTCTGGCCCGGCTACGGTTCACGGTTGAAGCGGACACGGGTTCTTGCTAGCAGGGCGGCGGGGAACCGAGCAGTCGCAAATGGCGAAAGCAGCCGCGCATGAAAGTTTCGAGCGGGACGACGTCAGGGTCGGATCCGAGCGCGCGTTCGGCATCGTCTTCGCGGTGGTCTTCGCCATCGTCGCGCTGTGGCCGCTGATCGGCAGTCGCGGGATACGCTACTGGGCGGTGGGGATCGCGGTGGCATTCCTGGCGGCCGCGCTGATCCGGCCGGCGATCCTGCGTCCTTTGAACCTCGTCTGGTTCAAGGTCGGCCTGCTCCTGCACCACGTGGTCAATCCCCTGGTGATGGGACTGATCTTCCTCCTCGGCGTTCTGCCCACGGCCCTCGTCATGCGGGTGCGCGGCCGGGATTCGATGCGGCTCGACGCCGCCAAGGCGGCAGGAACGACATGGGTCGAGCGCGTGCCGCCGGGGCCAGCCCCCGACACCATGAAAAACCTGTTCTAGAAGGGCGCTGCGATGTCTTTCCTGGCCGAGCTGTGGCGTTTCCTGCGTGTGCGCAAGAAATTCTGGCTGCTGCCGCTGCTGCTGATGATGGCCTTGTTCGGCGGCCTCGTCGTGCTGACCCAGGGCTCGGCCGTCGCCCCCTTCATCTACACGCTGTTCTGAGCGCCTTGGATCGCCCGTGCGCATTCTCGGGATATCGGCCCTCTATCACGACAGCGCCGCCGCGATCGTCGTCGACGGGAAGATCGTGGCGGCCGCGCAAGAGGAACGGTTCACCCGCAAGAAGCACGACCCGCGCTTCCCCAAGAACGCGATCGCCTATTGTCTGGAGGAGGCGGCCTGCCGGCTGTCCGAGCTCGACCACATCGTCTTCTACGACAAGCCGTTCCTCAAGTTCGAACGGCTTCTGGAAACCTATCTGGCGTTCGCGCCGCGCGGCTTTTCCTCGTTTCGCCTGGCCCTCCCGGTGTGGCTCAAGGAAAAGCTGTTCCAGCGCGAGCTGATCGTCCGCGAGCTCAAGGGCATGGAAAAAGGCCCCGACTATTCGGCCAAGCTCCTGTTCACCGAGCACCACCTCTCGCATGCGGCATCGGCGTTCTTCCCCTCGCCGTTCCGCGAGGCGGCGGTGCTGACCATGGACGGCGTCGGCGAATGGGCAACCACCTCGCTCGGCGCCGGCGCGGACAACAATCTCCATATCGTCAAGGAGATCCACTTTCCCCATTCGCTCGGGCTGCTCTATTCGGCCTTCACCTATTACACCGGCTTCAAGGTCAATTCCGGGGAATACAAGCTGATGGGCCTCGCGCCCTACGGCGAGCCCAAATACACGTCGCTGATCCTCGACAAGCTCATCCACATCAACGACGACGGCAGCTTCTGGCTCGACCAGAGCTATTTCGACTATTGCGTCGGCCTGCGCATGACGAACGCGAAGTTCGCCGAGCTGTTCGGGCAGCCGGCGCGCCAACCCGAGAAGGAGCTGCTGACCCAGTTCCACATGGACATCGCCGCCTCGATCCAGGAGGTCACCGAGATTGCGGTGTCGAAGCTCGCGCGCGAGCTCAAACGGGTCACGCACAGCCGCAACCTGTGCATGGCGGGCGGCGTTGCGCTCAATTGCGTCGCCAACGGCAAGCTGCTCAAGGAAGGCCTGTTCGACGACATCTGGATTCAGCCGGCCGCCGGGGACGCCGGCGGCGCCGTGGGCGCGGCGCTCGCGGCCTATCACATGCTCGCCGGCGGCGCCCGCGAAGCCGCGCCCGGCCGCGACGGCATGAACGGCGCCTATCTCGGGCCCGGCTTTACGGAAGCGGACATTCGCACGCGGCTGACGGCTGCCGGCGCGAAGTTCTCCTGCCTCGATGACGGCGACCTCATCGACACGACGGCGCGCGCATTGGCGGACGGCAGGGCGGTCGGCTGGATGCAGGGCCGCATGGAATTCGGGCCGCGCGCCCTCGGCAACCGCTCGATCCTCGGCGACCCGCGCTCGCCGACCATGCAGAAGGTCCTCAACCTCAAGGTCAAGTACCGCGAGAGCTTCCGCCCGTTCGCGCCGTCGGTGCTGGCGGAAGATACGCAGGCGTGGTTCGATCTCGACTGCGATTCCCCCTACATGCTGCTGGTCGCGCCGGTCGGTGGGCAGCATCGGCGCGCCATGACGGCGGACGAGATCGCGCTGTTCGGCATCGACAAGCTCAACGTGCCGCGCTCGTCGATTCCCGCCGTCACGCATATCGACTATTCGGCGCGCGTGCAGACCGTGCACCGGGATACCAACCCGCGCTACCACGCGCTGATTTCCGCCTTCAAGCGGCTGACCGGCTGCGGCGTCGTGGTCAACACGAGCTTCAACGTGCGCGGCGAGCCGATCGTCTACACGCCGGAGGACGCCTTCCGCTGCTTCATGGGCTCGGACATCGAGGTGCTGGTGGTGGGCAATTGCCACCTCGTCAAGGACGCCCAGGACCCGGCCCTGCGCATCGACTACAAGGACCAGTTCGAGCTGGACTGACGGTTGCGGCTGTCATCCCGGCCGAGCAAGCCCTCGAATCAGCGCTGCGCGCTGTCCGAGGACAGGCTCTCTATTCGGCCGCCTGCCGCGCCTCCGACAGGTTGTCGAGCGAGGAGATGATGTGCTCGGCGAGCGCATCGGCAAGCGTCGAGCTTTCGTGCCTCTCTATTCGGCCGCCTGCCGCGCCTCCGACAGGTTGTCGAGCGAGGAGATGATGTGCTCGGCGAGCGCATCGGCAAGCGTCGAGCTTTCGTGCGGGCTGCGCAGGAGCCCGATCCGGCAGGGCGGAAGGGCGGGAAAGCCGTCGGACGGCGTGAGCACCCGCATGCCCGGGCGCAGGCCGGACTCCGGGGACACCGACACCGCAAGCCCGGAGAGAACGGCGGCCGCCACCGCTCCGGCGTTGGCGCTGGTGTAGAGCACGCGGTATGGCCGGCCGACCTTCTCCAGGCATTCGAGGGCGGCGCGACGCCAGCTGCAGGTCGGGCGGCCGAGCGCGAGCGCCAGCGGCTCGTCGCGATGGATCGCGTGCCGGTTGGAAACGACCCACAGGAGTTGCTCCTGGCGGAACGTCTCGGCCGGACGGCTGCTGTCCGCATTGGTGATGATGGCGAGGTCGAGGTCATTGTCGGCGATGCGCACGACCAGCTCGGTGGTCGGCTCGCAGGTGACGGTGACCTCGACCGCCGGATAGGCGCGCGAGAACCGCGCCATGATTTCCGGCAGGTAGCGGTCCGCGTAGTCGTCGGGCACGCCCAGGCGCACGCGCCCGGCGAGCTCCGCATCGGAAAAGGCGTTGAGCGCCTCGACGTTGAGCTTGACGATCCGCCGCGCGTAGTCGAGCAGCCGCTCGCCGTCCTCGGTCAGCTTGGAGGCACGCCCGTCGCGCGAAAAAATCGGCCGCCCGAGGCGCTCCTCGAGCCGCTTCATCTGCATCGACACGGCCGACTGGGTCTTGTGCACCACGTCGGCGGCCCGGGTGAAGCTGCCGGTCTCCGCAATGGCGATGAAGGTACGCAGTTGATCGACGTCGATGAGCGCGGTCATGGCGCGGAATCCCCGGATTGCACCGGGAGCCTATATATCATCATCGATGATCGGTTGCATCATAAACATTCGTTTCACTAATCAATGCTGACCGCCCATATTCCGGCGATCGGGCAAATCGGGTGGGCAATTCGGGTGGCCGGCGCACGTCGCCGCAGGCCAGGATTGCCGCTTGTTCACTGCACTGGAGACTGCCATGAGCGCGATCGCAGACATCTCACGACCGGCGAGCGTTCCCGGGGCGCGGTTGATCGCCGCCATCGCCCGCATCCTGACGCGGCGATTCGGGCGCCTCGCCCAGGCTTGGCGCAACCGCAGCGACGCCTCGGTGCTCGCCAGCCTCGACGATCGCATGCTGGCCGACATCGGTATCACGCGCAGCGACGTCCGCGACGCACTGGCCGAGCCGTTGTGGCACGACCCGACGGACCTCCTGCGGGCTCGCGCGCTCGAGCGGCGTCTCGGTCGGCACGCCATCTCGTTCGGGCTCCACGAGGAGGCCTGGTTTGCGGCGCCGCCGCTCGCCCCGACCGACGGCGCCCGGTACCCGGCCACGGACCGGCCTGCGCGCTACACGGTCTGAGCCTGCAACATCAGCTCGGCCGGTCCTCCCACCGGCCGACGCATCCGGCCGTTCCCCCTCTGGGCCGGATGTCGCGCCCGCCGGCCGCCCCGGCGGGCGCTTAGTTTGCGCGGGGCTAGTGCTCCAATTCCGAATTTCGCATCACTTCGCGGCAGCCTCTGAGCGAAATTCGGAATCACAGGAGCACTAGCAATATCAATGCCTTCTAGTGCGCTTATGGATTTGCAGTTCCTAAGAGGTTGCGGCGAGCGGATAGGAACTGCAAATCCGCCGCACTGGTGTCGCAGCCTCGCCACGCCCGGAGAGAGTTCTGTCTCGTCATGCGTCAACTGCTTGACTAACATGCCGTCCGGGTAGACGTAGGCGCGCCCCACGCCCACCCGTCACCCCGGTCCTGGCAGCGAATTGATGCGGCGCTTCCTCATCTTGATCTGCTCGGCTGTCGTGGTGCTCGCGGGCGCGCAACGCCCCGCCGCCGCGCAGGCGGGATTCGACCGCCCCGGTGGGGACTACACCAGCGTCGCCGAGCGGTCGGGCGATCCGGCCACCTGCGCCGCCCGCTGCGACCGCGAGGGCCGCTGCCGTGCGTGGAGCTTCGTCTACCCGGGCTCGGCCGGGCAGAACGCGGTCTGCTGGCTGAAGAAAGAGGTGCCGAAGCGGGTCGAGAACACCTGCTGCGTGTCGGGCATCAAGGGCGCCGGCGTGCAGGAGCCGCGCAAGGGACGCGACGGCGCGCTCGAGTTCGGCATCGACCGGTTCGGCGGCGACTACCGCAATTTCGACGTCCAGCCCGATCCGACCGGCGCCGCCTGCAAGGCCGCCTGCGAAGGGGAGAACCGCTGCCGCACCTGGACCTATGTGCGCCCCGGCTATCTCGGCCCGGGCGACAGCGCGCGCTGCTACCTCAAGGACCGCCTGCGCCCACCGCGCCGCAAGCCGTGCTGCGTGTCGGGCGTGGTGCGCTGATCCGCCCGAAGCGCTACAATGGGACAACGCATCGGCGGCCTGTGTCGCCCTCTGCTCATTCCATTCGGAGGCACCCATGAAATCGCCATTGGTGGTCTGTTCCGTCCTCGCGTTGGTCGCCGGGCCCGCCGTCGCGCATCACGGCTGGGGCAGCTATGACGCGGCCAACCCGGTCACCGTCACCGGTCCGGTGCTCACCTCCAAGTATGAGAATCCGCATGTCGCCCTGACGGTGCGCGGCCGCGACAAGGTGTGGACGGTCACGCTCGCCCCGACCTCGCGAATGATCAACCGCGGCGCGCTTGCCCAGTTGGTCGCGGTCGGAAAGACCGTATCGGCCTACGGCTATCCGTCGACGGCCGAGAAGGACGAGATGCGGGCAGAGCGCATTACCGTCGACGGCAAGACCTACGAGATGCGCTGATGGAGCACGACGCTCCCGCGATTTTCGTCGCGCTGGAACAGTCGGCCTTCGCGGCGGCGATCCGCCAGTCGGTGATCCTCTACCCGCTCGCCAATGTCGGCCACATCGTCGCGCTCGTGTGCTATGCGGGCGCCCTTGCGATCATGGACCTGCGCCTGATCGGCGCGTTCGCCGCAACCGCACCGGCCAAGGTCATCCGTCGCGCGCGCCGCGTGGTGATCGGAGCGTTCTGCACGCTTGCCGCCACCGGATTCATGCTATTTTCAGCCGAGGCGAGCCACATCGTGCTCAATCCGGTGTTCCAGGCCAAGATGGCCCTGGTCGCGGCCGGCCTCGTCAACGTAGCGATCTACGAATTCGGTGCCCGGCGGGCGGTCGAAGCATTGCCACCTGGCGCCGCGATGCCGCAACGGGCGCGCCGCGCCGGCTTCGTTTCGCTCGGCATCTGGCTGATCGTCGCCGCCTGCGGGCGGAGCATCGCGTATGTCTGAGACTCAGATGCCAGTGAACAGGAGATCGATGGCGGCGACGATATCGTAGCGATCGGATTCTGCGGCGCCCATGACACGGCCAAGCGTTGCGACACGGACCGCGGCCAGTTCCTCGATGATGACCGCAAAGCTGCGACCGCCAACCTTTATCGACGGATGGAGACGAGTGGAGGTCAAAGCCGGCGTTGCGTCAGTGAGCGGTGCAACGACCACAACCGAGGTCGAAGGAATGCGATCATTCTGCAGGACAATGGCCAGCGGGAAACGATGACGCGTAATGATTGACGTTCTCTACGATATCAAACTGGCGCACGATCGCCGTCAAAATGTGCGAGCGCCATCAGAAAAGACAAAACCGTCCTCTTCAATCATCCGATCGACCGATTCGAGAGCCGCGCGGTTTTCCTCCTGCCATTTCAGGGCGGCCTCCGCCCGTTCGGCGGCGTGCAGGCTGGGTAGGCGGCGACGCAGAGCCCAGACCAGCAGTTCGGAGAGATCTATGCCCGCCCCCCGCGCCGCTGCGATCGCCTCGCTGTCCAGCTCAATCGTTACGCGTTCTCCCATGACCCGCCCTCAATCCTGGAACCATGGCACAGGATGCCAGACACGGCAGGAAATTCAACGAGAACGCCTCACCCCGTGCCGCCGACGGTGATGCGGTCCATGCGCAGTGATGGCTGGCCGACGCCGACCGGCACGCCCTGCCCGGCCTTGCCGCAGGTGCCGATGCCGGTGTCGAGCTCGAGGTCGTTGCCGATCATGCTGATGCGATGCAGGTCGGTCGGGCCGTTGCCGATCAGCATCGCGCCCTTGACCGGGGCGCCGACCTTGCCGTTCTCGATGCGGTAGGCCTCGGTGCACTGGAACACGTATTTGCCCGACGTGATGTCGACCTGGCCGCCGCCGAAATAGACCGCATAGAGGCCGTTCTTCACCGAGGCGATGATCTCGTCGGGCGCGTGCGTGCCGGCCAGCATGTAGGTGTTGGTCATGCGCGGCATCGGCACGTGGGCGTAGCTCTCGCGCCGGCCGTTGCCGGTCGGGTGCATGCTCATCAGCCGCGCGTTCTGCCGGTCCTGCATGTAGCCCTTGAGGATGCCGTCCTCGATCAGCACGGTGCGGCTGGTCGGCGTGCCCTCGTCGTCGATCGTGAGCGAGCCGCGCCGCTTGCCGAGCGTGCCGTCGTCCACCACCGTGACCCCCGCGGCGGCGACCCGCTCGCCCATCAGGCCGGCGAAGGCGGACGTCTTCTTGCGATTGAAATCGCCCTCCAGCCCGTGGCCGACCGCCTCGTGCAGCATGACGCCGGTCCAGCCGGGGCCGAGCACCACGTCCATCTCGCCGGCCGGCGCCGGCACCGCCTCGAGGTTGACCAGCGCGCGGCGCACCGCCTCGTCGACCGCGCCGTGCCAGGCGTCGCTGACGATGAACTCGCCGTACCCCTCGCGCCCCCCATAGCCGTGGCTGCCAGATTCCTGGCGGTCGCCCTCGCCCACCACGACGGTGACGTTGATGCGCACCAGGGGACGCATGTCGCGGTAGGTCTCGCCGTCGCCACGCAGGATCTCGACCGCCTGCCAGGTGGCGCCGAAGCTCACCGTCACCTGGCGCACGCGCGGATCCTTGGCCCGCGCATGGGCGTCGATCGCTTCGAGCAGCCGTACCTTGGCCTCGAAGCTCGGCTCGGCGAGCGGGTTCTCGTCCCCGTAGAGACGCGCGTTGGTGCGCTGGGGCGCCTCCGCATAGGTGCCCGAATAGCCGCTCTGAACCGCCCGCACCGCATCGGCGGCGCGCGCCAGCGCCGCCTCCGACACGTCGGAGGCATGGGCGTAGCCGACCGCTTCGCCCTTGACGGCGCGCAGCCCGAACCCCTGCGCGGTGTCGTAGGTCGCCTGCTTGAGGCGCCCGTTGTCGAACACCAGTGCCTCCGACTGGCGGTACTCGAGGAACAGCTCGCCGTCGTCGGCCCCTTCGAGGCCGCGCTTGAGCTCCGCGGCGACGCGGGAGCGCTCAAGCCCCGCGCGGTCGATGAGGGAGAGGGTTGCATCAGCCATGATCAGGTTCCATTGCGTGCAGGGTCGGGGAGAAGATAGTCTTTCATGCGGGAAGCTGCGAGGGGGCAGTACCCGCATGGAGCCCCCGGGTCGCGATGCATGGTAGAGACGACCGCATGAGCGGCCAACCGCAGGATCGCGCACAAGGCTCGACCGGCACGCAACCTCCCGAGGTCGCTCAGCCCCTAGTGCCCAAGGGGCCACCCAAGCCGCGCTTCGCCCTGGCAGTCGGTGTCGTCGGTCACCGTCCCAATCGCCTGCCGTCGGAACACACCGAAAAGGACAAGCTGGACACGGTCGTCAGGCATGTCGGGGAGGTGTTGGATGCGATCATCGCCGCAGCGAATCAGGCGCACGCCGATCACAAGACGCTGTTCAATGAGGAGACGCCGTTATTGTCGGTGGTCAGCTCGCTCGCCGAAGGAGCCGATCGCATCGTTGCCAACTTGGCGATCAGCAGGAAATTCAAGCTGGACGCACCATTGCCGTTCACCAAAGACGAATACGAGAAGGATTTCCGGCCCCGCCAGCCGAAGCCCGGGGAAACGATCGATCCAGCGGCCGAGAAGGAGCGCAGCGGGAAACTGATCGAGGAGCTTCGCTTCCTCACCAGTCCACAGAATGCCCGCGCGGTCCTGGAGCTTCCGGGAACGCGCAAGAGCGTCGATGACCCCGACGATCCCGACGCAAAGCGCGCCTATGAGGCGGCCGGACTCACGGTGCTCAGCCAAGCCGATATCCTGCTGGCGGTGTGGGACGGCGGCCCCTCGGAGGGGCGTGGCGGAACTTCCGACATGGTGGCCGAAGCCGCCCGCGCCGGAATGCCGATCATCCTGGTGGACGCCAAGGGCGAGCGGCCTCCGGAAGTTCGCTGGCGCAACCTGGTGCCCGTGCCTGCGCCGATCGTAGGCATCGAGGACCTGCCGAAGGTGAGTACGGACAAAGGGTTGCATCGCGTCATCGATGAGCTCGTCCGCCTGCCGGCGGCCGCTGAACAGCGACAGGCGTTTGCAAAGTGGCTCAAGGAGCGACCCCGCCGGTTCAACCATTCGGTCGGATACCCGCTCCTGATGTCCTTGCTGAGGGTGCGCCGCGTAAGGCGCGAGGACATCAATCCCCCGCCACCCGAAATGCTGGCGAAACAATATCTGGAGCCGGTTGTCCCACTGAGCTCGGCTGGCGCCGACGTCAGCGCGGTGTCCCGCCTCGCGCAGCCCTATGGCTGGGCGGATGCCGTCGGCTTGTGGTGCGGTCAAACCTTTCGCAGCGCCTTCGTGATGAACTTCGGTTTCGCGGCACTTGCGGTTTTCGTCGCATCGTTGGGACTGTTTTTCGAGCATCTCAAGCCGCCCCGGTCGATCCATGTTCTCGACTGGTTCGGCTGGCCGAACGGCCTGATCTCCGCAGAAATTGTCCTGATCGGGTGCGTCATGGTGAACACCTGGATCGGGCGACGCCAGCGATGGCACAATCGTTGGGTCGAAGCGCGCGAGCTGGCCGAACGGTTTCGTGTAATTCTCCCGTTATGGGCGCTGGGCTTGCGTCCGGCCTCGTTCCCAGGCGAAGAGGCGACCTGGATGGGATGGTATGTCCGCGCCTTCGTCCGCGAGCACGGACTGCGGCGGGGCAACCTCACGAACGAGCTTCCGGCCGCGCGCTCAGTCCTGATGAACGCGCTGAGCGAACAGTGCGAATACAATGCCGTCAACGCCGAGCGCATGCACAAGATGGAACGACGGCTGGAATGGGTCGGATCCACGTTCTTCGTGCTGACCCTGCTGGTCGCCATCGACCATTTCTTCGGCGGGCCCGCCATGCACTGCCTGCTCTCTTCATTCCATCTCGGGCACGAGGTCGAGCACAAGATCGCAATCTGGTTGAGCGCCGCCCTGCCCGCACTGGCAACCGCGACCTACGGCATTCGCGTGATCGGCGATTTCGAGGGAATTCGTCGGCGCGGCGAGCGAACCCATGGAGCCCTCGACCTGCTCATCAGAACGATAAAGCAGGATCCGCCGGACTTCTCGCTGCTGCGCGCCCGCGCCCGCTCGGCCGCCGACGCCATGCTCGGCGACGTCTCCAGCTGGCGACTGTCGGCGGAAAGTCGCGGCCTCGCAATTCCAGGATAGCGGACGCGGCGCCGGATCGGCCTCACGGCAGCTTGTCGTAGCCCTCGCCGAATCCCTTCAGGCCAAGGGGGATGCCGATCCCCTCCTCGGGGGTCTGGAAGATGATGAAGGTGGCGCTCTGGCCGGTGCGCAACTGGCGAATCAGGTTGTCGTCCATCACCACCTCGGCGACGCAGCCGTTGGGCAGGCAGCGCACGAAACCGGCGCGGCCGATGTCGGCCTGGTCGATCTTGAGCCCGAGCCCGGACGGCAGCAGCACCCCGAGCGGCGCCAGCACGCGCAACAGGCGGGTCTTCTGATCGGCGGTCTTGAGGACGATCACGCTCAGGCCCACGTTTGCCCGGTCCTCGGCGGTGACGCTCTGGATCAGGGCGCATTGCTCGCTCTGCGCCCCGGGCGGCATGTCGCAACGGATCTGCCAGTCTCCATGCACCGATTTGACCACCCCCTGGGCGTGCGCCGCGGGAGCGCCGGCCATCGCCAGAAGAGCCGCGAGCAGGGCGAATAAACCTCGGCGGTTGGACGCCGCCTGGCGGAAAAAGCCCATGATCAGTCCCCTCGACGGTGGCACCCGGCACCCTTTCACGCCGAATCGCAGCCGATCAGAACACGCCCCCATTGTGCTTGCCACCATGGCGCTACGGCCGTGTCAAGGACACTGGCCGCCCGGTTCCGTGAGTTCGTGCGACACACCGGCACAGGCGGTTTTGACGATGGGTAAATATCGCATATTGATGCCAGAAGCGACGTTGCGAGTGGGGCGGAATTGTGGTTTGAGAAGCCGGCGATTGCTGCCCGGCCCGCCCACTCGCCCTGGGACCCCGCTGGCGGGCGGACGCCGCACAGGGTGCCCGTCGGATTGCTTGACGGGGCACGGTGCGGCGCACACAAAGGACCATCACGGCCGTTACGGTCGAAGGAGCGATTGAACGATGCTGGCTCTATTGCGGGTGACCGTCGCGGCGGCCGTTGCCATTCCCACACTCATCGCCGGGGGCATGGCCTTCGCCGGCCTCGGCCAGCCCTCCCCCTGGCAGATCGGCCTGCAGCGGTCGGCCTCGCCGGTGATGGACAACCTGGTGTCCTTCCACAATTTCCTGCTCGTGCTCATCACCCTGATCACCGTCTTCGTGCTGGCGCTCCTGGTGGTCGTGATCGTGAAATTCAACGCGCGGGCCAATCCGACGCCGAGCCGGACCACCCACAACACGCTGATCGAGGTCCTGTGGACGGTGATCCCGGTGGTCATCCTGGTGGTGATCGCGATCCCGTCGTTCCGCCTCCTGTTCTTCCAGCTCAACATCCCGCCGGCCGATCTCACCGTGAAGGCGACCGGCAAGCAGTGGTACTGGAGCTACAGCTATCCGGACCACGGCAAGTTCGAGTTCGACTCGCTGATGCTGCAGGACGCCGACCGCAAGAAGGTGCAGCCCGAGCCGCCGCGCCTGCTCGCCGTCGACAACGCCATGGTGGTGCCGGTCAACAAGGTGGTGCGCGTGCAGACCATCGGCGCGGACGTGATCCACGCCTTCGCGGTGCCGTCGTTCGGCATCAAGATCGACGCCATCCCGGGCCGTCTCAACGAGACGTGGTTCCGGGCCACCCGGGAAGGGATCTACTACGGCCAGTGCTCGGAGCTGTGCGGCAAGGACCACGCCTACATGCCGATCGAGGTGCGGGTGGTCAGCGAGCAGGCCTTCGCCGCCTGGGTCGAGGACGCGAAGAAGAAATACGCGCGCGACGAACGCGAAAACCCGGGCGCAATCGCCGCCGCCGCGCTCGACGGCAATGCCAAGACAGAACGATAAGGGTCAGGGATCATGGCAACGACGCTCACTCACGGCATGCACGACGCACACGGGGCGCACGAGGCGCACGCCCATCCGAGCGGCTGGCGGCGCTTCGTCTATTCGACCAATCACAAGGACATCGGGACGATGTACCTCGTGTTCGCGATGATGGGTGGGGTGTTCGGAGCGTGCCTGTCGGTGGCGATGCGCATGGAGCTGCAGCAGCCGGGCCTGCAGATCTTCCACGACGCCCACCTGTACAACGTGTTCACCACCGGTCACGGCCTGATCATGATCTTCTTCATGGTCATGCCGGCGATGATCGGCGGGTTCGGCAACTGGATCGTGCCGTTGATGATCGGCGCGCCGGACATGGCGTTCCCGCGCATGAACAACATCTCGTTCTGGCTGCTGCCGGCCTCGCTCGCCCTGCTTCTGACCTCCATGTTCGTGGAAGGCGAGCCCGGCGCCCCCGGCGTGGGCGCCGGCTGGACCATCTATGCGCCGCTCTCGTCCAGCGGCCACCCGGGCCCGGCAGTCGACTTCGCCATCCTGTCGTTGCACCTTGCGGGTGCCTCCTCGATCCTCGGCGCGATCAATTTCATCACCACCATCTTCAACATGCGCGCGCCCGGCATGACGCTGCACAAGATGCCGCTGTTCGTATGGTCGATCCTGGTGACGACGTTCCTGCTCCTGCTGTCCATGCCGGTGCTCGCGGGCGCGATCACCATGCTGCTGACCGACCGCAATTTCGGCACCACCTTCTTCGCCGCCGACGGCGGCGGCGACCCGGTCCTGTTCCAGCATCTGTTCTGGTTCTTCGGCCACCCGGAGGTCTACATCCTGATTCTGCCGGGGTTCGGGATGGTCAGCCAGATCGTCGCGACGTTCTCGCGCAAGCCGGTGTTCGGCTATCTCGGCATGGCCTACGCCATGGTGGCGATCGGCGGCATCGGCTTCGTCGTGTGGGCGCACCATATGTACACGGTCGGCATGTCGACCGGCGCGCAGGCCTATTTCATCGCCGCCACCATGGTGATCGCGGTGCCGACCGGCGTGAAGATCTTCTCCTGGGTCGCCACCATGTGGGGCGGCTCGATCGAGTTCCGCACGCCGATGCTGTGGGCCATCGGCTTCATCTTCCTGTTCACCGTCGGCGGCGTCACCGGCGTGGTGCTGGCCAATGCCGGCGTCGACCGCGTGCTGCAGGACACCTATTACGTCGTCGCGCACTTCCACTACGTGCTGTCGCTCGGCGCGGTGTTCACGATCTTCGCCGGATGGTACTACTGGTTCCCCAAGATCACCGGCTACACCTACTCGGAATTCATCGGGAAGCTGCATTTCTGGGTCACGTTCATCGGCGTGAACCTGGTGTTCTTTCCCCGGCACTTCCTCGGGCTCGCCGGAATGCCGCGTCGCTACGTCGACTATCCGGACGCCTTCTCCGGCTGGAACCACATCTCCTCGTACGGCTCCTATATCTCGTTCGTCGGCATGATCATCTTCTTCGTCGGCGTCGTGCACGCGTTCATGCGCAAGGAGCAGGCGGCGAACAACCCGTGGGGCGCCGGCGCAACCACGCTCGAATGGACGCTGTCGTCGCCGCCGCCGTTCCATCAGTTCAACGTGCTGCCGCGCATCAAGTGAGAAGCTGAATGTCCTTGGTGAGCGAAGGCGCCAATCTGGCCGGGCCGGGCCGCGTCGACGGCGCGCGCGCGAGCCACGAGCCGAGCATGGCGGACGTCGGCGACTATCTGGCGCTGCTCAAGCCGCGGGTGATGTCGCTCGTCATCTTCACCGCCCTGGTCGGCCTGGTCGTCGCTCCCGGGCACCTGCATCCGGTGATCGGCTTCACCGCGATCCTGTGCATCGCCATCGGCGCGGGCGCTTCCGGCGCGCTCAACATGTGGTACGACGCCGATATCGACGCGGTGATGAAGCGGACTTCGCGCCGGCCGATTCCGGCCGGCCGGGTGCTGCCGGGCGAGGCGCTGGCCTTCGGGCTCACGCTTGCGACCGGCGCGGTCGTGGTGCTCGGCCTGCTCGTCAACTGGGTCGCGGCGCTGCTGCTCGCCTTCACCATCTTCTTCTACATCGTCGTCTACACGATGTGGCTCAAGCGCACGACGCCGCAGAACATCGTGATCGGCGGCGCGGCCGGCGCATTCCCGCCGATGATCGGGTGGGCGGCCGCGACCGGCGGCATCGGCGTCGAGCCGATCCTCCTGTTCCTCATCATCTTCTTCTGGACGCCGCCGCATTTCTGGGCGCTGTCGCTCTATCGCACCGACGACTACGCCAAGGCCGGCATTCCGATGCTGCCGGTCGTCGCCGGCGCGCCCGAGACGCGGCGGCAGATCCTTCTCTATAGCTGCGTGCTGGTGCCGATCGGCGCGTCGCCGTGGCTGTTGGGCTACGCAGGGGCGCTCTACGGCGTGGTGGCGATCGCCGCCGGCGCCTTGATGCTGGTGCTCGCCTGGCGCGTGCGCCGCCAGGACGGGACTGCGGGCGAGCGGGCGGCGAAGCACCTGTTCGCCTATTCGATCCTCTACCTGCTCGTGCTGTTCTCCGCCCTGCTGGCAGAGAGCCTGAGCGGAGCCTTCGCCCGGACCGCCACATGAATCGAGGTGTCGTCATGGACGAGCGATCCCCCGACGACGGGATCGTGCTGACGGAGGAGCAGAAGCGCCGCCGCCGCGCCCGCTCGTTCGCGATCGGGCTGGCGCTCGGCGCGCTCGCGCTCCTGTTCTACGTGGTTACCGTCGTAAAGCTCGGGCCGGGCGTGCTCAATCGTCCGCTATGATGCGCGAATGGCAACCATGAACCAGAGCCCCGCCCACCTTGTTCCCCCCTCCCTTCCCTCCCCCGCTTGCGGGGGAGGGTCAGAGAGAGGGCGACGGCGCGACCTCGTGGTCGCGGCGGCATGCGGTGTGTTCGTCGCCCTGATGGTCGGGGCCGCCTACGCGGCCGTACCGCTCTACAACTGGTTCTGCCGCGCCACCGGCTTCGCCGGAACGACGCAGGTGGCGACGTCCGCGCCGGGCACGGTGCTCGATCGCACCATCACGGTGCGATTCGACGCCAACGTGATCGGCGGGCTGCCGTGGAAATTCGCGCCGGAACGCAATTCGGTCGACGTGAGGATCGGCGACGTGCTGACCGTGATGTATCGCGTCACCAACGAGTCGGCGCGCGAGACGATCGGTCAGGCGGCCTACAACGTCACGCCGCTCACCGTCGGCGCCTATTTCCAGAAGATCAACTGCTTCTGCTTCACCGAGCAGCGGCTGAAAGCCGGCGAGACGCGCGAGATGCCGGTCGTGTTCTATGTCGATCCGGCGCTGATCAAGGATACCGACCACGCCACGCTGGATACGATCACCCTGTCCTACAGCTTCTATCCGATGCGCGAGCCCGCGAAGCCGGTGGCGGAGCGGACCGGGCCCTCGGGAAGGATTTAGCGGCGCGATATCCGCGCGACGTTGAGACGACGGAGAGCATGACGATGGCCGATGCGCACGGTGAGGTACAGCACGATTATCATCTCGTCGACCCGAGCCCGTGGCCCGCGGTCGGCTCGATATCCGCGTTCGTCATGGCGGTCGGCCTCATCACCTGGATGCACAAGTCGTTCGCGGCCGCGCCCATCGTGTTCGGGGTGGGTGCGATCGGGGTCCTCTACACCATGGCGGCGTGGTGGCGCGACGTCATCCGCGAGGCGGAATTCCAGGGACACCACAAGCGCGTGGTGCAGATCTCGCACCGCTACGGCATGATCCTGTTCATCGCCTCCGAGGTGATGTTCTTCGTCGCCTGGTTCTGGGCCTATTTCAACAGCGCGCTGTTTCCCAACGACGCGGTGCACGTGGTGCGCGACCAGCTGTTCGGCGGCCAGTGGCCCCCCAAGGGAATCGAGACGTTCGATCCGTGGCACCTGCCCCTCCTCAACACGCTGATCCTGCTCACCTCCGGCACCACGGTGACGTGGGCGCACCACGCGCTGCTCGAGAACAACCGCGAAGGGCTCAAGTGGGGCCTGATCCTCACCATCCTGCTCGGCATCTCTTTCACCTGCGTGCAGGCCTACGAGTATGGTCATGCGGCCTTCAACTTCAAAGGCAACATCTACGGCGCCACCTTCTTCATGGCGACCGGCTTCCACGGCTTCCACGTGATCGTCGGCTCGATCTTCCTGATCGTCTGCCTGGTGCGCGTCTATCTCGGCCATTTCACCCCGAAGCAGCATCTCGGCTTCGAGTTCGCCGCCTGGTACTGGCACTTCGTCGACGTGGTGTGGCTGTTCTTGTTCAGCTGCATCTACGTCTGGGGCTCGGGCGGCAGCCACGCGGCCGGCGGGCATTGACGCGCCAAAATGCAACGGCATGCTCCGTTGGAGCATGCCGTGCCGACTCCCTCCCTTCCCTCTGCCGCTTGCGAGGGAAGGTCAGGGTGAGATGGCGCTAGAGCAAGATGACTTTTCTTCGAATCGTCATCTCGCTCTATCCTGTTCCTGGAGAATCGAATCTCCGCGCTCGGCGCTCAACCGCCATAGCCGAACAGCCGCGGCAGCCACAGCGTCACCGCCGGGAATGCGATGAGGAGAAACAGCACGACGGTCAGCGGCACGCAGAATTGCCAGATCTCGCGATTGATCTCGCGCATCGGCACATTCGTGAGTGCAGAGAGCACGAACAGGATCAGCCCGTAGGGCGGCGTGATCTGTGCGATCATGAAATTCAGGATCAGCACGACGCCGAAATGGACGAGATCGATGCCGAGCTCTTTCGCGGCGGGCAACAATACGGGCACGAACACCAACAGCATCACGGCCCCGTCGAGCACGGTGCCGAGCACCAGAAAAGCGATATTCACGACGATCTGAAAGCCGAGCGGAGACAGGTCGAGCTGCCGGATGGCGGTTGCCAGGCCCGCCGCCACGCCCTCGCGCTCCAGCGCGAAATTGACGATGAAGGACGAGACGATCAGCATCATCACCACGGTCGATTGCCGCGCCGAGACGGCAAAGACGGCGGCGAGCGACTTCGCCCCGAGATTGCGATAGATGAGCAGCCCGATCAGCATGGCCCAGAAGGCCGCGACCGCCGCCGACTCCGTGGGCGTAAAGATGCCGCCCCAGATGCCGCCGAGCAGCACCACCGGCAACGACAGGGGAATCAGCGCGCGCCGGAACACGCCGGGGATTTCGCGCAACGGCACGATGTTGCCGTAGGGCAGATTGCGCCGGCGGCCGATCCAGGCGATGAGGATCATCAGGCTCGCCGCCATCGCCAAGCCGGGCACGACGCCCGCGAGGAACAGCGCGCCGAGCGAAGCACCGCTCAGGATCGCGTAGATCACCATCGCGATCGACGGCGGAATGATCGGGCCGAGCGTCGAGGCTGCGGCGGCGAGCGCGACGGCAAGTCCGGCCGGATAACCACCGACCTTCTGCATCATCTTGATCGCGACCATGCCGGCGCCGGCCGCATCGCTCACGGCGCTGCCCGACATGCTCGACATGACGACGTTCATCAGCACGGTGACGTGGCCGAGACCGGCCCGGGTGCGGCCGACCACGGCGTCCGCCGCCGCCCAGATGCGCTCCGAGATGGTCGCGGCATTCATCACGTTTCCGGCAAGAATGAACATCGGGATCGCCAGGAGCACGCCGAGCTGAAAGGTCGAGTTGAGAGTTCTGGTCCACCAGCAGGCCGACGTCCTGCCGGCTCGTCCAGAGATAGACAAGCCCGCAGCAGAACATCATCATGGCGATCGGGAAACGCAGCAGCGCGCAGACGACGAACGCCACGATCATCGCCAGAACCGGCTCGCTCATGGCGGTTCAGCCCAGCGGATCGGCGCGTTCGTCGGCCCGCGCCGGGGCGACCTCGGCGCGCCAGTGCGGTCCGGCCAGGCGCACCAGCCGCGCAAGCGACCGCACGATCACGGCGGCCCAATAGATCACGAAGCAGAAATAGACGAAGTCGAGCCGCCAACGCAGCGCATCGGTCCGTTCGCGCCACAGGAAACGCACGTAGTCGTAGATCGTCGGCAGCGCGACCAGGAACATGGTGGCGACGATCGCAGCGCCGAGCGCCAGGATGGCGCGGCGCGTGCGCTCGCCGACCGCGTCATACAGCACGTCGAACGTGACCTGCTCGCGCTCGGCGATGACGAAGGCTTCGGTCAGGAAGACCGTCCACAGGAAGATCACCATGATGAGCTCGTCCGACCACGCCAGCGGACGGACGAGCACGTAGCGGCAGAAAATGCCGGCGAGGAACAGCAAGAACACCGCCGCGAAGGCCGCCGTGGAGGCGGCATCGCCGGCCTTGGCGAGGCCGCGGGCTAACCGGCCGAGCACGGTCCTCACTTCGTCGCGATGGTCTGCTTCATCAGGTCCTGATTCCAGGCCTTGGCGAGGTCGGAGCCCGCGTACACCTTGTCGGCATGATCAAGGAACGGCTTGGGGTCGAGGCTCGTGATCGTCAGGCCGAGACCCTTGAGGCGCTCGATCACCTGCTTTTCGTCGGCGAGCCTGGCGTCGCTGTTGAACGCCGTCGCGCTGTCGGCGGCCGCCTGCACCTTGCTCTTGAGGTCGTCGGAGAGGCCGTCCCACACCTGCTTGCGCAGCGCGTAGAACACCGGCTGCACCAGGTGGCCGGTGAGCACGACCTGCTCGGTCACCTCGAAATATTTCGCCGCGCTCATGATGGTGAGCGGATTTTCCTGTCCGTCGATGGAGCCGGTCTTCAGCGCGAGATAGACCTCGGGCATGGCCATCGGGACGGCGGCGGCGCCGAGCGACTGTCCGAGCAGCAGCCACTCCGGGCCACCCGGCATGCGGAACTTGACCCCGGCGAGATCGGCAGGTGCCTTCACGTTGCGCTTGGTGCGTAGGTTGACCTGCCGCGTCCCGAGATAGGTCGGCGCCAGGATCACGATATCCATCTTGTCGGCGACCTCCTTCTTGTAGCGCGCGCCGATCGGGCCGCTCATCACCTTGGTGACATGATCCCAGTCGCGGAACAGGAAGGCGCGGTTGAAGAAGCCCCATTCGGGGATCTGCTGCGCGACCTCGAACGTCGTCATCGTGCTCATTTCCAGGTTGCCGCGCTGGATCGCCGGCACTTCGGTGCCCTGGCGGAACAGGCTGGAGCCCGGATGCAGCGTGATGGTGAATCGACCCGGCGCGCTCTTCTCGAGCTCCTCCTTGAAGCGCTCCGTGGACTTGGCAAGGAAGTCCGGCGGCGGCGCGGCGGTCGAGACGCGAAGGGTGGTCTGGGCCTGGGCCGGCGCCGTTATGGCGAAGGCCGACACCAGGGCGAGTGCCACGGCGGTCACCTGCATTCGATATGGCATGTCACATCCCCTCGTGTTCGGCGCACGTCGCCAGTGAATATTTCGCAAAACAAAATATCAAAGCTCTCGCACAAGATCATCGTGACATTGCGCGCGAGCGCAATCGGCGCGCGGTGGGTTGAGTTCAACGATCGCCAAAATAGCGGTGCGGCACGAACGGCAGCGCCACCACGCTGGCGGAGAGTTCCTTGTCGCGCACGATCAGCCTGACCGGCGTGCCGGGCTCGGCGAAGCTCCGCTCCACGTAGCCCATGGCGATGGGGCCGCCGATGGTCGCCCCGAAGCCGCCCGAGGTGATCTTGCCGATCAGCGCGCCCTCGTTCGATCGAATCTCGGCGCCCTCGCGCGCCGGAATGCGGCCTTCGGGCTTGAGGCCGACGCGACGGCGTGCGGGTCCTTCGGCCAGCTCCCGCTGTACCCGGTCGGCGCCGGGAAAGCCGCCCTCCTGGCGCCGGCGCTTTCCGATCGACCAGGCGAGCGCCGCGTCGACCGGCGAGGTCGCCGCGTCGATGTCGTGGCCGTACAGGCAGAGCCCGGCCTCGAGCCGCAGCGAATCGCGAGCGCCGAGGCCGGCGAGCTTCACGCGCGAATCATCAAGCATCCGCTCGACGATCGCCACCACACGGGTGCCCTTTACCGAGATCTCGAACCCGTCTTCGCCCGTGTAGCCGGAGCGGCTGACGTGGCAGTCGATTCCGTCGAAGCTCATGCTGCGCGCTGACATGAACTCCATGGCCGCCGCGTCGCGCGCATGGCGCACCATCACTTCGGCGGCCAGCGGGCCCTGCAGGGCGATGAGCGCACGATGGTCGGCGCGCAAGAGCTTCACCCCGGCCGGCAGCCGCGCCAGCAGATGGGCGAAATTGGCTTCCTTGCGCGCGGCGTTGACCACCAGCATCAGCACGCCGTCCTCGGCGGGATCGCTCGAGCGCGTCACCATGAGGTCGTCGAGGATGCCGCCATCCTGGTTGGTGAGCTGGGTATACCGCTGGCGCCCCGGCGCGAGACCGACGAGGTCGGCGGGAACCAGCGTCTCCAGCGCGCGCGCTGCCGTCTCGTGGTCGGCCCCGACCAGGAACGCCTGACCCATGTGGGAGACGTCGAACAGGCCGGCCGCGCTACGGGTGTGCGTGTGCTCGGCGATGATGCCGTCGGCATATTGCACCGGCATCTCGTAGCCGGCGAACGGGACCATGCGGGCGCCGCGGGCGAGGTGCAGCGCGCGCAACGGGGTCGCGGCAAGCGCCGGCGGCGTCTCGGCTACAGCCGGTTCAGGATCCATGAGCGCCCCCTCGTCCTTGTCCCCCTCCTGACCCCACCCCCGGCAAGCCGGAGGGGACCGGGAGGCCCGGGCTAACGGCCCTTGCGACCCTTCTTGGCCGGCTGTTCCTTTTCTCCCGAGGGATCGAACCCGACGTAGACCACGTAGTTGTCGAGCTCACCCCCCCGCGGTATCGGGAAGGTGAGGTCTTCCTCGATCTGCAGGAAGGGGGCGCCGGTCTGCCCGTCGCCGACCGTCACGGCAAATCGGTTGAGCTTGGTCATGATCGCCTTCGGCTCGGGCCCTTCCCGCACGATCGCGTAGCGCAGCGGAATGTCAATCTGGCCGGGACCACCGGCCGGGCCGATGATCACCCGCCCCTGGACGCCCACCTTCACCGTCATGGTCCCACCGCGCACCAGGCATTCTCGCGCGAGCCGACTGATCGTCGCCTGATAGCGCAGAGTGCTACTGGTCGTGTCCGCGCCCGAAGGCAGCCGCAGCGTCGACGCCCCGCTGCGGATGTCGGCGACCGGACAGTCAAGGTTCGGATCGGCCGTGGCCAGCGCCTGGGCGTCGGCCGGTGGCGTCCCGAAGAACATATTGCTCATGCGCTGGCGAAATCCCGAACCACCGGATGCATCCGGCGGCGCCTCCGCGAGATTCGATGAGCAGCTCGCAACGATGAGTGCGAGCAGCCCGGCTGCCGTCAGGCGCGATCCACGCACGCGATTACCCCATCCCATCCGTCCCCCTAAGGGTCGCGGTTATAGCATCAAATTGGCGCATCCAAGGCCGGCACCCGATAGGAAAATGCCCTCGTTTCACAACCGTACGTCGGACTTGAGCAGGGCGTACAGCAGGTGGTCCTGCCAGATCCCGTTGATGCACAGGTATTGGCGGGCAAATCCCTCGCGCGTGAAGCCGGTCTTCTCCAGGAGCCGGATCGAGGCGAGGTTGGTCGGAATGCAGGCCGCCTCGAGGCGGTGCAGCCTGAGCGTCTCGAAGGTGAAGGGGATCAGCGCCTGGACGGCCGCCGTCATCAGTCCCTGGCGGGCGAACGGCTCGCCGGTCCAGTAGCCGAGGCTGCCGGCCTGGGCGACGCCGCGGCGCACGTTGGCAAGCGTCAATCCGCCGACCAGCGCCGTGTCGGCGCGACGGAACAGGAAGAACGGATACGCCTGGTCGGCCCGCAGGTCCTCGGCATAACGCTTCAGGCGACGACGGAAGGCGCCGCGCGTCAGGTCGTTATTGAGCCAAGTCGGCTCCCACGGGGTGAGGAAGGCGCGGCTCGCCTCGCGCAGCGCCGCCCACTCGGCGAAGTCCGCCATCTGCGGCGCCCGCAGGAACACGCCATCTCCCTCGATGATGGGAAGCGGCTCGGAAAACGAAACCGTGCGGAAGAAAGCCATCGATTCCTGAGACGACAGATGACCGACGATAAGGACAGCCAACCCCTCGCCGCGCCCTTCTTGTTCTCGTCCTCCGTCGTCTATCCTCCGTCGTCTAGCTCACGCCGCTCGCCGCCACAGACTCTCGGCGATCGTTGCGGCGCTTTCAAGCCTGCGGCTGGGGCCGAGCGCCGCCACGGCCGGGCGGCTGCGCGAGATCAAGGCGCGACCGGCGGCCCGCGCGCTGTCGACCGTGACGGCCTCCACCTTGGCGACGATCTCGTCGAGGGGAATTGGCCTGCCATAGGCGATCATCTGGCGTGCGAGCTGCTCGGCGCGCGCGCCGGAGCTTTCCAGGGCCATCAACAAGCCGGCCTTCATCTGCGTCTTGGCGCGCGCCACTTCCGCCTCGCTGAGGGTGTCGGCGGTGGCGGTGATCTCATCCACCACGACCCGCATCAGCTCGTCGGCGTCGCTCGCATCGGTGCCGGAGTAAAGGCCGAACAGGCCCGTATCCGAATAAGGCCAGTGGAAGCTGTAGATCGCGTAGCACAGGCCGCGCTTCTCGCGCACCTCCTGGAACAGCCGCGACGACATTCCGCCGCCGAGCACGCTGGTGAACACCTGCAGGCTGTACAGGCTCGGGTCGCGTTGCGGCACCCCTTCGAGCGCCAGCGTGATGTGGACCTGCTCGAGCTTGCGCTTCTCGATCCGGGTGCCGCCGTGGAAGCGCGCGGGCTCCGGCGTCGGCGCCGCCGGACCGTCGAAGGCGGTGAAGCGGCGCTCCACATCGGCGACGATCGCCGCATGATCGACCGCGCCCGCAGCCGACACCACCATGTCGGGTGCCCGGTAGTTGCGCGACAGATACGCGCGCAGCCGCGACGGATCGAACGACCGCACCGTCTGCGGCGTGCCGAGGATCGAGCGGCCGACCGGCTGCCCGGGGAAGCAGACCGCCTGCAGGTGATCGAACACCAGCTCGTCGGGCGTGTCCTCGGCGGCGCCGATCTCCTGCACGATGACGTTCTGCTCGCGCGCGAGCTCGGCCGGATCGAAGGCCGGATCAGACAGGATGTCGGCGAGCACGTCGAGGGCGAGCGGCACGTCCGCCTTGAGCACGCGGGCGTAATAGGCGGTGCTCTCGACGCTGGTAGCGGCATTGAGATCGCCGCCGACCGCCTCGATCTCCTCGGCGATCTGGCGCGCGGTGCGGCGCGAAGTGCCCTTGAACGCCATGTGCTCCAGCAGATGGGAAATCCCATGCTCGTCGGAATTCTCGTCGCGGCTGCCGGCGCCGATCCACACGCCGAGCGAGGAGGTCTCCAGATGCGGCATGTCGTCGGTGACGACGGTCAGGCCGGACGACAGGCGGGTGACATTGACGCTCATGCGGCAGCTCCTTCTCGGGCAGCGCGGCTCGCCGCCAGGATGTGACGCTCGATGGCTCCCTGGTCGGCCGGGAGCACGCTGACGCGCTCGCGCCGGTGCGGCAGGTCGGCGAGCCAATCGGGCAGCGACGGGGTGACGCCGCAGGCAGCGGCGACCGCGTCGGGAAACTTGGCGGGATGGGCGGTGCCGAGCACGATCATCGGCAACGCCGGATCGCGGCTCTCCTTCTCGGCGACCGCGACGCCGACCGCGCTGTGCGGGTCGAGCAGGTAGCCGGTCTCCTTGCGCACCGTCCGGATGGTGGCGGCGGTCTCCTCCTCGTCGGCGCGACCGGCGCTGAACACCGAGCGGATCTCGCCGAGCGCGCGCGCATCGATCAGAAAGCGGCGCGACTGGGTGAGCGAGGCCATCATGGCGCGCACCACCGGGGCGTCGCGGCCGGTGACGTCGAACAGGAGCCGCTCGAAATTCGACGACACCTGGATGTCCATGGAGGGCGACGAGGTCGCCGTCACGTCGCGCACCTCGTAGGCGCCGGTCGTCAGCGTGCGCACCAGGATGTCGTTGACGTTGGTGGCGATCACCAGCCGGTCGATCGGCAGGCCCATGCGGGAGGCGACATAGCCGGCGAAAATGTCGCCGAAATTGCCCGTCGGCACCGTGAAGGCGACCTTGCGGTGGGGGGAGCCGAGCGTCACGGCGGCAACGAAATAGTAGACCACCTGGGCGACGATGCGCGCCCAGTTGATCGAATTGATGCCCGACAGCCGCACCCGGTCGCGAAAATCGTGATGGTTGAACAGGCCCTTCACGATTGCCTGGCAATCGTCGAACGTTCCCTCGATGGCGAGCGCATGGACGTTATCGTCGGGAGCCGTGGTCATCATCCGCCGCTGCACCTCGGAGATCCGCCCCTGCGGGAACAGGACGACCAGGTCGACATGCTCGCGGCCGCGGAACGCCTCGACGGCGGCGCCGCCGGTATCCCCCGAGGTCGCCCCGACGATGGTGGCCCGTTCGCCACGCTCGGCCAGCGCGTGGTCCATCAGCCGCGCCAAGAGCTGCATGGCGAGGTCCTTGAAGGCCAGGGTCGGCCCATGGAACAGCTCGGCGAGAAAGCAGTTCGGCCCATATTGGACCAGCGGGACCACCGCGGGGTGGCGGAACGAATCATAGGCCTCGCGCGCCATGCGGGCGAGGCCGGCCTCCGCGACCGCCTCGCCGACGAACGGCCGGATGAGCTCCACGGCAACCTCGGCATACGGCCGCCCGGCCAGGCCTGCGATCGCCTCATGGGAAAAAACTGGCCAGGAATCAGGCACATAGAGGCCGCCATCGCGGGCAAGGCCGGCGAGCGTAACCTCGACGAAGCCCAGCGAAGGGGCCTCGCCCCGAGTGGAGACGTAGCGCACGACTGTTCGATCCTTGGCCGAGGGCCGGACAGTAATGGTTCGCCCGGGGCTTCACAAGGAAGGTCACCCGTACAGCGCCTTCGGCAACCACAGAGCGAGTCCAGGGAAAATAAATATCAGAACGATCAGGATCAGCGGGGCCAGCAGGAACGGTATGATGCCGCGATAGATGCTGGTGATCTTCACGTCCGGCGCCTGCGCCTGGATGACGAACAGGTTCATGCCAACCGGCGGGTGGATCAGGCCGACCTCCACCATGATCACCACCACGATGGCGAACCAGATCGGGTCGTAGCCGTATTTCACGATCACCGGTTGGAACACCGGAACGGTGATCAGCACCATGCCGATGCCTTCGAGGAAGCACCCGAGAACGATGTAGCCCAGGATGATGAGCACCAGGACGGTGAGGCCGGAGAGGCTGTAGGCGCGCGCCCCGTCGAGCAGCAGCTCGGGCAAATGGGTCTGGACGATGAAGAAGGAGAACAGGTTCGCCCCGATCACGATGACGAACAGGACGCCGCTCACCACCACGGTATTCTCGATCGCCAGCAACAGCTCGCGGGCGGCGAGCCGGCGGCCGAGTACGCCGAGCAGGATGGCGCCGAACGCGCCGATCGAGGCGGCCTCGGTCGGGCTGAAGACGCCCGCATAGATGCCGCCGATGGTGACGATGAAGAGGAGGAGGAACTGCCAGGGCTCCTTGAGCGCGGCGACCCGCTCGCGCCACGGGTAGGACGGTCCTTCCGGCGCGTAATGCGGCCGCAACCGGACGACAGCGAGGGCGACGGCCGCATAGAGCAAGGTCAGCACGATGCCGGGAATGAGCCCTGCGGCCAGCAGCTTGGGAACTGACAGCTCGGCGATCGCCGCATAGATCACCAGGATGATCGAGGGCGGGATCAGGATGTCGGTCGAGCCGCCGGCGGCAATGCAGCCGGTCGCGAGCCCGTCGTCATAGCCGGCCTTGCGCAGCTCGGGCAGCGCGATCCGGCTCATGGTGGCAGCGTTCGCCAGCGAGGAGCCGGACACGGCGCCGAACAGCGCAGAGGCGGCCAGCGTCGCCACCGCAAGCCCGCCGCGAAAACCCGACAGGATGACGCGCGCGGCGCGGAACAATTCGCCCGACAAGCGCGACTCGGACGCCACCTCGCCCATGAGGATGAACAGGGGAACGACCGACAGCGTATAGCCCGAGGCGACGTCGAACGGCGCCGTGCCGGCGAGCGCGAAGGCGCCCTGCCAGCCCAGCACGGTCACGTTGCCGAAAAAACCGACCAGCACCAGGGCGATCCAGATCGGCACGCGCAGAATCAGCAACGCAAAGAGAACGAAGACGCCGGCCAAACCGATCAGGGGCGGACTCATGCGGAATGCCTGAGGTCCACCGTGGCCGGGCGCGCGAACAGCGCAACCAGCGCGCACACAAGCGTGCCCGTCAGCGACAGGAGCGCGACGATCCACAGAACGTAGATCGGCAGGTGGAGCTCGAGCTTGCGGTCGCCGTATTCATAAGCCTGCATGGCCGGCCCCAGCATGGCCCACATGAGCAATCCGAGGCAGACCACGGAAAGGAAGTCGGCGATCCGGATCAGCACCACGGTGCCGAGCGGACCCACGGCGCCGTCGATCAGGTCGATCACCACGTTCCGCCGCAGGAAGAAGCCGGCCGCCATCCCGTTGAACACGAAGACGAGCAGCATGCTCTCGACCATATCGTAGGAGCCGCGCACCGGGCTGTTGAACAGGTAGCGCAGGAACACGTCGGTGACTGTGACCATCATCAGCGCGACGAGCGCCAGCGCCGCGAGCCAGAGCTGGATCCGTTGCAGGTGATCCGCGAAGGCGACAAACTGATCGCGAGCTCTCATGCGGCTGCCGCTGCGATGTAGGGTGGGCAACGGCGATGGCGCGGTGTCTCCGCGTGGGCAAAATCGCTCGATGCCGTTGCCACGCACCGACCCCGCGGCAGGCGATTTTGCCCCACCCTACTTCTACTTCGTGTATTCCTCGTAGAACTTGCGGCCCTGCTTTCCTTCCTTGTCGACCGCGGTGATCGCCGCCTCGACATGCGACGCCATCATTGTCTTCATCTTGTCGATGTCGGCGTCGGACAGCTTGAGCATCTGTACGCCCTGCTTGATCTCCGCCTCGCGGCCATGCTTTTCGGCCTCCTCCCAGGCCTTGCCGAAGCTCTCGGCGGGGGCGACGCCGGACGCCTTGTCGATCAGCGCCTTGAGATCGGCCGGAAGCGAATCGTACTTGGCGGGATTCATGACGAACGCAAACGTCGCAGTCGCGACGCCGGGCTCAATTGCGTACTTGGCGACCGATCCGAGGTCGTAGCTCAGTGCCGCCTCGTGCGGGAACATGGCAACTTCGACGATGCCCTTCGCCAGCGCATCCTGGGCTTCGGGCGGCGGCACCAGCAGCGGCACGGCGCCCAGCGCGTCGAGCAGGAACTTGTTCTGCACGCCCGCATAGCGGACCTTCTTGCCCTTGAAATCGTCCAGCGAGCGGATCGGCACCTTGGAATAGAACACGACCGGGTTGGCGACCGCCATGAAGATGATGCGCAGTCCGGTATGCTCCTTGGCGAGGTAGGTCGGCGCGAGCTCGGTCATGCGTCGCCCCGTGGTGGCGCTGCCGATGCCGGCCTTCGGCCAGGTGAAGGGCAGGTTGCCGAGCTCGGTCGCCGAATAGCGCCCGGGCGTGACGCCGTGCAGGACGAACGACATGTCGGTGATGCCGTTGCGCGCGGCGTCTAATTGTCGATTGGGCGGACCCACCAGCTGTCCGTTGGGGTAGATGGTGAACTTGAGCCGCCCGCCGGAATCCTTGGCGAGCTGATCGGACCAGGCGGTGACCCACTTGTGGAAGGTGTGATTGGGCGGAATGAAATGGGAGATCTTGAGCTCGATGGTCTGCGCCTCGGCCGGCGCGGCAAGTGCCGCGCACCCTGCGACCGCCACCATGGCGCTCACGTTCACAATTCGACGGACTGACATGATTCCTCCCGCGCGACTGTCCCGCCCCCGGATGGTCTGTTATCGGGGCAGCTTCCCAAGAAAAGGCTGCCGCTGCCCACCCGCATCATACGACACAAATCCGACGGCCGCGCAATTGGCGCGGGCCCGGCAGGCGATACAGCTGGCTGGTTTCATGCATCCATCCGCTCGGATGTCCGGCCGCGCGCCCACACGACGAACACGACGACCAGCACCAACGCCAGGCCGTACCAGGTCAATGCATATTGCAGGTGGTTGTTGGGCAGGTTCGACCTGATCCTGCCGGGGCGCGGCAGTCCGCCGGGCGGCTCGGGCGCCTCCTGGTCGATGAAGAAAGGCGCCACCGGTCCCCAGCCCTTGGCGGCCGCCATGGCGACGTGGTCGCGCACGAACCAGAGATTGCGTGCCGGATCGTCGGCCGGGGTGAACAGGCCGCGCGCCTCCGGCCAGCGTAGCGCACCGACGATCTCGACCGGGCCCGCGACCTGCCCCTCGGCGCGGCTCTGCGCCTCGCGGCGCCCTTCGGGCACGAAGCCGCGGTTGACCACCACAAGGCTGCCGTCGGCCAGCCGCGCCGGCGCGAACACCCAGTAGCCGGGACCCGAGACATCGCTGCGCAGGGCCGAGCCGGCCGTATACACCAGGGCCTCCTGGTTGCTCAGAAGCTCCGCCCGGAGCGCGACACGGCGAAACTCGTCGGTCGCGGCCGTCAGGCGGCCCCATGAGGCGCGTGGCGGCAGATCGGTCGCCGGTGCGGCCAGCCGCTCGGTCAACGTCGCGATCAAGCCTTCCTTCCAGGCCTTGCGCTCGATCTGCCAGGTGCCGAGGGCGATGAGAACCGCCAGCGCAACCAGGGCCGCCAGGGTGGGAAGGAGGAGACGACGCCGATGTCCCGCCGCTTGCGTCACCGACCTTCCCCGCGGTCGAGCCGGCCTTCCGCCGCATCGTGGTGATATTGCAGGGCGATCAGCACGCCCTTGAACGGGCGCAGCGGCCCGAGCGTGACCAGCAGGATCAGCGGCCCCCACAGCAGCGCGTGCAACCAGAACGGCGGCTGGTAGAGAAACTCGACGATCAGCGCGAGACCGACCACCACGAAGCCGGCGAACAGGATGACGAACACCGCCGGTCCGTCGCCCGCATCCGCGAAGGCGAAATCGAGCCCGCATGCCTCGCAGCGCGGCCTCAGGGTGAGAAAGCCCTGGAACAGCGGCCCCTTGCCGCAGCGCGGACAACGGCAGGTCAGTCCGGCGACGATCGGCGAAGGCGGGGGATTGTAATTCTCGGCCACACTCACGTCCTTGCTCGGTATCGGGTTCTTGTGCTTTCGAGGTCCCGGAATTTGATATGGAGTTGGCGAACCCAAGAGGCACTCGATGGCCAGTATACGCTATACGAACGACCACGAATGGATCCGGCTCGATGGGGATGTCGGCACGGTCGGCATCAGCGACTACGCCCAGACGCAGCTCGGCGACGTCGTCTATGTGGAGCTTCCCCCGATCGGAAAAAAGATCGCCAAGGGGGATGAGGCGGCCATCGTCGAATCGGTCAAGGCGGCGAGCGAGGTCTACGCTCCCGTCGCCGGCGAGGTCGTCGCCATCAACGCTGACCTCGAAGGGGCTCCGGCCACCGTGAACGAGGATGCCGAAGGGCGCGGCTGGTTCCTCAAGCTCAAGGTGGCGGACGTCGCCGCCGTCGAGACACTGATGGACGAAGAGCAATACAAGGCGTTCCTGGAAACCATCCAGTAGACCGATCGCATGCGCTATCTGCCGCTTACCGAGGAGGACCGCGCCGAGATGCTGGCGCGCATCGGCGTTGCACGCATCGACGACCTGTTTGCCGACGTGCCGGCCGACCAGCTGCGGCGCGAGCTGCCCAACCTGCCGCGCCACGCGGGCGAGAGCGAGGTCGAGCGGCAGCTTGCCGGCATGGCGGGCAAGAACGTCGCAGCGGGCGCAGTGCCGTTCTTCGTCGGCTGCGGCGCCTACCGGCACTACCTGCCGGCGACGGTCGATCACCTGATCCAGCGCTCCGAGTTCCTCACCTCGTACACGCCCTACCAGCCGGAGATCGCCCAGGGGACGCTGCAATATCTGTTCGAGTTCCAGACCCAGGTGGCGATGCTCACCGGCCTGGAAGTCGCCAACGCCTCCATGTACGACGGCTCGACCGCCGCCGCCGAGGCGGTGCTGATGGCGCATCGCATCACCCGGCGGCGCAAGGCGGTGATCGCCGGCAACCTTCATCCGCACTATCGCGACACGATCGCGACCGTGTCGCGCCTCGCTGACGAGGAGGTCGAGGTCCTTCCTTCCCGGCCCGGCGGCAACGAGAGCCTGGCGGGCGCGATCGACGATACCGTCTCCTGCGTCGTGGTGCAGACCCCCGACGTGTTCGGCCACCTGCACGACCTGGCGCCGATCGCCGCGGCGGCGCACGCCGCCGGCGCGCTACTGGTCGCGGTGGTCACCGAGATCGTCTCGCTCGGCCTGGTGGCAGCGCCGGGCGACATGGGCGCCGACATCGTGGTCGCGGAAGGCCAGTCGCTCGGCAACCCGCTGAGCTTCGGCGGGCCCTATGTGGGCCTGTTCGCCAGCCGGCAGAAATACGTGCGGCAGATGCCAGGGCGGCTTTCCGGCGAGACCGTCGATGCGGAAGGCCGCCGCGCCTACGTGCTCACGCTCTCGGCACGCGAGCAGCACATCCGCCGCGAGAAGGCGACGTCCAACATCTGCACCAATTCCGGCCTGTGCGCGCTCGCCTTCACCATTCATCTGACGCTGCTCGGCGAGTCCGGCTTGCGCCGGCTCGCCCGCATCAACCACGCCAACGCGGTCGCCCTCGCCGAGCGGCTCGCCGCCATCCCGGGTGTCACCCTTCTCAACGATACGTTCTTCAACGAATTCACGCTTCGGCTGCCCCGGAATGCGGCGCAGCTCACCGAGCAGCTGGCGCAGAAGGGCGTGCTCGGCGGCGTGCCCTACTCGCGTCTCGATCCGAGCCTCCCGGAGCTTGCCGACCTCTTCATCGTGGCGTCGACCGAGGCGAATAGCGAGGCGGATCGCGACGCGTTCGTCGCGGCGTTGAGTGAGGTGCTTGCATGAGACGCCCATGCTGAATCGCGAAGGCCGCCCCACCGATCCTGGCGAAGCCGGCGCAAGCGCGCCCGCCACCTTCACGGGCAACCGCGCGCTCCGCATCGAGGAGGCGCTGATCTTCGAGATCGGTCGTCCCGAGGTGAGCGGCGTCGATCTCGACGAGCCGAAGGCGTTCAAGCCCCGCCTCGGGACGCTCGAGCGGACCGCGCCGATCGGACTTCCAGGCCTGAGCGAGCCGGAGGCGGTGCGCCACTACGTGCGCCTGTCGCGCACCAACTACGGCATCGACTCCGGCATCTATCCGCTCGGCTCGTGCACCATGAAGCACAATCCGCGCCTCAACGAGAAGGTGGCGCGGCTTCCCGGCCTCGCCGACATCCATCCGCTGCAGCCGCTGTCGACCGTCAAGGGCGCGCTCGAATTGATCCACGTGCTCGCCCGCTGGCTCGTCGAGCTCACCGGCATGCCGGCGCTGGCGCTTTCGCCCAAGGCCGGCGCGCACGGCGAGCTGTGCGGCATGATGACCATCAAGGCCGCGCTCACGGCGCGCGGCGAGCGCCGCTCGGTCATCCTGGTGCCGGAGTCCGCGCACGGCACCAACCCGGCGACCGCAGCCCTGCTCGGCTACCGGGTGGAACCGATCGCGGCCCGCGCCGACGGAACCGTCGACGTCGCCGAGGTGCGCAAGCGCCTGAGCGGCGAGGTCGCGGCGATCATGCTCACCAATCCCAACACGTGCGGGCTGTTCGAGCGCGACATCGCGGCAATCGCCGAGGCGGTGCATGCGGCGGGAGCCTTCCTCTATGCGGATGGGGCGAATTTCAACGCCATCATGGGCAAGGTGCGCCCGGGCGATCTCGGCGTCGACGCCATGCACCTCAACCTGCACAAGACCTTCTCGACGCCGCACGGCGGCGGCGGGCCAGGCGCCGGCCCGGTGGCGTTCTCGGCCGCGCTCGCGCCCTTCATGCCGGTGCCGTATTTCGTCGCCGAGAGCGGCGGATGGCGCTACGTCGAGCATATCGGCGAGGCTCCCGAGGGCGCAGAGCCGTTCGGCCGGCTGTGCGCCTTCCACGGCCAGATGGGCATGTTCGTGCGCGCGCTCGCCTACATGCTCTCGCACGGGGCCGACGGCCTGCGCCAGGCGGCCGAGGACGCCGTGCTCAACGCCAACTACGTGCGCGCCTCGCTCGCCGACCTGATGTCGCTGCCCTACGGCAACCACGCCTGCATGCACGAGGTGCTGTTCGACGACGCCTGGCTCGACGGCACCGGCATCGCCACGCTCGATATCGCCAAGGCGATGATCGACGAAGGTTTCCACCCGATGACGGTGTATTTCCCGCTGGTGGTGCACGGCGCCATGCTGATCGAGCCGACCGAATCGGAAAGCAAGGCCTCGCTGGATCTGTTCATCGCGACGGTGCGCGACCTGGCGATGGCCGCGAAGCGTGGCGACACGGCGCGCTTTGCCGGCGCGCCGCGCTATGCGCCGCGCCGGCGCCTCGACGAGACGCGGGCGGCGCGCCACCCGGTGCTGCGGTGGGTGCCGAGAGGCGAATAGCGAATAGGAACGGCAGGCGAGGGAACCTTATTCTATTTATTCGCTATTCGCTATTCGCTATTCGCTATTCGCTATTCGCTATTCGCCGACGATCGTCCGCAGCGTCGGAATGAGCTCGTCCAACTCGCCGATCACGTGATGCCCCCGCGCGCGGCACAGCGCGCGCGCCTCTTCCCCCGTCATCTCGCGCTCGGCGATGGCGCCGACGGCAAAACCGGTCACCAGCGGCTTCTTCACCGGCGCCCGATCCCAGGCGGCGAGCATGCCCTCGACGGCGCCCTTCAACGACGTCGCGCCCATCACCTGGAAGCACACGATCGCCTTCACGTTGGGCGCGGCCGCCCGCGCCATGATGACGTCGCCCATGGCGGCAAAGGCCCCGGGACTGGTGCCGCCCGACGCATCGGCGAAATTCGCGGCCGGAATGCCGGCATCGCCCAGCAGATCGACCAGCGCCATGCCGAACCCGGCGCCGCCGGCGAACAGCGCCACGCAGCCGTCGAGCTCGACCAGGGTGAGCCGCCGGTCCGCGGCGCTCGCCTCGAGCGGCGTGATGCTCGATCGCTCGAGGCGCGCCGAGAGCCATTCGCTCCAATCCTGATGACGAAAGCGGGCATTGTCGTCGAGCACGGCCTTGACGTCGAGCGCGACGACCTGACCCTTCGCGGTGACGCCGACCGGGTTGATCTCGATCAGCTGGGCGTCCTCGGCGAGGAACAGGCGGTACAGCTCGGCGGCGAAGCGTGTCAGCGCACCGACGCTGCGCCGCGGCGCCCCGGCATCGAGCAGGAACTGCATGAGGTGGAACGGATAGAGCGGCGCGAGCGGATCCCACAGGAGCTCGTGCACCCGCTCCTGTTCCTCGATCTCGACGCCGCCATGCGGTGAGAACAGCATCACCGGCGCCTGCCGCACGTCGTCGATCCGCCAGGCGAGATAGCACTCGGTCTCGACCAAGACCTTGTCTTCCACCAGGATGTGCGGCGCGAGCCCCTCGGCACGCATGCGCTCGGCCATCGCGGCGAAGACGTCGCGCACATCGGGCTCGGCTGCGAGCTGCACGAACCCGTGCTTGCCGCGCGCGCCCGCAAAGATCTGCGCCTTGACGGCGGCGCCGCCGGCCGGAACCTCGACCGCGTCGTCCGCGCCATGCAGGCGCCCGTGCGGCACCGGCAGCCCGCATCGCCGCAGCAGCATCTTTCCGTCCGCCTCGATCAGGCGCATGACACGCCTTCCTCGCCTGCAAGACCCCACGCGACCGGAACCGGGATCGGGATTTCCAAAGCCATCTGTGCGTACGCCTTTCCCTGGGGATCGATGCGGCGCGACGCCATGCCGCCGCCGCCCAGCGCGTTGTCGAGCAGGAAGTTGAACGCATCGAGGCCGGGCGCCTCGAAGCGCTGCACCGGTCCCCGCACCAGATGGGAGAAATGCGCCGCCACGCGCTCGGCCGTGAGCTCGCGCCGCAGCAGCGGCACGTAGTCGGGCCGCCGCGCGATGATCGCGATGTTCGCCGTATCGGCCTTGTCGCCGGAGCGCGCATAGGCGAGGCGCAGCAGCGGCACCTCGATGGTGTCCTCCTCGTGCGGCGCGTCGGCGAGCACCGCGGCAGCGGGCGGCGCGGGCATGAATCCGCCGTCGCTCGGCACGTCGACGCGGATCGGAGCGCCATCGCCGATGGTGACGTGCGGCGGCGGCAGCGCACGCTTGTCGAGAAGGAACGAGAACAGCTTCACCACCGGCTGCACGCTCGGCCGTCCGCCGAGGAACCCGGTCGTGCCGGGCGCCCAGCTGGTCCCGGCGGGCGCGATCTCGCGGGCGAAGATCTCCAGCGCCTCCCGCTGAGGGTGCTCGACGACGAGCCGGAGGACGACTTCGCGGCTGCCACGCATGCGGCTCTTGTCGCCATAGGATGCTTCCGCACCCAGCACTTCGACGTGGGTCGCGGAAAAATCCGAAAGATTTTTCGCCCGCAGGATGGCGCGCGTGCGCGTCAGAATGGCCTCGGCGGTCCGTTCCGCCTTGCCGGCGGCCGCAAGGCCGACGATGGAGACGAGCGCCGCCGCCCGGTAGCCGTCAGCCCAGGTCGCCGACACCTTGTACTGTGCGGTCGGCGGATAGCCGCGTGCGCCCGTCACGCGGACGCGGTCGACCCCTGCGCCGTCCAGATGCACGTGGGAGAAGTCCGCGGTCACGTCGGGCAACAGGTAGGCCGCCGGATCGCCGACCTCGTACAGCACCTGCTCGGCGACCGTCGCCGGCGTGACGAGGCCGCCGGTGTCTGCCGGCTTGGTGACGACGAACGTGCCGTCGGCGCGGCACTCCACGATCGGATAGCCGATGTTGGCCCAATCCGGCACGCGCTCCCAATCGGTGTGCAGGCCGCCGGTCGCCTGCGGGCCGCACTCCACGATGTGGCCGGCGAGGCTGCCGGCCGCGAGACGATCGTAGTCGTCCGCCCGCCAGCCGAACTCGTGCATCAGCATGCCGAGGGTGAGCGCGCTGTCGACGCAGCGCCCGGTGATCACCACGTCGGCGCCCGCTTTCAGCGCCGCCACGATCGGCAGGGCGCCCAGGTAGGCGTTGGCGGTGAGGAGCTTCGCCGGCACCGGCTCGCCCGAGTAGAGCTCACGCGCGCCGTCGAGGCGACCCTGCTCGAGCAGCGGCAGGACGTCGTCGCCCTCGACCACCGCGATGCGTGAGCGCAACGCCGGCCTGTGCGCACAAGGCTTCCAGCGTGCGCCGGCAGCCGCGTGGATTGACGCCGCCCGCATTGGCGACGACCTTCACGCGCCGTGCGGCGATGTCCGACAGCACGCCCTTCATCGCGACGGACACGAAGTCGACCGCGTAGCCCGCGTCCGCGTCCTTCATGCGGGCGCGCGCCAGCAGCGACATGGTCACTTCGGCGAGATAGTCGAACACCAGGTAGTCGATGCGCGCGCGCAGCAATTGCGGCGCCGCGGTCGCGCTGTCGCCCCAGAATCCGGAGGCGCAGCCGATGCGCACGACCTTGGCGGAAGGATCGGCCATCGCGGCTAATACGATTTCGGCAGGCCGAGCACCCGCTCGGCGAGGTAGCACAGGATCAGCTCGCGCGACACCGGAGCAAGCCGCATGGCGACCGCCTCGCGGAAATAGCGCTCCACGTTGAATTCGCTGGCATAGCCCATGCCGCCATGCGTGCGCACCGCGCGGTCGCAGGCGTGGAATGCCGCCTCCGACGCGAGATATTTCGCGGCGTTCGCCTCCGCGCCGCACGGCTCGCCGCGGTCGTACAGATGCGCCGCACGCAGCACCATCAGCTCGGCGGCGGCGAGCTCCGCCCAGCTTTCCGCCAGCGGGTGCTGGATCGCCTGGTTCTTGCCGATCGGGCGGCCGAACACGATGCGCTCCTTGGCATAGGTCGTGGCCTTGGCGAGCGCGCGCCGCCCGATGCCGACCGCTTCGGCCGCCGTGAGGATGCGCTCGGGATTGAGGCTATCGAGGATGTAGCGGAAGCCCCTGCCCTCCTCGCCGATGCGGTCCTCGGCCGGGACCGGCAGGGCGTCGATGAACACGGTGTTGGAGTTGACCGCGGCGCGGCCCATCTTGCGGATCTCACGCACCTCGACGTAGCGGCGGTCGAGATCGGTGTAGAACAGCGTGAGGCCGTCGGTCGGCCGCGCGCATTGCTCGATCGGCGTGGTCCGCGCGATCAGCACGATCTTCTGCGCCTGCTGGGCGGTGCTGGTCCAGATCTTGCGGCCGTGCACCAGGTAGCGGTCGCCGTCGCGCACCGCCCGCGTCTTCAGGTGCGTCATGTCGAGGCCGGCATCCGGCTCGGTGACGCCGAAGCAGGCGCGCACCTCGCCGCGGATGAGCGGCGGCAGCATGCGCTGCTTCTGCGCGTCGGTGCCGTGCACCACGATCGCATGCGGGCCGAACATGTTGATATGGAGCGTCGAGCAGGCGGCGAACGTGCCGCCCGAGTTGGCGACCGTCTGCATCATGATGGCGGCTTCGGTGACGCCGAGGCCGGCGCCGCCATAGGCCTCCGGCATGGCAATGCCGAGCCATCCGGCATCGGCGAAGGCCTTGTGGAAGTCGAAGGGAAACGTGGCGCTCTGGTCGCGCTCGGACCAGTAATCGTCGCCGAAGCGGTCGCACAGGGCGCGCACCGCGTCGCGGATCGCCGTGCGTTCAGGCGTGTCGGCGAGAGCGTCCATTGAGCAGGCCTTTCACGCATTGGGGCAGCGAGAGGACATCGGGCGCGATATGCGCGCCGGCTTCGCGCAACGCTTCGAGCTTGGCCTGCGCGGTTCCGCGTGCGCCTTCGACCAGCGCGCCGGCATGGCCCATGCGCCGGCCCGGCGGCGCATGGCGGCCGATCACCACGGTCACCACCGGCTTGTCGAGCGCGCGGATGCGATCGAGCATGGCATATTCCTTGGTGCCGCCGATCTCCCCGAGATAGATGATGATCTCGGTGGCCGGATCGTTCGCAATGGTCTCGAGATATTCGTGCGGGTTGCGGCCGCACAACGTGTCGCCGCCGATATGCGCCACCAGGCTCTGGCCGACTCCTTGCGCCGTGAGCAGCCGCGCCACCGTGGAGGTGAGGGTGCCGCTGCGCCCGAACAGGGCGGCCGGACCAGGGCGGGTGAAGGCGACCGGGATCGAGCCGAGCACGATCCTGCCCGGGATCGCGAAGCCGAGCGAATTGGGACCGACCACCCACATGTCGCGCGCCCGCGCGCGGGCGAGCGCGTGCAGCGAATCGTGGATCGGCACGAACTCGGCGGCGACCACGGCGAACGCGATGCCGGCATCGGCGCATTCGACGATCGCGTCGCGCACGCCCGCCGCCGGCGTGTAGATGACGGCAGCGCGCGCGGCGCAGGCGTCAACCGCCTGCGCTACGGTGTCGAACGCCGGGACGCCGTCGATCGCCGTGCCGCCGCGCCCCGGCGCCGTCAGCGCGACGATGTTGGTGCCGGCCGCGCGCATGCCGGCGATCTGCGCGCTGCCGTAGGCGCCGGTGCCGCCCACCACGACGACGGGGGTATCGGCTGCGGGAAAGGGACTTGCGAGTGCTGATGTCATCAAGCCACGCTGCCTCTCACCCGTCATCCTGAGGTGGCCGCGCGTGCAATGCGGCTGCACATGAACTCGGAGCTTGACGCGCGGCCCTCGAAGGATGCACGGCCCGCCCTTCGAGGCTCGGTGCACGAGCGTGCACCGAGCACCTCAGGGTGACGCCGTCGTCTCCTGAGGCTCTCGAAGGACGAGGCTCGACGCGCGAAGAGCGCGTCGAGCACCTCAGGATGACGGTTCCTTGTCTGTGTTGCGTAATCATTCCACCTTGATGCCGATCGACGGGATGATGCGGCCCCAGCTCGTGAGCTCTTCGTGCATGCGCTTGCCCAGCTCTTCCGGCGAGCCGCCGACCGCGGTGGCACCCTGCTGCTTGAGCTTCTCGATCACGTCCGGCCGCTTCAGGGTGTCGACCACGATCTTGTTGAGCCGATCGATGATCGGCCGTGGCGTGCCGGCCGGCGCGAACAGCCCGACCCAGGTGGCGGTCACCACGCCGGGAACGGTCTCGGCGACGGTCGGCACGTCGGGCAGGTCGGGGCTGCGCTTCTCCTCCGCCAGCGCGATGATGCGTATGGTCCCGGCGTTCGCCTGCGGCAGGACCGCCGGCGTCGTCCCGAAGCTGATCGGGATATGCCCCGCCACCAGGTCCTGGATCGCCGGTCCGCCGCCGCGATAGGGCACGTGCAGCATGTCGATGCCGGTCTTCTGCTTGAGCAGCTCGCCGGCAATGTGGTGCGCGGAGCCGATGCCGGCGCTGCCGTAGCTCAGCTTCTTGTCCGGGTTCTTCCGGGCGTACTCGATGAGCTCGGGGACGCTCTTGACCGGCAGCAAGGAATGAACGGCGAGCGCCAGCACCACATCGACCATGGTGGCGATCGGCGCAAACGCGGTCTTCGGATCGAACGGGAAGTTCTTCTGCATGTACATGTTCATGGTCACCGGCGCGTTCACCGTGACCAGGAGCGTATGCCCGTCGGGTGCCGCGTGCGCCACCGCCGAGCTCCCGGTCGTACCGCCGGCACCCGGACGATTGTCGATGGTGACCGGCTGGGCGAGCGCCTCGCTCAACGGGTCGCGCAGGAGCCGGGCGGTGAAATCCGTGGACGCTCCCGGCGGGAACGGAACCACGATGGTGATCGGCCGCGTCGGGTAGCTTTGCGCCTGCGCGGCCGCCGGCGGCAGGCAGGCGAACAGCGCCGCCGCCGCAACGCGCATCACTGCGCCAACAGAATTGCCCATGTGGTCCTCCCCGATGAATTCACGGCACGGCAGCTTTTCGTCGGCGCCGGCCTGCTCTTTTCGCACATCCTGTATCGTCAATACGAGCGCGGCATGCCGAGCACGTGCTGGCCCAGATAGGCCAGGATGAGGTTGGTCGAGATCGGGGCGATCTGCGCCAGGCGGCATTCGCGCCACTTGCGCTCGATGCCGAACTCGCGCGCCACCGCAAAGCCGCCGAACGTCTGCATGCAGGCTTCGGCCGCGTGCCAGGCCGCCTCCGAGGCGAGCAGCTTCGCGGTATTCGCCTCCTCGCCGCACGGCCGGCCGGCATCGAACAGGGCGGCAGCCGCGCGCGTCACCATGTCGGCCGCCTTCCATTCGGCGTAGGCGCGCGCGATGGGGAACTGGATTGCCTGGTTCTGCCCGATCGGGCGCCCGAACACGACGCGTTCCTTGGAATAGTCCGCCGCCCGCCGGATGAAATAGCGTGCGTCGCCGAGCGACTCGCTGGAAACGAGGATGCGCTCGGCATTCATGCCGTCGAGGATGTAGCGGAAGCCGTGGTTCTCCAGCCCGATCAGGTTCTCCGCCGGGACCTTCAGGTCGTCGAAGAACACCTCGTTGGTCTGGTGGTTGACCATGGTGTCGAGCCTGCGCAACGTGAGGCCCTTGCCGACGGCATCGCGCATCTCCACCAGCAGCACCGAGAGGCCGTCCGATCGCTTCTTCACCTGATCGGGCGCCGTCGTGCGCACCAGCAGCAGCATGAGGTCGGACTTGTGCGCGCGCGAGGTCCACACCTTCTGCCCGTTGACCACGTAGTGGTCCCCCTCGCGCCGCGCGAAGGTCTTGATCTGCGTCGTGTCGGAGCCGGTGGTCGGCTCGGTCACGCCGAACGCCTGGAAGCGGATCGAGCCGTCGGCGATGCCCGGCAGGTAGCGGCGCTTCTGCGCGGCGCTGCCGTGGCGCAGCAACGTGCCCATCATGTACATCTGCGCATGGCAGGCGGCGGCGCTGCAGCCGGCCGCATGGATCTCCTCGAGGATGACGCAGCCGGCCCGGATCGGCAGCCCGGCGCCGCCGAATTCTTCGGGAATTGCGGCGCCGAGATAGCCGGCCCGCCCGAGCTCGGCCACGAACTCCTCGGCATAGTCGTCGGCATCCTCGAGCCGGCGCCAGTATTCGTCCGGGTATTTGCGGCAGATCGCCTGCACGTTGGCGCGGATCTCCGGATAGTCGGCGCCGTACGGCACCGTGATCGGGTCGTCCCGGTCCGGCGCCGCGGCAGCGGCGTGGGTCATCGACATCGATCAGCGTCCCTTGAAATTCGGCTTGCGCTTCTCGTTGAAGGCGCGCACGCCCTCGTGGCGGTCCTCGGTCGAGATCATCCGGTCGTAAGCCTGCACCTCGAACGCGAGCCCCGTGACCAGGTCGGCCTGCATCCCGAAATGGATCGCCTTCTTGGCCTGGCGCACCGCAATCGGGGCGTTGCCGGCGACGGTGCGGGCAACTTCAAGCACGCGTGGCATCAGCTCGGCACCCTCGCAGACCTCGTTGACCATGCCCCAGCGCAGCGCCTCCTCGGCGCTGAACGGCTTGCCCGACAGGATGATCTCCTTGGCGCGGCGCTCGCCGATCGCGCGCGGCAGGTTCTGCGTCGCGCCGGCGCCCGGCATGATGCCGCGCGTGACCTCCGGCAGGGCGAAGCGCGCAGTGCGCGCCGCGTAGATGAAGTCGCAGCAGAGCGCAAGCTCGCAGCCGCCGCCGAAGGCGAGGCCGTTGACCGCGGCGATGACCGGAACCGAGGAATTGATGATCGCGTAGGCGGCCTCCTCGATGATCGCGTGCTGCAGGCGCCAGGTTTCGTCGGTCATGCCCTGGCGCTCCTTGAGATCGCCGCCGGCGCTGAATGCCTTCTCGCCGGCGCCCGTGAGGATCACGCAGCGCAGGTCGCCCGGCGTGAAGGCCAGCGGCCCGAACACCGTGCGCATGTCCTCGGACGTCGCCGTGTTGAGGGCGTTCAGCACCTCCGGCCGGTTGAAGGTGACGACCATGAGCCCGGGCTCCGGTTCCTCGATGGTCAGATGGCGCAAGCCCGGGTAGCGCGTGCTCATGTCAGTTCACCGTCAATCCACCTTCACCCGCGCGACGTCGCGCGCGTGCCGCTCGCTCGCCTTGCCGGCCTTCATCACCATGCCCGGCAGCGTCCGGCCGAGGATCTGCTGCGCCATGCGCGACGTCTCGATCAGGGCATCGAGATCGACATTGGTCTCGATGCCCATCTCTTCCGCCATGTGGACGAAATCCTCGGTGCAGATGTTGCCGACCGCGCGCGGCGCGAACGGGCAGCCGCCGAGCCCGCCGATCGAGCCCTCGAAATCCGCCACGCCGCAATAGAGGCCGGCGAGCGCGTTGGCGATGCCCTGCCCACGCGTGTTGTGCAGGTGCAGGCCGATGCGCGCCTGCGGCCAGCGCGCCCGCAGGTCCTCGACCGTGCGGCGCACGAGGTCCGGATTGGCGACGCCGGTCGTATCGGCGAGATAGACGATCGGAGCCCCAAGCTCCACGAGCTGCGCGAACATTCGCCGGACGCGATCGGGCGAGACCGGCCCCTCGTAGGGGCAGCCGAAGGCGGTCGCGATGCCGCCGACCACGCGGCTGCTCGTCCCCTTCGCCACCCGGGCGATCTCGTCGATCGCCCGCATGCCCTGCTCGGTGGTCATGCGGACGTTGAGCTCGTTGAACGTGTCGCTCGCCGCCATGCCGACTTTCAGGTCGTCGATCCCCGCCGCGACCGCGCGCTCGGCGCCGCGGGCGTTGGGAATGAAGGCAGCGTAACGAACGCCCTCGCGGCGCTCGATGCCGGCGGCGACCGCCTCGGCATCGGCGAGCTGCGGCACCACCTTGGGGTGGACGAACGAGGTGGCCTCGATCTTGGCGAGGCCCGTGCGCGAGAGCGCGTCGATCAGGGCGATCTTCTGCTCGGTCGGGATGAACGCCTGCTCGATCTGCAGCCCGTCGCGCGGCCCGACTTCGCTGATCACGATCTGCTGCGGCAACGACATGGCTTCATCCTCGGTTCGTGGCCCGCATGGGAGCGTCAGCGGAATGCGGGAAGGGCGGTGCAAGGCGTTGGCACTCGGGCATGATCCTATTCGCTCTGCCGACCGGTGCAAAGTTCCGGTCGCCCGCCCGAGGGGCAATCTTGTTTCGATTTACGATGTCAAATAGCCATGCTCCGCCCTTCCCGGCGGTCGCTCGCATGGCTTGCGACCGTTTCGAGCCGGGCTTCGCGTCCTTCGAGGCTCGAGCGCTGCGCGCTCGAGCACCTCAGGATAACGCCCTCAGGATAATCCTGAGGGAGCGGAGCGCCGCGAGGGCGCTGGTGCGGAACGCCGCACCCGTGGCGTGTTTGTCCCCCTCCCGTTTGCGAGGCGGGAAGGGACACGCCGGAACACCTTGCGAGGGTGTCCCCGCGCCCCAGTGACGTAGGGGCGCGCGCCCTCGCGGCGCTCCACCGCGGCGGCTGCGACCGATGATGAACCGATCGTGGCTGCCGCTCCCCGCTCCGCCTTCGTGTGTCTCCGGAAGACGCCCTCGGTGAGCCGGGATAACTGGGAGTAAAAAGCTATTTTGGGAATTATGTCAAGAGGCAAAGCGGAATTATTTTTCCGATTTTCAGGAATACCCTCGGCAATAGGGGCTCGTGAGGCTCCGGCCCAGCGCACCAGCTTCAGGAGAATTCAGGTTCGGCCCAAGAACCTGCCGGACGCTTTTGTTGCAAGACTGGCAACTTGGCGGGCTGAGCGCTAGAGGGTTTCCCGATGAAGATGACCCAGCGTCGTCATGGCCGGGCGAGCCGCTTAAGGCGGCGAGGGTTGTCCCGGCCATCAACTTCAACACCGCCAGAGCATTCGGCCTCACCTTTCCGCCAAGCCTTCTCGCTATCGCTGACGAGGTGATTGAATATAGTTTGCTGCGCTGCATGAGTCCGCTCCTGGCACATCGCGTCCATTCTCACGATGATCCGGTATGTCTGAAGTTGGGGGGCAAAGCGGACATTCGGTTGCGATCGCTGCAGGTCCGAGTCTGACCCATCTCGGACGTCGAGCACCCAAACTTGCTGTGATGCACAATACAGCGGCTCCCACGACGTGGTAGGGTGTCTTCCTCGGCCTGTGGGAGGGGAGCCATGAGACGCCGCCAGTTCATCACGCTTCTCGGCGGCGCGGCTGCGTGGCCGCTCGCGGCGCGCGCGCAGGAGCGCGTGCGGCTCGTCGGAGTGCTGACTCACGCCACGTCCGACGAACCGGATATGCAGGCCCAGCTGGCGGCGTTTTTGCAAGGACTGGGGAGGACGGGCTGGGAGGTCGGCCGAAACGTGCGGATCGAAACCCGCTGGAGCGCGGGCGATGTCCCGCGCCTGCACAAAAATGTAGCGGATCTGATCGCCCTCAATCCGGATGTCATCCTAGCTGGGAGCGGCCCGACCTTGCCGGCGCTGCTACGGGGAACCCGCAGCGTGCCGATCGTGTTCGCTCAGTCCATCGATCCGGTTGGCAGCGGCTCCATCAAAAGCTTGGCGCAGCCGGGCGGCAACGCCACCGGCTTTCTCCAATTCGAATTCGATCTGAGCGCAAAATGGCTTGAGCTCCTCAAAGAGGTCGCGCCGCAGACTACGCGCGTGGGCGTATTCCGAACTTTCGACACCAGCGGCTCTGCCGGACAATGGGCTGTCATCCAGGTCTTCTCGCGCGCAGCCGGGGTGGAGTTGAGCCTGCTTGATTTTGCCGACATCGAGCGCAGCACAACGGAATTTGCGCGCTTCCCAAACAGCGGCGTGATCGTTGCGGTGGGATCGCAGGTCGTGATTCATCGCGGCCTGATCATCTCGTTGGCTGCACGGCACCGTTGGCCAACCGTTTATCCTTACCGCTCCTTCGTCACCGCCGGCGGCCTGATCTCCTATGGGCCCGAACTGGTCGGCCAGTACCGGCTTGCGGCGGGCTATGTCGACCGCATTTTGAGAGGCGAGAAGCCGGCCGACCTGCCGGTGCAGGCTCCGACCAAGTACGAACTCGCCGTCAATCTCAAGACCGCGAAGGCACTTGGCCTGACGATACCGCCATCCGTGCTCGCCCGCGCCGACGAGGTGATAGAATAACGACGCTCTTGCTGCACTGCATGAGTCCGGTTGTGGCACATCGCGTCCATTCTCACGATGATCCGGTATGTCTGGAGTTGGGGGGCAAAGCGGACATTCGGTCGCGATCGCTACAGGTCCGAGTTTGACCCGGAGCCGACATCGGCGGCCAATTTTTGCTGTGATGCACAACGTGGCATTCCTACCTACAACGATGTGGTAGGGTGCGATCCTAGGACTGAGGGGGAGCTCATGAAGCGCCGCGAGTTCATCACGATGCTCGGCGGCTCGGCCGTGGCCTGGCCGCTGGCGGCGCGCGCGCAGCAGCCGGCGATGCCGGTGATCGGGTTCCTCGGCGCTGAATCGCCCGAACTTTGGGCGCCTCGCCTGGTTCCGTTCCACCAGGGACTTGCCCAGGCTGGGTTCGTCGAGGGCCAGAATGTCGTGCTCGACTATCGCTGGGCGCACGGACACAACGACCGGCTGCCGGCGCTCGCGGCGGAGCTGATCGCCCGCCAGGTGAACGTCATCGCCGTGCCGACCAGCACGCCGGCGACGTTGGCGCTCAAGGCCGCGACCAGCACGATCCCGATCGTCTTCTCTATCGGCGGCGATCCGGTCGCGGCCGGACTA
>CAVZSC010000007.1:0-170810 GCA_963777755.1 uncultured Alphaproteobacteria bacterium
GCGCCGCCTCATGTGCTCCCGTTATCCGACGATCGGACCCTACCATATCGGTGCAGAAAATGCCGCTGCAATGAGGGTCACATCCCCGGCCTGGCCTCTATCCTGCAAGCACAAGGTCGCTTGCCTTTTCGGCTACTGCCGTTACGGCGGCGTTGGTCATTGCAGCCGGAATGCCTGGCAGCACCGAGGCGTCAATGACACGCAAACCCGCAATGCCTTTAACGCGCAGGGCTTCATCAACGACGGACCCGATGCGGCAGGTGCCGACGGGATGGTGGAAGGGATTCGCCGCGCGACGAATGAAATCGTGCTGAGTGGCAATGTTTGCCCAGCCGGGGCCCGGGTAACTTCCTCCGCTCGCCACTCGGCAAAGGCGGTGCCGGCGCCGATGTCGCGGGCAAGAGCAACGCCGTCCGCAAGGACAGCGAGATCAGCAGTTTCTGAGAGGTAGTTGGGATCGATGAGGGCTGGAGCACGCGGGTTGTCGGAGGCAAGTCTCACGCGGCCCCGGCTGCGGGGCCGCATCAGGCAAGGCACGAGGACGTACGCCGGTGAAGCAAGCGGGCCTACAGTAGGCAAGACGAACGGCAGCGAGACGCACATCACCAGGAGTTCTGGGCTCGCCTCAGACGCGCCTTGCGGCACGTAGACGAGAGCATCAGCGTGATTGTAGTGAGAGCGGGGCACCTCGCGTCGCGCCTTGTAGCCCACGCCCGCAACGAGCAGATGATCTTCGAGATGGCGACCGACGTCCGGCAGATCGATGGCGACGGGGATGCCGAGAGGTCGAAGGTCGTCAGCAGAACCGATGCCCGACAACATCAAGAGGCGCGGCGAATCAATGGCCCCAGCGCAGAGCAAGACCTCAATGTCGGGCCGCACGACACGATTGGAAATCCGCAGTCCGATACACCGTTGGTTCTCGATGACCAGACCGAGCACCTCTGTGCCAACCAGCAGATCCACGGTCGCGCCGTCGAGGCTTGCAAGGTAGGCGGTCGAGGCATCGTCGCGAAGGTGCCCTTTGATGCTGAGCTGGTTCCAGCCGACACCAGTGGTATTTGCTCCTCCAAGATCAGGCGCTGCCGGGAATCCGAGGTCCTGCGCCGCTGTCATGAAGGCCGATGCGACAGGATTGCGGTCCGTCACATCCGCCAGCGAGAGCACGTGCAGCGGACCATCGCCGCCGTGCCAGGCGCTGGCGCCACCGGAAAATGTTTCGGCGCGCTTGAAATATGGCAGAAGGTCCGAGTGACGCCATCCCTCGGGCCAGCGGTCGTACGCGGCCGGGTGACCGCGCTGATAGGCGAGGGCGTTGATAGCGCTCGAACCTCCCACCACTTTACCGCGCGGATACGGAACGACACGACCAGCGAGCCCCGCCTGTCGGATCGTTGAATATCGCCAGTCCACTTGGCTGCCCTGAAGCTCAGGCCAGTCGGGCGGATTGGCAATGGCGGCTAAATTCGCCGGGCCACCGGCCTCGATCAGAAGCACTCTCCGCGCGGCGCGGCCAAGCCGGTGCGCCAACACGCAACCTGCCGAACCCGCACCAATAATGACATAGTCGTAGGCTGCGCTGAGCTGGTCAGGTGAAACAAGGGTGCGCACCCCAGGTGCGGCCACGCTGGGCCGGGCGAGGCCCGACAAGGCAACGCCACAGCCGATAGCAGCTCCCAGTGTCTTGCGTCGATCGAGCCTGAGCCCGAAGCCGCCGTCGTGGAAATTCGCTGTTGGCGAAGCAACAACCCCGGGACCGTATGACACTGCCCTATATACGCCCCTTCAACGAAGCCCTCGTTAGGCCTCCACGACTAAGGTAGCCAATTCAATAGACGCACGATACTGGTCCTATCCGGGCGATGCCGATCGCAGTACGATTGACGGGACGCTCAACCCGCGAGTGAGTCGCGACATGCATCATCCGGAGAATTGCGCTTCGCTGTTCCTGCGTCCCGATCGACGCTCCTTACTTTCCGGTCTCGCGGCCGCAACCGTCTCGCCCGCGGTCCTTCGCGCGCAGCCGCCCGATGCGGCCCCGGTCGAGGACGAGCGTTTCATGCAGATGGCGCTCGACGAGGCCCGGCAGGCCGACTTCCCGTTCGGCGCGGTGATCGTGCGCGACGGCGCGGTGATCGCCCGTGGCCGCAATCGCGGGCGCACTGACCGCGATCCGACCGCCCACGGCGAGATGGTCGCGATCAGGCGCTGCCTCGCCGAGCACGGCCCGGATGCGCTGGTCGGCAGCTCGCTCTACACCTCGGGCGAACCCTGCGCCATGTGCATGGGCGCGATCCTGTGGTGCCGCTTCGGGCGGCTGGTCTACGCCGCATCGGTGGCGCAGCTCGCCACCCGCATCGACCAGATCATGATCTCGAGCGCCGAGCTCGCCGCCCGCGCCCCGTTCGCCCCGATCTCGATCACCGGCGGCGTGCTGGCGGACGCAGAGCTGCGGCTGTTCCCAAGGTAGCGCGCGGCACGAGCGTCCCGCCACGGCGGGCGGCTCTATACCGAGCGTCTCCTCAAGGGGGCCAGGTCGCCGATATGCTGGTCGAGCGCGCGAGCAAGGACCTGAATTGCTATCAGGTCGAGCATCATTACCAGCAATTCCTTAGCCGTCACGATGATCACCGCACCACCCCATGTGAACAAATGCCAAGCCATTTCGCGCAATCTTCCAGCGCGCGGGCCATGCCATGAGCGGAGGATGGCTGCCGTGCCCCTGGCAGGTTTCCAACCAAGTTCAAACCTCCCCGGCCCCAGGCCGCCAGCGTGTGCCGTCTAACGGCGGCGCCACGGTTAGACCCGGATTGGCCATTCTTCAGGTGGTACCTGAAATTCAAAATCCGAGAGATGCCGTCATGTGGGTTGTGGCCGCGCGCCTTGAGGGACCAGGCTCTCAGCCAGCGCAACTTCAAACAATTCTTGGTGCCCGTCTGATACTACGATGGCGGCGCCGCTTCCGTGGGGTTCATCCGCCAGCTCCCTGGCCATCCGTCGGGCATGCTCGCCGGCGGCGTGTATGTCCGCGAAATCTTCGCCTAAGTCATCCTTAATGGTTTTTGCGTCGTGGAAGTGAAAATAGAATCGCGGCATCTGACGTCCCTCGTTCATCGGGCTTCTCGGCTGGGCGGCGACGTGCTGCAAAGTGGTCTCGGACCGGGGATCGAGCCGAATGAGTGACAGATTTCCGTAAAGTTGGCGTGGTACCTCGAAGGCGCCGGGGACGGTCTTCTTGCTTGTCCCATCCCCGGCGTGCGTTCCGACCGGGCTGATGTGGTGATCCGGTGGAGCGCGCTTCATCCCGGCTCAGGCGCGAGCGATCGGAACGGCGACGAACTTTATCGTCTCGTTCGACTTCAACCGCATCAACACCACTCGCTTGCCATCCTTGTGGGCGTCCCTGACGACAGTGCGCACATCGACCGGGGTAACGACCTTCTTCCCGCCAACATCGAGGATGATGTCGCCGATCTTGAAACCGTGCTCGAAGGCAAGTCCGTTGCGATCGAGATCGATCACGATGACCCCTTCAGAGCCGGCACCTGCGACATGCTCGGCAGACGCGAGCATCAAACCGAGCTTCGGCGCGTCGGCGCGATCCGCATCGGCCTTGGGCGCGGCTGCACGCGCTTCGTGCTGCTTCGGCATTTCACCGAGAGTCAGCGAGATGGTCTTCTCCTCGCCCTTGCGCCAAATCGTGAGGTTCACCGTGCCACCCGGAGCCATGTTGCCGATCTGCTTGGCAAGGTCGCGGATATCGTTGACCGGTTGACCGTTCAGTGCAGTGATGACGTCCCCCGAGAGGATGCCAGCCTTCGCGGCGGGACCGTCCGTGAGCGGTTCGGCGACCAGCGCGCCTTTGTCTTCCTTCATACCGAGGCTTTCGGCGATGTTGGTGGTGACGGGCTGGATCTGCACGCCGATCCAGCCCCGGCCAGCCTGTGGCGCGCTCTCCTTGGCGTTTGCGGTCGACGCCGCCGGGAGCATCGATTGGCCTGAGCCGCCCGGGCCAAAAAGAAGTGCGGCGGCAGCGAAGCTCGCGGTGGTGGCAAGAAGGACCAGACGCCGCGCCGAATGAGCGCGATCCAGTTTGTCTCGAGGACTGATCATAATGTCTCCATTTGATTAACGGCGCTGCGGGCGCCGTGCTGGGCGGCTAAATGAAGGCGCCGGCCTTACTGCGAGGTGACGGCCGAATTAATGTTTGGCAATCAAACGCTGCTCTGTCAGGTGGTGCGCTGGTGCGCTCGTGTGCCGCAGCCATTCGACCGCGCGAGGGCTTGGCGGGCGCGGTCAGCGGCCGTCGCGGTATTCCACCGCAGAGTGCGCAGATATGCCGAGAAAACCGTCGGGTCATCAGTTCCGATCTTGGCGACGGCAGCCCAGCCTTCATACGCTCAGGATCGAGCCGTCGAGCTCCGCGTCCCACAACAGCTCGACCCTCTCGCCTTTGGCGTCATCAGCGACGCAGGCCACCGCCGACCATGAACCACGCTTGCCTCAAGTCGTGCGGCGTCGCTCGCTCGATCCCAAGCTCCGCGACGAGGCCGCGAAATTTGCAATTTGTTGCCACGGATGTTCGGCCGTAGTGGCTGTCGCCGCGCTACACAATGCGGGTCTTCGGCCAATGGACGCGCTCCAATTGGCCTGAGTGCTCACGCCAAAAAAGCCGATGGTGGGCAGCCTGGCCGGCTGTTGCCCGCGCGCCGCCAGCGGCCACGCCGCTGCGCCGCCGAGCATCGTGATGAACTCGCGCCTGTTCACTCGATCACCTCATCGGCACGGGCGAGCAGGGTTGGTGGGATTTCGATGCCGAGCGCCTTGGCGGCCTTGAGATTGATGACGAGTTCGAACTTCGTCGGTTGCTGCACCGGAAGATCGGCTGGTTTGGCGCCCTTGAAAATGCGATCCATGTAGGTCGCGGCCCGTCTGTATTGGTCAACATCATCGACGCCGAAGGACATCAGACCGCCGGTTGTGGCGAAGAAACGTCTGTAGAAGATAGCGGGCACGCGGTGATGGGCCGCGCGTGCAGAGATCAGCCCGCGATGGGAGACATTGGAGATATCCGGCATTGCAATGAGGCCACCACCTGGCTCCCTTCCAAGGTCAGCAATGACGCTTTCGATCTCGGCAGCGCTTCGAACAGCGGCTGTAATGAGCTTCACCGAGAAAACGGGGGCCGCAGCCTTGATCAAGGGCAAATAGACCGAATGGGGAGCGGTGTCCGGGTTGAAGATGATTGCGACCCGCTCGATGCCGGGCGCACACTCTTTGAGGAGTTCAAGCCATTTCCCAGCCATCGCGGGGTCGTGGCTGCTGAAGCCGGTGATGTTGCCACCCGGACGCGCTAAGCTGGCGACGAAACCATCGCCCACAGGGTCGGAAATCGCCACGAACACAATCGGAATTGTTCGGGTCTCTTGCTGTAGTGCCCGCAACGTCGGAGTGGTGCTGGTCAAGATCAAGTCGGATCCCTGGCTCACCAAGTCCGCGGCGTAGCCCCGCATGCGGGCGGCATCGCCCGACGCCCAGCGATAATCGATCCGAATATTGCGACCCTCCGACCATCCCAGCGCTTCCAGGCCCTGCTGCAGCGCCGCGACGCGGGGTCCGACCTCCGGATCGTGTGCCGCGTATCCACCGAGCACGCCGATGCCGCGCAACTTCTCAGGCTGCTGCGCGCGCCCCGCGAGCGGCCACGCCGCCGCGCTGCCTAGCAGCGTGATGAACTCGCGCCGTCTCATGCCGTGCCTCCCCTGAAGCGCACAGACAGCGTTTGGAGATGTTGTTCTTTTTCGCTGACCGAAGAGCCTACCGCAGAACCAATGTCACGGCGAGTATGGGCCGGAGCCGCCCGGCATGTCCTTGGGCGAGACCTGAATTGTTCTGAATCAGGCGAGCCCTGCATGTGCTCGGCATACCTGATGAGCACAATATCGATGACTTTTCGGGGTTCGTCGCTGCGCGTTTTGGCGGCGTGTCTCGCCGAGAGTTACGGTGGCGGGGCACCGCCTGAGACAGTGTTGACCGGCGACTATGGAGATTGTGCGCACGCGGGTGAGCGCAAGGTCAGAGCCGCAGGTACCGGTACCAGTAAATGCTGGCCTGCGTGCGGACTCCTCCAATAACAGAGGCCGCACGCGGCTTGGATGGCTCTGTTAGGCCATAGCGCGCGTCTATTTGTGTGCGCACGGGAACCGGCCTACCATATCGCCAGCTGCCTTTGAGACGGAGCGTGCCGAACTTGCCGTTCGGAATTAATGGGCAGCAGAGCGTGCCGTCGGCAGGCACCATACCGTCAACAGTCTTCATCTAGACTAAACAGTTTGATCAGCGCCGCGGCGTGCACCAAAACCTATGGAGGAATCCAATGAAAAGGCGTGGCATTCTTACTCTTCCTGTGATGACGGTGCTGGGGATTGCGTTGCTGCCAAGCAGCGCCGTTAGCCAGCAAAAATCGCTCAAGGACCAAATCGTCGGGACCTGGAACATCGTCTCTTGGGAACGCACGGCCCCAGACGGTACCAAGGTCCACTCCTTTGGCACCAATCCGAAGGGCGTTAACGTCTTTGGCGCGGATGGTCGTTTCGTTGTCTTCTACACACGTGCAGATCTTCCAAAGCTCGCTGCGAATGATCGACTCAAGTCGACACCAGAGGAAGCCAAAGCCATTGTTGACGGGTCGATCGCCTACCAGGGCACCTACAGCGTTGACGAGGCAAGCAAGACCATCACTCTCAACCTCGAGAGCACGACATTCCCCAATCAACTCGGACGACCGCACAAACGGACTATCAACTCGCTCACGGCAGATGAGCTGAAATACAGCAACCCCACTGCTATGGCTGGCGGCCAAATCCAAATAACATTCAAGCGAGCCCCGGCAGCCGCGACAAACTGAACGTGACCCTCGGCCCTGGCCCCGTTCTGCTGCGGCTCGGACGGGGCCTTTCATATGGGAAGCTACGTGCTGCAGATCTGCGCGTGACCAGCCCACCCTCGGATGAAGGTCCCGTGGGGCATCTTGGCCGGCACCCGGTGTGCCCGCCAAGTTGGTCAGACGGTGGCCGCGCAAGCGCTGGGTGAAGGCGGCTGGGCACACGACAAGCGTGACCCTGGAGGAGCCGTTCTGGCAGCCCTGCGCGACTCGCGACCGTAATGTGCGCGGTCGGTGTTTGTTCACGGTTACCGCCGACTGGACCGGCTCCGGCTCGTTTCAATTCAGAAGATTTCAGGTTCGGCCCAAGGACCAGCCCATCCTGCTATGGCACACTCGCGGCATCGGGGAAATCCCGGCTCGCGTGCACGCTGGGTGCGCGCGTCAACCCATGGGAGGAATTCGATGACACGTCGTGGCATTCTCAGCCTGTCGTTCGTTCTGGCGGTCGGCTTGGCGTTGCAGCCGGGCGCGGCGCTCAGCCAGCAAAAGCCGCTGAAGGAGCAAATTGTCGGAGCGTGGACCCTAGTCTCGGCCATCGACACGCAGGCGGACGGCACCAAGACCAACCCGTGGGGTGCCAATCCGAAGGGTACCTACATGTTCGACGCCAACGGCCGCTTTACCCAGATGCTGATGCATACCGACCTTCCCAAGATCGACAACCGAATGGGCGGCACCCCCGATCAGAACAAGGCCATCGCCCAGGGCGTGATTGCCATGTACGGTACATACACGGTCGACGAAGCGAGCAAGACCATCACGGTTCGCTTCGAGGGCAGCTCGTTCGCGAAATTCAACGGCACCGAGGGCAAGCGGGTCGTCACCTCGATCACCGAGGACGAATTGCGGACCATGAACCCTGCCACCTCAACCGGCACGAAAGCCGAGTCGGTGTGGAAGCGCGTAAAGTAGCCGCGGGGGGGGGGAATGACCATAACAGCTCGGAGATAGGAGAAAGGTTTTGTAAAACGTCCGCGCCAGCCATCGTGTATGCAACCTGTCGGGGTGGGGGCAGAATAAAAAAGAGGCCGCCGGTCGGGCGGATCAGTGTCGCCTCACGTTCAACAAGTTACGCCCTCGACCTCGCCGCGCGCTCGTACATCCTATCGAGCAGGCCGACGCGATCGTACTCCGCCTGGACCTGGTTGAGCCAGGTGCGAACATAGCCGCGCAGCACGAGCGAGTAGTCGGCTGGCTGGTTGTCCAAAGTCTTGTCCGCCACGAACGTCGAGAACGGGACGCCGGTGAGTTCCACTTGCTCGTAGGCCATCTCATTGAGCTTCGGGATGTTGATCTCCGGCGCGTCCTTCACCAAATTGGAATAATCCTTGTAGATGGTTGGGTGCCATTCGAAGTAGCTCGTCTCATTGATGAAATTCTTCACCACGAAATAGTTGTGGTCCCCCGCATAGGGGAGCACGTCGCTGATCTCGTCGAGCGAAGCGAGCGACGGGCCGACCACGTGGAACAGGGCGAAATTCAGTTCGCCTGCCCGCACCAGATCGAAGAAGCCGATTTCGGTGAACGTCCGCAGCGTCGGCGACAGCAGGCCGGCGCGCACGTCGATGACGCTCACCCTCACAGGGCTGCTGGCCAGCGTATCGATCATCTTCATCTGATCAGGGGCCACCGTAATGTTGACGATCTCGGTCACGCCTGGATGGAAGCGCTTGAGGGTGCCGCGCGGGAATTCGGAATCGAATGCGCGTGCCAAGGTATTTCGCGCCGCGAAATAGTCCAGCAACGTCCGCGCAATCGTGGTCTTGCCAGTGCCGCCCTTGTCGGCACCAATCATGATGACCATTGGCTTCATCGCTGGTGTTCCCGATGTCTCGGCGGTTATCTTTAAGCGTTCGCTGTTCTCTGCCACATTGAGCCTCCTGACTTGAGTAGGATCAGAAAGTTTCGTCGGTCGCGATAGGGACCTCTATTGCTAGAGGCCCCCCGCATGGCTCACTCCCACACCCCACGCACCCGCGGTGTACGCTTCGTGTTCGGCGTCGCCGCCGCCTCATGCAACACTCGCTTCCAGGCGGCTTGCTGGGCCCTACCTGGACCGGACTTGCACCTCACGCCTGTGCGCTGGCGCAGAAGGCCGGTTGCGACGGCTACACCGTCCACTACGCGCGCGTGCCGCGCCTGTTTGCCGATCTCGTACTCGAATGGGCTACACCGTGTTCAATGTCGAGCAGGTGGACGGGTTGTAGAACACCCGCGCCAGCCATCGTGTATGCAGCCCGTTGGGGGGGGGCAAAACCCCGGCGCGTGGCGGCAGAATCGACAACGCTTGAAGTAACCCCCGATCACCCAAATTAGGCGCTCCGGCGCCCGGTGCCGCGAGCACGATTACACCACAATACGGACAGCGCGCCCGCGAAAATCAGACGGAGTGTGGCTGCCGTTGTTCTCGTCAGAACAGTGGGAGCTTGGAAGCTTCTTGGCGAAGAAGAACGGCCTGTCTATGCGTCCTAATCATCGTCTGCGAACCGCTTCTCTTCTGCCGTCGCATTGGGTTTGTCAGTGATCAACGGGGCGCACGGAGACCATCCCATCGGGACGTGCCGGGAGGGGTGCCGCCAGCGCGCCAACCGCGCGGATTTTTTTCCCAGTGGCTTCGGCGTGGCTCAACTGCTGGCGAATGGGCACCGAACCCAATGTCAGTGAGGACACAAATCCACCTTATTATTGCGAGCCTGTTTGAGGGAGGCTATTGGTCATGACCTGCGCCTCGGAGCCCTGCAAGATCGAATGCACCGGGATCACCAGTGCCGCACCTGCCTTGATCTGGCGGAGGTGGATCGCGCCGTTCTTGTCGATGTGCTGCTTGCCCATCGTCACCACCTCGGTCGACGCTGTCCGGTGTAGAGCAGCAGAGCCAGTGCCAGCCGGGGCTTACGGGAGCCGGACGACGAACGGAAACGAGAACGCGGCCGCCCTTGGGAGTCGGCCGGTGTGGCGCGCGGCACGTGGTACAACGCGCGTTGGCGCGCCCGCAGGCTCGAACGTGAGCTTGAACGCGAGGATGATTAGCAACAAGACGAAGAAGGACACTGTGTCCTTCTTCGCAGGTGATGCGGCAGCAGAGGCGTGAGCGCGTGACCCGGATCGGTCTGACGCTACTCGCAGCGATGGCGTTCGCCGCAACCAGCGCCGAACCGGCCGCGGCGATTGTGTGCCAGAGCAAGGGCGCGAATGGCATGTCATGGCGCTTGGTCGCCGGGAAGCGGTGCTGGTATGTCGGCAGCCGGCGCATCGACAAGCGTCTGCTGCACTGGACCACCGCGCACGCGCAGGAACGGTCAACGCGTGAGCGACCGTCACCGCGCCGGGTGCTGCCACCGCCCGATAGCGAGCCGCCGTGGCCACCGTTAGAACAGCCAGTTACGGTCGCCGCTGCGCCACCGATCCGCATCGTCGCCACGCGGCCGATATTCGAGCCGGAGCAATCGCGCATCAGTGAAACGTTCGACACGGCGCTGCCAAGTGGCGTAACGACCTATCGGGAGCCGCCCCCGCCCAAGATCGAGAGACCTGCAGAACCAAAACGCGGTTGGCTGGTGTGGCTCGCGGCGCTGGTCTGCCTTGTGTTGCTCGGATTCGGAGTCAACGCAACCAAGCAAGTAGCCGCAAAGCGAGGATGAAATGATCCTCAATAAAAGAACGCAATTTGCGTACTTTTTCCCCATTATCACGGGAGACGAACGTGCCGAAGCACTGTGCGCCGCACGGAAAGAATGCGAGAGGAGCCAATGCCCGGCGGCGTGGCCGACCCTGTTCCCTCAGGAACAGCGGTGCCGAGAGGCGGCGTGCTGCTGACCGGCGATGTGATCAACGACGCCGCGCGACCCCAAGCACGAGGAGTGCGTCCTTCGGCGCCGAAACGATCGTGATCAGCCGTATCAGGAAATCTTGATTTAAAATCAAATATTCAAGTTTTGTAAAACGCCCGCAACGCCCGCGCCTATGCAACCCTTGGGGTGGGAGCAAAAAAATCAAATCAAATGCGGCTCGAACCATTCCGTGACAGATGGCGCGGGCGACCGTCTTGCCGGGGACCCCGGCAGCCAGAGCCTCGCCCTTGGCGATGCTGCCCGGCGAGCCGACCGTCAGCCGCTCAGCCCGGGGCCGTCGATGGCGCGACGGACCACCTGCTGCACCGCGCTGCTCGACAGGAACAGGTCGTGATTGACGATGCCCCAGCCCTGCTGCGAGGCGTCGATGACGCGCAAGCCCAGCCGCTCGAGCTCGGCCTTCTCGGCCGCGCCGACCCGGGTGATGCCGCCCGCCAGCTTGCGCGAGACCGCGAGCGCGCGGTCGTTCGTGGCGGTGATCACCGTGATCTTGCGCGCGAGCGCCCCGATGCGCTCGACCGAGGAGGTGAACACGTCCATGTCGATGTCGGGCGCTGCAAGCACCACCGCGCCGATCCGGTCGGCCGCCGTCTCCTGCTGGCGTGCGTGCAGTTGGCGCAGGGCCTCCAGGGTGAGCATCGTGCCCAGGCTGTGGGCGACGATGTGGACCCGGCTGACTGTCGGGCTCGCGATGAGCGCATCGAGCACGCGCTCGAGCGCGTCGCGCGACCACATCGCGCTCTCGCGGTCATACGCATAGTCGAACAGGCCCGCCTTGGACGGCCAGGAGAACACCATGGTCTCGCCGCGAAAACGGATTCCGTCGGACAGCCGGACGGCGTCGAGTGCCGCAGCTTCGAAGGTCTGGTTGAAGCCATGGACGTAAACGAGGACGTCGCGTCCGCTGGTCGCCGCGGCGAGGAGCTCGCCGACCGCGTTGCCCGACATCGGCTCGATCCCGGCGAGCTGCCAGTCATCGAGGCCGACCGCCGCGAGCGAAAAGCGGCCATCGTTCGGCGGCGTGAGCTTCGCGCGGGCGACGCTCATCGCCGAGGCGCGCTCGGGCCCGTACCACGGCTTTGCACGTGCGCCCTTCACCGGCTTGCGTGTGGTCGCGACCAGCAGCGTCGGCGTATCGGACACGGCCGACGCGTCGTGGCGGGCGCCGGGGAACGCCTGGCTCGCGCAGCCGCCGAGCGCAAGCGCGGCGCTCGACGATCCGAGCGCGCGCAAGAGAGCGCGGCGGGACACGGCAGTATCGGGTTGCAATAGAGCTCGGGCGGTCACCCCTGACCTTCGACAGTGCCCAACCCCGGACCCTGTCTGCCGCGACATCGCGGCAATAGCAGGGCAGCGATCGGGGCGGCGAGCGGCGCAGCGGCATCACTCCCCGGCGACGCCTGCGGCCCTGATCGCGCCCGCCCATTTTGCGATCTCGCTGGCGACGAACGCCTGCAGGAATTCCGGCGAGCGCCGTTCCGGCGCGACCATGTCGGCACCGATCTCCTTGAGCCGCGCCTGCACGGCGGGCGTCGTCATCGCGGCGATTGACGCCTCGTTGAGCCGCTGCACGATCGCCGCGGGCGTGCCCTTGGGGAGAAAGAATGCCAACCAGTTGTCGGCGACGAAATTGGCGTTGCGAGCCATTCGTGTATGCTGACGCGCGGGCTGGCGCGGCGGGGGGTGCCAGGGGGCGGGATGCGGTTCGGCCCCCGTACTGATACCGAGGAAGGGCCGCGCCCGACCCTGGCAGCGCGGCGGGCTGTCAGGGCCAAATCCGCCAACTCAAATGTTGAGTTCGCGGAATTGGTTCCGCCGATCGGCCGGCGCGGCTGAAGTGCTGGCCGCCGGCGGGGCGTCTCGGCGCCCCCTTCGCGGCCGTCTGCTTATCCTGGGGCTATGGCGCGGCTACTTGCGTAACCCCTCGCCTGGCTCGCGCGCGTAGTACTTCTCAATCTCGTCGGCGCTGGCCGCTTGCTCCGGCGACAGCCCCTTCACATACAGCCGCATCCACCCTTCCTCGGGGATGATGTCGAAGGCAATGCCGTACTGGCGTTGGAGCTCGGCCGCGACGCCTAGTCGCCATGTGGCGTAGTCCTCGGTACCGGCAAGTTTGTTGCGTACTACCGGGTGTCGACCGATCGTCAGGGCGAGAGCGGCCTCGGCCTGATAGCGCAGCGGAAGGCGGTGCGGGACTATCTTGACGGCGGCTCCTGGCAACTGATCGGCGAGCACGTCGAGGTCGAGAGCGGGAAGCACTCTGACCGGCCCGAACTTGCCAAGGCGCTCGCGGCCTGCCGGCGCCATCGGGCCAAGCTGGTCATCGCCAAGCTCGACCGCCTATCGCGCAATCTGGCCTTCATCGCCGCGTTGATGAACTCGGGCGTCGAGTTCATCGCCGTTGATAATCCGCACGCTAATAAGCTGACGGTTCATATCCTCGCCGCTGTGGCTCAGCACGAGCGGGAGCAAATCTCACAGCGCACCAAGGACGCGTTGGCGGCGGCCAAGGCGCGCGGCACGCGCTTGGGCAATCCGCGGTTGGACAAGGCACGCAAGCTCGCGGCCGCGGCCCGGAAGGCCGGGGCGGATCGGTTCGCTGCGAACGTGCTGCCGGTCATCAGAGAAATCCAGAAGGCCGGCATCGTCACCCAACGCGGCATCGCGGAGGCATTGAACGCGCGCGGGGTGAAGTCAGCACGCGGCGGAGCCTGGTCCAACGTCACTGTCGCCGCTGTGCTGGCTCGCGGTGGCGGAAATCGCCGAGGTCGGGCGTGAAGGTTTGGGCCAGCGCCGGGTGCACCCCCTTCGCGCTCAATGCCGTTACTGAGCTATGCCGAAATCACAAGGCTGGCGGGGAGGCAGTGCCGCCAACTGAGGCGGCCTACTCAATGCACCCGTGTCGCTTCCGGGGTTCTACAGGAGTGATCCTCGGCAAGCCGAGAAAGCTTGATTTAAAATCTCACGACAGCGACGGGGCCGTCGCGGTTGCACCAGCAAAATCAATGGTTTGTCTGGGTCGGCGGCGGACTGAAAAAGGCCAAGTCAACAGGCCGTCAACCGGCTCTACGTCATTGGGGGCCGCGTTCAATACTGGCAGACCTTCCACAACACGCTTTGCCGCCCCTCGGGGATGTCGACGCGCACGCAGTCCTCGCTGATGAGGATGCGGTCGGAGGCCCTCTCCCCGCGAACGGCGGCGCGCACCTGGATCGGGTCGAGCATCTGCCGGGCAGTATCGGCGATGCGCCGGTCGATCCGCTGCTGGTGGGCGGCCACGGCCTCGGCCGTGGGCGGCTGGCGTTGACTCCCTTGGGCAGCCGACGCCGGACCTCGGGGGCCTTAAATCGCTCGGATAGATCGTGCACGGTCATGGCGCTGCCGCAGCTCCCATACATCGTTGTTTCAATACCGGCGCCCGTCCTAGCCAGACGGGCGCCGTTCCCAACGCGAATATTATCCGCAATTGCGGTGGTTTCCAAAAACCTTTTGCACCGGAAGCTCAGCCGCGACCGAGCCTCTTAGAGCCTGACCCAAAAGCCCATTGTACCCGTAGCGATTGCATGATTCCCGGTGTCCCGAGGCACTCGGGAGGTGATTCGGGAGAAGCCGTGCATCGTCTCGCGCCACGCGAAGTGCCCGCAGCCAACCCATGAGGCCTTGGCCCGCCCGACTGCCGTCAGGATTTCGCCGATCGACGGCGCCCGCGTGCAGTTTTGCCGCCGCCAGCAACACCCAATCGATCATGGCGATCAGCGAGGGCAAGCACGAGGCCGTCATTTGCTGTTTGGCCGTGGCTCGCCGGGTTGGTATAATTCGGGCAAAACCCAATCATGAGGCTGCCAGGTGATCGACAATCAAGACCAGGTTGAACGACTCCTCTGCAAGTTGACCGAGGCGCTGCCGCTGTCGGCGATCGCGACCCCGGCGCTGATAGCCAACTTGCGCGCGCGATCTTCCGCCGCCAAGATCACCCTGGATTGCAAGGTCACCGAGGTCATGTATGCGGGCGACGAGGGCGGCATCATGTGCCACGTGACATTTGACGAGGAAGAAAAAAAGGAGGTGTTCCTGTCAATCACTTACCTTGCCTTTGATCGCAGGCTCCCTGTTGCGCGCGAGATAGCGGCCTACCAGAAACATCGTATCAAGCGCATTCGCCGCGACAACGCGACCGAGGCGCCCGGCGCCTATCACTAATAACCGCCTTCGCCAGCTCGCGCGACTTCTCGAAGTGCTCGGTGGCCCGGCGCGGCAGCGCATCCCGGCTCCGTCGCATCGGGTCCTTCACCGGAGCGAGCCGTGCCCGGTGCTTCACCGTGGTGCGATCGGTGCCGTTGATCTGGCCGACGATCGTGCGCACCGTGCGGAAGCTCAGCGACGTCTCGTCGACAATGGCGCGCAGCGACGCGCCCTTCTTGTGCAGCTTGATCACGGCCTTCTGCTGGGCCTCGTTGGCGGCGAGCGGGCGGCCGACCGGTTGCGACCGGGCGAGCGGGATCAGCTTATTGACAGTGCTCACCAGCGTGTTGTGGCGGTCGGCCAGCGCGTCGATCTCGCGCTTCAATTCCTCGATGCGCCTATCGCGCGCCTTCAGCTCGTCCTCCAGCTCACCGATCCGCTCGCGCATGCCCATGACCGGCCCTCCTGGCTGTACCCATAATTCAGCATTTTCCGCACAGCATGAGGCTTCATCTGTTCGAGGACCGCGAGCCAGGGGCAGGCTAGTCGGCTTTCGCCAACTGCGGACGTGCCGTCGCACACGTCCGGGGCAGCTATGTGCACAATAGGCGACATAGGAAGGTTAGGGCCTCGCAGATCCTTTTCGTGGTTAGGTGGGCCGAAGCGAGGCCCTGACGTTACTTCACGACCCTGATGACCGGCGGCTTCCAGCTGCCGTCGAGGATGGCCTGGTCGGGCCAGTAGGCACGGATCCAGATAGAAAAGTTTCCCGCCGGTGCCGGGAGCCAGTTGGATTCCTTCTCTTTGCCGGGCGACTTATTCCCGAGATAGATGGTCAGGCTGCCATCGTCGTTGTGCTTCAACGACTTGTTCTTCGTGCCGAGTGCGTAGCGATTCAGCGCGTTCGGAGCGAAGAAGTGTTCTGGGTCATACATCGTCAATGACCAGAAGCCCTTCACTGGCGGCAACTCACCTTTCTGGAACGTGACCTCATACGTCGACTCGCCCACGAGCTGCTGCATCTCCGTGTCGTTATCGGTATAGAAATACATGGTCTCGTTGCGCTTGTTGTCGTAGGGGTCAGCCTTCACGGCCCCGGTGCGATGATAGTAGTCCGTACCAAACGCCCCGTTATTCGCCGGAGAGGTCCAGCCGTTGCCCGCAGGCTGGCCGTTGTAGCGCCACCACATCATCGGCGCGATCAACTCCTCGTCCGCCGCAAATGCAGTTTCCCGAAGTGTCTTCATGACTTCCGGGTCCTTCGCGGCAGCATCGAGCACGCTACCAATCCACTTGTAGAGCGCCTCTTCTCCCGGCATCGGAGGCACTTGCTTCATGACGGTCGGCAGTTGGTCGAAGAACACCGCCGGATCGACCCAAGGTGGCTGTTTTGTCGAATACTTCGGACGAGTCGCTTCCTTTGGCACCGGGAAAGTGGGGAGCTTGCTCCAGTCCTTGGTCTTCATTTTCCCGTCGAACTGGCTGAGCGGGTAGAACTGGATCTGCCTCAGCGCGGGCTGGATAGCCGCGTGATCCTCAGCGGTGTCATTCATGAAGATGCGCGGCATGGTCACCGCGAAGTTGGTGGACGAGCGCACCACGCCGGAAATGCCTGCCGGAGTCTCGCCGTTCCAGTTCGGCCCTACGACCATGTAGAAACCGGGTTTGGTGCCGTATTGCAGCCCAAGCTCGCTCATCTGGTCGGTGCGTGCGTTGTACACCGGGAGCGTCCAGAAACGGTCGCCAAAGTCGGGCACTTGAACGACCACGGGCTCCTGTTCCAGAGACAGATAACCTAGGCCGTACACGACATCCTGGTTCGGGTCTGCGATGAACCTCTCGCCCGGATCAACGTAACCGGTCAGCATGCCGACCTGATTCATCGGGCTGATCGGCATTACGCCAGCGAGGAGACCTGCTTCAGGAGCCTTCGTAAGCTCCGTCCGCTGATTGTACACATAGACAAGAGGCCATCCCCAAAAGTAAGCCATGCGGCCCACCATCTGCACATACGCCTTTGTCATCGTACCCGGTGCGGGACCCGGAACTTCCGCAGGGGTTCGCGGAATAGGAACTTGCTGCGCCTGCAAGCTCCCTGCCAACACCAGGAGAACCGCGCCGATGGCGCAGCCGGTAGACGTGAGATGCTTCATACCGGGTTTCATGTGGTGCCCTCTGATTGGCCGCGACCGGGATCGGGACGCCGTCGTCAAGTGCACCCGTGCGCGCCGAGGCCCCTCACCGGTCATGCGCTATCATGATACAAGATTTCCGACGCCGCTACTGTACCTTGGGGCAATGTCAACCGGAGCCGGTACCTCACGCGCACTCGGCAGAGTTTGTTCACGCGGAAGCCGCACGAGCGGCGACACCACCTACACGACGTGCGAGGGCAAGGACGGCAAAACCGAATGCCGCACCAGCCGGGTCGGCAGCACGACCTATACGCGGTGCCGATGATGCGCGACCGCGTGGCGTGGGCGCCCTATCGTTACAAACTCATGTAACGGTTACTATATCGTTACAAGTGCGGCCTGTAACAGAACGGAGGACACGATGGGCCGCCCGCCGATCGGCAAGACTGCGATGACCGGGGCCGAGCGCGTGCGGCGCTGGCGCCACCTGCACGCCGCCGACCAGCCTGTAACGAAAGTAACGAAACTCGAGCCCGCCGCCGTGGCGCGCTGCGCCGCCCTGGAACGGGAGCTGGCGGCGGCCCAGGTCCGCATCCGGGAGCTGAACCACGCGATGCTCGCCCAGGCGGAGGCCTTTCACGAGGAGTGGAAACGGCGGACGAGCGGCAAAGCCGAGAAGCCCGCGCTGCCGCCCGACGAGATCCGCGACCGGCGGATCAAGGCGCTCACCACCCAGGTGGCGAACCTCAAGCTGGAGCTGCGCTACACGCGCGCCCATAGCGACGAGGCGATCGCCAAGGCAGGCGGCCTGCCGCGCGCGACGGAGAATGCGATCGACATGGTTCTGCACCCCGATCAGCGCCGCAACGCCACCGAGGCGGACAAGGACGAGACGTACAAGCTGTGGAACGCGTGGAGAAGCTCCAGACGAAAGGCCCAACGGCGATGATCCTCCTCGTGATGATCCTGATCGGCGCCGTGATGTACTGGCGGCACGGGCTGGCGTTGCCCGACAGCTTGATTGCCCAGTGGGTGATCATCGGCATCGCAGGCTACATCCTCGGGCGCGCCTGGATTCGGTTGTGTGAACGCCACCCGTACGCCGCCATCGCGATCCTCGGCTTCCTGCGCGGGCTGCTCGGGCGACGGTGAGGCTCAGTGCACCAGCCGGACGTCGTCCATCGCCGCGAGCGCCGCCGCCTGCTCCGGCAGCGACAGCGGCGCCGCCACGACGGTGGTGAACCAGGTGACGCTGCGCTTGGCGCGCGCGGCGAGCAGCACGGTGAGCGGCATGTGGCCGAAGCGGACGATGCGCGCGGCGTCCTGCGCGTGGGCGGTCTTTCCGGCCTCGCCCAGCAGCAGGGTCAGGCGCGCCGCACGGTGGCGGTAGCCTTAGGATGCAAACTCGCGTATTGACGACGCGCTCAGGGGTGCACAAGAGGTCTCACGCAGCGCATGGCCATAGGGGTTCACATCCGTCGTATCTGCGCGAGTCGTTATTTTCCTCGCGGTGTCGCTCGGTTGTCCGGCTGGATTTGCGACTGAGTCCAAGCGCGTAATGCTGCTTTATTCTTTTGGCCGGGATTTCAAGCCCTGGAGCGAATATGCCGAAGCCCTCCGCACGGAACTGGACCGGCAATCACCGTGGCCGCTTGACATCATTGAGCATTCGCTGATCACGGCCCGTTTCAGCGATGAGAACCCAGAGGAACCGTTTGTCGAGTATCTCCGTGCCCTGTATGCCAAACACCCACTTGACCTGATCGTGAGCATCGGCGGGCCTGCGACAAACTTTGTGCAGCGGCGCCGACAGCAACTCTTTGCCACGACTCCGATGGTGTTCGCAGCAGTGGAGCAGCGTCGCATTCAACGTTCCAGTCTCACGGAAAATGACACCGTCGTCGCGATCGCGCAAAACTTCCCGGCCATTATCGAGAATATCCTGCACGTGTTGCCGGACACCAAAACCGTAGCCGTGGTGATCGGCAATTCTCCCCTTGAAAGATTGTGGTTGGAGGTCCTACGCAAAGAGTTTGCGCCGTTTGCAGACCGGCTTTCGTTCATCTGGTACAATGATCGATCGTTCGCAGATATATTGAAACACGCCGCTGCGCTGCCGCCGCATTCCGCGATCTACTGGCACCAGATGAATGTCGATGCGGCCGGTGTCGTGCACGAGGGTGACAAGGGGTTGCCAAAACTTTATGCCGTCGCCAATGCGCCCATTTTCTCTTTTACCGATGCCTACTTCGGCGGTGAAGTTGTTGGCGGTCCGATGAACTCCGTGGCCGAGGCCTCGCGACTGACGGTCGCCGTTGCCGTTCGCATCCTCGGTGGTGAGAAGCCGGGCGACATCAAAATCCCACCCATCGGATTCGCAACGCCGAAGTTCGACTGGCGGCAAATGCAGCGCTGGGGCATCAGCGAGAGCCGTCTGCCGCCGGGAAGTGAGATTCACTTTCGTACTCTGACGGCATGGCAACAATATCGCTGGCAGATCTTGGCCACAGCCGCTGTGCTTCTTCTCCAGGCTGCGATGATCACCTGGCTGCTCTACGAGCATCGGCGCCGCCGCCGCTCGGAAGCCGCGACGCACGCGCTGGGCGGGCGGCTGATCACCGCACACGAGGAGGAGCGCGCTCGTCTTGCGCGCGAGCTGCACGACGACATAACGCAGCGCCTGGCCGTGCTGGCCATAGACGCCGGCCGTGAAGAGCGCAAATCACCACCAGGCAGCCCGATGCGGACGATGCGCGAGGGCCTGGTCCGATTGAGCGAGGACGTTCATGCGCTGTCGTATCGGCTCCATCCCTCAATCCTCGAAGATCTCGGCTTGACCGCAGCGTTGAAATCCGAATGCGAACGCTTTTCGCAAACCTGTTCGACTCGACTGGAGACAAGCGTCCCGGACCTTCCCGAGACGCTGCCGCGCGACGTGGCATTGTGCCTGTTTCGCATCGCGCAGGAGGGACTGCGCAACATCGCCCGCCATGCCGGAGCGAGCCAGGCGGAGGTTCGCCTGCAGCGCCTGGACGGCGGACTGCAACTCACCGTCAAGGACGATGGCACCGGCTTCGATCCCGCGCAGCATCGCCTCCAGTCCAGCCTGGGTCATGCCGGAATGCAACAGCGGGTGTCATTGCTTGGCGGCAGGATCAATATCCGCAGCAGTCCCGGCCACGGTGCGACAATCGTGGCCTGGGTGCCCCTGGGAGAGAAACCATCGTGAGCCGTCCGCGCGGCGTGATCGCGCGCGTCGCCGCGATACCCGGCCGCGCTCTCATCCAACAATCAGGAACAGGACCGTGAGCGCGGTGAAGACGAGGCCGCCGAGGGCAAACAGCGCGGCGAGGATAGCGGTCACGGATCAAGGGCCTCGAAGCGGTAGCCGATCGTGCGATTCTCGCCAAGGATATCGGCTCCCGCCCAGACGCGTTGTGGGGTCAGCGCGCGCAGCTGCCGGACCACAGAAGCGTTGAGCCGCGCCACCCGCTTGGTGTGGCGCTCAAGGTAATCGCACATCCAGGCGATCTCCTGCGCCGACAGATCCATGCGGGCGATGACCTCGGCGCATTCCTCGGAGTCGAGCGCCTACACGGTGTCGCGCACGCGGCTGGCCAGCTCGGTCAGCTGCTGCTCATGTTCCCACCGGGCCGGGTCGATGCTGAATCGTTCGATCCAGCTGCGAGTGTCCGGCCCATCAACCAGCTTCATCGGTGTCCTCCTACTCCGCCCATCCTGGACGACTCCGGGCGGCGGCGGCGGCCGGGCGGGCCAGCCCTCCTGGGCGCATGGCCGGGCGGGGCCGGATGATGGTGACCGCCGTCGATTGCCGCCTGCAGATCGAATGGCGGCGGCGCCGCCGTCGGCGCCAGCACCACGGGCGCAGGCTTGCGGCTCAAGAGGTCCGTGACCGCGTCGTACTCGACGTTGTCGCCAAACAGGAGCTTGGCCAAAGCTTTTGAGCTTGTCGGGCGTGAGCATTGCTATTGCTCGTGGCAAAGGCCTCCAAAGCAGTCAACGCCACATCCAGGTCGCGCGCCCGAGGCCCAGATGAAATTTGCGCTGCCGCTGAAACAAGGCCCGCCGCAACTCGCGGACACCGCCGCCGGATTCAGCCATTGTGGCGATCTCCTATGCCAGGACCCGCTGCTCCTGAAGCAGCCGGAGGGATTTCTGCAGGCCCACTAGGCGCTGCTGCACGTGAGTATAACACTCGATCTGCGGCGGCACGCGGTAGCGGAGCTGCACGATCGCGTGCGGATTGGCAGGTGCGGCGTCAGCGAAATCTCCGAGATTTCGCGCCTGCGTGATCAGCGCATGAGAAGCGGGCGTGAATCGACGTCGCGCAGCTCGTAGGCGACCACCTTCGCGCCGATCGAGAACGCGGCGGCGCGGCGCGCCAGCTCGTGGGTGCACGGTGGCGCGGACCTTGAGCTGGCCCGTGTCGTCGTACTCCAGGCGCGTCGATCTGGCCGGCCGGTTGGGTTTCGTCATGCCTGTACAGCAGCGGCGGAAAGCCATGGCGGAACAGCAGCGGCCAGCCGAAAGCAGTAGGCCTGAATTTCATCCGGCCGAGGTCGATGTCGGCGGTCGTGGCGAAGCCCTCGACCACCATCGGATGCGGGCAGGGAGCGGCAAGCGGGAGCGTGACCGGCACCGGCGGCTGGATGCCATGACGTCGCGCCAGCCGGTGCAGCGCCAGCCGCAGCTCAAGGCCGCGCCCGTGCACGGTCATCGCTCGCTGCCTTGGCGCAGCGTCTGCGGCGACCTGCTCGATCTTCTGGCGCAGCGCGTCGATGCGCGCGGCCGATCTCGGCCAGGCTCGGCATTTCGAGCGGGCGGGCGCGCCCATAGGTGACGGGAGCGCGCGGCCGGTCGCGGGTCGGCGGCAACCCACAGGGTGCCGGGGAAGGCGCCGCCGACCATCGGCATGCCGCGTCGGATGGCGCCCTTGTCGATCTTCGGCATCGTCTGCTCCTCCGCGCGGGCGGTGGAAGCGGGCTCGCCCGAAGGGTTGCGCCCGCTTCTCGCTCGGAAACCTCCACGTGGACCAGGCGCGAAGGTGAGCTGTGAAATCACCCGGAAATATTAGCAGAAATCGCCAATCGAGGACACGATTTTCCGATCGCCCGCGCACACCTGACGCGCCCGCAGGGGCGGGTGGACGTGCGGCCGATCGGCCAGCGGTCGCATCCCTCATCCATTTTGATCCAGATCAAAAGCGATCAGTTGATGTGTGCTTCGATCCAGCCGTGTCAACTCATCACCAGAGTTGAGGTGATGGGCGCACGTATGCGCGGAGAGGTGGCTACGGCCGAGGAGTGAAGCTGTTACGGCTGGGCGGTTTTCGTCCAGAGCCAGGAAATTTGAGAGAACCTGGGACCGAGAGCGAGCCAGGCGAGCGGTCAACCGATCGTTTCTGTTCAAGTCGACAGGAGAAACTATGTCTACCAGAGAATTGCTACTCGGCACGGCGCTCGCGCTGTGCCTGTTGCTACCTCAGCCAAGTCAGGCCGATCTCATCGACTCTGGGGGGCAACCCGGACGTAAAGGATCGCCCCAGCCTAAATAAAGGTGGACCGTTCCAGGATCAGTACACGTTTTCGCTCAGCGGTTTTCCAGAGTTCTTCGCTGTGGGCATGGTGACGAGTAGTTCCTTCAATCAGTCAACCTTCATCGACAGGCCTCTCCGCAGCGATCTACAGGGTTGTCGGCAGTATCGATGCCGACGGCGCCGTGAACCCCGACGACGTGCTGCTGTTTGGCCCGGCACTAGCGACAGAGCAAGCTAACGCGTCGTGTCCAGCCGCCCAGGCGACGTGTCAAATAATTAACGCATCAGGCATCATCGCTGCTGGCACCAACTACTACCTGGAGATCAGCGGCGATGCTGGTCCCAACGCAGTATACACCCTCGACTTTGCGACGGTCGCGCGTACCTGGACCGGTCGCTGGCGCGGGAATTCCCGGTCTCGTGATGGCGCTTGGTGGCATCCTCGGATGGCGTCGTCTGCGTAAGGTCGCCTAATTGAGCAATGCACCGGGACGGTGGCCCGGTCCCTTGCGCTAGCATCCGCTGTCCCTGGCCCGGTCGTCGGTGCAGGACTGCCGGGTCTGGTCATGGCTTGCGGCGGACTTCTCGCCTGGACGCGGCGGCGCAAGCAAGCGGCATAATCCGCGCTCACGCGCTTCACTTTAGTCATGGCGGGCTTCGCCTGATCCGCTCAGCAGCGCCAAGATGCTCACCACGAAACAGGAGCCGATCGTCAAGGCTGCAACGAGCACTGGGTCCATGGTGGCGGTCCCTTCGCCAAGGATCTCGTCAGCTCGAAGACTACCCAAGGGGTCAGTTCGTGTCTGTCCGCTCGCCGACTTTGCCGCGATGCGTTTCGACAAGCCGCCCGCCCTGAGGGCGGCCTTAGTCGTCCTTCCAGGTGCGGTTGCGCAGGGTCAGCACTCGTCACCCGGATTCAATGATGGGCCGCCCAGGCCAAAGCGGCAACGGCTGAGCCAGTAATAGCGGCCGATATTGCAAATCCCTTCAGACACATCTTGATGAAATCGACTGTGGACATCCATCGCCTCCTGTATCGTCTGGCGGTCTCATCCTTGCGGGGCAAACTCTGTTTGTCACTCAGGTGAAACCCTGAAAATTTGGGTACTCAGCTGCCGCCGGGCGCCGGTACACAGCTTCCATCGCGAGCAGGCCGGTGTATTGCTCGGCCGAGGGTCAACATGGGGCGATCTTTCTCGGATAACGCCTTTCGCGAGAGATGCTACCACAGTCGAAAGGCTACCGCCGGGCCGCCTTGGGCTTGGCGCGTGCGGCAGCGGCGGCGGCTTTCTCAAGCTCGGCGAGGCGGGCCTGGGCGGCCGCCGCCAGCTCGCGCTTGAGCGCGGCGTTGTCGCGCCGCAGCCGGTCCAGCTCGGCGGCGCGGCGGGCGCGCCAGCGCGCCTGGCGCTGGGCATTGGTGAAATCCACGGACGATCTCCCGCAAATTAATTGTTCAACGAGGAAACAATTAAAAGTCAGGGCAAATTAAGCACCCGTCACGTAACCCTGTTACGCGACGATGGTCAAGCGCGGCGGCGGCGACCGGCGGGTGATTACTGGGTGTCGGAATTTCGACACCCAGTATGGCTTCAGTCGCGGGCGGCTGGTCCGGTTACGTAACGGGACGATGCGGCAAAAAACTCCGGGGCTTGTTACGTAACGGTTAATTGCGGGCGGCGCGGCGATACTGGGTCCCGGCGCGGTGGATTAGGCCCGATCGGTGGCTCGGACAGTGAGGGTATATCAATTGATGAACCCATAATTTCCCGCAGCTGCAGAGCCCGAGAAATCGTAGATACATCGCCCGATGTCTCTACGATTTCCCGCAGCTGCCTTAGCCCTGCGTTAGCTGGATGCCTGAAGGCCATGTAACTTATGCCCATACCATCGAGGTTTCTTGCATATTGCGGCATTAACTGGTGATTAATCACGTAACTCTTAGTCACGTGCGCCGATGCGAGAAACCCTTGTGCCATCGACATTTCTTGAATTAGTCCGGTTTCAGGTAAGCACGGGGTAAGCACCGGACCCCTGGTCGGGGCGCGAAACCGGACGCCAGGCAAACTGTTACACTACTGACAAAAAATAGGACAGTTGCTGCGGCAAAGGCCACGGAAACCCAGCAAAGACGCGCCATGTCTTCTCGACGCTGACCTCAATAATTGTAACAGTTCGCCTTTGGGCGCGCCGAAACTGCGCCAGCGATCGGCTCGTGCTCGACACCGCGCAGGATGCCCGCCAGACGCACAGGGAGGCCCCCTGGATGAGTTGGAGCGGGCGGGGGCCATCTCGGGCGAGGCCATAGTGGCGTTTGTGTCGCGCTGGCTTACCTTCCAGAGATGAACCGGCCGCTGCCCGCGATCTTCACCTTGCGCTGGACCGGTAGCCGTTGGCTGATCGTTTCCCGTTGCGAGGATTCGCTTGCCCACGAGCTTGCCTACCAGCTCGTGCCTGCGCCGGGGCATGGCCGTTCAATGCGGTGCGGCAAGCCTGCTCCAGCGCGGCGTCAGCGGGGACCGGATCGAGACCAGAAACGACGGTTTGCAAGAAGCTCGCGCGCGCATCCGGCGGCACCAGGGCAGCGTATAGGCACAGAGAAAGGACCTGATGCGTCGAGAAGCTGACCACTCGGAGGCGCTCCGCATCATCCGCCATCAGCAAAACCTTCTGCGCGTTTTAAACCGAAGTGAGCAATTTTGCTCAGACGCCGCTCGGTCAGTGCGCCTAAGCTGTCCGACTGTGACATCTGGGGCGTCGAGATCGAGGACAACATGAAGATTTTGATCGCATCAGCTGCACTACTGATAACTGGGTTCGTATCCGCAAGCACCCAGGAGGCCAATGCCGTGGTGTATTGTACGTACGTAGGCTATCCCGCCAATTGCATCGCCAGGCCTGGTGTCGTGCTCCGGGCCCGGCCGGTTGCGCGAGCCGCGGCCGTCGGCGTCGGTGCTCCGGGTGTTGGAGTACGGCGTGGGACACCGATAAATCGTGGCGGTCCGGTCAATCGCGTCGGCAGGCGCTGAGGTAGGCTTGCTGACCGACGCGGCGATCGAGGAGACGATGTTACCGCTGTGCCGGTAGCTTCAGGCTTTGCGGGTGAGCTCGGCGGTGGAGTAGGACCGGCGGCACTTGCACGAGTTTGCCCCTCAGGCACGGCTGAAAGGGCAGGTCCTTGATGCCAAGTCTCTTCAAATATTTCGCGATCGTCGGAGCCGTACTGCTTGGGCTGCTGATGCTGGCGAATTCCGTCCTGGAGCCTGCCGGCCCGAAGCCGAGGGTCGTCACGGTGACGCCAAAGGTGAACGTCAAGCATGACCCGCGGGCCTCTTTGGTGGAGCGCCTTCGGAACGAGCAGCAGGCGAGAGAGGCCGCCGCCAAGGGGCAGCCCCTCGCATCTCCGGTCAGCTTCGAGGAGCCGGTGGTTCCGGCCACGCAACGTGACGAGCCCGAGACGCCGGCTCGAGCCGACCCAGTTCAGGTTTCCGCGCCGGCCACCGTGACGACCGCCCCGCGTACCGAAGGTGCGAATGCACGCTCCGTGCGCCTTGCGCGGCAGAAGGCCGTACGCGAGCGTCAGCAGCGCTTGGCGCGCGCACGAGCCCGGGAATTGCAGCGAGACCAGGGGTACTACGGCTACGCCCCGCAGCCCACGTACGGGCCATTTGCTGGGTGGGGGCAGGCGCAAAGGTGGTGAGTGGAACGGTGTCGCTTCCCATGCTATGTACTGGCGCGAGCGTTTTAACTTGAATATTTGATTTTAAGGGCACCTCGAAAAATAGCTCCTACTTGTAGGGCACCACAAAATTGCCTGCGAATGATTCCGGTTCGTTCCCCTTCCAATTCCTTGACGTTCACCCGCTACTCGAGTCTCCGTAAGCACATCGTTGCGTGCTGTACCGTATTGTGGTACATGTGAACCGGATACCGAACCGCACGGCCCGCGGTTTTTGATCAGCCGCGCGATAGCACGATGAACGCACACGGTGGAAAACGGCCGGGCGCTGGGCGCCCCACGGGAGCGGCCAGCCGTGCAAACGAGCAGGTGCGGCAGGAAGCAGCCGCAACCGGCGAGCTGCCGCTCGCCTACATGCTGCGGATCATGCGCGATCCGAGCCAGCCGGTCGGCCGGCGTGACGAGATGGCCAAGGCCGCCGCTCCGTTCTGCCATTCGCGCCTTTCGTCGGTTGAGCATTCGGGTGAGATCGCGCGCCCGACGGTCATTCGCGCTCCCGCTGTTTCGGCAACCCCCGCCGAGTGGCAGGCGGAATACGTGCCGGGTGCAAACGAGAAGCACTGATGGCGGATGGCGAGACAGCCGCCACTGAGTACACGATCGGGTGGGAGCCTCAAGCAGGGCCCGCAAACGGCCCTGCTGGCGTGCCCGGTGTTCGAGGTTTTCTTCGGCGGCGCCCGCGGCGGCGGCAAGACGGACGGGATGCTCGGCGAATGGGCCTCCCATGCTGCTCTGCACGGAAAGAACGCTGTCGGGTTGATGATCCGTCGCGAGCGGGTGCAGCTCCTCGAGACGATCGAGCGAAGCCGGCACCTCTATGGGCCGCTCGGGGCGAGATACAACGATCAGGACAAGATGTGGCGCTGGCCGAACGGAGCTCGACTTCGCTTTGCTTATCTCGAGCGCGACGCCGACGCCGACGCTTACCAGGGCCACAGCTACACGCGGGTGTATGTCGAGGAGCTGGGCACGTTCCCGAGCGCCTCGCCGGTTCTGCGGCTGATGGCAACGTTGCGTTCTGGCGCGGGTGTACCCTGCGGGTTTCGCGCAACGGGCAACCCTGGCGGGCCCGGACACCAATGGGTCAAGGCGCGCTATATCGACCCCAATCCTGCCGGATGGGAGGTCCGAAAGTTCACGTATGAGAATCCGTGGACGCGCGAGACGATCGAGCAGGATCGCGTCTTCATTCCGAGCAAGCTGCAAGACAACAAATTTCTCGGGCCAGAGTACGTTGCAAACCTGCAGATGGTCGGCAGCGACACGCTGGTGCGGGCGTGGCTCGAGGGGGACTGGACGGTCATCGAGGGGGCCTACTTCGATTGTTGGCGCTACGATCTGCACGTCGTGGAGCCGTTCGCGGTGCCCGCCCATTGGGGGCGGTTCCGCTCGATGGACTGGGGCTCGGCCCGGCCGTTCTCGGTGGGTTGGTGGGCAATAGTGGGAGACGATCACTGCCTGTCCACTCAAGGGGCGTCACGGATCATCCCCCGCGGCGCCCTGCTGCGTTATCGTGAGTGGTATGGGGCCGCGAGCCCCAATGTGGGACTCAAGATGACCGCCGAGGCGGTCGCCGACGGGATCGTCGAGCGAGAGCGGAGCGACGCTGCACTCCGTTACGGGGTGCTCGATCCCGCGTGCTTCAGGGAGGACGGCGGGCCCTCGATCGCAGAGCGGATCAACAAGGTGCTGATCCAGGCGCGCCTGCGCCCATTCCACGCTGCCGACAATTCCCGCGTTCCCCAGCGCGGGTCGATGGGGGGATGGGATCAGGTGCGGTCCCGCCTGGTCGGCCAGGATGGCCGGCCGATGATCTACTGCTTCAGCAATCATGCTGACAGCATTCGAACGATCCCGGCCCTCCAGCATGATCCGGCGCGGCCCGAGGATGTGAACACCGAGTCCGAGGATCACGCGGGCGACGAGTGGCGCTATGCGTGCATGTCCCGGCCGTTCGTGCGGGTGCCCGTGGCACCCACGAGGAGCGTGCCAGACGTGGGATACGCCCCATTCCGCTCTGCCGCGCCGGATGATTGGAAGCTCTACTGATGGCCGAGGCCGCCTACGCCGTCGGTCGCGCCGCTTGAGCCAATCTTGCTGCGGATTGCATGCGATTGTGTTGGGCACGTCGGTTTGCCGAGGAGCCGCGATGACCACGGAACACGCGAGTTTCGCGGGCCAACTGGCGTGGGACCTGGGGAACGGGTTCAATTTCAGCTACCTCCTGGGCGCGTATTTTGACATTCACAGCCAATTCGCCTGGAGTTCGACCTCGCTCAATCAGCGGTTTGCCTTCACCTATAATAGGGACGGCTGGAACCTGACCGCCAATCTCATCTGGGGTATCCAGTTCGACGAAGTCTCCAACCGGCCGCCAACTTGGCCTCAGGCGAGGGGGCAACCGCTCAATTTCCGTCCCCGGGCCGTCCCCAGCTCAAAACCCGGCAGGGACGGTGCAACGAAATATCCCATGAAATGGGCATTTCTCGCAATCTTCGGGCGTTTATGCGGCGTGATCCAGTGTCTCATTGTAAACGCTGGCACCTCGCTGGGGTCGCCTACTAGGCTCTTGCCTGTCAAGGGCTTTCGCGGGCGCCTCGGCGCCTCAAACCAGCGAGACAATGCCGGGGGCACGCGGGGAACGAAACGCCCTGCGTGCCCGCTTCGCTTTTGTGCAGTGTCCTCGACAATACGCCGCCGGGCGCGCGATCGCCTCAGCGATCGCGAGGGTGCCCCGGCGGTGCCGTGCATATCGTCCATCGCGGGCTGATCTTTGCACGCGCGGCACAGCACCGTGTGCCAGCTATCTTCTACAGACGTTACTTCGCCGCGGCTGGCGGTTTGATGTCCTTCGGCACCGATGATGTCTAGCAGCACAGACGGGCAGCGACCTACATAGATCGCATTTTCAAGGGCACCAAGCCGGTCGAGCTCCCGGTGCAAGCACCCACCAAGTTCGAGTTGGTCATCAACCTCAGGACCGCCAAGGCGCTCGGCCTCGAAGTGCCGCCGACCCTGCTCGCCCGCGCCGATGAGGTGATCGAATGGGGCGGCGCGGATTGTCAAATCTAGCCGCGCAGCACCGGCTCCCGGCCCTCCATCAATTTCGCCAATACGCGGAGGTCGGAGGACTCATGCGCTACGGCGTCAGTGTCACCGATGGATACAATTCAAGTCGGGCCATATGCGGGTCGTATGCTCAAGGGCGAAAGGCAGTGAACCTTTTCAGACGCAGCATTCACCCAGGGAACGGGTGCGTGCAGTGCAAAAGCCGCAACCCCAGGAGGAAGCAATCATGAACACAGAGCAAGCAATCGAGATCCGCGAGCTGACCCAAGACGAAATCATGACCGTAGAGGGTGGTTTTTTCTTCTGGGTCCATCTTGCGAGGACTGCGGCCGTTATCGTAGCTCTGGGAGTGACGGCCATCCGGGAAGCCTGCAACGACTGACATTATAAGGTCCTCGAGTGTCCTTGCGCTGCTCGAAAAAGAGGAGCGACGCACGCTGCAACACGAGGTCGCCTCGGTTGGTGGCCTCGTCTGTTGAGCCTTCTATGCGGACAGTCATGAACCGGGCGCGGTAGCCGGCCGGCCCCCATTGATGGTCGTACGGGATGCGACTCATCCCGGGGAGCAAGCCATGGATAAGATCGATAACGCTATGTCCGCCCTCGACCAGACCGAGCGCCTTCTATCCGACCACGAATTGGATGCGGTGACGGGCGGCGTCATCCCCATCATAACCGCAGCGGCTCTCTGGTTCATCTGCACCAACAATTGCGAGAGATCGCTCCATAGGCTGGATGGGCAAAAGACCAACAAAGGACCAAGCCTGGACGATCTACCGTCTTAGGGAGACGCCCGCCGAAATGCTAGGCCGCATGTACACGCCCGATCAGAAAGCAACGATAGCCGTCGCGAGCGAGCAATTCGAGACCACGAACCGCGAGCAAAAGGAGCGGCTGATTGCGAACTCGTAGCGGCTAGTCCTCGCGGCTTCAAATCATTTCAGTTTCGCCTCACATTCGTTCCGTTGGCAAGGATGCTGTCATTGTCTGGGCCGGCGTTCACAGTTCCGCTGTTGCCGGCCTGGAGCACCACCGTGTCCTCGCCGGAGTTGCTGGAGACGGACGGCCGTCAGCGATTGATCCCCCCGTTTGCCAATCTTCGCGCCGTGACGGACGCCCCGGGGGCAGCCATTGATCGGAGCAAAATGCCGGCGAGCAGCCGGACCGGAAAAGTGGCCGCCATCCACACCATCGAGCCCACGGCATTGATCACGCAGCCAAGGGCCTCGAGCTTGTCGACAAATACGCGGAACCCCCACATCAAGATGTTAAGCGCAGCACCGCTACCGCGCAGGACCCTGAAGGCGGTCGCGGCACCCGCACGTCGAAGCCACGAAATCGATCGGCGCACGCAACAGACGACCGCATGGGCTATCGTTGTGCTCCACGCAATCGAGGCGGCGCGGACGCGTTGACAGCCGGCCCAACACACGTCCTCCCAGGCGCGCCACGCCGCAACAATCAGCCTGCCGATCCATTTGGCCGCGCGCCGCGCGGCCGTGACCGCCAAGCCCAGACCGTACGCGCTGCAGACCATGACCGCCCGACCGACCGGCGGCATCAGCCTCCTGAACAGTATACTTGCCGGATCGACCAACATGCTGCCCATTGCGAGTACGGCCCCAACCACAGTGCCCGCGATCAGCACGATACTCGACGGCACAAGCCCGACTACGACGACAGTCATCATCCGCTGCCACAGTGGCTCGGGCACCACAATCACGTAGCAAAGCGAAACGACGATTGGAACTGCTGCTGCCAGCATCCCGAGCCCGTACATGCTGCTTGCGCAATGCTTGAGACCTCGAGCGCAAAGAGAGGGCCTCGCAATGGCAACAACGACAGCTTCAAGTATCGTGAGACTGGCCGCCCGATCGGCTTCGGCACCATTACTCATGGGATCACACCCGACAGTGCAGACGAACGAAGGCCCCGCTTATGGGCACGGAAATGGTCACAGCCGCGGCTATATCGCTGCTACCAGCTTGAGACGGCAACGGGGCGCAGACGAGGCGGTAATGAGGCCGTGCGGGTCATCCTTACCGAGACGTTACGGTGGGCAACCGGCTTCTCGCTCTCCCCGCGCCATCCCTGGCCCGGGTCCAGGCCAGGAAGGGACCGCACAAAGCGCATGGATTAAAGGGTTTGTCGCGGACTTACTCGATTGCACGCGCGATCCGGCATCTCATTGCAAGCGCTGGCACCTCGCTCGCGCAGGCGCCCTTAGCGCCTCATCAGCGAGACAAATAGCCGGGGGCACGCGGGGGACGAAAAGCCCTGCGTGCCCCCTTCCCTTTCGTCCCGGGAAAACGCCGCAGGGATTACCCCGGCGGCGAAGCGCTCAGATGAAGTTGCTCGTCGCAATCGTCCCGGTCACGCCGGTGATGTCGATCAGGAGATCGCCGGCGTCGGCGAACGCGTTCTGCGTCGCGTCCCGGTTGATCGCCAGATAGGTGCGGCCGCCGAACGTGAACTGCGCCGCCACGTTCACCGCCGCCCCGCCGTTGAGCGCGAAGGCGGCCGCGATGGCGTTGTTGGCGGAGGTGTTCAGATCGATGCCGGTCCCGGCACCCATGTTCGCCGCGAACCCGACGGCATTGCTCTGGAACCGATCCTCCGCCCAGTTGACGTCGGTGATCAACTCCACCGGGCCGCCGCCGGCGGCATTGTCGCCGTCGTTTTGCGGATCGACATAGCGGAACACGTCGTTGCCGGCGCCACCGACAATGGTATCGATGCCGTCGCCGCCCAGGATCGTGTCGTTACCCTCGTTGCCCTGCAGTGAATCCCGTCCGAGATTGATACTGAAATCATCCGCCAGCGAGTTGTTGCCGAGTCCGCCGAATGCGGTGTCGTTGCCGGTGCCAGAGCGTACCGTGTCGTTGCCTTCGTTCGCAAAGATGAGGTCCGCGTCGTTCCCGGAGAGGACGCTGTCGCTGCCCTGACCGGCCACCACGGTGTTGGCGCCATTCCCGCCGTCGATCGAGTTGGCACCGCCGTTGCCGAATACGATGTCCGCGCCGCTGCCGGTGAAGACACAATCGTTGCCGTCGCTCGAGTTGTTGCCGCCGACCACCGTCATCGCGGATGTGTTAGAGAATGCGAAGACCGTGTCGTTGCCCTCGTTCATGAAATACAGCGGACTGCCGGCAACTGTCAGATTGATGAAATCGTTGCCGAGGCCGCCGAAATAGGTATCGTTGCCGGCACCGGGCTCGGCCGTGTCGTTCCCTTGGTTGAGGAACACCAGGTCGCTCCCGGCGGTATCGGTCACCGAATCGTTGCCGAAGCCCGCGACCACGGTGTCGTTGCCGCCACCAGCCGCCACGCTGTCGTTGCCGCCGTTGCCGAAGACGAAATCCGCCCCGCCGCCGGCCAGGATGGTGTCCGCGCCGTCGTTGGAGTCGTTGCCGCCGACGATGGTCTGAGCGGCGCTGGAGGCCGCAGTATTCACCGTGTCGGCGCCGTCGCTGCCGAACAGCTGCATCGAGCCGCTGTTACCACCGGCATGGATCGAGTCGTTCTCGGTGCCGCCGTTCACCGTACCGGTGTTGCCGGCCTGCAGGATGACCGTGTCGTTGCCCGAATCGCCGGTGACGGTGGCGGAGCCGGTTCCGAGCGCGATGCTGTCGTCGCCGGCGAGCCCGACGATCGTGCCCGGCCCGGTGTCGCTGGTCTGATTGAGGACGTCGTTCGCCGCAGTGCCAGTGGCCGAATAAGCCATGATGCTCCCTCTCGTGCTGCCGTTGCCGGAAGCGAGCCGTCACCCTTGTTTTCAGGCTGCGATGTCCCAGCTCCCGTCCGATCCCGGGCGGGAACCTATCGCGGTCGGTTCCCGACCGCAATCGTCTCATGGGCCGACTCGACGGAGTCGTGAAACGGCGAGGAAACGTCGCTTGCCCAACCGGCTGATGAATTGTTGATATTGCTGCACCAATTGCGGCGCGATCTCGGTTTCTTGCTCGATCGCAAGCCCGGCTGCATTCAACAGCGCGTGCACGTGGTTCGGGTCGCCGAAGGCGCCTTCGCGCTGCTCGCGGTTCCTCGCATGCGCATCGAGTCGCGCACGGAATGCATCGACTGATTCGGGAAGCGGAACCCCAAGCCGGGCCAGCTCGTCCATCACCATGCCGGAATAGCCCTCGCGGCTCTCGCGCGACAGCTCGCCGGCGAGGTGCGGACTGGTGTTGTAGAGCAGCACCAGCCGGCCGCCGGGACGCAGCGCGCGGGCCAAGCGCGCGACGACATCCTGCTGGCGCGCGGGCGGCACGAAATGCAGCGTGCCATGCACCAGCACGAGATCGAACGCGTCTGCGACGTCAAGGCCCTGCAGATCGACCTGCATGGTGGCGAACGGGAGCGACCATGCCGCGGCGAATTGCGAGCACAGTTCGAGCGGCGTCGCGCAGGCATCGAGGACGGTCACGGCGAGATCGTGGCCCGTCCCGGCGCGCGCGGTGAGTGCCAGCACGCCGGTGTCGCACGACCCGGCGATCAGCACCTTCCGCTGCCCCGATGCAAACGCATGCCGGAGCACCGGCTCGAGATGCGATCGCGCGCCTTCCGCCCCGGTCGACGCGCGGGCAAGCCGCAGATAGGGCCATAGCGAATGCATCGGACGGCAGGCGCCGCAATGCCGCTCGGCGAGTCCGAATGCCTCGACGGCAAGGCTGCGGATGTCTTCCTGATAGTCGCGCTGATCGGGCATGCTCGTGGTTCGACGCGCGGTACGGCCGTCTGATCGGCTTGAATCCGGGATGATTTCGGAGTTTATGAACGAGAAGCGCGCCTGTCATAGAGGTTCGGGCGAGAATCGAAAAGGGTTCGTCGTGTTGAACGTGCCCCCTGCGGGTCCCTCAGCGACAATGCGCATCGCCGCCCTCTATGGCAGCGATTCGCGCGACGACGTGGACGCGTATCGCGACCGGACGCATCCGCTGAGCGGCGTGGCCGATTTCCCCCGCATCCTGCAGGATGCCGGGTTCGGGGTGTCGGCGCTGTGGATCACGCCGAGCTATTTCCGCCGCAGCTATCGGTGGAACACCCGCGATTACGACCTGATCTGCAACGTCATCACCGATCCGGACCAGCACCCGAAGACCTTGGGCGTAGCCCAGCAGATCGAGAAGTCGTCCAAGGTCCGCTTCATCAACCCGCCGCGCTTCCTCCCCAACGCGGCGCGCGATCAGGTGGCGCGCCTCGCCGCCACCATACCGGGCATCCGCACGCCGAAGACGTTGCGCCTGCAGCGCCTGACTCCGACCGGCATTCAGAACCTGGTCAAGGCGGAGGGCTTCCGCTTTCCCGCCATCCTGCGTCCGCTCGGATCGCAGAACGGGCTCGATGCCAGGCTGGTCGCCAACGTGGATGAGGCGCTCGCCGGGATCGGCGGGACCGCCGGCCACTACCTCACCGAATACGTGGACTACCGCTCGCCCGACGGCGTCTATCGCAAATGGCGCTTCTTCTGCATCGGCGAGCGCGTCATGGCGCGCAGCTTCGTGGTCGGAACGCACTGGCACCTGCACGCGCGCAACCGCTCGAACGTTCCGCCCCATGTCGACCTCGCCCGCGAGGAGCGGACGTTCTTCGACGCCGTCGACGAAGGCAAGCTGCCGGCCATCACCGGGATCATCCGGGAGCTCGCCGGCAAGCTGAAGCTCGACTTCTTCGGGCTCGACTGCGCGCTCACCTCGCGCGAGGGCTTCATCCTGTTCGAGGCGAACCCGACGATGAATTTCGGCTCGCGCCGCGCCGACCCGAAGCGGCCGCACAAGCAGACGCGGCTGCCGCTCGCGGTCGAAGCCGCGCGCGACCTGGTGTTGCGCCTCGCGTCGCGGGAGGCCCCGGCGGCGGCCGGACCGGCTCACGCCCAGGCCTGATTTTCGTCTTCCCGCGCGTCGGAACCGAACCAAGAGGCCCGGAGTTCTCATAGGCCCCCGTGACCGGCAGGCGCACCCTTGCGGCTGCCGAGCGGGCGAGAGCCCAGGAGGCTCGGCCATGAAAGAGATCTTCGATCAGCTCCTGCAATTCCTGCAGCAGGGCATTGCCGCCATCTTCCGGTTCGTGCAACTCGTGTGGACGTGGTCGATCGAGCAGATCACGAAAATGCCCCAGGCGCCGTGGGGGGATTGGCCGCTGTGGAAACAGGTCCTGCTCGTCATCGTCGTCGTCGCGGTGGCCTACGCCTTGTTCATCGCGGCGAGGCCGGTCTGGTACGCCGGCGTGCGCGTCCTCGCCGCATTCGCCGGGCTTCTCGGTGCACTCATCGTCACGCTTCCCATGATTCTGATTGCCGGGTGCATCGCGGTGGCGGGCCTGTGGGTGATCAACAATTTCAACCCCGCGTCCCTGCCGGAGCTACCGTGTTCGAGCGCAGCAGCCCGCCGGCGACCGACACCCGCCAGACGACCGGACAGAGCAGACGGGACACGACCGGCAGCGCGCAGTAGCGCCCGCGGCAGGGCCGCTTGCTCCACCTCTCCCCGCAAGCGGGGAGAGGTAAAGAGGTCACTCCGGCTTGATGCCGGTGCGGGCGACCAGGTCCTGCACCAGGGGAATCTCCGTCGCGAGCCGCTTCGCCAATTGCTCCGGCGTGCCGGCGACGATCTCGTAGCCGGACTTGCGTGCGGCGTCGCGCACGTCCGGCCGCTGCATGGCGGCCCGGCTCTCCTTCGCCATGAACGCGACGATGTCCGGCGGCGTGCCGGCCGGCGCGAACAGCGCGTTGAACGTGTCGGAGACGAATCCCGGGAAGCCGAGCTCGATCATGGTCGGCACGTCGGGCAGCGAGAACCAGCGCTCGGCGCCGGTCATCGCCAGCGCCCGCAACTGACCGCCCTTGACCAGCGGCTCGACCGGCGCGAGCGCCACCGCCCCCACCTGGGTCGTGCCGGCGACCACCGCCTGCGTCGCCGGTCCGCCGCCGCGGAACGGCACGTGCACCATATTGATTCCGGCGCGCAGCTTGAGCAGTTCGCCGGTCAGGTGCGACTTGGTGCCGGCGCCCGGCGAGGCATAGTTGAACTTGTCGGGGCTCGCCTTCGCCTGCGCGATCAGCTCGTGCAGCGTCTTGATGTCGGAGTCGCTGCGCACGAACACCACGTTGGGCGCATTGACCAATTCGGTGATCGGGATGAAGTCCCGGAACGGGTCGTAGGGGAGGTTCTTGAACAGCGCCGGGTTGACGGCAAGCGCGGTGGAGGTGAGCATCAGCGTATAGCCGTCGGGGGTCGCCCGCGCCGCGATCCCCATGCCGATATTGCCGGCGGCTCCGCCGCGGTTGTCGACGATGACGTTCTGACCCAACGTCTGCGACAGCGCGCTCGCCAGGATGCGTGCGATGATGTCGGTCGGACCGCCCGCCGCGAACGGCACGATGAACGTGATCGGCCGCTCCGGGTAGACCGCGTGACTGGCGGTGGGCGTCAGGCACGCGACCGCCGCGGCGAGCACCGCGACCAGCCGGAATGCGCGCCGACCGCGTCCCATCAATCCTCGTCGTGTCATCGCCAGCCTCTCCTCGCCAAGTCCGTTCTTTGATCGCTATCCGCCGTCCAGCCAGGCATTGTAGCGCGCACGCAGCGCCGCCGTCTCGGCCGTGCCGTCGCAATGCACCGGCTCGGCCAGCGAGCGCCCCGCCGCCAGCACGCGAAACGCCATGTAGCGGTAGGGCGCGGGAAATTTTGCGACGTCCGCGCTCTTCATCATCGCGTCGAAGGCCTCCGAGGGCGCGACCGGGTCGAGCCGATCCTGCTCGTAGATCGCGGCGCGCTCGATGATCACCCAGCGGTCGCGGCGCTCAAGCCGGTCGAAGAAGCGGCCGTACGAGGTGAGATCGACCAGCACGCCGTCGATCGCCTGGCGGACCAGGATCGCGATGTTGCTCTCGGCCACGGCGCGCTGGCCGTTCAGGCGCACCACCGGCGGCCAGATCAGGTGTTTCGATCGGTTGCCGGCGGCAAACGACTGCCGGCAACGCTCGACGAAATCGACGAACGGCCCGCGAAACCAGGAGACCGCGATCTCGCCCTCCGGCGCGAACGTGGCGGCGAGTTCCGGCCACCGTCCCTGGTCGCGACAGTGGCCCCAGGCCTGAAGCAGCTCGGCGATGTCCTGCTTGTCGGCGAGCGTCATCGGTGAAATTCCGGTTTCATTCCGCCTTGATGCCGGCCGTCTCGATGACCGTCCGCCAGCGCGCCATCTCGCTCGCCACCTTCCGGCGCATTTCCTCCGGCGTGGACGGCGACGCGACATTGCCGCCTTCGACCAGCCGCTGCTGCACGTCCGGCAAGGTCAGCGCGCGACGCACCTCCTGGTTCAGGCGCTCCACGATGGGGCGCGGCGTCCCCGCCGCCATAGCGAGCCCGAGCCACGACATGAACTCGATCTTCGGCAATGTCTCGGCGATGACCGGCGCGTTCGGCATCAGCGGATAGCGCTGCGCCGACGACAAGGCGAGCACGCGCAACTGCCCGCTCTGGATGCGCGGGAACGCCGAGGTCGCGGCATCCACCATCAGGTCGACCCGGCCGGCGAGCACGTCGCTCACCGCCGCCGCGGTGCCGCGATAGGGGATCGGCGTGAGCTCGACCCCAGCCTCCATCTCGATCCACTTCGTGAGGACATGATAAATACTTCCGAGCGCATTGATCGTGTAGGTGATGCGTCCCGGACCGGCCTTGGCCTGCGCCAGGAGGTCGGGAAACGACTTGATCGGCGAATCCGGACGCACCGCGTAGACCATCGGATAGCCGCACACGAGGGTGACGAACGCATAACCGTCGAGCGGATCGAACGGCATCCCTTTCCGCAGCACCATCTGCGGCGGATAGCCGGCCGTCATCATCAGCATCGTGTAGCCGTCGGGCGCCGATTTGGCGACGAGCTGCTGCGCGACCGCACCCGCCCCTTGCGAGTTGTTCTCGACGACGAAGGATTGCCCGATCCTTTCGCCGATCTTGTCGCCAAGCAGGCGGCTCATAATGTCGGGGCTGCCGCCGGGCGCGGTGCCGACCAGGATCCTGATCGGGCGCGATGGCCATTCGTCGGCCCGCACCGGCAGCACCGGCGCCGCCACCGCACCGCCCGCCAGACGAATGAGCGCGCGCCTCGTCAGCCTCATGCGATCCTCTCCCTGTCCCCTTTCTTGATGTTAATCGAGCCCTCGTGTGGATGTCACGCCGCTCACTCCGGTTTGATGCCGGCCTGTTCCACCACCTGGCGCCAGCGCACCACTTCCGACTTCACCCGCGCCCCGGTCGCCTGCGCATCCCACCAGGTCGGGGCCATCCCTTGTCGTTCGAGGCCCTCCTTCACGTCGGGAAGCGCCGCGATGGCGGCAAGCTCACGCTCCCACGTCGCCACGACCGCAGCCGGAAGGTCGGCCGGGCCGAAGAAACCGTACCACAGCTCGAAATCGATGCTGCGATAGCCGAGCTCCCCCAGGCTCGGTACATCCGGCGCGAAGATCGAGCGCCTTGTGCCGGCGACCGCCAGCATGCGCAGCTTGCCGCTCTGCACGTGCGGACGCGCGGAATGCACCGGCAGGAACGTGAACTGCACCTGGCCGGTCAGCAGATCGGTCAGCGCCGTGGCGGCGCCGCGATAGGGAACGTGCACCACGTCGAGCTTGAGCTCGTGCTTGAACAGCTCCATGCCGAGATGCTGCAGCGTTCCCGTACCGGGGGACGAGTAGTTGAGCTTGCCCGGGTTGGCGCGAGCCTCGCGCAGCAGCTCCTCCAGCGTCGCGGCGGGGAACGATTGCGTCACGGTCAGCGCCAGCCCGCTGGTCGCCACGGTGCCGAGCGGCGTGAAGCTCGCCACCGGGTCGAACCGCTGCGCCTTGGTCAAACTGGCAGACAGCGTCAGCGGCGTTCCGGTCTGCAGCAACGTGTAGCCGTCGGGCGGCGCGTTGGCGACAGCCTCGGCGCCGAGATTCCCGCTCGCGCCGGGCTTATTGTCGACGACGACCGGTTGGCCCGACCGCTCGGAGAACTTCTGGCCGACGGTGCGGGCAACCGTGTCGAAGCCGCTGCCCGCCGTGTAGGGGACGACGATCGTGATCCGGCGCGACGGGTAGGTCTGCGCCAGGGCGGACCAAGACGGCACGAAGACCAGGAGACAGGCAAGAGCCGCCGCTCGCCGACCGACCATGAGAAATCCCGCCCGCTGTCTGGCTTCACGCCCGTTCCGCGACCTTCTATAGCGATCGGCAGCCGCATTGATAACAGGACAAACTCGCTCGATGGCTAATCGGGGTTCCGCTTCCCGGCCGACGATCGTTGCGCGGCTTGCGACCGACGAGCCGACCGCGCGCCGCATCGCCGCGCTGCTCGGCGAGATGCTCGACGCCGATGAAGCCACGACCGCATTGCTCGAGGAGCCCGACCGACGGTGGGCGGTCGAAGTCTGTTTCTCAACTCCGCCCGACCAGGCGAATCTTCACGATCTGGTTGCGCAGGTCGGCGGCGCAGCCGCGGCACGCGCGCTGACCTTTGCAACGCTCGCCGAGCGCGATTGGGTGAGCCAGAGCCTCGTCGGGCTGAAGCCGGTGACAGCCGGCCGTTTCGTGGTGCATGGACGGCACGATCGCACACGCGTGCGGCCGAACCAACTCGCCGTCGAGATCGAGGCGGCACTCGCCTTCGGCACCGGCCATCACGGCACGACGCGGGGCTGCCTGCTGGCGCTCGATGCGCTCGCGAAGCGCGCGAAGCGACGACCCTCGCCGATCCTCGATCTCGGCACCGGATCGGGCGTGCTGGCGATCGCCGCCGCCCAGGCGCTGCGCCGGCCGGTGCTCGCCAGCGACATCGACCGGATCGCCGTGGCGGCAGCACAGGAGAACGCGCGGCACAATGGCGTGGGACCCCTGACGACCGTCGTGCATGCGGCGGGCCTCGTCGGCCGCCCCATCCGGGCTCGCGCACCCTACCGGCTCGTGCTCGCCAACATCCTGCTGGGGCCGCTGCGGCAATTGGCGCGACCGATGGCGGCGCTTCTCGCACCCGACGCGCGCGTCATCCTGTCGGGGTTGCTGCCGCACCAGGCGAACGCGGCGCTCGCCGCCTACCGTCTGCAGGGGCTCTCGCTCGAGCGCCGTCTGACGGTCGAGAATTGGACGACATTGGTCGTGCGCAAACGCTCGCTCCTGCTGCGTAGCGCTCGCCTGCCTCAATCGAAGCGCCGAAGAAACGGCAGCTGATCCTCGCTCTTCGGTCCGAGCTTGTAGGCGGACCATTCCAGTTCGTCGGGCAGGAGGTGGCGGTGACGGCGGATCTCCCGCTCCGCCGCGCGCATGCGCGATTCCGCAAGCGCGGCGAAAAATCGCCCCAACCAGCCACTGCGCGCGGGCTTGGTTGCGCCGGTGCCGATCTCGGCGCCGATGCCGAGCTCGGTGTCGAAAGTAACGATGGACATCCACGTCTCCAGGCTTCGTCGAAGTGCCGAATGCGTCGGTAGTTCTCCTGATGCTGCAGTGCAGTATAGCTGTTTTCGCGAGCGCCCGGTACACATCGACCTGCATGCGACCACTGCAACGTGCGCGTACTTTCTTGACGAATCAGTAAGCAACCTCGTTCGCAGTCCATTCACGGCGTTGAGCCCGCCGTTCCGCCATTTTTGCAACGCACAACAATGAGGCCGCGCATGGGGAGCTGGGTTGCGGCGCGGCGCGGTTGCCCGCCCTGACCGCCGCCCATAGATTGCCGCCCATGTTCGAGGCCCATTTTCAGACCTTCGAAGACGCCGCGGCGGCATCGACGAGCGTACCGCGCATCGCCGCGTTGCGCAGCGAGCTCTCGCGTCGCGGACTCACCGGTTTCATCGTGCCGCGTACCGACCGGTTCCAGAGCGAATATCTCCCGCCATCGGAGCAACGCCTCGCCTGGCTCACCGGCTTCAACGGCTCGGCCGGGGTGGCGATCGTGCTTGCCGACCGCGCGGCGATCTTCGTCGACGGCCGCTATACGCTGCAGGTACGCGATCAGATCGATCCCGACACCTTCGCGGTCGAGCACCTGATCGACACACCGCCGGAGACGTGGCTCGAAGCCAATCTCGCGGCCGGCGCGCACCTCGGCTACGATCCCTGGCTGCACACGGTCGAAGCCGCCGAGCGGCTTGCCAAGGCTTGCGCCGCCGCCCACGCGGCGCTGGTGCCGACCGAGCCCAATCCGATCGACGCGATCTGGACCGATCGCCCTGCCCCGCCGCTCGGCCCGGTGACGCCGCACGATCCGCGCTTTGCCGGCGAGGATGCGGCCGCGAAGCTTGCCCGCGTCCGCACCGAGATCGCCAAGCTCAAGGCCGACGCGCTCGTCGTCTCCAATCCGCAGGACGTCGCCTGGGCCTTCAACATCCGCGGCGCCGACGTGGCGCACACGCCGCTGCCGCTCGCCTTCGCGATCGTGCCGCAGGAGGGGCGTGCCGCTCTCTATGTCGACGGCCGCAAGCTGACCAATACCGTGCGCGACGCGCTCGAGCAGCTGGCGGATGTGCGCGAGCCGTCCGTTTTCGCTGAGGATCTCGCGGCGCTCGGTGCGGCAAAGCGCATCGTGCGCCTCGATCAGGCATCCGCTGCCGATGCGCTCGCCAAGGTCGTCACCCAGGCGGGGGGCAAGGTCGCGCGCGGGAGCGCCCCGATCGCGCTGATGAAGGCCGTCAAGAACGCGACCGAGATCGCCGGCGCCCGTGCCGCCCATGTGCGCGACGGCGCGGCGGTCGCCCGTTTCCTCGCCTGGCTCGACCGCGAGGCCCCGGGCGGGACGCTCACCGAGATCGATGCGGTCGCGGCGCTAGAATCATTTCGCCGCGACACTGGCAAGCTCAAGGACATTTCGTTCGACACGATCTCGGGGTCGGGTCCGAACGGCGCGATCGTGCACTACCGGGTGACGCACAGGACCAACCGGCGGCTCGGGACGGACGAGCTGTTCCTGATCGATTCCGGAGGGCAGTACGAGGACGGGACGACCGATATCACCCGCACCATCGCGCTGGGCGAGCCGAGCGCCGAAATGCGCGCGCGCTTCACGCGCGTGCTCAAGGGCCATATGGCGATCGCAACCGCGGTGTTTCCCGACGGCACCACCGGCGCGCAGCTGGACTCGTTTGGCCGCCAATCGCTGTGGGCGGCCGGCGTCGATTTCGATCATGGGACCGGCCACGGCGTCGGCTCCTATCTGTCGGTGCACGAGGGGCCGGCGAGCATCTCCAAGCGCGGCACGACAGCGCTGCTGCGCGGCATGATCCTGTCGAACGAGCCCGGCTACTACAAGACCGGCGCCTATGGGATCCGCATCGAGAACCTGGTGCTGGTGTGCGAAGCGCCCCCGGTCCCCGACGCCGAGAAGCCGCTCAACGCGTTCGAGACGCTGACGCTGGCGCCGATCGACCGCCGGCTGGTCGAGCCCGACCTGCTGACGGCAGACGAGCTCCGCTGGCTCGATGCCTATCATGCCCGCGTCGCCGACACGCTGTCGCCGCTCGTCGACGCCGACACGCGCGGGTGGCTCATGGAAGCCACGCAACCGCTCGGCAGGCGCTGAACAGATGCGAATGCGATCGTGAACGATCCTTCGGCTCGGCCTTCCAATCCGCCGACGGCGACCGCAGGCTTTCCGCTGCTGGCGCTGCTGATCGCGATCAGCGCGGTCGGACCATTGTCGGTCAACATCATCATCCCGGCGATCCCCGGGATTGCTGCCGGCTTTGAGGCCGATCCGGCGATCGTCCAGCTCACCGTCTCGCTCTATTTCGCCGGGCTTGCCAGCGCCCAGCTGATCCTCGGCTCGCTGTCCGACCGGTTCGGTCGCCGACCGGTGCTGCTGTGCGGGTTCACCCTCACGGTGCTGACCTGCCTGGCGGCGGCCGCCGCCGCCAATGTCGCCTGGCTGGTCGTCGCACGCACCACGCAGGCGCTCGGGGCGGCGACCGGCGTCGTGGTCGGGCGTGCGATCGTGCGCGACCTGTTCGAGCGCGACCGCGCCGCCTCGGTGCTCGGCTGGGTGACCATGAGCGTGGTGGCGATCCCGATGTTCGGCCCGCTGATCGGCGGCGTCATCGAGACGTGGTGGGGCTGGCGCGCGATCTTTCTGTTCATCGCCGCGACCACCCTGGTCACCCTCATGTGGGCGCTGCTGGCGCTGCCGGAGACGCGCCCGTCCGGCCCGGCGGCGCCGCCATCCAGCCGGCGCGTATGGAAGGAAGCGCGCGAGCTCCTGCGCACGCGCGCCTTCGCCGCCTACGTGCTCAGCGCCGCCCTGATCTCGGGGCCGTACTATGCGATCACCGGTGGCGGGCCGCACGTCGTGCTCACCATCATGGGCAAGGGGCCGACCGAGTTCGGGATGTGGCTGGTGTTCGCATCGGCCGGCTACATGGCGGGCAATTTCCTCGCCGGCTCGCTGTCGGTACGCTACGGCGGCCATGCGATGCTGTGGTCGGGATTGCTGGTGACGTTCGCCGGCGCGGCAGCCTCCTCGCTGCTCGTCGAGCTTGTTCCGCACGCCGGGCCGGCAACGATTTTCGTGCCGCTGTTCATCATCTACGTGGGCAACGGCATGGGCCTGCCCAATGCCATCGCGGGCGCCATCAGCGTCCGCCCGCAGGCCGCCGGAACCGCCGCTGGCGTCGCGGGATTCGTCCAGATGGGCTGGGGCGCGCTCGTCGCGCAGCTCGTCGCCTATCCGCTGGAAGGCGCCACCAGCGCCAGCCCGCTCACGACGATCATGGTAGTCCAGGCGCTCGCCGGCGTTCTCGTGTTCTGGTGGCTGGGACGGTCGCCGCAGCAGGCGTGACGCCGAGCCGCGATCGAAACTCATCACATTCTAGTGCAACGAGTCGTCCGCCTTTTCCAAGACGAAGCCGTGCTTTTCAAGTCGCTGCGCGATCGTCTTTTTCCATTTCCCGGCCGCGTCGTACATGTCGAATACGACGCCGTTCAGGTCGGAAGGGCGTTCGAAATCCGGGAATTTCTTCGGTGGCGATCTCTCCAGAACGAGCACGCTGTCCCATCCAAGAGTCCCGTAGAAGTAGCCGAGCTCGAGAATCGTGTTCTGGCGCGATCGATACTTGAGGGCCTTGGGTCCGACGTCCGGCTCATCGAATTGAATTCTTGACGCACCCATGTCGTCGGCGCTGAGCAGGACGATGGCAAACTGTGCCGCACCGCCGATCTCGAAGAACTTGTCGAGCAACGATCGCGCCGCACCGCCAACGTCCCTCAGGACGATGGCCTTGATCCCGAGTGCCTCGACGAACGAAGTGACCTCCTGAAGCAGCTCTTCGTCATGACCGTGAACCACGAAAACCGAACTCGGCGGCGCAGCTTCGGGCGTGGATTCTGCACCCTTGGTCTGGGCGGCCAGGGCCTTGGCCAATCCTTCGCGTTGAGTGTCTTCGAGCGGCCTTGGGGCGAGTTCGGTAGACCAGCGCCTCAAGGTGTCGGCAATTTCCGCCGCCATCGACCGTGCAGCCGTCTCCGCAGGAAAACGCGTGCCGTCCAGCCATTGGATATGTTGCAGCCACACCGGCAAGTCGACGACCGGAGTCACCTCAAGCAGCACCGGCAGTATTCGGATCCCGCCGGCCAGCGCCTGTTCAAATTCGACTGCAATCCATTTGCTTCGCACCATCGCGGGTGAAATGAACACGAGGAGCGCTTGCGCTTTTCGCAGTGCATCGCTTATCGAGCGTTGCCATGAATCGCCGGCTGAAAGCTGCTCCGCATCGACCCAGGTTTTGACGCCAAGCTTGTTGAGCTCGTCGACCACGCGGCTGACGGGCTCCCGGTCAGCCCTCGCGTAGGAAACAAAGACGAACGGCGTATCGGCCATGGGGTCTGGCATGGGACGTGGCTTCGCGACCGCGATTCCTACGACAGATCGGGTTGGCCGGCCATGGGGACGAGCTCGTCCTCGTGAGTTCTCGAATACCTCGTCGGGGAGCGGGCTGGAGGCGCGCCACGCCGCCCACGGCCATCGTGCTGGTGCTCGTGCTCGCCGGACATTCTCATGTTCTGGTGGCTGGCGCGGTCGCCGCAGAAGCCGTGAGAAGCGCGGCGCGCCGCCATGGGTGCAGCCATTTTAGCCTTGCCAATACAGCGCGATTGATGGATCGTTTCCGACACCTCTCTGGGGGCGGCGAGGTTTCGAGACGTGGCAGGCCCGGGCGTCCGGGCGGCGCGTGTCGCAATAACAAGCTTCGCACGCGGGCCAGCACGGATCGGCCGTTCGCCCGCCGACGAACGGGACATCCAGAGGGAGAATGCCATGATCAAGCGTGCACTCGCGGTCTTTGCCGTCGCCGCTGCGCTCGGCGTCGCCAGCTCACCGGCCTGGTCGCAGAAGGACATCCGCTGGGGCACGCCCCCGGTCGGCACCTCCGGCCACAAAGCGATGGTCGCCTTGTCCGGCCTCCTGAACAAGGAGATGCCGAGCTACCGCATCTCGGTGCTGCCCACCGCCGGCGCCATCGCCACAGTCAAGGGCTACGCCACCGGCGAGCTCGACGGCTACTACGGATCGGACATCGCCTTCCACGAGCTCGCCACCGACACCAACCGCTTCAAGGGCTTCAAGGAGCGCATGAAGCGCCAGCCGATGCAGTCGTTCTGGTCGAACACGATCGAGGTCTCGCTCGCCGTCCATGCCCGCAACAAGGACAAATACAAGAAGTGGGGAGATCTCGCCGGCAAGCGCATATTCACCGGGCCGCTGCCGTTCGACGTGCGCGCCCATCTCGAGCGCGGCCTCGCCGCCCTGGGCGTGAAATTCACCTATGTGCAGGTGGACCTCGCGACCGTCGGATCGCAGCTCGAGTCCGGCGCGCTCGACGCCATGAACATCTATACCGGCTCGGAAAGCGCGCCGCCGCCTTGGCTCGCCGAGGCCTCGCTCGCCACCGACTGGGCAGCGCTCAATCCGAGCCCCGAGAGCTCGCCGAGCTCAAGAAGAAGGGCCTCGCCAGCGTCGAGGTGAAGCCCGATGTGTTCAAGCGCAACGTCCACGTCGACAAGGTGATCGAGCTGCCGTTCTACTACGGCTTCGACGTCGGCCTCGATGTGCCGGCCGACGACGTCTACAAGATGCTGAAGATCATCGAAGCCAACGCCGCCGAGCTGGCCAAGATCGATCCGACCTTCGCGCAGATCGCCAAGGACATGACCGGATTCCAGCGACGCGGCGTGGAATCGTCGGTCGAGTACGTGCCGATCCATCCGGGCCTCGCCAAGTTCATGCGCGAGAAGGGCGCATGGGACGCCAAGTGGGATTCCAAGATCGCGACCATGTAGTGCCCAGCTTCGCGATTCCGAGGGACGGGCACTCGCGCCCGTCCGATGGTTCCCATGCAGACGGAAGCGCCCATGACCGACACCTCCGTGCCGCGGTCGCGCATCGTTCTCGACTGCATCTATTACGCGGCCGCGATCTTTTTCTTCCTCTATCTGTTCGCCTATTTCTGGACCAGCGAGGGTGGCCCGACGCTGCTGGCGATGACGCTGGTTCCCGTCACCTTTGTGTTGTTCGTCTTGAACGCGCTGCGCGAGAACGATCTTTATCCCGGCCTGCCGCCGGCCGCCAACTACGCGATTGCCGCGATCTATGTCGGCTGCGCGCTCGGCGTCGCCGTGTACATGAATCACGAGTACTACGAGCTCGGCACCTCGCGCGCCGGCGACTGGAATTCGACCGACCTGTTCGTCGGCGGCCTGATGGCGTTGCTGGTGATGGAGTACGCACGCAAGCGTCACATGCCGCTTTTCGTGCTCAACATCGTGCTGGTCCTCTACGCGGTCTATGGCTGGGTCGTGCCCGGCATGTTCTACCATGCGGGCCTGAGCTGGGGCCGCATCGTCACCGCCATGAGCGTCGAGACGACGACCGGCGTCTTCTCCAACCTGCCGCAGATCGCGCTGACGGTGATCGGCTCGTTCCTGCTTGTGCTCAGCGTGCTCAACGGCTACGGCTGCATCGACTCGCTCTTGCGCGCGACCAAGCGGGTCGCGGTCCGTTCACCGCATGCGCTCCCGCAGTCGGCGGTGGTCGGCTCGATGTGCGTCGGCACCATCAGCGGCAGCGGGGCGGCGAACGCGATCACCATCGGGTCGGCCACCATCCCGGCGATGATCGGAGCCGGCATGCCGCGGGCGACCGCCGCCGCGATCGAATCGGCGTCCTCGCTCGGCGGCCAGCTGATGCCGCCGGTGATGGGCGTGTCGGCCTTCCTGATGGCGGAATTCCTCGGGCGCAGCTATTTCGACGTGGTGGCGCGCGGCTATGTGCCGGCGCTGATCTACTACGCCACCGTTGCGGTCTCGGTCTATCTCCTGGCGCTGCGCCATCGCACCCGCATCGTCGCCGGCTTGTTTGAGACGCTGACATGGCGCGACTACGTCAATCTTGCCGCCTTCGTCACCGTGGTCGGCGGCCTCGTCGGCCTGATGGCGGCCTGGAATCTCGCGCCGATGTTCGCGGCGCTCTACATGTTCGTCACGGTCGGCAGCGTGTTGTTCGTCGTCAATCTGGTGGCATTGCTGCGGCCCGGGCGCTGGTCGTTCGCCGCCTTCATCGCGCCGATCCGCAGATTTCTCGAATCCTACACCGAGATGACGGCCGACCTGACGCTGCTCCTGGCGACGCTGTCGCTCATGACCGGCGCGCTCGTCATCACCGGCGTTCCGACCAAGCTCGGCGCGCTGCTGATCGAAGCCGCCGGCTATAACCTCGCGGCCATGGTCGTCCTCGCCTTCCTGTTCGGCGCCATACTCGGCACCGGCCTGCCGCCGGCCCCGACCTACATCCTGGTGGCGATCGTGATCGCGCCGCCGATGATCAAAGTCGGCGTCGATCCGTGGGCGGTGCACTTCTTCGCGTTCTTCCTCGGCGTCTGGGGCGAGCTCACGCCGCCGACCTCCCTGGTCGCCGCCGTGACCGCCAAGATCGCCGATGCGTCCTTCTACCAGACGCTCAATCGCGCGCTGCAGATCTGCGTCTCCCTGTTCACCCTGATGGCCGGCGTGTTCGTCCGGCCCGAGCTCGTCGTCGAGCCCGGACTGAGCCAGCTGTCGGCGGCACTGTTGATCCTCATCGCCACGATCGGGATCACCTTCAGCCTGCAGGCGACTTTTTCTGACCGCGCGTCGCTGGACCGGCCGATCCGGCTGGGGCTTGCCGCACTCGCGCTCGTCGTGCTGCTGCATCCGAGCGAGCAGGTCGCGGCGCTCACCTGTGTGCCCGTCGTGCTGATCATCGGATACTGGCTCGTCCGGCGCCGTCCCGGCGCTGCGCTCGACAGCCCGGAGCCCGCCGGAACGCCGGTGCTGGCGGCGGCGTCATTTGTCGAGCCCGATTCGGCGCCCCGCATGAATTGATCGGGGGCGGCCGGCGAAATGTCCGTCCGCTTGTAGAAATGGCCACGACCCGGATAATGCGATCCTCATGTCGTCGGCCCTCGATCCCTTCCGCCTCACCAACAAGCTGGAGCCGAGCGCGCTCGACGTCATGGTCGCCCGGCTCGAGGCGCGGGGTCATCACCCGTATTTCGCCAGGCCGCTGGTCGACTACCTCGATCGCATGGACATCGACCGCATGGCAGACGTTCTGGACCTCGGATGCGGGACCGGCATCGCCGCGCGGGCCATTGCACGACGGCCCTCCTTCAAGGGGTTGGTGCTGGGGATCGATCACAGCGAACACCTCATCGAGGCGGCCCGCCGTTTCGCCGCCGACGAGGGGGTTGGCGGGCAGGCGCGCTTTGAAGTCGGCGATTCGCACACGCTCGCGCTCGCCTCGGCGTCGTTCGACGCGGTGGTCGCCCATACGCTGTTCAGCCATATCGACGATCCCGCCCGGGTGCTCGCCGAGATCCGCCGCGTCCTGTGCCCGGGCGGCGTCGTCGGCATTTTCGACGGAGACTTTGCGTCGCTGACGTTCGAACTCGGGGATGAAGAGCGCTCCCGCCGCATGGATGACGCGATCGTCGGCTCGCTCTTCACCAATCCACGCATTCTGCGGCGGCTGCCGCGCCTTCTGCGACAGGCAGGGCTCAGGGTGGAATCCATGACCCCGACGATCATCGCCGAGGTCGGTACCGCCGACTATTGGAAGGACGCTGTCGAGGCCTTTGCGAAGCTTGCCCCACGCGCCGGCCTTCTCGACGAGCCGCAGGCCGCCGCCTGGATGCGGGAGTTGATGGACGCCAGCGAGCGCGGAGAGTTCTTCGGCGCGTGCGTGTACTATGCCTACATTGCGCGCGCAGGTTAGGTCCGCCGGTACACCGATCCGGCGGCGTCGCTTGCCGACCCCGAGCCGGCCGGCCGCCGAATTGACCGCGTGCAACCTCTGCCGTTTTGGGGCAACATCGGGTTTGCCTGACGCCCCCTGCAGGTCGGTCTTTTACCGCGCATGCGGATCTGGCCTGCTGCTTGCATGCTGGCTTGCCGCCCGGCCCTGATTGTCAGGAGCTTCGGCATATTGATGCGGAGCGTCGGAGCGTACGCCCCGGAGCGAACGAAGGAGGAGTACCGAGATGAAGGCTCGCGGGTGGATCGTGCCGGCACTGGCAGCGCTGGGATTGGTTGCTGCCGGAACAACCGTCGAGGCCCAGGACAAGATCAAGCTGCGCGTCATGGGTATGCCGCTCGCCACCGGCAACATTCAAAAGCTCCGCGAGCAGCCGTTTTTCGAGAACCTCGCACAGCGCACCGGGCTGCCGTTCGAGGTGGAGTACAAGCCGCTCGACGTGACCGGCATCAAGGAGTTCGAGCAGCTGCGCGTGATGCGTTCCTGCCTGTTCGACATCGCCGGGCTCCGGCTCGGCCAGGTGTCGCGCGACGAGCCGGTCATTCTCGGGCTCGATCTGGTCGGCCTCAACCCGGATTACGACACGGCGAAGCGCGTGGTGACAGCCTATCAGGGCGTCGTCGACGAGCGCTTGCAGAAGCAGTTCAATACCAAGCTGCTCGGCATCTGGCCGTTCGGACCACAGCTGATCTTCTGCAAGCCGGCGATGAAGAGCCTGGCCGACCTGAAGGGGATGAAGATCCGCATCCTCGACGGCGTCATGGCGAAATTCATGGAGAAGGTCGGCGCGACGCCCGTGACCATGGCCTTCGCCGAGGTGTCGCAGGGCCTCGCACTCGGAACGATAGACTGCGCCGTGACGGGGCCGAGCTCGGCCAATTCGGCCGGCTGGCCGGAAAGCGCCACGCACGTGTATCCGCTGGCGCTCCAAGTCGCCGTGCAGGGTTACGGCATCAGCCTGAACACCTGGAACAAGCTCAAGCCCGAGCACCGCGAAGGCCTTCGCAAGGCGGTCGATGATCTCACTGCGGACATCTGGGCCTACTCGAAGGAGCTGTGGGACGATGCCATGCGCTGCAACGCGGGCAATGATCCCTGCACGACCGGGCGTAAGTACAAGCTTACGACGGTGGCGGTTCAGCCGCAGGATCGCGAGCTCGTCAAGGAGGCGGTTCGCGACATCTCGTTCCCGGCCTGGAAGGAAAGCTGCGACAAGCTCACGCCGAATTGCTCCGAGACGTGGCGGCAGAAGGTCGGACCGATCATCGGGATGAAATGACATCCGAAGTCCACGGACTGGCGCGGGTTGCTCGGAACCTGCGGGAATCGAGCGATTCATGAAGCACTTCGAGTCCGTCGCAGCGACTGCGTTCGGTCTGGTGTTCCTCGTGCTCGCGGTCGCGGTTGCGATCGAGACGGGCGCGCGCAAGCTGCTCAACGTCTCCCTCCAGGGGGTCGACGAGCTCGGCGGCTACTGCCTGGCGATCGGCGGAGCGCTCGCTTTCGCCGTATCCCTGGTCTCGCGCGCGCATATCCGCATCGACATCGTCCACGAGTATCTGCCGAGGGTCCTGCGGGCCGGCTTGAACCTCCTCGCGGTCCTCGCGCTGTTCGTCTGTGCGCTGGTGCTCCTGTATCTGGCCTGGGTCTCGCTGTCCGACTCGATCCTGTTCGGCTCGACGGCGCAGACCCCGTGGGCGACGCCGCTGCGGCATCCGCAGTCGCTCTGGGTCGCGGCGCTCGCGGTGTTCGCCCTGCTGGCAACGGTGCAGGTCGGGCGCGTTCTCGCGCTGGCGGCGGGTGGGCGGCTCGATGTCCTCGACCGCGAGTACGGTCCGCGCGGCAGCAAGGAGGAGCTCGCCGAGGAGCTCCAGGACATCGAGCAGCGCGGCGCCGCGGCCATAGACCTGGAAGAGAGCGTGAAAACATGAGCGCGGTGGCGGTCGGCGCCGTCGGCTTCGTGCTCATGGTCGGCTTGATGCTGATCGGACTGCCGATTGCAGCGGTCATGCTGCTGCTCGGCCTGTTCGGCGGTATGATTGCGTTCGGTGATGCGTTTCTCGCCTCGGCATCCTCGGTGTTGTGGGGCACCATGAGCGAGAACAACCTCACCGCCATCCCGCTGTTCGTCCTGCTCGGCGAGTTGCTTCTGCGCAGCGGCATGGCGGACCGGATGTATGTCGCCTTCGCCACCTGGCTCGGCCGGCTGCCGGGTGGGCTGCTGCACACCAATATCGGCTGCTGCGCGCTGTTCGCTGCGACATCCGGCTCGTCGGTCGCGACCGCCGCCACCATCGGCACGGTCGCCCTGCCCTCCCAGTATCGTCAGGGCTATGCGATGCCGGCCGCGCTCGGGAGCATCGCGGCCGGCGGCACGCTCGGCATCATGATCCCGCCCAGCGTCAACATGATCATCTACGGCTCGATGACCAACCAATCCGTGGGCAAGCTGTTCATCGCCGGAATCGTGCCCGGATTGATGCTGGCCGGCCTGTTCATGGCGTGGATCTACGTGTCGAGTTGGGTGACGGGCTCCGTGGTGCCGCCGCTCGAAGTCGCAAGGGGCGCCCGCCTGCGCGCGCTTCGCCACCTCATCGAGCCGGTGACCATTTTCGGAATCGTCATGGGGACGCTGTATTTCGGAATCGCCACGGCAACCGAATTGGCGGCGATCGGCGTCGTCGCAGCGCTCGCGTTCATCGTTGCCCGGGGCAAGCTGTCCCGGACCCTGCTTCAATCCTGCTTCGTGTCGAGCGCCAAGACGACGGGCATGATCCTGCTCATCGTCGTCGCCGCGTTCGTGCTCAATCTGGCGCTGTCGCTGACCGGCATCGGCGAAGCGCTCACCCGCTGGGCCACCGGGTTCGGACTGTCGGCCTTCGTCCTTCTGCTGGTGCTTATCGTGTTCTACCTGCTCCTCGGGATGTTCATGGACACGCTCTCCATGATGGTTGCGACGATACCGCTGGTCTATCCGGTGATCACCGCCGCCCACGTCGATCCGATCTGGTTCGGCGTCTTCATCGTGCTGATGTGCGAATTGGGATTGATCACGCCGCCGGTGGGCATGAACCTGTTCGTCGTCCAGGGCATCCGTCCCGACAAGGGCGGGATCGAGGACGTGATCCGCGGCGTCATTCCCTTTGCCGCCATCATGATCCTGTTCGCGCTCATCCTGATCGCACTGCCTCAGCTGGCAACATGGTTGCCCGAGCTGATGCGGGGACGATAATCCTCCCCGGCTGTGGGCAATCGTAATCCACCATCCGCGGCCGAAGGACCTCCGTGATGCGCGCGACCCGCCTCGGCATGCTGACGCCCTCCTCCAACACCGTGCTCGAGCCGGTGACCACGGCGATGCTCTCCGGCCTTCCCGAGGCGACGGTGCATTTCTCGCGCTTCCGGGTGACCGAGATCGCGCTCAGTGCGCGCGCCCTGGCGCAGTTCGACGACACCGAGATCCTGCGCGCCGCCGAGCTCCTGGCCGACGCCAAGGTCGACACGATCGCCTGGAACGGCACCTCGGCGGGCTGGCTCGGCTTCGAGCGCGACGAGCGCCTGTGCGAGCGCATCACCGCGGCGAGCGGCGTGCCCGCCTGCACCTCGGTGCTGGCGTTCCGCGAGATCTTCCAGCTTACCAGCGTCCGGCGCGTCGGCCTCGTCACGCCTTATACGGACGACGTGCAGGCGCGGATCATGGCGAACTGGGCCGCCAGCGGTTTTGCCTGCACGGCCGAGCGCCACCTCGGCCTGAGCGACAATTTCTCCTTCGCCGAGGCGGACGAGGCGACGGTCGCCGGCCTGGTGCGGGAAGTCGCCGCGGCGGGCTGCGACGCGGTGGCGGTCGTGTGCACGAACATGCGCGGCGCCGCCGTCGTCGCGGCGCTCGAAGCCGAGCTGGACCTGCCCGTGTACGATTCGATTGCAACCGCGGTGTGGAAAAGCCTGCGGCTGGGCGGCGCCGATCCGACCCGGGTCAAAGGCTGGGGACGCCTGTTCCAGCTGGACCCGACGACGACCCGCCCATGAAACATCCTGGCCCGCTTAGCGGCGCTTCTTCGCCCGTGCGCCGAGCTTGCCTTCGGCCACCATGGTGCCGAGCGCATCGAGCATCACCCGGCAGGCGAGTTGTGCCGTGTTGTCGTTGACGTCGTAGGGCGGCGAGACCTCGACCACTTCCATGCCGCACAGGCCCTCGCGGGCGATCAGCCGCACCATCTCCAGCGCCTCGCGCGGCAACAGGCCGCCCGGCTCGGGCGTGCCGGTGCCGGGGGCGAAGCCGGGATCGATGGAATCGATGTCGAAGGAGAGATACACGGCCTTGCAGCCCTTCCACGCCATGTCGAGCGCCATCTCGGCGGCCTTGGCGGGGCCGAGTTGCTCGATGTCCATCATGGTCATGACACTGGTGCCGCGGCGCAGCGCGACCTTGGAACCGGGCCGCGAGCCGTACCAACCGCCGATTCCCATCTGCACCAGGTTGCGCGGCCGGCAATTGGGCAGCCCGACGTCGTGCATGTGGCTGTGGTCGCGGTGCGTGGTAGCGGTGGGCTCATGCGTCGTCCAGTACCACGGCGTGGTGTGCATCCGCTCATCCATGTCCTTTTCCTGCATGTCGATATGCCGGTCGACGTGGATGATGCCGACGTACCCGTCGATATGCGGGGCGATGCCGCGCACGTTGGGGAACCCGAGGCTGTGGTCGCCGCCGCAGATCACCGGGAACACGCCCGACGTGAAAATGTGCGAGACCGCATTCGTCACCTGGTCGAAGCTCTTCTCGATGTTGCCCGGGATGACGAACACGTCGCCCGCGTCGCACAGCTTGAGCTCCTCGAACAGGTCGACGCCCTGGTCCACCGAGTAGCCGTCGTACAGGGCGGAGACGCGGCGCACCGCCTGCGGCCCGAAGCGCGTGCCCGGCCGATAGGTGGTGCCGGTGTCGAACGGCACGCCCACGAAGGCCGCCTCGTAGTCCTTCACCTTGCGCACGTCCTCGCAGTACGGCGCCTTCATGAAGGTGTTGATGCCGGCGAACGCCGGCTGATGGCCGCGGCTGAACAGCGAGATGGTGCGGTCGTTGATCGAGGGGGCGGCCTCGAGGCCGAGTTCGAGGGTGCGGCGGACCTCTTCGTCCTGCTTCGATTGGGAGACGCCGGCGAGCCGCTTGAGGTTGCGGTTGCCGCGGAACTCTCCGCGCTTGCGGTCTTTCATCGGGTTGCCTTTGCGGGGTTAGATGGCGCGACGAGGCCGCGCGGAGGTCTTGAATTCGTCGGCGACCGCGTCGGCGATGCCGCGCACCCACTCCTCGACCAGGAGCTCGCCCTTCTCGCGCGTCGCCGCCTTCGCCGACATCAAGGCGCCCGCCGACGGCACGCCCGGCACGTTCTCACGCGTAACGGGATAGACATCGTACGGCGGGAAGCTCGCCGGCGGATGCTCGGCGAGCTGGTCCATGTGGACGCGATCGGGGTTGAGGTACAGCATCGCCGACGTCTCCATGACGCCGGCATGCTCCAGGGCCCAGCCGCTGAACCCGTCCGGCCACACTTTCTGAATCGTCGCTTGCGAGGTCAGCTCGAAATAGGCGACGCGCAGGATCTTCATGTCGGTGATGCCGCGCGCTTGCAGATCGCGCAACGCGAGGTCGATGCCCTCGATCAGGAACATCGTGTTCTCGTAGTGGGCATCCATCATCACCAGCTTGCGCACCCCATGACGGGCGAACTCGCGGATCAGATCCCGCGCCATATGGATGACGGTCTCGCCGTCGAGGCTGGTGGTGCCGGGGAAATGGTTGCCGCCGCCGATGCGCGGCTGCGACTTGTAGCCGTAGACGATCGGCGGCGCGACCAGGCCGCCGACCCGCGCCGCCGCCCGCAGCGACAGCTCCTCCGGAATCACCACGTCGCAGTCCATCGGCAGGTGATGCCCGTGCTGCTCGATGGCGCCGACCGGGAGGAACAGCACAGGCTGATCCTCGGCGAGGCGTTTGGCGTACTCGACCCAGCTCAGGTCCGCCATGCGTAAGGTTGGGGCCATGAACGTCGCTCCTTTGCGATCGAAGCTCTAAACAGTTCGACGGGCAGAAGTCCACACGACTCCATCAATGCGAAAGGCGTGCCGGATAGGTGTCCTCGGCGATCGGATGATTGCGGCAGCGCTCGCAGATCCGCCGGTACACGGCGAGAATCGGCTCGACGCTCTGCTCCGCCCGCTCGATCAGCGGCTTGAGGCTTGTGTGCTCCGCCTGAATCTCGTCGATGAGCGCCGCCTCGTCGACGCGGGTGAGCTTGCCGCCCATCAGCACCGGGTCGCCGCCGACGAACGCCATGTCGAGGCCCGCCCCGGTCTCGGAATAGACGAGCTGCCGCAGCGGATCGTTGAGCGGCACGAACGGCATGCGGTCGAGCCGATAGGCCGTGAGGTCCGCGATCCGCCCGACCTCGACTGCGCCCAGCTCCTGCTCGCGTCCGAGCGCGCGGGCGCCGCCCATCGTGGCCGCATGCCAGGCCTCCCGGGCGCCGATCCACCGCGCGTGGTCGTCGCCGCGCAGCTTCTGCAGCAGCGCCGCCGTCATCACCGCCTTCTGCATGTCGGCCGTCTCCACCGAGCCGCAGCCATCGGTGGCGAGGCTGACGTTGACGCCCGCCGCGAGCAACGCGCCGACCGGCGCGATGCCGGACCCGACCTTGAGATTGCAGGTCGGGTTGTGCTGCACGCTGGCGCCGGTGCGCGCCAGGATGTCGATCTCGCGCGGGTTGAGCCAGACGGCGTGGATGAGCGTGGTCTTCGGCTTGAGGAATCCGATGCGATCCAGGTATTCGACCATGGTCGAGCCGAACATCACGAGGCCGGTGACGACCTGCAGCCGGGTCTCCTGCACGTGCATCATCACCGGCAGGTCGAATTCGTCCGCCATCGTCCGCACGGCCAGCAGGAACTCGCGGGTGCAACGCTGCGGAGCGGAGGGCGCCGCGATCACGCCGACGCGGTGCTCACGCGGATGACGCGTCCGGGCAAGTCTGCGGACAAGGGCGAGGATGTCGGCGGGCGCGGTGGCGGGACCGCCGGACAGCTCGCGCAGCAGGTCGGGGGGAAACTCCTCCTCCACGTACGGCATGCCGCGAAAGAACGGCTTGTCGAACAGCGTGATGCCGAGATAGGCGCGGATGCCGATGTCCTCGTAGGCCTGCAACGCCGCCTCCACATGCGCCTCGTCGAGGACCGGGGCGACGTTCATGTCGTCGCACAGCGTGGTCGCGCCGGAGCGCAGCGCCTCGATCGCGCCGATCATGGTGCGGAGGTACACCTGGCGCGGGGTGAACGGGATGGGCGTCGGCGGGCGCACGTAGTTCATCCACAGTTCGAGCGGAAGGTTGTCGTAACGGCCCTTGTGGAAGTGCTCGTGCGAATGGATGTGCCCGTCGATGAGGCCGGCGGTGACGAGGTGCCGGCTCGCATCGACCACGGCGCCCTCCGCCGCCCTTGTGCCGGCGGGCTCGATTGCGGCGATGCGGCCGCCGTCGATGAAGATGTCGACGCGGCCGTCCGAGGCCTTCGCTTCCGGCCCCAGCAGGGCGAGGCATCCGCTCAGCGTCGTGCGACCCATGGCTTCGCTCCCGACACGGACGCTATGAACACCGCCGCTTCGCACCCCTCCATCACTTCTGCAGCGTCGCGTAGAGATCCTTGAGCTGCTTCTGCTCCCCCTTGAGGTAGGCGGCAAAGTCGTCCTGGCCGAGATAACCGACGCTCGACTTGATGGTGCCGATCAGCCGCAGGAAGCCCTCGTCCTTGGTGAGCTTGGCGAAGCCGTCGGACAGCGTCTTCACCCGGTCGGCCGGCGTGTTCTTGCGCACCAGCGCGCCGCGCCAGAAGTGGAACACGATGTCCATGCCGGCCTCGCGGCAGGTCGGAACGTCCTTGAGCGGCCCCCATCGCTTCTCGTCCGTCACGCAGATGCCCTTGAGCTTGCCGGCCTCGATGTGCTCGCCGACCACGCTGGGGTCGCCCGCATACGCGACGGTGTTGCCGCCAAGCAGATTGGCGATGCCCGGACCGCCGCCGCCCAAATGCACGGGTGTCATCTTGGCGCCCGTCTTCTGCCCGAGCAGCAGGAACACGATGTGGGTCGGGCCGTTCACGTTGTCGGAGCTGTACTTGAACTTGTCCGGGTTTGCTTTCGCCCATTCGCCCATGCCCTGGAGCGTCGGCTGGAACGGCGCATCGGCCTTGGCGACGAACACCCACGGGCTGTAGTTGATGCGCGCAACCGGCACGAAGTCGTCGACCGTGAAGGGCAGCTTCTCCACCTGCGGCCGCAGCGAGTTCAAATTCGGGTCGCCGAACAGCATCGTGTAGCCGTCGGCCGCCGCCTGCATAGTGTGATTGGCCCCGACCACGCCGCCGCCGCCGGCGCGGATCACCGAGATCATCGGCTGGCCGAAGTGCGGCTCAGCCACCGTGGTGATGATGCCGGCGTGCAGTGAGTGCGATCCGCCGGGCGGATAGGGTGTAATGAGCTGGAGGGGCTTCTCGGGGAATTGTGCCAGTGCGGTGCCGGTTCCCGCCACGGCCGCTCCGAGGACTGCGGCAACAAGACGTGAGATGCGTTTGGTATCCATGTCCTGAATCTCCCTTTACTGGGTCTCGACCAACGTGGGTTTTGTGGCGAAGCGCTTCTGGCGGGCCTTCCACAGATAGTAGGCTAGACCCGCAATCAGCGCCGTGCTCATGACTGCGGCAATCGGCCTGGTGAAGAAGATCGAAAGATTTCCGTCGGACATGACCAGTGACTGGCGAAGCGAGCTTTCGAAGCCCGGCGTCAACAGAGCCGCGATCACGAGCGGAGGGATCGGGACCTCGGCCTTCCGCATCAGGTAGCCCACGATCCCGCCGACTACCGTGACGATGATATCGAAGAAGCTGTTGTTGATGGCAAAGGAGCCGGCCAGGCAGATGACCATCATCGAAGGCAGGAGAAGCGCCCGTGGGATGAGCACGATCCGAACGAAGTAGCGGATCATGATGTACCCGAAGCCGAGCAGCAGGATGTTCGTGAGGAGAAGGCTCGCGAACATCGCGTAAAGGATCTCCGAGTGCTTCACGAACATGAGGGGACCCGGATGGATTCCCTGCGCCATGAAGGCGCCGAGCAGGATGGCGGTCACCGTGTCGCCGGGGATGCCGAACACGATCATCGGGATCAGATCCGTCGGGACGGATGCGTTGTTGCCCGCTTCGGCGGCGGCCAGCCCCTCGATCGAGCCCTTGCCGAACTCCTCCGGATGCTTGGAACGCTGCTTGGCGGCGCCATACGCGATCCAACAGGCGGTCTCGGCGCCCATGCCCGGCAGGATGCCGATCCAGATGCCGAGCCCGGTCGAGCGCACGATCGTCCAGGCGACGTGGCGCATGTCGGCGAGCGTCACCCGCCGGCCTCGCGTCTCCGGCAGGATGTAGTTGGCGAACGGCTGCTCCGACTGGATCAGGACCTCGCTCAAGGCAAACACGCCGATCAGCAACGGCACGAGACTGATGCCGCCGGTCAACTCGACCGACCCGAAGGTAAACCGCGCGTATCCCGACATCGGATCGAGGCCGATGCAGGCGAGGAGGATGCCGAACGCGGCCGCGATCAGGCCCTTGGGTATGCTCGCTCCGCTCAACGTCGCGACCATCGTCATGGCAAACGCGAACAGAAGTGCGAACTCGGGTGGCCCAAACTTGAGCGCGACGGAGGCAAGCGGCTCGGCGACGAAGATGAGCACCATGGTCCCGAGCATATCCGCGACCACGGACGCATAGAGGCTCATCTCGAGCGCGCGGCGGGCTTCTCCTTTCCGCGTCAGCATGAAGCCGTCGAGGCACGTCGCGGCCGCCGACGCATTGCCGGGTGTGTTGATGAGGATTGCCGGAATCGATCCGGAGGTGATGATGCCCTTGAACACGCCCAGCAGGAACGGGATGCCGACGATCGGGTTCATGAAGAACGTGAACGGGGAGAGGATCGCGACCGCCATGGTGGCGGTCACGCCCGGCACCGCGCCGACGAGCATGCCGGCAACGAGTCCCAGGAATGCGCCGAGCGGAGTCCATCCGTTGGCGATCAGGAGGATCCCTTCGTAGAGTTTGCCGAAATCGAGAATCATTGAAACAGCACGCCGCCCGGCAGGACCACGAGAAGGCCCTTCTGGAACAGGAGATAGATGCAGGCAGGGACCAGGGCCGCGACGGCTATCAGGATCTTGAGGTTGCGATAGCCGAGCCCCCACGCCATCAAAACAATGGCAACGGCAGAAGATGTGATCAGTCCGACGTAGTGGGCGCCGAGGAGAAGGCCGATGTAGGTGGCGATGACCAGCAGCACGGTGCGGGGCTGCTCGAACGTCAGCCGCAAGCCCCGGCCCGCCCTTTCGCTCGCTATCGTGCTCACGGCGAGCAATACGGCACAAATGCCCATGAGGCCTCCCGCGATGATCGGGAAGAAGGCGGGAGATTCCAGGTTGCTGATCGCGGCGAGCGTCTCGCCGGGGACCTGATAGGGTACGAGCGCCAGCGTCGCGACCGCGAGCGATGCGGCAATCAGCGCAACGATGAACTCAGGATTGATGCCACGCACTGCATGCTGCCCGTGAAATCGAAACCCTAGCCCGCAATATCGAGCGCATCGATGTGCCTTCCAACCTCGACGCAGGCCGCCTCGATCGCCGCGATCTCGCCCTGCGTCCACTGATGCGGGCCACGCGTGTTGTGCACCGACACCCAGCCGACCAGGTGATCGTTGCGGATCACCGGGGCGACCATCTCGGAGCGGATGCCGTAGATGCCGGTCACCTCCTTCTCCGGGGCGACGTCGGGAGTCGTGTTGAGGCAATCGTTCTCGACGAAGACCCGCCGGTTCCTTTCCAGCCACAGCACCGCGACGGCGCGGCGCTGATCGAGCGAGGTCTGGCTCTTGATCGAATGGACGCCCGGCGCCAGCGCTTCCGCCGCCGGCGCATTGACGTTGAGGCCGAATTGGGGAAGGTCGATGCGCAGGGTCGTACGGCTCGCGTTCGTCTGCTCGAGCAGCGCCGTCAGGATCGCCTGCACATCGCCGAGGAACGCGATCTTCCCGGGCATGCCTTCTCCCCGTCCGCGATATCGGGAACGTCCCGGCCGTCCTGGTCTTAACCGACAGTAAACTATTGTGAGCGGCAGGCAAGTATCGGACGACGGGCAATCCGCCCTGCATCAACCAGGAGGGCGCCGTGCGCGGCCACGCGCGCCGGATGGACGGACATTCGCCGGCGTGCGAAAATATTCGACCATGCAATTGCAGCCGCCTACTCATCGGGAGCCGCTCCACCGATGAACAGCATCTCGAGCAAGCCGCGGACCAAGGTCCGGCTCAAGACCCAGCGACCGCCGCTGCACAAGGTCATCCTCGTCAACGACGACTACACGCCGCGCGAGTTCGTCGTCATGGTGCTCAAGGCCGAGTTCCGCATGAACGAGGATCAGGCCTATCGGGTGATGATCACGGCGCACCGGCGCGGCGTCTGCGTGGTCGCCGTGTTCGCCAAGGACGTCGCCGAGACCAAGGCGACGCGCGCCACCGACGCCGGCCGCAGCAAGGGCTATCCGCTCCTGTTCACGACCGAACCGGAGGAATGAGCGTCGCGCGATGCATGACGCGCTCCAGGATCAGGGATTGGCTCGCAGCAGGATCGGCCCGCCGTCGGCTGCGGACGCTGCCATCCCCCAGGACCCCCGGTACTCGCCTCCTTTCCGCCGCGCGCACGAACCCCCACCGTCATCGCCGAGGGCTGGTGAACGGATGCGCGTGTACGCCTCCGCCGATGGCGTGCATACTGGCAGTCAAACGCACAAAGGGGGGAAGCCAATGACGTCTCGAGTGCATCGTATCGCTCTGATGGCCTTGGCCGCACTCACGGTCGGCGCGCTCATGCCGTGGCCGGCGCACAGCCAGACGTATCCGAGCCAGACCATCAAGTTCATCATACCCGCCCCGGGCGGCGGACTGCCCGATACCGTCGCGCGCATCGTCGGGCGGCGGCTGCAGGAGCGTGTGGGCCAATCGGTCGTGGTGGAGAACCGGCCGGGCGGCAACGGCAGCATTTCGGTGGCGACCTTGATGGCGGCACCGGCGGACGGCCACACGTTCATCGTGCAGGACGGATCGATCTACGCCATCAACCCGCACATCTACGCCAAGATGACCTACAAGGCGGATGATCTCGCGCCGGTCGCGATGATCGCGCGGGCGCCCCTCTTCTTGGCCGCCCATCAGAAGGTTCCGGTCACGACGATGCGGGAGTTCGTCGACTACGCGACGGCGAACCCCGGCAAGCTGAATTACGGCTCGTCCGGGGTTGGCAGCACGCACCACCTGACCATGGAGGCGATCAAGGCGTCGCTCAGCCTCGCCATGACGCACGTTCCGTTCAAGGGGACGGGCGAATCCGTGCCGGCGCTGCTTGGCGGTCACGTCGACGTGGCGTTCGCGGCCTATCCCAACCTGAGCGGCGCCATCGGAACGAACATCAGGCTCTTGGCAACGAACAGCGCCACGCGTTCCGCCATGGCGCCCGACGTACCGCCGGTGGCCGACATCATCCCGGGGTTCGACTTCGCGCCGTCGATCGGCATCTACGCGCGCAGCGGCACGCCGCCGGAGCTGATCGCCAAGCTCGCCGGCGAAGTCGCGGTGCTGGTCAAGGAGGCCGAGATCATCCGGCATTTCGCCGCCGCCGGCATCGAACCGGCGGGCGCCGGGCCCGAAGCCTACGGGGAGGCGCTCCGGCGCGAGAGCGAGCGCGTCGCCAGGACGGTCCAGGCGGCCGGCATCAAGCCGCAGTGACCGAGCTCACGCCCCCGCGAGCTTCAGCCACTCGTCCTCGCTGAGCACCGTCACGCCGAGCTCCGTCGCCTTCCCGAGCTTCGAGCCGGCACCGGGGCCGGCCACCACGTAGTCGGTCTTCTTCGACACCGAGCCCGCCACCTTGGCACCGAGCCGCTCGGCCATGGCCTTGGCCTCGTCGCGCGTCATCTTCTCGAGCGAGCCGGTGAACACCACGGTCTTGCCGGCAACTGCGGTGTGCTTCGCCGGTTTCTCCGCTTCGAGGATGCGCACGTGCTTGGTCAAGCGCTCGACGATGCCGCGATTGTGCTTCTCGCGGAAATAGGCGGCGAGCGCGTCGATCACCGTGTCGCCGATCTGGTCGAGCGCGTCCATCTCCTGGCGCGTCTCCTCGTCGCCGTCGGCGACCTGGAGGCAGGCGTCGTGGAAGGCCTCCCAAGTGCCGTAGCCGCGGGCGAGCGCACGCGCCGTGGTCTCCCCCACGTGCCTGATCCCGAGCGCATAGATGAATCGGTCGAGGGCGATCTCGCGCCGCTCGGCGATCGCCCGGAACAGGTTGCCGACCGAGGTCTCGCCGTAGCCCTCGACCTCCTCAAGCTTGATCTCATTGTTCCGTTCCTCGAGCCGGAAGATGTCGGCGGGCTCCTTGACCCAGCCCTCCTCGAAGAACAGCTCGATCTGCTTCTCGCCCAGGCCCTCGATGTCGAAGGCGCGGCGCGACACGAAATGGCGCAGGTGCTCGATACGCTGGAACGGGCAGGCGAACTCGCCGCTGCAGCGCGCGACCGCTCCCTCCTCGCCGGTGGCCGTGGTGTCGCGCACCACCGGCGTCTTGAGGCTGCACGGGCATGTGGTGGGGAACTGATAGGGCTCGGTGCCTTTCGGCCGCTTCTCCAGCTCGACGCCGAGGACTTGCGGAATGACGTCGCCGGCGCGCTGGATCGTCACCGTGTCGCCGATGCGCACGTCGAGGCGCGCGATCTCGTCGGCATTGTGCAAGGTCGCGTTCTGCACCACCACGCCACCGACCGTCACCGGATCGAGCTTGGCGACCGGGGTCAGCGCGCCGGTGCGGCCGACCTGGATCTCGATCGTCTTGACGACGGTGGTCGCCTGCTCGGCGGCGAACTTGTGCGCCACCGCCCAGCGGGGGTTGCGCGAGACGAAGCCCAGGCGCTGCTGCCAGTCGATACGGTCGACCTTGTAGACGACGCCGTCGATGTCGTAGTCGAGCGAGCCGCGCTCGAGCTCGATCGCGTGGTGGAACGCGAGCAGCGCCTCGACCGCATCGCACACCTTCGTCAGCGGGTTGGTCTTGAAACCCTTGGCGCTGAACCATTTCAACATGCCGGACTGCGTGTCGGCCGGTATGTCGCTCATCTCGCCCCACGCATAGGCGAAGAAGCCAAGCGGGCGCGAGGCGGTGATTGCCGGATCGAGCTGGCGCAGCGAGCCCGCGGCGGAGTTGCGCGGATTGGCGAAGACGGTCTTGCCAGCTTCAGCCTGGCGCCGGTTGAGCGCGAGAAACGCCGATTTGGTCATATAGACCTCGCCGCGGATCTCGCAGGTTGCCGGCACGCCCTTGCCGCGCAATTCCTTCGGCACGTCTTCCAGCGTCCTGACGTTGGCGGTCACGTCCTCGCCGACGCTGCCGTCGCCGCGCGTCGCCGCGCTGACCAGCGCCCCGTTCTCATAGCGCAGCGACAGCGACAGCCCATCGATCTTCGGCTCGGCGGTGAAGACGATCGGCTCCTCCGCCTTGAGGCCGAGAAAGCGGCGAATGCGTCCGGCGAAATCGGCGACGTCCTCCGCGCTGAAGGCGTTGTCGAGCGAGAGCATCGGCTCGGAGTGGCGGATCTTGGCGAACCCGCGCGCCGGCTGGGCGCCGACCCGCGCCGACGGCGAATCGGCGCGAATGAGCGCGGAGAATGCCGCCTCGATCGCATTGTTCCGCTGCCGCAGCGCGTCGTACTTGGCATCCGAGACCGTCGGCGCATCCTCCTGGTAGTATCGCCGGTCGTGCTCGGCGATCTCCTTGGCGAGCCGCGCCAGCTCCTGCCTCGCCTGCGCCTCGGTGAGCTCGTCGACCGGGATGTCGCTTACCTTGCGCGTGGCCATCTGCGATCGGTCCGTGCCTGCCCGAGCTAACCCGCCGCCGCCTTGATCAGCCGCTCGGCGGCCGCGCGCGCTTCGTCGGTGATCTCGGCGCCCGCCAGCATGCGGGCGATCTCCTCGCGTCGACGCTCGGCCGCGACTTCGGCGATGCGGGTTGCGACTCGCTTGCCGCGGTCGAGCGTGCTCTTGGTGATGAGGTAGTGGCGGTCGGCGCGCGCCGCCACCTGCGGTGCATGGGTGACCGCCAGCACCTGCACGCCCGCGGCGAGCCGCGCCAGGCGCAGGCCGATGGCGTCGGCGACCGCCCCGCCCGCCCCGGTATCGATCTCGTCGAACACCAGCGTCGGCGCCGAGCCGCGGTCGGCCAGCACGACCTTGAGCGCGAGCAGGAAGCGTGCGAGCTCGCCCCCCGAGGCGACCCGCATCAGCGGCCCAGGCCGCGTGCCCGGATTGGTCTGCACCCAGAACTCGACCGTATCGAGTCCGTGCGTGCCGGCCGCCTGCGCATCGCTCACGATCTCGACCGAGAACTTTGCGCGGTCGAGCTTGAGCGGGGCAAGCTCGCGGTTGACCGCGACAGCGAGGCGGGCGGCGGCCTTCTGCCGCCCCGCGGACAGCGCCTCGGCGGCCGCGCGAAACTGCTCCTCGGCAATGCGCGCCTCGTCCTCCAGGCGCGCCAGCTCGCCGGCGCCCGCATCGAGCACCGCGAGATCGGTGGCGTAACGGGCGGCCAGCGTGGTCAGCTCGTCGACCGCGACGTCGTACTTGCGTCCGGCGGCGCGCAACGCGAACAACCGCTCCTCGATGCGCTCGAGGTCGCGCGGATCGTGGTCGGCCTGGGCGAGCGCGGCCTCGAGCTTGAGGCGCACCTCGTCGAGCGCCGCCAGCGCAGAATCGAGCGCGCGGGCGACCGGATCGACCAGCGCGGGCGCCTGCGACGACCGCCGTTCGAGCCGGCGCAGCGTGGCAGCGAGGCCAGGCACCGGCGACTCGCTGCCCGCCACCGCCTTGTGGGCGTCATGCAGGTCCTCGTTCACCTTCTCGGCCTGCATCATGGCGGCGCGCCGCTCGGCCAGCGTCGAATTCCTCACCCGGCTCGGGCTTGAGCCGGGTGAGCTCCTCGACCGCGTGGCGCAGCCACTCCGCCTCGCGCCGCGCCGCCTCGACCCGCGCGCGATGCGCCTCGACCGCCTCGCGGGCGTCGCGCGCCTGCGACCACGCGCGCGCCACCGCGCCGGCGTCGTCCTCGAGCTCAGCGAACGCATCGAGCAGCGCGCGATGGGAGGCGACGTCGACCAGCGCGCGCTCGTCGTGCTGACCGTGGATCTCGACCAGCGACTGCCCGAGGCTTTTGAGCACCTGCACGCTGAGCGGCTGGTCGTTGACGAAGGCCCGGGTGCGGCCGTCGGCGAACTGTACGCGGCGCAGGATCAGCTCGTCCTCCGCGGCGATGTCGTTGACGGCAAGGATCGTGCGCGCGGGATGGCCGGGCGACACGTCGAAACAGGCGGTCACCTGCCCCTGTTCGGCGCCATGGCGCACCAGGGCGGCGTCGCCGCGCGCGCCGAGCGCGAGCGCGAACGCGTCGAGCAGGATCGATTTCCCGGCGCCGGTCTCGCCGGTCAGGGCCGAGAGGCCGGCGGCGAAATCGATGTCGAGCCGATCGATCAGGACGATATCGCGGATCGAAAGCCGGGTGAGCATCGCACGGCGGAGGTTTTCTTCGTCATGCCCGGCCTCGTGCCGGGCATCCACGTTCGGCCTATGGGCTTAGAAGACGTGGATGGCCGGGACAAGCCCGGCCATGACGATTCACCAATAACGGTTCACTGAAAGCGGCTTATCCGCTGCCGAAGCTGAGCTTCTTGAAGGCGCGGCTCATCCATGAACCCTGATTCTCCCGGGGCTCCAGGCCACCCGCCCGCACCAGCTCGTAGGCGTCCTTGTACCAGCGGCTGTCGGGGAAATTGTGCCCGAGCACGGCGGCGGCGGTCTGCGCCTCGTCGACGATGCCGAGCGCCATGTAGGATTCCGTGAGCCGGGTCAGCGCCTCCTCGACGTGGCGCGTCGTCTGATAATTCGTCACCACCACCTTGAAGCGGTTGATGGCGCCGGTGAAATCCTTCTTGTTGAGGTAGTAGCGGGCGGTCTCCATTTCCTTGCCCGCGAGCTGATCGCGCGCGATGTCGAGCTTCTTCTTGGCGCTCGCCGCGTATTCTGTGTTGGGATACTTGCGCATCACCTCTTCGAGCGCCTGGATGGCTTTCTCGGTGCGCCCCTGGTCGCGGCTCACGTCGGGAATCTGGTCGAAATAGGAAGAGGCGATCAGGTATTGCGCATAGGCGGCATCCGGGCTGCCCGGGTGCATGGTCACATAGCGCTTGGCCGAGTTGATCGTGTCTTCGTACTCCCGGCTCTCGTAATAGGCGAAGGCCGACATCAGCAGCGCCTTGCGCGCCCACTCGGAGTAAGGGTGCTGGCGGTCGACCTCCTCAAACCGCTTGGCGGCGGCCTTGTAGTCCTTCTTCTGGTTCATCAGGTAGAGGCCCTGGTTGTAGAGCTTGTCGGCCGGATCATCGAGGACCTTGTCGTCCTTGGAGCCGAACCAGTCGCCAAGCATGGCGCAGCCGCCGAGCGGCGCGAGCAGGAGCGCCAGCGCAAGCACGCGCGCCAGCGCACGACCGTCCCGCCGTGATGGACCCGAACTCGAGAAGGCGACCATGAGGGTGTTAGATCCGTCCCCCGCCAACAACCAGGCACGCCGCAGCGCACCCCCGACCGGCAAATAGTAGCGAAAGCCCGTCGGGCGGCCAAGTCTCTAGCCGGGCAATCGGCCGGGATTAAGGCGTAGCGGTCAGCGCACCGGCGGTCAGCGGCAGGCCCGCCTCAGCATGGCTGGGCAGCGGCCGCGCCGGCGCACGCTGCTCGACGATCGCCCAGGCAGTGGGGTCGGACAGGAGCGCCGCCAGGACGGCGTGGTTGAGCTTATGCCCGCCACGCACCGAACGATAGGCGCCGAGAATCGGCGCCCCCGCCAGGGCCAAGTCGCCGATGGCGTCGAGCACCTTGTGGCGCACGAACTCGTCGCGGAAGCGCAGGCCTTCTGGGTTGAGGATGCGGTCCTCGTCGACCACCACCGTGTTGTCGAGCGAGGCGCCGAGCGCATAGCCCGAGCCCCACAGCTTGGAAACGTCGCGCATGAAGCCGAACGTGCGCGCCCGCGCGATGTCGCGGCGGAACGCCGCCGGCTCGACATCCAGCGCCATCGCTTGCCGCCCGATCAGCGGATGATCGAACTCGATCTCGACGTCGACGCGGAACCCGCGGTCGTACGGCCGCAGCTCGCCAAACGCGTTGCCGCGAGCGGCGCGAACGGTTTTGAGCACCTTGAAATACCGCCGGGAGGCCGGCAGTACGGTGATGCCGACATGGTCGATGGCGGCCACGTACGCGGCCGCGCTGCCATCCATGATCGGCGCTTCCGGCCCGTCGATCTCGACGACGCAATTGTCGACACCGAGCCCGCACAGTGCCGCCATGACATGCTCAACGGTGGAGACGAACGCACCTGATTCGTCACCCAGCACCGTGGCGAGGTCCGTCGACGTGACGGAAGCAGCGGTCGCGCGCATCTCGCGCTCCGGCTCGCCCTTGACGCCGTTGCGCACGAACACGACGCCGCAATCGGCGTCGGCGGGGTTCATCGTCAAGGCGATCGGCGCGCCCGAATGCACACCGATTCCACGAATCGAAGTGCGTTTACGCAGCGTGGTCTGTCTGCCCGCTTTCATGCCCGCATCCCGCCCATTTTCGGTGACCGCTTACCAAAACGAAACGCGGCCAGACCCGACCCCAAGGGCCACTATTCCGCCATCAGTATGGGAGGCTCCCCGGAGACCGGTTCGGGCCCGCCATTCCCCCATGGCGACAACCTTAACGACACGGGAACTCTACCGGGATGAATAGCCAAGGCCAATTCACGGTTTCTTACCGAGTGTTACCGCGTTGCAAAAGGGTCACACCGGAAAAAAATACGGCCGGATCGCCACAAGGCGCCCGGCCGCACTGTGCCAGATTTCCGGCGCAATGACGCCATCAGTTGGCTTGGCGGCGTAAAAACGCCGGAATCTCCAACTGGTCGTCGTCGATCGATGGTGCAACTGGCGCGGGCCGGCCGTGCAAATCCAGGCCCTGGGGGGCCGGACGCAGGGCCGGCGCCCGCTTGGCATACTCGGACACCGGCTCTGGGGCGCGCGGGGCTTCGGCCATCCGCGGCTCCAGGCCGCCACGCGGATCCATGCCGCCACGCGGCTCGGCCTGTCGCGGGGCCGGATAGGGCGGCAGCCGCTCTCCACCTTGCGGCCGGTGGACCGGGCGCGGCATGGGCGGCCGCGCTGCAGGTTGCTCTTCGCGGCGGCCAAGCCCGACTGAAGCCAGGCGCTGGAGCAACGACGGGCGCGGCTTCTCCGCCTGCTCCGTCTCGGCGGCGCGTCGCGCGCGAATCTCGTTCTGCGCCGGCAACGGCAGGTCCTCGATCCGTGGCATGCGCGGCTGGCGCATCGGCGGCCGCTCCGCCGCCGGCGGGATGAAGGCGGTCTCCACCGGGGCGTCCGCTGGGGCAGCCCGCTCGCCGACCGACTCGATGAACAGCGAAGGCTTGGGCGACATCGGCCGGATGGTGACGTTCTCGTTCGCCGTCGCGGTTTCCAGCGAGACCGTCGGGGCGCCGATCGCCTGCGGCGCAAGCGAGGGCTCCACGACCGCGGCGTGCTCGACGGGCAGGGGCGCCATCGGGGCGGGAGTCGCTGCCGCGATTGGCGCGGGAGCCGCTTCCGTCGTCTCATTGCGCTGGAGCCGGTCGGCCAGGCTCTTGGTGTTGGCGCGCAACTGCTGCGTCAGCTCTGCGAGCCGCGAATCCATCGCCCGCGCGGGAGCCTGCAGCGTGACGGCGGCAACCGGGGACGCCGGCTCGGCGGCAACCACCTTGTCGATGCCGGTCGCGACCACCGAGACACGGATGATGCCGTCGAGGCTCTCGTCGAAGGTGGCGCCGACGATGATGTTGGCCTCGTGGTCGACCTCCTCGCGAATGCGGGTGGCTGCCTCGTCGACTTCGTAGAGGGTCAGGTCCTTGCCGCCGGTAATCGAGATCAGAAGGCCGCGCGCACCCTTCATCGAGTTGTCGTCGATCAGCGGGTTGGAGATGGCGGCCTCGGCGGCGGTAAGCGCCCGCTTCTCGCCCGAAGCCTCGCCGGTGCCCATCATCGCCTTGCCCATCTCGCGCATCACCGCGCGCACGTCGGCGAAGTCGAGGTTGATCAGGCCTTCCTTGACCATCAGGTCGGTGATGCAGGCGACCCCCGAGTACAGCACCTGGTCGGCCATCGCGAACGCGTCGGCGAACGTGGTCTTCTCGTTGGCGACCCGAAACAGGTTCTGGTTCGGGATGATCAGCAGCGTGTCGACCGCCTTGTGCAGATCGGAGATGCCGGCTTCCGCCACTTTCATGCGGCGCTGGCCTTCGAAATGGAACGGCTTGGTGACGACGCCGACGGTGAGGATGCCGAGCTCCTTGGCGCAGCGCGCCACCACCGGGGCGGCGCCGGTGCCGGTGCCGCCGCCCATTCCGGCGGTGACGAACACCATGTGGGCGCCGGACAGGTGATCGCGGATCTCGTCGATCACTTCCTCGGCGGCGGCGCGGCCGACCTCCGGCTGCGAGCCGGCGCCGAGTCCCTCGGTGACCTGGACGCCCATCTGGATGATGCGCTCGGCTTTCGACAGCGTCAGCGCCTGGGCATCGGTGTTGGCGACCACGAAGTCGCAGCCGACCAGGCCCGCGGTAATCATGTTGTTGACGGCATTGCCCCCGGCGCCGCCGACTCCGAAGACGGTAATCCTCGGCTTGAGCTCTCGGATGTCCGGAGTTGTCAGGTTGATGGTCATGGGTGCCTCTCAGTTACGCGGCGCGAAGCCGGCGGGTGCGACCGGTCCGCCGCCGGCCGTTGCGGTGAAGTCTCGTGGGCTGGTCCCGAGCACGGCGTTGCGCCGGGACAGGGGTTCTCGACATCGGATCATCAGAAACTCTCCCGGAGCCATCGTCCTACCCGTGCGAAATAGCCGTTGGTTGCGGCCGCCTGCTCGCGCGTGTGGCGCGGCGCGAAATGCTCGAGATGGGCCGCCTGCGGATAGACCAGGAGCCCGGCGGATGCCGCGAATGCCGGCCCTTTGGCGGCCTCCGGAAGCCCGGCGATGCCGAGCGGGCGGCCGAGGCGCACCGGCCGGCCGAGGATGCGGGTGGCGAGCTCGGTCAGGCCGGTGAGCTGGCTGGCGCCGCCGGTCAGGATGACGCGACCGCGCGGATCGCCGGCGAACGGCGAGCCGTTGAGACGGTCGCGCGCCATCTCGAGGATCTCCTCGGCGCGCGGCTTGATGATGTTGATGATGCCGGCGCGCGAGACGAGATGCGGCGGCTCGCGATCGTCGCCGCCGACCGCCGGTACCGCGATCACGTCGCGATCGTCGGAGACGCCGGCGAGCACGCTGCCGTGCAGGGTCTTGAGGCGCTCGACGTCCGCCACGTTGGCATTGAGCCCGCGCGCCAGATCCATGGTGACGTGATGACCGCCCACCGCAAAGCCGTCGGTGTGGACGAAATGCCCGCCGCCGAACACCGCGATCGTCGTGGTGCCGGCGCCGATGTCGATCACCGCCGCGCCGAGGTCGGCCTCGTCGTCGGCGAGCACGGAGAGGCCCGACACGTAGGGGCTCGCCACCATCGCCTCGACGGTGAGATGGCAATGCTCGACGGTCAGCATCAGGTTGCGCAGGGCGGCGACATCGGCATTGACCACATGCATGTCGACGCCCAGTCGTCGTCCCAGCATGCCGCGCGGATCGCGGATGCCGCGCGCATCGTCGAGCGCATAGCCGATCGGGATCGAGTGCAGCCCGACGCGGCCGTCGCGCTGTGAGTGGCGGCTGCCCGCTCCGAGCACACGCTCGATGTCGTTCTGGCTCACGGTCGGACCGCCGACGTGCACCGTGGCGGTGAACAATTCGCTCGCGAGCCGGCCGGCCGACACCGACACCACGACGGAATCGAGCTCGACGCCGGCCATCCGCTCGGCGGCGGCGACGGCGTGGCGCACGGCCTCCTCCGCCTCGCCGAGATCGATGACGGTGCCCGACTTGATGCCGCGCGCGCGGGTATGACCGATGCCGAGGATTTCCACCGCGTGCGTGCGCCGGCGCAGCGGCTCCTGCGGGATACGCGGCCGCAACCGCGCGATCAGGCAGGCGATCTTGCTGGTGCCGATGTCGAGCGCGGCGACGAGGGCCGAGCGCCTGGGAGACAGCGGCTTCATCTTGGGGGCCGAGCCATTGCCGAGCGAACTCATGCGTCGCCCCCCTTGCGCTTCGCCTTCTTGCCCTTGATCAGATCCTCGCGCGCCTGCGCGGCGGAATCCGACAGCCGCACGGTCACCCGGTCGGCCAGGCGCAGATCGACCGCCGTGATGTCGCGGGTGAGGATCTGCTTGTCGCGGTCGAGCGCGGCGAGCGTCGCCAGGCCCTGTTCGGCGGCAGCTTCCGGCAGGCGGACGTCGATGCCGTTCTTGAGCTTCAGGTTCCAGCGCCGGTTCGCCACCAGGATGGAGGCGCGCACCTCGCTGCGGATGTTGGGATAGCGATCGAGCAGGGCGAGAAAATCCTTCGCCTTCTTTTCTGCGCCGGGTCCGACCACCAGCGGCAGGGCGGCAAAGCGCCGGTCGGTCAGCGGAGCCAGCACGGTGCCGTCGTGGGCGATCACGCTGATCCGCCCGTCCTTCTGCCACAGCGCGAATGCCTCGCGCTCCTCGACCTCGATCTGCAGCCGGTCGGGATAGACCTTCCGCACCGAGGCTTCGGCGATCCATGGGCTCGCCTTGAGGCGGGAGCGGGCACGCTCGACGTCGAGAAACAGGAGCGACGTGCGCCCCGTCACCTCGGCGGCTGCCAGCACGTCCGGTTCGCTCAGCTGACGGCGCCCGGCGATCGACAGGTGCTCGATGCGGAAGCCGGCGGCATTGGCCAGGATATCCCGCGCATCCTTGAGCTGGGCGAGAACGACCGGAAGGTGGTCGCCGCGCACCGCGCCGTAGAAGATGCTGGCGAACAGCAGGACCATGGCGGCGGAGGTGCCGGCGCCGCGCGCCAGGCGCCATTGCCGCAATGGCAGGAGATAGCGTCGAAACGCCCGCTTGAGGCCGATCGGGATTTCGAATTTCAGGGCAAGCCGGGACGCCCCCGCGGGCCGGGGTCGAAACCGCTTCAGCGGTTCAAAGAAGCGTCCTCCACCATCCATTGAACCAGCTCACCGAATGGTATGCCTGCGTGGGCCGCCAGCTCCGGCACGAGTGACGTTTCGGTCATGCCGGGCTGGGTATTGACCTCGAGGCAAACCAGTCCCCCCGTCCCCTCCACGCGCTCGTCGTAGCGAAAATCGGCACGGCTCACGCCTCGACAGCCGAGGGCACAGTGGGCCGCAAGCGCCAGTCTTCGGGTCTCTTGGTAAACATTTGGTAAAATTTGAGCGGGCAGCAGATGTTTGGAGCCGCCGGGTGCGTATTTGGCCTCATAGTCGTAGAACGCGACGGTCGGGACGATCTCGATCACCCCCAGGGCCTGGTCGCCCATGACGGCGCAGGTCAGCTCCTTCCCGGCGATGAAGGCCTCCACGACCACGCGATCTCCGAAGGTCCAGTCGTCGCGGTAGAGCTCCTGGGGCGGGTGCTCGTGGGCTTCGGTCACGATGAACACGCCGACGCTCGAACCCTCGGCGACCGGCTTGACCACGTAGGGGCGCGGCATCGGATGCGCCTTGGCTGCCTCGAAGCGGCTCATCACTACGCCCTCGGGCACCGGAACGCCGGCGGCCTGCAGGATCACCTTGGTCACGTCCTTTTGCATGGCGGCCGCCGAAGCCAGGATCCCGGAATGGGTGTAGGGGATGGCGAGAATCTCGAGGACGCCCTGGATCGATCCGTCCTCCCCCGGATTGCCGTGCAGCATGTTGAGGGCCGCGTCGGGCTTGAGCGTCTGCAGCACGGTCGCAATGTCGCGCCCGACGTCGATGCGGGTGACGCGGTATCCTCGCTGCTCCAGGGCGTCCGCGCAGGAGCGGCCCGACCGCAGGCTGACTTCGCGCTCGGCCGACCAGCCGCCCATCAAGACCGCAACGTGCTTCGTCTTCGCCATTCGACACCCCCGGACGGGCTGCACCATCGCTGATTCGAGCCGATCGCCCTAACGCCCTCCCCGGCAAAGCTACGGCTGTGTTGCGGTTGTATTGACAAGAAAATGCATGCCTGCTTACCCGCGCAGGCCATTGCCGTTATACGTATTTTTGCGTAGATAATGAGGCCTGCGTCCATCCCCGACGATTTCCGTTCGCCGGCCCCAATGGGGTCGATCGTCCGGCAGACGGGAGAAACCGATGACGCTTGATCCAAGAGCTGAAGCCGCGCTCGTCTTGCACCGCTTCGGGCTGGGTCCGCGGGCCGGCTCGATCGCCGCGATCGCGTCCGATCCGCGCGGCGCGCTGCTCGCCGAGCTCGAGCAGCCCGAGGCCGGCGCAGCGAGTCATCCGGACCTGCCTGGCGCCGCAAAGGCCGCGCGGGTTGCCTTCGATTTCCGCTCCGCGCGCCAGGCCCGCCAGATTGCCCAGCGCAAGGCCGAGGAGGAGCGAGCCGCCGCGGGGGGCGCCGCGCAGGACGCCATGGAGGCGAAGCCGGCGGAGGCCGGCGCTGCCGCGCCTGCCCAGGAGGAGCCGCCCAACCTGCCACAGCAGAATTTCTTCAAGGAGGTGCAGGCGCGCATCGACGCGGCGCTGCACGCGGATATCGGCTTCGTCGAGCGGCTGGTCTGGTTCTGGTCGAATCATTTCTGCATCTCCGCCGACGTGGTGCCGAGCATGGCCGGAGGCTACGAGCGCGAGGCCATTCGCCCGCATGTGCTCGGACGCTTTGCCGACATGCTGCGTGCCGCGGAAAGCCATCCGGCGATGCTCATCTACCTCGACAACTCCCGCTCGATCGGCCCCAAATCCGTGGCCGGACTGATCCGCACGACCGGGCTCAACGAGAATCTCGCCCGGGAGATCCTCGAACTGCACACGCTTGGCGTCCGCAGCGTGTACTCCCAGGCCGACGTGACCAGCTTCGCCAAGATCATCACCGGCTGGACCATCATTCCGTTCCAGGGAAACCCGGATCATGGCGGCGAGTTCGTGTTCAATGCGCGCATGCATGAGCCGGGCCCGCAGGTAGTGGTCGGAACAACCTACCAGGATACGGGCATCGAGCAGGGCCGTGCGGTGCTGGCAAATCTCGCCCGGCATCCCGCCACCGCCGCGCACGTCGCGAGGAAGCTGGCGCGCCATTTCGTTGCTGACGAGCCGCCGGAGTCGCTGGTCGAGCGGCTGACGAAGACGTTCCTCGATAGCGAAGGCGACCTCAAGGCAGTCGCCAACGCGTTGGTGACGGCGCCGGAAACCTGGGTCGCGCAGCGCACCAAGCTCAAGCGTCCGAGCGAGTGGCTGATCGCGGCCTGGCGGGCGATCGGCGCCGCACCCGAGCCCCGGCGCGCCCTCGAGACGCAGGCCTATCTGGGCGAGCGCCTGTGGCGGCCGCCGGCACCCAAGGGATTTGCCGACGAGCAGGCGGCCTGGATCGACGGCCTCGCCCCGCGCCTCGACATCGCCAACCGCATCGCCGAGCGCCTTTCCGGCCCGATCGAGCCCGAGCCCTTCATGGAAACCGCGCTCGGCCCGCTTGCAACCGCGGACACCCGCCAGGCGGTCGCGCGCGCCGAGAGCCGCCAGCAGGCGCTGACCCTGCTGCTGATGGCGCCCGAGTTTCAGAGGAGGTGAAGATGAGCCTTCATGCTCCGACCCGTCGCGAGCTTCTCGCCTCCTCGGGCGTGCTGTTCGCGTGGCCGTTCCTGCCCAAGCTGGCGCGCGCCGAGGGCCGCGATCCCCGTTTCCTCACCATCATCCTGCGCGGCGCGCTCGACGGGCTCGCCGCGGTCGCGCCGGTCGGCGACCCGGACTGGGTCAAGCTGCGCGGCGAGCGGGCGCTGACGCTCGAAGGCAATACGCCGGCGGTGCCGCTTGAACTCGTTCTTCGCGCTCAACCCGGCCATGCCTAATCTGTATCGGCTTTTTCAGCACGGCGAGGCGACGATCGTGCATGCGGCGGCAACGCCCTATCGCGAGCGCTCGCATTTCGACGGCCAGGACGTGCTCGAAAGCGGCTTGCCCAAGCCCGGCAGGGCCGACAGCGGCTGGCTCAATCGCGCGCTCGGCGGCCTCGAAGCCGAGACCCGCGTCGATCCGAAGGGACGGCGCGCGTTCGCGGTCGGTCCGGTGACGCCGCTGGTGGTGCGCGGCACCGCCCCGGTCCTGTCGTGGACGCCGCAGCGCATCCAACCGGCGAGCGAAGACACGCTGATGCGACTGATCGAGCTCTACCATCACACCGACGCCGAGCTCGCCCGGGCGCTCGAGGGCCGCCGCGGGCTCACCGACATGGCGCGGGCCGGCGGCATGACGGCGATGGATCCGACCGAAGGCAATCAGCTCCCGGCCGGCTTCCCCGCGCAGGTGCGCGCCTATTTCGCCGACGCGGCCGGCACAGCCGCCCGGTTCCTGGCGCGGTCCGATGGACCGCGCATCGGCGCGCTCGCGTTCAACGGCTGGGACACGCATATCGACGAGGGGATCGTCAGCGGCCGCCTCGCGACCCTGCTGGGTGCGCTCGACGGAGCCATTGCGGCGGTCGAGACGGCGTCCGGGACGGCGTGGCGCGACACGGTCGTCGCGATCGTCACCGAGTTCGGCCGCACTGCGCGCATCAACGGCACCAACGGCACCGATCACGGCACCGCGACGGTCGCCTTCCTGGTCGGCGGCGCGCTCAAGGGCGGCCGCGTGGTCGCCGACTGGCCCGGGCTGAAGAACGCCGACCTGTTCGAGGGCCGCGATCTCAAGGCCACCATCGACCTGCGCGCCGTGCTCAAGGGCCTGCTCAAGGATCACCTGCGCGTCGACGAGAAGGCGTTGGCGGCAAGCGTGTTCCCCGACAGTGCCATGGTGGCGCCGATGAGCGGGCTGGTGGCGTAGGCCGGTCAACGCGCCCGGGGCGATCCGGTCTGCCCGCGGATGCTGGTCGGCACGTGACCAACACCTTGACCGCCCTTGGGTCAAGCGCGGAGCGCCCGCACCGACAAGATCGACGCGCGGCTCGCGCTGACCCAGCCATTATTCCGTTATTCTGTCGCGCCCCGCAGATGGCGTCTGGCCATTAGACTAATGACAAGCTTATGCTTGCCCCGCGCCGGCCCTAGACTGGCGGCCAAGAGGGCGACGGCTGGACGCAATGGGAGGGATTTGATGCTCGGCAAGAATTGGCTCGTGAGCGCCATCGCCTTGGCGGTGGTCGGCATCGGCGGCAGCGCCGCCGCGCAGCAGCTGTCGATCGCCACCGGTGGGACCGGCGGCGTCTACTATCCGCTCGGCGGCGGTTTCGGCAACATTCTCGGCAAGGAGATCCCGGGCGTCACGGCGACGGCCCAGGTCACCGGCGGCTCCGTCGCCAATCTGCAATTGATCGGCTCGGGCAAGGCCGATCTGTGTTTCAGCCAGGTCGACGCAGCCTGGGACGCCCACAACGGCAAGGACAAGTTCCCGGCCAAGCTGCCGGTCCGGGCGCTCGCCGTCATGTATCCCAATCACATGCACGTGGTCACCGTGGAGGGGACCGGCGTCGAGAAGGTCGAGGACCTCAAGGGCCGGCGCATCTCGGCCGGCTCACCCGGCAGCGCCACCGAGGTCTACGCCATCCGCGTCCTCGAGGCGGCCGGCCTGCATCACGAGAAGGACGTCAGGAAGGAGCGGCTCGGCGTCGCCGAGAGCGTCAATGCGCTGAAGGACAAGAAGATCGAGGCGTTCTTCTGGGTCGGCGGGCTGCCGACGGCGGCGGTGACCGATCTGGCCGCCACGCCGAACACCAAGATCAAGATTATCGACATCGCGCATTTCACCGCCAAGATGAACGACAAATATGGCCCGCTCTATGCCGAGGCGACGATCCCCGCCGCCACCTACAAGGGCATGGACCGCGACGCCAAGAACAACACCGTGTGGAACATCATGGCGGTCAACGCCAGCATGTCCGACGACCTCGCCTACAAGCTCACCAAGACGATGCTGGAGAAACGTGCCGACCTCGCGCTGGTGCACAAGGAGGCGCTCAACATCAAGCCCGAATGGCAGACCACGAACCGTGCCGGCATTCCCTGGCACCCGGGCGCGCTGAAATATTTCAAGGAGGCCGGCATCAAGGTCGAGTGACGGACCTTGGACCTCAGTCCGTCTGCCGCGGAGCTGGCGTCGGCGCGCGCCGCCGGCGCCTTGTCGCTCGATGCGCGCGAGAAGGTCGAGCGCTACCTCGAGGAGGAAGAAGGCGCCTTCAACCGGCTGAGCGGCCGGATCGGCGTCGCCATCACCGCGATCGCGGTGGGGGTCTCCTTTTTCCACCTCTACGCGGCCTACGAGATCGTCCCCGCCCATGTGCTCCGCCCCACGCACGTGGGCCTCGTGCTCGTACTGTGCTTCCTCCTGTTCCCGATGGCGCACCGCTTCCGCGACCGCATTCGGTGGTGGGACTATGTGCTCGCCGCCGGCAGTGCCGGCACCATTCTCTATGTGCTGTCGCAAGGCGCCTATTTCGGCGATCGCGCCACGATGCCGACCACCACGGACTACCTGGTCGGCGTCGTCTTCATCGTCCTGCTGCTGGAGGGGACGCGGCGCGCGACCGGTCTCATCATGCCCGGCGTCGCTATGGTGTTCCTGCTCTATGCGATCTTCGGCAATCGGCTGCCGGCGCCGTGGACGCATCGCGGCTATGCGCTCGATGACCTCGTCGCTCACCTGTACATGACGCTCGAGGGGATCTTCGGCACCACGGTCGACGTCGCCTCCAGCCTGATCATCCTGTTCACGATCTTCGGCGCGGTGTTGCAGCAATCGGGGGCGGGCCAATTCTTCATCGACTTCTCGTTTGCCGCCATGGGGGGCAGGCGCAATGCGGCAGGCCGGGCGGTGGTGCTCTCATCGTTCCTGCTGGGCGGCCCTTCGGGGTCGGGCGTCGCCACCACCGTGACGATCGGCACCGTCGCCTATCCGCTGCTAGAGAAAGCCGGCTACGACAAGAACGCCGCCGGCGGGCTTCTCTCCGCCGGCGGGCTCGGCGCCATCATCTCGCCCCCGGTGCTCGGTGCCGCCGCCTTCCTGATCGCTGAATTTCTCAAGATCTCCTATTTCGACGTGATCGTCATGGCGGCGATCCCGACCGTGCTCTACTATTTCGCCATCCTGATCATGGTGGAGGTGGACGCACGCAAGCAGGGCGGCGCGGGCGAGCTGCTTGTCGCCAAAGGCGAGCTGTGGCGGGTCACCCGGCGCTACTGGTACCATTTCGGCTCGCTGATCTCGATCATCGCCTTCATGCTGGTGGGATTCTCGCCGGTGCTCTCCGTCTTCTGGGCGACCATGCTGGCGGTCGCGGCGAGCGCGCTGCGCGCGGACACGGCGATCGTGCCGTGGTGGCTGGCGCTGCCACTGGTGGCAGCCCTCGTGATCGTCCTGCTGGAGCTGGCCCGAGTTCCGGGCGCAGCCGCGCTCGGCGGCTATACATGGATCCTGGTTTTTCTGCCTTTGGCGGCGGCCGCGCTGATCGGCATCGCTCGGCCCGGGATCGCGCCGGCCGCCGAGCGCTTCGTCCTGGCGATGCGCGACGGGACCACCGGCGTGCTCAACGTGGCGGCAACCTGCGCGACCGCCGGCATCATCGTCGGCGTCGTCACGCTCACCGGGCTCGCCCAGCGCTTTGCCGACATCATCATCGGCTACGCGCGGGGAAGCTTGCTCCTCACAGCGCTGTTCACCGCAGCGATCGTGTGGATCGTCGGCCTCGCCGTGCCGGTGACGGCCTCCTACATCATGTGCGCCGTGATCGCGGCGCCGGCGCTCATCAAGCTCGGCGTGCCGGACTTCGCCGCCCACATGTTCATCTTCTACTATGCGGTGCTCTCCGAGGTGTCGCCGCCGACCGCGCTCTCGCCGTTCGCGGCCGCGGCGATCACCGGCGGGGATCCCTACAAGACGACTTTGCAGGCCTGGAAATACACGATGCCGGCGTTCCTCGTGCCGTTCGTGTTCGTGCTCGATCCGCAAGGCGTCGGCCTCTTGCTGAAGATTCCCCAGGGCGGCTCGGTCGTCGACATCATCGAGATCACCGTGAAGTCGGGACTGGGCATAGTCGCGCTCGCGGCGGGTACGCAGGGCTGGGCGTTGCTGAAGACGACGGTGGTCGAACGGGTCCTGTTGATCCTCGCCGGCGTGCTGCTGGTGTTCCCGAGCCTGATCGAGGCCTTCGCCGAACGCCTGACGGGCCGCGATATCGAATACACCGCGACGGTGGGCATGGTGCTCGGCGTCGCGGTGCTGGCGATGCAGTGGTGGCGGAAGGGATCGGCACACGAAGGTGATGTGCCCAAATAGGCTCAGCGCCGTGGCTTGATACGGTCTCGATCCCGCGCCCCGTGCAGAACCGCAAGAATGATCACCTCATCCGCCTTCTCGTCCACTTCGTAGACAATGACGTATGGATACTCGATCAATTCGCGCGTTCCCTGGTCCTGTCCAGGCCGGCCCATTTGCGCAAGCTCGGGGCTCAGAAGACCGTCGAACCTCTTTCGTATGCGCCTAACCAGGGCAACTGCGGCGGCCGGATTGTCTGGACTGATCCAATCGAGAATATCGTCGAGATCCTGCGCCGCCTCATCGCGAACAACGAGTTTCATACGCCGCGCCGGCGCAGACGATCATCGAGTTCCTCGAGCGTCAACTTGACCGGATTCTTCACGGCTCTACGCCGCCGCACCTCTGCCAACTGCGCATCGTTGAGCTGCACTTCACGAGTCGATTGCAGATAGTCGAGCAGCGCACCCGCCACAGCATTCTGCTCATCCTCGGGCAGTTGGCGAACCTTGGCTATGACTTCATCAAGTAGTTTCGTCATCCGCACAGTATAGGCGAATTATACCGAGTTTGGAACACCGATCCGCCGGATCTCCCATTCCAGCTCGACACCGGAATTGTCCTTCACCCATGCCCGCACGGTTTCTCCCAGCGTTTCGATGTCGGAAGCGCTCGCGTTGCCGAGATTGATCAAGAAATTGCAGTGCAGCTCAGAGACCTGCGCGCCGCCGACCTTGAGGCCGCGGCATCCGGCGGCGTCGATCAGTTGCCACGCCTTGTGGCCGGGCGGGTTCTTGAAGGTCGAGCCGCCGGTGCGGCTCTTCACCGGCTGCGTCGCTTCGCGCGCCTCGGTGATGCGATCCATCTCGGCGGCAATCTCGGTCGCATCGCCGGGCGAGCCCTGGAACAGCGCCTGGGTGAAGATGACATCTTCCGCAACACCGCAATGACGATAGCTGTAGCCCATGGCGGCATTCGCGAAGACGCGAATTCGACCGGCCCGGTCGACCCCGCGCGCCTCGACCAGCACGTCCTTGGTCTCGCTCCCATAGGCGCCGCCGTTCATGCGCAGCGCACCGCCGACTGCGCCCGGAATCCCACGCATGAAAGCGAGCCGGGCGATTCCCGCTTCCTGCGCGGCGCGCGCGACGCGCACATCGGGAACGGCGGCACCCGCACGCACGCGGTGCCCCTCCTCCGCCGCCACGTCGTTGAAGCCGCGCCCGAGGCGGATCACCACGCCCGCCACGCCGCCGTCGCGCACGATCAGGTTCGAGCCGAGCCCGATCACCGTGACCGGCACGTCAGCCGGCAAGTGCGCCAGGAAATACGCGAGGTCCTGTTCGCTGTCCGGCATGAACAGGACCTGCGCCGGCCCGCCGACGCGGAACCAAGTCAGGTCAGCGAGCGGCTGATTGGCGAGCAGCCGCCCGCGTAGGGACGGCATACTGGATTTGAGGTCGGTGGTGATGTCGGGAAACGTCATGCAACACGCGTGCTCACGCCGCCTTCTCCAGGGCGGCAAGCTCGCCCGGCAGCGCGTAGGCCCATTGGGTGATGTTGCCGGCGCCGAGGCAGATGACGTAGTCGCCCGGCAGCGCCAGGCTCTTGACGATGCCGGCGAGTTCGCGCGGGCTCTCGAGCGAGATCACCTGCCGGTGGCCGCGCGCGCGCACCGCCGAGACGAGCGACTCGCGGTCGGCCCCGGTGATCGGCGCTTCGCCGGCCGGATAGACGTCGGCGACGATCACCACATCGGCGTTGTTGAAGCAGGTCGAGAACGGCTCGAACAGCGACTTGAGCCGGGTATAGCGGTGCGGCTGCACGACGGCGATCACCTGTCCCCTGGTCGACTCGCGCGCCGCCCGGAGCACGGCCTCGATTTCCACCGGATGGTGACCGTAGTCGTCGAACACCGCGACGCCGTTCCACTCGCCGGTGCGGGTAAAGCGCCGCTTGACGCCGCCGAACCCGGCGAGCGCCTTGGCGATCAGCTCGTCGGCGATGCCGAGCTCGTGCGCGACCGCGACCGCAGCGGTCGCGTTGAGCGCGTTGTGCCGCCCAGGCATCGGCAGCGACAGCGACTCGATCTCGTGCAACGTATCGCCCCAGCGGTCGCGGAACACGACCGAGAAACGCGATCGCCCGTCCGCATGGTCGAGCCCGACCAGGCGCACGTCGGCCTGCGGATTCTCCCCGTAGGTGACGATGCGGCGGTCCTCGATGCGACCGACCAGCCGCTGCACGATCGGGTGATCGGTGCACATCACGGCGAAGCCGTAGAACGGCACGTTCTCGACGAACGAGACGAATGCTTCCTGCACCGCCGCGAAGGTCTTGAAATGGTCGAGATGCTCGGCATCGACGTTGGTGACGATGGCGATGTCGGCGGGCAGCTTGAGGAACGTGCCGTCCGACTCGTCGGCCTCCACCACCATCCAGTCGCCGGCGCCGAGCCGCGCGTTGGTGCCGTAGGCATTGATGATGCCGCCGTTGATGACCGTCGGGTCGAGATGGCCGGCATCGAGCAGCGCCGCCACCAGCGAGGTGGTGGTGGTCTTGCCGTGCGTGCCGCCGATCGCGACGCAGCTTTTCAGCCGCATCAGCTCCGCCAGCATCTCGGCGCGGCGCACCACCGGCAGGCGCGCGGCGCGCGCCGCGGCGAGCTCGGCATTGTCGCGCTTGATCGCCGAGGAGACGACCACCACGTGCGCGCCTTCCACATTCCTGGCCTCATGGCCCACGGCGACCGATATGCCGTTCTCGCGCAGGCGCTTGACGTTGGCGCTCTCGGCCACGTCGGAGCCGCGCACCGTGTAGCCGAGATTGGCCAGCACCTCGGCGATGCCGCTCATGCCGATGCCGCCGATACCGACGAAATGGATGGGCCCGATGTCCCGCGGCAGTTTCATGGCGATGTCCTCAAGGCTCGTGGCGCCGGCAGCCGCGTACCGGCCCACGCCGCAGTGGTCTCGATTTGCCTGCTCTTAGCGCATTGCCGGCAATTGCGCGACCTTCATGACCAGGTCGGCAAGCCGCTCGGCGGCATCGATCGCGCCGGCCGATTTGGCCCCTGCGGCCATCGTGGCCAGGCGCTCCGGCGCTGCGGCAAGCGCGGTAATCTCCTGCGCCAGGCGCACGGGGGTAAAGAGGTCCTGGGTCATGAGGACGGCGCCGCCGGCGTTGCGCAGCACGGTGGCGTTGGCGAGCTGGTCCTGGTCGATCGCCCCCGGCAACGGCACCAGGATCGACGGGCGGCCGATGGCGGCGAGCTCCGCCACCGTGGAGGCACCCGAGCGGGAGATCACCAGGTGCGTGCCGGCGATCCGCGCCGGCAGGTCGGCGAAGAACGGCGCAATCTCGGCACGAACGCCGAGGCGGCCATAGGCGTCCTCGACGCGCGGGCGGTCCTCCTCGCGCGCCTGCTGGACGATGCGCAAGCGCTGCCGCAGGCGTGGCTCGAGCCGCTCGATCGCCGGCGGAACGATGTCCGCCATCACCCGCGCCCCCTGGCTGCCGCCGGTTATGAGGAGGTGCAGGTCACCATCCGGCGCCGGCACCGCATAGGGACTGGCGGCAGCCGCGATCACGGCTGGGCGCACCGGGTTGCCGGTGAGCGTCACCCTGGCGGCAAGCGCCGGTTCGTGGTCGAGCACGCCCGGGAACGTCGTCGCAATCGCCGTTACCCGCGGCGCGAGCAGGCGGTTGGCGCGTCCGATCACCGCGTTGGAATCGTGGATGATGGTCGGGATGCGCCGAAACGAGGCCGCCAGCAGCGGCGGCAGGGTCGGGTAGCCGCCGAAACCGACCACCGCCGCCGGTCGCACCCGCCCGAGAAGCAGCCAGGCCCTGAACGTCCCATGCCCGAGGATCGCAACCGTGCGGGCGAGCGCGATCGGATTGCGCCCGCGCAAAGTCTCGCTCGGAATCACGTGGATCGCATCGGCGGGAAACTTCGCCCCATAGCGCGTCGCCCGCTCGTCGGTCGCCAGATCGATGCGCACGCCGCGCCGTCCGAGCGCGACGCCCAGCGCCTCCGCTGGAAACAGATGCCCGCCGGTCCCGCCGGCGGCCACGAGCACCAGCGGCCGCGCGCCCGGAGCATTTTCAGGAAAAGTGGGCACCGGTTTTCCGTAGAAAATGCGACCAACGATAAGTCTTCATCAGGCGGGCCTCGCGACGAGATCGGTGCCCAGCATCTCGGCACGCGGGCGCTCGCGCGTCAGCGCGAGCAGCATGCCCATGCCGTAGGCGAGCGAGATCAGCGACGAGCCGCCGTAGGAGATGAACGGCAGCGTCATGCCCTTGGCGGGCAGGAGGTGAAGGTTCACCATCATGTTGATGGCCGATTGCAGGCCGAAAAGCATTGCGAGCCCGGCGACGGAGAAGCGCGTGAAGTGGTCCTCGGTGCGGAACGCGTGCAGCAACGCGCGCAGCACGATCAGGGCGAACAGGCCGACCAGCGCGAGACACAGGACGATGCCGAACTCCTCCGCCGCGACCGCGAAGACGAAATCCGTGTGGCTGTCGGGCAGGATGCGCTTCACCGTGCCCTCGCCCGGCCCGCGCCCGAGCCAGCCGCCGCGGGCGAACGATTCGAGCGCGGTATCGACCTGGAACGTATCACCCGACGACTTGTCGAGGAAGCGCTTGATGCGCAACGCGACGTGCGGAACCGTCAGATAGGCTCCCGCCAGTCCCGCCGCCGCGGTCCCGGCGAGGCCGATGACCCAGATCCAGCGCATGCCGGCCATGAAGAACAGCGCCGCCCACACCAGCGCGACCAGCATGGTCTGGCCGAAGTCCGGCTGCAGCACCAGGAGCGCCAGCGAAGCGCCGAGCAGCGCGAGCGCGACCGTGTTGGCCGGCATTTCCGGCCGCCGCGCCGACTCGGCAAACAGCCAGGAGGTGAGGATCACGAACGCCGGCTTGAGGAATTCGGACGGCTGGATGTTGATGCCGGCGAGCACGATCCAGCGGCGCGCACCCTTGACTTCGGCGCCGAACACCAAGGTCGCGGCGGTGAGCGCGAGGCTGACGGCGAATACGATGACGGCGACGCGGCGGATGTGGCGCGGGCTCAAGAGCGAGGTTGCGATCAGCACGGCGAAGGCCGGCAGCAGATACAGCACGTGACGGTTGAGGAAATGGAACGAGTCGAGGCCGATGCGGGCGGCGACCGGCGGGCTCGCGGCGAGCGACAGCACGATGCCGCCCAGCATGAGCGTGCCGAGCGCCGCCAGCATCAGGCGATCGATCGTCCACCACCAGTCGGCAAAGGGCGTGCGTTGGGCGCGCGACAGCATGGGGGCTCCCCGTTTGCCCCGTTGTGCCCTGCCATGGTTTACGATTGTTTAACCGGCGCGCGCGACCGGTGGGGTCGACGGCCCAGATCGACCGACGAATTGACATTGATTGCTGAACGGAGAGTCAGCGCGACCGATAGCCTGGACGAATACTGACGGCATCTTGATACCTGACGCTCACAAGTTGCCAATTCGGCTTTTGAATTGCCTTTGCAGCTTTTTCTAGGGGCTTTGCACGAGAACCACGCATAGACTTGGTATGGCTGGCGGCGCTGCACGCAGATAAGTGTGTCAAATTGCAACCGCGGATACCTTTGACAATACGCGCAACGCGAGTGCTCCAAACTTTAATTCCTTAACAAAAACCATTTCGGTGTTTTTCATCTGGCCATCTGCCTGAGACCGTGGCGAGGACTGCCCAGGGGAGGTTAACGGTTTCCTAACCAGCCGCCCTCCGTGTGACGCGGTCTCTCCATTAGGAACAGATTTCGCCGCACATGTTGAAACCTACAGGGGAGTTCCATGGCGAAGCCGATACAGGGTACGAAGAACAATGATACTTTGAACGGAACGGGCGGCGACGATCAGATTCAGGGAAAAGACGGAAACGATAGGATCAATGGCGGCCTCGGCAACGACAACATCGATGGCGGCCAAGGGGCCGATACTGCGGTGTTCAGCGGCAGCCACCTCGATTACGACATCACCTTCGCGCATCCGGACAGTCGGAACGGTCACGGCAGCGATGATTTGCAACTTACCGTGTCAGGCACTGACGGCACCGATCGGCTGAGCCACGTCGAGTGGCTGCTGTTCGACGATGGCGTGTTCAACGTCGCAACCGGTAACGAATGGTCCTACGCCGTCAACGCCCCGGTCGATCCATCGGCGCAAGATCCATCGAGCCCTGGGAACCTGTATGTCGGCAGCGGTATCCCCGCGATCAACTTCGGCATCGCAACCAACGAGGATGCGGGTGTCGAGCTGGGCCTGCAGGTCATCTACCGCCAGGGACCGACGGTCAGCACGACCGACGACTATGCCGATGGCGTCCTGCATTTCGCCGTCAACGATGGGCCGCAATCGACGGCGAACGGCTCGTCTGCGAACAATGCCACCCGCGCCTCCTGGAGCTTCGAGTTTTCCGTCGCAACCGGTCTGAACGGGGAAACCACCGACCTTGACGATTTCACGTTCCAGCTCCTCTATGACGTCGACCCTGGCCTCGGCACCAGCTATCGAACGCTGACGCTCGAGGCGGAGGGGACCCCGCAGGCTGCCGGTCAATCGGGCTACCAGTGGCGAGATGCCGCCACTGGGCTCGTCTTCATCGCGGACGACGAGGGTACGGCCAATGTGACGCAAAATTCCGAGAACTACGCGTTCTCGTTCTTCCAGTCGTTCCTGACCGGTGTCTACGGTCCCGGCAACGGCTTCGCCGGTCCAGCGCATTTCGACATCATCCTTCAGGCCCTGGATGGGGGGGACCTGATCGTGCAGAACCATATCGCGGTCGACGTCATCCTCTGATTGGTCGACGGCTTCGGTTCAGTTTGGCAACCCCGCGGGCCCTCCCGCGGGGTTGTCGCCTTGGACAAGGAATCCGTCGAGGCGATGCGGGCGGCGGGCTGGAGAGGAGGGCTCTGCGCCGTCCCCCGGGTGACTCCAGGCATCGTTCGATGGGACGCCTCCCAACTTCCCAAGCGATTTCAGCGCTGCAACGAGTCGACGGCGCCGACCTGCATCGCTAGAGTTGGCGAAACCATTTCGGGGAGGAGCATCCATGCGCAGAACAGTCCTTGGACTTTGCGGCCTTGCGGCGGCGCTCGCGATCATTTCGCCGGCTGCCGCGCAGGAGACGATCAAGATCGGGCTGATCAACGTCACGTCCGGCCAGTTCGCCGACGCGGGCATCCAGCTCGACAACGGGGTGAAGACCTACATGAAGCAGCACGGCGACACGGTCGCCGGCAAGAAGATCGAGGTCATCCGCAAGGACGTCGGCGGCGTCGCGCCGGACGTCGCCAAGCGCCTCGCCCAGGAGCTGATCGTGCGCGACAAGGTGGACATCCTGGCCGGCTTCCTGCTCACGCCCAACGCGCTCGCCGCCGGCGACGTGTCGGCCGAGGCGCAGAAATTCATGGTGGTGATGAACGCCGCGACCTCGATCATCACCACCAAGTCGCCCTACATGATCCGCACCTCGGTGACGCTGCCGCAGGTGGCCGAGACGTTCGGCACCTGGGCGGCGAAGAAGAACGGCATCAAGAAGTCCTACACGATGGTGACCGATTACGGTCCCGGCCACGACTTCGAAGGCGGATTCACGCGCGCCTTCAAGGAGGCCGGCGGCGAGATCGTCGGCTCGGTGCGCTTCCCGGTCGCCAACCCGGATTTCTCCGCCTTCGTGCAACGCGCGAAAGACCTCAATCCGGAATCGATCATGATCTTCATCCCCGGCGGCGCGCAGCCGGCGGCGCTGGGCAAGGCGTTTGCCGAGCGCGGCGTCGACCCGACCAAGACCAAGATCCTGGGCTCGGGCGAGACCACCTCGGAGCAGGCGCTGAAAAGCATGGGCGACGCCGCCCTCGGCATCATCACCGCCTGGCACTACGAGTACACCAGCAAGGATCCGAAGAACCAGGAGTTCGCCAAGACGTTCCGCGAGATGCACGGCCGCAACCCGGATTTCTTCTCGAGCGGCGGCTATGACGGCATGCATGCGATCTACGAGGCGCTCAAGAAGACCGGCGGCAAGGCCGACGGCGACTCCCTGATCGCGGCCGCCAAAGGCCTGAAATGGGACAGTATCCGCGGACCGATGTCGATCGATCCGGAGACCCGCGACGTGGTGCAGACGATCTACATCCGCAAGGTGGAGAAGGTCGGCGGCGAGGTGATGAACGTCGCGTTCGACAAGGTCGAGAACGTCAAGGACCCGGTCAAAGCCCGGATGAAGTAGCGGACGATCCTGATAAGATGGGGAATGGCGGGGGCCGACCTGACCGGTCGGTCTTGCGCGAACGCGCACCGCCGTGCCTGAACGAATCCTGGGGGAGGACAGTGATGCCTAAGATGTACACGGGGATAGCGGCAGCCGCCGCAGCCATTCTCGCCGTCGCCTCGGCGAACGCGCAAGCGCCGCTCAAGGTTGGCGTGGTGATGTCTTTCTCGGGCCAGTTCGCCGATCCCGGCGCGCAGATCGACAACGGCATCAAGCTTTACATGAAGCAGAACGGCGACACCGTCGCCGGGCGCAAGATCGAGCTGATCCGCAAGGACAACGGCGGGGTCGCCCCCGACGTGTCCAAGCGCCTGTCGCAGGAAGTGATCGTGCGCGACGGGGCGGAAATCCTCGCCGGCTACGATCTCACCCCGAATGCGCTCGCCGCCGCCGACGTGTCGGCGCAGGCGAAGAAATTCATGGTCAACATGAACGCCGCCACCTCGGTGATCACCACCAAGTCGCCCTACATGGTGCGCACCTCGTTCACGGTGTTCCAGCTCAACGAGGCGCTCGGCACCTGGGCCTACCGGAACGGGCTGCGCAAGGTCTACACGCTCGTCTCCGACTTCGGTCCGGGCCACGACGGCGAAGCCGCCTTCCACAAGGGCTTCAAGGATGCCGGCGGCGAGATCATCGGCCAGGCGCGCTACCCGGTCGCCAACCTCGACTTCACCGCCTTCCTGCAGCGCGCCAAGGACGCCAACCCGGACGGCATCTACATCTGGGTGCCGGGCGGCCCGCAGCCGGCAGCGATCGGCAAGGCGATCGCCGAGCGCGGCATCGACAAGGACAAGATCAAGGTCATGGGCCAGGGCGAGCTGACCTACGAGGACGCGCTCAAGAGCATGGGCGACGCCGGCCTCGGCCTCATCACCGCGTTCCACTACGACTACAATCACCAATCGGCGAAGAACAAGGCGTTCGTGACCGCCTACAATGCCGAGTTCAAGCGCAATCCCGACATGTTCTCCGCCGGCGGCTACGACGGCATGCACCTGCTCTACGAGGCGCTGAAGAAGACCGGCGGCAAGTCCGACGGCGACGCCCTGATCAATGCCGCCAAGGGCATGAGCTGGGAAAGCCCGCGCGGCCCGATGACGATCGATCCGGAGACCCGCGACGTCATCCAGACCGTGTACATCAGGCGGGTGGAGAAGGTGGGCGGCGCGCTGGTCAATGTCGAGTTCGACAAGATCGAAAACGTCAAGGACCCGTGGAAGGCGCGCATGCCGAAGTAGGGCTGTGCGTGTGACGATCGGCGGCCGCCGGAGACGACCGCGATGCTGACGTCCGTGTTCGGCGTCCTGTTCGACGGCTTCGCCTACGGCATGCTGTTGTTCCTGCTGTCGGTCGGGCTGTCGGTGACGCTCGGGATGATGAATTTCGTCAACCTGGCGCACTGCACCTTCGCGATGATCGGCGGCTACGTCACCGTAAGCCTGATGAACAGCCTCGGCTGGCCGTTCCTGGCGACTCTCCCGCTTGCCTTCGCGGCGGCGGCGGTCGCCAGCATCGCGTTCGAGCGCACCATGTTCCGCCGCCTCTACCGGGCGAGCGATCTCGATCAGTGCCTGCTGACGATCGGGCTCGTGTTCGTGTCGGTCGCCGCGGCGGCGTGGTTCTACGGCACGATCCAGCAGCCGGTGAACCTGCCCTCCTACCTGCGCGGCTCGATCAACGTCATGGGCGTGACGCTCGGCGTCTACCGGCTGTTCCTGATCGCCATGTCGCTCGCCGTCACGCTGATCCTCGTGCTTTCGCTCGAGTACACGCGCTTCGGCGCGCAGGTGCGCGCCGCGGTCGACAACCAGCGCATGGCGCGCGGGCTCGGCATCAACGTCGATGCGACCTTCGCCATCACCTTCGCGCTCGGCAGCGGGCTCGCCGGGCTCGGCGGGGCGCTCGCCATCGACATCGTCGGGCTCGACCCCGCGTTCGCGCTCGCCTACCTGGTCTACGTGCTGATCGTCGTGTCGGTCGGCGGGCTCGGCTCGATCGGCGGCTCGTTCGCCGCCGCCACGCTGCTCGGCATCAGCGACATGGCCGGCAAATATTACTTCCCGGAGATCGGCTCCTTCCTCATCTACCTGGTCATGGTCGGCATCTTGATGTGGCGGCCCGCCGGGCTGTTCGGGAGGCGCTAGGATGACGGGCCCGAACGACGGCATCGCCGGCCCGCACGCCTATCTGCATGCGCAGATCCGCTGGCGCGCCATCGAAGTGGTGTTCTGGCTGGCGCTGCTGCTGCCGGTGTGGGTCACGCCGAACTATCTGTCGCTCGCGAGCCAGGTCGCGATCACCGCCCTGTTCGCGCTCTCCCTCGACCTGATCCTCGGCTATGCGGGCATCGTGTCGCTCGGGCACGCCGCCTTCTTCGGCTTCGGCGCCTACACGGCGGGACTGCTGGCCAAGCACGGCTGGGGCGAGCCGTTGTCCGGCTTGCTGATCTCGGGGCTGGCCGCCGGACTGCTCGGCTACCTGGTGAGCTTCATCATCGCGCGCTTCCGCCATCTCGCGCTGATCATGATCACGCTCGGCTTCGGCCTCCTGCTGATGGAGCTCGCCAACAGCGCGAGCTGGCTCACCGGCGGCGCCGACGGCCTGCAGGGCGTGCGCATGTGGCCGCTGTTCGGCGTGTTCAGCTTCGATCTGTGGGGCCGCGTCGCGTACTGGTACTCGCTCATCGTGCTGTTCGTCCTGTTCCTCGTTAGCCGGCGGCTGATCCATTCGCCGTTCGGCCTGTCGCTGCGCGGCATCCGCGAGAACATCGTGCGCATGCGGGCGATCGGCGCGGAAAGCCGCGCGCATTTGCGCAAGGTGTTCACCATCGCGGCGGCGATGGCCGGCATCGCCGGTGCGCTGCTGACGCAGACGACCGAGACCGTCTCGCTCGGCGTGCTCGACTTCCAGCGCTCGGCCGACGTGCTGGTGATCCTCATCCTGGGCGGCGCTGGAAGACTGTACGGGGGCATCATCGGCGCGATCATCTTCATGGTGGCGCGCGACCAGTTCTCCGGCATCAACCCGCAGTACTGGTATTTCCCGATCGGCGTGCTGCTCATCGCCGTCGTGCTGTTCCTGCCGAACGGCATCCTCGGCGGGCTGGCGCAGCTCATCGCCTCCGAGCGCTGGCGGCAATGGACCAAGCCGCTCACGCAATGGCGGGGCTCGCTGCCGTGAGCACGCCCGCGCTCTCCACCCGCGGCCTGTTCAAGAGCTTCGGCTCGCTGGTGGTCGCCAGCGACATCGCGCTCGAGCTCCCGGCCGGCGTGCGCTATGCGCTGATCGGTCCGAACGGGGCCGGCAAGACCACGCTGATCAACCTGATGACCGGCATGCTGCGTCCCGATGCCGGCGCGATCCTGCTCGGCGACGACGACATCACGGCGCTCGATCCGGAGGCGCGGGTGCGGCGCGGCCTCGTGCGCACCTTCCAGATCAACTCGCTGTTCCCCAACCTCAACGCGCTCGAAGCGGTCACGCTCGCGGTGTGCGAGCGCGACGGGATCGCCCGCACCTGGCTCAAGCCGATCACGTCCTACCGCGGCGCGGTCGACGAGGCCTATGCGATCCTCGACTCGCTCATGCTCGGCCGCCATTGCTACCGGGTCACGCGCGAGCTCGCCTACGGCCAGCAGCGCCTGCTCGAGATCGCGCTCGCGCTGGCGACGCGGCCGCGCGTGCTGCTGCTCGACGAGCCCGCCGCCGGCGTGCCACGCGAGGAGAGCGCCGAGCTGTTCGCCGCCGTCGCCAACCTGTCGCACGACATCACGGTGCTGTTCATCGAGCACGACATGGATTTCGTGTTCCGCTTCGCCAGCCGCATCATCGTCATGGTCGGCGGCCGGGTCCTGGTCGAGGGCACGCCGGAGGAGATCGGCGCCGACGCGCGCGTGCGCGAAATCTATCTCGGCAGGCGTCACCATGGCTGACCTGCTGCTCGAGCTCGATGGGATCCGCGCCGGCTACGGCGACGCCGTCGTGCTCGACGGCATCTCGCTCGCGCTGCCCGAGCACGGCAGTCTCGCGGTGCTCGGCCGCAACGGCGTCGGCAAGAGCACCTTGCTGCTCACCATCATGGGCTATACGGCGGTGCGCCGCGGCAACATCCGCTGGCGCGGCGAGGACATCACGCAGCTTGCGCCGCATCGGCGCGCCCGGCGCGGGCTCGGCTGGGTCGCGCAGGAGCGCGAGATCTTCCCCTCCCTCACCGTAGAGGAGAACCTCACGGTCGCGGCGCGGCCCGGCCGCTGGGACCTCAAGGCGGTGTACGACCTGTTTCCCCGCCTCAGGGAGCGGCGCGGCAATTTCGGCAACCAGCTCTCGGGCGGCGAGCAGCAGATGCTGGCGATCGCCCGCGCGCTCGCCACCAACCCCGCGCTGCTCCTGCTCGACGAGCCGCTCGAGGGCCTGGCGCCCATCATCGTCGAGGAGCTGACGGCGACCATCGGGCGCATGATCAGCGAGGAAGGCACCGCGGTGATCCTGGTGGAGCAGCATGCCGACGTGGCGCTGTCGCTGACAAGTGAGGCCGTGGTGCTGGAGCGCGGCGCGATCGTGCATCGCGGCGCCTCGTCCGCGATCCTGCACGACGCGGCGGTGTTGGAGCGCTACATCGGCCTGCGCCTCGCGGCGGAGGGGTGAGGCCGCCATCCGATGGAGGATGCCTGGGCAGATCGCGACTTATACCACTGAGCTTATTCAACAAGTCGGTTTTTAGTTCGTTCTGCCGTAACTGCCCAGGATGTTGTTGTAAATTTTTCTAGACGGCGGACTCGGTTTCCGATTCAAGGATTTGGATGAGTCGGGATGCGGCGGCTGAATTGGCCGAACTACCGAGAGAAGACCTGCTTGCGGTGATTGCGGCGCAAGCGGCACAGATTGCGGCTCTGACGGCGCGGATTGCTCAGTTGGAGCGCCAGTTGGGGCTTGATAGCTCCAACAGCAGCAAGCCGCCATCGAGCGATGGGTTCAAGAAGCCTGTGCGGGTGAGGAGCCTGCGCGAGCCGTCGGGCAAGCGGCCTGGTGGTCAGAAAGGGCATCCGGGCGAGACCCTGCGCTGCGTGCAGACGGCCGACCATATCATTGATCACTTTCCGCAGGCGTGCAGGCGATGCGGAATGGCGCTGACGAGCGCCATGACGACAGGCCACTGCGCCCGACAGGTGTTCGACCTTCCCGAGCCGCGTCCGGTGGTGACCGAGCACCGCGCCCATGTGTGCAGCTGTCCATCGTGTGGGGCACAGACCAAAGCTGCCTTTCCCACCGCAGTGGCGGCGCCGGTTCAATACGGTCCCCGGATCAGCGCCATTGTGGTCTATCTGCTGCACGGCCAGTTCCTGCCCGAAGATCGCTTAGCGGAGTTGATGCATGCTCTGTTCGGGGTGAGCCTTGTTCCGGCGACCATTGCCCGGATGAGCCGCAGCTGTGCGCAGCGGCTACAGAGCTTCCTCCACGTCGCGCGCGATCATGTGGTCTGTGCCAAGGTCAAGCATCTGGACGAGACCGGCTTTCGCATCGGCGGCCGAACCCGATGGCTGCACGTCGCCTCCACCGCCCAGCTGACCGTCTACCGGGTCTGTGCCAAGCGCGGGACCGTCTGGGACCACATGATCGGTATTGCGGTGCATGACCACTGGAAGCCCTACTACACCATGGGGGGCGTACGTCATGCGTTGTGCAACGCGCATCATTTGCGCGAATTGAAGGCACTCGTCGACATCGACAAGGAGAACTGGGCGCGCAGGATGCAAATCCTGCTGCGCCGGGCCTGCCACGCCGTAAACCTCGCCCGCCAGAAAGAGCGGCCGCTCGAAACCGAGCCTCGTTGCCCTCATCGAGGGACGCTATGATGCCATCGTGGCGAAGGGGCTCGCCTTCCATTGCAGACGGCCGGCGCTGCGCCGTGCGCAGCGGCGTGGCCGGAAGCCAAACCGCACCGGCCACAATCTTCTCCTGCGCCTCGAAGAACGCAGGGACGACGTGCTGCGATTCCTGCACGATCCGGATGTGCCCTTCACAAACAACCAGGCCGAAGCCGACATCCGCATGATGAAGCTGCGGCAGAAAATCTCCGGCGGCTTCCGCACTCAGGCCAGCGCCCAGGACTTCGCTACCATCCGCTCCATGCTCTCCACCGCCAAAAAGCAAGGCTGGGACCTCATCTCCGCCCTCATGCAGCCCCCCGATAGCCTCCTCCGATCCCTCCAAACCGCCTGAACGCCAACATCCTGGGCAGTTACGTTCTGCCAAAATGAAAAATAGGTTGCAGACATGGCGTATATGCAATCTTTGAGGGTATAGGAATATAATCCTAGAGTTCTACGCGACGCGTTTGATAGGGTAAGTACGCCACCTGCAGATACGGACTGTCGCGTGCTCCAAATGTGGACCGAGCGAGTTGAATCCCTTTGACGACGTATTCCGCCGCCAGTTGCACGTGCTGTTCGCCTGGCGCCGCGACGTGCGGCGATTCCGGCGCGATCCGCTGCCGGCCGGAACCCTGGAGCGCCTGATCGAGATCGCCTGCCTGTCGCCTTCGGTCGGCTTGAGCCAGCCGTGGCGGTTCGTGATCGTCGACGAGCCGGCTCGGCGGGCCGCCGTGCGCGAGGAGTTCGAGGCCTGCAATGCGGCGGCGCTGCGGTCCTATGCGGACGAGCGGGCCGACCGCTACGCCGCCCTGAAGCTCGCGGGCCTCGCCGAAGCGCCGTGTCAGTTCGCGGCGTTCGCCGATCTCGCCACCGAGACGGGACACGGTCTCGGCCGCGCCACCATGCCGGAAATGACCGAATACTCGGTGGTCTCCGCCCTCAGCATGATGTGGCTGGCGGCGCGGGCAGAGGGCATCGGCATGGGGTGGGTTTCGATCCTCGACCCGTCCCGGATGAACCACATTCTCGACGTCCCCGCGGCCTGGCGGCTGATCGGGTACTTCTGCCTCGGCTATCCCCTTCTCGAGAGCGACGTGCCGGAGCTCGAGCGCGCCGGCTGGGAGCATCGCCGCGAGCCGCAGACCGTCATCGTGCTCCGGTGAAGAGCTGGAGAAAATTCTCGTGGCGCCCGTGAACGCCAGGCGCGTTCGCAGCGTCTAAGGGAGGGGAATTGCGCGCGCCCTCGAATTGCCCGATGCTTGTGCGGAAAGCAGCGAACCGTCGCGGTCTTGCCCCGATCCAGGGGTCGGCCCTGCGCCAGCCCGCGTGGAGAATTCCGATGACCCGCTGCCTTCCAACCGTGGCCCTTGCGGTCCTTGCCGTGTCGGCAACCTTGTCGACCGGCCACCCGGCCGCGGCCGGCGAGGAGAGCGACAAGATCGACGTCTTCGCCGCCCGCCTGTTTGCCGGGCCCGTCGACAAGCAGAAGAAGACCTATGGGTGCTTCGTGCGCCGCTACGATGCGGCGCATCTGGCGCGCCATCCGCTGCAGAAAGTCAGCATGATGAAGCTTCTGGTCACGGCCGAAATGCTGCCGGAAGCCGAGTCGCTCAATTTTTCGTTTCGGGTCGGGGTGCGGTTCCGCCATCGGCCCGGAGACTTCGACTCGAGCGGGGAGTGCGGGCACGGCCGGGTGTCCGAGAGCGCCGACGCCAAGGAGCAGCTCGGCTGCTCGGTGGACTGCGACGGCGGCGGCATCACGGTCGAGCTCTCTCCCGACAACAAGTCGACCCTCATCAAACTCGATACCATCCGCATCTGGCGCAACAACAAGCCGGACGACGAAGGCTTCCCGCTGAGCGGCGGCGCCGACGATCGCGTGTTCCGGGTCCACCGGGTCGGCCTGGAGGATTGCCGCTCGCTGGTGACCGACCGTCAGGAGCTCGCCGCCATGCGGCGCAAGTGATAGCCTTCCCGTCCACGCACGACGTGCGGCCAAGGGAGGCCTAGATGCACCGACGCAGCATCCTGGCAACATTGTTTGCCGCGACCGGCGGTCTGTTCGCAGCGGCAGCCAGCAGTGCGCAGGCAAACCCGGCCCATCCGGACAAGCAGAAGGTCGCCTACCATCTCAGCGACCTGGACAAGGTCGGTTTCGTGCTGGGCAACATCCGCAATCATATCGAGGGCGTCGGCGGCCCCGAGAACGTGACCATCGCCCTCGTCGTGCACGGGCCCGCGCTCAAGGCGTTCCACGCCGCGTCGGCGAATGCCGAGCACGTCCGGCGCATGGCCGAGCTCGCCAAGGCGGGCGTCGCGTTCGCCGCCTGCGGCAAGACCATGACGGCGCAGAAGGTCGCGCTGAAGGACCTGTTGCCCGGCTTCGTCAGCCTCGAGCAGGGCGGCGTCGTGCGCCTCGCCGAGCTGCAGTCGCAGGGGTATGTGTACCTGCGGCCGTGAGGCACGTGGGCGCCGCGCGCGCCGCCGCGATCGTGCAGGAACGCCGGCGAGACGTAGCGGTAGGCTTTTTGGGCGATCAGCCGGGCGCCGTCCTCGGTCCACTCGACGCGGGCGTGGATCGCGCCGGCGCGGTTGAGGAGCTGCTTGATCCAGCCGTGCGCCGGCGCCGGCTCGCCCTTCGGGCCTTTCAGCTCGGTCGCGTGCTCGAGATCGACGGGGAGGTCGAACCCCGCCGCGGCGAAAGCCGCCACCACCGCGTCGGGCGCGTCATTGGCGAACGCGCGGCCGTCGAGGCCGACGATGCGGCCGGCCGGCAGCAGCATGATCTCGCCCGGCGCGCCGCCCTCGGCGTTGAGCGCGACCGCGCAGGCTCCCCGATCTGTTGCGTTTGCCCCGTGCATGGGGCCACAATGGGCATTGCGATGCGGCTGGAATAACCCTGACGGGTGTCAGGGGTGGTACCGTGCCAGGCATGCAATGTTTGGGAATTTTGTGCTACGACTAGCGGTAGATTCGCTCAGCGCTGGATCCGACATGGCCGACGCGAACCCTCACGTCATCGCAATCCTGAACTCGGAACAGTATCCGGCCGAATTGCGCGCCAAAGCACTCGAACTGATCGCGCAAACAGGACTTGAAAGTGAGCGCCGCCGGAGCGAGGAAGACGCTCGCAGGGAAAATCTGGGTCTCGAGCGCACGAAGCTCTGGCTAAATACGCCGTTCATTGCCGCATTTGCCGGATTGCTTACGCTGGGTGCTACGCACGTGCTCTCCAGCATCCAGAGCAAGGAAACGGCTACGCTCGCCAACACGCACGTGCGCAGCCTTGAAGAGCGGAAGTTCCAGTTCGAAATGATCAAGTCTGCATTCAGCGACACCAAGGATCCGAAGCAGCGGGCAACAAATCTTCTGATGCTAATTGACAGTAAGATACTGGACGGACTGGACACAAACGCGCTCAAGAAATGGGCCGAAAACACGGAAGGCCCGACGCCGGCTTTCGAGTCCGGATCGGCGACTCCGCGACCAGGTGTCGAACGTGAATACCGCACGCCGGCGTCACCGGCTGTGACTGCTGAATTGACCGACAAAGCACGCAGCACTGACACACTGCGCTGGATGCAGCATGCTATTGGCGAATTGGGAGTTAGGGAAATCGCTGGTCCTGATCGCAACGTTCGGATCCTGGATTATGCACGGATGTCAGGTCTGTCCTGGTACACCCACGATGAAACCCCGTGGGCGGGACTTTTTGTGGGCTTCGTGATCAAGCAGGCTGGCTTCGACCTGCCAGAGAATCCGCAGCTCAGCCACTCATGGCTGAGCTGGGGAGAGGCGATCCCTAGGCCGAAATTTGGTGCGCTCGCAGTGTTTTCGCCACCCAGCCCAGGCGGTTCGGGTCACGTCGGTTTCATTGTAAGCGAGGAGGAGGAGGCCGCATGGATCGGCATCCTGGGCGGAAACCAAAGCGATGCTGTCCAAAATCAACACACTACGGCGAGACCGAATTCAATCAATACGTATGCCTCCTAAACAGCCGTAGAGGAGACCCTACGTCTTCGTACTGCGGCTTCGTCAGGGCCGGAGGCTCGCGCCGAAATGGCCGCGTTCAAGGGGTTTTCAATAGGCGTCGTACCGATAACGGGACAAGCCGGGGGGCCAATGCCGGGCTGAGCCCGAATGCGACGTACCCTGCCTCAACGCGCACTCTAGAAACTGCAGCGAACAAGCCTGTTCCGTGCAAGCGAACTCGAACGCGCTCGTCTCGCTCTCCAGGTACAGGTGGATTATCGGCTTCTGGGCCATGTGGCGGATACCGATCTCGTAGAACGCGTTGGCGTTGAGCTTGCTCATGTCGGCGATGACCAGCTCGCAATTGAGCAGCAGGTTATCATCTGCAAGTCGATCATCCCCGGCACCGACATCTTGACCGACCGCTCGACCTTGGTGTCCGGGAAGTGCTCGTCGAACACCGGCCGGATGATCTCCTGGAACAGCCAGTCGGCGTGCCGCCGTTCCTCACTGCCCGGCTTCCCGATCGGCCCGACCACGAAGCAGAGCTTAGTCGGCTTGGTGTCGTCCGCCATCGCATCCCGCTCCCCGCGTGTTCTATGGTAGTATTCGTACAAGAATCGCCTATGGCAAGAGGCGGATCGGGAGCGCAGGCGAGCCGCTCGCCTTACAAAGTCATGGGGGAACAGCGTGGCTTCCAAAGTCCGCTTCTCGTCGTTTCCGCGAACACAGCCGCCACCGGTCTTCACGGGCAAGATCGTTGATGTATTTCAAGCGCACGAGCCATTGATCTGCACGATGACATTGCAGAAGGGGCTAACCAGCGATGTCGTGCTCGCCGAACTTCGGCCAGACCTGTCGGCACTCGGATTTGCGGTCGAACTCGGCAAGACGCACGGAGCCAAGATAAAGCGACCCGTGTTCTTCGGCGAGAACGGCGCCCCGGATCTTCAATATGAGATCGACGCGTTCCACCCGGAGTGGCGCTGCGGTCTGGAGATCGAAGCCGGTCACGCATGGATGGGAAATGCCGTCTACCGCGATCTGGTCCAGGCCTTGGTTATGGTTGAGCTGGAGCACCTCGTTCTGGCGGTTCCAAACCAATACCGATATAAGACTGGCAGCCGCACGGTGATCAGCAAAGATTACGCGAACACCTGCGCCGTGGCGGACGCCCTTTTTGGCCACAGCCGAATTCGTATGCCGTACAGTCTTGTTGTCGTCGGCTACTAGCATGGTTATATCGGCTGGCTGAATTGGATGAAGGAACAGTTGGCAGTGAAGGACTGAACGATGGCCACCAAGGAACTAAGGGAGCTTCCCGACCTGCAACACTTGCTATTCGAGGCGCCAGTGTACGCCGTATACAGACTCCCTTAGTCAAGTGGTGGAAAGACGATAATCTGGAAGGACACTGCCCAGAGTGCACGAGGGAATCCATTTTTAAAGTGGTATGGGCGGATAGCGTCAACGAGCCACTCCGTCCTTACAAACTAATGCACATGACGAGGGTTCACTGCCGTTGTACGCGGCACGAGCACGTGCTGCAATTCCAGCTCATGCTACATCAGGACACAGTGCAGAAGTGTGGCCAGTACCCCTCATATGCAGATGTCACCGAAGGCTCGTTGAAACAGTACCGTGGTGCTCTTAGTTCGCAGGATGCCTACGAACTAAGCCGCGCGACAAGGCTTGCCGCCCATGGCGTGGGCATCGGCTCTTTCGTATACATCCGTCGTATTTTCGAACGGCTCATCCAGAAGCGCTTTGACGAATTCAAGAGCGAAAAAAGTTGGGACGCCGAACATTTTAAGAGGATGAGTATGGACGAACGCATTGAGCTACTGAAGGACCATCTGCCCGACTTCCTCGTGTCGAGCAGGAAGCTGTATGGCATTTTGAGCATTGGGATTCATCTGCTGAAAGAGGATGAGTGTCTGTCATTTTTTGACGTGGCCAGGCGGTCAATCATCTTTATCGTTGAAGAAGATCGCCGAAAAAAGGAAGCGCTGGCCGAACGTAACGCACTAACCAAGGCGATTGCTGAGTACAAACCCGCTGGCTAGTGATGTTGAGGGTGCTGCAATCGCGGCTTCCAGTTTCGGCCGGATCGGGTTATTATATTCCGGCGCCTGAGCCAGCCGCCGAACCGGGCTCGCCCCGCGGGAATGTTGCGACCCCCCAGGTGCGTTCCGCGTATGACCCCAATGCAGAGTGCGTGGGAGGCTGCCCCGGGTGAGCATGTGCTCCCGTCCAAGCCTTGATCCCATGGCCGGTCGCTTCTAGCGTCAGCTTCTTCGCGAATCACAACCATGCGCAATCCGCCGCACATCTGGCTTGACTACCGTCCTGTCCGCATTGGATGGGTGGTCGCCGGCGGCGATGTGGCGGACTTGGCAATCGCCGCACGATTTAACACGTGCCTCTGGGGCGGGCGTCACAACTGCCTCATCCCTGTGAAGGATGCCGCCCTCGCCGACCATCTCGTGAGATGCTTTGGTGTCGATATTCTCCTGCCATTGATTGCCGCGGACGATGCTGCAACAACTTTCATCAATGGGTTTCCGCATCTCAAGCACCATAGATGGCATGAGAGTATGTTCCACGATCGTAACTGCGAATTTGCCGACATCCGCCATCCGATTTGCCGTATCGTGGACGACGAAGTCAAGCAGCGGCTCGTCTTGCCGGTCTGGCAAGACGGCGACCCGCTCGCGTCCGCGTTTGCCGTGATCCTCGGCGCATATCCCACACCTACAGATCAAGTACCCGACTATAAAGCGGCCATTCATGAGAACTCTTCGCACCAGAGAGGCACGTATTGCGGCCGAGGGCCCGATCCCTACGGATTTGCTCGGCAGCATGTCTCCTCTTGCCGTGACCGGTTACGATCTTAAGCGCGGCTCTCAGCGGAGCGGCTGGCTCGGACCTGGCGTCGTGCTCGGATCTGTTGATGACTTCGATGCGCTCCTCCTGTTCTGGAACTTGCGTGCTGCGGGAGCACCGCTCATCTTCTATGACCAGAGCCATAGCGCGCGGCTCAAGCCCTATGCTGAGGCTTTCCTAGCGCACTTCCGCGCACCGCAGATGGGACGCACGCCTCACGTCACGTTCTGGGTACGCGCTGACCGCACCGATGACGACAGCTGGAGACCAGACCTCGAACTCGAGGACGTTCGAGTTGCCGTAGCGGACGGGCGCGACGACGCTCTTTGGAATGGCATGAATATCAAGCCGATTCAAATGCGATTCTCAGCATGGCATCGTGATGTCGTGCCCGCTTACATTGAATCCAATGGTAAGGCGAGCGCGTCATTCGCTGTGCCGGATCGCCCCTTTGATGATGACGTCCGGTCATTGAGCCAGAAATTCGTGGTGGTCGTAGATGCCAATCAGCACGGCGAACCCGATGCGGATTTTACCTTCGAAGCTCCCTTTGTCCCCCGCCTCAACGAATTCTACGGGCGCAACCTTGCTTTCGCTCTTGACGCTGTGCGTTCCCAGCCAAGCCGAATGGATGGCGGTGCGATCGCGCTCATCACGGATATATCGACGCAGAATATCACCATACGGGCATTCCGGGTCTTCGATTGGCTGACGGCCTTCTTCACCCTGTGCCAGATTGAGATCGCGCGCTCGGAGGCGGGACGCCGCTGCAACCGCCTGATTGCTCCGCTCGGCGGCCTTCAGGATTGCCGCGTGCTTAAAATTCGCGGTGTGCGCAATCTGCTGCGGAAATATAGTGTCGAACAGCATTTCACGCGTAGCGGTGCTAAAGATGCGATTCGTGATTGTGATCCGCGTACCGGAGCTGCGGGCTTCGATGCGTTTAAGGAACTGTTCATCGAATCTCGCGAGAAAGACGAACTCACGCCGGATGACGTGCTCCGATATCTCTTGTCGCGTCGCGTGTTCCGCGTTGGGGTTGAGGTCACCTGTCCGAATTGTCAATTGCCGAGCTGGGTACATCTTGATGAACTAAAGACTCGATTGTCCTGCACCTATTGTGACTATCGCTACGATGTCACACCACAGCTGAGGGATCGCGACTGGCGTTACCGCCGTTCAGGTATTTTCGGCCGAGATGACGACCAACTGGGCGGCGTGCCAGTGGCTATCACCTTGCAGCAGCTGTCTTCGACGCTGCACGAAGGCATGCAAATGTACGCCACAGCGGTCAACTTCATCCCGCGCGGTGCGGCTATAGAGCCCTGCGAATCAGATTTCGTGGTAGTGTGCGCGGGCAGGCGCGCGTCTGAAGCGCCCGTTCAAATCGTTATAGGCGAAGCAAAAAGCGAAGGTCCATTCGACGCGAGTGATGTGCGTAAACTCGGCCGGCTTGCCGATGCCGTGCCGCGCGAACTTGCAGATGTTTTTATTCTGTTTTCCAAAGCCGGGACCTTCTCGCCCGACGAAATCGCGCTTGCCAGGACGCTGAATACTCGGCGCCGTCGCCGCGTTATTCTGTGGTCGCGCGAAGAGCTCGAGCCCTACAATGCGTATGAGCGCTCAAAGGAGAAACTGGGCAAAAGCTGGATGAGTAGCGCCCTAACCGAGCTTGCGGATAACACGCACGCGCTGTTCTTTAGCGAGACGTAACGCGAGCCCTGTCAGTGCCCGCCGTTGCGAGGGCGATCCGTCGCCGGTCCACCGCGTTTGTTGGGCCGGGCGTTTCTGCCGATCATAGTTGCATCGCGCTTGTCCGCCGACGCAGACGAGCAATGTGCCGGGCCGTAGTCCGGTGAAATGACGTCAGATACAGCCCGTCGCCTCCCTGCGTCCGCTTCACTACCGCATGCCAGGGCTGGCCGTCGATCTCGCCGACCAGATGGACGGTGTTGTCGCCCTCGAAGATCGGCTCGGCGCGGGCGATGAAGGCCGGCAGCTGGGCATAGACGTGTTCGGTGATCTCCGGATGATGCCGCGCCTGCTTTGTGGCGGTCTCGGCCGAGAGCAGCACGACCGGCGTCGCCGCGCGCTCCGGCACCGCCGCCGGCGGCAGCTCGCCCACCGGCAGCCCGGTCTTCTTCGGCCCACGGCCGGCGAGGAGGCGGCCGAAATCGTCCGACTCCATGACGCGCGCGATCGCGCGCCGACGCAGCTCATCGTCGGGGATGCGGCCGATCTTGTCGGCGAGCACGCGGCTGAGGCCGGCGGCGCGGCTCTTGCCCGGGTTGCTGTGCCAGCCGGGGTCGATGCCCGCCGGCACCTCGATCACCTCGCCGGTGCGCCTGTTGCGGAACGCGACCGTCTCGACCTCCGGATCGGGCGACACGCCGCCGAGCCGCTTCGCCTCCACCCGGCCGACCTGGCGCACCGAGCACTTGCAGCCCCAGCCATTGGGCGGGAAATGCGTGTCCCACCACGGGTGGCCGACCGGCAGGATGGTCCCGACCCAGCCGAGATGCTCGGCGCGCGGCTCGGCCGCCGTGGTCTCGACGTAGAGCAGATACGGCAGCACGTCCTTGGTCTCCTGCGCCCGCTCCCACTGGCCGGCGGCGCGCGCGGCCCGCACGTTGCTCCAGAAGATGTTTTCGAGCCGCCGCGGCGAGGAGAAGTCGACGCGCCTGGTCTCGCCGGTCTCCGGGTCGGCGACGGTGCGCGGCCCCCACCAGCCGAGCGCGCGCAGCCGGGGCTCCAGCTCCGCGCGCCACTCCTCGTAGGTCAGCCCCTTGGCGATCGCCTGGTCGATCGTGGCGCGGAAGGCGGCGAGCACGTCGGCCTCGACCGCCTTGGCGACGGTGAAGGCGTGGGCGTGCTCCTGGCCGAACACGTCGAGCCAGGAGAAGCGGGGGCTAAGTTGCTTGGCGCGGAAATAGTCGAGCACGTCGGCCGGTGGCGTCACCTCGCCGATGCGGACCTCGGGCATCGCTACGGCTCGACATCACCGAGGCCGCGCGCGATCGCGGTCGCGCGCTCGAGCCGCTTCACCAGCTCGGCCGAGCTCATGCCGGCAGCGCCGAAGGCGCCATGCGGCAGCCGGCGCAACAGCTCTTCAAACGAGGTTGCGTCGCGCGCCAAGGCGGTGAGCGGGCCGACGATCGGCCGCAGCATCGGCTCCCAGTCGTCGGCGACGGCAATGAGCGCGTCGAGCTCGGCCTCGACGTCGAGGGCGCCGGCGCGGTGGAGCGCGAGCCCCCTCCCTGACCCTCCCCCGCTTGCGGGGGAGGGAAGAGAGTGGGTGCCGCCGCAGCGCGGGCAGCGCCGCGCGTGGTTGCTCGCCGTCTCGGCGCCTTCGGCTTCGCCGCCGGCGGGCCCGCCGCGCGCGATCGGCCGCAGCACCTCCTCGCCCTCGTCGGGGTCGGCCCAGCCGAGCTTGTCGCGCACCTCGGCCGCCGACACGCGGCCGCCGCGGTCGACGAACTCGCCGGTCACCTGCATCAGCGCCTTGAGGTCCTCGGGCTCGAGCACCGGCAGCGTCAGCTGCGGGAGTCCGTTCGGCGGGAGACCGAAATTGAAATGGACGAACGGCACGACCATGTCGCGCTGCACGGTGGCGGCGAGCTCGTCGGCGTCGGCGGCGAGCAGCTCGAGCCGCACCTCCTGATGCTCCTTCGACACCGCGTGCCCGCCGGAGATCGCGTCGGTGGTGGTGGTCTGCCCCAGCACCAGCTTGGACACGAGCGTGTCGAGATACTTGCAGATGCGCTCGAACGCGTCGGAGTTGCTGGCGGCCTTCGCCTCCAGGAACTCGATCACCATCAACTCCGGCACGATCGCGGCGCCGTCGGCGGCGATGTGCGAGACGGCGCGGAGCAGCGCGCGCTTGTCCTCCTCCGAGGCGCCGGCGTGCCATTTGCCGATGCGCCACGGGATGCCGTAGACGTCGAGGAACGCCATCCAGTCCTTGAGCGAGAACGATTTCAGCATGAACATCCACACGGCGGCGCGCGCGAGCCCGCCGCGGATGGGGATGCCGGATTTCAGCTTGGGGACGTGGACGATGAATTTCGCCGGCGGCAGGGGGAGGCCGTCGACGCTGCCGTCCTGGCGCAGCCGGATTTCGGTCCCGGCCACGCGGTCGAACTGGAAGAAGCGCGGGTCGCGCCAGCGGAAGCCGCCGATCGCCCATGCGGCGGCGCCGGTCTCCCACATCAGCTCGACCACCGAATAGCCCTTGGCGAGCCCGTCGGCGAGGTCGACGATGCACGTGCGGAACGCCGGCGTCTCGACCAGCGCCCGCACGGCGTCGGCGATCGCGACGTCGCTCCCGTCCTCGCTCGCCGCCTCGACCACCGGCTTCAAGCCCCGCAGCGCCAGCTTACGCGTGGTGAGCACCGCGCGGTAATGCGGCTCGCGCTCCTCGATCTCCTCGGCCAGCGTCAGGTAGTCGCGCGTGTCGCCGCCCGGCTCGGCGGCGTCGCGCAGGATCCGCGCCAGGCGCTCGGGCGACAGGCCGGCCGCCACCGGCTGGGTCCACACCGAGCGCACGCCGGAGATCTGCGGGGTGGCGACCTCGGCGGTGATGGGCCGCCTGGGCAGCGGCCGGCCGTCCGGGCCAAGGATGGTGGCGGGCTCGGTCATGCGGCCACCTGCTCGACAAGGGGAGGGCGCGAAGGCATTCTGGTTGCATGCTGAAGTGGCTCGCCCCTCCCATCACGATGCGCAAGGCGCTCGTCGTGTTCGCGGCGCTTTGGGTGGGGATTTACGCGGTGCTGGCGTTTGCCAATCTGAGCCCGCCGCCCAATGCCGCCCGATGCAGCTGGGCATTCCCGAAGATCCTCAGTTGCCTGCTGGGCGTGCGGGAAAATCTCACCGGTGGATTGATTGGCGGCGGTGGCGCGCTGTTTGCCGCGTGGGTGGCGTGGAGCGCGGTGCGCGAGCAGATGAACGAAACGCGCGAGATCGCGCTGCGAACTGAGAGCCAAGCTCTGGAGCTTGTTAAATCCGAAATCGAGTCGCTGCTGGACATCTTTCAGGCAGTTTGGTCGATACTCGATGACACCTTTCGGTTTACAGGTGATCCGGACGAATTGGTGAGTCGAATGACCGCTGTGCGTAGCGCTTTCACATTTTACTTGCCAAAAAGCGACGAACTCGACGGTCTGGAGACCGGGGCCGTGCTCCTTGGGCCAATTCATCGTCGGGATGCGTCTCTGGTGATCTCGCGCATGCGGATGGTACTCCGCGAAATAGATGCTTTGTGGGAAGGGGATGAGGGACCCGACCAACTCAAGATCCGACAGGCCCGATGTTTTGATGTAATTCTGAGACTGGAAATGCTGCATGCCGAAGTGGCGAGATTCAGCCAGCTCGATGCGAGTAGGTTAAGTCTCGAACGAACCCACTTCCGTTTTCCCCGCGTGCAAAGCGCCTTACTCGATCCTACGAGTCGTCGCTGGAAGGTGAACTGGCGAAACGCCGGGCGAGCGGCTGAATTCGTCGATTGATTAGCCGTCACCACAGCCTCCCCGTCCTCTCCCCGAACGGCACGTCCCGCTCCCGCCCCCCGCGGCCGCGCCACGCGTCGAACGCCGCGTCGTCCGCGTCGCCGCCGTCCTCGCGCGCCGGGCGGTAGTCGTATTCGGCGACGTTGCTGCGGGTGGCCGCGTAGGCCAGCACCAGGGCGACGGCGAAATCGCCGTGCCGCTTCTTGCCGTCGGGGGTGGTGGTGCGGACGGGCGGGATCTGCGGGATGCCGGCGACCTTCTTCATCAGCGCCAGGTCGTCGGCGAGCTCGGCATCGGCTACAATTCCTGGATGACGGATAGCAGCGAAGGCGAGCGAGACATGGGTGAATTGCCTGCGTACCGCGACATCGCCCATGAGCTCGAAGCCAAATGGCGCAGACATTGGGCTGAGAGCAAGGTTTTTCGGACCGAGAACCCTGGCGACTCGGACTTCGATGATAGCAGGCCAAAGTACGTAGTTCTGGATTTTTTTCCTTACCCGAGCGGAATTGGACTTCATGTCGGTCACCCGCTTGGTTACATCGCAACTGACGTCAAGGCTCGCTTCCTCCGAATGCGAGGATTTAACGTCCTGTACAGCATGGGATTTGATTCATTCGGGCTGCCGGCCGAACAGTTCGCGATCCAAACGGGACAGCATCCAAGGATCACAACCGAACAGAACATTGCAAACATGCTATCTCAACTAAAGCTCATTGGGCTGAGCCACGATCCAGATCGGCGGTTCAGTACGACTGATCCTGAGTATTACCGTTGGACACAGTGGATTTTTCTGAGACTCTTTAACAGCTTCCATGATCCGACGGTACGTTGGCGTGGACCGAATGGCCATTGGAACGTCGGACGGGCACGCCCCATCCAGCACCTCGCAGCGCTTCTCAGAAGTGGCGATTGGTGTATTGACGCAGATGGTCGGGCTGTTCCGAATGACAGGCCGCGCACAACTCCTCCCTCGAGTGAGGAGGATATCGCGCGCGCTGTCGACAGGAGCCGTCTCGCCTTCCTGGAGGAGATACCCGTCAATTGGTGTCCGGGCCTCGGTACGGTTCTTGCAAATGAGGAAGTTACAAAGGATGGACGAAGCGAGCGTGGCGATTATCCCGTTTACAAGAGACCGTTGCGTCAATGGATGCTTCGCATAACTGATTACGCGGAGCGTCTTATTGATGACCTTGCCGACGTAGACTGGCCAGTCGGCATTAAGGAGATGCAGCACAACTGGATTGGTAGAAGCGGCGGAGCCGAGATCCGCTTCCACGTTGAACACTTACCTACGTATCTAACCGTCTTTTCCACCCGGGCTGACACGCTTTGCGGTGCGACCTTTCTCGCTCTAACCCCAACGCATCCGATCATAGATAGAATAACAATAGAGAAGCAACAAAACGCCGTCAGGAACTATCGGGAGAGTGTAGAGCGCAAGTCAGGGAACTCGAACGGCGGCGAGAAGTCTCAAACGGGTGCATTTACCGGAGCTTACGCCATTCACCCAGTTACAGGCGACCGGTTACCGATTTGGGTAGCAGATTACGTTCTCGCCGAATATGGCACCGGTGCCGTAATGGGGGTCCCGGCGCATGACCAACGCGACTTTGCCTTCGCTCGAAGCTATGGCCTGCCCATAAAGGCTGTCGTATTACCTCCCCTAGATTGGTTGGCCGAGCACGCCCCAATTGAGGAGACCGATCCTCCCGCACGGTACGTTCGCGATGCCGCTTCATTCGGTCGCGCATACACGGGACCAGGCCTCATTATTTGCTCGAACGTCGCTGGCTTGGAAATCGATGGAATGTCCTCTCTCGATGCTGCTCGGAAGACCGCAGAGTGGCTGCAATGGCAGCAACGAGGAGGACCCAAGGTTCGTTACAAGTTGAAAGACTGGTTATTCAGCCGGCAGCGTTATTGGGGAGAACCCTTTCCGATTGTTTTCGACATCGACACAGGACGATGCCACGCACTGACCGACAATTCTTTGCCTGTTGTCCTGCCGGACCTTTCTGACTTCACACCGGCAGCTAATGACGATCCCGAACTCGGAACCTGTCCCACCTCTAGCCCGCGCAACCGCGTGGGCAAACGTCGCCGGCATTGTTCTGGAAGACGGTCGGGTCCGGATCGTCGATGCACCTGTTGGGGCTCTAGTCAGCGTCGGCGAACGAGCTTACCGAGTGCGTGCATTCAGGCGTGAACTCAATACAATGCCGAATTGGGCCGGGTCTTGTTGGTACTATCTTCGTTATTTTGATCCAAGAAATGATAATTTTTTTGTCGACCCTAAGGTTGAGCGTTATTGGTCTCTTGGACGGAACGAGGAACCTAAAGCAGGGGCGATTGACTTGTATGTCGGGGGCGCCGAGCATGCTGTGCTTCATCTATTGTACGCAAGATTTTGGCACAAGGTTCTCTATGATCTTGAATATGTCTCCACACATGAGCCGTTTCAAGCCCTCTTCAATCAGGGAATGATAACAGCCGACGCGTTCCGAGATAGGCGTGGCGTATACCAGGATGTTCGAGATGTGGACTTCGTAGAAAGTGACGGGATTCGCCGAGCTGTGAGCAAATTGACAGGGGAAGAGCTGGAAGTTGTTTCCGGCAAAATGGGAAAGCGATTCAAGAACGGCGTACCTCCCGAAGAGGTTTGCGCGGAGTTTAGTGTTGACACGTTCAGGCTCTATGAATTGTACATGGGGCCGCTCGAAGCTAGCAAACCGTGGCAAACGTCGGCCGTAGTCGGTATGATGCGGTTTCTTTCTTCTGTTTGGCGCAACTTCGAGCGCGTAGTCTCCTCGCAAGGGTCGGCTTCATTGGCGGAAACGACCAGTCAGGTTCAGGAAACGATTGTAAAGGTGACCAATGATATGGACGGTCTTCGCTTGAACACAGCCATTGCCGCTCTAATAGAGTTAAACCGGGCATTCTCCCATGACCCCTCTCCAAGCCGAGGAGACTTTCTTACCCTCGTGCTTATGCTTGCACCGTTTGCTCCGCACATTGCTGAGGAGATGGCAAGTCGCATCGCGCCAAAGCGTCATTCAGACGCCAAGTCGGTTGCAAATTGGCCGTGGCCGATACCAGACGAGACAAAGATAGTGAGATCATTGGTTGAAGTCGCAGTGACAGTAAACGGAAAGAAACGCGGCACATTCATGGCAGCCCCCACGGCAACTGATGAGCAATTGCGGTTGAGCGCGCTGGGGCTTGAGTCGGTCGCCCGAAACCTTAAGGGGCTAACCATAAAAAAGGTGATTACGGTCCGCGGAGCGGGTAGCAATCTTATCAATTTTGTTGCTGCACCGTAGCCTTTTGCGAGGCAGCAGTTCCGGCCCAAGCAGCCCAATGTTCATCTCGCGCGCTCAAGCTCGATCACCGTGTCTTGCAACCCCGGCGCCTCACCCCTCGCCGCGTCGCTCCTGCGGATCGCCATAGCCGCCCGCGGTCGGCGTCTGGATGATGACGGCCTCGTCGGCGTCGATGAAGGTCGCGTCGCAGCCCTGCAGCTTTTCGATGCGGCCATCCTTCCGGCGCACGCTGTTCTCGCCCACCTGACCCGGCTCGCCGCCGGCGAGGCCGAACGGCCGCACGCGGCGATGGCCTGAGAGGATCGTGCACTCCATCGGCTCGAGGAAGCGGATGGTGCGGCGGATGCCGCTGCCCGCGTTCCACTGGCCGCGTCCGCCCGAGCCGGGGCGGATATGGAAATCCTCGAGCACGACCGGATAGCGGAACTCGAGCACCTCGGGGTCGGTGAGCCGGGTGTTGGTCATGTGGGTGTGCACCGCGTCGGTGCCGTCGAAGCCGGGGCCGGCCGGCGAGCCGGAGCAGATCGTCTCGTAGTACTGGTGCCTCGTGTTGCCGAAATTGAGGTTGTTCATGGTGCCCTGCGCGGCGGCGAGCGCGCCGAGCGCGCCGAACAGGCAGTTGGTCACCGCCTGCGAGGTCTCGACGTTGCCGGCGACCACGGCGGCCGGATATTCGGGAGAGAGCATCGAGCGCTTCGGGATGACGATGTTGATCGGCCGCAGGCAGCCGGCGTTCATCGGGATCTCGTCGTCCACCATAACGCGGAACACGTACAGCACGGCGGCGCGGGCCACCGGCTCGGGCGCGTTGAAATTGGTGTCCTGCTGCGGCGAGGTGCCGGTGAAATCCACCGTCGCCTCGCGCTGCTCCTTGTCGACCGTGATCTTCAGCCGGATAAAGGTGCCCTGGTCCATCTCGTACTCGAAGGCGGAATCGTGCAGGCGGTCGATCACCCGGCGCACGCTCTCGGCAGCGTTGTCCTGCACGTGCTGCATGTAGGCCTGCACCACCGGCAGGGTGAACTGCGCCACCATCTTGCGCAGTTCCTGCACGCCCTTCTCGTTGGCGGCGATCTGCGCCTTCATGTCGTTGACGTTCTGCAGCGGGTTGCGCGCCGGGTACCGGGCGCCCTCGAGCAGGTCGTACAGCGCCTGCTCGAGGAAGCGCCCGCGGTCGACCAGCTTGAAATTGTCCATGTAGACGCCTTCTTCCTCGATGGTGGTGGCGTTGGGCGACATGGACCCGGGCGAGATGCCACCGACGTCGGCATGGTGGCCTCGGCTCGCGACCCAGAACAGGATTTCGCGGCTCGCCTCGTCGAACACCGGCGTGCACACGGTGATGTCGGGCAGGTGCGTGCCGCCGTTGTAGGGCGCGTTGATGGCGTAGACGTCGCCCGGCGCGATCCGCCCCTGGTTCTCGCGGATGATGGTCTCGACCGCCCGGTCCATCGAGCCGAGGTGCACCGGCATGTGCGGCGCATTCGCCACCAGCGTCGAGTCGGCGGCGAACACCGCGCAGGAGAAGTCGAGCCGCTCCTTGATGTTCACCGAGTAGGCGGTGTTCTGCAGCGACACGCCCATCTGCTCGGAGATCGACATGAACAGGTTGTTGAACACTTCGAGCATGACCGGATCGGCCGCCGTGCCGATCGCGCTTTGCCGCCGCAGCGGCACGGCGCGCGACAGGATCAGGTGGTTCTTCGCCGTGATCTCGGCGCGCCAGCCGTCTTCCACCACGATGGTCTGATGCGGCTCGATGACGATGGCGGGCCCTTCGACCCGGTGGCCGGGGGCAAGCTGATTGCGCGTGAAGATCCCCGCCTCGTGCCACGCTCCCGCCGCATAGAAGCGGGTGTGCTGCGCCGGTGCAGGGACGGGATCGGAGGTGACGGGAAGCACCGGTTCGGAGAACTTTCCGCCGCCGCCGATTGCTTCCACCGATGCGGCTTCGACGACGATCTCCTTGGCTTCGTCGATGAATCCGAAGCGTGACTTGTGCGCGGCCTCGAACTCCGCCTTCATGGCGGCGAGGGATGCCCTGCTGCTCATCTCCGATCCCAGCATGTACGCCGGCACGACCAGCGCCAGATCGGTGCCGGCATAACGGATGTGGGCGCGCACATGCACCGTCACGTCCGCGGATTGCACCCCCTGCCCGACCACCTCGGCGCGCGCGTCCTCGCCCAGCCGGCCGCCGACCTCGAGGATGGATGCAAGCGCCGTCTCCCCGAACGGCTCCTCGATCGCCAGCTGGCGGGTGGCGCGGATGTCGGCGAGCCCCATCCCGTAGGCGGAGAGCAGCGACGAGAACGGGTGGATCAGCACCCTGGTCATGCCGAGCGCGTCGGCGACGAGGCACGCATGCTGGCCGCCGGCGCCGCCGAAGCAGTTGAGCGCATAGCGCGTCACGTCGTAGCCGCGCTGCACCGAGATCTTCTTGATCGCGTTCGCCATGTTCTCGACCGCGATCCGGATGAACCCGTCGGCGACTTCTTCCGGCGTGCGCTCGGCGCCGACCGCGCGGGCGAGATCGGCGAAACCCGCTCGCACCGCGTCGGCGTCGAGCGGCTGGTCCTGGCGCGGCCCGAAGATCTTCGGGAAGAACCCTGGGATCAGCTTGCCGACCATGACGTTGGCGTCGGTGACGGCGAGCGGCCCGCCGCGGCGGTAGCATTTCGGCCCGGGATTGGCGCCGGCCGAGTCCGGCCCGACGCGGAAGCGCGCGCCGTCGAAATGCAGGATCGAGCCGCCGCCGGCGGCCACCGTGTGGATCAGCATCATCGGCGCGCGCATGCGCACGCCCGCCACCTCGGTCTCGAAGGCGCGCTCGTACTCGCCGTCGAAATGGGAGACGTCGGTCGAGGTGCCGCCCATGTCGAAGCCGATCACGCGGTCGAAATCCGCCGCGCGGCCGGTCTCCGCCATGCCGACCACGCCGCCGGCCGGCCCCGACAGGATCGCGTCCTTGCCCTGGAACAGGTCGGCGGCGGTAAGCCCGCCCGACGACATCATGAACATGAGGCGCGGGTATTGCGCGTGTGCATCGGCGGGAACTGCCGCCTCGCCGCTTGCCGCAGCCTGCTCCCTCCCCCCTTGTGGGGGAGGGTTGGGGTGGGGGGTCGAAATTGAGCGAGACGTGTGCGGCTCACCCCCCTCCCTGTCCCTCCCCCACAAGGGGGGAGGGAACCCAAGCCTCGCGGCATCGGCCGCCTCCGCCCCGCCCTGCATCTCCTCCGCCACCTGCGCCATGTAGCGGCGCAGGATCGGCGACAGGTAGGCATCGACCACGGTCGTGTCGCCGCGCCCGACCAGCTTGATCAGCGGCGAGATCTCGTGGCTGACCGACACCTGCGGGAAGCCGAGCTCGCGCGCCAGCGCCGCCACCCGTTGCTCATGCGCGGAAAAGCGATAGGCGTGCATGAACACGATCGCCACCGCCTTGATCCCGTCGGCAAGCGCCTGCGTCAGCGCAGCGCGCGCCGTGGCGAGGTCGACCTCCTGCTCAACGGTGCCGTCGGCGCGCACGCGCTCGTCGATCTCGACCACGCGCTCGTACAGCATCTCCGGCTTGATGATGTGGCGGGCGAAGATTTTTGGCCGCGCCTGGTAGCCGATGCGCAGCGCGTCGCGAAACCCCTTGGTGATCAGGAGCAGCGTGCGCTCGCCCCTGCGCTCGAGCAGCGCATTGGTGGCGACCGTGGTGCCCATCTTGACGGCGCCGATGCGGCCCGGCGGGATCGGCTCGCCCGCGCGCAACCCCAACAGGTCGCGCATGCCCTGCACGGCGGCGTCGCGATAGGCTTCCGGGTTGTCCGACAACAGCTTGTGGGCGACGAGCGTGCCGTCGGGCCGCCGCCCCACCACGTCGGTGAACGTACCGCCGCGGTCGATCCAGAAATCCCAGGTATCCTTCGGCGACGCACCCGTCATTTCTTCTCCCCTCGCCTCCCGCCATCTCTGGTGGGCCGCCATGCTGTAGCGCATCTTCGCCCATGACGCATGCCTGTTTGCTGGCGCCGCGGTCAGCGCACGACGCGCATCACTGGACGCGCTCATCCTCGCCGCGCATCAGATCTGCGGCGTCAAACAGCCCGCGCGCGCGCGCAGCCTGTTCCGCCGTGCGACCATCCAGGTCCTTGATCCCTGGATCGGCGCCATGCGCGAGGAGAAACTCCGTCATCTCGACAGCGCCCTCCTCGTCGTCGGGCAGACAGAACAGGGGCGTGACGCCATTCTTCGGATGCCGAGCGTTTGCGAGCGCCGGCTCGGCGGCAAGCAGTTCGCGCAGGCGTTCCTTCATTCCGAGATGGGTGAGACTGAGAAGGTCGCGGCTCAGCGGCGCCAGCAAGGCCGCCACCTCCCGCTGCCCGAAATGGGCGGCAAATCCCAGCGGACCGCCGTATTGGGTTGTCGGCCGATCGATGTCGGCACCATGCGCGATCAGCAGCCTGGCGACCGCGATGGCGCCGCTGGCGACTGCGTTGTGCAAGCCGCGCTGCCCGGTGTCGTCGGCGATATCGACGTGCATGCCGAGCTCCAGCAGCAGCGCGACGACGTCGGCGCGGCCCTGCCGCGCGGCGATCAGCATGGGCGATGCGTCCCGGAGGCACTCCGGGCGGCGCTCCGCGAGCCGGCGCGCCGCATCGCGGTCGAGCCGCATGCAGGCCGCCTGGAAGGCGGCTTGGCCGTCGAGCGGCGGTGCCGCCGCGCCATGGCGCACCAGCAGGTCGGCCATTGCGGTGTGGCCATAGATGAGCGCCTCCTCGCGCAGCGGGCGCTGCGAATAGGCGTGCACGCCGGCGGCGTTGGCGCCATGCCGCAGGAGCCATTCGGCACGCCTGAGGTGATTGTAGGCCACGGCGTTGCCGAGCAGGTAGTCGAGCATCCCCGACGCAGCCAAGATCGGCGTGGAGCGCCACTTGTCGGTCACGCCTCGCCGCTCGCATTCCGTCCAGAGAAAATCGAGCCAGCCGGTCTCGTCGCGCGTGATCGAGGTGTTGTAGAGCGCCTGCGTGTCGTACGGGCTGGCGCCCCGCTCGATGAGGAGCGACGCCAGCGCGCCCGCCTGCGGATGCGGCGGCTTGTCGCCCTCGCCCTCGCCGATGACTCCCGTAAGCGCCGTGAAGGGATTTCCCCAGCCGTCGTCGAAGCGCGCGTTCGGGTCGGCGCCATGATCGAAGAGCGCGCGCACCAACTCGACGGCATCGGCATCGCCCCCGGGCAGCCGTGCGTAGGCAAGGTAGAGCAGGGGCTCCCAGTCGAGCGGGCCGCCCTTGCGTGTTGCGGCCGCGGGGTCGGCGGCAAGCAGGCGGTCGAACACCGCGCGATGTCCAGTCGCTACCGCGGTGTAGAGGTTGGCGGCTCGGATCTCCGGCCACCGCGTCAGGATCCGCATGGCGGCGACCCGGTCGCCTTCCCATGCCGAGCGCAGGACGATCTCGATCCGTTCCGCCTGCGAGCGTCGCGCCAGCGCGAGCTCGTCGAGCGCGGTGCGAAGCGCCGCCCAGCCCGGCAGGCCATGCTCGCGCGCGAGCGCGAGTTGCACGTCGCGCAGGCCCGGATCGGCGGGCGCGGCCGGCGTCGCCGCGAGCAGCCGCTTGCGCGCCTCCGCGTCGCCGGCGCGCAGCGCCTTGAGCCAGCGCTTGGCTTCCTTCTTGAGAGTCTCGAGGGTGGAATTGGGGGTGAGCGTACGGCTCATGCGCAACCTTCCTTCCGTGTCGCCTGGCGTCCGCTGAAACAGGCCGGAAGAAAGTTCGGCAGCATCAAGCCGTTCGACTGGGTGGAAGCTGGCTCCCTTGCCGCGGACAGGAGGCGCCCCAGCGCGCTCTGGCCGAAGAGTTAGGCACCACGGCCGGGGCTGTCAATGCGACGCGCCGGCGAGCGAGACTAGTGCTCCGATTTCGAATTTCGCTTCACTTCGCGGCATCCTCTGAGCGAAATTCGAAATCAAAGGAGCACTAGCAATTTCAATCCTTGCCAGTGCGGCTTTGGATTTGAATTTCCTACAAGCGGTTGCGGCGAACTGATAGGAAATTCAAATCCGCCGCACTAGGCCGACATTCTCACCGGGCAACGCGCATGCGCTGGCCGACCGTCACCATGGCGGCAACTGCGACGAGGAAGAAGACCGTCTCGAGATCGAGCGTCTCGCCGTTGACCGGCACGGCGAGCGCGGCGATGACGAACGGCTGGAGGAGCTGGACCTGGCTCACGCGCGCGATCCCGCCGATGGCGAGCCCGGCATTCCAGAGAAAGAAGCCGATGAACTGGCTGAACAGGCCCACATAGGCGAGCGCCACCCAGGCCGCTCCCGGGACCGCCGCGACGTCGGCCGGCCACGTCGCCAGCACGCCGACGAGAGCGAGCGGCAGGCACATCACCACCTCCCAGGAGATCACCTCCCAGCCCGGCATGCCGATCGCGAGCCGTCCCGAGTAGACGTAGCCGACCGCCGCCGTGATGACCGACCCGATGAGCAAGAGGTCGCCGATGGCCAGCGGGCCGCCACCGTTGCGCTTCAGCGCAAAGGCGACAACCAGCCCGGTGCCGGCGAGACTGGCGAGCCAGAACCCGAGGCTCGGGCGTTCGCCGGCAAACAGCGCGGCCGCCGCGGCGGTCGCCAGCGGCAAGAGGCCGAGAATGACCCCGCCATGCGCGGCAGGCACGACCGCCATGGCGAGGGTCGACAGCAGCGGAAAGCCGATGATGACCCCCGCACCACCGATCGCCAACGCTGTCCAATCCGCGCGCGGCGGGAGACGCCGCCGCAAGACGAGCAGCACGATGAGCGCGGCCAGCCCGGCGATGGCCGCCCGCGCCGCCGTGAGGAAAACGGGATCGAGCGACATCACGGCGAGCCGCGCCGCCGGCAACGTGCCGCCGAACATCACGATGCCGACGAAGCCGAGCAGCAGGCCGAGGTTTTCGCGGCGATGGAGCATGGGGGCGGAGCGGAGATCAAATCACGCGCGAGGGATACAGAGGCTCGCTGCCTACCATGCCGGCACTTCGTGCGGTAAGGTGGTCGACAACTACGTGACAGAAACCGGAGAATTCATCTTGTTGAAGCGCTTCAATCGGTCGGCCATCGTCGCCGCCGTCGTTTTGCTTGCGGGAGCCTCCGCTGCGGCAGCCCAGTCCTATCCGGACCGGCCGGTCAAGCTGATCGTGCCGTTCGCGGCGGGCGGGCCGATGGACACCATGGCGCGGTTCGTCGGGCTGAAGCTGCAGGCGAGCCTCGGGCAACCCGTTGTGGTGGAGAACCGCGCCGGCGCGGGCGGGGCGCTCGGCTCGAAGGCAGTGGTGACGGCGGATGCGGACGGCTACACCCTGCTGTGGGGATCGTCGGGCACGATCTCGATCCTGCCCGAGCTCAACAAGAAGCTCGACTACGATCCGAAGACGCTGGCACCGGTCGCGCTGGTGTCGCTCCTGCCGCACGTGTTCGTGGTGCCGCCCGCGGTGCCGGCCAAGACCGTGCAGGAGTTCGTCGCCTACGCGAAGGCCAATCCGGGCAAGCTCAATTTCGGCGCTTCGCTCGGCACGCCGCCGCACCTGATGGGTGCCCTGTTCCGGCATCTGGCCGGGCTCGACATCACCTTCATCCCGTACAAGGGAGCGGCGCCGTCGATCGCCGACATGATGGGCGGCGTAACCCAGATGCAGTTCGACGCGCTGACCACGCTCTATCCGCTGATCGCCGACGGCAAGCTGCGGGCGCTGGCTGTCACCAGCGCCGCCCGTTGGCCGGCGCTGCCCGACGTGCCGACGATGATCGAGAGCGGCTTTCCGGCCTTCCCGCAGAACGCCTGGTCGGGCGTGCTGGCGCCGGCCGGGACGCCGGCCAGCATCGTCAGCCGGCTCAACGCCGTCATCAACGACGGGCTGAAGACACAAGACGCGCAGGCGAGTCTCGCGAAGCTCAGCGCGCTGACGCAGCCGGGCTCGCCCCAGGACTTCGCCGCCTTCATGGCCGACCAGGCGCCAAAATGGGCGGAGCTGGTGCGCATATCGGGCGCGAGCATCGAGTAATCCGACGACATGGTGGGGGCCCGGCGGTTTCCCGCCGAGCCCCCTTAGCATATCAGCCGGCCTGTAAGCCGGGTTCTGTAGGGTGGAGGCTCGCGCCCCCACGTGACGGCCATTCCTCTCGACGCTCGGTTGCCCGGCGCCTCAAGCAACCTACCCGGGCGGCTGGTCCGGACAGACTGGTTCGGCTTTCGCCGCCCCGCGCCGCCCCTATTCGGTCTTGCTCCCGGTGGGGTTTGCCGTGCCGCTTCCGTTGCCGGACGCGCGGTGCGCTCTTACCGCACCTTTTCACCCTTACCGCGCCTCCGAAGGAGGCGCCGGCGGTCTCATTCTCTGTGGCACTTTCCCTGGGGTCGCCCCCGCCGGACGTTATCCGGCACCGTTCGTCCGTGGAGCCCGGACTTTCCTCCCCGGCGGCCTTTCGGCCGTTGCCGGGACGGCCGTCCGGCCGACTGACACCCTTGAGATGGGACCAGCGCGGGCCGCAGGTCAAGGGTCGAGGCTGGAATTGGCATGGAAATTGGTTGCCAAGGCCTTGGCGAACATGGAGCATGACGGGTCGACGGCACGAGGTGGGGTGATGAGCGATTTCGAGGACCATTGCTGGAAGGACGTGATTTCGCCGGACGTCCTGAAGATCTACGACCAGTACGAGCGCAGGACCTTCGTCGGCCCGGCGCCGGCGCTGATCGCGATCGATCTCTACGAGCTCGTCTACCAGGGCGGCAATCGCCCGGTGATCGACATCGTCGACCAGCACCCGAGCACGTGCGGCGAATACGCCTGGGGCGCGATCGAGCCGACCAAGAAGCTGTTCACGGCGGCGCGCGCGGCCGGGCTGCCGGTGTTCTACTCCACCAACGACGTGCGCGCGGCGAGCCGCCCGACCGCGATCCGGGCCACCAAGCGCCGGCCGTCGCCGAAGGATCTCGAGCACTACGCCATCCGTCCCGAGTTCAAGCCGCAGATCGGCGACGTGGTGATCACCAAGCAGCGCGCCAGCATCTTCTTCGGCACGCCGCTCACCGCGCATCTCACCCAGCTCGGCATCCGCACCGTCGTCATCTGCGGCGAGAGCACCTCGGGCTGCGTGCGCGCCTCCGCGGTCGATGCCTATTCGCTCGGCTATCACGTCGTGCTGGTGGAGGAATGCTGCTTCGACCGCAGCCTGCTGTCGCACAAGGTCAACCTGTTCGACATGCATCACAAATACGCGGACGTCATGCGGCTGCACGAGGTGGTGGCGCATCTCGAAGGCCAGACCGTGCGCAAGGCGAGCTGACGCCGCAGGGTGGGCATCGGCGCAAGGCACGACCGGTCCGCGTGGGCAAATCGCCGAAGCGCCGTGCCCACGCGGGAATCATGCACAGGCGATTTTGCCCACCCTACACGCCACGCAGTGAGGCATCCCCATGAAGCCCGCCCCCTATGGTCCGTTTCCCTATTCGCCCATCATCAGCCGGCCGCGCCTCGCCTGGCCCGACGGCGCCCGGCTCGCGCTGTGGGTGATCCCCAACATCGAGTTCTTCTCGCTCGAGGAGAAGGTACCGGCCGGCTCGGGCGGCACCGGGGCGCCGGTGCCTGACGTTCCGGCGTGGTCGGCGCGCGACTACGGCAACCGGGTCGGCGTGTTCCGCCTGATGGAGGCGCTCGACCGCTACGGTATCCGCGCGACCGTCGCGCTCAACAGCGACGTGTGCGACATGCACCCGCAGATCATCGCCGAAGGCCGCAAGCGCCGGTGGGAATGGATGGGGCACAACGAGAGCAATACGCGCCGGCTCAATGCGCTCGCCCCGGGCGAGGAGCCGCGCGTCATCCGCAGCGCGCTGTCGACGATCGAGCGCGCGAGCGGAACGCGCCCGGTCGGCTGGCTCGGCTCGGGCCTGCAGGAGACCTGGGACACGCTCGACATCCTGGCGGCCGAAGGCTGCGAATACGTGTGCGACTGGACCAACGACGATCAACCCTACCTGATGAATCTCGAGGGCGGGCGACGCCTCGTCTCGGTGCCGTACAGCCACGAGATCAACGACAAGCCGGCGTTCGAGCGCCAGCTTCGCACCGCCGCCGAGTTCCACGAGATGATCTGCCGCCAGTTCGACGTGCTCTACCGCGAGGGCGCGCAATCGGGGCGCGTGATGGCGATCGCCCTGCACCCCTATCTCACCGGCGTGCCGCACCGCATCGACGCCTTCGACGCGGCGCTCGCCTATATCTGCCGGCACAAACACGTGTGGCTCGCAACGGGAAGCGAAATCGCCAGGCACTATGTCGCGCAGGCGCAGACGCAGCCCGGCCTGGCCGCCGAGTAGGAGAGCACAATGAACATGCATGCATCGTCCCGGACCGTTGCGGCTGCGTTGGCGCTTTGCGCCGCGAGCCTCGTTGCGCCGCCGACGCGAGCGGCGGACAACGTGACGATCGGCACCGTCGGCTCGGCGTCCGCCAACCTGTGGCCGGTGTTCATCGGCATCAACAAGGGGTTCTTCGCGGCCGAGAATCTCAACGTCGATCTCTATTTCGTGCAGTCGAGCGCGAACCTGGTGCAGCAGCTCACCGCCGGCTCGGTCAACATCGCCATGTCGACCGGCCTGGTGGACCCGATCCGCGCCATCGACCAGGGCGCGCCGATCGCCATCGTGCGCTTCGAGGTGCAGGCGCCGCCCTATGCGCTGCTGGCGAAGCCGGCGATCAAGACGCTGGCCGGGCTCAAGGGCAAGACCATCTCGCTCGGCGGCCCGAAGGACATCACCCGCATCTACGTGGAGCGCATGCTCAGCCCGCACGGGGTGAAGCCGGGCGAGTTCGACATGGTGTTCGCCGGCGCCACCACGGCGCGCGCCTCGGCGCTGCAATCGGGCGCGGTCGACGCCGCGATCCTGCTGCCGCCCTTCAATTTCCACGCCACTGCGGCGGGCTTCAACGAGCTCGGGCTCACCATCGACTACGCGAAGGAGCTGCCGTTTTCCGGCACGGTGATCAATCGCAGCTGGGCGGCGGCGAACCAGGCGGTGCTGGGGCGGCTGCTCAAGGCGCACACGGCAAGCGTCGCCTGGTTCTACGACGAACGCAATCGCGACGAGGCGGTGAAGATGATGGCGGCGGCGAGCCGCATCAAGGTCGAGGACGTGGAAAAGGCCTACGACTTCTTCCGCAACGGCGCCTATTTCGAGCGCAGCGGCACGATCTCGCGCGGCAAGCTGGGCGCGCTCCTGGAAGCGCTCAAGACGCTGGGCGATGTCCAGGCGGCCACCAACCTCGAGCGCTTCTTCCTCGCCGGCGTCGCACAGCTGAGCGACTAGGCGACGTCAGGATATGGGGGCCGTCATGGGCACGCACCGGTTTCGCGTCATCGCAAGCACGCTGCTGCTCGCCCTGCTCGTCATCCCTCCCCTCCCCGCGCGCGGCGCCGACACCGTCCTGGTCGGCTCGGTCGGCTCGACCTCCGCCAACGCCTGGCCGCTCTATATCGGCATGCGCAAGGGTTTTTTCGCGGCCGAAGACATCGTGGTCGACACCGTGTTCGCCCAGTCGAATGCGTCGGTGATCCAGCAGCTCGCCGCCGGCTCCACCAACGTCGCGACCAACGCCGGCCTGGTTGATCCGATCCGGGCGATCGAGAAGGGCGCGCCGCTCGCGATCGTCCGCATCGAGGTGCAGGCCCCGCCCTATGCGCTGCTGGCGAAGCGCGACATCAAGAGCATCAAGGATCTCGCGGGCAAGACCATCATCGTCGGCGGGGCCAAGGACATCACCCGCATCTTCGTCGACCGCATGCTGGCACCGAGCGGCGTCAAGGCTCCGGCGTTCGACTACGTGTTCGCCGGCGCCACCAACGCGCGGTTCTCGGCGCTGCAATCGGGGGCGGTCGATGCGGCGCTGCTCACGCCGCCGTTCAATTTCTACGCCGAATCCGCAGGCTTCACCAATCTCGGCTTCACCTTCGACTACCTGCCCGACATGCCGTTCGCCGGCGTCGCCATGAACCGCACCTGGGCAACCGCCAACCCGAAGCTCGCGCAGCGCTTCCTCACCGCCCTCGTCAAGAGCGTCGGGTGGTTCTACGACGAGAAGAACCGCACGGACGCCGTCGGCCTGTTGGTCGAGGTGAGCAAGCTCAAGCCGGAGGACGTCGACAGGGCGTACGATTTCCTGCGCCACAAGACCCTGTTCGAGCCGACCGGCAAGCTGTCGCGGGCGAAGCTCGCCAAGGTGGTCGACGCGTTGCGCGAGCTCGGCGACATCCCGGCCGATTTCGCCGTCGAGCGCCTGTTCCTTCCCGGCGTCACCCAGTTTGCCGATTAGCGCATGTCCCGGAAAAGTGGGAACCGGTTTTCCGACAAGGACATGCGCAAAATCATGGAAGCGAATTCCGCCGTGGCTTCCCTGTGGCGCAGCCTCTCGTCCCGCAATCTGGCCGGCACGCTGTCGGTCGTAGGCGGCCTCGCCCTGTGGGAGCTCGTGAGCCGCCTCCTCGTCGCCAATGCGCTGTTCCTCGCCGCACCGACGCAGATCGTCCAGGCGATCTGGGTGCTGACCCTGTCGGGCGAGATGGAGCGGCACATCGTCATCAGCGGGATCGAGTTCGCGCTCGGCTACGCGATCGCCAGCGTGATCGGCGTCGTGCTCGGCTTCGGCATGGCCAACAACGCGACGGTCAAGCAGGCCCTGCAGCCGTGGATCTCCGGCCTCTATGCGACACCGACCATCGCGCTCGCGCCGCTGTTCATCCTCTGGCTCGGCATCGGCATCTGGTCGAAGGTGCTGGTGGTGATCTTCCTCGTGCTGTTTCCCGTCACCATCAATACCGAGGCGGGCCTGCGCACCACCAGCGAGCGGCTGATCGAGATGCTGCGCTCGTTCGGCGCGAGCCCGCGCCAGATCTTCTTCAAGGTGTCGCTGCCGTCCGCCATGCCGTTCATCCTGGCCGGGCTCAAGCTCGGCATCGGCCGCGGCCTGATCGGCGTCGTGGTGGCGGAGCTGTTCGGCTCGCGCGCCGGCCTCGGGCGGTTGATCAGCCAGTCGGCCGACGCCTTCAACATGCCGGAGCTGTTCGCCGGCGTCGTGGTGCTCGCGGTTGCGGGCATCGCGATGACGGCGGGCTTCACCGTGCTCGAACGCAAGCTGGTGCCATGGACGAGAGATTAGCCATGGTGGCCAAGCTCGAAGTCGTCGGTCTCACCAAGTCGTTCGGCGACCTCGAGGTGCTGCGCGCAATCGGTCTCGAGGTCGAGCGCGGCGCGTTCATCGCGGTGGTCGGGCCGAGCGGCTGCGGCAAGACCACGTTCCTGCGCATCATCGCCGGCCTCGAGCCGGCGAGCGCCGGCGAGGTGCGGCTCGACGGGCGCGTGGTGCGGGCGCCCGGCGGCGACCGCGGCTTCGTGTTCCAGTCGGACAATCTGCTGCCATGGCGCACCGTGCTGGCGAACGCCATGATCGGTCCGGAAGTGGCGGGCCGCACCGGCGAGACCGAGCGCCGACGCACCCTCGACCTGCTCAAGCTGGTCGGGCTCGACGGCTTCGAGCACTACTATCCGCGCCAGCTCTCGGGCGGCATGCGGCAGCGGGTCAATCTCGCCCGCGCGCTTGCCATCGATCCCGAAATCCTGCTGATGGATGAGCCGTTCTCGGCGCTCGACGCGCAGACCCGCGAGATCATGCAGACCGAGTTGATGCGCATCTGGGAGCAGGGGCGCAAGACCGTGCTGTTCGTCACCCACCAGATCGACGAGGCGGTGTTCCTGTCCGACCGGGTGCTGGTGTTCGCGCGCCGCCCCGGCCGCCTGCAGGAGACCGTCGAGATCGCGCTGCCGCGGCCGCGCTCGCTCGCGGTCAAGCGCACGGGCGAGTTCGTGCGCACCGTCGACCACATCTGGCGCCTGATCGAGGACGACGTGCGCGCCAGCGTAATCGAGGAGCGGGGGTAGCTGTAGCCCGCATGGAGTGCGGGGACGGGCCTCGACGTCGGCACCGCCGCCCGGGATTGCATCCGGGCTACCCGCTCGGCCGACGCCGCGGTGGCGCCTCCACATCAGGCCGACTGCCGCCGAGGTCCGCCAGCCGCCGCGCGGCTTCAATCGCCAAGTGGCGTTGCGCCTCATCGCGCGCTTGCGTCTCGACCAGCAGGCCCTGCCGCTCATAGCGGCTGCGGGTCTTGCTGAAACGGACGACGACCGCATGCCTCTTACTCTTCGCCTTGGCCAGCCGCGTGAGCTTGGCGTTTCCGGCCGAGAGGAACTCGAGGTCGCCGAGACCGACGCAGGTCATGCACGCCGGGCCCTCCTTCTCCATCATCAGAATATCACCGGTGTGGCCGCAGCGATGGCATTTCCAATCGCGGTTGCGCGGCAGGATCGCCACCAGCTCCGGCACGCGACTCGCTTTCTCGGCCAAGCGCTCGCGCTTCTTTTCGGACAGCCGGCTCGACACGAAGTGCGTCCGATAAGTCTGCTCGACGGTCGGGTCGCCGCTCCTGCTGAAGCGCAGCTCCTGATGTCCGGGCGTCCGTGCCACGTAGGAGGCCTCGCTCGGAATCAATCCGTTGCGGTTCGCCCAGGATTGCAGCAGCTGGATCGCTTCGGAAACGCGCGCGGGATTGGCCTGCAGCGTCTGTTCCAGGCAGTCGAGCTGCCCCTGCAGCCACCGCTTCACCGTTCCGCCATCGACCCATCCTATCCCCAGGAACATGTCGACGGCACTCACGTAGTGATGGTCGGCGAGCGCCGCCTCGGCGGCTCTCGCCACCCGCTCATCGAGCGGTTGCTTGTTGGTACGAGACATCGCGCCATCCCCAAAGGATGCCGGGGACGTACACGGTAAATCCGCTCAGGCGTCTTCGTCCAGCCTCGTCGTGCGGGCGGGCGCGATCACGGACGGGATGCGGCACCGCAAGTCACCGGGCAGCACGAGTTGCCAGGAGCCTGGCCAACGTCGTGCGCGTCGACGCGTCCAAAATTCCATCGACACGCGCGGGACGGAAATGGCGCTGGAACGCCGCGACCACGTCGCGCGTCTGCGCATCGCTCACGCCGGTCGGCGCGATACCGTAGCCGTATTCCGACAGCTGCGTCTGGATTGCGCGCAGCGCGTCCGCCATCAATTCAGGCTGATCGCGCGTGATCGGCTCGGGCGCGACCCACACGCCGACGCCGGCGGCGGCGAGTTGCTCCCAGGGAAATTTCTCCCCCGGATCCTGCTTGCGCGCCGGCGCCACGTCCGAGTGGCCGAGCACGCGCTCGGGGCGAATGCGGTTGCGCGCCACGATATCGCGGGCGAGCGCGATGACGGCGGCGATCTGCGGCTCGGGGAAGTCGCGGTAGTCCCAGTAATGGCCCGGATTGGCGATCTCGATGCCGATCGAGCGCGAGTTGATGTCGGTCGCGCCGGCCCACGACCCCTCGCCGGCGTGCCACGCCCGCCGCGCTTCCGGCACACATTGCATGATCTCGCCGTCCTCGAACACGACGTAATGCGCCGACACGTCGCTGCCCGGTTCGCACAGCTTGGCCAGCGCCTCCTGGGCATCCTGCATGCCGGTGTAGTGGAGGAGCAGCATGTCGGGGCGCTCGACCCCGCGGCGCTCGCCGTGATTGGGCGAGGCGAGCACGCGGGCGACGAGGCTCGAGTCCGGCGCGAACGTCATTGCGGTCGCAACGGGCCGCGCGGCACGATGAAGCCCCTCATTCGGTCGAGGCTCCGCTCAGCTTGATCGGGCCGGCCCACTTGGCGATTTCGCTGCGCAGGAAGCCGGTCAGGTACTCGGGGCCCCGGCGCTCGGCGGGAACCACGCTGGCGCCGAGGGTCTCCAGCCGCTCGCGCACGGCCGGCGTGTCGAGCGTCGCGTTCAGGGCGGCGGCGAGGCGCTGCACGATCGGCGCCGGCGTATCGGCGGGGAAGAACATCCCGTGCCAGCTGCTGGTATCGAACCCGGCGAGACCCTGCTCGATGGCGGTCGCCACCTGCGGCAGCACGCCGGCCCGCTGCGGCGACAGCGTCGCGATCGGCTTGACCGCGTTGCCCTGGATGAACGGCAGCGTGCCCGACACCACGTCGCAGATGTAGTCGACGCGTCCGGCGGCGATGTCCTGCGTCGCCAGCGTGGTGGACCGGTAGGGAATGTGCGTCGCACCGATGCCAGTGAGAGAGTTGAGCAGCGTGCAGGCGATGTGCGCCGCCGAGCCGGGGCCGGCCGAGCCGTATTTCAAGGTGTCCGGATTAGCCTTCGCGTACGCAATGAGCTCGCGCAGCGAGCTCACCGGCAGGTCCTTGCGCACCACCAGGATGCGCGGTTGCTCGATGGTCAGGCCGACGGCCGCAAACTCCGCCGCCGCATCATAGAGCGGCTTCTTGTGCAGCGATTGGCTGAACGCGTGGGTGGCGATGTTGCCGAGCACGAACTGATAGCCGTCGGGCGCGGCCTTGGCGATGCGATTGGAGCCGGTCATCCCGCCGGCGCCGCCGACGTTCTCCACCACGATCTGGCGACCCAGGATCTCGCTCACCCGCTGCGCCAGGATCCGGCCGGCGACGTCGACCGGACCGCCGGCCGCGAACGGAACCACCATGGTCACCGGTCGGCTCGGCCAGTCTTCGGCACGAGCCGAGGCCGGCAGCACGAGGCCGAATGCCAGTGCCGCCACAATCGCCACTCGCGCCTTCATCCGCTCCTCCCTCGATCGAGATTCCGAAACCTAGCAATGCCGGTGGGATTTGTCGCGCGTCGGGACCCGCCAACGCAGAAGGCCCGGATCCACCAGGGATCCGGGCCTTCTTTGCCCCGGCAATGGTCCGGGAACGCTACTTCATGGCGCCGCCGCCCATCGGACGCGTGTTTCCGCCGCCCGGCGCAGTTCCGGTGGTCGCGCGCGGCTCCTTATAGGGCTCGAAGTTCGCCGCGTCCTTGAGCTGCTCCTTGGTCATGGAGATCTTCAGCTTGGGCGAGGAGCTGGTCGCCGACTTGGGGTCGCCGGGCACGACCTGGAACGCGTCCGGGGCGAGTGCCACCTCCTTCGACCCCATTCCGAGGAAACCGCCGACGCCCACCACGTAGGCTTCGATCTTTCCGGTCTTGTCGAACAGGATGTCCGACACGTCGCCCACCTTCTGGTCGTCGGGGCCGACCACGTCGGTGCCCTTGAACTTCGAGGCGAGCCACTGATCCGGCTTCTGCGAAGCGATGAACTTCGCGTCTCCGGTCTTCATGTCGCTCTTCATCTCGGTCGACGCACTGGGAGCGGCCGCCGGTGGGGTCGACGAGGGGGGTGAGGTTTGAGCAAGCGCGCTGCCAATCGCGAACGCGCTGACAGCCGACATCAAGGCTAACCGTTTCAGCATTGTGGCCTCCATGAGTAATCGTTTTCAGGAAGCCGGGGTCCGCCGAGACCAGGCCTCCTGCCGGTTTGACAACTCGCCAGCATCGGACCCGTTCCGGACAATGTGATGCGGGCGGCAGAACCCATGCGTGATTCGTCTGGCGTGAGGGAACCGTGGGTTGGGCCAGCCCGGCGGGTCGCACGCGGTACCGTGCTGCAGCCGAAAGACCGCCCGCTCCGGCAACGATTCCTTAATCTTAACCAAGGTTAATTGCCCCGAAGCACCGTGCTTCGGGCAGACCCGAGCAGCCGGGCCGTTCCGTTGACGTCCACAATATCCCATGATATCCCATTGTTTCCCATACCGGGCTGCCGCCGGCCTCGCCAAATCAGCGACAACGACGGTCCTGCCCGTGGGGTGGACGACCGCGGGGGGCCGGACGCACGATGAACCGCTTCGTGTCGAACTACACGTTGCGGCTCGATGCCAAGGGACGGGTTTCGATCCCGGCACCGTTTCGTCAGGTGCTCGCCCGCGACGGGTTCGACGGGCTTTATTGCTATCCGGCGATCGACCACCCGGCGCTCGATGCCGGCGGCAACGCCCTGCTGGGCGAGATCGAGCAGCTGATCGCGACCTATCCACCCTATTCGGACGAGCGGGAGAATCTGTCGACCGCGCTGTACGGAACGAGCGAGACGTTGAGCATCGACGGCGAAGGCCGCGTCGTCCTGACGGAAAGGCTCAAGAGCCATGCCGGGATCAGCGATGCGGTCGCGTTCGTCGGCCTCGGCCACAAGTTTCAGATCTGGGAGCCGGAGCGCTTCCGCGCGCAACTCGCGGGGGCCACCGAGATGGTGCGCGCGCTCAAGAAGCAACTCGGTTCCCGGAGGGCGGCGCACGATGCGCTCGGAGCACGGGAATGACGATGGGCGGCGGCACCGGTGAGGGTGCCGCTGGCGGACCAGCCCGTCATATTCCCGTGCTTGCCCGCCCCGCGCTGGAATTCCTGCGCGTTCGCGACGGCGGCCGCTACATCGACGGAACGTTTGGCGCCGGGGGCCACAGCCGCCTCATGCTGGCGGCGGGCGCGGCGCGCGTCGTCGCCATCGATCGCGACCCGGCGGCGATCGCCGGCGGAGCCGCCCTCGTCGCCGCATCGGGCGGCCGCCTCGCCCTGATGCAGGAGCAGTTCTCGGCGCTCGATTCCGTCGCGCGCGACCTCGGCATCCCGACGGTCGACGGCGTGCTGCTCGACGTCGGCGTGTCCTCGATGCAGATCGACGATGCCGAGCGTGGATTCTCGTTCCGTCACGACGGGCCGCTGGATATGCGCATGGGTCGCGAAGGGATCAGCGCCGCCGACGTGGTTGCGCACGCCCCGGAACGCGATCTTGCCGCCGTCATCGCGGTGCTCGGCGAAGAGCACCGCGCGCGCGCCGTCGCACGGGCGATCGTCAAGGCGCGCGCCGAGTCGCCGATCACCACGACGCGAGCGCTCGCCGATATCGTAGGGCGCGTCGTCCATGGCAGGCCCGGCGACATTCACCCGGCGACCCGCACCTTCCAGGCGCTGCGCATCTACGTCAACGACGAGTTGGGAGAGATTGCCGGTGCGCTGCATGCGGCCGAACGCATCCTGGCGCCGGGCGGCCGTCTCGCCGTCATCACCTTTCACTCGCTCGAGGATCGCATCGTCAAGACGTTCCTCGCCGCGCGCGCCACGGTGCGCCGCGGATCACGCCACCTGCCCGATGTCCCGGAGGCGGCGCCGAGCTTCCGGCTCCTCACCCGCCGGCCGGTCGGACCCGAGGAGGACGAAATCGCCGCCAATCCGCGCGCCCGGTCGGCGAAACTGCGTGCCGCCGAACGCCTCGATGCCGATCCGATCGCGAGCGAGCCGATCGAGTCCGATGGCACGCCTGCCGGCCCTCTCGGCCATCACGCGAGGGCACTGATGCTGCGCCTCATCAATCTCGCCGTCATCGGGGCCCTGGTGCTCGCCGCCGGCTGGGTCTACGAGATCAAGTATGCGTCGACCCGCCAGGCCGAGGGCGTCGCCAAGCTCAGGGTGGAGATCCGGCGCGAGCGCGACGCCATCGCGGCGCTGCGCGCCGAATGGGCCCAGCTCGACAATCCCGATCGCATCCAGATCCTCGCCAAGCGCCACCTGACGCTCAAGCCCATCGAAGGTACGCAGTTTGATTCCCTCGACCGCCTGCCCGCGAAGCCGATCGAGATCGTTCCCCCCGGCACCGCCGACCCGATCGGCGCGCTGATCGAGACGATGGCGGATCCCGAGGTACTGACCGGCAGCGTTCCCGACCCGGAGGGCACCCCGTGACGACCAAAGCCGTGCTGGCCAAGGCCCTGGGGGCGCCGACGGAGCCGTGGCGGCGCCGCTTCATCCGCGCTCTGCTCTACGGCCGCAACGCCGACCGCGGCGCCAAGTCGAAGACCCGCGTCGCGCTGGCCATCATCGGGTTCACGGCCATCTACACGGTGATCGCGCTGCGCCTCGCCATGTTCGCCGTCGTGCCGGAGAGTCACATGGTGAGGCGCGCCGGCCAGGATGCGGTGGCGACCGCCCGTCCCGACATCCTCGATCGCAACGGCGACATTCTGGCGACCGACGTGCGCATGCCGTCGCTGTTCGGCGAGCCGCGCAAGATCATCGACGTCGACGAGGCGACCGAGCTGTTGACCGCGGTGCTGCCCGACCTCGACACCGCCGAAGTGCGCGAGCGGCTCGGCTCCAAGCGCGGCTTCGTGTGGCTCAAGCGCGAGATCAAGCCGCGCCAGCAGCAGGAGATCCATCGCCTCGGCATTCCCGGCATCGGCTTCCTGTCGGAGAACAAGCGGGTCTATCCGAACGGCGCCGAGGTCTCCCACCTCATCGGCCTCGTCAATATCGACAACCAAGGCATCGCCGGCATCGAGAAATGGCTCGACGGCAACGGGCTCGCCGACCTGCACCGGGCGGGCTTCGCCTCCGACAGCCAGCAGAAGCCGATCGAGCTCGCGGTCGACGTGCGCGTCCAGCACGCGTTGCGCGACGAGCTGATCGCCGCCGCCGAGCATTTCAAGGCGAAGGCCGCCGCCGGGCTGGTGGTCGACGTGAACACCGGCGAGATCATCTCGATGGTGTCGGTGCCCGACTACGATCCCAACAACCCGCGCGAGGCCAACGACCCGACCCGCATCAACCGCCTGACCACAGGCGTGTTCGAGCTCGGCTCGACCTTCAAGGCGCTGACCCTGGCGATGGCGCTCGACTCCGGCAAGGTGACGCTCAACTCCTCGTTCGATGCGCGCGTGCCGCTGCGCTACGGCCGGTTCAACATCCATGACTATCACGCCCAGCGCCGCATCCTCACGATTCCGGAGATCTTCACCTATTCGTCGAACATCGGCACCGCGCGCGCCGCGCTCTCGCTGGGCGTCGAGCATCACAAGTGGTTCCTCAGGAAGATGGGCCAGCTCGACCGGCTGCGCACGGAACTGCCCGAGAGCGCCGAGCCGCTGGTGCCCAAGCGGTGGGGCGAGCTCAACACCGTCACCATCGCGTTCGGCCACGGTCTCTCGGTCGCGCCGCTGCAGGCGGTGATGGCGATCAACGCGCTGGTCAACGGCGGCTATCTCATCCCGCCGACCTTCATGAAGCGCAGCGAGGAAGAGGCGCGCGCGCTCGCCAAGGTCGTGGTCAAGCCGGAGACGAGCGACAAGATGCGCTATCTGATGCGCCTCAACGCCGAGAAGGGTACCGCCGGCAAGGCCGACATCAAGGGCTACTACGTCGGCGGCAAGACCGGCACGTCGGAAAAGGTGGTGGGCGGCCGCTATTCGAAGACGAAGCTGCTCAACACGTTCACCGCCGTGCTGCCGATGGACAAGCCGAAATACCAGGTGCTCATCATGCTCGACGAGCCGCAGCCGGCCAAGGAGACGCACGGCTACGCCACCTCGGGCTGGAACGCGGCGCCGACCGCCGGCAAGGTCATCGCCCGCATCGCCCCGCTGCTCGGCCTCGAGCCGCGCTTCGACCTGCCTCCGGCCGACCAACTGATCCTGGCGTCGGTGAAGCGCTGATGGTGCGGCTGGCTCCGCAGTTACTCAGATCGATTGCGTGAGGCTTGCTCCATCCCTCCGCTGAAAGGGGAGGACCTCCTACCGTTTGTCAAACTGGATTGCGGGGTGAGTACCCCGCAATGAACGACCCGAGCCGATTTGCAGGTCGGGACGAAGGAATGGTCGCCCTGGTCGAACAAAGGAATGACCATCGATCAGGCCGCCGCCAGCTGCACCGCCCTATGATCGGGATCGAACAGCTGCTGGCGTTCCAGCAAGGTGCAGGCGACCATCAGCAGGCGATCTCCGACCGTGCGCAGCGCCCGGCCATGGCTGTGGCCACGGCGGCGCAATTCCGCATAGCGTTGTTGGCTGATGGGATCGTGCTGGATCGCGCCCCGTGCCCAGTGATAGAGCGCCTCCCGCAGACGCTTGTTGCAGGCATAGCGGCGAATGACGACGCAGCTTTTGCCGCTGCGGTGGGTCACCGGCGCCTGTCCAGACAGGGCGCGCAAGGCCTGATAATCTCGGCGCTGCAGAAGGTCCGATCCTTCGGCAAGCAGCGTGGCGAGGATGATCCTGCCGAGCCCTGGGAAGGAGCGCAGGATTGCCACGTCACGCTGCGCCGACTGCCCCGGCTGGCTCTCCTGGGCCGCTGCCAAGGTGTCGCACAGCTGGTCCAACTGGCGCTCCACCTCCTTGATCTGCCGATTGATCAGCTGGATGCGCTCGGACAGTTGTCGGATGCGCGCAGTTGCGGCTTCCGCGGTGCCGGGGGCGACCCAGAGCGCCTTCTGGCGCAAGATCCGCAGCACCGCGGCGGCATCCAGGCGGCGAATGCGGTGGGCCTTGAGGACGCCGGCGATCGTGCTCTCGCTGACCCGCGCCGCCTTGGCCGGCGTGGAGGCTTTGCTCCACACCGCGAGGAACCAGTCGGCGGCAAAGTCGTCGGTGAGCTCGATGGCCTGCGGATAGTAGCGCCACAGTTGCTCGCGCACCTGGTTGGCGTGCGCTGTGCGATCCTGCTGCAGATCCTCGTGCATGCGCGACCACTCGCGCAGTTCGATCAGCACCGGATCGTCGATCGCCAGACGTCGCAAGACATGGCGGTCGGTGCGCAAGGCATCGGCCGCCGTCTGTGCGTCGCGGCTGTCGTCCTTGGCGCCGGCAATCGTGAAGCGATCGCGAAAGCGATCGAGCTGCTTGGGATTGATCACGTAGACCTGGAACCCACGTTCCAACAAAGTCTCGACGATCGGCCCGCGCGGCATCTCGATCGCAATCGCGATCTGCCCAGGAGACACACCGGTACGCTCAAGCAGCCAGGTGCACAACTCTGCCAGCCCGCCGCCGCCGTGGGCGACCTCCCGCTCGCCCAGACGTTGCCCGGTTGCATCGAGCAGGCACACACGATGCTTCTCCGATGCCCAGTCGATGCCAACAAAAAAGCGAATATCATCCATCATCACGGTTCTAAGCTCCCTTCGACCTCGTTCGGGCCACCGCGATGCTCGTCAAACCCTGTACTGGCGCTCAAGGCGCAACCTCCTACTGGACGTCCATCGCGGCCGCCCTGCCGGGGCACATGTCCTCCCCAGGTGCTCAAGGCGCAGGTGGCTGCAGGTAGCGCGCAGTCGGATGGGGTGTTTCGCTGCCGTGCCATTTCCCCCACCCGCCTGCGGGCCGAAGCTTCTGATACAAGCTTTGGAGGGAGTGAAGCCCTTCGGCGGGCGAAGGCCCGGCGCCTTCGGCGCCACCCTCCCCCGCAAGCGGCGCAAGCGGGGGAGGGATGAAGCAAGCCGCGCGTGCGTGCACAATCCCGCAACATGCTAAAAGCTCCCCCATGAGCCGAATCGCCACAAAGCTCCTCCGCGACCTCATCGGCGCGGACGGCGCCTATCAGCCGCGCTTTGCGGAGCTTCCTGTTACCGACCTCACCGCCGACAGCCGCCGGGTCACGCCCGGCGCCCTGTTCGTCGCCATTCCGGGCACCAAGGCCGATGGGCTGCAATACGTGACCGACGCCGTCGCCAAGGGTGCTCTTGCCATCATGGCCGAGCAGGCGCCGACGTCACTCCCCGACGGCATCGCCGTCGTCAAGGTTGCGAATGCGCGGCGCGCGCTGTCGCTTGCCGCAGCGCGCTTTCACGCCCGCCAGCCCGCGACCATCGCGGCGATCACCGGCACCAGCGGCAAGACCTCGGTCGCCGCCTTCACCCGGCAGATCTGGGCGGCGCTCGGTCACCAGGCCGCCAGCATCGGCACGGTCGGCATCGTCTCCCCGCAGGGGGAGACGTACGGCTCGCTGACCACGCCCGATCCGGTCGACCTGCACCGCACCTTGGACTCGCTTGCCCACGAGGGCGTCACCCATCTCGCCATCGAGGCCTCCTCGCACGGGCTCGATCAGCACCGCCTCGACGGCGTGCGCGTCACCGCCGGCGGCTTCACCAACCTGTCGCGCGATCATCTCGACTACCATCCGACGGTCGAGCACTACCGCGACGCCAAGCTGCGCCTGTTCGGCGGGCTGCTCCCTGCGGGAGCAGCGGCCGTGATCGCGGCCGATCACGCCGAGGCGGAGGCGTTCCTTGCCGTGGCGCGGGAGCGCGGGCTGCGCCTCGTCACGGTCGGGCGCAGTGGTGAGGATATCCGCCTCGCCGGGGTGGCGATCGACGGCTTCGCGCAGCGTCTCGAGCTGGCGCACGGCGGCAGGACATATCGCGTGCGCTTGCCGCTGGTGGGCGCGTTCCAGGTCGAGAACGCGCTGGTCGCGGCGGGATTCGGGATTGTGACGGGCGGCGATCCGGCGGCGGTGTTTGCCGCCCTGGAGCGGCTCGCCGGCGCCAAGGGCCGCCTCGATCTGGTCGGCGACAAGGCGGGCGCGCCGATCTTCGTCGATTACGCGCACAAGCCCGACGCGCTGGCGAAGGCGCTCGAGGCGCTGCGCCCCTACGTGCGGCGCCGGCTGACCGTGGTGCTCGGCTGCGGCGGCGACCGCGACCGGGGAAAGCGCCCGCTGATGGGGGCGATCGCCGCCGAGAAGGCCGACCGCGTCATCGTCACCGACGACAATCCGCGCAGCGAGGATCCGGCCGCGATCCGCGCCGCGATCCTGAAAGCCGCGCCGGGCGCGCTGGAGATCGGCGACCGCGGCGAGGCGATCCGCCGGGGGGTCGACGAACTCGACCCCGGGGACGTCCTGCTGATCGCCGGCAAGGGTCATGAAAGCGGCCAAATCGTCGGCGACCGGGTATTGCCGTTCAGCGATCATGCGGCCGTGCTGGCCGCTCTCGAGGGGAAGGCGGCATGAGCGATAGTGCGCCCTGGAGCGTCGAGGCGATGACCGCCGCGATGGGGGCCGAGCCGAGCGGGCCGTTGCCGGAGATCGTCTCCGGCCTGTCGATCGACAGCCGCACCATGGCGGCGGGCGAAGCGTTTTTCGCGATCACCGGCGATGCGCGCGACGGACATGCGTTCGTGCCGGCCGCGCTCGAGGCCGGCGCCGGCCTCGCGGTGGTCGCGCGCGACAAGCGTGCGACGCTGCCGAGCGATGCGCCGCTCCTCGTCGTCCCCGACGTCCTGGCCGCGCTCGCCGACCTCGCCCGTGCGTCGCGCGCACGCTCGAGAGCCCGCGTCGTCGCCGTCACCGGCTCGGTCGGCAAGACCAGCACCAAGGAGGCGCTGCGCCTCGCGCTCGGCAAGTCAGGCGCGACGCACGCTTCGCTCGCCTCCTACAACAATCACTGGGGCGTGCCGCTGTCGCTGGCGCGCATGCCGGCGGCGACCCAATACGCCGTGTTCGAGATCGGTATGAACCATGCGGGCGAGATCACGCCGCTCACCCGCCTGGTTCGCCCGCACGTCGCGATCGTCACCACGATCGAGCCGGTGCATCTGGAATATTTCGACACCCTGGACGCGATTGCCGACGCCAAGGCGGAGATCTTCCTCGGCCTCGAGCCGGGCGGTAGCGCGCTCCTCAATCGCGACAACCCGCACTATGGGCGACTTGCGGCCGCGGCCGAGGCGGCCGGCGCGCGCGTCGTCGCGTTCGGCGAAGATCCCGCGGCCGACGCGCGGCTGGTCAAGCTGTCGCTGCAGGCGGAATCCTCCACCGTCGAGGCGCGCATCCTCGGCGCCGACGTCACCTACAAGCTCGGCGCGCCGGGCCGCCACCTGGTGATGAACTCGCTCGCCGTGCTCGCCGCCGCGTCGCTCGCCGGCGCGGACCTCGCGCTCGCTGCGCTGGCGCTGGCGGAGCTCGAGCCGCCGTCCGGCCGCGGCCAGCGGATCGCGCTCAGCCTGCCCGGGGGCGGCAGCGCGCTCCTGATCGACGAGAGCTACAACGCCAATCCCGCCTCCATGCGCGCCGCGCTCGCGCTGCTCGGCCAGGCGAAGATCGGACGCAAGAGCCGGCGCATCGCGGTGCTCGGCGACATGCTCGAGCTCGGGCCCGCGGGGCCCGACCTGCATCGCGGCCTGGTCGAGCCGGTGCTCGCCCACGACATCGACTGCGTGTTCTGCGCCGGGCCGCTGATGCGCAGCCTGTGGGAGGCCCTTCCCTCCGAGCGTCGGGGCGGCTATGCGGAGAGCTCCGCCGCCCTGGAGCCGCAGGTGCTGACGCGTATCGCCGACGGCGACGTCATCATGGTGAAGGGCTCGCTCGGCTCGAAAATGGGGCCGATCGTCAAGACGCTGACACAGCGCTATCGTCGCCGCACGCCGCAGGAGGCGACCGCTTAGGGCTCCTCGCATGCTGTATTGGTTGATCCAGTTTTCCGACCGCATCTCGGTCCTCAATGTGTTCCGCTACCTGACGGTGCGCACCGGCGGCGCGGCGACGACCGCGTTCTTCTTCGTCTTCCTGTTCGGCCCGTGGATCATCGACCACCTGCGCCTGCGCCAGGGCAAGGGCCAGCCGATCCGCCAGGACGGGCCGGCGTCGCACCTGATCGCCAAGCGGGGGACGCCCACCATGGGCGGGCTGATGATCCTCTCCGGAGTCACGGTTGCGACCGTGCTGTGGGCGAACCCGGTCAACCCCTATGTCTGGATCGTGCTCGGGGTGACGCTCTCGTTCGGGCTGGTCGGCTTCTATGACGACTACCTGAAAGTCACCAAGCAGACCCACGCGGGCATTTCTGGGCGCACGCGCCTCGCCCTCGAGGCGGCGATCGCGCTCGCCGCCTGCTACGCCATCGCCCGGGTCGGGCGAGTGCCGTTCTCGACCTCGCTGGCGCTGCCCTTCATCAAGGAATGGGTGTTCGACCTCGGCTGGTTCTATCTCGTGTTCGGCACCTTCATCATTGTCGGCGCCGGCAACGCGGTGAACCTCACCGACGGCCTCGACGGGCTCGCCATCGGCCCGGTGATGACCTCGGCCCTGAGCTTCGGGCTCATCACCTATTTCGTCGGCAACGCGGTCTATTCCGATTACCTGCAGGTCAATTTCGTCATCGGCTCGGGCGAGATCGCCGTGCTGCTCGGCGCGGTCCTGGGGGCAGGCCTCGGCTTCCTGTGGTTCAACGCGCCACCCGCCTCGATCTTCATGGGCGATACCGGCTCGCTCGCGCTCGGCGGGCTGCTCGGCACCGTCGCGGTCGCCACCAAGCACGAGATCGTGCTCGGCATCGTCGGCGGCATCTTCGTCCTGGAAGCGGTCTCCGTCATCGTGCAAGTGGTGTCGTTCAAGCTCACCGGAAAACGCGTGTTCATGATGGCGCCGCTGCACCATCATTTCGAGCAGAAGGGCTGGACCGAGCCGCAGATCGTGATCCGCTTCTGGATCATCTCGATCGTGCTGGCGCTCGCCGGCCTGTCCACGCTGAAGCTGCGATGATGTTTATTCTGTTCCCCGTCACCCTGAGGTGCTCGGTGCACGTTCGTGCACCGAGCCTCGAAGGGCGGGCCGTGCATCCCTCCATCCTTCGAGGCACGGCGCACGAAGAGTGCGCCATGCGCCTCAGGATGACGCCTTTGGGTATGGACGGCGTCTTCCCATGATCCCCGTCACCAGCTTCGCGGGGCGCCGCGTCGCGCTGTTCGGGCTCGGTGCCTCCGGCATGGCGAGCGCGCACGCGCTCGTCGCCGGCGGCGCGAAGGTGATCGCCTGGGACGACGATGACCGCCGTGTCGCGCAGGCGGCGGCCGCCGGCATCGCGACCGCCGACCTGCGCCATATCGACTGGTCCGGCATCGACGCCCTGGTGCTCACGCCGGGCGTGCCGCTCACGCATCCGGCACCGCACTGGTCGGTCGGGCTTGCGCGCAATGCCGCCAAGGAGGTGATCGGCGACATCGAGCTCTACTGTCGCGAGCGGCGGCGCGTCGCGCCGCAATCGCCGTTCGTCGCCATCACCGGCACCAACGGCAAATCGACCACCACCGCGCTCGTCGCCCATGTGCTCGCCGAGGCCGGCTACGAGGCCGAGCTCGGCGGCAACATCGGCACGGCCATCCTGTCGCTCAAGGTCCCGGCGGCAGGCCGCGCCCACGTGATCGAATGCTCGTCCTACCAGATCGACCTCGCGCCCTCGCTCGACCCCCTGGTCGGCATCCTGCTCAACGTCACCGAGGATCATCTCGACCGCCACGGCACGCTGGCTAACTACGCGGCCGTCAAGGAGCGACTGGTCGCCGGCGTGCCGGAGAACGGCACCGCGATCGTCGGCGTCGACGACAACTGGTGCCAGGGGGCCGCCGACCGGCTCGAGCGCATGGGCAAGACTGTGGTCCGCGTCTCGGTGCGCCGTCCGCTCGCACACGGGCTCTACGTCGAGGCGGAGCGGATCATGCAGGCGGTCGGCGGCACCGCGCGCGAGATCGCCCATATCGGCGGCATCGGCTCGCTGCGCGGGGCGCACAACGCGCAGAATGCCGCCTGCGCGGCCGGCGCGGCGCTCGCGCTCGGGCTCACGTCCGAGGCGATCCAGCAGGCGTTGCGCTCGTTTCCCGGCCTGGCGCATCGCATGGAGCAGGTCGCGCGGCTCGACCGCGTGCTGTTCGTCAACGACTCCAAGGCGACCAACGCGGACGCCGCCGCCCGCGCGCTCGCGAGCTTCTCCGACATCTTCTGGATCGCCGGCGGCAAGCCGAAGACCGGCGGCATCGCGAGCCTCGCGGGCTATTTCCCGCGCATCCGCAAGGCCTACCTGATCGGCGAGGCGGCCGCGGAGTTCGCGCAGACCCTGGACGGCCAAGTGGCTTACGAGACTTGCGAGACCCTCGACCGCGCGGTGGGCGCGGCCGCGCGCGACGCCAAGGCCGCGAGCATGCCCGAGCCCGTGGTGCTGCTCTCGCCCGCCTGCGCGTCGTTCGACCAGTACCCCAATTTCGAGGTGCGCGGCGCCAGGTTCCGCGAGCTGGTGCAGGCGCTGCCAGGGGTGCGGCCGGCGCTGCCGTGAAGCCGGATGTGAATGTGCGGCACACGCCGGCGCGCGATCAATCCGCCATCGCGCCGCGTTGCCAGCGATAGATGTCGATCCGCGCGTACAGGCCGTTCACGCAATACGGCTCTTCGCGAAAGAATTCGTCGAGGGCGGCGCGGTCGGGAAACTCGTAGATCATGGCGCTGCCGAGCCACGGCGCGCCGCTCGCGTCGGTAAGCGGGCCGCGCGCGAGGCAGTTGCTGGCGTCCTTGGGAATCAAGTGCGCGCGATGCGCCTCGACGATCGCATTGCGCCGATCGGTCGCGTTTGGCACCGCAACGCCATGGAAGAAGAAGCCCTGCAGATCCGCGCGCGGGGGATGCGACACCTGCCGGTGCGGGAGCGCGCACTTCCAGCCGCTCACGATCGACCAGCCATAGAGGCCGGCCTGGGCGAACGGGTCCTCCGCCAGGAACGAATGCATGGCCTCCGCCGTCGTGCCGGGGAAATCGGTCTGGTAGGCGTAGCCGGCGGGAGCGCCGTCCTGGTGGCGGATCGGCCCGTAGGTTACGAGAACGTCGCGATGTCGCTTAAGGAACCGTGCGTGCGCGGCGCGTAGCGATGGGTCGCCTGCGGCGAGATCGGTGGTCGTGAACCGGAGTGCGACCTGGGCCATGGATTCGTTCCTCGGATCCTGAACATCGCGCTTCCCGCGACGGAAATAGCACAGATATTCGCCGATACCTGCCCGGTTCCGCTATAGTCCGGTTCAGCACACTGCTTGAACCACTGCGATGTACGCCGCCACCATCGGAGCCCGCCGCTACACCTTCGCCGACCTGGCGAGCCTGCTCGCCAAGGCCTCGCCGTTGCGCAGCGGCGATCAGCTTGCAGGGCTGGCGGCGGAGACCGGGGAGGAGCGCGTGGCCGCGCAGTATGCGCTCGCCGAGCTGCCGCTGACGACGTTCCTGAACGAGACCGTCGTTCCCTACGAGACCGACGAGGTGACGCGGCTCATCATCGATACGCATGATCAGGCGGCGTTCACCCCCATCGCCCATCTCACCGTCGGTGGGTTACGGGACTGGCTCCTCTCCGATGCGGCAACCACGGAGACGCTCGCTGCGATCGCACCCGGCATTACCCCCGAGATGGCGGCGGCGGTGAGCAAGATCAGCCGGGCGCAGGACCTCATGGTGATGGCGGCGAAATGCCGGGTCGTCACCCGCTTCCGCAACACCGTCGGCCTGCCCGGGCGCCTCTCGGTGCGGCTGCAGCCCAACCATCCGACCGACGATGCGCGCGGCATCGCGGCGAGCATCCTCGACGGCCTGCTGCTCGGCGCGGGCGACGCCGTCATCGGCATCAACCCGGCGACCGACAGCCCCGAGCGAGCGCACGCGCTCACCTGCATGCTCGACGAGATCATCGCCAGGCTCGAGATCCCGACGCAGGGCTGCGTGCTGGCGCACGTGACGACCACGCTCGACCTGATCCGCAAGGGCTCGCCGGTCGACCTCGTGTTCCAGTCGATCGCCGGGACGCAGGCCGCCAACAAGAGCTTCGGCATCGACCTTACGCTGCTCGCCGAGGCGCGCGCGGCGGCGCTGTCGCTCGGCCGCGGCACGGTCGGCGACAACGTGATGTATTTCGAGACCGGCCAAGGCAGCGCGCTTTCGGCCAACGCGCATCACGGCGTCGACCAGCAGACGCTCGAGGCGCGCGCCTATGCGGTCGCGCGCGCCTTCCAGCCGCTCCTGGTCAACACCGTGGTCGGCTTCATCGGGCCCGAATACCTGTTCGACGGCAAGCAGATCACGCGCGCCGGGCTGGAGGACCATTTCTGCGGCAAGCTGATGGGCGTGCCGATGGGGGTCGACGTCTGCTACACCAACCACGCCGAGGCCGATCAGGACGACATGGACGCGCTGCTGGCGCTGCTGGTCGCGTCCGGCGTCACCTACGTGATGGGCGTGCCGGGCGCCGACGACGTCATGCTGGGCTATCAGAGCACCTCGTTCCACGACGCACTCGCCATGCGCGACCTGTTCGGCCGCCGCCCGGCGCCGGAGTTCGAGGCATGGCTCGCCCGGGAGGGCCTGATGGATGCGGCGGCGCGCATCCGGCCGCTCGCGTTGCCGAGCCGCTTCCGCGCGCTCCTGCCGGCATGAGCGCATGAGCGACGATCCTCCGGCAGCGCCATCGGCTTCCTCGCCGCCGGAGCGCGTCGGCGACGACGACGGCCTGTGGGGAGCGTTGCGCCGGCTGACGGCGGCGCGCATCGGCCTCAAACGCAGCGGCGCGTCGCTCGCGACCGCGCCGCTGCTTGAGTTCCAGCTGGCGCACGCCCGCGCACGCGATGCGGTGCACGAGCCGCTCGACACCGCTCGCCTCGCCGCCGACCTCGCCGGGCTCGGCATGCCGCTGCTCGAAGTCGCCAGCGCCGCGGAAGACCGGCAACGCTACCTGCTGCGTCCCGATCTCGGTCGCCGGCTCGCGGGCGACGCCGGGGCTGCGCTCGCGCCGCACGCGGGCGCCTACGACCTTGCGTTGGTCGTCGCCGACGGCCTCTCGGCGCGCGCCGTGCAGACGCATGCGCCGCCCGTGCTGGCGGGCATTCTGCCCGCTCTGATCGCCGAGGACTGGCGCATCGCGCCCATCGTCATCGTGCGCCACGGCCGCGTCGCGGTCGGCGACGGGGTCGCGGCGGCGCTCGGCGCCGCGTGTGTCGCGGTGCTCATCGGCGAGCGCCCGGGGCTGAGCGCGCCCGACAGCATGGGCGCGTACCTGACCTGGCAGCCGGCCCCGCACACCACCGACGCGGAGCGCAACTGCATCTCCAACATCCGCCCCGAAGGCATCGGCTACGCCGACGCCGCCTTCAAGCTCGCGCATCTGCTGCGCGCCATGCGGGCGCGCCGCGTCTCGGGCGTTCAGTTGAAGGACGACTCGGATCGGCTGTTGATCGGCGAGCCACAACCCAGGAGAACCTGATGCGGCGTCTTTTGCTTCGTCCCGCCATCCTTGCCGCCTTGCTGCTGCCATCCGCCGCGCACGCCCAGGATGCGGTCGCCCAGTTCTACAAAGGACGGCAGATCACCGTGATCGTCGGCTCGTCGGCGGGCGGCGGCTACGACATCTATGCCCGGCTGCTCGCGCGCCACCTGCCGAAGCACATGCCCGGCAACCCGTCGGTGCTGGTCAGCAACATGCCGGGGGCCGGCAGCAACACCGCGGCCGCGCACCTGTTCAACGTGGCGGCCAAGGACGGCACCGCCATCGGCGCGCTGCAGAACAGCGCCGTGATGGACGCGCTGTTCGATGCGCTGCTGGGCAGCGGCCGGCAGCTGCGGCACGATGCGACCAAGTTCATCCACATCGGCTCGGCCACCACCGACCACTACGTGTGCATCGCCCGCGCCGACGCACCAGTCAAAGCCTTCCGGGACGCGCTCGCGCAAGAGCTCCTGATCGGCGCGAGCCAGCCCGGCACCTCGACCCGCGACTTTCCGGCGATGCTCAACCACACGACCGGCGCGAAGATCCGCCAGGTCGGCGGCTATCCGGGCACGCGCGAGATCACGCTGGCGATCGAGAAGAATGAGGTGCAGGGCCTGTGCGGCTTCAGCTGGTCGAGCCTCAAGGCGCAGCGCCCCGACTGGATCAAGTCCGGCTTCATCCGCGTGATCGTGCAGGAGCACGACAAGGGCAATCCGGAGGTCAACCGCATGGGCGTGCCGCTGGCGGTGGATTTCGCCACCTCGCCGGAGAACCGCAGGATCATGGAGCTGGTCTACTCCTCGGAGACGTTCGGCCGGCCCTACATGCTGGCGCCCGGTGTGTCGGCCGACCGGGTCGCGGCGCTGCGCAAGGCCTTCCTCGCAACGATGGCGGACCCGGAGCTGTTGGCGGACGCGCAACGCATCGGGCTCGCCATCGATCCGATCTCGGGCGAGGATCTGCAGGCGCTCGCCGCCGACATCTTCGCAACGCCGGCGGACTTCGTCGAAAAGGTGAAGCGGGCGCTGTCCTACAAGGCGCCATGAGTCGTCGACGTGACGCCGGCGTCCCTGCGAGGCGCCGTGGCCTCACAGCCGCAAGTACACGTAGCCTTGCGACTGCAGCTCGGCGAGGCGGACGACGCCGCCCTGCTCGAGCTCGAGGAAGCCCGGCACCAGGTCCTTGAGCGCGACGTTCTGCACCGCCATCATCTTGCCGCAGGCGGCGAACTCGACGCCGACCCGGGCCAACTCGCGTATCTGCCGGACGTGCTCGGGATTGGCCGATTTGGCGTGGAACGCCTTGAGGGCGGGCCCGTGCACCACCAGCGCGACCGTGACCTTGTCCGGCCCGCCCATGCCCTCGAAATGATTGCGGATGTTGCGCAGTACGAAGCTGACCTTGTCGAGGTCGGTCAGATGGTAGACCACCTTCGCCTTGTCGGGCGTGATCGGATTTGCCCGCGCGCTCGCTGTGGATGCAAACACGGCGCCGGTCGCGGCGAACAGGCTCGCAAGGATGCTACGTCGATCCATCGGCTCCTCCATTGGCGATCCCATCCGCCCACCGGAACGGGACGATCGTTGCCGGCGTCGCATCGCGGCGCCGCGTCACGGGGGGCCTGCCCCAATGCCCCCTGTCTTAGACGGGGCCAATGGTGGTTACGTTCATCGGGATTGGAGGGGCCGAGATCACGGGGTCGTGATCTTGCTCTTCCACAATTCCCAGGCGCGCAAGATGTTGCCCGGCTGCCGATTGGTGATCCAGTCGCCCTCCTTCTCCGTGAGGTAGTTCACCGGGCCGCCCAGCCCGATCGCGGTCGCCTGCAGGCGCGCGTTCACCTCCGTGTAGATCGCGCGGAACACCGCATGGTGCAACGTCGGCCCGACCACCGCGTCGCCGTGCCCGCGCATCAGCACCACGTCCTTGTCGCCGAGCACCTTGGCGAGATGCGCGCCCAGCTTTCCGTCGCGCACCAGCATCTCGCCGCTGTCGGTCGCGTCGCGGATCTCGAACACCGGCACGCCGCGATAGAGAAAGGCGCCGAGATGGAACACCGGCCGCAGCGGCGCGCTGGAGATGCCGAACGGCACCACGGTCGGCGAATGGCTGTGCACCACCGCCTTCACGTCGGCCCGCGCCTTGTAGATTTCGCCGTGGATGAAGCGCTCAGAATACATCACCCGTCCGCGCCGGTCGACCGGGTTGGAGTCGAGATCGAACTCCATGATGTCCTCGGCCTTGACCAGGGCCGGCGCGAGCAGGCGCGAGATCAGGTAGCGGTTGGGATCGCCGGGATGGCGCATGCTGACATGGCCGTAGGCGTCGAGCACGCCTTCGACGGCGAGAATGCGGCTCGCCGCGACGAGATCATCGATCACCGCGGGATCGACCGGCCCGGCCGACACCGGGGCTTGCGCCGCGACCGGCAGGGACGCGCCGATCAGGCCGGCGCCGAGCAGGAACCCATACAGCGCCGAGCGCCGGTGAAATGACGGCATGCGAGCCTCCCCCCTTTCACGCCGCCGGACCCTGCCATTGAGAAACCATCAACCACGTCAACGTGCCGACGGCCGGCGATTGATCTGGATCATGGCCCCCTTGAGGCGAATATGACACGTGCGTCCACGCACCCGAGGGGACGTTGGCCAATGGACCAGACCAAATTGATCGTCAAGCCTGCCGAATCCGATGCCGCCAAGGCGATCGGCTCGGCCGCCGCGGCGCGGGTCGTTGGGGCGCCAGATCTCACGCCTGCGCTGGCACAACCCAAGACCGGCAAGGCCAACCGCGGCGCGGCCGCCGGCGCCGCGGCGGTCGGCGCACGGCTGCATCAGCTCGCGGAGATGCGGCACGATCCGGCGGTCATCCGCCGCCTGTTCGAGAGCGGCGAGTATCCGTACAAGGTCAAGATCCGCCGGCAGGCCTACGAAGAGCAGATGCTGGAGCTGCAGCGCGAGCTGCTCAAATGCCAGCGATGGCTCGAGGAAAGCGGCCAGAAGATCATCGTCCTGTTCGAGGGGCGCGACGCGGCCGGCAAGGGCGGCACCATCAAGCGCTTCATGGAGCATCTCAATCCACGCACCGCCCGCGTGGTGGCGTTGATGAAGCCGACCGAGCGCGAGCGCACCCAATGGTTCTTCCAGCGCTATGTGAACCACCTGCCGGCTGGGGGCGAGCTCTGCCTGTTCGACCGCTCCTGGTACAATCGCGCCGGCGTCGAGCGGGTGCTGGGCTTCTGCACGCCCAACGAATATCTCGAGTTCATGCGCCAGTGCCCGCTGTTCGAGCAGATGCTGGTGCGCTCCAACATCCGTCTGTTCAAGTACTGGTTCTCGGTCTCACGCGAGGAGCAATTGCGCCGCTTCAAGGCGCGGCGCACCGACCCGCTCAAGCAGTGGAAGCTCTCGCCGGTCGATCGCATGTCGCTCGACAAGTGGGACGAGTACACCGAAGCCAAGGAGGCGATGTTCTTCTATACCGACACCGCGGACGCGCCGTGGACGATCGTGAAGTCGGACGACAAGAAGCGCGCCCGCCTCAACGCCATGCAGCACTTCCTCTCCGCAATGCCCTATCCCAACAAGGATCGCTCGATCGTCAGCGGGCCTGACCCGCTGATCGTCGGCACGACGGAGCACGTGATCGGCCGCTCCACCAACCTGATCGCCGCATCAATGCATCCCGACCTCAAGCGCGCGAAGTGAGCGGGGCTGAAAGTTGTGAATTCGTCATCGCCGGCCTTGTGCCGGCGATCTCGAATTCGTCTGGCACAGCAACGCCATCTCTGTCGGGATGGCCGGGCCGAGCCCGGCCATCCCGACATGGTGGGCTATGCAAGCCCTACCCGGTCGGGGCGCGCCAGTCGGCGCCGATCTTCTCGACGCAGATGTCGAACACGACGCGGGCCGCGTTGAAGTCTTCGGTCCTGACCCGCACCGTCACACCGTTGATGCGGATGTCGAAATAATCCGAGGCCTGCAGCTGGTCGAGCAGCGGATTGGCGACGTCGAAGCCGATATTGGCACGGGTCGGCGAGACCGGCCTTGCAACCATCTCGTGCCGACGCCCGCTCGCCGGAGCAAGCGCTGCGGCCACCTCGACCTTCGAGGTCAGTTGCCATGCCGCCGTATCGACGCTCAGCACGACGCCGCGCTGATCCACCAGGATGCCGAATTTCGGCTCATCGGCCTTGGGATGCGCGCGCACCAGCGTGCATTGATGTACCCGCTTGCCGGCGCCCCACACGACGATCTCCCATGGACCGACCGCGCTCGTGGCGATTGGCCTGACCGGCGGCGGGCCGCCTTGTGCGGCCGCGGGCGTCGAGAATTGGATGGAGAATGCGGCGCTCAATGCGAGCGCGCCGATCACGATTGCGCGGATCATTTGATCTCCCCTCCTGTCCGCCATTAGTCGCGGCAGGCCGGCTCCGAGTTCGATTCAGGGGAACGCGGGAGCCGCCGTTAACCTGCGTCACCGGTCCGGCCGCCCCGGCCGCGCCGCCTTGACAGTCGGGAAATCCGCGGCGCACTCTCGGCAAACTCATTCCACCGGCATCAAAAAATCCGGACGGCGCAGCACAATCGACGTCCGGCCAACTCGGCAAGGGGAGGACATCATGACCCGAATGGGAATCCCCGCCGCGACCGCGGCGGCATGCGTGCTATCGCTTGCAGGATTGGCCGCATCCTCCGCCCAGGAGGTGAAGCCGGCGGCAAAATACGGCGACATGAACCTGGTGACGCAGGACCTGCTCAACCGCGCGGGCGGCGACGGCAACAATTTCCTGCACACCAACGGCGACTACAAACAGCTGCGGTTCTACCCGAACCGGCAGATCAACGTCTCCAACGTGTCGCGCCTGCGGCCCGCCTGGATCTTCCAGACCGCGGTGAAGGAAACGATGGAAACGACGCCGATCGTGGTGAACGGCGTCATGTACGTCACGACGGCGTTCAACCACGTCTATGCGCTCGACGCCCGCACCGGCGAGGAGCTGTGGCACTACCAGCACAAGCTCGGGCCGATCACCGTCTTTTGCTGCGGCCCCAACAACCGCGGCGTCGCCGTCTACGACGACAAGGTCTACATGGGGACGCTCGACGCCAAGCTGGTGGCGCTCGACGCCAAGAAGGGAACGGTGGTCTGGCAGACGGAGATCGCCGATCCCGAGCTCGGCTACAGCGAGACGATGGCGCCGACGGCCGTGAACGGCAAGATCCTGATCGGCACCAACGGCGGCGAATACGGCATCCGCGGATTCGTCAAGGCGTTCGACGCCAAGGACGGCAAGCTGTTGTGGACCTTCTACACCATCCCGGAGAGCTCGGTCGGCCTGTGGGAGGAGAAGGACGCCACCGGACGTCATATGCATCGCGACATCGCGGCCGAGAAGGCCCAGCTCGCCAAGACTGGCGATCCCTACAAGACGCTGGGCGGCGGCGTGTGGCAGAACCCGGCGGTCGATCTCGCGACCAATCGCATCTACTTCGTGGTCGGCAACCCCTCGCCCGACCTCGACGGCTCGCTGCGTCCGGGCGACAACCTCTATACCAACTCGCTGGTGTCGATCGACCTCAACAGCGGCAAGTACATCTGCCACTTCCAGTACATCGCCCACGACGTGTGGGATCTCGACGCGGTGAGCCCGCCGATCCTGGTCGACGTGCGCAACGCACAGGGACAAATGGTCCCCGGCGTCCTGCACGCCGGCAAGACCGGCCACGTCTACATCCACGACCGCAACAACTGCAGCCTCATCCGCTTCTCCGAGGCGATGGTGCCGCAGGAGAACATGTGGGTGCTGCCGACCAAGGACGGCGCCCGCATGCTGCCGGGCGCGAACGGCGGCGTGGAGTGGTCGCCGATGGCGGTGAACCCCAATCTTGGGCTCACCTACGCCATCAACCTGCACCAGCCGATGACCTATCACGTCGAGAGCACGCCCTACCCGAAGGGCAAGCTGTGGCTCGGCGGCGCCTTCAAGGTGATCCCGAGCGAGGAGCAGTGGGGCAATGTCACCGCGGTGGACTACCACACCGGCAAGATCCGCTGGCAGGTGAAGACGCCGCAACCGATGATCGGCGGTGTGCTGGCGACCGCCGGCGGGCTGGTGTTCACCGGCGAGGGCAACGGCCAGTTCAGGGCCTATGACGCGGAAACCGGCGCGATCCTGTGGAGGTTCCAGGCCGGCGCCGGCGTCAACGCGCCGCCGGCGTCCTATACGATCGACGGCAAGCAGTACATCGTGGTCGCAGCCGGCGGCAACGTGCAGCTCGACTACAAGCGTGGCAACAACATCATCGCCTTCACGCTCGATTGATGGGGTGGATCGCGCGGGAAACTTCGGTGCTCTCCTGGCGTTGCGAAGACGGGACCGGGCGGTCCCGTCTTTTTTCTGGCGCGGCGCGCGAGAAGAGCGAGCGATGAATTGGCGAACAGCCATTTCTGCCTTGGCCCTGATCGCTGCCCTGTCGGCGGCACGCGCCGAGACGCTCGAAGAGCGCGTGCAGCTGTGCAACGCCTGTCACGGCGAGAACGGCATTCCGCAGGACAAGTCCGTTCCGGTCATCTGGGGCCAGCACCAGGGCTATACCTATCTGCAGCTGCGCGACTACAAGCGCGGCGACCGCAAGAGCGACCAGATGCAGCCGGTGGCGGAAGCGCTCGAGCGCAACGAGATGATGGCGCTCGCCGAATATTTCGCCAACAAGCCGTGGCCGCGGCTCGGCCAGCCGTCGGCACCCGACGCGGTTGCGGCGCAGGCCCGACGCGCGAATGTCGCGGTCGGCTGCACCGGATGCCATCTCGGCGAGTATCAGGGCACGGGCGCCCAGCCCCGGCTCGCCGGCCAGAGCCGGAGCTACATGGAGCAGTCGATGCTCGACTTCCGCGCTGGCAAGCGCGGCAACAATCCCGGCATGTCCGACCTCATGAAGGCGACACCAGAGGAGGATATCGCGGCGCTCGCGGCGTATATCGCGGGGTTGTGAGGGAGCAGTCCGAGCGCGCGTCAAGCGCGTGCCTCAAATCAGCGATCGATCAGGATTTCCCGTACGCCCTCCCCGCTCGCGAGATCGAGCGCCGTTTTTCCATCGCGGTCGCGCACGGTCCTGTCGGCCCCGCGCGCCAGCAACAGGGCGACGATCGTGACGTGGCCGGCCTCGGCGGCGATCATCAGGGCAGTGCGGCTCCGATCGTCGGAATCATCGATTCGCGCCCCCCGCTCGATCAGCAGCGCAACGACGCTCTCGGCGTCGCGCACGCCCGCGCCCTCGGAGAAGCCGGACGCCCACATCAGAGCGGTGAGGCCGTTGCCGTAGCGCGCATTCACGTCGACCCCGGCGTCGATCAGGCGACCGACGATGGACGTGAACCCGAGCCCGGCCGCATAGACGATCGGCGCCTTGCCGGTTGCGTCCATGGCAGCCGCATCGGCGCCGCGCGCGAGCAGATGCTCGACGATCCGCACGCTGCCCTTGAATGCGGCGGCCGACAACGGTGTCACCCCGGTGCGTCCGGCAAGATTGGCGTCGGCGCTGCGATCCAGCAGCCGCCGCACCACGGCGAGCCTGTCGTTCTCCGCCGCGAGATAGAGCGCGGTCGAGCCGGCGATGTTGCGCGCGTCGATCGGTACCCCCTGCTCGAGGAAGAGATCGACGAGCGCGAGCTGTCCCCACCGCGCCGCCTGCGCCAGCGGCCGGTTGCCGAGGCGGTCGCGCGCCTCGAGCGACGCGCCGGCCGCCAGCAGGCGGCGCACGAACGGCACGCAGCCCTTTTCGGTCGCCGTGAACAGGAGTGCGTTCGTCTGCAGGGACGAGACGTCCGACCGGATCTGCTCATATTTGCGTTCGAGGCCGCGGCACACGTCGGCGTCGAACGCGCGCGCCGGCACGACCGCGATCAGGCTCGCGATCAGTACCGCGGCTTTCGCGACCGCAAGGCAGGCGGGCGGGTTGGTTCGCGGGCGCGCCATCGCGCGATTATTCCGTGCGCCCGGAATGCCCGCAATGGCTGTTGATGCCGATACCGGCCGCTTCTCAATCCTCGCCGGCGATCGCCAGCGGCAGCTTCTTCTCCAAGCCCATGCGCTTGAGATCGGCGCGGACGTCCGGCGTCAGCGTCTGCGTCGGGCGCGTGCGCACCGATCCGGTGACGTCGCTCGCGCGCCCGCCGACCGGATAGCCCATGCGGCCGGCGACGAGGTCGCCAGGAATTGCCGCCGGATTGCAGATGCTGCGCCCGCTCGAGCGGCGCATCAGGTCCACGTGCAAATGGTCATAGTGGTAGACGTTCGAGCCCGGGCCGAGCACGGTGGAGAATTGCTGGCACGCGGCCGCGTGCACGTCGCGCAGGAAGCCGCGCTCTTCGGGAAGCCCGCGCCAGCCGTCTTTCACCGTCACCTTGCGTCCGTCGGCGAGGGTGAAGGACGCGATGTCGAGCGCGTTGCCGAACGCATGCTCGGAAATGCGCGCGCGCGGGTTTCCATTCATGCCGCGGCACGAATAGGCGGAGATCTGCCGGATCTCGGCCACCGGCTGGCCGAACCAGCGCAACGCAGCCGGCTGCACCGAGCCGACGATCCACTGATCGAGCGCCGAGACCATCGGGCAGGCGAGCGTCGCCGCCGGTGTCACGGCCGCCGGTCCTGTGGCCACGGCCGGACCCGGCGGGCCGAGCGGCGGCAACGGCTCGGCCTGCTGCGCCGGCGGAGCGCCATAGGGCGCATGCTGGGCCGGTGCGCCGTAGGTGCGAGGCGACGGGGTGAAATAGGGCTCGGGCGGCTGCGCGCCGGGCGGATCGTAGGGTCCCTCGCGGGTCGAATAGGGCCGCGGCGATGGATAGGCCTGCCCTGCTCGCATCGGGTATGGCGGCGGCTGGTTACCATAGGGTGGCGCACCCGCCGAGGACTCCTCGTCCTCGTCCGGGTCGCCGCCGGGCGGCTTGAGCGACATGGGCGCGCCGGGTTGCGCCTGGCCGTACGGCCCGGGCCGGCCTGCATAAGGCCCCGGCTGGCCGTAAGGCCCGGGATAAGACGGTTGTGCCGCCTGAGCGGGCGGATAAGCCGGCTGAGCCGGCGGATAGGCCGGCTGCGGATAGGGTTGGCGATCGTACCCCGGAGAGGCGACCGGGCGCGGCGTCGGCGCATAGCGCGGGATCGTACCGGGCGGCCGCGGGTCGTCGGCGAAGCCGAGAAGCGAGTTCTCGCCGAGCGCCGCTACCTTGAGCGGGAAATCCGCCCCGCACATCCCCGGGCCGCTGATAGCCGCGACCTGCGCCACGGACGCGTTGAGCTTGACGCTGCCCGATTTCAGGCACGCGACTTCCGCCTCATGGCGCCACGCCTCGCGCTGCTCCATGAGCCAGCCGCCGCCGCAGCCGGCAAGGGCAAGGAGCGCGAAGGAGCCGACGAGATACAAACGAACTCCACGCGTCATGCACCGACAATGCGATGCATTCGTTTAACGATCGCTCAACGATCACGGCACGTGAAAACGCGGATGCTGCACCGCGCGCGCCAGGGTAAACGCATGGTTACCGCACGGCCTCGCCGGCCCCTTGATCCGGCACCCCATTCAGGTCACATCTCACGCCTCGGGGGAGGCGGGCCTGATGGACGGCAAGGCAAAGTACATTTTTCCGGTCCTGATCACGGCGATCATCGTGTTCGTCGTGAGCGCCGTCGTGACCTGGCACAATATCGGCTTCCGCGGCGACTACGTCTCCCGCTGGCTATCTGCGTTCCTGGTCGGCTGGCCGGTGGCGGCGGTGACCGCCTTTTTCGCCATCCCGTTCGTGCGCCGCGCCACCCAGCGGCTGGTCGCGCTGCTCGACGGGGCGCATTGATGCTCTCGGCGCTCGATCTCGCCCGCCGCGTCGAAGCCGGCGAGCTGAGCCCCGCGGGCGTCGTCGAGCTGTGTGCGCAGGCGATCGCGGCGCGGGAAGCGGAGATCGGCGCATTCCAGGTGCTCGATATCGAACGGGCGCGACGGACCGCGCAAGCTTCCGCCGACGTGCTCAGGGCTCGTCCGCTGCGCGGACTGCCGGTCGGCATCAAGGACATCTTCGACACCGCCGATTTTCCCACCGAATGCGGCTCCTCCATCTATCGCGGCCACCAGCCGGCGACGGACGCCGTCGTGGTGTCGATGGTGCGCCGCGCCGGCGGCCTCGTTCTCGGCAAGACCGTGACCACCACGTTCGCCCACATGCACCCGGGCCGGACGCGCAATCCGGTCAACCCGGAGCACACGCCCGGCGGCTCGTCCTCGGGCTCGGCCGCGGCGGTCGCGGCCGGCATGCTGCCGATCGCCTTCGGTACGCAGACCGGCGGGTCGGTGATCCGCCCTGCCGCCTTCTGCGGCGTTGCGGGATTCAAGCCGTCCTACAAGCTCATCCCGACGGTCGGCGCCAAGTGCTTCTCCTGGCATCTCGATACGGTCGGCCTGTTCGCGGCCGGCGTCGCCGATGTGGCGTTCGCGGCGGCCGCGGTCACCGAGCGCGATCTGCGGGTCGACCGGCGGCCGCCGTCGCCGCCGCGCATCGCGCTTGTGCGCAGCCACCTGTGGCCGGATGCGAGCGCCGCCATGCGGGCGGCCGTGGAAAGCACGGCCGCAGCCGCGGCGCGCGCAGGCGCGCGCGTCGAGGACGTGGATCTCGCACCGATCATCGAAGAGGCGTGGCGGCTGCACCCGGTGATCCAGGACTATGAAGCCTACCGCGCGCTCGCCTTCGAATACGACCGCTACCGCGAGCAGATCCCGCCGGTCACGCGCGAACTGCTCGACGCGGCATCAGCCATCACCGCCGACCAGTACGACGCAGCCCGCCGCACCGCGCGGCTGGCGCGTCAGGCCTTCAACGAGATGATGACCGATTGGGATGTCGTGCTCACGCCGTCGGCACCAGATGCGGCGCCGCGGACCTTGGGCTCGACCGGCTCGGCCAATTTCAATCGGCTGTGGACGTTGCTCGGGACGCCTGCCGTCAATGTGCCCGGGTACCGCAATGCCGAAGGGCTGCCGCTCGGCGTGCAGGTGGTTGGGCGGTTTGGCCGCGACCATGCGGCCCTCGAGGCGTCGCTGTTCGTTGAGGATGCGATCCGACGAATGGGCGCATGACCCCGCTCAGGCGCCCCATCCGGAGGGACCAGGGCGGAATTCAGACAAGATTTCTCCACAAATCGGCATTGCGCTGCGAGCGGGATTGTCGCGTTCGGATTCAAGCACTTGAAATAGTTTCACTAGTTACTTCCGCGGCTCTGACAGGAACTTACCGCACTGCAATACGTTTCCTTCTTCGGATCGGCGCCTCATTCTGCTAGATTATGCTTATCCTGACACAAGAGGAGACCTATGGCCGTTGATCTTACCGTGAAGCTGAATGTGCTGGCGGTCTGCATGGCATTCGCCTTTGTGGGCGCCATCCTGATGGGTGCATTCTAGAGACGGGAGTCCAACGACAACGCCATCCGCCCTCTTGTCGAATTGCGGCGAGCCGGGCGGGAAGTGGCCAGCGAGTTCCCAGGACACCGGAGAGCACTCTCTCCGGTGTCTTTTATTTTGCGGTTGCTGAATTGTAGGGTGGGCAAGGCGCAATACTTTCCTTGTCCGCGTGGGCAACATCGTCGACGCGCCTTGCCCACGTGCGAACGACACAGCAATGCGATTTTGCCCACCCTACGAAACGAATGGTTTCGCGTCCGCTGACTGCGCGAATGAATGAGGGAGCCATTTCCGGCTCAACGTGTTGACTATGGCGCTGATGCCATGAACCCGGCCGAGGAGATCCCATGGCCCCGACAACCCTGCTGGCGCTCGCAGGCGTCACCACGACCCCCGCCCGCCTGGCCGATGCCGCCGTCGTCGTCATCGATGCGCAACAGGAATATGTCGACGGGCGGCTCCCGCTCGCGGGCGTCGGCCCGGCCCTTGCGGAGATCGGTCGGCTGCTGGCGCGAGCCCGCGCCGCCAACACGCCGGTCATCCACATCGTGCATCAGGGCGGCTCGGCGGGCCCGTTTGCGCCCGGCACGCCGGGCGTGGAGATCGCCTCGCCCGCCACGCCGGCGCCGAACGAGCCGGTCCTGACCAAGCGATTGCCCAACGCGTTCGCGTCGACCGATCTCGCCGACCGCCTGCATGCCCTCAAGCGCCCGGAGATCGTGCTGGTCGGCTTCATGACCCACATGTGCGTGGAGGCGACCGCCCGCGCCGCCATCGACGTCGGCCTTAAGGCGACCGTGGTGGCGAACGCCACCGCAACCCGCGACCTGCCCGATCCGCTGACCGGGCAGGCGGTGTCGGCGGCGGAAGTGCAGCGCAACGCGCTCGCCGCGCTCGCCGACCGCTTCGCCACGGTGGTGCTGGGCGTGGAGGCGATCCGCGACTGATGGTTGCGACTTCCATCCTGAAGTGCGCCGCGATCGACCACTTCAGAACCGTCATCGTGAGGTGCTCGGCGCATTCCGCACTGGTGGTTCAGACGCCTGCAGTGCGCGCGCCGAGCCTCGTCCTTCGAGAGCCTCAGGAGATGAACGGCCCGGGCCGTCGGCCTTCGAGGCCCGGCGCACGAAGAGTGCGCCGGGCGCCTCAGGCTGACGGTTGTTTGTCAGGGATTACCGCGCGCCTACTCTGCGGCCGTCCTCACCGCCGCGAGCGGATCGTAGTTGAGGATCGGGGCGAGCCAGCGCTCGGCTTCGCCGACCGTCCAGCCCTTGCGGCGGGCGTAGTCTTCAACTTGGTCGCGCTCGATCTTGCCGACCCCGAAATAGTGGCTGTCGGGGTGGCTGAAATAGAGCCCGCACACGGAGGCGCCCGGCCACATGGCGAAGCTCTCGGTCAGTGACACGCCGATCGGGCCGTCCTCGAGCAGGCCGAACAGCGTCGCCTTCTCGGTGTGGTCGGGCTGCGCCGGGTAGCCGGGGGCCGGACGAATCCCGCGATATTTCTCCGCGATCAGGTCCTGCGGGCCGAACGCCTCGTCCGATGCGTAGGCCCAGAATTCCCTGCGCACGCGTTGATGCATCCGCTCGGCGAAGGCCTCCGCCAGCCGGTCTGCCAGCGCCGACACCATGATGGCCGAATAGTCGTCGTTCGCACCCTTGAAGCGCTGGGCGACGTCGGCCTCGCCCAAGCCCGCCGTTACGGTGAACGCCCCAATGTGGTCCGCCAAGCCGCTCTGGCGCGGCGCGACGAAATCGGCGAGCGCCACGTTGGCGCGCCCTTCCCGCCGCGCCAGCTGCTGGCGCAGCGTGCGCAGCACCGTGAGCGGCTTTTCCCGCGTCTCGTCGGTGAACACGACGACGTCGTCGCCGTCGGAATTGGCCGGCCAGAACCCGACCACGGCAGCGGCGCGGAACCAGTTCTTCGCCATGATGGTCTTCAGCATGGCGCGGGCATCGTCATAGAGGCTGCGCGCCGCGGGACCGAATTTCGCATCATCGAGGATCGCCGGGAACTTGCCGGTGAGCTCCCAGGTGGCGAAGAACGGCGACCAGTCGATGTAGTCGACGAGCTCGGCGAGCGGATAGTCGTCGAACACCCGGATGCCGGTGAAGGCCGGCGGCGGCGGCCGATAGGCGCCCGACCAGTCGAGCTTGAGCGCATTGGCGCGCGCATCGACCAGCGAGAGGCGGTGCTTCTCCTCCTGGCTGCGCGCATGCGCCGCCGCGATCTTCGCATACTCGCCCCGGATCTCGCCGACGTAGCTGGCGCGCGTATCGCGTCCCATCAGCACCGAGGTCACGCCGACCGCGCGGCTCGCGTCGGTGACGTAGACCGCCTGCCCGCGCCGGTAGTGCGGGTGGATCTTCACCGCCGTGTGCACCCGGCTCGTGGTCGCACCGCCGATCAAGAGCGGCAGGTCGAAGCCCTGGCGCTCCATCTCCGCCGCCACGTGGCACATCTCGTCGAGCGAGGGCGTGATCAGGCCGGACAGGCCGATGATGTCGGCTTGCTCGGCGCGCGCGATCTCCAGGATCTTGGCCGCCGGCACCATGACGCCGAGATCGATCACCTCGTAATTGTTGCACTGGAGCACGACGCCGACGATGTTCTTGCCGATGTCGTGCACGTCGCCCTTCACGGTCGCCATCACGATCTTGCCGTTGTGGCGGCTCTGGCCCTTGTCGTTGGCGTGCTTTTCATCCTCCATGTAAGGCATCAGGTAGGCGACCGCCTGCTTCATCACGCGCGCCGACTTGACGACCTGGGGCAGGAACATGCGGCCCGAGCCGAACAGGTCGCCGACGACGTTCATGCCGGCCATCAGCGGCCCTTCGATCACCGACAGCGGCCGGTCGGCCTTGAGGCGCGCCTCCTCCACGTCCTCGGCGATGAAGTCGGTGATGCCGTGCACCAGGGCGTGGGCGAGCCGCTTGTCGACCGGCTCCTCGCGCCAGGCGAGGTCGGCCTCCTTGCGCTCGTGGCCAGGCCCGCGGAAGCGCTGGGCGAGCGCGAGCAGGCGCTCCGCCGCGTCGTTGCGGCGGTTGAGCACGACGTCCTCGCACGCCTGGCGCAGCTCCGGATCGAGATCGTCGTACACCGCCATCTGCCCGGCATTGACGATTCCTAAGTCCATGCCGGCTTGAATCGCGTGATAGAGAAACACCGAGTGCATCGCCTCGCGCACCGGCTCGTTGCCGCGGAACGAGAACGACAGGTTGGAAACGCCGCCCGAGATGTGCACGTGCTTGAGCTTCTCGCGGATCAGCCGCACCGCCTCGATGAAGGCGACGCCGTAGCCGTCGTGCTCCTCCATGCCGGTGGCGATGGCGAAGATGTTGGGGTCGAAGATGATGTCCTCGGGCGGGAACCCGACCTGGTTCACCAGGATGTCGTAGGCGCGCTCGCAGATTGCGACCTTGCGCTCGAGCGTGTCGGCCTGACCCTTCTCGTCGAACGCCATGACGACGACCGCGGCGCCATGGCGGCGCACCACCTTGGCGTGACTGATGAACTCCGCCTCGCCTTCCTTCATCGAGATCGAGTTCACCACGGCCTTGCCCTGCAGGCATTTCAGCCCCGCCTCGATGACGTGGAATTTCGAGGAATCCACCATCACCGGCACGCGAGCGATGTCGGGCTCGGCGGCGATCAGGTTGAGGAAGGTGACCATCGCCTTCTCGGAATCGAGCAGGCCCTCGTCCATGTTGACGTCGATGATCTGCGCGCCGTTCTCCACCTGGTCGCGCGCGATCGCGAGCGCCGCCGGATAGTCGCCGGCGGTGACCAGCTTGCGGAACCTGGCCGAGCCGGTGACGTTGGTGCGCTCGCCCACGTTGACGAACGGGATTTCGGGCGTGAGCGTGAACGCCTCGAGCCCGGACAGCCTGAGGCGGCGCGGCAACTCGGGCACCGGGCGCGGCTTCTGACCGGCAACCGCGCGGGCGATGGCGCCGATGTGCTCCGGCGTGGTGCCGCAGCAGCCGCCGACGATGTTGACGAGGCCGGCCTGGGCGAATTCGCCGAGCAGGCCGGCCATGAATTCCGGGCTTTCGTCGTAGAGCCCGAACTCGTTGGGGAGCCCGGCATTGGGGTACGCGCATACGAGCGTGTCGGCGACGCGCCCGATCTCGGCGATGTGGGCGCGCATCTCGCTTGCGCCGAGCGCGCAGTTCAGGCCGACCGAGAGCGGCACCGCATGGCGCACCGAATGCCAGAACGCCCCTGGGGTCTGACCCGAGAGCAGCCGCCCGGAGCGATCGGTGATGGTGCCGGAAATCATCACGGGAACGCGCGCGGCGCGTTCCTCTTCGAGCTCCGCGATGGCGTAGAGCGCCGCTTTGGCGTTGAGCGTGTCGAAGATCGTCTCGATCAGCAGGAGGTCGGCTCCGCCCTCGATCAGCCCCCGGATCTGCTCGCCGTAGGCTTCGCGCAATTCATCGAACGTGATGGCGCGGAAACCCGGATTGGACACGTCGGGCGAGATCGAGGCGGTGCGGTTGGTCGGCCCGATGGCGCCGGCGACGAAACGACGCCGGCCGTCCTCTCGTTCGGCGAGCGCCGCCGCCTCGCGCGCGAGCCGCGCACCCGCCATGTTGAGCTCGCGGGCGATCTCCTGCATGCCGTAGTCGGCCTGCGCCACCTGGGTGGAGGAGAACGTATTGGTGCAGACGATGTCGGCGCCGGCGCGGAAATAGGCCAAATGGATGTCGCGCACGGCGTCGGGACGGCTCAGGTTGAGGAGGTCGTTGTTGCCGCGCACTTCGCGGTTCCACGCGTCGAACCGCGCGCCGCGATAACCCTCCTCGTCGAGCCCGAGACCCTGGATCATGGTGCCCATGGCGCCGTCGAGCACCAGGATGCGCTCGGAGGCGAACCGCTTGAGCTCGGCTTCGACGGGGGATGGCTGCATCAGACTCTCGACGATCCGAGTCATCACGCTGGTTCCTGCTTGTGCTCCGCGCGCAAGCCGAGCAGGTGGCAGATCGCGAACACCAGGTCGGCGCGGTTCATGGTGTAGAAGTGGAAGTCGGTGACGCCGCGATCGACCAGGTCGAGCACCTGCTCGGCGGCGACCGCAGCGGCGATCAGCTTGCGGGTGGCGGGGTCGTCATCGAGGCCGTCGAACCGCTCGGCTAGCCAGTCCGGCACCGTGGTGCCGCAGCGGGTGGCGAAATTCTTCGCCTGCTTGAAATTCTGCACCGGCAGGATGCCGGGCACGATGGGGATCTCGATGCCGCGTGCCCGCACCTTGTCGAGGTAGCGGAAATAGAGGTCGTTCTCGAAGAAGAACTGGGTCATCGCGCGGGTCGCGCCGGCGTCGACCTTCTGCTTCAGCATGTCGATGTCGGCTGCGACCGACGGGCTGTCGGGATGCTTCTCCGGATAGGCGGAGACCGACACTTCGACGTCGGCGATGCGCTTGATCCCGGCGACCAGGTCGGCCGCATGGAGGTAGCCGCCCGGATGCGGCGCGTAGCGCGTTCCGACGCCGTCCGGCGGATCGCCGCGCAGCGCCACGATGTGCCGCACGCCCGCCTCGCAATAGGCGCGGATCACCGCGTCGATGTCCTGGCACGAGGCGGCGACGCAGGTCAGGTGCGCCGCCGGGGTGAGCGGCGTCTCGTCGAGGATGCGCTTCACCGTCGCGTGGGTGCGCTCGCGCGTCGAGCCGCCGGCGCCGTAGGTCACGGAGACGAAGCTGGGCGCCAGCGGGCTCAACCGCTTGATCAAGTCCCACAGCGTCTTGTCCATCTCCTCGGTCTTGGGCGGAAAGAACTCGAACGAGACGCGGATGTGTCCCGTGCCGGTGCGGCCGACGAAGCGGCTCGCGCGCGTGCCGGTGTCCGGCTGCATCACGCAACCTCCCGCGCCGCGTGCGCCGGCGCGCCGACCGGCTCGGCGACATGCATTCGACGGTCCTGCGCGAGCCACAGCGACACCGCGATCTTTCCCTGCGAGCCCGCATCGGGGGGCAAGGTGCGGTGCGCCGCGACGTCGAGACTAGCCGCCGTCATCCATTGGCTGATCGTCTCGGCGGCGAAGCCGAGGCGCCGATGCGCATGCTCCTCCCGCAGGAACTCGAGATCATGCGGCGCGAAGTCGACCACCAGCAGGCGGCCGCCCGGCCGCAGCATGTGCGCCGCCTCACCGATCGCACGGGCGCCGTCGTCGAGGAAGTGCAGCACCTGATGCACGATGACGACGTCGAAGCTCTGGCGCGGCAGCGCGAGATCGAAGATGTCGGCATGGCGCACGCTGCAGTGGCGCAGGCCCGCCCGCTCCAGCCGCGAGCGGGCGATTGCCAGCATCTCGAGCGACAGGTCGAGGCCGAGGCCCCGCTCGATGCGCGGGCCGAACAGCTCGAGCATGCGGCCAGTGCCGGTGCCGAGGTCGAGCAACGAGCGGAACGGCCGCTCGCCCAGCGCCTCGATGATCGCCGCCTCGACCGCCGCATCGGCCACGTGCAGTTGGCGGATGCGGTCCCACTCGGCCGCATGGTCGGCGAAATAGGCCTGCGCGGCGGCGGCACGGGCGGCGCGCACGGCGGCGAGCCGCTCGCGGTCGCGCGCGAGGACCGGATCGGCCGCATCGAGCCGCGACAGCAGCGCCCGCGCCACGTCGGCCGCGGCGGCGCGGTCGGCCATGCGGAAGAACGCCCAGCTGCCCTCGCGGAATCGCTCCACCAGGCCGGCTTCGGCCAGGAGCCGCAGATGCCGCGAGATGCGCGGCTGCGATTGGCGCAGGATGTCGGTAAGCTCGGAGACGGTCAGCTCGGCCTCAGCCAGGAGCGCCAGCACGCGCAGGCGCGTCGTCTCGCCGGCCGCCTTGAGCATGGCGTTGAGAGCATTGAAGCCAATCGGCGACTGCGGCATCGTGCGTTCCCGGCAAGGCCGTCTATCACATAAAGACATCTTTATACGGTTAAGCGATGGGCCACAAGCCATTTGTATTGGGCGGGTGCCCCGATGTTCAAATCCGGTCGGGAATGACACCCTCGACATCGATGTCATCCAACCCTATTCTGTCAGATATTGAACTCCTGTCATGCTCGTAAGCACCATGAACGAAAACGCCAAGAAATCGGCCGGAGAACCCCTTCGGGCATGGTCGACCCGCCTGACGTCCGGCGGTCGTGTCGTACTGCCCGCAGAGGTGCGGGCGGCACTCGGCCTCAAGGATGGGACGCCGGTTCGCGTGCGCCTGGAGGAAGGCAAGATCGTCATCATCCCGTTTGGCGAAATCGTCCGCGACATCCAGGACCGCTGGCGCAAGTACATTCCTGGGGATCGTTCACTCGCAGACGAACTGATCGCCGACCGTCGCGCCGAGGCAAAGCGTGAGTAGCGTCGTCTTCGACGCTTCCGCGCTGGTCGCCCTCTTCCGCAGAGAAGCAGGCGCCGACCATGTTGCCCAGCATCTTGGCGACGTCGCGATGTCGGCCACGAATATCGCGGAGACGTACGGACGTCTGTTGCGCGAAGCGTATCGTCCCGACGAGTTGCGGCGCGACATCGAAGAACTCGGCATCGACATCCATTCATTGGACGCCGAACAGGCCTTCAGGGTCGGCGAGATGGAAAAAGAGACCCGGCAGCTGGGGCTTTCGCTTGGAGACCGCGCTTGTCTCGTGCTGGCGCGAATGCTGGGTGTCCCGGCCCTGACTGCCGACCGGGAATGGCGCAACCTCGACCTTGGCATCGCCATTGTGGTCATCCGATGAGCCAGGTCCCCGTCGACCCCTATGCCATCCGCCCGGGCGAAATCGCCGCTCCCCTGCCCGAGCGGTTCGATGCCCAGGTCTATTTCGTCGGGCGCATCCGCACCCCGTGGACGCGGCGCGAGGACTGTCCGAAGAACGCGCGCGAGTCCGATGCGGTCTGCACCATCGAGGTCGACCCGCGCTGGCAGGCAGCGCTGACCGGCATCGACACCTGCACCCACCTCCTGGTGCTCTACTGGATGGATCGGGCGCGCCGCGATCTCGTGGTGCAGGCACCGCGCCACTATACCGAGCCGCGCGGCACCTTCGCGTTGCGCTCGCCGGTGCGGCCGAACCCGATTGCCGCAAGCGTTGTGCGTCTCGTGGGCGTCGACGGCACCCGCCTCTCTGTGGTCGGCATCGACTGCCTCGACGGCACCCCGCTGATCGACCTCAAGCCCTATTTCGCCTCGATCGACGCGGTCCCCGATGCCGTGGTCGGCTGGCACGCCGAGGAGCGCCGATAGTTCAGCCTGTCGGCTCGTCATTCCGGACGGCGAGCCCTACGAGCCGATCCGGGCGCTCGGCCGGAATGACAAACCGTAAGGTTCCGATCTGAACCTCCCGGCCTCCTCGCGAGACCAATGAATATCCGCCGGGGGGCGGTGTCGGGGCGGAACCAAACTCCGCCAAGCTATGATCCGGCACCGTTCTCTATGATCCGGTGCTGTTCTCAAAACCCCACATCAATTCGGCAATTCTGGCCGTCAAGGTCTTCTCTCGCCCGCCGCTATCCGCTACAATCCGCCGTCCGTGATAGGGCACATGATAGGGCAGAGAGGTGGATGGAATGGCGCGTAGAATTAATCGTCTGAGTGCCCGCACAGTGGCGACCATCACAAAATATGGCCGGCATGCTGACGGAGGAGGCCTCTATCTCTCGATTTCTCCGAACGGCGGCCGGCGATGGGTGTTCCTATTCCGCTGGCACGGCAAACCCACGGAAATTGGCTTCGGTTCGGCACGCGATGTGACGCTCGCCCGCGCCCGCGAATTGGCCTCGCAGGCCCGCGCCAAGCTGGCGGAGGGCATGAATCCGAGGGACACCAAAAGGCCGTTGCTAGGTGCTACGTTCGGCGAATGCGCCGACCGCGTGATTGAGGCCATGCGGCCATCCTGGCGCAGCAGCAAGCACGCTGGCCAATGGGAAATGACCTTGCGCGAGTATGCCGCCCCGCTGCGGCGCCTGCCGGTGGATAAGATTAGCACCGATGACGTGCTTACTGTTCTCAAGCCGCTATGGAACGAGAAGCCGGAAACAGCCTCTCGGCTTCGCGGCCGGATCGAGCGCGTTCTTGACGCGGCCAAGGCGCAAGGTCTGCGCAATGGCGAGAATCCGGCGCGGTGGCGTGGCCATCTCGACCAGCTCTTGCCCAAGCGCCAGCGGCTTACTCGCGGCCACCATGCGGCCATGCCCTATGCGGAGCTGCCGAGATTCATGAGCGAGTTGCAGGCGCGGCAGACTACGGCGGCGCTTGCGCTCGAATTTGCCATCCTCACGGCTGGGCGGTCGAGCGAGGTGCTTGGGGCGCGCTGGGATGAACTTGATCTCGATGGAGGGGTCTGGACTCTTCCGGCTGGTCGCATGAAGGCTGGCCGCGAGCATCGCGTTCCGCTGTCCAAGCGTGCGCTCAAGATTGTGAAGGGGATGCAGGAGACTCGCGACGGTGATTTCGTCTTTCCTGGTCACAAGCCGGGTAAGCCATTGTCGGAAATGGCGCTGGACCTGGTGCTGCGCCGGATGAAGATCGAAGTCGTGACGGTGCACGGCTTCCGCTCGGCCTTCCGCGACTGGGCCGCAGAGTGCACCAATTTCCCCAATGAGGTCTGTGAGGCCGCACTTGCCCATGTGATCGAGAACAAGGCGGAAGCGGCATACCGGCGCGGCGACCTGTTCGACAAGCGGCGTAAGCTGATGGAAGCGTGGGCCGGCTATTGCGCGGAGCCGAAGGCTGGCAAGGTCGTGGCGTTCAGCAGCACCTTCCGTCTCCCTCCCGCCTAAGCTAGGCAAGGGGGACCCACCCCCACGGGTCCCCCGGCATTGGGCGAGCCACGCGGTAGACCCGAGAATTCGCAGCCTCTCGACCCCGGGTGATCGACTTCTGATCACTTCCGCTTACTCGTGCTAACATCACACAGGCGCGGGGCCGGTCGGCCAACCGTTGCCGGACACGATCACCACCGCCGTCCGGCTTGCCCCGTGGGCGGTGACGCGGCGGACGATCATGAAGGGCAATGCGGCTCCCAAGTTTTCTACTGACACAATCAAAGCTATTGCTGATTCGTTGCCAGAGCCGCAGAGCAAGCAGCGCCAACAACTATTGCCGCGCATCCTTCGGGAGTGGGCTCGCAGCGATTTACCCGTGACTTTGTGGATGGAATCGCGCGAGGTCACCAACAAGCGGGTCAAGCGCATGGAAGTGCTTAGACGTAGTGCTGGCAAACTATTAAACGCGCTCAATGCTATCGAAGAGCACGATCGATTTCAATCATAGCTCAGATGATAATAGCAGAAGGAAGCCGACCAAGAGATGTAGGTCGGGTAGAATTTGACAATAGAACTAGAAGATTGGAAGAAGAGTTTCATTTTCTTTCAATACTCGCTGCCATTTCGCCAAAGAAATACTGGAATATTAAAAAAGGGCAGCCACGTAACATTACCGCCTACCTAGTTCTTCAAGATGCTGCTGAGATTTTCGAGTGGTTCTCTGGTAGGAGACCGACCAGAGAAGTGGATCGTGATGACGGCACTGAAACTGGCCCATTCTTCCGCTTCGCATCGAGCGTGTGGCCAGTCGTATTCGGTAAAGGCGTCGCGGGATTGCCTGCGGCAATGAAGAATTGGGGCCCAACACGAGAGCGATATGGGGAACGATCTCCGGTCATTGCCAACATTGACCTCCGTCACCCAGCATGGGGAGTATTCGAGCGCTAGCCGCTTCAAACCCTCCTTGTGACCATTGCCGACAGCTGTCGTATCTGATCCGCCGACGCCCATGATGACGTGGGCGCGGTCGCCGGGACCATCCCGGCCGATGATGGCGAGGTCCGCATGGATCAATTGCTTTACACGATCGCTCAATGCTGCCGGCTGGCAGCGATCGGTCGAACGAAATTCTACGAGTTAGTTGCCAGTGGTGAAATTCCGATTCGCAAGGTCGGTAAAAGAACGCTCGTTGCGGCTACGGATTTGCAGCGATGGGTGGAAGGACTTCCAGCGATCGAGGCAAGGTCGCCCGACCGACCGAAGCCTCGGGCCTGCGAGGTGGGGCAATGACGCTGGATTCGCGCGCGGGCGCGCTCGCTCGGCCGCAATGTCTCGGGCCGAAACGTCGTGGCACTACGGGGCGCAATTCATCCGTTGATCCGCGGCTGGCGTTCCTGTTACGGGCGAAGGCTCGCCTGCAACTGGTCGAATCTTGCGACATGATGCTGAGCGAGGCGGTGCACGGGCTCGTGGAGGCGATGGAAGAGATCATAAGACGCCGGCTGCTCTGTCCCTGTACCGATCGGATCGCCCACCAATCAAGCGCCAATCAACCACGAGTCAAGCATAGGGGGGTCCGCATGCTTGACGCTCGTCAGATCGCCCGCGGGCTGCGGGGCGAGGTCATCGGCAGAGATCAGGTTCTCGCCCCCTCGCCCGGCCACAGCGCGAAGGATCGATCTCTCTCGGTCAAGATCGCCCCGAGCCACCCCGACGGCCTTGTCGTTCATTCGTTCACGAACCCCGACTGGCGGGCGTGCCGTGATTATGTGTTCGATGCGCTCGGCATCGAGCGATCCCGCCGCCGATACTCGGAACCAAAACATCGAACACCAGACGTTCGGCTCCGGGCTGTAGAAGCCGACCGACAGCCGCGGGAGCCCGATGACAATGCGTTGCGGCTGTGGCATGAGGCCAAGAGCCCCCGCGGCAGCCTCGTGGAAAGGTATCTCCGATCCCGCGGGCTTGTGCTTCCCGACGCCCCCGACCTGCGATTCCATCCTCGTTGCCCGTTCGGCAGGAACCAGTTCGGCAATGGGCAGTGGCACTCGTGCATGGTCGGGCTGTACCGCGACATCATCACGAATGAGCCGAAGGCCATCCACCGGACGGCATTGACCGCAGATGGCAGGAAGATCGGCCGAATGACGCTTGGCCCGAGGGAGGGTTGTGCCATCAAGCTGACGCCTGACGAAGATGTCGGCGACGGCCTCACTGTCGGGGAGGGGATTGAGACGACACTCGGCGGAATAATGCTCGGGTTTCGCCCTGCTTGGGCACTCGGAGATGCCGGCGCAATCGCGAAGTTTCCGGTGCTTTCCGGCATCGAGAGCTTGATCATCCTGACCGACAACGACGTGAGCGGCAAAGGACAGGCGAGTGCTACCGAATGCTCAACGCGCTGGCGCGCCGCCGGCCGCGAGGTCTTCCGCGTCCTGCCTGACAGTCTCGGCGAGGACATGGCGAACTGCGTTCGCGGGAGGGCAGCATGAGCGGCTATACCGTATATCGCGATCCCCCCCTCGCGCAGATCAGCTCTGCAGCCGCTCCACCCATTGCTGGGCCTTCGGACGCTTTTATCGCTTCGACCGCAATGCCGAAGATGGACAAGGCCGCTCTCCACGGACTTGTCGGTGACATTGTCCGAACAATCGAACCTCATACCGAGTTCTGATCCTGTCGCCATTCAGCTTCAGTTGCTGGTGATGGCGGGGAACGCCATTGGGCGGGGTCCGTACTATCTGATCGAGAGCACTCGGCACTACACGAACTTGTTCACGGTGCTGGTTGGTGACAGCAGCAAGGCGCGAAAAGGTACATCTGTCGACCGCATCAAGGCGGTCTTACGGGTTGTCGACGAACTGTGGAGCGAGAACCGAATCATGGGCGGTTTGAGTTCAGGCGAAGGGTTAATCGCTCAGGTCCGCGACCCTGTCACTAAGTTCAACAAGGGTGGGGATGAGGAGGTCGTCGACCCTGGCGTTGCAGACAAGCGACTTATGGTCGTTAAGTCGGAGTTCGCGCAAGCCTTGTCCGCCGCCGAGAGGCACGGCAACACCGTGTCTATGCTGATCCGCAACGCCTGGGACGGCATCAAATTGGGCGCGATGACCAAGACTTCCCAGCGCGCCACCGGGGCGCATGTCAGCATCTGCGCGCACATCACGACCGAGGAATTGAGGGCGAGGATTACCAAGACGGACATGGGAAACGGTTTTGCCAACCGCTTTCTGTTCGCCAGGGTTCAACGTTCCAAGTTCCTGCCTCACGGCGGCAACCTGAGCGACGGCGAAGTGGAGTACATGGGGGAAAGGCTCAAGGCGGTGATGGAGCAGGCGAAAAACGTCGGCCGGGTGACGATGACGGATGCGGCGAGGCTCGAATGGGAGAGGGTCTATCCGAAGCTCTCGGCTGCACAGCCGGGCTTGCTCGGCTCTGTCACTGGGCGGGCGGAGTCGCAGACCATCAGGTTGGCGATGCTCTATGCCTTGTTGGACGGCAAGGACCAAATCGACATCCAACACCTGGATGCTGCGCTCGCCGCGTGGGAGTATTGCGAAGCGTCGGCGGCCTACATCTTCGGGCAAATGCTGGGCGACGTGGTTGCCGACGAGATCCTGGACGCCCTCACGCGGGCCGGTCCGAGGGGGATGACCAGGACGGAAATTAACGACCTATTTCAGCGCCACAAGCACGGGAGCCGTATCACTGTCGCCTCTCTCTCTCCTTGAGAGGAGCGCGCGGGCGAAAATGGTGGCAAGGGAAACCGGGGGACGACCCGCTGAGGTATGGTTCGCTTGCGTTCGGGGAGAAGCTCCGAACATCGTTCACCTGCCGGGAAGGTGAGGCCCATGGGACACTATCTGGACTTCCTGCGTGCCCGTAGGGAGGAGCGCGCCTGCGTTGAAAGCGTTGGAAGCGTTAAAAGCCAAATATCAAGCACTTACGTGCGAAATAAGTAATAGGGGCAAAACTCATGGCTGTCAGGCGGATGCGCAGCGGTGCCTGACGAGGGTGGGTAAGTCTGGGATGTCGTGATGGTTTGGCACGGCGAGGCGTGATCCGAGATAATCCCAGAAGGCGATGCCGAGCTTTGCGCAAGTCTTGCTGAGGCCAAGGAAGGCGTCGCGGCAGTCGCGCCCGGTGTCGCTTCTTGTGCCGCCGCTGATCTTGCGTTTGGTGACTTGGCAGCGGACGTCGTTTTCCGAGCCGTTGGTGTGCAGCGGGATTTCGGGCCGATCGAGCACCATGAGCAGTTCGCGCTTGTTGGCATGGAGCCGAGCGAGCAGACGGTCGAGGGTGACGAAGCCGGTGCGGCGCGTGAAGATACGATCGAAGCGCGCTCGCAGAGCGGCCTTGCCCCGCTTGGTCGGCTGAAGGCGATAGGCCTTGAGATCGCGGTAGAACCGCCAGATCAGTTCGCGGGTGCTGCTCTGAGCGTCACGCTGCTGGTCGGTAAAGGTGTCGAGCTTGTGGATCAGGCGCTCGGCATGGACCCAGCACAGGCCATGTTGGCCGACATTGAACTGGCCCGCATCGTCACTGACGATCACGGTGTTGGGCAGAAAGCCGTGCGCCTTGACGCTGCCCCACAGCGCCCCCTCGGTGGCGACCATGATCGGATCGGGAGTGACCTTGAGGGCGGAGATGCCGAGCCGGTCGAGATGCCCACTCCAGTCCGACTGATCGGCGAAGAGCCGATGCGGATGTTCGGCCAAGCGGGCGATCACCGGTGCGGCGAGCGAGCGATGGCGCATATAGGCCAGCGCCTCGGCATTGATGACGTAATCGCCGTGGCCGGCACGCAGCAACGCGAGGAAATTGAGGCGGCTCTTCGAATCGGTGGTGCCGAACCAGGCGAAGTGGGCGTTGCCGATTTGCGTGCAGAAGCCGTTCGCCGCCTTGTGGCGCGCGCCGGTGTCATCCACGGTGATCCAGGGAGCGCTCGAAAGCCCGGCGCGCAGCACCGCCCGGCTCTCAGCGAGGAAGCCGTCCTGGCCGGCGATCAGCAGGCGGACGAGCTGCCGCTTGGAGATGAGGATGCCGAGCGCCCGCAACAGCGCCAGCAACCGGGGCACCGTCACTTGGCCCTGATGGTATTGGGCGAGCACGAAGCGGCGCAGTTCCGGCCCAAAATGCCCGCTGATGCCAGCCGGCAGCGGCGCGATCATCGTGTTGCCGGCCGGCGTCTGCCAACGCTCGCAGCGAAAATTCACGACATGCGGGCGGATCATCAGGTCCTGCACCACAAAATTCGTATGGCCTTTGAAGCGAGAGCCTTGCGGCGGGGCTACGACTTTGACGATCTGCTCCTCATGGATCGACAGCTTCGAGCGCGTGCTGCCTCTCCCTCGCCGTTGGTCCCCCGAACCGCCCGGTGGCTTCGGTTCGGTCGCTTGGTCCATACCACTGGGTTTGATATTCGGGCGCCCCGACCCGCCTTTAAGCCGGGCGATCTCGTCGCGTTGGGCCGCAACCGTCCGCCGCAACTGCGCCATCTCTTCCAACAGCTTCAACACCAAGCTCTTCAGATCGGCGTGCGAAAGGTGATCAAGATCGGCAGGCGGCATTCCCAGAATAAATCTGACTCGCGCCCTCCTGGGAATCTTACAATCATACCGCCACGACTTTTGCCCCTCTTACTGAAATAATGGGGGTGCCCCCTGCGTTGAAAGCCCCTCGCCCGGCGGTAACGGGGTGGAGGGGGTGGAGGCGGTGGAGGAGGATAAGGGACTTTCAACGCAAGAGGCGGCTCCTTTTAACGCAGCTAAACCATTGAAAAATGGCTTTTATCGCTTTGAACGCTTTGACCGCACCTTCTCCGAGCTTGAGCACCGATGTCCGGCCCATGTAGATCTGGGTTCATGGCGGCAGACGGTCGCGGACGCGCGCCGGTTTCTGTCGCGATGGGGCGAACAAGCGGAGGCGCTGGACTGGTCCCCGCGCCACTTGTTCGGCCTCGCCCCTGTTCCCGAAAAGCCCCCAGCCAACTATCGTCGGCTGAGCCGGTATGACGAAACGGGCCTGCTATGGCTGCTCCGCGGCAGGCCCGTGGTGGCCCTTACCGCTACTACTGCTGCGATCCAGTGCCCGACGGGCGCGATCGTTACTTACCGCAGACATAACAAGCCAGTGCTCGGACCATTGGGGGATAGCTGGATTTCGCGTGAGTGAAGATCGTCTAACCGTGCGCCCCTCAGCTGGGGACGCACCGCTCTCTCGACTGGGCAAGGCACGGCAGTCAAGCGGACAATGCAGTACATGAATAAGGAGCGTCACCGCCCCCCAGGCTAGACTCAAAGTCAAGCGCGCTCAAATTTATTGCGGTGGTAGCTTCTTGGATATCTCTCCGAAAGTATCTTTGAAATGCGCTTTAATTCATGTATACTCAAATCGTTGTTGGAACAGGTTTCGATCAGCTTCGCAACTGCTCAATATGACGATTATTGGATTTGCAACGGATGAAATGAAATGGGAGCACAACGGCTATCTGAACGCCAGAAGGCCTTTGCTCGGCTTGTCCATGAGCAGGTGCCACCATATCGGGCTTATGCCCTTGCCGGCTATCGACCGCACCACAGCAATGCGTACCGACTGAGAGAAAATGAGCGGGTGAAACAATACCTGAGCGAACTGGAGGCCCAAACCATGAAACGCCACGAGGTAACCGTCGACAGCCTACTTACGGAGTTGGAGGAGGCGCGGCTCAATGCCAAGACGACGAAGCAGCCAGGCGCCGAAATCTCGGCCGTCATGGGCAAGGCTAAATTGACCGGCCTTCTGGTGGACCGACAGGAGATCAAGGACGTGTCAAAGATGAATATGGAGGAACTGATCCAGAGCGTGCGTGAAAATTTGGGGGATGAAGCTGAAATCGTGCTCAAGGCGCTTGGGTTAGACACCCGCGATAGGCAAACCAAGCGGGAAAAGCAAGAAGGGGAAAAGCCCGTCATCGCGACTGGCGCGTCTCGAAATTTTCGTCTGGTAGGGTGAAGCCGCCATCCGCCTCGATGCCCCGCCCTGACCCAGGGAAGGCCGTGGATTCGGTCTGCGCTAGGCCCGGCCCCGACGGCGGCGCTCTCTGGAACCCCGTCAGCGGGCTGCGCTGAGCCATCCAGAGGCATTCGCCTGAGAGAGGCCGGTCGTGAATGGGCCTAATCCCGCCAAAAGCCCTTTGAAGCGATCCGGTGCGAGCGCCGTATAGCGGACCGTCGAAACGATCGAACGATGACCGAGATAGTGCTGAATCGCCCGGGTGTCATGGCCGTCGTTGGCCAGCTTGTAGCCGCAGCCATGCCGCAGCATGTGGCTGTGGATCAGAAACGGGAACCCTGCCGCCTGCCCGGCTCTGGCGATCATCCGCTGAATCCGGGACGGAGAGGGGCGCGACACGCTCAGAAACGAAGATATGCACGGTCCGAGCACCCTCATGACGGTAGGCCATCAGAATAGCCGTGGCGTCCCGATGTCCCCAGCGATTGCCGCGTGCTGCCTCGATTAGCCGCTCGATTTCCCGTGGCGTCAGGTAGTCACGCGGCTGGCGGGGTCGGACTGTTACATTTCGTGCTGTTGGAGCGGCAACAGCCAGGTGCGGATTTGCCATGGTTTTCTCCC
>CAVZSC010000008.1:0-75427 GCA_963777755.1 uncultured Alphaproteobacteria bacterium
AATTCAAGCGATGAGCGGCGGCTTTAACACTGCCGCTCACCGCCCCTTACCCAGACAAGACTGTCATTACCACAATTATTTCGAAGGCGTTACTTTGACTCCGCGGTGAACCTGCAGCTTTTTCTCTCCGACTTATCAGCAGGATGTGAAATTGCATCCAAAGACAGAAACAAGGAGAGACTCACATGCTGCGTAAGACCCTCATCGCGCTGGCGGCCACGGCCGCGCTCGGCGCGGTCGCCCTGGCTCCGACCTCCGCGTCGGCCGGCGGCTTCTTCAAGCATCACCACCACCATCATCATGGCTTCGGCTGGGGCGTCGGCTATCCGGTCTACGTCGGCGGGCCGGACTGCTTCTTCAAGAAGAAGTACACGCCGTTCGGATGGAAGCTCGTCAAGGTCTGCGTCTACTAAGCGGATCCGTAGAACGTCGATACCCACCTGAACCCCGGCTTCCACGAAGCCGGGGCTTTTTCGCGCAACACGATGCGTCGGGCGGCCGACGTGCCCGCGCCGTTAGGCGACCAGGGCCAGCAGCCGCGTCGGGCCGCCGGTTGCATCCTTCACCTTCGGACATCCCACCACCAGCGTGGCTCCGGCCGGCGGAACGCGGTCGAGATCGGCGACGTTCTCGAGGCCCCAGCGTCCCGACGGCAGCCACAAGTAGTGGGTCTTGAAGTCCTTCGACGGGCCATGATCGAGGGAGAGCGTGTCGACCGCCAGCCCGGCCACCCGCCGCTCCCGCATCAGCCAGTCGGCAGCCTCGGGCGCAACCCCGGGAAAATGGAACACGCCGGCGGCGTCCTTTCCGGTATACTTGGCGGCGTCGCGCACGTGCTGGGCCCACCCGGACTGCATGGCGACGCAACAGTCGTCGGGAAGCCGCCCATGCCTGCCCTCCCAATCGGCGAGATCCTGGCGCGACAACAGATAGTCAGGATTTCCGCCCGCCTTTGCGGCGACATCGACGACGGCGAGCGGAACGACGAGAGTGGCGGCGTCGAGCCGGTCGACCGTGGCGCCGGTCTCCGAGAAATGAATCGGCGCGTCGATATGCGTGCCCGCATGCTCGATGATGCGCCACCAATAGAGATTGAAACCGTCCTTCCTTATGTCGAATTGTTTCTGCATCTCGATGCCGGGCACGCCGAAGAAGGTTGGAAACTCGGCCGACATGAGATGCGTCAGGTCAACCACCGAGCGGAAGCTGCGCGGCGCCACGACCGGCGCAGGCGGACTTTGTGCAATCGCCGGCGTCGCCGCGAAAGCGGCCGCGGCGGCTCCCGTGGTTCGGAAAAAGCCGCGCCGCGTCAGTGCGCCGCGCACCGCCTCCTGGCATCCGGGAACGCACATCGTGCTCCTCCTACGTCGGAGTTGGGGGTTTGATCGGTCCACACGGGTTGATGCTGCCCGAATGGTAGCGCAGACTTTGGCGATCCGGGCAATACGAGGAAACTGGGGAGGAACTGCTTGCGCCGATTGAGAGTGACAGGCACGGGGCGGGTCGTCCGTGCCGTATCGATGGGGTTGATTGTGCCTGCGCTCGCACTTGCAGCCTGCTCAGGCCTGCCGACGGCCGACGACCTCATTCCCCAGGCGCCCAAGTTCGAGCTCAAGACGCTTCCCTCCAATCCCAGCTTTCGCCCGAGCAAGCCGCCGACCCTGATCGGTGCCGACGGCAGTTGCGGCGGTGACAGCGGCGAGTTCACCGGCGGCGGCATCGCCCTCGAGATGAGCGAATGCGACGTCGTGCGGCGGATCGGGGCGCCGGAGAACATCGACGTTTCGGCGAATCCACGCGGCGACCGCACCGTGACATTGACCTATCAGCGCAACGAACGCCCAGGCATCTATCGCTTCGTCGCCGGACGCCTGAAGAGCATCGAGCGGGGGGCGGAGCCGCCGCAACCGGAACCGCCGGCCAAGAAGTCGAAGGCGCGCCCGCGCGCGTAGGACATCTTCGCTGGACTCGGTTTTTTTTCGATGTGGCTCTGCAGCGCCAAAAAGTTGCGGGCGGCCCAATGATGGACCGCCCGCCGTGCGATTCGGCACCACACACCCCCGAGCAAGCAGCGCCGAGCCACAGATCGCATGATGATGCAGCCATTGCGCGGGCGCCTTGATCTAAATCACGGCCCCTCCCAAAAGTAGCAGTCAGCTCTTGCGCTGCCAGCGCCCGCGCTCGTCCGGCTGCCAGTAAGTCACGGCAAATCCCGCCGCTTTCGCTTCGCTCCAGCGCTCGCGTGCCTGGGCGACCGCGTCGCCATCGCCGCCGTCGAACAGAAGAACGAGGCGTTCATAGGTCGCGGCATCATCCGGCATGGGGGCACCATCGACGAGAAACCGGACCTGCGCGTGGTTCGGGTTGTGGTCGTGGATGGTGATCAGCACGGGCTGCGCGGCCGCTTCGCTCTCGCGATAGGTGCCGTGCGGCAGGAAGCCGTCCTCGCGGTAGGTCCACAGGTGCGCATCGAGGGCATCGACGCGCTCGTCGGACGCGGCCTGCACCACAATCCGCCACCCGCGCTCGAGCGATTTCTCGAGCAACGTCGGCAACACCCGGTCGAGCGGCTGTCCCTGCAGGTGGTAAAAAAGAACCTCGGTCATGCGCGGTGGCCGACCTCTCGACGGCGACGAAATCCGTGGCGCCTCGCCTATTTCTCGTAGCCGTTCGCCACCAGCTGATCGAGCAGCCGCACGCCCCAGCCCGAGCCCCAGCTTCGATTGATGTCGGTCTGCGCCGAATTCATGCCGGTCCCGGCAATGTCGAGATGGGCCCACGGAGTCTTGTCGACGAACCGCTGCAGGAACTGGGCGGCGGTGATCGAGCCGGCGTTGCGGCCGCCGGTGTTCTTCACATCGGCGAACTTGGAATCGATGAGCTTGTCGTATTCCGGTCCGAGCGGCATGCGCCACACCTTCTCACCGGTCTCCTCGCCGGCTTTCGTCAGAGCTGCGGCGAGCGCGTCGTCGTTGGAGAACAGGCCGGCATGCTCGTTGCCGAGCGCCACCAGGATGGCGCCGGTCAAGGTCGCCAGGTTGATCATGAAGCTGGGTTTGAAGCGCTTGTTGACGTAGTGGAGGACGTCGGCGAGGACGAGCCGGCCTTCCGCGTCGGTGTTGATGATCTCGATCGTCTGGCCGGACATGGAGGTGACGATGTCGCCGGGCCGTTGCGCCATGCCGTCCGGCATGTTCTCCACGAGGCCGATGGCGCCGACCGCGTTCACCTTCGCCTTGCGGGCGGCGAGCGCGTGCATGAGGCCGACCACGCAGGCGGCGCCGGCCATGTCGCCCTTCATGTCCTCCATGCCGGCCGCCGGCTTGATGGAAATGCCGCCGGTATCGAACGTGACTCCCTTGCCGATGAAGGCGAGCGGCACCTTGCCGCGACCGCCGCCGTTCCACCGCATGACGACCAGACGGCTTTCCCGCCTGGAGCCCTGCCCCACCCCGAGCAGCGCATTCATGCCGAGCCGGCGCATCGCCTTCGCGTCGAGCACTTCCACCGCGATGCCGACTTTCTTCAACTCTCGCGTGCGATCGGCGAATTCCTCGGGGTAGAGCACGTTCGCCGGCTCGTTCACGAGGTCGCGCGCCATCACCACGCCGTCGGCCACCGCGTTGCGCGCCTGCCAGGCCCGGCGCGCCGCGCGCGCGTCGGCAACGGCCAGCGCGATCTTCGCCGCAACCGGGGGCTCCTCGCCCTCCTTGCGCTTGGTCTTGTAGCGCTCGAACGTATAGGCGCGCAGGCTTGCGCCGAGCGCCAGGTGTGCAACCTGTGCGGGCGCCATCGGGCCGCCCGGCAGATCGCACAGGAAGGTGGCCTCCCGCGCGGCGGACGGGACTTTGCCCATTGCGATCCCGCCGAGCTTGGTGAGGTCGCGGGGTTTCAGCTCGTTCTTCCCAACCCCGATGAAGACCAGCCGCGAGGTCTTCAGGCCGGCCGGAGCGACGAGCTCGAGCGCGCTCCCGCTCTTGCCCGTGAACCGCTCGGCGCGGCCGATCCGGCCAAGCAGATCGCCGGCCGGTCCGAGGAGACGGCGGCTCTCCTTGCCGAGGGCAAGGCCCTCGTCCGTGAACACAATGAGAACGCCCTTCTGGACCGGCGCAAAACGAGCAAAATTGAGCTTGATTGCGCCGGGCATGGTCACTGCGTCCTCGTCTCACGAGTACCGATGCGGCCTTCCTTACAGCATCGGTTCCGGCCTGGCGAGATGGATGACCGAAAAGCCACAACGCGAGATTTTTCAGTGCATTGCCTTGGCCGAGCCATTTTGTCGGGCGAAAAAAGGGCGCGTGCCGGTGCCCGGCCGGGGGCCTGACGAGAACATGCCGGGACACGGTACCCAGGGGACGTCGCGGGACGATGAATTCGCTCGACAAATACATCTTCCGAACGACGTTCGGAGCCTTTGCGCTGATTGCCGTCAGCCTCACGCTGCTGATCTGGGTCACCCAGGCACTGCGGGAAATCGATCTGATGACCAACCAGGGCCAGGCGATCCTGGTGTTCATCGGCATGACCAGCCTGCTCATGCCGGTCCTCGTCCTCCTGATCGCGCCGATCGCGCTGATGATCGCCGTGACCTACACGCTCAACAAGCTGAACGCCGATTCGGAGATGATCGTCATGAGCGCGGCGGGCATCTCGCCATGGCGCCTGTTCGTCCCGTTTCTTCTCGCGGCCCTGGTGGTCTCGTTCCTGGTGGGACTGATCGGCGCCTATCTGGGGCCCAAGGGGCTGCGCGAGCTGCGCACGTGGGCGGCGCAGCTGCGGGCCGACCTGGTCACGACCATCGTGAAGCCGGGGCGCTTCACGACCATCGAGCGCGGCCTAACGTTCCATATCCGCGAGCGGCTGCCGAACGGGCAGCTCCTGGGCATCCTGATCGACGACGCCCGCGACCCGAAGCAGCGCTCCACGTTCCTGGCGGAACGCGGCGAGATCCTGGAAACCCAGAGCGGCACGTTCCTGGTGCTCGAAGCCGGGAGCGTGCAGCGGCGCGAGGAAACCAGGCGCGACCCGGTGATCGTCGAGTTCGATCGCAATGCCTTCGATCTGTCGCATTTCTCGAGCGGCGCCGAAGGCCGCAGCCTCACGCCGCGCGAACGTTACCTCTGGGAACTCACTGCGCCGGACCCGGAGGACGCTCTGTTCAAGGCCCAGCCTGGCGCCTTCCGCGCCGAGTTGCACGACCGGCTGGCCGCCCCGCTCTACCCCCTGGCGTTCGCCGTGCTGGCCTATGCGTTCCTGGGAACGCCGGCCACCACGCGGCAGAGCCGGGCGTTCGCGCTCGGCGTTGCCATTGCGGCCGTGGCGGCCCTGCGATTCGCGGGCTTCGGCAGCACGATCTTCTCGGCGCAAAATCCCTCGGCCATCGCCTTTCTGTACGTCTCGATCGTACTCGGTTTCGCCGTCGGGCTGCTGTTCATTTGGCGCGGCATGACCGTCGAGCCGCCAAAGGCTATCACCGCCATGGTGGCGGCCCTGAGCGCACGATTCGCACGGCAGGGCACATGACGGAACAACCCCGATGGTAGCGGGCACGCTGGCGCGATATTTCGGGATGCGCTTTCTCGGCGCGGCCGCGTCCGTGTTCGGGGGAATCCTGCTGCTGGTCGTGCTGGTCGACTACGTGGAGATGACCCGGCAGGCCAGCCGGGTATCGAACGCCTCGACCTTCATCGTGGCGCAGATCTCGCTGTTCCGCGTCCCGCAGGTCACCGAGCGGATCATCCCGTTCGCCGTGCTGATCGGGGCGATGACCTGCTATCTGACGCTGTCGCGGCGGCTGGAGCTCGTGGTTGCGCGCTCGGCGGGAATGTCCGCTTGGCAGTTCATTACCCCCGCCGTGATCGTGGCGCTGCTGATCGGGGTCGCCGCCACCACCGCCTACAATCCGGTGTCCGCCGCCTTGCGCGAGTATTCCAAGCAGCTGGAAGCCGAGCTGTTCGGGCAACGCCCGCGCGGGGGACAGGTCGGCTTCTGGGTCCGGCAACGCGACGCCAACGGCCAGTCAATTCTCAACGCCGCCTCCAGCCGCAGCCAGGGGCGGCTCCTCGACGGGGTCACCGCTCTGACGTTCGATGCCGGCGGGAGCTTCAAGGAGCGAATCGAGGCCAAGAGCGCCGAGCTGGAGACCGGATATTGGCGCCTGACCGAGGTGACCGTCTACACCGTCAGCGCGCCGCCGCGCCAATTGTCGGCCTATCAACTGGGGACCAATTTGACGCTGGAGCAGGTCCGGGAAAGTTTTGCGACCCCGGATACCGTGTCGTTCTGGAGCCTGCAACAGTATATCCAGCTTGCTGAACAGGCTGGACTGGGCGCGGCCGGATACAAGTTGCAGTACCAGTTGCTGCTGGCGCGGCCGTTCCTGCTGGCATCCATGGTTCTACTGGCGGCCTCGGTCAGTTTACGGTTCTTTCGTTTTGGCGGCGTAACCCGTATGATTCTAAGTGGCGTCATCGCCGGCTTTCTGCTTTATGTGCTGTCGAAAGTGACCGAGGACATGAGCAAGGCCGCGCTGATCCATCCGGTGGCGGCGGCGTGGTTGCCTGTGCTCGCGGGCGGCCTGACGGGGTTTGTCGCCTTGTTGTACCTGGAGGACGGGTGATGGCCGCAGCCACCACCACGCACCCCCCCTTGGCGCGGAGAGGCTCGCGGACGCGGGCCGCCGCGCTGCTCGTCGTATTGCTGGCCGTGGCCGGCGCGTGGCTCGATGCCTCGGTCGCCGAGGCGCAATTTCTCGGGGCGCCGGCGCGCCGCCAGAAGGTGACCACAACGCCGAAGCTCTTGCAGCAGAGCCGCACCGACCCGAACGCGCAGATGCTCGTGACGGCGGACGAGATCCAGTACGACTATACCAACGACCGCGTGTCGGCGGTCAGCCGCGTGCAGATCCACTACGCCGGATCGACGCTGGAGGCGGACAAGGTCATCTACGAGCAGAAGGCGAAGCGGCTGCACGCCGAAGGCAACGTGCGGCTGACCGATGCTGACGGCAAGATCCTCTACGCCAACATGCTCGAGCTCAGCGACGACTTCCGCGACGGGTTTGTGGATTCGCTGCGCCTCGATTCTCCCGACAAGACCCGCATCGCGGCAGCGCGGGCGGAGCGCACCTCCAGCAACATCACCGTGTTCCAGAACGGCGTCTACACCGCGTGCGAGCCGTGCGCTGAGAACCCGCAGCGGCCGCCGCTGTGGCAGGTCAAGGCCGCGCGGATCATTCACGATCAAACCGAGAAGACGGTGTACTACGAGGACGCGCGCCTGGAGTTCTTCGGCGTGCCGCTGGCATACATCCCGTTCTTCTCGGCGCCGGACCCGACGGTGAAGCGCAAGACCGGCTTCCTGATGCCCTGGGCGACGGTGCACAGCGTCTACGGCCTCGGCGTCTCGACCCCGTTCTATTGGGCGCTGGCGCCCAATTACGACATCACCATCACCCCGACCCTCACCTCCAAGCAAGGCCCGCTCCTGCAGGCGGAATGGCGGCACCGCCTGATGAGCGGCGCCTACACGATCCGCGCCGCCGGGATCTGGCAGGCCGACAAGGATCAGTTCCTCCCCGAGGGTACGTCCGGATTCGGCACCGGCTATCGCGACTTCCGCGGCATGGTGCAGACCGCGGGCCAGTTCAGCCTGGCCGAGCGCTGGGTCTGGGGCTGGGACGGTACGCTGGTGACCGACAAGCCGTTCATGCAGGACTACAGCGTCGGCAAGATCCGGCCGGAGATCGTGTCGCAGGCCTACCTGACGGGACGCGGCGATACGAGCTATTTCGATGCCCGGGCGATCCACTACCTCGGCCTCTCCGCCTTCGACATTCAGTCGGAATTGCCGGTCATTCATCCGGTCATCGACTACTCGTACAAGTTCGGGCAGCCGATTCTCGGAGGCGAGCTCGGCTATCGGTTCAACCTGACGAGCCTGAGCCGCTCGAACGCCGATTTCGACCCGATCACCCTCAACGCGTTCAACGCCAATCTATGCGCGCCGACGACGGCGGATCCGGCCGTCAAGGTTCCGGCGAATTGTCTGCTGCGCGGCATTCCCGGCGACTACACGAGGCTGTCCGGCGACCTCATGTGGCGGCGGAGCATCATCGATCCGTTCGGCCAGGTGTTCACGCCCTTCGTCTCGGCGCGGGCGGACGCTGCGACGATGTCGATCAAGAATGAAGCGGGCGTTGCGAACTACATCCCCACCGGCGACAGCACGGTCTTCCGCGGCATGCCGGCGGTGGGCCTCGAATATCGCTACCCGTTCATCAGCGCGCATTCCTGGGGCACCCAGACGATCGAACCGATCGCGCAGGTGATCGTGCGACCGGACGAGACCAACATCGGCCGCTTCCCCAACGAGGATGCCCAGAGCCTGGTGTTCAGCGACGCCAATCTGCTGGCGCTCGACAAATTCTCCGGCTTCGATCGCGCGGAAGGCGGCACGCGGGCGAACGTCGCCCTGCAATACACCGCCCAGTTCAACCGCGGCGGCTACGTCAACGTCCTGGTCGGACAATCGTACCAGCTGTTCGGCAAGAACTCGTACGCGATCCCCGACACGGCCAACACCGGCCTCGACTCGGGGCTTGAAACGAGCGCCTCAGACTACGTGGCGCGCCTGATCTTCCAGCCGACCACCACCTATGCCTTCATCGCGCGCTTCCGCCTCGACGAGCAGAACCTCGATCTGCGCCGGGTCGAGCTGGAAAGCCGGGTGAATTTCGAGCGCTGGTCCCTGTCCGTCCTCTACGGCAATTACGATGCACAGCCTGAGATCGGCATCCTGACGCGTCGCCAGGGCATCCTGACCAACGGGTCGGTCAAGCTGACGCAGAATTGGTCGCTCAGCGGAGGGCTGCGCTTCGACATCGAGACGGACCGCATCAACCAGACCAATTTCGGTCTCGGCTATATCGACGACTGCTTCGGCATACGGGTGACCTACACGACCGATTACAGCTACACCGTCAATCCGCAGCCGATCCACGCAGTCCTCTTGCAAGTCAGTCTGCGGACTCTCGGCACCACCCAGTTCAGGCAACGCGTCGACACTCTGTCGGGCAGCAACGACCCGGCCAGCGCGCTGCATTTCTAGTAGCCCGACACGATGCATCCGAGTCTTGTGACTGCGAAGCGCATGTGCACCAGAAGAAAAACCCAGGACGGAACCGGGAAGACGCGATGGCAAATCGGACCGAGCCCATGAGCCGTTGGGTCATCATGACAGCGACCGTGCTGGCGATGATCCCCCTGGGATGGCCGCCCGCGCCTGCCGTCGCGCAGCAGGTGGTGGCCCTGGTCAACGGCGACCCGATCACGGCGGTCGACATCACCCAGCGGACCAAGCTGGTCCAGCTGTCGACCCACCGGCCCGCGCCACGCCAGGAGATTCTCGACGAGCTGATCGACGAGAAGCTCAAGCTGCAGATCGCCAAGCGCTTCAAGCTCGAGATCACCGATTCCGAAATCGAAGGAACGTTCAAGGGCATCGCCAGTCGCTCCGGCAACAGCTCCGAAACCTTCGGACAGGCTCTCATCGCGCAGGGCATCTCGCCCGAGCACGTCAAGATCCGCATTCGCGCCGACATGGGCTGGCAGCAGATCATCCGGGGAAAATTCCAGTCCAATTTCCAGTTCCGCGAACGAGACATCCTCGACTCGCTGGCATCGGGGCGAAAGGAGGGCGAGGCGGCGGTCGGTTACGAGTATACGCTGCGGCCGATCCTCCTCATCATCCCGCGCGGCTCGCCGGAACCGGTCATCGCCTCGCGCAAGCGCGAGGCGGAGGGCCTGCGCACGCGCTTCCAGGGCTGCGAGGAAGGCCTGCGGCTCGCGCGCGGGCTCAAGGACATCGCGGTGCGCGATGCCGTTCTGCGCACCTCCGCCGACCTCGGGCCACAGCTGCGCGAAATCCTGGACAGCACGCAGGAAGGTCGCTTGACGGCGCCAGAAATGACCGCGCAGGGCATCGAAATGTACGCGCTGTGCGGCAAGCGGCAGACCACCAGCGAGCTGCCCGGCAAGCGCGAGGTCCGCGAGAGGATGTTCCAGGAGAAGTTCGCCGATCAGGGCAAGCGCTATCTCAAGGAACTGCGCTCCGGTGCGATGATCGAGTATCGGTAGCGCTCGATGTCGCAGCCTTTGGCGCTGACCATCGGCGAGCCGGCCGGCATCGGACCTGAGATCGCTCTCGCCGCCTGGCAACGCCGCCGCGAACTCGCATTGCCTGCCTTCTACCTGCTGGCCGATCCGGATTTCGTCGCGCGCCGCGCGCGCCTGGTCGGGCTCGACGTGCCGATCCGGAGGGTGGAGCCGGCGACGGCCGAAGAAACCTTTGCGAGCGCGCTTCCGGTCGTCGATCTCGGCGTCGGCATCACCGCCGAGCCCGGACAGCCCGACAACTCCAGCGCCGCGGCGGCCATTGCGGCGATCCGGCGCGCGGTTGCGGACGTGCTCGACGGCCGCGCCGCCGCCGTGGTCACCAACCCGGTGGCGAAGAGCGTGCTGTACCGCTCGGGGTTTTCCGAGCCTGGCCACACCGAATTCCTGGCCAAGCTTGTGACCGAGAGGACCGGCCGCTCCGCGCAGCCCGTGATGATGCTGTGGTCGCCCGAGCTCGCCGTGGTGCCGGTCACCATCCACCTGCCGCTGAGCCAGGTGCCGACGCAGCTCACGACCCGATCGATCGTCGATGCCGGGCGCATCGTGGCGCGGGATCTTGGCGAGCGCTTCGGCATCGCCCGCCCGAGGCTGGCGATCGCCGGGCTCAACCCGCACGCCGGTGAGGAGGGCGCGCTCGGGCAGGAAGACCGCAGGGTGGTCGCTCCCGCGGTCACGCAGCTGCGCCAGCTCGGCATCGACGCCCGGGGACCGCGCCCCGCCGATACCATGTTCCATGCGGCGGCGCGCGCGACCTACGACGTCGCGTTGTGCATGTATCACGATCAGGCCTTGATCCCGATCAAGACGCTGGCGTTCGACCATGCGGTCAATGTCACCCTCGGCCTGCCGATCGTGCGCACGTCGCCCGACCACGGGACGGCCTTCGACATCGCCGGCACCGGCAAGGCCGATCCGGCGAGCCTGATCGCAGCGCTGCGCCTCGCCGCCCGAACCGCCGCACCGGCCTCCGCCGTTGCGGCACCGCAATGACGCCGATCGACGATCTGCCGCCGCTACGCGAGGTCATCCGTCGGCATGGTCTCATCGCGCGCAAGTCGCTCGGTCAGAATTTCCTCCTCGACCTCAATCTGACGGCGCGCATCGCGCGCGCCGCCGGCCCGCTCGAGGGCGTCACGGTGCTCGAAGTCGGCCCGGGACCCGGCGGACTGACGCGCGCCCTCCTCACCGCGGGGGCGCGGCGGGTGGTGGCGATCGAGCGCGATGCGCGCTGCCTCGCCGCCCTCGACGAGATCGTGGCGCACGATCCGCAACGGCTCATCGTCGTCGACGGCGATGCATTGCGCATCGATCCGGTGCCCTATCTCGACGGCGGGCCGGCACGCATCGTCGCCAACCTCCCCTACAACATCGCGACGCAGCTTCTCGTCGATTGGCTGACCGTCGAGCCGTGGCCGCCGTGGTACGAATCGATGACGCTGATGTTCCAGCGCGAAGTGGCCGAGCGCATCGTCGCCGCGCCGGGCTCGAAGACATACGGGCGTCTGTCGGTGCTCGCCAACTGGCGCACCCGACCGGCGATCCTGTTCGACATCGCGCCGCGCGCCTTCGTGCCGCCGCCCAAGGTGACGTCCTCGCTGGTACGGCTCGAGCCGCGCGAGGCACCGCTTGCCTGCGACCTGCGCGCGCTCGAGCGCGTGACCGCAGCGGCGTTCGGCCAGCGGCGCAAGATGCTGCGCCAGAGCCTCAAGTCGCTCGGCACCGAGCCCGCCGCGCTGCTCGCAGCGGCGGATGTCGACCCAACAGCGCGTGCGGAAGATCTGGCCGTCGAGGACTATGTGAGGCTCGCACGCGCGCTGGACGGCCAATGATGCTCACAGCTCTTTCTCGGCGAGCTCGCGGAAGGCGTCGGGGACGGACCGCGCGACCTCCAGCGCGACCGACCCGTACCCGACCGCCTCCCAGCCGAAGCGTTCGCGGATCGCGTCGACGGCGCGGTCGGCGGTCCAGCGCGCGAGACCCTTTCGGCTGCCGGGACGGCGCTCCTCGTCCTCGAGGCCAAGCGGGAGCTCCAGCTGCACGACCGCGTGCGCCTCCAGGTTCGACACCGCTATCGCCAGCAGCGAGATCGTCGTCTCGTCCGGGTGATCGACAAGGACGCCGCGCACCAGGTCCTCGGCGATCTCCGCCAGGGTGGTGGTCGCGGAGATCGGCGCCGGCAGAGTCACCGAGCGGGTGACCGAGCGCAGATCGGCGAACCGCACCCGCACGGTCAGGGTCCGGCCGGGCCGCGACTTGGCGCGCAGCCGCGCGCCGATCCTGTCCGCGAGATGACGCAGCGTCGGCCGGAAGACATGCTCCGCGGCCTGCTTCCTGCCGAGCGCCGACTGTGCGCCGGCCGAGTGCGCCCGGCGATGCGTCTTGATCTCGCGTGGATCGCGATTCCACGACAGCGCCGAGAGCTTGTCGCCCATCGCCCGCCCCAGCAGCCGCTGCAGCGACTGCGCCCGCATCTCCGCCAATTGCCCGATGGTAGTGACGCCGATCTCGGCGAGCCGCGCCCGGGTGACCGGACCCACGCCCCACATCAGCTCGACCGGCAGCCCGTGCAGGAACTCGAGCTCGGTCGCCGGGTCGACGACCACCAGCCCATCGGGCTTCGCCACCTGCGAGGCGATTTTCGCCAAGTGCTTCGTGCGCGCCACGCCGACCGAGATCGGCAGCCCGAGCTCCGCCCGCACGCGCTGCCGGATCGCCTGCGCGATCTCCGCCGGCTGACCGAACAGGTGGGTGCAGCCCGCGACATCCGCGAACGCCTCGTCGATGGAGATCCGCTCGACCAGGGGCGTGAAGTCGCCCAGCACGTCGATGGCGGCGTCCCCCAGCCGCTGGTATTCGCCGAAATGGCCGCCGACGAAAATCAGCTGCGGACACAGTTCGCGCGCCCGCCGCCCCGGCATCCCGCCGCGCACCCCGAAGGCCTTTGCCTCGTAGGAAGCGGCCAACACGACCCCGCCGCCGACGGCGATCGGCTTGCCGCGCAACGACGGGTCGAGCAGTTGCTCGACCGAGGCGTAGAAGGCGTCCAGGTCCGCATGGAGGATGGTGGCTGCCGCGTCCATCCGATGGCTTCCGCACGGTTCTGATGAACGGAGCACTTTCCGCGACTGAGTGGGCTCTTAGGCCTAAGAACAAACAGAGAACAACTTGCCGGAATTGTCAACATGTGCGGTGCGCACTCGCAACCCGCCGGATCACTCATTCGAATCGCCCGGAGCGGCCACTGCGCTGCCGCGCGGGCCGACGCGGTCGATGGCCTTCTGCACCAGGCCGGACGCCTTCGCGTCTTCGACGAACTCGCTGACATAGGCGAGCCATCCTGCTTTGCCCTTCGGAACCACCATCCGGTTGATGTTGGCGCCATAGCGCTCCTCCAGCACGCGCGAGCCAGGCAAATGCTCGGAAAAGGCGAGCAGCGTCGGACGCGCCGACGCCATTGCGTTGGCGCGTCCGGCGCGCAACAGGTCGAAGGTGGGCTCCGGCGTGTCGGCGTAGACCAGTTCGGCTTCCTTCAAGTGACGAGCGAGCTCGCCGGCCGAAGCATGGTTGCGCACCGCCGCAATGCGCACGCCGGGGCGGTCGGCATCGGCGACGGTTCGAATCGGGAAGTCGGCCGGCACCAGCAACGTGTAGTCGAATTGGAAGATCGGCGGCGAGAAGTCGCCGACACTTGCGGCGCGAGCGTCGAGCGGCAGGAACAGCAGATCGCATTCGCCGGCCTTGAGGCAGGCCACCGCCGCTGGCGGGGTCGGATGCTGGCGCACCTCGAGCTCAACGCCGATACGCGCTGCCAGCGCCCGAGCGCTCTCGACCCACACGCCGGTGGGCTCGCCCGTCGCGGCGTTCTTGGTGAACTGAGAGGCGAACAGCCCGACGCGGACCTTGCCGGACTGGACGAGGTCGGCGACCCGCGGGTCGGCCTGCCGCGGCGCGGTCATGGCAATCGCAAAGTGGGCGAGCACAAGCGACAGGCCGGCGGCGGGGAGCGCAAAGAGTCGGGAGATCGGCATGTTTCCACCATCCGGCTTGGCAATATTGCCACGGACCACGCGAGATCGAGGAACCTGCGTGTCGGCGACGCGCCGGCACCTGCATGTCGCGGGCCGTTGCAATCTTGCGTGTTTTCGTTGTAACTGGGAGTTCCATTTTTCGACAAGGCTGTAGCCTTTCGGCTTCATCGGAAACATGCAGGCAAGCGATCGGGCAGCGCGCCGCATCAAGCTCAGGGACCTCCGCGTGCTGCTCGCGGTGGCTCAGTCGGGGAGCATGTCGAAAGCGGCCGCTCTCCTCGCCGTCTCGCACCCGGTCGTCTCGAAGACAATTGCGGCGCTCGAGCGTACGCTTGGCGCGCGCTTGTTCGATCGCAACTCCCAGGGCGTGGAGCTGACGCAGTGCGGGCGAACGCTCATGGATTGCGGCATCGCGATATTCGACGATTTGCAGCGAGGCCTTCGGCGAATCGAGCTGATTTCCGACCCGACCGCGGGAGAACTGCGGATCGGCGCGCATGGCCCGGCGATCGACGGCCTCGTATTGGCGGCCATGGAATCATTGATCAGCCAGTTTCCGCGAATCGAATTCCATGCCGTCGAGGGCGATGCCGCAACGCTCTATCGCGCACTACAGGAACGCAGGATCGATCTCGCCGTTTCGCGGCAATTTCGATCCAGTGCCGTTCATGATCAGGAGTTCGTTTCGCAGATCCTGTTCAACGAGCACCTATTCGTCGTGGCGGCTTCGCAAAGTCATTGGGCGCGTCGGCGAAAGATCGATCTGGCGGAGCTGTTGGAAGCTCCTTGGGCCTTGCCGGAGCCGGACACGCCGCCGGGGTCCCTCATCGCCGAGGGATTTCGCTCGATCGGCTTGCCGCCGTTGAAGGCACGGGTCGTCTCCAATTCCCTGACCGTTCGCATCCGGCTGGTCGTGACCAGCGCGTTTCTGACGATGCTGCCCGGCTCGATGCTGCATTTCGGCGCCAGGCGACTGCCGGTCAAGGCCTTGCCGGTCAGGCTCCCGATGCAATCGCAGCCGATCGAGATCGTCACGTTGAGGCACCGCACGTTGAGCCCGGTCGCAGAGACGTTCATTGAACGCCTGCGCACCATCACCAAGCCGTTGAGCGAAGCCCGTGCCTAGCCGATCTTGATCAGCGCACCGCCGTCGACCGGCAGCGCCACGCCGGTGATGAAATTGGCCTCGTCGGACGCCAGGAACAGGGCCGCATTGGCGACATCCCATGCGGTCCCCATCTTGTGGCGCAGCGGCACCTTGGCGTCGCGCGCGGCCGCCACCTCGGCGCGCGGCTTGCCGCTGTGGCGCGCCCGCGTATCCACCGCCATCGGCGTGTCCATCAGCCCCGGCAGGATGCAATTGGCGCGGATGCCGTATCCGGCGTTCTGGATCGCGACCTGCTGGGTGAAGGCGACCATCGCCGCCTTGGTCGCCTTGTAGGCGACGTAAGGGTAATCCTCGTAAGCCGCGAGCGAGGAGATGGTGAGAATGACGCCCGCCTGCTGCGCGCGCATCACCGGCAGCACGTGCTTCACCGCCATGACGCAGCCGCGCAGGTTGATCGCGACGATGCGATCGAACGCCTCCTCGGTGATCTCGGTCGGCGGCGCATCGCCGCCGGCGATGCTGAGGCCGACGTTGTAGTGCAGCACGTCGATGCGCCCGAATTTCTCGCGCGCGGCGCCGACCATGGCCGTCAGCATCGGCTCCTCGGTGACGTCGGCCGCGAATGCGACGCACGGGCCGTGCTGACGGGCCATGGCCGCGGTCTCCTCCGCCGCGGCGAGATCGCGGTCCACCGCCATCACGGTCGCGCCCTCCTGCGCGAAGCGCAGCACCGTGGCGCGGCCATTGCCCATGCCCTCGCCGGGCGACTGGCCGGCACCGATCACGATCGCGATCTTGTCCTTCAGGCGCATCGGGTCCCGCCTTCCCTTCGTCGTTCCGCCTCGAGCCTGCACCGCACAGGCTCGCTTCGCCTGACCGCTCCGCTGCGTGCCCGAACAGTTTGAGCACCGAGGAGTCGTTTTGGCAAAGCGGCGTCGTGCGGCGCCGGTGTTCCGTCGACCGCACGGCCTACAGGATCAGCTTCTCCTCGAATGGCGCCCGCGACATCACGTGCGGGCCGGCATCGGTGACCAGCACCATCTCCTCCAGCCGCACGCCGCCGCCGCCGCGCACGCCCTCGACCCAGATCAGCGGCTCGACGGCGAACACCATGCCGGGCTTGAATTCGTAGACCGGCGCGCCGGGCAGCGTCTCGCCGATGTAGGGCGGCTCGTTGGCACCGATGCCGACGCCGTGGCCGATGAACAGGGACAGGAAGCGGCCGCCGAGCCCATACTTGTCCGCGGCCCGGATCAGCGCGTCGGCCGCGTCCTTGTTGGTCCGGCCCGGACGCATCTCCGAGATGCCGGCCCGCAGGGCCTCGTACACGGCGGTATAGATCCGCTTCTGCTCGTCCGACGGCTTGCCGCACATCACGGTGCGGGCGACATCGCCGAAATACCCGTTCCAGCAGGCGCCGATGTCGATGAACACGATGTCCCCGTGGCGGATCAGCTTGTCGCTGCAGATCCGGTGCGGCGGCGCCATGTGCTCGCCCGACGCGACGAACGGCGTCATCACGTGGGCGTACTCGCCGCCGAGCCGGAACAGCGTGCGCATGGCTTCCGCCGCGACCTCGCATTCGCGCACCCCGTCCGCCACCGTCGCGGTCGCCGTCGCCGTCACCGCATCGGCGAGCGCGCTGGCCTCCTCGAGCAGCACGATCTCCTCCGGCAGCTTGATCATGCGCGCCTGCTGCATGGGCGTGTCGCCGTCCTCGACGGCGAGCTTGGGGAACGCGGCCGCGAGCGCCTTGGTGAAGATCGTGTTCGCTTCGTCGAGCCCGAGCTTCGCCGCGGTCAATCCATGGTCCCTGAGCGCGGGGCCGAGGATGTCTCTCACCAGGCCTTCGACCAGCGCCTTCTCCTCGACGATCGGAATGGTGTGGGCTTCCTCGATCCACGGCATGGTGCGGTCGACGCGGTCGCGCTCGCCGCCCGAGCAGAACAGGATCGGCGGCTTTCCCTCGACCAGCAGGGCGCCGTTGAGCGCCGTCGACTTGCCGGCGATGAGCTGCGGGCGCAGGTCGGTCAAATACCGGCAGTTCTCGTCCTTCCATACCAAAAGGGCGTCGAGCCCGGCGCGGCGGCGCTCCGCCTCGGCCTTGGCCACGCGATTGCGGCGCAGCGCATCGAGGTCGACGCGACGTTCGTAACCCACGTGAAACGGTCCGCGCGCGAAGCGATCCATCAGGCTCTCCCGGTTCGTGAAATCATCCGTCCATCCGGCGGGTTGCTGCCAAGTCTTCTCGGCTAGCCGTTGCACCTGCACCTTGCGTTCCGGACCTTACTGATACGCGCCGCTTTATTCGATCACCTCGTCGACCTGTGCCGCCAAAATGGTTGACCCGATCGCCGCCACTGCCACGGTTGAATTTACGCGGACCTTGCAACCCACTGTTAATCCTCCCGCGCTACAGACTGGTACCGGTCAATTCGGTCCGACGCCATGCAGGGTGAATTCGGCAAGCGGGGCGCGGTACGCGCACCGCAGCAGGCAACAGCACAGCCGCCACCCCCGAAACCGGCGGCGCGCGACCCGACGCTGATGCGTCGGGCCATTCTTGCCGTCGGTCTGACCGTCGCGATCGTGGGGGGAATGTTCCTCCTGCCGAAGCTCGGGCAGTGCGAGGGCGGTCGTGGAGCGCTCGGCCTCGACTGGTGCCGGCTCATGAAGGCAAGCGTCGAGGGAGGGGTGCGCGGGATGGCGATCGGGCGCGGCACCATGCCGGCCGGCGGCCATTAGATTAGCGCCGCAAACGCGGGCGAGCGACGCCAACGTCAGTACGGGATCCGCCGGCCGCGGGAAAGCGGGTGCTTCGAGGCCGGCAGCGCCATCGGCGAACGGCGTCTGCCTTGCGACAACCTCGGAAAAGCGTGACTATCCCGGCTGGTTCGGGGCCCGATCGCGGGGAATCCCGGGTTGGGCCTTGCCGGACGATAAGAATACACCGGGGAGGACATCATGCTGTTCGCACGCGCGCTCGCGGCGCCATTTCTCGTCGTGTCTCTTTTGCTGGCGGGCGCCGCATCGGCGCAAACCTATCCCAACCGTCCCGTCACGCTCGTGGTCCCCTACCCGCCCGGCGGCGCGACCGATGCGATCGCGCGCATCATCCAGGACGCCATGTCGCAATCGCTCGGCCAGCAACTCGTGGTCGAGAATATCGGCGGCGCCGGCGGCATGATCGCGGCCGCTCGCGCGGCCCGCGCCGCGCCCGACGGCTATACCGTGCTGCTGCATCAGGTCGCGATCGCGGCGGGCATGACGCTCTACCCGAATCTCGCATTCGATGCCGAAAAGGACTTCGTCGCCATCGGCCTCGTCAACACCTCGGCTTCGACCGTCGCGGCACGCCCGACATTGCCGCCGAACACGATCGGCGAGCTGGTGAAATGGATGAACGATCCCGCGCAGAACACCAAAATCGCCCATGCGGGTGTCGGCTCGTTCGGGCATCTCGCCGGCGTGCTGGTCGCCCAGGAGATCGGCGGGGCGGTCACGCAGATTCCCTATCGCGGCGCAGGTCCGGCGCTCAACGACGTCCTGGCGGGCGTCGCCGACCTGAGCTCGCTGTCGGCCGTGGCCGCCGGCCCGCTGGTGAAGGCCGGCAAGCTCAAGGCCTACGCCATCATCGGCCGGACCCGGTTCGCCGGCCTGCCCGAGCTGCCGACCATGGGCGAGGTCGGCTACAAGAAGCTCGACCTCGACTTCTGGCACATGCTGCTGGCGCCGACCGACACGCCGCGCGGAATCGTCGATCGGCTCAACGGCGCGCTGCGCCACGCGCTCGCCGACGCCAAGGTCCGCAAGACGTTCGCCGACGCCGGCATGGAGATGTTCCCGCCCGACCAGCAGACGCCGGAAGCAGCGAGCGCGTTGCTCGGGCGCGAGATCAAGCTGTGGGGCGAGGTGATCCGCGCCAACAAGATCACGGCTGCGCCGTAGGTTTGCCTCACCCCGCCAGCACCACCTTCTCGTTGGTTCCCGACTCGGCAACCTGGGCGCCGTATTTCAGCCCTTCCTTGACCTTGGGCACGGTGCGCGCAACGTCGGTGATCGGCAGGCCGTGGGTCGGCGCGATGGTTTTCACGCCGAGGCGCTCGATCAGGTGGTCGAGCCGGTCGCAATAGGCGTCCATGTTGGCGAATTTGGTCCAGAACAGCGCGAGGTCCGCGAACACCGCGGAGACGTCCGGCAGGTCGAGCGAGGTCGCCTCCTCGGCCACCAGGCCGCAATGGCCGTCCTCGTGATAGTGGCTGTAGGCGAAGCCGTCGCCCGGAAACAGCACGCGATCGCGCGTCTCGAAGCCCCACCAGGTCGTGCGCAGGTCGCGGATCACCGGCTCGACCGCCATCAGGCTGCGCCCGCCGAGATCGATTTCATCGCCCTCCTTCATCCAGCGCATGCGGTGCTCGTATTGCGGAAACGCCAGGTGATAGTCGCTGACGTCGCCGCACAGCACCGCGTCGGGAAAGGTCTTCAGCACGCGGCCGAGGCCGCCGCAATGCGGGGTCTCCTGGTGGGTGACGAACAGATATTTCAGCGGTGGCACCCCGCGCGCGAACAGCTCGTTCATGTGCCGCTCGATCACCGGGAAATCCTTCGGGTGCCCGGTCTCCACCAGGCATGAGGCGGTCTCGCCGGCAATCAGGAATGCGGCGTTGTAGCCGTGATAGACCTTGCCCTTGTGACGCTGCGCCAGGCAGTCGCCGATCCAGAACACGCCGGGTGCGATCTCTCGCGGCATCTTGTTCGCCATGTTCAGCGTTCCTCGTCGCGGGACACGTAGCGCGAGACCGCGACGCGCTTGTCGAGGCCCTTGAGAATCTCGTCCAGCATCCGCACATGCCGCGCCACGACCTTGCGGCCGAACAGGATGCAGCCGTAGCCTGGCGCGATCGTCTCGACGTCGTGCTTTGAGAACACCTCGTCGATGCCGCGGCGAATCGCGTCGGTCGGCGCGCCCTCGAGCCACCAGTAGCGCGTGTTGAGCATGAACGAGCGCAGCTCGCGCTCGCTCGTGATGTCGTTCGCCTCGGTGACGATCCAGGGCCCGTGCGCATGCGCGCGCCAGACGTGGGTGAACAGGTCCGAGGAAAACAGCGTGCGCGTCGTCCGATCGTACAGCCAGCGCGTGGCGATCAGGCGGATCGGCGCCTGCATGACGTCGATCCCCCGTCCCTGCTTGCCGAGCCAGATCGTGTCCGCCCGCGTCACTGCAGTGACCGGCATGGCATCCAGGATGCTTCTCCCGTTCTGTTTGGCGCCGAAGTCGAACCATAGCGCCGCGTCGGTATTGCTCGTGTAGCACTGCTCGACGTTGAAGTGGCCGGCGAACAATTCGACGTTGTTGATCGACATGAACTCGTTGAGCCGCAGCGGGAACAACGACAGCGGCAGCCCGGGCGCGATCAACGACTCGATCTCGCCGCGGATCGCCGCCTCGTCCTTGCCGAAGCCGGTATCGATGAGCATGGCGGCATCGCTCTGGGTCAGCAGGTAGCTGTTCGCCACGGAATAGCCGCGCGCGCTCGCCGGATACGAGCTCACCCGGCCGTCGAGCGCATAGGGGTGCTGCAGGGCGTAGAGCCTGCCTTGAACGAGCGCCGCGATGGCGCCCGCCGTGCGGTGCGGTTCGGGCGCCTCGGGCGCCGCGTATTGCATGGATATCGACATGACGGCGGGACCTTATCGGGCCAAGGCGGCGAAGGGAACAGGGGGCGAGGCTCTCAGGATCGCGCGCTTATCCCGTCCAGCGTGCGTCCGGGTCTTCCTCAGGAATGGCCGTGACCTCGACCCGAACGAAGGTGTCGCCGTCGATGTCCACGGCCACGACGGGCGCGTCATAGCCGGCCTTCCAGATCCGAAGGTCGAAGCGGCACTTGGCGGTCCGCATCTCGGCCAGCCCTGACGCGCCGGTGATGGCGCGATGGGGCCCGAGCCGGACATGCGCATCCTCCACCGGGCCGGCGGTCTCCTTGTCCGTGACCTTCACCGTCACGCTGTGCTCAGGCGGCTCGACGACCATCACATCGAAGCGAAACGATGCGCCCGCATGCGGTGGATCGAGGTCGCGCGCGTCGAAATCAGCCGAGAGCGCGTGCAGTCCGGGCACGGTCGGAGCCTGCAATTCCACCTCGGCCCAGAACAGCGCGCTGGTGCCCGGCCAGGCGGCGTCGCTGAGGAAACCAGAAGCGACGATCGCACCCGTCGAATCCCGGAGCGCGATCCGGCCTCGCCCCAGATCCACATTGGCGGAGTCCACACCGCAGTCCGCACCGGCGGACGATTTCGCGCCGACCTTGACGGTGAACCGTTCGCCGGCCGCAACAGCCTCCGGTATCCCCCAGACGGCGAGCGTGATCTGGTGCGGCGCCACGGCGCCGGCCGGCGCCGGCTCGCCCGACGCAATCCCGGCAGGGCCGGCGCGCGCCGTCGTATCCATCGCGTCTTTATCCCTGGGCTACGCCACGCGTCGCGCGGCGTGCCGCCCGGCGATGCGGCCGAACACCAGGCAACGCGCCAGGCCATGCTGGGCGAATCCGCCCTGGCTTTCGCCGGCGCAATAGAGGCCCGGGATGACTTCGCCGCGCATGTCGATCACCTCGGCATCAGTGTTGGTGCGCAGCCCCGTCAGCGCGTCGTGCAGGATCGGCGTCGACCATGCGGCGTAGAACGGCGGCGTCGCGAACTTGTGCATCGGGGTCGGCTTCTTGAAATCCTTGTCCACGCCCTCGGCGACGAACCCGTTGTAGCGGTTCACCGTTTCCTGCAGCACGGCGCCGTCCATCGGCTCCTTCTGGTATGGATTCCTGATCCTGGCCGCCAGCTCGGGAAGCGTGTCGGCGACGAAGAAGTAGCCGTCGGGATCGACGTACGGCGGCTTCGGGTCCCACTTCTCGCGCGCCGCGGCTTCGGCGTCGAAGATCGCCCAGATCGGCCCGCCGCCGTTGAGCTTGCTCTTGTCGCCGCGGTAGGCCATGGCGGCGGCGAAGAACTTGAAGGAGCCGTCCACTTCGTTCCAGAAGCGCCGGCCGTACTGGTCGACCATGATGAGGTCCTGCCAGTCCTTCACCGTCAGGCCGGTGGCCTTCGCCTGCGGGAACATGATGCTGTCGGGCTCGTAGACCAGCGAGGAATATCCCCAGCGGCAGCCGATGTGGCGCGTCTTGGTGATGGCCGCGCCGACCTCGCAGGTCTGGTTGGCGGTCGCCCACAGCGAGGCGCCGACATCCATGGCGGCGAGCTCTCCGTCGGCCATCTGGGACACGTAGGGCTCGCACGCCTGCTGGTATTCCTCGGTCAGCCGCGGATCGAACATGCGGCGGAAATTGACGTTGCCGGTGTGGCCGCCGGTGGCGAGGATGACGCCCTTGGTGGCGCGGAAGCTGAGCGTGGTGTTGCCGCTCCGCACCGTGATCCCGAGCACCCTGCCGCTGTTGCGGCCTTCGCGCACGACGCTGGTCATCTTGTGCTTCAGCAGGATCTGCGCGCCCTTCCGGCGCGCGCTCTCCGCCAGCCGGCGCACCAGGCCGGAGCCGTTGCGGTTCCGGCGCGGCGCGACCACCTCGCTCGGGATATGCCATTCATGCGTGACGAAGATCCGCGGAATGGTCGCGGCATCGGGCGACTGGATCGGCTTCTCGATGAACGTGACACCGTTCTCGATCAGGAAGTTCCAGGTGGCGACGTTCTCGTCGGCGAACACGCGCACGAGATCGCGATCGCTGTAGCGGCTGTCGCCGTGCTCGTGGCTCACCCAGTCGAGGAACACCTGCTCGGCGTTGTCCTTCATGTCGAGCTTCTGCTGCAGCGCGTGCCCGCCGCCGAGGCTGACGCGACCGCCGCTCAGCATGCCGCGGCCCCCGATATCGAAATTCTCCTCGACGGCGATCACCGAGGCGCCGTGATCGCGCGCGGTGACGGCGGCGGCGAGGCCCGCGACGCCCGCACCGACGATGACGACGTCGGCGGTGTGGTCCCAGCGCATGCTCGCCTGTGCGCTCGCCTCATGCGCCACGGCCCCGGTCAGCGCGGCGGTGCCGAGGCCGGCCGCGCCTGTGGTCAGGAATGATCGACGGCTGACGTCCACCGGCGTGCCTGCCGCGGCCGCGCGATCCCGAGCATCCTTGCCCATGCCTCGTCCTCCCGATGTCTGAATTCTTGTGGCATCATCTTGACCCGGCCGGCCGCGGGGTCAAGCCGGCAAGCCATCCCGGTGCGGGCATCGCGAACGTGCTTTTTCGAACAAGGGTGCAGTCATGCGCGGCACGATCCTGACGAAATCAGCCACGTTTGCCATGACCTTGCTGGCTGCCCTCGCCACCGCGAAGACCGAGGCCGCGTCGGCGCGGCATGCCTGCGATGCGATCGGCGAAGAGGGATGGAAGGTCGTCGCCACCACCGAAATCGTCGACGTCAGGAGCAGCGCGCCCTATCGGGTGGGCGCCGACTGGGTCGTCGATCGCACCACCACGCTCCTGCCGCTGTGCAATTATTTCAACCACGCCGGCAATTACAGCCTGCGCTCATACGCGCTCGACCCGGTGGACGAGAAGGAGCGCGTCGTCCTTTGCCATGCCGCTGCATCCGGCGCCGCCGCACCGGTGCCGCCCTACGCAGGCCCGTGCCCGCCGCAGTAGGCCGCAGCGATCATGGCCGGCGGCAGCTGCGACGCAAGCGACGCCTGCCCGATGCCTGTTTCGAAGAGCAAAGCGTAGATATTGCACTCGATCTGAGACTCACGGTTTTGACCCGTAACGTCATTTTTCGATTGCAGCGGCTGGCGTCTTGTCTGCGCAAGCGTCCCGAATGCACCGACGCAGCCAGCGATGTGCCGGATCTGCATCCGCCCGCGGGTGCCAGAGCAATGAAACCATGATCTCCGGTATGGAGACCGGGAGGGGAAAACTGTGCATTCCGGCGCGCAGCTTTCCGGTGTGCCGCTCGGGAACGCTGGCGATCAGGTCAGTGTCCCGAGCCAGAGCCAGCGCCGTCGAAAACCCGCCGACGATCGCGACGATCTCCCGTTCCAGACTCAACGGTTTCAAGGCGTCATCGATCGGTCCCTTGTCGAGCCCCCGCCGCGAGACCAAGACATGCTTGCCGGTCGCATAACGGATGGGAGTGATTTCGCCCTGGCTCAGCGCGTGGCCAATTCGCACGACGCCGACAAAACGGTCTCGGAACAATGACCGCGCACGTACCTCCGGACCCGTCGTCTTCCCCACAACGCCAGTTTCCAGATCGACGATGCCGTCGCGAAGGGGTGCGCTGTCCTTGTTTGTCTTCTGCACGAAGCGCAGCCGCACGCCGGGCGCTTCTGCGTTGACGCGAGCAATGAGGTCCGGTCCGAAGTTCTCGACAAAGCCTTCGCTGGTCCGCAGGGTGAACGTGCGGACGAGCTGTCCGAGGTCGAGCGTCTCGACGGGGCGTAGCGCCGCCTCTCCGTCCTGCACGAGCTGGCTGACCCGTTCGCGAAGCTCGAGCGCCCGGCGTGTTGGAACGAGACCGCGTCCGGCCCTGACCAACAGCGGATCGCCCGTCGTCTCGCGCAATCGCGCCAGCGCCCGGCTCATCGCGGACGGACTGAGCCGCAACCGCTGGGCTGCGCGTGCGACGCTGCCTTCCCTGAGCAGCACATCAAGGGTGACGAGCAGGTTGAGATCGGGCGTCGGCATATATCACCGATAGTAGTTCGGCCGTGACATGGCGTCAAACGCACGAATAGAGTGCAAATCGTGCGCCTTCTGCAACCTCAGTGCACGGACTACCTCTCTGACAGCCCCGCTTCGGGAGTTGCCAGATAGGAAGTCCGCTTGAAGCCAATGATTGGAGCACGAGATGACGCAGTCGCTGCAAGCGCGGAACCGACACCTTCGGTTCGAGGGGCGCTCGCGAGCCTTTCGCTGTCCATGTTGCTGTCCTCGCTCAGCACGAGCATCGCCAACGTTGCGTTGCCGACGTTGGCACAGGCGTTCACCGCCTCTTTCCAGGAAGTCCAGTGGGTTGTCCTCGCTTATCTCCTCGCCATCACCACCCTGATCGTCAGTGTCGGCCGGCTCGGTGACTTGACCGGCCGCCGACGGCTGCTGCTGGCCGGATTCGTCCTGTTCACGGTGGCCTCGGTCCTCTGCGGCGCCGCGCCCACGCTCTGGCTGCTCGTTGCCGCCCGGGCGGCACAAGGCCTCGGAGCGGCCATCATGATGGCCCTCACCATGGCGTTCGTCGGTGAGACGGTCCCGAAGGACAAGACCGGCAGCGCCATGGGGCTGCTCGGAACGATGTCCGCGTTTGGAACTGCGCTCGGTCCCTCGCTCGGCGGCATCCTGATCGCCGGACTCGGTTGGCGGGCCATCTTCCTCGTCAACTTGCCGCTGGGCATCCTGACCCTTGTTCTCGCCTATCGCTACCTGCCCGTTGACCGCCGGGTGCCGAAGGCTGATCAGGCCAGCTTCGATAAAGTAGGCACGCTCCTGCTTGCTCTGACGCTCGCGGCCTATGCGCTCGCCATGACGATTGGGCGCGGCAGTTTCGGTCCGCCCAACATCGCTCTGCTGTCGGCCGCCGTCTTTGGAGTCGGCTTCTTCGTCCTCGCCGAAAGGAGAGCACCATCACCCTTGGTCCGATTGGCGATGTTCCGCAATCCGCCGCTCAGTGCGAGCCTCGCCATGAACGTACTCGTCGCGACGGTCATGATGGCGACGCTGGTGGTTGGGCCATTCTATCTCTCCCGCGCGCTCGGGCTCGATACGGCCCTAGTCGGACTCGTCGTATCGGTCGGCCCGCTTGTCGTCGCGCTCACCGGTGTGCCAGCCGGTCGCATTGCGGACCGCTTTGGCGCGGAACGCATGACCATTGTGGGGCTCATCGGAGTGGCGGCCGGCTCCTTCATCCTATCCACAATGCCAACGACGTTTGGCATCCCCGGCTACATTGGCCCCCTCGTCGTCATCACCGCAGGCTACGCGCTGTTCCAGACGGCCAACAACACCGACGTCATGACGGATATTCCCGGCGGTCAGCGCGGTGTCATGTCCGGCTTGCTCAACCTCTCGCGCAATCTCGGGCTCATCACCGGTGCATCCGTCATGGGGGCCGTGTTCGCGCTTGCATCGGGGGCGACCGACATCACAACAGCGCATCCCGACGCCGTTGCGAGCGGCATGCGGATCACGTTCGCGGTTGCCGCGGCTCTGATTGTCGGCGCGCTCTTCATCGCGATTGGAAGCCGTGCGGCCGCAATACGCTCCGCGCTCCCTCGACGCTCCCCATCAACCCGAAAACAGGTAAGCCGCTTGGGCTCCAGGTGCCGTCGAGCAGTCGCGACGGAAGGCCTAGGCCTCAATTCGTCGAGACAATCCAGTACGGCACAACTCTACACCCACCGGTTGGCGCCACGGCCAGATGCTGCGGTCCCGCCTACAACCCCCTCTGCAGCGACCGTACGAACTCGGAGAGCCCGGTCTGCCGTTCGCGCTTGAGCCGTTCTGCCGCGAGGATCGCGCACACTTCGCTGAACGCGCGATCGAGATTGTGGTTGATGACGACGTAGTCGTACTCGGCCCAGTGACTCATTTCGTCGGCTGCCTTGGCCATGCGCCCGTGGATGACTTCGTCACTGTCGGACGCACGCGTCTTGAGCCGCCGCTCCAGCTCGGGGACCGAAGGCGGCAGCACGAAGACGCTCACCAGATCATGGCTCGCCTTCTCGCGCAGCTGCTGCGTACCTTGCCAATCGATGTCGAACAGCACGTCGCGACCCGCCGCAAGGGCGGAGAGGACCGGGGCGCGCGGCGTGCCGTAGCAATTGTCGAACACCGTCGCCCATTCGAGCAGCTCGCCGTCGCGGACCATGGCATCGAACCGGCCTTGCGTGATGAAATGATAGTCGCGGCCGTCGACCTCGCCGCTCCGCTTCGGGCGCGTCGTCACCGATACGGACAACTCGACCGCAGAATCGGTTTCCAGCAGCTTGCGCGACAACGTGGTCTTGCCGGCGCCGGACGGCGAAGACAGCACCAGCATCACGCCGCGCCGGGCGACAGCCGCGCTCGTCGGCCCCGAGGAATCCCCCATTCCTCACTCCAGATTCTGCACTTGCTCGCGGAACTGCTCGACCACCGCCTTGAGCTCGAGACCGATGTTGGTGAGCTCGACGTCGTTCGACTTGGCGCACAGGGTGTTGGCCTCGCGATTGAGCTCCTGGGCGAGAAAATCGAGCCGGCGACCGACCGAGCCGCCGGTCTCGACCAGGCGGCGCGCCTGAGCCACATGGGCGGTGAGCCGATCCAGCTCCTCGCGTATGTCGGCCTTGGAGGCGATCAGGATCGCTTCCTGGTGCAGGCGGTCCGCATCGAAGCGGTCCGATGCGTCGAGCAGGAGCGCGACCTGTTCGGCGAGCCGCGCCTTGATGGCCTCCGGTCGGCGCCCCGGCGCAGCCTCCGCCTGCCGCGAGAGCGCCGCGAGCTCGTCCAGTCGGGCCGAGAGCACGCGCCCCAGTGCCTCGCCCTCGCGCCGGCGCATGTCCGAGAGGCCGGCGACCGCGTCGCCGAACCCGGCCAGGATCGCCGCCTCGGCAGCTCCGCGGGCCTCCTCGCTTTCATCCGCCTCGCTGACCTCGATCACCCCCTTGAGGGCGAGAATCCCGTCGAGGCTGGGCGGCGCCGCGTCGATGCGGTGCGCCACGTCGCCGATGGTGGCGAGCACGGCAGCGAGGACGGATTCGTTGACCCGTACCACCGGTGGAATGCCCGCACGATTTACCGATAAATTGGCGTAGACGGTTCCCCGGGCCAGGCTTTCGGACGCGCGGCCGCGCGCGGGAAGCTCGATCGAATCCCAGCCGGGCGGCAGGCGCAGCCGCAGCTCCAGCCCCTTGGCATTGACGGACTTGAGCTCCCACGCCCAGGTGTAGGCGCCGGCAACGCCGTCGGCCCGCGCAAAGCCGGTCATGCTCGACAGCGCCATGATGATGAACTCAGGTCCCCGTGAAGGTCGCGTCGGAACTTAGTGCATGTCCCGGAAATGCAGGAACTATTGACGGGACCCGCCCTGCGACTTGGACTTGCCCGGTTGCGGACGCGGCGCCGGCGTCGGAGCCGCGGGCGCCGGCGGAGCAGCTGCGGCGGGCGCGGCTCCGGTCGGTGCAAAGGCGCTGGTGGCCGAAGGTGCGGCGGCGGCGTCCGGAACCGGCTTGAGCGGATCCTTCTGCTGCTGCTCGATGAGGCGCAGACGCGCGACGTTGCGCTGGTGCTGCTCGTAGTTCTCGGCAAACGCATGGGCCCCGGTACCATCGGCGACGAAGTAGATGTCGCGCGTTCGCGACGGGTTGGCAGCAGCCTCGAGCGCGGCGCGGCCCGGATTGGCGATCGGCCCGGGAGGCAGGCCGGTGATCACATAGGTATTGTATGGCGTCGGCTGCTCGATCTCGCTGCGCATGATCGGCCGGCCGAGCGTGCCCTTGCCACCCACCAGGCCATAGATGATCGTCGGGTCGGACTGGAGCTTCATCTTCTGCTTGAGCCGATTGATGAAGACGGCCGCGACCCTGCTGCGCTCGTCGGCCCGGCCGGTCTCCTTCTCGATGATCGACGCCAGCACGATCAGCTGCTCCGGCGTCTGGATCGGCAGGTCGGCGGAGCGCCGCTCCCACGACTCCTGGGCGGCCCGTTTTTGCGCCTGCTGCATGCGAGCAATGACCTGCTCGCGCGTCGTTCCGCGGCTGAAGCGGTACGTCTCCGGCAGCAATGTCCCTTCCTTGGGGATCTCCTTGACCGGCCCGGACAGAATGTCGTTCTCCAGGAGACGCGCGACGATCTGCTCCGACGTCAGCCCCTCCGGCACGGTCACCTGGTGAAGAATCACCTTTCCTTCGATCAGAGTATCGACGACGTCCCGCAGGCTCGCCTGACGCTGGAAAAGGTATTCGCCGTATTTGAGCTCGTCGCGCGCCTTGAGCGCCACGACACCGCCCATGAAAACCCAGGGTTGATCGATCACGCCCTCGCGTTGCAGCAGCTCAGCGATGTCCTTGATCCCGAGTCCGCGGGGAATGTTGACGATGCGCTCGCGCTCCAGCGGACCAGCCGCCTCGAACCGCTGCTTGCCGATTGCGATAGCGATCCCGCCGACCAGCGCAACCAGCACGATGATGGTGAGGACGGCGTTGCCAATCACGACGATCGGATGGCGGGCGCGCTTCGAGGGGCGCGCCGGCTGGGCCAACCGCTCGGGCTCAAGGGCAGCGCGTGGACTGCGCGGCGAGATGCGCGAAGCGCCAGCAGCGGCACCGGCCGTTCCGTTCGGGCGCGTAGCCTCGGCCGCCCCGGACCGCGGGTTGGACGCATCCACCGTCATGTTTCCTCGTCTCCACGAGAGGTTAGGCGCAAATATGGCGAAAGGGTGGACCGGGTTGACCCCTTGCACTCAGTTTGTGACACGGCGAAAGACCAGCGATGCATTGGTCCCGCCAAACCCGAACGAATTCGACAGAACCACATCGATATCGCGTTTGCGAGCCTCGTGTGGAACGAGATCGAGCGGCGTATCGATCGACGGGTTGTCAAGGTTAATCGTCGGCGGTGCAATCTGGTCGCGAATTGCGAGCACCGAGAAGATCGCTTCGACCGCCCCGGCGGCGCCGAGCAGATGACCGATCGACGACTTGGTCGACGACATGGAGATGCGTCCGCCGGCATTTCCCACGACGCGCTCGACCGCCTTGACCTCGATCTCGTCGCCGAGCGGCGTAGAGGTACCGTGGGCGTTGATATAGTCGATGGCCGCCGGGGCGATGCCGGCGCGCCGGATCGCCATCGCCATGCAGCGATACGCCCCGTCGCCGTCCTCGGCCGGAGCCGTGATGTGGTGGGCATCGCCGGACATGCCGTAGCCGATCAGCTCGGCATAGATGCGCGCACCACGGCGCTTGGCGTGCTCATATTCCTCGAGCACCACGCAGCCCGCCCCTTCCCCCATGACGAATCCGTCGCGGTCGCGATCATACGGCCGGGAGGCCCGCGTGGGCGAGTCGTTGAACGAGGTGGACAGGGCGCGACAGGCGGTGAAGCCCGCGATCGAAATGCGGTTGACGGGCGATTCCGTGCCGCCCGCCACCATGACGTCCGCGTCCCCCAGCGCGATCAGCCGACCCGCGTCGCCGATCGCATGCGAACCGGTCGAGCAGGCGGTGACGACCGCATGGTTCGGGCCCTTGAGCCCGAACTCGATCGACACGTAGCCGCCAGCGAGGTTGATCAGACGGCCGGGAACAAAGAACGGCGAAACGCGGCGCGGCCCACGCTCCTTCAGCAGGATCGCGGTTTCGGCGATCCCCTCGATGCCGCCGATCCCCGAGCCGATCAGGACGCCGGTGTTGACCTGGTCGTCATAGTCGACGGGCCGCCAGCCGGCGTCATCGAGCGCCTGGCGCGCCGCCGACATGGCAAAGACGATGAAATGGTCGACCTTTCGCTGTTCCTTCGGTTCCATCCACTGATCGGCATTGAACGTGCCATTGCTGCCGTCGCCGCGCGGCACCGAGCAGGCGATCTTCGCCGGCAGATCGGAGACGTCGAAGGTTGCAATCGCGCGCGCGCCGCTCTCGCCGGCGATGAGCCGCTTCCAGGTGACGTCGACGCCGCAGCCGAGCGGTGTCACCATCCCGAGCCCCGTGACGACGACACGTCTCATCTCCGAACTCCTGTGCCGCGACAGCCTGTCCGCTGAGGACCCTCGCGGATCCGCTGCTGCGACGCCCCCATCATGGTGAATTGTCGCAGATTTCTTTGGGTTCGCCCACCACGGGATCGAGCCCACAGAAGAATGCTGGCCGGCAGCGCCTGATCCGAGCCCCCCGGCCCAGATCGCCGCAGCCTACCCGCCCAGCGCGATGGAACTTACAGCACGTCCCGTTCCATTGGAATCCAGGCCTGCTCTGGCCTCCCTTCCCGGCGCATGGTTTAAGCGGGAAACCCGTGCCCATCCCGGAGCAGGTCGGGGGGCTCGCGAACGCCGCCCGGGGACCGGATCCGGGCCGGGCACTGGCCCGCGCATGCGTCAGCTCTTTGCGTTCTTCTCGAGAAACTTGACGGCGTCACCCACAGTCAGAATGGTCTCCGCTGCATCGTCCGGGATTTCGCAACCGAATTCTTCCTCGAAGGCCATGACGAGCTCGACGGTGTCGAGACTGTCGGCCCCAAGGTCGTCGATGAAGCTCGCGCTTTCGGTCACCTTGTCGGGTTCCGAACCCAGATGTTCCACGACAATCTTCTTCACCCGCTCGGCAATGTCACTCATGCTTCAACCTCGTGAGTTTCTCAAAGGGCTCGATTCGGCCGCGCGACTCCGAGCCGTTGTGGCGCAGTTTCGTCGTGGTTGACAAGTACGGGCCGTACCAAGCGGACCGCCGTGGATCAGTGCCGGCCCCCCCGGAATGCCCCAGCCCGGCCGGGCTCCGGTTACCATAATTCCCCGGGCTTGGCCAGCATGACCGGCGTGCGTCCTGAGGGCCCCCGAGCGAGCGGCGAGAACCCTCTAGATCATTGCCATTCCGCCGTTCACATGGAGCGTGTGACCGGTAACATAGGCGGCTTCCGCAGAGGCGAGAAACACCACCGCCGCGGCGGCTTCGTCCGCCGTCCCGAAGCGCCCCGCCGGCACCGTTTCGAGCAGATCGTTCTTCTGCTTGTCGTTCAACGCCGCGGTCATTGCCGTATCGATCAGGCCGGGCGCCACGCAATTGACGGTCACGTTGCGCGAGGCGACCTCGCGCGCCAAGGCCTTGGTCATTCCAATGAGTCCGGCCTTGGCGGCGGCGTAATTGCCTTGGCCGGCATTGCCGGTGACGCCGACCACCGACGTGATGCCGATGATGCGCCCGTAGCGGCGCCGCATCATGCCGCGCACCGCGCCGCGCGCGAGCCGGAACGCAGCCGTCAGGTTGACGGCGATCACCTGGTCCCACGCATCGTCGCTCAAGCGCACGAAGATGTTGTCGCGCGTCACGCCCGCATTGTTGACCAGGATATCGAGCCCATTCATCGCTTCTTCGGCGCGTGGAGCCAGTGCCTCCACCTCCGCCTTGTTGGCGAGGTCGCAGGGCAGAACGTGGGTGCGCGGGCCGAGCTCGCCGGCAAGGCGGTCGAGCGCCTCGCGCCGCGTGCCGGACAGCGCGACCGTGCCCCCGCGCGCATGGAGGGCGCGTGCAATCGCGCTGCCGATGCCCCCGCTTGCACCGGTGACGAGAGCGCTCCTGCCGGTGAGATCGAACATCGCGTACTCCCTTTACGTCGCGGCAGCGCGTGCGGCCTTGAAGGCAGCGACATCCTCCGGCGTACCGATCGCGGCGCCGCTCGCGCCTTCGGCGATGCGCTTGACCAAGCCGCTCAACACCTTGCCGGCACCGACTTCGTAGAACGTCGTCACCCCGGCGGCGGCCATGCAGGCCACGCACTCACGCCAGCGTACCGTGCCGGTGACCTGCTCCACCAGGGAACCCACGATATCGGCCGGCTCGGTGATCGGCCGCGCCCGCACATTGGCCACCAGCGGTACCGCCGGCGCCCTGACCGCGACATCGGCAAGCGCTCGCGCCATGGCCTCCGCCGCCGGCCGCATCAACGCACAATGGAACGGCGCGGACACCGGCAGGAGCATCGCCCGCCTGGCTCCCCGCCCCTTGGCGATCTCGACCGCCCGCTCCACCGCCTCCCGATGGCCGGACACGACCACCTGCCCGCCGCCGTTGTCATTCGCCGCCTGACACACCTGGCCCTGGGCCGCCTCGCCGGCGACCTCGGCAACGGCGTCGAAGTCGAGCCCCAGGACGGCCGCCATGGCCCCGACGCCGACCGCAACCGCCTCCTGCATGGCTCGGCCACGAATCCGCAACAGGCGGGCCGTATCGCTGATCGTCAGGGCGCCGGCTGCAGCGAGCGCGGAATATTCGCCGAGCGAATGCCCGGCGACGAAAGCCGCATCGCGCCGGAGGTCGACCCCGGCCTCGCCCTCGAGCACCCGCATGGCCGCAAGCGAAACCGCCATCAGGGCCGGCTGGGCGTTCTCGGTCAGCGTGAGCGCGTCGGCCGGGCCCTCCCAGATGGTCGCGGTCAGCTTCTCTCCCAGCGCCTGGTCCACCTCCTCGAACACGGCGCGCGCCGCGGCGAAGCTCTCCGCCAGCGCCTTGCCCATGCCGACAGTCTGGCTCCCCTGCCCGGGAAACACGAAGGCGACCGCCATGTCGGCTCCTCCCTGAAGGTCGCGCCCTAAGACACGTCGCGAAGCCTCAAGTCAAGCCATCGGGGTCTGCGATGCCATCGACCCTGAACCGGGCGCTTCCGCCTCGCGCCCGCTTGTCTTTTCGCGAGAACTCCTTATAACGCGCGCTTCCGCCCGATCCCGGCTGGGAGCTGAACGGACGGTCGTACCGCCGCGTCGGCGGCACGACAGGACCGCGAGGTCCGGCGTCCCGTGTTTCCGCATTCGAGTGTTCGAGCCTTTCCGAGGGGCTCGCGTGGCTTGGCGCCGGGGTTGGGCCGACCAAACGATGGAAAGGCAACGCACAATGCCGCTTTACGAGCACGTGTACCTTGCGCGTCAGGACGTGACGACGCAGCAGGTGGAAGAATTGACGGCCCAGTTCAAGGGTGTCATCGAGCAATTGGGAGGCACGGTCGCCAAGACCGAGTATTGGGGCGTCAAGTCCCTGTCGTATCGCCTGCGCAAGAACCGCAAGGCGCATTTCACGCTGCTGAACGTGGATGCGCCGCCCGCCGCGATCACCGAGGTCGAGCGCCAGGAGCGGCTCAGCGAAGACGTTCTGCGCTACCTGACGGTGCGGGTCGACGAGCACGAGGCCGGCCCGTCGGCAATGATGCGCAAGGCCGATCGCGATCGTGATCGCGACGAACGGCGCGGCGAGCGCCGGCGTGATCGGGACGGCTACGAGGGTCGCGACGGCCGAGAGGGGCGCGAGGGTCGCGAGGGTCGCGAAGGACGCGGCGGCCGCGATGACAGCGCCGAGGCCGAGACGAGCGAGGATTGATCATGAGCTTCTCCCAATTGCCGGCACGCCGGCCGTTCTTCCGCCGACGCAAGACCTGCCCGTTCTCCGGCTCCAACGCCCCGAAGATCGACTACAAGGACGTGCGGCTGCTGCAGCGTTACGTCTCCGAGCGCGGCAAGATCGTGCCGAGCCGGATCACCGCCGTCTCGGCCAAGAAACAGCGCGAGCTTGCGCGTGCCATCAAACGCGCAAGATTCCTCGGTCTGCTGCCCTACGTCATCGGATGACCGTCATCCTGAGGTGCTCGACGCACCCTTCGTGCGTCGAGCCTCCAAGGGCGGACGACGAGCGACGGACCCGAGGTTTGGCATCCGTCGTCTGACGTCTGACTGGTTGGGACGGACATTTGATCCGTCTCTAACCGCTCCACGAGCGGGACAGCGCAAGATGGTGCAGATCGTTCTGATCGGAATTTCAGCCGGTGCGGCGGCGACGCTCCTGTTCGCGTCGGTCGCCTCCGGCTCGATGTTCTCGATCCTCCTGTTCTATCTTGCTCCGCTGCCGATCGTGATCGCGGCGGTCGGTTGGAGCCATGTGGCCGGCCTCATCGCATCGCTCTCCGCGGCGGCGGCGCTCGCCATCGTGTTCGGCGGCACCTTCTTCGTCGCGTTCCTGGTCGGGGTCGGGCTGCCCGCCTGGTGGCTCGGCTACTTGACTTTGCTGGCGCGACCGGCGGCGGGAGACTTGAGCGGCGCCGTCGAGTGGTACCCGCCCGGACGCCTGATCCTGTGGGCCGCCCTGCTGGGCGCAGCCGTGGTGACGGCGGGAATCCTGAACCTCGGAACCGATGCCGACGATTTTCGCGCCGGGCTGAAGCGGGCCTTCGAGCGCATCATCCGCATCCAGATGGGCAGGCCGCTCGATGGGCCGCTGCAGATCCCGGGCATTTCGGATCCCAATCGATTGATGGATTTCCTGGTCGCGGTCATCCCGCCGACCGCGGCCGTTCTCGCCACGATCACCAACCTCATCAATCTCTGGCTCGCCGCCCGCATCGTGAAGGTGTCGGGCCGGCTCAAGCGCCCCTGGCCGGACATTGCGGGAATCGAGTTCCCGCCCGTGGCATCGGCCCTGCTGGTCGCCACGATCGCCGGAAGCTTTCTGTCTGGGCTCATCGGCATCATAGCCGGCGTGTTCGCGGCAACACTGCTGATGGCGTTCGCCATTCTGGGTTTCGCCATCCTGCACAAGATCACCAGCGGGATGAACGGCCGCGGCTTCATGCTCGCCGGCATCTATGCGGCCGTCGGCGTGTTCGGCTGGCCTGTGCTGGTGCTGATGCTGCTCGGGCTGAGCGACACGTTTCTCGATCTGCGCGCGCGCATCGCCGCGCGACGCGGGCCGCCTTCGGCGCCCACCTGACACGGGCGCCTCGATCAACCGCAAGCAAAGGAGTCAAGGACAATGGAAGTCATCCTGCTGGAACGTGTCGCCAAGCTCGGACAAATGGGCGAAGTCGTCCGCGTGAAGGACGGCTATGCCCGCAACTATCTGTTGCCGAAGGGCAAGGCGCTGCGCGCGACGGCCGACAACAGGAAGAAGTTCGAAACCATGAAGACGCATCTCGAGGCGCGCAATCTCGAGCTCAAGACCGAAGCCGACAAGGTCGCCGCCAAGGTCGACGGAAAGACCTTCACGGTCCTGCGGCAGGCCGCGGAAACCGGGCAGCTCTATGGTTCCGTGTCGACGCGGGATATCGCTGAGCTCCTCACCGGCGGCGGCTTCAGCATCAACCGCACGCAGGTCGGGCTCAATGCGCCGATCAAGCTCATCGGCACGCACCGGGTTCCGATCGCCCTCCACCCCGAGGTGGAGGTGGCGGTCACGGTCTATGTCGCGCGCAATGCCGACGAGGCGGCGCGGCTTGCCCGCGGCGAGGACGTGACGGTGCGCCGCGAGGAACGAGAGGAGGAGGAGGAGGAACGGGCAGAAGCTGCCGCCGCGGCCGAATCCTTCTTCGAGAAGCCGGAGACCGCGGAGGTCGAAGCGGACGAAAAGACTGCGGATGCGGCCGCCACCTGAACGTCAGGGCAGCGGCTCGGAGAAACCGGGCGGCGGCGCGGCAGGACGGGCAGCCGCCTCTCCGGCGGCGGGCGGCGCAGCCGCGCGGGCGGCAACGGGCTCTGCCGGCTGGGCGGCCGGCGAGGTCGGCTGAGCGGCCGCCGTGGTGGGGACCGGTTCCGTCGGCGAAGCTGTGGTTTCGGCCGGCTCCGCAGCCGGCGCCCGGCGCGACTTGCGTGATCCTTTGGCCTGTGGATCGGTTGGTGAATCGCTCGGGCGAGCGAGATTCTCGCGCTGCTTGCGAGGGGTCAGGGCGCCGCCAGGGGCATCGGCAGAGGACGGTGCCGCCGCCGTCTCGCCCGGGCGGGCCGCCTTGGCCCGATCCTTTGCCGCCTGGCTTGCCTGATCCTTGCTCGGGGCGCGCGACGGAGCAGCGGCCGACAGGAGGTAGCCGGCCAGCGCATTGGCCGAGGCTGAGCTGCTCGTGTAGTGCTGGCGCAGGAAGCTCACCAGCGAGCCGCCGCTCATGCTCTTGACCAGGCCTTGCGGGGAGCGGTGACAGGCCGCGCAGTCCTGGGCGAACAGCTGGGGACCGGTCTTTCCCGCATCGAGGTCCTGCTGGCCGCGCGCAGCCGTGACCCCGATTGCGACCACCGCCGCAATCAGGCTTGGCCAAAACAGCGGGACTCTCGGCACCCGGTGCCTCCTTGCTTCGTCGGTCCGATTCACGATGCTTAGCCCATTCCGGCGCTTTTGTGTCCGATTGTCGTGCCTTGGCCGGGATTGCTTCGATCGGGATTGCTCCCCTGGCCGGAGTTTGTTTTAATGATTATGTCCAAATCCTGTCGGCCCGTGCGATTTTGTGTGGGCCCTTTGTTCGGCCGCCAGCGTTAAGCCTTCGCGTCTGCGCCGGGTGCCGAGAGACGGCGCCCACGGTGGCGGAGGCATGCCATGGGTTGGTTGCTTCATAGCGTATTCTCCTCGTTCGTCCGACGCGGAAATCTGCGAGTGACCACCGTCGATGGTCACAGTTTCGTGCTCGGTGATGGAACCGGTATCCCGATCGCGGTCCGGTTCAGGTCGCGGGCGGCCCAAGCCGGGGCTCTGCTTGACCCTGAGCTCAAGGTCGGCGAGGCCTACATGGACGGCGACTTCGTCGTCGAACAGGGCTCGCTCGCCGACTTTCTCGATCTCGCCTTTTCCCAGGATCCGCTGGGCTACCTTCCTCGCTGGGCGCGTCCGCGCTGGCTCGCGCGCTATCTGTGGCGCCGGCTGCAACAGTTCAATCGCCGGGATCGCGCCCGCAACAACGTTGCGCATCACTACGATCTGGACGGCCGGCTCTACTCGTTGTTCCTCGACGCCGATCGCCAATACAGCTGCGCCTATTTCGAGACGCCTCAACTGTCGCTCGACGATGCGCAGCTTGCGAAGAAACGCCATCTTGCGGCCAAGCTGTTGGTCGCGCCCGGAGCGCGGGTGCTCGACGTCGGCTCGGGCTGGGGCGGCCTTGGCCTTTATCTGGCGGAAATCTGCGGAGCGGACGTAACCGGCATCACGTTGTCGCAGGAGCAGCTTCGCAGCGCCAGCGCGCGGGCCGTCGAGAAGGGGCTGAGCCAGCACTGCGCGTTCAGGCTCCAGGACTATCGCGACGTCACGGAGCGCTTCGATCGCATCGTCTCGGTCGGCATGTTCGAGCACGTCGGCGTCACATTCTACGACGCCTTCTTCCGCAAATGTGCCGAGCTGATCGAGGACGACGGTGTCATCCTGCTCCATTCGATCGGGCGCACCGAGGGGCCCAACGTCACCAATCCGTTCATAGCAAAGTACATCTTCCCCGGCGGCTACATCCCGGCGCTGTCGGAGGTGCTCCGCGCGGTCGAGCACGCAGGCCTGCGGGTGACGGACATCGAAATGCTGCGTCTGCACTACGCCCAGACGCTCAAGGCCTGGCGCGAACGCTTCCTCGCGCACCGCGAGGAGGTGGAGCGCCTCTATGACCAGCGCTTCGTGCGCATGTGGGAATTCTATCTGGCGGCCTCCGAGATGTCGTTCCGGCACTCGGGACTGATGGTGTTCCAGCTGCAGATCACCAAACGCGAGGGGGTCGTGCCGATTACCCGCGACTACATCGCCCGGGAGGAGGCAAGGCTCCGTGCACGCGAAGGCGGAGCCTGGCAGCCGCTGAGGTTGGCCGGCGAATAGACTCACCATTGCACCTTCTGCTCTCGGCGTCTAACAAGATGTCAATCGAAATCTGATTCGGCTGGGCAATTCAGCCCCGCCGGGGTGTGAATATCTGGATAACGGGACGAACCCGTATCGCCCGCCAAGAAGACTCGTTCGCCCCCCATCATCGTGGTAAGTGCGCCTGGGGAGGGAATTTAAATGGCACTACAAGACTTGTCCGCGCGGAAACAGCCCGAACACACTTCTCCGCTTCGTCGCACAATTCCTCACAACATCGAAGCAGAGCAGGCGATCCTCGGCGCGATCCTGCTCAACAATGATGCATTCGATCGAGTCTCCGATTTGCTCAAACCGGAACATTTTTTCGAGCCGATCCATCAACAAATATACGAGTTAGCTGGGAGTTTGATTCGTCATGGCAAAATTGCGAATCCAATTACGCTGAAATCACATTTCCCAGCAGATCTTGATATTGGCGGTCTCACAACTAGCCAATACCTCGCGCGGCTTGCGGCTGAAGCAACATCGATCATCAATGCCGTCGACTATAGTCGGACTATTTACGATCAATCTACACGCCGAGGACTGATTCGGGTCGGCGAGGATATGGTCAATCTGGCGTACGATGCCCCAGTGGAATTCTCCACCAAAGATCAAATCGAAGACGTAGAGCGTCGGTTATACGAGCTCGCCGAGACTGGGCGCTTTGGTGGAGGGTTTCAAGGTTTTAAAGATGCTCTCACTAACGCAATCGAAATGGCAGCCCACGCATTTCAGCGCGACGGCAAGTTGTCAGGTCTTTCGACGGGCTTCATTGAACTTGACAGTCTGATGGGCGGCCTTCAGCCTTCCGACTTGGTCGTCCTGGCAGGTCGACCTGGCATGGGCAAGACGGCACTCGCCACCAACATTGCCTATCACATCGCAGCAAGCTATGCCGGTGAGACACAGCCAGATGGGAGAAAGAAAACAATTGACGGAGGCATCGTCGGATTCTTTTCGCTTGAGATGTCCGCCGAGCAACTCGCCACGCGCATAATTTCTGAGCAAGCTCAAATTCCCTCAAACCAAATTCGACGTGGAGAAATAAGCACTTCGCAATTCGACCTTCTTGCTGGCGCCGCTCGCGAAATGGAAGTCTCGCCACTCTACATAGATCAAACTGGTGGACTATCAATAGCGCAGCTTGCGGCGCGCGCCCGCCGTCTGAAGCGGCAGCGCGGGCTTGATCTTCTAGTTATCGACTACATTCAGTTGTTGTCGGGTACGACGCGCCGATCGAGCGAGAATCGAGTTCAAGAAGTGACCGAAATTACTACCAATCTCAAAGCGCTCGCTAAGGAACTAAACGTTCCAATTGTGGCGCTATCACAACTCTCGCGACAGGTTGAAAACCGCGATGACAAGCGGCCGCAACTTTCGGATCTCCGAGAATCTGGATCCATCGAGCAAGACGCTGACGTTGTGCTCTTTGTGTTCCGCGAAGAATACTACCTTAAAAACAGGGAACCGAGGCAACACGATGACAAAGGAAATATCCGCGAAGAGCATCTAAAATGGGAAGAAGAATATAAGGAAGCGGAGGGAAAGGCAGAAGTTATAATTGCTAAACAAAGGCATGGTCCAACCGGGACCATTGAACTCCACTTTGACGGAAGGTTCACCCGGTTTTCAAACCTCGCCCGCAAGGAACGTATCCCTGAAGTGCGCCTGTGAGGCTCCGAAGCTTTTGTTCGGCGTATTCCATAGGAACGTCATTTCGAGGATGTTGTGCTGTGACCCAAAGCGATCCGTCCCAACCTGCAAATTCGAGCGAAGCGGGCGGGATCCTGACGATCGATCTCGACGCCATCGCGGCAAATTGGCGTGACTTGAAACGGCGGGCCGCTCCCGCGCAGTGCGCCGCCGTCGTCAAGGCGGACGGCTACGGTTGCGGGCTCGAGCCGGTGTCATCCATCCTGGCGAGCGCCGGCTGCGAGACGTTCTTCGTCGCGCATCTGGCCGAAGGGCGACGGCTGCGTTCAGCCGCTCCGACGGCGACGATCTTCGTCCTCAACGGCATGCTGCCCGGCACTGCGCCCGCCTACCTCGGAAGCAATCTGCATCCGGTCATCGGCAGTCTCGCCGAGCTTGCCGAGTGGCAAGCCTTCGTCGTCTCCACGGGCTGGCATGGCGGAGCCGCGCTGCACGTCGACACCGGAATGAACCGGCTTGGCCTGAGCTTCGAAGAGGCGCAATGGGTCGCTGCACAGCCGCAAGCCCAGCGCGGCGAACTGGTGCTCCTCATGAGCCATCTGGCCTGCGCGGACATGCCGGACCATCCGCTCAATGCCAGGCAAATGGCGGCCTTCCGCGAGCTACGCGCGATGTTTCCCGGCGTTCCCGCCTCGCTCGCCAATTCGTCGGGAATTTTTCTCGGGCCCGACGCACATCACGACATGGTGCGTCCCGGCGTCGCCCTCTACGGGGCCAATCCAACGCCTCCCCATGTCAATCCCATGCGGTCCGTGGTCGAGTTGCGCGGCCGCGTCGTCCAGGTCCGCATGGCGGCCGAGGGCGAGACGGTCGGCTATTGCGCGGCCTGGACGACCCGCCGAGCGACGCGGCTTGCGATCATCTCGATCGGCTATGGCGACGGAATCCTGCGGGCCGCCAGCGCCCGCGACGACAAAGGGGGCGCCGAAGCGATCGTGGCGGGACGTCGCTGTCCGATCGCCGGGCTCATCTCGATGGATCTCATGGCGATCGATGTGACCGCCCTGCCCGACGAGGCGCCGCGACGCGGGGATCTCGCCTGCCTGCTCGGCGAAGACATCGGCGTCGATGATCTCGCCTCGCACGCCGGAACGATCGCCTATGAGATACTGACCAGCCTCGGTCGGCGCTATGAGCGGGTCTATCGGGGCGGCTGATCGCTCATTGACCAACCGGAGAGCGAGATCGTGGCGCGTCAGTCCTTGACCTTCGTGTGCCAGAACTGCGGGGCGGTGTATGGCCGATGGCAGGGCAAGTGCGAATCCTGCGGCGAGTGGAACACGATCGCCGAGGAAAACGCAGCCGCGCGGCCGCCCGGGCCGGGCCGCCAGACTCGCAAGGGCCGGCAATTCGCCCTCGAATTGCTTGCCGGCGATACCGGCGCGACGCCACGGCTCGCATCCGGAGTGTCGGAACTCGACCGGGTCACCGGCGGCGGGCTGGTGCGCGGCTCGGTCCTGCTGGTCGGCGGCGATCCGGGCATCGGCAAATCGACGCTGCTGATCCAGGTCGCCGCAGCCCTCGCGCGGGCGGGCCACCGCGCGGCCTATATCTCGGGAGAAGAAGCGGTGGCGCAGGTGCGGCTGCGCGCCGAGCGGCTCGGCCTCGCCCAGGCGCCGGTGGAGCTGGCCGCCGAGACGTCGGTGGAGGACATCATCGCCACCCTGTCGGACGGCGCCACGCCGCGACTGATCGTCATCGATTCGATCCAGACCATGTGGACGGACGCCGTGGAATCGGCGCCCGGCACCGTGACTCAAGTGCGCGCCGCCTCCCAGGCGCTGATCCGCTTCGCCAAGCGGTCAGGGGCAGCGGTTTTCCTGGTCGGACACGTGACGAAGGACGGACAGATCGCCGGCCCGCGCGTGATCGAGCACATGGTCGACGCCGTGCTCTCGTTCGAGGGCGAAGGGGCACACCAGTTCCGCATCCTCAGAGCGCTCAAGAATTGCTTCGGCCCGACCGACGAGATCGGCGTGTTCGAGATGACCGGACAAGGTCTGCGCGAGGTGGCAAATCCGTCCGAGCTGTTTCTCTCGGAGCGCGACCTCGGGACGCCTGGAACGGCGGTGTTCGCGGGGATCGAAGGGACGCGTCCCCTGCTCGTCGAAATCCAGGCGCTGGTAGCGCCGAGCGTGCTGGGCACGCCGCGCCGCGCGGTGGTCGGCTGGGACCAGAGCCGGCTGTCCATGGTGCTCGCGGTCCTCGAGGCCCATTGCGGCGTCAGGCTGGGGAGCCACGACGTCTACCTCAATGTCGCCGGCGGGCTGCGCATCCAGGAGCCTGCCGCAGACCTGGCGGCAGCCGCAGCCCTCGTCTCGTCGCTGAGCAATGCGCCGCTGCCCAACGATGCGGTCTATTTCGGCGAGATTTCCCTGTCGGGTGCTGTGCGTCCGGTGCCGCAGAGCGCGGCGCGGCTCAAGGAGGCGGCCAAGCTCGGTTTCACCCGCGGCATCGTTCCCGAGGCGGGCCAGGACGCGACCGCGGGTTCGCCGCTCGCGCTCACCGCCGTCGGCTCGCTGGTGAGCCTGGTCGCCGATATCGCAGCACGCAAGATGGACGACAGACAACCTGGCAAGACATTCGGCGTGCGCCCCGCTTGACCCGTGTTTACTGTTCTTCCAGCCGCGGTTCCGTGCGCTCCGGCGGCGGTCCACAAGACGGGTGACGAGGGCATCCGGTCCCGGTATACACATGGCGCGCCCGTCGGGTTGCCGACCGATTCCAGGGGGCGGGCGCTTGTTCCGACTGCGAAAAAACGCGCAATGCCAATCACGCTGCTCGATATCGTTCTTCTGGTGGTGATGCTGGTTTCCGGCCTGCTGGCGATGATCCGCGGCTTCATGCGCGAAGTCCTGTCGATCGCCTCGTGGGCGGCAGCCGCCCTTGTCACCCTCTACGCCTATCCGCGGCTGCTGCCGCAGGCGAAGCAGTATTTCACCAGCGATCTGATCGCGACCGGGGCCGTGATCGGCGGCGTGTTCCTCGGCACGCTGATCATCGTTTCGATCTTCACCATCAAGATCTCCGACATGGTGCTCGACAGCCGCGTGGGCGCGCTCGATCGCACGCTCGGGTTTCTGTTCGGACTGGCGCGCGGTCTGGTCATCGTGGTCGTCGCGTTCCTGTTCTTTGCCTGGCTGGTTCCCGAGAAGAGCCAGCCGACCTGGGTGCGGGACGCCAAGTCGAAGGTCGTGCTGAAAGGAACCGGGGATTGGCTCATATCGATGTTGCCGGATGACCCCGAGAGCACCATCTTAAAGCGGTTGCGGCGGCCGAAGGGCGACGAGCAGGAGCCGGATGCGCCGCGCGGAGAACGATCGGAGACCGCGGCGCCGCCGCTTCGGACCACCAGCAGGTAGCGGCAGCCGACAGCGAATCGAGAGGGATGAGCGAACTCATGAAACCAGAACCGCGCGTCCCCGATCTCGACCTGGACGGCGATCGGCTGCGCGAAGAGTGCGGCGTATTCGGTATCTTCGGCCATCCCGATGCGGCGGCGATCACGGCGCTCGGGCTGCACGCCCTGCAGCATCGCGGCCAGGAGGCGGCCGGCATCGTCAGCTTCGACGGGCAGCGGTTCCATTCCGAGCGCCGCATGGGCCTGGTGGGCGACGCCTTCTCCCGACGCGAAGTGATCGAACGGTTGCCCGGCCACATGGCGGTCGGCCATGTCCGCTACTCCACCACCGGCGAAACCATCCTGCGCAACGTGCAACCGCTGTTCGCCGAGCTCAATACCGGCGGCTTCGCGGTCGGCCACAACGGCAACCTGACCAACGGGCTCTCGCTGCGACGCCAGCTCGTGCGCGAAGGCGCGATGATGCAGTCGACCACCGACACCGAGGTGATCCTGCATCTGGTGGCGCATTCGCGCCGCAATCGTTTCATCGAGCGTTTCATCGAGGCTCTGCGCGCGCTCGAGGGCGCCTATTCGCTGGTCGGGCTCACCAACAAGAAACTGGTCGGCGCGCGCGACCCGCTGGGCATCCGGCCGCTGGTGCTGGGCGAGCTCGACGGCTGCCCGATCCTCGCCTCCGAGACCTGCGCCCTCGATATCATCGGCGCAAAGTTCATCCGCGACGTGGAGAACGGCGAGGTTCTGGTGTTCGATGAGGACGGCTCGCAGACGCACAAGCCGTTCCCGCCGGTCCCGCCACGGCCGTGCATCTTCGAATACATCTACTTCTCGCGGCCGGATTCGATCGTCGGCGGCCGATCCGTCTATGACGTCCGCAAGGGAATGGGCGCCGAGCTCGCCCGCGAAGCGCCGGCGCTCGCCGACGTGGTCGTGCCGGTTCCCGATTCAGGCGTCCCAGCCGCCATCGGCTATGCGCAGCAGTCCGGCATCCCGTACGAGCTCGGCATCATCCGCAACCACTACGTCGGACGCACATTCATCGAGCCGACACAACATATCCGCCAGCTCGGCGTGCGCCTCAAGCACAGCGCCAATCGCGCCGTGGTCACGGGCAAGCGAATCGTTCTGGTCGACGAACTCGATCGTGCGCGGCACGACCTCGCACAAGATCGTGCAGATGATGCGCGAAGCGGGCGCAACCGAAGTGCATTTCCGCATCGCCTCGCCGCCGATCACCCATCCGGATTACTACGGCATCGACACGCCGGAACGCGAAAAGCTGCTCGCCGCCACCCACGACTTGGCCGGGATGTGCCGCTTCATCGGCGCCGACTCGCTCGCGTTTCTGTCGGTGGACGGAATCTATCGCGCCATGGGCGAGAGCGGGCGCAATCCGCTGCGGCCGCAGTTCACCGACCACTGCTTCACCGGCGAATATCCAACCGCGCTCACCGACCAGACGGCGCATGAGGCGCCGCCCCGACAGCTGTCGCTGCTAGCCGAAGCGAGCTGACCTTCTCGCCCGATGCCGAAGCCCTTCGCCGACCGCGTTGCACTGGTCACCGGAGCTTCGCGCGGGATCGGCTATTGGATCGCATTCAAGCTGGCCGAGGCGGGCTGCCACGTGATCGCGCTCGCCCGTACCGTCGGCGGGCTCGAAGAGCTCGACGATGCGATCCGCGCCGCCGGCGGATCGGCAACGCTGGTTCCGCTCGACCTCAAGGATTTCGACGCAATCGATCGGCTCGGCGGCGCGCTCACCGAGCGCTACGGGCGGCTCGACGTCCTGATCGGCAATGCCGGCCTCCTCGGGCCGGTTTCTCCCCTCGGCCACGTGGAGCCGAAAGCCTGGGACGAGGTGCTGGCCGTCAACGTCACCGCCAACTGGCGTCTGATCCGTTCGCTGGATCCGCTGCTCCAGCGCGCCGGCGCCGGACGCGCCGTGTTTCTCACCTCCGGCGCCGCCGCCAATGCCCGCGCCTACCGCGGTCCCTATTCCATCACCAAGGCGGCGCTGGAAGTGCTGGTGCGCACCTACGCGGCGGAAACCGCATCCACCGCGGTGCGCGCGAACCTGTTTGCTCCCGGTCCGACACGCACGCGCATGCGCGCCACGTTGATGCCGGGCGAAGACCCCGCGACATTGCCCACGCCCGAGCAGGTGGCGGAGGCGATCATCCCGCTCTGCCTGCCGGAGCTCCAGGAGACAGGCAAGCTCTACGATTACCGCGCCGGCCGGCTGATGGAGTTTCACCCGCCGGGGTAGGATGAGACGCGGAGGCGTGAAAAACGGGGAGATGGAGATGACAGACGGCGCAGCGGCGCGATCCGGCATGCGATTTGCGGTCTTGCTCGTCGGCGCAGTCAGCCTCGGGCTCGCCGCGTCGAGCGCGGCGCTGTCGCAAAGCGGCTATCCGAACAAGCCGATCCGTATCCTGGTCGGCTTCGCACCCGGCGGTCCATCCGACATCATCAGCCGCGTGGTCGGCGCCAAGATGGGCGAGATCATGGGCGCGCAGTTCGTCATCGAAAACAGGACCGGCGCCGGCGGCGCCATTGCCACGCAGGAGGTTGCACGGTCAACGCCAGACGGTTACACGCTCCTGAACACGCCATTGGCCACGGTGGCGAACGAGTTCCTGTCGAAGACCATCCGCTACGAGTACGGCAAGGACATCATCGCCGTCTGCCCGCAGGCGGAGACTGCGAACATCCTGGTCGTGCACCCCTCGCTCAACGTCAAAGGCGTGGCAGACCTCGTCAGGCTTGCGAAGGAGAAACCGGACCAGCTGCAGTACGCGACGGCCGGACGTGGCTCGGCGACGCATCTCACGAGCGAGCTGTTCAACATGGTCGCGGACATCAAGACCATGCCGGTGCACTATCGCGGCGGCGGCGACACCGTGAAGGACCTCCTGTCCGGGCAGGTCAAGATGATGTTCTCGAGCATCGCGCCGGTGCAGGAGTTCGTGAAGGACGGACGACTCGTCGGCCTCGCGACGACAGGCCCGAGGCGCGATCTGGCATTTCCCGATCTTCCGACCATCGCCGAATCCGGCTACCCGGGCTTCGACGTGCGGCTGTGGATCGGCATGACGGCACCGGCCGGGACTCCGAATGACGTCATCCGCAGGCTCGCCGATGCGAACAGGAAAGCTCTCGAATCGCCTGACATCCAGAAGGCACTGGCCGCCCAGGGCTTCGCACCGATGATTGGGTCGGCCGAAGATTTCGACGCTTTCTACCGTGCCGAGCGCGCGAAGTGGGCAAAGGTCATCACCGCGACCGGCATGGACAAGGATTGACTTCGCGCTCACGGCGAGGCCGGCGAATGTCGTTCTGTCATCGCGAGGTCACTTGCGCGGCGCGTACGGGTTCGCCTTCTCGCGCAATGTCAACCGGATCGGCGTGCCCGGCAGATCGAACGACTGGCGCAGGCTGTTGACGAGATAGCGGCGATAGTCGCCCGGCAGGGCGTCGGCGCGCGTGCAGAACAGCACAAAGGACGGCGGCCGCGTCTTCGGTTGCGTCACGTAGTTGAGCCTGAGGCGACGCCCCGATACCGCCGGTGGCGGATGGTTCGAGACGACGTCACCAAGCCAACGGTTGAGCGCGTTCGTCGGCACGCGCCGGTTCCACACCGCATGGATGTCGACGATCGCCTGCATCAGGCGCTCGATTCCCTCGCCGGTCAGCCCGGATAGCGCAACGATCGGAGCGCCCTTGACCTGGGGAAGCCAATGGTCCGCCTCCTGGCGAAGCTTCCCGGCCGTTGTTCGCGCCTTCACCAGGTCCCATTTGTTCATCCCGAGCACCAGCGCGCGGCCTTCCCGCTCCACCAGATCGGCGATCTTCAGGTCCTGGTCCTCGAACGGTTTCTCGGCGTCCATGAGCAACACCACCACTTCGGCGAAGCGGATAGCGTTGAGCGCGTCGGCGACCGAGAGCTTCTCCAGCTTCTCCTCGATCCGCGAGCGACGGCGCAAGCCCGCCGTGTCGTGCAGACGGAAGCGCCGGCCGTTCCACCCGAGGTCGACCGCGATGGCGTCGCGAGTAATCCCGGCTTCCGGCCCGGTGAGAAGCCGTTCCTCACCGAGCAGCCGGTTGATCAGCGTCGACTTGCCGGAATTGGGACGTCCCACCACCGCCACTCGGATTGCATGCGGCACGGCGCCGGGCTGAGCTTCTGCCGCCGCCTGACCGGAATCCTCCGGCAGCGCCGTCGCGTCCGGCAAGGCTGCGCGCAGCGCATCGTAGAGATCGCTCAGGCCTTCGCCATGCTCCGCGGACAGCACGACGGGCTCGCCCATGCCGAGCGCCAAAGCTTCCAGCGCACCCGCCTCCCCGGCCCGTCCCTCGCTCTTGTTGGCGACCAGAACGATCGGCTTGTCGCTTCGCCGCAGCAGATCAGCAAAGGCGCTGTCGAGCGGCGTCAGGCCCGCGCGCGCATCGACCAGGAACAGGACGGCATCGCTCTGGGCGATCGCCGCCTCGGTCTGGGCGCGTATGCGACCGGACAACGATTCCGCCCTCGCCTCCTCGAATCCGGCGGTGTCGATGATGGTGAAGGCGAGATCGCCGAGCCGCGCCGCGCCCTCGCGGCGGTCGCGCGTGACGCCGGGCCGATCGTCCACCAAGGCCAGCCGCTTTCCCGCCAGCCGATTGAACAGCGTGGATTTTCCCACGTTCGGGCGGCCCACGATGGCGACGACAAAGCTCATCACGCAATCCGGCTCGTCCGAGCAAAACCTTGCGGCAGGTCGCCTTCGCGACGGTCCCTCATCGCCGCGGGGGCGGCGGCCAGACTTCTTCTTCGGCGGGCTCCGACGATTCGGCCTCTGCCGGCTGTGCGCCACGCGTCTGCGTTCGGGTCTTGGCCGTCTTCTTGGCCGCCGACCTGGGCGCTGGCGGCGGCGCTTCTGCCGCCGGCTCAATCGGCGCGTCGCCGGCCTGCTGATTGCTCCGCATCAGCTCGCGGGGAACCCCCTGCTGCACACCCGGCACGCCTTCCGGGAACACCGCGCGGCGCTCGCCGGGCAACGGCTTCTTGCTGGTCCCGAACGGGTTGAAGTCGTGCATCGCGTCGGAAAACTTGTCGGAAATGGAGTTGGCGTTGTCCCATATCGACGAGGTCCCGCAACCGGCAAGAGCCAACGCCGCCGCCAGCGCGGCGGCCCGAGACATCATGCGGACGATGCGACGCATACGGAATACCATTCGTCTCAGCCCTTGCGGTCGGAATCGGAGAGCGCCATCAGCATCTCGACGCGCGAGCGGGTGCCCGACGGCGTCTCCGTGTCGGTGATGACCATCTCGGCCCAGCGCCGCGCCACCTTCATGTCGCCGGCACGCCAGGCGGCGAGCGCCAACATCTCGCGCGCCGAATGGCGGAATGCGCGGTCCGGTTGGGTCAGAGGCTCGAGCCTCGTCTGCATCTCTGCCAAGGTCGCGGTGTCAACCAGAAGCAGCCCGGCGCGCACGGCGGCGAGATCCTGCAGGGTCCGGCCAATCCCGCCGTCGGCGGCGAGGGCATCATAGGCCTTCACCGCCGCTGCCCGATCGCGCAGCGAAAGCTCGGCCGCTTCGCGGAAGCGCGCAAGGGTGCGATAGCCGCCCGGCGAATCGGTCGCGAGCTTGGCGAAAGCCGCCGCCGCTTCGTCGTGCTTGCCGGCCTGGGCCAACGCGAGGGCCGATTCGAACGTGGCACCCGCCTCCTGCGCCTTCTTCATCTGCCACCAGTCCCAGGCGCGCCAGCCGCCGATGCCGAGGACGATGACCACGGCAAGCGCCACGACGTAGTTGCCCCACCGCTCCCACAGCCTCTTGAGCTGCTCCCGGCGGACTTCCTCGTCGACTTCCTGGAAGATATCGGACACGAACGCTCTCCACCCCCAGCTACCCCGTACTCAGGCAGCCGCGGTGCCGCGTAAAGTAGCCTTATGGCCGCGGTGTGGCAAAGGCAAAAAACAGAGGCAAAACAGTGAGCTGTCCGCTCACTTTTCGATCTTGCCCGACCCTTTGCCCGCATCGGCCTTCATGCCGTAGACCTGACCGGCACCCGGAAACGCGCGCTCCCGCACCTCCCGCGCATAGGCCTCGATGGCGGCCTCGATCGATGGCCCGAGGTCGCCGTACCGCTTGACGAACTTCGGCACCCGCGGCGTGAGCCCCAGCATGTCCTCCAGCACCAGGATCTGGCCGTCGCAGGCGGGACTGGCCCCGATCCCGATGGTCGGGATCGGGACCTGGCCGGTGATCCGAGCCGCAAGCGGCTCGGCCACCGCCTCGATCACCACCGAGAAGGCACCGGCCTCCGCTACCGCCCGCGCATCCGCCTCGATCGGCTCCCAATCCTTCTCCTCGCGACCCTGGGCGCGGAACGAGCCGATCGTGTTGATGGCCTGAGGGGTGAGGCCGATATGGCCCATGATCGGCACGCCGCGCTCCACCAGGAACGCGATGGTTTCGGCCATGCGCCGGCCGCCCTCCACCTTGATGGCGCCGCAGCCGGTCTCCTTCAGCACCCGGGCGCAGCTGGCGAACGCCTGCTCGCGCGAAGCCTCGTAGCTGCCGAACGGCATGTCGACCACCACCAGGGCGCGGCGCGAGCCACGCATCACCGCGAGACCCTGGAGGATCATCATGTCGAGGGTCACCGGAACCGTCGTCTCGAGCCCGTGCATCACCATCCCGAGCGAGTCGCCGACGAGGATCACGTCGCAGTAGCGGTCGACGAGGCGCGCCGTATGGGCGTGATAGGAGGTGAGCGCGACAATGGGCGTGCCGCCCTTGCGGGCGCGGATGTCGGGCGCCGTCAGCCGCCTGATTTCGGCCTGGGTCGACATGGGCTACCTCGCAAACACCGGCACGCCGATGACGAACGGATGGAACCAGAAGGCGAGCACGAGATAGAGCAGCGTGCCGACGATCACCGCCGCGATGTCCTTGCCCCATCCGCCGATCGGGATCGGCGGCGCGCCCGGATCGGTCCGGCGCTTGAGGGTGATGCGATCGAACACCGCCCAGGCGAGAATTCCCGCGAACAGGATGATCGAGCCGACGTCGCCGTTGGCGATGAGATGCGCCAGCGCCCACAGCTTCACGCCGGAGAGCATCGGGTGCTTGAGCGTGCGCTTGATGTTGCCCGGGATGTAGGCGGCCACGATCATGACGATCGCGGGCCACACCAGCACGGCCGCGAGGTGGCGCGTCCACACCGGCGGGTACCACACATCGATATAGCCGGCCGCGCGGTAACGGGCGAAGCCCCACACGATGAGAACAATGCCGATGAGCGAGACGAGCGAAAACAGGCCCTTGTAGGGCCCCTCCCCGAGGCGCACGATCGCCGCTGCGCGCGCATCGCGCTGCGTCACGAAGACGTGGGCGCCGATGAATACGGCGAGACCGAGAATGAGGATTACGAGGCCCATGAACTACCTCCGCCGTCGCGGCGGCGCGCGAGTAGATGCCAACATTACGGCGCCCGCAAGCCCCTCGGTCAGCTGCCGGGACGGTCATGCAGCGCGGGGAAGAAGAAGCTTTTCCAGCCGCTCGGCTTCGCTTTCATCGTACCGACACGGTGCATGAACTCGGCGTATTTCATCACGCCTTCCGGAGCAGCCGCGTAGTGCGTGTCGGGATCATTGAGCATCCGCATCAATTCCTCGACCTTCGGCTTGGTGGTGGCGAGCTCGATGTAGATGCGCGCCGCCTCCTGCTTGTTGGCCGCAATGTATTTTGCCGCCTCGTCGATCGCCGCCACGAAGGCGCCCGCGAGCTTCGGGTTCTGCTCGGCAAACTTGCGCGTCGAGTAGGCCATGATGATGGTGAGCGGCCCGATGACGTCCGCCGAGTTGATCACGCGATGGATGCCGGGCGTGTCATGCTCGATATAGGAGAACGGCGGCGAGCAGAAATGCGCGGTGATCTCGGTCTTGCCCGACAGCATGGCGGCGAGCGCGTCGGGATGTGGGATGCCGACCGTCAGGTGGTCGAGCTTGGCGTAGTTCTCCGTGCCAAACGCCTGCGCGGCGGCCATCTGCAGAACCACCGCGACGAACGACGTCTTGATGCCGGGAACGGCGATGCGGTCCTTGTCGGTGAAATCGGCGAGTGTCTTCACGTTCGGATTGCGCGTCATCAGCCAGACCGAGCCGCCGCCGACGCCGCTCAGGCCGATCATTTCGCGTCCGGCGATCGCGCGCGACTTGTCCCACAGGGTGAGAAATCCCGGAACGCCGCCGGAGGCGATGTCGAGCGCGCCGGCGAGCATCGCGTCGTTGATGACGTTGCCGCCGTCGATCATGCGATAGCTGACCTTCACGTCGCCGAGCCCGGCGGCGGACGCATGCTTCTCCACCAGCTTGAGCTTCTCGATGATGTACATCGGCAGATAGTGAATGCCGAAGCCGCGCGAGATGCGCAGCTCGTTGACCTCCGCCCAGGCCGGTCGCTCGCTCGCAACGCCGGCAAGGGCGACGACGGCGCACAGGAGCGCTTTGAATTTCCTCATCGGGTCCTCCTACGGCCGCTTCGCCAACGCCTTCACCAGAACCGCTACGTCTTCCAACGCATCGCAGCCCAGCACCAGATCACGCAACCGTTCGGCCTCGCCGCGCGCCATGACGTTCCGCGTCAGCTTGGCGAATTTCTCCACCACATCGCGTTCGCTCGCGAACTTCTGCTCGCTGCCGCGAGGCGCTTCGACGGTCTCCTGCTCCCGCGTCCCATCCTTGAAGTGCACCTCGAGATGCACCACGTGGCGGTAGCGGGCGCCGCGCGCCGTGATCGCCGGATCATGCCGCACCTCGACCTTCCCCGCCAGCGCGACGCGCCGCGGGTCGGCGATCACAGCTTCGGAGAACTGCTCCACGAAGACGTCGCCTTCCACCAGCAGGGTCGCGAGGCAGAACGGCAGGTTCATCTGCGCCGACGTCAGGCTTTGCGGCCGATAGGGCCAGCCGACATGGTCGACGGTCGCCTGCGAGCCGAGGACGATGATCTCCTCCACCTCGTCCGCCCGGAACGGCCGGCGCACCTGGATGTTGCGAACTGCGTCGAGCGCCGTGTGGTTGCTGCCGACGCAGGAATAGAATTTCAGCGCCACGCCCATGGTCTCGAAGCGCTCGCCCAGGCCGGCGGTCAGCTCGGCGAGCCGGAACCGATCCTGCGAGCGGGAGAACGTGGTGCAGAACCCGCCATACGGGCTCTCGAACACGTCGGTGATGCCGGTGAAGCCTCCTTCCGCCAGCAGTCCCGCGTAGAGGCCGCTCTGTGCGGCGCGCCCGGCATGCATGCGCTTGACCATGGCGCCGTATTGGGCCGCCATCAGCCCGCAAGATTGCGTGCCGGCGATCCCGAGCGCATGCACGACGCGGTCCGCGGGCAGCCGCAGGGCCGCGGCAGCGGCGGCGGCCGCGGAGAAGACGCCGACCGTTGCGCCCGAATGCCACCCCTGCCCGATGTGTTCCGGCCCCATGCACAGGCCGACGCGCGGCCCGATTTCGTAGCCGGCGACCGCGGCGCGCAGGAAATCGCGGCCGCTCATGCCGCCCTTGAGCTCGGCGAGCGCGAGGAGCGGCGGCAACGCGACCGCACCGACGTGCAGCACGCCCGCGCGGTGGACGTCGTCGAGCTCGAAGCTCTGCACCAGCGTTCCGTTGGCGAGCGCGGCGTGCGGCGCACCGAGCCGCTGCGGCGTTCCCCACACACCGCACGCCTGCGAGGGATCGAGCCGGGCGAGCGTGGCGAGCAGGATCCGACTCCATTCGAGGCCGGTGCCGAAGACGGCGCAGCCGAGCGCGTCGAGGATCAGGAGCTTGATGCGCGCAATCACCTCGGCCGGGATGCGCTCATAGGCGAGCCCGGCCACGAACGCCGCAATACCGCGCGTGTAGGGATTGTCGGTCGCGCCCGCGCTCATGAGGCGTAGCGCTTGTCGCGGTCGAGAAAACCGGCCGTTCCGACGATGACCTCGCGATCCCGGAACGTCGCCATGGCGTCGGTACAGGCCGCCGAGCTGCCGTCGCGCGCGATCGCGGCCAGCACCCGCTGCATGGCGGCGATCGCCGCCCGCTGGGTATCGCTCGGGATGATGACGAGGTGATAGCCGAGCTCGTGCAGCCAGGCGACCGGCAGCAGCGGCGTCTTGCCGCCCTGGAACATGTTGATGAGCTTCCAGCCCGGCAGGCGGTGCGCGATCTCGGCGATCTCGTGCTCCGAGGTCGGCGCCTCGACGAAGATCATGTCGGCACCGGCTTCGAGATAGGCGGAGGCGCGCTCGAGCGCGCGCTCGAACCCTTCCACCGCGATTGCGTCGGTGCGCGCGATCACGACGAAGTCGGGATCATGCAGCGCATCGCGTACGGCGCGAAGCTTCTGCGTCATCTCGGCCGGGACGACGAGCGCCTTGTCGTCGTAGTGGCCGCACTTCTTGGGAAATGTCTGATCCTCGAGGTGGAACGCCGCGACGCCGGCGCGCTCGAAGGCGCGGGCCGCGCGCTGGGCATTGAGGGCGTTGCCGTAGCCGGTATCGGCATCGGCGACGACCGGGATGCCGACAACGTCGACCATGCCGGAAAGCCGTGCGACGATCTCGTCCGGCGAGATCAGGCCGATGTCCGGTACGCCGCAGGACCGCGCGATGGCGCCGCCGCTGGCGTACACGGCGGGAAACCCGGCCTGCTCGACGAGGCGCGCGGAGAGCCCGTCGAACGCCCCAGGGGCGACGACGGTCTCCTGCGCCGCCAGCAGGGCCCTCAGCCTGGTCGTGGCCCGCATCAGTTGGTCTCCATGTCGCAAAATGCCGCTCGGGTCGTCCTGATTTACCGTCCGGGCATCGCGGGCGCCACCCCGCTCGTTGAATCAGAAGGCTTTCTTGGGTTCGGTCTGCCAAAATTGCCGGATCGCGGCCCGCCAGCCGCCGTGACGATCGGCAAGCGACTGAACCCGCCGGCATCTCATTCGTTAGGCATCGCGGACCGAACCGCGCGAAACAGGCAGACAGGACAATCGTGGGCACCTGTGACAACACCGCCATGGACTGCCTCGTCATCGGCGGCGGTCCGGCCGGATTGACCGCGGCCATTTATCTGGCCCGCTTCCGGCGCAATGTCCTGGTCCTCGACAGCGGCGCGAGCCGCGCCGCGCTCATCCCCTGCACCCACAACTACCCGGGATTCGTCGCGGGCATTTCGGGCCCGGAACTGCTCGCCGACTTGCGCGCCCAGGCGCAGGAATATGGCGCGGTGCTGGAGCAGAACACGGTGGCGAAACTGGAAGCGGACGGCAGCGGCTTCGTGGCACGCTGCAAGGCCCGTTCGCTCGCGGCGCGGACAATCATCATGGCCACCGGCATAGTCGACGAGAAACCGGCCCTGCCGAGCCTGCCCGAGTTCATCTATCGTGGCGAAGTCCGTTTCTGCCCGATCTGCGACGGGTTCGAAGCGATGGACCGGCGCATCGCCGTGGTTGGGCCGCTGCGCAAGGCGATCAAGAAGGCGCTGTTCCTGCGCACTTACAGCAAGAACGTCGTCCTCCTGCCTCTGGATCGCGACCTGCGGCTTGGCGACGAAGACCGTGCGGCGCTGGAAGCAGCCGCCATCCCGCTTCCCACCGAACCGCTGGCCGACCTCGACACGTCCGCAACCACGATCGTGGCCACGATGACGAGCGGCCGAACGATCGAAATCGACGTGCTCTATCCCGCCATGGGGGCGAAGGTGCGTTCCGAGCTCGCCGTCGACCTCGGCGCAAGAGCGAATGAGATGGGCTGCCTCTTTGTCGACGATCACGCCCGGACCAATGTGCCGAACCTTTACGCAATCGGAGACGTAACGCTGGAATTGGATCAGATCAGCGTCGCCGTCGGCCAGGCCACCATTGCGGCGACCCATGTTCACAACAGCCTGCCGCCGAACTATCGTTGACGGCGTCCCTTCGTTCGTTGAGGGACGAGAGCAGGAACCTGGGGAGGAAAAACACGATGACGTGGTCCGCACGCGCGAGCCTGGTGATGCTTGCGCTCTTGGCCGTGGCGCCGTCGCGGCCAGCCGAAGCGCAGGGATACCCGGCGAAGCCGGTCACCATCATCGTCCCGCTGGCGGCCGGCACCGGCATGGATTCGCTCGCGCGGCTCTACGCCGAGCCGCTCGCGCAGGCGCTCGGCAAGCCGGTGCTGATCGACAACCGTCCGGGCGCTGCCCTGATGCTCGGGACGGCCGCCATTGCGGCGGCGACTCCCGATGGCCATACGCTCGGCGTTTCCACGGCCGCACCGATGTCGGTCAGCCCGGTGCTCTACCGGAAGATCAACTACGATCCAGCCAAGGATTTCATCCCGATCTACCACTACGTCAAATCGCCGTTCGTGCTCATCGTCAATCCGGCGCTGCCGATCCATTCGGTGCAGGACCTGATCCGGCACGCCAAGGCGAGCGCCAACCCGATGACCTACAGCTCGCCCGGCGCCGGCGTGCTGCAGCATCTCTCGATCGAGTTCATGGCGCAGCAGTTCGGGCTCAAGATGACCCACGTGCCCTACCGCAACTCGCCGCAATCGATCACCGACATCGCCGCCGGGCATGTGGACCTCGGCTTCGCCGAGGCGGGTGCATCGCTGCCGTTGATCCGCGAAGGCAAGGTGCGGGCGCTCGCCGTCTCCTCCACCACGCGGCTGCCCACCGTGCCGGACGTGCCGCCGTTCGGGGAAGCCGCCGGCGCGCCTGCGTTCGAAGCGGTGTCGTGGCACGTGCTGTTCGCGCCCTCCGGCACGCCGCAGGACATCGTCGAGCGGCTGCACCAGGAGATGCGGCGCATCATGTCCGCGCCGGACATGAAGAAGCGCGCCGCCGATATCGGCCTCATTCCGATCGATTCGCCGGCGATCCCGGAGATCCGCCGCTACATCGCGTCGGAACAGGAGAAATGGGGCTCGCTGGTGCGCAAGCTCGGGCTGGAGGGGACGCAGTAGCTACACCACCGGCGAGCGCCCGCCGTCGACGTTGATCGCGGTGCCGGTGACGTAGGAGCCGGCATCGGACACCAGGAAGCACGCGAGATTCGCAAACTCTTCCGCCCGCCCCATGCGGCCGAGCGGAATTTCCTTACCCTGCCGCTGCATGTAATCCTTCAGATCGACCCCGAGCCGCGCGGCCCTCTGCACATGCTGGTCGGCTTCGATGAGACCGACCAAGAGCGCGTTGACCAGGACGTTATGCGGCGCGCCTTCCCCGGCAAGCACCTTGGTCAACGCCAGGCCGGCCGCCCGGGTGACCGAGGTCGGCGCGCTGCCGGGCCGCGGCGCCTTGGCACCGATGTTGAGCACGTTGATGATCCGCCCCCAGCGACGCTCCTTCATCTGCGGCCAGGCGAGCCGCGTCAGCCGGATGGCGGCGAACAGCTTCTGATCGAAATCCTCCCGCCACATCTCGTCGGTCACCGCCTCGAAGGCGGCGGTGCGCGAAGTACCGGCATTGTTAACCAGGATGTCGATCTTGCCGAAGGCCGCCATCGCCTCATCGAAGGCGCGGCGAACGTCGGCGGCGACCGCGACGTCGCCCTGCACGGCGACGACCCGGCCGCGGGCGGTCGCGCCGATCGATTTCACCGCCTGATCAAGCGCCTCGCGCCCGCGCGCCACGATCGCAACGTCGGCGCCGGAGGCGGCAAATCGGGTGGCTACGGCAAATCCGATGCCCTTGCTGCCCCCGGTGACGACGGCGGCCCGGCCGGCCAGATCGATGTTCATGCGTGCTCCTTTGGTGAAACGATTCGTTCAAGTTTTAGGCGGGTTTGCATCCATGGCTGCGATAAAATTTTGACGAGTTGATGCAAACAATGCAGGCGATGGGGTGGGCGTGTCCAGCGTTCGCCGTTCTTACAAGGAATTCACGCGCGGGACATTGCTGCCATGACCCAAGTCGCTTCCCTGATTGACGAAATCGAAACCGCCCTCGCCACGGGTACGCGCCGGCACCGGCACGACGTGCTCATGCAGGTCACCGACCTGTTCATGACCGGATCGAGCCGTTATTCCGACGATCAGGTCGTGCTGTTCGGCGAGATCTTCACGCTGCTCACCGCCGAGATGGAAGAGAAGGCGCGCGCCCGCCTGTCCAACCGGCTGGCGACCGTCAGCAACGCGCCGCGCAAGGTGATCGTCTCGCTCGCCTTCGACGACAGCATCGCCGTTGCCGCGCCCGTGCTCAAGTCGTCGCCCCAGCTCTCCGACGACGATCTGATCGCCAACGCCCGCACCCGCAGCCAGGACCATCTGCACGCCATCGCGCAGCGCTCGAGCCTGAGCGAGGCGGTCACCGACGCCCTGGTCGATCACGGCGACCGCCGGGTGGTCGTCACCGTCACCAGGAACAGCGGCGCGCGCTTCTCCGATGCCGGTTTCGGCAAGCTGGTGGAACGCGCGCGCGGCGACGACGGGCTCGCGCGTCACGTCGGCATGCGCCCCGACATTCCGCGCGAGCACTTCCTCAAGCTCTTGGCTTCGGCATCCGCCCGGGTGCGCGCCAAGCTGGAGGCCGCCAACCCGCAGGCCGCGAAAACCATCCGCGAGGCGGTCTCCGCGGTGGCCTCGGACATCAGCCGCGAAGTGCGCGAGAATTCCCGCGAGCATGCCAAGGCCAAGTTCAACGCGGTGCGGCGCTATCGCTCGAGCGAGCTCGCCGAATCGCACGTGCACGCGCCCGCGCGCGAGCAGGATTTCGAGAAGACCGTGGTGGCCTTCGCGCTGTACGGCCGGTTTCCGGTGGATCTGGTCGAGCGCGCGCTGGTCGACGACGATCCGGACCTGGTCCTGATCCTGGCCAAGGCGGCCGGCTGCACGCGCACGACGGCGCGGGCGATCGTCCTCCTGCCGGCGGCGAACCGGCAGCTGTCGCCCGACGACCTGGAGGAGGCGCTGGACCGGTTCGACCGGCTGCGGCCTGCGACCGCGCGTCGCCTCGTGAAGTTCTACGAGAAACGCTGCAAGAAGCTCGGCGCCGACCCGAAGGTGGTGATCAAAGCCGCGATGCGCACCGAACAGCTGGGCGCGCACAGCGCCTCACAAGCGCGCAGCGCCTGACAAGCGCGTAAGCGCCCGACAAGCGCAGAGCGCCCAAAGGCCCGCAAATCCGCGGCAAGGTTCGGGACGGCGAAAAGCTCGCCGTCCAACCTTGTTCCTATTCACGATGTCAAACAGCCCGAACGCTCCGCCCGCCCCCGCGGTCGCTCGACTGCGTCGCACGACCGTTGTGGACCGGGCTTTGCGCTCATTCCACTCTCGATCCACTCTCTCGAATGTGAGGGAGCGGAGCGCCGAGAGGCGCTGGCGCGGCTGCGAACCGCGCCGTTGGCGTGCCATGACGCGGCACGCCGGGGACGCTTGCGAGGCGTACCCCGCGCCCCAGTGACGTAGGGGCGCTCGCCTCTCGGCGCTCCACCGCGGCGTCTCCAACTCATCGGGCCGAAGCCTGCCGAAGCAGGCACCCCCATCGGTCCTAGTGCCGAGTGGCGGATCCCGAGGTCGCCCGAGCGCGGGTTGATAAGGCCCGCCCGCAGGCGCCGCTCCCCGCTCCGCTTCTGGGTTGTCTTCCGGAAGACGCCCTCACCGAGCCGGGATGTCGGTACTTATTCCTATATGAGGACCAGGGTCAATAAGAAAATGTCCGAAAATCAGAAAAACTGACACTGGGGCGGCTGGCGCGCTAATCGAACATCGCCTTGACGAATACCACGACCATCCAGGCGGTCGCAAACCTGCTGGCCCGTGTGAAGGCGCTCGAAGGGGCGGTTTTATAGGCGGGAATATTCGCCGAATCGCTTTCGATTCTTATTGATTGATCAGAGAACTAAGGGTTTTCCACAGCTGCATTTCAGGGAATGACCTGATTTCACGGTAGGGACTTCCGGTCAAGAATGCCCGATGAGGATACCGCCGTGGCACATGGCCCCCTTTTCGCGGCGCGGCATGAGGCTGAGGGGGACGCCCTCTCGGCGGCAGTATCGGAAGGCAACCCATGGCTTATGGCGTTACCGGCTCCTCTGGCAATGACACCCTGGACCAATCCGCCGATACGGGTCCCGGCACCATCGTGGGGCTGGCCGGCGATGACAGTATCCGTCAAGGCACGGGAAGCGCACAAGTCTTCGGGAACTCGGGCAACGACACCGTCATCCAGCAGACCGGAAACACGGGAACGGTCAACGGTGGCACCGAGAATGACAGCATCTTCGCCAGTGGCAATATCGGCGCCATGCAACTGTTCGGCGGCGACGGTGCCGAACTCGGTAAGGACGACCACTTCGAGTTCGGGGCACACGATCGTCGGCGGCAACGACTCCAACGACGGCAGCGATTCCTTTTCGATCGGCGCCGGCGACGATCTCGTCTTCGGCAACGGCGGCAACGACACGCTCTTGGACAGCGGCGGCAGCGACACGTTCGTGGGCGGCTTCGGCAATGATCGCGCCGTCGACACCCTTGAATCCAACCTGTTCTTCGGCAACCAGGGCAATGATACGTTGATCGTGGCCGGCCCGAGCGTGATTCTCTATGGCGGCCAGGGGAATGACGACGTTTCGTTTGCCGGGACCTCTGTCCAGGTGTACGGCAACGAGGGGGCGGACACCATCGGCGCTGTCGACGGCATCGATGTGACCGTGGTCGGAGGCAACGATTCGGCCGATGGCGACGACCTGATCAGCTTCTCTTCCGTCACCGCCTTTGTGCTCGGCAACGGTGGTGCGGACACGCTCCGGGTTTTCGCTAACGCTCTCACCGTGGTCGGCGGCCAGGGCGGCGATTCCGTCCAAGGCGCGGCGGATAGGGCGGCGCTCGTCTTCGGCAATGAAGGCAATGACACGCTCGATTTGACGTTCGTCAGTTGCCCCTTGACGGCGCTCGGCGGCCAGGGCAACGACACCATCCTGAGCGGCAGCGGCCGCGATACGCTGCAGGGAAACGAGGGCAACGACACGATCCGTGGCAACTCCGGTGGAGGGATCAGCATCGATACCATCGCGGGCGGTACCGGCAACGACGTGTTTGCCTATGCGAGTGCGGCCGACGACGGCAACAACGCCACGGGTGGCGGGCCGGTCGAGTTCATTACCGACGTCGACTTCTCAGTCGACCGGTTTCAGACGACGCCCGCAATCACATTCGCGACCAACGTCGGCGCCGGCACCGGCACGGACCTCGCGTCGTCCGCCAACAACGCCATCAACAGCGCCTCTGCGCTGGCGGGAGGCGCCCTCACGGTAGCGGCTCAGTTCACCTTCGGCGGCCGCACCTACCTGTCGATCAACCTGGCTGTCGCCGGCTTCCTCGACACCGACGATCTGCTGCTGGACATCACGGGAGCGACCGGCTCGATTGGCACGAGCAATTTCGTTTAGGTAGCCGCATTGCGGGGGCATTTGGTGCGTTCATGGTGTTCATGAGCGTGCTACTTTTCAATCACCAAATCCGCGCGCAGCAGGGGATTGTCAACCAAAGCGCGTCGGCGGGTTTTGCGGTTGACGACTAACCTGAAGCGCGTCGATTGTTCGACCGGATATCGATCACGTGGTCGGTGCGGGTGAGCCCGGACAGGGAGAAACAGTCATGACCAAGGCATTCATCGGCTTTATCGTAGCGATAGCCGTTCTGTGGACGTCTAACGCCATCGCTCAGACCGCTGAGCCGCAGCCTGCGGCGAAAATCGTGGTCGATCCGCCTTTGGCCGAACCGTTGAGCCGCGGAGTCGTGTTCATCCAGTACCGCACCGAAAATCTGCAGATTGTCCCGGTGTTCGGCTCGAAGGCCGTCGATGTGTCGCCCCGCATCGGGCATCTCCATGTGGCGGTTGATGGCGCGTCGTGGATCTGGGCGGAAACCAGCGGCGGGCCTATCATTATCGCTGGACTTCCTGAGGGACCGCACAAAGTCGAGATTACGCCCGTCAACGCAAACCATCAGCCCCTGGGTCGAAGCGTCGTCGTCGAATTCGTGATCCCCGGAAGAAAATAGGGACTGCTGCTCGGAGGCGGGCCGGGACCAGTCGGGTGAACGCCATGCAGTGCTGCACTAATCCCTCTCCTTCAGTTGGGGGAGGGTGCCGACGCAGTTAGCGACTATTCCGGGTCTGGCTGACCTGATTTGGCAATCTGAGCGCGTTGCTGTTTCCACATTCCGTAAGGCGCAAGAACATAGCCAAGGACTGCCCAACCAATCATCCACGTGATCGCAAGCCAATCCGGCAATTGCACAAATGTTCTTGCTCCGACCGGCACAAACATTCCGGCAACCCACGCAAGCAAAAGCCCCAGCGCCTTCAGCCAACCGCTGGTCAAGACGTGAGCCCAATAGGCTCGCAGATACTCGCCAAAATCTCGCATCATGCCGGTGATCCGGTCGAACAGGCGGATCAATGCACAGAATTCTAGGCCGTGAACCCATAAATCAGGCGAGGTCCGACGGCCTGGTGGAGTCCGCTTTGCACCGATAGCGACCGAATCTTGCTGCGCAGCACAATGACGCGATGGGCCAATAACAACAAGAAACCATCTCCACGCTGGAAAGAGTTCACTGAGGCGACCCTCAATCCTGAGGCTGGCCGTTCGTGCATGTCAGACGTCACGGGGATCGCGTAGCTTAGCTGTTGGCAAACCAATCCACCATAAGCGGTGGCTGGCTGAGCGGCTTCGAGAATAGCACGACCCTGCCTGACAAACCGTCTACCTTATCGGATTCGCCTGGCAGGGTCACTGTACCGCCCTTTTGCTTCACGTTATTCATCCAATTCCAAGACTTGACAAGCGTCGAATCCGCGCTGGCGTTGCGTCGACTATCCGCGTAGGATGATCTTTTCAGCGTCCCTTTATGGGGAATGCAGCACTGCGCAGCACGCGCTTGGGGGAATTTTAACGTCATGGCGACCACGCTTACCGGCACCGCCGGCCCGGATACATTCGTCGTAGCAGGCGACGATTTCACGGTTAACACCTTGGCGGGCGACGATACCGTCACCACGGGATCAGGTAACGACTTCATCACTGCCGGTCTCGGATCGGACAGCATCAATGCTGGTTCTGGCAACAACACAGTTGTTGGCGGCGACGATTCGACGGATGGTGCAGACTGGATCTCAACCAGCAGCGGTGCCGACCTGATTTTTGGCAACGGCGGCGATGACACGATTTCTGCTGGTTCGGGCAACAACACCATCGTTGGTGGTTTTGGCTTCGACTCGATTGTTGCGACCACGGGCAGCAACTTCGTTTTCGGCAACGAAGGCAACGACACGATCACGCTCGGCTCTGGCAGCAGCACGGTGTTCGGCGGCCTGAACGACGACATCGTCACCACCGCTGAACTGGTCAACGAGGCCGTTCTGGTCAATGGCGGCGAAGGTACCGACACCGTCACCACCGGCAGCGGCAACAACACCGTCTATGGCGGCACCGGGTTCAATGCCAGCACCACCGACGGAGCTGACCGCATCATCACGGGCAGCGGCAATGACGTGATCTTCGGCGGCGCGGGTGCTGACACTATTCTCGCCGGAAGCGGTAACAACACGGTTATTGGTGGCGCTGACTCGACCGATGGCGCTGACTTTATCGTGACCGACTCGGGTAACGACCTGATTTTTGGCAACGGCGGCGATGACACGATTTCTGCTGGTTCGGGCAACAACACCATCGTTGGTGGTTTTGGCTTCGACTCGATTGTTGCGACCACGGGCAGCAACTTCGTTTTCGGCAACGAAGGCAACGACACGATCACGCTCGGCTCTGGCAGCAGCACGGTGTTCGGCGGCCTGAACGACGACATCGTCACCACCGCTGAACTGGCCAACGAGGCCGTTCTGGTCTATGGCGGCGAAGGTACCGACACCGTCACCACCGGCAGCGGCAATGACACCGTTTACGGTGGCAGCGACTCGACTGCTGGTGGCGGTGCGGGCGATGCTGCTGACTTCATCAGTACCTTTGGTGGCAACGATCTGATCTTCGGCGGTAATGGCAATGATACAATCATTGGCGGCGCCGGTCCGGACACCATGAGCGGTGGCAGCGGAGCCGATCTATTCTTCATCAGTAGCAACCTTGACTTTACGCGTGATGAGCAGGACGTTTCATTGCCGGGAATTGAATTTTCGCGTCACTACGATTCGACCCGCAGCTCAGACCGCGGCATGGGATCAGGTTGGATATTCTCGTACGGCGATTATCTGGGCTTCAACGGAAACGGGAGCATCGACTGGGTCACAAGTCAGGGTGATACCGTGAGGTTCGCGCCAGATGGGTCTGGAGGTTTTATCGCACCGAGCCCCTATTTCGGAACGTTTACGGCAAGTGGGTCTGGCTACGCTTATCACGCACCTGACGGCTCCGCGCTTGGTTTCGATCTTGCAGGCAAACTCGTTTCGCAAACGGATAGCAATGGCAACACCGTCAATATTTTTTATGATGGAAGCAATCAGCTTGCGACGGTGACTGAGGCCGGTAATCCTGCCATGCAGCTCAGTTTCACATGGACTGCCGGTCATATAACCGCGGTCACGGACCCGATCGGACGGACCTGGAATTATGGCTACACGGGAGGGCTGCTGACCTCGACGGATGCCGGGACGCCGGCTTCATCAACTCACTACACCTATTATTCGGGCACTCCGCACGGAGGCAAGCTGCACACCATTACGGCGCCCAATGGCGGCGTCACCACGATCGAGTATGACACGCGTGAGGACGGCGTAGCTGGTAATAATGGCTCAACGGTTGACTTCATCACCGACGCGAATTGGACTGAGGACGTGATAAATAGCGGGCATGCAGCTACAGCGGTGAACACCGTAACAGCAGCTAACCAAGCCGCCATCAACGCTGCAGCTACCCTCGTCGCCGCTGCAGGGATAGCGGCACAGGATATCACCGGTTCTGGTCATATCGGAACTTTCACCTATAAAGGTGACACCTATCTGTTCCAAGACGACGGAACAGCTGGTTTCAATGATGCGGGTGACCTGCTAATCCGCGTAACCGGAGCCACCGGAACGCTTTCGATCACGAACGTTATCGGGTCGTGAGGCGGGGCATAAACCGCACAAGCCAGTTTTGAAAGGGCGGCTTTCGAGCCGCTTTTTTCTTCAATCAGTCTTTTCAAAAAAAACTGTGCGGCTACTAGACTTGACGAATGTCTGATACCAATCCGCGGGGCGGCTGACTATCGAGGGATTTCCAAATCAGTTGCGAAGTGATTCAACCTGGCAAACGGAGGGTCGTTTGCCATGGGGCAGGCCATTGCGGTGCGGACGGACTATACGAGTGGGAAGCTTCGACAGCTTGCAAAGCGGGCCAAGAACGCCGCGCAGGCGCGACGGCTTCTGGCAATCGCAGCGGTGCTCGACGGCGCGTCACGGGAAGAGGCGGCCACGGCCGGCGGTATGGACCGTCAGACACTGCGGGACTGGGTGATCCGGTTCAACGAGCAGGGTGCGGACGGCCTGGTCAATCTGCCTTCACCGGGTGCGCCCGGCAAGCTCAATGACGAGCACAAGGCATTTCTCGCCCGCATCGTGGAAGAGGGCCCGATCGCAGCGGTGCACGGCGTGGTGCGCTGGCGGGCGTGCGATCTAATCATGCGGTTATACGAGGAGTTCGGGCTCTCGGTCTCGGACGACACGGTATACCGCGCTTTGAAGGATCTGGGCTTCTCGCATGTGAGTGCGAGGCCGAAGGCCTACAAGCAGGACGCAGACGCCATCGATGCGTTCAAAAAAACTTTGCGGTCCGCGTGGCGGAAATCCGCCAGGACCTCACACCGGGTATGCCGGTAGAGGTGTGGTTCCAAGACGAGATGCGGGTTGGGCAGAAGAACGAACTCACTTATCGCTGGGCCAGGAAAGGTTCACGTCCCCGCGCCGATCACGATCAACGCACGCAATCGACCTATCTGTTCGGCGCAGTGTGCCCGGAACACGGAACCGGCGCTGCCCTTGTGCTGCCGGCGTGCAACACAGAAGCCATGCAGCTTCATCTCGACGAGATCGCCACCAAGGTCACCCCTGGCGCCCACGCCATTCTCATCCTCGATCAAGCCGGCTGGCATGGCGCGAAAGACCTCAAGGTTCCCGACAACATCTCGCTCCTGCCGCTGCCACCGCGCTCGCCCGAACTCAACAGCCAAGAAAACATATGGCAGTTCATGCGACAGAATTGGCTGTCAAACCGCATCTTCAAATCTTTCGACGACATCGTCGATCACTGCTGCTTCGCCTGGAACACGCTCATCGACCAACCTTGGAAAATCATGTCCATCGCTCGCCGCGATTGGGCAGTCGTCGGTCACTCAATCTGAGGATTGGTATGAGTTGGGTCATTCGCGACCCGGGCCAACCAGTTGCAAGCTCGGCCATGTCCGCTATTCCGCCGAAAGCGAAAGTAGGTTTGATAATATCGCGCGGCGCGTGATTCAAGCTCCAAACCGGAGCCTCGAATCATGCGCTACGAACTCACCGATCTTGAATGGGCTGCCATCAAGCCGTTCCTACCAAACAAGCCGCGTGGTGTGCCGCGTGTGAACGACCGGCGCGTCCTCAATGGTATCTTTTGGGTCTTGCGGTCGGGTGCGCCATGGCGCGATCTGCCGCTGAGTTTTGGGCTGCGCACGCGGAGAAATCAGCATCAATACCATCGCGGGCGGTACCGGCAACGACGTGTTTGCCTATGCGAGTGCGGCCGACGACGGCAACAACGCCACGGGTGGCGGGCCGGTCGAGTTCATTACCGACGTCGACTTCTCAGTCGACCGGTTTCAGACGACGCCCGCAATCACATTCGCGACCAACGTCGGCGCCGGCACCGGCACGGACCTCGCGTCGTCCGCCAACAACGCCATCAACAGCGCCTCTGCGCTGGCGGGAGGCGCCCTCACGGTAGCGGCTCAGTTCACCTTCGGCGGCCGCACCTACCTGTCGATCAACCTGGCTGTCGCCGGCTTCCTCGACACCGACGATCTGCTGCTGGACATCACGGGAGCGACCGGCTCGATTGGCACGAGCAATTTTGTCTAGGTAGCCGCGTCGCTCCAGCATCAACGCGCCGCCGCCCGAAGCAGACATCCGCGCGGCGCTCAGCAGGGCCGTGCGTCCTATCTGCCACTCTAGCTTGTAAGCGCTTGGACTTGGAACTTGATGATGGCCGCGTAATCGGCAACACGTCGCGCATGTACGCGGCGAGCGCCTCGCAAAAGTCTTGCGCGTAAGTGGGCATCGGGCGCCGCTTGTCCCATTGGATGACAAAGCGGTCCCTCGAACTCATCGGGCCCGACGCCTCACTCCTGAAGCATCCGCCTCGGTCCTAGTGCCGAGTGGCGGATCCCGAGGTCGCCCGAGCGCGGGGTGATAAGGCCCGCCCGCAGGCGCCGCTCCCCGCTCCGCTTCTGGGTTGTCTTCCGGAAGACGCCCTCACCGAGCTGGGATGTCGGTACTTATTCCTACATGAGGACCAGGGTCAATAAGAAAATGTCCGAAAATCAGAAAAACTGACACCGGGGCGGCCGCGCGCTATTCGAACATCGCTTTGACGAACACCACGACCATCCAGGCGGACGCCAGGAAGGGCACAAGTAGCGCGAGCGAGAACATCAGCAGGGATATGCCGCCGGCGATGGCCGCGCCCTGACGCAGGCCGCGCTCGAAGCGGGTGTCCGCGCGATCGATCCACCGTCCGACAATGTTGCGTTGAACGGCCGGATCGGGCGGCTTGGCGGGAGTTGACACTGATTATCTTGGATGAGTGACGCGCAACGACCAATGCTCATAGGCCCATTGATGGCGCGATCAACGGTCGAGACCACGCCTTTGCGCTCTTCCCCCTCGATCATCCGGAACCGCCAACGCCGCTCGGGCCGGTAGGGTCGGGGTAGCCGGCTGGGTGGCCAGGGCGGCGTCCATATCGGCCCGCTCCATCCGCGCAATATTTGGCATGACCGGGTTTTTGCGGAACCCGATCAGCGGGGTCCGATGGCCTCGAGTTTCGGCTTCACGTCGAGGAAGCCGGCGAGACTGTTTTTCATGTAGCCGACCAGGAAGGCGCCGTAGAGCACGAGCACGAGCGAGAAAACGAGGTTCTTCACGGTCATTGAGAGGTAGAAGGGTTGCAGCTGCGGTGCGGCACGCGCGATGATCGCGAATAGAAAGTCGACCAACAGCAGGCACGCCACGATCGGACCTACCAGCATGAGGCCGGTTGCCACAACGGTATCGAGCAGACGGAGAAGCAGGTCCCCTGCTTCGCGACTGAATACCGGCAGGAAGCGGCGAACCGGCCAGATGCCATAGCTGTCGTAGATTGCTCGCAAGGTCAGGTCGAAGCAGCCGGAACCGAAATAGAGCGCGATGATGATGAGCGCCAGCAGCGTGGCCGTGATATTGGCCTGGTTTGCTCCAAGAGGGTCGACGAGGGTGGCCGACGAGGACCCGCGTTGCAGGTCGACCACGTCGCCCGCCACCTCCGCCGCATATAGCGGCACGCCCAATACGAGGCCGACGACGAGACCGACGGTGACCTCCTTCAGCAGCAGAGCGGCGATCAGGCCGAGGCTGAGCTGCTCGCTGCCGATCTGATCGGCGATCATCGGGATGACCGGGATCGAGACCACGAGGGCAATGGTATTGCGGATGAAGCCGGTCACGCCGAGGCGGTCGAACACGGGGAAGACCGTCATCACTGCGAGCATGCGGGCGAGCGCGAAGGCAGACGCCAAAATATAGGGCCCCAACTCCCGGAACGGATTGCCAATGAAATCCATACGGACGTTCCTGCACTCGGCTCAGCGCGTCATGCTGGGAAAAGCGTCGAGGAGGCCCGACGCCTGGTTGGCAATCTGCTGCGACAACACGGGCCCCAGCAGGATGATGAGGACCAGGATGACGATGAGCTTGACGGCCTGCGGCAAGGTCTGGTCCTGGATCTGGGTCAGTGCCTGGAGCAACCCGACGAGCAATCCGATCAGGACGGCCGCGATCAGCACGGGAGACGAGACGATCAGGATGGTCAGCAGCGCGTCGTTGACCTTCCCGAGGATGCTATCGTGAGACATGGGCTGTCCTCGATGTGCCGCGTCGGCGCCTCACCCATAGCTCAGGATGAGGCCATGCATGAGACGCGACCAGCCGTCGACGGCGACGAACAGAAACAGCTTGAGCGGCAACGATATCAGTGTCGGCGAGACCATCATCATCCCCATGGCCATGAGAATGTTCGAGACGATGATGTCGATGACCAGGAAGGGCAGGAAGAGCAGGAAGCCGATCTCGAATGCGCGGGTGAGCTCCGAGCTGACGAAGGCCGGCAGCAGAATGACGAAGTCATCGTCCTTGACATTGCTGCGGGCCGGTTCTGGCCAGACGCGGGCGGTGGCCGAAAGGAAGAACTGGCGCTCGCCCGGCTTCGTGTAGCGGATGAGGTGGGCCTTGATCGGGTCTTTCACGACGTTGGCGGTTGTGTTGAGCTTATCAAGCGAGCTGAAATCCAGCGGACGCGCGGAGAGGCGGTTGAAGACGTCTTCTATGAGAGGCATGGTGACGAAAACGGTGAGGACGAGGGCGATCGAATACAGCACCAGGCTCGGCGGTGTCTGCTGAAGACCGAGGGCGTTGCGGATGATGAACATCACCACCGAGATCTTGAGAAAGGCCGTCATCGTCACGATGAAAAACGGCAACAGCCCGAGGGCCGTTACGAAGATGATTACGCCAACGGTGCCGGGAGCGTCAGTCATTGCCGACGAGGCTCACGATTCGCACACCGAGACTCTCCCCGATCCGCACCAACGTGCCGCGACCCAGTCGCCTGCCGTTGGCCATGATGTCGAGCGGCTCGTCGAGCGGGCGGGCCAGCGGCACCAGCGCGCCTGGCGCCAGCCGCTGGATCTCACCGAGCGAAAGCTCGACGCGGCCGAGCTCGAAGACGAGCCGCACCGGCAAGTCGTCGAAGTCGGAATCGTCCAGGCCCGTGGGGCCGGAGACCTCGGTCGGATTGTCCATGCTCCACTCCCAGGAAGAACCACGGCCGCGTATGGGGCGCGCCGTGATCACGATGCCTGCCGGGGTCAACTCGACAGGGACGACGAGATGCTCGCCGATGACGGCTATCGCCGTATCGTCTGGCCGACATTCTACGTCGGCGAGCACGACATCGTCGAGCGCCAGCCGCTCGATCGCGCCGGCCCCGATTGTCGCGGCAGCCGTACGCAGGCAGAGCGCGAAGGGCAGATCGATGGCGCTCTTTTCGGCGTCGGCACAGCGATCGAGGTGGTGCGCCAATCTCCCAGCATCGCGCGGCGTCAGAAAGAGCTCGCAGGTCGAAACCGCGGCCGCGTCGAACCCGAGCTCCAAGCCCAGAGGCACCCGCTCACCGTTCTGGCGGCCCAGGCGTTCGGCATGAATCGCGACGAGAGAGAGCCGGCAGCCGACGCTTGTCTCGACCGCGGCAAGCACCTCGCTCAACGCGAATTCGACCACGATGGCGGCGGGCCAAGCCCCGAGCCGATCGAGCGATAGCGCCGGATCGACGGTTGCGACGAGAGCGTCGAGGACGGGCCGCGGGACGGCGATCTCGCCCTCGGCAGCGTCGATCTTCAGATCGATGACGTGCCGATCCGTCACATCGTCGCCGCCGCGCGCGGGCCATGTCGTTGCGATTGTGACCGGCCATCCTGCCAGCGTCGCTTCGAGGGCCCGGCGGCGGCGATAGAAGGCGTTGAGCACAGCGAGATGCGGCCAAGGGACGAACGGAATGTCCGCATCGGGGGCCCGCGGCGGGGCCTCGCGTGCATCCCTGGATGCCGGCATGGCTTGCTGCACGACCACCTCGCCTCAAGCCCAGTTTTGTTCTGCTGTCGACGCGGCAGCCATGATGGCGCGTTCGTCGAGATCCGCCTCGGCATAGGCTGCCTCGAGTCGCTGTGCTTTACGCCGTTCCTCCTCGGCCAGGCGGTCGAGCTTGGTCACCGCGCGCTGGCAAAGACGGAAGCGCTCGCGGGCGGCGTCACGCGCCAGCTCGGCATCGTGCAACGCCGTTTGCGCTTCCTGCTCGACCTGGCGCAGCCGTACGGTCTCTGCCGCCATGGCGTCGAGATCGGCCTGCAGACGGGCAATCTCCGTCGCCGAGACGGCTCGACCGACGAGCGCTCGTCTCTTGCCCTGCTCGTGCGTGCGGGCCTCCGCCAAGTGATGAGCGACCGCATATCGTGCCGCCTCCACCTGCTGTTCAGCACGGCTGCAGTCGCCCTCGCACCGGGTCAGCGCATCGAGCGCCGACCGCTCCCGCAAGCGTCGCAGGTCAAGAAGACGAGCGATTGCGGTGGCGTTCGTCACAGCGGTTGAGGCTGGCTGCCGGCCTGGAGCACAATATCGCGCATCCGCCGTCGCGTCTCTTCCATCGCCTCGTTCTCGTGCGCCGTCTGGCGAAGGAACCCATTGATTGCATCTATCTTGGCGATGGCCTCATCCGCCAACGGGTCGCTGCCCTTTTGGTACTCGCCGACACGCAGGAGGAGCTCGACGTCGGCGTAGCGTGCCATGAGCTGGCGCATGCGGGCGGCGTCGGCGCGGTGCTGCGGCGGCACCGTGGCGTCCATCAGTCTGCTGCGACTGCGCAAGACGTCGATCGCGGGAAAATGGCTGCGGCGAGCGAGCTCGCTCGAGAGGACCATATGACCGTCGAGCAGCGATACCACCTCCTCGGCGACGGGATCGAGAGCGATCTCGCCTTCGACCAGCACAGTGTAAATACCGGTGATCGACCCCCCGCCTCCGTCCAGGCCGGCGCGCTCGACGAGGCGCGGGAGTGCGGCGAACAGCGATGGTGGGAAGCCGCGCCGCGTCGGCGGTTCGCCCGCCGCCAGCCCGATCTCTCGCTGGGCGCGGGCAAAGCGGGTGAGGCTGTCCATGAGCAGCAACACCTGCTTGCCGGCATCGCGGAACGACTCGGCGATCGCTGTTGCCGCGTAGGCGGCCTTGACGCGCTCCATCGCCGGGCTGTCGGACGTCGCGACCACGATCACCGCGCGTTTGCGGCCCTCCGGTCCAAGCTGATGCTCGATGAACTCCCGCACCTCACGTCCGCGCTCGCCGATGAGCCCGACGACCACCACGTCCGCGTCGGTACCGCGGACGATGTCGGCCAGCAGGGTGGATTTGCCGATGCCGGGTTCGCCGAAAATCCCGACGCGTTGTCCGCGTGCGCAGGTGATAAGACCATCGATGGCACGGATACCAAGCTGAATTGGATCGCGGATGATGCCCCGACTGAGCGGCTCGGGTGGTGTCCCGGTAACCGGACGGGTCGCAATGCCGATCGGAAGAGGTTCGCCGTCGACCGGGTCCCCCAATGCATTGATGACGCGGCCGAGCAGGCCTTCTCCGACCGGGGCCAGCAGCTCGCTGCCGGTGGGAATCACCTCGGTCAAGCTGGAAAGGCCGAACAGATCGCCGATCGGGGTCAGCACTGCGACGTCGTCGAGGAGCCCGATCACCTCGGCCATGACGCGTCGGCCGGTAGCCGGGTCGACCAGATGGCACAGCTCGCCGATGCGCGCCTCGGTCGCGGTGGCATGGACGATGACGCCCAGCAGGCGGCGGACACGTCCCTTGCGCGATCGTGGTGCGCTGTCGCGCACCTTCTCGTACAGGCGAGGCAGGACGGAGGTGAGACGGTCGTCGATACTGAAGCGCTCGGCGGTCATGGCGCACCGATTCGTCAAACGGCGCCGATCGCGGCGGCAATGGCGGCCAGTTGCGTTTGGATACTGGCGTCGACGACGGCGAGATCACTGGCGACGATACATGCGGTCGGCTCGAGCGACGCGTTGCCCTCGACCGACACTTCGATTCGACTGCTCAGGCCGAGGCGGGTGAGTTCCTTGGAGACGCTATCGACGGCGTCAGGGTGAACCGTGACCGTCAGCTGCTTCTCGCGACGCAAATCAGCGACGGCATGTCCGGCGGCGGCGGCGACAAGGTCGCGCGTGTCGAAATTGCCGAGCACGCGGTGAACAACGCTCATGGCAAGCTGAGCGACTTGCGGCTCGATCGACTTGAGATAGTGATCCACTTTCAGGGTCGTCTCGCTGATGAGGCGGGTCGCCTCCGCCTTGCCATCCTCATAGCCTCTGGCACGTTCCGACGCATAGAGGTGGGAGGCGGCTTCCTCCGCTTGCCTTTTTTCTTCGGCGATCTGCTTCTCTGCTTCGTTGACGAACTCAAAAGCGTCGCGCCAGGCTTTCACATCCCTGGCATTGATAACCGAGCCCGTCGTCGAACCGCCCGCCGACTGCTGTCGATTCAAGGATGCCGCCTCGACCCTATCCACCATGGCGTTCAACCTCGGCCGACCGTTCGGCGCATGATCGCCGGGCCGAGCTCATCGAAGGGGCGCTTCACCGCATCGTCGAGAGCAGGATCGGGCGCGAGCTTGAGGCGAACGCGCAGGCCGACACCAGCGGGCTGTGACTTGCACCATGCGCCAAGGCAGCGCAAGCCATCCTCCATCACGCGCGCGCCGAGCTGATCGTAGGGTGCGAGCGGCTGCATCGGGCCGGACAGATCGCGGTTGCCGAGCGCGACGACGCACAGCGCCTCACCCAGCGCGGCGTCGATCGCCGCCGCATCCGCGGCCCGAATGGTATTGGCGATGCTGTTCGCCCAATAGATCGCCCCGGCGCGGCGTACCAGCTCCGCCAGCTGTTCGGGCGAGGCAAGCGCGATCGAACGGTCAGTGTCGCTCACGGCCTCGGCCGCAATGTCGCGCGCCAGCCCGTAGCGCGAATGGACGAGACCCGACAGCCGCTCCTCGAGGCGAACCGAGGCCTGAAGTCGCGCGCACAATTCGGCACCCAGCATGCCGTCGAAGCACACGGCAAGCCGCGCCGGCTCGATGTAGCGGGCGGGCTGCGTTACGAACGCATCCCAGCCCGCATCTGCTCCGGTGCTTTCGCTCGCAGTGCTCACGACACTTTCACCACGCTCGACGAACCCGGCCGCGACGAACCCAATGCGTAAACGCGTCCGCGCCGGCGCAAGAGGACGAAGCCGAGCGCAGCTGCGAGCCCGAGGACCAGCGCGACAAGGCCGAAGAACATCCACATCGCCTGCCCCACGTTGTCGCGGTGCATCCACAGACCGAAAAACGAAACCATTTCAAGGTCCAGGCCTTGATTGGCCTTCTGCATGTCGACCGGAACGAGGACAACCGACACCTTGTCATAGGAGACACCAGCGATGCCGTTGGCCACCAGCATCTTCACCTGGGGCACCAGGTTGCCGACCGGCATGTTGCTGCGATGGCGGATGAACACCGAGGCCGACGAAGGGACGAGTTGCTGGCGCAGCGGATCGTTTTCCGGCAGCACGAGGTGAACCCGGGCAGACAGGACGCCGTCGATTTCCGAAACCGTACGCGAAAGCTCCTGGCTCAGCGCGAAGATCATCTGCGCGCGCTCCTGCATGGGCGAGGAGACGAGACCATCCTTCTTGAAGACCTGCCCCATGGTCTGGAACTCCTGCCTGGGGAGACCAGCCTCCTTGAGGATGGCGATGGACTCGGCGAAGCGCTCGTTGTCGACCACGACCGTGTACTGGCCGCCCTTGACCGCGACGCGCTGCGCCGGAATCCCGTGCTGCAGCAAGGTCGCGGCAATCTCATTGGCCTGGCGCTGATCAAGATTGGTGTAGAGTTCCGCTTTGCAGGCGGAGAGCAGCAAGGCTGCAAGCAATACCAAGGCCAGCCGCGCCCGGCGTGGCAATGAAGACCGGAACATAGCCGCGCGCACGGAACCCCCCACTGGTCACTGCCCCTTGAGCAGGGTCATGACGTTCTTGGTTAACGAATTGGACCCATGCATCACCACCTGCGTCCACATGTTGCGGATCTGACTCTCCTGCAAGTCGTTGATCAGGACCTGAGCCTGGGCAAACACGCGGCCGTGATCCCCTAGGCCTAGACCACGCCCCATTGGTTCCGACGCCGGTCCTGGATGCAGACCGACCGCCGGCTGGACGGAGGCATACCGATTGAGGGCGGTAAACTGGCCGACCGAGCCAGACTGGCTGGGGGAGCCAAATTGGCCGGCGGGACCAAATTGGCCGACGGAGCCAAAAGTATCGAGGGCGGCTAGCTCGGCTTTGGCCTGGACCGCGGCTGCCTTCCGCTTGACTCTCGTGGCCTGGTTCTCGGCATCAACACGGTGCGTCTGCTCGATGAACTCGCGCAATTTCCCGAGCATTTCCCCGCTCGAAGATGCGGAATTGACCGCCTGCGCCGTCTGTCCGTTGCCGGCGTCCAAGCGGGCCTTGACGAAAAAGTCGACGAGCCCCTGCTCGGTGGTAGCGCCAGTGCCTTGGCCCGCTTGCGGTGAGGCGGTCGCTGGCGAAGAGGCGGCGAAGCTCTCGACGGGGACCTGGGCGGTGATGGCCACGCTCATGGCTGATTTCCTTCCACCTGACTATATCGTACTGACGGGGCCATATGGCACGAACAAATCCGTGCTTCTGTGACATGCCGCACGTTGTTTCCGTTGCTCTAGTGCTCCGATTCCGAATTTCGCAGCACTTCGCGGCATCCTCTTGGCGAAATTCGGAATCAAAGGAGCACTAGCAAAATCAATGCTTTCTAGTGCGGCTTCTGAATTTGCAGCTCCTACAAGAGATTGCCGCAAACCGATAGGAACTGCAAATTCGCCGCACTAGC
>CAVZSC010000009.1:0-149626 GCA_963777755.1 uncultured Alphaproteobacteria bacterium
ACGCGGTCGGCGCAAAAAAATAAAATTGCGTCCCTCGATTCGCGTCAGTAGCCTTGGTTGGCAGCGCGAATCGAGGGAGCGAGCCGATGGCAAAGGGCGGCTGGCACACTGCGCGTGAGACCGACAACCGGATCGAGCAACGTGAACTGCGCCTGCAGAACGCACGAACGATTGCGACTGACGACGAGCTCGTTGCACAGTTCCTTGAACGCCGCGGCGCAACGCACTGTCCGCCTGGCCACGCTGATACGCAGTTGCAGATGGCCATGCGCTGGTCGAAGCGGAGCCGTGGACGCTGATGCAACCGAAGCAGTATGTTGGGCGATTGTGCGATCGGGGTTATCCAAAAGATCCTGAGCTCATAACCCTGGCCGCCCCCGACCGCGATGCTAGGATACGGCTGCTGGCGCCGGTCGTGCCCCTTCCTTGTGGCAGCCGCGCCGGGGTTTTCGTTGCAGGTCCGTTCCCCTGAGAGCAAGACCCGGCGCGCCCGGGCGGTTACTAGCCGCGTTTTTCGGACGTGGGTTGAAGCGTGGGCCGGCGCCTGCCCCGTCGTGATTATCCTGATATTTTGAGGCCACCGTTCGGACCCCACCGCAGCAGCGTCGCGCCGGGTGGGCCGTCGATAGTTCATCGTCGTCCAGGGCGGGCCGCGACATTTGCGATTTGTTGCCACGGATGTTGCCACGAAGGCGGAGGCTCTGGGCGGCGTTGTTCGATAGGCGACTGGGGGTCGCCCGGAGACGGCAGCCTCATCCATCTCCGAGCTTTACAGCATGCCGAGACGTCTTCAGAGGGCGCCGTTTCAGAAACGTCAATTTTTTCAGCTATTTAATTCCGCAAACCCGGCGCCTCGTGGCCGGTGCGCGCCACGTATTCCGTGTAGCCGCCGCCGTACTGGTGGATGCCCTCGGGCGTGAGCTCCAGCACCCGGTTGGACAGCGCGGCGAGGAAGTGCCGGTCGTGCGAGACGAACAGCATGGTGCCCTCGTACTGCGACAGCGCCGCGATGAGCATCTCCTTGGTCGCCATGTCGAGGTGGTTGGTGGGCTCGTCCAGCACCAGGAAGTTCGGCGGGTCGTAGAGCATCTTCGCCATCACCAGCCGCGCCTTCTCGCCGCCCGACAGCACGCGGCATCTCTTCTCCACCTCGTCGCCGGAGAAGCCGAAGCAGCCGGCGAGCGCGCGCAGCGAGCCCTGGCCCGCCTGGGGAAACGACGTCCTCGAGCGACTGGAACACGGTGCGCTCGCCGTCGAGCAGATCCATGGCGTGCTGCGCGAAGTAGCCCATCTTCACGCTGCCGCCGAGCGCCACCGTGCCGTCGTCCGGCTCCGCGGCGCCCGCCACCAGCTTGAGCAGCGTGGACTTGCCGGCGCCGTTGACGCCCATGACGCACCAGCGCTCCCGGCGGCGCACCAGGAAGTCCAGCCCGTCGTAGATGCGCCGGCTCGCCATAGCGCTTGTGCACGTTCTTCAGGCTGACCACGTCCTCGCCGGAGCGCGGCGCCGGCGGGAAGTCGAACGCCACCGTCTGGCGCCGCTTGGGCGGCTCCACCCGCTCGATCTTCTCCAGCTTCTTCACCCGGCTCTGCACCTGCGCGGCGTGCGAGGCGCGCGCCTTGAAGCGCTCGATGAACTTGATCTCCTTGGCGAGCATCGCCTGCTGCCGCTCGAACTGGGCCTGCTGCTGCTTCTCGTTCAGCGCGCGCTGCTGCTCGTAGAACTCGTAGTTGCCCGAGTACGCCGTCAGCGCGCCGCCGTCGATCTCCATCACCTTGGTGACGATGCGGTTCATGAACTCGCGGTCGTGCGAGGTCATCAGCAGCGGCGCCCTCGTAGCCCGCGAGGAATTGCTCCAGCCAGATCAGGCTCTCCAGGTCCAGGTGGTTGCTCGGCTCGTCGAGCAGCATGGCGTCGGGAGCATGAGCAGGATGCGGGCGAGCGCGACGCGCATCTTCCAGCCGCCCGACAGCGCGCCCACGTCGCCGTCCATCATGTCCTGGCTGAAGCCGAGGCCGGCGAGGACTTCGCGCGCGCGTCCCTCCAGGGCATAGCCGTCGAGCTCCTCGAAGCGGCGCCTGCACCTCGCCGTAGCGCGCGATGATCGTCTCCATCTCGTCCGCGCGGTCCGGATCGCGCCATGGCGGCCTCCAGCTCCTTCAGCTCGGCCGCCACGGCGCTCACCGGGCCGGCGCCGTCCATCACCTCGGCAACCGCGCTGCGGCCCGCCATCTCGCCCACGTCCTGGCTGAAATAGCCGATGGTGACGCCGCGATCGACCGCCACCTGGCCCTCGTCGGGATGCTCCTCGCCGATGATCATCCGGAACAGCGTGGTCTTGCCGGCGCCGTTCGGACCGACGAGGCCGACCTTCTCGCCCCGGTGGAGCGCCGCGGAGGCTTCGATGAAGAGGATCTGGTGGCCGTTCTGCTTGCCGATGTTGTCGAGACGGATCATGGGCCCACGGTGAGGAAAAAATTGCCGGCGGCCTAATGGCACGTGGCGCGCCGGCGGGCGAGAGCTCCGAAGGCCCGCGCAACGCGGCGACGATCCTGATGCTGCTCATTGCACGGGGCGGCGATCCGACCCCGCAACAGATCGCGGCCATCCGGCAGACGGTCGCCACGGTGTTCGGCTTCGAAGGCGAGCTCGTCGAGCGCCTGACCCAGGCGCTTCATCGCCAGCAGCGCCGGCAGCTTCGACGACGCGGCCTACTGGCCCGTTGGCCGGCGGCGTGATCGCGGCTTCTCGGTCGGCGGCTGAAACATCGGATTGCGATAGCACAAGCCGCCCTTCACCTGGCACTGCTCGTAGCTGACATATCCGCAGTTGGTCGCACCGTCTCCTCTTTGCCCACACCACGGATAGTTCTGCGCGTTCACCGACCCGCCGCAGAACAAAAGCGTCGTCCCAACCATCCCGACGATTGCAAGGACCATGCTTCGCATTGGGGGCCTCGAATTCTTCCCCCCCCCGTTGATTGTGCGGCACTTCGCGGGCTGGATGCCATGCCGGATTGACCCGCCAGCGGCTATTGAAGCTTCGCGTGGCGCCGGAAGCGAACTATCGCAACGGCAGCGCGCGCGGGGCATGAGCATGCATCCGTTCAACACCATCGACCTGGATTGCATTCACCCAGGGCGAACTGAAATAGCCGATGGTGACGCCGCGATCGACGGCCACCTGGCCCTCGTCGGAAAGCTCCTGGCCGATGATCATCCGGAACAGCGTCGTCTTGCCGGCGCCGTTCGGACCGACGAGGCCGACCTTCTCCCCCCGGTAGAGCGCCGCCGAGGCTTCGATGAAGAGGATCTGGTGGCCATTCTGCTTCCTGATGGTGTCGAGACGGATCATGGGCCCATGCGGTGTGGAAAGAAATGTTCAATTGGTCTGGGGGCTGGGGCGGCGCCCGCAGCAGGAATCGGGTCGATCCTCGCGATCGCGGCGAGAGCTGAGCCTGTGTAGAGGCTAGTGCGGCCCATTCGGTGCTCGTGGCAGGCGTGCCTGTTTCGGAAAACCTTGAAATTTCATGGCGTGGTCGATGACTGCCCTGAGGCCCAAGACATAAGCCGCGAAGGCCCGCTTGCCGCTCGGTGAGAACGAGTACATCGTTTGCGGCCGGTCTTTCACGACCATCCGGCTATGAAGGTATCCGGCGGCACTCAGCTTTCGCAGATGGGCATCGAGGTTTCCGTCGGTCACCCTCAGCCTGTTCTTCAACTCGGTAAAGCTGCAGGGCCCTGCATTCAGCAAGCTGGCGAGATGCGTCCGCACGATTTGATGAAACACGGGGTCGAGGGCTGGGAGGGCTTGCATGTTCTAGGCTTTCGCCACGGTGAGGCGTCGAGCCAATTCATCCCAGCGCCACCTTGGATTGCCGTTTGCAAGATGGACGCCTCCCAGCCAGTGATCGACCACCCCGAATGCAGACGCGTCCGCTTCATGCGCGAGCACCTGGCGCCCACGGTCGGTCAGCGATAATTCCTGCCGGCTGAATTTCTCCGCCGAGAGCGCGGGTTCGAGGACGCCGCGGAATGAGCCGTAGGGGCTGCAACTCAACAGCCGTCTGACATTGCAGAGCTCTTGAATGTGCTGGTAGATCCCCCAGTCGCCAATGAACAGCTCGGTCTCAAGCTCGATATTCGCCGCGAATATCCGTCCAGGCCGGCTAATTCCCTCCGACGTCAATTTGAGAATCTGCTGGTCGGTACGTCCGAGGCCGTTGGATAGGGCGGGGAATTCCTGCAAAGGCCGCGTGAGGGCCGCTTTCATGAACGGAAAGGGCCGGAGCTCGCGACCAAGAAATGCCTCGACGTCCCGGGGGTCAGGGGAGCGAAACGCCGCCCATCCGGATTGGGCAAGCTCGAGATGTGCCGGCGTGACCGGCGACCTCTTCTCCAGAAGGGTGGCCAGTTGTGCGGTATCGAGCTGGCCGAGACCGCGGAATGGCGCGACGCCAGGAAACGCGTTCACACAGATGATGCCAAGCCGGACGCTCGTCATCTGCTTGCCCGCAAACCAATCCAAGATTTGAAGAAGCTGAAGCTGATCCAAGAGGTCGTGCTCGAACCAGAGCGTTATCTCGTCATAGCGCTCCGTGGCTGAAAGATGTTCGTCTCTCAGCTGGAAGTCGCGGAGAACCTGGTCGTAAGGCATCCCCGGCCCGGCGAGGTAGCCCGCTCTGATCTTCGACGTGGCGCAAAGATCGAGACCGGCGGGAAAAGGTCCCTGCGTCATTGGATCACGCCACGGCAATACATCGTCGTCGGAAAGGAACTGCTTCAGCGTGTTGGCAGCGGCGTCACCGTTCGTGATGTGAAGACATGAGCCCATGTTGAAGCCTCTCTCTGCAACACAGAGTAACTCTGTAACGCAGAGTATAAGCGTCGTCAACATTCGCGCGAGGTGGCGAGACGCAGGGGCTACGGCAGGCGACGGCGTCCTGATTTGCAGCGCTCGCCGCGCGCGTCGCTCGCCGGGTTGAAGCGCGGATTGCCGTGTGGGAAAATTTCTTTCAGTGAGAGGAAATCATTATTCGGGAGATCGTGCGTCATGCCGCGCGAGGGAATGCTGCCGACCGAGCGCCTCGTTTTCCGCGGCATTGCGGAGCGGCCCCCGCTTCGCTTGCCGGACGGGATACGCCTCGTCATCTGGCCGGTGTTCGCCCTGGAGCACTGGGACATCGCGCGTCCGATGGCGCGGATGGTGATCTCGCCGCCGCAAGGGCAGCCTCAATTGCCCGACCACCCCAATTGGAGCTGGCACGAATATGGGATGCGCGTCGGATTCTGGCGCATCCGAAAAGTGTTCGACCGGCTCGGGGTTCGGCCGACGGTCACGCTCAATGCGAAGAGCTGCGAAACCTATCCGAGCGCGGTGCGGGCGTGTCTCGACAGCGGCTGGGAGCTCAACGCGCACAGCTACGACCAGCAGCCGATGCACAAGGTGGAGGACCAGCGCGACACGATCCGCCGGTCGCTCGACGTCATCGAGAAATTCGCCGGAAAGCGCCCGCGCGGGTGGTTCGGTCCCGGGCTGACGCAGACGTTCGAGACGGTCGACTACCTGCGCGAGGCCGGGATCGAATACATCGGCGACTGGGCCTGCGACGACGAGCCGGTCACGCTCAAGACGGCGCACGGGCCGCTGGTCGCGCTTCCATATAATTTCGAGCTGCACGACATCGTCATGATGGCGCTCCAGCACCATCCGTCGGTCGAGATGTACATGCGGTCGAAGGCCTATTTCGATTGCCTCTACGCCGAATCGGCGGAGCGCGCGAAGATCATGTCGATCGCGCATCATCCCTATCTGTCCGGCTCGCCGCATCGCATTGCGGATGTCGAGCGGCTCTACGAGGAGCTGCTGGCGAAGCCCGGCGTCGTCACCTGGGACGGCGAGCAGATTCTCGACTGGTATCTGGCGACAGGCGAGGTTGCGTAGCGCGCGTTGCGAAGGCCGGACCAGTTGGGTTACGCGTGGAATGCTGGCCGTGCATCAACGCAGCGCATCGGCCACGCGAACCCAACCCACGTGCTACGTGCCGACCCGCAGCGGCGCGTTGAGCTTGCGCAGCGCCGCGAGCACCGACAGCGCCACGATGCGGCCGGTCTTCGGGTTATCCGAGGGGACGTTCTCGATCGTCATCGAGAACCGCGCCGAAATCGGCGTCCACCTCGATCGAATGGCAATTGCGCTCGACCGCCGGATCGGCCCAGATCTCGATGGTCGTGCGGTCCGGCCCGATGCCGGCGAGCGAGAGCGCCGCCACCACGTTCACATTGGCGGGAAAGCCTTTGGCGGCCTCCCGTGCGGTGCCGCTGAACACGAGCTTCGCCGCGTTGAGGCCGTCGACCGAGATCTTGTTGGCGACGAGGTGGGGCGCGCCGGCAAGCCCGTTGGGCGGCTTGCGCGTGGTCATGCGGACCGAGCGGATCTCGCCCTCCGCCGCCGCCGCGACCGCATCGAGGCCGATGAGCGCGCCGGTCGGCACCATGATCCGCCCGCCATGCTGCCTGGCGAGGTCGATCAGGTCCTCGCGCGGCAGCAGCGCGCCGCAGCTGAGCACCATCACCTGCTTGCCGGCTTCCAGCATCGGGCGGCAGATCGGCTCCAGGAGCGCGGCGGGCGCGCATTCGATGGCGAGGTCGGCGTGCTCGGGGAACGCGGCGAGCTCCACCACCGGACAGGAGAGCCCCTCCTCGTCGAGCCAGGCTTGCGCCTTGGCGCGGTCGCGCGCCGCGACGCAGGCGAGCGTCGTCCCCGGCACGTCGCGGTCGAGCCGCCGTGCGACGGCCCGTCCGATGGCGCCGAGGCCGGCGATGGCGATGCGGGTTGGCGGCATGGAACCCTCTTATCGGCTGCGGCTTCATACCGTGTCGGCGCGACCGCCGAAAGGCGGCACTTGACCGGACCGGCAAGTCGCCGCAAGTGTCCGCCCCTGGAGAGAAGAGGTAAAGAACAATGCTGCAACGAATGATTGCCGCCGTATTCGGCGGCCTTTTTGCGCTCACCGGCGCTGCCGGCGCCCAAACCTATCCGACCCGTCCGGTCACCATGATCATACCGTTCGCCGCCGGCGGCCCGACCGACGTGCTCGGCCGCGTCATGGCCCAGCGGATGGGGGAGATCCTCGGCCAACAGATGGTGGTGGAGAACGTCGGCGGGGCAGGGGGCATGACCGGCTCCAAGCGCGTCGCCGATGCGGCCCCGGACGGCTACACGTTCGTGCTCGGCACGGTCGGCACCCATGCGCAGGGCCAGACGATGTACAAGAAGCCGCTCTACAATTCGGTGGATCAGTTCACGCCGGTGGCGCTCATCGCCGAGGTGCCGATCATTCTCACCGTGCGCAAGGACCTGCCGGTGAACGACTTCAAGGAGTTCGTCGCCTACGGCAAGGCCAATCAGGCGAAGATGCAGTATGGCTCCGCCGGCGCCGGGTCGGCGACCCACCTGGGCTGCGTGCTGCTCAACTATGTCACCGGGCTCGACATCACCCATGTGCCCTATCGGGGCACCGGGCCGGCCATGCAGGACCTGCACGGAGGCCGCATCGACTACCTGTGCGAGATCATCACCACCGCCAAGCCGCAGGTCGATGGTGGCGCCGTCAAGGCGCTCGCCATCTTCGACAAGCAGCGCTCGCAGGCGTTGCCCAACCTGCCGACCGCCGCCGAGCAGGGCACGCAGAACCTCGAGGCCTATACGTGGAACGCGATCTTCCTGCCGAAGAACGCCCCCGAGGCGGTCGTCAAGAAGCTCAACGACGCGGCGCTGCAGGCGATGCACACACCGGCGGTGCGCGAGCGCCTGCAGGGCCTCGGCGCGCAGATCGTGTCCGACGATCGCGCCACCCCGCAATATCTCGGCACGTTCCTCAAGAGCGAGATCGAGAAATGGGCCGCCCCGATCAAGGCGGCGGGGGTCAGCATCGACTGATCGCGGACGGCACAAGGGTCGCCGAATTGCCGTGGCGCAGCCTTGACGTTAGGCTGCGCCGCAAGGCTCGGGAGGCGATCGGGTCGCCCGACCTCGGGCCGTGGGGAGGAACAGCATGAGGCTTCGCGACGCGATCGCGGCCCTCGTCGCAGGGCTGGCGGCATGTCCCGCCGGCGCGGTGGCGCAGGATTATCCGGCGCGGCCGGTGACCATGATCATCCCGTTCGCGGCCGGAGGACCGACCGACGTGCTCGGCCGCATCATCGGGACGCGCATGGCCGAAATCCTCGGCCAGCAGGTGGTGTTCGAGAACGTCGGCGGAGCCGGCGGCATGACCGGCTCGGCGCGCGCCGCGGCCGCAGCCCCCGACGGCTACACCTTCGTGCTCGGCACCGTCGGCACCCATGCGCAAGGCCAGACGCTGTACAAGAAGCCGCTCTACAATGCGGCGAGCGATTTCGCCTCGGTTGCGCTGATCGCCGAGGTCCCGATCGTGCTGATCGTGCGCAAGGATCTGCCCGCCAACGATTTCCGCGAATTCGTCGCCTACGCGAAGGACAATCAGGCCAAGATGTCCTACGGCTCGGCCGGCGTCGGCGCCGCCTCGCACATGGGCTGCGTGCTGCTCAACTACGTGATCGGCACGAACATCACCCACGTGCCCTATCGCGGCACCGGGCCGGCGACGCAAGACCTGGTCGGCGGTCGCATCGACATGCTGTGCCAGGCCATCACGGCGGCCAAGCCGCAGATCGAAGGAGGCACCGTCAAAGCGCTGGCGATCTTCGACCAGAAGCGCTCGCCGGCGCTGCCGAACGTTCAGACCGCCGGAGAGCAGGGCACTCCCGGCCTGGAAGCCTATACGTGGAACGCGATTTTCCTGCCCAAGGGGACGCCCGAGGCAATCGTGACCCGGCTCAATGCGGCGGTCCGCGAGTCGATGAAGACGCCCAGCGTGCGCGAGCGCCTGCAGGGGCTCGGCGCCGAGGTCGTCGCGGACGATCGCACCACGCCGCGGTATCTCGACGGGTTCGTCAAGAGCGAGATCGAGAAATGGGCGGGCCCGATCAGGGCGAGCGGGGTCAGCGCCGACTGATCCGTCATGGCCGGGCTTGTGCCGGCGATGACGCGTCAGTGGGTGCCTGACTGCACCCCCTCCGCCGCCGGCCCGCCCGCGGTCTCCTCGGCGATGCGGCGGCGCGACAGCATGTGGGCGCGCGCGTCGTTGATCGCGTCGACCGCGATCAGCTTGCCGTCGCGCCGGTACTCGACCGAGAAATGCGCCGCGCCAACGTCTCCCGCCGGCTGGCTCGCCTCGAAGCCGTCGGCGAGGCCGGCGATCTGCAGCTTGATGTCGTACTGGTCGGACCAGAACCACGGCACCGGATCATAGGGCTGCGGCTTGCCGAGGATCGCGGCGGCGGCGGCCTTGGCCTGGTCGATGGCGTTCTGCACGCTTTCGAGCCGCAGCCTGCGTCCGTAGCGGCGGCTGGGGAAGCGCGTGCAGTCGCCGATCGCGTAGATATTGGGCGCCGCCGTGCGGGCGAACTCATCGACCAGGATGCCGTCCTGGCAGGCGAGCCCGGCGGCCCGCGCCAGGTCGTCGGTGGCGCGCGCGCCGGTCGCGACCAGGACGAGATCGGCGGCGAGCGCCTCGCCGGACGCGACCCGCACGCCGGTCGCGCGGCTCTCGCCCTCGATGCCCGCCAGCCGCTGGCCGAGCCGGATGTCGATCCCGCGCCCGCGATGGTAGCGTTCGAAGAAGCCCGCCGTGGTCTCGCCGGTCACCCGCTTGAGCACCCGGTCTTCCGCCTCGATGACGGTGACGCCGCGCCCTTCGCTGCCGGCCACCGCCGCGACCTCGAGGCCGATATAGCCGCCGCCGACGATCGCCACGCGGCGGGCCTCGTTGAGCGCCGGCCGCAGGCTGACCACGTCGTCGATCCGGCGCAGCAGGAACACCCCGGCCAGATCGATGCCGGGCACCGGCAGGGTGCGGGCCGACGTTCCGGTGGCGAACACCAGGGTCGCGTAGTCGATCTCCCGCCCGTCCGCCAGGAGGACGCGGTTGAGCCGGGGCTCGACGGCGCCGGCCGCGACACCGAGGTCGAACGCCACATTGTGCTCGCGCCAGTAGCTCTCCGGGCGCAGGAACAGCGAGTCCGGGTTGCGATATTCGGCCAGGAACTTTTTCGACAGGGGCGGGCGTTGGTAAGGTAAATAGGGTTCTTCGCCGATCACCCGGATCGGCCCGGCATGCCCGCCCTGGCGCAGGCTGATGGCGAGTTGGGCGGCGGCCTGCCCGGCCCCGAGGACCACGATCGCTTCGCTCATGTGCGGCATTGTTCCCAATGAACCAACGGCTTGCTCTCTCGCACCAATGCGGTGACAAAGTCCATGGCGCCCCGGTCTCCGGGCGGCCCTGGGTCAGAATGCATGGGTCAACCGAGCCAGACGAGGAGTCCTGCGACCGTTTACCTAGCCGTTCAACCCGCCCCATGGGTTGCGCGCTACCGCAAAGGACTGGTATGCAGCACATGGGCCTTTGCGGGGAAGCTTGGAACTCATCTAGACTTTGGAAACATTGAGGATTTTGCGTGACGAATGCGGGGCGCGCGGCTACATCGTTTGCCCCGGAGATTTGCGCCAGAAATCCTCGTCGCTAAATGTTGCGAATGAACAGACGGCCGGACCCCGGCGTCAGAACTGCTGATGGGCTTACTGCGATGCGAGTGATCCTGGCTCAACCGCGCGGTTTTTGCGCCGGCGTCGTGCGCGCGATCGAGATCGTCGAGCGCGCGCTGGCCAAATACGGCCCGCCGGTCTACGTCCGTCACGAGATCGTGCACAACAAGCACGTGGTGGAGGACCTCAAGGCGAAGGGCGCCCGATTCGTCGAGAACATCTCCGAGGTTCCGCCCGACGCGGTCACCATTTTCAGCGCCCACGGGGTGCCGAAGGCCGTCATCAACGAAGCGTCGGGGCGCGGGTTGCCGGTGCTCGATGCGACCTGTCCGCTGGTGACCAAGGTTCACAACCAGGGCAAGCGCTACGTGTCCAACGGCCGCACCTTGATCCTGATCGGCCACGCCGGCCACCCCGAGGTCGAGGGGACCATGGGCCAGATCCCGGCGCCGGTGCACCTGGTGCAGACCGAGGCCGATGTCGACAAGCTGGACATCCCGGTCGACGCGCCGGTCGCCTACGTGACCCAGACGACGCTCAGCGTTGACGATACCCGCGGCATCATCGCCGCGCTCGAGCGGCGCTTCACCAACATCATCGGTCCCGACATCAAGGACATCTGCTACGCCACGCAGAACCGGCAGACCGCGGTGCGCGAGATGTGCGGCCTGGTCGACGTGCTCCTGGTGGTCGGCGCCATGAACAGCTCGAATTCCAATCGCCTGCGCGAGATCGGTACCGAGGCCGGAGTGCCGAGCTATCTCATCGCCGACGGCAGCGAGCTCAAGCCCGAATGGGTGAAGGACGCCCGCACCGTCGGACTTACCGCCGGCGCCTCGGCGCCCGAAGTTCTGGTCGAGGACGTCATCGCCAAGCTGCGTGAGCTCGGTCCGGTCGAGGTCGAGACCCTGCCGGGCCGCCAGGAAACCATGGAGTTCCGTCTGCCGGTGGAACTCAGTCAGCCGCGTGCTGCCGTCGCGGCCGCTTCATAGGAATGAGGGTGCGCGCCGGGGTGACCGCGGCGCGGGAGGCACGGGAAATATGACGAAGCCAGTTCAGTACATGCTGCTCAAGGAGCTGCGCATCGGCGCTTATCTCCTCAAGCAGAAGATCATGGGGCGCAAGCGCTACCCGCTCGTGCTCATGCTGGAGCCGTTGTTCCGCTGCAATCTCGCTTGCGCGGGCTGCGGCAAGATCGACTATCCGGACGCCATCCTCAACCGCCGCATGTCGGTGGAGGAGTGCCTCCAGGCGGTGGACGAGTGCGGCGCGCCGATCGTCGCCATTCCGGGCGGCGAGCCGTTGATTCACAAGGAAATCGGCGAGATCGTCAAAGGCATCGTCGCGCGCAAGAAGTTCACCTCGGTCTGCACCAACGCCCTGCTCCTGGAGAAGAAGCTCCACCTGTTCGAGCCCTCTCCCTACCTGTTCTTCTCGGTGCATCTCGACGGCCTCAAGGAGCACCACGACAAGTCGGTGTGCATGGAAGGCGGGTTCGAGCGCGCGGTCTCTGCGGTGAAGGCCGCCAAGGCCAAGGGCTTCAACGTCAACGTCAACTGCACCGTCTTCGACAATCATCCGGCGGATCAGATCGCGGCGTTCCTCGATTTCTGCACCGAGCTCGGCGTCGGCGTGTCGATGTCGCCGGGCTACGCGTACGAGCGCGCGCCCGACCAGGCGCATTTCCTGCATCGCCGCAAGACCAAGGAGCTGTTCCGCGAGGTGTTCGCGCGCCGCAACGGCAAGCAGTGGAACCTGATGCACTCCGGCCTGTTCCTCGACTTCCTCGCCGGCAACCAGGAATTCCACTGCACGCCGTGGGGCATGCCGACGCGCAACATCTTCGGCTGGCAGAAGCCCTGCTACCTGCTGGGCGAAGGCTATGCCAAGACCTTCACCGAGCTGATGGAGACGACCGACTGGGATTCGTACGGCACCGGCCGCTATGAGAAGTGCGCGAACTGCATGGCGCATTGCGGCTACGAGCCGACCGCCGCCCACATGGCGGCGACGAACCCGCTCAAGACGCTGTGGGTGGCGTTGCGCGGCACGCGCACCACCGGCCCGATGGCGCCGGAGATCTCGATGACCAACCAGCGCCCGGCGCAATACGTGTTCTCCGAGCAGGTGCAGCAAAAGCTCTCCGAGATCCGCACCGCCGAAGCCAACGCGAAGCGCCAGAAGACCGCCAACGCGGCGTAATCCAGATTGATGATTGCGTGGCCGATGCAGCGCCGCGCGTAGGGGGCACCCCTTGTGGGTGCCCGCGGCTGCGGCGCACATGCGGCGGTTCTGCAAGAGGGCGACCCCAAAGGGTCGCCCCTGAGATCCCAACTCCAGGAGCGAGGCGCCGTAACGCCCCTCCAGGCGTGGGTGTCCTCTTTGCGGCATCGCCGCACTCGGGTGAACAGATGTTCATTTCACGCGCAGCCGCACGCAAAACAGTCGCGCCTCACCCGACCGAATAGTTGCCCCGAATCACCCCACCGGGCTACCTTAACTATCCCGGCAGGGGCCGGGGCGGGGGCTATCAAAACCCGAACATTTTTGGCGCAGGCCGCGCATGCTTCGGCATGTCCGGACGAGGGAGTAGCACATGGCCTATCAAGCCACCGGCACCGCAGGGAATGACGTCCTGAACCAAGCCGGGGACACAGGCCCAGGTACCATCGTCGGCCTCGCGGGAGACGACGAGATCATAACGGGTACCGGCCAGGCGACCGTGACCGGCAACTCCGGGAACAACTCCATTTCCCTGCAAGCCGGCAACACCGGAACCGTCAACGGCGGCACCGAGAACGACAGCATCGACGGCGCCATTGCGCTCGGGTCGATGCAGTTGTTGGGCGGCGACGGCTCCGACACGATCGACACGTCTTCGGCGAGCGCAGCGCAGACCGTGGTCGGCGGAAACGACTCCAATGACGGAGCCGATTCCGTTGAGACGGGATCGGGCGCCGACCTGGTTTTCGGCAACGGCGGCAACGATGAGATCGACGCGGCAGGCGGCGGCAATACGGTCGTCGGCGGCTTCGGCAGCGACTCCCTCGTCAGCCGGGGCACCAGCGGCATCGTCTTCGGCAATCAAGGCAACAACTCGATCGATACAAACGACGGCAACGCCTCGGTGTTCGGCGGGCTCGGCAACAACTCGTTGTATGTCGGGCCGCAAAGCGGCTCGCAACACGTTTTCGGCAACGAGGGCAACGACACGGTCGACGGCTCAGGCCAGATCGCACTGACGATCGTCGGGGGCAACAACTCGGCGGACGGCAGCGATTCCCTGGAGGGGAGCTCCTCCGGAGACCTCATCTTCGGCAACGGCGGCGCCGACACGGTCACGGCCGGCAACGGCTCCGACACCGTGATCGGCGGCCACGGCACCGACTCGATCGTCGACGGCACCGGCAGCGCCCTGATCTTCGGCAACGAGGCCAACGACCTCGTCTTCACCGGCGCGGGCAACAAGACGGTGTTCGGCGGCCAGGGCAACGACTCGGTGGTGAGCGATGCGGGTCGCGACACGATCCAGGGCAACGAGGGCAACGACACCATTCGCGCCGACAATGCCACGACGAGCATCGACACCATCTCGGGCGGCGCCGGCAACGACGTGTTCGTGTATGGAAATCCGTTCGAGGACGGCGAGAATGCCACCGGTGGGGGACCGGTCGAACTCATTGTCGATGTGGACTTCTCGGTGGATCGGTTCCAGACGATAACGGCGACCATCGCCTTCGCGGCCAACACCGGCACCGGCACCGGAGCGACTTTGGCGGCGTCCGCCACCAACGCGATCGCGGCGGCCAATGCCCTGGCCGGCGGCGGCGCCGTGCAGGTGGCGGCCCAGTTCACCTTCGGCGGCCGCACCTACCTGGCCATGAACCAGGACGCCGCCTACACCACGTTCGCCGACGGAACCGATCTGCTGGTCGAGATCACTGGGGCGACCGGGACGATCGCGACGAGCAACTTCATCTGATGCACTGCCTCGCGCATGAGTAGGGGCACCGCCCCTATCACGGGCGCCGCATCGTATTTGCATAGGGGCATCCCTTGTGGGTGCCCGCGGCCGCACGGCGAATGAGGCGCCCGCAAGCGGGCGCGCTCCTACACCCGCTTTGCCGTCTTCGCGCCCGGCGGGAGCTCCACGTTGGTCGCGAGGCCGACCAGCATCAGGCTGCGGATGGTGAGCCAGCCGATATCGAGCTCCCACCACTTGTGCCCGTGCCGTGCCGAGCGCGGATGCGCATGGTGATTGTTGTGCCAGCCCTCGCCGTTGGCGAGGAGCCCGATGATCACGTTGTTGCGGCTCGAGTCGCGCGTCTCGTAGTTGCGGTAGCCCCACAGGTGGGAGACCGAATTGATCGACCAGGTGATGTGCCAGGTCGCCACCGTGCGGACGAACACGCCCCACACCAGGATGCTCGCGCCGAACTGGATCGCCTGCTCGGTGGTGCCGCCAAAGAGGAGCTCGGCGCCGAAGCCGCCGGCGAAGAACAGGCACCAGGAGGCGCCGACGATCAGCCAGGACCCGTTGTTGCGGTCGAGCCAGGCGTAGAACGGATCGCGCATGATGTCGCGCGCATAACGGTTGAACAGCGCGTCGCGACTGAGCTCGTGGTTCTTCACCATTCCCCACAGCAGGTGGCCCCACAGGAAGCTCACCAGCGGGCTGTGCGGATCGGGCTGCTCGTCGGAATGCTGATGGTGGCGGCGGTGGGTGGCGACCCACATGGCGGGCGTGTCCTCCAGGGCGCACACGCCGATCACCACGAGGGTGCGCTCGAGCCAGCGCGGGACCGCGAAGCTGCGATGCGTCAGCAGCCGGTGGAAGCAGATGTTGATGCCGATCGTGCCGAACACGTAGTAGCCGAGCGGGATGAGCAGCACCCCGGTCCAGCTGAAGAAATACGGCGAGAGCGCAAGCAGCGCCAGCGCATGGATGCCGACAATGCCGGCGGCGAACACCCAGTCGATGCGCAGCGGCGTGGCGGCGGCCGGGTGGGGGATGGGGCCGGCCGGTGCCGCCCTGGTTCGGCGCTGGGTCGCGCCAGCCGACTGCATCGACCAGACCTCGGTCTCGCTCATGACGTTTCGCCTCGCTGCTGCCCTGTAGGTTGCCTAGCTGCGTCGTCGCGGCCGCCAACTTGGCTCAAATCCGGCGCGCGCACGTGTGAGCTGCCGCACACTGTCGTGTGGCGGGTGTGCCAGGCATGAACCGCCCAAAGCGGTGGTGATACTCGGGTTATTGCAGGGTCCCGTTGCCCAGCCCGAGGCCGAGCTGGAGCAGCGCCCGCACCCGGCGCAGCGCTGCGAACGCCACCCGGGCGTCGCGGCCGGCCCGGATCAGCAGCGGGATCTGCCGCGGGTTGCCGGCGACCCGGATGAGCACCGCCGGCAGGTCGACGCGCCCATCGGGCTTGAGTGCGTTGGCGGCGAGCGGCGGCAGGCTCACCTCGGCCGGATCGCTGATCACCCGGATGGCGCACATCGGCAGGCCGGCGCTCGCGCCGAAGCTCGCCGCCACGTGGGATTCCATGTCGACCGCCGCGGCCCCCGTCGTCGAGCGCAGCCGGGCCTTGCCGGCCACTTCCATCACCGGCGCATCGACGCCGGCGAGGGTTGCGCAGGTCACCACGTCGGCGAGGCCGTTGAGGCGACCCATCAGCATGTGCGCCAGCGCGGATGGGACGGGCCAGGCGCCGGTGGCCGATCTGATCTCGCTGGCGACCACGATGTCGCCCGGCCGCAATCCGGGGTCGAGCGCGCCGGAAATGCCGAAGCTGATGATGGCGCGATAGCGCGCCGGCGCGAGCGCATCGAGGATCAGCCGCAGGCGCTTCGGGTCGCTACCGCTGCACACCACTTCGATGCCGGGCCCTGCGGCGATGCGCGCTTCCGTAGCCAGCCCCGTAACGGCAAGAACCGGCTGCGGATCGTGCGACAAGTCCGTTCACATCCCGAATGCCACGGAGCGGGCGTTGCCCGCTTTGAGATTACGATAGCGCGCCATCGCCCACAGCGGGAAGAACTTGGGATAGCCATGGTAGCGCAGGTAGAACACACGGGGGAACCCGGTGGCGGTATACCGCTCCTCGGACCACGTTCCATCGGCGCCCTGGGTTTCCATCAGGTAGGCGATCCCGCGCTCGACCGCGGGGTGATCCGTCTGGCCCGCCGCCATCAGCCCGAGCAGCGCCCACGCAGTCTGTGACGGCGTCGAGGGAGCGTGCTCGTAGCCGCGATAGTCGAGCTTGTAGCTCGTTCCATCCTCGCCCCAGCCGCCATCCGGATTCTGGATCGCGACCAGCCAGTCCACCGCCTTGCGCATCATCGCGGCGTTGCGATCGATGTTCGCCGCGTTGAGCGCGCACAGGACCGACCAGGTGCCGTAGATGTAGTTCATGCCCCAGCGCCCGTACCAGCTGCCGTCGGGGAGCTGGTCGCGCTGCAGCCATTCGATCGCCGCCTGCATGGCCGGATTGGTCTCCACCCTGCCACCGAACTGCGCCAGCATCGACAGGCAGCGGCCGGTGAGGTCGGCGCTCGGCGGATCGAGCAGCGCGCCGTGATCGGCGAACGGGATGTTGTTGAGATAGTAATAGTGGTTGTCGGCGTCGAACGCGCCCCAGCCGCCGTCCCGGCTCTGCAGGCCGGCCACCCATTCCTGGCCGCGCGCCATGGCGGTGGCGTATCGCTTCGGGTCGGCGCCCGGTAGATGCGACGCGCGGTCCATCGCCATCACCACGACCGCGGTGTCGTCGAGGTCCGGATAATAGGCATTGGCGTATTGGAACGCCCAGCCGCCGGGCCGCACGTCCGGACGCGTCTCGGCCCAGTCGCCGGGCAGGTCGAGAATCTGCAGCGGCTTGAGCCAGTTCAGTCCATGCACCGCCTGCCGGTTCGCCGCGTCGCCGCCGACCTCGAGCAGCGCCTGGCAGGTCAGTGCGGTGTCCCATACCGGCGACACGCACGGCTGGCAGTAGGCCTCGTCGTCCTTGACGACGAGCAGCTTGTCGAGCGACTGGCGCGCCACCACCAGGTCGGGGTGATCCGGTGGATAGCCGAGCAGATCGAACATCATCACGCTGTTGGCCATCGCCGGATAGATGGCGCCGAGGCCGTCCTCGCCGTTGAGGCGCTCGGTGACGAAGGTCGCCGCGCGGTCGATCGCCTTCTTGCGCAGCCAGCGCGGAAACAGCGGCTCGGCCGCCCGCAGGACGATGTCGATCACGCGGAACAGGAGAAACCACGACCATTTCTGGTGCGGCGCCTTGGACGGTCGGTCCGATGCGCTTCGGGTCCTCGTGGAACAGCTCGTCGATGCGCACGCCTTTCGGATTCTTCGCCTTCGGCTTGAGCGCCTGCAGCACCAGAAGCGGCACGATCACGGTGCGCGCCCAGTATGAGATCTTCGACAGATGGAACGGGAACCAGCGCGGCAGCAGCATGACCTCGACCGGCATCACCGGCACGGCCCCCCACGACATGACGTCGAATTGCGCCAGCAGGATGCGCGTGAACACGTTCACCTTGGCGGCGCCGCCGTGGCGCAGGATCGCCTCGCGCGCGCGCCCCATGTGCTCGGCGTCGGGCGGATGGCCGATCATCTTCAGGGCGAAATAGGCCTTCACGCTGGCGCTGATGTCGAACGCGCCGTCGTGGTACAGCGGCCAGCCGCCGTCGGCGCGCTGGGTGCGCATCAGGTAGACGGCGATCTTGCGCTCGATCTCCTCGGCCACCGGCTCGCCGCGATAGTGCCGCAGCAGCACGTACTCGGCGGGAATCGTGCAGTCCGCCTCGAGCTCGAACACCCAGTGGCCGTCGGCCTGCTGGCGCTCCAGCAACGCATCGGTGGCGGAGCGAATGCGTGCCTCGAGCGCAGAGCTCGTGACGGTCGGTTGGCGCGGCGGCGATTGGCTGAGCGCGGCGTCGTTCATGCTGCCTTCGTGTCGTGTGCGTTCCGTCGGTTCAAGTATGCGGCCGCTTTGTTGCCCGATCGGATCGCCCCCTCGATGGTGGCGGGCAGACCAGTCGCGGTCCAGTCCCCGGCCAGCGCCAGATTGTCCCAAGCGGTCTCGGTGCCCGGGCGCTTGCCCGCCTGCGCCGGGAGCGCCGCGAAGGTCGCGCGGCGCTCGCGCACGATCTGCCATGGCGGCAGTTTGCGTGCAATGCCGGCGACCGCCGCGACTTCTCGCCAGATGGTTTCGGCGAGCTGCTCGCGCGGCTGCGCCATGAGGCGGTCGGCGCCGCTGATGGTCACCGACAGGCGGCCGGGAAACGAGAAGATCCACTCGACTGTGCCGTTGACCACGCCGATCATCGGCGGAAACCCGTCCGGCGGCGGACAGGCGAAATGCGCGTTGGCGATCGCGCGGAACTCGTCCGGGACGGTGAGATCGGGAACCAGCGTCTTGGCGATGAACGGCGGCACCGCCAGCACCACGGCGTCGTCGGGCCCGAGCTCCACCACCTCCTGGCCGAAATCGAGCGCCGCGACCCGTCGCCCCGCGAAGCGGAGCGCATGCAGATTGTGCTCGAACGCGATCGTCGCGCCCCGTTGTTGCAGGAAGGCGGTCGCCGGCTCGACCAGCGTCGCCGACAGGCCGTCGCGGGCGATGAGCGGCCGGCAGGCGCGGCCGCCGAGCGCCAGCGTCTCGCGGATCACCGCCGCCGCGAGGCCGGCATCCGCCTGCGGCGGATCGGTGTTGAGCGCCGCCAGCAGCACCGGTTGCAACAGCCGATCATAGAGCGTGCCCGAGCAACTCATGACCGCGGAGATGGTCGCGCCCGCCGGCGGCCGCAGCAGCCGCAGCATGCCGAGGTAATCGAGCGCGCTCGTGCCCTTGACCCGCCGCTCGGCACTGAAGATCCACCACGGCAGGCGACCGTCGTTCGGCCGCAGGCACCAGCGTTCTCCGCTCTTCAGATCGACAAAGGGAAACTCCGCGTGTTCCGGTCCCTGAAGCCCATGCTGTCCGCCGATCATGTGAATGAAGCCGAGCGCCGCATGGTTGCCGGAGAGCAGCAGGTGATTGCCGTTGTCGATCACCATGCCGACCGAGTGATCGTAGTAGGAGCGGCAGCGCCCTCCTGCCTGCGCGGTCGCCTCGTGCACCACGACCTTGCGCCCGGCGCGGACGAGCCCGACGGCGGCGGAGAGACCGGCCAATCCTGCGCCGATCACATGCGTGACGCACGTGCTCATCACAAGAATGCGTGGCGCAGGATGAGCCAGACGAGGCGCAGGCGGCGGATGCGGACCGGCTCGCGCGGCGGGGCGAAGCCGCGCGCCACCAGGCCGTCGAGGATCGACCGGTAGGCAAGCCCCATGATGCGCGGCGCGCGGATCGTCCGCCGCGGGCAGCCGCGCATGATCGCCTCGGCTTCGGCGAAATGCCTGCGCGCCCGCTCGATGAGCACCGCGCACGCCTTGTCGAGGCCGGAGCTTGCCACCACCCGCTCCGGGTCCGTGCTGGCGATGGCGGCCGCGCTCAGCGCCTCGCGCGGCAAGTAGAGGCGCCCGATCGCCGCGTCCTCGTCGAGATCGCGCAGGATGTTGGTGAGCTGCAACGCGCGCCCGAGGTGATGGGCGAGCGCAACGCCCGGCGCGGCGTCCATCCCGAACACGCGCACGCACAGCCGGCCGACCGCGCTCGCGACGCGGTCGCAGTAGAGGTCGAGCGTGGCGAGATCGGGTGCCCTGATATCGGCGAAGACGTCCATCTCCATGCCGTCGATGATGGCGAGAAAGTCCTCGCGGCGCAGCCCGAAGGTGCGGATCGGGTCGGCGAGCCCGGCGAGCCGCGGCGGCTCGCCGCCCGCGAAGGCGGCATTCACGTCGGCGCGCCACTCCTCGAGCTGCTTGAGGCGCGTCTCGCGCGGGCCCCCGTCGTCGGCGACGTCGTCGACCGCGCGGCAGAAGCTGTAGATCTCGAAGATGGCGTTGCGGCGCTCGCGCGGCAGGATGCGCATCGCCGTATAGAACGAGCTGCCGGACGCGCGCCGGGCGGCAACATCGGGAGTGGATTCGCTGATCGCCACGCCGGAGCTCACGCGTCTTGCGGCTTGTGCCGGCCGACGCCGAGCATGCGTCCGGTGCGTCGCCCGAGCTCTTCCACGATAGCCAGGAGACCCAACGCGGCAAACCCGGCTCGCTTGTGGTGCACGCGCTCGCTCAACGGATCGCGCCGCATGAGCGTTTGCGTCAGCTGTTGTGCCACCCGATGAATCACCGCAACCTCCAAGCCAAGGCGCACGTCGCTGATGAGGGTGGAGAACGGGTCGGCCCCGCGCAGCAGAACCGCGGTGCGCTCGACGACGTCGCGCAGGCAGCTTCGTAGCTCCGGGCTCGCCTTCGGTTCACCCAGCGACTCTACCCCGGTTCCATGCCGGGCGAACGCGTCCTGCGGAATATAGACCCGATCGAGGTTGCGGTAATCGGCCGCACAGTCCTGCACATGATTGATGATCTGCAGCGCCGCGCACAGGGCGTCGTTCGCCGGCCACGTGGCGCGGCTCTCGCCATGCACATCGAGCACGAAGCGCCCGACCGGCATCGCCGAGTAGCTGCAATAGTTGATCAGGTCGTCCCAGTCGCGGTAGCGCAGCTTGGTCGCGTCCATGCGGAACGCGGTAAGCAGGTCCTGGGCGTGGCGCGGCGAAAGGCCGTGCGTCGCCAGCGCGTCGCGCAGCCGTGCGGCGACCGGCTCGCTCTCCGCCTTGCCGGTGAGGCCGTCCTCCAGCCGATCGATGAGCGCGAGCTTCTCGGCCGGCGCCAGCGTCGCATGATCGGCGATGTCGTCGGCGACGCGGACGAATTCGTAGAACGCCAGGATGGGCGCGCGATGGCGCGGATGAATGAGCCACGAGGCGACCGGGAAATTCTCGTCGTGATGGCCCTTGCCGGAACGCAGATCGGCAGCCGCCGTCATCGCAACCTCGATGTGTTGGCCTGTACGCGCCCTTTCCATAGCCCACCGCGCCCCCGCGCATGTTGATAGGCGGAATCGAGGGTAAAAGCCATATAGGCGAGGGCAATTCCGGGCAGCGCCAGGGCCCACCACGGCGAGCGGTGGTAGAACCGCAGGGTCGGCAGGAACGAGAGCGTCATCAAGCCCCACGCGGCTGCGGCGGCGAGCTGCGTCGCGCCCGAGCCGGCCAGGGCGAGTAGCGGAGGCGCGAGGTAGGTCAGGACCATTCCCACGATGGTCGCCACGAGCAGGATGGGCGAGTAGTGCAGCTGGTCGTAGGCCGAGCGCGCGACCATGCGGCGAATGTCGCCGATCTCGCCATAGGGGCGCAGGCTGTGCACGCGTTCGGTCAGGCCGAGCCAGATCGGCCCGACGCGCTTGAGGTTCTTGCCGAGCGCGCAATCGTCGATCAGCGCCCCGCGGATCGCCGCGATGCCGCCCGCCGCCAGCAGGGCCTCGTAGTGCACCAGCATGCAGGCGCCGGCGCCGCCCGCCACCTTGTGGTCGGGACGATTCACCCAGGCGAACGGATACAGCAGCTGGAAGAAGAAGATGAAGGCCGGGATGAGCCCGCGCTCGGCCAGGCTCTGACAGCGCAGCCGCACCATCAACGACGTCAGCGTGAGCTCGCCGCGGACCGCGCGCGCGACCAGCTCCCGCATCACGCCGCCGTCATATTTGACGTCCGCATCGGTGAACAGCACGTAGCGCGGCGACGCGTCGAGGTGCGCCACGTGGTCGACGCCCTGCTGCATGGCCCACAGCTTGCCGGTCCATCCGCTCGGCGGCGTTCGCCCCGACAGGACGGTCAGCCGCCCGGACGCGCCGGCGGCCGCCGCGCTGCGTCGCGCAACGTCGGCGGTGCCGTCCGTGCTCTGATCGTCGACGACCACGATGGAAAATGCCCCTGGATAGTCCTGCGCGAGCAGCGAGCGCACGGTCTCGCCGATGAACGGCGCCTCGTCGCGCGCCGGAATGACGGCCATGACGGCGGGCCATGCGGCCGGCTCGGGAGCGCGGTCGCGGTCGTCGCGCACGGCGGCGCGCCAGAAGCCGCCGTGACCGGCGATGAGATAGCACCAGATCGCAAGGGCAGCGAACGAGACGGCGGCGTCGATCGACATCGTCAATGCCCGTCCGGTTGCGCCGGACCCTCTCGTCAGACCGGCATCCCGACGAAAGCACCTCCTTCACCCGGCCGGGGTGGGATACGCCCCTGTGGGCCCGTTCGCAACGGTCGGCGCGCAAGCGCGCCAGGGTGCTTGGCACCGCGCGGAAGGCGCCGCCATCCTGTCACCCTAAAAGGTCTCCCGCTGCGATCTCTGTGACAAAAATCACTGTGCTGCCGCATATTTGTCCCTGCCACGAGCGACAATTCGGCTTGACACCCTCGTATCCGATCATCGATAGGACGAGGGGGGACTACACGGAGGACCGCATGTGGAAGGCTTGGCCTGCAGCGTTGGTCGTTGCCTGTCTCACCACTCCGGCACTCGCCGCCGACGTCACCGGTGATTGGCTCGTCGCCGAGAAGACGGCGGTGATTCGAGTCCAGCCCTGCAGCACCGGGATGTGCGGCTATATCGTGTGGACCAAGAATGCGCCGGCCGGCGCGACCGACAAGAACAATCCTGATCCGGCCAAGCGCAACCGCCCGGTCATCGGGCTGCAGATGATCACCATGAAAGCGGCGGCCGCGAAGAACCGCTACGAAGGCGAGATCTACAACGGCGAGGAAGGCAAGATTTATACGGGCAGCATCCAGCTGGTCAACGACACGACCTTGCGCATCGAAGGCTGCGTGCTCGGCTTCCTGTGCGGCGGCCAGAACTGGACGCGGGCGAAATGCGACGAGCCGCCCGCTGCCGCTGCGCCTCCTGCCGGCGCGCGCCCGCCGGCGCCGTCCGCGGCGGCGCGCCCAAGCCCGGCCGCCGCTCCGCCGGTGCCGACGCAGCCTCTGACCGGCTGTCGCGCGGCGCAATGAGCGGGCGCCTCTATGCGCGCTTCGATGCCTTCTCGCGCGGTGGACCCATGAGGGCGGGCTGAAACAGCACGGCCGCGGCAAGCGTGCAGGTGAGCGACAGCACCAGGAGCTTGCCCATGCTGGACATGCCCGGGTGGCTCGACATCCACAGGCTGCCGAATGCCGTGACGGTGGTCATCGCGCTGAAGAACACCGCGCGCGTCAAGCTCGACTGCAACAGGCTGGTCTGGCCGGCCCGCCACGCCATCACGTAATAGATCTTGAAGGCGACGCCGACGCCGAGCAGCAGCGGCAGCGCGATGATGTTGGCGAAATTGAGCGGCAGATTGATGAGGACGCAGATTTCCAGCGTCACCACGCCCGCGAGCAGCAGCGGCACCAGAGTAAGCAGCACGTCGGAAAAGCGGCGCAGCACGACCCACAGCAGGATGGTGATCGAAACGAGCGCGAAGATGCCGGCCTCGATGAAGGCGCGCACCACCGTGCGTCCGGATTCCTGAAGCGAGACCGGGGAGCCGGTCGCCGTCGGCTCGATCCGCAGCACCGCATCGGCGAACTTGCGCATCACCTCGTTGTCGTTCGGGTCGCCCTTCGGCATCACCTCGATCAGCGCCCGTCCGTCATCGGTCGTCCAATCCCGCTTGAGATCGGCCGGCAGGGTGTCGAGGGTGACCTTCTGCGCCTTGAGGCCGTTGCGCAGCTCGTCCATCGTGATCCGGAGGGGCGGGACGAAGGAAGCCTCGGCGCGGCTGCGGACGGCCGGATCGCCCTTGGCGACCTGTGAGAGGAGGTCCGCCAGCCGCCGGGCGGCCGTGGCGCCCGGCCCGCCGTCCTCGTTGGAGATCTTCCTGAGCGCGTCCGCCGTGCTGGTCAGCGCGCGCACGTTTTCCGCATCGCTCGGGGCCGGACGCATGCGTTTCGGATTGAGCGTGGGATTGAGCGTCGCCGCCGCCCGGCGCAGCAGGCCGAGCTTCTCGTCCTGCGCCTCGGGCACGAAACTATTGAGCGTCATGGTCTGGGACACTTCGGGAATCTGCGCGATGCGCGCCGCGCGCCGCTGCGCTTCGGCCAATGACGGCGCCAGCACGTAAATCGAATTGATGCCGGTGTTGGCGTCGCGCTTGAGCTCCAGGTAGGTCGCCACCGACTCGGTCTTGGGGCTGCGCATGTTGAGGACGTTGAAATCGAAATGCATGTAGTAGAGCAGGGGAGATCCGAGGATCGCCACCGCGAGCGTGATCACCACGATCGGGATGCGATGGCGCTCCATAAAGCGGTCGACCGGCGCCAGCGACCGGTATCCGAGCTCATGCGGCTCGCCCGGCGGGCCGAACACGCTGATCAGCGCCGGTAGCAGGGTCACGCTGGTGACGAACGCGATCAGCATGCCCGTGCCGGCGATGATGCCGAGTTCGGACAGGCCGCGATAGTCGGTCGGCATGAACGAGAAGAAGCCGGCGGCGACCGCGGTGGCGGCCAGCGTCAGCTGCGCGCCGACGTTGTGGCCGGTGTTGTGCAGCGCGGCGGGCAGGTCGTCGACCTCGTGTCGCTCGGCCCGGTAGCGCACGCTGAACTGGATGCCGAAATCGACACCGAGACCGATGAATAGGACCGCGAAGGCGACCGAGATCAGGTTGAGCGCGCCCACCAGGATGAGACCGAGCGCGAAGGTCGCCGCAAGACCGACGAGAAGACTGATGAAGCAGGCGAGGATGAGCCGGCTCGAGTGCAAGGCCAGCCACAGGATGACGATCACCGCGACCAGCGTGATCGCCACGTCCCGCGGTGCGCTCTCCTTGAGCGTGGCGAATTCCTCGTCCGACAGGGGGATCGGTCCGGTCAGTCGCACGCTGGCGCCGAATTGCTCGGCGAGCTGCAACTCGGCCGCCGCCTGCCTGATCACGCTGGTCGCGGCGTGGCCCGGCTCCAGCGCGTGGAAATCGAGGATCGGATGCGCCTCGATGAACCGGCGCAGCTCGCCGGTGTCGGCCGGCTTGCCCTTGACCATGACGCGCCACGAGAAGCTCGCCTTCTGTCCGGCCAGGACGCGATCGAGCGTGTCGCCGGCCAGGTTGAGCACGCGCGCCATGTCGTCGAGCTTGAAATGTCCGCCCTGCACCCCCATGGCGCCGAACTGCAACGCGTCCAGCACGCCCCGCAGGCTCGGATCCGAGGCCAGCGTGCCGAGCAGGGGCTGCGCCCGAGTGAGCTGGCTCGTGGTGCGCGCGAGCTCCTCCTTGCCGAGATAGAGCAGCCCGTTCTTCTCGAAGAATTCGCCGCCACCCGGCATGCGGACCGATTTCAAGACGTCGCGCCGCTCGGCCAGGCGTGCCGCCAGCGCCATGGTCGCCTGTTTGACGTCTTCCGGCGTCGGAGCCTGGAGGACGACGAGGATGAGCTCGGCCCGTTGCGGGAACGCGCGCTCGAACTCCGCTTCCTGCTTGCGCCAGGCGAGCTCCGGCGAAATCAGGTGATCGATGTTGGTATCGATGGCGAAATGCCGGACGGAGTAGATGGATGCCGCCAGCGCGACCAGAAGGGTGACGACGATCACCGTCCAGCGTCGCCGGGTGGAGAAATCAACGATTCGCGCAATGATCGATCGAAGCATGCTATGACTGGCCGGGGCTCGAACAGGTCAACTGGATATGCCAGGGGGCGGATGCAAGACAGGGGCCGCCGCCCCCTCGACGGCAAGAACCCAGGTAGTGTTCTCGGGGAAGCTCCTGGTTCAGCGCGGCGGTAAGTTAATCGCCGAATTCGCCGATAGTTGCACGTAGAATCGTGCCGTCCTGTTGCCGATTTTGGACGCGGTGTCGAGGGCGCTGCTCGCGGCAAAATGTAGCCGCTGGCCGCGGCCGCCCTGCAACCACGAGATGCTCGGCGGGTTGTGGCGGCGTGAACCATGCTCCGGCTTTTCGCGACCACACGGCTTGGCCTGACCAGCACGGGGTTGCTATCGTATCGCCATGCCGACGGAGAGAACCAAGGCCGCCGCCCCCGCCGCCGCTACGCATGCCAGCGCCGCCGACGCCTTCCTGGCGCGCCTCAACGCGGTCGCCGCCGATACCGAGACGCTGCTCGACCGGCTGTTGCGGGCGCAGCCCATCGAGGAGGAGATCGCGCGCCCGGCGCGACTGCTCGAAGCGATGCGCTACGCGAGCCTCGGCGGCGGCAAGCGCCTGCGGCCGTTCCTGGTGGTGGAGACCGCCGCCCTGTTCGGCGTGCGTCGCGAGCAGGCCCTCATGGCCGGGGCGGCGCTGGAATGCGTGCACTGCTACTCGCTCGCCCATGACGATCTGCCCGCCATGGACAATGACGCTCTGCGGCGCGGCCAGCCCACCGTTCACAGGAGATTCGACGAGGCGACCGCGATCCTCGCCGGCGACGGCCTGCTCACCTTCGCGTTCGACATCCTGGCGCGCCCGGAGACCCATCCTGGTGCGGGGGTACGCATCGCGCTCGTGCTGGCGCTCGCCCGCGCCTCCGGCCTCGGCGGCATGGCGGGCGGCCAGATGCTCGACCTCGCGGCCGAAGGGCGCTTCGCCGACGCGACGCCCAGGCACGGCGAGGCCGAGATCACGACCTTGCAGGCGATGAAGACGGGCGCCCTCCTGCGCTTCGGCTGCGTGGCGGGCGCCATTCTGGGCGAGGCCACGCCGGCGCAATACCAGGCGCTCGATCGCTACGGCGCGGTGCTCGGCCGCGCCTTCCAGATCGCCGACGATCTGCTCGACGTCGAGGGCGACGCCGCCATGGTCGGCAAGGAAACCGGCAAGGATGCGGCGGCCGGAAAGGCGACCCTGGTGGGCATTCTCGGCCTTGCCAACGCCCGCGCCCGGCTCAATGGCCTGGTGCACGAGGCCGAGCAGGCGCTCGTTCCGTTCGGCGCCGATGCCGCCGTGCTCAAAGCCGCCGCCCGGTTCGTGGCCGATCGGCGGGCGTAGATCCACCAAACACTGGGCACGGTCTTGCGGTTCGTCGGGGCGACCCTTCGTGATCGCCCGTGGCCATCTCGTGCACGAGCCGATGCCGCAAGAGGGCAACCACAACGGTGCCCCAACAAGACGCGTGTCCCGTGCAACCGAATGCCAGAAACGCGCCGTGGAATTAACGTTAATCCGCCCCGTGGCCGCCTAAGTCTCGAATTTGGCGGACAATTGCCCCGGAATTGCCCTAAAAGTTTAGCGATGTGGTGAACCTTTTGTAAACGCCACGCGACCAATCGAAGTCGTACCGGACTCCGTCTGGTCTAATGCCATTGTGGCGGCCGCTCCCGCGAAGTGGGCGCGCCGCACGTCATGAGGGGGAGATCAACCGCAATCCTACTCAGCCGAGCGGCGTGACCGTTCGCCGGAACGATGCCGGCAAGGCCACGTCGGACGTGCTTTTCAAACACAGCGCCTTTGCGAAATTTTCTGTGGGGAGAAATCTCATGCGGCGTTCCTTGACGGCGAGCCTTTCGGTCCTTGGCCTGGTTGCCGGCAGCCTCGAAGTCGCGGCGGCTGATCTCGAGTGGGAGGTGGAAAACCCGTTCCGCTTCTATCGCGTCGGCGGCTCCTTTGGCCTGCATGAGCGCGCGTTCGGCGCGGTGCGCGGCGATGCCGAAAGCCCCGTCCCCGCCGACATCGTGTTGCGCACCGAGCGCCGCCTCAACGACCCCGATTGCCGCGACAAGACCACGCCGGCGAGCTGTGCCCGGACTGCCGGCAAGCAGTACTGGGAATCGCGGCTCGGCTGGGCGGCCAAGACCAGCGCCAGCGTCTGCTACGACAGCGAGCGCCGCCCGCGCGGTTACCTGACCCAGTGCGAGCGCAAGTATTCCTGGGGCTCCGCCAGGGAGGACTACGTCCTCCCCGAGGCCCACACCGTCACGGTGCGGCTCGCCGCCGAGCACGTGCAGTCCGCCCGCGACGGCAAGTGCCTGTGGGTCTGGCAGGCGCATGCGCCCGGCGCCAAGGCTGAGACGCGCACGCTGCCGTGCGCCGACAAGCTCACCATCGCGCGCGTGCCCTATTCGACCGATCGCAGCCGCTCCGGCGTCACCGTCACGGTCAAGCTGCCCGATGGGCGCGGCTTCGCCGATCCGGACGTGACGGTGGAGGACCTGTTCATCGTCGGCCTCGGCAATTCATTCGCCTCCGGCGAAAGCAATCCCGACAAGCCCGTCACCTTCAGCGCCGCGCGGCAGATGACCTACGATCCGGTCGCTGTGCGCGACGAGGTCGCCACCCGCTCGCTCAAGCCGAAGGAGCAGCCCAACTACGGCCTGGCTTCGGGTGATTCGTCGACGGCCGACTGGAAGACGCTGCCGCGCCGGCTCCTCGAGGACGAGGAAAAGGGCATGCAGTACCGGCTCGGCTCGCGCGAGTTCGCCGAAGCCTTCGATCGCCGCGGCGCGCAGTGGATGAGCGCCGACTGCCATCGCTCGCAGTACGGCTATCCGTTCCGCGTGGCGATGCAGCTCGCGCTGGAGAACCGCCACCGCGCGGTGACGCTCGCGCATCTCGCCTGCTCGGGCGCCGAAGTGACGGCCGGCCTGTTCCTCGAGAAGGACGCACGCGAGCAGTTCGACAAGCCGAATTCCAAGACCTCGCCGGCGCAGTTCGACCAGCTGAGCGAGCTCGTGTGCCGCGGCGGCAGCGCGGCGCGCACGCGCACCGCCTCCTACAACTTGCCGACCTTCAGCCACGGCAGCACCAGCATCTCCACCAAGAACGTCGCCATGCGCTGGTGTCCGCCGGAGCAGCGCAAGCGCCCGATCGACGTCGTCCTCCTGTCGATCGGCGGCAACGACGTCGGCTTCTCCTCGCTCGCCTACTACACGATCAGCGAGAGCGCCTCCGACGTCGCGCCGATCGCCGCCCTGATCGGCGGCCAGATCCGCTTCGGCGCCGACGTGACGCGGGTCTATCTCGACGTGCTCGACGAGCGCCTCAAGGCGGTGAAGGATGCCCTGCACGACGGCTTCGGCGTCGCCCCCGCGCAGGTGATCCAGACCGCCTACGAGCCGCTGCAATACGACGAGACCGGCGCGCTGTGCGGCAGCCGGCCGACGCTCGGCGTCGACGTCAATCCGAAGCTGCGCGTCGGGCGCGACCGCATCCAGGAGGCCTCGGTATTTCAGAGCCAGCTCAACGCCCGCCTCGAATGCATCACCGACACGAGCCGGCGCCGCGACTGCCCGGGCAATCTCGCCACCGGGCGCGGGACCGGCTTCAAGCTCGTCGCCGAGCACCTGCCGCAGTTCGCCAAGCGCGGCATGTGCGCGCGCGACCCGCAGCGCGCGCAGCTCGACGGTACCATGATGGGAATGCCGCGCCGCGACGCGGGCGGCGACTTCCAGCCCTACAGCCCGGCCAACGCGCTTCCCTACGGCCATCGCTGGCGGCTGTTTCATTCGCCCAACGATGCCTTCCTGACGGCCAATACCCATCGCGAAGGCATCTCGCTGTTCGACATCATCCAGCCGTCCTACGCCGCGCTCTACAGCGGTGCCCTGCACCCGACCGCCGAGGGCCACGCGATCGTGGCGGACAGCGTGCTGCCGCACGTGCGCTCGGTGATCCTGTCCCGCCATGCGCCGCCGGCCGTCGCGTCGGGACGCTGACGCCATCGGCATCTGCCCTTGATCCTGGGCGCCGCCGCGACAGCCCGCGGCGGCGCTTCTTCGGATGGACCCGCCTCGGCCGCGTCGCCGCCGCCTCGGGGAACGGAATCCCCCCCTCGCACGTTTCCAGCGCCGGAGGGATGCTCCTTGGCCGCAGCCTCGCCGATCGGGAGGTCGAACCCACGCACCAGGCGTGCGACGATTCTCGTCGTCGACGATGAGGTGCTGCTGCGCTGGATGGTCGCCGAGGAATTGCGTGCCAAGGGCTTCGTGGTGGTGGAAGCGGCGAATTCCGACGAGGCGCGGGCGATCCTGCAGACCTCAGCTCCCATCAGCGTGGTCATGACCGACGTGCGGATGCCGGGATCGATGGACGGCGTCGGCCTGGCGCAGTGGGTGCGAGCGGCGCGGCCGGACCTCAAGATCGTGATCGCCTCGGCCCATGCGCCCGCCGTCGCCTCGCCCGACATCGCCGATGCGTTCTTCCTCAAGCCCTATGACATCGACCAGCTCGTCGACCGCATCCGCGCGCTTGCGGTAACCCACTGACGACGATTGCCATGCCAAACGCAAGCCCGGACGAGCCGGGAACCATTTTGGTGGTGGAAGACGAAGTGCTGGTCCGCATGGTGATCTGCGAATATCTGCGCGACTGCGGCTATCGCGTGATCGAGGCGGCGAGCGCGGACGAGGCGATGCTGGTGCTGCGACAGGACGATCTCGCAATCGATGCCGTTCTCAGCGACGTGGAGATGCCGGGCTCGATGGACGGCTTCGGCCTGGCGCGATGGATCCGCCTGCATCGGACCGGCCTCGACGTCATCCTGGTCGGCAATCCGCAGCGTGCGGCGCAAGCCGCCGCGGACCTGTGCGAGCAGGGCCCGACGCTCGCCAAGCCGTACGAGCCGCAGGCGGTGGTCGCCCGCATCCAGCGGCTCCTGGCCGAGCGCCCGTCGCGCCGCCCGTGAGGCGTCGCCGCCTCGACACTCGACCGCTTCACGTCTACGCTGAGACCGCTGGCAGCGAGCGTCGGTTCTTCGGTCAGGATTCCCCATGTGCATGTGCACGCGACGCGCACTTCTTGTGCTCGCAGGCGGTGTGCTGGTGTCCGCCGATGCCAATTCGGGGGAAGCGGCAGGCAGCAGCGATGCGGATCGGGCTTTCGTCGCCGAGGCGCAGCGCATGCGGGCCGTGGCCATTGCGGACGGAGACCAGCCTTTTGGAGCAATCACGTTCGTGGCGGGGCAATCGTCGGGTACGGTCCCAGCCGGGTCGTTGTCGATCGGAACCCCGACGCTCACGCCGAGCGCGTGGCGATATGGGATGCGCAACGCCGGTTGGGGACGGAAGCTCTCTCTGGCGCCGTCATGTACTCGACTTCGCGGCCGTGCCCGCCATGCGAAAGCGTAGCCGCGCGCGCGAAGGTCGAGCGCATGTACGTCGGCGCGGCGGCCTCGGATGCGGGCAGGCCATTCGATCGCTGACTCGGAGGAATAGTCGTGCGCGCTCTGCTGCCGGTGATCGTCCTGCTGTTCGCCGTACCGGCGCACGCCCAGATTCCGCCGAGTCCGGCCGAGCAAGCCGCCTATGCGGGGCTGCATCGCGCGGCGGCGCTGGGGGATGCGGCCGAGATCCGCCGACTGCTGGCGCAACGTGCCGACCCGAATGCGCGCGACGCAGCCGGTCGCACGCCGCTGCACGTTGCTGCCTTCGGGTCGCACGACGAGGCCGTCCGTGCGCTGGTCACCGGCGGTGGCGGCATCAACCTCCTGGAGAACGACCGCTACGACGTCATCACCATCGCGGCGGTCAAGGACGATGTGCGCATGGTGACGCTCGCCATCGAGCTTGGCGGCGATCCCAAAGCGATCACCAGCCGCTATGATGGGACTGCGCTGATTGCTGCGGCGCATCTCGGGCATGACGGGGTCGTCAAGGCCCTGATTGCCGCCGGCGCGCCGCTCGATCACGTCAACAATCTCGGTTGGACCGCGCTCATCGAAGCCGTCATTCTCGGCGATGGCGGTCCGCGCCACGTCGCGGTCGTCAGGGCGCTCGTTTCGGCCGGGGCCGACAAGACGATCGCCGACCGCAGCGGAGTGACGCCGCTGCGGCATGCGGAAGGGCGAGGCTACCGGGAGATGATCTCGATCCTTCGATGATTGCTCCAATTTGGTCTGGCTCGGGTTAGGAAGCTCATGCGCACATTGCCCTCTCTCCTGACGACTCTCCAAGCCGCACTGCTGGCGGTGCTGCTCGCCACGTGCGCGGGACGAGCAACCGAGCTCGGCGAAGCGCTCGATCGCGAGGCCAGGGCGATCGAGGCGAGGATGATCGCGTGGCGGCGCGACATCCATCAGCATCCCGAGCTCGGCAACAACGAGTTCCGCACCGCCGCGCTGGTCGCCGGGCATCTCCGGCGCCTCGGCTACGAGGTGCGCGAGAAGGTCGCCCACACCGGCGTGGTCGCGGTGCTCACCGGCGGCAGGCCCGGCAAGGTCGTGGCCTTGCGCGCCGACATGGATGCGCTGCCGGTCACCGAGGAAGTCGACCTGCCGTTTGCCTCGAAGGTCAAGGCGACGTGGCGCGGGCAGGAGGTCGGCGTCATGCATGCATGCGGGCACGATGCGCATGTGGCGATCCTGATGGCGGCTGCGGAGATCTTCGCCAAGCTGCGCGCAGATCTGCCGGGGACCGTGAAGCTCATCTTCCAGCCGGCCGAGGAGGGCGTGCCTGCCGGCGAGGAGGGCGGCGCTCGCCTGATGATCAAGCAGGGCGCATTGGACAATCCCCGACCCGAGGCAATCTTCGGCCTGCATGTCGGCTCGTTCGGCCGCACTGGCACGATCGGCTACCGCGCCGGGCAGCGCAACGCCGGCTCGGACACCTTCCGCATCACCGTCAAGGGCCGGCAGACGCACGGCGCCCGGCCGTGGGACGGGGTCGATCCGATCGTCGTCGCCTCGCAGATCGTGCTCGGCCTGCAGACGATCCAGAGCCGCCAGGTGAACGTCACCACCGAGCCCTCGGTGCTGACCGTCGCCATCTTCAATGCCGGCAACCGCTTCAACATCATCCCCGACAAGGCCGAGCTCGAGGGCACGCTGCGCACCTTCAGCCTGGAGACGCGGGATTTCATCAAGCGGCGGGTGAACGAGACCGCGGACGCGATCGCCCGCAGCGGCGGGGCCGAGGCCACCGTCGAATGGCTCGACGACTACGTCATCCCGCTTGTCAACGATGTGCCGCTGACGCATCGCATCCTGCCCGCCCTGCGGCGCGTCGCCGGCGACGACAAGGTGATCGAGCTCCCGCGCGGCACCGGCTACGACGACTTCTCCTTCTTCGCCCGCGAGGTGCCGGGCGTCTATTTCAGCGTCGGCATCACGGCGCCGAGCCCGGCGCCCATGCGGGTCGCGCCCAACCACTCGCCGCGCTTCCAGATCGATGAGGCCGGCCTGCTCACCGGCCTGCGGGCCTTGCTTCACGTCAGTGTCGACTACCTCGCCGGCGCCGGCAGGTAAGCGGACGCCGACGCGCTCCGCCGCGGGCCGAGCACGCGCCACAGGACCGACGGCCGGAACAGCGCCGATGGCGCCTCCATCATGTGCATGACGCGATAGAACGCGAGCGCGAGCGCGGTGTCGTGGGCGCACCGTTCATGGATCCGGCCGGTGTACCAGTGCAGCAGCGGCGTCAATGGCGAGCGCGGCCCGACGGTTTCCGCATGCCGGAAATCCTCGCCGGTGGTGAGCCGCCAGGGCGCATCGACGACCCGGGCGATCGTCTGGTGGAAACGCTCGGCGAGCCCGGCGAGCCCGTCATGGTGCGTGGCCTGCTCGCGCATGAGCCGGTCGAGCGCCATCGCCTCCAGCGCGCTCACCGTCATGCCCTGGCCGTAGATCGGATTGAAGCTGCAGAACGCGTCGCCCACGATCAGCAGTCGCTCCGGCAGATCGTCGAGCGCTTCGTAATGGCGGCGCCGGTTGGCGGGAAACTGATGGATCGCGATCGGCGTCAGCGGTTCCGCCGCCGCGATCGCCTGGTGCACGTCGGGCATCGCGAGGCCGCGTGCGAACTCCAGGTAGCCCGCTTCGTCGGTCGGCGGATGATCGCCATGCAGGCCTCCCAGCGTGACCAGCCAGCGGTCTCCCTCGACGGCGAAGACCAGTCCCATCCGCTTCAAGGGCGCGCGTGGCGACACCAGCAGCGCTTGCCAGTCGCGTCCGTCCGCCAGGCGATAGAATCGCGACGCATACATCACGTTGACGTTCACCGCCGTCTCCTCCGGCCGGCGTCGACCGATCGCCTCCAGCCATTGCGGAGCCTGCGATCCGCGGCCGCTGGCGTCGACGATCAGGTCGGCGAACAGCGTGGCGCTGCCCGCTTGCGTGCGCAGCTCGACGCCGACCACCGCCGTCCGGTCAGAATCGACGGCGAGCCCGCCGACCGCGGCGTTGACCACGCGCACATTGGCGAGCGCGCGCACGCGCCGGGCGATGTGCCACTCCAGATACGGCCGCGTGAACAGCATGCCGCGAATACCGCTGTCGAACCGCGCCTTCCAGGTGTCGTGGTGGAACCAGCGGATGTCGCGACCCATGTCGCACGCGATCCCGCCGCCTGCCACCAGGTCCGACATGAGGCCGGGGAATAGCTGCGACAGGATCTCGGTTCCTTTCGCCAGCAGGCCATGCACGTGTTTGCCCTGCGGCACCCCCTTGCGCGCCTCCGGCTCCTCGCCGAGGGGATCCCGCTCGATCAGGGTGACGCGCTCGAAATGACCAGCCAGCACGCGCGCTGCCAGGAGGCCGGCCAACCCGCCGCCGATGACGAGCGCATGCGTCCGGGCTCCCGAGGATCGTCGATCAAGCATCGTGGTCCTCCCGCGAGATGAATGCCGCTCGACGGAGCAGGACAGTGATGCACGTCATCGTCGCCCGCCGTCCCGGCTCCGTGTCTTCTTTCGTTTGGCGGGTTCACCATTCGCGCCCGGCTTGATCTCACGCTGTCGTGAGGTCGAAACGTCCGCCCAATTACGCGGCAATTCGTCCGGCGGGTTCACGCGTGGCCGCTCGGCCGATCTCACGCTTCCGCGAGTCGCCAACGCTCCCTTAACTACGCCGATCGAACCGGCCGCCACGATGATGCCGCAAACCGAACTCCGCGCCGTGTGCGTGCAACCAAACGGTACATGCCACATCGCAATGCGATGGTGGCGCCAGACAGGGAGTATGGTTATGCGTTCGTTGCTTTCGCGTTCCATCGGGGTGGCGGTTGCGGGCATGCTGTTTGCATCGCTCGCGCAGGCGCAGGAGTTCTCGACCTCGGCCTTGAATCCGATTCCGGTGCCCGCCAGCGGGGTGATCACCGGCGCCTATCCGCCCGGCACCGAGGCCACATACTATTTTGTCGTCGATCTCAAGGCGGGCGAGCTCGCGAGCCAGATCAGCTTCCTGGGCCGTCCCAACCGGGACAAGAAACTCGAGTTCGATCTGTTGAATTCCAGCGGCCGCGCGATCGGCTCGCACTACATCATGGGCACGCTCGACGCCAACGGCGAGCAGGTGCGCAACCTTGCCGTCGATGCCAAGGGCCGCTACACGATCCGCCTCAAGCTCACCGGCCCGGAAACCACCACGTTCCGCGTCGAGCTCGGCGGTTCGGCCTTTGCGGATCGCAAACAGGCGGCGGCCGGCGCGACGTCGTATTCTGCGTCATATCTGGCACCGACCGCGCTTCCCAAGGACGGTACCGTCAGCGGCACGTTTCCCGGCGGTGACAAGCAGTACACCTATTACTACTTCGCCGCCGACCTGAAGGCCGGCGATCTCCTGACGCAAATCTCGTTCGCCGGTCGCGCCAACGCGCCGAAATGGCTGCAGCTCGAGTTGCTCGACCGTACCGGTCGCACGGCATCCTACGTCTACGTCATGGGCGAGCTCGAGGCGAAGCGCGACGCGACGCGCAAGCTCGCCGTCGACAGCTCCGGACGCCATATGCTGCGCGTCGGCGTGAAGGGCGCGGAAGGCACCCAGTTCCGCGTCGATCTCGGCGGCAGCGCGTTTGCGGCGGTTCAGTAAGGAGGGATGCGATGATCCTGTCTCTCCGCATGGGCCTGCTGGCATGTGCCGCGCTCGCGCTGGCGAGCCCGGCGGCGGCGCAAAACCTCTCCACGTCGGTGCTGCGGCCCACCCCGGTCGATCCGGCGACCGGCATGGTCGCCGGCGATTTCCCCGCCGGCACCGGCGCCACCAGCTACTATCTGGCGGTCGACCTCAAGGCGGGCAGCCTGACGACGCAGCTTCAGGTGACGGGTCGCCCCAACACGCCGAAGCGGATCGATTTCGAGCTGCTCGATGCCAACGCGCGCGTTGCCGCTTCGGCCTTCCTCATGGCCGAGTTGGAGGCAAAGCGCGACCTGACCAAGGCCTACGCCATCGACAGCGCCGGGCGCTATGTCATCCGGCTGATTGTCGACGGCAAGGAGACGAACGCGTTCTGCGTCCTGATGGGCGGCACCGCGCTGCCCGAGGCCCGCTCGCCCGGCTGCCCGGTCAAGGCGGCCGCCGCCCCAGCGCCGCTTCGCGTTGCCCCCGCGCCGCTTCGCGCCGAGCCTGCTCCGGTTGCGCCGCCGCCGGCGCCGGTGGTGGTTGCACCGCCGCTCGCGCCGCCTCCTCCGCCGGCCGTACAGGCCGTCGAGGTGATCGTCAGCAAGTGCGAGGAGCGCCTGCGCGTCGGCGCCGACTTCCTGTTCGACTTCGATCGCGCCGAGCTTCGCTCCGAGGCGGACGCCGCGCTCGCCCACGTGGCGGCGCGCATCAGTACGGCGAAGAAGGCGGTGCTGATCGAAGGGCACACCGACGCCAAGGGCACCGAGAGCTACAATCAGACCCTGAGCGAGCGGCGCGCCGGTGCGGTGCGCGTGGCGCTTGCCGGCCGCGGCCTGCCGGGCGAATGGCTGCGCATTCGCGGTTATGGCAAGAGCCATCCGGTGGCGCCGAACCACCACCCGGACGGCTCCGACGATCCGGACGGCCGCCAGAAGAACCGCCGCGTCGAGGTGGTGATCAACACGTGCTCGTAGCGGCGCAACTCGCGCCACCGCCGGCCTCCTGTCGTGGCCGACCCATGTGGTCGCCCGATTTGCATCGCGCCGTTCAGGGCGACCACAAGGGTCGCCCCTACACGATCGGCGGCTGTGTACCATTCAGATACGAATCCCACTCCGGATTGTTGCCGAACCGCGCGACCAGGAAATCGATCAGCAGCCGGGTCTTCGCCGCGAGGTAGCGGTTCGGCGCGTAGAGCGCGTAGATGCCGAGCGGCGTCGGCGCGTAGTCGGCCAGCACCACGCGCAGGCGGCCTGCCTTGACGTCGGGGCCGATGATGAAGGTCGGCAGGCGCACGATGCCATTGCCTCGCAGCGCCGCGGCGCGCAGCACCTCGCCGTTGTTCGAGCACAGATACGAGGCGATCGGAACGACGATCTCCGCGCCGTCGCGCGTCAGCTCCCAGCGCTGCAGCGTGGTGGTGTGCCCGTAGTTGAGGCCGCGATGGCGTGCGAGGTCTTCCGGCGTCTGCGGGACGCCGTGGCGTTCGAGATAATCGGGGGACGCCGCCAGGATGCGGCACGCCGGCGCGAGCCTGCGGGCGACTAGGCTCGAATCAGGCAGGTCGCCGATCCGCACGGTGACGTCGACGCCTTCCTCGATCGGATCGACGAAGCGGTCGTTGAGCGTGAGCTCCAGGCGAAGCTCGGGATAGCGCGTCATGAATTCGGCGATCGCGGCGCCGAGATAGAGCGTGCCGAACGACATCGGCGCGTTGACCTTGAGGACGCCGCGCGGCTCCTCGTGCAGCCGCGACACCTGCAGCTCGGTTTCCTCGATCGAGGCGAGGATGTCGGCGCAGCGCTCGAAATAGGCGCGGCCCGCCTCGGTCGGGCTCAGGCGCCGCGTGGTGCGGTCGAGCAGCCGCGCGCCGAGCAGTTGCTCGAGCTCCATGACCGCCTTGCTCACCGCCGAGCGCGTCAGCCCGAGCTTCCGCGCGGCTTCCGCGTAGCTGCCGCTCGCCACCACCTTGACGAAGGCATTCATCGCATCGAGCTTGTCCATATTGTATCCAAAATGGAAACAGTCTGTCGTATTTGGCCATATTGCAGCCAATCAGTCGACGATGCAAATAAGCCGTCGAGCACTTCAATCGTTTGAACGGAGCCAAACATGCTGACCCATCGCAGGGCCGAGGAGCGCGGGCGGGCCGACTTCGGCTGGCTCGACAGCCGCCACACGTTCTCGTTCGGCCACTACCACGACCCCGAGCACATGGGGTTCGGTCCGCTGCGCGTCATCAACGACGACCGCGTGGCGCCCGGCGCCGGCTTCCCCACCCATCCGCACAGCGACATGGAGATCATCTCTTACGTGCTGGACGGCGCGCTCGAGCATCGCGACGGCCTGGGCACCGGTTCGGTCATCCGTCCGGGCGACGTGCAGCGCATGTCGGCCGGCACCGGCATCCGCCACAGCGAGTTCAACGCCTCAAAGACCGAGGCGGTGCACTTCCTGCAGATCTGGATCATTCCGGAGAAGCGAGGCCTCGCGCCGGGCTACGAGCAGAAGTCCTTCGGCGACGACGAGAAGCGCAACCGGCTGCGCCTGGTCGGCTCGCGCGACGGGCGCGACGGCTCGGTGACGATCCACCGCGACGTTGATCTGTACGCGACGCGGCTCGATGATGGCGCGACAGTCCGCCATGAGGTCCGCGCGGGTCGCGCCGCCTGGGTGCAGGTCGCGCGCGGCACGGCGACGCTGAACGGCACGCAGCTGCATCCGGGCGATGGCGTCGCCTTTGCAGTCCCCGGGCCGATCGCCCTCACCGGCACCTCGGGCGATGCCGAAATCCTGCTTTTCGACATGGCCGTGTAGGCTGATCCTTCGCGCAACCCCCGAGAGGAACCCGACATGAGCAATTTTCTCGAGTTGCTGACGCCGCACAACAGCCAGCTGCTGTTCATCGACCAGCAGCCGCAGATGGCGTTCGGCGTGCAGTCGATCGACCGCCAGGTGCTGAAGAACAACGTCGTGGCGCTGGCCAAGTCTGCCAAGGTGTTCAAGGTGCCGACCACGATCACCACGGTTGAGACCGAGGGCTTCTCCGGCCACACCTATCCGGAGCTGCTCGCCGTGTTCCCGGAGAACAGGATTCTCGAGCGCACCTCGATGAACTCGTGGGACGACCAGAACGTCCGCGACGCGCTCGCCGCCAACGGCCGCCGCAAGGTCGTGGTCGCGGGCCTGTGGACCGAAGTGTGCAACCTCATGTTCGCGCTCGACGCCATGCGCGAGGGTCAATACGAGATCTACATGGTGGCCGATGCGTCCGGCGGCACCTCGGTCGAGGCGCACAAATACGCCATGGACCGCATGGTGCAGGCGGGGGTCGTGCCGGTGACGTGGCAACAGGTGCTGCTCGAATGGCAGCGCGACTGGGCCCGCAAGGAAACCTATGACGCGGTGATGGCGATCGTGACGGAGCACTCCGGCGCCTACGGCATGGGTGTCGACTACGCCTATACGCTCGTGCACAAGGCGCCCGAGCGCGCCAAGCACGGCGAGCGCATCGGCCCGCGGCCGGCGCGGTAGGGGCGGGGTAGGGGCGGGTGCCCCTACGCGGGGCGCCGCTTCACGTCATCAGATCGGCGAGTTCCGTCATCGATCTGACCATGACGTCCGGCTGGTGCGGCGTGGCGCCGAACGGCCGCTTGCGCCGGTCGATGAACGCCGTCCGCATGCCCGCCGATTTGGCGCCGATGCAGTCGAACGCATGGTTGGCGACGAACAGGACTTCGTCCATCCGCACGCCCGCGATCTCGGCCGCCTTCCGGTAGGTGGCGACGTGCGGCTTGAACGAGTTGGCCGCGGCGACCGAGATGACCGCGTCGAACGGGATGCCGTGGTGTCGCTTCGCGGTCTCCAGCATGTCGGGGTCGCCGTTGGACAGCACGATCAGCCGGTAGTGCGCCTGCAGCCGTGCCAGCGCCTGCGGCACTTCGGGGAAGCATTTCAGCGTCTCGATCTGCGCCACCAGCCAGCGTACGTCGTCCATGGTATGCGGAATGCCGGCGCGCTCCATGACGTAGGCGACCGAGCGATGCCCGATCTCGCGATAGGGCGTGTGCTCGCGGTGAAGCAGGGCGTCGATCATCGAGTTCTCGAAATGGGTGCGCCGCCACCACGTCACGAACGAGCCCGGGTTGCCGCTCCAGCCCTTGCGCCGCAGGAACGGCGTCACGGCCTCGGTGAGGCCCGTCTGCATGTCGACCACGGTGCCGTACTGATCGAACATGCACACCGTGACGGTGCTCTTCAGCGCGTCCACGCCGCTCATCCTCGCTCTCCTGCGCCGTAATCGCCGCTTCGCCTGCCGGCGAACGCGCGCAGGCCCTGTTGCGCCTCCTCGGTCGCCGCGACGTTGCAGAACAGCTCGACCGCGTTGCCGACGCCGCGCCGGTAGTCGAGGTCGTTCGCCCGCATGAAGGCGGTGCGCGCGAGCCGCATCGTGTTCGCCGGCTTGCTGGCGAAGGTGCGCGCCAGCGCGCGTGCCTCGGCCTCGACGGTCGCGTCCGGCGCCACGCGGCTCACCAGGCCGAGCGTCGCCGCCTCGGCGGCGCCGAACGAGCGCCCTCCGAACAGGAGTTCGAAGGCGCGGTGGCGGCCGACGATGCGGGGCAGGTGGACGAAATGGATCGCCGGCACGAGACCGAGGTCGATCTCCGGATAGCCGAAGGTCGCGCTCTCGCCGGCCACGATGACGTCGCAGGAAATGGCGAGCGTCATGCCGCCGCCGCGCGCCGCCCCGTTCACCACCGCGATCGACGGCTTGCCGAGGTCGTACTGGACGTCGGCAAGCTCCACGTAGAGCTTGTCGAGCAGCGCGCGCACCATCTCGCCCGACGCGCCGACGATGCTCTTGAGGTCGAGCCCGGCGCAGAAACGCGACGCGACGGCGCTCGTCAGCAGCACGGCGCGCACATCGTCGTCGGCCGCAGCGCGCCGCAGCGCGGCGATCAGGTCGCCGAGCAGAGCGAGGCTCAGCGCATTCACCGGCGGCCGGTTGAGCCGGATCTCCGCGATGCTGTCGGATACCGCGTATTCGAGTCCGCCGTCGTCTGCCATTGCGGCTGCTCCTGTTGACGCCCGGTGGTGGCTACCACATCGCCACCTGTCGGGGCGACCCTACAGGATCCGGTGCGTTGCCGATTCTCGGCGGCGGTCGTCCCGCGCTTTCACACCCGCCGCGGCACGATCAGCTTGGCGGTGAGGCTCTGCACCACTTCGTCGCGCTGGTTCAGCGTCAGGCTGCGCACGAGCGCCATGCCGCGGTCGGGTCGCGAGCGCGACGGCGTCACCTCCAGCACCTCGCTTTCCACCCGCAGCACGTCGCCCGGCCGTGTCGGCTTGGGCCAGGCGATCTCGCCGCCCGCCCCCAAGATACCGCCGGCGAGCGGCAGGCCCTGTTCCACCAGGAGCCGCATGGTGATCGCGGCCGTATGCCAGCCGCTCGCCGCCAGGCCGCCGAACAGCGTGTCGCGCGCGGTCGCCTCGTCGAGATGGAACGGCTGCGGGTCGAACTGGCGGGCGAACGCCTTGATCTGCGCCTCGTCGATCGTGTGGGTAGCGCTGGTGAAGCGCTGTCCGACGGCGAGATCGTCGAGATAAAGCCGTGTGTCGCTCATCATCACGATCCCTTGAGCCGCTTGGTCCATAACTTGCATGATGATAGTAACTGTCGTATCTTGTGTCAATGCAGCGCAAGAGCTTTCGCAACATGCCCTGTCCGATCGCCCGCGGCCTCGAGCGCGTGGGCGAGTGGTGGAGCATGCTGATCATCCGCGATGCCCTGCACGGCTACACGCGGTTCGACCAGTTCCAGAAGAGCCTGGGGATCGCCCCCAACATGCTGGCGCGGCGCCTCGACGCGCTGGTCGAGGCGGGGCTGCTGCGACGCCACCGCTACAGCGAGCGGCCGCCGCGCGACGAATACCTCCTCACCGAGCGCGGGCGCGATTTCCGCCCGGTACTGCTCGCCCTGATGGCGTGGGGCAATCGCCACTTCGCGCCCGAGGGCGCGAGCGTACAGCTCCTCGACGCGCGCACCGGAGCGCCCGCCGACCCCATCATGGTCGACCGCGTCACCGGCCGCCCGATCACCCAAGCCGACTACGTTATGGCCGCCGGTCCGGCGGCGCCCGCGCGCACCCGGCAGCGCTATGCCGCCGCCCGGCGCAGCGCCCGCGAGGACACCGCATGAGCATCGCGACGCTCGCCGAAACCAAAGGTCTTCCCGATCCGGCGCCAAGCCCCGCGCCCCTCGTCCACAACCCGCGCACGCGGGCGCTGCTGGAGGGGCCGATCATCCCGACGCTGACCCGCCTCGCCTGGCCGAACGTCCTCATCATGGTGGCGCAGGCCGCGACCGGCCTGATCGAGACGTTCTTCGTGGCGCGGCTCGGCACCGATGCGCTCGCCGGCATGGCGCTGGTGTTTCCCGCCGTGATGCTGATGCAGATGATCACCGCCGGCGCCATGGGCGGCGGCATCTCGTCGGCGGTCGCGCGCGCCCTCGGCGCCGGCCGGCGCGAGGAGGCCGACGCCCTGGTGCTGCACGCCCTGATCATCAACACGCTGCTCGGCTTGCTCGTCACCGCCGTGATGCTCGCCTTCGGAGAGCCGCTCTATCGCTTCCTCGGCGGCCGCGGCGGCGAGCTTAGCGCGGCGCTCGCCTATTCCAACGTCGTGTTCGCCGGCAACGTCCTGCTGTGGCTGATGAACGGCCTCGCCAGCGTGGTGCGCGGCACCGGCAACATGCTGCTGCCGGCGTTGGTGATCTGCGCCGGCGTCGTCATGCTGGTTCCGCTCTCGCCTTGCCTGATCTTCGGCATCGGCCCATTCCCGGCGCTCGGCATTGCCGGCGGCGGCGTTGCGCTGGTCGCCTTCTATGCGGCCGGAACCGCGGTGCTCGCCTGGTACGTGGTGTCGGGCCGCAACCTCGCGCGGCTGCGCCCCGCGCGCCTGCGCTGGCCGTTGTTCCGCGAGATCCTGCGCGTCGGCGCGGTCGCCTCGCTCACCTCGGTGCAGACCAACGTCACCATCGCGTTGACGACCGCGCTCGTCGCCGGCGTGGCGGGAGCCGAGGCGGTCGCCGGCTTCGGCACCGCCGCCCGCCTCGAATATCTGCTGGTGCCGCTGGTGTTCGGGCTCGGCGCGCCGCTGGTCGCGCTGGTGGGAACCAACCTCGGCGCCGGCGCGCGCGCCCGCGCGTTGCGCATCGCCTTCATCGGCAGCGCTGTCGCTTTCGTCCTCACCGAAGCCATCGGCATCGCGGCGGCGCTGTGGCCGCGCGCATGGCTCACGCTGTTCAGCGCCGAGCCGGGCGTGATCGAGGCCGGCAGCGCCTACCTGCGCATGGTCGGGCCGTTCTACGGCTTCTTTGGCTTGGGGCTTGCGCTCTACTTCGCCTCGCAGGGTGCCGGGCGGCTGTTGTGGCCGCTGTCCGCGGGCTTTCTGCGCATGCTCATCGCCATCGGCGGCGGCTGGCTTGCGCTTCGCCTCACCGGCTCGCTCGCCTTCCTGTTCGCCGCGCTGGCGCTCGGCCTCGTCGCGTACGGCGTGACCGTTCTGAGCGCGGTCGCCTCGGGCGCCTTGTTCCGCCGGGAGGCATCCGCCCCGACGCGCGGCTGACGTCGCTCAGCTCACTTCCGTCAGCGCCGCGATGCACGCGTCCATCAGGCTTGCGCGCTTGCGCGCGCTCTGCTCGAGGAAGAGCAGGCTCCGCCCGAAAATGAACGCGTACAGCAGGACCGCGCGCGCCTGCGCGTCCTCGGCCGACAGGCCGAGCCGTCGGTAGAGCTGCGCGACATTGCCCAGGCGCGCCGCATCGACGCTTGCCACCGCGGCCGCAGCCTTCTGGTCGGAGCGGGCCCACTGCCGCATGGCGAGCTCGACGCCCATGGCTTCGGGATTGACGCGCTCGGAATAGAGCCGGATCAGCGATTGCAGCTTCTCGCGGGCACTTTCGTCGCCGATCGCGGTTTGCCGCTCGATCGCCGCGACGCGGCCGCGCATCCAGGTCTCCAGCACGGCATCGAGCAGCGCCCGGCGATCCTTGAAGCGCCGGTAGAATCCCCCCTTGGTCACGCCCAGTCGCGTCGCCAGCACTTCGACCCGCACCGCGTCGATGCCGCCGTGACCGAGCTCCCGCAGCGCAATCTCGATCCACCGATCGCTGTCGATGACGTCCGTCACGCGCGCCCTCGAGAATTGTTGATACGGTACCGTATTGACCCGGCCGGGCGTTCTTGATACGGTGCCGTATCAGACTTGCGAACACGGCGGTCGGTGCGGCCCGCATGGCTGCGCCGAAAGGGACAGTGCGTCGACTCGGCGGCCGGGCGATCCTCATGGGTGCTCGGGGAAAACAAGCCAGGGAGGCCCTGATGGAACGCCACGACCAGGTTGGTCTGTTGAAGCGGCTCTTGCACTACGTCGACACGAAGACGACGTGCCTCGCCGATGCGCCATGGCGCAACGACGTCGCGGTCTATGCCGATCGGGAGCATTTCTCGCGCGAGCAGCAGGTCCTGTTCCGCTGCCATCCGTTGCTGATGGGATTCGCCGCCGACTGGCCCACGCCCGGCGCCTTTCGCACCGACGATTACTCCGGCCTGCCGATCCTCATCGTGCGCGGGCGCGACGGCACGCTGCGCGCGTTCCTCAACGTGTGCCGGCACCGCGGCGCCAAGGTGGCGGACGGCTGCGGCGACGCGAAGGTCTTCTCCTGCCCCTATCACGCGTGGACCTACGATCTCGCCGGCCGGCTCATGGGCATCCCCGACGAGCGCTGCTTTCCCGACGTGCGCGCCGAGCGGCGGGGGCTCACGGCGTTGCCGTTGTGCGAGAAGCACGGCCTCGTGTGGGTGATCCCCACGCCGGCCGCGGACGGCGCGGCGGCGTTCGACATCGACCCGTGGCTCGGCGGGCTCGAGGCCGAGCTTGCCTCGTTCGGTTTCGAGTTCATGGGCGTTCTACGACAAGCGTGTGATCCCCGAGCCGATGAACTGGAAGCTCATCGTCGACACGTTCCACGAAGCGTATCACATCGGCTTTCTGCACCGCCAGTCGCTCGCCCCGATCCTGCACGGCAACGTGGCCGACTTCGCGGCCTTCGGCCCCAACCACCGTCTCACGTTCCCGCGCAAGAAGCTCGAGCGCCTCAAGACCGAGCCGGAAGAGAGCTGGGACCTGATGTGGAACACGACGGTGATCTACTCGCTGTTCCCCAACACGGTCCTGATGCTGCAAGGCGATCATGTCGAGCTTGCCCGCGTGTTCCCGCGCGAGGGTCACGTCGACCGCGCCGTGATGGAGCTTTCGCTCTACGTCCCTCACGCTCCCGTCACGGCGGAAGAGCGCGAGCACTGGGACAAGAACATGCAGCTCGTCCTCGACGTCGTCACCGGCGAGGATTTTCCCGCCGGCCGCACCATCCAGGCCGGCATCACGTCGGGCGCGCAGACCCATACGGTGTTCGGCCGCAACGAGCCCGCCATGATCCACTATCATCGCTCGCTGCAGGAGGCGCTCGGCCGGCCGCACGCGGATGCGATGCTCGAGGCGGCGGAGTAGGGCGACCCGCGTGGTCGCCCGACCGCGGCACCACGTCGCCTCCGTGTAGGGGCGGCCCCTTATCCTGAGGTGCTCGGCGCGTTTCCGGACGCAGCAGCCTTGCATCCACACTGCGCGCCGAGCCTCGAAGGATGGCCGCTCCGCTCGCGGCCTGCCTCAATGCGGCTCCTGCGATCCTTTCAGCTCCCCAGGCCCCCGCCGGCGTTGAATGTGACAATTGTTGCCGTTATGTGATGGTTCGGTGACAGCGCGGGAGTGAACAGAATGGGCGTCGGCTGGCTTTCCTGGTCGAATCCGGTGGCGATCTGGTGGGGCGCATTGCTGGCGGTCAGCACCGCCAACATCGGCTTGTGGCTGTGGCTCTCTGGTTGCTATCGCCGGCGCGCCCGCATCGATGCCGGATTATTCCGCATCGAATGGCTGCTGTTCCTGTGCGCCGCTTATGTCTTCGGCTGCGCCTTCCGATCAGTGCTGCCGCGCGCCGACGTCCAGCGGATCTGCCTGTTCGACACGTGGCTCTCCAGCGTGTTCGTCGGGCGATCGGTCGCCACCATCGCAGAAGTCTGCTTCGTGATCCAATGGGCCATCGTCCTGCGCTACCTCGCGCGCCTGGCGGATTCCGACACGGCGCGCAACATCTCGAGCATGATCGTGCCGCTGATCCTGGTCGCGGAGTGCTGCTCCTGGTACGCGGTGGTCACTACCAGCTACCTCGGCAACGCGGTCGAGAACTCGCTGTGGGCGGTGACCTTCCTGCTCATCGGTGCCGCTCTGCTGCGGCTCCTGCCGCGGTTCCGCGGAGTTGCCCAGGTGGCGATCGCGACGGCCGTCGCCGGCATCGTAGGCTACGTCTGGTTCCTCTACGCGATCGACGTGCCGATGTATTTCGCCCGCTGGCAGGCCGATCTGGCGAGCGGCAAGGAGCCGCTCGGGCTTCTCGCCGGCCTGTACGACTTGAACACACGCTGGGCCGTTACCCACGACATTGCCCAGTGGCGGGACGAGATTGCCTGGATGTCGCTCTATTTCAGCATGGCGGTGTGGTCGAGCCTGGCGCTCGGCGCCTTCGGTCTCGTCAGGCACCGATTGCCGCAATACTGCTCGCGCCCGGCAGGCGCGCACTCGGCGAGCCGCCCACTTCCGGTCCGCATCAGCGCCGGGTGAACGGCTCGACGTTCACTCGATGACCCCGTCGGCGAGCCCGAGCGCTGCTAGGTTCAGGGGCGATCGTTGTGAAATTCCAGCGTCAGGCCGTTGAGCCCGAGCGCGCCGTAGTCGGACGACCAGGCCTCGCCGGGCGCCACCGGCCACGCGTCGGTGATCGTGCCGGTGGTGACGATCTCGCCCGCGGCCAGCGGCGGGAACTGCGGCTGCTCCGCGAGCAGGCGGGCGAGATGCGCGAGCGCCAGCGTCGGGCTGCCCAGGACATTTGCGCCGACGCCCCGGTCGACGATCGTGCCGCCGCGCGACAGGGCGACTGTGAATGTCGGCAGTGCCGCCGCCAACGTCGCGCGGTTCGCGTCGGTGAGCGGCACCGGCGCACCGACCACCAGCGCGCCGTGCAGCGCGCACGCCGCCGTGCAGTCGGGAGCGGCGAATTTCCAGCCAGGGAAATGGCTGTGCACGATCTCGAACCCGGAAGCGATCCATTCGACGCAGCCGAGGATGTCGGCCGGATCGTCGGTCGGCGGGACCGGCGCCTTGAGCCGGAATACGACCTCGGGCTCGATGCGCGGCTGCACGAAGGGGCGCAAGGACAGCGAGGCGCGGCCGTCGCGCGCGAGCTGCATCGTGCGCGACCACACGTGCGCCCAGTTCGGCTGCCACACGCCGTAGCGCGGCCAGATCGTCCGGTTGGTGAAGCCGATCTTGCGCCCGACGCTCTGCCACCCCTGCGCTCGCCGGCGCCGTTCGATCTCGCCGAGCACCGCATAGGCATCCACAATGCTGAAATCAGGGTCGCCTGCCGTGATCGGTTCGATCATCGTGGCGGCGTCATACGCCGCCATCAGCCGGTCGGCGACGGTTGCGAGCCTGGTGTCATCTGTCATGCGAAGCCCCGGGAGAGTTGATCGGGCCTCCCGCCCATGGAATGGTCGCGCGATCCCCGCAGGTTACGCAAGATCGACGTCTGATAGCCAGAAGCAGGACACTGACGATGACCACGCTTCGCATCAAGGCCGGGCCGTATGAATTCGAGGCACGGATGGAGGAGGCACTGGCGCCCAGGACCTGTGCGAAATTTGCGAGTCTCCTTCCCTACCGGCAGAAGATCATCCATGTGCGCTGGAGCGGCGAGGGCTGCTGGATCCCGCTCGGCGACCTCGATCTCGGCCTTGGTTACGAGAACCACACCAGCCATCCGGCGCCCGGCGACGTCATCCTCTATCCGGGCGGCATCAGCGAGACCGAGATCCTGCTCGCCTACGGCGCCGTCTCGTTCGCCAGCAAGGTCGGGCAGCTCGCCGGCAATCACTTCCTGACGATCGGCAAGGGCCGCGAGAATCTCGCCGCATTGGGAAAGCTCACGCTGTGGAACGGAGCGCAGGACATCCTGTTCGAGCGCGGCTAACGCCCCGCCGTCCGAAGCTCGCGATGCGTCGCGGTACCCTGTGGTCGATTGCGCAAAGCTATCGGATGCGGAGCATGCAGACTATTGACGGTTGCATCTGCAAAGCTACGATGCGCCGATGGATCGCGTGTTGAATTGAGGTCGCTTGACGGCGGCCGCCAGGGGAGGCGAGCGATGACACGATTGCCCGACTGTGCCGGGAAGACATGCGAATACATCGAGCTGACGCCGAGCGAGATAACCGCAAGACTGTATTGCTACACGGACCCGAAAACCGGGCAGACGATCAAGGAAACCAAGTTGTCGGAGGACGTAAAGGCCGCCTTCAGGGAGGCCGTCACGGAACTGTATCGATCGTCCGGAAAAGGCTGCGGCTGCGGATGCAACTGCGAAAGGACCGGCACGAAGCTGCGAGGGCCGACTATCCCGAGCGCAGCGGAAAAGTATACCCACGTGTTCGCGGGCGGCGGAAAGGTCGAAGGCACCTTCAAGGTCAGCATGACGGTGTTCGAGGGTCTGTGCGTTCCCGACAGGAGCGGATCCGGATCGGGCTGCTGCGACCGGCACGAGCCGCCGCGCCACGGCGGGTGGTGGGACGACTGCGGCTACTACTATCACCGCGGTTATCGATACCCCGCGTACTGGCCCTACTGGCGATGGCCGCGCTGGTACTGATCTGGCGAGCGGCGACGGCTGCGCGCGTATCGAGGATGAGCGCGTATCGAGGATGAGCGAGTCCTGATCGAGCTGCCTGGCGGAAGGCCCGGTTCACCCCTGCTCCGAGCGCCGCCAGGTCATGATTGGTTTGACCTGGTGAGTCAGCGATCTGTGAGGCAGCCGCGCCGGGCACCCCACCGGGGGCTGCATCGCTATGCATTCCCACGTGTCCCGCTCGCATCTGCGGACGCGCGAATTTCTCTGCAACTGCATGCATGCGCTAGACAACCCGAGAGGAGGCCAGCGTGCCGTTACATGGTCTGGACAATCGTGGCGTGGAAGCCGGCGCAAATCCGGGAGTGGGTTACGGGCGTTTCGGCAAGATGTTCGACCTGCGACCGGCGATGCGACTGCCGCGCGCGGCGCTCGAGGCGATCGCGACCGCCATGATAAAAGAGGTTCTCGGCAGGCCGATCACGGAAACCGAGAGCGCACTCGAAAGCCCCACAATTCCGGCGGGCTACACGTATTTTGGCCAGTTTGTCGCGCACGACATCACGTTCGATCCGACGCCACTGACCGACAGCTCCATCGACGTTGCGGCGCTGGAGGATTTTCGTACGCCGGCGCTCGACCTCAACTCGGTCTATGGCAGTGGGCCGGACGATCAGCCGTACCTGTATTCCAGATCGAAGTTGCGCGTCGGCGAACGCCCTGGCAATGGCGGGGCCAAATTCGGAACCAAGTTCGACTTGAGCCGACTGCCGGGCCCGCCCGCCGACGACCGGATTGCACTCATCGGCGACAGACGCAACGACGAGAACAAGATCGTCGCACAAATTCACGCTGCGCTGATGGCCTTCCACAACAAGGTGATCGACGACGACGATTTATTGAGGAAAGTCACGACGAACAATGTCTCCATGGAGACGGTCCGTTTCCGGGCGGCAGCGTCCATCGTGCGGTGGCACTATCAATGGGTCGTCGTTCACGACTATCTCGATCGCCTCCTCGAACCGTACGTCCTCGAGGAGGTGTTGAATCGGCCCGGTCATATGCCGCGGCTGCCCAACTATCTCAAGGCGGCTGCGCGTTATGCCTATGTTCCGGTTGAATTTTCCGGCGCGGCATTTCGGCTCGGCCATTCAATGATACGCCCGAGCTACGCGCTCAATTGCGAAATCGGGACGGAGCCGAACGACGATCCGAACAAGCCGTCCCGGATTCCGACATTCTCGGGAGATCCCGACCCGGCCAAGAGCTTGAATGGTTTTCCGGGCACGTTGCCGCCAAACTGGGGCATCGACTGGGGCTATTTCCTCGACGATCTTTCACCCCGCGTCGTCGCCGGACCGGACGAAAGACAAAGTTTCCGGGTCCCGCAGCCTTCGTATCGGATCGGTGCCGCCTTGGTATCGCCGCTTGCCAACTTGCCGAGATTTCGCGGGCTTTCGGACAGTTTCGTGCGCAACCTCGCGTTCCGCAATCTGGCGCGTGGCCTGATGCTGGGACTTCCTTCAGGCGAGGCCGTCGCGAACGCCCTTGGCATACATCCCATGCCGCCAGACGTCGTCTGGTCCGTGGGCTCCTGCCTGGCGACCAAGCGACCGCCACCCGACGCCGACGCAAAGGAGGAGATGAGACAAACGAACGAGAATCGTGGGAAAGTTCGCAAGGGGTGGGTGGACGGCGGCGGGTCGCTCCAGGGCAGCACGCCGCTGTGGTACTATATCCTGAGGGAAGCCGAATATTTCGGCGTGACCAGGAAGCCGGACGATCCCTACATTGCGTTCGGAGGACAGCATCTCGGGCCGGTCGGAAGTCGCATCGTTGCGGAAACGTTGATCGGGCTGCTGTGGCACGATCGGGGCTCGTTCCTGCACCGGTCACGGGACTTCGTTCCGTTTCCTGAGATCACCGGGGGGGCGGAGAAGTTCACCTTGGACCGTCTGATGGCATACGCGTTGTCTTGATGCAGTCGCCGCGCCCACCGAGATCGGTTATCGGCTGGGCACGGATTGGATCATCTTGATGGCGGAATGCAGCGGCGGCGACGCGACCGCCCATGCGCTCGCACCGGGCGGCCGCCCCAGTCCGGCATACGATGCCTTCAATGCTGTCACAATTCGAGCTCCGCGAGGTCTTGCAGGGCGGTTCGGTTGGCGACCATGACCACGCCTTCGTCGATATGCACGATGCCGCGACGCTGCCAGTTGCCCAGGCACTTGTTGACGCTTTCCCGGCTCGCTCCGCAGATGTTCCCGAGCTCGCGCTGGTACAAACGAACATGCAATGGCCGGCCGCTGCTGGTCGCTGGCCGATCCGGTTTGGCGATGCGCAGCAGCGTCTTGGCAAGCCTGGCCGGCACATCGAGCAGCGCGAGGTCGGCAATCTGCTGGTCGGTGTTCCGCAAGCGGTCGCACAGCATCTCCACGAGCTTGGACCAGATCTTGGGATGACGATCGAAAAGCGCCAGGACGTCTCGTCGTTCGAGGATCGCCAGGTGACAGGGCGTCGCTGCCTTGGCATCGGCAGCCCGTTCCTTGCCGTCGAGCATCGCCAGCTCGCCGAAAACCTCTCCGGGTTGGAGGAGCACGAGGACAAGCTCCTCCTTGCCGCCGGGCGAAGGGATGCTGATGCGCACGCTTCCGCTGAGGACCACCATGAGGTTCGTGCCGGGCGACCCTTGAAGAAAAATGGTCTCACCGGCGGAGCAGGCGCGAATATGGGCGCGGGCAAAGAATGCGTCGCGCTCGCGCTCGCCGAGGTCGCGGAACAGCTTGCACTCGCCCAGGAGCTTGCGACCGTCGTCAATCGCCGTCGGCGCTGCCGTGCCGGCTGCGCGCGTTCGGCGATCGTCGATGGGCTGCTGCGGGCGCGCGACCCCCGTACGTACTGGTTCGAGCAGAGATGTTCCTGTCATAATTGCCTCCTGGAAGTAAGCTCGGCTCTTGCATGGCACCGGAACATGCCGCAAATCGCGCTACAATTCCTTGGGATCGAAATGAATCGTTCTGAATTGTTCTGAACCGTTGCTCGGTTCCTGCGTGACGAAAAAGCATGCCGCAAGTGGCAGGACAAAGTCCCTGTGATCGCGCTGAATCGTTCTGAATCGTTCTAAATCGTTCTAAATCGTTCTGAATCAGTGCCAATACAAGGGCCCGGTCGCCCGGCTGGACGACGGCACGCGCCGCCAGCAGGAGCGCGACGCTTCTCAACGTTCGGAGACCAATCCATGCGCCGACGGAGCGACCCGCGTGTCATGCAGCCGGATCAGGCCAAGAACGAAGAGGTTCTCGATCCATTTCAGCGTGTCTGAATGTGAGTCCGCCCCGCCTTCGCCGTCCAGTTCGGTGGCGAGCTCGCCGACCGTCCGGGTTCCGTCGCTGAGTTCGAGCGCCCGTGCCGTCAGACCATCAACGAGGAGCGGATTGCGCTCTCCCTGTGCCGAAGACGCAAAGGCGACGATATGGCTCGCACGCTGCACAGGCGCCGCGGGAAGCTCGGCAGTGCATTGCACGGCGAGAAAATCCGCAACATCGATATCGAAATGCACGATGCGGATCCTCGCATCCCGTACGGGAACGAGTCCGGCGAGATCTCCATCGTCGATCGCCCATCGCCGCGTCCATAGCCGAAACACGGGATCGTCGGGTTTCGCAGGATCTGCTGCATATGCTTCGCTCTCAGCGACCGCGATCGCAATCTCGATGCGGACGGCGGGCGCCAGGCGTCGAAGGTTCGCATGACCCTCGGCGATGCCTTGCTCGAGGCTGGCCAGCACGTGGCGCGCGCCCGCCAGGTCGACAGCTTCGCGCGGCGGAACGCGCGCTCCGCCGCCGCCGCGGCGATTGATCCGGTTCCGCAGCTCAGTGTCGGCGAGTTGGGTGAGCCTGAAGCGGCTCTCTGCTGCTTCCACAGCCCCGCTTCTCGCCGCGGGGACGGGTCTTCTGGCGGCCGCGGCTTCCAGAACCCGCTCGAGCATCTGGGGGAAAGGCACGCCGCGCTGCAGCTCGCGCGCAAACGCGTGGCCACGTCGGCCAACGGGCTTTGCGGGTCCTGGATCATCCACGATCGCCGCGAGCCGATCGCTCAGCGCCGCGACGTCATTGACGTTTTCGATCGCGACGCATCCATAGCCGTGCGGCAGCCCCCGGTGGCCCGGAAGCTTGCGGATCAGCTCGGTCGAGGCGACCAGGCACGACCCGCACAGCAGCGCTTCGCGCGGAACGATGGGCGCATGAAACCTGATCGGGAAGTCCTGTTCGAGGCAGCACACGGCGAGGCAGCTGCGCAGGAACTCGGGCATGCGCCAGTGCGGCAGGTATGGGATCTGGAGAACGCGGTCGACGAGGCCGAGCTCGCGCACCCGCGCGCGAAACGCATCCTCCACGGGCGGTAAACCATGGACGGGGCCGACGAGGCCGACATCTCGCCCGCTATGCGTCAGGCGATGCAGGGCAGCGAGCAGCGCAAAGCTTCCCTTCGTCTCCCCCAGCTTGCCGCAAATTCCGAAGTACGGGCGGCCGCCCTTGAACTCACCCCACAGTGCGCCTTTGACGTCGGAATCGGCATCGAGCTCGGTCCGCAGAGCGGGGAGATCGAGCGTGGGCCCGTCCGGATTGAAGGCGTCTTCCGGGACCGCAAACCCACCATCGTCCGCGATGCGCCCGGCCTCGACGCCGCGCGCAACCGCGCGGTCGGCAACCTCTCCCCTGACCAGCACCGCCTGCGCCGAGCGCAGCACGTGATCATAGAGCGCTGCGAGCTGAGGATGATGCCACAGGCGCCCCGCATCGCTTCCGGCCATGCGGATGACGTGCGGGACGCCCGTTATTTCGGCGGCGAGATGACCGGCGACGCCATAGGGCTCCATGTAGAACGAAAAGACCACGTCGAAGGGATGCCGCGAATGAACCTGCGCCGCGACCGCTGCGAGCTTCGAGACGAACGGACTGGCCATCGGAATGAATGACTGGGTGCGGTCGACTGGATCGCTCCAGTGCACGGCCACGGAACCGCTGCTGTACGCGGACTCGCAGCGTTGCCAATCCTGCGGGCGCATGTGCATGCGAAATGGTGGGGTGACCTCCTTCGCGTTGGTGACGACATGGACCTCGTGCCCGTGCGCCGCGAGTGCGTGGGCGCTCCAGTACGTCCGCATGCTCACGCCGCCTTGAATCGGAGGGAATTTGCCGATGATGCAGATTCTCACCCGCGCACCTGAACAAGGCCGTGATCGGCGAGCTCGCGGACGAGTTCGTCCGTATCGGACATCGCGCAGAATGCGCCCGGAGCGGCCCAATCATCGAGCGCGGTAAGCAGATCGAATACCGCTGGTGTCACCTCGCAGACGCGCGGATGGCGGGCTGTGGGCGACACGGAGATTGCGATCGGTGTGTCCCGTTCGGCCGGGGCGGTCTGCATTGAGCCCTCTTCGAAGATCGGCCGGATGTCGTGCGCACATCGCAGGAGGGTGACGTGGGGATGACGGCGGATGCCGGATCGCGGCGCATCGCTCATGCGTCCCGTCTTGCGCCGGTCCTCGGATTCGGCTCCGGTGCGCACCGTCGCACACGCAAGCTCGCAGGCCGCAACATCGGGCAGATACCTCGGCTCCGGCGGCGCATGCCGCCAGCGGGCAACAAGGAAATCGTGAAACTGAAGCGCGTTTGCGAGGCGGCCGATGTCGAACGGTGGGCAGGTGTCGACGAACGCACGGACGATCGAGACGGTCTCACTCCCGAGAATCTCGAATGTCCTGGGAAAGACTGTGATGATCTTGTCGATGCGCTTCCCATATGAGAGGCGCGCTTCGAGGCGAAGCAGCCCGCGGTCGATGCCATCAAGCGCCGGATCGAGGGCTGCTTGCGGCTCGTCGCCGAATATGGCGGCGCTGCTCGTCAGATAGTCGAGCAGCTCAACCTGGAGATCCAGCAATCGCTTCGTGGTCATGGGCTTTCCCGGAACGCGAGCGGGCGAGCCGCGCACGAATGCGCGCCACGTCCTCGAGGATCTCATCGACGGCATCGAGCCGCTCGTCGCGCTCGAGAATGATCGCCGCCGGTGCGTGGCGCGCGAGGGTGTGCTCGAGGAGGTCCAGCGCCGCATCGGGAATGGGATGGGAATGTGAATCGGCCAGGACCGGCCGCTCGAGAAACGCCTCGCGCACGGTGATACCGCCGGCCATATGGACCTCCTGCACGATGCCGGCCGGCAACGCATCCAGAAACTCATACGGGTCGAAGCCGTGATTATTGGCATTCAGGTAGAGGTTCTCGACGTCGAGGAGAAGTCCGGCGCCGCTCTCCCGGCAGATCAAGTCGAGAAACTCGGCATCCGACAGCTTTGAATCCGGCCATTCGAACACGTAGGTGATGTTCTCCAGGAGGAAGGGAACGGGAACGCGCGCCTGGACGGTGCGCACTTTCGCGACGATCGACTCGGCGACCGCCTGCGTCCGGGGTAGCGGCAGGAGGTTGGCGAGGTCGCGTCCCGGCACGCGCGTGAACGCGAGGTGCTCGCTGTATGCGGGTGCCTTGATGCGCTCGACGACGGCGGCGACCCGATCCAGATAGGCAAGGTCGAGTGGCTCGTCGGTGCCGATTGACAGTCCGATCCCGTGTGCGGTCAGCGGAATCCGATCAACGAGCTCGAAGATCGCCGAGTGCAGGGCCGGATCGCCGTGCAGGCAGTGATCGACGGTGATCTCGAGCACGTCGAAGCGATCGAGGTTCTCGCGGGTCCAGTCACCAAGGGCGCCGCGATAACCGATCCCGACGGCAGGACGTATCGCCATCTGCGTTCCATCCTCGCCCTGGAAGTCCGCCTCATCGTGGCTCCGCGATGGACCGGGCGCGACGGGCGGCAGCGGCGGCCTATTTCACGTCCGGAGAGATGCCGCAGCCGCATTCACCCGAACTGCAGGAAACCGCCTCGTTCGGTAGCTGGGATGAATGATCTCCGTTTGCATAGATCCGCCACGGCTGGATGAAGCGTGGCCCACCTGCGGCATTTTCTTGCAGCTCCAGGGCGGCCGCGTTCAGACGTTCTGCAAGCTCCGGGTCTCGCTTCGGTTCGGTGGGCATCGTCCTCTCCTCGGTCAAGTCAATGAAACTCACGTTACCCTGCAATTCAGGGCAAGGATGCGCCTTTCCGGCTGCAGCGGCAAGACCGATCAGGGGTGTCTGGCAGCATGGAAAACCGAAATGGCGTCCATTGTCCGTGGCTATGACGGATGTTGCCGCACAGGGCAAAACAGTGGGATTGACTCGGCGACGACTTAGTAAAAGGCTGGCCATGTCGTTGCTCATCGCGTCCGATCCGGTGAAGCGAGATCACAACGTCCGCCACATTGACCTGACCGTCATCAGACGGCTCGCCTTGCCAAGCCGCGGGGGCATCTCATGCGAGGGAGGACCGAATGCCGACGTTCATATGCTCGCTGTCCTGGACCGACCAAGGAATCCGATCGATCAAGGATGCCCTTAATCGCCGCAAGAAGTCCCGGGAAATTGCCAAGGCGCTGAAGATCAAGATCAAGGATATCTACATAACGTCCGGCGACCGCGACATCCTGGTCATCATGGATGCTCCCGACGACTACGCCGTGGCTAAATTCGCGCTCGCGGCGGGCTCGAGGGGAAACACGCGAAGCTCGACCTGCCGGGCCTATACCGAGGCCGAATTCGATCAAATGCTCAAGGAGATCTCCAAGCTTCAATAGCGGCCGGGAAATTCGCCGGCGGCAGCCTGCTTGCCGTAGGCGGTCGCACGGATGATGCAGCCCGCGCCTGTGTTTTTTCCGGCCGGCGGCGCCCGCGGTTTGAGGAGTTGTTTCCCGTTGCGTCAACGCCGCGACGGGAGGCGGGCATGCGACTGCGTGTTTCGTCGAGAGGGCCACAGTGCTCGAGGGCATTCATCCTGTGATTGTGAACGGAATGTTCGCCCGCACGCTCCTGACCGCGATGGTCAATTCAATTCGCGCACACTGAGTGAATTGTGCTACCTGTCCGGCTTCTCGGAAAGATCCAGCGGGGTGCCGGTCAAATTGAAACGGCGAAATTTCATCACGTTTCTCGGTGCCGCCGTCGTGTGGCCACGCGGTGCGAGCGCGCAAGGACCGGCGCTGCCGGTGATCGGGTTTCTCAACAGCGCATCGCCCGGCCCGTTTGCTCCGCTCGTGAATGCGTTTCGCACGGGTCTGCGCGAAGGCGGCTATGTCGAAGGCCAAAACGTCGTGATCGAATACCGCTGGGCGGAGGGTGATTATGCCCGGCTGCCGGAACTGGCGGCCGATCTCGTTCGCCGTGGCGTGGCCGTGATCGCCGCGACAGGTGGCTCACAAACTGCGCGGGCGGCGAAGGCCGTCACCGCGACCATTCCGATACTTTTCATTGGCGGCCCGAATCCGGTGGGTGAGGGGCTGATCACCAATTTCCATCGGCCGGGCGGCAACGTTACGGGCGTGACGGTGCAAACGTCGGAGCTGATGCCGAAGCGAGTACAGCTCTTGAAAGAGATGGTGCCGCGCGCCGCGACAATAGGGTTGCTGGTGAATCCAACCGGCTTTGCTGCCGAGGCGGAAGCAAGAGATACCGAGCAGGCGGCAGCGGCCTACGGACAAAAAATGGTTCTGCTCGAGGCGAGCGCTGAGAGCCATTTCGAGCCGGTTTTCGACTCGGCCGTCAGACAGCGGATTGACGCGCTGCTTGTGCACGCGGACCCGTTCTTCAACAGTCGGCGGTCTCGATTGGTTTCGCTTGCAGCGCGCCACGCCATCCCTGCGGCTTATCCGTGGCGCGAGTATGCGGAAGCCGGGGGCCTGATGAGTTACGGGTCCAGCATTCCCGGCGCCTACCGGCAAGTCGGTCGGTATGCCAGCCGCATCCTTGGGGGTGACAAGCCAGGTGACCTCCCTGTGCATATGCCCACCAGGTTCGAGCTTGTCATCAATCTCAGAACGGCCAAGTCGCTCGGACTGAGCGTGCCCGCCACGCTGTTTGTGGCTGCCGACGACCTGCTCGATTGAAGCGCCGGCCTGGTCATATCTAGGTATATTATCTTATTGACGGATAATTTTGGCAAACCGAACCCAAGGACGCGTGCAAAAACAGGCACTTGGTACTTTGCACAAAAAAGAGCGACACGCTATCACCCGCGCTGACCGCCCGGCAGTGCTTCCGGGACCACGTGCCCTGTCGCGGTGATTCTCACGCGTCGTCAAGCGCCACGGCGCCGCGCCGGGCGATACTCCGGCCATCACGCCAAGCCCGCAATCTTCTGCTAGGCTGGAACCAGATCGCAACCTTGCGCGACTAAGCCACAAGGGACACCTCCCAAACCGGGCAGAGCGGAACTCCTCTATGTCGACCTCGCTGATGACGACGCGGCGCTTCGCGCCGCTGTTCTGGTGCCAGTTCTTCTCCGCCTTCAACGACAATTTCCTCAAGAACTCGCTGGTCTTCCTGATCCTGTTCAAGATCGGCGGGGAGAATGCCGAAGCGTTGATCACGCTGGCGGCCTCCGTCTTCATCCTCCCGTACTTCTTCCTCTCCGGCCTCGGCGGGCAGCTTGCCGACCGCTTCGACAAGGCGATCATGGCGCAGCGTCTCAAGCTCGCCGAGATCGGCGTGGCGGCGGTCGCCGTCGTCGGCTTCGCCTGGCACTCGGTGCCCATCCTGTTCGTCGCACTGTTCCTGATGGGCATCATCGCCGCGCTGTTCGGGCCGATCAAATACGGCATCCTGCCCGACCATCTGGCGCGCGAGGAACTCCCCGCCGGCAACGCCCTGGTCGAGGGTGCGACGTTCCTGGCGATCCTGCTCGGTACCATCGTCGGCGGGCTTGCCGCCAAGGACGGCGGCCATATCGGTGCCTTCGCGACGTTGATCATGGCGTTCTCCGCGCTGTGCTACGGAACAAGCCTGCTCATCCTGCGCACCGGCCAGGGCGCACCCGACCTCGTGGTCGACCCCAACATCGCCCGCTCGACGCTCGAGCTCCTGCGCCACCTGTGGAGCGATTCGCGCCTGTGGTGGGGTGGCGTGGTGTCGAGCTGGTTCTGGCTCATCGGCGCCGTGGTGCTGTCGCTGATGCCGCCTCTGGTGAAGAAGACGCTCGGCGGCAGCGAGGAGGTGGTCACCGCCTTCCTGGCGATCTTCTCGATCTCGATCGCGATCGGCTCGGGCCTCGCCTCGTGGCTCTCCCATGGCCGCATCGTGCTCCTGCCGACGGTCGTCGGTGCCTTCCTGCTCGGCCTGTTCGCGCTCGACCTCGGCCTTGCGACCTACTGGGTGGCACCCGTGACCGAGCCGCGCGGGGCGGCGGCGATCTTCGGCTCGTTCCGCGGCCTGCGCCTCGCCATCGATCTCGCCGGGCTCGCCATCGCGGGCGGCCTGTTCATCGTGCCGGTGTTCTCCGCCATCCAGGCGTGGGCCGGCGCCGACCGTCGCGCCCGCGTGATCGCCGCCGTCAACGTGCTCAACGCCGGATTCATGGTGACCGGCACCGTCGTGTTCGCCGCGCTGCAGAAGGCCGGCCTCACCATCCCGCAGCTCTTCCTCATCATCGGCGTCGCCAACCTGATCGTCTGTTTCGCGGTCGGCCGCACCATGCCGGCGAGCGCCCTGCGCGACCTTCTGTCGATCGTGTTCCGCACCTTCTACCGGCTCGAGGTGCGCGGCCTCGACAATTTCGCCAAAGGCGGGTCGAACGCGATCATCGCGCTCAACCACGTGAGCTTCCTCGACGCCGCGCTCGCCATGTCGCTCACCGACACGCCGCCGCTGTTCGCGATCGACCACACGATCGCCAAGCGTTGGTGGGTGAAGCCGTTCCTGCGCTTCGGCCGTGCCTTCCCGCTCGATCCGACCAAGCCGCTCGCGACTCGCGCCCTGATCCACGAAGTCAGGGCGGGCAACAGCCTGGTCATCTTCCCGGAAGGACGCATCACCGTCACCGGAAGCCTGATGAAGGTGTACGACGGCGCCGGGCTGATCGCCGACAAGTCGGACGCCATGGTGGTGCCGGTGCGCATCGACGGGCTCGAGGCGACGCCGTTCACGCGGCTCTCGCGCGATCAGGTGCGCCGGCGCTGGTTCCCCAAGGTCACCGTCACGGTGCTTGAGCCGGTGAAGCTTGCGGTGCCGTCCGAGCTCAAGGGCAAGGCGCGCCGCCAGGCGGCCGGCGCCGCCCTCTACGAGATCATGTCGGACCTCGTGTTCCGCACCACGTCGACCGACAGCAACCTGATCGAATCGATCATCGAGGCGGCGAAGATCCACGGGATGAGCCGCGTCGCCATCGAGGATCCCGTGAGCGGCGCGCTCACCTACAAGCGCGTGCTGATCGGCGCGGCGGTGCTCGGCCGCAAGCTGATGCCGCTCGCCGCCGAGGGCAGGGCACTCGGCGTCATGCTGCCCAACGCCAACGGCGCGGCGCTGACGGTGCTCGGCATCCTGTCCGCCGGACGCGTTCCGGCCATGATCAATTTCACCGCCGGCCTCAACAACATCCTCGCCGCCTGCAAGGCGGCCGAGATCGGCACGATCGTCACGTCGCGGATGTTCATCGAGAAAGGCAAGCTCGACAAGCTCGCAGCCGATCTCGAGAAGGAGGTCAAGCTCGTCTATATCGACGAGATTCGCGACACCGTCGGCATCCTCGACAAGATTCGCGGCGCGTTGGAGGCAAGGAAGCCCCTGGTCGCGCGCAAGCCCGACGATCCCGCGGTGATCCTGTTCACCTCCGGCTCGGAGGGCACGCCGAAGGGCGTCGTGCTGTCCCACCGCAACATCCTGGCGAACGCCGCGCAGGCGGCGGCGCGCATCGACTTCGGCCGCACCGACAAGGTGTTCAACGTGCTGCCGGTGTTCCATTCGTTCGGGTTCACGGTCGGCATGATCCTGCCGCTCGTGTCCGGCGTGCATCTTTATTTCTATCCCTCGCCGCTGCACTACCGGACGATCCCCGAGCTGATCTACGGCATCAACGCGACGATCATCTTCGGCACCGACACCTTCCTCAACGGCTATGCGCGTGCCGCGCACCCGTACGATTTCCGCTCGTTGCGCTACATCCTCGCCGGTGCCGAGCCGGTGAAGGAGTCGACGCGACGCGTCTATCTGGAGAAATTCGGCCTGCGCATCCTCGAGGGCTACGGCGTCACCGAGACGGCGCCGGTGCTCGCCATCAACACGCCGATGTTCAATCGCTTCGGCACGGTCGGCCGGCTGATGCCGGGCATGACGGCGCGGCTCGACCCCGTGCCCGGCGTCGAGGAGGGGGGACGGCTCTACGTGAAGGGCCCGAACGTCATGCTCGGCTATCTCAAGGTCGACAATCCGGGCGTGATCGAGCCGCCGCCCGACGGCTGGCACGACACCGGCGACATCGTCACCATCGACGCCCAGGGCTTCGTGACCATCAAGGGACGGGCGAAGCGCTTCGCCAAGATCGGCGGCGAGATGATCTCGCTCGCCGCCGTCGAGCACCTGGCTTTCGAGCTGTGGCCCAACGTTCCCTCGGCGGTGGCCGCGGTCCCCGACCCGCGCAAGGGCGAGAAGCTCGTGCTCGTCACCGAGAAGACGGGCGCCAAGCGCGCCGACTTCCAGGCCTTCGCCAAGACCAAGGGCGCCTCCGAGCTGATGATCCCCGCCGACATCCTGGTGGTCGACAAGGTGCCGCTGCTTGGCACCGGCAAGCTCGACTATGTCGGGGTGACAAGGCTGGTGCAGGAGCAGATGGCGAAGCCCGCCGCGATGGCGGTTTGATCGCCGAACTTCCGCCATCGGCGCTGCGCAGGTTCCGGTGTTTCAAACTAATGCTCCGGGAGGCTCACGATGAAGACGACATTACGGATTGCCGCGCTCGCCGGCGTGCTGGCGTTGAGTGACGTCGCGCTCGCCGATCCGAGCGGCACCTGGCTCACCGAGAACGGCCGTTCCCGCATCAGGATCGCCGACTGTGGCGGCGCGCTGTGCGGCACCATCGTGTGGCTCAAGGAGCCGAACGACCCCGACACCGGCAAGCCGAAGGTGGACAAGAACAATACCGACGCGAGCAAGCGCGGCCGCCCGCTGATCGGCGTCCCCATCGTGCTGAGCATGAAGCCGAACGGTGCGAACAAGTGGTCGGGGCAGGTCTACAATGCCGAGGACGGCAAGACCTACAGCGGCAACATCATCGAGCAGGGGCCGAACGGACTCAAGCTGGAAGGCTGCGCGCTCGGCGGCCTCGTCTGCAAGGGGCAGACCTGGACGCGGGCGAACTGACCGCCGGGGCGCTGCATGAGCCTCGGCGCCACGTTGGTGGTCGGCGCCATCGTCGCCTATGCGGCGGCCGGATTGGTGACGGCACTGTTGTTCGTCACCTTCGGCGTGGTGCGCGTGTTGTCGCAGCCCGCAACCGTGAGCATTCCAGCCCGTATTCTGCTGATCCCCGGCGCCGTGGCCCTGTGGCCTTACGTGATCGTGCGCTGGGTGCAATCGGCGGGACGATCGTGACGCGCCACCATCGCCTGGTGCACGCTGCCCTGTGGCCGGCGCTGGCCCTGGTGGTGGCGCTGGGTTTCGGCCTGGCGCTTTATCTGCGACCGCCGCCGCCGACCGATGCGCCGCCGACCACGACGGGGGACCGGCAATGAGCGTCGGGTTTCGCGCGGTGCAGTGGAACCCGGCGAAGCTCGTCTACGACGCCGTCCTCGTCGCCGGCGCGGCTGCGTTCATTGCGGGTTTCGTCGCGCTCGGCGCCGCGATCGAGACGCCGCACGCGCGGCCGGAATGGACGGGGCTGTTCATCCGCGCCTGCGGCAGCTGCGCCTTCCTGATGCTGACGATCATCCTGGCCATCGGCCCGCTGGCGCGGCTCGACCCGCGATTTCTCCCTTTGCTCTACAACCGGCGGCATTTCGGCGTGCTGACGTTCCTGGTCGCCTGCCTGCATGTCTGCTTCATGCTCGACTGGTACATGGCGCAGGGGCTGCTGCCGACCCTGCTGCCCGAGCTGATGAACGCCGCCGACTACGGCAAGTTCATCGGCTTTCCGTTCAAGCTCTTAGGCGTCGCGGCGCTGCTCATCCTGTTCCTCATGGCGGCGACGAGCCACGACTACTGGCTCGCCTTCCTCACCCCGCCGGTGTGGAAGGCGCTGCACATGCTGCTCTATGTCGCCTACGGCTTGGTGATGATGCACGTCGCGCTCGGCGCCATGCAGAGCAACCGCCACGTGCTGGTGCCGATCCTGTTCGGAAGTGCGTTCATCGCGGTGACGTCCTTGCATCTCGTCGCCGGCTGGCGCGAGCGCCGCCACGACAAGGGACCGATGCACGACGGCTGGATCACGGTCGGCGCGCCGCAATCGATCCCCGACAAGGCGGCGCGCATCGTCACCGCGCCGGGCGGCGAGCGCATCGCGGTGTTTCGCGACGGCGGCCAGATCGGCGCGGTCACCAACCTGTGCGCCCACCAGAACGGCCCGCTCGGCGAGGGCCGCATCGTCAACGGCTGCATCACCTGCCCATGGCACGGATACGAATATCGCCTGGAAGACGGCTGCGCGCCGCCGCCCTTCACCGAAAAGCTCGCGACCTTTCCGGTGCGCATCAACGGCGGGCTGGTCGAGGTCGACCCGCGTCCGCTGCCGCCCGGCACGCCAGCGGCGATCCTCTGGTCTTGACCGGCTTCGCGTGCTCGTGTGAGCCTTCTCCACGCATGAGCACGCCCGTCGTCAGCGCCCAGACCATCACCAAGCATTTCGGCGTCACGCGGGCGCTCGACCGCGTCAGCTTCGACGTCATGGCGGGCGAAATCCATGCACTGGTCGGCGAGAACGGGGCCGGCAAGTCGACCCTGATGCGCATCTTCGACGGCGTCCACCGCCCGGATTTCGGCCTGGTGGAGATCGACGGCCAGCCGCGTCATTTCGCCAGCCCGCGCGATGCGATCGCGGCCGGCATCGTGATGATCCCGCAGGAGCTGCGCCTGGTGCCGGCGCTGTCGATCGCCGAGAACCTTGCGCTCGGCGACCTCCCGGTACACCGGCTCGCCGGCCTGCCGATCCTCGTCGATCGTCGCGGCATGCGCCGGGAGGCGCATGCTCTCCTGGCCGAGCTCGATTTCGTCCCCGATGCGGACCGCCGCGTGGATGGCTTGAGCTTCGCCGAGCGGCAGCTGGTCGCCATCGCCAAGGCGCTGCGGCGGCGCGCCCGCGTGCTCATCCTCGACGAGCCGACGGCGGCGCTGGAGAAGCGCGAGATCGAACGGCTGTTCGCCGTGCTCACCCGCATGAAGCAGCAGGGCGCCGCGATCATCTACGTGTCGCATCGGCTCGACGAGGTGGTCGCGCTCGCCGACCGCTGCACCGTGCTGCGCGACGGCCGCGTCGCCGCGGTCGGTCGGCGCGGCGAGTTCAGCGTGGTCGATCTGGTGCAGGCGATGACCGGACGGAGCATCGAGGCGGAGGAGCGTGGTGCTGCATCCCGCGGCGGCCTGCTGCTGGAGGATACCGAGGCGCTCGCCGACGCGATCCGCCTGCACCGCGGCGAAGTGATCGGGCTCGCCGGGCTGCTCGGCAGCGGCGCCGAAGCGATCCTGCGGCGCCTGTTCGGCCTGCGCGCGACGCCGAGCGAGATCCGGCTCGACGCCGCGCCGTATCGGCTCAAGAGCCCCGCATCGGCCATTGCGGCGGGCATCGGCATGGTGCCGGGCGAGCGGCGGCTGGGCCTGATTATGAACCAGTCGGTGCGCGACAACATCCTGCTGCCGAGCCTCGACCGCCTGAGCCGGGGAGGGCGGCTCGACCGTGCCCGCGGCGACCAGTTGGTCGCCTCCTTGATGGAGCTCCTCGACATCCGTCCGCGCCGGGCGGACGCAAAGGCGTCCGCACTCTCCGGCGGAAACCAGCAGAAGGTGATCCTGGCGAAATGGCTCGCCCGCGAGGTGGGCGTGCTGCTGCTTGACGAGCCGACGCAAGGGATCGACGTCGCCGCCAAGGCGCAGATCCACGCGCTCGTGCGCGACTTTGCCCGGCGCGGCGGCGGTGTGGTGGTGTCCTCGAGCGACAATGCCGAGCTCGTGCGCCTGTGCGACGCGGTGCTGGCGTTGCGCCAGGGCGCAATCGTCGAGCGCCTGGAACGCGGCCTCGACGAGGCGCGGCTGCGCACCGCCATCGGCGGCTAGTGCGGCGGATTTGAATTTCCTATCAGTTCGCAGCAACCTCTTGTAGGAAATTCAAATCCACGAGCCGCACTAGAAACCGTTGATATTGCTAGTGCTCCTTTGATTCCGAATTTCGCTCAGAGGATGCCGCGAAGTGATGCGAAATTCGGAATCGGAGCACTAGCCATGAAGCTCGATCGCGAAACTCTGGCCGGTCAGGCCCCGCTGGCTACGCTTCTGATCCTGTGCGCCGTCACCGCGCTGATGACCGACCGCTTCCTCTCGCCCCTCAACCTCACCAACATCCTGGTGCAGTCCTCGATCATGGCGGTGATCGCCATGGGGATGACGTTCGTGATCATCGGCGGGGGCTTCGACCTGTCGGTCGGCTCCACCGCCGCCCTGTCCGGGTGCGTCGCCGCCATGGTCATGGTGAAGGCCGGCCTCGTCGCTGGCGTGGTTGCCGGCATCGGAGCCGGCGCGGCCGTCGGCCTCGCCAACGGCCTCATCATCGCAAAGCTGGGGGTCAATCCGTTCATCACCACGCTCGGCACCATGGTGCTGGTACGCGGCGTAGTGTTCCTCATCACCGGCGGCGCGCCGGTCGGCGACGAGGGCCTGCCCTCGGCGTTCCTCGCCTTCGGCTCCGGGCGTTTTCTCGGCGTCCATTACCTGGTCTGGGTGCCGGCGGTCCTGCTCGCGATCCTGTCATGGCTGCTGCACGCGACCCCTTACGGCCGGCGCGTCTTTGCCACCGGCGGCGGGCGCGAAGCCGCGTACCTTTCGGGCGTGCGGGTCGAGCGCGTGATCGCCTCGACCTATGTGTGGTGCGGGGCGCTGGCCGGCGTCGCCGGCGTCATGCTTGCCGCCCGCCTGCAGTCCGGCCAGCCGACCTCCGGCGAGTTCTACGAGCTCACCGCCATCGCCGCCGTCGTGCTGGGCGGCGCCGCGCTGCACGGCGGCGAGGGGACCTTGTACAAGACCATCATCGGCGTCTTCATCATGATTGTGCTCGGCAACAGCCTCAACCTGCTCAACGTCGATTCCTACTGGCAGCGCGTGGCGGTGGGCGGCGTGATCATTGCGGCGGCCGCCGCCGATCGGTTACGCTCGCACCGGTGAACCAGGGGAGAAGTCAGATGCTCAGCCGCCGCCATTGCCTCGCCGCCGCCCTGATGGTCCCGGCCGCGTTGGCGATCTCGCCCGCACCCGCTGCGGCCCAAGGCAAGGTCACGATCGGCGTATCGCTCGCCCAGGACGACAATCCGTTCTACATCGCGATGCTGCGCGGGATCCGTGCCCGCGCCCAGGAGCTCGGCTGGGATGTGGCGACGGTCTCGGCCAACGAGGACAAGGTCAAGCAGATCAACGGCGTGCAGGACCTGGTGGCGCGCGGCGTCAAGGGCATCCTGATCTCGCCGATCGACGCGGTCGGCGTCAACGCCGCCTATGATGCCGCCGCGCAAGGCAAGATCCCAATCGTCTCGGTTGCGCGCGGCTCCTCCTCGCCCAACCAGACCATCCATGTCGCCATGGACGAGAAGCAGATCGGCCGCGACATCGCCGAGTGGACCGCCAAGCGCCTGGGCGGCAAGGGCAAGGTGGCGATGCTGCTGGGGCCGAGCGGCGCGCCCACGTTCCGCAACCTCGGCGACGGCTATACCGAGGTGATGGCCAAGCACCCCGACATCAAGATCGCCTTCAAGACCGACGGGCCGCTCACCCGCGAGCGCGGCGTCAAGCACGCCGAGGACGCGCTGGTCGCCAATCCCGATCTCGCCGCGATCTATACGGCGAACGACGACGTGGCGCTCGGCGCTATGCAGGCGGCGCTCGCCGCCGGCCGCGCCGGCAAGACGCTTGTCACCGGCATGAACGGCGTGCCGCCGGCGCTGCGCGCCGTCAAGGAGGGCAACGTCGCGATGACGGTCGAGCTCAACCCCGTGGAGTGGGGCCGCCTCGGCGTCGACGTGCTGGCGACCTATCTCAAGGGCGACAAGGTCGAGCCGCGGGTGTTCATCAAGCACATCCTGATCGACTCCCAGAACGTCGATGCGAAGCTGCCGAAGAGCTGAAGCATGACCAGCGCAGTCCGCACCGTCCGGCAGGCGGGCGCCGACGGCACGACGCCGTTCGTGGCGGAGCTGGAAGCGGCCAACCTGCATCCGCTGTGGGACCGCTTCCGCCGGATCACGCCGGCGAAGCCGCAGGCGCCGGATCCTCCGTTCCTGTGGCGCTGGTCCGACATCGCGCCGCTCGCCGCTCGCGCGGTCGGCGAGGTGCCGATCGACGACGTGGAGCGGCGCGCCTTGATCCTGGTCAACCCGGCGTTCGGCGGCGAGACCATCAGCACCAGCAACCTGATCGCTGCCTTCACGGTGCTCGACCCGGGCGACCGCGCGCGCCCGCACCGTCACACCTTTGCGGCGATCCGCTTCGCGACACGCGCCGCGGGCGCCGCATCCATCGTCAACGGCCGCCGCTGCGACATGCAGCCGGGCGACCTCATCCTCACGCCGCCCATGTGCTGGCACGGCCATATCAACGAGAGCGACCACCGCATCGTCTGGTTCGATGCCGCCAACATCCCGCTGCTGCGCGGCCTCGACGCCAACTTCTTCGAGCCGGGCGATCCGACTGCCAACGACTTCTGGCAGGTCGATGCCGGCGACGAGCGGCTGTGGACCGAGCAGGGCCTGATCGGCGCCGACCTGCCGCCGTCGGCAGCCCATTCGCCCAAGTACCGCTATCCCGGCGAGGCGACGCGGCGCCTGTTGTCGGCCCTTCCGCCCGGACCGGACGGCGCGCGTACGGTGCGCTACATCAACCCGACGACCGGCGGCGCGGTAATGCCGGCGCTCGACTGTCATGCGACGCGGCTCACCAAGGGAGCCGCCACGCGGCCGAGGCGCACGACCTGCAATCAGGTCTGCCTGGTGGTCTCCGGCCAGGGCCGCTCGACCATCGGCGAGCAGACCTTCGAATGGTCCGAGCAGGACGTGTTCAGCGTGCCGCACTGGACCTGGGCAAGCCACACGGCGCTCGAGGGCGATGCCGATCTCTTCATCGTCTCCGACCAGGTCGCGTTCGAGCGCCTCGATCTGCTGCGCGAGGAACTGCAATAGACGCGCATCGGCCCAACGCGGACATCAGTGCGCACGGCATCGGCGCGTCTGTGCGGCGCGTCGAGGATGCCAAATTCCTCCTTGGCCGCGGCCGCTACGTGGCCGACCTGCAGATGGCCGGCGCGCTCGCCTGCGTCATCGTGCGCGCGACCCACGCGCACGCGGAGTTGCGGGGGATCGATGCGACGCGCGCCGCCGCGGCGCCCGGTGTCGTCGCGGTCTTCACCGGCGCCGACATGACGGCCGATGGAGTCGGCCCCATGCGGCCGTTGTGGGCGATCCGCCAGGCCGATGGACAGGCGATGGCCGAGCCGCCCCGCTACGCGCTCGCCCGCGATCGCGTGCGCCACGTGGGCGAGCCGATCGCCGCGGTGATCGCCGAAAGCTACGTGCAGGCGCTCGACGCCGCCGAACTGGTCGCGATCGACTATGCGCCGCTGCCGGTCGAGGTCGATGCGGCTGCGGCACTCGCCGCAGATGCTCCGCAGTTGCATGAGAACGCGCCAGGCAACGTGTGCTTCCGCTGGACGCGCGGCGACGAGGCGGCAGTGCAGCGCGCATTCGCCCAAGCCGCTCACGTCACGCGGCTGACGCTGGTGAACAACCGCCTGATCGGTGCCGCCATCGAGCCCCGGGCCGTGATCGCGGCGGCCGAGCCCGGCAGCGACAAGCTCACGCTGCATGTGGCGACGCAGATCCCGCATCACGTGCGGCGGCTGGTGGCCGAGCAACTCGGGGTCGCGGAAGCGAGCATCCGCGTGGTCGCGCCCGACGTCGGCGGCGGCTTCGGCTACAAGGGAAAGCACTATCCCGAGGAGACGATCCTCGCCTTCGCGGCACGCCGCCTGCGCCGTACCGTCCGCTGGGTCGCAACCCGCAGCGAAGGCTTTGTCTCCGACAACCAGGGGCGCGATCACGTGACCCGCGCGGCGCTTGCGCTCGACCCGGAGGGCCGCTTCCTCGCGCTCGAGGTCGACACGATCGCCAACCTGGGCGCCTATGTGTCGACCTTCGGTGCCGCCATTCCGAGCGCGATCTACAGCGCGCTGCTGGCGGGCGGTTATGCGACGCCGGCGATCTTCATCCGTTGCACCGGCGTGTTCACCAATACGCTGCCGACCGACGCCTATCGCGGTGCCGGGCGCCCCGAGGCCTGCTACGTGCTGGAGCGCCTGGCCGACCAGGCCGCGTGCGAGCTCAACCTCGATCGCGCCGAGATCCGCCGGCGCAATCTCGTCCCCGTTTCCGCGATGCCCTACAAGACGCCGATCGGTCCGACCTACGACTGCGGCGACTTCCCGAAGATCTTTGCGCGGGTCCTGCAACTCGCGGACTACGATGGGTTTGCCCAACGCAAGGCCGCGGCGACCCGCAACGGTACGCTGCGCGGCATCGGCATGGCGACCTATGTGGAATCCTCGGGCGTCGCGCCGTCGCGCTTCGCCACCGCGCTCGGCGCGCGCGCCGGCTTCTTCGAGGCCGCGCACATCCGCGTGCAGCCGGACGGCGGCGTGCAGGCGATGCTCGGCACCCACAACCACGGCCAGGGCCACGCCACGACCTTCGCCCAGATCATTTCCTCGCGCCTCGGCGTGCCGCTCGGGCAGATCGAGATCATCGAGGGCGATACCGACCAGGTGCCGTTCGGCACCGGCACCTTCGGCTCGCGCTCGATTGCGGTGGGCGGCTCGGCGCTCGATCGCGCGGCGGCCAAAATCGTCGACAAGGGCAAGCGCATCGCCGCCCATCTGCTGGAGGCCGCCGCAACCGACGTCGCGTTCGGCGATGGCTGGTTCGCGGTCGCCGGCACTGACCGGCGCGTGCATCTGCGCGACGTCGCGCACGCCGCCTACGTTCCTGCCAACTATCCGCTGGAGACCTTGGAGCCGGGCCTGCAGGAAACCGCGGTGTACGACCCGCCGGCTTTCGCCTTCTCCAACGGCGCGCATGTGTGCGAGCTCGAGGTCGACACCGACAGCGGTGCCATCCGCCTCATCGGCTATTGGGCGGTCGACGACATCGGCACCGTGATCAACCCGATGATCGTGGAAGGCCAGATCCACGGCGGCCTCGCCCAGGGCCTCGGCCAGGCGATGTGCGAGCACTGCGTCTACGACGGCGGCAGCGGCCAGCTCGCGACGGGCTCGTTCATGGACTACGGCATGCCGCGCGCCCGCGATTTCCCCGACATCGTCTCCGAGCTCGACGAGAGCCAGCCCTGCACCCATAACCCGCTCGGCGCCAAGGGCTGCGGCGAGGCCGGCACGATCGGCGCGCCGGCGGCGATCGTCGCCGCCGTGCTCGATGCCCTGCGGCCGCTCGGCGTCACCGACATCGAGATGCCGCTCACGCCCGCGCGCGTCTGGGAGGCGATCCGCCAGGCGCAACGGGAGGCGTTGACGACCTGACGTGAACGCACGGCGGTGCCGCGGGTTCGGCGCGCTCCCTCTCCCCGCAAGCGAGGAGAGGTAAAGCGAGCGGCACTGCTGTGCATCAACTTCAACGCAATCCGTTCCGAGAGCTCCGCGACCATTCGCACCTCACGCATTCGCCCCACGCAGCCTCGCCCGGGCCTCCTCGCCGGTCATCACGTCGCCGAATTGCTGGATGATATTCTCCAGCGTTGCGCGATGCTCGTCGTCGGACAGGGCGGCGCAGCAATCCGACAGCAGCACGACCTTGAAATCCAGCATCATGGCGTCGCGCGCGGTCGCCTCGCAGCACACATTGGTCTTGGTGCCGGCGATCAGCACGGTGTCGATGCCGAGGCTCCGCAACAGGCGCTCCAGCTGCGACGAGCCGGCAATGAAGGCGCTGTAGCGGTTCTTCGTCACCGTATAGTCGGCCGGTGCGACCTCGAGCTCGCGCCACACGGCCTGGCGCGCCGGGCTCAGGCTCTCGAGCGTTCTGGCGCGCAGCTCGTCGGCCACCACGAAATCGAAGAACAGCTCCCAGTCGCTGCGTCCGTCCTTGTGCGAGTTGGCGTGCAGGATCCAGATCACCGGCACGCCGAGCGTGCGCAGATCGCGGCTCAGTTCGTTGATCGCCGGCACGATCTCGCGCGCGACCGGAACTTCCGCGGGCGCCCCGGGTGCGCAGAACGTCTCCTGCATGTCGATGACGAGCAACGCCGTCCGGTCCGCCTGGAGCCGGTCGAACCAGTGATAGCGGCCGCGCCGCGCCAGCACGCGCTCGACGATCTCCGGGCGGACTTCGACGCGATGCATCGGCGTTTCTCGCGGACAGACCCGGACCAATAGCCTCATTCCGCCGCCTGGGAAACCGGGCCCTGCTCTGGCAGCCGCGCCAGGATGTCGTCGACCAGGGCATGCCATTGCGCCCACGGCGCTTCGCGAAAATTGTGGTTGCGCACGATGAAGGACGCGCCGGGAAAGAACTTCTCATACTGCACGTGCCGTCCGGCGAATTCCGTGCCGATGATGTCCCACGCGAGCTTGAACAGCTTCATGCGCGACAGCGCGTCCATGTGCGGCGTCCGCCAGTAGGTGCGGAACATGTCCGCCAGGCGCTCGTCCTGCAGCACCGAGGTGTCGGCCGGCATCTGCAGCACGCCGCCGCCGCACAGCTCGCGCACGCAATCGACCACCACCGAGTAGTTCTCCACGCCCCAGTTGAGCGCCGCGTACATCATGCGGCGGTTGAAGGTGAAGTAGCCGGGCGTCGGCCATTCCTCCGCCGCTTGGATCTGGCCGGCGATCAGGCCGGCGAGCAACGCTTCGAGCGAAGCGAGCCGTCCGAGCACATCCTTGACGGCCGGCACGTCGTGGGCGCCATTGGCGAGCGCAATGCGGCTCGCAAGCCCGATCAGCAGTCGCAGCTTCACCAGAAGCCGCACATTGGAATGATGGTTGCCGTAGGAATGCGCCGCGGTCTCGATATACAGCGCCCGCGACAGGGCCGGGTCGTCGTGCACGAAGACGCGCTCCCACGGCACCTTGACGTCGTCGAACATCACCATGGCGTCCGTCTCGTCGAAGCGCCAGGCGAGCGGGCCGTCCAGCTCGGATTTCAGCGACGGCTCGCACGGCTTGCGGGACCACAAGGATACGCCCGGCGTGTTGCAGGGGACCGCGAAGGTGATGGATTCCGCCTTGGCTTCCGGTGCGAGCGGCAGGATGTTGCCGATCCAGATCTCGTCGGCGAGGATGGCCCCGGTGGCGAGCATCTTCATGCCGCGAACCACGACGCCGTCGTCCTCCTCGCGGATGACCCGGCAGCTCGGGTTCGGCAGGTTCATGCGCTGATAGAAGGCCGGGTCGCGCGCGGCCTGCGGCGCGACGATGGCATGGGCGGCAAAAATGTCGCGATCGCGCATGAAGGCGTAGTACGCGCGCACATTGTCGGCAAAGCGCCCGAACACCTCAGGCTTGAGGTTGGCGCCGGTCACAAAACTCGCGAAATAGTCCGGCGAGCGCCCGATGAATCCATGGCTCGGCTCGGCCAGAATGCGATGGGCGTCGCTGCGCCGGGCGAGCTCCTCCCGGTTGCGCGCCTTCATGTAATAGATGCTGTGGCGCTCGCCATTCTCTTCGTAGGTCAGCTGGTCGCGCCAGGCGGGATCGGCCTTGTGATCGTAGAACGCGGCGATCGATCGCGCGGCGTTGCGGAACGCCGGATGGTTCGCCACGTCCTTGATCTCCTCGTTGCCGATGTAGACCACGCGGCCATCACGCAGGCCGTCGAGATGCTCCTTGCCGGTCTTCAGCATGGCGAAAATCCTTCGTTTCGCGCCGGCAGGCCCGATCGATCGCCGGCGACGCCCCTTGCTCCACCTCTCCCCGCAAGCGGCCGCAAGCGGGGAGAGGTGGAGCGAGTCGTGCCGCCGTGCTCACCCGCGCTTGGGGCGGCCTGGATTGACGTGACCGCACGCCTTGCATTTCTGGTGATCCGGGTCGCCGTAATATGCGTCGAAGATCGGCGGCATGTCGCGCTCAAGAATCTCGATCTGCACGGTCTTTTCGAACAGGACGGCGTTGCAGCTCTCGCAATACCAGCGATGCGTGTCCTTCATGCCGGCCTTGCGGATGCGCTCGACGATCAGGCCCACGGTGTTCTCGCCGCGCATCGGTGAATGCGGCACGTTGCTGGCGAGCAGGTAGATCGAGCCCTCGGGGAGCGCGATGTCGTGCGGCCGGCCCTCGTGCTGGATGCGGATGTTCACGGTTCCCTTGAGCTGGAAGAAGAACTCCTCCGTGGGATTGATGTGGTAGTCGGTGCGCGCATTGGGGCCGCCCACCACGGTCACCATGAAATCGTCCTCGCGGAAGATAGTCTTCGCTCCGAGCGGCGGCTTCAGCTTGTCGGGATTCTCGGCGACCCACTTCATCAGGTTGAACGCGGTCGGCCCCGACTGCTGGTGCGGCTGTCGCGCGTCCTGCTGGATGGGTTGTGGCTTGGCCATGGGGGTCTCCTCATGCGGCTTTGTCGGATGAGCCGGGAATGTGATCGCTCGGATCCCAGCCGGTCTTCTCGGCGAGATTGAACTCGGCCGCCCAGTCCAGCGTGTGCTGGTCGAGGTCGGTGTGCAGGGTGTCGTTGAAGCGGTTCTGCCAGCCGAACAATGCGATCACCGCGGTCATCTCGATGATCTGCGGCGTGGTGTAGTGCTTCTTCAGCCGGGCGAAGATTTCGTCGGTCGCCGCGTTGGGCACGACCGAAGCGGCGCGCGCCAGATCGAACGCCGCGCGCTCGGCCTCGCTGAACAGGGGGCTCGTCTCGTAGTCCCAGATGGCGTTGAGCTTCGCGTCCGGGATGCCCCAGCGCGAGGCGCTCGAAATGTTATGCGCCTGGCAGAACTGGCAGCCGGCAGTGCGGCTCGAGATGTAGGCGATGAGGAAGCGAAAGCCGCGGTCGAGCGTACCTTCGTCACGAATGACCGCCTTCGACAGGTCCATGATGGCCTTGAGGATCGGCGGCCGGTGCGCGAGCATCAGGTAGCTGTTGGGGACATAGCCGTTCGACTTCTCGATGATGTCGAACTTCTCTTCGAATTCGGGAGCCAGTTGCTTGCGATCCGCCTTTTCGACCCGGGCCATCGGCTGCTCTCCATCTGCGCGTGCCCACCATCACGGCGCCGCCACGCATCGCGCAAGGGTGACCCTATCTTGTTTGTTCATCAAGAATAATATTCGGCCGTGGACTGGGCCTGCCGGATCAGGCGAGGCGGTCCGCCGCCTGGCCGGGCTGGATGCATGCTCGTTTCACGTGCATCCCGAGTGCCCTGATCGTCCTCACCTGCCGCAATTGTCGACCCCGCGCTATCGACAAAATTCTGCGCGGATACCAGGATGGCAGCCAGCAGGCCGAGCGAGGGGAGTCCCATGACCTGGAAGACTATCGCCGCCGTCGTGGCCTTTGCGCTTCTCGCCGTGCTGCCGGCCGCCGCGCAACAACCGCTCAGGATCGGCTTCATAACCACGTTGTCGGGGCCGGCCGGGTATCTCGGAGCGGACATCCGCGATGCGTTCCAGCTCGCCATCGACAAGGAGGGCGGAAAGCTCGGTGGCATTCCGGTGCAGCTGGTGGTGGAAGACGACGGACTGAAGCCGGGACAAGGCAAGCAGATCGCCGACCGGATGCTGAAAACCGAAAGAATCAGACTGTTCACCGGCATCGTCTTTACCAACATCGCTGCGGCCACCGTTCCCGACATTCTGGATGCCGGCGCGATCTATGTAAGCCCGAATGCAGGACCGTCGAACTTCGCCGGTAAGGACTGTCACAAGAACTATTTCGTGATGTCGTGGCTCACCGACACGTTGCAGGGCAGCGCCGGACAGAACGCGACAGATCTCGGCTACAAGCGCGCCTTCGTGCTGGCGCCCAACTATCAGGCGGGCCGCGAAGCGATCGAAGGGTTCAAACGGTTCTTCAAAGGTGAGGTCGTGGGCGAGGTCTATACGCGGCTCGACCAGACCGACTACGCACCCGAAATGGCGCAGATCCGTGCCGGTAATCCGGACGTCGTGTTCCAGTTCCATCCCGGGGGGCTCGGCATCGCTTTCCTGCGGCAGTACAATCAGGCGGGCCTGCTCGGCAAATTCCCGATGGTCTTGTCGGGCGCATCGCTGGACCACACGACCCTGAAGGCGCTCGGGGAGGCCGCGCTGGGGATCGACGTGTCCGCGCACTGGAACGCGGACTTCGACAACCCGGTCAACAAGGATTTCGTCGCAAGCTTCATCAAGGCCTATGGACGGATGCCGACCATGTATGCGGCGCAGTCCTATGACACGGCCCTGGCCATCGCCTCGGCGCTCAAGGCCGCGGGCGGCAAGGTGGACGATCCAGCCGCATTCCGCAGTGCCCTGCTCAAGACGGACTTCAGGTTGACCCGCGGCGCTTTCAAGTTCGGCCCGAACCAGCATCCCGTGCAGGACTGGTACGCCATGCGCGTCGAGCGGGACTCCGACGGGCAGCCGGCCTTGAAGACGCGACGGAAGATCCTGGCCGACTACGGCGATCCGTTCGCCGCGCAATGCAAGCTGTGACAGTGCGGCCTGCGAGACGCGCGTCGCGGGTGAAGTGTAGCGAGACAAAGAGATGACCGCTGGGCCCAGGGCAGGGGACGTTTCAGTCGCCGGAGACAGGCTGCAAATCGGCCATGTGACGGTCCACCGCGTCGCCGACATCGATCGCATTGCGTGGCCGATCGCCGCGATGTTCGGCAATGACGCCGATGACCTCATAAGGGGCGCGCGAAACCTCCTGCCGCCGGGCGCAATCGACCCGGCCGCCAACCGTCTCCTGCTGAGCTTCAACGTCTTCGCGATCAGGACGCCCGATTTCCTGTGTCTCGTCGATGCCGGGCTGGGCAACGACAAGGAACGCCACGATCGTCCCGCCTGGCATCGCCGCAACGGCGATTTCCTGCAACGGCTTGCCGCGGCTGGCTTCGATCCGGGGCGCATCGACTTCGTGATCAACACCCATCTGCATGCCGACCATGTCGGCTGGAACACGATGCTTTCGGAAGGCGCGTGGAAGCCGACCTTCCCGCGGGCGCGGTATGTCACCCCGCGCATCGAGTTTGCGTACTGGAAGGCAAAGCATGACGCCGATCCGTCCGCATCCATCCTGCACGGGGCTTTTGTCGACAGCGTGCTGCCGATCGCGGAAAGCGGCCGCCTGGAAATGGTCGAGCTTCCGTGCGAGCTGGCGTCGGGGCTTCGGCTCGAAGCCGCGCCCGGTCATACTCTGGGAATGGCTATCGTGCGTGTCGCGACCGGTCACGGCGATGTGGTGATCCTGTCGGACGTCATTCATCACCCGCTGCAGTTGATCGATCCCGCGGTCTCGACAAACTTCTGCGCCGATCCCAGGATGGCAGCGGTGACGCGCAGGCGGTTGCTCGCCGACTGCGCCGAAAGCGGAGCGATCGTCGCGGCCTATCATTTCCCATCGCCGGTGTTTTCCGGGCTTGTAAAGTCCGGCGGAGGATTTCAGGCTGTGTCTCCAGACGCCTTGATCGGCCGGGGTTAAGGCGATGACGCTGACTCCGGGCGATTGTCGAACGGCGTTGAAGGCCAGCAGGCCAAGCAGAGGGGAGTGTCCCATGATCTGGAAGAATGTCGCCGCCGTCGTTGCGTTCGCGCTGACGGGCGTCACGTCTGCCGGCGCGCAACAACCGGTGAAGATCGGGTTCATCACCACGTTGTCGGGGCCGGCCGGTTATATCGGGGCGGACATCCGCGATGCCTTCCAGCTCGCCATCGACGCCGAAGGCGGCAAGCTGGGCGGAGTCCCGGTCCAGCTGATCGTGGAAGACGACGGGTTCAAGCCCGGGCAGGGCAAGCAGGTCGCCGACCGGTTTCTCAAGACCGAGAACATAAAACTGTTCACCGGCATCGTGTTCTCCAATATTGCCGGCGCCACGGTTCCCGACATCCTCGATGCCGGCGCGATCTATGTCAGCCCGAATGCCGCGCCGTCGAATTTTGCCGGCAAGGAATGTCACCGCAACTACTATGTGGTGTCGTGGCAGAACGATACGCTGCACGAGAGCGCCGGTCAGAACGCGACCAATCTCGGCTACAAGCGGATCTTCATCCTCGCTCCCAACTATCAGGCCGGCAAGGACGCGCTGACCGGCTTCAAGCGCTTCTTCAAGGGCGAGATCGTCGGCGAGGTCTATACGCGGCTCGACCAGACGGATTACGCCCCGGAGATGGCGCAGATTCGTGCGGCGAAGCCGGAGGCAGTCTTCCAGTTCCACCCGGGCGGGCTCGGTATCGCATTCATGCGGCAATACCAGCAGGCCGGTCTGTTGGGGCAGATCCCGATGGTGGTCGCATCGCCGTCCATCGACGCCGTCATCGTGAAGGCGGTCGGCGAGGCCGCGCTCGACGTCAATGGCAGCTCGCAGTGGAACACGGATTTCGACAATCCGGCCAACAAGAAATTCATGGCGGAGTGGCAGAAGAAATTCGGCACCGAGCGGCTGCCGACCTATTACGCCAGCCAGGGCTACGACACCGCGCTGGCGATCGCGGCCGCGCTGCGCGCCACCAAGGGCAACGTGGCGGATACCGAGGCGTTCCGCACCGCGATGCTCAAGGCGGATTTCCAGGCCGTGCGCGGGGCCTTCAAGTTCGGACCCAACCAGCATCCGATCCAGGACTGGTACGCGCTCCGGGTCGAGAAGGACGCCGGCGGCAAGCCGGTCATCAGGACGGTCGGAAAAATTCTGTCCAACCGCGGCGACGCCTATGCGCAGGACTGCAAGCTGTGACCTGACGTGACGACGCTGGTTCTGGAGCAGCTCCTCAACGGCGTCCAGTTCGGCGTCATGCTGTTCCTGCTGGCGGCGGGGCTGACGCTGATCTTCGGGATCATGGGCGTCATCAACCTGGCGCACGGATCCCTGTACATGATCGGCGCCTATGCGGCGGCGCTCACGGTGGAGAAAACCGGCTCGTTCCTGCTGGCGATCCCGGTTGCGCTTGCGGCCGCGGCTGCAGCCGGGCTCCTCATCGAGTTCCTGGTGATCCGGCACCTCTATGCGCGCGACCACATGCAGCAGGTGCTCGCGACCTTCGGCCTGATCCTGTTTCTCAACGAAGGCCTGACCATCTTCGTCGGGCGCCAGCCGCTTCTCATCGGCGTGCCGCCCGCCTTGTCCGGCGCGGTCGAGATCATCCCGGGCGTTCCCTATCCGGTCTATCGGATCGTGATCATCGCGGTCGGGTTGCTCGTGGCGATCGGGCTCTATCGGCTCATCGCTGGTACCCGGGTCGGCATGCTGGTTCGGGCTGGCTCGACCCATCGCGAGATGGTCCGTGCGCTCGGCGTCGACATCCGGATGCTCTACACGATCGTGTTCGGCCTGGGTGCGCTACTGGCCGGCCTGGCCGGGCTGATGGCGGGGCCGCTGCTCGCCGTCCAGGTCGGCATGGGCGAGCAGATCCTGATCCTGACCTTCGTCGTGGTGGTGATCGGAGGCGTGGGCTCGGTCCAGGGCGCCTTCTACGGCGCGCTGATCGTCGGTGCGACCGACACGCTCCTGCGCGCCTTCCTGCCTGGAATGCTGCGCACGTTCATGACGGTGTCGGAGGCCGATGCGCTGGGGGCTGGGCTGTCGTCGATGGGCATCTATCTGGTGATGGCGCTCGTGCTGCTGATCCGTCCACAGGGGCTGTTCGGTGCGCAGCCCTGAGAGTGCGGACGAGCCTGCTCCCGCGCGACCGGCGCCAGTGCGGTCCGCCCGTGGCCCGTGGCCTGCGGTCGCCGTCGTCGCCGTGATCGCGGCGTTGATCGCGTTTCCGTCGTTTGCCAAGGCGATCGGCGACCCAGCGCTGATCACGCTCGCCACCCGCATGGCGATCTATGCAATTGCGGCCGCGAGCCTCAATCTGATCCTGGGCTATGGCGGGCTCGTGAGCTTCGGGCACGCCGCCTATTTCGGCGTCGGCGGCTACGTCGTCGGCATCCTGTACAGCCATTTCGCGTCGGGGGATCCGTTCCTCGGCTTCATCCCCGGTACCAACCAATTGCTGATCACCGTGCCGGCCGCGATCCTGCTGAGCGGCATCGCCGCGCTGGTGCTCGGATCGTTGTCGCTGCGCACGAGCGGCGTCCAATTCATCATGATCACGCTCGCCTTTGCGCAGATGCTGTTCTTCCTGTTCGTGTCGTTGAAATTCTACGGCGGCGACGACGGCCTGATCGTTCGCCGCCGCAATGCGCTGCCGGGTCTCGATCTGCGCGACGACGTCACCTTCTACTTCGTCTGCGTGAGCATCGCGGTTGTCTATTTCGCCTTCTCGTGGCGCCTGGTGCGCTCGCGCTTCGGCTTCGTGCTCGGCGGCATCCGCCAGAACGAGCGGCGGATGGCGGCGCTCGGCATTTCGACCTACGCGTACAAGCTCGCCGCCTTCGTCATTGCCGGCATGGGCGCCGGGCTTGCCGGCGCACTCGCCGCAAACTTCTCGCGCTTCGTCAGCCCCGAGATGTTGCACTGGGTCAAGTCGGGCGAGCTCATGATCATGGTGATCATGGGTGGCACCGGGACGCTGTTCGGGCCGGCCCTGGGCGCGATTCTGCTGATCGGCCTCGAGACCGTGCTCGCTGCCTGGACGGAGCACTGGCAATTCGTGCTCGGCCCCATTCTGATCCTCCTCGTTCTCTTCACCCAGGGCGGCGCCTGGTCGCTGCTGACGCGCTGGCGAAGGGGGCACGATGGTTGAGCCGCTGCTTCGCGTGGACGGCCTGGTCAAGCGCTTCGGCGGCCTGATCGCGACCAACAATCTGACGCTCGACGTGCGGCCGAGCGAGCTGCACGCCGTCATCGGTCCGAACGGCGCCGGCAAGACGACGCTGATCGCGCAGCTCTCGGGCGAGCTCGCGCAGGATTCCGGAACCATTCATTTCGCCGGCGAGGAGATCAGCCGTCTTCCGGCGCCGGCGCGCGTCGCGCGCGGCCTCGCGCGCACCTTCCAGATCACGCAATTGCTCGATGACTATTCGGCGCTCGACAACGTTGCGCTGGCCGTCCAGGTGCGCACCGGCCACAGCTTTCACTTCTGGTCGGACGCGCGCGCGGACCGGGGCTTGCGGGCGCCGGCGGCGGTCTTCCTCGACCGCGTCGGGATCGGCGACCGGGCCGCCGTGCCGGTGGGCGAGCTGGCGCATGGCGAGCGCAAGCAGCTCGAGCTCGCGATTGCGCTGGCAACGGAGCCGCGGCTTCTGCTGCTCGACGAGCCGCTGGCCGGGCTGGGCGCTGCCGAAAGCGCACACATGATCGACCTGCTGCGCGAGCTCAAAAGCGAGATCACGATCCTGCTCATCGAGCACGACATCGACGCGGTATTCGTTCTGGCGGACCGGGTTTCCGTGCTGGTCGACGGGCAATGCATCGCGAGCGGAACGAGCGACGCCATCCGTGGCGATCAAGCGGTGCGCACCGCCTATCTGGGCGAGGGCGACCTATGATGCTCGAGGTCGCGGGATTGCAGGCGAGCTACGGGCGCAGCCGCGTCCTGTTCGACGTTTCGCTCTCGGTCGGCGAGGGCGAGGTGGTCACGCTCTTAGGTCGCAACGGCATGGGCAAGACCACCACGATCCGCTCGATCATGGGACTGACGCGGCCGCTCGCCGGCGCCATCACGTTTTCCGGCACGGCGATCGCCGGAGAGACGCCGGAAAAAATCGCCCGCCGCGGCGTCGGCCTCGTGCCGGAGGGCCGCCAGGTGTTTCCGTTGCTCACCGTCGAGGAGAACCTTGTGGCGACCGCCGCCAACCGGCTCGGCCGGCCGGACGCATGGACGCTGCCGCGCATCTATCATCTGTTTCCGCGGTTGCAGGAACGGCAACGGCAGATGGCCCGCACCCTGTCGGGCGGCGAACAGCAGATGCTGGCGATCGGCCGGGCGCTCATGACCAATCCGCGCCTCCTGATACTCGACGAGGCGACCGAAGGGCTGGCGCCGCTGCTGCGTGCCGAGATTTGGAGCTGCCTGTCGGCGCTGAAGCAGCAGGGCCAATCGATCCTGATCGTCGACAAGAACCTGCAGGTGCTCAAGCGGCTTGCCGACCGCCATTTCATCATCGAAAAAGGGCGCACCGTCTGGTCGGGCGACGGGGCAGCCATGACCCGGGAGTCGGAGCTCGTTCATCGCTATGTCGGAATCTGACACACACGAGATCGACGTCGAGGTTTTTGGCCGGGCGGCGCAACCGGAATCGGCGTTGCGCGAAGCGCTGTCGGACCTGGCGCGTGAATTGGCTAGGTCGGGCGCGGCGCCGTTCCACCTGACGGAAATGACCTGGGCGGCACCGGACATCGAGGCGATGCACCCGCGTCGTCACGCCGTCGACCGCCTCTATCGCGAGATTTTCGGCGGTTTCCGCCCCCCGATCAGGCTCGTGCCGGGCGCGCTCGCGCCGAACGATGCTGCCCGACTGACGGTACGGGCGCATGCCAGGGTCCAGTCCTCGCCGTCGCAGCCGCTCTGGCATGAGCTCTCCTTGGCGGCCCTGGCGGCGCAATACAGCCCGCGCAGCCAAGTGCCCGACATGCCGGCGATGCTCGGTCGCTGGGCTCAGGATGGCGCGCGCTTCCGCGCCCAGCATGGTGGCCTCGACATTCCCTATGGCGACTCTGCCTACGAGACCCTGGACTATTATCGACCGCCAGGCGTGCGCACGCCGCCGCTCTGGGTGTTCATCCATGGCGGCTACTGGCAGGCCGCGGACAAGGACCAGCACGCGCAGTTCACCGCCGGCATGCTCCAATCGGGCTATGCGGTCGCCAACCTCAATTACGGCCTGTGCCCCGACGTGACGCTCGATGAGATCGTGGGGCAAATCCGCAATGCCCTGAAATTCCTGGTGCGCGAGGTCGAGGCCTTCGGCTTCGATCCCGGCCGGATTCACCTGGCCGGGCATTCGGCCGGCGGGCATTTGGCGGCGATGGCGGCCGCCGATGAGTTTGCCCCTCCGCTACGGTCCGCCTTGCTGCTCTCCGGCCTGTTCGACCTGACGCCGCTGTCCTTTCTTCCGGTTTCACGCCTGCTGAAACTGTCGCAGGCGGGTGCGCTCGCGGCCCTGTCCCCGATGGTCCGCAAGCCGCGGCCGGGCGTGCGGATCGGGGTTGCGGTCGGCGCGCTCGAATCCGACGAGTTCAAGTGGCAGAGCGCCGCGATCGCCACCGCATGGGGCGCCGACGCCTCCGCGGTCATTGCGGGCAAGAACCACTTCACCCTGCTCGACGATCTGGTCGCCGGACCGCTGTTTCGCCTCGCTCTCCGCATCGCCGCCGACGGCTAACCCTGTTTCGCGCGAGATATTGCGCGCCATGTCGCCAGGCGCGAGTATGGGCACCGGCGGCCCGGTTGGGCGTCGGAGATCGGAGTTGCGTTGTATGAAAGCCATCATTGTCGGGGGCGGAATCGGCGGGCTCACCGCGGCGCTGATGCTGCATGCGCGCGGCATCGAGTGCGAAGTCTACGAGCAGTCCGACGCGGTGCGCGAGCTCGGCGTCGGCATCAACACGCTGCCGCACGCCATCAAGGAGCTCAAGGACCTCGGCCTGCTCGAGCGCCTCGACGACGTCGCCATCCGCACCTACGAGCTGTTCTACCTCAACCGGTTCGGCCAGGAGATCTGGCGCGAGCCGCGCGGCACCGATGCGGGCTACGAGGTGCCGCAGTTCTCCATCCATCGCGGTCGGCTGCAGGCGGTGATCTACCAGGCGGTGCGCGCCCGGCTCGGCGAGTCGCGCATCCACACCGGCCATCGGCTCGGCGCAGTGGCGCAGGACGATGGCGGCATCAGCGCCTATTTCTTCGACCGCCACGGCTCGCACCGGGCGACCGCGCGCGGCGACGTGCTGGTCGGCGCCGACGGCATCAATTCGCGCGTGCGCGAGATCCTCTATCCGGGCGAGGGCTCGGCGCGCTGGAACGGCATCATGCTGTGGCGCGGCGCGCTCGACTGGCCGGCCTTCCTCACCGGCCGCTCCATGATCGTGGCCGGCGGCATGGCGGCGAAATGCGTCGTCTATCCGATTGGCGAGGGCTCGCGCGCCGACCGGCGCCTGACCAACTGGGCGATCGCCGCCAAGATCGGCGACGACGCGACCCCGATGCCGCACAAGGAGGACTGGTCGCGCCCCGGCCGCATGGAGGAGCTCAACCGGCACCTGCAGCTGTTCCGCATTCCGTTCGTCGACGTGCGCCGGCTGATCGAGGCGACGCCGGAGTTCTGGGAATACCCGATGTGCGACCGCGATCCGCTGCCGCGCTGGTCGCACGGCCGGGTGACCCTGCTCGGCGATGCCGCACACCCGATGTATCCGGTCGGCTCGAACGGCGCCTCGCAGGCGATCCTCGACGCGCGCTGCCTCGCCGACCGGCTGGTCTCGGCCGAGCATCCCTATCAGGCGCTGTGGTCCTACGAGCAGGAGCGGCTGCCGATGACCGCGCAGCTCATCCGCATGAACCGCAAGGGCGGCCCGGAAGGGGTGATCGATGCCGTGGAGGCGCTCGCCCCCGACGGGTTCAATGACATCGACCAGGTGCTCACCTACGAGGAGCGCCGGGCAATCGTGCGCGGCTACGCCTCGACCGCGGGCTTCGCCCGCGAGCAGGTCAACAAGGCCGCCGCCAAGGCGGCATGACGCCGTCCATCCGCTGGGCCGGGCGTGCGGAACGCTGCGTTCAGCCTGCTGCGTCCTTGATCGCGGCTTCGAAGCTGGTCGAGTCGAAGGCCGGCATGGTCTGGATCCGTCCCAGTCCCTGGTTGGCATACCAGACCGAGAACGCAAGCATGGCCTGCGGGTTGGGCGCGTCGACGATGTCGACGAAATCGTAGGGACCTTGCGTGTAGTGGATCGACTCCAGCTTGATCCCGAGCTTGTCGAGTTTCGCTCTGGCCTTGCTGGTCCGCTCCGACTGCTTGCCGGCCCACTCCGGGCTCAGCGTGCCGAGCAGCACGTACTTCATGGCAACCTCCACGTTATGTTGATTACTCCCGCGAAGGGCCGCCGATTATATCAAGTCCCGCAGTCGGGCGCCATCCGGCCCGCTTCTGCTGCGATCGTCTCGAAGGCTGCAACGGATTTGCAGAAGTCGGTGAGCAAACCTGCCGCCAGGGCGGCGTGAGGCCGACCCCTCAGTGCGCGCTTCTGCGCGGCAGCGGGATCGGCAGGGCCGCGATCAGGCGGGCCCGTCGTTCTTTACCGCGTCGTCGGAGGCGAGCACGTGGTGCCGCCATTTGCCAGCCAGGCGCTGCTGGAGTTCTTCGGCGACAAGGCGAGATAAAGTCCGCGTAGTGCGCATGCGGTGGCGGGGAATTCACTCATGATGCAATAGGACCGATCCGTGAGGGATTGCCTTGGTGGTGATCGCATACCGTGTTGCGACGGGTCCGTCGACCGTGCGATGCTATCGGCGAATTCGGCGACACCGCACTGGTGTCCTGATTGCGAAGCGGTCGGCCGGGCGGGCAGTTTTTCTGTCGCGGGACATCTCGCGCAATTCAATTGCTGGGCGATCCCCAATGGTCGTGACTGATGACAGGGATGGATTGAGAGATACCGACCGCGACTGGGAGCGCATCGCCCAGGACCAGCCCTATTGGGGTGTTCTCAGCGTCGAGGACTATCGCGGCGGCGAGCTGTCGGAGGCAGCGCGTCGTGCCTTTTTCCGCACCGGCGAGCGCCAGATCAGTGACTTGCTGGGCTTCATCAACCATCATTTTTATGCCGTCAGGCTTGACCGTGTGCTTGAGTTCGGCTGCGGCGTCGGCCGGCTAGTGATCCCCTTGGCAATGCGGGCCGGGGAGGTCGTCGCCGTCGACGTATCCCCGACCATGCTGGACATCTGCCGCCGCAACGTCGACAAGCTGAAGCTGACGAACGTGCGTTACGTCTTCGGCGACGACGCGCTGAGCGGGGTCGAAGGCACGTTCGATTTCGTCAATACTGTCATCGTTCTCCAGCATATCCCTCCCCGGCGCGGCATGGCCCTGATCGAGCGTCTGATCGAAAAGGTGCGCCCGGGCGGCGTGTTCGCGATCCAGGTGGTTTACGCCCGGGCTCGACACTTTCTTCACCACGAGCAGCCGCGCGCACGCTTCTATCGCCGCAGCGGCGATACCATGATCGATCTCCTGGAGGCGCGCGAGCAGCCGCCGGAAGGCACGATCACCATGTACGACTACGACCTCAACGAGGTGATCGCGCTGGTGAGCGGGTATGCCGGGGTGCCGCTCATGATCCTGCCGACGCGCGACAACGACCACCTCGGCGTGCAGCTCATCGGCGTCAGCGCGCGCGCCGAGACACCGGAGGGATCAGAGATTATAGAAGCGCCGCCGGCGGCACAGCCGCCAGCGGCGCCGAAACCGTGACTCACCAGAATACGAAGAAAAGGATAGGCAATGCACATACCTCCCCCGATCCAGGTCCTGATCTCCTCCGTAGAGATATCGTCAGATGGACGGGTCACGTGCTCATTGGAAGAGTTCCGCAATCTGGTGCGTATGGCGGTGGTCGGCATTCCGGTGGACGAGGCTTGGTACACCGACACGTACAAGGACGTCGCCGCCGCGATCTCCAAGGGCACGGTGAGCTCCGCCTCCGAGCACTATGCGCATTCGGGCTATCTCGACGGGCGCTTTCCCTTCCAGCCGGTGGTCGAGCAGGTCTGGTATTACGAGAACAACGAGGATCTGCACGATAGCCGCGGCGAGGTGAGGAGCGCCGCCCAGCATCTTCAGGATGCCGGATACCAGGAGGGGCGAGTGCCGCACCGGCCGGTGATCGACCGGGTCTGGTATTCGCAATGCTACGCGGAGGCGAAGCGCCAGGTCGACGAGGGGCGCTTTCCGAGCCTCGAGGCCCACTTTGTCGAAGCCGGTTACCGAAAGGGATTTTTTCCGGTGAACCCGTTCGCGGTCCGGCTGTTGTCGACATGAAGTGTCTCTATTTCACCATATGCGCGCAGAACTACCTCGCCTACGCGCTGAGCCTGCGCGCCTCGGTTCTGGCCGTTCATCCCGGAGCAGATTTTCGCATCGTGCTCGCGGACGAGCTCGCACCGGCAGTCCGCGCTCGTGTCGGCGACGCCACGATCATCGAAGCCAAGGCGCTCGAAATCCCGACCTTTTTCGACATGGCGTTCCGCTACAGCTTGATGGAGCTCAACACCGCCATCAAGCCCGCATGCTTTCAACACTTCTTCGCCGCCACCAATGTCGGCGCGGTGGTCTATTTCGATCCCGACATCTGGCTGTTGCGGCCCCTCGAGCATGTCCACGCGCTGCTCGACGCCGGCAAGGACGTGGTGGTGACGCCGCACATCACCGAGCCGCTCGACGACGGCGGCTTTCCGGACGACCAGCGTCATCTCCAAACCGGCGTCTACAATCTCGGCTTCTGCGCGTTCCGCCGCTCGGAACAGACCTTTGCCTTCCTCGACTGGTGGGCCAACAAGATGCTGCGCGGCTGCCGGGTCGACCTCGAGAGCGGCATCTTCGTCGACCAGAAATACATGGACATGCTGACCTGCTTCATCGACGAGGTCGGCGTCCTGCGCCATCCCGGATACAACGTGGCGTACTGGAACCTGCCGCACCGCGCGGTCCGGCACGACGGCAAGGCTTGGCGGAGCAAGGGCGAGCCGCTCTATTTCTTTCACTTCAGCGGGATCGAGCCGGGACGGCCCGAGGTCTTCTCCAAGCATCAGGACCGCTACGAGTTTACCGACGACATCGGCGAAGCGAAGGAGCTGGTGCAGCAATATCTCGATCGCCTGCGCCGCCATAACAACAATTTCTATGCCGAGGCGCCCTACAAGTACGGCACTTTCATCGACGGCAATCCGATCATCGCCGAGATGCGGCGCATCTATGGCGAGGCACAGGGGCCGGCGGAGCGCAGCTTCGAGCAGGTGTTTGCCGGAAGCGCCGACCTGTTCCTGGCGGCGAGCGAGCACGTTCCGCATTTTCCCGGCGTGCCGTTCACGACCCTGATGTACGAGATCTGGCGCAAGCGCGAGGATCTTCGCCAGACCTTCGTCGTCACCAACCGCACCGGGCAATTGCGGTTCCTGCGCTGGTTCATCGACAGCGTGCCGCGGGAGTATCGGGTGGCCCCGGCTTTCATCTTACCGCTGAAGGCGGCTGCCGCTGCCGCCGCGGCGGCGGAGCCGAAGCCGGTTTCAGCCCGAGCGCCAGAGGGGTCGCTTCGTTCCGGGCTGCGCGGGATGCGCGGCGTGCTTGCGCAGAGCGACTCCCTGCGCGCGGTCTACCGACTGCTGCCTTTGGGTCTGCGCAGCGGGATTGATGAGCGTGTGTTCGGATTCATCAGCGCGCCAAAGCCGGCAGCGGCGGCGGGGCAGGGCGTTCGTTACATTGGACGGCATGCCCGCGCCAACGTCGACCTGAGCCACCAGCCGGGCGTTACCGTGCTGGGATTTCTCCGCGCCGAAAGCGGTCTCGGCGCGGCGGCACGGGGCTCGTTCCGTGCCCTGAAGGAGTCGGGCTATCCGGTCGAGGCACGCTCGATTTCCGCCCCCGAGTTTCAGGAGCTGGATGACTCCCTTGCGGCCGAGCTCAAGGACAGCTGCGGCTACCGCCATCTCCTTCTCCACATCAATGCCGACAACACGCTTACCTTGCCGACGCGGCTCGATTCGGCCGAGCTGCGCGGCCGCTACCGGATCGGCATGTGGACGTGGGAGCTGTCGCATTTCCCCTCACAATGGCTCGGCGCATTCGACCACGTGGACGAGATCTGGGTGCCGAGCGAGTTCGTGCGGCACACGATTGCCCAGGCGACTCCGATGACGGTCTTGACCATGCCGCATCCGGTGCCGGTTCTCGGGCCCTCCCGCGCGTTCGACCGGCGGTACTTCGGCCTGCGCGACGACGCGTTGGTGGTGTTGACGAGCCTTGACCTCAACTCCTATATCGAGCGGAAGAACCCGTGGGGGGCGATCGAGGCGATGCGTTGCGCCTTTCACGATCGCGACGACGTGCAACTGGTGATCAAGCTGCACGGCAAGCGTTCCTTCACCAAGGCGCGCATCGAGCTGGAGAAGGCGTCGTCGTCGCTGCCCAACGTGACGCTGATCGATCGGGTGCTGAGCCGCGAGCAGATGACCGCGCTACAAAGGTGCTGCGATGTCTACCTGTCGCTGCATCGCTCGGAAGGGTTCGGCCTGAACATCGCCGAGTGCATGGCCTTCGGCAAGCTTGCCGTTGCCACCGACTATTCAGGCAACCGCGACTTCCTCGACGAGACCTGCGGAGCGCCGGTGAGCTTCTCGCTCAAGCCGGTGCGCCCCGGCGAATATCCGTTCGCCCAAGGGCAGTGGTGGGCGGAGCCCGACGTCGCCCACGCAGCGGACCTGCTGCGCAAGGCCGCGCGCGACCCGTCATGGCGGCTCGAGCTCGGCCGCCGCGCGCAGAAGAAGATCCGCGACGAGCTGAGCTTCGCGGCCGTCGGCCGCAAGATGCGCCAGCGCCTGGAGCAGATCGACCTGAAGCTGTCGGGCCGGGTGAATATGCCGGCGCTCGGCGCGGACCGGCCGGTTTCCTCGCGCGAGCTGTTGTCGCGATTCGCCGTGAGGGCAGGGCGCTAGCCCGGCTTATGCTCAGGAAGGCGACCCTCGCCGCCCTCATCATCATCGCGGCCTATTGGGCGTTTGCGCCGTTCCGGCTGAGCCTGCCGCAGGATGGCCTCGACCCATCGTGGATGGCGACGCTGGGCGAAGCCTCACGGCTTGGCCTGATGTTCGGCCACGATATCGTCTTCAGCGCCGGGCCGTTGTCGCCGTTATACACGGGCTATTTCGTCGAGAACGAATTCTATCATTTTCTCATTCTGAAAGCCTTGCTGATCGCCGCCTTGGCGCGGCTTCTATGGTTGATGCTGCGTGATGGCGGCGCCGCGGCATTGCTCATGCCGGCGATCATCCTGTTGATCCCAATGCGGCGCGATGCGGTGTTCTTCAGCATTCCACTGTTGACGGCGCTCGTAGCCCTGCGCCGCGCAGCGGATGAGCGGGTGGACCTCGCCAGCATACTGTTGGGGGTTGCGGCATCCGCGATCCTCAGCCTCACCAAGTTCTCGTGCGCGCCGATGGCGCTCCTGGCCTTCGCGGCGATCGACGTGGTGGCCGTCGTGCGGCGGCGCGTGCCGTTCGCGCTCATCGCGTATGGAATCATGACCTTTCAGCTGTTCTGGCTGTGGCACGGCCGGCCGGACACGTTTCTCCCGTTCCTGCGCGGCAGCTTCGAGGTCGCTGCCGGTTATGCAGAGGCGATGAGCTTGCCGGGTCCCGTGCCGGAATTGATCGCCTATCTCGGTATGGCGGCCGGCGCAGCCGCAATCCTGTCGGTGGCGGAGCTCCGTGCTTGGCGGAGCGGCGCTGCGCCGCCTTTAGTTGTCGTGGCCCGCGTAATGTGCGTTTCCGGCTTCTTGTTTCTCACCTGGAAGGCGGGCTTTGTACGGCACGACGTTCACACGCTGGTGGCGTGGAGCGGGCTTGCAATTGCGGTTCCGGTGTGGGCTCGTAGCCTCGACATTAGGCCGCTTTGGCCCGCGGGGCTTGCTGGATTTGTCGTTGTTGGCGCCGTCCTCCCCGTGATTTTTGCCTCCGCCAAAGGAGTGCCGGTGACGACGTACACCGGCGATCTTCTCACCAAGATTGGACAGGAAGCCGCTTTGCTTGGGCGCTTTGTGCGCAGCCCGCATGCTTGGCTGCGCGAACTGCGCGACGCCAAAGAGGAGGCGTGGCTGCGGCTGCGCACGGCCTATCCGCTGCCCGACTTGATCGGAACCGTCGACACCATTCCGTCACTCCAGACGCGCGTGATTGCCCATGTCGGAGAGCGCTTCAAGCCGCGCCTCTCGGTGCAGCAATATGCGTCCTATACGTCCTACCTGATCGCCGGCAACCGGCGCTCCCTGACCGCGGCGGACGGGGCAGCCACGCTGTTGTTCCTGCCCGAGAGCATCGACGGCCGCCATCCGGCGCTGGCCGAGGGGCCGCTATGGCCTGACATCATCGAGCATTTCGCGCCCGCGTTCTACCTGCGCGACGGGATGCTGGTGTTGCGCCGTCGCGAGAGGCTGCTTGGAAATATTCTCCGCCCCCTCGAGGCGACGACCGCACGGATGGGTGTGCCGTTTGCGCTGCCGCCCCGAGACGCGCCACTGTTCGCCAAGGTGAAAATTGAGAAGACATTGCTCGGAACATTGGCGTCGCTCCTCTTTCGGCCATCCATCGTCTCGTTGCGCCTCGCTTATTTCGATGGATCAGAAGAAAGCTTTCGGATTATTCCACGCATCATCGAACAGGGCATGGTCATTTCGCCGATGGTCCGCAGTGGCGATCAGTTCGCGTTGCTGGCGTCGGGTGAGATGCCTGATGATGCTCGCCGCCCTCTACGAGTTACCTTTGAATCCGGCCGCCTCGGCATGCTCCTTTACCGGCCGACCATCGCCGTCACGATATCTGCGCTCGACGTCGAGCGGTCGGCGCTACCGGCTCAGGTAACGCAGGAGCTCAAATCCGCCGATCATCTGCGCATTCTCTTCGCTTCGCACACGGGCCCGCACGAGAAGCGGTTCATTCCTGAGGGGCTGTTGCTGCACGCGCCGGCCGAGGCCGAGTACACTGTCACGGCGCTGGCGGAGCGCCTGGAGGTCGGCTTCGGCATCGCCGAGGGCGCCTGGCGCGCCGAGCCCGGCACCGCCGGGATCTGCTTTGCGCTGAGCGTGCGCCGGCCAACCGGAGACGCGCCGCTGTGGCGACGCTGCCTCGATCCCAAGCGCTATGCGCATGATCGTGGCGAACAGACGATCGGCACCGACGTGGCGCTCAAGCCCGGCGATCGGCTAATGTTTCAAACCACCTGCGTCGCCAGCTGCGACTACGGCTGGTCCTATTGGTCGAGGATCGTGTTTCGTTAGCGCGCCGTTGTGCCGCTTGCTCAAGGTCACCCGTCTTCGCTAAGGCGTTCGTGTAGTATTGCACGATCGAAAAAGGGCCGTACGATGAATCCTTTCGGCGGGAGCTTTCGGTTTTGGCGATCGGAAGACGCTTATGGTGCACGATATGGCAACCGAGGTGGCGGGCACGGCGCCAGGAAGCCGCACTCAACGAGAGCAACAACACGTAAAGGGCCGGGGCGTTAAGCGTGCAGATCGCTCGGCTCGCCGCTCAAACGGAGCCGACACCTATGCGCGATGGATAAACCTAATTCAAGACGCGGCCGGACGTGTCACGGACCTCCATGTCTGGATAGATCGTCAACCGCCGATCGACATCGACATTGCGGAACCCGGCTCCGCTCAACCAGTGCGAAAGGGCCGCCTTCGCTCTGGCCTTGCTGGTCCGCTCCGACTGCTTGCCGGCCCACTCCGGGCTCAGCGTGCCGAGCAGCACGTACTTCATGGCAACCTCCACGTTGCGTTGATCTCTCCCGCGAAGGACCCCTGGACTATATCCGTTTCAGCGCCGCCGCGCTATTTTGGCGGGCAGAGCGCTGGCGGGCAGAGCGCGCCGCTGCAAACCGTTGCGGTTGCACCGCGGTACTCCCAACGACGCGTCCCGGCACGGCACACGTGTTCTCCATGACTACGTCTTCTTGACCTGCGGTCGGCATCGGCCAGCTGTGGCGGCGCTGCCGGTCAGGAGAAACGCCGCGGTTGAGAGGACAGAGCCCGTGCTTGCCGGAACCCATCCGGCCAGAGCGAAGCCGGGACCGCGCATCTTTCCGTCGGCCCAGCGCTTGAGATCGCCAACCGTGAAGCCTGCGAGGAATGGGTTGGCCTTGACGATCTTCTCGCGGGTAGTGCGGCCTGTGGTATCTGCGCTCGCCATGATGGCTGCGGCATCTGCATGCTCCGACGCGGAGAGAATCGCGACCGCGCCGGCGCTGCCGGCGAAGTGCGACAGGTAGAGTGTGCCGAGGGTGACCGGCAGGCACCGCGCGCGCAGCGCGGCGGCGTTGCGCTCTGCGAACCGAATGGTGATTTCCCGGGCCAGGGAAAGGTCGCGCCGAAGATCCAGTATTTCCCCTTGGCTGCGCTTGATCAGATCGGGTCGGTGCGCGCGGACCATTTCGATCCACGTCTGATCGAGAAACTGAGCCGCTCCAGTTGCGCTGGAGCGCTTGTTCTTGGCGTTCGGATCTCCCCCCAATTCAGCGTCGATGATGCGATCGACCACCATGTTGAGCGCTCCCGTGCCGGCGCGCTCGTGCAGCTGGGCATCGAGAATTCGCTGCCAGTCCAGTCCTCCAACCAGCCCTGGCACGGATGCCGCCAACAATAGCGCACCCGTGCCGAGGACGCGAAGTGCCCGGCCGCGACGGGGCTCGCCCGGGGTCCACGCCTGATCCCGAGTCGGGGGCCTGATCGCGAAGATCGGCGCGGGTTCCGCGCCTTCACGACTTCTGGTCAGGGGCTGTCTTTGCGGGTCGCATCGCTGCCCAGCGGGTCCGGACCGCTCGCCGTAGCCCAATCCCCCGGTCGGGCACGTTTGAGCTTGATCCTGTCGGGCAATGATCAAGCGTGAAGTTGAATCAAATGTTAACGGTTGCCGCCTTGGGAGGCTCTGACTCGGACGGGGTGCTACGAGCGGCTGCGGCTGCGCGGCACGGGGATCGGGACGGAGGCGATCAACGCCTTGGTGTAGGCGTGCGCGGGCGACCGCCAGATGGTGTGGCGGTCCGAAGTCTCGACGATCCGGCCCGCATACATGACGGCGATGCGGTCGGCGACGTGCTGGACGATCGACAGGTCGTGGGAGATGAACAGGTAGGAGATCTTGAGCTCTTGGCGCAGCTCGTCGAGCAGGTTGATGACCTGGGCGCGCACCGAGACGTCGAGGGCGGAAACCGGCTCGTCGCACACGATCAGCTTCGGGGCGAGTGCCAGCGCGCGGGCGACCCCGATGCGCTGGCGCTGCCCGCCGGAGAATTCGTGCGGATAGCGGGTGATCGCGTCCGGGCGCAGGCCGACGCGCTGCATCAGCCACTGCACCCGCGCGCGCCGCGCCTCGGCATCGCCGCGACCATGCACGGTGAGGGGCTCTTCCAGAATCTGGCCGACCGTCATGCGCGGATGGAGCGAAGCGTATGGGTCCTGGAAGATCATCTGGATGGCGGGTCGATGGGGACGCAGCGCGCGTTGCGAGAGCCGCGCGATATCGACGCCCTCGAGCTCGATCGTGCCGGCATCGGGGGTGAGCAGGCGCAGCAGCAGTTTGCCGAGGGTGGATTTCCCGCAGCCGGATTCGCCAACCAGCCCGAGCGCTTCGCCCGCCGCGATGGTGAGGCTCACGCCGTCGACGGCCTTCACCAGCCGGCCGTTCGACCGGTAGGTCTTGGCGAGACCTGATACGCGCAGCAGCGGCGCCGTCATGGTGTCACCATCATCCCGGCGCGCCGGCACGCGACGGAACGCGCGCCATGCGCTTCGAGCGCGATCTCGCCGCCACGGCAGGCGTCCTCGGCGAGCGGGCAGCGCGGCGCGAACGCGCAGCCCGCCGGCAGGTCGTCCAGCGAGGGCACGATGCCGGGGATCTCCCTGAGCGGCGCGGGCTTGCCGGCCGCGTCCGCGTCAGCCTCGGGATTCGGCAGCGAGGCGAGCAGCCCTTGCGTGTAGGGATGCAACGGTCTGGCGAACAGCGCCTCGACCGTCGCCTCCTCCACCTTGCGTCCCGCATACATCACGGCGGCGCGGCGGGCGGTCTGCGCCACCACACCGAGGTCATGAGTGATGAACAGCATCGCCATGCCGAGGCGTTGCTGCAGTCCGATGAGGAGGGAGAGGATCTGCGCCTGCGTGGTGACGTCGAGCGCGGTCGTCGGCTCATCGGCGATCAGGAGCTTCGGCTCGCACGACAGGGCCATGGCGATCATCACCCGCTGGCGCATGCCGCCCGACAGGCGGTGCGGATATTCGTCGATGAGCCGCGCCGGTTCCGGCAGGCCGACCAGCTCGAGCAGCTCCACGACGCGACCGCGTGCGGCCTTGCGACCGGGCGAGCGGTGCTCGAGGATCGCCTCGACGATCTGGTTGCCGATGGTGAAGACCGGATTGAGCGAGGTCATCGGCTCCTGGAAGATCATGCCGATGCGGTTTCCCCGCACGTCCCGCAGCGACTTGGCGTCGAGCCGCGTGAGGTCGCGGCCTTCGAACAGGATTTCGCCGCCGACGATGCGCCCGGGCGGATTGGGCACGAGGCCGAGGACGGACAGCGCGGTGACCGACTTGCCGCATCCGGATTCGCCGACCAGCGCGACCGTCTCGCCCGCCTCGATCGTGAGGCTCACGCCATCCACGGCCTTGAACACGCGGCCGTCGCGGAAGAAATGCGTCTGCAGGCCCCTTATGTCGAGCAGCGGCACGTCGGATCCGTCTCACGCGCGCATGGGAGAGCTTACGGCCTGGCTGCGCTGCTGGCGCGGCGCAGCGCCGTCGCCACAATAGCCGGACTTGATCGCATCGAGCCACAGCGAGCCGAACGCCTCGACGTGATCCGATGTGACCGCGTGGTGATAGCCGTCGAGGAAGGCGAGCCGATAGCTCGCGCAATAGGGGGCGACCGTCGAGCGGACGCAGCGGGCGACGTCCGGCGTGAGGATCTCGTCGCGCGTCCCGTACAGGTCGAGCGCACGGATCGATCGCAGCGCATCGCTCGGAAAGCTCAGCTCGAGGGTTTCCTGCATCAGCGCGGCGAATCCGCGCCGGCGCACGGCCTCGGGCAGAAACGGCGCGTTCCACAGGCGCGACACCGTCTCGCTCAGGGCCGCGACGTTGAAGAACATGAAATTGTCCTCGTGGCTCTTGAAGCGCGGCGCGTGCAGCGCCTGCTGCCACAGCGCATCGCGCGTCGCCGCGTCGAGGTCGCGGTTGAAGAACTCGAAGTCCTTGGTGCCGCGCTCGCGCAGGCGGGCGGCGGAGCGGTCATACAGCCACCCGTAGCTTCCTGTGGCGGCGCGGCTCGCATAGAAGGCGATGGGAAAGCTGCTCATGCCGTAGCCGAGGATCGCGTCGGGCGGCAGCCGCTTCGCCAGCGCCCACAGGAAGGCGCCGCCGGTGGAGAAGCCGTAATAGGCAAGAAGCGCATCGGCCGTATCGAGCGGGACCAGCGAGCGGATCACGAGCTCGAACCCGGCGATCTGGGTCACCGGCGTGAGCGCGACCATGTAGCCTTCGAGCTCGGAGCCGGCGCGCGGGATGCGGCAGGATTGGCTTCCGGTCGGGCTCGACACGCCCTCGGCGCCGACCGTGACGTAGTCGTCCGCCGACCAGTGCCGCGGCTGCGCGCGATTGAACACCGGCATGCGGCCGCCCAGCGGGACGTCGCGCCATGATCCGAGCGGATCATCAGTGAGGAAATTCCACCGGCCGATTCGGCACAGCTGGATGAAGGTGACGCCGCGCCGCGCGAGCCACGGCCCGAGCCCCTCGTTGCCGGCGTTATCACGGATGAAGGCGCGCCCGTTGTCGCTGCCGCCCTCCGACGTGACCATATAGACGAGCCGTCCGTCGATGCGCAGCGGGCGCTGGGGCCGCAGCACGATTGCGACCTGCGTGTATGGGCGGCCGTAACTGGCGAAGTCGAAGGAATGGACGTCCTGAGTGTACGGGCTGTCGGCGTCGGCCCTGGCGCGGTCGATCGCCTGCCCGATCACGTCGGCCGAAAGAACGCTTCCGTCGGCGAGCGCCTCCCAATTCACCAGCGGAGCCATCATCGACATCGGGGCGCGGCGCACTACACAAAAACCGGAGTTTGCGTGAGGTAGTGCTCGCGCATCTTCGGCCGCCACTGCTCCATCAGCTCGCGATGCAGGTCGAGCGGCGGTTTCTGGTCCAGCGGCAGCAGGGGGCGATAGGCGACGCCGCCGAGCTCCTCGCGGAATGTGTCCTTCGCCCGCTGCACCAGCGCCGGATCGGTGAGCAGGTCGATGACGGCGCCGGCGAGCGCCTTGGTGCCGGCGACCGCGCCCTTGTGGGCGATCGAAGAGGCGAGCGCCACACCGGCGGTCCAGTGATGGAACGGCACGCCGGGAACGCTCGCCGGGTACGACAGGCGGCCCATCGGGACCGCCCATGACACGTCGCCGCAATCGTTGCACGGCGAGCCCTGCACGGCCGGCCCCTTGAGCGGTCGCGCCGCGTCGCTGAGGCCGGTCGTCGCGATTTCGGCCTTGCGCTGGATCTCGCGCGCGAGCGCGTGCTCGGCCTCGGTCCACTCCGGCATGCCGACGAGCTCGATATTGCGTTGCAGGACTTCCGCCACTCCCTGATTGGCGCGCACTGGCCACACCGCGCTGATGACGTCGACCTCGACCGTGGTGTTGGTCATCGCGGCGGCGCCGTGCGCGACCTTCCTGCCCTGCTCGAACAGCTTCAGCGCGCCCTCGGCGGTCGGGTCGCGGAAGAACCACCAGATGCTGGCGCGGGCGGGAATGACGTTCGGCTGGTCGCCACCCTCGGTGATCACGCGGCAGACGCGCATGTCCGGCCGCATGTGCTCGCGGTACTGCGCCATGCCGACGTCCATCAGCACGACCGCGTCGAGCGCGTCCTTGCCGTTCCATGGCGCAACGGCGGCGTGTGTCGTCTCGCCATGGAAGATGAACTTGGCCGACACCAGCGCCGAATGAGTGAGCCCGTAGACGGTGGCGAAGTCGCCGGCGAGATGCTCGTGGAAGGCGACGTCGACATCGGCGAAATAGCCGTCGCGCACGAAATAGGGGCGGCTCAGCAGCTGCTCCTCCGCCGGCGCGCCGAAGATCTTGAGCGTGCCGGGGAGGCCGAAGCGCTGCATGGTGCGCTTGAGCGCGATGGCGCTGGCGACGAGCACCGCGCCGTTGACGTTGTGCCCCTCGCAATGGCCGGGCGCGCCGGGCACGATCGCCTGGCGTTCGGTGACGCCGGGGGCCTGCGAGTTGTCGGGGTTGGCGTCGTACTCGGTGTGGATCGCGATCACCGGCGCTCCCGCCCCATAGGTCGCTAGAAAGCCGGTGGGGAAACCGGAAATGCCGCGCGTGACGGCGAAGCCCTCGTCTTCCAGAAGCCCGGTCATCAGCCTGGCGGTCTCGAATTCCTGCGGACCGACCTCGGCGAAATAGAAGATGCTGTCGGAGGTGAGCGCGAGCGCCTCGCGGTTGCGCTCGATCGTCTCGAAGGCGAACGCCTTCTCGGGTCGAAGGTTGTGCATCCGGCGATCCGCGCTCAGCTGCCGCTGCCGAGCCGGTAGAAGCGGTGCGCGTCGTTCGCGACCGGCTCCCACCAGTCGAGCTTCGCCGACACGCCGGTGATGGTGCCCATCTGCAGCAGGTAGGCGAGCGGGAAGGAATGCCGCATGTACTCCTGCTGCCGCATGATCAGCGCCTTGCGTTTGTCCGGATCCATCTCGCTGGCGATCGCCTTGAGGATCTCGTCGAGCTTCGGATCCTTGTTCTGCGACCAGGTGCCGCCCGACTGCAGCACGCGATAGTTCTGGATGTCGGGATCGCCCACGTTGTCCACCCAGGCAAGCAGGGCGATGGGGCTCGACTGCTTGCTCCACATGCGCTTGGTGAACACGCCCCATTCGTGGATGTTCACGCGGGTGCGGATGCCGGCCTGGGTCAATTGGCCGGCAATCGCCTCCGCCAGCTCCTTGTCCTTGAGATAGCGGCCCTGGAACGCATCGAACGCGATGTCGATGCCGTTGGGGTAGCCCGCCTCCGCCAGCAGGCGCCTGGCGCGCGCCGGATCGTGCGGGATCGGCTTGAGGTCGGGATGGGTGCCGAACGAGCTTGGGTTGAGCCAGGCGGCCGGCGCGCCGGTCGACGCCAGGATGTTCTTGTTCAGGCTTTCGCGGTCGATCGCGTAGTTGATCGCCTCGCGCACCTCGCGCTTCGCGGTCGGGTAGTCCTCGTTGATCGTATTGAGGAACAGGAAGAACGTACGCACGCTGAGCGACTTCTTGAGCCTGGCGTTGCGCGCGCGCTCGATCAGCGGCATCAGCTCGGGCGGCACGTCGAAGGCGAGGTCGATCTCCCCGGCGAGCAGGGCGGAGACGCGCGCGGCGGCCTCCTTGATCGGGCGGTAGACGATCGTCCTGACTTTCGGCTTGCCCGCCCACCAGCCGTCATAGGCTTCCAGATTGAGGTGGCTGTCGCGCACGTATTCGGTCACGCGATAGGGGCCGGTGCCGATCGGCCGCTTGCGATAGCCGTCCACGCCGACCTGGCGGATGTATTCCGGCGGGACCGCGTGCGCCAGCGTGAATTTGCCGGGCGCGACCGGATAGGGCACGCGGGTGACCACGCGCACCGTGTAGTCGTCGACGATGTCGACTCGCTCCACCCAGTTGTGGTTGCTCTTGGTCGGCGAGTTGAGCTTCTCGTCGTTCATCATGTCGTAGAAGAACTTCACCGAGCGGGCGTCGAACGGCTCGCCGTTCTGGAACTTGACGCCCTGGCGCAGGGTGAGCTCCCAGGTGAGCGGGTCGATGGTCTTCCAGCCCGTCACCAGCCACGGCACCAGCTTGCCGGTCTTGTCGGTCGCAACCAGGGGATCGGAAATGTGGTCCATCAGCATGCGGTCGGGCACAATCGCCACCACGTCGAGTCCGGACAGCCCGACCACGTCGACGCCCCCGGAAATGACAATCCTGTCCTGTACCTCGCCGACCGTGGTGAGCTTGTCTTGCGCGAGCGCGCGGTCGGCGACGGCAAACGTCAGGGACAGCCCCAGGAGAACCAGAGGTGTCAGCGATCGCATCGACATGGGCAATGTCCTCTTCATCGCGGCGTCAACTCGTCGATGCCGGTTCCAGCCGGGCGAACGATCCGAGCGGCGAGCTGCCTTCCTGCACGAGCTTGAGATTGGTATCGCGGATTTTTCCCGCCAGCCGAATGCATGTCCCGGTCAATCCCCGCGCACGCTCGGACATCAGCCAGGTCACGCCGAATCCCACTTCCTCCGGCTCGCGCGGCGGCACCTTCAGTCCCGCGAGCATGGTCGCGCGCTCGGTCTCGGTCAAGCGATCGAACAATTCTCGCACACGCGCACCCGGCTCGGTAAGAACGAACCCTGGTTGCAGCACGTTGACCGCTACACCCGCGGCGGCGAGATCCTTCGCCAGCTGGTTGGTGAGGCCGTGAATGCCCGCCTTGGCCGCCGCATAGGCGAGCGGTGCCGCGATCGTGGTCTTGCCTGCAACGCCCTGCACGGCACCGGAGGAAAAGTTGAGGATGCGGCCGTCCGCGCCGCGCGAGAGGTGCGGGACCGCGGCGCGGCAGCACAGGAACGTGCCGCGCAGGTTGGCGGCGATCACGCCATCGAAGATCGTGTCGCTCATCTGGTCGATCGCATCGACCAGATGTCGACCGCTGCCCCCTGCCACGTTGACGAGCAGGTCGAGCCGTCCGAAACGGGAGAGCGCCGCGCCGACCATGGCATCGACGGACGCCGAGGAGGCCACATCGGCCTCGATTGCAACCGCCCGGCCGGCGCTCCTGTCGAGCTGTTGCGTCGCCGTTTCGAGCTTGTCGGCCTGGACATCCGCCATGACGACCAATGCGCCTTCGGCCACGAAGCGCGTCGCGATGGCAAGTCCCAACCCCTGCGCCGCCCCGGTAACGATTGCGACGCGATCGGTCAATTCACCGCCGGCCATCATCCCCTCACGGCTTCGTGGCAAATGAGAAGATCATCGGGCGCGGATGCCAACAAGAGCTCTGTCCTGCATGTTGCGCATGCCGATTCCGACGAGCAGCCCAGCAAAACAACCAATCCGCAGCGCGCGCCCTTGATGGCGCTCGACAACGAAGCTAGGCGTAATGCCCCGCGGCCGATCGCGTGTTCCCGTCATCGAGGAGCGCCCTTCAATGCAAGACACCGGCAAACCCGCCCCGGCGCTGCGCTGGCCTGGCGAAGCGAACATCGCCCTTTCGGTGGTGGTCGCGTTCGAGGCCTTTCACACCCGCAGCCAGTACAACCCGCGGCCCGGCCCGGCCGGCAAACCCGATCAATCGTCGCTCTCCTACGCCGAGTACGGGCCGAAGACCGGCGTGTGGCGCGTGCTCAAGCTGCTCGACGACGAGGCCATCAAGGCATCCTTCCACACCTCCGGACTTGCCGCCGAACGCTGGCCCCTGACCTTGAAGGAGGTGCACCGGCGCGGCCACGAAATTGTCGGCCATGGCTGGTCGAACGACAATCTCGGCGAGGAGGCGACACCCGACCGCGAGCTCAAGGACGTGATGGATACGCTCAACGCGATCGAGCGGGCGGTCGGGATCAAACCGGCCGGCTGGTCGAGCCCGGGCAGCAAGGGGTCGGATGCGAAATACAGGGCGCTCGTCGTCGACGCCGGAATCGAGTGGATCGGCGACGACGCGAGCGACGACGTGCCGTTCATTCGCGAGATGCACGGCCGCACGGTGGTGATCATGCCGCGCAACAATTTTCCCGCGAATGATCTCACGCTTTGGCTGTGGCCGGCCAATCCGCCGAGCGTCTATGTCGAATCGTTCAAGGACGCGTTCGACGAGCTGTACGAAGAGGGTGCGGCCGGCTCGCCCAAGTGGATCGAGATCGTCATCCACTGCCACATCGGCGCGCGGCCGGGACTGACGCGCGCGATCCGCCGGGTGCTGCACTACGCCAAGCAGCATCCGAAGGTGTGGATCGCGCGCCGCGGCGACATCGCCAGGCATGTGCGAGAGCTGCGACAGGGGCGGTAGGCGTAGCGCTCCAGCCCGATTGCCGCCCGCGATGCCGCCGCCGAGGCGACCGGGGGCCGAGTTTATCGCAGTGCGAACCGGACGTCCGCGGCGAAATCCACCTTGTCTTCGGCTCCGTGCGGCGGTTGCGGGAACGGCTGAGCACGCTGGATCATCGCCAGTGCCTCCAGGTCGAGCAGCGGATTGCCGGAACTGCCGACGATGCTCCTCGCCGTGACGCGGCCGTCGCGATCGATCCGGAACGTCACTTTCACCTTGCCTTCCTGGCGCTTGGTTCTTGCCTCGGCCGGGTAGAGCATCACCTGCCGCAGCAGCGATGCGACCACCTGACCATAGTCCTTCTGAGCGCGGTCGCCATCCCTCTTTGCCCAGTAGGCGTTGGCGCGCTCGAGCAGAGCCGCATGGTCGCCCGGCTGGATGCGGAGCGCGATATCGCAATCGGCGATGGCGCGGTCGACATCGCCCCTGGCGCGATGCACATGGGCACGGTTGACGTAGGCGGCCGCATAGCCTGGATCGAGGCTGATGGCGCGGTCGTAGTCACGCAGCGCCCGAGCGTCGTCCCCCCTGGCGAATTGCTGGTTGCCGCGATTGAGGTGGTATCCCGGCTCGGTGGGACGAAGCCGGATCGCCTCATCGAGATCCGCAATGGCGCGCTCACGGTCGCCCTCTGCGCCGTACGCATTGGCACGATTGAAATATGCCTTCGGATCCTCGGGATCGAGCCTGATCGCTACGCCATAGTCGGCGATTGCGCGCTTCCGGTCGCCTCGCGCCGCATGGGCGTTGCCGCGATTGTAGTGCGCGTCGGCACTCTCGGGCTCGAGCCTGATGGCGGCATCGAAATCGGCGATCGCGCGCTCCTTGTCTCCCTTCCGGCTCCAGGCGAGACCGCGATAGTGGAAGGCCAGCGCCTGGTCCGCGTCGAGCCCGAGGGAGTGGTCGAAATCCGCGATCGCGAGATCAAGCTCGCCCCTGTTGTAGTACGCAAGCCCGCGGCGGAGATAGCCGCCGGAAAAATTCGGATCCAGGCGAATGACGGTGTCGAAGTCGGCGATTGCGCGGTCGAGCGCGCCCTTGGCGGCGTAGGACAGCCCGCGGTAGTGGAAGGAGGGGGCCTGGCTGGGATCGAGCTTCACCGCAACATCGAAGTCGGCGACCGCCGGATCGAGTTTTCCGCTGAGATAGTAGTACCGGCCGCGCATGGCTGCGGCAGCGGCCCGCTGTTGCCGGCTCACTCCGTTCGATCGCATGACCGCCGTGCAGCCTTCGATCGACTGTTGGGGTGTGATGCCCCTGCCGCCCCGGCACGACGCCCATGCCGAGGATTGCTCGGCCGCCGCCGGCGCACTCGGAAGGGCTGCCACGAGCATGAGGGCGAGGAGACATGTCCGCCCATTGATGTTACGGGCAAGACCGTCCACCCGCAGGTGGGTTCCCAGCATCGCGATCTCCCTGCACCACCGGAGGCAACGGCCGACCCGGGCCGCCCCGATTGGACGCGCCGCTCGGCGGAAATGTTCAGCCAACCCGGGGCCCATTGCGTGAGTACAAGGCGCTCGTCGTCGACGCCGGCATCGAATGGATAGGCGACGACGCGAGCGACGACGTGTCTTCCTCACCGGCTCCGGCAACGATCAGATCACGGGCTTCAACGCCGGCGAGGGCGATCGGCTCGACCTCTCGGGCCAGATCTTCACGATCGGCACCGCCGCCGCCGGCTCGGCGCTCATCACGCTCTCGGGCGGGGGCACGATCACGCTCACCGGCATCGCGCCGGGCGCAGTCGGGCCGGGCTTCTTCGCGTGAGTCGACAGGCTTCGTCGAGCCCTCGCTCGCGACCCTGGCGCACCGTCTTTGCGATTTCTCGAAAACCGGAAACCGGGCTGGGGATAACTTCGGGCGAGTCGACGATTTTGTTTCTCCTTTCCAGAAATACAGGTGTAGGTGTGGCTCATCCCGGCTCACCGAGGGCGCTTTCCGGAAGCGGACCGATGGCGGAGCGGGGAGCGGCACCCGCGGGCGGAATTCGCAACTTCGCGCTCGGGCGACCCGGAGAACCCGCCACTCGGCACTAGGACCGAGGCGGATGCTTCAGGAGTGAGGCGTCGGGCCGGGATTCGTAACATGCCGCGGCGAAGCGCCGAGAGGCGAGCGCCCCTGCGTCACTGGGGCGCGAAGCACCTCGGTCAGGTGCTTCTCGCGTGCCGCGTCATGGCACGCCAACGGTGCGGCGATCCGCACCCGCGCTTCTCGGCGCTTCGCTCCCTCATGCCTTCCGTCATGGAAATGAGGGAAGGACGTCATCCTGAGGTGCTCGACTGCGCAAGCAGTCGAGCCTCGAAGGACGCAAAGCCCGGCTCGCAACGGCCGCCGCGATCATCGCGGCGACCGCCGGGACGGGCGGAGCGTGGGCTGTTTGACATTGTGAATAGGAATGGTCCGCGCGCGGGCGGAAAGCCCGCGGCGAAGTGGCACGATGTTGGGTTCGCGTGGCCTGACTTCATCCAGCTCAACGGGATGTAATGGGCGCGCGAACCCAACCAGCTGCGCCTCACACCCTGAGCTTCGGGTCGAGGTAGTCGCGCAGCCAGTCGCCGAACAGGTTGACGCCGATCACGGTGAGCGAGATGGCGAGGCCCGGAATGGTGACGAGCCACCAGGCGACCGCCAGGTAGGTACGGCCGTCCGCCAGCATGCCGCCCCACGACGGGATCGAGGGCGGCACACCGAGGCCGAGGAAGCTCAGGCCGGCCTCGGCGACGATCGTCTGCGCAACCGAGAAGGTGGCGATCACGATCACCGGCGCGAACACGTTCGGCAGGATGTAGCGGGCGATGATGCGCGTGTCGGAGAGCGCCAGCGTGCGCGCGGCCAGCACGTACTCCTGCTCCTTGACCGACAGGACGCTGCTGCGCACGACGCGCGCATAGGTGACCCACTGGGTGCCGGCGAGCACCACCGTGATGTTGGCGAGGCTGTTGCCGACGATGGCGAGGATCGCCATGGCGACCAGGATATAGGGGAGGGCGAGCTGCACGTCGGAGAGCCGCATGATGGCGTCGTCGGTGCGGCCGCCGAAATATCCGGCCACGAGGCCGAGCAGCACGCCGAGCGTGCCGGCGATCAGCGAGGCGCTGACGCCGACGACCAGCGACACGCGTGCCCCGTAGATGAGGCGGCTTGCCATGTCTCGCCCGAGCTGGTCGGTTCCGAAGAGGTGCAGGCCGCCGTCGGGCGCGTAAGAGAAGGGCGGCAGCAGCCGCGCGCCGAGGCTTTGCAGCTCCGGATCGTGGGGCGCGAGCAGCGGCGACAGGATCGCCGCCAGGATCATCAGGGCGACGATCGCGAGCCCGAACTGGGCTTTGCGGCTCCCCGACAGCGCCCGCAGGAAGTGGTGCCGCCCCATGGCCGCGTCAGCCGAGCGCAATGCGCGGGTCGAGCCGCGTGTAGAGGAGGTCGACGATCAGGTTGATGACCACGAAGCAGAGCGCGCTGACGATGATGACGGCCTGCACCACCGGATAGTCGCGCCCGCTGATCGCCTGCACGGCGAGCAGCCCGATGCCCGGCCAGGCGAACACCGTCTCGGTGATCACTGCGCCGCCGAGCAGCGTGCCGAGCTCGAGCCCGACGATGGTGACGACCGGCAGCATCGCGTTCTTGAGCGCATGCTTGAGGACGACGCGCCATTCGGGCAGGCCCTTGGCGCGCGCCGTCCTGATGTAGTCCTCGTTGAGCACTTCCAGCATGCACGAGCGCACCAGGCGCGCGTTGCGGCCGGCGAGCGCCAGCGCGAGGCTGACGGCGGGAAGGATCAGATATTGCGGGCCCTGCCGTCCGGACGTGGGCAGCCAGCCGAGCTCGACGGCGAAGACCAGGATCAGCATGAGACCGAGCCAGAAGCCCGGCACCGACTGGCCGAACAAGGCGAGCACCATGGAGATCGTGTCGACCTTGGTGTCCTTGCGCACCGCCGAGGCGACGCCGACCGGAACCGCGATCACGAGCGACAGAGCCAACGCCGCGACCGCGAGCTCGAAAGTCGCCGGCAGCCGTTCCAGCACGACGCCCAGCGCAGGCTCCTGGAAGCGCCACGAGCGGCCGAAATCGCCCACCAGCAGGTTGCCGGAGAATTTCAGGAACTGCTGCCAGAACGGCAGGTCGAACCCCATTTGCTTGCTGAACGCCGCGATCTCCTCGGGGCTCGCATCCGGCGGCAGCAGCAGAAGGACCGGATCGCCGCTCAGGAACAGCATCGAAAAGACGAGGAACACCACGCAGGCGACGACGATGACCGATTGCAACACCCGGCGGACCACGAATGCGGGCATGGCGTCGTCCAGGTCACGGATAGAGCAGCTGCGCCGGGTTGTGGTGCAGCAGGGTCTTCATCTCGTCGACGGTGAACTCCTCCTCGAGCAGGAGCTGGCAGGTGATGCGCAGCGCCTCCACCATGGGCGGATTGTGCAACTGCCCGCAGTCGCTGGAGATCACTGAGCGTTTGACGCCGACATGGCGGATCGCGGCGGCGAAATCGGCGACCGACACGCGCCACCAACGCGGCAGCAGCTCGCCGGCGGTGAAGTTGATCCAGACACCCTGATCGGCGAGCTCGCCTTGCTGCGCGAGGCTCAGATGCGAGAAGAACGGATGGTCGCACACGATCCGCTTCACGCCCTGCTGGCGTGCCTTCGGCACGATGGCTTTCATCTCGGCGAACGAGATGTGGCCGAGGTTGAGGATCACGTCGGCCGCCGCCACCATGTCGAAGATCGTGTGCAATTCGGGGACGAGGGTGCCATCGTCCTTGAGCAGGAACAGGCGCTGTTTCGTGCGGGCGAACTCGGAAATGCCGCCCTTGATGGTGAGGCCGCGCCCGTGTTGGCCGACCGAGCCGGTGACGACCGCATGGTTGGTGGAGTCGATGGTCGGGAGCCAGATCTGACGCGCCTCGTATTTCAGCGCAGCCTCGACCGCGCTCGGGTTGACGCCGCCGACTTCCAGGTTGCAGGCGATGCTGCCGAAGATGTCGATGTCGGGCACGATCTTCCGCGCCAGCAGCGCCATCGGGGCGGTCGGGAAGTTGTGGGTCTTGAGGCACACCGCGCGCATGCCGGCCGCCTTGGCGTCCTGCGCCAGCTCGATCGGATCCTGGATGCGCGGATAGAGATCGGGCCCGTGGTGGATGTGAATGTCGATCGCACCCTGCAGGAGCTCCAGGTCGCGACGCTGCGGCAGCTCAGGCATCTGGCGCTCCACTCACTCGAACACCGCAATCGCCTCGACCTCGATGAGCATGTCCGGATGCATCAGGCCCGCGACGCCGATGGCGGTGACGCAGGGCGAGCGGCCGGACTTGGCGTGCTTCTGGATGAACTCGGTGCGGGCGGGAAGCGCATCGCGCCACCATTTCTCGCGGTCGACGAAGTAGAACAGCAGATAGACGATGTCGTCCCAGGTGGCGCCGGCCGCCTCCACGGTCTGCCGCACGTAGTCCATCGCCTGCAGGGTCTGCACCCGCATATCGCCCTTGCCGATGATGCCGTGCGGGCCGATCGCCGGCCATCCGGACATGCGCAGCGTCTTGCCGCCTTCGCTCACCACGCCGTGGGCGATGCTGATCGGCTTGTATTCGGGGATGATCGGCGTCAGCGTCGCCATGTAGGCTTCCCGCATTCCGGGAACCTCGATGAATCGATTGGTCATGGGCCTGCTCCGTGTGCTGACGAATTAGGCGGGCGGCTGGCACGCGGTGTCAAGCTCACGCCACCATGACGGCGTCGATCTGCACACGCGCACCGGGCATTGAGAGACCCGAGGGTTGCAGCAGCACGAGCGCCGGCCGCTCGTGTGGAAAGAAGGTCTCGGCGACCGCCTCGACCGCGCTGAAGTCGCTCATGTCCGCCAGATAGACGGTCGTCTTGAGGAAGCCGTCCGGCGCAACGCCGAAGCGGGCGGCGATGCGGACCAGGCGATCGTAGACGAGCCAGGCCTGGGCGGCGGCGCACGCCGCCGTCGCGCTGCGGGCGCTGTGCGGCTGCCGCGCAAGGACCGCCTCGACGACGCGGCGCCCGCGCTCAGGCAGGTCGCGATGATCGGCAAGCACCGTGCCGGCGCGAGCGACGTATGCGGTCAACGTCGCGGTGAAGACGAGAGGCCCGACACGGGTTGCGACCGCGTGGCGCCCCTGGGGAAGGATCGCATCCACCGGATCGTCGAGGGCTGCCAGCGTTTCCTTCTGCCACGCACCGTTTGGGTCGGCCGCGATGCCTTCGATCTCGATGAGGAAGAAGCGGGTGGCGAGGCTTTCCACCCCGTAGAGCGCCACCGCCGGATTGGTGGCCGGCGCAAGGTCCGCCGCGACCTGCTCCACGATCGCCGTATCGCGCATGTCGCGCAGGTAGATGTTGAGCTTCACCAGATCGCCGAAGCCCAGGCCCTGCTCAGTCAGGAAGCGGCCGAACAGGTCGTAGACGAAGGCGGTCTGCGCCCGGATGGGTGAGAGGAAGGCGCGTGCCGCCGGGCTCCCGGGCGGCTCGCTGAGTTGAACGCCAGCGGGAAGATCGCGCAAATCGTGCACAATTCTGCCTTGCTCCGGCACGGCGGCGACGACGCCGGCAAAGAACATGAGCGGGCCGACCTTCGAGCCGAACTGATAGTTGGAGAGCGCGGCCTGCTCCAGGTGGCGCGAGCGCAGCATGTCGAGCCGGTAGCCGTCGGTTGCGACGAACCCGATCGGATCGAAATAAACGATCGCCTCGGACAGCGGCAGGCCGCCGATCTGCGAGGTCGTCACCGGCGGCGCCAGCCCGCCGGCGAACAGGCGCGATCGCGTGCGCGCGAGCGACGGGAAGTTGCGCATGTCGCGCAGGTACACGCTATGGAAGACGATGTCCGCCAGCGTCGAGCCTTGCGCGCTCAACAGCGCCCCGATGCGATCGTAGATCGCCCGCGTCTGGGTGACGAAGGCCTCTTCCCAGGTATTCGGCGCGAGCAGCCCGAGCGCCGGGTAGGGCGGCTCGCCGCCGAGTTCCTGGTAGCTCTGGAACGGGCGGCCGGTCTTTTGCGACAGGCCCATCTGGCCCGACATGAACAGGAACGGCCCGGCGCGCGTCGCCAGCGGGTGCGAGGGAATCGGATTGTGCAGGGCGGGTACGCTGATGGTCTGCCGTTTCATGGTCCATATTGCCGTTGGCATGGCGCGACAAATTGCACGACACTTGGGCGATGATGCTGGATAATATTGCGCTCGTCGATGGGTGAAGGTTCTGCCGATGGATGCCGACACCACCAACGCGACACGAGCGCAGGCGCCACCGGCGCTGGCGCCTGCATCGCTGGCACCTTCGGCGCTCGATCGGCGCAGCGGTCTCTTCGGCGATCCGGCGCTGCGCGAGCGCAGCCTGAACCTGGCGCTGCCGCTCGTCGCCATGCTCGCCGTCCTCATCGTCTGGGCGGCGGCGGTGCAGGCGTTCGCGATCCCCGACTATCTGCTGCCGGCGCCGTTCGACGTGGTCCGGCGCATCATGCGCGACTGGCATGTGCTCGCCCGCCACGGCGTCTACACGCTGGAGTCGGTGCTGATCGGCTTCGCCGCCGGCGTGCTGGTCGGCGTGCCGCTTGCGTTCGCCGTCGTCATGAGCCGCAGCCTCGAGCGGGTGATGATGCCGTTCTTGGTGATGTCGCAGACCATCCCGAAGGTCGCCATCGCGCCCATCCTGGTTGTGTGGCTCGGCTTCGGCATCCTGCCGAAGATCGCGGTGGTGTTCCTGATCACGTTCTTCCCGATCGTCGTCTCCACGGTGGTCGGGCTGAAAAGCGTCGAGAGCGACATGATCGATCTCGTGCGGTCGATGGGCGCACGGACCTGGAAGATCATGCTGCGGGTGCGCGGCCCCTCGGCGCTGCCGCAGATGTTCGCCGGATTCAAGATCGCCATCTGTCTCTCGGTGGTCGGCGCGATCGTCGGCGAGTTCGTCGGCTCCGACCGTGGGCTCGGCTACCTGCTGCTGACCTCGACCGGCACGCTCGACGGCACGCTGGTGTGGTCGGCGCTGTTCATCCTGATCGCCGTGGGAATCGTCCTGTTCGCCATCGTGTCGAAGCTCGAGCGCCTGGCGATCCCCTGGCACGTGTCGATCCGGGCCGAGGAGACGGCCCTCTATCAGTCCTGAGACGGAGGAAGCGATGACGATGTCCCCGCTGCGCAGAGCCTGCCTCGCCGGTGCGGTTGCCCTCCTCGCCGGATCGGCGTTCGCGAGCCGGCCGGCCTCGGCCGCCGACAAGGTGAGTCTCAGGCTCGACTGGACGCTCACCGGCTATCAGCTGCCGTTCTATTGGGCGAAGCAGAAGGGCTATTTCGACGCCGAAGGCCTCGACGTCGAGGTGAAGGAGGGCGGCGGCTCGGGCAAGACGGTCGCCCTGATGGCGGGGCAACAGGACGACATCGGCTTCGCCGACTACATGCTGATGGCCGCCGGAGTGGCCAAGGGCATGAAGCTCAAGGGCATCTACGGCGTGGTGCAGAACGGCGCCTGGGCGGTGATCTCGTTCGCCGACAGCCCAATCAAGAAGCCGGAGGATCTGGTCGGGCGCTCGGTGGCGGTGACGGCCGACCACAAGGCGCTGCTCGACCTCGTGCTCGCGGCCAACAAGGTGCCGGCCGACAAGGTGTCGATCCGCGTGGTGAGCGCCGCCACCCGCAACACCGTGTTCGCCCAGGGGCAGGTGGACTCGTTCGTCAGCATCGTCATCGGCTCGCCGCTCGATCTCGTCGTGCGCGCCCGCCAGGGCAAGGGCAAGCCGCTCCATTTCATGCCGTTCGAGGATTTCGGCGTGGCGCCGCTCGGCCAGGGCGTCATGGTGCACGAGCAGGTGCTGGCGCAGAAGCCCGACATGCTCAAGCGCTTCCTCAAGGCGACGGCGCGCGCCCTCGGCGACGTGATGAGGAAGGAGAATTTCGAGGATGCGGTCGACATCGCCATGCGGGGCTCCGGCGCGCCTGCGGAGCGGCGCGACTCGGTCCTGCTGCAATGGCAGGAGGCGATCCCGCGCCTCGCGACCAAGAACACCAAAGGCAAGCCGTACGGCTGGATGAGCGAGGCGGACTGGCAGGAGGCCTCCGACATCCTGCTCAAGACCGGAACGATCGACAAGCCGGTTCCGGCGCAGAATTTCTTCACCAACGCGTTGCTGCCGCAGAGCTGACGCGGCGATGCGCCGCGAGGTCATCGGGATCGACGGCGTCAGCCTCGTCTACCGCACCAAGAGCACGGCGGTGCATGCGCTCGACCGCGCATCGTTCGCGGCGTCGGCCGGCGAGTTCGTCGCGCTGGTCGGCCCGAGCGGATGCGGCAAGAGCACGCTGGTGAAGCTGGTATCGGGACTGATCCCGCCGAGCGGCGGCACCATTCGGGTCAACGGCGAGCCCGTGCACGGCCCGACCCGGTCGATCGGGATCGTGTTCCAGAGCCCGGTGCTGATGGCGTGGCGCACGACCCTGCGCAACATCCTGCTGCAGATCGAGATCCGCGGCCTCGACGTCGCGAAATATCGGACGACCGCGCGCGAGCTGATCGATCTGGTCGGGCTGACGGGTTTCGAAGACGCCTACCCGCACCAGCTGTCCGGCGGAATGCAGCAGCGCGTCGGCCTGTGCCGCGCGCTCATCCACGATCCCGACGTGCTGTTGATGGACGAGCCGTTCGGCGCGCTCGATGCGCTCACCCGCGAACAGATGAACGGCGAGCTGCAGCGCATCTGGATGGAGCGGCGCAAGACCGTGCTGTTCATCACCCACAGCATCTCCGAGGCCGTCTATCTCGCCGACCGCGTCCTGGTGATGTCGCCGCGCCCCGGCCGCATCGTCGGCGAGATCGCCGTGGACATCCCGCGGCCGCGCACGGTCGAGACCACCGAGACGCAGGAATTCGCGCAGTTCACCCGCCAGGTGCGCAAGCATCTCAACAGCGCGGGGGCGATCGAGTAGGCAGATCAGCGGCGCGGCGTGAGCGCCGCATACGCATTTCCGCGGTAGATCTTCTCGCGCTCCGCCGCCGGCAGGCTGTCGATCATCGGGACCGCGCGCTTGCCCTCGGGGTCGCCGATGTCGAACGGATAGTCGCTGCCGAACATGACGCGGTCGGCGCCCATCGTGTCGACCACGAAGCGATTGCTCTCGGGGCTGAGCGCGCACGTGTCGTAGTAGAGGCGATCGAGATATTCGCTGGGCGGACGGCTGATGTTCTCCCGGTAGTAGGGGTTCGCCTCCCAGCCCTCCGCATGGTAGGCGGAGTCGAGACGGCCGCGCAGGAACACCAGGTTGCCGCCGCCGTGCGAGAGGATCAGCTTGAGCCCTGGGTGGCGCTCGAGCACGCCCTCGAAGATCAGCCGCGTGACCGCGAGCGTCGTCTCGAACGGCCAGCCGACCAGCACGTGCACGCCGTAGAGCCCGAACCGTTCGGGCCCCACGGCCGAGACCGGATGCAGGAAGATCGTGAGCCCGCGCTCCTCGATCAGCGACCACATGGGCGCGAACACCGGATCGTCGAGCGGACGTCCGCCGGCCGTGCTCGGCAGCATTCCGGCGCGGAACGGATATTGGTCCATGGCGCGGCCTATCTCGTCGGCCACGTGTTCCGGCTCGCCGAGAGAGAAGACGATCATCGGCTCCATCAGGCCACCCAACTCGCCGGCGATCTCGATCTCCTGCGCCATCAGGGCGCGCGCCCAGTCGCGGTCCGCCGCTCCGCCCGGCCAGGCGAAGAAACCGGGCGGCGGCGCGAACAGCTGCAGCTCGACCTGGCGGCGCCTGAGGCTTTCCAGCCGGCGCCTCATGTCGTGCAGGTTGACGTCGAGCGAGGAGGGGCGGTCCCAGCCACCGCCCTGCATGTAGAAATGGCCGTCATCGTGGTGGCTCGCCGAAATGCCTGAGATCGGCCGCGACCCGAGATCGGTGAGGAAGCGCTCGCTCAGCGCATGGGCATGCACGTCGACGATCATTGATCTCTCCGATGAATCACTACATCGTCAATTCTTCATAGGCCTGAACATGCATCGCGAACTTGGATCAGAATGAGCCCATGAGCAAGACACCGGCCGCCCCCGCACGCGACAAGGGGCCGATGATGCTGCTGTCGTCCCGCTTCTCCGAGTGGCTTGCATCGGTCGACGCCTGCGTCGCGCTCACCACCTACCAGGCCGGGCGGCTGTTCTTCATCGGCCGCAAGAGCGAAGGCGGGATCCGCGCCGGTGTGCTTCTGCCCCGGCTATGCGCGCGGGCTTGCCTTCATCGGCCGCTTCGCGGTGATCGGACTGTCTCGCCCGCGCCACAACCGGACCTTTGACGGCCTCGCACTGGACGGACGCCTGACCGAAAAGGACACCGTCGCGCGCTGCGGCCTCCTCGTCGTCGACATCGATACGATCGACGAGCTTTACGACGTCGCGATCTTGCCGGGCGTGCGCGCGGCCGAAGCGATCGGCTTCAAGGCCGACGACATTCAGCGCGCCATCAGCGTGGAGGGCGGTCCTATTCCGGTTGCCCCAGCATCCTGAACATCTCCTCGAGCTGCGGGCTGATCGGCAGGTTGAGCGTCTCGCCGGTCGGCAGGCGGCGCAGGAACCATTTGTTGTAGAGCTCGGCGAGGCGCCGCTCGCTCGCCATGCGGGTAAAGGCGCGCTCGACGACCGCCGCGAAGGCCGGATCGTCGCGCCGGAACGCCAGGCCGTAAGGATCGTAGGAGAGAAATTCGCCGACCACCTTCATGTCGCGCGCCGCGGGCGCGGTGGCGATGAAGCCGTATAGCAGCACGTCGTCGGTCGCGAAGGCGTCGGCCTTGCCCGATGCGAGCGTCTCCAGCGACTGCGCGTGATCGGCCGCGGTGACGATCGCGATGCCGAGCTTCTGCTTGTCGGACAGCGTGCGCAGCGCCGCCTCGTTGGTGGTGCCGGCGGTGACGACGGCGGTCTTGCCTGCGAGGTCGCGGTACGACCGGATCGCCGAGGATTTCGGCACCATCAGCTTGGTGCCGGCCACGAAGAACGTCGGCGAGAACGCCACCTCCTTGCGGCGCTGCATATTGGCGGTGGTCGAGCCGCATTCGAGGTCGATCTCGCCCGCAACGATCTTCTGAAATCGGTTCGCCGCGGTGACCGGCGCGAAGGCTATTCTGATCTCCATGCCGTCGAGCTCGGTCGATGCCTCCTCGACGATCTCGCGGCAGAGATCGACAGAATAGCCGATCGGCTGTTGCCGGCGATTCAGGTAGGAGAAGGGCAGGGAGCTCTCGCGGTAGCCGAGCGTGATCGTGCCACTGTTCTTGATCTTCTTCAGCGTGCCGCCGAGCGCCCCGACATTCGCGGCTTCCTGCGCGGCGAGTTCGGCGCCGCCCATGGCGAGCGCGGCCAGGAGCGCGAGCGACGCCGCCATCCCGCATGCCCGGGGTCCGATGCACATCGCACGCCTCACACCGGCTGCGGCGCGAGGTCCGGTTCCGGGGCGGCCGCCTCCTCGGGGTTCTCGCCCTCCCATTTGGCGACCGCGGCGGTCGCCAGCGTGTTGCCAATCACGTTGGTGGCGGAGCGCCCCATGTCGAGGAACTGGTCGATGCCGATGATCAGGAGCAGGCCGGCTTCGGGAATGTCAAAGCTCGCGAGCGTCGCGGCGATCACCACCAGCGAGGCGCGCGGCACGCCGGCCATGCCCTTGCTGGTGAGCATCAGCAGGAGCAGCATGGTGATCTGCTGGCCGATCGAAAGCTCGATATTGTAGGCCTGCGCGATGAACAGGACCGCGAAGGTGCAGTACATCATCGAGCCGTCGAGATTGAAGGAATAACCCATCGGCAGGACGAAGCTGATGATCTTCTTGCTGATGGGAAATTTCTCCAGCTGCTCCATCGTCTTCGGATAGGCCGCCTCGCTGCTCGCGGTCGAGAACGCGAGCAGGAACGGCTCGCGCACCAGCCCGATCAGGCGGAACGCATGGCTGCCGAAGATGAGAAACCCGACCAGGATGAGAAGGCCCCACAGCACCGCCAAGCCCAAATAGAAATAGAAGACGAACTTGCCGTAGGTCACCAGGATGCCCAGGCCCTGCGTGGTCACGATGGCCGCCATCGAGGCGAACACCGCGAGCGGCGCCAGCGCCATGATGTAGCCGGTGATGGTCAGGATGGCGTGTGAGAGCTGCTCGATGCTCTCGACCAGCAATTTCGCCTTGTCGCCCATCGCCGCGCAGGCGACGCCGAAGAACAGCGAGAACACGACGATCTGCAGGATCTCGTTGGTCGCCATCGCCTCGACCACCGAGCGCGGCACCAGGTGCGCCACGAACTCCTTCATCGACAGCGATGCGACCTTGAGGTTGGTCGAGGCCTGCGCGTCGGGCAGCGGCAGGTTGAGGTTGTCGCCCGGCCGCAGCAGGTTCACCAGAACCATCCCCAAGAGCAGCGATACCAGCGAGGCGCCGACGAACCAGGTCATCGCCTTGGCGCCGATCCGGCCGATCGACTTGGTGTCGCCCATGTGCGCCACGCCGACCACCAGGGTCGAGAACACCAGCGGCGCGATGATCATCTTGATCAGCCGCAGGAAGATGTCGGTGATGAGCGAGATGTAGTCGGCGATGCCCTTTGCGGTCTTCGGATCGGGCCACAGGATGTGGCATGCGTATCCGACCGCGATACCGAGCACCATGCCGATGAGGATGATGGTGGTGAGCTTCGAACGCATGGCCGCCGCCTCCCGCTCGAACCAGAGAGAGACAGCCTAGCAGAAACGGCGCGCCCGTCACCCTGAAGTTGGTGGTCGAGCCGACCTCAACCGGATACCTTGCCTGCGCGCCCGGCAGGGCGAGCGCCCGCCGTCACGCCGGCGGGGGCGGCAGGAACATGATCTCGTACTTGGCCGAGAGCGCGATCACGTCGGGCGGATTCTGCTCCTTCATCGAGTGGATCGCCCAGAACAGGTCGTAGAGCTTGCGCGTCGGCGTCACCCAGAAGAAGCATTTCATCGCCTGGTCGGATTTGTTGAACAGGCCGTGCGGGATGCTCATCGGCAAGCGGATCAGGTCGCCCGGGCTCGCCACGTACTCCTTGCCGTCGATCACGGCGTCGAGACGCCCCTCCAGCATGTAGATGAACTCGTCCTGGGTCGGGTGGATGTGCGGCGGCACGAACGTGCCCGGCGGGAAGGTCGCGTGCCAGGAGAACGAGGCCTCGCTCACCTGCTTGGGTATGTAGGTCTGGCCGAGAATGTTCCACACGATGCCGTCGATGCCGGTGCCGGCCTTGGTGATCCCTGCGGTCAGTTGCATGGTCTTTTGATCCCCTGCTGCGCGTCGCCTATTCAACCACGAACGGAAGGGCACAGAAACAATCCCGTGCGGCAAAGAGCGCCCCCGTTCGCGGTCCGGCAAATGCTGCCAAGGTACAGGAACGCGCTCCCGTGTGAAGGGCTTCCCATGCTTGAGGCTTTGAACCTAACATGATGGTTAGCACCCGGTCGCCCGCACAGGCGGCGCCGTCGGGTCGAGCGGGCATCACCCTGGAGGGGACCATGAGCAAACCAGTAGCAGCCCTCGCGAGCGTCGCCGCCATTCTGCTGGGCGTTTCGGGCGCTGCGGCGCAGGAGAAACTGAAAGTGGGCGTCATTGCCACCCTGTCCGGGCCGCCAGCGGTGCTCGGCCAGCAATTGCGCAACGGCTTCCAGCTCGCCGTGAAGCACCTGGGCGGCAAGCTGGGCGGCCGCGAGACCGAGGTGATCGTGCAGGACGACGAGCTCAAGCCCGATGTCGCGGTGACCAAGGCGCGGGCCCTGGTGGAGCGCGACAAGGTCGATTTCGTCGTCGGCCCGATCTTCTCCAACATCCTGCAGGCGATCATGAAGCCGGTGACCGACGCCGGTACGATCCTGATCAGCCCGAATGCCGGGACGTCGAACTTCGCCGGCAAGGAGTGCAACCCGAATTTCTTCGTCACCTCCTACCAGAACGACCAGGTGTTCGGGGTGGCGGGCAAGCACGCGCAGGACGCGGGGATCAAACGAGTCTACCTGATGGCGCCCAACTATCAGGCCGGGCGCGACGCGCTCGCCGGGTTCAAGACCTGGTTCAAGGGCGAGATCGCCGACGAGGTGTACGTGCCGCTCAACCAGCTCGACTATGCGGCCGAGCTGTCGAGGATCGCGGCGGCGAAGCCCGACGCCATCTACGTGTTCCTGCCGGGTGGCATGGGGGTGAATTTCGTCAAGCAGTTCCGCCAGGCCGGTCTCGCCGACAAGATGACCTTCCTCTCCGCCTTCACGGTGGACGAGTCGACGCTGCCGGCGCAACAGGATGCGGCGGTCGGCTTCTTCGGCGGCGCCAATTGGGCGCCCAACCTGGACAACCCGCAGAACAAGAAATTCGTCGCCGAGTACGAGAAGGATTTCAACGCCGTGCCGGCGACCTACGCGTTCCAGGCCTACGACGCGGCGCTCTTGATCGATGGCGCGCTCAAGCTCACCAAGGGTAATGCGGCGGATCGCTCAGGCCTGCGCGCAGCCCTGCAGAAGGCCGAGTTCGCCTCGCTGCGCGGCGCATTCCGGTTCAACACCAACCACTATCCTATCCAGGACTTCTACCTGGTGAAGGTGGCCAAGCGCCCCGACGGCAAGTTCCAGACCGAGATCGAGAAGAAGGTTTTCGAGAACAATGCCGACCCGCACGCCAAGGACTGTGCGATGAAGTAGCTTGATGAACACCACGCTCCTCATCGTGCAGGTCCTCAACGGGCTGCAACTCGGCGTGTTGCTGTTCCTGATCGCTTCCGGGCTCACGCTGGTGTTCGGGGTGATGGATTTCGTCAACCTGGCGCACGGTGTGCAGTACATGCTCGGCGCCTATCTGGTGGTGACGTTCTACGCCTTGACCGGGCATTTCCTCCTTGCGCTGATCCTGGCGCTCGGCACCGCGCTCGCCTTCGGGCTCGCGCTGGAGTTCGTGGTGCTGCGCCATTTCTACGACCGCGACCACCTCGACCAGGTGATCGCGACCTTCGCCGTCATCATGGTCCTGAACCAGGGCGTGAAGCTCGTGTGGGGGGCGGCGCCGTTCAGCATGCCGCTGCCGGACCTCCTGTCCGGCTCGGTGCGGCTGATGGAGGGGCTCGTCTACCCGGCGTGGCGGCTCGTCATCATCGTGTCGGGGCTCGCCCTTGCGGTGCTGCTCTATGTGCTGGTGGGCCATACACGCATCGGCATGCTGGTGCGGGCGGGCGCCAGCAACGCCGCGATGGTTGCGGCGCTCGGCGTCAACATCCGGCGCCTGTTCACCGTCGTGTTCGGGTTCGGGGCGATGCTCGCCGGCTTCGCCGGCATCATGATCGCGCCCATCCTGTCGGTAGAGCCGGGCATGGGCGACTCGGTGCTGATCCTGGCGCTGGTGGTGATCGTCATCGGCGGCATCGGGTCGATCCGCGGCGCCTTCCTGGGCGCGCTGCTGATCGGCCTGGTCGATACGCTCGGACGCTCGTTCCTGGTCGACCTCATGCGCCTCGCCATGGGGCCTTCGCCGGCGCGCACGGTCGGGCCGGCGATCGCCTCGATGCTGATCTATCTCCTGATGGCGCTGGTGCTTTATTTCCGCCCGACCGGCCTGTTCCCCGCCAAGGAAGGTTGAGGCGGCCGGTTGAACGCGGAATATTTTGCGTTCAAGATAAATCGCGACTCGCAGCTGGAGTGTACGACGTTGGCTCGCTTGATGTTCCATTCCTGGAGCCTGCTGCGCAAAAAGCAGTCGAGCAAGGAGACCTGATCTTGGCGGCGACCGGCCACATCGACACCTTTGCGCATGACAATCTGCCCGCGCGCGCCACGTGGCCCGATTTCCTGTTCAGCCTGCCGGAGCTCAGCTATCCGGACCGGCTGAACTGCGTGTCCGCCTTCCTGGATTCCTGGATCGACAAGGGCGAGGGGGCGCGGCCCTGTCTGATCGCGCCGACCGAGAGCCTCACCTATGCGGAGCTCGGCGAGCGGGTCAACCGCATCGCCAACGTGCTCGTGCGCGACTTCGGACTCGTGCCCGGCAATCGCGTGCTGTTGCGCGGGCCCAACAATCCGATGATGGCTGCAGTCTACCTGGCGGTGATCAAGGCGGGCGGCATCGTCGTCGCCACCATGCCGCTGCTGCGCGCCAAGGAGCTCGTGACCATGATCGCCAAGGCCAAGATCGGCCTTGCGCTGTGCGACGCGCGCCTCGCCGACGAAATGGAGAAGGCCAAGGCCGCCACGCCCGAGCTGCGGCAGGTCGTCTATTGGGGCGCCGGCACCCAGGACTGCCTGGAGTCCATGATGCAACGGCCGGGATACGAGACGTTCACCGCCTGCGACACGGCTGCCGAAGACGTCTGCCTGATTGCCTTCACGTCGGGCACGACCGGCGAGCCAAAGGGGACGATGCACTTCCATCGCGACATGCTGGCGACGTGCGATTCCTATGGCGCCCGCGTGCTACGCGCGAGCCCGATCGACCGCTTCATCGGCTCGCCGCCGCTCGCGTTCACGTTCGGCCTGGGCGGGCTGGTGCTGTTCCCGATGCGGGTCGGAGCCTCCTCGGTGCTGTTGGAAAAGGCGCCGCCCGACGAGCTGCTACCCGCGATCGCCAAGTATCGCGCCACCGCCTGCTTCACCGCGCCGACCGCCTATCGCGCCATGCTGGCGAAGGTCGCCGAGCACGACATTTCTTCGCTCAGGAAATGCGTGTCGGCCGGCGAGGCCTTGCCCAAGGCGACGTTCGATGCCTGGCTCCAGGCGACCGGCCTCAAGCTGATGGACGGCATCGGCGCGACCGAGATGCTGCACATCTTCATCGGCTCGCCGCAGGAGGAGATCCGCGCCGGCTCCACCGGGCGCGCGGTGCCGGGCTACGAAGCCAAGGTGATCGACGACGAAGGGCGCGACATGCCGCCGGGCATCGCCGGCCGGCTGGCGGTGCGCGGTCCCACCGGTTGCCGCTACATCGCCGACACGCGCCAGCACAACTACGTTCAGAGCGGCTGGAACGTCACCGGCGACACCTACGTGATGGATAAGGATGGATACTTCTGGTACCAGGCGCGCTCCGACGACATGATCATTTCGGCCGGTTACAACATCGCGGGGCCGGAAGTTGAGTCGACGCTGCTGACCCACGAGGCGGTCGCCGAGTGTGGGGTGGTCGCGGCGCCCGACGAGGAACGCGGCCATATCGTGAAAGCCTATGTGGTGTTGCGACCCGGCTATGCGGGCGATGCGGCGCTGACGCGCACGCTGCAGGAGTACGTCAAGGACACCATCGCCCCGTTCAAATACCCGCGGGCGATCGAATATGTCGAGGCGCTGCCGCGCACCCAGACCGGCAAGCTGCAGCGTTTCGAGCTGCGCCGGCTTGCGGCCGAGGATGGCGGGAGCAAGCTCGTGTCGTGATGTTTCGGAGAGTGTGTCCTCAGCCTCGTCCTGAGGATGAGGGCGGCAGCTAGCACTCGAGCAGGGCGCGGCTGGTCGTCGATTCGGCGCGGCGCCGGCATTCGCGCTCGGCCGTCAGCAACGCCTCCTTGATGACGGGATCGGGCTCGTGCTGCGCGGCACGCCCATAGTACATGGCGCGTGCAATATAGTGGTCGCGATCATAGGTGGGATAGACAGTGCCCATAGGAATTGACCTCCAGCCGGGGCGAAACTACACGGCCGACGAGGATTCACCTTGATCGAGATCAATCCGCGCGATGTGCGAACGGCGCCGCGATACCCTTATTGCCGACAATTCAGCGCGCGAGAATCATCATCGTACCGTCCAGCGCGGCGCCCGCTTGTCACGAAAGGCGGCGCGGCCTTCCTGTGCTTCCGGCGAGCTTGCGCTGACGCGAAAGGCGCCCTGCAGGTCGGCCATTAACGCATCGGTAACGTTGTCCGCGCTCAGCCGACGCAACGTTGCTTTGACCTCGGCCGTCGCCAGCGGCGCCGCGTGCAGAAGCTCGGCAATCTGCTGCTCCAGGCTGCGCTCGCCCTCGCCCGGCTCGCACAGACGGTGCACGAGGCCGATGCGCAACGCTTCCTCCGCCGTGAACCGCTCGCCCGAGACGAGGAGGCGGCGCGCGTGGCGGGGCCCGATTGCGCTGAGAAAAAACGGCATGAGCGGACCGGGCGCAAAGCCGAGCCGCACCTCCGGCATGGCGAAGAACCCGCTCCGCTCGGCGATGACCACATCGCAGCAGGCGGCGAGCGCGAGCCCGCCGCCGAGGCAAGCCCCCTGCACCAGCGCAACGGTCGGCTTCGCCAGGCGGTCCAGCTGCCGGCAGATCTCGGCGATGCTTACGTCCTCGGCCGATCCCGCATCCGCGCCGATCTCGGCGCCGGCGCAGAAGTGCCGACCTTCGCCGCGCAGCACCAGGATGCGGATGGCCGGATCCTCCGCCGCCTGCGTCAGGCCGTCGGCGAGCCCGCGCAGCATGGCATTGTCATAGGCATTACCCTTGTCGGGCCGCGCGAACCTGAGGGTCGCGACGCCGCGATCGATCGTCATCGAAAGAAATGCCGCGGGTGCCGTCATCTCAAGTACGCCAAGCCATTGGTCAGGACGACCTCGTCGCGCGTCGGCACAAGGCAGCGGAACGAGATTGTCTCGCCGTTCCGCCACAGCTCGGTGCGGATCGTTTCGCCCGGGAACACCGGTCGGGAAAACCGCGCTTCGATGCTTGCCAGGCGCGCCGGATCGTAGCTTGCGGTCGTGCGCAGCACCGCGTGCGCCGCAATCCCGAACGTCGCGGCGCCGTGCAGGATCGGTCGGTCAAAGCCCGCCGCGCGTGCGCTCGCGGGGTCGATATGCAGCGGGTTCTCGTCGCCCATGAGGCGAAAGATCAAGGCGAGATTCGCCGGCGTCGGCAGGTCGCAGACAAGGTCCGGCGGCCAGTCGGGAATCGGATGCGGCTCGGGAGACTCGGTGACCTTGCCGCCGAAGCCGCCGTGGCCGCGCGCAATCGCCGTGCTCTCGACCGTCGCCACCATGTCGCCGTCGGGCGCCGACAGGCTGTGCGAGACCTGGATGATCGCGTGCTTGCCGGCACCCTTGTCGATGATCTCGGTGACGCGCGGGTTGCTCACGAGCTCGGCCGCCGTCTGCAGCGGGCGACGCAATGTGACCTTGAGGCTCGCGGCGACCACCATGCGGGCATCGACGCCGAAGGCGGGATCGGTCAGCCGGCCCATCCAGCCGAGCGTCGTCGCCATGGTGGGAAACGCCTTGAGCTCGCGCTCATGCACGAACCGGATCTGCTCGCGGTCGAGCGGGTCCATGCCCATGCCGATGCCGAGCGCATAGAGGATGCATCGCTGCGCATCGTAGCTCGCATCCTTGGGACCCGGCCGATATGCCATGATCCGCTCGTAGTTCAGTGGCATGACTTCTCTTTCATTCCGACCAATCGATGCGGTGGGCCACCGCGTAGCGTGACATGAGCGCGCGCACCCGCTGCTCGACCTCCGTCTTTCCGGCGGTACGGGGCGCTGCCATCGTGATCACCGCCCTGCTGCCGGTCGCGTCGTCGGGCACGACCTCGACGTGGATCCGTGCCGCATCCCCGAGCGCCTCGGAGAGGACCGACTGGAACGCCCGCTGCGCCGCGTCGCGACGCAGCAGCGGCTTTGCAGGCTTGCCTACGTCCGTGAGCGGCATGCGATCGAGGATGACGACCTCTTTGGGTGCCGCCGCGCGCTCGGGAATCGTGGCAAGCGCGAAGTCGCTCAGTTCGTCCGCCGTCGCGGCTGCCCCCTTGACCAGTTGCACGTAGGCGACCGGCAGCTCGCCCGCATGGGCGTCCGGTTTGCCGATTGCCGCGGCAAGCAGCACGGCAGGATGCTTCTGCAGGGTCTCCTCGATCACGGAAGGGTCGATGTTGTGGCCGCCGCGGATGATCACGTCCTTGGCGCGCCCGGTGAGCCACAGGTAGCCGTCCGCATCGATGCGGCCGAGGTCGCCGTTCTTGATCCACCCGTCGCGCGTGAACAGGCCCTCGTTGTAGCGCGGGTCGAGATAGCCGGGCGTGACGCTCGGCCCCTTGACTACGACCATGCCGATCTCGCCGACCGCGCAGTCGCGCGCGATCTCGCCGTCGGCGTCGAGCTTCACTGCCTTCACCGCCGTGTAGGGCAGGCGCAATCCCGCGGACCCGTAGCGCGGGTCGCCGTCGCGCGGCGCCTGCGTGACGTTCTGGGTGAATTCGGTCGCGCCATAGCTCAAGAGCACGCGCACGCCGATCATCTGCTCGATGGCGCGGCCGATGTCCGCCGGCATGGCGGTCGAACCGGTGACCATGTAGGGGCGGAGCGAGCTCAGATCCTCCCCGTTGGGCGGGTGCTTGGCCAGCGTCGCGAGTGTCGTCGGTACGCCGGAAAAATACGTGATGCGGAATTTTTCGATGAAGCGCCAGTAGTTGTCGATGAAGCGCTTGTCGCGCGCCCCGAGCGGGGAGGGGATCACGATCGCCATGCCGTGCGCGAGCGCGAACAGGCCGCGGGCGAACAGGCCGGCGATGTGGAACATCGGATAGTCGGCGAGCACCACGTCGTCGGAGGCGTGCGCCATCACCACCGCATTGGCCCAGCATTTGTAGGAAAAGCCGCGGTGGGTGAGCTGCACCAGCTTGGGTGCCCCGGTGGTGCCGCCGGAATGCACCAGCGCCGCGACGTCGTCGGCCCGCACCGCGCGCGCGAAAGTCAGCCGATCGTTCGGTTGCGCCGCGGCGAGCGTATCGAGATCGGATTGCGGCTCCGATTCGCCGCCCGGCCCCGGCACGGTCAGCAGGCGCACGTCCGGGATCTCGTGGCGGATCGCCTGCACGTTCTGCCAGATCTCGTAGCCGGGCGTCGGACCGAGGCAGACGATGACTTTGGCCCGCGTCGAGCGCACGAGCTCGGTGAGCTGCGCCGGCTTGAGCATCCAGTTGACGCAGCACGGCGTCGCGCGGCTTAGTGCCCCGAGGAGAGCCGTGTAGAGCTGCGGCACGGTCGGAAGGAGGAGCAGCACGACGTCGTCCGCCCGCAGCCCGAACGTATGGAGCAGGTTCGCAATCCGTGTACGCTGCCGCTGCAGCGCGCCGTAGGTGAGGCAGATGGCGTCGCCGTCCGGAATCCCATCCACCACATAGGTGAGGGCGAGCTTGTCCGGCGCGCGCGTCAGCCCGCGATCGATCCAGTCGTTCAGGTCCCAGGAAGAGATACGCTCCGCGAGGGGTACACGCTCGATCGCTTCCACGTCGCGCAGATCCCGCAGCGGCAGGTCGTAGCGTTCGGAGGTCGTGCCGGCCATGATGGGGTGAGCTTAGCGCTTGCACCGCGCAGTGGCCACTGCCCGACCGAGGTAGTCGTCTCCGTCAACCTCGTTCACGGGAGCCGCCGCATCCGCACCGATCGGGTGGGGATGCGACGGCTGCGCACGGTCGTATCGCCTATGATCGCGTCACCATCGGTCACGATAGCCGCGATACCAGCCGTAGTGACGGAAGTACGGCCGATGATGCTTGTACCACCCGTAGTGATGACCGCGATGCCATCCATAGTGATGGTGATGATGCCGGCCGTAGTGGTGGTGGCGATGGCGCGATGAGACGTCCGTGACGCCGTCGTTTGCGGGCGCCGCTTGCGCCGCGCTCAGCGGAGTGGTCGCCATGACCATCGCCGCCGCTGTAAGCGCGAGAGCAAACTTCCTCATCTGGAGTCCTCCTCTGTTGAGGTTACGGGAGGACAAGCGCTGCTCGCGGTCTTCGTTCCGGCCTCCGAAGAAAATTTGTGTTACCATTGCAATATTGACGCATGCATCGTACGTCCATTGCACCTAACGACGTGGATCAGCTTGGTGCGTTACATTAATATCCATTAATGTTGCTGACCATATCTTCATCGCCCGCGTGCTCATCGTCAGCATGTGCCGCGACAACGCTCGCTACCTCCGCCATGACCTATTGCGGCTGCAGGCCGGAGATCTTCACCAGCTCGGCGGCGCGGACGCGATCCTCCTCGAGGAACTTGGCGAATTCCTCCGGCGTGTTGAGAGCCGGCTCGAGGCCGAGGCCGGTCAGGAATTTTCGCGTGAATTCCGGGTCGCGGACAATGCGGGTGATCTCGGCGTGAAGTTTGGTGACGATCGGTTTCGGCGTGCCGGCCGGTGCGAACATGCCGAACCAGGCGCGGTTGAGGACGCCGGTATACCCGGCTTCGGCGAAGGTCGGCACGTCGGGCAACAACGGCGAGCGTTGCGGGCTGTCGACCGCCAACGCCTTGAGCTTGCCGGAGGTCAGGTTGCCGACGCTGTTGCCCATGCCGAAGAAGCCGACCGGCACGTCGCCGGCGAGCACCGCATTCACCGCATCGCCTCCGCCGCGATAGGGCACCATGGTGAAATTCGCTCCGGTGTCCTTCTTGAACTTCTCCATGAACAGCGTGACGCCGTGCGCCGGGGACGCGTAGCTGAGCCCGTTCGGACGCGCCTTCGACAGCTCGATCAGCGCCTTCATCGTGTCGACGTTGAGGGACGGGTTGACCGACATCACCTCGGTGAGAAAGAACACGTTGGTGAGCGGCTGGAACGCGGTTGCCGGATCGTACAAGACGGTCTTGAACAGGTGAGGGCTGTAGCTCAGCGTATCGACCGCCAGCATGCAGATCGTATAGCCGTCGGCCGGTGCGGTAGCGCAGGCCTGGCCGCCGATCATGGTGCTGGCGCCCGGCTTGTTCTCCACCACCACGGTCTGGCCCAGGCTCTTCGTCAGCTCCTGCGCGAGCCCGCGCATCACCGTATCGCCGAGCCCGCCGGCGCTGAGCGGCAGGATCGCGCGGATCGGCTTGGTCGGATAGTCCTGGGCGAGTGCGGCCGGCGCGCCGGCGGAGCCCATGGCGAGGGTGAGAAGCAAGGCTGCGAGCGGTTTCACGGTATCCTCCCTGTGGTCTTGCCGGCGTCGTCGACGAATGCCTTACGGCTTGAGTGGAATGCCGCCCGAGATGAAGGTCTCGAGCCGATTGCCGCGCGTGATCGGCAGGATCAGCTGCGAGGGGTGGTCGGCGTCGTGGTGGATGGTGACGCGAGCGCTGTGCGGGCGCGCGATATGGCCGAGCGCGATCGCCTGCAGCGCGGTCTCCGGTTTCTCGTCGTCGGCGCACTTGATGCGGAGCGCGAGGCGCGAGCCGGGCCGCATCAGGATGCCGTAGGGCCGGACCTCGATATCGAACCGGTAGATCTCGCCCGGCGTGAGCGGCTGGCGCTCGTCATGGGTGTGGTGCGGCTGCCAGGGCTGCGACAGCTGCGCATCGAGCTTGCGCTGCGAGCCGCGCAGCCAGCCGCGGGTGAGCAGCCGCTCGTTGCCGTCCGGCGCGATCTCGATCAGCGAAACGAACCACAGCACGTCGTCGGACGTGGTCGAGCCATAAAGATTCAGCACGATCGGCCCGCAGATCTCGGTCGCTTCGACGAATTGCGGGGTGGTGAACGTCGCGCTGCCGCGGCCGTAGGGCGAGTCGGCGAACGTCGTCGGCGCCTCGTGCGGCCAGAACTCATGCTCGCTGAGCAGCCCGCCCTCGTGCAGGTAGAACGGCGTCCAGCGCGTATCCGGCAGCGGCCACTCGTCGGCGAGCTTCCATTCGCCGGTGCCGTCGATGAACAGCGCGATCGGCGGCTCGCGCATCGCGCCGGTGTCGTTGCCCTTGAGCCATTGATCGAACCAGCGCAACGACTCGTAGGCGTATTGATAGAGCGGCCGGTCGAGATAGAGCGGCGGGCCGACCGAGAGCTTTGCGGGCCCATGCCAGTTCTCGAAATTGCGGAAGGCCCCGGCGAGATGGGTGCCGTAGACGCCCCAGCAGGCGCCGAAATAGGCCGGCACGTCCGGCTTGTTGGCGTAGGCGACCGAGCGCTCGCGATAATAGTCGCCGTCGAACGGCCGCAGCAGCGTCTCCAGCAGCACGCGGTGGCCGCCGAAATCCGGGTTGCGCAGGACGTTGACCAGGAACGGCACCGCGGCGAGCTCCTCGTCCTTGAGCGCCGCGGCGAGCGCCTCCTCGAACCGCGCGTTGCCCCAGGTCTCGCGCAGGCCCGGCTCGAACGTCGTTTCGGGCAGCGTCTCGAACCAGATCTTGCTGAAGCCGTAGTTGAGAATGCCGCCCTGGTAATAGCGGTCGCGGTACGCGTCCGACCACGCGAAGGGCGCGAAGATGCACCGGAGGTTCTTCGGCTTCTGTGCCGCGACCAGCCCGGCGACAAGTGAGAAATACGAGGCGCCGAACATGCCCACGTTGCCGTCGCACCAGGGCTGCGCAGTCAGCCAGTCGATCGCCTCGCACACGTCCGCGATGGTGCCCTTGCCGAGGTTGCCGAAGGCGCCGCCCGACTTGCCGGTGCCGCGCACGTTGAGCAGCACCTGGGCGTAGCCGCGACGCGCATAGAAATTCGGGTCGCCGCTCTCCATGTGGCCGCGCGCGTGGGAGAAGCCGACCGGCATCAGGGGTGCGACCTGATCGTGCTTGGAATAGGCGTGCGGGCACAGGATCGCGGGAAATTTCCCCGGCGCGTCGGGTCGATAGACGTCGGCATCGAGCGTGTGGCCGGTGCTCACCGGTATGGGCAGGTCGCGGTCCACGCGCAGCCCGTACTGGCGGCGCGACGTCTGCCACGTCTTGGCGAACATGAACCCTCCCGCGGGCGCGGCTGAGTGTTTTGTAGAATGATACGGGTCGCCCGCGATGCGATGCAAGGCACTCGCGGTTGTGCCGCCCATTCCGATCAGGATGGCAGTGCCGCGCCAAGCGAGATCGCCGGGACAAGCCCGGCGATGACGACCTACATGATCGCCAGGTCGACGTTGCGGCGGTCGGTCACCAGCATGCTGCCCGGGTAGTGGGTGATGCAGAAGTCGGGCTTCACGGTCGCGATCACCGATTGCGGCGTCACGCCGCACGCCCAGAACACCGGAAGCTCGTCGTCATGAATCGCGATCGGATCGCCTTCGTCGGGATGCGTGACATCGCGAATGCCGATCAGCTCCGGCTTCCCGATATGCACTGGAGCCCCATGGACGCTGGGAAACCGCGTGGTGATCTGGATGGCCCGGATCGCGTCCGCCGGCTTCATCGGCCGCATCGACACCACCATGGGCCCGTGGAACGGGCCGGCCGGCATCGTCTCGATCGTGGTGCGATACATCGGCACGGTCGTGCCACACGTAATGTGGCGCATCTCGATGCCGGCCTCGAGCAGCGGGTGCTCGAACGAGAACGAGCAGCCGATGACGAAGGCGACAAGGTCGTCGCGCCACCACCGGCGGATGTCGGCCGGCTCGTCCACGACTTCGCCGTTCTGCCACACCCGATAGCGCGGCAGGTCGGTACGGATGTCGAGGTCCTCGGCGAGCGCCGGCAGCCGCCAATCGCCGGGTGCCGACGAGGCGAGCAGCGGGCACGGCTTGGGATTGAGCTGGCAGAACCGCAGGAAATCGCGGGCGAGCGCGTCGGGCAGTATCGCCAGGTTGCCCTGCACATAGCCCGGCGCGAGGCCGGAGGTTACCCCGGTATAATTGCCCTGGCGGATCATCAGGCGGGCGTCGCGGCCGGTCTGTGCAACCGGTGGGAGTTCGCGCTGCAACGTAGCGACGGCCATGGCATCTCTCCGATCCGTGCTGCCGGACGGGGAGCCGCCGGCACGCCTCGCTCACCTTATCATCGGTACGCAAGCGGAAAACGGTTGAATCTGCCGCCAGGATCGCGTTTGCTAGGGTTCTGATCCGCTGCCGATGCAGGACGGCTGCAGGCAGCGCGCATGATTTCGGTCTGGGAGGAGCTATCAATGGCTGACCATGAGAAATCGCAGGAGCTGAGTGAAGCGTTCTGGTACAGCGGCAAGGTCACCCGCCGGCGGGTCGTCGGCTGGGGCGCCGGCGCGATCGGCGCGACCATGCTGGTGCCGGCGCCCTGGCGCGCCGCGTTCGGCCAGGCCAAGCCGTACAAGATCGGCAGTTTGCAGCCGCTGTCCGGTGCTGCGGCGGCCGGCGGCAAGACCGCGCTGGTCGGCTCGCAGATGGCGGTCGACCGCATCAACAAGTCGGGCGGCATCAACGGCCGGCCGATCGAACTGGTCATCGCGGACTACGAGTCGAAGCCCGACGTCGGCCGCCGCAAGGCGGAGAAGCTGGTGGTCGAGGACAAGGTCGACATCCACCAGGGCGGCTTCCTCTCCAACGTCTGCCTCGCCTGCCAGCCGGTGTTCGACGAATACAAGATCGTCAACATGATCGGCGTGTGCCTCGACACAACGCTGACCACCACCAAGTGCAGCCGCTACACGTTCCGCCCGTTCGACTATGCGCCGGCGCAGGCGGTGGCGTTCGCCCCCCACCTGGTCAAGATGGGCAAGCGCTGGCACATCGCCTATGCGGACTATGCGTGGGGCCAGTCGACCAAGGATGCCTATGCGGACCAGATCAAGAAGGCGGGCGGCGAGATTGCCGGGACCACCGGCATCCCGCTCGGCACCGCCGACATGACGGCGTTCCTGTCGAAGATCACCGGCAATTTCGACGGCCTGTTCGGGATCTTCTTCGGCAAGGACGGTGTGACCATCGGCAACCAGGCGTTCGATCTCGGTCTGACCAAGAAGTACAAGTGGGCGGGCGACGGCGCCATCGCCGAGTCCACCAACCTGCCGGCGCTCGGCAACAAGATCGAGGGCTTCGTCGGCGTCAACCGCTACCTGCCGGTTTTCCAGGGTGTGCTGAACACGCCTTCGCACAAGAAGTTCTACGACGACGCCGTCGTCCGGCTGAAGCAGATCGATCCATCGGGTCCCGAGCCCGACCGCTACGTGCAGTCGAACTACGAGGCGATGAATGCCTTGAAGATCGGCATGGAGAAGTCGAAGTTCCGCGGCCGCGAGGATACGATGAAACTCATCGAGGCGCTGGAAGGCCTCGAGATGAAGGAAGGCGACGACTTCCCGCAGGGCGACAAGGTGCTGCGCAAGGAAGACCACCAGGCCTTCATCCGCGAGTTCATCTTCGACATCAAGGACGGCAAGCCTCGGATCCTCGACGTGGTGCCGAAGGAAAAGACAATGTTCCCACCGGAGTGCAAGTTCGCCTCGACCTAGCGTGTGCTCCGCTCGAGGGGGAACAGGGCACGCTCTAAGTGAAAGCCGATCATTCCATCGATGCGCCCCTCCCAGCCGATCGAGGCCGGGAGGGGGCCTCGGGTGCCATTCCGCGCACCGAGGGTGAGATTCTGCGTACCGAGGGCTTGACCGTCCGCTTCGGCGGGTTGACCGCTGTCGACAGCGTCGACTTTTCCATTCAGCGCGGCGAGGTCCGCGCCATCATCGGACCGAACGGTGCCGGCAAGAGCACGTTCTTCAACTGTCTCACCGGCGTGTTGCGCCCGACCGCAGGGCGCATCCTGTTCGACGGCGAAGAGATCACCGGGTTGCCGCCCAACCTGATTTCGCAGCGGGGCATCGCCCGCTCGTACCAGATCACCAACATCCTGCCCAATGCCACCGTGCTGGAGAACGTGCGCATCGCCGCCCAGTCGCGTCGGCATGGCTGGAGCATGCTCAGGCACCATCGCGCCTACCGCGACATCATCGAGAAGGCCGAGGCCGTGCTGCAATCGGTCGGCCTCGCCGCCAAGGCCGACGAACTCGCCGCCAACCTGTCGCACGGCGAGCAACGCAATCTCGAGATCGGCATTGCACTCGCGACCGAGCCGCAATTGCTGTGCCTCGACGAGCCGACCGCCGGCATGAGCGCGGTCGAGACCCACGAGACGATCGCGCTGGTGCGCCGCATCGCGCAGAACCTGACGATCCTCATCGTCGAGCACGACATGCAGGTCGTGCTCGAGCTCGCGCAGCGGATCTCGGTGTTCCACTACGGGCGCGTGCTGGCCGAGGGAACGCCCGACGAGATCCAGCAGAACGCCCGCGTGCTGGAGGTCTATCTCAAGACATGAGCGGCGCCACAACCCATACAGAGCCGCTGGTCGCGGTCGAGGACATCCATACCTACTATGGTAAGAGCCATATCCTGCACGGCGTCTCGTTGACCGTCGGGCCGGGCGAGGTGGTGGGACTCCTGGGCCGCAATGGCGTCGGCAAGAGCACGACGCTGAAGACCATCATGGGGTTGGTCAATCCGCACCAGGGTCGCATCCTGCTCGCCGGCCAGCCGATCACCACCCTGCCTGCGCACAAGCTGGCGCGGCTCGGCATCGGCTACGTGCCGGAGGATCGCCGCATCTTCCGTCTTCTCACCGTGATGGAGAATCTGCGCACCGGGCTCGATCGCCACGGCGTGACGGAAGCGCGCAAGCAGGAGCTGCTCGACAAGGTCTTCGCCTATTTCCCGGTTCTCGCCGAGCGGCGCAACCAGGCGGGCGGGACGCTGTCGGGCGGCGAGCAGCAGATGCTGGCGATCGCTCGCGCCATGATGCTCGAGCCGAAGATCATCCTGCTCGACGAGCCGACCGAAGGGCTGATGCCGCGCATGGTCTCGCAGATCCGCCAGATCATCGACGTGCTGCACCGCGAGGGCGTGGCAATCCTGCTGGTGGAGCAGAACGTGCCGCTCACGCTCGAGGCGAGCCAGCGCATCTACATCATGGAGAAGGGCGTCGTCCGCCACCATGCGGCGGCGTCCGAGCTCAAGGTCGACGACGCGGTCATCCAGCAATATCTGGGAGTGTAGGATGGACACCGTGCAGGCGTTCTTTGCGGCCATCCCCTACGAGCTGATCGTCATCCAGACCCTCAACGGTATCGTCACCGGCATGATCCTGGCGCTGGTCGCCTCGGGCCTGACGCTGATCTTCGGTATCATGGACGTGGTGAACTTCGCCCATGGCGAGCTGTTCATGCTCGGCGCCTATGTGGGCGTGGTGGTGCTGGCGAGCACCGGCAGCTTCTGGATCGCGCTCATTCTCTCCACGCTCACCGTCGCGCTGATCGGTGCGGCGCTGCAGATCACCACCTTGCGCCCGCTGATCGGCCGCGATCCCCTGACCACGATCCTCGCCACGTTCGGCATATCGCTGGTGCTGCAGAACTATGCGCTGTGGGCGTTCGGCCCGGTGGCGCGCAAGATCCAGGAGCCGATCACCGGCTATTTCAACCTGTTCTATCTCGAGTATCCCTGGTACCGCCTGGTGATCGCCGGCCTCTCGGCGGCGATCATCGGCGGCTTCTGGCTTTTTCTCAAATACGGCACTTACGGCATCTGGATTCGCGCCACCACCCAGGACCGTGTGATGGCGCAGGCCATGGGTATTCCGGTGCCGTGGGTGCACACCGCGGTGTTCGCCATCGGCGCCGGCATGGCGGCGGCGAGCGGCGTGCTGTTCGGGCCGCTGGTCGGCGTCAACCACGCCATGGGGCTCGACTGGGTGCTGAAAGCCTTCATCGTGGTGGTGGTCGGCGGCATGGGCAACCTGGGGGGATCGATTGCGGCGTCGATCTTCATCAGCCTGCTGGAAGCCTACGCCTCGATCTGGGTCAGCCCGGCCCAGGCCGTGATCGTTTCGTTCGTGGTTCTCATCCTCACCCTGTTGTTCCGGCCGACCGGCCTGTTCGTACCGACGCCAAAATGACCAATCGCTCCACTCGTTTCTACTGGATCGGGTTCTGTGTCGTTCTCGCGCTGCTGATCGTGGCGCCACTGGTGCTGCCGGAGTTCTGGCGCCGCTTTCTGACTGAGGTCCTGATCTGGGGCCTGCTCGCCATGTCGTCCGACATCCTGATCGGCTACACCGGCATGGTGTCATTCGGCCATTCGGCGTTCTTCGGTCTCGGCATGTATGGCGCGGCGGCGGCGCTGCTGATGGTGCGGCCGCCCAATCTGTGGCTCGCGATCGCCTATGGGCTGATCGGCGCCGCCGGCATCGCGCTGTTCATGGCCTATTTCTCGACCCGCCTGCGCGACATCTATTTCGCCATCACGACGCTGATCTTCTCGCAGATCTTCTACGTCATCATCTTCACCTGGACCGAGGTAACCGGGGGCGAGAACGGGCTCACGTTCTCGCGGCCGCAGCTATGGCTCCCGGGAATCTATCGGGAACCGTTCACGCCCGAGACCTTGCACTGGTTCGTGCTCGCCGTGGTCACCGCCTCCTACCTGATCATGCGGCGCATCACCCAGTCGCCGTTCGGCATGGTGCTGCAGTCGATCCGCGAGAACGAGCCGCGCACACGCGCCATCGGCTATGCGGTTGAGCGCTACAAGATCGTAGCGGTGATGCTGTCGGGCGTGTTCGCCGGCCTCGCCGGCGTTCTCTACGCGCTGCAGAACCGCTTCGCGGCGCCCGACTTCGTGTACTTCCTGGTCTCCGGCGAGACGGTGATCTTCAACGTCATGGGCGGGATCGGCACCCTGGTCGGACCGATCGTGGGCGCGGGATTTTTCCTCGGACTGAAGGAACTGTTCTCGCGCCTGTTCGGCGAACAGTTCCCCTATCTGATTCCGGTCGGCATCATCTTCATTGCGATGATCATCTTCATGCCGCAGGGGCTGCTCGGCTTTGCGCGGCGGTGGCTCAACCGCTGACTCACGTTGCAAACGCTCGGCCGATCTTGTCGGCCCGTTCGAAGCGCTGCACGGCCTTCTGCGGGTCCCACGGCTCTTCGACCAGCGTTTCGGGGTCCCATTCGCTGCGGTGCGCCGGCGAGAAAAAGTCGCCTCCATAGACGTGAATGGCGCCGGTGAACCGCGGGATCGGGTTGGTCACCGAGTGGATGATGTCGGGTCCGAGGGGCTCCGCGTCCTTCACACCCAGTGCCTTGGCGCCGGCAGCCTCGACCTTGCCCTCACGTCCAGGGATACGGCGCCAGAAGATGTTGTCCTCGCGGCCCGTATAGATGCCGATCACGGCCCACATGTGATGATTGTGCGGCACGATGGTCATCATCGGAGCCCACACCACGTTGAGGATGGTCAAGTCCTTCGCCTGATAGATCTTGTGCAGGCCTGCGCGCTTGGGCTCGCCCAGGCCCTTCAGCACGGCCCCTGGATCGGACACCGCGCGGGCGACAACGTCGCGGACGAGCTTAGGGGACTTGTCGGCGGCAAGCGCCGCGCGACAGTCGGCGATGAATTGCTCCAGCTCGAACACGGATTTCATGTCACGTTCCCGCAAACGACCATGCAGCCTGCGAACTCGGCTTCAGCGCGACGCGATACCCCTGTAGAGCGCAAGTGCTGCTTTCAACGCATCGTACTCCTCGCATGGGATCAGACAAATTCTTTCCAGCGTGGCGAGGTGTTGTTCGGCGCCGGCGAGGTTGCCGATGGCCAGATAGGCCTCGCCGAGATGCCCGTGCGCACCGCGGTGGCGGGGATTGAGCGCGAGCGCCTGCCGGTAATACTGGAACGCCGCATCGAGCTGGCGCAATCGGCGATGGGCGTAGCCGAGGTCGTTCTGCAGATCGGCGTTGCGCGCGTCGCGCAACGCGGCCGGCGCGAGGGCCGCAATGGCGCCGACCCAGTCCCCAGTCGCGAGCGCTTTCTTGCCGGCAGCAACCTCCGGGTCGAGTTGCGCCCAATCCGCGCCGCCCGCCATCGCTCCCATGGACGTGCAGATCGGCCAGTTGTCCAGCTCGACGGTGCTTGCGGATGCGACGTCGACCGCAGGAACCAGCGGTGCAGCCTGGTCCGGTTGCGTCACTCCGATCACGATGCAAACGGCCGCGCCGCAGATCAGGCCTCCCGCCACCGCCGCTCCCGTAGCACGGATCATGATTGCTGCTCCCGTCGGAGAGGCTGGCGGCTCATCGTTGTGCCAGGAACGCCTTTGCCTCCCGAATCTCCGTTCGGTCCGTGTCCGCATCCCTGGTCAACTGCACGAGGTTGCGGAAATACGTCGCCGCCTTGTCGTCGGCCTTGGCGAGCGCCGCCGCCTTGGCGGCGCCGAACAGCCCGCGCAGCCTGTTCGGCGTCGACACGATCGCGGTCTCGTATTCGTTGAGCGCCTCTATCGGCTGCCGCTGCTCCAGCAGCAGATCGCCCAACAGCTCGCGCATCGGGTAGAGCCTGTTCTCCATCGCGACGTGCTTTTCGCTGCCGTCCTCCAGGTCCGCCGCGGCACGCATGAGCTTGAGCGCCGCATTGTTCTCCTCTTTGGCCTGGGCAAGCCACGCCGAGGCGGCCAGCGCCTGGATTTCGACCTGCTCGGCCCAATACACCTGGCTCGCCCGCTCCAGCATCGTGCGCAGGTCCTTGAGCCTGGCCACTTCGCGCTCCGCGGCAGGGAGATCTCCGCTGCGCGCCGCGCCCATAGCGCGGGCGAAATGGGTGATCGCCTCAGCCTGCGGGAACTGGCTGCTGCGTGGCTCGAGCACGGCCGCCTCCTGCCAGGCCTGCCGTTCCAGCGCATAGCGCGCCGGCACGGCGGCGAGGGCGGTGTAGCCGACCAGGTATTCGAAACCGAGCTTCCGGATGGCGGCGTTCTCCGCGAGCACCTGCCTGGCGCGGTTCTCCTGTCCCATTTGCAGGAGCGCATACTGTGTGAAATCCAGCATGTGCGACTCGGCGGGATGCGCCGCTCCGGGCCAGGTCCGGGCCGCCTGCTCGCGGGCCGCCTGCAGCGATGTGGCGTTGGACGCGACCGACTCCGCCCACAGGCCGACCATGGAATAGATGTGCGCCGGCATGTGCCGCGCATGCGGGGCGGCCGGGGCGACCTTGGCGTATCGGTTGGCGGCATCGATCGCGCGCTTGGCCAGCGGCGCGTAGTCGTAGCTGTGGATGATGTAGTGAAGCACGCCCGGGTGGTCGGGCAGCGCCGCGGCGACCGTTTCCAAAATGGCGCCCGCCCTGAGCAGCTTCGCATAGGTCTTGTCGCTGGGCGGAGCCGTCTCGTTCAGCGCGAGCGCATGGAAGATGGTCGCTTCCATGTCGTCCGGATATTTTTGTGCGAGCTGCTCCATCGCCCGCTCGTAGGCGAGCCCGCGGGTGGTCTGATCGACTTTGTCGTGGTCCCGGTAGTAGACCTCGATCGCGGCCAGCCAGTCGCGCTCGCGCGCGGTTGCGGCGCCGATCGCCTTGCCCTTCTGTACCGCCTCCAGGCCGTTCTTAAGCGCGACGGCGGACAGCGGCAGCACCAGCGGATTGACGCGCTGGCTGATGGCGATCCCCCAGTACGCGATGGCGCATTGCGGATCGACGGCGGCGGCCTCGGTGAACGCCTGGATGCTGTCCGGATAGTAGAACGAATGAACGAGGGCGACGCCGCGATCGAATTTCTGCTGCGCCGCCGAGCTGCACGAGGTCTTGAAGCTCACGCGGCCCAGATCCTCGGCAGACGCGGTCGCCACAAGTGTGCTGGCCAGCAGCGCCGCTGCGGATATCTTCGACTTCGTTTTCATCGCACGCTTTCCTCTCATCGGAGGCCAAGTTGCTTGCGCACCATGCGAGCGGACGCGACTGTGCGTTGCCGAGCAGAGTGACGGTCGTCACCCCGGCGGCTCACACAGACAAAGGTTGGGCCCTGAATGTGCGGCAGGGTATGGGACCTGGACTGAATATGTCCAATGCATTTATCGTTTCATGATTGATGCAAATCCGTTATCAATCCGGTCATGAACCTGCGCCACCTGCGCGCCTTCGCCACCATTGTGGATGCCGGCGGCTTCGCTCGTGCCGCCGCACGCCTGAACGTGAGTCAGCCGGCGCTCTCCCGGCAGATCCACGTGCTGGAGGCCGAGCTGGGCGTGCCGCTGTTCGATCGTCTTGGCCGGCGCGTCCAGCTGACATCGGAGGGCGAAGATCTGCTCCGGCGCAGCCGCCGCCTGCTGGCGGAAGCCGACTCGCTCGGCGAGCGGGCGCGCTCGCTCAAGTCCGGCGAGACCGGGATCCTTCGCGTCGGCGCGACGCCGCAGGTGATCGAGAACCTGCTGGCGGGCTTCCTGATCCGCTACCGGAGCCGCCACCCCGGCGTGGAAGTCCACCTCATCGAGGACGGCGGCGCTCGTTTGCTCGTACACCTCGAGCGCGGCGACGCTCATCTGGCGATGACCCCGGCCGTCGGCTCGCGCTTTCCCGGACGTCTGCTCTATCCCATGCACGTGCTTGCGGTGCTGTCCCCGGCGCACCGGCTGAGGCGGCGTGCCGTTCTGGAGATCGCCGAGCTGGCCGAGGAGCCATTGCTGCTGCTGCGGCGCGAGTTCGGCTCGCGCGAGTGGTTCGATATCGCGTGTCGGATCGCGCACGTCCAGCCGCCCGTGCTGCTGGAAAGCGCCGCCCCGCATACGCTCGTGGCACTCGCCGCAACCAACTACGGAATTGCGATTCTTCCCTCCAACGCACAAGTGCCTCGGGACATCGTGCTCGCGGTGCCACTGGTCCACCGCGGCGCATCGGTCGGCCGGTGGTCGCACATAGCCTGGGATTCACGCCGCTTCCGGGCTCCCTACGCGGTGCAGTTCGTCGAGGAGCTGGTGACCCATTGCCATCGAGACTATCCGGGACGTGCGCTCGTCAAGCGGGCCCCGCCGATCCCGCGGCCAAAAGAGGTGACCGATTGATCGATGCAGTGACGGCATGTAGCTGGACCCCGCGGTCGCCTGCTGTCTCTCACCCGGTCTTCGTCAGGGTGAGCGAGTAGCGTGCATCGGCAGCGAGGCACTGCGCCTCGGGCAGACCGAGCTCCTTGCGCACGATGTTGGTGCCGAGCACCATCGCGACCATCTTGTAGGTGGCATGGCGCCGGCCCATGCCTTCGCGGCCCATGCCGCAGTCGGACGAGATGATCAGCCGTTCCGGCGGAACGTGCTTCAGGGCTTCGCGGATGAGCGCCGCGACCTGGTCCTGCCGTTCCACCTGCAGCGTGTGATGGTCGATCACGCCGACCACCACCTTCTTGTCCTTTATCGCCTCGCCGATCGCCTTGAGGTCGCCCGGGCCGGACGAGCAGGTTTCGAACGTGATGGCGTCCGCATCGAGCTGCGCCAGCGCCTTCAGCGTCGGCTGATAGCTCTGGATGTCGGTGAAGATGCGCTGCTGCGATGGATTGCCCCAGCAGGTGTGGCACCACACTTCCGTCTTGCCGCGCAGCCCCTTCACGGTGTTGTTGAAGATCTTCGCCAGGTCGTCGACGTCGAGCTTGCCGAACGCCTTGCCGCGCACCGGCACCATGTGGATCTGCGGCTCCTCCATCTGGATCACCGGGCAACCTGCATCGGCAAGCGCATTGAGCTCCTGGTTGATTGCCTCGCTGAACGCCCACGTGCGTTCGATCGGATCCTTGTAGTGGTCGTCGGCGACCGAGGCGGCGAGCAGCTCGGGCAGGATGGTGCCGAACTTGACCGGCCGCGTGGTCATGCGCTGCGCCGTCTTCCACAGCGCAGCGTATTGCAGGTTGCCGCGCCCGATCGGTCCGACGATGCGCGGGAACACGCGCGCTTCGAGGAAATCGTGCAGGATATGGCCGCGCGGATAGGCGACGGCGCCGACGTTGTAGACGGCGGGCTCCGGCTCGGCGGCAAAGCCCGCCATGTGGGTCAGCGGGTAGCTCTGCCAGCTCATCCCGCCGACTTCCTCGTCGTAGTGCGCATCGCCGTCGGTGCAGATGTCGAGGCCGGCCACCTCCTGCGCGCGCAGGAAACACGAGACTGCGTCCTCGTACTGCTCGCGATAGCGCGAGTTGACCATGGCCTCGAGGAAGCTCCGGGGGCCGAGCGTCGCCGTGTACCAGGCCGGGCGCGGCAGCGAGCCGATGATCGAGGTCGGCAGCATGACGTTCGCCGAAGCTTTGAACATGGCAGGTCCTATGCGGTGAATTCGACCGAGACGGCGCCGCCCGGCGACAAGACGAAGCTGACGCTCTCGCCTGGCGCGACGAACATGGGCGCCACCACCGAGCCGGCGATGATGAACTCACCCGCGCGCAGGGACTCGCCGAGCGCGGCCGCCGTATCGGCGACATGGCGCACGATCTCGACGAGCTTGCCGGTGTTGGCCTCGAGATCGGCGGGCACGTCAATCGCTTGGCCTGAGCGCACGAGCTGGCCGGTCAGGCCGGTGAGACGCGCGCCGGCGCGCGACGCTTCGCGCGGCCCGAGCACGACGTAGCGCTGAAAAATATCCCCGGCGAGGATCGCCTCGACGTCGTCCATCGGGCCGTCGGCATCGGCGAGCTCGATGGCCGGCCCGAGCGCCGCGATGGCGGCCCGGATGGTCGCCTCATCGGCGCCTGCCGGCACGTCCCGGCCGAAATGAATCGCGATCTCCGGCTCGGCCACCGGCTTGTGCCAGCCCTGGAGCGACACCTTGCTGCCCGAGGCGAGGATCGCCCGGTCGAGCAGGAAGCCGGTAAGCGGCGCGGCGAGCTTGAGCTTCTCCTTCGCGGCCGGCGCGCCGAAGCCGACCTTCCAGCCGGCCACCTTCGCTCCCGACGCCAGCCGCTCGTGTCGCAGCGCGGTCTGCCGCCGCATGCCGGCTGCGATGCGAGGATCCTCAAACGCCATCACGCTATCCTTCAATGACTGTCCGGGTCGACTTCGTAACCCGAGTCCTCGATGGAGCCTGCGCCCATCCAGCCCCACACCAGCACCACGTCCGCGTCCGAGGTGTTGTTGAAGCCGTGCCAGCAGTCGCGCGGCGAATAGACCACGTCGCCTTCGCCGGACGGCTCCTCGCCGTCGTCGTTGTAGATGTGGCCGTGCCCCTTGAGCACGATGAAGAACTCGTCGCAATTGTGGTGGCGATGACGCTCGTGCCGCGCGCCCGGCTTGAGCACGGTCCAGCCGACCACGTTGTCGGCGCCGGCCGATTTCTTGTCGATCAGGAACTGCACCTGCATGTCGACCCAGCCGTCGTCGCGCTTGAGGCCGGCGACCTGCGGCACGTCGCGCAGGTTGGTGCGATACATCTTGCTCACATCTGTCCCCCGAGACGGCGATAGACCTCGTGCGCGGTGACGAAGTCGCGATGATCGATGCCGAGGCCGCGACAGGCATTCATCATCTCGTTGGCGGCGGCCGCCAGCGGCACCGGGCTGCCGAGCTTGCGGCCGAGCTCGAGCGCCAGCACCATGTCCTTCTGCTGCAGGGTGACGTCGGCGAGCGGCACCGCCGGCATCTTGCCGTCCAGGATGAACGGCCCCCGATAGCCGAGCACGGGCGAGGCCGCAACGCTCTTGAGGATGGCATCGACCGCGATCTCGCGGCCGACGCCGCCCTTCTCGGCGAGGGCCACCGCCTCGCCGAACGCGATCACCTCGACCATGAGCAGGAGGTTGACGGCGATCTTCATCTGGCAGGCGAGCCCGTTCGCCCCGATATGCGTCACCTTGGGGCCGATCGCGAGCAGCACAGGCTTCACCGCTTCGAACGCCTGGGGGGTGCCGCCCACCATCACCGAGGCATTGCCCTGCGCCAGCGTGACCGGGCTGCCCGAAAGCGGCGCATCGAGCATCGTGAGCCCGCGTTCGGCGAATTTGGCAGCGACCGCACGGCTCGCGTCGGGGGCAATGGTGCTCATGTCGGCGTAGATGCCGCCCGGCTTGAGGCCGGCGATGATTCCGTCATCGCCAAGCGCGACGGTGCGCACGGCCTCCCCGTCGGTCACCATGGAAAGAACGACGTCGCAGGCTTCGGCGACGGCGCGCGGGGTATCGCCCCAGCGCATCCCTGCGGCGATCAGCGCTTGCGCCTTGTCCTTGCTCCGGTTCCAGCCGGTGACGTTGTGGCCGGCCGCCTGCAGGCGCGGCACGATGCCCTGGCCCATCACGCCGAGGCCGACGAATCCCACGTTCACGCGCCACTCTCCAATTCGATGACTCTCGTTCCTGTCATCCTGGCCGAGCGCCCAGCGCGAGTGCCGGGAGCCAGGACTCCGTGTCGCTGCTTATACGAACTCTGCGATCGAGCCTATACCACAGGGGTGGGTAGGTCCCGGATCGGCTCGCCGAGCGAGCCGTCCGGGATGACGATGGCGGGGCAGAATCCCATTACGCGTTCAGGCGCGGGATCAATCCCACCGCGTTGTCCCGCGCGATCTTCTGGAAGTCGGCTGCTCCGAAGCCGAGCTGCGCGAGACCATGCGCGGTTTCGCCGATCGAGACCAGGGGAAAATCGGACCCGAACATGATCTGCGAAGTCGGCACCAGGCTGGTGAGCGCGGACAGCGCCGGCTTGTTTGCGGCGTTGGCGATCTCGTAGTGGAGGCGCGTGAGCTCGTTGAGGAAGCCGTTCGGCACCTTGTCCTTGAAGGCGGGCAGGGCGGCGTAGTGCTCGATCCGGCCGGCAACCATCGGCAGGGTGCCGCCCGAATGGGAGAAGATGAAGCGGATGTCGCGCAGCTTGCCGATAGAGCCGGAGAAGATCAGTTTCAAGCCTCGAGGCGACAACCGATGATTGCGATCCGCGACTAAGCCAACGATGTCAGCGACTTGGCCTGGTTGTCAGTTCCCCATTTACAACTTACGAGGGCACGGTGTACAACTGTAGATGTATACCTCACGTTTACTCGAAAGGATGGACCGTGCCGAAGCTGCTGACCCCTGCCGCCATTGCAAGACTGAAGCCCGACCCAAAGCGCGTTCGCGAAATTCCCGACGCCGGTGCCCATGGATTGCGGCTCGCCGTCCAGCCAACCGGGCGCATGAGCTGGATCGTCCGCGGCCGGAGACCGGACGGGCGACAGATGAAGTTGACGCTCGGTGCGCTGGACACGTCGAGCGACGACGGCGAGGCCAGTCCTGGGCGCTCCGTTGTCACCGCGCTCTGCTCGCATTCTCGCCAATCAGCTGCTGCGCGAGCGGGCCAAGGGCGTCGACATCGCCGAGCTGCCGAAGAAGAAGCGCGCGTCAGGCGACAGCTTCGCCCAGGTGGCGATGGACTTCGTGTCCGACCACTGCATGGCACTTCGCGGCTGGCGGATCACGGCGCGACACCTCGGCCTGCGCTATCCGTCAGGCGAAGATCCAGTGCTGATCCCCAACGGGCTCGCCCGGCGATGGGCCGGCAAGCCGCTCGCCGAGATCGACGGCGACATGGTCCACGACATCATTGCCGAGGCGAAGGCGCAAGGGCATCCCCGGCGTCAGGCCCAGGAACGGACGGCGTCAGCGACGCGCGCGGGCGGGCAATGGCCGCGGCCGTCGGCAAGCTCTTCTCCTGGGCAGCTCGTCACCGGAGGATCAAGATCAATCCGGCGCTGGGGATGTACCGGCCTGCAATCGCCACCGTCGCGCTCCCGGGTCCTGAGCACGAACGAGATCAAGGCGCTGTGGGCGCGTGCACCGAACTGGGCTACCCGTTCGGCGATTGCGTCAGGCTGATGCTGCTCACCGGCCAGCGCCGGTCCGAGTGCGCCGGCATGCGGTGGAGCGAGCTGAACGAGGATTTCAGTGCTTGGAACTTGCCGCCTGCGCGAACAAAGAACAAGAAGCCGCACGCGGTGTACATGCCGCCGCTGGCGCGGGACATCATCGCGGTCGGTGCCGCGAATGGCAGGCTCCGACTTCGTGTTCACCGTCGTCGGCGACCGGCCGATCTCCGGGTTCGGCCGGATCAAGCGCAGGCTCGACCGACTGATGAAGCCCAGTGAGGAGTGGCGCCTTCACGATCTGCGGCGAACGGCCGTCACCTTCATGGACGATCTGGGCGTCGCTGCCGCACATTGTCGAGGCGACGGTGAACCACTCCAGCGGCTTTCGGGCAGGCATTGCCGGCATCTACAATATGGCGCAGTACATGGCGGAGAGGCGACTTGCGCTCGAGATTTGGGCTGCTCACATAAAGTTGATCAGCGCGAGCTGACCTCTTTTTCCAACCCGGCCGAATCTTTGCTCGTTCGGTAACCCACGGTTTTTCCATAGCTTTTTCATAGGTTTATTATAAACAACCTATTTACATAAATGGGGTATTTACAAACCTTAGCAAGAGCTGTTCCAAAACTATTGACCCATTTGGGGAAACGCTTAGTGTCGCCTCGTTCTCGGGATCGTCCGAGAGCCCGAGGTAATCCTCGGCAATCCAGGTGCAGAAGTTTGGGAAGGCTGTCATGCAAGTCAGGCATCGAATGGGGGAGACGCAATGGAGGTTCGAGCTTCGGGAAAGGCAGCGGAGGCTCGATCATGCGCTCGATCGGGCGTACACGGTCGCCTCCGACCTGATCGATCACGAGGCCCGCCGCCCTGACGACGAGAGGTCGGAGAGCACTGACAAGATGAGGGCCGTGCTGGAGGTCCTGCCTCAGTTTCGAGCGTGGCTGGAGCGGTTCACTACCTACGTCGGAGAGCGCTGACAGCTCGAAGACGGGCGATCCGCCGCTCACAATGCGGCGGGTCGTCAACCTTCCCCAACGAAGCTTGGCAAGACCGTCTTATAAAACTATCGCGGAGGTAAGCGTGAACAAGAAGTTCGAGAACCCGCGGATCGAGATGGCGGTCTCGCCCGACGGCAGCGAGGTCTACCTCTCCTTCGACGACAACTCTCTCGACGCCATGATTGAGTGGCAGCACGGACTAGACCGAAGTTCAATTTCGTGAAGACGGTGGGACTCGTGGGCGATCGACGTCCAGGCTGCCGGGGAGGGCGATCCGTTCATGCAGCTCTACTCCGACCAGAAGGGGCGAAAGTTTTTCGTCGTGCCACTCCCTCCCGGGATGCGAGCGGGGAAGAAGGTCAACTGAAACAAGAACGCGATTTACGGTGCCAACGCCGCGAATTGCGGACTGCAAACCCAATCAGGCGACTTCCGCGTAATTTTGTTTCTATATCGAGGCCGACTTCGAAGACGGCGAGCTTCACTAAAAACCCGAAGATAACGCTTTTAAAAAAGTAGTGGCAATCCCATAAAAAGTGGGGTAAGCGTTGAAAGGTGACCCCCATCCCGTGGCAGGGATGGGGGTCCGGCAGTTCCCACGCAGGGGGAACCGGTCTTTAAAAAAGACCACTCCTTATACCCCCCAGCACCGGAACATGCCACGACGAAAATTGGCCAGCGCGCCAATTGAGCAGGCGCCTGCCTGTACCTATCTCCTATCTCCCCTATCTCCCTCTCCTATCTCCCTATCTCCCTATCTCCCTATCAGCAATGCAGCGGTTCTAACTGCGCGGCAATGGTGCCGCGGGGCGATGAGAAAGGCGTGCGTGATCTACTGAAGAACGAGGTGATGAGGTGCAGCGACGAAGCATTGAGGTCGAAATCCATGAAGACGAGTTGGATGGCGAGAATGGGGGCTCAGTTCCCGGGCTGCGACTGACATGCAGCCGGTGTGGCCATCAGGTCGAGGTGTTCGGCACCGAGGAGAAGTCAGCGAAGCGCGGTGCGGTCATGTTGCGCGAGGAATGTCCCAGGGGGGAGGAAAATTTTTATGTCACTTGAGTGGTCGCCCCAGCAAGACGATGCGCTGATGGCCATCGAGCGATGGCGGCGAAGCCAAGATGAGCAAGTCTTCCGCGTCTTCGGCTTTGCCGGCACCGGCAAGACCACCCTCGCTCGGCACGTGGCCGAAGGGTGCGACGGCCCGGTCTTGTTCGCGGCCTACACCGGCAAGGCGGCCCACGTCATGCGCACCAAGGGCTGCCACGACGCGTCCACCATCCACAGCCTCATCTACCGCGCCTCTGACGTCTTCGTCTGCCGCGACCACCCCGAGGTCGAGGAGAATTTCTCCACCTGCTGCATCTGCGGCAAGCTTCTCCACCGCCGGGTGAGTTCGTCCTCAACCGCGACAGCCGCCTCTGCAATGCCAGCATCCTCGTCGTCGACGAGTGCTCCATGGTCGACGAGGTGATCGGCCGCGACCTGCTGGCGTTCGGCGTGCCGGTGCTGGTGCTGGGCGATCCGGTCCAGCTGCCTCCGCCTCGCGGCTGCGGCTTCTTCACCGCCGCAAAGCCTGACGTGATGCTTACCGAAATTCATCGCCAGGCCAGAGACAACCCGATCATCCGCATGTCGATGATGGTGCGAGAGGGGCGCAAGCTCGACATCGGCACCTACGGAACGAGCCGGGTGATCGCGGCCACCAGCGACATCGTGGCCGACCAGCACCTGGTCGGCCGCAACAGGACTCGCCGGGGCTACAATTCCTCCCGCAGACGCCGCCTCGGCCTCGTCGGCGACCTCCCGCAAATCGGCGACAAGATCGTCTGCCTGCGAAACGACCACGCCAAGCGCCTCCTCAACGGCAGCTTGTGGAGAGTGGAGAGGGTGCACGCGGCCAGTGCCGACGGCGAGATCTCCATGGCGATCAGGCCGGAGGAGGGCGGCGAGGTCGTCGAGGTCGCGACGCACGCCGCGTTCTTCACCGGTCCCCGGCCGGTGTCGCGCCAGTACGACGAGTTCGACTACGGCTACGCGCTGACGGTCCACAAGGCCCAGGGGTCGCAGTGGGGGAGCGTGAGCTTGCTCGACGAGTTCCGCGTGTTTCCCCCACGACCGCCGCCGCTGGCTCTACACCGGCATCACCCGGGCGGCGGAACAGATCACGGTGATGGTGAGAGAATGGACATGAGCGACAAACCAGCGCCGGGCCAAAACGTGGTGCCGTTCGGCAAGTACAAGGGGCAGCCAGTGGAGGTCTTGCTGCAGGATCATAATTATCGCGAGTGGCTGGCGGAGCAGCCGTGGTTGCGCGAGAAACACATCACGCTGTATCAAACCATCATTAACTATGGAGGGGAACCTGAGAGTTTCGACTCAATATTAGTATCGGTGTTTTCAGGCTCTGGCGAGACGTCGTACGAGGAGGCGAACACTTGCAATTGTGACCCAAGCTTCAGCGCTTTCGATGGTGGCCTCGAAGTCTTTTGCCAGGCGACGGTTGCGTCCGAACCAAGCGAAGCTTCGCTCGATCACCCAGCGTTTGGGCTCGGCCTTGAATGTGCCGACACTCTGCGATCGGTTGATGATCTCAATCGTCCACCTGCCTGATCCCGAGAGCGCGTTGATGAGCTTGGACCGCGGTAGACACGGTCGGCGAAGATATGCCGCAGCTTGGAGAATTCTCTCCGAGTGCGGTGAGCAGCGGCACAGCACCATGATTGTCCTGGATATTGGCTGGGTGCACCAGCAAGGCAAGCAGCAAGCCCATCGTATCGGTGACCATGTGCCGTTTGCGCCCTTTCACCCTCTTGGCCGGGTCAAAGCCGCACGGGCCGCCGCTTTCCGTCGTCTTGGCGCTCTGACTGTCGATCACGCCCGCAGACGGTACAGCCTTCGCGGCATCTTCGCGCGCGCGTCTCACGAGTACAGAGTTGATCCGCTGCCAGATGCGTCCGTTACGCCAGCCATAGAAATAGTACTGAACGGTCGAGCGTGGCGGGCAATCCTTTGGCAACGCCCGCCATTGGCAACCGGTCGCTGCGATATACAAGATCGCGTTCACCACCGCGCGCAGATCAACCTCGCGCGGGCGCCCAACCCGAGACGGCGGCGGCATCAACGGAGCAAGCAAGCGCCATTCAGAGTCCCTCATGTCGCTTGCGTAGCGAAGGTCATCACGCCGATACTGTTGCTGGGTGATTTTGGTCCACACCATGTTGTGCCTCCTCGTAGCTTCGCAACCACGAGAGAGAATCGCAACGGGCTGAAATCACTCAACTTTCTTTTTCGGCCAAACTCTGAGGAGACGCCCGAGCACAACAAGTATCAGGCGATGTTCCTCGACGGAAAATTCGCGGCCGCCGTCTACGACACGCTAAATCCAGGAGGGAGGGAAGATGTAGCCAGACAGAAACGACGAGAGAAATTTCGCGAGGTTCACAACGCCAAGGGTATAGAATACAAACTGAAAGAGTTGCACGATGAACTTAGGTGGACCTCGGGCAACACAAAGGAAAAGGTCCAAGGCGAATTAGACAGGATCCAAGAGAAAATCGCGACACTGGCGCAGCAGTTGGCCGTCGAAATGGCGCAGCCAATTGATCCAGCTGAGCTGGATCGTATCTCTGTCGAGTTCGAGGTGCCGGTTTTTGTTCTCGGTAATCATGTTAGCCGCCGCAATCATCACGGTTATAGGCAGAGTGGCACGGCCGACGTTCACATAGAGAGCAATTATGTGGGCTTTGTCAGGATCGAGATAAAGCCAACGATGGGCGATGACTACCCCGCGGTCCTGCGTCAGATGAGAGCGAGTTGCTGCAACGCGCTCTACCTCGTGCAGTACACCGGTGAAGGTGCCACGCTCGATCAGGTGAACGAGATATTCGCAGCATCCAAGATCACGATCCTGATGCACGCGGATTTTGAGGCGATGTAGACTGTGGCTTCAAAGCTGGCGCTAAAAAGAATGGTCACGGACGTAACAGTGGCAAAGGGGGGCGACTTGAGTTAAGCTGATCACCAGCAAACCCGGGACTCCTGGCCCTTGGCCCAAATAGGGGGCGACCCGGCGCGAAAAAGGCCCGACCTGGAAGTCGGGCCCTATCGCCAAACCCCCGAAGGGGGAATGATCTTTAGAGGTGGCACACAAACCACCTTCTAAACATTCCCGGATCATCTGTCCAGTGACTTTTTTGGGCAGCTGCCAGTCCCTCGGGGCGCCTCAGATCCAGGCTCAAGGCCGGTTCTAAGGCGACCAGCAACCACCAAAAGGAGTGCAGCACGAACTGGCCAGAAGGCCGGAATGGACTTGGCAATGACAGAACAGCAGACCGCGGCCAGCAGACCAACGCTCGTGGAGAGCGACCTGACGAACCTTCCGGCGGCACTGAAGCCGCTGACGCAGATGCCTCACTGGGTCCTGTGGCGACTTGAGCTCAACGAAAAGAACAAGTGGACCAAGGTGCCGTACCAGACCAACGGCCGAGAGGCGAAGACGAACACGCCCTCGACCTGGTCAACCTATCAGCAGTGCATCGCCGCCCTGAGCAACGGAGGGGATTACTCCGGCATCGGGTTCTGCCTGCTCAACTCCGGCTACGCGGCGTTCGACGGCGACAAGTGCCGGGACAAGGAGACGAGGGAGCTGAAGCCCTACGCCAAGAAATTGATCGAGCGATGCAACAGCTACGCCGAGGTGTCGCCGTCAGGGACGGGCGTCAGGATCATCGGACCGGGAATTGGTGACAGATTGTACAAGGGTCCTCGCGCGGCAGGGGACGGCTCATTCGTCGAGACCTACAGGAACGCGGAGAAGTACGTCACCATCACGGGGCTGTCGATCGGCGCCAGTCAGATGGTCAACATCGACGCCGTCATCGATGCAGTCCCGGTCGAGCTCGACCAGATGAAGGCCCAGCAAGGGGGGCCGAGCCAAGGCGACGGCGGGGGCGAACAGCTCGGCGACCTGAGCGAGCAGCTCACCGAAATGCTGAACATCGCCGACCCTGGCGCCGGCAACTCGTGCGGTGATTACGCCAGCCGAAGCAGTTCTTCTTCGCCTTCGTCTGCGGGTGCCTTCGCCTGAGAGTGCCGGACGAGAAGATCACGGCGGCGTGCCTCGACAGTACGCGCGCCGGCAAGGCGATCCACCAGCACGTCAAGGATCAGCCAGCTGGCTACATGAAGGTGCAGATCGAGAAGGCGAAGAAGCAGGTCGCCGAAAATTTCGAGCTGATCAGGGGGCGGATCAAGAAGGATAGCCAGCATAACATCCGGCTGACAATCAAGAAGATGGGAGCGGAGCTGAGCTACAACGTCTTCACCGATCAGTACGTCATTGAGATGAACGCCACCAAGAAGATCGTCAACGACGCCGCGGTAGACGACATTTGGGCCGCCATCGACAGGAAGTTCAACGTCATGTTCGACGACGCCCTGTTCTACAAGGTCGTCAAGATCGTGGCGCGGGAGAAATCGTTCCACCCGGTGAAGGATCACCTGCTGGGACTGAAGTGGGACGGCAAGAAGCGCCTCGGCACGTGGCTGATCGACTACTGCTCGGCAGAGGACACCAAGTTCAACAAGGCGGTCGGTGCCATCATGCTGGTCGCCGCAGTCCGCCGCGTCATGAGCCCAGGATGCAAGTTCGACGAAATCGTCATACTCGAGGGACCTCAAGGCAGGGGCAAGTCAACCCTGCTCTCCACGCTGGCGATGAAACAGGAATGGTTCACCGACACCGTTCCCATCGACGGCGACTCGAAGAAGTTCATAGAACAACTTCGTGGCAAGCTCATCGCCGAGCTGAGCGAATTAGGCAGCATGAGAAAAACAGACGTAGAGCACGTCAAGACGATGGCGTCTCGTCAGGTCGATCGCTCGCGCATGGCATACGGTCGGATAGTCGAGGAAGTGCCGCGGCAGTTCATCATCGTCGGCACCACCAATTCCTCCGAGTACCTCATGGACCTGACCGGAAACCGGCGATTCTGGCCCGTGAAGACAGACATCATCAAGGTCGACGAATTCACGAAGATCGTCGATCAGCTCTGGGCCGAGGCAGTCCAGCTCGAAGCCCAAGGGATGAGCATCCGGCTCGACGAAAAATTATGGGGCGATGCCACGGCAGTTCAGGCGGGGCGAACCACTCCAGACCCGTGGGTTGACCTCCTCGACGAAGCGCTCGGCGACATCAAGGGCAAGATCAACAACAAGGACGCCTTCATCATCGTCAACGTGTCAGAAGATCGACAAAATCAGGCCAACAGCAAGCGCCTCGCCGACTGCATGAAGTTCATCGGATTTGAGAACACGTCAGTCCGCTTCGACGGGAAGAAGGGGCGCGGCTACGTCCGAGGAACGAAGGAAGAGCAAGAAAAGCGGATCATCGTGGCCAGGACCGGCGATGTCGTAACAACAGGCCATTCCCAGGCCGCGGCCGAAGCGACAGCAGCCCGGGCAGTGAACGATGAAATCCCGTTCTAGGGGGTGGAACACGTGGAACAGGCTGGAACAGCAGGTGGAACACCACAAATCGAGGGCAAAAAATCAGCGAGCCCAAACAGATGCAGTGCCTGGAACAGGTGGAACACCTCTTCTCTCTATAAATGGGTTTAATAGAAGGAGAAGGGGGTAATAAGGAGGGTATAGTGTGTTATAGGTGCTTATAGCAGCACCGTGTTCCACGGGTTCCACGCGTTCCACCCCTGGAATTGTGTTATGTATCAGTGGTTTGGCAAAAAGGGGGACGTGTTCCAACCCCCCCTAAAATGATGGTCCACGTGTTTCACCCATGCTGTTCCACTTTGGGCTTCGCGGCCCTCCCTGTGGCCGTTCTGCCTCTCAAAAAGGGGTCAATGTCCCCATTCGGGAACCAAAGCCGTGGCTTTCTAAACCGGTTAGGGCCTATATTGACATAATCGACGGAGGTCAAAGCGTTGGCGCGCAAGCGAAAAGACGGGCTGGTACCCCCTGACAATAATGAGCGTGAGGAGATCATACCCCCTCATCGGCACAACGTCGCGCCGTTGAACTCGGTTGCCAACGTCTTGCGCGAGCAGTCAAGATTGTACCGAGCGGTGAGAAACAGGCGGATCGAGGCCGATGCCGGGACAAAAATGACCTACATGCTGCGGGAAATCCGCGGCAGGATCGAAGTCCTTGACACCGCCGATCATCGACGGCGT
>CAVZSC010000010.1:0-35819 GCA_963777755.1 uncultured Alphaproteobacteria bacterium
GTGACAGGCCGGCGCTCTAACCAACTGAGCTACGCCCCCGCAAAGGCGAGTATGCGGAGTTAAGACCACCCCCTTGGCAAGTCAAGCAGCCGAGCGGCGGGTGGGCGCGCCGGCGTCGCGAATCGTCCAAAAACCGCCCGCCACCGCGGTTTCGGTGCACCGAGGTGCGAGAAATCCCCAGTTTTTCGACATCGACCACGAAAAAACCCTGAATTTCCGCGAACAATCGATGGTCAGACCCGCCCCGAATCGTTCTATGCGACGAATGTTACTGGGGGTTTTCCCATATCAACCACACGAGGAGGTCGAGCAAATGGCCAAGGCAGCAGCGGGCAAGCAGGCGACGGTGACGATGCGCAATTTGGCAGCGAAGCTGGCGGAAGATCATGAGATGTCGAAGAAGCAGACCGAGTCGGTCCTCGGCGGGCTGGTCGATCTGGTGACCAAGCACCTCAAGAAGGGCGATCGAATCCGCATCGGCGGCCTCGGCATTCTCCAGGTGCGCAAGCGCGCTGCCCGCATGGGTCGCAACCCGGCGACCGGTGAGCCCATCCAGATCAAGGCGAGCAAGAAGGTCGCCTTCCGCGCCGCCAAGGAGTTGAAAGAGTCCGTCTGACGCATGGTTTTGCCGGCTGGTCCGCTTGAGCCAAGGCTCCGGCGGACCGCCGGAATGCCGCCAGCCGTCACGACAGCACGCCCGCCACTCCGCATAGCGGCGGTCCGGTGGAGATTGTACTTGACCGCAGGCGACGGCACGCGCTTCGCGTTCCGTTTGGTGTGCTTGTGTTACGGGCTGACGATGTCGCCCGATTATTTCAATTTGCATTGAATTGAGTTTGCCTGCGCCAACGCTACAGCGGGCAATCTTCGCTGCTGACGCAGCGAAGATTGGCTCGCCGGTCGTAGCTGCAGAGGCTGGGTAGCCCGCCTTCGCAAGAGGCTAAGGCGGGCAATCTTCGCTGCTGATGCAGCGAAGATTGGTGGGCGGTGACGGACTCGAACCGCCGACCCTCTCGGTGTAAACGAGATGCTCTACCAGCTGAGCTAACCGCCCGCAGGCCTCCCACATATCGCCTGGGACGTCGCGGACGCAAGCTCCAGCCAGCGGGCCGATCGATGAAGGTCGTGGTAGTCAACGAGGGGGTTGCGCTGGTCGCCGGGCGCGACGGGCATTTCCTCGTCAATCGCAACGACATCTATGTCGGCCAGGCGCTGGAGAAATACGGCGAGTACAGCGCGCTGGAAGCGCAGGCGCTGCGGCACTTTCTCAAGCCCGGACAGAATGTCGTCGAGGTCGGCGCCAACATCGGGGCGCACACGATTGCGCTCGCCCGGTCGGTCGCTCCCGGCGGCCAGGTCATCGCGTTCGAGCCGCAGCGCGCCTGCTTCGCGTTCCTGCAGGCACAGATCGCGCTCAACCAGATCACCAATGTCGTTGCACTCAACGAAGGGGTCGGCCGCCAACGCGGCACGCTGTGGCTCCCCGGCGTCAACTATGCGGCGGCCGGCAATTTCGGCGGCATTTCATTGGCCAGCCAGCAGACCAGGGGATCGCACGCGGTCGCCGTGGTCACGCTGGACGAACGGCTGCGCGACCTGCCCGTAGCCCTCCTCAAGATCGATGTGGAGGGCATGGAGGAGGAGGTCCTGCGCGGCGCCACGCGGCTGATCGAGACGCACAAGCCGATCCTCTACGTGGAGAACGACCGCGTCGACAAATCGAGGAGCCTGGTGACCCTGATCCTCGAGCTCGGCTACCGCATCTGGTGGCATGTGCCGCCGCTGTTCAATCCCGACAATTTCTTCAAGGTCAGCGAGAACCTCTACCCCAACGTCGCCTCCTTCAACATGATCTGCGCGAGAGAGGAGCACCCGGTGCTGGCGGGACTGGTGGAGGTCAAGTCGCCCGACGATCCGCATCCGCTGGCGCGCAAGGCCGAGGCGGCTGCCGCCACTAATTCGTAGGGTGGGCAACGGCGCAGCACTCAGCGCCGCACGTGGGCAAAATCGCCAAGCGCCGTTCCCTCCGCCGCTTTAGGCGGCTCGCGCACACGCCCGTCAGGCGATTTTGTTCCCTACGAAAAAAAGCGGCGCCCGGGAGGCGCCGCTCTCGTCTTCGCTTATCGCTTGCCGCTTTAGTGCGCGGTGAGGATCGAAGCGTCCTCCTCGACCGGAGCGTCGGCCCGAGCCTTGGCCGCCTCGGCTGCCTTCTCCTCGTCCCAGTCGATCGGCTCGGGCATGCGCACGAGCGCATGCTTGACCACCTCGTCCATGCGCGAGACCGGCGTGATCTCGAGCCCGCTCTTCACGTTGTCCGGGATCTCGATCAGGTCCTTGGCGTTCTCTTCCGGGATCAGCACCTTGCGGATGCCGCCGCGCAGCGCGGCGAGCAGCTTCTCCTTGAGGCCGCCGATCGGCAGGATGCGCCCGCGCAGGGTGATCTCGCCGGTCATGGCGATGTCGCGGCGCACCGGGATGGCGGTCATCACCGAGATGATCGCCGTCACCATGGCGACGCCGGCCGACGGGCCGTCCTTCGGGGTTGCGCCCTCCGGCACGTGGACGTGGATGTCGCGCTTGTCGAACAGCGGCGGCTCGATGCCGAAGGCGACCGCACGCGAGCGCACGTAGGACGCGGCTGCCGAGATCAACTCCTTCATCACGTCGCGCAGATTGCCGGTCACCGTCATGCGGCCCTTGCCGGGCATCATGACGCCTTCGATGGTGAGCAGCTCGCCGCCGACGTCGGTCCAGGCGAGACCGGTGACGACGCCGACCAGGTCCTCGGCCTCCACCTCTCCGAAGCGGAACTTCGGCACGCCGATATAGTCGCTCAGGTTCTTCGCCGTCACCTTGATCGACTTCTTCTTCGGCGTGAGCATGAGCTCCTTGACCGCCTTGCGCACCAGCGTGGAGAGCTCGCGCTCGAGATTGCGCACGCCCGCCTCGCGCGTGTAGCGGCGGATGAGGAGCAGGAGCGCCTCGTCCTCGATCGCCCATTCCTTGGCGTCGACGCCGTGCTTGGTGAGCGAGTTCGGGATCAGGTGGCGGCGGGCGATCTCGACCTTCTCATCCTCGGTGTAGCCGGCCATGCGGATGATCTCCATCCGGTCCATCAGGGCCGGCGGGATGTTCAGCGTATTGGCCGTGGTCACGAACATGACGCTGGAGAGGTCGTAGTCGACCTCCAGGTAGTGGTCGTTGAACGTGTGGTTCTGCTCGGGATCGAGCACTTCCAGCAAGGCCGATGACGGATCGCCGCGGAAATCGGCGCCCATCTTGTCCACTTCGTCGAGCAGGAACAGCGGGTTGTTGGTCTTCGCCTTGCGCATCGACTGGATGATCTTGCCGGGCATCGAGCCGATATAGGTGCGCCGGTGGCCGCGGATCTCGGCCTCGTCGCGCACGCCGCCGAGCGACACGCGGACGAACTCACGCCCGGTCGCGCGCGCGATCGACTTGCCGAGCGAGGTCTTGCCGACGCCGGGCGGTCCGACCAGGCAGAGGATCGGGCCGGTCAGCTTGTTGGCGCGGCTCTGCACCGCCAGGTACTCGACGATGCGCTCCTTGACCTTCTCCAGGCCGAAGTGATCGGCATCGAGAATGCCCTGGGCGTGCACCAGGTCTTTCTTGACCTTCGAGCGCTTGCCCCACGGGATCGACAACAGCCAGTCGAGATAGTTGCGCACCACCGTCGCCTCCGCCGACATCGGCGACATCTGGCGCAGCTTCTTGAGCTCGTGGGTGGCCTTCTCGCGAGCCTCCTTCGACAGCTTGGTCTTCTTGATCTTCTCTTCGATCTCGGCGAGCTCGTCGCGGCCTTCCTCGTCGCCGAGCTCCTTCTGGATCGCCTTCATCTGCTCGTTGAGATAGTACTCGCGCTGGGTCTTCTCCATCTGGCGCTTGACGCGCGTGCGGATGCGCTTCTCGACCTGGAGAACCGAGATCTCGGACTCCATCAGGTTGAGCACCTTCTCGAGCCGCTCGGCGATCACCGTCGTCTCGAGCACGCCCTGCTTGTCGGGGATCTTCACGGCGAGATGCGAGGCGACCGTGTCGCCCAGCTTGCCGTAGTCCTCGATCTGCTGGACCACGCCGACGACTTCCGGCGAGACCTTCTTGTTGAGCTTGACGTAGCCTTCGAACTCGTTGACCACCGAGCGCGCCAGCGCCTCGGCCTCGACGCGATCGCCGGCGACGTCCTCAAGCACCGCGGCGTTCGCCTCGTAATACTCGGTGCGGTCGGAATATTTGAGAAATCTTGGCGCGCTCCGCGCCCTCCACCAGCACCTTCACGGTGCCGTCGGGCAGCTTGAGCAGCTGTAGGACGCTGGCGAGCGTCCCGACTTCGTAGATGGCGCTGGTCGTCGGATCGTCGTCGGAGGCGTTCTTCTGCGTCGCGAGCAGGATGAACGTGTCCGAGCGCATCACTTCCTCGAGCGCCTTGATGGACTTTTCGCGGCCCACGAACAGCGGCACGATCATGTGCGGGAAAACGACGATGTCGCGCAGCGGCAACACCGGATAGGCCCGGATCTCGCCGGGGCTGAGCGACGGACGCGGCTTGGCTGATGTCATGGCCCGATTCCTATTGTTGTGCCCCTCCTTGCGACCCGCCGGATGCGCCGTCAAAAGGAGTGCGAGATGGGCCGGGAGGGGAACGCAGGACCTTTGAGCCGCGCCCCGAGGCCGGGGGTACAACGCCCTGCCCGGAATCATCGATCAATCTACATTAGCACGCTATTAGGTGGCCCCCCCGGGAGGCACTGTCAAGTAAGCGTGTCGCTTGGGAAAATGCCGGCTGTTGCGAGCCGACCCACATCAATCCTCAGCGAAAACGGGTTTTTGCGCGGCGCGCGACCGATAGCACAGCCACCCGCTGTATTGAGAGAGCGCTGCCCGACCGACGCAAGCGCAGGACAAGATCGACCTTGCGCAGCGCCTTCGGCGGCCGAATGGTCGTTCGATACCGCTGGTCCCGGCGAGCCGGACTGATAGTCTTGGTTGCAGCCGCTCGGGTAGGACACGCCAAGGGGCGGTCATGGCGATCACCAGGATCAGGATCTTCCCGTCGATCGGGATCGCGCGCATCGGAAACGCCGAGATCATCGGGCCGGAAATTCCCGGCAAGCATGAGCGCCCGGACGGCGGCTACAAGGACGCGACATGCCGCATCAAGCGCCAGGCGGCGCGATTTCGGCTCTACGCCTACGACGAAAACGACCAGCTGATATTCGAGAACGGCAAGCCAAAGGAGATCACCGCGGCGGACGGGGTGATCACCTGGCGGGTGGAGCTTGCCAACATCAAGGGCTCGGCGCGGCGGTTCTACCCGCTCGACAGCACCGAGCGGCGCAACAAGGACATCGACGCCGCGCTGGTCGAGATCACGCCCGAGCCGCGGAAGCTCGCCGGAGCGAACCAGGCGGCGAAATTCGACGACGGCAGCGACACGACCACGGTCTCGCTCGCACAGCAGCACGACGACTTGAACCTCCGCACCATCGAGGCGGCGGGAAAGGACGAGACCGAAGCGCATGCCTATTTCGGCTGCTGGCTCGATCTCAATCAGGATGAGCCGCTGTTCCCGTCGGAGCCAGGGAACCTGCTCCCGGACGGCCCGTGGCCGGCGTCCGTCGAGCGGCTGTCGGTCCAACAGCTGATGAAGGCCGAGCACCAGTGCGTGGTGGCGGAGATCCATTTTCCGGCCGATCCCGTGCCCTCCAAAGCGACCATGGACGACCGGCGGCTCGCGCAGCGCAATCTCGTGTTCGTCGGAGCGGCGAACCCCGGCGCCGGCGACACCCGGACCGTGCAGCACACCTTCGCCATCAAGGCCGTCGCGCGGCTCGGGGCGAAACCCACGGATCCGACGGACGAACTGATGATCCGCTGGGAAACCCTGCCGCGCGACACCCGCATGCTGCTGTACATGCCGGAGCTCGATGCCGGCGAGGTGCAGCGGCTGGCCGGGAAGGTCATGGGTCCCTCGGGCCTCGAGCCGATCGATCCGCACACGCTCCGGTGCGGTCCGGCGGACGTGACCTATGTGCCGATCCGGCCCGGTCATTCCCGCCCGATCGCCGCGCTGATGACGCTGGAGCTGCCCGCGGGCATCAAGCGCGGTCAGCTGTTCGGCCTCTCGGTGCACCAGGTCGCCGGGCGCCCGCGTCGGGTCGTCGGCTCGTTTCAGTTCAACATACCAGTCAGCACATCGGCGGCGCTGCTCGGACCGGAGATTCGCCGGCTCTCGGTGTTGCGCCACATCGCCCGCGCCATCCCGATCGATGACCCGTGGCACGCCGTGTTCGTGCGCTATCTCGCGCAGATCGCAGCGCGCGTGCGCGGCTTCGGCGGCGATCCCGACGCGGTTGCGCCCGCGGCCGACGGCAGCGGCCGCGACCCGGCGCAGATCCGGTGCGAGCGGCTGGAGCGCCTGTTTGCGGCGCTGCTGGCCGTGGCGGTGGTGCTCGGCGGTGTCGTTCGTCCACCCGTCGGCGCGCTTCTGGCGCTCGCCGCTCTCGTCATCGCCGCCATCGCGGAATGGTACTGGCGCAAGACCTGCGCGCCGCCCTGGTGCCGCATCGCGCTCGCCGGCGGCGCCGGCGTGGTGATCGGCGCCGCCGTGCTCGGCTTGCTCTGGCTTCTCGGCCTGGGGGGAGCGAGCCTCGTCACCTGGCTCGCCATCGCGGCGGTGCTCGCCGCGGCCTTGGTGGTCGGGGCGCTCGCTTCCGGCTGTTGCAGGAGTCCGCCCGGCGCCTAGGCGCCGCAAAAGCCGCCCGGGCGGGATCGGGTCAGGCGGATGCGCCGGCGTCGCTCTGGCGATCGGCGTAGATGTAGAGCGGCCGCGCGGTCCCTTCCACCACTTCCTTGGAGATCACGACCTCCTCGACGCCTTCCAGGCTCGGCAGGTCGAACATGGTGTCGAGCAGGATCATTTCCATGATCGACCGCAGGCCGCGTGCGCCCGTCTTGCGCTCGATCGCCTTGCGGGCGATCGCGCCGAGCGCTTCCTCGGCCATTGTCAGGTCGACTGTCTCCATCTCGAACAGCCGCTGGTACTGTTTTACCAGCGCGTTCTTCGGCTCAGTGAGGATGCGCTTGAGCGCGGTCTCGTCCAGGTCCTCGAGCGTCGCCACCACCGGGAGGCGGCCGACGAATTCCGGAATCAGCCCGTATTTCAGCAGATCCTCGGGCTCGACCTCGCGGAAGATCTCGCCCTGCTTGCGATCCTCCGGCGCCACGACCTTGGCGCCGAAGCCGATCGAGGTCGATTTTCCCCGTGCCGAAATGATCTTCTCCAGGCCGGAGAAGGCGCCGCCGCACACGAACAGGATGTTGGTGGTGTCGACCTGCAGGAATTCCTGCTGCGGATGCTTGCGGCCGCCCTGCGGCGGCACCGAGGCGATCGTGCCTTCCATGATCTTGAGCAGCGCCTGCTGCACGCCCTCGCCCGACACGTCGCGGGTGATCGAGGGGTTGTCTGACTTGCGGCTGATCTTGTCGATCTCGTCGATGTAGACGATGCCGCGCTGCGCCCGCTCGACGTTGTAGTCGGCCGACTGCAGCAGTTTCAGGATGATGTTCTCGACGTCCTCGCCGACGTAGCCGGCTTCGGTGAGCGTGGTGGCGTCGGCCATGGTGAACGGCACGTCGAGGATGCGGGCGAGCGTCTGCGCCAGCAGCGTCTTGCCGGATCCGGTCGGGCCGATCAGCAGGATGTTCGACTTCGCGAGCTCGACGTCGTTGTGCTTGGTCTGGTGGTTGAGCCGCTTGTAGTGATTGTGGACGGCGACGGAGAGGACCTTCTTGGCGTGGTCCTGGCCGATCACGTAATCGTCGAGGACCTTGCGGATCTCCTTCGGTGTCGGAATCCCGTCGCGCGACTTCACCAGCGAGGACTTGTTCTCCTCGCGGATGATGTCCATGCACAGCTCGACACACTCGTCGCAGATGAAGACGGTCGGCCCGGCAATGAGCTTGCGCACCTCATGCTGGCTCTTGCCGCAGAACGAGCAGTAGAGCGTGTTCTTCGATTCGCTGCCGACCTTGCTCATCGTGTCAACCTCGATAACGTCCAGGCATCTCTGGTCGCGCCAGCGAACCAGTCGCGCGCGCGATCAAGCATCCGGCGGTGTCGCGGGGGCGGCGAAGAAACCGGCGCCCGCCCACTTTGGTGCAGAATTCCCACGCAAATGTTCACGCATTCGTCGCAAATGAAAACCCTGGGGCCGGCGATGAGCTTCGCCACGTCGTGCTGGCTCTTGCCGCAGAACGAGCAGGCGAGCGTACGCCCCAGCTTGATCATTCCGTTCTCCCGTGACCGCCGCCGGCGAGCCGGCGCGCCGTCATATACACGTCATATCGGACCCCGGGCTAAGAAACCGTAGCACGGGATACGCATTTTACCCCGATTTCCTAGACCGGGGCTGCACCGCCATCCTAGCGAAGCACGCTAAGGCATGGACAATCAAGAATCTATTAACGATAAAATGTCCCGGCACCAGCCGCTTTTACCTATCGGCGCACCCGCCAAGCAACGAGCATGCCACCCCTGGACGGCCCCCGGCACGGCGAATCATGCCGCCGCACCGCCGCAGCGTCAGGATTTCGGCGTAAGCTCCTCGGGACGCTTGTCGACCACCTTGTCGATCACGCCCCATTCCTTGGCCGACTCGGCGGTGAGGAAATAGTCGCGCTCGAGGGCGTCCTCGATCTTCTTGAGCGGTTGCCCGGTATGCTTCACGTAGATTTCATTCAACCGCTTCTTCAGGTTGAGGATCTCCTGGGCGTGCAGCATGATGTCGGTCGCCTGCCCCTGGAACCCGCCGGACGGCTGATGCAGCATAATTCGCGCGTTGGGCAGCGCGAAGCGCAGGTCCTTTGCTCCCGACGCCAGCAGGAGCGAACCCATGGATGCGGCCTGACCGACGCACAAGGTCGACACCGGCGGGCGCACGAACTGCATCGTGTCGTAGATCGCCATGCCGGAGGTGACCACGCCGCCGGGCGAATTGATGTACATGGAGATCTCTTTCTTGGGGTTTTCCGCCTCGAGGAAGAGAAGCTGCGCCACCACCAGCGACGACATGTGGTCCTCGATCGGACCAGTGATGAAGACGATGCGCTCCTTGAGGAGCCGCGAATAGATGTCATAGGCGCGCTCGCCCCGGTTGGTCTGCTCGACCACCATCGGGACAAGCTGCATGTAGGTGTCGACCGGATCCCTCATCTCGCTCTCCTCGGAGCCCCCATATGGGACTCACCGCGAATCATTCAATGCCCATAGCCAGCGGCAATAACGAGTTCCCTCGTTTTGGAAAGCGCCGAGGGGAGTTGTCGCAGCGGCGCGGAAACGTTCAGGCGGCTTCTGCGCCCTCGTCTTCCTTGTAAAGCTCTTCGCGCGGGACGGTCTTTTCCGACACCTTGGCGAGCTCGATCAGGAAGTCGACCACCTTCTCCTCGAAGATCGGCGCCCGCAGGCTCGCCATCGCGTTCGGCGTCTTCTGGTAGAGGTCCCACACCTGCTGCTCCTGGCCGGGGAACTGGCGTGCCCGCTCGACCAGCGCGCGCTTGATCTCCTCCTCGGTCACCTTGATGGCGTTGCGCTCGCCGATCTCGGAGAGGACGAGGCCGAGCCGCACGCGCCGCTCGGCGATCTTGCGATACTCCGCCTGCGCCGCCTCTTCGCTCGTTCCTTCGTCCGCGAAGCTGCGGCCCTGGCCTTGCAGGTCGTCGACGATCGTCTTCCAGACGTTGTTGAATTCCTCCTCCACCATGCTCGGCGGCAGCTCGAACTTGTGGCGATCGTCGAGCGCATCGAGCAGCGCCCGCTTGAGGCGCCGGCGCGTCACCGCCGCATGCTCCTGCGTCAGCCGCTCCTTCACCGCCTCCCTGAGCCGCGCGAGCAATTCCATCCCGAGCGACTTGGCGAACTCGTCATCCACCGTCACGGCGCCCGGCGCCTCGACCGTCTTCGCCGTCACCTCGAACTGCGCGGTCTTTCCCTTGAGCGGCTCGGCCGGATAATTGTCCGGGAAGGTGACGTTGATCGTGCGCGTCTCGCCGGCCGCGATGCCGACGAGCTGGTCCTCGAACTCCGCCAGCAGGGTGCGCGAGCCGATCACCATCGGGACGTCCTCGCCCGCCCCCCCCTCGAACGCCTCGCCGTCGATCGTCCCCTTGAAGGAGACGACGAGCCGGTCGCCGTTCTCGGCCCTGGCACCCTGCTCGCGCGCCGCGTAAGGCCGATTGGCCTCGCCGATGCGCTGCACCGCCTCGTCGACCTCCGCCTCCGACACCTCCGCCACCAGCTTCTCCAGCGCGATGTCCTTGAAGTCGGCGAGATCGATCTTCGGCAGGAGCTCGATCGCCACCGAATAGGCGAGGTCCGCCTTGCCTTCCACGACCTCCTTCACCGCGTCGTCGCCGCCGGCCAGCGTCACCTTCGGCTCGCCGGCGAGCTTCAGGCCGTTGTCGGTGATGATCTTGGCATTGACCTCCTGCACGGCGGCCTCGATCGCCTCCGCCAGGACCGCCCGCCCATAGACCCGCTTGAGGTGCTGGACCGGGATCTTGCCCGGGCGGAAGCCGTTGATTCGCACCCGGTCCTTCAGCTCGACCAGGCGCTCGTTGACCTTGGCGTCGAGGTCGGCGAGCGGCACCACCACCTGGAACTCGCGGCGCAATCCTTCGTTGAGGGTCTCGGTCACCTGCATGGCGTAATCGTCGTTCGTTGCCTTGTTGCAATAATACCAGCCGGGCCGCGCCCGGAGCGGCCTGGAACATCAGCGCAGCGGCTGGTGCGGGCGGAGGGGCTCGAACCCCCACGACTTTCGTCACTGGAACCTAAATCCAGCGCGTCTACCAGTTCCGCCACGCCCGCGGGGACCCATTCCTCCGGGCGGCGCGGCTTATAGCATGCTGCCGTCACGGCGCACCAAGAAAATAGGGACTCGGGCGGCCTGCCGCCAGATTCCCTCCCCCGGGGGCTGGCGGCGCGATGCCCCGGGAGATATTGGGCCTGGTCGATCTGCGGAGTGAAGGGATGCCAGGACCGGTGGCGCCGAAGCCGATCGCCCGCCGCCGTTTCCTTGCGGTGCTCGGGCTCGGCGTGAGCCTGACATCCATTCCGCACAAGCTGGCATGCGCCGCGCCGGTCGATGGATTCCGCATCCTGCGCGCCCGATCCGGTACGGCGCGGCCGCGTGGCGAGGAAGCGCCGGCGACCGCCATCTGGGGCTATGAGGGCGCGGTACCCGGCCCTCTCCTGCGCGTGCGCCAGGGCGAAACGGTCGGCGTTCGGCTCGTGAACGAGTTGCCGGAGGAAACCACGCTGCACTGGCACGGGGTGCGAGTGCCGAACGCTGCCGACGGGGTCCCTCGCCTCACCCAGACGCCGGTGCCGGGCGGCGGAACGTTCGACTACCGCTTCACGCCCCGGGACGCCGGCACCTTCTGGTACCACCCGCCCGCGTTCGCCTCGGATCAGCTCGCGCGCGGGCTCTATGGGGCGCTGGTTGTCGACGAAGCGGAGCCCGCGGCGGTCGACCGCGACGTGCTGCTGATGCTGGGCGACGGGCGCCTCGAGGCCGGCGGCACCGCGACCCCGCCGGAGCAGCCGACCGTCAATGGGCAACGCTCGGTCGACCTTGCGGTGACGGCGAACGAGCGCGTGCGCATCAGGCTCGTCAACGCCTCGGCGGCCCGGCCGATGGCGCTGCGCTTCGACCAGCACCGTGTCACCGTGATGGCGATCGACGGCCAGCCGGCGGAACCGTTTGTCGCCCGCGACAGCCGCGTCGCGCTCGGCCCCGGCAACCGCCTCGACCTGTTCGCCGATATGACGCTCGCGCCGGGCTCGACCGCTCCCCTGCTGGTCGCGACATCCTCCGGCGAGGCCCCGATCGCCCGCTTTGTCTATGGGTCGGGCGCACCGGCGCGGCCGACGCCCCTGCCCGACCCGAAACCCCTGCCCGCCAACCCGCTGCCGCAACGCATCGACTTCCGCAACGCGCAGCGGCGCGATCTGGTGATCGAGGCCGGTGCGGGGAATTGGCTCGCCGCGAACGCCGCCGCCTCGCGCGGGTTTGGTCCACCGCTGTTCTCGGTCAAGCGCGGCCGCACCGTCATGCTCGGCTTCGCCAACCGGGCCGCGGCGGGCGCCGTGGTCCACCTGCACGGCCACGCGGTGCGCCTGCTCGACAACCTCGACGACGGCTGGAAGCCGTTCTGGCTGGACACGCTCCTGGTCGCGCCGCAGCAGACCGCACGCATCGCCTTCGTCGCCGACAGTCCCGGCAAGTGGCTGATCGATTGCCGCCCGCTCGATCGCGCCGACGGCGGACGGGTGACGTGGTTCGAGGTGACGTGATCCTCACGCCCGCGCCGGCGGCTTGATCAGCTCGGCGAGGTCGGGCTCGCCGCAGCGCGCCAGCATCGCCGCGCGCGCGCCGTCGCGCAGCTGCAGGACCGACGTGAAGTCGGTCCCCGCCGGCTTGATCGGCTCGGCGATGTCGATCGTGATCGGGCTCCAGCGCGGCAGCCACTGGTCGTCGCGCAGCAACGTCCTGGTTCCGCGGATGACTCCGGGGATGACCGCAAGCCCGGCCTCGCTCGCGACCTTGAAGGCGCCGAGGAAGAACTCGGAGAGGCCCGGCCGACGCGTGAACGTCCCCTCGGGGAAGAACACGATCACCCTCCCCTCGCGCGCGAGCGACGTCGCCGTCTCGGTGTCGGCGAGCCCGCCCGCCAGGTCGTAGCGCTCGACGAACAGGGCGCCGAGCCGGCGCATCAGCGAGCCGGCCACAAGCTGCGAGGCGAACTCCCGTTTTCCCACGAACACCGGCGCGCCGGGCAGCACCGCGGCGAGCACCAGCGGGTCGGTATAGCTCGCGTGGTTGAACAACAGCACGGCGCCGCCGTGCGGCACGCGCTCGACCCCCTTGGTCGTCAGCGGAACGCCGGTGGCGAGCAGCACGAAGCGCGAAAGTCCACGCACCACCGCCCAGCGCCAGGACAGGCGCGGCAGCACCATCACCAGCACCCAGCCGATCATGCAGGAAAGCACCAGCACCACCCAAAACCAGGCGCCCCAGAGCCAATGACCAACCGCGCGGCCGAGGCGCACGAGCTCGGGCTTCACCCCGGCGAGCGCGAGGCGCACGACCTGCAGCCACATGGCGGTCTGCTTCGCGTCGAGCTGGCCGCGCTCGTACAGCTCCTTGGCCGAGCTGCGGCGCACCTTGCCGCTCGACGTCTTCGGGATGGTGCGCGGCGCGACCAGCACGATCTCGTCGGCCGGCTCGCCCAGGATGCCCGAGGCCACGTCGTGCGCCCGCGCCAGCAGCGCCTCGCGCGCCGACGGGTCGTTCTCCCGGGTCTCCGCCAGCACGATCAGCCGCTCGGTTCCGCTCGTCGCATCGCTCGTCCCGAACACCGCGACGCCGCCCTTGCGCATGCCGGGGATCTCGCCGACCGCCGACTCCACCTCGTGCGGGTAGATGTTGCGCCCGGCGCGGATGATGATGTCCTTCACCCGGCCGGTGATGAAGACGTCGCCGCCCGCCATGTAGGCGCGGTCGCCCGAGTTGACCCAGCCGTCGTGGAACAATTCGCGCGACTTCGCTTCGTTGCGGAAATAGCCCGACGTCTGCGATGGCCCGCGGAACTCGAGCCGGCCCTCGACCCGCTCGCCGACCTCGCGGCCGAGCTCGTCGACGATGCGGATCTCGTTGTCCGGCAGGGCCTGGCCGCAGGCGACGATCTCGAGCGCATTGGGATCGTCGGGCTGCGCCAGCACGGCCCAGCCGCGCTTCATCAGCGCCTCGCGATCGATGCGCTCGATCAGCGGCCCGCGGCCGAGCGGCGGGAACGCGAGGCCGACCGAGTTCTCCGCCAGCCCGTAGACCGGCGACATCGTGCTCGGGCGGAAGCCGTAGCGGGAGAATTTCTCGATGAAGCGGCGCATGGTGTTGACGCCGATCGGCTCGGCGCCGTTGGCGACGACGCGCCACGAGCTCAGGTCCACCCCGTCGAGCTCGGAATCCGGGATCCGGTTGAGGCACAGCTCGTAGGCGAAGTTCGGCGCCGCCGACAGCGTCCCGCGCCAGCGGTGGATCGCCTTGAGCCAGCATTGCGGGCGTACCAGGAAGTTGAGCGGCGAGGTGACGTAGAGCGGGGCGGCGCGATAGAGCGTGCCCATCCAGGCGCCGATCAGGCCGAGGTCGTGATAGAGCGGCAGCCAGCTCACGAACACGTCGTCGGGGGTGGCCTGGAGCGCCGCGATCATCGAGCGCACGTTGGCCACCAGGTTGGCGTGGCTGAGCACCACGCCCTTGGGATCGCCGGTCGAGCCGGAGGTGTATTGGATGAAGCCCGTCGCCGCTCCGTCGGTCACCGGCGGCAAGGCGGTCGGCTTGTCGCTCGACAGGCGCTCCACGGTCTCCACCGCATCGAGCGTATCCACCTGCCCGCGCAGCAGCGCCGCCAGCCGCAGGCCCTCCGGCACCGTCACCAGGACGCGCGCGCCGGCATTGCGCAGGATGCCGGCCTGCCGGCGCAGGTGGTCCTCGATCTGCGCCAGCCGCGCCGGCGGATAGATCGGCACCGGCACCGCGCCGGCGTAGAGGATGCCGAAAAAGGCGATGAAGAATTCCAGGCTGGTCGGCAGCATCAGCGCGACCCGGTCGCCCGGCACGATGTCGCGCTCGATCAGGCCGGCGGCGACGCGCCGCCCCGCCACGGCGAGCTCCCCGTAGGTCAGCGTCCCAAGGGTGGCGAGCGTGTCGTCGAACAGCGTGACATGCACCCGGTCGGGATGGTGCGCCACATGCCACTCCAGCACCTCCACCAGGGTGCGGGCTTCGCTCGGCGACCCGCTGACCGCCGTCTGCGTCCTGACCGGCTCGGCGACCGGCACCAGCTGTGGCGCCGCATTGGCGCTGCCGAGCGCGCCGAGGAGGTCGCGCACGGTCTCGGCCTCGCCGATCACCTGGGTCGGCAGGTGCACCGAGAATGCGCGCTCGAGGCGCAGCACCAGCTCGGTACGGCCGAGGCTGTCGATGCCGAGGTCGCGGTCGAGCCGGCTCGAGAGCGCAATCTCCACCGGCCCGCCGCGCCCGGAGCGCAGCTCGCGCACCAGGTCGCGCACGATGTTGATGAGGTCGCGTTCCCGCGCCTTGCCGGAATCGTCCGGCGCGGTCGTCGGGGTGGGTGACGGTTGTGCCATCGACAAGGTTGTTGACCCGAGATTGATCGAGGAGTGGTTTACCGCGTCCGGCGCCGCTCGTCCTCCGGCTTGAACGAGATGCTGTCCGTCAGGGTGGACGAGACCCATGGGACCTGCTCGCCGTCGCTCGCCCGCGACACGCCGATGCGGGCCCGGCTGAACACTTCTTCCAGGGTCACCACGCCACCGCGAAGCTCCTTGAGCAGCTCGGTCATGAACAGGCTGTTCTTGTCCGACCCCTCGTTGACCACATGGCCGAGACCGGCCGCCGACATCGCCAGCGTATTGGTCGGCGCGACGATCGGCGCGAGGCCGGCGGGCGCGTTGCGGAACCGGCGCTCGAACGGATTGCGCCGCGACGCGTCGATGATGACCAGCTTCACCGCCATGCCGCTGTCGGCGATGTTGTCGAGCACCAATTCGATGCTGATGCCGTCGCGCGCGATGTCGCGCTCGGCCCAGACTTGCGCATTCACCGGGATCATGTAGTTCCGCCGCCCCGATTGGATGCCGATGCCGCTGAAATAGAGGAGCGCCGCCGTCCCCGGCCTGACCCTGGCGGTGAACCGGTCGGTCGCTTCCTGCAGCTGCTGCTTGGTGACGTTCTCGACGAGCTCGACCTCGAAGCCGCTGGCCTTGAGCTCGTCGGCCAACAGGCGTGCGTCGGCGGCCGGCTGGGTGAGCGGCGGATCGGCATCGGGATAGTTGGCATTGCCGATCACCAGCGCGATGCGCTGCACGCGGCCCTGGTTGGGGGCCGGCCGGGCCTGGCTCGGTGACCCGGACGGGCGCTGGGTCGCCTGATCGGCCGGACGCGACGCGTCGGTAGAGCTCGACGAGTCCAGCGCGGCGAGCCGCTCGCGCGCGGTATCGTGCGCCCATTTTCCGTTGTTGTATTTCTGTGGAATGCCGAGCGCCGCCTGGAACTCGGTGCGCGCGCGGGCGGTGTCACCCTTGCGCTCGTGCGCCAGCGCCCGATTGGTATAGGCCGCCGTGTAGGTCGGATCGATGCGGATCGAGTCGTTGAAGTCGGAGAGCGCGCGCTCGTAGTCGCGCTTGTCCATGTAGGTGATGCCGCGGTTGTTGTAGGCGAAGGCGTATTTCGGATCGAGGCGGATGGCCTCGTTGAACTCCGCGATGGCGCGGTCACGCTCCCCTTTGAGCCGCAGCGCCCAGCCGCGGCTGCTGAACGCCGGAGCATATTTCGGATTGAGCCGGATCGCCTCGCCGTAGTCGGCGATGGCGCGGTCGTAGTCGCGCTTGGTCAGCCAGGAGAGGCCGCGGTTGTAGTAGGCGACCGTATATTTGGGGTCGTGGCGGATCGCCTCGCCATAGTCGGCGATGGCGCCGTCGTGATCGCGCTTGTCGGCCCGCACGAGGCCGCGCAGATTATAGGCGTTGGCTGCGTTCGGATCGAGGCGGATCACGGCATCGAGATCGGCGATAGCGCGGTCGAGCTCGCGCTTGGCGCGCCAGGCCGAGGCGCGATTGAGGTAGGCCGACTTGTACTTCGAATCCAGCCGTGTGGCCTGGTCGTAGTCCGCGATGGCGCGGTCGTAGTCGCGCTTCTCCGCGTGCACGACGCCGCGGATGCCGTAGCCGAGGTAGTGGTTGGGATCGAGCCGGATCGCCTGGTCGCAGTCGGGCAACGCACGGCCGCCGTCCTGCTTGTTGTGCCAGGCATAACAGCGCGCCGCATAGGCGGGCGCATGTTTCGGGTCGAGGCGGATCGCTTCGTTGCAGTCGGTCAGGGCGCGGTCGTTGTCCCGCTTGTTGGCGAAGGCGAAGCAGCGGCCGGCGTAGGCCGGCGCCGACTTGGCGTCGAGCTTGATCGCCTGCCCGTAGTCGTTCACAGCCTGGTCGTTGGCACCCTTGCTGCGCCAAGCCTCGCCGCGGCTCAGGTACGCGGCGACATAGTTCGCATCGAGGCGGATCGCTTCGTTGCAGTCGGCAATCGCGCGGTCGGCCTCGCGCTTGCCGTTCCAGGCGGCGCAGCGGTTGCGATAGAGCACCGCCAGCGCCTTGCCCTTGTCCTGACCGGCCGCGAGCAGCCGGGTACAGGCGTTGATCGCGTCGTCAGGCGCCCCGCTCGCGCATGTCGCCCGATCGTCGGCCGCTACTGCCGGCATCGCAAGCGCCAGCGACGCAAGCACCAGCCCGATGTGGACCCACGAGCACGTGAAAGCGCGACCCATATCTTCCTCGGCACCCCAACCGCCCGACGCAATTCTATAACGTCTTTTGCACGGCCCGAAGACGAGCCGGCCACGGCCGCATCCGGACGCGCGGCGCGGTCATCGGGTTCGAACCGATCTATGGACCAAACCCGATGGTCTTGGAAAGACGCGCATAGACCCGAGGGAGCGCATCGGGAAGGTCCTCGGAGATCAGGCCGGGACCGAATTCGTTCGCCGCCTCGCCATGCAGCCACACGGCCGCGCAGGCGGCCTCGAACGCCGGCATGCCCTGCGCCAGGAGGCCGGTCACGAAACCGGCCAGCACGTCGCCCGAGCCGGCGGTGGCGAGCCAGGGAGGCGCGTTCCCGGCAATCGCCGCACGTCCATCGGGCGCCGCCACTACGGTGTCGGGCCCCTTGAGCACCAGGATTGCGCCGGCGTAGCGGGCCGCCGCCCTCGCCCTAACGAGTTTTGATGCCTCGTCAGATACTTGCGGAATCGATCTTGAACAGTCGCGAGAACTCGCCCTGATGCGGTGTCAGGACCGCCGCGGCACCGCGGCGGCGCGCGATGGCGGCCGCCAGGCGGGCCGGATCGTCGGCAAAGCTGGTCAAGGCATCGGCATCGAGCACGACCGCCCGCTCGCCTGCGAGCGCCGTCTCCACCTGGACCCGCAGGCCCTCCCCGACGCCGCCACCGGGCCCGAGCGCGACCGCATTGAAACGCCGGTCGGCCAGCAGGGCGTCGAGCTCGCTCGCGCCATCGACCGGGCGCACCATGACGGCGAGGTTGGCGGCGCCGTGCACCAAGAGCGCCTCGCGCGGGCTCGCGATGGTCACGAGGCCGGCGCCGGCCCGCAGCGCTCCGCGCGCCACCAGCCGGGCGGCCCCGGTATGTGCCGCGCCGCCCGAGACCGCCACCGCATGGCCGCGCGCGTATTTGTGCCCCTCCGGCCGCGGCAGGGGAAAGTGCCCCGCCCACAGCGGCGGCGCATTGGCGAAGGTCGCCGGCCGGACCTGCGCCAGCACCTCCGCCCGGATGCCGATGTCGGCCGTGGCGACCGGCCCGCAGTGCAGCCGCCCGGGCATGAGCAGGTGGCCCGGCTTGCGGCGGAAGAAGGTGACGGTCTCGGCCGCCCTCACGGCTGCGCCCATGACCTCGCCGCTCGCGCCGTTCACCCCGCTCGGCAGGTCGACCGCGACGATCGGCGCCCCGCTGGCATTCATCGCCTCGATCATGGCGTGCGGCAGGCCCGCGACCGGACGGTCGAGCCCGGCCCCGAACAGGGCGTCGATGATGACCTGCGGGCTGCCCAGGCCGGCCGGATCGGCCGACGCGGTCTTGCCCGGCCAACGCCCGGCCGCCTCGGCGGCGTCGCCCTTGAGCCTGGCGCGCTCGCCGGCCAGCATGACGCGCACGCGATATCCCTGGTCGGCAAGGACGCGCGCGGCGACGAAGCCGTCGCCCCCGTTGTTGCCCGGGCCGGCGACCACCAGCACGGCGGTGCCCGCGGGGTGCCGTGCCGCGACCGCCTCGGCGACGGCGCGTCCGGCCTTCTCCATCAGCGCCATGCCGGGCACGCCGCCCGCGATCGTCAGGCGATCCGCCTCGGCCATTTCCGCCGGGCTCAGGAGCTCGATCATCGGTTCACCCCCTGGGGGCAGCATAACAAGCTCCTGGGCTTGTCGTCCCGGGCGAGCCGCAACGCGGCGAGACCCGGGACCCAGTAAGCCCTGTGGTCGTTGTATGCTCGCTGCGCATGCCCATCCCGACTTCCGGGGCGTACTGGGGCCGCCCGGTCAAGCCTTGCCCCCGACTTGATTGGGGGCGGGCGGCGACAACCGATAGGCTGAGGACAACACCCTCTGGGCGGTCGGGCGCCCCCGCAGAAATGCGAGAAGGCGCTTGCACTTGACACCGTCTGCCCAATTATTGTCCAACCTGCCTAAGCGGTGCGCACGGGTGGATGCAGCGCGTGGGCATGGGCACCGAGGGCCGGGTCAAGACGCTTGATCGCTTGACGATTTCCGCCGTGCCGGCGATTGGCACGGACCCTGCTAACGGAAGCGCGCGGCGGGTGATGAGCGACACCGTCGAGCTTGGGGAGGCCGGAACGGAATGAAAAAAATCGAGGCGATCATCAAGCCGTTCAAGCTCGACGAGGTCAAAGAGGCGCTGCAAGAGGTTGGGTTGCAAGGCATCACGGTCACCGAGGCCAAGGGCTTCGGTCGCCAGAAGGGCCATACCGAGCTCTATCGGGGCGCCGAGTACGTGGTGGATTTTCTCCCCAAGGTGAAGATCGAGATTGTGCTCGGCGACGACATGGTCGAGAAAGCCATCGATGCGATCCGGCGGGCGGCGCAAACCGGTCGCATCGGCGACGGCAAGATCTTCGTCTCCAACATCGAGGAGGCCATTCGCATCCGCACCGGCGAGTCCGGACTGGATGCCATCTGAAAATTGCGCTAGCGCATGCGGCGCCATCCGCGGTTCCTGCCCGAGCTCGCGCCTGACCTGGTTGAGTTTCCAACACAAGGGGAAATGAATGACGACGGCTAAAGACGTCCTGAAGATGATCAAGGACAACGAGGTGAAATTCGTCGATATGCGGTTCACCGACCCGCGCGGCAAGTGGCAACACGTGACGCAGGACGTCTCCACGATCGACGAGGACACGTTCGCCGAAGGGATCATGTTCGACGGCTCCTCGATCGCCGGCTGGAAGGCGATCCACGAGTTCGACATGAACCTGATGCCGGATCCCTCCTCCGCCTGCATCGACCCGTTCTTCGCCGAGACCACGCTGGTGCTGGTGTGCGACACGCTCGAGCCGACCACCGGCGAGCCCTACAGCCGCGATCCGCGCAGCATCGCCAAGAAGGCGGAAGGCCTGGTCAAGGCGTGGGGCGTGGGCGACACCGTGTTCTTCGGCCCCGAGGCCGAGTTCTTCGTGTTCGACGACGTCCGCTACAAGGCCGATCCCTACAATTCGATGTACCGCCTCGACTCGGTCGAGCTGCCGATCAACACCGACACCCCCTATGAGGGCGGCAATCTCGGCCACCACATCGGCACCAAGAAGGGATATTTCCCGGTCCCGCCGCAGGACACCGCGCAGGACATGCGCTCGGAGATGCTCAGCGCCATGAAGCGCATGGGCTGCGTGGTGGAAAAGCACCACCACGAGGTGGGCTCCGCCCAGCACGAGCTCGGCCTGAAGTTCTCGCCCATGGTGGTGATGGCCGACCGCATGCAGATCTACAAGTACTGCATCCACCAGGTGGCCAACATCTACGGCAAGACCGCGACTTTCATGCCGAAGCCGATCTACGGCGACAACGGCTCCGGCATGCACTGCCACCAGTCGATCTGGAAGGGCGGCAAGCCGCTGTTCGGCGGCAACAAGTACGCCGACCTGTCCGACTCCTGCCTGCACTACATCGCCGGCGTCATCAAGCACGCGCGCGCGATCAACGCCTTCACCAACCCGACCACCAACTCCTATAAGCGTCTGGTGCCGGGCTTCGAAGCGCCGGTGCTGCTCGCCTATTCGGTGCGCAACCGTTCCGCCTCGTGCCGCATTCCGCTGGCGAACTCGCCCAAGGGCAAGCGCGTCGAGGTGCGCTTCCCGGATCCGCTGTGCAACCCCTATCTCGGCTTCGCCGCCATGCTGATGGCCGGTCTCGACGGCATCAAGAACAAGCTTGACCCGGGCGAGCCGGTCGACAAGGACCTGTACGACCTGCCGCCGAAGGAGCTCAAGAAGATCCCGACGGTGTGCGGCAGCCTGCGCGAGGCGCTCGGCTATCTCGACAAGGACCGCGCGTTCCTCAAGGCCGGTGGCGTGTTCGACGACGATTTCATCGACAGCTACATCGAGCTGAAGATGACCGAGGTGATCCGCTTCGAGCACAGCCCGCACCCGGTCGAGTTCGACATGTATTACTCGGCGTAGCGCATGTCCCGGAAAAAGCCCTGCCCCCGACCTGATCGGGGGTGGGAACCGGTTTTCCGATCACCCGCCTTCGCTAAAGCTTCGGCGGGCCGGGGCAGAAAGCCCGTCGTAGCCCGCAGGGCGAAGACGGGGGACATGCGTAAAACGTAAGTCGCGCGAAGTCTCTCCTCCCACGCCGCGGGCGACGCGGCCACCTCATCGGGGCGCTCTGGGGGGCGCCCTTTTTTCTTGGGTCGCGTCCATTGCAGCACCCAGTATCCAGCCCTGAATTACTCAGCCTCGTTATTGCCGGACGAGCCGCCGAACGACGACAATGCTGATCGGCAATTGCGAGAACGAGGGATGACGCACCTCAGAAAAAATCTGCGTGCGCATGCTTTCCGCCACATCCGGAATTTGGGGGCGTGCTTGGCGGGCGCTGACGACGATGGCGGCGGACGCTCAGCAGACCCCGTCGCAATCCACGCATTTTAGCCCGGTCATTGTAAGACCAGCCCGAACGTGGTCGCCGGACCGCCGCTTTCGGTTCGGCCCGCCGCCATGCTGTCCGTGATGCAGATCACGTTGGAATTCACAATGTCGCGAACCTGGAACCGCCGTCGCGAACAAATACGCGCGTGGCGAGTCCCGCCACGCAAAAAAAGGAGAACGGCTATGAAGACAAACGAAAACACGACGCTCGACTATGACGCGGACCGGGATACCCCGATACGCGATCTCGCCGATCGGGAGGTCGATACCGTCAGCGGCGGCTTGTGGCCTGCGGTACTTGTTGTCGGTATCGCATTCGGCGCCGTCGGCTATGCCATCTGCCACGACTAAGAACCAGGGAGAACGTCAATGAACGAAAATCTTGTAGCGGAAACCTCGGTGGAGCTTCGCCCCTTGACGGCTGCGGAACTCGATGCCGTCGAAGGCGGAGTCGTGTGGCTCATTCCGTTGGCTTTCGTCGCTGGAGTGGCGGTCGGAATCGAAATCGGCCGCTCGCTTGACTAAGAACTAACGGCGACTCGGGGGCGGTCAATCCGCCGCCCCCGAAGACGGCAACACGCGTAAATCAGCACGAAACGTTGCGCATGATTGCTTTCCCCACCACCGGCGGCCTGCCGGTTTGCTGCCCGCGCGCCGCGACCGGCAACGCCGCCGCGCCGCCGAGCAGCGTGATGAACGCGCGGCGGTTGCGGTAGGGACGCTCATGACTGAGTGCCCCCGCACAGATCCGTACGTGCAGCTCTCCGGAAGCTTCCGGTCTTCCTTGGACCGTGCGACGCGCTACGATCTCGGCGCAAGACGGGCGGGTGCCGATGAGTGCCAAGGTTTCGCTGTGGAGCGGACTGGTCGTGCTGCTGGCGGGATGCGCCGCAGGCGATCCCTCCTTGGGACCTGCCGGCGGATATCAGGAGCTGAAGCTGTCCGCCGACTCGTATCGCATCTCAATGAGAAGCAACACCTACCCGTTGCCGCAGCGCGTAGAGAGCGCTGCTCTGCTGCGCGCGTCGGAACTGACGCTGCAGTCGGGCTACGACCAATTTATCGTCGTCAGCAGGCCGAGTATTGATGACCCAAGCGGCGACATCGTCATCCGCATGGTGGCACAGGACGATGACGCGTACATCATGGCGTTGGACGCGAAATTTCTAGATCAGGAGCTTCGGCCTCGCCTCGCCCAATAGCGTGCGGAATTGCCGGCTCACATCATCAGAAATGCAGCCGCCAGCAAGATGGTGAGCCCCGCCATCAGTACCGGCTGACGCCGCTTGCGCGGCGGCCCGAACGCGCCGGCCGCGCGCCGCTCCTGGATGACCGCGGCTTCGAACTCGTCCGATGAGGAGAACAGGCAGGCGAGCGCCGTTCCGGCACGCTCGGCGGCGGCACGGAGCGCAACGAGGTCGGCTTCGACCTGCTCGACGGTGCGCGACTGGATCATGCCGGGAAGGGAAGACCGGGCTGGTAAACACCCCGTTGCCGTCACCGGACTGTCACATGCGGGCGGTAGTTCGTGGTATCCCGTGCTGCGACAGATCACGCTGCCCCAATCGGACACCCTGCCATGACGAACCCGCCCCGCACCCGCGCGCAAATCTTTGAAGAGTTGGAGAATGTCGGCCGCAACGCGAGCCCAAATCCGACCCTGGGCGACGTCATCGCCGCCCGGTTCGGCCGCCGCGATATCCTCAAGGGCGCACTCGGCGCGACCGCGATCGCAACGCTTGCCGCTCCGCTCGCCCTCGCCTCGGCCGGTCGCGCACAGGCGCAGAACGGCACCCGCTTCACCTTCCGCGAGGTGGCGGCCGGCGTCGACGACAAGCATTATGTGGCGGACGGCTACGACGCCCAGGTGCTCATGCGCTGGGGCGACCCGGTGCTGCCCGGCGCGCCGGCGTTCGATCCCGCGCGCCAGACCGCCCCCGCGCAGAAGCTGCAGTTCGGCTACAACAACGATTTCCTCGGCTATTTCCCGCTGCCCGGCGCGGCCGATCCCGCTCGCCACGGGCTGCTCGTGGTCAATCACGAATATACCAACGAGGAGCTGATGTTCCCCGGCCTCGGCCGCCAGGACCTCAAGGACGTGGCGTTCGCCGGCATGACGGCGGACCACGTCGCCATCGAGATGGCGGCGCATGGCGGCAGCGTGCTCGAGATCAAGCGCGAGAACGGGCTATGGTCGGTCGTCGCTGGTTCCAAGTACGCGCGCCGGATCGACATGGATACGCCGATGGAAATCACCGGCCCGGCTGCCGGTCACGACCGTCTCAAGACCAAGGCCGAGCCGACCGGCCGCCGCGTGCTGGGCATGGTCAACAACTGCGCCGGCGGCGTCACGCCGTGGGGCACATGGCTCACCTGTGAGGAGAACTTCCACTTCTATTTCTGGGGCAAGCTCGCGGACGACCACCCCGAGTTCCGCAACTACAAGCGCTACGGCGCGCCCGCCAACGCGATGGGCTGGGGCAAGTGGCACGACCGGTTCGACGTGACCAAGGAGCCGAACGAGGCGAACCGGTTCGGCTGGATCGTCGAGATCGACCCGTTCGATCCGGCGTCGACGCCGAAGAAGCGCACCGCGCTCGGCCGCAACAAGCACGAAGGCGCCGCCGGAATCGTCAACCGCGACGGCCGCTACGTGGTCTATTCGGGCGACGACGAGCGCTTCGACTATGTCTACCGGTTCGTCACCGCCGGCCGCGTCGACCCGCAAAACCGCGCCGCCAACATGGGCCTGCTCGACACCGGCACGCTGTATGTCGCCCGCTACAATGCCGACGGCACCGGCGACTGGCTGCCGCTCGTGCACGGCGAGGGCCCTTTGACGGAAGCCAACGGTTTCCGCAGCCAGGCCGACGTGCTGATCGAAACGCGCCGCGCCGCCGACCTCCTCGGCGCCACCAAGATGGACCGCCCGGAGGACGTCGAGGCCAACCCGAAGACCAACAAGGTCTACGTCGTCCTCACCTTCAACGAGCGCCGCAAGCCTGAGCAGGTCGACGCCGCCAATCCCCGCGCCGGCAACCGCTTCGGCCACATCATCGAGATGGTGCCGCCGGGCGGCGACCATGCGGCGACGCGTTTCGCCTGGGAGATCCTGGCGAAATGCGGCGATCCCTCGATTGCCGCCGTCGGCGCGACCTTCAATCCCTCGACCAGCCGGGACGGCTGGTTCGGCATGCCCGACAACATCGCGGTCGACGGCGAGGGGCGCCTGTGGATTGCGACCGACGGTAACGCGGCGAGCAAGACCGGGCGCGCCGACGGCCTGTGGGGGCTGGAGACCGAAGGCGAAGCGCGCGCCACGGGAAAGCTGTTCTTCCGCTGCCCGGCCGGCGCCGAGATGTGCGGGCCCTATTTCACGCCCGACGACGAGACCCTGTTCGTCGCGGTCCAGCATCCGGGCGAGGCCGACGAGGACGATCCCAAGGCGGCCCCGGCGACGTTCGAGAATCCGGCCACGCGCTGGCCCGACTTCAAGCCCGACATGCCGCCGCGGCCCGCCGTGGTGGCGATCACGCGGCGGGGTGGTGGCAAGATCGGGACGTAGGTTGGGCCACCGCGGCCGGTACGCTCATTGTTGTCCAACGACGTCTGATCCGCGTGTGACCCAACAACCCCATGCGCCTGGGTCATGTTGGGTGCGCGACCAGCGCTCACATTGATCGAGAGTTATCAACCGCGCGCACCCAACCTACGGAGCCCGTCGAGATAGCGCGCCCCTTTCGGCACCAGCCAAAACACCACCGCCAGCGCCACGGCCCACGCGGCGAGCAGCGCCACGATCCCCAACGTCGTCCCGTGCGGCCCCGGCGGCAGGCGCGTCACCAGCTCGGCAAACAGCCAGTTGAACGGGATGACGAGCAGCGGCCCGAGCAGCACCGTGTCGCGGATCGGGCGCAGCTGCTCCGCGTCGGTGGCGGTCGACAGATGCGCCAGCGCAAACAAGCCCGGCAGCGGAAGCGCGCTCGCCATCCCGACCCATTTCTGGTCCGACGCGTTCTGCGCCGTGGCGAGAAGGACGCCAAACACGCCGACGAACAGGAGGAGCCTGATCGTCCAGGCGGCAAGGACTTGCCGCATGGCCGATGGGTCGGGTCCGGCGACTGATGGTGGCGGCGGCTTCCACAGGAAAGCGACGGAGGCGAGCGCGATGGCGAGCCCGATGACGAAGAGCGCGGCGCCTGAGGGGAACGCATCGCGATGGTCGGTGAGCCAATAGGCCCCGGCGCACCACGTTTCGATCCACAGGACAAGGCGGACGGGGAGCACGATCAGCGCGTGCGTGCCGGGCGGCAGCGGCGGCAGCCGCTCGATGCAGGTCACCGCCAGCCAGAACAGTGCGGCGTTGAATATCACCAGCAGGGCGATGGCATCGGCGACGCGGAACGGCTCCGCGCTCGACAGCATCGCAATGCCGTTGAGGATCGGAAACGTGAGCAGAACCCCGGCAATGCGCTTGCTGCGCGCACCGACGAGCGCAATGAAGACGAAGGCACCGAGCCCGAGCGCGAGCTTCGCCAAGTCCAAGGCGGCCAGGTGGAACGTCATGGAAACGCCGGCCCTCGTCGCGCCGACCTGCGCGCTGTGCATGTCGGGCCAGCCACTCTCGGGACTATGTCGGATGTGGCCAGAATTTGCAGCTACCCCAACCGAACCTTGAACGTCACCACCATCAAGGTCGAATCCTTGCTGGCGAGAGGAACATACTGAATCGCCGCGTGTGTGGCGCCGCTCATTTTCGCCTTCGGGGTTTGGCTCATGAGCCATTCCGCGCGGGCGGGAAAGCTGCACGGCGGCCTCGTTGATGCCCCGATCGTTTTTGCCGTGGCGGCGTTCGTCTACTTTCTTGGTTGGGGGTGGCGATGGTCATGGAGCAGCCGTATCGACAACTTCTTTGGACGGAAGAAATACAGCCCGCCAGGCCGGCTCAGCGCCGATACAGTTGGATTCCCGCAAAGCGGATATTCATTCGGCCGCCGGCGATTGCACGAAAAACGAGGGCGAAAGCCGCCGGGATAGTTGCACCGAATGGCCCGGCGGGCTAGGTTAACCATCTCTCGGCAGGGGGCCGGGCGGGGGTCAATCAAAACCCGAACATTCATCGCGGCTCGCGCATGCTTTGGCGCGACCAGAGGAGGGATAACTACATGGCTTACCAAGCCACCGGCACCGCCGGTAATGACGTCCTGAACCAGACCGGCGACACGGACCGGGCACCATCATCGGCCTCGCCGGCGACGACAGCATTGCGACCGGAACCGGGCTCGCGACCGTTACCGGCGATTCCGGCAACGACACCGTCATTCTCCGCGCCGGCAATACCGGCACGGTGAGCGCCGGCACCGAGAACGACAGCATCTTCGCCAACGGCGGCATCGGCGCGATGCAGTTGTTCGGCAATGCCGGCAACGACACGGTCGACTTCTCGGCGGCGACGTCGGGTGTGACGGTCGTCGGTGGCGACGACTCGGCCGACGGGAACGATAGCATCGTCAGCAATCCGGCAGTCGCCGCGGTCAACGACCTCCTGTTCGGCAACGGCGGCAACGACACGATCTACAGCGGCCTCGGCAGCGACACCATCGTCGGCGGCTTCGGCAACGACTGCATCTCGAAGAACCTGGACAGCGGCGCCGACGTTGTGTTCGGCAACCAGGGCAACGACTGCATCTGGGTGTCGGGCGGCAACGACACCGTCTGGGGCGGCCAAGGCAACGACTCGATCCAATACATCAGTGGAGCCGGCAGCCCGGTCCTGTTCGGCAACGAAGGCAATGACACGATCGACGCGACCAATGCAACGGCTTCAACCCTGGTCGGCGGCCAGGACTCGGCCGACGGTACCGATTCGATCTTGGGAGGTGCCGGCGCGGACCTGATCTTCGGCAACGGCGGCGCTGATACGATCAATGCGGGCGCCGGGGCGGGCACGGTCGTAGCCGGCTTCGGCAACGATACCGTCACCGGTATCGTGGGCAACACCCTCAATTTCCTCAACGAAGGCAACGACTCGCTCGATGTCGCGGGGTTCGGCACCCACACCGTCTTCGGCGGCCAGGGCAATGACTTCGTCTTTACGAGTGACGGCCGTGACACGATCCAGGGCAATGAGGGCAACGACACGCTGCGCGGCCACATCGGTATCGACACGATCTCCGGCGGCACCGGCAACGACGTGTTCTTCTATGGCACGGCGGCCGATGACGGCGACAATGCGGCGGGCGGTGGGCCGGTCGAGCAGATCACCGACGTCGACTGGTCGGTCGACAGGTTTGACACCACGCCGAACCTCACCTTCGCCACCAACACCGGCGCCGGAACCGGGGTTGATCTCGCCACGTCGGCGACCAACGCCATCAACGCGGCGGCGGCGCTCGGCGGCACGCAATTTGTAGCGGCGCAGTTCACCTTCACCGGGCGCACCTACCTGGCGATGAACATCGACGGGGCGGCGAACTTCGTCGACGCGACCGACCTCTTGGTCGACATCACCGGGGTCACCGGCGCGATCGCGACCAGCGCCTTCATCTGAGCGCGCACAACAGAAGGGGCGGCGATGCCGCCCCTTCACCATCCGGGCTCCGCTGCCCCGATCGTTCTTTCGCTTTCGGCCGCCGGAGCAATCCACGGAATTCGTTGCCATGCCGTCGATGCGCGCAACCCACAAGAGGCGAGGCGGCAGGCGGCCCTTGCCCGCGCGCCGGGCGGATCGGCGCACGACGTCCCGCGACAGCAAGGCGGCGTTCGAACGCCGCCGCCGCAAGCTGCGGCTCGGCTTCGACGCGCTCCACCGCCTGTTCGCCGCCGACCACAGCTTCGATCGCATTGCCGCGAAGGCGGGCGTATCGAAGACCCGCGTCCGGCACATCTTCGGCCAGTATTTCCGCCAGGCGTTTCGCGTCGACGCGCTCGAGCGGCGGCTGGCCCGCGAGGCCGAACGGCGCCGCCAGGCGGTCGATCGCATCGTCCGCGCGTTTCGCCGCGATCCGGTGATGCGCGCGCTCGTGGCGTCGGCCGGCCGGCATGGCCGCACGGTCGAGCCGGTGATCCACAAGATGGAGCGCAACGTGTCGCGCTGCTTCCGCCATCGCGCCGTGCTGGTGGACGGTGTGGACGTCGAGTCGGTGCATCATATCCGCAGCGCACGGAAGCCGAAAGCGGATGGCGTCTCCTACGGAACCACCACGCTCACCCGCGCGTGCCTGCAACAGTCGACCTGGACCATCTTCTACATCGACGTGCCGCACCGCCGCCGCCGGGTCATTCGCTGCCGCAGTCGCAAGCTGCTGCGCGCCCTGTTTTCCGGCGCCGGAACCCGCAGGGACGTTTACATCCCGGTGCACGGCGTCCCGGGAAAGCCGCGCTACGATTTTCTCGCCGACGAGGACAACTGGGTACGCTGAGCACGCGCTCCGTGTCCCAGTCGGTCTGTCCAGGAGGCAGCAGTCCAATAGGCTGGGCGCGGATGAGCACGCCGTCGGACGGTGTTGCGTCGGCGCGATCTTTACCGGAACGGCGGCAGACATGGCACCCGTGAGACTGTCGATCGCCACCACCGACTACGATCATTTTCGCGACCTGCGATCGGGTCTCGTGCGCCCGGAGGGCATCGATCTCACCTGGCTTACCCTCGGCCATCACGAGATCTTCGCGCGCTTCACCTTCAACCGCGAGTGGGATGCCTCCGAGCTGTCGTTCGCCAAGTTCATGGCCCAGGTCACCCGCCGCGATGCGGACATCATCGGGCTTCCCGTCGTTTGCTCGCGCCTGTTCCGCTTCTCCTCGTTCTACGTGAACCGGAAAGCCGGCATCAAAGGACCGGCGGACCTGAAGGGCAAGACGATCGGCTCGCCCGAATGGGCGCACACCGCCGCCGTCTACATGCGCGGCTGGCTCGGCGACGAGCACGGGGTGCGGCTTGAGGATGTGCACTGGTATCAGGCGGGGGCGAACGAGGCCGGGCGCATCGAGAAGGTCGAGCTCAGCCTTCCCGAGGGCGTGCGGCTCACCCGCGTGTCCGACAAATCGTTGAGCGAGTTGCTCGCGGCCGGCGAGATCGACTGCGCGCTGATCGCGCGTCCGCCGAATTGCTTCCTGCAGGGCCATCCGGACGTCGTGCGCCTGTTCCCCGACTACTGGGCGATGGAAGAGGACTATTACAAACGCACGAAGGTCTGGCCGATCATGCACATCATCGCGCTGCAGAAGCACGTGCTCGCGGCCAACCCCTGGGTCGCGCGCAACCTCCTCAATGCGTTCGAGGAGTCCAAGCGCCGCAGCATCGAGCGCCTGCTCGACCCGGCGGTGTCGCGTTATCCGGTGGCCTGGCTGCCCACCTACATGCGCAAGATGCGCGACCTGTTCGCGGGCGACACGTTCCCCTACGGGATCGAGGAGAACCGCCCGACCCTGGAGCAATTCCTCCGCTACACGCACGAGCAGGGCATCGCCCACCGCCTCGCCACGCCTGAGGAGATCTTCCCCGAGGGCATCGCCACCATGGTGCGGGTGTAGCCGGCGCGTTCGGCCGCCCTACCCTGCCTTCTTCGCGCGCTGCTCCAAGTACTCCCGCAAGGCGCGGTTGATGCTGGTCTGATAGCCTTGTCCGCTGCTTGCCTGGCGCTTGAACCACGCAACGATATCCGCATCGATGCGGAGCGTAAGCTGCTGCTTCACCGCGGCAAGAACACGCCGCGCCGGGCGCCGGACCAATCGCGGAACTCAGGAATGTCGCTGGTGTCGATCCGATCGTCGGGCAACGCAGCGAGCGCGGCGAGCTCGGCCTGTTGCTTCCGGGTCAGCGGCCTAGAACCGCCCTTCTTCATAAGCTTTCCTTTCATGGGCCGTGGCTTTGCAGGCATGCGAAACCACTCACCCCGCCACCCGCACCAGCAGCTTGCCGAAATTCCGGCCCTGCAGCAGGCCGAGGAACGACGCGGGCGCGTTCTCCAGCCCATCGACGATGTCCTCGCGATATTTGAGGCGCCCGGTGCGCACCCATTCGCCGACGTCGCGCAGGAAGTCGGCCTGCTTCGTGGCGAAATCCGAGACGATGAACCCGCGCACGAGGAGGCGCTTGCGCAGCACCGTGATCATGTCGGGCCCGGGCACCGCGGCCGTGGCGTTGTACTGGGCGATGAGCCCGCACACGGGAACGCGGGCGAAATCGTTGAGCAGCGGCCACACCGTCTGCTGCACGGCGCCGCCGACATTCTCGAAATAGACGTCGACGCCGTCGGGACACGCGGCCGCGAGCCGTTGCGCAAGATCCGGCGCCCGATGATCGACGCAGGCATCGAAGCCGAGCTCGTCGGCGACGAAGCGGCACTTGTCGGCACCGCCGGCGATTCCCACGGCGCGGCACCCTTTGATCCTGGCGATCTGCCCGACCACCGATCCGACGGCGCCCGATGCCGCCGCAACCACCACGGTCTCGCCCGGCTTCGGCTGGCCGATCTCGAGCAGACCAACATAGGCGGTCATTCCCGGCATGCCGAGGACTTCGAGCGCGATGGAGACCGGCGCTGCCGCCGGATCGAGCTTGCGCAGCTCCGCGCCCCGCAGGATCGCATAGTCCTGCCAGCCGCCGCGGCCGACCACGATATCCCCGACCGCGTAGTCCGGATGGCGCAACTCGACGATCTCCCCGACCGTGCCGCCGACCATCGGCTGCCCGACGGCGGCCGGCGTCGCATACGATTTCGCCGCGCTCATCCGGCCGCGCATGTAGGGATCGAGCGAGAGATAGAGCGTACGCATGAGCACCTCGCCGTCGCCGGGCTCCGGCACCGGCGTTGCGGTCAGCTCGAAATTGTCCAGCCCGGGCGCGCCCTCGGGCCGGCTCTTCAGCAGGATCTGGCGGTTGATACGTCCGGCCATCGACACGCTCCTTCCCATGCGACCGGATCAGCGATAGCACACAACCGACGTTCGGATTCGGAAGAAGGCTGCGCGCCGATGATCGACCATCCGGAGAAGACCGCTCGATTGCTGGCCGCTCTGAAAGAGGCAGCGCCATTCGAGGTCGAATTGTCGGAGCGGCTGCTGAAGCACCTGCGGGCCCAAGGCGATGCCCTTGCAAACGAGACGCGCTGGACCGTGTCCAACCTTTCGTATGCGGGCGATGAAGGTGGCATCATGTGCCACACGCTTCAGTCGAAGGAAGGACCGGCGCTCGTCGTCTCACTCACCCAGCTCTGTGTGCCGCACACCATGCCTCTCGCCGGGGCAATCGCGCGATACCAAAAGCACCGGGTCAAGAAATTGAAGAAGCAGGGTGGGACTTGATCTCGCCCTTCCCTACTCCGCCGCCATCGCCATGGCCGGCGCCGGCAGGTCGTCGCTGCGATGGGCCGGAACGACCGAGGGCGCGGCTGCAACCGGCACTGCGCTGCGGTCGTATTCCACGCAGTTGCGGCCCGCCTGCTTGGCGCGATAGAGCGCGGCGTCGGCCCGCTTGAGCAACGCCACGAGGTCGCACGGCAGCTCGGCTTCCGAGGCGGCGCCGATGCTCACCGTCGCACCGACCATGGCGCCGGCGATGTCGCGCCCGGCCAGCTCGAACGCCGTCCGCACGCGCTCGGCGGCCGTTGCCGTGGCGTTGAGATCGCCCGGCAGGATGGCGGCAAACTCCTCGCCGCCGAGCCGGCCCACGACGTCGGTCGCGCGCAGCGTGACGATCGCGGTGCGCGCGAACAGGCGCAGCGCCTCGTCGCCGACCGCGTGGCCGAACCGGTCGTTGACCGACTTGAAATGATCGAGGTCGAACATCAGGACGGTCACCGCCTGCTTCTTCCACGCCTGCTTGCGGATCAGCCGGTCGGCCTCGTCGAGAAAACCGCGCCGGTTGGCGATGCCGGTCAGCCCGTCGGTGGACGCGGCGGCGCGATGGACATGCTCCGACCGCTCCTTGGCCATCACCAGGACGATGAACGCGGTGCCGATGGCGAACAGCAGGGTCTCCAGCGTGAGGATCGGCAGCCACCCGCCGGCGAGCGCGAAGCCGTGCTCCGGCACGAGGTTGAGCGGGATCGGCAACAGGAACACGATCCCCTGCGCGCCCAGCACGAAGATCGCCGGCCAGCGCGAGAACAGGTGCTCGCCGCGCTCACGCCACAGCTCGTACGCGGTGCCGAGCGTGTACAGCGCGATCATCGCCGAGCCGAGCATGACGCGATAGGTGTCGGCCTCGTGCACCATCGGGCTCTGGCAGATGATCAGCCACAGGATGGCGCCGCCGAACATCCCGAACGGCCGCACCGGCCGCTGGTGGAACAGCCGCGCCCCGGTCCAGATGATGCCGCAGGCCACGAACAGGAGCGCGTAGACGATGTCGACGGTGACCGCCCGCGCCACCACCTCGTGCATGCCCCACAGCGCCGCCGCCAGCCCGCCGATCAGGTAGGCCGCGCCCCACCAGGCGAGCGCGCGGATGCTGCGATCCTGTATCCAGGCGAACAGCAGGAACAGTCCCAGCACCGCAGTGACACATGTTGAAATGATGAACAGAGTCGGAATATCCAACGGCATTACGGCCCAACCCAACCTACCCCTATTGGCACTATTCTGGTGCAGTCTCTTCCTCAGCCTGCTTCAGGGACGCGTATAGCACGACGGCCCGCGGCTGCTCGCGTTTCCTGTTTTCAGGATTTGCGTTGGGTTGCGACAAGGCCCCAGCTTTCGCCGAAAAACCGCTTAAAACAATGGATACAATTAATCGATCATGCGCCGCTTCCTGTTCGGCGGAAATTCAGCCCGCGCATGCGCCGCATGACAATCGTTCGTCGTCGTGCCCGCACGGCATGTTCGAAGGTCAGGCCGAGCGACCGACTTCGCGCACGGTGCTCTGGGCGCGCGAGCGTGCGGCGAGCCGGGTATCCTCGACGAACCAGGTGTGCGCCGCTTCGCAGAACGGACAATACGTGGATACGAACGGGCCGCGCGAGCGTTCGACCAGCAGCGGGCTCACCTCGACAGCGAGAAACGCGTGGTTGCCGGTCCGGCGGCACTTGGAGATGACGACGGCCATGGTGGCCCTCCGGGTCATCCCCTCGCCTCTTGTTCGTGCGCTCCACCAACGTCGCCACCGGGGCAAAGTTCCGTGGCTTGTCTCGCATGCGAGAAGGCGAGAGGCGGGGCCGCTGGCCCACGCCTGTCGTCACCGACTCGTGCGCGTCGTCTTCGGACCAGCCGCAAGACAATTGACCAGTGTCCCTGTCGAATCATCCGAGGAAACGATCGACGTGGCCCGTCGGCTGTAGCGCCGCCCTCGGATTACAGTTGTAAGACGCCAACCATCAACTAAAATGATCGGGAATAGTGGCAATGACTGCCGCGCCGATCCACACCATTCGTGAAAATCTGCTGGAGAGAGATCATGGAGCCACGTTCCGTGCACGAGCCAGCATCGGCAATCGGCCTGGCGACGATCGTCGTTGCGCTCATCCTCGGGCCTCCAGACAAGGTGGCCGCACAGACCGTGCCTGCGATGATGATCAAGATCTACAACAACACCGACACATCCAAGACGCCTTCCAATATCTATCCGGTGCTCACGACCGGTACCAGCGGCAGCAGCTTGTGGCTGCAAGCGTGGCTCAAGGTTCCCAAGGGCGAAATGGGGGACAAGCCTTATCCGAAGCTCAACAATTTTCGCATCTACATCAACCCGACCGGAAACGGAATTCCGCCCGGCGGCGAGGTCACCATAACGCTGCCGCTGCTGACGCAACTGGTCCCCACCAATCAGGTGGACCCGAAAAAGACGGATCAATACATCGACTGGTGGGGGGGCGGCCGTGTCGAGCTGTTCGAGGCGCCGGCCGCGGACGGCAAGCCGCCGGCGGCTCTGACGGCGCTCTTCACGGATCGGCCAAGCCAGACCAAGGTAACCCCGATCGCAGCGACGCCCGTCCCGCAATGTCCGGCCTGTCAGCCGCTGACGATCTTCATAGACACGGGCGGCGTCTTCAAGAACAACGAGCCGTCTCAGCTTACCGAATATACGTTGGGAGCGATCAATCAGAGCAAGGATCCGGTCGAGCTCAATGCGCACAACGTCGACTTCGACGTGTCGTATGTCGACACCGCCTTCCTGCCGGCCGCAATGGTGCCGTTCAATACGACGCTCCCGCCGATTGCGCAGGTCGGCTATGTCGGCACCCCGCAGCCCATCGACACCTTCAGGGCGGCGCTGAACAAGTTTGTCGCCACGGACTCCTACCGCGGGTGGCCGCAGTTCATCGACAATCAAGGGAAAACGATTTCAAGCTGCCGTCGGTCCTGCATATCATGGCGGGCGACCCCGACATGACGCCGAAGCCGTGGCCGCCCGTGGACAAGTTGCGGACGAGTTGGAACGACTGCCTGCCCGACAACCCCAGCCCATTCTGCCAGGATATTCGCGCCGTCAGGCAGCTCTTCCTGGACAACTACAAGAACTACCGAGAGGTCTTCCCCAAGGCGTGCGACCCCGGCAAGCAGCCGGTCGATCTGACCGAGGACCTGGTGATTTCCCACGTGTATGGCTTTTCGCCCTTTGGCGAAAATTGCCCCAGCGCCACGGTGAACCTGCTGGAAAACACGCCGGGCTACGCGGCCAACAACAGCGAGAAATTTCACCAGATCAAGGATATTTTCGATCGTCTGCAGTATTGGAAGACCGGGGAATTCGACCCTTACGTCTCGCTCATACACGGCGCGGATTACGTCAACGCGCCGAACGTGTATGCGTATTCGGTCGACGACGCAGTGGGCAACATGCAGGCGGACGCCACCGGATTTATCATTGCGGTCGGTGGGACGCGGGGTTTGCCGAACCCGAACCCGGCGGCCCCGCCGGTCAACGTCAATTTTGGATACGCCAAGACGGACAAGGTTCGGTTCGAGAAATACGGCATCTGCACGACCACGCCGGATCAGGCCGTCGATCCCGACTACGCCAGCTTTGGCCTGTCGGTTCTGTCGCAGA
>CAVZSC010000011.1:0-67465 GCA_963777755.1 uncultured Alphaproteobacteria bacterium
ACTAGTGCGGCGAATTTGAATTTCCTATCAGTTCGCCGCAACCTCTTGTAGGAAATTCAAATTCAAAGCCGCACTAGAAGCATTGATCTTGCTAGTGCCGCCGAGTTGAAGTTCCTACCCACTTGCCGCAATCTCATTTAGGAACTTCAACTCGTAAAGCGGCACTAGAATGATAGAGTTGCTAGTGCCCCTTTCGCTTCCGAAGCTCGTGTTGGGGGGGCCGCAAGGGGGAACGAGCTTCGGAAGCGGGGGCACTAGTGCTCCTTTGATTCCGAATTTCGCCAAGGGGGCGCCGCGAAGTGACGCGAAATTCGGAATCGGAGCACTAGACAGCGAGGACGCTCTCAGTTGGCCGATTTGAGCCCGAGCGAGCCGACGAGGTTCTCAGCGTCCTGGTTTGGTCCGCAAAAAAGGCGTCGAATTCTTCCGCAGAAATATTCTGCGGCTCCGATCCCGTCTTCACGAAGAAATCCTGAACCTCCGGTTGCTGGACAGCACGATTAATTTCCTTGTTGAGGCGCGCGACGATGTCGCGCGGCGTGTTGCTGGGCGCCAGAAGGCCCCACCATTCGTTGAGCTCGAAGCCCGGCAAGCTTTCGGCCAAGGTCGGAACATTGGGCGCGGCCGCCGAACGCTTCAATCCAGTCGTGGCGATCGGTCGTAGCTGGCCCGTCTGGATGAAGGGCAGGCAATTGGACGGACCGCTGATGGCGAAATCGATCTGGCCGCCGAGCAGATCCTGGAAGGCCGGAGCGCCGCCTCTATAAGGAATGGCTTGGATGTCCAACCGGCCCTTTGCTTGAACATCTCCATCGCGAGATGACGGAGAATAGGTCCCCGGGTTTCCGTAGGTCAGTTTTCCCGGCCTGGCGGCGCCAGCGCGATGACTTCGGACACCGAACTGGCCGGGACCGACGGGTTGGCGCAAACAAGGCTGGGTACGATCGCAACGAGCGAAACGGCCTTCAGCTGGCCAGGGTCGAGTGACTGCTCGCGTCGACTGGAGTTGCGACATGAGGCGTCGCGAGCATGCCGAGTGTGTAGCCGTCCGGAGGCGATTGCTGGAGCGCGGCGGCACCGATGATTTCCGCGGCGCCCGGGCGATCGTCGATGATGACCGGGCTGCTCCAGATAGCGGCTCAGTATGCCGATTTTTCGCGCCAACGCATCCGCCGTGCCGCCGGCCGCATAGGGAACGATGATCTTGACTGGACGATTGGGTACGTCTGAGCGTGTGCGGCAAAGGTCAGGCTCGAAAGGCACAACAGCGCGACCGCCCAAAGCGACTTCATCGCAATCTCCGAGTACGATCTCTTGTCGTTCGCCCAGATCGTTTTCTTGTCGTTTGCCCTCATCGTTTGATACTCGGACCTCCCTGACGCTGTCAATGAAACGTTTCATTCCGATGCGTCGCCGACGCAATGTCGCGGTGCCGCCGGGTCCGGACGGCCAGCCGCATGCTCGCGCGATCGGCATTGTCGAACTACCTGGCATCGCCGCAGCGCCGCGACCAGTAGTCCCACATTCTTTGGACGGAGTTGTCGCTGTATACGAGCTTCCTGGTCAGCTCAATCTCACCCGGGCTGAGATAGGTAATCTCGCCGCCCAGCGTCATCGAGCTCAGCACCAGGCTGGCGTTGATCTTGAAATAGACGGCGTTGAGCGTCGCCACCTTCAGGCTGTTGCCGACCACGACGCAGCCGTGGCGCGGCAGCAACACCGAATTGTCCTGGCCCAAACCGCGGGCCAAGGCATCGCCGCGCTCCATGTTGGTAATGAGCATGTCGGTGTCGCCGAATGACTTGCGGATATCCCAAATGGGTACGTGTGTCCCGATCCCGCACGCCGGATGAACGCAGGCCTGCAAAGGCTTTTTCGTCAGGCCGAACGGTATGGTCTCATACGCGTGATCGTGCACCACCGATTGCACGTCGGGGCGCACTTTGAAGATCGCACCGTGAATCGGTCGTTCGAAATACATCGGCCGCCCCCGCTGATCGATCGGATTGCAGTCGAGGTCGAATTCCATGATGTCTTCGATCTTCACCAGCTCCGGGCTCCGCGAGCACGACAGGAAGAACCGATCCGGTGGATCGGGATGCCGCACGCTGATGTGCCCGAGCGAGTCCGTAACACCCTCGCGTGCCAGGATGTGATTGGCCGTCACGAGATCCCGCAGCAGACCATCCAGCTCGGTCGTCATCAAAGGCCCTCTTCGATCAGGTGTGCAGGAATTGGCGTTCGACGGTTGGCGCTTCCTAACTGAGCGCGTCGACGATTCGACGCGCGCGCTTTGCGATGAGCGCTCTGCCGGCTCTCGATGAGAACGTCATCGCTCCGCTCCTCGTTTTGCCGTTATTTGCCAGATAAAAACGTTTCCACGAATATTGCAAGTGCCCTTGTGGTCGGCAGTCCGCCGCTGTTATCTGGCGAAGGTTCGATGACAGCAGTCACGGCATGGGAGCCAAGATGCTGATTGGACAGCCGGTCAAGCGGCTCGAGGACATGGCCCTTGTAACGGGGACCGGTCGCTTCGTGGCCGACATGTCGCTGCCGTTCCAATTGCATATGCGTCTGCTGCGTTCGCCGGTTGCCCACGGCCGAATTGTGAGAATCGATGCCACCGAAGCGCTGGCCATGTCCGGTGTCGTGGTGGTCTGGACCAGCCACGACGTCTCCGATGTGCCGCCGGTCGATTTCCGCGACCCATCAGCCGAAGCCTTGTTGCCTTACCGCCAACCCGTGCTGGCGCGAGAGCGTGTGCGTTATGTCGGCGAACCGGTGGCTGCCGTGTTTGCCGTCGATGCCTACACTGCGGAGGACGCGGCGGATGCCGTTCATCTCGAGATCGACCCGCTCCCCATTCTGATGTCCGCGTCCGAGCAGCCGATCGAGTTCGACGAAGGTCATACCACCGAGGCGACAGTGCTCCGCTACGGCTACGGCGATGTGGAGCAGGCGTTTGCCGAAGCGCATACCGTGGTCGAGCTCGACCTGGAGTTGGGTCGGCATTCGGCAGTGCCGATGGAAACGCGCGGTGCAATCGGCACCTACGATCCTGGTCTCGACATGGTGCGCCTCTATGGCGCGGCGAAAGTGCCTCATCGCAATCGCGACACCCTGGCGAAAATGCTCGGACGCAGCCCGAGCTCGCTGCACCTGCATGAGCTTCATGTCGGCGGAGGCTTCGGGGTGCGCGGCGAGCTCTATCCGGAAGACGTGCTGGTGTGCGTGGCGGCGATGCGGCTGGGCCGGCCAGTCAAATGGATCGAGGACCGGCGCGAGCACTTGATCGCGACCAACCATTCACGGCAGCAACGCCATCGCGCGCGTCTTGCCGTCGATGCGGAAGGCGGCATTCTGGGTCTCGAAGACGAATTCTTTCACGATCAGGGCGCCTATATTCGCACGCACGGCGCTCGTGTGATGGACCGGACGCTGTGGTCGATCCCGGGTCCCTACCACGTGCCCGCCTATCGGGGAATCGGTCACTTCAGGCTAACCAACAAGACCCCGGCCGCAACCTATCGCGCACCTGGCGGCTATGAAAGCACGTTCGTGCGGGAGCGCCTGCTCGATGTGGCTGCGCGAAAACTCGGCATCGAGGCTTCCGAAATCCGTCGTCGAAACCTGGTTCGGCCGCAGGACATGCCGTTCCGACGCACGTACGACCAGCCGGGCGTGGAGGCTCAGGTTCTCGATTCCGGTGATTATCCGGGCCTTCTGCAGAAAGCGCTGCAGGCCATTCAGCTCGATTCGTTGAAAGAGGACATAGTCCGTCGACGCAAAGCCGGCGAGATCGTCGGCGTCGGGATGAGCGTCTTCTTCGACGAAAGCGGGAGGGGCCCGGCTGATGGCGCCCGCGCGACCATCGATGCCGATGGAAAGGTCGAGCTGGTCACCGGTGGGGCGTCGGTCGGCCAGGGATTTGAAACGATCATGGCGCAGATCTGCGCCGAGACCCTTGGCGTCGATTATAGGAATGTGCGCGTGATTCACGGACAGACCGATCGTATCGCGCACGGTATCGGCGCGCATGCATCGCGCGCCACGGTGCTGACCGGCAACGCCGTGCATGTTACCGCGCAAAAGCTTCGTGAGAAGGCACTCTCGTTCGCATCGGAGCTCCTGCAAACGCCGGCGGCCAATCTGAGCATCAAGGACGGCCTCGTCACGGCGCGCGGCAAGCTCGGCGCATCCATATCGCTCGCCGAGATCGCGCGCCGCGCGGCCCCCGGATCTCCGCTTCTCGGGGCCCGTGCTCCGGGCCTGACCGCGGAAGGGTGGTATCACACCGACAAGCTGGCGTTCGCCTACGGCGTGCACATCGCAGCTGTGGCCGTCGACCGCGGGACCGGCGCGGTGTCCATTGAGCGCTACGTTGTGGCCCAGGAGGTCGGACGGGCGGTCAACCCGATGCTCGTGGAAGGCCAGGTCGTCGGCGGCTGCCTTCAAGGCATCGGCGGCGCACTCTACGAAGAGTTCATCTATTCCGATACCGGTGACCCACTGTCGGCAACGCTCGCCGATTACCTCATACCGACGGTTCACGAGGCGCCCGGCGTCGAGGTCCTCATTTGCGAAGACATGCCGTCGCCGGTCAATCCGCTCGGCCTCAGGGGCGCGGGAGAAGGCGGCATCAACGGCGTCGGCGCAACGATCGCAAATGCTGTCGAAGACGCGTTGCAGCGGAGCGGAGCCATCACCCGCCTGCCTATCAGGCCCCAGCGCCTCATGGCCCAAACTGCAGGATTTGTTCCCGAACCGCACACCTAAGTCATTGAGAGGATTGGTGGGCGCACAAGGACTCGAACCTTGGACCCGCTGATTAAGAGTCAGCTGCTCTACCAACTGAGCTATGCGCCCGAAATGCCCGCGGGACCCCGCGGGCCGGGGTCGTGTAGCAAAGTGGGGTCGGGGTGGCAAGCAAGCAAGGGCGGGACGCGGCTCGGTTGCCGAAGTTGGCCCTGCGCGGCCCTTCAGAGACCCATTTCGACCACCGGGGTTACTGGATCCCGGGTCGGCTCGCCCATGCGAGCCGCCCGGGATGACCGCACTGCCCGGCCTACGGCGCGAGCCGCTCGGTCGAGTGGATGCGCCGCTCGGCCGGCTGGAGCAGTTCGGAGCGGCTGCGGTCGCGGCGGATCAGGAGCTTGTTGAGCGCGCCCAGATAGGCCTTGGCGGAGGCCACCAGGGTGTCGGGATCGGCGCCCTTGGACGTCACCGCATAGCCGTCTCCCGCGAGCCGCACCGACACCTCGGCCTGGGCGTCGGTGCCTTCCGTCACGGCGTGCACCTGGTAGAGCTCGAGCGTCGCCTCGTGCGGCACCAGTGCCTTGATGGCGTTGAAGGTGGCGTCCACCGGGCCGTTGCCTTCGCATTCGTCGATCACGTGCTTGCCGTCGATGTCAAGCCGCATGGTGGCGCGCTGCGGCCCGCGCGTGCCGGCGATCACCGTGAGCGACACCAGCTTGATGCGGTCCTGCGCGGTCGCGATCTCCTCGTCTACCAACGCCTCGATGTCCTCGTCGTAGACGTGCTTCTTGCGGTCGGCGAGCGCCTTGAAGCGCACGAACGCATCCTCCAGCTGGTTGGCGGCGAGCTTGTAGCCGAGCTCCTCCAGCTTGTGCACGAAGGCGTGGCGGCCGGAATGCTTGCCCATCACCAGCGAGGTATGTTTCACGCCGACGTCCTCGGGGGTCATGATCTCGTAGGTCTGGGTGTGCTTGAGCATGCCGTCCTGGTGGATGCCCGAACTCGTGGGCGAATGCATTCCGCCCGACGATCGCCTTGTTGTACTGCACCGGGAACGAGGTCACCGCCGCTACCAGCTTGGAGGCGCGGGTAAGCATGGTGGTGTCGATGCCGGTATGGAACGGCAGCACGTCGTTGCGCGTGCGCATCGCCATCACGACCTCTTCGAGCGAGGCGTTGCCGGCGCGCTCGCCGATGCCGTTGACGGTGCACTCGATCTGGCGGGCGCCGGCGCGCACGCCGGCGAGCGAGTTCGCCACCGCCATGCCGAGGTCGTCGTGGCAATGCACCGAGAAGCGCGCCTTGTCGGAATTCGGCACCCGCTCGCGCACCATCCGGAACAGGGCGAAATACTCCTCCGGCACCGTGTAGCCGACGGTGTCTGGGATATTGATGGTGGTGGCGCCGGCGTTGATCGCGGCTTCCACGCAGCGGCAGAGGAAATCGTGCTCGGTGCGGGTGCCGTCCTCGCACGACCACTCGACGTCGTCGGTGTAGTTGCGCGCCCGCGTCACCGAGGCGATCACCATCTCGTAGACCTTCTCGGGCTCCATCTGCAGCTTCCACTTCATGTGCACCGGGGAGGTGGAGATGAAGGTGTGGATGCGCCCGCGCTTCGCCGGCCGGATCGCCTCGCCGGCGCGGTCGATGTCCTTCATGCCGGCGCGGGACAGGCCGGCGACGACGGCGTTCTTCGTGCGCTTGGCGATCTCCTGCACGGCCTGGAAGTCGCCCTCCGAGGCGATCGGGAATCCGGCCTCGATGATGTCGACCCCCATGGTGTCGAGGAGCTCGGCAACTTCGAGCTTCTCCTCATGAGACATGGTGGCGCCGGGGCACTGCTCGCCGTCGCGCAAGGTGGTGTCGAATATGACGACGCGGTCCTTGTCGGACTTCGGGTCTGCGGTCATGGATTAGATCCTTTTGATCGATTGCGCCCTGCGGGCGACTTTTGATCGACTGCGCCCTGCGGGCGCCTGGGGTGGCTCGCTTCCATCCCCCTGAGTGCCCAGGCGCAAACGCCCAGCCGGCCCTCAGGGGCAGATAAGCAGAAGCAGCCCGCCAATCGAACGCGTGCAGGCGAAGGCAGCGGGTCCGGCCGTATCGGCCGCCCGGGCAAGCGCGCACAAATCGGAGCGCGGCAACATGCCTAAAAGCCCTCGTTTCGGGGTTTCACGATCACCCGAGTGGCGTTAAGACAGCGTTAACGCCCTCACCCCGCCGCCCCTATCTACGGAATTTGCTCTGCCGCGGCAAGAGTGGATTTCGCCGGTCGCCGGTGTGGTCAGCTTTTCCGGCGCGGCTTCTCCTCCGCCAGCAGCGCCTTGCGCGCCTCCATCAGCTCGGCGAGCGCGGCCTTCTCCACCTTGGGGAACGCGAGGTCGATCCGTTCCATCGCCTCGATCATGGCCGCCGCCACCATGAGCCGCGCGAACCACTTGTTGTCGGCGGGAATCACGTACCAGGGCGCATGCTCGGCGGACGTATGGCGGATCAGGTCCTGGTAGGCATCCATGTAGTCGTCCCACAGCTTGCGCTCGGCCACGTCGCCCATGGAGAATTTCCACCGCTTGGCCGGATCGTCGAGGCGCTCGAGGAAGCGCTTGCGCTGCTCCTCGCGGGAGACGTGCAGGAAGAATTTCAGGACCACGGTGCCGTTGCGCGCGAGGTAGCGCTCGAACGCCGCGATATCCTCGAAGCGCTCCTTCCAGATGTGCTTCGTCACCAGCTCCGGCGGCAGCTTCTGCCGCTCGAGGTACTCGCGATGGACGCGCACCACCAGCACCTCCTCATAGTACGAGCGATTGAAGATGCCGATGCGGCCGCGCTCCGGCAGGTGGACGGTGGTGCGCCACATGAAGTCGTGATCGAGCTCCTGCGGGCTCGGCACCTTGAACGCGGCGACCTGCACGCCCTGCGGATTGACCCCTGACATGACGTGCTTGATGGCGCCGTCCTTGCCGGCCGCATCCATCGCCTGGAAGATCGCCAGCACCGCCCAGCGGTCCTGGGCGTAGAGACGCTCCTGCAGATCGGACAGGCGGCGCGTGCCCTCGGCCAGCAGCGCCTTCGCTTCGTCCTTCTCCATGTCGGCGCCGCAGGTGTCGGCCGGGTCGATGTCGGCGAGGCGGAAATTGCCCGGCTTGTCGATGCGGAAGCGCTTGAGCAGCTTGAAGGGTTTCATGGTTTCCACATTTCGCTGAGGTACGCCGCGATGAAGCTCGGCATCATCGGGTCGAGATCGTCGGGGCCGCGCACGATGCGCATGTCGGCGAGCTCCGGCGTCTCCTGCCGCGCCAGGTTGGCGAGGATGCGCCCGCGCAACGCCTCCGCCGGCTCGGCCGACCGCAAGGTCTTCATCAACGCGATGCGCATGCCGGCGAGCACCGCGTGCCAGCCTGCGTCGGGTGTAACGTCCGCCGCCGACAGGCCGGTCTCCTCGGCGAGCTCGCGCATGACGCTGCCGGCAAGGTCCACGTGCCCGCCGTCGACATCGTCGGGGTCGGGCGTCCCCGACGGGAAATAGATCCGTCCCGCATTGGCCGTATGGGCGCCCATGACGCCGAGCAGGAACGCCCCGTCGGCGGTACGCAGCGCGCCCTGGGCGAAGCAGTTGCGCACCGTGTCGTCGGGCGCGTCCCAGTCGCGCCAGGCCAGCATGCTGGCAAAATCGGTCTCGAAGAACGCGCCCTTTAGCGCGCCACCGGACAGCGCCCAGTCGCGCAGCATCATGACCCGCCCGTTCCACAGGTCGGGTTTGTCGCGCTTCAAGGACGCGAAATGCGCCGCGACGTCGGCCCGGCGCTGCTCGGCAAACGCCCACGGCCGCGGCGCAAAGCGCAGATCGAGCGAGGCGAGGGCAACAACGCGAATATCGGTCATCAGGCACGATCAATCGGCGCGCGCGACGCCCAGGTCAAGCCTCGATCGTGCCCTCGCTGACCTCGATCGCCTCTCCGCCGATCGAGGCGGCCTCCAGCCCTCCGGCCCGCATGGTGAGGTAAAGAGTAATCAGGCTCGGGCGGCCCATCTCGTAGCCTTGCTCCAGGCGAAGCGTGTGGTCGCCATCGCCCAGGCCGCAATGGAGGGCCGCCCATCCGGTGAACGCCGCGGCGGCCGAGCCGGTCGCCGGGTCCTCGACGACCCCGTGATGCGGCGCAAACATGCGGGCGTGAAAGGCGTTGCCCGCCTCGACCGTCTGGCGGCAAAACAGGAAGGCACCGTCACTGCCGAATGCCGCATCCCACCGCGCCATATCGGGCCGGCTGCGCCCGATCGCCTCGAGGCTGCGGAGCGGGACGAAGACGAAGCGGTTGCCGGCCGACCATTTGGCCGGGGCGGCGCCATCGATGCCGATCTCGTCGGGCTCGAGGCCGAGTGCAGCCGCGATGGTGCGCGCGTCCGCCGCCTCCCCCACCTTTGCGGGCGGCTTCGGCACGTCGAAGCGGGCAAAACCCCGGCCCTCGCCGCGCGACTCCACGCGGCAGGACACCGGGCCCACGCCCTCCTCCAAGACGATCTCGCCCTGCGCGCGGCCGTCGATGCGGGCGAGCAGCACGGCGGTGCCGACCGTGGGATGGCCGGCAAACGGCAATTCGCGTCCCGGCGTGAAAATGCGCAGCTTGGCCCGGTTTGCGGCCGCGTCGGGCGGCAGCACGAAGACCGTCTCCGACAGGTTGAACTCGCGCGCGATCGCCTGCATGGAGTCGGTGTCCAGCCCGGCGGGCTCGAGCACCACCGCCAGCGGGTTTCCGGCAAAGCGGCGTCCGGTGAAGACATCGAGAGTGACGAAACGACGGCGCATGTGTTTGATTCAAGCGTGCGCGACGGCAACTTCGCGTATCGTGTCGATCGAACTGCGAGCCCACTCTTTCACAAATCCGGGCGGCGAATCCAATCAATGATGTGAATGACGCACAGCGGCTCGCGTGATGCGTCGGGTCAGATCTGCTCCGCCACGAAGACCCGGCGCGGGGCGACGATCTCCTCCTGCGCCTCGACCAGCAGCAGCTCGCGCGAGCCGGCCTCGGCGGTGCGATCGAGCACGCCGAAGGTCGCCGACACCGCGCAGGACAGGGCCTCGGGCGCCGATCCGCTGCGCAGGAGCTGGCCGAAGAACAGGGCCGCGATCATGTCGCCGGCGCCGTTGACGACATTGGACAGCAACGGGGTGCGCACACGGAAGGCGCCCGTCCGGTCCGACACCAGGACGTCGACCGCGTTCTTCGGGGTTTCCCGCGTGCGAAGGGACGTCACCACGACGGTGCGCGGGCCGCTGCGATGAACGGCCTCCACCGCATCGAGCACATCGGCGAGCGTCGCGGCCGCTCGTCCGGCCAGCTGCTCCAGCTCGAACTGGTTGGGGGTGACGACATCGGCGGCCGGCACCGCGCGCTCGCGCATGAGCGCCGGGATTCCGTCCTGCACATAGACACCGCGCCCGACGTCGCCGATCACCGGATCGCAGCAATAGACCGCGGCCGGATTGGCCTGCTTCACCCGGGCGACCGCCTCGAGGATCGCCTCGCCGATCGCGGCCGACCCCATGTAGCCCGACAGCACGCCGTCGCATTCGCCGAGCACGCCGCGCGCATCGATCCCGTCGACCACCTCGCGGATGAGGTCGGTGTCGAACACGCGCCCGCGCCAGTCCCCATAGCCGGGGTGGTTGGAGAACTGCACGGTATGCACCGGCCACACCTCGATGCCGAGGCGCTGCAGGGGAAACACCGCAGCCGCGTTACCGACGTGGCCATAGGCGACGTGGGACTGGATGGAGAGGAGGTTCATGGCGGGCGCCGGCACCGTAGAGTGGGCAAGGCGCTGTGCACGAACTCTCCGCGTGGGCAAAATCGCAAAGCGCCTTGCCCACGCGTCAACTCAGCGCGGGCGACTTTGCCCACCCTACGGAGGCGGCCTCACATCCCGGCCGCCTTCTTCACGAAGCGATCCACGAAGGTCTTGTTCAGATCGACCTTGGCGTCGGCGACCTCCTTGTCGAACAGGACCAGCATCTCGTTGGCATTCTGCATGCCGTTGGGCGGGATCACGCCGGTACGCGAATACATCGGAGCCGACGCCTTGAGCGCCGCCAGATAGAGCGCCTTGTCGCCCAGGTAATATTCCTCCGGCACCGTCCTGGCGACGTCGTCGGGCGTTGCCTTCTCCACCCATTTCAGCGCCTTGTGGAAGGCGTTGACGATGCGCTGGGTGGTCTCCGGATTCTTCTCGATGAAGTCGTTCTTCAGGTAGGCGACGGCAGCCGGGTTGTTGCCGCCGAACAGCTTTTGGTTGCCCTCCTCGGTGCGGGTGTCGGCGAGCACCACGATGTCGCCGTCCTGCTGCAGCTTGGTGATGACGGGGTCGAGATTGGAGATCGCATCGATCTCACCCTTCTTGATCGCCGCGACCGCGGTCGCGCTGGCGCCTACGCGGATGAACGCGGCATCGTCGGACTTGAGGCCCGCCTTCACCATCAGATACATGACGAAGAAATTGGTGGACGAGCCGGGAGCGGTCACGCCGATCTTCAGGCCCTTCAGGTCGGCGAAGGATTTCACGGTGGCCGCCTTCTCCTTCTTCACCGCCAGCACGATGCCGGGGAAGCGGCCGAGCTCGATCACCGCCCTGATGTCCTGGCCCTTGGCCTGCATGCGGATGGTGTGCTCGTAGGCGCCGGCGACGACGTCCACCGAGCCGCCGACGAGCGCCTGCAGCGACTGGGCGCCGCCGGCGAAATCGTTGATGGTCACGTCGAGGCCCTGCTCCTTGAAATAGCCGAGCCGCTCGGCGAGGGTCAGCGGCAGGTAGTACAGGAGGCCCTTGCCACCGACGCCGAGCGTGATCTGCTTCTTCTCCTGCGCGGACGCCGGCGCCGTGCCGGCCACAGCGACAGCGACGGCCACACCGGCCAACATCAGAGTCCTGGTAAATTTCATTCGTGCTCCTCCCGAGGGACATATTTGCAGCAGGGCGAGCCGGTTTGACTCGCCCAAGGGTCCCGGCGACTATATGCGAAAGCCGATGGGGCCGACAGGTCCGAGCCCGGCGGTTCCAAAGAGGGGAAATCATGGCCAGACTGCTTCTTGCCGGCCTAGCGGCACTTGCGCTCGCCTCGACGGCGTCCCCGCTGTCGGCCCAGGAGGTCACGCTGCGCGCCGTCACGGCGTTCGCTGAAGGTACGCAGTTCTCCAAGAACTTCGAGCGGTTCATCGAGAAGGTCAACAAGGACGGCAAGGGTCACGTTCAGATCAACTACATCGGCGGCCCGCGCGCGATGCCGCCGTTCGAGGTGGGCAACGCGGTGCGCACCCGCGTGGTCGACATCGCCAACGTGACCGGGGCCTTCTATACCAACCTGATGCCGGAGGCGGACGGCTTCAAGCTGATCGGCAAGCCGATGAGCGAGCAGCGCCGCAACGGCACCTGGGAATTCATCAACCAGCTGCACAATCAGAAGCTCAATGCCTGGTACCTGGCTCGCCAGTTCCACAATGTCCCGTTCCACATCTATCTCAACAAGAAGATCGACAAGCACGATTTTGCCGGGCTGAAGATCCGCGTCACCCCGGTCTACAAGGACATGGTGGAGGCGCTCGGCGGCACGCCGATCACCACCGCGCCGGGCGAGGTGTACACGGCGCTCGAGCGCGGCGTTGCCGACGGCTACGGCTGGCCGGTCACCGGCATCTTCGACCTCGGCTGGGAGAAGGTCACCAAGTTCCGCATGGAGCCCGCCTTCTACAGCGTCGAGGTGAACGTGCTGGTCAACCAGGACACCTGGAAGAGCCTCAACGACGCGCAGCGCAAGGTGCTGAGCGACGCCGCGCTGTGGCTCGAGGGCCTCGACAGCGAGAACGAGGCGGCGATCAAGGCCGAGCGCGACCGCCAGGCGGCCGCCGGCATCCAGGCGCTCGACTTCGGCGCCGACGCGGCGAAGAGCTTCCTCGCCCGTGCCAACGACGTCGCCTGGCAGTCGGTCCTCAAGCGCGCGCCGGAGAACGGCGCGAAGCTGCGCCAGCTGGCGGGGAATTGAATAGACGTCGTCATGCCCGGCCTTGTGCCGGGCATCCACGTCTTGAACCAAGCCTAGACGTGGATGGCCGGGACAAGCCCGGCGATGACGATCAGCCGGGCATTTGAAGACCGTGACCCGCCTCTCCTTCGCCTATGGCCGGCTTCTCGACGTCCTCGCCGCGCTGGCGGCGCTGATCCTGCTGGCGATGGTGATCATCGTCACCGCCGACATCATCCTGCGCAACTTTACCCGCGGCTTCACCTGGGCGAATGAAGTCTCCGAATACGCGCTCTATCTCATCACCCTGCTCACGGCCCCGTGGCTGCTGCGCCGCGGCCGCCACATCCGGCTCGATCTCGTCCTCGTCATGGTGCCGGCGCGGATCGCCTGGCTCCTCGAAGCCGTCAGCGACCTCGCCGGGCTTATGGTGAGCCTCGTGATGGTGCGCTACGCGTTCCTCATGGCCTCCGACAGCTGGCGGGTCGGCGCGATCACCATCAAGAACCTGGTGTTCCCCGAATGGTGGCTGCTTGCGCCGCTGCCGGTCGCGTTCGTGCTGCTCGCCGTGGAGTTCGTGTTCCGCTTCCACCGCCTGATGGGCGAGCGCACGCGCCGGGCGGAAGCGACCTCGGTCGGCTGATACGATGGCGTGGACCGAAGCAAGCCTCATCCTGTTCGGCGGCCTCGTCGCCCTCATGGGCGTCGGGCTCCCGGTGGCGTTCGCGTTTCTCGCCATCAACATCATCGGTGCGGCGATCTTCCTCGGCGGCGAGGCCGGCCTCACCCAGCTCGCGCGCAACGCGGTGCAGTCGATCACCAGCTTCGCGCTGACCCCGATCCCGTTCTTCGTGCTGATGGGCGAAGTGCTGTTCCACAGCGGCGTCGCGCTCAAGGCGATCGATGCGTTCGCGGTGCTGATACGGCGTGTGCCCGGCCGGCTCTCGGTCATCGCCATCGTCGCCGGCACGGTGTTCTCGGCGATCTCCGGCTCCACCATCGCCACCACCGCGCTCCTCGGCAGCCTGATGCTGCCGACCATGCTGGCGCGCGGCTATCACCCGCGCATGGCGATGGGCCCCATCATGGGGATCGGCGGGGTCGACATGCTGATCCCGCCGTCGGCGCTCACCGTGCTGCTCGGGAGTCTCGCCGGCATCTCGATCGCCGGCCTCTTGATCGGCGGCATCGTGCCGGGGCTGATGCTGAGCGCCATGTTCGTCGGCTACATCGTCCTGCGCGCCGTCATCAATCCGGCGCTCGCGCCGAGCGGGCCGGAGGATGCCGCGCCGCCGCCGGGCCGACGCTGGCAGCCGTTCCTCGTCCACGTGCTGCCGCTGCTCGCGATCTTCGCCCTGGTGGTCGGCGCCATGGCGGCCGGATGGGCGACGCCGACCGAGGCGGCGGCCCTCGGCGCCGCCGGCACGATCGTGGCGGCCGCCGCCTATCGTCAGCTCTCCTTCGCCAGCCTGATGGATGCGCTGACCGGGACCGTCGCCATCTCGGGAACCATCCTGTTCATCATCATCGGCGCCACGACGTTCTCGCAGGTGCTGAGCTTCTCCGGCGCGGTGAACGGGATCGTCGGCCTGGTGGCCGCGCAGGGACTTTCGACCATGACCATCCTGCTCGGCATGCTGCTGATCCTCTTGTTCCTCGGCTGCTTCGTCGACCAGGTCAGCATGATGCTCATCACCCTGCCATTCTTCATGCCGCTGGTGCAGCGCCTCGGCATCGATCCGGTGTGGTTCGGCGTGCTGTTCCTGATCTGCATGCAGCTCGGCCTGCTCACGCCGCCGTTCGGCCTCCTGCTGTTCACCATGAAGGGCGTCGCGCCGCCGTCGATCACCATGCGCGAGGTCTATGCGGCGGCGATGCCGTACGTGGGCTTCGGCCTGCTGGTGCTGCTCCTCATCCTGCTGGTGCCGCCGCTTGCCACCTGGCTGCCGGCGCTGATGAGCCGGTAGTGAATGGACCTCTGCGCAGCCTCAATTCACCCGATGCGCGACACGATGATCAATTCCTTGCCATAGGCGGGTGCAGAGCCTGCGAAGTCGCTGCACTCCGTCTCGACCGTGAAACCGCAGAGGGACAGCAGGTAGCGCAGCTCCCAGCGGTAGGTCCAGCGCAGGACCATCTCGCGGGCGTCCTCGGCAAGCACCTCTCCATTCGCGTCGATTTCCGCGTAATGCCAGAGATCCCTGCGGATCTGGGCGAGATGATCGAAGCGCGTGTGCACAGTCTTCCCGACGAAACGGTGGCGCGTAACTGCGTCGACACCGGCGAGCTCCGCGAACGGTCCATTTTCGTCGATCAACAGATCGAAACGCGGGTCGAACAGGTGAAGTGCCAATCGCCCACCCGGCTGCAGATGGTGGCGAATCGCCCGCAGGGACTTTCGCTGCTCATCCGGCGTCAAGAGGTGCTGAAAGGAACGGGCAGGGATGAAAGCAAAAGCAAAACGATCGGGCAAATTCAGCTCGGTCATGTCCTGACGGATCAAGGACAACCGGGCCTGCACCGGGGGAGGAAGCCGTTTGAGCTTATCCCGGGCCACCTGCAGCATCCCTTCGGACAGATCGACGCCGGTGACGCTCAATCCTCTCTCAGCCAGCGGCAGCGCAATGCGGCCGGTTCCGCAGGCGAGCTCGAGCACGCCTCCGCCGGCTTCCCGCGCGAGGCGCTCATAAAAAGCGACATCATCGGCAAACTGCGGCCGCTCGCCACTGTAGAACGCGTCGTAGGCGCGGACGAAAAGGGAGTCGGCATCTTTGTAGAACCGAGCCACCGGTTTACGTCCTCGTCTCCGCCGCAACCGGGCGCCACACCAGGAGCCGCCGCTCCACCATGGTCACGACGGCGTCGATGATGATCACGAAGGCGGCGAGAACGAACATGCCGGCAAACACGCCGGCAACGTCGAACACGCCCTCGGCCTGCTGGATGATATAGCCGAGGCCGGCGGCGGAGCCGAGATACTCGCCCACCACGGCGCCGACCACGGCGAACCCGACCGAGGTGTGCAGCGAGGAGAACATCCAGGACAGCGCGGAGGGCCAGTAGACGTGCCGCATCAGCTGCCGCTCGTTCATTCCCAGCATGCGCGCATTGGCGAGGATGGTCGGGCTCACTTCCTTGATGCCTTGATAGACGTTGAAGAACACGATGAAGAAGACGAGCGTCACGCCGAGCGCGACCTTCGACCAGATCCCGAGGCCCAGCCACAGCGCGAAGATCGGCGCCAGCACCACGCGCGGCAGCGCATTGATCATCTTGACGTAGGGGTCGAACACGGCGGCGACCAGCGGCTGACGCGCGAACCAGAAGCCGATCAGCACACCGCCGACGGAGCCGATCACGAAGGCGAGCAACGCCTCCACCAACGTGATCCACAGGTGGCGCCAGATCGTGCCTTCGGCGAACCACTTGACGATCCGCGCCGCGACGTCGCCGGGCGTGGAGAAGAAGAACGGCGGAAGCAGCTTGACGCCGCCGATCGGCACCGTGGTGAGCACGTGCCACAACGCGATCGCCACGACGGCGACGAGAAGCTGCAGGGTGACGAGCGTGAGCCGCGACATGACTCACTTGCCTCCGGTCTGGGCGTAGCCCTTGAGCACTTCGTCCTTGAGCATCTGCCAGATCTCCCGGTGGAGCGCGTGGAACGCGTGCTCGAGCTTCACCTCGGCGATGTCGCGCGGCCGTGCGAGCGGCACGCGCCAGTCGCCGATGATGCGCGCAGCGGGCCCCGCCGACATGATCACCACGCGGTCGGACAGCGCGATCGCCTCCTCCAGGTCGTGGGTGACGAACATGACAGCCTTGCGGTCGGCGCTCCACAGGTCGAGCAGGAGGTTGCCCATGATCTGCCGGGTCTGCGCGTCGAGCGGGCCGAACGGCTCGTCCATCAGCAGGATCTTGGGGTCGCGGATCAGCACCTGGGCAAGCCCCACGCGCTTGCGCTGGCCGCCCGACAGCATGTGCGGATAGCGGTCGGCGAAGCCCGCAAGGCCGACCCTGGTGAGCCAGGCCTCGGCGCGCGACCGCGCGTCGTCCTTCGACGCGCCGCCGATCTCGATTCCGATCGCGATGTTCTCCAGCGCGGTCTTCCACGGGAACAGGGCCTCGGCCTGGAACAGGTATCCGGCGCTGCGGTTCAATCCCTTGAGCGGAGATGCGAAGATTCCGACCCGTCCGGCGGACGGGCCGATCAGGCCGGCGGCCACGTTGAGCAGGGTCGTCTTGCCGCAGCCGGTCGGCCCGACGATCGAGACGAACTCGCCGTCGGCGACGTCGAGCGAGGCCGCCTCGACCGCCGTATAGGTCGTGCCGTCGGCGAGCCGAAAGGCGATCGTCACGTCGCCGAGCGCGACCGCCGGGGCGGTGCTGCGTGCATGCGTCATCGTGGCTGAATTGAGCTCCGGCATCCTCCCCCTGGCGACCCTAGCATGGCTTGGCCGGGAGGAAATATGCCAGTCCGCCTCAGCCTTTGATGAGCCCTGCTTCGATCAGCAGCCGGTTGAAGCGGCGCGCCTCGGCGCCGCTGGCGCAGCGATAGAACAGGCCCTGGCAGCGTTCGAGGATCTTCTTCTGCTCGGCGAAGGATGCATCGAGCGGCAGCCCGGCGGCCTCCAGGATCACCAGCGGCAGGTAGGGTGCGTCGAGCTTGTCGATCGCAAGCGTGAGTTCGGCGGGACGAAAATTCACCGCATCGATCGCATAATAGGTGGTGAAATAACCCGGATCGAACGCCGCAATCCGACGCCCGAGCTCGGCCGGCTCGAGCGTGGGATCGATGAGGTGCTTGGCAAACTGCGGCTGGTGATCCCCGAACCGGACGATGAGGAAGCGCTCGCCGGGAAACTCCCGCGCCAGCCGCGCACGGAACTGCGCATAGTCCTCGGCACTCATGGCCTGACGGCGCAGGTACTCGTCGACCTGGGCGCTGTTACCGGGATCGCGCCAATTGGCGAGCCGGTCCGGGCGGAAGCGGTAGTCCCAGGGAAAATGATTGGCCATCGTGTAGACGAAGAAGAACAGCGGGCCGCTCTCCCGTTCGGCGGCGATCAGGCGCAGCGCGGCGTCGTAGTAGAAGCTGTCGGGCTGCAGCTCCATGGTTCCCAGGTCCTTGGCATCAAGGAACCGGCTGATGCCGATCGCCTTCTGGAAGCTGCGCGCGCTCAGGAACGCGCCCATCCAGGGATAGAGGCTGAACGTGGTGTAGCCGCAGCGATGCAGCGCCTGCGGCAGCCCGCGCTCGACGCGGCCGGCGGCAATCCGCGTCACGAATTCGGCGAACTTGCCGAACGAACGCGCCGACAGCCCGGTCAGCACATTGTACTCGGTGTACCAGGTCGGGCCCCCGGCGCCTTCCACGACGAACGATCGCATTCTCCCATCGAACGAGATGAAATGGCGGCCATAGTCCGGCGGGACCTTCACGCCCGGGAGCACGCTCGCATCGAAGCTCGATTCATCGAGGACGAGGATGATATGCGGCGGCTTCTCCTCCGGCCGGCATTCGTCGGCCGCCATCGCGCTCAACCGCTCCGCCACCGCGCCGTCGGAATCGAGCAATCCGCGGAACAAGAGCTCGGTCACCGCGGTCGCACCCGAGCGCGCGAACTTGGAGATGTAGTTCCCGTCCGAGAACTCCTCCTCCCGGTCCTGCGGCACGGAAAACGACAGCGCGGCGAGCAACGCCACGCACAGGGTGCCGCCGAGCCAGGCGGTGCGCATGCGCATCCGCAGCGGATCGAGCCACCACAGCAGCACGAAGATCGGCGCAGCGACGAGTGCAGCCACGACGACATAGCGGCCGAGACCGGGAAAGACGGTCATCAGGAAGGCAAACGAGTCGTGATCGATGATCATCAGGTCGACGAAATTCACCGTCATGAACAGGACGTTGTGCTTGAGCTGCGACAGCAGCACCAGGACGGCAAACATTGCGAGCGAGAGCGCCGCGGCGGCGGCCGGCCGGCGCAGCACGGCGATCCAGAAGCAATTCCAGAAGCCCCAGGCCAGGAGGTAGGCCGCCCTACCGACGGCGTCGCCCTCGGACCAGACCATCAGGCCGAGTGCCAGCGCATGAATGAGCGTGATGACCGCGATCCGCCCGATGCGGCCGCGCGCGGCCGCCAAGCGAGCGCGCGGCGCCGCCAAGCGGGCGCGGTCGGCCCCGGCAAGCGCGGCCAGCCAGGTCTTGAAACGGATACGAGCGGGAGACATGACGCCGGGACCGCCGCGGCTTGCCGGGACCGTTCCCGGAAATGCGCTCAGCCGAGGCCCTGTCATCAAACTGTAACAATTCCGCCAAAGCAAGGCCTTGGCGGCGATCGGCGGATATTTCTGGCTCCGGTTGCCGTCAGGACGCCCGAGCCGGCGCGGCGCCGCTCAGTTGCGGCTGCGGTCGACCAGGGCGCGCTGCTTGATCCACGGCATCATGGCGCGCAGCTTCTCGCCCACCTGCTCGAGGGGGTGGGCGGCCATCTTGGCGCGCATCGCCTTGAACGAGGTCTGGTTGACCCGGTTCTCCAGCATCCAGTCCTTGACGAACTTGCCCGACTGGATGTCGGCGAGGATGCGCTTCATCTCGGCGCGCGCCCGCTCGTCGATCACCCGCGGGCCGGACACGTACTCGCCGTATTCGGCGGTGTTCGACACCGAGTAGTTCATGGTCGCGATGCCGCCCTCGTAGATCAGGTCGACGATCAGCTTCATCTCGTGGACGCACTCGAAATAGGCCATCTCAGGCGCATAGCCGGCCTCGACCAGGGTCTCGTAGCCGGCCTTCATCAGCTCGACGACGCCGCCGCACAGCACCGACTGCTCGCCGAACAGGTCGGTCTCGCACTCCTCGCGGAACGTGGTCTCGATGATGCCGGCGCGGCCGCCGCCGATCGCCGCCCCGTAGGACAGCGTGAGGTCGTGCGCATTGCCCGACGCGTCGCGGTGGATCGCCATCAGCACCGGCACGCCGGCGCCGCGCGCGTATTCGGCGCGTACCGTGTGGCCGGGCCCCTTGGGGGCGATCATCATCACGTCGAGGTCGGCGCGCGGCTCGATCAGGTTGAAATGGACGTTGAGGCCGTGCGCGAACATCAGCGCCGCGCCCTGCTTCAGGTTGCCGTGGATGTGATTGTGGTAGATGTCGGCCTGCAGCTCGTCGGGGGTGAGCATCATCATGATGTCCGCCCATTTGGCGGCTTCCGCCACCTCCATCACCTTGAGCTTCTCGCCCTCGGCCTTCTTGACGCCCTGGGAGCCCTTGCGCAGCGCCACCGTCACGTCCTTGACGCCGGAGTCGCGCAGGTTGAGCGCATGGGCATGGCCCTGGCTGCCATAGCCGATGATGGCGACCTTCTTGCCCTTGATCAGGTTCAGGTCGGCGTCGCGGTCGTAGTAAACGCGCATGGATGTCACTCTCCGTAGGGTGAGGTTGCCTGTATCGGGAAACGGGTTACGTGGGAACAGGAATTCCAAGCAAGGCGGCGAGCTTCGCCCTCACCTCACCGAGGACTTCGCCCGGCAGCCGGCCGGCTCGCCGGTAGAGTTGGGTCGCCGGATCGATGACCTTGATCTGATCGACCAGCACGAATCCCCCAATAGGGCTATCGAGAGGCAATCCAACCTCGAAGGGCCAGTTGCGCCGCCTGCGCGTAATCGGACAGACGACGAGTACCGACGATCGGATGTTGTACGCCCGAGACGTCAAAACCACGGCCGGCCGGCGACCGCCCTGTTCATGCCCAACCGCCTGCCCGAAATCGATCCAAAGAAGATCACCGGCGTCAAGCGCGGCGGCGTCGTTTGCCACTCTTCACCTCCGCCTCCCGCTTCACGGCCCCCCATTCCTCGTCGGTGGGCGCCAAGTCGCTCCAATCGTCGTCGGGCCACGACGGCTCGATCGCCGACCAGTCTTCGAACGGCGGCGGCTTCTGCGCGGGCTTGATCTGTGCCAGCAGGTCTTCGAGACGGTAATGGGGGATCTTTGGCGCTTGTACAGTCTCGATCCGCAACTGATTGCCTTGCCTCTGCAGGTCGACGGTCTGGCCGGGAGCCAACCCGAGTTCGTCGGCGACGTGCTTCGGCACCCGCACCGCGAGGCTGTTGCCCCACTTGGCGACCTTGACCTTCATGACGCACTCCCGTTCGGATATACAATGTATATCCGAACTCGCTCCTCGTCCACGGTCACATCCCTTCGCGGCCGCGCCCGATCGCCACGATGCCGGTGCGGGAGACCTCGACCAGGCCGAGCCCCAGCATGAGGCTGACGAACTGGTCGATCTTGTCGGTCGCGCCGGTGAGCTCGAACACGAAGCTCTCGGTGGTGGCGTCGATCACGCGGGCGCGAAACGCATCGGCAAGGCGCAGCGACTCGATGCGCTTTTCGCCGCTGCCGCGCACCTTCACCATGGCGAGCTCGCGCTGGATCGACGGGCCGGACAGCGTCATGTCGACCACGCGATGCACCGGCACCAGGCGATCGAGCTGGTTTTTGATCTGCTCGATCACCATCGGGGTGCCGCGCGTCACGATGGTGATGCGCGAGAGGTGCTTCTCGTGCTCGGTCTCCGAGACGGTGAGCGACTCGATATTGTAACCGCGGCCGGAGAACAGGCCGATGACGCGGGCCAGCACGCCCGGCTCGTTGTCCACCAGGACCGACAGGGTGTGCTGCTGGATGGGCTCGGCTTTCAGCATGGAGCGCTCACACCATCACCTTGCCTTCCTCGGTGACGGCGTCCTCCGGGTTCACGCCCGCGTCGCCGAGCAGCATCTCGTTGTGCGCCCGCCCGGACGGGATCATCGGGAAGCAGTTCTCCGCCTGGTCGACCACGCAGTCGAAGATCACCGGCCGCTCGACGTTGATCATCTCGCGGATCGCGTCGTCGAGGTCGCCCGGGCGCTGGCAGCGGATGCCGACCGCGTGATAGGCCTCGGCGAGCTTGACGAAGTCGGGCAGCGCCTCGGTGTAGCTCTCGGCGTAGCGTCCGCCATGCAGCAATTCCTGCCACTGGCGCACCATGCCCATGTACTGGTTGTTGATGATGAAGATCTTGATCGGCAGCCGGTACTGCGCGGCGGTCGACATCTCCTGCATGGTCATCAGCACCGAGGCTTCGCCGGCGATATCGATGACGAGCGAATTGGGATGCGCGAGCTGCACCCCGACCGAGGCCGGCAGGCCGTAGCCCATGGTCCCGAGCCCGCCCGACGTCATCCAGCGGTTCGGCTCCTCGAAGCGGAAGAACTGCGCCGCCCACATCTGGTGCTGCCCCACCTCGGTGGTGATGTAGACGTCGCGATCCCTGGTCAGCTCGTACAGACGCTGGATGGCGTATTGCGGCTTGATGATCTCGTTCGACTGGCGAAAGGCGAGGCATTTCTGCGCCCGCCACTTGTCGATCTGCTGCCACCAGTCGGTCAGCGCCGCCTTGTCCGGCCGCACCGACGAGGCACGCCACAGCCGCACCATGTCCTCCAGCACGTGGGCGCAGTCGCCGATGATGGGGATGTCGACCTTCACGTTCTTGTTGATCGACGAGGGGTCGATATCGACGTGGATCTTGGTCGAGCCCGGCGAGAACGCATCGAGCCGCCCGGTGATGCGGTCGTCGAAGCGGGCGCCGATGCAGATCATCACATCGCAGCCGTGCATCGACAGGTTGGCTTCGACGGTGCCGTGCATGCCGAGCATGCCGAGCCATTGCGGGTCGGAGGCCGGGTAGGCGCCGAGCCCCATCAGCGTGGAGGTGATCGGGAAGCCCGTCAGCTTCACCAGTTCGCGCAGCAATTGGCTCGCCGCCGGACCGGAATTGATGATGCCCCCGCCGGTGTAGAACAAGGGCCGCTTGGCATTCGCCATCGCGGTGATCGCCGCCTTGATCTTGTCGGCATCGCCCTTGAGCTTGGGCCGGTAGCCCTTGTGCTGGAACTCCTTGGGCTTGGAATAGGCCCCCTTGGCGAACTGGATGTCCTTGGGGATGTCGACCACGACCGGGCCGGGGCGGCCGCTCGCCGCCACGTAGAAGGCTTCGTGCAGCACCCGCGGCAGGTCCTCGATGCGCTTGACCAGGTAGTTGTGCTTGGTGCACGGCCGGGTGATGCCGACCGTGTCGCATTCCTGGAACGCGTCGTTGCCGATGAGATGGGTCGGCACCTGCCCGGTGATACAGACCAGCGGGATCGAGTCCATGAGGGCGTCGGTCAGCCCGGTGACCGCATTGGTCGCGCCCGGGCCGGAGGTCACCAGCACACAGCCGACCTTGCCGGTCGAGCGTGCATAGCCCTCGGCGGCATGCACTGCGCCCTGCTCGTGGCGCACCAGGATGTGGCGCACCTTCTCCTGCTTGAACAGGGCGTCATAGATCGGCAGCACCGCACCGCCCGGATAGCCGAACAGGTGCTGGACGCCCTGATCCACCAGGGCCTGGATGACCATGTCGGCGCCGGTCATTTCGTTTGTCATGTATGGCTCCCGATCTTCTCCCATTGGTCCCGGCGGGCGTTGTCGGCAACAAAAAGGGCCCGGAAGGGCCCTGATTACGCGCCACCTGGCAGCGACCCCTCAGGGCCGATGCGGCGGTGGCGCCTTCCCTACGATAAGAAAATTGCGCGACATTGCGGTTCCCAGAACGAACATTGCGCGGGAACATAGCTGCTGCAGCGCAAAAGTCAAGCGCGCGATCGATCGAGACTATGACGGAGGTGCGCTTGCAAATGCTTCATACGTGGAGCTTTCGCTCCGCACCAAAGCACCTCTTGCGACGCGCGACGCGGCGCTTGCCAAGGCCACAACAGCAGCGGGCGCAACGCTGTTCACCGCGTAAGGGTCACCTCATCGAGCAACCGTCGCTCCGCCTCCTCGGGTGCGACCCACGGCCAGTCGGGCAGCTGGTGGCGGAACCAGGTGGCCTGGCGCTTGGCGTAGTGGCGGGTGTCTTTCTTCCCTTCCGCGGCAGCATCGGCAAGCGACATCTCGCCCCTGAGGTGGCGCCGGAGCCAGGGGACTCCGTGCGCCTTCATGGCGGGGAGCAGCGGATCGAGGTCGCGCGCATCGAGCGCGCGGACTTCCTCGAGCGCGTCGGCCGCCAGCATGGCGTCGAAGCGGCGGTCGATGCGCCGATACAGCTCCGCGCGGTCGACATCGAGGAAGACCTTTGGGACGCTTTGGGCGAGCAGCGGGGCCATGCCGTCGCGATGCCAGTCGGCGAGCGAGCGCCCGGTCGCTTCCAGTACCTCGAGGGCGCGCACGATGCGCACGCCGTCGCCCGGCCGGATCCGTACCGCCGAGTCGGCATCGCGGAGCGACAGCTCCGTATGCAGCGCGCCCGCGCCTTCAGCGGCGAGCCTTGCTCTCAGTCTGGCGCGAATATCGGGGGGGATCGGCGGCACCGCGCTCAGGCCCTGCGTCAGCGCCTTGAAGTACAGCCCGGTGCCGCCGACCAGGATCGGCAGCCGGCCCTCGGGCGCCGCCTCGCCCAGCATCGCCTGTGCATCCGTGAGCCAGCGTCCGACCGAATAGTTCTCGGCAGCATCGACGTGGCCATAGAGCCGGTGCGGCACCCGCGCCATCTCGCAGGACGCCGGACGGGCCGTGATGACCGCGAGGTCGCGATAGACCTGCATCGAATCCGTGTTGACCACGACGCCGCCGAGCTTTTCCGCGAGCGCGAGCGCGAGCGCCGACTTGCCGCTCGCCGTCGGCCCTGCGATAAGCACCGCCCGTTGTGTCCCGCGCCCGGCCCGTTCGTTCGCATGCCCCATGTCGCGACTCTGATCTCCAATCCGGCCGTGCCGGCGCTCAGCGACGCCATCCTCGCCCGCGCCATGCAAGCCTTGCCCTCGCCGGCGACGCCACGCTGGCTCGCGCCGGGGATCGCCGTCGACATCCCTTTCCAGCCCGACGGGAGCCGTGGCAACCGGGCGATCGCCGATCAGCTTCGCAGCCTGCACGGCGACGGCGCGATCGACGTGGTGGTGCAGCCTTTGGCGCGCCGGCGCAAGCGGCTGTTCGTGGCCGACATGGACTCCACCATGATCGGCCAGGAATGCATCGACGAGCTTGCCGATTATGTGGGGCTCAAGGCGCACGTCGCGACAATCACCGAGCGGGCGATGCGCGGCGAGATCGCGTTCGAGCCGGCGCTGCGGGAGCGCGTCGCGCTGCTCGAGGGGCTCGCCGCGTCGGTCGTCGAGGAGGTGATCGCCGAGCGCATCCGCCTCACCGCGGGCGGACGCACGCTGGTCGCCACCATGCGGGCGAACGGCGCCCACACCTGCCTCGTCTCCGGCGGCTTCACGGCCTTCACCGACCGCGTCGCCGCCATGATCGGCTTCGACGAGAACCAGGCCAACACCCTCCTGATCGACCCGGCGGGCAAGCTCGCCGGCAAGGTCGCCGAGCCGATCCTCGGTCGCGAAGCGAAGGTCGCCGCGCTCATCGCGCTGCGCGAACGCCTCGGCCTTGCCCGGGAGGACACGCTCGCCGCGGGCGACGGGGCAAACGACATCCCGATGCTCGAGGAGGCGGGGCTCGGCGTTGCCTACCACGCGAAGCCGAAAGTGACCGCCGCGGCCGCAGCGCACATCGATCACGGCGACCTCACCGCGCTCCTCTACGCGCAAGGATACCGGCAAGACGAGTTTGTCGGCGGATGAGCCGACATGGACGACGGGCGGCAGATGTGATCTGCCGCCCGCCCGCATTCCAACAGTCCCCTGTCGTTCGTCGCGCGTCGTCTCCTACTGCAGCGACAGCGCGACGAAACGCAGCTCGCCTTCCGCATTGGCGACCAGGAGCAGCGCCGACTTCTTGCCTTCCTTCTTGAGCGTGTCGATGCGCTTCTGCACCGCGTCCGCGTTGGCGACCGGCTCCTGCGCCACCTCGACGATGACGTCTCCGGCATTGAGACGTTTTTCCGCCGCCGCCGAGCCCGCCTCGACGCTGGTGATCACAACGCCCTTCACCGAGTCCTTGATCTTGAACTTGCGGCGCAGATCCTCGGTGAGATTGGAAAGATCAAGCCCGAGCGCCTTCTTGACGACCGACTTGTCTTCGTCCTTGCCGGCGTCGCTGCGCGCCGCGACCTGCTGCTTCTCCGCATCCTCGAGGCGGCCGAGCTTCACCGTCTTGGTCTCTTCCTTGCCCTTGCGGACGATGGTGACCGGGACATCCTTGCCTACCGCGGTGTCGGCGACGATGCGCGGCAGGTCTTTCATCTCCTTGATGTCCTTGCCGTCGAACTTGACGATCACGTCGCCGGGCTCGATGCCGGCCGGCTTGGCCGGGCCCCTGTCGTCGACGCCGGCGACCAGCGCGCCGCGCGTCGGCTTGAGGCCGAGGCTCTCGGCGATGTCGTCGGTCACCTGCTGGATGCGCACTCCGAGCCAGCCGCGCCGCATCTCCCCGAACTGGCGCAGCTGATCGACCACCGCGACCGCGTTCTTCGACGGAACCGCAAAACCGATGCCGATCGATCCGCCGGAGGGAGAATAGATCGCCGTATTGATGCCGATCACCTCACCGTTCATGTTGAACAGCGGGCCGCCGGAATTGCCGCGATTGATCGAGGCATCGGTCTGGATGTAGCTGTCGTAGGGTCCGGAATTGATGTCGCGGTTGCGCGCCGAGACGATGCCGGCGGTGACCGAGCCGCCGAGCCCGAACGGGTTGCCGATGGCCACGACCCATTCGCCGATCCGCAGACTGTCCGAAGTCGCCGAACTTGACCGCCTTGAGCGGCTTGACCGGCTTCACCTTGAGAACCGCGAGGTCGGTCTTCTGATCGCGCCCGATGATCTCCGCCTTGAGCCGTTCGCCGTTGTTGAACACGACGGTGATCTCGTCGGCATCGGAAATGACGTGGTTGTTGGTGATGACGATGCCGTCTGGATCGACCACGAAACCGGATCCGAGCGAATTGACCCGGCGCGGCCCGCGATTGGGCGCCTCACCCTGCTGGCCCGGCCCCCCGCGGCGGTTCTTGAAGAACTCCTCGAAGAACTCCTCGAATGGCGAGCCGGGCGGCAATTGCGGCGTCGGCCCGCTGCGCTGCTCGACTTTTTGCGAGGTGGAGATGTTGACGACCGCTTCGATCACCTGCTCCGCCACGTCGGCGATGCCGTCGGGACCCCGTGCGGCCGCCGGGATCGTCACCAGGGGCAGCGCTACGGCCGCTCCCACGACCGCGGCAATGAAGGAGGGCGAGATTTGGCGGATCAGGGAGTTGAGATGGCCGGCCATGATGTCGTTGTCTCCTGGACAGGGCGTCGCTGCGAGCTCGCGCAAGGCGCCGACGGGCGTGAGGCTCGGGCCGAAAATAGGGACCCGATTGGGGCGGAAGCGCGGCTTTGTGACGTCGATACCAAGCCGCCCGGATGCATCCAATTCAGCCGCGCACCAGCCATACTAGCACGAGGCCGACCACCGCCGAAACGGCGCCGATCATCCGCAAGGTGCCTTCCGGCGTGCCCAGGACGTTCGCCATCGCCTGCTTCGTGGCCAGCGGAAATGCCGCCAGCATGAGCCCCTCGAGAACGAAAACCAGGCCGAGCGCAACCAGGAAATCGTTCATTTAGGCATACCAGCACCCGCGCACTCCCTAGGCTCCCCGGCAAGCCGGAGAGGGCAAGCCGAGGGTTGCCACCGGCAGCCTCACTTCTTGGACTCCTCGCGCGGCTTGCCGGAGGGATCGGTGAAGTAGCGGAAGAATTCGGAATCCGGCCGCAGCAGCATGCGGGTATCATTGTGCCGCAGCCCCGCTTCCAGGGCCTGCATCGAGCGGTAGAAGGCGAAGAAATCCACATCGCGGCCGAATGCCTCGGCGAAAATCCGGTTGCGCTCGCCGTCGCCCTCGCCACGGATCTGCTCGGCGCGCGAGGTGGCGTCAGCAATGAGCACCGTCACGTCGCGATCGGCGCGCGCGCGGATCTCCTGCGAGCGCTGGCTGCCCTGGGCGCGGAATTCCGCCGCCTCGCGCTGACGCTCGGTCTGCATGCGCTGATAGACCGCCTGGCTGTTCTGCTCCGGCAGATCGGCACGCCGAATCCGCACGTCCACGACATCGATGCCGAAGGCGGCGGCCTCGCGGTCGAGCTGCTCGCGCACCCTCTGCGTCAGTTGTGGCCGCTCGTCGCGAACCAGCTGGATGAAGGTCGACTCGCCGAGGACGCGGCGCAGCGCCGAAATGAGGAGCGTCGCGAGGCGCGAATTGGCGCCCTCGATCGAGCTCACCGTCTGATAGAATTTCAGCGGATCGTGGATGCGATAGCGCGCGAAGGCATCGACCACGAGGCGCTTCTGGTCGGAGGCGATCACCTCCTGGGCGGGCGCCTCGAGGTCGAGGATGCGCTTGTCGATGGAGATGACGCTGTCGATCAAGGGAATCTTGACGTTGAGGCCGGGCTCGGTGACGACCCGCACCGGCTGCCCGAGCCGGACCACCAGGGCCTGGCGGGTCTGATAGACGGTGAACAGCGATCCGTACGCGACGATCGCGAAGACGATCGCAAGGACGGCGACGACGCCGCCGGCAATACCGAGCCTCATCGGGCGCCTCCCGCCGGCGGCGGCGGCGTCTGCGGCCGCCGCTGCAATTCGTTGAGCGGCAGGTAGGGCACCACGCCCGAGCCGCTGTTGCTGTCGAGGATGATCTTTTCCGTACCGCCCAGAAGCCGCTCCATGGTCTCGTAGTAGAGGCGCTGGCGGGTCACCTCCGGGGCCTTCTTGTACTCGTCATAGACCTGCACGAAGCGCGCCGTCTGGCCCTTCGCCTCGGCGACCGTCTGCTCGCGATAGGCTTCGGCCGACTGGGTTACCTGGGCGACGCGGCCGCGCGCTTCCGGCACCACCCGGTTGGCATACGTCTGCGCCTCGTTCTGCGCGCGCTCGGCATCGGCGCGCGCGGCCTGCACGTCGCGGAAGGAGTCGATGACCTGCGCCGGCGGATCGACTTTCTGCAACTGGACCTGCGTCACCTGGATGCCGGCGCCGTAGGTATCGAGCGTCTTCTGCATCAGCTCGTGGACGCCGCCTTCGATTCCCTGCCGGGCGCCGGTGAGGATGGGCTGGATGTTGTTCCGGCCGATGATCTCGCGCATCGCGCTTTCGGCGACCGCCTTCACGGTCCCTTCGGGATTCTGGATGTTGAACAGATACTCGCTCGCCCCGTTCGGCTTGATCAGCCAGAACACCGAGAAGTCGACATCCACGATGTTTTCGTCGCCGGTGAGCATCAGGCTCTCCTCCGGCACGTTGCGCATGGTGGTGCCGCGGCGCAGATCCTCGACCAGCCGCATGCCGATATCGATGCGGTTGACCCGGGTGACCTTCGGGGTGAGCACCGACTCCACCGGATACGGCAGATGGTAGTTCAGGCCGGGCTTGGCATCGCGCACGTATTTGCCGAACCGCATCACCACGCCGAGCTCGTCCGGCGCCACCTGGAAGAAGCCGGAGAAGCCCCAGATGGCGAGCGCGGCCAGCGCGATCAGGGCAAAGCCCTTGCTGCCCAGGTTGCCGCCCGGCAGCACGGTCTTGAGCTTGTCCTGGCTGCGCCGCAGTAACTCCTCGAGGTCGGGGGGCGTCGGTCCCGACGATTGCGGTCCGGAGCCCCAAGGTCCCTTGGACCCGGACCCCCAGGGGCCCCCGCCTTGATTGCTCCACGGCATGGATCATCTCCTCGATCGCCGGGCCATGACGAACCGGGCGACATGCGGTCCGGCGGGTTATAGGGGAGGCCCCCGCCCGATACAACGCGTGCCTATGACGCGGAGAGAGCCGCGCCGACCGCCAAGCACGGATCTCCCTCGCGCGCCGGCTGCAAGCGCGCCGATGCCGGCCGATCGATCTTGCGGGCAAAATCGAGGAAGGCGAAGCCGACGCTGTCGCCTTGTCCCGGCTGTTGCTCGGCGCGCTCGGTCTCGTGCCAGACGGTTTCATCGATCGCGGGAAACAGCGCGTCCCCGGTGGGACGATCGTGCACCCGGGTGATGATGAGGCGATCGGCAAATGGCATGAGCTGGCGATAGATTTCGGCGCCGCCCGCCACCATGATGGCACCGGATCCGCGGCGCAGCGCGTCGCCCCGCGCGGCCGCGAGCGCGGCGTCCATGCTGGCGGCGGTGACTGCGCCGGGTGCCGCGAATGTGCGGTCGCGCGTCACGACGATCATGGTGCGCCCGCGCAGCGGCTTGAACAGGGACTGGAACGTCTTGCGCCCCATGACGACCGGATTTCCCATCGTCACGCTGCGAAAATGCTGCATGTCGGACTTGAGACGCCAGGGAAGGCCCTTGTGGCGCCCGATCACGCCGTTTTCCGCGACTGCCGCGACCAGGACCAGGTCAATCCGTCGCCCTGCCTTGGACGATCGACAGGGCTCGTTCACACCGCCACCTCGGCCTTGATGCGTGGGTACGGGTCGTAGTCCTCGAGCACGAAGTGGTCGTAGCGGAAGGCGAACAGATCAGTGACCGCGGGATCGAGCCGCATATGCGGCAGGCGGCGCGGCGTGCGCGAAAGCTGGAGTCGCGCCTGCTCGAGGTGGTTGAGATAGAGGTGGACGTCACCAAACGTATGAACGAACTCGCCGGGAGCAAGCCGCGTCACTTGCGCGATCATCATGGTGAGCAGCGCATAGGAGGCGATGTTGAACGGCACGCCGAGGAAAACATCGGCGGAGCGCTGGTAGAGCTGGCACGACAGCCGCCCCTCCGCGACGTAGAACTGGAACAGGCAATGGCAAGGGGGCAGCGCCATCTCGGCGATTTCCGCCGGATTCCAGGCGGTGACGATCAGGCGCCGCGAATCCGGGGTGTGGCGGATCATCTCCACCACGTTGGCGATCTGGTCGATCTCACCGCCATCGGGCGCCGGCCAGGACCGCCACTGGCGCCCGTAGACCGGGCCAAGCTCGCCATCTTCGCCCGCCCATTCGTCCCAGATCGTCACCCCGTGCTCGTTGAGATACTTGACGTTCGTATCGCCGGCGAGGAACCACAGCAGCTCATGAACGACGGACTTCACGTGTACTTTCTTGGTGGTGAGCAGCGGGAACCCGTCGGCGAGATCGAAGCGCATCTGAGGGCCGAAGACCGAGCGCGTTCCGGTTCCGGTGCGATCGTGCTTCTCCACGCCGTCGCGGAGGATGCGCTGCATCAGATCGAGATATTGCCGCATGCCCGTGCATCCCTGCGCGTGCCCCGACTCGAACGTGGCAGCCCGAGACTAGCGCCGACCGCGACTGGCGGCCATCGATTCTCGATGAGATGTGGATAGTCCGGGACCGACCGCAATGCCCACGACGCCAGCCTCCGGTGCGGCGGTGCGGCACAGTCTCGCAAATGGACGCGGGATGAATTGAGATCGGTCCACCCTGCCCACGGCTTTGCTGACCGACTACTCGACGAATACCTCGTCCCGGCGCTTGCGGATCGTCGGCAGCACCGCAAGGATGAGGAGGACCAGCGCGACGAACAGTAAACCGCCCGAGATCGGCCGCGTGACGAACACCGTGACGTCGCCACGCGCGATCAGCATGGCCCGGCGCAGGTTCTCCTCCATCAGCGGGCCGAGGACGTAGCCGAGCAGCGCCGGGGCGGCTTCGAAATCGTGCTTGATCAGCCAATAGCCGACCAGGCCGAACACACCCGCGATGATGACGTCGACCGGCGCGTTGTTGATCGAATAGACGCCGATCGAGCAGAACACCAGGATGGAAGGCGCCAGGATGCGGTAGGGAACCCGCAGCAACCTCACCCACAGGCCGATCATCGGCAGATTGATGACGACCAGCATCAGGTTGCCGAGCCACATCGACGCGATCATGCCCCAGAACAGCTCCGGCTGCTTGGTCATGACCTGCGGGCCGGGCACGATGCCGTGAATCGTCATGGCGCCGACCATCAGCGCCATCACGGCGTTCGGCGGGATGCCGAGGGTAAGCAGAGGAATGAACGAGGTCTGGGCGGCGGCATTGTTGGCGCTCTCCGGCGCGGCGACGCCCTCGATCACGCCGGTCCCGAACTTGTGGGGATACTTGGAGATCTTCTTCTCGAACGTGTAGGCCGCAAACGACGCGATGACGGCGCCGCCGCCAGGCAGGATGCCCATCAACGAACCGAGGATCGTGCCCCGCCCAATTGCCGGGGCCGCCGCCTTCAGGTCGGCGACGGTCGGCATCAGGCCGGAGATCTTCGACATGACGAATTCGCGGCTGGTCGGCTTCTCGAGATTGCGGATGATCTCGGAGAATCCAAACACGCCCATGGCGACGACCGCGAAGCCCATGCCGTCGGACAGCTCCGGGATGTCGAAGGTCATGCGGCCGACGCCGGTCTCGAGGTCTGATCCGACCATCGACAGCAGCAGGCCGGCGACGATCATCGCCAGCGCCTTGAGGACGGACCCCTTGGCCAGCACGACCGCGAAGATGAGGCCGAGCACCATGAGCGAGAAATATTCGGCCGGACCGAACAGCAATGCCAAACCCACCAGCGGCGCGCCCAGCGCGGCGACCAGCACGGTGGCGACGCAGCCGGCAAAAAACGAGCCGAGCGCCGCGATCGCCAGTGCTGCCCCGGCACGGCCCTGCTTGGCCATCTGGTGGCCGTCGAGGGTGGTCACCACGGATGTCGCTTCGCCCGGGATGTTGACCAGGATCGAGGTGGTGGAGCCGCCATACTGGGCACCATAATAGATGCCGGCCAGCATGATCAGCGCGCTGACCGGAGGCAGACCGAAGGTGATGGGCAGCAGCATGGCGAGCGTCGCTACCGACCCGACGCCGGGCAGGACGCCGATGAGCGTCCCGACCATTGCACCGATGAGGCAGAACATGATGTTGACCGGCGACGCAGCAACGCCGAAGCCGAGCCAGAGATTGGAAAGGAGTTCGGTCATGACGTGCTCGCCCGATCAGAAACGTGGCCACAATTGGAACGGCAGGTTCAGTCCGTATACGAACAGCGCCACGCAGAATGCAGTGAGCGCCACGGCGGCAATCGTCGCCTCCACCCAGCGTATCTCTTTCGATCCGGCGGCTGAGATCATGAACACGATGAAGCTGGCGATGATCAGTCCAGCCGGGCGGATGGTGGCCGAGAACGTCAGGATTGCGACCGTCACGAGCAATGGCCCGCGTATCGCATACGGTTCGAGCGGCGAGCCTTCGACAAACAGACCAACCGCAGTCACTGCAATGCCCAAGGTGAGCAGGACACCCGCAAACAGCCGGGGCGCCGTGCCAGGCCCGAACGAGAAGCCGCGCATGCCGGGCAGGTCGCCCGCCGCCCAGAATGCAAACAGCGCGAGCCCGACGAGCGCCAAGCCTCCGTAATAATCTTGCGGGTTGTGGATGCTCTGCCCGCGCACCGCGATGATCGCCGTCAGCACCAGAAGCGCGGCACCGGAAGCCAGCAACGTGATGCCCACGTTCCCGCCGGAACGCCACCCACCGACGACCGCCAGGATCCCGAACAAGGCAGGCAGGATGACAGCCGTGTAGGTGTTGCCGTGCGGCCTCCCCCCTGCGGCTATATCCTCGGACATGTGTACTCCCCTCTGCCGGTGCTTCTTGCTTTTCGCAACAGCTACCACAACGCCCTGCGGTTACCTAGCACAGCGTCTCGCGTCCCCGAAAGCCGTTTGCGCGCATCCCGATGAAATTTCCCGCCCGGACCAGCAGCCGTCCGGCCATCGACAACCAGAAGAATTCAGCCGCAGGCGCCGGACAACCGCGGCGGTCACCAGGCGCTCCGCGATGAGGTTGCGCCGACGTGCATCTTGAAAGCGATCTCGAGTGCTGCCTATAAAAAAGCCACCTGCAGACCGAACTGCACACGACAGCGGTTGCCACCGCAAGCGGGCCCGGACCTCATGACCATCGGCACCGTGAGCGTGCATTGAATTCGACCGGCCGCCTTGTCTGTGTCCGATTCCGAAGTTCGCAATCGGACCATGCGGCCGAAGATGTGCGAAGTTCGGATTGGGGCACTGGCCGACCGGGAGCGTGCATTGAGCAATCGTGGCAATCCGTTCTGTTCCGACTTCGCTGGCGATGCGGCGCGCGCGCCGCTCTCGGCGCTCGCCCGCGTTCGCTGAGCAGAAAGCGCACGAGAGGCCCGATGCGTTTGACCCTGAGCACGATCGCGGCGGTCGCCGTGTTGGTGGGCGCCTGGGCGGCTTGGCCGTTTTTCGCGCTTTATGATCTCGCCAACGCGGTGCAGGCGCGCGACCCCGCTGCCGTCACCCGGCGCGTGAATTTTCCCGCCGTGCGCCAGTCCTTGACCGAGCAGATCGTCGTCACCTACCTGCATCTCACCGGACGAGACGCGCGGCTCGGTCAGATCGGCCGCGGCCTCGCGGTCGGTGCGGTCACGTCGATCGCCGACCCGATCGTCTCCCGGCTCATCTCCGCCGAAACCCTGATCGAGCTGCTGAACAACGGCTGGCCGGCCTCGGTACTGCCCGATCAGGTCCCGAGCGTGCAGGGGCTGAGCCCGGGCACCTTGGGGACGGCATGGCAGATCTTCGTCCGCTCGGAACAGGGCGTGCGCCGCTTCGATCTCACGGTGCCGGCGACCGCGGCGCGTGCCCGACAATTCACCCTTCGGTTCCGGCTCATCAGCTGGACCTGGAAGCTCACCGGCATCGGGCTCCCGGATGAGCTGCGGGTGCGCCTCGCCAGGGAACTGGTCAGGCAGGTCGAAAAAAAATAGCCGGGCAGGCCGGTTTGGGCGACCCCGCCAGGGAAATCCACCGGTCCGGCGGCGGACCCCTCTTTCTTCAGCATCCGCCGCGCCTTATATAGGAGGGGCCGGCGCAAGCCGGCTATGGCGATAAACGGCCGTCGTAATAAGCCTATCGGACCCGGGGGCGGTACCCGGCGCCTCCACCCAAGCCCAGATCCCTGGGCTTCGGCGGGGGCGAAATAGGATCGACGAGGGTGTAAAGGGCGCGCTTTTGCTCGGCATGGTTCCGCCGTTATCGGGCCACAGCAATAGTTGCCAACGACAACATTGCTCCGGTTGCTCAGGCCGCGTAAGCGGTTTGAAAGACCGACTTGAAGCCCTGGCGTCTTAGCAGCGTCAGGCGGGGTTCGGAGGCACCTGGCAACAGAAGCCTCCACTTGCCTAACGGGTGAGCCAACAGCGAGGCGACAGAAGAAGACGACTGGCATTCGCGGATAAGCGCGCTACCATTCCCCAGCCAGAGCATGCCCCGTTCAGGCTGAATTGGGAGATGTTCGAGCCGCGGAACATGCGTTAAGTCTCATTGAGCGGTACGGATCCTGAGTCCCGTCGCCATGGCCACCGACCATATTCGCTACGATCTCCTTGCCCAGGAAGCCTTGCGCGGCGTCGTACGTCGCGTGCTGGTCGATGCCGCCAAGAGCGGCCTTCCCGGCGAGCATCATTTTTTTGTTTCGTTCGACACGCGGGCGCCCGACGTCCGCATATCGTCGCGCCTGCGCGAGAAATATCCAGAAGAGATGACGATCGTTCTGCAGCACCAGTTTTGGGATCTGATCGTGACCGAGGAGGGCTTCGAGGTCGGATTATCCTTCAACGGGGTGCCGGAACGTCTGGTGGTGCCGTTCGACGCAATCAAGGGATTCTTTGATCCGTCGGTTCAATTCGCCCTCCAGTTCGAGGTGGCGGCGAAAGAGACGGAGCCTGCGGCCGAGCCGGCCGCAGCACCACCGCCCGCTGCCGAGGAGACGAGCGCCGCCACCCGTCGCGGAGCCCGTCCAAAGCGGCCGCAAGTGCCGGCACCGGCGCCCTCGCCAGCGGTGGCGCCCCGGTCGGACGCCAAGCCGGAGGACTCCGGCGGCGACAAGCCGGACCGTCCCTCGGGCGGCGGCGAGGTCGTCCGGTTGGACCGTTTTCGCAAGAAATAACCGCGCGACCGTCCGGTGAAATCTGGAGCGATGTCACAGCGTGCAAATGCCCTTGCAGGTGCGCTGCGGGGCGCCGCACTCCGCATCCCGGATCTTGATGGTCTTGTCGTCGCGCTCGCGCCAGTAGACGAGTGCGCCGTCCGCCCCGCGGGCCTCGCGGCTGCGCATGAGCCCCTCCCGGCGCCTGGAATAGCGCTGTTCGTCGCGCAACACTACATCCTGGTCAGACCGGCTGGCCGGGTTCCGGCGTGACGCCAAACGCCGCCCTCGGCAGCTTTCATCGGGGACGACGATGGCGAAGACGCGCTTCGAGACCGACAGCTTTGGCCCCATCGAGGTCCCGGCCGATCGCTATTGGGGGGCGCAGACCGAACGTTCGCGCGGCAATTTTCGCATCGGCAGCGAGCAGATGCCGCTGGCAGTGATCCACGCGCTCGCCCTGATCAAGCGCGTCGCCGCCGAAGTGAATCATGCCCTCGGTCTGATCGACGCGCGCCGCATGCGTGCCATCGTCAAGGCGGCGAACGAGGTCGCCGAGGGCAGGCTCGACGATCATTTTCCCCTGGTGGTGTGGCAAACCGGCTCGGGGACGCAGACCAACATGAACGTCAACGAGGTGATCGCCAATCGCGCCAACGAGCTCCTCGGCGGCAAGCGTGGCGCAAAATCGCCGGTGCATCCGAACGATCACGTCAACATGAGCCAGTCGTCGAACGACTGCTTTCCGACCGCGATGCACATCGCGGCTGTGCTCGAGATTACCCGCGCCCTGCTTCCGGCGTTGTCCCATCTGCACCGGCAGCTCGAGGAAAAATCCAAGGCGTTTCGTCGGATCGTCAAGATCGGCCGCACTCACACGCAGGATGCGACCCCGCTGACGCTCGGCCAGGAGTTTTCCGGTTACGCCGCACAGGTCGAGCATGGGATTGCGCGCATGAAGCTCGCTCTCGCGCAGCTCTATCCCCTGGCCCAGGGCGGCACCGCGGTCGGCACCGGGCTCAACGCCAAGCGCCGGTTCGGCAAGCTGTTCGCCAGGCGCCTCAGCGAGATCACCGGCCTGCCCTTCGTCTCCTCCACCAACAAGTTCGAAGCCCTGGCGGCGCACGATGCCGAGGTGTTCGTTCACGGCGCGCTCGACGCCCTGGCCACCGGCCTGTTCAAGATCGCCAACGACATCCGCCTGCTTGGCTCCGGCCCCCGTTCGGGCCTGGGCGAGATCAATCTGCCGGAAAACGAGCCGGGCTCCTCGATCATGCCCGGCAAGGTCAATCCGACGCAGGCGGAGGCCCTGACCATGGTGTGCTGCCGGGTGTTCGGCAATCAGACGACGATCGCAATCGCGGCGAGCCAGGGACATTTCGAGCTCAACGTCTACAAACCGGTGATCGCCTACGCGCTGCTGCAGTCGATCGCCCTGACCGGCGATGCCGCCCGGTCATTCGCCGACAAGTGCGTCGTCGGAATAACCGCGAACGAGTCGCGAATTCGCGAGCTGGTGGATCGTTCGCTCATGCTGGTCACCGCGCTGGCGCCGGACATCGGATACGACAAGGCGGCGAAGATCGCCCGCGCCGCGCATGCCAATGGGACGACGCTGCGCGAGGAGGCCGTGCGGCTGGGCTATGTGTCGGCAGAACAGTTCGACCGTCTGGTTCGACCTGAAAGGATGACGCACGGCGATTGATTTTTCTGTGTGTACAATCAAAAGTTTAGTGCATCCTTCGCCCTTGGTGTCCGCCGTCTTGCGGCAGAGCGCGATTATTGGAAAGTTTCGAGCTGCTTCTTTGAAAACATCTTATGGGCGGAGCCAAATAACTATGATAATTCATTTTTATTATGAGCGATAAATCCTAGCGAATTCCAATCCGCAAACGACATCAACAAACGGTGTCTTGCCTTCCCGGGAACGAGACGATCAAATTCGACATTAGAACTATGTCTTACTACGGATTGCTTTGCTCGCCGGTAGCGGCGTAACAGTAACAGGCCTGTTGAGAACCGTTCCAGACAGGCACGCCTCGTACGCGGGATCGTCGCATGGGCCAAGTGGTCAACCTTCGCACGGCACGCAAACGGGCTGCACGCGACAAGGCGACTGAACAAGCTGCCGCCAAGCGCTTGCGGCACGGCCGTCCGAAATCCGAGCGGGCCCTCCAGGTCGCACAGTCGGAACAAGCCCAGCGCAATCTCGACAGACACCGTATCGATACGGGAGATCAGTCATGAAGTCTCCGGTGGTCAAGCGGTCCATCGTCATTGCCGGACACAAGACCAGCGTCAGCCTCGAGGATGCGTTCTGGCAGGGGTTGAAGCAAATTGCTTCCGAGCGCGACATCACGCTTTCCGACATGGTCGCTTCGATCGATACCGACCGCCGTCAGGGCAACTTGTCGTCCGCCATTCGACTATTCGTGCTCGACTACTACCGCGCGCTCGGCACCGGAGCGCGCAATGGCGTCGAGCGCAGTCAGACGGAAGGTCAGCTGATCGGCCGACCCATGGCGGCCTCAGCGCTGCGATCCGAATAGCTGGTCGAGCAAGGACCGTCGCGCGGCAGCCGGCGGAAGGTCGGGACGGGGCGCGTCATTGGTGCGCGGCTTCGCCGTTCCGCCGGGCACGAGCGTCTCCGAAGATCTCTGAATCGTGCTTGGGTTGCTGCGCGGTGAGACGCCGGGCGATGAAGTGCCGGGGCCTGATGCGCCCGGGACCGGGCGGATGTCGATCGGCGGCGGCAGCGGCGGAGCTGCTTCGGGGGGTGCAAGCGAACGCCTCGGCGAGGGGGCCGGCTTGGCTGCCGTAGGCGGGCGGGCGGCGGGCTCGTTCGCCTCGTCCGGCTTGCCCGGACTCGGCGCCCTGGCATCCGATTCGGGCGGAGGGATCGACGCGGTGGCCGGCGCACCTCGTCCCACGGCCGCATCCTGGCGCTCCGATTCCAACGCCTCCAGCCGCTTCGCCTGCCGTTCGATCGAGCGCAGGGTCAGCCAGCCCGCAAAGGCGGACACGTCGAGCGAACGCTTCGGCGTCGCCAAGGGACCCTTCAGGCTGATGAATACATCCGGGCGTCCTGCGCTCGCCGACGGCGGCGAAGCGGGCCCGGACAACGTCAATCGCGCATCCATTGTCCATTCGGACAGGTCGAGGGCGCCGCTGACGACGAGGTCGGCACCCTCCCCGCGGGTTACCACATTGCCCCAGCGAGCCTGTCCGGCGCTGACGCTGAAGGCCCCGTCGACCCGCGCGACCTTCAGTGCTCCGCCCTGCAGCGCGGCCTCCATCATGTCCCTGATCTTCGAGGCATCGACGGTGAGCCCGCGGTCGACCGCACGGATGACGGCATCGAACGCCCGCGGATCGAGTCCCGCAATCTGCGTGCTCGCTAGCGTGACCGTGCCGGCGCCGCGCAACGAGCCGATCAGCGCCGCCGGGCTCAATCCGCTGCCTTCGGCCTCGAGTTGCAGCGCCAGACGACCGTTGAGCACGGGCCGTACATCCCCCGGCAGGACCGCGCCGGCGTCCACATCGTTGAGCGCGACCCTTCCGCGCACCGCAAGCCCGTCGGCTCCGGCGCGCAGCAGGAGCTGCGCGAGCAGACGCCCGCCGCCGAGACCGGCTTCGAGATCCTCAAGACCAACCTCGCCGTCGCCCAGCCGGATGAGGCCGCGCACGTCCTGCGCGGCGACCGACGGGGCGAGCGTCGCCCGCTGCGCCGTGAACGCGACTTGCCCGGCAAGCTCGGCGAACGCTCCGGCGGCAAACGGCTCACTCGGCCAGCGGGCGGCAGCGCCGGTGGCGGGCATTCCGGCTGCCGCATTCACGATCGCCGCCAGATCGAGCGCATCCGCCTCCAGCCGGCCGTCGAGACGAAGCGGTCGGCTGAAATCCACCCCCAGGCGGCCGCGCACGCCGGTACCGGCGATGACCCCGGAGATATTTTCGAACGCGACCGCCCCGCTCTTGACGACGGCGCGCGTCCGGATCGTGACCGGCACCGATTGGTCCGGAGCGAGGCGCCGCAACGCGACGGCGTCGGCGGCCGCCAGCCTGACATCGAGATCGCCAGAAATGCCCGCCTCGCTGACGAGGCGCAGGCTGCCCTTGACGGCAGCCTCCAGCTTCGTCGCAGCGATCCGTCCCTCCAGCTGCAGATCCGCTGGCCGGCCGCTGGCGGTCACCGTCAAGGATGCCGGCCGCTTTTCGGTGGCGACCCACCTGTCGAGGCCGATGAGTGCAATAAGCGCCGTCCCATCCTCGCCGTAGAGGCGGCCGTTGAGATTCACCTCGGCCGCCGCGATGTTGCCGACGTCGCCGGTCGCATCGCCCTTGATGTTGAGGCGGGTCGCGCCCGCCTTTCCGGTCACGACGAGCTCGGCCCGGCTGCCCGCGCCGGTGTCGGCGCGCTCGACGGTCAACAGGGCGCTCAGCTTCGCCGGGGTCAGACGCGGCATCACCGTGGCGACGATGTCCGCCGACTGCGGCAGGTATCTCGTCAGGACGGCGGCGACGCCGTCGAGCCGGCTGGCATCGACATCGAGCGTGAGCGCCCCCCGTGGCGAGGTGGTGATTGCGTCGATTCTGCCGTTGAGGTCGAGCGCTGCACCGCCGAGATCGGCCACCGCAACGCGTTCCAAGATCAGCCCATGGGCGTTGAAGCTCAGCTTCGCCTTGGCCGCCTTGGCTTCCACGCCGCCGATCGTCGCGACCCCGATATCGAGGGCGAGCGAGACTTCGCCCGGCGCATCGAGACTGGTGCCGGCGAGCGCGGTCTTGGAGAACGCGATCGTCGAATCGATGTCGAGCTCGGCCGCCTTCAGCTCGCCGTCGAGACGGGCGGGCTGCGTCGGAGTCGCCCACCCATAGGCCAGCCGTCCGCTGATCGCCTTGCGATCGACCTCCGCCTTGAACCGCTCGACGGCGATGCGTTGCGTGCCGAGGGTGAAATCGCCGCTGACGCGCAACGCACCGGGCAGGCCTTGCGCCGGCTCGGGGCGCCCTTCCAACCAGGCGAGCAACACTTTCGGATCGCTCGACTCCACCACGGCCGGCCCGGTGAAAGTCGCGCCGTCGCCGACCAGCGCCATGCGACCGCTCGCCCGCACCTGGGTCATGCCGGGAGCGCGGAATTCCACCGTTTCGAGGTTCCATGCACCGTCTTCGGTCGCGACGTCGCCGCGCACCGACTGCAATGTCGCACCGGCCAGCGTGATCGTATCGATGCCGAGCCCAAGGCGAACCGGAATCGGCGGCGCCAGCACGCCGCCGAACGCTTCGGCGAAGCGGCGCAGGACCGCAAGAGGAACGCGGCGAACGCCTTCCGGCAGGACGAAGGTGCGATCGAGGTCGATCTGACGCGCCGACATCACGCCCTCGAGTTGCGCGCCGGTGCCGAATTTGATCTGACCAGTGCCGGTGAGCTTGAGCGCGCGCTCGTCGGAGCCGTACTGCGCCTCGACTTGATCGATAAGCGCCCCGGTCGGGCTCGCCTTGACGCGCGAGCTCACGCGCCAGGCTTCGCTCGCGAGCGCGCGTCCGCGCGCCAGCACGACGCCCGCCGGCCGGGCAATCGACAACGCCCCTTCGAATCGTGGACTGTTGCGCTCGAAGCGCAGCACGCCGTCCGCCTCGACGGCAACCAGCCGATCGGACGGGTCGATGTTCAGCCTGACCTTGATAGCGTCGTCGGACCAGCGGCCGGTTGCCAGGCGATACCCGAAGCGCTCGCCGCCGAAGAAAAATCCACCCTCGCCCTTCAACGGACCGACCAGCGAGCGCAGGTCTCCATTGAACCACACCTGGTCGAGAACGAGCGAGGAGCCGCTGGCCTCGTCACGCAGCCTCGCGCGTCCGTCCTCGAGGGCAAAGCGCTCGATCGACAAGGCATCCTGGTCGATGCTGAGCGCGGCACCCGGCCACGCGATCCGCCCTGACTGATCCAGGGCGAGCGCGAACTCCGGCCTCACGATGCGAACGTCGGTCGCGCGCCATTCGCCGCGCATCAGCGGCCCGAGCGCCAGCTCGAAGGCGATTTCGCCCGCCTTGATGCCCGGATCGCTCGCCTCGATGTCGCGCAGAACGAGGGACGGGGTGGGCAGGATGCGGACGTCGATGGCGCCGTTGACGCGCACGGGGGTTCCGACCAGGCGCGTCGCCTGCGCCTCGAACACCGAGCGGTAGTGGCTCCAGTCGACGAAATGGGGACCGACCAGCGCCGCAACCAGCGCCAGGATGATCGCAATCCCCAATCCGAGCAGCGTAGCCTGCAAACTGTTGCTCCTGTACCGGACCCTCGCGACCCGCTGGCGCGGGCCGACCCACCGGCACAATGTACCTTATTCGAGCCGCCCGTGCCTGCCGGAGGCCGCTTCGCTCGGTTCGCCCAGGCCAGCTGCCATAACAGTCTCGACTTGACGGCGATTGTATGTCTGGCGCGGCTTTCCCGGCACACCGCATATGGGCGCCCGAGCGTTGCGATTCCAGGACTTATCCGGCTGCGACGATCTTGCCCGGGTTCATGATGTCGTCGGGATCGAGCGCCTGCTTTACCGCCCGCATGGCGGCCAGCGTGGCGGCGCCGTATTCGGCCGCGAGGTATTTCATCTTGCCCTGGCCGACCCCATGCTCGCCGGTGCAAGTCCCCTCCATGGCCAGCGCCCGCTCGACCAGGCGCTCGCACAGGTCTTTCGCCCGCTTGAGCTCGTCCGGGTCTCCCATATCGACCAGCAGGGTCAGGTGAAAGTTGCCGTCGCCGACATGCCCGAGGATGGGCGCCACCAAGCGGCTCCGGGCGATGTCGCGCTGCGTCGCCGTGACGCACTCGGCGAGGCGGGAGATCGGGACGCACACATCGGTAGCCACCGCCTGGGCGCCCACGCGCAAGCCCCGTCCCGCCCAATAGGCGTCGTGGCGCGCCTGCCATAGCCGCGATCGATCTTCCACCTGCGTCGCCCACTCGAACGGGCCGCCGCCGAACTCCTCGGCGATCTCCCCGAAACGGGCCGACTGCTCGGCGACGCCGGCCTGCGTGCCGTGGAATTCGACGAACAGCATCGGTACTTCCGGAAGGGTGAGCTTCGAGTAGAGGTTCGTAGCCCTGACCTGGAGCTCGTCGAGCAGCTCGATGCGCGCGACGGGAATGCCCGACTGGATGGTGAGGATGGCGGCGTTGCAGGCGGCCTCGACCGAGGGAAACGGGCAGGATCCGGCGGCGATCGCCTCGGGAATGCCGGACAGCCGCAGGGTGAGCGAGGTGATGACGCCGAGCGTCCCTTCCGAGCCCACGAGCAGCCGGGTGAGATCGTAACCGGCCGACGTCTTTCGGGCGCGCGTCGCGGTGGTGATCGTCTCGCCATTGGCGAGCACCGCCGTGAGCGCCAGCACGTTGTCCTTCATGGTGCCGTAGCGCACCGCATTGGTCCCCGAGCACCGGGTGGCGGCCATGCCGCCGAGCGAGGCGTCGGCCCCGGGATCGATCGGGAAGAACAATCCCTTGTCGCGCAGATATTCGTTGAGCGCCTTGCGGGTGATGCCCGGCTCGACCACGCAGTCGAGATCCTCGGCGTGCACCGCGAGCACGCGGTTCATGTCGCGGAAATCGATCGACACCCCGCCGCTCGGCGCATTGACATGACCTTCGAGCGAAGTCCCGGTGCCGAACGCGATGACCGGCACGCGGTGGCTGGCGCAGATGCGCACGGTCTGCTGCACGTCCGCCGCCGACTGGGGAAAGACGACTGCGTCGGGCGGCTCGTTGGCGATCCACGTTGTCGTGTTGGCGTGCTGCTCGCGCACCGCCGCCGAGGTGACCAGCCGATTGCCGAAGGCCGCGGCGAGCGCTCCGATTGCCGCCGCCACCGCCTTCGGGTTGCGCTGCGTGTCCCCGCGGGCACCATCGACCACCGCTGCCAACTCCTCTGCTTTGTGCCGTCGAATGCGACGTTAGCAGATGGCCGGAGTCCAGGGCAAAGTGCTCGGGTCTTGATGCCTGGCACGAGGTGCCGACAGTCAGTAGGTGCCGGGTAGCGTGCCGGTGAGGCCGCCGCCTTCCCGCGGGCCGTTCCATCCATCGCCCGTCTTGCCGGGCATGACATAGAGCGCCGTGGCGATCACCGCGGCCGCAATCATCGGCCGTACGAGAGGCCCCACCCTCGCGGCGAGGAATTCGCGCATGGCCCGGCTTCGCCACGACGCGGCGCGGCGGCGATAGAAGCCGAAATCGATGGATCCGTCTTCGAGACGGCGGATTCCGTCGTGCCGGGCGGACATGGCTCCCTCCTGCTGACCGTGATGAGGCGTAGCGACCTCGTGCTGCATTGTTTGTCGCCAATCCCCCGCACGCGGACTTGAGGTGGCCTTGATTTACCTCTGAGATTGGCTTGATTATTTCTTCAGGCGATCGCGAGGCGCTTTTCGAACGAGGCACGGGGCAGCATGCAGTTTCACTTCGGCGAATACGTGCTGGACACCGAGCGTTGCGAATTGCGCTGCCAGAGCACGCGGGTGCCGGTGGAGCCGCAGGTTTTCGATCTTCTGGTCTATCTGGTGCGAAACCGCGACCGCGTCGTCAGCAAGGACGATCTGATCGCCGACGTGTGGGGCGGGCGGATCGTCTCGGAGTCCACGCTGTCGAGCCGCATCAACGCCGCCCGCAAGGCGGTCGGCGACAGCGGCGGGCAGCAAGGCCTGATCCGCACCATTGCCAGAAAAGGCATCCGCTTCATCGTCGCGGTGGACGAGCAGACGATGGCGGATCCAAAGCCGGCCACCCCATCCGATCCTTTGACCGCCGCCGCCATTCCCGGCAACCGGCGGCAGGAGATTCATTTCTGCACGGCGTCCGACGGCGTGAGCATCGCTTATGCCGAGGTGGGAGAGGGGCTTCCCCTGGTCAAGGCCGCCAACTGGCTCAATCATCTCGAGTACGATTGGCAGAGCCCGATCTGGAGCCACCTGCTGCGGGAGATCGCCGCCGAGTATCGGCTGATCCGCTATGACGCGCGCGGCAACGGCCTGTCCGACTGGGACGTCGCCGACATCTCGTTCGCGGCCTTTGTGCGCGACCTCGAGAGCGTGGTCGACGCTGCCGGAACTCGACCGGTTCGCGCTGCTCGGCATCTCCCAGGGCTGCGCGGCTTCCATCGCCTACGCGGTTCGCCATCCCGAGCGCGTGACCCGTCTGGTTCTCTATGGGGGATATGCAAGGGGGCGACGCAAGCGCGGCTCGCAACGCGAGATCGAGAACAGCGACGCGGTCCTCACCCTGATGCGCGACGGGTGGGGACAGGAAAATCCCGCTTTCCGGATGCTCTTCACATCGCGTTTCATTCCGGGCGGCACCCCCGACCAGATGCAGTGGTACAACGACCTGCAGCGCAAGACCACATCGGCGGAGAACGCAATACGCATTCGTCGGGCCAACGACGACATCGATGTCACGGATCTGCTCGCGCGCGTCAGGGTACCGACCCTCGTCCTCCATTGCCGCGATGACGCCGCGGTGGCGTTCGAGGAAGGGCGCCGGATGGCCGCGGGCATTCCGGGAGCGCACTTCGTCGAGTTGGACGGCAGCAACCACCTGATCCTCGAAAGCGATCCGGCCTGGGGGCGGTTCATGGTGGAGATCAGGGAATTCTTGCGGGTGTAGCGGGCTTCCGCTGCGATCGAGACGGGCGGATTTTACGAAAACTGCACCAGTTGCCCACGAAACCGCCCAAGTTGCCGCGGATTCTCGCCGCATCATGAACTGATCGCCATGCTCGACCGCATCGACCTCGAACCCCTGTTCTTCGCGCCCTTCGTCTCCTCGGTGATGCGGGTCGAGCCGGGCTGGATCGACTACAACGGCCATCTCAACATGGCCTATTACAACGTGCTGTTCGACCGCGCCGTCGACGAGGCGTTCGAGCTGATCGGCTGCGGACCGGACTACGTCAAGGCGCGGCGGCACTCCTGTTTCACCGCCGAAGTGCACTTGCGCTACCTGCGCGAGCTTCACGCCGAGGATCCCGTCCGTGTCACGTTCCAGCTGATCGACTACGACAACAAGCGCATGCATTATTTCGAGCAGCTGTTCCACGCGAGCGAGGGCTGGGTCGCGGCGACCTCGGAGAACATGTCGCTGCATGTCGACATGGATGCACGGCGCACCGCCCCGTTTCCCGCCGAGGTCGCCCGCTGCCTTGCCCGGATGAAGACCGCCCACGAGAAGCTGCCGTTGCCGGAGGCGGCCGGCCGCCGCATCGCCATGCCGGCGAACGCCTGACAACTGGCCCAAGACCCCTCCCCATTGCTCGGTCCGAATGCCATCTTGTGGCTTGAAGATTCGTCATGATCAGCGCATGTCGCCATGCGCGCCGGCCACCGCCGGTCGATGGAGCCGGAATGGCCGAACCGAACAAGCTGAGCCAGGATACCGATCGCCCGCCGCAACCCGGCGGGATCGTTGCGCGTGCCCTGGCGGCGCGGGGTGAGCGCACCTATCTGGCCGGCCTCAACCCGGAACAGCGGCTGGCGGTCGAGACGCTGTACGGACCGGTGCTGGTGCTGGCCGGCGCCGGTACCGGCAAGACGCGGGTGTTGACGACCCGTATCGCCCACATCCTCAACCTGGGCCGTGCCCGTCCGGCGGAAATCCTCGCCGTGACCTTCACCAACAAGGCCGCGCGCGAAATGAAGGCGCGCATCTCCGCCATCATGGGCGAGGCCGTGGAAGGCATGCCGTGGCTCGGCACGTTCCACGCGATCGGGGTCAAGATCCTGCGCCGTCATGCCGAGTTGGTCGGTCTCAAGCCCGACTTCACGATCCTCGATACCGACGATCAGGTACGGCTGCTCAAGCAGCTTCTCGAGGCGGAAGACATCGACGAGAAGCGCTGGCCCGCGCGCGTGCTGGCCACCCTGATCGACGGATGGAAGAACCGCGGGCTCACTCCCGACAAGGTGCCGGCCGGAGAGGCGGCGAGCTTTGCCGGCGGGCGCGGCGCAGCGCTCTACGCGGCCAATCAGGACCGTCTCAAGGTGCTCAACGCGGTCGATTTCGGCGATCTCCTGCTCGAGTGCATCCGCCTGTTCCGCGAGCGCCCCGAGGTGCTGCGCCTCTACCAGGAGCGGTTCCGCTTCGTGCTGGTCGACGAATATCAGGACACCAACGTCGCCCAATACCTGTGGCTGCGCCTGATCGGGCAGCGGGGCACGGGATCACGCCCCCCGGAGGGAGCCGCACGCCTGCCCCAGCTTCCGGATCCGGCGCCTTCGCCCGGTGCGCCTCCCGCGAGCTCCGAGCGGTTCGCCCCCAACATCTGCTGCGTCGGCGACGACGATCAGTCGATCTATGGCTGGCGCGGGGCGGAGGTCGACAACATCCTGCGCTTCGAGCACGACTTTCCGGGCGCGAAGGTGATCCGGCTCGAGCGCAACTATCGCTCGACCGGACACATCCTGGCGACCGCCTCGCATCTCATCGCCCACAACGAGGGCCGCCTCGGCAAGACCCTGCGCACCGAGGACGAGCCGGGTGAAAAAGTCACCGTGACCGGGTCATGGGATTCCGAGGAGGAGGCCCGCGCGGTCGGCGAGGAGATCGAGCAGCTGCAGCGGGCGGGCCATCCGCTCAACGAGATCGCGATCCTCGTACGCGCCTCGTTTCAGATGCGCGAGTTCGAAGACCGGTTCGTCACCCTCGGCCTGCCCTATCGGGTGATCGGCGGACCGCGCTTCTACGAGCGGGCCGAGATTCGCGATGCGCTCGCCTATCTGCGCCTGGTCAATTCGCCGGCCGACGACCTCGCTTTCGAACGTATCGTCAACGTCCCCCGGCGCGGCCTCGGCGACGCGACCCTGCAATGCCTGCACGAGCACGCGCGCGCCAGGCGCATCCCCCTCACCGAAGCGGCGCGGGCGATCGTCGCGACCGAAGAGCTCAAGGCGAAGCCGCGCGCGGCGCTGCGCGACCTCATCGCGGCGCTCGACCGCTGGCGCGGCCAGCGCGACGCCCTGCCCCATACCGAGTTGGTCGAGATCGTGCTCGACGAGTTCGGGCTACACCGACATGTGGCAGCGCGACCGCTCGGCCGATGCCGCCGGACGGCTGGAGAACCTCAAGGAGCTCGTCCGCTCGATGGAGGAGTTCGAGAACCTGCAGGGGTTTCTCGAGCACATCTCGCTGGTGATGGAGCGCGAACGGGCGGAGGACGCCGATGCGGTCTCGGTCATGACGCTGCACTCCGCCAAGGGGCTGGAATTCGACACGGTATTCCTCACCGGCTGGGAGGAAGGCCTGTTTCCCCACCAGCGCGCGCTCGACGAGCAGGGCCGTGCCGGGCTCGAGGAGGAGCGCCGGCTTGCCCATGTGGGGCTGACGCGGGCGCGCCGCCGCGCCAAGATCTTCTTCGCCACCAACCGCCGCATTCACGGCACCTGGTCCTCCACGGTGCCCTCGCGCTTCCTCGACGAGCTGCCGGAAGCCCATGTCGAGGTCACGGAATCGAAAGGCGGCTTCGGCGGTTATGGCGGCTACGGAGCATCGCGTTTCGACGACATGACCGCCTTCGGATCGAATTACCGCACGCCTGGCTGGCAACGGGCGCAGGGACGGCGCCGCCGCGGCGGACTCGACGACGACGGAACGCACCATGGCGGCGACTTCGACGACATTCCCGAGGCACCAGCGGCCGGTCGCGCCCGGCGCGCCGAAGCGCCGATGCGCGGCCGCGACCACGGGGGCTTCGGCGGGCGGCGCGGCCCGCACACCATCGAGGGCGAGCTGGTGGCGAAATCGACCGGCACAGTATCCAGTTTCTCCACCGGCGAGCGGGTTTTCCACCAGAAATTCGGCTACGGCGAGGTAACCGTGGTCGACGGCAACAAGCTCACGATCCAGTTCGACAAGGCCGGCGAGAAGCGTGTGGTCGACCGCTATGTCGAGCGGGCGTGACCGGCAAGGAATGCGGCCGTTGCGCTCACCTGCCATCCATCAAGGCTGTCGACCAAAGGACCTGGTGTGGCGGATTTGACGTTCCTACCAGCATTGCGGCGGCCCCTTCGTAGCAACGTCAAATCCAAAGCCACACCAGAATCATATGCTTGCTAGTGTCCCTTTGGTTCCGCCGTTCGTACGAGGGGGTGCTGCAAAGGGATACGAACGTCGGAACCGGGACACTAGGCGTCGAGCAGATGGCTCAACCGATCGCGATCTATGTCGACGCCGATGCATGCCCGGTGAAGAGCGAGGTCTATCGCGTGGCCGAACGCCACCTCGGTCGAGGCGTCGCGCTGAAGGTCTTCGTGGTGTCGAACAGCCCGATCGCGGTGCCCCGGGATGTGGCGATCGAGCGCGTCGTCGTCGGTGCCGGCATGGACGCGGCCGACCACTGGATCGCCGAGCGGGCCGGCGCCGGCAGCATCGTCGTCACCGCCGACGTGCCGTTGGCGAGCCGCTGCGTCAAAGCCGGCGCGGCGGTCCTTTCGCCCACCGGCCGCCCGTTCACCGACGCCTCGATCGGCATGACGCTGGCGACCCGCAACCTGATGGATTCGCTGCGTTCCGCCGGCGAGGTGACGGGCGGCCCGAAGCCGTTCACGCCGCGCGAACGATCGAGCTTCCTGGCTGCGCTGGACCAGGCGCTCGTGCGATTGCGGCGGGCCGGGTTTGGCTCGACCGGCTGACCAGCCGCGACATTGAGTAAACAATGGAAGAATCCGCTCGATCCATGACCTTGAGCGCGGCGCAGTGGCGCCTCCTCGGCGACGGCTTTCGCGGACCTCGTCCGGGCAGCAACGCACTGGCCTTGCTGGGCCTTTCCGACGGCGCCGTGACCGTCACGGGCGAGGAGATCGATCGTCTGCTGGCGGCCGGCTTGCTGACCGTTCGGCCGGTTCGCGGGGCGGTGGAGATTCTGCCCCCAAGTTGCGGGCCTTACGGGGAAGTTCCGGAGGTCGAGATGACGCACAATTACGAGCTCAGCGCCGCCGGCCAGCGTGCGCGCATCCGCGCCGAAGCCTGACCTCGGCTGACCGGCCGCAGCCTGCCTGCGCATCCTCCGACTTGAAACTCCCTTGAGGCTCGACTACCACGATGTTGTTGCAGTCGTGCGCATGACGGTGCACGGTGGCGGCCTCGCGCCGTTTTAAGACCCAGGAGATCGATAATGGCTAGCGGAACTGTCAAGTGGTTCAACCCGACCAAAGGCTACGGCTTCATTCAGCCGTCGGAAGGGGGGAAGGACGTCTTCGTACATGTGTCGGCGGTCGAGCGCGCCGGGTTGAGCACGCTCAACGAGGGCCAGAAGGTCGAGTACGAACTGGTCACCAACCGGGGCAAGACCTCGGCGGAAAACCTCAAGGTGAAGTGACCGGGGGATCCGTCGCGTCCACAACACGGAACGTGCCAACGGAAAAACTGCCCTACCATGCATGACATCGCAGCAGCCGCCAGGTGGCCTTCGACGGCTCGCTGCACGAGCAAACCGAATGCGGCGACTCATCCATCAAGAGCGTGCTGTTCCCGGCCGGTCCGCCGGAAATCGCTGGTGAGCTTTTCGTCGACTGTCTCATTGCAACACGTTGGTCCGCGTTCACGCGGACCAGAGCAGGACGCAGGCAGGTCGTGCTGACACCCTGAAGCGATCCTGACCTGCCCCGCGACCGCGCACCCCGTGCAGAAGGGATTGCGCACCCCATGATGAAACGCGAGACCTTCGCGATCGCGAGCATCTACGTGCCGGTGAAGCGCCGGGCCACGCTCAAGCCCGAGACCGTCGCGCAGATCGCCGAAAGCATGCTCCAGGTCGGTCAACAGACCCCGATCCTGGTGCGCCGGGATGGCGAGCGCTTCGTCCTGGTGGAAGGGCTCCACCGCCTGGAGGCGTGCAAGGCCCTGGGGGAAGAGACGATCGTCGGCTACCTGGTCGATGCCCGCAAGCATTAGCCCGCAATGAGCCGTGGTCTACGACCGCGCTCCGCCCGCTGCGATCTCGCCGGAGGCTCCATTGCCTGCGGATCGATAAATTTGCGGTGATCGCCGCAACGTTGAACAAACCCGGAAGTAGGATCGTCTAATCCTGGCGCGGCGGCGCATTCCGCCATTCATGAGTTCCGTGTCATGGGTCCGAGGGGCATCGCCGCGGTTGCCGTCTGCGCAGCCGTGGTTTTTTCCAGCGTTTCGGCCGAGGCCGCCATTCTCATCAGCATCGACAAGAGCCTGCAGCAGATGACCGTCTCGGTCGACGGGGCGCGGCGCTACACTTGGCCGGTGTCGACCGGCCGGGCCGGCTACGCAACGCCGTCCGGCAACTTCAAGCCGTTCCGCATGGAGGCCGATCACTACTCGAAGGAATGGGACGACGCGCCCATGCCGCATTCCATCTTCTTCACCCCGAAGGGGCACGCGATCCACGGCTCGTTCGAAACGCGCCGGCTGGGAATGGCTGCTTCCCATGGCTGCGTGCGCCTCTCTCCGGCCAATGCCAAGGCCCTGTTTGCACTGGTGAAAGCCGAGGGAATGGGCAACACCAAGGTGGTGCTCACCGGCCAGGCCCCGCCGATGATCGCCCGACGCCCGGCGGCACCGCAGCCCGGCGAGCCGATGCAGCTGCGCGACCCCTATGCGGCCCAGCAGGCCTATCAGCAGCCGTACGGACAACCGCAATACCAGCCGCCCTACGCGCAGCAGCCTGCCTATACACAGCCCTACGGCCAGCCGCGCTACGGTCAGCCGGTGCAACCGACCTATGCGGAGCCGCAGTATCGCGAGCCCGTGCGGCGCGGGCCATTCCCGTTCTTCAACTGAACAGGGGCCAGCGCTTCAGCGCCGAAGCTGGAACACCACCAGGGCGGCGAGCATGATGCCACCGCCGAGCATTTGCAGCGGAGTGAGCACTTCGCCGAGGAAGATCGCGCTACCGACCGCCGTAAGCGGCGGCTCGAGATTCATGAACAGCGCCGTGCGGAACGGGCCGATGCGCACGGTCGAGATGTAGACCGCAAGAATCCCGACCGTGGTGAATACCGCAAGGCCGACGAGGGCGACCCACCCAAGCGCCGTCGCCGGAGGCTGCCAGTTCCACGTCGCGATCGACCAGGCCACGAGCAGAACGGTCGAGGCGAGAAACGAGTAGCAGGTCATCAGCCGGGCGTCGGCGCCTTGCATCCAGGCGCGCGTGACGAGCAACATCACGACCCGGCAGCATGCGGAGGCGAGCGCGGCCGCGATGCCGAGCGCCGCAAGGCCGCCCGGATGCGCGCCGAGCATGACCGCAAGCCCGGCAAACGCCGCGATCGCCGCCGCGACCCCGCGCGCCGTCAGAACTTCGAGCCCGGTCGCGGCCGCCGCCAATCCGGTGAGCAGCGGATAGACGAAATAGGTCAAGATGGCGACCGGCACTTCGATCTGCTCGAACGCCTTGAACAGCAGGAACAGGTTGGCGGTGAACACGATCCCGAGGAGAACCGCGATTCGTTTCTCGTGCGACGTGAGGGGCACCGCCTTCTCGCCGACCTGCAGCCAGGCATAGAGAAGCAGCAGGCCGAAGACGCTGCGGCACGTGACCGTGGTGAGGACATCGGCACCGGCGTTGAGCGCCATCTTGCTGACCACATCGCCGCACGCAAACGAGCCGGCGCCGAGGATGGCCGGACCAAGACGGCGAATCGGATCGGCGGTGTCGGTCACGCCGAGAGATGTAGCACGCTCGCGCGGCCCGTTATCCAGGCGCAACGGATAGGTCGGGGGATGCCTCAGACGCGAAAAAGCCCGGCTCAGGGCCGGGCCTTCTCGGGATCAATCGACCGGCATGGTCGGCCTGAGGCGATTGCACCTTCGCTGGAGGTCTCGCGAAGACGGAGCGATCGCCGTTCGGTCGGCCTATGCGGCGGCCTTGTGCATGGCGGCACCCGCATAGGCGCCTTCGATCGCCTGCACCGACTTGGTGATCGCCGTCCACAGGCGGTTGATTTCCGCCGTCGCCGGCGAGTCGGAATCGAATTCCTTCACCCCTTCGCCGGCGGCGATCGAGAGGGAGAAATTGCTCCGTTGGGTGATCTGGCCGCCCCAGACCGGTACCCGCAGCTTGCTCAGGCCTTCGCGCGCCTGCGTCACGATGGGCGCTTCCTGATCGTCGCGCTTCACCGGCGCGGCGTTGATGATGACCGCATACGGCCTCCGCGATGCGCGGCAGATGTCGATCGTCTCGCGCACGGCGGTGAGATCGAACACTGTCGGGCGGGTCGGGATCACCACCAGGGTGGCGGCGCGGATTGCGTCGGTGACGACCGCCGACACGAGCGGAGGCGTGTCGACGAATGCCCATTCGTAGTCGCGTTTGGCTGCCTTGAGGATCTCCGACACCCCACGCACGCCGCTTTTCAACACCGGCTCGCCGGTGCCGCGCAGCCCGTGCCAGAGGGTCAACGAGCCCTGCGGATCGGCATCGATCAGCAGGCAGGGTCGTGCAGACTTGTGCGCGTGCGCAGCAATCTGTGCGGTCAACGTGCTCTTGCCCGAGCCGCCCTTTCGCGAAGCAAAGACGATCACATTCATGGAGGCGCTCCCCAGTCAGGGTGAATTAATCAATGCGACAACCTGCCTGAATCATGGTTAACGAATGGTTAATTGCGTCGGGCAAATGACACGCGAGATCCCGTCGTCTCGACGTCCGGATTGCTCCGCGCGCTTCCGCGAGGGCCGAGCCAGGCGCATCGATTGGATAAACAGGCTCGGCTATCAACTTTCTCCTCCACGGGAAATGGCAAGCCTTGCGTCGCCGGCTTCAACCATCGAGGCGTCCATTCGCGGATCGCCACGGCCGCAAAAAAATCATGCCCGGCATTCCATTGCCGCGACCACAACGTTGCTCATCTGCCGAAGAGACTCGATCGTGGGAGATAATCCCAACACTGCCAAGCTCTCGCAAGTGAACGAATTGGAATCGGATCGTGAACGTCGTTCAATTTTTTCGGCGACCTGTCCTTCAGGCGCGATCGCGGTGCGAGATCTCCACCACGCGGGCGCGCGCGGCCAGGGCCTCGATGAGCTCCTCGGCGGCGGCCCGATTCCGCTTGTCCAGGTTGGCATCCCACTCGTCGAGCAGGTAGATCGGTGCTTCGGTATGATTCACGATCTCCTGCAGCGACTGCAATTGCCGTTCGCCCGACGAGAACCCGCGCTTCTTGCGACGGCCTGTCTTCGGCTTGGGCTCCTCCTGCACGGGTTCCGGCGCCATGACGTCGACGAACCGGTAGGCGAGCCGCTCGGTGGTCGGCCAGTAGTAGGCGCGCGTCTTGAGCGCGGCCTTGAGCGTGGTGAGCAAGGTCGATTTGCCGGAGCCGTTGGCGCCGCGGACGTTGATCCGGCCGTGCGGCTTGGCCAGCACCAGGCCCAACGCCGCATCGACGGAGCCGGCATCGATCGTCTGCTCGCCCTCGCGCAGGATCAGGCGGTCGAACTGGATGCGCTCGTCGTGCCCCGGATCGGCGGGCGGCCGCAAGTTGTCGGTGACGCCGCCGATGCGCGTCCAGATCGCCACCAGCTCGTTCCAGCCCGAGGCGAGCTGGTGTACGTCGTGGGTCATCTCGATCTGGCGCGGCAGCGTCGTGGCCATTGCGATCAGCACGGCGGCATCGGTGGTGTCGCGCGCGGCGATCAGGATGATGACGCCGAACACCACGCCGAGCGCGATGATTCCGCCCAGCGCGCTCATGCCCTCGCGTGCCAGCACCGCCCTGATCTGCGCCCGCAGGGCATCGCGCAGCCGCGACTTGAAGCCGGCGAGCCACAGGCGAAGATTGTAGTGATTGCCGACGAACACGTTGTCCCAGGCCGTGTAGCCCTGGGCGGTCATCCGGTTCGTCATCTCCTGGTTCTTGAGGTAGGCGCTGGCGATGGGCTTGCGCAGCATGAGCTGCGCCGCCAGGAGCGCGGCGAACACCGCCGCATAAGCGATGGGCAGGCCGGCGTCGATCTCCATGCCGAGGACGATGGAATTGAACAGGAGGCCGAGCAGGAGCTTGAGATCGCCTTCCAGCTCGTACATCAGGTGAAAGAAGATGTAGAACGTCTCGCCGGTGAGAAACGGCTCCACCTGCTCGCGCATCGCCTTGTCGTTGAGGAGCCGCGTATCGTACCGGTTCAGGCGCGCGAATTGCAGGATATAGCGGCCGAACGCCCCGTAGCCGGCCTGCTCGGCGAACACCCAACTCAGCGCGCCGCACATGTACGAGGCGACCTGGGCGCAGAAGATCCAGACGAGGTCGGTGACGATGAAATAGCCGCTCGCCACGTCGCGGCCGGTCTGGATGACCAGATACGTGGTGGTGGCCGAAAGCAGTGCCTCGAGCACGAGCAGCACCAGCATCCAATAGAGCGGTCGGCAGAGAATGAATTTCGCCACGTCGATGCGCCGGAGCGGCGGGCGCCCGGGCGGCGGAGCCGCGGACATGTCGGCGCCGTCCGCTCCGGTGATCGCCTCGCTCGACATCCTCGTTTCCTCCGCAAGCCGCAGCGATCGTTCAGCGGTTTGCCACCTTCAGCGCAGGCATTCCCCGCATGGTGCGCCGCCGGTCGATCGCCTGGCGCACGTGGCCGAGCGCAAGCGCGAGAAACTGGAAGCGCTCCTCGTCGATCAGGTCGCCGGCGCGCTGCGTAAGCGCCTCCTCCAGGATTTCGTCCGCCTCCTGCTCCAGAGCTTCCAGGTCCTCCACATCGGCGTGGCGGGCTTCCGATAGCATGAGCAGAACCCGTTCGGTCGTTTCCGTGATCGCGTCACGCCGGAGCCGGTTGATCCGGCTGCGCACGGCCGCGTAGGACACGCCCGCCAGAGTACACAGCATCCATCCCATCCAGAAGAGGCTCTCGAACGTATCATAGAAGCTCTTCTGTTCGCCGTTCACGTAGGCGGCGGCGCCCGAATGCGTCGGCAGGACGATGTCCTTGTCGGTATCGGGAGCCTCGATCTGATAGGCGAAGGGCAGCTCGCCGGTGATTTTCGCCTTGTTGGTCAACAACAGGCGCGCGATCTCCCCGGCCGGATAGTCGTACATCGATTGCCGGGCCACCAACCTGCGGCTGATCGCCAGCGTGGTGATACTCTCGTCCGGCACCGCTGGATTGCCCTGCAGCGACCCGCGGGCGATTTCCAGCTTCTCCAGCGTGAGGCTGCGCCTGGCGATCGCCTCGGCTTCCTCCACGGCGAGGAAATCCGGCACGCCGTTTCCCGCCCTGGTGATCGCCGCCACCACGTCGCCGATCAGGCCGCGACCGACCGGGCCGACCACGAAGAAGGCCGCCACCCGGCGCTGATTCACGGCGGCGGCCACTTCGCCGGGCGTCAGCACGATGCGTTGCACGCTGTCATCGGGGATTTCGTAGTAGCCGAGGATCTGGGTGAGGATCGCGTCGTTAATTGCGGAGCCGTGCACCAGGCCGATCGCCTTGCCTTTGAGCTCGGCCACCTTCTCGATCTTGCCGTTGGCCGGAACGATCAGGAGCACCGGCTCACGCCGCAGGACTGCGATGGTTCGGCCGTTGGTCGGGGTCGCCAGATCGGGGCGAATGATCGCGAGATCGACCGCACCCGATTCGAGGGCCTGCGCAGTCGCCCGCGGGTCGTCCGTCGGCACGCCGGTCAAATGGATCAACGAGCTCTCGGCGGCGAAGATCGGTGCGATCGCGGCGAACAGCCGCTGACCTTCGCTGCCCTCCGGACCGATCGCCACACGGTAGCTCAGCCTGGCGAACGTATAGGTCGCAGCGACGGCTCCGACCAGCACGAGCATGAGCAGCGAGGCGATGACGCCCCACCCCAACCCATGGGTTGGCCGCGCGGCGCGCCGGACCATGTCACTTCTTTTCCAGCATGAGCTGGCCCTGCCGCTGGATCAGCGCCTTCGCCTTGTCGGCGAGCATTCCGATCAGCCACGGCAGCTGCACCTCGATGCGGATATGGTCCTCCGCGACGTCGATCGTCCCATCCGTCGCCTGGCCGAGCATGGCGACCCGCAGGTCGAGACGATCGCCCGACCATTTCTCCTCGAGCACGGAGAACTGGCCTCCAAATGCCGTACGCGTGCGCCCAAGGCCGGACTTGAGGCGGCGAATCGCTTCCTCCTTGCCCAAACGATGCGGAATCGAAACCACGACGGGCTTCGGCATGACGAACCCCTAGCGGCAAACGAAAGGTCATGGAGTAACGGCGATGGCGCCAGGAAGGTTCGACTGCGCCAGTGTCGCAACAGCGGTTGCGCGGCACCGGCAGCGCGGGCCGTGCCGAAATGTGGATACGCCTGGCGCTACCGGTGCTCCAGGGCGGTGCGGACGCGCGCGACCACGTCGGTCCCCGTGCGCGAGACCTGAGCCACCAGGCCGGCAACCTGCTCGCCGGTCAGCGGGTCGACGTCGATCTTGAGCTTGTCCGCTTCGGCGAGGTAGGCCGGATCCCGCATGGTCGCGTCGAAGGCGCGCCGCACCGCGTCCACCTGCTCGGTCGGCACGTTGGGCGGCATGAAGAACGGGCGGCCATATTCGAGCCGCGCCACGATCAACTGGAGGGCGGCGCGGTCGGCGTCGTTCTTCGCCAGATCGAGCACGAGCGGGATGTCGCCGAGGTCGGGATGCTTCTTGAGCGCCCATTGGGCGATCACCCGCACCTTCTTCTGCTCGAGCCAATCGGAATTGAGCACCCGCAGCGTCGTCCAGTTGGTGGCGCCGTTGCCGTGGATCTCGCCGCGCTCCATTGCGAGGTGGATCTTCGCGGTGCTCTCGTAGCCGGTGATGACCTTGAACTTGTAGCCGAACAGGTGGTTCGCCAGCACCGGGAAGTCATACTGGGTCGTGCCCGGCGCCTGCGCGCCGACGATCACCTCCTTGCCGGCGATCTCGGCGAGGCTCTGCGCCGGCGCCGTGTGCCACAGATAGCTCACCTGCGTTTCGCGATTGGTCGAGCCGATCCACGTGAGCTTGGTCGCGTCGAACCGCGCGCCCGCAGGCTGCAGCAGCGGCGTCGTCGGCATCCCGTTGAACGAGGCGCCGATCACGGTGCCGTCGAACGGGCCGATGGCGTAGAGCTGATTGGTCATGGTCAGGCTGCCGGCGCCCGGCTGGTTCTGCACGATGATGGTCGGGTTGCCCGGAATCTTTGCCGCCAGATGGCGCGCCAGCAGCCGCGCATTGATGTCGTAGCCCGAGCCGACCGAGACGCCGACCACGATGCGCAGAGTCTTGCCGCGATAGAACGACGCGACGTCCTCCTGGGCGGCCGCCGAGCCGGCAGCCGCCGTCAGGGCGGCTGCGATCAGCGATGCGGCGATTGCCTGCTTCATCCTCGTGCTCCCCATCCCGTCACTTCTGCTGGCTCGCCCGTCGGGCGACCGGAACCCACTTGTCGATCTCCGCCTGCACGAACCGCGTGAGCTCGCCCGGCGTCATCATCTTGATCTCCACGGCGTCCTGCGCAAGCTGCTTCTTCACCTGCGGCAGGGCGAACGCGTCGGCGACGGCGCGATTGACCTTGTCGGCGATCTCGGCCGGCAGACCGGCCGGCGCGGAGAGCGCCCACCACGTGGTGGCGACGAGGTCGTGATAGCCGAGCTGATGAAGCGTCGGCACATCGGGGAAGTCGGCCAAGCGGGCGGCCGAGGAGACCGCGAGCGGCACGAGCTTGCCGGCGCGCACCTGTTCGCCGGCGGTGGAGAAGCTCATCATCCCGACCTTCACGTGGCCGGCGACGAGATCGGTCAGCGCCGCGGCGCCACCCCGATAGGGGACATGGGTAAGAGCGATGCTCTCCTTCGTCGCCAGATATTCGGCGACCAGGTTGCCGACGCTGCCCACGCCGGGAGAGACGTATTGCAGGCTCTCGGCTCGCGCGCGACGCATGAACCCGTCAAACGAGGTCGCGCCGAAGCTCGGGTGCACGACGAACATGTTCGGTGCGCCGCCAAGATACGCCACGTGGGTGAAGTCCCGGATCGGGTCGAAGCCGGCGTTGCGGTTCATCGACGGCGCCAGCACGTGCGTCGACATTCCGGACAGCGTGAAGGTGTAGCCGTCCGGCTCGGCGCGTGCCACCGCCTCGCTGCCGACGATGCTGCCCCCGCCGGGCCGGTTCTCCACGTAGAACGCCTTGCCGAGGGCGGCGCCCAGCACGTCGGCGAACAGGCGGCCGAGCGTATCGGCGGCACCACCCGGCGCATAGGAGACGACGATGCGCACCGGCTTGACCGGCCATTCGGCCGCGTCGGCGCCGCGCCCGCAAAGCGCAACGAGAATCGCCAGAAGACCGCCGAGGATGCGCCTCATTCGTTTATCCCGCAATAAGCCGAAGGCCGAATTTGCAGATTCCCCTGCGAGCGATTACATTCGGCGCATCGTCAACCAACCGAAAGGAGGTGATCCAGTGTCTTATCACCATGCGAAAGCTGGCGAAAATCGGCGAGAGGGCACGAAATCACTTGAACCCCAAAAGCAGGGGTTTATCGTGTTGACTTGCTTCGCCGGCAACCGCCGGCAACCGGGGGCAACCGGCTAAATTTCCGTCCCCGGGCCGTCCCCAAGGGGCGATCGGGTGCAAAAGGGCTCTTACCGATACCCTCGTTCGCACATCTGCGCGTGCGCCGGTCTCGGGGCGAACTGAGATCGGCGACGCGAAATGTGCGGGACTCGTTTTCCGTGTCACGTCAAACGGCGCCCGGTCATGGTGCTTCCGGTTTACTGATCCTGATACGCGCCGCGACGCGCGATTGACGATCGGCCCCTACCCCACAATCAAGCTCGGCAAAGCGCGCAAGCTGGCGGACGGCCACCGCACGGCTGTTGCCGATGGAAAGAACCCGCTCGCCGAGCAACGGAAGGCTCGGGCCGGTGCCGACGCTGCGACGTTCGCCTACCTCGCCGACCGCTACATGGTCGAGCACGCCCGGCGGCCAAGAAATCCCATGCTGCCGACGCCCGGAATCTGCGGCTACACATCTTGCCGCGGTGGCGATCTCGCGCCTATGCCTCGATCTCGCGAGCCGATGTAGTCGAATTGCTGGAGCGGATCGTCACCGCCCGCAAGCTGACGCTGGTCAACCGCGTTCAGGCTCTCGTTTCCAAGATATTCGCATTCGGGATTGATGTCGGATTGCTGACGACGAGCCCGTGCTTTCGGCTGAAACGCCGCGGCACCGAGCGTGCCCGCAAGCGTGTCCTGTCCGACGACGAAATCCGGCTCTTTTGGTCTCGCATTGGCGAGCGATCGGCGTTCGGCACCGGCCGCGCCTTGCTGACTGGCACTCTTGACCGGCGCCCGCGTTGGCGAGATCGCCGGCATGTGCCGAGCAGAGTTGGAGCACGTCCACGACGCCGAGCGCGCGGCGTGGGTGCTGCCAGGCGAGCGGACTAAGAACGGGCGCCCGCATGGCGTCCCGCTCACTGGAGCGGCCCGCCAGCTCGTGCTGGAGCTATTGGGTGAGATTGGGAAGGGCGACAGCTACTTGTTCCCGGCTCGGGCTCGGGACGATCGACCTATCGGCGGGCAAACGCTCTCAAATGCAATGCTGCGGTTCGGCGACGCCATTGAGGGCGACGACGAGGCCGAGCGTTCATGGCGGGCCGAACGCCCGAGCGCGCATGATTTGCGGCGCACGTTTGCCACGCGCATGGCAGGGCTCGGCGTCTCACAAGAGATCAGGGACCGGCTCCTGAACCATGCGCCGCGCTCGATCGAGGGCCGGCATTACAACGCACACGACTATTTCGCCGAGAAGTGGCGCGCGTTGCAGCAATGGGACGTGGCGCTCGAAGGCATCTTGAGCGATCGGCCCGACGCCGTTGTGCCGATCGGCACCGCACGCAAGAGGGCGCGAGCATGAGCCTAACCGATCTTGTCGAGGATGCATCCGCGATCGAGGCAATGGTAGGCATTGCACCGGCCGAGCCCGCCGTAGCCGAGCCGAGCGAGGCCGGCGGGCCCAACTCGATCGATAAGAACCATCGGGCTCAGCAACGACACTAACGAATTACTCGGCAAAATGTTCATTGATATGCACTACAGGATGACGATCAACCTGGGAGCCAGTGCCGAGCCATACTGGCTGGCCATAGTCGAGCGGCTTCGCTTGATCGGCGTACTCTACGTGCTCCGTGAGTTTGTTGGCCGCGCATGGCTTGAACGCGGGCCGTCTCGAGACCTTCAACAGTTTATTCAAAGGGTCATACTGTCGTTGGAGCAATTGAACGATGGCGTGCGGCATCCAATGTTTGCGCCAATCGGTCCCGGCCGCGGCGCGAGCGATGACCGGCGGAAATCTGGTGCGCCCGGAAGATAGTCTGCTTGGCGCTTTATTGCCTTGAACGGGACGGCGGGGGCAAAGGCCGGCTTCACAGCTTGGCGCACGACCTAGCCAAACACGAGATTTTCAAGCGGCTAATGCGGAGGCACAAGAGAAAGACTCGGGACACTCTGGCCAGCGCCATTGTGTCGTGGTTCACGAGTTTTAAACAGGGCAAGGCGCATTGGTCCGAGCAAAACAGCTGGCAGAACATTTGCCGTCTAATGGATCATACCGCGGGGGGCGACCCAAGAAATAGCCGAATTGGCCCCGTTCTTGGTCGCAATGGCCATCAATGAAACGGCCAAGATCATTTCCGCCGAGCCGACAAAGAAGCCGATCGACGACGCGGCGTAAATTCTAGTTCGCGTACCAAACTATATTTTGGTTCGCGATTAGGATCGCGCTGAGCGGCCGTATCTTTCGCGTGTGGTCGCCGGCAATCGCCGCGGCCGGAACAACGCGAAAGAGGCAAACATGAACGATCCTGCCTTGCAGGCCCCGGCCTGGCCGGCGACGCCGCTCGCTGCAATCGGTGGTAACCGCCACGAAAGGCGAGCTGCCCAAGCCGCAGCCAGAACCGGATCATCCGTCAAGGACTTTGCTGCCCGGAACAATCTCGGCTTGACGAAAGTCTACGCCGAGATCGGCGCCGGCCGACTGATCGCCCACAAGATCGCGATCCCGGACCATCATTTTCGACGAGGACGAGCTGGCGTGGCGCGCGTCGCTTCCCAAGCTCAATCCGTTCAGGCCGGGGCCTAGTGTCTGCCTTCAACTCATACCGCACGGGAGCGCCGGTCAGAGAAAGACCGGCGCACGGTGACAGCCGCCCGCCGGTCAAAAATAGGATCGAAATGCCATGCGCTTTTACACCCCTCCGCAGAGCCGCCGCAAGAGCGGCGTGATCTGCCGTCGCGTTCGTAGCGTCGGCCGCACGCCGGGCGCCAAGGGCTCCGACACGGAATCGGCGCCATGACAAGCATCGAGTTTGCTTTATCAGGCTAGCCACATAAAGCGGCGCCGCTCGACCAAGGCCGAGGTCGAGCAGCGCCGCGAGCAGTCTGCTCGAGATCGTCGTCGGCGATGAAGCCGATGACGGTGCGGCAGGTGTTCTACCAGGCCACCGTCCGCGGCATCGTCGAGAAGACCGAGGCCGGCTACGCCAAGGTGCAGACCGATCTCGTGCTGATGCGCCGGGCCGGGCGATCTGCCCTACGACTGGCTCGCCGACAACACCCGCTGGCAGCGCAAGCCGCGGACCTTCAGCAGCGTCGAGCAGGCGCTGGACGACACCGCCCGGCTCTATCGCAAGGCGCTCTGGGCCGACGCCGACGCCTACGTCGAGATCTGGCTGGAGAAGGACGCGCTGGCCGGCGTCGTCTGCCCGATCACCGCCATGTACGACGTGCCGCTGATGGTGGCGCGCGGCTACGCCAGCCTGTCGTTCCTGCACAGCGCGGCCGAGTACATCAACGACCTCGACGGTGCCGGCCTACATCTACCACCTCGGCGACTTCGATCCGTCCGGCGTCAATGCCGGCGAGAAGATCGAGGAGACGCTGCGGGAGATGGCGCCGGAGGCCGAGATCCACTTCGAGCGCATCGCCGTCACGCCCGAGCAGATCGCGGCTGGGACCTGCCGACGCGGCCGACCAAGGCCACCGACACCCGGGCCAAGGGCTTCGGCGACATCTCGGTCGAGCTCGACGCGATCGAGCCCGACGCTGCTGCGCGAGCTCGTCGAGAGGCGATCGAGCGGCATCTGCCGGCCGAGCAATTCGAGGTCCTGAAGGCCGCCGAGGAAAGCGAGCGCGAGCTGATCCGGCAATTCGTTGGAGCCGCAGCATGAGCAAGCTCACCCTCGAATGTGTCGGCTGGAAGCCGCTGCGCCGCAACACCTTGGTCGGCTTCGCCGAGATCCGCGTCGTCGATATGCGGCTGACCATCGCCGACGTCGCCATCCACGAGAAGGGCGCGGCACGCTGGGCGGCGCTGCCGGCCAAGCCGTCATCGACCGCGACGGCGTCGCCGAGCGGCGATCCGGCCTCCGACAAGATTCAGTACGTTCCGCTGTTCGAGTTCGAAACCGCGGGCGTGCGCAACGCCTTCTCGCGCAGGCCGCGATCGCCGCCGTGCTCGAGCTGCACCCGGACGCGTTCGACGAACAGGCGGTGCCGGCATGACCGTGCACCGCGAACTCGTTGCCCGGCACGCCGCCCCGTCCCCATCGGCTGTGGATCACGCCCTGAAGCTTGCCGGTCAGGGGCTCCGCGGTCTTCCCGTGCAGGCCAGCGACAAGAAGCCGTACACGGAGCACGGCTTTCACGATGCTTCGCGCGACGAGGCGCAGATCCGTGCGTGGTGGCGGCAATATCCCGAGGCGCTGATCGGCGTCCCGACCGGCCTCAAGTTCGTGGTGCTCGACCTCGACCTTCAGCACGTCGAGGCGCAGGAGTGGTACGGCCGCGCCAACCTGCCGCCGACGCGGACACACATCACAAGATCGGGCGGCCGGCATCTCCTCTTCCAGCCGCACATCGCGGTGAAGAACACAGCCGGCAAGATCTGGCCGCACGTCGATACGCGCGGGCTCGGCGGCTACGTCATCTGGTGGCCGGCAGCCGGGCTTCCCATGATGCACGGCGGCGTCCTCGAGCCGGTGCCCGCGTGGATCCTGAAGCGGCTCCATCCGCCGGAGCGATCCAATATCGCCACCCGCGCAGTGCGGCGCGTGCTGCGCGGCGATCGGGACCTTGAGCCGCTTTGCCTCGAGATCATGCGGGCGCGCAACGGCGAGCGAAACTGCATCACGTACTGGGCGGCGTGCAGGCTAGCGGAGCACGTTCGGAACGGGCAGCTCGGCCGCAATCACATGATCGACCTCGTGGTCGGCTCCGCCGCACGCTGCGGATTGCCGGAGCGCGAGGCAAGGACGATCGCCCTCAGCGCCCTGCGTACCGAGGGAGCGGCGTCATGACCGACAAGCTCGTCACGAACTTTCTCGACAAGCTCGCCGGCAAGGAGCAGCAACGCGCAGAGGCTTCGGCGGCTGCGGCTGACGCTGCGGCAGCGGTGTTGGAACGAACGGAAACGCCCGACATCGGCCTGGATCAGGTTCCCCAGCATTCGGACGACTGGCTCGCCCTGATCTTCACCGATCGCCACGACGATCTGCGCTATTGCGCCGCGTGGAACAAGTGGCTGCGATGGGACGACACGCGCTGGCTCGTCGATGAGACCAAGCAGGTGTTCGATCTCGCCCGCAAGATTTGCCGCGAGTTGGCGGTCGAGTGCCGGGCAAAAGATCCCCAGACAGCCAAGCAGCTCGTTGCCGCGAAGAGGGTCGCCGCCGTTGTCATGCTGGCCCAATCCGATCGGGTGCATGCCGCTACGGTCGATCAATGGGACGCCGATCCGTGGCTGCTGAATACGCCGGATTACGTCATTGACCTGCGGACAGGCGTGCAGCGCACGCATTCCCCCGAGGATTACATCACGCGCCTCGCGGCGGTGTCCCCCGGCGGCGAGTGCCGCACGTGGCACACCTTCCTCGACCGGGTGACTGCCGGCGACAAGGAGCTGCAATCGTTCCTGCAGCGCGTTGTCGGCTACAGCCTCACCGGCATCACGACCGAGCACGCGCTGTTCTTCCTCTACGGCAAGGGCGCCAACGGCAAGAGCGTGTTCGTCAACACCATCGCCGGCATCCTCGCCGATTATCACAAGACGGCGCCGATCGAGACCTTTACGGCCGCGCACGGTGATCGGCATCCGACCGACCTCGCAATGTTGCGCGGCGCGCGCGCCGTCACCGCGACGGAGACGGAGGAGGGCCGAAAATGGGCTGAGAGCCGGATCAAGGCCCTGACCGGCGGCGACAGAATATCGGCCCGGTTCATGCGGCAGGATTTCTTCGAGTACACGCCGCAATTCAAGCTGATCATCGCCGGCAACCACAAGCCGGGGCTGCGCTCCGTCGATGAGGCGATCCGGCGCCGGTTCAATCTGGTCCCGTTCACCGTCACGATCCCGCCCGACGAACGCGATCCGAAGCTGACCGAGAAGCTCAAAGCGGAATGGCCCGGCATCCTGCAATGGATGGTCGCGGGCTGCCTCGAATGGCAGCGCATCGGGCTCGCCCCGCCCAAGGTCGTGACGGAAGCAACGGCTGCCTACCTCGAAGCCGAGGACGCCGTGGTGAGTTGGATTGAGGAGTGCTGCGAGCGCAATCCCGATGCCTTCGAGCCGAGGCCAAAACTCTATGCATCATGGAAGGCATGGGGGGACCGAGCCGGTGAGGATACTCGCAGCGCAAGGTGGCTCTATCAAAACCTGGAGAGCCGGGACGGGGTGTTTAAGACCGCCCGCAAGGGCGTACGTGGCCTCAAGGGCTTGCGTATCCGGTCGGATTGGGAGGTGGGCGGTGAGTGAGGCGGGGGCGGTGGGGTGCAGGTAGTGCAGCATCTTCCCATATCGACGTATATGCGCGCGCGCGCGCCTACACACACCATACGTCGAAATACGACAAACCTGCATAACCTGCACCACCTGCACCCCAGCCGGCTGGACCTGAGAGCTGGTGAAAGAGGCTGGGCTGCCGGCCTGGAAATTACTGGAATTAATTCGAGTATTATTCGTCCACGTGAGACCACGCCGGTCCGAGCTGCGGCTCGGAGCAAATCCTCTGGCGGCTCTGTGCTTTATGGCCGTTTCAGCTGTCTCGTTGGACGCCTCGGTAAATGCCGCGAGAAAGCAGACTGATAAGAAATGATAACCTTGGGACAGGGCGAGCCTGCCGCTCAGGTTCAGTTGCCGGGGTTCTTCTCAATCAGGAGGTACGGATGACGCTCGCGTTGCGTCATGATATCAACACCCTGGCCGCCGCCGTTAACAAGCTGCGGGAGGACATCGACAGGCTCAAGCAGGGAGGGGGACCCACCCCGTAAGTATTTTGCCCAACAAGAAAACTCCGCCTGAACTTCGTTCCCTGTGTCGTTCGTACACGGAGGAAGCCATTCGCACGATCGCCGGCATCATGACGGCCGGTCAGCAGGAGGCTTCGCGTCTTCGTGCGGCCGAGGTGCTGCTCGATCGCGGCTGGGGAAAGCCGACGCAGTCGCTCTCGACCGATCCTGATGGCCCGCTGATCGTCGAGATGCGAGCCCAAGCCCCTCGGCCGTGCAGACGCACGCGTCCGACATCAGAATGAGATCGTAGAGGCGCAGCGCCCGGCCGATCTTGAAAACGCCCCCCGGTAAGCTGACGGCAAGATGAAGTTCGGGCCCCCCACGACGAAGCTCTTACCATCGCCTTCGAGGTGTCGACCCGCGACCGCGCGAATTGTTGGATACGGCCGGTGCGCGGCACCATGACCAATCGGTGGCCGGGGAGCGGCGCGACATCGACGACGAAAAGATAATGAGGGAATGGCCGGCGAGAGCCAGGATTGTTACCCGCCGGCCGGGCCAGCGTGCGAGGAACACCGCGGGGCGAAGACGTTTCTGAGGCTGGTCGCGTACCAGCGCCAGCACGGGGTCCTGTTACCCCCTTGAGCATTTAACCGATCAGCGATTTCTTAGCGGCTCGCCGGCTGGCATTGTCGACTTGGCGCAACGGGCCTTTACGGACTGTCCGACTTCACTAAGAAGTGTAACAGTTGCCTGGGCCTCAGCCTGCAGAAAGCCAGCAACGGCGCACCCCGGCGGCGGGACGCCGACAGCAGTAATTGTAACAGTCGTCCACAACGGCGCCGTGCCCAGCCATTCCTGCAACGAGTCTGCCGCCCGGATTCGACAGCCCCAGGCAACAGGAGCACCATGGCCGTTGCCGAGGCCAATCAGGTGCGACGCGCTGACAGCCTCGGCCAGTACCCCGGCTACTCCCTTGTCGGGCTGTGCGTGACTCCGCGCGGCCCGCTGGTGACCCTGAGCGCACGGCCTCCAGGAGCCCCTGCTCCTCCGCGCGCTCCGCGAGGTGGCGATCGAAGAGGCCCAGCACGGCGGCCAACGCGACGAGCTCGGCGGCGCCCAGGTGCGTTTAAACGCTCACAATCCCTTGTGCTTTACGTCCGGCATCCTATGTAGATATGTAGATATAAGGCGAGCAGTAGCTTGTCCGAGAGCTGCCCATATAAAGCGGGGACGTAATCGAACTCTCCGCTCCTTGAGGTGGCAGCGCTGGTGCCGTCGGCAGGCACAATAACACTCCAAAATCGAGATGCGTACCGTGGGGCTACAGCGCCGCCTCGCAGACTAAACGTTCGGCGCGCTGCACGCGGCGCGCGTCCCCTCTCATCGGAAAGGCGACAGTCATGCAAGTTCCTTCAATTCTGCAAGGTGAATTGCTAAAGCGCCTGCTGCAGGGCGCCGCGGTTGGCGCCGTCACGACCATCGTCATCGGCTTCAACTGGGGCGGATGGACGCTCGGCAGTACCGCTAAGGAGATGGCGCAGAAAAGCAGCAGTAGCGCTGTCGTGGCAGCTCTTGCACCT
>CAVZSC010000012.1:0-176861 GCA_963777755.1 uncultured Alphaproteobacteria bacterium
GACAACGCGTCGCGCCTTTATGGGGGTGCTCGGCGGCGCGGCGGCCTGGCCGCTGGCGGCGCGGGCGCAGCCGGCGCTGATCGGGTTCCTGCATGGCGGGTCCCAACGCGAATGGACAGCCCTCGTCACTTCGTTTCTCGAAGCCCTGAAGGAAGCCGGCTACATCGAAGGCCAGAACGTGGCAATTCAATACCGGTGGGCGGAAGGGCAATTCGATAGGTTACCGGCATTGGCGGCTGAGTTGGTCGACCGCAAGCCGGCACTCATCGTCGCCGGCGGCGGAACGATTACGGCGCTCGCCGCGAAGCGAGCAACCTCGACGATACCGGTCGTCTTTGTAATGGGCGGCGACCCGGTCAGGTTCGGCCTCGTCGCCAGCGTCAATCGGCCGGGCGGCAACGTGACCGGAGTGAGCTTCCTGCTCAGCGCGCTAGTCGCCAAGCGGCTCGAGTTCCTACGCGCAGTTGCGCCCTCGGCCGGCGTGATCGGTGTCCTTTTCAATCCGGCCAATCCCAATGCGGCGAGCGACGTAAGAGAGGCGCAAGAGGCGGCGCAGACCCTCGGTTTGGACATCCGCACAGAGAACGCCGGTACAGAGGGCGAGATCGAGGCAGCATTCGTGCAACTGCGCCGGCAAAACGTCGGTGCGTTGATTGTCCTGCCCGATCTCCACTTCGTCAGCCGGCGCGATCAGATCGTAACGCTGGCGGCGCGCTATTCGCTGCCCGCCATATATTTCTTGCGCGAGTTCGCCGCGGCGGGAGGGCTGATGACGTATTCGGCCAGTCTCGCGGATGCGCATCGCTGGGCCGCCAAGTACGTCGGCCGCATTCTCAGCGGCGAAAAGCCCGGTGACCTGCCGATCGTGCAGCCGACCAAGTTTGAGCTGGTCATCAATCTCAAGACCGCCAAGGCGCTCGGCCTCGAAATCCCCGACAAGTTGCTCGCGCTAGCCGACGAGGTGATCGAATGAGGCGACGCGAGTTCATCACGCTGCTCGGCGGCGCGGCGGCTGCGTGGCCGCTCGCGGCGCAGGCGCAGCAAGCGCGGATGCCGGTGCTCGGATTTCTCGGCAGCGCGGCGGAGGCTGATTATAAGACGACGACAGCCGCCGTCCGCAGAGGCCTGAACGAGGCCGGTTATGTCGAGAAGCAGAATCTCCTGATCGAATATCGCTGGGCAAATTTTCAATACGAGAGACTGCCTACCCTCGCGGCCGAACTCGCCAATCTTCCGGTCGATGTGATCTTTGCCACCGGCAGCGTGGTCTCTGCGATCGCCGCCAAGTCGGCGACGGCGAGCATTCCGATCGTGTTCGCAAACGGCAGCGACCCGGTCCAACATGGGCTGGTCACCAGCCTCAACCGGCCGGGTGGCAACGTCACCGGCATAACTTTCATCAATAGCCAACTTGGACCCAAACGCATCCAGCTGCTCCGGCTGATGAACCCCAAGACGGCGGTCATTGCAGTCCTGGTCAATCCCAAGAATCCGAACGCCGCCGATGCAAAAACCTTCGAGGCTGCCGGTCGCAGCATCGGGGTCGAGGTCGTCATCGTCAATGCCAGCACCGAACCGGAGATCAAAGGAGGCATTCAATCGGGCGATGGAGCAGCATGCCGATGCGTTGCTGATCCATGTCGATGCGCTGTTTAACGATGGAGCGGGACAGTCGCAGATTATCGCCCTGGCTGGTCAGCACCGACTACCCACGATGATGGCGAACGCTACCTTCCCGGCGCGAGGCGGCTTGATCAGCTACGGTGCGGATACCCGCGACTTGAACCGGCAGGCCGGCGTCTATGTCGCCCGTATTCTGCGAGGGGAAAAGCCGGCCGACATGCCGGTCGTGCAGCCGACGAATTTCGCCCTGCGGGTCAATCTCAAGACCGCCAAGGCGCTGGGACTTTCGGTCCCCGAATCGTTCCTCCTGCTCGCCGACGAGGTGATCGAATGAGCAACTGTCATCTTGTCGCAGCGAGATCGCTGATCGATTTGGCCGCGTCAAGGCTGGCGCTTCGCGCCCCCGCGCTACGCGCGGCTACGGCCCTGACGCGGCCAAATCGATCAGCGCAGAGGCTACCGCGCGGTCGGCACGGAGTGCCGACCGCGGTGACGGTCGGCCCACGCGAAGTCATCGCGAACCATTGCGTTGAGCATGGTAAGCATCTTGCGCATCACCGCCACGATCACGACCTTCGGGAGCTTGCCGGTGGCGGCGAGACGATGGTGGAACACCTTGAGCACGGGATTCCAATTGCAGGCGCTCAATGCCGCCATATAGAGCACGTGACGGACGGGCGCCCGACCACCCCAGATACAGCGCTTTCCCTTAAGCTTGCCGCTCTCGAAGGCATAGGGCGCAACGCCGACCATCGCAGCAACCTGTTTGCGGCTCATGCGTCCGAGCTCGGGCAAGAGCGCAATCAGCGTGCAGGCCAGCACCGGTCCGACGCCCGGCATGGAGGTCAGCAGCCGGTATCGATGCGCGAGCGCCGGATCGGCACCGATGCTCTCGACCAGGTGCTCATCGAGCATGTTGATGTCGGCGGCGAGCCGAGCGATATGACGGCGCGAAAGGCGCTTCAGCACCGCATTTTCCAGCATTCCAGCAGCATTCTCGGCGGCGACCTTCGCATTGCTGAGCTGGCGCCGAACCCTAAGAACCTCGGCAAGCCGCTCGACCACTGGCGCCGGTCGCTGCACAGGCCGGGTCGGGATGATGGCGACGAACGCGGCGATCATCCGCGCATCGAGCCGATCGTTTTTGGCCAGAACGCCGCTAGCGTTGGCAAACTGCCGCAGCCTGAACGGATTAATCTGACGCACCGGCATGCCGGCTGCGAGCAGCGCTCGCATCACGCCGCGCTCGTAGCCGCCGCTCGCCTCGAGCCCGATCGCCGAGATCGAGAAGCCGCGCAGCTGCTCAATCAGCTCGGCCCAGCCAGCTGGGTCATTGCTCGCCGACGAGCGTTGCTGCTCCGGCAGCACCATCACGTCCAAGCGATCCTTCGACACGTCGATTTCACAGACAGAGAGCATCGTCATCTTCGTATCCCTTGTTTGCTGATGCGGGCTCGTGCCCAGGCAACTGTTCGGGTAAGGAAGAAACGACTGGAGCTCCAAGCTCATTCGCGGTCTGAGGACCGAACCGCCTGCGGGCTTCCAGTCGCGACGGGGGCGGAGTCGTGAACCGGCCCCCATCACTCCTCACTATGCCCCTTTCGCGTCATACAAGCCGCCGCGCGTTCATCACGATGCTAGGCGGCGCGGCCGCTTGGCCATTCGCGGCGCGCGCGCAGCAGCCGGTGCTGCCGGTCATCGGATTCGTCAGTCCCGGATCGCCGGAACCGCTGCACCATCAGCTTGCTGCATTTCGCGACGGGCTGAAGGCAGCGGGCGCCGTCGAAGGACAGAACGCGACAGTTCAGTATCGTTTTGCGGAGGGGCGGCTCGATCGCATGCCCGCCCTGGTGTCCGATCTCGTTCGCCATAAGGTGGCCGTCCTCGTCGTGACGAGCCTTCCCGGCGCGCGCGCCGCCAAGCAGGCGACCTCGGCGATTCCCATCGTCTTCTCGGTCGGCGGCGATCCAGTGGAGTTCGGCCTGGTCCCCGCGCTCAACCAGCCGGGCGGCAACGTGACGGGGGTCTATCAATTCACCACCGGGCTCGAGGCGAAACGGCTCGGCCTGTTGCACGACATGGCTCCCGCCGCCACGACGATCGCAGCGCTGGTCGACGCCAACTATTCGTCTGCCGAGTGGATTTCGCGTACGAGACGGCTGGCCTCACGGAACACAGCGGTTCCGGGAAAGACGAGCTCAGTTGCGACGAGCACGAGCGAGGCCACAAGCCCGATCAGCAAGAGCCCGATTGTATTCGGCAGGCCCAGCAGGACGTGGTTGACCCAGGCAAACGAGGCGGTCAGCGCGAGCAGAATGGCGATAATGTCGAAGAGCGAGAACATACCGGATCATTCGCCCGTCCGCGTGGTGACCGCCCGTATGCAATTCCCAGCTCGCCTCGGCTGCACCAGGTGTCCCCAGGCCTCCCGTTCGTCCTCAAGGGCAGCGCTTGCCGCGGCACGGCCTGTATGCGGTGGCGCTTCGAACCGATGCAGCCAAAGACCGAATGCAACCATCGCGTAGGTCGTGAACAGGAGGCCGGCCGGCACCCACATGATCAGCCCGCCGAGTTGCTGATCCTCCAACGGAGACAGTTTCACTCGACCTCCGATCGCCGTCGTGCACGGCGAGTGACCCGACGGCGATCGGAGGGTCGGCTGACCTAGAGCCCCGCGTTGGCGCGGGGCTCACTTTGATCAGGATGATCGGACGATCTCGCCTCGGCGGCCCATGCTACCGACCTCAGTGGCGGGGAGCCGGGCAGTATATGACAGTCTCCGAGTGTGGTCAGACGGCGCGGCGCCGTTGACCACCGTTCGCTCTTGCTCTCTTTGCCTGAGCAGTGCCTTTCGCGACCGACTTCTTGCGGCCGTGATCTGCCGATCCAATCAAAAAATCCTCCTGCCTCGCACCGGCCCTAATTCTTGCCTCCATCCAACGCGGACGTGCACCTCGGCCAGCCCATACATTAGCGGTATCATCGGGATCACGATATTTTGGCGCTAGCTTTCTGCCTCGGCGTGCGCTGCCATTGGCGTTGTGAACCCTTCTGCTTCCGTTTGTTCCATCCAGCCGCTCCAATTGGCGGCGCAAGTCGGTCGTCTTTTGACTAAGCATCGTGCCAACTTTATCCCTTAATGCAAGAAGGGAATCGATACTCATCGTCGCAAGGGAAACTCTCTAGCCATATAAACGCTCCAACAATTTTCAGCAGTTGTCACAGGCTCACCTCGGGGGCGAGCGCTCGGGCCGTATACCATCTATTTCCAGGTTGCAAGTGGAAAATCAAACCCGTCTTGCCTCGCCGAGTGTAATTAATGACTGCCCCTTTCTGAACAAAGCTCTGCCAAAGCTCCGCCAACATTCAAAGAGGGACCTCAAAGCGCCCCGGGCAGAAGCCGCGGTTCAGCGGATCGAGGTCACGTCATCGTAGCTACGAGCAGCAGCCAGACCAGGCATATGGCCAGCGACCAGTTTACCCGGCCGGCGACGAGTATCCATCTGAGATTGGCGAGAAAGAAAATCAGGCTCGAGGTCGAGCACGATAGTGCTTCCGGGCGGCCGCGCTCTGCCGGTTGAGCCCACGCCTTTAAATCGGCCCACACGATATGGACGGCGCCGCCCCGTGCTAGCTCCAGTCGCCGCAAACGGGCCTCATGGCCCGTTTGCTCAATACTTGATTTTATTGGGGAGCTCGCCGGGACGCAAACCCAGGACCACCTGGTTGTAGGTCTTGGTCAGCGGCGCGTCGCGCAGGCTACCGCCTCGGCGAACGTCCCCTCTCTCGCGGCGCGCTCGGCCATGTGGCGATCGACCAGGCTCATCACGGAGCACAGGGCGACCAGCTCGGCGGTGTGCGCTCCTGCTCACTTCCGTAATGCGGCGCCTGAGCGCGGCGATCTCGTCTTCCGCGACCGCACCGGCTTCCGGCTGCTTTCCCCGCGTCTCAAGCTCCCGGATGCGCGCCTTGGCCGCCGCCAGCTCCTTCCGCAGCGCGTCGATCGTGGCGGCCGCGGCTTGCCATGCGGCGCGCCTGCGCTGCATGTACTCGCGCATGTAGGCGGTCTTCGCGGCGCCCTTGAGCATTTCACTCCCCGGCGGGTCTAACAGGCGCGCTGCGGGCGCCGTGCTGGGCGTCTAAATAAAGGCGCCGGCCTTACTGCGAGGTGACGGCCGAATTAATGTTTGGCAATCAAACGCGGCAAGCTGGAGATGCGGCAAAGCGCCTGACGCCATAGGTCACGCCCGATGCGTCGATCGCGCTCGTCCGTGCGGCCTTCGACGGTGATCGCTGACGGCGTCTGCTCCACCACGTGCAGCTCGAACGTCTTCGCCATCCCGGCGACGATGGGCGAGCGACCATAGGAGCGAGGGGGCAGGCCGGGGTCGGCCGGCAGTGGGTAGTGTCGCTCAGGCCACGGCCTCCGCCAGTCCTCCCTCCCGCGCGGCCCGTTCCGCCATGTGGCGGTCGATGAGGGCCAGCACGCTGCACAGTGCGACCAGCTCGGGCTGTTCGATGCGGGCGTGGCGGCGTTGTTCGAGGTGGACCGCGAGGCTGGCGATCATCTGCGCGGTATCGCCGTCGCCGCCGGAGCGTTCGACGGCCGCGTAAACTGAGCGGTAGCGCCGGCGGACGGCGGAACAGGGGGTGCTGATCAAGAGAGCGGGCGACCCATTGGATCGCCCTCTCTCGGTTTCCATCACGAACCGACGACGGATCCGTTGCCTCGCGGTTTGGTGCTCTGCGTCAATGCGGGCGTCGCCGCGCCGGGGCGCCGCGCTGAACGCATCCACGGGCTTCTGTGAGTCATGCGCCGCCATCCTGTGGTCACTCTTGCGGCGCGAGTCCGGCGAGCGCACAGTGAGCGCCCCGACGCGTCGCCGCAAACGTCGCGCCGGGGCTTGACACGCCGCACTGGTCCAAGCGCGACATGCCCGACCCCCTCATTACAATGAGACGCAGCGCGAGTCCGCCTGGCTGGTGCTCCCACCATGCAAGGAGGATGGAGCGTTCGCCGCGGGTGCGCCCCTGTGAAAACGTCACATTTGGCAGATGCCAGCAACACACTGGCACGAACGGACAAGAGTTCGAGTTGGCTGGCAGTGCAGGAACAGGCTGCACGCGGCCTTTGGTACCACGGTCAGGGCACACGTAGGAGGGTGAACATGGGCGTGAAATCGCCAGACCAAGTCGATGTCGAAGTCGGACAGAGAATTAGAGTGCTGCGCAACAACGCGGGAGTTTCGCAAACGGCACTGGCAGAAGAGCTGGGAGTAACATTTCAGCAGGTGCAAAAATACGAGAAGGGCGTCAACCGCGTCGGCGCAGGTCGTCTCACCAAGATCGCCGGCGTGCTCAACGTCCCGGTGAGCAAATTGCTTGAACTCGACGAGGAGTCCATCGCCACAAGCAGCAGGCACGAGAATTCAGCTTCGCCACTGCAATTGCTGACAACACCTGGCGCGCTACGATTATTACGGGCATACGCAAAGCTGGAAGGGATGATGCGCCGCTCAATCGTTGCCTTGGCCGAAAACGTCGCGCTTAGCAGAGGAGGAAAGTCGAAGAAGCGGCAATGAAGGGTAGCGTTCGAGCAGCCAATGGCGTTTAAGCCATTTGGCACGCCTTTAGCTCACCTGGTTGATCGACACAGTTGCCGTGCATGCGTGATGAGCTCATCCGCGGCGGCGACGGCTTCCTCGAGCTCGGAGCAGCCGCAGCTGTCGAGCGTGCTGCCGGTATCGTGCTCGTAGAGCTCGAGCCATACGGGAAAGCTGCCGGCGGATGCGTCGCGCCAAAGCTCGATCACCCGCACTTCGTAGGATCCGAACCGCGCCAGGCAGACGGTCTTGGCACCATCGTCGCCTTGAGCAGCGAGGAAGAGCTTCAGGTAGGCTTGGATGAGTCGCCGTTCGGTGAAGCCGTTAATGACGGTTTTCTGCAAGCTCGTACCCGATGCAATCCGACTTGAGGTGGGCGCTTCGCAGTTCCGCACCGACAGCAGAGAGACTCCCCTTCGGGACCAGACGACCTGTTCCGCCATCGCCGCAAGCTCCTCGTTTCCACCCGGCCTCCGTGGCCGCGAACGGCATGTTGTACGAACGACAACCGGACCGCGTCTTGTTATGATGCGCCATCGGCTTGCTCGTTCGTGCCAGCCGGTACCTAGCGGTACCTAGCCACCGGCCGATTGGAACGAGGGATGGAACACACTGCGCGCGGCGTCGATGCCCAGCGGCTCGACCGAGTGCTAACCACCCCGGGCGCTATCACGCCCCTCGCCTGTGTGTGTGTGTGTGTGTGTGTGTGTGCGCGCGCGAGAGGCGGGGGGGTGCCACCATATGGTCCCCTTTGGGCAGGGGAACCCCCGGAAGGTGAGGTGGCTAGGCGATCATGATGAGGTTCGAGGAAACAGAGAATTGGCATCACATCAGGTCGATATTTATGCGACAGATGTGCGAGCCCATTCAAAAACGGCAAGCGGATCATCGTCGCCGCGGCTGAGAAACACGGAGATGAGAATGACGATACGTCTACTAAGCGCTATGCCGGTACTATTGCTTGCCACCAGTGTTTACGCTCAGACCCCTGCTGCAATCACGAGAGCTTATTGGGCCTGCATCGGTCAATATGCAGGTGACTGCGAGGCGAAGACTAAACGCTTTTTGAAAGAGGCAAAGAAAATCCCAGAGGAGCAGTTGAATGAAATGTGGGATAAAGACAATTGGCTGGATTGTGAATGGTACCGTAAATTTAGAGGAAGGAATGCCGAGCATACACTCGGCCTAGAAATCTGTAGTCGGCATAGTGTCACCTTGCGATCAGCAATTCGAGTTCGCACCCAGGTAGGTAATCATTGCGGGTACGGCATCTTTGAAGTTCTTTGTCGATCCGGCAAGTAGGGAGCCGCACACGCGGCGGAGAGGTCCCAGTGGAGCGGGGTGACACGGTGGCGGGAGGCCGTCCAGTCACCGTCCAGTCATGGGCGACGCGACACGGCGCAACGGCTGGAGGGCGTTCCAGGCGCGCTTCAGGACAATTCAGGAGCGGCTCAGGACGCAGTCAGCCCCATCTGGTATTGTTCGCCCCTTTTGCGGGGATGACCAGCTTTTAAAAGCTCAATCTTCTTCTAAGCGCTGTGAAGCGTTCGAGGCGAGCGGTGGTCTGGCGGAATTCGGCGGCGTAGCGCTGCGTCAGCGGTCTCGGCCATGATGGCCGGGCACGATGCCGTGCGTCGCTCGCGTTGGCAAGCCTGCCCGACGTAGCCCGCAGGGCGAAGTCAGGGGGCGCGCCTTCCGCAACGCGCCTCAAGCTTTCTTTCGATACGCACTTGCGAGATAGGCAGTTCCTCGCCTCGTCTCAAACGTTCCGCATCCTCTCGCCACTCACTTGCGAGGTTGAGCAGCAAATCCCGCTGCTTGGGATCGTCCGTCTTCGCAGCAGAGCGGATGCAGTCCTCCGCATGATATTCATACAGTTGAGCCAGAGTTGGCATGTCAGCCCCGATTGGCTGGGCTACGCCCCCGCCCCCGAGAAGCAAATGCCGCGCCATGCTTTGCCGGGGCTCAAAACCGTGCGCAAAGCGCGCAACTCGCTCAGTGAACGCAATGAAGAAGCGCGAAAATCCGCCGGTTCAAGTCGCTTCGGTTAGCGGTTTCCTGCCTGCCGCGGCGGGGGAAAGGGAATCGCGATTCCCTTGGCCCTCACTGCACCCGGCACGGCCGCAGGACGCCCCACGACTGCAGCACCTCCACCGCCTGGTCGAAGCCACCGGCAACCGCGTACGGCACGCCACGGCGCTGCAGCTCGTCGGCAAACCACTGCTGTGCTGGCGACAGCCGGCCTCCTGCCGCGCGCTTGATTTCCATCCAGCGATGAACGCCGTCCGGTCCGATCAGCAACAGATCAAAGGCGCCCGGCAGCACGCCGAGCCGCTGCAGCAGGGCGGCGGTTTGGGCGGTGCGGTACTCGCCGTTGGCCGGATGCAGGAACAGCCAGCCCGGCTTGGCGGCCGCCTTCGCAGCAAATCGACGACGGCACAGTGCACACGCCGCTCGATCGGAGGCGGCGGCCGGCGGCGACGACCTGGGAGCGGCAGCGGGAGCTGGTAGGCGGTAGTCATTGGCGAAAAAACCCGTGGGCACCCCCCGTCATCGGGTGGCGCTCCGAGGACGAATTGGATACAAAAATACAATTGTTTCGGGAATCGAAACGATAGGGAGGGCCGATGAGCACCACCGCTATCCCCGAGGATCGTGTGTCGTCCGGGCACGACGTGAGGTTTCGCATCCCCCGGGACGTTGCAACGGCGGCGTCCGCTGTGGCGCAGCGTGAATTGATCAGCCTGTCCGACGTGGCCCGCCGGGCGCTGGTGGCTGATCTGCGCAACCGCGGCCTGCTGCGCGAGGCCGGGTAAAGGAGGTCCTGCGGGGGCTGAACACTGGAACGGAGAGGTCGACGTTAACGAGGTCCTTGAGCCGGTACGCGACGATCGTGGCAAGTGGGCGAAGGGCGCGACCTCGCCGAATCCAGGCGGCTATAGCAAGGCCGATCGTCTGGCACACCAGAACGTGCGGGAGGCGGCGAAGGAATACACGCCGCAAGCCCTCAAGACGCTGGCGAATGTCATGAACAACGATAAAGCGCCGCCCAGTGCTCGGGTGCAGGCGGCATCGGTGCGCTCGACCTGCTCGATCGCGCCTGGGGCAGAATACCCGCACAGCCGGTCTCCGGCGATCCCGACGGTCCACTGATCGTCGAGATCATTCAGCGGGTAAGGGAGAATAAAACGTAACTGCAAACATGGATGATCAGAGGATCAATCCATGCAGCAGCTCCCGGTCTGGGCGCAGTTGTTTCCCGAGTTCGGTCAGCACGACCGCATCACCCAGCTCCTGGCGCAGCCAGGGTTACGGTGGAGGGCCGCAGGGGTTCCAGCCGCCGGCGGCGCCCAATACTCGATGTTGCTCCTTTGGATTCGGCGAGAACACCTCCCACGGTACGCCACCGGCGGAACATCAGCCATCGATCATCCTCACTGCCTCGTCAAAACCGGCCCATCAAACCCACAACTTGCACCATGCCATTCGGAGCAGTTTCTTCCCTTGACTAATACGAATACGCGCTCGCGTATAAGTCTTGTATGAACGTGATATTCAGCACACAAACATTGTCGCTGAACTCACTCCTTGCCGTCAGCACGACAGCGCGACCCACCACTTTTGCCGACCCATCAACACTGCCAGTGCATGTTCTGGTCGCTGTATCAGCAACGGAATGTCCGTGTTTACGCAGATGCAGTTTTATAGAATTAGCCCCATCCTTCCATACGAAATGCGAAGGCAGCGGCGGCTGCGCCTGCGCATTACCCACTAGCAACACCATCACTGTTCCCGCCATGACCATGTTACGCATCACTTCGGCTCCGGCTTGCCGTTCGTAGCCGCGGCCCCGACACCTGGAAAGCCGGGATGAGCCGGCGGCCCGAGGCGGCCGATAGCGGCGCGCACGCGTCACAAGGTGGTGGTGCTGCAGGTCGTCCTCCGAACCGCAGGCGACGCAGAAGGTCAGCCTCATGACATGAACCGCTCAAGGTTTGATGACAGCACGGGCCGTCCAGCGCTTCCCTTGCGCCGTCGCGATACCCTGATCGTTGAGGGCGTTGGCCAGCCCGTTTGCGCTGGTGACGCCGGAAGCTCGCAGCCTTTCGATAGTCGGAGCCAGACAATCCTCGCCCGCGCCAGCGCCTTGGCGCGCCGTACCTCGGCAGATTGAGCATGCGCTCGCTTGCGGACCTCATCGCCAAAGGTGTCGAGCCCTTTCGGATTGCCAAGACGAACACCGCGTTCCTTGGCCGCCTTGAGGGCAGCCCGGGTCCGCTCCGAGATCATCTCGCGTTCCTTCTGGGCCACTGCCGCGTAGATGTGCAGCATGAACGGGTCGACATCCCGACCCAGCGCGGAGACGATGAACGGCACCCGCTTGGTCATCAGGCTGGAAATGAACGCAACATCACGCGATAGACGGTCGAGCTTCGCAACAACGATCGGGGCATGAAAGACCGAGGCGGTCCGCAACGCGGCCGACAGCTGTGGTCGCCGCTCCAGGGCATCGGCCCCCTTGCCGGTCTCCACCTCAACGAAGGTGTCGCGGAGGGTCAGGCCCTCCTTGCCGCAGAACTCCTCGATCGCCTGCCGCTGGGCCTCGAGGCCCAAGACCGGACCGGCCCTGCGTGTCGGTGGAGACGCGGATATAGGCGACTGCATTGCTCATGCACCAGGATTTAACGGCCGTCACAACAAATTACAAGCTATCCTTTCGGCGTATCCAAGGGCTCCAGCCTCAGGACCAATGGCGCGCGGGCGGCATCGAGGTAGGCACGAACAGCCGCGAGGTCAGTCACGTCGCCGGCCGCCATGCGTTCGAGCGGAGTTGTGCCCCCAAGTGCGCGTTTGGCCGCTGACCGGCATGCCGCGGGAGGAAATCCTGCGGCGCGGGGTGAATCGGCAGCGAGATCCCGATGTACGGGCTCGTGGGGGCGGCAGGGATGGGCGCTATTGCCGATCAGGCGGGTACGGCCGTGAGTAGAACCCCAGTCCCACGGATCGAGCTCCTCGATGATGCCGGCCGGCATCCTCGTCGGTCAGGCGCAGGCCGGTCAGCTGGTTTACCGCCATGCGGTATTCCGCCGAGCCTTCAGGGGCAGCGTACTTGCGGGCGACCAGATCAGCGATGGTCTGAGGTCATGAAGCATCTTAGCACCCCTTCCCAGGCCAGCGCCCGCGCCTCGGCCCAGGACAGGTATTATTCCGCGGCGACAGCGCGGGGAAAACCAACACGTGGCCAACGAGACGGCTGGTTCGGCCGTAAGGTACTGAGCCGCCAAGAGATTTGGCTCCGAGCCGCAGCTCGGACCGACGTGTTCTCACGTGGACGAATAATACTCATCACGTGGACAAAAATACTCCGCAGTATTTTCCAGGCCGGCAGCCCAGCCTCCACCAGGTCTCAGGCCAGCCAGCCGAATTACTTCTGGGGTTCCCTGGGGGGCAGATGGGGCAGTTGTGGTCTATTTCGACGTATGGTGTGTGTAGGCGCGCGCGCGCGCATTATACGTCGATATGGGACGGATCTGCCCCACTGCCCCCCTGGCCCCGGTGCGAATGGCCGGGGCTGTCTATGCGCTAGCGTCCATCCAGCTCTCGTCGGGCTTGAGGCGGACGCCAAGGAAGCCCCGGCTGCCCTTGCGCTTGCGGGGAAAGACGCGGGGGCGGGTTTCGAGCTTCTCATAGAGCCAATTGGCGTTGCGGGGCTCCTCTCCGGCGCTGGTGGCCCATTGCTTCCACGACGTGTAGAGCGCCTGGCGGGGCGTAAATTCGTCCGGCTCGAACTCGCAGCATTCCTCCGTCCAGGCGAGAACGGCGTCCTCGGCTTCGAGGTAGGCCGCCGTCGCTTCTGCCACGACCTTGGGCGGGGCTAACCCGATGCGCTGCCATTCGAGGCAGCCCTCGACCATCCATTGCAGGATGCCGGGCCATTCCGCTTTGAGCTTCTCGGTCAGCTTCGGATCGCGTTCGTCGGGCGGAATCGTGACGGTGAACGGGACCAGATTGAACCGGCGCCGAATCGCCTCATCGACGGAGCGCAGTCCGGGTTTGTGGTTGCCGGCGATGATCAGCTTGAATTGCGGCGTGTACTCGAAGAAATCCTGCCGCATGAACCGGGCCGATATTCTGTCGCCGCCGGTCAGGGCCTTGATCCGGCTCTCAGCCCATTTTCGGCCCTCCTCCGTCTCCGTCGCGGTGACGGCGCGGGCGCCGCGCAACATTGCGAGGTCGGTCGGATGCCGATCACCGTGCGCGGCCGTAAAGGTCTCGATCGGCGCCGTCTTGTGATAATCGGCGAGGATGCCGGCGATGGTGTTGACGAACACGCTCTTGCCGTTGGCGCCCTTGCCGTAGAGGAAGAACAGCGCGTGCTCGGTCGTGATGCCGGTGAGGCTGTAGCCGGCAACGCGCTGCAGGAACGATTGCAGCTCCTTGTCGCCGGCCGTCACTCGGTCGAGGAAGGCGTGCCACGTGCGGCACTCGCCGCCGGGGGACACCGCCGCGAGGCGCGTGATGTAATCCTCGGGAGAGTGCGTGCGCTGCACGCCTGTCCGCAGGTCAATGACGTAATCCGGCGTATTCAGCAGCCACGGATCGGCGTCCCATTGATCGACCGTAGCGGCATGCACCCGATCGGACTGGGCCAGCATGACAACGGCGGCGACCCTCTTCGCGGCAACGAGCTGCTTGGCTGTCTGGGGATCTTTTGCCCGGCACTCGACCGCCACCTCGCGGCAAATCTTGCGGGCGAGATCAAACACCTGCTTGGTCTCATCGACGAGCCAGCGCGTGTTGTCCCATCGCAGCCACTTGTTCCACGCCGCGCAATAGCGCAGATCGTCGTGGCGATTAGTGAAGATCAGGGCGAGCCAGTCGTCCGAATGCTGGGGAACCTGATCCAAGCTTATGTCGGGCGTTTCCGTTCGTGCCAGCACCACTTCCACAGCGGCAGTCGCAGCCTCTGCCCGGCGCTGCGCTTGTGCCGAACCATCGGGTCCAGGGTGCGGCGGCGGCTCGGGCGGGGCCTTGCGGCTCGGCGGATGTCCATTGACGGCGCTGCGTTCCTTTCGCTCGCGCTCCTCGCGAAATTCTTGGGCACTCTGACTCCAACCGGGCGGGAGCTTTTCGGTCATGCTGCACGCTCCGTGGTTGGGCCGAGCAGCGCCAGCAGATCGCGGCAGTGCAGAATGCCGACCACCTCGTCGAGGCGGACGACGCCGACTTTCAGCGCGCTGCCAATCGCCTCGACGTCGTGCTCGGCTTGACGGAGCTCGAGCCACAGCATCCGCAGCTCGGTGAGGAGAAACTCGCGCTTGTCCGCTGCGGCGCGGTAATGGGTGGGTGCCTCCCTCATGGCTCGACCTCGGCGATGCGATCGAGCGCGCTGCCGAGCGGCGATGCTGGCCGGCCATCCGAGTCGCGCAGCAGCGCATGCCGGATGACCGCGACCGGCACGCCGTATTGCAACGCGATGCTGGCGACGACGGCGGCATCCTTGGCGGCTGCGTCGGAATGCGACCCAGCTTTGCTGTTGCTGATGAAGATCTCAGCGAGGGTGCCGTCGGGAAATCGCGAAATGCTGGCCGTGTAGTGCAGGCCGTTGCATTCGAAACCGAACGTTTCCGCCGCCCGACGGTTGGCAAGGCGCTGGCGCTGGGTCATCGAACGTCCCCGATCTCGATGACGTGGTATCCCGACCACCGCGACGCGCCCACCCGGAGCCCGCGCGACTTCATGTGCTGATTCAGGTGCCAGACGTGAGCGTGCAGCGTTGACAGGTTGTCGGGGCCGCGGTGGCGGCCGGCAACGAGGACATGGGCGCCGTCGCTCGCGCGCTTGCGTAACGTGATCGGATGCAGGAGACCTTGCGCGGCGATCGACTCTGCCAGCTCGTCGACCACGTCCGGTCTAAGCCGGCGCATGCGATTGGGGATGACGGTGATGTCGGCGACCGGGACGCCATTTGTAGTCGCTGCTTGCGCGATGGCGGTGCTGGGGATATTTCTTGCCATGCTGCTAGTGCTCCCGCCCGGAGTGCAAAATTCGAGGCCGGACTCCTTGCCCGGGGCCGGCCTCACGCTTTTTCAGGTTGTGGGGGTGGCGGGGGCGGCCTTGCGCGGGCGGGGCGGCCCTTGCGAATTCTTGCGATGCCCCGCAGCGCCGGCCCGACCAGCGGGCGGCTCTCAAGCCAGGCGTCGTGTTGTGCTGCCAGCGCCGCCGCTTTGGCGTCGCGCTCGGCAATTCGATCGGCCGTCCACCGGTCGATCTCTTCGTCGATGAAAACTTCGGTATTGTCGCCGAACGACACCGACAGCGGGAATTTCAAGGCCTTTTGCAGGCGCCTGATATGCTGCCGCGTGAAGGGGATGCCCTTTATCGGTTTGAGGTCTTGATATCTCAAATACCTGGCCATGGCCGGCGTTGCTCCTGTCGCATCGATGTTCGTCAATGCACCAGGTCGCGCCGCCCGGGAAGATTGTATTTAGAGGCTGGTTTTTGGCGCGTCTAAACCCAACCCTGACGAAATCGACAACCGCCCCCGGCAGCCGCACATCAAGGGACGGTAGCGGCGGAAAGAACCGCTGCCAACCGCGGCCACTACAAATCGCGTCGACGGGCTATCGCTTCCCTTGCCAACGCGCCCACCGCAATCGACCCAAAACGTCAAGCAGCATGGCGAATAGCCGATCAACGGCAGCGCCGCGCGAACGGTTGGAGCCGCGGGCGGATTTTTTAAAACCCTTCGCCTCCCTTGCCGCCAAGCGTGCCGCCTCCGCGCTCTGGTTCTTCCAGTCCAGATAGTGGGCATCCGGCTCATTAGATTCGCGGCGGCGAAGGCGATCGCAAGTTTGAGAGTCTCGCCGGCCGCGGATCGATCGCCTCCAGTTTATCGACTGCGGCATGCAACGCATGCGCATGTTTGGCGATCTTGGCCCAACACGCCTTCACTGCGATCTGTTCAGGCGATCGCGGATCGAAGTGCGCCATCCTCCACAAATAGGCGTGCACTATGGCTTCAATGGTGGCGCCAATGCGGCGCAACGGCGCGCGTCAGCGTGCGGCACCAGCTTCGTCAGGCACGCCTCGATTGGGAGCCAGTCTTCGTCCGGGTATCGGAACGGCGGCGTCATGGACGCAGCCGCACGACATTGCCGACGTTATCACCATGTTCGAGCCGATCGAGGTGTGCGGCCCATGTCGCCAGCGCATGCGCTTTCTCGGCGCGGAAATCGTGCCGGTTATAGATTCGCGCAACACCGCTGATCACGCCGCTGCGGTGATTCAAAATGCTTTCAATGACGTGCGGCGCGATTCCCAGCGCCGCCAAGCCGCTTGCCACCGACCGGCGCAGGTCGTGCCAAGTAAACGGTGCGATCGGGACACCGGCGTTCAATTCCGCAATGCGTGCGTCAAGCTTAGCCTTGCGCGTGCTAAACCCGCTGATCGGACGCCGGCCGGCGGTGTCGCTGAAGACGAAGTCGGAACCCGCGAAGCGCGGCAGTGCCGCAAGCAGATCGATGGCAGCCGGCGGCAACGGCAGCGCGTGTTCGCTGGCATTCTTCACTCTCGCAGCCGGCAACAGCCATGTCCCTTGCGCGAGATCGAATTCGGCCCATGCCGCGTCGGCGGCTTCACTACGCCGACACGCCGTCATCAACAAAAAGCGGGTGTAGGGCGCGGTCGGATACCCAACGCCATCGGCCGCGGTTGCCTTCAGGACCAGCGCCAATTCGGCGTCCGTCAGCACCCGATCACGGCTGACCTTCGGTGGCAGGAAATCGGCGGTGGTGACGGCGGCGCATGGATTGACCAAGACAAGGTCGCGCGCCGCGGCCCAGCCAAACAGACGGCGCGCATAGGTCAGCGACTGTCGGGCCATAGCGGCGCCGGACTTCTCCTGGATATCTTCGATCATGGCGATCACGTCGCGCTTGCCGATCGTGTCGATCGGCCGATCGCGCCAGCGCGAGATCAGCTTGCCGCGAACGAGTCGGCCGATGGCGCTTGCAGTGCGCCGGCTGGCAGCGTGCTTTTCCAGGAAGGATTTGGCGACAGCCCCGAAGGTGTTGGACTGGCGGACGCGGTTTGCTTCCCGCTCGATCGCGACCTGGACCGCGGGGTCGATGCCGCGTTGGATGAGGGCAATCCAATCGCGCGCGGTGTCGCGGGCCTGTTCCAGAGAGATCGCGGGATAGGCGCCGAGCGCCCGCCGAGTCGGATTCCGGCGCCCCGGGTATCGTCCGATCAGGACGAAGGTCTTCTGGCCGGCGGCGCCGACACGCACAGCCAAGCCAGGCACGACGGCGTCGGCGGCGTCAGTCTTCAAGGTCCTGAGTAGCCGATCGGTCAGCGTCCTACGGGCCATGGTGTCGTCCCCTCTTGGATGGGCAGTGGCAACACCGTGGCAACAGAGATGGATGCGTTGCGGGGTTACCGGATGTTCCTCCGTGTTACACCCATACAGCATAAAATCAAGCGTTTACTTGATCATAGGTCTCCTCATGCACCACGCTGCACCAGCCTGCCACAGGGCCGCCGCTCGTCTCGCACGACCGGCACTTCCTCGCCGCGCTGTCCAACCGGGTGCTGGAGGTCACCCCCGAGGGGATCCACCAGTACGGCGGCGGCTACACCGAGTACGTGGCGCGCACCGGCCACGAGGCGCCGGGACTGAGGAGCTGAGGCTGGGCGCGGCCGCGACGATATTCGCCGGCAAGCAGGCACCGAGTTGCGTCCGACCCGGTCGATCCAATCGGGCCGTCAAGCTTGAAGGCTCCCTCACCCGCGGCGACGTGGAGCCTTGGACCGGCGGCCCCTTGCGCCGTTCCGCGCAACGCTGCGGGGTTTCGAAAGATCGTCGAGGATTACGCAGTCAGGTCCGGGGCCACCCGCACATGACGCATCGCAACTCGCGACGAAGGCCGCGATGCTGCGTTCCAATGCTTTCAGTTCGGCCAGCTTGGCACGCACGGCCATGAGGTGCTCCGCCGCGAGGTCACGCGCATGCGTGCAGGAGCTTTTCGGATCGTGCACCAGCGCCACCAGTGAACGGACCTGATCGAGCGAGAATCCGAACTCGCGGCAGCATCGAATGAAGGTGAGCTGCTTCACATCCGCATCGCCATAGACGCGCTGACCGCCCGCTTGGCGGTCCGCCGAACGGAGCAGCCCGATTTTCTCATAGTAGCGGATGGTCGGCGGGTTCGTACCGGTGCGATCCGCAAGGGACCCGATCTTGAGATTCGGCATCCTGCTGACTCTCTTCATATTTTTTGCTCTTGAACCTCAAGTTACTTGAAGATCTATGCTCCGGGCAAGCTGCGGTCGAACGCACCCATAGGAGAGTGCTTCCATGACAATCGTCGAGGTCCCGCCCATCGCCTGCACCCTTACGCCGGGTGCCTACCAGGATCGGCTGGCCTCGATCGCCGCCTTGAACAGGGATGCGCTGCGGCGTCACGAGCGCCGCGGCCTGGTTCTCGAACTGCGTTATGCAGCGGAGGCGCGCGACCGCGTGCGGCAGATGGTTCGCGACGAGCAGGCCTGCTGCGCGTTCCTCCGTTTCGACCTTGATGAAGCGACAAACGAAATCCGCCTTACCATCACCGCCCCGCAGTCGGCGCGCGAGGCCGCCGACATGCTGTTCGAACAGTTCATGGTCGCCGCGCCCGTGCCATCGGCGTGCGCATGTCCAACGTCCGCGATCGACGTGAAGCGCAGCCCGGAACCGCAGCCCGGCGCGACAGCCGCAGGCCTTACAGCCGTGACGGTGTCGACCGGCGCCGTGGCCTGTGGCGCGTGCTGCGTGCTTCCGTTTGCCTTGCCAGCGGCGGTCCTCGCCAGCACCGGAGGTTTGCTGGCGTGGTTTGCCAGTATGCATGTGTGGATCACCGGCCTGGCGATTCTCGCGGTTATCGGTGCGTGGTGCTTGATCGGCTGGCAGACGCGCCGGACGCGATGCATGCCAGCCGTATCCACACTCGCTGTGATGGTGGTGGCGACGGCCTTGATGGCGCTCGCGGTGCTCTGGCCGTCGATCGAGGGGCCGCTCGTGCGGACGCTGATGGGGTGACGATTTCGTTTCCACCTAAGCCTGGAACGGGCAGCCGAACCGGTGAAACGCTACAACAGCCGCTCCGAACGCGGTTTCACCTCATCGCTCAGGTGCCGCACGATCGCGATCGTCTTGCGGATATCCGCTTCGCTGAGCGCGGCGCCCAGGGTCGATGCGATCGACAGGAACCGGGCGTCCATCTTGCGGTAGCGCGCGTCGCCTTTGGGCGTCAGCCGCACGAGCTTCGAGCGCCGGTGCTTCGGATTTTCGATGAACTCCACCAGCCCCTCGGCCGCAAGCTCATCCGCCAGCCGCTGCATGCGCTGACGGCTGGTGGGTCGCATCTGGGCGATCTGCGGAACGGTGAGCGGACCAAGCAGCGCGAGGCTTCGCATGAAGCCGAAGGCACCGCCGCCCCAGCTGGTGATGAGCCCTGTCTTCTGACCGACCGCCCGGATTCTGAAGAAGCACTGGGCCACTTCGAGCATCAGCTCCGCGACCGCCTCGGCCTTGCCGTCGACGATCGGGCCCGCCCCCGTCCTGCGGCGCACCTCGGTCCTGTGTCGTGCCGACGCCATCGCGTCCGTTCCTTTGCCTGTGCCAGTCTGTCCAGTTGACACCGTGGTTGTCAATCTGCAGAATGACACCCTAGTTGTCATTCAGAGGGCGCATCCTGGCTGCCTGGCGCCCGGCATCTGCGGGAGCCGCTTGGGTCATGGACCCGGCCGAGCAACAAGCAACCGACACCGGAACCGCGGGCGTCATCGCGCGGCCGCCGCTCCTCTTTCTCGCCGCTCTCCTGCTCGGCTTCGTCTCGGATCGCCTGCTGCGGTTCCCGGTTCCGGGGATCGACCCGGTCCACTGGATCGTCGCCGGCTCCCTGATCGTCATCGGCCTGGCGCTCGCAGCCGCGGGCATTCGCAACTTCTCACGGGCGAGGACGCCAGTACCCACGAACCAGCCCACCCGCGCGCTGGTGACGACCGGCATTCACGCCTGGACCCGCAATCCCATCTATGTGGGGATGTTTCTCATGTACGGCGGCATCGGCATGGCCATGCGCAGCCCGTCGATCCTCATTCTTGCGCTGCCGCTTGCGATCGCCATGCGCTACGGCGTCGTCGCGCGCGAGGAGGCATACCTGGAGCGGCACTTCGGCGACGCCTATCGCGACTACAAAGCCCGCGTCCGCCGCTGGGTGTAGCCACGGGGCAAGAGCGCGTTCGGAGGCCCATGTGAGATCAGGCCTGATCGTGATCGGCGTTCTGTCGCTCGTGCTTGCCTCCTGCGCGACGATCCCGACATCCCAGGAGGCCAACGATGCCGTGCTGGTGCTGCGAAAATACGAGAGCTGGGCGTGGGCCGTGGGCATTGCTCTCATCTGGGCGGATCTGGTGTTGCCAGTCCCGCAGACCGCCGTGATCGCCGCGCTTGGTATCATCTATGGAACACTGCTCGGCGGATTGTTCGGCAGTCTCGGCCTGATCACCGGCGGCCTTCTCGGCTACGGCCTGATGCTCACCTCCGCACGGCGATTTGTGCAACGCTTCGTCGGGCCCCGGTCTCGGCACAAGATGGAGAGTTCGTTCGACCGGGGTGGAGCTTGGGCGATCGTCCTCACCCGCAGCCTTCCCTACAGCATCCCGGAGGCCATGGTCTTTCTCGCCGGACTTGCGGGCATGCCGATGAGAAAATTCGCCACGGCGCTGACCATCGGCAGCGTGCCCACGGCATTCGCTTTTGCGGCCATCGGCGCCGGCTGGGCGGACCAGCCGATCCTGGCCCTCACGGTGAGCTACGTGCTCCCCATCCTCCTGCTACCCATCGCGCTCTACCTCATGCGGCTGCGAGCACAGTAAGGAATGTCGACACTGGTCATCGTTCTCCGCACGGTCTCCCTGCTGGCCTTTGCGGGACCCATGTTGCTGGGCGTCAGCGGGCGTCAGGGAGAGCCCGCGACGCGAGCAAGTCGGGACGGCGGCGGCCGAGCACCCGTGGTGGCAAACCTCGCAACCTTCGGCTTGTTCTTCCCTTTGCTCCTGATTTTTTCCGGCAGCTCCGAAGCTTCCACGGCGCTGCCGCTGGCGCTGTCAGGGTGCCTTCTCGCGCTCGCGGGCGCGGCCCTCGTCCTCAGATCCCGGGCCGACCTCGGTCCGGCCTGGAGCTTCGTGCCCAAGGCGGATCAGGGCACGGGCCTCGTCACAACCGGCCCCTATCGCGTCGTGCGCCACCCCATCTACCTGGGCCTCGCACTGCTCGCCATGGGCGAAGCGCTCGCCTTCGGCAGCTGGCCTGCCCTCATGATCGTGCTGTCCGGGATTGTCCCGACCTTCGCCTGGCGCGCGCGCGCGGAGGAGAAACTGCTCAGCCGCAAATTCGGCGAGCGCTACGCCGTCTACCGACAGCGAACCAAGATGATCATCCCGTACCTTTTCTAAACCCTGCCCGCGACGCGTCGATGATCACGACCTCACCCCGTAGAATTCGGAGGCGTTGAGCCGTCACTTCGACGACTTGCTCGTGGGGCAGTACGTAGGTTGGGTTGCGCGCGGCCACGGCGTTGCAATTGGTCTACGGCCGGTGGTCCGTGCGTAACCCAACAAACATACGCATGAGCCATGTTGGGTTACGCGTGGAATACAGGCCGTGCATCAACGCAGCGCACCGGCCACGCTAACCCAACCTACCGCCTGGGCCGGCGGACGGCTCGCACCTTTCCGCTCCTTCCGCCGCCGCAGAAGAACCGATCGCCGCCGTCGGACTCGAGCCCCGACAGCCCCACGCCGGGCGGCATCTCGAGCCGCTCCAAAACCTCTCCGGTTCGCGGATCGACCCGCCGCAGATCGCTCTCGTCGCCTTCCCAGGTGCCGTGCCAGAGCTCGCCGTCGACCCAGGTCACCCCGGTGACGAAGCGGTTGGACTCAATGGTGCGAAGAATCGCCCCGGTCTGGGGATCGACCTGATGGATCTTGCGGTCGCGATACTGCCCCACCCAGAGCGTCCCTTCGGCCCACGCGAGCCCCGAGTTGCCGCCGCCGCCGGGCGCCGGGATCGTCGCGAGCACACGGCCGGTCTTGGGATCGACCTTCTGGATGCGATCCTCGGCGATCTGAAACAGGTGCTGGCCGTCGAAGGCCGTTCCTGCATGCCCGGCGACATCGAGCGAGCGCATCACCTCTCCGCTCGCCGGATCGAAGGCGTTGAGCTTGTCTCCGGACGCAAACCAGACGTGCTGGCCGTCGAACGTGACCCCATGCACCTGGTCGACACCCGGAAAGGGTCCATATTCGCGAAGGATTTCGGCTGCTGATCGGTTCATGGTTCCATCCTTGTGCTTCGCACTACACAGCGCGTCCCGGTGAAAGTGGCGCACGGCGGCGCCGCTTGCTCCATCCCTCCCCCGCTTGCGGGGGAGGGTGGCGCCGAAGGCGCCGGGTGGGGGAAACGGCACTGCCGCGAAGGACCCCACCCGGCTGCGCGCCAGAAGCGCGCAGCCACCCTCCCCTTTCAGGGGAGGGATGGAGCAAGCCGCGTTCCAGTGCATCACATTCATCGGGACATGCTCTAATCGCTCGGCAGCGGACCGGGGAGTAACAAGGTTGTCGTGAATCCTGGCATCGGCGGGGTCATCCAGCGACGCGCGCGCGCGCGGCCGAACGGCTGCACCTTGCCGGCCGCCGCCAGCTGATCGAGCGCCCGCTGCACGGTCCGCTGGCTCGCCCCCATGGCAAGCGCCAGGGCCGAGCTTGACCACGATTCACCGTCGGCGAGGAACGCGAGCACCGCCCCGTGCTCCTCTTCGACCGGCGGTGCCAGCACCACGATCTCGGGCGCGCCGCGCGGCGCCAGCGCAAAACCTCGCTTCGTCGCGCTCACGCTGGCCAGCATCCGCAGCGCCGCGCGCAGCCGCCCGATCTCGACGCGCAACCGTGCGCGATGCGATTTATCGGCGTGCTTCGCCCGGAAGGCGCGTGCGAGGAGCGTGTCCCTCGGCACGTCTCCCGGCCACGCTTCGCCGAGCGCGCGGGCGAGCGCAAACAGCACCGGGCGCGTCGCGAGCGAGACCACCATGCCGGCGTCACGCACGACATAACGGCACGCGTCCACGACGAGTGCCTGCGACGCCAGCAGCGCCTCGACCTCGTCGAGCCGGAGGAGCCGCGCCTCACCCCGCGCGATCAGGCGTGCCGCGGGCGCGTCCAGGACGCGGGATGCGCTTTCGACCTCCGCTGTCAGCGCAGGGATATTTGCCTCGCGCGCGGCGCGCTGGGCCCGCGCGAGCGCGGCGCGCGCCGTCCTGGTCCGCAGGCGCCGCATCGCGATCCCCGCGACGGCCAGCTCGTGGGCGGCTCGCGACGCCGGCGGGAAGGGCGCGGGATCGAGCGTGGCGAGCGTACGCTCGGCCTCGTCGAGGCGGCCGATCAGCAGCAGGCGCCTGACCTCGAGAGTGCGCGCATGCGCGGCATTGACGCTGTCGCCGTGCGCCTCGAGCGTCGCCCGCGCCGCGTCGAGCGCCTTGGCGGGCCAGCCCAGGTCGCGCGAGACGAGCGCGATCTCGGCCTCGGCGACGACGCACCGCGCGCGGGCCACCGCCTCTCTCGGGCCGAAGGCGCGCGCCGCGCTTCGCAACAGGGCCTTCGCCCGGACGAGATCGCCGAGTTGCGCCATCGCGATGCCGCGCAGCGCGAGCGCCGGCGCGTCGTCGCGCAGCGCGACCCGGTTCAGCGCGCCGAGGGGATCACCCGCCGCGAGCGCGTGCGCCGCAGCGGTGATCAGCGAGTCCATCGGAATCCCGCCACACTTGTAACTCTCAGCCTTCGATGCCCGGTCCTATCCTATCTCACGACCAACGACCACCAAGCGGTCCCGACAGGAGGTCGACCATGCGGAATCAAGTCGTTTCGCACGAGGAGTGGCTCAACGCGCGCCTCGAGCTGCTCGCTGCCGAGAAGGAATTCACACGCCAGCGTGATGCGCTGACGCGCCGCCGCATGGCGATGCCCTGGGAGCGTGTGGAAAAGCCCTACCGGTTCGAGGGGCCGGATGGCGCCCGCTCGCTCGCCGATCTGTTCGACGGGCGCTCCCAGCTGATCGTCTATCACTTCATGTTCGGTCCCGATTGGAAGGAGGCGTGCAAGTCATGCTCGTTCTGGGCCGACAATTTCGATCGCATCCCGATCCATCTCGCTCATCGCGATGTGACACTGACAGCCGTTTCGCGCGCGCCGTTGGCCAAGCTCAACGCCTACCAGAAGCGCATGGGCTGGAGCTTTCCGTGGGTGTCGTCCGAGGGAAGCGATTTCAATTTCGACTATCACGTCTCGTTCACGCCCGAAGAGGTGGCCGAGGGCAAGGCCTACTACAACTATGCGGTCCGGCCGATCGGTGCGTCGGACGAGCAGGGAATCAGCGTGTTCCACAAGGATGCGGGCGGCGCGGTGTACCACACCTATTCCTGCCACGGGCGCGGCATCGACATGGTCAACGGCGCCTACCAGTTCCTCGACCTCGTGCCCAAGGGCCGCGACGAGGACGGCCTCCGTTTCTCGATGGAATGGGTGCGCCGGCACGGCCAGTACTGAAGCACGGCCGCAAGCGAAGGCAGGGTACGATGAACGTGCATTGTCCAAACCTCGAACTTAAGGCGGCGGATGCGGCCGCCCTTGGCGCCGCCGACTGGCTATCGCTGGCGGCCGCGCCGACCTTCGCACTCATGGCGCTGCTGACCGGTGTTCTCGGTGGCGGCGCGCCCGATATGCTCTGCTCGGCCGCGCCGGATGCGTCACCGCTCGGCGGAATGGCGCCGATGTACTGGCTGATGAGCGCCTTCCATGCGGCGCCTTGGCTGAGGCTGATCGCCCGCCGGCAAAGCGGCGCGCGCTCGTGCTGATCCGGCGTTCGCCGGATGTGCGCTCCGCCGGAATGGCGCACGGAGGTGCCGCTTGCTCCATCCCTCCCCCGCTTGCGGGGGAGAGCCTGCCCCCGACTTGCCGATTCACACGCGACTCTTTTCGGCCGCCCCGAACGTCTTTGGTTCAGCACACACGAACCCGGGAGCAGACCGATGAGCCTCAAGGACAAGACCATCGTCGTAACGGGCGGCAGCCGAGGCCTGGGCCTCGGGCTGGTCGAGGCCCTGGCGGACCAGGGCGCCAAGGTAACAGTCGTGGCGCGCGACCCGGACGCGCTCGCAGCCGTGGAGCGGAGGCTCGGCGTCGCAGCGATCTCCGCCGACGTCACCGAAGAGGGGACCGCCCAGCGCATCCTCGCTGACGTTCGCCCCGAGGTCCTGGTGCTGAACGCCGGCGCGACGCCGCGCATGGGGCGCCTCGACCAGCTGAGCTGGGCGGACTTCAGCGCGCCGTGGGAGACCGACGTGAAGGCTGGCCTCTACTGGGTGCAAGCCGCCCTCAACCTTCCGCTCGCGTCAGGCGCTCGCGTCCTGGTAGGCTCCAGCGGCGCAGCGCAGCAGGGCTCGCCGCTCTCGGGCGGCTACGCCGGCGCCAAGCGCATGCTCTGGTTCATGGCGCGGTACGCGAATGGGATCGCCAAGCAGAAAGGGCTGGGCATCCGCTTCCAGGCAATCTTGCCGATGCAGATCATCGGCGGGACCGGCGTCGGCGACGAGGCCTCCGGCGCCTACGCGCGGTCGATGGGCCTCGAGCGCGAGGCGTACCTCGCCCGATTCGGCGCGCCGTTGCCGCCCCGCCGGTTTGGTGACCATGTGGTCGCGCTGCTCGACGATCCCCGGTACGCCACCGGTGTCGCCTTCGGCCTGAAGGGCGATACGGGGATCACGATCCTCGAAGGAGAGGCGGCTTGAGCGAAGCTCCATCGTCCCAGCCCACGGAGCGCCAGGCGCAGCTCCTGGCCCTCGCCGGCGAGCTGCGGCCGGAGCTTCACCGCTACTGCTCGCGCCTGATGGGCTCGGTGATCGACGGCGAGGATGTCGTGCAGGACACCTTCGCCCGCGCGCTTGTCGCCATCGACGACCTGCAGGAGGTCCAGCCGATGCGCGCTTGGCTGTTCCGGATCGCCCACAATCGCGCGCTGGACCTGCTGCGCAGCCGCGCGATCCGCGCGGCCGAGCCCATCGAGGCGGCACACGAGGTCGCCGATCCGGAGAGTTTAGATCCTGTGGAGGTCATGATGAGACGGGAGGCGGTCGAGACCGCAGTGTCGCGGTTCGTGGAGCTTCCGACCATGCAGCGTAGCGTGATGATTCTCAAGGACGTGCTCGACCAGTCCCTGGAAGAGATCGCCGCCATGCTCGACCTCACGGTCAACGCGGTGAAGGCCCACCTCGCCCGCGGGCGCGCCCGGCTCAAGACGATCAACGCCGAGGCGCCAGCCCCGCCCGCGCCGCGCCCGCCCTCCCCCGCTGTTGTCCGCTATGTCGCCCTGTTCAACCGGCGCGACTGGGACGGGCTGCGCGCGATGCTGGCCGACGACGTGCGGCTGGTCCAGTCCGCGCACCCGCTGCGGGCGGGCGCCGCCGACGTGGGCATGTTCTTCGGCATCTATTCGCGCAGCGCTCCGGTGCGGCTTGCCCCCGCCTGGCTCGACGGCCGCGAGGTCATCGCGGTCTACGAGGATTCCCAGGCCTTGAAGCCCAGCTATCTGATGTGGCTGGAATGGGAGGACGGCCGGATCAGCTTCATCCGCGACTACAAATATGTCCGCTACGTCGTCGACGACGCGGAGCTCATCCTGGCGCCGGACACCGCGCCGAAGTGAAATTCGGCACCGGCGCAAACCCTCGCGTCGTCGCGCTGCCTCATCGCGATGCCGCGCAGCGCGAGCGCAGGCGCGTCGTCGCGCAGCGCGACCCGGTTCAGCGCGCCGAGGGGATCACCCGCCGCGAGCGCACGCGCCGCGGCCGTGATCGGCTGAGCCCATCGGAATCCCGCCACCCTTGTAACTCTCGCCGTTTGATGCCCGCTCCTATTCTATCGCACGAGCAACCACCACCAAGCGGTCTCGACAGGAGGTCAACCATGCAGAATCAAGTCGTTTTCGCACGAGGAATGGTTGAAGGCGCGCCTCGAGCTGCTCGTTGCCGCTGGTCGCGCTAGAAGAATTCGCTGAGGAACGCCACCGCTTCATCCGAGATGCCGACGATCTTGTTCGTCGCCTGACGATAGAATTTGAAATTGAGCTCGGTTCCGGGTTGGCCGTCATTCCAGTCGGCGAAATGTTTGAGCTCGCTCCGCCCCAGCGGCCGCTTCGCGAGCGCGGTGCGTCTGATGGTGAGGCTCACACGCGGTGTTTGCCGGGCGATACCGCGCTTCTTTGCGACCGCTTCGGCGGAATTGACAACGCCGCGCGCGATGAGGCCTTGACCGCCCTCGTTCTCGCTCGCGAACACGAAAATCGTGTCGCCTTCAGCGATATGCTTGCCACCATACATCGTCTTTTGCGCGGTGAACGCGAATGTCTTCGCCCGCGGATCGCAAACCTCGGCCTTGATCGCGAACGCCATGCTTCTTCTCTCGCTCCCAAGGTGAGTACCACTGTCAACCCCGCCGAACGCGGGGCCTGATCCGGCGTTCGCCAGGGTACAGGCGCGTCGTCACGCTGGCGATCCGCTTCAAAGCGTCGAGGGGATCACCCGCTGCGAGCGCGTGCGCCGCAGCCGTGATCGGCCGAGTCCATCGGAATCCCGCCACACTTGTCACTCCCACCGTTTCGATTCCGGCACTAGGTCTGTCTCGCGATCAGCAGCCACCAGTCGAGAGAAGGAGGAACCGGACATGCCCGATATTCTACACAAGGTCGGAATCAAATCGCCGTCCCGGAATGATGCCTATGAGGCATTGGCCACGATCCAAGGCCTTTCCGGCTGGTGGACGAGCGATACGCGAGGGGAAAGCAAGGTCGGCGGCGTGATCCAGTTCCGCTTTGGCGCCGGGGGGTTCGACATGAAGGTTCTCGAGCTTCAGCCCGCCGAGCACGTCCTATGGCAGGTGATCGACGGTCCCGAAGAGTGGATCGGCACAAAGATAAGTTTCGATCTCAAACAGAACGGCGACTGGACGATCGTCCTCTTCAAGCACCAAGGCTGGAAGGAACCGGTCGAGTTCATGCACCACTGCAGCACCAAGTGGGCCGTCTTCCTCCTGAGCCTCAAGTCGCTTCTCGAAACAGGCAAAGGGGCTCCCTGGCCGAACGAGATCAAGCTCGACAGCTGGGAATAGAACGACACTGACCCAAGGAGAGAGATGATGACCGACCACAAGACCGGAACGCGCGAAGAGTGGCTGGCGGCGGCGGCACCATCGCGCTCAATGGCGAAGGCGACAACGAATAGGCGGCAGGCCACTGGAGTGCCCCTCTGCTTCAGCAGGAAGCTGTTACTGAAATGCGCATCATGCTATCAGTGCGCCGGGTTGCTCCCTCGGAAGAACTGAAATGGATTATCGAAAACTGATCCCCGAGATCCGCGATTGGGAAGAGCATAATCGCTGCGTGTACGATCCAGGTGAGTGGATCCGGGTGGTCGGCAATTACGAGCATGCAATCGGCTATGCCTGGCTGTTCTGGCCTTCGTTCGACGTGTTCGATGGGTGCGTCCTGCGTCGCGGCTTCAGCACGGACGCCTATTACGGCTTCCTGAAGCAGACGAACGGCAACAGGGTGGCGGTCGAAGCCGTCATTAACCACGTCGATATTTTCTATCTGTTCGGGGATATTCAGTCGACTCGGGAGCAGCTGATCTGGCTCGGTGATCGGCTGAGAGACATGTGGGAATGCAAGCTCCGGCGTGACTTCCCCGAGAGAAGACTGGTCGTCGCCTTCAACGGGCAGGACGAGGTCAGCGACGACCGAGACTTCCAGCTCACCGCATACCAGGCCATCGAGAGTGTATAATCGATGACCGGATGCGAACTGGAACCTTGAGCGGCGGTGTCCACCAGGGCATGGACCTGCGCGCGATGGCTGTCGTGACGGCAGCCATCACCGTCGAACGTCAGATCAGGCAACGGTCTGTCGAGCTCAATGGTTGACGAGGTGGGCGCGTATTACACATCCCCGGCCGCAGATCTTTCCATTGAGGCTAGCCAATTGCGCACCACAATTGTTTCCGAATCGGGTGTTGCAGCACATGCGCGATGGTGTGCCCGGCCGCCCGTTCCATACATATACATACTGCACGGACGTTAGGCATCGTTGTGCGTAAGCTTCGGTAGACGGCCATGGGCCGATTAGAATGACAGCGCCAAGCAGAACCGATTTTGACAGGAACCTAATCATCGCATCCTCCCCCTAAAAGGCAACTGCCCAGCAGCGCCCATCGCAAGGCCAGAGTTAGGTGTGTGTGTGCGCTGGTGCTTGGAGGTAGCCTTCCGGTCATGCGTGGCTCACCTGGCTGCTTACCCATGGGCGACAAAGCCGGCGTACCGCGCACCGGTGCGCGCGCCTTGCCTCCATTCGCTGCTCCCGACACTGACGCTACTAGAACTGCTGCCTCACCGTACCCCCCGTTCGGGGGGTGCCTTCGGGCTCCCCTCGCTCTCCGCCCGCGAGGATGCATCCCCCTGTTTTCACGATTCCGGACTTTGTGGCCCACGCTCCAGCGCGAAAAGATGTCGGACATGCCGGTCTTGGCTGCGCCAGTGATTCCGCCGGATCATACGGACTATTCGAAAGCGTTGATGTCTGCCTTGGCAAAGGCAATCGTGTCCTTGCTGATAGACCTGTGGCGCAAGGCATTCCCAGCGCATTGCCCAACCAAGGAGATGGAAACACAAGAAGACGCTGCGGCATTCCTACGCGATGCGGTACACACGGCAAAGAGCAAGCTCGGGCGGGCTGATGCGGTCAAGGGTCAGATCGATGACCGCGATTGGATGCTGCTCCTGCAAGCCGTCGCCGGGGAGCTGAAAAAGAAACAGCTGTAGCTGCGCGCGGCGTGGACGCCATTTGGGGCATGTACCAGTGGCTCGACCGCGCGCCGAAGGGACGCAACGAGACCGGCATCTGGTGGCGCCACCACGACGAGTACGACAAGCGCTGAGCCAGGTCGTGGGCCGGTAAGGGAACCTTCCTTCTGGCGGACTGTTTCTTCCGATCACCGAAGGAGGAACACATGAGCCGCGGATTTCCATCCATGACCGCCCTGTTGGGCCTGCTCGCGATCGCGGGCTACCAGAACAGGGACAAGATCGCCGAAATGCTGAAGGGGCTCGGGCAAGGCTCGCCCGGCTCGCCCGGGGCTGCCGGACAGGGTGGCCTTGGTGGCTTGCTCGGTCAGCTGGGTGGCAGTCTCGGCGGCGCCGGCGCCGGCGGAATCCTGAGCTCCGGGCTCGGCGAACTCGTAGAGCGCTTCAAGCAGAGCGGCTTTGGTGAAGCCGCGGATTCATGGGTCAGTCGAGGTCCCAACAAGCAGGTCGCGCCCTCCCAACTCGAGCAAGCGATCGGGCCCGAGGTACTGGAGACCTTGATGAGACACACGGGTCTATCGCGGGAAGAGCTGATCGCCAGGCTATCTCGCGAGCTCCCCGACGCAGTCGACAAGTACACCCCGGAAGGGCGGCTTCCGACCGAAGCGGAGCTGTCGCGGTCGTAACACGTCACACGGTTCACAACGGAGGCCGCACAATGGCGACCAAGACGGACTTCACGGCAGAGGAATGGGGCAGACTCCTTGCGAGCCCGATGGTGGCCGGGATGGCCATCACCGCGGCCGACCCGAGCGGCGTCTGGGGTCTCTTGAAGGAGGGCATGGCAGGAGGCTGGGCGCTCCTCGACGCACGCCAGAACGCTCAGGCAAATCCCCTTGTGAGAGATGTGGCGCAGGATTTCTCCACGGCGGAAGGGCGTACTGTGGCGCGCGCTGCTCTGCAAGCGCGGTTCACCGGCCTGAATATGGGCGCCCTCAAGGATACGGCAATCGCTGAGCTGAGGGCTGTATCCGGGATCCTCGACCTCAAATCTCCGAACGATGCTGCCGCTTTCAAGTCATGGCTTGAAGGGGTGGCCCAGAAAGCTGCTGAAGCAGGAACGGAAGGCGGCTTCCTGGGATTCGGAGGCGTTGCCGTAAGCGATGCGGAGAGGGCAACCCTGGCGGAGATTTCCGCGGCCCTGCGGGGCAGCGGGACCGCCGGCGCCTGAGCGGGAGGGCACTATGGAAATCATCTGGACGATTATCATCGGGTTCGTCGCCGGCGTGATCGCGAAGTTCATTACGCCGGGCACGAACGAGCCTTCCGGTTTCATTTTGACGACCATCCTCGGAATCGTCGGCGCCTTCCTCGCGACGTGGCTGGGCCAGGCGCTGGGCTGGTACCGACCCGGCGAGGGTGCCGGTCTCATCGGAGCCGTGGTGGGAGCCGTCATCGTTCTGGTGATCTGGGGCGCTGTCATGGCGAGGCGGAACTCCAGATCGGATTTGAGCCCTCGTCGAGCGCGGTCGTGGGTCGCGTCATTGGAGACTGGCGGGTCCCCGGGTCCTTGCCAGTGGCAGGGTCGCGCGAGAACGAAGCCGGCTGCCTGAGCGCGGACCGGCTCCTCACCTTTGCGCCTGCCCCCAGCCCGCAAATGGCCCGTATGTGGGCTGCGGGGCGTAGCCGTAGTACAGCTGGTTTTGCTGTTGTGAGGCCGCCTGCTGCACCGCCCGGGCCCGCTCGCGCGCCAGGCGCTGCTTGCGCACGCGTTCGGCCTTCTTCCGCGCCTGGCGCATCGAGCGGGCGTCCACATCTTCGGTCGGCGTGGCGGTCGTCACGGCGGCCGGCGCGGAAACCTGAACGGGCTCAGCTTGAGCCGGCGTCCCGGGCTCGGCACGCTGCGTGGCCGGAACCACCGGCTCTCCGAAGCTGACGGGCGATGCGAGGGGCTTCCCCTTGGCGGCGGCCTCTCGCGCCGCCTCCTCGGTCCGCAGGCGCTCAACCAAAGAGGCCCGCGGGTCATGCTTGACGATCACCTGCGGCTTCGCCGTGACCACGCTCGGCTTCGCGGCGCCGGGATCCAGGACGGAATTCGCCAGCATGAGCAGCCCAAGCAGGACGGCTCCGACGATCGTGAAATATTTGAAGAGACTTGGCATCAAGGTGTGGCTTTCACGCGTGACTGATGAGCAAACTCACGGGAGGGTACACCGTTCCGTCACATCCCGGGTAGCTATTCGTATGAGACAGCTTCTTGCCTGCGCGATTTCGGCGCGCGCGTGACGGTCGGCGTCAGGCCCCGGTGCGAATCCCTGTGCCCAAGGCGTCGTCGATATATCGGACTCCGCCATTGCCGGGCATGAGTCCGGCGGCGCCTGCACCGAAATCCAAGTGCAGACGACCATCGCGGTAGCCTGCCTCGCCGCCGCCCGATACCTCATCCGGCACGGAATCCGCCAAGGTGCGGATTTCAGTTGTCTCGTGGGCGTTCATGGTCATTTCGCCTCGCCGGGCCAGCGTGTGTCGCATGGCTTCCCGACCTCTGTCGGGCGACCCCGGCATTCGGTTCACATCTTGCGGTCGACACCTAAGGCTCCCCGGCCCGAGTGGAATGGTCTACGTCGTGGTGCGCAGGCCGACGCGTGGCGATAAGAAGCACCTGGAAAGCCGCAGCGCCCTCACCGGCGCGGAGGCGGCTGGATTCAGGCTGGTGGATTTCTCGAAAACCGGAACGCCGGCTGGGGATAACTCCGGTCCGCCAGTCGATTGTATTTCGGTTTTACAGAACTGTGGTGCTAGGCCTGCGGTCATCCCGGCTCGATGAGGGCGTCTGGCGGAAGGCTCAAGCCGCCGGACTGGAGCAGGGAGCGGCGCCTGCGGGCAGGGTTTTGAGCACCTTGCGCTCGGGCGGCCACGGGATCCCGCCCCTGGGCACTACGACCCAGCGCCTGGGCACACCATGCCCAGCGAGTGATGCCAGAGTAGTCTGGCGTCGGGCCCGGCGGCCGACAAACGCCGCGGCGAAGCGCCGAGAGGCGAGCGCCCTACGTCACGGGGCGCGGGACGCCTCGTCAGGCGTCCTACGCGTGCCGCGTCATGGCACGCGAACGGTGCGGCGATCCGCACCAGCGCTTCTCGGCGCTTCGCTCCCTCGCCGTTCTGGGGAACGGAGGACGAGACGATCGTAGCCCGCATGCAATGCGGGGAGGCCTCGCCGGTGGCACGGCCGCCCCGCATTGCATGCGGGCTACGAAGAAGGAACGCACCCGGGCCGCAAGGCCGGCGGGGCGGGCTGTTTGACATCGTGAATCCGGATGATGCGCGCACGGGGCGGCAACGTCCCGGCGCTGCATCGGCGCGCCTGATCTTACCATCGATAGTTCGCTTGCCGGGGGTGGCGCCAACCGCCCGGCCCAGCTCTATCGCCTGCGAAGCCAGCGCCGGCCGCATCTGTTTGCCCGGCCGTTCGGCTCGGCCGAGCCGGCGGGGTCGTGACGATAAACGAACATACTGACGCGGACAGCAGGATCACGTCGAGTTTACGTTTCTGAACGGAAGTTAACTGGTGCGCCTTCAAACGTTGTGACTATGCATGCAAAACAAAGAGGCGACTCGACAAACGAGTCGACCTCGACAACGAACAGGAGGAAACCAGCCATGATTACTGGCAGGAGGACTATCGTCGCACTCGCGATCGGGCTTTTCGTCGCCACATCCATGGCGCCAGCTGTTGCCCAGACTCGCGCGCACCGAGGCGAGGCGGCACGAGCAGAAGCCAGACATCAAGGTGAGGCCACGAGAAGCGCCGTCATGCAACAGTGCACTGGTCAGGCCAATGCCGAGTATCCCTGGTTCGAGGATATGAACCGCACCGAGGCGTACAGAGCCTGCATGGCCGCGCACGGCGAACCCGAGGCGTGAGGCGCTCTCGACACCCTGGAAAACCGCTCCGCAGGCCGCTATGGAGGTTGGCGGCATGAGCAAGGAGCGGACGAACCGATGAAGCAGGTCGAAGCGGGAGTGATCGGAACCGGATGGTGCGGCGGGATCCGCGCCGAGACCCTGTCGCGCTCGGCGCTGGTGGACAAGCTGCACATCTGCGAGATCCGGCCCGACCGGCTCGCCGAGGTGAAGGCGCTGACCCGGCCGGCGACCGCGACCCTCGACTACCAGGACCTGGTGAAGAACGACGCCATCAGCGTGATCTACATCTGCACCACGCCGGAGCAGACCCACTACCCGATCGCGCGCGACTGCCTGCGCGCCGGCAAGCACGTGCTCCTGGAGAAGCCGATCGCGCTCGAGTTCTGGGAAGCCGACGAGCTGATCACCTTGGCGAAGCGCAACAACGTCAAGTTCACCATCGGCTACTCGCAGCGCTTCAACCCGAAGATCGCCTACGCCAAGAAGAAGATCGCCGACGGCACGCTCGGTCGCGTGGTGAACGTGATGGTCTCGCGCCACATCTCGCGCAACCTCGGCAAGAAGATCGCGACGCGGGTAAAACTGTCGCCCGCGGTGATGGAGTCGACGCACGACCTCGACTTCGTGTTCTGGCTGCTCGAGCCGGCCAAGCCCGTGCGGGTCTACTCGCAGGGCGCCTACGGCTACATGCGGCCGATCAACGGCTCGTTCGACGTGATGTGGTCGACGGTGACGATGGACGACGGCACCCTGGTGGTGATCGGCGGCGGCTGGAACCTGCCGCCCAGCTATCCCAACTACTGCGCCACCTGGATCGAGATCACCGGCACCGAGGGCGCGCTGATTCTCGACGACACCCAGCGCGACAACTGGCTCAACACCGCGAAGGAGGGCCAGGTGTTCCCGATGTCGACCATGCCGGGCGAGCAGGTCGACCACGTGTTCGCCGGGCAGATGGGACCGGAGACCATCCATTTCCTCGAAGACTGCATCCTCGACCGGCCGCCGATGGTGTCGGGCGAGCATGCCCGCATGGTGATGGAAACCTATACGGCGGCCGACCTCTCGGCGGAGATCAACGCGCCGGTGGACCTGCCGCTGTCGAACCAGTCGATCGCACAGATCGCGGACATGAAGGGAGCGAGCCTTGAGAAAGTCGGCTAAGGGGCTGGGCCTCGCCATCATCGGCGCCGGGCGGGTCGGGCTGTTCCGCGGCGAGGTCGCGGCGCGCCATCCGGCGGTCGAGTGGATCGGCATCGCCGAGAAGAACCACAACCGCGCCCAGCACGTGGCGGAGAAGATCGGCGCCGATTTCGTCACCAACAATTACCACGAGCTGCTCAAGCGGCCGGAGGTGAACTGCTGCATCATCGCGACCGACGAGCACCTGCACGTCAATCCGGTCCTGGCGACGGTCGAGCGCGGCGTGCCGATGCTGATCGAGAAGCCGCTGGCGACCGACCTCGGCGAATCCGCCAAGGTGCTCGCCGCGATCGAGAGCGCCGGGCTCGACGCCGTGGTCGGCTACACGCAGCGCTTCCGCCGCCGCTGGCTCGCCGGCAAGGAGAAGGTGCGCACCAATGCGCTGGGCGACGTGACGCTGGTCACCTCGCGCGCGTTCATGAACCGGCTGGTGGCGATCGACAACTACAAGCGCACCGACGACCCGGCGACGATCTCGCCGATGGTGATCTCCGGGACGCACGCGCTCGACATCGTCATGTGGTACATGGAGGCGAAGACGCCGGTCGAATGCTACGCCCGCTCGGTCGACAAGGTGCTCGGGCCGCTCTACCAGGGCATCGACGCCACCGCCGGCATGATCATGTTCTCCGACGGCAGCCTCTATCACCTCAACATCTCGTGGGCGCTGCCGGTGACGTGGCCGGGCGCCGTGTACAGCCTGGAAGTCGGCATCAACGGCACCGAGGGCGTGCTCACCATCGACGACACCCATCGCGACATCATCCTGGCGGTGTCGGCGCCGCAGGAGGAAGGCTATGCGCCCGACAAGCGGCGCCTGGTCGACTTCATGGGCAGCTACCCGCCGGGCGACATGGCGCTCGGCGAGCTGCGCGGGCCGATGCGCGAGGAAACCGATTCCTGGCTCAACCGCGTCGCGCTCGACCTGCCGACCCAGGCGGCGACCGCGCGCGAAGCGCACCGCAACCTGATGCTGACCAAGGCGCTCGACCTGTCGGCGAAGCGCAAGGCGCCGGTGAAGCTGCCGCTCGAGCCGGAGGAGGAGCGCGCGGCGGCGTGAGGCGGCCCGTCACCCTGAGGCGCTCGGTGCACTCTTCGTGCACCGAGCCTCGAAGGGCGGGCCGTTCATCGTTCGAGGCTCGGCGCGCGCAGTGGGGATGTTGATTCACACAACGGACGCGCCGAGCACCTCACGATGACAGTGTCGAGCCCCGTGCATAGTCATTGGAGTTGAGAGGATTGCCATGAAACCTCTTCTTCTTGCATTGTCACTGTCGCTCAGCCTCTGCGCCTCCGCGCTGGCGCAGGAGGACGTCGCCGCGTTCTACCGCGGCAAGACGGTGCGGATGGTGGTCGGCATCGGCGTCGGCTCGGGCTACGACACCAACGCCCGCCTGCTGGCGCGCCATCTCGCCAATCACATCCCCGGCAACCCGACGATCATCGTGCAGAACCAGCCGGGCGCCGGCAGCCTGACGATGACCAACCAGCTGTACGCGGCCGGGCCGTTCGACGGCACGGTCATCGGCGCGCCGTTCGCCGGCCTGCCGACCATCCCGCTGCTGCAGCCGGAGGGCGCGCGCTTCGATCCGACCAGGCTCAACTGGCTCGGCAACACCAATCGCGAGACCCACGTCGCCTATGTGTGGCACACCGCGCCGGTGCAGAGCGTTCAGGAGCTTGCCAGCAAGGAGCTGATCATGGGCGCGCAGGCGCCAGGCTCCTCGCAATTCGATTTTCCGGTCGTCAGCAAGGTCCTGTTCGGCCACAGGTTCAAGGTCGTCACCGGCTACCAGAGCACGGCCAAGATCAACCTGGCGATCGAGAGCGGCGAAGTGCACGGCGTGGTCGCCGCATGGACCACGGTGAAGACGCTGTCCTCGCAGTGGCTCAACGAGAAGAAGATCAAGGTCGTCGCCCAGTGGGCGCTGCGCCCGAACCCCGAGCTGCCGGACGTGCCCAGCATGCTCGACCTCGCGAAGAACGATGCCGACCGCGACGCGCTGCGGCTGGTGATGGCGCGGCTCGACGTCGGCCGGCCGTTCTTCCTGCCGCCCGGCGTGCCGCCCGAGCGGGTCGCGGCGCTGCGCCGCGCGTTCGACGCGACGATGAAGGATCCGGCATTCCTCGCCGAGGCGGAGAAGCTCAAGATCGACATCGATCCGCTCACCGGCGAGCAGCTCGCCGCGCTGGTGCGTGAGGTCGCCCGCACGCCCGCCGAAACGGTCGCGCGCGTGCGCAGCGCGCTGGAGCAGCGGTAGCTAACCGGCACGCTCCGTGAGCGGCGTGACGCCGAGCTCGCCGGCGAGCCGATCCAGTTGCGCCAGCACCGGCGGCATGATCGGTACGCCGTTGTGCGCACGATCCTGCTGGCACGCCCGGCGGCGCTCGCCCGGCAGGCGGATCGCATCGACGCCGGGCAGCGCTTGCGAATTCTTCAGCTCGCGCAGGTGGCGGTCGACCTCGGCCTTGAATGAATCGAGGGGCATGAAGCGCCCGACATCGAGCGCGACGATGAAATGTCCCGTGTTGGTCGCGCTGGTCGCATCGGCATTGAAGTCGACGACGTCGCGCCCGAACGCCGCGCCGTTGAGGGTCCCGGCCAGCAGGCCGACGACGAGCGCGAGGCCGCTGCCCTTGTAGCCGCCGATCGGCATCAGCAGCCCCTCGCCGCTGCGCCGCGGATCGGTGAGCGGCCGCCCCGCGTGGCGATCGATCATCCAGCCCTCGGGCATGTCGCGGCCTGCGAGCGCGTAGGCCTTGATGGTGCCGTAGGAGACGACCGTGGTGGCGATGTCGAGCACCAGCGGCGGCTCCGCGCCGGTGGGAATCGCGAACGCGATCGGGTTGGTGCCGAGCAGCGACTCCGCGCTGCCCCACACCGGCATGTGGTTGGCACTGGCGACCGCCGAGTAGATTCCGATCATCCCGGCACGCAGCGGGATCTCCGGATAGATGCCGGCCGAGCCGGCGTGGTTCGAATGCGCCGCGCCAACCCAGGCGAGGCCGGTCGCGCGCGCGATCTCGACCGCCGTCTCGGCCGCCCGCGCCATCACCAGGTGGCCCATGCCATTGTCGCCATGGACGAGGGCGGTCGCCGGCGCCGTGCGCTCGACCGTAATGTGCGGCCGCGGATTGACGCCGCCGGCGCGCAGGCGCTTGACGTAGTGCGGCAGGCGAAACACGCCGTGCGCATCGGCGCCGGCGAGATCGGTCTCGACCATCAGCGTGGCGACCTGCGCGGCATCGGCGGCGGGCAGGCCGACCGTGCGCAGCGCGTCAGCGATGAACTCGCGGATTGCCGGCGCCGGCAGGCGCCGCGCTTCGGCCGGGACGTCCATGGCGGAGACCGATCAGCGCGCGGCGCGGGTGCCCTTCGGGGCGCCGAACAGCTCGATCGCCCGCCCGCCCAGGATGGTGGCGCGATCAGCGTCCGGGATCTTCAGGGCGCGCACCTGCCGGGCGCATTCGAGCGTGCCCATGTCGTAGGGGTAGTCGCTGCCGAGCAGCACATGCGAGGCGCCGAACGTCGCGACCAGGAACTCGAGCGCCGGCTGCCCGTGCAGGATCGTATCGAAATAGAGGCGATTGATCGCGTCCTCGGGTACCTGCTTCACATGCACTTTGGGCTCCTCGCGCACGTGCCAGCCGTGCACCCAGCGGCCCCACTGATAGGGCGCAAAGCCGCCGCCGTGCACCATGAAGAATTTGATCGCGGGATGGCGCTGCGTGACGCCGCCGAAGATCAGGCAGGCGGTGGCGATCGTCGTGTCGAGCGGGTTGCCGATCAGGTTGGCGAGATAATAGGGCTTGAGCCGATCGGCGCCGGCGACCTGAGTCGGGTGCACCATGATGAAAGCGCCGAGCGCATTGGCGGCCGCCCAGAACGGCTCGAGGCTCGCGTCGTCGAGATTCTTGCCGTTGATGTTGGAGCCGATCTGGCAGCCCTTGAGGCCGAGCGTTTGCATCGCGCGGGTGATCTCTTGCGCCGCGAGCTCACCCGACTGCATCGGCAGCGTGGCGAGCCCCATGAAACGGTCGGGTCGCTCGCTCACGAGCTTGGCGATCTGGTCGTTCTGGATGCGCGAGGAGGCGGCGGTGACCTTGGGATCGAGGCCGTAGAGGAAGGTCTGCGGCGTGTTGGAGAGGACCTGCATGTCGACTTCCGCGGTGTCCATGTCCTTCAGGCGGCGTGAGAGATCAAGACCACCGCGTGGAAAGGGCTTGTAGGCGGTGCCCGCCACTTCGAGCACGCCGAAATCGGCATCGATTGCCGTGTGCTTCACGCCGAGCTGGGGCAGCTCCTTCTGCAGGATCCCGATGGTCTCGTCGGCGAGGATGTGGGCGTGGACGTCGATGGTGGTCATGGTTTCTCCACTTCGTCGTCATGCCCGGGTTCGTCCCGGGCATCCACGACTTTGTTGCTGGCCAAGACGTGGATGGCCGGCACAAGGCCGGCCATGACGATGCTGTAGCTCTGCTGGCTACTCCGCGGCTTCGCGCAGGGGTTTTGGATAGAACGTGTCGTAGAGCTCCGGGCGCTGCCACTGCGGGCCGAGCAGGCCCTGCTTGACGCCGCAGCGATCGGACGAGCCGATCTCGTCGCGGGTTCCGCGCAGGTAGCGCAGGCGGTCGAGGCTCACCTCGACCACGGTCGTTCCGGCGATCGTGCTCTCGAACAGGATCTCCTCGGGCCCGGCGACCATCGCGAGCCCGCGCTCGGAATGGTTGAACAGGTTCTGCGTCGTCACCACGACGGCAAGGTTCTCGATCGCACGCGCCCAGATCAGCGTGCGCCAGGTCGCCCACAGGGTCTTCTTGTCCTTGCCGGCCGGCATGAAGATCAGCTCGGCGCCGCGCAGCGCCAGCGAGCGGGCAACCTCCGGCATGTAGACTTCGCTGCACATGGCGAGCCCGACCTTGCCGAACGCGGTCTCGAACACTGGGAACTCGTCGCCCGGAACGTACTGGAATTCCCAGGCCGTGCCGCCGGTATAGATCCACGGGCCGTTGGGATGGGTGCGGCGATAGCGCACCGTGCGCCCGTCCGGATAGGCCATGCAGATCAGGTTGTAGGCGGTCGCCGCCTTGGCATCGATCGGCTCGATGGTGCCGTACACGACGTGCACGCTGTGCCGGCGCGCCGCCTCCGCCATGGCGGCGACCGGGTCGAAGGTCGCGGGCATGCTCCACGGGCCCGGATAGGTCTCCGGGAAGCAGACGAAATTCGCCCCGTCGGCGGCGGCGCGCTCGACGTGGCGCAGAGCGTCGGCGACGTTGGCCTCGTCCTCGCCGGGACGATGCGAGATCGGCTGGACGACGGCGATGCGGAACGTCATGACGGGCTCTCCGATGCGGGGACGGCGGTCCAGGAGCGGTATCGTCTAGCAGGAACACAGGCCGGTTCCAACCGGGCAGGACATGTTCTAGGTTCGTCACACAGGGCGACAACAAGTGTGCGATCGAGGGAGGACCGAGGGATGACAACGACAAGCAGCATGGCCTGGATCGGCGCTGGCGCAACGGCGTTGACCGTGCTGGCCGTTGCGACGACGCAGCCGATGGCGCAGGCGCCGACCGCACCAACGGCGGCAAATCCGTGGACCAGTCTGGCGCCGTTCCCGGCACCCTCCGAGGAGGTGCTCGGCGCGACCGCCAACGGCAAGCTCTACGTGTTCGCCGGCCTCGCGCCGGGCTGGAAGCCGCAGGCCATGGTGCAGGAGTTCGATCCGGCCGCCAACGCCTGGGCACAGAAGAAGCCGATGCCGCTTCCCTCCCATCACGTCGCGTTCGCGTCGCTCAACAACAAGGTCTACGCCTTCGGCGGCTTCAAGCTGCCGGACTCCGGGCCGCCGGCCTGGGAGCCGGTCGCCAACGCGTGGGAGTACGACCCGGCAACCGACAGCTGGAAGGAATTGCCGCCGATGCCGACCAAGCGCGGCGCCGCGGCTGCGACCGCGCTCAACGGCAAGATCTACGTGATCGGCGGCGCCACCATGATGCCGGGCTCGAGCGAGACCAACATCCACCCGGCGCGCCGCCACATGGTGGTCGGAGCGGTCGAGGAATACGACCCGGCGAGCAACACGTGGCGGGCCCGCGCGGCGCTGCCGACGCCGCGCAACCACCACGTCGTGGCGGCCGCGGGCGGACGCATCTGGGCGATCGGCGGACGCATCGGCGCCGCCTTCATCACCAGCGGCAGCAACACGGACGTGGTGGAGGGCTATGACCCGGCGGCCGACACCTGGACGCCGCCGCGCGAACGCATGCCGACCCCGCGCAGCGCGGTGGCGTTCGGCGTCTACAACGACCAGATCATCGTCGCCGGCGGCGAGTTCCAGGACCGCCGCATGCTCGGAGCCTTCCGGGCGGTCGAGGCCTACAATCCGGCGGTCAATCGCTGGTCGATCCTGCCGTCGATGCCGAATCCGCGCCACGGGCTCGCCGGCGGCGTGATCGGCGAGCGGTTCTACGCGGTGAGCGGCGACGCGCAGTCGGCGGGCAGCGGCGCGCCCAATGCGCACGTCAATTTCACCCACGCGCTGCAGCTCGATCTGGTGCTGAAATAGAGGCGATGCACGCATGACCCCCTCGACAATAATTCGACGCATCGGCGGCACGTTCGCCGTCGGTGCCGCGCTCTGGCTCGCGCATCACCCGGCATTGGCGCAGACGTCGACGCAGAGCTGGCCGACCCGCACGATCACCGCCGTGGTGCCGTTCGCGGCGGGCAACGCCATCGATGCGGTGAGCCGAGTGGTGATCGACCAGCTGTCCAGGCAGCTCGGGCAGCCGATGGTGATCGAGAATCGCGCCGGCGCCGGCGGCACGCTGGGCGCCAATGCGGTCGCGCGTGCGGCGCCCGACGGCTACACCGTGCTCCTCTACTCGTCGTCGTTCTCGATCTCGCACGCGATCCACGCCAACCTGCCCTACGACACGCTTCGGGACTTCACGCCGGTCGTGCCGTTCGGCGTGCAGCCGACCGTGCTGGTGACGGCGCCGGCGAAGGGCTTCAAGACGCTGGCCGAGCTGGTGACGGCCGCCAAGGCCAAGCCCGGGGCGATGAGCTTCGCCTCGGCCGGCATCGGCGCCGCCTCGCACATGGCGGCCGAGCGCTTCCGGGTGAGCGCCGGGTTCGAGGCGCTGCACATCCCGTTCCGCGGCCCGACTGACGCGCTCACCGCGGCGATGACCGGCCAGGTCGACTTCTATTTCCTGCCGATCGCGGCGGCGCTGCCGTTGATCAACGACGCCAAGCTCACCGCGCTCGCCGTGAGCACGGCAAAGCGCGCCTCGGCACTGCCGGACGTGCCGACCACCACCGAGGCGGGCCTCAAGGACTCGGCGTACGATTTCTGGACCGGAATGTTCGTGCCGGCGAAGACCCCGCGCGAGATCGTCTTGCGGCTGCACAGCGAGACGCAGGCCGCGCTGGAGACGCCGCTGGTCAAGGACCGTCACGCCAAGATGGGCATGGAGCCGCTGCGCCAGAGCCCGGAGGAATTCACGGCCTATTTCCACAAGGACGTGGAGGACATCGGGAAGCTGGTGAAGGCGGCGAAGATCCCGACGCAGGGGAATTGACCGTCACGTCTGCTCCTGGAACACCTCCTCGCGCTTGGAGCGGATCGCCGGCAGCGCGACGATGACGAGCAGCGCGAGCGAGGCGATCAGCAGCGCGAGGCTGATCGGCCGCTGCACGAAGATCAAAGGATCGCCGCCCGAAATGCGCATGGCGCGCCTCAGGTTCTCCTCCATCAGCGGCCCGAGCACGAAGCCGAGGATCAGCGGGGCGGGCTCGCATTCGAGCTTGTAGAACGCGTAGCCGGCCACCCCGAAGAAGGCCGCCAGCAGCACGGCGGCGGACGAGTTGTTCACCGTGTAGACGCCGATGCCGCAGAACAACAGGATCGCCAGGTAGAGGAAGCGGTACGGCACCTTGAGGAGCTGCACCCACATGCCGATGAGCGGCAGGTTGATGACGACCAGCATGAGGTTGCCGATCCACATGGAGGCGATCATGCCCCAGAACAGAGTCGGACGCTCCGACATGATCTGCGGGCCCGGCTGGATGCCGTGGATCATCAGCGCGCCGATCATCAACGCCATCACGGCATTGCCTGGAATCCCCAAGGTCAGCATGGGGATGAACGAGGTCTGCGCGCCGGCGTTGTTGGCGGACTCCGGGCCGGCCACGCCCTCGACGGCGCCGCGCCCGAACTGGGACGGGTCCTTGGAGGATTTCTTCTCCAGCGCGTAGGCGGCAAACGCGCTCAGGGTGGCGCCGCCGCCGGGCAGCACGCCGAGCACGGAGCCGAGCGCGGTGCCGCGCAACGCCGCCGGCCAGGCGCGGCGGAAATCCTCGCCCGTCGGCCACAGGCGGGTGATCTTCTGCGAGACGACATCGCGATTCTGTTCCGATCGCGCCAGGTTGGTGATGATCTCGCCGACGCCGAACAGGCCGATCGCCAGCGTGGCGACGTCGATCCCGTCGGTCAATTCGCGGATGCCGAAGGTGAAGCGCGTGCCGCCGGTATTGCCGTCGGTGCCGATGAGGCCGATCAGCAGGCCGAGGATGATCATCGCCACCGCCTTGACGACGGAGCCGTGCGCCAGCACCACGGCGGCGATCAGGCCGAGCACCATGAGGGAAAAATATTCCGGCGAGCCGAACGACTGGCCGACCTTGGCGAGCGGCGGCGCGAAGGTCGCGATCAGCGCGGTCGAGATGCAGCCGGCGAAGAACGAGGACAGCGCCGCCACTGCGAGCGCCGCGCCGGCGCGCCCCTGGCGCGCCATCTGATGGCCGTCGATGCAGGTGACGACCGAGGACGTCTCGCCCGGCAGGTTGACCAGGATGGCGGTGGTCGAGCCGCCGTACTGCGCGCCGTAGAAGATGCCGGCCAGCATGATCAGGCCGGAGATCGGCTCGAGGTGGAACGTCAACGGCAACAGCATGGCGATGGTGGCGATCGGGCCGATCCCGGGCAATACCCCGATCAGCGTGCCGACCATGGCGCCGATGAAGGCGAAGCCGAGATTGGCCGGCGTCATGGCGACGCCGAACCCGACCGCGAGGTTGTGCAGCAGGTCCATCCGCTACCACTCCGGCCAGACGGGAATCGTCAATCCGAGCCCGACAATGAAAATACCCCACGAGAGCGCGATCAGCACCAGCGCGGCGATCGCAGTCTCCACCGGCCGCAACGCGGGCGTCGCGAGCGCCCCGATGCCGGCGATCAGCAGAATGGAGATCACCAGACCCAGCCGCTCGATGGCGACGCCGAAGACGACCAGGCTCGCGGTGACGAAGACGAGGGCCCGCCAGCCCCAGGGCGCCGGCTCCGCCGGCGCGACACGCGCGGAGCGCACACCCTGGAACAGGATCAGCGCGCCGAGCGCGAGCAGGATCCAGCACAACAGCCGCGGCACGTAGCCCGTCCCCATGCGCAGCGCCGTGCCGATCGGATAGTCATGCGATACGACCAGGCCGAAGATCGCAATGCCGACGAACATCAGGCCGGACTGCACGTGCTTGTGGGTGAGCAGGGACAACATCGCCTAGCCCTTCGGCGGAATGATCGGCAGCAGCAGCCAGGAAGCCCGCTCGCCCCCCGCCAGAACCGTGTTGGTGCCGGTGTTGTAGTCGGCGTGATAGTGCATGTACGACTGGCTGCCGACGCCGTCGCGCGGCTGGATGTCGAGCCGGATGCGATGTCCGCGCCGGAACACCATCGAGGTCGGCCAGATCTCCACTTCGACCCGCACGATCTCGCCGGGCTCGAGATAGAGCCGGCGCTGATGGCGGTGATAGGGGCGATACGGCAGCGACAGGTCGGGATCAAGCTCGCGATGGGAGACGCGCAGCCAGCCCTTCGCCACCGGCACCGGCGTGCCCTGCTGGCCAGTCTCCATCACCTCGTTGCCGTCGGGGTCGATGTTGCGCAGCGTGAGGAACAGATCCATGTCCTCGCTCGAGGACGAGACCCAGAACGAAGCGGCCACCGGGCCGGTGACCTCGGTGTCGCGCTCGAGCGGCGGCGTCATGAGGGACACGCCCATGCCGGGCCTGATGCCGCCGCCCATCACCTGCGACGAGGCCGCCGAGGTCGAGCCCATCGAGCCGAGGCTGGTCGCCGGATAGGTGCATGAGGCCGCGGCCGCAGGATTGTCAGGCACCAGGGCGCCGTTTCTCGCGCCCTCCTCGGACTTGGCCTGCGACAGGTCGAAATAGAGTTCGGTCCATTGCGTGCGCGCGAGCGGCCATTCGTGCTCGTGCCGCCACTCGATCTCGTCGCGACCCTTGCGGATCGCGAGCTTCACCGGCGGCTCGTCCATCACGCCGTTATCGATATCCTTGAGCCAGTAGTCGAAGAAGCGCAGCTGATCGCGCCGGCCCTCCTCGGTGTAGAACGGGTGCACGTGAGTGCCGGCCTGGATGCGCAGCTTCTTGTGCTTCGAAGCCGCGCGCATGAAGGCTTCGGTATTGCCGCGCAGGTGCAGCGCCATGCCGGACCAGTTGCCGACCGTGAACAGCGGGACGGTGATGCGCTCCCACTGCGCCTGCGAGTCGCGGAGGGCGCCGCTGTCCAGGTTGTTGCTCATCCAGTGATGCAGCGTGTTGACCTGCCAGGCGTCGGGCAGGTTGCGCGAGGCCCGCCCGACCAGGTGGTGCATCATGTGCGCCACCAACCAGTTGGGCATGAACAGGCTCAAGATCCCGCCGTGGAACAGGGCATCGCGGTAGAGGTCGGCGAAGCCTTCCCACGGAACCATCGCCTTCAGCGACGGGGGCTGCAGGTTGGCGACGAACCACTGATTGATGGCGAAATAGGAGATGCCGGACAGCCCGACCCTGCCGTTGCACCACGGCTGCGCCGCCGCCCACTCGATTGCGTCGTAGAAATCGACCGCCTCGGCGAGCGACCACGGCTCGCATTGGCCGGGCGATTTTCCGCTGCCGCGCCCGTCCACCCGCACGGCGGCGTAGCCCTGCGGCACCCACCAGTGCGGGTTGACGGTCTCCCAGTTCATCAGCGGGTTGGGCTTCTCCTCCAGGGTCTCGGGCGGAATCCACAGCTTGTCCTTCTGGTAAGGACCGAGGTTGAGGATCGCCGGAAAGCGCCCGTCATGGTCGGGACGGAAGACGTCGGCCTTGAGCCGCGCGCCGTCGCGCATCGGCACATCGACGTCGCGTTCGACCAGGAGCGGGTAGCTCGGCACGGCAGACGCCGGCTCCCTTTTCATCGCGCTGACGTCGTTCATTCGGGCAGCTCGACCTTCACCCGCTCGGTGAGCTTTCGCCAGTAGGCCGAATTCCGCCGCGTTCCATGTCCGCGCGTCGTCGATCGAGGCGTCGGGAACGGTCTTGATCATCTGTTTCTTGAACGCGGACTGGACCGGCTCGGAGGCGAGCGCCTGCACCACCGCCTTGTGCAGCGTCTCGAGCACGTCGCGCGGGGTCGCGGCGGGCGCGTAGAGCGCCGACCACAGACCCTTGCCGGTGGTGTAGCCGAGCTCCCGCAGGGTCGGCACGTCGGGATATTCGGGCAGCCGCGCGTCGGCCATGACGGCGAGCGGACGCAGCTGCCCGCCCTTGATCACGCCGGCGGAGCTCGCCGCGTTGACCAGCGCCACCTGCGCGTCGCCGCTGACCAGATCGTTGGTGATGGCGGCGCCGCCGCCCTTGTTGGGGATGTGGACGAGCTCGATGCCGGCCCACTGGGCGAATGCTTCCGTGTCGTAGTGATTGTTGCTGCCGATGCCGACGCTGGCGTAGCGCACCTTGCCGGGATTGGCCTTGGCCAGCACGATGAGCTCCGCGTAGGTCTTGGGCGCGAAATCCTTGGTGGTGGCGGCGAGCACGAGCGGGATCTCGCTCAGCCGCGTCAGCATGATCACGTCCTTGTCGTAATCGATCTTGAACTTCTTCTGGTAGATGATCGGCGCCAGCACGTTGGTGCCGGGATTGCCGATCTGCAGCGTGTAGCCGTCGGGTCGCGCCCGCGCCATCTCCTCAATCGCGATGATGCCGAAGGCGCCCGGCTTGTTCTCGATCACGAACGGCTGACCGAGGATGCCGCGCATCTGCTCGCCCACGATGCGAATGACGATATCGGTCGCGCTCCCCGGCCCGTACGGCACCATGACCTTGACCGGCTTCGTCGGATACTTGTCCTGCGCCGACGCCTGCGTGTCGCCAAGCGCCAGCGACAACATCGCGGCGCAGATCAAGCCAAAGCGCTTCATCGTGTCCTCCCTTTGTTGTTTTCGCTGTTTGCGTGACCTTGCCGGGTTCGGGCGCACGGCGCAAGGTCGGGGCGATGGTCGCATCGCCTAAAAAGCAGCCGCCCGGAGAGGCCGGGCGGCTTGACCGATCGGAGCGGGCGAGGCGCTCAGTTCATCTCGACCTTCACCTCGCTGGTGATCTTCTTCCACTTGTCGATCTCGCCCCGGAGCCAGGTCTGGGCCTCGGCCGGCGAGGCGTTCGGCGTCGCCTGGATCAGCTGTTTCTTGAACGCCTCCTGCACCGCCGGAGCCTGCATCGCTTCGGTGAGCGACTTGTGCAGAGTCTCGATCACGTCCTTCGGCGTGGCGGCGGGAGCCAGCATGCTCTGCCAGTGCAGGGTGCCGACGTTGGGGAAGCCCGCCTCGGCCATGGTCGGGACGTCCGGGTACTCGGCCAGCCGCTTCTCGCTGATGACCGCAAGCGGCTTGAGCGAGCCGGCCTTCACCATAGCCGCCGTCGTCGCGACGTTGATGAAGGCGGACTGGACGTCGCCGTTGACCAGGTCGTTGAGCATGCCCGATGCGCCGGCCTTGATCGGGATGTGGACGACATCGATGCCGGCGCGCCGGGCGAAGATCTCGTAGTCGAAATGCGGGAAGCTGCCGACGCCGGCGCTGGTGTACTTGACCTTGCCCGGGTTCTTCTTAGCGTAATCGATGAACTCCGCCACCGTCTTCGGGGCGAAATCCTTGGCGGTGACGATCAGGAACGACGGCAACGTGGCCACGCGGCTGACCGACACCACGTCCTTGTCGAAATCGATCTTGAACTTGTCCTTGAACAGGACCGGCGTGATGGCGTTGGTCGACACGTTGCCGACCATCAGCGTGTAGCCATCGGGCCGTGCCCGCGCCATTTCCTCGATCGCCAGGATCCCGAACGCACCGGGCTTGTTTTCCACCACGAAGGATTGCCCGAGCATCTGGCGCAACTGCTCGCCAACGACGCGGCTGATGATGTCGGTCGCGCCGCCGGGCGCGTACGGCACGACGATCTTGACCGGCTTGCTCGGATACTTGTCTTGCGCGGCGGCGGTGAGCGCCGACGCGGCGAGGCCGATGGCCGCCAGCAGGATCAGACCCAATCGCTTCATTTGCGTTCTCCTCCGGTTTTCGAGGTTCGTTGCGTGCTCGTCCGCCTATTCAGGCGGCCTTGATGCCGTGCAGGCTGTGCGAGGCGTCCTTGCAGGTGAAGAACACCACGTCGCGCTCAGCGGTCGCCTTGCCCGAATGGACCACGTTGGACGGGATGTAGACGACCGAGCCGGCCTTGGCTTCGAAATCCTGATCGCCGACCTTGCCCTTGAAGGTTCCCTCCAGCACGTAGATCCACTGCTCGTTGGGATGCGAATGAGGCTCCGCGCCGGTCCCGGCCGGCATGCGCATCAGGGCGACGATCATCCGCTCCCCTTCGACGCAGCCGCCTTCGACGCTGGAATAATCGGGACCGCCCTTGATCTTGTTCACCCGGGCGAGGTCGAACAGGTACTGACCGTCGCCGGCGCGGGTGGCGCCCGGCGTACGTGCGGCCTGGGCCTGGCTGGACATTGGGTTCCTCCGTCTTCGTGTTGTTGTGATGACGCCCCGATAGGCATTCCGGCGCTTGCCGGCAACACCCTGCAGGCGAGCCAATTATCGGATTACACTAGAGTAACGGCGACGGCCGCAGCAAATCCGATGATCTGATAGAGGCGATCATAATTCCTAATCGGGGGCTTGGGAAGAAACCCGGCGCCAGCCATGGAACCCGGTTTGGCCGAGTCGTCATGAACTGCCATCCCACGGCGGTCGGGCCGTAGCCTCTACCCCGCCGTACGCACGCCGCCCTCCCGTCGCCTAGGCTCAGGTGATGAAGTCACCGGCGCCGATCGTGCCGGTGGCCCCGGTGATGTCGAGCAACAGGTCGCCGGTATCCAGGAAAGCGATCAACGTCGCATCGACGTTGATCGCCAGATAGGTCCGCCCCGCGAACGTGAACTGTGCTGCCACGTTGTTGGTGCCGCCACCCGCCAGCGCGTAGGCGGCGGCGATGGCGTTATTGGCGGACGCGTTGAGATCGCCGCCAGTCCCCGCCCCCATGTTGGCGGCGAACGTCACCGCCGTCGGCACCAGGAACCTGTCGCCGTCGAAATTGACGTCGGTGACGAATTCGACCGGCCCGCCGCCGACCGCGTTGTCGCCATCCTCGCCAGCACTCGCATAGGCGAAGACGTCGTTGCCGCTGCCGCCCGAGATGGTATCGATGGCGGCTCCGCCGGTGATCGTGTCGTTGTCCTCATTACCCTGCAGCGTGTCACGCCCATCGAACGCCGTGACGAAGTCGTTGCCGAGTCCTCCGAATACCGTGTTGTTGCCGTCGCCGCCGAAGACGGTGTCGTCGCCCTCGTTGCCGAACAGGAGGGCGGAGCTGCCGATTCCGGCCACAATACAGTCGTTTCCGAACCCGCCGACGGCCGTATCGACTCCGGCGCCGGTCTCTATGCGGTCGGCGCCGCCGTTGCCGAAGACCAGATCGGCTCCTGCGGTGGCAATCAGAACGTCATTCCCATCGGCGGAGTCGTTCCCGCCGACGATGGTGACCGACGACCTGGCCGAGGCGTTGATGATGTCGCCGCCTTCGTTGCCGAAGACCTGAGCGGTTCCTGCCCCGATCAGCGAGACCGAATCGTTGCCGAGGCCGGCGAACACCGTGTCGGTCCCGAGCTCGTCCCGGACCGTGTCGTTTCCCTCGTTACCGAAGATCAGGTCGTTACCGCCACCGGAAGTCGACGTGGCAACCGAGTCGTTGTTGAAACCGGCGACCACCGTATTGTTGCCGCTGCGGTCGCCCAGCGTGTCGGCGCCCCCATTGCCGAAGATGAAGTCGAGACTCGCTCCCGCCTGGAGAAAATCAGGGCCGTCCGCCGAATCATTGCCGCCGACAAGCGTGTGTGGGGCGGTGGTGTCGCCGGCATTGAAACTGTCGGCGCCCTCGTTGCCGAAGAACAGAATGGAACCGGTGCCGAGGGGTGCGCGCGCGGAATCGTTTTCGGTGCCGCCGAAGATGGTGCCCGTATTGCCGGACTGCAGCGCAACCGTGTCGTTGCCGGAATTGCCGAACGCCTGGACGCTGCCGGCCCCCGTCAGCATGCTGTCGTCGCCGGCGAGTCCGATGATCGTTCCCGGGCCGCCGTCGCCCGTCTGATTGAGCGAGTCGTTCCCCGCGGTCCCCGTGACGTTGTAGGCCATGCGCTTGTCTCCGTCGAAAACCGCGCCCTCGACGCATCCGAGGCCGCCCTATACCACGACTTCAGCGCCCCTGCACCACTTCGTCCACATGTCGCGAAAGGCGTTCTCCAGCGAGCGGGTAAAGTCCTCCGCATTGAAGGACTCGCTCGCTGCCAGTTTGGCACGAAGCGCCGCACGCCAGGTTGCGAGACGATCGAGATCGGCGGCGACCGCGACGGCCCGCGCCACATAGTCCTGCTCGCTGTGCGCCACGCAGGCGCCCAGCCCCAGCTGCCTGAGCAGCGTCGCGGTCGGGGACGTGGTCCTGGCGTCGAGGGTGATGACCGGGACGCCGCACCACAGGGCATTGCGGGTCGTGGTTCCGCCCGGGTACGGGAACGGATCGAGCGCGACGTCGACACGATCGTAGGCGCGCAGGTGCTCGGCGTATGGCGAGTAGTCGGCGAACTCCAGGCGGTCGGCGGTTACGCCAAGCGATCCGAACGTCTCGACGAACCAGCGGCAGCGCTCGGCTTCGCCCAGCCCGGCATACTTGAGGAACAGGCGGCTCCCCGGCACCTCGTGCATGATCGCGGCCCAGACGGCAATGATCTCGCGGCTCATCTTGCGCGGCGCGCTGAAGCTGCCGAAGGTGATGAAGCCGTTGGCGAGCGCCGGCGGCGGCGCGGGCGCGGGCGTGTCGGCGGGAAAGTTGAAACAGGTGGACGCGCTCGCCATGCGGTAGAGGCGCTCGGTGAAGAACGCGTCGCGATCCGGGCTGGTGGCGCTGTTCACGAGCCGGTAGTCGATCTCGGCGAGACCGGTCGTCGCCGGATAGCCGAGCCAGCTCACCTGCACGGGCGCCGGCTTGCGGGCGAAAACGGGCAGCCGGTTGGAATCGGTGTGCCCAGCCAGGTCGACCACGATGTCGATCCGGTCGGCGTGGACCAGCGCGGCGGCCGCATCGTCCGACAGGCCCTGGATCGGACGCCAATGCGCGACCGCGCCCTTGACCGTCTCGGTGACCTGGTCCGGCCGAAAGACATTGGAATAGGCGAAGGTCTCGTAGTGGCGGGAATCGTGGCGCGTCAGCACCGGAAGCAGGAACAGCATGGCGGAATGCTGGTAGAAGTCGCCGGAGACGTAGCCGATGCGCAGGCGCCGGTGCGGATCGGGTGAATTGTCGTGGCGGAACCGATCGCCGCGCCCGCCGAACGTGTGGCCGTAGCGGACATGCTCGGCGAACACATGGGCCGGGCTCAGACTCGGATGATGGCTGAGCTCGAACAGGTAGGCGCTGAAGATCCCCGCCGAGCGCGGCGCGAGCGCGACCGCCTGCTCGAGGTGATGCAGGGCGCGCGCGTGCTCGTTGAGCTGCTGGTGCGCCATGGCGAGCGCCGTATGATTCATGGCGACGGCCGGCTCCAGCGCGACGGCGCGCTGGAAGCAGTCCAGGGCTTCGAGGACCCGCCCGCCACGCAACTGACAGGCGCCGAGGAAACGCTGCGCCTCGCCCGAGGCGGGCACGAGCTCGCAGGCCTGGCGGACCGCATCGGTCGCCTCGGCGAGCTTGTTCTGCCGGTCGAGCGCCCGCCCGAGCCCGAGCCATGCGGCGGCATCGGCGGGGTCAGCCTCGCACAGCCGACGAAAGGCCGCCTCGGCGTCAGCCGCGCGGCCTTGCGTCAGTAACGCGTGGGCGGTGGTATGGGCTCCGGCCGCCGTCGCCTATGCTCCGCCAGTGATGAAGTCGCCGGCGCCGATCGTACCGGTCGCTCCGGTGATGTCGAGCAGCAGATCGCCGAGATCCAGGAAAGCGTTCGGAGCTCCATCCACATTGATCGCCAGATAGGTGCGCCCGCCGAACGTGAACTGCGCCGCCACGTTGTTGGCGCCGCCGCCCGCCAGCGCATAGGCCGCCGCAATGGCGCTGTTGGCGGAGGCGTTGAGATCGGCGCCCGCCCCCGCTCCCATATTGGCGGCGAACGTTATCGCCGTCGGCACCAGGAACCTGTCGCCGTCGAAATTGACGTCGGTGATGAATTCCACCGGACCGCCGCCGACCGCATTGTCGCCATCGTGGGACGCGTTCGTGTAGACGAACACGTCGTTGCCGGTGCCGCCCGAAATCGTGTCGATGGAAACCTGGCCGAAGATCGTATCGTCGCCCTCGTTGCCCTGGATCGAGTCCCGTGCGTTACCAGCCCCGATGTCGTCGTTGCCGAGGCCGCCGAACACGGTGTTCGCGCCATCGCCGGCACGGACCGTGTCGTTGCCCTCGTTGGCGAAAATGAGATCGCCCAGCGCGAAGGCATCCAGCGAGTCGGCACCGAATCCGCCGACCAGCGTATTCGCCCCGCTGAGGGCGAAGATGGTGTCGGCACCGCCGTTGCCGAGGATGAAGTCGGAGCCGTCCGAGCCGTACAGCGAGTCGCTTCCATCCGCGGAATCGTTTCCGCCCGCAACCGTGACAGAGGATCTTGCGGAGGCGTCGATCGTGTCGGCCCCTTCGTTGCCGAAGAACTGGCCGGTACCGGTGCCGCCGAGAACCAAGTCATTGCCGAGCCCGGCGAATACCGTATCGGCGCCCGAGGTGAGCAGGACCGTGTCGTTGCCCTCGTTGGCGAAGACCAGATCGTTGCCGGCGCCGGTGGACGACGACCAGAGCGAGTCGTTGCCGAAGCCGGCCACCATCGTGTTGTTGCCGTTTCCCCCGTCGATCGTGTCGGCGCCGCCGTTGCCGAAGATGAAATCGGCCCCCGTTCCCGTGCCGATCGAATCCGCCCCGTCGGAGGAATCGTTGCCGCCGATGACCGTATGGGCGGACGTGGCGCTCGAGGCCAGGAAGATGTCGGCGCCCTCGTTGCCGGACAGGACCATGGAGCCGGTCTGCGTCGGCACGATGACCAGATCGTTCTCGCTGCCACCGAACACCGAGCCGGTGTTGCCGGCCTGGAGGAGGATCGTATCGTTGCCGGAGTTGCCGAACGTCTGGACGACGCCGGTCCCGGACTGCAGGCTGTCGTCGCCGGCAAGTCCGGTGATCGTCCCCGGACCGACGTCGCCTGTCTGGTTGAGCGAGTCGTTCCCCGCAGTCCCCGTCACGCTGTAAGCCATCTGTCCTCGCTACATGCGGCCAAGCGCCGGCCGCATCTTCCATTACAGCCCGATGTGCAAACGTCGCCGGTTCCCGGCAGCGACCTACACTCCGCCGGCGATGAAGTCGTCCGCGCCGATCGTTCCGGTCGCGCCGGTGATGTCGAGCAGCAGGTCGGTCGCGTCGACGAAGGTGTTCAACCCGGCATCCTGATTGATCGCCAGATAGGTCCGACCCCCGAACGTGAATTGCGCCGCGACGTTGTTCACGCCACCGCCCGCCAGCGCGAACGCTGCAGCGATCGCATTGTTGGCAGAGGCGTTCAGATCGCCGCCGGTGCCGGCTCCCATGTTGGCGGCAAAGGATATCGCCGTCGGGACCACGAACTTGTCGCCGTCGAAATTCACGTCGGTGATAAACTCGACAGGACCGCCGCCCACCGCATTGTCACCGTCGTCGCCGGCATCCGAATAGGCGAACGCGTCATTGCCGGTGCCGCCCGAGATGGTGTCGATGGCGTCACCGCCGCGGATCGTGTCGTTTTCCTCGTTGCCCTGAATCGTGTCGCGTCCGGTGCCGGCGGTGACCGTGTCGTTGCCGAGACCGCCGAACACGGTGTTGGCGCCGTCGCTGGCGACGACCGTGTCGTTGCTCTCGTTGGCGAAGATGAGATCGGACGCTCCGCCGGTCACGATCGAGTCGCCGCCAAAGCCCCCCACGGCGGTGTCGGCTCCTCCAACAGTGATGAAGCCGATTCCAACGATAGTATCCGCACCACCATTGCCGAAGATGATGTCGGCGTCCACGCTGCCATAGAGAAAGTCGCTCCCGTCCGCGGAATCGTTCCCGCCGACAATGGTGACGCTCGATCTCGCCCCGGACGCCACGACCGTGTCGGAACCTTCGTTGCCGAAGATCTGGCCGGTCCCGGTGCCGGCCAGGAAAATCGAATCATTGCCCAGGCCGCCAAACGCCGTGTCGGTCCCGGGGGTAAGGTGAACGGTATCGTTGCCCTCGTTGGCGAACACCAGGTCGTTGCCGGCACCTGCGGTCGGCGACCAGATCGAGTCGTTGCCATTGCCGCCGACGACCGTGTTGTTGCCGTTGCCGCTGGTGATCGTGTCGGCGCCACCGTTGCCGAAGATGAAATCCGCCCCGGTTCCGGCCAGGATCGAGTTGGCACCGTCGGACGAATCGTTGCCCCCGATGATCGTCTCGGCAGAGCTCGTCCCCGACGTGTTGAAGATGTCGGCGCCCTCGTTGCCGGCGAGGACCATGGAGCCCGTGCCCGCAGGGGCGACGATGCAGTCGTTCTCGCTGCCGCCGAACACCGTGCCGGTGTTTCCGGACTGGAGCAGAATCGTGTCCTTCCCGGAATCGCCGGCGACCGAGGCATTGCCGGTTCCGGCCTGCAGGCTGTCGTCGCCGGCAAGTCCGTTGATCGTGCCTGGTCCGACGTCGCTGGTCTGATTGAGCGAATCGTTCCCCGCAGTCCCCGTCACGCTGTAGGCCATGGATTCCCCCTGGATTCACCGGCAAGGCCGCAACCCCGCCACGGTGCTTTATGCCGAACCTATAACACGAAGGCGATGGATTCGGGCAAGCCTTGCGGCTCAATCATGGCTTGCATTCGGCTCATTCCGCCGAGGCCGTGTACTTGCTGCACCAGGCCTCCCACATTTCGAGGAATGCCCCCTCGAGCGCGCGGGTGAATTTTTCCGTATTGAAATAGTCGCTTTCAGCCAGTTTATCGCGGATTTCCCGTCTCCACGCGGCGAGCCGCGCAAGGTCGGAGGCCACCCCTACCGCACAGGCGACATAACCAGGCGTGGTCTGTGCAATGCAGGGGCCGAGGCCGAACTGTCGCAGCACGCCCGCGTTGACGGATCCGGTTTTCGCCGGGTCGTCCAAGGTGATTACCGGAACACCGCACCACAGCGCGTTGCGGGTCGTGGTTCCGCCCGAGTAGGGGAAGGGGTCGAGCGCGACGTCGATCTTGCCATAGGCGCGAAGGTAGTCGGCGTAGGCCGAATGGCCCTCGAAATCGAGTTGGCCGGAGGCCACGCCGCGTGCCGCGAACGCCTCAACGAACCAGCGGCACCGCTCGGGCTCGTGCAGCCCGGCGTACTTGAGCAGCAGACGGCTTGCCGGCACCTGGCGCAGAACGGCAGCCCAGACGTCCACGACCTCCGGGCTCATCTTGCGAGGGGAATTGAAGCTGCCAAAGGTGATGAAGCCGTTGGCGAGCGCCGGCGGCGGGGCGGGCGGCCCGACATCGACGGGCGGGTTGAAGGAGGCGGCGATGCCCGGCATGCGGTAGAGGCGCTCGGTGTAGAAGGCCTCGCGCTCCTTGCGCGCCGCGCAGCTCGCGATCTTGTAGTCGATCTCGCGCAGCCCGGTCGTCCCCGGATATCCGAGCCAGGTCGCCTGCACCGGGGCAGGCTTGCGGGCGAACACGGGCAGGCGGTTCGAGTCGGTGTGCCCGGACAGATCGACCAGGACATCGATTCCGTCGCCGTAGATGAGCTGGGCGGCGGCATCGTCCGGCATACCGGCTATCGATCGCCAATGCTCGACCAGCGACCTGATCCGATCGGTGACGGAGTCGGGCCGGAACACGTTGCCATAGGCGAAAATCTCAAATCGGCCGCGGTCGTGGCGCTCCAGAACCGGCAGCAGGAACAGCATCGCCGAATGCTGATAGAAATCGCCGGAGACGTAGCCGACGCGAAGGCGCCGTCGCGGGTCGGTCGGGGGTCGATGGCGGAAGGGCTCGCCGCGCCCGCCGAAGGTCTGCCCATAGCGCACGTGCTCCGCGAGCACCTGCGCCGGGCTCATCCCGGGGTGATGGCAAAGCTCGAACAGGTAGGCACTGAACAGCGGCGCCGATCCAGGTGACAGATCCACGGCGCGCCGCAGGTGCGCGAGTGCCGCGTCATGGTCGTTGAGCTGCTGGTAGGCGACCGAAAGCGCGAGGTGATTGCTCGCCTGCGCGGGGTCCGCCGCGACGGCACGCTCCAGCCAGCGCAGCCCGGCCAGGACTTCCCCGGCACGGACTTTCGACGCTCCGAGCAGCCGCTGCGCTTCGGCCCACGCGGGCGCGAGGTCGCAGGCACGCTGAAAGGCGGCGATGGCCTCGGCCTGCTTGCTCTGCCGATCGAGCGCCCGTCCGAGCCCGAGCCAAGCGCCCGCATCACCGCCATCCGCTTCGCAAAGGCTGCGGAACGCCGCCTCCGCATCGCCAAATCGCGCTTGCGCCAGCAGCGCGTGGGCAAGGGTCCGGGCATCGGCCGCATCGCCCGTGCGAGCCGGGGCGGCTGAACGGGTTGCGCTATCGGAGATCGGCTCGACCGGCGTTTCCATGCGAGTTGCCCAGCGGCCGCTCACACAGCACATGCGCTCGCGAAGATCAAACTCGTGCATTATGAGGGGGTGCGCCAACGCAGCCCGAGCCGTGTCTTGCCCGCATGATCCGTTTGCTGGTTCCCGATCTGCCCTCCGCCGACGAGGTGCTGCCGTGGCTCCGGCGCATCGATCAGACCCGCTGGTACACCAATTTCGGGCCGCTGCAGCGCGAGTTCGCCGACGCGATCGCGCGCCTGCTCGATCCGGAGAATCCGCCCGCCACGACGGCCGTCAGCTCAGGAACCGCGGCCCTGTCGCTGGCGCTGCAGGCGCTCGGTCTGCCGGCTGGCGCGCGGGCGCTCATGCCTGCCTTGACGTTTCCGGCGACGGCCGCGGCCGCGGTCGCGGCCGGGCTGACGCCGGTATTCGCCGACGTCGATCAGGGGAGCTGGCAGCTCACCCCGACAATCGTCGAGGCGGGACTCGGCGGATTCGATGTGGTCGTCCCGGTCGCAACCTATGGGTGCCGGCTGCCGGCGCAGGAGTGGGACCGCTTCGTCGAACGCACGGGCGTTCCGGTCGTGATGGACGCCGCCGGCGCGTTCCTGCGACAGGAGATGCCACGGAGATGCACGGTCGCATTCAGCTTTCACGCCACCAAGACGTTCGGGATCGGCGAAGGCGGACTGATCGCGTCCGACGATCGGGAATTGGTGGAAGCCGCCGCACGCTTGAGCAATTTCGGCTTCCGCTCGGGGCGCGCCGAGATGGTGGCCGGCAACGCCAAGCTCAGCGAATACCACGCGGCGGTCGGGCTCGCCCAGATCGCGCGCCTTCCGCTGCTGAAGGAACGTCACGCGCGCGTGCTGGCCGCGTATCGCGCGCAGCTGTCGCCGGGGCACATCCAGGCCGGAACGCCCGGCGTGTTCGCGGTCCGTGTCGCCGACGCGGACGCTGCCGGCGAAAGGCTCAAGTTCCTCGGGATCGAAACCCGGCGATGGTATCAACCCCTGCTCAGCCGCCACGCCGCCTATGCGCATGTGCCGTCGGCGATGGAGCTCGAGGTTTCCGCCGCGCTGGAAAATCGCCTTCTCGGCCTGCCGTTCCACAATTTCCTCGAAGAGCAAGACATCGCACGCGTGTGCAAGCTGCTGGACAGCGAAATCCGATGACGGCGATCAGGATATTGATCTTGAGCATCGGCAGCCTGGTCGGCCACAATGTCATGCAGGTGCTCGCCGGGCGGCGCGAGCACGTGTTCGTCATCGGGGCGAACAGTGCTCCCGAGGCGGAGAGCAATTTCCTCGCCGATGTGACCTACCTCGTGCCTCCGGCCGAGCGTGAGGGCGAATATGCTCCCGCCATCGAACGGATCATCGCGGCCGAGCGGCCGGACCTCGTCATTCCGACACGCGACGACGATGTGCTGGCCCTCGCGCGCATGAAGGATCGCTTTGGCGGGACGCCGGCCATGCTGGCCGGCAGCGTCGCGGCGGCCGAAATGATGAACGACAAGAAGCGGACGGCGGACTTTGCCGCCCGCCACGGATTGCCTTTTGCGCCGACCGTCGATGCGCTCGGACCGGCCAGGCAGCTCGCCGCCAGCACAGGCTTTCCGCTGATCGGCAAGCCCCGGCGCGGCCACGGCACGCGCGGCGTGACCATCCTGCGCTCCGAGGCAGAGCTGGAGCGTGCCTTTTCGCTGCGCAACGATCTCGTCGTTCAGCCGTTTCTCGACTTCCGGCCTGAACGTGCCGAGCTGTTGCGCCCGTTCGATGCCGGCCTTCCGTTCTTCTTTTCGTTCCCCGAGGAAACTCAATACGCGGCCGAGATGATCATTGCGCCTGATGGCTCCTGTTCCCCCGTGTGCGCGATTCGCAGCGTTCAGGTCGGCGGCAAAGCGGTGCGAAACGAACGTGTAGACCACGCATACCTCATCGACCTGGCGAGGAACTATGCCAAAGCCCTCAACAGCGAGGGGTGGGTCGGTGCGCTCAACATCCAGGCAAAACGGATCGCCGACGGAGCATTCGTCCCGTTCGAAGCGAACGGCCGCTTCAGCGGCGGAACGGCGGCGAGAACGATGATGGGGTTCGATGAAGTCGGGATCGCCATCCGCGCCTTCCTGCCCGGCGTCGCGTTCCCGGGCTGGCCGGAGGAGTCCTGCAACGTGGTGCTCAAGAGCCTGACGAGCTTTGCGGTGCCCTCCCCGGCCGTCGAACAGCTCGCGCGAGACGGGACGTGGAAGCGGAGCTGAGCACGGTGGAGATTGGCGAATGACCCGCCGCCTTGCAGCGAAGCCGATCCGCTTGCTGATGCTCAGCGTCGGCAGCCTGGTGGCCGGCAACGTGCTGCAGGTGCTCGCCTCACGACGGCAGTACGTGTTTCTGATCGGCGCCAACAGCGTCGCCGAGGCGGCCGGCCATTTCCAGGTCGACGTGAGCTACCTGGTGCCGCCGGTGGCCGACGAGGCCGCATACGTCGCGGCGATCGAGCGGATTATCGTGGAGCAGGAGCCCGATCTCGTCATTCCGGGGCGCGACGACGACATCCTGGTGCTCGCCCGCATGAAATCTCGTTATCCCGACAAGCCCGTCCTGATGGTCGGCAGCGTGGCGGGCGCCGAGATTATGAATGACAAGAAACGCACGTGGGAATTCGCGCAGCGCCATGGATTGCCGTTCACGCCGACGGTCGATGCGCCAGAGCCGGCGCTCGCACTGGCGGCAGCACACGGCTATCCGCTGATCGGCAAGCCGCGCTGCGGCAACGGCGCGCGCGGCGTCACCATCCTGCGCAACGAGGCCGAGCTGGCGCGCGCGTTCGCGCGCCGCCCCGACCTCGTGGTGCAGCCGTTCCTCGACTTCCCCGCGGACGGCAAGGACCTGCTTGGCCCGTTCGACGCCGGCCTGCCGTTCTTCTTTTCCTTCCCGGAGCGGACACAATACCTCACCCACATGATCATCGGGCCGGACGGATCGTTCTCCGAGACCTCGGTCATCCGCAACCTGCAGGTGGGCGGGCAAGCGATCCGCACCGAGAAAGTCGAAGACGCGCAACTGCTCGACCTCGCGCGGCGCTACGGCGAGGCGATGCGGCAGGAGGGCTGGGTCGGCCCGGTGAACACGCAGTCGAAACGCACTGCTGACGGAACGTTCGTCTGCTTCGAGATGAACGGCCGGTTCGGCGGCGGAACGGCGGCCAGGACGCAGCACGGCTACGACGAGGTCGGCATCGCCATCCGCGCCTTCCTGCCCGGCGTTCAGTTTCCGGGTTTTCCGGAGGAGAATTGCAACGTCGTGCTCAAGAGCCTGACGAGCTTCGCGCTGCCGCCGCGCGGGGTCGAGCAGTTGAAGCGAACCGGGACGTGGGAGCGCAGGTGAATTGAACGTCGGCACGAGCGCGCAACCGTCATCCTGAGGTGCTCGGCGCAATGCTCGGAGTGAACCCGATACTGCCTCTGCGCGCGCCGAGCCTCGAAGGATGATCGGCCCGGGCCGTCGTCCTTCGAGGCGACCCCGGCCAAGAGCCGGGGTCGCGCCTCAGGATGACGGTTCATACGCTCAGATGAAGTTGCTGGTGGCGATCGCTCCGGTCGCGCCGGTGATGTCGAGCAGCAGGTCGGTCGCGTCGGTGAACGTGTTGTTGCCGGCGGTCTGCTCGATCGCCAGATAGGTGCGGCCGCCGAACGTGAACTGCGCCGCCACCACCGTGGTCCCACCACCGCCGGACAGCGCGAAAGCCGCCGCGATGGCGTTATTGGCGGATGTGTTGAGATCGACCCCGGTACCGGCGCCCATGTTGGCCGCGAAGGTGACGTCGACGGGGGTGTCGAACCGATCCTCCGCCCAGTTCACATCGGTGATGAACTCCACCGGGCCGCCGCCCGCGGCGTTGTCGCCGTCATCGGCCGAATCCTCGTAGACGAAGACATCGTTGCCGCTGCCTCCGGAAAGGGTGTCGATGTTCGTGTTGCCGCGGAGGCTGTCGTTCCCCTCGTTGCCTTGCAGGGTGTCCCGCCCGCCACTGCCGGCATTGGTCCCGCGAAGCGAGTCGTTGCCGAGCCCACCGAACACGGTAATCGTGCTGGGTCCACCAGCGCTCTCGAGCGTGTCATTGCCCTCGTTACCGAACAGAAGGCCGTTGCCGGTAAAGGCGTCAACGAAGTCGTTACCGAATCCACCGACTACGGTGTCATCGCCGCTGGACGTTCTGATCGAGTCGGCACCACCGTTCCCGAAGACAAAATCGGCGCCCGTTCCGGTCTGTACGGAGTTGCCGCCGTCGGCGGAGTCGTTGCCGCCCACGACGGTGATCGCCGTCGCTGTGGTCGCATCGACCGTGTCGCCGCCTTCGTTGCCGAACACCTGGGGGCTGCCGGCTCCGGCGAGAAAGACCGAATCATTGCCGAGCCCGCCGAAAACCGTGTCGGCTCCACCGTTGTCCAGGACCGAATCATTGCCCTCGTTGCCGAAAATCAGGTCGTTCGAGCTGCCGGAGCTCGACGTGAACAGCGAATCGTTGCCGAACCCGCCGATCACGGTGGCAGTGCGGTCGTCGCGAACCGTATCGGCACCGCCATTGCCGAAGACGAGGTCGGCGCCCGAGCCTGCCTCGAGCGAATCGGCCCCGTCGGCCGAATCGTTGCCGCCCAGGATGGTCTGAGCGGCGCTGCTCAGGCCGGCGAAAATGGAATCGGCGCCCTCGTTGCCGAACAGGACCATGGCGCCGGTCCCCGTGGGCGCGAAAATGTTGTCGTTCTCCGTGCCGCCGGACACCGTGCCGGTATTGCCGGCCTGAAGCAGTACTATATCGTTGCCGGAATCGCCGGTGACGGTGGCGAGCCCCGTACCCGTGAAGATGCAGTCGTCGCCGGCGAGGCCGACGATGGTGCCGGGGCCGTTGTCGCCCGCTTGGTTGAGCGTATCATTACCCGCGGTGCCCGTGGCGCTGTAGGCCATCGATTTCTCCCCGTGCGAGGCCGCCAATTTCCGGCGGCAGTCAGGACGCAGTCTTCATAGCATAGGATTGACGATCTTGCACGGGCCGGTCTGTGGGGCGGTCAGGCAGCACGCAAGCGCCGCCGGGTTTCCCCGGCGGCGCTCAGGCGGTTTCAACTTCGCGTTGCGCGCTCAAATGAAATTGCTGGTGGCGATCGCGCCGGTCGCGCCGGTGATGTCGATGAGCAGGTCGGTGGTGTCGTCGAAAGCCGCCGTGCCGGTGGCCGTCTGCTCGACCACCAGGTAGGTACGGCCGCCGAAGGTGAACTGCGCCGCCGTCACTTGCGTGCCGCCGCTGCCGCCGAGCGCGAACGCGGCGGAGAGCGCGTTGGCTGCCGACGCGTTCAGGTCGGCTCCCGTCCCCGCCCCCATGTTGGCGGCAAACGTGACGGCGAAGGCATCGGTGCGGAACCGGTCGACCGACCAGTCCACGTCGGTGACGAACTCGACCGGCCCGCCACCGACGGCATTATTGCCGTCGTCGGCGCCATCGGTGTAGGCGAACACATCGTTGCCGGTGCCGCCGGCGATCGTGTCGATCGCCACGCCGCCGCGGACCGTATCGTTGCCTTCGTTGCCCTGCAGCGTGTCGCGCCCGCCCAAGCCGCGGATGGTGTCATTGCCAAGGCCGCCGAACACCGTGTCGTTGCCGGTGTTGCCGCCGTCCACCGTGTCGTTGCTCTCGTTGGCGAAGACCAGAACGCCGGCAACGCCGGACGTGATCGAGTCGTTGCCGAAGCCGGCAACCATCGTATCGGCGCCGCCCAAGCCGTTGATCGTGTCGCCTCCGCCGTTGCCGAAGACGAAGTCGGCAGCATTCGACGCAATGATCGAGTCGCTCCCGTCGGCGGAGTCGTTGCCGCCCACGATGGTGACCGAGGACGACCGCAGCGCGGCATCGACCGTATCGGCGCCTTCGTTGCCGAAGACCTGAGCGGTACCAGTACTCTGCAGCACGACCGAATCGTTGCCGAGGCCGGCGAAGACCGTGTCGGTTCCACCGTTCTGGTCGAAAACCGTATCGTTGCTCTCGTTGCCGAAGATCAGGTCGTTGCCGCTGCCCGAGCTGGAGGTCCACAGCGAGTCGGCGCCGAAGCCGCCGACGACCGTGTTGTTGCCTCTCTCGTCGCGAACTGTGTCGTCGCCGCCGTTGCCCAAGATCAGGTCTGCTCCGAACCCCGAGCGGACGAAGTCCGGGCCGTCGGCCGAATCGTTGCCGCCGATGATGGTCTGAGGGGCGCTCGACTCGGACGTATAGAATGAATCGGCTCCCTCGTTGCCGGCCAGGATCGATGAGCCGAAATCGTCCAACACCGAGCCTATCGTATCGTTCTCCGTCCCGCCGGAAATCGACCCGGTGGTGCTGGTCTGAAGGCGGATGGAATCATTGCCGGAGTCGCCGGAAACCGTGACCGCCCCGGTTCCCGACAGAATGCAGTCGTCGCCGGCGAGCCCGACGATCGTGCCGGGCCCCGTGTCGCCGGCTTGGTCCAGCGTGTCGTTGCCCGCGGTGCCCGTTGCAGAGTAGGCCATTGTTCCCCCAACCGATTGCTGTGAAATCCGATCACTCAGCTACCCGACTCACCCTATAGCACGACTTCGACGAGCCGGTGCAAGACGGGCAGGTTGCATCCGCTCAACCCGTCGGCGCATCGTCAGGAGCGGCCGCGCTGCCAAGTGTCGACGAAGGCCGATCCGAGCGCCCGCGGGAATTTCCCGGCGTCGAAATAGTCGCCTGCGGCCAATTTGCTGCGGATCTCCGGAAGCGGCTCAGATGAAGTTGCTGGTGGCGATCGCTCCGGTCGCGCCGGTGATGTCGAGCAACAGGTCGCCGGTGTCGAGAAACGCGTTCAGGGTGCCGTCCTGGTTGATCGCCAGGTAGGTGCGGCCGCCGAAGGTGAACTGCGCCGCGACCTGCGCGGCGGGGTTGCCGGAGAGCGCGAAGGCCGCCGCGATGGCGTTGTTGGCCGATGTATTGAGATCGACCCCGGTGCCCGCGCCCATGTTGGCCGCGAACGTGACCGGCGCAACCAGGGTCTGGAACCGATCCTCGGCCCAGTTCACGTCGGTGATGAATTCGACCGGCCCGCCGCCGGCGGCGTTGTCGCCATCATCGGCAGCATCCTCGTAGGTGAAGACGTCGTTGCCGCTGCCGCCCGAGATGGTGTCGATCGCCGTATGGCCACGGATCGTGTCGTTGCCTTCATTTCCTTGCAGCGTGTCCCCTCCGGGATTGCTCGCATTGGTCATGCGGATCGAGTCGTTGCCAAGCCCGCCGAACACGGTGTTCGTGCTTGGTCCAGCACTGGTGGCAAGCGTGTCGTTGCCCTCGTTGCCGAAGGTGATGTTGCTGCCGCCGGCGGCCTCGACGGAATCGCCACCAAATCCTCCGACCACGGTGTCATTGCCGCCCATCGTTCTGATCGTGTCGGCACCACCATTGCCGAGGACGAAACTGGCGGCATTCGAGGAAAAAATCGAATCGTTCCCGTCGGCGGAGTTGTTGCCGCCCACGATGGTGACCGATCCCGACCTCGGACTGGCATCGATCGTATCGGCGCCTTCGTTGCCGAAGACCTGGGCGGTACCAGTGCTCTCCAGCAGAACCGAATCGTTGCCGAGGCCGGCGAAGACCGTGTCGGTTCCGCCGAATTCATCGAAAATCGTGTCGCCGCCTTCGTTGCCGAAAATCAGATCGTTGCCGCTGCCCGAGCTGGAGGTCCACAGCGAGTCGGTGCCCATGCCGCCGACGATCGTGTTGTTGCCCATGTCGTCACGGATCGAGTTGTTTCCGCCGTTGCCGAAGACGAGATCCGCACCCTGCCCGGAGAAAATCTCGTCGTTGCCGTCGGCAGAATCGTTGCCACCCACGATCGTCTGAGGCGCAGTGGTGTCCGGGCTGAAGATGTTATCGGCTCCTTCATTGCCGAAGATGACCATCGATCCGGAAGTCGAGGGCACGGCGATGTCGTCGTTCTCCGTCCCACCGGAGACCGTCCCGGTATTGCCCGCTTGCAGGATGATCAGGTCGTTGCCGGAGTTGCCGCTGACGGTGACCAGGCCCGTCCCGGTCAAGATGCAGTCGTCGCCGGCCAGGCCGACGATGGTGCCGGGGCCGGTATCGCTCGCCTGGTTGAGAGTATCGTTCCCCGCGGTGCCCGTCGCCACGTATGCCATTGGCCCCCTCCGTCAAACAGCCCCTGTCCGAGCATGTGCAGATAATCTATACCACGAGTCCGGCAGACCTGCGCAAGACTGCGGTACTCACGCGAGTACGCTCAAGACCCAGGCGGCAAGCTCCGAAGCCAGGATTGCCACATGTCGAGGAACGCGGCCTCCAGCGCACGGGTGAATTTCTCCGCATCGAAATAGTCGCTCTGGGCCAGCTTGCCGCGAATCTCGCCTCGCCAGCGGGCGAGCCGCGCCACGTCGGAGGCCACCGCCACCGCGCACGAAACGTAATCCTCCGTGGTTTCCGCCACACAGGCATCAAGGCCGACCAGCTTGAGCGCGCCGGCACTGATCGATCCGATTTTCACAGGATCGTCGAGGGCAATCACCGGGACGCCGCTCCACAGGGCGTTGCGGGTGGTGGTCCCGCCCGAATAGGGGAACGGATCGATCGCCATGTCGATCTTGCCGTAGGCGCGCAGGTGCGCGGCAAAATCCGAATGGCCTTCGAAAGCGAGCCGGTCGGCCGCAACGCCGCGCGCCGCGAACGCCTCCACCAGCGGGCGGCAACGCTCCGGGTCGTGCAGCCCGGAATATTTAAGCAACAGGCGGCTCGCCGGCACTTCGCGCAAAATGGCGGCCCAGACGTCGAGGACGTCCAGGCTCATCTTGCGCGGGGCGTTGAAGCTGCCGAAGGTAATGAAGCCGTTGGCGAGCGCCGGCGGCGGGCCGGGCGGGCCGATATCGATGGGCGGATTGAAGCAGGCGGCGGCGCCCGGCATGCGGTACAACCGCTCGACATAGAAGGCTTGGCGCTCCGGCCTGGTCGCCCAATTGCAGATCTTATGGTCGATCTCGGCAAGCCCGGTCGTCGCCGGATAGCCGAGCCAGCTCGCTTGCACGGGTGCGGGCTTGCGGGCGAACACCGGCAGCCGGTTCGAGTCGGTGTGGCCGGAGAGGTCGACCAGAATGTCGATCTCGTCGTTCAGGATCAGGGCGGCCGCCGCATCGTCCGATAGATCGGAAATGGGCCGCCAGTGCTCGACCAGCGCCTTGATCTCCTCGGTCGTCCCATCGGGGCGAAAGACGTTGGCGTAGGCGAAGACCTCGAAGCGGCGGCGATCGTGACGCCGCAGCACGGGAGTGAGGAACAGCATCGCGGTATGCTGATAGAAGTCGCCCGAGACGTAGCCAATGCGGAGGCGCCGGCTCGACGCGGGACGCGCCGCATGGCGGATACGATCGGGGCGTCCACCGAACGTCTGGCCGAAGCGAACGTGCTCGGCGAAGACGTGCTCCGGGGCGAGCTCGGGATGGTGGCTGAGCTCGAACAGGTAGGCGCTGAACAGCGGCGCCGAGCGCGGCGCGAGCTCGACCGCACGCGTGAAATGCGTCAGCGTCGCCCGGTGATCGTTGAGCTGCTGGTAGGCGTTGGCGAGCGCGGCGTGATGCGTGGCATTGTCCGGCTCCGCCGCGACGGCCCGCTCGAAGCAGCGCAACGCCTCCAATGTCGCCCCGGCCCGCAGCTTGCAGGCACCCAGCAGGCGCTGGGCCTCTCCCGACGCGGGCGTAAGCTCGCACGCGCGCTGGAACGCTTCCGTTGCTTCGGCCGGCTTCTTCTGCCGATCGAGCACCCGCCCGAGCCCGACCCACGCCTGGGCGTTGCCGGGGTCGGCGCTGCAGACCTGTCGAAAGACCGCTTCGGCGTCGCTGAACCGCGCCTGTCCGAGCAGCGCGAGGGCGAGCTTGCGGGCAGCCGCAAAGTCGCCGCTGCGGACCAAGTCGGACGCGCGGGCGAGGAGGTCGGCGGAAGACATGGGCTCGACTGGCATTCTCGTTGTGTCCGTATAATGATTGATCGCGGCATGATCCAGGAGCCGGAGCCGCAGGAGCCGACACCGATGATGGATAGCAAGCGGCCGATCCGGATGCTGATCCTCAGCATCGGCAGCCTGGTCGGGCACAACCTCATGCAGGCGCTCAACGGCCGACGCGAGCATGTCTTCATCATTGCGACCAACAGCATTGCCCACGCGGCGAACAATTTTACCGCCGATGTGGCCTACCTGGTGCCTGCGGCGGAGCGCGAGCAGGACTACCAAAAGGCGATCGAGCGGGTGATTGTCGCCGAACAACCCGACCTGGTGATTCCGTCGCGCGACGACGACGTGCTCGCGCTCTGCCGACTGAAGCAGCGGTTCAGCGGGAAGGCCGTCTTGCTGGTCGGCGACCTGGCGGCCGCCGAGACCATGAACGACAAGATGCGAACCGCGGAATTCGCCCGGCAGCGCGGACTGCCGTTCGCGCCTACAGCCGACAGCCTCGACGAAGCGCGAAGCTTCGGCGCCACGTTCGGTTATCCGCTGATCGGCAAGCCGCGCAGCGGCAATGGGACGCGTGGCGTGAGCATCCTGCGGTCGGAGGCCGAGCTTGCGCGCGCGCTTGCTGCGCGCCCCGATCTGGTGGTGCAGCCCTTCCTCAACCTTCCAGCCGAGGGGGCGGAGCTGTTGCGAAGCTTCGATGCCGGATTGCCGTTCTTCTTCTCGTTTCCGGAACGGGACGTCTACTACGCGCAGGCGATCATTGGACCGGACGGCCGCCGTCCCGAGCCGTGCGCCACCACATCGGTCCTGATCGCTGGCCAGAGCATCGCCAGCGAGAGGATCGACGACCAGCGCCTCATCACGCTGGGCGAGCAATATGCCGCGGCCATGCGGGACACCGGCTGGGTCGGACCGATCAATGTGCAGGCCAAGCGCATGCCCGACGGATCATACGTCCCGTTCGAGCTGAATGCCCGGCTGAGCGGCGGAACAGCGACGCGGGCGCAGGCGGGCTACGACGAGCTCGGCATGATCGTTCGCCTGTTCCTGCCCGGCGCCGACCTGCCGGCCGTACCGGGCAAGCCGACGACCCTGGTGCAGAAGCTCGCCACCACCTTCCCCATTCCGATGGAGGGACTGGAAGAGCTGAAGGGAACCGGGCGCTGGCAGCGGAGCTGATGCGCGGCGGCGGGATTCATCGGCTTGGCGGCGCGTCGTCGGGCGGGGCCCCGCTGCTCCCCAGACCGACGATCGCGCGCAGGAAATGCTCCTGGATCGCGTCAGTGCGATGATCGGTCAGCTTGAGCCAGCGCGGTTGCGCAAGCCCCGTGGCGCCGAGCTCCGCAATCGCCAGGTGCGCGACCAGCCGCTGCGTCTCGCCGACGAAGTCGGCCACCAGGTCTTCGTAGCAGAGCGTGATGAAGCTTGCCCCAGCGGCCTCCAATCGCTGCGGCCAGGCGGCGTTCTGCGCGGCGACCTGCGCGAGCGCGCGGGCGATGTCCGCCATGGATGGCGAAAACGGCACCGCCCGAACCCGGGCGAGCGTTTCGGCATCGTCGGTGTTCCAGACGTCGGTCGCGGCAGCCTTGAGAAGCGACAGCGCCTGGGCAACGAGATTCCGGCGGCCGACGACGACGAACCGGTCGAACCGTTTCAGAAATGCGGCCTGCTTTTCCGAATCGTTGAACGCGTTGGCCAGGTGCTCGAAATGCATTTTGAGGCCGAACACTCCGTTGGCCGTGCATCGCGCCGATTTGGGAAAGCGCAGGTACTCGGGCAGCGACACGGCCGCACGGTCGAACCGGCGCGCATAGGCCCTGGCGAATCGCGGGTTGAGGTATTCGTAAGGAATGCCCGCCTGCGCCGTATCGCGCAGCGCCGCCCCCACCCAGCTGCTCCCGGTCCGCGGCGCCGAGCAGAGGAGGTAGCGAAATCGGCACTCGTGCGGACCGGTATCGGACCGGTCCGACATCACGGTCGTGATCCAGTCATCCGTTCCGCTTGACGGCTGCACGGTCGGGCGCCTCTCTCCGAGAGTCACCATAACAGCACGCTGCGGGACCGAATACGGGCGGAAGGCGCGCGGGCGAAGCCTCGCCCTCAGCCCGAATACACCACCGAAACCTCGACGTTGCCCTCGATCCGCACGACGTGCACCGACACGTCGCTGCCGCGGCGGCGGATGGCGAAGTCGGCGCTCGCATCGTCGATGGCGACGTTGCGCAACGTCACTTCGTCGAGGAACGGCGGAAGGTGCGGGTTGCGCAGCCGGATCTGCCGCGCCACGGGGTCGAGCTCGAGGCCCAGCGCCGCCTGCAGGATGCAGAACGGGGTGGCGGCGGCCCAGGCCTGGGGCGAGCAGGCGACCGGATAGAGCGTCGGCCCGCGCTGGCGCGAGCGGCGAAATCCGCAGAACAGCTCGGGCAGGCGGCGGAAATCCACGTAGGAGGCGACGTCGAACATGCCCTGGAACACGCGGTCGATGGCGAGTTTCTGCCCGTAACGGGCGAAGCCCATGGCGATCAGCCCGTTGTCGTGCGGCCAGATCGAGCCGTTGTGATACGACATCGGATTGTAGCGCGCCTCGCTGACCGACACCGTGCGGATGCCCCAGCCGGAAAAGAACTCGGGGCCGGTCAGCTCGCGTGCGATCATGGCGGCCCGATCGGGATCGGCAATGCCGGTGAGCAGCACCTGGCCGGCATTGGAGGTGCGCACGCGGCACGGCTCCTTGGCGCCGTCGAGCGCCTCGGCGTACATGTGGATCTCCGGGCACCAGAACGCGCGCTCGAACCGTTCGCGGAGATCGCGCGCCTGCTGCTCCAGTGCGAGCGCACGATCGGCATGGCCGAGCAGGCGGGCGCAACGGGCGGCGAGCTGCTTTGCGCCGTACACATAGGCCTGGACCTCGGCGGCGGCGATCGGGCCCTCGGCGAGGCGACCGTCGGCATGGAACACAGAGTTGATCGAGTTCCTTCCAGCACTGGTTGGACAGGCCCTTGTCGGTCGCGCGCGCATACTCGACGAAGCCGTCGCCATCGGGGTCGCCGGGCCCGTCGATCCAGCCGAGCGCGGCCTCGATCGCCGGCCACAGGTAGCGGATCGTTCCCATGTCGCCGGTGCGCTCCACGTAGAGGCCGGCGAGCAGCACGAACAGCGGGGTCGAGTCGACACTGCCGTAGTAGAGGCGGAACGGGACTTCGCCCAGCATCGCCATCTCGCCGGCGCGCATCTCATGCAGGATCTTGCCCGGCTCGGCGTCGGACGCCGCGTCGTAGTCCTTGGCCTGCAGGGCGGCGAGCCGGTTCAGCACTCCGCGCGCGATGCGCGGGTCGACCCACAGCATCTGCATCGCGGTGATCAGGGCGTCGCGCCCGAACGTCGTCGAGTACCAGGGGATGCCCGCATAGGGATAAGGACCGTGCTGGGTGTGGGTGATCAGCATGGAGAGGTCGGCCATCGAGCGGCACAGCACCTCGTTGAAGACGTGGTTCGAGGTCTGCACGACCGCCCTGCCCTTGGCCGCCGTCCTGATCTCGCGATCGGCGCGGTGCAGGCTGCGCAGGAACGAGACCGGCTCGAGCGCCTGCGGGTCGCAGCGAAGCGCGACGAACAGCGCCATGCTCTCGCCCGGCGGCAGCGCCACGTGATAGGCGGCCGACGATTCGGTCAGCTTGGTCGGCTCGGGGTCGAAGCGGATCCCGGTCGTGCGCACGATGCGGTCGAGGCCGGTATAGCGCAGCAGCACTTCGTTTGCGCCCACGACCTCCCGCCGCGCCGTGCCACGCCGCGTGCGGCGCATGCCGCGCACCTCGAAGATATCGGCAAAATCGCTGTCGAAGGCGAGCGACAGCACGAGATTGACGGCGCGCGGCCCGTAGTTGCGCAGCGCGAGGCGCTGGAACGCGGTGTTGCGCCAGAGGAACACGGTGCGGTCGATATGCAACGTGTCCTTCTCCAGCACGAGGCGCTTGTCGAAATAGATGTCCGGATTGGTCAGGTCGATGTTCAGGATCGCGTTGTCGTCGCGCAGGTTCGAGCCAAGCAGCAGCAACTGCATGCCGTTGACCAGGATCTCGAACCGCGACACGAACCGCGTGTCGTTGTGAAACAGCCCGTCGCTGCCGCCGGCCGAGGCGCCGATGTCGCCATGCGCGTCGACCACCAGGAACGTGTCGTCGTGCTTCAGCGTTCGCCGGGGCCTGGTCGCGGGCCCGGTCGCAGGTATGTAGAACGGCGCCTCGGAAATCGCTTCGGCCGCCGGCGCACGTGCGCCGGGGACCGGCGAGCTGTCACTCGACATGCGTTCTCAAGCTGTTACCGCCGATATGGTCCAATGGAAGCGGTACGCCACGCTGCTCTTCGAGGTGATTCGGACAACTCCTGCGCAATGCACGATAGACCTTCACGTAATCCTTGGCCATCCGGGCGGCGGTGAAGCGCTCGTCGAAACGCTGCCGCACCGCCCGCCGATCGAGCGCCAGCACCGCAGGCAACGCGGCGACCGCCGCGTCCTCGCTGTCGACGATCATGCCGGTCACGCCCTCGTCGATCACCTCGGGAACCGAGCCGCAGCGGAAGGCGAGTACCGGCGTGCCGCACGCCATCGCCTCGATCATGACGAGGCCGAACGGCTCGGGCCAGTCGATGGGGAACATCAGCCCCGCGGCTTCCCCGAGAAATTCCTGCTTCTCCCGCTCGTTGATCTCGCCGATGAACTCGACGCCCGGCTGCTGCAGCAGGGGCTCGATCTCGGCACGGAAATACTCCTCATCCACCTTGTCGACCTTGGCGGCGATCTTGAGGGGGACGCCGGCGGCGCGGGCAATGCGGATGGCGCGATCGGGACGCTTCTCCGGCGAGATGCGCCCCAGGAACGCCACATACCCGCCACGCGGCTCGGGGTTCAGCGAAAGCAGGTCGGCCGGAATGCCATGGTGCACGGTGGCGATGAAGTTCGCGTGCGACAGCGGCTCGCGCTGGGCCTGCGAGATCGAAACCAGGGGCATGTCGCGGAAGCCGAAATAGAACCCGCGCAGGTCGGGCAGGTCCTGTCGCCCGTGCAGCGTCGTGACGGTCCGCTCCGCCATGTGGCGGAACAGCGGGAACTGGAACAGGTCGATGTGGAAATGGAGGATGTCGAACTCGTCGGCGCGCTCGCGCAGCTGGTCGAGCATCAGCATGTAATGCGGGATCGGGTCGCGCACGGCCGGATCGAGCCGAAGTGCGGTCATCCCGCACGGGACAAGCTCCGCCGACGTGATGGAATCCCCGCTGGCGAACAGGGTGACCTCATGGCCCTGGCGCACCAGTTCCTCGGTCAGATACGATACGATGCGTTCCGTCCCGCCGTACATGCGGGGGGGAACGCTCTCCACCAGGGGGGCGATCAGCGCGATCCGCATTTTTGGAATCTCTCCTCGTTCCCCGGCCACACGGGAAACGCGCAGAGCGACCCCCGGTTCCGATCATGATTTGAGCACGTGGAACATTTTGCGGGCACTGGGCGTAGGCTCTGAAGTCGGTTCGAATCGACCGCTCGCGCTTTCCCACGCGGCCCGGCCACCCATGCGCGCGATCACACTCATGCCCGGCGTTGCAGACTCCGCCCGGCTCGACGACATGCCCGAACCGTCCCCGCAGGATGGCGCGATCCTGGTGCGGACGCTGGCGCTCGGGGTGTGCGGCACCGACCGGGAGATTGTGGCGGCGCATTTCGGGGAGGGCCCGCCGGGGGAAAAGCGCCTCATTCTCGGGCACGAGTCGCTCGGCATCGTGCAGGAGGCCCCCGACGGCCCGTTCCGTCGCGGCGACCACGTGGTGGGAATCGTGCGCCGGCCGGACCCGGTGCCCTGCCCCGCCTGCGCGACGGGGGAATGGGACATGTGCCGCAACGGCCGCTACACCGAGCGCGGCATCAAGGCGCGGCACGGGTTCGGGGCGGAGCGGTTCCGCATCGAGCCGGAATTCGCCGTCAAGGTCGACCCGGCGCTGGGAATGCTGGCGGTGCTGCTGGAGCCGACCAGCATTGTCGCCAAGGCATGGGACCATGCCGATCGCATCGGCCGGCGCGCGCAGTCATGGCAGCCGCGCACCGCGTTCATCACCGGGGCGGGCCCGATCGGGCTGCTCGCCGCCCTGATGGGCGTTCAGAGGGGGCTCAGCGTTCACGTGTTCGATCGCAACACCACGGGACCGAAGCCGGCGCTCATTCGCGCGCTCGGCGGCATCCACCACGCGAGCCTCGACGATATCGACGCCGTCGCGCCGGACATCGTGATGGAATGCACCGGCGCCGCCGCGGTCGTGCGCGAGGTCCTCGGCCGCACGGCGCCGGGCGGGGCCACGTGCCTGCTCAGCCTGACCCCGTCGCGCATGACGGAGCTGGACATCGGCCTGCTCAACCGCCGCATCGTGCTTGACAACGACGTCATCTTCGGTGCTGTCAACGCCAATCGCTGCCACTACGAGGCGGCCGCCAGCGCCCTGGCGCAGGCCGATCGGGGCTGGCTCGAGCGCCTGATCACGCGCCGCGTCCCGCTCGCGCGATGGAGCGAGGCGCTGGAGCATCATCCGGGCGACGTCAAGGTCGTCGTCGATTTCACCCTTTAGCGATATGTCCGCGCGCATCGAAGACTACGCGATGATCGGCGACTGCGAGAGCGCGGCGCTGATCTCGCGCGGCGGCTCGATCGATTGGCTGTGCTGGCCGCGCTTCGATTCCGATGCCTGCTTCGCCGCGTTGCTCGGCACCCGCGACAACGGGCGCTGGCTGATCGCGCCGACCGACCCGGCGGCGCGCGTCACGCGCCGCTATCGCGGCGACACGCTGATCCTGGAAACGCGGTTCGAGACCGCCGAGGGCGCGGCGACGCTGATCGACTTCATGCCGCTGCGCGACGCCCATTGCAACCTGGTCCGGGTGGTGATCGGCGAGCGCGGCGTCGTTCCCATGCGCACCGAGCTGGTGATCCGCTTCGGCTACGGCGCGATCGTGCCCTGGGTCACGCGGCTCGACGACGGATCGCTGCGGGCGATCGCCGGGCCCGACATGCTGGTGCTGCATGCGCCGGTCGACCTGCATGGCGAGGCCCTGACCACCGTGGGCGAGTTCGCCGTCACGGCGGGACAGTGCCTGCCGTTCGTGCTCACGTATTGCGACTCACACCGGCCGCCTCCGGCGGCACCCGATCCGGAGGCTGCGCTCGCGGCAACGGAATCCTTCTGGCTCGAGTGGGCGGCGCAGTGCGACGCCGTCGAGCCGTGGCGCGCCGCGATGGTGCGCTCGCTCCTCACCCTCAAGGCGCTCACCTATGCGCCGACCGGCGGCATCATCGCGGCGCCGACCACCTCGCTGCCGGAGCAGCCGGGCGGCCCGCGCAACTGGGACTATCGCTATTGCTGGGTGCGCGATGCCACGCTGACGCTGCTCGCGCTGATGAACGCCGGCTACTACGGCGAGGCGGAGGCGTGGCGCGAATGGCTGTTGCGGGCAGTGGCCGGCAGCCCGCAGCAGATGCAGATCATGTACGGCATCGCCGGCGAGCGCCGCCTGACCGAATGGGAGGTGCCGTGGCTCATCGGATACGAGAACTCCACCCCGGTGCGCATCGGCAATGCGGCGCACAGCCAGCTCCAGCTCGACGTCTACGGCGAAGTCATGGACGCCCTGCACGTGGCCCGGCGCGGCGGGCTTGCGGCAAGCGACTCGGGGTGGGCGGTGCAGCTGGCGCTGCTCGCGCACCTGGAAACGATCTGGGCGGAGCCGGACGAAGGGATCTGGGAGATCCGCGGCCCGCGCTGCCATTTCACCCATTCGAAGGTGATGGCCTGGGTGGCGTTCGACCGGGCGATCAAGAGCGCGGAGCAATTCCATCTCGACGGGCCGGTCGAGCGCTGGCGGGCGGTGCGCGAGGAGATTTGCGACGACGTGTGCCGACGCGGATTCGATCGCGAGCTCGGCAGCTTCGTCCAGTGCTATGGATCGAAGCAGCTGGACGCGAGCCTGCTGCTCCTGCCCTGCATGGGGTTCCTGCCGCCGAGCGATCCGCGCATCCGCGGCACCGTCGCGGCGATCGAACGCGGGCTGATGGCGGACGGCTTCGTCCGCCGCTACGACACCAGCCATACCGACGACGGCCTGCCGCCGGGCGAGGGCGCCTTTCTCGCCTGCAGCTTCTGGCTGGTCGATGCCTATGTCATGTGCGGGCGCCTCGACGACGCGCGGCGCCTGTTCGAGCGGCTGATCGCCCTGCGCAACGACCTCGGATTGCTCAGCGAGGAATACGACCCGGCGGCAGGCCGGCTGACGGGGAATTTTCCCCAGGCCTTCTCCCACGTCGCCCTGGTCAACAGCGCCTTCAACCTCACCCGCGCCCGCAAGCCGGCCGAGCAGCGCGCCGAACAGCCGGCCGAAAGCGTGACGGAGAAGATTGGCTAGCCCGTAGGATGGGTTGAGCGGAGCGAACCCCATCATTGGCGTCGCGGTGGACGATGGGTTTCGCTAACGCTCAACCCACCCTACGCGGAGCTCACCTGGCGCAGCCAGTTGGGCAGGATGCGCGGCCGCGTCAGGGTCGACAGGAAGCGATCGGCCCAGAACCGGATGTCGTTGCCGGCGAGCGCCTGGTACAGCGCCTCGTGGCGCGCCCGGCGCTCGTCGGCCGGCATCGCCAGCGCCCGCGCGATGGCGCCGGCCACCGCCTCGGTGTCGTACGGGTTGACCAGCAGCGCCGCCTGCAGCTCGACCGCCGCGCCGGCGAAGCGCGAGAGGATGAGCACGCCCGGATCGTCCGCGTCCTGGGCGGCGACGTATTCCTTGGCGACCAGGTTCATGCCGTCGCGCAGCGGCGTGACCAGCGCGGCGCGCGAGGAGCGATAGAGGCCGGCGAGCGCGGTGCGCGTGTGCGCCTTGTTGACGTAGCGGATCGGCGTCCACGAGGCTTCGCCGTAGTTGCCGTTGATCTTGCCGGCAGTGGTGCTGATCTGCTGCTCCATCTGCGAGTATTCCAGGATGGTGGAGCGGCTCTTGGGCGTGATCTGCAGGTAGGTCACCTTGCCGCGCCATTCGGCGTAGCCGGCGAGGAAGCGCTCGAACGCCTCCATGCGCAGCGCGATGCCCTTCGAATAGTCGAGGCGGTCGACGCCGATGATCATGGTGCGGCCGGAGAGGCTCTCCAGCACGCCCTGCACGAAGGGCGAGCGCACCGCCCGCCGCGCCAGGCGGCTGAACTCGCCGGTCTCGATGCCGACCGGAAACGTGTCGATCCGCACCGTGCGGTCGGCAGCGATGAAGGTGCGCTCGTCGCGGCTGGGCAGCCGGCATTCGTTGGTGAAATAGCGCGCGAGGTTGGCGGCGTCGTTGTCGGTCTGCAGGCCGATCAGATCGTAGTGGCACAGCGCCGGAATGAGGCGCTCGTGATTGGGCAGCGCGGTGAGGATGTCGGGCGGCGGCAGCGGGATGTGCAGGAAGAAGCCGATCTTGTTGGCGTGGCCGCGCTCGCGCAGCGCCTTGGCGAGCGGAATCAGATGATAATCGTGCACCCAGATCACGTCGTCGGGCTGCAGGACCTGCTGCAGCTCGGCGGCGAAATGCTCGTTGACGCGCAGGTAGCCGGAGAGGTCGCGGCGCGAGAACTCGGCGAGATCGAGGCGATAGTGCAGGACCGGCCACAGCACCCGGTTGGCGAAGCCGTTGTAATACTCCTGATAGTCCTCCTCGGTCAGGTCGGTGACCACGTAGCTGTGATTGTCGTGCTCGATCGTCTCGGTGACCGTCTCGCGGCTCGGCGACACGCGGCCGCTCCAGCCGAACCATATTCCGGAATGCCGCTTCAGCGTGGCGCGGATCGCGACCTCGAGCCCGCCGGCCCGGTTGCCGCCGTCGCCGGTGGGAACCGCGACGCGATTGGAGATGACGATCAGCCGCGCCAAGAACGATCCTCCGTACGGCACGAGCGGCCGGTCAGGGCGAGGATCCCGTGCATCCGCAAGGAAGGCCGAGGATGGCCCCGCATCGCGCCCGTCTGCACATGCACGCCCTCAGGGAGAACGGTCTGGTGGTATAGCATCGGACCGCGAACAGTGTCTCGCGGAAAAAATTCGCCACAATTGCGCGCGTTATCGGCGCTGTTCCCTCCCGCCTGATGCGGACGGCCCGAACCGGCGAGGTGCGAGCGCATCATTCCGCCGCCGCCTGCTCGATATGCGAGATCTGCTCGAGCCACATGCGCACGTCGTGCGGCGCATCGAAACACAGGGCGACGCCTTCGATCCGGCGGCCGACCGAGATCCCGACGCCGTTGAACTCGGGAAGCACGGCGAATGCGGCCTCGTCGGTCGTGTCGTCGCCGATGAAGATCGGCCGACGGCCGGCGAACGGCTTGCGCCGCATCAGCCAGCGCACCGCCGTGCCCTTGTCGAAGCCTGCGCTCTTGACCTCGAGCACGAACTTGCCGGGCAGCACTTCGACCGAGAAAGGCGCGAGCTCCTCGCATGCGGCCAGCACCGCGGCGCGCACGAATTCCTCCTTGTCGGGAGCCAGACGATAGTGGATCGCCAGACTGTAATCCTTGTCCTCGAGGATGATGCCCGGGCCTTCCGCCGCGATGGTGGCGAGGCGGCGCTTGAGCTCCTTGCTCAGCGGCGGCGCCCCCTTGCGGTGGACCGGTCCGTTCGCCGTCGGCCTGATCTCCGCGCCATGGCCGCCGACAGCCGCGAGCTGGAGCGGCGCGAACAAGAGGTCCAGGTCCTTGAGCGGCCGCCCGCTCACCAGCGCAAGCGCTCCGCCGGTGTGCTCCTGCAGGCGCTGCAGTGTCGCCCGCAGCGCAGGCGCCACGAACACTTCGCGCGGAGTCGGGGCCAGATCCACAATGGTCCCGTCGACGTCGAGCAGAATGGCAACTGCCGTTGGGTCGACCGCGGCTGGAATGACGAGGGTCATCGCAATTCTTTGGGATCTCTCGGTATTTCAAACGGGGCCGGGGCCGTTAGGGCAACGGGATTCGGCGGCGAGAAGTTCCCGCATGGCCGTCCCGCCGCGCCGTTGCGGTATTCTATCCGATGGGACGAGATTTTCGAGCCTCATCGGCGACAGCCCGATTGGCGACAGCCCGATTGGCGAATTGCGGACGCGCCGTCCTGATGCGATGGTGAGGCTCGATCGCCACCCTTCCGGCTCGCAACTCCGTGCCAATCCGCATGTCTGGTTCGATCACGCGCCGGGATTTCCTCAACGGCGTCGCCTTGTCGATCGGCGCCGGCCTGACGCCGCGGGCCGCAGTCGCGGCGGCGCCGCTGCGCTATCCGCCGGCGCTCACCGGGATGCGCGGGCATCATCCGGGGTCGTTCGAAGTCGGCCATGCGCTCGCCCGCGAGGGCCGGAGCTACGCGATCAAGGGCATGCCGATCGAGGAGCACTACGATCTCGTGGTGATCGGGGCCGGCCTGAGCGGCCTTGCCGCCGCCTATTTCTACCGCCGCGCCGCGGGGCCGCGCGCCCGCATCCTGGTGCTCGACAACCACGACGATTTCGGCGGGCACGCCAAGCGCAACGAATTCCGCCTCGGCGACCGGCTGATTCTCGGTTACGGCGGCAGTGAATCGCTGCAGTCGCCGAAATCGCTGTTCGGCAAGGTGGCGCGCCGCCTGCTGCGCGAGCTCGCGGTCGACCTCGACCGCTTCGAGCAGGCGTTCGAGCGCACGCTCTATCCCTCGCTCGGCCTGTCGCGCGGCGTCTTCTTCAACCGCGAGGCGTTCGGGCGCGACGTCCTGGTCACCGGCGATCCGATGCGGATGGTGGCCGACGACATCCCGCCCGATCGCCTCAACGGGAAGCCGGTGCGCGAATTCGTCGCCGGCTTTCCGGTCTCGGAGGCGAGCAAGCAGCAGCTGATCACCCTCTACGAGGGACGCGACGATCCCTATCCGGCCGCCGGCGCCGAGCAGAAGATCCGCCTGCTCAAGCAGACGAGCTATCGCGATTTCCTCGTCAAGGTGCGCGGCTGCAGCGCGGAGGTCGCCAACTGCTTCCAGGGACGCACGCTCGATTTCACCGCGCTCGGCGCCGATGCGGTGTCGGCCTACGAGGCGATGGAGACGGGCTATCCGGGATTTGGCGGGATCGACCTGCCGCGCGATCACGCGGCGATGGAGGAGCCCTACATCCATCACTTTCCCGACGGCAACGCTTCGCTTGCGCGACTGCTGGTGCGGGCGCTCATTCCCGGCGCCGCGCCGGGGCATGGCATGGACGACGTGGTGCTCGCCGGGTTCGACTATGGCGCGCTGGATCGCGCCGGCCGGGCCGTGCGCATCCGCCTCGACAGCACCTGCGTCCATGTCGGCAATGCCGGCGACGGCGTCGACCTCGGCTACGTGCGGGGCGAGCGCCTGCACCGCATCCGCGCCGAGCGGGTCGTGCTCGCCTGCTTCAACATGGTCATTCCGTACATCATGCCCGAGCTCTCCGCCGAGCAGCGCGAGGCGCTGGCGCAGAACGTGAAGGCGCCGCTGGTCTACACCAAGGTGCTGGTACGCGACTGGCAGCCCTGGGTACGGCTCGGCGTGCACGAGATCGCCGGCCCGATGTCGTTCCACTGCCGGGTCAAGCTCGACTATCCGGTGAGCCTGGGAGGCTATCGGCACCCGCGCGATCCGTCCGAGCCGATCGGCTTGCACCTCGTCCACGTGCCGGGCGAGCCGAACCAGGGGCTCGATGCGCGCGAGCAATTCCGCCTGGGGCGGCAGAAGCTCCTCGACATGAGCTACCAGCAGTTCGAGGAGAGGATCCGCGACGATCTCGACCGCATGCTGGGCGCCGGCGGATTCGTCAGCAGGCGCGACATCGCGGCGATCACGGTCAATCGCTGGTCGCACGGCTATTCGTATTTCGCCAACGCGCTGTTCGACGGTCCCGACGCCAAGGCAACGATCACCACCGCACGCAAGCGCGTCGGCCGCATCGCCATCGCCAATTCGGACGCACGCTGGAGCCCCTATGCCCATAGCGCCATCGATGCGGCGCACGACGCCGTGCGCGAGCTCCTCGCCGCCTGAGCCGCGATCCCCCAACTCTCTCACCGCAAACCCAAGGAGGTTTCATGCCCACCAAACGGTCCACCGCCAAACGCGCCGGTGCCAAACGCGCCGGCGCCAGACGCGCCGGCGCGAAGCGAACCAGCGTCAAGCGCGCGAGCGCCAAGCGTGTCAGCGCCAAGCGGGTAAAGTCGCGGCTCGCGTTTCCGACCGAGGACGCCTTCACCGAGGCGCAGCGCACGCTGCGCGACGCCATCGCGTCGGGACCGCGCGGGACCTTCCGTTTCAGCGGACCGTTCGCGATCTGGCTGCACGCGCCCGAGATCGGCCTCCTGGCGCAGGCGCTCGGCGCCCATTGCCGCTACAAGACCACACTCTCGCCGCGGCAGTCGGAGTTCGCCATCCTGGTGACGGCGCACGCCTGGCGCGCACAGTACGAATGGCAGGCGCACGCGCCCATGGCGGAGAAGGCCGGGGTCGCCGCGAAAACGGTCGAAGCTCTGCGCACCGGCCGCTATCCGAAGTCCGCACCGGCCGACGAGCGCGCGATCTACGATTTCGTCACCGAGCTCTATCGCAACCGGCGGGTGGGAAACCGAACCTATGGCCGCGTGCTCAAGACGCTCGGCACCAAGGGCACCGTCGAACTGGTCGGCATCCTCGGCTACTACGCGCTGATCTCGATGACACTCAACGTGTTCCAGGCCGAGACCGATCCCGCCAAGCCGCTGCCGTTCGCCGAGTCATAAGCGGATCAATGGCTGTGGGCGCCATGCTGCGGCGGCGTGGCGCCGATCGCCTCGACCACGTATTCCACCTCGACGGTGCCGGCCTTCTCGAAGGTCAGGGTGCCCTTGACGCGATCGCCCTTGGCGAGCGCGCGCGTGAGGTCGATGAACATGAGATGATGGGCGCCGGGCTTGAGCTCGACGGTAGCGCCGGGCTTGATCTCGAGCCCGTCCTTCAGCCCGCGCATCTTCATCACGCCCTGATCCATCGACATCTCGTGGATCTCGGACTTCGCCGACAGTGCGAACGAGGCGCCCACCAGGCGGTCCGGGGTCGTGCCCGCGTTGGTGATCTTCACGTAGCCGCTCGCGACCTTCGCTCCCCGCGGCGTCGCGCGCGACCAGGGCCGGTCGATCTCGATGCCGGCGACCTTGTAGTCGTAGGCGTGGGCGCTGCCGGCGCTGAGCATGGCAGCCAGGAAAAACGCAACCCGCATCTTCATGGCGAACACTCCGGTCGGGCCCGAGCCCGCGTGTCTGTATCGCGACGCGGAGCGATTGCCCACACGGGTGGCCCGCGAGATCGGTCAACCTTTTGGGAGCCTGCGAAGGCGCTTGGCGGCCCCTATTGGACCAGGAGCACGCGATTACCATTATTCGCCTATTTATCAGGCAGTATATTTATTGATAGCAAGGGTGCCGGGAACCAGTGATTGTTTATTTTATGCGTCATGTCGACGCATATTTGAGCACGCTCCTCGGTGGCAGTTCGATGGCCAAAATGTGGCTCCAGCGGCACGCCCGAACCGTTCAGAAATCCAAAGTTGATGCGTGGAAGTCATGGAACCAGCTCACAGCCCATCTTGCGGTTGTACCACCTGTGCCGTGTCCGAACCCCCATGGGCGCCGCCGCGGTCTCCGCCATCATCCTACCACCCTTAAGGGTTTGCCCTATTCACAAGGGAATTGATTTCATTGCATGTTTCCGAGTCGCGATTCGGTCGCCCTTACCAATAGTTGTGGCGTCATACTTTAGTAGTAGCGGACAAGGGAGCGTGCATTCGACGGGCCAACGAAGTCCGAGAGGCCACACCGATGTCACGTGTTCTCGTCGTCGACGACGACGACAAAGCGGTCCGCAGCGCGATCAAGACAGTCCTGGAGCATCAAGGGTTCAACGTCGCCGTCGCCGAGGATGGACGCAGCGGCATCGCCGCCGTCCAGGGCCATTCGTTCGACGTCGTGATCGTCGATATCTTCATGCCGGGCATGGATGGTCTCGAGACCATCCGGGCCTTCAACAAGCACGCCCCGGCGGTGCCGGTCATCGCCATATCGGGCTTCCTGTTCCGCCATTCGGCACAGCCGGCGCCGGACTTCCTGACCATGGCGACCAGGCTGGGCGCAGCCTACAGCCTGCCCAAGCCGTTCCGGGCGAAGGACCTGTTGCGGGTAGTCGAGGCCTGCCTGTCGGACCAGGGCGAGCCGATCCGGATCGCACCCGCCCCCCACGCCGCGTGCGCCGAAGCCACCGGTTCCTGAGCAGCAGCACCGCCCCGACCAACCGGCCACCGCTCCGATGCGTCGGAGGGCGCTCTGACATGCTTCACCAAGGCGCTCGTCACGCTCGAATTTCGGCGGGCCATTTGCTATGATGCGGTGTCGTCTGGGGCAGGATCGGTCGACCAAGAGGATTCGGTCGACCAAGAGGCTCGAGTGTCGCGATGAATGCTGAACGGCCGGATGCGAGCGAGCGGGGCCGGATCGTACCGTGGCGGCCGCGGCATCCGCCCGCCGTCAACGACAACCGCCCGACACCCCCGATCGAAACGCCGGCACCGCCCTCGATCGGCGACCTCGGCCAATTCGAGCGCCAGGGGGCCGATGACTATCGCCACCGCATGACGATGAATGCGTTCGCGTTCATCGTCTGCATCTTCCTCGTGCTCGCCGGCGTATGGATCGCCACCAAGCTCGCGCAGATGCAGAAGGACCAGGATTGCGTGCTGTCGGGACGGCGCGGCTGCACGCCGGTCGATGTCCCGGTGCGCAGCCGCTGGTAATCCTCAGATCCTAGTTGAGGACCGCAAGGTGGACGGGCACCAGCCCGGAGAAGCCCAGCGACCGTGCGGCGGCTGGGGTCACGTCGATGACCCGCCCGCGCACGAACGGCCCCCGGTCATTGATCCGCACCACCACCGAGTGACCATTGCGGCGGTTGGTGACGCGCACCTTGGTGCCAAACGGCAGCGAGCGATGCGCCGCGGTCAGGCCAGTGGGATGAGCACGCTCTCCGCTGGCGGTCCGGCCAGTTTTGTATGAGTAGATCGAAGCAATTCCCGATTGAGCAGCCGCTTCAACTGCCAATCCAGCGAGAATAATGGAAGCGGTAGCCAAGTAAATAGTCACCTTCTTTGCCATCTTTGACCCTCGTGCTTGTTGGATAATTTGATGTGGCAGGGTGGCGTGTACGGGCCGAATGCAACGGAATACCGACCACAATTTGGTAATTGCTGGGCGATTTCCTTGCCGAAGCAAGGAACCCATCGAAAATCCTGCCATCCGCGCAGGCACAAGGATTGCGGCTGGGATACCCACTGCTCCGCCCAAGCTCCCCGCAGTCCCGGGATTGGAAGTGAAGAACTGCCGCTTTTGTTCCCCACAGGACCGTTGCGGGCCTCGGTTGCCGGCCGGGGGGCGGCACCTGTATCGTCGCCCTCAACGGCGCCCATACCGGCGCTGCTCAACGACCAAGCCGCCAATCGGCGTCCGGGGAGGATCTCAATGACGACCCAATGGATCGGGCGGCGCGCTGCCGTCGCGTTCGCTGTCGCGCTCGGCGCTCTCACCGCGACCGACGCCCTGGCACAGGCCAATTCCTGCAAGGGCCGCGGGCAACTCGACACCCTCTATTGCGACGAAGACGGCGACCTGGTGGCGGACGCGCCCAAGGACGCGAAGAAATGGCGCGATCCGTCGGCGCTCGTGTTCGCCTACACGCCGGTCGAGGACCCGGCGGTCTATCAGAACGTCTTCAAGCCGTTCACCGATTATCTGGCGCAGTGCACCGGAAAGCGCGTGGTCTACTACCCGGTGCAGTCGAACTCGGCCGAGATCGAGGCGATGCGCTCCGGCCGCCTGCATGTTGCCGGCTTCTCGACCGGCCCGACCGGGTTTGCCGTCAACCTCGCCGGCGCCGTCCCGTTCGCCGCCAAGGGCACCGAGAAGGGCCCGCACGGCTACCACCTGATCTCGGTGGTGAAGGCGAACAGCCCCTATCAGAAGCTCGCCGACCTCAAGGGCAAGCGCGTCGCCCACACGGCACCGTCATCGAACTCCGGGCATCTCGCCCCGCTGGTGCTCTATCCCCCGCAAGGGCTCAAGCCGAACGAGGACTACAAGCCGCTGATGTCGGGCGGACACGACAAGTCGGCGCTCGGCGTGCTGTCGGGCGACTATGACATGGCGGGCGTCGCCTCCGACGTGTTCGAGCGCATGATCACGCGCGGGACCATCAAGGCCGACGACTACCGCATCATCTATCGCAGCCCGATCTTCCCGACCTCGTCGTTCGCCTATGCGCACGACCTCAAGCCGGAGCTCGCCAAGAAGCTCACCGATTGCTTCTACGCATTCCGCTTCCCCGAAGCGATGCAGAAGGAGTTCAACGGCGACGACCGCTTCTTCCCGATCACCTACCGCGAGACCTGGAAGGTGGTGCGCGAGATCGCCGAGGGCTCCGGCACGCCCTACAACAAGTCGGCCTATGACGCGGAGAGCAAGCGCGAGGCCGAGGCGCTCGCCAAGAAGCAGCAGCAGGCTCCGGCGCAGCCGAAGCAGTAACAGCTAGTGCGGCGGATTTGCAGTTCCTATCAGTTTGCAGCAATCTCGTGTAGGAACTGCAAATCCATAAGCCGCACTAGAAAGCATCGATATTGCTAGTGCTCCTTTGATTCCGAATTTCGCTCAGAGGATGCCGCGAATTGATGCGAAATTCGGAATCGGAGCACTAGAGCCGGCATGGACGCCGCAGCACCGATCCGTCCCGACGCGGCCGCGCTCGACCGCTCGCTCGTGATCCGCAACCTGCGCAAGGAGTATTCCGCCGGGACGCGTGTGCTCGACGACGTGTCGCTGACGATCGAGGGCCGCGGCGTCACTGCGGTGATCGGTCCATCCGGCACCGGCAAGTCCACCCTGGTGCGCTGCATCAACCGGCTGGTCGACCCGACCGCCGGCGAGATCCTGTTTCTCGGCCAGGACCTCGCGCGGCTGCGCGGTCGGCCATTGCGCGCGGCGCGCCGGCGCATCGGCATGGTGTTCCAGGAATACAATCTGGTCGAGCGCCTCTCGGTGATCGAGAACGTGCTGTGCGGCCGGCTCGGCTACGTCCCCGCCTGGCGCGCCTTCCTGCGCCGGTTTCCCGCCGCCGACGTCGAGCACGCCTTCGTGCTGCTCGACGCGGTGGGCCTGGGCGAGTTCGCCGTAAAGCGCGCCGACCAGCTCTCCGGCGGGCAACGCCAACGGGTCGGCATCGCGCGCGCGCTGATGCAGGATCCCGATCTGATCCTTGCGGACGAGCCGACCTCCTCGCTCGACCCCAAGACATCGGTGGAGATCATGGAGCTGATCGCCCGCCGGGCGGGCGAGCGCGACATCCCGGTCATCGTCAACATCCACAACGTGGAGCTCGCCCGGCGCTTCGCCGACCGCGTCATCGGCATGTCGCGGGGCAAGGTCGTGTTCGACGGGCCGCCGCGCACGCTGGAGGACAGGCACCTGGTCGAGATCTACGGCGGCGAGGGGTGGCTGGAATGAGCGACGCGCCAGCGCTGCGCGCCGCTCCGCGCCAGGCGTTTCCGCCCAATTGGCCGGCGCGGATCGGGCTGGTGGCGCTGGTCGCCTACGTCATCTATGCGAGCTCGATCCTCGACATGACGTGGCCGCGCTTCGTCGAGGGGTTCGGCCACGCCGGGCGCTTCCTGTCGCGCATGTTTCCGCCGGCGTTCGCCGCCGACAAATTGCAGCTCCTCGAGCACGGCATGCTGGAGAGCCTGCAGATCGCCATCCTGGCCACCGTCTTCGGCATCGCGCTGTCGCTGCCGCTCGGGCTGGCCGCCGCGCGCAACCTCGCGCCCGCGCCGGTTGCCTGGATCGCCCGCACCCTGATTGCCCTGTTCCGCTCGTTCCACCCGGTGATCGTCGCCATCCTGTTCGTCAAGGCGGTCGGCTTCGGTGCGCTCGCCGGCATGCTCGCCCTGATCGTGGCCTCGCTCGGCTTCCTGTCGAAGCTGCTCGCCGAGGCGGTCGAGGAGACGTCGATGAAGCCGGTCGAGGCCGTGCGCGCGGCCGGCGCGTCGTTCCTCTCCGTCATCATCATGAGCGTGATGCCGCAGGTGATGTCGCGCTTCATCGGGTTCTGCGCCTATCAGCTCGATTCGAACCTGCGCAATTCCGCGCTGGTCGGGCTGGTCGGCGGCGGCGGCATCGGGGCGACCCTGTTCACCGCGTTTCAGCGCTTCGACTACGATTTCGTGCTGACCATCGTGCTGGCGATCATCCTGATCGTCATGCTGGGCGAGATCGTCTCCGGCTTCATGCGCAGGCTGTTCCAATGACGGCGTCCGACGCATTGCCGAGCGGGCCGGCGGGCACACAGCTGCGGCGCTGGCAGCGCTTCTCGACCACCGAGCGGATCCTGCGCTCGGCGTTCTATCTCCTCGCCCTCGTCGCCTTCGTGTGGTCGCTGCAGACGATCGAGATCATCCCCGAGTTCCTCTACGACGCTCCGCAGCAGACCGCCGATCTGTTCGTGCGCATGTGGCCGATCGACTGGTCGTGGTACCCCAAAGTGGTGCACGAGGCGCTGGTCGAGACGCTGCACACCGCGACGCTCGGCACCATCCTGGCGGTCGTGCTCGCGAGCCTCGTCGCCCTGATGACGGCGCGCAACCTCACGGGCTCGGTGACGCTCAATCTGGTGGGGCGCTTCATCCTGGTGGCGACGCGCTCGGTGCACGCGATGATCTGGGCTCTGTTCTTCGTGGCGGTGTTCGGCCCGGGCGCCCTCGCCGGCACGCTCGCCATCGCGGTGCATTCGATCGGCTTCACCGGCAAGTTCCTTTCCGAGGCGATCGAGGACGTGCGGCGCGGCCCGATCGAGGCGCTGCATGCGGTCGGCGCGCCGCCGCTCGCGATCCTCATCAAGGGCTACTGGCCGCAGGTGAAGCCGGCGTTCCTGGCGATCGCCATGTTCCGCTGGGACATCAACGTGCGCGAATCCGCCGTGCTCGGGCTGGTCGGGGGCGGCGGGCTCGGCATGGCGCTCGATACCGCACTGTCCAATCTCTACTGGGATCAGGCCGGACTGGTGCTGTTGGTCATCTTCGCGGTGGTGATCGTCACCGAGATCGTCACCGCACAGTTGCGCAGCCGGATCATATAGTTATTGCGGCAAGGGCTTTTTTTGCCGCGCCATTGAACTCTCTCCCCCCCTTCGGTATACGAACGGCGGAGTGGCAGGTTGCGACGACCGGGGTGCGTCGCGGGCTGCCGCAATGACGTCGCAGCGTGGCGCTGCGGCGCGAAATCCTCGTTTCGCTTGGGGTTCGCCGATGTCCTCGACCTTCGACACCGTGGCGAATATCATCGCCGAGACCTGCGACATCCCGCGTCCGGGCATCAAGCCGGACAGCCACGCCATCAACGATCTCGGCATCGACAGCCTCGACTTCCTCGATATCGCTTTCGCCATCGACAAGGCGTTCGCGATCAAGCTCCCGCTCGAGCGCTGGACCCAGGAGGTCAATGACGGGGCGGCGACGACCGAGCAGTATTTCGTGCTCAAGAACCTGTGCGCCCGGATCGACGATCTGGTCGCCGCCAAGGGCGCCGTCGCCACCTGATCCGAGCGCAGCCGCTCACCGCGGCACGACGAACAGCGGCATCCCCCCCTCGGGACGCAGGCTGACATGCGCGACCGGCTTCGGCCGATGGCCCGCAACCGGGCGAAAGCGGAACGCGCGCACCAGGGTCGCCAGGATCACCACCGCCTCCAGCATGGCGAAGACGGCGCCGATGCATACCCGCGGACCGGCGCTGAACGGCAGATATATGTAGCGCGAGCGCGCCTTCACCCTCTCGGGCGTGAAACGGGTGAGGTCGAACGTGTTCGGATTCTCCCACAGCAGGGCATGGCGATGCAGGGCGTAGATCGGGATGACGATCTGCGTGGAGGCCTTGAGGCGGTGCTCGCCGAGGTCGGTGTCGGCCACCACCCGGCGCACCATGGCGGGAACCGGCGGATAGAGCCGCATCGCCTCCTGCAGGGCCTGCCGGCAGCACGCCAGCTTGTCGACGTGCCCGGCGCCGATCGGCCCATGCCCGACGACCGCCTCGATCTCGTCGAATAGCAGCTGCTGCAGGGACTCGCTCCTGGCGAGAAGCCACAGCATCCACGTCAAGGCGACCGTCGTGGTCTCGTGGCCCGCGTTGATGAGGCTCAGGAGATTGGTCACCACCTGCTCGCGCGTCATGCCGGTGCCGGTCTCCGGGTCGCGCGCGGCGCCGAGCAGCGCGATCAGGTCGCCGCGCGATGCCGGCTCCTCGTCGGCGCGTGAAGCGACGATCTCGTTGATGACCCCGTGCTGGTAGTCGTGGGCGCGCCTGGCGCGCCACTGGCCCGGATACGGCATCCAGGACGGCGCGGCGAACATCGCCAGGATGTAATGCCAGGTGGCGGCATCGAGCGTGGCATTCATCGCCTTGGCGTAGCGGGCGAAGTCGAGCCGCGCCGAGCCGCCGAGCATGGTCTCGACGATGACGTCGAACGTGGTGCGGAGCATGGCAGCGCCGACTTCGACAGGCGCATCCTTCGCGTCGCGTTGCCAGCGGACGACCTGGCGGTCCGCCATTTCGGCAAACACCGGCACGAAGGAGAGCAGGGTCTCGTGGCGAAAGATCGGCGCGGCGGCGCGGCGCTGCCAGCGCCAGTCGGCGCCCTCGGCGAGGAATATGGAGTTCTTGCCGAGCAGCGGCGCAAATGCGCGCCGCATCATCGCGTCGCGGCCGAACGTCTCGACGCGGGTCGCGAGAACGTCCTCGATCAGATCCGGATCGCAGAGGAACAGAACATCCGTCAGCGGCAACCGAATTCGCGTGGTCGGCTGCTCGTACGCGGCACGCGGGATCGTCGCGAGCACATTGTGCCGAAACGCCCTCAGACCCGCCAGATTCATCGGAGGATGCGCCGGCGGATCGAAATGGACGAGATCGGGATCGGTCAACATCGCTGCGCCCGAGCATTCACCCATTCGATTGCCGTGCTCCGGCGCGAACGATCGCTGCCACGGCTCTGTCGCACCTGCGCTGCCGTGGGTTCAGCCGGAATGAAGGCCGCGCATGACGAGAATCCCGCGTCGCCGCCCGGGCGTGATCAATCGCGTTTTTGCACCTGGCCGGTGGCGGCCGCATTCTGGGTGCGGAAAACGGTGCCGTTCCTCGCCTGCTCGACGCCGAAATCGAACAGGGCCTTCATCTGCTTGGGGTCGAACGAGGTCTCGGCCTTCACGTCGAAGCTGTTGTCGATATAGGCGACGTTGAGCTCGATATCGTGACGCTTCGTCGCCGCCGACAGGAGCGCGATCTGCGCCTGCGCCCCGGCCTTGATGGCCTGGGAGATCGTGCGCCCGAGGATGAAGATCTTCTCCTTGCCGGTAACGTCGAATTCGGGCGCGAGCTTGCTGTGCACGATGACGTACATCTGGCTCACCGGCAGCTCGCTCGCCGGGTCGACCAGCCAGCTCGACGGCGCCGCATAGAACGGGCCGACCACGCCGCCGTCGACGTGCATCTCCTGGAATTTCTTGCCGTTCGCCTCGACGTCGACATAGGCCGGCGGAAACACGCCGGGAATGGCCGAAGCGGCGAGCAGGATCTGGCGAAACAGATTGGCCGCCGCCTCCCCGCCGTGGGCGGCGATCGCCCCCATGTTCCACAGCACCGCACGCTCGGCGTCGAGGTCGGCCGTCACCACGTAGAGGCGGCGTCCTTTGCGATGCTCGGCGGCGACGTCGGCGAGCAGCTGCAGCGTCACGCGCTTGGCGAGGAAGTCCTTGAGCGGCCAGGTGTCGACCAGACTGTCCGGACGCTGCGTGTCCTCGAACACGTCGGCGGAGGTGAGGCTGAGGAAGCTCTCGCGCAACTGCTCATCGTATTTCTGCCCAAGGAACGCATAGGGGGCCATCACGGCGCCGATGCTCACCCCGGTGACGACGGTGAAATCGGGCCGCTTGCCGGCCTGCGACAGCCCGTACAGCACGCCTGCCCCATAGGCGCCGGCCGATCCGCCGCTGGAGAGGATGAGCCACGGTCCCTTCTCGCGCGGCAAGGACTCCATGAAGGCGCCGAGCGAGTTGGCCCAGAAACGAATACCCGGCAGACCGGGCACGATCGCCGAATAGCGCTCCTCCTCGGTGAACGGCGTGCGCTCGACCGCGCTCGCCTTCTTGTCGTCCTGCGGCTTGGTGGCGGACTTCGCCGTGCGTCCCGGTTTGGCCGCCTTCTGCTGCCTGGCGGTCTTCTTCTTGCTCGCCTTGGCGGGCGCGGCCGCCGGCTCGGGGCAGAACAGGCCGCTGCAGGGGGGCTCGGCGGCGGCACGGCCGCCTTGCTGCGCGTGGGAAGCGCCGACGCCCAAGGCGGCCAGCAGAAGGGAGAGACCGAACAGCAAAGTCCCCGATTTCGTCATCTAGTCCTCTACGGTGACCCGCCTGTCGCCAATCCCCGCGCGGACCTAATCCATATAGCCGAGCAAGGCAATACGGTCGTTCATTCACGTTGCGTGCGGCTTGTTGTCCGCGTCGTCCGGGCCACCGAGGAAGCGCCCGAAGATGCGCCAGATCAGCTTGCCGGCATCGTCCATCAGGGCGAAAAACGCCGGCACGAACAACAACGACAGGGCGGTCGACACCAAGAGGCCGCCGATCACCGCGATCGCCATGGGCGCGCGCGCGTCGCCGCCGGCACCCAAGGCGAGCGCGCTCGGCACCATGCCGGCCACCATGGCGATGGTGGTCATGATGATCGGTCGCGCCCGCTTGCGTCCCGCGTCGACGATGGCCGCGGTGCGGTCGACTCCTTGATGCATCGCTTCGAGCATGAAGTCGACCAGCATGATGGCGTTCTTGGTGACGATGCCCATGAGCATCAATATCCCGATGACCACCACGGCGCTCATCGGCTTGCCGGTAATCAGGAGGGCGATGATCGCACCGCCGATCGACATGGGCAGGGCGGCCAGGATGGTGATCGGCTGAAGAAAGCTGCCGAACAGGATGACCAGCACGACAAAGACCATGGTCAGGCCCTGGGTCATGGCCTGGCCGAAATCGGAGAACAATTCCTCCTGCAGCTCGGCATCGCCCCCCTCGACGACCTTGATGTCGCGCGGAAGCGCCTTCATCACCGGAAGCTGGCGGATCGCCGCCGTCGCTTCGCTCAGCGCGGCGGTGCCGGCAAGATCGGCCTCGACCGTGGCCTGGCGCTGGCGGTCGAAGCGGGCAATGTTGACGGGCCCCTGGCCGAGGTCGATCGTGCTAATGGCGAGCAGCGGCACGCCGCCGCCGAGCGGGGACGGCACACGCAGCTGCTCGAGCACCTGGCGATCGGCGCGCGCACTTTCCTCCAGCAGGACGCGCACCGGGACGACGCGATTGCCGGCGTTGAACTTGGCGAGCGCCTGCGACACATCGCCGATGGTGGCGACGCGGATGGTTTCCGACAGGCTCTCGGTGGTGATCCCCAGCGCAACCGCCAGATCGAGACGGGGATAGATCCGCAGCTCCGGTCGCTCCAGCCCCGCTGACGAGATGACGTTGGTGACGCTCGGCACGCGGCGCATCTGCGTGGCGAGCTCGGCCGCCACGTTGCCGACGGTCCGGCTGTCCGGCCCGGTGACGACGTAGGTGACGTTGCGCTTGCCGTTCTCGTCGAAGAACCAGTAGCGGATGTCGGGGAGGCTCGCGAGGTCGCGGGTGATCGCGAGCTCGAGGTCGCGTTGCGAGATCGCGCGGTCCGACCGCGGCACGAAATTGATGGTCAGCGCCGCCTTGCGGACCTCGTAGGTGCCGGGGGAATCCGTCCGCCGTCGACGAACACGCTCTGGACTTCGCGGCGGCGGCGCAGCCGCCGCACCACTTCCTCGGTGACGGCTTCGGTCTCGGAGAGGAGCGAGCCGGACGGCAGCTCGATCGCCAGCAGCGATCGGCCGGTATCCTGCGAGGGCAGAAATCCAGACGGCAGAAGGCCCATGCTGAGGATCGAGAGGACGAACGCGACCAGGCTGATGACGACGGTGGTGATCCGGTGGCGCACCGACCAATCGACCAGCCGCGTATACCGCGCCATGAGACGCCCCTCCTGCTTCTCCTGGAGGAAATGCGCCTGCATGAAATAGGCGGCGAGCAGCGGGGTGATCATGCGGGCGCACAGCAGCGAGAACAGCACCTGGATCGATACCGTGAGGCCGAATTGCTTGAAGAACTGGCCGGTGATCGACGTCATGAAGCTCGCCGGCGTGAACACCGCCACGATGGTCAGGCTGATGGCGATCACCGCCAGCCCGATCTCGTCGGCGGCGTCGAGCGAGGCCTGATAGGCCGATTTGCCCATGCGGATGTGGCGCTCGATGTTCTCGATCTCGACGATGGCGTCGTCGACGATGATGCCGGTGGAGAGCGTGATGGCGAGCAGGCTCACCATGTTGAGGGAGAAGCCGAGCATGTCCATCGCCCAGAAGGCTGGAATGATCGACAGCGGCAGGGTGACGGCCGCGATGATGGTGGCACGCAGGTCGCGCAGGAACAGGAACACGACGATCACGGCGAGCGCGGCGCCCTCGAACAAGGTGCTCAAGGCCTGATGGTAGCTGGCGACCGTGAAATTGACCGAGGAGTTGATCAGCTTGAGCTCGACGTCCGGGTATTCCGTCTTGAGGCGATTGATCCGGTCGGCCACCGCCGCCGCCACGGTCACGTCGCTCGCCCCTTTGGAGCGCAGGATGCTGAATCCCACCACCGGCTCGCCGTCGGCGCGCGCGAAGCTCCACGGCTCGGCAATGGTGTCGGCAACGGTGCCGAGATCGTCGAGCCGGACCTGACCGCCGCGCGCAAGCGCGATCCGCACCGACGACAGAGCGGCGAGCGTGGTTGCGCCCGCGAGCGTGCGAATGGATTGGTCGCGGCCGCCGATCTCTGTGCGCCCGCCGGCGAGATCCACGTTGGTGCCGCGCAGGCGGCGGCTGACGTCGAGCGCGGTGAGGCCGACGGCCTGGAGGCGGTCGGGGTCGAGCCCGACACGGATCTCGCGATCGACGCCGCCGATGCGCTCGACCCGCCCGACATTGCGGACGCCCTGCAACGCCCGCTTGACCACGTCGTCGACGAAATAGGACAGCTGCTCCGGCGTCTTGCCGGGCGAGATCGCCGCATAGGTGACGATCGGCAGCCCGACCACGTCGATGCGCTGGATGAGCGGCTCGTTGATGCCGCTCGGCAGGTTGCCACGCACGTTGGTGACGGCGTCCTTGACGTCATTGAGGGCGCGGTCGGTGTTGGTTTCCAGCCGGAACTGGAACGTGGTGGTCGAAATGCCGTCGGTGATGTTCGAGTGGATGTGGTGGACCCCTTCGACGCCCGACACCGCATCCTCGATCGGCTTGGTCACCTGCGACTCGAGCTCGGCGGGAGCCGCGCCCGGCTGAACGACCGTCACGGCGATCACCGGAATGTCGACGTTCGGCATGCGCGTGATCGGCAGCTTGGTGAAGCTGACCCAGCCGAGCAGGGTGATGACGATAGCCATCACGATCGACGGCAGCGGCTGCCGGATCGACCAGGCTGACACATTGAGCGCCATCAGCGCTTCCCCCTGCGGCACATCGAAGAGCGGCCTACCCGGACTGGTTGCCGTCGCGCAGGGACATGCCGGCGTGTCGCCACCGCCTCCCCGCTTCGAGCGACCTTGCGGATCTGAACACAGCCAACGGAGGATAAAAGCCGTGGCGGCGTTGCGGCGTCAAGTGAGCGGCGTCGAAACGCCTCATGCCCGGGGACTCGGCGCGCCGATTCGAGCCGGCCAATGGGGCATGCGAATTCACGTTTGTATCTTGCGGCAAAAACATGGATGAATGAATGAAGAAACGGACGGCGGGTCGCACGAACCGAGATGGAACCGAAGCGCGCGTTCAAGATAGAGCTTGCGGTCGAGGCCGGCGTCAGACGGTGGCCCGGAGCGAGCGGGCGAATTGTGGCGCTGCCGGCGGCACCGGGGCAGCCGATGCCGGACGACGAGGTGGTGCGCGCGATGCCGCGCCGCAAGGTCGCTCACTCGGCCGATACGGCCCATGTGACGCTGCCGATGGCGCGCCGCATCGTTTTCAAGCCGGGCGTGATCCGGCCGATGATCCGGCTGTTGGTCTGGTTGCTGGCGCTGGCGCGGTTCTTCGCCGGCAACGCGCTCGACTGGGTGCTGCGCCGCAGCTCGGACCAGCGCCGCGCCGTGCGACTGCGGCATGTCTTCGAGGGGTTGGGTCCATTCTTCGCCAAGCTCGGGCAGCAACTTGCGGTACGCGCCGATATACTTCCCTATGCGTATTGCGCCGAGCTGACCCGGATGCTCGACCAGGTCCCGTCGTTTCCGAGCGCCGAGGCGATCGCCATCATCGAGCGCAGCCTGGGCCGCCGAATCGACGACCTGTTCGAGCAGTTCGACCCCAATCCGATCGGCTCGGCCTCGCTCGCCTGCGTCTACCAGGCCCGGTTGAAGAGCGGCGAGCGCGTCGCCGTGAAGGTGCGGCGACCGGGCGTCGGCCCGGTGCTGGCGGCGGACCTCAGGGTGATGAACTGGCTCCTGGTCGCGGCCGAGATCCTCACCATCATCCGGCCGGGCCAGACCAAGGATTTCCGCGAAAACCTCGGTACCATGCTGCTGGGCGAGCTGAACTTCCGGACCGAGGCGCGTTACACCGAGATGTTCAGGCAGCGCGCCGGGAAGGAGGGCGACGGCATCACGGCGCCGCGCGTGTTCTTCCAGTACTGCACCGAAGAAGTCCTGGTGAACGATCTCGTCTCGGGCATCTGGATGTGGGAGCTCATGGCCGCCGTCGACGGCCAGGACCACGAGTTCCTGACCTATGCGCGCAGCCTGGGAATCGAGCCCGCGCTGGTCGGGCGCAGGCTGGTGCGCGCGCTGCATCGCCAGCTGCTCGAGCATCTCTTCTTCCATGCCGATCCGCATCCGGCCAATCTCGTGGTGCTGCCGGACAGCCGCATCTGCTTCATCGACTTCGGCGCAGTCGGCCGCTTCTCCAGCGACGCCCGCAACGTCTGGCGCGAGCTGCATCATCATTTGAAGAACGGCGACATCGAGCGCATGGTCGCGGCTTCGATGACGCTGGCCGGACGCCTGCCGCCGATCGACGTCGACAACGTGATCAAGGCGCTGGAGGAGATCTACACGGACTGGGTCTACGCGGTGAGCTCGAGCGACGCCGAATGGTGGGAGCGCTCTACCGCGCTCAACTGCTTTCGCTACATCAACGTCGCGCGCGAGAAGGGCCTGCCGGTGAGCCTGGAGACGATCCAGTTCTTCCGCGCGTCGCTGCTCTACGACTCGATCGTGGTGCGGCTCGACAAGACCATCGACCCGGTCGCGGAATGGAAGAGCTATACGCGCGTCGCCGGCAAGGAGGCGCGCCGGCGCGTGCGCAAGTACATCGAGAAGCGGCTCGACGGGCCGACCAAGGCCGACTATCTGCAGATCGAGCAGGTCGCCGACCTCGCCAGCCAGTTCTTCTTCCGCTTCCAGCGCAACGTCTCGGAGCCGATCATCCAGTTCCGCAACATCGTCGGAAAGATCGCCTACGTGATGTCGGTGACGCTGTGGCTCGTCTATGCGGGCAGCGCGGCGGTCGGGCTCGGCCTGATCGCGCAGTTCGCGGCCGAACGCTGGTTCCGACGCCCGATTCCCTGGTTCGAGATCCTCGAGTGGCTCACCTCGTTCGGCTGGGTGCAACTGCTGTTGCTGGGGGTCGCGCTGATCGTCATGCGCAGGGTCCTGATTCGCCTGAGCGAGCCGGACCGGCATCCCGACTACGGCAACCGATGAAGAGATCGCGGACATGAACGAAGGCGGCGGCAATCGGCGGTTTCCCCCGCTGGTGACGAAATGGCCGGATATCGGGCTCGTGGTCGACGTGGGCAGCCAGAGCGAGGATCGGATCGATCAGCTCAAGCAGGGACACGGCGAGCTGGCGCGCCAGATCCAGGCAGCCATCGCCCGCTCGCCGGACGGGCTCGCGGTGGACGCCGCCACCGAGATCGTGCCCGTCGTGCTGCTTTATCGCTGCGACCGGCCCGACTACGTCGTAATCACGTCGCAGAGCTAATTCGCTGCGGCAGGGAGAGAATCGTGCCGGCCAACATCACCCCCCCGATCGTTGCGGATCTCGGCAGTGCGGGGAAGGAAGAGATCAAGGCGCTGCGCAGCGGCGGCGGCCCCCTGGCAGACGACATCCGGGAGGCGATGCGGCACATCCGGGAGGACGTCGAGCTTGCCGGCACGAAGCGGGTCTTCGTGCCCGTCGTGGTGATCTACACGCAGGGCGGGCGGGATGACGAGGACGATGCCGACTGAGTTTTTCGATACCTGGCGTCTATCGATACGGCTGCACGGCCTCGATTCGGACGAATTGCTTGCCGACAAGTAGGCCGCACGTGTATCCTCACGAGAACTTATCGCCACGAGGAGGGCGACCCATGGATGATCGCGTCAAACGTGTCATCGTCATCAATCGTCAGGGCGACACCCGCCAGGCCTCGACCGTCTACGAGGAGCCGCGGAAGGGACGTGGCCGCGTGTCGATGCTGACCAGGCCGTTGGAGCGAACGGCGCGCCAGCTGGTCAAGGCGAATATCGTCTTCGCGCAGGACATGCTCAACCGTCACGACGAGTTCGAACCGCCGACGGCGCGACGGCTGGATCCTCGAGGCTCCGGCCAACCTCGTCGAGTTGGGCCGGCGCGCGTACAACGAGGGACGCAAGGCGGTGCCGTTCCGCATTCTGCCGAAAGCTTAATCAAGGGGTCTGGAGGACACGGGCATGGCACAGCAACCGGGCACTGCGGAGCCGCGATCACAGGCGAAAGAGGGGCCGGAGAAGCCGCAGCTCGTCCTGGTCGAGCTGGCGAAGCGACGAAGCCCCAAGCAGGTGCGGCGGCTGCGCAAGGGCCGGGGCAAGCTGATGGCCGACATCGACGACGTGATCGCCGATCTCACCGAGGCCGGAACCATCAAGGCCGGGGCGCAGCCGGTCGTGGTCGTGGTGCGCGAGATGGTGCCGCTGCCGTGGCCGCTGAATGCGGTCGATTTGGACGACGACGACGACGACGATTGAGCGCTCAGCCCTTGCCGTCGTTGTCAGGATGTTTCTCATCGTCCCGGCGGCGGCCTTTGGGTTCGTGTTGATCGTGGCGGTCGTCGTCGCCTATGCGTGGCAGCCCCCTGAGGACCGCGGTTTCCACTCGGCCTACCTGGCGGCGATCGATTCCCGCTTCGTCGACACGCCGATCGCACGCTTCCACTACACCAAGACGGGACATGGCCCCCCGGTGGTGCTGGTGCCGGGCGGCGCCCAGTGGATCTTCTCCTACCGGGACACGATCCCGGCCCTGGCGGAGCATTTCACGGTGTTCGCGGTTGAATTGCCCAGCCAGGGGTACACCACCGTCACGCAAAAGGATTTCCGCTTCGATTTCGACGCGATGGCCGATGCGCTCGGCGCCTTTCTCGATGCCATGGACCTGCCGCGGGTGGCCCTGGTCGGGCACTCCTGGGGCGGCAGCTGGTCGCTCTACTTCGCCCAGCAGCATCCGGAGCGAATCGAGCGCCTGGTCCTGATGGGCGCCCCGGTGCTCGACCTGCCGTCGCGGTGGGAGTTTCGGGCCCTCGGCCTGCCGATCGTCGGCCGGCTCGCCACCAAGCTGATGCGCAAATCCGATTTTGCCCGGGTGTTCCGCACCTGCTTCACCCATCGCGAGCGTGTCAGCGCCCGGGTCGTCGACGAGAACTGGGCCCCGCTCAGCCGCCGGGAGAACCGCGAGGCTCTGTGGAAGCTCGAGCAGCGGCTCGACTATGCGCTGACGGAAAGCCACCTCGACCAGATCCGCTTCCCGACGCTGCTGCTGTGGGGCAGCGACGATTGCCTCGACGAGCCCTGGCAGGCGCACGAGCTCGCACGCCGGATACCGGGCGCGACGGTCCAAATCCTGCCCGGGTGCGGCCACTCGGCGCACGAAGACTGCCCCGCCGTGGCGAACACCGCGCTCCTCGCCTTCCTGGGCGGCAGGTAAATCCTCGCCAGACGGCCGAAAGGCCCGTTTTTCCAAGGAGGCCCCGGATTAGTGTGACTCCCGTCACATAACTCGGCCGCCGCGTTACGTAGGCTCTGGATCGTCGGGGCCGATCAAATCGGCCGGGAGAACGACGGAGACGGGCCATGACCACCACTCTTTCACTGAGCCAGCAGACCTCGCGCGCTTTCTTCCAGGCTTTCGCACCGATCGCGGACCGGCTCCTGCCGCAGGCGCGCACGCAGTCTGCCGCGCCCACCGGCGTCTCGCTCGAGCGCCGCCTCTCCTTCCTGCGCCAGCACGGAAATTTCACCCTCGCCTACTCGGCGGCCGTCCAGAAGGGCCTCGAGTATTTCGGCAACGAGCGCGGCTTCATCGCCTACAAGATGGTCGGCGGCACCGCCCTCGTCCTGGCCGACCCGGTGGCCGCGGTCGAGAACCGCGCCGAGCTGATCCGCGACTTCATGAAGGCGAAGCGGAACGTGTCGTTCTGGCAGGTGTCGCGCGCGACCGCCGAGATCCTGTCCGCCATGGGCTTTGCGGTCAACGAGATGGGCATCGACATCCGCCTCGACCTGCCCACCTACAAGCGCAAGAGCCTGCGCCACGACTTCAACCGCTCGGTCAAGGACGGCTACGTGACCAAGGAAAGCACGGTGGCCGAAGTCGGCCTCGAGGCGGTCCGCGAAGTTCTCCGAGCGCTGGCGCGAGACGCGCACCTTCAAGGATCGAGAGGTCGCATTCCTCAACCGGCCGGTGGTGCTGGAGGACGAGCCCGACGTGCGCAGGTTCTTCACCTTCGACCGCGACGGCAAGCTGGTGGCGTTCTCCTTCTACGACCCGATCTACGAGGACGGCCAGGTGATCGGCTATTCGACCTCGTTCAAGCGCCGCATCCCCGAGTGCGACTCGAAGATCTGCAACGCGATCCTCCATTTCGCGATCGAGACCTTCCGGGCCGAAGGCCGCAAGGCCCTCACCCTCGGCCTCTCCCCGATGGCCGACATCGAGGACAACGAGTTCCGCGCCAACAAGCTGCTCAGCCACGCGTTCCGCGGTGCGTTCGCCAGCAAACTGTACAACCGCTACGTCTATCCGCTGCAGGGGCATGCCTCGCACAAGCGCGACTACAAGGGCACTTCTGAGCAGACCTACTGCGCGTTCAAGACCGGCTTCGCGCTCGCGCACCTCTTCAAGATGACGCATGCTTGCTATGCGGCGTCGTGAACTTATGACATGCTGCCGGCGCGTGATATGATCCGGCAGTGTGTTGATCGACCAAGGCCTGTGCAGCTGTAGCTCAATGGTAGAGCGCCTGAGTGTGGATCAGGAGACGGTGTGTTCGAATCCACCCAGCTGTACCACCTCCCGATTTGACATCCATAGCCACAGTCTATTCGTTTGAGGACGATTGCGGCGGCTCGCGCGATCGACCCGCGGCCGCGGCCGGATTCACGGCGAAGGCGATGCAACTTCTGCACGCGAGGTGACAGGCGGTGTCGGCGCGAACGACCGAGACAACGGCGAGCACGGAGCCGACCCGCGGCCGCGCCGCCAAGAAGATCCTCGTCGTGTCGTTCTCGCAATCGGGCCAGCTCGATCGCATCGTCGCCTCGCTGCTGGCGCCCCTGCGGGAGCGATCCGGCGTGGAGATCGTCGAGGAGCGGCTCGCCCCGGCGGCGCCGTTCCGGTTCCCCTGGTCGGTCTACGAATTCCTCGACGTGTTCCCCGAAGCATTTCGTGAAATTCCCTGCGCGCTCGAGCCGCTCCAGCTGACGGCGAGCGAGCGCTATGACCTGGTGATCCTCGCCTACCAGGTGTGGTATCTGGCGCCCTCGATTCCGACGTCGTCGTTTCTCCAATCGCGCGAGGCGGCCCTGCTGCTGGACGGCACCCCGGTGCTCACGATCGTGGGTTGCCGAAACATGTGGGTTCGGGCGCACGCGCTGGTCAAGAACCGCGTGCGCGCCGCCAAAGGCCGCCTCGTCGGTCATATCGTGCTGACGGACCGGGCCTATCATCTCGTCAGCGTCATAACGATCCTCTATTGGATGCTGACGGGACGAAAGGATCGCCTGCTCGGGCTGTTTCCGCGCCCCGGCGTGTCCGATGAGGACATCGCGCGGAGCTCCGCGTACGGAACGGTCGTCGCCGACGCGCTGTCGGCGCCGGTCTTTCCCGATCTCCAGGACGAGCTCAACCGGCGGTCCGCCTGCCGGGTCGTGCCGCACCTGATGTGGCTGGAGGACAGGGCCGTGCGGCCGTTCGCCATTTGGTCAAAATTGATCCTCAAAAAAGGCGGACATGGCGATCCGCGGCGGAAATGGGCGGTTCGCATCTTCGGGTGGTACCTGGCCTCCGCGGTCGCGCTGTTCTCGCCGCTGGCGTTCCTCGCGTTCTACCTTGCGCTCCCGTTCCGTCGGTCGGCGGTGGAACGCCGGGTCGAGGAGGCCTATTTGAACTGAGGATCGGCCATCCACGACTGAGGATGTGAAATCGCCGGCACGATGCGCGGCAGGAGTAACCCCGATGGAAGACGTCTACATCACGCGCATCGCGAAATGCCTGCCCAACGATCCCGTCTCCAACGACGAGATGGAAGACATCCTGGGCATGGTCAACGGCGAGCCGTCGCGCGCACGGCCGCTCGTGCTCGTGCAGAACGGAATCAACACCCGCTACTACGTGCACAAGAAGGGCGGCGAATTGACCCACAACAACGCCGAGCTCACGGCCGAGGCGGTCCGGAATCTCGTCGACGAGGGTTTTACGCTCAACGACATCGAGGTCCTGTCCTGCGCCACCACGACGCCGGACCAGCTGATGCCGTCGCACGCCGCGATGGTGCAGGGCTGCCTGAAGAGCCGCCCGATGGAGATCATCTCGCCGCACGGCGTGTGCTGCTCGGGCATGCAGGCGTTCAAGTACGGCTTTCTATCGGTGAAGTCCGGCAACAGCAGGAACGCGGTCTCCACCGGCTCGGAGACCTCGTCGTATTACCTCAACGCCAAGCACTATCAGAAGGAGATCGAGGAGCTGGAGGCGCTGAAGAAGCGCCCCGTCCTCGCCTTCGACAAGGAGTTCCTGCGCTGGATGCTGTCGGACGGGTCCGCCGCCTTCCTGCTGGAAAGCCGGCCGCGCGGCGACAAATCGCTGCGCGTCGAGTGGATCGACATCATCTCGTTCGCCAACGAGGCGGACGTGTGCATGTCCGCGGCCTGCCACAAGGGCGAGGACGGCGTGGTCCGCAACTGGAAGCATTTCGAGCTCAAGGACGTGTCGTCCCTGACCGCGCTGCGCCAGGACATCACGCTGTTGAGCAAGTACGGCCTCGCCTTCGGCATCAAGGCGCTGCAGACCGTGATGGAACGACGCCCGCTCGACCTCGGCAAGGTCGACTACTACCTGCCGCACCTCTCCTCGTACTATTTCAAGAACGCGCTGGTCGAAGCGATGGAGAAGGCCGGGCTCGCGATCCCGCAGGAGAAATGGTTCACCAACCTCAACCGCGTCGGCAACGTCGGCTCGGCTTCGATCTACCTGGCGCTCGAGGAGCTGTTCAACTCGCACGACCTGAAGCCGGGCCAGCAGATCCTCCTGGGCGTCCCGGAGAGTGCCCGCTTCACCTACGTGCACGCCCTGCTCACCGTGTGCTGAACGCACGCTTCCCGCCGACCTCGAGACTTTGCTAGCTTCGACGTGCAGCAATCCCACCCGACAGGACGGTCGGTGAACCAGCGCCGTGCCATGATGATCGAGCATGCCGTCGCCGCCGGCATCCGGCGGTGGCCGGGCGTGAATGAGGAGGCGGCGCCCGCGCGCGCGGCACAGCCGATCGAAACCGTTGTCCGCCCGATGCCGCGGCGCGCCGCGAGGCACGCGACCGACACGAGCCACGTAGCCCTGCCGATGCCGCGCCGCGTGGTGTTCAAGCCCGGCATCGTGCGGCCACTCCTGCGCCTGCTGGTGTGGTTCGTGGCGTCCCTGCAATTTGCGGCCGGCAACGCCGCCGACGCGCTGCTCGGGCAAAGCTCGATCCAGCGCCGCGCCGCGCGGCTGCGCCGCATCTTCGAAAGCTCCGGCGGCGTGAGCTTCGCCAAGCTCGGGCAGCAGCTCTCTCTGCGCGCCGACCTCCTGCCCTACGCGTATTGCGAGGAGCTGGGCAAGATGCTCGACAGCGCCAAGCCGTTCCCGACCGCGCAGGCGATCGCCATCATCGAGCGCAGCCTCGGCCGGCCGCTGGACGAGATCTTCGCCACGTTCGATCCCGACCCGATCGGCTCCGCCTCGCTTGCCTGCGTCTACCAGGCGCAGCTCAAGAGCGGCGAGCGCGTGGCGGTGAAAGTGCGGCGGCCGGGTATCGGCCCGGTCCTCGCGGCTGACCTGCGTGCCATGAATTGGCTGTTGATCCTGGGCGAAGCGCTCACCGTCATCCGGCCGGGCCAGACCCGGTCGTTCCGGGAGAACCTCGGCACCATGCTGATGGCCGAGCTGAATTTTCGCGCCGAGGCGCGCTACACCGAGATCTTCCGCCGGCGCGCCGAACGGGACGGCGTCGACGTCACCGCGCCGCGCGTATTCTTCCGGTACTGCACCGACGAGGTGCTGGTGAACGAGCTCGTGTCCGGCATCTGGATGTCCGAGCTCATCAGCGCGGTCGATCGCAACGACCACGCATTCCTCGTCCAGGCGGAACGCATGGGTATCGACCCCAAGGTGGTGGCGAGCCGGCTGAGCCGCACCGCGTTCCGCGATCTCCTGGAGCAGCTGTTCTTTCACGGCGATCCGCACCCCGCCAATCTGGTGATCCTGCCGAACAACCGGATCTGTTTCATCGACTTCGGCACCGTCGGCCGCATGTCGGTGCAGAGCCGCAACATCTGGCGCGAACTGCAGTACCACCTGCGCAGCGGGGACATCGAGCGGATGGTCGCCTGCGCGCTCAACCTCGCCGGCCGGCTGCCGCCGATCGACATCGACACCGTGATGAAGGCGATGGAGCGGATCTATGCCGACTGGGTCTATGCGACGAGGAGCATCGATGCCGAATGGTGGGAGCGAAGCACCGCGCTGAACTGGTTTCGCTACGTCAATCTGGCGCGCGACCACAGCATCCCGGTGAGCCTGGAGACCATCCAGTTCTTCCGCGCCTCGCTGCTCTACGATTCGCTGATCGTGCGCCTGCACAAGGACATCGACCCGGTCGAAGAGTGGAAGGACTACGTCACGATCGTCGGCAAGGACGCGCGCGAGCGCTTCACGACGCAGGCGCAGAAGCGGTTGGCCGGCGGCCCCACGCGCGGCGACTACCTGCAGATCGAGCGCGCCGCCGATCTGGCCAGCCAGTCCTTCTTCCGGTTCCAGCGGGACGTCGCCGAGCCGGTCGTCGAGTTCAAGAACACGCTCGGCAAGATCGCCTACATCATGTCGGTCGGCGTGCAGCTCACCTGCGTCGCGTTGGCCGCCTTCGGACTGATCGTGATTGCCGAGTTCATCGCCGAGCGCTGGTTCGGCCGTCCGCTCTCGTGGCTCGAGATCGCCGAATGGCTGACGACGTTCGGCTGGCTGCAAGTCCTGCTGCTCGCTGTCGCGCTGGTAATCGTGCGCCGCATCCACATCCGCCTCAACGAGCCCGACCGCCATCCCGACTACGGCCGCCGATGAGCAGAACAAGGGGTCCGGCGGCATTGAATTCCCCTGCCCTCTTCGCTATTACGGGCGGCACGGTTGAGGGGCATCTCGGATACGGGACAATCGCTTCGCTCGCGGCTCGCAACTGCCGTCCAACTTGCCCCGGGAGGTTGACGCGGGGACCGCTACGCGCATCATTCCGTTTTGAACGATCCGTGCCCCTGCATCGACAACCTTATCGCGCCAGCGGAGCCGTGAGCACCTGAGAGCATGAAGCTCGAGTATTTCCAGTTGATCGACCGGATCGTCGAGATCGATCTCGCCGCCCGCACGATCCGCACCGAGGCTCGGGTTCCGCTCGCCAGCACGATCTTCGAGGGTCATTTTCCCGGTCATCCGCTGATGCCGGGCGTCCTGCTGATCGAGGCGATGGCGCAGACCGCGGGCTGGCTGGTGATCGCCGCGACGCAGTTCACCAGGATGCCGTTTCTGGCCGCCGTCAAGGAAGCCAAGCTGCGCACCTTCGTGACGCCCGGCCAGCTTCTGGCGCTCACCGCCGAGATGATTCACGACGGCTCCGGCTACGCCATGACGCAGGCGCAGGTCGTGCTCGACGGCAAGGCGATCTGCGACGCCCACATCACGTTCCGCATCATGGATTTCCCCAGCCCGGACTTCCGCGACCGCATGCAGGATTGGGCGAAGCGCCTCGAGTTTCCGGCCGGAGCCCTGGCGCATGGCTGATATCGCGCGCGAGGTCGTGATCACCGGCGTCGGCATTCTCTCCGCCCTCGGCGAAGGGCCGCAGGCCCATCGGCAGGGTCTGTCGGAAGGACGGCCGACGGCTGATGGCGAAAGGCTCGCGCCTTATGTCCTCCATCCGCTCGGCGCCATCGACTTCGACCGGCAGATCCCGAAGAAGGGCGACCAGCGCCAGATGGAGGCGTGGCAGCGCATCGGCACCTACGCGGCCGGGCTCGCGCTCGATTCGGCCGGCATCAAGGGCAACGCCGAGGTCCTGGCGCGCACCGACCTGATCGTCGCCGCCGGCGGCGGCGAGCGCGACTGTGCGGTCGACAGCCAGATCCTCACCGGCCTGCGCAGCGCCGCCAAGCCGGACGCCTTTCTCAACGAACGACTGATGAGCGACCTGCGCCCGACCCTGTTTCTGGCGCAGCTGTCCAACCTGCTCGCCGGCAACATCTCGATCGTGCACGGGGTGACGGGCTCGTCGCGTACGTTCATGGGCGAGGAGGCGGCCGGGGTGGACGCAGTGCGGGTGGCCGCAGCCCGCATCCGGGCCGGGCAGAGCGCGATCGGCCTGGTGGGCGGGGCGCAGAACGCCGAACGGCTCGACCTGACGCTGATCTACGCCAGCGCCGGTCAGGCCCTGACGGCGCCGTTCGCGCCGGTGTTCGAGCGCCGCACGCGCGGCGGCGGCATGGCGCTCGGCTCGCTCGGCGCCTTCCTGGTTCTCGAGCAGGCCGAGCACGCAAAGGCGCGCGGCGCAACGGCGCTTGCGCGCCTGTCGCTGGTCCAGTCCGGGCAAACGCGACGCAAGGCCGGCGACGTCGCCGCCGCCCTGGAGACGATGTGGCAGGCGCTCGAGCCCTCGCTCGCCGCGGGGCGGTTTGCCATACTGTCGGGCGCGACCGGCACTGAGCCCGCCACCGCCGAGGAGCGTGAGTTCCTGAGCCGGCGCGCCGGAGTCCCGGTGTGCGAGACCGGAACCTTCCTGGGGCACGGGATGGAAGCGCAGTTTCCGATGAACGTGGCGCTCGCGGCGCTGGCGGTGCAGCAGCGCCGGCTTCATGCGCCGACGCGTGGAGGCGCGGCCGCGCCGAGCCAGAACGATGCGCTGACGCAGGTCGTCGTTACCGGCGTAGGACACTGGCGCGGCGAAGGCATGGCGCTGGTGGAAGCCGCACAGTGAAGGAGGGCCGAATGGTTGCGGCGCAGGATAAGGTCGTCGTCACCGGAATGGGGATCGTCACGCCGCTCGGGAGGGGCAAGCAGGAGAGCTGGACGCGGCTGACCAGCGGACAATCGGGCATCAAGACGATCCGACGATTTCCCACCGAGGGATTGAAGACGACCATCGCGGGCACCATCGACTTCGTGCTGGTGGAGCCGTTCTGCTCGACCGAGCTGGGCGAGCGCCTGGCGGTCATGGCGATCGAGGAGGCAATCACGCAATCCGGCATCGGCGGCAAGGGAGTCTTCCCCGGCCCGCTGTTCCTGGCGGTCGCGCCGGTCGAGGTCGAATGGCACCACCGCCTGGCACTAGCGGCCGAGTCCGGCAGCAACCAGGCGCTCGAGTATCCGGAGCTCCTGCGCATCGCCTCGTCGGGGCGGTTCACTGCCATCCACGAGCGCTGCCTGTTCGGGTCGGTAGCCGAGCACCTGAGCGCGCGCTTCGGCACGCAAGGCGCGCCGATCTCGCTGTCGACCGCCTGCGCCTCGGGCGCGAGCGCGATCCAGCTCGGCGTCGAGGCGATCCGTCGGGGGGAAACCGAGGTCGCCCTGTGCGTGGGAACCGACGCTTCCGTCAATCCCGAGGCTCTGATCCGCTTTTCGCTGCTCTCTGCGCTCTCCACCCAGAACGACATGCCGGAAGCAGCCGCCAAGCCGTTCGCCAAGAACCGCGACGGCTTCGTCATGGCGGAAGGCGCCGGCGCCCTGGTGCTGGAAAGCCTCGCCGCCGCGCAAGCGCGTGGCGCGCGCATCCTCGGCGTGATCGAAGGGTGCGGCGAGATGGCGGACTCGTTCCATCGGACGCGATCGAGCCCGGACGGCAAGCCGATCATCGGCGCGATGCGCCACGCGCTCGCCGACGCCGGGCGCGAGCCCGACGAGATCGACTACATCAATCCGCACGGCACCGGCACGCCGGAGAACGACAAGATGGAGCACCTCGGCGTCGCCACCGTGTTCGGCGACCGCGCCGGGCGGATTCCGATCTCCTCCAACAAGTCGATGATCGGCCATACGCTGTCGGCGGCGGGCACGATCGAGACGATCTTCACCCTGCTGACGCTCGAGCACCAGCGCATCCCGCCGACCATCAACTACCTGATGCCCGATCCGGCGATCCCGCTCGACGTGGTGCCCAATGTGGCGCGCGATCAGCGCGTGACCTGCGCGTTGTCCAACTCGTTCGGCTTCGGCGGCCAGAACGTGTCGCTGCTGATGAGTCGCGAGCCGGCGTGACGGGATCAAGGATGCATGCGCTCACCCTGGTCGCCGATCGCAAGCTCGAGCTGACCGACCTGCCAGCGCCTGCGGCCCCCGGCCCGGGCGAGCTCCAGATCCGCATCAAGGCGGTGGCGCTCAACCACATCGACGTGTGGGGGTTCCGCGGCATGGCGTTCGCCAAGCGCAAGCTGCCGCTGGTGGTCGGCGCCGAGGCGGCGGGCGAGGTCGCCGCACTCGGCCCGGATACGACGGGCTTCGAGCCCGGCGACCCGGTGGTGATGTACGGCGCCCTCACCTGCGGCACCTGCGGCGCCTGTCGCGAAGGCCGCGACAATCTGTGCGAGAACGTCGCCGACGTGATGGGCTTCCACGTCGACGGCTTTGCCCGCGAGCTGGTCAACCACCCGGCGCGGCTCACCGTCCCGGTGCCGCCGGGCGTGGCCTTGCGCGATGCGGCCTGCGCGCCGATCGCCTTCTCGACCGTCGAGCACATGCTGTTCGACAATGCCAGGCTGCAGGGCGGCGAGAGCATCCTGGTGCATGCCGGCGGCTCCGGCATCGGCACCGCGGCGATCCAGATGGCGAAGGCCATCGGCTGCACCGTCATCACCACGGTGGGCGACGACGAGAAGGCCGCCAAGGCCAAGGCGCTCGGCGCCGACCACGTCATCAACTATCGCACCGACCGGTTCGAGCACGTGGTGCGCAAGCTCACCGGTCGCAAGGGCGTGCACGTCGTGTTCGAGCACGTCGGCGCCGACACGTTCGCCGGCTCGCTGCTCTCGCTCCGCAAAGGCGGACGGCTGGTGACGTGCGGGGCGACCTCGGGCCCGGCCGCCACCCTCAACCTGATGCAGCTGTTCCAGCAGCAGTACCGGATCTTCGGCTCGTTCGGCGCCTCGATCCGCAACATCCGCGACGGCCTCGTCAAGATGCAAGCGGGGCTCCGTCCGGTCATCGACACCGAAGTCGACCTGAAGGAATTCGAGCGCGGGCTCGCGCGCCTCGAAAGCCGCCAGGTGTTCGGCAAGATCATCGTTCTCCTCTGAGCCCCGGTCGTGCGCGCGATCCCGCTGAAGGCGTTTCCCTGGAGGGTGCGGATCGCGCTGGTGATCAAGTCGGCGCTGAACGTCGTCGCCGGCCCCGTTGCGGTCCTGCTGCTGCGCCTGATCCGGCGCGCCGACCCGGACCGCACCAGCGATGCCCTGGCGGCCCTCATGCGGCGGATCGGGCGATTCCTGCCCGAGCATCGCACCGGGCGCGCCAACCTCGCCGCCGCCTATCCGGACAAGTCGCCCGCCGAGATCGAAGCGATCCTCACCGTCGTATGGGAGAACCTCGGACGCGCCGCGGCCGAATACGCGCATCTCGACCGCCTGTGGGACTTCGACCTTGACAACCGCGACGCCGGCCGCATCGAAATCCCGGTCGAGACGACCGAGCGCTTCGATCGCCTGCGCCACGACGGCAAGCCGGCCCTGATCTTCGCCTCCCATCTCGGCAACTGGGAGCTGCCGGCGGTCGCGGCGGCCGCGCACGGGCTCGACGCAGCGCTCCTCTATCGTGCGCCCAGCGTCGGCGACGTCGCCAGCGCCGTGCAGGCGATCCGTGCGACCAAGATGGGGCTCTTGATTCCGACCGGGATCGGCGCTCCGGTCGCCGCCGCCGCGGCCCTCGATCGCGGCCTGCACGTGGGCATGCTGGTCGATCAGTATTCCTACCGCGGCGTCGAGGTGACGTTCTTCGGCCGCCGCTGCCGGGCCAACACCATGCTGGCGCGGCTCGCCCGCCACTACGATTGCCCGATCCTCGGCACGCGCGTGGTGCGATTGCCGGGGCACCGTTTCCGCATCGAGCTCAGCGAGCCGATCGAGCCGCCGCGCGATGGCAGCGGCGCCATCGACGTCGCCGGGACGACCCAGATGATTGCGACGACCGTCGAGGGCTGGGTGCGCGAGCACCCCGAGCAGTGGCTGTGGCTGCACCGGCGGTGGAGGTGATTCGTCATCGCCGGGCTTGTCCCGGCGATCTCGAATTCATGAGGCACGGTAGTGCCAACCCTGTCGGGATGGCCGGGACAAGCCCGGCCATGAAGACGCAAGCTCACTTCCCCGTCTTCACCCTGGTCCACAGCCGGTTCACGGCCCGCAGCGTCTTCTGGTCGTGCGCGGTGATCGTGTAGAGGCGCCGCATGGTCGCTTCGTCGGGGAACACGGTCGGGTCCTGCAGCACCGCCTTGTCGATGAACTGCTGGCTCGCCAGGTTGCCGTTGGCGTAGGCGATGAAATTCGAGTTGCGCGCCGCGATCTCGGGCCGCTGCAGAAAGTCGATCAGCGCGTGGGCATTCGCCGGGGCGGGCGCGTCCCGCGGGATCGCCATGTTGTCGAACCACATCTGCGCCCCTTCCTTCGGGATCGCATAGGCGATCTCGACGCCGCCCTTGGCCTCCGCGGCGCGCTTCTGCGCCTGCTTGATGTCGCCCGACCAGCCGAGCACCAGGCAGATCTCGCCCGACGCGAGCGCGTTGAGGAATTCCGATGAATGGAACTTGCGCACGAACGGCCGCACCTTGGTGACCGTGTCGGCCGCCTTCTGCAGGTCGGCGGGATCCTTGCTGTTGGGGTTGAGGCCGAGATGCTTGAGCGCGGCGGGGAACACGTCCTCGGAGGAATCCAGCATATGGACGCCGCAATCCTTGAACTTGGCGAGGATCGCCGGATTGAACACGACCTCCCAGCTGTCGGGCTTCGCCTCGGGCCCGAGGATGTCGCGCGCCTTCTTCACGTTGTAGCCGATCCCGGTCGTGCCCCACATGTAATTGACCGCATACTGGTTGCCGGGGTCGTAGGTGGCAAGCCGACCGGTGATCTCCGGCCAGGCATGGGCGAGGTTGGGCAGCTTCGACTTGTCGAGCTTCTGGAACACGCCCGCCTTGATCTGCCGCTCGAGGAAATAGGCGGTGGGAACGACGACGTCGTAGCCCGACTTGCCAGCGAGCAATTTGGTCTCCAGGAGATCGTTCGAATCGAACGTGTCGTAGGTCACCTGGATGCCGGTCTCGCGGGTGAAATCCTTCAGCACCGACGGCTCGATATAGTCGGACCAGTTGTAGAAATTGACGCGCTGCTGCTGCGCCTGCCCGAGCGGCGTGGCGAGCAGGAGGAGAAGCGGCGCGATGAAGGAGCCAATGACGGCGAGGAGGCGACGCATCGGGGGTCTCCGTGAACCGGCGCGAACGTAGTAACGTTTTGGCGGCTGCTCAATAGCGCCGCAGCGGGGCTCAGGGCGCGCGCCTCAGCACGCCGGCGAGCCGCTCGAGCGCGGTGTCGAGGGTCTGGTCGCGTTTTGCGAAGCAAAACCGCACGACCGAGCGGATCGGGTCGGCGGCATAGAAGGCCGAGACCGGGATCGCCGCCACCTTGTGCTCCACCACCAGCCGCTTGCAGAAGCTCTGGTCGTCCTCGTTGAGCCCCAGGGGCTTGAGATCGACGTTGAGGAAATAGGTGCCCTGGGCGTCGAGCACCGGGAAGCCGAGCTCGTGCAGCCCGCGCGTGAAGCGGTCGCGGCTCGCCTGGAAATCGCGCCGCATGCCGACGAAATAGTCATCCGCCTTGCCCAGGCCATAGGCGACCGCGGCCTGCAAGTTGGGCGCCGTCGTGAAGGTGAGGAACTGATGCGCCTTGGCGAGCACGCGCAGGATTTTTGGCGCGGCGCAGACGAAACCCACCTTCCAGCCGGTCAGCGAGAAGATCTTGCCGGCCGAGCCGATCTTCACGCAGCGCTCGCGCATGCCGGGAAGCGCGAGCATCGGAACATGCGGGCGCCCGTCGAAGATGACGTGCTCCCACACCTCGTCGCACACCGCGATCGCGTCGTGGCGCGCGCAGAAGCGCGCCAGCAGCTCGAGATCCGCACGGTCGTATACCGTACCCGCAGGGTTGAGCGGATTGTTGAACAGGACGACCTTGGTCTTGTCGGTGAAGGCTCGCGCGAGCATCGCCTCGCTGAAGCGCCAGTCCGGCGGCTCGAGCCGCACGAAGCGCGGCACGCCGCCCGCGCGCAGCACCAGCGGCAGGTAGGCATCGTAGAGCGGCTGGAACAGCACCACCTCGTCGCCCGGCTCGATCAAGGCGAACAGGCTGCCGGCGAGCGCCTCGGTCGCTCCCGAGGTAACCATGATCTCGCCGTCGGGATCGAGCGCGAGGCCTTGCCAGTGGCGATAATGCGCGGCGATCGCCTGGCGCAGCTCGGGAATGCCGAGCATCGACGGATACTGGTTCCATCCGCTCACGACCGCTTCGGCCGCCTTGCGCCGCACGTCCTCGGGGCCGGGATCGTCGGGAAAGCCCTGGCCGAGATTGACCGCCGCGTGCTCGCGGGCGAGCTGCGACATCACCTCGAAGACCGAGACGGGAAGATCGGCGAAGACGGGGTTCATGCGGCTCCCGGCGCGCGGCAGGCCATGGGCAAGACGGTCCCGCTCAAGGCTCGGTCGGCAGGCCCGCCGCCTTCCAGGCGAGGATCCCGCCGGCCAGATGGAAGTCGTAGGGAAGCCCATGCTCCTGCAGGGCGAGGGAGAGCCGCGCCGAGCGATTGCCCGAGCGACAGGCGAGCACCACCTGCTTGCCTTCGGGCTCGAGGTCTGCCGGGTCGAAGGTCGACATCGGCAGGTCAACCGCGCCGGGAAAGCGCTCCACCGCCGTCTCGTTGGGCTCGCGGATATCGACCAGCAGCATGCGGCCCTCCGCCATACCTTTCGCCACCTCGGCCGGCGTCAGATCGCGCACCCGACCGCCATGATCGAACCCGGACATTGCAAACCTCCTTGGCGCCGCCCCTGGAACTCGCGGCGCGCCGCCCACAGGTGACGCGCCGCGCCGCGGGAATCAAGGGGACCCGGCCGAGGGGGACCGGCGCGATCACTCCATCCTGGCGCCGATCGCCTTGATCACCTTGCCGTATTTCTCGTGATCGCTGTGGATACGGTCCCGGAACTCCTCGGGCGTCGTGAGGTAGGGCTCGCCGGCGCCCGCGGCGGCGAGCTTCTGGATTACGTCCGGCTGCGCGAGCACGGCGCGCGTCTCGGTGCGCAGCCGCTCGATGATCGCCTCCGGCGTGCCGACCGGCGCAAACAGGCCGTGCCAGATCAGCACCTCGTAGCCGGGATAGATCTCCCCGATGGTGGGCAGGTCCGGCATCAGCGCCGACCGCTTGCGGCCGGTGACCGCCAGGCCGCGCGCCTGGCCGGCCTGGATGGTCGGCACGATCGAGCCGCCGCCGAACATGGTGGACACCTGCCCGGCGATCAGCGCGATGGCGGCCGGCCCGCCGCCGCGGAACGGCACGTGGGTGAGCTCGATCCCGGCCTGCTGCTTGAGGATCTCCATCGCCAGGTGATGCTGGCTGCCGATGCCGATCGACGCATAGAACAGGGGCGGCGCGGTGCGCCGGGCGAGGTCGATGAATTCCCGGAAGGTGTTGGCCGGCACCGACGGGTGGACCGCGAGCACCATCTGGTTGGCGGCAAGGCTGGTGATCGCCACCAGGTCCTTGAGCGGATCGAACGTCATCTTCGCGTACAGATGCGGGTTGGCGATGAACATGTTGTCGGGGCCGTGCAGCAGCGTGTAGCCGTCGGGCGCGGCCTTCGCCGCCGCATCGCCGGCGAGGTTGGTGTCGGAGCCCGGCTTGTTCTCGATCACCACGGGCTGCCCGAGACGCGTGGACAGGCCCTGGCCGACCAGGCGCGCGATGATGTCGGTCGCGCCGCCGGGCGGGAACCCGACGAGGAGCCGGATGGGACGGTTGGGATAGGACTGCGCGTTGGCCGGGACGGCCGGCAGAGCAATCAGAAGCGCAGCAAATAGACGAATGGCAAATAGCGAACATCGAATTGAAAGACGGCGAGTAGCGAATAGCGAATGGCGAATGGAAAGAAAGATATCTCCGACGCTCATTCGACACCCCCTACTCGCTATTCGCTATTCGCTACTCGCCCCTCTATATCGTCACCTGGGTCCCCACTTCCACCACCCGTCCGGTCGGAATCTGGAAGAAGTCGGTGGCATCGCTCGCCGACTTGGCGAGCGCGATGAACAGCCGGTCCTGCCACCGCGGCATACCAGATCGCGCCGCCGGCTTGAGCGCGCGCCGCGACAGGAAGAACGACGTCGACATGATGTCGAAATGCCAGCCGTGGCGGCGCGCGATCGCCAGCGCCTTCGGCACGTTGGGCGTTTCCATGTAGCCGAAGCGCAGCGACACCCGGCTGAACTGCGGCGAGATCTGCACGATCTGCACCCGCTCCTCGTCGCTCGCGCGCGGCGTATCGGCCGTGACGATGGTGAGGATGACGTTGTGCTCGTGCAGGACCTTGTTGTGCTTGAGATTGTGCAAGAGCGCGGTCGGTGCGAATTCCGGATCGCTGGTCAGGAACACGGCGGTGCCGGGCACCGTGTGCGGCGGCTTCTTCTGCAGGCTCTTCAGCAACGTCTCGAGCGGCACCTCGATGCGGCGCGTCTTGTTCGCCAACAGGCGCGTGCCGCGCTGCCAGGTGACGATGAGGAGCACCATGGCGATGCCGAACAGAAGGGGCGCCCAGGCGCCTTCCAACAGCTTGAGCAGATTGGCGGCGAAGAAAATCGTGTCGACCAGGATCAGCGGCACCACCAGCAATGCGGTCGACCAGATGCTCCACCGCCACAGCGTCCAGATGACGACGAAGGCGAGCAGCCCGTCCATGACCATGGTCATCGTCACGGCAATCCCGTAGGCGGAGGCGAGCGCGCTCGACGTGTGGAACATGCCCACCAGGAGCAGGACGCCGAGCAGCAGAGCCCAGTTGACGCGCGGAATGTAGATCTGGCCGGACTGCGCCTCCGAGGTGTGCAGGATGGCGAGGCGCGGCAGCAGTCCGAGCTGAATGGCCTGGCGCGCGAGCGAGAACGCGCCGGTGATGACGGCCTGGCTGGCGATCACCGTGGCGGCGGTCGCCAGCAGCACCATGGGCAGGCGCAGCGGCTCCGGCACGAGCCGATAGAACGGGTTTTCCACCGCCGACGGGTCGGCCAGCACGAGGGCGCCCTGGCCGAAGTAGTTGAGCAGCAGGGCGGGCAGCACGAACCAGAGCCAGGCCATCTGGATCGGCTTGCGGCCGAAATGGCCGAGGTCGGCGTAAAGGGCTTCGCCGCCGGTGACGGCGAGGAACACGAGCCCGAGCGCCACCAGGCCTATATGGCCGTGATCGAGCAGGAACCGCACCGCGTAGCTCGGATCGATCGCCCACAGCACACCGGGATCGTCGCTGATGTGCACGAGCCCGGAGATCGCCAGGGTGGTAAACCACACCACCATCACCGGCCCGAAGAAGGCCGCGACCTTCGCAGTCCCGCGCCGCTGCACCGTGAACAGCACCATCAGAATGGCGACCGTGAGCGGCAGCACCAGGTGCTGCGCCGCCGGCAGTGCAACCTTCAATCCCTCCACCGCGGAGAGCACCGAGATCGCCGGCGTGATGACGGAATCGCCGAGGAACATCGAGGCGCCGATGATTCCGAGCAACGCCACCGGAAGCGTGCGCCGTCCGAGCCCGCGAAAGGCGAGCGCCATCAACGACAGCGTTCCGCCTTCCCCCTTGTTGTCGGCGCGCAGCAGGATGAGCACGTATTTGAGGGTGACGACGATGATCAGCGCCCACACGATCAGCGACAGCACGCCGAGCACGTTGGCGCGGGTGATCTGTCCGCCTTCGCTCGCCGCCGTCACCGCCTCGCGGAAAGCGTAGAGCGGGCTCGTGCCGATATCGCCATAGACCACGCCGAGGCTGCCGAGGCTCAGCGTCCAGAAGCCGGTCGCCCCGTGCGGCTCGGTCGTGGCCGCCGGCGCCGCACTCGGCATCGTGGCGTCAGGTGCGGCTTTCGCCATGCTTCGGGTCGCCCCTTGGGATCGCAAAGGCGGGCCCTTATAGCACTCGCCCTCCCCCGGCAACATGGACGATGTCGCAGAAAGGCTGAGGTCGAGGCGAGCAAGGGTGAGGCTGCGCAGCGACTAACGTGCCGCGCGTCAAGCGCATGCGCGTTCGGGCGGTTACGGGGAGAAGCCCGGAGGCAAAGGCGGGCTTTCCCGCATCAGCGTGATGGTGATCCGGCGGTTCGCCGCGATGTAGGGATCGTCGGGAAACAACGGTTGGGTATCGGCCTTGCCCGCCACCATGAACAGGCTGGTGGGCGCAATGCCTTCGGCCTCGAGGATCCGCCGCACGCTGTTGGCGCGGTCGGCGGAGATTTCCCAGGCGCCGTAGCCCAGCCGCGACGGCAGCCGGGTCGCCGACGTGTGCCCGGTGACGGTAATACGGTGCGGCAGCAACTTGAGCTGTCCGGACAGCTTTTCGATCAGCCGGCGGGTTCGCTCATAAGGCTCCTTGCCGCCTTCGGGAAACATCGAGCGGCCGTCGTGATCGACCAGCTCGATGTTGAGGCCGTCCTTGGTCTGCTCGAAGATCACCTGCCGGGAAAGGTCGGCGAGCTCGGGCAGGCTCTCCAGCGCCTGGCGCAGCGAGGCGGTCGCCAGGGCGAATGAGCGATCCTCCTCGACGCTGGTGCCGTACTTGCGCAGGTCGTCGCGATCCTCGGTCTTCAGCGAAGTGTCTTGCGGCCGGGAGGTGACGTTCTTCGGCTTGGTGCGATTGGGCTTGCCGTCGACGTCGATGATGCCCGCATAGCGGGTCTCGGTCTGCACGCCGAACGCTTCGCGCATCGATCCGGCGACGATCTGCAGCTTCTTCTGGTCCTGCGTGGAGAAGGCGACCAGCATGACGAAAAAGGCGACGAGAAGCCCCATCAGGTCGGCGAAGGTGACGAACCAGCCGTGGCCCCCGCCGTGTCCGCTTTCCTTGCGCCGTGCCATCGTGCTCGTCCGTGCGGCTCAGAAGCCCCCGGCGTCAGGCCGGAACCGTGTCGGCCGCGTCGTGCCGGTGCTTTTCCGGCAGATAGGCGAGCAGCATCTCGCGGACGAGGGCCGGGCTCTTCGCGTCGCGGATCATCAGCACCCCGTCGATGATCAGGGTGCGGTTGATCTCCTCGTCGACCAGCTTGAGGTGGAGCTTGTCGGCGATCGGCAGACACACCAGATTGGCGAGGGCGGCGCCGTAGAATGTGGCGAGCAGGGCGACCGCCATGTAGGGGCCGAGCTTGGACGGGTCGGTCATGTTGGCGAACATCTGCACCATGCCGATCAACGTTCCGACCATGCCGAAGGCGGGAGCGCAATCGCCGACCGCGCGGTAGATCTTCTGACCTTCGTCGAGATGGGTGAGGAAATTGTCGCGGTCGCGCTCGAGATTGTCACGAATGAACTCGGCGTCGTAACCGTCGGCGACGAAGCGGATGCCCTTGGCGAGGAACGGATCGTCGACCTCGACCTTCTCCAGCCCGATCGGGCCGTGCTTGCGGGCGATCTCGGCGAAGCCGGCGATCTGGTCGACCAGCTCGCGCTGGCTGGTGCGGCGCAAGGTGAACGCAAACTTCGCGCCGAGCGGAAGCCCGTGAAAGATCGAGGACAGCGGGAAGCGGATCAGGGTTGCGGCGAATGAGCCGCCGAAGATCACAATGAAGGCATGGCTGTCGGCGAACATCCGGAGGTCGCCGCCCATGAGGATCAGGCTGACGAGCACACACGCCCCGGCAGCGAGACCGAGCGCTGTTGCGATATCCATGGAATACCCCGAACCGAACGCAGAACGCGCGCCGCCCCACCAGGCGCCAGGCTCGACATTAGTGGAGCGCCCTTAAGGTTGCGTTACCGGTCGAGCACTTGCGAGGCTCCGCAAGGCTACCGCAGCCTTGATTTCATTGAGCTATTTTCATCGCCGACGGCAGCGCAACGCGCGCCCGCAGCCAGCACCCGGCGGCTTGCATGGCTCCTTCGCGCGGCGGAGACTGTCCGAGCGCAAGCGACCAGGGCGCAGCACCGATGCCACCGCTCGCACGATTGCTGTTCAGCTTTACCGGCCGCCTGTCCCGCCAGGGGTGGTGGCTCGGCCAAGGCTTTGTCGCTCTGGCTGCAATCGCCTTTCACGAGATGACGCGGGTGCTCGACCTGTCCCCTCCCCTGGCCGATGTGTGGCTTGTGGTGCCCTGGGTGATGGAGCTCGCGGTCATCAGCAAGCGATTGAACGATCGCAATTGCCCCGATTGGGCGAGGCGCTTGGCGATGGTCGTGGCCAGCCTGACACTGCTCGCCGCGCTGTCCGGCGCGCTGTTCGATCCGACGCAGCCGGGACGTGTTCCGCGTGCCCTGTTGCTTGGAGCCGTCGGCCTCTGGCTGATCGTGGACAACGGTTTCCTGCCGGGCACCAGAGGACCGAATCGGCACGGCCCCGACCCTGCTGCATGGTCCCGCATTCTTGTTGCGCAACCAATTCAGCATGCCGCGGGCTCGGCAGCCGTCCTCGGTCCCTGGCGTCGGGCGATCCTTGCGGCGCTGGTGCCGCTCCTGCTCGTTGGTGTCATGCTCGGCCTGGCGCCGATCTTTGGCTGCACCGATCTCGCCGTACGGACCGTCGGGCGACTGATCATGCCCGAACAGGCCGTTCTTTCGGCGGACAGGCGGGCGCACCAGCGGGCCTACCATACCCAGCGCGCCGGCGTCGCTGCGCAGCAGGCCGGCGATCATGCGGCCGCCATCAGGCTCTTCTCCCACGCGATTGCGTTGTACGGACCCGACCGGCCGGTCGCTGCCGAGTCCTACCGCGCGCGGGCAGCTTCATTGAGGACGACCGGGGAGCTCCCGGCCGCGCGGGCAGAATACGACAAGGCGATCGAGCTTGAGCCTGATCACATCCGCGCCTATCGTTCGAGGGCCCAGGTCCTCTCCGTCCTCGGTCGCGACGCCGATGCGCTCGACGATTACGAGACCGCGCTGCGAATCCTGCCGCGTAACGTGCGCTCCCACCTGGGCCGCGGGGATGCGCTGACCAACCTCGGGCGCCAGCAGGAGGCGCTCGAGGCCTATGATGAGGCCGCCAGGCTGGCGATGGACGGCGACCTCGCCCCTCCCTGGCTGTGGCGTGACGAGGTCATGCTGGCGCGATTGCGCGTCGACCGCGACGACCTCGTCGCGCTGATCCGGATGCGCCGCGGCAACGTTTATCGCGCGCTCGGCCGGCGCGACGAGGCGCTTGCCGAATATGCCGACGCGTTGCGCGTGTGGCCGAACCATTGGCGCGTCTACGTCAACCGCGGGTGGTTGCACGAGAAACACGGTCAAGTCGAGCTCGCCCGCGCCGACTACCGCAAAGCTGCCGCCCTGAGGCCCCCCGACGACTGGTTGACGCGGGCTCTCGACCGGACCCGATAGCGAGGCTATTTTCCGGTCGGCGCGAGTTGCGCGCGCCCTTGTCGCAGCGGGCGAGCGGACCTGCCTGCCGTCAGGCCATATCAGGAGGACGTCATGCGTGAGATCGGTCACTTCATCGGCGGCAAGGAGGTGAAGGGGACCTCGGGGCGCCACGGCGACGTCTTCAATCCGAACACCGGCGAGGTCCAGGCGCGGGTCGCATTCGCCAAGCATTCGGAGGTCGAGCACGCCATCGCGGTCGCCGACATGGCGCAGCCGGCCTGGGCGGTCACCAATCCGCAGCGGCGTGCGCGGGTCCTGTTCCAATTCCTCGAGCTGGTGCAGAAAGATTTCGACGACCTGGCGAAGCTCCTGTCGTCCGAGCACGGCAAGACGTTTGCCGATTCCAAGGGCGACATCCAGCGTGGCCTCGAAGTGGTGGAGTTTGCCTGCGGCATCCCGCACCTGATGAAGGGCGAGTTCACCGACGCGGCCGGGCCGGGCATCGATCTCTACTCGATGCGCCAACCGCTCGGCGTCGTCGCCGGGATCACGCCGTTCAACTTTCCCGCCATGATCCCGATGTGGAAATTCGCGCCCGCGCTCGCCTGCGGCAACGCGTTCATCCTGAAGCCGTCGGAGCGCGACCCGTCGGTGCCCATGCGGCTCGCCGAGCTGTTGATGGAGGCGGGGCTGCCGGCGGGCGTGCTCAATGTGGTCAACGGCGACAAGGAGGCGGTCGATACGATCCTCGGCGATCCGCGGGTGAAAGCGGTGGGATTCGTCGGCTCGTCGGCGATCGCGCAGTACATCTATGCGACTGGCACCGCCAACGGGAAGCGCGTGCAGTGCTTCGGCGGCGCCAAGAACCACATGATCGTGATGCCGGATGCCGACATGGACCAGGCGGTCGATGCGCTGGTCGGAGCCGGCTACGGGTCGGCCGGCGAGCGCTGCATGGCCGTTTCGGTCGCAGTTCCGGTCGGCAAGAAGACCGGCGATATTCTGGTGGAGAAGCTGATCCCACGGGTCGAGAGCCTCAAGGTCGGGCCGTCGACCGATCCGCAGGCCGATTTCGGGCCGCTGGTGACCCGGGCCCACCTGGACAAGGTGAAGACCTACGTCGATCTCGGCGTCAAGGAGGGAGCCAAGCTCCTGGTGGACGGGCGCGGCTTCAAGCTGCAGGGTTATGAGAACGGCAATTTCATGGGCGGCTGCCTGTTCGACGAAGTCACCCCGGCGATGCGCATCTACAAGGAAGAGATCTTCGGCCCGGTGCTCTCGGTGGTGCGCGCCAAGGACTACGAGGAGGCGTTGCGGCTGCCCTCCGACCACGATTACGGAAACGGTGTTGCCATCTTCACGCGCGACGGCGACACTGCGCGCGACTTCACGAGCCGGGTCGAGGTCGGCATGGTCGGCGTCAATTTCGCAATTCCGGTGCCCCTCGCCTATCATACGTTCGGAGGCTGGAAGCATTCCGGCTTTGGCGACCTGAACCAGCACGGGCCGGATTCGATCCGCTTCTATACGAAGACCAAGACCGTGACCTCGCGCTGGCCCTCGGGAACCAAGGAAGGGGCCGAGTTCGTCATACCGACGATGAAGTGAGATGAGCTTGCGTCGAGCCCGAACGACAAACGTATCGTGGTGCGTCCTCGGCATCGCCGGTGCGCTGGCGACCGCGACGGCGCTCGGCGGCTGCTCGTCCCGCCTCAGCATGGGCGATTCCGGCTCCACCGCGACCGAGCCCCTGGCGGCCGCGCCGACCGGCCCCGTCACCACGAGCCCGCTGGCGACGACGGGGCGCAGCCGCCCGCCGCCGGTGAGCATGGCGGGACGCTGGACGCTGAGCTCGCCGGGTGGCGGCACCTGCGCGATGAATTTCGGCGGCGCGCCCGGTGCGGCGGAGGGCACGATCGCACCCGAAGGCGGCTGCCCGGGGAACTTCTTCACCAGCCGAAAATGGGTGTTCGAGGATGCCGGCCTGTTGATCCGCGATCATACGGGCCAGCCCCTGGCGCAGCTCGCGTTCGCGCCGCCTGGCCGCTTCGACGGCCAGACGGCGGCCGGACATGCGGTGAGCCTGGCGCGGTGAAGAAGGCAATGGCGAATAGCGAGTAGCGAATAGAGTTCTGCGTTGCTACGCTTCCCCCATTCGCTACTCGCCATTCGCTACTCGCTTCCCTCCTCCGCACAGAGGTTCATCGATGCCCGAATACCAGCTCTATTGCTTCGCGCAGTCGGGAAACGCCTATCGCGTCGCCCTCATGCTCAACCTCATCGGCGCCGACTGGGCGCCGCGCTTCGTCGACTTCTTCGTCAAGGGCGAGACAACGCACGCCCGAGTACCGCGCCAATGTCAACGAGATGGGCGAGGCGCCGGTGTTGGTGCACGGGAACAAGAAGCTCTCGCAATCAGGCGTGATCCTCACCTATCTGGCCGAGCATTCGGGCCGCTTCCAGCCCAACGGGGACGACGAACGGCTGGAGACGCTGCGCTGGATCATCTTCGATAACCAGAAGGTCAACGGCTTCCTCGGCCCCTACCGCTTCCTGCAAACCTTCGCCAAGCCGCCGGGCGACCCGGCCGTGCTCGCTTTCCTCAAGGGCCGGATCGACAACAACCTCAACATCGTCGACAAGCGGCTGTCGCAGCGACCGTTCATCCTCGGGGAACGGCCGACGATCGCCGACATCTCGCTCGCCGCCTATCTCTATTATCCGGCCGAGGAGTTCGGGTTCGATCCCGCTGCCGACCGGCCGAACATCGCGGCGTGGCTCGGCCGGATGCGCGCGCTGCCCGGATGGGCCCACCCCTACGACCTGATGCCCGGCCACCCGCTTTCGGCCGCCTAGTGCCCGCTTCCGAAGCACAACCATCGGTTTGTGGCGATGACGCCAAAACTCGCGCAATGTAGCGTTGCAAAGCGACTTGTTGTCGCGGACGGCACAACTTTTCACTGTACTGCCGCATTATAGACTGTGACTATTCGTTTTTTTGTGGTATCGATCTGCGGTTGCAAGCATCGCGCCGAGTCGGGCGATTTGTACAAAAGGAGACCTGCTCCATGTCGCCGAAGCAACCTGATTTGATCGACAAGCTGGTTGGCCGCAATATCCGCATCCAGCGTCTCGCCAAGGGATTATCGCAGACCGAGCTTGCCAATCAGCTCGGCGTCACGTTTCAGCAAGTGCAGAAATACGAAAAGGGCGTCAACCGCATCGGCTGCGGGCGGCTGTTCCAGATTTCTTCGGTGCTCAGCGTTCACATCACCGATTTCTTCGAGGGAAGCGAGAAGGGCAAGGCCTCGTCGGGTCGCGTGGTGCGCGACCTCATTTCCGAGCCGCAATCATTCCACCTGGTCCAGGCGTTTGCCGAGATCAGCGACCGACGGCTGCGCAGCTCGGTCGTCGATCTGGTGAAGAAGATCGCGCGGGCGCAGGCGTAACCCGTCAGCTCTCGTCGCGCCGGGCGATGTGCGTCGGCGGCTGGCTGATCGCCAGCCGAATCACGCTCGCGCGCGCGTCCTCCAGCTTCAGCGCCACGGTCGGCAGGCCCGCCTCGCTGGCGACCCGCATCAGGAAGGTCAGCGCCTCCGCCATGTGATGCGCGGTGGTCGCCACCGATGCCTGGCCGAGCGACGCTTCGCCACGATGGTGCGGGATATCCGGACCGTGCTGCATCGCCGGTTATCACCATACCGGAGGATGTCCCGAAACTAGGCTCTCACCTAGGTAGAACGAGCGGCGGCCGCTGGAGCGGTTCCGGCCGTGCCACATCTGTCGAGATGGCCGCGAGAACCCGCCGCTGTGGCGGCTCGCCGGCCATGACGAGGCTGGATCAATTCCATCGGAAAAATGCTGGAGGATGCGGAATGCGGGGCTCAATCAGAGCTCGAGAAGGCCGCGTTGCAGGGCGATGACGACCGCCGCGATCTGGTTGCTCGCGCCGAGCTTGTCCATCACGTTCGACAGATGAAACTCCACGGTCTTGGGCGAGATCGACAGGATCTGGGCGATCTCGGGACGGGTCTTTCCCTTCTTGCACCAGTCGAGGATTTCCAATTCGCGCGGGGTCAGTGCCGCGCCGCTCGCCTCGAGCATCAACCGCTCCTGCGACAGGTCGAGATAGCGCGTCCAGGCGTAGAAGCTGATGGCGTGCAGAAGGCGCGAATTGGCAAGATCGGCGCGCCCGCCGCCGCATCGCCTGATGCTCATGAGATCGAGCCGCTGACCGGGCGCGTGAAACGGAAACGCGATCCCGCTCTCGGATGCTTGCGTGGGGCCGAGCGCGCCGGCCGCAACGGCAGTGCCGTCGAACGGTGCGGCCTCTTCGTCGCTCCAGACGAACGGACGGCACGCATGCACCGAGCCGGCAAACGACCTGTCGATGCGCACCCACCGCCGCGCGACGTAGGAGCTCACGCTGTCCTCCGGCAGGTCGAACCAAACCGCATGCTCGATGCGCTTTCCGCGCAACGAGGTCAGCAGGCAATGCTCATAGCCGGCTGCGGCAATCGCCTCGGAATAGAGCTGCGTCAACGCGCCGATCGTGCCCGTCCGATGGCTGCGCTCGACATAGTCCTCGAATCGCAACACCGCGCCTCTCCCCAAGCGTGGTCGCTTCGCCCGCCAACTATCGCTGGCCGATCGCGGATTCGCAACGGCTAATTGCCTGCGGCGTGCAGTATAGGCCACTGCTATTGGGGGCGAGGCGCGCCGACGGTGTCCGCATCGGCGCGTCGCGCAACTAGTCTAGTCGGTAGCGTAGCGTCAGGTCACCGCACGGCTCTGCGCGACGAGGGGTCGCGCTCCGGCATCAGGCGCTCGGCCACGACGACCGCAATCGGCCACGCGGCCCACAGCACGCCGAAGAACAAGGCCATGAAGAACAGCATGCTGAAGTTCGGAAGATTGCTCTCGAACAGGCGGCCGATGGCGAATGCGATCACCTCGCCGATGGCGACGAGGACGAGATAGATGACGATCAAGTGCATGACAAACCCCTTGGGACCAAGGTTTCGTCCGTGCTGCGGACGCGCGCCTGCGGCGGACGGTGCATGAGGACATGCGCGCCTCGCGCGATGCGAAGCGGCAAGCGCGCCGGGCGCGCGTTTCACTCAGGCGGCAGGCGGGCCGGTCGGGGGGGCGGCGCACGGCCGGCGCCGCACCGGCGCCACGTCGGCGCGGATGCGGATCGCGAGGACCGGCGCAAACTGCGGAGCGATCTCCGGACCGCCGAACGCGATGGCGAGCAACTCGGGGTCGTCTTCGGCATCGGCGCGCTCGGTCGCCACCACGTCGGCGGAACGGATGCAGCCGTCGCGGTCGGGCACCGCAATGGGGGGGTGGCTGAACGGCCGCAGTTCGGCTTCACGGCCATGCGTGTCGGCGACCGAGGCCCCCGCCAGCATCAGCAGGGTGAACAGGGCCGAAACGAAGCCGACGAGAGGACGAAGCAAGATCACGGCGGTCGCCCATTACGCCGCGATCGCGGCGTGCGGGCCAAAGTCCCCCGGGCGAGGCAAAAAAGCAAGCCCCACGCGGGCGGCTAATCCCCCCTGCGGTCGATGAGCCACATTACCAGCGGCACGACCGCGAGCGCGACCGCCGTGGCGCCGGCCGCCGGCATGCCGAGGCGGGCGATCACGGGGCCGGTCACCAGCGCGGTGAGAACGCTGATCGCGCCGGCAACGCTGTCGGCGACGCCGATCGCCCGGCCGCGTTCCGCAGTCTCTGCGTGGTCGGCGATCAGCGCCGTCGCCGCGACGTTGGCTGCGGCCCAGCCGAGGCCGACCAGGAACGTCCCCAGCGTGACCAGCCAGAAGCCGGTGGTGAAGGCCACCAGCCCGGCGCCGAGCAGGGTCATGGCGACGCCCGGCACCATCACCTGTTGGCGTCCCAGGCGATCGGCCAGCATGCCGAGCGGAATGGTGAACGCGAACATGCCGATCGTGTGGAACATGTGCGAGAACGCGATCGCCATCAGGGAGTGCCCGTGATGGGCGAGCACCAGGGAGGTGAGCACCATCACGATGGACATGTTCCCCTGCCCGGCCGCGTTCGACACGATGGCGAGCCGCGTGGGCGCGTAGCGCACCAGGCCGGCGACGCTGAACGGCGCGCTGTCGGCGGTCGATCGCGGCGGCGGCGGCACGTAACCCGGGTAGTACAGCTCCAGGCTCGTCCCGATCTGCTTCGGATCCGGACGCACGAAACCGATGAGGAGCATCCCGGCGACGATGAGGAGAGGCAGCAGCAGCCACGGAAGGCCGAGCGGGTCCTGGCCGACGTGGTGCGCGGCCGCCTCGCCGACGCCGATCACCAGCGGACTGATGATGAGGCCCAGCACCGACCCGAACGCCACGTAGCCGAGCGCCTGCGCGCGCAGATGCGGCGGAAACATGTCGGTTGCCGCCACCCGCAGCTGCTGGGCCGCGCTCATCCCCATGGCGAAGACCGTGAGGCCACCGACCAGCAGGATGGTGCTGCGCGCGCTCATCGATACGCCGAGCACGAGCGCGCCGATGAGCGCGAGCGCAAGCCCCAGGAGGATGCCGGGCTTGCGACCATAGGTGTCGGTGATCTTGCCCACCGGATAGGACACCAGGAAGCGGCTCAGCCCGATCAGGCCGACGGACAGCCCAGCCAGTTCCGCCGAGCCGGTGAGCGCCACCACCATGAGCGGACCCAGCCCGTAGGCGAACTGCATGCCGGCGCCGGTGAACGACTGCGACAGCGCGAACAACGTCGTGTTGCGCCGGATCAGCGGGGGAACCCGAAGGGCGGCGTGACGACCAAGCGGTTGATGCATAGAGGGGCCTTGGCGAGTCACGCTGCGCGCCGCGCGCGGGTGCAACCGGGATCAGCTGAGAGAAATCGTGCGAGGACAAGAGGCGGGCGACGGGTGGTGGAGCAATGGAGGTTCGCCTAGCACAGCGCCGCGGGCGCGGCGAATCATGCCTGCCGCGCGAATCAAGCCGCAACGGCCGCCGAGGCGGTCGGGATGGCGCAAAGAACGACGACGAACGATCTGAACCGCGCGCCACATTTGCGCGACAACCTCCGTCGAGGATGTCTCCAGCCTGCCGGCACCCGATCCGTCCAGCACGGCACGCCGGAACCAACCGTAATGAACGCTCGTTTGGTGAGCACCGACGCGGGAGAACCCCTTCATGCGCATAGCCATCGTTGTTGCCGCCGTCGCAGCCCTGCTGCTGAGCGGCTGCAGCCAGCAGGAGCCCGCCGAGCGGACCACCGCCGGACAGGGTCCCGAGCCGTCGGAACCGGTCAGGGCCGGTCCGGCGGGACCGCCCGGGCCGCAAGGCCCGCAGGGCCCTGCCGGCCCGCCTGGGCCGGCCGGCCCCGCCGGCGCCAGTCTCCGCTTTGCCGATTTCACCTGCGAGGCGGCGCGCTGTCCGGTCGCGTGCAACACGGGCGAGCGGATCGTCAACGCCTTTGCCCAGGGCGAGGGCGGCAGCTTCGTCTACGACAGCGACAGCGAGGCGACCTATCGTCCACCCCGGCGCGGCCGCTCCGGCAAGATCGTGCTGGTGTGCGGGCGGGGGTAGAGGGCGCCAGTCTAGCTGGCTCATAAGATAATATCTTTACTATCTTTCCCTCCTCCGCTACAGTTGCGGCCGGAGGAACCCGCATGGGCGTCGAGGCGCCAAACGTCCAGCATACGGGGCGTCACTTTCTCGCCGGACGCAGCGGATCGCTGTCGGCGCAGATCGTCGCCGAGGTGCGCGATGCGCTGTTCGCCAAGCGGCTGAAGCCCGGTGAGTTCCTCGGCACCGAGAAGGATCTGGCGGCGCGGTTCGGCGTGAGCCGGATCGTCGCGCGCGACGCGCTGCGCACACTGGAGGCCCTCGGCATCGCCGAGATCCGCATGGGCAAGGGCGGCGGCGCCCGGGTGGCGCGCGGCAACCCGCGCCTGTTCGCCGAGGCGCTGGCGGTGCAGCTCGACCTTACCGGCGTCTCTGCCGCCGAGATCCTCGATGCGCAGCGCGCCGTGGAGTGCATGGCGGCGGAGCTCGCCGCCGAGCACGCGAGCGCTGCGGATCATGCGCGGCTCCGGCGTCTCCTGGTCGAGGCGGAGCAGATCATCGATCAGGTGGAAGCCTATACGCGCGCCTGCCGCGAGTTCCACCTCGCCGTCGCCGAGGCCTCGCACAACCGTGTCCTCGTCGTACAGTTCATCTCGCTGCAGCATGTCTCCTGGCCGTCGCACAATCCCACCCTGACGCCCAAGGTGGCGCGGCGCATCCTCGACGTGCACAAGGAGCTCGCCGCGCTGATCGAGATGCGCGATGGCGCCGGCGCCCGCCGCCTGATGGACGACCACGTGAAGATGATCCGCGCCCGCCGCGTCGCCGAGCACGATGCGCGCGGCCGCCCGACCGAGCACTGTTGCTGAATCACGAGCGAGAGGAAACCGCGGTCGCCAAAGCCGCATCACCCCCCAAGGAGGAGAGCATGAGCAAATTCGTCATCGAGCCGCACTTCCGCCTGCAGGAATGGGTCGCCGAGGAGAAGGGCTACTTCAAGGACGAGGGCCTCGACTACGAGTTCCGCGAGCTGGTCCAGTCGAGCGACGGCCAGCACCACTACAAGGGCGACAAGGTCGGCGCCTACCAGTCATTCGAGCGTGGGCGCGATTCCAACGTGAGCTGCGCCTGCCACTGGACGGTCGACGTCGCCGCCTCGAAGGGCAAGGGCCGGCTCTATGCCGACGTCTATTCGGTGTCGCCGGCCGGCGTGTTCGTGCCGTCCAATTCACCGATCCGCAATCCGGAGGATCTCGCCGGCGTCCCGATCTCCGTCGGCTACCAGTCGGGCAGCCACTACTCGACCATCCAGGCGCTCGAGCCCTACATGGCGGCCGACAAGATCAACCTGTCGTTCGCCGACGGCATGCTGTTCAAGCGCATGGAGCTCCTGCTCGACGGCAAGGCGCCGGCCTCCGCGTTGTTCAGCGGCCCGTACTATTTCGCCGAGCAGATGGGCTTCCGCAAGGTCATCGACACCACGTTCATGATCTCGACGATGATCACCGGCGACCCCGATCCAGAGGACCTGCGCAAGTTCTTCCGTGCGCTGCGGCGGGCGCAGCGCGACATCGACCTGCGCCCCGACCGCTATACGCACTACTACAAGAAGGAGTTCCCGGTGCGCTATCACGCGCAGATGGATACGCGCCGCTGGGGCCCGGGCGAGCGCCTGGTGTTCGAGCCCTACACCAAGGAGGTCTACGACGAGACCTTCCGGTGGATCTCCGACCGCGGCATTTTCGCCGACAGCGGCATGGGCTCGGGCGACTATGAGAAGCTGGTCATCCGGCTGAACCCGTAGGCTCAAGCATTCAGCGTCGTCATCACTGCGCTTGTCGCGGTGATCTCAATTCGTGGGGCACGTCCCTGCCAGTTCGATCGAGATGGCCGGGACAACCCTCGCCGCCTTAAGCGGCTCGCCCGGCCATGACGACTTTCCTCAATGCCGCAGCGGCGCCATCGCGCTCGCCGTCCTGGCGGCGCGGACGAGCCCGAGGAACTCGGCGCGGTAGCCGAACGGATCGTCATCGCGGGCAGCCGAGGCGATCTTGAGCACCTCGTCGTAGCCGAACCGTCCGGTGTGGCGTCCGCCGCGCAGGATCTCGCCGAACGCGGCGACGCCCGTCGCAAAGCGGGCGTCGGCCGGCGCGTCCTCGAAGCGCGGATGCTCGGCGGCGCGGTCGACCGGCGTCGTGATCAGCACGCTGGTCTCGGACCTGGGCAGCTTGTAGCGGATCTTCACGAAGGCGTACTCGCCCGCATTGGCGGCGGGCGCTGCGCGCCCGCTCCCCTCCTGCGCGCCGTAGCGAAGGTCGCCGAGCACGCGCGGGCCGCCGACCGGCACGACGTCGTAGAGGGCGGTCACCGTCTGGCCGGAGCCGACGTCGCCGGCATCGACCTTGTCGTTGGCGAAATCCTCGCGGTTGAGCAGGCGCGTCTCGTAGCCGACCAGCCGATATTCCGCGACGACCGCCGGGTTGAACTCGACCTGGATCTTCACGTCCTTGGCGATCGGGATGAGCGTCGAGGTCGCCTCCTCGACCAGCACCTTGCGCGCCTCGTTGATCGTGTCGATGTAGGCGGCGACGCCGTTGCCGTTCTGGGCGAGCGCCTGCATCAGCGCGTCGTTGTAGTTGCCCATGCCGAAGCCGAGCACGGAGAGGAAGATCCCCTTGTGGCGCTGGCGCTCGACGAAGCCCTTCAATTCCTCCCGGCTGGTGATGCCGACGTTGAAGTCGCCGTCGGTCGCCAGGATCACCCGGTTGACGCCGTCGGCGTCGAAATTCTGCTCGGCGAGCGCGTAGGCCTGGCGAATGCCTTCGCCTCCCGCCGTGCTGCCGCCCGCCTCCAGGCGCTCGAGCGCGCCGAGAATCTTCGTCTTGTCGGAGGCGGCGGTCGGCATGAGCACGGTCCCGGCGCGGCCCGCATAGGCGACGATCGCAACGCGATCGTTCGCATCGAGGCCACCGACCAGCATCGCCAGCGACTGCTTGACCAGCGGCAGCCGGTTGGGCGCATCCATTGAGCCCGACGTGTCGACCAGGAACACCAGGTTGGCGCGCGGACGCGTGGCCGCCTGCACCGCGTAGCCCTTGATGCCGATGCGGATGAGCTTGCGCCCCTCCGACCAGGGGTTGGGAAACACCGAGACCGACGTGCGGAACGGCTCGTCCGGCGTCGTCGGCGTCGCGTAGTCGTAGAGGAAGTAGTTGATCAGCTCTTCGGTGCGCACCGCCGCCGGCTGCGGCAGCACGTTGCGGTTCAGCGAGGCGCGCATGAACGAATACGACGCCGTGTCGACGTCGACCGAGAAGGTGGAGACCGGCGCCTCGCGCACGGCCTTGAAGGCATTCTCCGGGGTCGTCTCGAACCGATCGCGCCCGGTCGGCTCGGCCGGAGCACCCTGTTCCACCATGCGCGGCGGGGCATAAAACGGATCGCGCGGCTGATAGGACAGCGGTGCCGTGGTCGGCTTGCCGCCGGCGTAGTTCGCCAGCGGTGACGCCACGGTGGAGCGATCGCGGGCGATCGGCGGGACGGTCGGCGTCGGCTGGACGCCCGAGGATCCGGATGGTCCGTGCCGCCCGTCTCGTGAGACCTCAGAGAGATGCGGCAGTGGCGCGCCGTTCTGGTAGACCCAGGCACTCGCACCGGCGATCAGGACAGCAAGGCTGGCGGCGATGAGGTAGCGCCTACGCGGCATGACTTATCTCCTGCGACGGCGAGATGAATGAGGGGCCGTCTGGGGGCGTCAGACGGACGCAGCGCAGGAATTTTTTGGAAACGCATGTAAGTTGGGGTTCGCGGCGCACGGACCACGCTGACCAACCTACGCAGGACGAGCGGAACGAGATCTACTCCGCCTGCACCCCCGCCCGGCGGATGATCGGCACCCATTTGTCGATCTCCGCCTTGAGGTGCGCCCGCAGCGCCTCCGGCGTCGCCCGCTCCGCCGCGACCGTCTCGGCGCCGGCGCCGGCGAGGCGGTTTTTCACCTCCGGGTCCTTGAGCGCCTCGCGCAGGGCCGCGGCGAGCTTGTCGATCACCGGCTTCGGCGTGCCGCGCGGCGCATACATGGCGAACCACACGGTGATCTCGAAGCCGGGCAAGCCCGCCTCGCCCGCGGTCGGCAGCTCCGGCAGCACGGCGAGCCGCTCGCGCGTGGTGGCGGCGAAGGCCTTGAGCAGGCCGGCCTTGACCGGCTGGAACACGTTGAGCGTCTGGTCGCACATGAAGTCGAACTGACCGCCGACCAGGTCGTTGAGTGCCGGCGCCGTGCCCTTGTAGGGAACGGTCGTCACCGTCGTCTCGAGCGCGCTGAGGAACAACAGGCCGCACAGGTGCGAAGCCGAGCCGATGCCGGCATGCCCCTGCGTCACCTTCGCGCCTCCGGCCTTCACGTGCGCGATGAGCTGCTTGAAATCGGCGGCGGGAAAATCCTTCTTGGCGACGAACGCCATGGGCGACTCGGCGATCAGGCCGATCGGCTCGAAATCGCGGATCGCGTCATAGCGCAGGTTGGGATAGAGCGCGGTGTTGGCCGCATGGCCGAAGTGCATGACGAGCAGCGCGTGGCCGTCCGGCGGGGAGCCCGCCACCTTGGCGGTCCCGATCGTGCCGCCGGCGCCGGCGGTGTTCTCCACCATGAACTGGCGCCCGATCACCTTGCTCATGCCCTGGCCGATGACGCGGGTGATGGTATCGCCCGGTCCGCCCGCGGCGTAGGGCATCATCAAGGTGACCGGCCGCGATGGAAACTCCTGCGCCGCCGCGTGCGTCGCCGCACCGGCGCCGATGCAGACTAGCATGAGCGCGATTCTGTTCATCGCCCGCCCCTCCCCTGGGTTCCAGCCATGCCCAGTATAGCCGCGATCGGCGGCGAGGCCAGAACGGCTCGGGGCGACAACGTTCCGGCTCGCTTCCCCTCTCCTCCCCGCCAGCAGGGGAATGATCGGGGGCAGCGAGCCGGAACGAGCGGATCGATGTCCGCGTAACGCTAGTGGACCAGGAGCGTCAGCGGAGCCGCCGGCTCGTCGAGCATCTCGTCGTCCGCGAATTGCCCCTCGAGCAGCTGATTGTCCGCGAGTCGCTCGATGCACTGCGACAGCAGGTCGGCGCAGCCGCTGTCGTTCAGGCTCTCGATCGCATCCGCCTGCGCATAGCGCAGCACGCGCAGCAGGGCCGGCAGCTCCGCCGATGCGTGCCGGTTCACGCCGCCGGACAGTTTTGCTCGCGACACGCCGTACCGCGTCGTCAGGTGACTGATGCACTGATCGAGAAGGTCGATGCAAACCTGGTCGGGATAGCGGCTCTTCACCGAACTCCTCGCCAGGAGGAGCAAGTTGGCGACGCCCATGATCTCATCGCGTGAAGGGGTGTCATCGGTCGGCGAACGAGTGACGGCCTTCCGTGTCGAGGTCTTTTGCATATTCCCATTTCCCCCTGGACTGGGCGGTGCTGTTGCGGCTCCATTTGATCCCAGGTCCTGCAAGGATGGATTGGCGCCGAACGCCGGAAAATCGACAACTAGGCGCTCGCCTAGGAACGAATAGTCTCGACGAATGCGTGAGCGGCGAAGCATGCGCGCATGAGGTAACGTCATGCAGTTTGCAATCGTGTGGCATTAAACAGCACTCAATAGTGCGGAATTTTGTTGGGGAATCGAACCCTTCAGAGTGTCGTTTGTTGCCGTTCTGTGCTACTCCATGGCAGGATTTTCCGTCCCCATGCCGTCCCCAGTCTGGAAAGCGAGCGCACAATGCAGAAGGCGTTAACTGACACTTTTCTTCGCTCTCTGTCGGCGCCGGATCATGGTCGGCTGGAGATTGCAGATGTGCGATGTGCGGGCCTGGCGTTCCGGGTGACATCGAAGGGGGCGCGCTCGTGGTGTTTCCGCTTCATTGAGCCCCACACCCGGCGCGATGCACGTCTGACACTTGGCTCCTACCCAGACATAGGATTGAGCAAGGCGCGAGAGCTGACCGACTCCTACCGCCAGGCCGTGGCGCGCGGTGAGAACCCGATTGCAGTGAAACGGAAGGCACGGGCGACCGCCGAGAGTGCTACGTTTGGGCATCTCGCCGAGCGATATCTTTTGGAATATGCGAGGCGCCGGAAAAGATCGTACAGCACCGACGAGCGAAATCTTAAGCTCCACGTCTTACCTCGGTGGCGCTCGCGTTCCTATGCCTCGATCGGGCGGGCCGATGTGGTCGAGCTGCTGGAGGCAATCGTTGCGGCCGGCAAGCTGACACTGGTCAATCGTGTCCAAGCTCTAATTTCCAAGATTTTCAATTTTGCGATCAACTCCGGATTGATGACCGCAAGCCCCTGTTTCCGCTTGCAGAGACGCGGCGTAGAGCGCGCACGTCGGCGCGTACTAGGTGATGCAGAAATCCGATTGTTCTGGATCAAGGTGGTAGAGGCCCCTCTTCCCTACCGGCTAGGTCTCGCCCTGCGGCTCGCGCTGCTAACCGGGGCACGGGTAAGCGAGGTCGCAGGGTTGTCCCGCGACGAGTTACAAGATATTCAGGATGCCGATCGGGCAGCCTGGGTCATTCCAGGTGAGCGTACCAAGAATGGCCGCTCGCACATTATCCCGCTTGCCCAAATGGCGCGGGAAATCGTCCTCAATCTGTTGGGCCGGATCGACAAGGGCGATCGGTTTTTGTTTCCGAATCGATTGCGGCCGGATGCGCCGATCGACCGGACCACGCTTTTAGGTGTAATGGTCCGCTTTGGGCACGGTAACATTGGGGATGACGAGGCAGCACGATCCTGGAAGGCCGAGCCGCCGTCACCCCACGATTTGCGGCGCACGTTCAACTCAAGGATGGCTGCTCTGGTCGTTCCGAAAGAGATACGCGACCGGCTCCTGAACCATGCTCCCGACAAACGAGATACTGAGGGCCGCCACTACAACGTTCATGATTACATTGCCGAGAAACGTCGCGCGTTGTGCCAATGGGACTCGGCGCTGTCCGCGATCTTGAGCGATCGGCCGGCGACTGTTGTGCCGATCGGCACCGCACGCAAGAGGGCGCAGTCATGAATTTGACCGATCTTGTACAGCAAGCGGCCGAGATCGAGACAATTGTAGCACCGCCACCCCTTCTAGAATTTGTAGAGCTGGAATTTACCCCGGACATGACGTTTGAGGCTGACGATTTAGTCGCCTTTGGACTGAAAATGCGCAAAGTGTTCCGCACCCCAGTAGACGGGCGCGATGAAACGCAAATGATGCAAGAGCGTTTCGCCGTTGCGACATCGGTCCTATCTCGATTCTTCAAAAACACTGGCATCGGACAGGATATTTGCGATCATTTTATTAGGCTATCAGGAGCGTTTTACGGCTTGGCGCTCGGGACTAAGAACCCGATCTTTGAACCGTACAGTCCCGGCAACCGCGCGCAAGATCGCGCCGACAAGTGGCATGCCCGCGTGTTTGCCGTGGTCGGGATGGAATGCCTCATAAAATCCGGGATGGACCGCGAGACGGCCGCCGAAAAAGCCGCCAAGCGGGCGCCCGACCTTGCGCGCACGCTTCAAAGAAACGCCTCACTTAAGCCGTCCCTGCTGTCGTGGCTTGATCAACTGAGGCACAAAAAAATCAAGAGCGACATTGCGCAAGATGCCTACGCGCTCGGGATGCAGCGGCTTGAAAACGTGGTGGCACGTTCCTCGCTCAAGAATATCGAAGAATTTGGATATGATCTCATTGAGCTAGGCGGCCATCAGGCGCGCGAGTTGTGGCAATAGACGCGGCGTCGGAAGAACCCCCGCTCTTATTCCGACGGGATCTCGGCTAGTCGTCCTTGCATGCGGTTCGATACCGCGAGCGAAAGGACGACGGATGAGCGACAAGCCGAACGACAAGCCGGGCCACGAGCCGAGCAACAAGCCGGGCGACGAACTGGGCCACGAGCGCATTTCCTACTACATCGACGATTTGCCTGCCGTCACCGGCATCCCACGCCGCACATGGTGGGCTCTCAAGAAAAGCGGCAAATTGACCGTCAAGAAAAGCGGCCGGCGCAACATCGTCGAGGTTGGCGAGGCTCGCCGCTTAATTGCCTCGCTGCCGACAGCATAACCCCCCTGAAACAGGTAAGGCCACGCGCGGGACGGCAACCCCCGCGTGGCCTGAAAGTAGGATCGATTGACAAATGGCTACTATCAGATTTTGGCCGCTCGCTGCAAGCGGCGCATCGAGTCCCGACGTAACGGTTGGATTCATCCAGTACCGGCGAGGCCGGGTCTCCATCAAGCCCAGTCATTCCAGATCAGGACGCGCGTTCTGGCATCGGGAGGCCGGCCGCGGCCCGCTATGGCTGAGCGTTCCTCTATCGGGCTGAGGACGTCCATGAGTACGCGCAAGGCTCGATTGAGCCGCTGCCGCACACTGAAACCCCCATTTATCGAGAACCCGGAGCTCACGGTATGCTGACCACGCGCGCCATCGCGGATCAGGTTGCCGACCTGATTGTCCGGAAATTTGGCATCCGCCCGCTCGACGCCGAGCTGTCCGCCCGCTGGAGCTCCGCTGGGAAGAAGAGGAGCGGAGTGAGCGCCGGCGCGCTGCGGCAGGCGAGCTCGATTACGGCATCGACTGAGAAACGGCGAACGACGCGCCCGCCGACCCCTTGGCGCGCCAACCTAAAACGTAACCAAGGAAAGTACTTATGACCACTCAAAGGAAAGTCCTCATGGCTCAGCAATCATCCCCGGACGCACTGCAAGAGATCCTGCCCCCGATCGGCACCGTCGCGCCGACCAAAAACACCCGCTCCCCGCGTCAGATCAACGATCAACAGCGCGCGGATGCCACTGCACGCCGTAAGCACTCGGCGGCGGCGGTGGTCGAAGAGGCGCCGCTACCGGCGAGCAAGGCACCGGGTCTCCCAAAAGCCGGCGACGACTATCGCAACCGATACCTGGACGCGATTGCGCCGGACACCGGCATAACCGGGCGGCTAATCAAGTTTGACGTTAAGGTTGCAAAATTCCTCTGCCACGACGACGGGACGGAAATTTCGCCCGATCGCGGCTTGGTGGTGCTCGTCGACCAGACCCTAGTCGGTCGGATCAAATTCGGCGGCAAGGGCGAGCCACCGGTGCGACGTATGGGCTACCTGTACGACGGGTTTGTCGTGCCGGAACCCGACGAGCTCCCTGACCGGGACCAGTCTAAGTGGGACATCGGGTTAGACGGTCAGCCACGTGACCCTTGGCAACACCAGATGCAGCTCGCGTTGGAGGACCGCGCGACCGGCGCGGCGTTCACCTTCGCCACGACGAACGAAACCGGGCGCCGTGCAGTTGGCTACCTACTACGGCACTACGACCGGCTCGCCCGTTCGCACCCGGATCAGTACCCAGTAATACGGCTGAGGGCGACCCAAGCTCCCGTCAAAGAGAAAAGGGTCGGGCGCATAAACGTACCGGTCTTTGCCGTCGTGGGGCGCGCGCCGAAAGAGGGCGCAGCCAAGCCGGACACGTCGCTCGCCGCGGACATGGACGACGAGATCCCGCGCTTCGACAGGTGAAAGCAGAGGTCGGGACGGGCGCAACCCCTCCCGGCTTCTTTTTTCGTCCCTTTGGCTAACTACGGGAAAGTGCCGATGTCAAACTCTAACATGGGCGTGGCCCTCGCGATAGCCCGCGGAGGACTGAGCGAATTTCCCTGCGTTAGCAATGCAAAGAGCCCCAGGGTCAAACGTCCGTACTTCGCGGGCTGGCCGCAGCTCTCCAGCTGCGACGAAGACGACGTTGTAGCCTGGTGGCTCAAATACCCGAATGCACTGCCAGCCATCGACCTGGCCAAGTCCGATCTGGTGGTGCTCGACGGCGACCGGCATGGCGGGCCTGACGGAGTTGCCGCGTTATCTGAGCTGTTGCGTCAGCACGGCGTGAACATCGACAGTGTCCCCGGTACGCTCACGCCAAACAGCGGGCGCCATGTGTTTTTCACCAACGGCTGCGGGCTGGGTAATCGCGACAAGGGATTGCCTGGCGGCATCAACGTACGTGGCCACGGCGGATATGTGATTGCGCCGGGAGCCCAGCTGTCGGACGGGCGCTGCTATCAGCCGGCGCCGGGATCTCCGGACCTGATCGAAGCCTACGTGGCCGGTGCGATCCTGGAACTGCCGCCGGGTATCGTCGCGCTGCTCAAAGCAGACGAGCCGCCAGAGGCCGCCAGCGGTCTCATCGATACCAGCCGGCCTCCCAGCAGCCGGGAGATCGCCTATGCGAGCGCTGCGCTGGAGGGGCTCGCCGAGGAGATCGCACGCATAGCGTCGCACACCGGGCGCAACACGGCGCTCAACAACGCCACCCACCGCATGGCGACGATGGTGGCGCGTGGCTGGATTGATCGGGACGTTGTCGAGCGCGCCCTGACCGAGGCCATGCATGCGAACGGCTACGTTAGGGAGGACGGCCTCAAGTCCGTTCGCAGCACGCTCAGGTCGGCGTTCAGGGCGGGTCTCCGCAAACCGCATCTAGATCTGGTCGACCGCGCAGAGCTGCCCGAGGGCGTATCGCGTACCGACTTCCGCGCTTTCATGCCCATGCACAGCTACATCTTCGTACCGACGCGCGAGCTATGGCCGGCGGCGAGCGTCAACGCGCGCATCCCTCCCGTTCCGATTACCGATGCGGCTGGGCAACCGGTGCTCAACAAAAGCGGAGCTTCGCGGCGGATGGCCGCCAACACGTGGCTCGACCAGAACCACCCAGTGGAGCAGATGACCTGGGCGCCTGGATTGCCGATGCTGATCCAAGGCCGCCTGCTGGCGGACGGCGGTTGGATCGAGCGGCCACATGTGACGTGCTTCAACCTGTACCGACCGCCGACCATCGCGCTCGGCGACGCAGCCAAGGCCGACCCCTGGCTCGACCATGTCGACACGATGTTCGGCGACAGTGCCGACCACATCATCCTGTGGCTGGCGCACCGCGCGCAGCGGCCGGGAGAGAAGATCAATCATGCGCTGGTTTTCGGAGGCCTACAGGGGATCGGGAAGGACAGCCTGCTCGAGCCGGTCAAGCGCGCAGTTGGTGCCTGGAATTTCCACGAGGCTTCGCCCCAGCACATGCTCGGCCGGTTCAACGGCTTCCTCAAGAGCGTCATCCTGCGCGTGAACGAAGCGCGCGACCTCGGCGATGTGGATCGGTTCGCGTTCTACGACCACATGAAGGCGTACACGGCAGCACCGCCCGACGTTCTGCGCGTCGATGAGAAGCACGTTCGCGAGTATAGTGTCTTCAACTGCGTCGGCGTCATCCTCACGACCAACCACAAGACCGACGGCATTTATCTGCCGGCCGACGATCGCCGGCACTACGTCGCATGGTCAGACCGGCGCAGGGAAGAGTTCACCGCCGATCACTGGAACCGACTATGGGGCTGGTACGATCAGGGTGGTGACAGCCACGTCGCCGCCTACCTCGCCGAGCTCGATATTTCTGCCTTCGATCCCAAGGCGCCGCCGCCCAAGACGGACGCGTTCTGGGCCATCGTCGATGCGGGCCGCGCGCCAGAGGACGCGGAGCTAGCGGACGTGCTCGACAAGATGGGCAATCCCGACGCCCTCACCCTTGCGCAGATTATGGCCAAGGCCACCGGGGAGTTCCTGGAGTGGATCACGGACCGCCGCAACCGGCGCAGTATCCCGCATCGACTGGAGCGCTGCGGATACGTGCCGGTGCGCAATGACATGGCTGGGGACGGATTGTGGAAGCTTCGCGGCGCCCGGCAGGCCATCTATGCCAAGAGCAGCCTATCGATGCGAGACCGGCTCGCTGCCGCAGCCCACCTGGTCAAGCACAGCCGTCAGTGAGGTCAGTGGAGTCAGTGAACCTCCATTATCCCTATAAACTACCCTCCTTTCTGTCTTTGTTCATTTATCGTTTGCAAAAAGGCGCGCGCGTATACGGATAATGGAGGTTCACTGACTCCACTGACTGAACTGACCAGGACAGCCGCCGCAGCGACTGGCCGGCACGGGGCACCACGCCGAGGCCAGGCGTTGGATGCTGTGTGCGTTCGCCGCAGCACTCGGCTTGTGTGCGCCTGCCACCAGCATCCCAGCGCAAGCGCAGCAACCGCTTCCTTCAATGCTGCTGTCGCAGAGCTGTGGCATGGCTGGGCGGGCATGGTGCCGTTCGGCGACGATCGACAACTCGCCGACCGGCGGCGGAATACCCTCGTATGCCAGCGGCATCTACGGCGGCTTCACCAACCAACGGCGTCGTCATCGAGAACGGCAGCGGCGGCAGCGGCGCCGATCACCGCTGTCGGCCAGCCGGTGGATTCGGCGCAATGACGCAAGCTTGACCCGACACCAGGCCGGCGTATGATTCCATGCGATTTGCGCGACCGCTATATCAGACTGTCAACACCATTGTGCATGATAGGCGAAATTAAATGACGCGCTATGGGCGCCAGCGACGCCCTAAATCAGAAGGATCACCATGGGAACCGGAAAACCAAACGGCAGGCCCTCAGGATACACCCTAGAAATCGCAGATATGATCTGTGAAGCCATCGCCCACGGCCACGGCCTCCACCAAATGTGCCGCGATAACGATAACTGGCCAAGCTCAAGTATGGTGTACAGATGGTTGGATCAGCGCGAGGAGTTTAGGGAGGCGTACGCGCGCGCGAGGCAACGCCAGGCGGACTATTTAGCTGAGGAAATCAAAGACATTTCAGACAATTCGACCGATTGGAATAAGGCGCGTCTCCAAGTCGACACGCGCAAGTGGATTGCGGCCAGATTGGCCCCTCGCAAGTATGGCGACAGGCTTCTGCATTCCGACGCCGACCTCGGGCCGCTGCGCCTCGTGTGCGAGTGGAAAAAGCCGGGCGAGGGTGAAACAGGGCAGAATTCCAGCGGATAGGAAAAGGCTTGGCCCCGCCGCAGCACCTCGACACGACGACAACGACCGGTCGTTTCCGCACCGCGTCTGATCGGTGACCAATTATAACGCCATATTGACACCCGTACGTGCGCGCGCGAGAGATATTTGGTATTGGCCAATGATTGCAACGCCTTGGCCGAGAAGATGTCGCAGCTTGGCGCTCGACTGACTAGCGCCAGAAGTTCTTGAACCGGTCGGGCGCAAGCTCGGTGTAGCGCACCGTGTGCTGGATGTTCTTGTGGCCGAGGTAGGCCTGCAAGGCCCTGGTGTCGTGGCCGGCGTTGGCGAGCGCGTAGCCGCAGCCGTGGCGCAGCATGTGCGGGTGGATCGGGAATGGCATCTTTGCCCGCACGCCGATGCGCCCGAACAGCGCGTGGAAGGCCTTCGGCGTCATCGGCCCGCGGCGCTCGCTCATGAACACGTGCGAGGACTGCCCTTGCTCGCTCTGCAGGCGCCGCAAGGCCCGCAGTTCATCGCCCCGCAGGGGATGGACGCTGGGCGAGCCCTGCTTCGCTCTGCGGACGTGGAAGCGGCCGGCGATTAGCTCGACCTGCGACCATTGCAGATCGCACAATTCCGACGCGCGCAGGCCATGCCGGTAGCCGATCAGGATCATGGTCGCGTCGCGGTGGCCGTAGCGGCTCGAGGCGCGCGCTGCCATCATCAGGCGTTCGACCTCGGCCGCCGTGAGATACTCGCGGGTGCGAACTGAGGAATTTACAGTGGTTGGCGCCGCCTTGGTCGTTCGCTGTTTTCCCACGGGAATTCCCCTCCTATTGAACCATACTAGCGAATAATGGGTTATTTGTTCGCTAGTCGTCAAGCGCAACGTACCCATGGGGATCAAGACCAGGGGCGAGGGCTCGGCTTCGACCTCGAGGCCCATGGCGGCGGGCAGCCAGGAAAGACCCCCGGATGGCAAGCCAAGGTACCGGTACCGCTACTTCGCGGCCCAGGGCCTCGGCGCCTAAGGAGCGCCTCGAGGCCCGGCCCGAGCGCCTGAAAAAGACCCCCCGGTAGGCAAAGCCGGGTACTGGTACCGGTACCACCCCGGATGAGGCGCAACTCGAACGCGCTGGAGCGAAACGGCTTCTGGGGTGTCCGGTTTACCTGGCGGGAAGTGGGTTGCTGCTGTTCCAAATGTCGCGCGCCATTTGCCAATTTTCCCCCGACGTTCGCTGGTAAATCGTTATGTACTTGCCGATATCTTGCATCGGAGGTCCGCCCGCTTTGTCGCTCAGGGTGATGGTGTAGCGGCCGCTTTCGATCGCCCAATCCCCCAAGACGCGAACTTCATCCACGGCGAGCGCAAACTGTATGCGGAACTGATCGAGAAACGCCTGTGACCACGATGCAATTTTCGACCTGCCGACGTTTGCAGGTGCGTTCGGAGGCATTTGTACAGCTTCGGTGGTGAACTGTGCTGCCCACGCCTGAGCATCGCCAGCGTTGAGTGCAGCCACGTGCGCGTCTCGCACTTTATCGATAGCCCTGACGTCGGTTTCGTTTCCCGCGTATTCAGTCATGACAACCCCATTGCGATTGACCGCGTAAATTGGATTCAAGCACCAGCCGCGACACCGGCGCAACTGGGGGCAGGCATCTCGCAGTCTTCGACGTCATCGGGCCGGCAAACGCTTCGGCCGCAAGGCCGAGGGGTAATTGACATGCCTGCCGCAACGCGTGAAGGCGCCCAGTGGATCACGAGATCAAGCATGACGCCTACAGGGACGTGGGTGCTACCAACGCGGCACCTCTGCGAGTGACTTGAGCCACATGTAAACGGCCCCGAAGAAAGCCGTTGCGACCAACAGAGGGATGATCGCGGGGGCGTCCAACCACCATTCAATGAAGCTATCGAAGACCGGGCTCTGTGCCTGTGACGCGCCGCTGGCGACATAGGTCCGATCAACTTCAAGTCCAGCGAGTTCAAGTATTTGAGAAGCCCGGAGTGAGCCCCACATCCCCGTCTTGACCCAAACGAGAGCCTGCAAGATGCAGATCACGGCCGTGCTCAAAACAACAGTAATCGCTGCCAAGCCGACGAGGGTCTTGGTAAAGGCCAGGAGCCGACGGCCCAACTGAGTCACCTTGAACCTCGACTTTAGGTTGGAGGTTGGGGCGGGGACAGCAAAGACGCTCAAAGCAGCGACTGCCCATATATAAGCAATTCGGCCATTTCATTACTGGCGGCGCACCAATACCGTGCCGTCACCCCTGCGGGAATCCAATTCTAGCCACCTTCTGGCCCTCAGCCGCTCAACAACCTAGCGCATCTGCGCCATGAACGCGACAAAAAGCTGTTGCAGAAACAATACGACAGGCGCGCTTTGAGCTATTACCGCGCATGGGGCCGGCGACAAGTCATGAGTACGTTAGTAGTGCACCGCGTGCGCCATGCGTCCATACGCATCGGCTCTATCACCGCAATGCTCACATTCGTCATTTTGGGCGGCGGCGACTTGTTCGTCCAGTGGATAGCCGGGTACGCCAGCCCAGCATTCATGTTGGGCACTCTGCTCATTAATGCGGGACTCTGTCTGGGAATATTCGCAATTATTGCTGGGATCGGGTGGGCACTTTCCAGTGGCCTCAGCCTGACACCTCCAAGTACCGGTGGAGCAGTCGCCATCGCAGAGCCCCGGCCGCACCTTCCGGGGCAAACGACCCCCGGTATGGCAAGGCAGGTACTGGTACCTGCCGGCTCGGCCTTTGGCCTTGCACCGGGCGCGACACGGCAGCCATCTTAACCCCCTGTTCATGAAGGCTGTGGGAACCTTTTTGGCGATCTGCGTTTGTCGCCGGCTGGCGGGGGCGTCAGTGCCAGGAGGGGGTATGTCGCGTATCGGCTTCCTCCGGCGGCAGGCCGAGACCTGTCTCCGTCTTGCGGAGACATGCTCGGATAAAACCACCGCCGAGTACTTGAGACTGATGGCTGCCGAATTCTTCAAGCGGGCCGTCGAGGCGGAAAATGACTGGCTTCATGCCTCCGGTCCGGAGGATGCAAGTCCGGTCCGGGGAACCCCCTAATCTGCGTGTGGGGTTTCGGCGGCAATGCTGCGGGCAATAGCGGCCCACGGCGGGTGGCAGCCGCGCCGCGAACCCTCGCCTAAACGAAACCAGAAAATTCGCCCACGCTCGACCCGCTTTCCCCTGCCGGTCATCCGCGAGGTGTAGGCGACGGGAGTGGCGAGCAGCAACAGCGATCGCTCAGGCGCTGAACGAGCGTGGCGTGAGTCGGCGCGCGGCGGGCACCACAGGCTGTTGCTCTTAAGCAACGCGGCTCGCGGGAGTGCAGGTTTTCCACAGCCGACCAAATCATTCGCCTCGTTGTTCATTGCCAAAAGCCGCGCTCCGGTGAGAATCGCAACTGCTCGGAGGTGCAGCAGTGACCAATGATTTGCGGTTCGTGACCCATCCTGCGGTTTGGCACAACCGCCAGCTTTGGCGTCGCTGATGGTTGAGAATCTGTCTGATCTCACAACAAGGCGATACAAAGCGAGGTTGGCAGAACTCTACAAACGATTGGCGCGCTACGCTGAGGAGCGGATCGCTGTGTCTCAAGGCGTCGGGTACGTGCCGGTCAGAGATCGTGATGGACCTCAATTGGTTCACGTCAATGGAATGGGACGAAATTGAACACCAGTGGGCGGAATTGCAGGCCCGTGCGCGGCGGCACTGGTTCCACCTGACCCAGGAAGATGTCGAGCAGATCACCGGCACGCGGGAGCAATTGATCGAGCGCGTGCAGGAGCGATACGGATTTTCCCGCGAGCAGGCAGTCAAGGAAGTGGACGCTTGGGCATTCTTCCTGCGACCGGATTTGTAATAGCCACCACTCGACCTGACAGACCGCTGACCGGCAACCTCGCGGAGTGTGGCCGCTAAGCGGTCCATCTGATTATGAGATTGGCGAAAAAAAATCAGGCTCGAGGTCGAGCGCGATAGTGCTTGCGCGTGGCGGCGTTCTGCCGGTTGAGCCACGCCTTTGCTATGTACTCGGCGCCGGCCTCGACGTCATTGCTGTGCAGCATGTATGCGTCGCGCCACTCAGCATAGCGGATGTCGGTCTCGTTCTGGTCGTCGTTGTCTCATGTGGTGAAGGTACTGGCAGTGTCTCGGGCGTTCAGACCTCTCCATCTGGCAACACAGCGGGAAGTCGGACGGAATGCGGTAGAAATCGGGCAAATGTCGGCAAGCATACCAAAAAGCCTCGCAAGGTATATCGCGAGATATACTTGACATTCACGGCTTTTCATTAGCTAACTACAATAAGTGGAATTACTGTCCGCCTTCAACCGGAATAGGTGTCGTAATCGTCGGAATCCGCAGGCTGGCTGCACGTGCATGATCGCACTCGATCCCAGTTCTCCCAGAAGGCGGCATCATCCATTCGGATAATGCAAAATCGTCCCATGACCCGCGAAATACCCAGAACCATCTGAGTGCGATTGCTTTGAATGCCATCATGTGGACTGCTCGCGAACGCAGATAATGGATCGTCGGCCACGAGCTGATTCCAATCGGCGCCGAGGGATGTTAGATGCCGAGATTCTATTTTCACTTTCACGACACAAAAACCATTGAGGACGACTTAGGCGAAGATTTCGCGGACTTACACACCGCCGGCGAGCATGCCCGACGGATGGCAAGGGAGTTAGCGAGTGAACCCACGGAAGCGGCGCCGCCATCGTAGTATCAGATGGGAACCGAGAATTGTTTGAAGTTGCGCTGGCTGACTACCGGTGACATTCGTCACCGGCTCCAATTTACGTTGTGGACCTGCGCCGGTAGGATGGTAGGCTTTCAAGCGTCGGCGTGTTGTTGTGGTTATCTTTAGGTCGCATCTGCCGCATTGGTTGAGATTTTTGGCGCGAATTTTTTTCGACGTCCGCTTGATCCGCCAACTCACTCAGTCTCGCGGCCACGCGGATCAGGAGCAATCTGTATTGCTCATCTTCGGCTTGGCTAACCAGCCGCTTGCACTGTTCAGCGAGGAGGCGGTACTCCGACGCAACATAAGGCATGCGCTTCTCCAGAAGACCACAGCTGGCTAATTGCATGGCCAACGAATGGCGGTTGAGGAGCATGTCGCGGGCCAACGTTCCCTCGCATATCGCGTGGGAGCGCCGGTTTCTGCCCGATCGGTGAGGCTCACTTGAGCCTACAATCTGTCCCATTGATTAGTCGAACGAGCAAACATGCTGGTTCAAACATCTACGCGATAACGGGCAAGCGAACTGTCGTGTCGATTTCCCAACGGTGGACCAATCCAGAAATCTTGTTCTCACCCTTCTCAGATGCCAATCCTTTGCGTCTAGCTGCCAGACCCGTGCTCCACGGCAAATCGGCCGGGACAGTTCCGGAGACAGCGGAGGGACGAGGCTCCGACATCGGGCGCACGCGTCCGGCGGTCCCGCCAGGAATAGGCCCCGTAGGCCAAAGCAGGTACTGGGACCAGTAGCGGCCGCGGCTTCCTTCGCTTTGTATTCTTGCCGACATTGGAACCGGTTGGAGAAGTGCCTCCCCGGGTCACTCTCGGCGATCACGGCGGCCGAAGAAAACATCGGCGCGTAGGGCCCAACGACCCAAAGATGAAACCGTAGCCGCGCATGCCGTTGAACACCGCGGCTGGGTCAGCTAACGAGCTAACGGATCATTTAGGCCACCGGCCCGAGCTGCCTGCCCTACCCCGATATGTTCGGCGCGGCGCCGCACCCGCGTCGTATTCCTATTCTTGGCAGGCCCTGCCGAACGGGCCGACTAAAAATGGATTTGCCTCCTTGAACATCCGCAGCACAGCACGCTAGAGTTATGGAGGTCGGAATTTTGCCGAAACGGCAAGGGAACCAGGATAGCAGTGCAGATCAAGGACTGAGTTCGTCAATGAGCCACGCTCATCTACTAGTTCGGCGGCTGGTAGGGGGAGCACTAGGTGTGCTGCTCCCGACGGCATGTGCGCACGCTCAGATGTTTGACACCGTCTCGAGTGTCTTGAGCGTACAAGTTTCGAGTCACACGATCGAAACAAGCGAACGGTTGATTTTCGCGACCATCTCAAAGATACCCCGCCTCGTCGATCCTGGTTATCGTGAACATCAGCCGCGAATGAAATTTGCCGGCCTGAAGGATAAGGACCTCGAAAAGGAGTTGTCGGAAGCCGTTGAGCGAGAAAATGAGATCTCTGACGCGCTAGACCGTTGTCTTGCTTCCGCTAAAGAAGATTTGCGCTTATTGTCCTTAGAACACGAGAGAGCCGAGAAGCTCTCTCGTGAACTTACTATTGCTCAACAAGAGATCAGTTCTTTGAAAACCTTGCTGGCCGAAGCGCGCGGCGTTGCCTCTGACGCCAATGCATCGCAATCGAGCGAAGCACTGCTGGCCATGAATACCAACGAGCCTGCCGTTACAAACAATACGGCAGTTCAGCCACGATCGGATAAAAGCGAGGGGATCGCGCACGCTCCTGCGTTACGCCAGGAAGAACCGTCGCCTACTGCCGATGCCTCCGTTAGCGCTAGCCGTCATTCGGGGCCAGATATCGTGGGCACGAAAAGCATTCCAGAGATGGCAAAAACAAAGTCTGAACTCGCAATGGGAGATGCCGTCGGCCAGCAGCGCAGAGACGAACCCAACCTAGCTACTACATCCCCTCGTCAAAACGATTTGCAGAGCAGTGCAGAGCGTTTTGTTACGGCCGTTGTAGAGAGTTGGTCGGGACCCGCAAAGCAAGCGCTAACATTCCTGGCAACGTCCTACGCGGACCGCGTTGACTATTATGGCTCCGCAAAAGCACGCAGCCTCCTGCTCGAAGAGAAGCAAAAGTTTGCAGCCCGCTGGCCAGAACGTAATTATACCGTCAGGCCAAACACGTTGAGATCGTCGTGCGAACCTGGAAGCTCATTGTGCATGGTCGAAGGTGTCGTCGATTGGATCAGTCGCAACGAGAAACGCGGGACGCAATCCAGTGGAGCGGCAAGTTTTTCGTATCAAGTTAAGGCAACGGATAGGGGATTTGAGATATTAGGGGAAAGAGGATCAACCTTATCTCGTCATGTCGAGTCCATTAAAAGTACCGCAACTAAAAATACCGCAGCTAAAAGTACCGCAGCTAAAAGTACCGCAACTGAAACAATCGCGCTGTCGCAGGAGCCGAGTATGACGCCATCCGATCAGCGCGATGCCGAGCGAGCAACGGCCGAGATGGACCGAACAGCTATCGCGCCGCCACAGGGGCGGAGCGTGGCGCCATCCAGTCAGCGCGACGCCGACCAACCGACAGCCAAGACGAACCGAACAACCGTCGCGCCGCCGCAGGAGCCCTCCCGTCAGCTAGGCACCAACGATATCGCGGCCTTGCTCAAGCGCGGGGAGGACTTGTTTCGGAACGGTGACCTCCCCGCCGCGCGGGTCGTATTACGACGTGCGGCGGAGGCGAACAGCGCAGAAGCGGCCTTAACGTTAGCGGCGACCTACGATCCCGTTATCCTGCGAGAACTCAGAGTTTACGGGCTTGCTGCTGACGTTTCGATGGCGCGCAGCTGGTATGAAAAGGCAAAGGAGCTCGGCTCGCCCCAAGCGTCGCGGCGGCTCGAAATTCTGGCCCGTGAGGCACAATAGAAGGCGTGCAAGATGTACCGGGTAATCGTGTTAATCTCTTTTGCCCTCGCGGTCGCGATCACATGGTTGTTGCAGGTCGGTATCGCGACAGCGCAGGCCATACCGCAGTACCTACAGCAAGGCGGTACCGATGTCGCCATCAAAGAGCGCAAGAACGCCTGGACAGTCGGCATCGCCGGCGGCCTAATCGACGGTACTTATATGCGGTTTGCTGACGAATTGGCGAAAGTGCTCGATGACGGCGACAACCTGCGCATTCTGCCAATGGTTTCTTATGGCGCGGCTTCCAACTTGGACGATTTGATCTATCTGCGCGGCGTCGATCTCGCAGTCACACAATCGGACGTGTTCGAATATTTCCGCACGGAGCGCAAAACGCCCAACCTGCAAAACCGGGTCAACTACGTCCTTCGGCTGCCGGTTTCCGAGCTGCACATCCTTGCAAAGAACGACATTCGCTCGATCGAGGATCTGCGCGGCAAGAAGGTCAATTTCGGGCCGGCGGGAAGCGGGTCGAGCCTGACCGGCGCGATCGTCTTCCAGCGTATGGGCGTGAAGGTCGAGCAGATTTCGATCGACCAGCAGAGCGCCTTGCAGAAGCTCAAGTCCGGCGAGGTTGCGGCGCTGGTGCGGGTGGTCGGCAAGCCGGTCGATTTCTTCACCAGAATCCCGGCAAATTCCGGTCTGCACCTCATCCCAGTTCCATTCACCAAAACCTTCGCCGACTACTACACCCTGGGCGAGCTGGACGCTAAAGATTACCCCACTCTCATCGCCGAAGGCGACAAAGTCGACACCATCGCAGTGCCGGCGGTTCTTGCCGTATTCAACTGGCCGAAGAGCAGCGACCGCTATCGGCGCGTCGAGCGCTTCGTCGAGCGGCTATTCACCAAGTGGGACAGTTTCCAGGTGGCACCGCGCCATCCCAAGTGGCGCGACGTGAACCTGTCGGCAAGCGTTCCTGGATGGACCCGGTCCCCCATAGCCGAGCAGACGCTCGAGCGTCTGCAGGGGCCTGGCGTTGTAGGTCAACAAGATTTGAGTCGCGATTTCCAAGCGTTCTTAAGCCAAGCCGGAGCAAATCCGCCAAGCCAGACGGATCGTGAAGCCTTGTTCCGCCAGTTTATGCAATGGCGGGATCGGCAACGGGGAGCAAGACCCTGAGGCCATCAGCCCGCGCGGGCTACATCTACGATCGCCACATGGCGCTCCGCAATTGCAGTGTCACGCTCCGCCCAGGCCGCCACGATCATCGCTTGCAAGGTTTCGATATCACTGGGAAGCGGGTCAGCGCTCTTGCTCACACGCAACATCAGAATCCAATTCGCTCGATATGTATATCGGAAGCTAGACCCGGCCATTCCTGCGGAGTCAGGTGTCGGACAGACAGTGCCTCTGGTGTAGTGCCCTATGGCATTGCCGAGGCTCGGGTGAAGTTCATTCATCAGCTCAGCATCACGGGCAATGCCTCTGCCCCATGACGTATGCTTCTGCCCATGAAGACGCCGAAAAAAACACCGCGCGAGCGGCTGGTCGCCCTGCTGAAGAAGAAGCCTCCGGCTCCCTTGCTCAAGGCTCAAGGCGCGCCTGGGCCGCAGGTTGAAGACCAGCGCGCCGCGCAGACCGGTCACGGGGACGAATGAGCGGGCTTCCTAGCGCCTCTGGTGATGGTCGAGGGCGAGAGGCCGCCGCTCCATCAGCGAACATTTCGCAAATAACAAGATTTGCAAAGGCGCTCGTGCTTAGGAGGTGATGGCCGGATAGGCCAAAACTTTGGCACGCCCCGACAAGAGCGCAGAGGCCATCCTCATTATGAATTGGCGCCATGACGCACGAGGCGCTCACCATCCTGCAATGATCGGAGTCGATCCGGCCCAAGCGCCGGAGGTAACCGTCGCGCTCGCGGAGCGGCTGGTGGTGAGTTGCAAACCTCTGGATCAGGCGGCGGAGAAACTTGCGCTAGCTAGTTCTGTTGGCCGCTGACGGCAATAACGAGCTGTTTTGCGAACCGTAGCGCTGCGCGTCCGCGTCACTCAGTACTGCGGTCATCCCCCTTGGCCTGTTCGGCGATGGTTCGCCACTCTCGGGCTAGCTGCTGAAACCGCTCGGCATCTCCCGGATGGGAAGCGCTCTTCGACTTCCGCTCGGCTTGCTCAGCTTTGGTCCGATAGTATGCAAGCAGATCGTGAGGCATGAGCACCACCTGACGGGGGAACGGGATCGCGGTAAAGACAGCCTCCGAGTTGCTTTAAGCAACCTTAGCGTCTCGGGCGATGACGATTACGCGGTACTGCTTGCCGAGCGCCAGCTCGGCGATCGTGCCCGATGGGCTTGGACTCGGCGTCGCACAGCCTTCAAGGCTCCAGCCAATGCGCCGTCACCAAGGCCTGGTAGCAGGCGATGCCGGACAGGAGCACGCCGGCCACCGCGGCGGCCGCGCGGCCATGGCGGGGCAGAGACCATTGCCCTCACCGGTGGTGCGGCCGCCCATATATGGGGCTTGCGACTGCAAGCGCAATCGAGCCTGCACCGGATCGGCCTCCTTTTCCCAGGTGGATTGATACGCAGCGCTCGCTTTCGGAATCGGTCGTGAACATGGGCTGGCCTTGAGCTGGTCAGAGCCAGCCCCTGGCTAGAGCTAGCTTGTCCAGCCGATTTCCGCATAAGCGCGCCGCCAATGCCGTTCCAGCATCAGGTTTGGCCCGTCGATCTCCGCATCGGCACGAGCCCACCATTCGGCTAGTTCATCGGCTTTGCGATTGGACTATGAGGCATTGCCGGCGCGCATAAGCCGCGGAGTCTCGGTGCCGCAACTCGGGCATCTAAAGATGACCACCTCAAGGGCGGCCTCGCTCGACGGAGCCTTGCCTATGACGTGCATCGCGACTTTGCATCCCGGGCAGCGAACGATGGGCACCCCGGGGATTGGAGCTACCTTGGCTGTCTCACTGCGCTTGATCGACATGTCACTCACCTCCCCAACTGTGCCGTGGCCGTCAGTCTGGTCAGAAGTCGTTGAACCGATCAGGTGCCAGCTCGGTAAGCCTCCCGCGAAACCAAGCGGCTGATCGTGTTCGGATCAACACCATAGCTGCGGGAGATCGCCGTGTAGGTCTCGCGGCCTCGATGCCCTCTAAGGTTTCAGGCACTCGTGCGGGTTGAGCTTGCGCGGCCGGCCGAACTTGAAGCCATTGGCCTTGGCGCATTTGCGGCCCTCACCGGTGCGCTCCCGAATAAGCTCGCGCTCGCACTCGGCGATGGCTGCGAGCAATGTCGAGAGCAGCCGGCCCTGTGCGTTCGACGTGTCCCACAATGGGTCGCCCAGGAAGCGGAACGCCGCGCACGCCTGCCGATACGATCGATCAAGTCAAGCAACTCGCGGGTCGAGCGGCCGGAGGAGCCACGCGTGTGCGATATCTAGCAAACGGGCCCGTATTATCGGGTACGTGACTTGACCAGAAAGAAGCAAACAGTTCGCGGCGTTTTCCTTAAAGGTCCTTGGGCAAGCACCCTCCTCTGCATCAACTACTGTTACCGCTCATTTCACTTGCCTCCTGGCGATCTCAGAAACCCTGTACGGCTGCTCCGACACAAAGGCGTCTTTCGCGCGGGCTTAGGTCGCTGCGGTCCGTTACCGGTGCCCAGCGCGTTCTACGAAGCCGATCAGATCGCCCACCAGCTTAAGTTCATCGATTGCCTCATCGTCAAATTCCATTCCAAACTCTGTTTCGATCGTGGCAATTATCTCGACCACGTCGAGCCAATCGGCTTCGAGATCGTTGAGAAAATCTGCATCATCGCGCAGTAGCACCGGATCCACCTTCAGATGCCCGGCAATCAACCGTCGAATCCGTGTGGGGGTGTCCTGAAATGACGATTGCGCTTCCTACGCGAGAATGTTGCCAGCCATGATCGTCTCCCCGTTGCTTTGGGGCCACCATGAAGGCCAATTTGGTGCTGCAACGTGGCGGGATGAAAAAATTGTCCGAGCGTTGCATTCGAGCAACGCGCGCTGACCGGCGACCTTGGGAGATTGTGAGACACAGCACCTCCGGACAATGCCCCTGGGACCAATGTCCAAGCCGAAGCCCTCGCCCCGGCTCGATCCCGGGCGGACAGGTACCGCGCCAGGATGAAAGCAAAGCGCACCTTAGTTATGAACTTATCTTGCCGCGCAAAGCATCGGGAGATCTACAACGAATTGGCGGGCGGTACCCAAGCGATTTGACGAACGCGAAACAGGGGCGCGCTAGGTGCCGCTGATTCCGCCTGGCAAACCGGGTGACCCGGGCCTGGACGAGGACCCCGGGGTTCACGACGGACGGCGGCCCACCAGGAAAGACCCCCGTAGGCAAAGCCTGGTACCGGTACCAGTACCTGCGGGGAGCAAACGCTAACTCAGAGGAGCCGCTAGGAAATCTAAACGGCGAGAGTTTTTCTCGTGAAAATCGGCAAGCTCAGACCAAGCTCTTGCCATGTCCAGCCACGCAGTTGGCAGCTCTTCACCTCGGGCCATCCCTGCCATTTCAAGTGCTTCTTGAGCTTTCCTGCGGTAGTGTTCGGGCTAAATCATTGTCGTCCTCCTTGCATCAGGAGGTATCGTGCTTGCCAAATTCGGGCCGTCAACCTCGATCAGCCCGCCCTCACAATTTAGCGTCTTGTGTGGCCGAGAGGCAACGAACGCGAGGGGCAGTGCTTCCTCTCGGTCCGCCCGGCATTGGCAGGGGTGCCCCGGTCCGGCATGCCCCCGGATGCTTCCCTGACTCAGCGGAGTCCACTGGTGCGTTTTGGCCTGTTGCCGCTACCTACCGCGGCACACGCTGCAGGACGAATTCGACGGGCTTCCCTGAGGGGCGAGAGCGGCCACTTCCGGTCACCGGCGCCAATCCTCCTCCGCCTCCCGTCGTACAGCCTCGCAGGTAGGGTTCTTCGAATTCGAGCCAATCCGGCGACCGGCCTGAGCGGTAGATGAGTCCCTGCGTTTGCTGACGATCCCCTCGAGCCCGAGCTTGCAGGCGTGGCGAAACACCATTTCGCCGTCGTGGCATTCCATGTGCTCGTTCAACCGAACGCCGCTGACGGCCTTTGCCAGCACGCTGATAAGCGTAGCCTTGCGCACCTCGAGCGGCTCGCGGCGGAGATCAGAACCGTCCAGTTCAATCAGGTCGAAGGCGTAGAGGAAGACGCTGGCGTCATGCTGCCGGTTGCGCAGCACGTCGAAACTCGGCTTGCCATCATCGCCGCAGGCGACCGCCTCGCCATCGATCACGCAAGATCGTGAAGGCAGGCCGGCCACGGTCTCGGCGATGAGCGGGAAACGGTAGGTCAGATCATTTCCCGGACGGCTGTAGAGCCGCACCTTGGTGCCATCCTTGCGGGCGATGATCCGGAAGCCGTCGTGCTTGATTTCGTGCAGCCACAGCGCGCCGGAAGGCGGCGTTGCCGCTTTGGTCGGCAGGCACGGCGGGATGAAGCCGATGGGAAGCACGCGATCGGACATGGACGCCCTGGTAGCGGCCGCCAGCAAGCTTGAACAAGGATCCCGATCATAACTCGCTGCCGGGCGGAGTGCTACTGCGGTGATGGTTCATCACCAGGTTGGAGAATCAGCGGTCTCAGTCTGTGCCTTCAGCGTCGTACCAGCCATCTTCCGGGCGACATGGGTAACCTGCTGCTTGGCCCAATCGGCCGGGACAGTTCCGGAGACAGCAGGGGAGGAGGCTCCGACATCGCGGCGCACGGCACTGTCCGGCGGCCCTGCCAGGAAAGACCCCCGTAGGGCAAGCCAGGTACTGGTACCGGTAGCTGCGGCTAGGGCCTCGATGACGCTGTCGACGCCCCTGAGGGCGTGGCAGACAATCGACTAACTTTCAGGTGGACAATAGACAATCCATGCTGACCCTCCCCTCCCGAATCATGTACACTAATCCACATTCCGTCCGGCAAGGGCCCAAGTTGCCGTGGAACTTTGGCAGGCATTTTTACTCGGAGTGATGGTCGCCTGGACGCCCGGCCTGATTATATTGGCTTTGCTCATCACGGCGTCATCGGAAGCTGGCTAGGACGCCCGCTCGGGCCGCGCTCGTTGCTGCACAACCTTTTTGCCCTCTAACAACGATCGAGGTAGCAGCACGCGCCGCGTGCCCGTTGGCCCGGTCGGCGGTGGATCAGAGGTCGGAACGGCTGAGCAATATGCATCGTGAAAGTCAACCATCGAACCCCATCGCAGCTCTGCCGGGCGCGTTTCGAGACGCCATTGAGGATTTTGGTCTGTGGGACAAAGAGCGTCTTCACATTGAACAAGATCGCAACAAGATTGTAGAGCCTCTCTATCATTACACGGATGGGCGCGGTCTTTGCGGTATCATCGAGAGTGGGCAGATTTGGTTTACGGATTACCGACACCTAAATGATCCGACCGAATTGATCTATGCAATCGATATAGCCCACGAAGTGGCTAAAGCGCTTGCTCCGGTTTCGAAGATCCAAGCGCCATTTATGCAGACCTTTATGAACATGTTTAGACATTCAAATTTTGAAGCTAGGCTAGAGTTCTTCATCGCATGCTTTAGCCGTGAACGCGACGACCTAGGCCAGTGGCGAGCATATGCGGACGATGGTCGCGGTTATGCCATTGGCCTTGCGCCGCGCCTATTCAGCATCAACGAGTTCAGTCCAGGCGGACAGCCTGCCCGAGTTTGTTGGGCCCGTGCTCTACAAGCCCGACGAAATACGGGCTCGCTGCACGATCCCCCTAGAAAAAGCGGCTGCTGTCTTTGTGGATACGGTGAACGAACATGCTGAACTCGTCTCGAACCGGGAGGTCGGAATTCCATTTATGGTAGAGTTTGCCAAGACTATCATCGCGTCATCGCTGATGTGGACCTGTCTTACCTCGAAACATCTGGCTTATGCGCACGAGCGCGAAGTCCGAACTCGTGATCGCTGGATCGTCAGACCGCTTGTCGCCTCATGTGGCAACCCGCCTTAGAGGAAGTGAAATTGTTCCCTACATTGCGCAGCCATTACCAATCCGCGAGCCCCGCAACATCGTTGAAATTGTGGCAGGTCCTGCGGCGGGTAGACGCGGAGCATAGCATTCGTAGCATGCTGCTGTCGCTTGGTGTCGATCCAAATATCCCCGTCAATCGATCCACTATTCCATATCGCTATGTTGGGTCGCGCTGATTCGAGATCCAGCTGGGCCGTTGGTGCAGATCATGGCCCAGGAGCGAATTCTGAACAGCGATAATTTGTTCCTGCGCTGCGGTATTCATGGGGTGTAAACAAAGACAGCCGAGGCGGCTCATACCGGGCTAGTGCTCAAGCCGCCCCTGGTACGACACCGAACAACGGCACGTTTTCCTCAACGCGAACCACCCCTGGCGGAAGGTAAAGGTCACCGAGCGCCGCACCGCGGTAGAATTCGCCGCCTGCATGCGTGAGCTCACCGGCCTCTACTATCCCACGGCCGAGCGCATACGGGTGGTGCTCGACAAATCTGTCCACCCATTCGGCCCGCGCGCTCTACCAGACCTCAGGCCGATGAAGCGTGGCTGGTGCTGCGCCGTCTCGAGCGTTCCCAAAGCCTGCCAGAGTTGGCTTTCGGACTGACCCCGTCGCGGTCCGGGAGCACTACCACAGTTGCCGCGGCTAGGTGTGTGCCGGCTGGTCTTCGCATCGGCCGCGGTCGGACCCGGCTTGCCTGACAGAGGCCGGGGTCCACTTTCCCAGCCCGGACCCTCAGCCGGCATCGATCGGCAGCGGGGGGCAGGGTCCCAAAGAACCGGTACCCACATCGGCTGGCCTTGTGGGCGCCACCCTCTTGCGGTCGAGGACAGGCCGGGTAAGATGTGCGGCACGGCATTAACGGCACTGCGCCAACAAAGCCCCAAGGCAGCAACTCCCGTCCAACGCATCGCACCGGGCCATCCTCATACAGGAGGACCCGCGACGTTGCCGATTCCGACATCCTGCAGTCTTGTGATGGCAGCCGCGCCGTCACTTCACGCTATCCTCTATCCCCGCCATGTCGTCGTCGGAGAGCCCGAAATGGTGGCCGATCTCGTGCACCAGGACGTGCGTGACGATCTTGCCCAGAGTCTCCTCGTGCTCGGCCCAGTAGTCGAGGATCGGTCGTCGGTACAGCCAGATCATGTTCGGCATCTGCACCGGCGCGCTCTCCGAGCGAAACGGCAGGCCGATCCCCTGGAACAGCCCCAGAAGGTCGAATTCGCTGTCCAGGCCCATCTCGTCGAGGACCTCGTCGGTGGGGAAGTCGGAGACGCGGATAACCAGCCCTTCGCACAAGGCGCGGAAGCCTTGCGGCAGCCGCCGATACGCGGCCTCCGCCATGAGCTCGAAATCCTCCAGCGAGGGAGCCTTCCGGCCTCGCCACGCGAGCGGATCGGCGTTCGGAGAGTCGATCATGCGGCCTTTACGGCAGACCGCCGCGGAAAGATCAATGCGTGTGCAGTGCCGTCTTCTCAGGCGGACGGACCGGATCACCCAGCGTCGCCCGCTCAACCAGGCGTTTGACTTCATCGAGCAACGAGCAAGATGGGCGACCGCAAGGGTGGGACGGCAAACGCCAGCAACATAGTGACACGAATTCGGGCGCCGGTAAGAGTCGACGACAAATCACAGTTGGTCGATCTGTACAACTCGCGGGTACGGAAGTGAACTAAAGCCGCATCAGCGTATTGTCATCGCGAACGACAGAACAAGGATGATGGGAATGGACGAGAACCACGTGGCCGGGACGGCAAAGAATCTGGGCGGCAAGGTGCAGGAGGGCGTCGGCCGCGTGGCGGGCGACGTGAAGACCGAGCTGGAAGGCAAGCTCAACCAGGCGGCCGGCGCCGCGCAGGACCTGTACGGGCAGGCGCGCGAGACGGCGCAGGAGGGGATGGAGGTCGCGCAAGACACGGCCAGGGACGCGGCAAAAGCCGTGCGCGAACAGACCGCCGGCTGGGAGCAGACCTTGCGCAGCAGCATGAACGAACGGCCACTGGCGACGGTCGCCGTGGCGCTCGGCGTCGGCTGGCTCATGGGCCGGATGCTGCACCGCTGAGTCCCGTCAGGCGCAGGGTGGGCAAAGGCGCGCCTTGAGATGACGAAGACGGGGGTGATCTCATCGTGGCGCGAGGCTGAAGGCCGCGGCTTCATCACGCCCAGCGACGGCGGCTTCGACGTCCTGTTTTACAAGCGCGACCTGGCGACGGATGAGCCCGTCTGCGCCGGCCTGCTGGTGACCTACACGCTATCCGCAACAAGGAACGGCAAGCTTGACGTCACCAGGGCGGTCAAGGTGGAGCTGGCGTTGTGAAGCACTTTTGCCGCAATCCGCATTGCCGCGGGAAGCGGTGCTCTGGTTGCCATCGGCCGACTATGCGCATTGAGATCACCGGCGAGCGCGTCGGAGAGCCGGAGCATCAGTCGATCGTGAGATTGGTGTCCAGAATCAGCTTGGCCCACTTCTCGGATTCGGCGTCGAGAAAGCGGCCAAGGTCCGCCGCCGAGCCGGTCAATGGCTGAAGCACGTGCACGTCCAAAAACTGTTTCCGGAATGCCTCGTCCCTGACGATCCCCTGGACATCATCGTTGATCTTTGCGACGATGTCGGCTGGCGTGCGGGCGCGGGCCAGGAGCGAGAACGAAACTGACATCTCGAATCCTGGGACGGTCTCGGCCACACTCGGGAGGTCGCCTAGCTGTGGCGTATGCTCTGAGCTGCCCACGCCCAGGATCTTCAGCTTACCAGCCCTGTAGCTCGGCAGTGCGATGCTAGGGCCGATCCCGAGCAGCTGGATGTGCCCGGCGAGAAGATCGTTTACCGCGAGCGAGACACCGCGGTAGTGCACGGGGGTGAGCTTCACCCCGGCCATATGCTCGAGCAGCAGCATGCCGATGTGAGGCCCCGTTCCAGGTCCACCCGTACCATAGTTGATCCCGCCCGGCTTCGCCTTAGCCATCGCAATAAGATCGCTGATCGTGTTCGCCTCGAGTGAGGGATGCGCGAAGAAGGCCATCGGGATTCTCGCCATACCGGATACAGGCAGGAAATCACGCTTGGCGTCGTAAGCACGAGCTTTCGAGAGATGAGGCTGTATCGTGTACAGCCCCGACTCTGTAGCTAGCAAGGTGTGGCCGTCGGCAGGCGCGGCCACCAAGGCATTGGCAGCGATCGCGTAAGCGCCGCCGGCGCGGTTCTCAATTACGACCGAGTGCCCCCACTTCTGCTGCAGGCGCTGGCCGACCGCGCGTGCCAGCAGGTCAGGCAACGCCCCCGGGGTGGACGATACGATGATGGTGACATTTCGCGCCGGAAACCTCTGTGCGGTTGCGGGCAATTGCCAAGCGACGACGGCGACGAGTGCAGCGAGCCAACGACATACCATGGATTTCTCCTGTGCGCCTGACGTGACGATGGAACGGAACCCTCCCGGTGCGCGCCTGGCACGAGTTGTCTCGCGGCCGCGACGCCTAGCAGCCCGGTGAACTCCCGCTTCCTCATGGGCTCTCTCCCCCGATAGGGCATCCAGAATAGCAGAACGGGAGGGCGCTCTACCGCGCTGGTGCGATTTTGTGGCCGTGCCTCGCCAAGATGGCGGGCGCAGCGCCGGACGCATCCACGGGCGTCCCTGAGTCATGGCGGGGCATAGCAGGAGACGGTGCATCTCGGGGGCAGCTTGCACAAATACGGGCGCAGCCATCATCAGTTGCGGGTTTGCGGCGCCATGTCCCTACGGCTCCTCTCGTCCACAGCGACCATTAGGCCATCTCGACAGCGCCGGGTCGGCATTATAGACGGGAGCGGCTGCTGCCTGACGGTCAAGGAGGTTGCCCATGCCTTTCAATTCTCCAGACCCAGTCGACGTCCAGGTCGGCAGCCGCATCCGCCTCCTGAGACAAGGTGCCCGGATGTCCCAGACGGCGCTGGCCGAGCACCTGGGCGTTACACACCAGATGGTTCGGAGATACGAGCAGGGCCTGACCCAGTCGGTCCCGGGCGGCTTACTGAGATAGCTGCGGTGCTAAGAGTGCCGGTTTCCGAGCTTCTAGGCAACGACGGCGCAGGACAGAGTAACTACCCGGCCAGCGCAGCACAGAGTAACTACCCGGCCGTCGACGAAGCGCCTTCGCCGCTGAAGCTGCTCACGCCCCCGGGTGCGCTAAGGCTTCTAAAGGCCTACGCGCGGATCGATAACGGAAATCAGCGACGGAACATCGTGATGCTGGTCGAGCGCATTGCCTCGGGGTCGGGCAAGTAGGCGGCCTTCATTTGAGACCGAGGATCAGCCACAGACCCGCGCTGACCGTCAGCCCTGCGCCCATGATGGCGATTGCCGTGGTCCACTGGCTCATCATACGACCTCAGTATAGCTCATCGGCAGTGCGAAACCGGGCCGATGCCGGGGATGGCGGCACGCCGGCAGAGATCGCAAGACGGTCGGCACTTCACCCCAGCATACCGCTCACACTCAACTAGACTTTCCTCTGCCTCCCGTTCGTTCATCGGTTAAGCTGCCGTGCTGCTCAGACTCGGACTGTTACCTCTTCGTTCGCGACCTCAGCGTGATCTCGCCCTTGCTCTGCTGAGAACGAAAGACCCCAGCCACCTGGGAGTGGAGGCCGGGGTCCTGGGCCGAGAGAGGGGGCATCTGCTGGGAAGCTGATCGTCCCGCTCGGCCCAAGCAGCTTACGTCCACTCATAGGCGGGAGGCGATGCTTGCATCATACCGCTGATCCGATGCTAGACATGTACCGGGATACCGGGTGCGAGTACGCCCGCGCGGCTGCTCCCGTGCTATCATGCGAGACCATCAGAGAGGGGTCCCTCGGCTCGGGGCGAACGGTATGCGGCGACGCGCGTTCATCACCCTGCTCGGCGGCGCGGCGGCATGGCCGCTGGTAGCGCGCGGGCAGCAAGCAGCATCGCCGCGTTCTATTGGGGTTCTGCTTGTGGGATTGTCACCCGAGAGCAAGCAAGCGCAGCACTTCCGGCAGGGGCTACAAGACGCTGGATACTCCGAGGGACGAAATGTTGTGATCGAGTGGCGATCAGCCAGAGGCGATTACGACCGAGTACCCGGGCTGGTCGCCGACTTGGTCCAGCGCAGAGTAGACGTAATCGTCCTCGACAGTACCGTTGCTACCCAAGTGGCCCAGCGTTCCACATCCACGATCCCTATCGTCATGGCCCTCGTCGTCGATCCGGTCGGATCAGGGCTCGTCAATAGCCTTGCACGTCCTGGCGGGAACGTCACCGGGCTGTCGATGATGACCACAGAGCTTAACTCCAAGCGGCTTCAACTGCTCAAAGAAGTTGTTCCCCGACTTACCCGCGCCGCAGTGCTCTGGAACCCAGACCACCCATTTCACGCTCAGGTGGTCGAAGACCTCAAGGGGATCGCGCCCTCCCTGTCGATGGACTTAAGCTCGGTGGGTGTGCGAACGCCCGAGCAGTTCGGTCCGGCTTTTGCGGATGTCACCCACGCGCAGGCCCAGGCATTGTATGTTGTCGAGGACCCGATCTTCTTCGCTCATCGAACGACGCTTTTGCAGCTGGCATCGATTGCCCGGCTCCCCACCATCCACGAACTGAGGCGCTTCCCAGAGGCAGGCGCCCTGATGTCTTACGGACCCGATCTCCACGACTTGTTCCGTCGCGCCGCCATCTACGTAGACCGAATTTTCAAGGGTGCCAGGCCAGCCGATCTGCCCATCGAGCAGCCGACGAAATTCGAGTTTGTGATCAACCTCAAGACTGCGAAAAACCTCGACCTCGACGTGCCGCCGATGTTGCTCGCCCGCGCCGACGAGGTGATCGAATGAGGGAAGGCGCCAGGCAAAGCTGGCGCGATCAGCCGGTGCAAGTCCGGCCCAGGTAAGGCCTAGCAAGCCGCCTGGAAGCGAGTGTTGCGTGAGGCGGCGGTGACGCCGAACACGAAGCGTACACAGCGCGTGCGTGGGGTGTGGGAGTGAGCCACGAAATGATCTACTCGCGGGAGCGGAGACTGTCTTCATGGTCGAACGCAACATGAGCAATGCCGTTATGCGAGGCATTGTCGTCCCGCCGGGGTCGAGGGCCACATCACGCGCACAAGGATCGCGTCGGAACCTGGGAGATCCCGCGTCTGACCACAGGCCATGTGCCGACCTGGTCCGCATCGGGAAGGCGAGGAGCCGGAGCCGATGATGCACGGACGCGGGAAGTCGGACTCCGCCATAGTAGCCGTGAAGCCGACGAACAAGGCGGAGCGATCCGCTGCGGAGCCGGTGGAGCCAAGGGCGGAGACCAAGAGGAATGCGGACCAGCAAAGCACGTGCCGGGCACAGAACCGGATAAGCGTGTCACAGGCGCTGGACTGCATGCGGCAAGCACTTGCCGTTTGGACCCGAGGTAGGAGCCGTATGGGAAAGCTGCACGTACGGATCTGTGCGGGGGGCCTCCAGCAATGGAGGTCCCCACCGCGACCGGCGCAAAACGGTCAAATTTTGTTCCAGGTCTCGGTCCCTTTGGCGCCATAATCGGTGCGCCGCAGCCACTTGCCGGTGAGCGAGCCATCCGGGTTGATCTGCATGGTCAGGACCATTTTGCCGCCGGGCGATGGCGCAGCCGTACCCTACCGGCGAGGCGCTCACAAGATCGTGTCCTCCGAGAATGAGCCCGCGCCGCATGCAGGCGCGGCGCCTTCGAACTGGCAAATAAATTCGCACAGTGAGCGATCTTCACGCAGCACGACCCCGCGGGCATGGTACCGGGCCTTGCCACAAGCTCGAACCGGGTCGGCTGTTCGTAGTACTGTCAGCCCGCGTAGCGCCTCGGCGCATGTCGCGCGGACGCGACCACCTCGGTGAACCGCCGTCCGTTTACGACATCGCTTGCGTGGTTTCACTCTAGGCCATGAATCACGTCTTCTTGAGTGTGTGAGCAATTTGATACTTAACCGCATCTAACGGATCGCAGAGGAGCGGTTATCATCGCACACTGATGTGGAGGCACCAATGAAAGGCTTGACGGTCGCGGCTATCGCCGCTGTCCTGATTTTTCCGGCGTCTGCCCAAACTCCTGTACCCTCTCCAGGCACTGGAGACATTCAGGCGGATGGCTGGAGCACGTCGCAGATCAACAACAGAGCCCCGTCCAAGACTTGGATGGGTCCGCTGTCCGCCTTCGGGGCAGTAGCCCCGTTTGGCTCTCCGGTCCCGCAGGCCAGCCGCACTAAACGCGACGCATCCGTTCGTCATTGCAACAGCGAATCTGCCAAGACATACGCTGTCAGAGACAGCAATTGGTCATTGTTTGCGTACCGAGCCTGCATGGCGCACCATGGCCAACCTGAATGAGAGGCGCGTGCGGGTTATTGCCCGAACTTTGCGGCTGTACACTTGCTCGCACGATGTCGCAGGTAAAACGCCTTACATCGCTATCAGATCACACTTGAGAATATCATGAAAACGGGACAATTTCTTTATTCTTCGCTCAAAAAAACACGCGCCGTCGTGGGTCCGGCCCTTGCGGCCGGAAGTATCGCTATTGCCTTATTCAGCCTCTTTTCACTTCGGCCAGTTCAGACGAATATATTCAGCACCGACGAGGCCGCAAAAGAGCAAGCTTTTGTCGTCGTGCGTCCCCCATTCGTCCTAGAAAACACGATCAGCCGTGAACACTGCCACTACAACAACAATACGGATGTTCGCGTCTGCACAGATTTGGACACATTCGCCAGGCATAGAGATGTGAAAGATGTTAATGGAAATTGGTCCCTAGGGACGCGCGAATAGGTCCACTTTAAGATGCTGTCATTCTGAGAGTTCACTGACGGCGGCACAGCGGACGAATGCCGGGTTGCTGTCGGACATGGTTGATTTTGCCGAGGAGCAGTGCGCTCGGGCTGCCGATCGATGGGTGATCTCGGGGTGCTGCCCATGAGCCCGACCGGAAGCTGAGGCGCCCCGAATCTCCCTGGTCGCGGCTCCTCATCGCCCTCACTGCGCCTGCGGGGGAGGGCACTGCCTCCGCGACGGCGCGCGAATCGGAACATCGCCGCACAGTTCACGTCCGCCGACTTCACCGGTGCGCCCGGCACGATCGTAACGTGCAACGTCTCGGTCTCAGTCGTCCGACTCTGATCCAACAAAGCCTGGTGCTCGGCTCCGCCGAGCGTGAGCTGGTAGCGCGGAGCGCGGTGACGCGCGCCACCTGCATCGTGCAGGGGCGCAGCAACAGAGGCAGCATGACCTGACCAGTCTGACGCAAATGTTATCGAACCGTGATCGCACAACCCGGACATAGAACACGACCAAGGGGAAGGACATCAGCGGAGAACAGCAAATGGCGTATAATTCTACCGGAACACCCGGAAATGATCAGTTGAATCACATCAACGACATCGGACCAGGAACCATCGTCGGCCTGGCCGGCGACGACACGATCACCGCAGGGCGAGGCTCCATCTACGCCAACGGTGGTTCCGGCAGGGATTTCATCTCCGCCGGCGGTGACGTGACCGGCACCGTCGACGGCGGCAGCGGCGACGACTACATCGCGTGCGATGCGGCCGAGCACTCCATGCTCCTGCTCGGCGGGGAGGGGCGCGACGAGTTCGAGGTGCTCAATACGACGGTTTCGCACACGATCTTGGGCGGCAACGACTCGAACGACGACGCCGATCTGATCTATTCCGCAAGCGGGTCCGATCTGGTGTTCGGAAACGGCGGCAATGACACTGTCATCGAAGCCGGTGGAAACGACACGGTGATCGGCGGCTTCGGCAGCGACTTGATCAGAGAGGGCGGCGGCGGATTTGCCGACCTTGTGTTCGGCAACGAGGGCGCCGACACGATCCTGGTCGGGGCGGGAAACGACACCGTGTTCGCCGGCCTCGGTAATGATTCCATGGTGGCCGAATACGCTCCGACCGACGTTGCGCGCTACTTCGGCAACGAAGGCGCCGACACGATCGCGCTCTCCGGCGGCACCTTCACGATCCTCGGCGGCAACGACTCGGCGGACGGGAACGACTCGCTCGTGAGCGGCGCTGGTGCGGACTTCGTCTTCGGCAACGGCGGCGCCGACACGATCGTTTCCGGGCCCGGCGACGACACCGTGGTCGCCGGCTTCACCAGCGATTCCGTCGCGGCCGACGGCGGCAACAACATCATTTTCGGCAACGAGGGCGACGACACGCTCGCCGCCGACGTCGGGCCCGGCGCCAGTACCGTATTCGCCGGCCTCGGAAATGACTGGGTCCGCATGGCGGCCGGCGCTGGCGGAGGCGATAACCTGCAGGCCAATGAAGGCAACGACACGATCTTCGGCGGCGGCGGTGTCGACACGATGGCCGGTGGTGACGGCGGCGATCTGTTCATCTACTACCGCGACACCAGCGACGACGGCAGCAGCACCGGAGCGGTCGAACTCATCACCGATCTGAACTGGGCGGCGGACCGCTTCCAGACCTTCACGCCGGTCGCCTTTGCGTTCGACACCGGGCCGCGCGGCGGCACCACCCTGGCGGCCGCCGCCAACGACGCCATCGAAGAAGCGTTTCGGCGCAACAGCAACCGGAACGAGAACGTCGCGGCCCAGTTCAGCTTCAACGGCCGCACCTACCTCGCGATCAACCAGGACCCGGCCTACTTCATGTTCGACGATACGGGCGACCTGCTCATCGACATCACCGGAGTTTCGGGAACAATCAACACGACCAACTTCATCTGACGCTCGAGACTTCAGGCGCCCGGGGGCTCCCTCCCCGGTCGCCTCACTGGCCCTGTTCCTGCGGAGCAGGGTCTCCTCCAGGCGCGAGACTGGGCACACGAAACGGCTCGATTGCCTTGTTGGTGCGCAACCCCACACCGAACTCGGTGCGGACGGCTATGGCGGCATTGCCGCCACAAGCGGTGACTACTGGCTCCGAGGTGGGGACCGGTTTCATTGAGGAACCTGGCCAGCCATGCCCGCGTCGAACGCGCCGAGCTCGTCGCGCTTACCGGCGTGCTAACGCTTATCGCCCGCAACCTGAGCGAACGCGCCACGCGCGAGAGGGTGCTCGCCGACGCGGTGGGCTGAGGCTCCCGCGGTCGCCCGCTCCCTTCCTCGGCGTGGAACTCTGCCACGAGAGCGGCCGCAACGGCCCGGCTGGCGCCCAAGGGCACGACCAGGAGCAACTGCGTCAGCTCGGCGTCATCCTGTCCAAGCTGATCCGAGTGTGGGTAAACTGCATGGGCGCCACGAAGGTCGGCAAGCTCTTGGCGCGTGATGACGGCTTGGGCAGATGAACCGCCCCAAAAAGGCGCGACCCACCCGGGCGGTTAAGCCCGGGTGGGTCGGTGTGACCGGCGCTGGGGGGACAGGGGGCGGAAGCGCCGATCAAGCTCTGTATGCCCATTGGTCGTGCCTCGCGCGGTTAGGTTCATAGGAGCGGAGGCAAATCGTAGGCGGCCGCCGAAAAAGGAAAGCAGCCGGCGCCCCCTGGCGGGTCGGGCAGGAAGGGCCTTGGCAGGGCGGGGGATGCGGGATTTGGTCGCGCGCTTCCTTACCATTCCACCGACTTTGCTCGCGGGCGCCGACGAGGTGATCGAGTAGGGGGTCGTGAGCCTTACAGACACCAGCAGGCCTCTCCGCTGCAAACAGGAAATTTCCCAGTAATATCAATCCGGGGGTACGGCGGCCGGTCCGCCTTGGCGATGCGCTCGGCGAGCGTGAAATTCACCGCAAGCGAGGCGACGAGCAGCAGCACGTAAGGCGGATTCCACCAGGCATAGAAGGCGAGCGAGGACAGCGTAGTGCCGACGATCGCCGCCTCGACGCTCGCGCGCGTAAGCGCGAAATGCAGCATCACCGCGAGAGGAAGAAACAGGAAGATGAATTCCGGCGAATTGAACAGCATGGCAGAGAATCAGTCTGGCTTCCGCTGCGAGTGAGGCACGCGCGTGCAACGGACTCGGCCTACTCCCGCTCCCCGCTTGCGGGGAGAGGTGGAGCAAGCGGCTCGGGCGTCCATCAACCGGGCTCCAGCACGTCCAGCGCGCCGGCGAGCCAGAGCTGCCGGGTGAGGCTGCGCTGGATCTTGCCGCTGGTGGTCTTGGGGATGCCGCCGGGGCGCAAGAGGACGATGTGGTCGGGGACGCATTCGTGCTCGGTCACCACCGCCTCGCGGATGGTCCCCTCGAGCTCCTCGAGCGAGACTTTATTGCGTTGCGTGCGCTCCACTTCCTGCACCACCACCAGCGTCTCCGCGCCGCGCGCGTCGACTGCGGCGAACGCCGCCCCGCAGTCGCGGTGCAGCGCCGGATGACTCGCCTGCACGGTCGCCTCGATATCCTGCGGATAGTGATTGATGCCGCGGATGATGATGAGGTCCTTGATCCGCCCGCTGATGAACAGCTCGCCCTCCGCATCGAGGAAACCGAGGTCGCCGGTGCGCAGCCAGTCGTCGGTCTCGCCGGCGATCTGAGCCCGGAACGTGGCAGCGGTCGCCTCGCCGTTGCGCCAATAGCCCTGCGCGACGTTCGGTCCAGCGACCCATATCTCGCCGATGCAGTCCGGCGCGAGCCGTCCCCGCGTGTCCGGATCGACGATGGCGATACGCTCGCCCTCCAGGCTGCGGCCGCAGCCAACCTGCACCTGGATATCGTCCTCACCGCGCGGCGGCTCGGCGCGATGCGCCTGCAGACCCGCGCGGCTGACCGCGCGGGTCACGGGGCCCCCACCGCGGCAGCCGCCGGAGATGAGCAGCGTGGCTTCTGCCATGCCGTAGGCCGGGTAGCTTGTCGCCGGATCGAAACCTAGAGGGCGAAACGTTTCAGCGAACCGCGCGATGGTGTCGGCGCGCACCGGCTCGGCGCCATTGAGCGCGATCTTCCAGCCGGACAGATCCTTCCCCTGCATCTCCTCGGCGCGAAAGCGCGCGACGCAGAGATCGTAGGCGAAGTTGGGCGCGCACGCGACTTCGGCACGATAGTCGCTGATCGCGTGCAGCCAGGTCAGCGGCCGCTTCATGAAGGTGACCGGCGCCATCAGCACGGACAGCGCGCCGGCATAGAACGACGACAGGGCGTTCAGGATCAGGCCCATGTCGTGATAGAGCGGCACCCAGCTCACATAGGTCGAGCGCGGCGTGTTGCCCAAGGCGACGCGGATCATCTCCAGATTGTCGAGAAGATTGCCGTGGCTGACCATCACCCCCTTGGGCGCCGAGGTCGAGCCCGAGGTGTACTGCAGGAAAGCAAGGTCCTGGCGCGTGCGAGCAGGCAGCCTGGACGGCGCGGCGCCTCTGTCCGTTGCATCCGCGGCGATCCAGGCGAGGCCGGCGTCGCGAAGGCGCTCGACCACGTCGCTCCGCGTCGCCATCAGATCGGCGGTGCCGACCGCCAGGCGCGGCGCGCAATCGGCCACGATGCTAGCGCTCGCGTCGTGCGCGCCGGCGCGGCGCGGGACCATCATAGGCACGGCGATCACGCCGGCCAGCAGGCAGCCGAAGAAGGCGACGATGAAATCCAGGCCGGGCGGGCAGATCAGCAGGGCGCGATCGCCTGGCGCAGCTTCGCTGCACAGGGATACGGCGCACGCCCGCGCCCGACGTTCGAGCTCGGCAAAGGTGAGCGCCGCCTCTTCGCGGCGCTGCTCACTCAGGAAGACGTAGGCGCGCTCATCCGGCTGCCGGGCGGCCCGCGCAGCGAGCAAATCTCCCAGCGAGGCAAGATCCACCGGCCGGTCGTCCATCGGGGAAAACGGGAACCATCTTTCTCAGCGTGCCGCGACGTGCCGCCGAGGCGTTCCGCGTATGGGTACTCGCTCGCTAGATGGCGCGCAAGCTGCCCGATGGTCGGGAACTTGAACACGATGTCCTGCGGAAGCTCGGTTCCGAGCCACTCCTCCAGCCCGAGCAGGAAGTGGACCGCCATGGCCGAGTACATGCCGAGACGGGCGAACTTCACCTCGGGACTCGCGTCGCGCTCGTCTTAAACCCAGAAACGGCGCCCTTCTCCAACTTATTTTGGCGCCCCCTTGAGGCTGCTGCCCCGTCCTTCGCGATCACGCCGATCTCGACCGGAGTCCGCAGCACCGACGAGCTCGAGCGTATGGTCGACGCATTCGCGCGAGTCGAATGGCGCTCTGATAGGTGCTACCTGACGGCAATACGACCAACCATCGTGGTCTGATCGTTACACTGGCGGCACACCACTGGCTGCCGGCGGTCTATCCGTTTCGTTACTTTGCGGCGAGCGGCGGCCTCCTGTCATATGGCACCGACGTGGCCGATGTTTTTCGGCGCGCAGCCTCCTATGTCGAACCGCATCCTCAAAGGCACCAATCCGTGCCAACTTCCAGAATCAGGCGCCGACCAGGTACGAACTGGTGATCAACCTCAAGGCCGCCAAGAGGCTCGCCTTGCTATCCCACCGACTTTGCTCGCGGGCGCCGACGAGGTGATCGAGTAGGCGTGAACGAATGACGAATCCAAGTGTCAAACTCAACCGATGTTTGACACTTTTAGTGCAAGAAGGGTCAGCCGCCGGCACCGTCATTATCGCGACGAACAAGCGGGCCAAGTCCAGTTCGAAAGAAGCCCCTGGAAGGCGGCCAACCTGCCCAGGGGTTCTGGTGTTGCGGAAGGAGCTGGAGGAGGGGCGGGATCGTGTTACCGGCCCGCGCTGAATGGGTGTTAGGCGCGGGACCAGTGACCCTAACACCCCGGTCGATCCGCCCGGTGACAAGCCCTCACGCCGGTCTCACTATGATCTGACGCAAGTGGTTAAGAAAGTCTTAATGGACCGTGTCGTGCGGTGCGCTCAGGATTGGTCGCTTGCGTCTTGTGCGTCCGCGCTTAGCACCACGCTGAATTCACCATCCACACAGCGCTCGTACTTGAGGATGGTGACGGCTAGCTCGAACATATCGATATTGAGCAGCTCGGCTGCCTGCTGCAACGACGCGCCGCGTATCACGCATTCATCGCCACGATATACGTCGCATTCATTCTGATGAAAATCCCCTTGCCGGCGTGATGTGGCGGGGGCAGTGGGCGGCGTCTGTTTAATTAACTCGCGCTTCTGACGGCAGGCTGCCAGCTCGCCTTCGAATGTTCGGAGGAGAAGACAGGCCTCGCTCGCATCGCCACCCTCCGCCTCCCTCTGGGCAACTATGTCACGCCAACCGGCTACGAGCTTTTCGTCTCGCGCGACGTGCCGTTCGGCGATCTCCAAGTCCTCCGGGCCCACCCGGGGGTGGGCGTCTATGTCGTGTGAGCCGGGCCAAACGGTCCGGGCGCGCAACGCTATGCCATGCATTGAGCGCTTGAGGTAGCGCTTGAGAAAGCGGTTAGAAATTTTGATTGGGTGCATTGAGTGGTAAGTAGTTCCTCGCCCGTTCGGTACCTGGGGTTCTCCTGGTTGGGGTTGCCAGTCGTCGCCACCCTCCATCCTCGTGCATGAGGAGGTTGGTGGGGCCGATCGGCTGAAAAAGTACCCCCAGTAGGCCAAAGCACGTACCGGTATCATTCCTGCGCCGCGTCAATATAGGGAAGCTGTTCGCGCGGCGAATATGGCGGATTTCTGATATGAGACGGTCAAGCGGCTTCCTGATTTAGAATTGCATGGCAGGCTGAAGCTGAGCCCCGACGTGTAGACGCGGTGAACGTCAGAAACAACGAGCGTCTGAAGATCTAGCGGCTTAATGCGTGTGCGGCTATTCAAGTCCTCGGGCGCTGCTACGGACACGTTCCGGGCGTATGGCAGGGCGCGGGGGTCTGACGCGTCGTGGCGTGTGCGGCCGGGGAGGGAGGCCTCTCGCTATCGCCGACAATCGCGATGACACGCCAGACGTAGGAAGTAGCCGGGGCAAGGCCGTGATCGCTGTAGCTCGGACCGAGCGCCTCGCCCACTAGTAGGCGAAACATCCCGTCGGCGCCCGCCCGGTGAACGCGATAACCCGACGCTCCCGCAACCGGCGTCCAGGCCAGTGCGGCCGCCGTGTCGGACGTATCGGTCGCGACCAGCTCGGTTGGCACGCCGGCGTCTTCAGGCGGCCGCGCAGGCGGTGTGGCGGCGCCCGACGTCAAGGCATCGAGCATCGCCTTGATGGCCGCAATCTGCAGTCCCGCTTTGGTGACGTAGCGGTCGCTGTGATCGACATAGCTCCACCAGTCCCAGCAGCCGTTCGGATTGGTGGGCCGGAACGGGCTCGATTTGGCCTGCGGGTAGAGCACGATGATGCGGTTGTCAGCGGCCCAGGCGTTGTATCCAGTTAGCTCGATGAACAGCCGGCCGATCGCTTCAACGCCCTGCTTGCAGCCGTGCAGGACGACGTGGACCCGGCACGCTTCCCCCTGTTCGCACGCGCTTGGAACGAACACGAAGCCTTCGTTCGCGAGGCTCAGCGCGCCGGCGATATGGCGGCCGGTATAGCGGTTCTGATCGAAGCTCTTGATGGTCCCGCCGAGCGCTTCGCGGCTGCCCGGGCGCAAAGCGCCGTAAATGTGCTGGAGCATGATTCCAGCCTGGTCGTAGCCGCATTGATCGATGAAGGGGCTCTGATTGGCCGCACAGGCATTGAGGTCGCCGTGCTCGGCTTGGACCACAATGGAGTGTCCGGCTCCGCGGCTATTCTGATAAAACAGATTTCCGCGCGTGGCTCCGGCGAGAAAGCGTTGGTATAAGTCGGCAGCCGCATCGGTGACGGCTCGGGCGACCACCGCGTCGTTGTAGCCGTGGAACAGATAGATCTTTTGCCGTTTGACCCGGTCGAGTGGGTCAATCTCTCCGGCTTTTGCCTTGGCGAGCAGCTTATCGATCATCGGCTGCAGATCGGGAGGGGGACCTTTCATGCATGGCCCAGTGGCGGTCAGGAGCGGCAAGGTATAACCGTTGACGAAATCGGCCGCACTCGCCTGCGCGCAGTAGAACGGACCCCCGGCCACGACGCCGACACCCTTGACGATCGAGGACCAGGCGAATCCGAATTGCACCGCCATGAAGGCGCCCGACGATATGCCCGAGATGGAGCTCTCCTCGATTGCCGCGTTGTAGGATCGCAGCGCCGGTCCTTCAGCCTGACAGATAGTGCTGGGGACAACGACGCCGAGCATGACCGCGGCGAGGACCACGAGCGCAAGTGGTGTTCGCTTCGACAGCATGGAAGCCTCGCCTATGCCTATAGACTGGGGGAGTTACGTCCGGGACAATCAAACCTTTGATCTCACGGCGAATTCTATGGAGAATTCTGATGAATCCGTTTTTTGGGTCACCACGGCAGCAACGGCCGAGCCAGCGTTCGATGGCCTCGACCTAAATCAACTCTATCGAACGCCGAGGCAGGCGTTCCATGAATTCAAGACCCCTGCCGGGCGACAATTCCGGCAGGGGCTGTCAGGTCTGGCGGTGAGGTCACGACCAGCCGCCAGGATGCTGACGAGTTCAAAACTAGGTAACTCGTCGCCGCGTTCCTGCCGGCTGAAAGAATCTTAGCCGCCCTCACGCTGAGTTTCGGTTATTTTCCGCGTTGCGGAATCCGCAGTTCGAGCCGAAATCTCTGCTGTCCGACGGGCACTCTGGAAAAGACGCTCGACATTGTCGCGGAGCAGTTCTGATTGCACAGCAGCGACGTCATGTGCTGTGCGACAGCTGCTCAATGCATTCAAGCGCTCCAGATTTTGCTCCACGCGTGACTGGGCAAACTCCAGCCATTCACGAGAAATGTTCTGAACTCCTTCGGCCAAGATGGTACTGGATCCAAGAACTGCTACCATATTTCGGGATGACCGCTGTGCGGCTTTTTTAGCTTCTTGGTCGGACATTCCGAACGCTCGGTAAAACGGGTTGATCGATTGATCCGTGAATTGCGTGGCCATCTTGCGTCCGGTTTCCCACAAGTCGCGAAGGATTTCAGAATTTCGCTGAAGCAGTTCGGTTCCCGCTCGGATAGCGTTTTCGCCCACATTTGCCACTACTTCGGCAAACTGCTGAGTGTCATCCGTTATTCTTCGGCTATTGTCGCGGGCAGCTTGGGCGATGTTTTTTTCGTCTTGGCGATTAGGTTGAGCCATTTCACCACCTCCTGTGGCGTTGACGTTGGTTTTCTTGTCTGTAAGTTGGTTTTCTTGTCAGAGGAGATGCAGCTCATTTGAGAGCTGCACATATGTGGTATGCCGTCTGAGCCGTCACCGTTCCAGAGGGCCGCAAGCGTCAAACCGCCGCGCCGGTAATTTCGACTTGGTCAAAATTTTTACAATATCTTGTCCCGCGTTCGGCGTTCTCATTGAACGCCTGCCTGATTCGCGCTCGACGACAAGCACGATTGGCAGTAACTCAGCTCGGCCAGCCAGGGCTCTACGGCTCACTGAAGGTGATCTGCCATCGTCGGATGCGCCCCGCGTGGCAACTGCGTGGTTCTCAATGGGCCTGCCGGGGTCAGCAAGAGCTAACGATCTGCAACTACAGTCTTCACCACGTGGCATCGCGACCAGCGCGAGTAATGGACAGGTCACAACGACTCGCAGGCGACCACATGCGAATTCGCCTGTTGATGATCGAAAAGCTGCTGTATGCCAGGACGCTGAAGGATCACGATGATCAGATCTCGCATCAGCTTCCAGCAAGCGGTGGCGGTAGCCATGGCAGTGAGCGCTTTATGGAGCTCTGCTGTGCAGGCGGAGGAGGTATCGGCGACGACGGTTCAGAAAGGGTCGGCGCTCATAACTCCTGTCAACCTGCCTTGGGAGGTCGCCGAGCGAAGGGCGTCCGTTCTGTCGCTCATCGAGCGCGAGGCGCAACGGAACGTTTTGCCATTCGAGCTCGCTGACGCCGTTGCCTTCGTCGAGAGCGCGTACCTGCAATCTGCAGTCGGTAAGGCCGGCGAAATCGGGCTGATGCAGATCATGCCGAGCACGGCGGCGATGCTGGGGTTCGCGGGCAGTATGACTCAGCTCGCGGAGCCGGAGACGAACATCCGCTATGGCGTGGAATACCTTGCCATTGCATGGCGGTTAACGGGGGGCGACCTCTGCCGGACATTGATGAAATATCGCGCGGGTCACGGTTCGGACGTGATCTCAGCGCGGTCGGCCGAATATTGTCGGAGGGCCCGCAAGCATCTCGCGGCGCTTGGTTCTGCACTGGCTGATGCCGGTACTTTGCCGACAGAGATCTATAAGCCTGCGTACCGGGACAGCTCGCCGCCAAGCCCATTGGCAGGCTCCGAAAGACCTCCCATACGAGGGTCGCGCTTTTGGGCAGCCCACAGGGCTCGCATTCGAACCCTCACAACTCAGGTGCACATGAAGTGGTCGCGGATTGCCCAACTAAATCGAACAGATGCCCTCGCGATTAGGCGATAGACCTTCCGCTCAAAACGGATCTCGTAGAATGCCTGCAGCAGCAGCGCCGTACCGGTAGCTGCGGTACGCTCTCGCCGTACGTGCGCAGCGGTCGAATGTGCGGCCCATCCCCTGCTGGATTTGCGCTGGCAGTGACCTCAAATCAAAATGTCGGAATCTTTGGCCTCGGAGCGTGCAACAACTGCGCTCTGGACCATAGCACGAACGTCGGCGAGAACCCTGCAGGGGTAATGCCGTTGAGCTCGACCGTCCCGCCACCGAAGAGCGTGAGCAGCACATCGCCGTCGCCCGACGTGCCCTGCGTGAAGGTCTGGCCTTGCAGGTCGAGGCGGTCACCCTCGCCGAATACGAAGCCGTTGATCTGGTCGTTGCCGGAGCCCGCGAGGAAGACGTAACGGTCGCCGCCGGTGCCGGCCGCCATGGTGTCGTTGCCCTCGTTGCCCCAGATCGTGTCGTTGCCAGAGCCGGTGAGGATCGAGTCGTCGCCAAATCCGCCGAAGATCAGGTTTGCGCCCTGGCTGCCGTTAATTGTGTCGTTGTCCTGATTACCGAAAATGAGGTCGTTGTCGGCGCCGGTCACAATGCTGTCGCTGCCAAACCCGCCGATCACCGTGTTGGCCCCGCCGTCGGCCACGATCGTGTCGGCGCCGCCATTGCCGAAGATCAAGTCGTTGGCCGGTGCCGCTGGTGATCAGATCGGCCGAATCGGAGGAATCCTGCCCGCCCACAATGGTGTTCGCGCCATCGCCGCCGACGATCGTGTCGGCGCCCTCGTTGCCCCACAGGAAGTCGTTGTCCTCGGCGCCGTCCAGGCTGTCGTTGCCCTGGCCTCCCCAGATCGTGTCGTTGCCGGACCGGCCGAAGACCGTGTCGTTGCCCTGGTTGCCCAGCAACAGGTCGCCGGCCCCTAGCCCGTCGATGATGTCGTTGCCCGCCAAGGCGACGATCGTGTCGGGCCCATCAGCGCCGATGAGGCTGTCGTGGCCCGTCGACGGCGTGCCGGAGAGCAGGGCCGTCACGGTGACGCTCGCCGTGGCGGTCTCGGTAGTCCCGTTCGACGTCACCGTGTAGGTGAAGCTGTCGGTGCCGTTGAAGTCCGGCGCCGGCGTGTAAACGACGAAGTCGTCGGTGATGTCGCCCGGCGTGGCGTTGTTGTTGATCGCCGTGGTGCCGCGGGTGGCGGTGCCGACGGCGGTGATGCTGCGGCCGGGATTCTCGAACGTGTCGTTGGCGAGCAGGTTCAGGTTGTTGGTGCCTGAATCCTCGTTGACTGTGACAGCGTCGTTGACGATGTCGGCCACCGGCGTGACGGTGACGGTGACGGTCGTGGTGGAGCCGCCGTTGAGCGTATAGGTGAACGTGTCGGTGCCGTTGAAGTCGGCGTCGGGCTGATACGTCAGGCCCGTATGGGCTCCCGGCGAGCCGCCGGTCAGCACCACAGTGCCGTGGGCCGGGTCCGAGGCGGTGGTGGTCACCTTCGGGCCGCCATCCGGGTCGGTGTCGTTGGCCAGGACGTCAATCGCGATGGCGGCGGCGTCCTCGGCGACGGTGCCGCTGTCGGTCACTGCGGTGGGCGCGACGTCGGGCGAGACCGAAACGCTGACGGTGGCGGTCTCGGCGGTGCCGGTCGGCGACGTCACCGTGTAGGTGAAGGTGTCGTTGCCGAAGAAGCCCGTATTGGGGGTATAGATGACGAAGTCGTCCGCCGTGTTGCCGGCGGTGCCGTTGTCATTGATGGCGACCGTCCCGCTGGTGCCCGGCGTCACAGCGGTAATCTGCTCGTTGCCCTCGAAGAAGTCGTTCGCCAGCACGTTGATGGGGTTGGCGCCGCTGTTGTGGGCGACCGTCGCCGTATCGTCGAACGCATCCTGGACGGCGTTGATGGTCACGCTGACGGTGGCGGTCTCGGTGACGCCGCCCGAGGTCACCGTGTAGGTGAACGTATCGGTGCCGTTGAAATCGGCCGCCGGCGTGTAGACGACGAAATCATCAGCCGTGTTGCCGGGCGTGCCGTTGTCGTTGATGCTGACGGTGCCGTGCGCCCCGTTGGTGATGGCGGTGATTGCCGGCGTGCCCTCGAAATTGTCGTTCGCCCTGCACCAGGATGTTGACCGGCGTGTCCTCGTTGGTGGTCGCCGCGTCGTCGAGGACGATATTGGGCACGTTGATCAGGCGGAAGAACACCTCCTCGGTCCCCCCGGTAGCCGGCCCAGACCTGGACCAGCCGGCCGTCCGCGAGGGTCGCCACTGATTTCGGAGAAGCCGCCGAACTGATTGCCGGCGGTGATCTGGTTGACGCGGAACTCGCTGCCCAGCGGGGAGCCATCCGCTGCGTAGCGCTGGCCGTAGATGCCGGAGCCGCTGCCGTCCTGGCCATTCGATGTCCACGTCACCACGAAGCCGCCGCCGGCGAGCGCCGTCACGGAGGGGTAGAGCTGCGTCGGTGGTGAACGTGTTGACCGGAACTCGCTGCCCAGCGGGGTGCCGTCCGCCGCGTAGCGCTGGCCGTAGATGCCGGTTCCGCTGCCGTCCTGGCCATTCGACGTCCACGTCACCACGAAGCCGCCGCCGGCGAGCGCCGTCACAGAGGAAGCCTCCTGGTTGTCGGTGGTGAACGTGTTGACGCGGAACTCGCTGCCCAACGCGGTGCCGTCCGCCGCGTAGCGCTGGCCGTAGATGCCGTAGCCGCTGCCGTCCTGGCCAGGCGACTCCCACGTCACCACGAAGCCGCCGCCAGCGAGCGCCGCCACAGAGGAGGCTCCTGGTTGTCGGTGGTAAACGTGTTGACGCGGAACTCGCTGCCCAACGGCGGTGCCATCCGCCGCATAGCGCTGGCCGTAGATGCCGAAGAGGCTGCCGTCCTGGCTCCACGACATCCACGTCACCACGAAGCCGCCGCCGGCGAGCGCAGCCACGGAGGAATAGACTTGGTAGTTGTTGGTGAACGTGTTGACGCGGAATTCGCTGCCCAAGGCGGTGCCGTCCGCCGCATAGCGCTGGCCGTAGATGCCGGAGACGCTGCCGTCCTGGCCATACGACGACCACGTCACCACGAAGCCTCCGCCGGCGAGCGCCGCCACGGAGGAATAGATCTGGCTGTCGGCGGTGAACGTGTTGACGCGGAATTCGCTGCCCAAGGCGGTGCCGTCCGCCGCATAGCGCTGGCCGTAGATGCCGGAGATGCTGCCGTCCTGGCCCAGCGACGACCACGTCACCACGAAGCCGCCGCCGGCGAGGGCCGCCACGGCAGGGATGATCTGCTGGCCGATAGTGAAGGTGTTGACCTGTACGTCGTTGCCGGTCGGGATGGGAGTGAGGTCCATTGTCGTTTCCAACTTTCTCTACTTAAGGCTTGCGCACAGGGTGTCGCCGTCAATGACCAGGACCGGCCGGAGACGGCGAAAGGTTGGGCCGCAGTTCAATGCTCAAAGGCCCGCGACCCTGTCTGGTCCGCAGGTTCTTCCCCTCGTGCTGGCGCCGCTTGCGCTTGTAGAGGAGGCCGCCGGACGCGGTCTTGTCGAATCGCGCCAAACTGTTGCGCTGTGTGACCATCGCGCCGAATCCGGCACAGATGTGCGTGTTCCCTCTGGTCCGCGACGTTAGAGCAGCGCCATGCCGGCTGTGTCGGCCTTTGGAACAGGCTCCGGCACAGGTGCATTATGGCCATTGCCGAGGCCCCGGTGCAGCCCAGAGCCCCTTCGTTGCAACCAGCCTCGGTCGGACCCCGGCATTCCTCTGTTGCCGGGGTCTTGCTTTGTGGGCAATGCCTCTGCCCCATGACGTATGCTTCTCCGCTCCCAATGCGACGGCATCCACGACGAAGGGCTCGCCAAGACTTAGAGAAGCCCGCGGAATCGTCCTGCGCCTGTGGGCCGCTAGGTGGGTAGCGGCGAGGGCCACAAACGCACCAGCGGACTCCGCTGAGTCAGGGAGAGGCGTGTGGGGAGGGTGCCGAGCGCCTGCGGGTCCTGAAAGGCCGGATCGGCACTCGAGAGGAGGTCCGGCTCCAGGCGGCGCGAGACAAGCAGAGCATTCCAGGCGCGCTAATTTACCTAGCCGGGTGTCTCAACTATCCGTGCCGCACCCCAGTTGAGGTCAATCAGCATGTAGCTGTTCGCCTTATCGAAGCACACGCGGCGAACGAAGCTACTCAGAACATCAGAGCAAGCGAACGTCTTGAGGTCCACAGGCCCGCGATATTTCACGTCCACCGTTTCAGCCTGACAACTGCACGTAGTCCAGGAGAGCTACAGAACGCTGACGAGTAACGGCCCCGTCATCCGCATTGCTAGTCGCACTCGATTTCTCTGGCGCCTGTCGAGACGTGAGGGTTGCTACAGATTTCCTCACCGTCCTTTGTCACGCTCCAGCCCATCGCGTAGCCGTCATTCCCGACGATGACGACCGCGATCGCGGTAGCGCTCACGCCCATAACGAGCCCGAGAACTACGCCCGCAAGGAAACGAACCATCAGCCCCCTCCCTTATGACGACGCCACGCGCTCGTGCATCACCGTCACCTGGTGCACTTCGGGTCCGACCTGCACGGTGATATCGAAGCTTTTGCTGTTGCAGCCCCCGTATCCGTGTTTGCCACCGAAGGCCGCGTGCAGCCGGTGTATGCCCTGCATCCAACCCGACGTCTTGTTCGATCCTGCCAATGTGTTGCAGGCGTCTGCCGGCCGTGACAGTCCGCCCGCCGAGAAAACGGTTCACCTTGGCCTCAGGCGAGGGGGCAACCGCTCCATTTCCGTCCCCGAGCCGTCCCCAGGAGGAAATTGGTCGGGGACGGTGCGCCAAAATACCCGGTAAATATCGTTACAACTCGATCGATCGGGCCTTTCAAGCCCCA
>CAVZSC010000013.1:0-102349 GCA_963777755.1 uncultured Alphaproteobacteria bacterium
GAACGCTATTCCGGGCCGGGCAGGCCGCCCGCCCGCCAAGCATTGCGCGCGATCCATTCTTCCGGGGTCAGCCGCTTGCCCCTGATCGTGACGACTGCCCCTCCGTGTCGCCGTCCCCGCCGCAATCGTTGCCTCGATCGCCGCATCGTCCAATGGGTCGGGCAGCTCGGCGCGATCACAGAAAATGAATATGTACCGACGGGCTTCCGTGGCGCGGGCGGCCTCTTGCTCAAGGGCACATCGTAAGCAATGGAGAGACCGCACGCAGGGGCTAGCATGACGGTTTTTGAAGAATGGTCCGCATGGCATACACGCCGAACCCCGTCATCTCCATGTCGAAGGGGGCCTGAGGCTGTCTGGAGGCCACGACGAAGGTACCAAGGGGCTTGCCGTCGAAGCTGAAGACAGGGGCGGATTGCACCGAGTGGATGCCAAGTCCGAGGTACAGACCCCGCCAGCCCGCATCGAAACGGGTTTCAGTCGCAATATCCGGGCAGGTGATGATTTTTCGTTCACTCACGGCCTGTGCGCAGGTGCCGACGTAGGGCTGCGAAATCGGGCTGTGGCGCAGCGTGTTGACAAGCGAGGCTGGCAGGCTGGGAAACACCACCCTGTCGAAAATAGCTGAGCGCCTGTCAATAATGCTGCCGCCCACTGTGGCGCCGGGCTGGAATTGTTCGGCCAAAACGCACAGTAGGCCAATCGCCTCATCGGAAGGCATATTCAGGTCATGCAGGTCCACGAGGAATTGGAGCGCCTGCACGCGAAGATCATCTGTTCTATCCGAACGGATTGCTATAGGCATCGCGCTGCTCCCTGGGCCGGTTTATGCATACCCAGCCCGACGTCAATGTTCTTTCGTGCCGATTTGTTGCTGGCGTCGGCCAAGCATGTCTGTTACGACGCCATGTTACTCCCGCGCCCCCGAGAAGCAAATGCCGGGCCATGCTTTGCCGGGCCTCAAAAACGTGCGCAAAGCGCGCAACTCGCTCAGTGAACGCAATGAAGAGTGGGCGAAAATATGCCGGTTCAAGTCGCTTCGCTGAGCAGTTTGCTGCCAGCCCCGGCGCGTGGACGGCCACCAAGGGCGCCCCCGGAAGCTCTGAAGAGGCTCCCTCGGCCTGGACGGCCAGCCCTGCCAGCCAAATGCCGTTTCTCGGCGACGCGGTGGTGACGCGTGCCTTCGTGGGAGTTGGGGCCAAGTGGCGTATCGGCCATCTGTGCGGGATGCGGCGCGATGGCTATCAACGCAAGATTTTGGCGTGATTCGACAAGACCGCGTCCGGCGGCCTCCTCTACAACTCGCAAGCGGCGGCTAGCGGCTTCGCGTGCAGGTCGCGAACCATTTTGCGACCGATCTACGAGGAGTAAGCCATACCATGGAGCCACTTCGCGAGGGGAGGATTTTCTCATGCCCACCAGCTTAATCGAGGAGTGCCACCGGCGCGCCCGTGAAGCGAGGTGCTCAGCTGAGACAGCCTCCATGCCATCCAGGAAGGCGAATTTCCTTGAAATGGAGCAGCGATGGTTGCTTGCCGCCCGCAGCGTGGCGCCAAAGAGCATAGCGCAGATAAAAAAACCGATGACGCAACAAACGATCCAGCCGAAGACGGCTCCGGTCAAAGGAAGGCCAACCAAGTTTACGCCGGAACGAATTCAACAGATCAAGAACTTGGTTGCGCTGGGAAAAAGCAGAGAAGAGATCGCCGGACTTATCGGCGTGACTGTCGGCTCCTTACAAGTCACTTGCTCAAAATTAGGGATCAGTTTGCGGCGCCCTCGTATTAACCCGCAAAACGACTTGCCGGGGCAGGGAATTCCTTGTAGTAGTGGAACTGTGATTTCCAGCCCAAGCCAAGTCACTCCGGTGCGCTTCGCATTTGAACAAGTTGATCAATTCTTGCAGGCGGCTCAGGAAGCGGAGCCAGAAGCAGAAGCTGCAGCACGGCGCCCAGACGAAAGCGGGAAGCAGCAGGCGACCACCGCGCATCTGGCCTTGACAATGCAGTACAGAGGTCTCGAGCGCGCGATTGCATTGTGTCTTACCGATGATGAGCCGGGAAACTAGTCATCGAGGCACAGGTCCGGGATATGAGTGTTGGTCAATTCGTCAGCGCGCTCATCAGAGCAGCGATGGAGAAGGGCCTTTGTCAGGTGCTCGATGCTGGCTAGACCTTGCTTGATGCCCCGGCCCGATCATTTAACAGGGTCCATCCTTCAGGTCGAGTTTGAGTCAATGGAGTCACACTTGCGTAGTGGCGAACACCACTAGGCAACGGGAATGACGTCAATGATCTGCGCCGCACGTGGGCCGCCAGGGGCAGCGCAGCGGGTCATAGGAGAAGGCTATGGCAGTGCACCGATTACTGTTCCAAGTTGGATTGGTCTGGCTGCTTGCAACATCGACGCCTGCCGGGTTCTCCGCGCAGGCCCAAGGCTACCCCGAGCGTCCTGTGAAATTCATCACTCAGCTGGCAGCGGGCGGTGGGACTGACCCGGCCATGCGGGTTGTCATCGACCATCTCGGCAGGATGTGGGGTCAGCAAACCACGCTGATCAACCAACCGGGTGCCGGTGGCGCCATTGCTGCGCGCGCCGCTGCTGCCGCCGCTCCCGATGGCTATACTCTCTACATGGCGATCGCGTCGACGTTCATATCCCTGCCGGCAATTCAGCCCAATCTTCCCTTTAATGTAAACGACTTTGCCCCGATCGGCTTCGTTGGTGAAGTGCCAATGGCGATCGCGGTTTCTCCTCACTTCCAGTAAATTCGCTGCCTGAGTTGATCGCCTATTCACGAACGCAACCAGGGGGACTCAATGTGGCGATCCCCAACCGCGGGGGGATACCACATTTAGCCACCGAATTGTTCCGCGAACGCTCCGGTGCGGAGCTGACCTACGTCTTCTACCCCGGCAGTGCACAGGCCATGAGTGATGTAATCAGCGGTAGGGTACCGATGATCATCGAAGGTCTCGCCGGCCCCCTTGCCGGAGGGCAAGTCAAGTTGCTTGGAGTTGCATCACCTGCGCGTTTGGCGTCGCGTCCTGACGTCCCGACGGTGTCCGAAACGGTGCCCGGATTCGCCGCGTCAGGGTGGTTTGTCCTGGTCGCACCTCCCGGCACCCCGTCCTCGATCGTAAAAAAAGTGAGCGGCGACTTGCGCGAGGTTCTCGCCCGGGCGGACGTCAAGCAGAAATTCGGCGAGCTTAGCCTCTCGACGCGTTCGATGTCCTCGCAGGAGCTCGGCGATTTCATTCGCAGCGAACGACAGTTGTGGGAGCCGGTCATCAAGCAAATCGGCCTCGCAATGCAGTAATGTCACTGGAGCACTGGGAGTGTCCGATCGCGCGATCATCAAATGCGCATCGAAGCGGACATGCAGATTTCCCGCATCCGGCTCTCGGACAAGACTTCACGCCTTCACCACGGCACGTTGTGCCCAAGCCGGCACAGGCCGTACCAACATTGGGTTCCGATACGAGCTAATCCGACACGCTGGCACTCACGTTCAGAGAAATCGAAAAATGATCATCGATTTTCATCATCACTATACACCGTTCGAGTTGATGGAGCGCGGCGATGGTTACCGCCATATTCGCCTCGACGAAAACGGCAATCCAGATTACCGGTTCAATCCGCTGCTCGCCGATCTACCTGCGCATGTCCGAATGATGGACAAGGCGGGCATCGACGTTGCGGTGCTCTCATGCGGCTCGGGCTTCGATCAGCCAAACCTTGCTACCTGCCGCCTGATCAACGACCGCATGCACCAGGCCGAACAGGATCATCCCGGCCAATTAATTGGACTCGCACACGTCCCGGCGCTCAATTCGCGAGAGGCTAAGGCCGAGCTCAAGCGTTGCGCCATCGAGCTAGGTTTCCCCGGAATCGTCATAGCCTCTGAGGTTCAAGGGCAGCCACTCGATGCACCAACCTTGCGCCCGTTTTGGAGGACGGCCGCGGACCTCGGGCTCTATGTTTTCATCCACCCTCCGCCTCGACTGACAGGCTGGGCGTACATGGATGCGGATGACCTGTGGCGCATGCTCGGCTGGGAATTTTCCCTGATGGTGGCGACAGTGCGGCTGATTAATAGCGGTCTTCTCGATGAGTTTCCCTCATTAAAAATTCACATCGCACATTTCGGCGGCGGCATCGCTCGTTACCTCCCGCGCATACACGGTCTTCAAAATCGCGAGAAAAGTGGCACGGCGAAAATTCCGCGTCATTCCCGAACGCCACGAGAACCGTTTGATCACTATCTGAAGCATCGACTGTTTTACGATTGTGCTGGCTGGTCAGGCCCCGACTGTGCCGCCAAGCGAGGCGCCGAATGGTTGCGTATCGGCCTAACGGAGCTGCCGTCCTCGCAAGTCCTATTCGCAACCGACTATCCTCAGGCAGTGCGCGACGACGATGAGGTTACCGCATACGTTAAGGCGATAGCCACTCTCGGATCGGAAGCTCGGAAAATTCACGACGGCGCCAACACCGAGAAGCTCATTCCGAATCTAAACGACCGGCTGAACCGTGTGCCCGTCCAGTCACGCCCTTCGGGCTAGCTGGGGCAAGATATTGCTCCAACAGTTAAAACGGCGGGACGTGCCGGAAGGGAAGGCCCGGATACATGGAAGCTCAGCTCGGCTCTCCCACGGATGAATAGCAGTGCGCGCGACCCGGCGCGTGGACGGCGAGGCCGCCTGGATTATGTCGCCGACCGTACTCAGGAACGGCACGCAGGTTCTGTCGTTAACGTGACAAGTGAACTGGCACAACGGTTGTATGACCAGGGATTAAGTGGGCGCCCAGGCCGTGGATGGTTTTGTGTTCACAGTGAACATTGTTGCCGTGGTGCGAGTGCGCGCCGCTGAGGAAAGCATTGCGCGAAGGGTCGTCCCTACAGTCCTCGGAGCGCCCGGCACCGTGGAACTCAGATTGGCCAATGATGGCAACGCTGTATTGGCGCATCGCGCAACGATAACCAACGTCGATTTTTCCGTTGAAGAAGGCTCGATCAAGCTCATTGAAACCAACGGAGTGCCTGCACCCGCTCCGGCCATCTGTCCTCCACGACCGCGCGCATCTCATCCAAGACGAGTTTGCGACGATCCTAGCTAATGCTAGGCGGTTTGACGAAACGAACCCAATTTGTGGACCATGGGGCTATTCTGTTCGTCTATACAGCTGAGGTCTGCGCGGCTGGTCCCGATTGCGTCGTGGCCATTTGAAGTTCAGCAGTCTTCGCCCGCGTTGACCGGCAGCTCTGGCCGGCTCCCGAGACGGAAACGGCGCCCTCTCTCCTGGGGTTTGCGGCGTTCCAATGCATCAAGCGCAAACAGGATCTGGGCGACTTGGCGCCAGAGGGTTCTTCATACCGGCTGAGTCGGTCGAGTGCATAGTTGGGCAGATTGGCGAGACGCAAAAAGCAATGCGCGAGTTCGGTGTTGGGATCGACAGGTTCCGGCCCGGAAAATGCAAGAAACTCCTCTTGCCCGCGTCATGGGCAATCTTCTAATCTGCGACCGAGCTGGACTAGACTAGCCTGGATTTCCACGGAGAGGAATCGGCCTAACGCTGGGGACGGCTAAGTGATTAATTCAACTCAGGACTTTTGTTCGTTTTGCTACCCGAGTTGGTGCATTGATGGCCCCAACTGCCCGACCTCACCTACGGAATCGTAAATGAGCGTGGGTTAAGTAAGAAGACGATGTGGCATAGGAGAAGTATCGATGCCGCAGCCATTTTCGTCCTCTTGGTGCAAATCGACCGAGATGGGTGCTTGTTGCGACGAATGTTAGGGTGAGTGCGCGCGGATCGGTCTATCAGTTTACCATATGGGATAACCGAATACGCCCGAATTTCAGCCCAAATCGAGGCTTGAGGGGATGCGGTGTTATCCAAATTCCTCTCCGTGGAAATCCAGGCTAGACTAAGAGCAAGGACGTAGATCGTCTCGCGCCAATGGTCTCGCCGCCTCACGGACGCAGTCTATGAAGGTGTGCACGACAGGGCTGACAGTTCGGTTCTTCAACGTAATGACAGCGACTTGGAAGAACCGAGTGACAAAATCGACCGGCAATACTTTTAGTGAGAATCGGTCGCTGTTGAGTCGCACGACGGAACCAGGCAGTGACGAAATAAAGCGGTCGGTGGCGAGCAGACTAAGGCGCTGGTAAACGGAATACGATCTCACCCCCATCTTGGGAACGGCCAAGCCCTTCGATTGAAAAGCCTCTGCCAGAATCGAGCTGAAAATGCTCTCAAGGGGCAATAGCCACGGCTCGTCGACAAGTTGGGCAAGCTCGACCTTGCGCCGACCCGCCCATCGGTTCGCCTTTCCTGACACGATGAACGGCCGATCATCGTACAAGACCTCCACCTCCAAGTCCTCTTCTTCAAGCGGAGTTGCTATTGCGCCGAGCAAGAAATCGACGTTGTGATCGCGCAACAGCCGAAATTCACGCGACATATTATTGGCTGGATACGCACGTACGATAACACGTGGATATTGACGCGAGAAGTTTGCCAAGACTTTCGTAAGCAATCCAGACGCGAACGCCTCGGGACATCCAACTCGTACCTCCCCAACCGTAGGGTCGGTCAAAAATTCAATATCCTTGATCCCGCGATTTAGCTCACCGAATGCCTCACTACCTCGTCTGAGCAGCGCGCGACCATACGCCGTGGTTTCCACGCCTCGCGGGGTGCGATCAAACAGGGGCACACCGATCGCGTGCTCGATGTTGGCAATGGCCTTTGACACAGAAGGTTGCGAAAGCGCGAGCCGCTCGGCGGCTTTCCCCATGCTGCCCATTTCCGCCACAGTCAGGAAAATGTGCAGGTCATGCAACTTGAGCCGACAGCCGATACGATCAATCCATTGCATCGCAATGCGGCCTCCGCAAACCTAACACGCACGCCAAGCCACTATGGCGCCGCGAAGCCACGGTCTCGTAAGCCTGCGGCAAAGCGCTCGCCCGCCTGCCCCGGGATCCTGGCCGGAGCGAACATGGCCACCTGGGCGTCCCAGCCATGCCTATGCGATTTTTGTCTCGCGCGCAAAACAATTCGAGAGAGGCGACCCAGACATTCGGCGTTGTGGTCACCACGCTCGAAATCAGGAGTGGTGCGGACATCCCGCCAGCCTTGAGTCGCTCAAGAGGGGGCAGCAGGCGCTCTTCGTGGTCGGCGACCCGCTCACCTACGCAGTGATCGGTGCCGGCTCGCTTGACGGATATGCGACCAACACCGCCGCATTCCGCCAGGGTCTTAAGGAAACCGGATTTGTCCCGGGCCAGGATGTTGCGAAAGAAGGTTAGGGCCTTCGATCCGCTGGTCGTCCGGCGGCGACCCCGGTCCCCGAACAGAAAGACCTCCGTAGGCCGCGCGGTCATGGGAAGGTGCCAGGCGGGAGCTAGGTGCCCTCGTATTAACTCGCAAAACGATTTGCCGGGGCAGGGAATTCCTTGTAGTGGAACTGTGATTTCCAGCCCAAGCCAAGTCACTCCGGTACGCTTCGCATTTGAACAAGTTGATCAGTTCTTACAGTCCGCTCAGGAAGCGGAGCCAGAAGCTGGAGCACTGCGCCCAGATGAAAGCGGGAAGCAGAAGGCGACCGCCGCCAATCTTGCCTCAACAATGCAGTACAAAGGTCTTCAGCGCGCGAGTGCACTGGCTCTTACTGATGATGGACTTGGACAACTAATCATCGAGGCACAGGTCCGGGATATGAGTGTTGGTCAATTCATCAGCGCGCTCATTAGAGCAGCGATGGAGAAGGGCCTTTGTCAGGTGCTCGATGCTGGCAGCTAGCCCTTGCTTGATACCTTCTTTAGAGTTAGGCACCGGACATCCCGGCCCGATCATTTAACAGGGGTCCATCCTTCAGGGTCGAGTTTGAGTTTATGGAGTCACGCTTGCGTAGTGGCGAACACTACTACTAGGCTACGTAAGGAATCGACGTCAGTGATCTGCGCCGCACCTGGGCCGCCAGGGGCAGCGCAGCGGGTCATATGAGAAGGCTATGGCAGTGCACCGATTACTGTTCCAAATTGGATTGGTCTGGCTGCTTGCAACATCGACGCCTGCCGGATTCTCCGCGCAGGCCCAAGGCTACCCCGAGCGCCCTGTGAAATTCATCACTCAGCTGGGAGCGGGCGGCGGGACTGACCCGGCCATGCGGGTTGTCATCGACCATCTCGGCAGGATGTGGGGTCAGCAAACCACGCTGATCAACCAACCGGGTGCCGGTGGCGCCATTGCCGCGCGCGCCGCTGCTGCCGCCGCTCCCGATGGCTATATTCTCTACATGGCGATCGCGTCGACGTTCATATCCCTGCCGGCGATTTAGCCCAATCTTCCCTTTAATGTAAACGACTTTGCCCCGATCGGCTTCGTTGGTGAAGTGCCAATGGCGATCGCGGTTTCTCCTACACTTCCAGTAAACTCGCTGCCTGAGTTGATCGCCTATTCACGAACGCAACCAGGAGGACTCAATGTGGCGATCCCCAACCGCGGGGGGATACCACATTTAGCCACCGAATTGTTCCGCGAACGCTCCGGTGCGGAGCTGACCTACGTCTTCTACCCCGGCAGTGCACAGGCCATGAGTGATGTAATCAGCGGTAGGGTACCGATGATCATCGAAGGTCTCGCCGGCCCCCTTGCCGGAGGGCAAGTCAAGTTGCTTGGAGTTGCATCACCTGCGCGTTTGGCGTCGCGTCCTGACGTCCCGACGGTGTCCGAAACGGTGCCCGGATTCGCCGCGTCAGGGTGGTTTGTCCTGGTCGCACCTCCCGGCACCCCATCCTCGATCGTAAAAAAAGTGAGCGGCGACTTGCGCGAGGTTCTCGCCCGGGCGGACGTCAAGCAGAAATTCGGCGAGCTTAGCCTCTCGACGCGTCCGATGTCCTCGCAGGAGCTCGGCGATTTCATTCGCAGCGAACGACAGTTGTGGGAGCCGGTCATCAAGCAAATCGGCCTCACAATGCAGTAATGTCACTGGAGCACTGGGAGTGTCCGATCGCGCGATCATCAAATGCGCAACATTGGTTTCCGATACGAGCTAATCCGACGCGCTGGCACTCACGTTCAAAGAAATCGAAATGATCATCGATTTTCATCATCACTATACACCGCCCGAGTTGATGAGGGGCAGCAAGGACGGTTCTACCGTTCGCGTAGACAAAAAAGGAAATCCCAATTACCGTTTCAATGCTGAGCTCGCCGATCTTCCCGCGCATGTGCGGATGATGGACCGGGCGGGCATCGATGTTGCGGTGCTCTCCTGCGGCGAGGGCTTCGATCAGCCAAGTCTTGCCAGCTGCCGCCTGATTAACGACCACATGCACCAAGCGGAACGGGATCATCCCGACCGCTTCGTCGGCCTCGCGCACGTCCCGGCTCTAAACCCGCAAGAGGCAGCACTCGAGCTGAAGCGCTGCGCCGTCGAACTCGGCTTCCCCGGGGCGGTCATTGCGTCCGAGCTTCAAGGGCAATCGCTCGATGCGGAAGGCTTGCGCGCATTTTGGAAGGCAGCCAGCGACCTTGGGCTCTACGTCTTCATCCATCCCCTGCCGCGGGTCATCTCATGGGGGCAGATGGAAGTGGACGACCTCGGCCGGATGCTCGGATGGGAATTCTCCCTGATGGTAGCGACGGTGCGGCTTATCAACAGCGGCCTTCTCGACGAGCTTCCCTCCTTAAAAATTCAGGTCTCACATTTTGCCGGCGGCATCGCGCGATATCTCCCACGAATTCACGGGCTCCAGCAGCGGGAAAAAAGTGGCACCGCTTCAATTCCGCGGCATAACCGGCGGCCACGAAAGCCGTTCGATCACTATCTGTATCATCAATTGTTCTACGATTGTGCCGGATGGTCAGGTCCCGATCGAGCCGCAGAACGGGGTGCCGAATGGGTGCGCACGGGACTAGCCGAGTTGCCGACGGCTCAGGTCGTGTTTGCGACCGATTATCCTCAGGCCGTGCGCGACGATGACGAGGTCGTTGCATACGTCGATGCGGTTCGCGCGCTCGGGACCGAAGCACAAGCTGTTCTAACTGGCGCTAATGCAGGAAGGCTCATTCCCCGTCTGAACGAGCGGCTTAGGGCAAGGGCGGTGGTCAGTGAGGCACGCTGATTTCGGATCCACGTCATGTACATGGATGGCTGTGGTCGCGAACTCGGACTTGCTCGACATCGTTGTTCGTTTTCTGGCTGACCACACGCCCGTTGCCATCGCGCCCTGCCGGCTCGTGCCGAGGCCGGCGCCTGCCGAGGCCGCCGACACTGCCGAAACACTGCCGAGAGATTTCTTGGGTCCGTCACCCTGAGCTAAGTGTTTGATTTATTTGGAGGCCACGCCCGGAATTGAACCGGGGTACACGGTTTTGCAGACCGTTGCGTAACCACTCCGCCACGTGGCCTTCGTCGGCCGCCCGCCTGCGCGCGGGCGGCGACCCCCACGCTATATAGGAGCACCGCGGGAGCGGCAACAACCGCGCCGCCCGCCCGCAATCTTGCGTTTTTCCCGGCCATGCCGCAAAAGGGCGCGCGTCGGTTCGGGAGGCGCGGATGGACTTCGTGCAGGCACGCAACAATATGGTGGACTGTCAGGTCCGCCCGTCCGATGTCACCGACCTGCGCCTCCTTGCCGCGATGCTCGAGCTTCCGCGCGAGCGATTCGTGCCGCCCGCCCAGGCCGATCTCGCCTACAGCGACTTCGCCGTCCCGCTCGGCCCCGCCTCGCCTGATTCGCCCGCCCGCCGCCTGATGCGGCCGCGCGATATCGCCAAGCTCATCCAGGCGGCTGAGGTCGAGCCCGACGACATCGCCCTCGTGGTCGGCTGCGCGAGCGGCTACGGTGCCGCGCTGCTGTCCCGGCTCGTCAGCCAAGTCGTGGCCCTGGAACAGGATTCGGGCCTCGCCGCATTCGCCGGCGAAGCTTTGCGCAAGTGCGGCATCCACACTGTCTCCATCGCGGCCGGTCCGCTCAATGCCGGTTGGCCGGCACGCGCGCCCTACGACGTCATCGTGGTCGAGGGGGCGATCGAGGCCCTTCCTTCCGCGCTGCCGAATCAACTCACCGACGGCGGGCGCCTGGTCTGCGTCGAGGGAAGGGGATTGGCGCGGGCGATGTTGTACCGTTCCGAGACAGGTGTCGTCAGCGGCCGGTCGGTTTTCGATGCGGCGGCCCCGCTGCTTCCGGGGTTTTCGGTGCCTGCGGCGTTCATTTTTTAGTAGCGCGCCGGTATTACTGTGGCGCGGATGCGCCACTGCAAATCTTTCGTCACTGCGGCGATCGGTTGGGGTTTCAAGCCGTTTCCCGCCCGCGTAAGTTCCATCCGTTGGGGAAGAAGTCTGTCAGAGCGGCCGCACCGGGCTCGATGAGGCCTCCTGCGGCGGGATATGGAGCAATGAGGGGAGTGCCGGTCGGGCTGGCGATCCGCGCAGCGGTCGTCGCCGTGGCGGTGGCGGGCCTAAGCCCCCGCCCGGCCGCGGCGGACACGCTGCTTGGCGCGCTTGCGCAAGCCTACCAGGTCAACCCGCAGCTCAACTCGCAGCGCGCGATCGTGCGCCAGACCGACGAGAGCGTGCCGCAGGCGCTGTCCGGCTACCGCCCGCGCGCCAACGCCACCGCCAGCATCGGCAAGCAATACACCAATACGGCGCCGGCGCCGGCCGGCCCGCAGCTGGAGGGCACCTCCGATAGTTGATAACTTTATCTTGTTGATATAGATGGATTTTTAGGCGTAAGGCTAGCTCCAGTCCCCAGATTAGTCCCCAAACGGTGCAGGGTAATTCCCCCGAGGGGCTCGACAGCCAAGAAATCACCGTGACGGGAACTCAAACCAGGAACACCGCGCAATCACGCCATAAGCATTCAGCGGACCACTCCCGCCACAGGGGCAGGGGCCTTCCTCAAACACAAGGCTCCCTGCGGACCCGCCCTTCCAGCGAGGAGGCCGAGACCTCATTCACGCTGCGGCTCGTCTTCGGCCTCGCCTCAATCGTCAAAATCTCTTTTCAATCAACCGCTAACTCGACGACGTTGACGCCGCACTCAAAATATTTTCGGATCGTGATCTGTATGTTTTCGCGGTTCTGACCTCCGACGATTGTGGCTTGCCCCAGCCGCGCTGCAGCAAGACATCGCACACGGCAACGCGGGCGCTCTCGCTCTTTCCGTTCGTCGCAATGCCCGCGAGTGAGGCAATGGGCGGCCGCCGCGTGCTGACGCGCCAAAGATTCGGACATCTGCCGATCTCGCCTACAGCGACTACGCCGTCCCGCTCGGGCCCCGCCTCGCCTGAATTCGCCCGCCCGCCGCCTGATGCGGCCGCGCGATCTCGCCAAGCTCATCCAGGCGGCCGGGGTCGAGCCCGACGATATCATCCTCGTGGTCGGCTGCGCGAGCGGCTACGGTGCCGCGCTGCTGGCGCGGCTTGCGAGCCAAGTCGTGGCTTTGGAGCAGGATTCGACGCTCGCCGCGTTCGCCGCCGAGGCTCTGCGCGAGTGTGGCATCCACAACGTCGCCGTCGCCTCGGGTCCGCTCAATGCCGGCTGGCCGGCGCGCGCGCCGTACGACGTTATCTTGGTCGAAGGCGCCATCGAAGTCCTTCCCTCCGCGCTGCCGAATCAGCTGACCGACGGCGGGCGCCTGGTCTGCGTCGAAGGAAGGGGCTCGGCGGCGCGGGCCATGTTGTACCGTTCCGACACAGGCGTGGCGAGCGGACGGTCCGTTTTCGATGCCGCAGCACCACTCCTTCCCGGATTTTCCGCGCCTGCGGCCTTCGTATTCTAGCATCCCGCCGGTATCACTGTGGCGCGGATGCGCCACTGCAAATCTTTCGTCACGCCGGCGATCCGTCGGGGTTTCAAGCCGTTTCCCGCCCGCGTAAGTTCCACTCCGTTAGGGAAGATCGGGCAGAATGGCCGCACAGGCTCGAAGGGGGGCTCCTGCGGCGGGATTGGAGCAATGAGGGGAGTGCCGGTCGGGCTGGCGATCCGCGCAGCGGTCGTCGCCGTGGCGGTGGCGGGCTTAAGCCCCCGGCCGGCCGCGGCGGACACGCTGCTGGGCGCGCTCGCGCAGGCCTACCAGGTCAACCCGCAGCTCAACTCGCAGCGCGCGATCGCCCGCCAGACCGACGAGAACGTGCCGCAGGCGCTGTCCGGCTACCGCCCGCGCGCCAACGCCACCGCCAGCATCGGCAAGCAATACACCAATACGATGCCGCACCGGCCGGCCCGCAGCTGGAGGGCACCACCGAGCCGCGCAACGTCGGCGTGAACGTCCAGCAGACGCTGTTCAACGGCTTCCAGACCGGCAACCGCACCCGCGCGGCCGAGAGCCAGGTGTTCGCGGCGCGCGAGACGCTGCGCGTCATCGAGCAGACGGTGCTGCTCGACGCCGCCACCGCCTACATGGACGTGCTGCGGACTATTGCAATCCTGGAGGTGCAACGCAGCAACGTCCGCGTGCTCGGCGAAACGCTGAGGCAGACCCGCGACCGCTTCAATGTCGGCGAGGTGACGCGCACCGACGTGGCGCAGGCGCAGGCGCAACTGGCCGCCGGCCAGTCGACGATGCTCGGCGCCGAAGCGGATCTGGCCACCGCGCGCTCCGTTTATCGGCGCGTGATCGGCTCCGAGCCCACCCGGCTTGCCCCGGGCAGCCCGGTCGACCGGCTGTCGCCGCGCGTGCTCGCCGCCGCGATCGAATCCGGCATGGCGTACAATCCGGCGGTCAACGGCCGCGATGTACGGGGTCGACACCGCGACCCTGCAGGTCAAGATCGCCGAAGGCGCGCTCTACCCGACGGTCACCTTGACGGCATCCGCCAAGTACCAGCACGAGCCGCAGCTGAACATCAAGGAGACATTCATCGCTTCCGCGGTGGCCGGCGTCACCATCCCGCTCTACCAGGGCGGGGCCGAGTACTCGACCATCCGCCAGTCCAAGGAAACCGTCGGGCAGCGCCGGCTCGACCTCGCCACCACGCGCGACCAGGCGCGCGCCAACGTCGTCACGGCGTGGAGCCAGCACGAAGCCGCCAAGGCGCAGATCCAGGCGGCACAGGAGCAGGTGACCGCGTCCGAGGTCGCGCTCAACGGCGTGCGCGAGGAAGCGCGGGTCGGCCAGCGCACCACGCTCGACGTCCTCAACGCCCAGCAGGCGCTGGTCAACGCCCGCGTCAACCTGGTGACGGCGCAGCGCAACCGCGTCGTCGCCTCGTACGCACTGCTGGCGGCGGTCGGGCGCCTCGGGCCGCAGGTCCTCGGGCTCGGCATCCCGGTGTACGACCCGATGGTGCACTACCAGCAGGTCCGCGATGCCTGGATCGGCGTGCGCACGCCCGACGGCCGCTGATCCTGTAGCCCGGGCGAAACCCAGCGACCCGTCGCCCCTCCCCAAAGCGCTGGTAGGGAAGAATTGGACATTGAACGTCTAGCGCTGTCCGCTACAGTTGCCGCCCAGAGAACGGCCGCATCCCACTACGTGGAGAACCACCTTGCCGCGGATTGGCAGGTTGGCGAGAGCGCCAGCTCTCTTCGTGATGTGCTGCGATTGTCGGCCATCAGGGAAATTAAATCAACTGGAAGGGAGGTGCGCCCACTCGCTTTTGGGTCTTCTTACCGCAAGCGAATCGGGCTGGTCTTCTTGTATGCAGGAGACGTGACAGCAGCCGACGGTAGGTCCGCCACCGCATTCGATATGGCTTGCCTGGTACTGCGAGGCTGTCAGGGTCCGCCCCGAGCCGTCGCATGATCCTGGCGTGTCGACGTGCGTCTCGCTCTCTCCTGGTCAGGCGTTGGGACGAGTAGGCGAGCCTATGCACATGGCGCGACCTGAACTCATGACACTCTTCAGGCAAATACAGCTTTTGTACGCGGCGCCCCTCGTCTACAAACCAGTACCTGACGCGACCGAACCCAGGGTATGTGCTCGCAATCGGGATGGTCTGCACTACCTCGCGTCTCTTGCCGGAGTGAGGATCAGCGATCGAGAACCGCAGTTCGACCCAGGACAGCGTGGGATGAAGCACCTGGGCTTCAAATTGCACCGAGAAGATCTTGTGACCGGCGTCTGTCCAATAGAGAGTTTTTCCGCTCGGGATTCCCGGAGTGAGAATGCGGAGCGTGATTAATCGATCGATGTCCAGGGACAAACGACAGTTCTCAACAAGTCGCTTGCGGAATTGATTGGCGGGCGCGGGCATTATGGCTTCGATGGAAAAAGATGGGGTCATAGCTATTTATGCTCCGGCTCCCTTTGGCTTTTGTCAGCTGACGAGGTGCTACCCATGACCGCATGCGAGGGTTGCCGGTCGATCTCGCCCATGTGTTGTCGGCCTCGAAGATTGGCTCGAGCACCACGCCTGTCGTTCACATACCGGGACCATGGTCCTACTCTGGTCCGGGTACGCCAGATCACCAAAACCCTTGAAAAATCGGGCTTGGTCCCACTGGTCCGGGTTGGTCCGGGTTTATTCCCAACACTGGCGGAATATCCTGCTTCATGGACGACTTCCCTTGCTAGCAGGCCAATAATGTTCAGCCAGTGCTCCAATGATCGGGACGAAAGAAATTAAGCATTGGCGACCGCATAGTACTTGATAATTCTTGAAGCATACCGATTTATAGGAAATGAATTTTATTTGGCTCGTCCTTTGGACGAGTCGATCCGCGTTACCCGCGGAATGAACTGCACTGATACGTCGCCCCGATAGGGGTCGATGTTTTTGTTCGACCTGCCCAATGCGGGCACGTCGATCCGCTTATTCGGCGGAATGAACCTCACCGATCTGTCAATCCTGGAGAGGGGTTGCGCAGAACGGCGGTGTTCGTCCGCCTTCGTGCGCTTCCTGATCCAGAACGGCGGCACTTGTGCCGTCAAGTTCATGGAAGGAGGCGCCAATTGGCTTCAAAACCGCTTTCTAATTTGAATTCAGGCTCGCATCGCGCGACTGGCGATGATGCTGGTGCATTGAATATCCCTGCCATTGACGCTTCCGCTGCCAAACTGAGCGGCAAGAATACCTCGGGCATGAGTGAGTGCCCCTTCCCTTCCCTCCCGCGCGGCGGTGGCGAGGGTGTCTAGGCCTGTCACCATTCCCGTAGGATGTTGGCCCCGTCGAATGCCCGCCGACCTTGCGGCGGGATACGTCGGCGAAGCGTCGGTGGCGGCCTTCCTAAGTCGCGTCGGCAAAGAGTACCCTATGCCGCGCGTTGCCGAGGGAAGGCGGCGGTTATGGCTACGGGACGATCTGGATCAAGCAATCCTTCCGCCAGAACTGGCCGGCGTGAGGGACGTGGCAGAGGACTTGTAACGATGTCCCTGCCCCTACCCCGCTATGTCATCGCGAAAACGCTTGCGAGTGGTCGAACGGGCTTCTACTGGAATTGCCCGACGTATTACCGCAAGCAGGGCTGCACGATCCCGAATGAACCACTCGGCACGGATTATGGCGAGGCGTGTGGCTTGGATGGGAACGGCGGGCGGGCCGCGGCGCTCAATGCGCTGTTTGACGAATGGCAAGCCGTTCGCAAGGGCGAACCGATCGAAAACCTCCCACGTTACGGAACCGTCGATTGGCTGTTCGCAGAATATCGTCGCTCCCGCGCCTATCAGGCAAGAGTGTCGGAGCGCACGCGGTACGATTACGAGCGGTTGATCCTACTGCTCGCTGATATGTGACAAAAAAGGGCGACCGGATCGGCTCCCGGAAGATCAGGGCCATAACTCCCCAATCTGCCGACAAGCTGTACCTAATGGCAAGTCAAGGCCCGGAAGGCCCGCGACCGCGACAAGCGGAAAAAATGCTTGTTCTCTGCCGGCGCGCGTGGCGCGTTGTTCATCGTCTCCACCCCGAACACTTTGACCGCGACACCCCAAATCCGTGGGATGGCGTCACGAAAACTCCGCGCGTGATGGCGACCAAGCCGGCCGCGACGCGGGAGATAGTATATGCGTTCGCCCGTGGGTCAATTGAAGCCGGGCACCCCGAGCCCGCGGCGGCCGCCGTAATTTGCTTCGAGTGGCTTCAACGGCCTGAAAACGTGATCGGCGGCTATATTCGCTGGACAGATTACCGGAGCCGCGAAGCGCCGGGCAAAATTCGGATCGAACATCACAAGACGGGTGCGATGGTTCTTCATCCGTTAGAGGAACCCACCGCTGACCAACCGGTGCTGTTCTATCCCGATGCCGAGGCGGTGCTTGCTGCGGTTCCCAGGCGCGGCGTGCCGATGATCCTGAGGCAAAAGCGTGACGGTACGACCGAACCATTTACCCGCTGGCAGATGTCCCGCCTTGTGCGGCGGCTCCGGCTGCAGCTTGGGCTACCCGAGTGGTTCACGCTCGATGCCTGCCGGCATGGCGGGATGACGGAACTTGAGGAAGCGGCGCTAACCGAAGGCCAGGGCCGCGCCCTCTCCGCTCACAAGACCCACCAAGCATATCATGGTTACGCGAAGCGAACGGAAGCCCGGTTGCTGGCTGCGACCCGGAAGCGGCGGGCGCATGTGCTGGCGAACGATGCCGGAACATCTTTTCAGAATGAACCCCGATTTGGATTTCAGAATGCGGTGGCCGACGATGACGCCGCCATTGCCTAAATGCTTGGGAGTGTTTAATTACTGGCGGCACGAAGGCCACGTGGCGGAGTGGTTACGCAACGGTCTGCAAAACCGTGTACCCCGGTTCAATTCCGGGCGTGGCCTCCACCAACATTCCGCTTGAGATGAAGGCGGCCGCGCCGCCCCCGTGATGTCGATGAGGAGATCGTCCACGTCGGCGAAGCGGCCGGCGTTGGTCTGATGCCTCAAGCACCAAACGTGACCCTTGTCACAGCGGCCCGGCCCCCGGGTGGCGCAAATGCGCCCATCCAACGCGCCGCAACGGCTCGACATGGGGACGCAACATGCTGCGCAATCGGGTCTTCGGCTTTGCCCTCATCGGCCTCGCAACGCTCGGCTCGATCACGGCGCTGGCCGCCACCATCCAGCCCGCCGCGCAGGCCCGGGAGGTCTCCGACCGCATCCCAGAGCACATCGCCAAGCTGTTTGCGGCGGGGATCGTCAGCCTGGAGAACCTCGGCTTCTAGGCAGCCGGGCACAGCCTCGAGTCATTCGATCAGGGTGGGAACAGCCTTCATGACAGATTTATGCTGCCATGCAGCAAAAACATTGCTGCTACGCGGTAACCCACAGTGACATCGTTGGTATACCAGACTATTTAAAGCCAAACGTGAACTCCAGAACGAACTCCTAGAGGACCCACATGAGCACCCTTGTCCTGTCCGGCGCGCCCACTCGGCCGCGGCGCCGCAACAGCTTCTTTCGCCCCGTCATCGAGTTCCTCGACGGCATCCGCCTCGCCCGCGCCATGGCGCATCGCTACGAGGTGCTGTCGCGCAAGTCCGATGCCGACCTCGCGGCGGCCGGGATCCGGCGCGAGGATATTCCGCGCCTGGTCGTGAACGCCAAGTACGCGATCTGACTCCAACACTGCGAGGATCAAGCAACGCGAGTGCCCGCGTCAGGCGCGGGCACTCGCGTTGTGCGCGGCCGCCGCTCACGTTTGTGCGATGGCGGCAGCATTCCACAAACGCTGTGGCGATTTCGGCCTAGGCAAGCCGGAGCGCCTTTGTTATAGGGCGGCGCGGCGACACTCGCCTCGTTCCCCGGTAGCTCAGTGGTAGAGCAACCGGCTGTTAACCGGTTGGTCGCTGGTTCGAATCCGGCCCGGGGAGCCACTCTCTACGCTGTCAATGCGTGTCGTTGATCCGCGCCTGCTGGTGCTCGCGGGGGTTCCTGCAAGCAGGTCATAGGGGTGCGGCGCGTTGCCGATGTTACGCACGCCGTTCGGCGGCCGCGCAAAAAGGATCCAGATCTCTATGTCGATTGGGAGCTGGGGACCTGGCCCGCCCCGTGACGCGCGCGGTCGGTCTTGGCGTCAGCGTTGAAACGCGCGGCTCAACTGCTGCAGCTGCTCGATGAGCCGCTGGCGAGCAATGAGCACCTCTTGATCGGACTTGTCCTGTTGGCGCGGCATTTTTTTCTCTCCGGTCCCCAATCACGACTCGGAGATTAATGCGGCGCGCTATGGAGGCGTGTGAACTAGATCACAGACCGGAGGCCACGGCTCATTTTTTCGGCGGCACGGGTCCGGAGAGGTCCCCGGTAGCGCTGTCGGCCACCGCCGACCGGCTGGCATGGCCCCGACGCAGCCGGCAGGGCATCGCGCCGCTCTCATTTCTGTTCTTCTGCCGCCGCCGATCGATCGGTGATGCGGAGACTGTAGGCTCGAGGCCGCCCCGCGTCTCACGCCCGCCTGATGGCGAAGCTCGCGACGTACTCGTCGGGCTTCGCCGGGTCGAAGGTCTTGCCCATCACGGCGAAGGATTTGTAGGGGCTCGCCGGGGGCTCAAGCCCCATCTCCCGCATCAGCCGGGCGGCGTCGGTCGCCAGGAACACCTGCTCGGCCACCGCCTTGTAGTCGACATCGCCCTTGATCTGGCCCCAGCGCTTCATCTGGGTGAGCATCCACACGGCGAACGACTGCCAGGGGAAGGGGTCGAAGTCGACCCGCTTCGGGTCTCTCTGGATGCCGCCGAGGCCGTCCGCGTAGATGCCGGTGAGCGCCTGCTCGATCACCACGGTCGGCTGGTTGAGATAATTCGCCGGCGCGATGGTGTCGGCGATCTGCTTGCGGTTCTCCGTCTTGGACGCATAGATCGTGGCGTCGATGATCGCGCGCATCAGCGCGGCGAAGCTGTTGGGCGCCTGCGCTATGAGCTCCCTGCTCACTGCGATGGCGCAGCACGGATGTCCGTCCCAGATCTCCTTGGACAGGATGTGGAGGAAGCCCACCCCGTCATAGATCGCGCGCTGGCAGATGTTGTCGGGGGCGAGGAACCCGTCGATGTTGTCGGCGCGCAGGTTTGCCACCATCTCGGGCGGCGGCACCACCCGCAGCTGAACGTCGGTCTCCGGATCGAGACCGTGATCGGCGAGGTAGTAGCGCAGCAGGTAGTTGTGCATCGAGTAGTCGAACGGAATGGCGAACTTGAAGCCCTTCCATTGCTTCGGGTCGCGCCGGTCCTTGTGCTTGAGCGCGAGCGTGATGCCCTGGCCGTTGATGTTCTCGATCGCCGGGACGGTGAACGGGATCGGCTGCGAGCCGAGCCCGAGCGAGATCGCGACCGGCATGGGCGCCAGCATGTGGGCGGCGTCGTATTCCTTGTTGATGGTCTTGTCGCGGATCACTGCCCAGCCGGCGGTCTTCACCACGTCGACGTTGAGCCCGTGCCTGGCATAGAAGCCCATGGGGTGCGCCATGATGATCGGCGTCGCGCAGGTGATCGGGATGAATCCGATCTTGAGATCCTTCTTCTCCGGGGCACCGGCACCCTGGGCGAGCGCTTCGGTCGCAGTCGCGAGCGGAAAAGCTTCCGACAGGGCGGCGAGCGCCGTGGCAACTCCGACGGCGCGCAGGAAGGCGCGCCGGGTGCCGTGCTCCGGCATGACCGCCCGCAGCAACGCCGAGGCCACGACCAATTCGTAGCGCTGCTCCTCGCTCGCGTGCGTGGACGGGAGCGCAAGCTCCGCTGCGTGCTCGGCCGCGCTTGTGTGCCATCCGCACGGGCAGACGGCACCGCGTAGCCGGCGACGAAAGTCGAGCCGCTTGTCGAGAACGCGCATCGATGATCTTTCCCGAATGTCGTTGAGGACGGGTCGCGCGAGGTGCCGCGCGACCGCAAGGACGGAGTGCCGGGCGAGTCGGCACTCCGCGCGCCTGTCGGAGCGCAGCCTCAAGCGGCGACGCTGGTCCCCATCGGGGCGGCCGGATACGGCAGCCCGGTCTCGATCGGCAGCGCGGGATCGCGCGACCATTCGTTCCACGAGCCGAAATAGAGCGTCACGTTCTCGATGCCGGCCTCCTTCAAGGCCACCAGGGTGTTCGAGGCGCGGGCTCCCTTGAAGCAGTAGAGGACCACGGGGGTCTTGGGCGAAACCCCGACGGTCGCGCATTCGGCGAGGATCTCGTCGCGCGACTTGAACATCGGTCCCGCGGGCGTCGGCTTCATCATGCGGTACCACTCGATCCAAACGGCGCCCGGAATGCGGCCCTTGCGCGGGCAGAAATCCTTGCCGTAGGGCGAGGACGAGTCGGCGATCCACTCGTCGACGTCGCGCGTGTCGAGCTTGACGATGTTGGGGTCGGCGACCGCCGCTTTCATTCCATGCAGATCGACCAGGATGCCCGCCGCGCCCGGATCGATCGGGAACGACTTCGGCGCCGGCATCGGAACCGCTGTGGTGATCGGCAGGCCGGCGGTCGTCCACGCCGCATAGCCGCCGTGCAGGATCTTCACCTTCGGATAGCCGAGATAGTGCAGCAGCACGTAGCCGCGGCACGACTGGCCGAAGCCCGAGGCCATCGACTGCTCGTAGACAACCGCGGTCTCCGTGCCCGACAGGCCGGCGGCGCCGAAGATCGCCGCGAACTTGTCGCGCATTGCCGCCACGCCTTCTGGCGTCGACGTCGCCAGATAGGTGAAGATGTCGTGGATGTTGACAGCGCCGGCCAAGTGGCCAGCCGCGTAGGTCGCCGGGTCGCGCGTGTCGATCAGGACGATCGGCTCGCTGTTCATCAAGGCCGAAAGTTCGCTGGGAGTGACGAGAACCTTCTCGCTCATGGGCTGCTCCTGGTTTCGAGCGTCAAACGACCTCTCCGTCTGGGCGGATCGCTCCCTCTCGCGTGCGGGCCCGCTGCGGCGGGTCTCTTCGTCTTCTGGCAGATGTCTAGTTCGCCATGTCGGCGAGCATCTTCTTGAGCTGCTTGGTGGCCGGCGTGACGATTGCCACGAAATAAGATTCGCGCAGCCGGCGCTGGGCGGCGCTCGCGCGCACGTAGCCGCGCGCGCCGCAATGGAGCATGGCCCAATGGGCGGCCGCGACCGACGCCTCGCCAGTCGCGAGCCGCGCCTCGATCACGGCGCGCCAGTAAGCCGGGTCGGCCTCGAACGGCGTTGCCGCCAAGCGCTCGACTTGCGCTTCCATGGCGTCGAGTTCCGCGGCGAAATGCTCCGGCTGCCGATCGAGGTACCGGTTGACGTGGCCGAGCGGTCCTTTGACCTCGTTCATCAGCGCGATGCAGCCGCGGATCAGCCCGAATGCCATGCCGGCCTGCAACAGCAAGAAGCCGGCGCGGATGCGCTTGATGAAATCGTCGCTCGGATCGGCCAGCACCAGCGTGTCGGCGATCACCACGTCGCGCATCTGCACCGAGAAGGTGCGCGTGCCGTCGAGCGCGACGAACGTCGTGTTGGCGGCGAGGCCGACGCCTTCCGCCGCGCACGGCACGACCGCCATGACGTAGTGCCTCGGCTCGTCCTCGACCTCGAACACTGCGCCGAAATAGTGGTCGTCGCCAAGATTGGACACGAACGGCAACAGCCCGCGCACCACATAGCCGCCATTGATGCGCCGGCCCTTGAGGCGGATGGCCTCGATACCGAAAAAGGTCTTCATCGGATTGGACAGCGCGGTGCCACCTAGCGCGTCGGCAGTGGCGACGCGTCGTCCGAGCGTTTGCTTGAGACCGTCGTTGCCGGAGGCGAAGATGTACCAGCCGAGCGCGTCCTGGCACCACATGCAGAACGCGGTCGACAGGCAGTGCTCACCCGCCGCCGCCATGGCGCGGATCGCGGTGACGAGATCCGCGTCGCCCGGCGTTGCGCCCGGCAGGTGGCAGCCAAAAGCGCCCGCGCGCCCGAATGCGCGCATCACCGCTTCCGGGTAATAGCCGTCGGCATCGATCTTGCGGACGAGCGGCAGGAGCTCGCGCGCTGCGAGCTCGCGCACCTCGCGCACCACACCCGGACGGCCGACCGGAGCCTGCGGTTCGAACACGGCAGCCGGGCTGTGAAGCATGGGAGCCCCTTTCCTGACGTTGATGCGTGCAGCGGCGCGAGCGAAGGCCCGCCCCCATCACGTCAACGCGACGGCGAGATTGACCGGCCGGGTGAAGGTGTTGGCGACCGGCGACCAGGTCTTGGCATGGGCGACCAGGGCCTCGAGCTGCTCGCGCGCAGCGTCCGCCTCGAACGTCACCTTGGCGCGCACGTCGGTGAAGCCGACCGGCTTGTCGGACAGGTCGCCCGTGCCCCACACGCCGGTGATGTTGAGGTCGCCCTCGAGCTCGATCTCGAGCTTGTAGACGGTGATCCCGCGGGCGACCGCATTGGCATGGATGCCGACGGCAAGGCATGAGCCAAGCGCGGCAAGCGTCGCCTCCGAAGGGTTCGGCGCGGTGTCGTCGCCGAGCAGCGCCGGGGGCTCGTCGACGATGTAGGCCGGCAGACTGCGAATGAAATTGAGGTGCCGGAAGCGGCCCTCCGCCACCGTCTTGCATTTCAGCGTCTTGATGACCTTCGGGTCGGCTTTGCCCTTGGCAATCAGCTGTTCCAGACCCTCCTTGTCGATGGGGGCAAGGCAACCGGTCAGGGCAGTCTTGGCGACGACTTCGTTCATGAGTTTGCTCCCCGTCAGGCCATTCGTGCGGCAAAGGATACAGACCGTTCTGTTCTTGCATGGGGCGTGCCAACTTTCCGCAGTGCAGAAAACGGAAGGAAATCAAGGGGGAGCTTTAGGAAGCGACGACAGCAAAGGCGCAAATCCGCTCAATTGGAGGTCATCCGGGGCCTCCGTCTGCCCGATTGAGCGGCAAAGACAGAACGGTCGGTTCACTCTTCGATTGCGCAATCCCCGTCGGGTGGTTTAAGGGGGAGCATGGACGTCGCCCATTCGCTGCCGGCGGCCCGGACCGCGGAAGCCGCAGGCCTCCCCCTCGCGCCGCCGCGCGAACGCTTGATCGAGGCGGCGCGACGCCTCTTCTGCCGCTATGGCGTGAATTCGATTGGCGTCGACGCCATCGTCGAAGCGGCGGGAACCGCCAAGACCACTCTGTACAAGCTGTTCGGCTCGAAGGACGGCCTCGTGGAGGCTGTGCTCGATGTGGAAGGGCGCGCCTGGCGCACCTGGTTTCTCGACGCGATCGACGGGCCCAGCGGCGCGCCGCTCGAACGGCTGCGGCGCATTGGCCCGGCCCTCAAGCGATGGTTCGGCCAGGAGGATTTCTACGGCTGTCCGTTCATCAACGCGGTCGGCGAACGCGACAAGCTTGACAACCACATGCGCGCGCTCGCGATCGCCCACAAGACGATCGTGCTCGATCGGCTCGCCGCGCTTGCCGCCGAGGCCGGGCTGCGGGAACCGGGCGAGGTAGCACACACCCTCGGGCTCGTCATCGACGGCGCCATCATCGCCGCCCTGGTCACCCGCGACGCCTCGGTCGCCGACCGGGCGAGCCGGGCGTGCGCATCGATCCTGTCAGACGCCGCACGCGAACGGGCCGAGCCCTGTTCCTGACGGCGACCGAGCCGCTCACGCCTTGGCCCGCCGGATCGCTTCGAGCACGAGCTCCTCGGCGCCCTCGGCCTCGAGCCATTTGACGATCGACACCCACTTGCCCTTTTCCAGGTCCTTGTAGTGCTGGAAGAAGTGGGCGATCTGCTCGCACATGATGGGCGGCAGGTCGCGATAGCTGCGGATGCCGGTGTAGAACGGGTGCAGCGCGTCCACCGGCACGGCGAGGATCTTCTCGTCGCCGCCCGCCTCGTCCTCCATCACCAGCGCGCCGACCGGACGGCAGCGGATCACCGCGCCGGGAACGACCGGCACCTGGCTGACCACCAGGACGTCGCACGGGTCGCCGTCCGCCGACAGCGTGTGCGGGATGAACCCGTAGTTGCCGGGATAGAACATCGCAGTGTGCAGGAAGCGGTCGACAAACAGGGCCCCCGATTTCTTGTCGATCTCGTATTTCACCGGTACGCCGCCGAGCGGAATCTCGATGACGGCGTGGATGTCCTTCGGGGGATTCTGTCCCGCCGAGACGTGCTGAAGGTCCATCGCTCATTCCTCCGCCTGGGTGTGTCCGTTTCGTGGCCTACCCGTCCTGCCGCTTGCTCCCATAATGCAGCACCTGCACCTTCTCCAGCGTGACGAGGCCGCTCGTCATCATACCGTCGAGCACCGGCAGGAAGGCATCGATCTTGTCCTGCGCATCGACGATCTCGATGACGATCGGCAGATCCTGCGACAGGCGGAGGATCTTGGTGGTGTGGAGATGCGCAGAGTGGCCGAACCCCATCGGGCCGCGCAGCACCGTGGCGCCGGCAAGATGCATCTCGCGCGCCTTCAGCACGATCGCCTCGTAGAGCGGCGCCCGCTCGTGCTTGTCGTCCTCGCCGCAGAAGATCCGCAACAGGACGGCATCGCGGGGAAGCTGCATGGTCATATCCATCGTCCGGTGTTGAGGCTGAGCGCGATGATGTGACCAGCCCAGACCGCCAACAGGCAGAGTACCACCGACAGCACGATGTTGGCGCCGGCGCCGACCCATTCGCCGTCCTGCATCAGGTTGAGCGTCTGCAGGCTGAAGGAGGAAAAGGTGGTGTATCCGCCGCACAGTCCGATCATGACGAACTGGCGCGCGTTGGTGCCGACGAACATCCGCCCGTCCGGTCCGGTGAGGGTGGCGAACACGCCGATGATCAGCGAGCCGCTCACGTTCACCAGCAAGGTTCCCCACGGAAAGGTCTCGCCGAATGCGCGAGCGACAACGCCCGAGCACCAGTAGCGTGCCCCGGTGCCCAGCGCTCCGCCCAGCAGCACCCAGAAATAGCGGATGACGTCGTCCATAGGCTCTGACCCATCGGTTTGATGGGTTGCAGCGTGACCTCTGCCCTAGGCGGCGTCCAGTCCCATCGTCAGGGTCATCGCGGGTTCACTGGAGCCTGGGTGTCCCGTCGTACGCCGTGGCCGCGACGCGCGCGTCACTCGGGGTCATGCCGAAGCGCGTGCGGAAGCTCAAATTGAAATACGAGATGTCGCCGAACCCCGATGCCAGGGCAATCGTGCCGAGGCCGGAATCGGAGGCTTGGTTGAGGGTGTCGTTGCCAGCAGTACCTATGACATTGTAGGACATGGTAGTCTCCCTGTGGTCGGTGTTGGTTGCGTTGGCGCTGCAACTCTCCTGCAGACGCGGCACCAATGCCACCGGCCACTCGGGCCGTCTTGGGCTGGACGGCACGATCGTGCGGGGAATACGGAACCGCTTCCAGCGCAACGTTCCGGTTACGGTCCCACGCATGCGGCGGGGCGGTCTTGCCGACGGGGCGAAAGCCTGCGCCATCATGCCTGAATACGGCTGGACAGGACGGAACCCGCCCATGTGGCGTTCCGGCCACAGATCCCATGCATTTGGCGCGGCGGTCTTGCCGACGAGCCAAAGCCTGCCCATGATGACTGATTGCGGGGAGCCGGGGGGCGACCATGCGTCTGGCGGGACTGTGGTTGGCAGCAGCCTTGATCGGCTGCGCGCCAACGTCGTTGAATGCGATCGAAGGTACGGCGGTGGCCGGCCCGGTTGGCGGCACCGACATCCGCTCCGCGCAGCTTCCCCCGCCCGGAGTCTACGGCGGCGCCATCGGGCTGAATGTGACCGCGCTCGACTTCAGGGACGGCGAGGGCCGGAAGATTCCACCGCTCGCGGACGCGAGTATCACCGACCGGATCGTCGCGCCTTTTCTGCTCTATGTCCCCAATGTTGAGGTGCTCGGCGGCGCGCTCGGTTTTGTCGGCGTCTTTCCGGCCGGCGAGGAATGCGGACGGCTGTTCGCGCCCACCGCGAAACTGTGCCGGCACGGCGTCGGCGACCCTTATGTCGAAGCGGTCTGGTCGCGCTATTTCGGCACGCCACGCCTGTCAAAATACCCGAACTCGTTCCCAATCGCCGGAGGCCTGACGGTCGCGGCGGGCTTCGGGGCGCTGCTGCCGGTCGGCCAGTACAATGCATTGGAGGCCGCCAACCGGGGCGTGACGATCGGCAACAACATCTGGGACTTCGCGCCCTCGCTCGCCGTAACCTACATCACCAAGCCGATCATCGCGGACGGAACGGAATTCAGCGCGAAGCTCTATTGGAACAACTACCTCAAGAACCCGACCACCCAGTATTCGACCGGCTCGCTGCTCGATCTGGATTTCGCCGTCACCGAGAAGATCGGACGCATCCAGGTCGGGTTCACCGGCTTCTATGTCGCGCAGGTGGCTGACGACCGGCTGTTCGGCGTCCCGATCGCCCCCGACGGGCGGCGCCTCGAGGTTCTCAATTTCGGCGGCGTCCTCGCCTACGACATGCCCGAATACGGCGCTGCCGCGAAGGTGAAGGTGCTGACCACGCTGATCGCGCGAAACGCGCCCGCCTCGCCCGGGGTGGCCATCAGCTTCATCAAGAAGCTCTATTGACCCGGCCCGGCGCGCACCGCTAGCGGACTGCAAGCACGACCGAAGGACAGCTGTGCCGACGCCCGCTCGCGGCTCGGCGAGAGGCCCATGTCGACCGAAGCAGCGGCGCCCGCGCACCCTTCCGCGATCCCGCGCAGCATCTGGGCGCTCGGGCTCGTGAGCCTGTTCATGGATCTGTCGTCGGAGATGATCCATGCGCTGCTGCCGGTCTACCTGGTGACGGTGCTCGGCGCCTCGGCGCTGACCGTCGGCTTGATCGAGGGCGTTGCCGAGGCGGCCGCCAACATCACGAAAATCTTCTCCGGCGCGCTGTCGGACTGGCTGGGCCGGCGCAAGCTCCTGGCGGCGCTCGGGTACGGGCTCGCCGTCGTCACCAGGCCGGTGTTTCCCTTAGCCGACACGCTCGGCTGGGTGCTCGCCGCGCGCCTCATCGATCGCCTCGGCAAGGGCATCCGCGGGGCGCCGCGCGATGCGCTCATCGCCGACCTCTCGCCCGCCGCGCTGCGCGGGGCAAGCTTCGGCTTGCGCCAGTCGCTCGATACGGTCGGCGCGTTCCTCGGACCCTTGGTGGCGATCGCCCTGTTGGCCTTTGGGGCGGATATCCGTCTTGTCTTCTGGATCGCAATCGTTCCGGCGTTGATCTCGTTCGCGCTGATCGTCTTCGCGGTCAAGGAGCCGGCGCGCCACGTCGAGGAGCCGGCAACACAGCGACTGCACCTCGCCGACGCCAGGCGTCTCTCGACGGCCTATTGGACGGTCGTGGCCATTGCGGGCGTGCTCACGCTGGCGCGCTTCTCGGAAGCCTTCCTGGTGCTGCGCGCCCAGGACGTCGGCTTCTCCGTCACGCTCGTGCCGATCGTCATGGTGGTCATGAGTGCCGTATACGCAGTGTCGGCCTACCCGGCGGGGGTGCTGTCCGACCGCTTCGGCCGCGCCAGCGTGCTCAGCCTCGGCATCGCGCTCCTGATCGCCGCCGACCTGGTCCTGGCCCTCGCCGCAACGGCGCCGCTGGTACTCGCCGGCGTGGCGCTGTGGGGCCTGCACATGGGGCTCACGCAGGGCCTGCTCGCCACGCTGGTGGCGGATACGGCACCCGCGGACCTGCGCGGCACCGCCTTCGGCCTGTTCCATCTCGCCGGCGGCCTCGCCATGCTGGTCGCAAACGTGATCGCCGGCGCCCTGTGGGACGCCCATGGCCCGGCGGCGACGTTCCTCGCCGGCGCTGCGTTCACCGCGCTCGCGCTCATCGGATTCGCGGCGTGGTCCTTCGAGGCTCGACGCACGAAGAGTGCGTCGAGCGCCTCAGGATAACGGTGAACGAGATGCTCCTGCGTCGTCGCGGTGTCGCCGCGGTTCACCGCCGATGAGCGCAGCTTCAATGCATGCGCGGGGGCGCGCCCTGCCTGCAGCCGCCGCGAACGGCTCACAGCGGCGCGGTCGTTTCGCCGTTGTCGGCTGCCATCGCGCGCGCTGCGCCTGGCGTCATGCCGTAGCGGGCGCGGAAGCTGCGGTTGAAATACGAGAGGTCGTTGAAGCCGACCGAGAAGGCGATGTCGTTGACCTTGCGATGGCGGTGCCGCGACCGGGTTAGCAGCGCATACGCGTGCTGCAATCGGAATTCCAGCACCCGCTCGGTGAATCCGATGCCCGTCTTATTCAGCAGAGCGCGAAGGTAGCGTTCCGAGACCCGTTGTTTCTGCGCGACCGCACGCAGCGAGAACGACGGGTCGCAATAGCCGGCCTTGATGGCGCTCAGCACGTCCTTCAGCCGCTCCGCCCGCGGGCCGTGCTGGCGCGCGACGTCGCTTGCGTCACGATCGGCCGCAAGCGCGAGCGCAGCGAGGACGACCAAGTGGTCCTTGATGGATCTTGCGAGTGCCGGGTCCGCAATGCCGCCGGTGGCCGTGAGCATGTCGGCATACGATGTGCTCAGCCGCAGCGCCTCCAATTCCGCGGCGAGCGGGGGGACTGCAGGACTTGCCGGCGGCATATGCGCCGGGAGGAAGTCCGACGAGGTGACCAGATTCGGCATCGTGCCGCTGCCATGGCTCGTCGCACCGGCCGCGGGTCCGGCCGTGCGACCTCAGTTCTCGTTTCCATTGGACAGCGGGACGGCAGTTGTTGTTCATGCTCGTCGTAGGAATTTCTGTCATACCTGCCGCCCGCCGACGAATCCGGCACGCGGGGTAACCGCCGCCTCCCGCGGATTCGCGGGGGTGGCCGGATCGATGGCCACGTTACAGCTCGAGTGCAGTCGGCAGGCGGTTTGGCCCGCCGGGTGCTGACACCGATTCACCGGGGTGGAAATGCCCGAGATCGGCCGCCGCCATGGCGCGCGCGTCGCTCGGCGTCATGCCGAAGCGCGCGCGGAAGCTGCGGTTGAAATAGGACAGGTCGTTGAAACCCGCAGTGAAGGCAATGTCGATGACCTTGCGCTGGCGGTGCCGCCATTGGGTGAGCAACCGATAGGCGTGCTGCAGGCGCAGCGCCAGCACCCGCTCGGCGAATCCGGCGCCGCTCTCGTGCAGCAGATCGCGCAGGTGGCGTTCCGTGACCCGTTGCTATTGGGCGACCACCTGCAGCGAGAAGCCGGGGTCGGCGTACCGGGCGTTGATCGCCGCCAGCACTTCGTTGAGCCGCCCGGCGCGCAGGCCCCGCTCGCGCGCCAGGTGGGCAGCATCACGATTGGCCCCCAGCGACAGCGCAACGAGGTCGACCAAATGATCCGCGACGGCTCGTGCGATCGCCGGGTCGGCCACGCCACCGCTGGCCATGAGCATGTCGGCATACGATTTCAACACCCGCAGCGGCTCGGACGCGGGGTCGATTGCCCGGGCCAGTTGGTCCTCCGGAGTGCCGATCGCGCCGGCGAGCGCTGCGCGCGGCAGTCGCACGGACAGGGTCGCCACCTGATCCTCGCCAGAGTGGACCGGCCCGGGAGAGAAGGCGCCGGTCACGGCCTCGGTGAAGAGGACGGCCGATCCCGCCCCGACGACGGTTTCGCGCCCCCGCTGAGCCACCCGGAACGGCTTTGCGAAATTGTAGATCAAGGAAGGGCAGTCGCTGCCGTCGGACCTGATCGCCTCCTTGGTGCGAACGGCGCCGAGGAACGTGCCGCGCATGCTCCAGAGTACCGCGCCATCGAGCGGCACAGCCTCCAGCCGTGCGTGGAACGGTACATCGTCTGCGAACGTATATTCGCCTGGTCGCCCTACGAGCTGTTCGAATTGGTCGGACCACGCTTTCGCGCCCGCTGCAGGCGGCAAGTGCTCGGGAATGAGCTCAGAGGAGACAATGAGCTTCGGCATCGAAAATGGAGCGCGACTCCCCCGAAAAGCCCGATCACGTGTGGCAGATTAGCCGCTCGCTCAGTGGTCGTCCATGTTCCTCCTGATGCAGACCTCATGCAGAAGGGGCGGCCAAAAGCCGCCCCTTCCGTCAGCCTGTTCGCACTGAGGTTTGCTCAGCCGAGGAAGCTTGCCGTGCCGATGGTGCCGGTCGCCCCGGTGATGTCGATCAGCAGGTCGTTGAGATCGGTGAAGACCCCCACGAGGGAGCTGTCGGCCACCAGATAAGTGCGGCCATTGAACTCGAACTGCGCCGCGGTGCGCGCATTGACGCTGCCGTTGAGCGCCCAGGCCGCCGCGAGCGCATTCTCGGCCGCCTGCGTGAGGTTGGCCGCCGTGCCGGCACTGGTCACCGCCGCGAAGTCCACGTGCCAGGGGAGGAGGAACCGGTCCTCGGCGAAACTCACGTCGGTGACCTGCTCGAGCGGCCCGCCGCCGGGGGAGTTGTTGCCATCCTCGTCGGCGTCGAAGTAGCGGAACACGTCCGCGCCTGAGCCGCCGCTGAGCGTGTCGATGCCCATGAGGCCCCACAGGGTGTCGTTGCCCTCGTTGCCCATGAGCAGCTGGCCGCCGTCGAAGCCGCCGGTGATCTGGTCGTTGCCCTGGCCGCCGAACACCGTGTCCTGGCCGGACGCGGAGCCCACCGTGTCGTCGCCCTCGTTGGCGAAGATGAGGTCGGTGCCGTCCGTGGTGCACTGGACGCTGTCGTTGCCCGCCCCGCCGATCAGCGTATTGCCGCCGCCGACATCGCGAATCGTGTCGTTGCCGCCGTTGCCGAAGACGAGGTCGGCGCCGGTGCCGGTGAAGATCGAGTTGCTGCCGTCGGCGGAGTCGTTGCCGCCGACGACGGTTATGGCGCCAGTAGCGGTGTCGCCGTCCACCGTGTCGTTGCCTTCGTTGAGGTAGTAGAGCGGGTTGCCGGCGCTGCTGTGCGCTACCCAATCGTTGCCCTGGCCGGCAAAGGCCGTATCGTTGCCGTGCCATGTGCTGATCGTGTCGTTCCCCTCGTTTGCGAACACGACCTCGTGGCCCGTGAAACCCAGATCATAGAATGAGTCGTTGCCGAAGCCGCCGATCAGCGTATCGCTCCCAGCCGCGCCATGCAGGGTGTCGTCCCCGCCATGGCCGAAGATGACGTCACCGGCCTGGCTGCCGATCACACTATCGCTTCCGTCGGCCGAGTCGTTTCCACCCAGGATGGTCTGCGGGTTCGAGGAGCCGGCGAGCCAGATGGAATCGGCCCCCTCGTTGCCGAACAGCACCATCGAGCCGGCGTTTTCGGCCGCGAAGATGCTGTCGTTCTCGGTGCCCGTGGTCACCGTCCCGGTGTTGCCCGTCTGGAGGACGACGGTGTCTTCGCCCGAACCGCCGTCGACGGTGACGGCGCCGGTGCCGGTGCGGATCTCGTCGTTGCCGGCGAGCCCGACGATGGTGCCGGGGCCGACATCGACGGCCTGGTTGAGGGTGTCATTCCCTGCGGTACCCGTGACAGTGTAGGACATTGGTCAGTCTCCCTGTGGTCGGTGTTGGTTGCATTGGCGCTGCAGGTCTCCTGCAGACGCCGCGACCATTGCCAGCGGCCTTGCGGGTGGACCAGGACTGGACGGAACAGCCGTTTGGACAGAACGGAACCCTGGAGCCGCGCGGCGTTCCGGTCACAGGTCCAATGGATTCGGGCGGGCGGTCTTGCCCACGGGGCAAAGCCTGCGCCACGCAAGCAGAAGGGGCGACCGAAGCCGCCCCTTCCGTCAGCCTGTTCGCACTGAGGTTTGCTCAGCCAAGGAAGCTTCCCGTGCTGATGGTGCCGGTCGCCCCGGTGATGTCGATCAGGAGGTCGTTATTCTCGCTGAAGAAGCCGACGAAGGAGCTGTCTGCCACCAGATAGGTGCGGCCGTTGAACTCGAACTGGGCCGCCGTGCGCGCGTTGACGCTGCCGTTGAGCGCCCAGGCCGCCGCGAGCGCATTCTCGGCCGCCTGGGTGAGGTTGGCCGCGGCGCCGGCACTGGTCTGTGCCGCGAAGTCCACATGCCAGGGGAGGAGGAACCGGTCCTCGGCGAAATTCACGTCGGTGACCTGCTCGAGCGGCCCGCCGCCGGGGGAGTTGTTGCCATCCTCGTCGGCGTCGAAGTAGCGGAACACGTCCGCGCCGCTGCCGCCGCTGAGCGTGTCGATGCCCATGAGGCCCCACAGGGTGTCGTTGCCCTCGTTGCCCATGAGCAACTGGCCGCCGTCGAAGCCGCCGGTGATCTGGTCGTTGCCCTGGCCGCCGAACACCGTGTCCTGGCCGGACGCGGAGCCCACCGTGTCGTCCCCTTCGTTGGCGAAGATGAGGTCGGTGCCGTCCGTGGTGCACTGGAGGCTGTCGTTGCCCACCCCGCCGATCAGCGTATTGCCGCCGCCGACATCGCGAATCGTGTCGTTGCCGCCGTTGCCGAAGACGAGGTCGGCGCCGGTGCCGGTGAAGATCGAATCGCTGCCGTCGGCGGAGTCGTTGCCGCCGACGATGGTCAACGCCGCGGTTGCCATGCCACCGGCCACGGTGTCGTTGCCCTCGTTGAGGAAATACAGTGCGCTGTCCGATGCGAGGAGGATGACCCAATCATTGCCCTGGCCGCCGAAGCCCGTGTCATTGCCGTCATACACATTGATCGTGTCGTTGCCTTCGTTGCCGAACACCAGATCGTTGGCGCCGTTGGTCGGATCCTCCACATAATCGTTGCCGAACCCAGCAACGTAAGTATCATTGCCACGGCCGGCGAAAAGACGGTCATCGCCGCCGTGACCGAACACGAGGTCGGGGCCGCTGCCGCTGCGAATACTGTCGTTGCCGTCCGCTGAGTCGTTGCCGCCGAGGATCGTCTGCGCGCTGGTCGAGTTGTCGATCTTGATGGTATCGGCGCCTTCATTGCCGAATAGAATCATCGAGCCGATATTGGCGTCCTGGTCCCAGATGCTGTCGTTCTCGGTGCCGCCCGTCACCTGCCCGGTATTGCCGGCCTGGAGGACGACGATGTCCTCCCCGGAGCCGCCATCGACGGTGACGGCGCCGGTGCCGGTGGAGATCAAATCGCTGCCGGCGAGCCCGACGATGGTGCCGGGGCCGACATCGACGGCCTGGTTGAGGGTGTCATTCCCTGCGGTACCCGTGACAGTGTAGGACATTGGTCAGTCTCCCTGTGGTCGGTGTTGGTTGCATTGGCGCTGCAGGTCTCCTGCAGACGCCGCGACCATTGCCAGCGGCCATGCGGGCTGACTTGGACTGGACGGAACGGCCGTTTGGACAAAACGGAACACGGGAGCGGCCCGTCGTTCTCGTTACGGTCTCGGCCTGCGGCAGGGCGGTCTTGCCCTCGGCCGTCCGCCATCGACGAAGGAGGGATGACGAGCAAGGCCGCAACCCCGTCGCGTTTGTCGTCGATCCCGCGCGGGGGTGTGGGCGCTTGGGCTGGTCAGCCTGTTCATGGACATCTCCTCGGAGATGTCCCCTGCGCTGCTGCCGATCTATCTGGTGACGGTGCTCGGGGCTTCGGCCCTCACGGTCGGGCTCATCGAGGGGGTTGCCGAGGCGACCGCCTCGGCAAGGGCATCCGCGGCGCGCCGCGCGATGCGCTCGTCGCCGACCTGTCGCCCGCCGCGCGGCGCGGCGTAAGCTTCGGGCTGCGCCAGTCGCTCGATACGGTCGGCGCGCTCATCGGATTTGCGGCGTGGTGGTCCTTCGAGGCTCGACGCACGAAGAGTGCGTCGAGCGCCTCAGGATAATGGTGAACGATATGCTCCTACGCAGTCGCGGTGCCGCCGCGGTTCCAGCCGCGCGCGCCCTCGCCGTAGATGTCGCAACCTGAATCCGTCACCACCGCGGTATCCTCGAGCTTGATGAAGCCGCGGCGCGGATGCTTGAGCGTGGTCTCGACCGAGATCACCATGCCGGGCTCGAGCGGCAGGTGCGCGTCCTCGTCCGAATAGGGCACCGGGCCCGTCGTCGTGAGATGCGGCTTCTCGTGGCTCACCAGCCCCATGCCGTGCGCCAGGAACTCCAGGTGATTGTGCTGCTTCGACTTGCGCACCAGGGTCTCGGCGGACGCATAGATCTCGCCGCCCAGGACGCCGGCCTTGATCGGCTTCATGGCGGCGCGCTGGATGCTTTCGATCTCGCCCAAGAGGTCCTCCAGCTCGGCGTCGGGCTCGCCGAGGATCGCCATGCGGGCGAGGTCGCCGATATAGCCGTGATAGTTGCCGCCCGAATCGACGGAGAGCACGTCGCCCTTCTCCCAGCGCTGCTCCGAGGGCGCGCGGTTGTGGCTCGCGCCGGCGGCGATCAGGCAATACTCGAAGGTCAGGCCGCGGTTGACCTCCTCGCGCTTGAGCGCGTCGGCGAGCTCCTGCTTGGTCGTGCCGGGACCGTGATTGGCGATCACCGCCTGCATCGACTCGATCACCTTCTCCGAGGCGATCTTGAGCATCTCGAGCTCGGCCGGGCTCTTGCGCGCGCGCAGGCGCTCGAGCACGGGCAGCGCTTCCACGAGCTCGTCGTCCGGGAAGGCGCGCCGCAGAACCATGCCGCCGTCGACCGGCAGGAAGCAGAGCTCGGCGCCGATGCGACGATGGGCGAGGCCGAGGCGGCGAATGGTGTCGACCGCCTTCTCCATCGTGTCGATCGAGCCGTTGGAGGTGGTCTGCACCTCCGGGACCCACAGCGGCCGCACCGCGGTCTGGAAGGTCTCAAGCCTGGCGCCGATGTAGGCGGCCTTGTCGGGCCTGCCCTTGGGATAGATAACGACGGGGAGATAGCGGCTCAGGCCCATCGCATCCATGTAGTCGAAGAAGAACGCGCGATGCCCGCCGAGAAGATACTGCACATTGTGCTTGGACGTCGCGAGCAGGACGTCGAGTCCCGCCTCATCCATCAGGCGGTCCAGCCGATCAGCATCGAACGGCAGGGAGGACTTGAGATCCGTAGGCTTTGCGGTCGTCAGCATCGTCGAGCTCCTCGTTCACCAGATCGCAGGATGCGGGCGCGATACGCCGAGATCCGGCAGCTGGTGCTCCGGTTTGGGTGGGACCGGGAAATGTTAAGCCAAAGACGCCCGGACCGCCATCAGGGTCGCGGGGTCCGCACAGAACAGCCCTGCGGTTTACACGGGGCATGGGACCAGGAGCGGACATGAGCCGCGGTCGACAGGTGCTCTTCATCTCTCACTCCTCGCAATAGTTTTACTGAATGAGTTCGTATAATAGTTGAGCTACGACCATAACCCAACCTGTCCCCAACCGACCTGGGCCGTGTCTATCGGCTCAGCTGTTGCGGTTCAATCCGCGCCGCTAATGATCCATGAACAAACGATATGGATGTTTAAGTCATTGTTCTTGTTATCTTCCTTGGGCTGGGTGACCCACGCTACGCGACCCTTTGATGCATACGGGTTAACCCAAATTAACAAATGCCCTTCCCATGGATTAATTTTTCGTTAATGTGGAATCTGCTGCTTTCAGTTGTGACCTGAGCGTTGGGAAGAGAAGTGTCGGCGGTGTTGGGCAAGACCTCGCCTATTCGGGCGATCAGTGCTGCTTCCTCGGTGCGGTGGCCCCAGACACCCTATGGTTGGCCGGTCGCTCCCGCACTTGTTTCCGCCAAGCCGGAGCCGTCGCTTCCTGCCGCCGGGTCAATTGCCGAGGCGCGCACCGCGATTTCGCTCGATGCCGGGTCCTACCGGGAACTCGACCTCCGGCTTGACGAAGCAAACGGGACGCTGTGGTGCTTCATGCGCCCGGACGGGCTTCCCAGTTTCACCCGCACGCTGCTGCGCGAGCTGATCGCCCTGCGATCCTCGATCCAGCACCTGTTTGCCGGGCGCGACGCGAGCGAGGATGTGCAGATCCGATACTTCGTCGGCGGGTCTCGGCTCCCCCACATCTACAATCTGGGGGGTGACCTCGGCTTCTTCATTGAATGCATCCGCGCCGGGAACCAGGACGCCCTGCGCAGCTACGCGTACGATCCAGCCGGTGCCTGCTCCCGGCGTCGCTGGTTGCGTCGACGCTGATCACGACATAACCGCGTTCGGTGAATTTCACCGCATTCGCGGTCAGGTTCATCAGGATATCGCCGAGCTGCTGGCGCGAGCCGCGCACCATCCGCGGCACACCGGGCGCCATATGCACGGCGAGCCGCAAATTCTTCGCGTCGGCCTGCACCGCCAGGATCTTCCGCACCTCGAAGACGAGCTTATGAAGGTCGAAGTCGGAGCTCGTCCTCGGCATGTGCCCCGAACTCGATGCGCGCGAAGTCGAGAATGGAATTGATCAGGGCCAGCAACGATCGCCCGGAATCCGCAATGGTGTGAACCATGTCGGATTGTTCGGCATCCAGACGGCTACCTTTCAGGAGATCGCTCAGTCCGATGATGGCGTTCAACGGCGTGCGCAGCTCATGGCTCACGCTCGCCAGAAACAGGCTTTTGGCCTTGCTCGCCTCTTCGGCCTGGCGTTTCGCCGCCGAAAGCTTGCGGATCAGCGTGGAGGCGTAGAGCGGCAAGATCACGAGACTGGCGACGAGTCCGAGCCCCAGGGCCTGGTGCTCGCGCCAGAATTCCGTCGTCAGCACGACTGTCCCGAACCCCGCGACGCTCGCCGCCGCGGTGATCGCGAGGTAAACGAGACCGAAGCGAAATCCGTTGCCGAAGATCACCCAAAGATAGATCGGAAAGAACGGCGCGGTGGCTTCGCCACCGATGTACATGCCGTATGAAAACAACCCGATATCGAAAAATATGCCGAGAATCCGCCGCGTCGGCGACGTGCCGGGGCGGTAGAGAATGTGGCAGAAGAACCCGACCGAAACGACATAATAGAGCGCGAAATAGATTCCTTCCGTGCGCAGCATGTCCTGAGCGCCGGTGGAGCCCAGGAGACCGGCGATCACCAGATAACCGAAGACGATCCCGCTGAGGGCGAGACGGTTGATCGTGAGCTCGTGCTCGGAGTCCGGCCGGTTGCGCAGCCTGGCTCGCAGCGCGCTCAGCATAGCGTACCTGGACCGCTCGCCGTGACGGGAGGCCTCGCTCGCGATCGCCGTGCGGCCGTCGGCGCCATGCATCGGCATGCGCCTCTAGGCGGTGCGGGCGAGCCGCGACTCGCCCGTGGCGAATGCGATAAACTCCGCGGCCGGCATCGGCTTGGCGAAATAGTAGCCCTGCATCTCGTGGCAACCCTCGAAACGCAGAAGCTGCATCTGCTCGCGCGACTCCACTCCTTCGGCGACGACCTCGAGCTCGAGGCTGTGCCCAAGGCTGACGATCGTACGAATGATCACCGCGTCGTTCGGATCGCTGGTGAGGTTGCGGATGAAGCATTGGTCGATCTTGAGGCGATCGACCGGGAACTGCTTGACGTAGGTCAGCGACGAGTAGCCGGTGCCGAAATCGTCGATCGATATCTTTACGCCGAGATCGCGCAGCCTCTGCAGGTCGCGGGCGACCGCTTCGGCGTTCTCCAGGACGATGTTCTCGGTCAGCTCCAGATCGAGCAGCGACGGGTCGAGGCCGGTTTCGCCCAGGATGCGCATCACCAGCAACGGCACGTTCTGTTTGCGAAACTGGATCGGCGAGAGGTTGACGCTGACCCGCAGCGGCGGCGCGCCCGGGTGCTGCCACGTCTTCGCTTCGCGGCAGGCCTCACGCAGGACCCACTCGTTGATCGGCACGATCAGGCCGTTTTCCTCCGCGCGGGCGAGAAACTCGCCCGGCGCAACGATCCCGCGATCCGGCCGGCGCCAGCGCAGCAGCGCCTCGGCGCCGACCACCCGGCCCGACCTGATGTCGACCTGCGGCTGATAGTAGAGCGTGAACTGCTGCTTCTCGATGGCCTCGCGCAGCGCGCTGTCGAGGGCGGCGGCCTCGAGCGCGCGAGTGTTCATGTCGCTGGCATAAAACCGGTAGATGTTGCCGCCGTCGCTCTTGGCCCGATACATCGCCAGATCGGCGTTCTTGAGCAGCTGGTCGGCATCCGACCCGTCGCTCGGATGCAGGGTGATCCCGATGCTGGCGGTGCAGGCGAGCCGTTCGCCGAAGAGAATCTGCGGGCCGGCGACCGCCTCGTTGATGCGATGCGCGAGCTCGGCTGCATCCTGCGTCCCGCTCACCCGGGTCTGCAGCACGGCGAACTCGTCGCCGCCGAGCCGCGCCACGGTGTCCCGCTCGCTGACGACGGAGCGCAGGCGTTGTGCGGCGAGCTTGAGGAACTTGTCCCCGGCGGAATGGCCGAGCACGTCGTTGACCGCCTTGAACCCGTCGAGGTCGACGATATGCAGCGCAAACGAGCTGTCGCCGCGGCGCGCGCGCGCGATTCCGCGGTTGAGGCGGTTGCGCAGCAGCGTGCGGTTGGGCAGGTCGGTCAGCGCGTCGTGATGCGCCATGTACAGGAGGTGACTCTCGGCGCGCTTGCGATCGGTGATGTCGATCGCCGTGGTGAGGACCGCGACCACCGCGTTGCCCCGGTCGCGCAGCGGCGATTTGGTCGTGAGAAAGACGTGCTTCGCGCCGGCCGAATCGACGATCTCCTCCTCGAAGGTCGGCAGCGGCGCATTGCTCTCGAACACCTTGCGGTCGAGCGCGCGGTGACGATCGAGCCGGTCGCGCGAGAGCGCATCCTCCCGCGACTCGCCGACCAGCGTCGGGTCGACCCGGGTGAGCGAAGCCTGATAGGCGTTCACGAAGATGAAATTCCCGTCGCGGTCGGTCGCGCTGACCATGGCGGGCACGGTGTCGATCACCTGGGCCAGCCGTTCGCTGGAATCGCGCAGCGCCTCCTCGCGCGAACGCTCGCTGTGCTCGAGCTTGCGCTCGAGCAGGAGCTGCTGCTTGCGCAGCTTCAGCAGATTGCGCGCGCGAGTGACGAATTCGTTATGGTCGACCGGGCTCTGGAGGAAATCCGTCGCACCCGCCTCCAGGGCACGCAGCCGGAAGCTGCGCTCCTCGTAGATCGTGATGACGATGACGGGGACCTCGGCCGCTGCGGGCAGCTCGCGGAAGCGCCGGATGAACTCCCCGCCGTCCATCTGCGGCATTTTGTAGTCGGTCACGACCAGGTCGGGGGTGTTGTCGCGCACCCACTCGAGCGCTGCCGCCGGATCGCCGAAGCTGCGGACCGTGAGGTCCGCATCGATCGACTGCGCGAGCCGCGAGAAGATTCGTCGATTCGTAAACTGGTCGTCGACGATCACGAGAAGCGGCATGCGGCCTTCCCCCTCCTGGCGGCTCTGCCGACACGGGCGCCGCCCTTTCACGCTGGGCGGCTATCGTTCGATTGGGCAGGCCCCGTTCACACCGCGATACCTATCGGGCGCGCCTCTAAGAATTTGCCGGGGAAATTACTGCAATTTTAGCAACCCATGCGGGCGGGCTGCGATCGGTGGCGAGGGTTAATTTTTGCTTAGCAAAACCGGCGCCGTAGGCTGGGCAAAATCGCTGAAGTCTCAACGCGGGGACAACGGCGGCTGGCGGTCTTGCCCACCCGCCGAGACCGAATGTCGCGCCCTGCCCTCGCCGCCTCAAGCGGCTCGCTACCGGCTACGCAGCGTGCCGGGCGAGACGCGTCACCTCGCGGCGCACCAGCTCGCGATACAGTCCCGGATGCCGCATCAGGTGGTCGGGCGGGCCATCCTGACGAACCGCGCCGGCCTGCAGCACGACGATGCGGTCGAAATTGCGCAGGGTCGAGAGCCGATGCGCGATGGCGATTACGGTGCGTCCGCGCATCAGACGATCGAGCGCGTCGCGGATCGCCTCCTCGGAGTCCGAGTCGAGCGCCGACGTGGCCTCATCGAGCAGCAGGATGGGCGCGTCGCGAAGGAAGGCGCGGGCGATCGCGATGCGTTGGCGCTGACCGCCCGACAGCTTCACGCCGCGGTCGCCGACGATGGTGTGGATGCCGTCCTGCAAGTCTTCGACGAAATCGTCGCAGCGCGCCGCCGCCATGGCCTCGAGAACCTCCGCGTCGGACGCCTCGACCCGCCCGTAGCGGACGTTCTCCAGGATCGAGCGATGGAACATCGAGATGTCCTGCGGGACGACTCCGATGAGCTCGCGCAGGCTCGCCTGCGTGACACGCGAAACGTCCTCGCTGTTGATGAGGATGCGTCCGGAATCCACGTCGTAGAACCGCTGCAGCAACGCGAACATGGTCGATTTTCCGGCACCCGACGGCCCGACCAGGCCGACGCGCTGCCCGCGCTGCAGGCGAAGGTTCAGATTGTCGAACACGCGCCGGGCGTCCGGATACGAGAAGCGGACGTTCTCGAACACGATGCTCGCGTCGGTACGCGCCAGCGGCCGCGCCTCGGGATGGTCGCGCAATCCGTGCGGCACCAGCAAGGTAGCGAGCGCTTCGGTGAAGCGGGCCATGTGCTGCGTCACATCGACCAGGGCGAGCGCGAGGTCGCGCGTCGCATGCAGGATGCCGAGGCCGAGCGTGGTCACCAGCACCACGTCGCCGGTGGTGGCGGCGCCGCGCTCCCACAGGACGATGCCCCAGGCGAACAACACGATGGTCAGCACCAGCGTCACGACCGCGTGCACGCTCCTCACCATCTCGAGGTAGTACAGACTCCGCCGCCGCGTCGAAACTTCGCGCTCCACCGTTGCGGAGAACCGGCGATGCTCGCGACCGAGACCGCCGAACGCCCATACGACGGGGATGTTGCCGATGATGTCGATCATCTGCCCGTCGACGGCTGCGGCCTTGTCGGCAAACTGGTGATGGAACGGCCGGCCGGCGGCGGCGAGCTGGAACATGGCGAAAACCAGGAGACCGGCGACCACCACCAGGCCCGCCGCCATCGGCAGGCTCACCGTCGCCACCCAGGCGATCGAGACGAACGTCGCCACGCATGGCGGCAGGACGTTCCACATGAACATGTTCTCGATGGTGAAGACGGCGTTCGAGGTCGCGGTGATACGGCTCGTCAAGGTTCCGGGAAGCCGTTCGGCGAAATAGCTCGGCGCATGGCCGGTCAGATGACGGAACAGATCGCATCGCATGTCCCCGGCCACGCCGGGAAAGGTGTAGCTCCCAATCCAGCTCGCGACGCGCCACAACAGATTGTCGGAGACGATCAACGTCACCAGCAGCGCGAAGGCCGTCCAGGCGCCGGCGCTGGTCAATCCACTCGACAGCGTATCGACCAGAAACTTGACGCCATATTGCGTGCTGACCGCGCAACAGACCGCGGCCAGCACCGCGATCAGGATCGCGGCGTGGCAGACGGGGCGCCGGCGCACGTAATGAAGGAGAAAGGCGATCGGCCGATGGGCATAACGAGAGAAATCGTCCATCGGGACCCCCTGGGAGTGGCAGGCCGGGTTGCGAATGCACCTGGTTCGCGCTCGCCCCGCCCGGCACAAGCGCGCTCTTATCAATGCCGACACCCCGGTTGAGGTTTCAGCGGAACCTCCGCCGCCGCAGCTGGTTTAAGGGAGATCGGCCATTCCGTTTTTGCATACTGGTCGGCCCATTGAGAGGGGTTCTCATGCGCATCGCCCAAATCGCGCCTTTGACGGAAGCAATCCCCCCGAAAAAGTATGGCGGCACCGAGCGGGTCATCCACTGGCTGACCGAGGAGCTGGTCGCGCTCGGCCACGAGGTGACGCTGTTTGCAAGCGGCGACTCGGCCACATCGGCCACGCTGCGGCCGATGTGGCCGCGCGCGCTGCGCCACGACGACGCGGTGCGCGATCCCAACGCGCTGCACATGAGCATGCTGGAGCAGGTCCGGCGGCAGGCCCCCGAATTCGACTTTCTGCACTTCCATCTCGACTACTACCCATTTTCGCTTTTTTCACGGCAGGCGACGCCGTTCGTGACCACGTTGCACGGGCGACTCGACCTCGCCGAGCATCAGACGGTGTTCTCGACCTTTGCCGACGTGCCGATCGTGTCCATCTCCGATTCGCAGCGCCGGCCGGTGCCGCATGCCTGCTGGGTGGCGACGGTTCCCCACGGCCTGCCGGAGCAGTTGCTCAGCCCCCGGCCGGCGACGCCGTCCTACCTGGCATTCCTTGGGCGCATCTCGCCGGAAAAGGCGGTCGACCGCGCAATCCGCATTGCCGAGCGCAGCGGAATCCCGCTCAAGATCGCCGCCAAGGTCGACAGGGTCGATCGCGACTACTTCGAACAGGAGATCCGTCCGCTGCTTGGCTCGCCGCATGTGGAGTTCATCGGCGAGATCGGCGATAGCGAGAAACCGGAATTCCTCAGCGGCGCCGTCGCGCTGCTGTCGCCGATCCAATGGCCCGAGCCGTTCGGCCTGGTGCAGATCGAGGCCATGGCCTGCGGAACGCCGGTGATCGGATTCAATCGCGGCGCGCTTCCCGAGATCATCGAGGAAGGCGTGACGGGATTCATCGTCGAGGATGAGACGAGCGCGATCGGCGCCGTCTACCGGCTGGGCGATCTGTCGCGCCAGAGGATTCGCCAGCGCTTCGAGGCGCGCTTCACCGCCCGGCGTATGGCGCAGGACTACCTCAGCGTCTATCGCAACCTGATGCCCGCGACGGTGCGCCCGCGGCTGGTCACCGGCGTGCGATCCCGCGGGTGATCGGGGCGCGCTGGCTCAGGCTGGGGCGAGCACGCGCGCGCCGTGACGCTCGTCGGTAGCGGGCGGCTCCCCGCCGACGGGCCGCGTCTCGGGCATCAGCAGGCCAACCAGCGCGAAGCCGGCCAGCGCCACGGCGCCCAGCGCGACGAACGTGACGCCACGGCCGGCGTGATCGACCATGAAGCCCGCCAGCAACGTGCTGAGCGAAGCGCCGATGCCCATGGCGCTCCCGACGATCCCGAGCGCCAGATTGAAGCGGCCGGTGCCGCGCGTGATGTCGGCGACGACCAGGGGAAACATCACGCCGAGCACGGCTGCGGATATGCCATCGAGCAGCTGGACGGCGACGACGAGATACGGGTTCGTCACCAGCGCGAACATGAGCGCGCGAAGCGCCAGGGCGAGGAAGGCGACGATCAGGAGCGGACGGCGTCCCCACAAATTGGCCCGACGTCCGACCCATGGCGAGCATAGCGCCACCACCAGCTGGGGCACGATCATGCAGGCGGCGATCGACAGCATCGCCCACTGGCCGGTGTTCGCCGCCATGACGCCACCCATCAACGGCAGCATGGCGGCATTGGAGAGATGGAACAGCACGATGCACGCGGCAAAAACGATCAGCGGACGGTTGCGCAGGAGATCGCCCAGCGAGACCGGCGGCGCGGCGCGTACGCAGGGCGCGAGCGCCCGCCCAGGCGCGCCCGGCTCCGCCCTGCCGAGGCGGATGCGCGTCAGCGCCAGCAGGGTCGGAGCGGTGAGCGCCGCCGTCACCAGGAACACCCATTGGTCGCTGAGAAAGTAGCCGGTCGCCCCCATCGCGGCGGCCGAGAGACCGGCCCCGAGGGAGGCAAAGCGGGCATTGCGGCCGATGCGCTCGCCCAGACCGGCGTGGCCGACCAGACGAAGGCTGATCGCGGCGACCGCCGGACCAAGTACGCAGCTCGCCGATGCGTGCAGGACGCGCGAGGCGAGCACGACGGCGAATATCGGCCACAGCGCCAGCGCCAGCGCGCTGATCCCGATGCCCGCGACCGCGCCGGCGGCCGCCCAGCGGGGCGAGCGCAGCCAATCGAGCAGCGCCCCACCCGGCACTTGGCCGATCAGCGCAATCAGGCCGCCGACGGTGAGGATGAGGCCGATATCGGCCTGGGTCCATGCCGCTGCCGTCAGATAGACGGCGACGAACGGCCCGAAGCCGGTCTGCAGGTCGGCGATGAAGAAGACGAACCAGTCGAGCGCGTACCGGCTGCGGCGCGATCTGACCGCAGCGGATTCAGTGGGCGCTGCCGCGCCGACCAGGGTGGCTCCGGCGTCGAGCGCGACGCGGCTCAGCGGACGGTCATCGTCCTGAAGGGCTAATGTGGACAGTCGTGTTCCCCTGCGGTCCCGCCAAACTCAGCGGTACCGATAATTCCGCTCGTGCATCGGCAAGAAGCGGGGTTCCCCTGGTCTGTGTTCTTCGACTCGACTGAACAGCGCCGCTCTCAACGCCTGAGGATCCCTCACGCACCTCAGGTGGTCGGCGGCGTTGGCCGCACTCAAAAAGGCAAAAGACGGCGGAATTGAGAAGCGATACGATGGTACCGGCGACGGCGTTGGGCCGGCAAGAGCGGTCCGCTGCTGAATCGAGGCTGAAACGAGCCGAATAGGGCAGCGAGGACGTGGCGCCAGGCGATTTTGCTCCGCATCGGGGCAATTTGCGCCGCTCTACACCTTAGTACGGGGTAATCCTATCCGATCTTCACCCACCCGGCCGGCGGCTTCTTGCCCGGGTGGACGGTCCCGCATTGCGGACAGGTGCGCGCCTTCTGGTCGCGATAGAAGGCCTCGTAGAGCGGCGGCAGGTCGGTCACCAGGCTTTCCACCTTGAGCTCCACGCGATGAACCAGGGCGCGACATTCGAAGCAGTACCAGTCGAACGCATCGAGCTCGCCGGCCTGGCGCTTGGGCTCGACCACGAGGCCGATCGAGCCTTCCTGCGGCCGTTGCGGCGAGTGGCGCACATGCGGCGGCAGCAGGAACACGTCACCCTCGCGGATCGGTACGTCATAGAACTGGCCGCCGTCCACCACCTTGAGCACCATGTTGCCCTTGAGTTGGTAGAAGAACTCCTCGACCGGGTCGTCGTGATAGTCGGTGCGCTCGTTCGGCCCGCCGACGACCTGCACGGTCATGTCGGCGTCCTCGAATACCCGCTGGTTGCCGACCGGCGGCTTGAGCAGATGCTGATGCTCCTTGATCCAGTTGGCGAAGCTGAAGGCCTGCAGTCGTCCGCTGGTCATCGTTGCCTCCTCGAGTTTCACGCCGCCGACGAACGCGGCGCGGTCGCATCGCCCCCCAGGCCGCAGGTCGCGAAGGCCTGCTGCGTCGCCTCCTTCTCGGCCGGCGTGAGCTCGAGCATCGGACGCCGCACCGCACCGCCGGCCTGGCCCAGCAGCTCCTGCCAGTATTTCGAGTGGGCGTGGAATTTTTCCAGCGGACGACTGCGGCGGAACGCTTCGCGCACCGGGTTGAGGCTGTCGCGCACCGCGCGGGCGCGCGCGACGTCGCCGCCGAACGCGAGATCGGTGTACTCGCGCATGCGGCGGTCGACCCTGGTCTGGAACAGGTAGGGCGGCGACGAGCAGAGGTAGAGCTGCCACCCGAGCTCGACGATGTTGTCGAACCACTCCTCTTCCGATGCAGTGCTGACCAGTATTCGGTCGCCGGCGAGGCGGGTGAGCCGCGCGTACATCTCGCGCGGGACGCTGTACTTGATGGCGACCACGGTCGGCAGCTCGGCGATGCGGGCGGCGAGCTCCGGGCCCATTAGGTAGCCGCTGTCGGGATGGCTCCACAGCGCGATGCCGATGTCGACGCGCTCGCCGAGTGTGCGGTAGTACTCGTACAGCGTCTCGTCGCGTCCGCTGAGGAAATGCAGGACCGGCGCGTGCACCACGATGTAGTCCGCCCCGATGCGCTGGGCGTGCCGGGCGAGGTCGACGACCACGTCGAGGTTCTGGTCCGAGCACGACATGACGGTGCCGGCGCGGCCGCCGATCTCGTCGACCGCGATGTCGAACGTGCGCTTGCGCTCCTCCACCGACATCGAGAAGAACTCGCCCTGCTTGCCGCACACGAACACGCCGTCGATTCCAAGATCATCGACCCAGTGGCGCAAGTTGCGGCGAAAGCCGGCTTCGTCGATCGCAAGATCGGGCGAGAACGGCGTGAGCGCCGCCGCCCAGATCCCCTTCATGTGCGCGCGCGAATAGCCCTTCGCATCGGATCGGGAATATTTCATGTCGTGTCTCCCTCGTCGCCGAGCCCCTCGCGCGTCCGGTCACAGCCGGGCCGGCAAACGCGTCGGCGCTGAACGCCTGGGTGAGGCGGTCGGTTCAACCTTAATCACATTCTCCGGCGCGTGAAACTTTCCCGCACCACGATCCATTCTTGTGTTCGCGAGCCCGAATGCCGCGGGCCCCCAGAATGGGCGCGAATCCTGACAAACCTCGGAAGCGGGCCACGACTGTAGCCCCACGGCTACACCGAAGGACAGACTGGGTACCTGCCACCCTTTAACCACACTTTCAGCTTGACCGCGTATTAGAGAATCCTGCGATAGATTACGCCGCCGCCGGGCTCGGGGAGAGTAACTTGGAGAGAGTTGGCCATTTTCGCCGTTCAGGGGGGGAACGCCTGGGACGGCCAGGGCGTGTAGCGCGACCCCTGCGCGCCGGATTGACGGGCGGGATGGTGGCTGCCCTGTTGTTTGCCGCCGATACGGCCCAGGCCCAGTTCTTCAACTCGATCTTCGGCTCGCCCTATCGCGGCTCCGGCTACTACTACTACGAGCGGTCACGACCGGTGGCGCCGGCGACACCCTACTACCACAAGCCGAAACGCAAGCCGCCCGAAGAAACCAAGAAGCAGGCCGCGGTCAAGCCGCCGCCCGGCCCGCTGCTCATCGCCATCTCGCTCAACAAGCAGCGACTGACCCTGTATAGCAACGGCGCGCCGATCGCGCACTCGCCGGTGTCGACGGGTACCGCCACCCATCCGACCCCGACCGGCATCTTCAGCGTGATCGGTAAGGAACGATTCCACCGCTCCAATCTCTACAGCAACGCGCCGATGCCGTGGATGCAGCGTATCACCTGGTCGGGCGTGGCTCTCCACCAGGGTGTGCTGCCCGGCTATGCCGCATCGCACGGCTGCATCCGCCTGCCTACCGCCTTTGCCCAATATCTGTTCGCCACCACCCGGATGGGTGCGCGCGTCATCATCACACGCGACGAGGCGGCGCCGTTCGAGATTGCCCACGCCACGCTGTTCGCCCCCAGGCAGAAAACCGACGAGCATCCGGAGCCGGGTCAGCCGACCGACCAGGTCCAGGCGCAAGGTGTCCAGGTCGCCCAGAACGAGCCGGCCACCGCCACCGATGCGTTGAAACCGGCCCAGACGGCCGCCGCGGCCACGCCGGGCGCGCCCAGCCTGAAGGGCTCGCTCGACGCAACCCGACCGGCGACCGGGCTCGCCGCCGGCGGCGCAGGACGCGCCACCAAGGGGCAGGCCGTCGCTGCGGAGATGCGCGACGTCGTCGACACCCAGCCGCCGTCGGCGACGGCGACCGACGCCGCGACGACCGGCGTCCCGGCCGACAACAAGAACAAGCCTGGTCGTGCCGCCGTTACCACACTGAAAGAAAAGCCGAAGATGAGCGAGCCGGTTTCGGTCTTCATCAGCCGCAAAACCGGACGGCTCTACGTCCGCCAGGGTTTTGAGCCTTTGTTCGACGTGCCGGTGACGATCCGCGATCCCGAACTGGCGTTCGGCACGCATATCTACACCGCTACCGCCTTCAGCGAAGACAAGACCGCCATGCGCTGGGTCGCCGTCACCCTGCCGGTGCATCAGACGAGCGCGCCCAGCGAGCCGGCACGCCTCAGGCCGCAAAAGAAATCCAGCCGTCCGGAGGCGGAGCAGCCCGTCCACGTGCCGGCTTCGGCGCGCGTGGCCGCGGCCGCGGCGCTCGATCGCATCACGATGCCGCCGGACGCGGTGGAGCGCATCTCCGACCTGCTCTCGCCGGGCTCCTCGCTGATCGTCTCCGATTATCCGATCAGCAACGAGACCGGGAAATACACCGACTTCATCATCCTGACGCGGTGAGCGCGGCCGACCCGACGCGCGAGCGCTTCGTCGGGCGTTCGATCCCGCGACGCGAAGACCGACGCCTGCTCACCGGGCAGGGGCAGTTCGTCGCCGACCTCGTCCTGCCGCGCATGCTGCATGCGGCTTTCGTGCGCAGCCCGGTCGCCCATGCGGGCATCCGCTCGATCGACCTCACGCGCGCGTCCGCTGCGCCGGGGGTGGCGTTGGCGCTCAGCGGCGCCGGGCTCCTGAAGATCCTCGGCCCCGTGCCGGATACGCAGCTGTCGCTGCCGCGCAAATGGGCGAGCGTGGTGCAGCATCGTTTCGCCAATCCGCAGCAACCGCTCATGGCCTACGACAAGGCGCGCCACGTGGGCGAGGCGCTCGCCGTCATCGTCGCCGAGAGCCGCTACGCGGCGGAAGATGCCGCCGAGCTGGTCACGTGCGAGCTCGATCCCCTCCCCGCCGTGGTCGATGCCGAGGCCGCGCTCGGGCCCGCGGCGCCGATCATCCACGAGACCGTCGGCAGCAATCTCATCGGCACGTTCACGGTCGGCAAGGGCGACGTCGATGCCACGCTGGCGCGTGCTGCGCACAAGCTGGCGCGTAGAATTCTATCACCACCGCTACGCCGGGTCGCCGATGGAGTGCCGGGGCGTGGTGGGCGCCTATGATTCCCGTACCAACTCGCTCACCATCTGGTCCGCGACCCAGGTCGTGCACTGGGTGCGCCGCGAGGCCGCGACGATCCTGCGCCTCCCCGAGGCGCGCATTCGCTGCGTCGCGCTCGACGTCGGCGGAGGGTTCGGGCTGAAAGGCCACGTCTATCCGGAAGACCTGCTCGTTCCGTTCCTGGCGCGCATGATCGGCCGGCCGGTGCAATGGATCGAGGATCGCCGCGAGCACCTCATGTGCTCATGCCACTCGCGCGACCAGCTGCATGAGGTCGAGGTCGGATTCGACCGCGAGGGACGCATCCTGGCGCTACGCGATCATTTCATCTTCGACTGCGGAGCGTGGAACCCGGTCGGCGCCGGCATTCCTTACAACACCGCGGCGCATCTCGCGGGCCCCTACAAAATCGAGAACCTGGCGGTAACCGGCCGGATCGCGGTCACCAACAAGGTACCGAATGCGCCCTATCGCGGCGCCGGACGGCCGGAAGCCGCATTCGCGACCGAGCGGGTGATGGACCTGATCGCCGGCACGCTTGGTCTCGAGCCCGCAGAAGTGCGGCGGCGCAACATGATCGCCGCCGACGAGATGCCCTATCGTGTCGGCATTCCCTATCGCGACGGCGAGCCGATCGTCTACGACAGCGGCGACTACCAGGGTGCGCTGCAGAAGGCGCTCGATGCGGTCGGCGGCGTCGCGGAATTCCGCGAGCAGCAGCGCCAGGCGCGCGAGCGCGGCCGTCATCTCGGGCTGGGCATCGGCTGCTACGTGGAGGGCACCGGCGTCGGGCCGTTCGAAAGCGCCATGGTGCGGATCGATCCGTCCGGCAAGGTGTACGTATCGACCGGCGCCTGTGCGCAGGGCCAGGGCATGGAGACGATTTTTTCTCAGGTCGTGGCCGACGCCTGGGCGGTCCGTCCCGAGGACGTCGTCGTTTCCCTCGCCGACACCGCCGCGATCGCGACGGGCTTCGGAACGATCGCGAGCCGCAGCACCGTGACGGTGTCCGCCGCGGTCCATCACGCCAGCGAGCGATTGCGCGAGAAGGTGTTCGCGATCGGATCGGGCCTGCTGGAATGCGCGCCCGGGGACCTCGAGCTACGCAACGGCGGCGTCGGCATCGTCGGGGTGCCCGGCGCGGAGGTGACGCTCGCGAAGGTGGCGATGGCCGCTCGCCCCGGCTGGGATCACGGCCGTCCGCCCGGCGTCGAGGCCGGGCTGGAGGAGACCTATTACTACGAGCCGCCGACCGTCACCTGGTCCTATGCGGTGCATGTCGCCGTGGTCGACGTCGACATCGGCACGGGCGGCATCAGGATCGAGCAATACGTGGTGGCCCACGATTGCGGGGTCGTGGTCAACCCGATGCTGGTCGATGGACAGGTGGTCGGCGGCGTGGCGCAAGGCCTCGGCGGCGCCTTGTACGAGGAGCTCGCCTATGATCGCGAAGGCCAGCTGCTGGCCGGCTCGTTCATGGACTACATGCTGCCGACCGCGCGCGAGATCCCGGACGTCCGGCTGATCCATCTGTGCTCGCCCTCGCCGCTCAATCCGCTCGGCGTCAAGGGCCTGGGCGAAGGCGGCGCGATCGCCCCGCCGGTGGCGATCGCCAACGCGGCGGCCGATGCGCTTTCGTCCTTCCGTGCCGAATTCAATGCGACGCCGCTCAAGCCCGAGTACATCTTGCGGGCGACGCGGACCTGACTGTCGCGGCCGAAGGCGAACGGCCCAGCCGACGCCGGACGTCGCCGCTTTGACGCCCGGCATCGGCGTCCTAAGATGGTCGCAGGCGTCGGACCAAGTCCGGGCGGGCGAGAGGAAGCCGCGATGCTGGACGCGTTCAAGTCGGCGATGGGCATCCTCGGCTGGCTCCTGACCCTTTCGGAGATTGCGTCGGCACAGTCCCAGGTGACCCTGGTGATCGGATATCCGCCGGGGGCGATCTACGACGCCTATGGTCGCCTCGTCGCCCGGCATCTCGGCAAACATCTGCCCGGTCAGCCGACGGTCGTCGTGCAGAACATGCCGGGTGCCGGAAGCCTGCGCTCGGCCAACTATCTCTACTCGGTCGCCCCGAAGGACGGCTCGACCATCGGGCTGTTCGCGCGCGGCATTCCGATGCAGCCGCTGCTCGATCCGGCGGGCATCCAGTTCGACGCGATCAAATTCAACTACGTCGGCAGCGCCAGCAAGGAGGTCAGCGTGGTGATCTCCTCGGCGTCGAATTCGTTCAAGACCATCGAAGACGCGCGGGCGCGCGAGATGGTGCTCTCCGCGTCGGGCTCGGGCGCCGACAGCGTGATCTTCCCCTACATTCTCAACGGCGTGATCGGGACCAAATTCAAGGTGGTCACCGGCTATCCGGGCAACGCCGACATGCTGCTGGCGGTCGAGCGCGGCGAGACGGACGGGAATGCCGGCACCTCGTGGACAATGCTGATCGCCATCAAACCGGATTGGATCCGCGACAAGAAGGTCAATGTGCTCTTGCAAATGGCCGACCGGAAGCACCCGCACCTGAGCGACGTCCCGATGGCCTACGATTTCGCCGCGAGCAATTCCGACCGCAAGGTGCTTGAGCTCATCTTCTCGCGCCAGCAGATGGCCTACCCGTTCACGGCGCCACCCGAAGTGCCAGCCGAGCGCCTGCAGACCCTGCGTCAGGCGTTCGATGCGACCATGCGGGATGCCGAATTCCTGGCCGATGCCAAGCGGCAGAACCTCGACACCGACCCGGTCACCGCCGCCGAGATCGGCGCGATCGTGCGCCGGGTCTATGCCAGCCCCGCCGACGTAACGGCGCGCGCGCGGGCCGTGCTCGAGAGCGGCAAGGCGACTGCCGCGAAATAAGCTGAAGGAGCCCCGTATGCTCAGGCGCGAGCACAACCAGTTCATGACCGAGACCGGCCCGCAGACGCCGATGGGCAACCTGTTTCGCCGATACTGGATTCCGATCCTGCTCGCCGAGGAGCTTTCCGAAAACGAGGGCCCGCCGGTGCGCGTGAAGCTTCTGTCCGAGCGCCTGCTGGCGTGGCGCGAACTCGAGCGGTCGCTACGCGCTGATGGACGAGTTCTGCGCCCATCGCAGCGTGTCGCTGTGGTTCGGGCGCAACGAGGAGAACGGGCTGCGATGCCCGTATCACGGCTGGAAATACGATCACACCGGCCAATGCATCGAGGTCCCCTCGGAGCCGGCCGAAAGCGGCTTCTGCCGCAAGATCAAGCTCAAGTCCTATCCGCTGGTCGAGCGCGGCGGCATCCTGTGGGCCTACATGGGACCTCCCGAACAACAGCCTCCCCTGCCCGCCTTCGAGTGGCTCACCGTGCCGGCGTCGCACCGCTACATCGGCAAGCGCTGGCAGGAATGCAATTACCTGCAGGCGATGGAAGGCGGGATCGAACTCGAGTCACGTCTCGTTCCTGCATAGCGGAGACATGCACACCGACCCCCTGCACCGGGGAACCAGGGGCGCGCAGTACCAGCGTGACCGCACGCCGCGGTTCGAAGTGATCGAATCGTCGGGCGGCCTGCACATCGGCGCGCGCCGCAACGCCGAGGAAGGTCATTACTACTGGCGCATCACCCAGTGGATCATGCCCTGGTACACAATGGTGCCGCCCTACGGCGACAACGCGCTCAACGCGCATGCCTGGGTGCCGATCGACGACGAAAACTGCTTCACCTGGACCTTCACCTATCATCCGATCCGGCCGCTCTCCGACATGGAGCTCGATACGATGCGGCGCGGCGGCGGCATCCACGTTGAGCTGATTCCGGGCACATTCCGGCCGGTGATCAACAAGGACAACGACTACCGGATGGATCGCGCGGCGCAGAAGGCGGGGCGCACCTACAGCGGGGTCGCGACCATCGCCATGCAGGACGCCTCGGTGCAGGAAAGCATGGGGCCGATCCAGGACCGGGCCAAGGAGAACCTGGTCTCAACCGACAACGCCATCATCATGGCGCGGCATCGCTTGCGCCAGGCGGCGCTCGCACTGCAGAAAGGCGCCACACCGCCAGGTGTCGAGCCGGAGTGCCACCGCGTGCGCTCGGCCACCTTCGTGCTCCCCGTCGGCGTGCCGTTCGCCCAGGCGAAGCACGACGATCTGCGCGTCAGGGACGGCGTTGCCCACACCTCCATCTGAGCTCGACGCCCGGGCGGCAGGCGCGCGCCGGCTCGCCGGAAAAGTGTGCGTCATCACCGGCGCCGGTCAGGGCATCGGCCGGGCGACGGCGCGGCGGTTGGGTGAGGAAGGCGGCATCATCGTCGTCGCCGACCGCGTCGAGGGAGGCGCCGCGCAGGCCGAAGCCGAGCTGCATGAGCACGGGGTTGCAGCCATGAAGGTGCTGGTCGACCTCGGCACCCTTGCGGGCGCGCAGGCGCTGATGCAAGCGACGCTCGACGCCTACGGCCGCATCGACGTGCTGGTCAACAACGTGGGCGGCACGATCTGGATCAAGCCCTACCACCTCTACGGCGAAGAGGAGGTGAAGCTCGAGATCGAGCGCTCGCTCTATCCGACGCTGTGGTGCTGCCTGGCGGTGCTGCCGACCATGATGCAGCAGCGCTCGGGCTCGATCGTGAACCTCGGCTCGCAATCGACCCGCGGCCTCTACCGGCTTCCCTATGCGGCGAGCAAGGGCGGCATCCTGGCCATGACCAAGGTGCTGGCCATGGAGTACGGCCGCTACGGGGTCCGGATCAACACGGTGGCACCTGGCGGAACCGACATCGGCGACCGGGTGACGCCGCGACAGTTCATCCGCGACGGCGTGATGGCGCAGGACGACGCGGACGCCGAGGACTACCGGCGCGAAATGGCGGACGACATCCGCAATCAGCAGGCGCTGCGGCGGCGCGGCCTGCCGGAGGAACAGGCGGCGGCGATCGCGTTCCTCGCCTCCGACGACGCAAGCTTCATCACCGGCCAGGTCATCAACTGCAGCGGCGGGCAGTCCTGAGACCTACTCCGCCGCGATGTGGGCGTGCGCTTGTATGTCCAGGTCGACCAGCGCCAGCGGCGTGGCGGTTTCGTCCAACATGCCCCAGCTGCGCAGCCATGCGTAGGTGCGCTGCATCTCGTCGAGCGGGATCGGCGCCGGGTCGCACACCACGATGCGGCCTTCGCGCAGGTCCTCGGGCTTGAGGGCGCCGATCTCCAGGTCCTTGGGCGCGTGGTAGTCGATGAAATAATGCAGGTAGGCGCGCTTGCTCGCGTTGATGCGGCGCACCGCCTCGCGCACCGCGCGATTGAAGGCCGCGTAGGTTTCCGCATCCACATTGTCGGAGGCGACCTCAGTGCCGTGATAGAACGCCGAGCAGATGAGCCGGCAGCCGTTCTTCTCGGCGAGCGTCACATAGGGCTCGGTCAGCGTGGTCGCCTCGACCTCGCCGCTCATCATGGCGTCATAGCGCGGGCGCGAGCCGTTGGACGCCGAACAGAGCTTGATCTGGTCGCGCGGCATGAAGCCTTCCAGCATGTGCAGCGCGAGATAATGGGTGCCGAAATAGAACGGGACGCCGACGGTGCGCCCGGCGAGCTGCTGGGCCGTGTAGACCGGCAAATCCTGCCGCACCACCAGCGCCGCATAGGTGACGATGCCGCGCCGGCCGACCTGGCGGCTGCCGAGCCTGCTGTCCTGGACGCGGCAGTAGTTGCCCCATTCGCAGGCGTTGTACATGTCGGCCTGCCCCTGCTCGAGCAGCTTGCCGTGGCTGGAGAACGGGTCGAGGCCTTTCGGGCCGAGCACGTCGCGGTCGATCGTCTTCGGCTGGTCCTTGTCGCGGTCGGCCCACTCGACGGCGAGGCCCTCGCGCGCGAACAGGCCTTCGTCATAGGCCACGAGCTCCGGCAATCCCTGGAACGGCGCGGTGGTTTCCAAGACGAGCTTCTTCATGGGCTGAGCTCCTCGGGTGTGCCGGGCGGCAATGGAGTCTGACGTATACTACCAGATGTTCGCCAAGCGGTCGCGAGTTCGGCCTCGGTCAATTCAGTCTGACCCCCGACGTCTTGATCACCTTGCCCCACTTGTCGATCTCGTCCCGGACGTAACTGCCGAATTCCTCCGGCGTGAACAGAATCGGCGTGGTGGCGACCTCGGCGAGCCGCGCCTTGACGGCCGGGTCGTTGAGACCGGCGTTGATCTCGCGATTGAGGCGCGCGATGATCTCGGGCGGCGTGCCGCGCGGCACGCCGACGCCGCACCACGAGTTCGCGACGTAGAGCGGCATCGTCTCGCCGATCGTCGGCACCTCCGGCAGGCCGTCGTAGCGCTTGCTGCCCGCCACGGCGAGCGCCCGCACCGCGCCCGAGCGGATATGCGGCAGCGCGCCGGTCATCACGTCGATCCCGAGCTGGACCTGCCCGGAAATCAGGTCGGCCATCATCGGCGCCCCGCCGCGATAGGGCACGTGGACGATGTTGATGCCGGCCATCATCTTGAACAGCTCGCCCGCCACATGCGAGGTGGTGCCGGTGCCGAACGACGCGATGCTGACCGCGCCAGGGTTGGCCTTGGCGTGGGCGATCAGCTCGGCCACGGTCTTCGCCGGCACCGACGGGTGCGCCACCAGCACCAGGGGAAAATCGATCAGTCCGGCGACCGGCGCGATGTCGCGCACAAGGTTGAACGGAAGCGCCTCGGAAAACGCGACGTTCACCGCCGACGAGGCGGCGATGAACAGGAGCGTGTAGCCGTCGGACGGCGAATTGACCACGGTCTGGATCGATATGTTGGTGCCGGCGCCCGGCTTGTTCTCGATCACGACGGGCTGGCCGAGCCGCTCGGACAGCCATTTTCCCATGATGCGGGAGACGATGTCGGCGCCGCCGCCGGGCGGAAACCCCACCACCCAGCGCAGCGGCTGCGACGGGTAGGACTGAGCGGCGGCGGGGGGCGAAAGGACGGGAAGCGCAGCTGTGGCCGCGCCGAGTCGCAGGACTCTGCGACGGGAATAATGCATGGTGCTCCCCCTCAAGAACACGCAGGTCGCGCACGTGCACGATGACACTATTTTGCCGTGCGCGGCCGGTCAACGCAGGCTTGCGTGTCGCTTGCGGCGAGCCCGGCGGCGAGGGCTGTCAGAGTGCGTCATCAAGCATTGCCCCATGAGCCTGGCCGACCAGCCCGGCGCCACAATGCTGCCAACCGGATCGCCGAGTGGGATGTGAGCGTACGGCCAATGAGGTGCAAAAAAGATCGGGACGTTGTCGGATCAGGGTCCGCCCAATCGTCCTTGATCGGTCCAAACAGAGGAGACTCGCATGCCCTACGTCGACGGTTTCGTCCTCGCGGTGCCGAAGCAGAACATCGAGGCCTACAAGGCGCTGGCGCGCAAGGCCGGCGAGATCTGGAAGGAATACGGCGCACTCGCCTATGTCGAGTGCATCGGCGACGACGTGCCGTACGGCAAGGTCACCTCGTTTCCGCGCGCCGTGCAGGCGACGGACGACGAAGTCGTCGTGTTCTCATGGATCGTCTACGAGTCGCGCGCCCAGCGCGACGCGATCAACGCCAAGGTGATGGCCGACCCGCGGCTCAAGGAGGGCATGACCAACATGCCGTTCGACGGCAAGCGCATGATCTACGGCGGGTTCGAGACGTTCCTGGAGCTGTAGTCGGGCCCGAAAGGGCCACCCACAAAGGTGCTCCTGCGCTACGGTGACGCCGGGGACACCGGCTCTTCCCGCAGCCGCCGCAGCAGCATTCCCTGTCTTGCACCGCCCCAGCGGCGGTGCAGCTTGTGCAGCATCAGGTAGATCACTGGCGTCGTGTAGAGGGTGAGGATCTGCGATACGAGCAGGCCGCCGACGATGGTGATGCCGAGCGGGCGGCGCAGCTCGGAGCCGGGCCCCGAGGCGATGATGAATGGCAGCGCGCCGAGCAAGGCCGCGAGCGTGGTCATCAGGATCGGGCGGAAGCGGGCGAGGCAGGCCTGGTAGATCGCCTGCTCGGGCGGGAGGCTGTGGCGGCGCTCGGCCTCGAGCGCAAAGTCGACCAGCATGATGCCGTTCTTCTTGACGATGCCGATCAGCAGGATGATGCCGATCAGGGCGATCACCGTGAGCTCCATGCCGGTCACCTGCAGCGCCAGCAGCGCGCCCAGGCCCGCCGAGGGCAAGGTCGAGACGATGGTCAGCGGGTGCGCCAGGCTCTCGTAAAGGATGCCGAGCACGATATAGACCGCCAGCAGCGCCGTGATGATCAGGAACGGCTGCTTGTTGACGCTTTGCGCATATTCCTTGGCATCGCCGGCGAAGTCGGTGCGGATGACGTCAGGCAGGTGCAATTCCGCGATGGCCCGGCGCACAGCCTGCGTCCCGGTCTCCAGCGGCACGTCGGGCTTGAGGCCGTAGGAGATCGTGACCGACGGGAACTGGCCCTGGTGATTGACCACCAGCGGCGCCAGCGAGCGCTCGAATTTCGCCACGGCGGCGAGTGGAACCTGGGTACTCCCCTGCCCCGGAACATAGACCCGCGTCAGGTCCTCCGGATCGCGCTGGAACTGCGGATCGACCTCGAGGATGACGCGGTACTGGTTGCGCGGCGTATAGATGGTCGAGATCTGCCGCTGCGCGAAGGCATTGTTCAACGCGCTCTCGACGTCCTGGATGCGCACCCCGAGACGCGCCGCCGCCGCGCGGTCGATCGATATGTTCAATTGCAGGCCGGAGGATTCGCGGTCGGTCGAGACGTCGACGAATTCAGGCAGGCTGCGTATCTTTTCCACTGCTCGCGGCGTCCACTTCTGCAATTCCTCGAGGTCGTGGCTCCACAGCGTGAACTGGTAGTCGGACGTCCCCTGCCGCGCGCCGACCCTTATATCCTGCGCGGCGAACATCCACAGGCTGACGCCCGGCACCGCCTGGGCCTTGCGGCGGATGCGGTCGATCACCCGCGCGCTGGAGAGGCCCCCGCGCTCGGCCAGCGGCTTGAGGCTGATGAACACCCGCCCGCGATTGACCGACCCGCTCCACGCCGAGCCGCCGACCGAGGAGCCGACGCTCGCCACTGCGGGATCCGCCAGCACGATCTCGGTCACCTTCTGCTGCATCTCAAGCATCGCCTTGAACGAGATGTCCGGCGACGCATTGGTGAAGCCGATGACCAGGCCGGTATCGTCCTGCGGGAAATAGCCGCGCGGCGTCTTGATATAGAGCTGGATGGTGACGGCGATGGTGGCGATCAGCACCAGCAAGGTGAGCACGCGGTGGCGCAGTACGACAGTGAGCGTGCGCGCGTAGCCGCGCGTCGTCCGCGACAGCGTGGCCTCGACCAGGCGATCGAGCAAGGTCGCGTCCGGGCTTGGCCCCTGCTTGACGAAATGCGCGCAGATCATCGGCGTGACGGTCAGCGATACGAAGGTGGAGATGATCACCGCGAAGGTCAGCGTCAGGGAGAACTCGCGGAATACGCGGCCGACGACGCCGTCCATGAGCAGAAGCGGGATGAACGCGGCAATCAGCGACACGCTGATCGAGATGACGGTGAAGCCAATCTGCCGCGCGCCTTCGAACGCCGCCCGGAGCGGCGAATAGCCCTTCTCCAGGTTGCGGAACATGTTCTCGATCATCACGATCGCATCGTCGACCACGAAGCCGACCGAGATGGCGAGCGCCATCAGCGAGAGGTTGTTGATCGAGTAGCCCACCGCCCACATGGCGGCGCAGGTGCCGGCGAGCGACAGCGGCACGGTGATTCCGGCCGCGATGGTGGGCGTGCCGCGGCGCAGGAACAGGAAAACGACCAGCATGACCAGCAGCACGGTGGCGAGCAGCGTGTACTGCATGTCGAGCACGCTGGCACGGATGGTGCTGGTGCGGTCGGACAGCACCGCGATATCGATGCCGGCCGGGATCCAGCGCTTGAGCTCGGGGATCAGCTCGCGCACCTGGTCGATGGTCTTGATGACGTTGGCGTCGTTCTGCTTGGTGACGTTGAGCAGGATCGCGGGCTGGCCGTTGAACCAGGCCGCCGAGCGGCTGTTGCGGGTGCCGAGCTCGACGGTGGCGATGTCGCCCACCCGGACGACGTTGCCGTCCCGGCTCTTGACGACGATGTGCCGATAGTCCGAGAGCTGGCGCAGCTGCTCGTTGGTGCCGATCGTTTCCGCCTGCCGCATCCCGTCGAAATTGCCGAGCGGGGTGAGGCTGTTGGCGTTGACGATGGCGAGCCGCACGTCCTCCAGCGAGATTCCGGCCGCGGCGATCGCGCCGGGATTGACGCGCACGCGGATCGCCGGCTGGTCGGCACCGCTGACCGTGACCTCGCCGACGCCTGGCACCTGGGAGATGCGCTGGACGATGACACTGTCGGCGGCATCGAAGATCTGGCTCGCCGGCACCGTGGCGGAGGTGAGCGCGAGGATCAGCACCGGCATGGCCGCCGGATTGGCCTTGCGGAAGGTCGGCAGGGCCGGAAGATCGCCGGGCAAGTCGGTGATCGAGGCGTTGAGCGCCGCCTGAACGTCGCGCGCGGCGCCGTCGATGTTGCGCTTGAGATCGAACTGGATCGCGATGTTGCTCATCCCGAGCGAGCTGGTCGAGGTGATCTCGGTCACGCCGGCGATGGTCGCGAGCCGTCGTTCGAGCGGCGCCGCAATGGTCGCCGCCATGGTGACCGGGTCGGCGCCCGGACGGCCGGCGGAAACCCGGATGGTCGGGAAGTCCGCCGTCGGCACGCTGGCGACGGGCAGGAAATGGTAGGCCACGAGACCGGTCAGCAGGAGGCCGATCGCCATCAGCGTGGTGCCGACCGGCCGGCGTATGAACGGCGCCGAAAAGTTCATCGCGTCACTCGGCTGGCTCTCGGGTCAATTCCGGCACCGCCGCAGGACGGCGTGGAGGCTCGGTGCCCGTGACGCGCGCCTTGATGCGCTCCATCGCCAGGTAGATCACCGGGGTCGTGTATAGCGTGAGCAGCTGGCTCAGCAGCAGGCCGCCGATGATGGTGACGCCGAGCGGAAAGCGCAGCTCCGAGCCGGTCCCGTTCTCCAGCGCGAGCGGCAGCGCGCCGAACAGCGCCGCCAGCGTCGTCATCATGATCGGGCGAAAGCGCAGGATCGCCGCCTTGACGATCGAATCGCGCGGCGAGAGCCCCTCGCTGCGCTCCGCGTCGAGCGCGAAATCGATCATCATGATGGCGTTCTTCTTCACGATGCCCATCAGCAGGATGATCCCGATCAGCCCGACGATGGACAGCTCCTGGCCCGTGAGCATCAGGGCGAGCAGCGCGCCGACGCCGGCCGACGGCAGCGTGGAGAGAATGGTGAGCGGGTGGATGAAGCTCTCATAGAGCACGCCGAGCACGATATAGATCGTGATCGCCGCGGCCAGGATCAGCCAGGGCTGGCCGGCGAGCGAGCGGGCGAACTCGGCGGCGTCGCCGGTGTAGCTGCCGATGATCGAGCCCGGCATGCCGATATCGCGTTGCGCCGCATCGATCACGGCGACCGCTTCCGAGAGCGCGGCATCGGGCGCGAGATTGAAGCTGATGGTGGCGGACGGGAACTGCTCCTGGTGGGTCAGAGGTCAGCGGCGCCGTGGTGCGCTCGACCCGCGCGATGGCGCCGAGCGGCACCTGGGCGGCGGGGGTGACGGGCTGCACCGGGGTGACGTTCGTCGCAGTGGTCAGCTGGGTCGAAGGGTTCGCCGATGCGCCGGCCGGGGAGGCCGGGACGTAGAGCTTGGAGAGCCAGCTCGGATCGGTCTGATACTCCGGCATCGCCTCGAGGATGACGCGATACTGGTTCGATTGCCCGTAGATGGTCGAGATCTGCCGCTGCCCGAAAGCGGTGTTGAGCGTATCGTTGACGGTCTGCATCGATACGCCGAGGCGCGCCGCCTGCTCCCGGTCGACGCGCACGAACGCGCGCAGGCCCTGGTCCTGCACCTCGGATGCCACTTCGCGCAACGCGGGCGCGGCGCGGAGGCGCTCGGCCAGGCGCTTCGACCAGTCGTTCACCTCCCCGGCATTGGTCCCGGTGAGCGTATACTGATACTGCGCGCGGCTTGCCCGCGTGCCGATCTGGATGTCCTGCACCGCCTGGAAATACACGATCAGTCCGGGAACCCGGTCGACCGCCTCCTGCAGCCGCGCGATGATCTCGGGGGCCAGCGCGCGCCGCTCCTCGCGCGGTTTCAACGTGATCGCAAAGCGTCCGGCATTGGGGGTCGGATTGACCGGGCTGATGCCGATCACCGAGACGAGCCCCGCCACGTCGGGATCGTGGCGAATCTCGTCCGACGCCAGCGCCTGCAGCCGCCGCATCTCGGCGAAGGACACGTCCTGACCCGCTTCGAACACGGCGGTGATCAGCCCGGTATCCTGCGGCGGCAGGAACCCCTTGGGGATGACCACGTAGAGGCCGATGGTCGCAACCAGCGTCGCCACGGTCGTCAACAGCGTCAATGTCTGATGGCGCAACACCCATTCGAGGCTGCGGCCGTAGGCCGCGACGGTCGCGTCGACCATGCGGTTGAAGCCGCGCGTGGCGGCGTTGTTGCGGCCATCATGGGTCGGCCGCAGAATGCGGCTGCACAGCATCGGAGTGAGCGTCAGCGACACCACCATGGAGACGGCGACCGCGATCGTCAGCGTGAGGGCGAACTCGCGAAACATGCGGCCGACCAGGCCGGTCATGAACAACAGCGGGATGAACACGGCGATCAGCGACACGGTGAGCGAGATCACCGTGAAGCCGATCTCGCGCGCGCCGCGCAAAGCCGCATCGAACGCCGACTCCCCCCGTCTCCATGTGGCGCACGATGTTCTCGATCATGACGATCGCGTCGTCGACCACGAAGCCGGTGCCGATGGTGAGCGCCATCAGGGACAGGTTGTCGAGGGAGAAGCCGCAGAACCACATGACGCCGAAGGTGGCGACCAGCGACAGCGGCAGCGTGATCCCGGCGATCAGCGTGGCGCGCAGCGTGCGCAGGAAGATCAGCACCACCAGCACCACCAGGGCGACCGCCAGCACCAGGGTGAACTGCACGTCGTGCACCGAGGCGCGGATCGTGTGGGTGCGATCGTGCACCACCGCGAGCGTCACCCCGGCGGGCGTCGCGCGCTGCAGGCGCGGCAGCTCGCGCTGGATCAGCCGCACGGTCTCGATGACGTTGGCACCCGGCTGGCGCTTGACGTCGACGATGACGGCGGGCTGCCCCTGGTACCAGCCGGCGACCCGGTTGTTCTCCAGCCCGTCAATGATCCGCGCCACGTCCTTGAGCAGCACCGGCGCGCCGTTGCGATAGGAGACGATGATCTCGCCGTAGGCTTCCGCCGCCAGCAGCTGATCGTTGGCGCCGATCGTGTAGGCTTGGTGGGTGCCGTCGAGGGCGCCCTTGGGGCCGGCGACGTTCGCCGCGACGATGGCGATGCGCAGGTCCTCCGGCCCGAGCCCGTAGGAGGCAAGGCGCGCGAGATCCGCCTGGATGCGCACCGCCGGCTTGATGCCGCCCTGCACCGCGACGCTGCCGACGCCGGTGACCTGGCTCAGCCGCTGCGCGATCAGCGTGTCGGCGAGATCGCTCATCTCCCGGAGCGACGCCGTGTCCGACGTCAGGGCGAGGGTGAGGATCGGCGCGTCGGCAGGATTGACCTTCTGATAGACCGGCGGATACGGAAGGTTGCGCGGCAGCATCGAGGCGGCCGAATTGATCGCCGCCTGCAGGTCCTGGGCGGCCCCGTCGATGTCGCGGCCGAGGTCGAACTGCAGCGTGACCTGGCTGATGCCGAACGAGCTCGCCGAATACATGGTCGCGAGCGCCGGGATCTGGCCGAAAGTGCGCTCGAGCGGGGCCGTGATCAGTGCCTCCACGGCATCCGGGCTCGCCCCCGGCAGCTGCGTCGTCACCTGGATGGTGGGGAAATCGACCTGCGGCAGCGAGGACACCGGCAGCAGCCAATAGCCGAGCGAGCCCCCGAGCATCACCGCCACGCCCAACAGCGAGGTCGCGATCGGGCGGCGAATGAAGGGGGTCGAGACGCTCATGCTCGTCTCTCGTGCTCTAGCTCTTGGGCGCGCCGCGCGCGCGCCGGCGCGGCGGCTCGGTCGAGGCGGTGGGAGGCGGCGCCTCGTCGGCGCTGCTCACCGCCACCTTGGTGCCGTTGGAAATGCGGGCGAACCCGGTGGTGACGACCCGCTCCTGCGGCTTGAGGCCCGTGGAAACCACCGCCTGCGTGTCGTCCTGCTGCGACACGGTGACGGGCCGCACCGCCACCGACTCGTCTTCGCCGACCGCGTAGACGAACGGGCCGTTGGGGCCGCGCTGAACCGCTGCGGTCGGGACGACCACGACCTGGCGCAGAGTCTCCACCAGAAGGCGCACGTTCACGAACTGGCCCGGCCACAGCTGCAGCTCGGCGTTCGGAAACTCGGCCTTGAGCTTCACCGTCCCGGTCGACTGGTCGACCTGGTTGTCGACCACCCGCAGGGTGCCGCGATCGACCACGGTCTTGTTGTCCGGACCCATCGCCTCGACCGTAAGCGGGCTTTGCGCGAAGGCGCGATTGACGCGCGCGAGCTGCTGCTGCGGCAGGCTGAAGAACACCGAGATCGGCTTGATCTGGGTGAGGACCACGATGCCGGTATTGGCGTCGCCGGCGCGCAGCAGGTTGCCTTCGTCCACCATGCGGATGCCGGTGCGGCCGGAAATGGGCGCGATGATCTTGGTGTAGCCGAGGATTGCCCCGGCGTTGTCGATCGCCGCCTGGTCGAGATTGACCTGCGCTTCAAGCTGGGCGACCATTGCCTTCTGCGTGTCGGCCTGCTGGCGTGTCGCCGCGTTGGACGCGACGAGGCGGTTGTAGCGCTCGAGATCGAGGCGCGCATTGGCGAGCTGCGCCTCGTCCTGCGCCTTCTTGGCCTTCACCTGATCGTACAGCGCCTGGTAGGTGGTCGGGTCGATCTCGGCGAGCACGTAGCCGCGCTCGACGTCCTGCCCTTCGCGAAACAGGATGCGCATAAGCTTGCCGTCGACCTGCGGCCTCACCGTGACGGTGTTGAGCGCCTTGGTGGTGCCGACGCCGTCGAGATAGACCGGAAAGTCGATCGCCTTCGCCTGGGCGGCGAGCACCGGAACGATCTCTTCGCCGCCGCGTCCGCGCTTGGCGACGGTCTGGCGCTGCTGCTGCGCCTGCGCCACGATGACGACCACCGCGGCGACCGCAAGCAGTCCGGCGATCATCAAGGCATACTTGCGAAACTTCTTCATCGTCGTCTTCCTGCCGCTAGCCAGCGGCTCTTGCCGATCGCTCCCGAATGGAAGGTGGATCGGGCAGGCTCATCCAGCCGCCTCCGAGTGCCTGGAACAGCGAAACCGTGGATTGGAACCGGGCAAACTGTACCTGCACGAGCACGTCCTGTGCCTGGAACAGGGTCTGCTGCGTGTTGACCAGGGTGATCAGATCGATCGTGCCGGCGTCCAGCCTCTGCACCGAGAGCTCGTAGGCGCGGCGTGAGCTCGCCACCACCTCGCGCTGGCGGCGCTCACGCTCGGCCGTCTGCTCGATGGCGATGAGCGCGTTCTCCACGTCGCCGAACGCGGAGATCACGGTGCGCCGGTAGATCTGCAGCAGCTCCTCCTGGCGGCCGCGCTGCAGATCGAGCAGCCCCTTGAGGCGGTACCCGTCGAAGATCGGCTGGGTCAGTCCGGCCGCCAGCGAGTAGAACGCGGACTCCGCGTTGAACAGGCTCTTCAGCGCGTTGCTCTGGAAACCGCCCTGCCCGGTCAGCTGGATAGTCGGCAGGAAGGCGGCGCGTGCCGCATACACGTTCGCATCGGCGGCCGCGAGCAGCGCCTCGGCCTCGCGAATGTCGGGCCGTTGCGTCAGCAGCTCGGAAGGGAGCCCGGGCGTGACGCGCGGCAGGGCAAGCCGCCCGAGCGAGCCGCCGCGCACGTTGGCGAATTCCGGCGCCCGCCCGACCAGGATCGCGAGCAGATTCTTGTTCTGCAGCACCAGCTGCTCGAACGTCGGGATGACGGCACGCTGGGTCGCGACCACGCTCTCCTGCTGCGCCACGTCGAGATCCGAGGCGGTGCCGACTTCCTGGCGCTGGCGGATGCGGTCGAGGACGCTCACCGCGCTCCGCAGGTTTTCGCGCGCCAGGCGCAGGCGATCCTGGCTCGACAGCATGAGGAAATAGCCGTTCGCCACGGTCGCCAGCACGCTCAGCGCCACGACTTCGCGGTCGTAGCGGCTGGCGACGGCGCCTTGCTCGGCCGCCCGCAGCGTCGCCCGGTTCTTGCCCCAGAAATCGAGCTCGTAGCTTGCATTGAGCGCGACGCTCAGGCTTGCGCGGTCGGGTCCGCCGGGCGAGCGCGAGCGGATCGCATCGGCGTCGAAATTGATCGCCGGCAGAAGCGGCGCTCCGGCGATGCGTGCCTGCGCGTCAGCCTGCACGATACGCGCGACCGCCGCCGCGATGTCGAGATTGGCGACCTGCGCCTCTTCCATCATGGCGCTGAGCTCGCGCGAGCGGAAGCCGCGCCACCAGTCGAGCTTCGGCAGGGCCGCATGCGACTTGCCTCGCGCGGCCCGATAGGAGGCGGGCAGGTCGAGCGCCGGACTGGATACTTCCGGATGCAGGCAGCCGCCGAGCGCAGGCAGCAGGGCGAGGACGAACGGGAACCGCCGCCCCCGTCCTGCCGTTCCGCCCGGCAGCTCCCGCTTGGCCAACTCGTGCTGCATCGATCGCCCTCCCCGGCGCCGCAATCTCTAGCGCGGTGCGCTGCTACGCTGGCCTGGAAGTCCCGGAGGCCACTCGGCGAGCTTGTTGCGGCCGGCTACCGACATCTTGGCGGCGGCCGAGGCGATGACGTCCTGGAGCAACTGATCGAACACCTGGCGCGCGCGCCGCGTCTCTCCCATGGCGGCGCGCATGGCGTCGGGCTCGAACGGCTCGCTGCGCAAGGTCTGGCGCACGCCGTCCTGGGCCCGCCGATAGGCCTCACGCGAGCCGTCGACGCTGGCCGCGGTGGCGCGGTATTCGCCGCGCAGGATCTCGCCGTCGCTCGCCGGCAGCGTCGAGGCCAGGCGCTCGATGCGCGCCGCCACACTGCGGTCGACCGGCGCGGCGGTGCCGCGATCGGCGGTCGCATAATGACGTACCGCGAAGGCGCCGGCGGCGCCCACGAAGAACAGGTTGAGGCCGAGGGACACCAGCAGGATCCACCGGGACGCCCGATCCTCGCCAAGCCCGGCAGTCGTGGCCATCGTCATGGTCTCACTCCCGTCAAGGCCTCGGGCTCGAACACCTGGGCCAGCATTGTTTCGGATGACGCAGCCGCCGCGCGGCTGTCACCGTCGAGGTCCGGTCCGGTGAGACCGATGAGCACGCCGAGGCACGCCACGCCGGCGAGCGCGGCGAGGCGCCAGCGCGCGGGAGCAAGGTCGACGTCGAGCAGCGCCGCCGGCCAGAGCCGCGACAGCAGGGAGCGCCGCTGCGGTGGCAGCGGACGGGCCAGCGCCCGCAACACGCGATCGGCCGATGCAGCAGGCGCGTCCGGCTGCATGACGCGGGCAATCAGTCCGTCGAGCCGACGCGCCTCGTCGAGCGCCACACGGGCCGCCGCATCTAGGGCGAGCAGACGTTCGGCCGCGATGCGACGTTCGTCCGGCCACCGCGACAGGTCGGAGCCGTCGCTGTCGACCCGATCGCGGAATTCAGCAAGGTTCATGATTCCCTCCCGCCTTGCTCGGCAAGCTTCTCCCGCAAGGTACGCTTGGCGCGCACCAGCAGCGCCTCGACGCTCGATACGGACGTGTCCAGGACGGCAGCCGCCTCGGCATTGCTCAATCCCTCGTGATAGGTGAGCGCGATGGCGGCGCGCTGCCGCTCCGGCAGTTGCCCGATGGCGGCGGCGAGCGGGCGTTCCCCCTGCTCCCGCTCGAGCTCGACACCCGGCCCCGGGGCGGGATCGGCGGGATCGCCCGCGGCCTCCAGTGGCAGGAATGGCGCACGCCGGCGCCGACTGAGGCAGAGATTGAGCACGATACGGTAGAACCAGGTGCGGAAGGTCGCGACCGGGCGCCAGCGCGGCGCGTTGGTCCACAGGCGCAGCAGGGCTTCCTGCACCACCTCCTCGGCGTCGGCATCGTTGCCGGTGACTCGCCGTGCCAGCGAGATCGCACGGGGCGCATAGCGTCGGGCGAGAAGGCGAAATGCCCCCTCGTTGCCCTGCGCAACGCGCCCCATGAGCGCTTCGTCGCTCGCCTCATCCATGCGGCTCGGCCATGACGCTGTGGTGAGGCGGTCGGCGCGCCTGTGCTGCCGTACAGATATACAAGCAGGGCCAAGGAAGCGTCCATTCGGCAAACTCTTCAGAATCGACGGGACCGTCAGCGGAATTCGCTGGGTGCGCTCTCGATGGTTTGAACGCGGCCGGCGGGCAAACCCTGCGGTGGAATCGCATCGGCTCACGGTAATTCTTACAACAAGCTGATATTGTTAGGTAATTTGAATTCCCTGGAGTGGCCCGCCGCGCCCGGTAAACTCGGCCCAGCTGCCACGGGCGTGCCGCCGCCGAGCCCGGAGCCGCGGCACGGAAGGTCAAGGCGATGAACCAGCTGATCGAGACCATGATCGAGCACTTCCGCCAGCATTACCTGACTGAGCTGCTCGGGTTCGCCGCCGCAGCCGCCAGCCTGTACGCGACCTACGTCCGGACAATCATTCCCTTGCGCATCGCCGCCATCGTCGCCAATGCCTTGGCGATGGGCTACAGCTTCAGCCACGGGACCTACCCGACCTTTCTGCTCAATGCGATCCTGCTCCCGTTGAACGTCGTGCGGCTGCGCGCCATGGCGCATCTGGTGCGCGAGGTGGAGGTCGCGACCAACGACGACCTCAACGTCGAATGGCTGCGCCCGTACATGCGGCCGCAGAATTTTCGCGCCGGCGAATTCCTCATGCGGCGCGGCGAAGTCGCCACCGAGGCGTTTTACATCGTGTCGGGCGAGGTCGAGCTGGTCGAGATCCGGAAGACCTGCGGTCCCGGGACGCTCCTGGGCGAGATCGGGCTGTTCACCCCGGGCAATCAGCGGACCCAGTCGGTGCGCTGCAAGACCGAGGTGCATACCGCCCGCATCACCTATGAGCAGTTCAAGGAGCTCTATTTCCAGAACCCCCAGTTCGGGTTCGCGGTGCTCGGGCTGATCGTGGCGCGGCTCTACGACAACGCCGAGCTCTCGCGCCGGGCGGAGCCCTCCTGATTTCAAGCGGCCGCCCGCACGGTCCGGCCCGTAGACCGGCCGGATCGCCAAAAAATCGCGATTTCAGGCGTACGGTGGAACCTGAAGCCGGATGCAAGCATTACTGGTACACCACCGAGATATATTACAGGTGTTAGTTGTGAAGAGAATCCGACATCATGGTCTCGGTTGTGTGGAGTACCCGATCCAGGGACAAGCGGCAGCAGAGGGGGATCCCCCATGCAAATGCAAACGACCGTGCACAAGCGATCAATCCTGATCAACGGGCGCAAGACCAGCGTCAGCCTCGAAGATGGGTTCTGGCAGGGCCTGCGGGAAGTTGCTCAACAAAACAATGAATCGGTGAGCACGCTGGCAAGCCGGATCGACCAGATGCGCGCCCGCAATAACCTGTCGTCGGCGATCCGCGTGTTCGTCCTCGACCACTATCGCTCGCGCATCCAACCGGCCGTGCCGGCGCGCGAGGCCGCATAGAAGACAGAGCGTCCGCACCGTGACCTGACCACCGTCCCGCCGACGGGCACTATGTCTTGTCGCCGAGCCTTCGCCCGACGACGGCATCAGCTCAGCATGGGAGAGCGCCCATCTTTCCGGCCTCGTCTCGGCCCGCCTCCGTATGCGCCAACACCGCGCGTCGCATGAAGGCTTGGCACCCCACGGGCGGGTGACTAAGCTCGTGCGATCCTCGCATCGCCGGTCGGCAGCAACAACGCGAGGACAGGGGGGATCCATGGCACGAGGGACAGCCAAGCTTTACGTTCCGGCGCTCGGCAAATTCTATGCGGCAGCGGAGGAGTACGCGGCGCCGATCCTGCGCATTGCACTCGGCGGCATCCTCATTCCGCACGGCATGCAGAAGCTGTTCGGCGCATTCGGCGGCATGGGGCTCACCGGCAATGCCCAGCTGTTCGACCGCCTGGGCTATCATCCGGGCATGTTCTGGGGAACGCTGGTCGGCCTCACCGAGCTCATCGGCGGCATCCTGCTCGTGCTCGGCCTGTTCACCCGCGGTGCCGCGCTCGCCGTCGTGATCTTCATGATCAACGGGGTCTACTTCACTTCCAAGACCGGCGGCTTCTTCTGGACCAATCGCGGCAGCGAATTCGCCATTCTGATCCTGGCCGCCGCCGTGTTCTTCCTGATCCGTGGCGGCGGCCCCTGGTCGCTCGATCAGAAGCTCGGACGCGAGATCTGACTTACCCGCGCTCGGCCTCGACGGGCCGCAGGCTGCGCTGGCGCAGATAGTCTAGCGCGAGGGCGATGATAGAAAGAGCGACACCGACGGCGTTCACCCAAACGCCGTCGGCGAAGACGGCCGGCGGCAGCACCACCGCCAGCGACAACAGCCCGTAGATGGCCCGGCCGCGCCACGTCAGCGGTGCCAGCGCAAAGCCGACCACGGCGGCCGTACCGAGGAACAGGCCGAACAGGACGCGGCTGAGATTGAGCACGATCTCGATGACCGAGCCGTCCATCAGCAGGCTCGGCGTCAGAACGAACAGGAACGGAAGAATGAAGGTGCTCCAGCCGACCAGACAGGCGACCCAGCCCGTGGTCCAGCCATCGGTGCGGGCGATATTGGCGGCCGCATAGGCGGCGAACGCCACCGGCGGCGTGATCATCGAGAGCATGCCGTTGTACATGACGAACATGTGCGCGGCCATCGGCGTGACGCCGAGCTTCACCAGCGCCGGGGCGAGCAGCGTCGCGGTCAGGATGTAGACGCTCACCGTCGGCAGACCGATGCCGAGCACGAAGGCCAGCACCGCGATCAGCAACAGGAGCAGGAACACGTTGTCGCCCGACAGGGCGAGCAACTGGATCGTCATGCTGAACGCGAGGCCGGAGATGCTCATGATCCCGACCATGATGCCGGCGGCCGCACCGATCAGGATGATGTCGAGCGAGACGCGTCCGGTCTCGATCACCGCTCTGAGCATGTCGGGCACGCTCACGCGCCGGCCTCGGTAGCCGAAAACGAGGGCCAGGACCATCAGCAGGCCGGTCGATACGATCGCGGCCTTCTCGGGCGTCAGGCGAAGCACTTCCGGATAGATCAGCGCCATCACCAGGAAGCCGATCGGAATGAGGAAGTGCCAGCCCGACTTCACCACCTCGCCGAGCGTCGGAGCGTTCTCGATCTCGGCCGCGCCGATCTTGTGCTTGGCCGCCTCGAGGTCGACGTGGATGAACAGGCAGGCGTAGTAGAGGAAGGCCGGTATGGCGGCAGCCAGGCACACGGCGCCGTAGGAGACCTGCAGGAACTCCGCCATGATGAAGGCGGCCGCGCCCATCACCGGCGGCATCAACTGGCCGCCGGTCGAGCCCACCAACTCGATCGCAGCCGACCGGTAGGGTGAGAAGCCCGACTTGATCATGGTCGGAATGGTCACGATCCCGACCGCCAGCACGTTGGAGACCGCGCTGCCGGAGATCATGCCGAACAACGCCGAGCCGACCACCGCGATCTTGGCGGCGCCGCCGCGGAAATGACCCATCGCCGACATCGCAAGGTCGGAGAAGAACTCCGCACCACCGGTGCGCGCCAGCACCTGGCCGAGGATCGTGAACGGAATGACCACCAGCACCGCCACCGCCAGGATCGACCCGATCGTTCCGTTGACGTCGAGCCCGAGATACACGAGGAGCCGTTGCGGCGTGACGTAGCGGGTCTGGAAGTCCCCGGGCAGGTGCGGAGCCACGTAGATGTAGGCCGCCATCGCGAGGATGATGCTCACGAAGCCCCAGCCGGAGGTGCGCCGGCTCGCGTCGAGCACGAGGAAGATCAGGATCACACTGCCGACGATGCCTTCCGTCGGCACCATGGCGATCTCGTAGGTCAGGGCCTCGTAGCGCGCCGCGATGTAGCCGCACAGCCCGAGCGAGACGACGACCGCGACCCAGTCGCTCCAGTGGCGCGGGCGCGAGGTCTCGGCGATATAGGCGAGCGCCAGCGTCAGGCCGAGACAGACCGTGAGCAATTGCTCGGTGTAGAACGACATGTTGAAGACGGCGCGCGGGACGTCGAGCACCCACAACACGACGCAGGCGACCAGCAACGCCTGAAACACGTTGGTCCAGAACACCGTCGCCCGCGACGCGGTTGCGGAGAACGCCGCCGCGTCGGGGACGATGCGCTCCTCGCTCACTGCGTGGCCTTGGCTTCGATGCCTTTATCCTTGAAATATTTCAGCGCACCCGGGTGATAGGCCATGTCGTACTTCTTGTAGAGGCCGGCCCCGGAGAACTCGCGCAACACCGGCTGCACCGCGACCAGGTCGGCCTTGTTCTGCTCCAGCGTGTCGATCACCTTGTGGATGAATGCATCCGGCACCTTGGCGCTGGTGATCAACACGTTGTCGAAGGAATAGACCTTCATCGGCTTCTCGACGCCGATGAACACCGGCCCGGGGTTGGCGTCGAGCAGGTAGCCATACGGGGAAATTTTCCGCGCTGCGTCCATTCCGGGCTCGGAAATCTCGAGCACGCGGATGCCGCCGACGGTCGCATCGACTTCCCGCACCTTCGGCGCGCCGAAGGCGAAGAAGAACATGTCGGCAGCGCCGGAGACGAAATCGTCGGCGCTGCGCACGACGTTGGGGACGAGCACCGCCTGGACGTCCTTCTCGGTCAGGCCCGCGGTCGCCAGCATGGCCCGCGACAGCACGTCGATCGTGCGCATGGCGGAATAGCCGAGCGCCACCTTGCGGCCTTTGAGATCGGCAATGGTGCGGAACGGCGCGTCCTTGCGTACGAAGAATGCCGTGCGCAACGGGTGGATCGCGCCGATCAGGCGCACGTCCGCCAGTCGGCCGCCCTCGATCGCGGCGGCGATCTCCGGCGCATTGGCGATGCCGATCTCGGCCTCGCCGCGCGCCACCATGGGGATGATCACGTTGTCGCCCGCCGTCGGCTGCACCAGGACGTTGAGCCCGGCCTTCTCCTTGAGCACCTTGGACACCGCCGACGCCGTGGTGTGGTTGAGCGTGCCAGGCGGCAGCGTGGCGAAGCCGTAGGTCTGCGCGCCCGCGCGCGGGGCGCACAACGCGAGCGCGGCCAGCACGACCGTTGCGAGGCCCGCTCCCCGGACGGCGCGGATCTTGTCGAATGCAAACACAGGGTCCCTCCCCTCTAGTGGCTGGTCGGCGACGTTCGACGCCGCTCAGACGCGCAGTCTAAGGTCGTCCAGGCCCGCGGAGAAAGTCAAATCGGCAGCATGCGCCCACCACCCGCCAGGTGGGCCATGCCGCCGGTGGGATGTTGCGCTTGCGCTTCCGCAGCGCAATGGCGCGCCGGGACGACGCGCCACGCTGCTCAGGTCGTGAAATTGCCGGTGCCGATCGTCCCGACCGCGCCGGTGATGTCGAGCAGGAGATCGTTGGCGTCCTGGAAACTGCCGAACGCCCCGCCCTGGTCGATCGCCACGTAGGTGCGCCCACCGAAGTCGAACTGGGCGGCCACCCGGATGGCACCGGAGCCGTTGCCGGCCCAGATGGCGCCGAGCGCATTGTCCGCCGCCTGCTGCAGGTTGGCGGCGGCGCCTGCCGAGATGCCGCCGGCCGCGGCGATCGCGGCAAACACCTGGACGCGGTCTTCGCTCCAGTTGAGGTCGGTGATCAGCTCGGTCGGCCCGCCCCCGGCGACATTGTCGCCGTCGTCAGAGCCGGTCGAATAGGCGAAAACGTCGCCGCCGGAGCCGCCGGAGATCGTGTCGATCGCCAGGTTTCCCCGGATCGTGTCGTTGCCCTCGTTGCCCAGGAGCGTGTCGCGCCCGGAGCCGGCGAGCACCGTGTCGTTGCCCTGTCCGGCGAACACCGTGTCCGGCCCGTCGGGCCCGGCATCGATCGTGTCGTTCCCTTCATTGCCGAAGATGAAGTCCGCCGAGGACGCTACGGATAAGACCGAGTCGGCATCGAAGCCGCCGATGATCGTGTCGTTGCCGCCAGAGCCGAAGCCGCCCCTGATCGTGTCGGCCCCGCCGTTGCCGAAAAGAATGTCGGCGCCGCTGCTGCCCAGGATCGAGTTCACTCCCGTCGGCCGAATCGTTGCCGCCGACAATCGTCGCCGCCGAGCCGGGGGCATCCGAGATCGTATCGTTGCCCTCGTTCCCGAAATAGACATTCACACCGCCAAGACCCTCTATCGAGTCGTTGCCTTGTCCGCCGAACACAGTATCGGCGCCGCCGCCGCCGGGCAAAACGGTGTCGTTGCCCTCGTTGCCAAACACCAGGTCGGCACCGGTATCGACGACGAGCTTGACGACGCTATCATTGCCGACACCGCCGATGATCGTATCATTCCCGGCCGAGAAACCGCCGAAGTACAAATCGTCGCCGCCGTGGCCGAAGACGATGTCGTTTCCACTTCCGGGGGCTAGCGAGTTCCGAGCCGTCATTCGAGTCGTTTCCGCCGAGAATCGTTTGCGGCGCGCTGGACCCCGTGGAATCTATTGTGTCGGCTCCCTGGTTGCCGAACAGCACCATCGAGCCGATGTTGACGCCGCCGCCAGCAAAGATGCTGTCATTCTCGGTCCCGCCGGTCACCGTGCCGGTGTTCCCGGTCCGCAGAATGACCGTGTCGCCGCCCGACCCGCCGTCGACGGTGACCAGTCCGTTGCCGGTAAGAATCTGGTCGTCGCCGTCCAGCCCAAGGATCGTACCCGGCCCGTCATTGGCCGATTGATCGAGGTTGTCATTTCCCGGTGTGCCAGTGATGTTGTATGCCATTGTTCCGTATCTCCCAGTCATAGGGTGGAGGAGGCCGCCGGTTGTCGTTCCCAGCCGCCCACCGGCGGTATACCACCGTCACTTATCACAGGAGCGTGTGACATTCTTCACAATGCAACCAGAACTTTTTTCTGGGCGGCAGCCGGGCGGCGCCGGCTCAGGAGTGCCGCGTCTGCAATGTCGACAGTACCAGCGCGCAGAAGCCGATGAACGTCACGACGGCGTTCGCGGCGTGGGAGTATTCCCAGCGCAGTCGCATCCCGGTCCAACCGTCCGGTACGACGGTCCAGTTCTGCGTCGCGACATTCTGCGGATAGGTCCAGACGAAGAAGACGAGCAGCGATCCGGCGAAACACATGAGCGCGAGCACGGCGAGCCAGAATGCGGTTCTGGCGTGCCGAAGCAGGATCGCCAGCGCCAGGACGACGAGCACATTGGCGAACAACAGGATGCCGAACAGCGCCCAGCCGCGATAGATCTGCTGCACCATGAAATACTGGTCCTGCGGCAGATCGATCTTGTTGGGGAGCTCGAACACGTGGGCTCCGACCGGCACCAGCGCCACCGCCGTGAGGACGAGCGCCAGGAACTGGAGGGCCTTCACCGTCTGGGATCGCTCCTTCGCCGATGCCGGCTGGCCAACCAAGCCATGCGGGCCAGGGTTCCGGCGCGGCGAATGGCTGGTCCGCCGGCAACGCGGTTTTCAATCCACACGTTGCCAGATAGGCTCCGCGACCGCAGTGCCAACGAGCCTGCGACAAGGGAGGACGATATGCGTGTTGCCGGTTCCTGGCGGCTGTTGCTGGCCGCGCCGATGATCGCGAGCATGCTGACGATCGGCGGCGCCGCCGCGGTCGAGCTCGATCCGAAGGCCCTGATCTACACGTCGCCCGACCAGCTCAAGTGGCGCGATCCGACTGGCGCGGCGGGCGTGAACCAGGCGGTGCTGCACGGCGATCCGACCAAGCCCGGCCTCTACGTGGTGCTCAATCGCTTCAAGCCCGGCAATTTCAGCCGGCCGCATTTCCACCCCAACGACCGCTTCATCACCGTGGTGAAGGGCACCTGGTGGGTCGCCACCGGCAACAAGTTCGACACCAACAACATGGTGCCGATGCCGACTGGCTCGTTCGTCACCCACTTCGCCAAGGAGGTGCACTGGGACGGCGCCAAGGACGAGGAGGCCTGGGTCCTCATCGTGGGCGACGGGCCGGCGACGCTGACGCGGGTCGAGGAGGCGAAGTAGCTTGTCTCACCTCTTCGCAGCGGCTCGGCACGGGCTGCTTTCGATTTTTTTGAGTTCGTGCTGCCTGCGGGGAACCAACAGCTGGGCCTCTACCGATTGTTGGCGGCGGGGCCGTCCGTCTGCCCTGACCTCCAGCACGGCCGGTCAGCGTGCAATCTTGTCTTCACCGCGCATCGGGAGCGCCCCGAAATCGATGACAAAGCGTGCGGCCGCGTAGGGCGGAACGTCCTCGGCCGGTCGGCAGGCGGGAAACAGCGAAAAGCGCCGCGCTATCGGCCAGACGAGAAGCGCGTTGAGAATCACAAGTGGGCTCACGATCAACAACGTCACCAAGATGACCGCAATGCCGCTATTGATGTCGTCGAACACGTTTGCCGGCGTGAAAACCCCACCATAGAGCGTCATCGCGATCACCAGGACCAGCATCACGTTTCGCACCGAAAGGCGGCGCGCGAAGTCGCGCCGGCGCCGGTAGAGACTCGCGCTAGCGCCGTCCAGGAGCCGTGCCGGCTTTGCACCCGTTGGTAGATAGATGTAGCAGTCTTCCCTCGAACTCGATGCGGGCGCCGGTGCGGTCGAACGTTTGCGCAACTTGTCGCAGTTCTGCTCCGATTTCGCGCGCCTCGTCGATTGGCCTTATATCGAATGCCTCCAGTCCCAGAGCTTCGACCTCGCTCGCAACGATTTGCGCGCTTGCTTCGACGTCTTCTTGGGGCTGCCGCGAGAAAATGTTTCGCAACAAGCTGTCAGTCTTGAGGAGACGCGCAATGGCTTGCGGCAGCTTCACAACTGTCCGTTCCTTGCGAATCCGTGTCATGAAGTCGATCAGCACGGAGTCACGTAAGCTGCGAGCCAATCGGCTTTCGACAGCTTCGCTGTCGGCGGGCGCGGCCGGACGATCGAGCGCAGCCTCGATGGGATGCTTTCCGGAAACCGGTGCCAGGGTGGTGAGAAGCAGCGTCTCCAGGACCTTGTGCACGTCGCGATAGAGGGCCGTCGGCATCTTGGTCACCAACTGCTCTCTCAGCCAGGACGGCATGCGCGCGAAGCGGAACCAGGGCAAGACCACGAGATCGAGCAGGGCCTCGCGGCGTCGTAGCGGCGCCGACGGTAATGCCTGCCCCAAATGCACCGTCAGCTGCCAGTTGACCTCGGGATAGACGGCACAGGCCGAGAGCCAATCATATTCCGCAGGCGACATCCCCTGGCGAAGCGCCCGGTCGAGGTCGGCAAGCGCAGCGTCGTCCGGCATGCCGTCCTCAATCCAGCGCAAGGGTCGGTCATCCAGAAGGTCGGCAAGCTTTGCCATGGCGAAGGCGTGCGCGTTCTCACCGGGTTTCGGCGCTGCGGGACGCGGTGGGTCCTCCTTGGCCAGTTGCTCGGACATCGCCGCTATCGCGCCGCGATCGATCCTGACGATAGCGGTCTCCAGGCCCAGCTGCAGGGCCTCCTCTCGATAACCCCACAATTCGCGCGGCGTCGGCGTCAGGAGAATGCGGCGCTGAAAGCTCTTCACGAGCGCGGCCCACGGGTGAAGGCGCCCGGTGACCGGATCGAAGAATTGTTCGCCCGTCCCAATCATAACGAGGCGGTGCTCCGCATGCCGTCCGGTGGCTTCCTCGAATGTGATCGAAGGTAGGCCGACACCCGCCGATAACCAGCGGAAGTCGCCGTTGTAGTAATAGAGATCGACGTAGACGTGCATCTCGCGCAGGGCCGCGACGAGCAATTCTGCGTATCGCGCGGCCAAGTCATCGGCAGCCTTGCGATCGATCAGAACAAGGTATTCGGGCGCAACCCTCCGATATGTAAAGACCGGGGAGAACAATCCGCCGTGGTCGAGGGTTGTCGAAAGGCTCGCGTCGACATCGAGCTCGCGCGACTGCACCAGCCGAGGCCGGCGCAGGTCCTGAACGCCTCGCGCGAAATTGCCGTCAAGGAACGGATTGTAGCTCAACGGCTTAATCAGCAGCTGTACGAGCTGCGGGCGATATTCGACGCGGCGACGGCTCACGTAGGCAGCAAACGGACGGCTCGGAGCCGCGACCCACAATGCGGCGGCGATGAAGGCAAAGTAGACCAGCAGCAGGGTCGCCGGGCCGAACGTCGTCTGCATGGCCTCAATGACGGCGGCCGGTCCCGCCAGCGTTGAGATCAGCCAATCCCGCAACAGCTGGAAAAACGGATTCGGCGAGGACGGTGTCGGTAGCGGTCGCGGGGTCGGCGCGATATCGCCGATCTTCAGCATGGGTGCGATCGCAAACAGCCCCGCAAGCACGAGGACGATGATCCCGGCACGCGCGGCGATCTGGCGCCGCAAGGCAGGCGCGCCCGCGGCGGCGCCGCCGAAGGAGTTGGCTGCCGACACGACCGCGACCAGCGGCTCGATTTCGATCGGGCTCGTGTCGCGGGACGGGCGGCGCCCCTCCCATGTGCCGAAATGATTGACGAATTGCCGCCGGAACTGAGCCTGTTGCTGCGCACTGCGGCACAATACAGCGCCCAGCATGTTGGAGAGCTGCTCAGAATTGTCCGGCATTGTGCCGGCCGCTTCGAGGCTCAACAGGAGATCGAGCACGCGCTGTTGCTCGGGAATGCCGATCGTAAATCCATTCAGCCGAAGAGCTGATAGAAAGGTCGGAAGCTCGGCCCTTCGCAGCATCGGCGTTCTTATTTGTAGATCCAGCGCCTGAAAGCTTCGCGCACGCGTTCCTGGTCCTCACCCATCTTGGCGAGCGTCGCCAGCGTACGTGAGGCGGCACCGGCCTGGGGGGAGAGCGGCCTGTCAGGGTCGCATTCGAAGTCAAGCATGGCAGCAAGCCAGTTGAGCAGCTCCGCGGTGCCGGGTCGCTTGCGAAGCCCCAATTCGTCTTTGCGCAAATGCACGAAGAAGGAAATTGCATCGCGCAGCAGCGGTCCGCCACTGACCAGTCGCTCTGGCAAGCGCGCCAGGATGATCCGCTCCAGCCGTTCGTCGTCGGGAAATGGTATGCTATAAAAGATGCAGCGGCGCAGGAAGGCGTCGGGCAGCACCTTTTCCGAATTGCTCGTCATTATCACGACCGGTCGGTAATCCGGATCCGCACGAACCTGTGCATCGCCCAGCTCCGGTATGCGAAAATCGAGCCGCTCGATCTCGTTGAGGATATCGTTGGGAAAGTCGCGCGGAGCCTTGTCAATCTCGTCGATCAGCACGACCGAGCGGCGACGGCCGTCATGCCTGAAATCCGGCGGCAGCACCTCGCCAACCGCTTCGGGAGAGCTTGCGCGCACGATGGCGAGCCCGAGCGCGTTGAAGGTGAGAAAAAGTCTCGGGTCGGTGGAGGCGCCGGGCGTCTGGGCCGCGCGAAACCGTCCGATGTTATCAAACCCGTAAAACAGGTCGCGTGCAATCGTCGTCGATTTGGTCTCGAAGCTGAGCGGCGAATCGAGCCCCAGCTGATAGGCGACGCTCGCTGCGAGCTGGCTTTTTCCCGTGCCGGGCTCGCCGGTCAGAAGCAAAGGCTGGCGCAGGATCAGCGCCACATTGACGGCATCGACAAGACCTTCGTCCGGAAGGTAGCCAGCTGGGTCCGTCGCATTCGCAAGCATCGCGGGCGGCAGATCATGCGCTGCAGGCTTCGATATCGGTGGAATGTCCCGGTAAAGGAACTCAGACATCAGCTTCCCCGCAGATTTGCTGTCACCGGCAACAGCTTGTTGAGGATCGGCAGCAGCTGCTCCATCGGAAGGGGATCACCCGTCGCAGACGCTCTACTGAACGCCTGCTTGACGCTCTGGATTGCGGCCTCCGGATCTTCCGGGTTGATCACGTCGCGCACCCAATGCTCGACTTCGGCCAGCGAGATGTCCAGCAGCTCGGGGAGCAGGACGACTTCGACGCCGCCCCCTTTGAATTTCCGCACCAACGGCAGAATGTCCGAAATCTCTGAATTCCTGCGGCGGGCAAACCAGCGGGCCAACAAGGACGGCCGAGACTGGCGGAACAGCATCGCAAGAAAAATAAGGAGGGGTTGCCCATTCTTGATATCTGGCAGGCGGGACCAGAATTCCAGCACCTGCGCGATCAATTTGGGCTCGTCGGGCTGCCAGTACTCGCCGTGAATGATGCTCGTAAATACGACGGGTTGGCGATAATCGGCGATTCGATGAACCAGGGCATCCGGTTGCGCCGACGCGATCAGCCCAAGCGAAACCGCGACATCGATCCGATAGCTGGCGACACGATCATCCCCCGGCTCGATGCCCCCGCCGATCTCCGGTTTCGGCCAGAATATCCGCTTCCATTCGAGCTGATCCGGCAGCTTCATGAGCGCGAGATGACGGGGAAGCGTGTAGCGGTGCAAGCGGTTGACAAATCCGTCAATGAATTGCGACGCGTCGCCGTGCAGCATGAAGACAAGCGGGCGATGTACGTTGTGCCTTATATGATTTTCCAGCTCGAGAGCGATGCGGCGCTCCTGCTCGGCGCGGTCGACCAAGTAGGGCATCAGTGTCGTCCTCGCCGTAATTCCCGATCGCGACGCGTTCTGCTCAAGTCTGCCGTCGTCCCCATGCTCCGCAACCTTGACCCCCGTCCGGCGCAACGCCTCGAATACTCGATCCAGCCAAGCGGTCGCGTCGTCCTCCGCCACGACGTAATGGATGCCCTTGAGGTGGTAGGCGATGCTGTCCGGATAGGTCAGTTGCGTCTCGATCCAGAGCGGCAGGATGGTCTTGCTCTCCGAGGCGGCGAGATCGATTTCCTTGCGGACATTCTTGCTCTCAAGCGCGTGCCGGGACGTGACCAGGAGCAACACGGTGCAGCTCTTGATGCCACGCACGATTTCGCTGCTCCATTCCGATCCGCCTGGAATCTTATAGCGGTCGATCCAGACATCGATCGAGCGCGTCTGCAGACGCTTGACAATGTCCAGCACTCGGTCGCGATCTTCACTGGCGTATGAAATGAATACTTCGGCCATGGCGCTTCATCGCGACTTTATGCCGAAAAACGAACGCATCATTTCGTTCGCCGTATTCTGATCGCCGATGGCTACCGCTTTGAAGAACGGCACTTCTCCCAGCAGCCCGCCGAGGTTGACGACGGCAAGAACGCCGCTTAAGACACACGCGACGCGCGCCAGCACGCGCCAGCGCCACGGCCCCTCATAGTTCCTCGCACTCCGCCAGACTGAGACCACGAGAACAACCGAAAAAATCAAGCTAAAAGCCATCTTGAGCGCAACGATGAAAAGTGCGCCCGTGAACTCGTAGAGCAGTTGCGAGATAAGCATCATGGTCCACAGGATCGATGTTCCGACCAGCATGATCCATACCCAATAGGTTTTTGCCAGCCCGATTTCGCCGCGCCAAATCCTTGCAAGCGGTATCGGCCAAGGAAAGTCGATCGTCTTCAAAGTAATCAGCGCGCCGGTGATCCCAGCGTATACCAAGACCATTCCCAAGGTAAATGCGAGCGAGATCGGTAACAGCACAAAAGCCAGTGCAAGGGGCACGATTGCGGCGCAGACGACAGCGAAGGATCGCAGCCTTGTTCCAATCGAGACCCGCCGGTGCCATTGGGCAATCAGGGCACCGCCCGCGAGACCCACTGCAATGTAGCCCCCAGCCGCTAGGACCGGAGACTCCGGCCCGGATATCAGATGGTCCGCGAATATGAATAATGCCGCAAAAGTCGTAGCGAATATTAGGACGACCAATACCAGCGAGAGAATGACGTGCCCGACCACGCTTGCAACACCAGCAATTCTCATGGCTACCTCGAATACGGGTGACCACCCGCACAGCAGAGTCGTGGTTGTTTCAACCACGTGGTGTAGACTAACAGCGCCGTGCGAACTTGAGAAGGTATTGCGTGAAATAATCGGCGCTCGCTTCAGCGCATCTCGACAGGGAGCGACTGATGATCATGTGCGAGGCGCGTTTTGCACGCCTTGCCAAATGGTTCGATGTGCTTTGGCCTTTTGCATGCCAGGGCGGGCGGATGAAAAAAAACGTGCCGCCCATATTTAGCGGCTATGGATTTCAACAAATCGGCCAGCAGACACAAGCAACCGACCGGCGGAATTCCAGGCGAAGTCTCGGGCCAGCCACGGCGCCACGCGGGCGGAGCTGAGCTATTGATGTATCGACCCGCCCTCATCCCCGCCGCGTCGCCGTTGCGTTCTCCTGCCGGTCGATCGACTTCACCGCCTCCCAGGCGCTGATGATCGCGCCTTCCTGCCAGCCGCTCCACCAGGTGATCTGGTCGCCGGCCATGTGAAAGCGGCCCTGCGGCGTTGCCAGGACCTTGGCGTGCGCCTCGAAGGTCGAGTCGCCCTCGTTCGCCCAGGCGAAGCGCGCGAATTCCATCCGGTTCCAGCCGATGGCGATGCCGTGCTCGACCAGGCCGGCGTAGCCCGGGTGCAGCCTGTCGCCCTGTTCCCGGGCGGTATGCAGGCGTTGCTCGACCGTCATGGCGTTGAACCGCTGAGCGGCATCCCCGTACATGTAGGCGCCGGTCAGCACCCCCTTTCGGCCGAGAAAGCCGGACGACGGATACCAGATCTGCTCGATATCGTCGGTGGTCCAGGAAATACCGCCGTAGATCTGGTCCCTGGTTTCCCAGAAGCGGTCCGCCTGCCAGCCGACTTTGCCGGCCGCCTGGACCGGAAGCTTGTCGGCCGCGTAGCGATAGGGCGCAGGCAGATTGCTCGGCAGCTCCCGGAAGATCGGCATCGGGATCGTGCACACGCAATAGTGCGCGGTCAGCGTCCGCTCGCTGCCCTGTTCGTCGTAGCGGACGCTCACCCAGTCGTTCGCCAGTTCGATGCCCGTCACCTTGGCGCCGTAGCGGATGAGGCTCGCGACGGTCCCGGCCGTGCGCGCGAGCGGCTGATTGGCGAAGGCCTTGACGAAATGGTCCATGCCGCCGACCGGCTCGAGCAGCGAGGCCTGCCAGGAATATTCGGTTTCGCGAAAGATGTAGTCGTTCCACACCCGGGAGCGCAGCAGTTCGTCGAGCGCGAGCGGACTCAACGGCTTGCCCCTCTGCTCCGCCAGCCCGGGCGGAATCTCGTATCCGGCGCGCCCCGACTTGTTGGCATAGGTGTACATGTCCCTGCGGCCGCTCTCGTCCCTGTTCAGATCGCCGAATTTCTCCAGCATGTCGCGCAGCGTCTGGAGATCATCGCCGGTGACCGGCAGGTCGATCCCTTCCTTGGTGGTGCATTTGGCGAGCAGCTCCGCCACGTGGCCTTGCAGGTCGTGGACGGCGCGGCGCACCTGCACCGTCCTGCCGTTGCCGACGTATCCGGAATGCACCAGGTTGGCGCGGCTGGCGAAGATGTAGGGCTGCAGCGCGACGCCGAACCGGCGGCAATAGTCGATCACGTGAACGTGGTGATGCGGGATGCGGCCGGGCCCGGCATTGAGCCACAGGCCCTCCTCGAAGCGGCACTCCTGCAACGGTCCATTGATCTCGGCGAAGGCATCGCCGCGCCGCAAGGTCAGGCTGCGACCGCCCAGCCGCCGCGAGGCTTCGAGGATGACGCAATCGTAGCCGGCGCGATCGAGTTCATAGGCGGCGCACAAGCCCGCCACGCCGGCACCCAGGATGGCGACGCTCTTGCCCGCTCCGGAATCCGCCGGAAGAGCGAGGCTGGCCGCGAGCGCCGGCGGGGGTTTGAGGAAATCCCACGCGGCCAAGGTCTCATACACCGCCCCCGCGCCTCCCAGGCGCGCCATCGCGCCCAGCACGGATCGTCGCGTCACCGGCATGGTCCCCTCCCGTCGCTCATCGTCTCCGCAGCTTATTCCTCGGAGCGAGACGGCGGCGCAAAAATGTTCCATGCGGAACCGGTTCCGCCGACTCCTCTTCTACGGTGCCTGCAGGTCGGCCCACGCCTTGTCGGGTAGCGCATGGTCATCTAGGGTCCGCTCCCGCTGAACGCCGGGACCATCGCCATGCAGATCCACGACGGCATCGTCGAAGCCATCGGCAATACGCCGCTGATCAAGCTCAAGCGCGCGTCGGAGCTGACCGGCTGCACCATCCTGGGCAAGGCCGAGTTCATGAACCCGGGCCAGTCGGTCAAGGACCGCGCCGGCCGACAGATGATCCTGGAGGCGGAGGCGCGCGGCGAGCTCAAGCCGGGGGGGCTGGTGGTCGAAGGCACCGCCGGCAACACCGGTATCGGCCTCGCGCTCGTCGCCAACGCCCGCGGCTACCGCACCATCATCGTCATCCCGGAGACGCAGAGCCAGGAAAAGAAGGACATGCTGCGGCTGTGCGGCGCCGAGCTGGTGGAGGTGCCGGCGGTTCCCTACAGCAACCCCAACAACTATCAGCACGTGGCGCGGCGGCTCGCCGAAGAGCTCAAGCGGAGCGAGCGCAACGGGGTGCTCTATGCGGACCAGTGGAACAACCTGGATAACCGCAAGGCACACTACGCCTCGACCGGCCCGGAGATCTGGCGTGACACCGACGGGCGCGTCGACGGCTTCATCTGCGCAATCGGCACCGGCGGCACCGTCGCGGGCGTGTCCCAGTTCCTGCGCGAGAAGAGGCCCGACGTCGTCATCGGCGTCGCCGATCCGCGCGGCGCCGCCATGTACGACCTGTTCACGCGAGGCGAGGCCAAGGCCTCCGAAGGCGGCTCGATCACCGAAGGCATCGGGCTCGGGCGCGTGACGCCGATCATCGAGGACATCAAGATCGACAAGGCCTATCTGGTGCCCGACGAGGAGGCGGTGCCGATCATCTTCGACCTGCTCGAGCACGAAGGCCTGTGCATGGGCGGCTCGACCGGCATCAACGTCGCAGGCGCGATCCGCCTGGGCAAGGACATGGGCCCGAGCCACACCATCGTGACGATCCTCGCCGACTACGGCACGCGCTACCAGTCCAAGCTGTTCAATCCCGAGTTCCTGCGTCAGAAGGGCCTGCCCGTGCCGGCCTGGCTGGAACGGCGGTCGAAGATCACGGTTCCCTTCGTGTAGAGGTCGCTGATGGCCACCGACAGCCTGTTTCGCGACGATGCATATCTGACCTCGTGCGATGCGACCGTGGCGGCGACAACGGAACAGGGCGGCATCGTGCTCGACCGCACCGTCTTCTACGCCAATTCGGGCGGACAGCCGGGCGACCGCGGCCTGCTGGTCGCGTCCGACGGAAGCGAGATCCCGCTGGCCAACGCGATCTATACCGACGCGCTCAAGACCGAGATCGCGCACATCCCGGCGGACGGCGCGGTGGTTGCGCTCGCGCCCGGCGCGACCGTCACCGCAAGGATCGATTGGGACATCCGCTATCGCCGCATGCGCATGCACACGGCACTGCACCTGTTGTCCGCCGTGCTACCCTATCCGGTGACCGGCGGCTCGATCGGCGAGACCGAGAGCCGGCTCGATTTCGACATTCCCGAGGCAGGGCTCGACAAGGACGAGATCACCGCCAAGCTCAACGACATGATCGCGTCCGACTCCGAGGTGCGCTATCGCTGGATCACCGACGACGAGCTCGCCGCCAATCCGGGCCTGGTCAAGACCATGTCGGTGAAGCCGCCCATGGGCACCGGCCGGGTGCGGCTCGTGGAGATCGTCGGCCTCGACCTGCAGCCGTGCGGCGGAACCCACGTGCGGCGCACGGCCGAGATCGGCGCAGTGCGCGTGACGCAGATCGAAAAGAAGGGCAAGCTCAATCGGCGCGTCCGGCTCGCGCTCGCATGATCGCACGAGGCCGCGCGATGCGGCTTGGACGATCGGCGCCGTGACGGTTGAAAAGCCGGGTCCAAGGCACTATATGAGCGCCGTTCGATATTTTTGCTTTGCTTGATGTGTGCCCACCTGGGCCCCTCTCCAAGACAAGCCGGAAGTCGGATAACAGGGTGTTCGATGGTCGTGCGCCCTGCAAAGGCTCATCTGCTTCATCAGGGGACGAGAAATGGCAAGCGGCACGGTCAAGTTCTTCAATTCGCAAAAAGGCTTCGGCTTCATTCAGCAGACCGACGGCGGCCCTGACGTGTTCGTTCACGTGTCGGCGGTCGAACGGGCCGGGCTGCGCGGCCTCGTCGAAGGCCAGAAGGTCACGTTCGACATCGTGACCGAGCGGGGCAAGAAGGCGGCCTCGAACCTGCAGGTCGCATAGGCTCGGCGCATTGCGCGTCGACCCGCCGCGATAACGTCGGGTCGGTCGAGTCCATTCTTTCGGTGTATGCGCTCTGACTTCGTCCGGGCGCGGACCAGAAATTTGCCCAATGGAGACTGAGCATGGCACGGAAACCGGCGACGCGTGCGGAGTTCGCGTTCTTCGACGTCTTCTATGAAGACGGGTCGCAGAATTCCAATCGCAGGATCGACAGCAAGGCACTCGGTGGATTCGAGGGCGATGCGCCCGCCAGAGCCTTGATCGAAGAGCAGGATCGGATCATCGCGGAAAAGCGGCGGACCGCGCCCGTGGCGATTGCCAGCATCCGTCGCTCCCGCGACAAATAGCGGGGATCCAGGGCTCCCGCCGTCCACCTCACGCCTCTGATCCCTTGTCGCCGTCGGATCGGCTCTCGCTGTCGCTGTCGCTGTCGCTCTCGACGGCACGCTCGGCTTTGCGTTGCGCGGCTTTTTCCTCCCGCTTCCTCTGCTTTGCCTCGGCTTTCGCTTGCGCCGCACGGTTGCGATCGGCCCGTTGCAGGCCATAATTCGGTTTGAAAACCATGGTGTTTCCTTTCCGGACGACAGTACGCGTGGACCCTGCTTAACTCAAAGTGAAATCGTGCGCGGGCCGGCAAATCGACGGGGCATCGGTTTTCCGGTTGCGCAACAATCGCGGTTGACCGATGGTGCGGATCGCCTGAACGAAGGAAGCTGGGACCATGACCGACGATCGCGCGCCCGCGAGCAAATGGCTCGTCACCACCCAATGGCTCGCCGATCACCTCGACGCCCCCGACGTCGTGGTGGTCGACGGCTCGTACTACCTGGCGACGATGAAGCGCGACGCACGGGCGGAGTACCTGGCGGCGCATATTCCCGGCGCCGTGTTCTTCGACATCGATCAGATCGCCGACCATACGATCGACCTTCCGCACATGCTGCCGCGCCCCGAGCAGTTCTCCTCGGCGCTGCGCGAGCTCGGTATCGGCGACGGACAGACGATCGTGGTCTACGACGGGCTCGGCCTCTACTCCGCGGCGCGCGTGTGGTGGACGTTCCGCATCTTCGGCGCCGGCGACGTGTTCATCCTCGACGGCGGCTTTCCGAAATGGAAGGCGGAGGGGCGTCCAATCGATTTCGGAGAGGTGAAGCGGCTGCCGCGCCATTTCACCGCGCGCAAGGACCATGCGGCGGTCGCGGCGGTCGCCGACGTCCAGCAGGCGCTCGCGAGCGGCCACGCCCAGGTGGTCGACGCGCGATCGGCCGAGCGCTTCCGCGGCGAGGCGGCGGAGCCGCGCCCGCATTTGCGTGCGGGGCGCATGCCGGGGTCGCGCAACGTGCCGTTCCAGGGGCTGCTCGAGGGCGGGCGGCTCGCCCCACCGGAGCAGCTCGCGGCGGCGTTCCGCGCCGGCGGCGTGGACACCGACAAGCCGATCATCACCAGCTGCGGCTCAGGCGTCACCGCCGCCATCCTGACGTTCGCGCTCGATGCGCTCGGCAAGGATCACGTGCGCCTGTACGACGGGTCGTGGTCGGAATGGGGCGCACGGGCGGACCTTCCGGTCGAGAAGGGCTGACGCGAAAGAACGATCTCCGCGGTGCAGCCGCCGCAACCGATCTTTGCTCGTCAGGCAGCGCCCGCGAGCATAGTTTGCGTCAATGCGCGCGTGCCTTGATCGCGTGTGAGCCTTCGCATAACTAAGTCCACAAGCAGGACATGGCGCGATGACGTTCGGTCTTACGCCGGCGCGCTCGCGCAACTGAAGGAGGCGGCAATGGCTCTGGCAATCGGCGACACGGCTCCGGATTTCGAAGCCGATACGACGGAAGGTAAGATCCGCTTTCATGACTTCATCGGCGACACGTGGGTGGTGCTGTTCTCGCATCCGAAGGATTTCACGCCGGTGTGCACCACCGAGCTCGGCTACATGGCGCGGATCAAGCCGGAATTCGACAAGCGCGGCGTGAAGATCGTCGGGCTTTCGGCCGACCCGGTCGATAGCCATTCGAAATGGGCGCAGGACATCAAGGACACGCAAGGGTTTGCACCGAACTATCCGATGATCGGCGACCCCGATCTCACGATCTCCAAGGCCTACGGCATGCTGCCGGCCGCGGCGTCCGCGGACGGCCCGCGCACCGCAGCCGACAATCAGACCGTGCGCAACGTGTTCGTCATCGGCCCCGACAAGAAGATCAAGCTGATCCTGGTCTATCCGATGACGACGGGACGAAATTTCGACGAGGTGCTGCGCGTCATCGACTCGCTGCAGCTGACCGCCAAGCACAAGGTGGCGACGCCGGCCCAGTGGAAGCAGGGCGAGGACGTGATCATCGCCGGCTCGGTCTCCGACGAGGACGCCAAGAAGGCCTATCCCCAAGGCTGGAAGGCGCCGCGGCCCTACATCCGCATCGTGCCGCAGCCGAGGTAGCGGGTTCGTCATCGCCCGGCGATGACGACTTGTCTCAGTTCTGACAGAAAGCAATTCCATGCTCCGCTGATCACTCAGCGGAGCATTTTTTTAGGGCAAAGCCCATGATTTTCCGACAATTATTCGACAACGTCTCGTCCACCTACAGCTACCTCCTCGCCAGCCGGCGCGGCGGCGAGGCGCTCATCATCGATCCGGTGCTCGAGCGGGTCGATCGCTACCTGCAGCTCGTCGGCGAGCTCGATCTGAAGCTGGTCAAGGCGGTCGACACGCACCTCCACGCCGATCACATCACCGGGCTCGGGGCGCTGCGCGACCGCACCCACTGCATCACCGTGATGGGCGAGCAGTCGGGCGTCGACGTCGTGTCCATGCGCGTCGCCGAGGGTGATACGATCAAGGTCGAGGGGCTCTCGCTCGACGTGCTCTATACGCCCGGCCACACCGACGACTCATACAGCTTCCGCATGGGCGACCGGGTGTTCACCGGCGACACGCTGCTGATCCGCGGCACCGGCCGCACCGATTTCCAGAACGGCGATCCGCGCCAGCAATACGACTCGATCTTCAACAAGCTGCTGCGGCTGCCGGACGACACGCTGGTGTTTCCGGCGCACGACTACAAGGGCGACACGGTCTCCACTATCGGCGAGGAGAAGGCGTTCAATCCGCGCCTGCAGGTGAAATCGGTCGACGACTATGTGGCGCTGATGAACAGCCTCAACCTGCCCAACCCGAAGATGATGGATGTGGCGGTGCCCTCCAACATGCGGCAGGGCCTGGCGCAGGATCAGGTGGCCCGACGCGGCTGGGCCGTGGCGGTGCACGAAGCAATGGACCTCGTCGGCCAGGCGGACGTCGCCTTCATCGACCTGCGGGAGGCCGGCGAGCGTGAGAAGCACGGGGTGATCGCCGGCTCGCTGCATGCCCCCTACCCCGACCTGCAAGGCAACATCCGGCCCGGCGGTATGTTGCACGCGCTCGCTGCGTCCACCGGCAAACGTATCCTGTTCTACTGCGCGTTCGGCGAGCGTTCCGCCATGGCGGTGCAGGCAGCGCAGGACGCCGGGCTCACGTCCGCCTGCCACCTGCAGGGCGGGCTCGCGGCGTGGAAGAAGGCCGAGGGGCCGGTTGCGCGTTAGATCGGTTCGTTGAGGATGCCGTCGCTCACGCCGATGCGCGCCGATCCATTCAACGTCAATTCCGCCCGGGCGGCTTCCAGCTCCGCGGCCGAACGCACCGACTGCTCGTCATGCAGCCACTGGCCGGAGAACGTGTAGACGAAGGCGCAGCGTGCGTAGCGCTGCATCGCATAGCGCATCAGCCTGGCCTTGATCGGGCCGTCGTCGCTGAGCACCTCGCGCGCCAGGACGAGCGCATCCTCGGCCGCCATGGCGGCGCCCTGGGTGAGATGCGGCGCGAAGGTGTGCGCGGCGTCGCCGCCGATCACCACGCGCCCGCGATGCCACGGCCACGGCAGCATCAGCGGCTCGATCGGGCTGTAGACGATGTCGGAGCTCGCGTTGAGCGAGGCGGCGATCTCGGCGACGTAGCTGCCGTACGGGGCAAGTCGTTGCCGGAACAGATGCGCCAGGTCCTGTCCGGCGAAATCGGCGTCGGGCGCTTCGGGGCGGATGTGGAACAGGTACATGACGTCGTTGCCGAGCGGCATCGCGCCGGTCTTGCTGCCGATCCCCTGCAGGAACTCCATCCCGCGCACATCGTCCGGCCGCGGCGCTTGCACCCGCCAGGCGCCGTAACCGGACGGTCGCGGCGCGAACGCCGTCCCGACGAGATGGAGCCGTGTGGTGGAGCGTATGCCGTCGAAGCCGGCCAGCAGATCGAACGAGTCCTGCTCGCCCGTCGAGAGCTCCACGTCCACCCGATCCTTGTCGTCGTGGATCGCGTTGACGGTGACGCCCAGGCGGACCTGCACGCCGGCCCTCTCCACGGCCCCCAGCAGGATCTTGTGCAGCTGCAAGCGCGACAGGGCGCAAAACGCCGGCACCTTCTCGTCGCCGAGCAGGAACTTGTGCTCGACGATCAGCCGCCGGTCGGGATCGAAGATCCACATGCGGTCATAGCGGAACCCGGTATCGAGGATCTCGTCGAGAACGCCGAGCGTGTCGTAGACGCGCAGCGCATTCGCCGGCTGGCCGAGCCCGACCCCCGGGATATCGAAGGCCGGCCGCCGCTCGATGAGGACGACCTCCACGCCGCGCCGTGCGAATGTTGCGGCGGCCGTTAACCCGCCGACGCCGCCGCCGACCACCAGAACCCGTCGAACATCGCCCACGCTAGTGTCCCGGTTCCGACGTTCGTATCACTTTGCAGCATCCTCTCGTACGAACGCCGGAACCAAAGGGACACTAGTAAGCATATGATTCTAGTGTGGCGTTGGATTTGACGTTCCTATGAAGGAATCGCCGCAATGCTGATAGGAACGTCAAATCCGCCACACTAGCCCCTTCCGCTCTGTCATCACGGCGAATGAGCGCCCGCAGCCGGGCGCCCTACTCCACCTTGATGTTCGCGGCGCGGACCACCCTGCCCCACTTTTCGGCTTCCTCGGCCAGCAGCCGGCCGTAGGCTGAGGGTGACCCCGCAAGCGGCTCGCCGCCGAGTTCGGCAATGCGCGCCCTGGCCTTGGGATCGGCCAGCACGGCGGTGATCTCGCGGTTGAGCTTCTCGATGATCTCGAGGGGCGTGTTGCGTGGCGCGCCGAAGCCGAACGAGCCGCTCGCCTCGTAGCCGGGCACGAAATCGCCGACCGTCGGCAAGTCCGGCAGCAGTTGCGAGCGCGCCGCCGTGGACACCGCCAGCGCGCGAACCTTGCCGGCCTTGATATGCGGAATCGAGGCCTGCGAGGTGTCGAACATGAGCTGCACCGCCCCGCCGATCAGATCCGTCATCGCGTTGCCGGCGCCGCGATACGGCACATGCACCATGTCCACGCCAGCCATCATCTTGAACAATTCGCCCGACATGTGGATGCCGGTGCCGACGCCGGCCGAAGCGAAGTTGAGCTTGCCGGGATTGGCCTTCGCGTAGGCGATGAGCTCGGGAACGGTCGTGACCGGCAGCGACGGGTTCACCACCACGACGTACGGCACGCGCACCATGCCGGCGACCGGTGCGATGTCGCGAATGAAATTGAAGGCGAGCTTGTCGTAGAGCGTGTCGTTGACCGTGTTCGCCGGAACCACCTTGAGCAGCGTGTAGCCGTCCGGCGGCGCCTTCACCACGGCCTCGGTCCCGACATTGCCGCCGGCGCCCGCCCGGTTCTCGATGATCACCTGTTGACCGAGCCGCTCGGTGAGCCATTGCGCCATCAGACGGGCCAGGATGTCGGACCCGCTGCCGGCGGCGAAGCCGACGATGATGCGCACCGGCTGCGTCGGATAGGCCTGCGCATAGGCGATCGGTGGCAGCATCGGGAGCGCGACGGCACCGGCTGCCAGATGGAGAAATCGACGGCGCGGAAGTTTCATCATGTGCGTACCCCTCAGGATGGACGATGCAGCGCGCAACTCTGCTTCGTGCGATCCAACAGTGGACCGTCACGTGATGCCCAGCGGCGCTTTTGGGTCTTTTGACCCGATCAGGCCGGAGACGCGAGCGGCTTGCCCTTCTCCACTACGTACGTGATCAGGATCTTCGTCTTGGCGGTGCCGGGCTTACCTCCGGCGTGCGGTGTCGAGGCCGGGATCTGGAATGCATCGCCCGGCTTCAGCATGCGGGTCGCCTGACCTTCGATGGGGAGCTCGAAGCCGCCTTCGATGACATAGGCGGACTCGATGCCCGGATGCGTGTGGCGCCCGACCGCCACGCCGGCTTCGATCTCCGCCTCGACGAGCATCGTCACGTATCCGGTCACCGGACCGTCCTGCTGCGACAGAATCTTCCGTGTGACGCCGCCCGTTGCGGCGGGCGGCGCCCCCTGCGCCGATGCCTCGGTGGCGACAAAACCCGTAACCGCGCAGATGGCGCAGGACGCAAAACCCGCAAAGCCTCGCCGTGTCAGCATGGCATCCTCCCTGCCGCTCCCGAGCGTTCGCACCCGGATTTCGGCGATCGAAGTCGTACCCCTCTCATCATGGTCTGGCAAGGCAAGGACTTGGCGCACGCCGCGCGGCGGTTGTGGGCGCCACCGATGAGCGCCGTCGTCGCCGTTTGCAGTGCGCGCGATTGCCTCTACTGTCCCGGCTTCCGCAATCCTTCGCGTGGTGGCGCATGCCCAAGGTCGATCTCGGCGACGGTCACATCCACTACGAAACGTATGGGACTGGGACGCCCGTCCTCCTGGTGCCGGGGCTAGGCGGCGTCGGCAGCTATTGGGCGCCCAACATCCCCGCCTTCTCGGAGCGCCATCAGGTCGTCGTTCACGATCATCGCGGCACCGGCCAGAGCAGCCGCTCGAAGATCCGCTATTCGGTCGACCAGATGACCCGCGACCTCATCGGCGTCATGGACCACCTGAGAATCGCGCAGGCGCACCTCGTCGGGCACTCCACCGGCGGCGCCATCGGGCAGACGCTTGCGGCCACGCACCCGGAGCGGCTGAAGAGCCTCACGATCTACGCCAGCTGGACCAAGGCGGACCCGTTCTTCCGCCGCGTGTTCGAGGCGCGCCGCGCCCTGCTGACCGCGTCGGGCGCCGCACCCTACGTCCGCTCGACCGCGGTGTTTCTCTATCCCGACTGGTGGGTGAACCAGAACATCGGCCTCCTGGAAGAACGCGAGAAGCTGGTCATTCCGGCATTTCCGCCGGCCGAGATCGTGGCGAGCCGCATCGACGCCATCGTGGCGTTCGACCGCACCGCCGACCTGCCCAACATCCGCGTCCCCACGCTGGTCGTCTGCGCCAGGGACGACATCCGCACGCCGCCCTATTTCAGCCGGGAGCTCGCGCAGAAAATCCCCGGCGCCGAGCTCGCCGAGCTCGAGCGCGGCGGCCATTGCGCCTCGGAGGTGGACCCGCCGGCATTCAATCACGCAGTCCTCGGCTTCATCGCCCGGCACCCGTGAGGCGCCGCTGATCCCGAGGCATCCTGCAGCGACTCGGCACACATCGATGTTGAAACGGAGGTCGATCCATGTCGTACCAGGTCATCGTTCCGAAAGGCTCGGCACCGCCGCTCGCCCCCTATTCGCCCGGCGTAAAGGCGGGGAACGCGCTCTATGTATCGGGGACACTCGCGCTCGACAGCAACGGCAAGCTGGTCGGCCGGAATGACGTCAGGGCGCAGACGCGGCACATCCTCGAGACGATCAAGTCCGTGCTGGAAGCGGCCGGAGGATCGATGAGGGACATCACCTTCAACCACATCTTCCTCTCCGACATGAGCTGCTACGCGGCCATGAACGAGATCTACCGGGAGTACTTCCCGCAAGATCCGCCGGCACGCTACTGCATCCGCGCCGACCTGGTGAGACCCGAGTTCCTGGTCGAGATCGCGTCCGTTGCGCACCTGGATGGATAGACCGCGACCACGCCTGTGCGGAAAGCTCGGGGCGAGCCTTGCGGTTGCCCGCTTCGCCGCCGGGCCGCTCTGATCGAACGGCAGCTCGGCATCACGGTCAGAGTTGCTTGGTCATCCGGATCAGCCTGGCGTCCGTGACGGCGGCCGTGACCGCCCATCCGGACTTGCGGGCCAGCGCCGTCATTGCAGCGTTGGAGCGCAGCACCTCGCCGGTCAGGTAACTGATACCGACGCTCCGGGCGCGGGCGGCGAGGATTCACATGAGCCGCGTGCCGAGGGTTCTGCGTTGCCAGGCGTCGGCGACAGAGAGCGCGATGTCGCAGCTGATCTGGTCGGGCGCCATCACATAGTACGCCTCGCCGATCATCACGCAGGTGCCGGCGACGACGGTCTCCGCGATCATAGCGAGCCGGTGCCAATGGTCCGCGTGTGTCATGCGGTGGAGCTCGCGCGGCGACAGCTCCTTCAGGGTGCCGAGAAACCGGTTGTGACGGGACCCGGCAGAAAGCTGACGGATGTACGACCGGATGACGTCGCAATCCCCGGGGCTTGCCGGGCGAACCGTCACGCTCGGTGCACCCGGCAGGCACACCGCATGAACCAATCGGGGTTCGGCTTCGAAGGTATCCACCGCCATGATTCTCGTCCGATCATGCCACCCCTGGTGGGACAGATGAGCGGCGCGGCCGAACTCTGCTTCATGCACGTTGCGCCAATTGGTTCGTTCTTGCGACGTCTCGATGCCCTGCCAAGGCCTTGATCAGGCGAACGCCCAGGCCCCGTAGCCGACGACGCGGTCGCGCGTGCCGGCGGTGTCGCCGGAATTGCACAGGGCGAGCCGCCTCGCCTGCAGCCCTCGCTCACGGGCCTCCTTGAGTAACCCGGCGATCGCCAGCGCACCGCAGGCGTCGTCGGGGCGGAGCGCCGCCCAGTCGTGGCGCTCGATCGCCGCCGCGGTCGCCGCGTCGCGCCGCTGCGCCGTCGCATGGTCGAGATAGTGCGAGAGGTCGGAGCTCACCACGATCAGCGTGTCCGCCTCGCCCCACAGCTGATCGAGCACCTGCGCAACGTCCTGCGGCGCGGCGGCGCCGACGAGCAGCGGGATCACCGCGAACGAACCGAGCGCCGCCTGCAGGAACGGCAGCTCGACTTCGAGCGCGTGCTCGGGAGCGTGCGCCACATCGTTCGTGCTCACGCCGGGCAGGCCGGCGATCATCGCAAGAGCGTCACAATCGACCGGCACGCGGCCGAGCGGCGTCTCGAAGGCGTGCGCCGTGGCCGTGGCGATCCCGCGGATCGCCACGTAGTGCGCCGGTCCGATGACGACCACGCGCCGGATGCAAGCCTCCCGGCCACGCAGGCCCGCAAAAGCCGCCGCCGCCACCGGACCGGAATACACGTAGCCGGCGTGCGGCGCGATCAGGGCCTTCGGCGGCATCCCGCCACCGGCGGGCGCAGCGGCCATGAGCTCGGTCACCTGCGCGCGCAGCCGTGCCGGATCCGCCGGGTAGAACGCGCCCGCGACCGCCGGGGGACGGATTTTCTCAACTTTCCGCATCGCTCGCACCGTTGCCTGGCGCCCCGCCGTCACCACATACACGTGCAATCCTGTCAGTTAGGGCAGTCGGCGCATGGATCAACCGGTTCTCGCGGGCGCACCCGGCCGCTACTGGCACCGGCTCGAGGACGGGCGCATCCAGTGCGACGTCTGCCCGCGCTATTGCAAGCTGCACGAGGGCCAGCGCGGATTGTGCTTCGTGCGCGGCCGCCTTGACGACGCGATCGTGCTCACGACGTACGGGCGCTCGTCGGGCTTCTGCATCGACCCGATCGAAAAGAAACCGCTCAATCATTTCCTGCCCGGGACGCCGGTGCTGTCGTTCGGGACCGCCGGCTGCAATCTCACCTGCAAGTTCTGCCAGAACTGGGACATCTCGAAGGCGCGCGAATTCGACCGGCTGCAGGCCAAGGCATCGCCGGAGGCGATCGCCCAGGCGGCGCTGGACACGGGCTGCCGCTCGGTCGCCTTCACCTACAACGACCCGGTGATCTTCCTCGAATATGCGGTCGACGCGGCCGTGGCCTGCCGGGCGCGCGGCATCAAGACCGTGGCGGTGAGCGCCGGCTACATCTCGCCCGAGCCGCGCCGCGAATTCTTTCGCCACATGGACGCCGCCAACATCGACCTCAAGGGATTCACCGAGGGCTTCTACAAGAGCCTGTGCTCGGGCGCGCTTGCGCCCGTGCTAGAGACGCTTGAATACGTCAGGCACGAGACCGGCGTGTGGCTCGAGATCACGACGCTGGTGATCCCCGGCGAGAACGACTCGCCCGGCGAGATCGAAGCGCTCAGCCGCTGGATGATGGACCACCTGGGGCCGGACGTGCCACTGCACTTCACCGCGTTCCACCCGGACTGGAAGATGCGGGACACGCCGCCGACGCCGCCGGCGACGCTGCATCGCGCGCGGCGCATCGCCCGCGAGGCGGGCCTCCGCCACGTCTACACCGGCAACATCCACGATCCTGCCGGCCAGGCGACCTACTGCCATGGTTGCGGCACGGTGCTGATCGGCCGCGATTGGCACGAGATCGGCGCCTGGCATCTGACCGCCGAAGGGCGCTGCAGCGCATGCGGAACGCCGTGCGCCGGCGTGCTCGAGGCGCGTCCGGGCCGTTGGGGTCGACGGCGGCGGCCCATCGCGGTTGACACCCATACCTCCGTCTGATCGCCTCGAAGCGAGGTGAGCACGAGGCTCATTCGACGCGCAACGCGGGAACCTGCTTGCCGTTCTGCCGTATGCCGACGGCCGCTGAACGGCCTGCCTGTTCGCCAGGTTGTTGGCGCGCCAGCGGATAGCGCTGATCCATGACGTGCAGGGCGATATCGTCGATGTCGACTCCGGCATTGGCCAGAACGACGATGCCGGTGCGCGTATCGGGCGAAAAACCGATGAACGAGCTGTAGCCGCCGGTGCCGCCGTTGTGCCACACCAGCTCGCGGCCCTCCCGGCTCGAGAGGTGCCAACCGAGCGCGATCTCCACGTTGGGCGCATCCGTCGGCTGCCGGACCGCCAGCATGGCGCGCATGGCGGAACGCAGCGGCGATTTCCGTCCATCGAGATGCGCCGAAACGAACGTGAGCAGGTCATTGACGCTCGACAACAGCGAGCCGGCCCCCGCCAAGGTGGTGTCGTCCCAATTGGGAACGGGCTCGAGCCGTTCGTTGTGCCCGATCGCGAGCTTCGCCTTGAGCTGCGGCGAGAGCGCGATGCGCGTGCTGGCGAGCCCGAGCGGAGCCGCAATGCGGGCAAGCACCAGCGCCTCATAGTCGAGGCCGGCGCGGCGAGCCAGTGCGTGGCCGAGCAAACCGTAACCGAGATTGGAATACTGATACTGCGCACCGACATCGCGGGTCAGCTGAAAACCGGAGAGGAATTCGTAGAGCCGGTCGAGCGTATAGTCCGCATAAGGGTTGGCAGGATCGCGTGGGACGAAGTTGGTGGGCAGGCGCGGCAGTCCGGAATGGTGCGTGGCGAGATCCTGGAGCGTGATCGCGCGCCCTCCCCGTTCCGGCACGTGGACCCGCGGCGGCAGGTAGCGTGCGACGGGATCGGCGAGTGCAACCTCTTCCCGCCGTGCCATGTCAGCCAGCAACAGCGCGGTGAACACCTTGCCGACCGAGCCGACCTCGAACACGGTATCGCCGCGGACCTTGCGCGGATCCCCGTGATCGACCCCGCCATGGGCAATCACCTTTCTGCCTTCCGGCGTGACGAGGCCGACCACGATGCCGACACCGCGTCGCTCGAGATCGATGCGGTCCGCCAGAATCCGGCGAATGTCGGATTCGGACGCAAGCAAGGCCGGTAACGCAGGCCTGGCGGCGGCGTTGCCCAGGTACGACAGGAGAGCGAGCACGAGAACGGCGGCAAATCGCAGCATCAAGGATCCTTCGCAAGAGTCGCTGGCACGGCCCGCCCTCCGGCTGGCCGCGCTTCGAACCGCGAAAGGTGGGCGATATGGTGACGTCGGATTGGCGGCAAGAAGCCGCAGCCGCCCGACGGTACCGCGCTCAGTTGCGATAGGCCTCGGCGAATTGCGCGGTGTCGGTGAACTCGCGGAACTCGCACACCTTGCCGTTCCGGAACGTGAAGATGTGGCACCATTCGGCGCTCGCCGGCTTTCCGGTCTTGCGCACCTTCCAGCCATGGCGGCCGAGCACGAATACCTTGTCGCCGGCGGCGTGGAACTCGCGCGGCTCGAACTCGGTGTTCTCCAGGTGCTCGGCGACACGGGCGAAGAATTCCCGGCTCCCTCTGGTCCCTTGAACCGGCCGATGGTGGGAAAGTCCGTCTCCCGCCCATGGATCTGCCAGTCGGCATCGTCCGTCAGCGCAGCGAGGATCGTGGCGATCTCGCCGCGCTTGAACGCGGCATAGAGGCCCTTCGCCAGCAGCACATTGGCATTGCTCATCGGTCATTTCTCCGCAACGTCAGCGGGATACCGACGAGATACGGAGCGGTGCGAATTGGTTTCAGGTGGCAAGGAACGATGTCGGGCACGGCACGACGCAGCCGCTGCCGCCGCGCAACGCCGGCGACTCGCGATCAAACCGGCGCGATCCATCGGATCGTGTTGCCGACGCAGTCGAAAAGGCGCACTCTCGGCAAATCATCTTGGCTACGGCGAATCCGGGAGATGCCGCGATGACTATCGAAAGCAGTCTCAGGCAGAAGGGCACCGACGTCGCAACGATAGCCCCCGAGGCCAGCATCAAGAGCGCGGCGGACTGGCTGCACGCAAAGAACATCGGCGCTCTCGTCGTGACGAGTGGGAACGCAATGCTCGGCCTCGTTTCCGAACGCGAGATCGTTCATGCGTTTTCCCGCTACGGCGAGGCCGCGGCGTCGATGCCGTGAAAGACATCATGCGATACGGTGTGACTACCGTGTCCCCGGATTACAGCGTGGATCGCGTGATGACCATGATGACGCGCCATCGCGCGCGCCATATGCCCGTGCTGCGCGACGGGAAGCTCGCCGGTATCGTCAGCATCGGCGATGTCGTCAAGCACCGCCTCGACGATCTGGAGCTGGAGACCAAGGTCCTGCGCGACGCCTACATCGCTTCGCATTGACGCGGCTGGCACGCGCGGCATTGCCTGCCTGACGTCGAGGCGCGCCCACATGCGGTTTGGCCGTTCCCCGGGATTGCCACGAGGCGCGGCCGAGCCGTCGTTTGTTCCACGCCGCGAAAATCAGGTGGCCGGCCCTGGCCGGGCGTGACGACGCCCCGCTGTCTCACTCCGGCCCGAACACCTGACGCCCGCCGAGGAACGTGCGTTCGATCCGGATGTCCTTGAGGCGATCGAGATCGCAGGTCAGCGGTCCTCGGCCAGCACCGCCATGTCCGCCGCCTTGCCGGCCTCGAGCGATCCGAACCGGTCCTCGTTCCAGGTCAGCCGATGGCCGCTCTGCGCCGCCATGCGCAGCGCCTCCTCCCGGGTGAGATGGCTGTCGCCGAGCTGGCGCTGGCCGTCCTCATCCCAGCGCGCGATCGCCTCCCAGGCGGCCCACAGCATCGAGAGGGCACGCCGTCGGTCGACAGCGCGACCGGCACGCCGCCGTCCAGGAGCCGCCGGATCGGGATGCCGTCGCTGCCGAGCTTGTCGAGGCCGTACCGGTCGCCCGCCATCCACAGGAAGCCCGGCACCACCGTGGCGATGACGCCGAGCGCTTCATGCGGCGGATCTGGGCGTCGGTCGCCTGGTTGACGTGGATCATCACCCAGCGCCGGTCGCCGATCGGCACCTCCTTGTCGATCGCCTCGTAGGCGCTCAGGCCATATCGATGTCGCGGCTGATCACGCAATTCACCGCAGGCCGAGCCGCGCCGCCTCGATTTCGAGCTTCACGAACCGCTCGGCGGTCATCGCCTGGTAGAAATGCCGGCCCACGGTCGTACGGATACCCCGCCGCGATGATGTCGGCGACCGTCGCATCGGCATGACCGCCGAGATTGATGCCTTCCACGCGCAGGATGTCGTCGCCGCGGCCGCGGCCGCCGGCCGGACCGGCATAGTGATAGAACAAGTCCATGAGTTGTTTGTCGTCGAACGCCGCGCTCGGCACGCCCACCGGCGCATGCATGCGCAAGGGCAGCGCGTTGCGCTCGGCGTTCTGCGGTAGGCGCGGATCACGGTCGGCGTGAGGCCATGCCCTTCGTGAGCGAGGTCGTGCCCGCGGCCGCATAGGCATGCGCGCCGAGCCGCGCGCTCTCCACGCGATCGCAATACTTGAATTGCGGTAGGTCGCGAAGCAGCGTGTATTCCAGCACCGGCACGAAATTGCGCTCGAGGAACACGCCGGTCGGCTCGCCGCGCGCATCCTTCACGATCTCGACGTTATGCGGCGCGACGGTATCGCGAGTCACGCCGGCGAGCGCGAGCGCCAAGGAATTCGCCACGGACGGAAACGGCCGCCGGCTCCACCAGCCCCATACCGCGCGAATGTAGATCGCATGGTCGGGCGCCACCGCATCGAGGTCGTGCCGGGTGGGAAAGCGGCCATCGGTCAACTGCTCGGGGCGACTGATGTATTCGTGCGGCGGCTCGCCCATCGGCATGAGCACGATCCATTCGCCCGCCGGCGTCGTCTCCGCCGCCCGCTGCACGACATCGACGATGTCGGCCACCGAATGGAGCCCGGCGATCGGGATGCTGCCGCGCGCCTTGAGGCCTTCGCGGTCGGCATGCGGATGGGCGTCGAACAGCCCCGGCAGCACGGAGCGGCCGGAAGGTCGACGAGCCGGGTGGTCGGCGCCGCGTCCCTGAGGAGCGCCGCGTCTTCGCCGACCGCCACGATGTGACCGGCTCGCACCGAGACGGCCTGCGCCAGTCGCGAGCCGCGATCGAGCGTGATGATCTTGCCGCTGTGCAGGATCAGGTCGGGAGGAAGCATGCAGCGTCACCCTAGGGGATGTTCCGACGATTTCGTTGTTCGATCGCAATCGTGGACGACGGATATGGGCTGACCAGCACCGTCCCGCCCGGTCGCGCGATGAACCTCCTCATTCGATCACCTCGTCGGCGCGGGCGAGCAGGGTCGGCGGGAATTCGAGACCGATGGCCTTGGCGGTGACCAGATTGACTATGAGATCGAACTTAGTCGGTTGCTCGACGGGAGTTCGGCCGGCTTTGCGCCGCGCAATATTTTGTCCACATAGTCGGCGGCGCGCCGAAATGAGTTCGGAAGGTTGGACCGTAGGATATCAGCCCTCCGGCTTCGACGTACTCCGATTGCCGTGCAGGGTTGGAAGTTGCGCTCCAGCCGCGAGAATGTTGATGTGAGTCCGGTTGGTGGCTACGAGTGCGTCGGCACAGATATAGATGGCTTGAACGTGGGCTTTGACCATGTCGAACGCGGGTGCGATATCCTGCGCACGCCGGATGTCCATTTTGGCGATTTGCAGACCAAGCGCCTTGGCTGCAGCCTCTACCTCTGCTCGCTCCGAAACGACCGCGGGAGAGCTGATATCGCCAAAACCCCCAACCACTGATAGTGGGGACGACCTCCCGCAAGAATTCGAGTCGCTGGCCTGCAAGATCGCTAAACTGCAGCGAGAAGCCGGCAACATTTCCGCCCGGTCGCGCAACAATGGCGACTAGGCCGCCTCCGACAGGGTCGACTGCGACGGCGAATATGATCGGGATGGTTGACGTTGCCTGCTCCGCCGCAAGCACTGCGCCGCCTGACGCGAAAACGACATCGACGTTGAGCCGGACGAACTCTCGTTTTTCGGAGTACCGCCCGCTGCGGCCCTCGCCGACGATACTCTACAACGAGGTTGCGTCGATCGATCCAGCCGGGTCCGCGCAGGCGCTGATCGGCGGCAGCAACCCATGGGCCCCACCCTGAAGGTGTGGCCTTACCAATAAATCCGATCCGCGCGACCCTGGCCGCTGCGCCGCGCCGCCAGCTGCCATGTCGCTGTACCGCCGAGAAGCCGGATGAACGTGCGACGGTCCACTCGATCACCTCGTCGGCGCGGGCGAGCAGGGTCGGCGGGATGTCCAGGCGCAGCGCCTCGGCTGTGGTCAGATTGATGACGAGATCGAACTTGGTGGGCTGTCGACGGCAAGATCGCACGGTTCCGCCCCGCGCAGAATTTTATTTACATACTCGGCCGCATGTCGGAAGAGGTCTGATAGTCGGCCGATACGACATGAGTTTTGCCTCCTTCGATGTATTCGCTGATGCTGCGATGGTCGGGAGTCTTCACCGACTGCCAGAACATTGATGAATATTCGGTTGGTGCTGACGAGCGAATTGTTGACGATGTAGACTGCCTCTGCGCGCGATCTTAGGTCATCGAACACCGGGACGATGTCCGCTGCCTTGTGCATTTCGAGCCTGACCACGTCGAGGCCGAGCCTGCCGGCAACGGCCGTACCTCATTCATTTCCAATACGGAGGCCGCATAATCGACGTTGCCGAGGATCGCAAGCGACGCATGCTTGGAACGACTTCGCGCAACAGCTCAAGCCGTTGCCGGAGAGGTCCGGCGCCTGCAGCGAAAATCCGGTCGCATTGCCTTCCGGCCGGGCGAGAGTTGTCACTAGACCGCTGCCGACCGGATCGTTCGCCACGGCAAATACGATGGGAATGTCCGGCGTGGCCTGCTTCGCCGCGAGCACGGCGCCGCCAGACGTTACGATCACGTCGACCTTGAGTTGGGCGAACTCCGCTGCGATTTCGGCGAAGCGTTCATTACGGCCTTCCGCCCACCGCACATCCATCGCCAGATTGCGGCCTTCACTCCAATTAAGTTCGCGCAAGCGCTGCACAAAGGCATTCACCCAGCCACCCCAAGCGGCAGCGGTCGTCGTCCCCAGAAAGCCAACTGTCGGCAATCTGGGGGCCGCCGCGCCCGCGCCAACGAGCGGCGACGCCGCCGCGCCGCCGAGCATGGTGATGAAC
>CAVZSC010000014.1:0-117347 GCA_963777755.1 uncultured Alphaproteobacteria bacterium
TTCGCGCAGCTCGTTGAGCAGCCTCGTGTTCTCGATCGCGATCACGGCTTGGCTGGCGAAATTCGTCAGCAGCTCGATCTGTTTGTCGGCGAATGGGCGCACCTCCTGCCGGTAGACCGAGAGATAGCCAATCAGTTCGTTCCTCCTTGAGCATCGGGACAAGGAGGACGGTGCGAGTGCCGGCGAGCTCGACGAACCGGAGCACGCCCGGATCACGGTCGAGATAGGCGGGATCGGCCCTGAGGTCGGGGATATGAACCACCGGCCCGCGTCGCGCAGCATGCCGACCGGGAGGCCCGTCGAGATGGGCGGTAGGGGCGGGCGCGACGGTTCGCGACGAAAGCCGGCGGCGTGTTGTACCAGGCGGTGAGGCGGAAGAACTCGCCGTCGCGAAGGTAGAGGTTGCCGAAATTGGCCGTGCAGAGGCGCACGGCGTTTTCCAGCATGGCCTGGAATACCGGCTCGAGCGCGCCGGACGAGGTGGAGATGACGCGCAGCACGTCGGCGGTGGCGGTCTGCTGTTGCAGCAATTCGCGCAGCTCGTTCAGCAGGCGCGTGTTCTCGATCGCGATCACTGCCTGATCGGCGGGGATCTTCAGGAGCGCGATCTGCTTCTCCGTGAGCGGCTTTACCTCCACGCGACGGATCAGGATCGCTCCGATCGCAGATCCTTCGCGCAAGAGGGGAGTGGCGAGCGTAGTTCTGTGTCCGTACTGCCTCGCATACGCCGCTCCTTGCGGGAACTCGCTTGCGGCAGCCAGCAGATCAGGAACGTGGATGGTAATCCGATCGATCACAGCTCGCCCGGTGACCCAATCCCCAATTCAACGGCGCCGTCGCTCCGATCGACCAGGTCGCCGATGGTCCATATGTTGCGACGCACTTGAGCAGGTCGCCCTCGACCCGCATGATGTCGGCATCGGTCACGTGGAGTAGTCGCGCTGCGCTTTCTGCAATGGTCGTGAGCACCGCTTCGACGTCCGTTGGCGAGCTGGAGATTGCACGCAGCACGTCCGCCGTCGCCGACTGCTGGTCCAACGCTTCGGCGAGGTGCTTGCGTTCCTCGGCGAGCAAGCGGTCCCGCGCTTCGATCTGCCCCTTCAATTTAGTGATGGAGGTTCGATCAGGGCTGACGCGGGTCCTCGCCTTCGCTCTTGGCGAACGAACACGCGTCGGCGCTCGCTCTTTTGCCCCCTTGCGAGCCGAGGTGCCCTCGTCGGCGTGGTCCTCAGGGCCGGGTTGGCGGACCGGGTCCCTGACGAGAGCCTAGCACGTCCGGGGCGTCGTTGCGTGATGCCGTCCACAATCGCCGCCGAGACCTTCCGGCATTGGCGAGACAGGACGCGCGAGCCGCCGGCCGAGGCGCGCGGCGCGGTCCGTTACGGTGCCGGCCTCCCGATGTCCCTACGAAATTGTCCGCCGGCGTTCGCCGCTGTACCCGTAGGGCGGCAGTAAAAGTGGCAGGAGGCCTCTCCTGACCGGATCGTTTCAGCAATATTATCAGTTAGTTGTGCGAAAGCGCGGTCGGATTGCGAGGGTGCCCTAGCGTTCGCCTGCGTTTGCCAGCGTCCGCCATTGTCCGCCAACTGACCACAGGGGAATCGGGTGAAAAAATCATGCGGCGATGAGACTTGCGAGGAAATCGTCGTCCCATGCGGCGACCTTGCGTTTGAGGCGGAAGCTGTCTTTGCCTGGGGCTTTTCGGATCAAATTGAGGGCGATGTGCTTGATGGTGGTGAAGTTGGCGGGGGCGTGGTCGGTTCGGATGCGGCACTCGTCGTCGCGGAAGACCATGTCCATGACCCAGTGTAGGCTGTTCTCGATTGCCCAATGGCTACGGACGACGGGTGCCAGTTGGCTGGCAAGCCACACCAAGGAGGTGATGTAGAAGCGCGTCTCGCGCTCGATTTTATCGCCGATTTCGCGCTTGCTCTCGACCATGACGACGCCTTTGAGCCCCGGCCAGTTGTGACGCTCCTGTAGCCAAGCGACGTCATGGATCGCCGTGTAGGTTCTGGTTTCGATGCGGCCGTGATCGCCGTCGATGGTCTCATGGCGGCTGACCGTGGTGTTCTTGAAACCGTTCGCCTTCTGCTCGGCGGCGAAAAGCTCGACATCCTCGCGCAGCGTGGTCTGATTGCCCTTCAGGGCGAGGACGTAGTCTGCCTTCTGATCCAGGATCTGCTGGGCAATGCTGCGCTGACAGCCGATCGCATCGATGGTCACGATCGCGCCCTCGATTGCCATCATGGCGAGGAGCTTGGGGATGGCGACAATTTCGTTGGATTTTTCCGCCACTTTGACCTGCCCGAGCACCAGGCGCTGACGCGCTGCGAAAGCAGACACCATATGGATCGCCGTCTTGGCGTCTTTCTTCTGGGCCCGGCGCAGCGTCTTGCCGTCGATGGCGACCACTTCCGCCGCGGTGCCGGTCAACGCCGCCACCCATGAGACGAAGCATCGCTGGAATTGCTCGGCATCGAGCGTCGCAAAGATATCGCCGAGGTGATCGTGCGAAGGCGTCCCATCGGCAAACGGCCGGAACCGCCGCAAGAGCTCGATCTTCTTCACACCGAACCGCGCGATATCAACGAACGTGTCCGCTCCCGCCAACACCGCAAGCAGACACAGCAACAACACCTCGGCGAGCGGATACGTGATCTTGCCACGCTGCCGAGGATCCGGAAGATCCTTGAAATACGCAAGGAAAACAACGCTTTCGTCCAGCGCCGCAAAGTCCTCTGGCCCCCGCTCCATCGCATCCTCCGCCACCGAATCAGAGGATCACGACAGATTTAGCACTTCATCCCATTGTCACGTACTTCTTCACCCGATTGCCCTGCAACTGACCACGCAAATCCTTGTATCGATTGTCCCGTAATTCGGGCGTTACTGCCTCGTCGCAGACCGTGCGCTGAAGATCTGCCCGAGAAAGTCGATTTCTACAGAGGTCCGATGTGGTGTTGTGTCGCTTTGAGGGGCTGCCCGTTTAGGGTCTACTCCGCGCTTCACCTCTTCGCTCTGCATTGGTTGGCTATCACCACTGCTCCCAACGGTACAACACAATTCGATTTTACTGGTAGGATCGACCGTCACACAGTCACATGGACTATTCGAGGGTGATCCAAAAACTAACGTGTTCAAACAAATGTGCCCCGCAAACGGGCGGCAAGTTCAATCGCAGCATTGCGAAATGGCCTTGCTTGTTTTGTGGTTGTTTGATGATGAAGGATTGGACGATGCCAAGTGCCTTAATCTGCTACAAGCGGACCACGCTTCGAAAGACCTTCGGTTGGGATCGGAAAAGCGGGTAACCAAAGCTCCGATACCTTGAATGCCGTGCAGAAGAACGGCTGATTTCGTGCAAGTCCTCCTCCTAAGCATCAGCCAGCGCGATCACGAGTAGCTCCTGGCTTTATCAACGTGGACTCCGTTGCCTTCAATCCCTTCGCGCGTCTTCACCAGATCGGGTCCGGCCTTCAGGTGCTCTTGATCTGACGTGGCAGCGCCGTCGCGAACATCGCAGCGACTGCGCACTGCAGGCCATCCTGCAATGCAGGGCTGGGTTCACGGCTCCACCGGTCAACGCATCGCCGGGATCGTCACCCGGTCATTCCTTCGACATCGTCGGCGGTCGGCGGCCGTGAACACCAGTTGCGCGACGTCTTGAGTTTGGAGCGGTGCGCGTTGCTGCAGTACTCGGCAGTATCTGCGCTCGTAATGTTAGTCGAGACCTTACGTACATTCCAAATAAATACTCACATTGATTTTGTGCTTATCTGGGCGTTTAACTCGCTTTCCAGCGTCGTCTCGTTCGGTCAGAGTAATTGCTCACGCCTCGTAGGCGTGAGGGTAAAACAAAGCTGTGCGGTAAATTGACTCGGATGGCGTGAAGGCGGTGGCGTTGCGGCGTCGGATGTGAGTCAAGGTATGGATGATTCCGCCGCCTGATTTGGCCGTTCTCGATAGCGCCGCGAAAGACGCGCTTATTCGGACGTTAATGGAGCGGCTGAACGATCTGACGGCGCGTTTGGAGGTCTTGGAGGCCGAGAACGCGGCGTTGCGGAAGGAAAACTTGGAGCTGCGCGTCAAGCTCGACTTGCCGCCGAAGACGCCGGACAATTCGAGCACGCCCCCCTCGCAGGGACACAAGGCAAGCGGGGCGGCGGACGCGAAGCCGAAGGCCAAGCCGCATGCTGGGGCGCACCGTCCGTTGCATCCGAACCCGACCCGGCGTCGCGATGTTCCGGCGAGCCAATGCCAGCATTGCCGGGCGGATGTCTCCGGGGTGGTGCAGAGGCCGGTTCACACCTACGACCGGATCGAGATTCCCGAGATCAAACCCGACGTGACACGGGTGGTATTGCTGGGTGGCATGTGCCCGTGCTGCGCCAGACCATTCAAAGCCGCGCCGCCGGCGGGGCTTGAATTGGGCTCGCCGTTCGGGCCGAACCTGCGGGCCTTCGCCATCTACCTGCGCTTTACCCAGGCGATTTCGTTCGAGCGGCTTTCGCGGCTGTTTTCCGATCTGCTCGGGCTTGAAATCAGCGAAGGCGCGCTCGTCAACATGCTCGACGACAGCAAGCAAGCCTTCGCGCGCGCTGCCAGCCTGATCCGCGCCCGCCTGCTCGCTGGCACCATCCTGCAATCGGACGAGACCAGCGTGCGGGTCGGCAAGCGGACCTGGTGGACCTGGGTATTCCATCACGCCGAGGACGCCTGCTTCATCATCCATCCCAACCGCAGCAGGGCCGTGGTCGAACAGTTCCTGGGCGAGCGCCGACCCGATTTTTGGGTTTCCGACCGGCTCGCCGCCCAGATGAATTGGGCCAACAAGGACCATCAGGTCTGCCTCGCCCATCTCATCCGCGATGCCCAATACGCCATCGATGCCGGCGACACCGCATTCGCGCCTGACTTGCGCAAGCTCCTCAGCCGCGCCTGCAAAATCGCGGGGCGGCGCAATCAACTCGCCGACGCCACGCTGCGAGCCTATGCCTACAAGCTCGACACCGAACTCGACGGGTTACTGCGCATCACCCCAGTCCATGGCGCCGGCAATAAATTGCAGGGTGTGATCAAGGGCTGCCGACGACACATGTTCGTCTTCCTCGCCAATCGCGCCGTCCCGCCGACCAACAACGGCTCCGAGCAGGCGCTGCGCCCCTGCGTCATCTTCCGCAAGGTGACAAACTGCTTCCGCTCCGAATGGGCCGCACACCTCTACGCCGACATCAGATCCGTCATCGAAACCGCCCGTCGAAAAGCCATCGGCGCGCTCGAGGCCATTCGCCTAACCTTGAATGGATTGCCCTTGCCCGCAGCTCCCGTCCTGCGCCCATCCGGGTGAGCAATTACTCGTCAGATATACTGATACAGACACAAGTCGCTTACGTAAATGAACTTTCTGAACATACAAGATTTCTTTGCGGGGTCACGATCGCGAGTGAGAAGACCGAGAGCAGCGCTTCGCCGCCTGACCACGCCGATTGCAGAAAAGCCGTGAGCCAGCCGGCCGCCAGGGCCGTGAGCTCGCCGATCGAGCGCTCTGCGGTGCCCAACCCTTCCCCGACGATCCAGCTGAGCCATGGCCGGCTTTGATCAGTCGCGAGCCCCTGCAACTGTTTGAGATAGAGCGGCGCACTCTCGATGAAGTGCGTCAACTCCCGGACAATGATGGGGGCAGTCAGGAGAACCAGGGCGGTCGCACCGGCAATGAACGACGCCATGATGGCCAGCGTCGCAGTGAGCCGGGTGAAGCCGAGTCGCTCGAGCCGATTGGCGAGCGGGTCGAGCAGATAGGCAAGTGCCATCGCTGCGACGAAGGGCAACAGAATTTCGCGGAGCACCGCGGCCAGCGCGAGCACCACTGCGAGCAATGCGATCCAGAAAACAGGCCGCGGGCTCATGAGACCGACAGTATGAGAAGAATCGGCTCCGCAAGTCAAAGCAGGCGCCGGCACGCAAGCCGCATGGGTAGGCACACTTTCTCGCCGGGATGGACATGGCGTTGGCTGTTTGACATCGTGACTCTGCAAGACGCAGCGGCGCTAGTCGTCAGGCTTCTGCGCGCGTCGGTCGTGCCGGAGCTGGACGTCGCGGGCTCATGAATAGTTGGCTAAGATGCGGCGATGATCGGGGCCACCTCAGGATCAAATGAATTCGGCGCCAGAGAGAGCTGCCCACATGAAGACGAGACAACAGAAGGTACCCGTGAAGGACGCCAGCCACCTCTACGAGGTCGAGCGTCGAGCCTACCACTTGCAGCGCCCCGGCTTCCGAATTGCCGAGCTGCAACTGTCGCCAACGCAAACCATACCCTGGCACTGCCATAACAACGTAAGCGATACCTTCTATGTCCTGGAGGGCCGCCTTCGGCTCTTCCTGCAGGATCCGAAGCAGGAGGTACGGCTCGACGTCGGCGAAAGCTACGCGGTGGCGGCGGGCCGCCCGCACCTGGTCACCAATGCGGGCGACACCTCGATGACCATTCTGGTCCTGCAGGGAGTTGGGGAATACGATTACGTTCCGCTCGTGTAGGTGCCCGGCACGTCTCGTTCGTGCCGGGCCCGAGCTTGCTCGGCAACGCCGCACAGGGGATCAGCGCGATCCCGCGCTGATCCCCTGGCAGGCGAACCTACCGTGCCTGCTAACCCCGCTGCGTCTGCGCCGCCGCCAGCGCCGCCTTCACCTTCTCCGGCGTGAACGGCACCGAGCGCAGGCGCGCGCCGGTCGCATCGAACACCGCGTTGGCGATGGCCGGCGGAATGGCGCAGGCCGTCGGCTCGCCCGCGCCCCAGGCGACCGTGCCGGGACGATCGATGAGCGCGATCTCGACCTTCGGCGCCGCCGGGAAGCGCATGATCGGATAGGTCTCCCAATCAACGCTCTTCACCGCGGTGCGGTCCCACGTGACCGTCTCCAGGAGCGTGCGGCTGACCGTCTGCAGCACGCCGCCTTCGACCTGGTTGGCCACGCCGTCCGGGTTCACCATCTCGCCGCAGTCGTGGCTGGCGCACACGCGGGTGACGCGGATCTCCCCCGAGCGCTTGTCGACCTCGACTTCGGCGACCGCCGCCACATAGGTGATGGCGTTGTTGTAGCGCAGGTAGGCGATCCCGCGCCCCTGCACGACACTGTCGCTACCGGCATTCGGATTGGGCCCTGGCCGCGCCTGCCAGCCCGCGAGCTTCATGGCGGCCTGCACGACGTCGATCGCGCGCGGATCCTTCAGGTAACGCAGGCGGAACTCCGCCGGGTCGGCCTTCGCGGCCGCCGCCAGTTCGTCCATGAACGCCTCGTTGGCGAAGCTGTTCTCGATGCGCCCCGGGCTGCGCAGGTGCGAGGAGCGGAAGAACGCCTCAGCAATGTGACGCGTGTTCACCCGGATGTTGGGGAACTGGTAGGGCTGCCCCGAATTCTGGAACAGGAAGCCGACCCAGTTGCCCGGCCGCGGAATCCCGGTCTCGGTCGCCGCGAGCAGCGGGAAGTCGAGCGGCTTGAAGGCGGCGATGTGGTTGAGCGCGATGTAGAAGTCGCCGGTCCACGCCACCACGTTGCCCTGCGCATCGAGACCCGCCTCCAGGTCCATGGTGCGCGGCGGGCTCTTCGGCGCGCGTGCCGTCTCGTCGGCGCGCGACCATTGCACGCGCACCGGCTTGCCCGTCAGCATCGAGGTCAGCGCCGCATCGGCGGCCGCATCCTCGGTGCCGTTGCGGCCGTAGCAGCCCGCCCCTTCGATGAAGACCAGGCGGATGGCGTCGCGCGACAGGCCGGTGATCGCCGCCAGCTCGTGCTGCATCGAGTGGGTCGCCTGCGAGGACGTCCACACCGTGAGCTTGCCGTCCTGGAAATCGGCCACCGCGCAGGAGGGACCGATCGTCGCGTGCGTCTGCACCGCGAAATCGTAGGTCGCCTTGAGGCGCTTGGCGCTCGCGCCAAGCGCGGCGGCGGCATCGCCGGCGTTCTGCGTGACCTCCTCCTTGGCGACCGGGCGCTGGCGCCAGGTGTCGAACACGGTCGCCTGGTCGGGCAGCCCCGTGCCGGCGGTCCAGCTCACCCGCACCGCCCGCGCCGCCTTGATCGCCGCCCACTCGTTGCGCGCGACCACGGCGAGGAAATCGCCCTTGCGCACCGTTTGCACGAATCCGTCCACCTGGCGTGCCGCCGCGTCGTCGACCGACGCGATACGCGCCCCGTGCTCGTCGGGCCGGATCACGCGGGCATGCAGCATGCCCGGCACGCGGACGTCGTGCACATAGGTGAACTCAGCCGTCACCTTGCCGGGAATGTCCACGCGTGGGATCGACTTGCCGATGACCTTGTAGTCGGGCGCCTTCTTGAGCGCGATCTTGGCATCGACCTCGAGCTTGAGGCCGTCGCCGATCAGCTCGCCGTAGCGCACGGCGCGCGCCGGATCGCCCTTCACGTGGACGACGCCGTCCTCCACGGTCAAGTCTCCCGCCGGCACGCCGAGCCGAGCCGCCGCCCGCTCGACCAGCGCGCGGCGCGCGCTCGCCGCCGCCCGGCGCAGCTCGGAGCCGCCCTGGAAGATGGTCAGGTTGCCGGCGGTGAGCCACTGATCGGGCGTCGTCGCGGTGTCGCCCATCACCATCTCGATGCGGTCGAAGCTGACGTCGAGCTCGTCGGCGGCGAGCTGCGCGAGCGCAGTCCTGGCACCGGTCCCGAGGTCCACCTTGCCGCAGAAGATGGTGACGCGGTTGTCCGGGCTGATGGTGAGCCAGGAGTCGACCGCTTCCTTGGCCACCGATTTCGCCGGGCGCAGCGTTGCACCAATGGCGGGGCCGGCCACGCCGGAGAGCAAGAAGCCGATGGCGAGAATGCCGCTCGCCTTGAGGAACTCGCGGCGGTCGAAGGAAATCGTTGCGCTGGATGTCGTCATGGTCGCCTCCCCGTCAGGCCGCAGCCGTCGCGCGCTTGACCGCGGCGACGATGCGCTTGTGGGTGCCGCAGCGGCACAGGTTGCCGGCGAGCGCGTCGCGGATCTGCGCCTCGCTCGGGCTCTTGTTCTTCGCGAGCAGCGCCGCGGAGGTCATGATCATGCCGTTGACGCAGTAGCCGCACTGCACGGCCTGCTCGTCGATGAAGGCCTGCTGCAGCCGCGACGGCTTGGCGCTGGTGCCGAGACCCTCCAGCGTCGTCACCGCGGCGTCCTTGAGCGTGTCGATCGGCAGCACGCAGGAGCGCACCGCCTCGCCGTCGACCAGGATGGTGCAGGAGCCGCATTGCGCGAGCCCGCAGCCGAACTTGGGGCCCTTGAGCTCGAGGTTGTCGCGCAGGACGTAGAGCACCGGCGTGTCCGGATCGGCATCGACGACCCGGACCTCGCCGTTCACCTTGATGTTGAAACGGGCCATGTGGTCCTCCCTTGTGCGTCACGCTTGGTAGCAAACGCGTCTGAAACCGGCCCGCTCGCCCGGACCTGGACTGTCGCCACGGATCGCATCGGTGGCGGGAGATCGCAGGGTCGGCATCGCGCCGGGTCTCTTTGGAACGGTTCAAGGTTGTCACTTGCGCCGCCACTGCGCAAACGGAAACCGGCCCCTGCGACGACGAGGGCGATCACCGAGCGTCAACGCGCAGGGGTGACCCCTTATCTTGAGGCGCTCGGCGCATTCATGCGCCGAGCCTCGCAGGGTGGTCGCCCGCTTCCTTGATCTTTTTCTGTTTTCCGGAACTTTTTTTCTTGATCAATGTTTCCTAGGATGATATTCATTGCGCCATCCCGGCTCACTTGGGCGCTTCCGGAAACACACGAAGGCGGAGCCCGGGAGCGGCCGCTGCGATCGTCGACGTCGCAGCGCCGCGGTGGAGCGCCGCGAGGGCGCGCGCGCCTACGTTACTGGCGCGCGGGGACACCCTCGCAAGGTGTTCCGGCGTGTCCTTTCCCGCCTCGCAAACGGGAAGGGGAGAAACACGCCACGGGTGCGGCGTTCCGCACCAGCGCCCTCGCGGCGCTCCGCTCCCTCGTGCAATCGAGGGAAAGTAAAGGACGCGAAGCCCGGAACTAACCGGTCGCACGCCATGCGAGCGACCGCCGGGGAGGGCGGAGCGTTGGCTGTTTGACATCGTGAATATGCAGCAGGCTCGGCGCACTGCTCGTGCGCCGGGCGCCTCGCGTCACGTGCAGCAGCGGCCCGACATCGCGAGCGCTACGCGTTCCTCCTCGGTCAGCGCCGCGTGCTCGTGATGGTGATGGTCGTGCGCCGGCGGCGCAACCGCGGCGTCGGTCTCCGCCACCGGCTCGTCCTTCGGCAGGCCGTCGCGGCGCATCGTGTCCCGACGCGCTTCGGTCGCCGCAACGTCGACCTCGGTCGTGCCCGGCCGGAACACCGCGCCGTAGTTTTTTTCCGCCGCCTCCCGGCTGACGTAGCCGCGGCGCACGTCGTGTTCGAGGGCCGCGACGTCGCGCTCGAGCGGCGAGCCGAAGCCGCCGCCGCCGCCCGAGCGCAGGATGTAGGCGTCGCCCGCCGCGAGCACCTGGTTCAGCGCCTTGCCGTTGGGGAAATGCGTCTCCTCGGTCTTGCCGAAGCGGTGCAGCGCGACCGAGTTGCCCAAGGCCGACAGGCCGCCGTCGAGGCCCCAGGGCCGGCATTTCACCCGGTCCATCTGCGAGGAGAAGCGGATCGGGTGGCGCGCCTGAACCACCTGCTCGGTGCCGAGCCCGCCGCGGAAGCGGCCGGCGCCGCCGGAATCGGGGCGCAGCGCGTAGCGCTCGACCAGCAGCGGATACTTCGCCTCCACCTGCTCGGACGGACCGTTGTGGGTATCGCCGTCGTTGATGGCGATAACGGCGTTCATGCCGTCGCTGTCGTGCTTGGCGCCCCAGCCGCCGCCGATCAGCCCGCCGAGATAGATGTAGAAGCTGTTGTCCTTCGGGCGGCGGCCGTTGATGCGGCCGACCACCAGGTCGGCATGGTGGCCGGCGATGACCTGCTTGGGCAGCGCCGGCGCCAGCGCCTTGAAGATCGTGTCGATGATGGTCATCGGATAGGTCATCCACATGCGCATGGCGGCGGGCTTGACCGCGCTGACGACGCGGCCCGGCGGCAGCACGATGTCGAGGGCGCGGAACTGGCCGTCGTTGATCGGGAGATCCAGCGCCGAGGTGAGGCACTTGAACGCCACCTGGCAGCACGAGCGCCCGGCGGTCTCGCCGGAATTGTAGAAGCCCTGCACCTGCTGGGCGACCTCGGTGAGGTCGACGGTCATGCGCTCGCCGGCGATGGTGACGCGCACACGGATCGGCACGCGCTGGCCGACATTGATGCCGTCGTCGTCCATGAAGGATTCGGCCGTGTAGACGCCGTCGGGCATGGCGGCGACGCGCGCGCGCGTGACCGCCTCGCTCTGGTCCATGATCGCCGCGATGCCACCGGTGACGGCGTCGCGGCCGTACTTGCGGATCAGCTCAAGGAAGCGGCGCTCGCCGGTCTTGACCGCGGCGACCTGCGCCCGAAAGTCGCCCATCGCCCGTTCGGGCAGCCGCACGTTGGTGCGGATGACCGACACGAGCTCGTCGTTCGGCACGCCCTTTCGGTAGATCTTGACGATCGGCATCTGCAGCCCTTCGGAGAAGATGTCGGTCGTGCCCTCCATCAGGGTGCCGCCGACGTCGGGCCAGTGCGCCATGCAGCAGGAGAACGCCACCAGGTCGCCGTCGTGGAAGATCGGCACCGTGAACGTCATGTGGTTGAGGTGCGAGCCGGTCGTGTAGGCGTCGTTGGTGAGCAGGATGTCGCCGGGCTCGAGATTCTCGATGCCGTAATGGGCGATCTTGGCTTTCACGGTATCGCTCATGCCGCGGATGAACATCGGCAGGCCGAGGCCGATCGATACCGTGTTGCCCTTGGCGTCGAACAGGCCGACGGTGAAGTCGAGCGCCTCGTAGATGATCATGTTGTAGGCGGTGCGCATCAGGTTGGTCTTCATCTCCTCGGTCACGGCGACGAGACCATTGCGCACGATCTCGGTGATGACCGGATCGACCCTGGTGGAACGGGCGACAGCGCCGCGCGCCTCGGTGACGGCGTCCATACTCAGCTCCTGTTGATCGCGATGACGAGATCGCCGAACGCGTCGACGGTCAGCGTGTCGCCGGGATGTACGACCGTGGTCGAGGCATGCTCCTCGATCAGCGCCGGACCGGCGATGCGGTTGCCGGCTGCGAGCAGGCCGCGGCGGAAAGTCGGCGTGTCCACGAAGCCGCCGGATTCAGCGAAATAGACCGGGCGGGTTCCCTGGTGGGATTCCGCGGCCGGCGCGGCGTCGCCGGTCGCGACATGCTCGAACGGCGGCTTGCGCATCAGCCCGATCACGGCGCTGCGCAGGCTGACGATCTCGGCCTTCTCGTGTGCCACCGAGTAGCCGTAACGGGTGTCGTGCACGGCATCGAAGCGCTGCTTGATGCCGTCACGATCCTGGTTGCGGAACAGCTCCACCGGCAGGTCCACCGTGACGGCGTGCTCCTGGCCGACATAGCGCATGTCGGCACCGCGCGTGACGGCGATCTCGTGCAACGTTGCCCGTCCTCGGGTCACCGTCTCGCGCCCGCGCGCTTCCATCTCGGCGAAGATCGCTTCCATGTCGGCGAACGAGGCTTCGGCGAGCGGCGTGAACCAGGTGTGGACGAAGTCGCGCCGCAGATCCGCGACCAGCATGCCGCAGGCGGAGAAATGGCCGGGCGCGCGCGGGATCACCACGGTGCGGATGGCGAGCTCGCGGGCGACCATGACGGCATGCAGCGGGCCCGCGCCGCCATAGGCGACGAGGGCGAAGTCGCCGGCGTCGAGGCCGCGCTCGGTTGTCACCCAGCGCACCACGTGACCCATCTGCGTCGTGGCGATGCGCAGGATGCCGTCGGCCGCGGCGACAAGATCGAGCCCGAGCGGCTCGGCCACCTCGCGCGCGAGCGCGGCGCGCGCCGCCTCGACATCGAGCCGCATCTCGCCGCCGAGGAAGCGGTCGGCGACGAGCCGGCCGAGGATGAGATTGGCGTCGGTGACGGTCGGGCGCGTGCCGGCGAGGCCGTAGCACACCGGCCCGGGCTGTGCGCCCGCGCTCTGCGGGCCGACGCGCAGCGCGCCGCCGACCTCGACCCGCGCGATGCTGCCGCCGCCGGTGCCGACCTCCTGGATGTCGATCATCGACATCTGCACGGGCAGCCCGGTCGCGTATCCGCCCATCAGCGCGCCGCCGGTCATCAGCACGTTGCCTTCGTGGATGACACCGGCTTTCGCCGTCGTGCCGCCCATGTCGAAGGCGATGGCGTTGGTGAGGCCGGTCGCATCGCACAGCGCCTTGGTGCCAATAACACCGGCGGCCGGGCCGGATTCCAGCATGCGGATGCACGAGCGCCGCGCATCGTCGACATCGAACAGACCGCCGGTCGACTGCACGATGAGAAAATTGCCGTCGAAGCCCGCTTCCTCCAGATGCTCGCCCATCTCGGAGAGGTAGTGCCGCACGCGAGGGCCGATATAGGCGTTGGCGGCGACCGTCGAGGTGCGCTCGAACTCGCGATACTCCTGGCTCAGCTCGTGCGAGGCGGTCACGAAGAGACGTGGATGCGTCTCCTCCACGATCGCCTTCACGCGCTGCTCGTGCGCCGGGTTGCGATAGGAATGCAGGAACAGGATGGCGATCGCCTCGACCCCTTGCGCCACCGCGTCGGCCAGGACGGCGCGCACCTGATCCTCGTCGAGGCGGATCAGCACCCTGCCCTGCGCATCGATGCGCTCGCGGATCTCGTAGCGCCGGTCGCGCTCGATCAGCGGCGCGTGGCGACGAAAGAACAAATTGTAAGACTCCGGACGGTTGACGCGCCCGATCTCGTAGATGTCGCGGAAGCCCTGGGTGGTGATGAGCGCGCAGCGCGAGCCGGTGCGCTCCAGGATGGTGTTGATCGCGACCGTGGTGCCGTGCAGGAACAGCCGCGCCGCCTGGAACTCGGTTCCCGCCTTGCCGACGCCCGCTTCGATGCCGGTGACGAGCCGCGAAGGCGTCGACAAGGTCTTGCCGAGCTTGAGCTCGCCGGTCGCCTCGTCGAACGCGGCGACGTCGGTGAAGGTGCCGCCGACGTCGGCCGACAGGCGGATCGGATTCTTGTCACGCGCAGTTGCATCCACGGACGGCGGCTCCATTCTTCTTACGGCGTCATCAGCTTCTCGGCCGGCAGATCGGTGATGAATCCGTGCGCCGGCGCGTGCGCGATGAAGAGCGGCAGGCGCGCGCCTTCGGCGGCGCTCTGCGGCGTCACTCCGCACGCCCAGAACACCGGCGTCATGCCCTTGGGCAAGGGGGGCACGGGGCCGCCGAACAGCGGCGCATCGAGGTCGGCGCCGATCGCCGCCGGATCGCCGAGATGGATCGGCGCGCCGTGATTGAACGGAAACCGCGCGGTGAGCTGGGTCGCTACGATCGCCTGCTCGGCGGTGAGCCAACGCATGGTGACGATCAGGTCGCCGCGGAACGGGCCGGCCGGCTCCGTCGGCATGGTGGTGCGTAGCACCCAGCGGTCCTTGTCGGTCGGAACGCCGGCGCGCTCGAGCGCACCATCGAAGCTGATGCCGGAGCCGATCAGGAAGGCGACGTGATCCTCCCGCCAGAGATCGCGGATGTCGGTGCGATCCTCCTGTCGCACGCCGTCGCGATAGATGGCGTAGCGGGCGCAGTCGGTGCGCACGTCGCCGTCGGGCGCGAGCCGGCGCGGTACCGGATCGCCCGGATCGGTGACCTCGAGCACCGGACAGGCACGCTGGTTGCGCTGGCAGTAGAGCAGGAAATCGAAGGCGTAAGCCTTCGACAGGATCGCGAGGTTGCACTGCACGAAACCGTGGGCGAGGCCGCGGCTGGTCCCGGTGATGCGGCCGTCGCGGATCTGGCGGCGGATGCGCTGCGGCTCGATCATGGCGGCAACGTTCATCGCGTCTCCTCCTCGAGCAGGACTTCGTAGAGCTGGGCATAGCCGGTCCGGTCGGACGTGAACAGCACGCGCGAGCCGTCGGGCGAAAAACGCGGATGCGGATGCGTGTGCTGACGTGCCTCCACGGCGACCGGCCCGTCATTGTAGGGGAACGGTCCGCCCCAATGCGCGCCTTCCGACGAGGCGTCGCTCGCGCACAGCGGCACGGCCTCGGCGTCCTGCTCGTCGAGCACCGGGTATACGTGCAGGCCGCGGTCGGGGAAATTGGTGTCGCAGACGAAGCGGCGTCCGTCGTCGGCCGGTGCCGCGTGCCAGGCGGGAAAGCGCGTGAGCCATCGAACGTCGCCGTCGTCGACGGCGACGGCGCGGGTGCCGCGCGGCCAGTCGACGAAGGCGACGGCGCGACGGGCGGGAATCCACACTTCGTGCGTCACCCATTGCATGCGGTGCTCGCGGGCGTAGAGCCGCCGGTTGCGGGTGCCGCTGCGATCGGTGATCCACACGCGGTCGGTGGGCGGTCCGGCATAGAGGATCAAATCGTCGTCGTCGGGACAGAACTGCGGATGCCCGATCGTGTCGCGCTCGAGGAAGACGGTCGAGACCTTGCGCTCGGTGTCGATCAGGACGAAGCGAGTGACCCGTCCGGCCTTGACGGGAACCGCCCACCAGCGGCCGTCCGCCGACAGCGCTGTCGTCCCCATGGCGGCGCCGACCATCCCCTTCTCGCGCATCTCGACGGCACCGAAATCGGCGAGTTCCTCTTCGGCGAGGGTGTCGAGGTCGACCCGCCAAGCCGACGTGCCGGCGGTGAAATAGACGAAACGGCCGTCGGCCGACGGGTGGATCGACCAGTCGGCGAGATCGGCGCGGTCGGTCGCCTGCACGAGGTCTCCGCTGGCGCGGTCCTCGAAGTAGATCTGCGGCGCGCCGGTGCGATACGACACGAAGACGAGCCGCCGCATCGCCCGGTCATAGGCCGGCACGAAGAAGAACGGATGATGATGGATGCTGGCATGCCTCGTGACCTGGCGGATGCGGCGGCCCGATGACGGATCCACCGTGACGCGATCCTCGCGCCGGAACGTCGCGCCCTTGCCCATGTCACTCGCCTGCCGCGGCGGGGCGCGCGATGCCCAGCAGGCGCGCCCGCAGCGCCCAGGCGACGAGGCCGGCGAGCACCCCGAGCGACGCGAGCTTTCCGATCATGCCGAACGGCGCCAGGATCAGGATCGCCGCAATGACGCCAAACAACACGCGCTCGACGATGCCGAGCCGGCCGCCGAGATAACCGGAGATCACCATGGTCCAGGCGGCGGTTCCGCCCGCGAGCGTCACGGCGGCGAGCGCGATTTCGGCCGCACCGCCGACGAACAGGATCGCGGGGTCGCGCACGAAGGCGACCGGAATGAGATAGGACGGCAGGCCGAGCGCAAAGGCGTACCAGCCCGCCTTGTTGGCGTTGGCACCGGCGATGCCGGCGGCCGTGTAGGAGGCGAGCGCAACCGGCGGCGTGATCATCGACAGGACGGAGAAGAACAGCACGTAGAAATGCGCCGCCAGCGTGTCCACGCCGAGCCGCTGCAGGGCGGGCACGAACAGGATGGCGCCGATCACGTAGGCCGCGACGGTCGGCAGGCCCATGCCGAGCACGATCAGGCCGAGCGCAATGAAGAACAGCGAGCCGCCCAATGTGCCGCCGCCGAACGCGAGCATCTCGGTGGAGAATTTGATGGCGAGGTTCGACTGCACCGCAATGCCGATGATGATGCCGATGGCAGCGATGGGGATCGCGACCTGCGAGGCCTGGCGGGCGCATTCGTCGGTCATCTCGAGGAAACGGCTCGGTGTCAGCGGCTTGCCGCCCGGCAGATAGCTGCAGGCCCAGGCGACGACGCAGCCGATGACGGCGGCCATGGCGGCATCGTAGCCGACCGCGAACGCGCCGATCAGCGCGAGCGGCGGCAGGATCAGGAGGATGCGGCGCACCACCGGCGCGATCGCGTCGATCTCCGCGGCCGGCAGGCTGCCGATGCCGGAGCGCTGCGCGTTGAGATGCACGAGCAGATAGAGCGAGCCGAAATAGGCGAGCGCCGGAATGGTGGCGGCGAGCGCGATCTTCGCATAGGGCACGCCGAGGATGTCCGCCATGACGAACGCGGCGATGCCCATCACCGGCGGCATGAGCTGGCCGCCGGTCGACGCGATCGCCTCGTGCGCGGCGGCCGACTCGCGGCTGTAGCCGGTGCGCATCATCAGCGGGATCGTAAACGATCCCGTCGCCGTGACGTTGGCGACCGCGGAGCCGCTCACCGTGCCGAACAGCGCGCTGGAGACGACTTCGGCCTTGGCGGCGCCGCCCGGGCGGCGACCGACCAGCTTGAGCGCGAGGTCCATGAACAGCTCGGTACCGCCGACGATGGCATAGACCGCGCTGAACGCCAGGAAGTAGAAGACGAGCGTGAGCGAGGTCTCGGTGGTGATGCCGAACACGCCGTGTCCGGCCATGGTCATGATCTCGATGAACTCGGCAAAGCCGAAGCCCTGGAAGCGCAGCCAGCCGGGCAGATAAGGGCCGAGCCACGCATAGGCGACGAACACGAGGATCACCGATAGCAAGTTCCATCCGAGCACGCGGCGCGTCGCCTCGCACAGCAGGACCAGCGTGATCACGCCGAACACGATGTCGGAGAGGAGAACCGGGTCGACGTTCTCCATCCGCTCGGTCAGATAGTCCGCGCGCAGCACGTAGTAGACCGCCGCAGCCGCGGAGGCCGCGAACAATGCGAGGTCGATCAGGCGAAGGTGGAGCGTACCTTTTTCCTTCCCGCCCAAAGGAAGCCACAGGAAGACCAGCACGGTCGCGATCAGCACATGCAGCGGCCGCGCCAGCATCGGGATCGGCGGATAGAACAGGATATAGATCTGGCCCACGAACCAGAGCACGCCGAATCCGGTCCGGATGAGATCGAGCGGGCGCCGCGCGGCGGCGCCCTGTGCGGCGGGCGACTCGAGCGCGAGACCGTCCGCCCCCTTGCGGATGCTCACTGCGTCGCCTTGATCCAGCCGCGCTCGCGATAATAGCGCTCCGCGCCGGGATGCAGCGGGATCGCGTTGTTGTCAGGCTTCCACGCGTCCTCCGGCACGAAGTCGGCAAACGCCTGGTGGGCCTTCACGAGCTCCGCCTTGTTCTCCACCACGGTCTTGGTGATCAGGTAGGCGACGTCGTCGGCGAGCCCCTTGTTGGCGATGATGCTGGTGCCGAGATCGACGGTGCGCACCGGCGCGCTCTGGCCCTTGAACAACGGGGGCATTGAGACGGCCTTCAGGCCATGGCGGCCGAGCAGGTCGAGCGTCTTCTGCGGGTAGTCGAGGAAGCGCATGTCGACCGTCAGCGTGATCTCGGTCACCGCCGGATGGCCCTTCGACGCGCTCTCGAAATAGAGATCGGCGCGGCCGTCACGCAGCATGCTGGTGGTCTGCGCCGCGTCCACCTGGATCAGGCGGCCATCCTTCTTGAAGGCATCGATGCTGGTGCCGAACGATTGCAGCACCAGCCGTGCCACCGGCGGGACCGAACTGCCGGCCGGCTTCATGATGAGGCGCAGGCTCTTGTCGGCGAGCGCCTTCTCCAGCGTGTCGTTGCCGGTGCGCTTGATGTAGTCCTCGCGGAGCATGGCGACGATCCAGATCGGGTTGATGCCGCCGACCAGGCCGCGGATGTCCTGGTGCTTCCTGCCCTTGTAGATCTCTTCCTCGCCCATCCACGCCCACGCGGCGGTCGCCACGTTGCTGAAGGCGATCTGCACCTTGTTCTCGTTGGTCACCACCGGGTTGGCGATGCCGCCGCCGCGCGCCATCACCTCGATCGAGTTGCCGGCAGGCAGCTTGCTCTGCACCAGATTGGCGAGCGCGCCGCCCGCGACGTACCACCACGTGTTCAGCGGCATAGCCCCGATGCGCAGCGGCTCGGCGGCCGCGGCAGCGCCCGCCAGGACGCCGATGGCGAACAGCGCGACGCAAAGGGATCGCAGGATTCTCATGCCGGCATTCCTCCCCGAAATGTGTTGGACGCGCATCCGTCGCTGCATCCCTCGAGCGCCAAGGCGTATCACACAAGCCCGCCTCGTTGAAGGCAGGCTTGGGGCAGTAGCCCAACACCTGGATTTGCTCTGCGCGGTTGCAGCTTGAACGAAGACAGCATTCGGGGCACGGTAATGCGCAGTCGTATGAGGAGGACAGCATGAGGGCGACATCATCAGCCAAACCGACGCGTCGTACGATCATCGGTGCGGTGGCGGCGGGAGCCGGCGTCGCGGCGACGAGCAGCGCCGCAAGCCTCGCGCAAGCACCGCGCGAGGGAAAGACGTTCGTGCTGGTGCACGGCGCCTGGCACGGCGGCTGGTGCTGGCGTCGCGTGTCCGATCTGCTCGAACACGGCGGGCACAAGGTGTTTTCACCGACCATGACCGGGCTCGGCGAGCGCTCGCATCTCCTCGACGACAAGATCAACGTCTCGACGCACGTGACCGACATCGTCAACGTGATGAAGTGGGAGAACCTCACCGGCGTAGTGCTGGTCGGGCATTCCTATGGGGGTTTGGTCATCTCGGGCGTCGCCGAGCAGATGCAGGGTGCGATCGCTTCGCTCGTCTATCTCGATGCCTTCGTTCCCGAGAACGGCGAGTCGCTCGCGGATCTCGCGTCCCCGCGGGTACGCGAAGAATATCCAGGCGACATTGCAGAAGGGCGAACCGTCCATGCCTCCGCCCAAGGCAGCGTTCTTTCAGGTCAACGAGCAGGACCGCGCGTGGGTGGACGAGAAATGCACGCCGCAGCCGGTCGGGACGTTTTCGGAAAAGATGAAGCTCACCGGTGCACACGAGCGGGTGGCGAACAAGACCTACATCCGTGCGAAGGGCTACGCGACGCCGGCTTTCGACGCCGTGGAGGCGAAGCTCAAGACCAATCCGGCTTGGCGCGTCCACGACATGCCGTGCGGCCATGATGCCATGGTCGACATGCCCGAACGGCTGGTCGAACTGCTGATCGGCGCATCGGCGTAGTCGGCGATGCCCGCCCGGGCAAGCTGCGAACCTTGATTCAGAGAATGAACGGGCATTCCGCAGACGCTGCGTGTATTTTCTATTGACTGGCAACCCGCTGGAACCAATCCGCCCTTCGCGCGTTGAGGGCGGTTGATCGGGGCCAAACGCACGCGGGACCTGACCAGATGTGGCTGTCCATTTTTGCGCTCACGTTCGCGGCTGCCATCGCCTGCGCGGCGGCTTCGCTGCTCATCCAGGCATCGAAGGATCCGAGGCGATCCTCTGGTTAGGCGGCCATTGTGGCGCCGTTTCCCCGGCGGAAACGGTCGGCCGAGGGGAGAATGCTCATGTCACGCGCCAGCGTCCTTCGCCGTCAGGCCGAAACCTGCCTGCAGCTCTCGTACTCCTGCTCGGATCCCGAGACGGCCGACCACCTGCGGATGATCGCCGCCGAATATTTCCAGTCTGCCTGCGACCTCGAGCAGGATCGGCCGGGCTTCGTCGAGCGTGGCCTCGGGCCATTCGGGCGCGCGTCATCGCACAACGTCGCGCGCTGACGACCGCCAAACTCCGTTCCGTCTCAGAGCGTTGACGCGCGCGCGGGCCTTCCGATTCTCGACAGTCCCCGTACGGCGCGTTAGACCTGCGCTTTCATGCGTCGGCGCCAGGGGGCATCGGTGGCCTATCGGGACTTGCGCGAGTTCATCGACCAGGTCGATGCGCTGGGAGCGCTGCGGCGCGTCGATAATGCCGACCCGGCGTTCGAAATCGGCGGCATCACCGAGGTCGCGGCCGGGCTGCCCGAGTGCCCGGCGCTCCTGTTCGACAGCATCACGGGTTTTCCGCGCGGATTCCGCGTGTTCACCAACGCCACCACGAACTCGCAGCGCGCCGCGCTCGCGCTCGGCATCGATCCCGCCTTGCGTCCGCTCGATGCGCTCAAAGCCTGGATGGAAAAGCGGCAGACGCTCAAGTCCCTTCCGCCCGTCGCGGTCGACGCGGCGCTGTTTCTCGAGAACTCCGTCACGGGAGCGGACGTCGACCTCACGAAGTTCCCCGCGCCGTGGTGGCACCGCAAGGACGGCGGTCCCTATCTCGGCTCGGGCAGCATCGTCATCATGCGCGATCCCGATGACGGCTGGATCAACGCGTCGATCTACCGGGTGCAGGTCCACGACAGGCAGAAGGTCACGGTCCAGTTCGACCATCAGGGCCGGCACGGCGCGATCATCGCGCGGAAATATTGGGATCGGGGCCAGCCTTGTCCGCTGGCGGTGGTCAACGGGGAGGATCCGGCACTGTTCATCGCCGGCTTCGAGTATCTGCCCGCGGGCCAGTCGGAATACGACTTTGCCGGCGCCATCAAGGGCGCGTCGATCGAAGTGATGGCCGGACCGATTACCGGCCTGCCGCTGCCGGCGCGGGCGGAGATCATCCTGGAAGGCGAGTTGCTGCCGCCCGGCCAGGAGATGCTGCTGGAAGGACCGTTCGGCGAGTTCACCGGCTACTACGCGGCGGAGAAACGTCCGTGCCCGGTGATGCGCGTCGCGGCGATCCACCATCGCGACGATCCGATCCTGCTCGGCTCGCCGCCGATGAAGCCGCCGCGCTTCCACTTCGGCCTGCCGTTCCGCGCGGCGAGCATCTGGAGCAACCTGGAGATGGCGGGCGTCACCGACGTCACCGGCGTGTGGCAGCACGTCGCGCAATTGATGACCGTCGTCGCGCTCCGGCAACGCTATGCCGGCCACGCCAAGCGCGCCGCGCTGATCGCGGCCGCCAACAGCTACATGGGCCGCCTGGTGGTGGTGGTCGATGACGACGTCGATCCCTCGAACCTCGCCGACGTGATGTGGGCGATCACCACGCGTTGCGAGCCGGCCGAGCAGATCGACATCGTGCGCGACGCCTGGAGCTCGGCGCTCGACCCGCGCATCCCGACCGAGGCGAAGCAGCGCGGCGTCACGTCGCATTCGAAGGCGATCATCGACGCCTGCCGACCGTTCGCCTGGATCGACAAGTTCCCGCCGACCTCGGCGCTGACGCAGGAGGAGGCGCGGGAGATCGAGGCGAAGTGGCGCCACGTCCTGCGCTCTCCTCCGTCATCCTGAGGCGGCCGCGCGTTCACCTCGCTTCCACACGACATCTGAATTCGACGCGCGGCCCTCGAAGGATGATCGGCCCGCCCTTCGAGGCTCGACGTACGAAGAGTACGTCGAGCACCTCAGGGTGACGCTTCTGAGTTATTTCTCCACGCCGCGCTCGCGCAGGAGCTGCGCAATTTCCGGCTGCTCGCAATATTCCGCCCAGCCGAGCACCGTCGCATCGTACTTGTCGTCGTGGATCGCCGGGTCGGCACCGCCGTCCAGCAGCATGCGGGCGATATCGACCATTCCCTCCTCGGCGGCGGTGATGTGCAGGGCCGTGTAGTTGCAATCCCACAGGAGACGCTTGGCGTTCACGTCGACGCCGTGCGCGATCAGCCAGGCCACCGCCTCCGCATTCTTCTTCGCGGTGCAGAGATGCAGCGCGACGGTATCGCGGCCGTCGGGACCGATGCGCGCCGGATCCTCGCGCAGCATCGCTTCGGCGAGGTCGTAACGCTTCAGATTCACGGCGGCGAGAAAATCGAGCTTCACGCCGGCGTCCTGCAGCATGGCGATGATGCTCGGGTCGGCATTCGCCGCCGCAGCGGTGAGCGCCGTCGCGCCAGTGTCGTCGGTCGCCTGCGCGTCGGCTCCGAGATCGAGCAGCAGCCGAACCATACGCGGCCGGTTCAACGCCGCCGCCTGGTGCAGCGGCGTTCGGTGATGCTCATTGCGGCTCATCCGGGCGGTCAGAAGCGACCTGTCGCCGGCAACGAGACGCTTGACGTCCTCGACGCGATCGAGCGCGACCGCGGACCAGAAATCGAGCTCCGCGCCGTGCGCCAGCAGGTACTCCGCCACGTCCTCGCGGGCGCGCCGGAACGAGGTCGCCCAGCCGAGCACGCCGAGCTGGTGGTCGTCGCCCTTGCCGATCACATCGGAGCCCGCCTCGACCAGCATCCGGACGATCTCCAGGTCGGCGGCTTCGGCCGCGAAATGCAGCGCATAGGCGTTGTCGCCGAAATCGCGGATGCGGACGTCGGCGCCGCGCTGCAGCAGCAGCCGCACGCATTCCGGCCGGTTGAGCCAGGCCGCCAGATGCAGGGCAGTCTGTTGCTGGAAATTTCCGCCGCGCGCATCGATCAGGTCGGGATGGGCATCGAGCAGCCGGCGTAACTCATCGACTTCGCCGTGCTCGGCCGCTGCGAGAATCGCATTCACGGTCTTCTGTTCCTCAGGTGGCCGCGTTTCCCGTTCCTCGAATTGCCGAGCAAGCAGCTCGATTGCCTGGTGACCCTCGGTCTTGCCGATCTGATGGACGGTCTTGCCGTCGCGATCGATGGTCGCCGGGTCGAACCCGGCCGCGAAGGCGCGGCGGACCGCCTCGACATCGCCCACGCGCGCTGCCGCGAACACCTGGTCCTGATCCGGCGCGGCGCGCGCGATTGCATCGACATGCGCCTTGAGCTTGCGCCAGCTGGCAAAGCCATATTCGCGCGCAATCGCGAGCTGGGCCGTCGTGAGCTTGGCCTGCGGATCGTCGTTCCGCAGCGCCTCGAGGCGCTGCTTGGCTTCGTTCTTGAGATGCTCGAGGCTCGGGCGGGCGGGGAGCGCGCGGACCGGACGCGTGGAAGCCGTGGTATCGCTGGCCATGGAAAACCTTCCTTCCGTATGCGCCCGCGTCCGCGGTTTCGGGCTGGAAGTCAGGTTGTGATCGAAGCACCAGTGCGGCGGGCTAAGCCCTTTACGCGGACCGTTGGCTGCCGTCGTCGGCCAGGGTGCAGAATACCAAAATCGCCTCGCGAGGCACAAGCTCGCCTGCGGCCTTTCGACATGGTCCTCGCATCGATAGTATCCGCCGGCAAACCGGCGCCCACGCGACCTGCAGCCGCCGATCAGGAGGACCAATGGGAAAGACATCGACCGCCCGCGCGCCCAAAGCCGCGACGAAAAAGAACGATCGGCGCTACGGCGACATCCTGTACGAGGTCAAAGATCAGGTGGCGTGGGTCACCATCAACCGGCCGCGCGTGCTCAACGCGTTCCGCGAGCAGACGCTGGACGAGATGATCGATGCGCTGAAATCGACGCGCGAAGACCCGTCGATCGCCTGCGCGGTGGTCACCGGCAAGGGCGACAAGGCGTTTTCCGCCGGTGGCGATTTCTACGCGATGAAGCGCCTGAACTGGACCAACGGGGCGATGTGGAACGATCGCATGCAGGGCCTCGCCATGACGATCCGCGGCCTGCCGATCCCGGTCATCGCCATGGTCAACGGCTGGTGCATGGGCGGCGGGCATGAGTTCGCCCTGTGGTGCGACCTGGTGATCGCGTCGGAGAACGCGGTGCTCGGCCAGACCGGCGCCAAGGTCGGCGCCTGCCCGACGGTCGGGGCGACCCAGTACCTGCCGCGCATCATCGGCGAACGGCTCGCCCGCGAGATGATCTTCCTCGCCCGCCGCTTCACCGCTGCCGAGGCGGCGCAGATCGGCCTCATCAACAAATGCGTGCCGCAGAAGGACCTGCTCAAGGAAACCCTCGCGTGGTGCGAGACCATCAAGGGCCACAGCCCGCAGACGCTGCGCATGACCAAGAAGAGCCTCAATTTCGAATCCGACCTGCTCTACGCATCGTGGCAGCACGGCATGGAGCTGTTGGCGCATGTGTGGGGCTCGGAGGAAAGTCTCGAGGGCATGAACGCCTTTCTGGAAGGCCGCAAGCCGGACTTCCAGAAATTCCGCATGCGCAACAAGCGCGAGCTCGCCAACTATCTCGAAGGCTGCGAGCGTAACCTCAACGCGCCGCCGTCCATGCGCAAGGGATGATCGATCGCCATGACCGAGCCAAACGACGGAGCGCTGGTCGGCTTGCGGGTCATCGACCTGACGCGGATTCTCGCCGGGCCGTTCTGCACGATGATGCTCGGCGACATGGGCGCCGATGTCATCAAGGTCGAACCGCCAGGCACGGGCGACGACACGCGCAGCTGGGGCCCGCCGTTCGTCGGGCGCGATGCGGCCTATTTCCTCGGCGTCAACCGCAACAAGCGCTCGCTGACGCTCAACCTCGCGGCCAAGCCGGGACAGGAGATTCTGGCGCGGCTGATCGAGCACGCTGACGTGCTGATCGACAATTTCAAGCTCGGCACACTGGCGAAATGGGGCTTCGACGACGCGTGGTTCGAAAGCCGCACGCCGCGCCTCGTGCGCTGCTCGATCACCGGCTATGGAACGAGCGGGCCGAAGGCGGCGCTTCCCGGCTACGATTTCATCCTGCAGGCTGAGTCCGGGCTGATGAGCATCTGCGGCGAGCCGAACGGAGCGCCGACCAAATACGGCGTCGCCATCGTCGACGTGTGCACCGGCATGCTCGCCTGCAACGCGATCCTCGCCGCGCTGAACGCACGTCATCGCACCGGCGTCGGCCAGAAGGTCGAGCTCTCGCTGTACGAGACCTCGCTGACGATGCTCGCCAACGTGGCGTCCAACTACCTGATGGCTGGCAAGGACGGCGGTCGCTTCGGCAACGGCCATCCGAGCATCGTGCCCTATACGACCTACCGGGCCTCCGACGCGATGATCGCCATCGGCATCGGCAACGATGCGCAGTTCTCCCGCTGCGCCGCGGTGCTCGGCCACAAGGAGTGGGCCGCCGACCCGCGCTTTGCCGACAACCGCAATCGCGTGGTCAATCGCGAGATCGTCGATACTGCGGTCAACGCGGCGCTTGCCGGCGACACGGCCGACAACTGGCTCACGAAGCTGAAGGCGGCCGGCATCCCATGCGGGCGCATCAATACGGTCGCCCGAGCGATCGACGATCCGCACACCACCGCGCGGCAGATGGTGGAGACGGTGGAGCATCCGGAGGCGGGCGCGCTGAAAATGCTCGGCATCCCGTTCAAGTTCGGCGGCACGCCGGCGTCGGTGCGGCGCGCGCCGCCGCTGCTCGGCGAGCACAGCGAGGAGATCCTCACGCGCGAGCTCGGCATGGACGCGGCCGCGGTCGCGCGCCTGCGCGCCGACGGGGTGATCTAGCCTCCGCTGCGCACGAACGACGCGCGATTGTTGACGGTCTCGGCGTCCAGCCCGGCGGCGGCGTGGAACGAGCGGGTGATCGTCTCGAGCTCCTCGCGCGAGATCACGTCCTCGATACGGGCAAAGCCGTTCGGCGCGCGCTCCTCGGCGATCTGCATCGCGGCCTCGGGGCCGAACTGACGATTGCGCAAGGTGATGTCGTTCATCGCCGGACGCCGCGCGGCGTCATAGTGCGCAAGCGCTTCGATCGGGTCGCGCCTGGTCGCGAGGCTCTGCGTAAGCACGCGCGCATCGATGATCGCCTGCGAGCCCGCTTGCGACCCGGTCGGCTGCATCGGATGGGCCGCATCGCCGATCAAGGTCACGCGATCGAAGCTCCATTGCTGCACCGGGTCACGGTCGACCAGCGGAAACTCGAAAATGTCCGCCGTCGCTTCGACCAGCGCCGGGACGTCGAGCCAGTCGAACCGCCAGTCCCGGACGAGGGGCAGGAATTTCTCCGCCGCAATCTTGCGGTTCCAGTCCTCCGGGCCGGGCGCTTCATCCGCGACCGTCACCTGCACGATCCAGTTGGTCAGCAGCCGGCCAGGAGGGGAGGTCGACGGCCCGATCGGGTAGATCACCACGCGCTGATGGAAATGACCGGCAATGATCATCGTCTGTCCGCCGAGGAACGGCTCGGCATCGACGGCGGCACGCCACAGCACCTGTTTGGCGAACCGCGGCGCGCCTTCGTCGGGATAGAGCTGCCGGCGCACGCCGGAGTGGATGCCGTCGGCGCCGATCAGGACGTCAGCCGTATCGCTGCCGCGCTCGCGTCCGTCGTGGTCCACGAAGGAGGCGACGACCGTCTCGCCATCCTGGCGGAACGAGAGAAGCCGGCAGCCGGTGCGCACGCTGTCTGCGCCGAGCCGCTCCAGAACCGTCTCGAACAGGAGGCGCTGCAGTTGCCCGCGGTGGATCGAGTATTGCGGCCAATGGTAGCCGGCCGCAAGGCCGCGCGGCTCGCGCCAGACGAGCTGCCCGAATTTGTTGAAGAACGCGAGTGCTTCGGTCGCGTTGCCGATCGCCGCCAGGCGCGTGCCGAGGCCGAGCTCGGTGAGCTCGCGCACCGCGTTCGGCTGCAGGTTGATGCCGACGCCGAGCGGGCGCACCGCGCGGGCGGCCTCGTAGACGGTGACCTGAGTGCCCGCCTGATGCAGGCTGAGCGCCATGGTCAGGCCGCTTATCCCTCCGCCGACGACGATCACGCGCATGCTGAAGCCCGGTATTGCGTCCTGCCCGTTCGCTCGCTTGAATGCCGCACCTGGCGACGGCGAACGGGGATTTGGATGAACCATAGCAGGAGCTTGATCGTTTGCGCAGCGCTGGCGTCGGCCTGGCCCGCGGCCGCCGGCGCGCAGAGCCTGACGGTCACCACCACGGCGTCAGGCTCGCTCACTCATTCGCTCGGCTCGGCCGTCGCCAAGGTGGTGACCGAGACCACCGACACGCGCCTGATCGTGCAGCCGCAGGGCGGCAACGCGCTCAACCCGCTCAACAACCGCACGGCGGAATTCGGCTTCTCCAACACCTACGACGTGGTGTTCTACGTCACCGGCAAGGGCGAGTACGAGGGGCGCGGGCCGCAGCCGAACATCCGCGTGGTCGCGCGCATGCTGCCGAACCTGTCGCCGATGCTGGTGAAGGCGAATTCCGACTACAGGTCGGTGAAGGATCTCAAGGGCAAGCGCATTCCCGGCGGCTTCGTCTCGCAGCGCGCGATCCGCCAGTCGATCCTCGCGCACCTGGTGAACGCGGGGCTCACGTACAACGACGTCACCGAGGTGCTGGCCCCGAACATCATCAAGTCGGCCGACGACTTCATGGCCGGCAAGGTCGACGCGTTCACGTTCGGCCTCGGCACCGCCAAGGTGAAGGAGGTCACCGCCAGCGTCGGACCGTTGCGCGCGCTGCCGATGGAGACCGATCCCGAAGGCGTTGCGCGCATGCGCTCCACCTTGCCGGGCGCCTACGTGATGCAGATGGAGCCGACGCCGGTGTTTCCCGAGATCACCGCGCCGATCCCGATGATCGCCTTCGACATGGCGCTGGTGACGAGCGTCGAGGTGCCGGAGGATGCGGTGTACAAGGTGGTCAAGACGCTGCACCAGAAATCGCGCGAGCTCGCCGACACGTTCGCCGGCCTGCGCCGCTTCCGCCCCGACGCCATGGCGATCCGGTACGATCCCCTCACCTACCATCCGGGCGCTATCCGCTATTACCAGGAGATCGGCCAGTGGCCGCCGCAGGAGCAGTGAGGCCCGTGACGGACGTCGGGGCCGGGCTCGCGCGCGCCGCGGAGGAGCAGGCGGTCTGCAACGTGCGCCGCCGTTGGGCGTTCGCGCGCGACCAGGGCGAATGGGAGACGCTGCGCGGCTGCTTCCACCCCGACGCGACCATCACGGTCGCCTGGTATTCGGGACCGGCCTCGGGCTTCATCGAACGGTCGATCGCCATGGCGGCGCATCGCCGTGCCGAGGAGCACCACAAGCATTGGCTCGGCAACATGCGCGCCGACATCGCCGGCGCGCGTGCGCTGCTCGAGACCGACGCGATGGTGCTGATCCGCGAGTTCATCGACGCGCACCTGTTCGACTACTGCTGCCACCTGCGATTCTATGACCTCCTGGAAAAACGCGACGGCGTGTGGCGGCTCTCCAAGGCTTCGTGCATCTACGAGAAGGACCGGCTCGATCCCGTGATCCCCGGCTCGGTGCCGGCCTCGTTCTTCGCGGCGATCGACCTGACGGGAGGCGGCGCCGGCTTCGCCTATATGCGCTTCCGCCAGATGAAGAAGGGGCGCACGGTGCCGGCGGGCACCGTCATCGCGGGATCCGAGGGGGAGCGGGTGTTGCGGGAGGAGGGACGAGCATGGTTGGCCCCCTCGCGTCCGTCACCCTGAGGCGCTCGACGCACGAAGAGTGCGTCGAGCGCCTCAGGATGACGGTACCCGGCTTGGCACGCTTGTCAGAGTAGGCACCATGTCCATGGAAATCCACGTCCTGTTTCGCGGCAAGCTGCCGAGCAAGGCGGTGCTGCAGAGCGCATTGCGCGAGCTCGGCTTTCCGTTCTCCATCAAGCCGGCGACTGGCTCGCTCGAGCGGCAGGACGGCTTCATGCCGATGCTGCTCGAGCGCGAGGAGACCGGCGCCGAGTTCGACGTGTTCGAGGGCCGCGCGCCAGTGGAGGAGATCGGCGGCAGGGATGTCGATGCGCGCTTCGATCGCATCGCTAATTTCCGCTGGGGCGGGAGCATGCACGAATGTGCATCGGCCGTGTGCGGGGCAGCCGCCTTGGCCAAGCTCGTGGACGGCGTGGTTTTCGACGCTGAGGAAGGCAAGCTCCTGTCGATCGAGCAGGCTATCGCGGTCGCCCGTCAGGTGATTGCCGAAGTGCCGAAGCCGTCCGCGCCAACCCCGCGACCGCGCCGCCCGAGCCTCAAGCGCCTGCTCAAACCGCTCCTCGACACGCGCAGCGATCTCGCGCTGCTGGGTCGTCTGTTGGTGATCCGGCCGGTGCGCCATCTCCTGCGCGGCGCTGCCCTGCATTGGATGCCGAAGTACTCGGCGTTCCATGTCTACCACTTCGTGCAGCCGCTGTTCCAAGGTGCCGGCATCAAACAGGACTACGTCACCTTCACCGTGCGGACCCGAGACTCGGAGTACGAAGCGATGCTGCTCGAGGGACTCGCGATCGATGTCTTCGACGCCGTCGGCCGCCTCACGCATCTGGAGGATTTCGTCACTGCGATGAAAGCCAAGCCCCATTGGGCGGAACTCTCTGTATCTGCCGATCCTGCTATCGAAAGGCATCAGGGAGGCGAAGGCTTACCTGGCTGCATGCGAAGAAAACGGATCAGCTTGGCGCGGCATGGACGAGGCGAGAGGCTTGCTCGATCGGGGAGCCGAAGGTGTCTTCGCCTCTTGTCGCGCGAAGGAAGCCGAGGCAGCCCAACGGATGAAGATCGAGTCCATCTGGGAGGCCTCGCCGTTTCCGGCCGAACAGTTGAGCGTCGGGCATACGGAGAATGCAATCGATCCGTTCTTTGCTCCAACGCCCTGGCCGGCGTATTCGACCCGCTGGCGCCAGGAGCATCCCCAGCGTCCGGGCGACATCCGATTTGCCAGCTTCTGGCGTTATCGTGGCGACAAGATGCTGTTGATCACGCCGCTGACGCGCGAGGAGGCGGAATGGAGGCATCAACACTTCATTGTATACATGCTGGCGGCGCGATTGCCGCAGGGGCAGTTGCTTATCGTTTGTCCGCATTCGTCCGATTTTCCGTTGCGGTCCGCCGATGGATCGCTCGTGGACGGACAACCGCCGCCGGGAAGGCGGTATGACTTATGGATCTACGACAGCTCCGGGCGGCGCGTGATGGTCGATTTTTATGAATTTGACAACGCCCCCGGAACGCTACGGCTGTGGTTCATAGAGATCAGGACTGCGGATGGAGCGCATGAGATTTGGTCTTCGAGCCTTAGTTACGATGATGAGATCAAGCGGATCTGGGACTATCGCTATGGCAGCAGCATCGTTGAGCGCCGGCCAATGCTGGAGGCGGATCGAACCATGTACGCAATTCCCCTTCCATCTTTCGGAGAATGCGATTTGCTGTGGCAACGGGTGCTCCTCTATCTCGAGAACGAGGGGTTCGGTCCCCTCACCTGAGCGAACCGGGGTTGTCACGCCAACTCGACACAGGCCTTTCCAGCTATGCTCAAATTGCACGACCGGATTCGTGATTTCTCCCAGACGAGGCTGCACGCCTCAGCTTGCGCTGAGGCGCGGCCGGATTTCTTTTTCGCTCGGCTAATGTGGCCTAACCTCGGTTATGATGAACCTCGTGGCATCTGGATAGTATTGCAAAACTGACCTCAGTATTTCTGCTCTTCGAGCGGGCGTGAGAGGACTTGCTCCCGTCTTGATATCATAAACACAGACGGTACTTTCTTTGTCCCTGTTTTCGAACACGTCCATACGAATGGTTCCCCGCTGCCCATATCGGGGAGGAGGCGCTTCTGGATCCGCTTCCCTGATCTTGAGCAGAGAATACTCGGCCCTGAAGTCCAAATTTTCTGGATCGTCCGGACGCCGGTAATAGGGTGGGTCTTCTGTTCTACCGTTCACCTTGCGTGCAACCCGCGTGTGTACTTCCGTTCCAAAGGTCCGGGGAGTCCATCTATTCGGCATGGCTCTTGCCTCTCTCGCTGCCGCATCGGTGGACGTCTGCACCTGCTCGTATTTCTTGCAGGCATCGCTCAGCTGCTCCTTGTTCAAATACCCGACCCAGATGAGGTCGGCTTCACCAGGCGCGGCACGTTGATAGACATCGGTGGAGCCCGACAGGACAGCCTGTCGCTCGCGGCTGTTCCAACGCGACATCCACGTGTAAAGGAGCGTGGCCGCCACGCCGATTAGCTTCAGCCGTCCGGGAAGCTTGGTGGCAAGATCGCCTGGTGCCGGCGCACGTGCGAGGTGCAGCAAAGGCTGATCGCCGTCGCCAGGCATGAGCGGCACTGGCCCGTTTTGGGTCATCACGGTCTGGCTGAGCTTGCGGCCCTGGCCGTCGTAGATCGTCTGCGTCAAGCCTGAATTTTCGAACATGACGACCTGCCCGTCGGGCGTCGTCACGGTGTGCCGCTCGTCCCAGCCGGCGTTGGCGCCGAGCGGGGCGTATTGGGAGCGGATCCGGCTGCCGTCACGGTTGACGACCAGCTGCTCGGCGATCGAGCCATCGGGACGGCGGTCGGTGGCGACGGTTTTCCAGGTCTCCTGGCCGGACAGGTCGTGCATGACCGGCGGGGACTTGGGCGTGATACGTCCGAAGCCGCCGCCGCGCGTCCACTGGCCGCCGTCGGAATGGCCGGCGGGGACACGGGGCTGAAGGGGATTGTAGTGGTCGTGGTCGGGACTGGCCGAGTCCCGGGGAGCGGAGAACGTGTCGCGACGCAGCAGCATGTCGGCGAGGCGTTGGCGATAGCTTTGACGGTTCATGAAAGAACTCGAGGCAATTGAGACGACCTCCAGGATCACGATCCTAGGATCAGAATCAACAAAAAGAGTTCCGAAAATCGGAAAAAAGTTCCGGAAATCAGAAAAACAACCAGGACCCCCGCTTGCGGTAGTCGCCGAGAGCGGCTCAAGCGGTAAGTTCGCCATGAGATGTGGAGCGCGCGTGAGGCGATACGCAGCCGTTTTCGTGCGGGGTTCGGCGCGCGATACCGAGGTGACCCGACCCGAGCGTGGTCTCGAGGTCGAGTCAGAAAAGCGGGCGACCACAAGGGTCGCCCCAAGGGTCGCCCCTACGCGTTGATGGGGCGCTGCACCTTGGAGGGCGGTTCTCGGGCCCTCTGCGGTTCTCGATTCGGCTGCAAGCGCGCGCAGCGCGACCTTTTTAGCCGAGGCACGCGCGCAGAATGTCTCAGGACCGGTCCACGCTCAATCCGCCGTGACGCCGCTCGCCTTGATGGGGCCGGCCCAGCGCTTGAACTCGGCCGGGACGTAGGCCTTCAGGTACTCGGGCGTGCGGCGCTCGGCGGCGGGGATGGTCACGCCGATCTGCTTGAAGCGCTCGCGCACCATCGGACTCTCTACCGCCTCGTTGGAGGCTAAAGCGAAACGGCGCACGATCGCCGCGGGCGTGCCCTTGGGAAACGAGAACGAGCCCCACGAGCCACAGTCGAGGCCCTTGAGGCCGAGCTCCTCGGCGGTGGGAAGATTTTCCAACCCCGGCGCGCGGTCGAGGCCGACGGTGGCGATCGCCTTGACCTTGTTGCCCTGGATCTGCGGCAGCGCGGTCGAGATCTGCTCGGTGATGAAGTCGATGCGCCCGGCAATCAGGTCCTGCATCGCCGGCCCGGCGCCGCGATAGGGCACGTGGGTGATCTCGGTGCCCATGGCCTGGTTGAGCAGGATGGAGCAGACGTGCACGCCGGAGCCGGCGCCGGCCGAGCCGTATTGCATCTTCGCGTGGTTCTGCTTCGCATAGGCGACGAACTCGGGGAGCGTGGCGGCGGGGAAATCCGGCCGCGCGATCAGCACGCGCGCGGAATCCGAGTGAAGCACGACGTGCTCGAAATCGTTCACCGCGTCATACAAGGGCTTCCTGTAGAGGCTCTGGTTGATGGCGAGAACAGCGCTGCCCGACAGAAGCACCGTGTAGCCGTCGGGCGCGGACTTGGCGGCGCGGGCGGCGCCCGTCATGCCCCCTGCGCCGCCGACATTTTCAATGACCACCTGCTGGCCGAGCACCTCGCTCAGCCGCGCCGCCAGGATGCGGGCGATCGTGTCGACCGGCCCGCCCGCCGCGTACGGCACGATCAGGGTCAGCGGCCGCGTCGGCCACTCCTGCGCGGCGGTCCCATGCGCATGTGCGATGAGCAGCAAAGCGGCGAGCGCGGCCAACCGCAGCAGTCTCGTCATGGCGTTCCTCCGGATCCGGTCGTCTATCGGCGGTCGACAGGATACGATCGGAACCGTGGAGCGGGCAACGGCGGGGTCAGCGCTCGACGAAGGCCTTCTCGACCACGTAGTGGCCGGGCGCGGCGTTGCTGCCCTCGGCGAAGCCGCGTGCCTCGAGCATCTGCCGCAGGTCCGCGAGCATCGACGGGCTGCCGCACAGCATCAGGCGATCGGCCTCGGCGTCGATCGGCGGCAGATCGATGTCGCGGAACAGCGTCTCCGACGTGATCAGGTCGGTGATGCGGCCGCGGTTGCGGAACGGCTCGCGCGTCACAGTCGGATAATAGATCAGCCGCTCGCGCACCATGTCGCCGATGAGCTCGTTCTCGCAGAGCGAGGCAACCAGCGCCTCACCGTAGGCAAGCTCGGCGACCTGGCGGCAGCCGTGGATCAGCACCACGCGCTCGAACGCCTCGTAGATCTCGGGGTCCTTGATGATGCTGGCGAAGGGCGCGAGCCCGGTTCCGGTGGAGAGGAGATAGAGGCGGCGCCCGGGCAGCAGGTTCGGCACCACCAGGGTGCCGGTCGGCTTGCGGGCGACCAGCACGGCATCGCCGACGGCGATGCTCTGGAGGCGGGAGGTGAGCGGGCCGTCGGGCACCTTGATGGAGAAGAATTCCAGGCTCTCCTCGTAGTTCGCGCTCGCCATGCTGTAGGCGCGCAACAGCGGGCGGCCGTCCACGGCCAAGCCGATCATGGTGAACTGGCCGTTGGCGAAGCGGAACGAGGCATCGCGCGTGAGCGTGAAGCTGAACAGCGTGTCGGTCCAGTGGCGGACCGCAAGCACGCGTTCCTGGTTGAGACTGCTCATGATTTTCCCAAACCGTGGCGTTTCTCGCCTTAGTCGCCGCGAGCGGCTTCGGGTTCGACGTTTCGCCCTGCCCGCCTTATCGAGATGGCCGGCACAAGGCCGGCCATGACGAATGTGTTCGGCGGCGTCCGTCAGCTAGATCGCATCCGCCAGGCTCTGGCCGTGCAGGTTGATGTTGAGCCCCTGCATGGCAATGTCGTTGATCTCGCCGCCCATGGCCTTGAGGCTCTCCTCGCGGATCAGGGACATCAGGCCGCGGCGCAGGCCGAGGAATTCCGACGACAGCATCATCGCCTGCTGGCGCGGGCGCTCCAGCGGCACCACGATCTCCGCCTTGATGGTGCCGGGCCGCGCCGTCATGCAGTAGACGCGGTCGGACAGGAAGATCGCCTCGTCGATGTCGTGGGTCACAAACAGCACCGAGATCTTCAGCCGCTGCCACATGTTGGTGAGGATCTGCTGCATGATCACGCGGGTCTGCGCGTCGAGCGAGCCGAACGGCTCGTCGAGCAGCAGCACCTTCGGGCCGGTGGCGAGCGCGCGCACGATGCCGACGCGCTGCTTCATGCCGCCCGACAGGCGATCGGGATACTGGTTCTCGAACTGCAGGAGACCGGCGAGCCCGAGCAGCGTGCGCGCCGCCAACTCGCGGCTGTGCCGGTCCTTGCCTTTCATCTTGAGGCCGAACTCGACGTTCCCGCGCACGGTCTTCCAGGGAAACAGCGAGTATTGCTGGAACACCATGCCGCGGTCGGCGCTCGGCCCTTCCACCGCCTCGCCGTCGACCGCCACGGTACCGCCGGTGGGCTTGAGGAAGCCGGCGACCGCGTTGAGCAGGGTCGACTTGCCGCAACCGGACGGGCCGATGATCGAGACGAACTCGCCGGGGCGCACGTGGATCGAGACGTCGTCGACCGCCTGCACGCCGCCGTCGAGCGTGTCGTAGGACAGCGCGAAATCCTTGACCTCGATGAAGCCTTTTTGCGTTTCCGCCACTGAGTGCTCCTTCCTAAAGCTTCCGCTCGCTCCTTCGCATTTCGAGCGAGGAGCCCGGTGCACCACTGTCGCCCCCCACCCTGGCGCGCTGCGCGCGCCAGAACCCCTCCCCACCACGCGCGAAGAGCGCGTGGGAGGAGGGGAGTCGAGAATCAGCATCTGGAAAGCGCGGGAAGCACAGCATTTCACTCACGCCCGGCCCCATGGCATCACCATCTTGCCGATGCCGCGGATCATTGCGCTCGAGGCGAGGCCGAGCACGCCGATGCAGATCATGCCGAGCGCGATGTCGGAGTACTGCACGAGCGAATAGGCCTCCCAGGTGAAATAGCCGATGCCGAACTGGCCGGAGATCATCTCGGCGGCGATCAGCGACACCCAGGCGACGCCCATGCCGACGGTCAGCCCGGTGAAGATGTGCGGCAGCGAGGCGGGGAAATAGACCTCGCGAAATATCGCGGCTTCGCGCGCGCCCAGGCACTGGGCGGCGCGCACGAACACGGGATCGACCATCGCCATGCCGTGCAGCGTGTTGATCAGGATGGGAAAGAACGAGCCCAGGAAGGTGATGAAGACGATGCTTTCCTCGTTCGACGGCCACAGCATGATCGACATCGGCACCCACGCGATAGCCGGGATCGGCCGCAGCACTTCGGTGACCGGGAACACGAGCTCGCGCATCAGGCGGAAGCGGCCCATCAGCAACCCGAGCGGCACCGCGATCACGGTCGCGAGCAGGAAGCCGACCAGGATGCGGCGGCAGCTCAGCGCCACGTGGGCGAGGAATTTCGGATCGCCGAAGGCGCGCACGGCGCGCTCGAACACCGCTTCCGGCGACGGCACGTTGAGGAAGCGGACGTAGATATTGACCCGGTACTTGGTGAGGACGTGCCACAGCAGCAGGAAAAGCACGAGGGAGAGAGCGCCGAGCAGCAGCGCCCGGATCTGGCCGCGATGCGCCGCAAGCCAACGGGCCATGACAGCACGCAGATCGCGCCGCGGCGGCTGCTCCGTCCCTTCACCAAGCGTGGGAGCCGCCCCGGCGAGCTCGACCGGCTCCGCGTCGTCGAGCTTGAGGGCGGCACGCTCCACGCGTTCAGCCTCCGCTCATCGCTGCCTTGAGCGCGGCCTCGAAGCCGAGCACCGTGCCGCCGACCTTGGCGGCATGGGCTTCGGCGTCCTTCTTGAGCAGGAACGGTGCGATCTCGCCCTTTCCGGAGGAAGCGAAAAACGCCTGGTCGGCAAACAGCTTGATGCCGCGCTCGGTGTCGTAGACGTAGGCGACGTTGATCTTCTTGCCCTTGGCCTTGAGGTCGGCGAGGGCGCCGAGCGTGCAGGCGGCGCTCGCGAACGGCAGGATCGATTCGCCCGCGACCCAGATCTCGCCCGCCTTGCGCGGATCGGTGATCGGCTTCTTGCAGAACGTGTCCTCGCCCTTGACCTCGTAGTTGTCGAAGCTCGCGCGCTGCCTGTCGTAATCCAGGCCGAGCTCGGTGAAGGCCTTGCGCACGTAGCTGTCGTTGACCCATCTGTCGACGTCGAAATCCTTCATGCGCCCGAGGTTCTGCAGCACCTTGGCGTCCTCGGCGGCGTCGTTCACCAGCTCCGGCTTGATGGTCGGGTCCATCACCATGATGCCGCCGGGGCCGAGGAAGATGTAGACGACTTCCTTGTCGATGCCGGTCCAGCCGGCGATCTTCTCCGCCGCGGTCTTGGGATCGGCGCGCACCCAGGCGTTGGCCTCGATGATGGCCTTCACGTAGGCGACCACGACCTCGGGATATTTCTGCGCGAAGTCGGTGCGTACCACGACGCCGTGCCAGGTCGGCGCATTGGTCTCCACGCCGTCGAAGATTTTTCGCGCGAAGCCACGGAACGGCAGCAGCTCGGCGAACGGCACGAAGTCGGCGTGCGCGTCGATCTTCTTTTCCTGCAGATTGGTGGAGCCGACTTCCGGGCTCTGGCTCACCAGGCGGAAATAGTCGGCCGGCCATTTGCGGTCCTGCATGGCTTTCAGCATCATGCCGTGCGCCGCCGAGCCGAACGGCACGCTGACCACTTTGTCCTTGAGATCGGACAGCTGGTAGTAGGACGAGTCCTTGTGCACCACCAGGCCGTTGCCGGAGCCGTGGATGTTGTAGGCGGCAACCGCGACGAGCTGGCTCTTGCTCTCCGGATTGCTCTGGAAGGTGAAGCCGTTGACGACCAGCGGGTAATCGCCCATGGCGCCGAACTGCAGCTTGTTCGCCATCATGCCGTTGGTGACGGGCGGCCCGGAGGTGAAATTGTTCCAGTCGAGCTGAAACCGGATGGTGGCGTACTTGCCGTCCTTGGGCAGGTGCTTCTCGAGCAGCTTGAGCTCGCGGATGACGACGCCGGTGGTGACCGTGTTGGTGGTCGTATCCTGCGTGCCGATGCCGAGGTTGACCACCGTCTGCGCGGCGGCAGGTCCGGCGGCAAGCAAGGCGGCGAGAGCAATCCCCGTCGAACGAATTCCCATAGCTCACCTCTCTCTGGCTTGATGCGCCTTGGTGTTTTCTCCCGTCTCCATCTATCCGGTGGGGCCTGGGCCTGAAGCAAAAGGAGATCGGCGGGCGTGGTTGATTAGTTACCCAAAAAGGCCGGCTGGTTAGTTTTTCATCAGTCGAATGCCAAAACGCGTGCAGAATCGGTTTTTCATGCGCCACGCCCGCGCATCTCGGCCAGCAGGTCGCGCCGCCGGACGACGATCTGCGAGCGCCGGCACACCAGGATCCCCTGCTCCTGCAGCCGGCGCAGGCTGATCGTCACCCATTGGCGGGTCGCGCCCACCATGTGCGCGAGGTCCGCGTGGGTGAAGGCGGTGCCGATCGCGACCCCTTCGGCGTCCTCGACGCCGTACAGGTCGGCGAGGTGCAGCAGCAGGTGGGCGAGGCGCTCGGTCACCGAGCGGGTGCCCAGCATCTGCGCAAGGGCCGAATAGCATTTGCCCTTGAAGGTGAGCCCCTCGATGATGCCGATGGCGAGGCGCGGGAACTGCAGCACCAGTGCGCGCAACGCCTTGCCGGGCAGCAGCACGACGCTCGAATTGGTCGCCGCGATGCCCGACCACAAATGCGCGCCGGTGCCGAAAACCTCCGGCCCACCGACGAAATTGCCGGGATGCCAATAGGCGAGCGTGATCTCGCGCCCGGACGGCGCCGTGTAGAACACCCGGATGCGCCCCGATTCGATCAGCCAGATGCCTTCGTGCATGGCGCCCTGGTTGAACAGGGTCTGCCCGCGATAGAGCACCTTGCGCCGGCCGTGACTCAGCACCGCCTCCCGCTCCTGCGCGGTCAGCTGCTGAAGCAGGGGCGCCGGCCCGCCGACCAGGTTGTGGCTTTCGATCAGCAGAAGGGCGTGGCCGCTGCCGCCGCGTGGCGCCGAGGTGCGCGAGGCGGCCGCATACGGGACCGCGGGAGCGGCTTCGGGGTTGAGCATCAGGGCGTTCCTCCGGCGCTGTTCGGACACCGGGGGGAGCAACTCGTGTGCCATTCCATGACTGGCACTAACGCCATGATTCTTATTTGGATTTTTGTTTGGCTCCAGCGTTCTCCCAACGGCCGCCGAGCGCCGTTGCTCAAGAATCAGTCAATCCGAGTTGGCGGCGCGCGCCCTCCAGCAGCCGCGAATCACCAACGCTGTCCCCGCCGAGCTCGCACAAATAGGCCCACGAGTAGATGCCGCGGGCGTGGCCGTCGGAAAATGCCAGCGTCAGGCCGTAGTCGCCCACCAGCTCGATCCGCTCGATTGCCAGGTCGGGCGACGGCGCCGGCGCGCTGCCGTCGACCCGCGCGCGGACGCAGCGGGCGCAGCGGCAGGCGCCGCGCAGCCGCGATGCCGTCAATCCGATGCGGCCGGCGGACGACCATTCGAGGCGCAGGCGCGCGCCGCCGCTCTCCAGCACGATCGCATCGGGCGCGTTGCGCGACGATGCCTGGTCCGCTGCTGCCGTGCCGGTCATCGCTTCAACCCGTGGCCGCCTTCTTGCCGATCTGCTCGAGCGCCCAGCGGGCGTTCTTGCGCACGTCGGGGTCGGCATCGGCGAGCGCGGCCTGCAGCAGCGGGCGGGCGGACGGATCGGCGATCTCGCCGAGCGCGGCGGCCGCTTCCTTGCGCAGGTTGGCCTGCGGGTGCGCCAGCGCCTCGCCGATGCGGGGCACAGCCCGCACGATCTTCAGGCGGCCGAGGCTGCGGACCGCCTTGAGCGTCACCTGCCAGAACGGGTCGGACAGGGCACCGATCAGGTGATCGGCCGCGAGCGCGCCGTTGGCGTTGCCGCCGAGCGTCTCGGCGGCGATCTCGCGCACCATCCAGTCGTCGTCGGTCAGCGCGCGGATGATCGTCTCAGTGGCGATCTGCGTCTGCGAGAAGGCGAGCGCGCTCACCGCCGCGCGCCGCACATGCGGATCGGTATCGGCGGTCGCCGACTTCAGGGCGGGCATTGCCTCCTCGAGCTTGAGGAAGCCGATCACCCCGACCGCCTGGACGCGCACCGTCGGATCGCCGTCGCGCAACGCCTCCAGCGCGGGCTTCAGGGAGTCGCGGCGGCGCAATTCCTTGAGCGCGCGGAACGCCGCCATGCGCACGAAGGCCGACGCGTGGGTGACGAGCGGCAGGATCGCATCGGCGGCCAGCGGATCCTTCAGCTCCGCCATGCTGTCGGCCGCGGCGGCAGCCACCGCATGCTCGGGATCGGTGAGCGCTTTCGCCAGCGCCGTGGCGGACGCCAGACCGTCGAACTCGCCGAGCGCGAGCGCGGTCTGCTGGCGCACGCCGACGTCAGGGTCGGACAGCATCTCGAGGAGGTGCGGGATCGCCGCCGCATCGCCGGAATCGGCGAGCTCGATCACCGCGACGCGGCGCTCGCCGGCGTCGGCCGCCTTGAGCCGTTCGGCAATTCCCTCGACGTCCTCGTAACTCTCGAACGGTCCGGCCATGCGCGCGTCACCTCAGCAGATACGGGATGTTGACCTTCACGGCGCCGGTCGGGCAGTCGGCCTCGCACGGCATGCAGTACCAGCACTCGTCGTAGGCCATGTAGGCCTTGCCGGTGAGCTCGCTGATGCGCAGCACGTCGAGCGGGCAGACGTCGACGCACACCGTGCAGCCCTTCTCGGCGATGCACTTCGCGTCGTCGACCACGACCGGAACCGTGGTGTGATGGGTGGCGAGCGGCATGTAAGTTTTCCTTCGTGGTTGCCTAGCGATTCTCGGAACTTGGCCAGACATGCTGCGCTTGGGTTCCCCTCCCCCCGCGCTTGCGCGGTGGGGAGGGGTCAGGGGTGGGGGGACTGAGGATCAGCATTACACGGTCCCAAATGTTCTCTCTGCCTTCCCTCTTGCGTCATTACCTTGCCAGCCGCGAGGCTTGCGCCCCCCCTTTCCGCCACGCGTAAGAACGCGTGGGGGGAGGGGAGACGAGAGGCAGCATTGCAATTCTTAAGCGGTCGCGCGGATGCGCTGCTTGTCGTACAGGTCCTTCTCGTCGTCGGCGATCGGCACGATGTAGGGGTCCACCTCGCGCTTCTCGCACGCCATGCGGCCGCCCTGCTTGCGCAACAGCGTGTGGCAGAACCAGTTGTCGTCGTCCTTGACGGGATAATCCGTGCGCGCGTGATAGAGGCCCCAGCGGCTCTCGGTCCGGTAGAGCGAGGCGAACGCCGCCATGTCGGCGCAGTCCATGATCGACTGCGCCTCGAGCGCGCGCATCAGTTCGTGGGCGTTGCGCGCCATCATCTGGTTTTCCATGTCGTCGCGCACCTCGGCGAAGCGCTGCTGCGCGAGCTGATACTTGCGGGTCACCTTGGGCGGTTGCAGGTAGTCGTTGACCAGCCGCCGGGTCTTGAACTCGACCTGGTTGGGCGGAATGCCGTCGTCGCGCCGGGTCGGGGCCAGCACGCGCTCCTGTTCGGCCGCGACGGCGGCGGGATCGAAATCCGCGAAGTCGACTTCCCCGGCGAACTCGGCCGCGGTCTCGCCGGCGACCGAGCCGTTAGTGAAGGCGCCGAGCATGTAGTTGTGCGGAACGCTCGCCATGTCGCCCGCCGCATGGAGGCCCGGCACGGTGGTGCGGGCAAACTCGTCGACGAACACGCCCGACGCGCTGTGGCCGGAGCAGAAGCCGATCTCCGAGATGTGCATCTCGACCATCTCGCGGCGATAGTCGGTGCCGCGTCCCTCGTGAAACAGGCCGCGGGTCGGCCGCTCGACCTTGTGCAGGATGGTCTCGATCTCGGAAATCGTGTCCTCGTGCAGGTGGTTGATCTTGAGGAACACCGGCCCCTTGCCGGACTGCAGCTCGTTGAAGAACTCGAGCATCATCTGGCCCGACCAGTAGTCGCACTCGATGAAGCGGGCGCCCTGGTTGTTGGCGGTGTAGGCGCCGAACGGCCCCGCCACATAGGCGCAGGCCGGACCGTTGTAGTCCTTGATCAAGGGATTGATCTGGAAGCATTCGAGGTTCGCGAGCGCGGCACCGGCGTGATAGGCCATCGCATAGCCGTCGCCGGAGTTCGCCGCATTCTCGTAGGTGCCGAACATGTAGCCGGAGGTCGGCAGCCCCAGGCGGCCCTGCGCACCCATGCACAGGATGACCGCCTTCGCCCTGACCACCAGGAATTCCGCCGTGCGGGTGTTGACGGCGATCGCGCCGGCGATGCGGCCGTCGGGCGCGGTCAGCAGCCGCGTCGCCATGTAGCGGTTGGAGATCAGGAGCCGGGCGCGCCGCAGCTGACGGTAGAGCGCCTTCTTGACCGTGTCGCCGTTCGGCATCGGCAGCACGTACGTGCCGATGTGATGCACCTTCTTGACGGCGAAATCGCCGTTCTCGTTCTTGAGGAAGCGGATGCCGAAGCTGTCGAGCTCCTCGATGATCGAGTAGCAGCGTTGCGCGTACTTGTAGACGGCCTTCTGGTTGACGATGCCGTCGTTCGCGATGGTGATTTCCTTGGTGTACTGCTCTGGGGTCGCGTGGCCGGGAATGACCGCGTTGTTCAGCCCGTCCATGCCCATGCAGATGGCGCCGGACCGCTTCACGTTGGCCTTCTCGAGCAGGATGACGGTCGACGACGGATTCTTCAGCTTGGCCTTGAGCGCCGCCATGGGGCCGGCGGTGCCGCCGCCGATCACCAGAACATCGCAGGAGACCTCCGAGGTTCCGTCGATGATGTCATCCATGAAGCCGCTCTCCGCCGAAACAAAGTCCGGCCCAGGTTCATGACCAGGCCGTCGTGGCGGCGAACATCGGGCGAGCGCGCGCAACCCGCCAGCAATTAGTTGTCATCGGAGCCAAATTATCCCGGCGGTAATCATAGGCCGGGCGCACGGTGGCTCGCGGGTGGTCGCAACGCATGCCGATCCGGCATGCACATGTATATGGACTCTGCGTTGGACAGCGGGCTGGCTCGCGGCGCAAATGCGCGCCGCACGCTCGCCCTGAGTTGATAGCTCGGATCGATCGACAGCTCTGGAAATTTCTTGCTTTCTTGCCTTACCCCTGCTCTGATTTTCTTCTACGATCGAGTTCCTCCAGAAACAGAAAATCCCTTTCGTGGAGCGGATGATCGCCCTTCGGCTCTATCTGTCGGCGGCCGTCACCGGCCTCGCGCGCGCGGCCCCGGGCCTGCTGCTGTGCGCTGCGCTCGGCCTCGTGGCGATGCTCATCGCCACCTGGTACGGCACGCCGATCCTGTGGGCGCTGTTCATCGGCATGGCGATCGCGGCGTTCGCGCCGGCGAGCGCGTCGTTCAACGCCGGCATCGATGCCGCCGGACGCAACGTGCTGCGATTCGGCGTCGCGCTCCTCGGCACGCAGATCTCCGCCGATCTCCTGCACGTGCTCGATCCCGCGACGCTGCTGGTGCTGGCGGCGAGCGTGCTGCTGATCCTCATGCTCGGCTTCTGGCTGGCGCCGATCATGGGGATCGGGCGCGAGCTGGCGATGGTGGCGGCGGCGTCGGTTGCGATCTGCGGCGCGTCCGCAGCCGTCGCCTTTGCGCTGGTGCTGACGCGCCCGGAATTGCGCGAGCGCGATCTGGGCTGCACGGTCGGCGCCGTCAGTGTCCTGTCGATGCTGGCGATGCTCGTCTATCCGCTGCTGGCGACGCTGCTCGGCCTCGACCCGATCGGCAAGGGCATCTTCCTCGGCGGCACCATTCATGAGGTGCCGCACGCGGTCGCCGCCGGTTATGCGGTCGACGCCACGACCGGCAATGTCGCCACCATGACGAAGCTCACGCGCGTGGCGCTGCTCGGGCCCGCGGTCGTGCTGGTGTCCTACGCCATGGCGGGAGGATCCGCGGCAAACCGCGGCTCGGTTCCCCACGTGCCGCTGTTCCTGGTGGCGTTCGTCGCCTTCGCGGTGGCGAACATGGTGGGGCTCATTCCGCAGTCGGTCTCCCAGGGCGCCGCCTCGCTGTCGCGATTCTGCCTCGTCACCGCCATGGTAGCGATCGGCCTCAAGATCCAGTGGCGCGGGGTCCTGGCCTACGGCTGGCGCCCGGTCGCCTTCCTGGTCGTGCTGTCCGCCGTCCTGGTCGCGCTGATCACCCTGTTCGTGCTGCTGCATCCGCACGCATAGCAGCGAGACCGCTCCAAGGCGAGCCAGACGAGTTCAGGCAAGCGAACGCAACCAGGCAAGACGCGCGATCGCGCGGGCCGCCAGCGACTGGGCGCTGTCGACGATCGCCTCGTCCCGCGCCTGATCGGCGATGTCGAGATAAAGCTCCACCAGCCGTTCCGCGACCGCCAAAGCGTCAATGGGCTCGACCGATTCGCTGTCGGCGGAAGGAGTCAGAGGCGAGACCTCCTCGATCATCATCCTCGACTGCGCCGCCAGATCGCGCACGCGGCTCTGCCCCTCCCCGGTCAGCCGCGCCGCCAGCCCGCCCAGGTGCTGCGCCAGCGCGCGTTCAAGACCGGCTGCCTGCGCGAGGACTTCTGCCCGAGAACTCGGGACGCTTCCGGGGACGGACCTGCCGCTCGGCGTGGTAGGCGTGGCGCCGCGCCCTGCGGAGCAGCGAGACGTGCTCGAGCTCCTCGCGTGCCATCTGCTCCGCCGCCTGCTGGACATCCGACGATTCGGCCTCGGCTGCCACGTAGCTCCAGAAGGCAAACGCACGTTCTTCGTTGCGGACCGCTATCGAAAGGACACGGTACGCATTCGCGAGCCGCGACGTCGCAAGCTCCCCCAATGCCTCCTCGTCAATGGTCTCCGGCGGCTCCCAGGCGATGTCGGCCGCATCGGGCGGCTTCCCGCTCCGCTGCTGGGACCAATGGGCGACCTTCGCTTCGTGCGCCCGCTCTTCCTCCGCCAGCCGCTCGAACAGGTCGGCGAGGTCCGGCATGCCCGCAGCCCGTACCTGGGTAGCGAACTCCGCGTAGCGCGTTGCGGCCTCATGTTCCATCGCGTGCGCAATGGCGAACAGCTGCGCGAGCGAGCGGACCACCCCGGAGGGCGCAATTTTGAGAATCACGGACTGCTGCTCCTGACGCTCCGCGATACGGCGACCGCGCCGTGCGAGACGATGCACATGTTAGGAGGCTTCCTGGACGCCAAGGTTGCGCTAGATCAAGGAGGGCGCGCTCGCCTTGTGCGACACGGGAGCTCTCGTGCTCCCCCGGCGCGGCGGAAGATCCAGCAAGAGTGAAGGCGGGGGCACATCAAGGGGCGGCGGTCCGTTTGAGGCCGCCTTGCCCGATCATACAGGATTCAGAAAGGTAGCAAGCGAGTGCCGCTGCTCGAGCCGACCCGCAAGGCCAGTGTCCGTTCGGCTTGGTTGGCTGCGATGTTGAGTGTGCTCGCGGTGCTGTGTGCGAGCGTGCAGTTGGAACCCGCTTTCGCGGCGGGACGGCTGCACGAGTTCCTGCCCAAGGCTCAGCCCTCCGAGCTCTTCAAGGACGCCGATCGTTTCGGACCGCCCCAGGGCGATCCCCCGATCGTACCGGTCTACCAGGGGGATCGGCTGCTTGGTTACGTCTATCTCAACGCAGACTTTGCCAATGCGGTGGGATATTCCGGCAAGCCGATCCACGTCCTGGTCGGTCTCGAACAAACGGGAGTCGTCAGCGGACTCAAGCTGGTCGAGCACAAGGAACCGATCGTCCTGGTCGGAATCCCCGAGAAGCGGGTCGTCGATGCCGTCAACAGCCTGATCGGCAAGAGCATCGGGCCGGTCGCCGCCGGCGCGCAACGCCCGCCTCAGGTCGACATCGTCAGCGGCGCAACCGTCACCGTTCTGGTGATGGGCGACAGCGTGGTGCGCTCGGCCGTGCGCCTCATCCGCAGTGGCCGTCTCGGCAGCGCGACCCCGGCGGCGCCTTCCGCCGCATTGCCCACCGATGTCAAAGCCGTCGACCTGCAGCGCAGCGACGTGCGCGATTGGGAAAGCCTGGTGGGCGACGGATCCATCCGCCGGCTTCACCTGACGGTCGGCGACGTCACCGAGGCCTTTGCCCGCGCCGGTCATGTGGCGGCGGCGCAGAATCCGGAGAGCGGCGAACCGGGCGATCCGTTCATCGATCTCTACGTCGCTCCGGTTTCGGTTCCGACCATTGGTCGCAGTCTGCTCGGAGACGAGGGGTTCGGGCGGCTGAGCCAACGCCTCAAGCCGGGGCAGCAGGCGATCGTGCTCGCCGGCGACGGCGCCTATTCGTTCAAGGGGTCGGGATATGTCCGCGGCGGCATCTTCGATCGCATCGAGCTCGTCCAGGAGAGCGCGAGCACGCGGTTCCGCGATCGCAATCATACCCGTCTGGGCGCCCTCGCGGCCGACGGTGCTCCGGATCTGCGCGAGATCGCGCTGTTCGTGGTTCCGGAGGATCTCACGCTCGATCTCACCGAGCCATGGCAGTTGCAGTTGCTCGTCCAGCGCAGCATCGGCGCGCGCGACAAGGCATTCCTCACATTCGACGTCGGCTATACGCTTCCCGACACGTATCTGCGTCGGCAACAGTCCGCCGCGGCCGCTCGAGCCGCCGAGCAACCGACATCGCGGGAGACCGCTCAGGCTTCCGGCGCGCGCGACGAGGGGATCGCGTCGGCGCTCGAAGAGCCGCTGTGGATGCAGATCTGGCGCGCGAATACGATATCGATCGCGGTCACCATGCTCGCGCTGGCCGTTCTCACGGCAATCTTCTTCTTCCAGAGCGCCCTGGTGCGCCGGCCGAATTTGTACGTATGGGTGCGGCGGGGCTATCTGGCCTTCACGCTCGTCTGGCTCGGATGGTATGCCAACGCCCAGCTCTCGGTGGTCAACGTCGTCACCTTCACCAGCGCGCTGATCACCGGTTTCAATTGGGAGTTCTTCCTCGCGGCTCCCCTCATCTTCATCCTCTGGTCGGCGATCGCGGCCGGGCTCCTGTTCTGGGGACGCGGGCCGTTCTGCGGGTGGCTTTGCCCGTTCGGCGCGCTCCAGGAGCTCCTGAACAATCTCGCGCAGTGGATGAAGGTGCCGCAGATCAGGCTGCCATGGGGGCTGCACGAGCGCCTGTGGCCGCTCAAGTACATGATCTTCCTCGGCCTGTTCGGGCTCTCCCTTTATTCGGTCGCGCTCGCCGAGGTGTTCGCCGAAGTGGAACCGTTCAAGACCGCGATCGTCCTCAAGTTCGCGCGCGAGTGGCCGTTCGTGATCTACGCCCTGACGCTGCTCGCCGCCGGTCTCTTCATCGAGCGCTTCTTCTGCCGCTATCTGTGCCCGCTCGGCGCGGCCCTGGCAATTCCCGGACGCATCCGGATGTTCGAATGGCTCAAACGGTGGCCCGAGTGCGGCTCGCCGTGCCAGCGCTGCGCCAAGGAATGCCCGGTGCAGGCGATCCATCCCGAGGGACACATCAACGTCAATGAATGCATCTACTGCATGCATTGCCAGGAGCTCTATCACGACGACCAGCGCTGCCTGCACATGGTCCAGCTGCGCCTCAAGCGCGAGAAACGCGCAGCGCTCAGGTCCCCGGGCGAATCGAGCGACGGCAAGGGACGCACCGGGCCGATCATCACCCACGCGGGAAAACCCATTCGGGAGCCGGCCACCGCCGACCTTCCGATCCCGACCACATGAGGAAGAAGGAGGCTCTGATGGCAAGCGACGAGACCAGGAAGGGACCAAGCCGACGCCACCTGCTCGGCACGACAGCGGCGGTCGCCGCCGCAGGTACGACCGGCGGAGCCGCCGGGCTGGGGCTGGCGAGATTCGGCGCGATCACGCCGGCCGAGGCGCAAACCCGGCCGCAACAGCCGGCTCGCCCCGCGGCGGCCAACAAATACGAAGTCAAGCCGGGCGAGCTCGACGAGTACTACGTCTTCTTCTCGAGCGGCCAGTCCGGCGAGGTGCGCATCATCGGCCTGCCCTCGATGCGGGAATTGATGCGCATCCCGGTGTTCAACCGGTGCAGCGCGACCGGCTGGGGTCAGACCAACGAGAGCATCAAGATCCTGACGGAGGGGCTCACGCCCGAATACCGTGAGCTCCTCAAGGAGCGCGGCGGTATCTACATGAACGGCGACCTGCACCACCCGCATCCGTCCTTCACCGACGGGACCTACGACGGGCGCTACCTGTTCGCCAACGACAAATCGAACACGCGGGTCTGCCGGATCCGGCTGGACATCATGAAATGCGACAAGATCCTGCAGCTGCCGAACCAGTCCACGGTGCACGGGTTGCGCGTGCAGAAATATCCCAAGACCGGGTACGTTTTCTGCAACGGCGAAGATCGGGTGCCGATCCCGAACGACGGCAAGGTGCTCGACGATCCGACCAAATACGCCTCGGTGTTCACGGCGGTCGACGGCGAGACCATGCAGGTCGCCTGGCAGATCCGGGTGGACGGCAACCTGGACAACGTCGACGCCGACTACCAGGGAAAATACGCCTGGTCGACCTGCTACAATTCGGAGGAAGGCGTCAACCTCGCCGAGATGATGGGCAAGGAGCAGGATTGGGTCGTCATCTTCAATCTCAAACGGATCGAGGAGGCCGTCCGCAAGGGCGAGTTCCAGCGCGTCGGCGGCGTGCCCCTGCTGGACGGGCGACAAGGGTCCCCCTACACGCGCTATGTCCCGGTTCCCAACAGCCCGCACGGCATCAACACGGCGCCCGACGGCATCCACTTCGTCGCCAACGGCAAGCTGTCGCCGACGGTCACCGTGTTCGACGCGCGCAAGCTCGACGACCTGTTCGACGACAAGATCAAGCCGCGCGACGTCGTGGTGGCGGAACCGGAGATCGGCCTTGGTCCGCTGCACACCGCCTATGACGGCAAGGGCAACGCCTACACGACCCTGTTCCTCGACAGCCAAGTGTGCAAGTGGAACATCGAGGCGGCAAAGCGCGCCTATCGCGGCGAGAAGGTCAACCCGGTCATCCAGAAGCTCGATGTGCACTATCAGCCGGGCCACAATCACAGCTCCATGGGCCAGACCCGGGAGGCGGATGGAAAGTGGCTGCTCTCGCTCAACAAGTTCTCCAAGGACCGCTTCCTCAATGTCGGTCCGCTCAAGCCCGAGAACGACCAACTGATCGACATCTCGGGCGATCGCATGGTGCTCGTGCACGACAGCCCGAGCTTCGCCGAGCCGCATGACGCCACCATCGTGCATCGCTCGAAGATCAACCCGCTGCATGTCTGGAACCGGGACGACCCGTTCTTCGCCGATGCGGTCAAGCAGGCCAAGGCCGATGGCGTGAAGCTCGAATCGGATTCGAAGGTGATCCGGGACGGCAACAAGGTTCGCGTCTACATGACCTCGGTCGCGCCCGCCTTCGGGTTGGAAGTTTTCACGGTCAAGCAAGGCGACGAGGTCACCGTCTATGTCACCAACATCGACGACGTGGAGGACCTGACCCACGGCTTCTGCATCGTGAACTACGGCGTCAACATGGAGGTCGCACCGCAGCAGACGTCCTCGGTCACGTTCAGGGCCGACAAGCCCGGCGTGTATTGGTACTACTGCTCATGGTTCTGCCACGCGATGCACATGGAGATGCAGGGCCGCATGCTGGTCGAGCCGCGCAACGTGTGAGCCGTGGTCCTCCGTCGCACCATCATGCGCTTCGGGTCGGCGGCGATTCTCGCCGCCGGCCTCGGTTCGCCTGTCGTGGCGGAGCGAATCGTCGTGGCGCCCGGCGAAGCTGGTCTTCAGGCGGTGCTTGATCGGGCGAGCGAGGGCGACTCCGTCACGCTCGAACAGGGCGAGCATCGCGGCCCGATCCGGATCACCCGCAAGGTGACGCTCGAAGGCGAGCCCGGTGCCGTCCTGATCGGAAATGGCCAGGGGAGCGCCATAGCCATTGCGGCTCCCGATGCCGTCGTCCGCGGCCTCACGATCCGCGGGTCCGGCATGAACCTGGAGAAGATGGACGCCGGCGTCTTCGTCGAGAAGACCGCGGCGGGCACCATCGTCGAGAACAACCGCATCGAGGGCAATCTGTACGGGGTCTACCTGCACGGCGCGGAAAATTCCGTCGTGCGCGGAAACGCGATCGTCGGGATCCGGGAAGGCAGGGTCAACGAAGCCGGCAACGGCGTGTCGGTGTGGAACGCAACCGGGGCCCAGGTGCTCGACAACGATATCCGGTTCGGCCGCGACGGAATCTTCGTCATCACGAGCAGGCACAATGTCTTCAAGGGCAACCGCTTTCGCGACGTGCGCTTCGCCATCCACTACATGTACACGAACGACAGCGACGTCAGCGACAACGTCTCCACCGGGAACGCGGTTGGCTTCGCCATCATGTACTCGCACCGCCTGACGGTGCGCCGGAATCTCTCCGACGGCGATCGCGATCACGGTTTCCTGTTCAACTACGCCAACGGATCGGACATCGCGGCAAACACGGTCCGTGGCCGGCTGCAGCCTGCCGAGCGCTGGACGACGCGCGGTTTCCGCGGCAAGGACGCGCGCGAGCACGGCGTGCCGGCGGCAGGCGAGACTCCGACGCCGCCTCCGCAAGGTGCGCGCAACGGCCCGGAGAAATGCGTCTTCATCTACAACGCGCACCAGAACCGTTTCCATGGCAACTGGTTCGAGGGCTGCGAGATCGGGATCCATTTCACCGCCGGATCGGAGCGCAACGAGATCGCGGGCAACGCCTTCGTCGGGAACCGCAACCAGGTGAAGTACGTCGGTAGCCGCTATCTCGACTGGTCGAAGGGCGGACGCGGCAACTACTGGAGCGACAATCCTGCGTTCGATCTCAACGGCGACGGGATCGCTGATACAGCCTACCGGCCGAACGACCTGATCGACCGCGTGCTGTGGACCGCGCCGGCGGCCAAGCTCCTCGTCAACAGCCCGGCCGTGCAGGTCATCCGCTGGGCGCAGGCGCAGTTCCCGGCGTTGCTTCCCGGCGGCGTGATCGACAGCCGGCCGCTGATCTCGCCCCCCGCTCGACCGGGACACCTCGAAGGAGCCCGGCCATGAGCGCACCGGTCGTGATCAGCCAGGTCAGCAAGTGCTACGGTCCGATCGAGGCGGTGCGCGATGCTTCCTTCGAGCTGCCCGGCGGCGAAACCGTCGCTCTCGTCGGCCATAACGGCGCCGGCAAGACGACGCTTCTGAAGCTGATGCTCGGCCTCATCCATCCGAGCGCAGGAACAATCCAGGTGCTGGGCGACAATCCCGCGGCCGGCGAGTTCGCCGCGCGCCGACGGCTCGGCTACCTGCCCGAGAACGTCTCGTTCAACGCCGCGCTGACCGGCCGCGAGATTCTCACCTTCTATGCTCGTCTCAAGCGCGAGCCGGTTGCGACGGTGCCGGCATTGCTCGATCGGGTCGGGCTCGGCGCCGCCGCCTCGCGCCGCGTCGGCACCTATTCCAAGGGCATGCGCCAGCGGCTCGGCCTCGCGCAAGCACTGCTCGGCAGCCCGCAAATCCTGCTTCTCGACGAACCGACCACCGGCCTCGATCCGGCGCTGCGCCTGAGCTTTTACGAGATCGTCCAGGGCCTGCGCGACCGCGGCGCGACCATCGTGTTGTCATCGCATGCCTTGACCGAGCTCGAGGAGCGCGCGGACCGCGTCGTCATCATGAACCGCGGCGTCATGGTGGCGAACGGCTCGATCGACGAACTGCGTCGCGTGGCACGGCTTCCGACCCGGATCCGTCTCACCGCTTCGCAACAGCGTCTGGCCTCGATCTCGCGCTCGCTCGGGCCCGCCGAAACCTGGCGTCGAGTCAACGGGCACATGATCGAGATCGATGCCGCACCGGATCAGAAGATCGATGTGCTGCGCCGCGCGTTCGGCGGCGACGATGCGATCGAGGACATCGACGTCCTGCGCCCGACCCTCGACGACCTCTATGCCCATTTCCTGCGGAGCCAGGAGGCAGCCCGATGAGGAACATCCTGATCGTTGCCGGCAAGGAGATCCAGGAGGGATTACGCAATCGCTGGGTGCTCGCAGCGACTCTCCTGCTTGCAGCGCTCGCGCTGACGCTGACGTTTCTCGGCAGTGCGCCGACCGGCAGCGTCGGGGTGCGCTCGCTCGACGTCGTGATCGTCAGCCTGTCGAGCCTGACCATCTTCATCCTGCCGCTCATCGCACTGCTGATCTCGCACGACGCCATCATCGGCGACATGGAGCGCGGCACAATGATTCTGCTGCTCAGCTATCCGGTTGCGCGGTGGCAGGTCGTGATCGGGAAATTCTGCGGTCATCTCGCGATCCTCGCGTTCGCCACAAGTCTCGGATACGGCGCCGCGGCGCTTGCGCTCACGGCGACGGGAGTCGCGATCGACGCAGAGAGCTGGACGGCCTTCGTGGCGATGGTGGGATCTTCGGTGCTGCTCGGTTCGGTTTTCATCGCGATCGGCTATCTGGTCAGCGCGCTCGCACGCGACCGCGGCACGGCGGCGGGCGTCGCCATCGGCATCTGGCTCGTCCTCGTGCTCGTCTACGACATGGCGCTGCTCGGCCTGCTCGTGGTCGATCAGGGGCGGGTCATCTCGGCCGGCATTCTCAATCTGCTGCTCCTGTTCAACCCCAACGACGTCTATCGCATGCTCAATCTCGCCGGCTCCGCCAACGTGAGCGTCTTTTCCGGCATGGCCGGTCTGGCGGATACGATCACGCTCAGTCCGTCGATCCTGCTGGCAACGCTCGCCACATGGGCGCTGCTCCCGCTTGCCCTCACCACACTGGTCTTTGCGCGGAAGGAACTATGAACAGGATCGCCCTCTACGGCGCGTTGCTGGCGGCGCTCGCACTCACCGGCTGCAATGAGCAGGTCGCCGAAGCCCCGCCTCCGCCGCACGAGCTCACCGCCGAAGCGATCGGCCGCTATTGCGGCATGAACGTGCTCGAGCACACCGGGCCGAAAGGCCAGATCATCCTGGCAAGCCGCATCGATCCGGTCTGGTTCTCTTCGGCGCGCGATGCATTCTCGTTCAGCATGCTGCCGGAGGAGCCGAAGGACATTCGCGCCGTCTATGTCTCCGACATGGCAAGAGCAGAGAGCTGGGAAGAGCCCGGCCCGGCGAACTGGGTCGATGCCAGGAAGGCCTTCTTCGTGATCGGCAGCCGCCTCAAAGGCGGCATGGGGGCCGATGAAACGGTGCCTTTCTCCGATCGTGGAGCGGCCGAGAAGTTTGCGAGCGAGAATGGCGGACGCGTCGTCACCTTTGCCGAAGTGCCACGCGACTACGTCCTGGGAAGCGGCGAGACGATCGGCACCGGTCCTGCGCCCCCCGACGAGCGCGAGCGCCGGCACACACATTGAGGAGCCGACGATGGCCCATGACATCTCGCGCCGGCGTTTCATCGGAATATCGGCTGCGGCGTCGGGATTGAGCCTGCTTCCGTTCGGACATTCGGCCAAGGCGCAAGGACACCTGGTGACGTGGCGCGGAACGGCTCTGGGAGCGGCCGCCACGCTGCAGATTCACCATCCGGATCGCGCGGCAGCCGAACGCCTCGTCGCGCGGTCGCTGCAGGAGGTGCATCGCCTGGAGCGGATGCTCAGCCTCTACCGGGCGGACTCCGCGTTGGTGGCACTGAACCGGCGCGGCGTCCTGGAAGCGCCGCCCGCGGAGCTGGTCGAACTGCTGGGCGAATGCCGCGCCCACGCCGAGCTGACCTCCGGCGCGTTCAATCCGACCGTGCAACCGTTGTGGAACCTGTATGCGGAACACTTCTCTCGCGCGGACGCCGCCCCCGAGGTCCCATCGCCGAGCGCGATTGAGGCCGCTGTCGAAAAGGTCGGGTGGGAAGGAGTGCTGGTCGGGCGCGATCGCATCGCATTCACGCGCCGCGGCATGGCGCTCACGCTCAATGGCATCGCGCAGGGCTACATCACCGATCGCGTCGTTACGCTTCTGCGTGCCGCGGGAGTGCAGCACAGCCTCGTCGACATGGGCGAGGGCCGGGCCATCGGAGGACATCCGGACGGGAGCCCTTGGCGCGTCGGCATTGCGGATCCGGACAAGCCGGAGACGATCGGAACGGCCTTGCCGATCGTCGACCAGGCCGTCGCGACGTCCGCCGGCTACGGCTTTCGCTTCGACCCGGCCGGCCGCTTCAACCATTTGTTCGATCCGAAGACGGGGCTGTGCGCGAACCGCTACCGAAGCGTCACGGTGGTGCTACCGACGGCGACGGCGGCGGATGCGCTGTCGACTGCGTTCAGTGTCATGTCGATCGACCGGATCAGGCACGCGCTCGGACACCTCGGCACCGGACGCGTGTACCTCCGCACGGCGGAGCAGCGATGGGTTCGCCTCGAGGCTTGATCCCCTCCTCTATTGATTGCGCATTTTTCCCCGTCTTCCACTGATTGTACCTTGTCCTCGTCGCGGCGCCGCTAACCACAACCCACAGCAACCCGCAAGCGAGCTTGCGCTCGGGCAACGCGCAAACTAGCGTGCGCCCGGGGCGCGAGTGGGGTTTCATGTCTGGGAATTCGAACAATCAGATCGGCATCGTCGGCGTCGGCCGCATGGGTCTGGCGATGCTGAAGCATCTCATCACGCACGGCAACCGGGTGATCGCCTGCGACATCAACCCGAAGCAGACCGATGCCGCGCGCGCCGCCGGGGCGACGACCGTCGCTACGCCGGCCGAGGTCGGTCAGGGGTCGAGCTTCGTCATCATCGGGGTCGGCTACGACGAGGAGGCGACCACCGTGATGCTCGGCGAGCATGGCCTGCTCAAGACCATGGGGGCCGGCTCGGTCATCGCGATCTCCTCGACCTGCGTGCCCGACCATGTCCGATGGCTCGACGAAAACGCGCGCGAGAAGAGCGTCGACGTGCTCGATGCCCCGATCTGCCGCGGCGCCAAGGCGGCCGACGACGGCACGCTGCTCGCGCTCGCCGGCGGCAAGCCCGAGGTGTTCGAACGCGCGCGGCCGATCTACGCGACGTTCTGCTCGGACATCGCGCATCTCGGCGACGTCGGCACCGGCCAGTTCGGCAAGGCGCTGAACAATTTCCTGCTGTGGGTGAACGGCGTCGCGCTGATCGAAGCCGGTCGCCTGAGCGAGGCCGCCGGCATGGACCTGGTGAAGCTGCGCGAGGCGCTGCTGGTCAGCTCCGGCGGCTCCGACGCGCTCAAGAACTGGGACAACGTCTCCTTCACCTGGGCGCTCAAGGACATGCAGATCGTCTCCAAGATGGCTGACAAGGCCGGCCTGTCGCTGCCGATCGCCGGCGCCGTCAAGGAACTGGTGAAGGAAGGCCGCCGCATCCGCCTCAACAACCCGCCGGACTGGACCGGCAAGAAGGGGCGATGAGCGACCGCGCACTTTGCGGCCGCTTCATGCGGCGTCCTGTTCCGACAGCGCCGCCGGGTTGACGAGCGGCGCCGCCATGCAGAAGAGCCTGCGCGGACGCTAGATGAAGTTGCCGACGCCGATGGTACCGGTCGCACCCGTGATGTCGATCAGCAGGTCTGCCGAATCGTTGAAGCCGCCGGCAGCGTCCTGATTGATCACCACATAGGTGCGGCCGCCGAAGTCGAACTGCGCCGCCGCCGTCACCGCGCCACCCTGCGCCTGCTGAGCAAGCAACGCGGCATCCGCGGCGGCTGTAAGATTGGCGGCGGATACCGAGCGCACGCCGGCGCTCGTGATAACGCCCGAGACATTGAACTTGTCTTCCGCCCAATTGAGGTCGGTAATCAGCTCGACCGGCCCACCGGCGGCGGCGTTGTCGCCGTCGTCGCTTGCCGCGAAGTATCCGAAGACGTCGTTGCCGCTGCCGCCCACGAGCGTATCGACGGCACCGCGGCCCTCGATCGTGTCGTTGCCCTCGTTGCCCTGAACCGTGTCGCGCCCGCCTCCCATGAGAACGGTGTCGTCGCCGAGCCCGGCAAAGACCGTGTTGTCGCCGCCCGGGTCAACGATCGTGTCATTGTTCTCATTGCCAAAGATGAAATCGCGGTCTGTGCCGCCCTCGATGGTGTCGGCGCCGAACCCGCCGATGAGGATGTTGTCGCCCTCCCGACCACGTATGGTGTCAGCCCCGCCATTGCCAAAGATGACGTCCGCTCCGAGCCCACCGACGAGGGAATCGGCGGCATCCGCCGAATTATTGCCGCCGAGGATCGTCAGCGGCGAGCTGTTGACGCCGCTGATCGCGGAATCCCCTCCGGTTATCGTGTCGCTGCCTTCATTGCCGAAAATGAGGTGGTTGCCGAAGAAGGCGTAGACCGAGTCGTCCTGAAGCCCACCGAAAACCGTATTGCTCACTGTCCCCGGAGTGATCGTATCGTTGCCTTCGTTGCCGAACAGGAGGTCGTTCGTCCCGAGGGTTTCCAGAAAATCGGCGTCGAAACCGCCAATCACCGTGTTCGAGCCGGTAAAGGCGCGCAACGTGTCGGCGCCTCCATTCCCGAAGATGAGGTCGTTCCCGGCTGCCGTCTCGATGCTATCGCCTCCGTCCGTGGAACTGTCGCCCCCGAGAACGCTGATTGGAGCCGTGTCGCTCCCGGACGCGGAAAAGAAGAAAATCGTGTCGGCGCCGTCATTGCCGAAGGCCATCATCGCCCCGGTGTCCACAGTCGCCGAAATGCTGTCGTTCTCGCCGCCACCGGCGATCGTGCCGGTATTGCCGGCCCGGAGAACGATCGTGTCGGCCCCTGCATCGCCGGTGATTGTTGCAAGGCCCGAACCCGTGAATATGCAGTCGGTGCCGGCCAGTCCGACGATGGTCCCGGGTCCGCTATCGGCGGACCGATCGAGCGTATCATTCCCGGCAGTGCCAGTGACGTTGTAGCTCATGTCCGTGCTCCGTTCTCGTCAACCGAGCAAAACCACGCACGCCGTGCGGCGCGCCCTTTTCCCAGCGCGCAACGGCTGCCGGCAAAGGTTATCCCACGTGCAATCGTTGAACAAACGGAAGCCACGCCTTCGATAGACGGCGCCTATGAAAGCCTTGATGCAGTGCAACGAAGGGGGTTGCGGACCGGCGCTCCGAGCCCTCGATGCGGCTACGCCGCGTCCCGCAGCCCCATCCGCGCCAGGCGCGGCAGCACCTCGTCGCGGAAAAAGGGCAGCTCGTCGAGGAAATTGACGAACGATATGGCGATGCCGCGCAGGCCGGCGCGGCTCAGCAGCGCGAGCTCGTCCGCCACCTTGTCGGGCGTACCGACGAACGGATAACCGCCGACCGCATGGGTGGCGAAATAGCGGCGCCGCTGCGCGAACTCCTCCGCGGGCGAATTCTGCGGCGTGATCCCGCGCTGCGCCAGCATGCCGTCGATCGCCTCCCAGTCGGCGTTCTCGATGTTGGCGTGGTGGTAGTAGTCATCCGCCTCCCGCTGGGTCGGCCGGCAGATCACCTGGCCGATGGTGAACATCTCGATCTCGCGCCCGAGCGTACGCGCCTCGTCCTTGACCTCCTGCACGCGCTTCGCCGCGCCTTCGAGCGAGGTGCGGGTGCCCGCCGTCGCGGTGAAGAAGGCGTCGCAATTGCGCAGCGCAAAGCTCTGGCCGGTGCCGGAGGAGCCGGCGTTCATGATGATGGGACGCGTTCCGCCGAACGGCTTCGGCTTGGCGCGCACGCCGGCGAGATGGAAGAACTCACCGTCGTAAGCGAAATCGCCCTCCTCGCTCCAGGCGCGGCGGACCACGTCGATCCATTCCTGCGCGTAGGCGTAGCGGGTCTCGTGGTCGCGCTGGCGCACGCCGAACATCTCGAACTCGCCTTCGTTCCAGCCGGCGACGATGTTGAGCCCGAAGCGGCCCTCCCCGATGTGGTCGGCGGTGACGAATTCCTTCGCGGCGATGAGCGGATGGAACAGCGGAGCATGCACCGTGCCGAACACGGTGATGCGTTGCGTCGCCGCCAGGAGGCCGCACGCCCAGGTCACGGTCTCGAGCGTCGTACCGTGGAAGTCGGTCGCGCCGCCATAGCCCTTCCAGCGGCCGATCGGCAGCATGAAGTCGATGCCGGCCGCGTCAGCCATGCGGGCGAGGCCCAGACAGTCGGGCCAGCTCGCGGACCAGCGCTCCGCCACCTTGGTGGCGGTGCGGCTCGACGAGCAGTTGGCGCCGAACATGCCGATCTTGAGCGCATTGGCGTTGTACATCGCGATGCGATCGCGCATCGTTGCGACAGGCGCCAGCACGACGGACCCCGGCTTCAGACGAGGGCGGCCTCGCGTTGCGGCTCGAGCCTGGCGGAGGAAACCGGATCGCGCAGGCCGAGGATGCGACGGGCGTTGGAGTAGAACAGCTTCTTCTGGTCCTGCTCGCTCAGCTCGATCTCGCCCAGCAGATTCAGCGCGGTCGCCGGATCCCAGCACGGATAGTCGGTGCCGTACATGACGTTGTCGATGCCGTAATAGTCGATGGCGAACTTCAGGCCGGCCGTGTGCGGCGACACCGTGTCGGTATACATGCGCTTGAGGTAAGTGCTCGCTGGTTGCGGCAGCTTCGCCTTCCGGGTGTTCTTGTCCATGCGCCCGGACTGGTACGGCAGCGCCCCGCCGGTATGCGATAGGACGATCTTCAGGGTCGGGTGGCGCTCCATGATGCCGGAGAGGACGAGCCGCATGGCGGCGACGCTCACCTCGATGACGCGGCCGAGGCTCAGGTGCAGCGCCCCGTTGTAGCCCTGCAGGTGCTCCTCGAAGATCGCGTCGGTCGGATGCAGGAACAGCGGTATGCCGAGCTCCGCGACGCGCGCGTAGAACGGCTCGAGACGCTCGGCATCGATGTTCGGGTCGCCGCCGATGCTGCCCGGCAGGTTGGCGCCCATCAGACCGAGGCGGCCGACCGCGTCGTCCAGCACTTCGAGGGCGATCCTGGTGTCGGCGAACGGGACCGCGGCGCTCGCCCACACGCGGCCCGGATACCGGCGTTGCGCGGTAGCCATCTCCTCGTTCCACATCGTGGCGAGGTCGCGTCCCTCCTCCGGCGGCAGCTCGGAGAAGGCGACCGAAAACGGCCCGATCGAGCAGACCACGTCGACCTGGTGACCGAGGCCGTCCATGTGCTCGAGCTGCTTGTCGAGGTCGAACCAGTCGGCCCAGATGTTGAACTGGTCGCTCGCGCCTTCGCAGCGCCAATAGGTGTAGCCGCCGATGTCGTTGACGCGCGCCCGCGGATACGTCTGGCGCCGGCAGAAGGCCTCGAACACCGACCGCGGCCACCAGTGGAAATGGGAATTGATGATGTGCATAGCGCGTCTCCGGCGGGCGCAGGCGCCCCGCGTCAGGGGCAGACAATACTGCGAATCTAGTCCTCGGCCTATACACGGTCAACGCGAGGTCAGCATGCGCTGGCGTCATGCCGGGAACTACGGTTCTATGCGGGTTTTCCTCCATTCCTCACCCGGGGTCAGCCATGCCGTCGAGCTTTCGCCAGATCATCAATCGCGCCGTCGCGGACAAGCGGATCCTGGTCGTGCCCGGCGCGCACGATGCCTTGAGCGCCCGCCTGATCCAGCGGATCGGGTTCGAGACGTATTTCATCGGCGGCTTCCCGACGGTCGGCGCGCGCTACGGCGTGCCCGACCTCGGCATCAAGGGTTTTGGCGAGATCTCGGCGGCGGTACGCGACATCATGGCGGCGTGCGACCTGCCGGTGTTCGTCGACGGCGACGACGGCTACGGCGACGTCAAGAACGTCGTGCACACGGTCAACACCTACGAGCGCATGGGGGTGAGCGCGATCCTCATCGAGGACCAGCTGTGGCCGAAGCGCTGCGGCCACATGGAAGGCAAGAAGGTCGTGCCGGTGGAGCTCGCGGAAGCGAAGATCCGCGCCGCCACGGCGGAGCGACTCGACCCGGAGACCTGGATCCTCGCCCGCACCGACGCCCGCCAGGTGCACGATCTCGACGAGGCGATGCGGCGCGCCGAGCGCTACATCCGCGCCGGCGCCGACGGCATCTTTATCGAAGCGCCGCGCACCATCGAGGAATTGCAGCGGATCGGCCGCGCCTTCGACGTGCCGCAGATCTGCAATCCGCTGATGGGCGGCCACACGCCGATCCTGACCATGGAGGAACTGGGCGAGCTCGGGTTTCACTGCGCCGTGCTCGGGCTCGATACGCTGATGCACGCCGCCAAGGCGATCGAGGCGGTCCTCGTCGACATGAAATCCGGCCGCTTCGCGCTGCGCGACGCGGGCATGGATTTCGAGACCTACAAGCAGGTGGTGGGGTATGAGAAGTGGCGAGGGATCGAGGAGAGGTTCGGAAACTAGCGGCCGTCATCCTGAGGTGGCCGCGCGCCCACTCCCAGTTCATCGAGTTCGGAGCTTGTCGCGCGGCCCTCGAAGGATGATCGGCCCGGGCCGTCCATCGTTCGAGACTCGGCGCATTCAGAGCTACTGTGAGCATAAGCCGTGAATGCGCCGAGCACCTCACGATGACGGTTCCAGCGTTGTCGCGCACCGCCAGCTCAGGGCGACGGCGAAACCTGCATGGCCTGAAAATCCGGCATCACGCCGACCGCCAGCCCCGGCGTCGCCAGGGAGCCAAGCGCCACGGCGCCGTCGCGAATCGAAAGGCGCACGCGGCCGTCGCTCAGACGATAGAGATCCGGATGCGCGTCAAGGAAGGCGCGCTGCTCGTGCTCAGGCGCGCCTGCCATGCCGTCGACATAGTGGTGGCCGTTGCGTTCCACGTGAGCGGCGCCGGTGAGGGTCGCGAGCGCCAGATCCTGCTGCACCGCGACCCCGCCTTGCGTGGTCAGGTCCTCGGCGGACATGAAATAGCGCCCGGCGCCCTCCTCGGCGTTCCACCGGGCGACGCGGGCGCGGTTGAGGAGCGCACGGGAAAATCCCTTGCACGATTTCGCCGAGATGCCGCCATAACCGAGCGCGCGGGCGCGCGGGAACACGCTCATGTCGGCATCGGATTCGTCGATCTCGATCGGCACCTCGCACGCCAGGTCATGCACGGGCTTCTCAAGCGCATGGGCCCGCGCGATCGGCTGCTCGACGAACAGGATCGCCGATCTGAGCCGGGCGAGGCGTGGCTCCTCACCGATGCGCCGCCACAACGCAACGACGGCGCCGATCTCCTCGTACTGCTCGTTGCCGTCGAGGGTTGCCCAATAGGGCTCGCCCGCGCGGTCGAGCACGGCGGCGATGCGGGCGAGCCGTTCAACGTCGGCCTCGATCGCACCGCCTACCTTGAGCTTGAAATAGCGGTGCCCGTAGGCGGCGATCACTTCCTCCAGGCTTTCCGGCAATCCGTCATCCAGGCGCTTGCCCGCCGTCTCGGCGCGGGTCAGCGCATCGACGAGCCCCACGGTGTGGCGCACGAAAATCGACGGCGCCGGCTGCAAGCCGGCGAGAAAGCCCGCGAGATCGAATCCCGCGAGGTCGGGCGCGGTGGCGGACGAAAGGCCGAGGCGGTTCTGGCGCACCAGCGCAAACACCGAAGCCCCTTCCAGCCGGCCGAGCGCATCGATGACGGCGCGCTCGATCAGCGCGAGGCCGAACGAGGCGACCAGCCCGTTGAGGCCCTGCGCCGCACAAGCCGTGTGCTGCGCCTCCTCCACCGCGGCGGTCAGGCCGAACACCATGTCGCCGCCGGCGTCGATGAGGTGCCCGCGCGCGATGTGCAGCGAGCGCCGCAGCTGGGTGAAATTGTCCTCGTTGGTGAGCTGCGGCGACTTGTCGAACCATTTTGGCACCAGCAGCTCGGCGGATATCCCCTCGCCTTCCTGTCCGTCGGCGCGGCGCACGCGGGCGCGCACGAACACCTGGGGCGCCTCGGTCAGCGTGACGACGCCGAAGCGGAACGGGATGCGCAGCTTCACCGGCCGCTCGTGGAACGTGGCCTCGAGGAGGGAAAGGCGCGGCGCATCCTGGCTCATTGGGGCATCCCCTCGCGCAGGCCGCGCAGATAGCCGATCGCGCGCGCCGCGCAGGACGGGCCGTCAGGCTCGTAGACGAACGGCTCGACCGCCGCCATGCCGGCGTAGCCGCACTCGTGCAACGCGGCGAGGATCGGCGCGAAGGCGAGCGCGCCCTCACCCGGTCCGCGCCGGTTCGGATCATTGAAATGGACATGGCCGATCAGGCCGGTCGGCAGCCATTGGCGCAGCAGGTCGGGGATCGGCTCCGCTTCGGTAGGGCCCGCCGAGCTGCAATCGACCATGGTGCGCACCGCCGGGCTGCCGATCGCGCGCACGATGGTGGCCGCTTCCGCGACCGTGTTCACGCACGCCGTCTGCGCGCGCGACAGCGGCTCGATGCAATAGGTCACGGCCGCAGCCTCCGCGGCGGCGGCCACGGCGGCGAAGCAGTCGGCGGCGCGCTTCCTCCCCTCCGCCTCGTCGCCGGGGCCGAGCTCGCGCTGCTGGGGCGAGCCGTGGACGAGAACCCGCGCGCCGAGGTCGTGGGCGAGATCGCACAGGCGCCGCATCACCTCGACCGTGCGGGCGCGCTGGCCCGCATCGGCCGAGGTGATCGACAGGCCCGCCGGCGCACGCAGGAGATAATGCAGGCTGGTGATCGCGATGCCGGCATCGACGGCCTGCCGGCGCAGCGTCGCGCGCTCGGCCGGCCCGAGCCGATGCGGCTGTTCCGACAAGGTCATGGGAGCGATCTCGATGCCGTCATAGCCGACCGCGCGGGCGAAATCGCATTGCTTCCCAAACGGGAACTCGGCGATCACCTCGTTGCACAGCGATATCAGCATGGCGATCTCATGGTCCCGCCTTGCCGCCGCGCACGAGGCCGCTCGCGCGCTGCCACGCGCCGGTGGCTGCCGTCTGGACGGCCGGGATGTTGAGCAGGATGGTGGCGGCGACGATCGAAAACATCACGAAGCTGATCGGGCGCGTGAAGAACGGCGTGAGATCGCCGTCGGACAGCACCAGACCGCGGCGCAGGCTCTTTTCCAGGATGTCGCCGAGCACGATGCCGAGCACCAGCGGCGCCATGGGGAAATTGAGCTGGCGCAGGATCAAGCCGACGATGCCGAAGGCCAGCATGACATAGACGTCGAACAGGCGCTGGGAAATCGCGTACGAGCCGACGGCGCACAGCACGAAGATCACCGGCATGATCAGGTTCTGCGGGAACTGCAGGATGCGGATCAGCAGCCTGGTCAGGGTCAGGCCGTAGATCAGGATGCCGATGCTGGCGATGAACATCATCGCCACCACGTCATAGACGAACTGCGGCGCCTCGATCATGATCAGCGGCCCCGGCTGGACGCCGTGGATCAGCATGGCGGCGAGCAGCACGGCAGCCGGCGCCGAGCCCGGCACCGCCAGGGTGAGCACCGGGATGACCGCGCCCGGCACGCAGGCATTGTCGCCGGTCTCCGCCGCCATCAGGCCTTCGATCGAGCCCTTGCCGAATTTCTCCTTCTCCTTGCTGGCCCGGCGCGCCGCCGCGTACGAGCTCCAGGCGGCGACGTCCTCGCCCACGCCCGGGATGATGCCGATGGCAGTGCCGATCAGCCCGGAGCGGATCACCGTGCGCCAGTACTTGAGCACGTCGGCGATCTTCGGGATGACGGTGTCGAACGTGTTGATGGTGAGAGCAGGCGGCCGGTCCTTCATCACCGTGAGGACCTCGGCGAAGCCGAACGCGCCGACCAGCGCCGGGACCAGGGAAATGCCGCCCGACAGATCGGAGAAGCCGAACGTGTAGCGGTCGTAGGCGTAGAGCCCGTCCTGGCCGATCCCGGCAATGAACAGGCCGGCAAAGCCGGCCATCCATCCTTTCAGCGCATCGGTGCCGGTGAGATTGCCGGAGATCACCACGCCGAACACGGCGAGCCAGAAGAATTCGTAGGCGCCGAATTTCAGCGCCATCTCGCCCAGCACCGGGGTGAAAAACGCGAGGCACAGCATGCCGATCCAGGTGCCGATCACCGATCCCGAGGTGGCGATCCCCATGGCGCGGCCGGCGAGACCCTGACGGGCGAGCGCGTGGCCGTCGAGGCACGAGGCGGCGGAGGCCGGCGTGCCCGGGATGTTGAGCAGGATGGCGCTGCGACTGCCGCCGTAGATCGCTCCCACATAGGTGCAGATGAGAATGAGAAGCGCGGTGTTCGGCTCCAGCTTGATGGTCAGCGTCGTCATCAAGGCGACGCCCATGGTGGCGGTCAGGCCGGGAAGCGCACCGATCACGAAGCCGATGAACGAGGAGGCGAGCGCATAAGCCACCGTCGTCGGCGTAAGGAAGCTCGCGAGCGAGTGACCGAAGGCGATCAGACCGTCGAGCATGGCGTTCGCTTCAAGGCAGGCGAACCAGAAAAATGTCCTGGAACGCGAAATGAACGACCAGTCCGGAAATTGCTCCGAACACCGCCGCGAAGGCGGCGCCGCGGAGCAGCGTTCCGTCGCGACGGCGGTCCTCATACTGGAACACGAACACCATCGCGGCGACGTACAGCGCCGCCGCCAGCCAGAATGGGAGGCCGCGGCCCAAGAGGCCGACCGAGAAGGCGAGTGCCAGCGCGAGCGCGGCGATCAGGCGCCAATGATCCACGAGGCGAATCCGTGGCCATTGCGCCTGCCTAGACTCGATGTTTGCCGCATTTCCTTTCGGAAAACCGGGGTCCACTTTTCCGGGCAATGCTCTAAGCGCGCCGCCGCGCACGCCGCGCAGAATGAGGAGGAGCGACATCAGGGCGAGCGCTGCGCCGAGCAGGCCTGGCACGAGACCCGGCACCGTGTAGATGGTCGCCGCGAGGTGCTCGAGGCGATCCATCCGCCACGCGCCGATGATGATCCCGATCGAGACCGCAAGCCACGCGGCTCCGGTGACGAGATCCGCAAAGGGCGAGGGTTTCTCGTCGTCCACGGGATCTACGGGCGCGGAATACCGATACTGTCCGGGGCGAGCTTCGACTTGCCGCCGTCGTGCAGCAGCCACGCATAGGCCTGGATGGCCGGCATCGCAGCCTTGAGCGCCGCATCGCCGGCGGCGGGCGCGAACTGCGCTCCGTTCCGGGCGGCGTAGGTTTTCAGCGCGTCGGACTTCGCCACCACGCCCTCCCACACCATGTCGAGAGTCTGCAGCACCGGCGCGGGTACCTTGTTCGACACGAAGATGCCGAAATAGTTGGCGTCCGGCTTGTATCCGGAAACCGACGCGGTGATCGGCGGGATGGTGCCGATGCCTTCGAGCTCGAGCGGCTTGTCGGAGAGCACGGCAAGAGGACGTATGCGACCGGCGCGGATCATCGCCGCCTGCTCGACCGCGAGCTGGGTGGTGATCTCGGTCTCGCCCGCGACCGTCGCGTTCACTGCCGGGTTGCCGCCGTCATAGGTCACATGCTTGTAGGTGAGACCGAGCGCCTTGGTGAAGCTTTCGACCGCCGAGTGACCGGACGAGTTGACGCCGGCGGTCGCGACCGCCACCTGCCCGGGCTTCGCCTTCATGGCGTTCACCACGTCGGCCGCGGTCTTGTAGGGCGAATTCGGGTTGACGCCGAGCACCGAGACGTTGACCACCGCGAGGTAGAGCCGCCAGTCGGCCACCTTGGTGTCGAGCAGGCCGCTGACCGCATAGGTGCCGAGGTCCTTGGCGGCGCCCGACGTCCAGGTGTAGCCGTCCGGGTTGGCGCCGAGCGCGTTCTTGGTGCCGATCGAGCCGGAGGCGCCGGGCTGGTTCACCACCACGATTTTCTGGCCGAGCGACTTCTCGAGCTCGCCGGCGGTGACACGGATGACCTGGTCGGTCGAGCCCCCCGCCGCCCATGGCACGATCACGGTGATCGGCTTGTCAGGCTTCCACGGATAATTCTGCGCCGAGGCAGGAGCTGCGAGGCCGAGCGCCGCAATCGCGCTCAGCAGGACGGTGCGCCACATTGTTTCCTCCCGATCGCTGGTCGGCTTTTTCGTGGCCGACTTCCATTCGGTCGGCGGGTCGACCCGCCCCGATTCCGCGATCGTGGAGCATGCCTCGCGGCGCCGCAACCGTAAAAACACGGAGGCCCCGGAGAGGGAACCGCTGTCGCGAGGCGCTCGCCCTATTGTTCGGCTCAGATGTGCACAACCGTGACGGCGAAGTTGCTCGTCGCGATCGTGCCGGTGGCGCCGGTGATGTCGACGAGCAGATCGCCCGCATCATCGAAGGCGTTGAACGTCGCATCATTGTTGACCGCCAGGTAGGTACGGCCGCCGAATGTGAACTGCGCGGCGACATTCGCGTTCGCCCCGCCGTTGAGCGTGAAGGCCGCCGCGATGGCGCTGGTGGCGGCAGCGCCCAGGTTCGCACCGCCCGGCGCCCCGACGTCGGCCGCAAAGGCGATCACGCTCAGGTGGACCGAATCCTGCGCCCAGTTCAGGTCGGTGATGCGCTCGATCGGTCCGCCGGCGGCGCCGTTGCCGTCGTCGGCAGCCGTCTCGAACGCAAAATCGTCGCGGCCGCTTCCGCCCGATATGGTGTCGGCCCCGAGCTGGCCGACCAGCAGATCGTCGTTCTCATTGCCCTGGATCAAATCAGCACCCGCGCCGGCGATGACGAAGTCATTGCCAAGACCGCCGAACACAGTGTCGTCACCGCTCTCGACCTGCACCCGGTCGTTGCTCTCGTTGGCAAAGATGAGGTCGGCGCCGGCGCGGGCCACAATGGTGTCGGCGCCGAAGCCGCCGACCACCGTGTTGGCGCCGGCCCCCGCGCCGATTCCGTCATCGCCGCCATTGCCGAAAATGAAGTCCGCTCCAGCTCCGCTCACCAGAACGTCGTTGCCGTCCGCCGAATCGTTGCCGCCGAGGATCGTGGCGGAGCCGGCGCCGATCGTATCGGGGCCGCCGCCGCCGATCGGGATCGGAACGAAGCCGTCGCCGGTCAGAATGATCGTATCGGCGCCCTCATTGCCGAAATACAGGACGCTGTCGGCGGACGTGTGCGCACCCGTCAACGAATCGTTGCCGAGCCCGCCGAACACCGTGTCATTGCCTGTCGTGACCCGGGTCGTGTCGTTACCTTCGTTGCCGAACACGAGATCGGCGGACGGGGCGCCCGGCATCCAGATCGAATCGTTGTCGAAGCCCCCGATCAGCGTGTCGTTGCCGCCGATTCCATTGATGGAATCATTGCCACCATGCCCGAACACGAGGTCCGCCGCCTGGCCGGCGATGATGGAATCGGCGCCATCGCCTGAGTCGTTGCCGCCCAGAATGGTCTGCCCGCTCGTCGCGTTGCCCATATTGATGGAGTCGAGCCCATTGCCACCAAGCAGGACCATCTCGCCCGCGGCACCGCTGGCGAAGATGCTGTCGTTCTCGGCGCCCGCGTCGATGGTGCCGGTGTTGCCGGCCTGCAACACGACCGTGTCGCTCCCGGAATCGCCTGAGACGGTGGCAAGGCCGGCTCCGGTGAGAATGCTGTCGTTCCCGCCCAGCCCGACGATCGTGCCGGGCCCGACCTCCGCTGCCCGGTCGATCGTGTCATTTCCGCCTGTTCCGCTGATGCTATAGGCCATGGCAATGATCCATTGTTACGCGCCCCGCCCGCGAGTGTCGTGCTAAGTCGGCCGATACTCGCGTCGGGTTCACATTGCGGCGGGCTTCACGACCATGACGAGGTAAAACTTCGTGATCGATCAGCCTGCTCTGTGATCGTCATCACGTTGCCCAATTCATTGGTCGAAGTTGGTCGCACCGATCGTCCCGGCAACCCCGGTGATATCGAACAGCATATCCCGCGTGCCATCGAACGTGTTGTAGGTCGCGTCCTGATTGACAGCCAGGTAGGTGCGGCCCCCGAACGTGAACTGGGCTGCAACGTTCTGGTTCGTGCTGCCGCCGAGCAGATACCCGGCCGCGATGGCGCCATTGGCGGCCGCGTTCAGGTCCGCACCGGTACCCACTCCCACATTGGCCGCGAAGGTTACCGGATTGACGGTCAAGAACTTGTCCTCGGCCCAGTTCACGTCGGTGATGAACTCGATCGGCCCGCTGCCCACGACATTGCTGCCGTCCTCTTCGAGAGCTCCGTAGGTGAATACGTCATTCCCGCCGCCGCCCGACATCGTGTCGGCGCCAAGCCCGCCGGCAATCGTATCGTTCCCCTCGTTGCCCTGCAGCACGTCCGCACCCGCGCCGGCAACGACGGTGTCGGCGCCCAGCCCGGCAAACACGGTGTTGGCGCCGTCCCCGACAATCACGGTGTCGTTGCTCTCGTTGGCGAAGACGAGGTCCGCACCGCCTCCGGTCACGATGGTATCGGCGCCGAAGCCGGCCACCACCGTATTGGCCCCGGTCCCCGCATTGATCGTATCGGCGCCACCGTTGCCGAAGATGAAGTCGGCACCAGTGCCGCTCACGAGTGAATCGTTGCCGTCCGCCGAGTCGTTGCCGCCGAGGATCGTGAACGTGCCGCCGGAGAGCGCGATCGTGTCGGCGCCTTCGTTGCCGAAATAGCGGGCAACGTCGGTCGGGGCATATTCGGCCACCATGGAATCGTTGCCCTGGCCGGCAAAGACGGTGTCGTTGCCCGCCGCGACCTGGATCGTGTCGGCGCCCTCGTTGCCGAACACGAGATCGGAGGATCCGCCGCCGCTTCTGATCGAATCGCTGCCGAAGCCACCGATCAGCGTGTCGTTTCCACCGGCATTGAGGATCGTATCGTTGCCGCCATTGCCGAATACCAGATCGGAGCCGAGGCTGCCGCTGCCGATGAGATCGGCGTCGTCATTCGAGTCGTTGCCGCCCAGGATCGTGTGCGGCGCCGTCGTATTGATGACCTCGAACTCATCGCGTCCCTCGCCGCCGAGCAGGACCATCGGGCCCTCGTTCGAAATCGGAGGCAATGAAATCGTCGCCGCTGCCACCATCCAGGGTGCCGGTCGCGCGACCGAGAGCGGAGATGTTATCCCTGCCGGAACCACCGCTGGCGAAGACCAAGCCGGCTCCCGCGAAGATCGTGTCGTCGCCGCCCAGGCCGATGATCGTCCCTGGCCCGACGTCGTTGATGTGATTCAGAAGATCATTTCCGGATGTTCCGGTAGAATTATACGCCACTGCTGTTCTCCACTGATGTTCTTCCCGTTTGTCGTGTTCTATGTGCGGGTTGTGCGATCACGGTTCGATAACATTTGCGTCAGACTGGTCAGGTCATGCGGCCTGGGTTGCCGCGCCTTTGCACGATGCAAGTGGCGCGCGTCACCGCGCTCCGCGCCACCAGCTCACGCTCGGCTCACGCACCGGCGGAGCCGGGTACCGTGCTTTGTCGGATCAGAGTTGCACGACCGAGACGGCGACGTTGCTCGTGACGATCGTGCCGGTCGCGCCGGTGATGTCGGCGGACGTGAACTGTGCGGCGATCTTTCGTCGAGAAGGGGGCCCTCCCCCGCAGGCGGGTCACAAGCGGGGGAGGGCGGCGAGGAGCCCGGCCAGGGAGAACCCAGGCGCCTCAATTTCCGATCGGCTCAATTCATGCACGGCGGTGCCGGTGACGTCGTGACGACCAAGCTGGTGAAGATGCTTTCTCTCAGAGGCCGAGTCCGACCTCGGGGCGATCGCCGTCGACCGATCAAATCAGCACATGGTCTTCTCTCTATCGGCATTGTCCGCGTTCGAAGGCACACGCGTAAGAAGTTGACGCAAACCAGCCTTTCACACCTGAGGATGGGTAGGGCCGCTCATCGGCAGTACCCCGGTCACCCGTCGATCGGCAGCCCGAGCGCAACGCGGCCGGCAAGGCGGCGCTGTTGGCCCGGCTGAAGCGGATGGAAGCGGGCGCCCTGCACGTCGCGATAGAGCCGCTCGAGGCCGAGGCTGCGGAAATAGCCTGCCCCGCCGGTCGCATCGAGGGCGAGATCGACCGTCTTCACCGCGTGCCGCCCCACCAGCGTGCGGTGGATGAAAGTCGTGTTGGTGGTCTCCGGCCCGGGCTGCGCGGCTTCGGTGAACGCCGCCATGCTGTTCAGCGCGATGCGGGTCGCGGTCAGCTCGGTGTCCAGTGCACCGATTGCTTCGATCGCATCGGCATCGTGGCGCTTCGCCACGGCTTTCACCGCAACGTCGCGCGCCGCCTCGGCAACGCCGGCGTAGACCGCGTAGACCAACGGAAATGCCACCATGGTGATGATGTGCAGCAGCGGGTGCCACACCCCGGGCTTGCGCTTTGCGCCGATCGCCGCATCCGGCACGAACACGCCTTCGAGCAACACATCGTGCGAGCCGGTGCCGCGCATGCCGAGCGTGTCCCAGCTCTCGACGATCGAAATGCCCTCCGCGCTCATCGGCACACCGAACTGCAGCACGGTCGGGCCATCCGGCGCCGACTCGTCGATCGCGCTCGTCATGTAGAGCTGCGACGAAGGAGCGCCGCTCGCAAAAACCTTGCGGCCGCTCACGCGGTAGCCCCCCTCCACGCGCACCGCCTTGCCGGATCCATTGAGCCAGTCGGATCCGCCGGAGGACAGGAGCTGGATGCGCTCCGCCGCAACCCGCTTGAGCAGCCCGTCGGTCGGCGCTTTCTGGTGGCGCCAGCGCCAAGCCGCGGCGGCGACCGCGTGCGTATGCATCGCGAACGCGAGCGCCGTCGAGCCGCAGTGATGCGCAAGCTGTCGCAACATGTCGGCCAACTCCGCGCGGGACAGCCCTGCCCCGCCGAGCTCGGACGGAACGCCGAGCGCAAGAAACCCGTGATCCCGCAACGCGGCCATGTTGGTTGCGACAAATTCGTTCGCCTGATCGCAGCGCCTGCCCTCTTCGGCGATTTGCGGGCCGATCTGTTCGAGCACATCGCGCCAATCGGATTGCGCCGCGGGCGCCTTTCGCACAACAGAGACGGACATGGGGTTCTCCTTCAGATGGGGTGTTATGATGTTGCTTGCACCGCCGGTGGCTGTCGGCGGCGAACGTCGGTCGTGTGGGGGGAGCTATCGTTCAACACCGACCTTTCCTCAATGACCGGAACGCCGCCCGTCTGTGCAGGGACGCCGGGTCACGCAGGCGTGACGAATTCCAATTCGCCGGTTCACGATGGCGTGACGCATGTGCCGCCGCATGAACAGAATCCGCGTTTGCCGACACTCATGCATCGTCAGTCACCGCGATGTCCGCCATCGGATAGAGCCTCGCTATTGTCCACTTCGCGCCATCGCTCTCCGTTCTGCGTCATTTACTGGTCGTCCTGGCGTCTTTCGCCGCGAGGTTGGGTCCGCCCGGGGTGAGGGATGTGTTACGTGCATCCAGCGCCGGCGGATGATGCTTGGCGAGTTCGCCATCGTGTGGGGAGCCATCGTTGAAGACCGCAATTTCCTCAATGACCGAGACGTCACCGACCGTTGCGGATATGCCGAGTCGCGCTCCCGCGATGGGGCCCGACGTCTTGTCGGAAATGCTGCGCGCGGTCCGCCTGACCGGCTCGGTCTTCCTCAACGGCCGATTCAGCGCTCCCTTTCGGGTCGAGAGCCCGAGGCGCTTCGACGAAGCCACGCCCATGGCGCACCTGCGTCACGTCAGCGTCTTCCACCTCGTCGCCCATGGCGGGTGCACGGTGGAGATGGCGAGCGGCGAGCGGCGCGACGTCGTGGCGGGCGACCTCCTCCTCGTGCCGTTTGCCGACAAGCACGTTTTCGGGACCAGCAATGCCGCCGACACCGCCTATGCGCCGGATCTCGTGCAACCCGGCCCGATCGAAGGGATGTGGACCATCAATTATGGCGGGGGCGGCGAAGAGACCCGCCTCGTGTGCGGGTTTCTCGAATCCTCCGAGTTCCTGTTCACACCGGTCTTTCGTACCTTGCCCACGATCTCGATCGAGCATGCCGGCGACGGCAGGATCGGCGCCCTGATCGCCTCGACGGTGCGGGAGATCATCGACCTGGTCGATCGCGCCGAGCCTGGCACCCAGCTGATGCTGGGGCGGCTGATGGAGTTACTGTTCATGGAATTCCTGCGGCGGCACGTGGCCCGCCTGCCCGCAGGCTCGACCGGCTGGCTCGCCGCGCTCAACGATCCGATCGTGGGGCGCGCGCTGCAGCTCGTGCACACCAGCCCGGCGCGCCGCTGGACTGCCGAAGACCTCGCGCGCGAAGCGGGATCCTCGCGTACCGTGCTCGCCGAACGCTTCAACCTGCTGCTGGGCCGGCCGCCGATCGACTACGTCACCAGCTGGCGCATCCAACTGGCCGCAGATCGACTGCGCAACGGGCCGGAGAGCATCGGCAGCATTGCGGCCGACGTCGGATACGAATCCGAGGCGGCGTTCAGCCGCGCCTTCAAGCGGGAGATCGGAATGACCCCGGGACGTTGGCGGCAAGGCGAGAGCGACAGTCCGTCAATGGCTCCGGCCTAGCTCACCGAAGGGTCCGGCGCAGGTTCGAGAATTGCGCCTCCAGGGTCTTCGACACCCAACCTGCGCCTTGGCACGACACGAGATCGCCGTCATGCGGGCGAATCGGGGTCCGCACCTGAGAATCCCTCCAATCAGACCCACCTTGTTGTTGAAACGAGCGGCACTCGCGAAACAACATCGTCCGGCATCTGCGGCGTGACCACCATTGCTGAGATCGTGCTGGCACGCCTGCCCCGCTGGAGGAAACCATGAAGACGGCGATCCGGTTCCTGTCGTGTCTTGCGCTAACGCTCGGATCGACTGCGGCGACAGCCGCGGTCACCAAGGTTACGTTCGAGCGTCCAGAGAGCTATACCGACGCCGCACTGCGCGGCGACCTGGGTGTCGATCCCAACGGCTTCGCGCTACACGAAATCGCAAGCACCATGCGGCGTCTGGGGGATCGATATCTCGCACCGGGCCAAGTCCTCACGATCCGGGTGCTGGATGTGGATCTCGCGGGCGAGCTCGGTCCCGTGCGAAGCGCGTCCGGCCTGCGCGTCATGCGCGAAGGGACCTGGCCACGCATCAAGGTCCGCTACACGCTCGCGCGCGGCGGCCGAACGCTGCAACAAGGCGAGGAAACCATTGCGGCCATGGACTATCTGATGACCGCGGCGGGCCGTCTCTCCACCGATCCTCTGCGCTTCGAGAAGGCGATGCTGGCGGACTGGTTTCGCGAGCGGTTCGGAGGGCTGCGCCGATCGCCGTGAGCTCGCGAGGCGGCGCCGATTCTGCCGTCATGCCGAGTCTTGACTTGGAGAATGTCTAAAGTCGAATGTATAGGTTTAATAATTCCAAGCTGCCTTCTTGTCGTTGACTGTCGAAGTCCGGGGTAATACTGGACCTGGGTTCTGGTCAGATCTCCCGGGATTCAAGGCATGTCGGCTTTCTCGTCGGTCCTCGTCACCTCCGCGAGCCTGGACGTGGACACGTTCGAGGCGCTTCAGATTCCCGAGCGGCTCGTGGTGTGGGGCGCTCGCACCTGGGTCTGCTGCAGCCGAACGCAGGACTCTCCCGTGGCCCAGCTCGAGCCCGTGTTCCACCGGTTCGGCGTCGTCGCGGCCGCAGCTTCGCTCGACGCTCTCCTGTGCGCCACGGCACAGACTGCCACGCATGCGCTGGAAGTGCGGTGCCCGCGCTGTCCGAATCTCTCGGACGACGAGGTGTACCTGCTGCATGCGGCAGCCGCCGCTCAGCACGGCGACCTCGTATCCGCGCGTAGCCAGCTGCAGCGCTGGTTGCCGGCCGCGGTCGCCGCGTGGACACTTGGACCGGTGTGCGGGCTGGGAAGACTGTTCGCCAATGCCGGCCTCATATTGCCCCTCCGATCGACATCGGATGAGATGCGCGACCAGGCCGCCGGTGCGAGCAGCCGCGAGGCAAGGCGCTGCACGCTGCATTGAACGAACAATCGCCCGGCCTATCGCTTCCGGTTTGGGACTGGGAGCGATCGAGGCGCGGCATTGGCGGCCTTACCAACCGGCCGTGAAAACGGGTATTAGTTCCGGGTGCGGGGCTTGTCACGCATCTGGATGTCAATCCCATGAACGTCTCCCTCGACCGGGTGATCCTCTATGTCCAGGATGTCGGGCGGCTCGTCGATTTCTACCAGGATGCGTTCGGGCTTCCGGTGGTCGAAGAGATCGAGGGCGAATGGGCGGTCCTGCGGGCCGGTCGCTGCGAGCTCGCGCTGCATCGGGTTGGCAAGCCCTATCGAGTCGCCAATCCTGCCACCTGGAAGGTCGAGGCCAACGCCAAGCTGGTCATGACGGTCGACCGCGAGCTCGCCGGCCTGCGTGCCGAGCTCATTGGCAAAGGCGTGGAGATGGGCAATATCAAGTCGTACCCCGACTTGACCGGGCCGCTGTGCGATGGGCGGGATCCGGAAGGCAATGTGTTTCAGCTCGCGCAACGCACGCGCGACGATCCTTGAAGGAAGTGAAATGCGAACAGCTCGCAGCGCACGCCTTACCTCGATCCTGATTGCCGCGACGGTCGGCATCGCCAGCCACGCTTCGGCGCAGACGCCGGAACAATTCTACAAGGGCAAGACGATCGACCTCGTCATCGGCTATCCGACCGGCGGCAGCAACGATACCTACGGGCGGCTGCTCGCCCGCCATTTCGGCAGGCATGTTCCGGGGGCGCCGACCGTCGTGCCGAAGAACACGCCCGGTGCCGGCAGCTTCGTCGCCGTCAACCAGGTCTTCAACATCGCCCCGAAGGACGGCAGCGTCATCGGCCTCGGTGCACCGACCATCCCGCTCGACGAGCGGCTCGGAACGCAGGGTGTGCGCTTCAAGACCGCCGAGCTCAATTGGCTCGGGCGGATCGACTCGCTCATCAACATGGTCTTCATGTGGAAGACGTCGCCGGTGAAGACGATTGCCGACGCGCAACGGGTCGAGTTCGACCTTGTCGGGGACCGGCGCCGGCTCGACCGTCTCGATCTATCCGACCGTGATGAACAACGTGCTCGGCACCAGGTTCAAGCTGATCATGGGCTATCGCGGATCGAGCGAGGCCATGCTCGCGGTGGAGCGGGGCGAGGTCGAGGGCCATTCCACCTCCTGGACCGCCCTGAAGGTCGCCCATCCCGACTGGATCGAGCAGAAGAACGTGACGCTGCTGGTGCAGTTCGCGCTCAAGCGGCACCGCGAGCTTCCCGACCTGCCGACGGCGGTCGATCTCGCCCGCACCGACGAGGAGCGGGCGGTTCTGAGCGCCGTCATGAATGCGACCGAAGTCGGCACCGCGTTTTTCACCGCGCCGGGCGTGCCGGCGGACCGCCTCGAGACCCTAAGGCGCGCATTCGACGCCACCGTACGGGATCCGGAATTCCTCGCCGACGCCGCCAGGACGCGGCTCACGGTCAATCCGATCACCGGCGAAGAGCTGCAGAAGCTCGTCACCGACGTCTCCAATCTGTCGCCGGCTCTGCTGGACAAGGTGCGCGCCGCCTATACGACGAAGACGAACTGAGGCGGTTACAGCCCGAGCGTCACCTCGGCCCAGCGCAGAACGGTCCGGCTGTTGAGGAATTCGATCGCCTTGGGCTCGATCGCCGGTGCCTTGTCGTTTGCCAGCACCACGGTCGCGACGATGGCGTCGCAGCGGTCGTTGAAGGCGATCGACAGCCCGCTCTTGCCGGTGTGGCCGGTCCCCTTGAGCGCGTAGATACGGCTGCGCCCGTTCATCCACGCCACCGCGATCTGCCGGCCGGGACCACGCGGCGCAACCTCGTTGCCGAGGAACTCGAAATCGCTCAGGCGCTCGAGCTCCTCGTCGTCGGCAACACCGGTCGTACAGTTGCAGAAGCCGATCTTGGCGCGGACATAGAGGCTGACCTCGCTGCCGCAGTCGTTCGCCCCGCAACGAAACGCCTTGCCCTTTCCCCACTGGTCCATGGGAAACGGCCACTGCATTTCGCTCCACACCGGTCCGCCTGCGGCGGTGGGCGTGCCGCCCTGCTCCGACGGCTTGGCGGCGAGCAGGGCGAGCGCGCCAACCAGTCCGCCCAGAGCAAAGGCGGCGACGACAGCGATGGCGGTGGCCGTTTTCATCGCGGTACCTGTCCGGCTCCCGGCCAGGCTAGTTGCTGGCGAGATACTTCTTCGCCGCCGTGAGCTCCGGCCGCTCCGAATCCGCGCCGGCGGCAAGCGCCACGAGCTTCTCGTAGTTGGCTCGCGCGGTTGCCTTGTCGCCGAGCTTCTCCGCGGCGGCGGCGGCGCCGGCGAAGCCCTGGAAGCGGTTCGGCTCCTTGGCCTTGCTCGCCTCGAAGGCCGCGAGCGCTTCCTTCGTCATGCCGCGATCGAGCAGCATGAAGCCGTACAGCTCGCGCGCCGGCGCAAGCGGGCCGGGCGTGACCGCATGCTTCTCGGTCTTGTCCTCGGCGTTCGCCGCGGCACTCATGGCCTTGAGCGCATCGTCGTGCTTGCCTTCCGCGTACAGCACCCAGGCGGCCGCGACCTGTCGCTGGATGTCGACGATCTCCGACCAATAGGCGTCCTTGGCGTCGCGCAGCTTGTCGCGCAGCTCGGCGAGCTTGTCGACGTCGGCCTTGGCGGCATCCGGCTTGCCGGAGCGCGCCGCGCCGAGCGCGCGGGCAAAGTGCGACATCGCCATCACGTAGTTGAACGTGCTCGGCCGGACCGACAGCTGCGACGCGGCGTTCCAGTCACCACGCTCGACCGCATAGCGCGCCGGCGAAGCCGCCAGCGCATAGTCGGCGCCCGAGAGGGTCGCTTTGAACTCGACCTCCTTCATCATCTCGTCCATGACGGCGCGCGCCTGCTTGTCCTGGGCGAGCTGAAGGTGGGCATAGACCATGTAATCCTGGGCGTGCAGGTAATTGCCGACCGACTTTTCCGCCTTTGCCGCTTTCACCGAGGCGATGTTGGACTCGATCGAATCCTTCCAGTAGCCGACGCGGGTGTAGATGTGCGACGGCATGTGCTGGGCGTGCGGGGCGGCCGGCGCGATCTTGGCGTAGCGGTTGGCCGCGTCGAGGCCCTGGGCGGCGGTCGCCGGATAGTCGTAGAGGTGGATCAGGTAGTGCGTGACGCCCGGATGCTGCGGCAGCCGCTTGGAGATCGGCTCCAGAATCGCGGCGCCCTTGCTCTGCTGCGCATAGGTCTTGTCGTTCAGGTCGGCCGAGGTGTTGAGCGTGATGGCGTAGGCGATCTGCGCCTCGTCGTCGTCCGGGTACTTCGCGGCGATCTTTGCCTGCGCGTCACGGAATGCGCGGATGCGCTGGGTGTGGCTGAGCTTGTCGTAATCGGCGTACATCAGCGTGAGCGCTTCGATGTAGTCCCGTTCGCGCTCGGTCTTGGCGCCGATCTCCTTGGCCTTCTGGATGGCGGCGAGGCCGGGCGCCAGGTTGGGCCGCGGGATCGGGCTGTGCGGATTGTCGAGCAGCGTCAGCGCGATGCCCCACTGCGCCATGGCGCAGGTCGGGTCGGCCTTCAGCGCCTCCTCGAACACCTCTTTCGCGTTGAGGTACCAGTACGAGTGCTGATAGCGCATGGCGCGATCGAAGCGGCGTTGCGCCACCTCGTTGCACGAGGTCTTGAAGTGGACGCTGCCGAGCTGCTGGTCGACATCGCCCTGCGCGGCGGCGGGCGAGCTGGGGAGAGCGACGGCGGCGGCGAGAATGATGGTGGCTGCGAGCGACGATGTCTTCATCTTTTTCCTCCCGACAGCGTGCGGGATGATTGCGACGTCAATGCACGCGAGCCGAAGAATACTCCTTTCCGCCTCGAGGGAAAAGATCGTCGTCATTGGTCGGAGCTATGAACCGAATAGCTCCCGGCTATACCAGCCCGCCCCGATGCACCAGCCCGCCATCGATCGTCAGGATGGTGCCGCTCGTATAGGAGGAGAGATCCGACGCGAGGAACACGACGGAAGCCGCGATCTCGTCGCATGTGGCCGGACGACCCCACGGCATATGGGCGAACTTCTCCCGCCAGCGCTCCGGATCGCCGAATTCCCGCGCGGCGCGCTCGCGCCCGAGAAATTCCATCCGTTCGGTCGCGACCGGCCCCGGATTGACCCCAAGCACGCGCACCCCGAAATCGGGGCTGCGTCCGCCGAGCGCACGGGTGAAGGCCATCAGGCCGGCATTGCCGGTGCTGCCGGCGATGTAGTTGAAATCGAGCCGCTCGCCGCCGATGCCGATGATGTTGAGGATGACGCCGCGTCGCCGCGCCTTCATGCGCTCGAAATAACGGCGCGACATGTCGATATATCCAAACATCTTCAGGTCCCATGCGGCGCGCCAGGTCACCTCGTCGATCTTGTCGATCGGTCCGCCCGGGACGGCGCCGGCGTTGTTGATGAGGATGTCGACGTCGGAAAAGCGCTCGGTCACCGCTGCGCGGGCGGCCGCATCGGACAGGTCGGCGGCCATCGTCCGGACCGTCACCGACGACGCCTGACGGATACCGTCGGCGGCCTTCCGCAGGTCGTCGGGCGAGCGCGCCACCAGGCACACGTCGACGCCCTCGGCGGCGAACCATTGGGCGGTCGCGAGCCCGATCCCTTTTGAGCCGCCGGTGATCAGCGCGGTACGGCCGGCCAGCTTGAGGTCCATGCAACTATCGTCCCGTGAACACGGCTTTCCGCTTTTCCATGAAGGCACGTCGCCCTTCCGTGTAGTCGGCGCTGTCGAAGCATGCATCCATCAGCCGCTCGCATGCGGCGAGGTCGACCTCCGAGGGCGTCGCGGCGAGCAATCCCATCACCTGCTTCACCGCCGTGACCGTCAGCGGCGCATTGGCGGCGATTGTCTGGCACGTCTCGCGCACGCTCGCCTCCAGCTCGGCCGCCGCCACCACCCGATTGAGGAAGCCGATGCCTTCCGCCTCGGCCGCCGAGAACAGCCGTCCGGTGAAGAACAGCTCCGCCACATGGGTCGGTCCGAGCACGTGGAGCAGCCGCTCGATGCTCTTGACCGGATAGCCGATCCCGAGCTTGGCGGCGGTGATGCCGAATGTCGCGGCGTCGGCCGCGACCCGCAGATCGCAGTTGGCGGCGATCTGCATGCCGGCGCCGATGCAGAACCCCTGGATCATGACGAGGGTGGGCTTCGGACATTCCCGGATGCGCCGGTTGGCGGCGGCAGACAGCCCCTCGAGCTGCACGGCAGCCTGCGAGGACGAGAACGCGTCCTCGAATTGCGAGATGTCGAGGCCGGAGACGAACGCCTTGTCGCCGGCGCCGCGCAGCACGATCACCCGAACGGCGGATTCTGCCTCGAACGCATCGAAGATCTCCGGGATCGCCTGCCACATCTCCATCGATACGGCGTTGCGCCGCTCGGGATTGTTGAACGTCACCCAACCGATCGCGCCGTCGATCTCCGCAACCATCTTCCTGGTCTTGAGCGCCAGCGAAGCCATGATGCACCGTGCGCCTTACGCGCGATACTTGGGCAGGAGCTTGAGCGCGTTGTCGCGATCGATCGCGCTGAGCTCGTCCGGCTTGAAGCCGAATTCCACCAGCGCCTTGGCGTGGTCGGCGGCGGTGCGGAACGGGAAATCGGTCCCAAACACGATCTGCGAAGTCGAGACCAGCTTGACCAGCGCGCCGAGCGGGATCGGATGCGAGGCCTGGGCGATGTCGTAGTAGAATGATTTCAGCGCCGCCTCCATGCCACCCGGGACGTTCTCCTGCGGCCCGAGCCGGACGAACCGCTCGATCAGGAACGGCATGGTGCCGCCCGCGTGCGAGAAGATGAACCTGATGTCGGAATATTTCTTGGCGGCGCCACGATAAAGGATGCTGGCGATCGCCCGCGTGGTGTCGGTGCCGTACTCGATGAGCGCCGGCTGCACCTGCGGGATCAGGTTGCGGCAGCAATTGGCCGTGGTCGGGTGGGTGTGGACCACCGCCTTGCGCCGATTGAGCTCGTCCATCACGGGATCGAAAGCGGGGTCGCCCAGCCACTTGTCGCCATAGCTGGTGAGCAGGCCGACGCCGTCCGCCTGCAGCGTCCCGAACGCATACTCGATCTCGCGCAGGCTCGCATCGATGTTGGGCAGCGGCAGCGACGCGAACAGGCCGAAGCGACCCTTGTGGTCGGTGGCGAGGCGCGCGGCGAAATCGTTGCACACCCGCGCGAGGCGGATCGCCTGCTGATCCTCGCCGAACCAGACGCCCGGCGTGGTGATCGAGGTGATCGAGGTCGCGACCCCTGCCCGGTCCATATCCTCGATCGATTTCTGCACCGACCAGTTGATGGTGGGAGGATTCTGCCGCGCCCGCGTCTCGGCGAGATAATCCGGGGGTGCAATGTGGTGGTGCACATCAATGATCTTGCGCTCGCGCCCGGGTGCGGCGCTCTGGGCGGACGCTGGCGCCAAGGAAGCAGACGCGCTCAGCACGCTGGCGGTGGCAGCGAGGCCGGTTGCCATGAAAGCGCGACGGCTCACGCCACCACCGGCATCAGTTCGATCGCCACAACAAGCGCAAGTCGTGAAAACAGTGTTCTTGGCGCGTCGCATATGGCTCCTCCCCTGAAAATGGCCTTGGATTGCCGGCGCATCCTAGGTTAATAGCTCGCCCCTGAACAATGTGGTGCCGCCGCGTCGTGGCGAGGGGGAAACAGGATGGCAACCGCCGTTGATCCGGTCTCGGGGCTCGAGTTCTACGAGCTCAGCCACCCCTGGGGCTACTACACGCCGATCATGCCGGGCTACGAGGACATCAAGCTCGAGCGCGTGTCCCACCACGCCCGGCACGGCGCCATGGCGCAGCGCTTCTCGACCGTGATGCACACGTCCACCCACCTGAACGCGCCGATCCATCTGGTGCAGCGCGCCGTGACGGTCGGCAATCTGCCGCTCGACCGATTCTTCGGCACCGGCGTGGTGGTCTCGATCCCCAGGCAGAAATGGGAGCTGATCGGACCTGAGGATCTCGCGGCCGCAAAGCCGGCGATCCGCGACGGCGACATCGTGTTGATCGTCACCGGCTGGCACCGCCACTACTCGGATTCAATCCGCTATTTCGGCCACGCCCCAGGGCTGACGAAGGCCGCCGCCGAGTGGCTGGTTAAGCGCAACGCCAAGCTGGTCGGCATCGACAACGGCACCATCGATCATCCGCTCGCCACATCGCTCGGTCCGCATCGCAACGGGCCGCAGATCCGGTTCCTGCTGCCTGAATACAAGAAGGCAACCGGCCGCAACGCGATCGACGATTTCCCCGAATGGAATCCGGCGCACAAGACGCTGCTCGCGGCCGGCATTCCGACCGTCGAGAACGTCGGCGGCGATATCGCCGACGCGCTCGGCAAGCGTTGCACGTTCCACGCCTATCCGTGGAAATGGACCGAAGGCGATGCCTGCGTGATCCGGCTGGTCGGCATGGTCGATCCCAAGGGCAGTTACCGGCTCGAGGCCGGCGCAGGCGCGTGAGCGCGACACGCACTCAGGTTTGACAAAGGGATACTCTGGCGATGCCGGGATTTGATACGGACGGGCTGCAATTCTTCGACCTCACCCAGCGCTACGGGCACGGCATTCCGCAATGGCCCGGCGGGGCCGCCGCCTCGCGCGGGCTTGCCGTCAACACGCTGCAGTTTCACGCCAAGGACGGCGTGCTGGTGCAATTCGTCGAAGGCATCATGCATCGCGGCACCCACATGGACGCACCGATCCACGTGATGGAGGACACGCCGACCATCACCGGCTACGCGCTGTGGCGCTTCTTCGGCACCGGCGTTGCGGTGTCGATCCCCAAGGGCAAATGGGGCGTGGTCACCCCCGACGATCTCGAGAAGGCGCGGCCGAAGATCGAGCCGAACGACATCGTCATGATCAACACCGGCGCGCACCGGCTCTACGGCGACAACGACGACTACTACGCCTATTCGCCCGGCCTCTACAAGGAAGCCGCCGAATGGCTGGTCGCCAGGAGGGTGAAGATGGTCGGCATCGACGTGCAGGCGCTCGATCACGGGCTCGGGACCTACATGGCACCGCACGGCATGGGACCGACGATGCCGCATCTCAACGCCGAGTATAAGGCGGAGACTGGCCGCGACATCATCGAGGATTTCCCGCACTGGGAGCCGGCGCACAAGATCCTCATGGGCAACGGCATCCCGGGCATCGAGAACGTCGGCGGCGAGCTCGACCTGGTCACCGGCAGGCGCTGCACATTCATGGCCTTCCCGTGGCGCTGGCCGCACGGCGAAGGATGCGGCGTACGGGTCATCGCGGTGATCGATCCGGAGCAGAAATATCGGCTGGCCTCGGGCAGCTGAGCAGAAAAGGGGGATTTCGTGATCGAGCAGTTCGTCGACATTCCCGCCAAGGACGGCGTGATCGAGGCCTTCGTGTGCCATCCTGAGGGAAAGCGGCAATGGCCGGCGGTCATCTTCTACATGGACGCGCCGGGCATCCGGGAGGAGCTGCACGACATGGCACGGCGGCTGGCGAGCGTCGGCTACTTCGTCGTGCTGCCGAACCTCTACTACCGCCAGGGGCGCGGCATCACGCTGTCACCCGCGTGCACCGACGACACGAGCCCCGAGCACAAACGCATGTTCGAGCTGATGTTCACCCTGTCGAACCAGCTCATCGCCGAGGACACCGGCACGCTGCTGAAATTCATCGACTCGCACGCGGCCGCGTGCAAGGAGCGCGTCGGCGCGCTCGGCTACTGCATGAGCGGGCCGTTCGCCGTCACCGCGGCGGCCCGCTATCCTGAGCGCATCGCCGCGGCCGCCTCCTATCATGGCGTCCTGCTGGCGACCGACAAGCCCGACAGCCCGCACCTCCTCGGCGACAAGATCAGGGCCGAGGTCTACCTCGGGTTCGGCGAGAGCGACCATCTGACACCCCCGAACCAGGTCGAGACCGTGCGGGCAGCATTCGACAAGGCGCGGGTCAAGTCGACTGTCGAGGTGTACCGAGGAGCGGGACACGGCTTCGTCTTCCCGCTGCGCAAGAACTACGTGAAAGCCGCCGCGGAACGCCACTGGGAAACGCTTTTTGACCTGTTCGGCCGGACTTTGCAGTGATTTTAATCCAGCGGCGCGAATCCGCTTCCGACTTGCGATGCAGGTGGCTTAGTATCGGATCGTGGGCCGTCGCCCGCACAGGGCTGCACAACAGAATTCAGGGATCACCCGGGAGGCGCAGGATGCGTCCGCGCCCCACCCCGGTGGGCAGGAGGGAACGATGCAGAGGACAATAGGAAGGCGCTTGATTGTGGGCATGCTGGCCGCGACGGCCGGCTGGGTGGTCTCGGCGGTGCCGGCGGTGAGCCAGGAGCCGACCTCGATCAAGGTCGGTTGGGCGATCTCCAAGACCGGGCCCTACGTGGGCGGCGCGACCATCACGCTGCTCAATGCCTACAAGCTGTGGGTCAAGGACGTGAACGCCGCCGGCGGGATCATGCTCAAGAGCGTCGGCAAGAAGCTGCCTGTCGAGGTGATCGAGTACGACGACCGCAGCAACTCCGACGAGATGATCAAGGCGGTGGAACGCCTGATCAACCAGGACAAGGTGGACTTCGTGTTCCCGCCCTGGGGCACCGCGTTCAGCCTCGCATCGGCGCCGATCTTCGCCCGCGCCGGCTACCCGCAGATCCTGGTGACCGCCACCACCGATCGCGCCCCCGAATTCGCCAAGCGCTGGCCCAACAGCTTCTGGCTCCTCGGCACCGCGACCGAGATGGCGGACTCCTTTGCGGACGTCCTCGACAAGCTGCGCCGCGACGGCAAGATCGGCAGCAACGTCGCGATGATCGGGGTCGCCGACCAGTTCGGCATCGAGCTCTCGACGGCGGCGCGCAAGGCGTTCGAAAAGCACAAGTTCACCCTCGCCTACGACAAGTCCTATCCGCTCGGCTCGCAGGACATGCAGCCGATCCTCACCGAGGCGATGCGCACCAACGCCGACGTGTTCATGGCGGCGAGCTACCCGCCCGACACCTTCGCCATCATCGATCAGTCGAAGGTCCTCAACTACAATCCGAAGGTGTTCTTCACCGCCGTCGGCACCGCGTTCCCGCTGATCAAGCAGCGGTTCGGCGCCAATGCCGAAGGCATCATGGGGACCGGCGGCTGGAACGCGGATTCGCCGCAGCTCAAGGACTACCTCAAGCGCCACATGGCGGAGAACGGCGCCGAGCCCGATCGTTGGGCCAACCCGGTGACCTACATGAGCCTGCAGATGCTGCACCAGGCAATCGAGCGCGTCGGCAAGATCGACCGCGCGGCGGTGATCAAGGACCTGCAGACCGGCACGTTCGACACGATCGGCGGCAAGGTGAAGCTGGTGGACAACCGCTTCACCGGCGTGTTCCAGACCGGGCAATGGCAGAGCGGCGAGTACTATGGCATCGGGCCGGGACAACTCGACGGCGCGCGCGCGCCGATCTTTCCCAAGCCCGCATGGAAGCAGTGAGCTGATCGCGGCGGCGCCGCCGTGCTCGTCGTCGACATCGTCCTGACCGGTTTGATCATCGGCGGGATGTATGCGTTGACCGCGATGGGGCTCACGCTCCAGTACGGGGTCGCGCGCATCATGAACCTCGCCTACGGCGAGTTCGTCGTTGCCGCCGCGCTCGCAAGCTACTGGCTGTTCACCACCCAGGCGGTGAGCCCCCTCCTCGGGCTCATCGCGGTGGTGCCGCTCGCCTTCGCGCTCAACTGGGCGATCTATCAGGTGCTCCTCGTGCCCCTGGTGCGACGCGCCAAGAATGAGGGCATGCTGGAGGTCGACAGCATCCTGGCGACCTTCGGCCTCCTGTTCGTGGTCCAGGGCATCCTGCTGGTGAGCTTCGGCGGCCAGTATTTCAGCTATTCCTACCTGTCGATCCCGGTTTCCGTGCTGGGCAGCAACCTCGCGATGAACCGCCTGATCGCGCTTGCGTTCGCCGCCATCATCGGCACCCTGCTCTATCTCGGGCTGACCCGCACGCGGCTCGGCACCGCGATCCGCGCGGTCGCGGTCGATCCGGTCGCCGCCCAGTTGGTCGCGATCGACGTGCGGCGCGCCTCCGCGTTCGCCTTCGCGCTCGGCGGTGCGCTGGTCGCAACCGGCGGCGTGCTGGTGAGCATGTTCCTCACGCTCAACGCCTCCATGGGCGTGGTCTTCACCATGAAGGCGCTGATCGTGGTGATCATGGGCGGAGTCGGAAATCTCGTCGGCGCGCTCGCCGCCGGGCTGCTCCTGGGCATCGCCGAGACGTTCGTGGCGCGGCTGGTCGATCCCGGCCTGACGCTCGCGGTCAACTATGCGCTGTTCCTCGCCGTGCTGTTGTGGCGGCCGACCGGCCTGTTCGGGAGAACTGCACGTTGAGTGGGCGCGTGCTGACCTGTCTCGTTGCCGGCCTTGTGGTCGTCGCCGGCCTGGCAGCGGTTCCGCTGGTCGCCAGCGGCTACCAGCTCGCGCTCGGCATCACCCTCCTGAGCTACATCGTGCTGGCGACTGCCTGGGCGTTGTTCTCCGGCCCGACCCGCTACATCTCGCTGGCGACCGTTGCGTTCTTCGGCATCGGCGCCTACACGGTCGGCGTTCTCGGCGAGGTGCTGGCGTGGCCGCTGGTGGTGGCGATCGCGGCGGCGATCGGCGTCACCGTCGCGCTGGTGGTCGGCCTCTCCACGCTGCGCCTCTCAGGCATGTATTTCGTCATCTTCACGTTCGGGCTCGCCGAGCTCATCCGCCAGCTCGCGACCTGGTACGAGGTCAATGTTCACCGCTCGGTCGGCCGCTACGTGTTCATCGACGTCACCCAGGCGGCGATCTATTGGCAGCTTCTCGCCCTCGTGGTGCTGGTGCTCGTCGCCGGCTGGGCGATCGGCCGCTCGCGCCTCGGCCTCGCGCTGCGCGTGATCGGCGACGACGAGATGGTCGCGCGCCACTGCGGCATCGATACCACGCGCGCCAAGCTGACCCTGTTCGCGCTGAGCGCGCTGTTCACCACCGTCACCGGCGCCGTCATGGCGCCGCGCTGGACCTATATCGACCCGGCGATCGCCTTCAATCCGATGCTGTCGTTCCAGGTGGTGATCATGGCGCTGCTCGGTGGCGCCGGCACGTTGTTCGGGCCCTTGCTCGGGGTGATCCCGCTGGTTCTGCTGTTCGAGGTGCTCTCCGCGAACTTCCCGAACTATTTCAGCATCCTGCTCGGCGTCGTGTTCATCTTCATCGTCTACGTGGTGCCGAACGGGGTCGCCGGGTTGCTGCAGCCGCATGTCGCTCGCGCATTCGCGCGAGCCGCGGAGGCACGCCCGTGAACGAACCCGCGATCCTCACGATCGATCGGGCACGCAAGGCGTTCGGCGGGCTCGTCGCGGTCGACGACATCGCATTCTCGGTCGGCCGCGGCGAGATCGTGGGCCTGATCGGCCCGAACGGCTCGGGCAAGACCACGATGCTCAACCTGATCTCCGGCGCATTGCGCTGCGACGACGGCGACATCCGTTTCAAGGGCGAGACGATCAACGCACTGCCCATCCATCACATCGCCCGCCGCGGCATCGCCCGAACCTTCCAGCTGGTGCGCGTGCTGCCCTCGATGACCGCTCGGGAGAACGTGATCGCCGGACTGGCGTTCCGTCCGGCAGGCCTGTGGGGCGTGGCCGCCGGGCAACGCGCCGAGGCGCTGCTCGCGCGCGTCGGGCTCGACCACAAGGGCGACCTTGCGGCGCAGCAGCTCACCTATATCGACCAGAAGCGCCTGGAGCTCGCCCGCGCGTTGGCGCTTTCCCCCGATCTCCTGCTGCTCGACGAATGGCTCGCGGGCTTGAACCCGTCCGAGTTGCTCACCGGCATCGCGCTGGTGCGCTCGCTGCGCCAGGAGGGCCTGAGCATCATCCTGGTCGAGCACGTAATGGACGCGATCCGCTCGCTGTGCGACCGCTGCATCGTCATGAATGCCGGCCGCAAGATTGCCGAGGGCATCCCGGCAAGCGTGCTCGCCGACCCGCATGTGGTCAGCGCATATCTGGGAGAAGGCGATGCTTGAGATCTCCGCCCTCTCGGTCGCCTACGGCAAGCACGAAGCCTTGTCGGGCGTTGCGCTGAACATCGCGCGGCGCGAGATCGTCGCCATCCTCGGCGCCAACGGCGCCGGCAAGTCGACCCTGCTCAAGGCGATCGCCGGGCTGGTGCGTGCGCGCGCCGGGGGGACCATCCGCCTCGACGGGCGTGATCTGCTGGCGCTCGAGCCGTTTCAGGTGGTCGAAGCGGGCGTGGCGCTGGTGCCGGAGGGGCGCGGCATCTTCGCCGACCTGACGGTGAAGGAGAACCTCGCGCTCGGTGCCTTTGCGCGGCGCGCGCGCGCCGACGAGGCGCGCAATCTCGAGCGCGTGCTCGCGCTGTTCCCGCGCCTGCAGGAGCGCCTGGCCCAGTTCGTCAGCACCATGAGCGGCGGCGAGCGGCAGATGGTGGCGATCGGCCGCGCGCTGATGTCGGCGCCCGATATCCTGCTGCTCGACGAGCCGTCGCTGGGCCTGGCGCCCCGCGTGTGCGGCGAATTGTTCCAGGCGCTGCCGCGCGTGCGCGAAAGCGGCGTCGGCATCCTGCTGGTGGAGCAGAATACCAAGCAGAGCCTGAACATCGCCGACCGCGGCTATCTGATCGAGACCGGCCGCATCGTCGGCGAAGGCACCGCGCAGGCGCTCAAGACGGACCCGGCGGTGCAACGCGCATACCTGGGCGCCGCCGAGGTCCATGTGGCGGGATTCAATACACCCTGATATTGGCCGTCTGGATCACCTTCGCCCATTTCTCGGTTTCGTCAGCCACCAGTTTTCCGAACTCGGCCGGCGCCATCGGCATGGGCTCGCCGCCGAGCTCGGCCAGGCGGGCTTGCAGCTTCGGGTCCGCCAACACCGTGTTCACCGCCTGATTGAGCTTACCGACGATCTCGGGCGGCGTCCCCTTGGGCGCCGCGATGCCGTACCAGATGCTCACCTCGTAGCCCGGCACGGTTTCGCCGATGGTCGGAACATCCGGGAGCGCAGCCACGCGCTTCGCCCCAGTCACGCCGAGTGCGCGCACCTTGCCGCTCCTGATGTGGCCGATCGAGCCGGGAATATTGTCGAACACCACCTGCATCTGGCCGGCGATCAGGTCGGTGAGCGCGGGGGCCGTGCCGCGGTACGGCACATGAACGATATCGATGCCGGCCATGATCTTGAGCAGCTCGCCCGCCAGATGGGGCGATGTGCCGACGCCGCCGGTACCATAGTTGATCTTGCCCGGATTGGCTTTCGCATAGGCAATGAACTCGCCGATCGTTTTGGCCGGCACGGCCGGATGCACCTCCATCACATTGGCCAGCCGCATCGTCCCGCCGATCGGGACGCTGTCGCGAATAAAATTGAACGGAAGCTTATCGTAGAGAGTCGTGTTGATGGCGTAGTTCGGGCCTACGAAGGCGATCGTGTAGCCATCGGGCGCAGAGCTGAGCACGGACTGCATGCCGACATTGCCGCCCGCGCCGGGCCTGTTTTCGATGACGAATTGCTGTCCCAGATGTTCCGACAGGTATTGGCCGATGATCCGCGCGACGACGTCGTTGGGGCCGCCTGCCGGAAACGAGACGATCCAGTGCACCGGCCGCGACGGATAGGCTTGCGCCCGCGCGATCCGCGATACCGCCGGGACAACAGCGGCGCCCGCCGCCAGACGTAAGAAGGCTCTGCGTGGAAGTGTCATGACGTTCCCTCTCCGAAATGTTGGTTGCGCGGACACGCATCGTGCGGCGGCCCCGCTGCCGATGCAGATCGCGATCGGATTCCCACTGAATTTCGAAAGGCTCGCCTGCCGACGGCATTACGGCTGCCGAGAATGAACGGACTTCGGCACGTCCTGTTGGCAGCTCATCGACGAGATTACACCCGTTATCCGGGTGCCCGGAAGGGGTGCAGCGTCCGGTTCCCGGCTGGTCATATCGACCGCGACCGATCGCCTGGTGTGGCTCACGAAGACTGCGGATGCGGTCTGCAGGGGCAATCCCTGGGCGTCGACCTTTCTCGACACGTTTCGCTACCTCGACCAGCTGGGTCGCCTGGCCCGGGCCGGTGTCCACGTGGTCATGCACAATACATTGGCAGCGAGCGACTACGGGTTGCTCGAGGAAGGGACGTTTCGGCCGCGGCCCAACGACTGGGGCGCGCTGCTATGACGCCACCTGATGGGGACGACGGTGCTCGACGCCGGTGTTCGCGGCGGTTGGGGCACGCGGCGCGGACGATCAGGCCGGCGGCGGATGATCGGTTTCATGACAGTCCCGGCGGATCGGGCTCGCCCCGCTCACCAGTCGAAAGCCGTGATCTGGCCACCGGTCGCCTCCTTGGCGCCGACCCTGCCTGCCAGCAGCCGCTCGAGACGGTTACGAGCCTCGCGATTGCGCTTTTCCAGTCGCGCATCGCAGGCGACACGGGTGCAATCGAACCGAGGCTGCTCGATCAGCAATGCGAGCTCGTGAGCGGTCTTCTCGGGTATGACGCGGGCTGACTGCAGTTTCGCCGCCAGCTGCTCCATTTGGGCGGTGGCTTCGCTCGAACAACAAGACACCAGGACTTACGCATTCATAGTCGTAGACTACTTATCGACGAGCGTATTCTTTGAAATACAAAAAGCGGCGCGCTCGGTTCACACCGATACGCCACAACCGACGGCGCCTTTCTCGCGGAGAAACTGCCGCTGTCAGCGACGCTCCCACGACCGTCGGCATGCAAGACTTGAGCAGGCGCGGATTTATTCCCGAAGAATGCCAATTTTGTCGAACAAAACGACCAACAGAAGCCGCGTCCGGCCGGTCGCGCCCGGCGGTGATCCTCCGCAGAATCAGTCGCTCCGCGAGCCGGCGCGGCTCGCGGAGCGCATCAGTGCAGCGGCCGGAACGTCAGTTCGACGCGAAGCAGTAGAACAGGCCGGCGCCGCCCGAAGCCTTGAGCTGATCCTGGCTGCAGCCGCGCGAGCCGTGCGAGGAGTTCCAGGAATTCATGTGCCTCGAGTTCCTTGAGGCCGGCGCGGTCGTGGTGGCCGACGATGGCCGAGCCTTCGCCGCTCTTGGCCCAGTTGCCGCAGGTGGTGTCGCCACCGGCGGTGGAGAACATGCCCTGCGGGTCCGAGCCGGTCAGGATGTCGTGCTCGTTCGGCGTGTCGCCGCGGCCCTTGATCGGCTCGCCCTTCTCGCTGAGCGCCGTCGCCTTGGTGATGTTGGCCGCGTCGGAGTGCAGGTCGGCCACGCTCTTGGCCACGACCGTCCCCTTGGCGTTCTGCCACGGGCCGTTGCCGATGCGATCGCGCGCGTTGACGCCGGCGTCGCCGCCCGGCGCGGTCGTGCTCAGGTAGGCGCGCCAGCCGGTCCGGGTCGAGCCCGCCGCCGTGGCGAGCGCCTGGCAGTGGGCGTCGGCACCGGTGAGGCCGCCGAGATCGGCGCCGTTGCCCTTGCCGACGCTGGTGACGAAGAAGGTCATGTTGGCCTGCTGCGCCTGCGCGGCGCCCGGCAGCCCAAGGCCAATGGCCGCAACCGCAGCCAACAGCGAAACTCCAATCCTGGTCCTCATGCAGATCCTCCCGGTTGTCGCCCAATTGAAACGGGTTCGATGCCCGTATCCCGGGCCGAAATCACGTTAGCAGCCGTCCATCGGCGGAACCAGCCGCCCGGCGATAACATCCTCGTGGGGACAATCGGACGCAGGTTTAGGCGCTCTGTTCCCTACGGCACCACTACGAAATTGGTGAACCCGCCGTTGCGGTTGGGCAGCCCCTTGAGCACCGTGTTGATCTCGCTGAGCGGGTGCACGTCGTGCTCGAACACCGAGAGGTCGAGCGTGCCGGCGCGCGCCATGTCGGCGAGGGCTTGGCCCTCCCCGGGCGAGAACCAGTTGGAGCCGATGAAGGAAATCTGCTCGTCCATCATCCAGTGCACGTCGAGCGGCCCGCGTTCCCCCATGCCGCCGATATTGACCGCGATTCCGCCGCGGCGCAGTGCGTAGATGGCGTCGATCAGGGTGGCGGCGGGCGAGCCGGGGCCGAGGCAGTCGATGTGAATGTCGACCCCGAGGCCGCCGGTCGCGGCGCGCACCCGCTCGGCGATGGTTTTCTGGCCGAGCGGCAGCACCTCGATGCGCGAGGAGCTCAGCGCCTTGACGCGGGCGAGCATCGCCTCGTTGCGGCCGGTGCCGAAGATGCGGGGCACCCCGCGCGCAAGCGCAATGAGGGCGGCGCCCAGGCCCAACGTGCCGCTGATGCCGTTGATCAGCACGGTGCTGTGCGGCCCGGCGCCAGCCTTGCGCAGCGCCGCATAGGCGGTGCCGAGATATCCGAACCGCGCCGCCTGCTCGAACGTGACATTGTCGGGCAGGCGCACCAGGTTCTGCTGCGGCGCGGTCGAGTATTCGCACAGGCCCCCGTACGGATAGGCGTCGAACATCTTCTGCGACTCCGCCCCGAAACCGAAATAGCCCTTGAAGGTGTACATGCGGCAGTTGAGCGGGTCGCTGGCACGGCACGACGGGCACGAGCCGCAGGCGAGGCCAGGATTGACGTAGACGCGATCGCCCGGCGCGAAGTCCTGCACCAGCTCGCCCGCCTCGGCGATGACGCCCGCCACGTCGAGCCCGAAGATCGCCGGCAGCCTGGGCAAAGGCAGCTCCGGGAACCAAGTCTGCCAGTGGGTGAGCACGTTGCCCAAATTCGGCACGATCCCACACGCCTTGACCTTGACCACCACATCGGTCGATCGCGGCTTGGGGATTGGCAGCCGCTCCAGCACCATCGGGTCACCGACCTTGTGCAAACGTGCTGCGAGCATGGTGTCCATCGGGTGCAAATCCTCAGTTGCGAAAGACCAGGAAGGCGACGGCCGCGGGCGTGACAAGGGCGAGCGAACCGTAGACATTCCGCGCACGCTCCCGCAAGAAGGCCTCGACCGGCATGAAAGTCCTCGTCTTCGTCACCATTGCCGAACAGGCGCAATACTATCGCAACGCCATCCTGGCGAAACATCCGGAGCTCACCGTCGTCACGGTGAGCACGCCCGATGCGGCGATCCGGGAGATCGAGGATACCGACGTCCTGATGTCGTTCGGCGGGCCGTTGCGGGGGCGCGATGCGTTCGCGCGCGCGCGGCGCCTGAAATGGGTGAACGCGCTTGGCACCGGCCTCGACGGGATCATCGACCAGCCATCGCTCGGACCTGACGTCATCGTCACCTCGACCCGCGGGATCCACGGCGTGCCGATGTCGGAAATGGCTTTCATGCTCATGCTGGCGCTCGCGCGCGACTTCCCCCGCGTCGTGCACGCGCAGGACCAGGCCGTCTACCGGCGCTGGACGCCGAAACTCCTGCACGGCCGCACCGTCGGCATCGTCGGCGTCGGCCTGATCGCCGAGACGCTGGCGCCGCGTTGCAAGGCGTTCGGCATGACGGTTCTCGGCATCTCGCGTACGGTGCGGGCGGTCGAAGGCTTCGACCGTATTCATGCGCGGGCGGACCTCGTCGGCGTCGCAGGCGAAGCCGATTTCCTCGTGCTTCTTGTCCCGCTCGAAGCCGATACCGAGCGCATCGTCGACGCGCGGGTCATCGCCGCCATGAAGCCGACGAGCTATCTCGTCAACCTCGCACGCGGCGGGGTGCTCGACGAGGCGGCGCTGCTGGCGGCGCTGAAGGAAGGCCGTATTGCGGGCGCCGCGCTGGATGCATTCTGGCAGGAGCCCCTGCCCCCCGACAGCCCGTGGTGGCGCGCCCCGAATATGATCGTGACGCCGCACCTCGCCGGAACCTATGATCGCTACGCCGAGGACGCGTTCCGGCAGTTCGCGGACAATCTGGCGCATTTTCTCGCCGGCGCGCCGGACCGGATGATCAATCGCGATCGATAATGGGGAGCGCCATGCGTCGTCGTAGTCGTCGATTTGGTCATGCGCTTGTGTTGCTGGCCTTGCTGGCCATCGGTATCGGCCCCTCCGCCGCAGCGGCCGAACCCCTGCGCGTCGGCAAGGCGGTGGCGAAGTCATTCTCGTTCGCCATGATCGATCTCGGCATCAAGGCCGGCATGTTCGCAAAGCATGGTCTCGACCTGCAGGTGACCTCGTTCGGCGGCGGCGCGCGGCTGCAGCAGGCGATGGTGGCGCAGAGCATCGACATCGGCTTCGGCGGCGGCGTCGACATGGCATTCGTGGCGAAAGGCTCGCCGATCACCGGCGTCGCCGCGATGGCCGGTCCGCCGGATCTCGTCCTGGCGGTGCGCCCGGACGCCGGCATCGCTGCGGTCGCCGATCTCAAGGGCAGGAAGATCAGCGTGAGCTCACCGGCCGCGGTGACCGGCTGGATGATGCGCGAGCTCGCGCGCCAGCAGGGCTGGAGCCTGGAGCGCAACGACCTGACCCTGGTCGGCAACGCGCCGCAGGCCGGCTGGGCGGCGATGCGCACCCGGGAGATCGACGGGATCGTCGACAACTACGGGGTCGGGCTCGAAGCCGAGCAGAGCGGGCGCGCCCGCATCCTGGTGCGCTTCGCCGACCGCATCCAGGACTTCCACATGTACGTGATCTTCGCCCGCAACGATCTGATCGACAGCAAGCCCGACACGGTGCGTGCCTTGCTCAAGGGCTGGCTCGAGACCATCGCGTTCGCCCGCACGCACCGGACGGAGACCGTCGAGGCGGTGAGCGCCGTCACCGACACGGACCGCAAGCTGGTCGACAGCATCTACGAATTCCAGATGTCCATCTTCTCCGACGACGGCCGGTTCAGGCCGAAGGCGCTCGATGCGATCCGCCGCTCCTTCGTCGACCTGAAGATCCTCGACCGGGAGCCGGACATGGCGAAGCTCTATACGGAGGCATTGCTGCCGCCAGGCGGGAGGTGATCCGCAGAGAATGCGGGCGCAAGAATAGTGCCCGGCTATCCAGGCTGATCACGTCATGCCGATGCGCTTGGCGCCTTTGCGGAACAACGCTGCGCCATGCGGATCAAATCGAAAGGCATCGAGGAAATCGGTGACGCTGTAGTGCGGTTGCTCCGCGCGAATTGCGACGCCGTAGGCGCGCGCTTCATCCAGCGAGCCGGCCAGGGCCAAGCTGTAGGCTGCAATCGCACGGATATGCGTAAACGCATTGGGCCGCGCAGCCGCCTTGACGGCCCAGCCGGCAGCTTCCTCGAACTGGCCCAGGCGCACGAGTGCCATGGCGCGTGCGCCAAGCATGCCGAAGAGCATCGGGTCGAAGGGGCTCAGACGGCGGGAGTGATCGGAGAACGCGATGGCCGCCGGAGCATCGCCTGCTTGCGACTGGACAAACGCAAGCGTGTAGTGGCCCAACGCGAAGTTCGGGCTCAGATCAACTGCTGTTTTCAGCTCGATGACGGATTGATCATGCTGGCCCCGCAGCCACAGGGCCCGGCCCATAGCCCAGTGCGCGGCGGGATCGCGATCGTCGGCCATCAAGCTTTGCCCGGCTGCCTCGAACGCCCGGTCGATCTCCCGTTCGCGCTCCGCCCAGCCCTGGAAGGCGTTGTGGAAATGGGTGAACGAAAGGCCGGCGTGGGCACGCGCAAAGGTCGGGTCGAGACGCACAGCCATCTCGAAGAAATGCCGGGCCTGATCATTATCGACCTTGTTGAAGCGATATATGTGCCACAGGCCGCGGTGATGCGCCTCCCACGCGTCGAGCGAGGTCGGCGGTCGCAGGATTGCGCGATTGCGCTCGAGGGTCTCGATCTCGTGGGCGATGGCCGCGACGATCCGGTCGCCAACCTCGTCGAGCACGACGAGGGCATCGCGAGTCTTGTGATCGAAGAGTTCCGCCCAGACGATCCGCGCGGTGCGCGTCTCGGCCAGCTCGACCGTTACGGTCAGGCGCCCGCCCTGGCGCCGCAACGATCCGCTGACGACATAGTCGACGTTCAGCATCCGGCCGGCCTCTTCGGCAGCAATGCTTCGATCGCGCAACGCGAAGACAGAGCCCTGAGCGATGACGAAAAGGCTGCGCAGCTTGGCAAGCCGCATGATCACGTCATAGGCCAGTCCGTCGGCGGGCCCGCCGGGGACGCCCGTTGCGGCGGCGTGGTCGACGAAAGGCATCACCGCGATGGATGCCCGGCGCGGCTCCACCTCGCCGCCCTCTGCACGGCCGCCGGACGAAGCAGCCGTCAGCACGGGTGCCGCCGCACGCAATGACGGCGGCCCCTCGCCTCGTGCCCTGGCTGCCCGCCACACGTCACGGATAGGCTTGCAGTCAAGACCCTCGGCTTCGAACAACCGGGCTGTCGCCGCCAAATGCTCCTCACCCTCGCGAATCCGACCGCGTTGGGCCAGCGCGTTCAGAAGGACCTCGTGAATACGCCGGTCAAATGGAGCAAGCTGGAGCCACTTCTCGAGATGCCCAAAGGCCTCGTCGTCCGGAACGCTGCCGACGAGGTGCTCCAGCAAGGCGACCTCGAAGCTGCGAAAACGACGGCGTTGGGCAATGAGCCAGCCGTTGAAAACCGGATTGCGGTCGATCTCCAGCCCTTCGAGAAAATCTCCGGCGAACAATGCGGACAGCTCTCGCAGCCGCTCCGGACCGAGCGTCCCCGAGCCCTCCTGGATCGCGCGGGCAATCTCCAGCGCATCGACGAAACAGCCCGCGAGATCGAGCCTGATGGCGTCGCCGCCGGTGACGACCCGGCGCCGGCCAGGCTCGTCGACGATGCTCCGGATCTTGCTCAGGCACCAGCGCAGCTCGCCGCGCGGATCGCTCGGGACGTCCCACAGCAGCTCGCACAGCTGGCTGCGCGCGACGGCAAGCGGGACAACCGACAAATAGGCGAGCAGTGCGCGCACCTTGCGCGATGCTGGCAGCGCGAGCACGACACCATCGCGGCTGATCGTCAGGGGGCCGAGCAGGCGGACCTGCAGCGCAGCGCCGCCCCCGGTCGCAGCCGACCTGGCCGATTCCACGGGCATTTCCACGCTGGCTCCCACGGTCCCATCACAAGCGGCCGCGACTAAGGACAGCGAGGTCGCGGCGGGGGGTGCGTCGGACCACGTCGTCGCCTTTGCACGGGCAGGGCGACAGCATAGCAGGACCAACCACCCGAATGGAGAGCAAATCATGCTGATGTCCAGTGCCGCGACAACTCAGGACCGCGCACACGCACCAATTGATTTCGGGGCGCTCAAGGCGCGCCAGCAGGGAGCATGGTCGTCCGGCGACTATGCGGTCGTCGGCACTACGCTGCAGATCGTGGGCGAGGAGCTGTGCGAAACGCTCGACGTCCGCGCGGGACAGAAGGTGCTCGACGTCGCCGCCGGCAACGGCAACGTCGCGCTCGCCGCCGCGCGCCGCTGGTGCGACGTGGTCGCCACCGACTACGTGCCGGCGCTGCTCGAGCGCGCCCGCGAACGCGCCGACGCCGACCGGCTCGAGATCGAATTCCGCGAGGCCGACGCGGAAGCGCTGCCCTTTGCCGACGACAGCTTCGACGTCGTCGTCTCGACCTTCGGCGTGATGTTCACCCCCGACCAGGATCGCGCCGCGGCCGAGCTGGTTCGTGTCTGCCGGCACGGCGGAAAGATCGGCCTCGCCAATTGGACGCCGGAGGGCTTCATCGGCCAGGTCTTCAAGACCATCGGCCAGCATGTCGCGCCGCCGCCCGGCGCCAAGTCGCCAGCGCTGTGGGGCACGCAGGCGCGGATTGCCGAGCTGTTCGATCCGCATGCCGGTTCCATCAGGTGGGCGCAACGGCACTTCGTCTTCCGCTATCGCTCCCCGGCGCATTGGCTGGAGGTGTTCAAGAGCTACTACGGGCCGTTGCTCAAGACGTTCGCTGCGCTCGACCCTGCGGCACAATCGGCTCTCCAGCGCGATCTCATGACACTCATCAGTCGTTTCAACGAGTTGGGAGACGGCTCCATGGTCGTGCCCAGCGAGTACCTCGAGATCGTGATCACCCGGCGCTGACGTAGACCCCCCGCCGATACGAAACGCGGTGCCCGGGCTCTCCCTGCCGGGCGCCGCACCTGCCACCCTCCGCTCGCGCAGCAGGCCTTTTCCCCTACAGGCTGCGCGGGCCCGTCCCCTCATTCCCTGTCCTCGCATCGCATCCAACATCGGAGCCTCGAATGGCATATACAATTACCGGTACGATCGGAAATGATACGCTGAACCTCCGCGCCGATGTTGGTCCCGGCACCATCGTCGGGCTCGCCGGCAACGATTGCATCTTTCCCGGATCTGATCTTGCGACCGTCACCGGCGACTCCGGCGACGACACCGTCGTTCTGTTGAATCCCGACAATACCGGAACGATCAACGGCGGCGTTCAGAATGACAGCATCTTCGCCGCGATCGCCGTGAACCCGATCGTCCTGCTCGGCGGCGATGGGCGCGACTCGATCGATATGGGCGCCACCACGGCCCCGACGACGATCCTTGGCGGCAACGACTCGGCGGACGATGCCGACTCCATTGTCGGCGGCCGGGGGAGCGACCTCGTTTTCGGCAATGGTGGCGACGACACGCTCAATCAGCTGAGCGGACACGATACGCTGATCGGCGGCTTCGGCGCTGATTCCATCTATACGCCCGGAGGCCCATTTGCCGATCTGGTGTTCGGCAATGAAGGCAATGATACCGTCCTGATCACCGGCGGGAACGACACGATCTTCGCCGGTCAAGGCGACGATGTGCTGAAGGGCGGGTCCGCAGTCGGCGACAACGTCCGGTGCTTCGGCAACGAGGGTGCGGACACCATCGATTTCGGTGACAGCGCTCCCGGCAATTTCACCATCCTCGGCGGGAACGACTCCGCCGACGGCGGCGACCTGATCGTTACCGATGAAGGGGCCGACTTCTTATTCGGCAACGGTGGCGCCGATACCATCAGCTCCAAATCCGGCAGCGACACGATCGTCGCCGGTTTCGGGAGCGATCTGGTCGGGGGCGGCAGCGGCGACAACCTCGTCTTCGGCAACGAGGGCGACGACACGATCGCTGACAGCGGGGCATCCGGCGCAAACACGGTCTTCGCCGGTCTCGGGAACGACTCGATTCGGATGATGAATTCCTCCACCGGCGGAGCGGACACGCTGCAGGGCAATGAAGGCAGCGATACGATCTTCGGCGGAACGAGTATCGACACGCTCTCAGGCGGCAGCGGCAACGACTTGTTCGCCTATGCGTCTGCCGGCGATGACGGCAACAATGCCGCCGCCAGCTCGGTCGAGCTCGTCACCGACCTGAACTGGGCCGCAGACCGGATCCAGACCTTCAATCCGGTTGCGTTCGCCGCCAATGTCGGCGCGCAAAACGGTGCCAATCTGACCGCCGCTGCCACCGGCGCCGTCGCGACCGCGTTCGCGCTCAACGGCAATATGAACGCGAACGTCGCAGCGCAGTTCACGTTCAACGGCCGCACTTTCCTGGCGGTCAATCAGGACGCCACCTACAACGCGTTCACCGACGCGGGCGACCTGCTCATCGACATCACCGGCGTCGCCGGGACGATCGCGACGACCAATTTCATCTGACCTCCGGGAATCGGCGTTCGGGGCTCTCCCTGCCCGGGCGCCTTACTGGCCCTCCTCCGCCGGCGGAGGAGGGCTCTTTTCCACCCTTCGCACCAGCACGCAGAGGAATGACAGACATGGCGTACAGCGCAACAGGTACAGCGGGCAATGATACGTTGAATCAGAGTAGCGACACGGGCCCCGGCACCATCGCCGGGCTGGCCGGCAACGATTGCATCTTTGCCGGGTCCGGGCTGGTGAGCATCGCCGCCGGTTCCGGCAACGACACCATCATGCTGCAAACCGGCAATACCGGCACGGCCGACGCCGGAGCTGAGAATGACCGTATTTTCGCGACCGGCAGCGTTGACTCGATGATCCTGTTCGCCGGCGATGGGGCGGACACCGTGAATATGGGAATGGCGGCCGCCGGGCACACGATCCTGGGCGGCAACAACCAGGCCGACGGCGCCGATTCCCTCGTCGCCGGCAGAGGCAACGACCTCGTGTTCGGCAATGGTGGCGACGACACGCTCAACAGCAATGACGGACACGACACGCTGATCGGCGGCTTCGGCAATGATTGCATCTATACGCCGGGAAGCGCATTCGACGATCTCGTGTTCGGCAACGAAGGTCACGATACGATCCTGGTCGACAGCGGCAACGACACCGTGTTCGGCGGCCTCGGTGACGACGACCTGAGCGGCGTCTACATCGCGGGCGACCCGCTGTATTTCGGCAACGAAGGTGCGGACACGATCAGGATCAATAATAGTGGTAATGGCGCGTTCACGATCCTCGGCGGCAACGACTCGGCCGACGGCGGCGACTACCTTGTGGCGGCCGCGGGCTCGGCCTTCGTTTTCGGCAACGGCGGTGCCGACACGGTCTCCTCGAGCGAGGCCGACGACACGGTGGTCGGCGGCTTCGGCAGCGACTCCATCGTCGATTTCAGCGGCAGCAATCTCCTGTTCGGCAACGAGGGCGACGACACGCTCGTTGTCGAGAGCGGGCCTGGTGCGAATACGGTATTCGGCGGCCTGGGCAACGACTTCATTCGCACGGGGGACGTCATCAGCGGCGGAGCAGACCTTGTGCAAGGCAATGAGGGTAACGACACGATTTTCGGAGCCAGAAGAATCGATACGGTTTCCGGCGGCAGCGGCAGCGACGTGTTCGCCTATGCCGAGGCCCGCGACGACGGCGACAACGCCGCCGGCGGCGGTCCGGTCGAGCGCATCACCGACCTGAACTGGGCTGCGGACAGGATCCAGGCGTTCGAGCCGGTCGCCTTCGCGGCCAACATCGGGACGGGCACCGGTGCCGACCTGAACGCCACGGCCAATGGCGCCATTGCGGCGGCCTTCGCACTCAATGGCAGCGCGAATGCGAACGTCGCCGCCCAGTTCACGTTCAACGGCCGTACCTTCCTGACGATCAATCAGGACACGACATTCGCCACGTTCGACGATGCGGGCGACCTCCTCATCGACATCACCGGCGTCGCCGGGACGATCGCCACGAGCAATTTCATCTGACCTTCGGCACTCGGCGTCCGGGGCTCTCCCTGCCCGGGCGCCTCACTGCCCTCCTCCGCCTGCGGAGGAGGGCGCTTTCCACCCTTTCGCACCAGCAACCAGAGGAATGACAGATATGGCATACAGCGCAACAGGTACAGCGGGAAATGATACGTTGAATCAGATAGGCGACACGGGCCCCGGCACCATCGTCGGGCTCGCCGGCAACGATTGCATCTTTGCCGGGTCCGGGCTGGTGAGCATCGCCGCCGGTTCCGGCAACGACACCATCATACTGCAAACCGGCAATACCGGCACGGTCGACGCCGGAGCTGAGAACGACCGTATTTTCGCCACCGAGGCCGTTGAACTCGATGGTCCTGTTCGCCGGGGATGGGGCGGACACCGTCAATGTCGGCAACGTTACCACCGCCGGGCATACGATCCTGGGCGGCAACAATCAGGCCGACGGCGCCAATTCCCTCCGCGGCGGCAAGGGCAACGACCTCGTGTTCGGCAATGGTGGCGACGATACGCTCAACAGCAATGACGGACACGATACGCTGATCGGCGGCTTCGGCAATGATTGCATCTACACGCCGGGAAGCGCATTCGACGATCTCGTGTTCGGCAACGAAGGTCACGATACGATCCTGGTCGACACCGGCAACGACACCGTGTTCGGCGGTCTCGGCGACGATTACCTGACCGGGCTCTACACCGCGGGCGACCCGCGGTATTTCGGCAACGAGGGCGCGGACACCATCATTGTGACCAGCAGCGGCGCCCATACGATCATCGGCGGCAACAATTCGGCGGACGCCGGCGATCTTCTTTTGTCCGATGCCGGCGCGAGCTTTATTTGCGGCAATGGTGGCGCAGATACGATCGCGTCCGGTCTCGGAAGCGACACGCTGGTCGGCGGCTTCGGCAGCGACTCGGTCTCGGCATACAGCGGTGACAATCTTCTGTTCGGCAACGAGGGCGACGACACGCTCGTCGACAACGGCGGGTCTGGTCCGAATACGGTATTCGGCGGCCTGGGCAACGATTTCATTCGCATGGCGTACGGCGCCGGCGGCGGAGCAGACCTTGTGCAAGGCAATGAGGGTAACGACACGATCTATGGAGCCAGGAGAACTGATACGGTTTCCGGTGGCAGCGGCAGCGACGTGTTCGCCTATGCCGAGGCCCGCGACGACGGTGACAATGCCGCCGGCGGCGGCCCCGTCGAGCGCATCACGGACCTGAACTGGGCGGAGGACAGGATCCAGGCGTTTCAGCAAGTTGTCTTTGCGGCCGACGTCGGGGCCGCGAGCGGCGCCACTCTGAACGCCGCCGCCGGCAGCGCCATCGCGGCTGCCTTCGCGCTTCATGGCAGCGTGAATGCGAACGTCGCAGCCGAGTTCACGTTCAACGGCCGTACCTTCCTGGCGATCAATCAGGACGGAGCGAACGGGTTCACCGACGCCGGCGACCTGCTCATCGACATCACCGGCGTCGCCGGGACGATCGCCACGAGCAACTTCATCTGAGGTTCGCAGCGAGGCGCCCGGCCTCTCCCTTCGGGCGCCTGACTGCCCTTCCCCGCGCCCGGGGAAGGGCCCTTGCCTCGGATTTTCTCCGCCCGAGCGAAAATCGGTCGCGCCCTCGCGCGTGTCTTCCGCCGCCCGAAAAGGTCGCGAAGAGGCACCCTGCGGGGAGTGGCGCAAGCCTCCCCGTCATGCTTAGTAGGACGCGTGGGGAGGACACCGATGACCATCAGCACCGATCGCAATTTTACGCACCGCCTCCACGGCGCCACCTGCGCGTGCGGCACGACCCGGCGGAAATTCATCGCCGGCGCCAGCGCGTTCGGCGCAACGGCGCTCGCTGCGCCCGCCGTGCTGGCACAGGCACAAGCCACCACCCGGTTGATCGACGTGCACCATCACATCGTGCCGCCGTTCTGGTTCGAGGAGGTGAAGGAACGCATCGCCGCCCAGGGCGGCGGGCGCATCATCCCCACCTGGTACGGATGGTCGCCGCAACGCGCGATCGAGGACATGGACAAGAACAACGTCGCGACTGCGCTCATCTCGATGACCACGCCGGGCATCTGGTTCGGCGACGTGGCGCAGGGGCGCCGCCTCGCCCGCGCCTACAACGATTATGCCATCAAGATCGTGCGCGACCACCCCACCCGCTTCGGCCTGTTCGCCACGCTGCCGCTGCCGGATACCGAGGGGAGCCTCAGGGAGATCGAATACGCCTACGACGTGCTGAAAGTCGACGGCATCGGTCTGATGACCAGCTACGGCGACAAATGGGTCGGCGATCCCTCGTTCCTGCCGGTGATGGAAGAGCTCAACCGGCGCAAGGCGGTGATTTACGTGCATCCCGCCTCGCCGCTCTGCTGCACCAGCCTGATGCCGTTCGTGCCGCCGTTCTTCTCCGAGTTCCAGCAGGACACCACACGGGCGATCCTGAGCCTGATCTTCTCCGGCTCTATCGGCAAGCTGCGCGACATCCGCTTCATCTTCTCCCATTCGGGCGGCACCCTGCCGATGGTTGCCGGCCGGATCGAGCACTACGCCGCCCTGCCCGCCTTCAAGGACAAGGTGCCGAACGGCTTCCTCAACGAGCTGACGCCGGAGGATGCGAGGTAAACGGTCGGGTAACCAACGCCCGCCGGGCAAGGGGGATGAGGACCGAGCCCGGCGCGCCTACTGCCCGAGGAACCATGCCAAGTGACCACGGGCGGCAGTTCTCGCTTAGGTTCGCGCCGGGCCCCACCTAGGAGAATGAGACCCGGCGCGCTGGCTGCGGTTGAGGTGAAGGGGTGAAGGAAACACACTTCATCTCGCACCAGCAGCCTGCTCGCCCGCCCGGTCCACGCCATCCCCGAACAGGACGAGCAATCTCTAGTTCACCGTTCTCTCGCTCGCCACCTGCTCCAGCGCCATTACGTACGCCGCCGTGGCAGCGTGCTCGCGCTCCGCGGCGCGGGTCAGCTCCGCGGCAAACTCGGCCAAGACCTCGGCGATCTGCTGACAGACGGTAGACAGGGTCAGGAACGCCTGGCTCAGCTCGGCCCGAGCCGCGACGGCCTCCACGGCCTTGTCGTCGATGGATTGGGTAACACTCTGGAAGGCCGCGATCCGCGGGCCTAGCTCAGCCGGGGGATGACCCTACCTGCCCGCCCGCGAAACTGAACCAGCAGCCTCGTGGCAGGCTGCTCGCCTTGACGTCCGCTTCACTCCAACTGCGACCAAATTGCTGCGTCGCCACGAAATGTCGCGATGTGCCAAACCCGGAGTCATGCGCTGCAACAAAGCTGGGAGATTAAACAAGGCAATCTCCATTGCACTACATTGCCACCAGGCGGGGCGCGTATTCGGAGAGCGCACGAACGCCGCGACGCCGCGCTCGATCTCACCGGCGTCGCGCACATTGACCGGGCTCACCTCCACCCCGAGCGACGGCGCCACGACCCGGATGTCACCGAACCGCAGTCACAAATCCGCTCGGTTGAGTTGCTACGTCCCATGCCTTATGGTACAGTCGTTGCAGGGCAAGAGTGGACAAATCAGCCACTAATTTAGTATCGAGGGCCATCATGCGCGGTGTCTTTAACTTGATACTTATGCTTGGAGGTGTACTTGCTCTGGCTGGTAGCCCGTTCAAATCCGTTGCGGCAAAAGATCTTTCGCTCATTGATACGGCCGCGATTACCTCGAAATTCGAAAATTCGATGGCTATCGCTAAAGAAACTCTTCGGCGGTTTCCCCCGCCGCGATACCTGATCTATAAAGTAGTGGTCACATTCTCGATCACCGACGGTCTTGATGGTGCCATTGAAGGAAAGATCCCGGTCGGCTTGGTGTCAATCGGATTCAAAGGTGACTACGAACAGGTCAAGACAAAGAAACAAACCTTTACCTACGTTCCGAACACGGCAATCCCAACGAACGTTGAGGATTTCGGTGTCCTTGCTTTCATAATCAAATTCAGGAAAAACTTTCTGCCGACTTTAAGAAACGTCCCTTCATAATAACCCGCGCTGAGCATGAGCAGGAATTTGTCGTCGGAATCGACGGCGAGGGAAAGCTTTCGTTCCTGGGCGTCATCGACGTATCGGGCGGTGCCGAACTCAAGAACTCCCATAAGATAACTTTTCATTTCTGCTTGCTTACTAATGAGGGCAAGTGCCACGAAGAGCGATGACAACTTTGCGCGACTTGACAAAAATCAGCTGTCTCACCCTTCTGGCCGGGTGCGCTTTTGCCGGTCTCATAACCCCTTCGCGGGGTGCTGAAAATTGCTCGGCGGTGCAAGCTAATTCCAATGTGGTGGAGATCTCCTGGGACGGGCAAAGGCGCGCCGGATCGGGCGTCCTCCTCACCTTTGATGGATATATAGTTACGGCGGCACATCTACTTTTGGAAGGTCTTGCCCCGCCCCATCCGATCGGCGTCTTCGCGCGGCTAGGATCCTCCGGTTGGCAGAGCGCCAGCGTCAAGCGCATTGATCCGACGCTGGACCTGGCATTGCTGAAACTCGTTCGCCCCCCTGAAAAATTCTTTCCACTGCGCGCCGCTGATGCCAATGAATTCATCGGCGGCAACACACATCCCATCTGCATATCAGGCTTCGGGATATATAAAGACCAATTCGGAAGGCAGGTCAATAGGAGTTTCACGTCAATAGAAGCTGCGACACAGGGTTATCAGCTTGGCTATCTTTTTGCGAGCATGCCTGTGCAAGACGGTTTCAGCGGGGGTGGGGCTTTTATTGACGGCCAATTTGCCGGCCTAATATTGCGGAGGTCGGACGCCGGTAGCTTCATTATCCCGGTCTCTTACATTGTCGATTTTATCACATCGCAGGGAATATTTCTAAATGCAGATCGTTCCTTTGTGCCGGGAACGCAGTGGTCTCAAATGCCGCAACTGGTAGAAAACAACAGGCGTAATAACGACGCCAATCGTCGAGAGATTAACAAGATTCTTCGCTCGGTTCATTGGCTGATTGAGCTTAGGCGTCAGGGCGCGGAAGTGATGTCAATTGTTTTTACTCCAAAGCTGGCCTTTCCCGAACAGGTGGTTGAAGGTACATTTATTGGGGAACTCAAACCCTATTTCGACGATGATGGCTTCAGAACCTTTATCCAGGGAAACACTCCGCAATCATTTGAGATCGGAAATCAAGTGTCCAGCACTGGGGTGATCGAGATCCCTGACATCGCAACAAAAATCCAGCTTATCCGTGCGAAGTACCGGGTTATGGGCATTGATCTCCAAAATGCAAGGTTGACAAAGTTCGAGATCAAGGGTTCAATTCACTTTCAAGACTTTAAGGGAGGTGAAATTCGTAAAGAACTAGAGCTAACGAGGTAAACACATGTCACAGCCGACCAGAATTGCCCAGTTCATAGTTGCAATTGCTGCACTACTTTTGCCGTCGTTCGCGGTCGCGGCAAATTCGGTCCGAATTCTATGGATCCTAACGCCCGAAACACAAAAAGTCTTTGAACTCGTTCAAGGAGATCGCTTCTGCAACTCAAAGCGATACGGGAGTTAGAATAGAAATTTATGCTCGCGGTGTCCGGCAACCGAGTGAACTCTATGTTGGAGTTCAAGAGGCTGCAGTAAGGGACCGTGTCGATTTTGTCTTCGGACTTACTGCATCGCAGGTGCAGTTCCTGACCATCAGCGAGACTCTGCAGCCAATTCCAAGCACCAAAATACCAACGCCTTTCTCCCGTTCTCTTTATTATTCAGCGCCTAGGGGGAAGGGTGGAGGTCAGGGATTGGGCGTTGAAGACATGCTCGCCGCGCCGATCAACGTCACGCTGCCTGTACTGTGCTACGACAAGCGTAATCATCGGGTTTCCGGCATACTTATGCAGAGAGCTCCTACCATTAAAGATATTGCGGGCGATAGCTCAATTGAGAGGGTAACTATTGCAGACCCTCGTTCGGAACTCGGTCGGTCGGTCGGTGCTCCTTTCGGCTTTCCAGGACCTAAGTGTCCATACCAGTTGGAACCTGATTTAGTCGCTTGATCGAAAGGTTGACACTTATGTTAGGAGCCATATTTCGTCTTGCGTCGACATCACGGAGTCTCCTGGCAAGGGGAAGCCTGCCGATGTCGGATTTACCACTCTCGACGCCTTTGAGGGATTACGTAGCCGCTATTCTTCGCTTGGTGCTTCGCCTTTGCGCGGGGGACTCCAATTGCAAATCTTTTTGCCGCTGTGCTTCGACGATCTCTGCCCGACGATGATGTAATCACTGTTTTTGGATCGGTGACAAAGGCACTTTTTGAAAAGCAAATCAGCGCACATTCAGAATGAAGTCAGGGAGAAGAATATGTTATTCGACGTTCCAAGGAGTGGTTTTTATGAGGCTCCGAGCGGCACCCTTTCCTATTGGTCTTCCGGGCAGATCGTTGATGAATGGGCTGCGCGTTATGATCACAAGAGTGGTGCTAATACTTTCAGGAGGTAATCGCCTAGAGTCCCTTGACCTGAAAGAAAGATGGTACAGATTAGTTCAAGTTTCGGAATGAGACGACAAATCTTCCTCTCCTCGAACGCGAGATGTCGCGGAGGCAATGGCGCATCAACGCTTCAGGCGCGGTTTCGCTTTGTTTACGACGCTGGAGAGACGCTGAGTGCCTTGTAGGTCCTCGGAAGGACCTAGAACAGACTTGGCAAGCCAGGCCGTTGTTTGACAGTCGTATGGAACGCGTCGATGAGCGAGCCGAGCCTCCACTATGTTGAGAATGCCCCACATTTTGCCAAGGGTGGCAGTCTTGGGAAGCCCGCAGACTTGCCACTGCAGACGCTAGGTCACTGCACTGCGCGATTTCGAGTGGACGATGTCGGCAACGGGTCATTTTCGACCAAGTTCAGCGGGGTTTGCCTATCGGCCCCTTCCGCTCCGAGAGCGGACATTCCGCCAGCGCCCGTTTTATGAGTGCTATTCTACCCACCCGGCGCGTTTCGTCTTCGTCTGCTCCTGCTTCGGCGGCGACACGGGCTGAGGTCCGGGCCCAGGGGGGCCGCCCTTGAACTTGGGCAGCGTGGCAGGATCGAGCGGCGGCGGGCCCGAGCCCAGGGGGCGAGGCTCCTGGTTCGCTGGCTTTAGCCTGTCGATCAACTCGTCCAAGACGGCCAAGACGGGCTGGGGGCCGGGGCCAGGTGCGCCGCCCTTGAAGGTCGGCAGCGTCATCGTCTCTCTAATCGGTGGCGGTCCCCCCAAGGGGCGCGCCTCCTGCTGGTTCGTCGGCCGGAGCAGGTTCAGCTCTGGCACGAACTCCGCGTGACCCGCCCAGATCAGCTTCGTCAGGGCCTCGAGCGCGTCGGTCGGGAGCGGTCCGCCGTCCATGAACGCCTCGAACTGGGCAGTCGGCAGGTGGAGATCGCGTGCCAGGTTGCTGAAATTCAGCTTCCGCGCGCGAAGGGCTTGTCGGATTGCGTCTATTCCCGTTCGGATTTCGGTCATCTCTTTGCTCACTTCCGCATCAACCGGCAGTACTGCTCGCCCGCGCCGATGAGGTCATCGAATGAGGCGGCGCTCGTTCATCACGCTGCTCGGCGGAGCGGCGGCGTGGCCCCTCGGGGCGCATGCGCAGCAGGCGCCCAAGACCGTTGGACTGTTGGGCGCGACCTCAGCTGCGCAGCAGAGCCAATGGACCGCTGCGTTTGTGCACCGGCTGCGCGAACTCGGCTGGATCGAGGGGCGCGATATCGCGATCGAGGCACGCTGGGCCGAGGGTAGCAACGAGCGCGCGGCCGAGCTTGCCGCCGAACTGGTCCGGCGTGGGTTTGATGTCATCGTGACATCGGGAACCCCGATTGCTCTCGCCGCGAAACGGGCAACCGCAACTGTCCCGATTGTCTTTGCAACAGCGTCGGATCCGGTCGGCACCGGCTTGGTTGTAAGTTGCGGCGACCGGGCGGCAACGTCACCGGCCTGTCCATCCAGTCGCCCGACGTTTCCGGCAAGCGCCTCGAACTTTTGCGCGAGATGGTCCCCGGTTTCCATTGGCTAGCGGTCATGGCCAGCGTCGGCAGTCCGGCTGCCATATTGGAAATGGGCGAAGTGCAGGCAGCGGGCAAAACGCCTCGGCCTCGATATTGCAACGTTCGAAATTCGACGAACGGAAGATTTCGCCCCCACCTTTCAGTCAATAAAGGGCCGCGTCCAGGCGCTCTATGTCGCGAGCGACCCGTTCTTCGCCGCCAACCGGATACGCATACACACTTTGGCGATGGGTGCGCGCCTACCGACCATGCACGGTTTTCGGGAGTATGTCGAAGCGGGTGGCCTGGTGTCTTACGGAGCAAGCTTCCCGCACCTGTGGCGGCGCGCGAGCGACTATGTCGATAAGATTCTACGCGGGGCGAGCCCCGCCGACCTACCGGTTGAGCAGCCGACGAAGTTCGATCTTGTTGTCAATCTGGTCACTGCCCAGGCGCTCGAACTGACAATTCCGCCCCGCTGCTCGCCCGCGCCGACGAGGTGATTGAATGAGGCGCCGCGAGTTCATCACGCTGCTCGGCGGCGCGGCGGCAGCGTGGCCGATTGCGGCCCGAGCGCAGCAGCCCGCCATGCCGGTCATCGGCTATCTCAGCACCCGGTCGCCTGACGAATCCGCACACTCATGGCCGCGTCCCGGCAGGGCCTGAGCGAGGCGGGCTTTGTCGAAGGCCAGGACGTTAAGCGGCTTCGTCGAAAGCATGGCACGGCCGGGGAGCAACATCACTGGGTTCACGCAATTCGCGAGGGCGTGAGCCCGGCAGTGGTGCTCGGCGTTCGGGTCAGCACACGGGCGGGGGTAACGGCTTAAGTCCACAGGGTAGCCAGCCCCAAGTACCAAAGTACTCCAGCGCACGAACGCGACCCGGTCGCCACCGGTGCATTTTGCCTCGTTACGGCATCTTCCACCGCCGCCCAGAAAAACGCACCGGTGCGCGCCCGGTGCTCGGCAAACGGCAATCGCACGCAGCAAATTGGAGCATGAGGAGGCGCTCGAAGTCCCCGCTCGCTGCCGGGCATGGCGTCAGCCGACGCGAGGGCGTGAGTCCCGGGCGAGGATGGGGCCCCCTGGCGATTTCCCCATGCGATCGCGGGGGACCCCCGAAAAGGGACACCCTCCCGCTCTGCTCAGAGGGGGATGGGGCAGGACCAGCCGGAGCGCGGCTCCTGCGATTACGAGGGGGTGGTGGTGCGCGTGACGCCTCCGGTGGCTTCACCATACGCATGGTGTTCTACACGGTGCCATCACGCCTGATCGGGCATCGCCTGCGCGTGCGCATCAATGACGATCGCATCGACGTGTTCGTCGGCAGCGCCGCCAATACCGGGCGATCGCGTCGGCGCGGATCACCGGCGAGCGCGATGTCGACAAGTCCATCAATTTCTGCGATCGTATTCTTTCAGGGCCGCTGCCCACGTCGTCCCTCGGCCCGGCCCTTCGACATAGTAGAGCGCCGTCGCCACCAAGATTTGAATTGCGGCCCTAACAGGAACTGGGCGCGTGCGGGCCCCGCGGTCAGGATGCAAATGGCAAATGCCGCCATTATCGTGACGCGGATTGATCCCATATTGGCAGCAGCCATCGCACGCTCTCATCAACCCGAACGGCTCGGTCTACCAACAGCACCAGCAGCGCATTCCTTGTTTACAATCCTGCCCTTTGCACGTTCGCCCAACCGCGTTTGGCGATGTATTCCTTGCCGTCGATCGGCCCCACATGCGGCGGGTCTCGATCGCGATACGGGCGCCCGATCCCAAGCTCCCTTTCGTTCGCATCGATCCAGTTCCACAGCTCTTTGTTTGACGCGTGTCGTTGCACACGCGTTTCGCCCTTGACGCTCACGAGATCGGCCGCAAGCCCGTGGCCGTAGCCGCCGCGGCGGCTTCCGCCATGATATGAGCTGTCGCTCGCAGCCTTCCTGCCGACTGTGATCGCTTGCCGGTAGTCATCGCGGAATGCGCTCGTTATGCCCGGCATGAGCCCGGCGTCGTCCATTGCGCGAAGCGCTCGGTAGAGCTTCAGCTTGAAGCTACGATCCATGCCGCCGATCACGTAATCCTTGAGCGACATGCCGGCTCTTTGTGCCGCGATCGGATCCTTCCAGGTGAAGTCCCCAAGGACGTATTTGGTGATGGTCTTGGTGACGATTCGTGTTTTGCCCTTCTTCTTGACTGTCGCTTTCACTCGCTGCGTCACCTTGTTCGTGTCGAACTTGGGGGTCCGTTCGTACAGCGACCAGAGGTATTCGTCGATGCAGATCTCGGCCACGAGGCATTCGTTGAGAATTTCAACCGAGCGCGCGACTGGTTTTGGATACTCCTTCGCCGCATCAGACGTGAACAGGGACGCGAGCCGCACGGATGGGGCGGCGGGGACTTCGATAGGGGCTTGATGTCGCCTCGCCGCCTTTTTGCTCCGTATTACGCGTGCTTGGCGACGCGGTCTGCACGGGCGGCGTGGCGGGCGACAGCATCTCACGAGGCTCGGCCAAAGGGGCGCGGACGCTCCCTATATCGGCGACTGAGACACTGTTCTCGGCCATTGCGGTCGCTAGCGGTGCCTCGACCTCGATCGCCGCTCCGCCGTTTTCGATGCCGTGCGGACCGAGGCCAGCTAGCCCGATGGCAACCCAACCGACGAGTACGAGCGTTCCGCACAACGCCGCCATGACAGCAAATCGCTGCGGGCTCATCACCCCTCCTGTCTCGTCCACGGCTCCACTGGAGCCAAGCTGCACAGGCGCCAGACGAAGCTCATTCTGGGATCAAAGTGCGGGGTCACGCACGGAGGAAAACTGCTGGCTGTCATCTTTTTCGAAACGTGTTGCCGGAATACCACTCGCGCCTGTGATCACGGTTAAATCCACGTCCTCTTCCCCGAAATTGAACGCCGAGAGCGCATCTTCGGCGGTAACACGTGGGCCGAAGGAAAGCTCCTCAGCGTGTTCGAGCCCTCGACCGAGATCACTCGCAAGGGCAAGGCCGGCAAGCCCAACGAGTTCGGTAAGATGGTCAAGCTGCAGGAAGCTGAAAACCAGATGTGATTGACTACGAAGTCTATGATCAGTGGCCGAGCGATTCGGACCTGTTGATCCCGGCCACGAAACCCACGAGGCGAAGCTCGGACGCACGCCGCGTCTGGTGGCGGCAGACGCTGGGTTCTACTCCGCCAAGAATGAGGCTGCGGCGAAAGCGAGAGGCGTCAAACGCGTCTGCATTCCCAATCGCTCCACCAAAAGTACTGAGCGCAAGCGCGAGCAGAAAAAGCGCTGGTTCCGCAACGGCCAGAAATGGCGAACCGGATGCGAGGGGCGCATCAGCGTGGTCAAACGGCGACACGGGCTCGATAGCTGCCGCTACAAGGGCAGTACCGGAATGAAGCGCTGGGTCGGGCTTGGCGTCGTCGCCGACAATCTCATCAACATCGGTCGCGTGATGGAAAAGCAGTCATGCCAATAGTAATCCGTTTCCAGCTCAATCTGGCCTCGCACCGCCCCGCCGGCCCGCTGGCGGGGCTTGCCATCGTCCGCACGGTTGACCCGTCTCTTCAGAAGCGCGAATTTTGCGCCGGAAAGTAGTCTAGCAGAGACGTTCGATTATGGCCGCTATCGACGAGTTGCCAGCTTTGCTCTGGTAGATGCAGATGGCTCTAACTCCGCTCCTCGACGCTGCGCCGATTATCCAAGTCCACGCTTTCGCCGCCATGGCTGCATTCGTGCTTGGCGCCATTCAGCTGGCGGCCCCGAAGGGCACGATCCCCCATCGTGTCATCGGCTGGATTTACGTCATGCTGATGGTGGTCATTGCCGGAAGCTCGTTCTTCATCCACGACTTGCGCGTGATCGGCCCGTTCAGCCCGATCCACCTCTTGTCGATCTTCACTTTGATCATGCTTCCGCTCGCCGTGATGCATGCCCGCCGCCATCGCGTGGAAGCTCATCGCAGGGCGATGATCGCCATCTTTTTCGGTGCACTGGTGATCGCCGGGTTGTTCACCGTCACGCCGGGCCGGATCATGCATACCGTGTTGTTTAGCCCCTGAGTCTTCACGTTCCCATAAAAAAATAATGCCGGCTCCGGTTCCGACCAGCACGGCGGCGCCGATCAGGTGAAGATCGTAGGACGTCATCATCCGCCAAGGTGAATAGCATGACGAGCATCACGGGCGGCGTCTTGAGCAGGCGGGCGAGGGGATCGTTCCAAAGGGGGCGCGAGGTAACTCGCGTCGCACGCCGATCTTGAGAGCAGAAACGGATCAATCCGACTAGGTGAGCCTTACGTTCCAGAAAATCGGCGCTCCGAATTGCAGGATGTCCCGGACATTCGCTCGGCAGGCCGAGGGCTGGACCCATTCTCCCCATGGCACGTACGTGACCTCGCTGAGAGCGGCTTTCTGGACTTCGTCGGCGAGCAGCTTGCGTCTCGCTTGATCGGTCGCGCGCACCCAGTCGGTGACGAGCTTCTCGAGCTGCGGGACGTCGGGCCAGCCGAACCAGGAACGAGCGCCCGCGCCCGACAAGCCGAAGTGGACGGCGGGATTGCTGACGTCCGCCGCCAACCACCATGTGTGAAGCAGGTTCCAACCGCCCTTGTCGGGCGGCTCCTTGCGCGCCCGCACGGCAAGATTCGCCGACCAATCCATCGCCTTGAGGATCACCTTGAAGCCGATCGACTCCAGCCGTTGACGCGTGACGATTACTGCGGCGTTGATGAGGGGAACGTCAGTAGGGTGCAGGACGACGATTGGCTGGCCATCGTAGCCCGACTCCTTCACGAGCTGCCTGGCTCTTGTGAGGTCGTGCTCCATGATCGGCTCGGCACCGATTCTTGTCGCGTAAGGGCTGCCGCAGGCAAATACGGAATAGCAAGGCCGGTAATATTGCGCCTGTCCGATAGCCCAATGAAGATATGTCACTTGGTCCATCATATGGAGCAGCGCCTCACGCGCCTTCTTGTTGTTGAACGGCGGGTGGAGGCAGTTCGGCCTGAGCCAGCCTTGCGTCCCGCCGGAATCGGTGACGAACGTTCGTAAATCCGCGTTCTGTTCAATCTTGGGGATGAAGTCCAGCGGCGGTTGCTCCCACCAGTCGCACTCTACCCGCCGCGAGGTCATCCGCCGCATCCCAGGGGTCAGGGATATGCCGCCAGATTACCTTGTCGACATGCACCTTCTTGCCGCCTGTCGATCCACTCGGCGTCTCTTCACGCGGGACGTAGTCGGGGTTCCGCAAGTAGACGGCCTGCTCGCCCGGTTGCCACTCGTCTTTGGCGAACTTGAACGGTCCGGAGCCGACGATCTCCTTGATCTGCTCGTCCGGGGGCGTGGACGCGATCCGAGCCGGCATCATGAAGGGCACATTGCTCGACGGCTTTCCCAGGGCATCGAGCAAGGGGCCAAAGCGCTCGGCCAGCTCAATCGTGAACGTCGCCTTGTCAACGGCTGCCATCTTTTCTGTATGCGCCATCAGGAGCTGACCAAATCGATCTCTCTTTCCCCAGCGCTTCAGCAACTCGACACAATCCTCCGACAGGACCGGCTGTCCGTCGTGCCATCGGAGGCCGTCCCGCAGCGTGAACGTGTATTTCATTCCGTCGGGAGACACGTTCACCCGATCGACCATTTGCGGTTTGACCTGAAGGTTTTCATTCGTGCCGAAGAGGGTGTCGTACACAAGATAGCCGTGGTTGCGCGTGATGTAGGCAGTCGTCCAGATAGGATCGACGATTTTCAGACCGGCCTGTGCCACGAAGCGCAAAGTCTGCCGGTCGTTCTGGGCGTGCACCGACGGCGAGGTCAGGGTGATAGCAGCGGCGGCTGCGCCTCGGACAACTTGTCGGCGATTGATGTGGTCCATCCTCGAGTTCCTCCTTACCCGCGGTGACTCCAGGGCGACCTGTTTAATAGTGGTACATCGCGCGACCCCAACCTACGGCTACAGCACAAACCCCGAAGACAAGTTCGCCGGCGCGACGCCGTTGAGCCCGATCGTGCCGCCGCCGGAGAGTAGCAGGAGGACGTCGCTGTCGGCGGGAGGTGCCGGTGGTGAAGGTCTGGCCCTGCAGACGGTCTGCGTTGTGGTCGACTGATCGAAAAATCGTGATCCCAATCGAGTTCGGAAAGGTCGTCGTGGTCATGGCAAACTCCCCTTGGGCGAGCAAGGCTCGCCGCCGCGCAATCGGGTCGCGTGCGCCGCCGCGCGCATAGCGCAGGCGGTAACACATGCTCTAATGTTATCTGCCAGCCGATGGCATCAGGCGGCCCTTAGATTGAGGCGACGAACTTCGGCAATGCGTCGCTTTCGGACCGCTCTGGAAATAACCGAAATAATCAGTTCTCCCCAAGCTCACGATAAAAGCGCATGAATTGCGAGTCAACCACAAACAAGCTAGGATGGACACCGCACTATCGTTGGTTGCAGCCCGGTTCAGGCCACAGTCAGATCAAACCTGTGATCAACAGCAGGCACCCGGCTCCGCCATGACGCAATCCTGGAGCCCTCATGAAGACCCGACCTCCGGCCTGAGCAATCGTGATCCGCCCCTCTCGTCACGGTGTCGACGCTAGACATGTACGCGCCCTGGGCTACCGGGTGCGGGCACGGAAGCGGCGCCGCGGCCGCGTGGCCGCTCGGAGGGCGGGCGCAGCAGCCCCAGCACATGCGTCGCATCGGAATGCTGCTGACGCTGCCGACAGACGATCCGTCAACAGAGGCCGGCTTGGCTGCGTTTGGGCAGGTTCTGCAGCAATCGGGCTGGGACGACGGCCGCAACGTACAGATCGAGTATCGCGTGGGGGTAGGCGATGCCGACCGAATCCGCCAGAACGTGGCGGAATTGGTCGCCCTCGCCCCAGACGTCATCTTCGCCCTTGGCACGGCGAACGCGGGGCGGTTGCTACAGGTTACCCGCACCGTGCCGATCGTGTTTGCATATGCCGCCGATCCCGTCGGCGCCGGCTTCGTCGAGAGCCTGGCGAGACCGGGCGGCAATGCCACCGGCTTCATGCAGTTCGAGTATGGGCTGAGCGGAAAATGGCTGGACCTGCTCAAGGAGATCGCACCGCGCGTGACGCGCGTGGCGATCCTTCGCGACCCCGACATATCCTCCGGGCTCGGTCAGTGGGGCGCCATCCAGACGGCGGCACTGTCGCTGGGTCTGGACGTGAGCCCGGTGAACGTGCGCGATGCGCCCGAGATCGAGCGCGCGGTTTCGGCTTTCGCGCGCTCTGCGAACGACGGCCTGATCGTTACCGCAAGCGCGTTGTCGGCGGTTCACAGTGATCTGATTATCGCGCTGGCAGCCCAGCACAAGCTGCCCTCAGTTTACTTCCAACGCCGTTTCGTTGCCCGCGGTGGCTTGATCTCCTACGGTCCAGATCTGGTGGACCAGTTCCGGCGCGCAGCCGGCTACGTCGACCGCATTCTCAAAGGCGAGAAGCCAGCCGACCTGCCGGTGCAAGCGCCGACCAAGTACGAGCTGGTCATCAACCTCAAGACCGCCAGGGCGCTCGGCATCGAAATCCCGCCGACCCTGCTCGCCCGCGCCGACGAGGTCATCGAATGAGTGCGCCAGGCAAGCTGGTGCGATCCAGCCGGTGGAAGACCGGTCCAAGTAAGGGGCAGCGTCCGCTTGGTAGCGAGTGTTGCGTGACCTCTGGCGACAGTGGTCACGAAGCGTACACAGCAATTGCATGGGGTGTGGGATTGAGCCTCGAAAGATCAGACATCGCAGGGGCCGAGGGTTTTCATTCGCTCGAAGGCAACATGTGCGGCACCGCTATGCGAGGTGCTGACGCCCTGCCGGGGTCTAAGGCCACATCACGTGCAAAAGGATCGTACCGGAACCTGGGAGGTCTCGTGTCTGGCCGTCGTTGTGATGTGTGCGCGTACGGCGGTCCGCATCGGGAAGGCGAGGAGCCGTAGCCGATGATGCACGGGCACGAGAAGTCGGACTTCGTCATAGTAGCTGTGAAGCCGGCGAACAAAGTGGCGCACCCTGCTGCGGAGCAATCCGCGGCGGGACCAGCCGCGGCGGAGCCGGTGGAGCGAAGGGCGGGGACCAAGGGGAATGCGGACCAGCAAAGCACGTGCCGGACACAGAGCCGCGCGACCGTGTCACAGGCGCTGGACCGCATACGGACAGTGGCAAGACCACTTCGCCGTCACACACCCGAGGTGGGAGCCGTATGCGGGAAAGCCGCACGTACGGATCTGGTGCAGCGAGGCTAGCTGCCATTCCAGCGGGTGCAAGTCCCGCCAACAGAGGAGTCCAGTCGCTGTTGTAGTCATACCCAGCAACGGGGAGGGCGACCGACCCGTTGGAAGCCTGGAAGTAAAAGCCCTCGGAGGCCGAGCATATCGGTCTGATCCGTACAGGAGGGCGAGCAACCTGACAGGCCGTAGCAAATGCGCGAACCAGGAAGCCCCGAAAGACGTGCCCCGCGTGAAACGGATTGCGGGAGGATCGGGAGTGCCGAGCTGCTCAGATCTCGGCGAAGGCCATGTCGACATCGACGTTCTGGACCAAACGATGATCGAGCTCCCCGGGGTCATAGAGGATGGCATGTTAGGAAGGAATGGACAGCGAAAGCCCGGAACCACCCGCGGGTCGCCTAGGCGCTCCCGCACAGCGAAGGCATTGCGTATAAGCCGCCATGCGGTGAAGTCGCAATGCGCCCGCGGGTGGGGCGGATGGGGTCGATTAAGTGATGACGGTGCGAGACAGCATAACTTGCACCCGAGCGAGGACCCCTGGGGCGGAGGACTACCCCACCTCCATGGCGGCGCACGATCGAACGGTCGGCCCGACACAGCGCGGGAATACCGAGACGTCACGAAGTGCGCGAAAGGCGGACACAAACCGACCATCAGCCAGCGTATGCCGGGAGCAGGCTTAAGCTGGATGGTTGCGGGAAGGTGCCGCCCTAAATGCCAGCCTTCCAGCCGTATCGGGGAAAACCCGCCGTACGGAATGAGAGGGAGGGTCGAGGAAACGTCGGCATCATTCGAAGCCCGGTCCGCGCCTCGACTCTACCCGACTGCGGGGGGCGCGTGATGAAACACGCGTCCCTACCGCTACGAAAATGATGTCAGAGCCGAAGGTCCAAAGCTACGCCGATCGTGCCGAGCACTGCGAGCTGATGGCGCTCCGGGTGAAAGATCCTGAGGCCCGACACAGATTTGTGAACTCGCAAGGAAATGGCGGGCTTTGGCAAAAGAGAACAACGATCAGGATCACACGTGAACAGCCTGCTAATATAAGCCAACGCCTATGATGATCCACGACTGATACGCGTGGTGCGGAGTTCTACATGCGCTATAGGGGCATAGAGTACATGGTCACAGCGAGGCCAGGCCCAAATCAATGGACGTGGACCATCCACTTGCCCGGCGGTGCGACCAAGAGAGGCGAAATTACGGGTCCACGCGCCAGTGCAGAAGAAAAGGCGATCCGCGCCATTGCCGAGTGGCTGCGAAGCAGTCGTGCTTCAAAAACAGTGCGCAGGTCCTGACGAGGCTGCCCTGACTAGCGCGGCGGCCAGGAGCTGTCGCGCCGCCCAGTAGCGTGATGACGTCGCGCCGCCGCATGGTCCCATCTCCCCCGCAGAGGAGGCCGAGAGTAGCAGAACGACCTGGCCACGTCCTGAGCCAAGCCTGAATTGTC
>CAVZSC010000015.1:0-60404 GCA_963777755.1 uncultured Alphaproteobacteria bacterium
TCTAAGATCGTGCGGCGCCGGCAGCGCATCAGCAATGCCAGCGGGCCGTTGATCATCGCACCGAGCACCCATAAGGACAGCAGACTGCCGGTGCCGACGGCTGCTTAGATCCAAGTCACATGGAGCTACCAGATCCTCGCGGAGGCCGTTCCATGCGCCATCCCTAAGCGACGATTTCGATTGCCCGCCGATCTAGTCAATGCGTGGTTGGGCGTTGGATAAATGTCGAGCACCTCCTCGTGGTTCTCGCCTAAGCCGTACGCATCCGGTGAAGGCCGCCTTGCGGGGACCGGGAGGCGGAAGTCATAGGACTATTCCTAGGGATAGTCCTATGACGAAGGGCGGGTCGAGGTGATCACGTCGGTGCAGCGGCGGCGTCGATGGCGGCGAGCCGAGAAGGAACGGATCGTTGCCGCGGCGCTGGAGCCGGGGGCGATTGCGTCGGCGGTGGCGCGCGAGGCTGGGGTCCATACGAGTCAGTTTTTCCGCTGGCGCCAGCAGCTTTGCGAGCGCACGGACGGCCGGCGTTTGCGGCGGTGACGATCGCGCCGCCGGCGTAAGCCGCCCAGCCGGTGCGGGATGATCGAGATCGAGTTTGCGAGCGGAGCGCGGCTGCGGATCGCCGGACCGGTCGATGCCGCGTCGGTGTCGGCGGCGATACGGCGCTTGGCGCGGCGGGGCGGCGATGATCGGCTTCCCGGCCGGCATGCGGGTGTGGCTGGCGACCGGCCACACCGACATGCGCAAGGGCTTCGACGGCCTGGCGCTGCTGGTGCAGGAGACGCTCAAGCGCGATCCGCACGGCGGCCATCTGTTCGTGTTCCGCGGCCGGCGCGGCGGGCTGATCAAGGTGCTGTGGCACGACGGCCAGGGCATGTGCCTGTTTGCCAAGCGGCTGGAGCGCGGCCGCTTCATCTGGCCGTCTCCGGCGGACGGGACGGTGACGATCACGCCGGCGCAGCTCGGCTATCTGCTGGAAGGGATCGACTGGCGGCTGCCGCAGCACACGTGGCGGCCGCAGGCGGCGGGCTGAGTTTTGCTTGCGACATTGTGAATCAGCGCGCGATTTGGGCTCGCAAGCAACGGCGATCTGTGCTGCAATCGCGTTGTGCCGCCCACTGCTGATTCTCTCCCCGACGACGTCGCGACGCTGAAGGCGATGGTGATCGCCGCAGCTGCGGTCTGGAGGCGGAGGCGAAGGCGCGCAACGCCGAGGCGGAAGCGCGCGCCCGCGAGCTGCTGATCGAGCAGATGAAGCACACGATCGCCAAGCTCCGGCACGAGCGGTTCGGCCAATCCTCGGAACGCCGCGCCGTGCTCGAGCAGCTCGAGCTTCAGCTTGCCGACATGGAGGAGGATGCCGCGCAGGCGGAAGCCGCAGGCGCGGCTGGCGGTGGCTGCGGCGGCGAGCGCGAAGGTCACCGTGCAGGCGTTCGAGCGGCGCAAGCCGGCGCGCCGGCCGTTGCCGGAGCATCTGCCGCGCGAGCGCATCGTCTATCCGTCGCCGTCGGCCTGCCCGTGCTGCGGCGGCGTCCTGCACAAGCTCGGCGAGGACGTGACCGAGACGCTGGAGCTGGTCCCGCGCCAGTGGAAGGTGATCCAGCACGTGCGCGAGAAGTTCTCGTGCCGCTCCTGCGAGGCGATCACCCAGCCGCCGGCGCCGTCGCATCCGATCGCGCGCGGGCGCGCCGGGCCGGGGCTGCTGGCGCATATCCTGTTCGCCAAGTACGGCCTGCATCTGCCGCTCAACCGCCAGAGCGCGGTCTATGCCCGCGAGGGCATCGAGCTCGACGTCTCGACGCTGGCCGACTGGGTCGGCGCTGCGGCCGCGACGCTGATGCCGCTGGTCGAGGCGATCCGGGCCATGTCTTCGCGGCCGAGCGCATCCATGCCGACGACACCACCGTGCCGGTGCTCGCCAAGGGCAAGACCCGCACCGGCCGGCTATGGACCTATGTGCGCGACGACCGGCCGTTCGGCGGCCCCGATCCGCCGGCCGCGATCTTCTTCTACTCTCCCGATCGCGGCGCCAAGCATCCGGAGCAGCATCTCGCCGGTTATGCCGGGTTGATGCAGGCGGACGCCTATGCCGGGTTCAACCGGCTCTATGATGCCCGTCGCCGAGCCTGGGCCGATCGTCGAGGCGGCGTGCTGGGCCCATGCGCGGCGCAAGTTCTTCGACCTCGCGCGGCTCGACAAGGCGCCGATCGCCATCGAGGCGGTCGAGCGCATCGATGCTCTGTTCGCCATCGAGCGCGAGATCAACGGGCTGGCGCCGCAGGAGCGCCTGCGCGTGCGCAACGAGCGCAGCCGGCCGCTCGTCGGTCGCATTGGAGGCCTGGCTGCGCGAGCAACGCGCCAAGTCTCCGGCCAGAGCAAGATCGGCAAGGCCATCGCCTACAGCCTCACCCGCTGGGTGGCGCTCACGCGCTTCCTCGACGACGGCCGCATGTGCATGTCGAACAATGCCGCCGAGCGGGAGATCCGCCCCATCGCCATGGGCCGCAAGAACTGGACCTTCGCCGGCTCCGACGAAGGCGGCCGTCGCGCCGCCGCGATCTATACGCTGATCCAGACCGCCAAGCTCAACGACGTCGATCCGCAGGCCTGGCTCGCCGACGTCCTCGCGCGCCTGCAGGATCATCCGGCCAAGCGGATCGACGAACTGCTGCCCTGGAACTGGAAGCGCGAGCGCCAGCAACAAGCCGCCGCATAACCGCGCCGATCAGCAATCACGCGCCGTCAACGGCCCTCTCCGCGGCCTTCACCGGATGCGTACCCTAAGCCAGGCTCAGCAATCCTTTCAGACGATCGGATACGTCAGCAGCCGATCAGCTCAATCAGACGCCCATCTCGTAGCGGCGTTTCGTTCAGGCTTGAGAGAGATCGGACGGTGGCGCGCAACTTTGCCCTGGTTCGACCGGGGCGAAGCCGTGGCCCGCGGCTACTTTACGCGCTTCCACACCGACTTCGGCTTTCGTGCCGGTTGAGGTGGCAGGGTTCATGGTCCGCAATTCGTCCTCGGTGATCGGGGGGACGACCCGCTTGCCCTCGGTGCCGTTGAATTTCGCGAACGAGCTGCCCTCGAAGCGAACCGTGATAGTCTTGCTCGCTCCGTCTTGGACTTGTAGTCGGTTTGTGGACAGGAACCCCGGCCGCGGGTACGCACGCCGGGGCCCCGCGGCCTCGGTCCCCACAGTGCACTGGGATCAGCCCGGACGCCGCGGTGCCCAAATCCAATGAGAATTGGAGAGTGACTTCTGCAAAACGTCCAAATGGTGAATTATATTCGGCTGGTTCTCTGGCCGGCCACGGGGATTTCTCTCGATTGAAACCGGCCGGGTTCAAATCGATCCGTTCACCCACATTCCGGGCGCAAACCATTAGAGCTGCGTGATGGGATCGAGGCCCGTCGAGGCTATCGTCTTGGCGGCGTCCGGTGAGGCCAGGAACCGGATCAGCGCCGCCGCGGCCTCCGGCTGCCGGGCATTGGTCAGCACGCCGGCGGAGAACACCGTGACCTGCTGCACCTCGGCCGGAAGCGGTCCGACGAGCTCGGCGCCGGGTATGCCGATGATCTCGCTGATCTGCTGGAAGCCGATCTCGGCCTCGCCTCGGGCAACCACCGCCGCGACGCGCTCGCTCAGAATGCGGCGGCTCTTCGGCATCGCCTCCGCCTCGATCCCGAGCTTTTTGTAGAGCTCGGTCGAGACATATACCCCGCTTGCGCTCGCCGAGTAGGCGATCGACGAAGCACTCAACAGCGCGCGGCGGAGCGCATCGACCGTCGATATGTCTGGCTTCGGTGCCCCTGCCCGCACGGCGACGCCGATGCGGGACTCAGCGAGGTCGACGCGGCTCTCCGGCCGAACCACGCCGCGAGCCGTGAAGTCGTCGAGCGCCGGGCGCGCAAGGATGATGATGTCGGTCGGCTCGCCACGCGCGAGGCGCTGGGGAATGGCGTCCGGCGCGTTGCCCATCGATGCGCCATAGGCGCTGACGATCTTCTTTCCCGTCACCTGCTCGAAGCGGGGCGCAAGGATGTTGTACGCCGCCGTGAAACCGCCCGAGCAGATGACCCTAATGTCCTCGCTCTGCGCCCACGAGAGCCGTGGCAATGCCGTTGTGAGCGCGCCGGCCAGAAAAGCGCGGCGAGAGAGCTTGAGCATGATGTCCTCCCTAGACGAGCGATTCATAAACTACATATCCTAAACGAACCTGCTCGAACCCGCATCCTCACACATCGCGCAGGTCACGTGGCCAGCCATATAAGCCCTAGCGCTCCCCACGCCGCGATCTTACTCTCCTCCCGGCATAGCAGCTAGAGCATGGCTCGGCAGCTGACTCTCGGTTTCAGCGAGATGGAACGCTCCACCAAGGTCGAGCCGGCCGACAACCTCTAGGCTGCCAGGGGCGTCCGCTTCGCTATCCTTCAGGATTATTCAGGACTCGCTCAGGACGACGCGAGTCCTTCTGCTAGTGTGGGTCTTCTGCGGGGAGACGACCCATGCGGCGGCGGGAGTTCATCACGATGCTCGGCGGCGCGGCAGTAACGTGGCCGCTCGCGGCGCGCGCGCAGCAGGCCGAGCGGATGCGGCGCATCGGCATACTCATGACCTTTGCCGCAGACGACCTGGAAGGACGCGCCCGGGTGACGGCTTTCATGCAGGCCCTGCAACAACGTGGTTGGGCCGACGGCCGCAACGTGCGGATCGACGCCCGCTGGGGTCTGAATGCCGGCGACCTCCGTAAATTCGCGGCGGAATTGGTCGAGTTGGCCCCGGACGTCATCCCGACGAGCGCCTTGGGTGGAGTCGCGGGGTCACTGATCGCTTGCCATGGTGTGACTGAGGTCTCACCGCATCCGATTGGCCGGGTGGCGCGGGTCCAGCGGCCAGCCATCAAGGCCGACATCCGGCCGAAAACCACGCAACTCGACGAAGCGCTTCGCGCTGTCGTGACACGGTTTGCAGAGCGACTGGAGCGGACCGAGCCAGAACTTGTTGATGTCGCCGCGGTGCGGTTCGACGTGATCGCAGATTGTCGCCGGGGTTACAATGCCGCGCTCGAGGCAAAACTTACAAAGCGGATGCTCCAGCAGCTGGTGCTTCCTGATCCGAGCCCAGCGCCGCGAGCTGTACCAAGCGTCCCATTTTGTCGGCTGGCCGCGAACGCTCATAGTACTCAGCCCTCTTGGAGCCCCAGTAAGGCACTCCAGTGCGAAAGAAACTTGCCGTCAACCCATTCGGCGAAGTCGTGGACCTCGTCGAACATGGCGTCATTACTGCCTTGGCTCATGCCAACGCAGGACGGCATGCCCGCGATCGGTGATGACAAAGTCGTCGGCGTATGGAACGAGGTGTGCGTGAGGCGCCATGTCAGGATACCAGCACTCCGACGTCCAATTGTGAGAGCGTAACACGTTGGTGGCGGCCGAGCATCTCCAGCAGCAACGCGACCCGCTCATGCGCCGCCATGCCGGCATAGATCGCCAGATGTCCCCTGAACGGACCGGCCAAAATCCGTACGCGGTCGCCATGCTTGAGGAGGCGTCTCGGGAGCTCGACCACCCCGTTACGTTCACGGTCGCGAATTTCCCTGATCACGTCGTCGGACACCTTCGCGGGCTGCATCCCGTCCATCACCAGGCGGACAACGCCCGGGCACCAACGTGCTGCGTGCCATTGCAGCTTGATCAGCACGAAGGCGTAGCCCGGAAACAGCGCTGAAAAGACATCAGTCTTGTGCCCCCGGATGACGCGCAACTCGCGAATCTTTGGTGCGTAAACAGTGAAGTTCTGCTGCGCGAGCGTATGCAACGCCAGCGAGGTGCGGTTGGGCACCAGCTGCGCGACAGCCCAGTAGCCCATGGCAGCCTACCGGCCATATTTGGGCGCGCTGGTAAGGCCCCCGAACGATGGCGGGTCGAAGTACTTGCGCTGGGCCGCCTCGACCGCCCGATACACATCGCCATCGCCAATCATCGGGCGCGCGCGGAGCTGCTCGGCGACCATTCGCATGTAGTCCTCCACGTCCTGCCGGCGCAGCGGAGCGGCGGCGCGAAGGATGGCGGCCAGTTGGGATTCGGAAACAGAAATCGGCTTGTCGACGGACATGGACGGCAGACCTCGGATGTGAGATGTTGTGCCGTCTTCAAGTCGTCAGATTTCGATGGGGAAAACGCCCCGCAGTGTCCGTCCGATACTGCGGGGCGTTCTACATCCAGATCCGGAACGGACGCAAGTCAGCCAATGAGGGCTTCGATATCGATCGGCCTCACCTGCAATGGCGCAACGCCAATTGCCATTGTCAGCGCCACGAGCCCGTCGATTTTGGCAGTGGATTTACGCTTGCTGGGTTTGCGGTTGCCAGCGTCGTCCAGGGCAATGACGGTATGGCTGACGCACATCGAAAGCACAGGGTGGCCGCCGTGCGCAAGATTACCTTCCAGAAGGACCTGTTCCAGATCCCGGAGCGCCGGGCTCATGCTCGCAACGCCCTGGCCAAATTCAACGAAGCGCTCCTTGACGAGCTGTTCACTGAAGCCCGCCCTCAGAAGCCACGGCAGCAGATGCCTGAAGTTCCAACGATCGAAGGCGAGCTTTTGAACGTTGTAGCGCTGGAACATCTGGCGCAGATAGTTGGCGACGAACTCGTAAGACACGGTTTTGCCTGGGCTTAGCTGCAGGTGGCCCTGCGGCATGCCAGAGATCGTACGGGACCCGTTCAGCGACCGCCTTCTCGGCCAATCCCTCAGACGGCAGCCAGAACGTCGGCTGTACCCGCCACTTGCCGTCACGCCATCCGATCAGAACCAGCGCGGTGAGATCACTGACCGCGGATAGATCGAGGCCGCCATAGACCGGAATGCCGTCAAGCGAACCGACCGAACCGCTGCATGCTTTCCAGACCGCCGGCGAGATGAACGGGCTCGATACCTCAACGCGCTGGTTGAGGATCAGATTGCGATACTCGGCCTCGCGCGCCGGCATGCGCTTGGCGTCCTGCGCCATGCCGAGAACCTCGCGGGCATTAAGGAAGGTCCCGAACGCCGGATTGGCCAGGCGGATCGTCGCTTCGTCGAATGGATCCAGCTCCGCAGGGGCGGTGTGGAGCGAGAGCACGGTGTGCGGGTCATGTCCGGCCTGAGCGTCATCGATCAAGACGGAAAGCAAATCGGCGTCAGTTGGAGCCTGCGTGCTGATGATGATACTCAGCGGAGATTCCTGTGCCCCCGTCGCTGTTTCGAGCGCCTCATACAGCGGGGACCGCGGACCACGAACTTGGCCAAGCTCGTCATGGATCAGCAGCACGGGGGAAAGCCCATAGGCAGTCGTGGCATCGGCACTGAGCGCGCGATAGCGTGTGCCCAGTTCGGGGCAGGTCAGTGATTTCGCGGTTTCCTGGATTGTTACCGCCTGCAACAGCGCCGGGTTCATGCGCACCATCTTCGCCGCCAAGGAGAAGATGATGGCTGCCTGGTCGCGGCTCTGTGCCGCTGAATATAGCTGGCTATTAGGCTTGTTGCGCGCCGGCGGGCCGCAGAGGTGCGCCAGCAGCAGGCAGGCGGCAAGAGTCGTTTTCGCGTTCTTGCGCCCCATGCTGATGATCGCACGCCGCGTACCGTGGGGATTGTCGTAGATGCGGCGGATCTCGGCCTTCTGCCACTCGAACAGCTCAAGCTTCTTCCCGACATATTTGCCTTCGGGGACGAAGCAGACCTCCTCAATGAAGGCGATGATGTCGGCGCCCGTGACCTTGTCGTCGATCGGATCTATGCTTGCGCCTAGGCACGCGCCTTGATCTCCCAGGGCCGAGATTTTGGGGCCTGCTCGAATTGCGGGCCGGCCGCACGAGACACGATGCGCGAGCGCGGAGTGGCACGCAGCTGGCCCAGCAGATAAGCGACCGTCTTCGCCGACACGCCATGCAGCGCGGCAAGGGCATCGGCATCCTCTCCGCTGTCCTGGTCTTGCGCCCGCAGCTGGCGCAGCCGCGCCTCCCGCCGCTCCGCGATCGCCGCCTGCGCGACCAGCCGGCGCAGGATGCAGCTGACCGGCAAGATCGAGCCAGTGGGCGGGGAGCGCGTCGACGACGTCTCGCCAGATCTGCCTTTCAAGCGCATCCAGGCTGGCCGGCGGCTCCGGGCGGCCTTGCCCGGGGACAAGGGGCACGACGGAGAGCGAGGCTGCAGACTTGCGACCACGGGGCATGGCACAAATTTCCCATCTCTGATTGCCGCACGAGATTAGCACAATCCCGCTTGATTAGACAGGAAATAGCTGAAAAATAAGCACTTTAGCAGAACTGGGGCGCCGCCGCGCCTCGGGACCGGTGCCTCTCAATTTTTTTGATATCCCCCCGGCCCCCATGAACTCTGCTGCTGCTCGGCTACCGCAACTGCCCGAGTAGCTTCACCGCGCCGGCATCGCGCCGGCCAGCCAAGGCTGGCAGTCCACCGGCGGCATAGACCGCTACCGCCCGCAAGAGCTCGGCCAGCTGCCGCGCCGCTCCGGGATTGAAGCGGCAATAGGCGCCGCTGGTCAGGCGGGCGATGTCGCGAAACACACGCTCGACAGATCGGCTGTCCCCCTCCTGGAACATGAAGGCAGGGACACCCAGACGGCCGAGCGCGCTGGCGTCGGGATAGAGGTCGTCGGGGTTCTCCTCCATGGCGTCGCCGACGAAGACTAGCGCCTGGACTTTGAGCAGCTGGGTCTCGCGCCTGGCGTGGGTGAGCAGGCGACCGATCTGGGTATGCCCCATGCGGCAGTCGATCCGCTCCATCAGCGCCGCCAGGTGCGCGGGCTGCGACACCCAGCGCGAGGCCCGGCATTCGGACAGGCCGCGGTAATAGACCAGCTGAACGCTGAGCCCGCCGATCGCTGGCGCCTCGCGGAACATTTCGGCCTGCAGCTGGCAGGCGGTGTCCCAGATCGGCTGCCGCAGGCGGTGGCATCGAGAGCGAAGATCAGCCGGCCGCAGGAGGCTGACGCGTTGGCGGGGGAGACCTGGGCGAGGAAGGCGTCGACCTGGTTTGGAGCGGTCGGGGTGGTTAGCCCGTCATTATGCGCCCCAGACGCGGATTTTTCTTGAGGATCAATCATTTACTCCTCCTTTTTCCAGCTATTTGAAAACTCGCTGACACAGCTTTCACAGCTTTCACAGCTTTGTTTCCGGAGTTCTGTATTTCTTGCCTTACGCAGTGATTGTCCGTCCGTACGGTATCTAAATACCGTATCATCTCGCGCGCGAACTTTAGAAACAAAGCTGTGAAAGCTGTGAAAGCTGTAAGGTGGCGACCTAACAGATTGATATTGCTACCTTTCCTTCCTACAGCTTCACTTCTGCTTCAGCTTGGTGAGCAAGAACCGCGCAGGGGCAGTCCCTCCCTTGATCAGGCGATACCCATTCACCACTCGCCCGCTGATCTTCTTCAGCCACCAGCCTAAGCGCATGGCCGAAACACCATCCTGATCGGCTGCTACCCGCATCAGCATCAACTTGAGGGCCGGCGGGTTAAAATCATTTGCCGCTGGCGGCGCAGAGGCGATCTCGATGATGCGGTTGGTCGTGTAGGGCTGATCGAGGTCGAGATCGTAGGCCAGCCACAAGTCAAAGAACTCGCGGATATTGGCGAGCTCCGGGTCTTCCGCCCGAACCGAATTCCATGCTCGCCACCGGGTCGGGCTCCCCTACCCAGATCAGCGGGCTGCGCACCATGGTCGACCAAGCACGGTAGCTGCCAATTGGTCCGCACACCCGCGGCGCTCCCGCCGCGAGATAGGCGCGCACGATGGTCAGTATGGCGGCGACATAGGCTCCGCGATTGTTCGCGGCTTGCTCCAGCACATCGAAGCGAAATTCGCGCAGCTCGGGACGCTCCATCAGCGTCTCAAGATTACAAACGAGACCACGTCGGACCATGTCACCCTTGAAGGCAACATTGTTGCCGGTTGCGAAGACGGCGGTGCGGCACTCGCACTTGGGCATCTCGCTGCGGCCCAAGATCCTGATCTTGATCACCGGCCGCTCGGACAATTGACAGAGAAGCTCGCCTTCGAGATCGTGGGCACGTTATCGAGCGAGACGATCGAGGTCCCATCCAGCAGTACCGAGCCAATGCGCTTTTCGGTTTCCTCCGCACTCTTCGACGTGGTGATCACCGGACAGAGCCGGCCGGTCGTGATCATGGCAATCAGATCGACCAGGTAGCTTTTTCCTGTCCCCGCTGTGTTAGCGCGCATCAGGAATATCGGTGCTGTGGGCAGCGAGCCACGCACCTGCGCCGTCAATAACCCTGCCAGCGCGACCGCGCGATCGAGCTTTTTGTCTTGGAACGAGAAATTCGGAGAATGGCTCCGTCAACAGCGCGAGTGCTTCCTGTGCCTGCTCCCGGGTGGGGTGCTCGGGAATCGGTGGCAGCTGCAATTCCGACAGCAGGTACAGCTCGGAGTGCGGGTCATAGCCGGGGGCGGCGAGCAACGAGCCGTCGGCGCGCAAGGTCGGTGTGGTGATGACCCCGCTGACTCGCGGGAGCTTCCAGCGGCGTTCCCGCGCCAGGATCATGCGCACGAGTTGGATCGGCGGGTCGACGTCGACCCAAGTGTTGCGCTTGGGATTGAAGCGCTGGAATAGCGCAGCCTCGGCGATCGGCTCCAACAGCGAATCGGCGCACATCGGGCGCAGCCGTGCGACCGTGGTCTTTCGCCCGTCGGCCGCAGCCATGGTCTCGCTGACCGGCTCGACCAGAACGCCGGCGCGCTTGAAGATAGGTGCACCGGAGGAGAGTAGCGCGCGTTCGGTCTCTTCGACCGCGCGGGGCAATTGGCCAGCGACCAGGCGAATTGTCGGCAGCACAGGCGGAGTCGAGCTCGCTCCCGCGGCGGCTGTTGCTCCCGATGCGCTGGCTGCCGATGCGCTGCTTGATCCCGGTGCCGCGCCAGCCGCCGGCGGGGTGCTCATCGCCTGCAGAGCAGTGCCAGCGCTGCCGGTGGTGTTGATCTTAGCGTAAGATCGCTCGACCTCCTTACCGATGCGGTTCAGGTATTTCTGCGCGATCCCGTTCGGGTATTTTTCCAGCAGCGTGACGATCTCGGTGATGTTCCACCGCCGGCGCTTGAGCTGCGCCACCACGCTGTGAAACAGAGCGGAGCGATCTGCGTTCGGGTCGCCCCCCTGTCGGATAATCTGTAGCAGATCGTCGGGTAATGTCGTCTCGTCGTTGCCTATCACAGGAAGGGCGATCGACGAAATCATGCCATTGCGCTCGGTGATGCTGGTCGGCTCGACGGTGGTGCGACCGCGCTTGCGCTTGGCTTGGTCAGGGAAATTGGGGGTGCCAGCGACGCGATAACATTGGGTTACGACGCCAGTGTCTTTATCGGCGCCTGAACTGTTACGAAGCTGCTCGCCGAGCTGTTGTCCTTCCTCGGCTGTGATAGCCTGATTGAAGCAGAACCAGTGATGCGAATTCCCTGGCGACGTCGCGATGACGAGCGTCGCCTGCGTCGTCGGTGTCCAACCCTTGCCCTTGTCACCGTCGCTGTCGATAACAAGCGCGAAGACCCAAACGGTGTCCTCAATCTTACCGCGCTTATTGCCGGGTAGTCCGGCGCGGACAGTGCGACCCTCAATATAAACATTGTACCCGGCGGTGGCGGAGGCAATCGCATTCTCCACCATGTGATCGATATCGCCGAGTTGATAACGTGTGACCAACACGTCTCCGTTAGTCGGATGAATATGCACCAGTTGCAACAGGCCAGGGTCAGCGGCGCCATTGATTGCCTGCGCCGCATAGCTATGGATTGCCTCGATGAATTCGCGGACGGTAGCGGTATCGACTGTCGCGCTCACGACGTGATCCTCCCGCCCAGCTTGAAGAACAGGCTATGCAGATATTTGTGTTGTCGCTCGGTCGGCTCCTGGCCCCAGGCGGTGCGAGCGGCCATGTCGTCAATAAACTCATAATGTTTGGGATCGAGTTCGATCCCTGTTGCGCTGAAGAAAGAGCGCAACAGCCTCCCAGGTTGGTTTGCCATCGGCGCCGATGAAGTCGTTTGCGCCATGAAGCTTATTTTCCGCCGCCTGCACGCCGGCACGGTAACCGGTGTCGTAGATTTTGCGCATTTCGGTTTCGGTCAGGTCGTGGCCGTTAGGTTTTTCGATCCGGTCGGCCAAAGCGTGAATTTTCTCTGGTTCGGCGCCACTTATCACCCGGATGAGCGCATGAGCCGCCCCGTCGACCTCGCTAGCGTGATTCGACAACAGCAGGCGGATAAGGCTAGCCAGCTTGTGCTCAAGCTTATCGGGCTTGGAGGTCATGACGTTGCCCCCCAGCAACGCTCGCGGTGGCCGCACATCTTGCAATGCCAGTCGTCTTGCGTACCGAAGCCCCGCGGCAGCAACTCGCCGGCGCGCGTTGCTTCGATAATGTTGGCCGCGCGGTCGCTCCACAGCTGCGCGCGCTCGGCATTGAACGGGACGAGGAAATGCAGCCGCTCGCAGGTATCGGCGTTGGTCGCGGTGAAGAGCGCGGGATTGGTAACGTCGAAATACGCCTGATAGAGCGCTAACTGCGCGGCGTATTGCGGGAATACCCGTTCGAGTCCGTCGCGCTCGGTCGCCTTCCAGTTTTTGCTGTTGACGGCCTTGTGCTCCCATAGAAACGGATAGATGAGGTAGAGCCCAGGCAGTTGCGGGCCATCGGTAATGATGCCGTCGGCGTGCCCGCGCAGAAGCCCGTTGAGGGCGGTGAAACCCGACGCCTCGGGCGGAGCGAACTTGAATCCTGCCTGCTTCAGGAGCTCGCGCGACTGCTGCTCGAAATAATGCCCGCGCGCGAAGATCTCCCGCGTACGAGCCGGAAGCAGCGGCTTGCACCACCAGTCGAACTGAACCTTGCGCAGACATTCCGAGCCGACGATGCTGGCGCCGAGATACTGCCTCGGCAACTCGGCTGTTGCCGCCGCGGCGCGTTCAATTGCGTTGTTGAGCGCGACATTGATCGACTCTGTCGAGAGATTTGCGCGGTGGAGATTAAGCATGGACTAGAGCTCGATCGGATCGTCCAATTCCTCGGGCGTCATCAGCGGGCCGCCCGCTGCAGCATTGGCTTGGCGCGCGATCGCGCTGGCGGTTGCTTTCCTCGTGATACCGCGTTCGCTGACATCACGAGCGATCATCGCCCCACGAATGAGGCGCATGGCGATTAGTAAAAACTCGACCATGGTCTCGCGCGACCAAGCGACCAACGGCTGCGACCAGTTGATGCCAGAACAGGCGTCCGCGAGTTCCGGCAGGATTGCGGCCACCGCACCGGCATCCCACGGCTGCGGGTCGAGCGCGGTCATGCGGATGGTGCGCTCGGTGTCGAGTTCTCGGCCGCCGCCTGCTCGGCGCGCGTCGAGATCCAGCCGAACAGGATCGCGGCGACGATCCAGCCCCATTCCACATCGCCAGCCGTCCAATCGGCGTGCCGGGCGGGATGGGGCCGTCCGCCTGGACGACCCCACGTGCCCCGGCGATGGCAGCGGCGGTAGCGCGCCGCTGCCAGGCGTCCTCGATGGCGGCCGGTGAGACTTGCCCAATGGCGCGCTTCATGAGGCCCACGCCGGCTTCTCGATGATTGCCGGCGCAGTCGCGGGGGATCCCGCAGTAGCGCCTTTCGTGCCTCCGCCGTTGAAGGGCGGATCAGACGGCGGCTGATCGACCGGGTGCCAATCGCGCTTATCTGGGGTGATGACGGCGGCCAGGATGTTCTTGTCCGGGTAGTTTTCTCCGGCGCCGTCATTCCTAAGCTTGCCCCTTTCAATCCCGACCTTCGCGATAAAGCGCATGCCGTCGAAATCTCTGAGTTCTACGGTGCGTGCAGCGCGTGCCTCGGGACTCAGGTCGTCGGGTTTGATGCCGCGGGCGGATTTAAGGATGGTCCGCAACCGGCCGCGGCTTACTTCGGCAGCCTTGGCGTGGCCGTCGGTGGTGCCGGCCATGATCATGCGCTCCCAGAACTTGCGCTTGGTATAGGGCCCGTCGAGGACGACGAACTCGCAGTCGAGCATCTCGCAGTCGCCCTTTGCCGAGCGCTTAAGCAGCCCGCCCTCGCCGGCATTGCCGGCGCGGATGGTCAGCTGCACGGTGGCGATTGTGCCGTGGGGAACGAGTTCGAAGTCGCGCGGGGGCGGGGCTTCGCTGTAGTCGAAAACCATGGTTAATCTCCTATTGCTGGACAGCTTTGACCGGGTTGTCCGTGACCGGTACGAGTTTCGCTATTAGTTTCCCGAGGTTCGGCTCCTCGATCTGCTCGAGGCGGCCGCTGCGGTCCTTGGCGGGATACCCCCATGGGTTTGCCGTGCAGATGAAGGCGCGTGTAAGCTTCCCACCCCCAAAATCGACCCACTGCATGGTAATAACCTGATCGACTATCGCGGGTAGCTCTCGACCTGTCTTGCTACCTTCCAGCTGCACTCGCCACTCAAACCGGTTGAACTCGTCGGTGACCTTTTCCAGCACTGCGACAAAAATCACGTTCTTGGCACGGGCATGCTGAAGCTGTTGCAGCCACTGGATCATCTGGCGCGCATGAAGTCCGTAAGCACCGCGAATGTCTTTTTTGCCGCTGCGCTCAGAAAATGCTTCGGGTTGTTGCTCGGCGTGGCGGTAAGAGAGGCGGGTGATTTCCGTGATGGAGTCGATAAAAATATTTTGGTAACGGTCGAGATTTTTGAGAGCGCCGCCGACATCTCGATAGTGTGCTTCGGAATAGTAGCTGGTCGGCGAGAACGATGGATTTGGCCCACCAATTCGACAGGCGAGATCACAAGCGGTTCGCCAATCGTCAATTCGAATTGCATCACCCGGCCATTTTAACACGCTCAAGTCCCCAGCTTCGGCATCGCCAAATAGCGTGGTCTCTGGGTCCAGTGTGGTGAGCAGAGAGGTCTTGCCGACGCCGGTCGGACCGGTAAGCAAGATTTTGGCACCGCGCTTTTCGGCAAGCCGCTGGTCGGCGCTGATAATCTTCATGGTACCGGCTCCTGTGATCGCGAGCGTTCCGCCGCTATCGCAATTTCGGTGGCGCGAGTTCGATTGGATGATGATGATGATGATGATGATGATGATGAGCAAACTGCGACGGTTGGCGCGAACGATCAAGAGATCCGCGTTTCACTTAATGCGAAAACGGTCATGCGCATTACTGCGCTGTTCACGAAGTTTGCGTCGAAGGGGCGAGGTGCGGGTTGGGTCTTCTGTGCGAGATGCGCGAAAATCGCGATCTAATCTAATGCGGGGCAGGAGCCTCCGTGCCGCCGATCAGCTTCAGCTTGAAGTTCTTGAGCCTTGTGTTGGGTTGCCGCGCTTTTTCGCGGCTGAGGATCTGCCCGCCGGCTAGCCGCTCGAGGTTGGGGCGCCATTCGTTTGGCATCACACGCAAAAATCGCTCGAACCCGAGTTCGGTCCTCAGCGCGTCGGTCCACTCCGCGTCGGTAAAGTCCGAAGGCCTCTTCGGGTCCCTGGTCAACGCTCGGCTCCGGGGTGTCCTCGTGCTTCCCCAGGGTTCGCTGCCAGCGTTCGAAGACGATGCGGGGATGATTTAGTTCAAGCTGCTCCGAGAGCGGTCGACCTGCGCGCCAGTGATCAATGGCCTCGAGGTGGTCAGCGCATCGGAGCAACCGCGACCGGTCTGACTTGTCGATCCGGTCGAAGCCGTAACAGCGCAGCCAACGTCCCATCGCCTCGTTGAAGCGTCTGCCCTTAGCCTGGCCCGCCGCTAGCCTGCCGGCAGATCTCGCGACCTTTCGCCAGGGCCTTGATCACCGCGCACCAGTCCGGCCAGGTCTGGTTTTGCTCCAGCCGAACCAGGGCAAGCTGCCCGCAGTGGATTACCCCTTCGATAGGTTGGTCATTGCCAACCAATTGATTAGCGACCAACAAAGCACTATCATCTTCTGACATCTGGGTTCCTCCCTGATGTCGCGCTGGCAGGCGCGAATTGGTCATCTGGATTAGCGGGCGGATCTCTAGGTCGGTTCGCTCTTTAAGCGGGTCACAAGCTCCTTGGTCGGCTCAAGATGCTGGTCCTTAGCCGCTGGCTCCCTGCGGCTGGCGAGGCGCCGCAAGTATGTCATTACCTCACGCCGCACCCAGGCCACGCGGTTCGTGGGCTCCAGCCGGATTCGCCCGGGAAATTGGCGCTCAGCTTCCAGCCGATCGATGGTGGACATCGAGTGCGGAACCAGGGTCAGCAGCTCCGCCCTCAGGACGAACGGGGACTCGATGCCAGGGACGCGACGCGAAGGGCTTTGGCATGCCCCCATGGTGCCCATTCCGCCCCACGCCGTCTTGTGGCGGTTTGTGGGAATTTGTGGGAACGTTCCCACAGACTTATCGGGCTTACTTCTTGCGCGGCCGCTCGAGGTCGCCGCGATATAAGGCCGCTTTGAAACGGCGCAGATCGGCTCCGTCGATGCTTGTGACCCCGTAGCGGTCCTTAATCCGCATTTCTATTTCGACCAGGTAAGCTTTCTCGTTCGGGAGCTGACCCCGTTTCCGGCGATCCACTTCCTCATTCCACTCCGCGTCCCAGTCAATTCTTCCCAGCTTTTGTTCTTGAATGGCCGTCCGCACCAGAATCGCCTCCCACCGCACCATACGCTTGCCGTGGCGCACCTGAATCAAGTCGCCGTCGCGCACATCGAGAACAAGTCCAGTACGCGTCCATTCCACGGGATCGATCTCGCAGCGCACGCCGGTCGCCGGCTGCGCCCCGTTGGCGATCAGCTCGCCATTGATGAATGCATCGATGAACTCCGCAAAGGCCGCGACTGCCGCGTTCCACGCGTGTTGCATAGGGAGTGAAACGGGTGCGGGCTCTTCGGACGTCGCCGGAGCGAGCGGCCCCCAGGGGTTGAAAGCCTTCGGCGCATCGAGCGACCACTCGAAATCGCCCACACGGCCCGGGGAGGCGGCCCTCGGAGAAGAACTGCGCCGTATGGTCGTCGGTGACGGCAGCGCGATAGCACTGCACCGTCTCGATCTCGAATGACCCGCTCAAGGAAGACCGCATACAGCGGCCGCGATCGTGTCCGGGTGGCCACGGGGCTCAGGCCCGCAGTGTGATCACGTCTGCAGACGGCTGCCCGCCGCAGTAGCGATCCCATGCTTCCAGAAGCTCTGCGCGGCGTTGTGACCACGTGCCACGCTTGTAGGCCCGTGTGACCTGCTCCTTGATTCGGTGCCCGAGCGCGGCCTTGCAGACGTCGAGCGGGAAGCTTGCCACCTCGGTGCCCCAGTCCATGAGCGCCGACCGCATGCCGTGCGTGGTCGCGTGGTCAGCGATGCCCGCCGCATCCAGCGCAGCGGTAAGCGCATGCTCGATGGCATTGCGATTGATGGCCGGGGCGGCGATGCCGGGAAACAGACACTCACCGCCGCTGTCCATCTGAGACCGCACGATGGCGAGCGCGCGCTCCGACAGAACGATCTCGAAATCCTTGGCGTAGCGCTTCATCCGTGCGCGCGGCACGGTCCATGTGCCCTTGGCCAGATCGAACTCGGCCTTGCGCGCGAGTTGCACGGCGGAAACGCGCATGCCGGTGAGCACGATCAATTCCAGACAACGCGGGCCCATGCCGGGAAGTGCGCGCACGGCGCGCATGAATGGCGGGATCAGGGCGAAGGGAAGCGCTGGCTGGTGTTCGACATCTTCCTTCTCGCTCTTGAGCGCGAGCACGTGGCGCAGCAGGTCCTTGGCGGCTGGATTCTGCGAATTGGTGCGGAAACCGGACGCGATGGCGAACTGGATCACCTGCTCGATTCGGCCGCGCACCCGCAGGGCGGTCACTCGCTTTGTGGGCAGGATCGGCGTGAGCACATCGACCACCATCGCAAGGTCGATGTCGTTGACCGCGACGGAGCCGAGCTTGGGATAGGCATACGTCGAAAGCGTCGCAAGGAATTGCTTGGCGTGCTTGTCGTTCTTCCACTTGCCGCGGTTGAACGCGTAATAGTCCTCGGCGCATTGCCTGAACGTGCGCCGCCGGAGCTGCGCCTTGCGTGTTTCCGCACGGACCGCTTTGCGGTGCTCGATCGGGTCGCAGTTCTGCGCTAGAAGCTCGCGGCACTGCTGCGCCAGCTCGCGCGCCAGAGCGAGCGACACGACGCGGGCCGACCCCAGGCCCATGCTGCGCTCGCGCCCGTTGCGTTCGAACTGGAAGGTCCACGACGCGCCGCCGTTGACCGCCTGCAGGTAGAGGTGGCCGCCGTCGCTGAACCGCCCCTTGCGCCGATCGCGCAGAACGCCGCGCACGAAGTTGGATGACAGTTTATTCCAGGCACGCATTGCCTACCCCAAGCTCTATCCCGGTATAGAACGATGAACCCTGAGGATGCTAGAGGCGGCGTGAGGCGGGCGCAAGGAAAGAAAGTTAAGCCCTCGCAGCAGCCTGGGGCAACCTGGGGCGACGTGAGGATGCACGGGTGGCGGATCGGCGCTCCGCTCCCTCTCGGGGGCGAACAAGCGAAGCCGTGGTCCGGATGAGGCAAGCGAATCCGGGCGACGGAGGAATGAACGCAAAGCCCGGTCCACAACGGTCGTGCGACGTAGTCGAGCGACCGCCGGGACGGGCGGAGCGTTCGGGCTGTTTGACATCGTGAATAGGCTAACCGCGGCCAGCGAGGGCTGGTGCGCTCGGCGCACGCTTGGTGCGCCGACCCCGCCCTGGCGGGCCGACCCCGCCCCTGGCGGGCCGACCGCGCCTGCTCTGGCGGACGGGTGCGCGAGGCCTATCTCGGCGTCGGACGATCGCCTAAGTATTCGGTCGCTCGCCATGGTGTTCGACGCGTTTGCGGATGGAGGAGGTCGATGATGTCCACGCCCACCGGCACGGCGCAGCGGTTCCGTCCGCCGCGCGTCGACTTTGCGCATTTCAAGCCGCAGCATTTCGTGTGGCGGCTGGAGGGCAGGGTGGCGACGATCACGCTCAACCGGCCCGAGCGCAAGAACCCGCTGACGCTGGAATCCTATGCCGAGCTGCGCGACACGTTCCGCGATCTCGTCTTTGCGGACGGCGTCAAGAGCGTGGTCATCACCGGCGCGGGCGAGAACTTCTGCTCCGGCGGCGACGTGCACGAGATCATCGGTCCGCTGGTGGAGATGCAGCGCCAGGGAGACACTGTCGGCCTGCTGGCATTCACGCGCATGACCGGCGAGGTGGTCAAGGCGATGCGGGCCTGTCCGCAGCCGATCGTGGCGGCGGTCGACGGCGTGTGCGCCGGCGCCGGCGCGATCCTGGCGATGGCGTCGGACCTGCGCTTCGGCACCGCGCGCAGCAAGGTTGCGTTCCTGTTCGTCCGCGTCGGGCTTGCCGGCGCCGACATGGGGGCCTGCAACATGTTGCCGCGCATCGTCGGGGCTGGCCGCGCGGCTGAGCTCCTGTATACGGGTCGCGCCATGGACGGGAGCGAGGCCGAGCGTTGGGGCTTCTACAACCGGCTGTGCGAGCCCGAGACGGTCACCGCCGAGGCGCAGAAGATGGCGCAGTCGCTGGCCGACGGCCCGACCTTCGCCCACGCCATGACCAAGCGCTGCATCCATCAGGAGTGGAGCATGGGGATCGACGAGGCGATCGAGGCCGAGGCGCAGGCGCAGGCGATCTGCATGCAGACGCGGGACTACGAGCGCGCCTACGAGGCCTTCGTCGCCAAGGCGAAGCCGGTGTTCGGCGGCGATTGACACGGAAGCCTGGGTGCAGATGACGATCGAACCGACCAGCGCACACCGGCGGGCGATCCGGCTCTGGCTCTATGCGGTGGCCGGCCTCGTCTTCCTGATGGTGATGGTGGGCGGCGCGACCCGGCTGACGGATTCGGGGCTTTCGATCGTCGAGTGGCGGCCGGTCACCGGCACGCTGCCGCCGCTCGACGAGGCCGGCTGGCTCGCCGAGTTCGCCAAGTACAAGACCTCGTCGGAATACCAGCTGGTCAACAAGGGGATGACGCTCAGCGAATTCAAGCGCATCTACTGGTGGGAATGGGGCCATCGCTTCCTCGGCCGGGCGATCGGCGTCGCCTTCCTGCTGCCGTTCCTGTTCTTCCTGTGGCGCGGATGGGTGGAGCCGCGGCTCAAGCCGCGGCTGTGGCTGATCTTCGCGCTCGGCGGGGTGCAGGGCGCGATCGGCTGGTGGATGGTGGCATCCGGACTGGTCGGGCGCGTCGACGTGGCGCAGGAGCGCCTGGCGATCCACCTGACGGTTGCCTGCCTCATCCTGATCGCGATCGTGTGGACGGCGCGCGGCATGGCGGCGTCGCGACCGGTTGCGACGATGCCGCAACGGCTCGTGTGGACCGCGACCGCCATCCTGGTGCTGATCATCGTGCAGATCGCGCTCGGCGGCCTGGTGGCGGGGCTGAAGGCGGGGCTCGTCTACGACACCTGGCCGCTGATCGACGGGGCGCTGGTGCCGGCGCGCGAGCGCCTGTTCTTCCTCGCTCCGTGGTGGCTCAACGTCGTCGACAATCACCTGATGGTGCAGTTCAACCACCGCATGACGGCCTACCTGCTGCTGGTGCTGGCGCTGTGGCACGCCTTCGACGGCGCCCGCCATTCGGCCGGCGCGCCGCGCACCGGTGCGATTGTCCTTGCGCTGCTGCTCGTCGTCCAGGCCGCGCTCGGCGTGCTGACGTTGCTGTGGAATGTGCCGCTGGCGCTGGCGCTCGCGCACCAGGCGATGGCGATCGTCACGCTGGTCGCCGCGACCGTGCACGTCGGCAATCTACGGGCCGGCGCCGATGCTGCCGCGGATGGCGCCGCGTCGCCGGGCCCTGATACCGTCCGCCGCCCGACGCCGGATGCCTCGCTCAGACCGGCGCAGCCGTATTGACAGCAGCCCTTGACAAAACTCTACATATGTTGATTATCTCGGCGATGCCGCGCAAGCCCAACAACTCACGTCAGACCCGCGCCTTGCTGGCGGCCTTTCTGGAACGCTCCGGCACTTGGCGTTACGGATACGACCTCGCCAAGGAGACCGGGCTGAGATCCGGCACGCTCTATCCCTTGCTCGTGCGCTTGAGCGAGCAGGGCTTGCTCGAGTTCGCGCTGGCAGGAGGCGGAGCGTCCCGGCCTGCCGCCGCGCCATGCCTATCGGCTGACGGCGTCGGGGCTGGCGCTGGCACGCGAGCAGGAGCTGGAGGCGATGACCGCCGAGCAGGCGGAGGCCGTCGCATGACGGCCGCACCGCGCCGGTGGCGACGGTTGGCGCTGCTTCTGGTGCAGCATGCCGCATCGGTCCTGCCCGGCGCATCGTCGCCATGGGCCGAGGCGATGCGGCGCGAGCTCGACTATGTCGGCGACGATCCGGCCGCCGTGCGCTGGGCGCTCGGCTGCATCGTGGCAAGCTACTGGGTGAGATTGGCGCAGCGGCCATCGGTCGGCGCGTGGCCGATGGTCTGGCGCCTCGCCGCGACGAGCGCCGCCTTGCTGCTGCTGATCGGGCTCGCGTTGCAGGACCATGCGGGCGGCCAGACGGAGCCGCCGCGGCCCGCTTTCGATGAAACGACGTGCGCTCGGCCGGATGCGGCGCGTCCGGTCACCGACCGCTCCGCGCAGCCGCCTGATCCATCGTGCGTCGATCGGATCGCGCCGGCGCGTTCCCCGAAGGACCACACACCGCGAGAGGCCGATGAGCGTGTCCGCTGAAGGAAAGCGCCAGGAAGGCGGCCTTGCCGAGAACGTCCGCGTGCTGGTCCAGGCGCTGCTGATCGCGCTCTTGATCCGCACCCTCTTGTTCCAGCCGTTCAACATTCCGTCCGGGTCGATGAAGGGCACGCTGCTGGTCGGTGACTATCTGTTCGTCTCGCAGTACAGCTACGGCTACAGCCGCTATTCGCTGCCCCTGTCGCCGCCGTTGTTTTCCGGCCGTATCTTCGGCACCGCGCCGGAGCGAGGCGACGTCGCGGTGTTCGCGCTGCCGACGGACACCTCCACCGCCTACATCAAGCAAGTCATCGGCCTGCCCGGCGACCGCATCCGGATGATCGACGGGCTCTTGCACATCAACGGCGTGCCGGTGCGGCGCGAGCGCATCGGTGATTTCGTCGACGATGAGGACGACTCCCGCGTGCGGCGCTGGCGCGAAACGCTGCCCAACGGCGTGAGCTACGAGACGCTCGATCTCCAGGACAACGGGTTTCTCGACAATACCGAGGAATACGCGGTCCCGGCCGGCCACTATTTCATGATGGGCGACAATCGCGACAACTCGGCCGACAGCCGGGTGCTGTCGGCGGTCGGCTACGTGCCGTTCGAGAACCTGGTCGGCAAGGCGCAGATCGTCTTCTTCTCTCTCGCCGGCGGCGAGCCCGGCTGGCACATCTGGAGCTGGCCGTGGTCGATCCGCTGGAGCCGGCTGTTCACGCCCGTGCGGTGAGCCGCAGCGCGCGACGCCCAAATCTTTCCTCCCTCACGGCAAGCGACCGGCAGCAACCGACTTTGCCACTTCGCGCGCGACCGCGATGAAGCGCTGGGCCACAGGACTGACGGTGCGGTTCCCGAGGGTGACGATCCCGATCGGCCTGCCTCGCGTCGGAATGGCGACGGGCAGCGCCTTCATCGCGTGTCTGTTGGCGGCGAGTCGCAAGACCGAGACGGGAACCATGGTGAGGAACCGTCCGCTCGCCAGCATGGCGTTGCGCACCGGGATGGAAGCCGTGACGAGCGCAGCGCGCGGAAGCTCGAGCCCGTTGGCGCGGAAGGCCTCGACGACGATCGGGTAAGTCAGGCTGTCCGGCGACGGCAACGTCCAGGTCTCGTTTATCAGGTCGGCAAGCCTTATCCGGCGGCGGCGACACCATGGATTGTGCACGCCGGCGACGACCACGAAGGGATCGTCGTAGAGGATCTCCGCGTCCATATGCTCCTCGGCGAGCGGGCCGAAGATGCCGGCAACCAGCAGGTCGACTTCGCGCGCCTTCAGGGCGCGATAGATCATGGCGACTTCGGCGGTCAGCAGATGGACGCTGATCCGCGGATGCCGCCGCGACAGCCGGTCGACCACCGCGGCGACGAAAGTCGAGCCGATGATGACCGACGCGCCGACCCGGACGTCGCCCGCCGTCGGGTCGGCGAGAAACTCGATGTGCCTGACCGCCTGCCTCAGCTCGTCGAACGCGTTGAGGCCGCGATCGAGGAGCGCACGCCCGTAAATGGTAGGCTCGACGCCTTGCGGGCCGCGGTCGAGCAGACGGACGCCGAGGACATACTCCATCTCGGCGATCGCCTTCGATATTGCGGGCTGGGACACCGAAAGCTCAACGGCGGCCTTTCCCATGCTGCCGCACCGGACGACGGTCATGAGGACGTTAAGGTCGCGCAATTTGAGATGACGGCCGAGCCGGCGCTCGTCCCATTCCATGGCGATGCCCATGAATAAATATTATGCCCTCATGCGATAATACTATTATCCGTTTATGCCGCAATCGTCATAGCATGGCGCATCGGATATGGACCGGCGGTCAAGGCGGTGTGAAGCCACGGCAAGCTGGCCGCGCCGCGCAACCTGGGCCGCTCACCACGGGAGGAGCCTATGCGTGGCCTTTCTGTCCGAGCGCGGCCTCTTGGCGCCCACCTTGCCGTCGTCGGCTGCATGCTTGCGGCGACCAGTCCGGCGTCGGCGCAGAACTGGCCTGCACGGCCCATCACGATGGTGGTGCCGTTCGCGGCCGGCAGCTCGAGCGACATCGTCGGACGTATCCTGGCGCCGCGCCTTTCCGAGCTCCTGGGCCAACAGGTCGTCGTCGAAAACATCGGCGGTGCAGGCGGCATGACCGGGGCCAATCGCGTCGCCAAGGCCGCGCCCGACGGCTACCAGTCCCTGCTGGGCACCGGCGGAACGCACGGCGTCAATCAAACGCTCTACAAGAATCCGCTCTACAACGCGGCGACCGACTTCGCTCCGGTTGCCCTTATCGTCGAGCAGCCGATCGTGCTCGCTGCTCGCAACGACCTGCCTGCCGACGATCTGCAGCAACTCAAGGCTTACGCGAAGCTCAATCAGGCGAAGATGCAGTACGGCTCACCCGGCGTGGGGTCCGGGCCGCATCTCTCCTGCGCGCTCGTCAATGCCGCTCTGGGGATCGATATCACCCACGTTCCCTACCGCGGAGGCCCCGGCGCGATACAGGACCTGATCGCCGGCCGGCTCGACTACATCTGCGCGTCCGGCACGATCGCCATCCCGCAGATCGAGAGCGGAGCGATGAAGGGCCTTGCGGTCCTGACCAGAGACCGTTCGCCCAGCCTGCCGAGGATCGCCACGGCCCACGAGCAGGGGCTGTCAAACTTCCATGCATCGACGTGGTACGCAATCTTCCTGCCGAAGGGCACGCCCGCTTCGATCGTCGGGAAACTGCATGGCGCGGCGGTCGCTGCCATGAACACGCCGACCGTGCAGGAGCGATTGAAGGAAACAGGAACGGATCTGGTGGCCCCGGAACGCCGCTCGCCCGAGTATCTCGCCGCCTTCGTGGTCAGCGAGATCGACCGCTGGGCGGCGGCAATCAAGGCGTCGGGAATGCGCATCGACTGATGACCTTTGGTGAGACGAGCGCCGCATTGCATGCGCTGGACGAGCGCCTCGCCGGCCTGATCGAGGCCTACGACAGCCAGGGAAACCACCGGTCGGGAACCGATGTCGATCGCGTCTCGGCCGCGTGGTTGGTCGATCAAGCACGGCAGGCCGGCGTCGAGGCGGCGCAGGAGCCTTTTTCTCTGGACCGGGTCGACCCACGTGCCTGCTATCTGCGCATTGCCGGTCGCCGCATCGGTGGCGTGCCGGCGTTCGATGCCGCGTTCACCGGCATCGACGGCGTGCACGGGCGGCTCGGCTTGCTGGGCAGCGATGCCGAGATCGCGCTCGCGGAAACCGAACCGTTTGCGCTTTCGGACCCGCACAAGGAGCAAAGCGACGCCGTGGCGGCTGCCCGACGCAGCCGGCACAAGGCGGTGGTCCTGCTCACGCGCGGCAGCATGCCGGGGCTGTTCCTGATCAACGCATTGTCCTTCGCCAAGCCGTTCGGCCCGCCAATGCTGCAGGTCTCCAGCGTGGAGACGCAGTGGCTCAAGCAGCAGGCGGAGGCGCACGCGCAGGCGACGCTCGTCGCCGACGTGGGGCGGTGCGTGACGCACGCCTGCAACGTCGTTGCGCAGATTGCGGGGAGCGACCCGAAGCTTGCGCCGCTGGTCGTCATGACGCCACGCAGCGGCTGGTGGCAATGCGCGAGCGAGCGCGGCGGTGGTCTCGCCTGCTGGCTGGAAGTGATGCGGACGCTGGCGGCCGCGAGGCCGGCGCGCGATTGCCTGTTCGTCGCCTGCGGCGGGCACGAGCTCGGCTTTCTGGGAATCGATGCGTACCTGGCCGGCCGTTGCGGCCTCGTCAGGCGCGCGCACTGCTGGATTCATTTCGGCGCCAATATCGGCGCACCGCGTCAGCCTGGCCTCGTCCATGCCTCCGACGATGCCATCGAGCAGTGGGCCCTCGCCGCGATGGAGAACGAGGGATTGACGGCGAGCACAAGGGCCGCGCGGGATTCCGTCCCGCGCGGCGAGGCCGGCGCCGTGCATCGTGGCGGCGGACGCTACGTCGCGTTGGTGTGCGGTACCGACGTGTTCCACCATCCGGCCGATCGCTGGCCGGATGCCGTCGACGTGGCGCTGCTCGCCCGCTACGCCCGGGCGTTCGCGACCGGAATCTTGGAGTTGGCGTCGGAACTCCGCGCTGTCGGCCCATGACCGCGGAGCGATCAAGCGTCACTCGGCGTGGGTCTGCGGCGCGACCGCGTTGTCCTCCTGCATCCAGGCCGCCAAGAGCGTCCAGGCGACCGATAGAATGATCGGACCGAGAAACAGCCCGCTGATTCCGTACGCCAGCGTGCCGCCGATGACGCCGATCAGGATGACCGGCATCGGCGTCGTCAGGCCGCGCGCCATGACGATCGGCTTGAGCACATTGTCGATCACGCCCACCACAGCCATGTAGACGGTGAACAACAGGGCGCCCGTCGTCTCCAGGGCGGTCCAACTCCAGACGACGATTGGTAACAGCAGGATGGTCGGTCCGATCTGAACGATCGCCAGCAGCAGGGCAAGGAAGGCGAAGAAACCGGCAGCGGGAAGCCCAACGGCGAGGAAGCCCAAGCCGGCCAGGAACGATTGAAGCAGGGCGACGCCGACTACGCCGCGCGAGACATTGCGGATAGTGCTGCCGGCCAGTTGCAGCATCTCCTCGCCGCGGTGGCTCAGGATCCGGTGCGACAACGCCCGCAGCGAATCGACCATGCGTGGTCCCGGGGAGAACAGGAACCCGGCGATCAAGATCGCGGCAATGAATTCCAGCAGGCCGAACACGACGCTTCCGGCGATGTCGAGCAGCTTGCTGCCGAGCGGCTTGAGGTGCGGCACCACTTCGAGCAGAATCGCTTTCGTATTGGTGGCGACGAGCGTCCACCACCGATGCACTTCCGCGCCGATCAACGGCCAGCCCTTCACGGATTCAGGGGGCAACGGAATCGACAGTCTCTCGGGGTCGAATTGGGTGATCAGCGAGTCGATGCCGCCGGTCAGGCCGAAACCGAGCCACGTCACCGGGCCGACGATGATCATCAGGCACAGCAGCGTGATCAGCGCCGCCGCGAGGCGACGGCTGTGCAGCTGCCGCGCCAGCCAATCGAACAACGGATAGAGCGCAACTGTCAGAATCACGCTCCACAGCGCGATCGTGAGGAAGGGACCGATCACCGTCAACGCCCAGTACCCGACCAGTCCAAGGAGGCCAATGCGGACTGCGAGCTCGACGGTTCCATCGTCGAACCGGGTCGGAGCGCGAACCTCGTCTTTTTCCGCCGTCATTCGTCAGTCCTCGAGCCGCGGCAGCCGACACAATCGTCGGTCTCATGTCCTGTGCGATCGAGGCTTGCAAAGCTCGTGGTTCGCCCCGACCGTCAACATGCGCACGCGAGGTACATGCCCCAACTCTATCGGGAACGTCATTCGTGGCAAGTGCCATCCCATGCGTCCGGGCGGCGCCGAGGACCCGGGGCGATCGGGGTTCGCAGCGATCCTTATGTCGTGTAGGATTTACTCAAGCGATAAAGATGTCAGGGGGGAGTCATGACACTCGTGCGTCGGTGCGTGCTGCTGATCGCTGCGTTGACTGTCGCGAGCCAGCCTGCGGGGCCCGCCTTTGCACAGGACTATCCGACGCGACAGGTCACCATCGTGGTGCCGTTCGCTCCCGGCGGGTCGGTCGATTTCATCGGCCGGCTGGTCGGGCAGAAGCTTTCCGAACGCCTGGGTCGTCCGGTGATCATCGAGAATCGTCCCGGTGCCGGGTCCGCCACCGGCACGCTCGCGGTGACCAAGGCCGCGCCCGACGGCTACACGCTGCTGGTGGCGCCGAGCGGAACGTTCGCGATCAATCCGACGCTCTACAAGCAGCTGAGCTACGATCCGGCGAGCGACCTGATCCCGGTGGCGCTGGTCGTGCGCGATCCCCTGCTGCTCGTGGTCAATCCGGCGCTGCCGGTCAAATCGGTCGCCGACCTCATCCGGCTCGCCAAGGAAAGGCCGGGCAAGCTGTCGTTCGCATCCCCCGGAGCGGGGACCTCGCTCCACCTCCTGGGCGAGTTTCTGAAGGTCACCGCCGGCATCGAGATGGTGCACGTGCCCTATCGCGGCGGCGCGCCGGCCATGCAGGACCTGGTCGCCGGCCAGGTCGATCTGATGTTCGCCGATCCGGCGACCGGGGTGCCGCAGGTGCAGGCCGGCAAGGTGCGGGCGCTCGGCGTGTCGTCGGCGACGCGCCTGCCCGCCGCGCCGGACATTCCGACGGTCGCCGAAGCGGGCCTGCCGGGCTTCGAGATGGTGTCGTGGCAGCTGATCGCGGCGCCGGCCGGCACGCCGGGAGACATCGTCGCCAAGCTCAACGGCGCGCTTAAGGCGGTGATGGCCGAGCCCGAGATGCAAAAGGCGGTGATCGCGCGGGGCCAAATCCCGGTGGTCAGCCCGTCGTCGCAGGAGCTCGCTGCATTCGTGGCGACCGAGAACGGTCGCTGGGGCAAGGTCGTTCGCGAGGCGGGGCTTGCCGGATCGCTGTAGCCCGCACGACCGCTCACATCACTGCGGGAACCCGCCGATCATCAGTCAGGAGACGAGTCATGGCCGAGCAAGCATCCGCTGAGGAACGCTCTGTGCCTTTCGCAGGCCAGACGAAGATCGTCAACGTCAACGACATGCCGTGGCAACAGGCCGGCACGCCCGGCATCCGATTCAAGGTGCTCTATCGCGACGAGAAGACCGGAGCCTCGACGCTGCTGCTCCACTTCGAGCCAGGCGCCAAGACTCCGTTGCATCAGCACACCGGCCTCGAGCAGACCTTCGTGCTCGAAGGATCCCTGAGCGATCATGACGGCACGATCTCCGCCGGCAATTTCGTCTGGCGCCAGGCCGGCAGCATTCATCAGGCGCAGTCGGGCCCGGACGGCTCGCTGCACATCGCCTTCTTCTCCAGCCCGAACCGGATGCTGGACGGGTCGGAGGACGACCTGGCGCCGAAAAAGGACTAGGCGCCGCGGCCGGGCGGAGAACGTGGCAGGCATCGGCCGCCGCGCCCGCAGTCATCGATCTTGGCGTCGTGCAGGTATCTTGGTGCTGGGCGAGGATCGATCGCTCTTCGTCGGGCGACAGCGTAGAGCCTCGTGTGCCGTTTCGGCGCACCGCCAACTTATTCGCGTCCCCGTCCCGCGGACAATTGCAGCCGCCCAGCTATTCTTTTCACCGTTCCTGACCTAACATGGCGTCGAGGATTCCATCCAAGGCGAAAGTCGTCGGTCCGAGCTGCATGACGGCGATCATTTCTTGGATGTCCTTAGGTAATGTCGCGGTGACCTTCGGGGGCCCGTGATGGCCGACATCTTCATCAGCTATTCCAAGCCGGCGCGCGAAATCACCGAGGATCTGGACCGCCGGCTCGCAGGTGAGGGGCTCAGTGTCTGGTGGGATCGGGAGCTCGCATCCGGCGATTCTTTTCGACACGAGATCCGCCGCCAGCTGGCAACAGCAAAGGCGGTCGTGGTCGTCTGGTCAAGAGCAGCCACTGTCTCCGATTGGGTCTACGCAGAAGCAGCGTTTGCGGCCCGTGCAGGAAAGCTGGTGTCACTGGCGGCAGAGGACGTTAGTGCGCAAGACCTGCCGCTCCCCTTCGGCGTCTTCCACCTGACGCAACTGACCGATTGGAATGAGATCATTCGGTCGGTTCGAGCAAAAGTCTCGGGCGTGCTCGAGCCCGCAGCAGCCAAGGCCTTCGACGATCGCTGGGCCGGTTTCTGGCTGCTGCATCCCAATCAGGAGCCATTTGATCCCACCGACGCGAATCCAAGTCCTGCATCGCTCCTACTGGCCCGCCACGGGCTCGTCCCTTTCATGGAACTTGGAAACGAGCGGAAGGCATTTCTCGACTGGGCGCTGGGCCAAGGCGTGGCACCTTCGCCAAGAAAAGTTTCCGGACGGGTCCTGCACGGCCCCGGCGGCCTCGGCAAGACGCGCTTGATGATCGAAGTCTGCGCCAGGTTATCGGATAAGGGGTGGCTCGCCGGATTTGTGATCCCGAATCTGATCGGCAAGGGTTACGAAGCGACCGAGAGCAAGTTGCGCAGGCTGATTGAGGACGGCCAAGGGGCGCGCGCGCTTTTTCTCGTCGTGGACTATGCGGCTGAAAGACGCCAGGACGTGGAGTGGCTTTGCCGTTGCCTGCTGCGACGCCGGGATACGGGCGGGGCGACCGCCCGATTCGTTCTCCTGGCGCGCTCGGCAGGCGAATGGTGGACAGAATTGTTCGGCAACCCGGACATCCAAAAGATATTCGGCAAGGATGACGGCACGCCGGACCAAGTATCGCCCTGGTCTGCTCCGGACGATGTGCCTGCTCAACGACGTCTGGCGCTTTTCGAGAGCTCGGTAAACGCATTCACGACGGTTCTGCAGCGAGCCGACCGTCCGCTCCCGTCGGCTCCGCCGTCGGCCGCGCAAATTGAGCGGATCGCGACGGGAAACGACTATTCGCGGCCTCTGGCAATTCAGATGGAGGCGCTTCTTTACCTCTACGGCAATGCGCCGGGCGGAGCGCGGATCGGAATCGACGTGCTGCTCGATCGGGTATTGCGGCTCGAGACGATCAGCTGGTCGCGACGCCTCAAGCTCGGCGACCAGCGCGAACGGCATCGGCGGGTTGGACGCGGGGTGTGTCAGACGACCCTTGCGACCAACATCGAAAGCAAAGAGAGTGCCATGGCCCTCTTTCGGGCCTCCGGCCTGTCGTCGGATGAGACCGACGATAACCTGCACGCAGATCTCCACATGCTCTATGGCGCCGAGAACGGCGCGCTGCTGCCGTTGGAGCCCGACCTCGTCGGTGAGCATCATGTCGCAGCCGCGGCGGACGACAAGCTCGTCGATGCGAGCCTTGATTGGGCAGGTGATCACGAGGTCCGTCGCCGGGCCATCCTTACGGTTCTCAACCGCGCAACACGATCGGAACATGGGCAGATTGGCGATCGGGCGGTGCAGCAGTTGCGCAGATTAATTGATGCGCGAGGGGCGATGCTGATGAGGGACCTCGTGGCCGTGGCGATCGGGACGCCCGGCAATCTCGTCCACATCTTGCGGCAGGTAAGGGAGACGATGTCCCCGACGCTGCAGGACTCGTTGCAACAGTCGGTCAGGTTAGAAAGACGGGAGCTCTCCGGGCAGAAGCTCGATGCCTCTCAGCGCCGGATCCAACTGTTGCTGCTACTCGAGGAGAGCGCAGACGAGACGGCGCTTCCGGATTTCTTCATCAGCTATGCCGAGGCGGATGTCCTCTTGGCCGCAAGGATTGCGGAGATACTACGGCAATCAGGACACAAAGCTTCGCGGCGGCGATGGGACTTTGCGAACGCCGCGTTCATGGAGCGGATGGCTGAGGCCTTTGCCTCCGGCGCGCGGGTCATTGCCATTCTCACTCCCGACTATCTGGCCAGTGATTACAGCACGGCGGAGTGGCAGCAGGTGCTGGCAGATGACCCGCTCAATCGGAAAGAACGGTTGATCGTGTTACGCGTCGCGATGTCGAAGCCCACAGGGCTGCTCGCCGCATTGCCCTTTTGGGATCTCGTTGGCGTGCATCCTGATGATACCGTTTTCGCTGAAATCGTCTGCGCGGCCATACACGCCGAAGTCGGGCAATATGGAGGTCGGTCGTTGGCGTGGCACGAAGGTCGCGCGCTGCTGCACGCCGAAATTCGCCCCAGCCCAGCCTTCACAGGACGAGAGGAGGATCTGCGCGCTATTGACGATGCCTTGTGGCGCGGCGGTGGGAGCGCGCCGGTCACGCGGCCTGCAGCTGTCATCGGCCTTGGTGGTATCGGTAAGTCGACGCTTGCGCGCGAATATGCCTTGCGCATGCAGGCGAAATACGCAGGCATCTGGTGGCTCCACGCCACACGTGCACAGAACGCAGCGACCTGGGATGGCATAGAGTTCGGCCTCGTTGAGCTGGGGACGATCTACATGCCCGAACTGTCTCAGGCACAAGATCGGGCAGCAGCAGCGGAACGCACGCTTGATTTTCTTGCCCACACCGGGTTTCACAAACCCTGGCTCCTGATTTATGACGATGTGGACGATGCAGGCGTTCTCGACCGATGGCGACCCCGTGGCAACGTGCATCTGTTAGTTACCACACGACTTGCGCATTTGCCCGCCGGGACACCTTCGATCCAGCTGAGCGATTTGTCGGTCTCCGAGGCAATCGAGTTTTTGCGCCGGGAGACAGGCCGTAGCGATGCGCACGAGGCGGAACTAGCGAGCCTTGCGGAGACACTTGGTCGTCTGCCGATCGCACTCACCCTTGCCGCTGCGTATTTGCGACACCACCCGGAAATACCCCTAACGGCGTACCTCGCCGAGTTTGAGCGTCTTCTCAGTGATGGATCGGATGAGAGGGCACGCCTGAGATCAGTCCTGGCGACTTATCGCAAAGCTGTCGACGAGGTCGAAAGGCAAGCCCCTGGCGCCGTCGCGGTCCTCTCGTTCGCGGCATTGTTCGATCCCGTTGGCGTCCCCGCGGAATTGTTCGAGCAGGAAGCGGAACTCTATCCTTCGTCCGTGGCTGAATTTGCGGCTGACAGGGGGAGGCTGGAAAAGTGTTTCCAGGCCTTGGAACGTCTCTCTCTCATCACCTTTGATCGCAACGCGCGCTTGATTTCCATCCACCCCGTCGTGCAAGCGACCGCACGCGACATGCTCGACGCGGCAAAGGATCACTGGCTTGCTGCCGCGGTGGCGGTCGTCGGTGCAGTCTATCCAACCGATCCACATAACCCCGCGAGCAGGCCGGTATGCGAGCGCCTCACGCCACACGCGATTGCCGTTTCAAAGGATGCCCCGGACGGGCCCGTGCTGGCACAGCTGATCATGGCGGTGGGAAACTATCTTTCGCAGCGCGCGAGAGCAGAAGTAGTGTTGCCGCTCTACCAACGTGCAGCGCGGGTGTTCGAAAACCTGATCCGGGGTGATCCAGGAAATATCGAATGGCGGCGGAGCCTTGCGGATTCGTACGAAAATATTGGCGAGCTTTTCAAATCTCAAGGCAAGCTGTCGGCTGCGCTCGACAGCTATCAGGATTCCCTTTCCTTTTTCCGTGATCTTGCGAGTACGGACCCGGAGAATGTCGCTTGGCAGCGCGATCTTTCCGTTACGCACAACAGAATTGGTGACCTGCGCGTGGAACAAGGCGATCTCAACTCCGCGTTCGATGCCTACCAGAATGCGTTCGCCATCCGGCAGCGGCTGGCCGGGGCCGACCCCTCAGATGCCGGATTGCAGCGCGATCTCTCGGTGTCGCAGGAAAAAATCGGCGACGTGCTGAAGGACCAGGGCAACCTTCCCGCTTCGCAGCCTACCGGAGTTCCCTTGCCATTGCCGAACGACTCGCCAGGGTCGATCCGGGCAATACGGCCTGGCAACGCGATCTCTCCATATCGCATGCAAGGATGGGCGAGGTGCTTCGTGCTCAGGGCAACCTGCCGGAGGCTCTCGGCAGCTATCGGGTTTCCCTCGCAATCGTCGAACGCCTCGCCAGGGCGGACCCCGGCAATGCTGCTTGGCAGCGGGACCTTTCCGTTTTCCACAACAAGATTGGCGATGTGCTGGTCGCGCAGGGCTATCTAGTGGATGCTCTCGCCGCCTACGAAGCGTCGCTGGCGTTGAGCGAGCGCTTGGCGATGGCGGATGCAGGAAATGCCGGCTGGCAGCGCGACCTCTCGGTATCGCAGGAAAAAATCGGCGACGTGCTCCGGGCGCAGGGCAATCACGCAGGAGCGCGCGCTGCCTTTGAGAGGTCGCTCGCCATCCGACGGCATCTGGCCGAGGCCGACCCGGCAAATGCCGGATGGCAGCGCGATCTTGCCGTCTCGTACAACAAGATCGGCGACGTTCTCAGCGCGGAGGCGAACCTGGACGAAGCTCTCGAAAACTACCAAAGGTCACGCACTATTGCCGATCGACTTGCGGCGGCCGACGCCGGAAATATCGGGTGGCAGCGCGACCTGGCGCTGTCGCACGCGCGCGTTGGAATGGTGTTCGCACAACAGGGTCAAGGCGAACAGGCGGCAAAGGCATTCCACACCGGCCGCCGGATCATCGCCGAAATGGCTGCGCAGTCGCCCGACAACGCGATGCTTCAGAAGGATCTTGCATGGTTGGACGGCCTGATCGAGCGGGCGACCGAGCCGTGTTGACGGGCGCCAGGCTTCCTGCGGAGGTGAACGTCATGGTCGTCGCGGGCGCTCGGGCACATTTCGGTCTATCGCGACACGCCGCTCGTCTGAGCGGACAGAAGCGCCCTCAGCCGGCGCCGGTCTTCCCCCACACGGCGCGCACGATCTGCTCCGGCCTCACCGGTGTCATGTTGAACTCGGCGCCGTAGGGCGAAAGCGGGTCGGCGACCGCATTGGCGATGACCGCCGGCGGCGCGATCGGCCCGCCTTCGCCGACGCCCTTGACGCCGAGCGGGTTGAGCGGGAGGGCGAGTGCTGGTGGATCAGCTCCATGTCGGGGATCTCGCTCGCGGTAGTCCATGAACGAGCCGGCGAGCAGCTGGCCATCGGCGTCGTAGGCAAGCTCCTCGTAGAGGCGCCGCCGAGCCCCTGTGCGGCGCCGCCGATGATCTGGCCTTCCACCAGCATCGGGTTGACCACCACGCCGCAATCATGGGCGATCACGTATTTCTCGATTGCCACGCGGCTGAGCTCGACATCGACCGCAACGATTGCCGCATGGGTGGCGTAGGCCCAGGTGACGGTCGGCGGCTCGAAATAGTAGGTGGTCTCGAGCCCGCCTTCGATGCCGCCGGGGCGGCCATGATCCCAGCCGGGGCGCGCGGCCTGCGCCACTTGCGCAAGCGTCACGGCAGCGCCCGGCACCCCGACGATGCCGACGGAACCGTCGCGCAGCTCGAGATCGCCCGCCGCGCATTCGAGCAGGTTGGTGCCGATCGCAAACACCTTTTCGCGAAGCCTCTCACTGGCATGATGGATTGCCGCCGATAGCGTCACCGTGCTGCGGTTTGCGATCGTGCCGAAGCCGAGCGCGATCGACGCCGTGTCGGCGAACGACATGACGACGTCTTCGGGATTTACCTCTCAGGTATCGGCGACGATCTGGGCGAAGATCGTCTCCATGCCCTGGCCCTGGGGACAGGCGCCCGACGAAACATAGACCTTGCCTGAAGGGTCGATGCGCACGGTCGCGCTCTCGCGCCAAGCCTTGTTGGTGTGGTCCACGCCTCGTATGATTGTGCCCGGCAGCATGGGGCAAGAAGCATCATGGTTGGCGCTGTGCGCTCAAATACCCCGATCCTTCGGTTGCTTCGTTCCGCACCTGGCTCGCGTCGCGGCCAGACGAGGAGCATTGGGAACTGATCGAGGGCGTTCCGATCATGATGGCTCCGCCGAATCGTCGCCACCAACGGATTGTTGCCAACCTTGAATCGCTGTTGAACGACGCACTCAAGCGGCACGATCCGACGCTTGTCGCCTATCATGACATCGGCGTGAACATCGTATCGACCGTGCCCTATGATCCCGGGCCTGACGTGGCGGTGATAAGAGAGGATGAAAATCCGGACGCGCGCTACGCCGATCGCTGCTATCTCGTGGCCGAGGTTCTGTCCGAGAGCGACAAGGCCGTCATCGACAGCAAGCGCGACATCTACCGCTCGCATTCGACCTGCATTTGCATTGTTCTGGTCCGTCAGGATCAGCCGGAAATCAGCGTGGATCTCCGAACCGCCGATGGGTGGCGCTCACAACTGCTGAATGCCAGTGACACGCTCACGGTGGCGGAGTTCGGTCTGAGCTGTCTGGTCAAGGACGTCTACCGCGACACGCCGCTCGGCTGACATGCACCGTCGGGAGATTCTCCACATGCGTGGCATCTTGCTGGCCGTCGCGCTGCAAGTCGTGCTGGGCGCGGCAGCCTTCGCGCAGGCGCCGGTTTCCGGCGGCGACTGGGTGAAGAAGACTCCGCTGCCGTCGCCGCGCAACGAGACGGCGCTCGCTTCGCTCGACGGCAAGATCTACGTGCTGGGCGGCAGCGTGCGCGGACAGGGTCAGCCGTTCAACGACGAGTACGACCCGGCAACGGACCGCTGGCGCTCGCGCGCCCCGATGCCGCGCGGACTCGACCATCTCGGCGTGGCGGTACTCGGCGGCAGGATCCACACGATAGGCGGCTTCCAGCGCTCGGTGCACGCCGGAGCGGTGGAGTCCGTCTTCGCCTACGACCCCGCGAGCGACACGTGGCAGGCACTCGCCAGCATGAAGGGCCCGCGCGGTTCGGTCGGCGTGACCGTGCTCGACGGCCGCATCCATGCGATCGGCGGGCGCAACCTCGAAGGCAAGGTGGTGGCGACGCACGAGGCCTACGACCCGGCGACCGCGACGTGGAGCGAGCGTGCGCCGCTGCCGAAGGCGCGCGATCACTTGGCGGTGGTTGCGGTCGGCGGCAAGATCCACGCCGTCGGCGGCCGCTTCACTAGCTCGGACGACCGCACCGACCTGCACGAGATCTACGATCCCGCAAGCAATGCCTGGACCTCGGCGCCGCCGCTGCCGACGGCGCGCAGCGGCCTCGCCTACACGGCGTATCAGGGTATGGTCCTGGTGGTCGGAGGCGAGGCGCGCGCGACCGGCACATTTTCCCAGAACGAAGCGTTCGATCCGAACAACGGCAAATGGATCACGCTCGCACCGCTGCCCGAGGCGCGGCACGGGTTCGGCGCCGCTGTGCTTGGACGTAGCGTGTTCTTCGCCGGCGGCTCGCTGAAGCCGGGAGCGGATGAGGTTACCGACCAGCTGATCGTGTTCAGTCTGCCGTGAGCTTGCGTGGGCGATTCCGTCTCAGGGTTAATACGTAATTAGGGCTTCGCGGCTAAGGCTTTGAGGGCCAGGTTTTTCAACCGTTACAACGGGGCGGGGATCTCTCGTGTTGCCGAAAACGGCATTCGTTCTCGATGACGAGCCGCAGGTCGGTGCGTTGGTCTGCAAGGTGCTCGGCTCGATGGGAATTGCCGCTCGGGCATTTTGTGCCCCTGCTCACTTTTTCGCCGAGCTCGAGGGGAGCCAGCCGGACCTCGTCGTTCTCGACCTGGCGCTCAAAGGGTCGGATGCGATCGAGGTCATTCGTCGACTCGAGGAGCTGCGCTTCACCGGTAGCGTTATGCTGATCAGCGGGCGCGACCAGGGCACGCTGGAGGAGATCGAGCGGATCGGCGTCGCGCACGGGCTTGCGATGCTCCCGTCGCTGCAGAAACCGTTTCGCGCCACGGATTTGCGCAAGAAGCTGGCGTGCGAGCCGCTCGGCGGCGCGCCGGCGGAGCCGCGTGCCGCCGAGCGTGTGCCCGCGAACGGGTGCGTGGTGCACCTCGAGGAAGCGCTCGAGCGCAGTTGGCTCGAAGTCTGGTACCAGGCGAAAATCGATCTGAAATCGATGACGATCTGCGGGGCCGAGGCCCTGGTCCGCGCCCGGCATCCGGAGCACGGCGTCGTTGCGCCAGGCCGAGTTCCTACCGCCCGCCGGAGATCCGCTTTACCACCCGCTGTCGTGTTCGTCCTGCGTTGCGCGATGGCCGACTGGGCGATCTTCGCCGATCACGGCGCAGCGCTGAAGCTGTCGGTCAACAGTCCGGTCTCGGTGCTGCACGCTCCCGACTTCATCAGCCTCATTCGCCGCTCTCTCCCGGATGACGGCCGCTTTCCCGGTCTCATCCTCGAAGTGACGGAAGACGAGATCATCCGCGACGCGGGCTGGATGCACGAGGTCGCCGCGCAGCTGCGGCTGTACAACGTGTCGCTGTCGATCGACGACTTCGGCTCCGCCTACGCGTCGCTCGCACGGCTGCGGGATCTGCCGTTCGTCGAGATCAAGCTCGACCGCGGCTTCGTTGAAAGCTGCGCCGACAACCCGCTCAACCGCGGCGTCTGCGCGACCGTCATCGATCTTGCGCATCGCTTTCAGGCGTCGCTGTGCGCCGAGGGCGTTGAGACGGAGGAGGATCTTCACTGCCTCATGGCGATGGGCTGTGACACGGCGCAGGGATATCTGTTCGCCAAGCCGATGCCGCGCGACACGTTCGTACAGTTGCTCGGCGCCCAGCCGATCAGCTTCGAGCGCCTGCGCGCGGCGGCGCGCAAACGCGCCGCAAAGGGCTAGTGGTCAGGGCCTCGATGCGCCGGCTGTTCAAATCCCGATCGGTCGAGGGCTCGCTGTTCGCCCGGATCTCAGAGGCGGTGCGACGTCGCCGGTTCGCCCGCGAGGACGCGACGGAAAGCAAGCCCCAAGAAGCCTCGTTCCGGCTGCTGTTCGAGGGCAATCCGATCCCCATGTGGGTCTACGAGCACGGGACGATGCGGTTCATCGCCGTGAATGACGCGGCGATCAGGCAGTATGGCTACACGCGCGAGCAGTTCCTGACCATGACGCTGCTCGACGTGCGGCCCTCCGAGGACCGCGATCAGTTGCGCCGCGATGCCGAGTGGCCGCGCGAGCACTACCGCGCCGGCCGGATTCGGCGTCATCTCAAGGCCGACGGCACCATCATCGAGGTCTGCGTCTTCGCGCAGACGTTGATCTACGAGGGGCGCTCGGCCTCGCTCGGCGCCCTCGTCGATCTCACCGAGCAGCGGCGCGCCGAGCAGGAGCGCGACCGCAATCGGCAGTTCCTCGACCGCGTCATCGAGAACGTGCCGGCCACGATCTTCGTCAAGGATCCGGACGGGCGGTTCCTGCTGGCCAATCGCAGAGCCGAGAAGATGTGGGGCGTCACCCGCGACCAGATCATCGGGCGGACAGCCGACGATGTCTTCCCCGGACCTTCCGCCGCCGCCATCCGGGCGATCGAGCAGAAGCTGCTGACCGAACGCGAGGAGCTCCTGATCGAGGAGCACCCGTTCGAGACGCCGGCCAACGGGACGCGCTGGGTGATCTCGCGCCGGCTGTGCATCCGTGGCGCCAACGGCAATCCCGAATTTCTGCTCGGCGTCGTCGAGGACGTAACCGACCGCCGCGCGGTGGAGCAGCAGCTGCGGCAGGCGCAGAAGATGGAAGCGGTGGGCAATCTCACCGGCGGGCTCGCACACGACTTCAACAATCTCCTGCTCATCATGATCGGCAACCTCGATCTGCTGGCCGAGGATGTCGCCGCAATCCCCAGCGCCGCGGAGACCCTGGAGACCATACTGCAGGCGGCGCTGCGCGGCGCCGAGCTGACGCGGCAGATGCTCGCGTTCTCGCGGCGCCAGCCGCTGCAGCCGAGCCGGGTCGCGATCAACGAGCTGGTGGGCAACACGATGAAGATGCTCGGCCGCACGATCGGCCAGACCGTCGACATTCGGTTGCGCGTCGCAAACGGCCTTCCCGCCGTCTTCATCGACGTCGCGCAGCTCGAGACCGCGCTCGTCAACATCGCGATCAACGCCCGGGATGCCATGCCCGACGGCGGCCGGCTGACAGTGGAGACGAGCGCGATCGAGCTCGACGAAGCCGACGTGCCGCTGCAGCCCGAGATGAGCCCCGGCGCCTACGTCGTCATTTCGCTGACCGACAACGGGACCGGGATGAGCACGGACGTGCTGGCGCGAATTTTCGAGCCCTTCTTCACCACCAAGCAGGACGGCAAGGGCACGGGGCTCGGCCTGAGCATGGTGTATGGCTTCGTCAAGCAGTCCGGCGGGCACATCAGCGCCTACAGCGAGGTGGGAGCCGGGACTGTATTCAAGCTGTATATTCCGGCGGCGCTCGAGACCGATCGAGCCTTGACGCCCAGACGGATTGCCGATGAGGTCTCCCTCGCGCCTGGCGAAGATATCGTTCTGGCGGTCGACGACAATCCCCAGGTGCGGGCGGCGGTGGTGAGCCAGCTCACCAGCCTCGGCTATCGCGTCGTGGCGGCGGACAGCGGCGAGGCGGCGTTGCGCAAGCTCGAAGACGGCGTCGCGGTCGACCTCCTGTTCACCGACGTGATCATGCCGGGTGGCATGAACGGAAGGGAGCTGGCGAGGCGGGCGCGAGCGATGCGGCCGGACCTCAAGGTGCTGTTCACCTCCGGCTTCCCGGGCAATGCATTGGACAGCAGCCTCGACCTGGAGCCCGGCGACGCGCTGCTGGGAAAGCCCTACCGCAAGCGCGATCTGGCGGAACGGCTCCGCCAGGTCCTCGACGCGTGATCTCGCCCGGTACTTGATCGCGCCGGCGCGTGATCGCGTCGGCTACTTCTTTCCCGTCAGCACCATCTGGGTCTGCGTCACGATGGCGGCGAGCTTCCCGTCGCCGCGCGTGATCCGGGTCTGCCACACCATGGTGGAGCGGCCGCGATGCAGCGGAGTGCATTCGGCGCGCGCGGTATCGCCCACGCTGATGCCGGCGAAGAAATTGGTCTTGCTCTCGATCGTGGTGGTGGTGGCGTTCTCGGGCAGGTTGGCGATGGTCGCGGTTCCGCCGAGATTGTCGGCAAGCGCCATGATCGCCCCGCCGTGCAGGATGCCGAACCGGTTGCCGAGCTCCTCGCGCACCGTGAGCTCGGCCGCGACGCGCTCGCGCGACACGTGGATAACCCTCACGCCGAGGAACTCGGCAAATGGAGGCTGCGCCATGGTGCGGACGTCGTTCGTCTGGTGGTCCGCCTCGCCCGAGGTCTTCGCGTCCATGCCATCGGCTCCGGTTGTTCGGCGCGCCTTGCTGTAACGGCGCGTCGGCGCGTCGGCAAGACCGCCCGGCTGTGTCGCATCAGTTTTTCAGCTCCACCTGCAGCGGCTGCCCGGTCGGCGGCCAGATGCCGCTGTCGATGATCCTGCTGCCCGCGAATACCAGCCAGCTGCTGGCGCCGTAGTGGCGGATCACGGCGGCGATCTGCCGGAGCGAATCGGCATCCTGCCCTTCCACGACCAGCAGTGGGACGTTGCCGTGGTAGCGGGCGGCCCAGACCCGCGCGGTGCCGTGGTCAACCAGCCGAGCCGGCGGCGGCAGACCCGCGCGGGACAGCGCTCCGGCCACGCGCGGCGTCGTGCCGACGAGCAGCAGCGGTGCATTCGCCCGCATCGCCTCGTCCATGTCCAACGGCTGCCAGCCGGCTTCGAGCAGGCGAGCCGCGATGCTGCGGCCCGCGTCTGCGACATCGGGCTCTGCCGCCAGCGGATCCGCATCGGCGATTGCCGTCACCGCATTCGGCGCGACCATCAGGCTGCGGATGATCGGCGCCACCTCTTCGAGCGGCAGTCGTCGAAACAGACGGTAGTCGGGGTCGATGCGCAGCGCCGTGGCGCGGGCGGCGGGCCGCAGCGCGTACCGGCTCTCCGTCGCATCCAGGCGCACGACGTGGCGTTCCGCCCCGGCGACCGTCTCGATCACGACGGGGACCGCGAGCCGATAAGGCGGTTGCGACTGGACCAGGGTGAACTTGACCGCTTCTTGCTCGCCGCGCTCGACGCTGCGCAGCACGAGCTCCGGCGCACCGGGGCGCTCGAGCCATTGCCGGAAAAACATCTCCAGCGGACGCCCGGCCGCCGCTTCGAAGGCCGCCTGCAGATCGCTCCAGGCCGCGACCCGAAATTGCTGCTTGTGCCAGAAGCGCTGGATACCGGCTTGGAAGGCCGCGGAACCGATCTCGTCGCGCAGCATCAGAAACAGCATCGCTCCCTTGTTGTAGCCGATCACTTGCGAAGCCCCGTGGTCGCGGGCAACGAAGGCTTGGACCGGCTGTGCCTGGTCCGCCGACAGCGTCGCAAAATCGGCGAGCCAGCGGCGGCGCATCTCGCGTGCCGCCCCTTCGCCCGACTGCTCGGCCAACGCATAGTCGGCCATGAAGGTGGTCAGCGCCTCGGACCAGTTTCCGCGCCCATAGTCGGCCGCTACGGCATGGCCCCACCAGGCGTGCAGCACCTCGTGGGCGAGCGAGCGTTCCTGCATGAACGCCAGCGGCAATATGTGCCGGCTGACATAGGTGAGCGTCGGGAAGCCGAGCCCGACCGGCAGTGGGCTCGCCACCACGTGAAACTCGCCGTGCGGATAGTCGCCGATCGTGGCGGAAAAGGCGTCGAGATAGCGGGCGACCTGGCGCCGGTAGCGGTCGCCGAGCGCGCCGTCGATGTCTTGGGGAAAATACGTGCGCAGCCGCACGGCGCCATGCATCGTCTCGCCGACCACGTAGGGCCCGACGAACACCGACAACTCCCGCACCGGCTTGCCGAAGACGAAGCGAGCGATGTAGCGGCCGTCGGCCTCCCGCTCCTCAACCAGGCGCCCGGGAGCCACGGCACGCTGCGCCGCCGGGACATCGACCGTCACCTCATAGGTAAAGGGACCGGGCAGGAGTCCCGGCTGTTCGCCCAACAGCGGCAGGAACGAGCCTTCCGGGTCGGCGAATGGCGCAAGCCGCCGGCTCGTCCGGGCTGCATCCAGGCCTGGCAGCGCGGCGCGATAAGCGATTTCGACCGGGCGGCCCGTGGGCACCGGCCAGCTCTGCGCGACCGGCTCCAAGGTCCGCCCGTCGATCGTCAGCGCCTGCAGTTCGAACCCGCGGCCAAGGGCAAAACGCCGTTCGCCACCGGCCGGCAAGCTTACCTGGATCCGGGCGTGCAACTCGCGCGTCGCCGGGTCGAGGGACAGGTGGACGACGTAATGCGGCTCGACCGCCCAGGCCGCCGCGGGAGCGACAACCAGCCCGATCGCAAGCAGGAACAGGCGCAGCAGCATCAGCGTTCTGCCGGAAAGCGTGCCACCATCTCGAAGCCTTCCTCGCCCCGGCGCACCGAGAGCGGCAGCCACGTACCCGGCGCCTGGCGTCGAACAATGGCCACCAGGTCGGTCGGCCGGCGGACGCCGACCCCGGCGGCATTCTCGATCACGTCGCCCACCTGGAGGCCGGTGGCTTCTGCGATGCTCTGGGCGGCGACCCCCTCGACCCGCACGCCGGTCTCCGCCGCGCTGACGGTCACCCCCAACCGCGGCCGCGGGGTGCGTGCTGCTGCCGGAGGCGATACACCGAAGAGCGCGTCCGCAATCTTCGGATCACGCGCCGGACACGCGGTACCTGCGCGCCAGGGCAACGCGGTCGCAACATCGTCCAGCCCCAGGGCGGTCAGCTGGTGCACGACACCCTCGCCGTATTCGACATGGCCGCTGCCCACGATGGCGACGACCAGAGGCCGTCGCCCATCGCGCCGCGCGCCGACGATGGCTTCGGCCATGGCGCGGTCCCACAACAGCTGGGCGGCGACGAAACGCGCAAACTGTTCGGAATCGGCGCCGGCCGTCTCGCCGTCAGGCGGGTGGTTCCTGAACGTCTCGAACAGCCGGTCGCGATAGGACGAAGAGGCCGGCGCCGGATCCCCGACACCCTCGCGCTCGGCACTCGGGACGCGGGCGAGCCCCTGTGCCGCCACACGCCGGTTCGTTGCCCGATCGACGTTGAGCGCCAGCATCGGCAAGCGATGCATGCGGGCAAAATGGAACAGCGGCAGGTAGAGATCGGCGCTCGTGCCCCAGATCTGCGGCCAATCGACCTCGCGCAGGAAGGCGGCCTCGTTCAATTCCCCCTTGGACCAGCGGTCGAGCACCGGCTGGACGCGTCGTGGGAACATCTCGAAGCCGAGCACCATGTCGGGCTGGTGGCTGAACAGCGCGGCGATCGTGTGGAGTTGCCAGCGATGGTGCTCGGCGTCGTCATGCGTCTCGCCGAGAAACACGACCCCACGCTTGGCGAATGTCGCAATCACGTCGTCACGTTGCTCCCCGCTGGTCGGATGGACCCAGGTGCCTGCGGGCACACAAGCGCCGGACTCGGCGGCGCGGAGGTCAAGCGGTCCTGCAGGGTTCGCCAGCGCCAGACCCGACGCAATCAGGAGCAGGCAGGTCGGCGTGACGCGCATGGGCTTCGTGCTGACCGTCGTGCAAGCGGATCGCTGCAGGGTCAGCCATACGGCCATGCGGCTGTGGCGGCAAGGGCCAGGTCTAGGCAGCAGTACGTTTGCCCTTGGATGCAATCAGGTCGGCCACGCGCGACTGTACGGGACTTGATCCCGCCGGCTGCTCGTCGGCGAGCTCGACGCGGTTGCGGCCGCAATCCTTCGCCCGATACAGGGCCTTGTCGGCATCACCCAGGAGGGAGGCGGCTTCGGCCGACTGGCGGATCAGCGCGATGCCGATGCTCAGCGTCGCGGCCACCGGATGGCCGTCGACCACGGCGGCGGCAGCGGCGAACTCGGAGCGGATCCGTTCGGCCACCGCCATCGCATTGTCCCGATTGCCGTCGGCGATCACGATGGCGAACTCCTCTCCGCCCAACCGTCCGATCAGGTCGAACGAGCGCAGGTGCGCGCACCCGGTGTTGGAGAAGATCTGCAGCACGCGGTCGCCGATCGAATGGCCGTAGCGGTCGTTGATCGACTTGAAATGATCGAGGTCGATCATCAGCACGGCGATCGCGTGACCGCGCGCGATCTGCATCAGCCGCAGCTGCTCGGCGTCCTGCAGGAACGCGCGACGGTTGGGCAGGCCGGTGAGGGGATCGAGCTTGGCCGCGTTCTTGTGCGACATCTCGGCGCGCTCCTTGGACATTGCCAGCAGGATGAACGCGATCGAGATCGGGAACAGCAGCGACTCGGCGCTCAGCACGTTGAGCCAGGCGCTCGCGAACATGTGGTTGTCGGTCGGCAGGCTCATCATGCCGACGAGCGGGCTGCGCAGCAGGAACAGCGCGCCGTGCGCGAACAGGATGAAGATCGCCGGCCAGCGCGAGACCAGCCGCTCCTCGCGCCCGCGCCAGAACTCATAAGCCGTGAGCCACGCATAGACGGCGATGATCGCGGCGCTGACCAGCGCGCGCAGGCTGGCATTCTCGGTGAAGCCGGGCCACAGGCAGAAGCCGATCCACACCGCGGCGCCTGCCGCGAGCGAGCCGTAGAGCGTACGGCGCCCGTCGAACACGCGTGCGCCGTTCCACGTCACCGCATAGGAGCTCAGCAGGATCGCGTTGGCGAGATCGATCGAGATGAGATCGGGCACCGTGTCGTACAGCCCGTAGAGCACGACCGAGCCGGCGCGCATCAGGTGCGCCGACCCCCACCACGCCAGCGCATTCGGGCTCGCGCTCTGCGACCACACGAACAGGAGCAGCGTGCCGAGAATCGTGTCGATGTAAATCGTCAGATAAAATAGCGTCTTGACGTCGAGCGCCATGTTCAAAGGTCCCACCAACCCGATGCTCGAGTGGATCCCCGTCCGGAGTTCCGCTCATTCGCGGTTGACGATGGGGCAGCAATCCACAACGGGACATGAAAAGGCCAGCGCGGGGTCGGCATTTATCCGCACAGGCTTTCGGAAACGTAATCAGTTTCGCTGCAATTGCGCCGACGCTTGATGCGCAACCGCACGTAGGCGCGCCGCTAACCGAGCGGCGGCAGCGCCGCCTCGATCTCGGCGCGCCGCGCCTCGTACCAGGGCGGCAGCTTGAGCGCGGTGCCGAGCGCCTCCTTCGGCTCATCGACCGTGAACCCGGGCGCGTCGGTCGCGATCTCGAACAGGACGCCGCCGGGCTCGCGGAAATACACCGAATGGAAGTACTGACGGTCGATCCGATCGGTCGGGCGCAGGTCGAGCTCGCGCACGGCCGCGGCCATCGCGGATTCGGCGGCATCGTCGGCGGCCCGGAACGCCACGTGATGCACCGATCCGGCGCCCTGCCGCGCCGGCGCCGCGCCCCGCTCGGCGCGCACGTCGACCACCGTCGCGAGCGGCCCGCCCGACGCGACGAAGCGGTGGCGGCCGTTCTCGTCTCCCGCGGCGGCAAAGCCGAGGGCATCGGTCAGCACGCGCGCGGTCGCCTCCACGTCGTTGACCATGAGGGTCACGCCGAAGAAGCCGCGGATCGCATGCTCCTCCGGCACCGGCCCGTTGGGCCGGGCGGGCAGCGCGCGCGCCCCCTTGGTGGCGACGAGCTCCAGGTTCATCCCGTCCGGATCGCGCAACGCGACGCAGGTCTGGTCGAAGCGCCGCTCCGGTGCGTCGTGCGGGATGCCCTGTTCGGCAAGCCGGCCGGTCCAATAGGCGAGCGAACGCTCCGGGATGACGAAGGCGGTCGCCGCCGCCGCCCCGATGCCGTTGCGGCCCGGGGGAGCCTTGCCCCAGGCGAAGAACGTCAGCGCCGTCCCGGGGCTGCCGGTCTCGTCGCCGTAATAGAGATGCCAGGTGCTGGGATCGTCGAAATTGACCGTCTTCTTCACCAGGCGCAGCCCAAGACCGTCCGTATAGAACGCCACGTTGCGGCGCGGATCGCCGCAGATGGCGGTGACGTGATGGATGCCGGCACTCTTGGTCATGAAGGCCCTCCCTGGCACCCGCCGACTTTGCCCTGAAATGTGACCCCGGTCACGGAGGCAATTCCGCGAACGCGCGACAAAAGGAAACCGCGCGGATTCCTCGACGTACCTGATCGGTGGAGACCCCGCGGGCGAGATTTAGGGACTTGGTAACCAGGGCCAGCCAAGCATTCTTCTAAAATGGGACGGGAGCGTGTCGTGGACAAGATCGCCGGAACAGCCGACGGAGCCGTCGAGACCGAGGCGGATTTCGCCGCCCTGATGACCGCCGTCGAAACCTCGCCGACGACCGCGCTCGCGGTGGCGGCGCTTGCCGAAGTACGCAAGGGCGTCATCACCGGCGAAGGGCCGACCACGCGGGGCCGCGTGCACGACTCGCGCGCGATCGACGTCGTCGACACCGGACTGATCAAGCGCATCCTGCTCGCCGGCGGCGCTGACCCGGTCACGAGGGCGGAGGCCGACGCCCTGTTCGACATCAACGACGCCGCGCTCGATCGCCCCGACGGCGGTGCCTTCGCGGATCTGTTCGTCAAGGCGATCGCCCACCATGTCCTCAGCAGCGCCGGCTATCGCGTGCCGACGCGCTCAAGCGCGCTCGCCCGCCTGAGCTTGCTTGCCGACTGGGCTCCTGCGACGATCGTTCGCGGCGGAGCCGTGCGCGGCGAGGCTGCAGCCTGGCTGGCGTCGCGCCTTGCGCGCAAGGGCCGCGGCGCGCTCGCGCCGCTTGCCGCCCTGGTCGGCATGACCGCGTCGCGCGGGTCGGTCGCCGGCGTGGTCGATCTGGCGGCCTAACCTCGCTATGGTCCGGCACTGGTGCTCCGATTCCGAATTTCGCATCACTTCGCGGCATCTTCTGAGCGAAATTCGGAATCAAAGGAGCACCAGCAGTATCAATGCTTGCTAGTGCGGCTTGTGGATTTGAAGTTCCTACGTGGGGTTGCGGCAAACGGATAGGAACTTCAAATCCGCCGCACTAGCGGCGCGGACCTGTCATGGACATTCAGGAGCTGATTTCCCGGTTCGGCGTCGCACTCGGTATCGGCCTGCTGATCGGTATCGAGCGCGGTTGGCGGGCGCGGGAAGCGCATCCCGGCAGCCGCACCGCTGGCGTGCGCACCTTCGCAATCACTGGCCTGCTCGGGGGCGTGATCGGTGCCCTGGCGCAGGCGCTCGGCGGCGCCACCGGGCCTGGGGGACTGGTGCTGGGCCTCGGCTTTGCCGCCTATGCGGCCGTGTTCGCCACCTTCTGCCGCGACGAGAACCGCTACCAAAACACCTTCTCGGCCACCACCGCCGTCGCCGGCATGGTGACGTTCGCGCTCGGGGCCTATGCGCTGATCGGCGATCTGCGCATCGCCGCCGCCGCCGCGGTCGCGACCGCGGGGCTGCTCGCATGGCGTGAGGACCTGCACGGCTGGGTCGGACGGATCACCTGGCCTGAGCTGCGCTCCGCCCTGGTGCTGCTGGCGATGACCTTCATCGTCCTGCCGATCGTGCCCGACGAGGGGATCGGCCCGTTCGGCGGGGTCAATCCGCGCCAGGTGTGGATGATCGCCATCGTGCTCGCCGGCGTGTCTTTCGTCGGCTACGTGCTGGTGAAATATTTCGGTGCCGGACACGGGGTGCTGCTGGCGGCGGCGGCCGGCGGCCTCGTCTCCTCGACCGCCGTCACGGCGGCTTATGCGCGCCGCGCCGCCGCGGGTGAGGGCGCGCCGCGCCTGCTGGCGGCCGGGGTCTCGCTCGCCAACGCGATCTCCTTCGCTCGGGTGATCATCCTGATCGCCGTGCTGAACCCCGCGCTCCTGCTCGCGACGGCCGCGCCCTTGATTGTCGCCACGCTGGTCGCCGGCGGTCTTGCGGTGGCGGCGGTCTATTGGTGGCGCGATCCGGCCGCCGAGCAAAAGGCCGTCGAGTTCCGCAACCCGTTCAGCCTGGGCTCGGTGATCGGGTTCGCCGTGCTGCTGGGCGCGATCATCGTGGTGGGGCGCGTGCTCGGCGAGCGGGTGGGCGCGACCGGCGCCATCATCGGCGCGGCCGCCATGGGCCTCGCCGACGTGGATGCCGTCACTGTCGCCATGGCGCGGCTTGCGCCCGAACCCTTGGGGGCCGCGAGCGCGAAGTCTCGCCATCCTGGTGGCGGTCGCCAGCAACATGGCGTCCAAGCTCGCGATCGGCGCAGCGATCGGGCGCGGCCGCTTCGCCGTCGAGCTCGCCGTCATGTCGCTCGCGCCGCTCGTCGCGGCCGCCCTCGCCGCGTGGGCGACGTTTCCCTCTGCCTTTGCCTCCCCGGCAAGCGGCGGTGGGTAGAAGGGGGGCGCGCCATTGACATTTTCCGTGCTGCACCGCAACGCTCAGCGGACATGTTCAAGCGCATCCTGATTGCCAACCGGGGCGAGATCGCCTGCCGCATCATCAAGACTGCTCGGCGGTTGGGGATCGAGACGGTCGCCGTCTATTCCGACGCGGACAGGGACGCGCTGCACGTCGAGATGGCGGACGAGGCCGTCCCGATCGGGCCGCCGGCGGCGGCGGAAAGCTACCTGGTCATCGACAAGATTGTCGCCGCGTGCCGGCAGACCGGCGCCGACGCCGTCCACCCCGGTTACGGCTTCCTGTCCGAGCGCGAGGCTTTCCCCGAGGCGCTGGCCGCAGCTGGCATCGTCTTCATCGGGCCGAACCCGAAGGCGATCGCTGCCATGGGCGACAAGATCGAGAGCAAGCGCTTCGCCGCCGCCGCCAAGGTGTCGACCGTGCCGGGGCATCTCGGCGTGATCGAAGACCCCGTGCAGGCGGTGAAGATCGCCGCCGACGTCGGCTTTCCGGTGATGATCAAGGCTTCGGCGGGCGGCGGCGGCAAGGGCATGCGGATCGCCCATTCGGCCGATGAAGTCGCCGAAGGCTTCGCCCGCGCCCGCTCCGAGGCCAAGTCCTCGTTCGGCGACGATCGCGTCTTCATCGAGAAATTCATCGAGAACCCGCGCCACGTCGAGATCCAGGTGCTGGGCGACAAGCACGGCAACGTCATCCACCTGGGCGAGCGCGAGTGCTCGATCCAGCGGCGCAATCAGAAGGTCGTAGAGGAGGCGCCGAGCCCATTGCTCGACGCGGCTACGCGTCGCCGAATGGGCGAGCAGGCGGTCGCGCTCGCCGAGGCCGTCGGCTACGATTCCGCCGGCACGGTGGAGTTCGTCGCGGCCCAAGACCGCAGCTTCTATTTCCTCGAGATGAACACGCGCCTGCAGGTCGAGCATCCGGTCACCGAGCTGGTGACCGGCATCGACCTGGTGGAGCAGATGATCCGCGTCGCCGCCGGGGAGAGGCTTTCGCTTCTCCAGAAGGACGTGAAGCTTACGGGCTGGGCGGTCGAGAGCCGCATCTATGCGGAGGATCCCCATCGCGGCTTCGTTCCCTCGCCGGGGCGGCTGGTGAAATATCGTCCGCCGGCCGAGATGAGCGAAGGCGGCATGACGGTGCGCAACGACACCGGCGTGTACGAGGGCGGCGAGATCCCGCTGTTCTACGATCCGATGATCGCCAAGCTGGTGACGCATGCGAAGACGCGCGCAGCGGCGATCGACGCGCAGGCTGACGCGCTCGATGCCTTCACCATCGAGGGCATCCGCCACAACGTGCCGTTCCTCGCCGCCCTGATGCAGCACCCGCGCTGGCGTGCCGGCGAGCTTGCGACCGGTTTCATCGCCGAGGAGTTTCCGCACGGCTTCCACGTGCGCAAGCCCGAAGGCGAGACGGCGCGCGTGATGAGCGCCGTCGCCGCCGCGATCGACCGCGTGCTGGGCGAGCGCAAGCGAAAGATCTCCGGCCAAATGTCCGGCCGCAACGTCATCCGCGAGCGGCGCCGGCGGGTGCGCCTGGCCGACGTCGATCATCCGCTCGACGTCGACCACGAGGGCGACGCGATCGTCGTGACCTTCGCGTCCCCACTCCACCCTCCGCCGCCTGCGGGGGAGGGCAGGGCGGGGGACGGGGAGCGCGTCGTGCTGCGCTCCGCCTGGAAGCCCGGCGACGTGCTGTGGTCGGGCACGATCGACGATCGCCGGGTCGCGGTGCACGTGCGCACGATCCCCAACGGCTTCGAGCTCTCCCATCGCGGCACCGAGGCCAAAGCCTACGTGTTCACCGAGCGCGAGGCCGACGCCGACCGCAAGATGCCGGTGAACAAGGCGGCCAACTCCGGCAAGGCCGTGCGCTGCCCGATGCCCGGCCTGGTGATGTCGATCGCCGTCGACGTCGGGCAGGAGGTGAAGGCCGGCGAGACGCTGGCGGTCGTCGAGGCGATGAAGATGGAGAACGTGCTGCGCGCCGAGCGCGACGGCGTGGTGAAGAAGATCCACGCCAGGCCGGGCGACAGCCTCGCGGTCGACGCGGTGATTTTGGAATTCGAATAGCGACGCGCATCGCTTCTTCGGCGTACGCGCGTCTCGAACGGCCTCACGCTGAGGCGCTCGGCGCAGTTGTCGGCGAGACCCCTCATTCGCACTGCCCGCGCCGAGCCTCGAAGCAGGAGGCCGCCAGTGAAGCGCAGCGGCTGCCCTGTCCTTCGAGGCTCGGCGCGGCTAATACAGATTTGCGATGCTTACCGTGAAGCGCGCCGAGCGCCTCAGGACGAGGGCGGAAGATATGCTGCACTTCGCCTACGGCTCCAACATGGATCGCGCCGCGATGGCGCGCCGCTGCCCGAGCGCCGTCGCGCTCGGGCCGGCGCGGCTCGATCACTGGCGCTACGGGATCATGCGGGCGGGCTATGCCTCGGCGCAGCCTGCGCCGGGCGAGATCGTACACGGCGTGCTGTGGCGGCTCATGCCGCGCGATCTTGCGGCCGTGAACGCGTATGAGTCGATCGACAGCGGGCTCTACCGGCGCCTCATGCTGACGGTGATCCACGATGGGCGCCGTGTGCAGGCCTTGGTCTACATCGCGGGCGAGCGGGCCGCGGGCAGGCCGCAGCCCGGCTACCAGGAACTGGTCGTGCGGGCGGCGCGCGACTGGGATCTGCCTGACCCATACATTCGCGCCTTGGAGCGTTGGCTTCCCCCGCGCGCTCGTGCAGCCGCGCGCAGCGAAGTGGCATGAGCGCAAACACGATGCGGCGGGTCGCGATCCGCGGCCGGGTGCAAGGCGTCGGCTACCGCGCCTGGGTCGAGCACGCGGCGCTGCGCCGCGGCCTCGAAGGCTGGGTGCGCAACCGGCGCGACGGTTCGGTCGAGGCGGTATTCGCCGGTCCGGCCGAGACCGTCGCGGCCATGATCGAGGCGTGCCGCCGCGGCCCCGGCAGCGCGCGGGTCGATGCGGTCGAGGAATTCGCCGCCGGCGACGATGAGATGAAGGCGCGCTACGCGGGCGAGCTGTTCTCCGTGCTGCCGACCAGCTGAGGAGCCTCCTGCGTCGGCCCGAACAGCGGCTCGAATTCGCGCCGCAGCGCCGCATCGACCTCCGCCATTGTCGCAGGCACGCCGAGATCGGCGAGGCTGGTGACGCCGTAGCGGGGGTCGACGACCCCGCACGGCACGATGGCGGAGAAATGCGCAAGCTCCGGCGCGACGTTGAATGCGATGCCGTGCAGGCTGATCCAATGCCGCACCCGGATGCCGATGGCGGCGATCTTGTCCTCGCGACCCTCGCCCTTGTCCGGCCGGCGCACCCACACGCCGATCCGGTCCTCGCGCCGCTCGCCGACGACGTCGAAACCGGCGAGGGTGCGGATGATCCACTCCTCCAGCGTCGCCACCAGGCGGCGCAGGTCGGGCGCGCGGCGCTTGAGGTCGAGCATCACATAGGCAACCCGCTGGCCTGGCCCGTGATAGGTGAGCTGGCCGCCGCGCCCGGCGGCAAAGACCGGGAAGCGCGCCTCGAGCACTTCGCCCGGCCGGGCGCTGGTGCCGGCCGTATAGAGCGGCGGATGTTCCAGGAGCCACACCTGCTCAGGCGCGGTCCCGGCCGCGATGGCGGCCACGCGCGCGTCCATGTGGGCGAGCGCCGTCGCGTAGGGCACCGGCGCCGCGGCAACCGCCCATTCGGCGGGCGATCCGCCGCCGGTGGACAGCATCCCGATGGGCAATTCCGCGCGCATTAACCTCCTCGTAACCATCCCATGGTCACCTGCCGTCACCCTGAGGTGCGCTCCCCGGAAGGGAGCGCCTCGAAGGGCGTCACCCTGAGGCGGCCGCGCGCAGCGCGGCCCTCGAAGGGCCACCTTCAACCGCATTCGAGGCACCCGTGGCAACCATCGATAAAGTCGCGCTCGACATCGCGGTCGTGCTCGGCACCACGTCCATGCCGGTGCACCAGGTGCTCCGCCTGGGCCGCGGCGCCATCATCGAGCTCGACGCCGGCGAGGAGGACGACATCACCATCCTCGCCAACAACCTGCCGATCGCCCGCGGCACCGTGGTGGTCAACGCCAACCGCATCGCCGTCGAGGTGCGGGAGATGCTGCCCCGCTCGCCGGATAACCGGTAGTCGGGCTGCGGGCGGCTCCATTTCTCCTGGTCCTCATGGTGAGGAGCGGCGCCCAGCGCCGCGTCTCGAACCATCGGGCAGGGCATCGCCCGGCGACCCTCCCGCCGGCCCTTGTCCCCCGCCGGCCGATTTGTTACATGCAGCCGGCCCCCTGGCCTCGTCGGTCAGGGTGACCATCACCCCATACCTGCGGTCGTGGCGGAACTGGTAGACGCGCTAGCTTGAGGTGCTAGTGGGGCAACTCGTGGAGGTTCGAGTCCTCTCGACCGCACCAGTGGTTTTGTTCGAGTATCGTCTCGTTTGGCTGGCCGGAGCTCAAGGGCCGTGACGCGGCGATCGCGAGCGCGGATTCCGGCCGGTCGAAAGCGGACGGGCCCGAGACGATGATGGCCAGGCGGTCGCGCGGCAGGACCATCCTGTTTTACGCAATTCTTCTTTGCGTCGTGGCCGGCAGCATCGAGCTGATGGCGGCGGCCGCCTACCGGCTCGCGTTCGGCGAATGGTTTTCGTACCGAAAGGCCCAGGCCGCCCGACTCGGCGTGTTCGCTGCCGCGCAGGTGGGGCCGGTTGCCGGCGGTCAGCTCGCCTATTGGGTGGTCCATCCGTACTACGGTTTCGTGACCGATCCCGAACCGATCGGCGCGGCGGTGAACGAATTCGGCTTCTTCGGCCCCGAGGATCAGATCCAGCGCCCCGAGCCCGACAAGCTCGTAGTCGCAGTGCTCGGCGGATCGGTTGCCACCCAGTTCGCCCTCGAGGACTATTCCGCCGACACGCTGAAGGCGGAGCTCAGGAAAGTTCCGGCCTTCGCCGGTAGGCGCATCGTCATCCTCAACCTTGGCAACGGCTCCTACAAGCAGCCGCAGGGGCTGATCGTCGTCAACGACATCATCGCGCGTGGCGGGCACATCGATGTCCTCATCGCGCTCGACGGCTTCAACGAGATCGCCCTCCCGGAGGCGCAGGGCAACGTCGCCAGCGGCATCTCGCCGTTCTTTCCGCCGTCGTGGCGCCAGCTCGTGGACGGCCGCCCGTCGCGCAGCCAGATGAATCTCCTGGCGCGGTCGCAGATCAGCGCCGATGCGCGCTCGTGGCTCGCCGCGACGTTCTCCAGGCCCGTTCTGCGCCGGCTGGTCACGGCCAATCTGTTGTGGCGGGCGGCGGACCTGCAGCTTGCGAAGGCCGAGATGCACTATCGTGCCGCCGCCGAGGTTGAGCCGCCGCTCAATCCGGACAGCAAGCTCAGCAACGACAAGCGGGGATTTCTCGGGCGCGTGAGCGGATACGCGACGCGCCGCGACCTCTACGTCGACATCGCCCGGAACTGGGCGCGATCGTCGATCCTGCTCAACAACATCATGGCGGACCAGGGCGGGATCTACCTCCACGCGCTGCAGCCGAGCCAATACGTTCCGGGAAGCAAGCCGCTGACCGAGATCGAACGGCGCACGGCCTTCAGCGAAGACAGTTTGTACAAGGTCCCGGTGGAAATCGGCTACCCGTACCTGCGGGTCGTGGGGCAGAGCCTCGGCGCCGCCGGGCTATGGTTCGAGGATCTCACCGGCATCTTTGCGCAGACGGAGCAGCATCTGTACGCGGATAGCTGCTGCCATCTCAACAAGGCCGGTTACGACATTGTCGCGCGCAAACTCGCTGCGGCACTCGAGGCTCGCATCGCCAGGACGTCGAGGAACCGGACGGTCGGACTAGGCGACCTCGATCTCGCGGACTCTAAGGCGCTTGCTTCCAGCGGTGCGATAACCTGCGTACGGAAATCCTTCAGGATTTGAGTCAGTGCATCGTCGCCTCTCCGGACGCAAAGATAGAAGTCGGTAATTCGAACCGTGACGATCTCGTCCGGAAGAGATGGTGCGGCTAGGCTCGGTGTGCACATAGGATCAAATTGCTGTTGAGGCCGAGGAGACGGCCGAACCGCAAGACGAAGCGCCAGTTGGCGTGCTGCGCTGCAAGCTTCAGCAGATCGCTCTTGGTCATGAGGTTTAGATTTTGATTCTTCGGCATAGAAGCCGTAGCCGGTTGCCCGGCAGATGGCGCGATGCATCGGTTTTGGCAGCCAATGGATCAGCGGGAGCTGCGTGTGGAACTCGATCGGGAACCAGCGGTTCGGAGTGGTCAGGCATACGCCGCGTCGGGCAACCCGTAAGCATTCGGCAATCATTCTCGCCTGATTCTCGTAGGAGCCGACGTGTTCCAAGACGGCCGACGAGTGGACGAGGTCGAACGAGCCGTCTTCGAATGGCAAGTCGAGCGCGTCTGCCTGCACGAATGTCACCCCCGGATAGAGCTCCTCAAGGAACTTGCCATCGTCGATCCCGGCGGCTGTTATGCGCTCCTTGTAGGGATAGAGCGCCTCCAGGTAATTTGAGTTTTCGTAGGTCTGATCGGAAGTCACCCCGACGTCCAGCAAAGTGTCTTGCGGCGAGGGCTGGAACTCCGACGTGAAGATCTGGAACATCTGTGCCCGTACACGCGTCGATACACGTATCGCCAGCGAGTCTGGTGCTGCCAGATTGTATTGTGCGTTGGGAGAGCGGGGCGCTTCCATTCGTCTCACTTGCCATGATCCAGCTGGAATCCATCCGGTGCCCTCAAGCTTGCAACCCTCAGCGATGGCCAAGTCGCAGGGTCATCCCGCCGGGACCACACGCCGACGCCCAGACACTCCGGCAACCAGAGCAAAAAGTGAAAGGAACGAGAACAGGAGCAAGAGCGGGACAGCGGGCAGCACATAGTGGTAGGCGGCGGTCGGGAATGATGAAGCGTCGAGAAGCGTCAAAATTGCGGCGCGCGTGAAGACCGCAGTAGCCAGAATGGAAGCAGCCAGCGCAGCAGTGGGAATCATGCCGGTCCTCCATGCAATCAAAGGTGCGATTGCGAACGCGACGATCCCAGCGAAAAAGAAGACGGCAAAAATCGGTTGAACGATCTCGACCAGACGCATCCACACGCCCTGCATCGCCTCGAGACCGTTGCAAACGGCCGGCACTTGTCTTCCTCCGGGCTCCACAATGGGAGGATAGTTCAAGAACCGCAGCGTTACTTCCCGGCGTGCAGGATCTATCACCGACGGCGCAGGCCGGATATCCACCGGCGGCAGGAGAAGCGTATAGGACATGACCGAGATGAAATGACCGGGCAGGCCCGCCAATTGGCTCAAGGTCATAGCCGGCAGAAACGACGGGTACCATTTCGCGCAGGCCAGCTGACCGGCATCGCATGCGTCCTTCAACTCCCTGGCGATTGCCCGGTAGAACCTCGCGGCCCGGTCGGGAGAGGCATGCGCTCCGGCCACCGCTGCACCATCGCGCAGCGCCCACAAGAACCAGCCGTTTGCAATCTCGCCGCACGTGTTCCGGTAGAACGGGCACCCTTCGTCCCATGGCGAGGGCCGGTCCATCGGATCGAGGACGGCCTGGAGCGGGGCAAATGTGGGGCTGTGGCGATAGAGCTCCAGCCGTGCTTCGCGCGGCACTCCGACATAGGGACGCCAATGTGTGTAGGATGCCCTTTGCAGCCAGGTGAGCGCCGATTGGAAGTCGCCGTCCCTCAATTCGCTGACGATGAAGCGCCCGTAGACGTGTGCGTTGGCGCCGCCGACTGCGACTACGGTGAGGGCAACGCAGGACGACGCAAGAGCGACCAGCGCCGCGAGGCGAGCTCTGGAACCGTGCTCTCCCCAAACGGCCGCGACTATGAGCGCGAGAAGGCTCGCTGGGACGATCCATATCCCTTCTTCACGTGTGATCCACAAGATCCCGGCGCCGAACCCGGCTACCAAGGCGCTGACGAGCTGGATGATGCGGGACCGGTCGAAGGTCAACAGCAAGAGCGACGAGAAGAAGAGCAACGTCACCGACGTATAGAAATAGTCTCTTATGATACGAGCCGGCGTGAAATACATGGCGGGTAGAAACAGGAGCGCGACAAACAGGAGCAGGCCCCAGCTTTGCGACTTCGTGATGCGCAGGAGCGTGAATCCGGCACACGCCGAAGCGGCTGCATGCAGGAGTCCCTGTGCTACCGTTATCGGCAATCCCAGCCGGAAATTCATCGCCAGGAAGAAGGGATAGCCCGGCCCTTTGGCGAGGATAACCCCATCGTAGGAACCCAGCCACCTGCGTTGCGCCAGCGCTATTCCCGCATTGATGAACAGCTGCTCGTCGAAGAGAGCCTCACTGTAGATCGTAACCGCGTTGCAGCCTATGACAAGGACGTAACAGGCAGCAATCACGGCAACTCCGATGAGCAGCGAGTAACCCAGACCTTTCACTCTCATCGGCGGCCCTTGTCACGAGACTGAACGTCCCGAGCCGAGGTCGGGATCGACAGGATGCCCAGCAAGAACGCGGAGAAAAACGTTTGCACCCCGATGACCATCATCGTCGCTCCCAAGACAATAAGGCGAGGGATGAAAGGATCCGGTAGGGGTCCAAAGCCGGTCTTTTGCCAGGCAAGCAGTGCCGCGACCAGCAGTCCGGCGCCGGACACCGCCAGTACGAATGCAATAAGCGCCAATCGATCAATGGTCATCAAATTGACCAAGGCGGTTGCTCGAGGGCGTCCGGCAAGAAGCCCTGAATAGTCGCGTGATGCCGGATCAGGACGCCAAACGTCACGAGCTGGATACCCAGCATGACGAAGAAGCAGGCCGCCAGGAACGTGTTCAGGTCCAGCACGACATTGCTCGTCAGCCGCTGCGGCCCCCAGAAGAGCATGCCCGCCAGAGTTGTCCCAAATGCGAGCATGGCAAGTCCGGGAATGAAAAACAGCCATCGGGGACAAAACATCAAGAGAAATTTCAGATGCCGCCACCCGTCATGCCAAGTCCTCAGATGAGGAGGCCGGCTGCGTCCGTCCTTGTGGAGTTTCGTCGGCACCTCGGCGACTCGTAGGCCGCCAAGGACGCTGCGCACGATCATCTCGCTCGCGAATTCCATCCCGCTGGATTGCAAGTCGAGTTGCCTAATCGCTTCGGTTCGAAATCCGCGCAGGCCGCAATGAAAATCGGAAATTGAGGTGTGAAAGAACGTCCGGCCAACCAGGCTGAGAACTGGATTTCCCAGGTAACGATGGAGAAATGGCATAGCGCCAGGCATGATGCCGCCACGAAAGCGATTGCCGACCGCCAAGTCCGCGCCCTGGCGTAGCGCGTCGAGAAACCCGTCAAGCTGAGCGAAATCATAACTGTCGTCGGCATCGCCCATGATTGTGAATTGCCCTCGAGCAGCGGCAATGCCGGTAAGCAGAGCGGCGCCGTAGCCGCGCTGCGAAACATGAACAACTCGGGCGCCGAGACCCGTTGCAATCTGCTGCGACCCGTCGAGGCTGCCATTGTCGGCAACCAGGATTTCCCCCGAAATTCCTGTTCTCGAAAGGAAACCTTGAGCCTTGCGAATGCACGAGTTGATCGTCTCGGCCTCGTTCAGGCACGGCATCAGGATCGTGAGCAGCACGTCCGACTGTGACAGGCTGGACCCGTGCTCGTTCGAAGATTGCTGATCAGCAAAGGTCATGTGCTAATTTGTAAAACCTGGCTCGCCTGGCGAGCATAGCAAAGTGACGCCGATCGTGCCAATTGCGAGCCACGTTTCGCGCATTGCAGGCGGTCTGCGCTGCGACCGATATGTCAAACGGGCAGCTGTGCTCGACGCAACCGCGCGATCACCTTCATCAGCATCGGCCCCCATACAGTCCCGTGCCGACGCAGGACGAAGATATTCTCGTTGACCACGAACGTGTGGCCGACCACCGCCAAGGGCAGGGACTGAGCGGTGTAGTCGAGCAACTCGCGGAACTCGTCGGTGTCCCAGCAATGGAAATGCGTGTCTGCGCGTCGCTCGGCCATGCGGCGCGCCTCGGGCTCGATCTCGCTCTCGGGCAGCGCCGCCATCCATTGCGGGTGAAGGAACCGCAGGTGCTCGCAATAGGCCTCGTGCCGCGTGCCGGTGCCGCCGTCCAGCGAGTCCGCAATCACGTGGGCCAGCGGGGTCGGGGGGCGGCCCTCATCGAAGGTGAAGCGGCGGTCCGGCACCACCAGGATGAAGATGCCGCCGCGCCGGAGCACGCGGACGGCGTTCCGAATTGCGCCGAGCGGGTCCTCCAGGTGCTCGACCACGTGGGCGGAGATGACGAATTCGTAGGTGAGGTCGGGGATGCCGCCCAGGGTCTGGGCGTCGATCTGCGCAGAGTGCGGGCTGTCGGCGCTGTTGAAATATGCCTTCAGATCCTGCGCGTCGCGTATGTCGCCGTAGTGGCAGGTCGCGTTCTTCGGAATTGGGAACGGCCGTGGTCCGGCGCCGACCTCGATGCCGCGGCCGCGCACGAACACGTCGCCGACAGCCCGCCGCGCCGCCTGCACTTCGTGCTCCAGCGTCTCGCCGTGCCAGGCGCGGCGCTGGCGATGCATCTCGGCCGCGACCGCGGCAAGCTCGTCGGGCGACTTCTGCGCCCAGAACGCGGGGCTCTCATCGTCTTCCATGGCGGAGAGCATACACGGGGAGCGGGCGAGGGGTCAGCCTTGGCAAGCTGACCCCTGGGCAACCCGCGCCGGCGCTTCCCGGACCCATCAGGTGATGAAGTCGGTTGCGTCGATGGTGCCGGTGGCGCCGGTGATCTGCAGCAGGAGGTCCGTCGCGTCCTGGAAGCCCGCGCCCACCTGGTTGATGGCGAGGAACGTGAGGCCCCTGAACGTGAACTGGGCCGCCGTGATGTTCGCCGCACTCCCCGACAGGGTGGCAGAGGCCGTCAGCGCATCGTTTGCCGCCTGGGTCAAGTCGCCGCCGCCCCATTGCTCGCCGACGTTGGCCGCGAACACCACTGCGACCGGCGTCTGGAATCGATCCTCGTTGAAGTTGACATCCGTGAGGAGTTCGACCGGTCCGTTGCTGCCGGCGCCACTGCCGTCGTCGGTGCCCGCGCTGTAGGCGAAGACGTCAGCGCCGGTTCCTCCCGCAATGGTGTCGATGTTACCGAGCGCGCGGATGGTGTCGTTGTCCTCATTGCCCTGGATCGAGTTGCGTCCGCTGCCGCCGAGATAGGTATCGTTGCCAAGTCCGCCGAACACAAGATCTCCGCCGTCGCCCGATACGATCGTGTCATTGTTCTCGTTGCCGAAGATGATGTCGTGGGCACCATCGGTTAGGATGGAATCGCCACCGAAGCCGCCGACCATCGTTTCGCTGCCGCCCGTCGCGACGATCGTATCGGCACCTCCGTTGCCGAGCACAAAGGTGCTCGCATTGCTGGCGACGATCGAATTGGCGGCGTCGGACGAATCCGTCCCCCAACAATGCTTCCACCGATACCACTCACATTGATCGTGTCGGCTCCCTCGTTCCCGCGGATAAGCCCGAATTCGTTGCGATAGTGCCCGATAACGGAATCATCCCCGGTGCCTGGGAATCGTGTCGCTGCCGACATCGACCAGAATGGTGTCATTGCCTTCATCGCCGAAGACCAGGTTTGAGCTCCCGAACTGGATTTTCCGGGCGGCAGGTTGCTGAAAATGAATGATTGCCGGAGCCGCCCATCATCGTGTCGTTGCCGGAGCCGGCGTGGATGGTGTCGTCTCCGCCGTTGGCCGTTATGAAGTTGCCAATGGTCCCGATGAAGTCGGTGGATTTCCGGCCACGATCGAATTGGCTCCATCGGATGAACTGTTGCTGCCGCCGATGATCGTTTTCAGGTTCGTCGAAGCGCTCGGCGCTCGAACGCATCGGCGCCGTCGCCGCCGAACAGCATCATCGCAGCGATGTTGCCGCTGGCAAAGACGCTGTCATTCTTGGTGCCGCCGTCGACGGTACCGGCGTCTCGGCTGGCTCTGGAGCTGCACGGACCGTGTCGTTTCCCGCATCGCCGGTGACGGTCGCAAGGCCGGTTCCGGTGAAGACGCAGTCGTCGCCCGCAAGGCTGACTATCGGTGCCGGGGCCCGCATCGGCGG
>CAVZSC010000016.1:0-91064 GCA_963777755.1 uncultured Alphaproteobacteria bacterium
GGTAGCGGAGGAGGGATTTGAACCCCCGACACACGGATTATGATTCCGCTGCTCTGACCAACTGAGCTACTCCGCCGCCGTTGCTGGCCGGCTCGCGCCGGCTCGACACATTATATAGGGCGACCGCCCATGCTTCCATCCGGACGCGTGCTGGACGGGCGGGCATATAGGGAACCGTCGCAAAGAGTGTCAATACGAGGCGCGCCAAGCCCCCTCCCCTAACCCTCCCGTGCAGGCAGGGGAGAGAGCCGAAACACCGAGCATGACGAACGTCAGTCGCGTCCGGCCGCCACTCGGACGACATCCAGCGTCGGGCCTACACGCCGTGCCCGTTCCCGCCATCCATCCCCGCCTTGCCGAAACGGATGAGGGAGAAATGGCCAAGCGGCGGCATCGGCCGGCGCTCGATCAGGCGGATATCGCGGCGGCCTTCGGCCCAGGCGGCGAGCCGGCCCCAGGGAAACTCGGGGCGCCAGCCGAGCCGCCGGGCGAGCGGCGCGAACGCGCTTTCGAACGCCCGCCGCGGCCCGCGCTCGGCGCCGATATGGTTGATCAGGACGATCTCGCCGCCGGCGCGGGTGACGCGTGCGAACTCGTCGAGCGTCGCCTCCGGCTGCGGCACCGCGGTGATGACGTATTGCGCGACCACCACGTCGAAGGCGCCGTCAGGAAGGGCGAGGCGCGCCGCGTCCATCACGGCGAGGCCGTCGACGTGCACGAGGCGCTCCCCGTTCACGCGCTCCTGCGCCTTGCGCAGCATCGGCAGCGAGATGTCGACGCCGACCAGACGGTTGTGACGCGCGTAGTCGGGCAGCGAGATGCCGGTGCCGACGCCGACTTCGAGGATGCGCCCGCCGATGCGCTCGGCCGCCTCGATCGCGGCGTTGCGGCCGCGCTCGAACACCGTGCCGAACACCACATCGTACACCGGCGCCCAGCGCGCATAGGCTTTGGCGATGGTTGCCTGGTCGAGCTCGCCCCCCAACGCACTACCCCCCAAGGCGATCGGCTGTGCCGACCATTGTCCTTCTAGCCGTGCTCCGCCGCGACTGCGAGCGGCCGCTCGGCCCCGATCTGCACATCGGCCGCGCCGGCGCTGGCTGCACTCTGGATGAAGCCGCCCCCGAGCACCCGCGCCTGTCCGGCGGGCGCCGCGTAGAACACGCAGGCTTGGCCCGGCGCGACCCCCTCCTCGGTGCCGGCGAGCTCGACCTCGAAGCCGTCCCGGCCGCGTGCCAGCCACGCCGCCTGCGGTGGGCGCGTCGAGCGCACCTTGACGAACACCTCGAACGCACCTGCATCGAGCACGTCGTCGAGCGCGCCGTCGCCCAGCCAGTTCACCTCGCGCAGCCGCATGCGGCGCGTCTTGAGCGCCTCGCGCGGCCCCACCACCACGCGGCGCGTCGCCGCCTCGAGCCGCACCACGTAGAGCGGCGCGCCGGCCGCGACACCGAGGCCGCGCCGCTGGCCGACGGTGAAATGGATGATGCCGTCGTGGCGCCCGAGGGTGCGACCGGACAGATCGACGATGTCGCCCGGCTGGGCGGCGTCGGGCTTGAGCCGCTCGATCACCTCGCTGTAGTGGCCGGCCGGCACGAAACAGATGTCCTGGCTGTCATGCTTGTCGGCGACCGCGAGGCCGAAGCGGCGCGCGAGCTCGCGCGTCTCGGCCTTGGTGCGCTCGCCGAGCGGAAAGCGCAGCGACTCGAGCTGGGCCGACGTGGTGGCGAACAGGAAATAGCTCTGGTCGCGCTCCTCGTCGCGGGCGCGGAACAGCGCCCGACGGCCATCCGCCAGGCGGCGGCTCGCGACGTAGTGGCCGGTCGCCAGCACCGCGGCGCCGAGCTCGCGCGCAGTGTCGAGCAGGTCGTGGAACTTGATCGCCTGGTTGCAGGCGATGCACGGCACCGGCGTCTCGCCCGCCGCATAGCTGGCGGCGAACGGATCGATCACCGCCTCGCGGAACCGGCTCTCGTAGTCGAGCACGTAGTGGGGAATACCGATGCTCTCGGCGACGGCGCGCGCGTCATGGATGTCGTGCCCGGCGCAGCAGGCGCCCTTGCGGTGCGTCGCGGCGCCGTGGTCATAGAGCTGCAACGTGATGCCCACCACGTCGTAGCCTTCCGCCTTGAGCAGCGCCGCCGTGACCGAGGAATCGACGCCGCCCGACATGGCGACGACGACCCGCGTCTCCTGCGGACGACCTGCAAGATCGAGACTGTTCGGCATCTGCGACTGTACCCGAGGCGACCAAAACCCGTTCGACCCATAAGTATAGAGCCGGACGCGCAGGTGCAATCACAGCGGATCGCGCGGCTAGTGCCCCCGCTTCCGAAGCTCCCCCCTTGCAGCACCCCCAGCACGAGCTTCGGAAGCGAAAGGGGCACTAGCAACTCTATGATTCTAGTGCCGCTTTACGAGTTGAAGTTCCTAATGAGATTGCGGCAAGTGGGGTAGGAACTTCAACTCGGCGGCACTAGCATCGCCCGGCAGTTCTTGCCGGGCGCCAGCATGCCTTGCCCATCGGGCCCGCTCATGGGCTGCCGTGCGGCACCCCTAACCCTCTGACGAAACACGCGTTCCGCCCGCTCGCCGGATGGCCCGCGGCTTGCACCGGGATGGCTCGAGCCGAAGCCCCAGAGGTGTCTCCCTTGTCGACCGTCGCCTCCGAATCCGCCGTTTCCTCCCAGCGCCTGGAAGCCGCGCTGTTCCGCCCGCGGCCGGAGCGCAGCGGCTCCGACGAGAGCTTCGAGCGGATGCTCGAGGAGGCCGGCCCGTCCAACGAATCCACACCCGCCGTTGACGAACCGGCTCCGGTGCGGACCGCGCGCCGCGACGAGCTCCCCACCGAGGCACCGACCGAGCCGCCGACGCGCCCGGCCGCTACGACCGAGGCCAGGCCGCAGCAATCGGCGTCCACGGACGATGCGGTCAACCCGGCGGATCACGACCAGGATGCCGATGGCGCCACCGATACCGATGGCGCGGCCATGACCGGCGCCGCGGCGGTGCTCGCCATCGAGCAGTTGGTAACCGCTCAGCCGACGCCCGTTCCCCCGATCGATCCCGCTACGCTCAATCCGGTCGCGGCTGCGGTTCCGGTGAGCGACGGTACAGTCGCGCCGGTCGACACGAACGCCCAGTCTCAGAGGATTTCCACAACCGCGGCGGCGGGTGCCACGGCGCCGCCGGTTCCGGTCGCCACGCCGGCTCCGACCACGGCGCCGACGCCGACGGTGGAACCAGCGCAGCCAGAGGCCGAGGCCGCTCCTGCGCCAGCCGTCGCGGCGGCGCCCGACGAAACCCCAAAGCCGGCGGAGGTTGCGCCCGCACCGAAACCTGTCGCTGCGGCAGATCAGCCGGCGCAGCCCGCGCAAGCGACAGCCGAGCCCGACCAGGCCTTGCCGCCTGCGGTTGCATCCACCGCCCGCCCGGAAGCGCCAAGCGTCGGCACCGAAGATGACGTCGTCACGCAGACCGCGGCCGCCGCGGCCAGCCCGCAACCGCGCGAGGCGGGTGCCAACAATTCCGTACGCGCAACCGGCCGGACCGCTCCGCGCGGCACGAGCGCCGCCCGCGCCCAAGCTGAGGCGGGATCGAGCGAAACCGAATCGAGCGAGACGCCGAAGCCCGTTCACGCGGCCGGCGACGCGCATGCCGGACGCTCTGTCCATGGCGTCGATGGCGAGGCTCCCAAGGGCGGCCGCGGTGCCCAGGCCGATCAACCGGCGGCGGCAACGCGCGCGGCCGCGGCCGAGCCCGGCGCTGCCGCAAGCACCACCGCTCCGAGCCCCGCCCAGAGCGCCCCCGCCCCCGACCTCAGCCAGACATTCGGCCTGTTCGCTGCCGCGAGCCCGGTCGGTGCGGGCGCCAGCGCGGCGGGCGTCACGCCCGCCTCGAGCGCGCCGGCGGTGCCGATCTCCGGCCTTGCGGTCGAGATCATCGCGCAGGCGCGTGACGGCAAGAACCGGTTCGAGATCCGGCTCGACCCGCCCGAGCTCGGGCGCATCGACGTGCACCTCGCGGTCGACCGCGATGGCAACGTCTCGTCGCGGCTGGTGGTCGATCGCTCCGAGACGCTCGATCTGTTGCGGCGCGACGCACCGACACTGGAACGGGCGCTGGAGAATGCCGGCCTCAAGACCGCCCAGCAGGGACTGGAGTTCTCGCTGCGCGACCAGGGCGGACGCCACCAGCCCTACGCGAGCGAGGCAGGCACGACCCGCCTGATCGCCGCGGAGGTCGACCCCTCGTCGGCGGCCGCGATCTCGAGCGGTTACGGACGCTGGCTGGGAATGGGCGGCGGCGTCGACATCCGCGTGTAGGGAGTAGAACACATGGCCATCACCGCTGCCGCATCCGCCGCCGCTGCTGCCGCCACCCCCGGCCCGAGCGGCACCACCAACGTCGCGAACCAGCAGATCGCCAACAATTTCCAGCAGTTCCTCCAGCTGCTCACGACGCAGCTGCAGAACCAGAATCCGCTGGATCCCCTCGACAGCAACCAGTTCACCCAGCAGCTCGTCCAGTTCGCCCAGGTCGAGCAGCAGATCAACATGAATACGTCGCTGACCCAGTTGATCGCCTTGCAGCAGACCGCGCAGATGACGCAGGCGATCGGGCTGCTCGGCTCCACCGTTACGGTCGATGGCTCGACCGCCAAGCTGAACGGCGGCAGCGCCAGCTGGACCTTCACGCCCGACAAGACCGGCACCGCGACCATCAACATCAAGGATTCGAGCGGCCAGACCGTTTATTCCACCAGCCAGACGGTGAGCCCCGGCGAGCAGACCTTCACCTGGGACGGCAAGAACAACAGCGGCGCCGTGCAGCCGGACGGCAAGTACACGATCTCGGTCAGCCTCCGGGATACGAACGGCCAGACGGTCGCCTTGTCCACCGAGCACAGTGGCGTGGTCGAGAGCGTCGACATGACCAAGAACCCGCCCACGCTGTCGGTCGACGGACAGACCTACACGCTGGATCAGATCCGCCAGGTGCGGCGGGTGGGAAGCTGATAAGAGCGAAGAGCGAGTGGCGAATTGGGAAGAAGCAGCCCCTTCCCTACTCGCTATTCGCTATTCGCCATTCGCCCTCTTCCGCTACTCGCTATTCGCCTCCTCGCGATTTCGCCCGAAAAAGCCGCGGTGTTTTGTTAACAATTCGGCAACTCATTCAACCATCGCGCTTAGGTAAATTTTAAGTCAGCGGCGGTACGCTCGCTCCAGTTGGTCAGTTTGTGTTTGTGTGAGTGTACCCATGACCGAGCCCTATCGCCCAAGGGCGAAGTACGTCATCGGGCCGGACGGAAGTCCGTTGACGATTGCCGATCTGCCGGCGCCCGGCACCAAGCGTTGGGTCATCCGACGCAAGGCGGAAGTCGTTGCGGCCGTCCGCGGCGGCCTGCTGTCGCTCGAGGAAGCGTGTGCGCGCTATACGCTGACGGTGGAGGAATTCCTCTCCTGGCAGTACTCGATCGACCGTCACGGGCTCGCCGGTCTGCGCACCACCCGTATCCAGCAGTACCGGGCGTAAGCGCCCCTGAACGCGCCATGTGAGCCGCGCGCTGCTCCAGTCGACATCCTGACGGCACGCCTTCGCTTGGCTGCGCGCGGAGCTTGTGCCGGATGCGAGGCGCCATGGAACTCGACTCCGACGCGCTGATGCCCGATGCGGCGCCGGAACAGGGAATCGAGCACGAAACCGTACGCACGGTGACGCACGTCATTCGCGGCGGACCGGTCGAATTCGGCCGGGCGGTGCGGTTCGAGCTCGCATTTGCCGACGGCAGCCACGAGACCTTGCGCGCCGGCGGCGGCGACCTGCCGAAGATCGTCAGCGAGCTGCGCGGCTTCGCCAGCATCACCGAGCGGGCGAGCCGGGCAAGCCGCGACCGGCCGGTCGAGGTGGTCAACCCTTATCAGGTCACGGACGCCCGCACCGACCGGGTCGGCCCGATGATCGTGGTCCGCCTGCCCACCACCGATGGCATCCCGCTGCTCATCGCCATGGACCACACGGTCGCCGACAAGCTGATGCTCGGCCTGGAGCAGGAGCTCGCGCGCGGTCCACGTCGATAGCTGAACTGGTCGGCAAAATCGCGCACCATGAGATCCGCGTGGGCGAGCCGCCACAGCGGCGAGGGAAGGCGCTTTGACGATTTTCCCTCGCCGCCTTGAGCGGCTCGCGCGCGGATACTCATGCACCGGCGTCTTGCCCACCCTGCGAGGCCTGAGCGGTAAGCGATTTTACCCGGCCCGCGAAGCCACTCGTCAACCAAGAAACAGGGCCGAACCGGCCCATTAACCGGATGGAAACCATAGACCGGGCAAATCTTGCCTAGTTGGGCTCACTTTCGAGTCTCGGGGCTGGTCCGGTGCAGTGGTTCGCGGCGTTCATTCAGACGCTCGGTGCAGCGCGGCTTGCGGCTATGGCCGCGGTCACGGTGGCGCTTGTCGGCTTCTTCGGCTTCCTCATGCTGCGCGTGACCGCGCCCCACATGACGCCCCTGTTCACCGACCTGTCGATGCAGGATTCGTCGACCATCGTGAAGGACCTGGAGCGCCGCGGCATCGTCTACGAGCTCAAGCATGACGGGACGACGGTGCTGGTGCCGAAGGACCAGGTGCTGCGCATCCGCATGCAGCTCGCCGAAACGGGCCTGCCGCGGGGCGGCGGCGTCGGCTACGAGATCTTCGACAAATCCGATACCCTGGGCGCCACCAGCTTCATCCAGAACATCAACCACTTGCGCGCGCTGGAAGGGGAGCTCGCCCGCACCATCCGGGCGCTGTCGCGGGTGGAGATGGCGCGCGTGCACCTGGTGCTGCCCGAGCGACCGCTGTTCTCGCGCGAGCGGGTGGAGCCGTCCGCCTCCATCGTGCTCAAGGTGCGCGGCATGCTGGAGACCCAGCAGGTGCGGGCGATCCGCCACCTCGTCGCCTCGGCCGTCAACGGGCTCAAGCCCGAGCGCGTGTCGATCGTCGACGAAGCCGGCCGCCTGCTGGCCGACGGCGCGGCCGGCGATGCGGCGCTCGGCGGCAATGTCGACGAGCGGCAGGTCGCCTTCGAGCGCCGGCTGCGCGAGCAGATCGAATCGATCGTGACGTCGATCGTCGGCCCGGGCCGCGCCCGCGTCCAGCTCACCACCGAGTTCGACTTCAACCGCATCACCCAGACCTCCGACCGCTTCGATCCCGAAGGCCGCGTGCTGCGCTCGAGCCAGACGCGCGAGGAGAGCGCCGCAACCACCGACCAGCGCGAGGGCCAGGTGAGCGTCGGCAACGAGCTGCCCGGGGCCAACCAGCAGGGCACGCAGAATCCGCCGGCCCGCGACCAGAGCAAGAAGTCCGAGGAAATCGTCAACTACGAGATTTCCCGCACCACCCGCACCGAGGTGATCGAGGGCGGCCGCGTCAAGCGCATCTCGGTCGGCGTGCTGGTCGACGGGCTGTACGGCAAGAACGACAAGGGCGAGCCGGTGTACGAGGCGCGCTCGAAGGAGGAGATCGATCGTATCGCGGCGCTGGTGCGCTCGGCCATCGGCTTCGACCAGAAGCGCGGCGACGTCGTCGAGGTGGTCAACCTGCGCATTGCCGAGCTGCCCGTCCCGATCGTCTCCGAGCCGACCGGCCTGTCGTCGTGGCTGCAGTTCACCAAGGACGACATCATGCGCGCCGTCGAGCTCGTGGTGATGGCGCTGCTCGGCCTGATCGTCGTGCTGTTCGTGGTGCGGCCGCTGGTCCGCCGCATCATCACGCCGGAAGTCGCGGCGCTGGCGGGCGGCGCCACGCCCGCGCTGGTGGGGGCCTCCGGTGTCGCGGCCGACGGCACCCTGCCGGCGCCGGAGGAAATCCAGGTGATACCGAGCCAGGCCGCCAAGATGATCGACATCGCCCAGGTGCAGGGCCAGGTGCACGCCCAGTCGATCCAGAAGGTGGGCGAGCTCGCCAGCCGTAACCCGAACGAGACGGTCTCCATCATCCGTCAGTGGCTCCAAGACACGCCAGCCTGAGCGAAACCATGCCTCCGAAGCCCAAGGACCATTCGAACGAAATCGCCGACCTGGTGGCGACCCTCGCCGGCCGCCAGGCGCAGGCGACCGACACGGGACGCCTGCTCAGCGGGCCCGAGCGCGCCGCGGTGATAATGCTCGCGCTCGGCGAGCAGTACGGCGAAAAGGTGTGGAAGCTGCTCGACGACGACGAGGTGCGCCAGCTTTCCATCGTCATGTCGCAGCTCGGCACGGTCGATTCGGCGGCGGTCGAGGGCCTGCTGCTGCAGTTCGTCGGGCGCCTGTCGGCATCCGGCGCCCTGATGGGCAATTTCGATCACACCGAGCGGCTGCTCCAGCAATACCTGCCGATCGAGCGCGTCTCCAACATCATGGAGGAGATCCGCGGGCCGGCCGGCCGCAACATGTGGGAGAAGCTCTCCAACGTGCAGGAGCAGGTGCTCGCCAACTATCTGAAGAACGAATATCCGCAGACCGTCGCGGTGGTCATCTCCAAGCTGCGCCCCGAGCACGCCGCCCGCGTGCTGTCGATCCTGCCCGAGGAGCTCGCGCTCGACGTCGTCAACCGCATGCTCAAGATGGAGGCGGTGCAGAAGGACGTGATCGAGCGCGTCGAAGCGACGCTGCGCACCGAGTTCATGTCGAACCTGTCGCAAACGCGTCGCCGCGACGCGCACGAGGTGATGGCGGAAATCTTCAACAATTTCGACCGCCAGACCGAGACGCGTTTCCTCACCGCGCTGGAGGAGCAGAACCGCGAGAGCGCCGAGCGCATCAAGACCCTGATGTTCACCTTCGACGACCTGGTGAAGCTCGACTCGGCCTCGGCGCAGACGCTCATGCGCAACATCGACAAGAACAAGCTGGCCGTCGCGCTGAAGGGCGCCAACGACGCGGTGCGTCAGTTCTTCCTCACCAACATGTCGACCCGCGCCGCCAAGATGCTGGTCGACGACATGCAGGCGATGGGACCGGTGCGCCTGCGCGATGTCGACGAGTCGCAGGCGCTGCTGGTCAATCTCGCCAAGGACCTCGCCGCCAAGGGCGAGATCATGATCACCAAGAGCCGCGCCGACGAAGAGCTGATCTATTGAGACCGCACATGTCCGATCGCCGCTTTACATACGCGCCGGCGGGCGCCGCACTAGAGCGCTCCGCGCCCGGAGGCGCCACAGCGCCGGGAGGCACCGGATGAGCGCGCCGGCGAAGTTCCTGTTCGACCTGGATTTCAGCGGCACCGGAAGCCAATCGGCGGAGCAGGCGGCCTCCAAGGCCGCGCTCGAAGTCGCGGTCGCGGAGGCGGAGGCGCGCGGATACCGCAACGGCTATGCGGCCGCCCAGGCCGATACGACCGCCGAGCTGGAGCGCCGCAAGGCTGCCGCCCTGGAGCGGATCGGCACCGCGATCGCTTCGCTCTCCGGGAACCTCGGCGCAGTCGAGCGCCGGCTCGAGGCCGAGGCGATCGAAGTGGCGGTCGCGGTCGCGGGCAAGCTCGCGACCGAGCTGGTGGCGCGCGAGCCGTTCACCGAGATCGCGGCGCTGGCGTCGGACTGCTTCGATCAGCTCGGCGGCGTCCCCCACGTGGTCGTGCGGGTCAACGATGCGCTCTACGCCGAGGCGCGCGAGCGGCTCGAAGACATCGCGCGCGTGCGCGGGTTCGAGGGCCGCCTGGTGGTTCTCGCCGAGCCCGACATCGGCTTCGGCGATTGCCGCATCGAATGGGCCGATGGCGGCCTCAATCGCGATCGCGCCCGGATCGAAGCGGCGATCGGCGAGGCGGTCGCCAACTATCTCGCGGTGCAGTGCAGCGCCGACCAGTAGGTCTTGTGGAGAGACGTGCAATGTCCGACCCGGAATCGAAGATCCCGCTGCCGAATCTCGACGCGGACGTCGACGTGGAGAACGGCCTGCCGGAGCCTGCCTCCTATTCGCAGGCGCTCGACACCAGCCGCAATGCCGCCGATCTCGAGGCGGTGTTCGACGTGCCCGTCCAGGTCTCGGCGGTGCTCGGGCGCGCGCGCATGGAAGTGGGCGACCTGCTCAAGCTCGGGCCGGGCACCGTCCTCGAGCTCGACCGCAAGGTCGGCGAGGCGATCGACATCTACGTGAACAACCGACTGGTGGCACGCGGCGAAGTGGTGCTGGTGGAAGACAAGCTCGGCGTGACCATGACGGAGATCATCAAGCAGGAGCGCAACTGATGTTGCTGCCGATCCGCCGTCCGGCGCGGCCCGAGCCTCTGCCCCTACGCGAGCGCGCGCCGTCCGATACGCCTCTGCACCCTGCGCCGGTCTGGCTGAGCGTGCGGGCGAAGCGCCATCGACCGGCCCCGCCGGCCTTGCGAAAAACGTCATTGGGATCGCGCGGCTCCTTCTCCGGCGCCCGCGGCTGATAACAAGGAGAGAGCAATGCGTCTTCTCATCGTCGGAACCCTGCACGGCCAGCTCACGCTCGCCACCAAGCTCGCCATGGACAAGGGCGCGACCGTCACCCATGCGGACAGCGCCGAGCAGGCGTTGCGCGTGCTGCGCGGCGGCCGCGGCGCCGACCTCATGATGGTGGACGTGGCGATCGACATCCGCGGCCTGTTCGAGAATCTCGAGGCCGAGCGCATCCACGTGCCGATCATCGCCTGCGGCACCGGCACCGACGCGCGCGCGGCGGTCGCCGCGATTCACGCCGGCGCCAAGGAGTACATCCCGCTCCCGCCGGACGCCGAGATGATCGCCGCGGTGCTGGCGGCGGTCGCCGATGACGCGCGCGAGCTCGTCTATCGCGACGAGGCGATGGCACAGGTGGTCAAGCTCGCCCAGCAGATCGCGCCGTCCGACGCCTCGGTGCTGATCACCGGCGAGTCGGGAACCGGCAAGGAAGTGATCGCGCGCTACGTCCACGCCAAGTCCAATCGCGCGCGCAAGCCCTTCATCTCGATCAACTGCGCGGCGATCCCGGAGAACCTGCTTGAATCCGAGCTGTTCGGCCACGAGAAGGGCTCCTTCACCGGCGCCATAGCCCGCCGCATCGGCAAGTTCGAGGAGGCGACCGGCGGCACGCTGCTGCTGGACGAGATCTCCGAGATCGACGTGCGGCTGCAGGCGAAGCTGTTGCGCGCCATCCAGGAGCGGGTGATCGACCGGGTCGGCGGCACGCGCCCGGTGCCGGTCGACATCCGCATCATCGCGACTTCGAACCGCAACCTCGTCGACGCGGTGCGCGAGGGCACGTTCCGCGAGGACCTGCTCTACCGGCTCAACGTCGTGAACCTGAAGATCCCGCCGCTGCGCGAGCGGCCGGCCGACGTGCTCGAGCTCGCCCAGCATTTCGTCAGGCTGTACTCGCAGGCGAACGGCATCCCGCTGCGCCCGCTCTCCGCCGAGGCGCGCCGCCAGCTCACTGTCAACCGCTGGCCCGGCAATGTGCGCGAATTGGAGAACACGTTGCATCGCGCGGTGCTGCTCGCGGGCAGCGACGAGATCGGCCCCGAGGCGATCCTCTCGCCCGATGGCGCACGGCTCGACCAGGCGCGCACGCCGCCGGCGGTCGCGCACGCCGCGCTCGCCGCCGAGCAGGTGACGCGGGCGCTGATCGGCCGCACCGTCGCCGACGTCGAGCGCGAGCTGATCCTGGAGACGCTCAAGCACTGTCTCGGCAACCGCACCCACGCGGCCAACATCCTCGGCATCTCGATCCGCACGCTGCGCAACAAGCTCAACGAGTACGCGGGCGACGGCGTGCCGATCCCGCCGCCGGGGACGGGCGAGGTCAGGATGGCGGGGTAGCGGGGCCGCGCCACAGCCCGTGGCCCCCGCCGTCATCATCAAGTCTTCGCCATGACGGCAAGTGGTTGGTAAGTGGTCCCGCGCGCTTGAGCGCGGGCCGCGATCCATGGGATATGGATTGAACCGTCCAGGCAACGGACGCGAGCTGAACGGTCCCGACCGCAACTGACAGGGCACGATCGGGACCGCCAGGCCGGGCAGTACACGAAACCCCCTCCCGACCGACCACGAGGCTATTTAACGTTTGTGGCGCGGTCGGGGTCTTTTTATGGGTGAATCACGGGTAGAACGCCCATCAGATTTCGCCTTCCCGCACCTGCGCCGCGCCGTGCGCCGGCCGCACGTCGGGACCCAGCGGAATCGGAGCCGACACGGACCCGTGCTGTTGCGTCCCGCAGGTTTCGGTCGAGCCGAATTGTCCGAACTGTCCGATGCTCTTCAGTCCGGCCAGCTGGGACGCGCCCGCAGCGCCAAGAAACCTGAAAGGGGGCGAAAAAGATCGCGGCCCGTCAGGCCATTAACCGGGCGCTAACCATGCACTAGGCAAAGTTTGCCCAGGGAGGCGAAGCCACCGTCCACGGGTAAATCGGGGCGCGCCTTGGAAGCGAGCGCAATTCCTTTCCTTCGCAGCGGCCCGTCGGCCGCGGCGCAGAGCTTTCGGGCGCGTACGCGCAACAGGGGCGACGGTTCGGCCGGCATGAGTGAAGTAACGTCAGGTCAGAGCGCGGGTGCCATCGGTCTGGCGCGCCTGTCCGACCTCGGCTCGCTGCTCAAGCGCGGCGACATCGCGCTTGCGATCGGCGTGATGACCATCCTGGTGGTCCTCATCCTGCCGCTGCCGCCGATCCTGCTCGACCTGTTCCTCGCGGTGTCCATCATCTTCTCGGTGCTGATCCTGATGACGGCACTGTTCATTCACACGCCGCTCGAGTTCTCCTCGTTCCCGACCGTCCTGTTGATCGCCACCATGCTGCGGCTCGCGCTCAATCTCGCCTCGACGCGCCTCATCCTGGCGCGCGGGCACGAGGGCACGAGCGCCGCCGGCCACGTCATCGAGGCGTTCGGCAACTTCGTGATGGGCGGCAATTTCGTCATCGGCATCATCGTCTTCACCATCCTGATCATCGTGAATTTCGTGGTGATCACCAAGGGCTCGGGCCGCATCGCCGAGGTCGCGGCGCGCTTCAACCTCGACGCCATGCCGGGCAAGCAGATGGCCGTCGACGCCGACCTGTCGGCCGGGCTGATCGACGAGAAGGAAGCGCGGCGGCGGCGCCGCCAGCTCGAGGATGAAAGCTCCTTCTTCGGCGCCATGGACGGCGCCTCGAAATTCGTACGCGGCGACGCCATCGCCGGGCTGCTGGTCACGCTGATCAACATCATCGGCGGCATGGTGATCGGCATCGCCCAGCAGGGCATGCCGTTCGCCGAGGCCGGACGCACCTACACGCTGCTGACCGTGGGCGACGGCCTCGTCACCCAGATCCCGGCGCTGATCGTGTCGACGGCAGCCGGCCTGCTCGTCTCCAAGGCCGGCGTCGGAGGCGGCGTCGACCAGGCGCTGCTCAAGCAGCTCTCCGGCTATCCCAAGGCGCTCGGCATGTCGGCGGCGGTGATGGGCGTGATGGCGCTCCTGCCGGGCATTCCGATGCTGCCGTTCCTGTTCCTCGCCGGCGGCGCCGGCGCGCTCGCCTACATGATCGACAAGCGTGCCAAGGAAGAGGCCACCCAGCCCGCCGCCGACGGCGCGGAGGCAGCCGCCAAGGCGGCGCCCGCCGAGGAGCCGATCTCGACCGCGCTCAAGATCGACGACCTCAAGATCGAGCTCGGCTACGCGCTGCTGCCGCTGGTCAATGCGCCGGACGGCTCCGACCGGCTGACCGAGCAGATCAAGGCGCTGCGCCGCTCGCTCGCCACCGAGATGGGCTTCGTCATGCCGGCGGTGCGCATCCTCGACAACGTCCAGCTCGACCCCAACAGCTACGTCATCAAGGTCAAGGAGGTGGAGGCGGGACGCGGTCGCGTGTGGCCGGCCCAGTCGATGGTGATGGATCCGTCGGGCGCGCAGGTGACGCTCCCCGGCATGCACACGACCGAGCCGACCTTCGGGCTGCCGGCGACGTGGATCGACGATGGGCTCAAGGAGGAAGCCGCCATCAGGGGCTATACGGTGGTCGACGCCTCGACCGTGCTCGCCACCCACCTGACCGAGCTGCTCAAGGCCAACATGTCCGAGCTGCTCAGCTACGGCGAGGTGCAGAAGCTGCTCAAGGAGCTGCCCAAGGAGCAGTCGGAGCTGGTCAAGGACATCGTGCCGTCGCAGATCACCGTCTCGGGCATCCAGCGCGTGATGCAGATCCTGCTTGCGGAGCGTATCTCGGTGCGCGATCTCTCCACCATCCTGGAGGGCATCGCCGACGGCCTGACGTTCAGCCGCAACCCGACGGCGCTGGCCGAGCACGTGCGCACGCGCCTTGCCCGCCAGATCTGCGCGCAGCACGCCACGCCGTCCGGCTACCTGCCGCTGATCGCGCTCTCCGCGCGCTGGGAGCAGGCGTTTGCCGAATCCATCATCGGCCAGGGCGAGGAGCGCAGCCTCGCCATGCAGCCCTCGAAGCTCTCGGAATTCATCACGCTGGTGCGCGAGCGCTTCGAGGAGGCCGCGCGCGAAGGCGAAGTGCCCGTCCTTGTCACCTCGCCGGGCATCCGCCAGTTCGTGCGCTCGATCGTCGAACGCTTCCGCGCCCAGACCTCGGTGCTGTCGCAGTCGGAGATCCACCCGCGCGCCCGGCTGAAGACGGTCGGCAGCATCTGACGCGGCCGGCAGCCCGCGGACAACCATCGGTCCGTTGACACCGCCGAAACCCCTGTGAGACGGGTGGGAGCTTGCCATCCCGGCTGCCCGCCGCCTTGAGACGATCTCACAGGGACCATCATGCGAATCCTCGACTCGGAGGCGCACGCGCTCAATCCGGCCGGCATCGATTGCTGCTATCCGATGAGCCCCCGGTGGCGCTACCCATACATCCCGGGAGCCCTGCCGAGGATCCGCACCGTGGTCGCCGAATCGGTGCGCGAAGGCCGCTTCGACGACCTGACCGACACGCTCATCGCCAGGATGGACCGGCACGGGGTAGAGAAGGCCGTCATCATGCGCGGCGCCTTCCCGGCCCGCAACGCCGACCTGGCGGCGATCGTCGCCAGGCACCCCGACCGTTTCGCCGCGTTCGCCGCCTGGGACACCGAGGCGCCGGTCGGCAGTCCGCCGCGTGAGAGCCCGCAAGGGCTCGCCGCCCTGGAGCGCGGGTTGACCGAGCACGGCTGTCTCGGCGTCGGCGAGGTGGAGCTGTCGCGGTTCGCGCCGTTGGCGCCGGAGAATGCCTGGCAGGGCTACGTGCCGACCGTGGAGATCTGCCGCAAGCACAAGAAGCCGATCATGTTCCACACCAGCTACGACGGCGGCAAGGTGCTGATGGCCTACAAGAACCCCATCATGCTCGAGCCGCTGGCGTTCGAGTTTCCCGACGTGCCGATCCTCGTCTGCCACATGGGGAAATACGACACGACGTTCTTCGAATACGCCATGATGCTCGCGCGCAAGTGCCAGAACGTGTACCTCACGACCTCGAACGCGCGGCGCGACTTCATCGAGCGCGCGGTCGAGGAGATCGGCCCGGAGCGGCTGATCTTCGGCTCCGACTGGTCGATGCAGCACGGCATCCTCGGGGAGGCCAACGGCTTCGACGTCTACGAGAAGAATCTCGACGCGGTGCGCGCCGCGCGCCTCGATGAGGGCGAGAAGGCCCTGATCCTCGGCGGCAATCTCGCCGGGCTGCTCGGCATCTGAAGGGGGAGGACCATGACGGTTTTCATGCGCGCGGCGATGCTGTCGGCCGTGCTCCTCGCCAGCAGCGCCGCGTCCGCGCAGGACTACCCGACGCGGCTGATCCGCATCGTGCTCGGCGGCGCGCCCGACGCGATCGCCCGCATGGTGGCGGAGAAGCTGCAGGCCGCCTGGGGCCAGCCGGTGATCGTCGAGAACAAGCCGGCCGCTGGCGGCACGCTGATGTCGCAGGAGGTGGCGAGCGCTGCACCCGACGGCCACACGCTGATGTTCTGCTCCTCGGGCCAGATCATGGTGGTGCCGTTCTACAAGGTCTCCTACGACATGGTGCGCGACTTCGCCGGCGTCACGCAGATCACCACCATGCCATGGGTGCTCGCCGTCACGCCGTCGCTGCCGGTCGCCTCGGTGCAGGACCTGGTCGCGTTGGCCAGGCAGAAACCCGGCGTCCTCAACTTCGCTTCCTCGGGCCTCGGCACCCCGCCCCACCTGGTGGGCGAGATGCTGCGCGCCGAGACCGGCGCCGACATGGTGCATGTGCCCTACAAGACGGTGGCGCAGGCGACATCGGATCTCGTTGGCGGCCATGTGCAGGTGATGTTCATCGTGGCGACCGCCGCCATGCCGTTGATCGCCGCCGGCTCGGTGCGCCCGCTCGCGGTGACCACCGAGAAGCGCTCGCCCTATCTGCCCGACCTGCCCACCATGATCGAGGCGGGCATCCCGAATTTCGTCGCGGATGCCTGGAACGGCTTCTGCGCCCCCGCCGCGACCTCCCGGCCCGTCGTCACCAGGCTCAACGGCGAGATCGGGAAGATCATCCGGATGCCGGAGATCGCCAAGCGCATCGCCGACCTGGGCAACACGCTCGTGGGCAGCTCCCCGGAGGAATTCGACAAATTCCTGCGGGCCGAGCACGCCAAGTGGGGCAAGTACGCCAAGGTGGCCGGGGCAACGCCGCAATAGGCCGGACGGGCGTCCAGCCCTTCTCCGTGGCATCGCCCGCCGGCTCCCCAAAAGGGGAGGCTGGGCCGTTTATTTCTGCGACGAAATGAACCACGACATTCGTTGGAAACACTACCGTGAATAAATAGTTAAATGGGTAGTCCCGCTGGGACCGCTTGAAGGCTGGAGACGGCAAATGGCCCACTCGCTGATCGGAGCCGACCGCACCACCCACCTGCGCATCGTCGGCGTGGCCCTGGTGGCAGTCGCCGTGTTCGTCGGTATCGGCGTCGCCGCCCACATGAGCGACTTCGAGACCGCGGCCGCCATGATGCAGGACCAGCCGGTGGTGAAGGCCGGCAAGCCGGCGATCTATACGAGCGGCTACGACGTCACGATCCGCTGACACCCCTCCCCGACCCCCTACGCTTGCCGGCCCGGGCGACCCGCTCGGGCCGAAGTCGTTTTGGGCCTCGCGCCCCCTTGCTGCGACATACCGTCTCGGCTCGGGGCGCCCCGCAGGGCGAAATCCCGCCGGATCGGGCCAAGATGCTGGCTTTTGCCGGGTCGGCTGAATGTTTCCAACGAGAAACAAAACAAGACATTAGGCGGAAACACGCCTGTGTAATTCTCCCAATCACTGAAGAGCGCCGCCGGGCACCGATCTTGGAGCCCTTCCGGTCCCCCCCGATACGGCACACGATCTTGTGACCGGCGGCCTTCTGAACTTCCTGGCGTGTTGCACGTATGTAACACGTAACCCGTTGAACCTTTTCCCGCGCGGTCTCGACCAACCATCGAGACCCGGGAGGACCAAAGATGAGCCATTCTCTTATCGGCGCCGACCGCAGCACCCACTTCAAGATCGTGGCTGTGGCCCTGGTCAGCGCGATCGTGCTGGTGATGGTTGGCGTGACCGCCCGCGTGGCCGACTCCGAGACCACGACCGCCCGCCTCCAGACCGACGGCCCCGTCCTCAAGGCTGGCAAGCCCGCGACCTTCACCACTCGGGATGGCTCGGCCATCCGCTGATTTCTTAGACGACCTCCAACCCTTGAATTACGCGCCCATGCCCGGGCGCGTAATTTTTTGTGGAGCCTGAGGCGCTCGGGCGCACCCTTCGTGCGCCCGAGCCTCGAAGGGCGACGGTAATTAGACACGGGCCGCTTATGGCGTCCGGGCGGGGAAATCCGGCGCCGTCGTCTGCAACAGGCGGCCGTGGTACAGCACCGGCCCGGTGGGCGAGCCGGTCGGTGAACCGCCTTCGGGCTCGAGCGAGATCGCGTAGGTCGCCCGGTTGATCACGACCGGATCGTATTCCGCGGAGGGCTGCCGCACCGTGTAGGCACCGGTGCCGATGACCCCGAGCGAGCGCGGCCCCTGGAACTTGTCCGACACCAGCCACAGCTCGTAGCTCTTGCCGGCCTGCGCTTCGGCGCCGACCCGGCGCACCGTCAACTGCCGCTTGTCCAGGTCGAAGGTCAGAAGGAACGCCGGCGAGGCATCATCCTTCTGGAACACTGCGACGAACTCGGCCGGCCGCGTCGAGGGGACCTCCACGCTCCTGACCACCTCGACCACCCTGGCCTTGGGCTGCAGCGCACCCGGCAGCACCTCCGGCCGTACCAGCTGCAGCGCCAGCAAGGCCGCAAGGCACGCCGCGAGGGTGCCGGTCATCATGCTGGTGGTGCGCCAGCGCCTCATCCGCTGCGACAGGTCGACGACCTCCGCGCGTCCAGTCGCGGCAGGCGGCGACGCCACCGGCACCTCCTCGCCCCGCGCGGCAGCGGCTTCCACCAGCAGGGTGGCAATGGACGGCTCGGGCGCGCCCGCCGTGCTCTCCGGCGGATGCTCCTTCTCCGGCGTTGCCGCACCCGAGTGTGCAGGCGCGACACCCGGTGCCTCGGCGGCCGCCGGCTTTTCCTCCCCTGTCTCGGGAGCAGGCACCGCCGCCTGCGGAACCGCCGCCTGCGGAATCGCCGCCTGCGGAACCGCCGCCTGCGGAGCCGCCGCCTGCGGAGCCGCCTCCGGGGCGGCAGGCGCGGCGCGGTCGGTGATCGCCACGCCCGCCTTGATGCGATCCCACATGTCGGGGGGCGGCTCGACCGGCTCGACCATGGCGGAAAGCTCGCCCAGACGCCGCTCCCAGCCGCGCACGACCTCGGCAAAAGCCTGATCGATGGCAATCAGCGCCTGCGCCTCGGCCCGCTCGTCGCGGCCGAGCGTGCCGAGCACGTATTCGGCCGCCAGCACGTCCTTGTCCTGATCGATCGTCACGACCCGAGGCACTCCCGCAAGTCGATCAAGCTGCGCCTGAGCCAAGTCTTGATCGTATTCACCGGCTTGTCGAACTTGGCCGCGAGCTGCTCGCGGCTCCACCCATTATAATACGCCAGCAGCACGATGCGCCGGCGCTCCTCGTCGAGCGCGCCCAGACAGGCGAGCAGGCGCCTGAGCTCGTCGGTGATTTCCCGGCGCGCCAGGGGGTCGGGGTTGTCGCCGGCCACCTCCAGGGCTCCCGTCTCCTCTTCGATCGACACTTCCGCCTTCTTCCGGAGGAGGTCGATCGCACGATTACGGGCGATCGCCACCATCCAGGTCATGGGCGAAGCGAGGCGAGGGTCGAACTCTGCGGCACTGCGCCAGACCTTCAGATACGTATCCTGCATGACCTCGTCGGCGAGGTCGGCTCGTCGCAAGATACGCAGCACCACTCCGTACAGTTTCGCCCGCGTTGCGGCGTAGAGACGCTCGAACGCGGCCTGATCGCCCTTGGAGACCGAGGCGAGAAGCCAGACGAGCTCGGCCGGCGTCAACATGCTGACGACGCCCCCCGCGTGCGCATCCTCGTCTCTCGCATCGGGGGATTATGAACGCGGCGGGGCGGGCGCGTCGAGTGGGCGCGCAGGCGGCTGCAGATCGTCAACAGGTGATTGGCGGCCCGCGCCGCCGGGACGCTGGTGCGTCGGATTGCAGTGCCTGTTAGGGCTCAGGCGCTGATGCTGGGCCGCGCGCGCATGAGGCCGATCTGATCGAGCTCGGCCTGCTCGCGCGCGTTCTCCGCCGAGCGCTCGCGCATCTGGTCGCGCTCGTCGAGCAGCTCGACCTTCTTCAGTTCCTCGAATGCTTCGCCGAGTGCCGCCTTGGCATCGTCGAGCTGGCCCTTGAGCTCGTCGGCCGAGCGCTTGAGGTTCTCGCGCCGCTGGATCGCAGCCTTGGCGTAGGTCGGATAGGCGAAATGCGCGGGATCATGGATGCCTGAGCGCTCCTGCTCCGCCAGGATCTCGCGATCGAGGTCGGTTGCCATGCGCTCGAACTCGGCGACCATCGACTCGATCTGAGCGACCCGACGCCGCTTCTCGTCGAGCTGGAACTTGCGCAACCGGATGAGCGTCTCACGCGACTTCATCGACACGTACTCCCCCGAAGCTCCCGAGCGGACGCCCGATCCCCCTCCGTACCCTCCCCGGCTTACGAGGCGGGAAGGGGGAGGGGTCGGACGACGCGAGGCGCCAGAACCGCACTAACGGGCGATGCTGCCAGTACAACGTTAGTTTTCGGTTTCCGCCTCGGCGAGGATTTGATCGAGGCGCTGATACCCTTCGGCAAGCGTGCTCGCCTCGTCCTTGCCCTGGGCGAGGAACTCCTCGAACGGCTCGTGCAGGCCGATCGCCTGGTCGACCTCGGCGCTCGAGCCGGGCCGGTAGGCCCCGAGCCGGATCAGCTCCTCCATGTCCGCATAGGTCGCCATGATCTGGCGGGCGCGGTTGATCACCGGGAGGTAGCGCGGCTCGGCCGCCCGCGGCATGGTGCGCGACACCGATTTGAGGATGTTGATCGCCGGGTAGCGGCCGCGCTCCGCAATGGTGCGTTCCATCACGATATGGCCGTCGAGGATGCCGCGCACGGCGTCCGCCACCGGCTCGTTGTGGTCGTCGCCCTCGACCAGGACGGTGAACAGGCCCGTTATGGTGCCCTGCTCGGCCCCCGGCCCGGCTCGTTCCAGGAGGCGCGGCAGCTCGGTGAAGACGGTCGGCGTATAGCCTTTGGCGGTCGGCGGCTCGCCGGCGGACAGGCCGATCTCGCGCTGGGCCATGGCGAAGCGCGTCACCGAATCCATCAGGACGAGCACATCCTGGCCCTCGTCGCGGAAGAATTCCGCAATCGTCAGAGTAAGATAGGCCGCCTGCCGGCGCATCAGCGCGGGCTCGTCGGAGGTCGACACGACGACCACCGAGCGGGCGAGACCGGCCTCCCCCAGATCCTCCTGGAGGAATTCCTGGACCTCGCGGCCGCGCTCCCCGACCAGCCCGATCACCGAGACGTTGGCGGCCACATTGCGCGCCAGCATGGACAGCAGCACGGACTTGCCGACGCCCGATCCGGAGAAGATGCCCATACGCTGGCCGCGGCAGCAGGTGATGAAGGTATTGAGGGCCCGCACGCCCAGATCCAGCGGGGCCCCGACTCGCTGGCGCGTATGGGCGGCCGGCGGGCTTCCGCGGAACGGATAGGGCGAGGGTCCGGTCGGGAGCGGGCCCTTGCCGTCGATCGGCTGGCCCATGGCGTTGACCACCCGCCCGAGCCAGGCCGGCGACGGCCGCACCGCCCCCGCCACCGCGCTGACCACCGCCCGGCAGCCGCGCCGCACGCCCTCGAGCGCCGCAAACGGCATCAGCAGGGCATGCGCCCCGGAAAAACCCACGACTTCGCACGGAATCGCGCGGGCAGGGCCGGTCTCGATTACCACCCGGGAGCCGACCGACATTGCATGGATCGGCCCGGCCACTTCGACCATGAGCCCGCGCACCCCGACCACGCGCCCATAGACCTCGACCCGGTCGAGCTCGGCGATCTGTTCGGCCAGCGCTTTCATGATGCCTTCCAAATCCTTATACGCCCGACAGAGTTTTAACCCGGCATTTACCCGCTTCCTTAACCCCGCATTTACCCGCTTCGTTAATGATCGCCCTACCGTCCACGGGGCAACAGGTCTCGCCCAGCCAGGACGGAGGGGCGAGTTCGTGAGAATCGGTTGGGGCCGATTCTTAATGTGACACATGAGCGGAAACGGGCCTAAAAAACCTCTCTCCAGCAACCTTTTACGGCGATTCGCGAGGATTCGCCTAGAGAGAGCTTGCATGCTGGAATCAGGTTCTGTTAACCATTCCGAAGTAGTGTCTCGAATCGGTTTGTCCCAAGGAGTTTTCTAGCGCCGCGCCCGCGGCGCGCCGAGCCCGAAGCGGCGAGGAAGGGGATTGGCATGCGCGTATTGCTGATCGAGGACGACAGCGCAACGGCGCAGTCCATCGAGTTGATGCTCAAATCAGAGAGCTTCAACGTCTACACGACCGATCTCGGCGAAGAAGGCGTCGACCTCGGGAAACTCTACGATTACGACATTATCCTGCTCGATCTTAACCTGCCGGATATGTCGGGCTTCGAAGTCCTGCGCTCGCTGCGGGTCTCCAAGGTCAAGACACCGATCCTCATCCTGTCGGGGCTTGCCGGCATCGAGGACAAGGTCAAGGGCCTCGGCTTCGGCGCCGACGACTACATGACCAAGCCGTTCCACAAGGACGAGCTGGTGGCGCGCATCCACGCGATCGTGCGCCGCTCCAAGGGTCATGCCCAGTCGGTCATCCAGACCGGTGACCTGATCGTCAACCTCGACACCAAGACGGTCGAGGTGAACGGCGCCCGGGTGCACCTCACCGGCAAAGAGTACCAGATGCTGGAGCTCCTGTCCCTGCGCAAGGGCACGACGCTCACCAAGGAGATGTTCCTCAATCATCTCTACGGCGGCATGGACGAGCCGGAGCTCAAGATCATCGACGTCTTCATCTGCAAGCTGCGCAAGAAGCTCGCCAACGCCTCGAACGGCAAGAACTACATCGAGACGGTGTGGGGCCGCGGCTACGTGCTGCGCGAGCCCTCCGAAGACGAGGCGCGCATTCCGGCGTGAGGCATCGGCCGAGCCGCCGGGCTTCTCCCGCATCCAGGTTTTCAGAACCCCGCCCGCAAGGCGGGGTTTTTTTTGCTCGCGCATGCAGGCTGCCATCCTCGATCCCGCATCGGCGGCAGCAACCGCATCGCCTGACGCTCGATTGCGGACCGCTATGACGCCGGCGAGTGCCCCGCTTGGCGAGCCAGACTTTTCTGCGCTCGCGCGCGCCGATTGTATCGGCCGCCAATTCGTCACAAAGAATCATCCGATCGTATGATGCATCGCTTGTGACGTGAAGGCATCCTCCGCGCTCTGGTCACGCGGAGGGAGACATGCCTGCGTTCGCCGGACCATGGAAGGCAACGCTGCTTTCGGCCTGCGCGGCCGCGGCGCTGCTCTATGCCAATCAATGGCTGTTCGCCGCCGCCACGTTTGCGCCACCGCTCGATCCGCAATGCCGTGCATGGGACCGCGCCACCAGCATCGGCATTGCCCTGCTCCTTCCCGACGACAGCGACCTCGCCGAGGCGCGCCTCGACGATGCGCTCCACAGCCTGCGCCGCGCGCGCAAGCATTGCCGTGCCGGCCGGATCGACCTCGCCCGACAGGATTACGACGCGTTGCATCGGGCGCATCCGTTTCCGACGCAACAGGCGAGCAACGCCGCGCCGCGCGACACGAGCGAGTGAGCGAGGACGCGAAGATGTGCCACGGCAGAGGCCCGCTGCGCCGCGAAGACATGACATCCGCCAGGTCACACCCCGAGCTCTCACTGGGATATCTCGCCATGCGACCACGAATCGACGTGCGATTGCCGCCGGCGGAGCACGGGAGTGTCGGCCGCTGGTCGCGCCGGATGCTCGGCGGGTGCGCCGCGATCATTGCGATCACGCTCTCCATCCCGGCGTTCCAGCAGACGATGAGCGACGGCGCCGACGTACAGGCGTCCGACCGTCCGAGCTTCGCCTGTGTGGGCTGGGACGATGGGGCGAGCGAGGCCATCGTGCAGATGGTGAAGGCCGGACGCGACGTCGATCTGCGCCTCGTCGGCGACGCGGTGTTCCGCATGCGCCGCGCCCGCCGCAACTGCCATATGGGATGGGTGCGGCTCGCGTGCCTGGACTATCAATCGATCATGCGCGGCGCGCCCGCTTTGTCCGAGCGCTGGCTGCCGACCACTTTCGAATGCTCGGCGCCCGACGGCGAATTGGTGGGCGACGTCCGGCAGCGCTTCCGCCCGGCGCCGACCGTGACGGCGAGGCGGCTGTAGTCTAGAGGATTTGCTTCACGCGCACGCCGGCGCCGCCTGACGATGCGTCGCAAGCATGACGCTTCTGCGCTCCACACGAGCCTGCAGTTGCGGGTTCCACCTCGGACCATTCCGGCCCCGCCGCAAGGCGGGGTTTTTGTTGGCCGGTCGCCTGCCGGCCGATTGACGAGCAAGGAACCCTCCGCGCATCATGCGCGCCCGCCGCGGTTCCCAATACGACAAAACGGAAGTCCATGACCAAGCTCAACGCCGATGAAGAAGCCTCGTCCCTCCGCGCCATGGCGGAAGCGCCCGCTTTCATGAATCTGCACGAGCTCGTCGCCAAGGCGCGGCAGAACCTCAACCAGAATGACTGGGACTACATCGTCGGCGCGGCCGAGAGCGAGACGACGATGCGGCGCAACCGCATGGCGCTCGATTGCACGGCGTTCCGCCCGCGCGTGCTGCGCGATGTGAGCGCGGTCGACACCAGCACCACCCGGTTCGGCCGCACGATGCGGCTTCCCATCGTGCTCGCTCCGGTCGGCTCGCTGGAAAGCTTCCACGAGGCGGGCGCCGTCTCGGTGGCGCGCGGCGCGCACGAGTTCGGCGTCGCCCACATGTTGTCCTCGGCATGCGAGCCGGGACTCGAGGAGGTCGCCCAAGCCGCACCCGACGCGCTACGCCTCTATCAGCTCTACGTGCGCGGCGACGCGGCCTTCGTCGACGATCACGTGGCGCGCGCCAAGGCCAACGGCTATGCCGCGTTCTGCCTCACCGTCGACACCGCCCACTACAGCCGGCGCGAGCGCGACATCGCCAAGCGCTACGTCACCGTGGGGCGCCGCCGCGCCAGCGGCCGCTCGTTCCAGGCCGCGCTCGACTGGCACACGGTCAAGCGGATCAAGAGCAAGTTCGACCTGCCGTTGGCGGTCAAGGGGATCGCCACCGCCGAGGATGCCAAAATTGCGGTCGAGCACGGCGTCGACTGGATCTACGTCTCCAATCACGGCGGGCGTCAGCTCGATCACGGCCGCGGATCGTTCGACGTGCTGACGGAAGTGGTCGATGCGGCGGCCGGCCGCGCCAAGGTGATCGTCGACGGCGGCTTCTGCCGCGGCACCGACGTGGTCAAGGCGATCGCCGTCGGCGCCGACCTGGTCGGGCTCGGCCGCATGCAATGCTATGCGCTGGCGGCCGGCGGACAGGCGGGGGTCGTGCGCATGCTCGAGCTCGTCGAGGACGAGGTGCAGCGCTGTCTCGGCCTGCTCGGCGTCACGCGCTTCGCCGAGCTCGACCGCTCCTACCTGCATCCCGCGCCGCCCGCCAATGTGCCGCACGTGCTGAGCGCATTCCCGCTGCTCAAGATCGAGGACTATCGCTATTAGCAGGCGCGCGTCATGCCGGGCCATTCGGCGCCCTCGATCCTGATCGTCGGCGGCGGCGTCGCCGGGCTCACGCTTGCGATCGCGCTCGCGCGTCGCGATATCCGCGCGACCATCGTCGAGATATCTCCACAGCCGGATGTGCCGGGCGTGGGATTGAGCCTGACCGGCCCGACACTGCGGGCGCTGGGTGCGATCGGCCTGCGTGATGCCTGCGTCAACTCGGCTTTCGGATTCTCACAGATTCCTGTGTTCGACGCGCGCGGCAACACGATCGACACCGTGGCGCTGCCGCTGCTCAACGGCCCGGACTGCCCCGGCATGGTGGCGATCGAGCGCAGGGCGCTGCACGACGTCCTGCTGCGTGCTGTCGAGCACGCCGGCCTGTCGATCCGTTTCGCCACGACGGTCACGGCGATATCCGAAACGAGCGGCGGCGCGCGCGTCGTATTGTCCGACGGCTCGCATGCGACCTTCGATCTTGTCGTGGGCGCCGACGGTCTCCACTCCGGCGTCCGCGCGCTGGCATTCCCCGACGCCCCCTCTCCGCATTTCGCTGGGGTCGCCATATGGCGCGCCGCGCTGCCTCGCCCTCCCGAGGTCAGGAGCATGCAGTTGTTCTACGGACCGCGCAACAAGGCCGGTCTCAATCCGGTGTCCGAAGACGCGATGTTCCTGTTTCTGGTCGAGGTGGTGCAGGACAGGTCGCGGATTGCACCGGAGCGGCTGGCCGGGCGTCTCTCCGCGCAACTCGACGGCTACGCAGGCATCCTCGCGCACGTTTCCCGGCAGCTCGAGCGGGCCGCCCATATCGACTATCGGCCGATGGAGTTGATCCTCGCTCCGCGACCGTGGCATCGCGGCCGCGTGCTCCTGATCGGCGACGCCGCCCACACGACCACTCCGCATCTCGCCACCGGCGCCGGCATCGCGATCGAGGATGCGGTGGTGCTGGCCGAGCTCTTGGCGACCGGACGTGCAATTCCCGAGTTGCTCGAAGCGTTCATGGAGCGTCGCTTCGAGCGCTGTCGGCTCGTCGTCGAGACCGCCCTTCAGCTCGCCGAATGGGAGAAGGATTCCGGCATCCCGCCCCGGCGGCACATCGATCTCATGCGGCAGACCTTCGCCCGCCTGGCTCAGCCGATTTGAGTCAGCGGATCGCGAACAGGACCTGGCAAGCTCACCGCGTGCCGGCCGCCGCGAAACGCGGCGCAGCCGCTACGGCCAGGCCCGGCTTCGCCGCCGGCTTGGCGGCGCCATTGGGCGCGTACAGGCCGCGCTGATCGGGCACCGGCTTGAAGATGTCGGTCAGCCCGACCACGGTCTCGGCCGCGCCCAGCACCAGGTAGCCGTCCGGCGCCATGATCTTCGCGAGGCGTCCCAGCACGTCGACCTTGGTGTCCTGATCGAAATAGATCAGCACATTGCGGCAGTACACCACGTCGAACGGCCCCAGGTGGGAGAAATTGTGCAACAGGTTGAGCGGCTTGTATTGCACCATGGCGCGGATCTCGGGATTGATCTGCCAGGTGTCGCCGACTTGCGTGAAATATTTCACCAGCATCTGGATCGGCAGGCCGCGCTGCACCTCGAACTGGCTGTAGATCCCGACCTTGGCTTTCTCCAGCACCTCCGTCGACAGATCGGTGCCGAGGATCTCGATGCGCCAGCCGGCGACCTGCGCGGCCATCTCCTTGAGGACAATCGACAGCGAATACGGCTCCTGGCCGGTGGACGCGGCGGCGCACCAGACGCGGATCTGGCGGTGCGGCCCGCGCGCTGCCAGAAGCGCCGGCATGATGGCGTTGCGGAACAGGTCGAACGGGATCTTGTCGCGGAAGAAGAACGACTCGTTCGTCGTCATCGCCTCGACGACTTCGACGATGAGCGGCTCGGCGCCGGGGCTCTTGAGCTTCTGGACGAGCCCGCCGAGCCCATCCACGCCGGCCTTGCGGGCGACCGGCAGAAGACGGCTCTCCACCAGATATTGCTTGTCGGCGGACAGCGTGAGCCCGGACCGCTCCTTGAGCAGTTTGCGGAGATAATCGTAGTCGAGTGGGGTCACGCCCGGTCTCCCTGAAACAAGCGCACGATCTTGGGCGCGATTTGGTCGATCGGCAGGACTGCCGAACACACGCCGGCGTTGGCCGCTGAACCCGGCATGCCCCAGACGACGCTCGACGCTTCGTCCTGGGCCATGATGCTGCCGCCCTGTGCGACGATGTCGCCGGCGCCGCGGGTGCCGTCGTGACCCATGCCGGTGAGGATCACCGCCAGGATCGCGTTGCCCCAGAACTCGGCGGCCGACTGGAACATCGGATCGACCGCGGGCTTGCAGAAATTGATCGGCGGCCCGTCGTCGAGCGTGATGACGGGATTTCCCTGCCGCTTCGCTACGCGCATGTGGCGGCCGCCGGGCGCCAGGTAGATGGTGCCGGGGACGATCGGCTCGCCGTCGGTCGGCTCATGCGCCGGCCGGCCGCTGGCGCGCGCCAGATGCTCGGCCAGGATGGTGGTGAAGGTCGGCGGCATGTGCTGGGTGATCAGCACCGGCACCCGGTCGATCACCGATGGCAGGCGGCTCATCACCCCGGTCAGCGCCTGCGGGCCCCCGGTCGACGAACCGAGCAGCAGGACGCGCGGCGTGACGGTCGAAAACGGTCGCAGCCTGATGGCAGGCTGGGGCGGTGCAAGCGGCTCGACGCTGGCGCGCTCGGCGCTGGCGCGCTCGGCGCTGCCGCGTCCCTCCACGGTGAACCGCGCAAGCGGCTCGACCGGCCGGCGCGCCGGCGCGACCTCGGACGGGCGACGGCGGCGGGCACCGAGGGTACGGATCTTTTCGATCAGGTCGCGGCGAAACGACGCCGAGGTCGTGACCTCGCGATTGGTTTCCGGCTTCGGGATGTAGTCGGCGGCGCCGTATGACAGGGCCTTGAGGCTGACTTCGGCGTTTCGCCGGGTCAGGGTCGAGGCCATGATGACGATCAGGTCGCGCTTCTTCTCGAGCAGCAGCGGCAACGCGGAGAGCCCATCGAGATCGGGCATCTCGACGTCGAGAATGACGACGTCCGGATTGGTGCGCTCGAGCTGGTCGACCGCCTGTCGGCCGGTTCGCAGCGAGGCGACGACCTCGAGCCCGGGCTCCTCCCCGATCCAGCGCGAGACAAGGCCACGGACGACGACCGCGTCATCCACCACCATGATGCGGATCGGGCGCTGCGCCAAAACGGACGCAGCCGGGATCGCTGACGCGGCACGACTCATTGATACGCAACTCTCGATGAACGCTACGGAACGCGACTTTCAGCGCACGGCCGGATCAGATCAGGCCGACCTCCTGGAACTTGGCTTCAACGATCTCCTTGTCGAACGGCTTCATGATGTACTCGTTGGCCCCGGCATGGAGCGCACGCGCGATATGGACGACGTCGGTCTCCGTCGTGCAGAACACGACTTTCGGCCGATCGCCGCCCGGCATGCGGCGCAGCGCCTTGAGGAAATCGTAGCCGTCCATCACCGGCATGTTCCAATCGAGCAGAACCGCGTCCGGCATGTCGCGCTTGCATTCTTCCAGCGCCTGTTGCCCGTCCTCGGCCTCGCTGATCTGGAAGTTCAGACCTTCGAGGATGCGCCGCGCCACTTTGCGGATGACGCTGGAGTCGTCGACGACCAGACAAGTCTTCATCGCACGCAAACTCCCCACCATGGATGGGTGCCCGTGCACCCTGTTCGATTGAGCCGGCCGCTCATGCGGCCATAGCGTCGCCGCCGGTCTCGAGCACCCGGTCGACGTCGAGAATCACCATCAGCTGGCCTTCGAGGCGGTGCACGCCGCCCGACACGCGGGCCAGGTGCTGGTCGAGATTCACCGGATTAGGCTCGCGCGTCCCGTCGGAGAGTTTGAGCACCTCGCCCACGGTGTCGATCAGGAGCCCGTACGACTCGCCGCGCAGCTCGATGCCGACCGCCATCGGCGGCTTTCCGTCGGTGCGCGGCGGCAGGCCGAGCCGCCGGCGCATGTCGATCGCGGTCACGATGCGGCCGCGCAAGTTGAGGACGCCGGCGATCTCCGGCGACGACAGCGGCACGCGGGTCAGCCGGTCCGGCATGAATACGTCCTGGACGCGCGAGATCGGCAGGCCGAACAGCTGGTCGCCGATCATCACGGTGACGTACTCGATGACGTTCGCGTTGAAAATTTCAGTGGTCATGGCTGTTGTCCGATCCTCACGCCGCCTCGTTGAACTCGACGGCCGATTCCTTGAGCGCCGCGATCAGACCTTGGCGATCGAACTTGGCCACGAAATCGTGGAAACCCGCCTGGCGTCCCCGCTCGATCGCCGCCGGCGAGGTGATCGAGGACAGGGCGATGATTGGCAGCCGGGCGCCGTTCGGGTCCGCCCGCAGCGCTTCGGCGAGATCGAAGCCGTTCATGCCGGGCATCTCGATGTCGGAGACGACGAGGTCGAAGCGCTGTCCCTTCTTGACCAGGGCGATCGCATCCTCCGCGCCGCCGACGCTGGTCACGTCGTACCCGGCCGCCTTGAGCACGGGTGTGAGCATGTTGCGGAAGAACGGCGAGTCATCGACGAACAGGAGCGTCCGCGTCAACGCGTCGGACCGCATCTCGTTGCGGCGGAACCAGTCCTCGAAGGCGAGCGGCAGGAAGTGGCCGACGTCGATGATCTCGGTCGCCTGGCCCTTGATGACCGCCGAGCCGAGGATCCCCGGTGTTTCGCTGGCGACCTGGATGTCGAGCTTGTCCTCGACGATGTCGACGATCTCGTCGACCACCAGGCCCATCGAGCGCCCGGCGTCGGAGAACACCAGCAGCGGCTGGGCGCCTTCGGTGCGCACCCGCACCTCGTTGCTCACGCGCACCAGCGGCATCAGCTGGCCGCGGTACTGCACCAGGTGGCGGCCGTTGGAGAGCTCGATCTTCTTGCAGTCGATCTCCTCGAGCCGGGTGACGAGCGAGAGCGGCACCGCCTTGGGCTCGGGCGAGCCGGCGCGGAACACCAGGAGCGACATGGTCTTGTCGGTCGCGGCATTGCGTTGCGCCTCGGTCTCCTCGTCGTTCGCCGAGGCCAACGTTCCGATCGCCTGCGCGATTCCGTTCGGATCGATGATCATGATGACGGAGCCGTCGCCGAGGATCGTGTTGCCGGAGAACATCGTGATGTGGCGCAGCTTGGTCGACATCGGCTTGACCACGATTTCCTCGGTGTGGAACACGCCGTCGACGACGATGCCGAAGGTCTGGTTGCCGACCTGGGTCACGACGATGAAGCCGTTCTCGGGCTCCGTGCCGGCGCCCGCATCCATGGAAAGCAGCTTCTTGAGGTGCATGAGGGGAAGAAGCTTGTTGCGCAGGCGCAGGACCGGCGTGTCCTTGATGCGCTCGATGCGATGATCGGAATTGCTCTGCGCGCGCACCAGCTCGACCACCGAGAGCTGCGGGATGGCGAAGCGGTTGCCGCCGCACTCGACGATCAGCGACGACACGATCGCCAGCGTGAGCGGGATCTTGATCGTGAAGCAGGAGCCCTCGCCGTACACCGACTTGACGTCGACGGTGCCGCCGATCTGATCGATGTTGGTCTTCACCACGTCCATGCCGACCCCGCGGCCGGACACGCTGGTGACGGCGGCAGCGGTCGAAAAGCCGGGGGCGAAGATGAACTTGTGGACCTGCGCCTCGGTCATCTTCTCAGCGTCGAGCTCGCTGGCGAGCCCGTTGGAAACGATCTTGCCCTTGATCCTCTCGGTGTTGAGGCCGCGGCCGTCGTCGGAGATCTCGATGATGATGTGGCCGCCCTCGTGATAGGCGGACAGGCGGATCGTGCCCTTCTCGGACTTGCCGGAGTGGCGGCGCTCCTCGGGAGTCTCGAGGCCGTGATCGGCCGAATTGCGCACCATGTGGGTAAGCGGATCCTTGATCAGATCCAGTACCTGGCGGTCGAGCTCGGTCTCGGCGCCGTGCATCTCGAGCTCGATGTCCTTGCCGAGCTCGGTGGCGAGGTCGCGCACGACGCGCGGCAGCTTCTGCCAGGCGTTGCCGATCGGCTGCATGCGCGTCTTCATGACGCCTTCCTGCAGCTCGGCGGTGACGTTGGACAGGCGCTGCAACGGCACCTTGAACTCGGAATCCTCGTGCCGACGCACGATCTCGAGCAGCTGGTTGCGGGTCAACACCAGCTCGGAGACCATCGTCATCAGGTTTTCGAGGGTCTCGACGTTGACGCGGATCGATTGCGCGGCGATCTTGCTATCGCCCTTGTCGATTTCTTCCTTCTCGACGGGCGCGGCGGCTTTCTGCGCCGCGCGCACCTTGGCGGCGCTCGCCTTCGAGCCCGACAGCATCTTCTTCGGCTCTTCGGGGCCGGGCGTCTCGCGGAAGGCCTTCTCGAGTTCGTCGAGCGACACCTCGCCCGGGCGGAGCGAACGTTCGAGAGTTTGTTCGACCAACGTGCCGACGGTCTCCTTCGCCGGTGTGGGAGCGACTGGCGCGGCAGCCGGCGCGACTTCCTTGGCCGCCGGTGCGGCTTCTTTGGCCGCCGGAACTGTGCCTTCGATCGCCATCTTCTCGAGCTGGCCGATCAGGTCGGCGTCGGAGCCATCGGGCTCCTGCTCGTTCTGCTCGAGAGCGCGCAGCACCGACTTGAGCCGATCGATGGTGGAGAGAACGAGCGTGACGGCCTCGCCGGTCACCGCCATCTCATCGCGGAACTTTCCCATCAGGGTCTCGGCCGCGTGGGCGAGCGCCTCGAGCCTCGGCAGACCAAGAAAGCCGCAGGTCCCCTTGATCGTGTGGACCAGGCGAAAGACGTTGGCAAGAATCTTGGCGTTGTTGGGATCCTGCTCGAAGCGAACGAGCTCCACGTCCACGACGTCAAGGCTTTCGTTCGTTTCCGTGAGGAATTCCCTCAATAGATCGTCCATGGAGAAAGAGCCTTTCGCGTCCGACATGGCGGGGAAACGAGCCACGTCTTTCGGGAGCGGGCTCAGTGTGTTGTCAAAGGGTTTAATTTTGGTTGCGGGGGGCCGGTCCGATTGAACTTTCGGACATTATCCGAAGAAAAACGGATGCCCCGACCCTCGCTCCGGATCTCCGGTCACGTCCGTGTCCGTATCGGGGTACGCCCGTCTCGGCCGGCCTGGCCGCCGATCGCCGGTCAAGCCGCCGGAATCGGGGCGGCAGCCAGGACCACGGCGTCGCCCTCCACAGCGATCGTCAGCTGCAGGTCGCAGGAGCGCGCCAGCATTCCGGCAAAAAACGGCTGGATCGCATGGGCATCGACCACCTGGCCGTCGGGCTGGCCGGCCAGCAACGCCGGCACCGCCTGGGGGATCCGCGCGTTGAGGCCGGACGCCGTTACCGTGAAGGCCATCGCGTCACCCTCGCCGTTCGCCTGCACGTCCAGGTTGCCCCCGCGCGGAATCGTCTGTCCCCCGAGCAGCAGCATGTTGAGCAGGAGCTTGACCCGATTCTTGGGTAGCAGGACGCGCGGCACGCTCCAGGCGATCTTGGTCTTTTCATCTTCAAGGAAGCCGCGCGCGACTTTTTCAGCATCGCCGGTGTCGATCTGGGCCCCGGCGGAGCCCGCGGCCCCGAAGGCGAGCCGGCAGAATTGCAGCCGGGCGGAGGCCGTCCGGGCGCTTTTCTTGATGAGGTCGAGTGCAAACGTCCTGGTTGATTCGTCGTTGTCGTCCTCGAGCACTTCGAGCCCGTTGACGATCGCCCCGACCGGGCTGATCAGGTCGTGACACACCCGCGAGCACAGGAGCGCGGCGAGGTCCAGGGATTCGAGCGCAAGGGGAACGGACATGCGAGAGAATCTCCGCCTCCTCGCGACCCTGCGGGCATGCCGGGCGGGTCGGAGGGCATTGGCTGATGGGCCGCGAATCGGCGCTTCGTCCGCAACCTCGCGGCTGTGATACACCGGCTCTGGCTGACCTGCCAAGGCGATGGGGGAGAGAACGTTTTGCCGCCCAGTGTCGGAGTGAGTTCCATTGCGGACGCGCGCCTGTTGGCCGAGTTGACCGCCATCGCGGCGCGGGCAGCCGCAACCATCCAGGAGCTCGGGCGGCGAGCCGGGGACGTCCGCGAGAAGGCCGACGGCTCGCCCGTCACCTTGGCCGACGAGGCATCAGAAGCGGTCATCCTGGAAGGCCTCGGGCGGCTCATGCCCGGCGTGCCGGTGGTATCCGAGGAAGCAGCCGGGCGTGGCGGCGGCCTGCCGGCACCCATTTTCGCGCTGGTCGACCCGCTCGACGGCACGCGGGAATTCATCGCCGGCCGGGACGAATTCGCCGTCAACCTCGCCCTGATCGCCGATGGCGAAGCTGTCCTCGGCGTGGTGGCGGCCCCGATGCAGGGCCGGCTCTGGCGCGGCATCGTCGGCCAGGGAGCCGAGCGCCTCATGCTCGGCGATGACGCCAGCGCGGGCGCCGCGACCGTCATCCGCACCCGGATGGCGCCCTCCGAGGGGCTCACCGCCACGATGAGCCGTTCGCATCCCGATGCGGCGACCGAAGCTTTCCTCGCCAGCCTGCCGGTGGCCGGGCGGATGCGGCTCGGCTCGGCCATCAAGCTCTGCCTTGTCGCCGAGGGAACCGCTGATCTCTACGCACGACTCTCACCCACCTGCGAGTGGGACATCGCCGCCGGCCATGCGGTCCTGCGGGCGGCGGGCGGCCTGATGACGCGTCGGGACGGCGGCCCGATCTCCTATGGTGGCAGCGAGCGAGGATTCCTGGTGCCCGATTTCATCGCCTGGGGCGATGGCGCGGCAGCTGCGCGTTACCGGTGCTGATTCGACTTACGGGACGAGGCTGCGCAGCACGATCGGCCATTTCGCCGATGCGACCTCCGCCGTATGGCGGGGATCCGCCGCGAAGGCATCGCGGGCTTCGGTGCTGCGGAACATGAACAGCCGGTTGTTGGCGATCAACCAGAGTTGGGGGTGTCCCGGCGCGGCAACCGCATGGGTGAGTCCGACCGGATCGTAGCCCCCGAATTGGGGCATGTAGACGTCCGGCCGCTCGGCGAAGGCGGCGCGATTGCCCGCGTTGCGAAACCGCCAGACCACGCCGCCGTAACTCAATTCGAGCTCCGCACGCCCGGCGAGCGCGACCGCATCGGTGAAATAGGCGACCGGGTCATACCCGTGGATGGCCAGCCCGGTGCGCCGGTCGAGCACGATCCGCTCGGTGGTCGCCGCGCTGACCAGGGAGGTGAGGATGAAACTCAGAACGAGCGCCAGCCCAAGCAGGGCATACGCGCTCCATGCGCTTGCGCTACGCCGTGCTGCGGTCACAGTTTCTGCCGATGATTTTCATGCGCCGGTGGGACGGACCGCCTTAACTAGGGCATCCCGGTATGCAATGAGTTAAGTTGAAGCCGCGTTTTGAGGGGAATCATGAGAATCGTCGCACCCATTGCCGGTCTGATCATGGGCCTTTTCGTTCTTTCCCTGGGGCCGGTCGCGGCGCAGCCCGGCCCACCGCCCGGCGCGCAGCCCGCGCCCGCGTCCCAGTTTTCGTCGAACGAAGTTCTCGATACCGGTCACCGGTTCTTCGGCAGCGTATCGCGCGGCCTGGCGCAGCTCGTGGAGCGGGCAGGAAGCCAGTTCGGCCAGCCGAACGGCTATATCCTCGGCCAGGAAGGCGGCGGCGCCTTCATCGGCGGTCTGCGCTACGGCGAGGGGACGCTCTATACCAAGAACGCCGGCGACCTCAGGGTGTTCTGGCAGGGACCGACGCTCGGCTGGGATTTCGGCGGCGAGGGCGCCCGCACCATGATGCTGGTGTACAGCCTGCCGGCGACCGACGCGATCTACCAGCGCTTCGTCGGGCTGGACGGCTCGGCCTATGTGGTCGGCGGGCTCGGCATGACCGTGCTGACCTTCAGCAACGTGGTGGTGGTGCCGATCCGATCGGGGGTCGGACTACGTCTGGGCGCCAATGTCGGGTATCTCAAGTTCACCGATCGGCCGACCTGGAACCCGTTCTAAATCGTGACGCGCGCTGCTCGTCCGGATTCAGGTTAATCGCCCGCCGGTCTGGAACCGGTCTTCCCGTCGTGCCATTGTGGCGAGGGCGGGGATTCCCGGCGAAACATGCGACAACCATAGAGACACGGGCATGCCCCGATTCCCCCCGGAAAACGGGACATGCACGCGTGACGCGGGCGTGGAGGCGCCCCTTCGATGATCGAGCCGATCATGTTTTTCGGCATCGGGTTCCTGGTCGCAAGCCTGATCGGGCTGGTGATCATCCCGCTCGTCCATGCGCGCGCCGTCCGCCTGACGGCACGGCGGCTCGAGGCTGCGACGCCGGTTTCGATGGCCGAGATCCAGGCCGACAAGGACCAGCTGCGCGCCGAGTTTGCGATGTCGACGCGCCGCCTGGAGATGAGCGTCGAGCAGCTCAAGGGCAAGACCACCAGTCAGCTGGCTGAGCTGGGCAAGAAGACCGACGCGATCAATCGCCTGAAGATCGAGCTCGGCGAGAAGAGCGCCACCATCTTTGCCCTGGAGGCGCGCGAGAAGACCCTCAAGGATCAGTTGCACACGACCGAAGACGAGCTCGCCATCAAGACCACTGCGTTGCGCGAAGCGGAACGCGCGCTGGCGGACCGGCAGTCCGAGCTGAGCAGGCTGACCGGCGACTTCGACGAGAAGGCGGTCGCCGCCGCGGGCCAGAGCATCGAGATCGTCGCGCTGAGGACGCAGATCGACACGCTGCAGGAGCAGGTGAGCACGCTCGAGAGAGAGGTCAAGGACGCCCAGGGGCGCGTCGCCGACGAGCGCAGCCGCGTTGCGGCGGCGACGGCCGAGCTGAACGACGAGCGCGGCAAGGTCGAGAACCTGGGAAAACGCGTGGGCGAGCTGGAGCATCAGCTGGCGCAGCAGACCGCGGAGGCGGAAGCGCTGAGCCGGCGGGTCGCGGAGCTCGAGGGCCAGGTCGCGGCGCAAGGCAAGGAGCTGGCCGACCGCGAGCGCGAGCGCGACCAGCTGCGTCTCGATGTCGAGGGCGCGCGCCGGATCGAAACCGATCTGCGCGGCGAGCTCGCCTCGCTCGATCGGCGTCACGACAACGCCACCGAGGCGCTGCGCGCCGACAAGGCCCTGGTGGAGAGCCAGCTCGAGCGAGCCCGCGAGGATCGCGCCAAGCTGCAGCGCGAGCTCGCCGCGATGAAGCGCGAGGCCGAGGCGTCGTGGGCCGCCGAGCGCGTCGAGAACGCGCTCCTGCGCGAGCGCATCAACGACGTCGCCGCCGAAGTCGCGCGCCTCACGGCGGCGCTCGAAGGCCCCGACTCGCCGATCGAGACGATTCTCGCCGAAGCCGGCGCCCCACGCCTGCAGGCCGCCGCCAACGGCGCGCCGCGCACCGGCAACGTGCAGGACGCCGCCATGGCCACCATCGAGGAGGCCAAGAGCACGCTCGCCGACCGCATTCGCGCTCTGCAAACACGCGCCTCGCGGCTCTCGTCAGCAACGTAGCCCATGCGGAGGGCCTTGGGCCTCGGGCTCGTCGTCCTGGTGCTCGCGGCCATCGTGACGCCGGCGGGCTCCGCCGAGGACGCCAGGATCGCGAAGCGGCGCGCCGCTCAGCGCGTGACCTTCACCGACGCCGAGATCGCAGAAGGATTCTTCAAGACGGTATTCGGGGCGGAGTTGCGCTTGAGCGGCCGCACCGACGTCGTGCGCAAGTACGACCGTCCGGTCCGCGTCTACGTCGAGAACCGCGCCAGGCCGGACCGCCGCGCCGACGTCGCCGCGGTGATCGCCGACATCCGCGCCAGGATCGAGCACCTCGACATCGCGATGACGAAGGATCGCTCGGCCGCGAATTTCTTCATCACCCTGGTGCGCGACCGCGATCTCGGCTCCACGGTTCGCAAGATGTACGGGCGCGACGTGGCGCGCCGGATCGCCCGTCTCGAGCCGCAGTGCGTATCCGGGTTCCGCAAGGACGAAAGCTTCCGCATCCTGCACTCGAACGTGGTGCTCGTCGCCGATGCCGGCGCCTTCATTTTCCACGATTGCGCCTACGAGGAGATCCTGCAGGGGCTCGGGCCGGTCAACGACACGAACGTCAAATGGACGATGTTCAACGACGACGTCCAGATGGGTTTCTTCGACGTCTACGATCAGTACATCCTCAACCTGCTCTACGATCCGCGCATCCGGCCGGGCATGCCGCGCGATGAAGTTCACAAGCTGCTGCCGGAGATTTTTCCCGCGGTCCGCGCGTTCGTTGCGAAAACGAACGGGCTCACGCCGTAGAGCATGATCCCGAAAAAGCCCACCCCCGACCCGATCGGGGGTGGGCACCGGTTTTCGGAAAAGATCGTGCTCCAAGAATAGGATAGAGCGAGATGACGATTCGAAGAAAAGTCATCTCGCGCTAGCAGGGGGTCCGCCGGCTGCGGCGGCCTGCTGCTTCGTCCTGGCACGCAGCTCGGTCACGAGCTCGGCGATCGCCTTGCGCGCCGCCGCCCGCGAGTCCGGCGAAGCGGCCGTGGCCGCGACTGCCGGCTCCGGATCAGGCCCGTACTCAGCGACGGGGGCCGCTGGCGGCGGAGCGACGATCGCCACGTGCGGCGCGGCGGGCACCAGGGTCAAGGTATCATCGGCGATATAGGCCGGGCGATAGACGTTGCCGGCGAGGAGCTCGCCGGTGGTGATGGCGCCGACCGAGACCAGGAAAGTGGCGAGGGTGGCGATGAGGACGATCGGCACCTTCTTGGGGAAGGCGGGCGTATTGGAGACGATGGCAGTGGAGATGATGCGCGCTTCGGTCGGCGTCAGGGTGAGCGAGTCGCGCGCATTGGTCTCGCGGTACTTGGCGAGGTAGGACTCGAGCAGGTCGCGCTGCGCCTTGGCCTCGCGCTCGAGCGCGCGCAGCTCGACGTCCTGCCCGCCGGTGACGGCGGCCTGCCGCTTGAGCTGGTCGAGGCTGGCGTTGAGCGCATCGACGCGCTCGCCGCCGATGCGGGAGTCGTTCTCGAACGCGCGCGCGAGCTTCTCGCCCTCGCGGCGGATCTGGAGGTCGAGGTCGGCGATCTGGGCTTTCAGCTCCTTGATACGCGGGTGGTTGCCGAGCAGCGTCGAGCTTTGCTCGGCGAGCTGGGCCCTGAGCGTCGCGCTTTGCTCGGCGAGGCGGCGGATCAGCTCGGACGTGAGCACGTCGGCCGACTCGATCGGCTGCCCCGACTTGATCATGGCGCGGATCAGCTTGGCCTTGGCCTCGGCCTCCGCCTTCTGCGAGCGGGCGAGCGCCAGCTGCGAGTTGAGCTCGCCCATCTGCTGGTTCGACAGCGAGGTGTTGTTGGTGCCGATGAACAGGTTGGACTTGCCGCGGAACTGCTCCACCTTGGCTTCCGCCTCCGCCACCTTGCGCCGCAGGCTCTCGATCTCCGCCCCGAGCCACTGGCCCGCCATGCGGGTCTGATCTTGCTTGGCGCGCTGCTGCAGCTCGAGGTACGCCTCGGCGACCGCATTGGCGGCGGCGGCGGCGAGCTCCGGATCGGCGGAGGAGAACTCCACCGCGATCACCCGCGACCTGTCGACCGCGAACGCGGTGAGGCGCTCGTAATAGGCCTCCAGCACCCGCTCCTCGGCGGTCATCTTCAGCGGGTCCTTGGCGAGCCCGGCCAGCCCCAGCATGTGGCGCAGGATCGACACGCCGTGGAGCGCGGAATCGAACTCGGGACGTTCGTTGAGCTTCAGCTCGCGGATCACCTTGCGGGCGAGGTCGCGCGACAGCACCAGCTGCACCTGGCTGGTCACCGCCTCGGGGTCGATGGTGCGCTCGCGCTCGGCGGCACTCTCCGCGACCGGGCGCATGAACACGTTCTCGCGCCCGTCGATCAGGATGCGCGCTTCCGACTTGAAGCGCGGGGTCATCAGATTGACGGCGGCAAACGTGAGCGCCGCCACCAGCACGGTCGGGATGATCACCCACAGCTTCTTGGCCCGCAGCGCCCGGCCGACCGCGCCCAGGTCGAGCTCGTCCGCCGCCGGCGCGACATCAGCCACAGCAGCACGCATGGCTCAACTCCAACTCAACGCTTACGTACTCGTACGCACGAGCACCACGACCGGGTCCGATAAGACCCCATTATGGTTGCCGCCGCGTTAATCGCAGCGGCATCTCGCGAAAAGTGAGGTTTTATTAACCCTAACGCGGGATGAATCGGGTCGGAATCCCGGATCATGTCCCGGGCGTAATGCGTTCACCGGACCTCGGCTCATGCGTCCAAGCCGCCTCATTCTTCTCGGCCTCCTGGTGGCGGCGCTCGCCGCCTCCGGCTGCATGCGCCGCCCCACTCCCCTGCCGATCGCCCAGCCCGTGATGGTCGAGCCCGCCCCGGTGCCGCCGCCTGTCATTGTCGCTCCCGCGATCGCGGCGCCCGTCGTTGCCGCTCCCGTCCTCGTCGAGGAGCCGATCCCCGAGCCGCCCTACACGCTCGACTCCGGCGACAGGCTGCGCGTCGTCGTGTTCGGCCAGGAGAACCTGTCCAACTCCTATTCGGTCGATGCCGCCGGTTACGTTACCATGCCGCTGATCGGCGCCGTCAGGGCGCGCGACCTCACCACCGCGGCGCTCGCCGCCGCGATCGGCGCCAAGCTGCGCAACGGCTACGTCCGCGAGCCGCATGTGGCGGTGGAGATCGAAGCCTACCGGCCGTTCTTCATCCTCGGCGAGGTCACCGCCCCCGGCCAGTATCCCTATGTGGCCAATATGACCGCCGAGACCGCCGTCGCCATCGCCGGCGGCTTCACTCCGCGCGCCTGGAAGAAGACCGTCAAGGTCAGCCGCCCCCAGAACGGCGAGCTCTACCGCGCCAAGGTCCCCCTCGTCTTCCCGGTCCGCCCCGGCGATACCATCGTCGTTTCCGAACGATGGTTCTGATCAGGTAGACCCTCCGCCCGAGCGCAAGACGCCTAACTATAGGGCTGACAGCCCCCGAACCGCGCCCCGGACGCCGCGTCCCCCGCCAATTCGCCACGAAATCCGCATGAGTCGCCGCACCGGGTCGGGCGATTCGCACGCTTGCGCCGATATCCGACGGCAATGTGAGATCAATCACATTATTCGCATGCGCGGGATGCCACGTTGGCCCAGAGGATTAGGTCTGGAACCAATGGGGTCCACAATGTTGAAGCTCGCCAAGTATATCGTTCCCCTCCTGGGGCTGGTGCCGGTCGCCTTCGGCATTAGCTTCGCCCTGGGCAAGTTGGCCCCGGATAAGGCGCAGGCCGCGCTCGAGGAGTCGCGGATCGTCCGTCCGGCCATCCGGGAGACCGCCTCCTCGCGCATCGCGCTCATCATCGGCAATGCCGACTATCCCGACGCCAACCAGCCGCTGCGCCATCCGGTCAAGGACGCGCTGGCGCTGGCGGAGCAGCTGCGGCGCAACGGCTTCGACGTCGACATGCAGGAGAATCTCGGCAAGGACGAGATGCGGCGCGCCCTCGACGACTTCAAGGCGAAGATCAGGCCGGGAATGGTTGCTTTCGTGGCCTATAGCGGGTTCGGCATTCAGGTGGACCGGCAGAGCTACATGATTCCCGTCAACGCACAGATCTGGAGGGACGCGGATGTCCGGCGCGAGGGCATCAGCATCGATGCGCTTCTCTCCGACATGCACCGCAACGGGGCGAACGTGAAGCTTGCGGTGTTCGACGCTTCGCGCCGCAATCCGTACGAGCGGCGCTTCCGTGGCGTATCCACCGGTCTTGCCGCGATCGATGCACCGCCCGGGACCCTGTTGATGTCGGCCGCCGCGCCCGGCAAGGTCGCCTACGACACCGAGGGCGAAAACGGCCTGTTGATGAGCGAGCTGTTGAAGGAGATCAACGCGCCGGGCGTCAGCGCCGAGGTCGTGTTCAATCACACCCGCATCGGCGTGTCGCGCGCCTCGAACGGCGAGCAGGTGCCGCAGGTGTCGTCCTCGCTGATCGAGAATTTCGCGTTCGCTCCCGGATCCTCGCGCTACGGGCGGGCCCAGCCGGCGGCATTCGACGAGATGCCGCGGGTCGCGGCGCGGACCGACTATGTCGACCCGCCGTCGGCCCAGACGAGCGATGCGCTGGATACGCCGAGCACCGCGACGCGCGAGCCGGTCGAGGCTGCTCCCGCGAAGCCGGCGGAGAAGCCCGCCGTGGTGAAGCCCGCCGAGAAGCCGGCGGAGAGCGAGCCGCCGGCAAAATCGGTCGTCGAGAAGAAGCCGGTGATCGAAAAGAAGCCCAGCCTCGAGAAGCACGTCCCGAGCGCGAAGGAGATGAAGCCGGCGAAGGCCCAGGAGGAGTGGCGGCGTCCGCGGCGCACCGTCCGCGACATGCGCCACGAGTTCGAGGACGAACAGCCGGCGGTTTTCATGCGCCGCCACGGATGGTTCTCGGAGCGCCCGCGGTTCGCCCGGGAATGGGGAATGGGCGGCGGTGGCTTCGGACGCGGCGGGTTCGGCCGGATGATGGGAATGGGGTTCTGAGCCGCCCCAAGGAGTCTTGCGACAAGGCCGGCGATCAGCCGGCCTTGAATCGTTTCGCGAGCGCATCGGCGCCGCGCGCGAGCAGCCCGATATCGGAGCCGACCGCGACGAACGTGTAGCCCCAGCCGATATAGCGACGCGCTTCCTCCTCGCTGAGCGTGAGGATGCCGGCGGGCTTGCCGATCGCCTTGAGGCGCCGGACGCCGTCCTCCAGCGCCTTCTGCACCTCCGCATGCTGCGGATGGCCGATGTGCCCGAACGAGGCGGAGAGATCGGACGGCCCGATGAACACCCCGTCCACGCCGTCGACCGCGGCGATCGCCTCCAGCCGATCGAGCGCGGCGCGTGTCTCGACTTGGACCAGGAGGCAGATCTCGCTGTCCGCCTTCTTGAGATAATCGGTCACCCGCCCGTAGCGGCTCGCGCGGGAGGCCGCCGCAACGCCGCGAATGCCCGCCGGCGGATAGCGGATCGCCGCGACCGCGCGGCGCGCCTCTTCGGCGTCCTGCACATAGGGCACGAGGATCGACTGCGCCCCGATGTCGAGCACGCGCTTGATCAGCACGGCGTCGTTCCACGCCGGCCGCACGATCGCCGACGCGGTGCCGCGCGCCGACGCCTGCAGCTGCGCCATCAGGCCGGGAATCTCGTTCGGCGAATGCTCGCTGTCGAACAGGATCCAGTCGAAGCCCGAATCGGCGACGATCTCGGCGGCAATGCTGTTGCACAGGCTGCTCCACAGGCCGATCTGCACCTGACCGGCGGCGATCGCCTGCTTGAAGCGGTTGCGGGAGAGCTCCATGGCGGTCACACGAACTGCACGGCGATGCCGCCGAGGGCGCCGAAATCGGCGTGCAGCGTATCGCCCTTCTGGGCGAGCACGACGCGCGTGAACGAGCCGGCGAGCACCAGATGGCCGGCCTCCAGGGCGACGCCGTGCGATCCGAGCTTGTTGGCGAGCCAGGCGACGCCGAGCGCCGGATGGCCGAGCACTCCGGCCGCAACCCCGGTCTCCTCGATCTCGGAATTCCGATACATGATGCCGCCGACCCAGCGCAGGTCCACGTCCATCGGGCCGATCGGACGCCCGCCGACCGCGATCCCGGCGGCGGCGCCGTTGTCGGCAACGGTGTCGAAGATCTTGCGCTGATCCTGGATGCGCGCATCGACGATCTCGATTGCCGGCACCACGTATTCGGTGGCACGCAGAACATCGGTGAGGCCGACGCCCGGGCCCTTCAGCGTCTTGCCGAGCACGAAGGCGAGCTCGATCTCGACCCGCGGCCGGCAGTAGTCGGCGTGCGGCACCTTGGCGCCGTCGGCGATCATCATATGGTCGAGCAGGTAGCCGAAATCCGGCTCGTCGATCTGCGACGAGCGCTGCATCGCCTTGGAGGTGAGGCCGACCTTGTGGCCGATCAGCCTGGCGCCCGCCGCCATCTTCCGGTTCGCCACCTCGGTCGAGATTGCATAGGCATCATCGATGGTGATCCCTGGAAACGTCGTGCTCAGCTGAACGGCCTGTCTGCGCTCCTTCTCGGCAGCCATCAGGATGTCGGCTGCCTTCCTGCGGTCGGCATCGGAAAGCATGGTCGGTGTCGCCTCTCGTGATCCATGGGTCGCGCGCGCGGCGCGCGCGCCGCGATCCCTATCATGGACCGACGCGCGAGGCGAACCAAGGGGCTTACACGGCGACCGAGTGGCGCCGCTCGCTGCGGCGCAGGTAATCGTCGAACACCGCCGCGACGAGCCGCACGAACGGGCGCCCGCTCGCCGTCAGCGTGATGGTATCGCCCGCGATGCGCACGATTCCTTGCGACTCCAACGCATGCAACGCCTCGCGCTCCTCGGCGAAGTCGTGCGCCGGCCCGTCTTGCGGGACGACGCCGGACAGATCCACCCGAAGATCGCACATCAGCCGCTCGATGATCTCGCCCCGCAGCCGGTCGTCGTCCGACAGCGCGAGACCGCGCGCGGTAGCCGGCCGGTCGGCATTCACGGCGCGGGTATAGCCGCCGGTGTCCGTGGCATTCTGCACGAAGCCTTGGGGCAGCCGGCCGATCGCCGATGCGCCGAGGCCGATGAGTGCGGGCGCGTCGTCGGTGGTGTAGCCCTGGAAATTGCGCCGCAAGCGGCGCGTTTTCGCCGCAACCCCGAGGTCGTCGTTCGGGAGAGCGAAATGGTCGAGCCCGATCGGCTCGTAGCCGAACGCCACCAGGGCTTCGCGCGCCGCCTCCATCTGCTCGAGACGCGCGGCGGGACCGGGCAGCGTCGCGGCATCGATCAGGCGTTGTTGCGTTCGGAACCACGGAACGTGCGCATAACCGAACAAGGCGATGCGATCCGGATTGAGCGAGACCGCGAGCGCGATGTTGCGCCGAATGTCCTTCACGGTCTGGCGCGGCAATCCATACATCAGATCGAAGTTGATCCGCGCGATGCCGAACTCGCGCAACGTCCCAAGTGCGCGCTCCACCGTCTCGTAGGGCTGAATGCGCCCGATCGCGTGCTGCACGTCGGGTGAGAAGTCCTGCACGCCGAGGCTCGCGCGGTTCACCCCGATGCCGGCGAGCGCGCGCACCAGCGGGCGCCCGGTGTGGCGCGGATCGAGCTCGATCGCATGCTCGCGCACCGCCGCGAGGTCGAACGCGTCGGCCAGGCGGTCGGTGACCTCCATGAGCTTGCTGCCGCCGAGCATGGACGGCGTGCCGCCACCCCAATGGAGGTGCGAGACCTTGCGCGGGCCTAGCCGGCGGCGCACCAGAGAGATCTCCTTGATCAGGCTCTGCGCATAATCGTCGAGCGGCTCGCGCCGTCGCACGGCTTTGGTATGGCAGCCGCAATAGTGGCAGAGTTCGGCACAGAACGGCACGTGCAGATAGAGCGACAGCGGCTGCGACGGCGGCAATTCGGCGAGCCAGGCCGTGTAGGTATCGGGACCCACCGCGGCGCCGAAGTGCGGTGCCGTCGGATAGGACGTGTAGCGGGGGACGCTCTGCTCGGCGAGGACGGTCGATTCAATACTCATCGGGCATTTGTTCGACGTCTGCAGCTGGGTCGCCTTGATCCCGATCAAAACGCATGGGTCCGACGCATGTCGCGCCGGAGGCACCCCCCAGAGAAACCCGCTCAGGCAGGGCGTTTCTCGGCCATACGGACTTTCCCCTACGGACGTTATCTGAATTTCCTTGGTGGCTGGTATCCGGGAAGGTGTCCGCGCGAACCCCGAAGGAGAGACCCCCATGTTGACCTCCGCCCTTCACACCAGCCACGGAAAAGCCGAAGCGGGTCGCGCGCACGCCGTCCCGCCGATGTTCCAGACGCTGCTCGATACCGTCGAGCTCACGGGCGCGGTGATGCCGTTCGACCGCAATGCCGAAGTGTACGGCGAGAACGAGCCGGCCGATTACGTCTACAAGGTTCTCAGCGGTTCCGTCCGCACCTACAAGGTGCTGAGCGACGGCCGGCGGCAGATCGACGCTTTCTACCTGCCGGGCGATATCTTCGGCCTCGAGCTCGGCGACGAGCATTCCTGCTCGGCCGAAGCGATCAGCGATTCGACCGTTCTGGTGGTCAGGCGCAGCCTGGTGCTGGCCGCCGCCGAGAAGCGCAACGACGTCGCCAATCGCCTGTGGTCGCACACCGCCCGCGACCTGCGCCGCGCCCAGCATCATACCCTGCTCCTGATCAAGAGCGCGCAGGAACGCGTCGCCGCCTTCCTGCTGGAGATGGCGGAGCGCCTTTCGTCCGGCAGCGCGCTCGAGCTGCCGATGTCGCGCCAGGACATTGCCGATTATCTCGGCCTGACGATCGAGACCGTCTCGCGCACGCTCTCGCACCTCGAGGGCGCCGCCACGATCGCGCTGCCCGCCTCGCGCCGCGTCGTCCTGCGCAACCGCTCCGCGCTCAGCCGGATGAACGACTGAGGTCGCATGTAGGCGAGGCGATCGCAACGACGGGAGGCACGCCATGAAGGCAGCCGATGTGATGACACGCAACGTGTTTTCCATTCCTCCCGACGCACCACTGCTGCAAGCGGTGCGGATCATGCTGCAGCATCATATCAGCGGCCTGCCGGTGATCGACGCGGAGCGCAACCTGCTCGGCATCGTCACCGAGGGCGACCTGCTCCGGCGGGTGGAAATCGGCACCCAGCGCCGGCGCGGGCGCTGGCTCGAGTTCCTGATCGGCCCCGGCCGGCTCGCCTCCGAGTACGCGCATGCCTGCGGCCGCAGGGTGCACGAGGTGATGACGAAGGATGTTCTCACGGTTGCGCCGAACACACCGCTCGCGGATATCGTCAAGCTGATGGAGCGCCATCGCGTCAAGCGGCTCCCGGTCGTGGACATCGACGGCAATGTCATCGGCATCGTGACGCGCGCCAACCTCCTGCGCGCGCTCGCCAGCGTCGCGCGCGAAGTGCAGCCCGCATCGGCCGACGACCGGACGATCCACGAGCAGCTCCTTGCCGAGCTGAACCGGCAGCCATGGGCTCCGGTCGCCCTGGTCGACGTGGTGGTGCGCAACGGCGTCGTTCAGTTGTGGGGCGCCGTGACCGACGAGCGTCAGCGCACGGCGCTGAAGGTCGCCGCCGAGAACATTGCGGGCGTAAAAGACGTCGAGGATCACCTCGTGTGGGTCGAGCCGACTTCCGCCATGGTGATCGCTCCCGAGGAACGCGACACGCACCAGAAGGCTTCGTAGGCGTCCTCACATCTCCGACGTGTCGATCGGCCATTCGCCGGCGAAGCGATGGCCGTCGGTGTCGATCGCCTCGACCCGCATGGTGGTCGCGCCGTTCGGCCGGTAGGTGAAGCGGATATTCGGGTCCTCCGATAGCGAGATGCCCGACTCCATCTTCAGGACCACCTCATCGCCTTGCGCGACCGCCAGGTCGCGGACGAAGAACGCCGGCGTATAGAGCCGCGTGATCTGATCCATCTGCAGGCCGGAATTGTTGGGATGGCGGATCATGATCTGCGCCTCGCGGGCCCGCGTGGCCGCGGGCTCCCCTCCCTTGGCGAACTGGCGAAACCGCAACTGCCCGAGACTGACCTTGGCCTCGTCGGCATTCTTGGCCGCCGGCGCCGAGCAGCCGCCGGACGCCTTGACGAAGGCCTTGGCCATGTGGAGCGTGCCGTCGGAGAGCTCGGCGACCGCGCGAACGTTGGTGTAGGTGTCGACCCGCACGCGGGTCGCGATCATCGAGACACCGGCGCCGAGCGCAAAGGTCGCCGCAACCGGAGCTGGATTCTGATCGATCACCAGGGTGACGGTCTTGACGCTGCGCGGATCGGCCGCCGGCAAATTGAGCCGCAGGGTGACCGGGACGATCGCCGCATCCTCGGCGCGATACGGCATCTCGATCGCGATCACGCCGCTCGCCTCGATCAGAGGACGCCCGTTGAACACGTCGCGGTGAAGGTCGGGCCACGGATCGGGCGGCTCCGCCGCCGCCGCCATGCCGGCGGTGCCGCCGCAAGCCGCAGCGATCAGGCCTGCCATGCATAACCGCCACATCGATTTGGCCATGATGATGCTCCTCACGCCTGGCGCTCGCGCGCGTTCCGGCTATTCCCACTCGAGCTCGGAAAACGCCGCCGTGGCATTGCGCGCATTATACTCCTCGAACAGCGCCCAGTGCGGTTTTTCCGAGACGCCCGCGGTTGCGGCCGCCGCCGCGATCATGCTGCCGCGCGCGATCAGCGCCCGCACGTCGCGGGCCAAGGTAGCAAGATAGCGCCGTTGCGGCTCGAGCGCATCCGGCCAGGGGGCCTCCGCCCCATGGCCGGGCACGACGCGGCGCGCCGGAAGACCGCCGAGCTCGTCGATCGCCTTGAGCCAGCCGCGAATCGAGCCGTCGAGGACCGGAACATGCTCGCGGAACACGAGATCGCCCGCAAACAGCGTCCCGCTTGCGGTGTCGAGGACCGTGAGGTCCTGGTCGGTATGGGCTGCGGCCCAGGCCCGCAGGCGCAGGATCCGTCCACCGAGGTCGATCTCCTCCTCGCCCTCGATCAGGCGGGTCGGAGCGATGATGCGCACTTCGCCGATCAGGTCCTCGCCCATCAGCCGGCGGAAGGCGTCGAGATAGAAGGAGCCGCGCGCCGCCAAGGCGCGCGGCAGGTTGCGATGCCCGACGAACACGGGTGCTTCCGGCACAAAGGCCGCGTTGCCGAACACGTGGTCCGGATGCGCATGGGTGTTGATCACGTAGCGGATCGGCTTGTCGGAGATGCGGCGAATCGCGACGTGCAGCGCGCGGCCCTCCCGCACGCTGCCGCCGCTGTCGATCACCGCGACCGCGTCCTGCCCGACGATGAAGCCGATATTGGCGATCGCTCCGGCGTTTTCCCGGGTCATCAGCGCGCTCGCGCCGAAATGGACGAAGACGCCGCTCGCGATCTCCCGCACCGGCAGCGGTTCCACGACCGGCTGCGCATCGGCCCGGCTCGAGGCCAAGTCCCCGGCCAAGGTCAGACTTGCGCCGAGCGCCACGATGGTGCGCAGAATGCCGGTCATGCCGCATTCAGCAACCAAGGTCCCGGTAAAGCAAGCCTGGCTGGCGTTGCTGATTCTCGCCGCGTCCGGCTATGCGGCGCGGGGCGAGCAGCCGGCCCCGCCCGAGCCGTCGAGATATCGTACGGAGGATTACCGCGCGCCGGTACCGGCCACGCTGGCCGGCGCCCGCGTCGTCGACACCACCCAGGCGGCTGCGCTGTGGCGCGACAAGACGGCGATCTTCGTCGATGTGATGCCGCGGGTGCCGCGGCCGGCAAACCTGCCGGCGGGCACGATCTGGCGCGACCGGCCGCGCCTCAATATCCCGGGGAGCATCTGGTTGGTTGATACGGGCTACGGCGAGCTCGCCCCGTCGACCGAGGCCTATTTGCGCACGGCCCTTGCGACCCTCACCGGCGGCGACCGCGCCAAGCCGATTTGCTCTACTGCCTGCGCGATTGCTGGATGTCCTGGAATGCCGCCAAACGCGCCATATCCTGGGGCTATGCCAACGTCATCTGGTTCCCGGACGGCACCGAAGGCTGGGCGGAGGCGGATCTTCCCCTCGTGGAGGGGAAGCCGTGGAACCAAGACGGCGGATAGAGGCGCCTGTTCAGCCGCGGCTGTGTTGCAGTACCGCCACGCTTCCCCGATTTCTCGCGACCCCACCCCCGGCCGTGTTGCCCATGACAACTCCCGGCGGTACTCGTATCCGTATGGGCTCGGGACTGAAATTCCTCAGAATCAGCGCGAGATCATGGGCCGCCGCGATCGTGGCGGCGTCCTGGCTGATCGGGCCGTCCGCGGTCGCCGCCGATTTCGGGACCGCCCCGGGACCCTCGCCGCTGTTCGGCCCCGGGCCGACCGTGCCTGACCCGTCGTGGTTCGAGGCCCGCCTTGGCGCCTACGCGCATGACCCGTTCAAGAACGAAAAGGGAAGCGTGGACATCGGGGCCGAGCTGGTGTTCGCGCGGCTGCCGATCGCCACGGCGCCGGGCTGGGAGTGGCTGGTGCCGCGGCCGACCATCGGCATCATGGCCAACACGGCCGGCAAGACCAGCTACGGCTACGTGGCCTCCACCTGGACGATCGATATCACCCGTTGGTTCTTTATCGAGCCGGTGGTCGGGGCGGCGATCCACGACGGCGAGCTCGACACGCGGGATCCGACGCGGGACAGCATGGGCTGCCGCGTGCTGTGGCATGTCGGCGGCAACGTCGGCGTTCGCCTGACCGACAATTGGAGCGTGCTCGCCAGCTGGCGCCACATCTCCAACTCCAACCTGTGCCACCGCAACAACGGCGTCGACGGCTTCGGCGCTCAGGTCGGCTATCGTTTCTGACCTGAGCGAATGGCTAATAGAGTTGCCGCTATTCGTTGAACTGCGCCCGGCGCCAGTCGAGCGCGGCCTTGAGGCCCTGCTCCTGTACGAGGCGGCCGAATTCCTTGCCGACCTCGGTCTTCGTGGCATAGAGGGACACGAACGAATCGACGCCCGCCTCGAGCGCCGCGCGGAAGCCGGCGATCTCCGCGCCGCGGTTGATCACGCGCTTGCCCCAGCGCAGCGCCTCCGGCGAGATCAGCGACAGGCGCTTGGCGTATTTCAGCGTCGCCTGGCGCAGCTCGGCGGCCGGCACGACCCGGTTCACCATGCCGAACTCGAGCGCAGTCTTCGCGTCGATCATGTCGCCGAAGAACAGCAGCTCGCGCGCCCGCTTGAGGCCGATGAACCACGGCATCACCATCAGCGGCCCGAGATGCGAGAACCTCACCTCCGGCTCGCCGAACTTCGCATCGTCGGCGGCGATGGTGAGGTCGCACATCATGGCGAGCTCGCATCCGCCGCCGAGCACGTGCCCCTGCACCGAGGCGACCACCGGCTTGGTCGCCGACCACGGCGACATGGCGAAATCGAAGCTGCGGTGCAGGATCGGGTCCCAGGTCATCGCGTCGGCCGCGCCCGTGTCCTTGCCGCGATCGGGCGAGCCGCCGATGTCGAAGCCGACGCAGAAGCTGCGGCCCTCCGCACGCAGTACGATCACCGAGGTCGTGCCGTCCTCGTCGGCGCGCCGAAACGCCGCGATGATCTGCTCCTTCATCGCCGCGCTGATGGCATTGAGCTTGTTCGTCCGATCGAGCGTGATGATGCCGACCTTGTCGTCGGTGTCATAGCGCACGAAGGTTTCTTGCGGTTGCGACATTCCAGGACTCCTTACGACCGGTCGAGAACGATCAGCGCATCGAGCACGAGACAGCCGCGCGGGAAGACCTTGACGGGATTGAGATCGCATTCCACCAGGTCGTCCGCACCGCTTCTGCCGAAGTCCGCCAGAGCCTCGATGCATTTCGCCAGCGCCTCGAGGTCTCCCGGCGGCGTGCCGCGCACGCCGGCGAGCACTTGCGCCGCCTTGGTCTCGTGAATCATCTCGCGCGCATCGCCCGGCTCGAGCGGCAGGGTGCGCAGCGCAACGTCGCGCATCACCTCGAGAAAGATCCCGCCCAGTCCGAACGCCAAGGCGAGGCCCCAATCGGGATCGCGTCGCAGCCCGAGGAACACCTCGATGCCGTCGCGGATCATCGGCTGCACCAGCCATCCGGCGAGCGTGGCGTCGGGCGCGGCCGTTCGCAACCGCTCGCTCATCTGTTCCCACGCGGCGACGAGCTCGCCACGGTCGCGCAGGTCGAGCCGGACCAGCCCGAGCTCGGTCTTGTGGGCGATCTGATCGGACACCGCCTTGAGTACGATCGGCCAGCCGATGCGCTCGGCGGCCGCGCACGCCTCGTCGGCCGAGCGGACGAGCTGCTCGGGCGGCACCGGGACGCCGAACGGCGCCAGCAGCCGCTTTGCATCGAACTCGTTGATCACGCGCCGCCGCTCCGCCGCCAGCGGGTTGCGGGCAGGCGGCGCAAGCGCCGCCTGAACGGCTTGCTGCCGCCGCTGCTCGTAGCGCCCGACCCGGTCGATCGCGAGCAGCCCCTGTCGCGCGCCGCCGAGCGTGATGACGCCGTCGGCGCGCAGCCGATCGATGTTCTGCATGCGCATCATGCCGGCGCGCAGGTTGAGGCAATAGAACGGCTTGTCGGATCTACGCGCACTCTCGCCCAGCACCATGATCGTCGCGTCGGGCTGGCGGATCGGCGCACCGTCCGACTGCTCGTTGCACAGCGCGACCGCATCATAGCCGGGATGCCGCCCGAGCAGATCGAGCGAGTGAGCGAGGTTGGTGCGCACGTCGCCGTTGCCCCAGCAATCGAGCGGATTGCCGTCGCCGGTGATCGGACCCACCACCCGCTCCACTTCGGCGATCGACGGACGATCGAGCGGCGGAAGAGTCAAGCCGGCAACATCGGCGACATCGAGCAGCAGCTCGGCCTGTCCGCCCGAGCCGGTGGCGACTGCGATACGCCGGCCGCGCGGCCGCCGCGCCCCGTCGAGCGCGGCGAGAACTTCCGACATCTCGACGAGGTCGGCGACCTCGATGGCGTTGAGGCGGCGCAGCACGTCGGAGAATACCTGCGCCTCGCCGGCAAGGCCGCCCGTGTGGGTGACGATGGCGTGCCCGGCGCGCGCGCTGCGCCCGACCTTGAGGACGACCACAGGCTTTTCGGCTTCGGCTGCGCGCGCGAGCGCCGTCCGGAACGCGGCCGGCCGGCGCACCGTCTCCAGGAAACAGGCGATGATGCGGGTGTGCGGATCGTCGATGAAGTGCCGGATGTAGTCGGCCGCATCGGCGACCGCCTCGTTGCCGGCCGACACCACCTTGCTGAACCCGTAGCGGCGCACGTCTGCCAGCAGGCCGATGGTGATGGAGCCGCTGTGGGAGACGAGGCCGACGCCGCCGCGGAACCGCTCCGGCTCGGTGATCACCAGGCGATAGCTGGAGAATCCGTCGTGCGCCCCGATCGTCCCCATGCAGTTGGGGCCGCACAGGGCGATGCCGTAGCGGCGGCAGGTCGCGACCAGTCTCGCCTGCAGCGCCGCGCCGGCCTCGCCCGCCTCGGCGAAGCCATTGTCGTAGATCACGGCGGCGCGGGCGCCGAGCGCGCCGAGCGCCTCGAGCTCATCGACGGCCGCGCTCCCCTTGATGCCGAACACGACCATGTCGGGCGGACCCGGCAGGTCGGCGACCGAGGCGTAGCAGCGCAATCCGTAAAGCTCGGTGTGCCGCGGATTGATCGGCCAGATCGGCCCGGAGAACTTGAGGCCTGCGAGCGTCTCCGTGAGCGTATGGCCGATCGTGCCCGGCCGCTCCGAAGCCCCGACGATCGCGAGCGAGGACGGCGCAAACAGGGGCGCGAGATCGGGCACCCGCGCCGCCGGCACGGTCTCTCGCTCGTCGGCCGCTCGCGCCGCAATGGCATCGAGGTCGGTCATCGGCCGCAAGCGAGTCCGATCACGAGGTCAGCCACTGGGTCCAGCGTTCGCGGATCTGCGCCAGACGCGGGCCGAGCCAGGCTGCATCGTGCTTGAACGACACCTTCTCGTTCTCCGGCCACGCCGGCGTCTGACGCAGGCGCCATTCGGCCATCAAGGCACGCGCGCCGGGATTGGCTGGCCCGTAGGGCAGCAGCATGGCGAACTCCGCCTGCGGTTTCGCCTGGGCGACGAAGCCGGCGAATTCCCACGTCGCCTTCGCGTTGGGATTACCCCTCGGCACCAGCAGATTGGCCTGGTAGTTCTCCGCGCCGTTCCAGACCAGCTCGAGCGGGACCTTGTCGGCGATCAGGTCGACGGCGCGCGCGCTCCACATGGCGATCATGTCGACTTCGCCGTCGCGGATGAGCTGCTGGGACTGCGACCCCTCGCGCCACCATACTTTGATATGCGGCTTGATCTCGCTCATCTTGCGGAAGGCGCGATCGATATCCATGGGATAGAGCTTGTCGAGCGGCACGCCGTCGGCCAGCAGCGCGAAGGCGAGGCAGGTGAAGGAGCGATCGTACAGGCAGCGCGGCCCGGGAAATCTCTTCACATCCCAGAAATCCGCCCAGCTCTGCGGCCCGCCGTTCGGGAACTTGTCCTTGCGGTAGACCAGGTTGGTACCGAGCGAATAGCTGGTGATGCCGTAGTCGCGCACGATCTCCGCCGGCAGCTGGTCGGCTTTCGCCGCCGCCCTGTCGACCTTCTCGAGCAGGCCTTCATGCACGGCTTGCGCGTATTCGACGTCGCCCAGGTTAATGACATCCCATTCGTAGTTGCGGCTCTGCACCTGGGCCTTGAGCTTGGCGAAGGAGACGCCCGGCACGGTCTTGACCTGGATCCCCGTCTGCGCCGTGAACGGCTCGAAGAACGCCTTCCTCCACGACGTCTCCCACACGCCGCCATACGAGTTGACGTAGACCGTTTTGGCCTGCGCCTGCGCCGTGCGCAGGAAAGCCGGCGCGCCGACCGCCGAAGCTCCGCCCAATGCGGAAGCTGCGCCGAGCGCCATCACGTCGCGGCGGGAAATCCTGCTTTGATTGGCCATTGCCTCTCCCCCTGAACGCGGTCATGTTACATACTCTATCAGAAGACCTGCAAACGGCACACAACCTCAGGGGCGCAGTGCCTGCACCGCCGAAACGGACGCGAGCATTGCGATCGAAAAGGGGGCTTGCATGGGTCGGGGCATCGATCGAAGGCGCTTCCTGTCGTCGGGCATCGCCTCGACCGTCGTGGCGGTCGGCGCACCGGCGGTGCTCGCCCGCAAGGCCGCCGCGCAAGAGAAAATCCTCAACGTCAATACCTGGGGCGGCAGCTACGAAGAGGCGCAGGTTGCCGCCTATTTCAAGCCGTTCACGGCGAAATCCGGCGTGTCGATCCGGCCGGTCTCGCCGATGTCGCTCGCCAAGCTCAAGGCGCAGGTGCAGAGCCGCAACTACGATTGGGACGTGTCGAGCGCCGGCACGGTCGAGTTCCACCTCGCCATGCACGAAGGCCTGCTCGAGCCGATCGACCAAGCGGTGGTGAAGCGCGACGAGCTGCCTGCGAGCCTCATCATCGGCAACGGCATCGCCAACATGTCGCTCGCGACCGTCCTGGCCTATCGCAAGGACCGGTTTCCGAACGGCGGTCCGCAGAGCTGGGCGGATTTCTGGGACGTGAAGAAATTCCCCGGGACGCGCTCGCTGTACGACCGCTCGCACACAAGCCTCTCCTTCGCGCTGCTGGCCGACGGCGTGCCGCTCGACAAGCTCTATCCGCTCGACATCGAGCGCGGCTTCCGCAAGCTCGACGCGATCAAGCCGCACATCAAGGTATGGTGGAAGGAGGGCTCGCAGTCGCAACAGCTCATCCGCGACGGCGAGGTCGACATGATGGGCATGTGGAACGCGCGCGCCCAGGAGCTGATCGACCGCGGCGCACCGTTGCAGATCGTGTGGAACGGCGCCGAGAACTATATGGGCGTGTGGTTCGTGCCGAAGGGGACGCCGCGCGCCCGGCTGGCCTGGGACTTCATCGCCTTCGCCGTGCAGCCGCAGCAGCAGGCGGCCTTCTGCAGCCGCCTTCCGTACGGGCCTTCCAATCCGCGGGCGTTCGACCACATCGCGCCCGACATCGCCGCCAAGATGCCGACCGAACCCGCGCATCGGCGCTTAAGCTTTTCGCCCGACGCGGAATGGCTGGTGCCGAACATGGCAAAGCTGCGCGAGCGATGGGCGCAGTGGATGGCGAGCTAGAGACTTCTGACGATGCAGGTCGGGACGGCACAGGACATGCGGTCGCGCGAGGGCATGACCGCGGCCCTGCTCACCGCGCCGGCGCTTGCCACGATCGTGCTCCTGTTCATCGTTCCGATCGGCTACGTGCTGCTGCTGAGCGTCACCGACCCGACGATCTCGCTCGACCACTATCGCCGCCTGTTCACCGTGCCGCTCTACGCCAACGTGATGATCAACACGTTCCGCACGGCGCTGATCGTCACGCTCGCCTGCCTGCTGCTCGGTTACCCGATCGCCTACGTCATGGCCCGCCGCAACGACGCGGTGGCGCTCGTCCTGCTGGTCGCCGTGGGCCTGAGCTTCTGGACCGGGTTCGTGGTGCGCACCTACGCGTGGCTCGTCATTCTCGGCAACAAGGGACCGGTCTCCGCGGCTTATGCCTTCGTCGGCTGGGGCAAGCCACCGCAGCTTCTGTTCACGTCGTTCAGCTCGACGCTCGGCATGACCCATATCCTGCTGCCCTACATGGTGCTCGCGCTCTACGCGGTGATGAAGAAGATCGATCCCGCGTATCTGCGCGCGGCCGAGGGGCTCGGCGCGCGGCCGTTCACCGCCTTCCGCCACGTGTTCTTTCCGCTCACGCTGCCCGGCATCGTCAACGGCAGCGTGCTGGTGCTCACCATGTGCCTCGGCTTCTACATCACGCCGATCCTGCTGGGCACGCCCAAGGACATGATGATCTCCCAGCTCATCAGCCAGCAGATCGAGGATCTGCTGGCCTGGGGCTTCGCCTCGGCGATCGCCGCGGCGCTGCTCGCCGTCACCGTGATCCTGCTCGCGATCTACAACCGCTTCGCCGGCCTCGACCGGTTGTGGGGCTGACGATGGAGCGGATCGCCCTGGTGCTGGCCGCGATCGTTGCGATCTTCCTGGTTGCCCCGATGGCGATCATCGTGCCGATGTCGTTCTCCTCGGCGATCTCATTCGAGTTCCCGCCGCCCGGCTACTGGACCGGCTACTATGTGCAGTACTTCACCAATCCGTCCTGGCTCGACGCGACCGCCAACAGCTTCATCATCGCGTTCGCCTCGATGATATTCACTTTGGCGGTGGCGCTGCCGGCCGCGTTCGGCTTCGTGCGCTATCGTTTCCGCGGCAAGGGCGCCTGGAACCTGGTGATGATGACGCCGCTGATCGTGCCGCACGTGGTGAGCGCGCTCGGCTACTACGGATTCCTCAGCCTCGCGTCGCTGACCGGCACCTACGTGGGCATGGTCATCGCCCACAGCGTGCTGGCGGTTCCGGTCGCCTTCCTGGTCCTCTCGGCGGCGCTCAAGGGCTTCGACCGCAACCTCGAGCGCGCCGCGATGAGCGCCGGCGCCGGCCCGTTGCGCACCTTCTTCTGGGTGACGCTGCCGGTGCTGCGACCAGGCATCCTGGTCGGCGCGCTGTTCGCGTTCCTGCAGTCCTTCAACGAAGCGGTCATCGCGATCTTCATCGCCGGCCGCAACGCCTCGACGCTGCCCAAGAAGATGTTCGAGAGCATCCGGCTCGAATCCGATCCGGTCATCGCCGTGGTTTCCACGCTGCTCACCAGTGCGGTCCTGATCGGTGTCCTGATTTCGCTGTTCTTCCGGCAAAAGCCGGCGCCAGGAAGGTGAGCAGTGGCAGATCCTGCGTCCTACCTGCGGCTTTGCAACGTCGTCAAATCCTATGACGGCCGCACCAATGCGGTCGACGACATCTCGCTCGACATCGCGCGCGGGGAGTTCATCACGCTGCTCGGACCGAGCGGGTCCGGCAAGACCACGACGCTCGCAATGATCGCCGGATTCGAGACGCCGACGCGCGGCCGCATCGAGCTCGACGGGCACGATCTCACGCTGAGCAAGCCGTACGAGCGCAATATCGGCATGGTGTTCCAGAACTATGCGCTGTTTCCGCACATGACGGCGGAAAGGAACGTGACGTTCCCGCTCAAGATGCGCCATTTTCCGCGAGCGGAGATCAAGGCGCGCGCCGAGAAGATGCTGGCGCTCGTCGGTCTCGGCCGCTTCGCCGAGCGCTACCCGCGCGAGCTCTCCGGCGGCCAGCAGCAGCGGGTGGCGCTCGCCCGCGGCCTCGTCTTCAATCCCGACGTGCTGCTGCTCGACGAGCCGCTGGGCGCGCTTGACAAGAACCTGCGCGAGCAGATGCAGGTCGAGATCAAGCGCATCCATCGCGAGGTCGGCATCACCATGATCTACGTCACGCACGATCAGACCGAAGCGATGACCATGTCGGACCGGGTCGCGGTGTTCCACAACGGCCGCCTGGAGCAGATCGGAGCGCCGCTTGCGATCTACAACCGGCCGAGCAACCGCTTCGTCGGGGAATTCATCGGCGACAGCAATTTCCTCGCCGGACGGATCGATCCGGCGCGGCCAGGATGCGTCGAGCTGTCGGGACTCGGTCCCGTACGGGTCACGCCGAAGGATGCAGCCGCGCCATCCGGCGACGTCGACGTGATGATCCGACCGGAGCGTCTGCGGTTGTGCCGTGCCATCCCGCCCGACGACAGCCACAACCTGCTCGACATGACGGTGGACGAGATCATCAACTACGGCGATTCCATCCTGGTCATCGGCACGACCAAGGGCCTGCCGCTGCGCGCGCATCTCGTCGGCAGCGACGCGGAGACGTTGCAGCGTGGGATGTCCGTGACGATGGCATGGGCGCCGACCGACGCGCATATCCTGGCGCGGTCGGTCAATGGCGAATAGTTGAAGGTGGAGTTCGCTTCTCTATTCGCTACCGGCCAGCTACACCGGCAGCCACTGCGGCCGCTTTCCCTGCGCCAGCAGCTGATTGCGGTAGAGCCGCCACTCGCCCGCTGCCTGCAGGATCGAGAGGAAGAGCCTGCCGCGCAACGCCATGCAGCGGTCGCCACCGATCAAGCCTTTTTCCTCCGCGGCCGTCAACGTATCGAACATGTACTGGAACTGGATCACCCGATTGGCCATGTGACTCTCGCGGTGGCTGAGCACGTCGTCGCTCCTGAGGTAGCGCGACGCCTTGCTGCCCGGATGCAGCCGGATCTGCACCAACGGCTCGTCGCGCAGCGCGATGCCGCCGAGGAGCGCTGCGCGGAACGGAACCACCCAGTCCATGGTGATGGCTGACTGATCGGGGTTGAGCGGGCCAAACACGTCGAACACGCGGCGCTCCCAGGCAAGGCCGCCGCCGAACAACCACCAGCTCCATCCCGTCGTGGCAAGATCGAGTGCGGTGAGCGCCCGCGGTGCGTCGCTCTTGACCAGCGGGCCCAGCTCCTGACCATCCTCGCCGATCTGGGTGCCGTTGCTCGCTACGACCGATGCGCCGGAGGCCTGCCACGTTTCCACCAGGCGCGCCACGCGCTCAGGGTGCGAGAGGTCGTCGCCATGGGCGGCGACGACGAGATCACCCTTGGCGAGCTCCATCAGGCGGTCGAAATGGCGGATGCCGAGATTCGTCGTATTCCGGTTGAGCAGGATGTCATGTCCGCCGCGATAGTGGCGCAGCTCTTCCGACACGATGTCGAACGTGCGATCCGGCGAAGCGTCGTCGGAGACCACGATCTGCAACGGCGAATAGGTTTGCGCGAGCACGCTGCGCAGGGCTTCGCGCACGTAGCGCTCCTGGGCGTAGGTGACGAACCCCACGGTCACCAGTGGGCGCTCGGGCATGGACGTCTCGCGGTCGTCGCTCATGCGGGCCTCGCCGCGAGGCTCAGGGTTCGCCGATAGGCGGCAAGCGCGGCGGGACCGATGGTTGTCTCGTCCACGTCGATCCAGGCGATGCGCTCGTCGCGCGCGATCGCGCGTTGAAGCCGCGCCTCGTGCGACAGGCAGATCGGGAAACCGGGCTCACCGGCCTCGCCGCGATTCTCGACCAGCCCGTAGCAGGAAAACCCGCCCGGCCCGTCCAATCGGTCCCCCGGCGCGAGCGGCTTCTTGGCGTAGCAGGTCACTTCGGTGCGCAGGCCGAAGCGCGGCGCCAGCAGCGAGCGTTTCGTCCGCGCGACCTCCAGCACCGTGCGCATCGTCTCCAGGTGCACCAGATGATAAGGGCGCGTCAGCAGATAGAACGGCCCGGGGCCGATGTCGGGCGGAAACCAGTCGAGCATCTTGCGCTGATAGGCGTCATCCGTGTGGCCGACCACGAACACGCCGCCGCGCGGCTTTGCTCCCAGCACGTAGTCGACGAGCGGCGGCGTGCCGGCCGACCACAGGCGATCGAAGGGGAATTGCTGGAACATGTCGGTCGCCTCGGCCATGCGCGGCCCCAGCATGCCGGGCCGCACGACGCGGCCGCCGAGCCCGTTGGCGACGAGCGCCATCTCGACGCACAGCTTGGTGCCGTCGGTGTAGGACGCGCACATCTGCGGATCGAGATAGCGCTTCTCCGCTTCCGGCCTGATCGCCACCGGGTCGGTGTAGCGGTCCAGATAGCCCTTGATGTTGCCCGCCATCGCCAGCTCGAGGCCGTAGAAGGCGAGCTCCTCGGCGAGCCGCGCGATCGCGGCCGGCTGGTCGCCGTCGCAGCTCGTATAGGCAACGCCGTGTCGCTGCGCCGCTTCCCAGAACAGCGGGCCGAACAGCAAGTCGGCTTCCGCGTTCATCATCACCACGTGCTTGCCGGCCGCCATGGCGGCGCCGATGAAAGCCGGCGCGGTGTCGATCGCCGTGGAGGCATCGAACAGCACGTCCACGTCCGCGGCCGTCGCTGCCAGCATGGCGTCCTGGCACATTGCCACCTCGCCGCGCCGAAGGGCATCCGCCAACGCACCGGGCGTGTCGACGACCGTGGACGCCCGGTTCGGGTCGCGCAGCGACAGCGCACGCTCGACCGAGAGGTCGCAGACGACGTCGCAGCGCACGCCGGGCGTGATCAGCGACTGGCGAAAAGACGCCGCCGCCGACCGAGCCCGCGCCCACCAGCGCGAACGAGACATCGGGTCCCGGCGGTGCCGCCATTCCGTTCAATTCAGTCGACCTCACACTTCGATCTGCGGGTTCGTGTGGTTCATCTTCTCGATGAAATGCCCGACGTAATTATAGGTGCCCATATGGGTCACGGGATGCGCGACGTTGACCCAGATCTCTCCGCCGCAGCCTTCGCTCCAGCGTCGGCAGAACGAGATGTCCTCGCTCAGGGTGAATCCGTACTCGTTCGGCATCGGCTGAAAGCATTGCAGCAGCCGGCGCGACCCCTGCTGCAGCAGGACACCCGGAATCTCCGCCATGCGCTCCAGCACCTCCCGCTTCATCAGCATGATGGCGGCGCCGATCGCCTGGCAGCGGGCAAACCCGTCCTCGACGCGGATCGAGCCGTCCGGCTCGGCAATGAACGAGACGTTGGCATAGTCGTTGGCGATGAGCTGCATCTTCGCCGGATCGGTAACTTGCTGCGCCGCCTGCCACAGCTTGCGCTCGTCGAGCTGGCGCTTCGGACACATGGCGCCGACCAGCGGACGATCGAACCGCAGCATGTCCATGATCAGCTCCGGCGCAAACCCCATGTCGGAGTCGATGAACAGGAGATGCGTCAGGTCGGCGCGGCCCAAGGTCTGCGTGGCGATGATGTTGCGGTTGAGATCGATGCTGGTGGAGCTGTTGGTGAGCAGGGTGAGGGCGACGTCGGACTCCGCCTTTCGCACATAGGACTGCAGTGCGAAAATGCTCTTCAGATACGCGGTCGTGACCTGCTCCGCATGGGTCGGCGTTCCGATGACGATGACAGCTTTCATTCAATCACCTGTGCGGCGAACGGGATCCGGTCCGCGATCCTCGGCGACCAAGACATGCCAGTAAAGGGAGGAGCATGACAACATGCATCTCGCCCGTGAACTGGGATCGCGTGCGGCGAGGCCGGCTTGTCGGGCGGTCAGCCGCTGTTGCGCAGGCCGGCTGCGATACCGTTGATGCAGAGGTGAATGCCTTCCACGATCCGCTGGTCGGTTTCCCCGCCGCGATGGCGCTTGATCAGCTCGATCTGAACGTGGTGCAGCGGGTCGATATAGGGGAAGCGATTGCGGATCGAGCGCGCGAGCAGCGGGTTGCCTTCCAGCAGCGTCTCCTGCTCGGTGATCGCCAGCAGAATCCTCACGGTCTCGTCCCATTCGGCGCGCAACCGCGAGAACACATGGTCGCGCAGCGCGGTGTCGGATACGAGCTCCGCGTAACGCGACGCGATCGACATGTCGCTCTTGGCGAGAACCATGTCCATGTTCGACAGCATGGTCCGGAAGAACGGCCAGTTCCGGTACATGGCGCGCAACCGCTCGATCCCGTCCGGCTGGTTCGCGGCCAGCCAGCCTGCGACCGCGGTGCCGAATCCAAACCATCCCGGCAGCATCACGCGGCACTGCGACCAGCTGAACACCCACGGGATCGCGCGCAGGTCCTCGATGCGCGTTGAGCTGGTTCGCGACGCCGGGCGGCTGCCGATGTTGAGGTTGGCGATCTCGCCGATCACCGTCGACTCGCGGAAATAGCGCTCGAAGCCCTCGGTTTCGTAAACCAGATGACGATAGGCGCGATACGCCCGTACCGACAGCTCGTCCATGACCGACAGGTCGTCGGGCCCGGGCTCGGGCTGCTGCCCGCTGAGCAGCGTCGCCTCGAAGGTCGCGGCGCCCAGTGCTTCCAGGTTGCGCCGTCCCACTTCGGGGTTCGAATACTTGGCGGCGATCACCTCGCCCTGCTCGGTGATGCGGATGCCGCCCTGCACCGCGCCCGCCGGCTGCGCCAGGATCGCCTGATAGCTCGGGCCGCCGCCGCGGCCGATCGAGCCGCCGCGGCCATGGAACAGCCGCAGCACGACACCGTGGCGGCGGAACGTCTCGATCAGGGCGAGCTCGGCCTTGTATAATTCCCACGTCGCCGTCAGATAGCCGCCGTCCTTGTTGCTGTCCGAATAGCCGAGCATCACCTCCTGGATATTGTCGCGCGACCCCAGCAGGCGGCGATACGGCGGCAGCGCGAACAACGCATCCATGATGGCGCCGCATCGACGCAAATCGTCGATCGTCTCGAACAGCGGCACGATGTCCACGGCGAGCTGGTGTTCGCGCGGGCGGAGCAGCCCGACTTCCTTCAGTAGGACCGCAACCTCCAGAACGTCCGATACGCCGTTCGCCTTGGAGATCACGTAGTGCGGAACCGCGGCTCGGCCGTAGCGCTGATGAGCGGTCGCGGCGACGTTCAGGATCTCCAGCTCCGCGGCCGTTTCCGTCGAATAGGGAAGATGCGGCGAGACCAGGGGTCGCGGATTGCCGATCTCGGCCAGGAGAAGAGTAACGCGCGCATGCTCGGCCAGCTCTCGGTAACGCGCGCCGGCGCCGGCGGCATCGAACAGCTCGTGCACGACCCGCTCGTGCACGTCAGAGTTCTGCCGCAGATCGATCGGCGCGAGGTGGAAGCCGAATACGCTCACGGCGCGGCGCAAAGCGCGCAGCCGTCCCTGCGCCAGGTCGCCCGAGCCGTTTGCCGTGAGGGACGCGTGAATCGTCTCGAGATCGGCGCGGAGCTCGGCGGCGGCGGCGTAGGCTGGCGCGTCGCCGACAGCATGCCGCAGTGCCTCGACCTGATCGAGCGTCCAGGCGGTCGCCGCCAGGCGCGCATACATGCCGGCGATCGCCCGCCGATACGGCTCGTCCTGGCGCTGATCGGAGCGGTCCGGCGATTGCTCCGCCAGCTCGCGCAACGCGTCCGAGATTCCGACCATGCGGCGATCGAGCGACAGATCTCCGCCCAGCTGGTGCAGCTCATCGAGGTAGAACCGCAGCACGCGTCCGCTTTGTCGCCGCAGCGACTCGTTCAGGGCTTCGGCCGTCACGAACGGATTGCCGTCGCGATCGCCGCCGATCCAGCTGCCGATGCGGAGAAACGGCTTGATCTCGATGCCGTTCCACGCCGCATCGACAGCGCCGAGGTGATCCTCGAGGTCGGTATAGAAGCGCGGCAGCTCGCGCAGAAAAGTGTGGTCGTAGTAGGCGAGGCCGTTGACCACTTCATCGATCACCCGCAGCCGCGTGCCGCGCAGGATGCTGGTCTGCCACAGGGTCAGGATGGCGCGGCGCAAGGCCTTGTCGTTGGCCGCGAGTTCTTCCGGGGTGAGCGCGCCGCGGTCGCGCTCGTCGAGCAGCCGCGCGACCTCCATCTCGCGGTCGATCGAGCTGCGACGGCGGACTTCCGTCGGATGCGCGGTCAGGACGGCGGTGCATTCGGCCGACGCAAAGAATGCCTGCAATTGCCCGCGCGACAACCCGGCTGTCCCGGCGCGCGCCAAGGCATGCGCCATCGTGCCTTCGCGCGGCGCGGAGTTGGCCATGGCGTGCGCCCGGGTCCGGCGGATGTGGTGCTGGTCCTCGGCGATGTTGGCGAGATGCGAGAAATACCCGAACGCCCGGATGATGCGGATCGCCTGCTCGGTCGGCAGGCGGCTGATCGTGCCTTGCAGCTCCTGCCGGGCGGCTTCGTCCGCGTTGCGATGGAAGCGAAGCGCCGTCTGACGGAGCTTCTCGATGACGTCGAACGCCTCCGCGCCCTCCTGGAAGCGGACCGTGTCCCCGAGAATGCGCCCGAGCAAACGGACGTCCTCGCGCAACGGCGCGTCCTTTTGCAGATCTTCGCTGTGGGCCAAGGCATCCATGGACAGCTACGATGTCTGCGTTGTGGCGCGACCTCGCGCGTTGCGGCCGCGCCCGGGAGCGATGCTAGCGCCATGTTGCACGGCTCGACAACGGCGCTTGTTGCGGAAAAGATGTGCAAGGAACGGGCCAGCCCAAGCCGCCCGATGGAGGAAGCGCCATGAATCCGACCCGCCGTGGATTTCTCGCTCTGGCAGGCTGTGCGGCGGGATGCGCGGCCGCGGCACCGACCGCGTGGGCGCAGGCCTGGCCGGCGCGGCCGGTGCGCATCATCATCGGCTTTCCACCCGGCGGCCCGGCCGACATCCTCGCCCGACTCATCGGCCAGCGGCTGTCCGAGCGGCTCGGTCAGCCGTTCGTGATCGAGAGCCGGCCGGGCGCCGGCAGCAACATCGCCACCGAGGCGGTGGCGCGATCGCCGGCCGACGGCTACACGCTGCTCCTCGTCACGACCGCGAACACCATCAACGCGACGCTCTACGAGAAGCTCAATTTCGACTTCATCCGCGACATGGCGCCGGTCGCCGGCATCATCCGCGTGCCGCAGGTGATCGAAGTGCATCCTTCGGTCCCGGTCACCACCGTTCTGGAATTCATCGCCTACGCGAAGGCCAATCCAGGCAAGCTCAACATGGCCTCGGCCGGCAGCGGCACGGTGCAGCATGTCGGCGGCGAGCTGTTCAAGGCGATGGCCGGCGTCGACCTCCAGCACGTGCCTTATCGCGGCCAGGCGCCGGCGCTGATGGACATGCTCGGCGGCCAGGCGCAGGTCATGTTCGATTCCGTGCCGACGGCGCTCGAGTATATCCGCGCCGGCAAGCTGCGGGCGCTCGCGGTCACGACGCGCACCCGCGCCGACGCGCTGCCCGATCTGCCGACCGTCGCGGAGTTCGTGCCCGGCTACGAATTCGAGCGCGTTCTACGGCTTCGCCGCGCCGCGCGACACGCCGGCCGAAATCGTCGACAAGCTCAATCGCGAGATCAACAATGCCTTCGCCGAGCCCGCCATCAAGGCGCGGCTCACCGAGCTCGGCGGTGCGGTGCTGGCGGGCTCGGCGGCCGACTTCGCCAGGCTCATCGCCGACGAGACCGAGAAATGGGGCAAGGTCGTGAAGATTTCCGGCGCCAGGGCGAATTGAGCGCGAAGGCGCCGCTCAATCGACCTTGATGCCGGCTTCCCGGGTGACCTTGCTCCACTTCGCGATCTCGCTCGCGATGAACGCGGCAAATTGCTCGCGCGTGTCTCCGACCGGTACGAAGGCGAGCGTCTTGAGCCGTTCCTGGACGGCCGGGTCGGCAAGGATGCGCCGCACTTCGCCATTGAGCCGGTCGAGGATCGCGGCCGGCGTGCCGGCGGGCGCCGCAAGGCCGATCCAGCCGACGGCCTCGAAGCCGGGCAGGCCCTGCTCGGCGAGGGTCGGCAAATCCGGCAGGAACGGCGAGCGTTGCAGTGCGGCGATGCCGATGCCCTTGACGGCTCCAGCCTTGACGTGCGGCAGCGCGCCCGGAATGGCGTCGAACAGGACCGTGATGTCGCCGCGGTGCAGTGCGGTCAATGCGTCCGCATTCCCCTTGAAGGGAACGTGCGTGAGCTTGAGCCTCGCAGCAGCTTTCAGCATCTCGGCGGAGAGGTGGCTGGCCGACCCGTTGCCCGAGGAGCCGTAATCGATCTCGCGTGCGGTGGCTTTCGCCACCACGTCCTGCAGCGAATTGATGCCCGTGTCCTTGTTGGCCATCAGGACCTGCGGCGTCAGCCCGACGTTGGCGATCGGCGCGAAATCGCGCAGCGGATCGTAGGCGAGCTTGGCATAGAGACCCGGCGCGATGCCGTGGGTCGCGATGGTAGCCATGGCGAGCGTATGGCCGTCCGGTTCCGCCTTGGCGGCGGCGGCGGCGCCGATCGTCCCGCCGGCACCGCCCCGGTTCTCGGCCACGACCGGCTGGCCGAGCGACTTCGTCATCTGGTCGGCGAGCACGCGCGCCAGGATGTCGGTCGCCTGCCCGGCCGGGAACGGCACGATGATGCGCACGGTCTTGGTCGGCCACGTCTGCGCCGGGGCCGGCGCGGCCCACAGCATCGCGGCACAAAGGCAGAGCAGCGTGCGCCCGATCCTCATGTTTCCCTCCCCTTGGATGATTGCTTACTTCTCCGGCGCCGGCTCGCCGCACAGCACTCCGGCGGCAGTCAGCGCAGCGCATTCTGCATCCGAAAGACCGATTTCGCCCAGAATTTCGCGATTGTGCTGCCCGAGCGCCGGCGCCAGCGTGCGGATCGAGCCTGGTGTCCCGGCGAGGCGCGGTACGACGTGATGCATCGGGATCTGTCCCATGTCCGCGTCCGGATAGTCGGCGATGAGCTCGCGCGCGATCACGTGCGGATCGGCCATGATCTGCGGCGTGTCGCAGATCGGCCCGATGGTCACCTCCACGCGCTCGAAGAAGGCGACGTTCTCGGCCTGGGTGCGCGCCGCGATGAAGGCGCCGATGACGGCGTCGAGTTCGTCCGCGTGGCGCAAGCGGTCGGCATTGGTGCGAAAGCGCGGGTCGTCGATGAGCTCGGGCCGGCCGATGGCGCGGAACAGGCGCTCCGCCATCTTCTGGATCGAGGCCGACAGGCTCACATACTTTCCGTCCCGGCATCTGTAGGCGTTGCGCGGCGCCGAGTTGGTCGAGCGGCTCCCGGTGCGCGGCTTCACCTCGCCGGTGAGGCGGTAGCCAGCCGCCTGCGGCCCGAGGATGGTGAACAGCGGGTCGAGCAGCGGCAGGTCGACCACCTGCCCGCGACCGCCGCGCACCTCCACGTCGCGCAACGCGATCATGGCGGCCGACGCGCCGTAGGTGCCGGCGATGCCGTCGGCGAGATACATGGGCGGCAGCACCGGCTCGCGGTCGGCGAAGCCGTTGATCGCCGCAAAGCCGGACATGCCTTCGATCACCGTTCCGAAGCCCGGCCGCTGCGCATAGGGGCCGTCCTGGCCCCAGCCCGAGATGCGCACCACCACGAGCCTCGGGTTGATCGCCAGCAGCGCCTCCGGCGCAAGCCCCATCTTCTCCAGCACGCCCGGGCGAAAGCTCTCGACGAAGATCTGCGCCGACGGGACGAGCCTGCGGACGATGTCGATCGTGCGAGCATCGCGCAGGTCGACGCACAGGCTCTTCTTGTTGCGGGCGTAAATCTTCCAGTGGATGGCGACACCCTCGGTCTTCCAGGCGCGCAGCGTGTCGCCGTCCGGCGGCTCGACCTTGATCACCTCGGCGCCGAAATCGCCGAGAATTCTGCGTCAGCAGATTTCCGGCGAACAGCCGCGACAGGTCGAGGACGCGGATTCCATCCAAGGCACCACGCGCGTCGGGCTGGTAGTCGCGCCGGTGCAGGCCGCTCATCTCAGGACTCCCGGGCTGCATGCAAGTCGGCGAGCGCAACGATCGTGCGAGCGCCGGTCAGGAACGGCGCATCGATCATCTGCCCGTCGACCAGGAAGGCGCCGATACCCTTGTCCTGCGCCTCGGCAGCCGCCGCAAGGATGCGGCGCGCCCGTTCGATCTCCGCGGGCGTAGGCCTGGTTGGCGATCGCGATCTGGCTCGGGTGGATGCAGCTTTTTCCCGCAAAGCCTTGGCGCCGCGCCGCCACGCATTCGGCCCGATAGCCATCCTGGTCCTTCACGACCGCATAGGCGCCGTCGTAGGCGGCGATCCCGGCCTCCGCCGCCGCCAGGCGCACCGTCATGCGGATATGCGCGAGCGCCGCCGGGTCGGAGCGGTCGATGCCGAACGGCTCGAGGAGATCCGCATAGCCGACCTGCAGGGCGGCGACGCGCGGATGCGCGGCGGCAAGCTTGGCCGCCTTGCGCAGGCCTTTCGGCGTCTCGATGTTCACCAGGATGCGGGCAGCGCCCGCGGTCTCGCGCCGATTGAGCGCCGCCGCGGCCTCGGCTACGGCCGACGCATCCTCCACCATCGGCAGGTTGACGAGGTCGAGCCAGGGCCCGACCACCGCATCCATGTCGTCCGCAAACCACGGGCTGCCGACCGCATTCACGCGCACCACGATGAGCTTGCCGCCATGCATGGGCAGCGCACGCAGGAAGGTCGCCAGCGCCGACCGTGCCTCTGCCTTCCGCTCGTTGACGACCGCATCCTGGAGGTCGAACGAGATCGCATCGGCGGCCGACACAAGCGCCTTGGCGAACAGCTCGGGCCGCGAGGCCGGCACGAACAGCTTGCTGCGCATCAACATCGACCCGACCTCCAAGCCCGTCGCCGGCGAGCATAGGGTCGCGGCCGCCGGCGCTCCAGGGGCGCGCGGCGCTCGCGTTTTCCTATTCACGATGTCAAACAGCCACGCTCCGCCCGCCCCGGCGGCCGCTTGGCAATCGTGCCGCACGACCGTTGTGGACCGGGCTTTGCGTCCGTCCTACGTTTGCCCCCGTGAGGGAGCGGAGCGCCGCGAGGGCGCTGGTGCGGAACGCCGCACCCTGGTGCTCCCCCGCTTCCTCCCCGGCCGACTTTCATCGGACACGAGGAAGAAGCGAGGGAGCACCGGAACACCTTGCGAGGTGTCCCGCGCGCCAGTGACGTAGGCGCGCGCGCCCTCGCGGCGCTCCACCGCGGCTGCCAAGACCTCGACGGTCAACACGATCCCTCGGGTCGCAACGGCCGCTCCCCGCTCCGCCCTGGCATACCTTCCGGAAGGCGCCCTCACCGAGCCGGGATGGATGTTCTTATTCCTATTCGAGGAATGCGATCAAGAAGAAAATGTCCGAAAATCAGAAAAAAGATCGACGCTCCTCAGCCGGGCTGCGACGGCACCGCATGGCTCGCGACGACCAACCTACAGGAACCCAGTCGACAGCCACGGGAACGCCGCCACCACGATCGTCCCGACCAGCAGCGCGCCGAGGTACGGCCAGACGCGGGACACCGCTTCGTCCGGGTCGACATTGCCGATCGCGCAGGCGGTGAAGAACCCGACACCGAAGGGCGGCGCGAACAGCCCGATGCCCATCGCGAGGATCACGACCATCGAATAGTGCACGTCGTGGATGCCGAACTGGCGCGCGATCGGGAAGAGCAGCGGCGCCAGCAGCACGAGGGCCGGGACCCCTTCGAGCACGCTGCCGAGGATGACGAAGACGATGATGCTGAGCGCCATGAAGCCGGCCGCGCCTCCCGGCATCTTGGCCATCAGCAGCGCAAGCTCGCGGGAAAAACCCGACTGCGTCAGCGCCCAGGCCATCGCGGTCGCGGTGCCGACGATGAACAGGATCGCGCCCGACAGCGATGCGGTGTCGAACAGCATCGGCCACACACGGCGCCAGTCGCAAGAATAAAGTTCAGCCTATAATTTGAAGCTTGGGCCTCCCTGGTGGGGCCTCGCTGACTGGGCCGTACATGTCGGTAAATTCGGATTCATGTATGCGGACGAGCTTGGCCAACTCACTGAGCGAATATCCCAGATCGCCAAGGTGCGCCTTTACAATCGAGGGAAGGACTCGGGGGGGCTCTGCCGGGAAATCCAACTCGGCGGGCTCACGTAGGCGCCAACCCCGAGCGCTTATCTGTTGCCAGAGGTATCGGCTTTGATTGGCGGATACGCAATTCAGGGACGCCGCCCGCATAAGCAGAGCCTGCATGGCAACTTTCCATTCGGGCTTGAGCGCCGCGAGCAACTCCAATGTTACGCGACGCCCAAGGAACGAAGGCCGAATATCCGCAGAAGGCATCAGTAGGGCTGAAGCGAATTCATTGGCTTCCTGCTCCATGTTCTCTGTCGGGAAACGGTGCATGACGAGATGGCCCAGTTCATGCGCCAGCGTAAAGCGCATCCGGTCGGCCGGATGCAAACGATTGAGCAAGACAAGGGGTGGCCGTCCCGAGACCCGAAAAGTGACACCGCTGACCGAAGCGCCGCCAAATTTCGAGAACCCGATAACGACACCTGCGCGTTCAGCCCATTGCGTGAGATTCTTTATGGGGCCCGAGGGCACGCCCCAATGTGCCCGAACTGTCGCGGCTATCCTCTCAGGGCTGCCGTATTGCTCGACATCAAGCGTGGGAATGTTGGCCGTTGCGTTGTAATCTACGCCCTCAAGAAAACGGGCGAGATGCATTAGTCGGATATTCAGTTCGGCGGTAATGAGATCTAGTTCGTGAGCTGTGACATCGCTCTTGCCGCGCGTCATCGGGTGAACGCTGACCGGCGGGCCGTATACCGGTTCGCGAATGTCAAAAAAATCGGCGGGGACTTGGTAGACTTGCGCGGCTTTCATTAGTAGCGCGCTATCTGGCGATGAAAGTCCATTTTCTATTCGGGACAACACGGGCTGGACAATACCAAGGCGTGCGGCTGCAGCCTTCTGCGTGAATCCTAATCTCTGCCGCGCCAAGCGCAGCATGTCGCCTGCGGTTGACATCGCCGACTACTCTTGTTCGTCCGGTTTCTTGACGTCAGGAACTTTCGGCGTAACCAAGTCGTCGCCTTCGGGCTGCGTCGGCGGGCCCGGAGGAGTTGGGAAGGGAATCACCGTGCCGGCGCCACCCGCCGCAAGGTCCTCAATCTCATATTCCCAAAGCAACTGGTCGCCATCGCGGGCGACCACGAGCACATGCTCCAGTCGAGTGTTGATGTCGTTTGCCAGCCAGATGAATTCAACTTTTGCGGTTTCGGGCGGCAAGCCGGGCAGCACGGCGTCTACATACTCAAACGCCAGCGCGGCTTGCGTCGGAATGTTTTGGCCAAGCTTGTTGTCATCGCCCTTCTTGAAGCGAGCGAACACTGCCCCCTTGAAGAACAGCTTGACGGTTTGCGCCTCGATCTCAACATGAACTGACGGGTCGCTCGCAAACTCGGCGACCGCGTAGCGTGCGATCGCGTCGAATACGACGTTCGCGACCGTTCGCGAGTAGAGAAAGGGATCGAAGCCGTTCTCTGCTCGAAACGCCGCCATCGCGCGCCATTCGGCCCAAGCGCGCTCGACCACGCCTCTTATGCGGCCGTGGTACTTCTCAAGGACCTCTTTCACATCATCGATCGCTGGATATGACACTGAGGGCTCCGAATCGTTGGTGCCCAGTATGCCTACGCTCTTTGCAAAATCAACAAAAATTATACAAATTCTATTTTCGTGTGTTCTTCCAACGGGATGCGGCGGCCTTGTGCGTAATCTCTTTCCGCTTCTTGGCCGACATTCCGGCCGCACGTGCCCTGCCGCCCATGCACCGCATGGCCGGCGACGACGATCGCCGACCTACAGGAACCCGGTCGACAGCCACGGGAACGCCGCCACCACGATCGTCCCGACCAGCAGCGCGCCGAGGTACGGCCAGACGCGGGCCACCGCTTCGTCCGGATCGACATTGCCGATCGCGCAGGCGGTGAAGAAACCGACGCCGAAGGGCGGCGCGAACAGCCCGATGCCCATCGCGAGGATCACGACCATCGAATAGTGCACGTCGTGGATGCCCAGCTGGCGCGCGATCGGGAAGAGCAGCGGCGCCAGCAGCACGAGGGCCGGGACCCCTTCGAGCACGCTGCCGAGGATGACGAAGACGATGATGCTTAGCGCCATGAAGCCGGCCGCGCCTCCCGGCATCTTGGCCATCAGCAGCGCAAGCTCGCGGGAAAAACCCGACTGCGTCAGCGCCCACGCCATCGCGGTCGCGGTGCCGACGATGAACAGGATCGCGCCCGACAACGATGCGGTGTCGAGCAGCATCGGCCACACGCGGCGCCAGTCGAACTGCCGGTATATGAAGAGGCCGGCGACGATCGTGTAGGCGATGCCGATGGTGGAGACCTCGACCGCCGTCGCGATGCCTTCGACCACCGCGGCACGGATGAGAAACGGCAGGATCAGCGCCGGGATCGCGATGACGAGGGCTTTGCCGATCTCGGCTCCGGTCGCGCGCCTGCGCGTCACGCGATCGTCGTCGCCGGAGCGGACATACGCAACGATCGCGAGCGCCAGCGCGAGCACCGCCGCCGGCAGCAGCCCGCCGGTGAACAGCGCCGCGATCGAGACGCTTGCGACCGAGCCGATGACGATCAGCACGACGCTCGGAGGGATCGTCTCCGCCATCGCGCCGGAGGACGCGAGCAGCGAAACGAGCTCGCCGGGTTTCATCCCGCGCGCCTTCATCTCGGGGAACAGCACCGGCGCGACCGCCGCCATGTCGGCGGCCTTCGCGCCCGAGATTCCGGACACGAGATACATCGCGCCCAGCAGCACGTAGGAGAGCCCGCCGCGGACGTGGCCGAGCAGCGAAGCGAGAAAGGCCACCATGGCGCGCGCCATGCCGGTCATGTCGATCAGGATGCCGAGAAACACGAACAGCGGGATCGACAGCAGCAGGAGATGCGACATCCCCTCGTCCATCCGGCTGACGATGACGGTCAGCGGCGCGTGGGTTGCGAGCGCCACGTAGCCGACAGTCGCAATGCCGAACGCAAACGCGATCGGCACGCCGGTCGCCACCAGGGCGGCGATGCCGAGCACGAAGAAGATCGCCAGGTTCCAGTTGCCGAGCCCGAGGAAGAGCGGACGGGCGAGCCAGAGCGCGGCGCACACGACAACCGCGATGCCGGCGCTTGCGGCGAGGAACTTCAGGCCCGGCGCAGTCGCGGCGAGGCGCAGGAGCGAGAACACGGCGATCAGGATCGCACCGGCCGCGACGGCCGACGCGCGCCACGTGTTGCTGATGTCGAGGCCGGGCGTGCGGACGATCGCCTCGTCGATCGCATACTCGATCGCGGGATGGACGATCAGCAGGACGAAAGCCGCGACCACGAGGAGGATCGCGGTCTCGATCCTGAGGCGGAGCGCCGGCGTGGCGCGGCTGATGAAGGTCGTCAGCCGCATGTGCGCGTTGCGGCGCGTCGCGAGCACCGCCCCGAGCGCCGACAGCCAGACGAACAGCGTGGAGGCGAGCTCGTCCGCCCATACCAGGGGCTGGTGAAGGAAGTAGCGCGCGATCACGCCGACGAACAGGAGCCCGACCTCGAACAACAGGATCGCAGCGGCGGCAAGCCCGACCGCGAGCCCCAGGGCCTGCTCGACCGTCCCGATCCAGGCAGACGTCGCGACCGGCGGCCGTGCCGCTTGCTCCACCTCTCCCCGCTTGCGGGGAGAGGTCGGCACGCTCTCGCGTGCCGGGTGAGGGGGGCTATCCACAGGCACGAACTCGCCGCAACGCCCCCTCACCCCAACCCTCTCCCCGCAAGCGGGGAGAGGGAGCGCGCATGAGCCAGCCGCATCGTTGTGCATCAATTCGATCGGAACGTGCTGTTGGACCGTGCGACACGAAGCGCGGCCCGTCAGGACAGTGCGCCGCTGTAGTGCTCCAGCGTCTTCCAGGCGTCCTCGCCGAACTTGCCGCGCCACTCCGCGTAGAAGCCCGCCGCCTTCAGCGCCTCCTGGAACGGCTTCTTGTTCACGGTGTTGAAGGTCAGTCCCTTCTGCTTCAACTGCGCTTCGAGCGTGACGTTGAGCTTCGCCATGTCGTCGCGCTGCTGCACGGCGCCCTCGTTGAGCAGGCGCACCGTGGTCTCGCGCAGGTCCTGCGGGAGGCGCTCGAAATTGCGCCGGTTCGCCACCATCCAGAAACCTTCCCACATGTGGCCGGTGAGCGAGCAGTATTTCTGCACCTCGTAGAATTTCGCGGCGTCGATCAGGGCGAGCGGATTCTCCTGGCCGTCGACGATCCTCGTCTGCAGCGCCGTATAGACCTCGACGAAATTGATCGCGGTCGGCGCGGTGCCGAGCGCGCGGAACATCGAGGTGAACAGCGGGCTCACCGGGACGCGCAGCTTCAGTCCCTTGAGATCGTTCGGCTCGTTGATCGGCTTGTTGCTGGTGGTGATCTGGCGGAAGCCGTTGTCCCACATCCTGTCGAACGCGATGAGGCCGATCTTGGCGACTTCCCGGCGGATATGCCCGCCGAGGTCGCCATCGACCGCGGCCCACACGCCGTCGAAACTCTGGAACGCGAACGCGATGCTCGGGATCGCCGACACCGGAATCAGGTTTGCGAGCGGCGAGCCGACGGTGAAGATGTCGAGAGCGCCCGAGCGCACCTGGCTGAGCATGTCGGTCGAGCCGCCGAGCTGGCTGTTCGGGAAGATCTGGATGTCGACACGGCCGTTGGTCGCGGCGCGGATCGCATCGCAGGCCTCGGCCGCGCGCTTGTTGATCGGATGCGTCGCCGGCAGGTCGTTGCCGTATTTCAGATTGAACTCCGCGGCCTGCCCGTCGCGACTCAGGATCGAAGCACCGGCGACCGCGCCGGCGCCGGCCAAGACTGTGCGCCTGGAGATCATGATCGTCCTCCCGATGTGTGGACAGTTTTGCCTTTGCCAGTGCCGCCGATTTGAAGTTCCTGCAGCACTGGCGGCTAGCTCGTTCAGGAACTTCAAATCGAAAAGCGGCACTGGAATCATAAACTTGCTAGTGCCCCTTTGCTTCCGAAGTTCGTGTCCGGGGGGTGCTGCGATGTATCACGAACTTCGGAAGCGGGGCACTAGGGACGTTAAGTCGCCGCGGCCGCAGCCGCAAGCTTCTCGGCGATCATGATCGTGGGCAGGTTGGTGTTGCCGCGGGGCATGGCGGGCATGATCGACGCATCCGCGACGCGCAGACCCGCGATGCCGTGCACCCGCCCGGCCGGATCGACGACGGCGGCAGGATCGTCGCGCGCTCCCATCCGGCACGTACCGCCGACATGGAAAGTGCCGGCCACGTTGCGGCGGACGTGCTCGGACAGGAGAGCGTCGTCGTAGGCGGCCTCACAGCCGGGTTTGACTCAACTCGGGCATTGGCTTTTCTGTAGCTGATTCAGATCATTTCAGGTCCGGCCCAAGGACCTACCGGACCGCTTGTTGCATGTTGGCGGCGGTGCGCGGCCGGCGTTAGGCTACGGGCTACTCACCAGCCGGTGCCCATGAGGACCGGCGGTGTCAGGGGGCACTATGAGACGGCGCGAGTTCATCGGGCTTCTCGGCAGCGCGGCGGCTTGCCCGCTCGCGGCGCGCGCGCAGACGTCGATGCCGGTGGCCGGCTATCTGATCAGCCGCGGGGCTGATGATGCGGCGCATCTTGCCGCCTCGTTCCGGCGCGGTCTGCGCGACGCCGGCTTCATCGACGGGCAGAACGTCAGGATCGAATACCGCTGGGGCTATGGCGACTTCGGCCGGCTCAAGGCGATGGCGGAGGAACTCGCACGCCTGCCGGTCGCGGTGCTGGCGGCGACCGGCGGCGAGCCTTCCGCCGTCGCGGCCAAGGCGGCGACCTCGACCATCCCGATCGTCTTCGCGATGAGCGGCGACCCGGTCAAGCTCGGCTTCGCCGCAAGCATCAATCGACCCGGCGCCAACGCCACCGGCGTTCAGATTTTCACCACCCTGTTGGGCCCCAAGCAGCTCGGGTTGCTGCACGATCTGGTCCCCACCGCCGCAACGATCGGCTTCCTGGTGAACGCGGACTTCCCGCCGGCCGCACGTCAGATCAGCGATGCGGAGCAGGCCGCGCGCGCGATCGGCCTGTCCATTCGGGTCCTGCCCGCCAACAACGAGCGCGACATCGATGCGGCGTTCGAGTCCATGGTGAAAGAGAGGGTCGGTGCGCTCCTGATGGGGAGCTCACCGTTCTTCGACACGCGCCGCAACCAGATCATCGCCCTGGCGGCGCGCCATGCGATCCCCGCCATGTACTCGTTCCGGGAATATGCCACCGCCGGCGGCCTCGTGAGCTACGGGATCGACATCGTCGATGTGCATCGACAGGTCGGCCTCTACGCTGGCCAGATCCTCAAGGGGGCCAATCCGGCCGACCTGCCGATCCTGCTGCCGACCAGGTTCGAGCTCGTCATCAACCTCAAAACCGCCAAGCAGCTCGGGATCAAGATCTCCGACAACGTGATCACGCTCGCCGACGAGGTGATCGAATAAGGCGGCGGGAGTTCATCACACTGCTCGGCGGCGCGGCTGCGGCGTGGCCGCTCGCGGTGTGGGCGCAGCAGGCGCCGGAGGCATCGTCTCAGGTGCCCCCGGGCGGCCTTTGAGCGGAACATGCTCTAGGACCAGGAAAACGAAAGGCAGGGTGGAGATGCAGCGCAGCGAACATCGCATCCTCACCACGCATGCCGGGAGCCTGCCGCGCCCTGCGGCGCTGACGCGGCTCTACGCGCAGCGCCTGGCGGGCGAGGCGGTCGACGCGGCCGAGATCGCGGCGCAGGGCCGCGCCGCCGTGCGCGCGATCGTCGGCAAGCAGATCGAGACCGGGCTCGACGTGATCGACGACGGCGAGCAGTCGCGCGAGTCGTTCGTGCTCTACATGCGCCACCGCCTGACCGGCCTCGGTGGCGTCGGCTCGCGCCCGATGCACGCCGACCTCGACGCCTATCCGCAATACAAGGCGACGTTCCAGAGTCGCGTCACCTCCGCCGACAAGGTCTCCAACCGCACGCATCTGCCGAAGGCGATCGGGCCGATCAACTACGTCGATCGGACATTGATCGAGGCCGAGTGCGCCGACTTCCACGCCGCTCTTGCGGCAGGAGAAGGCAAGTTCGTCGAAGCATTCCTCACGGCGCCATCGCCCGGCATCATCGCGGCGATCGTGCAGAACGAGCACTATGACACGTTCGAGCGCTATCTCGATGCGCTGTCCGCCGCGCTGCAGGTCGAATACGAGGCGATCGTCCGCAACGGATTCCTCCTGCAGCTCGATTGCCCCGATCTCGCGCTCGAGCGCCACACGTCCTATCGGGAGCGTCCGCTCGCCGACTTCGTCGACTTCGTCGCGATGGTGGTCGCCGCGATCAACAACGCGGTGCGCAACATCCCACGCGAGCGGATCAGGCTGCATGTCTGCTGGGGCAACTACGAGGGCCCGCATGACCGCGACGTTGCGCTGCGCGACATTCTCCCCGGCCTCCTGAAAGCGAAGGCGGGCGCGATCTTCCTGCCTTTCGCCAATCCGCGTCATGCGCACGAGTTCCGGGTGCTCGAGGACGTCCCGCTCGCCGACGATCAGCTGCTCATCGCCGGCGTCATCGACACGCTGACGAATTTCGTCGAGCACCCGGAGGTCGTTGCCGACCGCATCGAGCGGATCGCCGGCGCCGTCGGCGATCCGCGCCGCGTGCTGGCGGCGACCGACTGCGGGTTCGATACCTCGGCCGGGATGGGGCGCGTCGCGGAGGATGTCGTGTGGGCGAAGCTCACCGCACTGAAGGAGGGCGCGCAACTCGCCTCACGGCGGCTGTTTGCCGCGTGAGCGGGTGCAGGGCGCTCCGGCGCAGTCGGCGGGGATCGGTAATGACAAGGCATGGATCTCCATGAGCCACAGCGGCAGGGGGCCCACGGCTAGCGCATGTCCCGATGAATGTGACGCACTGGAACGCGGCTTGCTCCATCCCTCCCCTGAAAGGGGAGGGTGGCTGCGCGCTTCTGGCGCGCAGCCGGGTGGGGTCCCCCGCAGCAGTGCCGTTTCCCCCACCCGGCGCCTTCGGCGCCACCCTCCCCCGCAAGCGGGGGAGGGTGGAGCAAGCCGCACCACCGTGCACCACTTTCAGCGCGAACTGCTCTCTAGCGCGCCGCGTTGGCGGCATACGCGCAGGCGATGTCGAACAGCGTGTCGTACTTGATCCTGAGCCCGGTGGCGGCAATGCACAGCCCGTCGGCGCCAAGCCTGGCGTTGACGGCGCGCGACCAGCGCGCGATCGCGGTGAGGATCAGTGTGCGCTCGACCGCCGGATCGACGGCCAGCACCATGATCTTCTGTCGCTGATACTCCCATGTTGAGATGCGCCTGACCGCGCTCCAGGGAATGAGCTCTGCGGCGAGGCGCCGGTCGCGAATGCCGGCGGGCGTTATGGTGACCACCGGACCGCCCGCCGTGATGAGCCGCCACGCGGCGATGATCGTGCACAGGCCGAAGAACGGCACCCCCACATACCCGGCGAGCTTGTGGAAGTCGGTCGCCCGGGCGGCCATCCCGGGAATGAGGTCGAACGCGATTGCCGCCGAGAGCGCGGTCAGCACCACGCCGGCCGCGACAAGGCCGAGGTGCTTCCACGGCGACGCGGCGATCTCGACGGTTTGCGTCGTATCGATGGCGGCCTCGGTCATGCGGCGGACCGACCCCTGAGCTATGCCCTGATCTCGCACAGCAGCCGATAGAGGCCGACCGCCGCCTGCGGAAACCTGTCGGCCAGCGCCGCCGCGATGGTCTCGGCATCCGATACCCGCAGCGTTTCGACCAGCAGGCACGCTTCGATCTTGCGGTCGCCTCCGCGCAGGCGCTCTTCCTCCGACACCGGGAACTGGCGCAATTCCGCGGCCAGCCAGATTTCGCCGCACGCCACCGCCTTGTCCTGCATCAGCGTCTCGAGCGTCGTCTTCAACCCACGTTCGTCCGGCCGCTCGCCGAACCGCACCGTCACCGCCACCGCGCCGCGCATGGTGCCAACCTGGTAGGTTCGATGACAGACCGTCCGGACCATGTCCTTGAAGATTTCCGACATGACGGTGCGCGTCAGCGGGGTCGGATGGTCGAGCCGGGTCAGATAGGCCGCCGACCTGAGAACGTCCGTCGATTGCGTGACATAGAAGTTGAAGAAGCGCGGCTGTCCGGACACCGCCTCATGCCGCCGCCCGAGCAGGAAACCCGGCACGCCGAGCCGCTCCGCCAGGTGCTCGTGCTGGAACCATTCCTCGAACTCGGCCTCGCGGCCGGGCGCGACATTGTTGAAAATCGCCAGAATGCCGGGAAACTTGTCGGTCACGCGCTTCCTCTCAGGCAATCGCAAGGACGGCTACGCGACTGATGCTCCTGAACGGACCGAATCTCAACCCCGCCGGCGTGCGCAGGCCGATCGAGCGGCGGCTGCATTCATCGATCGGAAGGGCCTGTTGCTGGATGACCCTTGCGTTGTAGATTGACGACCGAAGAAGCGACGGGAAACGCCTGTTCCACAGGCAGCAGGAGGAAGCAACGTGGCGGTTGAACGAATTCAGTATCGGGCCGGAACCGTGATGGGGGACGGGGCGCTGGTCTGGAACGACCGGGTCAGCGGCAGACGACCGCTGCTCCTCGTCATGCCGAACTGGCTTGGCGTCACCGAGACGGCGATCAGGCGCGCCGAAAAGGTCGCGGGCGACAAGTACATCGCTTTCGTCGCCGACATGTATGGCGGAGGGAGGACGAGCAGCGGCCCGCCCGAATCGCAGGAGCTGATGATGGCGGTCCGCGCCGATCGGACGGAGGGCCGCAAGCGCGTGGTCGCCGCGCTCGAGACGCTTGCCGCCGAGAGCGAGAAGCGCGGCATCGGCGACACGAGCCGAAAAGCCGCGATCGGCTTCTGCTTCGGGGGCGGCAACGTGCTCGAGCTCGCGCGCTCGGGCGCCGACGTGAAAGCCGTCGTATGCCTCCATGGCGATCTCGCAACCACGATGCCGGCGACGAAGGGGGGCATCAAGGCGGCCGTGTTCGTGATCCACGGGTCCAAGGATCCGGTCGCCCCCAAGGCCGATCGCGACGCGCTTGAAGCCGAACTGGACGCCGCTGAGGCCAACTGGCAGACGCTCGATTTCGGCGGACGCCTGCATTCGTTCGCCGAGGAAGAGACCAAAATGCCGGGCGTGGCGGAGTATCACGCCGGCGCCGCGCATCAGACCTACCGCATGCTCGACGATTTCATCCAGGACGCCTTCGCCGGGAGACTCTGATCTCCGGGCCGAATCCGAAATGCGCGACCGGAGCCAGCGCCGCATGCCGTCGCGTTCCTTGATTCGCCTCGTGCAAGCGCCGCAATGGCGCTGCCCGCCGGCTAGTGCTCCGATTCCGAATTTCGCATCACTTCGCGGCGTCCTCCTGGCGAAATTCGGAATCATAAGGAGCACTAGCAAAAATCATGGTTTCCAGTGCGGCTTATGGATTTGAATTTCCTACAAGAGATTGCCGCGAACTGATAGGAAATTCAAATCCGCCGCACTGGTGAAAGGGTATTGCATGTCCCTCGTCTCTTCACGTGAGATGGCCCCGACCACACCTCGCAGCTCTGCCGACGAGCCGCTCGCAAGCGCGCCCGCGCAGGGCGCAGGTGCGGGCCGCCCGCCGGCGCAGGTGGAGCGGCCGCAAAAAGCGGTTCCGCGCGGCATGCAGCGCTACCTGGCGCTCGACGATTTCGAGCCGGTCGCCCGCCGGCGCCTGCCGAAGATGCTGTACGGCTTCATCTCCGGCGGCACCGAGACCGACGGGTCGCTGCGCGACAACCGCCAGGCGTTCGCCGAGCTCGGCCTCGTTCCGCGGATGCTGAACGACGTGTCGAGTCGCCATCAGACGACGACGCTGTTCGGCAAGACCTACGCGGCGCCGTTCGGGATCCCGCCGTTCGGGTCCGCCGCACTGTCCGCCTACCGCGGCGACATCGTGCTGGCGCGCGCGGCCGCGGCGATGAACGTGCCGATGATCCTCAGTGCGGCGTCGCTGATCAGCCTGGAGGACGTGAGAAGCGCATATCCGGGGGCCTGGTATCAGGCCTATCTGGCCGGCGATCCGTCGCGCATCGAGCCCCTGGTCGATCGCGTCGCCGCTGCCGGCTACGACACGTTCGTGGTGACCGCCGACGTGCCGGTCTCCGCCAACCGCGAGAACAATATCCGCAACGGCTTCCAGGTCCCGCTCGTCCTTACGCCGCGCGTCGCGTGGGATGTGGCGACCCATCCCCGCTGGCTGTTCGGCACCTGGATGCGCACGCTGATGAGCCACGGCATGCCGCATTTCGAGAACATGGACGCGACCCGCGGGCCGCCCGTCCTCTCGCAAAACCTCATGCGCAACATCGGCGACCGCGACCAGCTCGCCTGGAAGCATGTCGAGCTGATCCGCCGCCGCTGGAAGGGCAAGCTGGTCGTGAAGGGCCTGCTGGCGCCGCAGGACGCGCGCATCGCCCGCGAGTGCGGCGTGGACGGCGTCATGGTGTCGAACCACGGCGGCCGCCAGCTCGACTATGCGGTCTCTCCCCTGCGCACGCTGCCCGAGATCGCCGCCCAGGCGAACGGCATGACCGTGATGCTCGACAGCGGCGTGCGGCGCGGCACCGACGTCATCAAGGCGCTCGCGCTCGGCGCGCAGTTCGTCTTCGTCGGCCGGCCGTTCCTCTACGCCGCGGTGGTGGCCGGCGAGCCGGGCGTGTGCCGCGCGATCGGCCTGCTGAAGGAAGAGGTCCACCGCGACATGGCCCTGCTCGGGGTGCGCAGCATCGCCGAGATCACGCCGGAGCTGGTGTGCCGGCTGGGGGCGGAGACGAGCCGGCCGTTGAACTCCCGATAGACGTCCGGCTGCCGCTCGGACGCGGGGCGACCGCTGCGAACGCGGTCCTCTCAATTCTTGCTCTTGAATTTCGAAGTCGCGTCCGTGCGCCGGCAAGCGCTGTTCGGTCGCCCCTTGGCCATGAGCGGCAATGAATTTCGATAACGCGGCAAGAATCGAAGTTTGCGCCTTGTTCGCCCGGACTACGTCTGGCGCAGGTCATCGGCTGCGGCCGCTGACTTTCAACACCAGACAAGGAAGGGTAAGCCGAATGAGCACGAACGACAACAAGGCCATCGTCGGTCGGTGGTTCACCGAATTCTGGGGCAAGACCTGCAATCTCAGCGTCGTGGACGAGATCGCGGCGCCCGACATGCTCCTGCAGTACTCGCTGCACGAGCCGCGCCGCGGTCGCGACGACATCAAGGCGTTCATGACAGATTTCCGCAAAGCGTTCCCCGATCTCAACTTCTGGGGCACGGCCGACCTGATCGCCGAAGGCGACCATGTGGTCGGCCAGTGGGAAGGGGGCGGCACGCACACCGGTCCGGCCTTCAGCGACTTCCTGGTGGGCTCGCTGCCCGCCTCGACCGGCCGCAAGATGCATTTCACCGGCACTACGGTGCTGCGCATCCGGAACGGCAGGATCACGCAGGAGATCGGTCTCGACGATGGTGTGACGGCGCTGACCCAGCTCGGCCTCATCCGGGCCGCGTAAGGCGGACGTCAAGCTCGGATCCAAGAGGCTCGTACGCCCCTCGTGCGGGCCTCTGCCTTTTCGAACTCGTGGACAGTCCTCCTGACGCTCGCCTTGCGGCGCTTCGCCTCCCGCTCATCTTTGATCTCGGCATCGCACAGCGCATGCGGAACCGGGGGGCGCGGCCGCTGTGGGGAGGCTGGACGCCGCGAGCCACCCGCCCGGAGGTGAGGCAGCCGTCGAAAGCCAGGGCTGCCCCGGCAGCCCAATCACCGCTGGTGCAGGTCGGACTCGAACAGCAGCTTGCGTCGATTCGGCGGGATGTAGATTTCCTGGAAATAGACAACCTCGCCTTCTGCCGTGTAGGCCGTGGCCTCCAACACGAGATGGGCCGGAGGCAGCAGCCCGGCGGCGCGCCAAGCCTGCGCGTCCGGCGTTGCGATGGTCTGCATGATGCGTGAGATCGGCACGCCGAGCTCGCGCAGGATGACGGCCTTGAAATTGGCGGTCTCGACGTTCTTGCGCGGCAGGACGAGCAAGGGCTTGGCGATGCCCCGGGGAACAAAGAAGCGGCTGATCACGTCGAACTCGTCATTGATCGAGATCGCCCGGTCGATCCGCACGATGCGCGCGCGCGGCCCGAACAGCTCGACCCATCGCCGCTCGCGGGCTGCCACCGCGTGGCCCAGGAGGCGCGGATAGATCGGCAGCACCGTGCCGTCGTCGCCAAGGAAACGACAATGCCACGGTTCGGCCATCTGGCGATGAAGCGGCGCGACGAAGCTGCCACGCCCGCGGGTGCGCACGATGAGCCCGTCGCGCACGAGCAGGGCGTACGCCTTCTGCACGGTACCGAGGCTGTAGGGGACGGTCTTTGCCAGCTCGGCCTCGGTCGGCAGCTGCATGCCGGCGACCCATTTCCCGGTGGAAATGGCCTCGACGATGGCGTTGCGAAGCACCCGGTATTTCGGCCCGGCCGCAGGCTGCGCGGCGGCCACGTGCTCCAGGATCGTCTCGATCATCGGCGGATCATTTCACCTTGAGACCGGCAAGCTCGGCGATCCTGGCATATTTCTCCGCCTCGGCGCGGATGAAGCCGCGGAACTCGTCCGGCGTGTTGCCCACCGGCTCGGCCGCCTGGGTCACCAGGATCTCGCGCACCCTGGGATCCTTCAACGCTTCCGCCGACGCCTTGTGCAGCTTCTCCACCAGCGCCGCCGCGGTGCCCGACGGAACCAAGAGGCCGAACCAGTTGGTAAAATCGACCTCCCGGAAGCCTTCCGTCTCCGCCAGCGCCGGAATGTTGGGGAACAGCGGCGAGCGCTGCCGGCTCGCCACCGCGAGGGCCTTGAGCGTGCCCGCCTGCAGGAACGGCACGACCGGCGGCATGCCGGACACCGTGAGCTTGACCTGGCCCGCCACCGCATCAGTGATGGCGGGCGCGGCGCCGCGGTAAGGCACGTGCACGAGCTTCGTGCCTTGCAGCTTGTTGATGTACTCGCCGGTGAGGTGATGCGAGCTGCCGATCCCGGGCGACGAGTAGTCGACTTGCTGGGCGCGCGCGAGCCGGAGGAGCTCTGCGGGAGTGGACGCCGCGAAGCTCGGGTGCGCCGCGAGCACCAGCGGCGTCCACGCCAGCAGGGTGACGGGCGTGAGATCCCGCAGGGGATCGTAAGTCATGTCCTTGAACAGGTTCTGGTTCAGCGCGATCTCCGCCGGCGATCCGACCAGCAGCGTGTAGCCATCGGCATCGGCCTTGGCGACTGCCGCCGCGCCCAACATGCCGCTCGCGCCGGTACGGTTCTCGACGATGAAGCGCTGGCCGAAAACGTCGCCCAGCCTCTGTGCGACCGTGCGTGCGACGGTGTCGGTGCCGCCGCCGGCCGGATAGGGAACGATCATGCGGACCGGCCGGTCGGGCCAGGTCTGAGCCGACGCCGTGGCGGCGCCGAGCGTGAGCCACAGGCCCGCGAACAGGATTCGCAGCATCGTCGTCCTCCCCGCCTGCAGCCCGGGGCCATCCCGAGCGCCCCATGGTACGGCTGAAATTCCAGCTTTACTATAGAGTATCATACTATAGAGTATTGCGGTCGTGAAATCGGGGAGCCCGCCTAGCGGCGGGACACGGCCGGGACCAGAATGAAGGCGCAGAACCTGCTCATCATCATGTCGGACCAGCATAGCCGCGCGCCGATGGGCTGCTATGGCCATCCGCTGGTGAGGACGCCCAATCTCGACCGTCTCGCCGCGCGCGGCACCCGCTTCACCGCGTGCTGGACCCCGTCGCCGGTGTGCATCCCGGCACGTGCCTCGTTCGCGACCGGCAAGTACATCCATCAGATCGGGTTCTGGGACAACGCCGACCCCTACGACGGCTCGATCCCGAGCTGGCATCATCATCTGCGCGACGCCGGCCATCACGTCGTGTCGATCGGCAAGCTGCATTTCCGCTCCGACGAGGACGACTGCGGCTTTTCCGAATCGATCGTTCCCATGCACGTGATCGAGGGCAAGGGGGATCTGATGGGGCTGATCCGCGACGACCTGCCGGTGCGCGGCGCGGCCTACAAGATGGCGCGTATGGCCGGCCCGGGCGAATCGCCCTACACGCAGTACGATCGCGAGATCGCCGCCCGCGCGCAGATCTGGCTGCACGAGGAAGCGCCGAAATATCGCGACAAGCCGTGGGTCCTGTTCGTCTCGTTCGTCGCCCCGCATTACCCGCTGACCGCACCGCCCGAGCATTTCTACCGCTACTACGACGATCCCAGCCTGCCCCAGCCCAAGCTCTACGAGCGCAGCCAGCGCCCGGACCATCCGTTCGTGCGCGACTACGCGGCCGCGTTCAATTTCGACGACTATTTCGAGACCGAGAATGACATCAGGCGGGCGGTCTCCGGCTACTATGGCCTGTGCAGCTTCATGGACGAGCAGGCCGGCAAGGTGCTCGACGCGCTGTCGGCCTTTGGCCTGTCCGGGAACACGCGCGTCATCTACACCAGCGACCACGGCGACGCGCTCGGCCAGCGCGGCCTGTGGGGAAAGTCGACGCTGTACGAGGAGACGTGCGGCGTGCCGCTGGTCGTCGCCGGGGACGGCATTCCGCAGGGCCGGGTGATCGACACGCCGGCCAACCTGGTCGACATCTATCCCTTCATCATCAACTCCATCGGGGCGAGCGGGGCCGGCATGGTCGAGCCCGATCATCCGGGCGTGTCGATCGCCCGGCTCGCCCATGGCGAGAGGCCGGAACGCACCGTGCTCAGCGAATATCACGGCATGGGCTCGACCACCGGCGCCTTTGCAATCCGTCACGGGCGCTACAAGTACGTCCACTACGTGGCGTACCGGCCGCAGCTGTTCGATCTCGAGGCTGATCCGGACGAGGCCGAGGATCTGTCCGCAGATCCGCGACATTCCGGAGCGATGGAGGTGTGCGAGGCGACGCTGCGCGCACTGCTGTCCCCCGAGTTGGTCGACGCGCGCGCGAAGAGACGGCAGGCCGAGCAGCTCGATCGCCACGGCGGCCGCGAGGCGGTGATCGCGCGCGGCGACCTCGGCTTCTCGCCGCCACCCGGATTCAGAGCGGAGTTCCACTAATCGAGAGCAGAACGTTCCAGGGACGAATCAATGCTGGCATTGAGCAGGCTGCGTACGTTGTTCGGCATGGCGGTCAGACGCGTCACGACGCTCGCATCGCCGCACTATCGGCCCGAGCTGCACTACATGCGCGGCCCGGGGCCGGCCAGCGCGCATGCAAGCAGGACAGAAACGGCGTGCAAGGCAGCAAAGCCCCCTCAATCCGACGAAAGGCGCGCTAAGTCCCGGTCGCCTTCAACGACGAGCTGATCGGCAACGGCCCGCTAGCCGACAACGTGAACTCATAGGCGTCGGGACTGACCGTGAAATAGGTGACTTCGCGCGGCACGCCGGCGGTGTCGAACGAGGTGCGCACCAGCAGCAGAGCCGCGGCGCTCGCCGGGATCGCCAGTGTCTTGCCGAGCGTCTTGCCGGCAATGCGGGCGCGGATCGTCATGTCGGCGCGCGCGATCCGAAAACCGAGCAACTTCTGCAGAATCGCGTAGGTCGGGTGAGCTTCGACCTCGCTCCACGACACCCCGCTTGCCTCCGGTGTCAGCCAGGCCTCCGCGAGCCCGACCGGCTTGCCGTCGAGCACATACAGGCGTCGGAACCGCATCGGTCGCACGCCCGGTTTCAGCTTGAGAGCGGCCGCGATCTCGGCCGGGGGATTCTCCGCCGCGAACGAGAGAAGCCGCGTCTCGGGGCGGCGGCCCTGGGACAGGAAGACGTCGAAGAAGCCCCGCAGATCGTGCAGGTCGTGACGAATGGAGGGCCCGGCGACGAACGTCCCCTTCCCCTGCTTGCGCACCACGAGCCCCTTGTGCACGAGCTCATCGATCGCCTGTCGCACCGTGATGCAACTCACGCCGAACCGGCGCATCAGCTCGTGCTCCGATTCGAGCTGCTGCGTGGCGCGATATCGTCGGTCGGCGATGTCGCTCTCGAGGCGGCCGGCAATCTGCCGATAGAGCGCAACATGGCTCGCGCGCGCGAGCGCTGCGTCGTTCGCCCCGAGCGCGGCGGATCGTCGGCGCTTAGCCCGCATTTCTCACACTCCATGCGGCCTGCGTTGCGCTTTCGGCGAGGCAGCAGATACGGCGTCGGGCGGCGACAAGCGTATCCGGACATACGGTTGAGCCGCCCGACGCCGGAGATGCCCGCTTGGCAACCCGAAGGGTTGCCGGAAACGCAACCCGAAGGGCCGGTTGAAGAACCGGCGCAGGCCACATCGAGTGTGAGAAATGCGGGCTGGGCGTCACTTGGATTTCAGCTCCGGATTGGACACCAGCAGGATCGCGCCCCAGTCGAGCTCGCCGTGTCCGGCCTCCTCGCCGCGCTCATACCAGTCGAGCACGCTCGTGCTGATCCCGGCCGGCGTGCCGAGGGCCTTTGCCATGTCGAGGATCAGGCGCATGTCCTTGTTCGCCAGCTTGAGCTTGAACATGGGGCTGAAATCGTTCTTGAGGATCTTGCCGTTGAGCGTGTTGCGCAGCTGCCAGGAATCGGCAGAGGTCGTCGGCATGACTTCGGTGAGCACCTCCATTTTTGCCCCGCCCGCCTTGGCAAGCGCATAGGCTTCCGCCAGCACCGCCATGTTGCCGCAGGACACGAGATTGTTCGCAAGCTTGACGACCTGGCCCGCCCCGAGAGGCCCGCAGTGATAGAGCTTGCTCCCCACCATCCCGAGGACCCATTCGGCCTCGCGGCATGTCGCCTCGTCGCCGCCCATCAGGATGGTGAGGTCGCCCTTCTCGGCCGCCCAGGGTCCCTTGCCGACGGGCGCGTCCATGACCCTGACGCCCTTGGGGCGCAGCCTCTGCTCCGCCTCCTGGATGACCGCCGTGCCGTTGGTCGACATGTCGATGAGGATGGCGGACGCCTTCAGGCCGTCGGCGAGCCCGTCGTCGCCGAACAGGACGTCGCGGAATACGTCCGGATGCGGAAGCATCGTGATGACGATATCCGATGCCTGCCCTACGGCCTTGGGCGAAGCCGCAGCGGTGGCGCCGCCGGCAGTGAGGCCCTGAACGGCCGCGGGATCGACGTCGAATACGGTCACCTGCCCGTGCTTCTGCAGGATCTGGCGCGCCATCGGCGCTCCCATGGCGCCGAGGCCGATGAGGCCTATTCGCTTGTTCTTGTTGTCCATCGCATGCTCCCTTGCCAAAATCTCCTGCGCACCATGCCGCCGGCTCACGCCTCGACCCGCCGCCCGTCCTCGCGCTCGAACAGGTGCAGCCGATCGGGATCGAAGCGCACCCCGACCTGCTCGCCGTCCCGCAATGCGCTCTTTCCGTTCACCCGCATCTTGGCGAGGGTGCCGGCGATCTTGAGGTTGACGATCGTGGTCTCGCCCAGCGGCTCGCTCACATAGACCTCGGCGGCGAGACCTTGTCCGTCGGCCGCGATATCGCCCGGCCGCACGCCGACCACGATTTCGCGCGGCGGCCCGGGAACGCGCGCATTGATCGGAATAGCCATCTCGCCGACCCGGAGGGCCGCACCGTCGAAGCGGGCCGGTATCAAATTCATGGCCGGGGAGCCGATGAAGCCGGCGACCGCCAGCGTAGCCGGGCGCTCGAACACCTCGGCCGGGGAGCCCATCTGCACGATCTCGCCCTCCATGAAGATCGCCATGCGGTCGGCCAGCGTCATGGCCTCTTCCTGGTCGTGGGTGACGTAGATCGCCGTGACATTGAGGTTGCGCTGCAGCGACTTCAGCTCCACACGGGTTTCCACGCGAAGCTTCGCGTCGAGATTGGACAGCGGCTCGTCGAGCAGGAACAGGCGCGGCTTGCGGACGATAGCGCGCGCCAATGCGCAGCGCTGCTGCTGTCCGCCCGACAGCTGGCCGGGACGGCGATCGAGCAGGTGATCGATGCGCACGCGCGTCGCCGCCTCGCGCACGAGCCTGGCGATCTCGCTCCGGGGAACGCCGCTCATGCGCAGCGGAAAAGCGATGTTCTCGGCCACCGTCATGTGCGGATAGAGCGCATAGCTCTGGAACACCATGGCGATATCCCGCTCGCCGGGCCCGGCATCGGTGACATCCTGGCCGTCGAACAGGATGCGCCCGGCGCTCGGCGCCTCGAGGCCGGCGATCAGGCGCAGCGTCGTCGTCTTGCCCGAGCCGGAGGGGCCGAGCAGCGCGAAAAACTCGTTCGGCCGGATCTCAAGATCGGTCGCCTTGAGCGCGGCGACCGACCCGTAGTGTTTTTCTACACCGTCCAGGCGCACGCGGCCGAGACTGCTCATCGTCGGCCTCCACCCTTCACGGCGCCGACCGTGAGCCCCTTCACGATGTGCCGCTGCGCGGCGAATCCGATGGCGATCACCGGGATCATGGCGATCAGCGCCGCGGCGCTCAGCTTGCCCCACAACGTCTGCTCGACCGAGACGAAATTGTACATTGCCACCGTCACCGGCCGCACGCGATTGCCGCTGAGCTGCACGGCGAACAGAAACTCGTCCAACAGTTGAGAAAGACGAATACCACGGTGACGGCGATCCCGCCGCGCACCTGGGGAAGGATGACGTACCACAGCGCCTTCAGCCGGCTCGCACGGTCGATTGCGGCCGCCTCCTCCATCTCGCGCGGGATGTCCTCCATGAACGAGACCATCAGCCAGATGGCGAACGGCAGCGAGAACATGAGGTAGATGAGGATCATGCCCTGATAGGTATCGAGCCAGCCCACCCGGTTGAGAACCAGGAAGTACGGGATCACCAACCCGACCGGCGGCAGCATCTGAGTGGCCAGCACATAGAAGCCGAGCGGGCCGCGACCTGGCAGGCGCAGGCGGCGAAGGCGTAAGCAGCCGGCACAGCGAGGACGATGGTCAGCGCGGTTGCGACCGACGAGATGACGAGGCTCGTCCACATTTCCGGCAGGATGGAAAACCGGCCGACCAGCGCATCGGCAAAATTGTCGAGCGTCGGTGTGAAGACGATTGCCGGCGGAAACGCAGGACTTCGGATTCGCTCTTCAGCGCGACCACGACCGCCCACGCGATCGGGAACACCCACAGCGCAAGAAGCGCCCCCGCGAACGCGATGAAGAGCCCCTGGGCGAGCCGACGCCGCACCGTTCGCATCATGCGGAGCCTCCGCGCCGGCGCAACCGGAACAGGAGCGCCGAGACGGCGAGCGTCACCACCAGCAGCGCGACCGCGAGCGCCGACCCATAGCCGAAATCGAGAACAACGAACGAGGTCTGGTAGGCATAGAGATTGAGGATCTGCGTCGCGGTCCCGGGACCGCCGCCGGTCGCCGCATAGATCGCCGCGAAGGCCGACAGCGCGATCATGGCGCGCATGATGACGACGATGACGATCGCCGGGCGGATGAGCGGCAGCGTGATATGGCGGAAGCGGGCGATCGCACCCGCACGGTCGATGCGCGCGGCCTCGTAGAGGTCGGGCGGAATCGACGCCGACTGGCGAGCAGCACCAGGAACGCGAACGGCGTCCACTGCCACGTATGGATAAGGATGACCGATGCGAGCGCGAGCGTCGGATCGCCGAGCCAGTTGTAGGACCGGCCGACGCCTGGCTGGTGAATACATCAAACAGGCCGAAGCTCGGCGACAGGATCAGGGTCCGCCAGTAGAGCCCGACGACCACCGGCGCGAGCACGATCGGCAGGATCGCGACGAGCCGGAACAGCCACTGGCTCGCCGGGATGCGCAGCACCATCAGCGCGAGCCCGAGCCCGATCACGATCTGCAGCACGACAGTGGTGATCGGTATAGATCGCGGTGAGGCGCGGCGATTCCCAGAACCGACCATCGGCAAGCATGTGGCCGTAGTGCTCGAGCCCCACGAACCCGGTGATCCAGGGCATCGACAGATTGACCTCATGCAGCGAGGTCCACACCAGGTAGATGAGCGGGCCGGTCGTGGTGGCAAGCAGCACGACCACCCCGGGCGCAACCAGGGCGGCGGCGAAGACGCGCTCGTCCTTCGTGAGCCCTGCGATCTTTTGGCGCGGCACGACCGTCGCCACCGCGCGCCCTCAGCTGCGCACCGCCTGCTCGATCTTGCGCTGCGCCTCGGCGAGCGCGTCCTTCGGGGTCGCCTGGCCGACCAGTGCCGCCTGCACCGCCGTCGCCATGATCTCGCCCACCGCCGGCCACTGCGCGATGCGCGGCCGCCGTCCACGTCGATGTCCTCGCGGAAGGACGCCGTCGTCGCGTCGACCAGGTTGTCGCCGAAGCTCTCCATCAGCTTGCGATACTGCGGGTCCTGCCATAGCGACGTGCGATTGGCGCCGGTGCGCTTATAGGCGCCGCCGAAGCCGTAGCTGGTGGCGATCTGGGTCTCCTTCGAGGTCGCCCACTGGATGAACAGCCACGTCGCCTTCTTCCTGCGCTCCGGCAGCGCCGCGTTGATCGGGAACCCCCAGTTCCAGATGGAGGTGACGCGCTTGCCCGCGGGCCCCTTGGGCCAGCGCGCGTAGGCGATCTTGCCGATGACTTTCGACTTCTGCGCATCGTTTATCACGCCGGCCGAGCTGTGCGCATCGATGTAGACCGCGACCGTGCCCTGGCCGAACGCATCGGCGATATCGGGCCAGTTCCAGTTCTCGACACCGGGCGGCGCATAGCTGGCGCAACAGGCTGGCGTACCATTCCAGCGCCTTGACGGCCGGCTCGGTCGTCACCACCAGCTTCCTGTTGGCATCGAACCACTCGCCGCCGAACGCACGGAAGATCGACGGATAGATGTACATGTTCTGTCCGGCGCCGCGGAAGCCGCGCAGCGCGGCGCCCAGCAGCCGGTTCGCCGGGTCGTGCGCCTTGGCGGCATTGGCGGCGAACTGCTCGAGCGTCTCCGCCGGCTTGATGCCCGCCTTTTCGTAAACGTCCTTGCGATAGACCTGCACGGTGGCTTCGCCGTCAAAGGGGTCACCGTAGGGCTTGCCGTCGACCGACCAGGACAGCACCAGCCTTCCAGGATGTCGTTGTAGTCGAACCAGGCCGGGTCGCT
>CAVZSC010000017.1:0-86593 GCA_963777755.1 uncultured Alphaproteobacteria bacterium
CGCCCCTTTCGGCACCAGCCAAAACACCACCGCCAGCGCCACGGCCCACGCGGCGAGCAGCACCACGATCCCCAACGTCGTCCCGTGCGGCCCCGGCGGCAGGCGCGTCACCAGCTCGGCAAACAGCCAGTTGAACGGGATGACGAGCAGCGGCCCGAGCAGCACCGTGTCGCGGATCGGGCGCAGCTGCTCTCCGCGTCGGTGGCGGTCGACAGATGCGCCAGCGCAAACAAGCCCGGCAGCGGAAGCGCGCTCGCCATCCCGACCCATTTCTGGTCAGACGCGTTCTGCGCCGTGGCGGGGAGGACGCCAAACACGCCGACGAACGGAGGAGCCTGATCGTCCAGGCGGCAAGGACTTGCCGCATGGCCGATGGGTCGGGTCCGCGGATTGATGGTGGCGGCGGCTTCCACAGGAAAGCGACGGAGGCGAGCGCGATGGCGAGCCCGATGACGAAGAGCGCGGCGCCTGAGGGGAACGCATCGCGATGGTCGGTGAGCCAATAGGCCCCGGCGCACCACGTTTCGATCCACAGGACAAGGCGGACAGGGAGCGCGATCAGCGCGTGCGTGCCGGGCGGCAGCGGCGGCAGCCGCTCGATGCAGGTCACCGCCAGCCAGAACAGTGCGGCGTTGAATATCACCAGCAGGGCGATGGCATCGGCGACGCGGAACGGCTCCGCGCTCGACAGCATCGCAATGCCGTTGAGGATCGGAAACGTGAGCAGAACCCCGGCAATGCGCTTGCTGCGCGCACCGACGAGCGCAATGAAGACGAAGGCACCGAGCCCGAGCGCGAGCTTCGCCAAGTCCAAGGCGGCCAGGTGGAACGTCATGGAAACGCCGGCCCTCGTCGCGCCGACCTGCGCGCTGTGCATGTCGGGCCAGCCACTCTCGGGACTATGTCGGATGTGGCCAGAATTTGCAGCTACCCCAACCGAACCTTGAACGTCACCACCATCAAGGTCGAAACCTGTGGTGAGAGGAACATACTAATTCGCCGCGGTGGCGCCGCTCATTTTCGCCTTGGGGTTTGGCTCATGAGCCATTCCGCGCGGGCGGGAAAGCTGCACGGCGGCCTCGTTGATGCCCCGATCGTTTTTGCCGTGGCGGCGTTCGTCTACTTTCTTGGTTGGGGGTGGCGATGGTCATGGAGCAGCCGTATCGACAACTTCTTTGGACGGAAGAAATACAGCCCGCCAGGCCGGCTCAGCGCCGATACAGTTGATTCCCGCAAAGCGGATATTCATTCGGCCGCCGGCGATTGCACGAAAAACGAGGGCGAAAGCCGCCGGGATAGTTGCACCGAATGGCCAGGCGGGCTAGGTTAACCATCTCTCGGCAGGGGGCCGGGCGGGGGTCAATCAAAACCCGAACATTCATCGCGGCTCGCGCATGCTTTGGCGCGACCAGAGGAGGGATAACTACATGGCTTACCAAGCCACCGGCACCGCCGGTAATGACGTCCTGAACCAGACCGGCGACACCGGACCGGGCACCATCATCGGCCTCACCAGCGACGACAGCATTGCGACCGGAACCGGGCTCCGACCGTTACCGGCAATTCCGGCAACGACACCGTCATTCTCCGCGCCGGCAATACCGGCACGGTGAGCGCCGGCACCGAGAACGACAGCATCTTCGCCAACGGCGGCATCGGCGCGATGCAGTTGTTCGGCAATGCCGGCAACGACACGGTCGACTTCTCGGCGGCGACGTCGGGTGTGACGGTCGTCGGTGGCGACGACTGGCCGACGGGAACGATAGCATCGTCAGCAATCCGGCAGTCGCCGCGGTCAACGACCTCCTGTTCGGCAACGGCGGCAACGACACGATCTACAGCGGCCTCGGCAGCGACACCATCGTCGGCGGCTTCGGCAACGACTGCATCTCGAAGAACCTGGACAGCGGCGCCGACGTTGTGTTCGGCAACCAGGGCAACGACTGCATCTGGGTGTCGGGCGGCAACGACACCGTCTGGGGCGGCCAAGGCAACAACTCGATCCAATACATCAGTGGAGCCGGCAGCCCGGTCCTGTTCGGCAACGAAGGCAATGACACGATCGACGCGACCAATGCAACGGCTTCAACCCTGGTCGGCGGCCAGGAATCGGCCGACGGTACCAATTCGATCTTGGGAGGTGCCGGCGCGGACCTGATCTTCGGCAACGGCGGCGCTGATACGATCAATGCGGGCGCCGGGGCGGGCACGGTCGTAGCCGGCTTCGGCAACGATACCGTCACCGGTATCGTGGGCAACACCCTCAATTTCCTCAACGAAGGCAACGACTCGCTCGATGTCGCGGGGTTCGGCACCCACACCGTCTTCGGCGGCCAGGGCAATGACTTCGTCTTTACGAGTGACGGCCGTGACACGATCCAGGGCAATGAGGGCAACGACACGCTGCGCGGCCACATCGGTATCGACACGATCTCCGGCGGCACCGGCAACGACGTGTTCTTCTATGGCACGGCGGCCGATGACGGCGACAATGCGGCGGGCGGTGGGCCGGTCGAGCAGATCACCGACGTCGACTGGTCGGTCGACAGGTTTGACACCACGCCGAACCTCACCTTCGCCACCAACACCGGCGCCGGAACCGGGGTTGATCTCGCCACGTCGGCGACCAACGCCATCAACGCGGCGGCGGCGCTCGGCGGCACGCAATTTGTAGCGGCGCAGTTCACCTTCACCGGGCGCACCTACCTGGCGATGAACATCGACGGGGCGGCGAACTTCGTCGACGCGACCGACCTCTTGGTCGACATCACCGGGGTCACCGGCGCGATCGCGACCAGCGCCTTCATCTGAGCGCGCACAACAGAAGGGGCGGCGATGCCGCCCCTTCACCATCCGGGCTCCGCTGCCCCGATCGTTCTTTCGCTTTCGGCCGCCGGAGCAATCCACGGAATTCGTTGCCATGCCGTCGATGCGCGCAACCCACAAGAGGCGAGGCGGCAGGCGGCCCTTGCCCGCGCGCCGGGCGGATCGGCGCACGACGTCCCGCGACAGCAAGGCGGCGTTCGAACGCCGCCGCCGCAAGCTGCGGCTCGGCTTCGACGCGCTCCACCGCCTGTTCGCCGCCGACCACAGCTTCGATCGCATTGCCGCGAAGGCGGGCGTATCGAAGACCCGCGTCCGGCACATCTTCGGCCAGTATTTCCGCCAGGCGTTTCGCGTCGACGCGCTCGAGCGGCGGCTGGCCCGCGAGGCCGAACGGCGCCGCCAGGCGGTCGATCGCATCGTCCGCGCGTTTCGCCGCGATCCGGTGATGCGCGCGCTCGTGGCGTCGGCCGGCCGGCATGGCCGCACGGTCGAGCCGGTGATCCACAAGATGGAGCGCAACGTGTCGCGCTGCTTCCGCCATCGCGCCGTGCTGGTGGACGGTGTGGACGTCGAGTCGGTGCATCATATCCGCAGCGCACGGAAGCCGAAAGCGGATGGCGTCTCCTACGGAACCACCACGCTCACCCGCGCGTGCCTGCAACAGTCGACCTGGACCATCTTCTACATCGACGTGCCGCACCGCCGCCGCCGGGTCATTCGCTGCCGCAGTCGCAAGCTGCTGCGCGCCCTGTTTTCCGGCGCCGGAACCCGCAGGGACGTTTACATCCCGGTGCACGGCGTCCCGGGAAAGCCGCGCTACGATTTTCTCGCCGACGAGGACAACTGGGTACGCTGAGCACGCGCTCCGTGTCCCAGTCGGTCTGTCCAGGAGGCAGCAGTCCAATAGGCTGGGCGCGGATGAGCACGCCGTCGGACGGTGTTGCGTCGGCGCGATCTTTACCGGAACGGCGGCAGACATGGCGCCCGTGAGACTGTCGATCGCCACCACCGACTACGATCATTTTCGCGACCTGCAATCGGGTCTCGTGCGCCCGGAGGGCATCGATCTCACCTGGCTTACCCTCGGCCATCACGAGATCTTCGCGCGCTTCACCTTCAACCGCGAGTGGGATGCCTCCGAGCTGTCGTTCGCCAAGTTCATGGCCCAGGTCACCCGCCGCGATGCGGACATCATCGGGCTTCCGTCGTTTGCTCGCGCCTGTTCCGCTTCTCCTCGTTCTACGTGAACCGGAAAGCCGGCATCAAAGGACCGGCGGACCTGAAGGGCAAGACGATCGGCTCGCCCGAATGGGCGCACACCGCCGCCGTCTACATGCGCGGCTGGCTCGGCGACGAGCACGGGGTGCGGCTTGAGGATGTGCACTGGTATCAGGCGGGGGCGAACGAGGCCGGGCGCATCGAGAAGGTCGAGCTCAGCCTTCCCGAGGGCGTGCGGCTCACCCGCGTGTCCGACAAATCGTTGAGCGAGTTGCTCGCGGCCGGCGAGATCGACTGCGCGCTGATCGCGCGTCCGCCGAATTGCTTCCTGCAGGGCCATCCGGACGTCGTGCGCCTGTTCCCCGACTACTGGGCGATGGAAGAGGACTATTACAAACGCACGAAGGTCTGGCCGATCATGCACATCATCGCGCTGCAGAAGCACGTGCTCGCGGCCAACCCCTGGGTCGCGCGCAACCTCCTCAATGCGCTCGAGGAGTCCAAGCGCCGCAGCATCGAGCGCCTGCTCGACCCGGCGGTGTCGCGTTATCCGGTGGCCTGGCTGCCCACCTACATGCGCAAGATGCGCGACCTGTTCGCGGGCGACACGTTCCCCTACGGGATCGAGGAGAACCGCCCGACCCTGGAGCAATTCCTCCGCTACACGCACGAGCAGGGCATCGCCCACCGCCTCGCCACGCCTGAGGAGATCTTCCCCGAGGGCATCGCCACCATGGTGCGGGTGTAGCCGGCGCGTTCGGCCGCCCTACCCTGCCTTCTTCGCGCGCTGCTCCAAGTACTCCCGCAAGGCGCGGTTGATGCTGGTCTGATAGCCTTGTCCGCTGCTTGCCTGGCGCTTGAACCACGCAACGATATCCGCATCGATGCGGAGCGTAAGCTGCTGCTTCACCGCGGCAAGAACACGCCGCGCCGGGCGCCGGACCAATCGCGGAACTCAGGAATGTCGCTGGTGTCGATCCGATCGTCGGGCAACGCAGCGAGCGCGGCGAGCTCGGCCTGTTGCTTCCGGGTCAGCGGCCTAGAACCGCCCTTCTTCATAAGCTTTCCTTTCATGGGCCGTGGCTTTGCAGGCATGCGAAACCACTCACCCCGCCACCCGCACCAGCAGCTTGCCGAAATTCCGGCCCTGCAGCAGGCCGAGGAACGACGCGGGCGCGTTCTCCAGCCCATCGACGATGTCCTCGCGATATTTGAGGCGCCCGGTGCGCACCCATTCGCCGACGTCGCGCAGGAAGTCGGCCTGCTTCGTGGCGAAATCCGAGACGATGAACCCGCGCACGAGGAGGCGCTTGCGCAGCACCGTGATCATGTCGGGCCCGGGCACCGCGGCCGTGGCGTTGTACTGGGCGATGAGCCCGCACACGGGAACGCGGGCGAAATCGTTGAGCAGCGGCCACACCGTCTGCTGCACGGCGCCGCCGACATTCTCGAAATAGACGTCGACGCCGTCGGGACACGCGGCCGCGAGCCGTTGCGCAAGATCCGGCGCCCGATGATCGACGCAGGCATCGAAGCCGAGCTCGTCGGCGACGAAGCGGCACTTGTCGGCACCGCCGGCAATTCCCACGGCGCGGCACCCTTTGATCCTGGCGATCTGCCCGACCACCGATCCGACGGCGCCCGATGCCGCCGCAACCACCACGGTCTCGCCCGGCTTCGGCTGGCCGATCTCGAGCAGACCAACATAGGCGGTCATTCCCGGCATGCCGAGGACTCCGAGCGCGATGGAGACCGGCGCTGCCGCCGGATCGAGCTTGCGCAGCTCCGCGCCCCGCAGGATCGCATAGTCCTGCCAGCCGCCGCGGCCGACCACGATATCCCCGACCGCGTAGTCCGGATGGCGCGACTCGACGATCTCCCCGACCGTGCCGCCGACCATCGGCTGCCCGACGGCGGCCGGCGTCGCATACGATTTCGCCGCGCTCATCCGGCCGCGCATGTAGGGATCGAGCGAGAGATAGAGCGTACGCATGAGCACCTCGCCGTCGCCGGGCTCCGGCACCGGCGTTGCGGTCAGCTCGAAATTGTCCAGCCCGGGCGCGCCCTCGGGCCGGCTCTTCAGCAGGATCTGGCGGTTGATACGTCCGGCCATCGACACGCTCCTTCCCATGCGACCGGATCAGCGATAGCACACAACCGACGTTCGGATTCGGAAGAAGGCTGCGCGCCGATGATCGACCATCCGGAGAAGACCGCTCGATTGCTGGCCGCTCTGAAAGAGGCAGCGCCATTCGAGGTCGAATTGTCGGAGCGGCTGCTGAAGCACCTGCGGGCCCAAGGCGATGCCCTTGCAAACGAGACGCGCTGGACCGTGTCCAACCTTTCGTATGCGGGCGATGAAGGTGGCATCATGTGCCACACGCTTCAGTCGAAGGAAGGACCGGCGCTCGTCGTCTCACTCACCCAGCTCTGTGTGCCGCACACCATGCCTCTCGCCGGGGCAATCGCGCGATACCAAAAGCACCGGGTCAAGAAATTGAAGAAGCAGGGTGGGACTTGATCTCGCCCTTCCCTACTCCGCCGCCATCGCCATGGCCGGCGCCGGCAGGTCGTCGCTGCGATGGGCCGGAACGACCGAGGGCGCGGCTGCAACCGGCACTGCGCTGCGGTCGTATTCCACGCAGTTGCGGCCCGCCTGCTTGGCGCGATAGAGCGCGGCGTCGGCCCGCTTGAGCAACGCCACGAGGTCGCACGGCAGCTCGGCTTCCGAGGCGGCGCCGATGCTCACCGTCGCACCGACCATGGCGCCGGCGATGTCGCGCCCGGCCAGCTCGAACGCCGTCCGCACGCGCTCGGCGGCCGTTGCCGTGGCGTTGAGATCGCCCGGCAGGATGGCGGCAAACTCCTCGCCGCCGAGCCGGCCCACGACGTCGGTCGCGCGCAGCGTGACGATCGCGGTGCGCGCGAACAGGCGCAGCGCCTCGTCGCCGACCGCGTGGCCGAACCGGTCGTTGACCGACTTGAAATGATCGAGGTCGAACATCAGGACGGTCACCGCCTGCTTCTTCCACGCCTGCTTGCGGATCAGCCGGTCGGCCTCGTCGAGAAAACCGCGCCGGTTGGCGATGCCGGTCAGCCCGTCGGTGGACGCGGCGGCGCGATGGACATGCTCCGACCGCTCCTTGGCCATCACCAGGACGATGAACGCGGTGCCGATGGCGAACAGCAGGGTCTCCAGCGTGAGGATCGGCAGCCACCCGCCGGCGAGCGCGAAGCCGTGCTCCGGCACGAGGTTGAGCGGGATCGGCAACAGGAACACGATCCCCTGCGCGCCCAGCACGAAGATCGCCGGCCAGCGCGAGAACAGGTGCTCGCCGCGCTCACGCCACAGCTCGTACGCGGTGCCGAGCGTGTACAGCGCGATCATCGCCGAGCCGAGCATGACGCGATAGGTGTCGGCCTCGTGCACCATCGGGCTCTGGCAGATGATCAGCCACAGGATGGCGCCGCCGAACATCCCGAACGGCCGCACCGGCCGCTGGTGGAACAGCCGCGCCCCGGTCCAGATGATGCCGCAGGCCACGAACAGGAGCGCCACGAACAGGAGCGCGTAGACGATGTCGACGGTGACCGCCCGCGCCACCACCTCGTGCATGCCCCACAGCGCCGCCGCCAGCCCGCCGATCAGGTAGGCCGCGCCCCACCAGGCGAGCGCGCGGATGCTGCGATCCTGTATCCAGGCGAACAGCAGGAACAGTCCCAGCACCGCAGTGACACATGTTGAAATGATGAACAGCGTCGGAATATCCAACGGCATTACGGCCCAACCCAACCTACCCCTATTGGCACTATTCTGGTGCAGTCTCTTCCTCAGCCTGCTTCAGGGACGCGTATAGCACGACGGCCCGCGGCTGCTCGCGTTTCCTGTTTTCAGGATTTGCGTTGGGTTGCGACAAGGCCCCAGCTTTCGCCGAAAAACCGCTTAAAACAATGGATACAATTAATCGATCATGCGCCGCTTCCTGTTCGGCGGAAATTCAGCCCGCGCATGCGCCGCATGACAATCGTTCGTCGTCGTGCCCGCACGGCATGTTCGAAGGTCAGGCCGAGCGACCGACTTCGCGCACGGTGCTCTGGGCGCGCGAGCGTGCGGCGAGCCGGGTATCCTCGACGAACCAGGTGTGCGCCGCTTCGCAGAACGGACAATACGTGGATACGAACGGGCCGCGCGAGCGTTCGACCAGCAGCGGGCTCACCTCGACAGCGAGAAACGCGTGGTTGCCGGTCCGGCGGCACTTGGAGATGACGACGGCCATGGTGGCCCTCCGGGTCATCCCCTCGCCTCTTGTTCGTGCGCTCCACCAACGTCGCCACCGGGGCAAAGTTCCGTGGCTTGTCTCGCATGCGAGAAGGCGAGAGGCGGGGCCGCTGGCCCACGCCTGTCGTCACCGACTCGTGCGCGTCGTCTTCGGACCAGCCGCAAGACAATTGACCAGTGTCCCTGTCGAATCATCCGAGGAAACGATCGACGTGGCCCGTCGGCTGTAGCGCCGCCCTCGGATTACAGTTGTAAGACGCCAACCATCAACTAAAATGATCGGGAATAGTGGCAATGACTGCCGCGCCGATCCACACCATTCGTGAAAATCTGCTGGAGAGAGATCATGGAGCCACGTTCCGTGCACGAGCCAGCATCGGCAATCGGCCTGGCGACGATCGTCGTTGCGCTCATCCTCGGGCCTCCAGACAAGGTGGCCGCACAGACCGTGCCTGCGATGATGATCAAGATCTACAACAACACCGACACATCCAAGACGCCTTCCAATATCTATCCGGTGCTCACGACCGGTACCAGCGGCAGCAGCTTGTGGCTGCAAGCGTGGCTCAAGGTTCCCAAGGGCGAAATGGGGGACAAGCCTTATCCGAAGCTCAACAATTTTCGCATCTACATCAACCCGACCGGAAACGGAATTCCGCCCGGCGGCGAGGTCACCATAACGCTGCCGCTGCTGACGCAACTGGTCCCCACCAATCAGGTGGACCCGAAAAAGACGGATCAATACATCGACTGGTGGGGGGGCGGCCGTGTCGAGCTGTTCGAGGCGCCGGCCGCGGACGGCAAGCCGCCGGCGGCTCTGACGGCGCTCTTCACGGATCGGCCAAGCCAGACCAAGGTAACCCCGATCGCAGCGACGCCCGTCCCGCAATGTCCGGCCTGTCAGCCGCTGACGATCTTCATAGACACGGGCGGCGTCTTCAAGAACAACGAGCCGTCTCAGCTTACCGAATATACGTTGGGAGCGATCAATCAGAGCAAGGATCCGGTCGAGCTCAATGCGCACAACGTCGACTTCGACGTGTCGTATGTCGACACCGCCTTCCTGCCGGCCGCAATGGTGCCGTTCAATACGACGCTCCCGCCGATTGCGCAGGTCGGCTATGTCGGCACCCCGCAGCCCATCGACACCTTCAGGGCGGCGCTGAACAAGTTTGTCGCCACGGACTCCTACCGCGGGTGGCCGCAGTTCATCGACAATCAAGGGAAAACGATTCTCAAGCTGCCGTCGGTCCTGCATATCATGGCGGGCGACCCCGACATGACGCCGAAGCCGTGGCCGCCCGTGGACAAGTTGCGGACGAGTTGGAACGACTGCCTGCCCGACAACCCCAGCCCATTCTGCCAGGATATTCGCGCCGTCAGGCAGCTCTTCCTGGACAACTACAAGAACTACCGAGAGGTCTTCCCCAAGGCGTGCGACCCCGGCAAGCAGCCGGTCGATCTGACCGAGGACCTGGTGATTTCCCACGTGTATGGCTTTTCGCCCTTTGGCGAAAATTGCCCCAGCGCCACGGTGAACCTGCTGGAAAACACGCCGGGCTACGCGGCCAACAACAGCGAGAAATTTCACCAGATCAAGGATATTTTCGATCGTCTGCAGTATTGGAAGACCGGGGAATTCGACCCTTACGTCTCGCTCATACACGGCGCGGATTACGTCAACGCGCCGAACGTGTATGCGTATTCGGTCGACGACGCAGTGGGCAACATGCAGGCGGACGCCACCGGATTCATCATTGCGGTCGGTGGGACGCGGGGTTTGCCGAACCCGAACCCGGCGGCCCCGCCGGTCAACGTCAATTTTGGATACGCCAAGACGGACAAGGTTCGGTTCGAGAAATACGGCATCTGCACGACCACGCCGGATCAGGCCGTCGATCCCGACTACGCCAGCTTTGGCCTGTCGGTTCTGTCGCAGAATCTCGGCCAGTGTCCGCTCACCCTGATCGACAACAATGGCGTGCTCTATACCCTCAAGCTGAAATCCGGCCCACCTTACCCATACGAGAACGCGTTCGGACCGAAGACCCACGCGCCCATCGACTGCAGCGGCAACAGGCCGGGCACGCCGGGGGCCGGCTGGTGCGACGGGATATTCGCCCATTCGCAGAAGCCGGTCGGGCGGGGTCCGGACATGAGTTTCGTGATCACGCCTGCTCCGGCACAGCCGCCGCCGGCTGCCCGCTGAAATCCGTAAGCTGGCTCGCTCCCGCCCGACGCTCGTCAGCTCCGGCTCTCGGCGCGAGGTTGATCCCTACGCACAATCATTGGCTGTCGGGATATGCATCCGGCGCCCCGGAAAGGATCTTCGACAGTGTCCACCGTGGCTTCCTGAGCGACGTTATTTCGTCGATCAGCCAGCGCTGTCGTCGTTGGACAAGTTGGAACTCGATGTCCTGCGGCTCGTCGATGTTGACGAACGTGGCGCGCACCGTGGCGCGGTCGCCTTTCCGCCCGGTCTCGGTCACGACCAGCTTCTTGATCTCCCAGTCCTGCCCATTCACGAAGGGATCGAAGCCAAGCCGGCCCATATCGCCTTTCGGCGTTCGCTTCTCGTCGGCGGCCATCAGCTTTTGCAGGCGCGCGCTATGAATACCCTTGGGAAGCTTGGGATCGCCCTTCCCCTGATATTGCTTGTAGATGGCCGTGATCGTCGCCGCGGGTTCGGCGCGGGTTTGCGCAGCCGCCTCGCCCCGGGGTCCGAGTGCCAGCACGCAGGCAGCGGCGAATGCCAGCAAGCCCCCTCGGGCCGGTTGCCGCCTCGTCACGGCGGTCGTGGCCGGACCGTGAAGGGTCATGTGATCGGGCACCTTCGGTAGGTCGTCGTCACGCCGTCGCCCCAGGCGACCGTGAGGCGATCCCGACAAAATCTCGAAGTAATCCGTGCGTGACATGCGTCGCGCACGTCTTGCTGCTCAAGGTCTAACTCAGCGCTTGGAGAACTGGAACGAGCGCCGGGCTTTGGCCTTGCCGTATTTCTTGCGCTCGACCACGCGCGGGTCGCGGGTGAGGAAGCCACCGCGCTTGAGCGCGCTGCGCAGATCCGGCTCGAAATTCAGCAGCGCCTTGGAGATGCCATGGCGCACGGCGCCCGCCTGGCCCGAGAGCCCGCCGCCCGACACCGTGCAGACGACGTCGTACTGGCCGTTGCGGTTGGCGGCGACCAGCGGCTGCTGGATCAGCATGCGCAGCACGGGCCGCGCGAAATACACTTCCACCGCCCGCTCGTTGATGGTGACGGTGCCGCCGCCGGGCTTGATCCACACCCGCGCGACCGCGTTCTTGCGCTTGCCGGTGGCGTAGGCGCGTCCGCTCTTGTCGAGCTTCTGCACGTATTTCGGTGCCTGCGGCGTCTCCGGCTTGAGCGCCGCCAGGCCTTCGAACGACTGTGCGGTCTCAGCCATCACGCAGTCCCCTTGTTCTTGCGGTTCATCGCCGCGATGTCGAGCGGTTCCGGCTGCTGCGCCGCGTGCGGATGGTCCGGCCCCCCATAGACGCGCAGGTTGCCGAGCTGGCGGCGCCCGAGCGGGCCGCGTGGCAGCATGCGCTCCACCGCCTTCTCCACCACGCGCTCAGGGAACTTGCCCTCGAGGATCGACTTCGCCGTGCGCTCCTTGATGCCGCCGATGAAGCCCGAATGGTGGTGGTAGAGCTTCTGGTCGCGCTTGCGCCCGGTCAGCACCACTTTCTCGGCGTTGATGATGACGACGTTGTCGCCGTCATCGACGTGCGGCGTGTAGGTCGGCTTGTGCTTGCCGCGCAGCCGCATGGCGACGATGGTTGCGAGCCGCCCGACCACCAGGCCGTCGGCGTCGATCAGCACCCATTTCTTCTCGATGTCGGCGGGCTTCGCCGCATAGGTCGTCATGATCCCGGTGTCCGATTTGAACGTGATGCGCGGTCGTGCGCCGCGCAAGACGGCGGCTTCTAACGCAGCGCCGGTGTCGCGTCAATGCAGAAACAGGAGAAAAATGCAAATTCGATCAAGGCGATAGAATAATGGTATGATGGCACCTGGGACTATCTGCGGCGCCCCTGGGAGGGGCAATCAAGCTGGCGCAAGCGCACCGTCGCGCCGTCATTTCACGTCGATCGCGTAGCGCCGTTTGGCGGAGTTTCCCGACGCGTAGATCACGTCGATGCTCACCGAGTCCGCGCCGGTGTATCCGGGCTCGGGCTCATAGAAGACGACGACGCCGTCCGACTTTCGCGTGTTGCACACGTGGCGCGCGTTGTCGGAAGGGAAGTTGGTGAATCCCTGCTCGTTCACGACCCTGATCTTGCCGTGCTTGGGCTCCTCGAGAATGCGAACGGTGGCAAATCCGATCGAGGAACAGTCCGGGTTGATGGAATAGAGGAACTCCAGCCGCAGCGTCTGGTTGGCGGCGACGGCGCGCGACATCTCGACCGGCTGCCGCGGTGCCGCCGCATTGGGAGCGGCCGCCGGGGCGACGGCGGCGAAGGCGTAGCTGCTCGTCACGTTGAGTCGCACCGCGTTGAGGTCGCCGGCGATCTGCGCTTCCAGCTCGGGCGGGCAGACCTGCTGCGCCACGCGGGAGACGAATTCGCGATGGATCTTGAGCGTCCGTCCTTCGAGCTTGAAGGTCGCCAGATAGCTGAAGACCGCATTGTCGATGATGCGCGGCGGCGGGGCGACCGGCAGCGGCAGCGCCGGGTCGAACGTCACGTCGATGTCCTCCGTCTGCCGGCCCGCATAGCAGGAGAACGCGGCCTTGCGGCCGTCGAACCGACGGCCGAACACGAGGGTTTCCAGCCGCGACGCGAGCGGCATCGCGTACGCAAGCGTTGCGCGCTGTCCCGCCGGCGGCGGCTTGAACGGCTCGTTGAGCGCGAACGATCCGCTGACGGTGACGGGATCGAGCGTCTGGGAGGAGTTGCCGAACTCGAAGCGGCCGCTGCCCGGCGTGTTCATGCCCTGGAGCAGCCGTTGCGCGGCGGCTTCGTTGCCGACGTTCTGCACCCGCGCGCCGGCGCCGCGCAGCAGCGTGCCCAACGTGCCGGTGCCGGTCTGCTCGGTTCGGCCGGTCACCTTGCCGTCGGCCGCGACCTGCATCGTCGTGCGTACGTGGATGGTGTGGTCCTCGGGCCGCATCGGCGGCGTGCGGGCGAGCTTCACGCCTTCGGCCGACACGCGCAGCACCGGTTTGTCGTAGGCCTGCGCCGCCAGGACGCCGAAGGCCGCCCCGCTCACGGTGGGATCGTCGTACACGTCGAAATCGGGCAGGTAGAGAAACACGTGGTTGAGCACCGCCATGGTCGGCGGATCCGGCAACGTGTAAGCGTTGCCGGAGTTCGCCACCACCGCTTCGCTGGCGATGCCCCGGGCGGCCAGCAGCGCCGCCATCAGCGTCGCCTTGTCCTTGCAGTCGCCGAACTTGTTCTGCAGGACCGCGGCGGCGTCGTTGGGGATGACGCGGCCGAGCGCCAGGTAGATCGCCACGTAGCGGATGTTCTTCTTCATCCAGGCGTCGATGGCGATCGCCTGTTCCCTCTTGTTGTCGATGCCGCGGGTGATCGCATCGGCCAGCGCGACGATCTCCGGCGTGACCGTGGCCTTGGGCAACGCGGCCGCCGCATAGGCGAGCCCCATCTCGGCGTAGGATTTGAACGTCGAGATCAGCAGGGCGGGATCGCGGTCGATGGCCGCGACCGCGCCATCCTCGGCCGGCCGGAAGGGCGGCGGCGCGAGCGTCACGGTGTAGCGCAGAACGTCGCCGCGATCTTCCACCGTGATGCTGAGGCCGGTTCCGACGGCCTTGACCTGCAGGTCGAGTTCGCGCGGCGCCTCCAGATTGAGCTGCGCCGACGTGATCGGCTGGCTGCGGGCGAAGACATGCGCCTCGTAGAAATGGCCGGGAAACAGGCTCTGCCGCGTTTCCGCGCGGTGCGTCATGACCAGCGTGTCGCCCACGTCCACGTCGGGAAAGATGATGGTCCGCTGCTTCAGGTCGCGCGTGTAGGTCGCCTGCAGACCCGACGCCGCGTCCCGCAGGATCATGTTGGCGGGCTCGACCGGTACCCGCCGGCCGTCGGCCTTCGCCGTATAGGCCTCCACGACGTCGACGCTCTGCATGCCTTCCGCGAACCACAGCTGCTGCTGGCTGATGGCCTGGATCGCGGCGGGCGCCAGGATCTTGTAGCGCTTGGTGAAGACGCCGGTAGCGGTGCGGTCGGCGCGCACCGTGAGGTGGCCATCGTAGGCCACCGCGTACGACGTCGCCGGAGCGGCAGCTGGAGGCGGCGCGACGTCCTGGGCCTGCGCTAGCGCTTGCCCCGCGCCCTGCAGGGCGGCGAGAAGGCCGGCCGCGACCACCGCCGGAACGAACAACAGGCTGCGCTGCATGGCGCCCTCCCCGTGGGCCCGCGACCGACCGAGCAGGCTCCGCTCGTGTCGTCGCGATCTCATGTGGCGATCATACGATTGTCCCGGCCTGCCGTCGCGGCAGCAAACCGACGGGTTCAAAGGCATACCAGGATTTTCGCGTCGGACGAACCCGCCGACGTTCACGGCTGGACGCCACGCGCGATACGCTCGTCCGATCGAAGCCGACAGGGATTCCGATGATTTCCTGATTCTCGGACTTTTTGTTCTTGATTTGTTCTAGTCGCTGTGCTTGAGTTCGCGCCATCCCAGCTCACTGAGGGCGTCCTCCGGAGACAGACCAAAGGCGGAGCCGGGAGCGGCGCCTGCGGGCGGGAGCAATCATCCCGCGAACTCCGGTCCGGCCGCTCGGGCCGTGGCCGTAGCGGATGCTTCAGCGATGAAGCGTCGGTCCGGGGATCGCAGGACGCGGCGGTGGAGCGCCGCGAGGGCGCGCGCGCCTACGTCACTGGCGCGCGGAGCACCTCGCAAGGTGTTCCGGTGCTCCCTCGTTTCCTCTCGCCCATTCCGACGCAGTCGGCCGGGGAGGAAACGGGGGAGCACCAGGGTGCGGCGTTCCGCACCAGCGCCCTCGCGGCGCTCCATTCCCTCGGGTCATCCCTGAGGGGAGACGAGAATAGCTTGTAGCCGGGTGCAATCCGGGTGCTACCCCGGATTTCAGCCGGGCTACGAAGGAATGAACGCAAAGCCCGGATCGAACCGGTTGCCGGCAGCGAAGCCGCCAAGCGACCGCCGGGAAGGGCGAAGCGTGGGCTGTTTGACATCGTGAAGAATGAAAAACGGGCATGACGGCACCCGTCTGGCATCTACCCGCGCCGCGGCGGGATCGAATAGGTCGAGGTGGCGTGCGCGACGCACTCCTCCTCCCCTTCCTGGCGGATCGCGACTTCGCCGACGGCGAGGCGCTTGCCCAGCTTGAGCAGCCGGCATTCGCCGATCAGCGCGCCCGGTGCGGGCTTCTTCAGGAAATTGATGTTGAGGCTGGTGGTGACCGCGAGCGGCTCCCAGCCGATCGAGCCGAGGACCGCGACATACATGGCGAGGTCGGCGAGCGTCATCATGGTCGCCCCGGAAATCGTACCGCCCGGCCGCGTGATGTTCTCCTGAAACGCTCGGTGAACCCGCGAGCCCCCATGCCATACGGCGAGGATTGTCCAGCCGCAGCCGGGATAGAACGATTCGGGAAAGTCCCGTGCCAGCAGGCGCTCGAGCTCCTCGGCTGAAACCACTGCTGCCTGCACCGCCCAGCCTCCGCCCCTTGCGCCGCATCCCGGTCGGGTTAAGTATCGGATCGAGCGCGCTTGCCCAAGCGCAAAGAACCAAAGGCCCGCGATGAACGTCGCCGTTCCGGCCCCCCAGACCGAATCCGCCGCGTCGCCGATGGTGGTGAGGCAGGATGTCGAATCGATCGCGCTGCTCGTGCTCAATCGGCCGCAGAGCCGCAATGCGCTGTCGGCCGCGATGATCGAAGCGCTGGACGAGGCCTTCGCGGCAGTCGCCACCGACCGTGCGGTGCGCGCCGTGGTGCTTGCCGCCGAGGGGCCGGCCTTCTCGGCCGGGCACGACCTCAAGGAGATCGCCGCGCATCGGCGCGACGGCGACGGCGGGCTCGCCTATACGCGCCGCCTGATGGAGCGCTGCAGCGCCCTGATGCAGAACATCATGGCGCTGCCGCAACCGGTGATCGCGGCGGTCGGCACGACCGCGACCGCGGCCGGCTGCCAGCTGGTCGCGACCTGCGACCTCGCGGTCGCCTCCTCGGCCGCGCGCTTCGCGACGCCCGGCGTGCACATCGGGCTGTTCTGCTCGACACCGATGGTGGCGCTGACCCGCAACGTCGCCGCCAAGCACGCCATGGAGATGCTGCTCACCGGCGACATGGTGTCGGCCGAGGACGCCTGCCGCATGGGGCTGGTGAACCGCGTGGTGCCGCCCGGCCGCGAGCGCGACGAGGCGCTGGTGCTTGCGCGCAAGGTCGCGGCAAAATCGACGCTGACGATCAAGCTCGGCAAGCACGCCTTCTATCGCCAGCGCGAGATGAGCGTGGCCGATGCCTACCGCTATGCGGGCGAGGTCATGGTCGAGAACATGATGGCGCGCGACGCGGAAGAAGGCATCGGCGCGTTCGTGGAAAAGCGCACGCCCCGTTGGGAAGATCGCTGATGGCTTTTTCGCGCGCCGCACGCCTGCATGATTTCGCCGCTCTGCCGGTGCGGCCGGGCGCGTTGCGCCGCGGCCTGATCGCCGGAAGCGCGTGGGGCATCATCATGAGCGCGATCCTGACGGCGCTCGGTGCGTGGGAATGCGGCGGCCTGTGCCTCACCGATGCCGCCCTGTCGACTGCGCTCGCGATCGGCGCCGGCCTCTGCACCATCGGGCCGCTCGCGGCCTTCGGCGCGCGCACGACGTAAAGCCGATGGATCACGACACCTACGCCAACTCCTACATCCGCGGCATCCTCAATACGGTGAAGACGATCGCCATGGTGGGCATCTCGCCCAAGGACAATCGGCCGAGCTATTTCGCCTTCAAATATCTCCTCGAGCGCGGCTACCGCATGATCCCGGTCAACCCGGGCCAGGCCGGCCAGGAGATCCTCGGCCGGAAGGTTTATGCGAGGCTCGGCGACATCTCCGAGCCGATCGACATGGTCGACATCTTCCGCGCCTCGGCGCATGTGCCGCCGATCGTCGAGGAGGCGCTGGCGCTTTCGCCGCGCCCCGGGGTGATCTGGATGCAGCTCGGTGTACGCCACGACGAGGCGGCCACCAGGGCCGAGGCGGCGGGCCTCAAGGTGGTGATGAACCGCTGCCCGAAGATCGAGTACGGGCGCCTCTCCTCGGAGATCTCCTGGCTCGGCGTCAACTCGCGCACCCTCTCCTCCAAGCGGGCGCCGCTCGCCGGCCGCGGCATCCAGCGCATGTCGCTCAACCGGACCACGTCCTCGGGCGGCGCCACCGTGGCGGCCGAGCGCGCCTCCAAGGAGACCGAGGGTCGTTGACGAAGATCGCAAACCTGGCTTGACCCGCCCGCCCCTTCCGATAAACGAACGCACCGGCTCCTCGCCAAGGGAGCCGGCGACATTTCCGACGCAGCTTTTTCACAAGGACCGGCTATGACCGAGCGCACTCCCGGCTTCTCGACGCTTGCCATCCACGCCGGCGCCCAGCCGGATCCGACCACCGGCGCGCGCGCGACGCCGATCTACCAGACCACGTCCTTCGTGTTCGAGGACGTCGACCACGCCGCCTCGCTGTTCGGTCTGCAGGCCTTCGGCAACATCTATACGCGCATCGGCAACCCGACCAATGCGGTGCTGGAGGAACGCGTCGCGGCGCTCGAGGGCGGCACCGCCGGACTCGCGGTCGCGTCGGGCCATGCCGCGCAGGTGCTGATCTTCCACTGCCTGATGCAGCCGGGCGACGAGTTCGTCGCCGCCAAGAAGCTGTACGGCGGCTCGATCAACCAGTTCAACCACGCGTTCAAGAATTTCGGCTGGAACGTGGTGTGGGCCGACCCCGACGATCTCGCAAGCTTCGAGCGCGCGGTGACGCCGCGCACCAAGGCGATCTTCATCGAGTTGATCGCCAATCCGGGCGGCGTCATCTGCGACGTCGAGGCGATCGCCAAGATCGCGCGGCGCGCCGGCGTGCCGCTGATCGTCGACAACACGCTGGCGACGCCCTACCTGTGCCAGCCGATCGAATACGGCGCCGACGTGGTCGTGCACTCGCTGACCAAGTTCCTCGGCGGCCACGGCAACTCCATCGGCGGCCTGATCGTCGATGCCGGCACGTTCAACTGGTCGCGCGAGGGGCGCTATCCGATGCTGTCCGAGCCGCGCCCGGAGTACCATGGCATCGTGCTGCACGAGACGTTCGGAAACTTCGCCTTCGCCATCGCCTGTCGCGTGCTCAGCCTGCGCGACATGGGGCCGGCGCTCTCGCCGTTCAACGCGTTCCTGTTCCTCACCGGCATCGAGACGCTTCCATTGCGCATGCAGCGCCACTGCGACAGTACCAAGAAGGTCGCCGCGTGGTTGTCCGAGCACCCGAAGGTGGCGTGGGTCAGCTATCCGGGGCTCCCCGGCGATCGCTACCATTCGCTGGCGCAGAAATACTGTCCCAAGGGCGCCGGCGCGGTGTTCACATTCGGCCTCAAGGGCGGCTACGAGGCGGGCGTGAAGCTGGTGTCGAACGTGAAGCTGTTCTCCCACCTCGCCAACATCGGCGACACCCGCTCGCTCATCATCCATCCGGCCTCCACCACGCATCGCCAGCTGTCCGATGCGCAGAAGGTCCAGGCCGGCGCCGGCCCCGACGTGGTGCGCCTCTCGATCGGGCTGGAGGACGTCGACGACATCATCGCCGACCTGGAGGAGGGATTGGCGGGAGAGTGAGAACGTAGGGTGGGTGAGCGCAAGCGAAACCCACCGATCCACAGTGTAACGCAATGATGGGTTTCGCTTCGCTCAACCCATCCTACTTCAGCGTGCGCGTCACGTAGTCCTGCATGCGCGCGAGCGTATCGGGCGCCAGCCAGATCTCGCGCACGGCGGCGTCGACGCTCGTCCCCGCCCGCTGCAGCCTGTCCTGCACCGGCCATCGGCTTTGCATCTTGGTCACCGCGAAGGCGGGCGGCGACAACGCCGCAAGGCTTTCCGCGACGCGAACCGCCCGCTCGAGCAGCTGATCCGGCGCGACGATCTCGTTGACGAGCCCGCGTGCGCGGCCATCCTCCGGCGCGTAGGTCGTGCCGCCGAGGATCTCCTCGAAATGCTGGGGCGCGGCGGCGAAGCGCATGATCTCGAACGCCATGGCGGGAAACGGCACGCCGACGAGGAGCTCGGTGACGCCGATGCGTCCGGTGTCCTTGGCCATCAGCCGCCGGTCGGCCGCGCAGGCGAGCACGCAGCCGCCGGCGATCGCGTGACCGTTGAGCGCGGCCACCACCGGCTTCGGATGGAAGAACACCGTCTCGAACGCCTTGCTCATCACCGGGAGGAACTCGCGCAGATAGGCGGCCCCGCCGGCGACCGCGCGCTTGAGATCGACGCCGGCGGAAAAGATCCGCTCCTGCCCTGTCAGCACGATGGCATCGGCGGATGTTCTCAGCTGCCCGAACCGCTCGATGATGCCGTTGCACAGCTCGCTATCCAAGGCATTGGCCTTGCCGTGCCGCATGGTGAGGATGGCGATGCGCCCTCGCTGCGTGAGCTCGATCATGCAACCCTCCTCTTTCGCTTGCCCGGAGCGGCGCGGACCATATAGACCGGCGATCATCGCCGCAACGCGAGACGGAAGGCCGCCCGACGCATGCCCATTCGCATCCGCAAGCTCATTGGTACGGTGATGCTGTTCGTCCTGGTCGCGGTGTGGGTACTGCTGGCGATGGCGCTTGCGCAGTCGGCGCTGACCGACGTCAACTACTGGGTTGCGGCGCTCTATTACGCGGTTGCCGGACTGGGCTGGGTGCTCCCGGCGATGCCGCTGATCCGCTGGATGTACCGCCCCGACGCCAGGAGCGAGGTGGCGGGCGACTCGTGATCCCCCGGTTTATGCGGCGTTCACGCGGCGGAAGCGGTTATGCAGCGCGGTCGCCGCGCCCGACAGGAGCACGTCCAGATAGCGCGAACGCTGGAACTCGCCGTTGAGACTGATGCGCGGCAGGGCCGTCAGGTGCTGACCGTGCTCCGGAAACAGCACGCCCGGCCGCGTGGTGACGGCGGTGGCGAAGCCGAGCTCGCCAGCCAGTTGGAATTCGCGCGGTCCGGCCGACGTTACGTCTCCTACCGGATACGCGAAATGGCGCGGCCGCGTTCCCAGCGCCGCTTCGATCACCGAGGCGCTCATCTTCATCTCCGCGCGCGCCTCCGCGTCCGCAACCTTTCTGAGCATCACGTGGTTGACCGTGTGCGCCCCGATGGTGACCAAGGAATCGCCGGCAAGCTCGGCGATCTCATCCCAGTTCATGCACAGGTCGGCGCAGAACGCCCTGACGTCGATGCCATAGCGGCCGCACAGGTCGTGGATGACGCGCCGCATCGCCTGCTCGGACTCGAGGCTGCGCAGCCACCAGTAGATCTCGTCGTGGACCTGGTATTTCTCCGCCGCCGTCCGGCAGTCGAAATGGCGGTCCTTGTTGTCGATCACGACGGCCAGCCGCTCGTTCCGGGCGACCACGGCCTCGAGCGCGACCCACCACAGCTCGCCCAGCCGGTCGGGAAAGCTGGTCGCCACGTAGAGCCCGAACGGGACCCCATGGCGCTGCAGGATCGGGTAGGCATGCTCTAGATTGTCGCGATAGCCGTCGTCGAAGGTCAGGCAGACAAACTTGCGCCAGAAGATGCGGTCGGCCAGGCGGCGATGCATCTCGTCGAGCGAGATCAGGTCGATGTCGGCGCGCCGCAGGCGGGTGACGACCGTCTCGAGGAAGTCCGGCGTCACTTCGAGCAGCCGGTTGGGCTGGAACGCGTCGCGCCGCGGCGGCCGCACGTGGTGGAGCGTGAGGATCGCGCCCACGCCGCCCAGGAACGGCCGCAGCATCAGGTGCGAGCCGGTGAAATAGAGCGCCTCGAGCCCGGTACGGATGAGCTTCTTGTTCGCCGCCACGCGTTGCTCCTCTCGTCCGCTCGCTGCCGAGACCTGCGCTGCCGCGCAGCGCCAACATATCCGTTCCGACACAACCCCGATACGTTCCCGGATATTGCCCCGGCTTTGGTTGCCATCTGATTAGCGTCGGTTCGCCCGTCAACCCCGGCGTTAACCCGGCCGTAACCAAAAACCGACTACGTGTTTGCCTCGATTAGATTGGGGAACTTCATGTCTGGCTTGTTGGGCGAATGGTTGTGGCCGGCGATCGCGGCAGGCGCCGCCTTGCTGGCGATCGTGGCGTGCCTTGCGGCGCTGCGGGCGCGCAAACGCAACCGGCAGGTCTCGACCGCGATAGACAACATGTCGCAAGGCCTGTGCATGTTCGATGCGTCGGCGCGCCTCGTGGTGGGCAATCGCCGCTATCTGGAAATCTATGGCCTGTCGCCGGAGAAGACCAAGCCCGGCTGCAGCCTCAGCGAGCTCATCCGGCAGCGCATCGACGCCGGGACCTTCAGCGGCGACCCCGACAAGTACGTCGCCGACACGATGCGCGAGATCGCCCAGGGCAAAGCGGTCGACAAGATCGTCGAGATGGGCGACGGGCGGGTGATCGCGCTTGCCAACCGGCCGATGGCCGACGGCGGGTGGGTTGTGACCCATGACGACATTACCGAGCAGCGCAATGCCGAGCAGAAGCATGCCTCGCTGGCCGAGCAGGAGCATCGCCGGGTGGCGGTCGAAGCCGCCATCCGCAGCTTCCGCGAGCGGGTCGAGGCGGCCCTGAAGACGGTGGGCGACAGCGCCAGCGCCATGCGGACGACCGCCGCCGCGCTGTCGGGCTCCTCCGACCAGAGCTCGCAGCGCGCCGAGGGCGCCGTGAAGACGTCAAACGAGTCCTCCGACAACGTCGAGGCCGCGGCGGCGGCTGCCGAGGAGCTGCTCGCCTCGGTCACCGAGATCGCCCGCCAGCTCGACCAGACAACCGAGCTCGTCCGCGTGGCGGTCGCCGAAGCGCAGACCACCAACGACGAGATTGCCGGCCTCGCCCAGGCGGCGCAGAAGATCGGCGACGTCGTCAAGCTCATTCAGGACATCGCCGGCCAGACCAACCTGCTGGCGCTCAACGCCACCATCGAGGCGGCGCGGGCGGGTGAATCCGGCAAGGGATTTGCGGTCGTCGCGTCGGAGGTGAAGTCGCTCGCGGTGCAGACCGCCAAGGCCACCGAGGAGATCGGCGCGCAGATCTCGGCGGTGCAGTCCTCCACCACCGGCGCCGTGGAAGCGATCCGCCGCATCGCCGGGCGGATGCAGGAGATCAATCAGTATGCGTCGGGCGTGTCCGCCGCCGTCCAGGAGCAGAGCGCCGCAACCGGACAGATCTCCCACAACGTCGCCAGCGCGGCCCAGGGCAGCAAGGTGATCGTCTCGATCCTCAGCGACGTCGCGAGCGCCGCGACCGAGACGCGCCGCTCGGCCCAGACGGTGCTGTCGGCCTCCGACTCGGTCGAGGCGGCGGCGAAGAGCCTGCGCACCGAGGTGGAAACCTTCCTCGGCAAGGTCTCGGCGTAATCGCCAGGTGTCATCCCGAGCGAGAGGACACCCCTAGCCTTCCCCGTTGCCCTCGTCCTCGCCGAGGCGCTCGACCGACACCACGCGCTCGTCGTCAGCGGTATCGAACACGATCACCCCTTGCGTCGAGCGGCCGGCAATGCGGATGCCGTCGACGCCGCAGCGGATCAGCTGGCCGCGGTCGGTCACCAGCATGATCTGGTCGCTCTCCTCGACCGGGAACGAGGCGACCAGCCGGCCGTTGCGCTGATTGATCGCCATCGCGACGATGCCTTTGCCGCCGCGTCCGGTGGTCCGATACTGGTAGGACGAGGAACGCTTGCCAAAACCCTTTTCCGAGATGGTGAGCACGAACTGCTCGGCCGCCGACATCTCGACGTAGCGCTGCTCGCCGAGCTCGATCGTATCGGTTCCCTCGTCCGCCTCGACGGCTTCCTCCTCGCCATTGCCGCCGCGCCGCACCGCCGCCGCGCGCTTGAGATAGGACGCGCGCTCGTCCCCCGTCACCTCGAGGTGGCGCAGGATCGCGAGCGAGATCACGCGATCGTCCTTGTCGAGCGCGATGCCGCGCACGCCCATCGATGTACGCCCCTGGAACACGCGCACGTCGTTCACCGGGAAGCGGATGCACTGGCCACCGGCGCTGGTGAGCAGCACGTCGTCGCTCTCGGTGCAGATCTGCACGTCGACGATCGCCTCGCCCTCGTCGAGCTTCATGGCGATGATGCCGGAGCGCCGCACGTCGACGAAATCGGATAGCTTATTGCGCCGCACGGTGCCGCGCGTCGTGGCAAACGTCACGTCGAGCGAGGCCCAGGTTTCCTCGTTCTCCGGCAACGGCATGATGGTGGTGATGTTCTCGCCCTGCTCCAGCGGCAGGATGTTGATCAGCGCCTTGCCGCGCGCCTGCGGCGGCGCGAGCGGCAGCCGCCACACCTTTTCCTTGTAGACCTGGCCGCGCGAGGAGAAGAACAGGACTGGCGTGTGGGTCGACGCCACGAACAGCCGGGTGACGAAATCCTCGTCGCGCGTGTTCATGCCGGCGCGGCCCTTGCCGCCGCGCTTCTGCGCCCGGTAGGTGGAGAGCGGCACCCGCTTGACGTAGCCGAGATGGGAGACGGTGACGACCATGTCCTCGCGCTGGATCAGGTCCTCGTCCTCCACCTCGCCTTCCTGGTCGATGATGACGGTGCGGCGCGGCGTCGCGAACTGCTCGCGCACGGCGGCGAGCTCGGTCTTGACGATCGTCAGGATGCGCGCGCGAGAGCGCAGAATGTCCAGGTAGTCGGCGATCTCCTCGGCGAGCTTGTCGACCTCGGCGGCGATCTCGTCGCGGCCGAGCGCGGTGAGACGCTGCAGCCGCAGGTCGAGGATCGCCCTGGCCTGCTCGGCCGACAGGCGGGCGGTGCCTTCCGGCGTGATGCGGTGGCGCGGATCGTCGATCAGCAACATCAGCGGCGCCACGTCGGCCGCCGGCCAGTCGCGCGCCATCAGGGCGTCGCGCGCCGCATTGGGATCGGACGCCGTCCGGATCAGCCGGATCACCTCGTCGATATTGGCGACCGCGATGGCGAGCCCCACCAGGATATGGGCGCGGTCGCGCGCCTTGCCGAGCAGGTGCTTGGTTCGCCGCGAGATCACCTCTTCGCGGAACGCCACGAAGGACTTCAGCATGTCCTTCAGGTTCATCACCAGCGGCCGCCCGCCGTCGAGCGCCACCATGTTGGCGCCGAAGGTCGACTGCAGCGGGGTGAAGCGGTAGAGCTGGTTGAGCACGACGTCGGCCATGGCGTCGCGCTTGATCTCGACGACCACGCGGTAGCCCTGGCGGTCGGATTCGTCGCGCAGGGCGGAAATGCCTTCCACCTTCTTCTCGCGCCACAATTCGCCGATCCGCTCGACCATCGTGGCCTTGTTCACCTGGTAGGGAATCTCGCTGATGATGATGGCTTCGCGATCGCCGCGCAGGGTCTCGATCTCGACCTTGCCGCGCATGACGATGGAGCCGCGCCCGAGGTGGTAGGCGGCGCGGATGCCCGCCCGCCCGAGAATGATGCCGCCGGTGGGGAAATCCGGCCCCGGCACGATGGCGATCAGATCCTCGATGCTCAAGGCCGGGTCGTCGATCAGGGCTATGCAGGCGTCGATCACTTCGCCCAGATTGTGCGGGGGAATGTTGGTCGCCATGCCGACCGCAATACCGCCGGCACCGTTGACCAGGAGGTTGGGAAATCGCGCCGGCAGCACCACCGGCTCCCGCTCGCTGCCGTCGTAGTTCGGCTGGAAATCGACCGTGTCCTTGTCGATGTCCTCGAGCAGCGCCATGGCCGGCCGCGCCAGCCGCGATTCCGTGTAGCGCATGGCCGCCGGCGGATCACCGTCGACCGAGCCGAAATTCCCCTGCCCGTCGACCAGCGGCAGGCGCATGGAGAAATCCTGCGCCATGCGCACCAGCGCGTCGTAGATCGCGCTGTCGCCGTGCGGGTGATACTTGCCCATCACGTCGCCGACGATGCGGGCGGATTTCACGTATTTGCGGTCGGGCGTATGCCCTTCCGTGTGCATCGAAAAGAGGATGCGCCGATGCACGGGCTTGAGGCCGTCACGCGCATCGGGCAGCGCCCGCGACACGATCACGCTCATGGCGTAATCGAGGTAGGAGCGCTTCATCTCCTCGGCGATCGAAACAGGGCGGATGTCCGAGGGGCCTTGGTCCCCCGGCTTGGGGCTTTCGTTGTCGGACAAAGGGGTCGAGTCCCGGATGTATTGCGGCGCAACTCATATAGCAGAGCGAGCCTCGAATCGCCACCCCGGTGGGTTACCAAGGGCACGATTTTTCGGCTGGATTCCCAACTATTTATCCGGTGCCTTGGAGGCCCCGGCGGGGTCCACCGAAAGGCCGCCGCGCGCGCCCCGCCGGGGTGCTAATCTCGCCTCCTCCGCGGCCGGTTGAAAGGCGTCAGCGTGTACTCGGTCCCGCTCGATTTCGTGGTGTCGGCGCTGGTGACGCTGTTCATCGTGGTCGATCCGATCGGGCTTGCGCCGAGCTTCCTTGCCGTCACGCATGGCGTGCCGAGGACGGCCCGGCAGCGCATCGCATTGCGTGCCGCCGTCATCGCCGCCGCCGTGCTGACAGGGTTCGCCCTGGTCGGCCATTGGCTGCTCACCATGCTCGGCATCTCGTTGCCGGCGTTCCGCATCGCCGGCGGCCTGTTGTTGTTCTCGATCGCCTCCGAGATGGTGTTCGGCGTGCGCATCGAGCGCCAGTCGCGGGCGGCGGAGCAGGCGCTCGAGGAGCGGTTTCACGACCTCGCCGCCTTCCCGCTCGCGATTCCGCTCATGGCCGGACCGGGCGCGATCACCGCAACGGTGCTCCTGTCCGATCGGGCCGCCGGGCGGCCGCTTATGCTGGCCGCGCTGATCGCCGTGATCATCGTCGTGATCGGCCTCTGCTTCATCGCCTTCGTGCTGGCGGCCCGCATCAGCCACTTTCTCGGACTGACGGGAAATATCGTGCTGTCGCGCCTGCTCGGCGTGCTGCTCGCCGCGCTGGCGGTGCAATTCGTGATCGACGGCGGCCGCGCCATCCTGGCCGGATGACGCGCGCCGCCAACGAGCAGGGCCCGCGTCGTGCCGGGCGGTTCAGTGGGGGCCTGCGACTTCCCGCGCCGCCTTGAATCCCGCCACGAAGCGCGCCAGCGTGTTCGACGTGACGCCACGCGGCAGCATCACCTCGACGATGGAGAATGCGCCGCGCCGCGCCACCGCCCGCTCGAGCGCGGCGGCGAGTTCGGCCCGCGTCCGCACCCGCTCCCCGTTGCCCCCGAGCGAGGGCGCGATGGCCGCGAAATTCCAATCGTCGAGATCGTTGAAGGCGGATTCCGGCTGGAACGCGCGCAGCATTTCCCAGCTCGCATTGTTGAACAGGACGACGATCGGGTCGAGCTTGTAGCGCCGGCAGTTGCCGAGCTCCCAGCCGGTCATCTGGAAGGCCCCGTCGCCAACCAGAATGAGGGGCCGCGCCCCGGTGGTCGCCGCCACGCCGATGCCGGCCGGAACGCCGAACCCCATGCCGGCGTAGTAGCCGGGCGCGGCCAGCGCGGAGTTCTCGATCTCCATGGCGGTGAACAGGCAGTCGCCGACGTCCGACGTCATGGGCAGCGCGCCATGCCGGTCGAATAGGTCGTTGATCCCGCAGGCGATGTCGGAGGGCGCAATCGGCGCACTGTCCGCGACCAGGCCGCGCGCATAGGCGGTCATCGGAGCAGCGCGTTTGCCGCCGTTGTGGCGCATCGGCCGGGCGCGCACGTTGAGTGCATCGACCAGATCCTCGAGCGGCAGGTCCGGATAGAGATGATGTCCGATCCGCACGCTGCGGCCAATCGCCAGGATGGTGCCGCGCGGATCGAGCTTGCGATGCGACAATGCGAAATTGGTGTCTGAGAGGATGACCCCGAGCAGCAACAGCACGTCCGCCCGCTCGACCAGCCGGGTGACCGCGGGGTCGCCGGCGGCGCCCAGATAGGTGCCGCTGAGCACATCGGACGCGTTGCCCAGGAGGCCCCGTCCCATGAAGGTGGTCACGACCGGCAGGGCGAGCTTGCGAGCAAGCTTCGCCACCCGTTCCTCCAGGCCGTAGCGCCGGATCTCCACGTCGACGATGATCGCCGCCGACTTCGCCTTGGCCAGCCGCTCGAGGATCTCCTCGGCGCACTCGGCGAGCGCCGCCGGATCGGCGGCGCGGCGCGGCAGCAGCGGCACCGGCGCGGTCGCGGCGTCCACCATGTCGCGCGGCATCTCGATATAGACCGGCAGCGACAGCTCGCGGGCGCTGCGCAGGCAGCGCGCGATCTCCCCTGGCGCCGTGGCCGGATCGGTGAGGATCGCCTGATCGCAGGTGATCTCCCGGAACACCGCGAGCTGCGAATCGACCGCGCGCGCCTGGTGGTGCAGGAGGAGGCCGCTCGCGCGCTCGCGCGCGCCCGGCGCGCCGGCGACGACCACCACCGGCGAGCGCTCCGCATAGGCTCCGGCAACCGCGTTGACGAGGTTGAAGGCCCCTGCCCCGTAGGTGACGACGGCAACGCCGAGCCCGCAATTGTAGCGCGCCGCCCCATCGGCGGCGAAGCCGATGCCGGGCTCGTGGCTGAGGGTGTAATGGGGCAGTATCCCGCTGTCCTCGATCGCCTTGAACAAGGGCAGCACGAAATCGCCCGGAATGCCGAAGATTTCACGCGCTCCGTGATCCTTCAGCCCGGCGAGCAGCGCGGTGGCGAGCGTCGGCTTCGCCGCTCGTGGTGCCCGGGTGGACGACTTGCGCGGTGTCTTCATGGCTCGCGGCGCTCCGGTGACCGAGGCTCTGGACTACGGCCTACCAGAGCACGGGTTTCCACACCATGAGCGCAAAGATCGCCATGACGGCGGCGAAGGCCGGCCAGCCGAGAGCGAACCAGGTGGCGAACAGCCGATGGTATTGCGCCGAAAGCTTGTCGTGACGGCTGGCTGCTTCGCGGGCGAGGTCGCGCAGGCGGATCTGGATCCAGACGACCGGCAGCCAGCATGCGCCAGCCAGCAGGTAGAGCGCGATCGACAGGACGATCCAGGAGTCCCACAGCGAATAGCCGATGAGCCAGGCGAGTGCCACGCCCGACAGCGGCTGAACGATCACCGCGGTGGCGGTGAAGACCGTGTCGGCGATGACGACGACGCGGCCGGTCTGCGCGATGAACGCAGGGTCGCCGCTGCGATGCGCCATCCACATGAAGAACGCGATGCCGGCGCCCGTGCCGAACAGCACGGCGGCGCCGAACAGATGCACGAGCTTGAGGAGCAGGTGGAGATCGTAGGGGCTCATGCGTGTTGACCCTCGCAGCTCGCGCCCTCATCGCTCGTCGATGACCGCCAAGGCGAAAGCCATGAGAAACATCACCGGCGCGGTCTTGGTCAGGCGGCCGAGCGGGTCGGCCCACAGCATCGGGTCCAGCAGCGTTGCGATAATCAGGTAGCCGACCGTCAGGGCCAGCATGATGACGAGCGTGAGCGGCGCCCAGCGCCGCACCAGCAGCGCGAGGCCGAGCACGATGTCGAGTAGCGCCCCGCCGACGATGACGCCGGCGCTCGCCCAGGACGGCAGCCCGGCGGGAGCGAGCAGCGCCATCCCTTCCGCCCAGCCGGGGCCGAGCGAAACAAGGCCTGTCACGAGGAACAGGGCGGACAGGCAGGCAATGGCGGCAGGCTTGAGGAAATAGAGGCGCGCGAACCAGCGCTCCTGCACGGTCGAAGGCCGCGCCGCGAGGATGTCGGCGAGGCTCTGTGGCCGGATGCCGGTCGCCTGGATCCAGGTGCCCGGATCGCCGCGCGGGGCCGCGGCGAGTTGTGCAAAGGCGGTCGAGCGCGCCGGGCTGCGCCAGCCGAGATAGGCCAGGGTATCGGCGGCCTGCGAGACCAGGCGCGCTATGGGCTGCGGCACGGTCGAGATCGGTTGCGGCGCGAAACCGAGCCAGCGGCGCTGCTCGGCGACGATGTGGCCGAGCGGGACCATGTCCGGATGCACGAGCTCGAAGATGCCACGCGCCTGCAGGCCGGCACCGAGCGCCCACGCCGCCGTCTCGGCGACGTCGTCGGCGCTCACGACCTGGACTTCGCTCTCGGCGCCGATGAGCGGCGTGCGCCAGGGAAGCCCGGCGAGGCCGCGCAGCATGGCGGTCGCCCCGTAGACGCCCGCGGCCAGCACGACGCCTGGACGCAGGATGAGCGCATCGAGCCCGCTTTCGGCCAGGCGGGCATCGGCCTCGGCCTTGGTGGTGGCGAATTCGCTCGGTCCCGCGGCGTTGACGCCGATCGCCGAGACGTGGACGACGCGCCTCACCCCGGCCTGCGTACAGGCCGCGAACATCGCCAGCGGCGCCGCGACGTGGATGCGTTGCAGGTCGTCGCGCAGGCTGTGCTGGAAGGCCCCGACGCAGTTCACCACCGCGTCGATGCCGGCAAGCAGCGGCATCCATTGCTCGGACGTGACGAGGGCATGGAAGTCGGCCACGACCCACTGCGCGTAGGGGAAGCGCCGGCGCGCCGACGCGATGCTGCGCCCCGCGCCGATGAGCTCATGGCCATCCCGATGCAATCGCGCCAGGACGGCCGAGCCGATCAGGCCATACGCTCCGGTCACCAGGACGCGCACCGCATCACCTCTCAGCTCGTGCATTTCGAGGTTGTGACAAGGCGTCAATCATTCTAGGTTGCACACCGTTCTGACTGCTATCGGGGAGGCATTTATGCCACAGATCATTGCCCGACTGCTCATCGCCATATGCCTCGTGGTTGGTGCCGGACACGCGAGCCACGCCTTTGAGATTCGACAATGCGAACCCCAGCAAATGTCCGATGTTCTGGTCGCCGCCACTTTCATCGACCAGAACCTGACCACGATGGTCGGGCGGATGAGCTTCCTGGAGGATCGGCAGCGGAAGGAAATCACGCGCAAATGGCCGCGCCTGACATTGCGCTGCCGCGAGCGGGGGGCATGCCGGATAACCGGGGTCCAGGGCTTTGCTCACGGCGGCCTGGGCAATGCCGTCAACGTCTGTCACGCCACGATGGTCGATATTGGCGCCACCCTGTGCAACCTGATCGAGACCATCGTGCACGAATCGGGTCACGCGCACGGGTTTCCCTCCCTCCCCGGCCACAACAATCCGACCCCCGCCATCCAGGCCAGCGATGTGATATTTCGCATGGGAGCCACCGCGTTCGACGTCTGTTCGGAGGCCGTCACCGCGGGCACGTTCGCCAATCGTGCGCTGCAGGGGTTTCCGCGGGTGGGGCTCGGCGGCGCCTGCAACCGCGACCCCGACTGTCAATCCTCGAATTGCCGCGACGGACACTGCATCTGCGTCCAGGACAGCGACTGCGGGTCGGGCCGGATTTGTGAGCGCCTGGGCAGGAACACGTGCCTGTCCTCCCGGCTGGCGAACGGGGCGAGCTGTCAGCGCGACCGCCAGTGCACCTCCGGCCGCTGCCGGCGCGACCGGTGCTCGTAACGAGACGTCACCGCGGGCGCGACGCGTCTTTCGCCGGCGGCAAGACCTCGTCGTACAAATCCTGGAGCCCGCAGCGGAAGCCGAATTCCGGGAGCAATAGAAGATCGGTGGGGCCGGTCAGGATGCTGGCCGACCAGTTTGCGTCGACACGCAGATCGACGCGCACATGGTACCGGCTCTGTTCGATGACGAGAACGCAGCTACAGCTTGGATGGCGCTTGTAGATCTCGCGCTTGCCCTCGACCGTCGCGCGGTCGCTGTCCGAGACGACTTCGGCGGCCAGATAGAAGCGATCGGCGTAGCGCGGATCGCCGCCCGGCCCGCCGTCGATCACCACAACGTCCGGCTCGGGATCGTAATGCGCCGCCACGGAGCCGAGATTCAATCCGACCCGCTGGAAAGCCCGTAGCGTCGAACGGTTCGCCTTGAGGGCGCGGTTGAGAAGCTGCTCGAGGTTGCTGGCGATGCGCTGGTGGTCTCGCGTCGCCGGCGCCATCATCACGGGAACACCATCGATGAGCTCCCAGCGCTCCTCGCCGGGACGTGACTCGATCCATGCGCGGAACGCTTCGATCGACAAAGGAGGCGGAATTCGTTGCGCGGCCTCTGCCATGTCGTGCTCCTGCTGCCCGCTATGGCAGACATTCTATACCTCTTCGGGCACCCACGACACGCGCAGGCGCGGGCAAGAATGTCACCCCCATGCCGGCGAAGGGACGGACCGGACGGCCGAAGCTTCTAGAATGGGATCTCGTCGTCCATGTCGTCGCGGCGGCCGCCGGCGCCCGCCCCGGCCATGGCCGGCTTGCGCTCGCGCGTGGTCGGCCCGGCCGAGCCGAAATCGGCCATGCTGCTGTCCTGCTCGGCGCCACCGCCTGCGGCACGGCCATCGAGCATGGTGAGGACGCCGTTGAACTGCAGCACGACCTCGGTCGAATAGCGCTCGATGTTCTGCTGATCGGTCCATTTGCGCGTCTGCAACTGGCCCTCGAGGTACACCTTCGCGCCCTTCTTCAAGTATTGCTCGGCGATCCGGCACAGGTTCTCGTTGAAGATGACGACCCGGTGCCATTCGGTCTTCTCGCGCCGCTCGCCGGTCGCCTTGTCGCGCCAGTTCTCCGACGTCGCGACCCGCAAATTCGCGATCGGGCGGCCATCCTGGGTGCGCCGGATTTCCGGGTCGGCGCCGAGATTGCCGATCAAAATTACCTTGTTCACCGAGCCCGCCATGACACTCTCCCGTTCGATCGTCCGCGCACCCTACGCCCAAGCCGAACCGCAAGTCGCCGCCCTCGTCCCCAATATGGGAATTGTCCACAATAACCACAGCGGCCAACGCATTTGGAATTTTGTTCTTGATTTGTTCTAGCACGGTGAACGGTTTATTGCAAGGCCGCTGGGACCCCCCTTGTAGTGCCCCGCTCCAGCCGTCCCCGGACGCGAATCAGATAACAGTCGAAGCAATGACTGTAATTGTCCACAAGTTTCATTGCGGCCTGCGGTTGTCGCACGCCCACAAAGACCTAAGCTCGGACGGGGGGATTCTTGCGCCATGACCAAGCTCTCGCAATTGCTTGCGCAGAACGGGCCCACCTCCGTGCGCGAACGGAGCGCTGCTGACTTGACCGGCCTACCACCATCCTCGGACGGGACGATCGACACCGATCCGGTCGAGGCGGAAAGCGATGGCGAAGCGAGCACACGGCTCGGCGAAGAATGCGAGGCGTTGCGCAACCTCATCGTCGCCGCCGGTTGCAAGGTCAACGAGCTCGAGGAAACCAAGCAGGCCTTCATCGATATCGTCGACCCGGCCAACGAGGCGCTACGCGCGCTTGAGCACGAAAAAACCCGCAACATCAGCTTGACCCGCAAGCTCGGGCAGTTGGGCGCCAGCCACGATGCGTTGCATGCCGCGCTCGACGAGACCGAGAAGAAGGCCCGGGCCGGTGCGAACGAGAAGGAGCAGATAAAGCTCGCGTTGGAATCCGAGCAGCGCGCCGTGCGCGAGCTCATGGCGGTCAAGGCCGAGCTGACCAATGACGTGGCCGTCGTTCGCGCCATGGTCGCCACCCTCGAGCATCAGGTGGCGGAACAGTCCGCCCGCGCCAAAGCCCTGACCGAGGAAAGCCAGAGGTTCCGCAGCCGGGCGCTCGAGGCGGAAACCAAGGTGAACGGCCTCGAGCCCGAGCTCTCGGCGACGCGCGAAAGCCTCGCCATCGTGCAAGGCGAGAACCAGTCCCTGCAGAAATCGCTCGCTCAGGCGGCGAGCGACGTTTCCCAGTTTGCCAAGCGCATTACCGACGTCGAAACCGCATTGACCGTGGCGACGGAGCGCATTCAGCAGCTGGAGACGACGCTGCTGGGGGTCGAGAACGACCGCAACCGGCTGCTCACCGAAGTGAACGAGCTGACCGAGCGCCAGCGCAACGCCCACACCAGGCTGCAGGGCCAGTTCGAGGCCTTGCAGGCACGCGCCGCCATGGCGGAAAAGCTGCTCGGCAACACCCGCCAGCTGCTCGCCACACGCAGCGAGGAAGCCAGATCGTCCAGCCGGCAGGTCGCGGACGTGAAGCGCGAGCGCGAGGGAGTCGAGGCGAGGCTGCGCGAGATCGAAGCCTCGGTGCGCGCCCACGAGAGCCATATCAGGGAGCTGGAGCGCACGCGTACCGTGCTGAGCGAACGCAACGCCGCCCTGGTCAACGCACTCAAGTCCCGTGACGCGCAGACGGCCGAAGCCGACGAGCAGAGGCTGATGGCGGCGGACCAGATCGCGCGGCTCGAAGACGAAACGAGAATCACCCGGATGGCATTCGAGAAGCGGATCGACGAGCTTCTGTCGCAGCTCGATCACGAGCGCCTGGAGCGGCAGGTGGTCGAAGGCGCCCTCGATGCGACCCGCAGCGAGCGCGCCCAGCTGCAGCAGGAGCTCTATACGCTACGCCGGGCCATGCGGCGTGGTGGCCGGCCGCCGGGAGAGCCCGAAACAGACATCCAGACGCGCAGCGCGGACGAGCCCGATCGGAGCGCCAACGCCGCTTAGCAGTTCCTCTACAACGCCCCCTCCAGGAACCGCAGCACGCGCGGCGCCGCGAAGGCGCCGAAGCTGCCGGCCTCCTCAACCGGGTCGGCCACCCAGAAATGCGTGCCGCCCGGGATGACCACGGTGCGCACGAAGAAGCCGGCCTGCTTGAGCGTGGTGAGGAATTTTTGCGACTGCGGCTGCGGATCGACGATATCGTCGGCGGTGCCGTAGACGAGGAGCACGCGCGTCCGGTTCTTGTCGACGGTGGCGTAGCTGAGCGGCGAGGCATCGAAATAGGCGCGGCGGATCAGCATCGGCGACCCGCCGAGGAATTTCTCGGTGATCTGGTCGCGCGGGCGCGCCACCTGGTCGTGCTCCCACTGCGCCAGCATGTCGTAGACGCCGTAGAAGCCGATCACCGCGTTCACCGCTGCCGATGCCGCCGCATGCGGATCGCTCTGGTACTCGTTGGAGAACTGCGGCTCGCCGGCGGCGAGCGCCACCAGGGTCGCGAGATGCGCGCCGGCCGAGTCGCCCATGAGCGCGATGCGGTCGGGATCGACGCCGAGCTCGGCCGCCTTGGCGCGCACGAACTGCACCGCTGCCTTCACGTCGTAGACCGCGGCGGGGTAGCTCTTGGTGCCGGGCTTCGACAGGCGATAGCTCACGGCGAAGACCGCATAGCCGTTCTTGGCGAGATGCGGCCCCCAGTACTTGTAGATCGCCCGGTTGCCGGCCTGCCAGCCGCCGCCATGCACCGCCACCAGCACCGGCGCCTTGTCCAGCCCCTTGGGCAGGTACAGGTCGCCCGCGAGGCGTGTGTCCTCGCGTACCGCGTATTCGATGTCGGTCCGGGTGACGACCTCGTATTCGCGCGCACCCGCCCCGCCGGCAGCGATCAGCCCCGCGAGAGCCACGGCGGTTCCCAGCCTCCGGCGCATGTCGTCCTCCCCATGCCGCATTCGTGGCGTCATGATCGCACCCCGCGGCTGTGTTATCCACAGCCGTCTCCCGCAAGCCCGCTCCGCCGCTTTGGGGCTGGCGAAAACCTCCCGTTCTCACTACGTTCACCCGACGCATGAATGACCTGTTCGACCAGAGCCGTGCCGGCCGGCGGTATTCCGATCGGCGCCCCGACGCCCGCGTGATCGCGATCCGCGGCGCACGCGAGCACAACCTCAAGAACATCGACGTGGAGATCCCGCGCGACCGGCTGGTGGTCATCACCGGCCTGTCGGGGTCGGGCAAGTCCTCGCTGGCGTTCGACACGATCTACGCCGAGGGCCAGCGGCGCTACGTGGAGAGCCTGTCGGCCTACGCGCGCCAGTTCCTCGAGATGATGCAGAAGCCGGACGTCGACCAGATCGACGGCCTCTCGCCCGCCATCTCGATCGAGCAGAAGACCACCTCGCGCAATCCCCGCTCCACGGTCGGCACGGTCACCGAGATCTTCGACTACATGCGCCTCCTGTGGGCGCGGGTTGGTGTCCCCTATTCGCCGGCGACCGGATTGCCGATCGAGAGCCAGACCGTCTCACAGATGGTCGACCGCATCCTGGCGCTGCCCGAGGGTACCCGGCTCTTCCTGCTGGCCCCGGTCGTGCGCGGCCGCAAGGGCGAGTACCGCAAGGAGCTCGCCGATTTCATGAAGCGGGGCTACCAGCGGGTGAAGATCGACGGCGCGTTCTACGAGATCGCCGAGGCCCCAGCCCTCGACAAGAAATTCAAGCACGACGTCGACGTCGTGGTCGACCGCATCGTGGTGCGGCCGGACATCGCGGCCCGGCTCGCCGACTCGCTCGAGCAATGCCTCAAGCTCGCCGAGGGCCTGGCGGTGGCTGAATTTGCCGATGCCCCCCTCCCCACCCCTCCCCCACGAGGGGGGAGGGAGCAGTCCGAGCAAGCGGCAGGCAAGGTGGCCAAGATCCACGACCAGAGCGGGCCGCAACGGCTGATCTTCTCCGAGCGCTTCGCCTGCCCGGTATCGGGCTTCACCATTCCGGAGATCGAGCCACGGCTGTTCTCGTTCAACAATCCGTTCGGCGCCTGTCCGGCGTGCGGCGGGCTCGGCGTCGAGCCCCACATCGACGCCGACCTCATCATTCCGGACAAGAACGCCACGCTGCGCCGCGGCGCCATCGCTCCGTGGGCAAAGTCCACCTCCCCCTACTACACGCAGACCCTGGAGGCGCTGGGCAAACACTATCGCTTCACGCTGGAGACCCGGTGGAAGGACCTGCCGAAGAAGGCGCAGGAGGCAATCCTGTACGGTTCCGGCGAAACGCCGATCCGCTTCGTCTACGACGACGGCATGCGCTCCTACGAGACCAAGAAGCCGTTCGAGGGCGTGGTGCGCAATCTCGAGCGCCGCTTCAAGGAGACCGAGAGCGAGTGGGCGCGCGAGGAGATCGGCAAATATTTCACCGACATCCCGTGCAAGGCGTGCAACGGCTTCCGCCTCAAACCCGAGGCGTTGTGCGTAAGGATCGCCGAGATGCACATCGGCGAAGTGGCCGAGATGTCGGTCAAGCGCGCGGGCGAGTGGTTCACCGAGCTGCCGCGCCATCTTGGCGAGAAGCAGAACGAGATCGCCGTGCGCGTGCTCAAGGAGATCCGCGAGCGGCTGAAATTCCTGGTCGACGTTGGCCTCGAGTACCTCACGCTGTCGCGCGCCTCCGGCACGCTGTCGGGGGGCGAAAGCCAGCGCATCCGCCTCGCTTCGCAGATCGGCTCCGGCCTCACCGGCGTGCTCTACGTGCTCGACGAGCCCTCGATCGGCCTGCACCAGCGCGACAACGCCCGCCTGCTGGAGACGCTCAAGCGCCTGCGCGATCTGGGCAACACAGTGATCGTGGTCGAGCACGACGAGGATGCGATCCGGACCGCCGACTACGTGATCGACATCGGACCCGGGGCCGGCATCCATGGCGGCCATGTCATCGCCGAGGGCACGCCCGACGACATCATGGAGAATCCAAACTCGCTCACCGGCAAGTACCTCACCGGCGAGATGATGATCCCGGTGCCGGAGCGCCAGGCGCCCAACGCGCTGCGTACGCTCACCGTGGTGAACGCGCGCGGCAACAACCTGAAGAACATCACGGTCGAGGTCCCGCTCGGCCTGTTCACCTGCGTCACCGGCGTGTCCGGCGGCGGCAAGTCGACGCTATTGGTCGATACGCTCTACCGCGCGGTTGCGCGCCGCCTCAACGGCGCATCGGAGGCCCCGGCCCCGCACGACACGATCGAGGGGCTCGAGCATATCGACAAGATCATCGACATCGACCAGTCGCCGATCGGCCGCACGCCGCGCTCCAACCCGGCGACCTATACGGGCGCCTTCACGCCGATCCGCGAGTGGTTCGCCGGCCTGCCCGAGGCGCGCGCGCGCGGCTACGAGCCGGGCCGCTTCTCGTTCAACGTCAAGGGCGGGCGTTGCGAGGCGTGCCAGGGCGACGGCGTCATCAAGATCGAGATGCACTTCCTGCCCGACGTCTACGTCACCTGCGACGTCTGCAAGGGCAAGCGCTACAATCGCGAGACGCTCGACGTCACCTTCAAGGGCAAGTCGATCGCCGACGTGCTCGACATGACGGTCGACGAAGCGACCGAGTTCTTCAAGGCGGTACCGCGCATCCGCCAGGTGCTGGAGACGCTGCAGCGCGTAGGCCTGGGCTATATCCACGTCGGCCAGCAGGCGACCACGCTGTCGGGCGGCGAGGCGCAGCGCGTCAAGCTCGCCAAGGAGCTGTGCAAGCGCGCCACCGGCCGCACCCTCTACATCCTCGACGAGCCCACCACGGGCCTGCATTTCCACGACGTCGCCAAGCTGCTCGACGTGCTGCACGAGCTGGTCGCGCAGGGCAACTCGGTGGTGGTGATCGAGCACAATCTCGAAGTGATCAAGACCGCCGACTGGATCATCGACCTCGGCCCCGAGGGCGGCGACGGCGGCGGCGAGATCGTCGCGGCGGGCGCGCCCGAGGACGTGGTCAAGGTGAAGCGTAGCTACACGGGCCAGTTCCTCGCCCCGGTGCTGGGCCGGCGCGAGACGAAGCGGCGAAGGACGGAAGCGGCGGAGTAGAGCCTGTTTGGATCGCCCGGCAAGTTCGCTTGCAGCAGATCGAGTAAGTCGCCATCACCACAACACGCGCGTGCCGAACGCGCGGAATACCGGATCGGCGGTCACCAGCGGCATGTTCTCGATCTGCGCCTGCGCCGCCAGCATGCGGTCGAACGGATCGCGATGTGCCCCCGGCAGCGAACCGGCGAGATGTGCATGCTCGAGCGTGATCGGCAGCGGCAAGAAACCTTCTTCCCTCACGATGTCAAAAAATCGATCCAGCAGCGGCTTCGCGTCCTGCCATTTCCCCGTACGAACCTTGTTCGCGATCTCCCAGGCAACAACCGCGCTCACATGCACGTCGCTGTCGTCCCTGATCAGATCGGCAGCGTTGCGGGAAAGCTTCGGGTCGTCGGTGAGCCACCAGAAGAAAGCATGACTATCTAGGAGGATCGTCATCCGATCCTTCCCACAATTTCAACTCTTCTTCCGGTAGAGGATCGAAGAAGAAGGAGTCCGGGATATTCACCAGTCCCTTGAGCCGACCGGGAGCGCGCTTGCGCTTCATCGGTGCCAGCGGGATGAGCTTCACCACCGGGTCCTTGCCGCGAGCGATCACGATTTCCTCGCCTGCCTCGGCGCGGGCAATGAGCTTGGAGAGGTTGGTTTTGGCCTCATGAATGGTGAATGTCGCCATGCGAACCTCGTTAGCTAATGTGGTTAGCTAATCTGCCGAAGCCGATCAGTCAACAGTACCCCGTGGGCAACGCCATGAGCATTTTGCCGAACGGTCATTTTGCCCGCCCGCCTTTTGGGCTACCTTCGCCGCAGGTCATCTCGTCCTCGGGGGGAGACGGAGATGCGTGCGCCCGCTTACCTGCTCTTTGCCATCGCGATCTTCGCCGTCCCGGGCCAGGCCCGGGCGGCCGGCAGCGCCTATCAGGTCGACACCTCGGAAGTGGCGTCAAGCGGCTGCAAGATCGAAATCGTGGCTGTCTGTGGCCGACAACCGCGACGTCATTGCCTCCACCAATCCTGCGTGTGCATTTAGTCTCTTCAAGCCGACCGAGCTCAGCGTGCAGATCCAGCGCACGCGATCGGACGACGAGTGGAGCACGAGCTTCACACCCAAAGCCAAGATCATGCTGATCCCGAGCGGGATCGGATCGTTCGGGCTGGCGGTCACCAGCACCGCCCAGTTCGATACCGTCGCCGGCCAGAACACCTCGCTCACGTTCACGATTCCCGCCACCATGCGGCTGTCGGAGAATACGCGCATCAACCTCAACGGCGGCTGGCTGTGGGATCGCCAAACGGATCGTCACTATCTCACCTACGGCATCGGCTTCGACATGCGTACCCCGGACAACGTGTGGACGCTGACGCTGGAGATGTTCGGGCAGGTCGGCTCGGCGGACGCTTTCAGCACCGTGCAACCGCGCGCGCAGGCGGGAATCCGCTATCGGCCGATCGACGCGTTCTCCGTCGACCTGATCTACGGCCGCAACATCACCGGCGAGAACGCCAACTGGCTCACGCTGGCGACCGTCTACCGTTTCGGCGCCAAATAGAGGGCCATGAATCCACGAAGCTGCCTGACGATCGCGCTCGGGCCGTCAGCCTTCCTGATCGGCCTCAAGCCGCATTTCGATCGTTTCCAGGACTGCTGGAACCGCAAGGATCAAGGTTTCGCAATCGGGCCGCCGGCCGCACACTCCATACTTTCAGCACAGTTAGGTTGCCTCATTAGGTCGTCCCCTGGGCACGAAATCGTGAATAAAGTCACGGCTCCAGGGGTTGTTATGGGTGACTAGTAGCGCTTGCGTGACCGGCGGCTGGAACAGGGGGCGGCTTGCCCGCTCAGGCTCGACCACTCCATCGAGGAGGGACGACCATGGCCCAGTTTCATGTCATCTCCGGCACCAGCCCGACGCTTGCCCGTCCGGTAATCCGCAAGATCGGCATCGGTGATCTCAGGCAAGCCCTCGCGCATGGGTTCGACGACTTCATGGCGATGCGCAGCGACGTCGTTTTCCTGTGCCTCATCTATCCCGTCGTGGGGATCGTGCTGGCCGGCTTCACGCTCGGCTACGACATCCTGCCGATGCTGTTTCCGCTCGCCGCCGGATTCGCGCTCATCGGCCCGCTTGCCGCGGTGCACCTCTACGAGCTCAGCCGCCGCCGCGAGGCCGGCCTCGCCACCAGCCTCGGTTACGCGTTCGACCTGCTCCATGCGCCGTCGTTCCCGTCGATCGCCGGGCTGGGCGTCGTGCTGCTGGTCCTGTTCGTGGCCTGGCTCGCCACCGCCGAGGCGATCTACCACGCACTGTTCGGCATCCAGCCGCCGCAATCGACCGCGGCGTTCCTGACCGACGTGTTCACCACCACGGAAGGATGGAAGCTCATCGGCATCGGCAATGCGGTCGGCCTCGTGTTTGCGATCGTCGCCTTCGTCATCAGCGTCGTATCGTTTCCGCTGCTGCTCGATCGCGACGTCGGCGTCGCCACCGCGGTGCTTACCTCGCTCCGCGTGGTCGCGGCCAATCCGATCACCATGGCAGCCTGGGGGCTGATCGTCGCCGGCCTGCTGGTGCTCGGCTCGCTGCCGTTGTTCGTCGGGCTCGCGGTGGTGGTTCCGATCCTCGGCCACTCGACCTGGCACCTGTATCGGCGAGTAGTCGGGCGCTGACGGCGCTGCTCGTTCGGGGTCTGTTGCCGGCGGCGGCACTGCGCTCGACACGGCGTGATCTCATCGGGTATCACGACGCCGGTTCGAGCAAGCGGCCGTGGGCGTTCCTTTCAAGTGAAATACCGCCTCGTCATCTTCGACATGGACGGCACGCTGGCCGACAGCTATCCGTGGTTTCTCAGCATCATGAGCGCGGTTTGCGACAAGTTCGGCCTGCGGCAGATCGGACCGCATGACATCGACGCGCTGCGCGGCTCCGACTCGGCCCGCATCCTCGAATGGCTGGAAGTGCCGCGCTGGAAGCTCCCCGTGATCGTCCGCCACATGCGCACCCTCAAGGCGCAGCACCTGCACGAGATCCCGCTGTTCCCCGGCGTCGGCCCCCTTCTTGCCGCGCTTGCGCAGCAAGACCTCGTTCTCGCCATCGTCAGCTCAGACCGCGAGGACAACGTGCGTCAGGCGCTCGGCCCCAATGCCCGGCTGATCCGCCATTACGCTTGCGGCGCCTCCCTGTTCGGCAAGCCGGCGAAGTTCAGGTCCATTCTCAGGCGCGCCAAGATCCCCGCCGCGCAGGCGATCACGATCGGCGACGAGACGCGCGACATCGACGCCGCCAGGCAAGTGGGCATCGCGTTCGGCGCCGTGGCGTGGGGCTATGCGAGCCTCGCCGCCCTTCAGGAACGCAATCCCGATGAAGTGTTCATGAGCCTCGACGAAATCGCCGCACGATTGGCGTGAAGGGTTCCGGCTACGCCGCGGCGAGCTCCTTGTCCTTCGCCTCGGCGCGCTGCAGCGCCGGGCGCTGCGCGAGGCGGCCGGTGTAGGCGAGGAACTCCGGCCGCTCCGGCAACAGCTTGAATTGCATGCCCCAGCGCAGGCCGGAGCCGATCACGACGTCGGCGGCGGTGAACTGCTCGCCCATCAGGTATGGCCCACCGGCGACCGCCTTGGCGATCACGTCGACGACCGTGTCGTAGTTGCCATGGCCCACGGCGCCGATCGGCGCCTCCTCCTTGCGCGGAAATGCGCGGTCCATGATGGCCGGCTCGACGCAGCTCGGCCCGAAGAACAGCCATTTGAGATAGATCCCGCGGCGCGGGCTGCCGATCGGGATGTTCAGCTTGCGGTCGGGGAACTCATCGGCCAGGTAGGCGCAGATCGCCGCCGCCTCGGTGATCACGGCCTCGCCATGGCGAAGCGCCGGCACCTTCCCCATCGGGTTGACGGCGAGATACTCGGGGGCGCGGTTCTCGCCGCGCTTCATGCTCAGCAGGTGGATGTCATAGGGTGCGCCGACCTCCTCCAACATCCAGTGGACGATCGACGAGCGCGAGGGGGCGATGTGATACAGCGTCAGTTTCGCCATGCCGGTCTCCCTTTTCGCATCCGCTGTACTACGTACGGCGAGAATTTTTAATTCAATTTTATCAATATCAGAGCAAACTATTATGACCGATTTGTGCGTGGTGGATTGTAATGACTGCATTGCGGGGTCCGCACCACTTCCTGGCAGCCGGCAGTTCGGTCGCCGAGATGATTTTTCGCTTCCTGCAGTCGCGCTGTCAGGCTGGCGGCGGCACCCTGTCGGCCGCCGACCTCGAGAGCGCGCATACACAGTTTCTCAACAGCTTGCCCAACGCCTTCAGCTTCTTCGACACGGTCCACCAGCGTTGCATGGAAGCGAGCGCCGCCACCGCACCTGAGCTGCTTGAGAAGGAGGCAATCCTCGGATCGCTGCTGCTCGCGTGCAGCCAGAAGGCGGCACGCACGGCGTTCGACCTGCAGGTGACGCGCTTCGGCGACGTATGGCTGAACCAGTGCTTCGGCGGCGTCGCCCAGTACATCCGGCAGCACATCTGCCCGACCGCCGATGAGCGCCTCTACAAGGTCTATGCCCGCGTCGCCATGAAGGTCGGCGCAAAGCTCACCATTGCCGATCTCCTCAAGGAGGACGCCGCACGCGCGGTCCTGCGCGAATGCCTGGCGCCACTGATCGCGGCCGATGCGCAGGATGCCTTGGGGGCGCCGCTGAGCGACACCGTGAGCCTCCATATCGCCACCGTCCGGGGAATCCCGAAGCCCGACATCAGCAAGGTGACAGAGCAGCAGATGCGCAGCTTCCTGGCGTGGCTGCCGCCGCAAATCATGCTGACGCTGAGCGGAGCCGGCTCGACGCCCAGCATCGTAAGTTAGCGCTTTCGGGCGGCTGTCGTGGAGGCGCAAAGACTAAGCCCGCCGGTTTTGCCCGGCGGGCTGTTTTCCATCCGGCACTTGGCTATCGCGCGCAACGGCCTGTGCGAGTAGGCGCTATGGCGGCCGGACGAATTGCCGGGAACATGCCGGCAATGCGCTTCATGTCCTTAGTACGCAGAACTCGGCTGTTTGTTCAGTGACGACACTCACATGGATACCGCCGCCCTACACGAGATCGTGAGCGGCAACAGGTGCCCAAGTCGGCGGCACTGTCGTGAAAGCCCAATAATTCAGCAACGCCACGGCCGCTTCACCCGGACATCCTCCCCCAGCTCGAACAATCCCTCCCAATTGGAGAGATTCGGGTTGTAGTAGGGATCATGCGCGAGCGCGTCGGCCCAGCGCCGGGCCAGATAGGCCTCCTCGGCGCGGAAGCGAAGAATCTTGTCGCGCGCCATGTCGTCCCCGCGCGACACCGATTCGAGGTGATAGAGCTCGGCATACGGCGTCCACGTCACCAGGTACCCGCGCTCGCGCAGGCGCAGGCAGTAGTCGACGTCGTTGAAGGCGACGGCGAGATCGGTCTCGTTCAGCCCGCCCAATTCGGCGAATACGTCCGACCGTGTGAGCAGGCAGGCGCCCGTGACGGCCGAATAGTTCTGCACCGCTGCCAGGCGGGAGAAATATCCGCCCGACCCGCGCGGCACCCCGCCGTAGCAATTGATCGCGGCACCGCCGTAGCCGACGATGATGCCGGCATGCTGGATCGTATCATCCGGGTAATAGAGCATGGCGCCGACCGCACCGACCTCGGGGCGCACCGCATGGGAGACGAGCTCGGCCAGCCAGCCGGCGCCGATGACGACGACGTCATTGTTCAACAGGCCGAGGATCGGGCTTATGCATTGGCGGGCGGCGAAATTATTGATGGCGGAGAAATTGAACGGGCGATCGTAACGCAGCACGCGGATGCGCGGCTGTCGCTCCAGATTCGCCAGATAGGCGAGCGCGTCCGGTTGCGTGCTCCCGTTGTCGACGACGACGATCTCGTAGTCCGGGTAGTCGGTGCGTGCCAGGATCGACTCGACGGCGCCCTTGAGGAGATCGGCCCCATCCCGCGTCGGCATGATCAGGCTGACCCTGGGCGGCGTGACCGGGAGCTTCCGCCTGACGCGAAAGATCCCGGCCTCGGAGCCAACCTCGACCGTCGCGACGGTGCCGGTGCGCGCCAGATGCTCTTCGAGCGCGCGCCTGGCTGAGGCCGCGTAACCCGATTGGGCGACGGCCGGACCGGTGCGCAGATGCCCGGCGTAGCGCTGGTAGAGCAGGAACGGGACGTGGCGGATGGTCGAGCCGGCTACCCGCTCGATCACGCGCAGCGCCAGGTCGTAATCCTCGGCCCCCGCGAAGCCGGCGCGAAAGCCGCCGGCCTCCCGCACCCGTTCGGCGCGATACGCGACGACGCTGCCGAAGTAGCTCTGCGACAGCAGCAGGTCCGGGTTCCAATCGGTCTTGAACTGCGGATTGGATCGGCGCCCTTGGTCGTCGATGTCGTCCTCATCGCCGTAGATGATATTGGCATCCGGATCGGCGTCGATCGCTTCGGCGAGCAGGTAGAGCGCATGGGAGGCGAGCCGGCCGTCGCACCCAAGCCGGATCACGAACTCGCCGGCCGCCTGCGCCAGGGCGTCATTCGCGGCCGCGCTCACGTCCTCTCGCCCGAGAAAGTCGAGCCTGATTCGGTTGCCGGTTACATCGCCGTGCAAGCCTTCCGGTATCGCGGCCGCCGCGGCGCCGATCAGGTAAAGCTCCCACCGGTCATAGATCTGCGCGCGTACCGCATCGATCGCCGCCTGCATCCGCGCCGGCTCCGCCGCCACGGTCAGGATGATGCTGAACAGGGGGGGCCGCTTGAGCGCATCTATCCGCCGCCCGATCGCCACAAGGTCGGCCCGGGAGAGGGCGTCATGCGCGCGGATCCAATCCGGATCGTATTGGCGCGGACCACGGACGCGCAGCCAGGCGCGCCGGAGGACATACGCCACCCCCTTGTCGCGCCACAGCCAGAAGACGCGCAGGGGCCAGGGATATCTCGACCGACCCTGGCGTGCGCGCGATCTGCCGGCAGCCGAGCCGTGTCCTGTCCCTTCGTCCCGCACCGCGTCCGTTCCGTGTTGCTCTCTTTGCCAATCCTAACTATAGGAATTCATGGTCGCCATTAAGCTTTCAGTGGGCCCGCGATGACGCGGCCAGCCGTTCATGTCGTCATCGTCAATTGGAATTCCGGCGATCAATTGGGCCAATGCCTGCAATCATTCGCCAGCGTCGCCGCCGATGCCGTGGACATCGCCAGGATTACCATAGTCGACAATGCTTCGGTAGACGGCTCGCTCGACCCCATGGCTCAGCTGCACTCGACCTTGCCGCTCGTCGTCATCCGCAACGCGGACAACCGCGGCTTTGGCGCAGCATGCAACCAGGGAGCGAGGGGCGCGGAAGCCGAGCTCCTGCTGTTCCTCAATCCGGACACGCGCCTGATGCCGGGATCGCTGGGAACACCGGCGCGCTTCCTGTGCGATCCCGTGAATTGGACGGTCGGCATCGTCGGCATCCAGCTGGTCGATGGTGACGGCGCGGTCGCGCGCAATTGCGCCCGGCGGCCGCGACCGCTGGCGATGGTCGGGCACAGCCTCGGCCTGGATCGGCTGCTGCCAGGACTGTTCCCGCCGCATTTCCTCGTCGAATGGGATCATGCGCAGACGCGCCCGGTCGACCAGGTGATGGGCGCGTTCTGGCTGATCCGGCGGGCCTTGTTCGAGCGGGTGGGCGGGTTCGACGAGCGGTTTTTCGTCTACTACGAGGATCTCGACCTGGCGGTGCGCGCCAGGCAGCTCGGATGGGACAGCGTCTACCTCGCCTCGGCGCGCGCCTTCCACCGCGCCGGCGGCACCACCGAGTCGATCCGCGGCCGGCGCCTGTTCTACTTCACCCGCAGCCGCATCCTCTATGCCCTCAAGCATTTCAATCCCCTGGCGGCCACCGCCGTGATCGTGGCTTCGCTGCTGGGCGAGCCGGTGGCCCGCACGCTGCACGCGCTGGCGTCGCGCCGCCTGGCCGACGTCGGGGACATAGCGCGTGGCTTCGCCCTGTTGTGGCGCAGCCTTCCCGGTGTCATCCAAACCCACCTGCGACTAGCGAATGCCGAACGTCCTCGCCCTCACGCGGTATGACCGGCTGGGCGCGAGCAGCCGCGTTCGCTTCTTCCAGCTGGTCGAGCCCCTGGCCGCCAAGGGCGTGCGCGCGGACGTCGAGCCGTTCTTCGACGATGCCTACGTATCGGCGCTCTATGCCGGTCGCCCGGTCGGCGCCGCGCGCATTCTCGCCTTCTACCGCCGGCGCCTGCGGGCCCTGCGACGGCGGCGGGAGTACGACCTGATCTGGCTGGAGAAGGAAGCCTTGCCCTGGCTGCCGTTCTGGCTGGAGACGCGGCTCATGTCCGGCATGCCCTATGTGGTCGACCTGGATGACGCCTGGTTCCACCGCTACGACCGCAATCCTGCCTGGCTCGTGCGCTCCCTGATGGGCGACAAGATCGACCGCGTCATGCGCGGCGCGGCCGCGGTGGTCGCCGGCAACGACTACCTCGCGGCGCGCGCACGGCAGGCGGGCAGCGCCCGCATCGAGGTGATCCCGACCGTCATCGACCTCGCCCGCTATTCGCCGTCGCCGCCCGCCGTCCGCAGCAACGGCGTCCTCACCATCGGTTGGATCGGGCAGCCGCTGAATGCGCATTACCTCGCGACGATCGAGCCCGCGCTGCGCGACATCGCAGCGCGCCAGCGCATCAAGCTGAGCGTCGTCGGCGCGCCGGTGCCGCCGCAATGGAGCGGGCTGCCGGCCGAGAGCCGGCCGTGGAGCGAGGCGAGCGAGCTCGGCGAGATCGACGCGTTCGACGTCGGCATCATGCCCCTTCCCGACACGCCATGGGAGCGCGGCAAGTGCGCCTACAAGCTGATCCAGGTCATGGCCGCCGGAAAGCCGGTGGTCGCGTCTCCGGTCGGCGCCAACTGCCAGGTCGTTCGCCATGGCATCAACGGCTACCTGGCCGACTCGACGGACGAATGGATCGCGGCCCTTACCGCGTTGGCGGGCGATACCGACGCCCGGAGGCGGATGGGAGCCGCGGCACGCCGCACGGTCGAGGACGCCTACGCCCTCGACCGCATCGTGCCCCGGCTCGCCACGGTGCTGACCGAGGCCGCTAGGCGAGCGCCTTCTTCACCCGGTCCGGCGTGAACGGCGTGTGGCGCAGCCGCGCGCCGGTCAATTGCGCAACCGCTGCGGAGACCGCCGGCGCCACCAGCGGTGTCGCCATCTGGCCGGCGCCGGTCGGGTGGTTGTCGGTGCGGATCACCTCGACGTGCATCTCCGGCACCTCGTTCATGCGCGGCAGGTGGTAGTCGTAGAAGTTGGACTGCTCCACCGCGCCGTTCTTGATCGAGATGCGCTCGGTCAGTGTCATGCCGAGACCGTAGACGATGCTGCTTTCGGTCTGCGCCACCACGTTGTCGGGTTGCACCGCGATGCCGCAGTCGAGCGCGCACCAGAAGTGATGCACCCTGATCCGCCCGCTCGTGCGGTCGAGCGACACCTCGGCAATTCCGGCGACCTGGCTGCCCGAATAGTCGATATAGGCCAGGCCCAGCGCGCGGCCGTCGCGCTTGCGCTCCCACTCCGCCATCTGCGCCACCCGCTCGACCACCTTGTGGGCGCGCGGCGTGCCCTTGAGGAGCTCGAGCCGGAAGGCGAGCGGATCGATTCCGCGCTTGCGCGCGATCTCGTCGACGAACGCCTCGGTCGCGAACTTGTTGGCCGTGACGCCGATGCCGCGGAGCGGATTGGTGCGTATGCCGTTGTCCCGGTAGAGCTGCTCGACCAACTGGTGCGGGACGTCGTAGCCGCGCAGGTCGGTGCCCGCCATCACCATATTGTCCTTGCCGCCTCGATCCTGGTAGCGCACCGGGTCCATGAACGGCGTGACGCGGTCTGCCGCCACGCGGTGATGCCAGCCGACGAGCTTGCCGGCAGCGTCGAACCCGGCGCGCAGATAGTGCGCCGAGAGCGGCCGGAAGCGGCCGTTGTGCACGTCGTCCTCGCGCGTCCACATCACCTTGACGGGACGTCCGCTCTCTTTCGACAGCATCACGGCGTCCATGATGAAGTCGACGTCGCGGTTGCCGCGCCGGCCGAAGCCGCCTCCCATCAGCAGGTCGTGCAGCTTCACCTTGTCCCGCGAAATGCCGAGGAACTTGGCCGGCGCCTCGGTGGCGGTGGTCTGGCTCTGCGTGCCGGCCCAGATCTCGACCGCATCGCCGGCCGGCGAGACCGAGGCGACCGCGTTCAGCGGCTCCATCTGCGCGTGGTAGGCGTAGTCGCAGCGGTATTCCGCCTCCATGATGCTGGCGGCCTTCTGGAACACGCCGCGCGCATCCCCCTGGCGGCTCCAGTCGGTCGCCGGCCGGGCCAGGTTCTTCGCGTCCGCCGCAAACGCCTCGATCCCCTTGTCGCTGTCGAAGCCCCAGGCCATCCCGGTCCGGGTCCAGGTGACGGAACGGGTGAGCTCCTCGCGCGCCGCGAAGGCCGCCCACGGCGTCTCGGCGAGGACGCCCACCCCGTGCGGCAGCCGCACGATGCCGACGACGCCAGCCATCGCCTTCGCCTTGGCGTCGTCGATCTTGTCGGGGACGGATCCTTCCACCGGAGCCCGCAGCACCGCCCCGTACAGCATTCCGGGCACCTGGACGTCGATCCCGTAGGTCGCGCTGCCGTTCACCTTGCTGGGCAGCTCGATGCGCATCACGTCCTTGCCGATCAGCCGGAATTGGGCTGGCTTCTTCAGGTCCTCCGGCTTGATCTGCGGCGGCTTGGCGGGGATTTCGGCGAAGGCGGCGATCTCGCCGTAGGTCAGGCGGCGACCCGACTTCGCATGCACCACGACGCTCGGCTCGGTGGTCAATTCCTCTACCGGGACGCCCCACTGCTTCGCAGCATTGTCGAGGAGGACGCGACGCACCTGCGCGCCGAACGTGCGCAGCGGGCGGAAGTAGCTCGTCACCGCGTTGCTGCCGGCCGTGTACATCATGCCGCCGAAGCCGGGATTGCCGTAGACCGAGTCGATCGGCGGGGCCGGGACGACGCGTACCTTTTGCCAGTCGGCATCGAGCTCCTCGGCGATGATCAGCGGCAGCGAGGTCATCGACCCCTGCCCCATCTCGGTCGCCGCCGACATGATGGTGATCGTCCCATCGGGCGCGATGCTCACCCACGGGCTCAGCGCCTTGCCGGCGCGCTCCGCGGCGAGCGCCGCCCCCTTGGCAGTGCCCGTACGGCCGATGGCCAGCGCGAAGCTCAGGCCGGCCGCGCCGATCATCACCTGGCGACGGGACAGCGACGAACTCAGGTTCTCGGATGCGACGTGGCGGGTCATGGCTGAGACCTCCGGAATGGCGCGCTCGACCGCGCACAAAATGCCCTTCTCCCCGCTGGCAGGCCGCTTACGGGGAGAAGGTCAGGGTGGCTTACGTCGACGACGGCGCTAGTGCGGCGGGTTTGAATTTCCTATCGGTTCGCAGCAGTCTCTTGTAGGAAATTCAAATCCATAAGCCGCACTAGAAAGCATTGCTTTTGCTAGTGCTCCTTATGATTCCGAATTTCGCCAAGCGTCAGCCGCGAAGTGATGCGAAATTCGGAATCGGAGCACTAGGCCAGCGCCTTCTTCACCCGGTCCGGCGTGAACGGCGTGTGGCGCAGCCGCACGCCGGTCAATTGCGCAACCGCAGCGACGATCGCCGGCGCCACCAGCGGCGTCGCCATCTGGCCGGCACCGGTCGGGTGGTTGTCGGTCTGGATCACCTCGATGTGCATCGGCGGCACCTCGTTCATGCGCGGCATGTGGTAGTCGTAGAAATTCGACTGCTCCACGATGCCGTTCTTGATCGAGATGCGCTCGGTCATCGTGACGCCGATGCCGTAGACGATGCTGCTCTCGGTCTGCGCGACGACATTGTCGGGCTGCACCGCGATGCCGCAGTCGAGCGTGCACCAGAAATTGTGCAGCTTGATCTGCCCGCTGGCGCGGTCGAGCGATACCTCGGCGATGCCGGCGACCTGGCTGCCCGAATAGTCGATATAGGCCAGGCCCAGTGCACGGCCGTCGCGCTTGCGCCCCCACTCCGCCATCTGCGCCACGCGCTCGACCACCTTGTGGGCGCGCGGCGTGCCCTTCAGGAGCTCGAGCCGGAAGGCGAGCGGATCGACGCCGCGCTTACCCGCGATCTCGTCGATGAAGCCCTCGGTCGCGAACTTGTTGGCGAGGAAGCTGATGCCGCGCAGCGGATTGGTTCGCACGCCGGTGTCGCGATAGAGATGCTCGACCAGCTGATGCGGCACGTCGTAGCCGCGCGGCTCGCCCCCCAGCATGGCAATGAAGTCCCTGCCGCCGGTCGCCTGGAACCGGATCGGGTCCATGTAGGGCCCGACGCGATCCACGGCGATGCGATGATGCCAGGCGGTGATCTTGCCGGAGGCATCGAAGCCGGCGCGCAGATAGTGCGCCGAGATCGGGCGGAAGCGGCCGTTGTGCACGTCGTCCTCGCGCGTCCACAACACCTTGACCGGCCGACCGCTCTCCTTCGACAGCATCACGGCGTCCATGATGAAGTCGACGTCGCGGTTGCCGCGCCGACCGAAGCCGCCGCCCATCAGCAGGTCGTGCAGCTTCACCTTGTCGCGCGAAATGCCGAGGTACTTGGCCGGCGCCTCGGTGGCCATGGTCTGGCTCTGGGTGCCGGCCCAGATCTCCGCCGCATCGCCCGCGGGCGACACCGAGGCGACCGCGTTCAGCGGCTCCATCTGGCCATGATAGGCGTAGTCGCAGCGGTATTCCGCCTCCATGATGCTGGCGGCCTTTTGGATCTCGGCGCGCGCATCGCCCTGGCGGCTCCAGTCGGCCGCCGGCCGCTGCAGGTTCTTCGCATCCGCCGCGAAGCGCTCGAGCCCTTGATCGCTGTCGAAGCCCCACGCCGTGCCGGTGCGGGTCCAGGTGACCGAGCGGGTCAGCTCCTCGCGCGCCGCGAAGGCTGCCCACGGCGTGTCGGCGAGGACGCCCACGCCGTGCGGCAGCCGGACGATGGCGGTGACGCCGGCCACCGCCTTGGCCTTGGCGTCGTCGATCTTGTGCGGCACCGATCCTTCCACCGGCGCCCGCAGCACCGCCCCGTACAACATGCCGGGCACCTGCACGTCGATCCCGTAGGTCGCGCTGCCGTTCACCTTGCTGGGCAGCTCGACGCGCATCACATCCTTGCCGATCAACCGGAATTGGCTCGGCTTCTTGAGGTCTTCCGGCTTGATTTCCGGCGGCTTGGCCGGGATCTCGGCGAAGGCGGCAATCTCCCCATAGCTCAGACGGCGACCCGACTTCGCGTGCACCACCACGCTCGGCTCGGTGGTCAATTCCTCCACCGGCACGCTCCAATGCCTGGCGGCATTGTCGAGCAGCACGCGGCGCACCTGCGCGCCGAACGTGCGCAGCGGGCGGAAATAGCTCGTCACTGCGTTGCTGCCGGCGGTGTACATCGTGCCGCCGAAGCCGGGATTGCCGTAGATCGCTTCGATCGGCGGGGCCGGCACGATGCGTACCTTCTGCCAGTCGGCATCGAGCTCCTCGGCGATGATCAGCGGCAGCGAGGTCATCGACCCCTGCCCCATCTCGGTCGCCGCCGACATGATGGTGATCGTTCCATCGGGCGCGATGCTCACCCACGGGCTCAGGGTCTTGCCGGTCCGCTCGGCCGCCAGCGTGGCGGCGCGGGCGACGCGGCTTCGGCCGAGCGCAAGTGCGAAGGTGAGGCCGGCCGCGCCGACCATCATCTGGCGGCGGGACACGGACGAAGAAAGCGTCTGGGGCGATACGTGGCGGGTCATGGCTCAGGCCTCCCGCGTGGCGCGCTCGACCGCGCGCACGATGCGCTGGTAGGTGCCGCAGCGACAGATGTTGCTGCTCATGTGCTCGATGATCTCCGCCCGCGTCGGGTTGGGCTTGTCCTTGAGCAGCGCGGCGGCGTTCATGATCTGCCCGGACTGGCAGTAGCCGCATTGCGGCACGTGCTCGGCGAGCCAGGCCTTCTGCAGCGGGTGGGAGGAATTGGGCGACAGCCCCTCGATCGTGGTGACCGATTTGCCGGCCACGTCCTGCACCTGGGTCTGGCAGGAGAACGCGCGCTTGCCGTCGATATGGATCATGCAGGCGCCGCACAGGCCGGCGCCGCACCCGTACTTGGTGCCGGTGAGCTTGAGCCCTTCCCGGATGACCCAAAGCAACGGCGTTGCCGGAGGCGCGTCCGTCGATACGGATGTCCCATTCACGGTGAATTGTGTGGCCATCAGGCCCTCCCTTGCGCGTTAGAACGAATGCGGCGATGGCTCTCTCGGGAGCCTTGGCGTCAGGCGAAGCAACGCATTAGATTTGGACTGAATTGAATGGCTAGTGTGGCGGATTTGACGTTCCTACCAGCATTGCGGCAACTCCGTCGTAGGAACGTCAAATCCAAAGCCACACTAGAATCATATGCTTGCTAGTGTCCCTTTGGTTCCGACGTTCGTACGAGGGGGTGCTGCAATGGGATACGAACGTCGGAACCAGGACACTAGATCGAACCACCGGGTCGATCGCGCGTCAATCAGGAACGACCGACGGATGGCGAGGACGTGATCGATGGGAATAGGGAATAGTGACTTACCGATTCTGGTCGCGGGCGGCGGGATCGGCGGCCTGGCGGCGGCCTATGCGCTCGCCCGCAAGGGCTTCCCGGTGCGGGTGCTCGAGCAGGCGCCGGAATTCCGCGAGCTCGGCGCCGGCATCCAGCTCGGCCCCAACATCTTCCGCGCTCTCGACCGCATCGGGCTGACCGAGCAGATGTTCGCCGATGCGTGGCGGCCGCCCGCGCAGGAGATGCGCGACGCCGTCACGGGCGAGCTGATCACCCGCATCCCGTTGGGCGAGGCGTTCATCGACCGCTTCCAGCACGCTTATGCAGTCACCCATCGCGCCGACATCCACGGGGTGTTCCTCACGGCCTGCCAGGGAAGCAACCTGATCTCCCTCGAGAACAACCAGCGGGTGGAGGATTTTGCCGACGACGGCGACACGGTCACGGTCACGCTGCAGTCGGGCGAGCGCGCCAAGGGCCGCGCGCTGATCGGCTGCGACGGCATGTGGTCGCGCATCCGGGAAAAGCTGGTCGGCGACGGCGCCCCGCGCGTCTCCGGCCATATCGCGTATCGGGCGGTGCTGAAACGGGAGGACGTCCCCGAAGACCTGTGGCGTCCCGACGTGATCCTGTGGGCGGGGCCGCGCACCCATTTCGTCCATTACCCGCTGCGCCGCGGCACGCTCTACAACCTGGTCGCCGTGTTCCACTCCGACAAGTACGTGGAAGGCTGGAACGCCGAGGCCGATCCGGAGGAGCTGTTCGCCCGCTTCAAGGGCCAGCGGCCGGAAGTCTTGCGCCTGCTCGAGCGCATCGAGACCTGGCGCATGTGGGTGCTGTGCGACCGCGAGCCGATCAAGGACTGGACCAAGGGCCGGGTGACGTTGCTCGGCGACGCGGCTCACCCGATGCTGCAGTACCTCGCCCAGGGCGCCTGCATGGCGACCGAGGACGCCGTGTGGCTCGCCGACAAGGCCGCCGAGCAGCCGGACGACCTGCCGGCCGCGTTCCACGCCTATCAGCAGCAGCGCTATCTGCGCACCGGCCAGGTGCAGATCATGGCCCGCGTCTACGGCGAGTTCTACCACGCGCGCGGGGTTGCGGCCGAGCTGCGCAACCGCATGCTGGGCGGCCGCACCCCCGAGCAGTCCTACGACGGCATCGCCTGGCTGTACGGCGTAATGTAGTCGATGCTGCCCTCATGGTGAGGAGCGCCATCCATCCTCGCCCGCGAGGAAGGATGGCGCGTCTCGAACCACGAACCACTACTCCGGCTCGATGCCGGCGTCCTTGATCATCTTGCCCCAGCTGGCGAGCTGACCCCTGACGAACTCGTCGAACTCCGCGGGCGTGCTGGCGAAGGCCTCGAACCCGGTGGCGGCGATCTTCGCCTTGATCTCCGGATCGCCCAGGATGGCGCGCACCTCGGTGTTGAGCCGGGCGACGATGTCGCCCGGCGTTCCCGCGGGCGCGAACAGCCCGGCCCACGAATCCATCTCGAAATCGGTCACGCCTGCTTCATGCAGCGACGGCACTTCCGGGAACAAGACGCTGCGCGCCTTGCGCGTCGTGCCGAGCGCCCGCAACGTGTTCGCCCGCACGTGCGGCATCGCCGTCGTGAGATCGGCGAACATCATCGACACGCGGCCCCCCAGCACGTCGTTGAGCGCCGGCGGCACGCTCTTGTACGGCACATGCAGGATGTCGACGCCGGCCCAGCGCTTGAGGGTCTCGCCGGCCACGATGCCGGACGTGTTTCCGCTGGCGAAGGTGAGCTTGCCGGGATTGGCCTTGGCATAGGCGATGAGCTCGGCGACCGACTTCGCCGGTATCTCCGGATTGACGACGAGCAGCAGGGTGTAGCTGCCGATGCGCGAGATCGGCGCGAAATCCTTCACCGGATCGTACGGGACGTTCTTGGCGAGGAACGGAACCGCCGAATGCGGGCTGTTGGTGCCCATGATCAGCGTGTAGCCATCGGGCGCCGAGCGCGCCACGTAGGTGGCGGCGATCGCGCCGTTGGCGCCCGGCTTGGGCTCGACCACGACGGTCTGCTTGAGCGCCGTCGACAGAAAATGGCCGAGGATGCGGGTGATCGAGTCGGTGCCGCTGCCGGCACCGAACGGCACGATGATGGTGACCGACTTGGCGGGATAGGGTTGGGCGTGGGCCGCTCCGCCGAGCGCAAGAATGCACGCGGCGACGAACAGATGAAGCAGGCTGTGCATCGTATCGTTCCTCCTGTGGTCGGTATTTGTTGTGCGCCTTGTCGTCAGCGCTTGTCGTTCAAAGCCATTTTCTCCATTTGAAGAAAAGATAGGGCACGATCGCCACCACCAGCATCAGGGCGAGCGCGCCAGGGTAGCCGAGCGACCAGTCCAGCTCGGGGATGTTCTTGAAGTTCATGCCGTAGATGGAGGCGACCAGCGTCGGCGGCATCAACACCACCGCAACGACGGAAAAGATCTTGATGATGCTGTTCTGCTCCAGCGATGCCAACAGCAGGTTCGCCTCCAGGGCCGCACCGAGCAGATCGCGCAGATTGTCGATGCTTTCCACCAGCCGGATGACGTGATCCTGGACGTCGCGAAAATACGGGTACATCGCCTGGTCGATCAGCGGCACGTCGAACCGCATCATGCGGTTGCACACTTCCTGCAGCGGCTGGACCGCCCGGCGCAGCAGCAGCAATTCATGGCGCAGCTCGTAGATCCGGGCGACGGTCGGTTGACTCGCGGAGCGGGAAAAGACCGCGTCCTCCAGCGCATCCACTTCCCCTTCCAGCTCGTGCACGACGGGAAAATAGTGATCGACGATGAAATCCATCACCGAATAGACGACGAAGCTCTCCCCCATCGACAGCATCCTGGGGGCGCTTTCGCAGCGCGTGCGCACGTCCGTATAGGCGGTCGTCGAGCCGTGCCGAACCGTAACCACGTAGCCGCGGCCGGCGAAGATGTGGGTTTCGCCGAACTGAATCCGGCCATCCTGGAGGTGCGCGGTGCGCAGGACGAGGAACAGCAACTCGCCGTAGATCTCGAGCTTCGGCCGCTGGTGCGCCCGGTGCGCATCTTCGACCGCAAGGTCGTGCAGGCCGAACCGCTTCTGCACCGTGTGCAGCAAGTCCTGGTCCGGCTCGTGCAGCCCGATCCAGACGAAGCGGCCCTCGCCCGTCTGGACGGGCGACGCCTGCTCGAGGTCAATGTCCGCGACGCGGCATCCGCCTTGATAGGCCGCGCAATTGACGACCTTGCCCATGGCCGCTTCCCCTGCGGCGGACACTCCCTATTGCTTGGGAATTCCGGCGCGCTCGATCACCTTCGCCCACTTGTCGATGTCCTGCCTGAGGCGCGCGCCGAGCTCGGCCGGGCTGCTCGCCTTCGCCTCGATGCCGACATCGGCATACTGCTTCTTCACGTCGGGATTGGCCAGGATGTCCCGCAGCGCGCCGTTCACCACGTTGATGACGTCGGCGGGCGTGCCCTGCGGCGCGAACATGCCGTTCCACGAGGTGACCTCGTAGCCAGAAACGCCGGCCTCCTGCACCGTCGGCACGTTCGGCAGGCTCGGCGAACGGGTGGGTCCGGAGACCGCGAGCGCGTGCAGCTTTCCGTCCGCCAGGCCGGCACGCACCGCCGCATGGAACTCGATCATCAGGTCGACGTCGTTACGCAGAATGGCGATGATGATTTCGGGGGTTCCGCGGTAGGGAACGATCTGGAAGTCCACGCCGGCCGAGAACTTGAACAGCTCGGCGCCGAGGTTCTGGGTGCTGCCGATATTGATCGTGCCGACATTGAGCTTGCCGGGCCGCTCGCGCGCCGCCTTGACGAAATCCTGCAGCGTACGAATCGGCGATTGCGCGTTGGCCACGAACACCAGGTCGAACGCGCCAAGCTGCGAGATCAGCGCGAACTCCTTCACCGGATCGAACGGCAGCGCCTTGAACAGCGGCACGCTGATCGCCGTGCCGTTGGTGACGAGGCCGAGCGTATAGCCGTCCGGCGCGGCGCCGAGCACGGTGCGCACCGCATTGATGCCGCCGGCGCCCGGCTGGTTCTCCACCACGAAGCGCTGCCCGAGCTTGTCGCCGAGCTTCTCCGCCGTCAGGCGCGAGGTGACGTCGGCGACGCCGCCGGCTCCGAACGGCAGGACGAAACGGACCGGACGGTTGGGATAGGCCGCTTGCGCCCGGGTCAAATCCGACGCCAGCGATACGAACGGTGCCGCCGCCAGGGCCTTGCACATCGTTCGGCGCGACAGCGCGGCGCCTTTATGCGTAGTCGTCATCGTCACCTATTCTCCATGGTCGAACATCTGCCATCGCCCCGCGGGCGGCGGCCCCTCGGGGGCGCCACCTGCGAGGCCAATGGTCAGGTTTTGCTCGTCTACGCAAGCGCGGCTTTGACGCGTTGCGGATTCATCGGCAGATCGCGGATGCGCTTGCCCGTGGCGTGGGCAAAGGCATTGGCGATCGCCGCCGACCGCGGGGCCCTGCGAGCCTTCGCCGGCCCCCATCGGCCGCTCGTTGGGGCGGTTGATCAGCGCGATCTCCACCTTCGGCACCTCCGGCATGGTCATGATCGGATAGCTCGCCCAGTCGCGCGAGGTGATGCCGTCGCGATCGAACAGGACCTGCTCCTTCAAGGTCCAGCTCGCCGACTGGATGATGCCGCCCTCGGTCTGGTTGATCAGCCCGTCGGGATTGATGATCAGGCCGGCGTCGATCGCCGCATAGGCACGCGGCACGCGGACGACGCCGCTCGCCCGGTCGACCTCGATGTCGGCGATCACCGCCACGTAGCAGGCGAGGTTCTTGTACTTGGAAAAGGCGATGCCGCGGCCGCGCGTGCCGTCGCCCTTCTGGCCCTCCTTCCAGTTCGCCTTGGCGGCGACCGCCTCGATCACCGCGCGGGCGCGCGGATCCTTCAGGTGCGCCAGGCGGAACGCCACCGGATCGGCACCGGCCGCGCTCGCGAGCTCGTCCATGAAGGACTCGGAGGCGAACACGTTGGCATAGGCGCCGAGCGTGCGCAGCGCCGACACGCGGATCGGCATCTCCTGCACGAAATGATTGCACCACCCGCTGGCTGGGGAAGTCATAGAGCGGGATCGCGTTGCGGTCCCCTCCTCCCGCCGGCTGCGGCGGGCTGGTCGGCTCGCCCATGCGCAACGGATCGGCCAGGTACCAGGCCGCCAGCACGTTGCTCCCCTTCGACGACATCGGGCGGGTCGAGTGCGAGTTGCTCCACAGCTCGTACTGCCAGTCGGCGATGCGGCCGTCGGGGCCGAGCGCCGCCTTCGCCTGCATCACCATGGCGGCCCCGTAGGGCTCCCAGGCGAACTCGTCGTCGCGCATCCATTGCAGGCGCACCGGCCGGCCCGGCACGGCGCGCGCCAGCAGCGCCGCGTCGAGCGCGACGTCGTCGGCGCCGTTGTGGCCGTAGCAGCCGGAGCCCTCCACGTGGATGCAGCGGACGTCGGCCGGCTGCATCTTCAGCGCCAGCACGAGCTCGGCGCGCAGCGGGAACACGCCCTGCGAATGGGTCCACACGGTGAGCTTGCCGTCACGGAATTCGGCGAGCGCCGCCGACGGGCCGATCGAGCCATGCGCAGTGGTAGGGCTTGGTATAGGTGGCCTCGAGCACGCGGGCGCCGGGCGGCACCGGCGCCTGCTTGACGCCGATCACCGAGTCCTTGGATGTGAGCGACTTGATGTGGTCGTAGATGCGCGCCGGGTCGGGCAGCGCCGGCCCTCGCGTCCACTGCGCACTCTGCCGGAGCGCAGCGCGTGCCTTGACGGCCTGCTCCTCGCGCTCGGCGATGACGCCGAGGAACGATCCGTCGCGCACCACTGCGATGACGCCCGGCAGCGCCTTGACCGCCGCCTCGTCGAAGCGCTCGAGCGTCGCCCCATAGTTCGGCGGGCGCACCACGCGGCCATGCACCATGCCGGGCAGCCGCACGTCCTGCACGAACGCAGGCGCCGCCGGTGACCTTGGCCGGGATGTCAGTGCGCGGGATCGACTTGCCGACGAAACGGTGGCTCGCCACCGGCTTCGGCGTCGACCTTGGCGCTCGCCTCGCGCTTGAAATCCGACTTCGGCGGCGAGCTCGCCGTAGCCGACCTTGCGGCCGTCCTGGCGCGCTGATCACGCCGTCGGCGACAGTGAGCGTGTCGGCCGCAACGGCGAGCCGCTTGGCGGCGAGCTCGATGAGAATGGCGCGCGCTTCCGCACCCGCCATGCGCAAAGCCGTGCCGCTGTTCTCGACCGACTGGCTGCCGGCCGTCTGTCCCTCGTTGGGCGTGCGGCCGGTGTCGCCGGAGATCACAGCGATGCGCTCGAGCGGCAGGTCGAGCTCCTCGGCCGCGATCTGGCGCAGCGCCGTGAGGATGCCCTGCCCGAGCTCGACCTTGCCGGTGAACACGGTGGCGGTGCCGTCGGCATTGATGCGCAGCCACGCATCGAGCCGGCGGTTGGTCTGCAGGCTGCCCGGCAGCCGCGGCGGCTCCTGCGCGAACAGGCGCGTCGGGATCGAGCGAGAAGGCGACGACGATGGCGCCGAGCCCGGCGGAGAACTGGCGGCGGTTGAGGGAGGCGTTCATGTCAGGTCCTCCCCATCTCGCCGGCCGCGCGCATGACGGCGGCGACGATGCGGTTGTGCGTCCCGCAGCGGCAGAGGTTGCCGGCGAGCCCGTCCCGCACCTCCTGCTCGCTTGCGCGCGGATTGGTCTCGATCAGCGCCTTCGCGGCCATGATCATGCCGCTGGTGCAATAGCCGCACTGCGCCGCCTGCTCGGCGATGAACGCGCGCTGCAGCGGATGCGGCTTGTCGATCGTGCCGAGCGCCTCGATCGTGGTGATCTCGGCGTTGCCGAGTCGCGCCGATCTCGGTGACGCACGAGCGCGCCGGCTTGCCGTCGATCAGCACCGTGCAGGCGCCGCACTGGGCCAGCCCGCAGCCGAACTTGGCGCCGTTGAGCTCCAGGTCGTTGCGCAGGACGTAGAGCAGCGGCGTATCGGGCTCGGCCGGCACCGACCGGCTCGTCCCGTTGACCTTCAGGCTGATCGCCATGGTGGGCACCTCCCAGAGTCGACGGGATCAGGCCCGCCGTTGTTGATTTAAACCAATTCCATTGTGCGCCGGAGCGGTGCGGTCGTCCAGCGGAAGCTTGACGCGGTAGCACACGAGTTGTCCGGCGGAGCCCGTCGGCGTCAGGGGGCGCAAACCGGGATATCCCCGCGCGCCCAGCCTTCCTTCGTCTGCGCGCGAAAATCCTGAAACCTCCCCTCCGCGATCGCTGCCCGCATGCCCGCCATCAGCTCCTGGTAATAGGCGAGGTTGACGGCGGTGAGCAGCATGGCGCCGAGCATCTCGTTCGCCTTCACCAGATGATGCAGGTAGGCGCGGGAGTAATCCCGCGCGGCCGGGCATGCGCTCTCCGCGTCGAGCGGGCGCGGGTCGGCGGCGTGGCGGGCATTCTTCAGGTTGATCGGCCCGAACCGGCTGAACGCCAGGCCGTGCCGGCCGTTGCGGGTCGGCATGACGCAGTCGAACATGTCCATGCCGCGCGCGACCGACTCCAGCAGGTCTTCGGGCGTACCCACCCCCATGAGGTAGCGCGGCCGATCGGCCGGCAGCAGCGGCGCGACCTCGCCGACGATCGCGCAGCATCACCGCCTGCGGCTCGCCCACCGCGAGGCCGCCGATGGCGTAGCCGTGAAAGCCGATATCGACCAGCGCCCGCGCGCTGGCGTGCCGCTGCGCGGGTTCGTCGCCGCCCTGCACGATGCCGAATAGCGCGCGCCCGGGTGGCGCCTGCTCGAACGCACGCTTGCAGCGCTCGCCCCAGGCGAGCGAGAGCCGCACGCCGCGCTCGATCTCGGCCAGCGAAGCCGGCAGCTTCACGCACTCGTCGAGCTGCATGACGATGTCGGCACCGAGCAGCGTCTGGATCTCGACCGCGCGCTCGGGCGTGAGCTCGTGCGACGAGCCGTCGAGGTGGGAGCGGAACGTCACGCCCGTGTCCTCGACCTTGCGCAGGCCCGCGAGCGACATCACCTGGAAGCCGCCGGAATCGGTAAGGATCGGCAGCGGCCAGTTCATGAAGCGATGCAGGCCGCCGAGCGCGGCCACACGCTGGGGGCCCGGCCGCAGCATCAGGTGATAGGTGTTGGCGAGTACGATGTCGGCGCCCGACGCCGCGCACCTGATCCGGATACATGCCCTTCACGGTCGCCTGGGTGCCGACCGGCATGAACGCCGGCGTGCGCACCCGTCCGTGCGGGGTGGCGATCTCGCCCAGCCGCGCGGCGCCGTCGGTCGCCAGCAGTTTGAAGAAAAAGCCGGGCGTCATCGGAAGGAGTGCTGAAGGTTGCGATGGCTCATGCTGCGAACCGGGAGGCGTATCAACCGCCGTGGCGCCATGTCCAGGGACGAAATCCGGCACCGGTAACGCTTTGCTAGCCCGGATACCGTATTGCGGCCAATATCGGGGGGGCCGGCTCGCTGCGCCAGACCCGGGCCACGAAGGGCAGTCGACATATGAGCGCCTCGGTTCTGCAAGAATGGCCCCGCTGCATTTCGATCATCGTCCTGTGCAGCCTGCTGCTCGTGCTGCGAAGCCAAGCCGCCGAGCCGGTCCTCGACGTGGTGATCGACGGCAACACCCGTCATTTTTCCCGGGACGCCCTCCTGGCCCGTCCGGATGCCGTCAGCATCGAATTGGCCGACAGCGTGTATGGCAAGACGATGCGCTATCGCGCGATCCCCGTGGCGGCGCTGCTGGCGGGCCGCGACCTGCCCGCGGACAGCGTGATCGAGACCGTTGCGCTCGACGGTTTCATCGCCCAGTTGCCGCTCGATCTCATTACCAATACCGACCCCGCCAAGCCGGTCGCCTGGCTCGCCATCGAGCCCAGCAGCGAGCCATGGCCGCCGCTTCCACGCAAAACGGTCGGTGCCGGCCCGTTCTATGTCGTGTGGACCGGGGCGACGGAGGCGACGATCCGCAGCGAGCAGTGGCCGTATCAGGTGGCGAAGCTCGTGAGCCAGCCCTCGCCGGCGGCGCGCTGGCCTGAGCTCGGCGTCGATCCGGCGTTGCCTGCCACCCATCCGGTTCGCGCCGGCCAGGCTCTCTTCGTCACGCAATGCCTGCCCTGCCACACCCTCAACGGAGCCGGCGCAAGCGAGGTCGGCCCCGACCTGAACCGGCCGATGAGCCCGACCGAATACCTGACGCCACCCGGGCTGCACGCGATGATCCGGGACCCGAAATCGGTCCGCAACTGGCCCGAGCAACGCATGCCCGGCTTCCCGGCGGACCGAATGAGCGACCGCGAGATCGACCTGGTGATCGACTATCTCGCGCATATGGCGGCCCGGCGGACGGCACGCTGACGCGGGCGAGTACAAACCAGGCGCTCACCCCCGCATCAGCAGGCACGCATCCCCGTACGAATAGAACCGGTAGCCCGCTGCGATCGCGTGCGCGTAGGCGCGCCGCATCGTGTCGAGTCCGGCGAAGGCTGAGACCAGCATGAACAGGGTCGAGCGCGGCAGGTGGAAATTGGTGAGCATCGCGTCGACCGCGCGAAAGCGGTAGCCCGGGGTGATGAACAGGGCGGTCTCGCCGGAAAACGCGCGCAGCGTGCCGTCCTCGGCTGCCGCCGTCTCCAGCAGGCGCAGCGCGGTGGAGCCGACCGCAACGATACGGCCGCCGGCGCGGCGCACGGCGTTGAGGGCCTCCGCGGTCTCCTCCGTCACCTCGCCCCATTCGGCGTGCATTACGTGATCGGCCGTATCCTCGACCTTGACGGGAAGGAACGTGCCCAACCCCACGTGCAGCGTCACGAAATGCATCCCGATGCCGCGCGCGCGCAGGCGCGTCACCAGCGCCTCGGTGAAATGCAACGCCGCCGTCGGCGCCGCGACCGAGCCCTCCTGGCGCGCGAACATCGTCTGGTAGTCGTCGCGGTCGCGTGCGTCGGGGGCGCGGCGCGATGCGATATAGGGCGGCAGCGGCATGTCGGCGCGCTCGTCGATCGCCTGGTCGAGGATCGGGCCGTGGAACGCGAACGCAAGCGTGACCTCGCCGCCCTCCCGTTTCGCCTCGACGGTCGCATCGAGCTGGCCGAGGAAGCACACCCTGCCCTCGTCGCCGAAGCGCAGGACGTCGCCCGGCGCGAGGCGTTTTGCCGGACGCACCAGGGCCTGCCAGCGCGAGCCGTCGAGCCGCTTCGTCAGCGTCGCTTCGACCCGCGCCTCCTCGCCGCGACCGATGCGCCGCCCTTTGAGCCGCGCCGGAATGACCCGCGTGTCGTTGAGCACGATCGCATCGCCGGCGCGCAGCAGGTCGGGCAGATCGCGCATCGCGCGATCGGCGAACTCGCGCGCCTCGCCGGGCGCGACCACCAGCAGGCGCGACGCATCGCGCGGGCTCGCCGGCCGCAGCGCGATGCGATCGGGCGGCAGCTCGAAATCGAAGTCGTCGGTACGCATGGATTCAACAAGAATGCCGGCATCGCCGGCACTCGCAAGGGGACAAACCAGGCGCCTTCCGTCCGCGTCGGCGCCGCGCAGCTTACAAACCCGTGAGCCGGGGCGGATAGGGATCGCGTCCGTACACCCATTCGGGGCGCACGTGATTGTTCTCGCCCATCAGCAGCACTTCCGCGCCCTCGCCGTGTTCCCCCAGCTTTTGCGCCGCATCGATCGCGAAGAGCATGGCTTCGTTCTTGCTCTTGTAGGGTCCGTACTCTTCGTTGTCGAATTTGATCATCCATTCGTCGCCGTGCTGCACGACGACGTACTGAGCATTCGTCATTGGCCTCCCCTGTCCATAGGAGACGTCTATCATAGCATAACGCCAGCGCGACTGCGACCGTTCCGGCGCATTACCGCCAGAGGAAAGCTGCGCGCTCGCCCCATATTCGCCGGCTTTGCACACATCGGATGTAGATTCTTTCTTGTCGCCGCGTCTGCGAAGAAAATTCGACTCCGGACGGGGGTGGATCACGGCTCGAACCGACCGGGGCCCGCATCGCACCCGCGATCATCGCGCAGCCCTTCGGCACTCTTGCTGCGCTGCGATAGGTCGACCCATCACGACCGCCGCATACTTGCTCGGCCTTCAACCGCCGCAACAATGCCCCGGTGGCGTCAAATGGTATTCACATGGCGGGAGTATCCAACCGGGCGATCCTCCAGAACAAGCAATCCTCCAGAAGGAGCTCCCCCGATGGGAACGGTCATGATCCGATGCCCACAAACCGGACGCGAGATTGCGACGGGGTTCGAAGCCGATGCGGCGCGGTTTCGCGCCACGCCTGTTTTTTTCGCCCGTTCCCATTGCCCGATCTGCCGAACCGAGCACGAATGGTTTGCCCAGGACGCCTGGGTGTGCGAGCCCACGCCCCTGACGCCGACGCACGGACAGGTCGTCGCGCTGTCGTAGGGGCGACAAAGACGTTACGTCTCGTCATCGCCGGGCTTGTCCCGGCGATCTCGATTCAAGAAGCACCACCATGCGTCCTCTATCGAGATCGCCGGGACAAGCCCGGCGATGACGACGTGAGAGTTTATGCGGCGTCGGCGGCCATGCGCGCGGTGACGATGCGATCCGGGTCGGTCACCGGCTCCCCGCGCTTGATCTTGTCGACGTTCTCCATGCCCTCGGTCACCTTGCCCCACACCGTGTACTGGCCGTTGAGGAACGGCGCCGGCTCGAAGCAGATGAAGAACTGGCTGTCGCCGGAATTCGGGCGACTGCGCACGCGCCATCGACACGGTGCCGCGCACATGCGGCTCGCGCGTGAACTCGGCCTTGAGCTTCTTGCCGGATCCGCCCATGCCGGTGCCGGTGGGGTCGCCGGTCTGCGCCATGAAGCCGTCGATGACGCGGTGGAACACGACGTTGTCATAGAAGTTGGTGCGCACCAGCTCCTTGATGCGGGCCACGTGGCCGGGTGCGAGATCGGGCCGCATGGCGATCACCACCTTGCCCTTCGTCGTCTCGAGAATCATCGTGTCGTCATCGCTCATGGACATTCTCCGTTCGCCTTTGTCCCCTGTCGTCGATGAAGCGCGTCGAGATGGGACGACCGGCAATTGCGCCGCCGAGGTCGTTCGACAGCGGAAAGGGTGTGCATCGGCTGATCGCCTCTGCGACCGACTTTTGGTAGGCGGATTTCACCTCGATGGGTAGCGTGGGGCTCGAATAGGTGAAGCGCGGCTCGCCGATGATCTCGCCCGCGCGGTTGAGGCTGAAGCGGATGGTGATCTCAGTTCCCGGCTTCGACTGATCGAGCGGCGGCGGTCTCCAGCACGCGCCGAACGCGTCGAACAGCTCCTTGATCGTGTTGAGCAGCTTGGCCGGCGGTCGCGACGGCGGCTCGCGCTGGGCCTGAGCGGCCGGCGGCAGGCAGGCGGCCGCCGCGAGCCCCGCGATAGCGATGAGCGCGCGAGCGCTCACCGCGCGTCCGCCGCCACCTGCATCCGGACGATGCGGTCCGGGCCGGCGACGGCGCCGTTCTGCGCCGAGCTCCCCTTCTTGATCTTGTCGACCACGTCCATGCCCTGGGCCACCTCGCCCACCACCGTGTATTGCCCGTTCAGGCTGGACGCCTCGGCGAACATGATGAAGAACTGGCTGTTGGCGGAATTCGGGTTCTGCGCCCGCGCCATGCCGACGATCCCGCGCCGGAACGGCACATTGGAGAACTCCGACGGCAGGTCGGGATATTTCGATCCGCCGGTGCCGTCGCCGCGCTGGCCGTCGCCGGTCTGCGCCATGAAGCCGGCGATCACCCGGTGGAACGGCGCGTTGTCGTAGTACTTCTCGCGCGACAGCGTCTTGATGCGCTCGGCGTGCTTGGGCGCGAGGTCGGGCCGCAGCTTGATGACGATCCGCCCGTGCGGCGTGTCGAGATAGATCGTGTTCTGCGGATCGAGGCCGGCGGGAGGCTGCTGCGCCGAGGCCGGGGCGGCGCATAGCAGCAGCGCGACGAGAAATGCTCTGATCATTGGATCTCCTTGTGCGTCAACCGCCGGTCGCTCGCGAAGCGAGCCGCTATTTCTCGAGGGTCGCCTTCTTGATGTAGTCGAGCTTGGGAAAATCCTTCATCAGATAGGCATTGCCCTCGCGCTGGATGCGTCCCTGGTCGGGGCCGCGCCCCTGCGGGGCGCCCTCCCCGTATCCGGCAAACATCGCGTCGACCTTCTCCATGCCCGAAACCACCTGCCCGAACGGCGCGAAGCCTTGGCTGTCGAGCGAGCCGTTGTCGCCGAAATTGATGAAGACCTGCGTGGTGCGCGAATTCGGCCCCGAGGTCGCGTAGGTGATGAACCCGCGCTTGTTGCTCTGGCGGACCGGGTCGTCCTTGATCGTCGCGGTGCGCCAGACCGCCGAAATCTTCGGGTCGCCATGGATGCCGAACTGCACCATGAAGCCGCTGACCACGCGAAAGAACCGTGCGTTGTCGTAGAAACCGTTCTTCACCAGATTGTAGAAGCGATCCGCGCCGTTCGGTGCCAAATCGCGGCGCACGTCGACGATGACCGGTCCTCGTTCGGTGTCGAATTTCACCTTGTAGGCGGCGGGCGCCTTTTCGTTCAGCGCGGCCGGATTGGCGAGATTGCCGGTCTGACCGAAGGCTGCGCTCCCGGATGCAAGGAGCAGCGCCGAGCCGACCATGGCGGCAAACCGCCTGCGCGATCGGATCGGTTGGTTGCGCGTGTCATGCGCGTTTGTCTCGATGGTCATCACGTAAGCTTTGCTTGGTTGCATCATCGACCCTTACCGGCGAATTTGGCATTGAGGCGTTGCAATACCGGCTCCGGCACGAACGCCGCAACATCGCCGCCCATGCGGGCGATCTGCCGCACCAGTGTGGCGGTGATCGGGCGCACCAGGGCCGAGGCCGGCACGAACACGGTGGTGATCTCCGACGCCATGGTCTCGTTCATCCCGGCCATCTGCATTTCGTAGTCGAGGTCGGTGCCGTCGCGCAGGCCACGGACCAGAACGTTGGCGCCCTCGCGCCGCGCCGCCGTCACCACCAGGTCGTCGAAGGTGATGCAGGCGAGCGCGCAGCCGGCCGCGCGCGCTGCCGGCTCGCAGGTCTCCTGCGCCATCGCCAGCCGCTCCTCGGCGGAGAACAGCGGCGCCTTGCCCGGGTGGACGCCGATCGCCAGCACGAGTTGATCGACCAGCCGGGCGGCGCGGCGCACCACGTCGAGATGACCATTAGTGACCGGGTCGAACGAGCCGGCATAGAGAGCGGTACGGGCCATGGGCGCGGTCTAACCCGGCCAATCTGCGGCCGCAAGGCCGCCGATGTGCCGCCGCAAGAGTGGCCGATGGCCGCCAAAGACCGCCCCGATCTGCGCGCACGGGCTTCCCCTCGCCGCCGGCTTTGCGTCATGATGGCGCGGGCACGAGCAGAGAGACGGCGATGACGCGTGCACGCGCGTTCGTGGCGACCGCATTGGCGATCGGCTGCATGGCGGCGCTGGCGCCGGCGGCAGGCGCCCAGCCCTACCCCAACCGGCCGATCCGGTTGATCGTGCCGTTTCCGCCTGGGGGGCCGGCCGACGTGATGGGACGGCTGATCGCGCAGCCGCTCTCGGCGACGCTCGGCCAGGTGGTGGTCGAGAACCGCCCTGGCGCCGGCGGCACGCTGGCCGCCAAATCGGTCGCCATCGCCGATCCGGACGGCTACACGCTGCTGCTCGGCAGCTCCGCGCCGCTCGCCATCGGCCCGGCGCTCTACGGCAGCGCCGGTTACGATCCGATCAACAGCTTCGTGCCGGTCGCCCTGGTGTCGGACGTGCCCTACGTGATGATCGGCGCCGTCAATGCGCCGTTCCGCACCGTGCCGGAGCTCCTGGCCTATGCCAGGGCCAATCCCGGCAGGTTGACATTCGGCGTTCCGAACGGGGCGCCACCGCACGCGCTGGCGCTGTCGTTCCGCGCGCTGACCGGCATCGATGCCGTCATCGTCCCCTACCGCGGCGCCTCGACGCTGATCACCGACATGATCGGCGGGCGCATCCACGCGGGCTTCGAGACGACGTCGGTCATGTTTGCCCATCTGCACGAGGGCAAGGTGCGCGGGCTCGCCTTCATCCAGCCGCGGCGCCACCCCGAGATCCCCGATGTTCCGACCATCGCCGAAGCCGGCGTGCCCGATCTCGTCGGCTCGTCCTGGATCGGCATCGTTGCGCCGGCCGGCACGCCGGCGGAGATCGTCGGCAAGCTGCGGAGCCACGTGCTCGAGGCGCTGAAATCGCCGGAGATGCTGGAGCGGATGAAGAAGCTCGGCGCCGAGGTGAAGCTGCTGTCGCAGGACGAATTCGCCGCCTTCATCGCCGCCGAGCATCAGCGGCTGGGCACGCTGATCCGCGCGTCCGGCGTGAAGGCCGAGTAGGAGCTGCCTGCCCATGACCGCGGCCAAGCTGGAGCTCAGCCTCGCGCTGTCGGACAATCCCAACACGCGGCCGCTGCTCGACGGACGCGTGGAGGCGGAAGGTCTGCGCCTCGTGCCGAGCGCCGTGCATCCGTCCGAAATGTTCTGGCGGCAGCTGCGCTTCGGCGAGTTCGACGTGTCCGAGATGTCGATGTCGTCGCTGTTGATCTCCACCGCGCGCGGCCCGACGCCGTTCGTGGCACTGCCGGTGTTCACCACGCGCGAGTTCTTCCACACGCGCATCCTGGTGCGCACCGACGCCGGGATCGCGACGCCCGCAGACCTGCGCGGCAAGCGCGTCGGCGTCCCCGAATATCAGCAGACCGCGGCGATCTGGTCGCGCGGCGCTCTCCAGCACGAGTTCGGCGTCGTGGCGCGCGAGATCGAATGGTTCATGGAGCGCCCGCCCGACAAGAGCCATGGCGGCGCCACCGGCTTCAAGCCGCCGGCCGGTGTGAAGGTCACGCCGATTCCGCCGAGCACCAACATCGGCGCCATGCTGCTCGAGCGCGAGCTCGACGCGACCCTGCTGTATCTGACCAATCCGAACCTGGTCGACCGCAGCCGGATCGATCTCTCCCGCCATCCGGACATCCGGCCACTGTTCGCCGATCGCGAAGCGGAAGGCCGGCGCTACTATGCCAGGACCGGCATCTACCCGATCAATCACACCGTGGTGGTGCAGCGCGCGGTGCTGGAGCGCCATCCATGGATCGCGCTCAATCTCTACGCCGCCTTCGCGGCCGCCCGGGCGAGGGTGATCCGCGAGGCGAGCGAAAATCTCGGCCCGTTCTTCGCGGTCGGCCTGCTCGGCGACGACGCCAGGCAGGCGCTCGGCCGCGATCCCATGCCCTGCGGCATGCGGGCGGCGCGCCCCGTGCTCGAGACCATTGCGCAATACGTGCACGAGCAGGGCCTGACCGACCGCCGGGTCGGCCTGGAGGAGCTGTTCGCCCCGAGCACGATGGATTTGTAGGCAGTGCGATGACTCTCGCCCGTCATCCTTGTATGGGGGGCCGGAAGTCAAGAGGTAATCGTGGGGCACCTTCTTACGGCATATCGGCACACTCGTTAGTCAGTTTCTTTGTTCGACTGGGCCGTTTCTCCGTCCCGACCACGCTCCTGCGGGAGCGCCGCGCGCGGCCGCCCGTCAAGGCTGGCCGTCGTTGGGCGGAGCCGCAAGCTCCAACGTTTCCAGGCCACGCCTTGACGGCGGCGAGCCCGGCGCGAGGCTGAATGGTCGGGACTATGAGTCGCGCGATGAGCGGCATGACGTGATCCCTGGACTGGGCTGTTGTGCAAGCATGCGGCAACAACACCGCATCACCTTGTATCCGGTCGGGCTCGATCGCCCGGTGCCCTAATCCTTCATGCACGAGTGAAGGTGTGGCCCAAGAAAGACGGGACCCCTCTGAGGAAACGGGTTGCGTTATCCCCTGGATGACGACGGTCACACGTCGATCCTGGGTCACGTCGGCCGCTCTTGCGCGCGGCCGATTAGATGGCCGGCTTCAACACGGCGCCGGTCGGCACCAAGCCGGTGGTCACGTAGCGCCACAACGCCACCATGAGCTTGCGCGCCAACGCCACGATGGCGATGCGCCGGACGCGGCCCTTCTGATCGCCCACGCGGGCACGGAACCAGCGGCTGAGCTCGCTGTCGGGCTGGTGGCGCAGCCATAGCCAACCCATCTCGGTTGCGAGCGCGCGGGCGCGGCTGTTGCCGGCTTTGCTGATGCCCTGGTCGCGCTCGCTGTTGCCGCTGTTGAACGGCGTGCCGGTCAGCCCGAAATAGGCGCCGACCTGGCGGCGATTGGCAAATGAGCGATAGAACGCCTCGTTGACCAGGCCCAGCGAGCTGACCAGGCCGAAGCTCTTGAGGTCGATGAGCTGTTTGATCCTGGCCTCGACCGAGCCGGGCGCCGCCGCCTTCACCTCCGCCGTGCTCGTGGCCTCGAGCTGGGTCAGCTGCTTGTCCACCAGGCTCAGCCGCTCGTGCTCGCGCACGATCTCCTCCTTGAGCTTGGGCGCCAGCGGCCGTCCGTCGCCCGTGCATACACGGTCGAGACCGGCGATGAAGCCCGGCTTCATCGGCTGGGCATCGCGAATGCCCTGCGCGTGCAGCAGGCCCTTGATGCGATTGGTGTGGGCGGTGCGTTCCTTCTTCAGACGATCCCGCTCGCGGTTGCGCCGCTTTCGATCCTCGTCCGCAACCGACGGCACGTGCACCACGCTGCACGCCCGCGGCTCGCCCCGCAGATACGCCAGGAATGCCCGGAGCAGCCGGTCGAGATCAATCCGATCGGTCTTGGCATAGCGCGCCCGACGCGGCACCTCGATACTCGACGGATCGATCTCGTGATTGATCACCCCCTGATCCGTCAGCCAGCGGTGCAGCCAATGCCCATCATAGCCCGCCTCGTAGCACGACAGGATGCGAACCGGCTTGCCGCTGATGCGCTCCGCTCGCGCCCGTACCGCCGCCAGACGCTTCATCAGCTCCGTCACATCGCCTCCCGCAATCGCGTAGCGGCTCAGCTTCTGTGAGCCAGGCAGCATGACGCCGATCTTCCAGGTCTTCTTGCTCAGTTCAAAAACGACGTGCACCGTGGCATACTCGGTAGCGGCGGGTGCGTCAGTGCGATCGAGCTTCGACATCTTGGTCCTCCGAGGTTTGGATGGGTGGTTTGCAACTCCAATCCTACCTCCTGACCACCCGTCGCCCCATAGGATCTGAGGCGCTCGGCGCGTCTACGCCATGACTTCACACAAGCACTGCACGCGCCGAGCCTCGAAGGATGATCGGCCCCGGCCGTCGTCCTTCGAGGCTCGTCCCTTCCAAAGAGGAAGGGACGAGCGCCTCAGGATGACGGTCCAAAGGCAATGCTATTCTCACTTCAGCGCAGCGATGCCCGCCTGGCAGACGACGCCGTCCTGCTGGCCGGTACCGCCGCTGCAGCCCATGGCACCAACGAGCTTGCCGTCGGCGATGATCGGGATGCCGCCTTCCGACGCGATCACGTCGTCGAGGGTGAGCAGGTAGACGTTGGCCGGGTTGGCGGCGAGGCCGTCCTGGAACGCCTTGGTCGGGCGGCGGAAGGTGGCGGCGGTGCGCGCCTTGTGCTGGGCGATCGCGACCGAGGCGTATTGCGCCCCGTCCATGCGGCTGAACGCCAGCAGGTGTCCGGACGGGCCGACCACGGCGATATTCATGAACCAGTTGTTCTTCTTCGCCTCGGCCTCGGCGGCGGCGATCGCCTTCTTCGCCATGTCCTGCGAGATTTCCAGGCCATAGGGCGGCGGCGGGGGCGGCGCGGCGGCCGGCTGCTGCTGCGCGTTGGCGGCGCCGCCGACCATCAGGGCCGCACCGACGACGACGGACTTCAACAATGCCTTCTGCATGAACATTCCTCCCATGTTGGAAATCGCCGCGTCCGGGTGCGGCGTTGTGATACGGCGCGAGACCAACAGCGCCGCAACGCTGTCCCGGCTCCCGCAACGCCGATCTTATAGGGCTGAGATAGCGCCCTCAACATGGTTGAGGGCATGAGCGCGAGCCCGCAGGCTCGCGCCCGTCAGGCCGCCCGCGTGCCCGCGCCCGTCGTGGCGTCCGGGCGCGGCGGCGTCTCGTTGAACAGCGTGACTTCGCTGAACCCCGCGTCGGCGAGCCGGGCCTGTGCGGCGGTGGCCGCATCCTCTGCCACTCCCGGCGCGACCAGGACGGCATGCGGCGCAAGCCGCGCAACACGATCGAGCGGAGCCTGCGGCATCGCGCCGGCGTCGATCACGACGTGGTCGTAGGTGCGCTCCAGCGCACCGAGCGCGATGGTGAGCCGCTCAGACCGCAGGATCGAGCTCGCGTCGGCAGGAACGCGGCCGGCGGCGACGAGATGGACACGCGAGGAGCGATCGCGCGTGATGATGTGGCGAAACGAAGCCGTGCCCCGCATCAGCTCGGCGATGCCCGGCGCGCCCGGGTCGACGGAGATCGCCGCGATGTTGGGCGCATTGAGCGACAGGTCGACCAGGACCACCCGCCCCTGCTGGGAGAGCGCGCGGGCCAAAGCGATGGCCGCCGACGTGGTGCCGACATTGCGGGCGACCCCGACCACGCTGATGCGCTTGCCCGCATCGCCGGCGCGGCGCAGCTCGCTTGCCAGCCGATCGGTGGAGCCGACGGGTGCACCCGTTGCGGCGCCTGCCGGCGCAGCGGGACTCGCCGGCACGTCGGCACGCGTTGGCGGCGGCGACGGGCGCTCCGGTTCGGGCACCGGCTCCAGTTCCGGCACGTCCGGCGGCACGAAGCGATCAGCCGCCGTTGCGTGGAAGGCGGAACTCTCCGCTGCGACGATCGGGGCCGGCTCGGCCACGGGCGCGACCACCGCCTCGGCTTCACCATAGGCCGGGCGATAGACATTGCCGGCGAGGAGCTCGCCGGTGGTGATGGCGCCGACCGCGACCAGGAAGGTGGCGAGGGTGGCGATGAGGACGATCGGCACCTTCTTGGGGAAGGCAGGGGTATTGGAGACGATGGCGGTGGAGATGATGCGCGCTTCGGTCGGCGTCAGGGTGAGCAAGTCGCGCGCATTGGTCTCGCGGTACTTGGCGAGGTAGGACTCGAGCAGGTCGCGCTGCGCCTTGGCCTCGCGCTCGAGCGCGCGCATCTCGACGTCCTGCCCGCCGGTGACGGCGGCCTGCCGCTTGAGCTGGTCGAGGCTGGCGTTGAGCGCATCGACGCGCTCGCCGCCGACGCGGGCATCGTTCTCGAACGCGCGCGCGAGCTTCTCGCCCTCGCGACGGATCTGGCCGTCGAGATCGGCGATCTGGGCTTTCAGCTCCTTGATACGCGGGTGGTTGCCGAGCAGCGTCGAGCTTTGCTCGGCGAGCTGGCCACGCAAGGTCGCACTCTGCTCGGCGAGGCGGCGGATCAGCTCGGACGTGAGCACTTCGGCGGACTCGATCGGCTGTCCCGACTTGATCATGGCGCGGATCAGCTTGGCCTTGGCCTCGGCCTCCGCCTTCTGCGAGCGGGCGAGCGCCAGCTGCGAGTTGAGCTCGCCCATCTGCTGGTTCGACAGCGAGGTGTTGTTGGTGCCGATGAACAGGTTGGACTTACCGCGGAACTGCTCCACCTTGGCTTCCGCCTCCGCCACCTTGCGCCGCAGGCTCTCGATCTCCGCCCCGAGCCACTGGCCCGCCATGCGGGTCTGATCCTGCTTGGCGCGCTGCTGCAGCTCGAGGTACGCCTCGGCGATCGCATTGGCGACGGCGGCGGCGAGCTCCGGATCGGCGGAGGAGAACTCCACCGCGATCACCCGCGACCTGTCGACCGCGAACGCGGTGAGGCGCTCGTAATAGGCCTCCAGCACCCGCTCCTCGGCGGTCATCTTCAGCGGGTCCTTGGCGAGCCCGGCCAGCCCCAGCATGTGGCGCAGGATCGACACGCCGTGGAGCGCGGAATCGAACTCGGGACGTTCGTTGAGCTTCAGCTCGCGGATCACCTTGCGGGCGAGGTCGCGCGACAGCACCAGCTGCACCTGGCTGGTCACCGCCTCGGGGTCGATGGTGCGCTCGCGCTCGGCGGCACTCTCCGCGACCGGACGCATGAACACGTTCTCGCGCCCGTCGATCAGGATGCGCGCTTCCGACTTGAAGCGCGGGGTCATCAGATTGACGGCGGCAAACGTGAGCGCCGCCACCAGCACGGTCGGGATGATCACCCACAGCTTCTTGGCCCGCAGCGCCCGGCCGACCGCGCCCAGGTCGAGCTCGTCCGCCGCCGCAGTCCCTGAAGCGCTTGGCGCCGACGCGCCGATACCAGCACGCATGGCTCAACTCCACTCAACGCTAACGTACTCGTACGCACGAGCACCACGACTGGGCCCGATAAGACCCCATTATGGTTGCTGCCGCGTTAATTGCAGCGGCATCTCTTGGATAGAGAGGCTTTGTTAACCCTAACGCGGGATGAATCGGGGCGAAATCCCGGATCATGTCCGGGCCAGTGGGCGTTCACGGGCCTCGTTATGCGTGCAAGCCGCCTCATCCTCCTCGGCCTCCTGGTGACGGCGCTCGCCGTCTCCGGCTGCATGCGCCGCCCGGCGCCCCTGCCGATCGGGGAGCCCGTGATGGTCGAGCCCGCCCCGGTGCCGCCGCCCGTCATTGTCGCTCCCGCGATCGCGGCGCCGGCTATCGCTCCGGTACCCGTCCTGGTCGAAGGGCCGGTCGCCGAGCCGCCCTACACGCTCGACTCCGGCGACAGGCTGCGCGTCGTCGTGTTCGGCCAGGAGAACCTGTCCAACTCCTATTCGGTCGATGCCGCCGGTTACGTTACCATGCCGCTGATCGGCGCCGTCAGGGCGCGCGACCTCACCACCGCGGCGCTCGCCGCCGCGATCGGCGCCAAGCTGCGCAACGGCTACGTCCGCGAGCCGCATGTGGCGGTGGAGATCGAAGCCTACCGGCCGTTCTTCATCCTCGGCGAAGTCACCGCCCCCGGCCAGTATCCCTATGTGGCCAATATGACCGCCGAGACCGCCGTCGCCATCGCCGGCGGCTTCACCCCGCGTGCCTGGAAAAAAACCGTCGTCATCAGCCGCTCCAGCCACGGCGAGCTCTACCGCGGCAAAGTCCCCCTCGACTGTCCCATCCGGCCTGGCGATACCGTCGTCATCTCCGAACGATGGTTCTGAGATGCCGGCCCCGCCGGACCGCCCGCTCAGAATCATTCACGTGATGCGCGCCGCCGTGGGCGGCTTGTTCCGCCACGTGCTCGATCTCGCCTGCGGACAGGCCGAGCGCGGCCATCAGGTGGGTATCGTCGCCAACTCGACCACCGGCGGGGCGCGCGCCGACGCGGCGCTCGCGGCGCTGGCGCCGCAACTGAAGCTCGGCCTCACCCGCATCCCGATGAGCCGCAACCTCGCCTGGAGCGACCTGGAGGCGGTGGCCGACGTCTCCCAGCGCGCGCGCGACAGCAACGCCGACGTGCTGCACGGCCACGGCGCCAAGGGCGGCGCCTATGCGCGCCTGGCGCGCGACACGCGCGCGATCCGCGTCTACACCCCGCATGGCGGCAGCCTGCACTATCGCTGGAGCTCGCCGATCGGCCTGATCTATCTCACCGGCGAGCGGCTCATGATGCGGCGCACCGATCTCATGCTGTTCGAGAGCGCCTATGGCGCCGACACGTTCGACGCCAAGATCGGCAAGCCGCCCGGCCTGGTGCGCGTCGTCCACAACGGCGTCACCGCAGCGGAGTTCGAAGCCGTCGAGCCTGCACCCGAGGCGAGCGATCTCGTGTTCGTCGGCGAGCTGCGCGCGCTCAAGGGCATCGACGTGCTGGTGGACGCCATCGCCCAGCTCGCGCGCGAATGGCGCAAGGTGAGCGCCACCATCGTCGGCGACGGTCCCGATGCCGCCGCGCTGAAGGCGCGGGTCGAGCGGCTCGGCCTCGCCGATACGGTGCGCTTTGTCGGCGTCATGCCGGCGCGCGCGGCGTTTGCACGCGGCCAGATCCTGGTCGTTCCCTCGCGCGCGGAATCCCTGCCCTATATCGTGCTCGAGGCGGCGGCCGCCATTGTGCCGATGATCGTCACCAACGTGGGCGGCATCCCGGAGATCTTCGGCGCCGACGCCGCGACGCTCATCCCGCCGGGCGATGCGTCGGCACTCGCCCACGCGATCCGCGCCGGCCTGTCGGAGCCCGCCGTCGCGCGGGCCTTCGCCTGGCGGCTGCGCATGCGGGTGAGCGCGAGCTTCTCGGCGAGCCACATGACCGACCAGGTGCTCTCCGCGTATCGCGAGGCAATCGCGGCGCGCCACGACATGGTTAAGAAACGCTGACGAATTACGCAGTCCTCCTAAGCTTTTCTTGAAACTTTTTCGCTAGCCTCCGACTGGGGGCGCATGCCTGCCGAGACCGTCGTCCGGCGGATGTCAGTTGCGTTGGCGTACACACATGCTCGAGCTCGACGCGCGTAAGATCATCAGCGCGGCCGCCGCGACGGCCGTGCCGGCACCCGCAGGGGCCCTCGTCCCCAAGAGTTGTCGCAGCGAGCTGTCGCCGGAAGCGCAGCGGGTGGCCGCCGAGCCGATCCCGGTCGCCTATTCGCCGATCGTCCTCGCCGGCACGGTGCGCCTCATCGATATCGGGGTGATCGCCGCCATCGGCGTCGCCATCCACCTGTTGTACGTGTTCCCCGTCTGGGGCTTCGAGTGGTACTACCTCATCGCCAATGCGGCGATCGCCGTGCTGGCGGTGGTCGCCTTCCAGGCCGCCGACATCTACGACGTGCAGGCCTTTCGCACGCCGGTGCGACAGATCACCCGGCTCGGGGTCGCCTGGACCATCGTCTTCCTCATCGCCATGGGCATCGCCTTCTTCGCCAAGTTCGAAGGCATGTTCTCGCGCGTGTGGCTGGCCGGCACCTACATGGTCGGCTTCGTCGCGCTGATCGGCTTGCGGCTGGTGCTCGTGGGGGTCGTTCGCCACTGGACCAGCGCAGGCCGCCTCGACCGCCGCGCCGTGGTGGTGGGTGGTGGCGATGCCGGCGAGACGCTGATCGAGGCGATCAAGGCGCAGAAGGATTCCGACGTGCACGTGGTCGGCGTGTTCGACGACCGCGGCGACGAGCGCTCGCCCACGACGCTCGCCGGCCGTACCAAGCTCGGCACCGTCGACGACCTCGTCGAGTTCGCCCGCCGCACCCGCGTCGACCTCGTCATCTTCTCGCTGCCGATCTCGGCGGAGGTGCGCATCCTGCAGATGCTCAAGAAGCTGTGGGTGCTCCCGGTCGACATCCGCCTCGCGGCGCATTCCAACAAGCTGCGCTTCCGGCCGCGCTCCTATTCGTACATCGGCAACGTCCCGGTGCTCGACGTGTTCGACAAGCCGATCACCGACTGGGACGTGGTGATGAAATGGCTGTTCGACAAGTTCGTCGGCAGCCTGCTCCTGCTCGGTGCGACGCCGTTCCTCGCGCTCACCGCCATCGCCATCAAGCTCGACAGCCGCGGACCGGTGTTCTTCAAGCAGAAACGCTACGGCTTCAACAACGAGCTGATCGAGGTCTACAAGTTCCGTTCGATGTATGTCGACCAGTGCGACGCCACCGCCTCGAAGCTCGCCACCAAGGACGACCCGCGCGTCACCCGCGTCGGCCGCTTCATCCGCAAGGCCAGCATCGACGAGCTGCCGCAGCTCATCAACGTGGTGTTCAAGGGCAACCTGTCGCTGGTCGGCCCGCGCCCGCACGCCGTGCACGCCAAGGCGGAGAACCGGCTCTATGACGAGGCGGTGGACGGCTATTTCGCCCGCCATCGCGTCAAGCCCGGCATCACCGGCTGGGCGCAGATCAACGGCTGGCGCGGCGAGACCGACACGCACGAGAAGATCCAGCGCCGCGTCGAGCACGACCTCTACTACATCGAGAACTGGTCGGTGCTGTTCGATCTCTACATCCTGGCGAAGACGCCCTTCGCGCTGGCGAAGACCGAGAACGCGTATTGATGGGCATTGCAGCCGCCTCCCCGTCCCTGCCGGCGCATGCGCCGCGGCTGCACGCTTCGCTCGAGACGCTGCGCGGCGCGCTGCTGTGGCTGACCGGCCTGTTCGGCGCCTTCGTGTTCATGGAGCCGAGCCCGTACGAGGTGGCCGCGCTCCTGGCGATGGTCACGTTCCTGATCACCGGCCTCACGGTCAGCGCGGCGCTGATGCCGCTCGGGGCCCTGCTCGTCTTCCTCAATCTCGGCTACGCGGTCGCGGTCATTCCGGTGCTCGACCAGCCGAAGCCGCTGTTGTGGGTTCTGGTCTCCGCCTATCTCAGCGCCACCGCCCTGTTCTTCGCCGCCATGCTCGGGCGCAACACGGAGAGGCGGCTCAGGCTGCTGCTCAACGGCTACATGATGGCGGCCATCCTCGCCGCGCTCGCGGCAATCGTCGGCTATTTCCGTCTTCTGCCGGGCACCGACCTGTTCGTGCTGTACGACCGCGCGCGCGGGACCTTCAACGATCCCAACGTGCTCGGCGCCTTCGTGGTGCTGCCCGCTCTGCTGGCGTTCTCCCGCGTGCTCGCCGGCCGCCCGGGCGAAGCGCTGCGTTCGGGTGCCATCCTGCTGATCCTGCTCGCCGGGCTCTTCCTCTCGTTCTCGCGCGGCGCCTGGGCGCAATTTGCGCTTGCCGCGGTCATCGCCATGGCGCTCGAGTTCATCACCACCCGCTCGACGCGCGAGCGCGCCCGCATCGTGCTGCTCGCGATCGTCGGCCTCATGGCGGTCGGCGCCGCCATCGCCGCGCTCCTCTCGATCGACCAGGTCGCCGAGCTGTTCCGCCAGCGCGCCAGCCTCGAGCAGAGCTACGACGTCGGCCCCATGGGCCGCTTCGGCCGCCATGTGCTGGGCTTCATGATGACGCTCGACTACCCGCTGGGGATCGGCCCGCTGCAGTTCAGCCGGTTCTTTCCCGAGGACCCGCACAATTCCTACCTGAACGCCTTCATGTCCGGCGGGTGGATCGGCGGCTTCAGCTATCTGATCCTGATCGCGACGACGCTGGTGATCGGCCTGCGCTTCGTGTTCGTGACCACGCCGTGGCGCTCGACCTATATCGCGGTCTATGCCGCCTTCGCCGCCACCGCGGCGGAGAGCGCCATCATCGACAGCGACCACTGGCGCCACTATTTCCTGATCATCGGCGTGCTGTGGGGCCTGATGGCCGCCTCGCGCGCCTACCTGCGCCGCCGGCCGGCGGCTGTCCGCCCTGTCCGCGCCATCGCGGCGGCCCGGCCGCCGGCTCTTGAACCTTCCCGCGCCGCAGCGTAGAGCACCGGCCTCCATCGGAGCGTAGCGCAGCCCGGTTAGCGCACCAGTCTGGGGGACTGGGGGTCCCGAGTTCAAATCTCGGCGCTCCGACCAACAAAATCAAAGACTTATAAGAATCTACTAACGCCGAACCTTCCCAGAAAATGGCCCTGGGAAGGACATGGGAAGGGCTACGCGACGTTCTGCCGCCCCGCCGCCGCCAGCAGCGCCTCGACAGCCTCGCTCTGTGTTGGATATCGGCCGATCTCGCGGTCCTGCTCGTCGCACGCCCGTATCTGAAATTCGGCCTGCCTTGGTCTCAGCTGGCCGCTACGCATTGCACCGGTCTGCCGATGGTGCCGGGCAAGGTGGAACGCGCCAGTTCGAGTACCGCCGTCATGGCACTCAGACCTTGAGTTGAGTAGCTATACCTCGGACGCCGCTTCTTCTTTTTCTTCTTCGCCGACGGCACCGCCACCGTCACCTTGATCGGCTTCGACATCACCGGCGGATCGTGCGGCACATGGTTCTCGTCGGCGAACACGAGTTGCAGCGCGTGGGCGCCGGGATTGAGCGCGACACGCGCCTCGGTCTGGCCGGCGCCGAAATGCAGGTGATTGAAGTCGTTCGGCAGCGGCCGGTCGAGCGGCGGCAGCGGCGTATCGATCAGGAGATGATGGTGCCCGGTGTTGGACCTCTCCACGCCGGCCGGTGCGATGCCCATGTTGTTGAGACCGAAGCGAATGACGGTCCGGGGCGGGATGCGCGACCCGTTCTGCACGTTGATGAAATAGACGCTGGCGTCGGCCGGCGAGGGGCGCCGCGTCGCCGCCGGCGCACCTTGCGCGGCGTCCACGACGTTGACGGTGATGCGCTCCGACGTCACCGGCGGGTTGTGCGGGATGTGATCCTTGTCGCCGAGGATGAGCTGCAGGGTGTGCTTGCCCGGCGTCAGCGTCACCTGGGCTTCGGTCTGGCCGGCGCCGAAATGCAGGTGATTGAAGTCGTTCGGCAGCGGCCGGTCGAGCGGCGGCGTCGGCATGTCGATGATCAGGTGGTGGTGGCCGGAATTCTCCCGGTCGAGCCCGGCCGGGGCGACGCCCATGTTGCGCAGGCCGAAATGGATGGTCGGCTTGGTGGGCAGCGTCGCGCCATCCTTGATATCGACGAAATGGACCGCGGCGCCCGGCGCCGAGGGGGTCGGTCCCCCCTTGGTCTGGGCCTGGGCGGCACCCGCAGCCGCGAATGCGGCGATCAGGCTCAACCCCAGGATTTCCGCGAGGCTCCTGCGGGCGTCTCCGGCTTTGCGCGTCACGTTATCCCTCTCTCGGTCCCCGCACGCCAATCGACGACCGGGCATGGACCGCAGCGCAGGGATTTGACTGCCGAATTTTGCCTTATGCAAGCTGCATCCTGTGTGCGGAGCTACCGCGGCTGGCCAATGATCTGCCGTCCTGAGGGGTGATCGCGACCTTTCCGATTGCACCGAAGTGCCGTTGGAGATCAAGCGCTCGGCGGGGGGCCGGCTTTCGCCGGCACAGCAGCGGTTTGCCGACGAGCTGGCGGCGCGGGGCGTGCCGTACGCGGTTGCCGGCGGCTTCGATGCCGCGGTGGCGTGCACGCCACTTCGCGGCCCATCCCGAGGATCAAGACGCGGATGTCGTGATCTTGCTAGCTTTGCGAGGGACCTCATACCGGTGATGGCACCCGCATTGCCGTTCGAGGATGGTTGCCGTCCGGGAAACCGCGATTTATTTGGGTACACCTCCGTAAGACGGCCTGAGGCCAAGGACACGTGGACGCTCAGATGTGTCCCCGGGGATTGTTAGAGAAGCTCCTGTGGCAACCGAAATGGGTACCGGCCGACCAGCCGAGTCCACATCGGGACAGCGGCGGCGCGTGGCTCAAGCTCAGGCTGCAGGCCGACAATCCGAGGTGCCACCCCCGACCCGCGTTCGCGCAAAGAGGGCGAGCGACCATAGGAGCGAGGGGTCCCACAATGCCGATGCTACGGCTTGGGGTCCTGGCGCCATCCTGGCGGCGATCGAGGAGCACGTCAGGCGGGTTGCGGCCGAGCTGCTGGGGAACAAGTAGCCGAAAGTGATGCCGTGACGTCAGCCAATGCGGAGGGGGAGAATTCCATGAGCGCAGGGCTAACCAAGACCTACGAGCTGCCGCCCTGGGGGGCCGACATCCGGCACGTCTTCACCGAGATGGCCGCAGCCCTCGATCTGCGCGTGCTGGAGCTGTCGGAAACGGCGATCACCGTCGAGGGCCCCGACGGCGATCGGGAGATCTTTGGCGACCGATTGGAGCAGCTGCTGCGGCTGCTTGCCTGACGTAGCCCCTGGCAAGCCTACAGGGTGCCAGCAGGAATGCTCATTTTTGCGTAGGCGTGAACTAGCCCAACTTGCGCAGAATCGACCATCGGTATAGGCAAATCAATGCCTTAGCCGAAAAGTTGGCACTACATTTTTGGCGAGGTGCGGGCTCAGGCGGTGGCAGCGAGCGCTGGCAGTCTCGTGGTTCGGCGAGGCGCATGCGCTTGGGCAGGACGATGCCGAGGCGGTCGAGGAGTGCGGCTTGGGCGGCATCGGGCTGGGTGACGCATCGCAAGCGAATTTGGCCGTGCGTTGCGGTCGGCAACACGACGTCGTGTGATTGGATGCGTGCCAGTCTCTTCGAGGATGGTGCGCGGCGAGTTTCCGAGACCGGCGCGCTGCTGCCACATCTCGAGGCTCTTCCACAGCACGAAGGCGAGAAAGCACACCAGGATATGAGCCTGGACGCGATCCTCGCGCTGGTGCCAGATCGGACGGACGTTGAGCTGGTCCTTCTGGATACGAAAGGCGGCTTCGGCTTGTGTGAGTTGGATATAGGCCTTCCAGAGCTGCTGATCGCTCCAATCGGTGATGTTCGAGCGCAGGAGATAGGCGCCCTCCGAGAGCGCAGCCCAGTCGTCGAATGCGACATTGCAGGCAACGGTAAGGTGGAAACCTGCCGGGCAGCCGTCCGGCTCCAACGCGATCGCGAAGCGGGCGGCGGCCCGCTGGTTTTGTTGCAGGATGCGGCCGATCTGCCGGTTCACCGTCGCCGGATCGAGGCGCTTCTTTGAGCGGCCGATGCGAGCGGCCAGGCGATCGAGCGCCTCTTCGATCCGCCGGCTGAACTTGTCATGCATGGCCCGTTCTTTGCTGCGCCGATCGGCCGAACGGCACAGGATCACGGTCTCGTCGGTCTCCGGGTGGCGCGCGAGCTTGACCTCGACGCCTTCGTGGACCGTGCGCCAGCCGTCCGGGCGGCGAGCGCAGAGGCGAACTTCTTCAGCTCCGACTTCGGCGCGCCGATGATGTAGCGCCGGCCGGTCTGGCGCAGCCATGCCAGATTGTCGGTGCTGGCCATGCCGCGGTCGGTGATCCAGACGCGTCCCAGCACTCCATGCCGGGCCTCCATGGTGGCCACGATCGTCTGCAATGTCCGCGAATCATGGGTGTTGCCGGCGAACACTTCGTAGCCCAAAGGAAAGCCATCGAAGGTCACCACAAGCGCGATGCACACCTGCTTGCAGTCGGGGCGATGATCGCGGGAATAGCCGCGCTGCGCCTGCGGGTTGGCTTCGGCTTGGCCCTCAAAATAGGTGCTCGTGACGTCGTAGAGCAGCACTTCGTTCTGGACTGCAAACAGCTCTCCGCAGCGCTTCGACAAATGCGCTTCGAGGGCGGCCTTGTGCCCGAGCAAATGATCGAGCCCGCGATAGAGGCGATCCTTGTTGACCTCCTCATCGCCGAGCTGCAGCAAATCGCAAGCGCCGTGCGGCGGTACCAATCTTCCGCAATGTGCAACTCGCTCGACGGCTCGCAGAACCGCGCCGTCACCAGCACAGCCGCCATCTTCGCCCAGGCGATGCGCTCCTTTCCGATCGGCAGCAGCCGCTCGCACAGATCCTCAAGCCCCGTCCCGCGCCACAATGCGAGCGCCAGATACACATCGCCAAACTGACGCGAGCGCTCGATGCGGATGCCCTTCAGCCGCACCGGCACCGTCAATTGCTCGCTGCCGTCGTCTGAAAAGCTGCGCCTGCTCGGGCGCGCCGATCAGCCGCCGCGCCAGTGCCCGTGCCTCCACCCGTCCATGCTCATCAAGCTCGCCAAGATGCGCCACCGTCTGCTGAATGACGCGCCGACCAACACGAACGCTGCGCACAAGGCGCCAATAGCGATGAACCTTCCCGTCCTTGCGTATCGTCGTGTGGCGCAGATACATGCGCCGAATCAAATCCAACTCGCCGCCTCCAGAAAATACCCAAGGTTGGCACTACATGCCAAAATCAGCTCGCCTCGCGCCATCTAACTCCTTGATCCGACTCAGCCGCTGCGACAAGTCCAAAATCGGAAAATCTCGACCCCCAACTGCGCAAGTTGGGCTAGGCCACAGGGCAATCGCACGAAGCACCCATACATTCGCTCCAGCTGATCCCGACAGGGGAGAGAAGGTCATGGACAGGTTGGACAATTCTCCGGAGGCCCGGCTGACGTCGGCCCCGGACCGGCGTCTGCTCGGACGCAGCACCATCGCCGCGCTCGTTCTGATCGCCGCAGCCGGCCTGGTGGTCACGGCCTTGTTCGTCTCCAATGCGGGACGCGCGGGACACAGCCCCGGCGGTCACGCCGAGCAGACGCTCGAGCTGCGCAGCGAACCCGTGCGCATCGAGCGCGGCGGCACCTGGCATCACTACGACCCGCTGTACTGAGCGATTGTGCTTCAGCGAAGGCTGAAGCCTTGGCGAAGGCGGGTTGGCGCCCAAGGCTTGCCCGCCGGTTTACCCGCCGAAGGGCGAAGGCGGGATGCGTCCGGCGACCGGAACCACAAGCTTGATCGGGCCTTGGTCATCGTCGTTCACCATCGCCTGCGGCGCCTCATTTCCTTGATCGCCGGAACTCCGCCCTCAATTGCCTTGGCTATCAGATTGTCCACAAATTTGCGCATCTTGGTCGTGTTGCCGTCATGCGCTGCCTCATTCAGCGCCGAAATGAGCTGCCGCGAAATGGTTCTCTCGATGTGACGTGCTTCATAGGCCCTCCCGCGTAACACGAGATAATAGTTTTCTCCGCAATCGTGCGGTCTGACGCGTGTGACGCTCATAAGGAGATGTGGTGTGATTAAATGTTTAGCCTTCGCAACTCTCGTCACGATCGGTGCTTCTCCGGCATTTGCCCAGTCGTATGATCCTTCCATCGGTTCCGGCAACCTCAACAGCGTGCCATACCAGAAAAGCCAGCCCCCTCAATCAAGCAATCCTTACGAGACGCGTGCTCAAATCCCACTCGATAGGAAAGGACATCGTGCACCGGCTGTGGGAAAGAGATAAAATTTGGCTGACGGGACCAGCACACTGGGTATCGGCTGATTCAGAAAGATTTAGGTTCGGCCCAAGGACTTCTGTGAGTGTTCTGTTCCATACCTGCAAAATAAAACGTGAGTTCTCGGGCAGTTGCCGAGGCCGGGCATTACCTCCCGGTCACCCAGGGCCTGAGAGGTATCGTCAGTCCGCCGGTCAGAGAGGAAGGATGATATCATGACCTGGACTTCAGACGGCATTGCGTTGACCATGCTCGGCCTAGTCGGCTGCGGCGCTGTCGCCGGTGCCGCGGCTGGAAGTTTCCTTTCAGTACCCGAGTTGGCCGTCCCGCTTTTTGCCGTTGCCGGCGCAATAGCAGGAGCCGCAGCGGGCATGCTGTTTTGCTTTACTCGCTAGGGCGCGGGCACTTGCGTTGGCTCGATAACTGAGCCGCCGCTGGGGCTTAACGATCGGTTACGCTATCCGCAACATCGCCACAAGGCGGGCTGCTTCGAAATAGAGCGAGCGAGAGGCGGCTCGACCGGATGGTCACGCCGGGCTCGCTCGAGGAGGCGCCGGATTGAGCCCCGCGTCCCGCACGACGCCGGCGCCCGCATCCACGTGGATCACGCCGATAGCAAGATTGGCTCGGAGGCCGGAAAGCGCTTGTCTCATAAGTCTTTAGACTTTTTAAGACGCCCTTGCCTGACTGACGCGCCGCGCTGCAGCCATCGAGGCGGATGCTCTCCGCCAGTAGACAAACATAACTAGCTGACTTCATTTATGAAAGTGAGCGTCGCTGGCGACCGGTCCCCAAACTGGTCCCCAAATATCATCGGGCGGTCCCGGTCACGCCAGCTTCGGCTCGTCGCTGTTCGAGTAGCGGCGGTGCACGATCTCGACGACGATCTGTTCGCTCGTGTCGCGACCCTGAACCTGGAGCGGCAACACGCGACCGATCAGGGCAAGGAACGCGGCAGCGGGATGTTTCCTGGCCTGCTGGGCGAGATATCCGACGATGCCTTCCCTGGCGCCTGATGATCGCGTCTTAGAGCCCGTTGGCCTTGTTGGGGATGCCCGGCTTGCGCCCTGGACCGGGTTTGCCACCGCCGATCTGATCAGGGCGCTTGGTGTTTTTCCTTGTTACTTTTTCAATGTCCGGCACCTGCAACCGCTCCTGTTAGCCATGGGCGCCTGAAAACCACAATATCACCCTGCGCGGCGAGGCGCCCTCTGGCGCCAATACGCAAATCATTGGCGGGAAATAACAGAACCCCTCGACGTGCTGTCGCTGACGCGGCTGGAAAACTGCAACCGCAACAACCGGCAGGGTTTCAGTGCTGATCTCGCGCACCCGCTGCTGCTGGCATCCCTGCTCAACCCGGACCCTGGCGCACTTCCCTGATCCCACACAGTCCGTCAAGCTGCCAGCGCTGGAGCGGGCCGAGGCGCGGGGCCCGGTGTTCGCGGAGCTTGCTGGGCTGTCGCATCGGGCTGCGGCCAAGGCGCTCAACGAACGCGGCATCAAGACTGCGACCGGCAAGGCGTGGACCGCCGTCCAGGTCATCCGCGTGCGTGAGCGTCTCGCCGACCGTCAATACAAGGACTCAGGACCGCCGCGCGCGGCGGGTGGTGTTCATTTCTTGCCGCGGCGTTCCTCGCACGCCGGCCCAGCCGGCGGAAAACAATCCTGGCTCTCGCCCGCCACTTCCTCATCGTTGGAGACTCGGAGATCACGACATCCGCGTCTCGATCCTCGGGATGGGCCGCGAAGTGGCGATCTTGGGCCGCATCCTTGTCCTCGCCAACGTGATAACGAACCTCCACGACCTTGAACGGACGGTTCTGCTGCATCCGCTTCTAGATCAGGTCAACTGCGTGGGAAAGTCGGCTGATGAAGGACGCCGTGACCATTGTGGTTGTCCATCTCTCGCGACAGCAAGGCCAGTCGCTTCTGCACGTCGGTCAGGATCTCCAAATTGGAGGACCCGCAACATAAGCTGCTCTGATTAATTAATTAATTAATTAACCCCGGAAAGGGTTGTTAAATTACGACATTTGGCAGATGCGAGGCGGTTCCCGAGGTATACACTATCTCCGCTCGGCCGACTGAAGGAAGGTCTTTCGATGATCAAAGTTATTCGCGCGAAGCTTCATGAAGAAATCAAAGTCACCAGCGCCGACCTAGAATATCACGGCTCGATCACCTTGGACCCTGAACACTGCGAGGCGGCGGGCATTTATCCGCTGGAGTTTGTCGATATATGGAACAAGAATTCCGGCGCGCGGATTAGCACCTA
>CAVZSC010000018.1:0-74175 GCA_963777755.1 uncultured Alphaproteobacteria bacterium
CACCGCGGAAATATCCAGGCCAAGCGATCGCGCCTGGCGCTCGGCGGCGTGAAGACCTGGTCGGCCGCAGGCGCGTCCCAGAGTACGGCGAGCCGTACCCGCCCGGGCAACGCCTGCGCCAACAGCTCCACCTGCTTCTCGGCAAGCTCTAGGCTGGCGAAGGAAGAAACCGGTGGCATTGCCGCCCGGCTGCGCCAGACCTTTCACATAACCACGGGCGATCGGATCGTAGTTGATTGCCGCAAATACGATCGGGGTCGTGAGGCTCGCCGGCAGCGGCCTGAAGCGGGAGCTCCGGTCCGGCGGACGGCGAGCAGGTCAACTTTCTCACGCACAAGCTCTGCCGCGTCGGCGAACACGCGCTCGGGGTCTTGCGTGGCCACTCGGTACTCGACCATCAGGTTGCGCTGCTCGGTGAAGCCGACCTTCTGCAGCTCCCCGAGCATGGACGGATAGCCCGCGCCGACGGCGGCGATCTCCGGCGGGGGACCCATCACGCCGATCCGCCGCACCCGCTGGCTCTGCTGCGCACGCGCTGCCACCGGCCACGCCGCCGCGCCGCCCAGCAAGGTGATGAACGAACGCCTTCTCATTCAATGACCTCATCGGCGCGGGCGAGCAGCGTCGGCGGGGATTTCCAGGCCCAGCGCCTTCGGCGGTGGTCGAGTTGACGACGAAATCGAACTTGGTCGACTGCACGACCGGCAGGTCGGCCGGCTTCTCGCCCTTGAGGATGCGGGCGGCGTAGATGCCGATCTGCCGAAACACCTCGGTGAAACTCGTGCCGTAGCTCATCAGGCCGCCGGCTTCGGGGAACTCGCGCCGCCAGTAGACGGCTGGAATCGCATGGCGCGTCGCCAGCGTGGCGAACTGGCCGCGTCTACTTAAAGAAAAATCCATCGCCGCCCATGAGCAGGGCGTCAGCCCGTTAAAGGTGATGGCCGCAAAGGCTGCGTCGATCTCGTCGATGGTGCTGGCATTGAAAGTAAGAATTTGCATCCCAAGGGTCTGGGCGACTTCACGTGCTTCTTTTAACGTGGCTTCAGCCGCCGCTGCGTCCAGGATTGACCAGAACGGCAATACGAGCAGCCTTCGGAATAAGCTCGCGCAGCAGTCCCAGCCGTTTGGAAACAATTTCGTGCACGAAAAAATTGATGCCAGTCACGTTGCCGCTTGGCCGCGCAAGGCTTGCGACCAGACCGAGCTTGACTGGATCGTCCCCAACCCCAAAGACGATCGGGATCGTTGCGGTCGCAGCTTTGGCCGCCAGCGCACCGGTGGGGAAGCCAGGCCGCTAACAGCGCTGGAAATCGATCGCGTTAGGAATTCTCCGCCCAGCGGTATTCGATGGCCACGTTATCGCCCTCGACATAGCCGGTTTCGCTCAGGCCTTGACGGAACGCACGCAAACGACCCGCGAACACGTCAGGAGATTCACTGCCGAGGTATCCGATCACCGGAACCGCCGGCTGCTGGGCGGGGCCGCCCGGCACGCCGCCGCGCCGCGGCACTGCCATGAACTCACGTCGCCGCATGGGCGCCTCCCCCCGCAGACGAGACGGGCTGAGGGTAGCCAGAAAGGGCTGGCGGCGTCCTGAGGCAGGTCTGAAAAGGTCTGAACCGGCCCCAAGCCGTGCGCCTTGCAGCAACTTGGATCAGCTCCCCGGTAGGTTGTGCGTGTCGCGGAAAAACTCTCCTGCCACTTGGCCGGCTTGACCGGAAGAATACCAGTTCGGTGCATGAACTCCGCATAAGTCATGATTTTCTTCGGCACCACGGTCCATTCGTTAAGCCGGATCAACCTCGCGACATAGTCGGGCGACGGCTGGAATTCTCGGCCCTCACCCACAAGCGGGCTGCCGCGGCAGGGTCTGTGGCAATCTGCTGCATCACGTCGTCGAGCGCGGCAACGAAGGCTTCGAGCACCTTGCCATGCTTGTTGGCGAAATTCGTGCTGGCCCACACGACGGTGAAGGTATGCGGCCCGCCTACCACGTCGTAGCTGCTGAGGACCTTTGTCACCCGATTGTCTTCTAGCTCCTGGTACATGAAAGGGGCCGAGGTGAAGTGCGCGGTGATCTCCGAGCGTCCGTAGAGAGCGTGGCCATACCATCGGGATGGCTGAGGGATACGGTCAGGTGATCGAGCTTGCCATGCTGACCCAGCCCGAATGTTTTTTCCGCCGCCATTTGAAGCGTGATCGCCTGGATCGAGGTTTTCACCGCCGGAAGCGCGATCCGGTCCTTGTCGGAAAAATCGCAAATCGAACTCACGTCGGGATTGATGGTGTTGAGGTAGAGCGGCATGGAGCTGAGCGCGGCCACACCCTTGACCCCCGTGTTGCCCCGGGTCTGGCCCCAGATGGTCAGGAGAGGGCCGATCCCGCCCGATGCTAAGTCCAGATTACCGGAGAAGGATCGCTTCGTTGCTGCGCGCGCCACTGACGAACTGCATCCATTCGGCCTTGAGGGATCTGGAGGCCGCGACGCCGCCCATGCTCTTCCAGGACCTTCTTGTGCTCCATGAGGGTGAGCGGCAGATAAGCAATGCCGTATTGCTTGCCGATACGCACGGTGGTCTGCGCTTCGGCCATGGTGGCCACGAGAGCCAACGCGCTCACCGCGAACGCCACCGCAACCCGATGTCCCATGGCACGCTCCGCCGCTTGACCGTGTGCACCGCGCGCAACGCGGCTCACGCGATATTGGCTGATTGGACAGAGTCTGCAACCCGGCAGGCGCGAAGGCAATCCGATAACTGCACGACGCCTGCAGGCCTACCCACTATCGCGCTACAGCGGGCGCCCGTGAGGTCAACACGGCGAGGGGCCACCCCAGCCAGCAGGCGCGCCAGCGAGCCCGCGTTAGTCCTTCCAGAACCGGCTGGCGCACTAGCTGGTAGCTCGTCGCTCGGCCGCGATGCTGTATGCCCACGGCGTTGCGTGCTCCCCTCTGCGGGTTTCATCCCCAGCCTGCCTGCCGTGTCCCGCCGAACGCCCGCCGTCCGGCCACGGACGGTTGCATGAGATCAAGCACGACGGCTTTCGCATGATCGTCCGCCGGACGCCGCCGGCGTCCGCTGCTCACCGCAACAGGCACGACTGGTCGCCGCGCTATCTCCGCGTCGTCGAGGCTGGACCGGTCAAGGCACGGTCCTGCCCTAATGCGACGGCGAAGCGAGTGTTCGTGGCGTGAGCTCGACCATCTCGCCCGCCAACGATTCCAATGTGCAGCGGGCGCCGCCCTGAGGAGGCTTCGCGCAGGAGGTTGCCACCAGAAGAGCCTCTTCCTTTCCGCTGAGCTTGCGCTCCGCTCCGGGACGCGGCTCCTGGCTCAGGCGCGTTCGGATACCTCCACGAAGCGCCGCTTCGTCCGATAGACGGTCGAGCCTCCTTCCATGACGGTGCGAGCGATCTGCTCATCGCCACGGCCGGCATCGGCAGCCGACGAGGTCTGGGCTCGCTTGAGCCTGCGGGCGGCATGCTTCCCGCCGCTCAACCTCGCCGTGAGCCGTCGCGCTCGGCTTCGCTCAGCTCCACCCGATAACGTACTTCATCTCGGCCTCCTCGTTGGAACCCCGGCGAATGGACGGATGAATCAGAAGTAGGGCATGTCCCACCGCTCCAGGCCGCGACCCTTCACAGGAAAGCGAGGCGAGTATCTCGCCTTCATTTATGTCTACTTCGCGCATGTTCCAACGCTCACCCGCCGAGCCGACATGCGACGCTACCTCCGCGTCGGCCCGCCCTCCGTTCACCAAATAGTCGTCACCCTGGAGCGCGCCAGCCTGATTCGCCGTCAGCCCAGTGTCCCCCGAAGCATCGAGATCCTCGTCCCCCCGGAACCGCTCCCATCCTCCAATGGCTCAAAATCAACCCGTCAAATCCTCTGTGACGAGCTCTAGGCGGGCCGGCGCCGAGACCCAGCGGCACTTTCTTCTTTTTGAAGTCAGAGCGGGTGCTAGCGTTTCCGGCGCGACGTGCTCGGGGTCACCTATGTTCGATCCGGACATTCTGGGCTGGTCGGCCGCGGCCTTTTTGACCTTCGCGCAGACAGTGCTTACTCCGGCGCTCGGCTTCTTGTTCCTCATTTGATGCGGCTGCCGCTCACGAAGCTCTCGTTCGTTCCGGAAAGTGCGAAGTACAAGCCGCCGCGCTGGGTCCTACCGCTTTTTGCGCACGGGTCCGTCTTCGCCATCGTCGGCGCCCTCTCAGTGTATGTTTCCAGCCAGATCTACGTGAGCCTGATCTCAGCTCCGCGATCAAATCGGAACTGTACCTTACCCGCGAGATTGCGGCGAGTGACACGCCCGCTCGCCGACGTTACCGTCACGCTAAAAACCTATAACGGCTTCAGCAATTTTCGGGTGCTGGTGAACGGCTACCACGTGTTCGCAACTGCGCGCGACTGCGTGACCAATTTCCAATGCAAGCCGAAGAGTGACAAAGAAGCAATCGGCAAGGCAGGCGAGTTCCTCGCGAGCACCGGGAAGGGCCGCGGCTCGGTCTTCGATTTAAGCCGCCGGAATCCGCTCGACACGGAAATTTCGCTCAAGCAACTTCCTTGTTGCCGGGCAAAACCACATCGACCTGATCTCGGAGAATGCATGGACCGGTGGCTGTGAGCTGTCGGCCGAGCTCGCAACCAAGCCGGTCGCTCAACCACCGAGGCACCATCTGCTTCGCATCTACAGTCGCGGCGGACCAGAGCCGCTGCGGCAACAGCGCGTTGCAGCAGGACGAACATTTCTACGCGGGCGCCCAGAACGCCACCGACATGCAAGTCGAACCCTACAAAACATCCGCGCACGAGCGGCGCAACGTTGTATGCGAGCGTATTCGCATCGTGCTGCCGCTGACCGAGCAGCAGGCCGCCGCACTTTCGCCCGCCTCAGACTTCGGAGCATATTTCAAGGCGCTGCAAGCCGACTATATCTGCGCCACGATTGGCAAGCTGCCCGATGACAGGTTGCCCTACCGGTGCTGGGTGTGGCCATGAAGGTCGGCCGAGGCTGGCTTTTCAGTTTTGCGCGCTGGTGGGTTCGCTCTCGCCCAAGATCCTTGCTGCTGCGGCTCGCATTCACTTGCCTCGCCGCTGTGCTAGCCGGTTTGTCGCTGTCCATTTCTTCGCAAGAGCACGCCCGACCTTGCCCGCGCAGGCGCTCGATCGTTTCGCGCAAATCGAGAACATTCGCCTGCCGGTCGGAGCGCGCAAGCTAACCGGCCTTAAGTCCTTTACGGTTCGCTTTCGCGGAGATGTCGACGATTTTGGGCGCATCTACGTGAACAATCGTGAAGTCGTCTCTGCCGGCTTTCTCGACCCCTTCAAGCATGTCACCTGGGACAAGGACGGCGCAACGCTAGCAGAACGCTTCCACGTGAACCGGTCGATTTCCCCGAGTACCGAAGCCGAAGTGAGGCGCTGGCTTCGAGAGTCGGCCCCAAACTGGATCATGGTGGAGCTTGAGAATTCCCGCTGGGGGGCATGCACCGCGAGTGTCGAATTTCTGGCGAACGAAAATCAGCTAGAGGGCAGCCCGTATTTCATTCCGCATGCCGAGCAGGCGGACCCCCATCTGTCCCCCAAAAGGCTGCGCACGCGCTTTGCCGATCTCGCACGGCAAACGCGCGACCAGAACGAATTTGGCGTAGTCCCAGAAAGCGACGCGCTATGCTCGCGGCTGATCTTCATGTTTCGGCTGTACTAATCGAAGCACTTCGCGTGTATCTTGCCGACGTTTCTGCTGCTCGAAGAGGATCTGGCGCACACCAAACGGCCCGACCCTTCATGCCGATGTGTAACGACATAGTGTCGGTCGGCCGCCTGTGCTGGTTCGAAGAGTCGAAGATGAGGGGCAAGGAAAAGTACAGTTCGTATCGCTTCGACACGCGACGCGCGGCCGGTCCGATCTTCCACGCGCGTGACGCAGTGCCGATGCCGTCACAGCTCGGCATTTGCTCGCAATGTAGCGTCGCATATAGGCCGCAGCGATGACTCCGTTCTGCTCGGATCCTGTCGGCGACGCGCTTATCGGGGACGACTAGCCGTAACCATGGGTGACGCCCAAGGTCGCCAATATTCGGCGCGGCGCGGCAACGGAAATCGGCAGCGATGAGATTGGACTGAGTGGGAGCCGGACGAAGGTCGGTGAGGCCCACGCGATTCCGTTGTCTACTCTGGCGCTCGAGTTGATCGCCGCACTGCCGCGCATCGGGAACAGCGCTTACGTGTTCACCACGACCGGCAAAACGCCTGTCAGCGATGGACGCGCTCGAAGGAGTCGCTCGACAAGGCCGTCGTCGGTTTAACGATGGCCGCGCCTTGTCAGACTCGCGCGTGCATGATCTGCGTCGAACGGTGGCAACCGGGCTCTTCGGCGTCCTTCGTGTTGCTAAACGGCGGCGCGCTCGGCGTCGTCGAAGGCAGCCCGCTCGACCGGACGGGAAGCCAGCCACGGGTCGATCTCGCTCCGCTTGTTCCAGCGGCGGGTGTTGGGTGCGAGCAGCTTTCCCAGGGGGAAACGTATCCGTGGGTCGCGTTGCCACTCGCGCAGCGTTTTCCGGCTGTCGACGATACCGGCGCGCTTCAGGTCATCAAACGACAGCCAGACGTCGAGCGCAGACGCTGCGTCGTCGGGATACGGCGAACGCTGATCGGGAGGGATGCGGTGCATGTGCGCGTCTCTCTGGGTAACTTCGGGAGACGCAAAGATAGCTATTGTAACATATAGGTACTATTGGCCTTTTGCCGCAGCCCATAGTGGGCTAGTAACTAACCCATTATGGGCTATAGTCTAACCCTTTATGGGCTACAGTAAGCTCGCGCTCATGGCTGCGCCGCCGGTGCGCGCAGCGGCACCACGATGTCACCGGCAGGCGGGTGGACGATGCGCTCGATCAGCCGCGCCAACTGGCGCAGCGCGTCGGCCATCTCGTCGCGATAGTGGTGGCGGTCATAAATGCCCGCGACGCTGCCACCAACGGCGTGACCCAGAATGCGCTCGGCAATGTCCGGCCGCACGGTGGTGCGGGACAACAGGCTGCGACAACAGCGGCGCAGATCGTGCACGTGGAAACCGGTCACACCGCTGCGCGCCTTGAAGACTCATGGCGCGACGAAAAGCCCGACAGCGGACCGTTGCTGCGGCCAGCAAAGACATACGGGTTGCCAGCAAGGCGCGGCAGCTTCCTGATGATGTCGAGCGCCATCGGTGGCAGGACGAGCACGCCGGGGTTGCCCTTCTCGCGCGGCGCTGTGGGTATTGTCCATGTGCCGTCTTCCGCAATGTCGTCCCAGCGCAGCGCAGAAGTTTTTGCGCAGCGCTGGCCGCACAGCAGCGACACCCGCACGAAAGCGCCATAAACGTCGCCGTCGGTCTCGGCCGTCTTCCATACTTTGCGCAATTCGTCGTCGGTCAGCGTGCGGCTGCGTTTGCGGACCTGCGGCGGGGTGCGCCGCATGTTTTTGACAAATGGCGGCACGAAGCTGTCGTCGCGCGCGGCGTACCAGCTCGACAGCGCACGCAGCACCGACAGCACACTGTCGGCCGTCCAATGGCCATGCTGGTCTTCAACCGCGTCCAGCAGCCGCGCAATGTCGCTGCGCTTGATCTCCACGAAGACGCGATCGTGCCAGTGCGGCAACACGTACTTTTCAAGCACGCGCTTAAGCTCGCCGCCGGTGCGCAAACCCCTGGTTGTGACATGGCGTGCATACCAGTTTTCGGCGACCGCTGCGAAACTGTCAGGACGCACTGGTGTTGGCTCGAGCGGCGTCAGCCCCGCCTTGAGCCGCTTCATCACGGCGCGGGCCTGCTCGCGGCTGTCCGCGATCGTCAGCTCGGCGGTGCTGCCGATCCGCACCCAGCGCTGCTTCTTGAAGGCGTCGCGCGCGATCAAGTAGAAGCTCGACGGCCCGTCGGGCAGCACGCGGACGCCGTGCCCAGGCAGCTCCGGGTCGGGGTGGAAGTAGCGTTTCCGCTTGCGCGGCAGCGCCGCCACCATGCGGTCGGTCAGTACTTTGCGCCGCTCACGGCGCGGCGGCTCGCTCATGGGTCCCTCGGGCTAACGCAGGGCTGTTACCGTGGCGACTGTAACGTCAAATAACGCCAGATAACGGGAGCTTACGTTTAGCCTGTAAATAGCGGACTTCTGCGCCGCCCGCAAGGACAAAGGTGCGTTGACGTTAGCGCACGTCACCCTACAGCGCCTCGCCCTGCATGAGGCGGGGCCTACCGGCGGCTGGCATGATGCCCTCCCGCATCAGAGCGCGGCGCAGCGGCGCGATCTCACTGACGAGATAGAGGCCCAGGCCGCGCATGCCCTGGACAGGAAGGAAGTCGGCGAGCAGGGAGCGGTTGAGGAGATCCACCGCGACCCCGCGGCTGGTGATGTCGGTGCGCCGCATGCGGTCGTAATTCTGGAGCAGGGCGGCCGACCCGACGTCATGGCCCGCATGGTGGGATGCTACCACCAGCTCGGCGATGGCCGCGGCGTCGCGCAGGCCGAGATTCAGCCCCTGCGCGCCGATCGGCGGGATCACGTGGGCGGCCTCGCCGATCAGCGCCACCCGACGCGCGCCGAACGCGCGCGCGGTCAGATGCTCGAGCGGAAAGGCTCCGCGCTCCGGCTCGGGCGCGATCTTGCCCAGAATGGAATGCGACCGCCGCTCCACCTCGGCGGCGAGCGCCTCGGCATCGAGCGCCAACAGGTCCTCGGCGGTCGTCCGATCGACCACGCAGACCAGGCTCGACTGCAGGCCCGGTCGCGGCACCAGGGTGAACGGGCCGGTCTCGGTGTGGAACTCGGTGCAGGTGTCCTGGTGCGGGCGGGTATGCCGAAGATTGAGAGCGAGGGCCGTCTGCGGATAGGTGTGGCGGTCGGCCGCGATGCCGGCGGCGGCGCGGGACGGCGAATTGCTGCCGTCGGCCCCGACCACCAGCCGCGCGCGCAGGCGCCCGCCGCCGGCAAGCCCGATGGTGACGCAATCCTCGCGTAGCGCGAAGCTTTCCGCTGCGGCAGCGATGCGGGCAAGGTGGGCAAGCTCGGCGGCGCGGGCCTCGAGCGCCGCCAGAAGGTGCCTGTTCTCGACGTTGTAGCCGAACGCGTCCTCGCCGATCTCGGCGGCCGAGAAGGCGACTTCCGGCGCGCGGAGGAGGCGCGACGTCGCATCGACGATGCGCATCACCCGCACCGCCGCCGCCCCCTCCCGGCAGCGCTCCCACACCCCCAGCGTTTCCAGCGCCGTCACCGAGCCGAGCATCAGGGCGGTGGTACGATTGTCAGGAGGCCGCGCCGGCGCGACCAGCGCGGTCTCGACGCCGGCGGCAGCCAGCGCAACCGCGGCGGTGAAGCCGGCGGGTCCCCCGCCGACCACCGCTACTTCGGCTTCGAGTTCCTTTGCCTCCTGCATGCTCATGTCCCGGCCAGTCGGTACATACAGGCGACCGCCCCGCGGGCGGAAACCATAGCAGGCTCTTCCGGATTCCGTTTCCCGGCTCGGTGGTCTATGCAACGCCCATGGCCGAGAGCAGCCAGCATCCGAGCCTCCTGGCGCCGGCGGAGACGCGGCTCCACCGCGCGCTGCTGCGGCCCCGGCTGTGGGCGATCATCAGCCTCGTGATGCTCACCGGGCTCGGGTGGTTGTATCTCGGTCTCATGGTCGGGGCGGCGGTGCGCAGCGGGCATGCGCTTGGACCTGGCATGGGCCTGTTCGAAGCGCTGTGCCGCCCGACCTTCGCCGGCGCAAGCCATGCCGGCATGCCCGCGGGGAGCGTCGGCGACCTCGCGCTGATTTTTCTCATGTGGGCCGCCATGGTGTTCGCCATGATGCTGCCGACCGCGGGCGCCATGATCGTGACCTACGCGGAAATCGCCGAGACCGCGGCGAGCAAGCACGAGGCCGCGGTGTCGCCGCTGGTGCTGACGGCCGGCTACACGGCGGTGTGGCTCGGCTTTGCGATCGTGGCGACGGGGCTGCAGGTCGTCTTGACGCGGCTCGCGCTGCTCGACAGTGGGCTTGCGACGGCGAGCGCGCTGTTCTCCGGGGCGATCTTTATCGGTGCCGGCGCCTACCAGTTCTCCGCCCTCAAGCATGCCTGTGTCACGCTGTGCCAGCGGCCGTTCCCATTCTTCCTCGCCAACTGGAGCACGGAGCGCGCCGAGATCTTTCGCCTCGGCCTGCGCCAGGGCCTCTATTGCCTCGGCTGCTGCTGGGCGATGATGCTGGTGATGTTCGCGATCGGGGTGATGAATGTCGTCTGGATGGCGGTGCTCGGTGTCATCATGGGGGTGGAGAAGATCATGAGCACGACGCGGTTCAGCCGTGCGGTCGGCGCGGTGTTCATTGCGATCGGCATAGGCTTCATCGTTTCGTCCGTCGTCGCCTATTGGCCGGCACGAGCCGGATGAGTCCTGTCGCGTAGCGAGTTGTGTCGCGTAGCAAGGTAAGGAGTTCGGCGTGCCGGATGCGTGGACGATCAAAGGCGACCTGGTTATGTCGTGCAATTGCACGGTGTTCTGCCCGTGCGTGCTCTCCCTCGGCCAGCATCCGCCGACCGAAGGCTATTGCCAGACGTGGGCCGGCATCCGCATCGACGAGGGTCAGTCCGGCGAGACCGACCTCTCCGGCATCAAGGCCGGTATGATCATCGATATCCCGGGCCCCCTGGCGCGCGGCAACTGGACCGCCGCCCTGTTCATCGACGAAGACGCCTCGATCCAGGCGGTGCGGGCGCTCACCCGCATCCTTACCGGTCGCGCCGGCGGCTCCACCGGCCTCCTGAAGATCCTGGTGGGCAGTTTTCTCGGCGTCCGCCAGACCAGGATCACCTATCGGGTCGAAGGCGACACCCGCATCTTCGAGATTCCGAAGATCATCGAAGGCAGGGTGACGCCGGTGCGCGGCAAGCGGCCGGACGAGAACGTCGTCATCCGCAACAGCGAATACTGGATCGCGCCCGAAGTCACCGTGGCGCGGGCCGAGACCTCCCGCGTGCGCGCATTCGGCCGCAACTGGAACTTCGCCGGCCGCTCGGCCGAGCTGTGCCGGCTCGACTGGAGCGGCAAGGGGTGAGCGAGGCCGGGCCGGCGTCAGCACCGTCCGCCAGCCTTGGGCGGCGCGCCTGCGCGTTCGCGGTCCACGTCTTCACCGCCTCGGGCGCGGCCTTTGCGCTGCTGGCGCTGCTCGCGGCGGTCGAGGGAAACTGGACCCTGATGTTCGTATGGCTCGGCGCCGCCCTCGTGGTCGACGGGGTGGACGGGGCGATCGCGCGCCGCCTCGCCGTGGCCCAGCTGCTGCCGCGCTGGTCCGGCGACACGCTCGACTTCGTGGTCGATTTCCTCACCTACGTGCTGGTGCCGGCCTATGCGATCGTGGCCGGCGGCCTCCTGCCGCCGTCCGCCGCCGTCCCGGCCGGCATCGCCATCGTCGTATCGAGCGCGCTCTATTTCGCCGACCGCGACATGAAAATGGCCGACAACAGCTTCCGCGGGTTTCCGGCGCTGTGGAACGTTGCGGCGTTTTATCTGTTCATCGTGCGGCCCGAGCCGTGGATCGCCGTGGGCGCAATTGCCGCACTCACGATCCTGACCTTCGTGCCGCTGCCGTTCGTTCATCCGTTCCGTGTCAAGAAATTGCGCCTCGCAAACATCGCCCTCTTGGCTCTATGGTCGCTGCTCGGCTTCCTTGCACTCGCCGCCGATCTCGCGCCCGCCCCCTGGGTGACGGCGACGTTGTGCGCCATTGCGCTCTACTTCCTGCTTGTCGGATTGGTGCGCCGGCTCGTCTGAGAACTGCGGAACTCGTTGATGATGGAACTGCTGACTGACCCTAACGCCTGGGCCGCGCTGGTCACCCTGACCGTGCTGGAGATCGTGCTCGGCATCGACAACGTCGTGTTCATTTCGGTCCTCGTTTCCCGTCTCGACGAGGAGAAGGCGAAGCGGGCGCGCCAGCTCGGCCTGGCGCTCGCCTTCATATTCCGCATCATCATGCTGTTCGGCCTGACCTGGCTGATGGGGCTCACGCAGCCGGTGGTCACCGCCTTCGATTTCGACTTGTCGTGGCGCGATCTCATCCTGATCGGCGGCGGCATGTTCCTGATCGCCAAGGCCACGCACGAGATCCACGCCGAAGTGGAGGCGCGCGAATCGGACCAGACCGAGGGCGCTTCGCCGCGCGCGGCGCTGCTGCTGGTGGTCGCGCAGCTGATCGTCGTCGACCTCGTCTTCTCCCTCGATTCGATCATCACGGCGATCGGCATGGCGGAGGACATCGAGATCATGATCGCGGCGATCGTGATCGCCATGCTGGTGATGTACGTGGCGTCGGGGCCGGTCGCCCGTTTCATCGGCGACTATCCGACGACGAAGATGCTGGCGCTCGCCTTCCTGGTGCTGATCGGCATGGCGCTGGTGGCGGACGGGTTCGAGTTCCACATCCCGCGCGGCTACATCTATTTCGCCATGGCGTTCGCCGGCGCGGTGGAGTTCTTCAACGTGATGGCACGACGCAACCGGCGTCGGCGGGTGCGCGCCGGGAAATGACGAGGCGCAGTCGGCAATCGCCACGTCGTCAAGTTCGGTGGAACACCGCGCCATAGTGATAGGGCGGCAACTCGACGACGCGCGCGATTGTCAGCTCGGAGCCGTGGACGGCGGCTGCGGTATCGGACGGTTCCATTCGCATATCGGTTTTTGGGCCGCGCGGCTGCCCAAGAACCGTCGTTTCCTCCCGCGCGCGACGGTGCCAATTGACGACGCAGAATTCCCCACCTGGTTTGAGTACCGACGCAACGGCGCGTGCGAGGCGGAGCTTGTCCGGAACGCCGTGGAACGTGTTCGCGATCAGGACGTAGTCGACCGGGCTGTGGATCAGTTCGGCCACGTCGTATGCATCGGCTTCAATGAGTTCGCAGTTGATAGCGCCGGCTGCAGCCAGCTTCTTTTGCGCAAGCGCCAGCATCTCCGGGTCAATGTCGATGGCAACGACATGTTTGACCATCAGGGCGAGAGGGGCGGTGAACAGGCCGTCGCCGCAACACAGGTCGATCGCCTCGATGTCGGGGCGGACTCCAAGCGCGGTCAGGACCTGGTTCGGCTTCGGCCACAGCGCGTCCCACCAGTCAGGATCGGGCATCGCCGTCGCTGGGAAGAAGCCCGCCGGGGTCTTGTCGCCAAGCATGATGAAAATGCTAGCCTCTCGTACGCCCCCCCACATTGAGGCACATCAATTGCGGCCGGACAGGCTGCTTCAAGGCCACGACCAAGTGACGATGCGGCTTGCTTTTCGTCGAGCCGCCTCCCTATCATCCGGGCCCTCGGCACGGTAAGCCGTTCCCATCAATCATACGCAGAAGTTCGGCCGTTTCGGCGAACGCTCAAATTACAGGGAGACAGGTCATGGTCGCAGCGGTCCGGGTGCACAAGACGGGTGGTCCCGAAGTGTTGACCTACGAGGACGTGGAGGTGCCGGCGCCGGGGGCGGGGCAGATCCGCATCAAGCAGCATGCGAGCGGCGTCAATTTCATCGACACCTATTTCCGCTCCGGGCTCTATCCCGCGCCGTCCATGCCGTTCGTGTCGGGCAACGAGGGCGCCGGCGAGGTCGTGGCGCTCGGCTCCGGCGTCACCGATTTCAAGGTGGGCGACCGCGTCGGTTATGTGGCGCCGCTCGGTGCCTACTCCGAGGAGCGGGTGCTGCAGGCCGACCGCGCCGTCAAGATTCCCGACGCCATCTCGTACGAGGAGGCGGCCGGCATGATGCTCAAGGGCATGACCGCCGAGTACCTGGTCCAGCGCACCTTCAAGGTGCAGAAGGGCCATAACGTGCTGATCCACGCAGCCGCCGGCGGCGTCGGGCTGATCCTCGGTCAGTGGGCGAACCACGTCGGCGCGAATGTGATCGGCACGGTCGGATCGAAGGAAAAGGCCGAGCTCGCCAAGGCCAATGGCTACCACCACACGATCCTCTACCGCGACGATGATTTCGTGGAACGCGTGAAGGACATCACCAAGGGCGCGATGTGCGAGGTCGTCTACGACGGCGTCGGCAACGATACGTTCCCGAAATCCCTCGACTGTCTCAAGCCGCTCGGCATGTTCGTGTCGTTCGGCAGCGCGTCGGGCCCGATCAAGGCGTTCGACATCAACCTCCTGCAGTTCAAGGGCTCGTTGTTCGCCACGCGGCCGACGCTCAACACCTACAACGCCAAGCGCGAGGCGCTGCTCAAGAGCGCCGCCGACCTCTTCGCGGTGGTGAGCAGCGGCAAGGTGAAGATCCCGGTCAATCAGAAATATCCGCTGAAGGACGCCCAGAAGGCGCACCGCGACCTGGAAGGCCGCAAGACCACCGGATCGATCATCCTGGTGCCGTGAGGAAGAGGCCTATCCGATCCGCGGCGCTGATGGTGCGGGAGCCGGACGCGTTGCGTCCCTGGCTCCCCCGCGCGTCGACCAAGCGCGAAGCCGGTCGCGCAACGTGCGAAGCCGCGCATGGACGTGCTCGCCGAAGGCAGCGAGCGCGAAGGTGAGCGATTTGCGCTGCCCCACGTCGACGAGCGCGTCGACGGTGGCGCGGCGCCCCTCCCACAACTGGGCCATGAAGCTGCCTTCCGGCGAGCAGGATTCGATTTCGTCGATCCCGCCGGACGAGAGCAGTTCCTCGGTGAGGCGGTCGACCAGCAGGGCCCCGGGCGAATACTTGCCGTAACCCGCGTCGAATGCGGTTTTCCAGGTGTAGGCGGTGCGGCCGCAATAGAGCAGCACCTGAGCGGCGACCGCGCGCCCGTCGACGCACAGCAGGGCCACCGAGGCGCCATCCTGCGCCGCGAGATTGGCGATGAGCCTGCGCACGAAGGCCGTGTCCTCCTCGTCGCACAGGAGCGCGGTTCCCTGTGCGCCCTTCCAGCTCTGCGCCTCCATGGCGAGGAAAGTTTCGAAAGCCTGCTGCACGGCGTCGGCGGCCCTGTCGTTGACGACCTCGACCGATCCGAGCGCGGAGAGCCGTTTCCAATCCTGGCGCAGCTTCTTGCGGGTCGAGCCCGAATGCTTCACGCCGTGATCCTTGGATACGTGCGGGCGCTCGCGCCGTGCAAGCTCGTGGTATGGGCTTTGGCGCGCCGCGAGCGCGCTCGCGATTACCGCGAAGGAGGACGAGTCCCCGTCGAGATATTTCAGGCGCAGCACGTTCGGCAGCCTGCGATCGCCGGCGATCGCATCGAAGAACGCCACGATCACGTCTTCGACCACACCGGGATCGAGCACCGGCGAGGACAGGAACGCGTAGTCGAACGGCGGTGCGGCGAGAATCAAGGGTCCCAGCCAGAACAGCCGCAACGCCTGCAGCGCCCACAGCCCGATGAGCTGTCTCGGCTCGCTTGCTTCATCCCAGGCGCGCAGCACGTGGATCGTGGCGAACGTGCCCGTATCGGCCGCCTCGAGCGCGGCGGGGCTCATGAAGACGTTGCCGCCCGCGCGCCCGACGAGATCGTCCCAGCCTTCCCCCAGGCTTGGATCGGGCCGTCCGATATCGACGCTTATTCGCATTCGCGGCGCCCCCATGCGCTCATGGGCGATCATCGGGCCCCGGGATTGCGGTTCCGTTAAGGCAATCCCGGCCTTGTGCGTCGCGGGGCTGCCACTGGCCGGGAATTAACCCCGATTCACAGATCGTCTTCAGGTTTCGTTTAGGCTTGCCACGGCAAGGATGGTGCCCCGCGGAAGAGGGGCACCATGCGGCATACGGACATCGTCATCGTTGGCGGCGGCCTCGCCGGCGCGACCGCTGCGGCCATGCTGGCGCGCGCCGGTTTCGCGACCGCCCTGATCGACCTGCACGCCGTCTATCCCCCGGACTTTCGCTGCGAGAAGCTCGACGGTCCGCAGGTTCGCCTGCTGGAGAGAACCGGCCTCGCCGAGGCGGTGCTGCCGGCGACTACACATGATCGTGAAGTCTGGGTCGGGCGGCTCGGGCGACTGGTGGAGAAACGACCGAGCGACCAGTACGGCGTTCGCTACGACCACCTGGTCAACACCATGCGGGCGCAGAGTCCACCGGGCGCGGAGTTTATCCAGGGAAAGGTTGCGGCCATTGTGACCGGGCCCGAACGCCAACAGGTCACGCTTGCGAGCGGCGACGCGCTGTCCGCCCGGCTGGTCGTGCTGGCGAACGGGCTCAACAGCGCCCTTCGCCGCTCGCTCGGCATGGCACGCCACGAATTGAGCCGCTGTCACTCCATCTCGATCGGCTTCGACATGGTGCCGGTCGGGCGGCCGGCATTCGGCTTCCGTGCGATGACCTACTACGGCGAGCGGGTGGCCGACCGGACCGCCTACATCACCCTGTTTCCCATCGGCGCCGCGATGCGCGCCAACCTGTTCGTCTATCGCGACGTGCGCGATCGATGGTTCGAGGAGCTGCGGGCTGCGCCGGGCGAAACCCTGCTCGCGCTGTTGCCCAACCTGCACAAGCTGACCGGCGATTTCGCTGTAACCAGCGCAGTCGACGTCCGCCCGGCGGACCTCTACGTGACGCGGGGCGTTCGCCAGCCCGGCGTCGTGCTGGTGGGCGATGCCTTCACCACATCGTGCCCGGCGGCCGGAACCGGCACCAGCAAGGTGTTCACCGACGTCGAGCGCCTGTGCAACGTCTACATTCCGCGCTGGTTCGCGAGCGACGGCATGGCGGCGGAGAAGATCGGCGCGTTCTACGACGATCCGGTCAAGCTCGCGTGTGACGCGCATTCGACCGCCAAGGCCCACTACATGCGCGCCATCACGCTGGAGCCCGGCTGGACCTGGCAGGCCCGCCGCCTGATCCGCTTCGTCGGCCGCCTCGGCATCGGCACGTTGCGGCAATCGCGCAAGCGATTGGCGCCCGGCTCGCCGCAGCGACCGGCACATGCGTCGTGATACATGGCCTAACCTGTAGGGTGGACCAAATCGCACATCTCTGACCTGCGGGGGGCAACGACGTGTTCGCGCGATTTTGCCCACGCGTCGATCGGGTATTGCGCCGTTCCCTCCCCCTTACAACAACGCCGCCAGTGCATCGAACACCGGATGCGCGGCGTCCCAGGCCGGCAGGCGGGGCAGGGCATGCACGACCGTCGGATGCACGAGACGTCCGATGCTGGCGGCGGTATCGTCGAGCGGCACGGTGCTGTCCGGCGTTTCGCTGACGACCACGGCCGCGATGGACAATTCGCGACGCCGCAGCACGTCGACCGCCGACAGGGTGTGGCTGATCGTGCCGAGATAGCTGCCCGCCACCAGGAGCACCGGCAGACGCAGCGCCACCATCAGGTCGAGCACGGTGTGGCGCGCGTCGAGCGGCACCATGATGCCGCCGATACCTTCGATGAGCAGCACGTCCGTGCAGGCGTCGACGGCCTGCCGGCAGAACGCGGTCAGGGCGACGAAGTCGAGCGCGCGGCCCTCGCGCGCCGCCGCCATGTCGGGGGCAAGCGGGGCCGCAAAACGCCACGGCGCGATGCTGGCGATCTCCGTCTCGTCCGCAGGCCGGCCGAGCGCCTGCAGGAGGATTGCCGGATCGCTCGTCGCGGCCGTCGCCCGCTCGAAACCGGTCGCGACCGGCTTGAGCGCCGCGACGGTGCGGCCTTGCCGGCGCAGCCGCGCGATCAATCCCGCGGCGACGAAGGTCTTGCCGATGTCGGTGCCGGTCGCGGTGACGAAGAACGCACTCACGGATCAGGCGGTGAGAACGCGTGTGCGGATCACGTCGGCGAGACGCGCGATCTCGTCGTCCGGATGCAGCGCGCTGAATGCGAGACGCAGGCGGGCGGTACCTTCGGGCACGGTCGGCGGACGGATGGCGGTGACCAGGAAGCCGTGCTCTTCGAGCAGTCGCGATGCGCCGAGCGCCGCCTCGGCGCCGCCGATGATGACGGGAACGATGGGACTCTGCGCCTCGGGGATGCCGAGCGCCCGCGTGAAGGCGCGCGCCTTGGCGACCGGGCGCGCCGCCCGATCGGGGTCGCCTTCGATCACGTCGAGCGCCGCGATTGCGGCGGCGACCACGGCGGGCGGCAGGCCGGTGGAATAGATCAGCGTGCGGGCGCGGTTCTGGATCAGCGCGATGACCGGGCGCGATGCGCACAGATAGGCGCCGTAGCCGCCGATCGCCTTCGACAGGGTACCCATCTGCAACGGGACGTCGGCCTTGCCCTGCGCGAAGGTGGAGCCGCGACCGCCGCCCACCACGCCAATTCCATGCGCGTCGTCGGACAGGAGCCAGGCGTGATGGTGGCGCGCGAGTGCGCCCAGCGCGGGCAGCGGCGCGAGATCGCCGTCCATGGAAAAGACGCCGTCGGTGGCGATCAGGGCATGGCGGTGGTGGGCGCGGTGCTCGCGCAGCAGGCGTTCGGCGTCGTCGACGTCGTTGTGGCGGAACGCCAGTACGTTGCCGCCCGTGAGCCGCGCGCCGGCCCACAGGCAGGAATGGGCGAGCTCGTCCACCAGCACCAGGTCGTCGTGCCCGATGAGGGCGGGAATGATCCCCGCATTGGCGAGGTAGCCAGAGCCGAACACGCAGGCCGCTTCGGTCTGCTTGAGCCGGGCCAGCCTTGCTTCCAGCTCGGCGAACAATGGATGATTGCCGGTGACCAGGCGCGAGGCGCCGGAACCGACGCCGTGCTGTCGGATCGCCGCGATCGCCGCCTCCTTCACGGCCGGATGCTGCGCCAGGTTGAGGTAGTCATTGCACGAGAAGGACAGGAGCCGGCGACCGTCGCGGGTGATCCAGATGCTGTCGGTGCGCGTCAACTCCACGATCGTCCGGCGCAGGTGCGCACGGTCAAGCGCGTCGAGCTTCGCGCGGGCGAACGCGTCGAGCGAGCCGTCGGCCGCCGCGGAGGGAATCGGTTTCAGCTGCGCACGCATGGACCCGTGACCTGACGCCTTCCGGAAGGCAGAATGGGGCGGCCGCCGGAGAGAAAAGCACCGAATGTCCCGCACCGCCAGCGAATTGCTCAGTGCCGAGGCTCTGGCGGCCGGCTTGCGGCCGCCCGATTGGTACGCCGCCGGGCTTGATCATGCGTGGCTCCCGTATACGCAGATGAAGACCGCCACGCCGCCGCTTGCGGTCGCGCGCACCGAGGGCAGCCGGATTTTTCTCGCCGACGGGCGCGTGCTGATCGACGGCATCGCGTCGTGGTGGACGGCCTGTCACGGCTACAATCATCCGCACATCCGCGCCGCCGTCGAGCGACAGCTCGCCGCCATGCCGCACGTGATGTTCGGCGGGATGGTGCACGAGGGAGCGCTCACCTTGGCGCGCCGCCTGGCCGGCCTGCTGCCGGGCGATCTCACCCGCGTGTTCTTCTCCAGAGTCCGGGTCGGTCGCGGTGGAAGTCGCCATGAAGATGGCGCTGCAGTTCTGGCTCAACCGGGGCGTCCGCACGCGCCGGCAGTTCGTCGCCTTCGCCGGCGGCTACCATGGCGACACGAGCGGCACCATGGCGATCTCGGACGCGATGCACGAGCAGTTCCGCGACGTGCTGCCGCAGCATCGGCTGGTCGACCTGCCGCACGACGACGCGAGCGCCGCCGCGCTCGAGGAATTGCTGGCGCGCCATGCCGACGAGATCGCGGCCATCGTGGTTGAGCCGCTGGTGCAGGGCGCGGGTGGCATGCGGTTCCACGACGCCGAGGTACTGCGTCGCATCCGGCGCGCCGCCGATCGCCACCAGGTGCTGCTGATCTTCGACGAGATCTTCACCGGTTTCGGCCGCACCGGGACGATGTTCGCTTGCGACGTCGCAGGAGTCGTCCCCGACATCGTTACGCTGTCCAAGGCGCTGACCGGCGGGACGCTGCCGCTCGCCGCCACCGTCGCGCGCGCAGGAGTGTTCGAAGCGTTCTGGTCGGACGATCCGGCGCATGCGCTGATGCATGGCCCGACCTACATGGGCAACGCGCTCGCCTGCGCGGCCGCCAACGCCTCGCTCGACTTGTTCGAGCGCGAGCCGCGCCTGGAGCAGGCCGGACGCATCGCTGCGCAGTTGACCGCCGAGCTGGCGAGATGTCGCGCGCTTCCGGGCGTCAGCGATGTCCGCGTGAAGGGTGCGATCGGCGTGGTCGAGCTCGAGCGGATCGACGACCTCGACCGGCTGCGCGGCGAGTTCGTGGAGCAGGGGGTGTTCATCCGCCCGTTCGGCTCGGTCGTCTACCTCACCCCGGCGCTGACGATTGCGGAGGATGAGCTGACGAGGCTGACCGACGCGGTTTACGCGGTGTTGCGGCGGCGGGCTCGCTAAAACCCCACGACCGTCCCGTGCAGGTCGTAGGCGTCCGCGCGCTCGATCTTGACGGTCGCGATCTCGCCGACCCTTAAGGGGCGCCGGCTTGCGACGTAGACCTGCCCGTCGATTTCCGGGGCGTCGCCCTCGCTGCGCCCCTTGGCGACGGTCGGCCCGAGTTCGTCGATGATTACCTTGAGCCGCTGGCCGACCCGGCGCTTGAGCCGGCTCACCGAGATCGACCGCTGGCGCTGCATGAAGCGATGCCAGCGCTCCTCCTTCACTTCGTCGGGAACCGCTTCCGCCAACGCGTTGGCGGCGGCGCCGGCCACCGGCTCGTAGCGGAAGCAGCCGACCCGGTCGAGCTGCGCCTCGCCGAGCCATTGCAGGAGCAGCTCGAAGTCCGCCTCGGTCTCGCCCGGGAAGCCGACGATGAAGGTCGAGCGGATCGTCAGGTCGGGACAGATCTCGCGCCAGCGCGCGATCCGCTCCAGGGTCTGCTCCTGCATGGCCGGCCGCCGCATGCGCCGGAGCACCTCGGGGCTCGCGTGCTGGAACGGGATGTCGAGGTAGGGCAGAACCTTGCGCTCCGCCATCAGCGGGATCACCGGGTCGACATGGGGATAGGGATAGACGTAGTGCAACCGCACCCACACGCCGAGCTCCCCGAGCTCGCGGGCAAGCTCGATGAAACGGGCGCGCACATCGCGGCCCTTCCACTGGCTGGGGGCGTATTTCAGGTCGAGGCCGTAGGCCGAGGTGTCCTGGGAAATAACCAGGAGCTCCTTCACTCCCGCCTGCACCAGCCGCTCGGCCTCGCGCAGCACGTCGGCGACCGGCCGGGAGACCAGGTCGCCACGCAATTTCGGGATGATGCAGAAGGTGCAGCGATTATTGCAGCCCTCTGAAATCTTTAGGTAAGCGTAGTGGCGCGGGGTCAGCTTCACGCCCTCGGCCGGAACCAGGTCGAGGAACGGATCGTGTTGCGGCGGCACCGCCCGATGGACCGCGGCGAGCACGCTCTCGTACTGCTGCGGGCCGGTCACCGCCAGGACGTTGGGATAGTGCGCGGTGATCTTCTCCGGCTCAGCCCCCATGCAGCCGGTGACGATGACCTTGCCGTTCTCCGCCACCGCCTCGCCGATGGCGGCGAGCAACTCCGCCTGCGCGCTCTCCAGGAACCCACAGGTGTTGACGATCACCAGGTCGGCGCCCTGGTGCTCGCGCGTGAGCGCGTAGCCCTCGGCGCGCAGCCGCGTGATGATGCGCTCGGAGTCCACCAGTGCCTTGGGGCAGCCGAGCGAGACGAAGCTCACGGTCGGCGCCGGCCCGGCCTTCGCGCCGTCACGGCTTTTGCCATCAGCTACCTCGCAGCGAACGCGGGCGAGATCCCGGGAAGGCAGCATGAATCGTTCCGTCGTGGCCCGCCGGGGCGGGACGCGCATGTGTGTTGAACAGTCAAGCCCGGCATCCGACGTGACCGGTCGCCGAGACGCTGCGCGTCGATCGGATCGCCCCTGCCGCGTGGCGTGATACCGCTTGCTCCTAGGCGAATCGGCCGGCTCTGACAAGGCGACATGATGCTTCGGTAAGGCACGCGAGCCGCAACGCCTACGCGGAGGGGGCAGGAAGGTTTACTCACAACCGGGCGAATGCGGCCGTTCCGGCTTGTCAGCCGAGCGGCACCGGCGATAACAATCTCCCTTCGCGGAGGGCCGCTCTGTTGTCCAGTTCCCGTATCATACCGGTCCTGCTCGCGGGCGGCTCAGGCACCCGCCTTTGGCCCGTGTCGCGCGACACGATGCCCAAGCAATTTCTGCCGCTTATGGGCGATCGTTCAACCTATCAGCAAGCGCTGATGCGGGTCGCCGACGAAACCCTCTTCGCACCCCCCATCGTGATGACTGCAGCGGACTTCCGCTTCTTCGCCCGGCGACAGGCGGAGGAGTTCGGGATCGAAGCGACCATCGTACTCGAGCCGGACCGGCGCGACTCGGGGCCCGCCATCGCGGCGGCCGCCGTCCTCGCGCGCCAGCGCGATCCGGAGGCGGTGGTGATGACGCTCGCGGCCGATCACGTCATCCTCGACATTGACCTCTTCCACGCCGCCTGTCTGGCCGGGCGCGAGGCGGCGCTCGCCGGCCGCATCGTCACGTTCGGCCTGCGTCCGTCCGAGCCGCGGACGAGCTACGGCTATATCCGGCGCGGGGAGGCCCTGGGGCACGACGGGGTGCACGCGGTGGCCGCCTTCGTCGAGAAGCCGAACGCCGCGACCGCCGCCCGCTACGTGGCCGACGGCTACTTGTGGAACTCGGGCAATTTCGTCTTTCGCGCCCAGGACCTTCTGTCCGAACTGGAGGTGCATGCACCGGCCATCGTTGGGGCGGTTGAGGCGGCGGTTGCCGAGGCCAGCCTCGATCTCGGCTTCTTGCGCCTCGCCCCGGCCGCCTTCGCCGGGGCGCCCAAGACGTCGATCGACTATGCGGTGATGGAAAAGACCGACCGCGCCGCGGTGGTCGAAGGGCGCTTCCGCTGGTCGGATATCGGCAGCTGGGATGCGGTCTATGCGGTGAGCGAGCGCGACGCCGACGGCAATGCCCTGCATGGACCCACCGTCGCCAGGGACGCCAGGAACTGCCTCGTTCACGCGGACGGGCGCCTCACTGCGGTGCTCGGGGTCGATGACCTCGTGGTGGTGTCCACCCCCGACGCGGTCCTGGTGCTGCCGCGCAGCCGTGCCGAGGAGGTCAAGGACATCGTCGCGGCGCTCAAGGCGCGCAACGTGCCCGAAGCCATGAACCATCGCCGGGTCTATCGCCCATGGGGTCACTACGAGGGGGTCGATCAGGGCGAGCGCTTCCAGGTCAAGCGCATCGTGGTCACGCCGGGAAGTACGTTGTCGCTGCAGAAACACATGCATCGCGCCGAGCACTGGGTGGTGGTGCGCGGCACCGCCGCGGTGACGATCGGACAGGAGCAACGTACCGTCCACGAGAACGAATCGACCTTCATCCCCCTGGGAGCGGTGCACCGGCTCGCCAATCCGGGCCGTATTCCGCTGGAGCTGATCGAGGTCCAGACCGGCTCCTACCTGGGAGAGGACGACATCGTCCGGTTCGACGACGTCTACGGCCGAGGCTAGCCGTGCATGGACACGACCAGCCTCATTTCCGTGATCGCCACCACGCATGACCGGGAGGATGCGCTCGACGCCGTCCTGCGGGGCTTGTCGCGCCAGTCCGACAAGGATTTCGAAGTGGTGGTCGCCGACGACGGGTCGGGGCCGGCCACGGCTGCATTGATTGCCGACTGGACGCCGCGCCTCGGGCGCCCGCTCGCCCACGTCTGGCAGCCGCATCAGGGGTTTCGGGCAGCCGAAATGCGCAACCGGGCGATCGCGGCAAGCCGCGGGAGCTACTGCGTATTTCTCGATGGCGATTGCATCCCCCGGCCGGATTTCATCGCCGCGCATCGCCAGCTCGCCGAGACCGGCTGGTTCGTTGCCGGCAACCGCATCCTCATGTCGCGCGCCCTGACCGATTCCGTCCTGCGCGAGCGCCTCGAGCCCGAGACCTGGCCGCTTGCCGCCTTCTTCCGGCAGCGCCTGCAAGGTGGCATCAATCGGCTGATGCCCACACTGCGCCTGCCGCTCGGCCCGTTGCGCAAGCTGAAGGCGCGCAGCTGGCACGGCTGCCGCTCGTGCAACCTTGCGGTCTGGCGGGCCGATCTCGAACGGGTGGACGGCTTCGACGCCTCCTATACCGGGTGGGGCAAGGAGGATTCCGACCTCGTTGTGCGCCTTCTTCATGCCGGGGTGGCGCGCAAGGATGGGCGGTTCGCAACCGGCGTCCTCCACCTCTGGCACCCGATGGCCGACCGCTCCGCGCTGTCCCGCAACGAGTCGAAGCTCGACGCGATCGTGCACGGCGACCGCGTGCGTGCGGGCTGCGGGCTCTCCCGGCTCGGCCCTGCTTCGCCCCGGCCGGCCGATCAGGGCGCGGGCGACGGCCGATGACGGAGCGGATGGGCGCGCAGATCGCGTCGGGACTCTTCGCGCCGGCGCGTGCGGCGCGCGCGGCCGAATGGCTCGCCGTCGCCATCGCGATCTCGCTTCCTTGGTCGACCTCGGCGACCGGCATCCTGACGGCGCTCTGGCTCGTCGCGTTCGTGCCGACGGTCCGCCTCGCCGAGCTGCGCCGCGAGCTCGCCGATCCGGCCGCCGGCCTGCCGCTCCTGCTCTGCGCGCTGATGCTTCTCGGCGTCGCCTGGTCGGTGGCGAGCCCGACGGCGGCGCTGGGTTCCGCCAAGGCCTATCTGAAGCTGCTGGTCATCCCGTTGTTGATCATTCAGTTCCGCCGCTCGGCGAAGGGCTACTGGGTGCTCGGCGGGTTCCTCGCCTCATGCACCGCGCTGCTCGTCGTCTCGTGGATCCACCACATCTGGCCGGTGCTCGCCCCACGCGGCACTTTTCCGGGCGTGCCGGTAAAGAACTACATCGTCCAGAACATGGAGTTCGTGATCTGCGCGTTCGCATGCGGCCACCTGGCGATCATGGCGTGGCGTCGCGATCACCGGCCGCTCGCGCTGGCCCTTGGTGCCCTCGCCTTCGCCTTCGTGGTCAACGCGGCTTTCGTGGTGACCGCCCGGACGACGCTCGCGACGTTTCCCGTGCTGCTCCTGCTGCTCGCCCTGCAGGGCTTCGGTTGGCGTGGGACGGTGAGCGCGCTCGCGCTCGGCGGGGTGTTCGTCGCCGTCATCTGGGCGGCTTCACCCCATCTGCGCATGCGCACGCTCGCCGTGGTCGAAGAGGTGCACCAGTATCGCCAGGAGAACGCCGAGACCTCCAGCGGCTATCGCCTCGCGTTCTGGCGGAGCTCGATTGCGTTCGTGTCCCACGCGCCCATCGCCGGCCAGGGCACCGGCTCGATCGAGCCGCTGTTCCGCGCCGCGACCGCTGGCCAGAGCGGAGCGGCCGGCACCGTCACGTCCAATGCCCACAACCAGACGCTGGAAATCGCGATCCAGCTCGGCCTGATCGGCGTCAGCCTGCTCTACGCCATGTGGATCGCCCACGTCCTCATGTTCTGGAAGGGCGGCTTGGCTGCCTGGCTTGGCCTCGGAGTCGTGCTGCAGGGCGTCATTGGATCGCTGTTCCTGTCCTACCTGACTGATTTTTCCACCGGCTGGCTCTATGTGCTGGGCGTCGGGGTGCTCGGCGGCATGGCGGCCGCCGAACGGGACCAGGCCGTGGCCGCGCCGGCAAGCGACTGCCGGGGTGCGCCGGCGCCGGCGGCCGTGTAGAACGAGCCCTGCGAATCCCGGGGCTTTACAGGATTGCCCCGGCACCGCCATGTGAGCTCCCGCCGTCGGCGGGAGCCGCCGCGCGCCGGATGGGGAGTCGATGCTTCGGTTGCCGACCTTTACGCTGCGTAAGGCGTTGATCTTCATCCACGATCTGCTCGCCACCGTGGCGGCGGTCGTGGCGAGCTTCTACGTCCGGTTCGGCGACCTCGACCTCCTGGAGCCGCGCCTCGAGGGCCTCGTCTACGTGCTGCCCGGCTTCGTCGTCTATGCCGGAATCATCTACTCGATCTTCCGGCTGTACGAGGGGAAGTGGCGATTCGCCTCGCTGCCGGACCTGATGAACATCTTCCGCGCGGTGAGCGTGCTCGCCGTCTCGCTCCTGGTGCTCGATTACATCCTGGTGGCGCCCAACCTGCTCGGCACCTTCTTCTTCGGCAAGATCACCATCGTCCTCTACTGGTGCCTCCAGATCCTGTTCCTGGGCGGCCCGCGCATCACCTATCGGTATTTCCGCTATACGCGCACGCGCCACGAAGCGACGCGCGGCGATTCCGCCCCCATCCTGGTGCTTGGGCGCGCTGCCGATGCGGAGGCACTGATCCGCGCCATCGAGAGTGGGGCGATCAAGAAGATCTGGCCGATCGGCGTCCTGTCGCCGTCATCGGCCGACCAGGGGCAGACGATCCGCGGCATCACGGTGCTCGGCGCGCTGGACGACCTCGAGCGCGTCGTCGCCGATCTCGAGGCGCGCGGCGCCCGGCTGCCGCGCGTGGTGATGACGCCGAGCGCACTGGTGCCGGAGGCCGCGCCGGAAGAGGTCCTGATGCGGGCGCGCCGGCTCGGGCTCACGGTGAGCCGGCTGCCGTCGCTGGAGGAGTTCGACGAGATCGAGGGCCAGAGGATGCGCCTGGCGCCGATCGCCGTGGAGGACCTGCTGCTGCGGCCGAGCGTGAAGATCGACTACCAGCGGCTCGAAAGCATCGTGCGCGGCAAGGCGGTGGTGGTGACGGGCGGAGGTGGCTCGATCGGCTCCGAGCTGTGCGATCGTGTGGTGACGTTCGGCGCCGCGCGGCTCCTCGTGGTGGACAACCAGGAGCCCGGCATGCAGCGCATTCTCGAGCTGCTCAAGGCCAAGGAATCGAGCGCAACAATCGAAGGCCGCATCGCCGACGTGCGCGACCGCAGCCGCATCTTCCGCCTGATCGGCGAGTTCAAGCCCGACATCGTGTTCCATGCGGCGGCGCTCAAGCACGTTCCGCTGGTCGAGCTCGATTGGGCCGAGGGCGTGAAGACCAACGTGTTCGGCTCGGTCAACGTCGCCGATGCGGCGGCCCACGCCGGGGCGGGCGCCATGGTGATGATCTCGACCGACAAGGCGATCGAGCCGGTGTCGATGCTGGGCGCCACCAAGCGGTTCGCCGAGATGTACTGCCAGGCGCTTGACGCCGACCTCGCCCACCGCATCGACGGCGGGCGCCGGCCGATGCGGCTGATCGCGGTGCGGTTCGGCAACGTGCTCGCCTCGAACGGCTCGGTGGTGCCGAAGTTCAAGGCGCAGATCGAGGCCGGCGGGCCCGTCACGGTCACACATCCCGACATGCTGCGCTATTTCATGACCATTCGCGAGGCGTGCGATCTCGTGGTCACGGCGGCGAGCCATGCACTCGGGCCGCAGCGGTCGGACGCCTCGGTCTACGTCCTCAACATGGGCCAGCCGGTCAAGATCGTCGACCTCGCCGAGCGGATGATCCGCCTGTCGGGCCTCGAGCCCGGCCGCGACATCGAGATCACGTTTACGGGAGTCCGGCCGGGCGAGCGGCTGCACGAGATCCTGTTCGCGCGCGACGAGCCGACCACCGAGATCGGCATCGCCGGCATCGTCGCGGCGCGGCCGGTGCATCCCTCGCTCGACGCCATGCGCGGCTGGCTGGCGGCGCTCGAGCAGGGGCTGGCGCGGGAAGAGCGCGCGACGATCTACGGCGTGCTGCACGCCGCCGTGCCCGACTATCAGGGCGCCGCGGCCTGATCAGCGGCGCGGCGACAGCTGCCGCAACAGCTTTTCGTAGAGCGCAAGCGTAGCCGACAGGACATGGTCCTGGGAGAACGTGGTTTCGGCGATGCGGCGGCTTTCGGTGGAGAAGCGCCGCCGCAGGTCTGCATCGGCGATCAGGCGCTCCAGCGCATCGGCGAGCTTCTCGGGCGAAGCGGGCGGCGCCACCAACGCATTGACGCCGTCGCGGGCGATGTCGCGCGAGCCGGCGACGTCGGTCGCGACCAGCGGGCGGCCGCAGGCGGCGGCCTCCACCAGCGACAGCGGGACGCCTTCGCCGCCGAGCGAGGCGAGCACCGCGATATGGCATAGCCGCCACAGCTCGCGCACGTCGGCGATCTGGCCGAGCCATTCGATGCCGTCCTGCTCCACCCACTCCCGCAGGGTCTGCTCGGCGATGGCATCGGGGCTTTCGGCGTCGATCCCACCCGCCAGCACGAGCCGATGTGCGACACCGCGCGCGCGCAGCAGGCGGCTCGCCGCCACCACGTCGGGGATGCCCTTGATGCCCAGCATGCGGGCCGCGCAGCCGATCGCGACCGGGCCCTCGGGCGGCATGGGGAGGACCGAGAAGCGCCGCATGTCGACGCCCGAGCCTGGATTGACCGCGGTGCGCTGGGGCGGAATGCCGATCGCGCTCTGCACGAACTGCCGGTCATCCTCGTTCTCCAGAAGAACGATCGTGTTCGCCCGCCGCAGCAGCACGCGCAGCAGCAGCGAGACGGCGCCGGACAGAATGCGCGCGCGCCACGAGCGCGACGTGAAGGCATAGCCGCGCCCGGTCATCGCATTGAGGACGACCGTGCGCGGCGCGAAGTACGCCGCACAGGTTCCCAGCAGGATGGGCTTGAGCGAGACGTGGTGAACGATGTCGGGGGAGAGCCGCTGATACAGGCGGCTGATCGCGATGGTCTCGGCGACCAGGCGGAACGGATTGAGGCTGCGCCGCTTCCATGCCAGCGGCACGAGGGTGAAGCCCTCGCCATGGATGTGATCGCCGAACGCGTCGACGCGCGTCGCCACCGTCACCGCGTAGCCGGCATCGCGCGCCGCGCGCGCGAGCGCCAGCCGGTGGCCCCAGAAGTACCAGTCTTCCGTGACCAGGAACAGGAGGCGGCGTGAGGGGATTGGTTCGGGCGGAATGGCGGCGCCGGCCACGGATGTTGATCCTCGATCGCCGCCCTAATCAGCACGAAAGGTGAGCCGAGACAATGCATTCGCGGCGCGCCTTTGGCGGGCGCGGCGCGCCCTCGGCGGGCGGGCGCCTCGGGCGCCCTCCGTTGCGCCGGCGCCACTCTGCCGCTAGAGCATGGCGCCCCCTGAAGATGTCGCGAGCGCGAACGGCGAAGCATCGAATGAACGGCATCAAGCGCGCCATATACTGGCTGATCATCGCGGCGATCGTCGTGTCTCCCATCCTGGCGGCGGAGCTCGTGCTGCGCTGGGTGGGGCTCGGCAATCCGGTCCTGTACCAGACCGCGCGCTCGTACCGCTTTGCGCCCCAGCCCAACCAGTCCCTGGCTCGTCGGTGGGGAGCCCGGGTCACGATCGACAGCAAGGGGTTGCGCAGCATCAAGGACTGGACCTCGCCGGCGCACGGCAAGCTCCTGTTCATCGGCGACAGCATCACCTGGGGCGGGACCCATATCGACGACCGCGAGACGTTCGCCCACGGCGTTTGCACCCGCCTGGAAGCGGCAACCGGCAAGAGCTTCGTGTGCGGCAACGGCGGGGTCAACGAATACGGGCTCGACAACATGGCGGCGCGCATCCGCTTCAAGACCATGGACGACGAAACGGCGCTCATCATCACGCTGATCAGCGAAGATGTGCTGCGCGGTCTGAAGGACGCGGACGCCTCGTTCGTCTTCACCGGCCCGCCGCCCGGTCCGTTCAAGGCGCTATGGGAAGCGACGTCGTTCCTCGTGTGGCGGCTCAATCGGGCGATGCGGCCATTCGATCCGATACGCGGCTTCGAGGACTATCGTGTCGCAGACTTGAGCTTCCGCAACCTGTTCGCCGCCATCCGCGAGACCGATCGCCCCGGACGCAAGGTGCTGTTCGTCATCTCGCCGCTGGCGGCGGAGCTCCACGGCAAGGAGACCGGGCTGACCAAGATGGTGGAGGCGGCGGTCGAGCGGTCGGGATTTCCCTTCCTCGACCTGCATGCCGCCGTGTCGGCCGCCGTCACACCCGATTTCTACTACGACGCCGCGCATCTCGATCTGCGTGGGCATCAGTTCTATGCCGACCAGATCGCCCGGCGGCTGCTGGCGGAGATGGGAGAGAACGCGGATAAGGGACAGTAAGCTATCGGCTCACAGCCTGAATCCCGCCGCCGCTCCATCCCGGTAGAAAATCTGCACGGTATCGAGCGAGTACTCGGTCAGGTCGCGGCCCACATTGCCGAGCTTCTTGACGATGTCGGCGGGCACCGTGATCACGTGGCAGCCGATCTCGTCCGCCTGCCAGATGTTCAAAAGCTCGCGGCAGCTCGCCCAGATCACCTCCATGCCGCCCGCCGCGTTGCACGCCGCCACCGCGTGCTGCATGAAGAACAGGGGGTCGCGCCCGGTGTCGGCGATGCGGCCGGCGAATACCGACACGTAGGAGTGCCGCGTCCCCTTCAGTACGGAGACGACCTCGTCGATCTGTGCCGTCGTGAGAATCGCCGTGACGTTGAGCTGGACGCCCTGCTGCACCAGCCGCCGGATCAGTGGGCCGGCGCTCTCGCCCTTGGTGTTGGTCACCGGGATCTTGGCGAACACGTTCGCTCCCCACCCGGCGATCTTCACGGCCTGCCGCTCCATCTCGGTAAAATCGTCGGAGAAGACCTCGAACGAGATCGGCCGGTCCGGAATGGCGCGCAGGATGTCGTGGGCGAAGGCCTCGTAGTCGGTCACGCCGGCCTGGCGCATCAGGGTCGGATTGGTGGTGAAGCCCGTCACCGCAGGGTTGGCGTAGAGCTCCAGCATGCGCGCCTTGTCGGCGCCGTCGGCGAAGACCTTGACCTTGAGGGCCTTGACGCTCGGGGTCATCGAAGCCGTCCTCCTGATCGTTCGGTATCGTGTTGGCGCCCGCCTACTGAGTTGACATCGCCCTGTCAACGAAACCAAGCCGGCGGCGCGGCTCGTCAACAGAAACCGTGGTTTCGCGGGGGCGGATTTCTTGCTAGCTGTCCGGCGAGGGCGCGCACCGGCACCCGCACGAGGCTTCCATGACCGTCAAGATCGTCACGTTTGCCATTGCGACGGCGCTCGGCCTCGCCGTCGGCCAGCTCCTGTTCAAGCTCGCCGCCTCGCGCGGCGCGCTCATGGACATCGCGCTTTCGCCGGTGCTGTGGGCGGCCCTCGTGCTGTACGCGGCCGTGACGGTGATCTGGGTCCTCCTGCTGCGCGAGGTCGAGCTGGCGCGCGCCTACCCGGTGATGGCCGCCACCTACGTCCTGGTCCCGGCGCTCTCGGTCATCGTCCTCGGTGAGAAGCTTGGGCCGTATTATCCCTACGGCATCGTCCTGATCCTCGCCGGGATCGTGCTGGTGATGTGGACCTGACGTAGCGTCATGCGGTGCCTCGGCCAAATTTCCGGCGTTGACACCTAAAGCCCCCTGGCACTGCCGGGGGCAAGCTTGCTGCGGCGGACTCAGGCGTTGCCCGACGGTTGTCCGCCCGCAAGCTCTGCGAGGTGGCCGAGGACCTCGTCGAGGTGCACGACATCGACATAGCTATGGTGCAGGTCGAACATGTTGAGCTTGTGGGTGAGTTCGGTTCGATCGAATGTACATTCCTCCACCAGGGCGACGCGCAGCCCGCAGGAATGGGCGTCGACCACGGTCGCCCGGACGCATCCGGAGGTCCCTGCGCCGCATACGATCAGGCTTTCGACCCCGAGCAACTTGAGGTGCGAGCGCAGCGGCGTTCCCTCGAGGGCGCTGGCGCGCTGCTTGTAGATGATGACGTCGGATGGCTCGGGTTTGAACGCGGGATAGATCTCGTGGTCGTCCGGGAGCGTCGCCGAGATGCGCCACATGGGCGAGCGTGCACCCCGCGGATAGGCGTTGGGCCTCTCATCCTGCGTGCTGTAGAAGACGGGCAGCCGGGCCCGCCGTGCCGCCGCCAGCAGACGACGGATTGGTTCGATCGCGTCGTGCGCGAAGTGCCCGTGGCTGCTCGGATGAGCACCGGTCGCGTCGTCGGGCGAGACCGGGCCGCCGCCGCGATACGCGAGATTGCAAAGGTCGAGCGCGAGCAGCGCTGCGCAGGGGCCGACGAATGTCTCGCGCGCGTGGGATGCGTAGAGCTTCATGTCGGCTGCGGGGACAACGTCCTTCCAGCAATGCTCCTCGAACTTCTCGACCGGCGCCATGTCGGGCTCCGTCCGGACCTACTCGGCCGCCTGCAACGCCCGTTGCGCTGCCAGGCCGTCGAGATGCGCGATCACCTCGTCGAGGTGCATGACGTCGACATATTTGTGATGCAGGTCGAACAGATTGACCTTGTGAATCAATTCGGAGCGGTCGTAGGTGCATTCCTCCACGATCGAGACATGGAAGCCATGGGAATAGGCATCGACCGTACTGGCACGAACGCAGCCGGACGTGCTCTCGCCGCACACGATCAGGCTTCGGATACCCAGCAGATTGAGGTGCGAGAGGAACGGCGTGCCTTGGAAGATGCTGGCGCGCTGCTTGAAGATCACCACGTCGTGCAGCTCGGGCGTGAACTCGTGATAGATGCCGTGATCAGTCGCATTGGCCAGCTTCTCTTTCCGCCGCGTGGAAATTGCGCCGTTCGGGCGATTCTGCGGGCGGTGGTCCTGGGTACAGTAGAACACCGGGATGCCGGCGCGGCGGACGGCCGCGAACAGCCGTTTCGTCGGCTCGACGGCGCGATGCGCATAGATGCCGCAGCTGTTCGGAAATTGCGGGTCGAGGTCCACCGGTTGGCGTGCACCGCCGCGATAGACGAGGTTGTAGAGGTCGATCGCCAGGAACGCGACCTTGGGACCGACCTGGGTCTGGCGGGCGTAGGGCGCGTAAAGCTTGAGGTCATGCGCCGGAATGACGTCCTTCCAGCAATGGTCCTCGAACGCCTCGATCGATGCCATATCGTTGTTCCGTCGTTGGCTTTCAGTGGGCGGATTGGACCCGCGACGAGCCCACATCAAACGTCACGGCCCGCCCAAAATCAATGCGTCCGCGGGTGGTTGCGTGGCTCGAGACGCGCGCCCAAGGGCGCGCTCCTCACCATGACGACTCGACCGGTTGTGACGGCGCCGCCGCCCGTGTTACCGATGATCGATCGCGGGGACGCTGCGGCGGATTGTGAACGAAGCTCCGGGAGATGGCGCCGCTCTTGCAAGTGAAGGATTTGCGCACCTCGTTTTTCACGAGCGACGGCGAAGTGCGTGCGGTCGACGGCGTCACATTTGACATCGAGGATGGCAAGACCGTCGGGCTGGTCGGAGAGTCCGGCTGCGGCAAGAGCGTGACCGCCTTGTCGATCATTCGATTGCTTCCCCAGGACACCGGCCGCATCACCGGCGGGGAGATCCTCTATCGCGGCAGGAACCTCGCGGCTCTCTTGGACGCGGACGTCAGGCGCATTCGCGGCAATGAAATCTCCATGATCTTTCAGGAGCCGATGACGTCGCTCAATCCGGTCATGACGGTCGGCGACCAGATCGCCGAGACGCTGCGGCTGCATCAGGGGGCCGGCTCCCGGGTCGCCCGCGAGCGGACGATCGAGCTGCTCAGTCTCGTCAAGATGCCGGAGCCGCACCGGCGGGTCCGCAGCTATCCGCATCAACTTTCGGGCGGACAGCGCCAGCGGATCATGATTGCGATGGCGCTCGCCTGTTCGCCGGCACTGCTGATTGCCGACGAGCCGACCACGGCGCTCGACGTCACGATCCAGGCGCAGATCCTGGAGCTGATCGGCGAACTGCAGCAGCGGCTCGGCATGGCCCTGCTTCTGATCACGCATGACCTCGGCGTGGTCGCGGAACGCGCCGATGAGGTGGCGGTCATGTACGCAGGCAAGATCGTCGAGAGCGCGAAACCCGACGCGATCTTTCTTCGTCCGAAGCATCCGTACACGATCGGGCTTCTCAACTGCATGCTGGGACGCGGGTCCGCGAAGCGCCGGCTCGAAGCCATTCCCGGGATCGTTCCCAATCCGCTCGACTGGCCCACGGGCTGTCGGTTCCGTACCCGTTGTGCACATGCCGACGAGGGCTGTGCGCAGGAGCCACCGCCGCTGGTCGAGATCGAGCCGCACCATCGCGTTGCCTGCTTCAAGGCGGCGTGAATGCCCCTGCTCGAGATCAGGAATCTGAAGAAATATTTTCCGGTGCAGGCCGGGCTGTTCCGGGGTGTGCGTGAGCACGTCAAGGCGATCGATGGGGTGGACCTCGACGTCGAGGACGGCGAGACGATCGGCCTGGTCGGCGAGTCGGGCTGCGGAAAGACCACGCTTGGCCGCTGCCTGGTCCGGCTGATCGAACCGACGAGCGGCAGCATCACGTTCGAAGGCCGCGAGCTGTCGTCGGTGTCGGGCCCGGCGGCGCATGAACTGCGCCGCAACATGCAGATCATCTTCCAGGATCCGTATGCATCGCTCAATCCGCGCATGCGGATCGGTGAGATCATCGCGGAGGGACTGCGTATCCACGGCATCGTCAAGGGCCGGGATCGCAAGGATCGTGTGGTGGAGCTGCTGACGCGGGTCGGGATGCGGGCTGAGTATTACGGCCGATATCCCCATGAATTCTCCGGTGGCCAGCGTCAACGCATCGGAATTGCCCGGGCGCTGGCGGTGAACGCCAGGTTCATCGTGGCTGACGAGCCGGTCTCCGCGCTGGATGCTTCGATCCAGGTGCAGATCCTGAACATGCTGCTCGACCTTCAGCAGGACCTCGGTCTCACGTACCTGTTCATCTCTCACGATCTCCGGGTGGTCGAGCATATGAGCGACCGCGTCGCGGTGATGTATCTCGGCAAGATCGTCGAGATCGTTCCGGCCGATGACCTCGACCGCCAGGGACGGCATCCGTACACGCGCGCGTTGCTGGCTGCCGTACCCAAGCCCGATACGGCGAGCAGGGGCGCACGCACGATATTGCAGGGCGATGTGCCGAGCCCGATCAATCCCCCGTCGGGCTGCAGTTTCCATCCGCGTTGCCCGTTCGCGGAGAAACGATGCACCGACGAGGAGCCGCGGCTCGAATTTGACGGCCGGCACGGCGTTGCTTGCCACGTGTTCGGGCCGGGCGGACGGAAGTAGCGGTTGATTTGCCGCGGCACCGGGGAAAGCCGAATGAGTGGCCGGTGCACCGTGATCTCGCTATGATGAACGCTGGTGCCGGATTTCGGCGGGGCGATGTCGCGGGAGGCGAATATGAAGGCGTATTCGGGACGCACCGGGTTTGTAACGGCGTCGATCGCCGGCCTTGCAATGCTCGGGCTATGCGCCGGAAGCGCGGCAGCGAGAGGCCGTGTCGCCGTCGGGGTCACCGAGACGATCGCAAGCTTCAACCCCTATGCGGACAGCATCTCGTTGGGTTACGGCATCTGGTGCCAGGTGTACGGCTGTCTCGGCATCTACGATTTCGCCAAGGGCGAATACGTCGGCATGCTGACGGAGCGCTGGGAGGTCGACAAGGCGGACAACAATGTCTGGACGTTCCATCTCAAGCGCGGCGTCAAGCGCCAGTACGACGGCAAGGAGCTCACCGCCGACGACGTGGTGCATTCCGTTACACGCATCAACACCGACCCGCAGAGCAAGCAGAAGCAGAACACAGGCCCGATCAGGGACATCGTCGCGCTCGACCAGCACACGGTGAAGATCGTTACCAAGGAACCAACGGCCTCGCTGCTCGAGTATCTGTTCGACCGGGTTTTCATCACGTCGAAAGACCTCTACGACAAGCACGGCGCGCGCGACGCGGACCGCAAATATCCATGGGGGTGGGGGCCCTACAAGCTCAAGGAACTGGTGGTCGGCCAGCGCATCGTGCTCGAGAAGGATGAGAGTAATCCAACGGTCAAGCCGGAGAACCCCGACACGCTGATTTTCTCGGTGATGCGAGAAGCAGAACAGCGCGTCACCGCCCTGATGAACGGCGAGATTCAGATCGCGCAATTCATTCCGCCGCATCTGGCGCAGCGCGTAGGCCAGTCGCCCAATGCCGTGCTGCGTCCCGGCGGCTCGGTGGAGATCATGTTCCTGGCGATGAGTCCCAAGCACACGCCGTGGGACAACCTCAAGCTGCGCCAGGCCGTATGCCATGCGATCGACCGGGACCTCATCATCAAGAGCGTGTTGAAAGTCCAAGCCGACCGGCTCGACGGACCGATCGGCCCGGGCCAATATGGCTACGACGCGGACAACGCCAAAAAGAGCCTGTTCGTCCCCTACGATCCGGCGAAGGCGAGGGAACTGGTGAAGGCGTCCGGATACAACAATGAGCCGGTCTATCTCGACACGCCGGTCGGCCGCTACATCAACGACAAGGATATCACCGAGGCGATGATACCCATGCTCAACGCGGTCGGCATCAACGCCAAGCTGCGCACGCCGGAATGGGCGACGCTCTGGGCCGACGTGCAACGCGGCAAGACCGCATTCTATTACATGGGACGCGGCTCCGTAGTCGACCCGTCAGTGGCGCTGTCGCAGTATTTCGAGACCAACGGATCGCCGCGCATCGGGATATCCGACCCGACCATCGACAAAACGCTGGCCGCCGAACGGGTGACGTTCGATCCGGCCCAACGCAAGAAAGCCCTCAACATCGCCTTCAAGGCGATCGAGGACGCTGCCCCGGCGTGCTTCATGTGGCGGCATCACATGCTCTATGGCGAGGCAAAGAATATCGACCACGAGCCGACACCCTCGGGCCGCATTTTCGGCACTGAAATCAGCGTCAAGCCGTAGCCGCGGACCGGACGCATCCAAAGTCCGCCGGCCGCGAACGAGAGATTCGAGCTCGGTCAATGCTTGGGTTTCTGCTCCGACGGGTTATTGCGACGATTCCGGTCGTCCTGCTGATTTCGCTGCTCGTCTTCCTGCTGATTCACGCGGCGCCTGGCGATCCGGCCGATCTGCTGCTGTCGGATGAGGCGTCGGCGCAGGATATTGCCGAGGCGCGGCAGCGGTGGGGCCTCGACCAGCCGATCTACGTTCAATATGCCCGGTTCCTGGCGAACATCCTCGCCGGCGATCTGGGAATTTCATTCAAGTATGCCGATCCGGTCATCAGCCTGATCGGCGAGCGCCTGCCGGCGACCATCGAGCTCGCCACGGCCTCCATCCTGATTGCGGTCATTTTCGGTGTTCCGCTCGGGGCGTGGGCCGGTGCAAGGCCGAACTCCTGGACCGACAATCTCGGTTCCCTGCTCGGATTCTTCGGAATATCGATGCCGAGCTTCTGGTTCGGTATCATGTTGATCCTGGTCGTGTCGGGCTACCTCAATTGGCTGCCATCCTCCGGCCGCGGCACCTACGGCGTCGGAGGGGATGGGCAAACCGGTTTCTACATCGCCCAGAGCCTGATCGCCGGCAATATGCATGCTGCCCGGGATGCCATCGCCCACATCATCATGCCGGCAATCGCGCTGGGCACCGGCATGATGGGCATCATCATGCGGGTGACGCGTTCGTCGGTGATCGAGAACATGGCCGAGGACTATGTGCGCACGGCGCGCGCCAAGGGATTGGACGAGGGCGCCGTTCTCTGGCGCCACGTGCTGCGAAACGCCCTCATCCCGGTTGTCACGGTGGTCGGCCTCGAGCTCGGCACGCTGCTGAGCGGGTCGATCATCGTGGAGACGGTATTCGCCTGGCCGGGCAGCGGCTCGCTCTTGATCTCCGCGATCCAGGCCCGCGACTACCCGCTCATTACCGGCACAGTGATCATCTACACGCTGGCATTCGTCACGATCAATTTCACCATCGACATTCTCTACGCGCTGATCGACCCGAGGATCCGCTTTGACAGATAGCTCGACCCTCGAAGCCCGTATGGTCGACGGCAGAGCCGCAACGTCACGGCGCGCGCGCGCCGCGATCCGTCCGTGGCGCACGCCGAAGGTTCTGGTGGGCGGCACCATCGTGCTGATGCTTGTCTTCGGCGGCACACTGGCGCCCTGGATTTCGCCCTACGACCCGAACGCTCAGAATCTCGCGATGGCGCTGAAGGCGCCGGATTGGCTCAACGGGCCGCATGTGCTCGGCACCGATGCGGTCGGGCGCGATATCCTGTCCCGGCTGTTCTACGGCGCCCGCGTCTCGCTTGTGATCGCTGTGATGGTCGTCATCATCTCGGGTGTCGTGGGCATCGGCCTGGGTGCGGTCTCGGGATATTTCGCCGGCAACATCGACTTCGGCATTCAGAAACTCGTCGAGGTGGTCTGGGCCTTTCCGCCGCTGCTTCTGGCCATCGCCATCATGGCGTTCCTCGGGCAGGGACTCGAAAATCTCATTCTCGCGCTGGTCAGCCAGCGCTGGATCGCCTACTGCCGGGTGGCGAGAGGTCAGGCGCTGTCGCTACGTACGCGCGAGTTTGTGGACGCTGCTCGCGTGCTCGGTGCCAGCCATGCGCGCATCGTCCTGTACCATATTCTGCCCAACCTGTTTCCATCCGCCGTGGTGATCGGGACTTTCTCCATGGCCGCCGCGATCATTGCCGAGGCGGCATTGAGCTTCCTTGGCCTCGGCGTGCCACCTGAGATTCCGACCTGGGGTACCATGCTGGCCGACGGACGGACTCACATCAGCACCTCGTGGTGGATGGCGCTGTTTCCCGGCTTGTGCATTTTCTTCACGGTGCTCGGCATCAACCTGCTGGGCGATGGACTGCGCGACATCCTCGACCCGCGGTTGAAGCGATCGGGATTGGGCGTCGGTTGAGCGGCGGCTTGGAAGCGCGGCGCTCGCCACGTGGAGGTCCGTTACAAACTCGCCGAGACGCGGCGGACGTAGCTCGCGTAGCCGCTCTTGCCCAACGTCGAAAGCCACGGCTCCATCGCGTCGATGGTCACGTAGCCCAGGCGCAAGGCGATCTCCTCCGGGCAGCCGATCTTGAGGCCCTGGCGGCGCTCCAGCGTCGCCACGAACTCGGACGCCTCGAGCAGCGAATCCATGGTGCCGGTGTCGAGCCACGCATAGCCGCGGCCCATGCGCTCGACATAGAGCCTGCCGGCGTCGAGGTAGCGGCGGTTGAGATCGGTGATCTCGAGCTCGCCGCGCGCCGACGGCCTCACCTCCGCAGCGTGGCGAACAACGTCGTTGTCGTAGAAATAAAGCCCGGTCACCGCCCAGTTGGACTTCGGCTCGCGCGGCTTCTCCTCGATCGACACGGCCTTGCCGCCCGCATCGAAGGCGACGACGCCGTAACGCTCCGGATCGACCACCTCGTAGGCGAAGACGGTCGCGCCCGAGGCGCGCTCGACGGCGGGCGCCAGCAGCTCGGGAAAGCCGTGGCCGTGGAAGATGTTGTCGCCGAGCACCAGCGCGCAGGCGTCGCGGCCGATGAATTCGCGGCCGATGATGAAGGCCTGCGCGAGCCCCTCGGGGCGCGGCTGCGCCGCATAGCTGATCGACACGCCGAACTGCCGCCCGTCGCGCAGCAGGCTCTGGAACAGCGGCTGGTCGTGCGGGGTCGAGATCACCAGGATGTCGCGTATGCCGGCGAGCAGCAGCACCGACAGCGGATAATAGATCATCGGCTTGTCGTAGACCGGCAGCAGCTGCTTGGAGACCGCAATGGTCAGCGGGTAGAGCCGCGTCCCGCTGCCGCCCGCCAGGATGATGCCCTTCATGCGGCGTTCTCCGGTCGCGCCGCCGCGAGCTGCGCGAGGCACGTGTCGAGGGAGGATTCCCAGTCCGGCAGGCGCACGCCGAACACGCGCGCGAGCTTGCCGCAGTCGAGCCGCGAATTGGCCGGGCGGCGCGCGCGCGTCGGGTAGTCGGCCGTCGTGATCGCGTTGACGCGGCAGGAGGGAAGCCCGTGCCGCTCGGCGCCCGCCATAATGGCGCGGGCGAACCGGCACCACGTCGTCTCCCCCGTGCCGCTCGCGTGATAGACGCCGGCGAGCCGGGCGGGGTCGGGCGCAGCGAGGAGCGTATCGCCGATGCGCGCGATCGCGTCAGCGAGATCGGCCGCAAAGGTGGGCGCGCCCCACTGGTCGTCGACCACGCCGATCTCCGGGCGCTGGCCGGCGAGCCGCAGCATCGTCTTGAGGAAATTGCTGCCGTCGGGGCCGCACACCCAGCTGGTGCGCACGATCGCGTGCAAAGGGGCGGCGGCAGCCACCGCCGCTTCGCCGGCGAGCTTGGAGCGGCCGTAGGCGCCGAGCGGATTGGGCGGGTCGGTTTCCACGTAGGGCACGGCCTTGGTGCCGTCGAACACGTAGTCGGTCGAGACATGGATCACCGGCGCGCCGGATCTGGCTGCAGCCTCGGCGACATGGGCTGCGCCGTCGCGATTGACGTGCACCGCCGCGCTCTCCTCGTCCTCGGCCTTGTCGACCGCCGTGTAGGCGGCGGCGTTGATGACGAGGCCGGGCGAGACCTGCGCCACCGTCGCGTCGACGGCAGCACGGTCGGCGATGTCGGCCGTGGCGCGCCCGACACAGCGGACGCTGTCGCGCCGTGCCGCGTAGACACGCGCCAGCGCGGTCGCCACCTGGCCGCGCTCGCCGAAGATCAGGATCGTGGCCATCGGTCTCGGATTTCCAGGGTCAGGCGTCGATCAGGCCGAGGCGCTCGCCGCCATAGACGCCGTCGCGCACGGCCTGCCACCACGCGCGGTTGTCGAGATACCACTGGATTGTCTTGCGCAGGCCCGTCTCGAACGACTCCGTGGCGCACCAGCCGAGCTCCCGCTCGATCTGCGAGGGATCGATCGCATAGCGGCGATCGTGGCCGGGCCGGTCCTTGACGAAGGTGATGAGCGAGCGGCGCGGGCCGCTCGCCGGCACGAGCTCGTCGAGGATGTCGCAGATCGCGTGCACCACCTGCAGGTTGGTGCGCTCGCTGCGGCCGCCCACGTTGTATTTCGCGCCGAGCCGGCCCTTGGTCAGCACCAGCACCAGGGCGCGTGCGTGGTCCTCGACATAGAGCCAGTCGCGGATGTTGAGCCCGTCGCCGTAGACCGGCAGCGGCTTTCCATCGAGCGCGTTGAGGATGATCAGCGGGATCAGCTTCTCGGGGAAATGATACGGGCCGTAGTTGTTCGAGCAGTTGGAGATGAGGCCGGGAAACCCGTAGGTCTCGTGCCAGGCTCGCACCAGGTGGTCGCCGGCCGCCTTGCTCGCCGCATAGGGCGAGCGCGGATCGTAGGGCGTCGTCTCGACGAAATGGCCGGAGGGCCCGAGCGAGCCGTACACCTCGTCGGTCGAGATCTGCAGGAACCGGAAGGCGTCGCGCGCCGGAGCGGGCAGGGCGCGCCAATAGGCGCGCGCCGCCTCGATGAGCTCGTAGGTGCCGACCACGTTGGTGCGGATGAACTCGGCCGAGCCGGTGATCGAACGGTCGACATGGCTCTCCGCCGCGAGGTGCATCACGGCGTCGGGCGCGAACTCCGCGAACGCCTGGTCGATCGTCTCGCGGTCGCAGATGTCGGCGTGCAGGAAGCGATAGCGGGCATTGCCCTTCACGGGATCCAGCGAGGCGAGATTCGCCGCGTAGGTCAGCTTGTCGACGTTCAGCACGTCCCAGCCTTCGTGCAGGACCAGATGCCTGCACACGGCTGAGCCGATGAACCCGGCACCCCCCGTCACGATTACGCGCATGTATCCTCGAGTATCAGTCGAAATAGATCGGCAGCTCGCGCAGTCTAGGATGCGTCCGATCACGGTCAGACAGGTGAGCGGTGCCCTCCTTTACTGGCCAATCGATCCCCAGATCCGGGTCGTTCCACAAGAGACCACGGTCGTTTTCGCGCGAGTAGTAGTTGGTGACCTTGTAGACAACCTCGGTATTGGGTTCAAGCGTGCAGAACGCATGCGCGAACCCGATCGGAACGAGGATTTCATGGCCGTTTTCCGCCGACAGCTCGGCCGCCACATGGCGCCCGAAGGTCGGCGACGAGCGCCGCAGATCGACCGCAACGTCGAGGATGCGTCCGCGCACGACCCGCACCAGCTTGTCCTGGGCGAACGGCGCGGTCTGGAAATGTAGCCCGCGGATCGTCCCAGGCTCGGCCGACAGCGAATGGTTCTCCTGCACGAAATCGAGATTGATGCCGCCGGCCGCGAACTGGTCGCGCCGGTACACTTCCGCGAAGAAGCCGCGCGCGTCGGCGAGCCGCGTCGGGACGATCACACGGACGGCGGGAATGGCGGTCGGCCGAATCTCAATCCCCATCGACATCAAACCCCTTGGTCGCCACGGCGCCGGTCACGGTCGTCGCTTGGCTCCTATAGCATCTTCTTCCTACGGAGACCGTCAACCGAGCGCATGCTTCACCAACATCCGGACCCGCTGCTCGTAGCTGTGGCTCGCCATCGCCCGCTGTTGGGCCGCGCGGCCGACTGCGAGGCTCAAGCCCGGCTCGCGCTTGAGGCGGGCGAAGTGCTCGAGAAAACCTTCGGCGGAGTCGGCCAGCAGGATCTCGCGATCGGGCTCGAAATAGTCGGTGATCTCCAGGCCGTCGCCGACGAAGATCTGCGCCGCCCCGGCGAACGCCGCTTCGAACGTGCGCGGGCCGGGAGTCGAGGCGCGGATCCCGTAGCGGCGGTTGGCGAGGTTGAGGTCGCGCCCGATGTTCAGCACCGAAAGCGCCGTGTTGTAGTAGTCGGGCAGCATGATGTTGGGGATCGTGGCGCGATACCAGCCGGGCACGCGCGCATCGACGTCGGACGATCCGATCACGATCAGGCGGCGATCGAGATTCGGGACCTTCTGCGCCAGGCGATCGAGGAAGGTCCGTCGATTGGCGAACAGGTGGCCGCAGAAGAACAGGTCCGGCGCGGTGCGGCGCTCGACGGCGCGGAAATGCGTCACCGGACATCCGCCGAGCGGGAGATGATGCACGCGCGCGGCGACCGGATAATAGTCGAGGGAGGCCTCGTCGTTGGTGAAAATCGCGTCCGCCAGCGGAATGACGCGGTCATTGGCGTCGAACTCGTACGGGTCGTCGTGCAGCCAGAACAGTACGCGGCCGCCACCGCGTCGCACCACGTCGGCGAGGCGGTCGTAGTCCGTCCCGTCGATCATGACGGAGCCGAACACAAGGGCGAGGTCGGGGTTGAGCGACTGCGCGGCGGAGACGCCGAGCTCGTACGGCACCGCGGTCACGGCCGCATCGGGGAACGCGCGGCGGAACCCTTCCGCCACGTAGCCGCGCAGCAGCGTGTTGGTGTTCAGCACGTCGGGCGAGCCGCTGACGATCAGGACCTTGCTAGCCCGCATTTCTCGCACTCCATGCGGCCTGCGTTGCTGTTTCGGCGCAGCAGATGCGGCGGCGGGCGGCGACAAGCCGTATCAGGGTATACGGTTGAGCCGCCCGACGCCGGAGATGCCCGCCGAAACGCAACCCGGAGGGCCGGTTGAAGAAGCCGACAGGGTGTGTCGCCGCGCTTGCCCGATGCGCCCACATCGCGCTGCGCGCGGCTCCTGCCCTGTCGGCTTCTTGAACCGGCGCAGGTCGCATCGAGTGTGAGAAATGCGGGCTAGGACCGTTCAAGCCGCACGCCCTCCTACGGCCGGCTGCTGCTGGAAAGCCGCCGTGCGCCGGGGATCCTGTCCACCTGACGGCGCACGATCGACAGCAGGAAACGGACGGGACGCTCGGCCAGCCACAGATACATCAGGAAGCGGCCGAGCCGCGTCGCATGCTGCATGCGCAGCGCGAACGCAGCCGCGATGGCGTCGGGCTCCGCGTTCCCGATGCGGGCCGCCGGCGGCGGCCCGGCCGCGTCGACCATCCACCGGGGGAACGACAGGACCACGCCGAGCTCGTCGAGGGTCATGCTGCGGCGGACCTCGTCGATTGCCGCGAGGGCAGGGCGGTCCGCCATCAGGTTGCGATAGATCGCGGTCAGCTCGCCGAGGAACTCCGCGCTGGTCGCCCCCGCAGGCGCCGGCTGCTCCTCCTGCATGCGGTGCACGAGCTCGGGCGCGTCCAGCAGTTGCCGCAGCGCCGCCAGCACCGCGCCTGAATCGTTGACCGGAACATGGAATCCGTTCCTGCCGTGGGAGACGCGCTCGACCTGGGCGCCGAGCGCGGTGACGATCGGCACGAGCCGAAGCATCTGCGCCTCCGACAAGGTGATGCAGTAGGTCTCCGGCCACGGCGACAGGAACAGTCCGACCTGGCAGGACAACAGCGCATCGGGCAGCCGGCCCGGCTCGAACGGGCCGTGCGCGCGAACGGACTCCGGGGCCAGCTCGCGCAGCGCCGGCTCCAGCTCGGGGTCGACGCGGCCGAAGATGTGGAAGACGATGGGCAGCGATGCCGCGCCGCGAAAGATCTCGAGCGCCGTGTGGCCGCCCTTGTTTTGGGTGAAATTGCCCAGCAGCGCGACCTTCAGCGTGTTGCCGTCCCGTGCGGCAACCGGGGCCGGCGACGGGCGGCTGATCGGCGGCGACAGCCGGACGACGCGGTCGCGCAGGCGCGGGTACATTCCGGTGAGGATGTCGGCGCTGGCGGACGAGCCCACCAGCACGGCGTCCAGGTGCTCGAGCGCTTCCCGCATGAAGCGCCGGCGTCGCGCCTGGCTGCCCGGCGGGATGCCTTCGGTGCGCACCAGGCAGACGTCGCAGGTGTGCGGCGGCCGCTCGACGATCGCGCAATATTCCTGCTCGATCCCGATCAGGTTGAAGCGCTTGCACACGACGTAATAGTCGTGCAGCGACAGCACGACGCGTGCCCCGTAGGCACGGGCGAAATGCGGCAGTGACGGCGGAAACCCGATCAGGTGGTTGATGTGCACGATGTCGAATGCGTGGCGAGCGAGCAGGCGCTGGAACTGCAGCTCAAGCTCGGGATGCACCAGCGCATGGTCGGAGACCGGCGCGCCGAGGGTGAAACGCTCGACCTCCGCGCCGGCCGCGTTGCGCAGCACATAGTCGGTGATCGGTTGCTTGCTGCGATCCGGCACCAGCACGAAGGCATCGACCTCGGTGGCCCCGCGCACGATCTCGTCCAGGTAGGTCTCGGCGCCGCCGAAATGGCCGTAGGCCAGGATGTTGTGGGCGACGAGGAGAACGCGCGGGCGCCGCGGCGGCGCGGCCGGCCGGCGGCGCTCCGTCAGTTGCCCGAGCGCGGTGACGATGCGGCTCGCCCGGTCCTCGTACAAGTGATGGGTGAGCGCATGCCGCTGGGCCGCGGTCGCGATCGCGCGCGTTCCCACCGGATCGCTTTTCGCGCGCGCGATCGCCTCGACGCAGTCGTCGATCGAGGTGTAGCCGATGAGGTGGGCATCGGGATCGAACAATCGGCTCGTCTGCGCACGCGTCAGGTCGTCGACGAGCTGGCAGGATCCCGCCAGCGCCGCCTCGAACAGGCGCGGACCGGGCGTGTCGCTGTGCAGGTCGGGATTGGCCGGATCGGTCGAGAAAACGCGGGGCAGGGCGAGCGTGAGCAGGCTCTGGTTGGCGTTGCGGCAGAAATCGCGGATCGAGATTCCGTTGGAGAAATCGAATTCTTGGGCGAACGGCTCGACGTAGGGGGTGAGCGAATCGTTGGACACCAGGATCAGCTTGAGCCGCACCCCCGGGCAGCGATCGCGCAGCTCGGACAGGAACGCGAGCCGGTTCGGCCAAGCCGAGCCGGCGAAGAACAGGTCGTAGCGCGGCGCCTCCTGCCGCACGGGGAGGAAATGCGAATTCCGGTCGCCGGCGAGCGGCAGGTGAATCGCGCCGCCCTGGTATTTCGCCGCCGTCGTGGCATCGTTGGTGAAGACGAGGTCGAACAGCGCGGCGACCCGGGCATTGCGGTAATGCTCGTAGGGATCTTCGGTCAGCCAGATTGCCCGGCGCGGGATCAGCGCGCACAGCCGCTCGACGATCGGATTGCCGGCCTCCTCTCCGTCGAACGCCACGAACGCGTCGAACGCACCGTCCATCGCCACCTGCAGCGCGTTCGCATAGTCGGCCCACACGACCTCGCGCACGCGGGCATCACGGCGAAGGCCGTGAAACACCGCGCGACTGATGTATCGGTTGGGATTGTTCGCCTTCGTATCGAGGAAGAGGATACGCATGTCCTGACGAGGCCGATTTCATGGGCCTCGGGTACACGAGGCGGATCGATCGATCAAGGAAGCGCGTGTGCCGATCGATGCGGGCTCACCCCGCGGCAGGTTGTGGCTCCGGCACAGCCGCTGCTTGCGCCGGATCGGCTGCGGCTTGCGCCGGATCGGCCGCCGGCGTCTGCGCCGCCGGGAGGTTCTGCACACGGATGCGGGCGCCTCCCTCGTCATAGACGAAGGGCAGGAACGCGTAGCGCCGCCCGCGCGTGACCTGCGACACCGCATGCAGGATCGCGCACGGGAAGATCACCGCCCAGCCGGGCGGTGCCTTGTGGCCGCGGCGATTGTATTCCGGAAAGCTCACCTCGCCGCCGTCGAAATCGCCGTTGAGGTTGACCGAGATGGCGTAGCGGCGGTGCGCGGTGAGCGGCGTCTTGTTGTCCCGGTGCGGACGGAAATGGCCGCCGTCCTCGGCCGTATAGCAGCCGATGATGTAGCGCTCCATGCGGGTGATCGGCATGAAGAACAGCTTTTCGATCTCGGGGGCGACGCGCTGCTTCACCCGCTGCTGCAGCGTGCCGATGAGCGCCGCATCGGTGATCGTATAGTCCCGGCGGCGCTTGAACGAGCCGTCGATGACCCCGACCGTCTTGCCCTCTTTCATGCGCATCACGCCGGTCTCCGATCCGCCGTCGGCCTCGTAGAGCGCGATGAGGCGCTGGCAGAGCTGCGGCTCCAGCACATTGGGCAGGATGAGCACGGGGGCGGGAATCTCGAAGCCGGCGAAGCGCTCCGGGCGGGGCAGGCGCTTGACCATGTCGAACACCGACTGGTGATCGTCCCCCGCCTCGCCGAAGGCCTGGACGGCGAACACGTGCAGGGTCGGATCGATCACCATCCAGAACCGGCGGAACGGCACCGGCGTGCCGTCGGCTGCGGGCTTTGACGGCAAGGCGCCGTAGAGCCGCGACACGCTCTCGTCGAAATCCCACACGAAGCGCACGCCCGGCATGCTGTCCTGGACGCGGCCAGTCGCCTCGTCCTGGGGATCGAGCGATATGCCGAAGAAGCTCGCATGGTCGTCGTCGAGCAGGGCCCGATTGCGCAGCATGGCATCGATGGCGCCACGGCCCTGGGCATCCCCGGCCGTCATGTAGAAGCACAGGATCACGTAGCGGCCCGCCAGCGTATCGAAGGCAAAGTTGGGAAGCCCTTGACAACGCTGGAAAAACCATGGCGCCGGGTCGCCCGGCATGAGGCGGGCGAAGACAGGCTGGGCGGTATTCGGTGCATTCATGGTATCGTCTCCTGGGCCTTGCTATCGGGCTCCTCTCCGGATTTGCAAAGCCGGGACATCTTCATTACCACCTGCGATCCATCCGCGCCATCCGCGGCCGCGCGCCGGCTCGATGGCGAGGGGGGCCGGGTGGCGGCAGAATGAACGGACCGATGGCGCTGTTGATCGACAAGAAGAATCTGTCTGCCGCGCTTCAAGACCTCTATCAGGGCCTGTTGCGCTGGGAGCTGTGGTCGACACTTGCCTGGAACGACATCCGCCAGCGCTATCGCCGCTCTGTGATCGGGCCGTTCTGGCTCACCATCAGCATGGGCATGATGGTGGGAGGCCTCGCCTACCTCTACGCCGGGCTGTTCAACCAGGACATCCACGCCTACCTGCCCTACGTTGCGACCGGCCTCATCGTGTTCGGGCTGATCTCCTCGCTGATCACCGATGCCAGCACGGTGTTCATCGCAGGATCGCGCGCCATCCTGCAGGTGAGGGCGCCGATCAGCGTCTATCTCTACCAGATGGTGTGGCGCAACCTGATCATCTTCGCCCACAACATGGTGATCTACATCATCGTGGTGCTGGCGTTTCGCATGCAGCCGCACTGGGTCACGCTGTTGGCGCTGGTCGGCATCCTGCTGACCGCGACGCTCGGGGTATGGACCGGCATCGTGCTCGGCGCGTTGAGCGCACGGTTCCGCGACGTGCCGCCGATCGTCGGCACGGTCGTGCAGGTGGTGTTCTTCCTCACCCCGATCTTCTGGCGGCCCGAGCAGCTGCCCGACCGGGCGCTGTTCGTGAACTTGAACCCGTTCTTCCACTGGGTGGAAATCGTGCGGTTTCCGCTGCTCGGCCAGCCTCCTCGCCTGAGCACCTGGATCGCCATAATCGGTTTGAACGTGGTGGGTGCCGTCGTGGCGCTGATCTTCTTCGCCAAGTATCGCGCCCGCATCGCCTATTGGGTGTGACGCCGTGATGCCCCTGATCAACCTGCAGAACGTCTCGGTCTCGTTCCCGATCTACAGCGCCAGCCATCGCTCGCTGAAGAATCGCATGATGGCGGCGACCACCGGCGGACGCATCGGGCTGCGCGAGAACAAGCAGCTGCTGGTGCAGGCGCTCGACAACGTGTCGCTGGAGATCGAGCACGGCGACAAGGTGGCGCTGGTCGGCCACAACGGGGCCGGCAAGACCACGCTGCTGCGCGTGCTGGCGGGGATCTACGAGCCGGCGGTGGGGCAGATCGCGGTCAACGGCAACGTCACGCCCCTGTTCGACGTCACCGTCGGCATCGACCCCGAGTGCACCGGCTACGAGAACATCATCCTGCGCGGCCTCTATATGGGTCTGACCAAACAGGACGTCATGACGCGGCTTCCCGAGGTCGCCGAGTTCACCGAACTCGGCGAATTCCTCGACCTGCCGGTGCGGACCTATTCGGCGGGCATGCAGGCCCGCCTCGCCTTCGCCATGGCGACCTGCATCGAGCCGGAGATCCTGCTCCTCGACGAGGGGATCGGCGCCGGCGATGCGGGGTTCCTCGTCAAGGCGAACGAGCGGCTCGACACCTTCATCCACAAGGCCGGCATCCTGGTGTTCGCCTCCCACTCGCAGGACCTGATCCGCCGGCTGTGCAACAAGATGATCCTCATGGAGCACGGCCGCGTCGTGTGGCGTGGCGAGATCAACGAGGGGCTCAAGGTGTACAACGACATGGTCGCCGCGGCCGCCCACCCGGCCGTGGCGTGAACGAGCATCCTTGGGCTAGGCGCGCGCCGACTCGATCTCCGGCTGCGCCAGGGCGGGCTTCGGGCGCAGTTTCCGCCTGATCCATCGCTGCGCCGGCAGCTCGACGAAGCGGCGCGACAGGGCGGCGGCGATCAGCGAGATCGGCAGCGCGGCCGCGATCGACCACAGGCGCGGCACGCCAAGGGCGGCGACGGCGAGCACGCACAGGTTCGCCACCGTGCAATGCAGCAGGTAGAGCGAGTACGACCAGTGGCCGAGCGCGAGCAGGGGAGGCCAGGTGAAGACGCGCGCCATCCGGCCTGAAGCGGCGACCCATACCAGCGCTACGAAGAACAGCATGACGGCTGTGTAAAGCGCGGCCGAGAAATGCGCCCAGTCGTCGCGGCCGAACAGCGCGTGCAGCACCGCCAGCGCGAGCGCCAGCCCGGTGACCCACGTGCCGCGGCCGGACTGGAACCGGTACAGCATCATGCCGGCGACGAAGAACGCGCCGAACTGCGGCATGAACAGCACCCAAAGGAGCGGGTCCTGGGCCGGTTGGATCAGGCCGGCAAGCCGCACGGCGGCCATCGCCAGCAGCCAGACGATGCACAGCCAGTCGAGCCGAGGCAGTAGGCCGAGCTTCGCGAGCCCCATCATGCCGACGTAGAAGGTGAGCTCCAACGCGAGCGACCAGTACGGATTGGTGATGTTCGTCACGCCGAAGAAGGTCTGCAGCATCGTCGCGTTGACCAGCACTTCGGTCACGCCGTACTTGCCGACCCACAGGACGTAGAAGGCGGTCACCAGGACGGACAGCCAGTAGGCCGGATAGAGGCGGGCGAAGCGCGCAACCGCGAACTCCGTGACGGACGGGCTCCGCTCCAGCGTCAGCAGGATGACGAACCCGCTGATGATGAAGAACAGCTCGACGCCCATCTGCGTGGCGGTGAACCAGTTGGGCGAATTCTCCGGGCCGAAGCCGATGAGCTCGAAATGGAAAATGAGCACCGCGGTCGCCGCCAGCCCGCGGAGCGCATCGATCCCGTCGATATGGCCTCGCGTGCCGCGCATCCGCTCGTCGCCCGCACTGTCCTTGTGCCAGGATACGCTGTAAGCGGAAATCGTGTACACGTCCATGGTCTTGGGACCGGCCATCCGCCATGCTCGACCCGACGAAACCAAGCGTTCTCGCGACCGCCGGCCACCCGGCCGGCCGCTTTGCCGCGGCCGGCCCGGCGGACCTGTTCGGGCGCCTGGTCCTGGTGCTGGTGGCGAGCACGGTGCCGGCCGCGGTGTTCCGACCCGGCCTCCTCAACCGCGACAGCCTGCGGATGTACCGTGGCGCCATCGGCGTCGAGCCGATCGACGACTGGAACAGCCCGTTCCTGAGCCTGGTGCTGCGCCTGCTGCATGCCGTGCACATCGGGCCGGCCGGCTACGTGATCCTGCAGTCGCTGGCGTTCTTCGCCGGCATCGTCATGCTGTGCCGGGCGGTGAACCTGTCGCTGCGCGCCACCTGCGGGGTGGTGCTGCTGGTCATCCTGTTTCCGCCGACGCTGCCGTGGCTCGCGACGGTGGAAAAATCCGCCTCTATGGGCTGCATCGCGGTGCTGCTGGTCGGCCTCCTGGCGCTGCGTCACCGCAGCAGCAAGCCCTGGGCGTTCGATCTCGGCATCATCGCGGCGTCGGCGATCGCGATGCTGTGCCGGGCGAATGCACTCGCGTTGGTCGCGCCGCTCCTGTTCCTGTGGCGCTTCTCGCACGAAGCCGGGACGCTGGCGCGCCGGCTCGCCCATGCGGCGTTGTTCGCCGGCCTCGCGCTGGTCGCGTTTTTCGCCGCCGCATGGCTGATCGCGACCGTCTTCAACGTGCAACGGACCTATCCCGAGCAGGCCCTGTACTCGTGGGACCTGGCGGCGATCTCGGTCGCGCGCAACGAGATGCTGCTGCCGCGCGCGATCTACCCCGGGACGCCTGAGACACTCAGGGCGCAGTACAATCCGGTGACGGCGAACCAGCTCCTGTTTCCCGAGCTCAACGGGCTGCCCGGGCTTCCCGCCGCCCGCCGGACCCAGGACCCGGGCGAGATGCGGGAACTGCGCGCGGCCTGGGCGCGCGCCATCATCGCCAATCCGGGTCCCTACCTGCGCCACCGCGCGCTGGCGTTTCTCAACGGTCTCTCGCTCGATCTGCGCCAGGAGGCGGTCGACTCCTGGCACTATTGGAACGGCGGCGTCGATCCCAACCCGTTCGGCATCACCAGCCGGGCGGTGCCGTGGCTGTTCGACTACTACCGCACCTGGCGGGAAACCGTGTTCTTTCGCCAGTTTCCCTACCTCGGGGTCCTTCTCGTTCTGGCTGCCTGGTTTGCCTGGCGTCGGAACGCGCTGGGCTTCAGTCTTGCGGCGGCGTCGCTCGTCTATTTCGGCCATCACCTCCTGGTCGCTCCGTCGCCATCGTTGCGCAACTACTATCCGGTGGTCTTCGCCTCGCTATGCTGTGCCATTCTGCTCGCCGATCGTTCGGACGCGCGAGCCGCGGTGACCCATGCCGACCGCGCCGTCTGATCCCGCGGCCGTTCGCGTCGCCGTGCTGATCCCGTGCTACAACGAGGAGAGCTCGGTCGCGCGCGTCGTCGGCGATTTCCACAAGGCTTTGCCGGAGGCCGCGATCTACGTCTATGACAACAATTCCGCCGATCGCACCTTCGAGATCGCCAGGGCGGCGGGAGCCATCGTGCGGCGCGAGCCGCACCGCGGCAAAGGCTACGTGGTGCGCCGGATGTTCGCCGACATCGAGGCGGACGTCTACGTCCTGGTGGACGGGGATGCGACCTACGATGCGCCGAGCGCTCGCGCCTTGGTGCAGCGGCTGCTCGACGACGGCCTCGACATGGTGGTGGGTGCCCGAACCAGTCAGGAGGGCGCCGCCTATCGGCCAGGCCATCGTGCCGGCAACCAGCTCCTCACGACGTTCGTCGCGAGCCTGTTCGGCCGCACCTTCACCGACATGCTGTCCGGCTACCGGGCGTTCTCGCGCCGCTTCGTCAAATCGTTTCCGCCGCTCTCGAGCGGGTTCGAGATCGAGACGGAGTTCACCGTGCACGCGCTCGAGCTCGGGCTGCCGGTGGCGGAGATTGCGAGCCCTTATTTCGCGCGGCAGCTGGAATCCTCGTCCAAGCTGCACACCTGGCGGGACGGGCTGCGCATCATCTGGCTGATCGCGCGGCTGTACAAGTCGGAACGGCCCCTGGTGTTCTTCGCCGTCCTGGCCTTCGTCCTGGCGGTTACCTCGGTCGTGCTCGCGGTGCCTCTGGTCATCACCTACCTGCAGGAAGGGCTGGTGCCGCGCCTGCCGACCGCGGTGCTCTCCACCGGGCTGATGCTGCTCGCCTTCCTGTTCCTGACCTGCGGGCTCGTGCTCGGGACGGTGACGCGCGGGCGGCGCGAGATGAAGCTTTTGGCCTATCTGCGGGAGAAGGGGCCGCGACAGCCGTAGCCGAACCCGTAGCCATGGAATGCGGGGGCTTACCCCCGGATTGCATCCGGGCTACACCGCGGCGCGATGATTGTGCAGCCGGCTTGCTATAGGATAGACAACGGCAACGGAAGGCATTGAGAGCGTTGATGCAAAACGGCGCATGAGCAAGATCCGGACTTATCTTTTCATCCATCAGAATATGCCGGGACAATTCCTGCATATCGCTCGCCATCTGCGCGATGAAGGCCAGCGCGTGGTCTTCATTACGAAGAACAAGGTGAACGCGATGCACAATACCGGCAAGATCGTCTATGATCTGCACCGCCCGCTCACCAAGGACATCCACCATTACCTGAAGGGGACCGAGGAGGGCATCCTGCACGGCCAGGCGGTCTATCGGGCGATCCAGACCGTGCTCCAGCAGGGCTGGCAGCCCGACGTCGTCGTCGGCCATTGCGGCTGGGGGGAGACCCTTTTCGTCAAGGACGCCCTGCCCAAGGTGCCGCTGATCAACTATTTCGAGTTCTACTATCGGCCGCACGGGCAGGACGTGGGCTTCGATCCCGAGTACCCGTCGGGCCTCGACACCCTCCTGAGCGCCAAGGTGAAGAACAACATCAACTACATGAGCCTGCATTCGTGCGATTGGGGCCTCACGCCGACGCGCTGGCAGCAGAGCACCTATCCGACCATTCACCACGCAAAGATGTCGGTGATCCACGAGGGCGTCGACACCCGCGCGATCGCGCCCGACCCCAACGCCACCCTGATGACGCCGAGCGGCAAGGAGCTCCGCGCCGGGCAGAAGATCATCACCTACGTGGCGCGCAATATGGAGCCCTACCGCGGGTTCCACATCTTCATGCGCGCGCTGCCGGAGATCCATCGGCGCCATCCCGACGCGGACATCGTCATGATCGGCGGCGATGGGGTGAGCTACGGCAAGCACCTTCCCGAGGGCGACACCTACAAGAAGCGCATGCTGGCCGAGGTGCAGATCGACCCGGACAAGGTGCACTGGATGGACTACCTGCAGACCGACGACTTTACACGCGCGCTGCAAGTCTCTGCTGCCCACATCTATCTCACCTATCCGTTCGTGCTGTCGTGGTCGGTGCTGGAGGCGATGAGCGCCGGCTGCCTCCTGGTCGGCTCGCGCACCCCGCCGGTCGAAGAGGTCATCCGGCATGAGAAGAACGGTCTCCTGGTCGACTTCTTCGACGTCCAGGGGCTCGCCGATACGATCGATCAGGTGTTGCGGGCTCCGGCCGCCTTCGCCCATCTGCGGCAGGCGGCGCGCGAGACGATGCTCGCCTACTACGACGTCAAGACCGTGACCCTGCCGCGCCAACTCGCCCTGATCAACAGCTTCGCGGGCTAGCGGAAGCCGCATCGTGGATCCGGCGAATCCGAGCAAATGCCAGAAGAGCGGCGAGGCGCCCGATGCGCGCCTCGGTGTCGATCACCGGCAGAACTCCTTCGACACGATCCGCCTGATCGCGGCGTTCTGCGTGTTCTACGGGCACCAGCTCACGCTGTCCGGCTACACCGAGCCGGTCAGCTTCGCCGGGCGCATCGCCCTGTCGAGCCTCGGGCTCTACGTGTTCTTCGCGCTCAGCGGCTATCTGGTCTACCAGAGCCTCGCGCGCGAACTCGACGCTCCTGCGCTACACCCAGGCGCGGGTGCTGAGAATCTACCCGGCCTACGTCGTCAACGTGCTGTTCTGCGTGGCGCTCGGCGCCGCCATCACGCGATTGCCGTTGGCTGAATTCCTCACCGCGCCCGGCACGCTGCGCTACGCCGCCATCAACCTGCCGATCTTCCTCACGCCGACCCAGTTCTCGCTGCCCGGAGTGTTCGAGGATGCGAAATGGGCGACGGTCAATGGCTCGATCTGGACGATCAAATACGAGCTTCTCTGCTATGCGACCCTGTTCGTTCTCTACCGCGCGGTCAGCAAGGCCTATCTGCGCCACGCCCTGATCGCGTTCGCGATCGTACTGATCGCCAATCATTTTTACCACATCTCGAATTTCGCGCTGCCCGAGCCGGAGCAGTTCTTCGCCGAATACAATTATTTCAACGTATCGCGCTTCTTTATGACGTTCTTCTTCGGCAGCCTGCTCGCCGCGTGCGAGCCGATCTCGCCGCGCGTCCTGCTGAGCCTGTTCGCCGTGCTCGCCATCGTGGTCGGCTTCTTTCCCAATGCCGAGCTCGTCAAGGTGGGCACCATCCTGTTGTTGACGGTGCTGGTGGTGACGATCGGCAAGACGCGGCTTCTGTTCACCGTTACGTATCGGCGGCTGGGCGATTTGTCGTACGGCTTCTTTCTCTACGCCTATCCGATTCAGAACCTGATCTGGACGTACTATTCACATGGGCATGGCTTCTATACGGTTGCGCTCGTAACCGCATTGACGATCTTTGCATGCGCCTTGCTGTCGTGGCATCTGGTGGAAAAGCCCATGCTGGCGTGGAAACGCCCGCCGGCCCGCGTGCCGGCGGCGCCGAAGCTGGCGGACAGTCAACTTGCCTGAATAAGGAGGCCGGCTGTCGTTCGCTGCGGCGGGGGAGCGCCGCCGGCATGGCGGCCCATGAAGCTGGTGGAGAGGATGGCCGATAGAGCCGCAACGAAGACCGAGGATGCCCGCATCGCGCTCGTCGTGTGCGGCATGCATCGCAGCGGCACGTCCGCCATCGCCCGCACCTTCTCGTTGCTCGGCGCAACCCTGCCGGAGCGGCTGATTCCGCCCAACGAAGGCAACCCCAAGGGGCATTGGGAGCCCGAGAAGGTCGTCGCCTACAACGACAAGATGCTCAGCGCCGCGGGCTCCGATCTCTACAGCGCGGTCGATTTCGCCGACGACTGGTTTGCGGCCCCCGGCTTCGGCGACCACGTTGCGGGTGCGGCCGAGGTGCTGCGCCAGGAGTACGGCGACAGCCGCTTCATCGTGATCAAGGATCCGCGCATCTGCCTCACGGCGCCGGTGTGGGACGCGGCGCTGGCGCGCCTCGGCTACCAGACGCACTACGTGCTGCCGTTACGCTCGCCGTCGGCGGTCGCGGATTCGCTGCGGCGCCGCCACCTCAAGACGATTCCCTACGACGCCTGGCCGCGCCCGCGCGGCGAGCTGGTGTGGCTGCGCTACGTCGCGTCGGCCGAACGCCATACGCGGGACAAGAGCCGAGCGACGCTCCGGTTCGACGATTTCCTCAGAGGGTGGAAAGGGGAGGCCCTGCGGCTCGCCGATGAATTCAAGTTCAAGTGGCCGCGCCTCGCGCCGGCCGTGGAGAACGAGATTGCGAGCTTCCTCGACACCCAGCAGGAAGCGCCGGCGGGCAAGCCGCCGGGCGGCGTGCCCGCGGTGGCGCCGGCTGCAATGAGCAATGCCGAGCTGGCCGAGGCCTGCTACCAGGCGCTGCTCCAGGCGCCGGCGAACGCCGAAGCCCTCGCGCGCGTCGACGACCTCATCGCCGAGCATCGCACGCGCATGGCGCGGGCCGGCGACATCGTGGTGGCGCTCGAGGGCGCCTATCCGCTGATCTGGCAGTACTACGAGCTGCATAACTCCGAGGCGCGCCAACAGGAGCGTGCCCACAAGTCGGTGCACCGCCTGTGGGATCAGCTCACCCACACCGCCAAGAGCAACGTGTCGCTGAACCAGGAGCTCGGCGAGGCCGGCCGCCACGCCGATCAGCTGGTACTGGCGCTGGAACGGGCGGAGAACGACAAGAAGGGGTTCCTGGCGTCCATGGAGGAGCTGGGCAATGCGCTCAAGCAGGCGGGCAAGGACCGCGAGAGCCTTCTGCGGGAGAAAGAAGACATTCTACACTCGGTGGAACAGATCGCGCAGGATGCAAGGCGGGAGAAAGCGGACCTTTTGCGCTCGGTCGAAGAGATCGGCGACGCCCTCAAGCGCGCCGACCAGATCAATCGCGATCTGACCGCGGCGATCGAGGAGTACGTCAAGCAGAATGCCGCCCTGGCGCGCGATCTCGCTGCGTTCCCCGTCCGCTATGCGCTGCGGTTCCGCAGGCTCGCGGGCCGCATCCGCCGGAAGCTCGGGCTATGAGCTGACATGAAGATCTGCTTCGTATCGACGGAACTTCTCGGGCTGCACAAGAACGGCGGCATCGGCACCGCCACGTCGCATCTGGCGATCCTGCTGGCGCGCCGCGGTCACGCGGTCACGCTGCTCTACGTCGGGCGCGAGTTCATGGATCCGCGCGATGCCTGGATCAGGCGCTACCAGGTACACGGCATCCGGCTGGTGCGCACCAACGGGGAGCGCCTCGACGTGTGGCCGCAGTGGCTGCGCGAGAGCTCTGCCGTCTATCAGTTCATCGCCGACGCCGGGTTCGACCTCGTGGTGTTTCCCGACTGGGAAGGGCATGGCTATGCGAGCTGCGTCGCCAAGAAGGCGGGGCTGGCGCTGCGCGATACCGCGCTCGCCGTCATCGCCCACGGGCCAACCGAATGGCTGCTCGAGGCGAACCGCAGTGTCGCGCGCGAGCCGGTCCGGCTGGCGCAGATCCACATGGAGCGGCTTTGCTTCGCCTTCGCCGATGCGGTGGTGAGCCCCTCGGCCTACCTGTTGGACTGGCTCCGGTCGCGCGGTGCGGAGCTTCCCGCCTCCGCCTGCCACATGCCGCTGTTCCTGTGGGCCGACGAGGAGCTCGGCACCACGCTGCCGACCGGCGGCGATCTCGCCGCCGTGCGCCGGCTCGCCTATTTCGGCCGGCTGGAGGAGCGCAAGGGCATCCGCCTGTTCCTCGATGCGATCGTGTCACCGGAGCTGGAACGCGGCGATTTCGAGATCCATTTCGTCGGCAAGGGCGCGACGCTCAGCCCCGCGGACGTCGGCGCCTTTCTCGACGCGCGGGCGCCATGGCTCGCGGCCCGCACGCATTTCCACGACGATCTCGCCAGCGAGCAGGCGCAGCAGTTTCTCATCGACCAGGAGTGTCTCGCCGTCATCCCGTCGCTGATGGACAACTCGCCCTGCGTCATCGCCGAGTGCGTCAAGCGTCGGATCCCCTTCATCGCCACGCGGGTCGGCGGCATCCCCGAGCTGGTGGACGAGCGCGATCACGCGCGGCTGCTGTTCGAGCCGACGGCCGAAGCGCTGGCGCGCCGGCTCAAGGCCCTGGTCGCCGACGACCAGCCGTTCCCGGTCGCCCGGCCGAGGGCGGAACGCGAGGCCGTCGAGCACCTGTGGCTCACGTGGCTGGAGAGCTTCGAGAAGCCGGCATCGCCCCCCACCGCCTCCGGCGGGGCAGCCCCGACGGCTTCGCCGCTCGACGTGATCGTGACGCACTACGAGCGTCCGGCCCTGCTCGAGCAGAACCTCGCCGCGCTCGCCGCACAGACCCGCACCGACTTCACGCTGATCGTCGTCGACGACGGCAGCCGCAGCCCCGCGGCGCTCGCCTGCCTCGAGTCCGTGGAGCGGCGGCGCTGGCCGTTCCGGCTCAAGCTGCTGCGCCAGCAGAACGCGTATCTCGGCGCGGCGCGCAACGCCGGCCTGCGCGCCTCCACCGCCGACCGCATCATCTTCATGGACGACGACAACATCGCGTTCCCCACCATGGTGGAGCGCTTCGTCACCGCCATGGACAACTCCGGCGCCGACATCATCACCTGCCAGATGGCGATCTTCCGCGATCGCGAGGGCGAGCCGGACCTCGGGCTGCTCGTCTCCGGCGAGCGCTGGGCGTTCACCGCCGGGCCGGTCGAGCTCGGCCTCTCCGTCAACTGCTACGGCGACGCCACCGGCATCTATGCCCGCTCCGCATTCGACAAGGTCGGCCCGTTCCACGAATGGCGCGGCGTCGGGCATGAGGACTGGCATTTCTACGTGCGCGCGGCGCTGGCCGGCCTCAGACTCATCTCCCTGCCGGTGCCGCTCTACTGGTACCGCCGCACGGCGGAAGGCATGCTCTCGAGCACCGACCGCTACGAGAACAACAAGATCATCTGGGACGTCTACAAGGCGCATGTCGGCCGCGACCTGCAGTACCTGGTCGACCTGTCGATCCGCAACACGCTGGTGGGCGACGCTCCGTCACCCGGATGAAATCCGGGATCCGCAGTGCATGCGACTACACGCTACACGCTGCGGGCAGGCAGCGCAGAGGTGTCCTAAAGAGCAAACAACTGCCTTGCCTGGAGCCGCATCAGCTCACGCTCGGCGTAAAGCACATTGCGGTAGAATGCCTGTCTTTTCCAGAATTCGCCGGGATTCAGCCTTATGTCCCTGATTTTTCCTGTGAGCACGCCCGACGTGACGTCATCCTCGCTGAACTTGAAGAACTGATCGAGCGGCGTGTCGCCGAAGAACGAGCTTCCCCCGCGGTCTCGGACCAGTACGATACAGCCCGCACAGGCTGCCTCCCGCGGCAGCCTGTCCTTGCCGGGGTTGTGCCCGAATTCCACATAGATTTGCGTGTCCCGAAACGCTTCGTAGATTTGCATCTTGGTCATGTCTTGAATCGGCGTCGCGTCGATCGCGGGATTCTTCGCAAAGAAAGTTTGGGCAAGATCTCCACCTTTTCGCGGATTGTATGCGACCCGATTACCGCTGTTCGGCACTTTGGGTGGCATCAGCGTGAAGAGATCGTCGGTGTAGTCGACCAGATCGTACGTCTGCTTCACGCCAAGGCCGCGCAGCACCTCGCGGGCATAATGCGTCTGGCAAAGATGAATGATGCGGTCATTGGCGAAAAAGCTCTTCCGGTACTCCGGATCCCTCAGTTTGCTGTGCTTACTGAAAGCGTTGTCGACCGACAGCCACCAGATCGCGGCAGTATGGTCGCGGACTTGCCTGGCGGTATCGAAAAGCACTTCGGGCAAAATCAACAGCGTCGTTTCAGATAGGTTCACGTCGGCGGCGGCGACCGGATTGTACTTTTGGTAGTAGGACAGGCATGGGTTCGCGCTTGCGGGCTCATAGCACACGCGCGATCGATCGATCGTTGGCGGCGAATGCCGGTCATAGTAGGCGATGTAGGTTCTCACCCCGAGCTCGTTCGTGATCTGCGCGAGTTGGTGGATCGCCTCGGGACCTCCGCTCACCGTGGCGGGGCAGAGGATGAAGATTTTTTCGTAGCGCTCCACGTCGCGAGATCCAGCTACTCGCCCCGCAGCCGTCGCACCATGTCGCGGACGGGCTCGCGGATCAGGCCGGGCAGGTATTGCGTCAAGCCGGTGCCGCGCCGCCGAGGCTGTGGCCGACGGATCGCGACGTCGCAATACATGAGCGGATGAAGCGCGATGTACATCATCTCCCACTCGCCGCTCGCGAGGAACTCGTTCACCACCGGCACGATGCCGTAGTCGGTGAACTCGAGCACGCTCCAGACGGTGTAGTCGTTGAACACGAGGATGCCGTCGGGCCTGATCTTCGCCACCGCCACGGCGGCGTCGCGGCGCACGCCTTCCAGGCTGTGGTCGCCGTCGATGTAGATCCAGTCGAAATAGTGGTCGGGGAGCTTGGCGAGCTCGGTGGAGGAATCGCCGACGTGCAGCCGCACGTTCGCCTGTGCGGCGAGCGGCGCCCGCGCGCCGCGCAAGGTGTCGAACTCGAGATCGAACAGGTGCAGCTCGCGTGGGGCGAGCTTGGCCACGACCTGCTCGGCGAACCAGCCGGCCTGCGTTCCGAGCTCGGCAACGACCCCGTGCGCCGGCAGCGCCGCCAGCGCCGCCGTCCGGTTGGCGAAGACCTGCGCCCCCGACAACGCCGACTGGGGAATGCGTGCGCCGACGTCGAACACGTGCTGGCCCATGAGCGTGGCGTTGGGAACGATGCGCTCGTTCCATTGGCTGCGCACCGCGTCGAACCATTGCGCCTGTTCGCCAGAGAGCTTCATTCTCGCCTTTGCTGTCGTGAGCGGGGAGGGCGCCCCTCATCACCCGTCGAGAGTACCGAGAGAGGGGCTTGAGACAATGGCTTTTCGCCCGTAAATCGAGGAGGCACGTATTCGCAGCCGACTCTCGTGTGCGGATCGGCCATATAGGGGCAGGGCGACAGTCCGATCAAGCAACAACCGATCGGTCCCGCGGAGATGCATATGCCGGAAGGGCAAAAATACCCGACCCTGCTCGACCAGTTTGCCGCCGCAATCCAGATGGCGCGCGACGGAGAGTACGCCGCCGCCGTCCCGCTGCTGGAGGGGCTGGAGTTCCAGTTCGCCCCGACCATGCTCGCCTATGCGCGGCTGCGCGCCAGCGGCGCCGAGGTCGCCGAATTCACCCATGAGGGCGAGACGTTCCGCTTCCAGATGCATCCCTGGTACATGGGGATCGACATGTTTCACGCGGCAGGCGGGTTCTACGAGCCGAAGGAGCTCGGCTATTGCAAGACCCACGTGCCGTCGGGGGGTACCATCGTCGACGTCGGCGCCAATACCGGCAATCACACGGTCTATTTCGCCCGGTTCCTGCGGCCGCGCCTCATCATTCCGGTTGAACCCATCGAGGCGGCGGCGGACCTGCTCCGGGCCAACGCTGCGCTCAACGGGATCGTCATCGACGAGCGCGGCCTCGGGCTCGCGGCGGCAGACGAGCCGGGCATGGTCGAAATGTCGATCGTACGCGACATGATGATGGCGAAGGTCGATCCGGGCGCTCCGACCAAGGTCGCGGTGCGTGCCGTCCCGCTCGACGATCTGATCCCCGAAAAGGTCGACTTCCTCAAAGTCGATGTGGAAGGCTACGAGCTCAACGTGCTCAAGGGCGCGCACCGGATCCTCTCGCAGCACCGCCCGCAACTCATGCTTGAGGCCACCGATGAGACGCGCGACGCGCTCACGGCGCACGTGGCCGAGCTTGGGTACGAGCGGGTCGCCGAATGCCGAAACAATCTGTATGCGAATATATTCTTTGACTACAAGGGTAAATAGAACTCAGCGCGACTGGCACAGGATCGAAGGCGAGCCGGCGCATGCGGCTCGGAGAAGCAATGCCGCAAGGCGCGACAGACCCCGCACCGCGCGAACGATTCGATGCCGTGATGAAGCTCATCCGGGCGGGTGAGTATGCGGCGGCGATCCCGCTGCTGGAGCCGCTGGAATTCGCGAACGCCCCCATCTTGCGCGCCTACGTCAAGCTGCGCGCCAGCGGGGCGGAGATCGCCGAGTTCGTGCACGCGGGCGAGACGTTCCGGTTTCGCATGCATCCGTTGTGCTTAGGAATAGACATGTTTCATGCCGCAGGGGACTTCTACGAGGCCCAGGAGCTCGGCTTTTGCCGCGAGCAGGTGCCACCCGGCGGCGTCATCGTCGACGTCGGCGCCAATACCGGAAATCACACGGTCTATTTCGCGCGATTCCTCAAGCCGCGGCTGCTCATCCCGGTCGAGCCCCTCGACGTCGCGGCGGACCTGCTGCGCAGCAATGCCCGGCTCAACGGGGCCGCGATCGACGAGCGCGGGCTCGGGCTCGCAGCGACCGATGCACCCGGAGTGGTCGAGATGTCGGTCGGGCGCGAGATGGCGATGGCGAGGGTCGGTTCCGGCGCGGTGAACAAGTACACGGTGCGCGCCGTCAAACTGGATGATCTCGTCCCCGAAAGGGTCGATTTCCTGAAAATCGACGTCGAGGGATTTCGAAATGAACGTCCTCAGGGGGGCCGCACGGATCGTCAACCGCGACCGCCCGCTCATCCTGGTCGAGGCGACGGGCGCGACCGAGCCGACGCTTCTCGCCTTCCTGCAAGGCTGCAACTACGCACGGGTCATGGAAGTCAGGTATGACCCGTTCGTCAATGTCTTCTTTCGCCCGCGGCCGGCGTCGCCCTAGGGACGGGACCATGCTTGCCAAGGTTTCACCCAGTCGTCACAGTGTGGCGTCTGCCCATCAGGAAAAGTGATACGTAATGCGCGTCCTCGTGGTGATCGGTCACTATTTCCATCCGGAGCCCGATCCGCGGCATTCCGCGCTGAATGCGGGGCGCCGGAACGAGCGGCAGGCGGCCGTGCGCCGCGTGCTCGCCACCTGGCGCCACACGTTTGGCGAGGATCGCGCCCTCCTCAACATCGAGAAGCGCGCCTATGAGAGCATCGCCTCGCATGTCGACAACGTCACGCTGTGCGCCCTGACCACGCAAGGGCGGCACCTGCTGGACGCGGATTTCTGCAAGCGGCACAAGATCGTCCTGGTCGAGCGCAGCGTCGACAATCCGCGCTATCTCGGATACGAGGCCTCGAGCCTGTTCGCCGACGCGCGCCATCGCTTCGACCTGTTCGTCTTCAGCGAGGACGACCTTCTGGTGCAAGACCCGATGTTCCTGCACAAGATGCGCTGGTTCGGCGAGCGGTTCGGTTACAAGCGCCTGCTGATGCCTAACCGGTTCGAGTGGAACCTGGAGGGGCCCGCCGTGAAGACGTATATCGACGGAGACATCAAGCGCCGCGCCTACGAGACGTGGTCGACGCCGCTCGTCGACGAGGAGTTCCTCGAGGGCGAGGCGCTCGCCGACCGTCAGGTGTTTCGCCGCGCGCGCAATCCCCATTCGGGCATGCACGTGCTCACCCAGGAGCAGCTCATCTACTGGATCGACCAGCCGCACTGGGCCGACCGCGACGCCTCCTTCATCGGACCCCTGGAAAGCGCCGCCACGCTCGGCGTGCTCAAGACGTTCGCCATCTACAAGCCGAGCGGCCGCTCATCGTCGTTTCTCGAGATCGAGCATCTCGACCGCACATTCTCCAGCCTGCCGCGCGTCAACGCGCCGGCGGCGAACCAGAATTGAGAGCGTGGATTCCGCTCGCACTGCCTCGTCGTGCGCGGGCCTGTCCCGCACATCCCGCTCAGGGCGGCAGGGCCGTGCGACCCTCATCGAGTTGGCCGGGACAAGCCCGGCCGTGACGAAGGCGTGAAGGATAGGGCCCATGGCGAGACGCGTCCTGGTCACCGGGGGCGGAGGCTTCCTCGGATCCCACTTGTGCGAACGGCTGCTGGCGCGCGGCGACGAGGTCCTGTGCGTCGACAATTTCTTTACCGGCTCGCGCCGCAACATCCTGCATCTCGTCGGCATACCGCGGTTCGAAGTGATCCGGCACGACGTGTGCTTCCCGCTCTACGTCGAGATCGACGAGATCTACAATCTGGCGTGCCCGGCCTCGCCCATCCACTATCAGCACGACCCGGTGCAGACGACCAAGACCTGCGTGGTCGGCGCGATCAACATGCTCGGCCTCGCCAAGCGCGTGAAGGCAAAGATCCTGCAGGCGTCGACGTCCGAAGTGTACGGCGACCCCACCATCCACCCGCAGACCGAGGATTACTGGGGCAACGTCAACCCGATCGGGTTGCGCTCCTGCTACGACGAAGGCAAGCGCTGCGCCGAAGCCCTGATGTTCGACTATCGCCGCCAGCACAACATGCCGATCAAGGTCGCGCGCATCTTCAACACCTACGGACCGCGGATGCACCCGCAGGACGGACGCGTGGTGTCGAATTTCATCATGCAGGCGCTGCGCGGCGAAAACCTGACGATCTACGGCGACGGCGGCCAGACCCGGTCGTTCTGCTACGTCGACGACCTGATCGAAGGCCTGATGCGGCTGATGGGGACCGACCACGCCTTCACCGGCCCGATCAACATCGGCAATCCCGGCGAGTTCACCATCCTCGAGCTCGCCGAGATGGTGATCGCGCTCACCGGCTCGCGCTCGAAGATCGTGCGCGAGCCGCCGGTCGCCGACGACCCGCGCCAGCGCCAGCCCGACATCGCCCAGGCGCGCAAGGTGCTCGACTGGCAGCCGACCATTCCGCTCAAGGAGGGGCTCACGCGCACCATCGCGTATTTCCGCGGGGTGCTGGCGGAGGAAGCCGCGCCGGCGGTCGGCGCCGCCCGCTGATTTTGCAGGGTTTTTTTTGATCACATCCGATCTTGCAACCGATCGCCGAGGCGAGGGTGCCGGGCGCGGCCGTGATGAGGATTTGCCGAACCGCGTATTCCGTCCCCTCAAATTAACGAAATAATCAAGTTACATCCTTGAGTTATTAACAGTTTGTTGACTCCTCCCTCCGGCCCTCGATACCGTCCCGCTCCCAGAGATAGGGGAGCGAACCTCCGCCGAACTAACGCTCGCCGTCGTTCGCGGTCGACCGCAGATGATCGCGAATAGACCGTATAACAAGCTATTTCTTTCCACGCACGTTCGCCAATGAAATCCCACGTTCGCCCCAAACCGTGCTAAATTTGGGGACCGAATTGGGGACTGGATGGGGATTGGTGATGGCTGGCCGACTGACCGCACGCAAGGTGACGACCGCGAAAGCGGGCAAGTACAGCGACGGGAATAACCTCTATCTCGTCGTTTCCCGCTCAGGATCGCGCAAGTGGGTCCTGCGCTTCACGTGGCGCGGCCAAGCCAAGGAAATGGGGCTGGGAAGCGCGTCGAGCGTGACGCTGTCTGGCGCGAGGGAAAAGGCGGCGGTGGCTGTGCGAGCCCTGGAGGCCGGACAAAACCCTATCGCCGAGCGCAAGCGTACCGGCGGCATCCCCACCTTCGGTGAGATGGCAAACGAGGTCGTTGCCGCGCTGTCGCCCGGGTTCCGAAATCAGAAGCACCGCGCGCAGTGGAAGTCGACACTCGCCACCTATGCCGCCCCACTCCGGACCATGCCCGTCGACACTGTGTCGACGGACGATGTCCTATCGGTTCTGAAGCCCATCTGGACTGAGAAACCCGAGACGGCCTCGCGCGTTCGCGGTCGCATCGAAAAGGTGCTCGATGCGGCCAAGGCGAAGGGGTTTCGAGCTGGCGAGAACCCGGCCCGCTGGCGCGGACACTTAGATCACCTTTTGCCACGGCCCTCCAAGCTGACGCGTGGCCACCATGCAGCGATGCCGTACGAGGAAGTCCCCGCCTTCATCGCAAGCCTGCGCGAGCGCGACGCATTGGCTGCCGTCGCGCTCGAACTTTGCATCCTCACGGCTGCCCGCTCCGGCGAACTGCTGGGAATGCGATGGGACGAGATCGACCTTCAAAACGCGCTGTGGAGCCTGCCTGCAGAACGGATGAAGGCGGGTCGCCCACACCGCGTGCCCCTATCCACCCGCGCCGTCGCCATTCTTAGCGAAGCTGGAAGGGTCGAAACGAAGCGAGTTCGTCTTTGCAGGTCACGCGCCCGGCAAGCCGCTGTCGAACATGGCGATGGACATGGTCCTCCGCCGCATGGGCGTCGACGTCACGGTACATGGTTTTCGATCCAGCTTCCGCGATTGGGCCGGGAACGAAACCCCGTCGCCACGAGAGGTCGTCGAAACCGCCCTGGCCCACGTCATCGGCGACAAGGCCGAGCAGGCCTACCGCCGCAGCGACGCCCTGGAAAAGCGCCGCAAGCTGATGGAGGCATGGGCGTCCTACTGCACGGCAAACCCCACCGAAAAGGTCGTGCCCTTCAGGAACAAGGCATAGGGCCGCGAAGACCGCCGGACACACCACCACCGCCATCCGGCTCGCTCCGCGCCTACTTTTCCTATTGGCGGTGGAGGCGGTGGACAATGGCTGAGAGCATCTTCGGGGCCACATGGTGGCCCATTCACGTTGCGGTCGCGTGGGTGCTGACACGCGACCGCGCATTTGTCGAACGTTCAAATCGCGCGGGGAAGTCGCTGCGCAGCGTTGCGGTCGCGCTTGCCATGGACAAGGTAGATGGAAAGCCAACCGAACGCTACTTTAAAGGCAGTACTGACGGTTGGTCCGCGCTTCGCGAAGAAATGACTGCTGGCAACGTCCGCGCGTCGGGCACGCCGTTCCGGCGGGTCGCGGATTTGCAAGGCCATGCGGTCGATATGAGCGAGCTGGCCCGTGAGATACCGCCGGTCGAAATAGGAACATTGCGGCTTCAGGACGATGGCAACGATAAGGATTGCCTCGTACCTGAGGATTGGCACGTGGCTCATGGCTCGAATTGGAACAATTTGCGCGGCTATCGGAACGTCCGGGTTTTCCGGGACGACGTGCTTCGCGTATTCGATGCCGAGGGTTCGACGCCAAACGTGCCAGATTGGGAGCGGCTGCCTGAGGCAACGAATAGCGTTATGGCCAGCGGCGTAACGGAAGATCAGGCCAAGCAGGCCAGCGTCGCCCCTAAATCGAAATCAGGCCCTGGTGCGAAGGCCAAAGGAATTTCCGAGGCAATCAGTCAACTTTGGCTCAACGAGATCCCCAAGGGGCTCAGTGCGAAGGATCGCAACAATGCGATCATTGATCGGATGACACAAAACGAAAGCTCGATACCCAAAAGTCCCGAGCGGGCAATTCAACGAGTGTTGCGAGCTCGGCGATCGAAATAGTCGCGACATTGTCGTTGTCGCCACTTGTCGTGTCGTTGTCGCCACTTGTCGCAAGACTTCGGAGGCGTTGCCGCTTATCTCTCGCCCTAGCCGGTGACGGACATCGGCGCGGTTGCCGGAACCGTCCCGGCTCCCAATGGCGAGACGAATATGGAAACTCCCCTGGCCTACACCATCGCCGAGGCGTGCACTGCGACGCGCACTGGCAAAACCGCGCTGTATGAGGCGATCAACACAGGTGAACTACGCGCCGTGAAGCGTGGCCGCAGAACGCTTGTGCTTCCCGCCGACCTCAAGGAATGGATTGAGAAACTTCCCACGATCGAGCGCCCGCGGCAACACAAGGAAGCACGGCACAGTGCTAATCGATGAAACGCAATACGAACGCGGTGGCGCGCAGCCGCGCCAATGCGGCCGCGGATACATTTCGACCACCAGACCAAATGCGAAGCCCGCGCCCGGCGGCAACCGGGTCACGGGCGAAACGCAAAGATCATCTCAACGCCGCCGACAATACCCGATCAGAAGAAGAACCGCAAAGTGAAACGGCTGGCTTGCGCTGGCCGAGGCGTTGGAGGCAGTCGAAGCGTGACGGCAGTCATTCGGAGGAACCCGAATGAGCGCCGCCGAAATCGCGCGCAACTACCTGTGGCGGGGTTGGCGTCCGATCCCGGTGCCATTCAAATCAAGCGAGGCGGCCGATCGCGTCATGCGCGAGCAGCAGCCGATCTATCACTTGCGCCTGCAGCCGTGGCCGGGCGTGCGCAACGTCGACCTCGTGCTACGCCGGGCGCTCAAATCGCTTTTGCGCCGGCACAAGTTGCGCTGCATTTCGATCCGGCAAGAGCCGCGGAGCGATGGCACATGAAACCATCGCTCGATGATGCTTGGGCCGAATCGGCCAGGGAATTTCGCGAAGATCGCGAGCGCAAAGAGCGCGCGAACGGCAATGGCAAGCTCGAAGGAAAGGAAACTTTCGACGAGCTGGTTGACAGCCTGGCGCGCGTGCCGCCGCACGCCTACGACCTGGTGCGCGAACGCTACGCGCGCGAGCACGGGATTCGCACGACCACACTCGACCAGGCAGTCGCGAAGTGCCGCAAAAAATTGGCCAAGGAAAACGGCGAGGACGACAAACGAGGCCGCATAATTCAATTTCCCGAGCCCGCGCCGTGGCCGGAGGCCGTCGACGGTGCCGCACTGCTGAAGGATCTGGCACAGTCAATCCGCGAGCATGTGGTGATGCTCAAGCACTCGTGCGATGCGGCCGCCCTATGGGTTATCCACACATATCTGCTCGATCATTTCGTCATCTCGCCGCGGCTGGCAATTCGCTCGCCGATGAAGCGATGCGGCAAGACGACATTGCTCGACGTTATTGGTCGGCTTGTACTGCGCCCGCTTTCCACAGCGAACGTGACCGCGGCCGCGGTGTTCAGGGTCGTCGAAGCCTACCGTCCGGCGCTCCTCGTCGATGAGGCTGATAGCTTTCTCCGGGATTCCGACGAGCTCAGAGGCGTGATTAATTCGGGCCACCGCCGCGGCGGCAGCGTCTTGCGCACGGTGGGCGACGATTTTGAGCCGCGGTCATTCTCAACCTATTCCGCCTGTGCGATCGCCCTGATCGGAAAGCTGCCCGACACGCTCGCCGACCGCTCCGTCACGATCGACCTCAAGCGGAGATTGCCGAGCGAGGAGATCAAGGCATTTCGTCCCGATCGCGCCCGCCACCTCGATGAGCTCGCCCGCAAGATCGCGCGGTGGGCGCAGGACAATGCCGACCGCATCTCCAGGGTTGATCCGGAAATGCCGGCCGGCGTCTATAACCGAGAGAGCGACAATTGGCGTGCCCTGCTGATGATCGCCGAGGCAGCCGGAGGTGATTGGCCGGGGCGGGCGCGCGAGGCGGTGACGGAATCCCGCGCGGCGGCGGGGACGACGAATTCCCGGCTCGTGGTCCTGTTGACCGATATTGCGGTCATCTTCACCGAGAAGGACACCGACCGGCTCCTGTCGGCGGATCTGGTCAATTCCCTGGTCGCGATCCAAGGCAGGCCATGGGCGGACTATGGAAAGAACGACAAACCCCTGACCCAGAACCAGCTCGCCCGGCTGTTGAAGCCGGTTGCCATCGCTCCCGAGCACGATTCGGACAGGAACCGATCGGGGGAAGGGATATCAGCTTCACCAGTTCAAAGAGGCGTTTGCACGCTATTTGTCCTCTGAGGGGGGTTCACAACCGTGCAACCGTGACAAATGCGATGAAATAAGGACTTCTGACGCTTTTCAATCCGTGACAGCCGAATCCGATGTCACGGTTGAGAAATGCAAGAAACCCAATAACGACGGGCTTTGTCACGGTGTCACGGATGGAAAGGGGGGAACAGGCGACGAGGGCAGGTCGCCCCCTGTTTGCGTGACCTGCGGGAGCCCCGCGACCGCCGCCCATCCGGTGCAAGAGTGCTGGGTCAACGGCGAGCGGATGTACCTGCACCGGCACTGCCAAGACCGATTCACGGGATGAATCCTGGCCGGCCGGCGGCCGGCAACCGAGCGGCGCCCCGCTGCAACGGGGCACCCGCTCAACCATGAGGAGGACTGCAGATGACCAAGCGTATCACTATCGATCGCCCTCAATTGCCTTGGCTATCAGATTGTCCACAAGTTTGCGCATCTTGGTCGTGTTGGCCGTCATGCGCTGCCTCATTCAGCGCCGAAATGAGCTGCCGCGAAATGGTTCTCTCGATGTGACGTGCTTCATAGGCCCTCCCGCGTAACACGAGATAATAGTTTTCTCCGCAATCGTGCGGTCTGACGCGTGTGACGCTCATAAGGAGATGTGGTATGATTAAATGTTTAGCCTTCGCAACTCTCGTCACGATCGGTGCTTCTCCGGCATTTGCCCAGTCGTATGATCCTTCCATCGGTTCCGGCAACCTCAACAGCGTGCCATACCAGAAGAGCCAGCCCGCTCAATCGAGCAATCCTTACGAGACGCGTGCCCAAATCCCACTCGACAGGAAAGGACATCGTGCCCCGGCTGTGGGAAAGAGGTAAAATTCGGCTGACGGGACCAGCACACTGGGTCTCCGGCCGTCGGATAACCCGCACGCGAACAAGCTGACGGTTCATATTGATGAAACGCCCGACGCCGAAACAAACACCGCGCGAGCGGCTGGTCGCCCTCAAGCGCTTGCTCAAATCAATGGTCGAGAAATATCGCTCGGTGTGGAAGAAGTTCACGCCGCCCACCTGGTCAACTCATCGAACCACTCGTCCGCATACAGGTCGACCTCATGGCCGGCCATATAGGGCGCGCCCGTGGTGAAGTGCACGATCTAAGCATCGCCGATCTCGGCCTGCTCGCCGACCAGGTAGTTCCAGCGCGGACCGAGCGAGGGCTGGCGAAGAAGCCTCCGACTCCCTCGCTCAAGGCGCGCCTGGGTCACAGGTCGAAGGCCAGCGCGCCGCCTAAACCCCGGCCGGCCACGGGGACGAATGAGCGGGCTTCGTAGGGGCGTGTGCCCGCCTGCGCGGAAGTCCGCCGCGCACAAGCGGGTTGGCCGCCATCTAGACTCACCGGAACGTGAATGAAGGGTGTTCGTCGCCGGCGCGACAAAGAAGCGGCGGATGAAGCGGGGAAGGCACCATGTCGGGCTACCTACTCAATTCTGAATTTTCGCGACAACGAGTACAATCATCATGAAGGCGGACGGTCAGTTATTGAATAAAGCCAGGGCTGTGCTTGGTCCGCTCCTTCTTGCAGGGGCCGCTGCCATGGCCGTTTCTGGCCTCAACTCAGCACGGTCAACTCATATGTTGAGCTCCGGCGAGTTCGAAAACGAGGTCAGGATGGTTCATCCAATTGCTTTGGGGAACGCGATCAGCCGTGAACACTGCGAGTACAAAACCGCTGTGGATATTCGCGTTTGCAGGGATTTGGACACGGGAGCCAAGCGCCGAGAGGAGAAGGACCTCAGTGGAAACTGGTACGTGCTGGAGTACGAGTGAGCCGGTCGAGCTCTCACGTTATAATGATTTTGGGTAAGAGCCTGAGACCCAAAAGCCCATGTTTGTTTGCCAGTTGTTGGTGGCGGGGCGCGGTTTCATTGAGGAAATGGGGCAGTCAGAGCCCGGTCCCAAGCATCGTAAGTTCGCGAGTTGCTCGACCGGTTCCTTACCGGCACAGCCGCAGCAGTTGCTCCAGCCGGTTGGCGAAGGCGGCCAGGTCGGCAGGGCGGTGTAGGCATCATCTACGGCTTTCTGTTGCGTGCATCCTGAAAATTGACCTGGAACAGCCGGCCCGCCACCGCGCCGCCCATCGTTTCGGTGAAGGGCATCGGCGAGCAGAGATCGATCGCCTCGGCGACCACCTGGTAGTAGCGCTGCCGCTCTTCCGGCGTCACCTCGCGCGCGAAATGGATCACGCGCGGCTTTGCGAACAGTTCGCCGGAGCGCTTGAAGCTCACCTGGAAGGTGAGGTCAAGCGGTTGGCGGCTCTGGTCGAGCGGCGGCGGGTTCCAGCAGCCCGCGAACGCCGCCATGAACGCCCGGAGATTGTCGATCGGCTCTTGCGGTCGCACCGCGCGCGGGTTCGACGCGTTGATCGTGATGCGGAGGATCAAGCCACCGAGCGAGCGAGTGCCTAGCATGCCCTCGCTATCGGCCGCGAGGGCGTTCGCGCAGGGCAACACAAGCGCGGCGAGAAGGCATGCGGCGCGGCGCGCGGTCATTTCGCGTCACGTTCTCTGTTTCAGGTTGCGATGCGACGGGCGAGTCGGAATAGGCCACGCGAGTTCTGCACTACCAGCGAGCTCGACGTCTTGTTCGTTCGTGCCAGTGTGTTGCTGGCGTCTGCCGCCCCTCTCTCGCCAGCATCCACGGCCGCCACCCGGCCCGTTGGTGGCCGCCGCCCATCCGCCCGATCGTGCCTCTATGCCGGGGGCCCCCCACCCCAGAAAAACGCACCAGCGGCCACGCCTTGTCGTTACTGCATCTCGCTGGCGGCGGCGGGCATCGGCGAGGCGCAGGCGGAGCTGGCGCTCGGCGGGTGTATCGCCGTATCCGAAATCGGCCAGCACGGCCTCAAGGTCGCCAATGGTGAAGCGGAGCCGTTCGGGGTGCGAAAGCTGCACGACAAAGGAGCGCAGCAGTTGATAGCCACGGTACATCAGCTTCCTCGCTCATCCCAAGGCCACGCAGGCGGGTGTTGCACTACCAGCGAGCTCGACGTCTTGTCCGTTCGTGCCAATGTGTTGCTGGCGTCTGCTGGCCGTAACGTTTTCACAAAGGGCCCACCGCGCAGGAGCGCGTTCTGTCCCCCGCCGAAGGCCTGGACGCTTGTCGTGAGGGGAGCCACAGGAGGTCCCCGCCAGCAGGATGCGGACGGGGCTGTGGACGAAAATGCTTATGTCACCATGCACTCGGCTGCGGAGTGCGCCCCATCTGGGCAACGGCGCCGACCGTGTACATCATCACGAAAATGCCCGCGGCCATCGACAGGTCGATCAGGTTGGCCACAGTTACAAGTCCGTCTATTGCGGTAGCTCCGCCGGTGACTGCATCGAGTTCAGTGTCGGAAAGAGAACGAATTTCGGCGCTCTTGATCTTGCTCCAGGTTGCGTTGCGTCCATCGGGCAACGCCTCTCGGTCGCGAGCCATTTACATTCGGCTCAAAAGAGGTTGATGCTTACGTGGGCGCGAGCACAGAGGCTCGGCGATCTGTTCCCTAGGAAACAGCGCAGGCCGCTGACAACAGTTATGCTCCCGCACCCGACATGGGGAGAACCACGCCGTCGCTACGCGTTTACACGCCCTTGCCTTTTGTCACTCAGGTAACCGCCGGCGCCTCATTCGATCACCTCGTCGGCGCGCGCGAGCAGCGTCGGCGGCACGTCGAGGCCGATCGCCTTGGCGGTCTTGAGGTTGATGACAAGTCGGAAGATGGTCGGCCGCTCGACCGGCAATCCCTCGGGCTTGGTTCCTCGCAAAATCTTGTCAGTGAAATCGGCATTGGACTGAGATTATCGCTTTTGCTCGAAAAGCTTTTTGATCTTAGTAAGGAGCCGGTCAAACTCTACAGGTTTTGTGTCAAAATCTTCACACCCCGCAGCAAGTGCCTTTTCGCGTTCGCCGGCAAGAGCGTGCGCAGACAGACCAATGACTGGAATATGGTGCGTTTCGGCTTTGCTTTTGAGGCGCCTCGTGGCTTCCCACCCGTCGATGACAGGCATCTCCAGATCCATCAGGATCAGATCTGGCCGTTCAGATGCCGCCATGGCGCATCCTTTCTCGCCGTCCTCCGCTACCAAAACCTCAAACTCATCCGTGAGCTCGAGCCGCATCCTGAGCATGTAGACATGGTCCTCGTTGTCTTCGACGTACAGAATTCGAATCACGACACGGCTCCCGCTTGTACCTTGGAGCGCTCAGAAGAATGAACAAGACGGCGAACGCGGCTTGCCCATGCCCTGTCGCCAAGGCCGCCATGGACATCCGATACGGATCGCTCATTTCGGATTTCCCAGTTTTGTAGCCGGACCATTCGGCTCTATCTGGTGGCATAACGGCGACCCCTGAGGAGTCCCCGAAAATGTGTGCCGGGATCGGGTGGCGGGGCGCGCCTACATCCGGGTCCCGGCACGCTCCTGCACCGTTCCAATTGCGGCGGCGGACGGATGCAGGAGGGGCTCATCGCTTCTTGGGCACGATCAGCTTGGGCACGATCAGCGCGCAGCGCTTTCATGCGCGGAAGCCAACTCGAAGTCTATGTTCGATCCCGCCAATGTTTTGCTGTCATCTGCCAAGGCTGATGTTTTCACAAAGGCGCACGCTCAGGCGCGCTCCAATGTTCTGATCGATGATGAACGCGCCCATGGCAAGTCTCCCTTGGGGGCAACCGACAATGCGATTAGGTCGTTAACGGCGTCGAGTACGTAACAATGCTGATCCCCCGAAACCATATCGAAGGATATATGGCTGATTTGCCGTTTGCGTTTTCTAATCGCGAAGTTCAACGGTGCTTCAGTCAACCCGGTACACAGCATCTTTCGTGTGCAGCGTCTGAACGGAAACGAGCGGGGCTGCAATGATCGATGGCACGACGCTGGCCCTGTTTGCATTCCCCTTGTATCTGGCGGCGTGCGCGCCGCTCCTGGTCAAGATGGCGCGGGAGAGCGCCTATAAACGCGCCTCATCGGGAAAATCACCGCCGGACTATTCGCTGAGATAGGCAATCCCAACACCCCACGCACTCGCTGTGTACGCTTCGTGTTCGGCCGTCACCGCCGCCTCACGCAACACTCGCTTCCAGGCGGCTTGCTGGGCCTTACCTGGACCGGACTTGCACCGGCTGATCGCGCCAGCCTGCCTGGCGCCTTCCTTCACTCGATCACCTCGTCGGCGCGGGCGAGCAGGGTGGCGGGAATATCGAGGCCGAGCGCGTTGGCAGTGCGCAGGTTGAGGATGAACTCGAATTTGGATGCCTGCTCGACCGGCAGGTCGGCCGGCTTGGCGCCTCTGAAAGTCTTGTCGAGGTAGGAGGCGGCGCGCCGGT
>CAVZSC010000019.1:0-73293 GCA_963777755.1 uncultured Alphaproteobacteria bacterium
GGTCCGATCGAGGACCACATGGCGTCGCTGGTGGTGGCGCAACTTCTCTTCCTCGAGGCGGAAAACCCGAAGAAAGAGATCTCCATGTACATCAATTCGCCGGGCGGCGTGGTGACCTCCGGCATGGCGATCTACGACACGATGCAGTTCGTGCGGCCGCCGGTGTCGACCCTGTGTCGGCCAGGCCGCATCGATGGGTTCGCTGCTGCTGGCGGCCGGGCGCAAAGGACATGCGCTTCGCGCTGCCCAACGCGCGAATTATGCTACATCAGCCGTCGGGCGGCTTTCAGGGGCAGGCGACCGACATCATGCTGCACGCCCAGGAGATCCTCAACCTGAAGAAGCGGTTGAATGAAATCTACGTGAAGCATACCGGGCAACCGCTCAAGAAGATCGAGGACGCCCTCGAGCGCGACTATTTCCTCACCGCCGAGTTGGCCAAGGAATGGGGCGTGATCGACAAGGTGGTCGACAAGCGTCCCGAGGAGCTTACGCCGAAATCCTGACGCTGCGGCGGTGCGGCGGCATGATTCGCCGTGCCGGGGGCCGTCCAGGGGTGGCATGCTCGTTGCTTGGCGGGTGCGCCGATAGGTAAAAGCGGCTGGTGCCGGGACATTTTATCGTTAATAGATTTTTGATTGTCCATGCCTTAGCGTGCTTCGCTAGGATGGCGGTGCAGCCCCGGTCTAGGAAATCGGGGTAAAATGCGTATCCCGTGCTACGGTTTCTTAGCCCGGGGTCCGATATGACGTGTATATGACGGCGCGCCGGCTCGCCGGCGGCGGTCACGGGAGAACGGAATGATCAAGCTGGGGCGTACGCTCGCCTGCTCGTTCTGCGGCAAGAGCCAGCACGACGTGGCGAAGCTCATCGCCGGCCCCAGGGTTTTCATTTGCGACGAATGCGTGAACATTTGCGTGGGAATTCTGCACCAAAGTGGGCGGGCGCCGGTTTCTTCGCCGCCCCCGCGACACCGCCGGATGCTTGATCGCGCGCGCGACTGGTTCGCTGGCGCGACCAGAGATGCCTGGACGTTATCGAGGTTGACACGATGAGCAAGGTCGGCAGCGAATCGAAGAACACGCTCTACTGCTCGTTCTGCGGCAAGAGCCAGCATGAGGTGCGCAAGCTCATTGCCGGGCCGACCGTCTTCATCTGCGACGAGTGTGTCGAGCTGTGCATGGACATCATCCGCGAGGAGAACAAGTCCTCGCTGGTGAAGTCGCGCGACGGGATTCCGACACCGAAGGAGATCCGCAAGGTCCTCGACGATTACGTGATCGGCCAGGACCACGCCAAGAAGGTCCTCTCCGTCGCCGTCCACAATCACTACAAGCGGCTCAACCACCAGACCAAGCACAACGACGTCGAGCTCGCGAAGTCGAACATCCTGCTGATCGGCCCGACCGGATCCGGCAAGACGCTGCTGGCGCAGACGCTCGCCCGCATCCTCGACGTGCCGTTCACCATGGCCGACGCCACCACGCTCACCGAAGCCGGCTACGTCGGCGAGGACGTCGAGAACATCATCCTGAAACTGCTGCAGTCGGCCGACTACAACGTCGAGCGGGCGCAGCGCGGCATCGTCTACATCGACGAGATCGACAAGATCAGCCGCAAGTCAGACAACCCCTCGATCACCCGCGACGTGTCGGGCGAGGGCGTGCAGCAGGCGCTGCTCAAGATCATGGAAGGCACGATCGCCTCGGTGCCGCCGCAGGGCGGCCGCAAGCATCCGCAGCAGGAATTCCTGCAGGTCGACACCACCAACATCCTGTTCGTGTGCGGCGGCGCCTTCTCCGGCCTGGAGAAGATCATTTCGGCACGGGGAAAATCGACCTCGATCGGCTTCGGCGCCAAGGTCGTGGCGCCGGAGGATCGCAAGCAGGGCGAGATCTTCCGCGAGGTCGAGCCCGAGGATCTGCTGAAATACGGGCTGATTCCGGAATTCGTCGGCCGCCTCCCGGTGGTGGCGACGCTCGAGGACCTGGACGAGACCGCGCTCAAGCGCATCCTCACTGAGCCGAAGAACGCGCTGGTAAAACAGTACCAGCGGCTGTTCGAGATGGAGACAGTCGACCTGACAATGGCCGAGGAAGCGCTCGGCGCGATCGCCCGCAAGGCGATCGAGCGCAAGACGGGCGCACGCGGCCTGCGGTCGATCATGGAAATGATCCTGCTCGACACCATGTTCGACCTGCCGAGCCTGGAAGGCGTCGAGGAGGTCGTGATCTCCAAGGAAGTGGTGGAAGGGACCGCGCGGCCGCTCTACATCTACGCCGATCGCCAGAGCGACGCCGGCGCATCCGCCTGACCCGATCCCGCCCGGGCGGCTTTTGCGGCGCCTAGGCGCCGGGCGGACTCCTGCAACAGCCGGAAGCGAGCGCCCCGACCACCAAGGCCGCGGCGAGCACCGCCGCGATGGCGAGCCAGGTGACGAGGCTCGCTCCCCCCAGGCCGAGAAGCCAGAGCAAGCCGAGCACGGCGGCGCCGATCACCACGCCGGCGCCGCCGGCGAGCGCGATGCGGCACCAGGGCGGCGCGCAGGTCTTGCGCCAGTACCATTCCGCGATGGCGGCGATGACGAGAGCGGCGAGCGCCAGAAGCGCGCCGACGGGTGGACGAACGACACCGCCGAGCACCACCGCCACGGCCAGCAGCGCCGCAAACAGGCGCTCCAGCCGCTCGCACCGGATCTGCGCCGGGTCGCGGCCGCTGCCGTCGGCCGCGGGCGCAACCGCGTCGGGATCGCCGCCGAAGCCGCGCACGCGCGCTGCGATCTGCGCGAGATAGCGCACGAACACGGCGTGCCACGGGTCATCGATCGGGATGGCGCGGGCGATGTGGCGCAACACCGAGAGCCGGCGAATCTCCGGTCCGAGCAGCGCCGCCGATGTGCTGACTGGTATGTTGAACTGAAACGAGCCGACGACCCGACGCGGGCGCCCGGCGACCTGGTGCACCGAGAGGCCGAACAGCTGACCGCGCTTGATGCCCGCGGGCAGCTCCAGCGTCATCAGCGCGGCGATCGGGCGGGAATGACCGGGCCGGATCGGCACATAGGTCACGTCCGCCGGACCGCACCGGAGCGTGTGCGGATCGATCGGCTCGAGGCCCGAGGGACCCATGACCTTCCCGGCCAGCCGCTGCACCTCGCCGGCATCGAGCTCCGGCATGTACAGCAGCATGCGGGTGTCGCGCGGCAGGGTTTCCCAGCGGATCATCAGTTCGTCCGTCGGATCCGTGGGTTTCGCCCCGAGCCGCGCGACGGCCTTGATGGCGAAGGTGTGCTGCACGGTCCGGGTGTCGCCGGCGCCGGGGTTCGCCGCTCCGACGAACACGAGATTGCGCTGCGCGAGCCGCCGGTCGTCCATGGTCGCTTTGGAGGGCACGGGATCGGCCGGAAAATGGATCTCCGCCACCACGCACTGGTGCTCGGCCTTCATCAGCTGTTGGACCGACAGCCGCTCGACGGACGCCGGCCACGGGCCGTCCGGGAGCAGGTTCCCTGGCTCCGACGGGAACAGCGGCTCATCCTGATTGAGATCGAGCCAGCAGCCGAAATAGGCATGCGCTTCGGTCTCGTCCTTTCCCGCCGCCTCGATGGTGCGGAGGTTCAAGTCGTCGTGCTGCTGTGCGAGCGAGACCGTGGTCGTGTCGCTGCCGTCGTCGAATTTCGCCGCCTGGTTCGCTCCGGCGAGCTTCCGCGGCTCGGGCGTGATCTCGACCAGCGCGGCGTCGATGTCCTTGTTGCGCCGCTCGGTGCTGTCGAGCGGGTAGAACCGCCGCGCCGAGCCCTTGATGTTGGCAAGCTCCACCCGCCAGGTGATCACCCCGTCCGCCGCGGTGATCTCCTTTGGCTTGCCGTTCTCGAATATCAGCTGGTCGTTTTCGTCGTAGGCGTAGAGCCGAAATCGCGCCGCCTGGCGCTTGATGCGGCATGTCGCGTCCTTGTAGCCGCCGTCCGGGCGCTCATGCTTGCCGGGAATTTCCGGCCCGATGATCTCGGCGTTTCCGATGCGCGCGATCCCGATCGACGGGAAGATCCTGATCCTGGTGATCGCCATGACCGCCCCTTGGCGTGTCCTACCCGAGCGGCTGCAACCAAGACTATCAGTCCGGCTCGCCGGGACCAGCGGTATCGAACGACCATTCGGCCGCCGAAGGCGCTGCGCAAGGTCGATCTTGTCCTGCGCTTGCGTCGGTCGGGCAGCGCTCTCTCAATACAGCGGGTGGCTGTGCTATCGGTCGCGCGCCGCGCAAAAACCCGTTTTCGCTGAGGATTGATGTGGGTCGGCTCGCAACAGCCGGCATTTTCCCAAGCGACACGCTTACTTGACAGTGCCTCCCGGGGGGGCCACCTAATAGCGTGCTAATGTAGATTGATCGATGATTCCGGGCAGGGCGTTGTACCCCCGGCCTCGGGGCGCGGCTCAAAGGTCCTGCGTTCCCCTCCCGGCCCATCTCGCACTCCTTTTGACGGCGCATCCGGCGGGTCGCAAGGAGGGGCACAACAATAGGAATCGGGCCATGACATCAGCCAAGCCGCGTCCGTCGCTCAGCCCCGGCGAGATCCGGGCCTATCCGGTGTTGCCGCTGCGCGACATCGTCGTTTTCCCGCACATGATCGTGCCGCTGTTCGTGGGCCGCGAAAAGTCCATCAAGGCGCTCGAGGAAGTGATGCGCTCGGACACGTTCATCCTGCTCGCGACGCAGAAGAACGCCTCCGACGACGATCCGACGACCAGCGCCATCTACGAAGTCGGGACGCTCGCCAGCGTCCTACAGCTGCTCAAGCTGCCCGACGGCACCGTGAAGGTGCTGGTGGAGGGCGCGGAGCGCGCCAAGATTCTCAAATATTCCGACCGCACCGAGTATTACGAGGCGAACGCCGCGGTGCTTGAGGACGTCGCCGGCGATCGCGTCGAGGCCGAGGCGCTGGCGCGCTCGGTGGTCAACGAGTTCGAAGGCTACGTCAAGCTCAACAAGAAGGTCTCGCCGGAAGTCGTCGGCGTGGTCCAGCAGATCGAGGACTACGGCAAGCTGGGCGACACGGTCGCCTCGCATCTCGCCGTGAAGATCCCCGACAAGCAGGGCGTGCTCGAGACGACGGTGATCGCCGAGCGGCTCGAGAAGGTGCTCAACCTGATGGAGTCCGAGATCTCGGTTCTCCAGGTCGAGAAGCGCATCCGCACGCGCGTCAAGCGCCAGATGGAGAAGACCCAGCGCGAGTACTATCTCAACGAGCAGATGAAGGCGATCCAGAAGGAGCTCGGCGACGAGGAAGGCCGCGACGAGCTCGCCGAGATCGAAGAGAAGATCAAGAAGACCAAGCTGTCGAAGGAGGCTCGCGAGAAGGCCACCCACGAGCTCAAGAAGCTGCGCCAGATGTCGCCGATGTCGGCGGAGGCGACGGTGGTGCGCAACTATCTCGACTGGCTGTTGTCGATCCCGTGGGGCAAGCGCTCGAAGGTCAAGAAAGACCTGGTGCACGCCCAGGGCATTCTCGATGCCGATCACTTCGGCCTGGAGAAGGTCAAGGAGCGCATCGTCGAGTACCTGGCGGTGCAGAGCCGCGCCAACAAGCTGACCGGCCCGATCCTCTGCCTGGTCGGACCGCCCGGCGTCGGCAAGACCTCGCTCGGCAAGTCGATCGCGCGCGCGACCGGGCGTGAGTTCGTCCGCGTGTCGCTCGGCGGCGTGCGCGACGAGGCCGAGATCCGCGGCCACCGGCGCACCTATATCGGCTCGATGCCCGGCAAGATCATCCAGTCGATGCGCAAGGCGAAGACCAACAACCCGCTGTTCCTGCTCGACGAAGTGGACAAGATGGGCGCCGATTTCCGCGGCGATCCGTCATCGGCCTTGCTGGAAGTGCTCGATCCCGAGCAGAACCACACGTTCAACGACCACTACCTGGAGGTCGACTACGACCTCTCCAGCGTCATGTTCGTGACCACGGCCAATACGCTGAACATCCCGCCGGCCCTGATGGACCGGATGGAGATCATCCGCATGGCCGGCTACACCGAGGATGAGAAGGTCGAGATCGCCCGCCGCCACCTGATCCCGAACTCGCTCACCAAGCACGGCGTCGACGCCAAGGAATGGGCGATCGAGGACGAGGCGCTCCTGCTCCTCATCCGCCGCTACACGCGCGAGGCGGGCGTGCGCAATCTCGAGCGCGAGCTCTCCACGCTGGTGCGCAAGGCGGTCAAGGAGCTCATGCTCACGCCGAAGAAGAAGTCGATCAAGGTGACGGCGAAGAACCTGAGCGACTATATCGGCGTGCCGAAGTTCCGCTTCGGAGAGGTGGAGGCCGAGGACCTGGTCGGCGTCGTCACCGGTCTCGCCTGGACCGACGTCGGCGGCGAGCTGCTCACCATCGAAGGCGTCATGATGCCCGGCAAGGGCCGCATGACGGTGACCGGCAATCTGCGCGACGTGATGAAGGAGTCGATCTCGGCAGCCGCGTCCTACGTGCGCTCGCGTGCGGTCGCCTTCGGCATCGAGCCGCCGCTGTTCGACAAGCGCGACATCCACGTCCACGTGCCGGAGGGCGCAACCCCGAAGGACGGCCCGTCGGCCGGCGTCGCCATGGTGACGGCGATCATCTCGGTGATGACCGCCATCCCGGTGCGCCGCGACATCGCCATGACCGGCGAGATCACCCTGCGCGGGCGCATCCTGCCGATCGGCGGCCTCAAGGAGAAGCTGCTCGCCGCGCTGCGCGGCGGCATCCGCAAGGTGCTGATCCCGGAAGAGAACGCCAAGGACCTGATCGAGATCCCGGACAACGTGAAGAGCGGGCTCGAGATCACGCCGGTCTCGCGCATGGACGAGGTGGTCAAGCATGCGCTCGTGCGCATGCCCGAGCCGATCGACTGGGACGAGGAGAAGGCAGCCGAGGCGGCCAAGGCTCGGGCCGACGCTCCGGTCGAGGAGGACGCTTCGATCCTCACCGCGCACTAAAGCGGCAAGCGATAAGCGAAGACGAGAGCGGCGCCTCCCGGGCGCCGCTTTTTTTCGTAGGGAACAAAATCGCCTGACGGGCGTGTGCGCGAGCCGCCTAAAGCGGCGGAGGGAACGGCGCTTGGCGATTTTGCCCACGTGCGGCGCTGAGTGCTGCGCCGTTGCCCACCCTACGAATTAGTGGCGGCAGCCGCCTCGGCCTTGCGCGCCAGCGGATGCGGATCGTCGGGCGACTTGACCTCCACCAGTCCCGCCAGCACCGGGTGCTCCTCTCTCGCGCAGATCATGTTGAAGGAGGCGACGTTGGGGTAGAGGTTCTCGCTGACCTTGAAGAAATTGTCGGGATTGAACAGCGGCGGCACATGCCACCAGATGCGGTAGCCGAGCTCGAGGATCAGGGTCACCAGGCTCCTCGATTTGTCGACGCGGTCGTTCTCCACGTAGAGGATCGGCTTGTGCGTCTCGATCAGCCGCGTGGCGCCGCGCAGGACCTCCTCCTCCATGCCCTCCACATCGATCTTGAGGAGGGCTACGGGCAGGTCGCGCAGCCGTTCGTCCAGCGTGACCACGGCGACCGCGTGCGATCCCCTGGTCTGCTGGCTGGCCAATGAAATGCCGCCGAAATTGCCGGCCGCCGCATAGTTGACGCCGGGGAGCCACAGCGTGCCGCGTTGGCGGCCGACCCCTTCGTTGAGTGCAACGACATTGGTGATCTGGTTGAGCGCGATCTGTGCCTGCAGGAACGCGAAGCAGGCGCGCTGCGGCTCGAACGCGATGACCTGGCCGCCGGGAGCGACCGACCGGGCGAGCGCAATCGTGTGCGCCCCGATGTTGGCGCCGACCTCGACGACATTCTGTCCGGGCTTGAGAAAGTGCCGCAGCGCCTGCGCTTCCAGCGCGCTGTACTCGCCGTATTTCTCCAGCGCCTGGCCGACATAGATGTCGTTGCGATTGACGAGGAAATGCCCGTCGCGCCCGGCGACCAGCGCAACCCCCTCGTTGACTACCACGACCTTCATCGATCGGCCCGCTGGCTGGAGCTTGCGTCCGCGACGTCCCAGGCGATATGTGGGAGGCCTGCGGGCGGTTAGCTCAGCTGGTAGAGCATCTCGTTTACACCGAGAGGGTCGGCGGTTCGAGTCCGTCACCGCCCACCAATCTTCGCTGCATCAGCAGCGAAGATTGCCCGCCTTAGCCTCTTGCGAAGGCGGGCTACCCAGCCTCTGCAGCTACGACCGGCGAGCCAATCTTCGCTGCGTCAGCAGCGAAGATTGCCCGCTGTAGCGTTGGCGCAGGCAGACTCAATTCAATGCAAATTGAAATAATCGGGCGACATCGTCAGCCCGTAACACAAGCACACCAAACGGAACGCGAAGCGCGTGCCGTCGCCTGCGGTCAAGTACAATCTCCACCGGACCGCCGCTATGCGGAGTGGCGGGCGTGCTGTCGTGACGGCTGGCGGCATTCCGGCGGTCCGCCGGAGCCTTGGCTCAAGCGGACCAGCCGGCAAAACCATGCGTCAGACGGACTCTTTCAACTCCTTGGCGGCGCGGAAGGCGACCTTCTTGCTCGCCTTGATCTGGATGGGCTCACCGGTCGCCGGGTTGCGACCCATGCGGGCAGCGCGCTTGCGCACCTGGAGAATGCCGAGGCCGCCGATGCGGATTCGATCGCCCTTCTTGAGGTGCTTGGTCACCAGATCGACCAGCCCGCCGAGGACCGACTCGGTCTGCTTCTTCGACATCTCATGATCTTCCGCCAGCTTCGCTGCCAAATTGCGCATCGTCACCGTCGCCTGCTTGCCCGCTGCTGCCTTGGCCATTTGCTCGACCTCCTCGTGTGGTTGATATGGGAAAACCCCCAGTAACATTCGTCGCATAGACGATTCGGGGCGGGTCTGACCATCGATTGTTCGCGGAAATTCAGGGTTTTTTCGTGGTCGATGTCGAAAAACTGGGGATTTCTCGCACCTCGGTGCACCGAAACCGCGGTGGCGGGCGGTTTTTGGACAATTCGCGACGCCGGCGCGCCCACCCGCCGCTCGGCTGCTTGACTTGCCAAGGGGGTGGTCTTAACTCCGCATACTCGCCTTTGCGGGGGCGTAGCTCAGTTGGTTAGAGCGCCGGCCTGTCACGCCGGAGGCCGCGGGTTCGAGTCCCGTCGCTCCCGCCATTCCCAGTGACCGGGTCGCGTCACTGGGTTGACCGTTCAGCGCATGGGCTGGCCGCCCGACACGTTCGCCGTCATCACTACCGTCCTCGTTGCAGGCGCGGTCGGGTTGATCGCGTCATTAGCGCGAGGAACCCGCAATGATCGGTTCTGGATGGCAGTCTTTATGCTGTTGACGCTGTCGACGCTGGCGCTCGTGGTGTTGCTCCTATAGCCAGGCAGGCGGGAGTGCCACTCACGCCGCCGAGGCCGCGCGCGCCGTGCCATTGAGCCCGAGCAGCTCGCGCGCATCGGCCGGCGTCGCCACGCTGTCGCCGAGGATCTCGATGATGCGCGCCGCTTTCTCCACCAGCGCCGCGTTGCTCGGGGCGAGCTTGCCCTTCTCGAGATAGAGGTTGTCCTCGAGCCCGACACGCGGATGACCGCCGAGCAGTACCGTCTGCGCCACCATGGGGAACTGGTGCAGCGAGATTCCGAAGGCGAACCAGGTGCAGTCGGCCGGCAAAAGGCCGCGCATGTAGCTCATCGCTTCCAGTGTCGCCGGCTGGCTCCAGGCGATGCCGAGGCAGATCTGGAACAGGCTCGGCCGCCGCACGTGGCCGTTCTCGATCAGCCGCTTGGAGAGGAGCAGATGGCCGGCTTCGAACACTTCGAGCTCCGGCATCACCCCGGCATCGCGGATCGCGATCGCCATCGCCTCGAGGATGGTCGGCGTGTTGATGAACGCGTAGTTGCCCATGTTCATGCTGCCCATGTCGAGGCTGCAGATGTCGGGCTTGAGCTCGATCACGTGGCGCACCCGCTCGGCCGCCGACTTCATGGTGGTGCCGGGGCCGGGCATCGACGGATCCTCGGCGCTCGGCACGAAGCGGGCGCCCGGCCCGGTCGTCAGGTTGATCAGCACGTCGGTGCCGCTCTGGCGGATGCGGTCGACCACCTCGCGGTAGAGCGCCGGGTCCATGCTCGGGCGGGTGGTCTTGGGATCGCGCACGTGAATATGGACGATCGCCGCCCCCGCCTTGGCGGCATCGATCGCCGAGCGGGCGATCTGCTCGGGCGTGACCGGAACCGCCGGGTTCTTGCCCGGGGAGTCGGCCGAGCCGGTTACCGCGCAGGAAATCATCACCTTCCGCTGCATCTGTCCTCCCTGCGCCGAAGCGCGAAGTTTTGCCCGTTTCCTTGCGACAGATCATAGCACCGCTGCCGGGGGAGCGGAAACAATCGGCACGTACCCGCGTTTTCCCAAACCGACGTCAACGGATCGGTGAAGCCATGCAAGTGCCCCTGGAGATTGCATTTCACAACGTCGAAAGCTCGGCCTGGGCCGAGGACGAAATCCGTGCCCGCGTGGCCAAGCTGGAGAAGCTGCATGACCGCATGACCTCGTGCCGCGTGCGGGTGGATCAGCGCGCGAACAACAGCAATGGAACGATACCACCTGTGGTTCATATCGAGATCGGGATTCCCGGGCGCGCCGACATCGTGGTCAGCCACGAGCCCGACCACCTCCAGCGCAAGTTCCAGGCCCCCGACCTGCACAACGCCATCAACGAGGCGTTCCGCATCGCCGAGGACCGGCTGGCCGGACTGAAGGCGAAGCTCAACGGCCGGACCAAGGAAGGGCACCACGATGCGGAGAACCAGTTCCTCGGACAGGTCGCCGAGATGACCCCGGGGGAGGATTTCGGCTTCCTCCTGACCAAGGAAGGGGGGCTCCTCTATTTCCATCGCAACAGCCTGCTGGCCGGAGACTTCGACGTGCTCGAGCGCGGCGACGAGGTGTACTACGTAGAGGACATGGGCGACACCGGTCCGGTCGCCAGCAAGGTGCGCCTCAAGGAGCGCGAATAGGCCTCGCCGGGCGCGTGGAATCCGCGCGGGCAGAGCATCTCGGCACCGTGCGCGTGGACCATGCAAGAATCCCCGTATCGGCGCCTTGCCTCGTGGGGTGGGCTGCGCTAAGCCTCGCGCAACTCCTTGGAACGAATCTGAAATCGGTGGCGTAGGGGGGCGTGTCGCGGTGCCGGGTGCGCCGCCGGCCTTTTCGGATTTGGGTTGAAGGGGCTCGGCTCGGGTGAGAGGCCATGAACGCCTTGCTGATGGATTATCTGCCCGTCGTCGTGTTCGTCGCCGTCGCCCTGGCGATGGGCCTCGCCCTGATGGTCGCGCCCTTCCTGGTCGCCTTCAAGCAGCCCGATCCGGAGAAGCTCTCCGCCTACGAATGCGGTTTCAACGCGTTCGACGATGCGCGCATGAAGTTCGACGTGCGGTTCTATCTGGTCGCCATCCTGTTCATCATCTTCGATCTCGAAGTCTCGTTCCTGTTCCCCTGGGCGGTCACCTTCGGGCAACTCGGCGCGTTCGGATTCTGGTCGATGATGATCTTCCTTGCGGTCCTCACCATCGGCTTTATCTATGAATGGAAGAAGGGGGCGCTCGAATGGGATTGAGGGCGAGCGCATGAGCATCGTCGCCCCGGCGACAACCGGTATCATCGACCCGCGGACCGGACGGCCGGTCGGCGCCGACGATTCGTTCTACGTCGGGATCAACAACGAGCTGGCCGACAAGGGCTTCATCGTCACCGCGACCGACGAGCTCATCACCTGGGCGCGCACCGGCTCGCTGATGTGGATGACGTTCGGGCTCGCCTGCTGTGCGGTTGAGATGATGCAGATGTCGATGCCGCGCTACGACGCCGAGCGCTTCGGCTTCGCGCCGCGCCCGAGCCCGCGCCAGTCCGACGTGATGATCGTGGCCGGCACCCTCACCAACAAGATGGCGCCGGCGCTGCGCAAGGTCTACGACCAGATGCCGGAGCCGCGCTACGTCATCTCCATGGGATCGTGCGCCAACGGCGGCGGCTACTATCACTATTCCTATTCGGTCGTGCGGGGGTGCGACCGCATCGTCCCGGTCGATATCTACGTGCCCGGATGCCCGCCGACGGCGGAGGCGCTGCTCTACGGCGTGCTCCTGCTGCAAAGGAAGATCCGCCGCACCGGCACGATCGAGCGGTGAGACTTCCATGCGGATGAGCGATGGCGACCAGGTGGCTCGAGAACGCCCGCGGCGCACGCCCGGCATGCGGTACGATTGGGTGGGGCTGAGTGACCGACGATGAGCGAGCGCTTGAATGAGCTGGGGCAGGCGGTCGTCGCAGCGGTTCCCGGCACCGTCCTCGGCCACGAGGTCGCGTTCGGGGAATTGACCGTCCGGGCGCTCGCCCGGGACATCGTCAAGCTCATCACCTTCCTGCGCGACGATCCGCGCTGCCAGTTCATCTGCATCATCGACATCACGGCGGTCGACTGGCCGAACCGCGAGCCACGCTTCGACGTGGTCTATCATCTGCTGTCGCCCAAGCTGAACCAGCGCATCCGGGTCAAGGCGGAAACCGACGAGGCGACACAAGTCCCCTCGATTACCGGCGTGTTTCCCGGCGCCGACTGGTTCGAGCGCGAGGCTTTCGATCTCTACGGGGTTCTGTTCTCGGGCCATCCCGACATGCGCCGGCTCCTCACCGACTACGGCTTCGAGGGCCATCCGCTGCGCAAGGATTTCCCGCTCACCGGCTTCGTCGAGGTGCGCTGGGACGACGAATTGAAGCGTGTCGTCTACGATCCCGTGAAGCTCGCTCAGGAATTCCGCAACTTTGATTTTCTCTCGCCGTGGGAGGGGCCCGACTACCGGCTTCCCGGCGATGAAAAGGCCGAGCAGAAGCCGGGCAAGCCGGAGTAACCCATGGCAGAGGCGGCGCTACGCAACTTCACCATCAATTTCGGACCGCAGCATCCGGCGGCGCACGGGGTGCTGCGCCTCATCCTCGAGCTCGACGGCGAGGTGGTGACGCGGGTCGATCCCCACATCGGCTTGCTCCACCGCGGCACCGAGAAGCTGATCGAGCACAAGACCTACCTGCAGGCGATCCCGTATTTCGACCGGCTCGACTACTGGGCGCCGATGAACCAGGAGCATGCCTTCTGCCTGGCGATCGAAAAGCTGATCGGGATCGAGGTGCCGCGGCGGGCGCAGCTGATCCGTGTGCTCTTCTCCGAGATCGGGCGGATCCTCTCGCACATCTGTAACGTGACCGCGCAAGCGATGGACCTCGGAGCGCTGACGCCCCCGTTGTGGGGCTTCGAGCAGCGCGAGATCCTGATGGGCTACTACGAGCGCGCCTCGGGCGCGCGTCTGCACGCCAACTATTTCCGTCCCGGCGGCGTGCACCAGGACCTGCCCGACGACCTGATCGACGACATCGAGGCGTTCTGCGATCCGTTCATCACGTTCTGCGACGACCTGGAGACGCTGCTCACCGACAACCGCATCTTCAAGCAGCGCACGGTCGGCATCGGCGTGGTCACGCTCGCCGACGCCTGGGCGTGGGGCTTCTCCGGCGCCATGGTGCGCGGCTCGGGTGCCGCCTGGGACCTGCGCCGGGCGCAGCCGTACGAGTGCTATTCCGAGCTCGATTTCGCCATTCCGATCGGCAAGAACAGCGACTGCTACGACCGCTACCTCATCCGCATGGTGGAGATGCGCCAGTCCGTGCACATCATGCGGCAGTGCATCGCCAAGCTGCGCACGCCGGACGGGCAGGGGCCGGTGATGGTCGAGGACAACAAGGTCGCGCCGCCCAAGCGCGGCGAGATGAAGCGCTCCATGGAGGCGCTGATCCACCATTTCAAGCTCTACACCGAGGGCTTCCACGTGCCGCCGGGCGAGGTCTACGCGGCGATCGAGGCGCCCAAGGGCGAGTTTGGCGTCTACCTGATCGCCGACGGCACCAACAAGCCGTACAAGTGCAAGATCCGTGCGCCCGGCTTCCCGCATCTGGCTGCCATGGACATGCTGTCCCGCGGGCACATGCTGGCCGACATCGCAGCCATCATCAGCTCGATCGACGTCGTATTCGGAGAGATTGACCGATGAGGATTCGACATGCCGCGGCGGCGTCCGTCTGCGCCGCCGTTCTCGTCCTGAGCCCCGCATGGGCGCAGGACAAGCCGCCGGAGAAGCCGACGTTCTCGAACTACCTTCTGCAGGGCTACGACATCATCCACACCGAGGGCGGCGGCGGACAGTTCTTGTTCTTCCTTCTGCGCAAGGAGCGCTCGGTCGTGTGGTGCTCGGTGCTGCTGCAGAGCGGCGAAACATCCAGCTGCCGGACGTTGAAATGAGGACCGCCTGATGGCTCCGCGCCGGCTCGCCGACAAGGCCCTGCAGCCCAAGGAGTTCGCGTTTACCGCGGAGAATCTGGCGTGGGCGCACGGCCAGATCGCCAAATACCCGGAAGGGCGCCAGGCTTCGGCCGTCATTCCGCTGCTGTGGCGCGCCCAGGAGCAGGTCGGTGGCTGGGTCCCCGAGGCGGCGATCCGCTATGTCGCCGACATGCTCGGCATGGCGCATATCCGCGTGCTCGAGGTCGCGACCTTCTACACGATGTTCAACCTGGCGCCGATCGGGCGCTGGCACGTGCAGCTGTGCGGCACGACGCCGTGCGAGCTGCGCGGCGCGAACGAATTGAAGAAAGTCTGCCACGACCGCATCGGCGACCAGTTGCACGTGACACAGGACAGCAAGTTCTCATGGATCGAGGTCGAGTGCCTCGGCGCCTGCGTCAACGCCCCGATGGTGCAGATCAACTACGATTTCTACGAGGACCTCACGGCGGAGAGCCTCGGCCGCATCCTCGACGAGCTCGCCGGCGGCCGTGTCCCGAAGCCGGGCCCGCAGGTCGACCGTCAGCTCTCGGCGCCGGTCGGCGGACTGACCACGTTGACCGACCCGGCACTCTACCAGACCAATGGCGGCACGGCGCGCGGAACACAGGCGCCGCTGCTGGACGAATCGGCGAAACGTCCGGGCGAGGCTGCCAACGTTCGCGAGGCCGCCGTTCCACAGCCGCCGATCGGCGACAAGTCGCAGGACGACAAAACCACCAGGCGCGAATAATGCTGCAGGACAAGGACCGCATCTTCCGAAATCTCTATGGCCTGCATGATTGGGGCCTCAAGGGCGCGCAGGCGCGCGGCGCATGGGACAACACCAAGGCGATCCTCGCCAAGGGGCGCGACGCCATCATCAACGAGATCAAGGCTTCGGGCCTGCGCGGGCGCGGCGGCGCCGGCTTCCCGACCGGCCTCAAATGGTCGTTCATGCCCAAGCAGTCGGACGGCCGGCCGCACTACCTGGTCGTGAACGCCGACGAGTCGGAGCCCGGCACCTGCAAGGATCGCGAGATCATGCGGCACGACCCGCATCTTCTGATCGAGGGCTGCCTGATCGCCGGCTTCGCCATGGGGGCGCATGCCGGCTACATCTACGTGCGCGGCGAGTTCATCCGCGAGCGCGAGCGCCTGCAGGCGGCGATCGACGAGGCGTACGAGGCCGGCCTGATCGGCAAGAACGCCTGCGGATCCGGCTATGACTTCGACCTCTACGTCCATCACGGCGCCGGCGCCTATATCTGCGGCGAAGAGACCGCGCTGCTGGAGAGCCTGGAAGGCAAGAAGGGCATGCCGCGGCTGAAGCCGCCGTTCCCGGCGAATGTCGGCCTGTACGGCTGCCCGACGACGGTGAACAACGTCGAGTCGATCGCGGTCGCCCCCGACATCATGCGGCGCAGCGCCGCCTGGTTCTCCTCGATCGGGCGACCGAACAATACCGGCACCAAACTGTATTGCATCTCCGGTCACGTGAACAAGCCGTGCAACGTGGAAGAGGAGATGGGCATCCCGCTGCGCGAATTGCTCGAGCGCCATGCCGGCGGCGTACGCGGCGGCTGGGACAACCTGTTGGCGGTCATTCCTGGCGGCTCGTCGGTGCGCTGCCTGCCGGCCTCGCTGTGCGACGAGCTACCGATGGATTTCGACTCGCTGGTGAAGCTGAAGTCCGGCCTCGGGACGGCGGCGGTCATCGTCATGGACAAGTCGACCGACATCGTGCGCGCCATCGCCCGCATCGCCTATTTCTACAAGCACGAGAGCTGCGGGCAGTGCACGCCGTGCCGCGAGGGCACCGGCTGGATGTGGCGCGTGCTCACCCGCATGGCGGATGGACGCGCCGACAAGCGCGAGATCGACCAGCTGCTCGACGTCACCAAGCAGGTCGAGGGGCACACGATCTGCGCGCTGGGCGATGCGGCGGCGTGGCCGATCCAGGGGCTGATCAACCACTTTCGCCCCGAGATCGAGCGGCGGATCGACGAATACGCGCGCAGCGCGGCGCCGGTCGGCGCACCCGATCCCGTGCGCGTGGCGGCGGAGTGACGCGATGAAGCTGCACGAAGCCAAGGAACGGCTGCAGGTTTCGAAATCCGACCTCTCAGGGTCGGAATTCGATGACGTGAACCTGTCCGGATGCAACATTCACAACGTCAACCTGTCCGGCGCTTCGCTCGACGACATCAACATGTCGGGATGGAGGGTCAATAACGTCAACCTCTCGGGTCTGCGGCTGACCAACGCCAATCTCGCCGGCGCATCGATCAGTGCGAGCCGCTACAGCGGGATGACGATCGACGGCTTTCCGGTTTCCGAGATGATCGCCGCCTACAAGGCCGCCAGAGGGTCTGGGAGCGAATGATGACGACCGGCAAGCTTGCACCTCTCTGGCGCGCCGCGACCTTGCTGGCGCGCCTGGATATGGCGGCGGGGGTTTTGCTTGCTGCCGTCCTATTTGTCTGGCTGAACTGGCACTGACATGACCAAGCTCATTATCGACGGCAAGGAAATCGAGGTTCCGCCCGAGTACACGCTCCTGCAGGCCTGCGAGGCGGCGGGCGCCGAGATCCCGCGCTTCTGTTTCCACGAGCGGCTGTCGATCGCCGGCAATTGCCGCATGTGCCTGGTGGAGCTCGTCGGCTCGCCCAAGCCGGTCGCCTCCTGCGCGTGGGGCGTGCGCGACTGCCGGCCGGGGCCGAAGGGCGAGCCGCCGGTGATCAATACCAGGACGCCGATGGTCAAGAAGGCGCGCGAAGGCGTGATGGAGTTCCTGCTGATCAACCATCCGCTCGACTGCCCGATCTGCGACCAGGGCGGCGAATGCGACCTGCAGGACCAGGCGATGGCCTACGGCTTCGATTCCAGCCGCTACCAGGAGAACAAGCGCGCGGTCGAGGACAAGTATATCGGGCCGCTGGTGAAGACGATCATGAACCGGTGCATCCACTGCACGCGGTGCATCCGCTTCGTCAGCGAAGTGGCCGGCGTGGCGGAGCTCGGCGCCATCGGTCGCGGCGAGGACATGGAGATCACCACCTACCTCGAGCAGGCCATGTCGTCCGAGCTGCAGGGCAACGTGGTCGACCTGTGCCCGGTGGGCGCGCTCACCTCCAAGCCCTACGCGTTCACGGCGCGGCCGTGGGAGCTCGGCAAGACCGAATCGATCGACGTGATGGACGCAGTCGGTTCGGCGATCAGGGTCGACACGCGCGGCCGCGAGGTGATGCGCATCCTGCCGCGCGTCAACGAGGCGGTGAACGAGGAGTGGATCTCCGACAAGACCCGGCACGTGGTCGACGGCCTGCGTACGCAGCGCCTCGATAGCGCCTACGTGCGCGATGGCTCCCGCCTGCGCCCCGCCGCGTGGCCCGAGGCGTTCGAGCGCATCGTCGCCAAGGTGCGGGGGAGCCATCCCGAGCGTATCGGCGCGATCGCCGGCGACCTCGCCGCGGTCGAAGAGATGTTCGCCCTCCGGGACCTGATGACGCGCCTCGGCAGCCCGAATCTCGACTGCCGCCAGGACGGCGCCGCGCTCGACCCGAAGCTCGGCCGCGCGACCTATCTGTTCAACGCCACGATCGCCGGGATCGAGCAGGCCGACGCGCTGCTCATCGTCGGCGCCAATCCGCGCCGCGAGGCTGCGGTCCTCAACGCCCGCATCCGCAAGCGCTGGCGGCTCGGCAAGTTCCCGATCGGCCTGATCGGCGAGCGCGTCGACCTGACCTACGCCTACGAGTATCTCGGCGCCGGGCCGGAGACCTTGGCGGACGTCGCAGGCGGCCGGCATGACTTCTCCGCCATTCTCAAGGGCGCCGAACGGCCGCTCGTCCTTCTCGGCGAGGGCGCGCTGGCGCGCCCGGACGGCGCAGCCATTGCGGCGCTCGCGGCGAAGGCCGCGGTCGAGCTCGGTGCCGTGCGCGATGGCTGGAACGGCTACAGCGTGCTGCATTCCACCGCGTCGCGCGTCGGGGCGCTCGATCTCGGCTTCGTGCCGGGCGAGGGCGGGCGCGCGGCGGGCGAGATGGCGAAGGCGGGGGCGCTCGACGTCGTGTTCCTGCTCGGGGCCGACGAGGTCGACGTCGCGCCGGGCGCGTTCGTCGTCTACATCGGCACGCACGGCGACCGCGGCGCCCACCGCGCCGACGTGATCCTGCCGGGGGCGGCCTACACGGAGAAATCCGGCATCTACCTCAATACCGAAGGTCGCGTGCAGATGGCGACGCGGGCGGCGTTCCCGCCCGGCGAGGCGCGCGAGGACTGGGCGATCCTGCGGGCGCTGTCGGAGCGGCTCGGGCACAAGCTGCCCTACGATTCGATGGCGCAGCTGCGTGCCGCCCTGTTCCGGGCGCATCCGCACCTGCAGCGCATCGATGCGATCGCCCCGGCCGACGCGGCCGACATCGCCCGGCTTGCGGCGCGTGGCGGCACTCCCGACAAGGCGCCGTTCCGTTCGGTCGTCGCCGACTTCTACCTGAACAATCCGATCGCACGCGCCTCGGCCGTCATGGCCGAGTGCTCCACCCTGGCGAAGGACATCCCCGCGCTGACGGCAGCCGAGTGACCGAGGCGAAACCGCGATGATCGAGTTCTTCTGGGACTACATCTGGCCGCTGGCGATCATGATCGCGCAGAGCCTGCTGTTGATGACGGTCCTGCTGATCATCATCGCCTACATCCTGTATGCCGATCGCAAGATCTGGGCGGCGGTGCAGATCCGGCGCGGCCCCAACGTGGTCGGGCCGTGGGGCCTGTTGCAGTCGTTCGCCGACCTGCTCAAGTTCGTCCTCAAGGAGCCGACCATCCCGGCGGGCGCCAACAAGGGCGTGTTCCTGCTGGCGCCGCTGGTCGCCTGCGTGCTGGCGCTCTCCGCCTGGGCCGCCATCCCGGTCAATCTCGGCTGGGTGATCGCCGACATCAACGTCGGCATCCTCTACATCTTCGCGATCTCCTCGCTCGGCGTGTACGGCATCATCATGGCGGGCTGGGCGTCGAACTCGAAATATCCGTTCCTCGCTGCGCTGCGCTCGGCGGCGCAGATGGTGTCCTACGAGGTGTCGATCGGCTTCGTCATCATCACGGTGCTGCTGTGCGTCGGCTCGCTCAATCTCACCGACATCGTGAAAGCGCAGGACGGCCGCTTCGGCGTGTTCAACTGGTTCTGGTTGCCGCTGTTCCCGATGTTCATCGTGTTCTTCGTGTCGGCGCTGGCGGAAACCAACCGGCCGCCGTTCGACCTGGTGGAGGCGGAATCCGAGCTGGTCGCCGGCTTCATGGTCGAGTACGGCTCGACCCCCTACATGCTGTTCATGCTCAGCGAGTACGTGGCGATCTCCGTCATGTGCGCCATGTGCACGATCCTGTTCCTCGGCGGCTGGCTGCCGCCGTTCCCGGTGCCGCCGTTCACCTGGATACCGGGCGTCTTGTGGTTCCTGCTCAAGGCGCTGTTCGTCTTCTTCATGTTCGCGATGGTGAAGGCGTTCGTGCCGCGCTATCGCTACGACCAGCTGATGCGGCTCGGCTGGAAGGTGTTCCTGCCGCTGTCGCTCGCCATGGTGGCGATCGTCGCGGCGGTGTTGCAGCTGACGGGGCTGGCGCCCAACTAGTTGAGGAGGCCCGTGGACTACTCGCTGCCGGGGTTCATCGGCGCCTTCGTCGGCGTCGTCATCGGGGTGATCAACTACGGAGTCGTGATCGCGTTCGTCGAAGCGAGGCTGCGCAAGCTCGATCGGTCGCAGACGCAAGAGGAGAGGGACGAGTTCGAGCGCAAGATCTCGCTGATGCGGCGCATCGTGCTGGCGATCGATATCGTGGCGTTCTCCGCCGTCGGCTACTGGTTCGGCCGCACGGTTGGAGGCTAGACGTTGAGGTGGCCGCCCTGCGTGGGCCGCCGGAAGCGGCCCAGAGGGCCGCCGGAAGCGGCCCAGAGGGCCGCCGGAAGGGTGACAAGATGAGGCTCGATCAGGCCGCCCGGTCGGTATTCCTGAAGGAGTTCGTCGACGGCTTCGTGCTGGCGATGCGCTATTTCTTCAAGCCCAAGCCGACCATCAACTATCCGTTCGAAAAGGGTCCGCTGTCGCCGCGCTTTCGCGGCGAGCATGTGCTGCGCCGCTATCCCAACGGGGAGGAGCGCTGCATCGCCTGCAAGCTGTGCGAGGCGATCTGTCCGGCCCAGGCCATCACCATCGAGGCGGGGCCGCGCCGCAACGACGGCACGCGGCGGACCACCCGCTACGACATCGACATGGTGAAATGCATCTATTGCGGCCTGTGCCAGGAAGCCTGCCCGGTCGACGCCATCGTCGAAGGACCGAATTTCGAATTCGCCACCGAAACGCGCGAGGAGCTCTACTACGACAAGGAACGCCTGCTGGCGAATGGAGACCGCTGGGAACGCGAGATCGCGAAGAACATCGCGCTCGATGCGCCCTATCGGTAGCGTTCGTCGAGATTCGGCTTACACAAGCATACCAACCACGCTGGAGCGGGCCCCGTCATAGTTCGGCAGGGCGGGCTCCAGCCCCCATGTTTTGTCGCATTTTCCCGGCCAGCCGCTTCACACGTCGCCGGAAGATGCTTAGGAACAGGCTGCCCGCGACGGGATCGAAGGAATGATTCTCCAAGCCGCTTTCTTCTACCTCTTTGCCGGCATTTGCGTGGCCTCGGCGGTCATGGTCATCGCCGCCCGAAACCCCGTGCATTCGGTGCTTTTCCTCATCCTGGCCTTCGTCAACGCAGCCGGCCTGTTCGTGATGATGGGGGCCGAGTTCCTGGCGATGATCCTGGTGGTGGTCTACGTGGGCGCCGTCGCCGTGCTGTTCCTGTTCGTGGTGATGATGCTCGACGTCGATTTCGCCGAGCTGCGCCAGGGCTTCCTCAACTACCTGCCGGTCGGTGCCCTGGTGGCGATCGTGTTCCTGGTCGAGCTCCTGCTGATCATCGGCGCCTGGACGATCGGACCCGGGGTGCCGAGGGCGATCACCGTTCCGATCCCGTCGGGATACTCCAATACCGAGGCGCTTGGACTCGTGCTCTACACCCGCTACGTCCACTTCTTCCAGGTCGCCGGGATGGTGCTGCTGGTGGCGATGATCGGCGCCATCGTGCTTACCCTGCGGCACAAGCCCAACGTCAGGCGCCAGAACATCGCCGAGCAGGTGGCGCGCACGACCACGACCGCGATCGAGATCAAGCACGTGCAGCCCGGGCAGGGAATCTGACCATGACCATCGGGCTTGGCCATTACCTCAGCGTCGCCGCCGTCCTGTTCACGCTCGGTATCTTCGGCATCTTCATCAACCGCAAGAACGTGATCGTCATCCTGATGTCGATCGAGCTGATCCTGCTGGCGGTCAATATCAACCTCGTCGCGTTCTCGACTCATCTCGGCGACCTCGTCGGGCAGGTGTTCGCCCTCCTGGTGCTCACCGTCGCCGCTGCGGAGGCGGCGATCGGGCTGGCCATCCTGGTGGTCTATTTCCGCAACCGCGGGTCCATCGCGGTCGAAGACATCAATCTCATGAAGGGCTGAGCCCCGATGTACCAGGCGATCGTCTTTCTGCCGTTGCTTGGCGCCATCATTGCGGGGCTCATCGCGCTCGCGGGCGCCCGTGCGCGGTTTCCCGGCGCTACCCCCGGCGCCGACGATCATGCGCACGCCCCGGTTCATCCGCACGGCGCCCCGCCGCCGCACGGGCATGCGGCGGCGAGCCATGGCGAGCCGGTCGAGCCCGAGCCGCCCGCCGCCGGCTCGCGCGAGGCCGAGCTCGCCACCACCGGCCTCCTGTTCGCCGCCATGCTGCTGTCGTGGATCGCCTTCGCCTATGTGGGCTTCGGCCACCACGACACGCGCGTACCGCTGTTCACCTGGATCAACTCCGGCAACCTGCAAGTGGCCTGGGCGCTGCGCGTCGACACGCTCACGGTGGTGATGCTCGTGGTGGTGACCACGGTCTCGGCCTTCGTCCACCTGTACTCGATCGGCTACATGGACGAAGACCCGTATCGGCCGCGGTTCTTCGCCTACCTGTCGCTGTTCACCTTCGCGATGCTGATGCTGGTGACGGCCGACAACCTCGCGCAGCTGTTCTTCGGTTGGGAAGGCGTGGGGCTGATGAGCTACCTGCTCATCGGCTTCTGGTACCACAAGCCGGAGGCGAACGCGGCGGCCATCAAGGCCTTCATCGTCAACCGGGTCGGCGACTTCGGCTTCGCGCTCGGCATCTTCGCCGTCTTCATGATGATCGGCTCGATCGATTTCGAGACCGTGTTCGCGCAGGCGCCGGGGCTCGCCGGCAAGACCATCAATTTCCTCGGCTGGCAGGCCGATGCGCTCACCCTCATCTGCCTCCTCCTGTTCATGGGCGCGATGGGCAAGTCGGCGCAGTTCCTGCTGCACACCTGGCTGCCCGACGCCATGGAAGGCCCGACGCCGGTATCGGCCCTAATCCACGCGGCCACCATGGTGACGGCCGGCGTGTTCATGGTGGCGCGGCTCTCGCCCCTGTTCGAGCAGGCGCCCAACGCGGCCGCCTTCGTCACCTTCATCGGCGCCACCACCGCGCTGTTCGCCGCGACCGTCGGCCTGGTGCAGAACGACATCAAGCGCATCGTCGCCTATTCGACCTGCTCGCAGCTCGGCTACATGTTCGTGGCGATGGGCGTGGGGGCCTACTCGGTCGGCATGTTCCACCTGTTCACCCACGCCTTCTTCAAGGCCTTGCTGTTCCTCGGCTCCGGCTCGGTGATCCGCGCCATGCATCACGAGCAGGACATCCGCCACATGGGCGGCCTCAAGGACAAGATCCCCTTCACCTATTGGACCATGGTGATCGGGACGCTGGCGCTCACCGGCTTTCCGTTCACCGCCGGCTATTTCTCCAAGGACGCCATCATCGAGGCGGCCTACGCGGGCAAGAACCCGATGGCGATGTACGCCTTCCTGCTCACCGTCATCGCCGCCGGGCTCACGGCGTTCTATTCCTGGCGCCTCATCTTCAAGACGTTCCACGGCGAGCCGCATGACCGCCATCACTACGAGGCGGCGCACGAGAGCCCGCTGGCGATGCTGGTGCCGCTCGGTTTTCTCGCCGCCGGCTCGATCCTCGCCGGCTATCCGTTCTATCAGTATTTCGCCGGCCACGAGGTGGCGGAATTCTTCCGCGATTCGGTCAAGATGGCGGCGGGCATCCTCGACGACATGCACCACGTGCCGCTGCTCGTCGCACAACTGCCCACCGTGATGATGCTCGCCGGCTTTCTCGTCGCCTACCAGTTCTATATCCGCCGGCCCGACCTGCCGGTCGAGCTCGCGCGGAACCACGAGCTGCTCTACCGGTTCCTGCTCAACAAGTGGTACTTCGACGAGATCTACGAGGCCCTCCTGGTCAACCCGACCAAGCGGCTCGGCCGCCTGTTGTGGAAGGGCGGCGACGAGTGGGTGATCGACGGGTTCGGCCCTGACGGGGTGTCGGCGCGCGTGCTCGACGTCACGCGCAACGTGGTCCGCCTGCAGACCGGCTACCTCTACCACTACGCCTTCGCCATGCTGATCGGGGTCGCGGCCCTGATCACCTGGTTCATGTTCTCCGGAGTGCGCTGATGTCGTGGCCGATCCTCTCCGTCACGACGTTCCTGCCGCTCGTCGGCGCGCTATTCATTCTGGCGATCCAGGGCGACGACGAGGCGGCGAAGCGCAATGCGCGCTGGGTCGCCCTGTGGACCACGATCGTCACCTTCGCGGTGTCGCTCGTCCTCGTCTGGCGCTTCGATGCGGCCTCGCCCGAGTTCCAGTTCGTGGAGAAACTGCCGTGGCTCGGCGGCGCCATCAACTACCACATGGGGGTCGACGGCATCTCGCTGCCGTTCGTGATCCTCACCACCGCCCTGATGCCGCTGTGCATCATCGCCAGCTGGCAGCCGATCCAGACGCGCGTGAAGGAATACATGGTGGCGTTCCTGGCGCTCGAGACCCTGATGGTCGGCACCTTCTCGGCGCTCGACCTGGTGCTGTTCTACCTGTTCTTCGAAGGCGGCTTGATCCCGATGTTCCTGATCATCGGCGTGTGGGGCGGGCCGCGGCGCGTCTATGCCAGCTTCAAGTTCTTCCTCTACACGCTGCTTGGCTCGGTGCTGATGCTGCTCGCCATCATGGCGATGTACTGGGACGCCGGCACCACCGACATCCCGTCGCTCTTGCGCCACGCGTTCCCGCGCAACATGCAGACGTGGCTGTGGGTCGCGTTCCTCGCCTCGTTCGCCGTGAAACTGCCCATGTGGCCGGTGCACACCTGGCTGCCCGACGCCCACGTGGAGGCGCCGACGGCGGGCTCGGTCATCCTGGCGGCGATCCTCCTGAAGATGGGCGGTTACGGATTCCTGCGCTTCTCGCTGCCGATGTTCCCGATCGCCTCGCACGACCTCGCGCCGCTCATGTTCGCCCTGGGGGTCGTCGCCGTGGTCTACACCTCGCTGGTGGCGCTGATGCAGGAGGACGTGAAGAAGCTCATCGCCTATTCGTCGGTCGCCCATATGGGCTTCGTCACCATGGGCATCTTCGCGGCGACCACGCAGGGCGTCGCCGGCGGCATCTTCCAGATGGTATCGCACGGCATCGTCTCCGCCGCCCTGTTCCTGTGCGTCGGCGTCGTCTACGACCGCATGCACACGCGCGAGATCGCCGCCTATGGGGGGCTGGTCAACCGCATGCCGCTCTATGCCGCGGCCTTCATGGTGTTCACGCTGGCCAATACCGGCCTTCCCGGCACGTCCGGCTTCGTCGGCGAGTTCCTCGCGCTGATCGGCACGTTCCAGGTCAACCGCCTCGCCGCGACGCTGGCGACGCTCGGCGTCATCCTGTCGGCCGCCTATGCGCTATGGCTGTACCGCAAGATGATCTACGGACCGTTGAAGCCGACCCTTGCTGGGATCATGGATCTCGATCGGCGCGAGATCATCGTGCTGGCGCCGCTCGTCGCGCTGACCATCCTGTTCGGCGTCTATCCCAAGCCGGTGCTTGACATGTCGGCCGCGTCCGTCGCGGCGCTCCTGGAAAACTACGAGAAGGCGATCGGCGTCGCCAAATCGGCCGCCCTGATCGTCCCGTGATGCAAGGTTGAAGGCATGATCGAACCCTCTCAACTTCCCTCCTTGCTGCCGGTCCTGCCTGAGCTGCTGTTGGCGGTCGGCGCCATGGCGCTTCTGATGTTCGGCGCGTACGCCCGCCGTGACAGCACCGTCCCGCTCACCAACGGCTTCGCCATCGGGCTCCTGATCGTCGCGGGGCTGATCGTGCTGTGGCTGCCGAGCGACAGGATCGTGACCTTCGGCGGCAGCTTCATCGTCGATCGCTTCGCCCGTATCATGAAGATCCTGGCGCTGATCGGCTCGGCGACCACCATCGCCATGTCGATCAGCTATTTCTCCGCCACGAAGCAGGAACGGTTCGAGTACCCGGTACTGATCGTCCTGGCGACGCTCGGCATGATGCTGCTCGCCTCCGCCGGCGACCTCATTGCGCTCTACCTCGGCCTCGAGCTGATGAGCCTGTCGCTATACGTGCTCGCCGCGTTCGACCGCGACTCGGAGCGCGCGGCCGAAGCGGGCCTGAAATATTTCGTCCTCGGCGCGCTGTCCTCCGGCATGCTGCTGTATGGCGCGTCGTTGATCTACGGGGTCACCGGGACCGTGACCTTCACGGGGATCGCGCAGGCCGCTCCCGAGGGCGGGGTCGGCCTCGTGTTCGGCATCGTGTTCCTGTTCGCCGGCTTCTGTTTCAAAGTTTCCGCCGTCCCGTTCCACATGTGGACCCCGGACGTCTACGAGGGCGCGCCGACGCCGATCACCGCGTTCTTCGCCGCCGCCCCGAAGGTTGCGGCGATCGCCATGTTCGTGCGCGCGACCATCGCGTCGTTCCCCGGGATCACCACCCAGTGGCAGCAGATCCTGGTGTTCGTGGCGATCGCCTCGATGGCGCTCGGCGCTTTCGCGGCGATCGGCCAGCGCAACATCAAGCGGCTGATGGCCTATTCCTCCATCGGTCACATGGGGTTCGCGCTGATCGGGCTCGCCTCGGCGACCGAGGAAGGCGTGCGTGGCGTCGTCGTCTACATGGCGATCTATCTGACGATGACGCTTGGAACCTTCGCCTGCATCCTGGCGATGCGGCGCGACGGCGCCATGGTGGAGGAGATCGCCGACCTCGCCGGGCTCGCCCGTACCAGCCCCGCCATGGCGTTCTTTCTCGCCATGCTGCTGTTCTCGCTCGCCGGAGTCCCGCCGCTCGCCGGCTTCTTCGCCAAGTTCTATGTGTTCCTCGCCGCCATCAAGGCGGGCCTCTACACGCTTGCGGTGATCGGCGTGCTCGCCAGCGTGGTGGGCGCCTACTACTACCTGATGATCATCAAGGTGATGTATTTCGACGAGCCGAAACCGAGCTTCGCGCCGATGCCGGGCGAGCTCAAGACGGTGCTCGCCGTCACCGGCCTGTTCAATCTGCTGTTCTTCGCCTATCCGGCACCCCTGCTCAACGCCGCGACGGCGGCCGCGAAGTCGCTGTTCTGATGGGGCTCGATCCGGCGGCGACACGGGCGGGGGCGCGGCTTACGCGCCACGACACGGTCGGATCGACCAACGAGGAAGCGCTTGCTCTCGCACGCCGCGGCGAGCACGGGCCGTTGTGGATCGTCGCCCGGCGGCAGACGGCAGGACGGGGCAGGCGAGGGCGCAGCTGGATCTCGGATGACGGCAACCTCCACGCGACGCTGCTCATCAGCGATCCCGCGCCGCCCGATCGCGTCGCCGAATTGTCCTTCGTCACGGCGCTCGCGCTCGCCGATGCGGTGGGCGGGCTCGCGCCGAGCCTCGCCCGACGCCTCGCCCTCAAGTGGCCAAACGATCTCCTGCTCGATGAGCGCAAGCTCGCCGGCATCCTGATCGAGGGGGAAAGCGTCGATCGCCGGCTTGTGGTCGCAATCGGCATCGGGGTGAATTGCGCGCAGCACCCGACCGACACGGCTTATCCGGCGACCAGCCTCGCGGCGGCCGGCTGCGCCGGCACGCCCGACCTCGTGCTGACCGCGCTCTCCCGCACCATGGCGGAGCGTTTGATGCAATGGCAACGCGGCAACGGCTTCGCGGCAATCCGCGCCGATTGGCTCGCGCGCGCCGCGCAGCTCGGCGGGGAGATCCGGGTGGTGCTCGGCGCGGAGGAGTGCGTCGGCCGTTTTGCCGGGATCGATGAGGCTGGGCGTCTCCTCCTGCACGGGCGCGACGGCACGATCCGGACCATCACGGCGGGGGACGTCTGGCCGTCCCTTGCGTCCACCGCGCCGGCGGCCGAGGTCTCGTCCGCATGACCGCGGCGAATGAAGAGCTCGTCTTCGCGCCGCTCGGCGGGGTCGGCGAAATCGGCATGAACCTGTCGATCTACGGATTGGGCAGCGAGAGCCACAAGACGTGGTTGGCGATCGACCTCGGCGTGTCGTTCGCCAGCGAGGAGCATCTGCCGGGCGTCGACCTCATCCTGCCCGACATCCGCTACCTGGTCGAGGAGCGGCGGAATCTCGTCGGCCTCGTGCTGACGCACGCGCACGAGGATCATTTCGGGGCGCTGTTCGACCTGTGGCCGCAGCTCCAGGTCCCGGTCTACGCCACCCCGTTCACCGCGGCTCTGATCCAGGCCAAGCGCGAGAGCGAGCCGGGCGCGCCCGACATCCCGGTGAAGATCGTCCCGCTCGGAGGACGCATCACGCTGGGGCCGTTCGACGTCGAGCTCGTCTCGGTTGCCCATTCGATCCCGGAATCGAACGCGCTCATCATTCGCACCCGCCTCGGCACGGTGCTGCACACCGGCGACTGGAAGATCGACCCGACGCCCGTCATCGGCGTCCCGACCGACGAGGCGAAGCTCAGGAGCCTCGGCAACGAAGGCGTGGTCGCTCTCGTGGGCGATTCCACCAACGCCGTCCGCGAGGGCCGCTCTCCGTCGGAGACGGACGTCGCCAAGACGCTCGCCGAGCTGGTCGCCGGCGCGCGCGGGCGCGTCGCGGTCACCACCTTTGCGTCCAACGTCGGCCGCATCCGTTCCGCCGCGCTGGCTGCCCGCGCGGCGGAGCGCGAGGTGGTCATGGTCGGGCGCGCCATGGAACGCATCGCGCAGGTGGCGCGGGAAACCGGATACCTGGAAGGCATCCAGGATTTCCGTGGGCTCGACGCATACCAGTCGCTGCCGCGCCATCGTGTCCTCGCCCTGTGCACCGGCAGCCAGGGCGAGCCGCGCGCCGCGCTCTCCCGCATCGCCGAAGAACAGCATCCGGTCGTCACCCTCGACCAGGGTGACCGGGTGATCTTTTCGTCGCGCACGATCCCCGGCAACGAGAAGGAAGTCGGCCGCGTCATCAACGGACTGATCCGCCAGGGCATCGAGGTGATCACCGATCGCACCCACCTGGTGCACGTCTCCGGCCATCCGCGGCGCGCCGAGATGGAGGAGATGTACGGCTGGGTCAGGCCGAAGGCCGTGATCCCGGTGCATGGCGAGGCGCTGCATCTCGCCGAGCACGCCGCGATCGCGCGCGGGCTCGGGATCACCCAGGTGGTGGTGGGCGAAAACGGCGACGTGATCCGGCTGGCGCCCGAGCCCGCGACAATCGTCGACGAGATACCGGCGGCGCGTCTCTACAAGGACGGCAGGCTCATCATCGAAGCCGAAGCGCGCACCGTGGCGGATCGCCGGCGGCTGAGCTTCGCCGGATTCGTATCGGTGGCACTCGTCGTCACCCGCAAGGGCGAGCTCGCAACCGATCCCGAGGTTGAGCTCATCGGCATCCCGGACAAGACCGCGGAGGGCGAACCGCTCGCCGACATCGCGTTCGAGGCGGTCATGAGTACCTTCGGATCCCTGCCGCGGGCGCGCCGCAGCGACCCCGACGCCGTGGCCGAATCCGTCCGTGGCGCGGTGCGCTCGGCGATCGCCGAGCACTGGGGCAAGAAGCCCATGTGCTACGTGCACGTGCTGCAGGTATGATCAGGCGCATGCCGGGACAACGGAATGGAGGAGGCAACATGATCGGCCGGCTGAACCACGTGGCCATTGCGGTACGCGACATCGCCAAGGCTTCGGCGCTCTACCGCGATACGCTCGGCGCAGACGTATCCGAGCCGGAGCCCCAGCACGCGCATGGCGTCACCACGGTGTTCATCACCCTGCCCAACACCAAGATCGAGCTGATCGCGCCGCTCGGCCACAACTCGCCGATCGAAAAATTCCTCGAGCGCTCCCCGGAGGGGGGCATCCATCACGTGTGCTACGAGGTGGACGACATCGTCGCGGCGCGCGACCGCCTCAAGGCCGAGGGCGCGCGGGTATTGGGGGACGGCGAGCCCAAGATGGGCGCGCACGGCAAGCCGGTGCTGTTCCTCCACCCCAAGGACTTCCTCGGCACCCTGGTCGAACTCGAGCAGGCGTGAGCCGAGCGCCGTGTCCTGGACCACGGCAGCCGCGATCTACTTCGTCGTGTGGTGGATCGTGCTGTTCGCGGTCCTGCCCTGGGGCGTGCGCAGCCAACAGGAGAGCGGCGACGTGGTGCCCGGGAGCGACCCCGGTGCGCCGGCGGTGCCGAACCTCATGGCGAAGCTCGTCTGGACCACCGTGGTGGCGACGATCGTGTTCGCGCTGGCCGCGATGGCCCATGCGTACCAGCTGGTCACACTCGACCAGCTCGGCACGCTGTTCGGCCTGCTGCCATGATCCCGGGCCGGCAAAATCCCACGACGGTGGCGACGCACCGCCCAATTTGTGGCCTTCCGACAACAGCTGCTCAAGAATCGGGCGCGGATGACCGATTGCCCCTTTCCACGGTTAACCGACTCGGATAGCACAGGCCTTGCCCCATTGGGGCATTTCCTCCCATCGACTTGGCCCCGTCTCGGCGGGGCTTTTTATTTGCGGCGGGGGTCGGGTGGCGGGCAAAAAAGAGAGCAGGGCCGTTGCCCTGCTCCATGGCCTACTGACTCTTTCCCTTTTGGCTCCCGGCCGTTCTGGCTTCTGTTGTGCCGGGGCGGCGCGTTGGCGCGCCTTAAGGGGCTCTCCTCCCACGACTTGGACCGCTCGGCGAAACGACTGGTCGACCCAGGGTATGTTCGCCGCACGAGAATAACCGTAAACTATCCCGAGCCGCTTGTCATCACTCAACGCAAACGCGACCGGACACAATTTTCACGAACCGAGCCTGCCGACTCGCAGGCTCTGCCAACCCCCCCGGTCCCCACCAGGATGGGCAGATTCGGCGACACTGGCGTGACGGCCGCCAGCCCTCCCGGACCGGCATGGCCCTTGTGTTTCGGCGCCTGATCCGGTTTGACTTTCGCGCCCTCGTCCAGCCCGTGAGTGCGCCATGCGCCTGTCGCGATACTTCCTGCCGATTCTGCGCGAGACGCCGAAGGAAGCCGAGATCGTCTCGCATCGGCTCATGCTGCGCGCCGGGATGCTGCGCCAGGAGGCCGCCGGCATGTATGCGTTCCTGCCGCTCGGCTTCCGCGTGCTGAAAAAGATCGAGCAGATCGTGCGCGAGGAGCAGGACCGCGCCGGCGCCATCGAGCTGCTGATGCCGACCCTCCAGCTCGCCGACCTGTGGCGCGAGAGCGGCCGCTACGACGCCTACGGGCCGGAAATGCTGCGCATCAAGGATCGCCACGAGCGCGAGCTGCTGTACGGGCCGACCAACGAGGAGATGATCACCGAGATCTTCCGCGCCTATGTGCGCTCGTATCGCGATCTGCCGAAGATCCTCTATCACATCCAATGGAAGTTCCGCGACGAGCAGCGGCCCCGGTTCGGGCTGATGCGCGGGCGCGAGTTCCTCATGAAGGACGCCTACTCGTTCGACGTCGACGAGGCAGCGGCGCGGCGCTCCTACAACCGCATGTTCGTTGCCTACCTGCGCACCTTCGCCCGCATGGGGCTCAAGGCAATTCCAATGCGAGCGGAAACCGGCCCGATCGGGGGCGATCTCTCGCATGAATTCCACATCCTGGCGCAGACCGGCGAGTCGGGCGTGTTCTGCAACCGGGACATCCTCGACCTCCCGGTCCCCGGCGTGGACGTGGATTACGAGGCCGACCTGACGCCCATCATCCGGCAGTGGACGGAGCTCTATGCGGCGACCGAGGACGTGCACGACGCCGCCCGATTCGAGCGCGAGGTGCAGGCCGACAAGCGCCTGCACACGCGCGGCATCGAGGTCGGGCAGATCTTCAATTTCGGCACCAAATATTCGGTGGCCATGAAGGCGGTAGTGTCCGGCTCCGACGGGGTGGAGCGGCCGATCCAGGGCGGGTCCTACGGGGTCGGCGTGTCGCGCCTGGTGGCGGCGATCATCGAGGCCTCGCATGACGAGGCCGGAATCAAATGGCCGGTAGCGGTTGCGCCTTTCGGGGCGATCGTCCTCAACCTCAAGCAGGGTGGCGCCGATACCGATGCCACCTGCGAGCAGATTTACCGCGAGCTCTCGCAGCGCGGCGTCGACGTCCTCTACCATGATCTCGACGAGCGGCCGGGCTCGAAATTCGCCACCGCCGACCTGATCGGCATCCCGTGGCAGGTCCTGGTCGGTCCCAAGGGGCTGGCTGAAGGCAAGGTGGAGCTCAAGGTACGCGCCGACGGGTCGCGCGAGCTGCTGACCCCGGCCGACGCGATTGCGCGAATCGCACAATAAAGCTGTTCACGGTGACCCGGATTGGGCACAAGCGCGGTGGCCTCAATCCGCCAGAATCAGGTGAGATGCGAGGTCGGAGCCGAACCCATGAGCGATCCGACCGGAACGCGGCCGTTTGCGCCCTTCGAATGGATGCTGTCGCTCCGCTATCTGCGGGCGCGCCGCAAGGAGGGATTCATCTCGGTCATCGCCGGGTTCTCCTTCCTCGGGATCATGCTCGGGGTCGCCACCCTCATCATCGTGATGGCGGTGATGAACGGGTTCCGCAAGGAGCTCCTGGGCAAGATCCTCGGCCTCAACGGCCACCTGCTGGTGCAGCCGCTGGAATCGCCGCTGAGCGACTGGGCGCAGGTGGCCGACCGGCTCTCCGGCATCGAGGGGGTGACGCTTGCGGCGCCCCTGGTGGAGGGCCAGGCGCTCGCCTCCTCGCCGTTCAGCGCCTCCGGCGTGCTGGTGCGCGGCGTGCGGGCGCAGGACCTCGCCCGGCTCCCGTCGATCGCCAACAACATCAAGCAAGGCACGCTCGAAGGCTTCGACGAAGGGCAGGGGGTCGCCATCGGGCGCCGTCTCGCCGACCAGTTGTCGATCCGCTCCGGCGACAACATCACGCTGGTGGCGCCGCGCGGGGCCGTCACCCCGATGGGCACCACGCCGCGGATCAAGGTCTACAAGGTGGCGGCGGTGTTCGAGATCGGCATGTCGGAATACGACGCCGCCTTCGTGTTCATGCCGCTCCCGGAGGCGCAGCTCTACTTCAATCGCACCGGCGATGTGACCGCCATCGAGGTCTACACCAGCAATCCGGACCGCATCGACCAGTTCCGCCGCCTGGTCTCGGAGACGGCCGGGCGGCCGATCTTCATGGTCGACTGGCGCCAGCGCAACGCCACCTTTTTCAACGCGCTGCAGGTCGAGCGCAACGTGATGTTCCTGATCCTCACGCTCATCGTGCTGGTGGCGGCGCTCAACATCATTTCCGGCCTGATCATGCTGGTGAAGGACAAGGGGCACGATATCGCGATCCTGCGAACGATCGGGGCGAGCCAGGGCGCCGTCATGCGCATCTTCTTCATCACCGGCGCGTCGATCGGCGTGATCGGCACTCTGATGGGGCTCGTGGTCGGCACGCTGGTGTGCCTCAACGTTGAATCGATCCGCCAGTTCGTGTCGTGGCTCACCAACACCGAGCTGTTCTCGCCCGAGCTCTATTTCCTCTCGCGGCTGCCGGCCGAAATGGACAGGTCGGAGACGGCGGCGGTCGTCGTGATGGCGCTGACGCTGTCCTTCCTGGCCACGCTCTATCCGTCCTGGCGCGCGGCGCGGCTCGATCCGGTCGAAGCCCTTCGGTACGAGTGAATCGGCCTCTCGATGGACGAGCAAAAACCCGTCGTCTTCCTCAATGCGATCGAGCGGCGCTACGTGCAGGGCGATGCCACCCTGGAGATCCTGCGGGGCGCCGAGCTCGCGCTATGGGCGGGACAGTCGGTTGCGCTGATCGCGCCCTCCGGCGCCGGCAAGTCCACGCTCCTGCACATCGCCGGCCTGCTCGAGCATCCGGATGCCGGCGAGGTCTATGTGAACGGCACCGCCACCGCCCATCTGGCCGATGCCGCCCGCACCACAATCCGCCGCACTGAGATCGGGTTCGTCTACCAGTTCCACCACCTGCTGCCGGAGTTCTCGGCGGTGGAGAACGTCATGCTGCCGCAGATGATCCGCGGCCTCGCCAAGCGCGAGGCGCATACGCGCGCGGCAGAACTGCTCAGCTATCTGGGCCTGCAGAGCCGGCTCGAGCACCGCCCCTCGGAGCTCTCCGGCGGCGAGCAGCAGCGCGTCGCGATCGCCCGGGCGGTGGCGAACGGCCCCCGCGTCCTGCTCGCCGACGAGCCGACCGGCAATCTCGACCCGCGCACCGCGGACCATGTGTTCCAGGCGCTCGGCCAGCTGGTGCGCGCCTCCGGGCTCGCCGCCCTCGTGGCCACCCACAACATGGACCTCGCCGGCCGGATGGACCGCCGGGTCACCATTCGCGACGGGCTCGTGGTGGAGCTCGCCTAATAGCGCTGGCGCGCCGTGGGCTGGTTGTCCCCGGTCAGCTCCGGCCGGTACATCGCGTTGCGCTCGCAGTACCCGCCGGCCCCGCGCACGGTCGCCATGCACTGCTCCCAGGTGACGAAGCCGCAGTTGCGGGGCCCGCCGCGCGAATTGTATTGCGCGCACCAGGGATAATTCTGAGCGAGGGCCGCGTCCGCCAGCGCGAGCAGCGTCAGCGGAACCGCCACCGAGATGGCGAGCGATGCACGCATGAGGACCTCCCGTGTGCGGCCCGGAATGCCTTCTACCGGACCCGCGGCGAATACAGCGGGTTGAATTCGCACGATCCACCGTTGCCGCTGAGCGCCGCACGACACTGATCGAGGGTGATGAAACCGCAGTTCAGGGTTCCGCTGACCAGCACCCGGCATTGCGCCGGGTTGGTCGGGCTGCATTCGCGCGTGCGGTCCTGCTCGGCATAGCGGGCGCACCACGGATAGGTCACCTCGGCTGCGGCCGGAACGACGCTCGCCAGGCCGATGAACGACGAGCTCATGAGAACGGCAAGAAACGGGCGCATATTGCTCTCCTTCATCAATGCTCAATAGGTTCAACGACGTGCGGCGGCGGGCGGCGCCGGGGCGCGTCGCCACGGTTGGTACATCGGGTTCGCTTCACAATAGCCGCCATTGCCGGATACGGCAGCTCGACATTGCTCCAGCGTGGTGAATCCGCAATTCCGTCCGCCGTGCTGGTTGGAATATTCGGCACACCACGGATAGGTGATCTCGGCCGTACCGGCTTGAACGCCGGCCAACGTTGCAAATGCGCAGATCGACGCGATCGAAACCAGCCGTTGCATCGTTCCCTCCCGAGGAAGTGATCGGCCTAACGGCGATGCCTGCGCGAGGCCGAGGGGGCTTCCGCCATCGGCCGATACATCGGATTGACTTCGCAGTACCCGCCGACGCCGCTGACCGTGGCGCGGCACTGCTCGTAGGTCGAGAAGCCGCAATTCCGGCCGCCGCCATCCCAGCCGCCATATTGTGCGCACCAGGGATACAGCACCTCGGCCGCTGCAGGCCGCGTACCCGGCAGCAGCGCCAGCACCGACAGGGTGGCGAGCCAGACGAGATTTCGCATGAGAGCCTCCCCTCTTGTACGACGATGATCTTACCGGCGTGGCCGGCGGGGTGCGTACTGGGAATCCGGCATCGGCCGGTACATCGGATTCTGCTCGCAATAGCCGCCGTTGCCGCTGATCGCGGCGCGGCACTGCTCGTAGGTGGAGAACCCGCAGTTTCTGCCGCCGCTGTCCCACCCCCCGTATTGCGCGCACCACGGATAGGTGATTTCCGCCCGGCTGGGCGCGCTGCCGGCCGCCAGCGCGACAGCGGTCGCCGCGGCGATCAGGAGCATGGTACGCATGGTGGCCTCCCTATGTGCACGGTTAAACACCAGCGCGGCTCGGCCTGTTCCGAACCGTGGGGAAAAGTTCCGGTCCGCCTCTCGCGGCCCTTTCCCGATACGATCGAGCCTTCCTTAAGGTTTCCACAGCCCTCTTGACAAAATGGAACATATCATGAACAATGTTCCCAGAATGTTCTCAGGAGGGTTCGGATGTTCCGCGCGGTGATCGAAGAGGCGAGAGCGCTTGCATCGTTAGCACTATTCCTCGGCATGGTCGCCGTATGGGCCCATATCCTCGCCGTCTTGTGATCGCCGGTCCCGGATCGACCCAGGCAGCGCGTCTGGCCGGCGGCGGCGCCTAGCGGGATTCTGTGCGTGGCGTAGGCAGCATTCGACTTAACGGTGGACTTGAAGCGGGTCGCTCCGCACGATCCTCGGCGAACGGGAATCGCTCGATCGCGAGGACGACGTGACTGCCGAAGTGGGTTTCGTGCACTTGCACGTGCACTCTGCGTATTCGCTGCTGGAAGGGGCCTTGACGCTGGCGCGGCTCGCCGAGCTGGCCAAGGCCGACCGGCAGCCGGCGCTGGCCCTGACCGACACCGACAACCTCTTCGGGGCGCTCGAGTTCTCCGAAAAGATGGCGGGCGCCGGGATCCAGCCGGTCATCGGCGCGGCGCTGGCGGTCGATTTCGGCGATCACGACGCGGCCGGGCGCATTGCCAACCAGGGGAAGGTACGGCCCCGCATTGTGCTGCTCGCCGCCCGCGAGGACGGCTACCGCAACCTGATGCGGCTCTCCTCGCGCGCCTTCCTGGAGACGGCTCCGGGCGAGCCGCCGCACCTCAAGCGTGCGTGGCTCGAGGGGGCGACCGACGGACTGATCGCGCTCACCGGCGGACCCGGCGGGCCGCTCGATCTCTCCCTCGCGGCGGGGCAGACCGAGCAGGCGCTGCTCCGCTGCGAGCAGCTGCTGCGCCTGTTCGGCGACCGGCTCTATGTCGAGCTGCAGCGGCACAACGTGCCGGAGGAGCGCGCGATCGAGGCCGGTCTGATCGATCTCGCCTATGCCAAGGGCATCGCGCTCGCCGCCGCCAATGAGCCGTTCTTCGCGACCGCCGAGGACTACGAGGCGCACGACGCGCTGATCTGCATCGCCGAGGGACGGCTCCTCGCCGAGAGCGACCGGCGCCAGCTCACGCCCGAGCACCGCTTCAAGACGCGCGCCGAGATGGGCGCGCTGTTCGCCGACCTGCCCGAGGCGCTCGCCTCGACGGTCGAGATCGCCATGCGCTGCGCCTTCCGCCCGCAGGTGCGCAAGCCGATTCTGCCGCGCTTTTCGCTCGAGCGCGGCGCGCCGGTCGACGAGGCGGCGGAGCTGCGCCGCCAGGCCGACGAGGGCCTCAGCGTCCGCATCGCCACCCAGGGGATCGCGCCTGGGCAGACCGAGCAGGACTATCGCGAGCGCCTCGAGTTCGAGCTCGGCGTGATCGAGAAGATGAAATATCCCGGCTATTTCCTGATCGTCGCGGATTTCATCAAGTGGGCCAAGGCGCAGGGCATCCCGGTCGGCCCGGGCCGCGGGTCGGGGGCGGGCTCGCTCGTCGCCTATTCGCTCACCATCACCGACCTCGACCCGATCCGCTTCGGCCTCCTGTTCGAGCGCTTCCTCAACCCCGACCGCGTGTCGATGCCCGATTTCGACATCGACTTCTGTCAGGAGCGGCGCGACGAAGTCATCCGCTACGTGCAGCGGCGCTACGGCCGCGAGCAGGTGGCGCAGATCATCACCTTCGGCTCGCTGCAGGCGAGGGGGGTGCTGCGCGACGTCGGCCGCGTGCTGGAGATGCCCTACGGACAGGTCGACAAGCTGTGCAAGATGGTGCCGCAGAATCCGGCGGCGCCGGTCACGCTGCGGCGCGCCATCGAGGAGGAGCCACGGCTGCAGGCGGCGCGCGATTCCGAGCCGGTGGTGCGGCGCGCCTTCGCGATCGCGCAGAAGCTCGAGGGCCTCTACCGTCATGCTTCGACCCACGCAGCTGGCATCGTGATCGGCGACCGGCCCCTGGCGGAGCTGGTCCCGCTCTATCGGGACCCGAAATCCGACATGCCGGTGACCCAGTTCAACATGAAATGGGTCGAGCAGGGCGGGCTCGTGAAGTTCGATTTTCTCGGCCTGAAGACGCTGACCGTGCTCGACGTCGCGGTGAAGCTGATCCGGCGCCGCGGCATCGCGATCGATCTCCTCAAGATCCCGCTTGACGACGAGCGAACCTACGCGATGCTGGCCCGCGGCGAGACCTGCGGGGTGTTCCAGGTGGAAAGCCAGGGCATGCGCCGCGCGCTCATCGACATGGTGCCCGACCGGTTCGAGGACCTGATCGTTCTGGTTGCGCTCTACCGGCCGGGCCCGATGGCCAACATCCCGACCTACTGCGCGCGCAAGCTCGGGCGCGAGACGATCGAGTATCTGCATCCGAGGCTCGAGCCGATCCTCGCCCCGACCTACGGCATCATCACCTATCAGGAGCAGGTCCAGCACATCGCGCGCGAGCTCGCCGGCTACAGCCTGGCCGAGGCCGACCTGTTGCGCCGCGCCATGGGCAAGAAGATCAAGGCGGAGATGGCGGCGCAGCGCGGCCGCTTCCTCGCCGGCGCCAAGGAGCGCGGCATCGAGCACGACACGGCGGAGACGATCTTCGATGCCTGCGCGAAATTCGCCGAATACGGGTTCAACAAGTCGCACTCGGCGCCCTACGCGCTGCTCACCTATCAGACCGCCTATCTCAAGGCGAACTACCCGGCCGAGTTCCTGGCCGCCTCGATGACCCTCGATCTCGGCAATACCGACAAGCTGGCGGAATTCCGCTCCGAGGCGGAACGGCTGTCGATCGCCGTGAAGCCGCCGTCGATCAACCGCTCCGGCGTCGTGTTCGACGTCGACGGCAACGTCATCCACTATGCGCTGGCGGCGCTCAAGGGCGTGGGACGCCAGGCGGTCGAGACGATCGTCGAGGCGCGCGGGGCTCGGCCGTTCCGCGACCTCGCCGATTTTGCCCGCCGCATCAACCCGCGCGCGCTCAATAAGCGGGTGCTGGAAAGCCTCGCCGCCGCCGGCGCGTTCGATGCGCTCGAGGGCGACCGCGCACGCGCCTTCGCGGCGGTCGATCCGCTGCTGGCGGTGGCGCAGCGCTGCCACGAGGACGCCACGCTCGGGCAGAACGAGCTGTTCGGCGGCGGGGCGAGCGAGTCGCTGCCGATCCCGCAGACGCAACCCTGGCTGCCGGCCGAGCGGCTGCAGAAGGAGTTCGACGCCATCGGCTTCTTCCTCTCCGGCCACCCGCTCGACGATTATGCTGGTGCGCTCAAGCGCATGCGCGTGCAGCTGTGGGCGGAGTTCTCCCGCGCCGTGAAGGCCGGCGCGACCGCCGGCAAGGTCGCCGGCACCGTGGTGGCGCGGACCGAACGGCGCACCCGCACCGGCGGCCGCATGGGTATCGTCGGCCTGTCCGACCCGTCCGGCCACTACGAGGCGGTGATCTTCGCCGAAGGCCTGCTGCAATATCGCGACCTGCTCGAGCCGGGCGCGGCGGTGCTGTTGTTCCTCTCGGCCGAGCTGCAGGGCGAGGAGGTGCGCGCGCGCATCCAGTCAGTGGAGCCGCTCGACAAGGCGGCGGAGAAGCTCACCCAAGGCTTGCGCGTGTTCATGCGCTCGGAGGCGCCGCTCGACAGCCTCATGCGGCGGCTCGAGACCAAGGGTGACGGCGAGGTCAGCGTCGTCGTGATGCTCGACGGCGGCACCGAGGTGGAGCTCAGGCTCCCCGGGCGCTTCAAGGTCTCGCCGCAGATCGCCGGCGCCATCAAGGCGGTGCCGGGCGTGGTGACCGTGGAGGCGGCGTAGTCACGCCGTGCGGCCCAAGCCCGTTCATCGCGAGCCCCGTCACGAGGTCGGCGAGCCAGTCGACGAAGGCCTCGTCGATCGCGAGACCGAACGGCGGCTGGGCGAAATGCGCGCGATTGCGCACGAACACGCTGCATTGGCCGAGCAGCCAGATCGCCGCGCACATGGCGTGCCGGTCGTTGCTGTCAGGCGGCAGGAAGCGGCGCACCAAGGCCATGGCGCTCCCCATGAACGGCGCCGCCTTGTCCACCATGAACTGGCGCAGGACGTTGCTCGGGTGCACGCTTTCCCACATGAAGATCTGCAGGTAGCGGCTGAGCTCGTCGCGTGAGGTGAGGGGGCGCAGCTGCTGGCGGATGAACTGCCGCAGCGCTTCCTCGGGCGGCAGCTCCTCGAGCGGTTCGGATTCGCGGTCGCCGCGGGTGAACGCCTCGAATGCGGCCTTGAGCACTTCCATGTACAGGCCTTCCTTGCCGCCGAAATGATAGGTGATGGCGGCCTGGTTGGCGCGCGCCCGGCCGACGATCGCCCGCACGCTCGCGCCCTCGTAGCCGTTCTGGGCGAACAGCGCGGTCGCCGCCTTGATGAGAGCCTGCCGGGTCGCCGCCGAGGGGTTGGCCATCGCTCGCGCAAGTCCTTCGAATTCAAACGCTTGTTTGAACCGAATCTAATCGCCCGGGGCACCGTTTGCAATCGCCAAGGACTGGCGGAATCGGCTTCGCTGCGCCTTGGATTGTAAACGAAAAGTTCAGGAAAATAGCCGCAATCTGTCACTGTTCCGCCTAAAACGGCTGTTTGAATTTCAAATGCCCGTATGAACCACTGTTCAGGAACGAGGTGCATCGTGCTGGACCGTTCTGCAACCCTGCTGGAGCCGCTTGCGAAGTTCGTCCTGGAGATTCTGCCGTGGACCCTGTCCAGCCTCATCGTGCTGTATTTGATCTGGGGCCTCGTGCTGGCGCCGCAGGTGGCGCCCGTCGACGGCAAGCCGCAGGCGGAGCGCGGAGCCACCGCTCTCGCGGCCGGTGCGTCCGCCACCCGACCGATGTGAGGTGCGCCATGGAATGGACCCTCGCGCACTTCCACAAGGCGGCGGGCCGTGTCCACGTGGGGGCGGGACGCCGCTCCTGGCGCAGCATCATCGCCGAACTGTTCGATCACTATCGGCCCGAGCGCCACTACATGCGCGGCCCCGGCCCCAAGTGGCGCCAGAAGCATGGGCCGCGCAGCCGCAGCGACGTCGCACCGCGCGCGAGCGGGCGCAGCGGGTAGTCGCACCACGACGTTGTCGGAGAGGGGTTAGAGATCCTCGGGGCAGGGGTTCACGATCGCCCACAGATCGGCGCCGTTCTTCAGGTATCTCATCTCGGCGCCGAGCCCGCCCTGGCGCTTGATCCAGTCCTTCACGGCAGGCGGATAGATCGCCATCAACTCGGCCGTTCCGGCGATGCTGGTGACGCGCTTTCCGGCGGTCCAGCGCTTGTCGTAATAGGCCTGGTGAAAGCCGAGCCGCGCGCGCGGGGTGGCGCAGACGTGGGCCCGCGGCACGATGCCGAGCAGGAGCGTGCAGGCCGAATTGCAGACGCCGTCGATGACGATGCGCTCTCCGCTGTCGCGGATGCGGGCATATCGCGTCTTGTACTGGTCGACGTAGCCGCCGTAATCCTGGGTGATCCGCAGATCGGCCGCAGCCGGTGCCGCGGTGGCGACGAGAAGCAAGAGAGCAAGGACCCGCCGCATACTCCGAACGCTCCGCCCGCGGGCCCTGCCGGCCCTCCCACAAGAGTTAGTCGCGCGAGCTTGTCGTTTGGTTAATGGGTTGCCGCCCCTCGGGGGGCGGGACCGTGCCATACGCCTTGCGTCCCGCCGCCCGCCTCGTTATATCCCGCCCATCTCACACGCGGACCGTGGTCTCTTGGACCATCCGGTGGCGCCGGGAAGCCGGTGCTCACGGGTCCGCGGCGGCTCAACCGGAGAAGATCAATGGCGCTGCCCGAGTTCTCGATGCGCCAGCTGTTGGAGGCTGGCGTCCATTTCGGCCATCAGTCCCACCGCTGGAACCCGAAGATGGGGGATTACATCTTCGGGACCCGCAACAACATCCACATCATCGACCTCGCCCAGACCGTGCCGATGTTCCATCGCGCGCTGCAGGCGGTGAGCGATACGGTCGCCAAGGGCGGCCGCATCCTGTTCGTCGGCACCAAGCGCCAGGCGCAGGATGCGGTGGCCGATGCCGCCAAGCGCTGCGCCCAGTACTACGTGAACTCGCGCTGGCTCGGCGGGACGCTGACCAACTGGAAGACCATCTCCGAATCGATCAAGCGGCTGCGCAAGCTCGAGGAGATGCTCGGCTCGGGCGAGGCGCACGGCTACACCAAGAAGGAGCGCCTGACTCTGCAGCGCGAGCGCGACAAGCTCGACCGCGCGCTCGGCGGCATCAAGGACATGGGCGGCCTGCCCGACCTCCTGTTCGTGATCGACACCAACAAGGAGGACATCGCCATCAAGGAGGCGCAGCGCCTGGGCGTGCCGGTCGCCGCCGTGGTCGACACCAATTGCGACCCCAAGGGCATCACCTTCCCGGTGCCCGGCAACGACGATGCGAGCCGCGCTATCACGCTGTACTGCGACCTGATCTCTCGCGCCGCGATCGACGGCATCTCCCGCGCCCAGGGCGAGGTCGGCATCGACGTCGGGGCGGCGGCCGAGCCCATCGTGGAAGAGCTGCCGCCGCAGACCCAGTGGAGTGCGTTCCAGCCCCTGTCGGGCCCCCGTGGGGTCGCCGACGACCTGCGCAAGCTCTCCGGCGTCTCGGGGGCGATCGAGAAGCAGCTCAACGACCTCGGCATCTTCCACTACTGGCAGATCGCCGAGCTCAAACCGGACGATGCCCACAAGATCGGCGAAGAGGTGGGGCTGCCCGGCCGTATCGACGGCTGGATCACTCAGTCGAAGGAATTCGTCGCCGAGTGAGCCGGGCCCCGGAATTCCTGCCGGACGCAGGGACGGAGAACGGCTTGGCGAATCGCCGATTTGGGGATTGATGCCGTCGAGCCCGGCGCGGCCGGGCTCAGGCATCGCGCTCCGCAGGACTGCAGAGGACGACATGGCCAACATTACCGCCACGATGGTGAAGGAGCTCCGCGACCAGACCGGCGCGGGCATGATGGACTGCAAGGCCGCGCTCGGCGAGACCGGGGGCGAGATGGAAGCAGCGGTCGACTGGCTGCGCAAGAAGGGCCTCGCCAAGGCGGCCAAGAAGGCCGGCCGAGTCGCGGCTGAAGGCCTGATCGGCATCGCGGTTGCCGACCACAAGGGCGTGGTGGTCGAAGTCAATTCCGAGACGGATTTCGTCGCCCGCAATCAGCAGTTCCAGAGCCTGGTGAAGACGGTCGCCGACATCGCGCTCGCGGTCGGGGCCGACGTCGACGCGATCAAGGCGGCGCGCGCCGGCAACGAGACCGTGGACGTTGCGATTTCCTCCGCCATCGCGACGATCGGCGAGAACATCTCGCTGCGCCGCGCCGCCGCGCTCGCGGTCGGTGCCGGGGTCGTGGCGAATTATGTGCATAACGCGGTGGCGACGAACCTGGGCAAGATCGGCGTCCTGGTGGCGCTCGAGTTCGAGCGGCAAGGCCGACGAGCTCGCGACCATCGGTCGCCAGGTCGCGATGCACGTGGCGCACGCCAATCCGCAGGCGCTCGATCCGAGCGGCCTCGATCCCGCCACGGTGGCGCGCGAGAAGGACGTGCTGGCGGAAAAGGCGCGAGCGCAGGGCAAGCCCGCCAATGTGGTCGAGAAGATCGTCGAGTCCGGCCTCAAATCCTACCACAAGGAGGTTTGCCTGCTCGATCAGTCATTCATCTTCGACGACAAGAAGAGCGTCGCCCAGGCGGTAAAGGAGGCCGAAGGCAAGGTCGGCGCGCCGATCCGCATTACGGGCTACGTGCGCTACGCGCTGGGCGAGGGGATCGACCGACCCGCCGAGGATTTTGCGGCCGAGGTTGCGGCGACCGCCGGCCAGGGCTGACGCCAGCCGCACGGATCGCCACCATGGCCGAGCCCGCCTACCAACGCGTGATCGTCAAGGTCTCGGGCGAGGCGCTGGCGGGGTCGGACAGCTACGGCATCAATCAGGCGACCGTCGATCGCATCGCCGCCGACCTGGTGGCTGCCCGCCGCCACGGCGTGGCGCTCGGGGTGGTGGTCGGCGGCGGCAACATCCTGCGCGGCGTGCGCGCCTATGGCGCCGGCCTGCCGCGCGCCACCGCCGATTCCATGGGGATGCTGGCGACCGTGGTGAACGCGCTCGTGCTCGAGGCGGCGATCGAGCGGGCGGGGGCGCCGGCGCGCAGCATGTCGGCCTTGAGCATGCCGCAGGTGTGCGAGACCTATGAGCGGCAGCGGGCGTTGCGCCACCTCGCCGACGGGCGGATCGTGCTGTTCGCCGGTGGCACCGGCAATCCGTTCTTCACCACCGACACCACCGCCGTGCTGCGCGCCGCCGAGATGGGATGCCAGGCGGTGCTCAAGGCAACCAACGTGGACGGGGTGTACTCGGCCGATCCCAAGGTCGACCCCAATGCCCGCCGCTTCGACAGGATCTCCCACGAAGAGGCGATCAACCGCAATCTCAAGGTCATGGATGCCACCGCCTTCGCGCTTGCCCGCGAAAACCTGATGCCTATCATCGTTTTTTCGATCGCCGAGGTCGGTGCGATCGAAGCCGTGGTGCAAGGCAAGGGCCGCGCCACGACCGTCGGCGGATGAGGCCGGCGATGGCGGAGGGAGGCACACCGGCAGGCCCTCTTGCTCTCCCTCCGCGGCGCGTCGGGACGGGAGAGCGAGGGGGCGATCGCGTGCCGTCATTGCGGCGAATCGAATTGCAGCGGAAGAGAGGCAGCCATGGCAGCTCCAACTCATGATCTCGGTGAACTCAAGCGGCGCATGCACGGCGCGCTCGGCGTCCTGAAACAGGAGCTGGCAGGCCTGCGCACCGGCCGCGCCTCGCCGCACCTGCTCGATCCGGTGCAGGTCGACGCCTACGGCACCCACATGCCGCTGAACCAGGTCGCCACCATCAGCGTGCCTGAGCCGCGCCTCCTCAACGTGCAGGTCTGGGACAAGTCGCTGGTCCATGCGGTGGAGAAGGCGATCGTCAACTCCAATCTGGGCTTGAGCCCCGCCACCGAGGGCCAGGTGCTGCGCCTGCGCATTCCCGAGCTCAATCAGGAGCGCCGCAAGGAGCTCGTCAAATTGGCCCACAAATACTCGGAGAATGCACGCGTGGCGGTGCGCCATGTGCGGCGCGACGGTCTCGACGTCCTCAAAAAGCTGGAAAAGGAACACAAGATCAGCGAGGACGACCACAAGCACGAAGCCGACCTGGTGCAGAAGGCGACCGACGAGAACATCGCCGAAATCGATTCCGCGCTCGCCGCCAAAGAAAAAGAAATCATGACTGTCTGATCCTGGCGCCGCCTTGCCGGACCACGGGCCAGCCGCGAAGGCTTAAAAGACCGAACATGTCGATGCCGGAAGTGCCGCTGACCGCCCCGCAAGCGCCGTTCGAGGCGCCGCGGCACGTCGCCATCATCATGGACGGCAACGGCCGCTGGGCGGCGGCGCGCGGGTTGCCGCGCAGCGAAGGCCATCGGCGTGGCGTCGAGGCGCTGCGCCGGACCGTGCGCGCCGCCGGCGAGCTCGGCATCAGTACCCTGACGATCTTCTCGTTCAGCTCGGAGAACTGGTCGCGCCCGGTCGCCGAGGTGCGCGACCTGATGGCGCTGTTGCGCCGCTTCATCCGCAACGATCTCGCCGAGCTGCACGGCAACAATGTGCGGGTGCGGGTGATCGGAGAACGCGCAGGCCTGCAGCCCGACATTCTGCGCCTGCTGGCGGAGGCGGAGGACCTGACGCACTTGAACGATGGCCTGATGCTGGTCGTCGCCTTCAACTACGGCGCGCGTCAGGAGATCGCCCGCGCTGCCCAGCGTCTCGCCCGGGCGGTGCAGGAAGGACGGCTCGACCCCGAGGACGTGACGGCGGAGAGCCTTGCGCGCTTTCTCGACGCCCCCGACATTCCCGACCCCGACCTCATCATCCGCACCAGCGGCGAGCAGCGATTGTCGAACTTCCTCCTGTGGCAGGCCGCCTACAGCGAGCTCGTCTTCGTTCCCACCCATTGGCCGGACTTCGACCGCCAGGTTCTCGAGCAGGCGCTCGCCGAGTACCGCCGCCGCGAGCGGCGGTTCGGCGGACTCGTCGCGCGGACCGGATCCTGAAACCGTGGCGGGCGCGGATCAGGCTGCCCGCGCGCACGATCCGGATCGCTCGGCCGGCCGCCGCGAGCTCCTCGCCAGGCTCGCATCCGGCGTCGTGCTGGCACCGGTGGCGATTGCCGCCGCCTATGTGGGCGGCTGGCCGTTCGGCCTGTTCTGGGGGATCGCGGCGATCGGAATCTGGTGGGAGTGGGTCGCGCTGTGCGCGGGCTCGACGGGGCGCACGGTTTTCCCGGCGGGCGCGGTGGCGATCGCGGCGGCAACCATCTTGGTGACAGCCGGCTTCGCCGGGATATCGCTGGCGTGTCTCGTTGCCGGCGCCGCGGTGGTCGGCATTCTGGCACCGAGCGATCGTCGCCGCTGGGTCGCCGGGGGCGTCCTCTATGCGGGCGCGGCCGTGGTTGCGCCGATGCTGTTGCGTCACGACCCGCAATACGGCTTTGCGGCCATCATGGTACTGTTCGCGGTGGTTTGGGCCACCGACATCGTGGCGTATTTCGCCGGTCGCGTGATCGGTGGCCCCAAGCTCGCGCTGCGGTTGAGCCCGAAGAAGACCTGGTCGGGGGCAGCGGGGGGCGCCATTGGAGCGGTTGCGGCGGTGATCCTGGTGGCGGCCTTCATGGACTTGAGGCCGTGGTCGACGCTGGCATCGATCGGATTTGTGCTTTCTGTCACATCCCAGGCCGGCGATTTGTTCGAATCTGCGTTCAAGCGCTGGTACGGTGCCAAGGACGCGGGTCGGCTGATCCCGGGTCATGGCGGGTTGATGGATCGGCTCGATGGGTTCATTGCTGCGGCTGTGCTGGCGGCCCTGGTCGGCTTGCTGCGCAGCGGCATCGATGCCCCCGCGCGCGGTCTTCTGGTGTGGTGACGGAGGGTGCCCATGCATTTGCCCCTGAGCAAAAGCGATCCTCGGGCGGTACCTGCCGAACGGCGGATCACCATCCTGGGGGCCACCGGGTCGATCGGCACGAGCACGATCGACGTCATCAAACACGAGCCCGAGCGCTACCGCGTCGAGGCGGTGGCATCGGGCGGCAAGGCGGCGCAGCTGGCGAAGCTCGCGCGTGAGCTCGAGGCGAGCTTTGCGGCGATCGCGGACCCGAACGCCTATGGCGAGTTGAAGGAGAGCCTGTCCGGCTCCGGCATCGAGGCCGCGGCCGGTCCCGCCGCCGTCGTGGAGGCAGCCTGTCGTCCCGCCGACCTGGTCATGGCGGCCATCACCGGGGCGAGTGGGCTTGCCCCGACGCTTGCCGCGCTCGAGCAGGGCGGTACGGTCGCGGTCGCCAACAAGGAATGCCTGGTCTGTGCCGGACATCTGTTCATGCGCACGGCCGCGGCCGCCGGCGCCACCGTCCTGCCGGTCGATTCGGAGCACAACGCCATCTTCCAGGCGCTCGCCGGGAGCCGGCGTGAGGATGTCCGGCGCATCATCCTCACGGCGTCCGGCGGCCCGTTCCGCACTTGGTCGCGTGAAGCCATGCACGCCGTGACCCCGGAGCAGGCCTTGAAGCACCCCAACTGGTCGATGGGACCGAAGGTCACAATCGATTCCGCAACCTTGATGAACAAAGGCCTGGAACTTATTGAAGCGCATCATATTTTTTCCTATCCGGTAGGCCAGATCGACGTCCTCGTACATCCCCAGTCCATCATCCATGGGCTGGTCGAGTACCGTGACGGATCGGTGATCGCTCAGCTCGGCTCGCCCGACATGCGGACTCCGATCGCTCACTGCCTGGCTTGGCCCACCCGCATCGATGGCCGGGCGCCGCGGCTCGATCTCGCCCGTGTTGCCAACCTGAGCTTCGAGGAACCGGACCTGGCGCGCTTTCCGGCGCTTGCGCTCGCGCGCGCCGCGCTCGAGCAGGGGGGCGGCGCAACCACGGTCCTCAATGCCGCCAACGAAGTCGCAGTCGCCGAATTCCTGGCCCATCGTCTTGGATTTGCCGGAATTCCCAGGCTGGTCGAGGCCACCCTGGAGGCTGCTTCGCGCCGCGGCCTCACGCGCGAGCCGACGAGCGTCGACGACGCGCTGGCCGTTGACCAGGGTGCCAGAATACTGGCGCGAGACCTCTTGCCCGAAATTGCCGTAAAGGCAATGTAGCGGGAGAGAGCTAGTCGGGTCATCCCGGGGGGACGAGGTCGATAATGGAATTTCTTGGCGGTCTGGGACTTTGGGGCGTGGGGTGGACGGGGTGGATCATCCCCTTCCTGATCGTCCTGTCGATCGTGGTGTTCTTTCACGAGCTCGGTCATTTCCTGGTGGCGCGCTGGTGCGGCGTCAGGGTGCTGACGTTCTCGATCGGGTTCGGCCCCGAGCTTGGGGGCTTCAACGACCGTTACGGCACGCGCTGGAAGATTTCCGCCATTCCGCTCGGCGGCTACGTCAAATTCTTCGGCGATGAGAATGCTGCCAGCGTGCCTGATCAGGTCGCCCTCGATGCGATGAGCCAGGAGGACAGGCGCCGGAGCTTCTTCCACAAGGGCGTCGGCCAGCGGGCCGCCATCGTGGCGGCCGGTCCGATCGCCAATTTCCTGCTGGCGATTGCGATCTTTTCCGCCGTCTTGATGATCTTCGGCAAGCAGATCACGACCGCCCGGGTGGAGACGGTGCAGGCCGAGAGCGCGGCGGCGGCGGCCGGGTTCCAGCCGGGCGACCTGGTGACGGCGATCGACGGCAAGCCGATCGAGAGCTTCACCGACATCCAGAAAATCGTCAGCGTAAGCGCCGGAAGAAGCCTGGAATTCACGGTGGACCGGGGTGGCGTCCGGACCAATCTCAAGGCCGTCCCGGCCTTGCGCGAGGTGAAGGACATTTTCGGCAACGTCATCCGCCAGGGCGTCCTGGGGATCAGCCGGTCGATGTCCCCCGGAGACGTGCGGACCGAGCGGGTATCTCCCGTCACCGCCGTTGCCATGGGGGTCGAGCAGACATGGTTCGTGATCGAGCGGACCATGACCTATCTGGCCGACGTGGTGCGCGGACGGGAGTCGCCCGATCAGCTGGGTGGGCCCATCCGGATCGCCCAGGTGTCGGGGCAGGTGGCCAGCGTGGGTGGTATCGCCTTCATCAACCTCGCGGCGGTGCTCTCGGTGTCGATCGGGCTCCTCAACCTCTTCCCCATCCCGCTCCTGGATGGCGGTCACCTTTTGTTCTATGCAATCGAGGCGATTCGCGGCCGTCCCCTGTCCGAGCGCGCCCAGGAGGTCGGGTTCCGCATCGGGCTCGCAATCGTTCTCATGTTAATGATCTTTGCAACGTTCAACGACATCCTACGCCTGACGTCCTCGTAAGGGACCGTGGCCTATCGGCAACGCTTTGACAGTAAATGAGTAACGGGCGGGGCGATGTTGTATCCAGCGTGGGCAAATCTCGTTAGAACCATGCCAGCGGCGGGCCTCCCCGAGGCCCCCGTGGGTGGGCGACGACCAGTACGAGGCAAGGGCGCTTTGCGCATGAAGCTGTGGGTCAGCGTACTTCGCAGAGCAGGTTTGGCCGTCATTCTCCTTGGCGTGGTGATCATGGGCGCCGCGATCGGCTCGATCGCGACCGCTGACGGGGCCGCCGCCCAGCAGATCGTCGTGCAAGGCAACCGGCGGGTCGAAGCAAGCACCATCCAGTCCTACTTCCGCCTGACGCCGGGCGAGCGCCTGGACGACTTCAAGATCGACACTGCCTACAAGGCGCTGATCAGCACCGGCCTGTTCCAGGATGTGCAGATCCGGCGGGCGGGCGCCCAGATCGTCGTTACCGTGGTCGAAGCTCCGGTGCTCAACCGCGTGCAGTTCGAGGGCAACCGGCGGGTCAAGGACGACGTGCTGGTGCAGGAAGTGCAGTCGAAGCCGCGCGGAACGTTCTCGCGTCCTGTGGTGCAGGCCGACGTGCAGCGCATCCTCGAGATCTACCGCGCGGCTGGTCGCTACGACATCCGGGTCGAGCCGAAGGTCATCGAGCTGCCGAACAACCGCGTGGATCTGGTATTCGAGGTCACCGAGGGCCCGAAGACCACGGTCAAACGCATCAACTTCGTCGGCAACAAGGCGTTCTCCGACGGTCGTCTGTCCGACGTGATCAAGACTGCCCAGACAGGGCTGCTCAGCTTTCTCAAGAGCGCCGACGTCTACGACCGCGACCGCATCGAGGCCGACCGCGAGCTGCTGCGGCGCTTCTACCTCAAGAGCGGCTATGCCGACATCCGGATCGTGTCGACGCTGACCGAATTCGACCCGGAGGCGCGTGGTTTCGTCGTCACCTTCACGATCGAAGAGGGCGACCTCTACCGTTTCGGCACGGTCGAGGTCGTCTCGACGGTGCGCGACGTCGACCCGGGGGCGCTGCGCGCGCGCCTGAAGATGCGCTCCGGCGGCGTGTACAATGCCGAGGCGGTGGAGAGGACGGTCGAGGACATGACCGTCGAGATGTCGAAGCGCGGCTATGCTTTCGCGCAGGTGCGCCCGCGCGGCGACCGCGACTTCCAGACGCGCATCATCAACGTCGCCTTCGTGGTCGAGCAGGGCGCGCGCGTCTACATCGAGCGGCTCAATATCCGCGGCAATTCACGCACCCGCGACTATGTCATCCGGCGCGAATTCGAGATCGCCGAGGGCGACGCCTACAACCGCGTGCTGATGGATCGGGCCGAGCGGCGCTTGAAGAACCTGAACTTCTTCAAGACCGTGCGCATCACCAACGAGCCCGGCTCGGCGCCCGACCGCGTCGTCATCAACGTCGAGGTCGAGGAGATGCCGACCGGAGAATTCTCCATTGCCGGCGGCTATTCGACCGCGCAGGGCTTCATGGGCGAGATCAGCGTAGCCGAGCGCAACCTGCTCGGGCGCGGGCAGTTCGCCAAGGCCGCCATCCAGTACGGCCAGTATGCCCGCGGCTTCGAGCTCTCCTTCGCCGAGCCATACTTTCTCGACAACCGGGTTCTGCTGGGCGTCGACGCCTTCTACAAGCAGACGCTGCAGAACAACTACCAGTCCTACGATTCGAAGACCCTCGGCGGCGGTCTGCGCCTTGGCCTGCCGCTGCGCGAGGACCTGAGCATCACGCTGCGCTATTCGGCCTATGAGCAGGAGGTGACGCTGCCGGATCGGTTCAACAACTGCAATAACGTCAATCCGAACTTCATCAACACCTTCCCGACGCCCGACCGCGTGCTCGACGGCACGTTCACGGTTCCGCCCGGCGCGGCGCTGGCCAACTGCTTCCTCGACGGCGAGGCGTCGCTGGCGATCAAGCAGGCGATGGGCCAGGGCGACGTGTGGACGTCGCTCGTCGGCTACACGCTGGCGTTCAACACCCTCGACAACAACAAGGTACCGACCAACGGGCTGTACGCCGAGCTGCGGCAGGACTTCGCCGGTCTCGGCGGCGACGTGTCGTTCATGCGCACGATCGGCGACCTGCGCTACTACTACGAGCTCTACTCCAACATCGTGCTCATGCTGCGCGGCCAAGCCGGCCATATCACGGGCTTCGGCAATCAGGAGGCCACCGATCCGTTCGGCAACATCGTGCAGCTGCCGGGCCTGCGCATGCTCGACCATTTCTTCATGGGCCCGAACCTCGTGCGCGGCTTCGCCACCTCTGGCATCGGGCCGCGCGACTTGACGGCCGGCACCAATTTCGACGCCCTCGGCGGCACCATGTACTGGGGCGCCACGGCGGAATTGCAGTTCCCGATTCCCGGCGTACCGAAGGAGGTCGGGCGTGCGCCTGGCGGTGTTCGCCGATGCCGGGTCGCTGTGGAACTACCAGGGACCCAGCCAGCTCCAGCTGCAGCAGATCTTCGCCGGCCAGACGATCACGCCGTCCGACAACGACATGCACGTCAGGGCCTCGGTCGGTGCCGGCATCCTGTGGGATTCGCCATTTGGACCGCTGCGCCTCGACTACGCTCACGCGTTCATGAAACAGGAGTGCGGTCCCTTCGTTACGGGCGGTCCGCAATGTGACAAGGTCCAGGCCATTCGCTTCGGCGGCGGCACCAAGTTCTGATCCCGGCGCGCCGCCGGGACGCGAATTGATCGGATGACCGAGCCGCTGTTCTTTCCACGTTCGCACGGGCTGACCGCGCGCGAGATCGCGGCGCTCACCCGGGCGGAGCCGCACGGCGAGGCGAGCCTCGATCGGCGCGTCACCCATATCGCGCCCTTGGACCGCGCGCGCCCGACCGATCTCACGTTCATCGACAACGCGAAATCCCTGCCGCAACTCGAATCGACGCAAGCCGGAATCTGTTTGTCCGGGCGCCGCTTCGTCGACCGCGTCCCGTCCCACGTCATGGTTCTCGTCGCGCGCGAGCCTTACCGCGCGTTCGTGACCGCGGCGCGCGTGCTGTTTCCCGATGCGCTGCGTCCCTCCTCGCTGTCCGACGCCGCCGGCGTGCACGCCAGCGCGTCCGCCCACCCGAGCGCGCGATTCGAGAGCGGCGTCGTGGTGGATCCCGGCGCCCGCATCGGGCCGCGCGCCGAAATCGGCAGCGGAACCATTGTGGGCGCCAACGCGGTGATCGGCCCCGACGTGCGGATCGGCCGCGATTGCGTGATCGGCGCCAGCGCAACCGTGTTCCACGCCCTGATCGGCGATCGCGTGATCCTCCATCCAGGCGTTCATGTGGGCCAGGACGGCTTCGGCTACGTGCCGGGGAGGGCAGGGCATCTCAAGGTGCCGCAGGTCGGGCGGGTCATCATTCAGGATGACGTCGAGATCGGTGCCGCAACCGCGATCGATCGGGGCGCCAGCCGCGATACGGTGATCGGGGAAGGGACCAAGATCGACAATCAGGTGCAGATCGGCCACAACGTGACGATCGGCCGCCATTGCCTGATTGCCGCGCAGTGCGGAATATCCGGGACCTGCACCGTGGGAGATTACGCTATGCTGGGCGGGCAGGTCGGTGTGGCCGACCACGTTACCATCGGCGAGGGGGCGATGCTGGGTGGCCAGAGCGGAGTGATGCGTGACGTGCCGGCCGGCGAGCAGTGGGTGGGGGTGCCGGCGAAGCCGGTTCGGACATTCATGCGCGAGATTGCCGTACTTGGGCGGATGGCACGCGAGAGAAAAACGAAGGGCAGCAGCGACGACAGCGCGGATCCAGCAGAAACATCCGAATGAGCGATACGGACGCAACGCTGGCGCAATTGGGGCCACGGGAGATTCACCGGTTGCTCCCCCATCGCTATCCGTTCCTCCTGGTGGACCGGATCATCGCCATCAAGGGCGACGAATCGTGCATCGGGATCAAGAACGTGACGTTCAACGAGCCGTTCTTCCAGGGCCATTTTCCCGACAACCCCGTCATGCCGGGCGTGCTGCTGCTCGAGGGGATGGCGCAAACGGCGGGGGCGCTCTGCGGTTTCAGCCAGGGGCGCACCGGGCCGGCGGCGCGAGTGTTCTTTCTCACCGTCGACAAGGCCAAGTTTCGCCGTCCGGTCGTGCCGGGCGATGTCGTCGAGTATCACATGCACAAGCTCGCCCACCGTAAGACCATGTGGTGGTTTCGCGGCGAGGCCAAGGTGGACGGCCAGCTCGTGGCCGAGGCCGAGCTCGGGGCCATGATCGCCGACGAGTAGCGGATGTCGAACATTCATCCAACCGCTGTCGTCGATACGAACGCCAAGATTGCGACCGACGTGGAGATCGGGCCCTTTTGCATGGTCGGGCCCGACGTGGTGATTGGCGAGGGCTGCCGCCTGCAGAACCACGTCAGCGTCACCGGCCATACCCGTCTCGGCGCGCGCAGCGCGGTCGCGCCGTTCGCGTCGCTTGGAACGCCGCCACAGTCGGTGAAATATCGTGGCGGGCCGACCCGCCTGACGATCGGTGAAGACTGCGACATTCGCGAAAGCGTGACCATCAACACCGGCACCGAGGACGGCGGTGGCCTCACCGAGGTCGGCAACCGCTGCTTCCTTCTCGCCGGCTCCCACGTCGGGCACGATTGTCGGGTGGGAAACGGCGTCACGCTCGCCAACAATGCGGTGCTCGGCGGCCACGTGACGGTCGGCGATCATTCGTTCCTCGGCGGGCATGCCGCCATTCACCAGTTCGTCCGCATCGGCGAAGGCGTGATGATCTCAGGGGTCAGCGGTGTCGCCGCCGATGTCATTCCGTTCGGCTTCGCGATCGGGCAGCGCGCTGTTCTCGATGGCCTAAATGTCGTCGGCTTGCGGCGTCGCGGCGTCGCGCGCGCCGACATTCACGAGTTGCGCCGCGCCTATTGTGCCCTGTTCATGGGAAGCGGGGTGCTGCGCGAGCGCCTGGGCGTCGTCGCGCGCGAGTTCGGCGATAACCATCTGGTCGGCAAGATCGTTGAATTCATTCGCAATCGAACCGCGCGCCCGCTGATGCTCCCGTTCAACTCGACCACGCCGGCTGCGGGCGGCTCCGACGATTCGTCATGAGCGGGCCCGCCCGCCCCGGCGACAATGATGGCCCGCTCGCCATTATTTGCGGCGGCGGGCCATTTCCGTTCGCGGTTGCGGAGGCGGTCAAGCGACGCGGCCGCGACGTGCTGCTGTTCGCGATCCGCGGCTGGGCCGATCCGGATCAAGTCGCGCGCTATCCGCATCGCTGGGGAAGCCTCGGCCGATTGGGCTGGCTGTTCCGTTCGGCGCGTGCCGCCGCGTGCCGCGACGTGGTGTTTATTGGTACGCTGCTGCGGCCCCGGTTGACGCAATTGCGCCTCGATTTGACGGCGTTGTGGTATCTGCCGCGGTTTGTGCGGATGCTGCGCGGCGGCGACGATCACCTGCTGTCCGGTATGGGTCGCCTGTTTGAGGAGAATGGCTTCAAGCTTCTCGGCGCTCATCAGGTCGCACCGGAAATCCTTGTCCCAGAGGGAACTCTCGGACGCCACGCCCCGAACGGGCGCGACCTCGACGACATCGCGCGCGGCCTTTCCGTCATCCGCGCCATCGGCCCCTTCGACATCGGCCAGGCAGTCGTAGTCGCCAACAATTACGTGCTCGCCGTCGAGGCCGCAGAGGGAACCGACCGCATGCTCGCGCGCGTCGCCGAACTGCGCCGCGAGCGCCGCGTACCGCTAAGCGGCAAGCTTGGTGTCCTGGTCAAAGGCCCGAAACCGCACCAGGATCGGCGGCTGGATTTCCCCTCGATCGGTGCGGAGACAATCCGGGCGGCGGCTGCCGCCGGCCTCGCGGGGGTTGCGGTCGAGGCGCGGGGCGCGATCACCGCCGATCTCCATGCATTCGTCGCTACCGCCGACGCTGCCGGCCTGTTCGTCGTTGGGGTACCTGCTGACGCGGTACGAGGGCAGGCATGACCGCGTGGCAACGCAGTGAGGGAGCGAAACCGCTCGATGTCTTTCTCGTCGCCGGCGAGTCGTCGGGCGATGCGCTCGGTGCCGGCTTGATGCGCATGCTCGGTCGCGACGCCGGAACGCCGGTGTCCTTTCGCGGCATCGGCGGCGCGCGCATGGTCGATTCCGGTCTCGACCTTCTGTTTCCGGCGCACGAGCTGACGACCATCGGAATCATGCCGGCCATCGCCAAACTGCCGACGCTCGTTCGGCGATTGCTCGAGACCGTCCGGGCAATCGTGACGCGGCCGCCCGATATCCTCGTTCTGATCGACGTGCCCGATTTCAGCCTTCGCGTGGCCCGCTGCGTGCGGCGACGGCTCCCGCATCTGCCCATCGTCAAGTATGTCGCGCCCTCGGTCTGGGCCTGGCGCCCCGGCCGCGCGCGCGTCATGCGCCCGTCGGTCGATCTGGTGCTGGCGCTGTTGCCGTTCGAGCCGAAGGTGATGCGCGAGCTCGGGGGCCCGCCCTGCGTCTATGTCGGCCATCCGCTGCTCGGGGAGCTCGACGCGTTGCGGCCATCGCCCGAGGAGGCGCGCGCCCACGTAACACCGCCGATCGTGCTGGCATTGCCGGGAAGCCGTCGCCAGGAAATCCGCCGGCTCGGTGGCGTGTTCGGCGCGGCGCTGGAGCTCGCGGCGAAACGCTGCCGGCACTTCGAGGTGGTGCTGCCGACCCTGCCGCACCTGACCGCCGATATTGCGGCCGCCACGGCCGGCTGGGCGATCAGGCCGCGCATCGTAATGGATGAGCGCGGCAAGCAGGCGGCGATCCGCAGCGCGCGCGCGGCGATCGCAGCGTCCGGGACCGTGACGCTCGAGCTCGCGCTCGCCGGCGTGCCGTACGTCTCGGCCTACCGAGTCTCCCGAATCGACGAGGCCATCGCGCGGGCGGTATTTCACATCAGTACCGCGAACCTCGCCAACCTCATCCTCGGCGAGATGGCGGTGCCGGAATTCCTGCAGAGCCGATGCACTGCCGACAATATCGGCAACGGATTGTCGGAGCTCCTGTCGGATTCGCCGGCACGTCGACGGCAGGAGGAGGCGTTCCGTCGGCTCGACAGCATTCTCGGAACGGATGATAAGAATCCGAGCGAACGTGCCGCGCGTGCCGTGCTCACGCTACTGAGTGAAAAAAGGGGAGGGCGATGCGAACACGTATAGGGGAGTGCGTGCTGGCACTGGCTTGCGCTCTGGCCATCCTGACATCGGCTCCGCAAGCCGATGCCCAGACGTACCCGTCCGGCCCGGTGCGCATCATCGTGCCGGCGGCCGCAGGCGGCTCGATCGACGTGATCGCCCGCATGGTGGCCGACCGGCTGGCGCGCCTGTGGGGCCAGCAGGTGCTGATTCTCAACCACCCGGGCGGCGGGACCAGCATCGGCGCGCGCGCAGCCTCGACCGCGCCGCCCGACGGCTCGACCCTGTTCCTCGGCGTCTCCTCCACCTTCGTGGCGTTGCCGGTGCTGCAGCCGAACCTGCCGTTCGACGTCGGCCGCGACTTCGTGCCGATCGGCTTCGTCGGCGAGCAGCCGATGGTCGTCGCCGCCGATCCGAAGATCGGCGTCAATTCCCTCGCCGAGCTGATCGCCCTCGCCAGGCAGCGCCCCGGCGGGCTCAACTGCGCCGTCACGCAGAATGGCGGGCTCGCGCATTTGACCGGCCTCCTGTTGCGCCGGCGCGCCGGCATCGAGATGACCTTCGTGCACTATCCGGGCACGGCGCAGTCGGTGAACGATGTGATCGCCGGCCGCGTGCCGATGGTGGTCGACGGCCTGCCGGGCTTCCTCGGCGCGATCGCGGGCGGCCAGCTCAAACCGTTGGCAGTGGCATCGTCCAAGCGCCTGCCCAACTTCCCGGATCTGCCGATTGCTGCCGATGCGGTCGGCGATTTCGTCGCCAGCGGCTGGTTCGCCATGATGGCGCCGCCCGGCACGCCTGCGACGATCGTCGACAAGGCCGCGAAGGACCTGGACGAGGTGTTTGGAGCCCAGGATCTGAGGCAGAAGCTCGAGGACCTCGGAACCTACCCGCGCCCCATCTCGGGCAGCGCCCTTAAGGATTTCATCGCGCGCGAGCAGGCGCTGTGGAAGCCGCTGCTGCAGGAAAGCGGCTTGCGCGCGCAGTGATCGGCCAGGTACGGCGGCATGGCGCCGGTTGGCCAGATCGGTTATAGCTCGTGATCGGGCGGGCCCAAGTCGGCAGAGGGATGTGCCTTGATTTTTCGTTCAAAAGCGGCGCGCGAGCGGGCGCTGATGAAGTCCGCCGTGGCGGCCCCGGCGAGCTCGCCGGCCGCACGCACGTTCCGCGTCGTGCTCGTCAAGCCGTCACACTACGACGACGACGGCTACGTGATCCGCTGGCAGCGCTCGCCCATCCCGGCGAACTCGCTGGCGAGCGTGTACGGGCTGATGGTCGAATGCGCCGAGCGCCAGGTGCTGGGAGCGGACGTGGCGATCGACACAGTGGCGATCGACGAGACCAACACGCGCGTTCCCATCGAGCAGATCATCGAGGATTTCCGCCGCAACGGGAATTTCGGCTTCGTCGGTTTGGTGGGCGTGCAGTCGAATCAGTATCCGCGCTCCCTCGATATCGCGCGGCCGCTGCGGGACGCCGGGATCCAGGTCGTGATCGGCGGCTTCCACGTCTCCGGCCTGTTGGCGATGTTCCCCGATCTCATGCCGGACCTCAAGGAAGCCCTCGACCTCGGCATCACCCTGTTCGCCGGCGAGGCGGAAGGCCGGATGGACGACGTGCTGCGCGACGCCGCCGCGCAGGCGCTCAAGCCGATCTACAATTACATCAACGACCTGCCAGGGCTCGAAGGCGCGATCACGCCGTTCCTGCCCGGCCTGTCGGTGCGCAAGACGGTTGGCAATATCACCAGCTTCGATGCCGGGCGCGGGTGCCCGTTCCAATGCTCGTTCTGCACCATCATCAACGTGCAGGGGCGCAAATCGCGCCGGCGCACGCCGGACGACATCGAGCACATCCTGCGCCAGAACTACGCCCAGGGCATCGACCGTTTCTTCATCACCGACGACAATTTTGCCCGCAACAAGGACTGGGAAGCGATCTTCGACCGCATCATCGAGCTGCGCGAGCAGCACGGGATGGACGTGCGCTCCATGATCCAGGTCGACACGCTGTGTCACAAAATCCCCAACTTCATCGAGAAAGCGAAGCGGGCCGGCGTCACCCGCATCTTCATCGGGCTGGAAAACATCAACCCCGACAACCTGCTGGCGGCCAAGAAGCGGCAGAACAAGATCACCGAGTACCGTAAGATGCTGCTCGCCTGGAAGGCGGTCGGCATCTGGACCTATGCGGGCTATATCCTCGGCTTCCCCAACGACACGCCGGAATCAATTCGCCGCGACATCGAGATCGTCAAACGGGAGCTGCCGCTCGACGTCCTCGAGTTCTTCTGCCTCACGCCACTGCCCGGCTCCGAGGACCACAAGGTGCTGTGGAGCAAGGGCGTCGCGATGGATCCGGATCTCAACAAGTACGATCTCGAGCACGTCGTCACCGCCCATCCGAAGATGAGCAAGGAAGAGTGGGAGCGCATCTACTGGGAGGCGTGGCGGATCTATTATACGCCCGATCACATCGAGACCATCCTGCGCCGCGCCCGCGCCTACGGGATCAACATTTTCCGCCTGGCGCAGATCATCCTGTGGTTCTCGCAGTCGATCCCGCTGGAGAAGGTGCATCCGCTGCAGGGCGGCATCCTGCGCAAGAAGACGCGCTTCGAGCGGCGCTCGGGCCTGCCGGTCGAGCCGGTCTGGAAGTTCTATCCGAAGGAGCTGATGGAATTCGCACGCAAGACCTGGCTGGTGGGCTTACAGGGATGGCGGATCTATCGCATCTACCGGCGGGTCGCGAGCGATCCGGCCGGGATGCAGTACACCGACCAGGCGATGACGCCGGTGGCCGACGACGACGTCGAGAATCTCGAGCTGTTCACGCAGAACAGCGCGGCGCGCAAGGCGGTCGACCACGCCCGCAAGGTGAAGGAACTGACACACAGCGCGGCGTGAAGCCGTGCGGGAGGCGGGCATGCGACGAGAGAGCGAACAGCTCACGCGACGCGTAGTGCTGGCGGGAGCCGGTGCGGGCGTTGCGATTGCGGCCGGCGGCGCGGCCGCGCAGCAAGGCGCGGCCCCGCGTGAAAAAGGCCCGCGCGTCTGGCTCGACCTCGACCAGAAGGAGCTCGACGACGCTTACGACCAGGCGGTCTACGCGCCCAATCGCGACGTCGTCCTCAAGCGCTGCGTCCGCAACAGCGAGCTTGTGCGCGAGCGCCTCGGTGCGCCCAAGCGCTTCGCCTACGGGGCGACGCCGATCGAAGGTCTCGACGTGTTCGCCACCAAGGTGCCGAATGCGCCGGTCCATGTGTTCATCCATGGCGGCGCCTGGCGCACCGGCCTCGCCAAGAACTACTGTTATGCGGCCGAGATGTTCGTCAATGCCGGCGCGCATTTCGTCGTGCTCGACTTCATCAACGTGCTCGAGGCGAACGGCGACCTGATGCCGATGGCGCGCCAGGTGCGCAGCGCGGTCGCCTGGGTGTACCGCAATGCTGCGAGCTTCGGCGGCGATCCCGAGCGGCTGTTCATCAGCGGCCATTCGTCGGGCGGGCATCTCGCCGGCGTGGTGCTCACCACCGACTGGCAGAAGGAGTTCGGCCTGCCGCCCACCGTGGTCAAGGGCGGGGTGTGCGGCAGCGGCATGTTCGACCTCAAGCCGGTGCGGCTGTCGAAGCGTTCGGAATACGTGAAATTCACCGACGAGGTCGAGCAGGCGCTGAGTTCGCAACGCCATCTCGACCAGCTCCGTGCGCCGGTCGCGGTGGTGTACGGCACCGAGGAGACTCCGGAGTTCCAGCGGCAGAGCCGCGATTTCGCCGGCGCCGTGCGGGCGGCCGGCAAGCCGGTCTCGCTCGCCGTGATGGAAGGCTACAACCATTTCGAGGTGATGGAGCAGCTGGGGAACCCGTACAGCCTGTTCGGCCGCGCGGTGCTCGAGCAGATGCGGCTTGCGCCGGCGTAGGCGCGCACCTGACCCACGCCGGCGAGTATCAGGTCAGAAAATTCCTGGCCCCGGTGTCAGTACGTTATTCGGATCGAACCTCTGCTTGGCGGCGGCAAACCGGCGCCAGGTTTCCGCGCCGTAGTGGCGCTGCCACTGTTCGTTCGACAGGATCGGGCAATAGGGCGGGTAGATCTTGCCATCCGCCGCCTGGATGGGCGGCAACAGCGCATGATTGGCGGCCAGCATCGCGTCGATGCCGACATCGCCGGCTGCGCGCCGCTGCATGCGGAACTCGAAGCAGAGCGGGCCGGCCGCGATCTTTTGCAACGGCTGCGAATGGCGCGCCGGAACCTTGGCCGAAACCTCGAAGAACCAGGTGCCGACGAAGGCGTCGGGCGTGGACAGCACATGGGTCAAGAATGGCCGGACTGCATTGTCTGACAGCGTTGCCACCAACGAAGCGCTGGGAGATCGACGTGCCGCTGCCGCCGTGACACTGGCGGTGCGGCGGTCGAGATAGTCCCAGTAGGCGATCGTGTTTGCCGGCACGACGGACCGGTAGTGGAGGCCGGTCATCCAGGCGGGCCGCAGGCCGCCTTGGTCCGCACTGGAGAGATCGCTTCCGGCGAGCAACGCAAACTGCCAACGTCCGTCCTGGCCCTTGACGATCCGGCCGTTGAGCGGACCAAGGGCATCGACCTTGGTGAGGTGGGCCTGATCGGACAGGAACGCGTCTATGTCGTCGTACATCAACTGATGAATCGCAACGAACCCGGGCGCTTCGACAAGACGAAGCCGTGCCCGCACGATGAGGCCGCATTGGCCGAGCCCGGCGAGCACCATGCGGAAGAGCTCGTCGTCGCGCCCGGGCGAGCAGGTCACAAGCTCGCCGGCTCCGGTCACGACATCCAGCTCGATCACGTTGTCGACCTGCGCGCCGTAACGATAGCTGGTCTCCCCGATGCCGCCGACACTGAGGGTGCCGCCGACGGTGAGCATCATGGCGTCGGGCATGACGGGCGGGATGCGGCCTTGCGCGAGGGTTGCCTTCGCCACATCGCCCCAACGAGCGCCAGGCTGCGCGTCGATCGCGTCGGTCCCGCGCTGGCGGATGGCGCCGAGCGTGCTCGAAATCGATGACGATCCCGCCGTCCACCTGGGACTGGCCGTACTGGGAATGGCCCTGTCCCCGCATCGCGATCTTTTTGCCGTGCTTGTTCGCATAGGCGACGGTACGCACCACGTCGTCGACCGAGCGCGGCTTCAGCACCGCAGCGGGAAGCCGTTGGACATGGCCGCCGTTGTCGCGGGCGGCCGCGTAGCGCGCGTTGTCATCGAGAACGAGCTCGCCGTCGAGGTGCGGCAGATCGCCCGGCAACACGGTGGGCGTTCCGGCCGAGTGCGCCCAGCCTGTACGGGGTCCGCCGCCGCCGATCAGCAGCACCGTGGCGGCCGCCAGCTTGGCAAACGAGCGGCGGGTCGCATGGTTCGGATCGCAACGATGCGCAGCCGTCATGATGCGTCGCTCCCGCCTGTTACGGTCGGTGCTCGCAGAGCCGGGAAGCTATCCTACGCAGTCGCAGAGCAGGCGGAAAGGTTCGATCACTTCCGCCGCGAGATCGGCACGTAGTCGCGCCGTGCGGCGCCGGTATAGAGCTGGCGGGGGCGACCGATCTTCTGGTGCGGGTCCTCGATCATCTCCTTCCACTGGGCAATCCAGCCGACCGTGCGGGCGAGCGCGAACAGCACCGTGAACATGGTGGTCGGAAAGCCCATCGCCTTGAGGGTGATGCCCGAGTAGAAGTCGATGTTCGGGTAGAGCTTCTTGGAGATGAAATACTCGTCGCTGAGCGCGATGCGCTCGAGCTCGATCGCCACCTCGAGCAGCGGATCGTCCTTGTGGCCGATCTCGTTGAGCACCTCGTGGCAGGTCTTCTGCATGATCTTGGCGCGCGGGTCGTAGTTCTTGTACACGCGGTGGCCGAAGCCCATGAGGCGGAAGGAGTCGTTCGGGTCCTTCGAGCGCTTGACGAATTCGGGGATGCGGTCGGCGGTGCCGATCTCCTCGAGCATCTTGAGCGCCGCCTCGTTGGCGCCGCCGTGCGCCGGGCCCCACAGGCATGCGCAACCCGCCGCGATGCAGGCGAACGGGTTCGCGCCCGACGAGCCGGCGAGCCGCACTGTCGAGGTGGAGGCGTTCTGCTCGTGATCGGCATGCAGGATGAAGATGCGGTCCATGGCGCGCGCCAGGACCGGGTTCGGCCTGTACTCCTCGCACGGCACCGCGAAGCACATGCGCAGGAAATTGGTGGAATAGTCGAGGTCGTTCTTCGGATAGACGAACGGCTGGCCGATCGAATACTTGTACGCCATGGCGGCGAGCGTCGGCATCTTGGCGATCATGCGGATCGAGGCGACCATCCGCTGGTGCGGGTCGGAGATGTCGGTCGAGTCGTGATAGAACGCGGACAGCGCGCCGACGCAGCCCACCATCACCGCCATCGGGTGCGCGTCGCGCCGGAAGCCCTGGAAGAACCGGCTCATCTGCTCGTGCACCATGGTGTGGCGCGTGACCCGGTAGTCGAAATCCGACTTCTGCGCCGGGGTCGGCAACTCGCCGTAAAGCAGGAGGTAGCAGGTCTCGAGGAAGTCGCCGTGCTCGGCGAGCTGCTCGATCGGGAAACCGCGATAGAGCAGGATGCCTTCGTCGCCGTCGATATAGGTGATCTTGGATTCGCAGCTCGCCGTGGAGGTGAACCCGGGGTCGTAGGTGAACCGCCCGGTTTTGCCGTAGAGGCTCGAGATGTCGACCACCTCGGGCCCGATCGTGCCGGGGTAGATCGGAAAATCCCAATTCTGGTTGCCGACGGTGAGGGCACCAGTCTTCTTGTCGCTCGTCTTTGCGTCCATGAGCGCCTCGATTGCGTAAAGGGTGCCGAACCGGGATGGCCTTGCCCGGCCGTTAATGGCTGCTGATGCAGGCCTGAGTAAGTCTGCACCGGCGCGGATCGGCTGGAACTTGGGTATCGCATCCCCGTGTGCGCTGCAAGGTCCTACGATGCGGTGCACACTGGGACACCAGCCGCCCTCAACCGCGCGTGGTGTCGTTGATGGGGCACAGCGAAGGGGCGAGCGAGCGCAAGGCCCGAGCAGTCGGCTCAGCCGTTGCGCGGCGGCGCGCTATCTGGCGGGCTGGGTGAAGCTGAGCTCGGTGGTCAGGGATGACGAGACCCAGGGAACCTGCTCGCCGTTCGTCGCGCGAGACACGCCGATACGCGTCCGGATGAACGCCTCCTCGGCGGCAACGCCCGGCCCGCGCATCTCCTTGATCAGTTCTCCCACGAACACACCGAAATCGTCGCTCGCCACCTTGCCGGGCGCAGCCGCATACATCACCAAGCTTCCGGTCGGCGTGGCGACCGGCGCAAGGCCGATCGACACGCCGCGGAAGCGACGTTCGAACGGGTTGCGCCGCGCCGCATCGATGACGACGATCTTCTCGCCCGCTCCTCTGTCCTCGATCTCGGTGAGAAGCGACTCGATGCTGGTCCCGTCGCGGCCGACGTCCTTCTCGGTCCACACCTGGGCATCGACGGGAAGGATGTAGGTCTTTTGCCCCGCCTGGATGCCGTATCCGCTGAAGAACAGCAGCGCGACCGACCCCGGCGTGATCTTCGCCGTGAAGGCGGCGAGGGCTTCATGGAGCCCGCGCTTGGTCAAGTCTTCGCCGACCTCCCGTCAAAGCCATTCCCCCGACATGCGCGTCATAGCCTGACGATAACATGGGGGACGGGCGCGGCCAGCGAGACCGGCGACCGGCACAAGCGGCGGTTGTCAGGCTGCCGAGGCGCGGTCGGTGCGGCGCTCGCGAAAAGCGGCGACGAGCAGCGGGTTGGCGCCAAGGTCGGCGAGCGTGCGGCGCACCGCGTTGCGGTCGGTGGCGACGCCGGCGAGGCGGTGTCCGGAGAGCCCGTCGGGCAGGGCGGCGAGTGTGCTGCCCTCGGCCGCATTGGCGACCAGCGCCTGCAGCTCCTTGAGCACGAAGCGGTAGCCGCCGACGCTGACGATGCCGCCGGGCGGGCCGTCGACGACGAGCGCGCCGCTTTGTCGGTCGATACGGCAGGTGTAGCCCGTATCGACCGAGCCGTCGTCGCCGACGCGCAGGCGCGGGGCGCCGCTGCGCTCGACTCCGGGCGGGAACGGATGGTGCGGAACCATGGCGCCGCCGAGGGTGACCGTGCCGGCGCCGTTGCGGGCGATATTGAGCAGCACGAGGCCCTCGCTCTCGCTGCGGGGCGCGAGGATCGCGCCGGGCTTGACGGTGCCCGGCTTGCCGTCGGCACCGCGCCGCGCCGCCACGAGCCCGATCTCTCCGAATGCCAGCACGTCGACCAGGGCGGCGTCGCGCGCGACCCACGGCGCGCTGCCCGCCAGCCGCTCCGGCGCGCGCCACACCGACAGCACCGTCTTGGGGCCGCCGGTTGTACCGACGAGCCCGGCTTCGCTCAGCTTGGGCACCAGCGAGGCCGGCAGCACCGCGACGTCGCAGCGGTCGTCGCACTGCGCCGCAAACGCCGCCGCATCGAACGGCTGGTGCATGAGCAGCGTCCCGCCGCTCAGGAGCCAGGGCACGATCATGGTGGCGAGGCCGGTCAACGAGGAGGCGGCGAGCGCACCGAGGAGCGCGGTGTCGCGTGCGATGTGGCCTTCGAGCGCCATCGTGAGCCCGGCGGCGATCAGCTCGGCATGGCTGCGTGCGACCGGCACGAGACCGTCGGCGCCCGTGTCGAAGGTGACGATCGCCACGTGATCGGCCGGGTTGCCGATGCGCTCGATCGGCGGCGCCACCGTCGTGTCTTGCTCATACACGTCGTCGAGGGCGACCATCCCGTCGAGCGTGTCTGCGCCGAAGCTGCACAGGAAGCGGATGGTGAAGGTCTCGGCCGCGATGTGCATGGCGAGCTCGCCGTGGTCGACCGGTCCGATGCGGCGGCAGGTGATGAAGGCGCGTGCGCCGATGCGGCTGAGCGCCTGCGCGGCCTCGGCCTGGCGCCACAGCAGCGGCAGGGGAACCGCGATCATGCCGGCGCGCAGCACGCCGAGCAGAGCGAGCACGCCGTCCACCGTGTTGGGCAGCTGCAGCGCCACGATCGCGTCAGTCTTCAGCCCCTGGTCGATCAGGCGCGCGGCGATCGCCGACACGACCCGGTCGGCTTCCTGGTAGGTCAGGCGGCGCGGCGCCCCGTCGGTGAAGGCCGCGCGGTCGGGCGGATCGATGAGCGCGACCGCATCCCCGCGACGGTCGACGGCGCGGCGGAACAGGTCGTCGAGCGTCATCCGGCGGAAAGGGCTTTCCGACGTGTGCGCGCGAAAGGGGTTGCCCAGGATCACGATAGCCTCATTGGGTCTGCGGTTGGCGCCACCAGGTTTCCGGCAGGTAGCCGGTCAGCGAGACGGCCGCCGGATGCTCGATGTGAGTCCAGCGCGCCACCCACTGCTGGGGAAGATGGAACAACGGAACGACGTAGAACCCGGACATCAGCAGGCGATCGAGCGCGCGGATGGCGGCGACGAAATCCGTCCGGCTGCGCGCCACGAGCGCGGCCGCGATCATGGCGTCGACCGCAGGGCTTTGTACGCCCATGTAGTTGCGCGTACCGGGCACGCCGGCGGCGGCCGCGCCCCAGTAGAAGCTCTGCTCGTTGCCGGGGGAGAGCGACTGGTCCCAGCGGTTTTGGATCATGTCGAACTCGTAGGCGATGCGCCGGCGGTCGTACTGGACCGCATCGACCACACGCACACGCGCATCGATCCCGGCGCGCTTGAGGTCGCGCCGGAATGCGAGCGCCATGCGCTCCTGCTCCTTGGTGGTGACCATGATCTCGAAGGCGAACGGCCGCCCTGAATCGCGCGCCCGCAGCACCGCACCGTCGAGCGCGTAGCCCGCTTCCGCGAGCAGCGCGAGCGCGCGCCGTAATGTCTCGCGGTCACGCCCCGATGCGTCGGTCACCGGCGGCCCCCAGGTGCCGTCGAGGATATCCGCTCGCACCGCATCGCCGAACGGCGCGAGCAGCGCGCGCTCCGTCGCATCCGCCGGCCGGCCGCGGGCGGAGAGCTCGCTGTCCTCGTAGAAGCTCGCCGTGCGGCGGAAGCGATCGAAGAAATAGTTGTGGTTGATCCATTCGAAATCGAACAGGAGGCTGATCGCTTCGCGCACCCGCACGTCGGCGAAGATCGGATTGCGCGTATTGAATACGAAGGCGAGCAACCCCTTGGGTAGTCCGTTGGAAAACGCATCCTTGACGACCCGCCCGTCGCGCACGGCGGGGAAGTCGTAGGCCGTCTCCCAGCGGCTCGGGTCGTGTTCCGCATTGATGTCGAACAGGCCTTTCTTAAAGGCCTCGAAATGGGAGTTGGCGTCGCGGTAGTAGTCGAGGCGGATCTCGTCGAAATTCCAGAAGCCGCGGTTCACGGCGCGATCGCGTCCCCAATAGTTGCGGTCGCGCGCAAGCCGCACGGAGCGGCCGGGCTTCACCTCCGTCACCACATAGGGCCCCGACCCGATCGGCGGGGCAAACGAGGTCTGCTCGAAGGTTGTCGGGTCGACGGCGTGGCGGGGCAGCACCGGCATCAGCCCGAGGATCAGCGGCAGCTCGCGGTCGTTCGCACCGGCAAGATCGAAGCGCACAGTGCCCGGTGCCACCACCTCGGCACCCGTCACCTTCGCATAGTAAGTGCGGTAGTTGGGTCGGCCCTTGTCGCGCAACAGCTGCCAGGAAAAGACCACGTCCTCGGGCGTCACCGGCCGTCCGTCGGAGAAGCGGGCGGCCGGGTCCAGGGTGAACGTCACATAGGTGCGCTCGGGATCGGTCTCGACCGAGCGGGCGAGCAGGCCGTACAACGTGAACGGCTCGTCGTAGCCGCGCACCAGCAGGCTTTCGATCACGTAGCCGCGCATGTGCGAGACGGCCAGTCCCTTGACGACCAGCGGGTTGAGGCTGTCGAAGGTGCCGATGATCCCCTCGCTCAGCCGCCCGCCCTTGGGAGCGTTCGGATTGACGTAGCGGAAGGCCTTGAACCCGTCGGCGAGGGCCGGCTCGCCATGCATGGCGATGGCGTGGTGCGGCTCGCCGCCGCCGGCTATCCCGGAAGCCGTCAGGGTCAGCGCGCAAGCGAGCGCGCCGAGCCACCGCGTTGCGGCGCGCGGCGCCTCGCGAGAGGTGAGGGCAGGCGCTGTCACCGTTCCCCGTGCGATTCGTTGACCCGATCCGGGTTAATGTAGCATGGACCCAGGCGGGAGGTCGGCAGAAGGGGTCGCCTGACGTGCTGGATTGCGCCATTCTGTCGCCGCTTTTGGCGCGTGAGCGTCGGGTCGGGCGTGCAAAGGGAAGCTTGCCGATGAGATTTTCCACCGGGTCGTTGCGGTTGCGCCCGGCATTTGCCCGGATTGCGGCCATTCCGGTCGTTGCGGGGTTGCTGTGCTCCCCTGCGACGGCGCAGCAACCTCTCCCTCCCGCGCCCCAGCCCAAGGCCGCCCCCAAGCCGGCGCCCAGACCCGCGCCCAAGCCGGCGCCCAAATCGGAGCCGACGCCGCCCGCACGGGCGCAACCCACGCAGCCGCAACAGCCGGCGGGCGGCAATCAGCAGGTGACCCTGGTCTATTCGCCCTGGACCAAGCTGTGCGGCCGAGATCAGAATCAGCCAGCTGCCAAGGAGGCCTGCCTGACTGTACGGGAGGCGCGGCTGGAGACCGGGCCGTTCCTCGCCGGTGCGTCGCTGCTCGAACAGGAAGGCGAGCAACGCAAGCTTCTGCGCGTCACGCTGCCGCTCGGCATGCAGCTGCCTCAGGGCGCGCGCATTCTCCTCGATCAGGATCAGCCGCTGACCGGACGCTACGTCATTTGCGTGCCGACGGGCTGCGTGGCCGATTTCGACGTCGACGCCGAGCTCGTGGGCAAGCTCAAGAAGGGCCAGACCATGGTCCTGCAGGGCATCAACATGACCAGCCAGGTGGCCAGCTATCCCATTCCGCTCGAGGGGTTCGCCAAGGCCAATGAAGGCCCGCCGACCGACCGCAAGAAGTTCGAGGACGATCAGAAGAAGATGATGGAAGATTTGCAGCGCCGCCAGCAAGCTCCCAAGCAGTAACGACCGAGCCGGCCACCGACAAAATAACCATGACTTGTGGGGACCGTGCGGCGCCTCGCGGGAGGGCGGATCAAGGCTTTATCGCCTGCCGGATTTGCGGTATCACGCAGGACGCACGCGTCACGCTAATGCCTCATTTCGCGACGAGACAGCCTCCATTGGGACCTGCCGTCGGCACGGGGGCGAGCGTCGCGCGCGGCAGAGAAGAGGAACCTTGGATGACATTTTCGATCGTGTCGGCGCCGGCTTCCCCGGTGCGCTCGGCATTCGCCCGTGTCGTGGCCGCATCGACCCTTGCGATATTCCTCGGTTCAGGTGCGCTCGCGCAGCAGCCCCCGGCCCAGGCTCCGGCGCCCGCTCCCGCCCCCAAGCCGGCGCCTAAGCCGGCCCCCAAGGCGCAGCCCAAGCAGCCGGCGCCGCAGGCGCAGCCCGCCCAGCCGGCACCGCAGCAGCAGGCCGGGGGCGATCAGATGCCGGTCATCTATTCGGCCTGGACCAAGATCTGCGGCAAGGATCAGGCTCAGGGCGCCAAGGAGACGTGCCTGACCATCAAGGAGGCGCGGCTCGAGAGCGGCCAGTTCCTCGCGAGCGCCGCGCTGATCGAGCAGGAAGGCGAGCAGCGCAAGCTCTTCCGCATCACTTTGCCGCTCGGCATGCAGATTCCCCAAGGCACTCGGCTCACCGTCGACCAGGACCAGCCGTTGAACGGGCGCTACATCATCTGTCTGCCGAACGGCTGCATGGCCGATTTCGAAGTCAATGCGGAGTTCGTCGGCAAGCTCAAGAAGGGCCAGAGCATGGTGCTCGAGGGCATCAACATGCACAGTCAGCGGGCCAGCTACCCGCTGCCGCTGGGCGACTTTGCCAAGGCCAATGAAGGGCCCCCGACCGATCCCAAGAAGCTCGAAGAGGACCAGAAGAAGCTACAGGACGAGTTGCAGCGCCGCGCCGACGAGGCACGCAAGCGCCTCGAACGGCAAAACGGCACGCCGCCCGGAGGCGCCGCGCCGACGCGCTGACCCGCAACCCATCGAGACAAGGAAAGCGCGCCCTCGGGGCGCGCTTTTTTTCATGCGATGAGCGGTCGAAGAAATTTGCGAACGACCTGGCACGCCGGCGCGCCGGCTTAGAGCGCGCGAGCAGCACGCCACGCGCCCCGACGACGCGGTTGCGCGCGAACTCAAACCCGGATCGCGCTTGAGGTCAGTTCAGCTGGGTGTCACGCGGCCGATAGGCCTTGCCGTCGAACTCGAACACCTCGCTCAGCTGCGGGTGATGCACCGGCTCGCCGGTGGTGTCGGGCAGCAGGTTCTGCTCGGACACGTAAGCGATATAGGAGCTCTCGGCGTTCTCGGCGAACAGGTGATAGAACGGCTGGTCCTTGTGTGGGCGCACTTCGGCGGGAATCGACTGGTACCATTCCTCCGTGTTGTTGAACTCGGGATCGACGTCGAACACGACGCCGCGGAACGGGAATACGCGATGGCGCACCACCGATCCGATCGTGAACTTGGCTGCGCGAAACTTCATCATCAAGCGCAACCTAAACCCTAATTGTGGCGCGCGCCAGAGCCCGACGTGAACGTGTGTTCACTTATACCATAGTTGCAGGGAGCCGCAGCCCTCCTACAGACCGTAAGTTGCCGCCATCGTGGGGTCTTTGGCGGCGACCAGCTTCGCCAGGTCGACCACCACCTTGGCTTGTTTCCAGGTGGCGTCGTCCTGCATCTTGCCGTCGATCATCACGGCCCCGGTGCCGTCCGGCATGGCGGCGAGGATTTTTCGGGCGAACGCCGACTTCGGCGGGATCGGGCGAGAACACCCGCTTGGCGATGGCGATCTGCGAGGGGTGCAGCGACCAGGCGCCGACGCAGCCCATCAGGAAGGCGTTTCGGAACTGCGCTTCGCAGGCGTCCGGATCGGCAAAATCGCCGAACGGGCCGTAGAACGGCTTGATGCCGGCGGCGGCGCACGCGTCCACCATCTTGGCGAGCGTGTAGTGCCACAGATCCTGCTGGAATTTTGCCCGCGGAGCTTCGGCCACCGCATCCGCCAGCACCGCATAATCCGGGTGTCCGCCGCCGACCCGCGTCGTCTTCATGGCGCGTGAAGCCGCGAGGTCGGCGGGCCCCAGACTCATGCCGTGCATGCGCGGGGAGGCGGCGGCGATGGCCTCGACGTTGTTGACACCCTGCGCAGTCTCCAGGATCGCGTGGATGAGGATCGGCTTCCTCACCTGGTGGCGCGCCTCGAGCTGCGCCAGCAACTGATCGAGATAGTGAACGTCCCACGGCCCCTCGACCTTGGGCAGCATGATCACATCGAGCTTGTCGCCGACCGCCGCGACGATCTCAACAATATCGTCGAGCACCCAGGGCGAGCCGAGCGCATTGATCCGCGTCCACAGGCCGGTTGCGCCGAAATCGTTGTCGCGCGCCATCTTGATGAAGCCCGCCCGCGCGGCCTGCTTGGCGTCGGCGGGGATCGCGTCCTCGAGATTGCCCAGCACCACGTCGACGTCGCGGGTCAGGTCCTTGGCCTTGGCGGTGAGCTTCTCCACGTGCGGCGGGATGAAATGGATCATGCGCTCGAGCCGGACCGGAAGCTCGGTGAGCGGCGCGGGCGCGCCGATGGCGAGCGGCTGGAAGAACTGGCGCGCCGATTTCATGGGAACCTCCGGGTAGCAACTCGCGCCAGCGTTAGAGCAAGCGCCGTGCCGCGCCAAGCCGGTACTCGGTTTCGGGCCGCCGCATCGTTGACCAAGGCTGGGGTACTCGGTAGGCACGGCGCGCGCCGGAAATTCCCAGAATGGTCGATGTCATCAACCTTGCCCTGCCGTTCTTCGGCCTGATCTTCCTCGGTTACGGTTTCGGCAAGCTCTCCTCGCTTCCCGAGGAGGGTCTCGCGTGGATGAATTTCTTCATCATCTACGTGGCGCTGCCGGCCCTGTTCTACCGCATCGTGGCGCAGACGCCGCTGGAGCAGCTCGCCAACCCCCGCTACGTGTTGGGCACGACGCTGGCGACGTTCCTCGCCTTCGCGTTGTCGTTCGCGATCGGGCTCATCCTGCTGCGCGGGCGCCTCGCGCCCGCGACCGTTGCCGGGCTCGCCGGCGGGTACGGCAATATCGGCTATATGGGCCCCGGCCTGGCTCTGGCGACGCTCGGGCCCGAGGCGGCGGCGCCGGTGGCGCTGATCTTCTGCTTCGACACGCTGCTCCTGTTCTCACTCATCCCGGTGCTGATGGCGGCCGCCGATCCGCACCGGGCCGGCCTCGGCGCAAGCATCGTCGCGGTCCTGCGCCAGATCGTGCTCAACCCGCTGGTGATCGCCACCGCCCTCGGGGTTGCGTCGGCGGCGACCGAGTTCCAGCCGCCGGTCGCGCTCGACCGGCTGATGGCGTTCCTGCAGAACGCCGCTGCGCCCTGCGCGCTGTTCACCCTCGGCGTCACCGTGGCGCTGCGCCCGCTGCAGCGGGTGCCGTGGGAAGTGCCGATCAACGTCGCGGTGAAGCTCCTGGTGCACCCGGTCATCGCGCTCGCCATGATGGCCCTGCTCGGGCCGTTCGGCGACACCTGGATGTCAACCGCCGTGCTCATGGCGGCGCTGCCGCCGGCGCTCAACGTGTTCGTGATCGCCCGCCAGTTCGAGACCTGGATCGAGCAGGCCTCGGGCGCGGTGCTGCTCGGGACGCTCGTCTCGGTGGTCACGCTGACCACCGTCATGTGGCTGGTGAAGACCCATCAATTGCCGGTATTGATCTTCCGCTAGGTCGTGCATGGTCCGGCGAAGTGGGTACCGGTTCGCCGCCAAGACCGTGCGCCAGGAATGGCTTCCTCATGTGGCAACCGCTGACGGGCGTCCTGGTCCTCGATTTCACCACCCTGCTGCCCGGGCCGCTTGCGACGCTGATGCTGGCCGAAGCGGGAGCCGAGGTGATCAAGATCGAGCGGCCAGGCGGGGAGGACATGCGCGCCTACCCGCCGTATTTCGACGGCTTCTCGGCCGGTTTCGCGCTGCTCAACCGGGGCAAGCGGAGCCTCGTGCTCGATCTGAGGAAAGATGAGGAGCGCGAGAGGCTTATGGCGCTTGTTTCGCGTGCCGATGTGCTTGTCGAGCAGTTTCGCCCGGGCGTGATGGAGCGCTTGCACCTTGGTTACGAGGAGGCGCGTAAGCTCAATCCCCGCCTCGTTTATTGCTCGATCACCGGGTACGGCCAGCAGGGCCCGCGCGCGCAGGAGGCCGGGCACGATCTCAACTACATCGGCAACACCGGGCTACTCGCCCTGCAGCCGGGCCCGGCCGACCGCCCGGTGGTGCCGCCGGCACTGGTCGCCGACATTGCCGGCGGCAGCTTCCCGGCCGTTCTCAACATCCTCCTGGCGCTGCGCCAGCGCGACCAGACCGGGCAGGGGTGCCATCTCGACATCGCCATGGCGGATGCCATGTTCACCTTCGCCTGGTACGCGCTCGCAGTCGGGCAGGCCACCGGGCGCTATCCCGGCCCCGGCGAGCTCAGGCTCGCCGGAGGCTCGCCGCGCTACCAGCTCTACCCGACCGCCGACGGCAAGCTCGTCGCCTGCGCGGCGCTCGAACAGAAATTCTGGGTCGCCTTCACGGCGGCAATTGAGCTTGCGGGCGACCTCGTCAACGACCTCGCCGACCCGGCCGCCACCCGGGCGGCGGTCGCCGCAGTCGTTGCCGGCAAGACCGCCGATCAATGGCGGCCGCGGCTGGCCGCGGCCGATTGCTGCGCCACGATCGTGTCGACCTTGGAGGAGGCGCTCGCCGACCCGCATTTCGTCGGACGTGGGCTGTTCGCCCACCGCCTCGCCGGCGCGAGCGGCCAAACCATGGCGGCGCTGCCGCTGCCAATCGCGCCGGCCTTTCGTGCCGCGCCCGCTGCCAAGGCGGCGCCGGGCCTCGGCAGCGATAGCGACGACATCCTCGCTAGCGCGAGATGACTTTTCTTCAAATCGTCATCTCGCTCTACCCTATTCATTGGAGCATGATCTTTTCCGAAAACCGGTGCCCACTTTTCGGGATCATGCTCTACAACGC
>CAVZSC010000020.1:0-28141 GCA_963777755.1 uncultured Alphaproteobacteria bacterium
TCTGAAGCAGTTAGTGCCTTCGTCTATGCCTGATCCAGGCTATCGCCACGTACATGATCAGGACCCCGAGCACGGCGAACCCGGCGATTATTATGATCGTAGGCGGTGCGTTGGGTTTCCTGCCTACGAACAGGCGGGCAACGGCCTCGACCAGGTTCCGGCACCGGCTCGGGCCTGACTAGCGCCCGCGCCTCGGCCCAGGACAGGTATTATTCCGCGGCGACAGCGCGGGAAAAATCCAATACGTGGCCAACGAGACGGCTGAAACGGCCATAAAGCGCAGAGCCGCCATGTGATTTGGCTCCGAGCCGCAGCTCGGACCGACGTGTTGTCACGTGCGCGAATTAATACTCGAAATAATCCCAGTAATTTCCAGGCCGGCAGCCCAGCCTCGAGCGAAATTCCCTCGGCATTTCTCGATATTTTAAGCCCGCTAAGCGGAATTGGCCGGAAGCCCCGAATAATTCCGCAATTTCACCCTTGAGGCCAGGCGGCGAGCCGCGCGGTGCGCGGAGACGCATCTGAATATTTCAGCTGCAAGGCCGGCCCTGGCGATGTCAGGGGCCAGCAGGGCCAGCGCGTGTTCACCGCAGGCGTAGCTCTCTGCCGATCCTGCTCATTCGACCCCCCGTGAGTATCTTGAGCATCTTGAGCACCTTCGAAGGTGCTCATGGGTAGAAGGTGCTCAAGTTAAGTGTTTGATATATATAGAAGGTGCTCAAGGTGCTCATTTAACCCCCCACGGGGTCCGGCAGCTTCCAGAGCCATTTTCCGTCCTTTGTCCCCCGTTCCTTGAACGCCTTCACTTTGAGCTGTTGCTGGGCGCGTCGAAGGGTGGCTGTGGCTATGCCGGTGGCCTCTGCGGCGTCCTCGATGGATGTCTTGAGCACCGGGCCTTCCGCGAGTTGTTCGGACAGGAACTCGACGGCGGTCCTTAGGGCTTGTCCGCTTCGCCGGTCGGCGTCGGCCTCCATGGCTTGTGTCGCGGTGATCTCGACATGGTGGTCGCTCCAGACGACGAAGGGGGCGACGATGTCCACGCCCAGTTCCTCATCACGGCCGACAACCTTGACGTTGACGCCGTAGCGCAGCGCGTACTTGTCGGGCGCCAGGTTGTTCTTCGCCTTGACGAACAAGCGCATATGCGCGTTCTCGGCGTCATCGACGACGACGTAGACGTGGCGGGCGGCTGCAACGTAGGCGAGGCTGTCGGCGATCCGGAGCATCGCATTCGTGACGTCGGCCTTCTTGTTGAAATGCATGATGCCGACGATCGCGACTTGCTTGCGCTCTGCCAGCTTGACGAGCGGGCCGAGGATACCCCGGACATCGGTAGTCGAAGAGGTGTTGAGCTTGCCCACGCCCAGATAGGATGTCACGGGGTCGATGAGGACGAGTTGAACGTCTCCAATCTGATCGATCTTGGCTTCGAGAGCCGGTAGGTCGGTGGCGGATTGAACATGCGCTCGCCGCCATTGGGGTTCTTCATCATCTGCATGATGTGAACTCGGTCGAGATCGGCGCCGACAGCGACGAGGCGCGGATTCACCGTATCCCCGATGTCGTCCTCCGCCGTGAACCAGATGACATTGCCCTGTGGGGCCTTTCCCTCCCCGCAAGGCCATTCGAGGTTGACCGTGGTGACGCACCCAGCCATGTAGGCGCTGATCAGCCCCTTTCCCTTGTCGGGCAGACCGCCGATGAGGCCGAGTTTGCCGAGCGCAAACCGATCCTTCCACAGCCACCGAATGCCGTGCATGGCAAAGCTTGATGCTGGTGCGCGAGCAGGGTGCTCTGCCGCTGCTGCGGATGCGCCGCCGTGGAATGCAGATCGCTCGGCGCCGCTTTCCGGCTTGGCGGATGTCCATTGAAAGCGCGGCGTTCCTTTCGCTCGCGGTCCTCGCGAAATTCGCGGGCGGCCTGACTCCATTCGGGCGCGAGCTCGGGCGGGAGCTTGGTCATGCGATGCGCTCCCGCGGGCCGAGCAGCGCCACAGATCGCAGCCGTGCAGGATGCCGACCGCCTCATCAGGATTGACGGCGCCACATCTCAATCCGCCACCGATGGCCTCGATATCTCGCTGGGCCTCCCGGAGCTGGAGCCACAAGGAGCGAAGCTCGGCGATCAGGAATTCGCGTTTGTCCGGGGTCATGGGCGGCCCCCATCGAGCAGATCGAGGGCCGTCCCGAGCGGTCCGCAGGCGCTGCCGTCCGGTTGCGCAAGAGGGCGCGCCGGATCGTTTCAATCGGCACCCCGTGCTGCAGGGCGATCGACATCACGACCGCGAAGTCGCGAGCAGCCGTGTCGGCATCGCTGCCAACCTTGTGGTTGGTGAGGAAGATTTCAGCCAGCAGGCCATCATCGAACCGCGCGATGGTGGCGACGTAGCGCATGCCGCCGCACCTGAACGCAAAGGACTCGGCGTCGCGCCTATTCGGCAAATGGGTGCGCTCGGTCATGCCGCGACCTCCCGGATGCTCATCCCGAGATTGGCCGCGTGCCAGGGGTGTTTCCCTGCCCGGAATGGACAAAGCGGGCAGCCGATGGCCTCGCACAGCCGAGCTTCGCTGGGCTGGTAGCAGCTACAGTCGATGCACTTGAGCCGGATCGCCTTGAGCGGGCTCATCGGCCTGTGGCTGGCTGCGTGGGCACTACGTCGCCAGCAGGCGGCCAGACGGCGGCAAGCTCAGTGCGGGATTTTGATTGCAAGGGTCAGCCTCCGGTTGGAGGCGCTGGACCTTGCGGATGAGCAGGTTATCGGCGATAACGCGGTGCTTTCCCGAGCACGACAGTTTCCCCGGCGCGGCCTGCGGCTCCGCAGGTCAGCGCCGGGGGTTGCCTTCAAGAGCATGGAGGGAGCGCGGCCCTGGCTCGCGGCCCGAGGCGATGCGGCGGCTTTCCAGCCACGCTCGACCTCGGCTTCTTCCCAAGCCCGCGCCTGCGCGCCAACACGAGTGCCGGCTGGGAAGCCTTGCTCGCGCATCAACCTCGTGAGGGTCGTCCAATTGCTGACGACGTTGCGCTGCTTGAGATCTTTGAACCGAGAAAATTCATGGGGACATCCTCACGGCTGTTTTTTGCCGTGAGCAGGGATGCACGAAACTCAGCGATGCTTCCAAAGGAGTTAATTCGTGTTTTTTGCGGAGTTTTCTCCATAACCCCACCAGATCGGGGGGGACGGCTGTTTTCTCCTTGAAGGCCTTGGCTTGCGCCTCGGCGCTGGCGGCAATTCCGCAGGCTTCAAAGACAGCCTTTAGAAAATCGAGGAACGGCCCGTAGGCGACCCTTCGGAATTAGTACGCAGTGCCGGAAGCGTTCCGGTGAGCCGCTCAAAAACTGCGGCAGCGGCTGTGGTGATCCTCTCGGCGCGCTCCTTGCGCGGCCTTCCTGGGCGCGCTGGCGCCGCTCAGCCGTTCCAGCGAGCAGCCGACTCTGCTGTCCTCCTCCATCTCGATCGATCAGCTTGCCGATGGAGCGACCACGGCCCTTTCGATCCCCACCGCGTCGAGCGGCGGTTCCTGTGCTCACTCGTATGGCCGCGGAGATGGATAGCACTGGAACCGCGCCCGATGTCGCCTTTCAACTTGTTCTCGCAGTGAAGGCGAGCCACCAACGCCAGCAGATCGCGTTCAGTCCTGTTTCGTGATCGGGTTGAAGTCGTGCGGGTAGGGGACCAGAAGGCGAAACACAGAATATTAGCCACGTCCTCAACGGTATCACGACGACTTTCAATCACCGGCAGCGCGCTCAGGATCTGCTCCAGCCGGTCGTACAGTTCGGCTTAGGTCGTGCCGGTCGGCCGTCAATGCCCGGCCTCGCGCAGCAAAACCACGTTCTCCGGCGGCGGCTCGACAATGTCCCGCAGCCGCGCGGCCCATAGCTCGAAGCCGGACCGCTGCTCGTCCAGATACGAAAAACGGTCGTAAACGGCGCGGATGCCGCGTTGAGCATGGCCGATCATCAGCTCGGCGACGACGCCGCTGATCGGCAGCGCCGAAAGGTGCGTTCGCATGGTCCTGCGCAAATCATGCAAGGTCCAGTTCGGCACTGAAACGATGGCCGCCAGACGACGGTCGAAGCGGAGCTTGAACCTCGAAAATCCTTGGATAGGCCGCGCGCCGCTGACGGCACTGAAGACAAACGGGCCGGGAAAGACCGGCAGCGCGGCGAGGATTGCGACTGCCTGCCGGGACAACGGAATTGTGCGCGGCAACTCGTTCTTGGTCCGCTCGCCGGACAAATGCCAAAGGCCGGCGGCGAGGTCGAGTTCGTCGCGCCGCATCCCGGCCAGCTCGCCGCGACGGCAGCCCAGCAGGAGCAGCAGCCGGACAAACGGATCGAATGGGAATTCGCCGGCCGCGGTTATCTGCCAGATGGCGCGCAGCTCGCCGGCGTCCAGCACCCGCTCGCGCGGCTTGGGCGAGCCGATCAGGTCGGCGACGCGGATGCGCTCGCACGGCGAGGCCGTCAGTCCGTAGACATCGCGGCTGAGCGCCCAGCCAAACAACCGCCTCGTATACAGCCATGTCTGCCGCGCCACAGAAGGGCTGCGGTCGCCAATGGCCTCGACCATGCCGATCACGTCGGCGCGGTTGATGTCGGTGATGGGCCGGTCCCCCCACCGGCTGACCAGTTCGCGGCGGAGCAGTTGCCCGACGCCATGGCCGGTGCGCTTCCTGGACAGGTGCCGGGAAGCGAATTCCTCGACCACATGGCCGACGGTGACCGCCTTGCGCTGCGCCTCGGCGGTCTGCAGGGCGCGGGCGCGCTCACGCGGATGAATGCCAGCGGCAAGGTCTGCCAGTGCCGCACCGGCCTGCTTGCGGGCCGCCGCCAGGCTCAATGATGGATACTTGCCGAGCACCACGCGGACGGGGTGTGGCTTGCCCGGCAGCCGGCGCATGACGTGGAACGAGATTGCCCCGCGGTCGGTGATCCTGAGCCCGAACCCACTCAGGCCGGCATCCCACAGGGTAATGCGCTTGCCCGCCGGTGCAGGCTTGAGCGCCCGCAGCGCCCGCTCGGTCAGTAGGGTTTTCAAGCAAATGCGCCCCGGTGAAACAGCCTCGGGGCAACGATGGGGCAACGGTTAGGGAGTGTCAACAGCCGTTAGCGGCTGTAACCAGACATATACGCTTTTCGGCCTAACCCATTGTACTGACCGTGCAATATCTCCGGTAAATCGTAAGTGGGCGTTACCGGCTGTCAGCGGCCGCCTTCTCATTACCACTGAGATGCTCTGCCACTGAGCTACGACGGCGCCGGCATGTCCCGTCCGGTTTCAATGGTGACGGGACATGCGCTGTTGGTGCTGGCCGGGTGGCTCGAACACCCGCCTCCGACTTACGAGGTCGGCGCTCTGCCCGATGAGCTAGACCAGCCATAAAGGTATTAACGGCCGCCGATCGGGCTTTCCGACCCACAGGCGCACTTATCCTGTGGACCGCGGGAAAGCCTGATCCGGCGGCCAATGCGAAGCTTCACGATGTCAAACAGCGGGCCCGAAGGCCAATGCAGTTCCGTCCGCGGCCAACGCGGCCACGGTCGCACGACGCACGACATCCCCGCCCGCCCGCACAACGCGGTCAGGCCGTTCCGTCGAATTCTCTGGTGGTTCGATCGAGCAGCGATGCGCCCCGCGGCGCTCGCCTCGTGAGGCGATTGCCGACGCGCGAACAGGCTCTCAGACGGCATCCGCCGCCCGAGATTCCCGCTCTAGATCGATGGTGCTTGCTTGCGGACCACTGGTCCCTCCTGCCGTGAGGCGGAGGCGTGGTCTCCGCCGGTTATCGTACTCTGAACCCTGGTTCGGATCGTCCGACCGAACCGGAACAGTGCATGCTCGCGCACATCGACCGCCAATCGCTCGGTCGATTAACCGGTCGGGTGACGGCGCGTGTGGCGATACTGGTTCGTAGCGAAAACATCGGTTCCTCTAAGGCCTTTCGGCTCACCGCATACCTATGCCAGAGCGAAACCGAGAAAACAAGTGAAAAAACCTGATCGTCACGATTTGGTTCCCTGATCGTTTACAAAAGCATGCTTTCAGCTTTACTCCGGTTTTTCGAAACGCCGGATTCGACGTGCTCGATTCCTGTCGAATCCAGATCGGGTCGTCCCTCATGGCGGCTCAGAAATTCGTTTCTTCCGGCCAATTGTGAGAATTATTGCCAATTCACCGGCCTCACCTTTATTATTGTTTCGCGATCGTTTAAGGCCACCGCCCATTGAAGGGACATCGCGATGAAACATCGACTTCTCCTCTCCGGCCTGTTGCTGCTCGGTTTCGCTGCAGCAGCCCCACTCCCCGCCCAGGCGCAACAAAGCCGCCTCAAGGCGTGCGCCGAGGAATGGCGCGGCCTCAAGGCCGCCAACCAGACCGCCGGCAAGACCTATCGGGCGTTCAGCAAGGAGTGCCTGTCGCGCGCGAGCGCCGGCACACCCAGCGCCGAGACGCCGAAGGCGGGCGGCAAGGACAAGGCCGCCAAGGACGATGCCGCGGCGACGCAGCCGGGCGCGCCGGCGAAATCCGGACTCCAGGCGGGGGCCGAGCGCCGGCGCGCCTGTGGCGCCGAATGGAAGGCCGAGAAGGAGGCCGGCAAGGTCGCCGCCGGCATGACCTGGCCGAAATTCTATAGCGCCTGCAACAAGCGCAAGAAGGCGGAGGGCGCGTGATGGCGGCAAGGCTCAGCGCAGGCCCGTGAGAACTCTCCGCATCTCGCCCACGTCTTCCTCGTCGAGATCCTGCAGGGCCTTCGCGACCTTGAAGCGCGGCTGAAGCGCGACTTCGGCGTCCCGCAGCCTGGCGGGGTCGAGCGCGGCGATGAGCTCGCCCAGGATGCCGTCGGACGGCGGACGCGATCCCGAGTTTCTGAGGGCTTCCGCAGCCGCAATCGTGTCGCGATTCTGCGCCGCGGTGCGCAAGACGCTATCCATGATCTCGAAACCGAGCGTGCGGTAGCTTTCGAACTGCGATTTGCTGAAGAACTGGTCGGCGGTGGTTTCATGCGGGAACGGCGCATGGGCGGTCGCATAGGCGACGATGCCCGCGCTTTCGGTGCCGTGATAGCTCGGCTTGATGTAGAGAATGTAGCCGTTTTCGGCCTGCTCCGCTTGATCATGCCACTCCGGGGCGGTCTTGTAGTCGATCTCGCCGAGCGCGTAATAGGCCCCGGTGATCACGGTGTTGTCCTGGGCGCGCCGCTTGATCTCACGCAGCTCGCTGAAGCTGATATAGACGCCGAGATCGATGGCGATCTTGCGCACCGCGTTGCCGAGATCCTCGAATCCATAGTCCGGATCGCAACCGGCGTCGCTGATGACGATGCAGCGGCAGCGCCGCCGGATCATCTCGTACAGGCCGAGGTTCTCGAAGTGCCCGCCGTCGGACAGATAGACGTATCTGCCCTTGTCGGTCGTGAGCCCGAACATCTCGGCGACGAACGGTTTGATGGCAACTCTTGGCCCATCCCTGCCGTAGCTTTGCTCGCCATCGGGCCCCGGATTGCCGAGCCACCAGCCGAGCCGCACGTTGAACAGCGCGAGTAGCAGGGTCACCAGCGGCGACGAGTTGTACCCCATGTTGGGGCTCGCGGCGGCGCCCGAGATCGCCAGCGCCGTACCCAGCGAAATGCCGCCGCGCGGCTTGTCGCCGTATTCCCTGGTCGCGCGGTAGCCGAGCCCGTTGGCGGCGGTGCCGCAATGCAGGGGCGTCACCGTGAACGGCTCAGCCTTGCGCTCCTGCCACGCCAGCCGCTGCGAATTGACGACGTTGAGCGCGATGTTGACGACGTGGAACGGCCGCCATTGGCCGTCCTTGGGCGGCCACAGGTCAGCCATGTTCAGGTTGTCTTCCTCGTCGAAGCCGGTGAACGGATTGGACGCCCGCTTCGGATTGGAGGCGCCGAGATAAGCCCGAATCAGGCGATTGCGATACAGCGCATGGATGGAAAAGCGGTTGATGTTGACGCGCTTCCAGGCCCAGAACGCAACGAGGGCGACCACGCCGAAGCCGATCACGAGCCACATCAGGTCGCCGCCCCATTCGGACGCGGGCCGGGTGAAGAGCGCGCTGTTGATCAGGCTGGTGTCGAACAGCAGATAGTCCATCAGCATCGAGATCGCGAGCCCCAGGAGGACCAGGAAGACGACGGCCGCCAGAGGCAGCAGTGTCTTCATCAGCGATGCGGACTTGCGCGCCGCCTGTTCGGTCGCCGACGACTTGTCGCTCTTTCCTCCGAGGGTGCTGAACAGGCCCGACGCCGCCGCCAGCAGCACGCTGGCGATCTTGGCCGAGTTGTATTCGGCGACCAGGTCCCAGAGGAGGTGACCGGCGATCAGGACCAGGAACGTCACCGCGAACCACATGATCGCCGCAACGGTGAACCAGCCGGTCGAGCGCCCGAACCACTCGCGGTCCGCATCGGACAGGGGCTGCCAGTTCGACAGGCCGACGAAGATCATCTCGGCCGTCAATTGGGCGATGATGATCCACGGGACGCCGTAGATGAACGCGATCAGGAACGGGCTGGCCTCGGGGGAGACCAGCACTCTGCCGATCAGCAGGGAGACATCGTACTTGGCCAACAAATAGACGCCGACGCCGATGATCGCGCCGTACACGCCGCCCGCAACGATCCAGTCGAAGAAGTCGCGCAACCAGTAGTGACGCACCGACGGCTGACCCTTTTGCCAACGGCAAGTAGTCGGCGGCCATGCCACCACCCACGCCAATGCATAAATCGCGACACCGGTGATCGTCGCGGCCAGTGCCGTGCTCGACAGATGCCAGTCCGCCAGGACAGAGCTCCGCGCCTTGAAGGAAAGCGAGAGGAACAGCGCAGAGATCAGCGCGGGCAGAAGGCAGCGCCAGATGAAACCGGATTCATCGACGCCCGGACGCTTGCCCACTTCTTCGTCGCGCAGCCGATCCTCAACGGCCGGTGACGGCGCGGCAGCTCCATCCATCTCGTCGGACTGGCACGGATTGCAGCTCGGGCGATTGCGCAACGCGATGCCGAGCGCCCAGATCATCGACGCTAAGCCGACGAGGACAAATCCGACCGTCACGTAATAGTACCCGAGGCCCGACAACCAGAACATGGCGATCGTGAAAGCCTTGACGAGCAGCAGCATCAGGCATGCAGCGGGCAGGATGACGAGCCAGTTGAGGATGAGGTTGCGGATGTAGAGCGCGACCGCCGTCCAGGTGTCGGCGGAAAACAGCCCCAGCCTGGGGGTGAGGTAGTTGCTGTAGGCGCGCAGCCACTCGATCTCGGGGGGCTCCCTCTCGGGATCCTTGCGCCGGCCGACCAGCTTGGGCCACACGTCGGCGGCGTATCCGGACTGCGCCCGTGCGATCCAGGCGGACAGCCAGCTTCCGATGTAGCCGCCGCCGGATACGGTCGACAGGTAGTGGAATTGCGACAGCAGGGACTTGCTCGCGAATTCCGCCTGCTTGACGCCCTCTTCCGGGGTCCTCCCCCGGCGCGGGTGCACGGCGAGCGCCTCGATGACGCCGAGGCCGAACGACGCGCTGCGGATGCCGCCGCCGGACAGGCACAGCGCCGTGGCGTTGAGGCCGTTGAACGCCCGGTACAGCGCCTTGCCGTCGCCCGCCAGCTCCCCCGGTTTCTTCTTGTGAATTTCGATCGCTTCGCGCCGCAGGACCTCCTCGGTCGTGAACCTGGTCTTGGGCTTTTCCTGCACCTGGCCGCCGGCCGCATCCAGCTTTCTCGCCGCCCACGACTTCCTCGACGCCTGCTTTCCCATTGTCCCTCTCCCGACCGGGACTGCAGCATCCCTCCAGCGACCGCTATTATCAAGAGAAAGATTGTATAGTACAACTCATGCTATTGGCTGGCGCTATTGGAAGCGCGCCCGCGCGACCCGGCGAAATCCAAATGGCGGGAACACTACCAAGAGGCGATGCCGCACTTGATCCTGGCTTAATCCCACTTGGGCGCGCCGGAGTAGGAATAGTTGACGACGCGGCCACCCGGATGGGCGAGCGCGCGGATGCGCGCCATCTCGTCGTCCGACAGGACGAAGTCGAAGATGGCGGCGTTGGTGGAGAGCCGCTCGACCTTGGCGGTGCGCGGGATCACCACCATGTCCTGCTGCACCAGGAAGCGCAGGCACACCTGCGCGGCCGACTTGCCGTGCGCCTTGCCGATCTTCTCGAGCACCGGATCGCGCGTGGCCTCGCCGCGCGCGATCGGGCTGTAGGCGACGACCGCGAGCCCGTGGGCGTGGCAGGCATTCACCACCTTGGTCTGGTCGAGGAACGGGTGCACCTCGATCTGGTTGCACACCAGCGGCTCGCTCGACGCGGCCACCGCCTCCTCGATCATCGCGACGGTGAAATTGGACACGCCGATGTGGCGCGCAAGCCCGTCGCGCTTGACCTTGCACAGCGCGCCCAGCGTCTCGGCGAGCGGGATATTCGGGTTCGGCCAGTGCAGCAGCAGGAGATCGACGTCGGAGAAGCGCAGGCGGACCAGGCATTCCTTGGCCGAGCGCTCGAGGTCGCGCGGGGCGAAATGGCTGGGCCAGATCTTGGTGGTGACGAAGACCTGGTCGCGCGGCAGACCAGAGGCGCGCAGCCCCTCGCCGACCTCGCGCTCGTTGTCGTAGATCTGGGCGGTGTCGACGTGGCGATATCCGAGGCGGAGCGCCTGCTCGACGATGCGCGCGCAGGTGCGGCCGCGCAGGTCCCAGGTGCCCAAGCCCAGCAGGGGAATGCGGGCGCCGTGTGCCTCGACGACGCTCATGGGAAGCCCCTCACCCGTCCCACTGCGGCGCGTGCGGTGGGCTGACGATGCGCTTGTTGGCGCTCTTGAGGCGATCGAGCTCGGTCATCTCGGCGGCCGACAGCGTGAAGTCGAACACCGCGAAATTGTCGGCGAGGTGCTGCGGATTGGCGGTGCGCGGAATCGGAATGATCCCCTGTTGCACCAGGTAGCGCAGCGACACCTGCGCCGGGCTCTTGTGGTGCGCCGCGCCGACGCGCGCGAGCACCGCGTCGCCGGGCGCCTGCCCGCGCGCGATCGGGCAGTAGGCGGTGACGGCGAGGCCGTGGCGGCGCGAGGCCGCGATCACCTTGGAGCGGTCGATGAACGGATGTACCTCGATCTGGTTGGTGACGAGCGGCTCGGTCGCGAGCTTCACGGCCTCCTCGATCAGCGCCACGGTGAAATTGGCGACGCCCACATGGCGGGTCTTGCCCTCGCGCTGCGTCTTGCACAGCACGTCGATCGTTTCCTTCAGCGGGACGTCCTTGTTCGGCCAGTGGATCAGCAGGAGATCGACATAGGACACGCCGAGGCGCGTCAGGCTCTCGTCGACCGAGCGCTCGAAATCGCCGGCGCGCAGCTTGTCGTGCCACACCTTGGTGGTGACGAACACGCTCTCGCGCGGCACGCCGGAGGCGCGCAGGCCCTCGCCGGTCTCGCGCTCGTTGCCGTACATCTGCGCGGTGTCGACGTGGCGATAGCCCATGCGCAGGGCGGCATCGACCGCCTTCACGCAGGTCTCCTCCTTCAACGTCATGACGCCGAGCCCGATCGCGGGAATGCGGGCGCCGTTCGCTTCGACCAACTGCATGGATTTCCTCTCGGTTTCGTTGCCTCTGTAGGTTGGTTGGCGGCGGCCGATGCCCAACAACGTCGGGGCACCATGTCGATTCCGCCGCCCAACCCAACATCGCGGGGGCCGTGCGGATGTTGGGTTCGCGCGGGTGGCTGGCTGTGCGGTTGACGATGCCGCAGCCCGCGCGAACCCAACCTACGGCCGCTCGCCCGTCAGGACATAAGCCCACAGCGCCTCGATGTCATCGGGTTTCAGCATGTCGCCCCACGGCGGCATCTGGTTCTTGCCGCTTGTGACCGAGGCGACGAAGCGCTCGCGCTGGTCGCGGGGAAAGTTGCGCAGGTTGAAGGCGCTCTGCGGGTCGAGCATGCGCGGCCCGTGACAGGGCGAGCAGTTGTTCTCGTAGATGTCGGCGCCCTTCTCGACCTGCTCGGGCGTGAACGCCTGCTGCGCGGTGGCCGGGGCGCTGCCAAGCGCCGCGGCCGTCACCAGGACCGTCCAGGACCGCAGTCGCATCAGTCCTGCATCACCGCGAAGGTCCATACCGAGCCGCCCTGCGGCACGTTCTTGAGCTGCTCGCGCGCGGCGTTCCACCACAGGCCGCCGATGCCCGACAGCACGGTGACGTACTGGCGGCCGTTGTGCGTATAGGTGACCGGCTGCGCGTTGACGCCCGACCCGGTCTGGAACTGCCACAGCGTCTTGCCGCTGTCGATGTCCAGCGCGATGAACTCGCCGGTCTCCTTGCCGGTGAACAACAGCCCGCCGGCGGTCGCCAGCATGGCCGACCAGTGCGGATGGTCGGTGAGCGGCACCCGCCATTTCGTCTGGCCGGTGAGCGGATCGATCGCGTCCACGTGGGCGATCGCTTCGCCCGGGGCGACCGGCGCCGGGCGGTTCTCGATGAACTGGTAGCGCTGGCCGACCACGCGCGGCTTGACCGGCAGGTGCTTGTACAGGCCGCCGCGGTGCATGGTGTTGGCGTAGAGGAGGCCCGTGTCCGGGCTGAAGGCGGCGTGCGGCCAGTTCTTGCCCCCGCGCGTGGACGGCCACATCTCGATCTGCTCGCCGGCGCGCAGCTTCTTGCCGACCTCGGTCTCCACCGGCCGCCCGGTCTCCGGATCGACATGGGTCGCCCAGTTCACCTTCTCGAACGGCTTGGCCGAGATCAGTCCGCCGTTGGCGCGGTCGAGCACGTAGAGAAAGCCGTTGCGGTTGAGCTGCATCAGCACCTTGCGCTTCTGTCCGTTGACGTCGATGTCGGCGTTGATCAGCTCCCAGTTGGCGTCGAAATCGTACGGGTCGTTGGGCGTGAACTGATAGTGCCAGACGATCTCGCCGGTCTTCGGCCGCAGCGCCAGGACGGACGACGTATAGAGGTTGTCGCCGGGCCGGCTCGCGGAGGCCCAGGGCGCCGGGTTGCCGACGCCCCAGTAGGTGAGGTCGAGCTCGGGATCGTACGAGCCGGTGATCCAGCTCGAGCCGCCGCCCACTTCCCATGCGTCGTTGTCCTGCGGCCAGGTCTCGTTGCCCTTCTCGCCGCGCGCCGGAATGGTGTGGCGGCGCCACAGGTGCTTGCCGCTCTCCGGATCCCAGCCGTCGATGAAGCCGCGGATGCCGAACTCGGCGCCGGAAATCCCGGTGATCAGCACGCCGTTGGCGATCTGCGGGGCGACCGTCATGGAATACCCGTCCTTCCATTCGGCCGCCTTCGATCGCCAGATCTCCTTGCCGGTCTTGGCGTCGAGCGCCACCACGTGGGCGTCGAGCGTGGTGCGGAACACCTTGCCGTTCAGGATCGCGGCGCCCTTGTTGGAGACGCCGCAGCACACGACGCGCGGGGTCTCGGGCACCCACTCGACCGGCGTCCTCCAGATCTGCTTGCCGGTCGCGACGTCGATCGCCACCGTGGCCCGCGCGTTGGTGACGTACATGACGCCGTTGTGGACGAGCGGCTGCGCCTGCTCGCCCCACTGGTTGTCGAGGCTCAGGTTCCACACCGGCACCAGGCGCTTGATGTTCGCCCGATCGATCTGCTTGAGGCGGCTGTAGCGCTGCTGGTGGTAGCCCATCCCGTAGGTGAGGATGTTGTCGGGATTCTTCCCGTCGTTCTTGAGGTCATCGAGCGTCTGCGCCGACGCCGAGGCTGTCGCGAGAGCCAGGATGGCCGCAGCCGTAGCGAAGCGTTTCATGGACGTCCCTCCCAAAATGACTTGGTTTTGAGCCGGTCGGCCCGGCGTGGAATCCGGCGAGGACGGGAGATTAGCCCATTGGGCGCGGGCGTCGAGACCCCGGCATGCAGGGCAGGCCCGCACCTACGGTCGCCGTGTCGGGCATCCCGGACCATCATCAAGGCCATTGCAACTGCTCTCCGGCTGTCATCGCTACGTCGTCGATCTTGGCAATACTGACAGGTCTGCCTGCCTTACGATAAGCCTGACGCCGCCTGTGCCCGTCGACCGGGATGTGACCCCAGAGGCTGCTTCGCGCCGAGGTTGACGATGGAGCCCCTTGCCTCGATCCCGCTATCCGCTGGCGTGCGCAACAGCGACGGTCCGGCTGCCCCACGCGAGCTCGGCGTGGTGCCGGGCCTCGTATGGGCGTTCCGCATACATGACGACGGAACCGCCAACTCACTTCCGGTCGATCAGCCCGTCGAGGCTCGCCACGACGGCTGGCTGTGGCTGCACGTCGACCTCGCCGACGCGCGGGTGCGTCCCTGGCTGCGGGGCACGGAGCTCCCCGGCGCGGCGGTCGCGACGATGCTGTCGCGCGACGAGCACCAGCAGGTTCACGCGGCACCTGCCTGCATCCACGGCATCTTCGCCGATCTGGTACGGCGCATCGACGGCACCAGCCACGACATCGGCCGCCTCCACTTCATCATGATCGAGCGACTGCTGATCAGCGGACGCCGCCACGCGCTGTGCGCCGTCGAATCCGTCCGCAACGCGATCGAAGGCGGCGAGCACCGCCTGCCGCACGTGGCGGCGCTGCTCGAGCTGATCGTCGAGCACGTGGCCGAGGGGATGGACCGCGCCGCCGACGAACTGGAGACCGAGCTCGACGCGATCGAAAACTATCTCGCCCGCAACTCGAGCGACTTCGATCGACACAAGCTGTCCAGCATCCGGCGGACGAGCGTGCGGCTGCATCGCCAGCTGTCCGGCCTGCGTGCCGTATTCCATCGCATCGAGCGGGATGGGACGGACAGCCTGCGGCCGCCGCTGCGCGTTGCGGCAGGCAAGCTCGCGCAACGACTGGACGCGCTCGATCGCGAAATTCTCGAGCTGCGCGAACGCGGACGCCGGCTGCAGGAGGAGGCGGGAATCGTCCTGACTCAGGAGACCAATCGTCAGCTTCATGTCCTTTCGATCCTCACCGCCCTGTTCCTGCCGGCGACCTTGGTCACCGGTGTATTCGGCATGAACGTCAAGGGCCTGCCGTTCACCGACGTGGAGACGGGATTCCTGTCGGCAATGACTTTCGTGCTCGGCGCGTCCCTGGCGGTGTACCTGCTGTTGCGGCGGATCGGCATTTTCAGGCGCTGATCGTGCGACGCCGACCGGCGCCGACTGCACGCCGCGCGCCCGGGCGGGTGCCGTCCACAGCCGGTTCGATCGTCATCCAGACGTCATCGACGTTCGCAACAGTTCCGCCTCGGTGAAGTTGGGAGGCGGATGATGATCGGATGGAAGCGGATCGTCGTGACGGTCGGCGAGAAGATCGGCAAGAGCCACCTCACCTATGCGCAAGGGGCCTCCGCCGAGCTCGTGGCGGCCGGCACGATCGGCGCCGCCGACGTGCTGGGACTGCCGGTCTCCACAACCCACGTGCTCTCGTCGGGCGTCGCCGGCACCATGGCGGCGAACGGCTCGGGGCTGCAGCTGGCGACCATCCGCAACCTGCTGATGGCGTGGGTGCTTACCCTGCCGATGGCGATCACGCTGTCGGCCAGCCTGTACGTGCTGTTTCGCAACGTGTTCTGAGATGGAGGCAGCGTAGCAGCGTAGGGTGAGCAAAATCGCCGGCACAGAGTACCCGCGTGGGCCAGGCGAACTGGCGTTTTTGCCCACGCAGAGAGGCTATGTATCGCGCCTTGCCCACCCTACAATGCTGCAGGCTCACCCCGTCTTCTCGAACAGCTCGCGGCCGATCAGCATGCGGCGGATCTCGCTGGTGCCGGCGCCGATCTCGTACAGCTTGGCGTCGCGCAGGAGGCGGCCGGTCGGGTAGTCGTTGATGTAGCCGTTGCCGCCGAGGAGCTGGATCGCGTCGAGCGCGACCGCCGTCGCCTTCTCGCCCGCATAGAGGATCGCGCCGGCCGCGTCCTCGCGCGTGGTGCGCCCGGCGTCGCACGCTTTGGCGACCGAATAGACGTAGGCCTTGCAGGCGTTCATCGTCACGTACATGTCGGCGAGCTTGCCCTGCACCAGCTGGAACGAGCCGATCGGCTGGCCGAACTGCTTGCGCTCGTGCACGTAGGGCATGACCGCGTCGAGGCAGGCCTGCATGATGCCGAGCGGGCCGGCGGCGAGCACGACGCGCTCGAAGTCGAGCCCGGACATGAGGATCCGCACCCCCTCGCCCACCTTGCCGAGCACGTTCTCCTCCGGCACCTCGCAGTCCGCAAACACCAGCTCGCAGGTATCGGAGCCGCGCATGCCGAGCTTGTCGAGCTTCTGCGCGGTGGAGAATCCTTTCATGCCCTTCTCGATCAGGAACGCGGTGATGCCGCGCGGGCCGGCGGCGGGGTCGGTCTTGGCATAGACCACCAGGGTCTCGGCCTCCGGCCCATTGGTGATCCACATCTTCGAGCCGTTGAGCACGAAACGGTCGCCCTTGCGTTCGGCGCGCGTGCGCATCGACACGACGTCCGATCCGGCGCCCGGCTCCGACATGGCGAGCGCGCCGACATGCTCGCCGGAGATCAGGGCGGGCAGGTAGCGCCGCTTCTGCGCCTCGCTGCCGTTGCGGCGGATCTGGTTGACGCACAGGTTGGAATGGGCGCCGTAGGAGAGGCCGACGGAAGCGGAGGCGCGGGAGACCTCCTCCATGGCGACGCAGTGCTCGAGATAGCCCAGCCCCGTGCCGCCGTATTCCTCCTCCACGGTGATGCCGTGCAGGCCGAGCTTGCCGAGCTCGGGCCACAGGTCGCGCGGAAACACGTTGGTGCGGTCGATCTCCTCGGCGCGCGGCGCGATGCGATCCTGCGAGAACCGCCCCACCGTGTCGCGCAGCGCATCGGCGTCGTCGCCAAGGCCGAAATCGAAGCCCTTCCAGGCGTTGGGGATCATGGGAGCCTCCTTGGAGGCCTTATAGACGAAGGCGGCAGACGCGTCAGCCGAGGTCGCCGGTCAGGCCCGTGCTCCGCGCGTGCGCGCCTCGGCGCGGGCGACCAGACGGTCGATGGTCTCGCGCGGCGCCGGCTTGGCGAACAGGTAGCCCTGCATCTCGTGGCAGCCGGCCAGGCGCAGAAGCACCCGCTGCTCCTCGGTCTCGACCCCTTCGGCCAGCACGCTCAGGCCGAGCGCCCGCCCGAGCGCGACGATCGACTGGATGATCGCCGCGCCGTTCGCGGTCTGACCCAGCGGCCCGACGAACTCCTTGTCGATCTTCAGCTTGTCGAACGGGAAGCGCTGCAGGTAGCTGAGCGAGGAGTAGCCCACGCCGAAATCGTCGAGCGCGATGCGCACGCCGAGGCTGCGCAGCGCATCGAGCCGCTTCTGCGCCTCCTCGGGATTGTCGATGAGGACGCCCTCGGTTACTTCGAGCATGACGCGCTCGGGGGCGATCGCGGTCTCGGCCATCACGCCGGCCACCAGATCGATGAAGTCGGCCTTGCGCATCTGCACCGGCGAGACGTTGACGGCGACGTACAGGCTCGGCCATCGCCGCGCGTCGGTAAGCGCCTTGCGCAGGACGAATTCGCCGAGCCGCTCCATCAGCCCGGTCTCTTCCGCCACCGGCACGAACACGTCCGGCGCGATCGGCCCGCGCGTCGGGTGGGTCCAGCGCAGCAGCGCCTCGACGCCGGACATGCGGGTGCCGTCCGCCGCCACGATCGGCTGGTAGTGGAGCGCAAGCGCCCCCTCCTCGATGGCGCGCCGCAGCTCCTGCCGCAGGAAGTGCCGATCCTCGCGCTCCGCCTCCATGGCCGGCTCGAACGCGACGGTGCGCCCGCGGCCGAGCTTCATGGCCGGGCGCAGGGCGAGGCCGGCGCGGCGGATCAGCGCATCGGCGCTCGTCCCGTCTGTCGGCGCGCTGGCGAGGCCGCTGCTCGCGCCAAGCTCGACCAGCTGCCCGTCGAGCCAGAACGGCGCCGACACGGCGTCGATTGCGACTTGCGCGGTGCGCGCCGCCAGGGCCGCGTCGCCGCCGACCATGACGATCGCGAACTCGTCGCCGCCGAAGCGGCCGATCAGGGCGGGCTCCGGCAGCGCGGCCTTGATGCGCGCGCCGACCGCGGCAAGCAGCGCGTCGCCGGCGCTGTGGCCGTGCACGTCGTTCACTTCCTTGAAGCCGTCGAGATCGACGAACGCGAAGGTCACGCGCTCATCGGGGGCGCGGGATTGCAGCGCGCGATGGAGATACGCCACGACGCTGCGCCGGTTGGGCAGACCGGTGATCTCGTCGTCGAAGGTCCTGGGCTCTGCGCCGCACGCCTTCTCGCGACATATGAGCCCGTTCCGATCGATCGAAGTCCCGGCGCCATGACCAGGCGCGCCCGGCCGCGCCAGCTCCAACGACCGGGTGTCGCCCGACCGGCACACGCGGCCCGCGCCGGACACTGCCTGTTTTTTCACCACGATCCCCACCTGGATTCGTCAAGCGTATCCTAGGGTTCGCCCGTTAATGAATGAGCCATAAGAGATGGTGAACCTTCCATAACAATTCACAATCCTTCCACGCGGAATGGGAGCAGCTCTGCGTGTCATCCCGGGCGGCTCGCCCCGCGAGCCGACCCGGGATCCAGTAACCCCGGTCTTCGACGCCGACCGGTGAACTGCAACACACAACAATTCGCTCCGGGCTTACTGGATCCCGGCTCGGCGCTACGCGCCGTCCGGGATGACAGCGGCGCGCGACAATTCCCGATACGGAGTCCTGCGTCCCGGCTCACGCGCCTTAGGCGCTTTGCGCCCGACGCCTGGCCGGGATGACGGCCGAGAGTTACTTCAGCCCGAACCACAGGCTCGCGATGCCCAGGAAGGAGAAGAACCCGACCACGTCGGTGACGGTGGTGACGAACGGGCCGGACAACACCGCCGGGTCGACGCCGAGGCGGTAGAGGATCAGCGGGATCAGGATCCCGCCGAGCGCGGCGGCGCACAGCACGGTGAGCATGGCGAGGCCGATCACAATTCCCAGGTCGGTGACGTTGAACCAGAGGACGGCGATCACGCCCATGATGATCGCGAAGCCGAGCCCGTTGATCGCCCCCACCAGCATTTCGCGGCGGATGACGCGCCAGGCATTGGCGCGCCCAAGCTCATGGGTGGCGAGCGCCCGCACCGCGACCGTCATGGTCTGGGTGCCGGCATTGCCCCCCATGCTGGCGACGATCGGCATCAGCACGGCGAGCGCCACCATCTTCTCCAGCGCGTGCTCGAACCGGCTGATGACGAACGAGGCCAGCAGCGCCGTCATGAGGTTCGCGAGCAGCCAGGGGAAGCGGTGCTGGGCGATGAATGCGACCGAGTCCGAGAGCTCTTCGTGCGGACTCACGCCGCCCAGCGCCTTGACGTCCTCGTCGGCTTCCTCCTCGATCACGTCGACGATGTCGTCGAAGGTGAGGACGCCGACCAGACGGCCTCCCTCGTCGACCACCGGCGCCGCCACCAGGTTGTAGTGCTCGAACAGGCGCGCGACCTTCTCCTGATCCTCGGTGGCGAGCACGCGGATGCGCTCCTCGTCGACCAGCTCGCTCATCGCCACCGGCCGCTTGGTGCGCAACAGCCGGTCGAGCGCCACCGCGCCCTGGAACCGGTAGGCCGGATCGACCACGAAGATCTCGTAAAAACGGTCGGGCAGGTCGGGCGTGTCGCGCATGTGGTCGATGGTCTGGCCCACGGTCCAGAACGGCGGCACGGCGATGAACTCGGTCTGCATGCGCCGGCCGGCCGAGCCTTCCGGGTAGTACAGGCTGCGCTCCAGCGCGGTGCGCTCGGGCGCCGGCAGCTCCCGGAGGATGTCGGCCTGCTCTTCCTTCGGCAGGTCCTCGAGAATGTAGACGGCGTCGTCGGAGTCCATTTCCTGGACGCCCTTGGCCACCGTCTCGGCCGGCAGCTCCTCCAGGATCTCCTCGCGCACCGTGTCGTCGACCTCGGTCAGCGCGGTGAAGTCGAACGCGCCGCCCATCAGCGCGATCAGGCGCGGGCGCAGCTCCGGATCGAGCGCCTCGAGGAGATCGCCGACGTCGGCCTGGTGCATCTCGCCGACCAGCGCGGTCAGAATGGCGCCATTCTCCGCCTCGATCGCTCCCTTCACCTGATCGATGAAGTCCTGGCGCAACGCGCCGTCGTCGTCGCGAAACGGCGGCGTTTCCGCCTCGGCCGCGGCGCTGTTCTTTTCATCGAGCATGCCGAGCCTCGAGGACGCGTGGTTGCAGGGAAGACGCCGGTTCTACGCCGGGCCATGCGGCGTGGCAAACGAATGATGTAGGTGAAAATTAATGGTTTAGCGAGATTTACGGCGTGGTCTAGGCACCGGCTAAGAATCGTCGGATAAGAGTAGGCCGAACAGGCGTCAAGGGGACGGGGGACGATGCGCAGCATTCTTGCCGCGATGCTCTATTGTGTGCTCGCCGCGGCGGCGGCGGCGGGCGAATGCCCGGGCAATCCGCAGGCACTCGGCACCGCACGCACCATCGCGGTCGACGCGACCGAGCACACCCGCATCGGCACCATGCAATATGCCGAGACGCTGCCGCTCGGGCCGCGTGAAGTGGTGCTGACCTTCGATGACGGGCCGATGCCGGGCTATTCGGCCCGCGTGCTCGACATCCTGGCAGCCGAGTGCGTGAAGGCGACCTTCTTCATCGTCGGCCGGCAAGCGCAGGCGTTTCCCCAGCTGGTGCGGCGTGCCTACAACGAGGGGCACACGATCGCGACCCACAGCCAGAACCATCCGCGCATGTTCCAGCGGCTGTCGGCGGTGCGCGCGATCGCCGAGATCGAAGGGGGCTTCGCCTCGACCGGCGCGGCGCTCGGCGACGCCCAGGCAGTCGCGCCGTTCTTCCGCGTGCCCGGCCTGCGCACCTCGGCGGCGACCGAAGCCCATCTGGCGGCGCGCGGCGTGATGGTGTGGAGTGCCGATTTCCCCGCCGACGACTGGCGCCGCATCTCGGCGAAGCAGGTGATGCTTCGCGCGCTCGACCGGCTCGAGGCCAAAGGCCGCGAAGTCCTGCTGCTGCACGACATCCAGCCGGCGACCGTGCTGGCGCTGCCCGACCTCCTGCGCGAGCTGAAAGCCCGCGGCTACGCCGTCGTGCACGTCACCGCGAGCGGCCCCGAGCGGCCGAAGACCGCCACCACGCCCGAGCAATGGCGCCCGCGCGCGGCGGCGCGGCAGGCATGGCCACGCATCGTCGAAGCGCGCCAAGCGCCGCAACTGCCCGCGCCGAGCCCGCAGAGCTTTGCCTGGCCCAATCCGTTCGGCGGGCTCGACCTCGTGGCGACCACGCCGGTGCGCCTCAAGCTCGCCCGCCGCAACGGCTGGCAGACGGTGCACATCGTCGAGACGCGCTGGCCGACGCAGGTGCCCGTGGCGCCGATCGTTTCCTCCGAGACGCTGCCGGCGCCGAGCCTGGAGAGCTTGCGTCTGCCCTACCCGCTCGGACCGAGGCCGGTGGTGCTCCTGCCGGACCTGGCTGCTGCGGCGAGCCGGGAAACGGCAGCGGCGGCTTTGCCGACTGCCCACACCGCGCCCGCGGCGGCGCCGATGACGCGGTAGCTCCGGGTCTCGGCGACAAAGCTCATTGCCGTGCCACTATGAAGGCATGAACCCCGCCTAGAAGGTCGTCACGCCGGCGAGCGCGATCGAGCCGCCCCCGGAGAGCGTGAGAATGACTGATCCATCGGTCGCGGCGCCGACCGAAAAACCCTGACCCTGCAGGTCGAGCCGGTCGCCATCGGCGAACGCAAGGTGCTGCGTGGCGAAGCGCGCATGAACGGTCAGTAGAAATCTCTCGTTGAAACCACCCCTCTGCCGCAATATTGTCTACCCTGGATGGTTTAGGGGGGCTTCTGCAATACAGCCTGCAAAGGCAAGCAATGGAGTATCGCGATGGCCTATGATGTGACCGGAACTGGCGGAAGCGACACCCTGAACCAGTCCGCCGATGCGGGCCCCGGCACGATCGTCGGCCTTGCGGGCGACGACTGCATCTTCACCGGAACCGGCCTTGCGACCGTCACCGGCGATGCGGGAAACGACACGGTCGTCCTGCAGGCCGGCAACACCGGTACCGTCGACGGCGGCACCGAGAATGACAGCGTCTTTGCCAGCGGCAACATCGCTGCGATGATGCTGTTCGGCGGCGACGGCGCCGATACGATCAACACCAGCGCTTCGACGAACCCTCAAACGATCATCGGCGGCAGCAACAGTTCATCCGATGGAGCCAATTCGATCGTGGCCGGAAATACCGCCAACTTCATCGGGACCATTGGCAACTTCATAACGGCCAACGGCGGAGACGACACCATCCACGCCGGCTCCGGCAACGACACGATGATGGGCGGCTCCGGCAATGATTGCATTTTCACCAACCTGCCGCCCGGAGAATCCGGTTTCGGGAGCTCAAACCTGGTCTTCGGCGATGAAGGCAATGACACCATTCTGGTCGATGTTGGCAGCGACACGATTTTTGCAGGCACCGGGGATGATTCCGTTATCGGGCACTATCGCAACGAATTCGGGCTTATCCGCGGGAACGAGGGAGCCGACACGATCAATGTGAGTGGTATCGGTGGAAGCATTGTTGGGGGACAGGATTCGTCCGACGCCGCCAATTCGATCGTCGCCAGCAATGCGAGCACCTTTGTGCTCGGCAACGGAGGTGCCGATACGATCGTCGCGACGGGCGGCAGCGAAACGATGGTCGGCGGCTTCGGTGGCGATTCCATCCTAACCGATGGTGCCCACGACATCATCTTCGGCAACGAGAACAATGACACGATCGTATCGGGCGACGGCGGAGATCTTGTGTTCGGCGGACTTGGCAACGATACCTATCTCGGCGGCAGCGGACGCGACTCGATCCAGGGCAATGAGGACAACGACACCATCCGCGCGCTCGGTAACATCGACACCATTGCGGGAGGAACCGGCGCTGACGTCTTCGCCTACAGCGCGGGCACCGACGACGGCAGTGGCGCCGGCAGCAACGGACCGGTCGAACTCCTCACGGATGTCAACTTCAACGAGGATCGATTCCAGACGCCGGTCGCAGTGGTGTTCGCGGCCAACGTCGGCGAGCAATGGGGCGGCGGCGACTTGACCCAGGCGGCAAACGATGCGCTGACGGCCTCTGCCACCCTGTCGGGGAGTGCGGCGAACATCACGGCGGCCCAGTTCACGTTCAGGGGCCTCACGTTCCTCGCCATCAACCAGGTGGGCGCGGGCTTCCAGGACGCGACGGACCTCCTGCTGCAGATCACCGGCGCCACCGGCACCATCGACGCAACCGACTTCATCACCTGATGGGTCCGGGAAGCGCCGGCGCGGGTTGCCCAGGGGTCAGCTTGCCAAGGCTGACCCCTCGCCCGCTCCCCGTGTATGCTCTCCGCCATGGAAGACGATGAGAGCCCCGCGTTCTGGGCGCAGAAGTCGCCCGACGAGCTTGCCGCGGTCGCGGCCGAGATGCATCGCCAGCGCCGCGCCTGGCACGGCGAGACGCTGGAGCACGAAGTGCAGGCGGCGCGGCGGGCTGTCGGCGACGTGTTCGTGCGCGGCCGCGGCATCGAGGTCGGCGCCGGACCACGGCCGTTCCCGATTCCGAAGAACGCGACCTGCCACTACGGCGACATACGCGACGCGCAGGATCTGAAGGCATATTTCAACAGCGCCGACAGCCCGCACTCTGCGCAGATCGACGCCCAGACCCTGGGCGGCATCCCCGACCTCACCTACGACTTCGTCATCTCCGCCCACGTGGTCGAGCACCTGGAGGACCCGCTCGGCGCGATTCGGAACGCCGTCCGCGTGCTCCGGCGCGGCGGCATCTTCATCCTGGTGGTGCCGGACCGCCGCTTCACCTTCGATCAGGGCCGCCCCGACCCCGCTGGCCCACGTGATTGCGGACTCGCTGGACGGCGGCACCGGCACGCGGCACGAGGCCTATTGCGAGCACCTGCGGTTCCTTCACCCGCAATGGATGGCGGCGCTGCCCGAGAGCGAGATCGAGCCCGAGGCGCGCCGCATGGCCGAGCGACGCGCAGACACGCATTTCCATTGCTGGGACACCGACGAGTTCCGCGAGTTGCTCGACTACACCGCTCAGTCCCTGCCCTTGGCGGTGGTCGGCCACACGTTCGTGGTCAACGAGAATATCTTCGTCCTGCGTCGGCACGGGACTGTATGGGGGCCGATGCTGATGAAGGTGATCGCGCGGTTGCGTCGAGCACAGCTGCCCGTTTGACATATCGGTCGCAGCGCAGACCGCCTGCAATGCGCGAAACGTGGCTCGCAATTGGCACGATCGGCGTCACTTTGCTATGCTCGCCAGGCGAGCCAGGTTTTACAAATTAGCACATGACCTTTGCTGATCAGCGATCTTCGAACGAGCACGGGTCCAGCCTGTCACAGTCGGACGTGCTGCTCACGATCCTGATGCCGTGCCTGAACGAGGCCGAGACGATCAACTCGTGCATTCGCAAGGCTCAAGGTTTCCTTTCGAGAACAGGAATTTCGGGGAAATCCTGGTTGCCGACAATGGCAGCCTCGACGGGTCGCAGCAGATTGCAACGGGTCTCGGCGCCCGAGTTGTTCATGTTTCGCAGCGCGGCTACGGCGCCGCTCTGCTTACCGGCATTGCCGCTGCTCGAGGGCAATTCACGATCATGGGCGATGCCGACGACAGTTATGATTTCGCTCAGCTTGACGGGTTTCTCGACGCGCTACGCCAGGGCGCGGACTTGGCGGTCGGCAATCGCTTTCGTGGCGGCATCATGCCTGGCGCTATGCCATTTCTCCATCGTTACCTGGGAAATCCAGTTCTCAGCCTGGTTGGCCGGACGTTCTTTCACACCTCAATTTCCGATTTTCATTGCGGCCTGCGCGGATTTCGAACCGAAGCGATTAGGCGACTCGACTTGCAATCCAGCGGGATGGAATTCGCGAGCGAGATGATCGTGCGCAGCGTCCTTGGCGGCCTACGAGTCGCCGAGGTGCCGACGAAACTTCACAAGGACGGACGCAGCCGGCCTCCTCATCTGAGGACTTGGCATGACGGGTGGCGGCATCTGAAATTTCTCTTGATGTTTTGTCCCCGATGGCTGTTTTTCATTCCCGGACTTGCCATGCTCGCATTTGGGACAACTCTGGCGGGCATGCTCTTCTGGGGGCCGCAGCGGCTGACGAGCAATGTCGTGCTGGACCTGAACACGTTCCTGGCGGCCTGCTTCTTCGTCATGCTGGGTATCCAGCTCGTGACGTTTGGCGTCCTGATCCGGCATCACGCGACTATTCAGGGCTTCTTGCCGGACAGCCCTCGAGCAACCGCCTTGGTCAATTTGATGACCATTGATCGATTGGCGCTTATTGCATTCGTACTGGCGGTGTCCGGCGCCGGACTGCTGGTCGCGGCACTGCTTGCCTGGCAAAAGACCGGCTTTGGACCCCTACCGGATCCTTTCATCCCTCGCCTTATTGTCTTGGGAGCGACGATGATGGTCATCGGGGTGCAAACGTTTTTCTCCGCGTTCTTGCTGGGCATCCTGTCGATCCCGACCTCGGCTCGGGACGTTCAGTCTCGTGACAAGGGCCGCCGATGAGAGTGAAAGGTCTGGGTTACTCGCTGCTCATCGGAGTTGCCGTGATTGCTGCCTGTTACGTCCTTGTCATAGGCTGCAACGCGGTTACGATCTACAGTGAGGCTCTCTTCGACGAGCAGCTGTTCATCAATGCGGGAATAGCGCTGGCGCAACGCAGGTGGCTGGGTTCCACGATGGGGTTATCCTCGCCAAAGGGCCGGGCTATCCCTTCTTCCTGGCGATGAATTTCCGGCTGGGATTGCCGATAACGGTAGCACAGGGACTCCTGCATGCAGCCGCTTCGGCGTGTGCCGGATTCACGCTCCTGCGCATCACGAAGTCGCAAAGCTGGGGCCTGCTCCTGTTTGTCGCGCTCCTGTTTCTACCCGCCATGTATTTCACGCCGGCTCGTATCATAAGAGACTATTTCTATACGTCGGTGACGTTGCTCTTCTTCTCGTCGCTCTTGCTGTTGACCTTCGACCGGTCCCGCATCATCCAGCTCGTCAGCGCCTTGGTAGCCGGGTTCGGCGCCGGGATCTTGTGGATCACACGTGAAGAAGGGATATGGATCGTCCCAGCGAGCCTTCTCGCGCTCATAGTCGCGGCCGTTTGGGGAGAGCACGGTTCCAGAGCTCGCCTCGCGGCGCTGGTCGCTCTTGCGTCGTCCTGCGTTGCCCTCACCGTAGTCGCAGTCGGCGGCGCCAACGCACACGTCTACGGGCGCTTCATCGTCAGCGAATTGAGGGACGGCGACTTCCAATCGGCGCTCACCTGGCTGCAAAGGGCATCCTCCACACATTGGCGTCCCTATGTCGGAGTGCCGCGCGAAGCACGGCTGGAGCTCTATCGCCACAGCCCCACTTTGCCCCGCTCCAGGCCGTCCTCGATCCGATGGACCGGCCCTCGCCATGGGACGAAGGGTGCCCGTTCTACCGGAACACGTGCGGCGAGATTGCAAACGGCTGGTTCTTGTGGGCGCTGCGCGATGGTGCAGCGGTGGCCGGAGCGCATGCCTCTCCCGACCGGGCCGCGAGGTTCTACCGGGCAATCCCAGGGAGTTCAAGGACGCATGCGATGCCGGTCAGCTGGCCTGCGCGAAATGGTACCCGTCGTTTCTGCCGGCTATGACCTTGAGCCAATTGGCGGGCCTGCCCGGTAATTTCATCTCGGTCATGTCCTATACGCTTCTCCTGCCGCCGGTGGATATCCGGCCTGCGCCGTCGGTAATAGATCCTGCACGCCGGGAAATAACGCTGCGATTCTGGAACATCCTCCCATTGTGGAGCCCGGAGGAAGACAAGTCCGCCGTTTCCGACGGTCTTAAAGCGATCCAGGGCGTATGGATGCGTCTGGTCGAGATCGTTCAACGATTTTTGCCGTCTTCTTTTCGCGCTCGGATCGTCGCGTTCGCAATCGCACCTTGATGCATGGAGGCCAGCATGATTCCCACTGCTGCGCTGGCTGCTTCCATTCTGGCTACTGCGGTCTTCACGCCGCCGCAATTTGGACGCTTCTGACGCTTCATCATTCCCTACCGCCGCCGACCACTATGTGCTGCCCGCTGTCCCGCTCTTGCTCCTGTTCTCGTTCCTTTCACTTTTTGCTCTGGTTGCCGGAGGGGCCCGGGTGTCGGCGTGTGGTCCCTGTGGGACGACCCTGCGAGATGGGACCATTGCTCAGGGTTGCAAGCTTGAGGGCACCGGATGGATTCCAGCTGGATCATGGCAAGTGAGACGAATGGAAGCGCCCCGCTCTCCCAATGCACAATACAATCTGGCATACCACAACTTGCTGGCGAGAACGGCGTAGCGACGCGTGTACGGCGGCACTGGGGTTCCAGACTTCACGTCGGAGTTCCAGCCCTCGCCGCAAGACACTTTGCTGGACGTCGGGGTGACTTCCAATCAGACCTGCGAAAACTCAAATTACCTGGAGGCGCTCGACCCAAGAAGGAGCGCATAACAGCCGCCGGGATCGACGATGGCAAGTTCCTTGAGGAGCTCTATCCGGGGGTGACATTCGTGCAGGCAGACGCGCTCGACTTGCCATTCGAAGACGGCTCGTTCGACCTCGTCCACTCGTCGGCCGTCTTGGAACACGTCGGCTCCTACGAGAATCAGGCGTGAGAATGATTGCCGAATGCTTACGGGTTGCCCGACGCGGCGTATGCCTGACCACTCCGAGTCGCCGGTTCCCGATCGAGTTCCACACGCAGCTCCCGCTGATCCATTGGCTGCCAAAACCGATGCATCGCGCCATCTGCCGGGCAACCGGCTACGGCTTCATGCCGTAGAATTAAATCTAAACCTCATGACCAAGAGCGATCTGCTGAAGCTTGCAGCGCAGCACGCCAACTGGCGCTTCGTCTTGCGGTTCGGCCGTCTCCTCGGCCTCAACAGCAATTTGATCCTATGTGCACACCGAGCCTAGCCGCACCATCTCTTCCGGACGAGATCGTCACGGTTCGAATTACCGACTTCTATCTTTGCGTCCGGAGAAGGCGACGATGCACTGATGGAATCCTGAAGTATTTCCTGTACGCAGGTTATCGCACCGCTGGAAGCAAGCGCCTT
>CAVZSC010000021.1:0-177218 GCA_963777755.1 uncultured Alphaproteobacteria bacterium
CCCTGAGGCAAGGAGGCCTCGCCGGTTTCCGGAGTTCGGCGCGTGTCATTCGAACGACGCTTCCGTTCTGGCGCACGGTCTCTGATCGGCCGGCCCAGATGTCGCGGCCGCTGATCAACTTGGTCAGGCGGCATGATCTCGCGCCGCCACGGTGCGCCATCGTGCCCCGCGTATTCGCCGCGCTCGAAGCAGAACTGGTGGACCATCTCATGGAGCAGGGTCGCGTTGTCGGCGAGCAGCTGGTCCGTGGTCCTGTGGCACGTTCAGGGTGATCGTGCGGCCTCCCGCTCCGGGGCTGTACGAGCAAAAGGGCGAGCCGCCCTCCAAACGGCTGCGTATTCGTCAGCACCAGCGGCACCGGCCGCAGCGCTCCGTCAAAATAGCGCGTGTTGAACTCACTCCAGCGCTCGACGATCGCCACCCCGAACTGGCCCCAGGCCTCGCCGGCAAACCGGCGCATATCCTCGAGACTGAACCCGGCCATCAGCTGCATCAGCCATCCTCCTGTAACATCTAGTTCGGTGTTTCAGTTTCCTTGGGTCGAGCAGTGAAAGCAGTGAAAGCAGTGAAAACCTATCTCCATATCTTTTCTCCCCTCGCGCGCACGCACGTGCCTTTTCTTCATTTTTTAGTTGAAGCAGTGAAAGCAGTCGAAATAGAAGAGCAGTCATGCACGGGTAGGCGACAAAGAGGGAAATGCAAGTAGGTTTCACTGCTTTCACTGCACTGCTTTCACTTTTTCAGAGCCGGCTCGCCGCTCGAAGCCGCTCCGCTAGTGTGATCTCGCTCTTCGCGTAGATCACTGATCGCTTGCCCTGCGCGATCCAGAGGCCGTCATCGCGATTAGGGTACTGAAGCTGACGTAGCCGGCACGTTCGAGCCGATGGGGGATGCTGCGGCGGTTCCTCCGATCCACCAGCCATTCGGCCGTCTCGCCCCTCGCCGCCGCGATCAGCTGCGTCAGCGTCACGGCTTCGGGGCGGCCTAGTGCGTCGATGATCGGCGAGCTCGGCGTCTTCCGGCGCGCGGTGAGCGCTGACGATGTCCCAGAAGCCGGGGTCTTCGGTCGGCGGCGCTTTAGGGTCGAAGCCGGATAGTCTAGCTCGGTAAGATACGCCGCGACGTGCCCGATACCACAGTCGTCATAATAGTTCCAAAGCCGATTCCCAGTATTCTGGCTCGAAATCTTCTTCGTCACGGTTGGTCCACGCAACGTAGTGCCGCCGATCGTCGGCCGGCAGGTAAATGCCGTCGGTTTTATGATTTGTGGTGATCAGGAACCGAGCACATTGAAGAACGTAGATGTTCACGGATGTTCTTTTCGTCCACCTCAGCATGTCGGGCGGCGCAGCGGCAAAGATTTTTGGTGTGTTCGTAAAAGCTGAAGCGATACGCGCTCGGTCGCCGAGGTCGCGGGCCTCATTCATGCGCAAGATCACTGATCTCACAAAGCCATTGAAGCGGCCAAACAGCTGTGGGGCGTCACCTCATGAAAATTCCATGGCCAACGGCGTGCTTCGACCGGCTCAAGCAGCGTGTCTTTGCCGATCTCTGGGCGCCGCCCAACACGAAGCCGTGATTGATCTTCTCCTCGGGAATTGAACCCGGTGCGCGAGCCAGTGGCATGGTGTGGTCGGCGTCGGCGCGCGGAACACCTTGTCGCACATGGTCGATCCAAGGCCCGGCTTTGGGGCGTCGCCCGGCTTGATCCGCGGCGGCCCATATAAATTGAAGGTCGTCTGTCTTGCCGTTCGATCCAACCGCCATCGAGGCGAGGCGATGCGGGCAGCGGCAGGCCCGGTATCCATATCATTGCCTCGACCGGCTGTTCTGGCGAGCCAGTCGCTGGCGCCGACGGAGACCGGGTCGCCGTTGGCGTCGAGCTTCGGCCGCCCATCCGGGTCGAGCAGCTGCACCCGCTGGAGGCGCGCGTTCACGTTTGCCGCTGGCCAGATCGCCGTCAGGGGATGAAAATAAACGCGGGCGATTTGCATGTAGGCGACAAGTCGTCGAGCCCGACACCTCGCCCTTCGTGTCAGGCTCGGGGATCTCCTCGTCGTAGAGGTCCTCGAAATCGCGGTCGTCATTCATGATGCGCCCCCTTGGATGATGTCGTTGAAATCGGTCCCGGCCGCTTAGGGGTCAATCGGATGACGGTGGGCCGGCGCGGCGCCAACGCTCCGTGCACGGCATGCCGGCGGCCTGGCCGACGGAGGTTCTCGTCGCGGTCGACCAGAAGGATCAGGCGGCGGAAGCCGAGACCGGCAGGGAAACTCCAGCGCATCCCGCGATACCGCCGACCACGCTCGGCTGCAGCAAGACTGCCCCGGTAAGGGACGCGCGTGGCGGCGCTGAGCGGGTCTCGACGCCCTCGCCGACGACGAGCGTCGATCCGAGCTGGCCAAAGCTTGACGACCCCCGAGCGGCCGAGCATGCGGCGGTCGACTTGCTGCCGCGTCCGACGCCAAAGCGACACGGTGAACCCCGGTGGCGTCGTCGGTCGACGCGGTGCGCATCGCAAGCAGGCAGGGATACCGCGTGCCCGGGCCGAGGGGCAATGCGGATGAAAGCGAAGCGTCCGTCGGCATCCGTCGGCAGGCGCGGCCAGATCGAGCTTGCGCCGGCGGCCCAGGTAGCCGGCGGCCAGGGTGCCGGCGATCGGCTCGCCTCGGTCCAGAGTTTCAGCGCAGCGAAGGCGAGCTCGGCCTTGCTCCTCATGGCGCGGACGCTGCTGAGGAGCGGTCGGCATCCGTCCCAGGTCTCCAGCGTCCGGAGCGCCTCCGCGTGGAGGTCCTTCATCCGGTCAGCCAATCGATTTGGTCACCGTGTGCGCCACAGGCGAAGCAATGGTAGTGATCGTTGTAGATCTGGCAACTCGGCGTAGGTCGTCGTGGAACGGGCATCGCGTTTGCCATCGATAATCGGCCCGTCGACCAGGTCGGCGAGCGGAACATGGCGGAGCGCAGGTCGCCGATCGGCGACGTGGCGGGCCGCCTCCGGCGCGGCGTGGCGCAGGCCGAAGTAACCGGAGGCTCCGCCGCCAGCGGGAGGGGCCGCTCGGCGCCGGTGATGGCGCTTGCCGCCGCTTTCGGTTTCGCCTGCGTAGGGGACGCGCGAGTTCCACCGCCGCCGCGGCGGGCCTGGTCGACGCGTACCGCCTCCGGCCCAGGCCTTGGCTGCGATCGGGAGGCCTTCGGCCCAGCGCGGCAGTTTGGTCAACGGCGAAGGAAACTGTCTTCGGCGGTCTCGTCTTCCTCGGGGATCTCGCCGACAAGTTCGTCATGCACATGTAGGATGACGCGAAATCGGCTCGCTCGACTCGCAATAGGGCGTTCCGCCAGCAGATCGCGGGCGGATCCCTTGGACCAGTTCTCCGTGAGCGAGCCGTACCAGCCGGTCTGTCCGCCCAGTTGCCTCGGGCATTGTCCTTGAAAGGGATCTGCCGCGGCGGCCCTCGAATGGCCTCGGCAGCAACCGGGCTTCGGGATAAGCGATCCGGCGCCCAGTCGGCAGCGCGACATAAGGTTCCCGCGCTCCATGGCGAGGAGCCGGCGGTCGACGTAGTCGATAGGCTCCCCGGTCTCGATGGCCTGATCAGGGTGGCCCTCGAACGCACTCCAGAATCGCACAATTGCAGGGTGAGCGCTCCGCCATGTGTCGATATTCTCCTGGATTTCGTCATCGTTACGGTCGTCTTAGGGTCAAACCGCCGCCAAGCGCCAACACCACCGCCAAAGCCGCGAGCCAGGTCGGCGATTTTGCCGATTTCCGACCGGTCTCGTCTTCAGGCGTAACTTCGCGCTCGAGCATTCGGCTCGCGATGGCGCAATAGGGCTCGCGCCTCGGATCGCCGGTGCGGTCGAAGTCGCGATAGTTCTGCGATTTTCCATGCCTCGCCGCGAGCCAGGCCAAGATCCGGCTTTCGATGGCGTAGAAATCCCCGCCCATCAGCATCTGCCCCGGCGGTGCCATCCGCGCAGCGGATGACAGCGCCAGCACGATAAGCGGCCCCCCGAGCTCGCGCATCCGCTCGAGGTCGCCAGCCAGGACGGCGTCAACGGCGCCGTCGACCTTTATCTCGCCGGCTTCCTTAAATTTTGCGGCTGGAATAGCCGACCGCTCCACCGCCCGGGCGCCGAGCCGTGAAATTTCAGCCTCCCGCGCATCCGGCGGTCGGCGTCCACACTGGCGAGAAGCGATCGATTGCGCGACGGCGGCGACACGGCCCTTCCTGGCGCAGCTCCAGCAGCCGGCGGACCGTATCGTCAGGATCATGCGCGAGCACGTCCGCGACTGAACGTTTCGTCAGGCCGGCGAGCGCGTGTCCATGCTGCGCGCTAAACGTCAGATGCGCGCGACCTGGTGGACGGTGGTGACGACCCCGCCGTTAGGTGCGTGCCGGAAGCTCGGCGTTGATCGCTGCCTGCCCTTCCGGGCAATGCGCGGGGCGGCCGAGGCGAGCTCGACGTCGGCGTAAAACCACGCTCGTTGACGACGGCATCGTGCTGCCCACAGCCGTTTCGGCCGGCACCAGCTGCGGCACCCGGCAGAAGATCTCCCGCGCGAGCGCGACGTCCTGCTTGACGTAGCGATAGAGCCGCTCGAGCAGCTCAGGCAGGTCGGCGCCGTCGTACCAGTACAAGCCCGGCGGCTCGCCCTTCCGCGGCTTGCGCGGCCGCATCAGCTTCTTCAGCGCCCGGACGCCCGCGCGTCCTCCCCGGCAGAGCTTACCGAGCGCCGCCGCACAGCCTTCCAGGGATCCCGGCATCGCGATGGCGAGCGCCATCGACATGGTGCAGATGCGCCGCTCGAGCGGAATCTACGGCCAAGTCGTGGCGCGCGGCGTTGTAGAACCCGCCGCGCGATCGCCCTCTCAAAGCCGTCGTTGTGGGTCACCAGCCGCCAGCGCTTGTCCTCGGCGGCCTCGAGGAACGGCTCGGGGATCGGCTCGGGATGCACCCAGACCGCAGGCTCGCCGGCGCCGATCGCGTAACGGACGCACAAGATCTCGGTTGTCGGATCGGCCGCGTAGCGCCAGGGGCCAGCTGGCAGCGAGACGGCGGAACGCAGCTCGGTGTCCGCGAAGAGGGTGCGGTCGAGGCCGGCGGCGGCGACCGGGTGGGCCCGCGGGCGGCGCTCGGCGGAGGGTTGGGCAGGCGCGTTCATGGCGCCGCCCTCCGCGCAGCGGAGGCGAGCCTTGCGAGGAATGCGTCGCGGGCAATTTCGTTGCCCCACACCCACCAGCCGGGCGCCTCCCGACGCCCAAACAGTTCGAGATAGGGTCCGGCGTAGAGCCGCTCGATCCGGCGGCGCACTTCCTCCGGTTTTTCGCTGTGTGCCATCACGGGCGCGGCAGCACGGCGGCGATCGCCGCGTCGTCGTTGCCCCGGCGGACTAGCTCGTTGGGGCTTGGTAGACTTGCCCTCCTTGTTGACGACGAGCTTCAGACCACCCAGCGCCGCTCTCGGGCGTACGGTTTCAGGACGGCGGGCAGTTGTATGAAGGTCGTTCGGGTGCGGGATCGTTGCATGGGCGTGCCTCCAACAGGGTGGCGGCACGGAGCTTGCGAGTGGCGGCCAAATCGGCGAGGATGGGACGCTTCCCCAGCACCGCGGTTCTCTGCCCGGCCTGGCCTTGCACCCGCAAGGTCAGCGCCGGCTCTGAATTATTCACATGTCGGGCGCGGAGTCGTCTTCCCGCAAAGAATTTATTTGATGGTAGACACGATCGGCGGCATCGACACCTCGAGCCGCGCCGCTATCTTGTTGCGCCCAAAAGGCAAGAATTCGGTTGACTTCCCGTTCCCGGACCTTAAATCCCCGGCGCTGCATGGCGCGGGCCACGAAGAAGGCCGCGGACGGCGCGGTGGTGGTTCCCGAGCGCGTCGGCGCAAGTCCGGTGCCGGCGGCCACGTTCGCGACGACGAGAGGCAGCCAGATGTCGCGCATGAGGTTCTGCACCACATGGCGCCCCTTCGGGTACGGGAGAAATGGCTCGTCGAGTTTTGATTACGTAGGCTTTGACTTGGACGAGGAGCTCGCCCTCGCGCCCGCGATCAATCATTTCGGCGGCGTAAAGCCGGAGCGCCCTGTCCGCGGCGGGATGGCCGGCCTCGGCCCAGGCGAGCACCTGAGCGGTCGTGAGCGTCTTGCCGTCGACCAGTTCCTCGTAAAAGAACCGCTCGAGCCGCTGCCAGGAGGCCTCGGTCGTGATCCGATCGCGCGCGGCGTCGATCTCGCGGATGATTAAGTCCACGACTTGTCGAAATCAGCAGTCGAGACCTCGGTCTTGCGCGCCATGCTCTCGCTCGCGTAACCATCGTTATGGAACGGCGTTTCTAGTGCTCACAAAGCTCGCAAGCAGCCACGTTAACCATCGCCGGTTATGCAGTCGAGCGGCCTTGGCACTCGGCCAGCGGCACGCGGCCACCCCGGAAGCGACGCCAGACGGGCAGGAGTTAGCGCGGGCTGCGGGTACTGTGCGGACACGAAACCAGCGCTTTTAGGCTGCTCGCCACAAGCAATTGACATTACGGCCATTTTGACCGCCACGCGGAGCGGCTCCCGTCACGAACAGGAACGGGACATTGCGATCCAGCAGCTTGTCGGCGACCGGTGTCACCAGCGCGCCGCCGACGTTCACGTCCAGCAGGCCGACATCGATCAACTCGTGGGTGGCGAAATGCAGGGCCGCCGACAACGTGCGGGCCGGCCCGATGATGTGGATCGCCTGGTCGGCGAGCGCGTCGATGAAAAGCTCGACCAGGAGGTCGTCGTCGTCGACGATGAGGATCCGCAGCGCCGGCGGTTCGCCATCGAGGCCGGCCAAACGTTCCGACATGAGCGCCTCGTCGAGCACGGGACGTGCCACCAGGCGCAACGATGCGGTGTTGGGGCCTTAAATCTGCTTAATGCAGCGCCATCAGGTTTCACTAAATTGCAGACTTCGCGATCCGGCCGGTCGCATCGACGAACCACCGTTCGCTCGGGAACGACTCGCCGAGAAAACGTGCGCCGATCCAGTCCGCCACCAGGCCCGGCAGGTACGGGCCGAGGTTGGTCGAGGCCACCCCGGCGGTCGCGTGGCGCGCCTCCTGATAGACGACGAAGCGCTTCGGGCCCGGTATGGCTTTGAGCAGGCGCTCGGTGTTGTCCAGCGGGCTGAGCTCGTCGAATTCTCCCGCCGCGCAGAAATACGGCATGCGGATCTTCTCGGCCCGTCCCTCCCACGTCAGGATCTTGCGGAATTCGTCGAACTTCGCCTCATCGGTGTAGTTGGCCATGTACATGAAGCGCATCTTGAAGGTGGGCGAGGCCTCCTGGAAGATCGTGTGCCAGCCGGGCTCGTGGCAGGTGGCGCTCACCGCGCAGGCGCGATAGCGCGGCTCGGCCGAGGCCGCGATGGTGCCGGCAAACGAGCCGAAGCTGCGGCCCGAGATGGCGATGCGCTCGGGATCGACCTCCGGCCGCTGCACCAGCCAGTCCATGCAGGCCTTGCCGGTCGCCTCCCAGCCTTCCATCGTCATGTAGATGCCGAGCGTCGGACATTCGTACTGGCCCGGCCCTTCCATGGCGAGCACCGCGAAGCCGCGGTTGAGGTAGGGATCGCCGTAGAGCCACACGCTCGCTTCCTTGAAGCTGTCCATGCCGGGCACGAACACCACGACCGGAATGCGCCCGCCGCTATAGCTCGGCGGCAGGTGGAACCAGGCCGGCAGCGCCTTGCCGTCGAACGGGATCCACACCGGCTCGACGCGGTGATCGGAGAGCCGGGCGTAGCTCGTGTAGCACTCGCGCTTTCTCTTGTTGTAGAACAGGTTCTGCTCGTTGTTCTCGTCGATCGGCCATTGCGCGGCGCCCCAATGGATCGCCGCCATGAAATAGTTGTCGCGCGCGGTGACGAATTCGCGCGCCTCCTGGGCGGCGCGCGCCTTGGCCTCGCGGCGGCGCGCGGTCGCCTCGAAGGCGGGCGAGCAGTCGGCGTATTTCTTCACCCGCGCCCGGATGGCGACAAAATCGGCGCTCGCCTCCACGCCGCACGGTACGTTCCAGTAGATCGAGCGCGGCTGATCCCAATCGATGCCGTTCGCCTGGATGACGTTGTCGAGGAGCCAGCGTTGCTCGGTCCAGCGCTTGGTCATGGGGCCTCCGTGCGGCGCGTGCGGCGCAGAGCCTTGCACCGGCGCGGCCGCCTGGGCAAGCCGCACCGGTCCGCCCGCCGCCATCGCCTCGCCGGACAGCACCCCGCCCGCCGCCAGCGTCGCCGATTGCAGGAAGTCGCGCCGATCCATGATGTCCTCCCGGGCTCGTTGTTCTTGCGCGCCGCGGTGTGCCGGCGGCGCACGCCCGCATCCTCCATCAGACGGAGCTCCAAGTCAGCACGAGCAAGGTCACGCCGCGGAATGGCTGCTGCCTGCCCGGCGCAACGGTCCGAGCACGGCCCCTTACGTCACGGCTTGAGGCTCAGGATGTAGGTGACGATGTCTTGGCGCTCGTCCGGCTGCAGCATGATGTTGGGCATGCTCCGGTGCGAGGTTTCGAGCGCCACCCGCAGGGCCATTGCCGTCATGCCGGGCACCGCCGCGATCGTCGGAAACGCCGGCGCGCTGGAGAAGGGGGAGCGAAGCTCGCCCCCGCGCACCGCGTGGCACTCCGCACACAGGCGCTCCGCCGCCGCGAGGCCGAGGCGCGGAGTCTTCTCCTGCGCCGCGACCTGCCCAGCCACCAGTGTCAGCACGGCCAACACCGCCAGTCCGCTTGCACGCGTCATCGGATACTCCATCACGCCGTTCAGTTGTGTCTGCGCACCGACCTCCTGTTGTCCGAGACCAGCGCCTGGTGCAGCCGCAATGCTGCCTCGGCGAGCGCCTCCCGGTGGGCCGCGTCCCCAGCGGGGACCGCTTTGACCGATGCGGCCAATTCACGCAGAACCTCGGCAAACAGGCCGTCGTTGAGATGCAGGTGCACTGATTTCCGGGTATCCGCATCACCGGGCCGCTCGAGCACGAGCGAGACACCGGTCGCATCCAGGTGGGCCTCGAAGCGTGCCGTTCGTTCGAATGTCCCGATATAGAGCTTGTCGGGGTATTCGAGGGCGACTTCGGCCTTGTCGGGGATCGGTCTGGTCATGACCAATGACATACCCCGGCCGGGCGCCGGCGGCCTTGCGCTGGATCAAGGTTTGCAGCCCCTGACGACGCCGCGCTTTTCTGCTAGACGTTGCTCATGCATTCGGCTCGGACCACTTGGGTTCGAGCGGACCGGTTAAGGGAGGAGTGTCGATGACCGCTATTCGTGGCTACGTTCCGCCGACCACCGACGAGGCTGCTCTCGGGGTCCATTCGCTCGACCAGTTCGTGCTCAGCGTCCCCGACCTCAAGCAGGCGCAGGGATTTTACAACCACTTCGGCCTGGACGTGCGGGAGAAGGACAATTCGCTGCTCCTGCATACGTTCGGGCACGACCACCGCTGGGGCAGCGTGGTCGAGGGGCGGCGCAAGCAGATCCATCACCTCTCGTTCGGCTGCTTTGCCGAAGATCTTCCCCGCCTCAAGGCGAGGGTGGAGGGCAACGGCGTAACCCTGCTCGATCCGCCCACCGGGTTCGAGAGCAACGGCTTCTGGTTCCGCAATCCGGACGGCATTCTCCACGAGGTCAAGGTCGCGCCGAAATCGTCGCCCGACCGCAAGAACGCCGGGCCGTGGCAGTCGTGCCCGGAGGGCGTCGCCGGGGCGCCGCTGCGCAGCAAGGCCTGGACGGTGCAGCCGCGCCGCCTGTCGCATGTCCTGTGCTTCACGCCCGACATCGACCGGTCGATCGAGTTCTACGGCCGCAATCTGGGCTTGCGCCTGTCTGACCGCTCGGATTTCGTCGCCTTCATGCACGGCATCCACGGCAGCGACCACCATCTGCTGGCGTTCGCCAAGTCCGATGCACCCGGCTTCCATCACTGCAGCTGGGACGTGAGCACGATCGACGACATCGGCATCGGCGCCGCCCACATGGCCGACAAGGGCTTCCAGAAGGGCTGGGGCCTCGGCCGCCACGTGCTGGGATCGAACTATTTCCACTACGTGCAGGACCCGTGGGGCAGCTTCTCGGAATATTCCTGCGACATCGACTACATCCCGAAGACCAAGACATGGGAGGCCGGCCACCACGCGCCGGAGGATTCGCTGTCGCTGTGGGGCCCGGAGCCGCCCGACTATTTCATCCAGAATGCCGAAGCGGCGAACTGACCGCTCCTCCGTGCTTGGCGTTAACCGGGCGACCGGATCCGCCGCAGCCGCAGCGCTGGCGCTGCACGTGCTGGCGCTACTCGCGCTGGCGCTGCTCGCGTTCGTGCCGACCGCGAGCGCCCAGGACCTGCGCGAGAAGACGATCCGCATCGTCGTGCCGTTCCCGCCCGGCGGATCGGCCGACACCCTGGCGCGCCTGGTGAGCCAGCAGATCACCCAGACGAGCGGGCAGAAATTCGTGGTCGAGAACCGCCCCGGCGCCGGCACCGTCATCGCAACCGACTCGGTGGCACGATCGGCGCCGGACGGCACCACCGTGCTCATCATGAGCAACTCGTTCGTCATCAACGGCATCGTGCGCGCCACGCTGCCGTATGATCCGCTGACCAGCTTCGAGCCGGTCTGCTTCCTGGTCGACTCGCCCCAGGTCCTGGTCGTCAACGCGGCGGCGCCGCACCGCTCGCTCAAGGACCTCGTCGACGCCGCGAAGGCAAAGCCGGGCGAGCTCTCCTATGCGGCCGTTGGTCCGGCCACCACGCAGCACATCGCCGGAGAGATGTTCAAGCAGGCAGCGGGCATCAATCTCACCTACGTGCCCTATGCGGGCGGCGCGCCGGCGGTGAATGCGCTCCTCGGCGGCCACGTCGCCACGGTGCTCGCCAACTACAACGAGGTGAGCGCGCAGCTGAGCGCCGGCAAGCTGCGGCCGCTGGCGGTCGCCTCGCGCGAGCGCATCAAGCCGCTGCCCGAGGTGCCGACCTTCATCGAGCAGGGCTACCAGGATTTCGAGACCTCGGCCTTCTTCGGCGTGGTCGCGCCGGCGCGGACGCCGAAGGAAGCGATCGGACAGCTCGCCTTCATGCTCGAGACCGCGATCAAGGCGCCCGAGGTGGTGCCGAAGCTCGTCGCGCAAGGCCTCCACGTGGTCGGCACCTGCGGCGAGGATTTCCGCGCCCATATCCGCCGCCAGCACGACAAATACACCCGCGCGATTCGCGACGGAAACATCAAGGCGGAGTAGACCGCTTACTGTTCACCGTCATCCCACAGGATCTGAGGCGCTCACGCACGACCACTTCAGGACCGTCATCGTGAGGTGCTCGGCGCGTTTCGCGGTGTGAACCAAACAATTTCACTGCCCGCGCCGAGCCTCGAACGATGATCGGCCCGGGCCGTCGGCCTTCGAGGCTCGGCGCACGAAGAGTGCACCGAGCGCCTCAGGCTGACGGTTCTGGGGTGGCGCCGAGCGCCTCACGATGACGGGGGAGACGTGTTGCCATTCGCCTCCCTTATCGCGCGCCACAGGCGCTCGGGCGTCGCCGGCATCTCGACGTGACGGATGCCCAATTCGGACAGCGCGTCGACCAGCGCGTTGGCGACCGCCGGCAGCGCGCCGACGCAGCCGGCCTCGCCTGCGCCTTTCACGCCGAGCGGGTTGGTCGTGGTGGGCACCGGGTTGCTCTCGATGCGGAACGGGCTGAAATTTTCCGCGCGCGGCATCGCGTAGTCCATGAACGAGCCGTTGATGAGCTGTCCCGTCGCGTCGAAGCGAATGTCCTCCATGAGGATCTGTCCCACGCCTTGCGCGATTCCGCCGACGATCTGGCCATGCAGCAGGAGCGGATTGAGCACGGTGCCGACGTCGTCCACCACGCTGTAGCGCACGATCTCGACCGCGCCCGTCTCCGGATCGATCTCGACCTCGCAGATGTGACAGCCGTTGGGGAAATTCTCCACCTCGGCATTGTAGACCGCGGTCGCCGTCAGGCCGCCCTCCATGCCCTTGGGCAGGCGCGCCGGGTTGGCGGCCTCCTTGGCGATGTCCCGGATGGTGAGCGTGCGGTTGGTGCCCGGCGCCGAGAAGATGCCGTCGGAGAATTTCACATCGTCGGCATCGACCTTGAGCATATGGGCGGCGATGGCGCGCGCCTTGGTGACGATCTTGTCGGTCGCCACGTGGAAGGCCGAGCTGCCGATGGTGGCGGTGCGCGACCCGCCGGTGCCCTCGCCGAAGAACACCTGGTCGGTATCCCCCTGGATGTACTGCACCTCCCGCGGGTCGAGGCCGAGGCGGTCGCAGACTAGCTGCTTGTAGATCGTCTCGTGCCCCTGCCCTTGGGTGATCGAGCCGGAGAACAGCGTCGCCGCGCCGGAGCGGTCGAACCGGATCTCGGCCCCCTCGAAGCCCGCCGCCGCGGCGCGCTCGATCGTGTTGGAGATGCCGAGCCCGCGCAGCCTGCCGGAGCGGCGTGCCGCCGCGCGTCTGGCCGGAAAGCCGGCGACGTCGGCGAGCGTCAGCGCCATGTCCATGCTCTTCTCGAACGCGCCGCTGTCATAGGTGAAGGTGAGGCTGGTCTTGAACGGCATGGCGTCGGGCGGGATGTAGTTGCGGCGCCGCAGCTCCGCCGGGTCGATGCCGAGCTCGTCGGCCGCGAGGTCGACCATCCGCTCGATCACATAGGCGGCCTCGGGACGACCGTTGCCGCGATAGGGACGCATCGGGTTGGTGTGGGTGAACACCGCCGTGGCTTCGACGTGCATCGCGCCCGTGCGATAGACGCCGGCGAGCGTCCCGAGGTTTCCGGTGAAGGCCGGCATGCCGGTCTGCAGGTAGGCGCCGACGTTGACCAGCGATTTGACCCGCATCCCGAGAAAGATGCCGTCCTTGTCGAGGGCGAGCTCGGCGTCGGTGACGTTGTCGCGCGCCTGCGCATCGCCGAGGAAGGACTCCGAGCGCGTGCTGATCCATTTGACCGGACGGCCGGTCAGCTTCGCCGCCCACAGCACCAGCGCGACCTCGTTGTAGACCGCCGACTTCATGCCGAAGCTGCCGCCGATGTCGCCGGCGATCACCCGCACCTTACTCTCCGGCACCTTCAGCACGTGCTGCGCCAGATCCTGCCGATAGGCATGCGCACGCTGCAGCGTCGTATGGATCGTGTAGCGGCCGTCGGCGGCATTGTAGTCGCCGATCGAGCCGCGCGGCTCCATGGTGGCGGCGGTGACGCGATTGATGACGAAGCGATGCCTGACCACATGATCGGCGCGCGCGAAGGCCGCCTCGGTTGCGGCCGCGTCGCCCTCGATCTGCACGAAGCAGATGTTGTCCTCGCAATCGTCCCACACGCGCGGCGCACCCGGCAGCGGCGCCTGCGCGGTCTCGACCACCGCCGGCAGCGGCTCGTAGTCGACCGCGATCAGCTCCGCCGCATCCATCGCCTGCAGGCGCGTCTCGGCGACCACGAAGGCGACGTAGTCGCCGACCCAGCGCACCCGGTCCTTGACCAGCGCCGGATAAGGCGGCCGGTAAAGCGGCGCGCCGTTGCGGCGCTTGAAGCCGCCCGGCACCGGCAGGTCGCCGAAGCCCGACGCCTGCCAGTCGGCCCCGGTCAGCACCGCCAGCACGCCGGGCGCGGCCCGTGCCTTGCTGACGTCGATGCTGCGGATGCGCGCATGCGCGTGCGGCGAGCGCAGCACGGTGCCGAACACCATGCCGGGCAGGACGAAATCATCCACATAGCGGCCGCCGCCGCGCACCAGCCGCGGATCCTCGAAGCGCGACACCGGCTGGCCCAAAGCGAATTCACCCATATGCTCTCCCACGCCTCGAACAAGGGGATCTGATCAGATTGCATTCTGACTCGTCATCACCGGGCTTGTCCCGGTGATCTCGATTCTGTTGGCACAGCCCTGCCTTGTCTATCGGGATGGCCGGCACAAGGCCGGCCATGACGAAGCACCGCCCTCACCCCAGCTTGATGTTGGCCTCGCGCACGACGCGGCCCCATTTCTCGGTCTCCGCCGCCACGAAGGTGCGGAACTCGTCGGGGGTGTTCTCTTTGAAATCGACGTTGAGCGACTGCAGGCGGGCTACGATGTCTGGCTGCCGCAGCACCGCGTTGAGGCCGGCATTGAGCTTGCCGATGATGTCCTTGGGCGTGCCGGCGGGCACGAACACGCCGTTCCATTCGTAGGCCTCGAAGCCGGACAGCGTCTCCTGGGCGGAGACGAGATCCGGCAGCGTGCGCAGGCGCCCCTTGCCGGTATGGACGATGGCTCTGACCACGCCGCTCTGCACATGACCGACCGACGAGGAGCCGTTGGAGAAGAAGAATTTCACCTGCCCGCTGATCACGTCGTTGAGTGCGAGGCCGCCGCCGCGATACGGGATGTGGTTGATGCGCGTGCCGGTCACATGGCGGAACATCTCCAGGCACAGATGCTGCAACGTGCCGTTGCCCGACGATGCGAAATCGAGTCCGCCCGGTGCCGCCTTGGCAAGATCGATCAGCTCGGGGAGGGTCTTGGCCGACACCGAGGGGTGCACCAGCAGCAGGTTCGGCACCAGCGAGGCGAGGAAGACCGGCTGGAAATCCTTGCCGTAGTCGAACGACAGCTTCGTGTACAGCGCGGGATTCACCGAGAACGCGGTGGCGTCATACAGGATCGTGTAGCCGTCCGGATCGGCCTTGGCGGCGACCGCCTCGCCGATCGTGCCGCCGGCGCCGCCGCGGTTGTCGATGACGAACTGCTGGCCCCACATCTCGCCGAGCTTCTGGAACAGGATGCGGCTCACCGTGTCGGCCCCGCCCGCCGGGGGATAAGGGACGATGACGCGCACCGGCCGCGACGGCCAGGCGGCCTGCGCCGAGGCCCGGGACGTAAGCCCCAGCACGGCAGCAGCCGAGCCGATCAGGACGTGTCGTCGGGTTGGCGTGTATGGCATGCAGTCCCCCTGATGAAAGCCGCGCGATGGACCGGGCACGGCCCCCCATACTATCCGAGAACCGGCGAAGAAAGGATCGTGCAGATCGCGGTGCGCGACGGTCCCACATTGCACAGCGTCGTAAGACGTAGTTTGCGCGCTTGCAACTCTTCGGTTAAGGTTCCAGTCGGGGAATGGAACGAATGGACCTCATTGCCAAAGGACTGGCCGCCGGCCTGCTCGCCTGGTTCATTCTCCTGGCATTGCTGATTGCGGCGCGCATCCTGCGCGGGGACATTCACGTCACCGGCCTCATGGCAAACAGCCAGGCCGGCGCCGGCAACGAGGTCGAAGTGGAACGGGTCGTCGTCATGGCGGCGTTTCCGCTCGTCCTCGTCATGTACGCGATGAGCGCCCTGCATGCGGATCTGCCCATCATCAATGGTCGGCCGGCCATGCCCGACGTGCCGGAATATCTCCTGACGATCCTCACGGGCGGCAACGGGCTCTATCTTGCCGGGAAGATGTTTCGACGGACATGAGGGAGGAGGGTCATGAACAGCCAAACGATCGCGACGATCGGCTTTGCCATCATCAGTCTGATTCTGCTTGGCTTCGCCGCTCTGGTCCTGTGGAAGATCTTTCGCAACGAGATCAGGCTGCAAGGCCTGTTGGCGGAGCCTCCGGCGCCTGACCAGACTGTACGCGAGACGAAGGCCAGCCTGTCGCGGTTCCAATTCCTGATCTTCACGTTCGTCATCGCGGGACTTTATCTTCTCCTTTCGATCGAAGCCGGCACCTTCGTCGAAATCCCCACTAACGTGCTCGGCCTGCTCGGGATCAGCGGCGGAAGCTTCCTGATCTCCAAGGCTATGGGCGGACCGAAAGCAAAGGAGGAGGAGGACGCCGACACGAAGGACAAGGGCAAGCCCGCGGACAGGTGAGACGGGGAGACGCATGATGTGGCGGTGCGCATCGCTGCTGCTCGCGCTGTGGGGATGCCTGTTCGGCGGCTCCGTCGCCGCCCAGGACGATCCGACCGACCCCAAGAGCTGCCGGCACCTGTGGGCGGAGATCGGACTGCCGGAGAGCTCTTCGACCAATGAGGAGGACGACACAGTGGTGTGCCGTCCCGGCTATGTGGTCGGGCACAACAGCCGGACGAAAACACCGGACTGGGTGATCGAGCGCCTGACCCCCGATCTGGTGAAGGGGTCGAGAGATCGACCGGGAATCAAGTTCAAGGCCGACCCCTTTCTCGGCGATCAGCCGAAAGCCGTGCCCGACGATTATGCGAAAAGCGGCTATGCGATCGGTCACCAGGCGCCGTCGGCCGACTTTACCGGTGCCGAGCAGCTGATGCGGGACACGTTTTTCCTGTCGAACGCTGTTCCTCAGGTCGGGATCGGCTTCAACACCGGTGTCTGGAGCACGCTCGAACGCCTGGTCAAGACGCTTGTCCGGGAGCGCGCCACTACGATGTTCGTCCTCACCGGCCCGGTCCAGCAGCAGCGCCGTGCCGTACGGCTCGCACGCAACGCCGATGCCTGCCGGAACGACATCGTGCTGAGCCTCCCCGACGACAAGGCGATCTGTGCCGAACGCAACGAGAATTCCCGCGCCCAATGCAACAAGGGGGTGGCGGTGCCGGCAGCGCTGTACAAGATCATCTACGACCCTGGCCATGGAGGCCGGCTCAACGCCTATCTGCTGCCGAATGTCGACCACAGGCCGTTGAAAAAAACGACGAAGACCCAGGAGTATCTCAAGCAGTTCCGGGTGACGGCCGCAACGGTCGAAGAGCTGACCGGATATCAGTTCCTCACCGCCTTGCCGCGGCGCAAGCAATCGCAGCTCAAGGAAAACTGCGGCGCGACCATGTTCCACTGACGGTACGCGCAAGACGCGGGCCCGGGCCGGGTGAACCGGGACTCGTGGCGGCGGCCTCGCGTGAGGCAAGACCGATCCGGATTCCATCTGGGCCATGAAATGGCGACGGCGGCACGCAGAGCAAGGCTGCGGCCGCCGTCGGCTTCGGCGCGATGAACCTCTCGGTTGTCGTCCTCCGCGCAAGCGGAGGACCCAGTAACCCCCGGTCTACGAACGGGCAGCCTCGGCCGCGGCCCGGTAGTCCTCGAACTTGATCTCGCCGTCGAGCACCGCGTGCATGCGCTGCTCGTCGAGCTCGCCCGCGAACTTGCCGAGCACCGCGGCGGCGAGCCCGGCGCTGATCATGTTCATCAGCGCGCGCGCCTCGCTCATGATGCGGTCGATGCCGAGGATCAGCGCCATGCCGGCGACGGGAATCGTCGGCACGATCGCCAACGTCGCCACGAGAGCGATGAAGCTCGCCCCGGTGACGCCGCTCGCCCCCTTCGAGGTGAGGATCGCCACCGCGAAGATCGCCCCCATCTGCACCCAGTCGAGCTCCGTGTTGGTCGCCTGCGCGACGAACAGGGCGGCCATCGTCATGTAGATGCTGGAGCCGACCGTGTTGAAGATGTAGCTGGTCGGCACCACGAACCCGACGACCGATTTGGAGCAGCCGAGAAACTCCATCTTCGCCATCAGGCCGGGCAGACCGGAGTCGGACGAAGAGGTGCCGAACACGATCAGGATCTCTTCCTTGATGTAGGCGAGGAACTTGGCGAGGCTGAACCCGGCCGCCCAGGCGATCGCACCGAACACCACCACCAGGAACAGCAGGTTGGTGAGGTAGAACACGACGATCAGCTTCACCAGGGGCCCGAGCGAGGCGAGGCCGAAGCGGCCGACCGTGAACGCCATGGCGCCGAACACGCCGATCGGCGCCGCCCACATCATCAGGTTGATGACGCCGAACACCCACTTGGTGGCGGCGTCGACCAGGTCGCGGATCACCTTGCCCTTGTCGCCCATGCGCGCCAGCACGCAGCCGAACAGCACGGAGACGAAGATCACCGCCAGGATGTCGCCCTTGGCGAACGCGTCGATCACCGTGCTCAACCAGCCTGCGCCGCTCACCGGCGGTGCCCGACGTGCCGACGCTCGACGAGACGGGGGTGAAAGGCTACGAGGCCGGCTCGTGGTGGGGCATCGTGGCGCCGGCCGGGACGGCGCCGGAGATCGTCGCGGCGCTCAACGCCGAGATCAACAAGGCGCTGGTGACCGACGAGATGAGCCGCTTCTTCGCGCAGGAGGGTGCCGAGCCGGCGGCGCTCGCACCCGAAGCGTTCGCCGCGATGATCCGGAGCGAGATCCAGCGCTGGGAAAAGGTCGCGCGCGAGGCGAACATCCGGGTGGATTAGGACGGCGCAGTTCAGGTCTTTGCGAGGGTCCAGTGGAATTCCATCCGGCACGGGCAGCATATCGCACTGCCTGCCTGCTCCTGGCGCTGTGCTCCCCGGCTGCCGGCGATATGCGGCAGGCGCCCTATTTCCTCAGCAAGCCCGGGGGCGATGGGCCCTTCCCGGCGGTCGTCATTCTGCACGATTGCTCCGGCCTGGGACCCGGCTCGAGCGGCGCGCCTTGGCGTTGGGCGAGCGAGCTCACGCGCCGCGGGTATGTCACCATCTGGCCGGAAAGCTTCGTGTCGCGCGGGCGCACACGCGACCTGTGCAGCGACCCGTCGCCGCCCAGCATCACGTATGAGCAGCGCGCGGACGACGCCTATGATGCGCTGAAGCATCTGCGGTCGCTCCCGTTCGTCGATCGCCGCCGCACCGCGGTCATGGGCGGCTCGCACGGGGGCACCTCGGCCCTTGCCACCATCGTCGACGTTCCGCCGAACGCCGCGCGCAACAATCCGGGATTTGCCGCCGCAATCGCCCTCTATCCGAACTGCGGACGCAAGATCGGGAATTGGTCGGTCGAGCGAAAATCAAGCGGCGGTCCCATCACCAGGTACGTGGGCGCTTTCAAGCCTCTGGCGCCTCTCCTGATCCTGATCGGCGAGCTGGACGACTGGACGCCGGCCGAACCGTGCCGCCACCTGGCCGAGGTTGCCCGCACCGCCGGATATCCGGTGACGATCAAGATCTATCCCGGCGCGCATCATTCCTTCGACAGCATCGCGCCAGTCCGCCATCTGCCGGGGCGCATCAACGTCAATTCGCCGACCGGGCGGGGCGCGACGACCGGCGGCAATGCCCAGGCGTGGGCGGACGCGGTCCTCCAGGTCGAGCGATTTCTCGCCGACCACGTGTCGAAGTGAAGACCGTAGCGCGCGCGGAACCCTGCTGATCTTCCCATGTCTGCTGCACGTCCCGCCATGAATGTGTCGGGAATCCGGCACGTTTAACCGTCTCACCCGCCATGCTTTGGTCACACCGGAATGTGAGGCACGGCTGCGGCAAGGCGCATGCCGGCCGCTCTCATCGGCATTGGAACACGGAAGAGGTGGCCAATGAATTCCATGCTGAGCCCGAAACGGGACGATCTCCAACACGACGCCAGCGTCGTTCCACCGGCGTCACAGAATGTGGCAAGCGCCGAGGAGCTGCTGGCCAAGCTGGCACGGGGAGCCCCGGATGCTACGACGAACCGGCGTCCCGGCACCACGGAAGCCGACTTCTCCGCTGGTCCGCGGGTCGCCGCGCCCTCGCTCGACATTGCACCTCGCGCGCTCGGCAATGAGCGAGCCGCCGGCGACCTTGGGTCGCCAAGCGAGTCGAGGTTGCGCGGCCGGCGCGCCATGCGCGGCCCCGTCCGCTTTCTGCTCGCCGTCTGCGTCGGTGTCGTCGCCACGCTGGCCTGGCAATCCTATGGCGCGGCGGGCAGGCACATGATCGCGACCCTTGTTCCTCAGCTCGGCTTGTCGTCATCGCCGGATATGACACAGCCGTTGCCTGGCGCCGCGGACGAGCGGCCCGCCGCGGCTCGGGCGACCGCGGCCGATGCCGCGCCGGCACAAGCTGCGGCGCTTGCGCAAGGCGCGCCCGATCCGGTTGCGCCGCAAGCACCGGCCGTTACGCCGGCGGCGCCAGCCTCCGCCGATGCGATGCAGCAGATCGAGGCCATGGCGCACGATATGACCGCGATGCGGCAGAGCATGGAGCAACTCACAGCCGCCCAAAGCGAGATGGCCCGCACCATTGCGGCGCTGCAGGCGTCCCAGGACGTCCGGCCCGAGCAACCTGCGCCGCCGCCGCGGCCAGCCGCGGCGCGCAAGCCGGCGGCGACGACAACGACGACGCAACGCGCGGCGCAGCCCTTGGCGCCCGGGCCGCGACCGCTGTCGCAGTCTTTCACGCCGTCACCCGGCCCCCCGCCGCCGCAGCCACCGCGGCCGCCCGGCGCGATGCCTTAGAGCGGGTGCTGCCTCATCCAGCAGCGTAGTCAACGCCTACGCTGACGTGGACTGCGTTCTCGGATCGAGCCGAGTCGCCAGCACGGTGCTCACCTGCCGACGACAATGGTGCACCGCGGCCACCGGCGTGGCGCCCGGGCGGATTTGATTGTGCTCGCCGCCCCGCGACGCCAGTTCAAAGTGGATTAGAAGCCCGAGACGCCAGGCTTCGTCAGTGGAGGCCCCCATCGCAGCGGATCGTGCAAAGCGCGAAGTGGTCCGGCAGACCGCGCTACGCGCCCTGTAGAGGTGAAACCTCAATTGCACGCCGGCAGACCTGTCGTTCCGGTCGAGGAAGACTTTTTCTATCACCTTCAATTGTGGCATACTCTCGGCGCGAATGCGATCTGTGCACGGGAAACCATTGCCCGAACGTAGGGTAGGAGGGCTGGCGTTGTCCTACGTTGGAGAACCATTCGATTACGATGTGTTCGTGAGCTATGCGCACGCAGAGGTCGAGACCGGAGCGCCCCTGATCCGCAACTGGAGTAGGTACGTTGCCGGGCGCTTGCGCGAACTTCTCGCTACAGCCTTGAACGTGGAAGCGGCTCCGGCACGCGAGGTCAAGGTTTTCTTGGACGATCGCGTGCTCGTGTCCGGACAGCCGCTTACACAGGTCTTGCGGGAGAAGGTCAAGCGCTCGGCGCTGCTCCTCGTCCTAATCAGCCCGCTCTATCCCAGAAAGAGCTGGTGCCTGGATGAGCTTGAATGGTTCTTCGAGCAGACTGTTCTCGACGGCCGCGGCCAGGAGCACTGTAGCGTGCTGCGCGTCCAAGCCCTGGACGAGGACGCCTGGCCCAAACGCCTACGAGATGAGCGCGGGAAACCGGTTTTCTTTCGCGACTTCGTCGATCCGCGTACGGATCTCCCCATCTGCCTGACAAGCTTGGGCGCATCGCAACTCGAAGAGGCATTGATCGAACCCTTCATCGAGCTCAAAGGAAAACTGAGTTCCCTGCGCAAGCAGCTCACGGCGCGGCGACGACTGGGCGTGTCCGCCGCGCAGAAGCCTGCCGATCGCCCTGTCATCTATCTCGACGCCGATCCCGACGAAGAGAACCTTTGGCAAGATCTGAAGGGCCAGCTCAAGGATGTGGCGATCGTGCGGCCGGCAAACCTCACGCAGGCGAACGGCAACGCCGACCCACTGGATCGCGGACAGCAAAAACAACGGCAGCGCCAATTCGAACTGAGCGATGGCCTTGTCCTTCTGCACGGACGTCGCGGTACCTGGATCGAGACTGCCGTCGCAATGAGCTACCTCGATCGAAGACTGCTCCGGCAACGCTACCGCGATCTGCCTTGGGCCATCCTGGATCGTGTCGGGGAGCGGCCGCCAGTGGTCGACGACTATGAGGTGCCATGCGTGCCGGCAACGTCGGGCGAATGGCAGCGCGAATTGCTGACTGTTCTTGGCTTGTCCACCACCAATTCCGGATCCTAGTCGTGACGAGTGTCATGGTGATGGGGGAATCTCGGCGGACTGCGCTGCCGGCCCAACCCTACCCCGGACTGCGGCCATTCGATCCGAATGAGCACCGTATCTTCTTCGGTCGCGAAGAAATGATCGACACCGTCATTGACGGCCTTGCCCGGAAAAACCTGATCGTTGTCCATGGTGCTTCAGGCTCCGGCAAATCCTCACTCGTGCGTGCCGGTGTCCTGCCGTGGCTAGAAATTCAACAGAGTCGCCGTCGCGGCTGGTTAACGGCAATCCGGCGCCCCGCCGGCGGCCCGTTGCGCAATGTTGCCTCGGCTTTAGCAGAGCTTCTTGGCCCCGCACCCGGTCGAACCAAAGCAATCGATTCCGTCATCTCCTGGCACATGCAGCTGGCACTTGGGCAGACGGTGCTCGACGACATCGAGGCCGCGTTGTGTGCCAAGGGAGCATCCTTGTGCCTCCTCATCGACCAGTTCGAGGAATTGTTCCGGTACGCCAAGGAGAAAAGTCGCGAGGAAGCCGAACTCCTGACGCAGTTGCTCCGCGCTTTGGCCAGCGAAGAGAATCGTGCCCCGCACTTTTTCGTGATCCTCACGATGCGTTCCGACTATCTGGGCGAGTGCTCCCGCTTCGATGGCTTCGCCGAGACGGTCAATGCTTGCCAATACCTACTCCCTCGGCTGGACGACTTCGGCCTTCTGCGCGCCATTCACGAGCCCGCCACGCTTTACGGCGGCAAGATCGACTCCGCAGTCGGCGACCGCCTCCTGTTCGCTGCTCGCCAGGAAGAGGATGCCCTTCCTGTCCTCCAGCACGCCTTGATGCGCGCTTGCGCCCATGCTCGCGAGCGCCACGGACATCGTGAGGGCTGGACGACAACCACCGCCGACCTGCAAGCGATCGAGGGCAAGCATGGGGCACTTTCGGAGCACGCCGATGAGGTCCTGACTGAGTTCCAAGCACGCCATCCGATGCATCTCCGAGCAGCCGAGTGGCTATTCCGCAGCCTCACTGAGCTCGATGCCGAGGGACGAGTCATCCGTCGCCCGCGCAGTTTTGCCGAACTCATTGCGGCGGCTGACGGCGACCGCACAGGTGTGAAGGCCGTAATCGAAGTCTTCAGTGGTGCCGGTCGCAATTTCCTCATGACCAATCCTCCCGAACTCGATCGAGGACAGTACCGAGATCGATGTCAGCCATGAAGCGCTCATTCGCCGCTGGCGGAAATTGTCAGACCCGACACGCGACCCGGTCAAGAACGAACCAGCGGGCTGGGTATGGCGGGAGTTCGAAGACGGGCAACGTTTGCGCGCGCTCGCTGTCCAGGCACGCGTGTTCCGCAGCGACAAGAGCGCCACATTGAGTCCGGCAACGACCGAAGCGTACGAACCTTGGTGGCCAGACCACACCTCTGCTTGGGCCGCTCGCTACGCCCGCGACAAGGATTCGGCGAACGCGGAATATCGGGAAATCGAGGAGTTGTGGCAAGCGAGCAAAAGCGCGTTGGAGGTCGAACGCACGCGGCTTGAGCGTGACGCGCAGGCAGCCAATGAGCGTGCCGCGATAGAGCGGCAGCTGGCCGAAGAGAGGGTTCGACGCAGCATGCAGCGGCTGCGTTTCCAGCGCGGTGTGAGTGCCGCAGCGTTCGTTGTAGCACTGCTCATGGCGATCAGCGGCTTCTTTGGCTGGCTCCAGTGGGAACGCGCTGATACCGAATTGCGGAAATCTCAGACAACTCAATCATTGTTCCTGGCCAATCTGGCGCGCCAACAACGTGCACAGCGCGACGCCGGAACGGCAATCCTGCTCGCGCTCGAAGCGCTGCCCGATGCCGCCGGTGGAATCACTCGCCCATATGCAGCGGAGGCAGAACTTCAGCTTGAGGGGGCATCGCGCATCTTACGCGAACTGATGGTCCTCGGAGGGCACGAGGACGCGGTATGGAGCGCTGCGTTCAGCCCCGACGGCAAGCGTATCGTCACTACGTCTGGAGACAATACGGTACGGCTGTGGGACGGCGAAACCGGCAAGCCCATTGGCAGGCCGCTCACAGGTCATGAAGATGTCGTGTATAGCGCGACATTCAGCCCCGACGGCAAACACATCGTCACTGCGTCTGCAGACAAGACCGCGCGGCTATGGCACGGCGAAACCGGAAAGCTTATTGGTTACCCGCTCACAGGCCACACCGCTTCCGTATTGAGTGCAGCATTCAGCCCCGATGGCAGGCACATCGTCACCGCGTCTGTGGACAAGACCGTGCGGCTGTGGCACCGCGAAACCGGCAATCCCATTGATGAGCCACTCGCAGGCCATAGTTCTTCTGTGCTCAGTGCGGCATTCAGCCCCGACGGCAAGCGCGTCGTAACCGCGTCTCTGGACAACACGGCGCGGCTCTGGGATGCCGAAATCGGCAGGCCCGTCGGCGAGCCGCTCACCGGCCACGAGGCCGCCGTGTGGAGCGCGGCGTTCAGCCCCGACGGCAAGCGCATCGTCACCGCATCTGCGGACCGGACGGCACGAGTGTGGGACGCAGACACCGGAAAGCGAGTCGGTGAGCCGTTGACGGGTCACGAAGATTCGGTGTCTAGCGCGGCGTTCAGCCCCGACGGCAAGCGCATCATTACCGCGTCTCAGGACAAGACGGTGCGGCTGTGGGAGGTTGAAACCGGCAAGGCTGTTGGTGAGCCGCTCACCGGCCACAGGGATGCGGTGTGGGGCGCGGTATTCAGCCCCGACGGCAAACTCATCCTCACTGCGTCTTGGGACAAGACAGCGCGGCTGTGGATTGGCGAAATCGACAAGCCCATCAGCAAGCCGCTCACCGGCCACGAGGATGCAGTGTGGAGCGCGGCATTCAGCTCTGATGGCAAACGTGTCATCACCGCGTCCGGAGACAAGACAGCGCGGCTGTGGAACGGCGAAACTGGGAATCCCATTGGTGAGCCTCTCACAGGCCACGAGGATGCAGTGTTTAGCGCAGCGTTCAGCCCCGATGGCAAGCGGATCATCACCGCGTCGGCGGATAAGACGGCGCGGTTGTGGGACGGCGAAACCGGTAAGCCGATTGGTGAGCCACTCACAGGCCATGAGGATGCAGTGTTCAGAGCGGCGTTCAGCCCCGACGGCAAACGCATCGTTACCGCATCCTGGGACAAGACGGCTCGGCTGTGGGACAGCGAAACCCGCACGCCCATTGGCGAGCCGCTCACAGGCCACACCGCTTCAGTATTGAGCGCGGCATTCAGCCCCGACGGCAAGCGCATTGTGACCGCGTCCGGTGAATTCAGTCCGGATGCCAAGCGCATCATCAGCTCGTCTCGGGACCGGACGGTGCGCCTGTGGGACAGCGGAACCGGTAAGCCCATTGGCAAGCCGCTTACAGGTCACGAGGATGCAGTGTGGATCGCTGCATTCAGCCCCGACGGCAAGCGCATCGTCACGGCGTCTCGGGACAACACGGTGCGCCTGTGGGATGGAGAAACGGGTAAGCCCATTGGCACGCCGCTGACAGGCCACGAGGATGCAGTATGGAGCGCTGCATTCAGCCCCGATGGCAAGCGGATCCTGACCGCATCTCGGGACCGGACGGCGCGCCTATGGGACGGGGAAACCGGCAATCCAATTAGTGAGCCGCTGACAGATCATGAGGACGCAGTGTTGAGCGCGGCGTTCAGCCCCGATGGCAAGCGCATGGTGACCGCATCTCGGGACCGGACGGCACGAGTGTGGGAGATATTTGCAAACACTCAGGATATGGTAACGCGTGCCAAGGCTGTTGTCCCACGCTGCCTACCTCCTACCCAACTCACGAATTTTTCTTTGCCCCCAGAGCCTCCCCTTTGGTGCGTCGAGAAGGGTAAATGGCCCTACCAGACGGACGCCTGGAAGAATTGGCTCCGCGAGAAACGCGCGGGGGGTAGCCCTCCACTCCCCCCAACACCATAAACGAGCCGAGGTCCCAATGGCGTCCACCGAACCCGGCACGACAGAGGTTGGGTAAGCCCGATCCGGTTGCGCTGCAGGCACCGGCCGTTACGCCGGCGGCACCAGCCTCTGCCGAGGCGATGCAGCAGATCGAGGCCATGGCGCACGATATGACCGCGATGCGGCAGAGCATGGAGCAACTCACAGCCGCCCAAAGCGAGATGGCCCGCACCATTGCGGCGCTGCAGGCGTCCCAAGACGTCCGGCCCGAGCAACCTGCGCCGCCGCCGCGGCCAGCCGCGGCGCGCAAACCGGCGGCGACGACGACACAACGCGCGCCGCCGCCCTTGGCGCCGGGGCCACGACCCCTGTCGCAGTCGTTCACGCCGTCACCCGGCCCCCCGCCGCCGCAGCCACCGCGGCCGCCCGGCGCGATGCCGTAGAGCGGGATGACTTTTCTTCGAATCGTCATCCCGCTCCAGGATCACACGAGCTTGCGATAGTAGAAACTCGTGCTGCAGAGTCCGCCGCGCGGCCAAAGCGCGTAGTCGGGAACGGTCCCCGCGAGTTGCCATCCGAGCCGCTGATAGATGCGCTCGGCGTCGCCACTCGCCGTGTCGAGGACGAGCAGTGTCTTGCCGGCCGACCGCGCGCTGTCCTCCGCCGCGCGGATCAGCGCGGAACCGACACCGCGTCGGCGGGCGCGCCGATGCACCAGCATCTTTGCGACGTCCGCACGGTGAGGTTGGTTTTCCGGCTGAGCGAGGATCACCTGCACGGTCCCGACGATACCGGTCGCGTCACAGGCCACGAGCAGCACGAGCCCCCCGCTCGCCACCTCGCCGGCGAGACCGCGCCAGAAATCGGCGGCTCTCACGCGGTCGAGCGGATGCATGAAGCTGACCGACGCGCCGCCGTCGACGCAATCGACCAGGACGGCAGCCAATTGCTCGATGTCGGGCTCGCCCAGGCTGGGCAGCCGGCGAATGATCGCCGCGTCCTGGCGCCTCTCTCGTCCATCCACCATAGCGGGCAAAAGCTCCGGCAGATCAGAAACCCTGTCAATGAGGATCGGCTCTGAGGCGATGCCCCAACAGTTCGTGTCGACCTGTGCAGGTCACGGCCCACGGTGATCCCAATTCATCGGAAGTCCGCCCCACCTCTCCAGGCCATGTGTTCAAACTCGCGTCCGCCCCGTATCATTGCCCCTGGTCAGCAGGGGGCTTTCGCATGCCGGGCAGCAGGCAACACGAGACCGACGTCGCGATCGTCGGCGCGGGCGGCGCCGGCGTGGCGGCAGCCATCGAGGCGCGCGACGCGGGAGCGCGCGCCATCGTCTTCGAGAAGAGCGCCGAGCCCGGCGGCGCGGCCATCATCTCCGGAGGCGGCTGCCTGATCGTGGGGTCGCCATTGCAGCAGAAGAACGGCATTCACGACACGCCCGATCTCGCCTTCAAGGATTGGATCGCGTGGGGAGGTCCGTCGGCCGACGCCGTCTGGGCCCGCTACTACATCGAGCACACGCTGCACGATCTCTATCACTGGGCCGAGAGCCTCGGCGTGAAGTGGGTCGACCTGAAAGTCCAGGAAGGCAACTCGGTGCTGCGCTGGACCCGGGCGGAGCGCAATGGCCTGGGCCTGATGAGCAACCTCATCGAGAGCCTGCGGCGGAAGGGCGGCGACATCGTACCCGAGACGGAAATCACGGGGCTGAGAATCGACAACGGTCGCGTCATCGGCTTGGAAGGCCGTGATGCCAGGTCCGGCGAGCCGGTGGCCGTCAGAAGCAAGGCCGTCGTGGTGGCGACCGGCGGCTTCAACTCGAATCTCGAGATGGTGCTCGAGTTCAATCCCGACCTCCGCAACCACAGGGTCCTGGAGGGATCGGGACGGGGCTCGACCGGCAGCGGCCACCGATTGGTTCGCCAGGCGGGCGGCTACCTCACGCACATGGACCACATCTGGTTCTACATCTACGCGACGCCCGACTACCGGGATCCCGAGCAGCGCCGCGGCCTCGTGTTCCGCCTGGTGCCGGGCTACATCTGGGTCAACCAGCAGGGCCGCCGGTTTCACAACGAGGCCCTTTCGGGCGGCAACTCCGCCACCCCCGCGCTGATGGCGCAGAGCCCGCGCCACGCCTGGGCCATCATGGATACGCCGATGACCGCGTCCATGGAGATTGCCGATCCCTATTACCGCGACGGCGACAAGATCGTGCGGGCCAAGGTCGTGGAGCTGCTCGACAACTCGCCGTTCATCCGCAAAGCCAACTCGCTTGCCGAGCTGGCCGAAAGGATGGAGGTCGACGTGCCGACATTCCTCGCCACCGTGTCCCGCTACAACGAGGCCTGCGCCCAGGGGCTCGACACCGAGCCCGAGTTCGGCAAGCCGCTGAAGGCATCGAAAGCGTTCGATACGCCGCCCTACTACGCGGTTCAGATCTTTCCGCTGGCGCGCAAGAACTTCGGCGGCGTCAAGACCGACCTCAAGTGCCGTGTGCTCGACAAGCATTTCGAGCCGATCGCCGGGCTCTATGCGGCGGGCGAGGTCGCCGGCATGGCCGGCGGGCACATCAACGGGCGCGCCGCCCTCGAAGGCACGATGCTGGGCCCGGCAGTCTTCAGCGGACGCGTCGCCGGGGGATGGGCTGCCCAAGCGGCAGGCCACGGAAGCGGGTTCGTCGGCAAGCCGAACCGGGCTTGAGCTGGTCTTTGGATCACCTGGCAGCCGACGCCGAGATCGGCCAAGAGATCGGCCAATATCGGCCGAGGATCGCCATTCTCCGTGTATATTGAGTGCCTTGATCTCACGCGAGACCGGCCAAAATGCCTGCCGTCGAGACCTCCTTGCTCCGAAGCCGGCCGTCCCATTGACATCAATGATCGATCGCTGATGCTGTCGCGGTCGAGGCACGCTGGAATCCTGTAAATCAAACCCGGCGGCCAGAAGCGCAACGAACGAGCGGGAGGAAAGCTGTGCTGACCAGGCGCTCCATCATCGCAGCAGGCATCCTGGCTCCAGTCGTTGCGCGAGCCCAATCATCGCTCCCGGGAACGATCCGGATCGTCAATCCGTTTCCCCCGGGCGGCGCGTCCGACGCGATCGCGCGCGTCCTTCAGCCTGGCCTGCAACAGCGCCTCGGCGCCACCATCGTGGTGGAGAACAAGCCGGGCGGCTCCACCTCCGTCGGGGCGACCGTGGTGGCAAGGTCGCCGCCCGATGGCTCGACGTGGCTGTTCACGTCGGACACCTTCGTCGTGGGCTCGCTGCTGCTCAACAACCTGCCCTACGACGTGCAGAAGGATTTCGAGCCGGTGACCATGGTGGCGCGCGCGCCGATGGTGATTTGCTCGTCACCCGCGCGACCTTACCGTACCCTTGCGGATGTGGTCGCCGCCGCCAAGGCGAAGCCCGATACGCTGACCTATGCGACCGGCGGCGTCGGCAGCAACGCGCATCTCACCGTCGCGGCGCTGTGCCGGGCGACCGGCATGCGACTGGTGCATGTGCCGTATCGCGGCGCGGCGCCGGCGACGAACGACGCCATCGCCGGCCACGTGGACCTGGTGGTCAGCACCACGGCGAGCCTCGGGCCGCAGGTCGAAGCCGGGCAATTGCGCGCGGTGGTGCAATGCGGAGAGAAGCGCGTGGCCTCTCTGCCCGACACCCCGACCGCGATCGAGAGCGGCATCCCGAACTTCCATACCTATTCGTGGTTCGGCTTCTTCGGTCCGGCCGAAACGCCGAAACCGATCATCGATCGCTTCTATCGCGACATCGTCGCCACGGTGCGCGACGAGGCGGTCACCCGGACCCTGGTCGACAAGTACAAGGTCGAGATACCGCTGCCTGCGCCCGTCGAGCTGCGACAGATGATCGTCGAGGAGATTCCGTTCTGGGCGGCGATCATCCACGACAACAACATCAAGGGCGGAACGTGAGGACGACCGTGGCGATGAAGGGCGTTCCGCCTCAAGAATTTTCCAGCCCCCAGATCCCGTCGCCGTCCTCCCAGTCCGCGAGCAGCCGCTTGCCGATCAGGTCGCGCAAGGTCTCCGACGTGCCGCCGCCCAGACTGCCGTAACGAGCGCCGCGATAGAAGCGCGACACCGCGTACTCGTCGGTGAAGCCGTAGCCGCCGAAGATCTGCACCGCCTCGCTCGTCACCCGCACCGCCATGTCGTTGCAGAAGACCTTGGCGGTGGCGGCGAGCAACGGATCGGGGAACGGGTCGGCGCTCTGGCAGGCGCGGTAGAGCAGGCCGCGGCCCGCCTCGATGTCGCGGTACATGTCGGCGAGCTTCCAGCGCATGCCCTGGAAGCTGCCAATGGTGCGGCCGAACGCGGTGCGGCTCTTCAGATAGCGCACCGACTCGTCGAACGCCCCCTCCGCCATGCCGAGCGAGATCGCCGGGTTGAGGCAGCGCTGCGTATTGAAGGCATCGAGCAGCCGGCGGAACCCGTCGTCGCGCACCACCAGGTTCTCGGGCGGCAGCTCGCAGTCGTTGAACTGCACTTCGTGCAGGTATTCGCCGCCCATGGTGTGATAACGGCCGGTGATCTCGAGCCCCGGCGCGCCTTTCTCGACCAGGACACAGCCGATGCCTTCGCGGCCGGGCTTCCTGTCGACCCGGGTGAACACGACGAACATGCTCGCTTCCTCGGCGCGGCTGATCAGCGTCTTCACGCCGTTGAGGCGAAGGCTGTTTCCCCCGGTGTCGACGTTGGTGCGGTAGCTCGCCACGTCGGTCCCGGCGTCAGGCTCGGTCATGCAGATGGCCAACAGGTGCTCGCCGCTGCACACGCCCGGCAGGATGCGCGCCTTGATCGCTTCCGGCGCATAGGTCGCGATGATGCGCGTCTGCACCCCGACCTCACCCAGCACCGCCATCGCGGTCGGGTAGCAGGTCTTGGCGATCTCCTCGAGCACCAGTGCGGTGTCGAACACCGGCAGGCCGAGCCCGCCATACTCCTCCGGCACCGACATGCCGAGCACGCCGACGCGAGCGAGCTCGCGGATGTTGTCCCACGGAAACGTGCCGTCGAGATATTTTATCGCACGAGGCTTGAACGAAGTCTGCGCGAGCTTGCGCACCGTGTGCACGAATTCCCGTTGCTGTTCGGTCAGGCTCGACGACACGGCGTCCTCCGATCAAGATGATTCACGCTCGTCATGGCCGGGCTTGTCCCGGCCATCCCGATAGAGAAGCACGGCTGCGCAATGTGAATCGAGATCGCCAGGACAACCCTCGCCGCCTTAAGCGGCTCGCCCGGCGATGACGACTCCAGTCTAAATCACGCCCGCCTTCCGCAAGCCTTCCAGCTCATCGTCCGTGAGCCCGAGCTCGGCCCCGAACACGGCCGCATTGTCGGCGCCGAGCGCGTGGCTCGGCTCGTAGGCCGGCGCAGCCGCGCCGAAGAAACGCAGCGCGCTGCGGGCGACCACCAGCCGGCCGTACTCGGGATGGTCGACCTCCTGGAGCAGGCCGCTCTCATGCAGCAGCGGATCCGCCATCACTTCGCGCAGCGTGCGCACCGCGCCGCAGATCGCACCGCCGCGGTTGAGCAGCGCAAACAGCTCATCGCGTGGCTTCTTCGCCGTCTCGCGCGCAATCTCGGCATCGACGAGGTCCATGTGGGCGATGCGCCCCGCCATGGTGGCGAAACGGGGGTCTTCGGCGAGATCGTCGCGGCCGAGCGCCTTCACCAGCGCCAGCCAGTTGACGTTGGTGTTGCAGATGATCGCGATATAGCCGTCGGCGGCCGGATAGACGTTGTAGGGGCACACCGACAGTCCGCTATGGCGGTTGCCGGTGCGCGCGACGAATTCGTCTCCTGCCCGCTGTGCCAGGCCGAGGCTGGAGGAGAGCGAAGGATAGACCGCATCCAGCATGGCGACTTCGGTGGCCATCGCCTCGCCGGTCTGCTCGCGGCGCAACAGCGCCGTCACGATGGCACCGTAGAGATGCGCCCCGGCGAGGAAATCGACGATCGCGGCGCCGGCCTTCACCGGCGGCCGGTCGGCGAAGCCGGTCGAGTCCATCACGCCGGCGAAGGCCTGCATGGTGAGGTCCATGGCCGGGTAGTCGCGGTACGGGCCATCGCTTCCGTAGCCCGAGGCGGACGCATAGACGAGGCGCGGGAAGCGCGCCTGCAGGGCATCCCGGCCGAGGCCGAGCCGGTCCATGACGCCGGGGCGGAAATTTTCCACCAGTACGTCGGCGGTTTCGAGCAACCGCTCGAGCAGGGCGCGGCCTTCGCCGGCCTTCAGGTTGAGCGTGACGGTGCGCTTGTTGGCGTTGAGCATGGCGAACGGCAGCGCCGCACCGCCCGGCCCCTTGCGATTGCGCAGGCTGTCGCCCTGTAGCGGCTCGACCTTGATCACGTCGGCGCCCGCCATGGCGAGCAGAAACGTGCAATAGGGGCCCGCATAGACGCGCGTCAGGTCGACGACGCGATAGCCGCCGAGGGGCCCCGCACGGCCCTGCGCATGAATCGCCGATTGCATGGCGGGTCGAGCGGGCTATTCAGCCGCGGCGAGAGCCCTCCTGGCATTGTCCCGCAGGCGGGCGATCACCATGTCGGTCGACATGATGTCGCCGAGCGCATTGTAGAAATTGATCAGCGACCAATTGTGCTCCTCATCGGTCAGGGCGGCATTGGCGTCGGTGACCATCACGGTCTTGAAATTGAGCTGCATGGCATCGCGCGCCGAGGACTCGCAGCACACGTTGGTGACCGTCCCGGTGATCAGCACGGTGTCGAGGCCGCGCCCGCGCAGCACGTCCGCAAGGTCCGAGGCGCCGGGCAGGAAGGCGCTGTAGCGCCGTTTGGACACCGTGAGATCCTCGGGGCGGGCTTCCAGCGCGTGCCATAATTCATGCCCCTTGGAGCCTTCGGTCAGGGCGTTTCGGCGCCTGGCGCTGCGCTCGGGGCCGCACATCCCGTAGAGGGTGGACCAGTCCTGGATGCTCTGCTCGTCGAAGGTGGTGATGATCCACACGACGGTGCCGCCCGTCTCGCGCACCGCTGCGGCAAGGCGGTTGATGTTGGGGACGATGCGCTCGGCCATCGGACAGAGCGCATGGGCGACGCCCGGAAGCATGAAGGCGTTCTGCATGTCGACTACGACCAGCGCCGTCCTGGCAGGGTCGAGGTCCTCATGGACGTGCTCCCGACCATATTTGGCGATGATGCGGTCGGTGACCCATTGGGGAATGTTCAGCTGATGCATCGGATGATCCTCGAATGGCGCTGGCAAGAGGCTATCACAATTCCCGCAGCGCGTTGAACTGGGCGACATAGCCCGAAGGGTCGATGCGCGCACCGATCACCGTCGTGCCGTTCGACTTGAGCGCGGCGCCGAGCGCGTTGGTCAGGGCCTGCTCGGTCTCCACCACGATGCCGTCGGCGCCGAACGCCGCGCCGAGCTTCTCCCAGTCGACGCCGCCGAGATGGACGCCGTGCGGGGGAATCCCCTTGATCTCCTGCTTGACGCGGATGAGGCCGATCTCCTGGTCGTCGAACACCAGCACGATGATGGGCAGGTTCTCCCGCTTCGCCGTCTGCAGCTCGGCGACCGCCATCAGCAGCCCGCCATCGCCGGTAAACGCGACGACCGGCCGGTCCGGCCAGGCGAGGCGCGCCGCCAGCGCGCCGGGCACCGCATAGCCCATGGAGCCGAGGCCGTTCGAGGTGAGAAACTCGCGCGGCCCGTAGGCCTCCCATTTCTGCACCACGAGGAGCCGGCTCGCCCCGGCGTCGCAGGTCGCGATCGTGTTGCGCGGGAGGACCGCACGGGCAACCTCCATGGCGCGCTGCGGGGAGAGCCCGGTGCTCGGCGTGTTGAGCGCGTCGCTCACCGCGCGGCGAAAGGTCTGCGCCGCCTTCTCGCCCCAGTTGCCGCCCTCGGGGGCGAGCTGCACCAGCGCGGCCAGCAGGGCCTTGAGCTCCCCGACGACTTCGGGGTCGGCCGGCACGAAGGCGTCCAGGCTCGGAATCGCGGCGAGCGACAGCACCGGAATCGTGTAGGGCCAGGGTTTCGGCTGCAGCTCCACCGCGTCGAGACCGACCGTGACGATGAGGTCCGACTGGTTCACCAGGTTTCGCTCGATCACGCCGCCGATGATGCAGCCGGCGCGCAGCGGGTGGTCTTCCGGTATGGCGCCCTTGCATTTCGACGTGGTGAGGACGGGCGCGCCGAGCCCTTCCGCCAGCGCGACGAGCTCGGCCGCGGCATTGCTCCAGAATACCCCGAGGCCCGCGAGGATGATCGGCCGCCGCGCGCGTTTCAACGCATCGACCGCCGGCTTGAGGTCGGCGCGATCCGGTCCCGGCACCACCCGGTTGGCGACCAGCGGCGGCTCGGCCACGTACTCGCCGGCCTCGCGCGTCGTCTCGCTCTGCGGCAACTCGAAATGCACCGGCCCGGGCGGCGCTCCGGTCGCGGTGCGCATGGCGCGGCGCACCTGCTGGCGCACCGTCTTGGCGTCGACCGTGGTGCTCCACTTGACGATCGGCTCGTACAACGCGAGCTGGTTGATGCGCTGGCGCAGGCCGATCTCGTAGGTCGGGCGCGAATAGGCATCGGTGATGGCGATGAGCGGCGAACGGTCGAGGAACGCATGGGCGACGCCGTTCACCATGTTGGCGGCGCCCGGCCCGCGCGTCGACATGCAGATGCCGGGGCTTCCGGTGATGTCGCCCCAGGTCGAGGCCAGCATGGCGCCCGCGACCTCCTGCTTCATCAGCAGGAAGCGCATCTGCCGCTGGCGCGCCGCCTCCATCAGCTCGACCAACTCGCCGCCCGGGTGCCCGACGATGAAGGGCGTGCCGGCGTCCTTGAAGGCCGTCGCCAGCACTTCCACGGTCGAGGTCATCACTGATGCTCCGGGATGTTGCAGCGATATCGCGACTATTCGGCTGCGGCCAGCGCCTTCGCGGCATTGCGGCGCAGGCAGGCGATCAGCATGTCGGTCGACATGATGTCGCCGAGCGCATTGTAGAAGCTGATCAGCGACCAGTTGTGCTCCTCGTCGGTGAGCGCGGCGTTGGCGTCGGTCACCATGACGGTGTTGAAATTGAGCTGCATGGCGTCGCGCGCGGAGGATTCGCAACACACGTTGGTGACGGTGCCGGCGATCAGCACGGTGTCGAGGCCGCGCTCGCGCAGCACCTCGGGAAGGTCCGAGGCGCCCGGCAGGAAGGCGCTGTAGCGCCGCTTCGATACGGTAAGGTCCTCGGGCCGCACCTCGAGCTCGTGCCACAGCGCGTGCCCCTTGTGGCCTTCGGTCAGCGCGATGCGGCGGCGTGCGCTGCGCTCGGCGCCGCTCATGTGGTAGAGCGTCGACCATTCCTCGATGCTCTGCTGGTCGAAGGTTAGGATCACCCAGACGACGGTGCCGCCGGTCTCGCGCACTGCCGACGCCAGACGGTTGATGTTGGGCACGATGCTCGCCGCCATCGGGGTGTACGCATATGCAACCTCCGGCAGCATGAAGGCATTCTGCATGTCGATGACGCAGAGCGCGGTCTTGGCCGGATCGAGGTCCTCGTAGACGTGCTCCCGCCCATATTTGGCGATGATGCGGTCGGTAACCCATTGGGGGATGTCGAGCTTGTGCATCGGGCGGCCTCGGAAGCGGAAACAAGAGGATGCTCCATGATGCTGCAGCCAGCAAGCCCCGCCGGCGTATGGCGAGTAGCGAATGACGGCGAGAGGGGGTAGACCTTCTGTACCCTGTTCGCCATTCGCTATTCGCCGAGCAAGCCTCATGACCGCGCGATTCGTCGCCACACTGCTGGCCTTCTGGCCCCTCGCCGCCTGCCCGGCCGACGCGCAGGACGCGCTCGTCACCTACAAGACCATGGCGCCTGAGGTCGCGCTCGATCTCGCCCGCGCGGCGCTCGCCGATTGCCGGAAGCGCGGCTACCAGGTGGCGGTCGCGGTGGTCGATCGGTTCGGCGTGACACAGGTGATGCTGCGCGACCGCTTCGCCGGCCCGCACACGCCGGCGACGGCGGCCGGCAAGGCGTGGACGGCGGTGAGCTTCCGCACCAACACCACCGATCTCGTCGTCGCGACGCAGCCGGGCATGCCGCAGGCGGGCGTGCGCAGCCTGCCCGGCGCGGTCGTCCTCGGCGGCGGCATCATCGTCGAAGCCGGCGGCTCGCTCCTCGGTGCCGTCGGCGTCTCGGGCGCGCCCGGGGGCGACGCCGACGACGCCTGCGCCAAGGCCGGCATTGCGGCGGTGCAGGACAAGCTGGACTTCTGAATGTCCGCCGACCCCGCCCACGCCGTCATCCCCGAGCCGGTGCGCGATTCACCGTTTCCCGTACAGTACATGTACGTCGAGACGATCGACGGCCTGTATGCGCCGATCGGCTTGCGCACGCCGCCCGGTGCGGGGCCGTTCCCGCTCGTCCTGTTCGCCTGGGGTAACGGCGGCGGCGGCATGGCGGCGGTCCGGGAGTTCACCGACAACCGCAGCTGGACGCAGGAGCGCTTCCTCGAGGCCGGCTACGCAGTCGCTTGGCTGCGCTACCGCGCCGAGGTGGATTACGCCTACGACCGCATCGGCCGGCTGATCGAGGACCGGCGCCAGGGTCGGCAACTGTTGAGCCGCGGACCGCTGGAGTACGAGGACGTCATCGCCATCGCCGAGTACGCCAAGACCCTGCGGGACATCGACCCGGATCGCATCGGCTACATGGGCATGAGCCACGGCGGCGAGATGGCGCTCAAGATCGCCTCCGAGTATCACGGCCTGCGCGCGATGATTGCGAGCGAGCCGGCCGCGCACGAGTTCCTCCGCCTGAGGCCCGACGCCACCGCCGGGATCAATCCGGAGACGGGTCTCCTGAACGTGGAGCGGATGCTGATGCGCGAGCCCGCGAAGGTGCGCGCGCGCATCACCGAGGATGTCGCCGGCGAACGCATCGGCACGATCAAGACGCCGATCCTGGTGCAGGGCCGCAACGCGGACGAGCTGCAGGGCATCTTTCGCGTCTGCTACGACCTCCTGGTCGAGCTCGGCAAGGACGTCGAATGGGCGACCTACGAGCACGCAGTGCACGGCTTCGTCTATCCGCGCCGCAATGCGCAAGGCGCGTATGATCCCGACGCCGTGCAAGTGCAGGCGGTCAAAGACTCGATCGCCTTCTTCGACCGGCACATGGGTAGCGCCGGGTAGCACTTGCTTGCGCCAGCACAGGCGCCTGGGCGCACATCCCATAATGCTGTACGCCAGTTCATATTGTGATATCCGGTAGACCGCGAGCGGCATTCCCGGCCGGCCGGGTGCCCACACAATGGATTTACAAGACATGGCGCGGATGAAGGGTGCCGACCTGATCACGGAACATCTGATCAGAAACAAGATCCCCTACGTGTTCGGCATATGCGGGCACGGCAACGTCGGGATGCTCGACTCGCTCTATCAAGCGCGCGACCAGGTCAAGCTGGTGTCGCCGCGCCACGAGCAGGTCGCCGCCCACATGGCCGACGCCTATTTTCGCGTCCGGCACGAGGCGGTGGCGACGTTGACCTCGTGCGGTCCAGGCTCCGCCAATATCGTGATGCCGCTCGCGGTCGCGCTGTCCGACTCCTCGGCGCTGCTCGCGATCACCGCGAACGTGCCGACCCAGCAGTTCAACCGCAGCCCGTTCCAGGAGATCAACCGCCACTACCAGGCCGATTTCGTCAACGTGGTGCGTCCGGTGGTGAAGCGCAGCTTCCAGCCGACCCGGGTCGACATGCTGCCGCTCGCCCTGCGCCAGGCGACCACCGCGATGCTGTCGGGCCGCCCGGGTCCGGTGAACCTCGACGTGCCGTTCAACGTGTTCCAGGAGGAGGACGACGTCGAGGTCCCGCCGCCGTCGCCGCCGCTCGGCGCGCAACGCAGCGGCGCTTCGCCCGACGAGGTATCCGCCGCGCTCGACTTGATCCTGGCGGCGAAGCGGCCCGCTTTTTTCGTCGGCCACGGCGTCACGCTATCGGAGGCGAGCCCCGAGCTGACCGCGCTCGCGCGCAAGCTCGGCATTCCGGTGATCTCGTCGCCGAACGGCTTCGGCTGCATCGACATGACGGACGCGCTGTCGCTCGGCTTCATCGGCCGCAACGGCGCGTTCCCGGCCAACCAGGCGGGACGCCATGCCGACGTCGTGATCGCGGTCGGCGCGCGCTTCGACGACCGCTCGGCCTCGTCATGGCTGCCCGGCTATTCGTGGAATTTCCCGCACGCCAAGCTGATCCATGTCGACGTCGATCCGGAAGAGCTCGGCCGCAACTATCCGCCCGATATCGGCATTCTGGCCGACGCGCGTACCTTCCTGCGCCAGCTTCTCGCCGAGCTGGAGCACCGCAAACCGCGCGCGACGGTGCGTTGAAGGCGTGGCATGCGGAGATCAAGGGCTGGCAGCAGGAATGGGACGCCTTCACCCGCCCGAATTTCGACATCCACGCGACGCCGATCCGGCCCGAGCGCATGGTCGCCGATTGCCAGATGGTGCTGCCGGACGACGCGATCCTCGCTTGCGACGTCGGCGTCAATCACAATTGGTACATGCAGTTCTGGAAGGCGCGCCGCCCGCAGACGATGCTGAACTCGTGGGGCTTCTCCGGCATGGGGTTCGGCGCGGCCGGCGCGCTCGGCGCCAAGCTCGCCGCGCCCGACCGGCCGGTGGTCGCGATCGCCGGCGACGGCTGCTTCACCATGGTGCCGCACGTGCTGTGCACGGCGGTCGAGTACGACATTCCGGTCGTGTGGGTGATCTGGAACAATTTCGCCTGGGCGTCGATCCGCGACATCCAGTACGGCATGTTCGGCGGGCGCGAGCTCGGCACCGCGTTCTACCAGGGCGCCAACCAGAAGCCCTACAATCCGGACTTCGCCGCCTGGGCGCGCGCGAGCGGCGTCGAGGGCATCACGGTGACCAAGTCGCAGGACTTCAAGGGCGCGCTGGAGCACGCCGTCAAGGCCAACAAGCCGTTCCTGCTCGACGTGCACGTGGACGCCAACGTGCGCCCGCCCGCGACCGGCGCCTGGCAGCTGCCGCCGACGCCCTACAACGAGCCGGTGTTCGGCAAGCGCTGGGTGCCGGGCGACCTGGTTCCGGCAAAGTGAGGACGTGACCCATGGCAACCGAACGCAAATGGTTCATCCGCAACATCGCCGAGGTGCCGTGGCACCAGTTTCCCAATCATTTCGGCGGCGCGCTGTCGAAGCCGCTGGTGATGCCGGAGACCGCCGGCTCGCGGCATATCGACTATCGCATCTCGATGTATCAGCCGATGGCCTACGTGCAGGTGCACCAGCACAAGGTGCAGGAGCAGGTCTATCACGTGCTCGAAGGCGAGGGCTTGATGGAGATCGACGGAGAGAATCACGTCGTCCGCAAGCACGACTACATCTTCCTGCCGCCCGGCGTCGACCACTCGATCGCCAACACCGGCCTGGTCGACCTGGTGTTCCTGGTGGTCACCTCGCCGGTGACGGACGATGTGAAGTAACAACATCGACGTCATCCTGAGCCAACGCTCGGCGCACCCTTCGTGCGCCGAGCCTCGATCTTTGATGCGGCGTCTATTCGGGGCGCCTGAATCCCATCGCGGCCAGCTTGCCGGCGCTGGCAACGATGTCGCGATCGGGATGGCGCGAGATGATCTCCAGCATCGGGCGGGCGCGATGGCCGACCGCGGCCAGCGCACGCGGCATGACCGCGAACGGTACCGTGCCTTCGCCGACCGGATCGTGCCGATAGGCCTGCTGCCCGGTGTCCGACAAATGCACCAGGGCAAGCCGCTCGCGGCATTGCCCGAGGCCGGCGACGAAGTCCTCGCCGATGAAATGCGCGTTGGCGACGTCGTAGACGATGCGCACCGCGTCGTTGCCGTAGGTCTCCAACGCCGCCATCAGCTCGTCGATCGCCGGCAGGAACGCGAACGGCATGTTCTCCACCCACAGCGCCGTGCCGGCCGTTTCGGCGACCGGGCACAGCCGGTCGAGCGCGGCGAAGAAATGCCCGATCAGCTCCTCGGCGGCGGCGGCAAACAGCGGGTTCGCCTTGCCCGGACCGATCACGACGCCGAGCGCGCCGAGATCGCCGGCGAGCCGCACCGTTTCCATCAGGAGGCCCAGCGAATAGGCGCGCATCTCGGGCGCAGCGCCGGCGACGTTGATGTCGATGTTCGGCATGTTGAGCGTGGTGAGCCGCAGGCCGCGCGACTCGAGCAGGCGGCGGACGTTGCGCCGTTGCTGCGCCGACAGTTCGGCCGGCCACAGATGGCCGGGATGCACCATCAGCTCGAATTCCCGGAATCCCTGGTCGGCGAGACGCGCGACGCAGGCCTCGGCGCCATGCGAGCGCATGTAGGAGTAGGTGTTGCAGCCGAACACCGAGGCATGGACGCTCGTCGCCGAATTCACCGAACGCGCATCCTCTTCGGTTGTGGTCCCGTCGGCAGGTCGACACGACGACCGCCACACGCGGCGTTCGAACTCCGTGGAGTCCATCGTGGCCCACATTGTAGCGATGCATTTGTCATTCTGGAATGACCACAGTATCGTCGTGGGGTGTCGTCGCTAGAGGCTCACGGGTTGAGAATGCGCACGAAAACCAAGGCAACAGGGAAGCCGGTCGCGCCCGCCAAAGCCGGGATTGCCCGGCTGGTGGAGCCTGCGCAGCCCGACATCGACGACGACGCCGAGGATCGCCAGCGCGTCGGCGTGCAGTCGCTCGGCCGCGCCTTCGCCATCCTGGAAGAGGTCGCGCGCCACCGCGACGGGATCGGGCTCGCGGACCTGAGCAAGCGGGTCGGCCTGCACAACTCGACCACGTTCCACCTGGTCAAGACGATGGTGTCGCTCGGCTACATCCGCCAGGAGAAGGACTCCAAGCGCTATCGCGTCGGCCGGCCGCTGTTCGCGCTGGCGGCGAGTTCGCTCGACGAGATCGAGATGGTGAGCGTGGCGACGCCGGTGCTCGAGGACCTGGCGCGGGAAACCGGCGAAAGCAGCCATTTTGCGGTGCGCATGGGGGACGCCGTGGTGGTGATCGCCCGCACCAGCGGGCCCGGCGCGTTCCAGTTGACCGACCGCGTCGGCGTCGTCCGGCCGGCCCACTGCACGGCGCTCGGCAAGGTGATTCTCGCCTCGCTGCGCGACGATCAGCTGAGGCGCTTCCTCGAGCGCGTCGAGCTGGCGCCGTCCACCGACAAGTCGATCACCGAGATTCCGGTGCTGTTGCGCGAGATCGACGAGGTCAGGCGCAGCGGCATCGCGTTCGACGACGGCGAATTCAATCTCGAGGTCCGCTGCGTGGCGGTGCCCGTCACGGACTTCACCGGCCAGACCGTCGGTGCCGTCGGCATCTCCGGGCCGATCTGGCGCCTCTCGCTCCAGGCTCTGCAGAGCCGGGCGAAGGTCGTCCAGGCCGCGGCTGATCGCCTGTCGGCGGAGTTCGGCGCCAGGGGTGCCGCCGCGCTGCCGAAAGCGCGGCTCGGCTGAGCGGTGGGAAGCTTTTGGCGTTGACAGCCGCCCATCCCTCCCGGAATATCATTCAACAATAACACATCGCCTCTCATATTCTCGCATACGGAGAATCCGAGGGCGACGTCACGCGCCAGAACCGGGAGGAGAGCAGCCATGACCAGCCGTAGCCGAAGAAACGTCCTGCAAGCCGGCGCCGCGATGGCCGGCGCCTATGCGCTCGGATTTCCCGCCATCGCGCGTGGCCAGGCCGACAAGATCAAGATCGGTCATTTGACCCCGCTGACCGGATTTCTCGGCGCGCTCGGCGACTATGCGGTCCTCGGCCTCCGGATGGCCGAGGAGGAGATCAACAAGGCCGGCGGCGTCATGGGGCGCCAGCTGGAAATCATGTCCGAGGACTCGATCAATCCCGCCACCGCCGCCACCAAGGCGCAGCGGATGCTCGAGCGCGACGGCGCGACCGTGCTGATGGGCGAGATCTCATCGGCCTCCGCGCTCACGATCGCCCAGGTGGCGGCGCGCAACAAGCGCCTGTTCATGAGCATCGGCGCACGCTCCGATGTCCTGCGCGGCAAGAACTGCAACAAGTACACGTTCCACGTCGACATCCCCAACACCGTGATGGTCAACGCGGTCGGCAAGGCGCTGCTGCGCGACAACCTGGTGAAGGGGAAGAAGTTCTTCTCGCTCACTGCCGACTACGTGTTCGGTCACGACCTGCTCGGTGCCGCCAAGGCGTTCTTCGTCGCCAACCAGGGCAACCTGATCGGCGACGAGCTGGTGGCGACCGACGTGACCGACTTCAGCCCCTACCTGCTGAAGATCCGGCAGGCACGACCCGACGTGGTCTGCTCCAACCTGGCCGGCAACCAGGTCACCAACCTGATCAAGCAATACGCCGAATACGGCCTCCCCTTCCCGATCGTCGGCTTCAACCTCAATACGGCGGACGCCTGGGCGGCGGGCGAAGGCAACCTGAGCGGTACCTGGCCGACGGTCTGGCATCACGACCTCGACACGCCCGGCTCCAAGGCCTTCGTCGCCGCCTTCACCAGGAAGCATGGCAAGCCGCCGGAGAACCACGCGTGGATCGAGTACGTCTCGCTCAAGATGATGGCGCAGGCGATGAACGAGACCAAGTCGACCGACACCGACAAGCTGGTCGCCTATTTCGAGACGGAGGCGCAGTTCGACACCCTCAAAGGCCGCAAGGGCTATTTCCGGTCGTGGGACCATCAGTTGATGCAGGAGGCCTATCCGTTCACTGTCAAGCAGAAGGGCAAGGCCAAGGACAAGTGGGATTTCCTCGATCTGGGGGCGGCCGTGCCGGGAGCAAACGAGCCGCTCGACGTCATCGCCACAAGGAAAGAGCAGAACACCTGCGTGATGTAGGCTGGATGCTGAGCTTGTCATCCCGGCCAAGCGTGTCGACGCAAAGCGCCGACACGCACAGAGCCGGGATGACAGCCGAGAGGGGCGGCTGAGAACGGGGTCGCATGTTCCTGCTGGAACAGGTGGTGAATGGCCTCGTGCTCGGAGGCTACTATCTGCTGATCGCGCTGGGCCTGTCGCTGATCTTCAGCGTTGGCGGCGTGGTGAACCTCGCGCACGGCGCGTTCTATGCGCTCGGCGCCTATGCGTCGGTCGAGATCGCCAAATATCTGGGTTTCGCGGCGGCGGTCGTCATCTCGCCGGTGGCCGTGGCGCTGCTCGGCATCCTGTTCGAGCGATTCCTGCTGCGCCGGTTCTACACGGCCGACCCGATCCTGAGTCTGCTCGTGACCTTCGGCCTCGCGCTGGTCGCCGAGCAGCTGATCCGCATCGTGTGGGGTGCCGCGCCCCTGTCGGCGTCGCTGCCGGCCGCGCTGAAGGGCTCGGTCATCCTCGGCGACTTCCTGTTCTCGCGCTATCGGCTGTTGCTGCTCGCCGTCGTGGCCGCGGTGCTGGCCGGCGTCTGGCTGCTGCTGCACAAGACCGCGTTCGGCCGCGTGGTGCGCGCCGGCATCCAGCGGCCGGACATGGTCGCCGCGCTGGGCATCAGGCTGCAGCCCTACATGACGACGATCGTCATGCTCGGCGTCGGCATGGCGGCGATGGGCGGCGCGTTCTTCGCCCCCATCACCATCGTGCATCCCGCCATGGGCGCGGAGATTATCACGGTCGCCTTCGTCGTGGTGGTGATCGGCGGCCTCGGCAGCTTCTGGGGCGTGGTGCTGGCCGCGCTCATGGTCGGCGTGGTGCGCGGCATCACCATCCATTTCGTCGCGGCTGCCGGCGAAGCCTCGATGTACGTCCTGATGTTCCTGGTGCTGCTGTTGCGCCCGCGCGGCCTGCTCGGCGAACGCATCGAGAAATTCGAATGACCGGGCGCCAAGCGAAATACCGGCCGCTGTGGATCGGCGCGCTCGCGCTCCTCGTTCTGCCGCTCGCCATGCGGATGCTCGGCCTCACCGTCAACACCGCCACGCTGGTGGTGGTGCTGGCGATCGCCGCGATGGCGCTCAACCTGCTGGTCGGCTACACGGGGCTCACGTCGTTCGGACACAGCGCCTGGTTCGGCATCGGCGCCTATGCGGCGGCGCTCGCCCAGAAGCATTGGTTCCACGACCAGATTGCGCTGCCGATCCTGGGCGCGATCCTCTTCGTTGCCGTGCTGTCCGCCATCGTGGGCTTCCTCATCCTGCGCCGCCGCGGCGTCTATTTCTCGCTGCTGACCTTGGCGCTGGCGGCGCTGACCTACACTATCTCGTTCCGCTGGACGGCCGTGACCGGAGGCGAGGACGGGCTGGGCGGGCTGGCCCGCGGCCGCCTGGGACCGATCGATCTCGACGACGCGCTCGTCTATTACATCGTGGTCGCCGGAATCGGGCTCGGCGTGCTGTACACCCTGCTGCGCGTCACGCGCTCGCCGTTCGGCCACGTGCTGGTGGCGATCCGCGAGAACCAGGTGCGTGCCATCTTCCAGGGCTATCCGGTCGAGCACTACAAGCTCGCGGCGTTCGTCCTCTCGGCGTCAGTGACCGGGCTCGCCGGCGCTTTACTCGGGTTCCAGAACTATCTGGTCTCGGCGGACGCAACCTCGATCGCCTTCTCCGGCGAGCTCCTGGCGATGGTGGTGATCGGCGGCATGCACCACATCCTGGGACCGGCCCTCGGCGTCCTGTTCTACACCCTGTTCCGCGAGCTCGCCTCCATCTGGACTGCGAACTGGCTGTTGTGGTTCGGCATCGTCTTCGTCGGCTTCGTGCTGTACTCGCCGAGCGGCCTCGTCGGCATCTGGGCCACGCTGCGGCGGCGCTGGCGCCCGGCGCCGGAGGAGGCGGCGGCGATGAGCAAGCGCCGAATCTACGAGGGCCTGCCGCTGCCGGCATTCCTGCCCCCCGAAGGGTTGCGGGGCACGGTGCTTCAAGTCGACGCGGTCTCGAAGCGCTTCGACGGCATTCGCGCCGTCTCGAACGCGAGCCTCGCGGTCGAGGCAGGGAAGATCCATGCCCTGATCGGCCCGAACGGCGCCGGCAAGACGACCCTGTTCAACCTGGTGTCGGGCCTGTTCCGGCCGGACGACGGCACCGTGCGTCTCAACGGAGCCGAAATCCACGGTCTCCCGCCGCACCGCATCTGCCAGCTCGGTCTTGCCCGCTCGTTCCAGATCACCAACCTGTTCCGCGGCCTGTCGATCTACGAGAACCTGCGCCTGTCGCTGCAGGCGCGGCATCCCTCGCGCTTCAACGCGTGGCGCGACATCGACTCCTACCCGGATGTGCATGCGGAGACCGCCGAGCTCATCCGCTTCCTCGGCCTTCAGGGCATCGAGGAGATCCAGGGGGACGAGCTGTCCTACGGCGGGCAGCGACTCGTGGACCTCGGGATTGCGCTCGGCGCCAAGCCGCAGCTCCTCTTGTTGGACGAGCCGCTCGCCGGCCTCGCGGCGGCCGAGCGCGAGCGCGTGTCGAGCCTGGTGAAGCGCGTGGCGGCCAGCATCCCGGTACTGATCGTCGAGCACGACATCGACCGCGTGCTCGGCTTCTCGCAGCAGGTCACGGTGATGAACCAGGGCGAGGTGCTGATGGCCGGCACCCCGGACGAGGTGCGTGGCGACCGGCGCGTGCAGGAGGTCTACACCGGAACCGGCACGCCGCCCGCCAGCGGCCGCCTCGCCGACGGCGCGCGCGAGACGCAGGCGTTGCGGGTCGAGGGCGTCAACGCGTTCTACGGCAAGAGCCATATCCTGAACGACGTCGCCCTGGACGTGCGCGACGGCGAGATCGTGGCGCTGCTCGGCCGCAACGGCGCCGGCAAGTCGACGCTGCTGAAGACCTTGGCCGGTCTCGTCCCGCCGGCCACCGGACGGATCGACTACGCGGGCCGCGACATTGCCGGGCTGCCGGCGCCGGACATCGCGCGCCTCGGCATCGGCTACGTGCCGCAGGGGCGCGGGCTGTTCGCCGGCATGACGGTGCGGGAGAACCTGGCGCTGGGGCGCCTGGCGCGGGCGACCGACGGCGGAACCGGCGTGGTATGGAGCGAGGAGAAGGTCTTCGAGCATTTCCCGCGCCTGCGAGAGCGGATGGACGTCGCGGCGGATTACCTGTCGGGCGGCGAGCAGCAGATGGTGGCGGTCGCCCGGGCGCTGTCGGGCAACGTCAAGCTCCTGCTGCTGGACGAGCCGTTCGAAGGGCTGGCTCCCACCGTGGTGCTGGAGCTGTTCCGGGTGTTCGACCAGCTGCGCCGGCACGCCTCCATCGTGATCGTGGAGCACAACCTCGACCTGGTGCTGGCGCTCGCCGACCGCGTGTTCGCGCTGGAGCGGGGCGCCGTGTTCCACCACGGGCCTGCGGCACCGCTGCTGAGCGACCTCGACTACCGCAAGCGCATATTGTGGCTGTGACCCGGACGCTGGACCGGTATATGGAGCAGGCCGGCGGCGCAAACGCGTCGGGTGGTGAAAGGATCCAGATGTTCCACTCCCGTAAATCAGGATTGGCCGCAATTGCCGCGCTCTTTGCATGTCTGCCGTTTTCCGCGCAGGCCCAGCAGGACTATCCCAACCGCGTCGTGCAGCTCATCAATCCGTACCAGGCCGGAAGCACGACGGACGTCCTGGCCCGCGGCCTGGCCGCCGGATTGTCGAGCCGGCTCGGCCAGCAGTTCGTCGTGGTCAATCGGCCGGGCGCCGGCGGCGCCACCGGTACGACCTCGGTCGCGCGGGCGGAAGCCGACGGCCACACGCTCCTGTTCGCCCCCGCGCTGGTCGTCTCGGTCTATCCGGCGACCAAGGCCGTGGAGGCGGGCTACAAGGCGGATGCGCTGGCGCCCGTGTGCCAGACCTTCTCCAACGCCATGGTGCTCGCGGTGCGCGCCGAGTCGCCGCTGCGGTCCGTCGCCGACCTGGTCAAGGCGGCGCAGGAGAAGCCGGGCGCGCTCAACTACGGGCACCAGGGCCCGGCCACCATCCCGCACCTCGCCATGGAAGAGTTCCTCGACGTGGCCAGGATCAAGATCACCGGCGTCGCCTATCGGGGCGACCCGGGCGTCGCGACCGACCTGATCGGCGGCCGCCTCGACGTTGCCTCGGTGGTCCAGGGAACCGCGAGCGCCAACCGCGAGCGCATCCGCCTCATCGGCATTTTCGCCGAGGAGCGCCACCCGGCGTTTCCCGACACGCCCACCGTGAAGGAGCAGGGTTACGACGTCAGCCCGACCAGCTTCGGCGGCATCCTGGCGCCCGCCCACACGCCGCAACCGATCATTGACAAGCTGGAGCAGGCGTGCGCGAGCGCAGCCCAGGATGAAGCCTATCGCACCGTCGCCAAAGGCGCCGGCCAGCCCGCGGGCTATTACGCGGACCGCAAGGCGTTCGCCGCCCGCCTCGAGCGCGACATCAAGGTGAAGGAGGCACTGCTCGCGCGCCTCGGGCAGCAGACGCAATAGGTCGGGCTCGGCGCGTTCATCCGCCCAGCGCCTTGCGAAAATAGACCACGCGTTCGGTCTCGGAGAATCCCCAGCCGCGGTGAGCGGCGTGCGATTCCTTGTTGTCGATGAGCGCATCCGAGCCGATCTCGCGAAAGCCGCGTGCCGCCGCGAAGGCTTCCACCTGCGCGATGAGCAGACGGCCGATGCCCTGCCGCCGCAGCGGCGGCTCGACCCAGATGCCTTCGAGAAACGGGACCGGCTGCGTCTCGCACCCGTTGGCGTACTTGCGGATCGAGAGCTCGGCGAAGCCGGCCGGCGTGCGCTCGACCGTTTCGGCGATGAAGCCCCATGTGTCGTCGCCGGCGAGGATCTGCTCGACGTCCTGCGCGTGGCCAGCTTCCGTATCCGCGGGCCACAACGCGGCGCGCATGCGCGCCCAGGCGGGCCGGTCGGATGCGCTCATTTGCCTGACGGTTGCCTTCATTGCTTAAGTCCTCGATCACCCGGCGGGCTGTAGGCCGGTGGGCGCAATTGCAAATCCCCACTTGCGAGGGCATGCTGTAGCCCGCTGCGGCTCATGCCAACGAAAACAAATCGGGGCCGCGAGCGACGAGCAGACGTCGAGGGAGGACGCCAGATGCGTGGATCAGGGACAAGTCGGACTTGGCTGCTCGCAGCCGTCCTCGTGACGACCGCCTGGACGATGGGCGTATCCGCCGCGTTCGCGCAAGAGGCCCCCGCCCTCGCCGCGATCACCGACGCCACCGAAAAGGCGCGGGTCAAGGCGCTGATCGAGGCGGCCAAGAAGGAGGGCGCGCTTTCCTGGATCGGCGTGCAGATCGAGCCGGGCCACGCCGACGCCATTCTCGCCGAGTTCAGGCGCTACTACGGCCTCGCCGATCTCAAGCCCGAGTACACCTACGGCAGCACGGGCGCGATCGTGACCCGCATCGAGCAATTGCTCAAAGCCAAGCGCAATGACTTCGACATCGTCTGGAACGCGTCGTGGGCCTGGTACCAGGATCTGCTCAAGCGCGGCGAGATCATGCAATACGAGTTGCCCCACTACGCGGCCTATACGCTGTCCGACAAGCACGGCATGTCGGCGAAGGGCTACTGGGTCTCCGACGCCTATGCGTTCGCGCCGGTCTACAACACGAAATCCGTGGCCGAGCTCGGCATGAAGGACTTCAACCCGACGAGCTGGAACGACTTCGTCGACCCGCGGCTCGAAGGCCGGTTGTGCATGATCAACGTGCTGGCTTCGACTTCGGCGGCGCCGGTCCTCGATGGCATCACCAGGGCGATGGGCGACGAGTGGCTCGCCAAGCTCGGCAAGCTCAAGCCGACCCTGCATATCAAGGCGTCGCAAGGCCGCGACTGGGTCGGTTCCGGGGAGTTTTCCGCCACGCTCCTCAACAGCCCGAAGGACTCGCTCTCGCTGATCGAGCGCAAGCTGCCGACTCGGCAGGTGATTCCAAAGGAAGGCGTCGTGCTGGTCCCGTTCCCGGCGATCATCATGGCGAGCGCTCCGCATCCGGCGACGGCAAAGCTGTTCATCGATTTCGTGCGCAGCGCCCACGGCACGCAGACCATGATGGACGCCGGATCCCTGCTCTTCTACGGCCGCCCGGGCGTCAAGCCGCAACATCCCGACATTCTGCCGCGCGCCGAGGACGTGAAGGCGATCCCGTTCGATTGGGATACCGAAGCGACCACCGCCAAGATCAAGGCGTTCCGCGCGAAGGCGCAGGCGGCCGGCATCGGCCAGAAATAGCCGCCGGATGACCAGCCTGACCCTCGACCGGCGGCGCGGGCGGCGCGCCGCCCGTCCTTGTTGACGGGGCGCTTCCCGTGAGCCTGGCGTCGACGGCGAGACGACCGCTGCGCCTGCCGCTGTTCCGCGGGTACGATCTCGCGCTCGTGCTGCTGATCTACGCGACGTTGGCGGTCAGCGTCGTCTATCCGCTGCTCGCCGTTCTCATCCAGGTATTCTCCGAGGACAGCGGGCTCTCGCTCGCCAAGATCCAGGAGGTCTTCCGCACCCCCAACATCATCGACGCGGTGATCAACACGCTGATCATCAGCGTGCTCACGGTCGTGCTGGCGGGCGGTATCGGAATCGCGCTGGCCTGGCTGGTCGCACGCTCGAACATGCCGTTCCGGCGCGTGCTCGATCCCCTCAACATGGTGCCGTTCTACCTTTCGAGCGTCGTCGGCGCGCTGAGCTGGCAGGTGGTGGCGGCGCCGCGCTCCGGCATCCTCAACCGCCTGCTCGAGCCGTTGTTCGGCGGGCCGCCGTTCGACATCTACACGGTGTGGGGCATCGCGCTGGTGCTCGGGCTGTTCTATGCGCCCTACGTCTATCTGTTCACGCTCGGCAGCCTGCAGAGCATGGACGCCTCGCTGGAGGATTCGGCGCGGATGTCCGGCGCGTCCAAGCTCAGGACCGCGCTCCTGATTACCCTGCCGCTGTCCGCGCCGGCGATCCTGTCGGCCTGCATTCTCGTGTTCGTCACGGCGGCGGGCATCTTCGGCGTTCCCCTGGTGCTGGGGGTGCCCGGCCGCGTCCATACGCTGTCGACACTGATCTACGCGGCCATCAACGAGTATCCGGCCGACTTCGCCACCGCCGCGATTCTCTCCTCCGCCTTGTTCCTGTTCACCGTCGCATTCACTGCCGGGCAGATCCTGCTCTTGCGCGGCCGCCGCTTCACCACCGTGACCGGCAAGGGCTACCGGCCGCGGCGGGTCGATCTCGGCCGTTGGCGCTTCGCCGCGCTCGCCGCGAACGGACTCTACCTCGTGTTCGTCATCGGGCCGTTCCTCGCGCTGCTGATCGTCTCGTTCCAGGACGCCTGGACCGGCGCGTTCAGCTGGTCGCGGATGACGCTCGCCAACTATCACAAGGTGATCTTCGTCGACGCCATCGCGTATCGCGGTTTGGTCAACAGCCTGTTCATCTCGACCGTCGGCGCGACGATCGCGGTGGCGATCTGCATGCTGCTGGCGCTCGTCATTCACCGGACGCGGCTGCCGGCGCGCGAGGGGCTCGCGCCGCTCGCCATGGTTCCGGTCACGGTGCCCGGCATCGTGCTCGGCCTCGGCTTTCTCATCGCGCTGGTCGCGACCCCGCTCTACGGCACCTTGTGGATCATCATGATCGCCTACATCGTGCACTATCTTCCGACCGGGCTGCGTAACAGCGAAGCGCTGGTCCAGTCGGTGTCGCGCGAGCTCGACGAGTTGGCGCGCATGTCGGGCGCCACCTGGCGGCGCGCCATGACCCGCATCGTGATGCCGCTGGTCGCCCCCGGCATGACCTCGTTGTGGCTGCTCTTGTTCGTCACCTATATCCGCGAGGTCAGCTCGTCCATGATGCTGTTCACCTACGGCACGGAAACGATCTCCATCGCCCTGATCCAGATCATGGAATACGAGCCGTACGGCGTGTCGGGCGCGTTCGGCGTGCTGCAGACAATCCTGGTCCTCGTCTGCGTCGCCGCCATCCGGCAGGTGTCCAACCCGCGCCAGGGCTGACCGCATGCATGACCCCTCCGGCACCGCTGCGCGCACCGGTGACGCCACTGGCGGCGGGGCACGGCCTGTCTCCCGATCCGTTGCGGTCGACGTCGATCGCCTGGCGATGTCCTATGGGGCGGTGCAGGCCGTCCGCGGAATTTCGTTCTCCGTGGCGCCCGGCAGCATGGTCACGCTGCTCGGCCCGAGCGGCTGCGGCAAGACCACGACCTTGCGCTGCATCGCCGGCCTGGAAGTGCCGACGTCCGGCCGCATCGCCGTGGGCGACCGGGTCGTCTACGACGGCGAAACCGGCGCGTTCGTCGAGCCCGAGCGCCGCAACATCGGGATGGTGTTTCAGTCCTACGCGATCTGGCCGCACATGAGCGTGGGCGGCAACGTCGGGTTTCCGCTGGCCATTGCGGGTCGTCCGAAACGCGAGGTCGAACAGCGGACCCGCACAATCCTCGAGCTGGTCGGGCTCGGCGACCTGTATGCGCGCTCGGCCGCCGATCTTTCCGGCGGCCAGCAGCAGCGGGTCGCGCTTGCGCGCGCGCTGGTGCACGAGCCGCGCGTGGTCCTGTTCGACGAGCCTCTGTCCAACCTCGACGCCAACCTGCGCGAGCGCATGCGGACCGAGCTCCAGCTACTGCAGGCACGCCTGGCGTTCACGGCTATTTTCGTCACCCACGATCAGGAGGAAGCGCTGTCGCTCTCCGACCATATCGTGATCATGAACAGGGGGCTGGTCGAGCAGGCCGGCGCGCCGCAGGACATCTTCAGGAATCCCGCGACCGCATTCGCCGCCCGCTTCCTCGGCTATTCGAACGTCTTCTCGGGCCGCGTCGCGGCGATCGGAGAGGCCGGGACGGTGCAGGTCGACCTCGGCGACGGCCTGCGCCTGTCGGCGCGGTGGCGGTCCGCGCAGCCGCCTCGCAACGGCCAGGACTGCACCATCGCGTTCCGCGCCGATCGCGTCGCGCTGCGGGCCGCGCAGGACGGAGCGGGCGGAGCCGGCCTTCCCGGCGAGATCGCGGCGGCCGCTTTTCTCGGAACCTGCATCGATTACACCATCAACGCCGGTACGCTGCAGGTGCAGGCCGAGGGATCGGTCGATCATCCGTTCGTCCGTGGCGCAATCGTGAGCCTGTCGGTCGAGCCGGACCATTGTCACGCGTTCGGCACCGGCGCGGAGGCCTGACACGCGATCCCGACGGGGAATGTTCCGGGCCGTCAGGCGATCAGATAGATCGGGCTCGACCAGGCCTGGTGCCCGTCGGCCTGGGTGACGCGTACATAGACCGGCAGGTCGGCGCCGCCGGCGTATGCCACGCGATGCTCAAGGACCACACGCCGGCTCCAGTCGGCCTCGGGCAGGCGATAGACGCTCAGCTTTCGACCCAGGCCTCCGCCGTCGAACGACACCGCCTCGTGGGCGAGCGCCGCAAGCTGCACGTCGCCCGATACGACGTTGGTCTCGATCGCGAGCGTGCCGCTTCGCGCATCGCCGAGCCAGAGGTCGATCCCGGCGAGGTTGCCGGTCGTCACCGAGCTCCAGGCGAGCGTGCGGCCGCCTTCCGTTTCGCGCACCTGCCGCTCGGGGTTGAGGAAATTCACCGGCGCGAAGCGCGCGATGCGGTTGCCGGCGAGCGTCAGCCGTCCCTCCCAATGGGTCTCGCGGCCGCGCCCGCGATACTCCGCGCCCTGCCACAGCACGCGTACGCGCCGGCCGAGATCGGCCGCCCCGTACGGCCGCACGGTCTCGGCGACCTCTGCACCGTGCAGCACGTCGACGCGCTCGATCGGCGCTGTGCCGATCACTTCCACTGCGAGCCGCATCGGCACGGCGCCAGGCCGCACGATGTCGCCCATCAGTGCCTCGCGCACGTGCATCTCCGTCGCCGGTCCCAGCTGGGGGTCGTCGGAGAAATGCACCACCGGCGCGTCGAAGGCGCCGGCGAGGTTGAGGCAGAGCCGCGTGCCGGTCGTGCCGTAGTGGCGCCGGCTGCGCAGCGCCGCAAACAGCGCGTCGCGCGTGAGCTCGGGCATCAGATAGCAGGTCAGGCCGCCGATCGCCCCGAACGTCGAGGCGCCGGGCCGCGTGGCACCGGGCCGCCCCTTGTGGTCGTCGCTGTGGCACACCACGCCGACGCGATAGCCCTTCTCGAATGCGTCGTGCAGCAGCCACTCGAACGTGCCCCAGGTGGAATGCACCTCGACGGCGCGCTCGAGCCTGCCGTCATGCGCGAGCCGGATGTCCGCGTAGCGCCCGCCCACATGGGCGATGAGCACGGCGTCCTCGTCCTTCAGCGCGGCGAACAGATCTTGTGCCGTGTAGCAATCGGCATTGGCCCCGCCCTGACCAGGCGTGAGGATGCGCGACGAGCGGACGATCGGGCGGCCTTCGCGGCGATAGAAGACATTGCGGTCCCCGCCCATGCCGGTGTTGCCCGACCATTCGTAGCCCGGCACGCAGACGAAGCGGCCGGGCACGTCGAACGCCGCCGTGAGCCGGTTGAGCTCCTGCCAGAACGCGTCGGTGATCTGGAAGTCGTTGCCCTGGTGGCCGACGATGTCGACGAAGGCCTTGTCGCGCGCATAACGGAAATAGCTCTCCGCCGGATTGGTGCCGACGGTCTCGCCGCTCTGGCCGTGCAGGTCGCCCCAGTAGCGCCGCAGCGGCGCACGCGCGACGACCCGCATCGGGTTGGCGCGGGCGAGCTCGCCGCCGCCCTCGTGCCAGAGCCGCAGATCCACGTCGGCGACGGTGTCGACGACGAGATTTTCGAGCACGATCGGACCCTCGCCGGGCCGGGGGAGAGCCGTCTCGGGCAGGTTCCGCACCGGGTGCGACGAGACGAGCGCGAGACGGCGCTCACCCAGCGCGGTCGGATTGCCCCATACGTCCTCGGCGACGATCGCGAGCCGGAACGGCTCGCCGGCCACCGCGAGCGACGGGAGGATCGCCTTGTATCGCGCGGCCGGCCCGGGCACGAGGGCAAATCCCGGAGAGACCGGCAGCTCGGTGAATTCATAGGTCGCGAAGGCGTCGACGTAGACCTTCAGGGCGAAATGCTCTTCGCAGTTGGTCTGCAGCCGCAGCCCTGGCGACCCGCCGCGGCGGTCGCCGAAGCGCACGGAGATCCGGTCCCCGGCGCGCAGGAAGCCGCGCCCGACCCGGATCAGCAGCGTGTTCACCCAGGGCCGGATGTTGAGACGCTCGATCCAGTGCTCCAGCTTGGCCCCGTTGCTCGCCTCGACCGTCGTGTAGTTCGCCGCCGGCGGATCGCCGAACTGCGGCTTCGCCATGTCCGACGTGGTGCGCCAGGAGATCTTGAGCATGCCGCTGTCGTCGATGCCGAAGGTTCCAGCCGTGTAGGTCAGGGTGAATTCGGCATGCGATCCGGCGACGAACGGCCCGGCCGGCTCGAGCGAGGCGGAGCCCATGTGCTCCGGCAGATAGGTCGAAAACGGCATGCGCGGGCCCCGGCTTTTCTCGCACCAAGCAGGTCTTGATAAGACGTTATATGACGACTTAGTATGGCCGGGGAGCGCTGATCCGCAAGAGGAAACCCATGGCCGCACGCATCCCTGAACGAGCGGCGCTCAACCGAGCGAGCCCGGAGCCGCTTTACCGCCAGCTCGCGCAGCATCTCGAGAGCGCGATCCGCTCGGGCGCGCTCAAGCCGGGCGACCGACTGGAGTCGGAGGAACTTCTGGTGCGGCGGTTCGCGGTCAGCCGCATCACCGTGCGCCTTGCCGTCGACGAGCTGGTGCGCAAGCAGCTCATCGTGCGCCAGCAGGGCAAAGGCACCTTCGTGACGCTGCCGGCGGTGCGCCACGACCTGAAGCGATTGCACGGGCTGCTCGGCTCGCTGTTCGCTCAGGCGGAGACCGCGAGCAGCCGCCTGGTGCGGTACGAGCTCGCCGTGCCGCCGCGCGAGACGGCGGCCTTGTTGAATCTCGATCGCGCCGGGTCCGCGCTCACGTTTGACCGGCTGTACCTGATCGACGGCCTGCCGGTCGCCCTGGTGCAGGCTTGGCTCGTGCCCGAGGTGGCGAAGCTGCCGCGCGTCAAGGCCGAGCTTGTCTCGACCGAGGACATGATGCGCGAAGCGGGCATTCGCGTCGCCTCCTCGCAGATTTCGATCCGTGCCGAAGCGGCCGGTGTGGTCGTCGGCCGGCACCTGAAGCTGTCCGCGCGCACGCCGGTGATGGTCTTGCGCCGCACGGCCTTCGGTCCCGACGGCAGGGTCAAGGAGACCGGACGCATCTCGTTGCGCTCCGACGCCTACGAGCTCGTCTGCACAGCCCACAACCTCGGCCCCGAAACTCTGTTCGATATCCGCAACGTCGAGGAGACTGCCCGATGAAGACCGTTCGCATCCTCGTCGCCTTGGCGGCGACGATCGCCGCCTCTCCGCTTGCGGCGCATGCGCAGGATTGGCCGAACCGCGCCGTCCGCATGATCGTGCCGTTCGCGGCGGGCGGCTCGACCGACGTCGCCGCACGGCTCGTCGCCGAGCATCTGACACGCACGCTCGGGCAGCAGGTCGTTGTCGAGAACCGCACCGGGGCCAACGGCGTGATCGGCATCGAGGCGGTCGCCAAGAGCGACCCCGACGGCTACACGGTCCTCATCGCCCCCGACGCGATCGCCAGCAATCCCCATGTCTACCGGGTGAGCTATGATGCGCTGAAGGACTTGACCGCCGTCGTCCAGCTCTCGCGCCAGCCCATCGTGCTCGCCGCGCACCCTTCGCTTGGCGTGCGCACGGTGGGCGAACTCATTACGCGCGTGAAGCAACAGCCGGGCCTGCGCTACGCCACCGGCAGCGGTGCCGGCTCGGGGCAGCACATGGTGACGCAATGGTTCGCGCAGCTCGCCGGGATCGAGCTGGAGCAGGTGCCGTATCGCGGCGGCGGACAGGCGATCAACGATCTCATCGCCGGCCACGTGCAACTCGGCACGCTCGGCTCGACGCCGCTGATACCGCACTACAAGGCGGGCAAGCTGCTGCTGTTGGCGCAGACCACCGAGGCGCGCTCTCAGAGCCTGCCGGACGTGCCGACCTTCCAGGAGGCAGGCGTCAAAGGGCTGGTGCTCGATCAATGGCTCGGCGTGTTCGTCCCGGCCGGAACCCCGCAGCCGATCGTCGCCCGGCTCAACGCCGAGGTGGGGAAGGCGCTGGCCGATCCGGCCATCAAGGCGAACCTGGTCAATTCCGCGCAGGACCCGATCGGCGGGAGCACCGAGGCGTTCGGGCGCCTCGTGCGCGACGACTTCGCGAAATATCAGCGGCTGGTGAGGGAATTGCAGATCAAGACGAACTGAGGTTTAAGCAGTTCCACGCTTTCGTAGATCGGAGGAAACGTGGAACGGAACCTCCTGCTGGTCGGCAGCATTCCGCTCGACTCTGCCGAGGACGTGCTGCGCAGCTTCGGCGGCGCGCTCGGGCCTTCGCTCACCGCCATGCCGGATGGCGAGGTCGGTCCGCGCAAGCACTGGATCAGCCGCATCCATTATCAGGTCCTGGCCACGCATCCCGATCTGGAGATCGTGCGGCGTCCGCAGCCGGAGGACGGCGTGGAGCGGCTCAATCCGCGCGATGCCGCCGACAGCTGGCAGTTCCGGGTCAGGGAGGGCGTCGCCCGCGTGCGGTTCGGCGACCCCGGCTGGCGGCTCGGCTACGCGCGCGAGGCGATCGGCTCGTATTTCGTGTTCAAGACCTTGCGCCAACAGAGCGTGCTCGCCCGGCATCTGCGCTTCCAGGTGTCGCTGCCCTCGGTCAACAGCGCGCTGCCGCCGCGCATCTTCCCCGACGCTAGCGACGTCGCCAAGGTCAGGCCCGGATTCGCCGAGGCGCTGGCGACCGAGATCGACACCATCGTGGCGAAGATCCCGGGCGAGGATCTCGCCATCCAATGGGATTGCGCGACCGAAGTGCAGGACGCCTACGGCGCGATCCCCGGCTATGCGGCCGAAGGCGCCATCGCGCGCAATCTCGAGCAGTTCCGCGCACTGTCGCCGCACGTGCCGGACACGGTCATGCTCGGCTATCATTTCTGCTTCGGCACGCTCGGCGGCTGGCCGCGCTTCGCCCCGCCCGATCTCTCGGCGACGGTCGCACTCGCCAATGCGGTGGTCGAGGGGTCGGGCCGCCGGGTCGACTGGATCCACATCCCGGTGCTCGACGGCGCCGACGATCGGTTCCTTGCGCCGCTGGCAAGCCTCAAGCCGGGCGGCGCCCGCGTCTATCTCGGCGTCATCCATCACATGGACGGCTTCGCCGCGCGGGTCGCGGCGGCGCGCAAATATCTCCCCGAGTTCGGGGTTGCGGCCTATTGCGGCTTCGGCCGCATGCCGCCGTCGCAGATGCCGGCCGTGCTCGAGGAGCACCGGCAAGCCAGCCAGGCTGCCGGGTGAGTGCGTCGAGGAGGCGGAGCTTCACGCGCCGGCCCCGCGCACGCGATCGATCAGCGCCAGGGGAGCCGAGGGCTCGTCGTTCCCCCGCCATGCGACGTGCTGGTCGGGACGCACGAGCGTGAGCCGGTGCGGATAAAGCTGGCGCGCCTCCGCCGTGTCGACGTCGAGAACCGCAAGCGGGACACCGCGCTGTGCGGCCGCCTCGACGAGGCGCGAGACCGGCGCGGACGGGTCGGCGCGGATGAGCGTGTAGTCCGCCCCGAGCCGGTCGTACAGGGAGCTGCCGTCGTCGAGCCAGAGGTGCGGCGCCCGGCAGCCGGGCACCGATGACGGCGTGAAATCGTGCATCGTGTAGGCGGGTTGCGGCTCGCCGTCGTAGGCGATGAGCGGCGAGCCCGCGTAGAAATATCCGAAGTTCAGACCGCCGCAGCACTGCTGCTGCACGTAGAGATCATGGGCCTCCTGGCCGATGCGCGCACGAGCGGCGGCACCCACGGCGTCCGGCCGTTCGATCTCCGGAGGGATTTCGCGCCGCTGCCGCGTGTTGCTCGTGGCCATGTCCATGGCAAAGCGCGACACCTGGTCGGTGATCGGCTGCCGCTCCGCCTGGTAGGCGTCGAGAACCGCGGCCGGCGTCCAGCCGTTCAGGGTCGCCGCCAGCATCCACGACAGGTTCGCGGCATCGGCTATGCCGGCATTCATGCCGTAGCCCGCATGCGGGATCCACAGATGCGCGGCATCGCCGCAGATGAACACGCGTCGATCACGGAAGCGGTCGGCGACAAGGCGACGCGCAACCCAGTCCTCCTGCGCGACCACGTCGTAGCGGAAGTCTGCTCCCACCCCGAGGATGGCGCGCACGGCCCAATCGCGATCGACCGAATCGAAGTCGGGCTCATCCCCGTAGAGCCAGTTGTGGATCTGCCAGGTCTCGCGTCCGTCGATGGCGATCATCGTTCCGCAGCGGCGCGGGTTGAACGAGAGGTAGAGCCAGGCGCGCTTCCCGGGCAGCAGACGCAGGAGCTGCGGCGCACGGATGCAGGTGGACTGCACGCGCTGGATTGCATGTGTGCCGCAAAGCGTGGCGCCGATCGCCCTGCGGATAACGGATCGGCTCCCGTCGCAGCCGACCAGAAAGCGGCCGCGCAGCGACAATCGCGCATCGCTGTCGAGATCGCGGGCGATCGCGGTGACGCTGCCCTCGTCCTGGGACAGGTCCTCGACTTCGGTGCGATTGACGATACGAATGGATGCATGCGACGCCGCATGGGCGAACAGCACGGGCTCGAGATGGGCCTGGTTGATCCGATGTGGCGGCTCCGGCGTCGGCCACCAGCCATCCGGCCCCGAGGTCGCCACGCGACGTTCGGCGCGCGACGGGATGACGATGCGGGAGAGTTCGATCCCGGTCGCCGTGGTGCGGCAGGCGACGTCGTTCGGGTAGTCCGCCGGCAGGCCGACGTCACGCACGCTGTCGGCAATGCCGAGGCGGCGGAAGATCTCCATCGACCGCGCGGAGACCTGGTTGCTCCGGGCATGCTGCGGCTCGCCGGCACGGCGGCGCTCCACGAGCGTCACATCGACGCCGCGCCCGGCGAGATCGAGCGCCAGCGTCAGGCCGACCGGCCCGGCGCCGACGATCAGCACGCTCGTGTCGATTGGATCAGGCATCGGCTCGAGGCGGCGGCGCCGCCGCTGAACGACGGCGCGGCTTCGTGGCGGAGCACGGGACTTCGGTCAGCAGCCTACTGCGTCGGGATCTTGGCGGCCTTCACCAGCGTGACCGCCGCCTCGACGTCGTCGCGCACGAACTTGGCGAACTCGTCGAGCGTCATCGTCATCGGCTCGACGCCGAGCGTGGCGAAGCGCGCCTGCACCGCCGGCGCCTGCAGCGCCTTGGCGGCCTCCCGCTGCAGCTTCTCGACGATGTCGCGCGGCGTCTTCGCCGGCAGGAACAGACCGCTGTAGAACGGGTAGACCGAATCCGCGGCAAGGCCGGCTTCAATCGTGGTCGGCACCTCGGGCATCACGCTGGCCCGCTTGTTGGCGCTCACTGCGAGCGCCATGAGCTTGCCGTCCCGCAAAAGCGGCAGCGTCGTGGTGAACAGCTGCGGGCTGAAGTCGATCCGTTCGGCGACGACTTCGGTCACCGCCTCGGCAGCGCCCTTGAAGGCGATGTGCTGCGCCTCGATCCCGGCGCTGACGCGCAGGCGCTCGGCAGCGAAATGCGAAGCAGATCCGATGCCGGCCGACGAATAGTTGAGCGCGCCCGGCTTCGCCCTGGCGGCGGCGATCAGGTCGCCGAGCGTCTTGTAGCCCTTGCCCGGCGCCGTCACCACCACCAGCGGCTGCTGCCCGAACGGGATCACCGGCACGAAATCGTTCAGCGTATCGTAGGGAAGCTTCGTGTGCAGCGCATGCGCGGTGGCGAGCGCCCCGTAGGCGAGGATCGTGTAGCCGTCGGGCGCCGACTTCGCCACCATGCCGGCGCCGATCGTCCCGCCGGCGCCCGGCCGGTTCTCGACGACGAACGTCTGCCCGAGCTGCTTGCCGAGCTGCTCGGCAACCACGCGCGCCATGATGTCGCTCGCGCTGCCGGCGCCGAGCGGCACCACCACGCTGACGGTGCGAGCCGGCCACTCCTGGGCGGCGGCCGGAAGCGCCATCGTGGAGCAGGCGAGCAGAAGCGCAACCGTCACTCCGAAGCGTCGGATGCAAACGCGGGCTTTCATCTCTGTTCCTCCCGGATTCATTTTGTTCCCAACTGGCGCAATCATAGCTGCCTGCGGTCGCGCCCCAGATGGGTCAATTCGTCCCGATATTGAGCTCTCTTATCAGCTTGGCATATTTCTCGGCGTCCGCCCGCGCGGCGCCGGCGAGCTGTGCGGGCGTGCCGCCGGCCGGCTCGGTCGCGCTCTTGAGGAACTGCTCGCGCGTGCCGGCATCGGCGAGGGCCTTGTTCATGGCGGCGTTGAGCCGCGCGACGACCCCCTCCGGCGTTCCGAGCGGCACGAAGGCCGCGTACCAGGATTCCAGCGTGATGCCGGCGAACCCGGCTTCCTGCAGCGTCGGCACCTCCGGCATGCTGCGCGAGCGCGCCTCGCCGGTCTGCGCGAGCAGCCGCACCCTCCCCGCGTGGTATTGCGGCAGCAGGGCGGTCGGCCCGAGAAAGGCGACCTGCACATGGCCGGCGATCACGTCGTTGATCGCCTGGCCGGCGCCCCGATAGGGAACGTGGTCCAGCCGGATCCCGGCTTCGCGCGCGAACCAGGCGAGCAGCACATGCTGGTTGGTGCCGACCCCGGAGGTGGCGCAGCCCATGCCCGGTCGCTGCTTCACCAGCGAGACGAGGTCGGCGACCGAATTCACCGTCGTCAGCGAGGGATGCACTGCCAGCGCCTGCGGCTGGCGCCCGAGCAGCGCGACGGGAAGGAGGTCCTTCAGGTAATCGACGCTCAGGCGCAGCACATGCGGCGCGCTCGCCACGTTGTCGTTGGTGATGAGGATCGAATAGCCGTCGGCCGGGCTCTTGATCGCCGCGTCAATGCCGATCGTGCTCCCGGCGCCGGTACGGTTCTCGACGAACACCTGCTGGCCGAGCTCGCGCGTCATGTGATCGCCGACCACGCGAGCGACGAAGTCGAGGCCGCCGCCGGCGGCGAGTGGGACGATGAAGCGCAACGGTCGGCTCGGAAAGGCGCTGTCCTGGGCGCGCGCAAAGCGCGCGCCGGGTAATCCGCCGCCCAACGCCAAGGCGGTACCGACGGCATTCTTGATGAAGCTGCGTCGTGCGATGGTGGTCATGGCCTCCCGTCCTTCTTCTGTTCGATGTTGCGGGCAGAATAGCACGGGCGAGGCCTGACACGACCACGCAGGTCAGGATCCGGTCTCATTCCATGCCCGGTTCCATCGCCCTTTGCGGAGGCACCGCGCCAAGAGCCGGCCGTGCAGCCGCTTCCATGATCCACCGCCGGAATGTCCTGACCTTGGCGACGCGCGCGACTTCGCCCGGATGCAGGATGCAATAGGAACGGCCGCTCGGGACGAACCCGAACGGCGCGATCAGCCGGCCGCTCGCGATGTCCGCGGCGACCAGCGGCTGCGGCGCGACCGCAACCCCGAGGCCGCTCGCGGCCGCCTCGAGGAGCACGTAGAAATGCTCGAACCGGGGACCTTTCGTTGCGTCAACGCCCTTCACCCCGCTCTGCCCGATCCAGTGCGGCCACGCATCGGGGCGCGTCTCGGTATGCAGGAGGGTGTGGCGCCGCAGGTCCGACGGTCGGCGTAGCGCGTGCCGCTCCAACACGGCCGGGCCGCAGACCGGTCCGACCTCTTCGGCCAGGAAGGCTTGCGCATCGATTCCCTCGGCCGGCCGCGCGTCGGCAAAGCGGATCGCAACGTCGATCCCATCGCGGGCGAAGCTCACCGGCGCGTAGGAAGCCGCCAGCCGCACCTCGATCTGCGGGTAGCGGGCGTGGAAATCGTACAGCCGCGGGATCAGCCAGCGCATCATGAAGGTGGGCAGGCACGAGACCACCAGCGGGCCGCGCCGTGGCTGCGCGGCAATGCGCGCGGCGCTGCTCTCGATCACGTCGAGCGCGGTGCGCACCGCCGGCAGCAGCGCGGCCCCGGCCTCGGTGAGCTCGATCCGGCGGCTGAGACGGCGGAACAGCGCTACACCGAGATGCGTCTCCAGCGCCTTGACCTGGCGACTGATCGCGCCGTGGGTCAGGTGCATCTCATGGGCAGCGGCGCTCAGGCTGGCGTGCCGCGCGGCGGCCTCGAACGCCGGGAGCGCCTTGAGCGGAGGCAGCCGGCGCTTCGCCATTGAATTCCCGGATGTGAGTTTTTCTCACAGAGCTATGACGGAAAGTCGTTTGTCAAGGCCATTTGGCTGAAGTTCTCTGTGAGAAAATGAGGTGATGGACGAGCCGCGAGTGAGCAAGGCGCACGATCAGGGCCAACGGCTCGTCGGCAGAACAGGGCTCAGCGTGGCAGCGGCACTCGCCGCCTATGCGGTCGCGCGCTTCGGGCCGCCGCTCGCGGGCCTCACCGACGCGGGCCAGGCCGTGCTCGGCACGGTGCTCGCCGGGACGATCCTGTGGATCTCGGAAGCGCTTCCGCTCGGCGTAACCGCCCTGGTCGTGCTGGTGCTGCTCGCGATCGCACCGGGACAGCGACTGCCCGACGCGCTCGCCGGCTTCACCTCGGACGTGACGTTCTTTCTCGTCGGCGCCGTGGCGATCGGGGCCGCCGTCGAGGCGAGCGGGCTTGCCGAGCGCGCAGCGCGCTTTCTCGGCCGCCGCGCCGCGGGCAGTCCGACGCGTCTCTATTGGCAGATGATCGCCGCCCTTCCGCTGCTGGCGCTCCTCCTCCCCTCGGCGATCACCCGCAACGCCATCCTAATTCCCGCCTATTGCGACGCGCTCGAAACCATGGGCCTCGCCAGGTCCGGCCGCGTCGGGCGGGCGCTGATGCTGGCGCTCGGCATGCTCAATCCCCTGGCATCGTCGGCGCTGCTCACCGGCGGCATCACGTCGATCACGGCCGCGACGTTGCTGGGCGGATTCTCCTGGGTGCGCTGGTTCGCCCTCATGTCCCTGCCCTATTACGCGCTCATCGCCCTGGGCGCGCTCTACCTCCGCGTCATGGTGGGAAGGTTCGAGGACGCGGCCGCGCATTCGCTGCCGCTTGCGTCGGCGAAGCCGCTGTCGGCGGCGGAGATCAAGACGCTTCTCGTCCTCGGCGCGACGTCGGCGCTGTGGCTGAGCGATGCGATCCACGGTCTCTCTCCGGCGGTGCCGGCACTGCTGGCGGCGATCGTGCTGCTCTCCCCGAAGGTCGGCGTGCTGTCGTGGAAGACGTTCGAGGCGAAGCTGTCCTGGGGCCTGATCCTCACGGTCGGGGCCTCCCTGTCGCTCGCCCGCCTGATGACCGCGACCAGTGCCGCCGGCTGGTTGGGGCAGCAGGTCACCGGCCACCTGGCGCTGCTCGCCGACGCGCCGCCGATCCTGATCGTGGCGCTGGTGGTTTCAGTCGCGCTCGTTCATCTGGCGATCACCAATTTGGCGGCATGCATCGCCCTCTTGCTTCCCATCACCGCAACGATCGCCGAAGCCGCCGGACTGAACCCGATCGTCTGCGGTCTCGTCGTCACCATCGTGGTCGACGCAGTGATCCTCTATCCGGTGCAGACCGCCGCCAACCTCATTGCCTACGAGAGCGGCTATTTCGCCGCCGCCGACGTGCGCCGCCTTGGCCTCGGCATGCTGGCAATCACCGGTGCGGTCGTGCTGCTCGTGCTGCCGTATTGGAGCCTGCTCGGAATGCCGCTGCGGCTGCGCTGACGCTCAGCGCGTAGGGTGGGAAGGCGCAACGCTCGATCTCGACGCGTGGGCAAAATCGCAAAGGCGCCTTGCCCACGCGGACGGGTTGCAATCGGCGATTTTGCCCACCCTACATGACGGCCCGCTCAATCCCCGAACGAGATCCCGGTCGCCTTTGCGGTCAGCACGATGTCGTGGTTGGGATCGACGCGCTTCGGCTCGCGCAGCGCCTCGAGGATCGGAACCGTGACGATGTCGGGCGAGTGGAGCGCCACCATGTGGCCCCAGCGCCCGTCGGCGACCGCACGCACGGCGGCGCCCCCGAATCGCGTCGCCAGCAGGCGGTCGTAGCCGGTCGGGGAGCCGCCGCGCTGCAGATGGCCGAGCACCATGGATCGGCACTCCTTGCCGGTGCGTGCCAGGATCTCGCGCGCCAGGTGCTCGGCGATGCCGCCGACGCGGGGCGCCTCGCCAGGCAGCGAGGCGCCCATGATGGAGATCTTGCCGCCGATCGGGAATGCGCCTTCGGCGACCACCACGATGGAGAAGCGGCGCCCGGTCCGGTCGCGCTCCTGGATCTTCTCGCACACCTTGTCGACGTCGTAGGGAATCTCCGGGATCAGGATGACGTCGGCGCTGCCCGCAAGCCCGCTGTGCAGCGCGATGAATCCAGCGTTGCGGCCCATCACCTCCAGCACGATCACTCGGTCATGGCTCTCTGCCGTGGTGTGCAGCTTGTCGATCGCCTCGATCGCCGTAGTGACGGCGGTGTCGAAGCCAAACGTGGTGATGGTGCCAGCGACATCGTTGTCGATCGTCTTCGGCACGCCGACGATCTTGATGCCGCGTTCGTGCATCTGCTGGGCGATCGCCAGCGAGCCGTCGCCGCCGATCGAGATGATGGCGTCGATGCCGAGCTCGCGCATCCGGCCGATCATCTCCTCGGAGCGGTCAACCTCCTCGATGCTGCCGTCGGCACGCCGATAGGGATAACGAAACGGGTTGCCGCGGTTGGTTGTACGCAGGATGGTACCCCCTACGTGGGCAATGCCCTGCACCAACGCCGGCGTCAGCGGGATGACCTCGTCCTCGCCGAGCAGGCCGAAATAGCCGCGGCGGATGCCGAGGACGTCCCAGCCGCGGCCGACCGCGGAAAGCACCGCGGCGCGGATCACCGCATTCAGTCCGGGGGCGTCGCCGCCGCCGGTCGAGAGTGCAATGCGCATGGCAGGATCCGATCGCTGAGACAACTCTACGAGATTCGCACGACATTTGCACATCCCCCGCGCCGGTGCGCGTGCGCCGCTTGGGGCATTGCCAACGCAACGCTTTTGGTGGCTATCTGGTTGAGCCGAGGGCCCGAACCGGAGGAGTTCACATGAACGCTGGCGACGTCATGACCACGGGGGCGGCCACGATTCGGCCCGACGCCTCGCTGAGCGACGCGGCGCGGCTTATGCTCGAGCACCACATCAGCGGTCTGCCCGTCATCGACGCGGAGGACAAGCTGGTGGGCATCATCACCGAGGGCGACTTCCTGCGGCCAAGCGTGGGAGGCAAGCCCCAGGTCCTGGAGATCCTGGCGAGCGGCGCCGCCATGCCGGCCGATGCGCTCAACACCCATCGGGTCGAAGACCTGATGACGCGCAATCCCGTCACCATCGCGGTCGACACCTCGCTCGAGCAGATCGTCGGGCTGATGACCCGTCACAACGTGAAGCGTCTGCCGGTGGTCACCCAGGGCAAGGTGGTTGGCATCGTCAGCCGTGCCAACCTGATGCACGCGCTGCTGCGCAAGGCGCAGGCGGCAACGTGACGATCCTCTACTTCGACAGGCTCTGACCGGTTCGCTCCGTCACCTCCTCCCAGCCAGGACAGAAGCGCGCCCGGAACGGCAGGTTCCATCTGGCGCAGTTGGTCGCGTCGACGATCTCGACCGGCAGCATGATCTCGCGCGGAACGGGCTCACCGCGCAGGTGGCGCAGCGCGGCCTCGGTCGCGATGGCGCTCATCGTCATGGCGTCGAAATTCACCGTGGCGAGCATCCGCCCGGCCGCGATCGCCGCAATCGCCTCCGGAAGCGCGTTGATGCCCACCACCAGGGGAAAATCGCCGCCGGCCGCCGCGAGCGCATCCAGCACGCCCAGCGCCATGACGTCGTTGGCGCACAGGATCGCATCGATACCCCGCAAGCTGTCCACCGCCGCCAGGAAGGCGGCGCAGGCGACGTCGCGCTGGTAGTCGCCGCGCAGCGACGCCCGCACCCGGATGCCGGGACACTGCGCGAGCGCCGCCTGGAATCCCTCCAGCCGGGCATGGCTCGTCGCCGACGCCGGCGTTCCCTCGAGGATCGCGATCTCGCCTCGCCCGGACAGCCGGGCGAACAGGTAGCGCGCGACATCCCGTGCCAGCGCGCGGTCCTCCGAGCCGACGAAGCACAGGCGCTGCCCGGCCGTCGTGCGGGTCACGAAGTTGCACAGCGGAATGCGCGCCGCATCGAAGCCGAGAATCGCATCGTTCACCGCGGTCTCGTGCACCGGGACGAGCACCGCGGCGTCGGGACGCTCGGCGATCGCGCGTCCGATCAGGGCGATCTGCTGGGGCACGTCGTCGGGGACGTCGGGTACGTAGTGCGTGGTGGTGGCGCCGAATCGTTCGGCCACGCGGTCGGCGCCGAGCCGCGCCGCCTCATAGGCGGGATTGGTGCGGTTCTTGGTGAAGACGGCGATCCGCGGCGGCATGGCGGGCGCTGCCCGCTACTTCCGCAAGCCGGCGGCGGCGACGATCGTGCTCCAGCGCTTGAGCTCGGTGTCCATGTGGCGGCGGAATTCCTCGGGCGTTCCGCCGATCCGCGCCACGGTCTGCGCCTGCAGCGCCTTGGCGACCTCGTCCGAGGCGAGCGCCTCGTTGGCGGCGCGCGCCAGCTTGTCGATGATCGGCTGCGGCGTGCCGGCGGGCGCGGCCAGGCCGAACCACAGGACCGACTCGAAGTCCGCAACCCCGGCCTCGATCATGGTGGGAAGATCGGGCATGAACGGGCTGCGCTTGGCGTCGGTGACGGCGAGCGCGACGAGCTTGCCGGCGCGGACGTGCGCCACCGCGCTCGAGGCGGGCGAGAAGTAGCCGTCGATGCGGCCGGCGAGCAGGTCGGTCATGACCTGCGGGCTGCCGGCGTAGGGAACGTGCGTGACCTTCACCTGCGCCAGCGACTTGAGCAGCTCGAGCGCCAGGTGGGTGGAGCTCGCCACCCCGGACGATCCGAACGTGATGGCATCGGGCTTCGCCTTGGCGAGCGCGATCAGCTCCTTGACGCTCTTCACGCCGAGCTCGGGCTTCACCACCAGCACCGTCGGCGTCGAAGTCAGGAGCGCGATCGGCGCGAAGTCCTTGATGATGTCGAAATTCAAGCTCGGATTCATCGCCGCGTTGACCAGGTTGGCGACCGAGGCGACGAACAGCATATAGCCGTCGCTCGGCGCGCGGGCGACGGCCGCCGCCGCGATGCTCGAAGCCGCGCCGGTGCGGTTCTCGATCACGAACTGCTGGCCGAGGATCTGCCCCATCCTGCCGCCGACCACGCGCGCCGAGATGTCGGCGGTCGAGCCGGCCGAGAACCCGCTGACCACGTGCACCGGCGCCGTCGGGTAGTCCTGCGCCGGCGCCGCGATGGGAACGGCAGTCCACGCACAGGCTGCGGCGACGGCGGCGGTTGAGATTTGTTTCATGGCTCCCTCCCTGATTTGGAGCAAGCCAAGCATGTTTTGGCGCACGCTGCCAGTTTGCCCGGATCCTTGCGTGAAAATGTGGAGGAGCCCGACCTGATCCGGCTTGACACCGGCTTTCTGCAGAAAATGCGTCCAAATATGAACAACCAGAACGCTTTCCGGTTCAATCAGGCGGAACGCGCTGTTGACGCCTCAGCCTGCCACGCGATCGGCGAATGCGCGCACGAAACGGATGGCGAGAGCCTTGGCGTCGGAGTCGAGGTGCTCCAGGGACTTGGGGGCGGCTTTCATGTTTCTGACCGTCACCTCGACCGTCAGGTGGCCGCCGCCCACGTCCTGCTCGGTCCAGGTGAGGATTGCCCGTACATGGTCCGCGTCGAGCGGGTGGTAGGTGATGTTCAGGCCTGTCGACATCGTCGCTCCCGATGAACCTCGTCCGGGTTCATTCAGCGTCGCGCGAGGCAGGACGTTGGCGGTGGCGGCGCGCACGGATCGCCACCGATTTTCCGCCAGGAGATCTCTCCTCGTGTGAGTATCGGTTCAAAGATTCGCACTCCCGCAGCCCCGATCGTCTGCGGAGTCCTCAGCCTTAGCGGAAATGCAGGAAATGCTTTCGGCTGACAGCCTTCAGGGATGAAGGCCGGTCATCAACAGCATCGAGACAAAGACGATTACGGTCGCTGCCAGGGAGAAATAGAAAATCTTGGTTGCCACACCAGGATGAGCCTGCGCCGAAGTCATGACCGATCTCCCTACAAATGTCGCGTGATGAAGTTTCTTGCCCTATACATGCATATATGGGGTTCGATGCGCGAACTTGCTATGGCGCGATGGTAATTCTTTTGAATGGCTCGCTGCCGGTCACCTGTGTCCACCCGCGGCCGGGACAGCGTGCGTCGTGTGGTCAGGAGCGAGCTCGTAGGAACCGTCGATAGCACGTCTGCGAGCCGCTTGCGTGCGCGATTGACCCAGCTCTCGATCGTTCCGACCGCGATCTCGCAGGTCGCAGCCGCCGCATCGTAGGAGAAGCCCGCGGCGCCGACGAGGAGCAGGGGCTCCCATTGGCCGGGCGGCCGCTTTGCAAGCACCGCGCGGAATTCTTCGAATTCCAGCCGGACGTGCTGCTCGGGAGGCGATTTCAGGCTGTCGACGTAGCCGCCGTCGACAGCCTCGACTTTGCGGCGTCGCTTGCGGTATTCCGAGCGGACAGAGAGCGAGCTAGAAATCGCTGCTCACAAGGTCATAGGAACCTTTATGACCGCGCGCATAGACTTTTGCCGCGGCTGCATAGATCAACGGGCGATTGACGTCAAACGCTCCGAGCGCACCGTTCTGATCGAAAGTCATACCAGGCTGCACTCGTTTCAGCGCGTCCTCGGTCACGAAAAACGAGGCTTCCATCGCGTTGTCATACCCCCAGAACCGCACAGCCCGTCGCGTGGCGTCGTAACTGCGGCTACTATTTGGAAAGCTCAAGGTCATGCACTCGCCTTTGCCGTTTCGAAGCCGTGCGCATTTACCTAGCTCGTAAGCGCATCGCCAGACGGAATGCAGACGGGCGGACAACCCTTAGGGGTGAGCACCGGTCAGCAGGATCGAGACAAAGATGAAAACGGTCGCCACCAAGGAATAATAGATCACCTTGGTCGCCACGTCGCGAAGAGCGCCGGACCGAACCTGAGGTAGAACGTAAGGAATAACACCAGGAAGAGCATGTGTCGAAGTCATGACCAGCCTCCTACAATGTCTCGCGATGGGCATTATTGATCATATATGGGATCGAATGGACGAACTTACGATGGGGGTGCCCATAGATTTTGTATATTACTTCAGGCGGCGCTCCTGAACCGGCTGGTCATGGAAATGCCCGGTGTAGCCGAGGGGCGGCGATTTTGCCCACCCTACGCACGGCCTCAATTCATCATCAGGTTCGGCAGATAAAGCGACAGGCCCGGCCAGTAGGTGATGATGGCGAGCGCGATCAGGTAGGCGACGAAGAACGGCATCAGGCCGCGCACCACCTCGGACGACGACACCCGGAAGATGCTGCAGCTGACGAACAGGTTGAGCCCGAACGGCGGGGAGAACATGCCGATCGCCAGGTTCACCGTGAAGATGATGCCGAAATGGATCAGGTCGACGCCGGCATGCTGGGCGATCGGCCACAGCAGCGGCGCGAACAGCACCACCGCCGAGTTCGGATCCATGAACATGCCGACCAGCAGCAGGATGACGTTGATCAGGAGCAGTACCATCACGGGCGACAGCTGCAGCCCGTCGATGAAGCCGACCATGCTCTGCGGCACCGCCTCGGCGGCGAGGATCCAGGAGAACACGCCGGCGGCGGCGACGATGATGAACAGCTTGGCGGAGAGCTGCGCGGTGTCGCGGGTGATCGCCCAGATGTCCCACCAGGTGAGCTCGCGATAGACGAACACGCTGATGATCAGTGCGTAGACCGACACCACCATGGCGGCCTCGGTCGGGGTCATGAACCCGCCGTAGATGCCGCCGAAGATGACGACGGGCGCGCCGAGCGTCCACACCACTTCGCGCGAAGTGCGCAGCATCTCGCTCAGGTCCCACGTGCGCCCCGACGCGATCTTGTGCCGCATCGCGTACCACACGCAGTAGACGCCGGCGCAGATGCCGACCGCGATGCCGGGCAGGAAGCCCGCCAGGAACAGCCGCCCGACCGACGCATTGGTCATCACCGAGAACAGGATCATGGTGATGCTGGGCGGGATGATGATGGCGATCGCCCCCGACGAGGTGATCAGCCCGAGCGAGAAGCGCTTGTCGTAGCCGAGCCGAAGCAGCGCCTGGTACAGCACGTTGCCGAGCGCCGCCACGGTGGCGGCGCTCGAGCCGGAGATCGCGCCGAATAATTCGGCCGACGTGATGGTGGTGAGCGCCATGCCGCCGGGCACGCGGCCGAGGAAGGCGGAGATCCAGTTGATCAGACGGGCCGCCATGCCGCCGCGGCCCATCACGCTGCCGGCGAAGATGAAGCCCGGCACCGACAGCAGGACCAGGTTGTTGATGGTCCCGATCAATCCCTGGACCACCACCTCCATGGACACGCCCTGCCACGTCATGGCCGCGACGGCCAGGACCAGGAAGATCATCCACATGGGGATGCCGAGGAACAGGAGCGCGAATGCTCCGATGGCGATGACGGTCAGCACGCCGTCACAGCCCGTCGACCGCATCCTGCGGCGCATTCGCCTGGCGGTGGCGGCGGTTGGTGAGAACCGCATACAGATAGCTGAGATAGGCCAGCGCCATCAGGGCGAAGCACAGCGGGATGGCAAGCGTCTGCGGCCAGGCCGGCAGATAGCCGCTCGGCAGCAGCATGCCGTAGCCGATCTCCCGCAGCATGCTGTCGAGCCCGACCTTGGTGATGTAGGCGCACAGCCCGATGCCGATGAGCGCGACGGCGAAATCGATTGCGCGGCGTACCCGCGGCGGGAAGCGCACATAGACGGCGTCCATGGTGATGTGGTCGTTGTTGAAGCAGACCGAGACGCTGCCGAGGTAGACCAGCCAGATCAGCAACATGCGCAGGAGATCGTCGAGCCACACGATCGTGATGCCCTGCTGATAGACGATCACCGCCGCCGTCGTCGCGGCGATCAGGAAGGCGCACACGAGGGCTGCGAGCTCGGCCGCCCATCGCGTCACGTGGTAGACGACGCGGTCGAGGGCCGCAATGAGGCCCCCATCGGTGACGGACGGCGCGGTCATTTCTGCCGCGCCCGCTACATCTTGCCGAAGCGCGCGACGTCCTCTTCGAGCATCTGCACGATCGGCCCGCGCTGCGGGTCCTTCTTCATGCGGTCCCATACGCCTTTCTGCGCCAGTTCCTTCATCTTCTGCAGCTCGTCGGCGGGGAACGTGGTGACGGTGATCGCCTTGCGCATCTCCTCGAGGCTCTGGTCCTGCGACTTCGTATAGGCGTCGTCGGCGAAGGCGATCGTCTCCTTGCCGGCCCGGGCGACGGCGTCCTGCAGATCCCGGGGCAGCCCGTCGAGCCAGCGCTTGCTGAGGATGACGACGGAGGCGAACGCAAAGTGCTCGGTGATGGTGTAGAACTTCGCCACCTCGTGCAGCTTCATCTTGTAGATGACGTCGGGCGGGTTCTCCATGCCGTCGAGCGTGCCCTGCTGCAGCGCCGTGTAGACCTCGCCGAACTCCATCGGGCGAGGAACCGCGCCCCAGTCCTGATAGGCGCCGACCCGCGGCGGCGATGGGATGACGCGGAATTTCTTGCCCTGGATGTCGGCGAGCTTGCTCACCGGGAACTTGGTCAGGAAGCTCTGCGGGCCGATGCCGTGGAAGCCGATGACGTGGATGCCCTTCTGCTCGGCCACTTCCGCCATTTTGAGCGCGGCTTTGCTCTGCGCCGCGAAGGCGGTGATCTTGGCGGGCGCGCCGGGGAGCAGGAACGGCAGGTCGAACAGCGACAGTTCCGGCACCGTCGCCGAGATGAACCCGGCCGGCAGCACCATGCCGACGATCGAGCCCGCCTGCAGCGCCGCCAGCATCTGCGCATTGGTGCCGAGCGACTGGCCGTGCCGGGCCGACGCCTTCAGGCGACCGTTGGAATAGCCGGTCATGAGCTCGGCGAGCTTTTCGTTCGCCGCCGCCTGGGTGTCGTTAGCGGTGGCATTGCCGATCAGCACGTTCGTTTGGGCTTGAACGCCGGAGGCAAATGTTGCACTAGCCGCCAGCAGCAGCGCCGTCACCAAAGCCGCTTTCGATCGCGTCTTCATTCGATCATCCCCCGGAGCAACGTCACGTCGCCTGCATCAGCGTAATCGGGTCAATTGGGTGCGGCAAGCCGACCAGAGGAGAAAACGTGACCAGAGCCATCGTTGAACGCGCGATCGATCAGGGCATCCATCGTCTGCTGGCGGACGGCGTTCACTACCGCGACATGATGGACATCCGCGCCGCAACGCCTGATTGGCAGGCGTGGCCGAACGCGTGGGCCGACAAGGCGAGCGAAGCGGAACAGCGCGGCGAGGCGGCGCTTGCCGCCAACGCGATGCGGACGGCAGCCGCGGAATTCGCCCGCGCCGCACTCTACTATCATTACGGGCAGAACTTCCTGTTTGCCGATCTGGCGCTGAAGAAACGGATCCACGACCGCAAGGTCGCAGCGTTCCGCAAGGCGGCGCCGCTGTTGGAGGAACCGATCGAGCCGGTCTCAATTCCGTTCGACACGATCCGCATGGCCGGCCATTTCCGCCTGCCGCGCGGCGTCAGGAATCCGCCTTGCGTCATCCTGCTCGGCGGGCTCGACACCACCAAGGAGGATTACCTCACGGTCAACGACCTGTGCGTCAAGCGCGGGCTCGCGACGCTCGCGTTCGACGGACCGGGCCAGGGCGAGACCCAGTTCGAGATGCTGTGGCGCAAGGATTTCGAGCGTTCGGTGATCGCCGTGATCGATTATCTGGAGACGCGGCCGGAGATCGATCGCACCCGCATCGGCATCATCGGCCGCAGCATGGGCGGCTTCTTCGGGCCGAAGACCGCCGCACTCGACAAGCGCCTCAAGGCGGTGGTGGCGTGGGGCGCCATGTATCACCTCCAGAACCTCGCCGAGGTGCCCGAGCATACGCTGCAGGGCTTCCTGTTCGTCAGCGCCAGCAAGACGCTCGCCGAGGCCAAGGCGTTCTACGATTGCATCGATCTCGCGCCCTACGCGGCGAAGATCACCTGCCCGCTCCTGGTCATCCACGGCGGCCTCGACGCCATCACGCCGCTCGACAATGCGACCCGCATGGTGGCCGAGGCGCGCGGGCCGGTGGAGACGCTGATCTTCAACGACAGCATCCACTGCTGCCACGACCGCTCGCACATCGTCCGCCCCGCCATGGCGGATTTCATGGCGCGGACGCTCTGACTCCGGCACATTTCTCGCCGGCCTTCGTCGCGTAGGGGCGACCCTACAAACCGCACTGTGCGCCGAGCTCCCGATGCTGAGCAAGCCCGTTCCGCGCAAGGAGGACCATCGCTTCCTCACCGGCCGCGGGCTCTATGTCGCCGACGTGCAGCTGCCCGGCATGCTGCATGTGGCATTCGTGCGCAGCCGGCATGCCCACGCCCGCATCCGCGGCATCGCGGCGGAGCGGGCGCGCGCGGTTTCCGGCGTCGTCGCGGTCGTCACCGGCGACGAATGGCCGGAGCTTGCCGCGACGCTGCCCGAGCTCGGCGGCTCGGCGACGCTCACCACCCCTTACGTGGATTTCGTCCGCGTGCCGCCGCACGTCTTGTTCCCCAAGACGATGTGCTACGTGGGCGAGCCGATCGCCGCGGTGGTGGCGGAGACGGCCTATGCGGCCGCCGACGGGGTCGAGGCGGTCGAGGTCGACTACGACGTGCTTCCCGCCGTCGCCCACTGGGAAGACGCGATAAGACCCGGCGCGCCGAGGGTGCACGACGGCTACGACAACGTGGTCGCTCATCTGCGCCACCAGGTCGGTGACGTCGAGCAAGGCTTTCGCGACTCCGAGATCGTCGTCGAGGAACGGCTCGAGACCCAGAGCCTGAAATCCATGGCGATCGAGTGCCGCGGCTGCGCGGCGCACCGGGATGAGACCACCGCCACCCTCAATGTGTGGTCGACCTGCCAGTTCCACTACATGCTGCGCGGCAGCCTCGCCCGTATTCTCGGCCTGCCGGCCGAGTGCGTGCGCGTGATCGCGCGCGACATCGGGGGTGGCTTCGGCCTCAAGGGCGTGCTGCACGCCGAGGACCTGATCGTGCCGCTCATCGCCTGGCGGCTGCAGCGCCCGCTCCGCTGGGTGGAAACGCGGAGCGAGCACATGACGTCGTCGAACCATTCGGGCACGCAGGTGCACGACGTCCGCCTCGCCGCCGCGCGCGACGGCACCATCCTCGCCATGGACGTGCGCATGCACAAGGAGGTGGGCGCCTACGATCATTTCGAGATGATGCTGCCGATCAACACCGTCAACCACATGACGACCCACTACCGGGTGCCTGGCCTGAACGTGGAGGCCTGGGCGGTCGCGACCAACACATCGCCGGGCAGCCCGTTCCGCGGCGCCGGCCGGGTCGAGGCGACGTTCCTCATGGACCGGATGCTCGATGCGCTGGCGCGCAAGACCGGCCTCGACCCGCTCGAGCTGCGCCTGCGCAACCTCGTTGCGCCCGCCGACATGCCCTATCGCAACGGTCTGATCTATCGCGACGGCGTTCCGATCGTCTACGAGGGCTTGGACTTCCCTCGCCTGTTGCGCACGGCGGCCGAGCGCGCCGACTACGCGGGCTGGCGCGCCCGGCAGCCGGAGTTGCGGCGCGCGGGCCGCGCTATCGGCATCGGCATCTCCAGCTACGTGGAGGCAGGCGGCATCGGCCCATGCGAGGGCGCAACCGTCAAGGTCGACGAGGCCGGACGGGTGCGCGTGCTGGTCGGCGTGAACTCGCAAGGGCAAAGCCATGAGACCACGCTGGCGCAGGTGTGCGCGCACGCGCTCGGCGCCCGGTTCGACGACGTGGAGGTGCTCGGCGGCGACACCGGCCTGCAGGAGTTCGGGTTCGGCACCGGCGCGAGCCGCGTCGCGGTCAACGCCGGCAACGCGGTCGCCAAGGCGGCGGGCGAGGTGAAGCGCAAGGTCGCAAGCTTTGCGGCACAGCTGCTCGACTGCCGCGCCGACGAGATCCGCATCGACGACGGCATCGTGTGGGTCGAAGGCGCGCGGCAGAATTTCATCGCCCTCGGCGACCTCGCCGCGCGCGCGGTGCGCGATCCGCGCATGGCGGCCCTCGGCGGCCCCGGCCTGCAGGCGACCGCCTATTTCTATCCGCGCACAGTGACCTGGGCGAGCGGCGTCAATATCGCCGTGGTCGAGGTCGATCGCGAGACCGGCCGCATCGACATCCTCAGGTACGTCTTCGTGCACGACAGCGGCATCCCGCTCAACCCGCTGGTAGTCGACGGGCAGATCTCCGGCGGCTTCGCGCAAGGGCTCGGCATCGCGCTCGGCGAGCGCATGGCCTACGACCGCGACGGCCAGGTTCTCTCCGGCAGCCTGATGGACTATGTGGTGCCGCGCGCCTCCGACGTGCCGGAGATCGACGTCGCGCACGTCGCCCTGCCGACCGCCGACAATCCGCTCGGCATCAAGTCGGTCGGCGAGAGCGGGCCCAACTCGCCGCCGGCCGCGCTCGCCGCCGCGGTCGAGGATGCGCTCGACGGCGCGATGCGCATCACCCGGCTGCCGATCACGCCCGAAATGGTGCTGGAGGGCTTGCGCGCTCGCGCCAACAACAGGTGAACCTGCGCCCTACTTCATCCGGTCGGCGATCTTCGCCAAGGCCGCGCGGGCGCATTCCTCGTCGAACTGGCCGCCCGGCGCGCCACTCACCCCGATCGCGCCGATCGCCTGGCCACCGGCCATGATGGTCACGCCGCCGACCGCGTAGGTGACGTTGGGCAGCGGGGTCTGCGGGACCGTGCTCGGAGGATTCTTGGCCATCCGCTCGGCGACCTGCTTGGTGCTTTCTTCCTTGCGGCCGAGGGTCAGCGATGCCGCCGAGTAGGCCTTGTAGTAGGCGTTGTCGAGCGTGTGGATCGGCGCGCCGTTGCCGCGCAGCAGGGCCTGACGCACGCCGTCGAGATCGACCACGATGGCGGTGACGGTGTAGCCCTTCTGGGCGCAGGCCGCGACCGTTTCGCCGACCAGCTCGTTGGCGAGCGGCGCCGACAGTTTCGGCATGTTGACGATTCCCTGCGCGTGGGCGGCAGTCGCCATGCCGGCGGCACCGAATACAAGCGCGAGCGCGAACCGAGACGAAGCTCGAATCATGGTTTCCTCCCTATCGACCTGGCTTGGCCAGTCGCTGCGACGATAGGTGAAAACGCGAGGTCGCGATAGCGAGGGGACGACGGGGTCGGGTCGCCGCGCTAATTCAGCTTCGCCTTCACGTCGCGGATGCCCTGGGCAATCAGGTCGTCGGCGAGCTTGCCCTGCGCCGATTGGGTGAGGATCCGCTCGGCGGCCCCGACGGCCGCCTCGGCGGCGGCGGCGCGTACGTCGGCCAGCGCCTGCGCCTCGGCCTGGGCGATCTTGTCCTCCGCCATGCGGGTGCGGCGGGCGACGAAATCCTCCATCTTGGCCTTGACCTCGGCAGCGATGCGCTCGGCCTCGATCCTGGCGCTGGCGATGATGGCATCGGCTTCCTGATCCGCCTCCCGGTGCTTGCGCTGATACTGCGCGAGCAGGCTCTGTGCCTCCTCCTTGAGGCGGACCGCCTCGTCGAGCTCGGCCTTGATGCGCGCCGCGCGCTGGTCGAGCGCCTCCAGGATGGTGCGGTGGAGCCCCATGTAGATGGCGAACGCGACAAACAGCACGAAGGCGACCGCAACCCAGAATTCGGCGTTGATCATGGGTGTCCCTCAGCGCTTGAGCGCGGCGTCGACCGCCGTTGCCACTGCGTCGGCGGCGGGCGCGCGACCGATCAGCCGCTCGACGATCGCAGCAGTCGTTTCGATCGCGATGCCGCGCACGTTGGCGAGCGCCGCCTGCTTGGTCGCGGCGATCACCTTTTCGGCTTCGGCGAGCTTGGCGTTGAGATCGTGCTCCAGCCCCTTGCGGCGCTGCTCCGCCTCGGCGTTGAGCTTGTCGCGCGTCTCGTTGGCGATGACCTGCGCGCGCGCGCGGGCGTCGGCCAGCGCCTTCTCGTAGGCGGTGAGCTCGGCGTTCGAGTCCTCCTTGTGGCGCTGGGCGGCTTTCAGGTCGCCCTCGATGCGCTCGCGCCGCGCCGCCAGGATCCCGCCGACGCGCGGCAGCGCGATCCTCGACATCATGAGGTAGAGCAGGACGAAGAAGACCGCGAACCACAGGAGCTGGGACGCGAACGTTTCCGGGTTGAATGGAGGAAACGGCGTCTTGTGACCGCCCGGCACTTCGGTGTGCGCTTGCGTGGCCATCATTCATCTCCCGGTCGCTCGGCGTCGAGCGACCGCCTGAACACGTCGCCTAGAGCGCGAACAGCAGCAGCAGCGCGATCAGCAGCGAGAAGATGCCGAGCGCCTCGGTCACCGCGAAGCCGAAGATCAGGTTGCCGAACTGGCCCTGGGCGGCGGACGGGTTGCGCAGCGCGGCGGCGAGATAGTGGCCGAAGATGGTGCCGACGCCGACACCGGCTCCGCCCATTCCGATGCAGGCGATGCCGGCACCGATCATCTTTGCGGCTGCGGGATCCATGGAAAGCTCCTTTTGCGAGGTTTGCGCGGGAAAGCTCGGTGATCAATGACCCGGGTGAATCGCATCGTTTAGGTAGATGCAGGTGAGGATGGCGAACACGTAGGCCTGCAGCACCGCGACCAGAAGCTCGAGGGCGGTGAGCGCGACGGTCAGCGCCAGCGGCAGCACCGCCCCCACCCAGCCGGCGATGCCCCAGGCGGCCAGCATGGTGATGAAGCCTGCAAACACCTTGAGCGTGATATGGCCCGCCAGCATGTTGGCGAACAGCCGCACGCTGTGCGAGATCGGGCGCGACAGGAACGACATCACCTCGATCGCGGTGACCAGCGGCAGGATGTACATCGGGATTCCGCTCGGCACGAACAGCTTGAGGAAACGCAGGCCGTTCCTCCAGAAGCCGTAGACGATCACGGTGAAGAACACCATCAGGGCGAGCGAGGCGGTGATGACGATGTGCGTCGTCACCGTGAACATGTAAGGAAAGAGGCCGATCAGGTTGATGAACAGGATGAACATGAAGAGCGAGAAGACGAACGGGAAGAACATCATCCCTTCGCGTCCCGCCGTGCTGTTGATCGTGTCGGCGACGAACTCGTAGGACATCTCGGCGACCGACTGCAGCCGCCCGGGCACCAGGCTGCGCGAGGCGGTCGAGCCGATCAGCAACAGCGAAATGCCGGCCACGGCGATCGCCATGAACAGCGCCGAGTTGGTCACAGCGATCTCATGCCCGCCGATGTGGCCGAGCGTGACGTACTTGATGATCTCGAACTGATGGATCGGGTCTTCCATGACCGAATCAGTCCTTCCTTGCAGCACATTGCCGGCATGATCGCCGGCGGCACATTCATCGGCCTCGATCGCCGTCGAGCGGACCCCGCTGGATTACCCCGGCCGAGCGCATGACGTTGAGCACGCCGGCCGTGAACCCGAGCAGCAGGAAGACGATCAGTCCCCAGGGAGAGGTCCCGAGCCACCGGTCAAGGAGCCACCCGAGAATGAAGCCGACGACGACGCCCCCGACCAGCTCGGCTGACAACCGCATCCCGCGGGCGAACCCCGACATGTCGGCGGTCGGCCGGGACGCAGAACCGGGTTCGACGGGACGGCGCGGACCCACCTGGTCGAGCCGCTCGCCGAGACGCCGAAGCCTCGCGGAGAGAGCAGCTTCTTCGGCCGACCGGGAACCTCGACTATCCTCGCCGCGCGCGTTGTCGCTCATCTCTCGACACCCGCCCGGCGCGGCAAAAGCAACCCCGCCGCCCTGAAAAGCCGCTCGGACCATATCGAGGCGGCCGGCCCCGTGTCAAGAATTGGGCCTTTTTGATCAAACGACTGATATCGCTGGACGAATCAACACTCGTATACCGATCGGCCGCGGCATCCTGGCAGGAGCGCCGGCGTTGCACGGGGCGCGCGCGGTCGTACCGAGGTTGATCCTGATTCGGCCGGGCAGGCGTTGTGATACAGTGATCACGCCCCGATGCCGCCGCACATCCATGGTGGCCTGCGGGAGCGACAAGCGGAGGATGATCATGCTGCGGATCCTCTTCGTCACTATGTTTCTCACCCTCGCGGTTTCGGCTCAGGCCCAGGTCATGGCGCCGGATAGCGAGAACGGGCGTTTCACCTTCAACCAGGTCCAGGACGGCTTCCTGCGACTCGACACCCGGACCGGCAACGTCTCGCTGTGCGGCAAGCGCGCTGCCGGCTGGGCGTGCCAGGCGGTGCCGGACGACCGGACCGTGCTGGAAAGCGAAATCGCGCGACTGCAGGGGGAGAATGCCACCCTCAAGCGCGAGATGATCGCCCGCGGGGTGCCGCTGCCGGGCGGGCTGAGCGCCGAAGCGCCCGGAGTCAAGCCGCAGATCGAGCTGAAACTGCCGAGCGAGGCCGAGATCGACCGGGCGATGGCATTCATGGAGAAGATCTGGCGCCGGCTGATCGACATGGTCCAGAGCGTGCAGAAAGACAAGGATAAGCTGTAATATTAATTCAGTACAACCGAATTTTCATTTTGGCAGAACGAACTACCCTCACCCCGTGTACATCACGCACAAGGCCGCACCCGATCTTGTGGCGACCGGCGTTCTGGCCGTGGAGACGCCGGGCGAGGGTTTTTGCGAGATCACCGGGGAGGTTAGCCGTTTCCTGAGCGAGTGCGAGGCCCAGGACGGCGCGCTGTTTCTCTATCTGCGCCATACGTCCGCATCGCTGGTGATCCAGGAGAACGCTGATCCGGATGTGCGCACCGACCTGACCACGGCGCTGCGGCGGCTCGCGCCGGTCGACGCCGGCTGGGTGCATGATACGGAAGGTCCCGACGACATGCCGGCCCACGTCAAGACCATGCTGACGGGGGTCTCGCTGCACGTGCCGGTGATGGCGGGGAAACTGGCCTTAGGGACCTGGCAGGGCATCTATCTCGTGGAGCATCGCACGAGACGGCACAGCCGCGAGGTCGTCCTCCAGTTCATCGGCAGCCGTCAGCAGCGCTGACGGCGTTTCGGGCATCAACGGGTCGCGCGAGCGAACCAGAACAGCATCACGGCGAAAACGATCATCGCGGCCTGCACCGGCATATAGAAGCCGAGCGGCAGCTCGAGCACCGGGACGACGATCTTGTTGAGGGTCTTGATGTACGTGCTGGTCACGAAGAACAACACGATCCATGCACCGAACATGACCAGCACGAGGTTCTTGAACCGCGGCCAATAGTCTGATCGGTACAACGTATACAAGGCTAACATGGCTCCAGCCCTTTCTAGGCACCTGGGGAAACGTCGCGAACTTGAGGCGACAATAGCCAGGCGTGGCACTCGACTTCTGTGAACGCCGTCACATTGCGACATCACTGCCGCGTTATGACCGAGCAACTCTGAGGCCGAATTGTTAACGGAACCTGACGGGTGTCACTGGTCGATTACGGATGTTGCCTTTTCGCAACAAAGGCGGCCGCCAGCCCAGGCCTTAACCAAGGCTGTGGCCGTGCCGGACTGGTCATTGCCGACAGGAATAGGTGGAATTTATAGGCCGAGCAGCGAGAACAGGAGCGCAAGCACCCACATCGCAATGGCTATCGCCGAGGTCCACAGTGCAAATGTCAGGTAGGTATCGCGCAAAACGGTGGCGCTCGCCCACTGGGCGTAGGCTTCCGGCGGGCGGAAATCCTTGTCCAGGTAGAGCCACATTTCGGTCTTGCGGTAGTCTTTGGTCAACGCTTCACGCGCCTTGTAGATGAGGATGCCGGCCATCAGGATGGTGAGGGTGCCGCCGGCCTGGAACGCGGCGCGCGGGTCGAACGACAGGCCGATCATCACGCAGAAGATGGCGAGCGATCCGAAGCCGCAGGCGCGCAGGACCGTCTCGTACGCGATCTGGCGCATGTGCTCCATGCGTGTCCTCTCGTCCCCGGCGGCGGCGTGAGGCTAACGCAGTCGAGACGAGCGGGGCAATTGTGGAGTGGGGTCAAAATCGCGTGTCCCGCGCACGGCCGCGGGAATGCCGCCGACTATAGGCCGACCTGAAGGAAATTGCCCATCGCCGGCAGCGTCAGCACGGCGGTGCCGGCCAGCCAGATCCACAACGAGGCCTCGGTCGAGTCGTCCTTCACCCCGATCACGCGCTCGTAGATGGCCGCCGGGATGCCGCCGAGGATGACGGTCGCGGTCGACAGCATCAACGAGGAAAAATAGAAAATAAGCGCTTCGCTGCCGAACAGCGTCGCCGACATGAAAGTCTGGCTGAAGAAATAGCCGAACAGTCGCAACGGATTGAACATCCCGTTGACCATGCCGAAAAAGGCAATGCCGACATAATAGAGATTGCGATTCACAGCGCGGCTCAGCTGGGACGGGGTGCAACGGTCAGCAGGAAGACGTAGAGCAGAAAGACGCGAATCCAGAACAGCCATACGAAGCTGAACAACCAAAGCACGACCGGGATCGTCGCCCGCGGCGTGACGAGCGCAAAGACGGCCACGACCGGATCAGTGATTCGGCAGAAGAACCGCCAGATGTAGTTGGACGAATCCGGCGCGAGGAGCAGCCCGAGGATGGCGCGGCCGAGCAGCGTGTACATCAGCACCGCCAGCGCATAGTCCGGCAGGTAGTAGTACCAGTGGGTCAGTATCGGATTGGCAGCGTGCATGCCGCTCACTCTCCCGGCGCAATCCAGGATGCCGGCCGCGCTCGAGGCAGGCAAGGGGGCGAAAATGAAACGGGGTCCCGAAGGACCCCGCTTCCGAGGATGGCCGGCTCGCCCATCAGACCTTTTCTTCGATCACCGTGCGACCGCGCGGCTTGCGGATCTCGTCGATGAAGGCTTGCATCTCCTTCGACGGCTCCTTGCCCATCAGGCTGACGACGTAGATCACCAGGAAGCCGAGCGGCATTCCCAGCAATCCGCAGTTGATGTTGTTGAGGTCGAACCAGCCGACCTTGTTGGCCAGCGGGTTCGTCGCGCTCGCCGGCACGTCGGCAGCCCATTTCGGATCGGCCAGGAGCTGACCGACATTGACCAGCGCCTGGCCCGTCTCCGGGTTCAGGAGCGACGTCATGCCGAAATAGGTCACGCCGGCCTGCGGGAAGTACCTCGAGGTCACGAGATAGAACAGGCAGATGCCCCATCCCGCAATGATCCCGCAGATGGCGCCCGTCGTGGTGGCACGCTTCCACCAGATGCCGAGCACGATCGCCGGGAAATTGCCCGCCATGGCGAGCGAGAACGCCCAGCCCACCATCGCCAGGATGTCCGATGGTCTGGTGGCCGCGAGGGCCGCCGCCGCTACTGCGACGAAGAACAGCAGGACACGGGCGACGGTGAGCCGTCGGATCGTCGGCGCGTTCGGATCGATCATCTTGTAGTAGATGTCGTGGCTGAGCGCGTTGGCGATGGCGAGGAGGAGCCCGTCGGCGGTGGAGAGCGCGGCGGCGAGACCGCCCGCCGCCACCAAGCCGGAGATCACGTACGGAAGGCCCGCGATCTCCGGCGTGGAGAGCACGATCACGTCCGTGTTGATCACGAAGTCCTGGAACCGCAGGACGCCGGGATGTCCCGCGATCGCCTTGCAAGCATCGATAACCGCTTGAACGCTTGCGGCATTCTTTCCGCACACCTGGATCAGGCCGAGCTCGCCCCATTGGAACATCCACGGCCGGATCTGCGTGAGGTCCCTGCCGATGATGTTGGTATAGACCTCGAGCTTCGAGAACGCCGCGTAGGCCGGCGCCGAGAAGTAGAGGAGGAAGATGAATAGCAGCGACCACGCGACCGAATCCCGCGCTTCCTTCACCGACGGCGTGGTGAAATAGCGCATCAGGATATGCGGCAGCGACGCCGTGCCGACCATCATGCAGAAGATGATCCCGAAATAGTTCAACGGGGTGTAGTTCATGAACGGCTGAATGTGCGGCCTGAGCGTCCCAGGCGGACAGGCTTGCTGCGTGCACAGCACTGCGAGCCCGTCCTTCACCAATTGCTGCTCGCGGGCCGTGATCTCCAGAATCGCCTGCCCATAGGTGAGCTCGGGAATCGGAATGCCGAACTTCTTGGTCGACAGGATCACGATCGGCACCAGATACGCGACGATGAGCACGATGTATTGCGCGATCTGGGTCCAGGTGACCGCACGCATGCCGCCGAGCATCGCGCACAGCAGGATGCCGACGAGGCCGGCGAACACCGCGATCTCGAACTGCATGCCGAGGAAGCGCGAGGCGATGATGCCGGTACCGTAGATCTGCGCCGTCACGTAGGTGAAGGAGCAGCAGACCAGCACGATCACTCCGAGGAAGCGGGCGAAGTTGCCGCCGTAGCGGAACGACAGGAAGTCGGGCACCGTGTAGGCGCCGAACTTGCGCAAGTACGGTCCGACCAGGATCGACACCAGCACGAAGCCGCCGGTCCAGCCGAGCACCCAGGCGAGGCCGTCATAGCCGAGCAGGAACAGGGAGCCGGCCATGCCCACGAACGAGGCCGCCGACATCCAGTCGGCGCCGGTCGCCATGCCGTTGTAGAAGGCCGGAACCCGCCGGCCGGCGACGTAATACTCGGAGACCTGTGCGGTCCGCGTCATCACGCCGATGACGGCGTAGACCGCGAGCGTGAAGAACACGAACAGATAGCCTAGCACCTTGTTTGGCACGCCGACCTGCTCGAGGATGGCGAGCAGGATGATGAAGGCGAGGAAGCCTCCCGTGTAGGTGCCGTACATCCGGCCGAGAATTCTTGATGAAATCCGAGCTGGCGGCAGACGTCTGAGTGGCCATGTGCGATCCTCCCTCAGTCTTCTTCGGCGAAGCCGTATTTGCGGTCGATCGCATTCTGCTGCCTGGCGAACATGAACAGCATGACGACGAATGCGATCAGCGAGCCCTGCGCCGCCATGTAGAAGCCGAGCGGAAAGCCGAGGATCGGAATGACGATGTGGTTGAGCGGCTTCACGAACATGTGGACGACGTAGCCGAAGAAAAACCACAGCCCCAGATGCGTCAGCATCAAGCGGGTGGTCTCCCGCCAATGCGCTTCTTCTTTGGTCTCAGCCATGATCGATTACCCTCCCTTGCGATGCGATGAGCCGGCGCGCGCTCGGCCATCCGCATGATTGACGATGAGAAGCATCTCGACGGCTGATGTCGTCTTGGCCCCTCATACGGCCGCAAAATCCCCAAAAGGCTTCGAAGCCGACGGCGACGCTAACATTCCCGGCGCGCATGCCGTATAAGACTTTCGGCGAAAATCCCCGTGTTTGCGTTTGGCGGCGCGGGCGTTTTTCTTGGGCGCCGGAGTGGGCAGAAGCGCCCATCTCTGCTGCAGCGCAGCAAACCCGGAGAGCCTCGCTTCCGGCGCTTGCGTCGGATTCGGCAGGATTGGACAATGGCGGCGGGAGCAGACCCGCGTCGGCAGGTCAGGGATGGAACGTTTGAGTGATACGATGGCTTACCGGCTGGTCATCGCCGACGATCACCCGTTGTTCCGCGGGGCCTTGCGCGAGGCCGTATCCGGACAGTTCGCGCAAGCCGACATCGCCGAGGCCGGCTCATTCGACGAAGTGGGCGAATTGCTCGACCGCGGCGGGGACGTCGATCTGGTGCTGCTCGACCTCACCATGCCGGGCGTGCGCGGCTTCTCCGGGCTCATGTACCTGCGGGCGCAATATCCCAGCGTGCCGGTCGTTGTCGTCTCCGCCAACGACGACGTGGCGGTGATTCGCCGGTGCATGGAGTTCGGCGCATCCGGCTTCATCCCCAAGACGCTCGGCATCGACGCGATCCGGCAGGCGATCACGCGGGTGCTCGAAGGCGGCGTGTGGACCCCGCCGGACGTCGACATCAAGGGCTCCTCCGATGCGGAGACCGCCGAGCTGGTGCAGCGCCTCGCCTCGCTCACCCCGCAGCAGGTGCGGGTCCTGATGATGCTGTCGGAAGGCCTGCTCAACAAGCAGATCGCCTACGAGCTCAGCGTCTCGGAGGCGACGGTGAAGGCGCACGTCTCGGCGATCCTGCAGAAGCTCAGGGTGGAAAGCCGCACCCAGGCGGTGATCGCCGCCGCCAAGATCGAGGCCGGCCAGTGGCCGCAGCCCGCCCAGAACGGGTAAGGCCGTAACTACTCCGCCGCCACGCGATGCGCGCGCCACTGGGCGATCAGCGCCCGCAGCGCGGCGGGCTTTACGGGCTTGTGCAGCACCTGGATGCTGCGGCGCTGCGCATCCTGGCGCACGTGCGGGCTGCGATCGGCGGTGATCAGGATCGCCGGCAGGTCGGAGCCGAAGCGCCATCGCAGCTGCACGATCGCGTCGATGCCGTTGCCCTCGTCGAGGTGGTAGTCGACCAACAAGCCGTGCGGGGTCGCCTTGGCATCCGCCAGCGCCGCGATGGCCGATTTCGCGTCCGCCGCCTTGTACACGCTGCAGCCCCAGCCGCCGAGCAGCGTCTCCATGCCGTCGAGAATCTGCGCGTCGTTGTCGACGCAGAGCACAACCATGTCGGCGAGCTGCCCGGGGTCGACGCGCTGGAGCTCTCTCGCGCGCGCGTCGCTCGGCAGCGCCGGCGCCAGCGGCACCTCGACGGAGAAATGGGAGCCGCGGGTTGGCGTCGACTTGAGATCGACCTTGTGGCCGAGCATGCGCGCGATGCGTTCCACGATCGATAGCCCGAGCCCGAGCCCGCGCGCAACCCTGGCACCCTGGTCGAGCCGGTGGAACTCCTTGAAGATCACCTTCTTTTTCGACGCCGGAATGCCGAGGCCGGTATCGTAGACGTCGAAGCGCAGACGCTTGCCGTCGCGCCGGCAGCCGACCAGCACGCGCCCCTTGGGCGTGTACTTGATGGCGTTGGAGATCAGGTTCTGCAACAGCCGGCGCAACAGGCGGCGATCGGAGCGCACCGCGCACGAGCTCGCGACAAACGTGAGCTCAAGTCCTTTGGCTTTCGCCAGCGGCGTGAATTCGACCTCCAGCTGGCGGAGGATCTCGTCGATGCGGAAGCTCGTGAGCTCCGGCTTCAAGGCGCCGGTATCGAGGCGCGAGATGTCGAGCAGCGCGCTCAGGATCTCCTCGACCGCCTCCAGCGACGCGTCGAGGTTCTCCACCAGCCGGCCGTCCTCGCCGGGCCCCTGCCGCTCGACCAGGCTGGTGACATAGAGCCGTGCGGCGTTGAGCGGCTGCAGGATGTCGTGGCTCGCCGCCGCAACGAAGCGGGTCTTGGAGATGTTGGCATCGTCGGCTTCCGCCTTGGCGCGCGCGAGCGCCGCATTGAGCCGGGTGAGCTCCTCGGTGCGCTCGCGCACCCGGCCCTCCAGCGTCTCATTGGCACGTTCCAGCGCCTCCGCCGCCTCGACACTCGGCGTGATGTCGGTAAGCGTCATGACGAAGCCGCCGTCCGGCATCCGGTTGGCGCGCACCTCGATGACGAGGCCGCGCGCCGCGAAGCGCTCGAGGTACGGCTCGGCCCCTGAGACGTAGCGAACGCTGCGCTCGCGCACCAGCTCCTCGACTTCGCCCGCGCCGAGCGCGCCGCGCTCCGCATTGAAGCGCAGGATCTCGTCGAGGCGGATGCCGAGCCGCACGAACTCCGGCGGCAGGTCGAGGATCTCGCCGAACTGCCGGTTCCAGCAGATCAGCTGCAGGTCCTTGTCGAACACCGCGATGCCCTGGCGCACATGGTCGAGCGCCGTCTGCAGGATCTCGCGATTGTACTGGATCGCCGTATTGGCGTCGTCGAGCAGCTTGAGCGCGGCCGCGGTCGAGACCGTCCGCTTGCGCAGGAGCAGCGACAGGACGAGGCGCGACGAGGCCGCGCCGATCGCCGATGCCAGCAGGTGCTCGGCATAGCGCAACAGATGGAAGTCGGCCTCGTGTCCGGGCTCGAGGCTGATACGCCGCGTGGCGGCAAAGCTTTCGAGCGAGGCGCGCGTGCGCTCCTCGCCGAGATAGCGCGACACCGTGGCCGTCAGCTCTTCCACGGTGACCGAAGAGCGCCACAGCCGGAAGCTCGGAGTCATCGGCGCGAGCGCGGAGGGAACGAACAGGTTGGCCTGGAGGCGCTCGATCGATTCCGGCGCGCGCGCGAGCGAGAACGCCACATAGGCGATCACGTTCAGGGCTAGGCTCCACACCACGCCGTGCACCAGTGGCGGCAGGTCGAGCCCGAGCAGCGCCTGCGGCTTGAGCAGCGCGATCTCCCAGGGACCGCGCGTGAGGATGCCGTGGCCGACGAGGCCGATGTCGGCGAAATTCGGCAACAGCAGCGTATAAGCCCAGGTGAGCAGGCCGATCGTCATCCCGGCGATCGCTCCCCGCGCGGTGCCGCGGCGCCAGGCGAGCCCGCCGAAGAATGCGGGCGCGAGCTGCGCAACGGCGGCGAACGACAGCAGGCCGATCGAGGCGAGCTGCGCTTCGCCGGCCGAGCGGTAATACATGTAGGCGAGGAAGAAGATGGCGAAGATCGCCACCCGCCGCACCATCAGCAGCAACGCTCCCATGTCGCGGTAGCCGGCGACGAGGGCTTCGCGGCGCTTGAGCACCAGCGGCACGACGATGTCGTTGGAGATCATGATCGCCAGCGCCACCGATTCGACGATGACCATCGCGGTTGCGGCGGAGAGACCGCCGACAAAGGCCGCAATGGTCAAGACGTCGGAGCCGGCCGCCAGCGGCAAGGCCAGCACGAACATGTCGCTGTCCATCTTGCCGAACGGAAAATGAAGCAGGCCGGCGACCGCGATCGGCACAACGAACAGGTTGATCAGGACCAGATACGCGGGGAACACCCAGGCGGCACGCCGGATCTCGGCCTCGCTGTTGTTCTCCACCACCATGACGTGAAACTGGCGCGGCAGCAGCACGATGGCGAAGAACGACAGGAGCGTCATGGCAAGCAAGGTGCCGAACTGCGGCTCACGGGTCAGCACGGACGCGATCCGCGGCTGCTCCATGGCGCGGGCGAACAGCTGCCCGGGTCCATCGAACATGACGAAGGTGACGAAGATTCCGACCGCCAGGAAGGCGACCAGCTTGACGATCGACTCGGTCGCGATCGCCAGGATGAGGCCGTCCTGGTGCTCGGTGGCGTCGATATGCCGCGTCCCAAACAGCACCGCGAACGTGGCCATCGCAAAGGCGACGAACAGCGCGATGTCGCCCAGCACCGGCTGCGTGACGCCGGGCTGGTCGGAAATGTGCGCCAGGATGGTGCCGAGCGAGGCCGACACCGCCTTGAGCTGCAGCGCGATGTAGGGGATCGTCCCGAAGATCGCGATCAGCGCGACCGTGGCGGCGACCGCCTGACGCTTGCCGTAGCGCGCGGCGATGAAGTCGGCGATCGACGTGATGTTCTGCGCCTTGGCGAGGCGCACGATGCGCATGATCAACGGCCAGCACAGGCCGAGCATGAGGATCGGACCGACATAGATGGTCAGGAACTCTAAGCCGGTGCGGGTCGCAAACCCGACCGAGCCGAAGAACGTCCAGGAGGTGCAGTAGATCGCCAGCGACAGCGGGTAGATCAGGAGCTGCGATCGGCCGGCGCGGCGCAGCCGCATGCTGTCGCCATAGCTCGCCACGACGAACAGGAGCCCGATATAGCCGAGCGCAACCGCGACAATGACCCAGCCTTGCAGCATGATCGCTCCTGCGCCACCTTGGCGAGGCACGACGATACCCTTGCGCCGAGCGCCCGTCAGGTCAAGGCGATCCGGGCGTTCTCGTAGCTGGTGGGATTTCCGGGAGAAGCCTATGGGCTGGCTCGACTTTCTGCGGCGCCGGCCGCCGCGCATCGACGATGGGGCGGGCCTCTCCGTATTCATCGACGCGCGCGCCGCCTTCCTGGTGCAGAAAGGGATCTACGAATATGCGCGGGCGCGCGCCGGCCATTACGCCAAAGTCCTGTTTCGCGAGCGGGAGTTTCTCGATGCCGTGGAGCTGGCGCGATGGCAGGCCTATCCGCTCGGGCTCGCCATGGTCGGCGAGCTGGTCGAGGGGATGCTGCGGGAGGCAGCGGACGAGGATCGGCAAGCGGTGCTCGAAGGGCTCATTGCCATCGTTCTCAGGGTGTTCGACCGCTATTCGCTGCCCGCGCCCATCAGCGCCGCCGATTGGCAGGGGTTGCGCGACGAGCTCGCCCGGCGCCTCGCTGCCGTGTCGCTGCACCCGCCGAAGCCGGCGAAGGACATCCCGGAGCCATTCATCCAGCGCTATTTCGACCTGATGCCGATCCACGCGAAGTTGCGCGCGAGCGAATTCCCGACCATTGGCAACTATCTCAAGGTCACGCTGTGCAACATCCATGACCAGCTCGAGCCCCGCCTGGACGTCCCCGGCGTGGTGGCGGCGTTGCGGGCCGGCGAGCGATGATCGGGCGCAACCCGACCCCGCTGATTGCGCTCGATGCCGTGGTGATCGATACCGAAACGACTGGGCTCGATCCCGCCAAGGCCCGCATCGTCGAAGTCGCCGCCGTTCGGATCGCTGCCGGGCGCATCGACGCGGCGGAGCCGTTTCGCATGCTGGTGCGGCCCGATGAGCCGATTCCGGCGAGCTCGACCCGCATCCACGGCATCGACGATGCGGCCGTGGCGGCTGCGAACGGCTTCGCCGGCGTCTGGCCGGCGTTTTCCGCCTTCATCGGCGATCGCGTGGTGATCGGCCACACCCTCGGATTCGATCTTGCGGTGCTCAAGCGCGAATGCGATCGCGCCGCGCTCGCCTGGAAGCGCCCGCGCGCCCTCGACACGCGCCTCCTGGCGGAAGTCGTGCGTCCCGATCTCGCCGGCTTCTCGCTCGACCAGGTCGCCGCCTGGCTCGGCGTGACCGTCGACGGGCGCCACTCCGCGCTCGCCGACGCGACGACCACCGCACAGGTGTTTCTCGCCCTGTTGCCGAAACTGCGGGAAGGCGGCATCCGCACCCTGGCGGAAGCCGAGCAGGCCTGCCGCGCCCTGACCGACGTGCTCGAGCAGCAGCACCGAGCGGGTTGGCTGGAGCCGGTGGAAGCGCCAAGCAGGCGGGATGCGGAACGCTTGCTCGCCCGCATCGACATCTATCCCTATCGCCATCGCATCAAGGACGTGATGAGCGCGCCGCCTCGGCTGATCGCCGCCGAAGCGAGCATCGGCGATGCCCTCAAGGTCATGGCGGCGGCGCGCATCTCGTCGCTGTTCGTGACGCCGCAGGCGGCGGCCGGCACTGGGCTGCGGACCGACGATACTGGAATCATCACCGAACGCGACGTCATGCGGGCGCTGGCCGATTGCGGACCCCAGGCCCTCGAGACGCCGGTCGGAAAGGTCATGAGCGCCCCGCTGGCCGCCGTGCCGGCAGAGGCCTTCGTCTACCGCGCGATCGGGCGGATGAGCCGGCTTGGGGTTCGCCATCTCGGCGTCACCGACGAAGACGGGTACGTTGTCGGCGCCCTGTCGGCACGCGACCTGTTGCGGCTGCGCGCCGAAGACGCGGTGTCGCTCGGCGACGAGATCGATACGGCCGGGCACGCCGCGGACCTGGCACGAGCATGGGCCAAGCTTCCGCAGGTTGCGGCGGGGCTTCTCGCCGAGAGCCTTTCCGGCCACGACGTCGCCGGCGTGGTGTCGCGCGAGCTCGGAGCCCTGACGCGTCAGGCCGCCGTCGTCGCCGAGCGTGAGATGCTGCGGGAGGGACACGGCGCGCCGCCCTGTCCCTACGCGCTCGCGGTGCTCGGCTCGGCGGGCCGCGGCGAGAGCCTGATGGCGCTCGACCAGGACAACGCGCTGGTATTCGCCGAGGGCGACCCCGGCGGCGCCCAAGACCGATGGTTCGAGGCCTTGAGCAAGCGCGTCGCCGATATCCTCAACGAGGTCGGCGTGCCCTATTGTCGCGGTGGCGTGATGGCGAAGAACCCGCACTGGCGCGGCTCGTTGGCCACGTGGCGAGAGCGCGTGGCGGACTGGATCGGGCGATTGCGCCCGGACGACCTGATGTCCGTCGACATCTTCTTCGACATGCGCGCGGTGCACGGAGATGCGCGGCTCGCCAACGGCCTGTGGCGGGAAAGCTTCGAGCTGGCGGCCGGCCAGACCGCGTTCGCCAAGCTTCTCGCCGAAGCCGCCGGCACGACCGAGCCGGGCCTCAACCTGTTCGGCGGCTTCCGCACCCGACAAGGGCGGATCGATCTCAAGAGGTCAGGACTGTTCGGCATCGTCATGCTCGCGCGCGTGCTCGCCATTCGTCATGGCGTGGTCGAGCGGGCGACGCCCGCACGCCTGATCGGCCTCAAGGCGCTCGGACTCGGGGCCGAGCGCGATCTCGATCAACTCGTTGCGGCGCACGGGGTCTTCCTCGACCTGATCCTGCGCCAGCAGATCGAGGACGTTCATGGCGGATTGAACACCTCCAATGCGGTCCTGGTGAAGCGTCTGACCCGCGAGGCTCGCGATCGATTGCATACGGCGCTGGCGTCGGTCCGACACCTCGACGCACTGATCCGCGATCTCCTGTTTCGGTAAGGCCTCAAGCGCCAATCAAGGAGGAGCACCATGCTGGAGGAATTCAAGAAATCTGCCCTCTCAAGGAAACGTGGTCGACCTCGCGATCGGCGTGATCATCGGCACCGCCTTCGGCCGGATCGTCGAGTCGCTTGTCGGCGATATTTTTCGTGCCGGTGATCGGCGCGACCGCCGGCGGCCTCGATTTCTCCAACTACCTCACACTCAGATACCGCAACCGCACGGGACAATTGCTTTTTTGCCGGCGGACAAGCAATTTGCAGCGAAATTGCCGAGGAGATTCGTCATCGACGTGCTGCCCGGTCCCACCGAGTCCGAGGCCCGGCTGGCGAGCGTGCTCGACACGGCAGTGGACGGGATCATCTTGATTGATGACAAGGCGCGAATCCTGGTTTTCAACAAAGCCTGCGAACGGATGTTCGGATACACCTCGGCGGAGATCCTCGGCCGCAACGTCAAGGCGATCATGCCGCCGGAATTTGCCCATTATCACGACCGCTATGTGGCCGACTACATTCGTACCGGCATCGCCAAAATGATCGGTATCGGCCGGGAAGTGCGTGGCCAGCACCGGGATGGCACGACTTTTCCAGTCCAGCTGTCGGTGGGCGAGGTCTACGCACCCGAAGGACGCCAATTCTTCGGGGTCCTGCGCGATCTGCGACAGCGCCAAGCGGAAGAATCGCGGCTCAACCAGCTCCAGGCCGATCTCGTCCATCTGGCGCGGGTCTCGGCGATGGACGAAATGGGCGCGGCGCTCGCGCACGAGCTCAACCAGCCGCTGACCGCGGTGATGCTTTATCTGCAGGCGATCAAGCGGGCGCACGAGGCGGACCCGAACGGCGGGGTGTTGTCGCCAGCCGCCCTGGCGATCTTCGACAAGGCGCTGCGCGAAGCGGAGCGGGCCGGCAAGATCATCCAACGCATGCGCCATTTCGTCGAAAAGCGCGAGCCCAGGCGCCGCCGCCTCGATCTCAATCCGCTCATCGACGATGCAGTGGAGCTCACGCTGTTGGGCAGCCTGCCCGGCACGCGCATCGATCGGACGCTCGCGCCCGACTTGCCGCAGGTCACCGTCGATCCGGTGCAGATCCAACAGATCGTCGTCAACCTGCTGCGCAACGCGATCGATGCGGTGCGCGGACGCGAGAAACCCGAAGTGCGTATCGCCAGCAGGCGTTCCGGCAACCTGGTGGAAGTCACAGTCGCGGACAACGGACCGGGCATCCCGGCCGACACCCTGCCGAACCTGTTCCGCGCCTTCTCGTCATCGAAGGGAGATGGGCTCGGCCTCGGCTTGGCGATTTCCCGAACCATCGCCCAGACCCACGGCGGCGATCTGACGGTCGATGCCGGCGGGGCCGACCGCGGCGCCTGCTTCACGCTTCACCTGCCGGTTCCTGCCAGCGGCCAAGATTGATGGGGCAGATAGAGCCGAAACAACGGAGGACATGAAGATGTCTCACGGGCCCAGCAACAACGAGATCATCATCGTCGATGATGATCCGGCGGTGCGCGACGCGCTGTCGGTCGTACTCACGCTCGAAGGATATCACGTCACCGGCTACGGCGACGGGCAATCGCTGTTGAATGCCGCGCGCAACCGAGTCCCATCCTGCATCCTGCTCGATGTCCATATGCCGGGCCGCTCCGGCCTCGACATCCTCAAGGAGCTCAACGCGCAGGATTACGACGCCCCGATCTTCATCATCTCCGGCCAGGGCGACATTCCGATGGCGGTGGACGCGATCAAGAACGGCGCGCTCGACTTCATCGAGAAACCGTTCGACGCAGATACGGTCGTGTCGCGGGTGCGCGAGGCGATCGAGGCATGGGGGCGGCGCAAGGAGAGTGGGGAGTCATCTGATCTGCTCGCGCTCTCGTTCCCGGGCCGCGACGCGCTGACGCCGCGCGAGCGCGAAGTGCTCGCCCAGATCGCCGCCGGCTCGTCGAACAAGGAAGCCGGGCGCCACCTGGGCATCAGCCCGCGCACGATCGAGGTCCACCGCGCCCGCATCATGGAGAAGCTCGGCGCCAAGAACGCCGCCGACCTCGTCCGCATCGTGATGAGCGAGCGCCACTAGTCTAGCTAGTGCTCCGATTCCGAATTTCGCATCACTTCGCGGCGTCCTCCTGGCGAAATTCGGAATCATAAGGAGCACTAGCAAAATCAATGGTTTCTAGTGCGGCTTATGGATTTGAATTTCCTACAAGAGATTGCGGCGAACTGATAGGAAATTCAAATCCGCCGCACTAGGTCGGGAGACTGAATCCGGCCGCTGCCCACGGCAGACGCTCGCGACCCGCGCCGTCAGTAGACCGGCTCGATCGCGGGCCAGGAACGGGCACGCGTTTCTACGCATTGATTCAGCGTTTGGCCGGTCCAAAATGCCGGCTCGTTCGGCCAGCGTCGAGCCCGCCTGCGGTGACCATTCATATCGTCGAGGATGATCTGGCGGTACGCGATTCGCTCGCGGTCCTGCTCGAGAACATGGGCCATCAGGTCGCCTGCTATGCCGATGGCGAAACCTTCCTGCGCGCCGCGCAGGCGCTCGCCGGGGATGCGATCATCATCGATCTCGAGCTGCCCGGCATCAGCGGCCCGGAGGTGATCCGGCGCCTGCAACAGCACGAGCAACCGCCGCGGATCATCGTCATTTCCGGTCAGCCCGAGGCCGCTATGAGGAGAGAGCTGAGCGGAATCGCGGTGCCACACCTCCTGCGCAAGCCGCTGACGGTCGAGGATCTCGCTCCCTGCCTGACGCCGCGTGCGCCGTGATCGGCGCCGCTTTGCGGTAGCGCGGTCACGCCTTGCGGCCTCATGGCACCGACGATGCGGGCTTTCCCTTACGGAACGCTCCTGAATTTCCTTTTGCCCGAACTCGCCTAAGCTGTTGACTGCTGTCTCGCCGTCCCATTCGGGAATCCCCGCGGCAGAGGACCGACATGAAACAGCTTGCCGAAGACCGGATCGCGCCCTGGGGCACCCCCTGCGTGGCGCTCCATTCCAACTCGCCTGCCAGCCGCCCCACACCGATCGATGCGCCGCGCGAGCACAAGCCCGAAGGTCAACGGCTGCGGTTTGCCACGCACACCTTGATCTTCCTGGAAGGCGACCGGGCACAACGCGTGTTCCAGGTCCTTGACGGCGCGGTCATGCTGTACAAGCTCCTGGCCGACGGCCGCCGCCAAGTGGTGGAGTTGCTCGGCCCCGGCGACATGTTCGGTCTTGCCCATCAACCCGTCTACGACTGCTCCGCCGAGAGCCTCGTTCCCTGCACCATCATTTCATACGACCGCGCCGCCTTCGAGTGCTCGCCGGACCTCGTGCGTACCTTGAACCAGCGCCTGCAGGCGCAGATCTGGGCGCTGCGCGAGCACGCCATGCTGCTCGGCCGCAAATCGGCGCTCGAGCGGGTCGCAACGTTCCTGATGCGCTACGTACCCAATCGCGGCGGCCATGCTTGTCCGGGACCGCACGGCGACGGCGACGGCGCCAACGTGCGGCTCGCCCTGACTCGTCAGGAGATCGCCGATTATCTCGGGCTGACGATCGAAACCGTTTCACGCGCCTTCTCCGAATTGCGTCGCCGCGGCGTGCTGGCGACCGACAAGCCGGAAGAGGTGCGCATCAATGACGTCTGTCGGGTCTGCCGCCTGACCGGAGCGCATTGATGGGCCGTTGAGTTCGAGGCGACGCTCTCCTCCTCCCGAGCGTTCACCTCTTGCCTGGCGCCGTATCTTCGGATGCGGCGCTTTTTTTTTGCGTTGACGTTTCCGCTGCGCTGCTTCTCAAGTGGCATCGTGGTCTCGACATGTGGTGCCGTTGTCTCCTTCCCTTCTGTCCCTTGCCCGCCTCGCCGAGACGCTCACCGTCGCCCTGATCGGCGGCGTGGCGTTCACGCTCGTCGGACTGCCGGCCGGTCTGGTGTCCGGCTCGATGCTGGCGGTCGCGGTCGCCGGCGTGAGCGGGCGTCCCATGCTGGTTCCGCCGCCGGTGGCGCGCGTGTCCTTCGTGCTCGTCGGCATCCTGCTGGGATCCGTGGTGAAGCCCGAGATGCTGCGGGGCATCGCCGACTGGCCGCTCAGCATCGCCATCCTGGTGGTGGCGGCGCTATGCATCATCGCGGCGACCGCAACCTACCTGCGCCTGGTGCACGGATGGGATCGGTTGTCCGCCCTGATGGGAGCGAGCCCGGGATCGCTCGCCCAGGTCATGGCGCTGTCGGCGGAGTATGGGCTCGACCTGCGGAAGATCGCCGTCGTGCAGACGACGCGCGTGCTCATCCTCACCGTCGGTCTGCCGGCGGGCCTGGCATTGTTCGGACTGGCGAAACACGCCACCGTCACCACCGCGCCGGCGACGGCTTCGCTCGACGTGACCGAGCTCGCGATCCTCGCAGGTTTCTCGACAGCGACGGCGCTGCTCCTCATGTGGCTGCGCTTTCCCGGCGGTCTCCTGTTCGGCGCCATGGCCGGCTCGGGACTCCTGCACGGCACCGGATGGATTCACGCGGTGCTGCCCTGGTGGATCACCGCCGCAGCCATGATCACGCTGGGAGCGGTCGCCGGCGCCCGCTTCGCCAATACGACGCCGAGCACGTTGCTCAGCTACCTCGGCGCTGCGTTCGGCTCGTTTGCGGTAGCGATCGCGGTGGCGTCCGCGTTCGTGCTGGTCGTCGCCAGCCTGCTGCCGCTGCCGATCGCCGATCTGGTCGTCGCCTATTCGCCCGGCGCGCAGGACACCATGATGGTGCTCGCGCTCGCGCTTCACCTCGACCCGGTGTTCGTCGGCGCGCACCACCTGGCGCGGTTCATGGTCGTGAGCATCTCGATCGCGCTGATCGCGCGACGCCTCTCGCGCAAGCCACGTCCCGGCGGCCGCCGGCCGCCGCCGCGCCGCGGCACGTTCGAGGATTGATGGCAGGCTACTCCGCGGCGAGCGCGCGCCGCAGCGGCAGACCGAGGTGCTCCCACACGTCGACCAGGGCCGAGGCGAGCGCATCGATCAGGCCGTCGTCGTGATAGGGCGACGGTGTGATGCGCAGCCGCTCCATGCCGCGCGGCACGGTCGGATAGTTGATCGGCTGGATGTAGATGCCGTGCTCGGCGAGCAGGAGGTCGCTCGCCGCCTTGCATTTCTCCGGATCGCCCACGAGCACCGGGACGATGTGCGTGTCGCTCGGCATCACCGGCAGGCCGGCGGCGACCAGCACCGCCTTGGTGCGGGCCGCGCGGTCCTGGTGGCGCTCGCGCTCCCAGTCGGAGACTTTCAGGTGGCGGATCGCGGCGGTGGCGGCGGCGCATACGGCCGGCGGCAACGCCGTGGTGAAGATGAAGCCCGGCGCATAGGAACGTACCGCATCGACCATGGCGGCGCTGCCGGCGATATAGCCGCCGAGGCAGCCGAACGCCTTGGCGAGCGTGCCCTCGATCACGTCGACCCGGTCCATCGCCCCGGCGCGCTCGCACAGGCCCGCTCCGCGCGCCCCGTACATGCCGACCGCGTGCACCTCGTCGCAGTAGGTGAAGGCGCCGTAGCGCTCGGCGAGGTCGCAGATCGCGTTCACCGGCGCGACGTCGCCGTCCATCGAATAAAGCCCTTCGAACACGATCAGCTTGGGGCGGTCGCCGGCTTCCTGCAGAATTTGCTCGAGATGCGCCACGTCGTTGTGGCGCCAGATCCGCTTCTCCACGCCCGACTGCCGCACACCCTCAATCATCGAATTGTGGTTGAGCGCATCGGAGATGATCAGGCAGTTGGGAATCAGCTTGGCGAGCGTGGCGATGCCGGTCTGGTTCGACACATAGCCGGACGTGAACACCAGCGCGGCTTCCTTGCGGTGCAGGTCGGCGAGCTCATGCTCGAGCTCGACCAGCGGGTGATTGGTGCCGGCGATGTTGCGGGTACCGCCGGCGCCGGTACCGATGCGGGTCGCGGTCTCGACCATCGCGCCGATCACCTTCGGGTGCTGGCTCATGCCGAGATAATCGTTCGAGCACCAGATCACGACGTTACGGCGCCCCTCGGGGGCATGCCAGAGCGCGTGCGGGAAACGGCCGGCGATGCGCTCGAGGTCGACGAAAACCCGATAGCGCCGCTCCTCGCGCAATTGCTCCAGCGCGGTCGTGAAATATGCCTCGTAGTCCATCCGTCGCGCCTTTCCCCGGCCACTCGTTTGGTGGCATTTAGAAATGTTCCACGCTGTTTGTCGAGACCCTATTTGCCCCGGATTCCTGCCTCATTGATTTGTGTCAAGGAGAAACCAAGGGCCAATTACGGCTTGGAATCAGGCAAGTTTCGCCATCGTCGGGGTCAACGATGGGGCGGCCGGGAAAATTGTTTGGAATTTCAACAATGCGCGATTAAGCGCTGCCTCATATTCATCGGGCCGTGATCAAGGATCGCAATGGTGTCCCAATAGGGCGATTCACACGAGCCCGGGCAGCACCAGGATGGCAAACGCCCCGATCACCAGCACCAGGCTGACAATGAGGATGACGAGAACTGGCCGGTCGAGGAATCCTTGCCGCGCTTCGGTCGGCTGCAGAACGGGGCGGTTTTCCGGCATGGCACAGCCTCCTGGCAGATCCGTCTGGCAGCCAACGCGGCACCCGTCCATCGGTTCCGATATGGGTCCGGGAACAGCCCTGGCATGCCCTGCCGGATAGCCAAATGGGCGAGAAATCCGCCAAAATACCAGCCGCTTCACCAGGGGAGCCGCCATGGCCAGAGCAAGTCTCGTCGGTATTCACGCCTGCGTGTTCGATGCCTATGGAACGCTGTTCGATTTCGCCTCGGCGGCACGCGCCTGCCGCGACGTGCTGGGGGAGAACATCGCTCCCCTGACCGCCCTGTGGCGCGATAAACAGCTGCAATACACGTGGCTGCGCGCCGCCCAGGGCCTGCATGCGGACTTCTGGCAAGTCACCGGCGACGCGCTCGATTTCACCTTGGAATCCATGCGCATCGATGCGCCGGGACTGCGCGACCGGCTGATGAACTGCTACCTGGCGCTGGAGACCTTCCCGGAAGTGTCCGGGGTGCTCGCGCGGCTCAAGGCCGGCGGCATGCGGACGGCGATCCTGTCCAACGGATCGCCCATGATGCTGCAGGCCGCGGTCAGTCGCGCCCGCCTCGACGGGCTCCTCGATGCGGTGCTCTCGGTCGAAGAGGCCGGGGTCTACAAGCCGAGCCCAAAGGTCTACCAGCTCGTCCTCGACCAGTTCGGTGTCGCGGCCGCGGCGATCTCGTTCCAGTCGTCCAACGCCTGGGACGCCTATGCGGCCTCGGCCTTCGGCATGAAGGTCGTGTGGTGCAACCGCTATGGACAGCCGCGCGAACGCCTGCCGGGCGCGCCGGACTTCGAGATCCACACCTTGCAGGACCTGCCCGCCCTGGTCGGCATCGCCTGATCCGCCCGATCGATGCACAACGCCGACAGGCGCTCGGAGAACGCGTTGCTCGCCTTTCATGCGGCGTGTATGGGAGCGGCCGGCGTGGAGCCGCCGTACCGAGTTGCAGAAGTGCTTGGAGACACGTGAACGCATGCACGATACACAGGTCCTGATCGTCGGCGCCGGTCCGACCGGGCTGACGCTGGCGGTGGCGCTGGGGCAGAAGGGCGTGCGCTGCACGCTGATCGAGCAGAAGGAGGCGCCGCAGTTCCTGCCCAAGATGGAGCGCTGCAATGCCCGCACGATGGAGATCTATCGCCGCATGGGCATTGTCGAGAAGGTGCGCGCCGCCGGCCTGCCGGCGCACTGCCCGATGGATGTGTTCATCGTCTTCAATCTGGTCGAGCCGCCGCTGGTCCGCCACCCCTATCCCTCCGTCGCCGAGGCGAAGGCCAGGATCGCCAAATGCCGCGACGGCACCTTGCCGCTCGAGCCGTATCAGCTCATCTCCCAGTACACGCTCGAGCCGCTGCTCAAGTCGATCGCCGAGGAGTTGCCGAGCGTCACCGTCCGTTTCGGCTGCGCGCTGGAAGAGTTCACGCAGGACGAGGCCGGCGTCACCGCGCGCGTGCGCCATGCCGACGGCTCGTCCGGAACGATCCGCGCGCTCTACATGGCGGCGTGCGACGGCGGCTCGAGCGGGGTGCGCAAGCAGCTCGGCATCGAGCTGTCCGGGCAGGCCAACCTGCTGCAGCTGCGCCAGGCGCTGTACTACTGCGAAGACCTGTACGAGCGCATCGCGATCGGCAAGGGCCGGCACTATCACGTGGCGGATGCGCGCACGACCTTCCTGATCGTGCAGGATTCGACCAAGCATTTCAGCCTGCACTCGGTGGTCGACCAGGATTCCGACATGGCGACGGCGTTCGAGCGCACCGTCGCCATGCCGGTGAAATACGACATGCTCTTTGTCGGCCAGTGGCGCCAGAACCTGCTGTGCGCCGACCGCTTCATGGATCGCCGCGTGTTCCTCGCCGGCGACGCGGTGCACCTCGTGATCCCGACCGGCGGGCTCGGCATGAACACCGGCGTCGGCGAGGCGACCGATCTCGCCTGGAAGCTCGCCGCCACGCTGCAGGGCTGGGGTGGGCCGAACCTGCTCGCCTCCTACCAGACAGAGCGCCAGCCGATCGGCGCGCGCAACGTCGCGGCCTCCACCTTCGCGTCGCGCGGCCGGCGCAAGTGGCGCGCCACCTACCGGCCGGAGATGCGCGAGAGCACGCCGGAGGGCTTGGCGGCGCGGGCGAGCTACATCGAGATCGCCGAGTCCGAGCAGCGCAAGTCGAACGAGATGACCGGCGCCGAGCTCGGCTATCGCTACGCCGGCTCGCCGCTGATCTGGCCGGAAGCCGGCGAGCCGCCGGCGGACGATTTCATCCGCTACACCCCGACCACGTTCCCGGGCGCGCGGCTACCGCACGTGTGGCTCGACGACGGCAGCGCCATGCAGGACCGCATCGGCGACGGCTATACGCTGCTGCGCCTCGGCGGCAGCACCGCCGACGCATCGGCGCTGGCGCGCGCGTTCGGCGCCATCGGCGCGCCGTTTACGACACTCGATATTCCCGACGCGGCGGCGCGCGACCTTTACGGCCGCGACCTCATCCTGCTGCGGCCCGACCTGCACGTGGTATGGCGCGGCAACCGCCCGCCCGAGGAGCCGGAGCGGCTAGCCCGCATGGCGACCGGGCATTAGGCTTCGGCGGCGTCGGCCTTTTCACTCTTCGCTGCGTACACGGCGATGCAGCGTTGCGGCGTCGTAGTTCTCGCCGATCGACATGGCGCAGATGCGGGAGACGTGCGTGAGCGGCAAACCGCTCTCCGTGGCCCAGGCGTTGAATTGGTCCTGCACCTTTTTGAGATCCTTCCTGGAGGTCGGGCTCTCGGCGATGTCCAGGCCGGCGTCGCGCAGGCAGGCGACGACGTCCGCCGAGGTGATGAAGCAGTCCTTGCCAATGAACCGCAGGAGATATTGACCCGTACGCCCACCCAGGCGCGATCCGCGCTTGGCGAGGAGATCGAGCAGGCCCACCTGATCATTGGCGGGCCACCCGGCGAGGAACTTGCCGAAGCTGCCGTGCTCCCTGGCGATGTCGACGACGAAGCCCGCATTGTGACGGACGGCGCTGATCTTCTGCGGATTGCGCACGATGCGTTGATCGCCGGCGAGGCGCTCCCAGAACTCGTCGGGCTCGAACGAGAGGCGCTTCGGCTCGAAGCCCAGGAAGGCGGATTCGAAGCCCGGCCACTTGTTCTCGATGACCCTCCACACGAAGCCGGCCGAGAAGATGCGTTTCGTCATCTCGGCGAGCACGCGATCGTCCGGGACACGGCTCAGCGCCTTGGCGTCCATGACCTCCGGCAAAAATTTGGCGAGCGCCGCCTCGCCGCCTTTTCGTTTCGCCGCACGGGCACGGATGGTGGCAAACGGCGTCATCGCCGAAACATCACGTCGGCGGCTTGGCGGCGAATTTTGAGCCGCGCACGCACATGCGGCCGCGCGGGTCCTGCCACAACTGCTCGGTCGCGTGCAGGTGGCCGAGCGCGCGCGCGATGGTCTGGAAGTCGTACGCGGCGAATTGCTCGGCGATGTCGGTGTAGTAGCGCGGCTCGGCATCGATGAGCGCCAGGATGTCTTTGGCGAGTGCCGCCACCTTGGCCTCGTCGCCGCTGACGCCTGGCTTGTCGGCCTTGCCCTTGACGTAGTCGTCGACCTTTGCGGTCGTGGCATACGCATAGGTGATGCGCTCGTAGCGCTCGCGCGGAATCCCTTCCGAGATCGTGGCGTCGATGCCGACCTTGGCGCCGGTCGGCACGACGCCCACCGGCGTGGGCGGCAGGCTCGGGTCGAGCGGCTTCGCCCGCGCGTTGCTCACGATCATGATGTCGCGGTCGCCCTGCACGCGCGTCGCGATCGCCCACTCGACGTCGGCCGGATCGAAGACGTCGATGTCGTCATCGACCACGACGACGTGCTTGAGGTCCATCACCGACAGCGCCGCAAGAAGCGCGTTCTTGCCCTCGCCCGACTGCTTCTTGATCGAGATCACGGCGTGCCAGAAGGCGCAGCCGCCGAGCGTGACATTGATGTCCTTGACGGTGACGCCCGCCGTCTTGAGCGCCTGGCGGATCGCCGTGTAGCGGGTGGGCGCGGCGAGCCAGGTGTTCTCCCACGGCATGTGCAGCGCGTAGTAGATCGCATCCTTGCGCATCGAGATCGCCTTGATGCGCACCAGCGGGTTCCAGTGCAGGCCGCCCATCAGGCGGGTGAACTCGCCGAAGCGTCCCTCCGGCCAGGTCCAGCCGGTCGGCAGGATCTCGGCTTCCAGCACGATCTCGGCGTCGGCGATGTAGGGCATGTCGATCGTCTCGCACGGCGCGAGCTCGACCGGCGCACCGCGCAGGCCGCCGGCGATCGCCATCTCGTCGACCCCGAGCGGCGCCCGATAGCCCGACCCGGTGATCTCGATCGGGTGTGTGCCGATGGAAATCGAGATCGGGCACGGCCGGCCCGCTTCGAACGCCCGTTGCGCGAACAGCCGCATGTTGTTCGGCGTGACGATGTCGATGCCGGTGAGGTTCTTCTCCTTGACGATGAAACGATAAATGCCGCTGTTCACGCCGAGCTCGGGGTCGCGGGCAATGACCACGCCGGCCGTGATCATCGGCCCGCCGTCGTAGATCGACGACATCGGGATCGGCAGCCGATAGAGGTCGACGTCGCCGCCGAGCATGGTCACCTCGCGGGTGGGCGACGTCTTCACATATTTGGGCGGGATCGGGCGGTCGAGCGCCTGCCTGAGCATGGTCTCGATCTCCGCAAAGCTGTCGCAACCCATCGACGTGGTGGCGCGCTCGCGTGTGCGGATGATGCCCGACACGACGGGCATGTCGTAGCCGATCACATTGTGGAAATAGAGCGCGGTCTTGGCCTGATCCACCAGGGTGGCGATGTGGCGGATGTCGATCGCCTGGTGCAGGTCGACGAGCTCGCCCCCCTGCCGCAGCCGGTCGAGAAACTGGCGGAAATTCTCCTGCATCGTGATCTCCAATAGGGACCGGCCGCGGTGCCGCATTTCATCATTGTTGGCGTGCGGGTCATAAGCTACTTAGGCCCGACCTCGACGGCAATCACATAAGCACGAGCACCCCGGATGAGAGCATTGGTTCTGCGCCAGCATGGCGGGCTTGAGGAATTGCAGGTCGTCGACGACTATCCGACGCCGACGCCGATCGAGGGCCACGTCGTCATTCGCGTGCGCGCCTCCTCGTTCAACTATCACGACGTGTTCACCGTGCGCGGCATGCCCGGCATCAAGGTTCCGCTGCCGGTGATCATCGGCCTCGACATGGCGGGCGAGATCGCCGAGGTGGGTTCCGGCGTCACCGGCTGGAAGGCCGGTGACCGCGTCCTCGTCAACCCGGTCAACAAGAAGAAGGGCCTGATGGGCGAGATGCTCGACGGCGGCATGGCGGAATATTGCCTGGTCGCCGCCGATCAGCTGGTCGCCATGCCGGCCGGCGTGAGCTTCGAGGATGCGGCGACGCTGCCGGTCGCCTACGGCACCGCGCACCGCATGCTGATCACGCATGAGACCGTCAAGGCGGGCGAGCGCGTGCTGATCCTGGGGGCGAGCGGCGGGGTCGGCACCGGCTGCGTCATCCTGGCGAAGCTGCTCGGTGCCGAGGTGATCGCCTGCACCACCAGCGCGGAGAAGGTCGAGCGGCTGAGGCAGCTGGGTGCCGACGAGGTGCTCGACGTCCGCGCGGTCGACTTCTCCAAATGGGCGGTCGAGCGCTACGGCAAGCCGCAGCGCCGCTCCTACGAAGGCGGCGTCGACGTGGTGATCAATTTCACCGGCGGCGAAACCTGGGTGCCCTCGCTGCGCTGCCTCAAGCGCGGCGGTAAGCTCCTGGTGTGCGGCGCCACCGCCGGCTACGACCCCAAGGAGGACCTGCGCTACGTGTGGAGCTTCGAGATCAGGATCATCGGCTCGAACAGCTTCTACGACGAGAACCTGCAGGCCCTGATGCAGCTGATCCAGGACGGCAGGATGAAGCCGATGATCGACAAGGTGCTGCCGCTGGAGCAGGCCGCCGAGGGCCTGAGGCTGCTGCAGGACCGCGAAGTGATCGGCAAGGTCGTGGTCACGCCGTGAGGATTCAGAGGGCACAATGAGCGACGACATGACGGTGGAACGCGTCCAGGCGCTGATCACGCGCGGTCCCTACAATCAATGGCTCGGGCTCAAGGTGATCGCCGTGCACGACGACGGCATCGAGCTCACCGCCACCTGGCGCGAGGAGTGGGTGGTGAACCCGGAGCGGCGCTATACCCATGGCGGCGTGCTCGCGGCCCTGGTCGACGTCGCGGCGGACTGGGCGCTGATCCGGCGCACCGGCCGCGGTGTCCCGACGATCGACCTGCGCGTCGACTATCACAGCGCCGCCATGCCGGGCGACCTGACGGCGCGCGGCAAGGTCATCAGGTTCGGCAGCCAGTTCACGACCTCGGAGGCGCAGGTGCTCGATCGCGACGGCAAGCTGCTGGCGAGCGGGCGCGGCACGTATTTCACCGCGCCGCCGAAGAGTTGAGGCAACGAGAGCCTGGTATGTCCGCGTTTCGCAACCTCGGCGACCTGATCCGCCGCGACCAGGATCTCGGCAAGACGGCGATCATCGATCTCGGCGGCGACGGAGGCGAGCGGCGCTTCACCTATGCGCAGCTCGACAAGATGGCGATGGGCGTGGCGCGCGGCCTGCTCCGGCGCGGGCTCGACCGCGGCACACGCGTGGCCATCCTGTCCGCCAACCGGGCCGAATATCTCGCCGCCTATTTCGGCATCATGCGCGCCGGCCTCGTCGCGGTGCCGGTGAATTTCAAATTCCCGCGCCCGACCATCGATTTCATCCTGCGCGACGCCGGCGCGAAGCTCGTGCTCTGCGACCCACCGCGCTGCCCCGACGTGCCGGAGGACATCCCGAACGTACATTTCGGCAGCGTCGCGGCGGACGGGTTCGACCGCTTCCTCGATCCCGGCCTGTTCGACACCGTGGTGGCGGCGCCGGATGAGCCGGCAATGTTCCTCTACACGTCGGGCTCGACCGGCCGGCCGAAGGGCGTCGTCCTGTCGCACCAGAGCCATATCTGGGTGGTGGAGACGCGGCTCGGCACTCAGGATCTCTCCCATCACCGCTATCTGATCGCCGCGCCGCTCTACCATATGAACGCGCTGGCACTCGCCAAGCTCGCCTGCGCGGCGCACGCGACGATCGTGATGCTGCCGCAGTTCACCGCGCCCACCTATATCGAGGCGATTGGCTGCTATCGCTGCACCTGGCTCACCGCCGTTCCGCCGATGATCGCCATGATGCTGCGCGAGCGCGACCTGCTCGCGCGCACCGATCTGACCAGCGTCGAGTTCGTCCGCATGGGCTCGGCGCCGGTGAGCCACAGCCTGATGGAGGCGCTGCGGCGCGCGCTGCCGCGCGCCGGCGTGACCAACGCCTACGGGACGACCGAAGCCGGGCCGGTGGTGTTCGGCCCGCATCCCGAAGGGCTGCCGCAGCCGGAGCTGTCGGTCGGCTATCCGCATCCCGCGGTCGCCCTTCGCCTGGTCGACGGCGAGAATCGCGACGCCGAGGAGGGCGTGCTGGAGATGAAATGCCCCGCCGTGATGCTCGGCTACCACAACCGGCCGGAGCTGGCGGTGCCGATCACTGCCGACGGCTACTACGTCACCGGCGACGTGTTCCGCCGCGACGCGCAGGGTTTCCACTATTTCGTCGGCCGCACCGACGACATGTTCGTGTCGGGCGGCGAGAACATCTATCCGGCCGACGTGGAACGCATGCTCGAGCGCCATCCGGACATTGCCCAGGCGTGCGTCGTGCCGGTCGACGACGAGATCAAGGGGCAGAAGCCGGTCGCCTTCGTGATCCTGAAAGCCGGCCGCAGGTCGAGCGAGGACGCGGTGAAGCGGTTCGCGCTTGCCAACGCGCCGGCCTATCAGCACCCGCGCTTCGTCTTCTTCGTCGACGACCTGCCGCTCGCCTCGACCAACAAGATCGACCGCGCGGCATTGCGGCGGATGGCGGAGGAACGCGTGGCGGCTGCGGTCGATCCGTAGGGTGGGCGAGCGATCGTCATGAACGATCGCTCGCCCACCCTACGGAGCTACTCCAGCTTCAGCCCCGCCGCTTTGACGATCGGCGTCCAGCGGGCGACCTCCTCCTGGATGAACCGCCGCGTCTGCTCGGGACCTGAATCGGGGATCGGCTCGAGGCCCGAGTTCGGTCAGGGCCTTCAGCAGGCCCTGGTCGCCCATCGCCTTGTGCGACGCCTCATGCACCTGCTCGATGATCGGCTGCGGCGTTGCGGCGGGAACGAACAGGCCGGTGAAGAGCTGCGCCACCATGTTGGGCAGGCCTGCTTCGATCGCGGTCGGAATGTCCGGTGCGCCCTTGAGCCGCTGCGGCGAGGTCACGGCGAGGATGCGGATCTTGCCCGTGCGATGCAGCTGCAGCAGCTGCCCGGTGACGTTGATGGTCGCCATCGGGATGTGGCCGCTGACGAGGTCGGCAACGCTTGGGCCGGCGCCCTTGTAGGGGACATGCACGATCTCGGGGCTACCGGTCAGCTGCTTGAACAGCTCTCCGGCGAGATGCGTCATCGTTCCGGACCCGGCGGAGCCGTACGACAGCTTGCTGGCGTTGGCTTTGACGTAGGCAATGAGCTCCGTGAGGTTGGTCGCCGGCACCGACGGATGGACCATGATGCCGCTCGCCGAGATGGCGATGATCGCAATCGGCGCGAAGTCCTTGACCGGGTCGTAGGGCGGCCGCGTCATGATGGCGGGGTTGAGCACCATCACGCTGGTGTTGGCGAGCAGCATGGTGTGGCCGTCGGGCTGTGCGCGCGCAACCTGGCCCGCTCCGATCGTGCCACCGGCCCCGCCCTGGTTCTCGATCACCATGGTGCCGAGCAGCGGCTGAACCCGCTCGACCCATTGGCGCGCGACCGCGTCGACCACGCCGCCGGCGGAGAACGGGACCACCACGCGGATCGGCCGCTCGGGAAATTTCGCCTGCGCGGATGCCGCCCGGGACGCAAGGGCGGCCGCCGGCAAGGATGCGAGCAGGGTGAGGATATCACGTCGGTGCATGGCAAAGCCTCGTCGGTCGGAAACATTGCGTTTATAAGCGGGCCCCGGCGGTATTGCCATCGTGTCACGAGCGCGGACCAGCAGCCGAGGAATTTTCATGCACGAGGATGCAGCAGTAGGCGAAATCGATCGCCAGCTTCCGGCGCATGACGAAATCTTTCTCGATCATATCGCCCATTTCGTGCGCGATCGGGACGCGGCGCGCGCCGCTCTTGCGGCCGCGGGCTTTGCCCCCACTCCGGTATCCATCCAGGTCAACCGGCAGGATGGGACGTCGCAGCCGACCGGCACCGGCAACAGCACGGTGATGTTTCGGCGCGGCTATCTGGAGGTCCTGTTCAAGACCGCCGACACCCCGCTCGGGCGCGAGTTCGATGCGGCGCTCGCGCGGTATCCCGGCATCCATCTCGCGGCCTTCGCGGTGGCCGATGCCGCCACGGCCCACCGGCGCCTCGCGACGACCGGTTTCCGCGTCCGCCCGCTGGTCGAGATGCAGCGCCCGGTCACCACCGAGACCGGTACCGGGACGGCGGCCTTCACCATCGCGCGCGTCGAGCCGGGCCAAATGGCCGAGGGGCGCATCCAGATCCTCACTCACCGGACCGAGGACACGGTCTGGCAGCCGCGGTGGCTCGACCATCCGAACGGGGCCACAGGGTTTGCCGCCCTGATGATCGCAGTCGCTGATGTGGATGAAGCTGCGGCGCGCTTTGCCCGCTTCACCGGTCGGCCGGCAGTTGCGTCGTCGCGCGGCAGGAGCCTTCGCCTCGACCGTGGCCGCGTCGAGCTTGTCACGCCGGAAGCCTTCACCGCGATGCTGCCGGAGGTCCGGATTCCGGGTCTTCCCTTCATGGGCGCCTACGGGCTCATCGTGCAGTCGCTCGCTCATGCGAGCGCCGTCCTGCGCCAGGGCGGCCTCGACCCGCGCCCGATCGGCGCCGCGCTGGCGGTGCGATTTCCCGCGGAGCTGGGCGCAGGGGCGTGGCTGTTCGCCGAGCAAACCTCGGACTTTCCGTGGCACGAAGCCGGATGAGATTAGGTCGGCCTCCCCTGTCCGACCGGCCCGTCGGTTGATACGATCGGCCATCGAGGGAGGAGCGCCATGAAATCAAAATCGTCAGGTCGCGCATCCGGATCAAAAGGCGACGACGAAGTGCCCGCAGCCGCCAACGGGCTGCTGGATCGCCGAGTCTTTCTGGGCGCCGGCGCCCTCGCCGCCGGCCTCGGTGCCGGCGGGCTCGCCGGCAGGCCGGCCGGCGCGCAGGCCTTGCAGGTCGAGCCCTACATGAAGGTGCCGGGAGCTCCGCTGTCCGGCTACGGGCAGCCGTCCCCGCACGAGGCCAAGGTCGCACGGCTGCTCACGCCGGTGCCGGGCATGACCCAGATCGGCACCTCGCGCACGCCGCATCATCTGCTCGACGGCATGATCACGCCGAACGGGTTGCATTTCGAGCGTCACCACAGCGGCATTCCCGACATCAGCCCCGACACGCACCGCTTCGTCATCCACGGCCTGGTGCGCCAGCCACTCGCGTTCACGCTCGATGCGCTCGCGCGCTACCCGATGCACTCGCGCATCGCCTTCATCGAATGCGCCGGCAACGGCGCGGTGCTGTTCCAGAACGCGCCGGTACAGCAGACCGTGCAGCAGATGCAGGGCCTCGTGTCCTGCGCCGAATGGACCGGCGTGCGCCTCGCCGACCTCCTGGACGAGGCCGGGGTCGATCCGCGCGCCCAATGGTTCGTCGCCGAGGGCGCCGATGCGGCGAGCTTCAGCCGCAGCATTCCGCTCGCCAAGGCGATGGATGACTGTCTCGTCGCGCTCTACCAGAACGGCGAACGCCTGCGACCGTCGAACGGCTATCCGATGCGGCTCGTGGTGCCCGGCTTCGAGGGCAACACGCACGTGAAATGGTTGCGCCGCATCAAGCTGACCGAAGGCCCCAGCATGGTGAAGGACGAGACCTCGAAATACACGATAACTCTCGACAGCGGGCGGTCGCTGCAGTTCGTGTATCCGCAGGAGTGCAAGTCGATCATCACCCGGCCCTCGCACGGCATGGCGCTGAAGGAGCCCGGCCTGTACGAGATTTCCGGGCTCGCGTGGTCCGGCTATGGCAGGATCGCCAAGGTCGACGTGTCGGCGGACGGCGGCAACAGCTACGCGCCGGCGGTCCTGCAGGAGCCGGTGCTGCCCAAGGCGCTGACCCGCTTCCGCATGGCCTGGCGCTGGAGCGGCGCCCCGGTGGTGCTGCAAAGCCGTGCCACCGACGACACCGGCATGGTGCAGCCGACCCGTGGCGAGCAGGTCGCCCGGCGCGGCAATCGCACGATCTACCACTGGAACGCCGTGGTGAGCTGGGGCGTCTCCGACAAGGGCGAGGTGAAGCATGTTTACGCGTAGCGCTTCGCTAGCGACGGCTGCACTGGCGTGCGTCGTTTCGGCCGCCATGGCGGCCGAAACCCCGAAGCTCGGCAAGCCGATCGCGCCGGACGAGATCGCGGCCTGGGACATCACCATCGGGCCGGACGGCGCCGGCCTGCCGCCCGGCAGCGGCACGGCGAAGCAGGGCGAGGCGGTCTACGCGGCCAAATGCGTCGCCTGCCACGGCGAGAAGGGCGCCGGAAAGCCGTACGACGCGCTGGTCGGCGGCAAGGATACGCTGGTCGCGCCGCAAGCACCCGTGCGCACGGTCGGCAGCTACTGGCCCTATGCGACGACGGTGTTCGACTATGTGCGGCGCGCCATGCCGTTCGCCGAGACCAAGTCGCTGTCGAACGACGAGCTCTATGCGGTCACCGCCCACATCCTGCATCTCAACGGCATCGTCGGCGACACCGACGCGATGAGCGCCGAAACCCTGCCCAAGGTGAGGATGCCGAATCGCGACGGCTTCGTGACGTTCAAAAGGGGTGATTAGCGGAGCGGTTGGAGGGGGAAACGCCAATGCGTGGGGGCGGGTGACGGACCACGTCGTACCGCCTTGCAGCTCCGCGTGGGCGCAGTATCCTGCCGACCTCCGAGGAGGATGCCATGACGCAATCATCGCTCGAGACCCCCATCATCAAGGCCTACTGGCAGCCCGGCTGCACCAGCTGCCTGCGCATGAAGGAGTTCCTGACCAAGCACGGCGTTCCCTTCGTCTCCGTCAACGTGCTCGACGACAGGGAGGGCTTTGCCGAACTGGAAGCGCTGGGGGTGCGCTCGGTGCCGATCGTGCGGCGCGGTCAGGATTGGGCGAACGGCCAGGTGCTGCGCGACGTGGCGCGCGTCGCCGGCATCGCATGGAGCGGGGCGCAGGAGCTGCCCGCGCCCGAGCTCGCCGCGCGCCTGATCGAGATCCAGACGACGGCGCAGCGGCTGTTGGCGCAGATTCCCGACGACCAGCTCGGTCGCATGCTGCCGCATCGGCCGCGCAGCTACGGTGAGCTCGGCTATCACATCTTCAATATCGCCGATGCCTTCCTCGAGCACGAGGTGCAGGGCCTGCCTCTCCAGGAGGGCGCCTACAACCGTGTACCGCCGCCGCAGAGCACCAAGGCCGACATCCTGAGCTACGGGCAGAATGTCCTCGATCGGTTCCGCGCCTGGTGGGACGGGCCGGGTCAGACGACCGATTTTTCGCGCAAGGCTTCTGTCTACTACGGCGACGTGACGCTTCACCACTACCTGGAGCGGACCGCCTGGCATTCGGGCCAGCACGTGCGCCAGCTCGTGATGGTGCTCGAGATGTTGGGCATTGCGCCGGACGGGCCGCCGACCAGGGAGACCTTTGCGGGCCTGCCGATGCCCGACAAGGTGTGGGACGACGAGCGGCCTGCCGCTGCCGGTCAGGCTTGAACCGACACACCGGCGTGGCCGGATTTCCGGCCGAGGGATGGCGCCACTACAACCCGCGTCGGTCGGACGATCGGTTGATTTTCTTGGCTCGTTGGATTACATGTCGCGCATGCTCAACAAGCGCCGCGCCATTGCGAATTCGATGATAATGCCGCTGTCCAAACCGGAGGCGGCCTGCGCGCGCTTGTGACCGATGATTTGAACGACACATGCAACAGCCGCCTCACACCGAGGCGGCTTTTTTCATGCGATGTCCGCCTCGCCGATGACGCGACGTGGAGATCGACATGCCAGACGCCCTCGACTGTCGGGGACCGACGCGCAAGGACCCAGCCCGGTACCTGACGACGTCCATACCCTACGTCAACGCACCGCCGCATATCGGCTTCGCCATGGAGATGATCCAGGCCGACAGTCTGGCGCGCCTGTATCGTCTGCAAGGGGATGAGGTCCGCTTCCAGGCGGGCACCGACGAAAACAGCCTCAAGAATGTCCAGGCCGCGGAAGCGGCCGGCATACCGGTCGACGCCCTGGTTCGCCGAAATGCGGACCGCTTCCATCAATTGAAGGACGCGCTGAACCTGAGCTTCGACGATTTTCTCCGTACGAGCCAGGACGATCGTCATCGTCCCGGCGTGGAGCAGCTGTGGGCCGCGTGCGCGACGAACGGCGACATCTACAAGCGCCGCTATGCGGGTCTCTACTGCACCGGCTGCGAGCAGTTCTATAAGCCCTCCGAAGCGGTGGACGGCTGTTGCCCCGAGCACGCCAAGAGGCTCGAGCCGGTTGCCGAGGAGAACTACTTCTTCCGCCTGTCACGCTACGAGGAAAAGCTGCGCCGCCTCGTCACGGCAGGCGAGCTGGAGATTACCCCCGATCATCGCAGGAACGAAGCTCTGGCATGGATCGACGGCGGCCTCGAGGACTTCAGCATCTCCCGCAGCGCTGCGCGCGCCCGCGGATGGGGGCTTCCGGTCCCGGGCGACCCCGACCAGGTGATCTATGTCTGGTTCGATGCGCTGGCCAGCTACGTCACCGCGCTCGGCTACGGGGCGGATCGCGAAGATTTCCACCGGTTCTGGAACGATGCAGCCTCCAGAGAGCATGTGATCGGCAAGGGCATCACGCGATTTCATGCGCTCTACTGGCCGGCGATGCTGCTGTCCGCCGGAGTTCGGCTGCCGAGCCGTATCCTGGTGCACGGGTACGTCACGGTGGACGGCAGGAAGATCGGCAAGTCCGCCGGCAACGCGATCGACCCGGTGCCGCTCGCGAATGAGCTCGGTGCCGATGCGCTGCGATATTTCCTGCTGCGGCATGTCCGCACCACCGAGGACGGCGACTTTTCCCGCGAGCGATACGTGCACGCCTATGAGTCGGAGCTCGCCAACCAGCTCGGCAACCTCGCGCACCGTGTCTTCAGCATGATCGAGCGCTACTGCGACGGGATCATCCCGGCGCCGGCGGCAGAGCGAACGAGCACCCCGGACATCCGGGATGCATCGCGGAGGCTGCCCGAAACCGTCAAGGCTCATGTCCGGCGATTCGCTTTCCACGATGCCCTGACGGCAATCTGGGGCTTGATCGCGTCGGCGAACAAGTACGTCGTCGACACCAGGCCGTGGTCGCTCGCCAAGACTGCGCGTACCGACGACCCGCATGCGGCGACGGCCCGTGACGATCTGCGGAACTGTCTCTCCGACTTGGCGCAATCGCTCTGTGTCGTCGGCCAGTGCCTGGCCCCGCTGTTGCCGTCCACAAGCCGAGAACTCCTGAGGCAACTCGGCATCGAGCACGAGACGGATCTCGACAGCGAGATTGATGTCAGTGGAAGGAAGATCAATGCCAGGGACCTTCTCTTTCCAAGACCTTGCACACCCGCTCGGGGCTGAGCGCATGGCTTGCGTTCATTCCTGAGATATTCAATTTTTAGTTATCCGATTGGATTGTGAGAAAGTTTTGCCGGCTAGCGTAAAGCGCAACCGAGAGGACCAGGATGCTTTTGATCTTGAAGCGTTTGCCTGCCGACGAATCCGGCACAACGGCCATCGAATATGCCTTGATCTGTGCAGGTATCGGCCTTGTCATCCTGGCGGCGGTGCGCACGACGGGAGCGGAGCTCGTCGCGTTGCTCGGACAGCTTTTGACTCTTTGGCCCGCCTGATCCCTGGCCATCGTCAGGCCCTCACAGACATCGATCAGTCCCGCGCGAGTTGCGGCTCGCAATTGCCCGCATAACGTGTATACTCGATGCATTCACCGGCCGGACCGGCGCCGAGGGGAAACCCTGAAGCGGCAGGACGAGGTCCGGAGCTTTCGCGGGGAGGAGTGCCGTCGTGTCAACACCGCTCGGCATCGAGGCCACCACGGATGACGATCGCCGCTATGGCGGGTCGCGCTTCGCCGATGTGCGCGAGGCGCTGTGGGCAAACCCCTATCAGCGCCTATGGGGCGCGCCGGGAGAGCGTCCCTTTCCGGTCCACAAGGTCACGCTGGCAAATGCACTGCAGGGACTCTTGCGCCCCGGCCGCTATGCATTCCTGCACGCCGCCAAACGGACGGTCGATGCGGCCTCGGATCTGCGCTGGGGGCCGGACGGCAAGGGATTCCGGCGCCTGCTGCATCCCAACGGTATCTGCCTCACCGGCACGTGGCAGATCACGGAAGACACCGCGTATTCGGGGTATTTTCGCAAGGACAGCCGGGCGCTGATCGTCGGACGCTATTCGACGTGCTGCAGCGAGCCGCGGCGTGGCCACTCGCGGTCGCTGTCGCTGGTCGGGAAGCTCTATCCCACGGTGGATGCGGATCATGGTGCGCCGCTGCGCACCGCCAGCTTCATCACCCAGGAGGACATCGCCGGGGACTACACGGACTGCATCAACGATGCCGTGCTGTTGAACGCGCCCAACACGACAGCCTGGCGGCGCGGCCTCGGCGTAGGTGTGCTGATCGTGACAGGCGTGGTGCTCAAGATCGCCGACAACAAGCCCAGCATTCGCCAGCTCTATCAGATCGCCGAGCTCGGGAAAGCGGCAGGCGAGCCGACCCGCGCACCGACCTTCATGCGCCTCGTGGTGGCGCCGGAGCAGCGCCGGATCGACGGCGAGAACCTGGATTTTCGTGACGAGGTCATGGCGCAGATCTATGACCCGGGAGACGCCGCGCCGAAGCGCAAGCTGACGTTCCACATCGAAGTGACGGACGAAGGCGAGACGCATGGGCTGCCGGTGCTCGAGCGCCGGACGTTCCGCAACTGGCGGCACATCGGAAGCATCGTCTTCGACCAGGCCATTGCTTCCTACAATGGCGACTTCGTCATCCATTTCAATCACCCGAGCTGGCGCGACGACCAGAACGATCCTGCGACCGCAACGCGCGTGGATGGACGGAAAGTGCGGTGAGGCGCGCGCGTCACCGCGCGCATGGCGTCACTGTCTCATTGACACGTTGTGGTTTTTCCGATTATTTAAAGTTGAAGGCGCGCGCCTCTCGCCCGTCCAGACTGCGCGCCGCTGTCCCCGCCGGGGCGATGAGAAGGACAGGATCAATGACCCCCAAAAGCAATCCGGTTTCGTGCGTTCGGAATACGAAGTCCGCCCGCTGGATGCTTCCCGTCCTGATCCTCCTTCTCGCCATAGTGGCGCTGGTGCCGATCGGCATCCGCGCATCGGATCATGCCGACCCGTTGAACCTCAAGGAGCCGGAGTCGAACATCACCGACCTGTTCTTCTTTCCCAAGGAGGATCAGATGATCCTGATCCTCAATGTCCGCCGCGCGCTGCTCACGGCGCCGCCGTACAATCTGACGCCGTTCGAATACGTCGTTCACATGGACTTCCACAGCCAGCTGACCTTCGACAGCGACGAAGACCGCGCGCGCTACGGGGGCACGGTCGTCAATCCGGCTGGGCTGCGCCCCGACGCCAACCTCCGGTTCCGTCTCAACAACGACACGACGCTCAAGGAGAAGACATTCCAGGGATTGAAGGACGCCGACCGCATCCGCGTGTACACCGGCGTGCGCGAAGACCCGTTCAATTTTCCGCGCTTCTTCAAGCGCAACGCCATCTCCATGGTGATGAGCATCCCGATGTCGTCGTTCCCGGAGGGACAACGGGACTTCATCCTGTGGGGCACCACCTACAAGGACGGCAAGCAGGTCGACCATGTCGGTCGTTCGAACCGCACCCAGCTCATCCGCTTCGACCCCCTGAACACGCTGCCGCCCAGCGCGCACGTTCCGGAAATCATGCGGCTGATGAAGAAATGGGGCGACATCTACAAGTTCTTCAACGATTTCAAGGAGTGGCAGCCGAAGGCGGTCGCCGGACTGATCCAGTACGTGATCCAGATCCGCAAGTACGATGTCGTGCCCGACGTGATGATTTTCACGACCCGCTTCGAGCCCAAGTTTCCCAACGGCCGCCAGCTCCTGGACGACGTCGCGGCGCAGACCTGCCAAGTCGGCGACTGCATTCTGCAGGAGCTGTCGTTCATCGAAGGCGGCTGGCCGCGGGCCCTGGTCAACGACAAGCCATTCCTCCCCGACTGGCCGTATCTCGCCGAGCCGTACCCGGACCAGCCGGCGATGCCGCAGTCGATGAAAAGCATCTGGCCGTACCTCATCGGTCTCCTGCTCGCCAACCTGATCGTGAGCTGGCTGATCTTCGAGATCATCGTTCGCCGCCCGCTGGTGTGGCTGTTTCGCCGCAAGCGCGCGAAAGCCGCAGCATGAATGAGCCGATGGAGCGTGGCGGTCATTTGGATTTCGGCCTGTTTCGCTAAAGCCGTCGTGAGGCCGATCGCATCGATCGCGGCGGTCCTGCTGACCGCCGGCGAGCTCTGCGCCCACGACTTCTGGATCGAGCCGTCGACGTTCCGACCGGCACCCGGGGCCACGGTGGCGATCGGCCTGCGGGTGGGTCAGAATTTCGTCGGCGATCCGGTGCCGCGCTCCTCGCAGTTGCTCGAGCGCTTCGTCGTGCGGCAGGACGGCAGCGAGCACGCGATCACCGGCCTCGAAAACATCGATCCGGCCGGATGGCTGCGTGCCGACGGGCAAGCCACCGCCGTGATCGCCTACCGCAGCGTCGGGTCGTTCGTCGAGCTGCCGGCGCCGCAGTTCGAGGAGTATCTGCGGCAGGAGGGGCTCGAGCGCATCATCGCGGAGAGGGCGAGGCGGGGCGACGCCGCAAAACCCGGACGCGAGCACTTCTATCGTTACGCCAAGGCGTTCCTCACCGCGGAGCGGACGAGCCCCGCCGTCACCCAACCCATGGGCCTCGCGTACGAGATCGTTCCGGATGACGATCCGACGCTCCGTGCGGGCCCGTTCCGTGGGCGGGTCCTGTACGAAGGAAAGCCGTTGCCCGAGGCGCTCGTGGTGGCGATGCTGCGGGCCGATCCGGCGGTGCGGCTGGCAGTGCGAAGCGACGCACGGGGGGCCTTCTCGCTCGCCCTGCCGCGCGCCGGTGTCTGGCTCATCAAGTCGGTGCACATGGTGCGCGCGTCGATCTTCTCCCGCGCCGACTGGGACAGCCTGTGGGCGTCGCTCACCTTCCAGTCGCCCGATGCCCCGCCGCTGTCCGACGCACGGAGCGCACGGTGAGGCGGCTCCTCCTCGCGCTGCTCCTGCTCCTCTCCGGCGGCGCCGGCGCGCATGAGATCGGCACCACGCAGGTCCGCCTCACCCTGCACCGCGACCTCACCTGGTCGGCGAGCATAACCACGGCGCCGCAGGCGACCGTCAACAAGCTCGAAGCGGAAGCCGGCGAGCCGCGCAGCAGCGACCTCGATGCGGCCGCGCTGCGCGCCCGGCTCGAGGGCTTGCGCCCGATCCTCGCCCGGCACATCGACGTCCAGTTCGACGGTGTCCGTTCGCCGCCGGAAATCTCCATCTCCGCCCTCGAGGCGCCGTCGGATCTGAGCGCGCCCGCATTCGTCGTGCTGCTCGCCACGGGACCGATTTCTCCGCAAGCCAGGACGGTGACCTGGCGCTATGGACTGTCCTACAGCACCTACGCGCTCGTCCTTGGCGCAGATGAGGCCGCCGGCACGGTGACGGAATGGATCGACGGCGACGCGACCAGCCGGCCCCTTCCGGTATTCGCCGAGCTCGAAACCCCCTCGCGCGGCGAGATCATCGCGCAGTATCTGCGGCTCGGATTCCTGCACATCATCCCGCGCGGCCTCGACCACATCCTCTTCGTCCTCGGTCTTTTTCTCCTCAATACCAGGCTCGGCCCGATCCTCTGGCAGGTGACCGCGTTCACCGTCGCCCATTCGATCACACTTGCGCTGACCATGTACGGCGTGGTCTCGCTGTCACCACGCGTCGTCGAGCCGCTGATCGCGCTCTCGGTGGCATACGTGGCCATCGAGAACATCGCCACGTCGAGACTGACGCCGTGGCGTCCCGTGCTGGTGTTCGCGTTCGGGCTGCTGCACGGCATGGGATTCGCCGACGTGCTGACGGAGCTGCGCCTTCCGCGCGGAGAATTCATCCCGGCGCTCATCAGCTTCAATGCCGGCATCGAGCTCGGACAGCTCACGGTGATCGCGATCGCGTTCTTCTCCGTGACGATGTGGTATCGCGAAAAGCCCTGGTACCGACCGCGCTTCGTCGTCCCGGCCTGCACGGCCATCGCTGCGGTCGGGCTGTTCTGGGCGGTTCAGCGCATCGTCGAATTCTGACGGCGCGCATTTGCGACCACGGAGTTGGCGCTCAGGCTGGAGGCTCTTTCCGGATCGCCTCGTCCACCAGCCAGCCGCAGATCTCGCTCAGTCCGGCGTCCGTCGGATGCCCGAGCTCCCGCAGGGCTTGGTTCAACAGCCCATCGGTGATCTCGAAGCCGAGGGAACGGTAGCTCTCGAACTGGGATTCGCTGAAGAACTGGTCGGCCGTGCTCTCGTGCGGGAACGTCGGATGCGCGATGGCGTAGGCTCGCACCCCCGCGCTCTCGACCCCGTGGTAGCCGGCCTTGATGTAGAGGATCACGCCGCGCTCGCCGCCGCCGTCGGCGGCCGGATAGTCGATCTCGCCGACCGCATGGTAGGGATGGCCGCGGCCGACCGGGCTGCCGTCGGCCGGCCGCTTCTTGAGCTCGCTCAGCCCGCGGAAGCGGATCGTCACGCCGAGATCGAGGTAGATCTTGCGCACGGCGTTGCCGAGGTCTTCGAAAGCGTAGTCGGGATCGGCGCCGGCATCGACCACGACGACAAAGCGGCAGCGCCGCCGGACCATCTCGTAGAGACCGAGATTCTCGAAATGGCCGCCGTCCGACAGGTAGACGTACGGCCGGGCGCTCGTGGTCAGGCCGAACGTCTCCAACAGCAGCCACCATACCGCGAAATTGGGCCCCTCGTGGGTGTAGGTCTTGTCGCCTTCGGGCCCAGGATTGCCCAGCCACCAGCCCAGCCGCACGTTGAACAGGGCAAGCAGGAACGTCACCGCCGGCGAGGAGTGGTAGCCCATGTTGGGACTCGCAGCGGCGCCCGAGATCGCCATGGCGGTGCCGAGCGTGATGCCGTTGGGATCTCCGTACTTGTCGCTCGGGCGGAACGCCTGGCACGCGCTTCCGGAATGCAGGGCACTCACGGTGAACGTTTCGGCTTTGCGCTCCTGCCACGCGAGCTGCCGGGTGGACACGATGTTGAGCGCCATGTTGACGACGTGGAACGGTCGCCAATTGGCGCGCCGGTCCTCGGACGCGTCGCGGCTGTCTGCCGGCCACAGCTGATGCATATGCAGATTGTCCGATGGGTCGAACCCCGTGAAGGCATCGGGGCTGCGTTTCGGAGACGATGCTCCGAGGAACGCGCGCATCAGCCGATTCCGATAGACCGCGTGCAGCGAAAAGCGATTGACGTTTATGGTGCGCGAGGCCACCAGCTCGACCAACGAGACGACTAGGAGCCCGGCGAAGATCCGTCCCAGCATCGCGGCCCACTCGGAGAAGCCGAGCTGGGCGACGGATGTGCGCAGCAGGATCACCAGCGAGTTGCCGAACAGAATGTCGTCGAGCACCGCCGACGCCGCAATGATCAGCGCCGCGCCAAACAGCGGCGCGCTGACGGCGAGAACGAGGTTGGTGGTGATCGGCCAGGCGCCCTTTTCTTTCTCCTGTCCTTTGGCCGGCGACAGGCTGCTCGAGCCCATCCACGCGGTGAGCGCGCCCGAGATGCCGCCCATGGGAGCGATCCAGGTCTTGAAGTGGTAGCCGAGGTCCGCCACCATCGCGGATCCCGCAAAGGTGAGGAACGTGACGACGAACCAGGCGAGGGCCGCCACCAGCATCCAGCCGGCGGCACGGCCGAGCCATTCGCGGTCGGTGTCGGAGTTCCGCTGATAGCTGCTCAGGCCGACGAAGATCATTTCGGCGATCAGCTGCGCCGTGAGCATCCAGGGAACACCGAACAGAAGCGGCAGCAGCAGGTCGTTGAACAGCACGAATCCGTCGCGCGGCGGCTGATTGTAGAAATAGGCCGCCACGCCGACCAGCGCGCCGTAGACCAGTCCGGAGACCGACCAGTAGAACAGGTCGCCTCTTTGCCACTGCGGCGGGCGAGCGATGACCCAGCTGAGAAAATAAATGACGAGTCCGGCGGCCGCACCGACCAGGATCACGCGCCATCCCGGATGATGATCGAGCGCCGCGAGGCCGCAGTTCGACGACGCCCACAGGGTGATCGTCACCGCCGCCAGAATCGCCCACAGGAAATCCCCACGCAGGAACTGCTCCTGCGTCACCCCCTGCGGGTGCCCAATATTCGGCCGGTCGTTACGGTGGGTGGGGCGATAACGTGAGGTGAAGCGCAGGGCGGCGGCAAGGAAGATGGCCGCCAGGCCCAGCAGGATCGGCGTCACATAGCGGCACCGATCGCCCTCCAGGTGCGCGACGCCGACGGAAAACACCGTGAGGCCCTTCAGGATCAACAAGGCCACCAGGAGGACCGGCAGGATGACGATCCAGTTGAGCATGAGGTTGCGCAGATAGATGGCAACCCCCGACCACGCATCGGCCGAGAGAATGCCGATCTTGGGGGCGAGATAGTTGCTGTAGGCGCGCAGCCAGGCGGTCGTGACCGGCTCGATGTCCGGCCCGCATGGCCGTCCCACCAGGTTGCGCCACACCGTGGTGAAATCCGTGCGCTGCCGCCACGCCGACAGCCAGCTGCCCATGTAGCCGCCGCCCGACACGGTCGACAGGTAGTCGAATTGCGCCAGCAGCGAGCGCTCCGGCTCCGCGACCGTGTTCTGCGGATCGGGCTGGCCCGGATCCGGCGGAGTTGCGGCCTGCGGATCGGCATAGTCCTTGAACATCTGCCGGACGCCGCGCGGTCGCGGATGCGTCGCCAGCGCCTGGATCACGCCGAGGCTGAATGCCGCGCTGCGTATCCCGCCTCCCGACAGGCAGAGCGCCGCCCGATCGAGCCCGTTGAGCGCCTGGTACAGGTGTTGCTGGTGTTGCGCGCTCTCGGCGCATTTGGCGGCATCGTCGGCTTCACCAGCAACCCCGAGCTTCTGGTCGCGCAGCCCGCTCGGCGCATCATCGCCTTGCGCCAACCGGACGAGCAGCGGATCGCTGGTGTCAGGCCTGATGGCGAGGGCTTCCTGCGCCAGCACGACGTCGGTCGATATTGCGCTCACCCTCCCCCTCCCCGTCTCGCCGCATTGACAGCTACTCTACCTATAGTAGCTTAAATTCAAGCTCGTGTATGGTCTTCCGGCGCGTTATCCGGGCACGATCCGCATGGGCCGGGACGACAGCGTGGAGCCTTGTTGCATGCTCGAGCCGGCCGCTCGCCGCGTCATCGCGATCATGTTGGCCGGGGCGTTCGCGGCGTCCGCCGCAGGATGCCGAGAAACGAGCGCGCCGACGTTTCCGGCGGCGCAGGTCGATTATTTCAAGGAGATGGACGGCGGCGTTGCGCTCGATGCCGCGGAGGTGCGCGGGCGCAATACCTGGCTGCTGTGGACGGCCGGCAATGAGGCGTTCTGGGACCATCTCGCCGGCCACAGCTTCGGCAATTTCGATCTGCTCAAGATCCTGGACAGCCGGGGCCGCTCGCAGCGCTTTGCCAGGTACGGGTTGATGAACGAGCCCGGATTCAAGGCGGCCGGCGCGCCGGATGCCAACGGGCTGTGGCTCGACGTGCCGGACGGCACACAGGATCCGGCGCACGCGAGCCAGTATGGGGAAGCCTTCCCGAAGGACGATTTCCTGCGCACCTACGGGCGCGCGTCGGGGGTCGTGGGCCTGCGGCTATTCCCGAACCCCGCGTTCGACGCGGATGCCAGGCGGCGGTGGGACGGGCGGCGCTACGAATCCGATCCCGACTATTTCCTCGATCCCAAGCTGGTGCGGCCGTATCGCGTCGGCATGGCGTGCGGCTTCTGCCACGTCGGTCCCAATCCGGTGAAGCCGCCGGCCGATCCGGAGAGCCCCCGGTGGGAGAACCTGTCCGGTTATGTCGGAGCACAGTATTGGCGTGCCGCGCCGATCTTCCTCTACCGGCAGCGCCCCGACAGCTTCCTCTACCAGGTGGTCGCCTCGATGCCGCCCGGCACCGTCGACACCTCGTTTCTCGCCACCGACAACATCAACAACCCGCGCACGATGAACGCGATCTACTATCTCGGCCAACGGCTTTCCATCGCGCAGGAGGAGACGCTCGGCCCGGGAAACCTAGCCATGCGGGGAACGCAGCCGACCATGGCGGTCCCGCACGTGCTCAAGGACGGCGCGGACTCGATCGGCATCGCCGGCGCGTTGGCGCGCGTCTACATCAGCATCGGGGAATTCCACGAGGAGTGGCTCCGGCATTTCCGGCTCCTGGTCGGCGGCACGCGGCAATCGCCGATCGAGATCGCGGTGGCGGAACGCAACTCGCCCCACTGGCGCGCAACGGCCGACCGCTTGAACGACGTGGCGGCGTTCTTCATCAAGGCCGCGCAGCCGCATCCCCTCGCCGAGGCGCCGGGCGGTGCCCGCTATCTCGCCGACGACGAGGACACCGTCACGCGGGGCAAGCGCATCTTCGCGCAGACCTGCGCGGCCTGCCACTCCGGCAAGTTTCCGCCGCCGCCCGACGGGGTCCGTCAATTCTCCCCCGAATGGGACGCGTGGACCCGAACGGAGGATTTCACGCGCCGCATGACGGACCTGGTGCTCCAGCCCGATTTCCTCGCTGGCAATTATCTCGCCACCGACCGCCGTTATCCCATCACCCGGATCGGCACCAACGCCTGCGCGCCGCTCGCGACCAACGCGTTGCGCGGGCACATCTGGGACAATTTCTCGTCCGAGACCTACAAGAGCCTGCCGGCGGTCGGCACCATCGAGGTCGATCATCCGCTCACCGGCGAGCCGATGCCGTATGCTATGCTCGGCGGCGGGCGCGGCTACCAGCGCGCGCCGTCCCTCGTCAGCATGTGGGCGAGCGCCCCCTACTTGCACAACAATGCGCTCGGCCGGCACGTCCACGATCCGTCCGTGGCGGCGCGCCTGGAGGCGTTCGACGACGCGGTCGGGAAGCTCCTGTGGCCCGACCGGCGGCTCGGCCGCGGCTCAGTCTATCGGACGAACGCCGAGAGCTGGCTCACGCTCGATGAGCGCTATCTCCCGCCCGCCGTGTTCGCCCTGCTGCGGGCGCAGGGCATCGTCGCGGCGAACGAGACGGCCTTGCGGATCGGCCCCATTCCCAAGGGCACGCCGGTCAATCTCCTCGCCAACATCGATCTCGAGCTCTCATTCGAGCCGGAGCGGCTGGCAAGCTGGATCGGGCTCGTTCGGGCGCTGTGGGAGGCGTTCGGCGAGATCCGCGACCGGCAACTGACCGGCGCGGAAGCGACGGAACGCCTCAAGGCGCTCGTGCCCGCGCTGTGGGCGCTGAGCAAATGTCCCGACTTCGTCACCGACCGTGGCCATCTGTTCGGCACCCAGTTGCCCGACGACGACAAGCGTGCCCTGATCGCATTCCTGAAGCGGCTGTGACGGTCCCGAATAGGGAGGGAAGCCCGATGAGATTCGTGTGTGCGATGCTGACGTCGCTCGCCATCACGGCCGGCACGGCCGCGGCGGAACAAGCCACGATCAGCGGAACCGTCACGCTGAAATTCGAGCCGCCGCGGGCCGCACCCGCTCGCGCCCTGACGGAAGAGCTACGAAGGCTGCGCGAGTGCGGAGCGCGCTGGAACCAGAAGCTCGCCGCGGGGAGCAAGCAACGCGCCGAGGCAGCGACGCGAAACCCGATGCAAGGCATCCCGCAGGCTTTGACCCGGGCGGACTACCGCCGGTGCATGTATGCCTGCCTGACCGATCCTTCGCGCGGCTGCTGAGCGTCGCGCCGCCTTCGCCGCGCGACTACTTGCCCCACGGCAGGCTGGTGTGGCCGGCATCGGTCAGGATGGCATCGGCCGCCTTTTCGCCGATCATGTAGACCGAGGTGACGATGAAGAAGCCGGGGATCTTGGGGAAGACCGACGCATCCACCACGCGCAGCCCGCTCGTTCCATAGACCCTGAAATTCGTATCGAGCACCGCGCCCGGATCGTCCTTGCGACCGATCGGACAGGTGCATGAGGCGTGGTGGCCCCACGCGTTGTCCTGCACGAACTGCTTGAGGTCGTTCCGGCTCGACACCGTCCCACCGGGCAGTTCCTCCTTCTCGATCAGATCGCTCGCCGTGGCGGTGATCTTGCGCACGAACTCGATGCCGTCCACCACGGAATCGAGGTCCTGCTGCCCCTGGTTGGTTCCTTCCTTGAAATAGTGGAAATTGATGAGAGGCGGATCGCGCGGATCGGCGGAGCGCAGGCCGACGGTGCCGGCATGGTTCTCGGTGTGAGCCTTGAGGATTGCCCAAGTGAGATAATGGTGATCCTCGGCGATCAGCTTCGAGTATCCCGGAAAGTAGCCGCGGAATTTGCCGAGCAGGGCGAAGGTGAACAGATCCGGCAGCGGGCGCTGCCGCGCCGACCGCTTGATGACGGCGAGCGCGACGCCATTGGTGGTGTAGACGCCCGTGCGTGAGCGCGCCCATTCCTGGCACTGCGGGTCGGTGCGGGTGAACGTCGACCCCTTGAGGACCTCCCATTCCGCCTTGAGCCGACTGACGACGCCCACCTCGTAACGGTCTTGCAGGTTCTTGCCCACGCCCGGCAGATCGACCCGGACCTTGATGCCGTGCGATTCGAGCTCCTGCCTGGCTCCTACTCCCGACAGCATCAGGAGTTGCGGCGTGTTGAACGCGCCGCCCGAGAGGATGACCTCGCGCGAGACCCGCACCGTGCGCTCCTCGCCGGCGGCCGTGTTCGGATTTGCGCAGGCGCGATAGAGCCGCGCACCCTTGAGGTAGGTGACGCCGACGGCGCGATTGGCATCGTCGAGCAGCACCTTGGTGGCGAGCGCATCGAGCTCGATGTGCAGGCGGTCGGGATGCTCCTTCGCCACCTGGCGCACGAACTCGCGCGTGCCGTTGCGGGCGTGCTCGTGGGTGGCGAGCGGAGCGTAGTGAATTCCCTCGAGCGCCAGCTTGTCGATCCGCCAGTCGTTGGGATCGAGCTTGGCGACCAGTCCCTCGCGCAGCCGCTGCAGCGGATTGCGCAGCTCCTTGAAGATGCTCAGCGCGGCTCGCTTGATGATCTCGATCAGGTTCTTGTCGCCCAGCACCGTCTTGGGCAGGGCCTTTTCGGTGTTGAGCCAGCCGGAAAAGCCGTGTCCGGTCGGATTCCACCCGGTGATCTTCTGGATGAAGCGCCAGAACGGCCGGTGATGGCAGTTCTCCAGGCGCTGGAAATAGCGCCGCATGTTGTCCGCGTTCCAGGACGGGTCGCTGACCGCCTTGGCGATGTCGTCCCAGTCCGGGTTGTGCGGGTACACCATGATCATGGCGTTGTGGGCGGTGCAGCCGCCCAGCGTGCCGGCGCGCGGGTAGAGCACGCCGTCGTGCTCCTTGTAGTATTTGTCGTCGCGCGCCTGCTGCTTGAGGTCGCCGTAGTGCCGGACCCAGAAGTCCCACCGCATGGCCTCGTTCTCCGAAGCCGCGGCATGGAAGGTCGGGACCATGTAGTCCTCGGGCAGGCGATTGGCGTCCGGGCTGATCGGGCCGGCGCCCTTGAGCTCGAGCGGATCCCCGCCCGCTTCGAGCAGGAGCACCTTGTGCCCGGCCTGCGCCAGCCGGCAGGCGACCGTGCCGCCACCCGCGCCCGAGCCGACGACGACGTATTCGTATTGAGCCGATCCGTTCATGGCTACCCTCCCCGTCGGCCAGTTTCAGAGCGTCTTGAGGAACTCGATCAGCGCGTTCTTGTCGTCGTCGCTCAGGTAGGTGCCGAAATAGTGGCCCTTGTTGACGATGAAGTCGGGACACTTGCTCACGGTCAGCAGGTCCTGCTCCACCTCGCGCCAGGCTGCATCGATCTGCTGCTCGGTCGCATTCCTCGGGATGCTCTTGAGCACCGCCTTCAGCTTCTTCACCACCGGGATCAGCTTCTTGACGTGCGCGATCTTGTCTTCCGCTCGCGGGCTCTCCGCCAGGAGCTGGATGTTGGCCAGCGCGTTGACCGGGAAACCCTTGGGGATCGGGCCGATCCGCAATCCCGACGGATTGAATGCCCACGGCAGCAAGTCCCCCAGCAGATTCTGCAGCCATTCGGACCACCCCAGCAACTCGCCCGGCAGGTAGCCGTACGGCACGGAGATGTAGCTCACGGCCGTCGTGCGCTGGATGTAGCTCGGCCCGGGAATCACGCTCTTCAGCTTGTCGTCGGTCCTGCGGCGCTCCGGCCACAGCATCTGACGGATCGAGTTGTCGAACGATTTCAGCCGCCCCTCGACCGAGGGATCGTCGTTGAACTCCCCGACCGAGTTGTTCTGCAGGAACGGCGCCGTCGACCACAGGCTCGTCAACGAGGCCGGCCGCACGAAGCCGCGCCCGCCCCCCGCCAGCGTGTATGGGTATGGCGCGCCATTGAACGGGTTGTGGATGGTGATCTGGCCGACCGACGGCAGATTCTTGTAGGTCTCCGAGGAGAAATTGTCCCAGATGTTGTCGCGGATCGCGTTGGTCGCGAGCGGGCTGCACGCATTGATGCCCATCTCGGTGATCGGGATGCGGCGATCGGTCGACAGGAAATTGTTCTCCAGGAAGTCCGGCTTCTTCACCTCGGCGCGCATCCAGTCGAAATAGGCGCCGGAGTTCTCGATGATCTGTCCCGACGTGCACGGTTCCCCGAACCGGCACAGGTTGGGCGGCTGCTTGCTCGAGTGGCAGCGCGCACAGTTCTCGGCGAACACCGTCTTGCCGCGATCCAGCTTCGCCTCGCCTGCGGCCAGTATGGCGGCGCCGCCGGGTGCGTCCTTGAGGCGGTCGGGCTTCGCGGTCTGCAGGAAGAACAGCGCCATGTCCGGCGTCTGGTTGGCCGTCGCCTGCCAATAGGCGGAGTTCTTCTCCAGGTCGGCGATCCGGATCGGCGAGATCTCCTTGCCGCCGACCAGCGGCCGGAAATGCAGGAGCCATTCCTCGCTGAACAGCCCGATGTTGATGAAGACGCGGTTGAGCGCACCCAGCGCCCCGACCGAATCGGAGCCGTCCTTGAGCACGTGCGGCGTGAGCGCCGTGTTGGGCGGCTGGAACGTCCACGCCAGCGCCTGCGTCTGCGGGTAGTCCTTGAACTGCTTGTTGTTGAGCGAGCCGCCGGGGGCGAGCTTCTCCGGGAACTGCCGCCCCGCCTCCAGCCGGGGAAGGACGCTGTACACCGCATTCATCGTGCGCGGATTGTTGATGTTGTCGGTCGACACGAAGGAGGTATCGAGCGAGCCGGGGAGCGAGGTGTGGAACAGCTGGAAGATGAAGCTGGCCTGGACGTTCTTCGGGTTCCACACGAAGATGCGGTCGACCCAGAAATACTGCGCGCCGGGATTGGAGGTCAGGTTCGCCCATTTGGGCTTCTCCGGATCCGCCGGCGGGTTCACCGGGTTCGGCCCTACGTGGCAGAATCCGCATGACATGCCGACGCGGTAGGGCCGGACCAGGTCCTTGTCATTGTAGTATTTGGGGTCGCTGTAATACCGGTTGCCGTCCCATTTCCGCTTCGCCGCGTCGTTGAAGGCGGGGTTGGGAAACAGGCGCAGCCCGACGATGCCCGACGGCTTGCCGTAATAGGAGCCGACCGGCACGGTGCTGCCGCGCGCACCAATCTTGACGCCCGGGTATTTCGTCTCATCCTCGTAGGGATCCTTGGGACATTCCGCCGACACCGGCGCGCGCTTGTCGAGCCACAGCCCGTACTCGTCGGGCGCCGTCGGCTTCTCCATGCACGGCTCGCTCACCAGGCCGTAATATTTCCAGCGATGGTCGCGGGTGAGCGCCCACGTCTTGCCTGCGGCCTTGCACTGGGCCTCGTCCATGCCGGCGTACGGGCTGCCTTCGTACTTGTTGTCGTGGCGGCCGCTGTAGTCCTCGGTGCAATAGCCGATCGCCGAATGGGTGGAGAGGATCTTCAGGAGATCGAAGGCGCCGAACGTGTGGTTGGCCATGTAGTCCCAGAACCGGTCGTTGCCGAAGGTCCACATGACCCAGCTGACGCGTCCACGCACGCCGGCGGCATCGAGCTTGGCGCTGGGATCGGTGTTGCGGCGATAGCCGTAATCCATGTCGGCGAGAAGATCGTCGCCCGTACCGTCCACGCCCTTCAACGTGTCGGCAGTCCGGCCGGCGACCAGGGCTTCATCCTTGACCTGCCCGCTCTTCGGGCTCTCGGAGCAGCCCGCGATCGCGAGAGCGCCGGCGCCGATCGCCAAAATTGCCGTTGCGCATTTCCAATTGATCGTCGCCATCTGTGGCCTCCCCAACGACACCGCTGATCTTGATCGCCGCGCGTTCGCACCTGCTACCGAAGATTGCACGCCCCCTGAACAATTTCAAGTAGCGCAGTGACGATCCGCTATTCGATGATCTCGCTTCCATAGCCGCAACGCATGCGCGGCAACGCGCGGCACCCGCGCAGCAACTCGCGATGCTACATGACACCTGATCGCATCCCTGTGACGACGTTCACAACGCGATGATGAATTGTCGGAGCGGCACGTCCATGCACCGCGGCCTGGATTTCCTCATCGGCTTCGTCGGCCGGGACTCGCTGCCGGGCAGCGAACCCCATGACATGTTCGACAGCGGGCGGCGGACCGGTCGAATTCATCACCGACCTCGACTGGTCGGCGAATCGTTTCGATACCCTCGTGCAAGTCCCCCTTCGCGGCCAACATCGGGGCCGGCACCGGCGCCGACCTCAACAACCGGACCGGCGGGGTGCAATCAACCCCGCGCAAGCTTGCGCGACAACCGGCCGTTCGCCCGCAGAGTTCATGCATCAGGTCCGTCCGCCGGCAAACGGCCTCGCTCGCTCTCGCGATCGGCTCCGGCCCACAACTGGCGCAATGCTTGTGCCGGGCGGAAGTTCTGCTAACGTGCGTGGCGCCGGCGTTCACCGGACGAGACATCACACCATCCCGAAGAACCATCATCGCCTGCCACACGGCGGCGACAAGGAGAACACCATGGCTTATGTGGCAACCGGCACGGCTGGCGGCGACACCCTGGACCAATCGAGCAACGCGGGACCGGGCACGATCGTCGGCCTGGCCGGCGACGACGCCATCCTTGTCGGGTCGGGCCTCGCGACCGTGACCGGCGATTCCGGCAACGATTCCGTTTTCCTGCAGACCGGCAATACCGGAACGGTAAACGGCGGAACTGAAAATGACTGCGTCGTCTCCACCTCCGACATCGGGCCGATGCAGCTGTTCGGCGGCGACGGCGCCGATACGATCTTTGTGGCAGGCTCGAGCGCCGCGCAGACCATCGTCGGCGGCAATGATTCCAGCGACGGCAACGATCTCCTGTTCAGCGGCACCGGCGCCGACCTGGTGTTCGGCAACGGCGGCAACGACACCCTCGGCAACTTCGGCGGCAACGACACCTTCGTCGGCGGTTTCGGCAACGACTCGATGCTGATCGCCGCCCCCGGGACGCTCCTGTTCTTCGGCAACCAGGGCAACGATACCGTCATCGCGCCGGCCGCCAGCGGGACGTTGTACGGCGGCCTCGGCAATGACCTCCTGGCTGCGTTCGGCCCGAGCTCGCTCCTGATATTCGGCAACGAGGGAAGCGACACCGTCCACGGCCAGGCTGCCGACGTGACGGTGGTCGGCGGCAACGACTCCGCGGACGCGGGCGATTCTCTGCTCGCGGTGGCCACCGGCACCGCCTTCGTGTTCGGCAACGGCGGCGCCGATACGATCGGCACCGGCACCGGGGCAGTCACCGCCGTCGGCGGCCAGGGCAATGACTTCATCCAGGCCGTTGGCACCAGCAACCTCGTTTTCGCGAACGAGGGCAATGACAGCGTCTTTGCCGGTGGCGCAAGCGGACGCGCGACGATATTCGGCGGGCTCGGCAATGACATTGTCCAAGGCTTCAGCGGCCGCGACTCGCTCCAGGGCAACGAGGGCAACAACTCGCTCACCGGCGACGGCGGCACCTCCAGCATCGACACGATCTCCGGCGGCGCCGGCAACGACCTGTTCGCCTACGCGAACGCGGCCGACGACGGCAACAACGCCACGGGCGGCGGCCCGGTCGAGCTGATTACCGACCTGAACTGGGCGGAGGACAAGGTCCTGACGCAAACCCAGGCGGTCACCTTCGCGGCCAATCTGGGCGCCGGCACCGGGGCGGATCTCGCCGCCTCCGCCAACAACGCGCTCGCGGCCGCGCAGGCGCTGTCGGGCGGCAACACCGCCTGGGTGGCGGCGCAGTTCACCTTCGGCGGCCACACCTACCTGGCGATCGACCAGGCCACTCACGGCGCCTTCGACGATGCCAATGACCTGCTCCTCGACATCACCGGCGTGACCGGCACGATATCGGCGAGCAATTTCATCTGAACAGACGTGGGCGAAGATCGGCGCGACGATTTCCGCTCGTTGATGTCCGCTTCAATGGTCGCCGGTGGTCATGCCGTCGGCGATCGCCCTGTTGCTGAGCGGCGGGGACTGGGCAACGTCGCGCAAGGATAAGTGGTGCTGCCGGACAGGATTGAACTGTCGACCTCTCCCTTACCAAGGGGATACCTGCCATTGTAATTGCAATGGAATTTCGTTGTTTGCCGCCTATGCCACGGATTTTCCACTGCGCGGCGTCGGCAGCATCACCGCCTTGCGCGCTTCCTCGCTCACGACGACGTGCTCGTATCGGTCGGCACTTTTGCGGTCCTTCCAGGCGCCGGTGGCGACGAGGCCTTTGGTGTCGAGCCCGCCGTGTCGTCGCATCCAGGTGGCATAGGTGTGCCTGAACAGATGGAACGCGCTGTGCTCGGGGAGATCGACGCTCGCCTTGAAAGCCGCTGCACGCAGCAACGAATATAGATGACCGGACTTTCTGAAGCGGAAGCAATTCAATGCTCCGTCGCGTGCGATGTTTGCCAGCGCAGCCACGGCCACCGGCGGCAGAAATACAGCACGAGGCTCACCGTTCTTTGTATCCGGTACGTAGGCAAACCCATCTGCCAGCCTCACATCGTTCCAGGTCAGTCGCAGCGCCTCGCTCAACCGCAGCCCGGTATAGCAGAGCACGATCAGGAGCGCGGCAAACTCCTTGTCGAGCTTCTCCGCTTCCTCGAAGATCGCGAACGCCTGCTCGGGCCAGAGCCAAGCTGTCTGCTTATTTCCTCCAGAGCCCTTTGGGCGGCGTAGGCCGAGTCGAATGCCGCTGTGCCTAAAAACCGCACTAATCGGGGTGTGGATAGACCTGTTGCGAGTTGCAGGACTTCCGATCGGATAGAGCTCAATTCCCACTCGATCGATTTCCGCTTGTCCAATTTTGCTGAGTGGCGTGTCACCAAAATGCTCCAGTAGTCTTCGCATGTATTTCCGTTCACCGCCGGCCTTCATGTACGCTGCGGCTGCGCTCGCGAACGTCGGCTCCCCTTTGACGGAAAATGCACCACTCTCGATTTGTCGCTCGATCCCCTTGAGGACTTTGACGGCGACCGCTCGCCTGCTAGTGCCAGCGCTTCGGTCAACGTATTGTCCGAGATACGTGCCACGGATCGAAAAGTTCGGGCTCTTGCCCGCTCGCGGGGGGATGATTTTGAGGGGCATGGCAACTCCTGAATTAGGCGCATCAGGTCCGCGTCGGTGAAGAGGTGGGTGCGGCCGGCGAGGCGCCCGATGTCGCGACCACGCAGGAAGTCTCGCAGCCATCTGGTCGACTTGTGAAGCAGATCGGCAACCTCCTCCTCAGTATACACAGCAGGCAGGGTCACAGCAGCCGCTCCTTCGCGATGTCCTGGTAGGGAGGCGGATCGGGGAGGGTCATTTTGAAACATCCTCAGGCTGTCATCCGCTTCGCAAGCGCGAAGGTCAGACGATATTTACTTGGCTGGCGGTACTCGGCGTTGCCGCCACGACCATGGGCGGCTATGCGGATGAAGCCGAGCGCCTCGGCCTCCCGAAGCCGCCGGAGCCACTGACGTGGGGTGGACGCACGTATGCAATGAAGTCCCGATAGGTGACCGGGATTTTGCCGTTGTCGTTGCCGCCGTGATGGCCGAGCTCGATCTCGATACGGGAGATGACGCGATGCGCCGACAAGCTCAGCGCCCGATATGCCGGGCTCTCGAGCATCCCTATCAGGCGCGGCGACGACTGGCCGCTGATGCGGTTTGCGCCGCTTCATCGCTCGGCCTCTCCAGCGATGCGGTCGAGCGCGCAACCGAGCGGCGCGGCGGTATGATGCGCCCCCGCAGGCTTGCGTCGTCGAAGTTGCCTGGCTACCTTCCGGGGCGTTCAGCTTTGGCGCATGAACATTGCTACCGGAAGCCCCGCGATCCGCAGTCGCGGGGTTTTCCATTTGCATCATTCGTCACGCGGCCTCCGAATTCCCGGCAGGCCGTTCCAGCGCTTGCCGGATCAGCATGCGAATTGCCTCGTTGCGGCTGGGAATTTTGGGTTGGGCGCGGCGCCAGTCTTCGACTTGCGCGAAGATCGGCCCTTCGAGCTCTAGGCGGACGGCGGCAGCATCCTTGTGCATCTTGGCACCTCGTGCGTTGCGTCACGAGATGCTCGGATCGCACGGTTTGCGTCCCTCAGGCGGGACATTTCCGCGATGCCGGCGAAGGAGGAAATGTCCCGGGCCTGCGCCGAATTCGTTGAGACGCGCCAACTAACGAATGGCGTAGCGGAAAAGGGCTTTGTCGCTCAGGTTGACCGGGTCGGCCAAGATCGTCTGGCTGGCGGCGCTCGCGCCCCGCCCCCGACGCGCGCGTTGGATCGCCTTGGCGAGTGCGTCATTGGAGTGCGCATGACGCGCGGCGGCAGCCGGCACAAGCCGCTGTAGCTCACGGACCAATGCCACGAATGGTGAAGGTTTATCGCCTGCGATCTTGTCTGTGTCGGTGCGCGCGGCGGTCGGCAGCCCGTGTGCCTTGGCGATGTAGGTCAAATTTTGCACCCATCCCCGCCAGCAGTCACCCTTACGGTGACCGGGCAGCTTCGGGTTGTCCAACTCGGCCAGCGCAGACGTGCACGCGTCCCGCAGCAACGCGGGCAGACGTCTTAGCCGCACAAGTTTATCCTCTTTTTGGTCGCGAAACTTCCGGCTCCAAAGCGTTTCGTCGGCGAAGTGCCGCTTGATGAGGTAATGCGCATAGACAGTGGCTGCTGTTTGCCGCATGGTGCCCCTCTTCTTCCGCGGGGCAGCATCCTTTGTGGGTGGCGTGACCAATGCATCGTGGAAGGCCTTAGCGGCTTTCTGCACCGTTAGGACCCGCTTCCGCGCTAGTGAGACAGGCTCGGCCGCACGCTCAAACGGCTCAAACCACAAGAAATTGGTAGTCGCCTCGCGGATCGCCTGTTTGGCGGCTCCCGAAAACGGGTGGCCGTAGGACCGCTCAATTCGCTTCCATTGTGCATTAGTGGGCGAGAATTCTGCGGCCCTGCCCGATACGGACGCAAATGGCAAACGCGATCTTGCCATGAGTAAACGCCACCCCCGCCGAGGCACCACGGTGCGGGTAAGCATCGCGGCGGTGTGTGCGATGCACAGTCCCGAAACATTGTTCGATGTTGTCAAACATACTCGCGCCCTGCTACGCAGGCAAGGGAATCCGCGCGGCGCTATCAGTCCACGGCGCGGCGCGCTGACGGCGTTTGCCGGCCTGGGCCATCAGTAGAGCTTCCAATCATCCGGCGCGGCAGAGCGGAATGGGGCGTATCCCACGTCTGGCATGCTCCTCGCGGGTGTCGTGGGCACCCGCACGAACGGCCGAGACATACACGCATAGCGCCACTCGTCGCCACAATTTGATGCGATCAGCCCGCCCTCAATCACAAAGCATCCTTGTGTGGGCACAGTGAGACAATACACGTCGGCGAAACCTGCCTCCTCCACGCCTACCGCCATAGGCGGGGGATTATCGGTGCCGGTGTTCTGGCGAGGCGCCTGCGCCGGTTGGCATAGTTTTCCCTCGAGATCTTGAGCCTCGCACCAACCATTGTTCGTCAAGAACCCATGATCAGGTGTGCAGATCACAACTCGTCCATCATCAAACGTCAGACGAACAACTTTAACGCTACGCCTGGTCATTCGCGCGGACCGATAATCAGCAAGACCGCCGACAGAGAAAACTCGGCCCTCGATAGGGAGCTTTTCAATTGAAACTGGACCACGATCGGTCTCGACGAGTGTGCCTGCTGCGAAGCAGTGGTCCTCGGACTCGGTGTTGACGTCCTCGGGCCGCGCCGGATCGTGCTGGAGGGCCGGGATCGTTCTAATGCTGTCAGCATGATTGCTGAAACAGTAGATCATCGGCCGGCCATCCTGGCCGACCAGGCGGGACCGCACCTGATCCCAGCCCCCCATCGATCCCCGCTGCGGGACGCGGGAGTTGTCCGCGGCGTGGAAGGGCCGCAGACGAGCCGCAATAAGCTCCTTGTTGATCCGCTCTGCGATCGAGGGCCCGCCGTCCTCCCTGAAGCAAGCGGGATCGAGCACCCCGTAACGGAGTGCAGCGTCGCTCCGCTCTCGCTCGACGATCCCGTCGGCGACCGCCTCGGCGGTCATCTTGAGTCCCACATTGGGGCTCGCGGCCCCATACCACTCACGATAACGCAGCAAAGCGCCGCGGGGGATGATCCGTGACGTCCCTTGGGTGGACAGGCAGTGATCGTCTCCCACTATTGCCCACCATCCCACCGAGAAGGGCTTGGCCGAGCCCCAGTCCATCGAGCGGAACCGCCCCCAATGGGCGGGCACCGCGAACGGCTCCACCACGTGCAGATCGTAGCGCCAACAATCGAAGTAAGCGCCCTCGATGACTGTCCAATCCCCCTCGAGCCACGCCCGCACCAGCGTGTCGCTGCCGACCATCTGCAGGTTTGCAACGTACTCTGGCCCGAGAAATTTGTTGTCTTGCAGCTTGCTCGGAATGAAAACGCGATCCTGCTCGACCGTCTCGCGCGTCCACGGATTCTCATACGTGAACTTTCGGATTTCCCATCCGGCAGGATTGGGGTCGATATAGCGCGCCTTGACCCATTGGTGTCCGGGCCCGCCAGGGTTGCCCGTTGCCCGAAACCCACACGGTACACCGGCGCCAGAGCGCAACGTTGCCATCAGCCGCAGAACCGGCGAGGCGCTCGGGAACGTGCCTAGCTCCTCGACATACACCCGCGTGTAGCTGTGCCCCTGGTAAGCGTCCGCGTCTGCGTCGCGCTCGAGATAAGCAAAGCGCAGTCGAGCTCCGTTCGGCCAGCGCCACATCTTGTCCTGATCGTTGTATCTCGCCCCGATCGGCCCATAGATCTGCCGGCTTCGCTCGATCGTCTCGAGAAGCTGCACCCGCTCGCGACGGATCATCAACCCGACAGCGTTCTTTCCGTGCAGAGCAGCATGGGAGGCCCATTCGCCGAGCATCCCGTCCGTCTTGCCGCCGCCGCGGGCGCCGCCGAAGAAAACCTCGAACACCGGGCACGCCAGCAGGGCCGTTTGCGGCCCTTTTTGAGGCTCCCACCCGATCGTGTACTCAGTGGCGGCTGTCTCGCCATCCGCCATCAGTGCCTCTCGTTTGCACCCGGCACGTATTCCGCCTGCCATTCGGCGGGGGTTGCCGAAACAGCGGGAGCGCGAATGACCGTCGGGCGCGCGATCTCACCCGAATGCTCGACCGACGAAAGGCGCGAATGGCAGAAGGGAGCGGCGGCCTTGGCCATCTCGTCACGCCGGCCGACCGGCTGGCTCGGATCGCGCATGATCCGCAGCATGTAGGCGAGCGGCAGCTCGCCGGTTACGGCTGCTTCCTGCCGCACCTGCTCGTTTGCACGGCTGGCCGCTCCCGTGGGGCGCCCAGCGCCCGGCCGTTTTCCACCGTGTGCGTTCATCGTGCGATCGCGCGGCTGATCGAAAACCGCGGGCCGTGCGGTTCGGTATCCGGTGCATATGTACTACAATATGGTACAGCACGCAACGTCCAGCGCGGCGCCGCTCGAATTCGCGCCCTGGCTGGTGTGGGAAAAGGACGTGGTCTGCCCACCGCGCTTAATGTGGGTGCCGCCATGCCGAAAACAGCTTGAGCGCGACGGTGATTATCCCGCATAATTTGAAGGCACTTCAAAGCTAGGGGACGACCGTCGTAACTTCTGCGTCGTCCTCGATGTTGCGCAGGTTCGGATGGCGTGCTCGCGATGACATCGGCCGCGGCCAATATTGCGCTTCTCCAGCCTCAGCCAAGGGGCCGGCACGTGCTTCAGGCGAGGGAACAAGATGGAAACGATGCTAGTAATTTTGCTTGATTTTTTTGCCCCCACCCCGACGGGTTGCATACACAAAGACGAACCTTGCTTGATTTTTTTGCCCCCCCCACGGGTTTGCCCCTCCTTGCGGTAACGCGCGAAAAATGCACACCGTGAGGTCCGGCTGTTCGGCTGATCGTGGCACTCACCTCAAACTGGGAGGAAGCATGACAACGATTTCGCGTCGCACCGCCGCGCAATGGCTCGCGGCGACCGCCCTCGCAGGGTTCGCACGACCGGCGCTGGCGCAGGCGGACTATCCGGGCAGCCAGACGATCAGGCTGGTGGTGGGTTATCCGGCGGGAGGCGCCAACGACGTGATCGGCCGCATCATTGCGGACCGGCTGCAGGCGCTCTGGCGCACGACCGTATTGGTCGAGAACATCGCCGGGGCTGCCGCCAACATCGCCACGGATCGGATTGCAAAGGGTCCGACCGACGGTACGCAGATTCTCGTGGTCCCGCCGCAGATCGCGATCAATCAGTACCTCTACGCCAAGCTCGCCTTTGATCCCGAGAAGGATCTGATTCCAATTGCCCAGGTCGCGCGGCTGCCCAACATCCTGGTCGTGCGCAAAGGCCTCGAGTTCAACTCGGTCTCCGATTTCATCGCCCACGCCAAGGCCAATCCCGGCAAGCTCAACTACGCATCCTCCGGCAACGGCTCGACCATCCATCTCTCGGCCGAGCTGTTCAAGCGCATGACCGGCGTCGACATGAACCACGTGCCGTATCGCGGCAGCGCGCCCGCCGTGAACGATCTCGTCGCCGGACAGGTCGATCTCATGTTCGACAACGCCACCTCCATCATCGGGCAGGTGCGCGGCGGCACCGTGCGGGCGCTCGGCGTCACGTCGATCCAGCGTTCGCCGCTGTTGCCCGATCTGCCGACCGTCGCCGAGACCGTCCCGGGTTACGACACCGCGTCGTGGTTCGGAATCGGCGTACGCAGCGGAACCCCGGAACACATCATCGCCAAGATCGAGCAGGCGGTGCGCGCGGTGACGCAGGAAGCCGTCGTCAAGGAGCGCATGGCGACCGTGATCGCCGATCCGGTCGTCTCGGACCGCAAGACGTTTGGCGAGTTCATCCTCGCCGAGCGCAAGAAGTGGGGCACGCTGATCGGCGAGCTGAAGCTTCGCGTCGAATAGGAAGGTCAATTCAAAGCCGGAAGGGCGCGGCCGACCGGCCGCGCCCTGCTTGTTGTTGCGGGTATTCCCGCTATCCGGTCGATTTCTGATAGAGGCCGCGCGTGACGCGCCGGATCAGCCCCTTGGCTTCGAGCGCCTTGCGGGCCTCCCAGGCCCTCCATCCGCTCGGGTCAGTGCCAAGCGCCCGACAGGCGTCACCCCATCGGCCCTCTGGCGTGAAAACCCTGAGCAGGGTCCGTTCGTCTTTCGTCAGCGTAGCCATCGTAGTCACCGCTTCTCCCGCGTGACGCTGGGATCGTGGGCGGCGTTTTGCGGGTGGCCGTCGCTTGGGCCTAGTGGCCCGCACGGGCGCACCAGCGGGCGCACCAGCGGGCACACCAGTGGGCGCCCCAGGGGGTGCAGGCGGCTCGTCGGGTTGGAACACCCAGGCAAAGGGGGTACCCTCGGCTGCCCGTACCCAGTCTTCACGCGTGCCCCGCAGCTTGGAGCTTTCGAACTCAGCTGAGACGCCCTTGACCCACAGCTCGAACTCGGAGTTAAACCGTTGCCGTTCCGCGTCGGACATGCCCCGTAGCTTGCGGTCGAACCGCAGCTTCGCGCGGTTGATCTTCGGCGTGATCTCGTCGCGAAGCCGTAGCAGCAGTTCCGACAATTCGGTGCGTTTGCGCGGCATGGTTCGACCTCCCGTTAATGACGGTCCGGGGTACATGATCCACGAATTTTAGGTGCCGGCCAAGCCTGCCCCCCGCCGGCGTGAGGCGCTGCCCGTCGTGGGGTTCATTTCCTCTGGATTTTTCTTTCTTTTTTAGCCCCCCGGGTCTGCCTATCAAACGTCCAGGCCGTTTGCTTTTTTGCGGGATCGATCCGCGACGTGACGAGCCATACATACGTACAACGCGGTTTCCGCGTTGTACGTATCATCCACTAGCTATCCTTGATTACCTTTCTTTCTTAGTCCCCGGCTCTGCCAACGGAACGACCCATATGGCTATGCCTGCGCATTCCGACGATCGCGACCACTCATTCCGACGGATCGCGACCACCTGTTCCGATCGATCGCGACCAGTGTGACGGCGCCGTCAGGTGCATTTTCTGATCTCAGTGTTCTGGTTCGGGTCAAGCGCGGTGGAGGCCGTCCCCGTAGTCAACAGGAGGGACCCGCGCGCGACGCGGAGTGCCCCCATGGCTGACGCAGCGGCGCGCGCGGGAGGTCCCTGTTGACCCACGGGGGCGGCCGGCACGGCTGGGTCTGCGCTTCATTTCTTTGCTCCCTTGGGCGAGCTTGCGATCGGCTGCGATCGTCGTGACGGGCGGCGTCGGGTCGGCTCGCCTCGCTGGCTTTGAGCTTGCGCATGGATGGGCCATCGAATTCGAGCCGATAGGCGTTGTGGACGATGCGATCGAGGATCGCGTCGCCGAAAGTCGGCTCGCCGATGACATCGTGCCATTTGTCGACGGGGAGCTGGCTGGTGATGAGCATGGAGCCGCGGCCATGGCGATCCTCGACGATCTCCATGAGATCGCGCCGCTGGCTGGCGGAGAGGCGGTCGGGCCCCCAGTCGTCGAGCACAAGGAGATCGACCTTGACCAGCATGCGGAACAGCCGCGCGAAGCGGCCGTCGCCGTGGGCGAGATCGAGATCGGCGAACAGGCGCGGCACGCGGGCGTAGTGGACGGTGTAGCCGTCGCGGCAAGCCTTCTGCGCGAGCGCGCAGGACAACCACGACTTGCCGACGCCGCACGGGCCGGTGACCAGCAAACCGCGATGCTCGGCGATCCAGCGGCAGGTGGCGAGTTGCTGGAACAGCGCCTTGTCGAGCCGGCGCGGCGTGCGGTAGTCGACGTCCTCGATCGCGGCTTGGCTGTGACGCAGCCTGGCGGCGCGCAGTCGGATCTGGAAGCGCCTGGTGTTGCGATTGGCGGCCTCGCGGTCGAGCAGCAGCGCCAGCCATTCGGCGTGCGCGAGATTGCGGGTTCGTCTTGCGCTTCGAGCTCGACGAAGGCCTGGGCCATGCCGTCGAGCTTGAGCGCTCTGAGCTGATCGAGGGTGGGATGGGTGAGCATTGGTCGTCATCTCCTCAATGGAAGTAGCTGGGGCCGCGGATGTTGTCGTGCGCAATCGCCGGCCCGTCCGCGGGCATGTGCAGGCCGTTGGCGATCGAGGTTGTTCTTGAGGATCGAGTTGACGGAGCTGTAGGAGCGCGCGCCGATCTCGAGCGCCCGGCCGCAGGCGGCCTCGAGACGCTCGCGGCCATAGGTCTTGACCAGCCGCAGGATGCCGACGCAGGCGCGGAAGCCTTGCTCGGGGTGCGTGCGCTCCCGCAGGATGATCTCGACCAGCGCCGAGGTGTGGCGCCCGATCTCGCCGGCCTGCCGCCTGATCCGCTCCGGCGTCCAGTCGGCATAGCGCCGATGGCTCGACGGCATGTGCTCGCGCACCGTCGTGTGCTTGCGGTTGGAGGACGAGCGCATATGAGCGGCAACCCGCTTGCCGCGATGGAAGACCTCGATCGTGCGCGCCGTGATGCGCGCCCACACCTTCTCGCGCAGCAACTGGTGCGGCACCGAGTAGTAGTGCTTCTCGATCTCGACGTGGTAGTCGAGCCCGACCCTGCATTCCTTCCATTCGGCGAAGACGTAGGGCTCGGCCGGCAGCGGCTTGAGCGCTGGGCGCTCGAGCTCATCGAACAGCGCGCGCCGGCTGGCGCCGAGATGGCGCGACACGCGATCGTTGATCTGCGTGACCAGCTCGGCGATGGCCGCGTTCAACGCGGCGAGCGAGAAGAACTGCCGGTTGCGCAGCTTGGCGATGATCCAGCGAGTCGCCACCTGCACCGCCACTTCCACCTTGGCCTTGTCGCGCGGCCCGATACGGACGCGCCGGAACAATGGCGGTGTCGTAGTGGGCCGCCATCTCGGCATAGGTGCGGTTGACCGCCGGCTCGTAGAAGCAGGCCTTGGTGATGCCCGAGCGCAGATTGTCGGACACCACCATCGCCGGAACCCCGCCGATGAACGCGAAGGCGCGCGTGTGCGAGCCGATCCAGTCGGACAGGCCCTGCGTCAAGGTGGCTTCCGCATAGGTGTAGTTCGACGCGCCGAGCGCGGCGACGAACAGCTGCGCCGTCCTCACCTCGCCGGTCGATGCGTCGATCACCTCCAGCGTCGTGCCGGCGTAGTCGACGAACATCCGCTCGCCGGCGACATGGCTCTGCCGCATGGTCGGCGACAGCCGCGCCTCCCAGGCGCGGTAGAGCTCGCAGTAGCGGCTATAGCCGTAGCCGTCGGGATGGACGCCGCGATGCTCCTCCCACAACAGCTGCAGCGTCACCCCTGGCCGGCGCAGCTCGCGGTGGATCGCCGCCCAGTCCGGCTGCGGCCGACGATCCTTGGCGCGACCGCGGGCGGCGGGTAGAGCCGAGCTCCAGCGCCTCGTCCGTCAGGCCTTCCGGCAGCGGCCAGCTCAGCCCGGCGCGCCGCGCCCGCCGGATGCAGTCCCCGGCGGCCGTCGCGCTCACGCCCAGGCTGGCGGCGATCTTGCGTTTGGACATGCCGGCGGCACGACAGCCTCAGCACGTCGCGGATCTTGCGCATGGGTAATCTCGGTCCAGGCATGCCCCGCTCCCTCTGAAAAGGAGCGAAGACATGCCGATTCGCAGATCACCCAACGGCGCCCGTCACCCCCGTCCACAGGCTGGTCGCGATCGCCCGGAATGGGTGGTCGCGATCAATCGGAACGCCTGGTCGCAATCAATCGGAATAGCTGGTCGCAATCATCCGGTGCGCGCAGGAGAAAGGGCATTCATTTAGCGACATTGGAGCGGCGCTGGGGATCAGTCGGCAAGCCGTACACCAGGCCATGCGTGCCTGGAAAGAAGCGCGAGCGGCGGCGTGTTCAACTAGCGTTCATGTGCGGCCTTGTAACCTGGAACTGAGGTGGCGCAGCCGAGGAAGGGTGAACATGAGTGAACAAATCAAATCAGGAATGATCTCGCGTCGAACGGCTCTTTCGCTTCTGGGACTGGCGTCGTTAAGCCTCGCAGTGCCCGCTACGATGCTGACGACCTCGAATGCTGAGGCTCAGCAGCCGGCCGCGCCGACTGTTGCACCGACGGTCGCGCCGACGGGCACGGAGCGTCGTCAGGAGCGGCGCACAGGCCGCACGGAGCGGCGTCAGGAGCGGCGCGAAGGTCGCACGGAGAGGCGTCAGGAACGCCGCAAAGGTCGCACGGAGAGGCGTCAGGAGCGGCGCGGCACGACGGCGCCACAACAATAGTTGCAGAACTAAAACGCGATCTGCCAGAGGTTGCTGATGTACCGGGGTCCAAGCCAAGGACAGCCGGGCTAGGAATCATCGTCCGGCTGCCGGGCGGAGCGCCAGCGTGATCAATACGCGCGGAGTATCTATTTGGGCTCCGCAAGCACGCGCCGAATGGTCGCGAGCAGGGACACGAAATCGATCGGTTTGGCATCGAATTCGTCGCACCCATTGGCAATCGCCTCCTCGCGCTCGCTGTCCAGCGCATACGCGGACATGCCGATGATTGGGATGTCGCGGGTTTGCGGATCTTGCTTGAGCGTTCGCAGGGCTTCCCAGCGGTCAAGGACCGGCATTTCGAGGTCCATCAGGATCACGTCAGGGTGTTCGGTCGCGGCCAGCTTGCAGCCCTTCTCGCTGTCGTCCGCTGCGAGCACCTCGAAATCGCCAAGCAGCTCAAGCCGCGTCTTGAGCATGTAGCGGTTGTCGTCGTTGTGTTCGACGTAGAGCACTTTGGTCACGATGCCGATCCCATTCCTCGGTCGCCTTCATCTTCCCCGTGGCTGCTGATGCGAACGCAGCGATATGTCCGCTCTACATCCGACTCCGGTCGTATCGCTGCACTGCCGCGAACTGCCGCTTCGTGGCAAATCCAGACTCCTGCATCGCACCAAATTGCTTCTCTATTCGATCACCTCGTCGGCGCGGGCGAGCAGCGTCGGCGGGATTTCGAGGCCAAGCGCGCTAGAAACCTTGATTTGCGCGACAATTTGTCGATTGGCTCCTCATGTAACTGAATTGCTCGCCAGCCTCTGGCGCGCGGAACGCCGCCATATGAGGCCCGCTCCATGACACTTGAATTCCTGAGTCTGATTGGAATTGGTTTCCTCGCACAACTCGTGGACGGAGCGCTCGGGATGGCGTTCGGCCTTATCTCGACCAGTGCCCTGCTGTCGCTTGGTATACCGCCCGCGCACGCGAGTGCGGCCGTCCATACCGCCGAAGTTGCAACCACAGGAGCTTCTGGCCTGTCCCATCTGTTTCACCAGAACGTCGATCGCAGACTTCTTCTCACACTCGGCGTGCCCGGTGTGCTCGGAGGTGTTTTAGGCGCATATGTCCTTTCGAACATCGACGGCGGGGCGATACGTCCGTTTGTTTCAGCCTACCTGCTCGTGATGGGACTGTTTATCCTCATGAAAGCGGCTAAGCTCGCCCCAACCAACGAGGACGCGCAAATCGGATATGCCGCTCCGCTCGGTCTTATCGGCGGCTTCTTGGATGCGATCGGGGGTGGCGGTTGGGGAGCGATGGTCACTTCGACGCTGATTGGATCAGGTCATGCCCCGCGGAAGGTCATCGGTTCGGTCAATACGGCGGAATTCTTCATCACTGTGGCGGTGGCGACTACATTCTTCATTGAGTTGGCGATCGCCCACGTGGAGCACATCGCTGCGCTGATCATCGGCGGCTTGCTGGCCGCTCCCTTCGGCGGATATATCGTGCGCCACGTGCAGCCCCGGGCTCTCATGGCCGCCGTCGGAGGCCTGGTCAGCGCCCTCGCGCTGTTCCAACTTGCCAAATCATTCCAATAATCCGAATGGCCACTTCGGGTATCTCACCCAACCGCCGCGTTTTTTTTTCAATCCTGCGTCAGGCGCACAGTTGGTGGAGATCGCCTGCCCATGCCATGCCCGGTCTTGTTACCACGCTAACACAGTGACCCCTCCCCAAGCTGCCAGCCAACTCGCCGCTTTTCCGCGGCGCGCCGTCCACTGGGAATTAAACAAGACGAGGGGCTCACCACCGAATGCGCCGGCATGCAGCGTCAGCTTTACCCGCCTGGAGGACCCGCCGTCCTTGCCGAACAAAGCGTCGAACCCTTCGACGCTGGGCGTGGGGCTTCGATATCGAGCCCCGCCTCTGCTATACTCGGTCGCGAGATTCAAGAGCCTCCCCTGTGCGCCCGGCACGGGTCGTGAGCGAGGTCCTGAGCGAGGGCGTCGCCAACCGCGCGAGGGACCGATGCAGAGCACCATCAAGAAGGGCACCGGCGGCCATCGCAACGGACGGCGCAAGCCTCCGCCGCAGCCGTCGAATGCCGACGCGCAGCTGGCTACCCGAGATCTCGACCCGTCCGCCCATGGTTTACTCCTCGTGAACAGAACGCCGCAAAATTCCTCAATTTGCGACTTGGCATCAAGCAAAGGACGCAGATGTGGTAAGAAATTGATTAATGGGCACCTCGAAAATCGTCTCGCCAAATCCTCGCGAGTCTCACTCGGTGACCAGCAGGCAGTAATGTGCGGATGGAGCGACCACAAATTAACGACGTGTCCGTTAACCAAAAATTAACGATGTATTTGGCGGGCGGGACTTTGCGGTCCAAGATGGAGCGGCCTTGGACGACAGAGAGGAAACGATGGGGGGGATAAGAGCGCAGCGATTTGCTGCACGGGCGGCATTGAGCGGAACGGTCCTTCTCGCCGGTTGGATTGCTGGCTGGCTTGCCGCCTTCGGTTCGCCGGGCATGGAGAATGCCCACGCGGCGACGATTGAGGATAGCCGGGCGCCACGCGACGCAACATCTGAGACGGCCAACCGCGAGCCCGTCGATGCGCCGCAAGCAACCGCATTGACCTCCGTTCCCAATCTGGCGACGGCCGATCCCGCGTCACCTGAGCCTGCCGTCGTGCCCGCATCCATATTCGTCGCCGATGTGCCGAAGGCCGATCCCGCAGAACTCACCATTGCGCCTGCGGCCATGTCCATCGGCGAGGCAACGCCAGCCGATCCGGACCTGACCGAACCGGGCTTCCTACGCGCGGGCGCTTCCGCCGCCGAGGCGCCCGTCGTCGAGGCACCTTTGCCGGACTCTCGTCGGATGCCGTCGCCCCAAGCGCCCGCGCAGCTTACTTCCCTATTCACGTCTGACCCGGCGAAGGAGTACCCGAAGCCAGCGGTGCGCCCGGTTGAAACCCCCAACGAATGCCTCGTGGCCGACATCTGCATCGACGAGTATCTCTGGTCGCTGTACGAACGGACGCCCAAGCTCGACACGAACAAGGTGACGGAGCGGATCAAAGTACCCGTGAAGAAGAAAGGCAAGAGGCGGACCGTCACCAAAACGATTACCAAGTATGTCCTCGCGGACTTCACCTGGAAGGATCCGATAGCGGCAAAAAGAGCCGGCCTGTCGCTCATGGATTACGTGATCGGGGGTATGGATCGTCGCTTCAAGGTGAAGCTCTACCACGCGTTTCGCGCCATGGAGGAGGCCGGGCTCATGCCGGGCATAACGAGCGCATTCCGCGACGATTACCGACAAGCGATCGCAAGCGGCAAAAAGGCTGCGAGCGACAGCTCATACCATGGCGGGAGCCGCCGGGGCGGCTACGGGCACGGGCTTGCGGTCGACCTCGTGAGCGTCAAGGGTGAGACCCGTATGCAGCGATACGCCTCGAGCCAAGAGCTGTGGAAGTGGATCGATGCGCACGAGAAGGAGCTTGGGGTTGGGCGCCCCTATCGCGATCGAGACCCGCCGCATGTCGGGCCGATCGACGGCAAGGAATACATCGCCAAGCGCGGTGGGGCGAACTTGCAAAGGGCTGGATTGTAAAACGCACGGTCAGGGCCATCGTCCCCCCTACAGAGGAGACGACGTGCTGTCGCGATGGCTGTCGCCGACGGCTCAACCACCACACCAGGCCGCTGCAACCTCGGCGAGGTAACACGCGCGTGCGCGGCTAATCTCAAGCTGATACGGCTGCGAGGAGCAGGTTCAATACGGGCCTGCGCAGCGATCGCGTGTGCGGTTGTCACGGGGCTGTGTTGCCCGGGCCGCGTCGGCGGATCTTCATGCTTCCTTGCGGCTCGCCGCTCAAGATGACCACAAATTCCGTGTCCTTGCCGGTCTCCGAGCTCAACGGCTCGTCCGAGATGATCAGGGAAGATCCCGGCGACGCCATCTCGGCGATACGGTCCAATGCGTCTTGTGGAATGACCATCCGGTCCAGCGCGGCCTTCGCGCCGCCCGTGCCCCTCCACGTCGGCTCGCCCTCACGACCGCTGCCCCCACGCGCTCGTGCCCCGACCACGCCCTGGTCCGGGCGTCCGCCGTCCAACGAGACGACGCTCCATCGCATATCGGTGCCGCTGGTCCGCTCCATGGCGGTGAAGACATGCGTGCCGATCGGACGATCGGCATCCAGGATCGTAACCGGAATCTCGAGGATCGGCTGAAAGGCCCGTCGGACATAGAGGCGCTGGCTATTCCGGCTGATGAACACCGACACCGGTTCGAGTTCGCGCGCTGCCTCGCGCGCCTCCTCGGCCGCCGCGACGCGCGCGGCCTCAGCCGCGACGGCGGCTTCACGCGCAGGCGCGACGGCATCAAGCCTTGGCTGCAGCTCGGCCTTGGCGGCGGCCCATTGCGCCTGTAACTCGGCGATTCTGACGACTGCCCGCGCCTTGGCACTCTCAGCCTGCTCTTTTGCTTCAATCGAGATCGCGGAGGCGAGTGCAGCCTCGGCGGCCGCCAGTTGCGCTTCGGCTCTGCGCTTCAAATTTTCCGCCACCCGCACCGGCACCATCGCTCGTGCGGCCTCCTGGAATGCCGTCACGGCCGCGAGTCTCGCCTGACTTGCCTTCCTGGCCGCCGCCTCCGCCTCGGCGGTACGCGCGGCGGCGATTGCGCCGGCGCCCGGCTTTGCCACGAACAATGCTGGATGGGCGATCTCAATTGGCACCACATCGCCTGGCGTCACGATCACCCGCATGCCCAGCCGTGTCGCGTCGAACAGGCGTGCGGCGAATTCGAAGGGCAGCCGGACGCAGCCATGGGATGCCGGATATCCTGGCAGGAGGCCGCCGTGGAGCGCAATGCCTGACCAGGTGATGCGCTGCATGTGAGGCATATAGCCATCGTCATAAAGATTCGACCAGTGTTCCGCGTTCTTCTGGAGCACTGTGAAGACGCCAGCGGGCGTCTCGCGTCCCTTCTGGCCGCTCGATACCGGTGCCCGCAGGATCCAGCCCGTGGCGTCGTAGACGGTGATCCGCTGGTTGTGCAGCGAAACAATCGCCATGATCGGCTCGCCGACGGGCCGCGATTCGGCCAACTCGACCGAACGGTTCTTCTCGCTGCTTGTGGCACCCGCGTGATTTTGCGCAGCGATCAGGGTGACCAAACCCACAATCGCAAGACGCGCCAGCCGCCGCCGTGAGTGCTTGGGGCTCCGATTCACGAAACGAGACAGCATGCGCGTCCGATCCGATTTGGGCTACGCCAGCTCGAGGACTCATAATGCCATTCGGGGCAACCTGCCAACCTCCCACCGCGCGCAATAGGCGTCGCCGGCGCAAGGTCCGCCCTGGACGGGCAGCAGTAGCCCACAACTACGATGCGCCGCGGTGGGGTGTTGACGGCTACCCGAATGTTGGCCACTGGCGCGACATGCCACGTCCTAACGGCTGCAATCAACCGCTCGCGAAGGTACATGGCATACGGTTCTCCCATCCACGCTGGCCTGCACCCCAGCCAGCATTGCCCGACCTAACTCACCTGGCGAAGATCGGGCTGCAGACCCCGATACCATCCGGGAGGCTCTGCACGTCTATGAGGACGGGAAGTAGCTTGATTCCGGCTTTGCCCTCGCTGCCGGAGGCATCGTCTCAACTATCCGCTCCGACAGACTCCCCTGTTCCGTGCTGCACCTTCACTGAGGTAAAGAAGCCTATGGCCCGGCCCTTCTGGGCTTCGCCTATCGCCGCCCGCAAAGCTCGATCCTTGCTGGCAAACCAACCGCGACGATGAGCGCCGACAATCAGCAACCAGCCCGGTGATTTTGGAATGATCACACAATTCAGCTCTCGCATATCGATTTGTCCTCGCTAGCGTCGATCGAAGAGCATCCTCAATAAGACGAAAGTTGGAACAAAAAGGTGGAATGGTAAACGATGGGTAAACGAAATCGGCGGCTGGCGTTAACATTCGGTTTAGCCGATGAATTCATCGTCAGATTATGCGCGACAAACATATTTCAGCGGGTGGGTTAGTGGCGTATGAGCGACCAGCTGCAGAGGCTCGCGGTCAAATCACGCCGTCCAATGAGTTGCTCATCAAAACAGAGGAGCCGGGTGATAGAATTTCAACCCCAGAAGAGACGGGCGCGTCGGAGGCAACATCGGCAGCTTCGAATGGACGCGTTAACGTCGACCCGTTCGGGACCATCCTATCGGAAGCTTGGCGTGCGCAGGTTCCTGAAATCAGAGCCCCCAGCCCGGACGAGAGATGGGGCTCAGGTTTGCGTCGAAACGGCCCACGAGTCGGAGTTGGGCGCATGGCTCTCATGGCGACGCTCGGGGTTGGCTTCGCTGGTGGATGGGGCTATGGCTTGCTCGATTATCTCGGACGCGAGCGGAGCACGACTTCTATCCCGCTGGTAGTCGAACGCATCATCCAAGCCGAGTCGAACGGCTGTGCGAATGCAAAGAACAAACGCTCTACGGCCACTGGTGCTGCTCAATTCCTCGATGAAACATGGCTCCTCTTGATCCGGGCACACCGCCCCGAGCTAGCTCGGCAGAGCGAAAGAGAGGTGTTGGAATTGCGGCGAGATCCGGGACTCTCCCGCGAGATGACCACACGGCTAGCCGAGAAGAACGCCATGAGGTTGCGTCAGCGCGGATTTTCGGTGACGCCGGGCGTGCTATACTTGTCACACTTTGCTGGCAGCGCAGGAGCTATTGCAATCCTTTCCGCCCCGGAAAGCGCGGACGCCGCCTCAATCATGGCGAGCGCGGATATGACAAGCCGCATCACGCGCGAGAAGATCGTTAGTGCAAACCCGTTTCTACAACGGTTCACCGTAGCTGATCTCAAACGCTGGGCTGATCGCAAAATGGAGAAGCAGCAACTCAATCAAAGCTGCGGGCTGCTCCAGCAGCGCAGGTCAGTAGCTACGCTTCCGAGCAGTGCCGCGACGGCGTGAACGTGCTGACCATCGATATGCGGAATCGCGAGAGGCGGTATTCCGGCTGAGCCCTACAATGGAACTGTAAGAACCCGTACGTGCGTGCTGCGGGCGGGGGGCCACTCCCGGAAAGCTTAAGGCGTCATCATCCGATGCGGAGAGCCATCAGGGGACGGCGCATCAGCATCCGTCAGCCGACGTTCTAAAGGGCGGGGGAGAGCAACCAAACATGCCCTATGACAAAACCGCCGAGCAGCATCCACAAAATGAATATTTCTAAGGCGTCTTGCAAATCGCTCATCGGCCTGCCTCATATGTTAGCGAGCGCAGGTTTCCAGTTAATCGTTAACAGAGATTAAAATAATCCCGCCCAACTGCTGACATGTTAATGGCAGGGCGCGTCAGCTGGACACTTTTCCCAACCTTGCCGAACGCGCACACTCAGGCTGTTCTTTCTGAGTGTCGGCGTTCTCCGTCGCACCCTCGATGAGGCCGAGCGGATGCTTATCACCCTTTGCGTCGACCCCGGTCGCCGCGACCAGGATCAGATCCTCGTCCATATGGATGCCGTCGATCTGGATCACCAGCAAATCAAGGCCGGAGAGATCGCTCGCCATCCACTCCTTCATGCGCGCCGCCGACAGCGCGACGAAGCGGCGAGAGGCGGCCGATTTCGACAGGCCACACCCCGCAGATGCTGGAACATCTCCCTCGGGCAGCCGAACTGAACGGGCGAACTTGCGCGTCGAGACGTTGATCAGCATCTGGTTCATCGCCACTTGCCCTCGAAGCTGCGAAGCCTTGGCCGCTCGATCTCGACCTTGCCACAAGCCGATCTTGCCCTTCGTCTTCCCCCAGCGGTGCGCCCGCCGGTCTCGCCCCATGGCGTGGACCACAGGCCGCTTGCGCATCGCGATCCATCATCTCGGCAAGGGCCTCCACGCCGGAAGCCAGACAAAACAGCTCGAAGCTCGCCGAAATGTTCGCCAGGGCCTCGAGCTTCAGCGCTCTCGTCGGAATGGCAGCAGATGTAGTAGGTCTATTCATGGCGTTGCTTTCCTTCGTGGAATCAGCACCCCGAGCCTATCGGCTCAAGGCGAGCAACGCCGCTCCTCCTATTTCGACATCGAGTAGGACAATTCCCTGGTAACCGCGTCAGCGGCTTTTTGATTTCGTCTTCGCCTGTGCGTTGGTGGCTTGCTCTTCCGAGGATTGTCGAGCAGAGCGAGCCATCTCTATACAGGTGATCACCTGAACATAGCTCGGCATTTTCGACGACGTGGTCAGTCGGACGCAGCGGGCGCGCTCTGCTGCCGGGAACTGCGACCATTGCTCCGCCAGTTGATTGCGGGCTGCCGTCTCGCCCCTGATACAACCCTCGTTGCCCTCGCAGATTGATCGGAGGTCGAACTTCGGAACCTGGTCCGCCACATTGATAATAGATGCTATGGAGACGAGTATGGCTGGGAACGGAATGAACATCGCACTCCTCCTTGGCCCAAGTTCGCGACCATGGATATCATAGCACGTGCTAACTGGCGAACATCACGAACAATCCAACGCAGCCGGGCGCCTCATTGCGGCGGTCCATAACCCGCACGCCAACAAGCTCACCGTCCAATTCCTGGCCGCCGTTGCCCGTGGCCGCGAGCGGCATGTTGTACGAACGACAACCGCACCGCGTCTTGTTATGATGCGCCATCGGCTTGCTCGCCCGTGCCAGCCGGTACCAGAGCCACCGGCCGATTTGGAACGAGGGGATGGAACACACTGCGCGCGGCGTCGATGCCCAGCGGCTCGAGCGAGTGCCAACCACCCCGGGCGCTATCACGCGCCTCGCCTGTGCGCGTGCCAGAGAGGCGGGGATCGCGCTCGAGCCGCTGCTGCAGAAAGCCGGCTTGACCGTCAGACAGGCCGAAGATCTCGCCGTCCGCCTTCCGGTGCGCGCGCAGATCCGGTTTGTCGAGCTCGCCTCCAGCGCGCTGGAGGATGAATTCCTCGGTTTCCACCTCGCCCAGAGCTTCGATCTGCGGGAAATCGGACTGGCTGTATTACGTCCTCGCATCCTCGGCGATGCTGCACGAGGCCTTGCAGCGCGTGGCACGCTACAGCACCACCGTGAACGACGGCATTTCGCTCAAGTTTACGAACGCAATGACGTAGCGATCCTGTTTCGCTATGTCGGGGTCGCGCGGCACTCGGATCGGCATCAGATCGAGGTCTTGATGACGGTGCTGACGCGAGCCTGCCGGGAGCTGACCGGGCGCCGCCTGCTGCCGCTGCGCGTACAGATGACCCATCGTCGCGAGGGGAATTGCTCGGAGCTCAACAGGTTCTTCGGCTGCGATGTCGAACTCGGCGCCGCCGTGGACGAAGTCGCTTTTGCCCCGGCGATCAAGGATCTGACGGTGGTCGGTGCGGATCCTTATCTGAATAACCTGTTGGTCGCATACTGCGAAGAGGCTCTCGCCCGGCGGCCAACGACCAGCGGCGACCTGCGATCAAGCGTCGAGAACGCCATTGCTCCGCTGTTGCCGCACGGGAAGGTGACGGTTGCTGCAATTGCTCGCACCCTGGGCATGAGCCAGCGCAACCTTGCCCGCAGACTTGCGGCGCGCGGCCTGACGTTGGGCAAAATTCTCGATGAGCTTCGCTCCGACCTGGCGAAGCGCCACATCAAGGACAAGGACCTGTCGATCTCGGAAATCGCCTGGCTCGTCGGCTATCAGGAGGTCAGCGCCTTCACGCACGCATTCAAGCGATGGACCGGCAGAACGCCGACCGAGATGCGGGCGCAGGAGGGCCTCGCACGTTCGTAGGGACGCGCCGCCGATTCCGCGCGCTGGCACGTCTCAACAAGGTCTTGGCAGGAAACTTGGTCGGTCGAGATTGTAGACGCAAGGACGGGCGATATCGTCCGCACAATTGCGCTCATCTGACTGCGCGACCGCCAACCGAGACCCGATCGGCGCACGCTCGTGGGGGCGCTGTCGTGACCATACGCTGAGCTTCCTCGCTCGGCCGGCGGAGGGGTCTGCATATTCCTATCGAAACGACATGGCATTGTGGCGCGAGACGGAAACGGCGCGCCTGAGCGTGCGACCCCCTGTGAAAACGCTGCGGCTGGCAGATGCCAGCAAAAACGCGACGGTCTTTGATGTCTGTGTCGTCCGGTGCGATGTATGACGTGAGAGACAACGCTAGTTCTGTTGTCTCATGAAACCACTTGCGGGGTCGCTCTTTCATTGTTGAGGCCTCCGTTCGCCGTGAACTTGGCTAACCCCTTCGCTGCCGAGCCACTCGAGCAGCTCGTCTTCGGCGCGCCGCGCGTCGTTCTTCAATTTTGTCGCCGTAGCCAACGTCTCTGAGGTCCGTCGCGATCATCACTGGGTAGTAACGGTGCGGCCAGCCTTCGATACGCGCTTCACCTAGATGCAGCCGTAGCCGACGCAGAGCATGGGCCGTGTGGCTGTACGATGCGCCGATGCGATCAGCGATTTGCTTTGTCGTCAGGCCGGGTGTTGTGTGTAGGAGGCGCTTTATCGCCTCGTTGATCTGCGATTCAGTCCGGCAACGCCGAACGACCGATGTTGGCTGCATTGGCGGAATGTCCCCCGAAGACCGCAAGGCAGCTGCGGCGGTAGCGTAGTCGTGCGTCTCAGAAGCGTCGTGCCGATTTCCTAACGGCAGACAAATCCATAGTCTTGCTCTCAGAGGCCAAGTTTTTGCGTTTAGCTGCCAGGCCCCGCTGCTCGGCCCAATCGGCTGGGACAGTTCCGGAGACAGCAGGGGAAAATTTCTCGACATCGGGGCGCACGGCACGTCCGGCGGCCCCCCAGGAAAAGGCCCCGTAGACCAAAGCAGGTACTGGTACCAGTACCTGCCGCGGCTTCGTTCGCCTGCGCGTGAGGCCTCTCTGAATACGTCACATTTGGCAGATGCCAGCAACACACTGGCACGAACGAACAAGACTTCGAGTTGGCTGGCAGTGCAAGAACAGGCTGCGTGCAACCTTTGGCGCAGATCACGGTCAGGGCACGCGTAGGAGAATGAACATGGGCGTGAAATCGCCAGACCAAGTTGATGTCGAAGTCGGACAGAGAATCAGAGTGCTGCGCAACGACGCGGGAATTTCACAAACGGTACTGGCAGAAGAGCTGGGAGTAACATTTCAGCAGGTGCAAAAATACGAGAAGGGCGTCAACCGCGTCGGCGCAGGTCGTCTCACCAAGATCGCCGGCGTGCTCAACGTCCCGGTGAGCAAATTGCTTGGACTCGACGAGGAGTCCATTGCCACCAGCAGGGGGCACGAGAATTCAGCTTCGCCACTGCAATTGCTGACAACACCTGGCGCGCTACGATTATTACGCGCATACGCAAAGCTGGAAGACGGGGTGATGCGCCGTTCAATCGTTGACCTAGCCGAAAATGTCGTGCTTGGCAGAGAGAAGGAGAGTCGAAGAAGCGGCAATGGAGGGTAGCGTACGAGCAGCCAATGGCGTTTTAAGACATTTGGCATGCCCGTCCGGGACGTTCAGAGATCGTAAGGTCCGGCAGTTGAGGTCTCGCCCTCGACCTCGGCGCCCACGGCGGCCCCACTCGCGCTGTAGACGCCGCACAGCACGGATTTTCTTTGCCTTGCAGAGGATGGACGCTGGGCGAGCCCTGCTTCGCTGCGTGCAAGCGGCCGGCGTTGAGCTCGACCTGCGATCATTGCAGATCGCACAATTCCGAGGCGCGCGGCCGTGCCGGTAGCCTATCAGGATCATGGCCGCGTCGCGATGCCGTAGCGGCTCGAGGCGCGCGCTGCCGCCGCGCCGCACCCCACGTGGACGCGCGCCCCGCTAGTGAATCGTCCGCCTACCTGACCGGATGGCGCGGCTACTTTGGCTTCTGCCAAACGCCGTCGGCGGCCCGCCATTGACGGAGCGTTAACGCCGCGCATACTGGTCCAGCGGCTCAGTGTGGGGAAGACCGTCAGTGGCGCTTGAGGAAATTATCGTTTGGCTGGTCATCGGCGCGATTGCCGGCTGGCTCGCAGGCCTCATCATGAAGGGCTACGGCTTTGGGCTCATTGGCAACATTGTGGTTGGCATTATCGGCGCCGTGATTGCTGGCTGGCTCTTGCCGCGGATCGGGTTTGTTCTCGTCGGCGGCATCGTCGCGGCAATCATCAACGCCGTTATCGGGGCAGTGATTCTCTTGTTCGTGATCGGGCTCTTCAAAAAGGTAAAATCGCGCCGGCTGACCTTCGGGGCAAGCCCCAGAAGGGCACCAAGGCCGTCAAACCAGGGATGCTTCGAGGCCCAGAAATGGGAGGATTTAAGGCCCGCTCACAAGTAGAAACCAAAAGTATGAGGTGGCGCACCTGGTTCTCAGGATTAAACTCTGTCGCGGGAGGGCAGCAACATGCAAAGAGAACGCCGCCCAAGCCAACAACGATGTTATACGTGCCAGCTTCCTTCGGGCAGCTGCCACATGGACAAAACTGGCTGAAGATTTGTCCGAGGAACTGAAGCTTCTCACATCCGCGATGCAGTAATGCGACTTGTGTGGTCGCCGCGTGCGGCGGATGGACCAAGAGAGGCTGTGAAACGCCCGAATGATGGCCTAAGCGTCGAGAGCCGTCAGGCGTTGAACACCTTCCGCAATTTGGCTGTTCGCACGACGGGTGCATCGAAGAGCGGACTTGGTTGAGCGCCGGTTACTGTTTTCCTTGCCCGAAGCGACCAACCGGTTTGTGCTGCGCCGATCAATTTCCGCACCAAGTATTTGTGTTAAACTTTGCGAATCTCCCACCTGCGCGTCTTCCTCGGAATTGTTTCCGGCCCCGGCTCGAATTGCATTTTGGTTCTGCGATGACGCACCGGCCTCGCGCAGCATTACGCCGTCGTCAACAAGACGGCAGCCGCGCTAAATATGATTGCCAGAGAACTGAAAGCCCCGGACAGCCGCCCGGGGCCTTCTCTGTAGCGCCTCAGCAGCGGCTCGTTATGGACCGCCGAACAAGTTGCCACCGAACAAGTTGAAGCGGTAGTTGACCCTGGCGGTCAACTCATGCGTCTCCAGATCGGCGCTCGACGCGAACCGTGAGCAACGTCCCTGGTGCCACCAGGCGATTGAAGCTGTTCTCGTCTCCATCATATTGGCTGAAGCGGTATTCCAAGCCGAGGCTCCAGTTCGGATAAAAGGCCCACTCGAAGCCGCCGCCCACCGTCCACCCGGTCAGAGTCTTGTCGCGGGATGCGATCACGCCGGGGCCAAACAAGGTTGGAACCAGGGCCACCTCCACATTGAAATTGGCCCATGCCACGCCGCCGGTTGCGTAGAGCTGGAAGCGATCGAAGGCCCAGCCCAAGCGGCCGCGAACAGACGCTTGCCAGTCGTTGCTGATGGAGAACCTGTCGCCCGGCAGGAACAGCCCGAGGGGGCCGCCGCCCGGCGGCACAATGAAGTCTCGACTTATGTCGGTGCCGTTAAAGTCGCCTTCGATACCCCACACGAATTGGCCGGTCTGCCACGCGCAGCCGACCTGGCCGCCATAGATGAAACCGGTTTCCGAGTCGCTGTTGAAGGGGAACAGCGCTCCCGCAGGAAAGAGCGGCGCAAGAGCATCGTGACGCGCGCTTCCCTCGATCGAGCCCCTCTTTCCACCAAGGTTGCCGCCGATATAGCATGCGGTCCAGCTGAAGATCGGCGGCGGCGGCGCAACCATGGGCGGCGCCTTGACCGGCATGTCTGCCGCCCTTGCTGAGATTGTCATTCCGGCCAGCGCCAGCGCTCCGATACCTAGGATTAGCCCCCGTTTCATCTTCCACCTCCTGGGACACAAGTACGCGAGTTCGGTAAATCACCTGACTGACAACACAAAGGTGCCGGCCCGACTAGTGCTAAACGGACACACTGGCCTACAAACAAACTCGGGTCTCGGCGCAGCAAGATACGTTCATAACTGAGGTGTGCTTTGCTTTCATCCTGGCGCGGTACCTATCCGCCCGGGATCGAGCTGGGGCGAGGGCTTCGGCTTGGACATTGGGTCCCCGGGCATTGTCAGGAGGCTACTGTGTCTCACAATTTCCCAAGGTCGCCGGTCAGCGCGTGTTGCTCGAATGCAACGCTCGGACAATTTTTTCATCCGGCCACGTTGCAGCACCAAATTGGCCTTCATGGTGGCCCCAAAGCAACGGGGAGACGATCATGGCTGGCAACATTCCCGCGCAGGAAGCGCAATCGTCATTTCAGGACACCCCAACACGGATTCGACGGTTGATTGCCGGGCATCTGAAGGTGGATCCGGTGCTACTGCGCGATGATGCAGATTTTCTCAACGATCTCGAAGCCGATTGGCTCGACGTGGTCGAGATAATTGCCATGATCGAAACAGAGTTCGGAATGGAATTTGACGACGAGGTAATCGATGAACTTAAGCTCGTGGGCGATCTGATAGGCTTCGTAGAGCGCACCAGGCACCGGTAAAGGTCTGAGATCGCCAGGAGGCAAGAGAACTGAGCGGTAACAGTAGTTGGTGGGTGCGTAACGGAGTTGGTAGGAATTGATGTGGCGTAGTCTCCGGGGTGATCAACCTCGAATCATCGGGCATTGAAGCGCCGGACGGGAGACCACGCCATGACGAGCATTACCACGAAGCTTGAACTTTCGCAGCCCTAGACCGAAACGGCTGTGCATCTCTTCGACGACTGGTTTGATCCGAATCGCGCACCCAGCCCCCGACAATGGTGGTAACTGCCTGCATCGTTCCCTGAATGTCGCTCCGGCCTTCCGCGTCGCGCGTCGGTGAGATCTCTTCCACGCCATAAGGCTGAAATAAGATGAGCTACTCGCGGGGACGATGGCGAGCGATCAACCATTGCACGTACGCGCGCTCGTGTGGCGGCAGTTAAGGAAGCGTTAACAGATTTCGGCCGAGTATTCCGGGTCCCTCTCTCGGGGGAGAGGCAGAAACCGGCGGGACCGAGTTGGATGAACGGCCCCCCGGCCCGCCGGTTTCACCACCTAGAAACTGTCCAACTTGGGCAGGTTTCTCCGCTTCGTTCTGCGCGAACAGCTCGGTCGTCGGGCGGCAGATGCCAGCAACACAATGGCACGAACGAACAAGACGTCGAGCGGCGCTGTAATGCAGAACCGGCTGCGCGTGGCCTAGTGGCAATCAACCGGGAGGATCACATGGCTAACATCCCGCGCGATACCAGGCGCCGTACGATTCAAGAGCAAGGAGTAGCGTTCGAGCCCGAAAGTGTTGAGTTGATGACGGACGCCTATTTGGCGGCGTGTCAGATGTTGGGCCTTAGGGAGCGCCAAGACGATGGCGTGACGCGGCTCGTAGCTCTGCGGATCATAAAGGCCGCTGCAAACGGCGAGCGCGATCCGGACAAGCTCTACGAGCAGGGCGTCCGCAACTTTGCTTGGCTTCATCAGGCAACCCAGCGGTCTTGAAGGCCCGCTGCGCCTCACTGCGGGTTACGCCAAGTTCTCTGGATACAGCGCTGAAGCCGCGAACCTATGTATAGGGACAAGACTAGACGATGGCGACCAAAGGCCCGCGCTCCCGCTGGCAAGTAAACGGCTGCGCGGCTGTCGCGGGGGCAGGCGTGAGAGTCTGCTCCGGCTGCGGCTCACGGCGCTTCGGCCTCATCCGCCATAGCTGGGGCGCCCACCAGTTCTGTCGCAAGGAATGTATGGAGCGCTTTATGCGCCGGTTGAATACCGAAGTCTGGCCTCGCAAATTTCTTGCCTGGCTGACCGGTCCGCACGATTAGGATGGCCCCGATAAAACTTCCCTCCGTCACTCAGAGAAACCCGTGGATGCGATCCTGCGCTGCGCCCGCTCCCCTTTGGGCGGCATGGCCACAAATCGCACAGGCGGGGCGCGCTGGCATCCTGGCGGCGCGCTGCCGGTGGCAAGGCAGCAAGCCGTGAAGCGAGCAGCGAGCATGACGAATGCCGAGGACTACGCCACAATGGCGACTAGGCGTCGCGGCCGAGCTTCAGCGCCAGCACGTCATTGCCTTCGACATCATCCCCGAGGAAGGGTGGATGCGGCTGTATGTGAAGGGGCTGTTGCCGGAGCAAGCGGCCAGCGCCGACGAAATTCGGAAATACTACGCGCGCGAGCCGGGCGAGCCGTTACGCAAGTAGCCGCGCCTCAGCCGCGCGGGCGAGGGCCGGGGCGGCTCATACGCGGCTGGGGAGCCCACGGACCTTCGGCAACGTCCTGTTGCCGGTGCGCTGTCTGTCCGAAGGGCCGACACCAGGCAATGGCCACTGAAGCAAAAAGTTTCTTCTGATCCGGAATTACCTGGGCAAAGAAATTAACCCAGCCTAAGGGATCTGCCCGCAAGGGACCGCCGATGTCGCGCCTTCGATGTCCTTATGGGTACGGCTTATCGAAGCTTTGCCGAGCGATCAGCGACTAGTTAAATGTGCCGTTCGCAGAGATGGCAAATATACCGATTGCAAGAAAACCGACGAATTTGCGCGCCGCGGCGATCGTTAAGTGTCGCCCGCTGGAGGACGGCGATCGCCACGCCAGCCGACGCGAACGTCGCGCGCCGCTCGCCCAGTCACTCGCTTCGTAAGTAGCGGCAATTTGTCAGCGAGGCGGAATTAAATGCGTTTTTGTCAGCCTAGTGGTAGTGAGACGAAAATGTGCAGCCCATCTGGCTCAAAGTCGATCCGTACATCAGCGCCTATTTGCGCCGTCAGCAAACGTTCAAGAAGTCGAGTTCCAAACCCCTCGCGGGTCGGCAACTCTACCGGGGGGCCGTCGTGCTCATTCCAATCCCAGCAAAGCTTACGGCCACCATCGTTGACCTCGCGCCAGCGAACAACGACCGAGCCATACGGAATACTGAGCGAGCCATGCTTCGCGGCATTCGTCGTGAGTTCGTGGATAGCCATTCCCACAGGCACGGCGAGGTGTGATGACAAGTGAATAGGCGCGCCTTGTAACACGATGCGGCTTCCTGTGCCGTCGTCGTACGGCTGTAGTTCAGCTTGCAGCAGATCTAGGAAGCCGACAGACTGCGATTGGTCTTCCGTCAACAGTGCGTGGGTCCGCGCCAGCGCATCCACTCTCCCGAAAAACGCTGCTTGGAACTCTTCCATTGTAACGGCGGTCCGTGCAGTCGTCGCCATGATCGCTTGAACGGTACTGAGTGTATTCTTGACCCGGTGGTGGAGCTCGCGAATTAGAAGCGCCTGTTTTTCCTCAGCCTGACGCCGCGGCGTTATGTCATACGATATTCCTACTATCCCGATGAGATTGCCGTCTTCGTCGTGCAGCGGTCCGTCACTGACGTGGGCCGGAAATGGAGTTCCATCCCTCCTTTTCAGGACAATCTCGCCGGACCATGCGCGGCCTGATCGCAATTCTTCCATTACGCTTTCTGCGTGCAGCCGACCATCGTCTGATGGCGTTAGCTCCAATATATTACGGCCGAGCGCTTCCTTGGCTTCCCACCCGTAAAGGTTTTCTGCAAAGCGGTTCCAGTAAATGACACGCCCGGAGAGATCGGCGGCAATGACGGCCTCTTGAACCTGATCGAGCAGTCGCGCATGAAATAGCTGAGGTTCTGATATTTTGTGAAAAGTCCGCGGCCAATGTTGGTCGCCGTCCATGGTTCACCCGCCGAGGATGCAAAATTAAGGCGCACGTTGGGCTCCAAACGCACCTTGCGACGTTCTCTAATAGAGGCAGTACCTTCACAGGAGGACGAACATGGCTACCGCAGCGACAGGAGAAATGACTGGCAAGCCGCTGATCGAAAGCGACCGGGTGGAAGGCACCACGGTTTACGATCCAAATGGCAACAATATCGGGAGCATCAAACGCCTGATGATCGAAAAGATTAGCGGCCGAGTGGCGTATGCACTGATGTCCTTTGGAGGCTTGCTCGGGATGGGCGCCGAGGAGCATGCCATCCCCTGGAACAAGCTCACGTATGACCCCAACTAGGGGGATACCGGACGGACATAACAGAAGAACAGCTTCGAGGCGCTCCGGCATTCTCGCGGGACCGCAATTTCGACTGGAATGATCGTACCCGGGAACAAGAACTGCACGAGCACTATGGTATTCGACCTTATTGGGGTCCGTAACTAGCGCGTGGGTGCTGGACGCCATCTGAGCGTCAGGTCGCCCGAGCGCGGTGAGGAATGGCAACGAACCACGTGCAGAAGGGCCAAACAAATTGCGGAGGCGGCAATGTCGGCCAAAGCTTATCGCTAGTAGTGAAAATCAGGAAGGGCAAACAATCTCGACGCCAGGACGAAAGCTCGCGGAAGAAAAAACAGCGCGGGCTAATCTCGGTCAAAAGGAGGCTAGCGAAGAAAAGGAAAAAAGTTCCAAGCTAGCCCATATGGGAGAGATGTCCGAGAAGTCATAAGTTCGTCTCGTGGTCGGCTGTTCGCATCCGGGAATCGAGAAAATCGTCGAAGCAGTTGCGGCGATAAATCCATTCGTGCCCCACTCACGTGGCCCGCGCCTGCCTGACCGCAAGACCTCGCAGGCGGGCTTCCGGCGTAAAGCGCCGCATGTCATCCGACCGTCTCGATTGCGCCGGCAAACAGTCGGGCGGAATCTTGCCAAGTGGGGAGCTGCGCCGCTGCCGCGCGAGCGTTCATGGCGAGCCGCTGTCGTTCGGCACGATCGCTGATCAGGCGGCGCAGCGCCTGCGCCAACGCGGCCACGTCGTTCGGCGGCACCAGCAGGCCGGTGCCCTCAGGCACCGTGTCGGGGATTGCGCCCGCCATGGTGGACACGACCGGCAGCCCGTGCGCGATCGCTTCCGCAAGCGCCATCCCGTACCCCTCGAAACGCGACGCGAGCACAAATACGTCGGATGCCAAATACAGTTCGATGATACGCTCAGGTGGGACGGCGCCGAGCACCGCGACCCTGTCGCCGAGACCGTGGGCCGAGATGTCGGCGTCGAGCCGCGCAGCGGCGGCCAGGTTGCGGGTCCGGTCACCAGCGATGGTCAGCCGCCAGGGCAGGTCGGCAATCGTAGCAACTGCCGCGATCAGCAGATCGTATCCTTTGTCTGGCACCACCGATCCGATCGAGAGAAGCCGAACAACGGCGTCGTTGCTGCCACGCGCCGGCGGCACGGGATCATTACCTGGTCGCACAACGCTGATGCGCTGAGACTGGACGCTGTAATCAGCGATCACGATCCGCCCGGTTGCCTCGCTCGTGACCACGACGCGCGCGGCAGCGGCCAGCGCGGCGCGCTCGCTCTCGCGAAAGACGTCCGCCTGCGCGGTGTCGAGACCGGATTCCAGAGCAAGCGGTTGGTGCACCAGCGCGATGAGCGGCGTGCGGGATCGGAGCGCGCCGGCCTCGGGCAGCGCCCCGAACGCAAGCCCATCGAGGACAATCGGACAGCCGCCCGGCACCGCGGACAGTATCACCAGCGCGGTCGCGCGCTGCGCGACGCTCGGGAACGGAAAGCCGTCTCCCAAGTCGAGGACATCCACCTGCCAACCCAGCCGCCGAAGCTCCTGGATGATGCGCCGGTCATAGCGATAACCTCCGGTCGGCGTGGCGAGATCACCAGGCACGGCGAACGCAACACGCCCTGCTTGGCTGGAACGTTGCGCACACTCCGGATCCAGCGATGGTTGCGAAAGCCCGACGCATTTCGCGCGAGCCGCAAGCCGAACACTATACGTCTTTGTCACGGACCTCCTCTTGTTGCTAAGTGGGTTTCGCCTCCTTCCAGGCGCATAGTGAGAGGCCGCCCCGAAGAGAATCCAATCGAGCGTGTCGCCCGATTGCATCGAGTACAGTGAGCAGTAATGCAACGAGGGCGGGCACGTCTCCCTTGGGAATGAACGTCCAGGGAGCAGACCGAATGCGGCGAAACCCAGCTTGATCAAGCAGCGCGGAAAATTCGTCGTGAGTCAGCATTCGATCGCTGGAAAGATGCTTGGTGGCAAACCCCAACAGAGGGGCTATCGTCCGATACCAAACGTAATCGGCATGCGGTGCCAGGCAGAAAAAACGGCCACCAAACTTTAGCACCCTGTAAATGCTGGCCAACACTGCTCGCTTATCGAGCATGTGCTCGAAAGCGCCGATGCAAATCGCCAGATCGACAGACTGGTCCGCGATTCCTTTCAGCTCCTCGGCATTATCCACCTCAAACGTAAGATTGGCTCTCCAAGGTGAGCTCCGAAGACGAGCGCGCGCCAATTCGATCATGCCCGGCGAGACATCAATCCCGATGCCACGAGCGACTTCAGGTCCCAGGGCGAGGAGATGGTGGCCATTGCCGCAACCGAGGTCCAGGACGACATCAGTGGGTCGGGGCCGGGCTAGGTTTCGCACAAGCGCGAGCCGGTATTCGAGCAGCCGTTGCGGGTGACCGTGCTCCTCAGGAGATCCGGTTGAGGCGCATTGATCAAAGAAAGACCTGATGTCCGTGGTGCTGTATGAGGGAGTGGTCGGCGACGCCGCGAAATCTCGACCAAGGCGGTCGTCGTTCCGTGCCAGGCGACTGCCCCCGCGGTGTGTTTTCAAGACCTGCCGTGCCTAAACAACGCGCGGACTTAGACACGAGATCAGCTCCTTACAGGGTTGGCCTTGAGCCCGCGGTTCGGCATAAACAGCAACGCGGTGGCGAAAGACCATTTCGCCGCCCTTCCAGCCGGTGAACAGGGCAATGCCGACGACGATCGACGACAGGATCAGCCCGTGGGGCAACACGCCGGCCCCGCAATCACATTGCCGATCGCGTGCTGCCAAGCGTCGCCGAGTGTGCGAATGCGTTCATCACCCATGATGGCCTTCGGAAACGACTCTGGCGCCAACCAAATAATCCAATTGCTCCACGTAAGTTCCCGAGCGGCTGGTGCAAATCGACACTAAGTGAAGGCTTGCTGCACTGCATTTTTTCGCTCGTGCGGAACCCGGCGCCGATGCGATCGGTTTGCACAGTCGCCATCCGGGCTGAATGCGCGGAAGTTGAATGCCAGCACCGCATCGTCTGGCAAGGCTGCAAGCGCTAGGCCTTGAGGGTCCGGAGAAATGTAAGATGGCTGAACCCGCGAAGGATCTATTTGCTTTCGATTCTAACGCGGTGGGACGCACACAAGGGGCCGGCAGTCGTAACCGGCCTCGGCCACAGTCTCCGCCTCGGCGGCAGTTGAAGACAGTTCCCGGCGGAGTGTCGATTATGAGCTGGTTTTTCATCGCCCTGTGCGCTCCATTCCTTCTTGCCTGCGCCAATCATAACGACAAGTTTGTGCTGTCGAGATACCTCAAGGAGAAAAATATCGGATCCATTGTCATATTCTCTTCGCTGTTCAGCGGCGTGGCGATCCCGATCGTATTGTTCATTCAGCCTGACGTGTATGACGTCAGCCTCGTTCAAGGATCTGCGGTTGTCGCGACCGGGATGTTGAGCGTCTTCGCCGCTGTTTGTTATCTCTACGCACTCGACCTCGATGAGGCATCTTTCGTCACACCGTTTTATCAGACGGTGCCCATCTTTGCTTACTTCCTCGGTTATTTCATCCTGGGTGAAACGATCACGCTTGCTCAAGGATTGGCTTCGTTCGTTATTATTGTCGGCGCGCTTGCATTGTCGTTTGAGTTTGGTCGGCGGGGAATGCGGTTCAAGCGAAACGTTGTGGCATTGATGCTGGCGGCTTCCTTCTTGAGCGCGATAAATGGCGTCATTTTCAAGTTGATCGCTGTGGACAAGGGTTTTTGGGTTTCGCTTTTTTGGGGTTTCGTCGGCCAAGTGATGGCCGGATTGACGTTTCTAGTCTGCGTTCCCAGTTACCGCAGAGATTTCCTCGGCCTCTTCAAACAACAGAAAGTCGCCGTTGTTGGCCTTATCGCGTTGAGCAAGATATTATTCAGCGTCAGCGAAGCCGTCACGCTTTACGCGACGCTCCTGGCGCCCGTCGCATTGGTTCTTCTCGTGAATTCGTTCCAGCCCCTTTTCGTCTTTACATTCGGTATCGTGCTGACACTGTTTCTCCCTCACGTGGCTAAGGAATCGCTGGGCCGCATGAAGATGCTGCAAAAGGGAGCGGGAATTGGCCTCATGCTCGTCGGTGGTTACTTGATCAGCAGATAAGATCAGATGGTCCCGATTTAATGTCTGACCGAGCTAAAGAAGACAATTGCTGCGGAACGAACCCGGCGCGCGACGCCGAACCTTTTCGGCGCTCGTCCGTTTCGTCGTGCTGTTTTCACTGCTGTACGTGGCGCTCGGGGCGGCGGCGCCCTTCCTGCCGGCGTTCCTGGCGGCGCGGAGCTCGCCGGAACAGATCGGACTGCTCGTCGCGCTCGGCAATGTGGTCCGGCTCGCCGCCAACCCGGTTGCCGGCGCCCTCACGGATCTGCTGCAGGCACCACGCCAGGTCCTCGCCTGTGCCTCGCCGGCGCGGCGGTCCTTGGCTTCGGGCTGGTTCCGGCGCACGGCTTTCCGCTGCTGCTCGTCCTCAGTCTGCTGCACGCAGCGGCGCTCCGCCCACCACCACACTCGCCGACGCGCTCGCGCTGCGGAACGCCGTGCCCGACCGCAACGCCCTGCCGACTTCGAATACGGCTGGGTGCGCGGTGCCGGGTCGGGCGCCTTCATTGTCGGCGGTGCTCGGTTTCCGGGCAGGCGGTGAACACGTTCGGGCCCGCGGCGGCGCTCGCTGGTCAGGGGCTGTTCCTGGCCGGCGCGCTCGGCGCCGCCTGTGCTGGTTCCGGCGCCGCGCGGGCTAACCGGGCGAGCGGAGCGCAGATCGGCAGTGGAACTCCTCATCCGGAACCGGCCCTTTCGCCGGCTCGTCCTGGTCGCCGCCATCGTTCTCGGCAGCCACGCGATGCACGACACCTTTGCGATGATTGCGTGGAATGCGGCGGGCATTTCGGCCGCAACAGGCAGCATCCTGTGGTCCGCCTCGGTGCTGGCCGAGGTCGTGGTGTTCTTCCTCATCGGTCCCTGGTTGTTGCGGCGGATCAGGCCACAGACCGCGATGACCATCGCAGTGCTGGCCGCGGTCGTGCGCTGGGTTGTGCTGGCGCAGACCGCGAATGTTCTCGCCCTGGCCCTGGTTAGCCGCTGCACGGCTTAACGTTCGCGCTGCTGCATCTCGCCTGCATGCGCATCCTGGTGCGCGTCACGCCGGCCGCGCTCGCCGCCACCGCCCAGGCGATCTATGCCTTGGTCTCGCGGTGACCGCCGCCGTGCTCACGTTGGCATCCGGCTTCCTCTATACGGCGCTCGGTGCGGCCGGGTTCCTGGCCATGGCGGTGCTGGCGCTCGCAGCCCTGCCAGCGATCTGGGCGCTCCGCCGATCATTGGATAGCGCCGAAACGCCGCCTCCCTGATGGCCGCTTCTGGACCTTCGTTTTGTTTAATCTAACCGATAGCCTGTCAGGCACGCGGCCAGACAGGCGCGTCCACCGCAGGTCAATCGTGAGGCTTGCCATTACGTTCCACGGCTTCGACCTACTTCAACATGGTGACGCAACGCACGCGGGCGGAGGAGGAACTTGTTCCTCCGCTATATCGGCCCCTTGATAACCAGCGTTCCCAATCCGGCGGATAACTCGTCCCTGCTGACGAAATGTTTGAATTGGAACCACGAAGCGATCTTTATTGCGCCGCGGGTCTGACACCAAGAAGTTGACCGGTTGCGGCTGCCTGAGTGCGTTGCAAGGCGATGCCGGCACCGAACTCCGTCGCGGTGCCGAAATTAACTACCTGGCCAGTAGCCGTCAGCCGTTCCACGATAATGGGATCGGCCAGAAGCTTCTGCACGTCGCCTGCGATCCGATCGACTGCTTCGCTCGACAGATTCCGCTGTCCGAAGAAGCCCGCGAGACCCTCGATCGTCAGATCCGGGACGCCAGCTTCCATAGCTGTCGGCACATTCGGGGCTCCAGCGGCCCGTTCACGGGAAGTAACCGCCAAAAGCTTCAGTTTTCCAGCCTCGACAATGGGCGAACGATCGCATAGGCCGCCATCATCAGCTGAATGCGTCCCTCGGCAAGGTCATTGGCAGCCTGTACCGTATTGCGGTATGGTACGCGGGTAAACTGCAGGTTGGCCTTCTTTTGAAAGCCTTCGAACATGAAATCGAAGAAGCCGGTAATGGTCGCCCAATTCAGCTTGCCCGGTTGAGCCCGTGCCGTCTCCAGCAGTTCTTGTAAGGAATTGATGCTGGACGAGGACGGCACCACAATGGCTACGATGGTGTTGGACACGCGAGCAATGGGAATGAGATCGCTCGGGTCGTAAGTGAGCTTGTCTTGCGTCCATGGATGATGCGTGAATGAGGAGGTTGGCGCTAACAAAAGAATGTGGTCATCCTGTGCGCCTACGAACGCCGTTATCGCGATATTGCCGTCTCCGCCAGGCCTGTTTTCGATCACGACTGATTGCCCCCAAATCGGCGTCAGCCGATCTCCCAGAAGCCGCGCCGTGATATCGACACCTGCGCCGGGCCCAAGCGGGACGATGATTTTGACCGGCCGCTCTGGCCAGGTTTCGCGTACGCCCCGTGAGGCAAGTGAAGAGAGGCCAAGCCGAGGGCACAGAGCGCGACTGCCGCTGCCCTTAATTGCATTTTGCTATACAGCAAGTTCGTCGCCTTTCAGCTCAAGCGAACCAGGATCACACATCTTCGGATCTGGCTTCAACCAGTGATTTACGGTAAGCGGCTTGGACGCTACCCTGATTTCAAACGCGCAACGCGCCGATTGGTTCGCGATCCCGCCCTGATGATCGGGCTCGGCGTTCCCATTGATGACGTGGCAACCACGAAGCGCAGCCCAGGTGGGGACGGGGTCGCGCCTCGCCGGGCAGTTCTTATAGGAGCTCGCGATGCGACCGCCCACAAAATTCACGGCCGCACCGTGGTTTTGGGTATGCCGTCGGGCCTTCACGCGACCGTGCTCCTCGCGTGTGCTGGATCTTCTTGTGGCCGAGATAGCTTGCAATGCGATCATATCTTGGCCGGCATTGGCCAGCGCGTCATCCGCACAGCCGCGGGCAGCGTGCTCACGCCACGGTGAGGTTGGCGGGGAGGCGAATCCGACGATCGGTCAACGACCGAAGCCGAGCCGACGAGCGACGTGACGAGGGCGGCCTGTAAAGTCAGCCGTATGCCTCTTTCTTGATCCCGTGCAGCCTTAATTTTCGTCGCCGCTTTACACGCAAAAAGCCGTAAGATGTCGCTCTATCGGCATAGGCGAGGCTTCCATGCTGTCGAAGCGAACACCACTTGCGCTCGTGCTCGTCGCCGCGGCCGTGCTCGGCGTCGTTGTCCCCAGCACTGTCTGTCAGGCTGAAGGACCGGCGCTGCGATCCTACAACGCGGCAATCGAGGAGAGCTCCATCTCGGGCATATCGTCGGGCGCCTTCATGGCGGTGCAATTCGGATTCGCCTGGTCGTCGATCGTCAAGGGTGTCGGCGTCGTGGCCGGCGGTCCGTTCTACTGCGCGCAGGCGAGTGCGGCGGATTTCGTCAACGGTTACACCTTGCCGGTCCTGACCGCCACTGGGCCATGCATGAAAGGTCCGCCGCCCGACCTGGAGCCGATGATCGACAAGCTGCACGCCAAGGCAAAAGCCGGAGAGATCGACCCGCTCGACCACGTCAAACGGCAAAAGATCTATCTGTTCCACGGCTACAACGACGCGGTGGTCGCCCGAGCCGTCACCGATGCGGCCGCCGACTTATACCGGCGCTATCTCGCCGGAGCCGCGCGCGGAAATCTGTTTTATCAGAATAGCCGCGGCGCCGGACACTCCTTTGTGGTCCAAGCCGAGCACGGCGACCTCAATGCCTGTGCGGCCAATCAGAGCCCCTTCATCGATCAATGCGGCTACGACCAGGCTGGAATCATGCTCCAGCACATTTACGGCGCTTTGCGCCCCGGCAGCCGCGAAGCCCTCGGCGGGACCATCAAGAGCTTCGATCAGAACCGCTATACTGGCCGCCATATCGCCGGCGCGCTGAGCCTCGCGAACGAAGGCTTCGTGTTCATTCCAAGCGCGTGCGAGCAGGGCGAAGCGTGCCGGGTCCACGTCGCCCTGCACGGCTGCAAGCAGGGCGTTGAAGCGATCGGCCGGCTGTTCATCGAACAGACCGGATACAACGCCTGGGCCGCTGTCAACCGCATCATCGTGCTCTACCCGCAGGCCGAATCGAGCCCGTTCCGGCCCGCCAATCCGAACGGCTGCTGGGATTGGTGGAGCTATGTCGATCACAGCGACCGCTACGTCACCAAAGCGGGACTGCAGATCGCGGCCATCAAGGCGATGCTCGATGCCTTGACGTCGGGCGCCGCCACACCGCCTGCGCGGCCGCCTGAAGACGCGGGCGTGCCAACCGAGCTGGTCGCGACCGATACGTCCGACACGGCGGCCGCACTGGCCTGGACGCCGGTTGCGGGTGCGTCGGGTTATCGCGTCCACCGGGCGGGCGCCGACGGGACGTTTCGCCCAGTGGGCGAGGCGCTCGGTCCGAGCTACAGCGATCACGGCCTTGCGCCGGCCACTTCCTACGCCTGGCGCGTCACCGCGATTGTCGGCGATAGCGAGAGGCCGCCCTCCCCGGCCGCGCACGCCACGACGCGGCAGACCCCCGCGCCATGCCATGCGCCCGGAACGTGTCCCTAGCCGCGCCCGAGAGGAACAGCCGCACCGCATTAAGCCGCTCGATCTTCAGACGCTCGTTGTTTCTGACGCTTCGCCGCGTCTACACGTCAGGGCTCAGCTCCAGCCTGCCTCCCTGTCGCGCCCCCGGGGAGCGGGAGCGGATGCCCCCCAGAAAAAAGGGGGTCGATCCACCCGGCACCCCCGTAATGGAAGGCTGGTGCAATCGGGCGACAGGGGCCGGAAACGGTCGTTGGCCTCGCTGGCTACAGTCGCAGGCCTGCCCCGCGCTCAGGAACTTTCCGTCACTACCGGTGTTCCCAAGTCTCGCGTGGCTTTGACCATGTGGTGATGCGTGCGTCGTGCGGGGCGACAATCGAGTTTGAATCGTGGCGAAAGCCGAGCCGTGCCGCTGTACGGCCGGTGATCTTGCCGTCGAGGCGCTCGGCTGGCGCGCATTCGCGGCTGCGTTCTTGCAGTTGTGGGGGGCGATCGAAGCACGGCCCGCATCCGTCTTCATCGTGCTGTCGCTCGTCTTCGGCATCGGCATCAGCCTCGTCGTCCCGCCGCTGCGAGGGCCCGACGAGATCTCCCATTTCCTGCGCATCCACTCCTACGCGCGTAACGCCCTTCTGCCGACCGTAGAGGTCGAGGGCCGCAAGGGCATCTTTGTCCGCAGCGATCTCCACGCCGAGCTGTCGTTCTACCGGGACGCTGGCGAGCGCTTTTCCAGCGAGCGCGAGCAGGGGCTTCGCTACGGCACGCTGATGGCGCAGCGACCGGCTCGCCCCGGCCGGGCCGACGAGAACGAGCTGACCCACGTGTTCATGCCGTTTGCCGGCACCGAGGGCTACAACCCGGCCGCCTACCTTCCCTACATCCTCGGCGCAGGTCTCGCCGATGCGATCGGGCTCGAGTTTCCGGCAGGCCTCCTGATGATGCGCATCCTCGGCGTCATCGCCTTCACGGCGGCGATTGCCTTTGCGATCCGGATCATGCCGGCGCTCAAGTGGGCCACTGTGCTGATCGCGATGCTACCGGTTGCCCTCTACAACCGATCCGTGCTCAGCGCCGACGGGGCGGCGCTCGCCTCGGCGCTCGTCGTCACGGCACTCTGCTTCAGCGGGACGAGACGGCTCAGGCCGGCATGGGAGCGCTCGCTGTGGATGACACTGTGCGCCCTCGCCAAGCAGCCGCAGATCGTATTCCTGCTGCTGGAAGGCCTGGTCGGCAGGAAGACCGCCCGAAACGGCGTGCGCCCGATGGCGCTGGTGATCGTGCCAGGCCTCGTCCTGTCGCCGCTCTGGGTCATCGCCGTGTCGGCGGACGTCGCGGCTTGGCGGCTGCAGGTCGCCGAGACCCATCCGCCCGAGCAGTTCGATCCGCTCTGGAAGCTCTCTTACATGTGGGAGCACCCGCTGCATTTTCCCTGGGCCGCCTGGAATTCCGTCATGATCCAAGGGGGCCGGCTGTGGGAAGAGCTCATCGGCATCCTGGGCTGGCAGGACATCGTGCTCGGCCCTGGGATCTATCTCTGCCTGAGCGTCCTTCTCCTGTTCGTGGCGATCCAGAAGCTGCACCTGGACGGGTCGACCCGCCGGCGCACGGCGGTGATCACCGGGCTGGTCGTCGCCGGCTACGTTGTCCTGGTCTACCTGATCTTCTTTCTCACCTATACGCCGATCGCGATCGATCACGTCCGTGGCGTCCAGGGCCGCTATTTCGTGATCGCGCTGCCGGCGGCCGCCGTGTTCATCGCTGCCGTCGTCAATTGGTCTCTGCCCCGCCATGTCCGCGCGTCTCAGGATGACGGACGCGAGTGATTGCCGTCTGTCGAATTCGCGATGTCAAACAGCCCAACGCTCCGCCCCTCCCGGCGGTCGCTCGCGAACTCGTCGCGCGACCGGTTCGATCCGGGCTTTGCGTTCATTCCTCGTGGCCCGGACTTCGCTCGCTCATCCGGGCTACATATTTGAAATATCTAAGGTATTTTTATTGATGGTGATCCCTCCCCCGATCTATCCCCCATGAACGTGGGTGGTGATCGAGCCCTCAGCCGCGTGAGCGCACCGACTCGACGTCAGCCGCCGGTAGCGCGACCTGCGCGCCGCCCCGAGCAGCGCCAGCAGGACAAACACGCGCTCGTGCGGGGCTTGCCCAGCGTAAAGACCGGCGAGCCCTTGGAACGGCCCACGCGTCCACCCGCACGGGATCGCCGGGTCGAGCCTCTCGCGGTGGGAGCTCGATCAGCCCGCGGACCTCGCGTGAGCGGAGCTCGGCGATGACCTTGTCGGGGACACGTGCCGGTGTAACGCCGTCCATGACAGGCCCGCGATGCCCGGCGACCAGCGTGCCGCGTGCCACTGCAGGTCGATGGCAACGAACAGGTAGCCGGGAACAAAGGTGGCGTGATGTCGACCTTGTGCCCACGCACGACACGGCGCGCCCGGATACGCGGCGGATAGGTCTCGAATCCGCCGAGCTTCAGGCACTGCAGTGCGAGCGCCTCACGGTGGCACAGCAGACGTGCCGCGGCCCAGTACACTTCAGCGCCGGCCCTGACGTGGCGCGCTCAAGGTGGTGGCAAACCGCGGCGGATCGAAATGCTCACGCTGCGCCTCGACGATGACACGATGCAGGTACCCGGCCGATCACCGGCACGCCCTGCAAGGCGGCAATAACCTGCTCGATGAAACCCTGGCGGCGGTCGGGCGCGAGCGGAGCGCAGGCCATCAGGATCTGATCTAATTGCTGATCGCTCAGTGGCATGTTCGCGCCCCCGGGTGTATGGTTTCGGGCGCTTGCAGAGCCTCTCCGGCCCTCGTGGAGGATATCGGTCCCCGCGAGGGCCCCCTTAAGGGATTGCCGACACTGTGCCTGCGCGGCCGCCACGCCGCAAGCCGATGGTCTTCGATCTACACGCCGGTCAACAGAACATCGGATCTTCCAAACTGGTCTCGGGCTACTGATCGAGTCGCACGCTCTGGCGGCTGCGCTATGGCTCCTGGCGAGTCCGTGGATTCGCTCGACGGGCTCGGGCCGGCTCGGCAGCGGCGACGTCCTCGGGGAATCGGCGGTGGTCTAATCGCGTTTGGTCGGGGCCCGCCCCGAGTTTCGGCATGAAGACTCGGCCGTCGGACAACGCGACATCCGATCGAGACGCATGCCCAGAGCCGGGGACGCCGGCCAGGCGCGGCGCGATGCACAGGAAGGCGCATTGCGCGAGTTGCGGCGGATCGGCGCCGTCGCTGAAGAGAGCCGTGACTTCCGTGGCCGCCAGGAAAATCGCGGCCGCGGGTCGGAGTCGCTCCAGCCAAGCGGAGGTTGAACCGGTGCTCTTCCTTGTGCCATCGCGTTTCTCCCCTGGTCAGACCGGCATCAGTGGCTCAGTAGCGGGTCTAACGGCGTCGTTCCTCGCCTATATGGACGCCTTCTGGGTGCTGATGCTGATCTCGCTGGCGGCCGTGCCGCTCGCCCTATCCCTGCGCAAGGTCAAGCTGGGCGCCGCCCCGATGGGCCATTGAGGCTGATCGCGTGGATATGTCGGCAAGAAGGAAAGCATGCAATGAAACCCAAGGAGCCAATGCGGTGACACTGCCAATCGAAAACTATGCGCTGATCGGCGACTGCAGGACGGCGGCCTTGGTCGGCCGCGATGGCTCGATCGACTGGTTGTGCTGGCCCCGTTTCGATTCTGCCTGCGTGCTTTGCCGCCTTGCTCGGGACAGCGGAGAATGGACGGTGGCTCATTGCTTCAACGCAGCCGCCGATCAGTGTGACGCGGCGCTATCGTGCCGGCACGCTCGTCCTCGAAACCGAATTCCAGACCGGGACCGGCCGTGTGGCGATCATCGATTTCATGCCGCCGGCGGACGGCGCCAATCTTGTAAGGATAGTGATCGGCCGGTCGGGGCGCGTTGCTTTCGGACCGAGCTTGTGGTGCGCTTCAACTACGGCGCGACTGTGCCATGGGTCGACCAACTCGATGACGGCACGCACAGCGCGATTGCCGGTCCAGAGCGTCTGGTGCTGCGAACCCCGGCCAGGATCGAGGGTGAGGACCTCAAGACAGTTGGTGAGTTCACAGTCGAATCGGGCCACTCGGTTCCTTTCGTTCTCTCGTATGGCCCGTCAATTCAGGATCCGCCCCGCCGATCGATCCCTTCGATGCCCTTGAGCGCACGGAAGCGTTCTGGCGCCAATGGAGTGATCGGTGTCCCGACGTTGGTCCGTGGACGGAAGCGGTCAAGCGATCGCTGATCACCCTGAAGGCTTTGACCTACGCCCCGACCGGCGGGATCGTCGCCGCGGCCACGACATCGCTTCCCGAGCGCCTGGGCGGCGTGCGGAACTGGGATTACCGCTATTGCTGGCTGCGCGACGCCACCTTCACGCTTCTGGCCTTCATGCATCTCGGCTACCACGACGAAGCACGGGCGTGGCGAGATTGGCTCGTTCGGGCTGTCGCCGGCAGCCCGGACCAAGTCCAGATCATGTACGGGGTGGGCGGTGAGCGGTACTTACCGGAATTGCTCCTCCCCTGGCTGCCCGGTTACGAAAACTCCTCCCTGTGCGGATTGGCAACGCGGCATACAAACAGCTGCAGCTCGATGTCTTCGGCGAAATCGCCGATGCGATGTTTCAGGCGCTCAAGGCGGGCATGGAGCCATCCAAACGCGGCCAGGCCGTGCGGCCGGTGGTATTGGACTATCTGGCGGCGGCTTGGCGGGAACCCGACGAAGGCATTTGGGAAGTGCGCGGAGGGCCGCAGCACTTCGTGCACTCGAAGGTGATGGCTTGGGTCGCATTCGACCGCGCGGCGCACGAACTGGAAGTTCAGGTATTCAACGATACGGGGCGGCAGTGGCGCGAGATCGCCGACGAAATCCATGCGCAAGTCTGCGAGCGCGGCTTCGACCGCGAGCTCAACAGCTTCGTGCAGGCCTACGGGTCCAAGCGGCTCGACGCAAGCCTGCTTCTGATCCCGCTCGTCGGCTTTCTTCCTGCGTCCGATCCGCGTGTCCGCGGCACGGTCCGGGCGATCGAGGACCGGTTGCTGATCGACGGCGAGTTCGTTCTGCGCTACGAAACCGAAAATCCCCGCGACGGCCTGCCGCAGGGTGAAGGCGCTTTTCTGGCGTGCAGCTTCTGGCTCGTCGACAATTACGTATTGCAGGGCCGCTACGCGGAAGCCCGCAAGCTATTCGAGAGCTTGCTCTCGCGCTGCAATGATGTGGGGCTGCTCGCCGAGGAACTCGACCCGCTGACGGGCCGCATGCTGGGCAATTTTCCGCAGGCCTATAGTCACGTCGGATTGATCAACTGCGGCCTCAACTTGAGCCGGCAGACCGGCCCGGCGGAGGAGCGCGCCGAAACGCAAGGGCCGCCGATCACCGTTGGGGCCCCGCCATGTCTGCCATGGCCGCAGGGATGAGACGACAACCAGTAGTTAGCTACTTGTTCGGTGGTCCATGATCCGGTCGCTGCGCTTCCGCTGGCGACTGCCGAGGACCAGGACCTCCGTTCCGGCTGGAGCATGCAATTCCTCCCATGTATCGCCAAGAGGTTAGGTCAACTCGATACAAACCTGCTGTCCCTCCATTGCTCCGATGTGCGAGTTATTGTGTCAAACTTCGCAGAGCCAACTTCGGCAAAGGCCTTCAAAATCGCGCGCTCGCACCGTCGCGTGCCGCGGCGGAGATGCCGGCCATGGCGATCGCCACCAGGGAGGCAAGCTCATCGGCGTTTGCCGGAAACTCGGTCGCTCCCCGCCAGCCCCCATGGCACGATGATCACCGGCTCGACGCAGCGATCGACGGCGGCTTTGGCGCCTGACCTGGGGGAAGCCCATGAGACCGCCTGCGCCTGCTCACCGCGCCGCCCGTTCGGCGTGGTGAGCACACTCCCGCCCACGTCGAGACGACAATCACGGTTCGCTGGAGGTGAGGTCGCACCGCGTTCGGCAATGCGCCTGCTTGACGTCACCCTCGGCCGACCGTCGCGGACGCGCCGAGCAGACGGATGATCTGCTCGGCCAGCTCCAGCGGCTGGCGGTCCCAGGTCGACGGTCAGGGGATCCTCGCCAGGATCAGGCTCCTCGAGCGTATCGATTTGGCTTTGCAGGAGGCTCGCCGGCATGAAATGGCCGCTGCGGCCCGCCAGGTGTTCGGCCATGAGGTCGCGGCCGCCGCGAAGGTACACCAACCGGACTTCCGGTCGGTCGCCGATGATGATGCGGCGATAGGATCGCTTCAGGGCGGAGCAGGTGATGATCCCCGGGTGCTTCCTGGCGCGCTGACAATCGATCCAGGCGGCCACGCGCTCGAGCCAAGGCTCGCGGTCCGCATCCGTCAGCGGAATTCCGGCATGCATCTTGGCGACGTTCGCCGCGGGATGCAGCTGGTCGCCCTCCTCGAAGGCCCAGCCGAGGCGCGCAGCCAACTCTTGCCCGATCGTCGTCTTGCCCGCTCCCGACACGCCCATGATCACCAGGACGGGAGGTGTGCCGCGATGGACGCGCGGGCTGTCGAGGCGATGGACGCCGGCCGCGTCGGCGACGAAGACCGCGTCGGCGCGGCTAATGAACAGGCCGCTTTCGACCACACCGACGACGCGACGAATGCGTTCCTCCAGCCGCGCCGGATCGGCAATCGGCGCGAAGCTGCAGTCGAGAATGCGGTTACCGTTGTCGGTGACGAAAGGCTTGCCTGACGGCGACAGGCACAGCCGAACGCTGGCGCCGAGCACTTCGAGGGCCGCCCAGGTCGCTTCCAGCCCGAACGCGACCACCTCCACGGGAACCGGGGCGCGCGTCCCGAGCTGGTCCACCAGCTTGGATTCGTCGACGATGATCGCAAGGCGGCGGCTCGCCGCAGCAACGATCGTCTCGTGCAACAACGCGCCGCCCAGTCCCTTGATCAGGTTGAGCGTGCCGCGCTCCACCTCGTTCGCACCGTCGATCGTGAGATCGATCCGCCGGTGCTCCGCGAACGAGGTGAGCGGGATGCCCGCCGCCTGTGCCTGCGCCGCCGTTCGCTCCGAAGTCGGGATCCCCAGGAAGCGCAATCCTTGCCGATGACGTCGGCCGAGCGCTTCGACCGCGAAGGATGCCGTCGAGCCGCTGCCGAGCCCGACGACCATGCCGTCCTCGACCAGCTCGACCGCGGCTTCCGCCGCCGCACGCTTAAGCGCGTCCTGCTCGCGCTCGGGGGCCGCCGCGCTCATGACCGACCGCCGCGGCGGCGCTCGCACGGATGGCCGAGATGGCTGCCGCGTAATCCTGGTGCCGAAAATCGCCGAGCCGGCGACGATGGCCGTTGCGCCGGCGCCGCCGCCTGCGCGGCCGTCGTCTCGTTCTCTCCGCCATCCACCTCGATCACCGGAGCGAGGCCGCTTTGCGCGCACATCTGCCGTATGCGCCGGACCTTGGGCAGCATCTCGGGCAGGAAGGTCTGCCCCCCGAACCGGGATTGACCGTCATCACCAGGATGATGTCGCAGAGATGCAGGACATATTCGACGAGCTCCGGCGGGCTCGCGGGGTCGAGCACCACCCCGGCTTTCTTGCCGAGCTCGCGGATCCGGGTGAGCACCCGATGCAGATGGATCGTCGAGCCAGGCTCGGCCTGGACCAGCAGATGATCGGCGCCGGCCTCGGCGAAGGTCGCGAGATAGCGCTCCGGCTCGACGATCATCAGGTGGACGTTGAGCGGTTTCGCGGTCGCGCGTCGGATGGCCTCCAGCACGACCGGCCCAATGGTGATGTTCGGCACGAAGCGGCCATCCATCACGTCCACGTGGATCCAGTCGGCGCCGGCTGCATCGACCGCGCGGACCTCCTCGCCCAGGCGCGTAAAGTCGGCGGACAAGACCGAGGGCGCGATGAGGATCGACGGCGGCGCCGGTGCAGGCGCGCCGACGCCATCCGCTCCGGGCAGCGCTTGTGTCGCGGTCATGTCGGCCGCGCCGTCTCGGCGCGGATGCTCCGTCAGCCGCAGCCTGGTCGACGAACCAGAAGAGCTCGCCGACCGGCCGCACCCGCGCCGCCGGGCACATTGCTCGGCCGGCGCGGATCGCCCGCAGAATGGCCGCCTTCTCCCGGCCCGCCACCAGAAAGGCGACACGCCGGCTGCTCTCGATCACCGGATAGGTCATGGTGATGCGGATCTCGGGCCGGCCATGGGACACGGCGGCGACCCAGCGCTCGCGCTCGTCCAGCACCGGATCGCCCGGCAGCAGCGAAGCAGTATGGCCGTCGGCGCCGAGGCCGAGGAGCGTGATCTCGAACAGCGGGCTTCGCCGGATCCAGCACCGCGGCGCCATAGGCCAACTGGAGAGTCCGTTCGTACCGCGAGGCGGCGTCCTCCGGGCTGCCGTCGGTCGGCACCGGATGAATGTTCTCCGGCGGGTGGGCCTTGGCGAGCATCGCCTCGCGCGTCATCCGATAATTGCTCTGCGGATGATCGTGAGGGACGAAGCGCTCATCGCCCCAGTACCAGGAGACCCGGTGCCACGGAAAGCGTCCGCGAAACTCATCGGAAGCAAGGAGCGCAAAGAGCGCCTTCGGGGTCGAGCCACCAGACAGCGACACCCGGAAGATCCCCTTCGCCGCGAGCGCAGCCGCCGTCATCCATTCGGCCACGCGCCGCGCCAGCGCCGCCGGATCCGGCAGGATCTCGATGTGCGCGCTCTCGCCCATACCGTCGCCTCAGCCCGCCGAGGCCAGAATGAAACGCTCCATCGCCTTGGCGAAGCCTTCGTCGTTGTAGGAATCGGTGGTCGCGGTGGCCTGCCGCTTCACCTCGTCGGAGGCGTTGCCCATCGCAATGCTGAAGCCCGATCGCTTGAACATCAGCACGTCGTTCGGTTGATCGCCGATGGTGGCAATCTCCTCGGTCGGGAGCTGCAGGTGACGCGATAGAATTTCACGACCGCGCCCTTGTTTGCATCCTTGTGGGTCACATCGAGATAATAGGGCTGCGAGCGGTTCGCCGTTGCGTGCGCACCGAAGGCGGCCTGAGCATCGGCCTCGCAACGCTTCACCTTGTCGTGGTCATCGCTGACGCCGACGATCTTGGCCACTTGTTCCAGGTTCGCGCCGACGTCCGTCACGATCTTCGGCTCGAACTTGACGGTCCACGCCTCACGGGCAACGTGCGGCGCGTCCGCCTTGGCGATCAGCCAGTCGTTGCCGCGGTAGACCCAGACGTCGAGATCATGCCGGCACATGAGATCGATCGCCTGGCGCGCGATATCGGCCGGCACCGTCTTTTGCGCCAGGACCGTGAGATCGCGCGCGACGAAAAGCCCGCCATTGAAGCCCGCGATCGGCGTATCGAGCGTAAGCGCGTCGAATAGCATGGCCATGCCGCGCGGCGGCCGACCGCTGGTGATGGCGAAGCGGATCCCGGCCCGTGCAGCGCCCGCACGGCGTTCCGTGCACGCTCCGTCAGGACCTTCTCTTCGTTGACGAGCGTGCCGTCGACATCCGCGAGCACCAGCGAAATCTTGCGCTTCTCGGCCATCAGAACCTCCGTGACGCGGCCTCAGTCCAGCGGCCGCCAAGCGCGACCATCGCGCGCCAGCAACGCGTCAGCCGCGTCGGGACCGCTCCCGCCGGCGACA
>CAVZSC010000022.1:0-108182 GCA_963777755.1 uncultured Alphaproteobacteria bacterium
GGCGCGCCGGTAGCATTCCATGGAAGCGTTGTGACAGGCGAGGAGCTGAGCGGCGATCATCCCCTCCAACTCGTCGCGCGGTGCAATGCCGATCAGGGCATCGACCGCCGCATGGCGTTGCCGCTTGATTTCGTCGGCATCGGAATTTTTTACCCAGAGCGTCCGAATTGTCTGATTGACCAGAATGTTATTCCAGTCGTCGGACATCGATCCGCCGATGGCCTTCAATGTTCCTTTCAATTGTGAAGGGTCCTGAACACACAGCACCTCCGGCTCAGGCTTGGCCGGGTTTTTAGCAGACATTCTTGGCAATTTTCGCTCAAAGGACCCCGTGTCGCCACGATCACCCAGCCTTGCGCCCGTCCTTCCGAGCCGGTGATCGGTGCCAATCGGGGGCGCGTGCGATCGAGACGACGTTGCCCGTGTATTGCGCGGCCAGTGTCTCGACCACGGCATCGCGGCCGTGCTGACCGATCATCCCGGCGACCATGAGCCGGAACAGCACGACCATCCGCAATGGATGCCGCTCGCTTGGCCTGGGTCTGCAGGTCTTCGATCATCGGGTGGCTTATTCTATAGCTAGAAGGATAGAAGATACAGGATAGACAGGATAAGGATAGACATGTCGGCCGCCTATAGGGGCCCAGTTGTGTGCCAAACTGGGGCCATGCCCATGAGCCGCAGCTTGGGCCCTGTCGCATGAGCCGCAGCTCGGGCCATGCATGCTACTTCATGATCCGGATGCGCGGTGACTGCCTAGCCTTGCCGGGTACAATTTCGATAAGACCGGCCTCGGCGAGCTTTCCTAGGGTCCGTTGTTTGATCTTCCGCGAGAAGCCGAAACCGGCCAACCCATTGTTGGTGGCCAAGATCGTTTCCTCGACGGGATTGCGCATCATCCAACAGCGATAGAGCCGCACGGCGATACCTAATTGACGCACGGTGGTCACGGCAGCGGCAGCGCGTTCGAACCAGCCGACGGGAACCAAGTAGAATTCCTCCCGAACCCGCTCCCGCCTTTTCCCTTTCGTCGGCTTATCGGGAAGCGCCGCCATCTGCTCGGGTGTCAGCGTCAAGCCGGCGAGGTGGTCGAACGGATCGTCCTGCATTGGATTGTCTCAGCCGGCCTCGCCTATGCCACCAAGGCCATGCCGCTCCGTTCCTCGATCAGCTTCATCACGCGCTCCCACATCACGGTGCCGCGCGGGTCGCCATAGCGGTCCGGGTACCGGACGATGCTCACTTCGGTGCGCAACTCGAAGCCGTCGAGGATGATCCGCGAGGCTTCCGCCATGGCCGCCTGCATGGCCGCGATATCGGCCGCCAGCCGGTCGAGCGGCTCACAGATCAAGACGGCATCATGCACCGGCGCGGCGATCGGGACGCCGCGCTCGGTCGCCAGAGCGCAGGCAAGGCGCAACATCTCGGCACCATTGGCCTGCATGGGAAAATTGCGCAGGGATCGCGGGTTCGCGTGGCGCCGATATGGATCGGCCATCCGAACACGGTGCCCGAGCGAGCCGTGCAGCATGGCGTGATCGACTGCGGCGTCGGACCACGCCCAGAATCTGCCGATAGGTCTCGCGGTGCGCTCGCAGCAGATCGCGCGGCGACAATCGTCGGCTGGCCAATGCGGAGAGGCAAGCGGCGGCGCCTCCATGCCGTATTGCACCGCCAGAACGCACTGCTTGAACAGCTCGCGAGTCGGGCCGTGCGTCGCCTTGGTGGCGTCGCCGGGACGGCGTGCGCTTGCTTGGCGAAGGCGAGATACGGATCGCCGGAGCGAGTAGGCGGCCATGCATGGTCGCGTCGCCGGACAGGGCGGCAGCGATGCCGAATTCCTGCTGCGACCAATCGATATACGCGACCGCGTGCCCTGGCGGCGGCTTGATCAGGCCGCGCAGCCATACGCACGGGCCGAAGATGAATTTCGGTTGCTCGGCTGATTGCGGCCGGTGCGTGCGCGGAAGGCTGAAAGGATGGTGCGGTTGCGGCCATCACGGCCAACGGCCAGGGCATTGAGCCGGAGATCGGACAGTGCGCTGCGCAGCTCCCGCAACGGCGAGAGTGCCGGATGCGCCTTCGCCATTTGGCGGAATGTGCCGTCGCTCAGATCGAGGTTGCCGCTCTCCAGTCGCGGCCAGGGATATGTCCAACCGGCGAGCAACTGCTCGAAGCGATCCAGTTTTGAACGTGCGGCCGTCGAACACGCCGTAGTCGCGATCGATGTCGGCGATGATCAGCGCGTCCTTCAAGTGCGTCCCAGTGTTCGCGCAGGAGGCCAAGGCGAGGCACGTCGATCGGAACGCCCGCGTGCTCCATGTGCTGCCGCGGCTTCATGTAGCGACCGCGCAACAGGGCGCGCGGCAAGTCGATGCGCGGCAGCATGGCCGGCAGTAACCGTGCCAGCGCGTCGACGTCCTCGGTGCAGTAGTCGAGGATCGCTTCGCCGCTCGTCCTCGGACCAGGGCCGCCGCGCAGGACCAGATCGCGCATGCGTCGCTTTTCGACCGCGCCCATGTGATCGAGGCCGTAATGGGTCAGGGCGCCGAGCAGGGAGTTCGCCGGCGAGCGGTCCGCCGTTGGTGGCGACGCGGAACTCGGCGAACAGATCGAGCACACGCGGCCGGCATCGGCCAGCCGAGCGCCAGATGGCAACCCAGCTCGGCGCTGACGAGTAGAAGGCGACGACAGGCTGTCTGGGCCGAGTGCCGTAGGGCGGGGCTGCCGGAAATCGTCGCGCCAGAGGCGGACCCGGCGACCACTGCGCAGCTCCCGCGCGGCAGCAGGCAAACCGGGTCCGGCCGTTCGCCAGGTGGTGCAGCGAACTCGAAATCGATGCACCAGATCTCGCGGAACCGTTCGAGCATTCAGACTTTCGCCCGCAGGCGACTCAGCACCGGGTGGTCAATTCGGTCGACGAAACGCTCGCGGAAGGCGATCCGGATAAGCTGGTTGAATGGCTCGTCCGGCCAAATCGGGTCGGGAATGCCCTCGCAAATCGCCTCGTAGATCTCATAAGCCCCGAGGCTCATGTTCGCGCAAATCTTGATCCACTTGTTCTTGGCATGCTCGGCCGCTTCAAGAGCGGACCGGTGCCAATCGCTATGCCGTCCATCCGGACCCGGCAGGCGCACCGGCCATAGGCTCACCACTCCTTGGCGGTTAATGGTGAGGTACAAGCTAGCCGTGAAGAAATCGCCCGGCAGCTCGACCTGAGGCCGGGCGCCACGAAGAAGATTTCCCGCTCATCCCGTAGCTCTATCAGGGCCGCGGGACTGAGCCGGTGCTCGGGATGCACCCGCACGAATTCTTGCGGGCCCGGCTTGCGCACCGGCACCGTCTTAAGCACGCGGCGCACACCGGCGGCCGCAACATAATCCTGACTGAGCTTCAATTCTTCGAGGTTATCGAAGGGGTCGGGCTTGGGGTCGAGTTGGGTAGACATGGACTTTCTCCCTAATCGGTCGGTGGGAAGTCAGAGACCGAGCTTCGCCATCTCGGTGCTGACGGTGGCGAGGATTTTGGACGGCCGGGCAACCGGGGCAGGCGCGGCACATCCGTTCGAAGGCATTGGCGGGAACCACCTGGCGGCCATACAGGCGGATGACGGCGCGTAGCTCGGGCACGCGCCTGCTGGGCCTGCAGGTCGGCGTCGATCAGGGACAGGAGCGGGGCGAGCGCTGCGCGGATTTCGTCGATGAACACTGCCAGATCGTCGGCAGGGGGCGGCCTGCCGCGCGCCAGCTCGAGGACTAGCGCGGGCTGGTCGTCGTCATGATCGACTAGCGGCAGCACCGTCTATGCGACGCCCGTTGAAATACTGGACACGCCACATGCCGGGGTGCACAGCATCAGGAACAACGTAAAGCGACGAAGCAGCCAGCCGTTCACAAACAAGCGCGAGCGCACCGAGCGTTACATTTTCCGCCTGAAATCTGTCCCGTCCCGTGATCGTAGTCATCGGCGGCGCTGAGCCGCCGCGGTGGGGAGCACAGCGGCGGAAAGCCTAATGATCCCGTGGGAACTTTGAACGTCCCACCAAATCGCATCGCATTGATTTTGTTGAGTTCGGGCAGCCCGCCCCTGGGCACCATAACTCCCTCAATCCCTACGACGCCGCATTGAACATGCGCCGCCCGGCCGACGACGTCACGCTTGTTGGGGCGACCCTTGTGGTCGCCCGGAAGAGGGCAGCCACAAGGGCTGCCCCTGCGTGCGTTATGGCAACGTGCGAGCACACGTCGGCACATCTTCCAATTCACGATGTCAAACAGCCAACGCTCCGCCCGTCCCGGCGGTCGCTCGGCGGCTTCGCCGCGCGGCCGTTTCGGAGACGAAGACCCCGATTGCGCTGCGCTCCATCCGGGCTACGCTTGCTCAGGGATGTCTGCCGAGGAGGCCTTTATGTCAGCGCCGCTCATCATTGACACGGATGCCGGTTATGACGATCTCCTGGCGCTTCTTTATTTGTTAGGCGATCCCACCATCAGTATCCAGGCGATCACGGCCGTCTACGGTCTGACCACGGACTTGCTCCTTGCCGGTAACGTGCTGCGTTACATGCTCGAACAGACCGGCAATGAAGGCATACCCGTATATCTTGGTTCGACGAGCCCCGGGCCCGGAGGTCATCATGTTCCGGAGGGATGGGCCAACATGGTCGCTCACCTGGGGTGGCCGGTACCGCAGGCCGCTGCATCCAGCGGTGCCGTCGCCTACCTTGCGGAGCAAATCTCAGGAAATACACCGCCGCGGATATTGGCGCTCGGCCCGTTCACCAACATCGCGGCGGCGTTAGGCTCGCAGCAGCACCATGGCCCGCTGCAGATCAGGATGATGGGCGGCGCTTTCGGCGTGAACGGCCAACCGGCAGTGGGAAACATGGGAGACGCCGACCCGTCGGCTCCGCATTCCGAGTTCAACGTCTATATTGATCCCGCTGCAGCAGGTCAGATTTTCGCAAAGGTACCGGATATCCTTGTGGTCCCGCTGAATGCCTGCAGCATGGTTCCGATCGACTGCCAGTTCATCAGTGATTTCGAGACGATTTCATGCGACGGTCCCCGAACCGTGCTTGCCAAAGCGGTGCTAGGTGGAATCCTCAAGGACAACAAACAAAGTATTGAAGCAGGACAGTACTTCGCATGGGATCCGCTAGCCGCGGCATCGAGCGCGCTGCGAGAACGCGTGAGCATGAATGTTGCCGTCGATCATCTGGGAGTCATGTCGTCATCGGGCCCCGGCCCGATCAAGGTAGCGCTGGCTGCCGATCCTGCTGAATTCCGCTCGGCATTTTTCGGACGCTTCTCCTAAACCGAACTTCCTACATTGGACCAGGAAAAAGGGAACGACGGCCATGAGCGAAAATGAGCCGAGATGGCTCGGCCAGGATGACCCAAGGTGGGTCGGGCCCGATCTGACGCAGGGACTGGCCCTGGAAAAGATTCCCTGGAGCGGTATCGTTGGCACCGTCGGAGACGAGCAGGTTCTCCTCGTCCGCACTCCTACCGACGACGTGCTTGCTGTCACTGCACGGTGCACCCATTATCGGGGCCCGCTCGGAGAGGGCATTGTTGTGGACGAGACGGTGCGGTGCCCTTGCCACCATGCGTGCTTCGACCTGCGTACCGGTGAAGCGATTGCGGCTCCCGCCTTCGATGCCCTAGTCTGCTGGGAGGTCGAGCAGCGCGGTGAAATGTTCTTCGTCCAACGAAAACGCACGCCGGCGAAACAAACGCGGCTACAGCAAGTCGGAAAGTCCCCGGATCGGATTGTCATTGTCGGCGGCGGCGCTGCCGGCTTTGCCGCCGCCGAGATGCTGCGCCGCGAAGGCTACTCCGGCGAGCTCGTCCTCCTGAGCAATGACAGTGCGGCACCCGTCGATCGGCCAAACCTGTCCAAGGACTATCTTGCCGGGAAGGTCTCCGAGGATTGGGTGCCGCTCCGCCCAGAGGGCTTCTACGCCGAAAATCGGATCGATCTGCGGCTCAATGCCAATGTCGTCGGCATTGACGTCCCCGGCCGGGCGGCTCTGCTCTCCGGCGGCGCACATGTGAGTTATGATCGGCTCTTGCTTGCAACTGGCGGCGAGCCGGTGCCTTTATCGGTCCCTGGCGCCGAACTCGGGCACGTCTACACCTTGCGATCGCTTGCGGACTGCAAGGCCATTATCGAACGCGCCGGTGCGGCCCGGCGCGCCGTGGTCCTGGGCGCGAGTTTCATCGGGCTTGAAGTCGCCGCAGCGCTGCGCGCTCGTGGCATTGAGATTCATGTCGTGGCGCTGGACAAACGCCCGATGGAGCGCATTTTCGGTCCGCAGATCGGTGACTTCATTCGTAGCTTGCATGAGCAACAAGGCGTGATCTTCCATCTTCAAGAAATGGTAGGCGCGATCGAAGGCAGTCAGGTGATTCTGAAAAACGGCGTGACAGTGGAAGCAGATTTTGTCGTCGCCGGGATCGGAGTGCGGCCTCGCACCCGCGTGGCGGAAAGTGCCGGCCTAGCGATTGATCGCGGAGTGATAGTGAATGCTTACCTTGAAACAAACGCACCCGATGTCTACGCCGCGGGGGATATTGCGCGCTGGCCGGATCCTCACAGCGGAGAGAATATTCGGGTCGAGCACTGGGTCGTGGCCGAGCGGCAGGGTCAGACCGCGGCGCGAAACATGCTTGGCTACAGAGAGCAGTTCACCGCGCTCCCGTTTTTCTGGACCCAGCAGTATGACGTCTCGATCAATTATGTTGGCCATGCGGAGGAATGGGACGAGATCGAGATCCACGGCAACATCCCGGACCGGGATTGCGCCTTGGAGTACAAGCGCAATGGAAGGCGGGTCGCACTCGCGTCGATTGGCCGCGACACGACTAATCTATGGGCGGAATTCTCGATGGAGCTGGACCAGATGGCGGCGTGCTCAACTCGCAAACCCGGCTTTGTGGGAGATCGAGTTGGGTAGAGTGGGCGGTTGCTCCCGGAGGCGGGCGACGACTTGTGCCACGACTGAGACCGAGCGAGAAGCTCGATTTTTTCGCCCGGCAGTATGACCGATGCGGAGACCCGCCCCGAGCAGGCTCAGCTGAAATTGTGGGCTTATGGAGCCTTCACGGTCGGCGCTTTGGTCAGTCAAGACGACACTCCCCTGGAACTCGACTTGGCGGACCTCGAGACCGCTCCGAAACGTTTTTCGAGAGCAGTAATTCCACCACACCCGCAAAAGGGTGCTCGAGTCGCAGCCCGCTCCCCCCATGGTCGGACGCAACCGCCTAGACACGCCGATGCGATGGACCTCTTTGGCGCGAACGCTTCGGTGCTGGCCGAAGCGTTCTCGCTGGCAAGCTTCGGCGGCCGGATCTAGATTGAGGTGCAATTGCCGCCGTCGACGACAGCTAGGAGAGGAGGCTGCCTTGGCAAAAGAGATCATCCGCGTGGAGCCCCTCTCCACTTATCTGGAAAGATGGAAGGCGCCGACGTCCGCTGTGACGCGACACGGCGATACGATCTACGTGTCGGGCTTTCCCCCGTTCGACCCTGCGACGGGTGAGGTCGTCGACGCGCCGATCGAGCGTCAGACCGAGCTCGTGCTTGACCAGATGAAGCTCTGTCTCGAGACGGCCGGTTCATCGCTCGAGAAGGTTCTCAAGTGCAATGTCTACTGCACATCGGTCGACAAGTTCACAGCCGTGAATGCGGTCTATTCCCGGTATTTTCCCAAGGACCCGCCCGCCCGGATCTTCGTCAATGTCCCGGCGTGGCCCGGCCATTTCGACATCGAGATCGATTGCATCGCGGCGCTGTAGCAGCCGGTCCCGTTCGCCGGCGCAGCGAGCATCCCCGCGTTGTCTCCGCGGGGGCTTCGGTGCGCTGATGGTGCTGCCCAATACGCGACACCAGATCGCGATCATCACCGTGAAGAATTGCCCACTCAGCCCGACCGCCCAGTTGTCCGTCAACGGCGTGCGCGCCATCACGAAACCCCTGGCGTGAAGGCCCGGCCTGCCGGGCGATCTCCGAACGGCCCTGCACGTTCGCCGGCCGGGTCGGGGGCGGGCTTTTTCCGGAAAATGCTCTAAGATCGTCAAGGCGCGGTGCGGCATGGGACTTGCCGCGGCACCGTGGGCGGGACGGACCCTGGAGGGAGACAGCCATGGGCAGAACGATCGCCGATCTGTGAGCCATTCAACGTTTTCCGCCTGAAACCGTAAGGATCTCCCCCGTCACCCACGCCGAAGCGCCCGAGGCCAGGAAAATCGCGACGGGACTCAGGTCGGAAGGATGGCCGGGTCGCTTTTCCAAAGGGGTGGCGGCAATAAGTTGGGCTTCTTGCTCACTGCCCTTTACGCCGATCGCGCGCGCACCTTCGGTATCGAAGTAGCCGGGCATGATCGCGTTGACCCGGATCTTTCGTTCAGCGAGTTCGAGCGCCAGCACCTTGGTAATCGCATTCACCGCAGCCTTGGACGAAGAATAGACGGCGCTGTTAGGTGCATTCCCTAGAGCAGATAGGGAGCTGATGTTGATCACGCTTCCCCCCGCGGCGTTGAAATGCGCGACGGCAACCTTGGTTGTCGTCAACAGGCCAAGCACATTGGCATTGAAAATGTGGTGAAAGTGTTCCTCATCGATGTCCGATAGCGCTTTGAAGTCGAACACGGCGGCGTTATTGACCAGAGTATCAATCGGACCAAAGGTCGCGACTACTTTGGCAACCATGGCATCGATATCCGCGGTCTTGGCCAGATCACACTGAACGGCGATCGCCTGCCCACCCGCTGCCTTGATCTCGCCCGCAACGCGTTCGGCGCCCTCCTGATCGCGGACGAAACCGACGGCGACGTTCGCGCCGGCAGCGCCAAACGCCGCCGCAATGCCCGCACCGATCCCTTTCGATGCGCCCGTTACCAGGGCGGTCTTGCCCGTCAGTTCGTTATGCATGTCCTTGGTCCTTGCTGATTGCTGAGTTCACAGGGGTACGGCGCGCCGCTCACACGGTGGGAACGGTGCCGCCATCGATGACGTATTCGGCGCCGGTGATGGCGGCGGCGCGATCGGAGGCGAGGAAGGCGATGAGGTTTGCGACTTCCTCCGGCTTTGACGGCCGGCCGAGCGGGATACCGCCGATCGAGTTCATGATGATCCGCTTGCCGCCCTCGTAGTCAGTGCCGGCGTCCTTCGCGAGCCGCTCGGCCAGCCGCACTGAGGCCTCGGTTTCAATCCAGCCCGGCGCTATGCGCACCACGCGCACCCCCTTGGGGGACACCTCCTTCGAGAGACTCTTGCTGTAGGTCGAAAGCGCGGCCTTGGCGGCGGCGTAGGCCGTCGTCGCTTCCGGCAGCGGCAGCGCGCGCTGGATGGAGGTCACGTGGATGACGACGCCGCTGCCTTGCGCCACCATCGCAGGCACGAGCGCACGGTCGAGCCTGACGGCCGGCATCAGGTTGAGGTCGAGTTCCTTGGCCCATTCCGCGTCGTTCAGCGCCGCGAAACCGCCCGCCGGGCCGGACGACCCGCCGAGCATGTGAACGATGACATCGACCCCGCCCAGGCGCTCGCGTACCGCGGCAGCGAGCGTGGCGCAGCCGCCGGCAGTAGTCAGGTCGGCGTCGACGAACATCTCCTCGCCCAGGACCTTGGGCCGGGATCGCGCGGCGGTGAGAACGCGCGCGCCGAGTGCGTTGAACAGGGCGACGGTGGCCGCGCCCGCTCCGCGCGTGCCGGAGGTGATGAGCGCGCGCTTGCTGTCGAGAGTGAGGAACGCGGTCATTCGGTGATGTCGAGACCCGCGATCTCGTCCCCCTTCAGACGGAAGGCGAAGGTGCGGACGACAGGGCTGCCCGAGAAATGGCCGGTCACCCTGGCGCGTACTTTGGCGACACTGTCCGTCCTGCCGATATCGAGGGGCTCGATGAGGTGTTGGTACTTGGCCTTCGTGGCGCGCCACCAGGCTGCGACGGCTCGGCGGCCGGCGTGGGACCGGCCCTCGTCCTTGACCACGGCGTCAGGCGCGAAGGTGCGGGCTAGGGCCTCGCCATCGTTGCCCTTGTCTGCGTCGAAAAAGGCCTGGATCGATGACGGCAAGTTCATCACTCAGCTCCTTCTCTTAGCGATCGTTTGCGTCCCCCCACTATCTAGGCCTGGACACCTGTTCCGATAAGCAGGATAAAAATGGACGACGAGTTGCGGAAAGCGGGACAATGCACCGACCAGGGCTGAACGATCTCGATGCGGTCATCGCCATTGCGCGCAGGGGTTCGTTTCGGGCCGCCGCGCTCGAACTCGGGATGTCCACGACCGCGCTCAGCAACGCCATCGGCAAGCTTGAAGCGAGCCTCGGCATCCGCCTGTTTAACCGCACGACACGCAGCGTGTCGCTTACCGACGCAGGTCGCGTGTTCGTCGAACAGGTCAGGCCGGCGCTGCAAGACATTCACGGCGCAATGGAGGCGGTGCGGTCGCAGCAGGCAACGCCGTCAGGGGCGCTCCGCATCAATACCTTTGCGACAGCGGCGCGAGAAATCCTCTCGCCGCTGGTACTGGAATTCCTGCGCCGCTATCCGCAGGTGCACGTCGACCTGGTCACGGAGGGGCGGCTGGTCGACATCGTCGCCGAGGGATTCGATCTCGGCGTGCGTGTCGCCGACCTCGTGCCCAGCGACATGATCGCAGTGTCTCTTGGTCGACCGCAACGTTATGCCGTCGTGGGCTCGCCGGCGTATGTCGAGAAGCATGGTAGGCCGCGTGTCCCGCCTGACCTGCTCAATCACCGGTGCATCCGTGTCCGTCTGCCGAATGGCGCCCTTTATCGGTGGCAATTTAAGAAACGCGGACAGGTGGCACAGATCGATGTAAGTGGACCGATCACCTTGGACGAGGCCAGCCTCGCACGAATTGCCGTGCTGGAAGGCATCGGGCTCGGCTTCTTCATGGAGCAGGACGTGCTTAGCGACATCAAGGCGGGACGCCTCGTTCGCGTGTTGGGGGACTGGACGCCGCCGCTTGCCGGCCTCTGCCTCTACTACCCCGGACGGCGCAACCCCTCGGCCGCTCTCAAGGCGTTCATCGGCCTGGCCCGCGGACTCAGTTCCTCGTCCGGCCCGCCAAAAAAAACGTTGGTATAGGACTGCGCAAGGACCTTGACGGGCTCCACGTCAAAAATATTTTTTTGTGGTACAACTTCCGCGTAATGCAGTTCCTGCGTCCGCGGGCGTCCGCCTCCAGCCGATCAATTCGAGGGTAGGAGTTCTTGCGCGGGCGAGACGCGCCGCGAGCACGAACTGGCGTGAGGGCCCGTCCTGCCGGGCGATCTCCGAACGGCCCTGGACGTTCGCGGTCCGGGCCGGGGGCGGGCTTTTTCCGGAAAATGCTCTAAGATCGTCAAGGTCGCGGTGCGGCATGGGACTTGCAGCGGCACCGTGGGCGGGACGGACCCTGGAGGGAGACAGCCATGGGCAGAACGATCGCCGATCTGGGCGCGCTGGCCGTTGTGAGCGCGGCGCTGCTCGCCACCCCGGCGCTGGCCGGCAAGAAGAACGACACGCTCAATATCGCGTGGGATCAGCCGCTCGATATCGCGGACGCTTATTACAACACCAGCCGCGAAGGGATTCTCGCCGCCCGCATGATCTGGGATCAGCTGATCGAACGCGATCCCGACACGTTCGAATACAAGCCCGGCCTGGCCACGGCGTGGCGCTGGGTCGACGACCTCACGCTCGAGTTCGACCTGCGCCGCAGCGTGATCTTCCACAATGGTCAGCCGTTCGATGCCGACGACGTGGTCTATACGCTCAACTTCGTGTCCGATCCGGCCAACAAGATCCTGCAGACCAGCAACGTTTCGTGGGTCAAGCGGGCCGAGAAGATCGACCCGTTCAAGGTCCGCATCCACCTGAAATCCAACTTCCCCGCCGCGTTGGAATATGTCGCGGGTCCGATGCCGATCTACCCGCACAAATATTATTCCGAGGTCGGGTCTCAGGGCATGGCGCGCAAGCCGGTCGGCACCGGCCCGTACGCGGTGGAGAGCCTCGAGCCCGGCAAGTCGATCGTCTTCGTCAAGAACACGAAGTACTGGGACGGCAGCCCGAAGGGCAAGCCGAGCATCGGCAAGGTGGTCCAGCGCTTCATCCCTGAGAAGACCACGCAGATCGCGACGCTGCTCGCCGGCGAGCTCGACCTGATGTGGTACGTGCCGACCGATCAGGTGGAGAACATCCGGAAGGTTCCGGGCCTCAGCGTCAGCGCGGGCGAGACCATGCGGGTCGGCTACATCTATTTCGACGCCGCCGGCCGCTCGGGCGACAGCCCGCTCAAGGACGTGCGGGTGCGCCGCGCCATCGCCCACGCCATCGATCGCCCGCAGTTCACCAAGGCGTTCTTCGGCACCGAGGCGCGGGTGCTGGCGGCACCGTGCTTCTACACCCAGTTCGGTTGCTTCCAGGACGCCGCGAAATACGAGTTCGATCTCGCCAAGGCCAAGCAGCTCATGGCCGAGGCCGGCTATCCCAACGGCTTCGACACCGAATTCTACGCGTTCCGCGAGCGCAAATGGGTCGACGCGCTCGCCGGCTACATGCGCGCGATCGGGGTGCGCGCCAGGATCAATCACCTGCAATACCCCGCCTTCCGCGACAAGAACCATACCGGCGTGACGCCGATCTCGTTCGGGGATTGGGGCTCCTATTCGATCAACGACGCCTCGGCGATCCTCGGCAACTTTTTCCGCGGCTCGGTCGACGACTTCACCGCCGACAAGGAGCTGCAGGAGTGGGTGAAGGAAGGCGATACGTCCGCCGACAAGGACAAGCGGCTCGCCGCCTATAAGAATGCGATCACGCGCATCATGGACCGGATGTATGCGCTGCCGATGAACTCCTACAGCATCTACTACGCGTACACGAGCGATCTCAACTTCAAGTCCTACCGCGACGAGATCCCGCGCTATTACCTGTACAGCTGGAAATGACGCTAAGGGCGTGTTGCGATGGAATTGACGCACGGCGCCGCCGCTTGCTCCACCTCTCCCCAACGGGGAGAGGTCGGCGCGCTTTGCGCGCCAGGTGAGGGGGGACCAGCACTCACGATCGAAGCTCGTCCCCCCTCACCCCAACCCTCTCCCCTCCGGGGAGAGGGAGCAGACGGAGCAAGCGGCAGCGCCGTGCGTCAGCAAAATTAGGACACGACCCGCGGAGATGGCCGCTTGCTCGCCTGGCTCGCAAAACGACTGCTCGTCGCGCTTCTGGTGGCGGTCACTGTCTCGATCGTCAGCTTCTCGCTGCTGCACCTGTCCGGCGACCTCGCGCAGTCGCTCGCGGGGCCGTCGGCGACCGCGGCCGATGTGGAGCAGGTGCGCAAGGCCTATGGGCTCGATCGGCCGATTCCGGTGCAATACGCCGAGTGGATCGGCCGGGCGGTGCGCGGCGACCTCGGCGAGTCGTTCTTCCTCAAGGTGCCGGTTGCCGAGCTGATCGCCGACCGCCTCCCGGTCACGCTCACGCTCGGCGTCTGCGCGCTCGCCTTTGCGCTCGCCTTGTCGCTTCCGCTCGGCGTGCTGGCGGCGGTACGGCCCAATTCCTGGGTCGACCGCTGTGCGCTCGCCCTGTCGGTCCTCGGGCAGGCCCTGCCGAGCTTCTGGTTCGCCCTGATTCTGATCATCGTCTTCGGCCTGCACCTGCGCTGGCTGCCGGTCTCCGGCAACGCCACCTGGGCGCATTTCGTGCTGCCGGCGATCGCGCTCGGCTATTACGCGACGCCGGCCTTCATGCGGCTGACCCGTGCCGGGATGCTGGAGGTGCTCGCCTCCGACTACATCCGCACCGCACGCGCGAAAGGTCTGCGCGCCGGCAGCGTTCTGTTCAAGCACGCGCTGCGCAATGCCATCATTCCGGTGGTCGCGGTGGCGGCGGTCCAGTTCGGCTTCATGCTCGGCGGATCGATCGTGATCGAGAGCGTGTTCTCGCTGCACGGCGTCGGCTATCTCGGCTGGGAGGCGATCAGCCGCGCCGATTTCCCCGTGGTGCAGGCGATCGTGCTGATCCTCGCCTGCATTTACGTGGTGCTCACGCTGCTCGCCGACCTGCTCAACGCCGTGCTCGATCCGCGCATCCGGGTCCGGTGAGCCACCATGGCGATCGACACCCTCGTCAGCGTGGAAGAGATCCTGCCGAGCCGCGCCGCGCTGCTCGGCGCCCGCGTCTCCGGCCACACTACTTTCATCATCGGGGCCACCGTGGTGTTCGCCATCCTGGCGGCGGCGCTGCTCGCGCCGTGGATCGCCCCGCATGATCCGTACGCGCAGGATCTCGGCAAGCGTCTGATCCCGCCGGTCTGGCACGACACGGGAAGCTGGACGCATGTGCTCGGCACCGATCAGCTCGGCCGCGACTATCTGAGCCGCCTGATCCACGGTGCGCGCATTTCGCTCACGATCGGCGCTACAGCGGCCGCCATGTCGGGCCTCATCGGAACCACGCTCGGCGTATTGGCCGGCTATTGCGGCGGTCGGGTCGATCTCGTCGTCGGCTTCATCATCAGCACGCGGCTGGCGCTGCCGGTCGTCCTGGTGGCGCTCGCCGTCGCGGCGTTCATCGGCAGCTCCATGCAGATCGTGATCGCCGTCCTCGGTCTGCTGCTGTGGGACCGCTTCGCGGTGGTGACGCGCAGCGCCACCATGCAGATCCGTGCGCTCGACTATATCGCGGCGGCGCGCGCCATCGGCGCCTCGACGGCACGCATCATCCTGGTGGAAATCCTCCCCAACATCGCCAATGTCCTGGTGGTCGTCGCCACCCTGGAAATGGCGCAGGCGATCCTGCTCGAGGCGACGCTGTCATTCCTCGGCCTCGGCGTGCCGCCGCCCGCGCCCTCCTGGGGGCTGATGGTGGCGGAGGGCAAGGAGTACATGTTCTTCAGCCCGTGGGTGATCACCATCCCGGGCGCGGCGCTGTTCACGCTCGTGCTGGCGATCAACCTGCTCGGGGACGGGCTGCGTGACCTCGCCGCGCCGGAGAACCGCGCTTGAGCGCGCTCCTGGAAGCCGAGCGCCTCAACGTCCGCATCCCGCTTTCGTTCGGCACGCTGCATCCGGTGCGCGACGTGAGCTTTTCCGTGCACCGCGGCGAGATGCTGTGCATCGTCGGGGAATCCGGCTGCGGCAAGTCGCTCACCTCGCTCGCCCTGATGGACCTGTTGCCGAAGCGCTCGCGGCGCGAGGCGGCGAAGCTCGTCTTCGACGGCGTCGACCTGCTGCGGCTCACCGAACGGCAGATGACCGATCTGCGCGGCAACGGCATGGCGATGATTTTTCAGGAGCCGATGACCTCGCTCAATCCCGCCTACACGATCGGTGAGCAGCTGACCGAGGTCCTGCGGCGGCACCGGCGCGTCGGACGTGCCGCGGCGCGCGACCGGGCCGTGCTGCTCCTGGACAAGGTCGGCATCACGGCCGCCGCCGAACGGCTCGCCCAGTATCCGCATCAGCTGTCCGGCGGCCTGCGCCAGCGCGTCATGATCGCCATGGCGCTCATGTGCGGGCCCAAGCTGCTGATCGCCGACGAGCCGACCACCGCCCTCGACGTCACCATCCAGGCGCAAATCCTTCGCCTGCTGGCATCGATCCAGCGCGAGCTCGACATGGCGGTGATCCTGATCACCCACGATCTCGGCATCGTCGCCAGGGTGGCAACCCACGTCGCCGTCATGTATGCGGGCGAGATCGTCGAGACCGGGACGGCGCGCGAGGTATTTTCGCGGCCGACGCATCCATACACGCAGGGCCTGTTGCGCTGCATTCCGGTGCCGGGAAAGAGCAGGCGTGGCGCCCATCTCGGCTCGATCCCCGGCATGGTGCCGAGCCTCATCGGCACCATCGAGGGGTGCGCCTTTCGCAACCGCTGCTCCTATGCGTTCGCCGACTGCGCCGGCACGCAAGTCGCGCTTGCCGAGATTTCGCCGGGACGGGCCTATCGGTGCCTGCTCACCGTCGAGCAATGCGCCGCCAACGCCGAATTGACGCACGACGGTGCGGCTTGCTCCACCTCTCCCCAGCGGGGAGTGTTCGGCGAGCGTAGCGAGCCGGGTGAGGGGGGACCAGCACGTACGGTCGACGCTTGTCCCCCCTCACCCCAACCCTCTCCCCTCCGGGGAGAGGGAGCAGACCGCGCAAGCGGCGCCGCCGTGCATCGTATCGATCGGCCGCGCTCGTGAGCCCGCCGCTGATCGAAATGCGCAACGTCGCGCGCCGCTTTCGCCTGGGCGGCGGCCTGTTCGAGAAAAGCCGCGATCTGCGTGCGGTCAACGGCGTATCGCTCGCCGTCCGCAAGGGCGAGGTGTTGGGGATCGTCGGCGAGTCCGGCTGCGGCAAGTCGACGCTTGCGCGCATGCTGCTGGGGCTGCTCACGCCTTCGGCGGGCGAGATTTTCTTCGACGGCGAGCCGGTCGCCAGCCTCGAGCCGCGCGCGCTGGCGCGGCGCGTGCAGCCCGTGTTCCAGGACCCGTATTCCTCGCTCAATCCGCGCCGGACCGTGGGCGCGATCGTCGGCGCGCCGCTGACCGTGCACCGCATCGGCGCCGCGAAGGAGAGGCGGGCCGAGGTCGAGCGCATGATGGGGCTCGTCGGATTGCCGAAGCGGCTTTATGATTCCTATCCCGGCCAGCTGTCCGGCGGACAACGCCAGCGCGTCGCCATCGCCCGCGCGCTCGTCATGCGGCCGGAAGCGGTGATCTGCGACGAGCCCACCTCGGCGCTCGACGTCTCGGTGCAGGCGCAGATTCTCAACCTGCTGCAGGACCTGCAGCTGCAGTTCGGGCTGACCCTGATCCTGATCAGCCACAACCTCGCGGTGGTCGAGCACATGGCGACGCGGGTCGCCGTCATGTATCTCGGCCGCATCGTCGAGGAGAACGCCACCGAGGCGCTGTTTCGCGCGCCGCGCCATCCTTACACGCGGGCGCTGCTGCTCTCCGTGCTCACGCCGGAGCCGGGGCTCGGCGTCCCCGACACGGGAATCGGCGCGACCTTCCCCAACCCGCTCGCTCCGCCGCCGGGCTGCCCGTTCCATCCGCGCTGTCCGTCGGCCATGGCCCACTGCGCCACCACGCCGCCGCCGCCGACGGTGCACGACGGCGGGCGCGTCGAGTGCCACCTGCATGCGGCCGCTGCCGCCGAGGGGCCCGTCCTGCCTACCTGATGCGCTCTCAGCTTTCCGATCTTAGTCTTGACGAACTCGCTGGTCGTTGACAGTCGGGACTGTGGACGGGAAAATGCTCGCCTATGTTGCAAATGGGCACCAGCGCTCCGGCTTGGTCGTCGGTGGCTTTTGCCCTCGGTTCATCGGCGGTGCCGCCAGAGGTGTGCCTGTCAAACCAGCCGCGAGCGCAGCTCGCAGGATCAGGATCATTTGATATGGCTAGGGAGCTTCATAGGCCGTCGCATGGCCTGGGCCACGGCAAGCAGCATCATTGCGGCATGATCCGCATGATCACATTGCTGGCATCGGCGTGCGCAACGGCCGGCGGAGTGTCCGAAGCGGCCGCAGGCTCGGACACAGAACAATGTCGATCCGACCGTTATCAGGCGTGCCGCTTCATGGCTGCGTCCGAGGACGTGTCCAGCGCGAGGCGCCGGCCTGCCACACGCCGCCTCCGGGTCGAGGTCAGGCGACCGTTCTTTATGGATGAACCTGGCACGGTCTATGGGTATCCACCAGGCAACTACATACTTGGCGCATACGGGATCCTGTACGGGCCCTATCCGATCAGGCGTAGCCCCTCTCTCGTACCGCTCGACTATTAGAAAGCCCGGCTCGTTCCTCAATCGAAACGCAGCCTCCGAAGCTTCGCAACGGCTTCGTCGATGAAGGTGCGCGTCTTGCCCGACAGCAGCTTGGTCTGCGGATAAACCACCTGCACCGGCGTCGGCTCGACTTCGTAGTCCTGCAGCACGTATTCGAGCTCGCCCTTTTTCCTGTTCGGCGCCACCATGTAGGACAGGAACAGTCCCAGTCCCAGGCCGCTGACGCACGCGTTCACGGCGCTGTCGATGTCGTTGCACACGACGGCGCTCGCGATCGGCACCGTCACGGGACGGTTGCCCGAACGGAATTGCCATTCGCTGCGCGGCACCAGGCCGGTGTGGCGGACGCACGCGTGCGCGCCCACGTCGGCCGGCGTTCGCGGGACACCGTGGCGGCGCAGGTACTCGCGGCTGGCGCAGACCACGCGCCGGGTCCGCCCCACCTGGATCTGCCGCATGGATGAATCCCGCAAGTGCGCGATCCGGACCCCGACGTCGATCCCTTCCTCGATCAGATTCACCACCCGGTCGAGGAACAGCATCTCGGCGCTGACCTTCGGGTAGCGCCGCACGAAGTCGCAGACGATCGGCGCCACATAGCGGCGCCCGAACAAGGCCGATGCGGTGACGACGAGCCTGCCGGCGGGCTCGCTCCGGCGCGACACGAGCGCTTCCTCCGCGTCCTCCATGGCCGACAGGATCACGCGGCAGCGTTCGAGGTATTGGGCGCCGTCGTCGGTCAGACGAATGCGGCGCGTCGTGCGCTCGAGCAGAGACACGCCGAGATGGCGCTCGAGCGCCGCCAGCGTGCGAACGACGGTCGGCAGGGACGTGCCGAGCGCGGAGGCGGCGCCCGTCAGGCTGCCCGCATCCACGATGCGCACGAACGTCGTCATGGCGCCGACCTTGTCCATGGCGTGTGAGTATTCCTTCATTTGGCGCAACAGTCTACTGCACTTGGCCCCATTTATTTCAGACGCTGAATCCGCTGGAGTCCGCCCTCTCGGCTCTCATGGAGGTCGCCATGTTGCACAACCTGCGCCGGACACTGCCGGCAATGATGCTCAGCGCTCTCGCCGTCCCGGCGTCGGCGGATGTCGTCACCGACTGGAACGAGAAGGCCGTGGCCGCCGTGACCGCGCGGACGATGCTGCCCCCGCAGGCGGAACGGGTCGTCGCCAGCGTCCACGTCGCCATGTTCGACGCCATCAACTCGATCGAGCGCCGCTATCTGCCGTACCGGGTGCAGCTCGCCGCGCCCAAGGACACGTCGAAGGACGCCGCGGCGGCGGCCGCCGCCGCGACCGTCCTGGCCGCCCTGCTGCCGGGCGCCGGCGACGAGGCGAAGGCCGCCCTGGCCGCCTATCTCGCCGCCATCCCGGCGGGTGCGGCCAGGGATGAGGGCATCCGGCTCGGGGAGGCGGTGGGGGCGAAGATCGCCGCCCAGCGCAGCGACGACGGCGCGAGTGCCGTCGACGCGTATCGGCCGAAGACGAAGCCCGGCGTCTACGTTCCGACGCCCATCACCGCCTCCTCGATGTGGCCGAACGTGACGCCGTTCGCCATGACGGCACCGGCGCAGTTCCGGCCCGAGCCCCCGGTCTCGCTCGCGAGCGAGCGCTGGGCGAAGGACTACAACGAGATCAAGAGCCTGGGCGGCAGGACCAGCACCGCCCGGTCGGCCCGGCAGACCGAGGACGCCCGCTTCTGGCTCGTCACCGGCGCACAGAGCTACCATCCGATGCTCCGCCAGCTCGTCGCCGCGAAGAAGATGAGCCTGGTCGACAGCGCGCGCTTCATGGCGCTCGCCTCGGTCGCCTGCGCGGACGCCTTCATCGCGGTGTTCGACGCCAAGTATCACTACGACTTCTGGCGCCCGATCACCGCCATCCGCAATGGCGACACCGACGACAACCCGGCGACCGAGCGCGATGCCACGTGGCTGCCGATCGACAACACGCCGATGCATCCGGAATACCCGTGCGCGCACTGCATCACCAGCGCCGCCTTGGCATCCGTGGTCGAGACGCTGTTCGGCACCGCCGAGATCCCGGAAGTCGCCATGACCAGCCCGACGGCGCCGGGCGTGACCCATCGCTGGACCAACCTCAACGCCTATGCGGACGAGGTGGCGCAGGCCCGCATCTACGCCGGTTTCCACTATCGCTTCTCCGCCGACGTGGGGCAGGATATGGGCCACAAGATCGGGAAGCTCGTCGCCGAAAAGATCCTGCAGCCGGCGACCGTCGCGGATGCGAAGCGCTGACAGTCCGCCCGGCCGGGGAGGCCGCCTGCGTCCCCGGCAGGGCGGTCCACGAACTCACCCGCAGCCACCAGGAGGAAACAATGAAGCAGATCGCCGCCGCAGCGATTGCGGCGCTCTCCGTTCTCGGCCCCGTCCAGGCGCAGGCGCAGCACGCCGGCAGCCATGTCGTGCTGTCGCCGGCGCAGCTCGTCTGGAACGACCTGCCGGCCTTGCCCGGCGTGAAGATCGTGGTGATCGAGGGGCCCCTCACCGAGGCCGTCCCGATCATGTTCCGGCTGAAATTCCCGGCGAACTACAGGGTCCCGCCGCACCGGCATCCGGGGATCGAGCACATCACCATCATCTCCGGCACCCTCAACATCGGCATGGGCGAGACCTTCGACATGGAGAAGACGCATGCGTTGACCCAGGGCAGCGTCGCCATCATGCCGCCGGGCACGCCGCACTTCGTGTGGACCAGCGAGGAGACGATCGGCCAGGTGCACAGCACCGGGCCGTGGTCCGTCACCTACGTCAATCCGGCCGACGACCCGCGCAGGAAGTGACAGCCGGGCACGCGAATGAAGGCTGGAGGACGCGGATGAGCGACGCCACCTACGCGAGCGACGTCGCCTTCACGGCGTCGGTGAAAGCGCTGCAGGTCCGCACGGGCTCGCGCGGCTCGTACGAGCGGATGGAGCAGCGGGGCTCGTGGGAAACCAGCGTCACGCCCGAGCTCGCCGCCTTCGTCGCGGCGCAGACCAGCATCTTGCTGGCGACGGTCAACGCGGCCGGGCACCCGTATATCCAGCACCGCGGCGGTCCGGCCGGGTTCCTGCGCGTCCTCGACGACAGAACGGTCGGGTTCGCCGATTATGCCGGCAACCGGCAGTACATCACCCAGGGCAACCTGGCGGACAATCCCAAGGCCCACCTGTTCCTCATCGATTACGCGCAGCGGCGCCGCGTGAAGATCTGGGGCGAGGCGCGCGTCGTCGAGGACGACGCCGGCCTGATCGCGCGCCTGATGCCGGACGGCTACCAGGCGCACCCCGAGCAGGCGGTGATCTTCACCGTCGCGGCGTGGAGCGCGAACTGCCCGCAGCATATCCCGCAGCGGCTCGAGTCCGCCGAGGTCGTGGCCGCGCTCGCCGAGCGCGACCGCCGCATCGCGGCGCTGGAAGCTGAGGTGCAACGCCTGCGGGGCGGCGAGGCCGCGCCACCCGTGAGGTGATGCGGGCGGTGGACGGTGCGGCGGCAGGTGCAAGGGTGCGATTGTTCACGCGCCGTGGTTTCGATTGGTCGGAGCGCTTCCCCGCCATCCTCGAGGCCGCCGGCGCGCTACCGGTCGCATCCGCCTCGCTCGATGCCGAAGCGGTCGTGTGCGGCGACGACGGCATTGCCGAATTCGACAAGCTGCACTCCCGCAGATGGGACCATGCCGTGATCCTGTACGCCTTCGATCTGATCGAGATCAACGGCGACGATCTGGGCAACTGCGGCTCGAACAGCGCAAGGTGCAACTGGACAGATTGCTGGCGCGCGCGTCGACGGGCATTCGCTTCAACCAACACTGCGCCGACCTCGACGGCGCCACCGTGTTCGAGACCGCGCGCAAGAGGGGTCGTGAGGGCATCGTATCAAAGCGACGCGATTACCCCTACCGGTCCGGCCGGTCGAAGGGCTGGATCAAGATCAAGAACCCGGCGAGCCCGGCGATGCTGCGGGTCGGCGGGGCTTGGTGAAGGCGCCGCGCGGCAGGTGCGCGACGCCTTCGCACCCGCGAAGTTGGTCGTTCCACTCGGTTAAGCGCGGCCCCTCACGCCGTTCGTACAGGCCGCCGCCGGGTGTCGCCATGCTCGCAAGTCCTTCCAGCCGGTACTCCGTACACGGAAGCTCTTAGGGCAGACGCCAGCAACAAATCGGCACGAAGGAACAAGCCTTCAGGATGGATACAGCGTAGCAAGCTCGGTGTCGGCGCCTTCCAGCCACCAGATCGCTTGCGGCAGGTGACCGAACGCGGCGAACGAATCGTTACCGCTCGTCAACGTCTTGACACTCTACGGCAACGGCGGCGGTGATAGCATCCGCTTTGTCTCGTTTTGAACCGGATTGGTTGCACGCGCGACTACTCCATAGGGGCGCGACAGAATCGGGAGGACAATGGAACTCACCCAGATCAGGTATGCGATTGCGCTCAGCGAGGAAGGCACGTTCACGGGCGCGGCCAACCGGTGCGGTATCGCACAGCCGTCCTTGACGGTTGCGATCCGAAAGCTGGAGATTGAATTCGGACAAGCCCTGTTCGACCGCAGACCGGTTCAGTTGACGTCGTTCGGGCGCTGCCTGCTCCCCGAGTTTCATCGGATCGTGGAAATTTGCGACGGCATCAAAGCGATGGCGTTGCTATCGACGGACGAGACTTATCCACGATCGCGGGAGACGCTCGTATCAGCCTGGCCGCCACGCGAGTAGCCGCTGCTCATCCGCGCGCGTGATCCTGCTTCGTGCGCACGAGCAGCGTCGCCCCTGCCTACTCGATGACTTCGTCGGCCCGGGCAAGAAGAAGCACAAGAAGCGCCGGCGGTTCAAGACGCCGGTGGATCGAGCCCGTTGGACTTGAGGAGCTTCGCGGCCTCCGGCGTCGTGAGATGCCTGATCAGGGCCCGGGCCGCGTCCGGCTCCTTGGCGGCGCTGCCGATCGCCGCCGTGTAGACGATCAGTTGCTGCAGCTCGGCCGGCAGCGGTCCGACCAGGTCGGCTCCGGGCTCCATCGCAATGAACGGGGTGGTGATCACCGCAATGTCCGCCTCGCCCCTCGCCACCGGGCCGACCACCAGCGGACCGCCCTGCATCGGGCGCAGCTTCGCCTGCACCTGCGCCGCGATGCCGAGGCGATCGAGCAGGCTCTTGAAATAGAGGCCGCTGCCGCCTTCGGCCGAGTGGGAGATCGATTGAGCATCGAGCAGCGTACGTTTGAATGCATCCACCGTGCCGATGTCGGGCTTCGGCGCCCCCTTCCTGACAGCCACCGCGATGGCGACGCTGGCAATGGCTGTGCTCGTGCCCGCGGCCAGCTTGCCCTGCTTCACCAGCTGATCGATCAGCTCCGGATAGATCAGGGCGAGGTCGAACGCCTCGCCGGCCTCGAGCCGGCGCTTCAACTGGCTGGAGCCGTCATACGTGACGATGAGCTTGTGACCGGTGGCGCGCTCGAACCGCGGCCCGAGCTCGTCCAGGGACGTCTTGAGCGGCACCACGCTCAAGACCTTGATCTCGGCGGCCGTCGCGGGACCCGGCGTCGACAGCAACGTGGTCGCGGTCGCGGCTGCGACGATGAACCATCTCATGGCATCCTCCCCAAGTGCGCGCTCATGGCGCCTCGCCGTAAGCCCCCTTGATCGCGCCGCCGAGGCGTCCCTTGTCCGGGGCGCTGTCGCCGAGCGCTTGCGTCACCGCCTCCACCGCCTGGTCGACGCTGCGGCCCGCGCGCTTTTCGGCTTCCGTCCGGTCGCGCACCGTCGTGAGATACGTGCGATAGCCGGTGATCAGGCCGGTGCCGTCGCCGGTCGGGCCGTGGCTCGGCACGATGATGCCGGGCTTGAGCGCCTCCAGGCGGTCGAGGTTCGCGAGCCAGTGCCGCAGGCTCGACTGGGGGCTGGCAAAGACCGGCTGCGGGCGCATGGCGAGGTCGCCGGAAAACAGGACGCGCTCGGACTCGATCCAGACGATCGTATCGCCGACCGTATGGTTCGGGCCCATGGCGGTGAGCTTCGCCTGCACGCCGCCGAGATCGAGGTCGTAGTCGCGCTCGAACGTGATGTCGGCCTTGCGAAAATCCGCGTCCTTGAGCAGCTCGGCATGGAGCGGGGAACGGGTTGCGAAGACCTTGGCGAGCTGCAGGCCGGACGCGGCGATGTCTTTCACCTGGTCGGTCGAGCGGATCAGCCTGGTCGTGTCCGGAAAGGCCTGGGCGCCGAGGTCGTGCTCGGGATGAATGTGGGTGGTGACGAGATAGATCGCCCTCGATCCGGCGAGCGTCTTCGCCACCTCGTAGACCGCCGCGCCGTTGCGGGGCCCGAGACCGGTGTCGATCACCAGCACGGCGCGATCGCCGACGACGTAGCCGACGTTGGGCACCGCCGGGACGCTGTTGTCCGGGATGATGTGGACGTGAGCGGAGATCTGGCGGAGCCCCTCGACCTTGACGATCGGCGCCGGCCACGTCTGCGCCATGAGCGGCGACGCCGCGCCGACGAGGGCCAGTGCCGTAACGATGATCCACGAGGACGTGCGCATCAAGCCCCCCGTTTTCTCGCGCGGGGTGTCGCGCGTTGACCGGCGAGCCGAACCTAGCGCGTCCAATCTATCATCACCACCACTGTTTCTGGGGGCTAGGAGCGGTTCCCGCTCGTGTTTGCGACCGTGCGCCACCTCACAGAGGAACCCGAACCGATTACGGGCGCAGCCCGACAGAGACGCGTGGTCGCTGGTGACCACAATCGCCTCAGCACAGGAGCAGACACCGTGAATTCCTCCGAAGTTCGTGAGTTGTCCAACGACGAGGTTAACACCGTATCCGGCGGCTTTATCATCGGACTCATCATAGCCGCCGAGCTGTTCGCGATTGGATTCGCGGGTGGGGTCGTCGCATGCAACGTCGCGAACGATAGACCTTGGTACGAATTCTGATCCCGCAGCTGGAATCAAACACGCCAAAATAGGCGGAGGCCGCCTCAGTTGGCGGCCTCGTTGCTGCTCCGTTGCGCCTATCGCGGTTAAAACGCCGCGCTCGTCCCGATGCTCGACCGGGTCCCGGTGACGGTCCCGAAAAGGTAACGGTCAATTCTGATGCCCAGGGGCGCGCGAGGCCATCCTGACAATATGCAAGTCATCGCAGGCCACCTTTTTGTTCCCTCCGGTTGAACTCCCCGCCTGCTTCCGTATACGAACGCCTGACAGGTTCAGACGCTCCGAGCGTGTTGCGGTAGCCGTTACAGCGCAGGGCTTGATCCTGCGGTAAACCTCGAACTGTTGGATATGCCCATGTCCTCGACCTTTGAGACCGTCGCGAGCATCATCGCCCAAACCTGCGACATCCCGCGTGCCGACGTGAAGTCGGACAGCCACGCGATCACCGACCTCGGCATCGACAGCCTCGACTTCCTCGACATCGCGTTCGCGATCGATAAGGCATTCGCGATCAAGCTTCCACTGGAGCGCTGGACCCAGGAGGTCAACGAGGGAACCGCGACGACCGAGCAATATTTCGTGCTCAAGAACCTCTGCGCCGAGATCGACGATCTGGTCAGTGCGGCCACTGTGAGCGCCTGATCCACTCGCCAGGGCGGGTGCCGCCGGCCAGGGCTCGGCTCACCAGCGCACAGGTGCGAGCCTTAAACATGGGGTCGTGCGGCGCTTAGGCTCTGTCACGCTCGCAGTCGGAGCCGGTCAAGGCCACATTGAAGGCCACCAGAGCGCAACGGACGCGCTTGGGCGAGCGTCAGGCCGAGCTCGTTCTTGAACAGATGAAGCTCTGTCTCTACCGGTTGGAATCCCTGCGCCGAATTTGGCGCGTCCGCCCGGTGGTCACCACCACTGTTTCCCTGGGGGCTAGTCGACGCCGGCGGCGCGCCGCCGGCGGAATTCGAGCACCGGCAGGCCGCCCCAACCCCAGTCCTCCGGTTCAACCTCCTCGATCACGACGAATGTCGAGTCCAACGGCTTGTGGAGCACGTCGAGCAGGAGCTGGCTGACACCGGAAATAAGTGCGGCCTTTTCCTCCGGTGTCACGGAGTTGCGGCCAAAGCGGACCCTTCCCGCGTGACCTGTATGGTGACCATCGGCATGGAGTCCTCCTCTAGTGTTGGAGCATGATCTTTTCCGAAAACCGGTACCCACCCCCGATCAAGTCGGGGGCAGGCTTTTTCGGGATCATGCTCTAGTGACCGGCGCTCTGGCCGCCGTCGACATGGAGGATCTCGCCGGTCACGAAGCCGGCCGACTCGAGGTAGAGGACCGCCTCCACGATGTCGCGAATGTCGCCCATGTGCTTGACCGGATGCAGGCCGGCGAGAAACTCGTGGGTCTCGGCAGGATGCATCGGGGTCCTGATGATGCCGGGGGAGACCGCGTTCACCCGGATGCCCCGCGAGGCATACTCGATGGCGAGCGCCTTGGTGGCCGAGTTGATGCCGCCCTTGGTGAGGTTGGCCAGCACCGTCGGCACCCTGGCGGTCGGGTTGTCGACAAGGCTCGTGGTGATGTTGACGATGTGGCCGGAGCCCTGCTTCAACATCTCGGCGGCGACGCGCTGCGTGATGTGGAAGAAGCCGGCGAGGTTCGTTGCGATCTTCGACGCGAAGTCCTCGGCGGTGTACTCGGTGAAGGGCTTGGCGATGAAAATGCCGGCATTGTTGACGAGGGTGTCGATCCGCCCGAAGCGCGACATGGCCTCTTTTGCGACGCGCTCGGCCGTTGCGGGATCGCCGATGTCGCCCGGGACGGCGACGATGTCCTTGTCGCCGCTCTGCTTGATCGAGCGAGATGTCGCCACGACCCGGTCGTTGCGATCCCGGTAGGCCTTGACCAGGCCGGCTCCGATACCTTGCGATGCGCCGGTGATGACGGCGACTTTCTGCTCATTGCTCATGATGTCCCTCGATCAAGTCCTCCGGCTCGCGGAAGCGCGGCCGGCGGCCCGTGTGAGCCGGTGGCCGTCATCTGGGGGATCTCGCCAATCGGCTGAATGCCCGCTGTTCGACAGGCACTCTTCCCTCGAGCGAAACAATGACGTTTTCGTCAGCCCGTCAGCGCGACGGCCTCGGCGGAGAGCCTGGCGAATTCCGCGCGCAGGCGCGGGGCCGCAAAGTCCACGAAAGCGCGGACCTTCGGCACCGACATTCGGCCTTGCGGGGTGACGAGGTGAACCGGCATGGCCGGGGGCTCGGCATTGCGCAGCAGGATCGTCAGCGATCCATCCTGCACGCGTTCAGCCACGTGGTAGGTGTAGAGGCGGGTCACGCCATGGCCGCCCACCGCCGCCGCGAGCGCAGCCCGGACGCTGTTGACCACGAGCCGGGGCTTGAACTGGACAGACCGCGCGATCGAGCTGCCCGCTGCCGGCGGGAACACCCACGCGTCGTGTCCGAAATGCGTCGTGGTGATGATACGGTGCCTGGTCAGATCAGCCGGCTCGGCGATGCGGGGGTGCTCGGCGAGGTATCGCGGCGATGCGACGACCACCCGCTTGACGCCGCCTCCGACGCGGACAGCGACCATCGAGGAGTCGGGGAGCTCGGCGACGCGAAGGGCGATGTCGATCCCTTCCTCGACCAGATTGGCGTGGCGGTCGAGCAGCAGGAGGTTCACCGACACGGCCGGGAAGGCCTCCAGATAGGCGGCGATGATGGGACCGAGGATTTCTTCGCCGCTGATCGGCGGCGCGGTCACCGTCAGCGTCCCGCGCGGGGCGGCGCGCTCGCCCGCGGCGGACATGTCGGCCTCTTCGAGCTCGACGAGGACGCGGCGGCAGGCGACAGCATAGCGCTCGCCTGCCTCGCTCAGCCTGATCGAGCGGGTGGTGCGGTGCAGGAGCTCGGTGCCGACGTGCTGCTCCAGAAAAGCAATGGCCCGGCTGACGGCGGCCGGCGACCGCCCGAGCCGACGCCCGGCGCCCGCAAGGCTGCCTTCATCCAGGGCGGCGACGAACACTCGCATCGCTTCGATACGATCCATGCGCAATCTTCCGGGCGTGGAACGCCGAAAGCCCAGGATCGGCTATTCTGGTGTCCTGGGCAAATGACGAGGCGTTGCAATGGCGTCGCTTTCGTCAGACCTCATCACCCCGCGAATGCCTGCGCGATATCGGCGATCAGGTCGTCGGGATGCTCGATGCCGATCGAGGCGCGGATCAGCGCATCCGTGATGCCGATGTCGCGGCGGGCTCCTTCGCTCAGCCCGGAATGCACCGTGGTCGCCGGATGGCAGATCAGCGATTCCGTGCCGCCCAAGCTGACCGCGAGCTTGAACAGCTGCAGCCGGTCGAGGAAGCGGAAGGCCTCGGCCTGCCCGCCCTTCACCTCGAACGAGAAGGTCGAGCCGGCCGAGCCGCTCTGCCGCTCCATCAGGGCGCGCGCCGGATGGCCGGCGGGCAGCAGCGGCGGGTAGTGCACCGCTGCGACCTGCGGATGCTCGGACAGGAATTGCGCCACCTTGGCGGCGTTATCGGCCGACCGGTGCATGCGCAGCGACAGGGTCTCGAGCGAGCGGCTGAGCATCCAGCACGAGTGCGGATCGAGCTGCGTGCCGATGGCGCTGCGCAGGGCGCGGATCGCTTTCAGGTCGGCGCGCGCGCCCACCACCGCGCCGCCGATCAGATCGCTGTGGCCGCCGACATACTTGGTCAGCGAATAGATCGACAGGTCGGCGCCGTTCTGCAACGGCGACTGGAACACCGGCCCGAGCAGCGTGTTGTCGCAGGCGATGATCGGGCGGGCGCCCTGCGGGCGCCCGATCTCTTCGGCGATCCGCCGCACCAGCGCGATGTCGACGAGCGTGTTCATCGGGTTCGACGGCGTCTCGATGAAGATGAGCTTGAGGCGGCCCTTGGCCATGGCGGCCGCGGCGGCGGCGCGGATGTCGTCCTCGCTCAGCCCGTCCTTGAAGCTCGCACACCTGATGTCGAACGGCGCCAGCGTGGTGTCGATCAGCACCTCGGTGCCGCCGTACAGCGGGCGGCTGTGCAGGATCGCTTCGCCCGGCCTGACATAGGCCAGGATGGTGGTGGCGATCGCCGCCATGCCGGAGGCGAACACCAGGCCGCCCTCGGCCTTCTCGTACACGGCGAGCCGGTCCTCGAGGATCTCCAGATTTGGGTGATTGAAGCGGGAATAGACGAGACCCGGCTGCCCTTGCGCTTCCCCCGGCGGCTCCTTGCGGCCGCTCGTATAGTCGAAATAGTCGCGGCCTTCCTCCGCGGTGCGGAACACGAAGGTCGATGTGAGGAACACCGGCGGCTTGACCGAGCCTTCGGACAGCGCCGGGTCGTAACCGTAGCCGAGCATCAAGGTCTCGGGCTTGAGCGCGTGGTTGCCGATGCGGTCCTTGTGGTAGCGCCTGGTGTCCATGGTCGCCCTCTCGGAGGTCGAGGCGTGCGCGCGCGGCCTGTTCGCTTCGGCGAGCTTATCACCCTTTTGCGGCAGGCCTGTTCAGCCAGGCCCCGTCAACGCCGGCGTCGCGGCGCTCCTTTCGCGTGCCGGGCCTGGCGGGCGAACACATGGTCCGGATCGTCGAACACCGGCTGCAGACGCTCGCGCGCGATCGCCTCGCCGCGCGCGCGCCGGCGCGCGACCGTCGGCGGCGAGAAATCCCGCAGGCCGTACTGGTCGTCGGAGGGATCCTGCGGGCCGGCCGACGGCTCCTGCATGTCCAGGTCGACGATGCGGACGAGCTTGAGCTCGAGCGCGGCGTCGACGCGGGCCTGCAGGTCGCCCTCGAGGGAGCCTGCGGGAACGGACCGCGCCAGGTCGTCGATGATCGCCACCAGGTCGTTGACGCGGCGGGCCTGATCGCGGTCCTGCAGGAGGCGGTTGCCGTAGCTCAGCTCATGCATGCGGTCCTCGACCTCGGCGAGGTTGCGCGGGCGCTGCGCCCGCAGCGGATAGAGGTTGAGCACGATCAGCATCCGGTAGACCGCGCCGCCATGGGAGAATGCGTCGATCGCGTCGGACAGCGGCGTGTTGTTGACGAGGCCGCCGTCCCAGTAGACGCGGCCGCCGATCTCGGTCCACGGGAACGGCGGCGGCAGGCTGCCGCTCGCCCGGATGTGGCAGGGCTCGATCTTCACCACGGCATCGCGCCGCCGCTCGCGCACCTTCGCGCCGTCGGGGTGATTGCGGAAGCGGGTGAGCGCGCCGCTCTCGATGTCGACGGCGCTCACCACCAGGAGGGTCGGATTGGCGTTGAGCGCGTCGAAGTCGATGTGACGGGTGAGCGTCGCGACCAGCGGATTGGTGTCGTAATAGTGGGTCCAGGTGGGAAACGCCCACAGGTCCGGCCGCGGCGTATAGAAGCCCGGCAGGCCAAACAGCGAGAGGTCGCGGCGCGCCTCGCGCGGCCAGAAGTCGGGCGACTGCAGCACCAGGTCGTCCCACAGCGCGTTGATGCGGCGGCTGGCATCGAGGTGGTCGCGCGCCCCGACGATGCAGCCCGCGTTGACCGCGCCGATCGATACGCCGGTCACCGCCTTGAGCACGCTCGGCTGCCCGCGCCGCGCGGCGGCGTCCATCAGGTCGAGCAGCGCCATCACCGCGCCGCACTCGTAGGCGCCGAGCGCACCGCCCCCCTGCAGCACCAGGCCGATCTCGATCGTCTTGCGCGGCTTTTCGGGCATGGCGTCGCCTCGTGAATCGCTAAATCGAGATCCCGCTCGGGGCGGTGTAGGTGTCATCTCGCACGTTCCCGGTGTTCAGGGTGTTCGCCGGCTCGAAGCACAGCACGTGCGCCTCCTCGTCTGCGCACGTGCGATGCTCGACTCCGCGCGGGACCACGACGCATTCGCCCGGTCCGAGATCGACGATGCGGTCGCGAAACTCGACGCGGAAGCGGCCTTTCCACACCAGGAAGAATTCGTCCTCCCGGTCATGGTGATGCCAGGGAAATACGCCCTGGACCTTGACCAGCTTGACGTCCTGCCCGTTGAGGGAGGCGATCACCTTCGGCCGCCAGCGCTCGTCGAACAGGCTGAACTTTTCATCCAGGTTGATCCTGACCATCGGGGTCGCCCTCCGCGCCCGGCGCCAACGCGGCAAGCTTAGCACGACGGCGTCCGGGCGGGTTGGCGACCCGGATTTCGCTGCGCTCCATCCGGGTTACGGCTCCGCGCATTTTGCAATTGCCAAGGATGGAAATCCTGCGGCAAGGTCCCTGGCGCGCCGCGCCCGACCCCATGGAGGACAGCATGAAGGCCCATCGCCCGACCATCATGGGGACGCGCCACATGGTGGCGGCCTGCCAGTACCTCGCGGCAGAGGCGGGCTTCCGCATCCTGGAGGCGGGCGGCAACGCGATCGACGCCGGCGTCGCGGGGGGCATCGCGCTCGGGGTCGTGCAGCCCGAATACGTGAATTTCGCCGGCGTCGCGCCGATCATCATCTATTCGGCCGACGAGGACCGCCTCGTCACCATCCCGGGCCTCGGGCCGTGGCCCAAGGCGACGCCGCGCGATTACTTCCAGACGCATCATGGCGGCAAGATCCCGCAGGGCGTGCTCCGCACCGTGGTGCCGGCCGCGCCCGACGCCTGGATCGCGGCGCTCGAGCGCTTCGGCACCATGAGCTTCGGCGAGGTGGCGCAGTCGGCGATCGAATTCGCGCGCGACGGCTTTCCGGTCTATCCGCTGATGGCGGAGATCATCACCGAGCACGAGGCCGAGTACCGGGCGTTCCCGTCGAACGTCGCGCTCTACCTGCCGCACGGGCGCCCGCCGCGGCCGGGCGAGGTATTCGTGCAGACGGCGCTCGCCGCCACCATCCAGTACATGGCGGACCAGGAGCGCGCGGCGCGCAAGCGCGGCCGTGCGGCCGGCCTTGCGGCGGCGCGCGACGCGTTCTATCGCGGCGACATCGCGCGCGCGATCGTCAAGTTCCAGAAGGAGAACGGCGGCTTCCTCTCCTCCGAGGACCTGAGCGAATATCGCTCGGGCTTCGAGGAGCCGGTGGCGACGTCGTTCGGCGACATCCGCGTATACGCCTGCGGCCCGTGGTGCCAGGGGCCGTCGCTGCTGCAGTCGCTCAACCTGCTCGACGCCGCCGAGCTGCACGCGCTCGGCCACAACTCCGCCGGCTACCTGCACCGCATCACCGAGGCGGTGAAGCTCGCCTTCGCCGACCGCGAGGCCTATTTCGGCGACCCGCGCATGGTCGACGTGCCGATCGAGGCGCTGCTCTCGCGCGAGTACGCGCGTGAGCGCCGCGCCCTGATCCGGCCCGACCGGGCGTGGCCGGAGATGCCGCCGGCCGGCGATCCGCACAAGCTATCCGCCGAACGTGCGGCGCGCAGCGGTGCGCCGCTCGTCCCGGAGCGCGCGTTCCTGGCGCCGGAGCTCGACACCTCGCACGTCTGCGTCATCGACCGGCGCGGCAACGTGTTCGCCGCGACCCCGAGCGACGGATCCTACAACGCGCCGGTGGTGCCGGAGCTCGGCATCATTCCCTCGCCGCGCGGCAGCCAGAACTGGGGCGATCCCGCGCACCCGTCCGGTGTGGCGCCCGGCAAGCGGCCGCGGCTGACGCCCAATCCGGCGATCGCGATCGAGCGAGGCCGGATGAAGATGCCGTTCGGCACGCCCGGCGGCGACGTGCAGACCCAGGCGATGCTCCAGGTGTTCCTCAACATCCACCTGTTCGGCATGGAGACGCAGGAGGCGGTGGAGGCGCCGCGCGTCGCCTCCTACAGCTTCCCCTCCTCGTTCGAGCCGCACGCCTATTATCCGGGGAGGCTCAACCTGGAGAGCCGCATCGACCGGCCTACGGCTGAGGCGCTCGGCCGCCTCGGCCACACGATCGAATGGTGGCCGGACTGGACTTGGGAGGCGGGCGCCGTGTGCGCCATCGTCGGCGATGAGGTGACCGGCGTGCTCAAGGCCGGCGCCGACCCGCGCCGGCCGTCCTATGCGGTGGGGCTGTGAGGGGGCGTCGACTGTTGCTCGCCGCTGCGGCTTTGTTGCTGGCCGCGCAGGCGCAGGCAGAGACCTACCCGACGCGGCCGATCCGCTTGATCTCGCCGTTTGCGGCGGGCGGCGCCAACGACGTGCTGGCCCGGGTGCTCGCCGCGAAGCTCGCCGATCGCCTGAGCGGTTCCGTCGTCGTCGAGAACCGGCCGGGCGCAGGGGCGGTCATCGGGCTCACGGTGGTGGCGCGCTCCGCCCCCGACGGCTACACCCTGGTCTTGAGCGGCAGCACGCTCGCGGTCGCCGGCGCGCTCTACAAGAAACCGCCGTTCGATGCGACCAAGGACTTCGCGCCGATCGCGCTGGTGACGCAATATCCCTTCGTTCTCGTCGTGAATGCCTCGCTGCCGGCGACCTCGGTCGCCGAGCTCATCCGGCTGGCCAAGGGACAGCCCGGCAAGCTCCTGTACGCATCGCCCGGCGTCGCCTCGTCGCAGCACCTCTATACGGAGCTGTTAAAAGGCATGGCGGGCATCGACCTCGGCCACATTCCCTATAGCGGCACCGCGCCGGCAGTGGTCGATATCGTCGCCGGACGCGTGTCGCTGATGTTCGCGGCGGCCGCCCCCTCGCTCCCCCTCATCCGGGAAGGAAAGCTGCGCGCGCTCGGCGTGACCTCGGCGGCGCGCCTTGCCGAAGCGCCCGAGATCCCGCCGATCGCCGACACGATTCCCGGCTTCGATGCGCTCAATTGGACCATCGTGCTCGCACCGGCCGATACGCCGCGGGACATCGTGCGCCGGCTGCATGCCGAGCTCAAAGCCATCATGGCGATGCCGGACGTGCACGAGCAGATCGGCAGGATCGGCATGCTGCCGTTCGACAGCCCGCCGCCCGCCGAGCTGACGTCGTTCATCGGCGCGGAGGTCGCCCGCTGGGGCACAATCGTGCAACAGGCGGGCATCGCCGGGGCGCAGTAGACCGTTCCGACCTCATCCTTTTAGGATGAGGCCGAAGCAGCGCGGCGCGCGAACCGCGCGAAGGAAAACGGCTTAAGGTCGATGTTCGACGGCTCGCCGCGGATCGCGCGCGCCAGGATGTCCCCGCTCACCGCCGACATCGTCAGCCCGAGATGGCCGTGACCGAAGCAGAGCCACAGTCCGCGATGGCGGCTCGGTCCCATGACGGGGAGGGAGTCCGGCAGGCACGGCCGGTGTCCCATCCAGTATGACCAGTCGTCCGGGACGTTTGCGCGCGGGAAAACGCGGGTCAGGTCGCGCACCAGATACTCGGCGCGCCTGCGCGTGGGCGCGCGCGCCAACCCGCCGAATTCGACGGTGCCGGCGACCCGCAGGCCCTCCTCCATCGGCGTGAGAAAGACCTTCCGATCCGCCGCGATGACCGGCCGCCCGACGGCGATCCCCGGCGAGGGGATCGCCACGTGATAGCCGCGCTGGCTCTCCAGCGGGATTCGGTAGCCCAGCCCGGCGAGCAGTTGCGCCGACCAGGCGCCGGCGCAGATCACCGCATGAGCGGCCGGGTAGGTCGCGCTCTCGCCGCGCACCGCGCGCATGCGACCGGCCTCCATGTCGACCGCGATGATGCGATCGCGCACGATGCGCCCGCCGCGCCGGGCAAAGTCTGCGGCAACCGCCGTGACCTGGCCATAGGGATTGATCGACATGCCCTGCTCGGGCGTGAACATGCCGACGGTGTAGTCGGGTCCGACCTCCGGCTCGAGCGCCAGGATGTCGGCGCGCCCGAGCTCATCCACCTTGAGGCCGTGCTCGCGGCGCAGCGCCCACGACATGGTATCCTTCCGCAGCGCCTTTTCGTCCGGATAGAGGTAGAGCTGGCCGGTGCGGCGCAGGATGTCGGGCGCGCCGACGTCGCGCAGCATGTCCGCATGCCGTTCGATCGACGTGGCGAGCAGGGTCGACAGCGCATCGGCGATGCGCCGCACGGCGTCGGGCCGCGAGGCGCGCACGAAGCGCATGAGCCACGGAGCAGCCTTGGGCAGATAGGCGAGGGGGATGCGCAAGGGTGCGGCCGGGTCGAGCAGCATGGTGAGCGCGTCGCGCATCACGCCCGGCATCGCCAGCGGCGCGACGCTGCCGCAGCTGAGGGCGCCGGCATTGCCATACGAGCAGCCGCGGCCGGGCTCATCACGATCGACCAGGGTGACCTCGGCGCCGCGACGCAGCAGGTGCCACGCCGTGCACACCCCGACGATGCCGGCGCCGATCACGACGACCGCGTCGCCCCCGCTGCGGGTCATGGCTGCATCAATCGAGCACGATGTTCGCGTCGCGGATGACGCGGCCGAGGCGCTCGGTCTCCTCACGGATGAAGGCGCGGAATTCGGCAGGGGAATTCGCCACCACGTCGGCGCCGAGCTCCGCGAGCCGGGTGCGCACGGCGGGCTCCGCCAGGACGGCGATGCTCGTGCGATGCAACGCGTCGATGATTGCGGCCGGCGTCTTTGCCGGCGCCAGCAGGCCGTACCAGGTGCCGGTCTCATAGGCGAGGCCCTGCTCGGCGAAGGTCGGCACCTCCGGGATGAGCTCGGAGCGGCGGTCGGCGGCGATGGCGATGGCCTTGAGCTTGCCGCTGCGCAACGGGCCGAGCACCGTGACGACGCTGGAAAACAGCGCCTGCACCTGGCCGCTCATCACGCCGACCGCGGCCGGCCCGCCGCCGTTGTAAGGCACGTGCACCATCCTGGCCCCGGTCATGCCCTGGAACAGGCCGGCGGCGAGATGCGGGCTCGAGCCGACGCCGTAGGAGGCGTAGTTGAGCTCGCCCGGCCGCGCCTGCAGATAGGCGGTGAATTCGCGCAGCGAATTCACCGGCAGCGACTCCGGTACGGTGAGCACGGTGGGCGAATTGGCGATCAGGGTGATCGGCTCGAGGTCGGTCTGCGGCTCGAACGCGAGCTTGCGGTAGAGCGAAGGGTTGGCGGCGAGCCCGAAGCTGGTGATCAGCAGCGTGTATCCGTCGGGCCTGGAACGCACCACCTGCAGCGTGCCCAGGTTGGTGTTGGCGCCCGGCCGGTTGAGCACGACGAACGGCTGGCCGAGCCGCCGGGCGAGGCCCTCGCTCAGGTGCCGCGTCACCATCTCGGTGCCGCCGCCGGCCGGGAACGGGACTACCAGCTCGACCGGCCGCGCCGGATAGTCCTGGGCGCGCAAAGGTACGGTCGCGAGCGCGAGCAGCGCGATCGACAGGACTAGCCGCCCCGTTCCTATGATCAAGCAATCGCCTCCCGGCTCCAGATTCCTGAGGGAATACTGGAGCCGTCCGACGATCACCGCAAGATTGAAAACGATCGACGCGAAATCGGAGGCGCTACGGGCTACATGGCTTGGGCCAGGGGACCTGATCTCTGCTATTATTGAGCGGGGGCACGCCGCCGGGCCCTCAATGATCAACAAGATTCATGCCGGGCAGAAGGCCGCGCAGCGGCGTACAGGGAGGACTGCCATGACGGTTTCTCGTCGGAGTTTCGCGCGCTTCGCGGCCGCCAGCACCGCTGCCGTCGTCGCTTCGCCTGCAATTGCGCAACAGGGCGCCATCAAGTGGCGCCTTGCATCAAGCTTTCCGAAGAACATCGAAGGCTTGTGGGGCGCGTCGCCGACGGTCGCCAAGCTCGTGAACGAGATGAGCGACGGAAGGTTTGTAATCGACACCTTCGCGGCCGGCGAGATCGTGCCCGGCCTCCAGGTGCTCGATGCGGTCGCGAACGGCACGGTGGAGTGCGGCCACACCTATTCGGGCTACTACATCGGCAAGAATCCCGCGCTGATCTTCGACGGCTCGCTGCCGTTCGGGCTCACCGTGCGCCAGCACAATGCCTGGTACATGTACGGCGACGGCAAGAAGCTGGTCGACGAGCTTTACGACGGGCTTGGCGTCGTCAGCATCCCGATGGGCAACACCGGCGGGCAGACCTTCGGCTGGTTCCGCAAGGAGCTGAAGACGCCGGCGGATTTCAACGGCATCAAGATGCGGGTCGCGGGCTTCGGCGGGCGGGTGCTGGCGAAGCTCGGCGTCATTCCCCAGCAGATCGCCGGCGGCGAGATCTATCCTGCGCTGGAGAAGGGCACGATCGACGCGGCCGAATGGGTCGGCCCGCATGACGACGAGAAGTTCGGCTTCCACAAGGTGGCCAAATACATGCACATCCCGGGCGTGCTGGAGCTTTGTGCCAACACCTGCCTCTACATCAACAAGGCGGCATGGGCGAAGCTGCCGGCGAGCCACCAGACGATGCTGCGCGCCGCCTGCACCTATGCGCTGATGGAGATGCTCGCAGGCTACGACGCGCGCAACGCCAAGGCGCTGGCCCGCGTCGTGGCGCAGGGTGCGCAGATCACCGTGCTGTCACCGGAGATCCTGCGCGCATTGCGCGCGGCGCTGGAAACCGTGCTCGACGAGGAAGCGGCCAAGAGCGAGCAGTTCAAGCGCATCTTGGAGAACTGGCGCGCATTTCGGGCCGAGCAGCACCGCTGGTTCTCGCTCGCGGACGCGCGCACCGAGATGTCGGTCTATGCGACGACGGCCTCGCAGTGAAAATCCCTATGCGTGCGGCTCCAGCCGCACCGACCACAGGGCGCGGTCGTCGAGGTCCACGTCGCCCGATTGCACGCCGTGGGTGACGAGCGGCCGGTCGGCCGCGCGGCTGAGGAAGGGGGAGGCGAAGCTGTCCAGGGAAGCAATCGCGGTCGCGGATGCGCCCGTGGCCAGGAGCCGGCGCCTGGTCTGGGTCCTGCCGAGACGGATCGTCCCAGGCCTCCTCCCGGGTCGTTTGAAAACACCATGGTGGCGGGTGCGACAAGCCTCCGGCGGGACGATGACATTGGGATGACGGGGTGTTTCGGTAGGGGTGCTGCTTCGCAAATTATAGGGGCACCCCTTGTGGGTGCCCGCGGCTGTGCCGCGAATGCGGCGGCCGTAAGAGGGCGACCACAAGGGTCGCCCCTCCATGTTTCGCCGTCGGTTTCCCACCCGGCAATTGAAACCAAATGGCGACTGACGCGTTAATCCGTTCAAGCCGTCGGCGCGATACAAGAGCCATCATCTGCGCGCCCGACGCAGAACCCCGGCCAGGGCCCGAGCCGGGGTTCTTGATTTTTGGCGATGCAGCAGCAGGGTCGGCCAGCCGCTCCCCGACGCACGGGCACCCGCCCTGGCTCACTTCACGGTGATCGTATAGCTGATGTTGCTGTTGAAACGGTCCCCAGGGTCCTTGGGGTTGAGGCGCAGGTAACGGAAACTGTCCTGGCCGACGAAGCCGGGCTTCGACTGGTAATAGATCGCAACGCCCTCCACCGTCTTGCCGACGCAGGGCGATTGCTGCTTGAGGCCCCGGTCGGACTCGGACGGGATCACGATGCTCTTCGGTTCGGTCGTCACCGTGCCGTTCGCCGGCGGCGCCACGATCTTGATGGCGACCGGGGTCGCCTGGCAGCGCATGTCGTAGCGCATGTGCGTCGTGAGCTCGGATTTCTCGCCCGACGCGACCGTCGCCGAGTCCTCCGCCGCGAGGGCCGGCACGAACACCGCGGCTGCAGCAAATAGGATGATCGTCCGCATTGGTCTGCCACCTGCCAGGGAACACCCACTCCGGAATACGCCAAAGGTCGGCAAAGGGTTCACATCGTCCAGCGGCAGGGCCTGAAGGCCCAATCGGGCGCCCCACTTCGATGCCGGGACCACCGCGAGGAGACTGGGGCTCAGATCGACGGAAGCGGCAGACCGTTCAGCTTCGCGTGGGCGGCGTGACAGACCTTATAGTAGTACCGGTCGTGCCGGTAGATGAAATCGGATTCGCCGAGAGCGCAGGTCGAGTCCCAGGAGGAGCCGGAGCCCAGGAGCGTTGCGTCAAGCTTGTCCTTCTCTCCCGAGAAGAAGGCCATTCCTTCCGCGACGTTGACTTCCGCCATGTCGTCCAGCTCTTCGGTCTGGATACGAAATTTGATCTCGCTGCGATCGAGAACGGCCAGAAACACGTCGACGAAGGCGCGGCTGTCGATCGGGCCCTCCTGATACTGGTCGAACCGGCGACCCAGATACGAGATCTTTCGCTCGTCCAGCGCGATGCCGACCTCTTCCATGGCTTCCGCTATGGCGGTCTGCTTCGCCGTATCGCCGGATTGGACGTGACCGCAGGCGGTCGCGTCGTACAGTCCGGGAGCCACGGACTTTTGCGGCGACCGCCTTTGAAAGAACACCGCAGGGCCGTCGGCGGCAAATCCTTCGGGTGCCACGATCCAGACCTGGCTGCACAAGTGCAGCAATCCGGTCTTGTTGGCGGTTTCCCGGTCCGCAGTGCCGATGACGCGGCCGCGGTAGTCGAGAATGTCCAGGATCTCCCGCACTCCTGACATAGTCACCTCCTGCCGGAAGCATCTCGATCTATTTGTCAGGATTGCCGCAAAGATCGTTCATGCAGCGGCGGGATTTTGATGTTTCCGCAAGGTTTCTTGCAGGAAAGGCAGGTCGAGATTGTTTCTTTGTCCGTCATCAAGCAGCGCAAGGAGGCCGCACGGGTCCTTTCACGCGCTCCGTTTGAAGACGCGGGCCTGCTTGCCTTACCCGAATGCCGCGATCACCGCGTCCGTCCTGGTGACGGTGGAGACGTTCTGCAGCGCGTAGTTGATCGCGGCGTTGTGCCAGTCGGCGTTCACGGTGGAGCAGGCATCCTCGGCGACCAGCATGACGTAGCCCTTGTCGGCGCCGGTGCGCGCGGTGTGCTCAATCGACATGTTGGTCCAGGCGCCGGTGACGATGATGGTGTCGCGTCGGGCACTCTTCAGGATGGTCTCCAGCGAGGTGCCCTCCCAGGCGCTCATGCGCATCTTCTCGACGACGTAGTCGCCTGCCTGGCGCTCGAGCCCAGTCACCGGGGCGGCGCCCCAGCTGGCGCGCACCAGGGCGTTGCCCTCGACCAGGCCCTTGAACAGCGGGGCGTTGAGGCCCACTCCGGGCGCCCCCGGCTCGACGACGAACCAGACGTGGATCACCAGGACGCCGCGCGCGCGGCAGGCGTCGGCGAGCCGGCGCGCGTTCTCGATCGCGTTCTGCGCCCGGCAGTGGGCGGGCGCGCCGGAGGAGGCGAAGGCGCCGCCCTCCATCACCACGTCGTTCTGCATGTCCTGGATGATCAGGGCGCAGCGCGCCGGATCGAGGCGAAGCGGCTCGCCGGGTGCCGGCGTCGCGGCGCCGGGACGTTGCGTGGTGTCGCGCACAGGCACCGGCGTCGCGCCACCCGGCTGCATGAACGGCTCGAGGCGCGGGCCGACCTTGGTCTTCACCGCGTAGACCGAGTGCGTCGCGGTGACGAACAGGGTGCGGAAATCGGGTCCGCCCCAATGCAGGTTTGAGGGCAGCTCGGGAATGCGCACCCTGCCGAGGAGATCCCCGCTCGGCGCGAACACCCACACGCCGCCCGGCCCCGTGACCCACACGTTGCCCGCGGCATCGCATTTCATGCCATCGGGCACGCCCGGCTCGCGGTCGGATTTAAGCCCGCTCGCGAAGGTGCGGCCGAACCCGAGCGTGCCGTCGCCCTTGACGTCGAACACGCGGACGTTCGCCTGCACCGTATCGTCGACGTAGAGCAGGCGCTCGTCGGGCGAGAAGCAGAGCCCGTTCGGCTGGTCGAACATGTAGCGGTTGACCAGGAGCTGCGGCGGGCCGCCCACCGGGGCGATGCGATACACCCCCTGGAAGCCGAGCTGGCGCGGGCGCTCAACGCCGTACACCGGCATGCGGCCGTACCAGGGATCGGAGAAATAGATCGCGCCGCTGGAGTGGACGCAGACGTCATTCGGGCTGTTGAGCTCCGCGCCCTCGAAATGCGACGCCACCACCTCGCGCCGTCCGTCCGGGCGCTCGCGCACGAGCGTCGAGGTCGCATGCTCGCAGACCAGCAGGTTGAGCTCGGCGTCGTAGGTCATGCCGTTGCACTTGTGCGCCGGGCGCATGACCTCGCGCACGCCGCCGCGCTCGTCCCAGCGGCGGCGCACGTCGGCCGGCATGTCGGAGAACAGCAGGTAGTGCTCGACCGGATGCCAGATCGGCCCCTCGGTGAAGGTGAAGTTGGTGCCGATCTGGGCGACCGGCGCGTAGGGGTCGATCAGGCTCTCGAATTCCTTGCGTTCCACCGTGTGGGTCAAGGTTCGCTCCTCACGCCGGGAACCAGTTGCGGCGCGGCAGCGTCTGGGTGGTCGGGCCGGGCACCGCGTCCTGCAGCCGCGCCACCACCTGGCCGCCCTCGACCCTGGCCGGCCGGTCGTGCACCGGCAGGAGGAAGCGCGCGTTGCTGAGCAGCTTGCCGATCGCCGCCTTCTCCTGCCGCTTGGTGGTGCCGTGATTGCCGGTCACCTGCGGCTCGAACGCCTGGGTGATGTGGAAGGGCTCGACGATCTGGTCGTTGAAATCATAGATGACGTCGCCGCAGATGGTGGCGAGGCCCTCCGCCGTCTGCACGTGCACGTTCATCGAGCCTTCGGTATGCGCGCCGGCGGCTTCGCAGTGGACGCCGGGGCAGATCTCGATCGGCCCGGAGATCTCGAGGTCGAGCAGGCGCAGCGCATGGCGCGTGTGCAGCCGGTCCACCAGGTGCTTGATGTCGGGGGCCGGATATTGCGGATGCATCAGGCCGGAGACCGAGTACTCGAGCTCGCGCCGGTTGATTACCACGGTCGTGTTCATCGGGAACAGGTCGTCCTTGCCGGCATGATCGATGTGCAGGTGCGTGTGCATGACGAAGCGCACGTCGCCCATGCGCACGCCGTGCCGCGACAGCTGGTTCTCGATCATGTTCTCGTGGAACTGGAGGCCGCGCATGCCGAGCGTCTCCATGATCTGGTTGGAGCGGTAGCCGGTGTCGACCACGATCGGCCACGGCCCGCCGAGGATGAGGAAGCCGAACACCGGCACGCGCCGCACCCGCCCGCAATCGCGCCCCAGCACGAGGAAGCTCAATTCGAGCTCGATGTCGCCGTAGTCGAGAAGCCTGATCTCAAGCGGCATGGCGGTTGGTCTCCCCTCGCAGAGGTGCGTCTATTGTTGAGTCGATGGAGAATTCTGCAATGCGGCTTGCTTCACCTCTCCCCGCTTGCGGGGAGAGGTCGGCACGCTCTTGCGCGCCGGGTGAGGGGGTCTTGAGGTCAATGCACAACATCGAAACCCCCTCACCCCGACCCTCTCCCCGCAAGCGGGGAGAGGGAGCGCGCATGCGCAAGCGGCGATGCACCGGTTCGCTCTCCGGAAGAACTCAGCACGTGGGCGCACAGGCTTTTGGTCGAGCTGCCGTCAGCGAGATCGTCGATCAGCGGCAGGATGGAGCGGAGCGCGTCGGTCTCCGGCACAAAGCGCGGGTCGGCGCCGAGCGGCGTGAGCCAGGAGATGCGCCACGCCAGCGCGGACAGGCGAGCGACCGCCGCCGTCATCGCCGCCGGGTCGCCGCGCTCGAGCCCGTCGGACAGGACGAGCACGAGCGCGCCGCGCGCATGCGCGGCGAAGCGCGGCACCGCCAGAAAGGCCTGGAGCGCGTCGCCGATGCGTGTGCCGCCGTCCCAGTCGGCGACCACCTGCGACGCGGCGGCAAGCGCCGCCGCGCGGTTCTTCAGCCGCAGCGCCTGGGTCACGCGCGTCAAGCGCGTCCCGATGGTGAATACTTCGGCGCGCTCGACCGCGCGGCTGAGCGCATGGGCAAAGCGCAGGTGCGCGTCGGTGCGCTGCTTCATCGAGCCGGACACGTCGATCAGCAGCAGCACCGGGCGCTGGCGCAGCCGGCGGCGCAGGCGCGGCAGCCGCATCACCTCGCCGTCGTTGCGGATCGCGTCGCGCAAGGTCCGGCGCAGGTCGAAGGTCTTGCCGCGCCGGTCGAGGCGCCGGCGATAGCCGCGCCGCCGCGGCAGCCGGTCCGGCAGGGCGCGCGCGAAGGCGCGCAGCGTCCTGCTGTCGTCGGCCGGGCCGAAGCGGCGTTGCGTCAACCGCTCGGCAAATGTGGCCGCCTGTCCGGACTCGCTGTCGTCCGTCGTCGGAGGCGGCTCAAACGCGCCGCGCGTGCTGTCGGCGACGCGAACGTCGTCATCCTCGGCTTCCGCCGGCTCCTCCACGCGCATCGTTGACCCGATGAAATGCGCATCGAACAAGGCGTCGAAATCAGCGCGCCGTTCCGGCGGCGGCGCGAGCGTCGCATGGGCGGCGCGACGGATGTCGTCGATGTGGCGCGGACCAAGCAGCTCGATCGCCGACAGGAAGGCGGTGGTCTGCTCGGGCGCGACCAGGAAGCCGTTCGCCCGCAGCAACGCCGCAAAACCGACGAACGGGCGGGCGGCGCGCGGCAGCATGCTCATGCGGCGATCTCCGCGATCACCTGGTCGAGCCGCGGCGCCATGTAGGCGAGGTCTTCCTCGTCCTTGAGCGCGGTGCCGATCGATCGCCGGAACGCCTCGGGCCACGGCGCGCCGGTTGCGGCCAGCAAGGTCGCGGCCTCGGCCCAGTCGACGGATTCGGCGACGCCCGGCCGCTTGCTGAGCGGCTCGCGGCGCAGGCGTCCGACCGCCGCGACGACGGCGCGGGCGGTCGCCTCGGCGACGCCGGAGGCGCGCATCATGATGATGCGCGCCTCGCGCTCGGCGTCCGGATACTCGATCCAGTGGTAGACGCAGCGCCGCCGCAGCGCCTCGTGCAGCTCGCGCGTCCGGTTGGAGGTGAGCACCACCACCGGTCGCTCGTAGGCCCGTAGCGTCCCGCGCTCCGGGATCGAGATGGTGAAGTCGGAGAGGAACTCGAGCAGGAACGCCTCGAACTCGTGGTCGGAGCGATCGACTTCGTCGATCAGCAGCACCGCGCGTTCCGGATTGCGCAGCGCCGCCAGCATCGGCCGCTCGATCAGGAACTCGTCGCGATAGATGTCGACGCCCGCATCGCCGGCCTGGCGGATCGCCAGCATCTGGCGCGGATAGTTCCATTCATACAGCGCAGCCGAGGCGTCGATCCCCTCGTAGCACTGCAGGCGGATGAGATCGCGGCCCAGGATCCCGGCGAGCGCCTTGCCGGCTTCGGTCTTGCCGACGCCCGGCGCGCCCTCGAGCAGCAGCGGCTTGCCGAGCGCGAGCGAAAGGTACGCGGCAGTCGCAAGGCCTTCGTCGGCGAGATAGAACGCGGCGGTGAACGCCTTTGCCAGCGTTTCGGGCCGGTCGATCCCGACGATTTTGCTGCGGACCGCCATCGCGCGACCCTCACCGCGTCGCGCGCTGCGGGCGCGCACCGCCCTGCTGCTTCAGCGCACGAAGAATCTTCTCCGGCGTGATCGGCAGCTCGTCGACGCGCACGCCGACCGCGTTGAAGATCGCGTTGGCGACCGCGGGCAGCACCGGGTTGGCGCACATCTCGCCCGGACCCTTGCCGCCGAACGGGCCGTCCGGGGCGGGGCGCTCCAGCACCGCGATGTGATGCGGGCAGATGTCGCCCGGCCCTGGCATGACGTACTCGTTGAAGTCGCGCGGGCCGTGGCGGCGATCCGGATAGTACGGCTCGGTCGTCTCGTAGAGCGCGTGCGAGAGCCCCATCCAGGCGCCGCCCACGAGTTGCTGCTCGACCAGGCGCGGGTTGAGGGCGCGGCCGAGCTCATAGGCCGAGTTCATCTCGATCATCGTCACGTCGCCGGTCTCGTCGTCGACCTCGACCTCGGCCACGAGGCACGCATGGGCGTAGCAGGTCGCAGGCGTCATCTCGCCGGTTTCCGGATCGACGCCCGACAGCGGCACCAGGAAGATGCCGCGGCCCGCGATGGTGCGGCCCTGGCGGAACTGGGCGGCGATCGCGACGTCGCGCACCGAGATGGAGCGGTGCGGCGCGCCGCGCACGTGGATGTTGCCCCTGCCGTCGGTCTCGAGGTCGCTCGCGTTCACCTCGAGCTCCTCGGCGGCCGCTTCCAGCATGACGCCGCGCGCCTCCTTGGCGGCGGTGATTACCGCATTGCCGACCCGGTGGGTGCCGCGCGAGGCGAACGAGCCCATGCAGTGCGGCCCGGTGTCGGAATCGGCGGTGTCGACATACACATCCTCGACTGGGATGCCGAGCGTCTCGGCGCAGATCTGCCGCGTCACCGACTTGAGCCCCTGGCCGAGGTCGATCGACGACAGCGACACCGTGAACTTGCCGGACGGATTGGAATGAACCAGCGCCTGGCTCGGGTCGCCGCCCAGGTTCATGCCGATCGGATAGTTGATCGAGGCCATGCCGCGTCCGCGATGCTTGCCCATCAGCGCCTCCTGGTACCGAACACGGAGGAGTAGCGCGTGACGCCGTGCTGGGTCGGTGCTGGGCTCGGTGGTGCGGGTGGCGGCGGTACGGGCGCCAGGGATGGCGCGGGCGGCGGCAACGGCGCGGGCTGCGGCGGCAATGGAGGTAAGGGCGGCCGCTCATAGCTCGTGCGCGCCGGCTGCGGGCGTGGCGGTTGAACAGGCGGCGCCGGCGTATCGGCTCGCCTGGTCGTGCCGGTGCGCGACGACATGCGCCGGAATTCCTCGCGGATCGGCCACCTGGCCTTTTCGGCCGCGACTTGCACGCACTCGATGAGGGCGCAGTTCTTCGCCTCGCGCCGGTGCGCCTTCATGTCGCCATCGCGATAGGCGTTGAGGATGCGCAACTCCATCGGGTCCATGCCGACGAGGTGGGCGAGCTTGTCCATCTGCACTTCGAGGGCGAAGTCGACGCCGGTGACGCCGAAGCCGCGCATGGCGGTCGCCGGCGTGCGGTTGGTGAACACGCAATAAACGTCGGCGTGGACGTTGGGGATCGTGTAGGGGCCGGGGATGTGCGCGGCGCATTTCACCGCCGCGTAGCTGGAGAGCCGTGTATAGGCGCCGCTGTCGAAATAGCAGGTCACTTTCCGGGCGACGATGCGGCCGTCGCGGTTGACGCCATCCTTGATGTAGATGCGCTCGGCCCCGCGCGGCGGGCCGAACTGCATCTCCTCCTCGCGGTTGAGCATGTAGCGCACCGGCTTGCCGGTGAGCATGGCGCCGAGGATCGCGAGCGGCTCGGTCAGCGTGTCGACCTTGCCGCCGAACCCGCCGCCCACCGTGCCGCCGATGAAGTGCAGCCGGTTGGACGGAACGTTGAGGATCTTCGCGGAAGTGTCGAGCGAGAAGAACAGCGCCTGCGTGCCTGTATAGACTGTGTAGCGGCCGTTGGTGTCGGGCGCCGCGATCGACCCGTTGGTCTCGGTCGGCGCGTGCTCGATCGGCGACATCTGGTAGCGTTGCTCGAGCACGTGATCCGCGGCCGCAAGGGCCGCCTCCACGTCGCCGTAGCGGAGCTTCTGGTGGTCGTACTTGTCGTGATAGAGGAACGTGTTCTTCGGATAAACCTCGTTGACCACGGGCGCGCCGGGCTTGAGCGCCTCCTCGACGTCGAATACCGCCGGCAACGGCTCGTACTCGACCCTGATGCGGGCGACCGCCTCCCAGGCCTCGCGCTCGCTGTCGGCGACGACGGCGACGATCGGCTCGCCGCAATAGCGCACCTTGTCGACCGCGAGCGAGGGCTCGTCGTCCTTGCCGAACTCGAGCAGGCTGAGCAGCGTATTGAGGTTCACCGGAACGTCGGCGCCGCGGATCACCCGGCGCACACCCGGAGCGCGCTCGGCCGCCGCAACGTCGATCGATCGGATGCGGGCGTGGTGATGCGGGCTGCGCAGCACCTTCAGATGGAGCAGGTCGGCGACCGGGTGATCGGCGAAGAAGCGGCTCGTCGCCGTGACATGGCCGAGCATGTCCTGGCGCTGGGTGCCCTTGCCGATTTCTTTCAGGTTGTCGTCGCGTTCGTCCGCGAACAGGTCCTTGCGCAGTTCCAGCATGGCAGACCCTCAGGCGCGGCGCGCGGCGCCGTGCGGCGCCGCGGCCACGATGGCGTTGATGATCGGCTCGTAGCCGGTGCAGCGGCAGATGTTGCCGGAGATCGCCTCCACCACCTCCGGGCGCGTGGGCGAAGGGTTGCGGTCGATGAGCGCCTTCGCGGCCATCAGCATGCCCGGCGTGCAGAAGCCGCATTGGGCGGCGAAATGCTCCATGAAGGCGGTCTGCAGCGGATGCAGAACGGGGCCGTCCTTCAGGCCGCTCGCGGTCTCGACCGCGCGGCCCTGGCAGGATTCCGCGAGCGTGAGGCAGCTGAGATACGGCTCCCCGTCGATCAGCACCGTGCAGACGCCGCAGGTGCCCTGGCCGCAGCCGTATTTCGGCGCCGTGTCGCCGAGCCCGTCGCGCAGCGCCGTAAGCAGGCTCGCGCCCCCGTCGACGAACACCGCCGCGTCGCGGCCGTTGTGGCGGAACTGGACGGCGGTCTTGCTCATCAATTTGCAATCCCCAGCAGAAGGCGGCGCAGATGCACGGGCAGGATCTCGCGCCGGTACCAGTCGCTGGCGATGGCGTCGCTGGCGGGCGAAATCCCATCCGCGGCCGCCGCGACGGCGGCGGCGATGCCGGCTTCGTCCAGCGCACGTCCTTCGAGCGCGCGCTCGACCGCGCGGGCGCGCAGCGGCACCGGTCCCATGGCGCCGTAGGCGACGCGCGCTCCCGCGATGCGGCTGCCGGCCATCGGCAACAGCGCCGCAATGGTGAGCACCGCAATGCCTTTCGGCTTCACCCGCGCCACCTTGCGAAAGCGGAACGCGTCGGGCGCCGGGCGCGCGAGCGACACGCTCGCGACCAGCGCGCGCGGCCCGCGCTCGCGACCGGCGAGGAACTCTTCCAGCGGTGTCTCGCGCGAGCCGTAACCGCCCTGCACCGCGACGCTCGCATCGAGCGCCAGCAGCGCGGTGGTGAAGTCGCCGTAGGGCGAGGGCGCGAACAGGTTGCCGCCGATCGTGGCCATCGACCGGATGGCCGGGCCGCCCACTGCGCGCGCCGCCGGGTGCAGGAAGGCGAGGTCGCGGTCGGCGAGAATCTGCGCCATGGTCACGCCGGCGCCGAGCATGAGGCGTGCGCCGGCCGGCCGCACCTCGCCGAACGCGCGGTCGGTCGACCGCACGATCGTCGCGACCGTCGGATCGCCCTCGTTGACCGCCCGCATCACCAGCGTGCCGCCGGCGAGGAAGCGCGCGTCGCGGTCGGCGGCGAGCGCCGAGGCGGCCTCGCCGAGCGTCGCAAATGTCTTCACCGCGATCGGCATCGGGTCATCCCTGTCCCGTCATGCGGCGACCTCCGCGTGGCGGCGGATCGCCGCGAAGCCGGCGTCGTAGACCTGCTCGCCCACCAGCCGCGCCATTTCCTCCTCCTCGCCCGGCCGCGTGGTGAAGCGTCCTTCCCAGCTCCAGAAGGTGCGGTCGCCGTCGGTCACCGGCATCAGCCGCACGTGCGCCACGTAGTTGAACAGCGGGATCGGCGTGTCGAGCAGGCAATAGCTGTAGCACTGCTCCAGGTCGGACAGCGTGAGCAGCTGCTCGCGCAGCTCCGCGCCGTCGGCGAGCACGAAGCGGCGCACGCAGCCGACCTTGTCGGACGGCTGGCCGCGCTCGATCTGGCTGCGCGCCACCAGCGGATGCCAGCGGTCGTGGCCGTTGAAATCGCGGATGAGCGCCCACACCCGGTCCACCGGGGCATCCAGGATGGTGCTGCGCATCACCTTGGGCACCGTCAGCCTCCCATCTGGCGCTTGAGCGCATCGAACCCGCCCTGGAACACGCCGGTGCCGATCTGATTGACCAGCTCGCTCTCGCGAGCTGGCGCGCACTCGAACTCCGCGGTCCACTCGATGAAGGTACGCTCGCCGTCGGTGATCGGCGTCAGTCGCAGGGTGGCGACGTAGTTGTCGACTCCCATCGGCGACTCCAGGATCGAATAGGTGCAGAACATATCGTAGTCGGAGAGCCCGAGCAGCCGCTCGCGGATGCGGTCGCCGTTGCGCAGGCGGAAGTCGCGCACGCAGCCGACCTTGTCGGCCGGCTCGCCATTCTCGATCCGGCTCTCGGCGATCGCCGGATGCCAGTTGGGCAGGCCGTTGAAATCGCGGATGCGCGCCCAGACCTTGGCGGCGGGCGCCGCAATGACGCTCGAGGTGTAGATCCTTGCCATTACCTACCCTCAGCCGCGCGGGACGTCGTCGTCGCGCGGCGGCTTGCGACCGCCCCGCGGGCGGCCGCTTTTCGCCGCCTCACCTTCCCCGCCGGTGCCAGCTTCCTTGGCGACCCGCTGCATGTCGGCCGCCTCGCGCATCAGCCCGCCCAGTCGGGCGAGGCTGCCGCCTTCGATGCCGATCTCCTTGAGCACCTGGTCGATCATCGGCGCCTGCACGCGATAGCGCAGCGCCGCCTCGATCACCTCGTCGGTCGGGCTGCGGCCGGCGCCGCCGCCCCCGCCGCTGCCGCCGAGCCCGTCCACCTGCAGGATGCGGATCGCCTCGATCTTCTCCATCGGCTTGACGCTCTCGCGCACGATGCCCTCGATGCGGTCGAGCAGGCGGCGGCGGAACAGGCCGTAGCGCGCCCCGTCGGTGAGGACGTTCTCGGCCTCGTACAGGAGCTTCTGCGCCTCCGCCTCGACGGCGGCGCGCACCTTCTCGGCCTGCGCGGCGATCCGCTTCTCCTCGGCCGCCTTCTCGGCCAGCAGCACCTCGACGCTCTTGCGGCGCTTCGCCTGCTCGCTCTCGCGCACGGTGGTGACGTGCTCCTCGGCCTCCGCGGCGCGCGCGCGCGCGCCTTCCGCCTCGACCTGGGCGGCCGCCTGCTCGAGGGATTTGTGGTAGAGCACGATCGCCTTCTCCATCGCGGCCAGCTCGACCGTCTTCTCCCGTTCGATCTCGAGCCGGCGCAGGTCGCGCTCGCGCCCGACGCGCGCCTCGTCGATGCCGCGATCGGAGGCGATGCGCGCCCGCTCGACCTCCTCGCGCGCCGCGATCTCCGCCTCCTGCAGCGCCTGCTGGCGGGCGACCTCGAGCTGCTCGATGACGCGCCGGCGCTCTAGCCGCGCTGCGTCGAGCGCCTGGTCGCGCCCGACTTCGGACACCTCGACGCCCTGGCGCGCCGTCACCTCGCGCTTCTTGGTCGCCTCCTCGGCGGCGATGCGCTCGGCGGCGAGCTTCTTCTCCTGCGCGATGCGCGCGGCCTCGATCGTCTCGCGCGCCGCGATCTCGGCGGCGTCGACCGCCTTGTTGCGGGCAATCTCCAGGGCGCGGATCGCCTCGTCGCGGGCGATGCGATCCGCCGACACCCGGCGCTCCTCGGCGATGCGCGCGGCCTCCACCTGGTGGCGCGCGGTGATTTCCGACGTCTCGATCGCCTCGTTGCGGGCGATCTCACGCCCGCGGGTCTCCTGCTCGGAGGCGATGCGCTCGGCGGAAAGCCGCTTCTCCTGGGCGATGCGCGCCGCCTCGACCGCCTCGTGCGCCGCGATCTCGGCCTCGTCGACCTCCCGGTTGCGGGCGATCTCCAGCGCGCGCACGCGATGTTCCTGGGCGATGCGCGCGGTCTCAGTGGCATCGCGCGCGGCGATCTCCGCCTCCTCGATCGCCTTGAGGCGCTCGATCTCGCGCCGCCGCGTGTCCTCGTCCTTGGCGATGCGCGCCTCGGTGACGGCCTTCTCCTGGGCGATGCGCCGCTTCTCGGTCTCCTCGCGCACCGCGATGTCGGCTTGCTCGACCGCGCGCGTGCGCTCGATCTCGCGCCGCTGCGTCTCCTCGTCGCGGGCGATGCGCGCCTCGGTCAGCGCCTGCTCCTGGGCGATGCGCGCCTTCTCGATCGCCTCGCGTGCGGCGATCTCGGCTTCCTCGACCGTCTTGAGCCGCTCGATCTCGCGCTGGCGGATGTCGCGCTCGGAGGCGATGCGTGCCTCGCTGATGGCGCGGTCGTTGGCGATGCGCATCTTCTCGATCTCCTCGCGGGCGGCGATCTGCGCCTGCTCGGATTCGGTCTCGCGCAGGGCGCGCTCGCGCGCCACCTCGGTACGCTGCAGCGCGCGGCGCTTTTCGATGTCGCGTTCCTGCTCGAGCCGCGCGGTCTCGCTCTCCCGCTCGATGTCGAGCGCCTGCTTCTCGGCCTCGAGGTTGCGCGTACGGATGCGGATCATCGAATCCTGCTCGATGTCGTTGCGCAGCTTGCGGCGCCCCTCGATCTCCTCGATCAGCTGGGTCAGGCCTTCGGCATCGAACCGGTTCGATGGGTTGAAGAATTGCAGGTCGGTCTGGTCGAGATCGGTGATGGCGACCGATTCGAGCAGGAGGCCGTTCTGGGCGAGCGCCTCGGCGGCGGCCGCCTTCACCCGCGTGACGTACTCGCCGCGCTGCTCATGCATCTCGAACATCGTCATTTCCGAGGCGACCGAGCGCAGTGACGAGATGAACTTGCCGGACAGCAGCGCCTGCAACCGGTCCTGCTCGATGGTGCGGCGGCCGAGCGTCGCAGCTGCGAGCGATACCGCCTCCCGGGTCGGCTCGACCCGCACGTAGAACTCGGCCCAGATGTCGACGCGCATGCGATCCCGGGTGATCAGCGCGTCCTCCTTGTCGCGGACGACCTCCATCTGGAGGACGTTCATGTTCACGGGCGTGATATCGTGGATGATCGGCAACACGAACGCGCCGCCGTCGATCACCACCTTCTCGCCGAACAGGCCGGTGCGGACGAACGAGACCTCCTTGGACGAGCGGCGGTACAGCCAGTTCACCAGGTAGACGACGACCGCGATGACGATGACCGCGACGATCAGCCAGAGTATCAGCGCGCCGATGAGTTGCCCCGACATCGCCCGTTCCTCCCTACTCGCAACGTTCACACCCGGTGCGTGGCCTCAGCCGCGCCCGATGCGCTTGAATTTCCTCGTCTGCTCCGTCAACGCCACCTCGACCGGCAATCGCTCCATCGAGGAGGCGCCATAGAAGCCGTGGCAGTTCCTGGTATTCTGCATGACGAAGGCCGCGTCGGCCGGCTCCGCAACCGGCCCGCCGTGCACCAGGACGATCACGTCGCGGCGCACCTTCAGCGCCGCCTCGGCCCAGGCATCGACCCGCGCCGGACAGTCGGCGAGCTTGAGCGCCGTTTGTGCACCGATGGTGCCGCCGGTGGTCAGCCCAAGATGACACACGATGATGTCGGCGCCCGCCTGCGCCATCGCGGCTGCATCATCTTCGTTGAACACGTAGGGCGTGGTCAGCAGCTCTTTGGTGCGGGCGAGGGCGATCATGTCGACCTCGAGCCCGTACGACATCCCGGTTTCCTCGAGATTGGCCCGGAAGGTGCCGTCGATCAGGCCGACGGTGGGGAAGTTCTGCACGCCCGAGAACCCCATTGCCTTGAGCTGATCGAGGAAGACATCCATCTGGCGGAACGGGTCGGTGCCGTTGACGCCGGCCAGCACCGGCGTGTGCTTGACCACGGGGAGAACATCCGCCGCCATCTCGACGACGATCTGGTTGGCGTCGCCGTAGGGCATGAGGCCGGCGAGCGAGCCGCGGCCGGCCATGCGGTAGCGTCCCGAGTTGTAGATGACGATCAGGTCGATGCCGCCCGCCTCCTCGCACTTGGCGGAGAGACCGGTGCCGGCGCCGCCGCCGACGATCGGCTCGCCGCGCGCCACCATGGCGCGGAATTTCTCCATGATCCGGCTGTGCTCGATCCGCGGCATGATCAGCTCGCTCGGCGGCGCTGGCCACGGGCGCCGTGCAGGGTGCGGAAGGCCTGCACGACGGCGGCCGAAAAGCGCGCTTCGTTGATGTGAAACGGCACGCGCACCAGCTGGCGGGTCGAGGTCTGGCGCACCGTGCGCGCAAGCGCCGCAAACAACGCCGCATCCGCCTCGGGCGCGTGGAATGGACGGCCGGGGGCGTCGAGCGCCGAGACGCCGCCTTCGGGCAGGAAGAAGCGCACCGGCGCCTCCATCTGGTTGAGGCGCTCGCCGATCCACTGCCCGATGCGCTCGTTCTCCTCCACGGTGGTGCGCATCAGCGTGACCTGGGGATTGTGCTGGTAGAACATGCGATCCTGGTAGCGCGCCGGCACGGTGTCGGGCGGACCGAAATTGACCATGTCGAGCGCGCCGCACGAGCCCACATAGGGCATGCGGGCGCGGATCACCGCGCCGAAGCGGTCATCGGTCGAGGGCATCACGCCGCCCATGAGCAGGTCGCACACCTCGGTCGTCGTGACGTCGATCACGCCATGCAGCAGGCCGGACTCGATCAGTTTCTCCATCGACTGGCCGCCGACGCCGGTGGCGTGGAAGACCAGGCAGTCGTACTCGTGCTTCAGCGCGTCGGCGATCTGTTGCACGCACGGCGTGGTGACGCCGAACATGGTGAGCCCGATGGCCGGCAGCTCGGGTCGCGCCGGGCGCCGCCCGCGCACCTCGCGCATGGCGGCGGCACGCGCGTTGACCATGCCGAGCATCGCCTGCGCGCCGTTGGCGAGGATCTGGCGCGAGATGGAGTTGAGGCCCTGCACGTCGGTGACCGAGTACATCATCATGATGTCGGAGGCGCCGACGTAGCGCTGCACCTCGCCGGAGGCGACGGTGGAGATCATGATCTTGGGCAGGCCGACGGGAAGCGCCCGCATCGCCGGCGCGACCATCGAGGTGCCGCCCGAGCCGCCCGCCGCGATGATGCCGGCGATTCCGCTCTGGCGGCGGATCCAGGCTTCGAACGCCTGTGCCATGCCGGCGACCGACGATCCGCGATCACCGGTGAACACCGCACTCGCGCCGTGGCGGTGGTTGAGGGCGATCTCGGTCGGCACCACATCGGCCGCCGACGGCCTGCCGCTGGTCGAGAGGTCGACCAGCCGCGCCCGCAGACCGTTTTCCTTGAGGATGTCGCGGATGAAGCGCAGCTCGTCGCCCTTGGTGTCGAGCGTGCCGGCGACGAGAACCACCGGGTCGACGGAAGCGGCGAGGGGCGTGATCACGGCCCGAGCCGACGGCGCCTCCGTCTCGCGCCCGCCGGCAAGGCGGGTGCCGTTGCCGGAGCTGGTGCGCGCCCGCGCCTCGATCTGGGCGACCGTGGCGGGCTGCGACCAGCGCGTCGGCAGGATCGGGTTCGAGACGTAGATGCGTTTCGGGCCGGGCGCGGCCGGCCGCGCCGGCGTGCCCGGCTTGCCATTGTCCGGCAGGTCCGCCGCGGCGATGTCGTCGGCGCCGTGCCGGCCGACGCCGAGCAGGCGCTGCTGCAGGTCGCGGTCGGCGGCGAGCCGGTTGGATTCGATCACCCGGTTGATCCGGCCGTTGACCATGATAGCGACGTTTTCCGACACCGCCGTGGCGACGCCGATGTTCTGCTCGATGATCAGGACGGCGATCTCGCCATCTTCGGCGAGCTGCACCAGCATCTCTTCGACCTGCGCGACGATCACCGGCGCGAGGCCCTCGGTCGGCTCGTCCATCACCAGGAGCCGCGGATTGGCGATCAGCGCGCGTGAGATCGCGAGCATCTGCTGCTCGCCGCCGGACAGCTCGCCGCCGGCATTGTTGCGCCGTTCGGCGAGGCGCGGGAACGTGTCGTAGATGCGCTCGAGGCTCCAGGCGCCGCGCCGCGTTCCGGTAACCACGCGCAGGTGCTCGTCGACGGTAAGGGAGCGCCACAGGCGACGCCCCTGCGGCACATAGCCGACGCCGAGCCGCGCGATCTGCGCCGGCGAAAGCCGCGTCAGCTCCTCGTTGGCGTAGCGGACCGATCCGCTCGAGGCGCGCTGAAGCCCCATGATGGTCTTGCACAGGGTGGTCTTGCCCATGCCGTTGCGACCGACGATGGCCAGCACGCCGTGGTGAATGGTGAACTCGACACCCTGCAGCGCATGCGAATGGCCGTAGTAGACGTTGAGGCCGCGCACCTGCAGGAGCGGCAGGCCGGCGGTGCGGGTGGGCGCGGCGTCAGCCATGGCCGCCTCCGAGGTAAAGCTCCTGCACTTCCGGGTCGGACTCGATCTCTTCCGGCTTGCCCTCCTTGAAGATGCGGCCGTTGTGCATCATCGTCACGCTCTCGACCACGCGCAGCGCGACGTCCATGTCGTGCTCGATCACGATGTAGCCGATGTGGGCGGGGAGCGAGGTGAGAATCTCGATGAGCTCGCTCCGCTCGGTCGGGGATAGCCCGGCCGCCGGCTCGTCGAACAGGATGAAGCGCGGGGCGCCGGCGAGCGCCAGGGCGATCTCGAGCTGGCGCTGCTGGCCATGGCTCAGCTCGGCCACGCGCTGCTCCTTCACCGCTGCAAGGTGCACGGCCTGCACAAGGTTCTCCGCCGCCTGCAGCACGGCGTCGTCCCGGCGCGGGCGCAACAGCGAGAAACGCCCGCGCGAGACGCCGCAGCATGCGAGGTAGACATTGTCGATCAGCGGCAGGCCAGTGAACAGGGCGGATATCTGGTAGGTGCGGCGCAGGCCGCGGCGGATCCGCTCATGCGGCGGGAAATGCGTCACGTCCTCGCCGAAGAAGCGGATGGTGCCGGAGGTCGGCGGGAAATCGCCGGTGACGCAGTTGAACAGCGTGGTCTTGCCGGCACCGTTGGAACCGAGCACGGCGCGGCGCTCGCCCGGCTGCACCGTCAGGGTCACGTCTGCCAGGGCGACGAGCGCGCCGAACATCCGCGTGACGCCGCGCAGCTCGAGCGCGTTGGCGGTGCTGGCGGCGGACAGGCGGTCGGCGACCGAGACGGCCATCACGACAGCCCCCCGTCGCGCGCCGAGCGGTTGCCGTTCGGCCGCAGCACCCGCTCGCGCCAGCGCGCCCACAGGCCGAGCACGCCGTCCGGCGAGAACAGCACGATCAGCAGGAAGCCGAGGCCGATCAGCAGCTGGAAGCGCTTGCCGTCGAGGCCCACGGCTTCCAGCGCGTCGAGCGCGAAGGTGCGCAGGATGACGTAGATGATGGCGCCGATGAACGGTCCGATCGGCCGTCCGAGCCCGCCCGCCACCGCGATGATGAGGATGTCGATCACCGGGCCGACGCCGGCGGTGCCGGGCGAGATCTGGCCGCCGTGCCACACCAGCAGCACGCCGGCCACCGCGGCGATCACCGCCGCGAACGCATAGGCCGCGATGCGATGGGCGGTGACGTTGAAGCCGAGCGCCTCCATGCGCCGGGCGTTGTCGCGGATGCCCTGCAGGGCGAGCCCGAACGGCGCGCGCGCGACGTAGACGACGGCCGCGTAGGCGGCGGCCGCGAAGAACAGGATGAGATAGTAGAACGGGACCGGCGCGCGCCACTCGATGCCGAGCACGACCGGCGCGCGCACCGCGTTGAAGCCGCTGAAGCCGTTGAACAGCGTATAGTTCTGGTGGGTGAAATAGTAGAACGCCGAGGCGATCGCGAGCGTGATCATGATCGTGTAGATGCCCTCGGTGCGCACCGACAGCGCCCCGCTGAGCGTGCCGAACATCACCGCGATCAGGATCGCCACCGGCACGGTCAGCCACCACGGCCACCCGAGGCTGATCTCGGCCACCGCGCTCGAGCCGAAAATCGCCACCATGTAGCCGGCGCAGCCCGCAACGGTCATCTGCACCAGGCTGACCATGCCGCCATAGCCGGCCAGGAACATCAGGCTGAGCGCGATCATGCCGAGGATCATCGCCCAGCCGAAAAGCTCCACCAGGACGAAATTGCTGGCGAACGCAGGCAGCAGCAGCAGGAACAGCACCAGCAGCCAAAGTGCCGGATGGTCGGAGACATAGGCGCTGAGACTTTTGCCGGCCGGAGCCGGCGTCGCGTCGGTTGCGCGCGGTGCTTCGACCAGGGCCATGGCTCAATGCCCGCGCAACAGGCCCTGCGGCCGCACGGCCAGCACGACCACCATGATGACGAACGACAGCACGACCGCGTAGGTCGGTGTGTAGACCGAACCGAATTGCTCGGCGAGACCGATCAGCACGGCGCCGACCGCGGCGCCGGGGATCGAGCCCATGCCGCCGACGATCACCACCACCAGAGAGGCGAGCAGGATCTTGATGTCCTCGCCCGGCTGCAGCGACTGGAAGGTGCCGCCGACCACGCCGGCGAAACCGGCGAGCCCGGCGCCGAAAGCAAACACCGCCGCGAATACGACTTGCACGCTCACCCCGCTCGCGGAGAGCATGTCGCGATCGTCGACGCCGGCGCGGATCACCATGCCGATGCGGGTACGATTGAGCGCGAGCCACATCAACACCCCGATAACGACCGCGCCGGCGAAGATCACCAGCCGCACCAGCGGATACTGGAGGAAGACGAGCTCGCCGTCGCCGCGCACGGCGGTGACCAGCGGCAGCTGGATCGGGCCGCTGAGCCACCCGGGGCTCGGCACCTGGTAGAAATCGCCGCCCCAACGCCACAGCATGAGGTCGGCGAGGATGATCGAGATGGCGATGGTGACGAGCGTCTGCCGCAGGTCCTGCCCTTCCATCCAGCGGAAGATGGTGAATTGCAGGACGATGCCGACGACCGCGATGACGACGAAGGCGACGATCAGGCTGAACAGCCAGGCGCCTGTCGCGTGCGCGACCTCGTAACCGATATAGCCGCCGAGCAGGTAGAGCGAGCCGTGCGCCAGGTTGATGTTGCGCATCAGCCCGAAGATCAGGGTGAAACCGCTCGCCAGCATGAAATAGAGGCCGCCGAGCGTGATGCCGTTGATGAGCGCGTTGAGGAAGACGCGCTTGCGCCCGAGCACCTGCTCGAGCTCGGGCGGCCACACCGCCAGGACGAGATAGAGCAGGAGTGCGGCCGCCATCAGGATGACGAGCGACCAGACCGGGTGGCGTCCGATGAAATTGCTCATGCGGGCAGGCTCCACACGAAGACCGGGCGGCCCGGCACCGCCCGGTCGTCGCAGCGAACCGTTTGCTTCCTCAGTACTTCGCCTTGCATTCCGGATTGGTGCGGCTCGGTAGCCCCAACTTGGCGAAGCCGGCGTCGTCGAAGCCGAGCGTTGCCTTCACGTTGGGAATGACCTTCACCATCTTGTTGACCAGGTCGCCGTTCGGCGCCTCGACCACCTCGGTGACGAAGTTGTTGGCGATAGCCTGGCGGTTGCCGTCGAGCTTGATCTTGCCGTTCGGGGCGTCGAGCTCGAGCGAAGCGAGGGTGGTCCTGAGCTTCTTGTGGCCGTCGCTGAGATCGCCGTTGATCGTGTTCAAGGAGGTGAAGATCGCGTTGGCGGCGTTGTAGTAGTTGGTTCCGCTCAGCGACGGAATGGCGAAGCGCTTATCGGCTGGGAAGGCATCCTGATAGGCCTTCACCCACGCCTGCCACTTCGGATCGTCCCAGGTGTCGGCCTGCGGTCCGCCCGTCGGCGTTCCGACCAGCGCACGCTTGGCGGCGCCCTTGGAGCTCAGCACCGTCTGGTCGACCATGATCGACCCGCCGATGAACTTCGCCTTGCCGCCGGACTGGGTGTACTGGTTGAGGAAGTTCACCGCATCGCCGCCGCCGAGACCGAGATAGATCGCGTCGACGTCCTCGGGCAGCTTGGCGATGATCGAAGCGAAGTCCTTGGTGCCCAGCGGCACCCAGAACCGCTCGGTGATCTGGCCGCCCAACTGGCAGTATTCGAGGGCGAGACCGAAGAGCTGGGTGTAGGGGAAGGAGTAGTCTTCCGCCAGGGTCGCGATCCTGCGGTACTTCTTGGTGTTGTAGATGTAGTCGCCAACGCCGATCATCCACTGCGCGCCGTTTGTATTGAAGCGGAAAAAATTCTCCGAAGGCGTCACATAGGTCGTCTCCAGGGCGCCCGAGGTGCCGTTGACGAAGGTCGTGCCCGGCTGGGTCTTGGAGTAGTCGCGGATGGCGATGCCTTCCGACCCGGACACCGGACCGAGCAGGATGTTCACGCGGTCCTGCTCGACCAGCTTGCGGGCGCCGCGGATCGCGGAATCCGGGCTCGCATTGGTCGCGACCAGGACGGTCTCGATCTCCCGGCCGCCGGCCTTGCGGTTGGCCTGGCGCAGCGCCACTTCGAGGCCGCGCACGGAGTCTTCGCCGAGCGGCGTCAAGGCGCCTTCGAGCGTGGCGAGCACGCCGATCTTCAGTTTCTCCTGGGCCTGTGCGCCGCCCGACACCAGGATGGTGCCGACGGCAGCCGCGGTGAGCAGCGCTTTCATCCAGAAATCCTCCCTGATCAATTCTTGAATTTGCTCGTCAGCCCCCCGCCCGACAGTGCCTCTTCGGCAGCCGGTGGGGGCGTGCCCACATCCCTCCGACAAGGGCCCGTCCGCGGATGTTAACACCGAGCCCGGGCAACACAACGGGCGATCATGCGCCGAGGCGCCGCATTGACGTTGGCGCACCAGGCTGGTCGGAGCTTTATCGTGCGGCCGCCGCGTTGGCGTGCCGAACGCATGCCGCCGGCCCATCACACCGCCGCGCCCAGATAAGCCTCGATGACGCGCGGATCGGCGGCGACCTCGGCGGCGGTGCCCGACAGCGTGATGGTGCCGTTCTCCAGCACGTAGGCGCGGTCGGCGACGTTGAGGCCGAGCCAGGCCATCTGCTCGACGATCAGGATGGTGAGACCGCGTTGCTTGAGCTTCACGAAGGCATCGAAGATCGCCGTGAGCACGAGCGGCGCGAGGCCGAGCGAGGGTTCGTCGAGCAGCAGCAGCGACGGCCGGCTCACCAGCGCGCGCGCGATCGCCACCATCTGCTGCTCGCCGCCGCTCAACAGCCCGGCCGGCTGGTCCAGCCGCTCCCGCACGCGCGGAAACAAGTCGAACACCTCGTCGAGGCTGTCGGTGAACTCGTCGTGCCGCCCCCGGCGCAGATGGCGGTAGGCGCCGAGCTCCAGGTTTTCCCGCACCGTGTGCTCGGGGAACAGCTGGCGTCCCTCCGGCACCAGCGCGAGGCCGAGGTCGGCGATCCGGTGTGGGGCGAGGCGGGTGATGTCGCGGCCGGCGAGCGTGATGCGCCCTCCGGCCTTGTCCAGGAGCCCGGCGAGGCTGCGCAGAGTCGTGGTCTTGCCGGCGCCGTTGCCGCCCAACACGGTGACGATCTCGCCCGGCTCGATTGCCAGGGAGATGCCCTTGACGACTTCGAGCGCCCCATACGCGACGCGCAGGTCCTCGACCTCAAGCAGCCGCATGGGAAGGCCCCAGATAGGCGGCGATCACGCGGGCATCGCGCTGCACCTCCGCTGGCGTGCCGTCGGCCAGCACGGCGCCGTAGTCAAGCACGGTGACGCGATCGGAGATCTTCACCACGAGATCGATGTGATGCTCGATCAAGAGCACCGTCATGCCGATCGCTTTAAGCCGCAGGATCAGGTCGGCGAGCGCCATGATCTCCTCGGCGACGAGCCCGGCGGCCGGCTCGTCGAGCAGGAGGATCTTCGGCGCGACGGCGAGCGCACGGGCGATCTCCAATAGTCGCCGGTGGCCATAGGCGAGCGCGTTCGCCGGCATCGCCTCGTAGCGTGCGAGGCCGACGAAGGCGAGGAGGGCGCGCGCCGCCGCGACGTTGTGCTCGGCCTGTTGGCGCAGCCGCGCGCGGCCGAACATCGCGTCGCGCAGGCCGAGGCGCGAGTGGCGGGAAAAGCCGATGATCACGTGCTCCAGCACGGTCATGTCGCCGAACAGTTTTATGGTCTGGAAGGTGCGTACGATGCCCCGCCGCGCCGCATCGTCCATCGAGGCAATGGCGGCCGCGCGCCCATCGATTGCGATCTCGCCGGCGTCGGCGCGGTAGAGCCCGCTCACGAGGTTGACCAGGGTGGTCTTGCCGGCGCCATTCGGTCCGATCAGCGCATGGATCGTGCCCGGCTCGACGCGCAGGCTGACCTGGCGCAGCGCCTGCACGCCGCCGAAACGCTTGGACACATCCTCGAGCGCGAGCGCGGCGCCCGCCGTCGCGGCAACTTCGGGGAGCGCGGCGCGTATCGGTGGGGCGGGGGACGGCCCAGGCTCCGCGCGTTTGCTCCGCCGGAACAGACCCATCACGCCGTTGGGAAGAAAGTACAGCGTCACCAGGATGAAGGTGCCGTAGACGATCAGGCGGAACTTGTCGAAATCATGCAGCATCTCCGGCAGCAGGGTGAGCACGGCGGCGCCGATCACCGGTCCCATCAGGGTACCGCCGCCGCCGAACAGCACGGCGAGCAGGAAGAAGACCGAGCTGAAGAACTGGAAATTATCCGGGCTGATGTAGTTCTGCTGGTGGGCGAACAGGGTGCCGCCGAACCCGGCGAACGCCGCGCTGATGACGAACACCAGGACCTTGAGCCCGTAGACGTCGACGCCGACCGCAGCGAGCGCCATCTCGCTGTGCTTCACGGCGCGGATGCGCAGCCCGAGCTCCGACGTCACCAGGCGGTGCTGCAGCATGAGCGCGGCCGCAAACAGCGCGAGCACCACGTAGTAGAAGCCGTGCGTCTCCAGCTGGTAGGGGCCGAGCTGCGCCTTGGGGATCGACGCCAGGCCGAGGTCGCCGCCGGTCACCGCCACCCATTCCTGCAGGATCTTGAACACCACCCAGCCGAACGCGATCGTCACCATGGCGAGGTAGGGACCCCGCACGCGCAGGGCCGGAAAAGCGAGCAGCGCGCCGGAGGCGGCGGCCACGATGGTGCCGGCGATCACGCCGAGCCAGATGTGCAGGCCGGTCGCCGCGAAGAACGGGAGCGGCGCCAGCGCCTTGGTGAGGATCGCCGTCGTATAGGCGCCCATCGCCATCAGGGCGGCGTGCCCGAGCGAGAATTGGCCCGCATAGCCGGCGAGGACATTGAGCCCGACCGCGACGATTCCGTAGATGAACACGATGATGCCGAGGAACCGGTAGTAGGTGCCTTGCTCGAGCAACGGCAGGGCGGCGAGCGCGGCGAACGCGGCGCCGATCAGCCAACGCGTCGGCACCTTCATGCGCGTTCCTCGATGCGTTGCCCGAACAGGCCTTCGGGCTTGAGGAACAGGGCGAGGATCATCAGCGAGAAGCCGAGGATGTCGCGGATGCCGGTGTAGAAATAGCCGGAGATCAGTGCCTCCAGCGCGCCGTAGGCGAGGCCGCATACGAGGATCCCGCGCGGGGCGGCGAGACCCGCGATGATCGCGATGGCGAAGGCCTTGAGGCCCAGCACCGTGCCGAGCTGCGGCTCGGCGAGGGTGAGCGGCACCACCAGGAAGCCGGCGAGGCCGGCGAGCGCGGCGGCGGCCGCGTACGACACCGCCTGCACGCGGCGGGTATCGATGCCCATCAGGCTGCTGACGTCGCCGCTGTGCGCGACGGCGCGGAACGCCTTGCCGAGCAGGGTGCGGCGATAGAACAGGTCGAGCGCGATAAAGGTGATGCAGGCGGCTGCGATGATGAGGAGCTGCTGCGGCAGGATCGTCACCGCGCCGAGATAGATCGGGTCCTTGCCGAGGAACGGCGGCACCGGCGTCGGGCTGCGCCCCCAGATGATCTCGGCGAAATCGATGAACAGGAGCCCGACCGCGAGCGTGCTCATCACCCACACGTCGCTGCCGGCGCGCAGGAAAGGCAGCACGGTGAAGCGCTCGGCCACGAGCCCGAGCCCGAACAGCGCCGCCATCACGATGGGCAGCACCAGCAGCGGATTGAGCCCGTGCAAAACGATGAGCGAGTAGGTGAGCATGCCGCCCAGCATCACCCACATGCCGAGCGCGAAATTGAGCGCCCGCGTGGTCATGAAGGTGAGGCTGTAGCCGACTGCGATCAGCCCGTAGATCGCGCCGGTCGCAAGCCCGCTCAGAGCGACCTGGAAGAAGAAGTACATCGCGGCAGTTCAGCCTAAATGTAGGGGCGCCCCTTGTGGGCGCCCACGAGCGGGCGACCACAAGGGTCGCCCCTACGTGAGGTGATGCCTCACGCCCGTCCTCACATCAGTTTTAGGGTCCCCTTGTCGAGGTGCTTCTTCGTCTGCGCGTCGAGTTCGACGTGGGGGCCTTTGTCGTCGTACTTGATCTCCAGCATCTTTCCCTGGGTCCAGCGCGTCATGACCATGTCCTCCTCGGTCACCGCGTTGTGGCGGTCGCGTGCGAACACCGGCCGCCGGAAGTGCTTCACCAGGCCCTTGAACTCCGGCACGTTCTCCAGTCCGTCGCGGATCTTCTTCGGATCGGCGCCGTCGCGCTCGATCACCGTCCGGAACAGGTAGACCGCGTCATAGGCGCCGACCGCAAACACCGCCGCGTCCATGTCCTGGTTGTGGCGTCGTCGATATTCATCGACGAAGGCCGCCCGCTCGGGCGGCTGCGGACCGTCGATCGTCACCGTGGTGCTGGTGAGCACGCCTTCGCCGGCGGCGCCGGCGGCGCGCCAGAACGCCGGGCCGGCGATGCCCCAGGCCGACACGTAGGGCGTGCCATCCTTCAGCTTCTCCTTGGTCTGCACCACGAAGGTGTTCTCGCGCACCAGTGCATAATTGAGGATGCTCTGGGCGCCGGCATTCTTCAGCTTGATGATCTGCGGCGTCATGTCGGTGTCGTTGTTGTCGAACGTCTCGTCGCCGACCGGGGTGAGCCCGTTCTCCTTGAGCCGCCGCTGCAGCTCGCCGCGTCCGGTGACACCCCAGCCGCCGGTCCAGGTGAGTAGGCCGACCTTGGTGTGGCCGAACTTCTTCACCATGGTGTCGACCATGAAATTCGCCTGGCCGGTGCCGTACATGCCGACGCGGAACAGGTAGTTGTCCTTGCCCTGCTTGTGCGCGTCGTTCTCGGTGATCGCGGTGGCGTCGGTCGCTGGGCAGATCACCGGCACCTTGAGGGTGTCGTTGACGATCGGCGCGACCGCCAGCATCGACGCGCTGTTGCTGGCGCCGATGAGGGCGACCACCTTCTCGCGCTCCACCAGCTCGCGATACTGCGCCACGGTCTTCACCGGATTGTGCTCGTCGTCGCGCGAGACCAGCACCAGCTTGCGGCCCTTGATGCCGCCGGCCGCGTTGATCGCGTCGATCGCGATCTCGGCACCGCGTTTGATCTCGACGCCGACGAACGCCGCCGGGCCGCTGAGCGCCCCGGCGAAGCCGATCTTGATCGGCTCCTGCGCCCAGCCGGGCGCGACCGTGCCCATCGATGCCGCCACGACGGCGGCAAACCGCATTCCGCCTGCAGTTCCAGTCATCGCAACCTCCACCTCGCTCCAGCTCACCTCGTCCCGGATTCCCGTAGCGTCGATGCGGGCGGCTTGCGGTCCGCCCACGGGCGCGCCGCCTCGAACGCCGCGGCGGCGCGCAGGATGTCGGTCTCGTGCAGTGTCTTGGCGACGATGTGCAGGCCGACCGGCAAGCCGTCGCGGGTGAACCCGCACGGCACCGAGGCGGCCGGCAGCCCGCACAGATTGAACGGATAGGTGTAGCCGACCCAGCCGACGATGCTCTCGCCGTCGAGCTCGATCGGCACGTCGCGGCCGAGATCGAACGCCGGCGTCGGCGTGGTCGGCGTCAGCAGCAGGTCGTAGCTCTCGAAGAAGCCTCGCACCTTCTCGCGGAGCTCGTAGCGGGCGAACACGCGCGTATAGTAGGCGTCGATGGTCTGATCGAGCGCCGTGTCCAGCATGGCGGCGACCACAGGATCGATGAGGTCGCGCTGCTCGGCGAGCGGCTTCTTCAGGCGCGTGCCGACGCCGGCATAGAACTCGGCCATCCACAGATCGATCGGGTCGTCGAACACCTTCTCGACGAGCTCGACCGTGCAGCCCAATTCCTCGAACACGGCGGCGGCCTTGGCGGTGGTTTCACGCACCTCGGCGGTCGGCCGCGCATAGCCGAGCGTGGGACTCCAGGCGATGCGCAGGCCCTTGGGCGAGCGCTCGCAGGCGCCGAGATAGTCGGGCACGTCGGCGGCGACGCTTGCCGGGTCGCGCGCGTCGTATCCCGACACGGCGGTGAGCAGCAGCGCGGCGTCGCGTACGGTGCGCGCCAGCGGGCCGACATGGGCGAGCGTCGGCGTGGCGGCGGCCGGAAACACCGGCACGCGGCCGAACTGCGCCTTGATGCCGAACAGGCCGCAGAGCGAGGAAGGGATCCGCACCGATCCGCCGCCGTCGGTGCCGAGCGCGAACGGCGTGATGCCCGCCGCGACGCTCGCTGCCGCGCCCGCCGAGGAGCCGCCGGAGGTCTTCTCCAGGTTCCACGGGTTGCGGGTGACGCCGGTGAGCGGGCTGTCGCTCGAAGGCTTGCAGCCGAACTCGGTGGTGGTTGTCTTGCCGATGATCGCGGCCCCATGCTGTTTCACGCGCTCGGCGGCAGGCGCGTCGAGCGGGGCGACGAAATCGGCGAGCGTGCGCGAACCGGAGGTGAAGCGCACGCCCTTGACGGCGGTGAGGTCCTTGATCGACAGCGGCAGGCCGGTGAGCAGGCCGTCCGTCTCGCCCGCCATCACCGCAGTTTCGGCCTCCCGTGCCGCCTCCAGCGCGAGATCGGCCGTGATCGTGACGAACGGGTTGAGGACGGCCTGCGAGGTTTCGGCGGCGCGCAGCGTGCTCTCGGCGATCTCGACCGGCGACGCTTGCTTCGTCCGGATCAGGCGCTCGAGCTCGAGCGCGGTGACGAAGGCGAAGTCGTTCGCCATGGGTTCTCAATCCAGGAACGCGACCGCGCGTACCGGCGAGCCGCTGCCGTTGCCGATGCGCAGGGGCAGGCCGGAGAACTCGAACTCGCCCTTGCCGATCAGCTCCTCGAGGTTGCATAGCCACTCGTAGTGGGTGATGCCGCGGTCGCGGCAGACCCGATGGTTAGGGAACAGGTTGTGGCTCGGCTTGTCGGTCGACGGCCCCTCGACGCCGTGCACGCGCGAGCGGTCGGCGAGCCAGTGCGTGGCTTCGGCGGTGACGCCCGGGTTCGACCACACCACTTTGTCGGTGGGGAAGTGGCGCTTGTGCAGCCCGGTGCACATCAGCACGATATGGCCGTCGATCGGCACGCCGGCTTTCTTCTCCGCGGCTTCCAGGTCCTTCGTATCGATGTCGCCGAGGTCCGGGATGTGCCGCAGGTCGAGGCACACCGCCTTGCCGACGAACATGTCGAGCGGCATCTGGTCGATCGAGGCGCCGCCGCGCTTGACGTGACAGAACGCATCGACGTGGGTCCCGACGTGATCGTTCATGGCGAGGAAGGTGGTGCAGCCGCCCATCGGATCCTCGGGCGTGCCGTTGCCCCAGGTCTCCATCTCGTCATGGGTGAATTGCGGGAGGATCACCGGCCGCGGGAAGAACTTGTGCGCCGGCATGTTGTTGGTGAGCGTCACCGATAAGTCGACGATCGTGCGAGCCATGAGGACCACCCCGTTGCGCGCGTTACCCAACATGGAATGCTAGGGTTGGACCTGATCGCGAACAAATATTGATTCCGCCCGCCATTCATGCCGAAATTGGTATGAATGATGCAGCGGATTTCCCGCCGGGCGGGTGCAACTACCCCGGCTCGGATATCAACGCTGGTACGAGTGGGGTGGCCATGAACCTGCGCCAGCTGCAGTATTTTGTCGAGGTGAGCGAGCTCGAGAGCGTCACCAAGGCGGCCGAGCGGCTGCACATCGCGCAGCCGGCGCTGACCCGCCAAATGCGCACGCTCGAGCGCGACCTCGGGGTCGCCCTGTTCGCCCGCAACGGCCGCGGCATCGCCCTCACCAACGCAGGCGTGGTGTTCCGCGACCGTGTGCGGCCGGTGCTGCGCGAGCTCGACCGCGCCCGGATGGAGCTCAAGGCTCTGTCGCGCTCGCCGGGCGGCCGCATCGATCTCGGCATGCCGTTCTCGATCAGCCAGGCGCTGACCGGCATCCTGGTGCAAAGCGTCCGCCACGAGCTGCCCGGCGTCGCGCTGCGCATCATCGACGGCTGGACCGGGTTCATCATCGAGTGGCTGTTACGCGGCCGGCTCGATCTCGGCGTCATCTACGACCACACGCTCAAGAGCGACGTGCTGCGCACCGAGCCGCTGGCGGAGGAGGAACATTTCCTCGTCTGCGCGCCCGACGATCCGCTTGCCCGGCGCGAACGGATCCCGCTCTCCGAAGTGGCCGATCTGCCGCTGGCGCTGCCGAGCCGCGAGCACGGCCTGCGCGTCGCGGTCGAGCAGATCATGCAGACGATCGGCCGCGCACCCGACATCCACACCGAGCTCGAGCCCATCGTCGGCCTCAAGCAGCTCGCACAGCAGGGTGGCGTCTACACGATCCTGCCGCGCGGCGAGATCGAGGAGGAGCTCAGGGCACGCCGGCTCGCGATCCTGCGTATCACCGACCCGCCGGTCCACCGCAGGCTCTATGTTGCGTGGTCGAACGAGCGGCCGTTCACGCCGCAGATGCAGGCGGTGCTCGACATCGCCCGGCGCGAGACTGCGACCATCATCGCAGCCGGACGCTGGGGCACGCGATTCCTCGGCGCAGCATAGCACGGGCGACACATGAGAACGTGGATCAAGGACCCGATCGCAATCCTCGCCGAGCGCGCGGCCCGCGGCGTCGTGGTCGAAGATGGCCGCATCGTCGAGCTGGTTGCCGGCGGGCGCGAGCCGGGCGCCCGCGTCGACCGCGTGATCGATGCCTCGCGCCACGTGGTGATCCCTGGCCTGGTGAACACCCATCACCACATGTTCCAGACGCTCACCCGCGCACACCCGGCGGCGATCAACAAGGAGCTGTTTGCGTGGCTGGAGACGCTGCTCCCGATCTGGGCGGCCCACCTCGATCCCGACAGTTTTCGCCTGGCGACGCGGCTTGCCCTGACCGAGCTGCTCATGTCGGGCTGCACCACCGTGTCGGACCATCAGTATCTCTATACGGCAGGTCTCGACGACGCGATGGACATCCAGGCCGAGGAGGCGGCTGCGTTGGGGATGCGCATGACGCTGACCCGCGGCTCGCTCAACCTGACGATCGAGGAGGGCGGCAATGCGGTGCCGGGCTCGGTGCAGGACACCGACGCGATCCTCGCCGACTGCGAGCGGGTGATCGCGCGCTGGCACGACCGCCGCGAGGGCGCCATGACCCAGGTGGCGCTCGCACCCTGCGCCCCCTTCAACGTGACGAAGCGGCTGATGACGGAATCCGCTTTGCTCGCCGCGCGGCACGATTGCCGCATGCACACCCACCTCGCCGAGACCCGCGACGAGGTCGCCTATTGCCTGGAAAAATTCTCCTGCAGGCCGGTCGACTATTTCGAGGAGGTCGGCTGGCTGAGCGACCGCGCATGGGTCGCGCATGGCATCCATTTCAACGACGACGAGGTGGGCCGGCTGGGGCGTGCCGGCGTCGGCGTGAGCCATTGCCCGACCTCGAACATGGTGCTCGCCTCCGGCCAATGCCGCACCCGGGAGCTCGAGGCGGCGGGCTCGCCGGTCGGCCTCGGCGTCGACGGTTCCGCCTCGAACGACAACTCGAACCTGATCGAAGGCGTGCGCCACGCGCTGATGATCAACCGCCTTACCTACGACGCCGCCACCGTGACGCATCTCGACGCCTTACGCTGGGCGACCGAGGGCTCGGCGCGCTGCCTCGGACGCTCCGACATCGGCACGATCGCTGCCGGCAAGCAGGCCGATCTGGCATTCTACACGCTCGACGAGCTGCGCTTCTCCGGCGCCGGCGATCCGCTCGCCGCCCTCGTGCTGTGCGGCGCTCACGCGGCGGACCGCGTGATGATCAAGGGCGAATGGCGGCTCGTCGACGGGGTGCCTCCGGGCGTCGACCTCGCCCGCCTGCGCGCCCAGCACGGGGAGGCGGCGAAGCGGTTTCTGGAGAAGCTGTAAGGCGCGCTGCGCGCGCAGTTCACCCGCCACGCCGCGATGTTCGGCTGCCTACCCGATCGAATTGCGCCTTCTGCGCGTCGGTGAGCGAGCCGTAGAAGCGATCGAGCGGCGCTCGCAGCGTGTCGAGGGCGCCGAGCAACGCCGTCAGTCGCGCCTCGATGGCGGCGATGCGCCCGGTCGGCGTCAACGGCGCGTCGCGCGGACAGGAGTCGCGAACCTTTTGTGCCGCCTGGTCCGATGCCAGGGAAAAATCCTCCAGTGCTGCCGCCTGAGCTTCCGTCAATCTGAGGCGGCGGACGATCGGATCAACCGGCACGCTGGCCGAAGCGTCGAGCGGATCGCGGCAGCCGCCGAGCCACGCCTGCGCCGTGTCGCCGCGCTCCCCGGCGCTGCCCAGGATCGTAAAGCGCGCCTTCTGCTCGTCGTTGAGCGAGCGGTAGAATGCCTCGAGCGGCGGCCGCACCATGCGCACGGCGACCAGAATGGCGTCCACCCATTGCGCCATGACCTCGCGCCGGCCAGTCGGGCTCGGCGGGATGTTCACCGGACAGGCGCCGCGGATGATCTCGGTCGCCGCGGCTTCCGTGGTGCGCAGCTGATCGAAGGCCGCGCGCTGCGCTTCCGTCGGCCGGATCTCCTGTTCGACGGCCGCAAGGTTCGTCAGGTCGGAGGGCTGGTCACGGCAAAGAATGGCGCCGGCGTCTTCCTCGCGCGCAAACGCGCGATCGTCTCTCAGGCCGCGCCGGGGCGCAGCATATCGGGAGCGTCCGCCGTAGGCGGGACGGAGAATCCCGCCGAGCAATTCGGCGGTACCATAGTCCCAGAACGCCGCATCATAGGCGGTCGGCCAGAAGACATCGTCGCCCCCATGGGACCAGAACAGCGGCCCCGGCCAGGCGACGGCGCGGGCGGCCGGCCGTGCCAGGAACGAGGCGGCGAGACCGGCCGGGAGCGCCGTGCGCATCGACAGTCGATCGGTCGGGCGCGCGCCGAATGCCGGCGCGAGCGCGGCCCGTCCGGTGGTATAGCGCGCCGGCCATCCGTGCGGGCCGTGCCGGCCGCGCATCATCAATCGGTCGGCGTGGCGCGCCCCGCGACCGAGCCGCGGACGGTGGAAGGCGTGCCGGGAGAAGCCCCGATGCACGCGAGCATGATGCCGGCCACCGCCGAAATGGATCTTGCCGTGGCCGCCGGCATGATGCCCGCCGCCACCCCGTCCATGCCCGCCGCCGCCTCCCTTCGCCTGGGCACCCGACGTGATTGCAAGCGCGGCCACGACCGCGACCGCCGCCACCAGTGAGCCGACCTTCGCCATGGCGCGAGACTCCTGTGCAGCGTTGATAACGCGCCAGAGGCCCCCGCGTTCCAGCTTGCGACAGGCGCGCGGCGTAGCGGCACTACTCCTGGAACGCCTCCTCCCGCCGCTTCCGGATCTTCGGCAGCAGCACGCCGGCGAGCAGCAGTCCCGCGGTGAGCAGCAGCGCGGCGCTGATCGGGCGCTCCAGGAATGTCATGGGGTTGCCGCGCGCGAGCAGCATGGCGGTGCGCAGCCGCTCCTCCAGCATCGGCCCGAGCACGAAGCCGAGCGCGAGCGGCGCCGGCTCGCAGCCGAGCTTGTAGAGCACATAGCCGAACACGCCGAAGCCGGCCGCCAGCACCACCTCGAAGGCGCTGTTGTGCACGCTGTAGACGCCGATGCCGCTGAACAGCAGGATAGCCGGGAACAGGAGCCGGTACGGCACGCGCAGCAGCCGCACCCAGATGCCGATCAGCGGCAGGTTGATGATCACCAGCATGAGGTTGCCGACCCACATGCTGGCGATCAGGCCCCAGAACAGGTCGGGCCGCTGCTCCAGCACTTCCGGCCCCGGGCGGATGCCGTGGATCATCATGGCGCCGATCATCACCGCCATCACGGCGTTGGGCGGGATGCCGAGGGTCAGCATCGGGATGAACGCGGTCTGCGCGCCGGCATTGTTGGCGGACTCGGGGCCGGCCACGCCCTCCACCGCGCCCTTGCCGAAGCGCGACGGATCCTTCGCCCACTTGCGCTCGAGCGAATAGGCGGCGAACGCGCCCAGCACCGCGCCACCGCCCGGCAGCACCCCGAGCACGCAGCCGAGCACGGTGCCCCGTACCGACGCGGGCCAGGCGCGGCGAAAATCCTCGCGCGTCGGCCACAGGCGCTGAATCTTCGCGTTGAGCACCGAGACGGTCTGCGCGTCCTCGCCCTGCTCGAGATTGGCGACGATGCTGCCGAAGCCGAACATGCCGACCGCGATCGACACGAAGTCGAGCCCATCGAACAGGTCGGGCGCCCCGAAGGTGAAGCGCTGCAGGCCGGTGTGGATGTCGGTGCCGACCAGCCCGAGCATGAGCCCGATGATCACCATGGCGAGCGCCTTGGCGACCGAGCCGCGCGCCATCACGACGGCGGCGACCAGCCCCAGCACCATCAGGGAGAAATACTCCGCCGCCCCGAACGTGATGGCGAGCGCGGTGAGCGGGACCACCAGCACGGCGATGACCAAGGTCGCGACCGAGCCGGCGAACAGCGAGCCGAGCGCCGCCACCGCGAGCGCCGAGCCGGCCCGCCCCTGCCGCGCCATCTGGTGCCCGTCGAGACAGGTGACGACGGACGAGCTCTCGCCCGGCAGGTTCACCAGGATCGCCGTGGTGGAGCCGCCATACTGCGCGCCGTAGTAGATGGCGGAGAGCATGATCAGCGCGGTGATCGGCTCGAGATGGAAGGTCAGCGGCAGCAGCATGGAGAGGGTGGCGAGCGGGCCGATGCCCGGCAGCACGCCGATCAGCGTGCCGATCAGGCAGCCGATCAGCGCGAAGCCGATATTGACCGGCTGGAGCGCCGCGCCCATGCCGAGCGCCAGATGGGACAGCACATCCACGTCAGAGTTCCGGCCAGACCGGGATCGGCAGGCCGATACCCCAGATGAAGATCGCAACGGTCAGGAGCGCCAGCACGACCGCAGCCGCAGCCATCTCGACGAGGCGCACGCGCGGGCTGGCATAGCCGCCGATCAGCACCAGCAGCACCGTCGCAATCACCACACCGACGGTCTGGATTGCGTAGGCGAAGACCACGACCGCGGCGGTGACGAGGACGAGCGGGCGGAAGCGCACGCGGGTGATGGCGGGGCCGTCGCGCTTAAGCGCGCGCAGCGTCACGAAGACGCCGATCGCCAGCAGAAGGAAGCACAGGAGACGCGGGAAATAGCCCGAGCTCATCCGCACCGCCGTGCCGACCGGGTAGTCCCGGGCGATCCACAGGGCGAACGCCGCCAGCCCCATGAACAGGAGGCCGGCGGCGAAATCCTGCGGGCTGCGGATGCGGATCACTGCGTCTTCGCGACCATCGCCTTGGCCTCGGCGACGATCGGCTTCCACGTCTCCGCCTCGCGGCCGAGCCAGGCCTGCGCCTCCTCGGCGGATCGGGTCGGCACGACGGTGAACTGCAGGTCCGTAAGCTGCTGCACGGCCTTGCCCTCGCCGAGGATCTCGGCGACCGCCTTGGCCATCACGTCGAGCGCCTCCTTGGGCGTGCCGCGCGGCGCCACCATGATCTGCCACGCATTGGTGCCGATCCCTTCGAATCCGGCCTCCTTCATCGTCGGGACGTCGGGCAGCACCGAGAGGCGGCGCTCGCTGGTGACCGCCAGCGCCTTGAGCTTGCCGGCCTTGACCAGCGGGACGACCGTCGCGGCGTTCTGCAACGCGACGTGCACGGCGCCGTTCATCAGGTCGATCTGCCCGCCGCCGGCGCCCGCGCGCAGCGGCACGGCGACCAGCTTGATGCCGGTGCGCTGCTGCAACCGCAGGAAATCGATGTGCGAGTAGGCGAGGATGCCGGCGGTGTTGTGGTTGATCTCGCCGGGCCGCGTGCGTGCGTAGTCGACGACCTCCTGCACGGTGTTGGGCGGGAAGTTGACCTTCGTCGCCAGGAACACGCCCGGCACGTCGACCAGCCGCGCCACCGGCACCAGGTCGCGGAACGGATCGAACGGCATCGGCGGGTCGCCCAGGAGCGGCGCCAGCAAGTTGGTGGTGATGTTGCCGATCAGCATGGTGTGGCCGTCGGGCCGCGCCCGCACCACCTCCTGCAGCGCCACCACGCCGCTGCCGCCCGGCTTGTTCTCCACCACGACCGGCTGGCGGAGCTTCTCCTTGAGATGCTCGCCGAGGATGCGGGCGACGATGTCGGTCGCCCCGCCCGGCCCGTACGGGACGAGCATCCGGATCGGCTTCGTGGGGTACTCGGCGGCGGCCGGGAGTGCACCAGCGAGTATCAGCACAAGTGCGGCGAGCAGCAGGCGTCGCATGTGTTCTCCTCCCGAACTCGTTCTTCTGCGCCCCAGGATCAGGACCGTCGCTCGTTCCCTGCCAGCGTAGCTGAATTCGCATCAGTTCCAAGGGTGGCGCGCCGGCACGACGGCGGGGTATGGGTTCCGGGCTCGCCGTTTTGCGGCGGCTCGGAACGACCGGCCGCAAGATGACGGGCTCGTTCCGCGGCGGATGTGCGCCCCGTCGCCAGGAAGGCGAGCGGGCAGGCTGTACGGTCATGTCGGTCGATGCATCGAAGCTCACGTTCCCGACCCGTGTCGTCGTCACCGATCAGATGATCGACACCTCGACTCTGGGGCCGAAGAAGCGGCGGGCATTCATCGGCCTGTTTCAGCATGTTGTTGAACTGTACCAGGCGGCCGGAGCGCCGAGGTACATTGTCGGTCTCGTCGGGCCCACGGGATCCGGTAAATCCGTCATTGCATCGCTGTTCGACCATTTCGCGTCTCAGCTCGAGCTGCCATTTCGCTTCGCAAGCCTCGGCATCGACGCGTACCACTTCCCCAATGCGTACTTGAACGCCCACATGATAGACGGTGCGGCCATGAAGACGTTCAAGGGCCGATACGACACGTACGACGTCGCAAAATTGGCGAGGTCGCTGGTTGCGTTCAGGGCGGGGCGGACCATCAGATTCCCGGTGTACTCGAGAGCGGCCCATGACCCCGTCGAGGACATGATCGACGTCTCGCAAGAGAACGTTCTGCTCCTTCTGGAAGGGCTGTGGCTGCTGTACGAGTCGCCGGAATGGGAGCAGATCAGGTCGCTGATCGATCACTCGATTTTCATCGAGGCAAGCAAGGACGAGGTACGGCCGGCCGTCATCAAGCGTCACGTCGCGGGCGGGCGTTCGGTCGATGACGCCTCGAACTACTATGGCACTGTGGATGCCAACAATTTCGACCTGGTCATGAAGACGAAGGAGAGGGCGCACGAGATCATTCCGGCTTTCTATTTTGCAAAGCCGTAGCTGGGACGTCGGCATTCGGCGCTCCGTTCGGTCCGCCCGTGGCCTGTCCGCGAGGCTTGTCAGATTTCACCATTTGAGGCATCATTTGACAATGTGGCATCGGGGGGTTCTCTCCGGCTGCCGGCAACAAGGCGCCGCCGTACCGGACGCACGCGGGGAGAGACCCATGAAACGCCTGCTTCAGCTCATGATCTTGCTGGTACTGGCGGCACCGGCCGCGGCGCAGGAGTTTCCCAACAAGCCGATCACCATGATCGTCGTGTTCGCGCCGGGCGGGGCGACCGACGTGCTGGCGAGAATCGCCGCCGATCATATGGGCCGTACGCTCGGCCAGCGCGTGCTGGTGGAGAACGTCTCGGGCGGCGGCGGCACCATCGGCGGCGCGCGCGGCGCGCTGGCCGCGCCCGACGGCTACACGCTGACCGTCGGAAGCATGGGGAGCCATTCCGCCGCGCCGACCATCTATGCGAGCAGCATCAAATACAACCCGCTCGAGCTCGAACCGGTCGGGCTGATCGGCGGCACGCCGCTCTACTTGCTGGTGCGCAACGACTTCCCGGCCAAGACGTTCGACGAGTTCAGCGCGCAGGTGAAGGCCAATCCAGGCAAGATCTCCAATGCCCATGCCGGCGTCGGCTCGACCAACCATCTGGCTTCCTTGCTTCTCACGCATCTCACCGGTTTCCAGTTCAACGCGGTCGCCTATCGCGGCGAGGGCCCGGCCGTGAGCGACCTGGTCGCCGGCCACATCGATTCCGGCTGTTTCTTTGCGCCCGCCGCCGTCCCCCAGCTCCAATCCGGGAAGGTGCGCGCCCTGATGATCGCCCAGCCGGAGCGCGCGGCGGTCACACCCGGCGTTCCCTCGTCCAAGGAGGCGGGCCTCGAGCAGTTCCTGCTCCAGGGATGGAGTGCGGTCTTCGCGCCCAAGGGTACGCCGAAGCCGATCGTCGCGAAGCTGTCGCAGGCCCTGCAGGCGGCGGTCGCCGATCCGGCGGTGCGCGCGCGCATCGAGGAGCTCGGTGCAGTCCCGGCAACGCGTGAGACGGCGACGCCGGACTATCTCGGTCGCATGGTCAAGTCCGACATCGAGCGCTGGGCCGTGGTGATCAAGGCGGCCGGCATCACCGAGCCGCAGAACTGAAGCGCTCTCGCGCGCCCGGGGTCGTCCCGGCCCACGCGGCTTGATGATGCGCGTCGCGGCGCGACGTCATGGGCGCCTTCGTCATCGGCCCGCGACGATCCTTCCCTGCGCGGCAAAGCCACACAAGCGGGCGGCGGCTCTCCGACCAGCAAAGCGGCGACGCCTTCGATCGAACGGATGACTTGATGAGTTCGACGGCTGATGCGGCACGGTGCGTGAGGTGGTTGCGAACAAGCGGGCCGGTGCTCCCTTGGAGCCGGTCCCCGCCATGTTGCATACGACCTGGAATCGGAGCGCCGCAATGATCAAGGTGAAACGCATCGGCCATGCCACGTTCGAAACGCCGGACCTCGAACGGATGACCGATTACTACGTCGGCGTGGTCGGCCTCGTTCCGCTGATGCGGGGCAAGGACAAGGTGGTGTTCGTCAGCCGTCTCGGCGATCTCAGCGTCATCCTGCACCGCGCGGCAGCGCCGCAGCTGACCAGGCTCGCGTTTCAGGTCGGACCGAACGACGAGCTGCCCGCGCTCGCCCGGATGCTCGGGAACGAAGGGATCAAGGCCAGCGTCGAGAGCGTCTCTCTGCCGGGTATCGAGAAGCTCCTGCGCTTCCAGGATCTCAAGGGCACGACCATCGAGGTCTTCAACGAGGCCAGACCGGCCGCCGGCGTCAGCGAACCGATCGCCATTGGACCGACCAGGCTCGGGCACGTCGCCTTCATGATGCCGGACATCCATCCGCACATCGAATTTTACCGAAAGGTGCTCGGCTTCCGCGTGTCCGATTGGCAGGAGGATTTCTTCTGTTTCATGCGCTGCGGCACCGACCACCACACCGTCAACTTCGCGACCGGCAAGAGCACGCGCCTGCATCACATGGCGTTCGAGCTGAGGGACTGGGCGCACGTCCAGGTCGCCTGCGACCATTTGGGCCGGATGAACGTACCGATCAGTTGGGGACCGGGACGGCACGGCATCAGCCACAACATCTTCGTCTATCACCGCGACCCGGATGATCAGATGATCGAGTTCTACACGGAGATGGACCAGATGCTGGATGAAGAGCTCGGCTATTTCGATCCCCGGCCGTGGCACAGGGATCGCCCGCAGCGCCCGAAGGTGTGGGACCGCAAGTCGGCCGCCCTGACCTGGGGACCACCGCAGGGCCCCGACCACGCGCGCCAGCGCAACATCGAATAGGTCGCGAAACGCGGCTGCATGACCGTATGGGAGGAAGTCGTGAACTCGAGAAGCAGAGCCGCTGCGGCGGCATTGGTTGCGGCGAGCTTGACTGCATCGCCGGCGAGCGCCGAGTATCCGGAACGCACCGTAGACTTGGTGATACCCTATCCGGCGGGCGGTGGCATCGACCTGCTGCTCCGCGCGCTGGGCGAAGGCTTCGCGACCCATTTCAAGCAGTCGTTCGTCGTATCAAACCGCACCGGCGCAGGCGGCGCGATCGGAATCAACTATGTCGCGCGCTCGGCGCCGGACGGCTACACGTTGCTGTTCGTACCCGCTCTTGCCTATTCGGTACTGCCGCTGATGCAGGCCAATATCGGCTACACCGAGAAGTCTTTCGCGCCGATCTGCCAGACGTTCGAGAACCAGATGGCTCTGATCGTGAACGCGGAGTCCGGCTACAAGACCATACGCGACATCGTTCGGGCGGCCAGGGCCAAACCCGAAGGGCTCTCCTTCGCGGCGACCGCCGTCGGCACCATCACGCATCTCGCGGCGGCGGCGCTCGGGGAGGTGGCCGGGGCGAAGTTCAGCCATGTGCCGTTCCGCGGCGACGGCGAATTGATGGGACAGGTGATCGGTGGGCACGTGGATTTCGCCAGCGTCACGCTCGCCTCCGCTGCCGCGGCCGGACCGGCGGTGCGCGTGATCGCCATCTTTGCCGATGCACGCAACCCATCGCTGCCGGATGTGCCGACCGCCAAGGACGATGGCTACGACGTGGCTCCGACAAGCTTTGGCGGCCTGTTTGCGCCGGCGGGCGTCCCGCCGGACGTGCAGGCAAAGCTGGGCGCGGGCTGCAAGTTCGCGGTGGAACGCCCGGGCTACGTCGAGCTCGCCAAGCGTTTGCACCAGGGCACGCGCTACTACGCCGACGCCACGTCGTTCCAAAAGCGGCTGGACATGGACGTGGCCGACAAGCGGCAGCTCCTGCTCCGTCTCGGCCTCATCAAGTAGCGGGCGCAACCGCATGCGTTGGCGAGCTACCCCGGAGGAAGGCAGCGCATCTGCCGCGCACCACCCCGCCGGTGCTCATCCCGGCTTCAGCTTGTCCTCGAACCAGTTCCACATCTCGGCGGTACCGAGGGTCAGGTAGTCGCGCTGGCAGTGCTGCGCGCCGCCTTCCTGGCTGGTGAAGACGCGAAGGGTCTTGTCGGGCGATCCGCATGCGTCGTAAAGCGCCTGGGCGTCGCGCAGCGGGATCTGCTCGTCGTCCTCGCCGTGCACGAGGAGGAACGGGCAGCGCATCTTCTGCACCACGCCGTCGAGGCGGAACGGCTCGAGTCGCCGGAGCGCCTCGTCAAGGCTGTCGACCCCGAGGATCCACATGATGTGATGGCCGGGCACCGAGAGCGAGGCCTTGAACTGCGCCTCGATGCGCCGCTTCCACACCGCGTGGTAGTCCCAGATCGCGCCCCACGCGATGCAGGCGGCGAAGCGCGGCTCGAGCGAGGCGCAACGCGGCGCGTAGTAGCCGCCGAGGCTGATCGCGACGATGCCGATCCGCTTCGCGTCGACGTCGGCGCGCTTCGTGAGGTAGTCGATGCAGGCGCCGCCGGCGACCTCGTAATCGTGCCGCAGGTAGAGCTTGCGGAAGCGGATCGCTTCGCCGGTGCCGGGCCCGTCCATCACCAGCACCGAGATGCCGCGTTTGATCAGGTCGGGCACGCCGGCGACGAACTGGATCTCCTTGGTGACGTCGAGGCCGTCGAAAAACACAACGCAGGGCGTCCTCCCGGGCTTGGCGTTCTGCGCGTGCACGAAATAGCCGGGCAGGCTCTTGCCTTCGAACGGTACCTCGACGATCTCGATCTTGAGGTCGGTCAGGCCGACGAACTGGTGGAAGCAGTCGACGCCGGTACGGTAGGCATCGAGCGCGCTTGCATCCTTCGGCGTGCGGAAGCGCTCGCCCATCTGATAGTAGTGGCAGGCGCGCAGGTAGAACGAGGCGGCCGACACCGGATGCCCCGTCTGGCGGAAGCGCTCGGCATGGCCGCGCACCTCGTCAGCGACCCGGATGAAGGCGTCGAACCATGCCTCGTCGTCCTCGGCACCCTTGCCTTCGAGCAGGCGGCCGATCTTGTGCAATTCGCTGATCTCGGCGCCCCCGAAGCTGCCGCGTCCGAGCATGTTCACGAACGCCGCGGACCAGCGGTAGTTGCCTGGAAAATACATGAAGTACTTGGGCATCTTGGCCATGAGAACTCCTGGCGGGCGCGGATGGGAAGGGCCGCAAGCTTACGGCAGAGGCGGACCAGGATGGAAGTCGTGGAGGCCGCTCACTGCGGCACGGTCATCAATTCGAGCAGGTGCCCGTCCGGGGTGGTGAAATAGACGCCGCGCCCGCCATTCCAGTCGTTGAGCTTGCCGTCCTCGGGGCTCCACGGTGCGCTGCCGTAGGTGAGGCCGGCCTTCTTCACACGGTCGAAGATCGTGTCGAATTCGCTCTCGCCGACGTGGAACGCGTAGTGGTGGCTCTCGAATGGCCCCTCGTCGCTGAACAGCAACGTCAGCGCGTCGTTCAGGCGCACCGGCGCGAAATACGTATCGGCCGCGCCGACCTCGAGGCCGAAGATCTCAGCGAACAGTTTCGCGGCCGCCTGCTTGTCGCGTGCCGGCACGATCGTGTGGTTCAGCGTGATGGGCATGGGGCCTCCTATACCAGTCTCGGCTGATCGCGTTTCCTCCCCGCGGCCTTGCGGCCATAGGTCTTGCGCTTGTGCTTGCTCTCGGCGCGCCGACCGTTGCTGCCTGCTTCCGTTCCGGCGATCGCCGCAAGCTCGTCCTTGCCCGGGTAGCGGGCGCGGCCGACCATGAGCGGCGGCGGCGCGCCACTGGCATCGCGCACGCGCGCCTCGGCGATCGCCACGTACGCCGGGTTGATGTCGATGCCGACATAGCGGCGGTCCATGCGCTTTGCCACCGCGCAGGTGGTGCCGGTGCCCATGAACGGGTCGAGCACCACCTCGCCGGGAAAATCGCCGACGGCGCCGTAGGTGTAGAGACGCATCAGGCGCGCCGGAAGCTTCTCGGGGAACGGCGCCGGGTGGTCGCCCGCGCGCTTCACGTCGTGCGGATACATGAACCAGACCTGCTGGGTCAGATCGAGCCATTCGGCGCGGGCGAGCGCGTTCGCCTGCTTCACGGCGGGCGGAAATTTCGGCGGCCGGCCCGGCTTCACGTAGACGTGGATGAACTCGATCGTGTTGTTCTCGATGATGTTGCCCGGATAGGGGTAGCTGCCGAACATCATCTTCGACGTCTGCTTCTGCCACACGAACAGGCTGTAGCGCGCGAGATCGGTGCCGGCGAGGATCTGCTGCTCGAGGTCGGCGGCGATGTTCTTGAGGTGGCGCGTGTGCTGGCGGATCAGCTGCTTCGGGATCGGCATGACCGGCGCGTTGACGCACAGCTTGCCGTTCGGCCGCAGCACCCGCGCGCACGCGCGCCAGACCGACTGCATGTCCGCCAGATAGGCCTGATAGGACGGCCACGGGCTTTCACCCTGACCGTACCGCACCGCGGTCCAATAGGGCGGCGAGGTCACCACCAGGTCGATTGAGCTGTCGGGAAAGGAGGCGAGAACCTCCGCCGCGTGACCGGTGAAAAGCCGGTCGGCGACACCGCCGGAGCCCGATCCAAGGCCGCGCGGGCCCTTCTGGTCGTGCCTGTTCTCTGGCCGCATAGGAGCTTCCCGCCCACGAATACCGCACGGTTGACCCAAATCAAGGAGGGTTGCCATCCGGACTGGTAAATATGTCGCATACGCTAAGAGGAGATACCCCCATGAGAGCCGCTGATGTGATGGTAACGAGCGTGATTACGGTTGGCCCCCAGGCCTCCGTCCAGGAGGTTGCCAAGCTCCTGCTCACGAACCGAATCAGCGGCCTGCCGGTCGTGTCCGACCAGGGCGACCTGGTGGGAATCGTGAGCGAAGGTGACCTGCTGCACCGCGCCGAGGCCGGTACCGGACGCCGGCGGCCGTGGTGGCTGGCGATCCTGACCGGCCGCGACGTGCTTGCGGCCGAATATGTACGGGAGCATTCGTTCAAGGTCGCGGACGTGATGACCCGTCACGTGATTACCGCCACGCCCGACACTTCGCTCCAGGATATCGCCCACCTCCTGGAGAAGAACGGAATCAAGCGGGTCCCGATCGTCGACGATGGCCGCCTGGTCGGCATCGTCAGCCGCGCCAACCTGCTGCAGGCCCTGGCTTCGGGAACGAAGAAAGGTGAGACGGCGCCGAGCGACGGCACCATTCGCGAGGACGTGATGGCGCGGTTGCGTGCCAAATCGTGGACGCGCCCATCGCTGGTCAACGTCATCGTGCAGGACGGCACCGTGGAGCTGTGGGGCATCGTCAATTCGCAGACCGAGAAGCGGGCGGTCCGCGTCGCCGCCGAGGTCACGCCAGGCGTGCGCGCGGTCAACGACAACCTCATCATTCGACCGGCCGAATCGGGCTTCTGACGGGACGCGCTCCGTACTTGTAGTAGGTTGGGTTGGCACGGCCACGGCCTCGCAATTGGTGCGAGGCCGTCGGTCCGTGCCTAACCCAACATTTCGCATGCAAGAGGATCGCTGGATTACGCGCGGCGTTTGATGCCGTGCCACAAGCGCGGACGCACAGGCCGCGCTAACTAACCCAGCCTACGGCCTCCAGCTGCCGTCGTGCGCGAGCGCCTCGCGAATTCCGCGCGACAGCGCGTCGCCGAGCAGCGGCTTCTCCACCACCGGCACGCCTGCGTCCGCGGCGCGCTGGCGCAGGACGGCGCTCGGGTTCGTGGTGATGAGGATCGCCGGCAGTGAAATCTTGCGGGCGCGCAGCGACGCCACCAGCTCGAGCCCGCTGATGCCGGGCAGTCTCTGGTCGATCACCAGGCAGCCGTGCCCCGGCAGGCCGGGGTCGTCCAGCAATTCCCGGCCGCTCGCATAGGCGCGCACCGCAAATCCCTCGACTTCCAGCGAGAACGTCAGCGAATTCAGGACCGCGGGATCGTCATCCACGACCAGGACGACGGGGCGTTGCGGGGCTGGTTCGCGCTGATCTTCCATCGCTCTGGTCAGCTGTTTCGAGGCGCCGGACATGCAGGAGAGCCGAGGAAACGCGAAATGCGGCTGCGCCGCCTTGACCTAGCTCAACATGTCGGGGATCCGACTTGCGACGGTACGTGAGGACTTATCGCGGCGCCGCCTCGCCCAGCAGGCCGGCGATCAGCGCCATGCGCACGAGCTCGGAGAGGCTTGCCGCCTTCATCTTCGTCATCACGTTGGCGCGGTAGATCTCGACCGTGCGCGGGCTGATGCCGAGGTCGTAGGCGATGGTCTTGTTGGGGTATCCCGCCACCAGGCCTTCCAGCACCTCGCGCTCGCGATTCGACAGCGTGGCGATCCGCTCCTGCAGCGCCGCCCGTTCGGCATCGCGCTGCACGTCCTGTTGCACCCGGCTCAGCGCGGCGCGCACCGAGGCGAGCAGCGAATCCTCGTCGAACGGCTTCTCGAGGAAATCGGCGGCGCCGATCTTCATCGCTTCCACCGCCAGCGGCACGTCGCCATGTCCGGTGATGACGATCACCGGCGTCGTGTTGCCGAGCTCCTTCAGGCGTCGCAGCAGGTCGATGCCGCTCATCTCCGGCATGCGCACGTCGGTGATGATGCAGCCAGCATTGCCGACCGGCAGCGCAGTCAGAAAGGCGACCGCCGAATCGTAGATCTGCACCGTAAAATGCGCGGTGCGCAGCAGAAACGCGAGCGATTCCCGCACCGCCTCGTCGTCATCGATGACATGGACCACACTGCTATTCGGCATCGCCGAGATCCTCCTTGGTCACGGCACGCAAGGTGAAGCGAAACACGGTTCCGCCCCCGGGATTGGGCTCGACCGCGATCTGGCCGCCATGTGCCTCGATGATCGTACGTGAGATCGACAGGCCGACCCCCATTCCTTGCGGCTTGGTGGTGATGAACGGCTGGAACAGCTGCGCAGCGACGTCCGGGGCGATGCCGGAGCCGGTATCCGCCACCGATACGGCGATCATGCCGCCCGAAGCTGGCGTCGTGGCGATGACGAGGTCGCGCCGCTCCGATTGCTCCATCGCCTCGATTGCGTTGCGCACTAGGTTGAGCATGACCTGCTGGATCTGCACCTTGTCGGCCAGCACGAGGTCGAGCGCAGGATCGAGCATGAAGCGCACCCGCACGCCGAGCTCCTTGGCCCCCACCAGGGCGAGCGCGCTCGCCTCTTCCACCAGCTTCTTGATGCTTTCGACCCGCCGCTCGCCCTCGCCGCGTGAGACGAAGTCGCGCAGGCGGCGGATGATCTGCCCGGCACGCAGCGATTGCTCGGCCGCCTTGTCCATGGCTTCCCGCACCATGACGGAATCCTCGTCGGCCTTGCGCTCGAGCAGCCGGCGCGAGCCCTTCATGTAGTTGGCGATCGCCGACAGCGGCTGATTGAGCTCATGGGCGAGCGCCGAGGCCATCTCGCCGAGCGCGGTGAGGCGCGAGATGTGGACGAGCTCCGACTGCAGCTCCTGCAGGCGCGCCTCCGTCTTCTGGCGCTCGGTCAGGTCGCGGATGAAGCCGGTGAAGAAGCGCCGGTTGTTGGCGTTCATCTCGCCGACCGAAAGCTCCATCGGAAAGGTCGAGCCATCCCGGCGTTCGCCGACGACGACCCGGCCGATGCCGATGATCCGCCGCTCGCCGGTGTGCAGATAGCGGGTCACATAGCCGTCGTGCGCTTCCCGGTAGGGGCTGGGCATCAGCATCTTGACGTTCTTGCCGATCACCTCGGCTGCGCGGTAGCCGAACAGTCGCTCGGCGGCCGCGCTGAACGACTGCATGGCGCCGCGTTCGTCGATGACGACCATCGCGTCGGGCACGGTCTCGAGGATCGAGGTGAGATGGGCTTCGCGCGCCAGCACCTCGCGCGTGGTCTCGCTCTCGCGGTCGCGTGCCCGGGTCAGCTGGCCGCCCCACCAGGCCATGCCGCCGCCGATCACCGCGAAGGCGATGCCGCCGACGAGCTCGGCAGGCGTGGGGGAGCCGGGGCTCGCGACAAAAAAGAAGCCCAGCACGAGGCCGAGCCCCACCGCCAGCAGGCCGGGCCCGATCCCGCCGACCCCGCTCGCCGCCAGCACCGCCGGCACGAAGAACAGAAACGTCGCCTCATGGTCGAGCGCGGGCCCCAGCGCCACCCGGGCACCGAATGCGAGCGCGACCGCCGCAGGCGCGACCGCGTAGCGCGCGAGCATGCGCCGCCCGGGTGAGAAGGACTCGAACAGTCCTCCGGTCAGGACCTTGCCGGAGCGGAACGCGAGATCAGCCATCCGGTCTCTCGATGACAGGCATGCTCCTATGCCCTGCGCACCATCGCGGGGACCAGGTGCTTGACGGTCGGCGCGCCCACCTGCTGCATCATCCCGTAAAGCTCGATGCGCAGCAACTCGAGCACGCGCTCGACGCCCGGCTGGCCAAACGCGCCGAGACCCCAGATGTAGGGCCGGCCGACGCACACCGCGGTGGCGCCCATGGAGAGCGCCTTGACGATGTCGGAGCCGCGCCGGAAGCCGGAGTCGACCAGGATCGGCATGCGGCCCTTCACGGCGTCGACGATCTCCGGCAGCGCGTCGATGGTCGAGCGCCCGGAATCCTCGCTGCGCGCCCCGTGGTTGGAGACGATGATCGCGTCAATGCCGTTGTCGGCGGCGAGCACGGCGTCTTCCCACGCCAGGATACCCTTGATGACGATCTTCATCTTGGTCGTGTCGCGCAACCGCTTGAAGAACTCCCAGGTCATGGCCGAGGACTGCGTGTTGCGCAAGCCGGTGAGATCGAGGCCCTGATACATGGCGCGGGTGCGCAGGTTCGTCTGCAGGTTCGTGCGGTCATGGCAGCCGCTGCAATCGCGCTTGTCGCTCGGGCGCATCCGGAACAGGGTTTCCTGGTTGCGGCCGCCGCTGCGGTCGACTGTCACCGCGACGGCCAGGCAGCCGGCGTTTTCCGCCCGCTTCACCATCGCCTGCGCCACCTCCCATTTGTTGGTGGCGTAGAGCTGGTACCAGATCGGCGCGCCGCGCGCCGCGGTGACGTCCTCGACGCCGGTGCTGGTCGCAGTCGACAGGATCTGCAGGTGGTTGCCGGCCTTGGCGCCGCGCGCCGCTGCGAGCTCGCCCTCGTCATGGAACGAGCGCTGGCCGCCGACCGGCGCCAGCACGATCGGCGAGTCGTATTTCACCCCGAGGATGTCGGTCGACATGTCCACCTTGCTGACGTCGACCAGCCGCCGCGGGCGCAGCTGAAACTTGAGGAAGCCCTCGCGGTTGGCGCGCAGCGTCACTTCGTCGTCGATGCCCGAGGCCATGTAGCCGAAATGCGCCGGAGGCACATTCTTGCGGCACACCGGCTCGAAGTCGAAGACGTTGATCGCCTCCTTCGGCGTCTTGATCAGCTCCTCCAGGTTCTGCGGCGCCCACATGATCGGGTCGGGCAGCTTCGACGGCGCCTCGCCGGCGAACGCCTCGAACCCCGAAAGGCCCCCATAGGCGGCGAGCGGACTGCCCGCCAGGAACTTCAGGAAAAGCCGTCGGCTGGTGGCTTGATCGACCTTGTGTGACATCTGTCTCCTCCCTTGAGGTATGTTGTTGCCTCAAGTCTACGTCCGCCCGGACGCCTTGGCCACAGGGTTAGGAGGTGCGCGGCGCCCCCACCCGCAAGCGGGGGAGGGATGGTGCTTGCTGGATTGCAGCAGACGAAAACCGCCGTCGGGAAGTATTGCGGCGCGGCTTGCTCCCATCCCTCCCCGCTTGCGGGGGAGGGTGTCTGCGCGCTCTGCGCGCAGACGGGTGGGGGATCATTTCGGCGGAATGATCGTCCGCCAGGTTGATGTGCGCCTGCGTGCGTCAACGTCCAATAACCATCGATAAAATCGGCGTATCATCCGTGATATCCGGTTGACAACGTGCGACCACGTGTGCCATAAACCCACGTCGTAACGTTGGTTAACACGTAGGTATGTATGAAGCTCAATCGCTTATCTCAGCGCAAGATCGAAACGGCTGGGCCAACGATCGGCAAGCGCAAAGACGGCAGAGCTGTGAGGATGCTTGCCGATGGTGGCGGCCTCTATCTCCAAATCGTCGCTGAGAGCGACGGCACGATTAATCGCTCTTGGATCTTTCGCTTCGCCACAGGCAAAACCAAAACCAGCAAGAACGGCAAGGTGCACAATATCGAGCGTCAGATGGGCCTGGGGTCGCTCGACACGATCAGTCTTGCGGAGGCACGCGAGAAAGCGCTGAAGTGTCGAAAGTTGCGGGATCAAGGAATTGATCCGATCGAAGCTCGGCGAGCAGACCGAGCCAATGCTGCGCTTGAAGCTGCGCGCGTGATGACCTTCGATCAGTGCCGGGATGCTTTCGTTGCTGCGAAGCAGGCCGGCTGGCGCAGCGTCAAGCACGCTTCGCAATGGCGCAGCACTCTCACGACCTACGTTACACCGGTATTCGGCAAGGTATCCGTCGGGGCTATCGATACGGCGTTAGTGACGAAGGTCCTGCAACCATTGTGGACCACGAAGCACGAGACTGCGAGGCGCGTCCGAGGTCGGATCGAGGCAATTCTCGATTGGGCCAAGGCATGTGGTTATCGTGACGGCGAGAACCCTGCCCGGTTTCGCGGCCATCTCAAGCACCTCTTAGCCGAGATCCCCGAAGTTCGCCGGGTGAAACACCACGCGGCGTTACCTTATGCCGAGATCGCAGAGTTCGTGGCAGACCTGCGGGCCCGGCCCGGCATTGCGGCGAAGGCGCTGGAGTTTACGATCCTGACCTGCGCGCGAACCGGCGAGGTGATTGGCGCTCAGTGGGACGAGATAAACCTCAAAGCCAGAGTGTGGACCGTGCCCGCCGATCGGATGAAGGGCAGCCGCGAGCATCGCGTGCCGCTCTCGGGTGCGGCACTCGCGGTGCTCAAACAGATGCATGAGTTGCGCGAGAACTCGTTCGTGTTTCCCGGACGTCGGCGCGCCATGATGAGCAACATGGCAATGGACATGCTCCTGCGGCGAACGGGCCGCAACGTTACGGTCCACGGTTTCCGCAGCACGTTCAAAGACTGGGCAAGCGAAAAGACGAACTTCCCGAACGAGGTCAGCGAAGCCGCGCTCGCGCATGTTGTCGGCGACAAAGTCGAGGCCGCGTATCGGCGGGGAGATCTCTTTGAGAAGCGTCGGCGGCTTATGGAGGCCTGGGCCGAGTATTGCGCCAAGCGACCAGCGGGCGGGGTTATCGCACTGCCGATGAGGGATGCGTCATGAAGGACCGACCTTGGCTGACTCTTGTGGATGCGGTCAGGGATATACTTGAGGCGCGTGACGTGAGTGGCGGCGCGGCTTGCACGTTGCTGTGTCAGGCATGCGAGTCAGGGGTGGTGCGATCGCGCAAACGACCTTGGTCGGAGACCGATGAGCCGCGAGAACCGATTTATGATCACTGGGGCCCGCCGATTTCGATCGAGGATTGGCACCGTGCCAGCATCGATCTCTCATCTGGCTGGCTGTTTCTGGCGGGGGACAAGCCTCTGCGGGCCGACGTCGAGATCAACGCCGATGATCTGCGCTATTGGCTCAAATCCCAGCGACCTGGACCACACAAGCAAAAGGCTCTTGGCAAGCGCCCGCGCGTCATAGCGCAATTGGCTACGATGTTTTCCGGTGTCGTTCCAGAACCAGGTGATTGTCCGAGAAAACATTTACGAAGGCAACTACTCGAGCGCGATCCATCACTCGCGCCGTTGGACGAAGAGACCCTCAAGATAAGTATTGAAGAATTTAACGCTAGTCGATTATCCGATCCGATCCGATCCGATTCGAACCCGGATCGGATCGTTTCGGAATGACGGGGTGGGGGTTATTCGGCACCGTACGTTGACCGCGCACATCGTGCGCGCGCACACGGAGCCGTCCGATGAATTCCACCACATTCGAGCCCGCACTCATGCGGATCGAGCCGGCCTGCAAATATCTCGATGTTGGCCGATCCAAACTCTACGAGCTAATCCGCGAGGGCAAGCTCGAGGCCGTCAAAATCGGCAAATCAGCACGCATAACTACCGCGAGCCTCAAACGGTTTGTTGAGAGCTTGCCGGCCAGCCCTGGCGGTTCGCCGATCAAACGCGCTGATGCCCCCAGCCTTAGACCTGGGTCTGAAATGACGCACGGTGGCGCACAGTTTTACCGGCAAAACCGTCCATAATCGTGCGGGCCCCCAAATGACGTCCGGCCAATTCCACCCGATCGAAATCAACTCCATCATTGTCAATCGCGGAGAGCGGCAGCGACAGCAGTTGAAGGAAGAGCAACTGGAAGAACTTGCCGACTCCATTGAAGCGCTTGGTCTGATCCATCCCATCGTGGTGACGCGAGAGCTAGTGCTCGTCTCTGGCGAACGCCGACTCGAGGCTTGCCGCCGCCTTGGCTGGACACACATCAGCGCTCAGTACACCGACGAACTTGACCCGAAACGCCTTCAACTCCTCGAATACGAAGAGAACATCAAGCGCGTGGACCTGACGGCTGATGAGCAATGCCACGCGCTTGTTGGCTTTCATGAATTGAATGTTCAACTCGATCCAACCTGGAACCAGAACAAGACGGCCGATGCGCTTCACAAGAGCAAAAGCGCGCTCTCGAACGATCTCCGAGTTGCCTATGCACATGTCAGCGGTGATAAGCAGATATGCGCTGCTCCAAACATGTCGGCGAAACGAAGAATCCTCGTTCGACGAGATGAACGCGATACGAGGCTAGCACTAGCCGAGTTAGACTCGACACACGACGAAACAATCCTTACGGAGGACTTCAACGTGTGGGCTCCGGCATATCACGGGCCGCGGTTCAATTTCCTCCACGTTGATTTTCCCTGGGGCGTTGGGGCCGACAAGTTCGGCCAAAGCTCAGCGCCGATTCACGGGGACTACGATGATCGGCCGGAGGTGTTCGATCGGCTTTGTCGGACTCTGCGGAGCAACCTCGATCGACTGTGCGAGCCGTCGGCCCACATGATCTTCTGGTTTCCGATCAAACGCTATCCGCAGGTCCGCGACTTTTTGGAGTCGTTTGGAGCGGACTGGGCCGTTAATCCCGTCCCGCTAATTTGGGCGAAGTCCGGTGAGGGCATCATCCCCAGACCTGAGCACGATCCGCGCCAATGCTACGAAGCTGCATTTCTCTGCACGCGCGGCGGCCTGCCGATAGTTCAATCCGTCGACAACGTGCGCAGTGCCCCGACGGTCAAGGGTCGGCACATGAGCGAAAAGCCGGCGGAAATGCTCCGACATTTCTTCCGAATGATCGTGTCGGAGCACACGATGATGTTGGACCCCACCTGTGGATCAGGATCGGCGTTGCGGGCTGCGCAGTCTCTGATGGCGAGGAGAGTTCTGGGACTAGAGGTTAATCCCGAGTTCGCTGCACTGGCCAGGCTGGCGCTTGAAGGGGTGGAAGATCTGGGGGAGGCCGGCGACGAGGTCGAGCAATGCAAGCAGGAGAGAAGTGGTGAGTGAGAGCGACCCGCTGGACCAACTCGCGAGCCCCGAAGAGATCGAGATGCTGGAGCGGCTGCTGAAGCTCAGAGAATGTGGTCCCGCCACCGAAGGCGCGGCCGGTGCGGAAGAGTTCAACGGAGGTGCTGGCGCTGCCGACGTTGCCGGCGCTTCAACGGAAGCCCTCGGTCACGGATGTCACAAGGGAGGGAAATCGATGCGTAACTCGAAAACACGCGTGCCGCGCGCGACGAGGCGATCGCCCGCTAGGAGACGACCGGGCGCGTACCGAGATCGCCCAACCATAAAGGTCACGTATCTGTTTGACGCCGATCCGGCGTTCAAGCGTATGTGCGAGGCGACACCGTCAGGCATGGCGCACTGGGCGGGCACGGGCCCGCCCGGCACTGTGTGCGAGCAGTGCAGTTTCTATGGATACGGCATGCAACACCCTTACAGTTGCTACCGCTATTACGAGATGAGGTCGGAGCACGGTGCCGAGCTTCCGGCCGACACTCCTTCGTGTAAACACTTCGGGCCGCGAGGGCCCGGGCCAGAATGACGAACAGGCGCCCGATCGACGAAGTGATCGAAGTGTTCGGGCGCTGGCTAATCATGAAGGACCCGACGCCGCTCTATGCTGTGTTTGGCGCGGTCGCGGCCAATCTGCTGCCCGGCGATCCAGTGTGGCTCGGGATCATCGCGCCGCCGTCGAGCGCGAAAACGGAAATACTCAACTCGCTGTCGAACCTGCCAAACGTTGTACAGGTCTCATCGCTATCGCCCGCGAGCTTTCTGTCCGCCACATCGAAGAAAGACCAAAACAAAGATGCCACTGGCGGCCTGCTGCGCCAGATCGGAGAGTTCGGAATTATCGTCCTGAAAGATTTCACAACGATCCTGTCGCTGCGGCCCGAGGCGAATCAGGAAATATTCGCAATACTGCGCGAAGTCTATGACGGCCACTATAGGCGCCACGTCGGTACCGACGGGGGTCGCACACTGGAATGGTATGGCAAGGCCGGACTCATGTTCGCTTGTACCGAGGCGTTCGATAGCCGTCATAGCGTCGTCAGCGCTATGGGCGACCGCTATCTGTTGTGCCGCCTCGCCCCTGTAGAGGGCCAGTTCGAGCGTGCGCTTGACCACGCTGGCGAGGGGACCGAGCGAATGCGTAGAGAGTTGTCGGAGGCCGTAGAGAGACTGTTTGCCGTGCGACGCACTGAACCGCGGCCGCTCAGCCTCGAAGAGCGGGGCGGATCAGCAGCATCTGTTCGCTGGTAGTGCGTCTGCGAGCCCCTGTCGAGCGTCATAGGTACACGACCGAGATTGAAGGTATCCATGGCGCCGAAGGCACTGGGCGACTAGGCCTCAGTTTGGAACGGTTGCTCGCCGGGCTTGATACGCTGGGCGTTGATCGAGATGTGGCGCTTAACGTGATCGAGAAGATCGCTATGGACAGTACGCCACCTATTCGGCGGCGGGCCTACGAGTACCTGAAAAGCATCGCGCCGCAAGCGGTGGAAGCATTAGAGATTGCCGATAAGGTCAAGCTGCCGAAAAAGACTTTGAGTCGGCACCTCGAGGACCTAGAGGTGCAAGGTCTCGTCAAACACATCCCAGCGGAGAAGCGCGGCGAGTTCGGCTATGAGAAGGACACAGCGGATCTGTGGCAGGCACTCCCTTGAAGCACGCCTGGAGCCGAGCAGTGAACGATATGGCTGGGCGGCGGCGCGGCCCGACCACCGTCTCAGCAATTTGCATAAACCCATGTACCCACAGACCGTCTCAGCAATTTGCATAAACACGTGTACCCACACACCGTCTCAGCAATTTGCATAAACCCGTGTATGGCGGAGTCGCTATCAAAACATAACGGTGCAAATTGCTGAGACGATGCGGGCCGGGTTCACGTGTATGGCCGCGTCTCCATCAAAAAACATAACGATGCAAATTGCTGAGACGATGCGGGCCGGGTTCGCGGCGCGACCAAACGTATGGCTATGACGGTTTCCGCCATGGCAATATCATCCACTCGCTCCCTTCTCCTATATACAACTGGATATAGCTGAGAGAGGAGGGAGACATCCACTCGGGGCGCGGTTGCGCCCCTCGTGCCTGTTCAGGGCTTCCCGAGCAAGTTCGCAAATTCTGGATTGATCTCCTGGCGTTCCGCGATTGAGGCAACGAACTCATTGGTATCGAAATCCACTGGAGCCATACCTTGAATTTTGAAATCATACTCGGGCTCGAAGTCCTTTGGGATTTTCTTTCTTTTTTTACCCCCCCGGGGGGCCTATCAAACGTCCAGGCCGTTCTGCCTTTTTTGTGGGATCGATCTGCGGCGTGACGAGCCAAACATACAGCTCTTACGGTAACCGTAAGAGCTGTATCATTCACTGTGCTTGCTCTCGTCTCTAGCCGAGCCGCATGGCTATGCCGGTTTCCGGCATGTACGGACGGTTCACTGCTCTCCTGGGTTCTCTTTCGAGGGTGCGAACGGTCGGGGTAAGATATCCCTATGTCGATTTTACCCGCAATAATAAATCAACCTCTGACAAGACAAAGCACTATTAGTGCTTAAATAGTTCTCGACTGTTTTGATCATTAGAGCGACCGTGATTGCACGGCTCGCATGGTGCCGCCGAAACTTAATGGGAGACGACAATGTTGGTGGCAATCGGCAAAGGCATTGAACTCGACGTTGATGTGACGCGGTTCAATAGTGAGGTTCGCGATCATATCGTGCGAACAGGCCTCCGCAATCTGTTGATGGACGCTCATGCGTCCGCGACTGCGAAGGCTGATCCTGACAACTACATCAACCGGTCGCGAGAAATGGCCGAAAAGAAACTGGCCAGCCTTTACGCGGGCGTTGTCAAGGCGCAAACCATCGGCGGACCTAAAACGGCGTCTGATCCGATCACTCAGGTTATCATGCGGCTGGCCCGGAAAGCGATCGTGTCGCGACCTGAAATCGCTGCAGCGTCGAAGGCGGATCGGCTCGCCACGATCAACAGGCTTGCGGCCGAATACGCAAAGGAGCATGACGCGCAATTGCGACCTCGGGCGCAAAAGATCGTCGCCCTCGAAACGCTTGAGGCCGAACCTGTGCCGGTGAAAAAGGCCGCCATGAAGAAAGGCAAGAAGGCCGCCTGACTTCAGACTTGCAGTAATGGAGCCGGACCCCCGGCTCCATTTTTATTTGGCCGTGGCGTGGCGGGTGGTGCGCGATCCGCGCGGTGGGTGTCGTGGTGCCCGACATTATTACGATCGCATGGGCGGCCGTTTGTGGGGCACCGGGACGCCTTTCATATCAAACCGGGATCAACCGCGCGGGGCGCGCGGGCGCGCGGATTGGTGCATTAGTCAAAACATACGCACACCACCATTGATCCCCATTTCATGGGGAGTTACCGTGTGCGTATGTTATGGGCTAAACGGGGGACTTTCATGATTATTTATGGTTACGCGCGCGTCAGCACCATCGGCCAAACGCTGGCCGCGCAAGAGGCCACCTTGCACGAAGCGGGCGCAGCGAAAGTATTCAAGGAAAAGATCAGCGGCGCGGCAAACCATCGCGCGCAACTGCACCGGCTGCTGAAAACCATCGACGCGGGAGACCTTGTGATCGTCACAAGGCTTGATCGCCTGGCCCGGTCAACGAGGGACCTGCTCAACATTCTCGACACGATCGCGAAAGCGGGCGCCGCATTCAAATCACTCGGCGACGCTTGGGCAGACACGACCACGGCCCACGGACGACTGATGCTGACGGTTCTTGGTGGCCTCGCTGAATTCGAACGCGAACTAATTCGTGTGCGGACTGGCGAGGGCCGCGTTCGCGCCAAAGCGCGAGGCGTCCATATGGGACGACCGTTCAAGCTGAACCGACATCAGCAACGCGAAGCGATTGCGCGACGATCGGCCGATTGCGGGCCTAGGGCAACGTCACCTTCAATGCCAGCCGTTAGGCTGCAAGGTCAAGGCCGACCGCCCGGCCGTTCCGCTGGCGCGAAATGCTGGGGAGTGGCACTTACGCAACCATCGCCGAACTTGCCGCCGCCGCAAAAATCAACGAGTTCCTACGTTGGCCCGCGAACACATTTAGGGACGATGCCAAATTGGAGGACCACTGGTTTCCTTTCTCTTTAGTGCCCTGGGGTCTGCCACGTAGCTAGCAAATTTTGACCATTGGCCCTGCCACGCCTGTGTTTTCTATGATAACCCCTGTGCAACGCTACATTACCTTGATAAACGCTCCTCGGGCGTGCGTGATTTTCATTTTTTTTATTTTTGGGTCTTCGGGGAATCGAGTGGGTGATTTTGAGGTTGGAAATCGCAGAAAGCTGTGCATTTCCTAGGTATTTTGCATTACCGCTAAGCTTCGAATCAATCATCAATTTCGGATGGCACGAACAGCGAAGCGAAGGCGGCGGCTGTGGGATGGGTATTCGTTCCCCGGTTTTCGACCGCAATCGACAGTGCGCGGCATTTTCGGTGATCCGAAAGCGCGCGTGATCACGCTCAACCGGCGCTCAAAAAAACGGCTTGCGGCTGTTGCGGTCACATGCAGATGGGCTGGTACGACCGAAAGGTCCGCCGCGTGCGCGATCTGTCCTGCGGCGACACGCGGATATATCTGGAATTGGAGGTGCGGCGGGTCGAGTGCCGCCGTTGCGGGAAGGTGAAGCGGGAGCGGCTGGATTTTCTGGCGGACAATCCACTCTACACCAAGCGCTTTGCCTATTTTGTCGGCCGGCGCTGCCGGCAGGCGACGATCAAGGACGTGGCGAAGGAACTGGCGCTGGATTGGCACACGGTCAAGGCGCTGGAGATGCAATACATGGGGGCTCAGCTCGCGCGCGCGGGCACGCCCGGTCCACAGGTGATTGGGATTGACGAGATCGCGATCCGCAAGGGTCACACCTACCGGATCGTGGTCAGCGACCTCGTGCGCGGCCGGCCGATCTGGTTCGGCGGCGAGGACCGCTCGGAGGCGAGCATGAGCCGGTTCTACGCCTGGCTTGGCGAGAGGAAGAGCTCGCGCATTCGCCTTGCCGTCATGGACATGTGGAAACCGTTCCGCCTGGCGACCAATGCGCATGCGCCGCAAGCCGCGATTTTGTTCGACAAGTTCCATGTCATGCGCCATCTGGGCGAGGCGTTAGATGCGGTCCGCAAGAGCGAATACGCGCGGCTAGCAGGCCGCCGTGACCGGCGCTACATCAAGGGGCAGAAATACACCCTGCTGTCGCGCAAGGAGAACCTCACGCTCGACGGCAAGAGGGCGTTGAAGACATTGCTGGCAGCCAACAAGCGGCTCAACACGGCTTACGTCCTCAAAGAGAGCTTTGACCAGTTGTGGAGCTATGAGCGCGAGGGCTGGGCACGACGCTTCTTCGAGAACTGGCACGCGAGCCTCAAGTGGCAGCGGCTCACGCCCTATGAGAAGTTCGCCGCGATGATCGACCGTCACTGGGACGGCATTGCCGCCTACTGCCGGCCGGAGAACAAGGTCTCGCTCGGCTTCGTCGAGGGGCTGAACAACAAGATTCGGGTGATCCAGCGCCGCGCCTACGGCTTGCACAACGAAGACTATCTGCGGCTCAAAATCCTCACCTGCATGCTGCCAGCCCTGTAGCGGCATCGGGGCATCTGTACCATCATTCGTGATGCGCCCTGTCGACGAGCTGGCCTCGTCACAAATCCGCGCCGCGGGCATACAGCATCGCTGTGGACATAATGGACAACGCAAGCGCGTTGCCCACATGCCCACAGCGACAACAACAGAAGACAGCCATTCGAAATTGATCCAAAATCACCCACACGACTTCACGAAGAGCCTTATTTTTTTTCCGCCTGATTTCTAGAATCATTGATTATCCTGTTGCGCGCCGCGGTTTCGATATCCATGCCGGTCATGCCGATAGCGGCTTCGCCCATCACGTTGATGCAGAGCTTGTCCGGCGCGGCGAGCTTCGCGCCCATGGTGATGCCGAGCCCATAGCCAAGCTGGGTGGACTTGCCCCAACCCATGTAGGAGCCGGCGGCGGTCGTTTCCCAGAACGGCATCATCTGCTCACGCGGCGAGCCGGAGTCGTGAGTGATGATGACGTCGTTGCGGTCGATCGTGCGCATCATGTCGCGGATCACACGATACTGGTCGAGCGGCACGGCGTCTGAGCTCAGGAACTTCGACCATTCGTCGAGCCAGGCTTTCTTTGCCTGCGCCACCTCCTCCTTCAGCGACGCAAGCGCATTGCCGCCGCCCGGTTTCTTCTGCCGCGAGACCTCGGCGATCAGCGCGTCGAGCGTGAGCGCCGCGTCGCCGGCCATGCCGTGATCGACGCTGTATTCCTTGTTGATGTCGCTCGCCTCGTTGGTGGCATGGATGATCGCCTTGCCGGGCGGCACCGAAGGGCCGAACGGCGTGCGGGTGAGGCTGGTGCCGACCGCCAGCACCAGATCGGCTTTCGCCATGAACTCGGTGAACATCTTCGGCCGCGACCGGGTCGAGGCGCCGAGCGACAGCGGATGGCTTTCCGCAATCGCGCTCTTCCCGGGATTGGTGGTGGCGACCGGTGCCGGAAGCAGCTCGGCCAATGTGGCGAGCTGCTCGGACGCTTCGGCGTAGTGGACACCGGCGCCGGCAAGGATCAGCGGATTCTTCGCCGCGAGCAACATCTGGGCGGCTTTTTTCACCAGGTCCGGATCAGGCGCGACCCGAAGCACGGGCACCGGCTTGTAGTCGAGCTCGCCCTTGAACTCGGCTTCCGCGATCTCATCGGGAATTTCGACCAGCACCGGGCCCGGCTTGCCCGAGCGCATGGCGTGGTAGGCGCGACGCGCGGCACGTTCTCCGTGAAGGCCTGGGCCACGCCGGGGTAGGCGTTCTCGATGCCGGGACCGGCCTGTGCCGCGAACACGCCGTTCTTTCTGCCGCGCTTGATGCGGCTGTAACCGTCGGCGAGGCCCACGCCGACGCGCTCCTGCCGGCACAGGATCGGCCTGATGCCAAGCGCCGCGCACGGCTCGATGATCTGGTTGCGCGGATAGCACGACAGAAATTCCGTCCCCTCGCGCTTGAGGATTTCGGCAACGACCGCGGCCCCGCAGGTAACGGAACCAGTACCTGCATTGCCATACCGGGAGGCAAGGCCGGGCTGCTAGGGTTGGAGCTTCGGGGCCCGGCCGAGTGGCTCAGGAAAGGTGGCACCAACCACCGTAGATTCCTCAGTTCGAACGCGCGAAGAGGCGGCCGGGGGCGACTGCCAACCCAAATTCACTGTCCCTCATCAATTGACGCGACTTATGAGACTTGCGCACTTGATTAGAGATTTCTGGTTATCAAGGCGCAAAAACGCGAGGAAAGATCATTCTCTTGCGAGTTTTGCCGCGCGCCGTCGCTCATGCAAGATGAACTCGGTGTACCCGTTCGGTTGCACGCGGCCTTTGAAGATCAAGTCGCAAGCGGCGAGAAACGCGGGCCCGTCGAAGCCGGGCGCCATGGGACGGTAGAGCGGATCCTCGGCGTTCTGGCGATCCACCACCACGGCCATCCGCCGCAGCGTTTCCATGACCCGGTTCCCGTCGACCACGCCATGCAACAACCAATTGGCTATGTGCTGGCTTGAGATGCGCAACGTCGCCCGGTCCTCCATCAAGCCCACATCGTGAATGTCGGGCACCTTTGAACAGCCGACGCCCTGGTCGATCCAGCGCACGACGTAACCGAGAATACCTTGGCAATTGTTGTCGAGCTCCTGCTGGACGGCGTCAGGCGCCCAGTTCGACGGCGAGACCGGAATCGTCAGGATGTCGACGAGCCGCGCCGGCGTGCGCTTCGCGAGCTCGCGCTGCCGGGCTGCCACGTCGACTGCATGATAGTGCAGCGCGTGCAAGGTCGCGGCCGTCGGCGACGGTACCCAAGCGGTATTGGCGCCGGCTTGGGGATGCCCCATCTTCTGGGCCAGCATGTCGGCCATCTTGTCGGGCGCGGCCCACATGCCCTTCCCGATCTGTGCCCGCCCGGGAAGGCCGCAGGCGAGGCCCACGTCAACGTTATTGTCCTCGTATGCCTTGATCCAGGAAGTGTTCTTCATCTCGTTCTTGCGCACCATCGGGCCGGCTTCCATGGAGGTGTGGATCTCGTCCCCTGTGCGATCGAGAAAACCGGTGTTGATGAAGGCAATGCGATGCCGCGCGGCGGCGATGCAGGCCTTGAGGTTGACGGTCGTGCGCCGCTCCTCGTCCATGATGCCGACCTTCACCGTGTGGCGTTCAAGCCCCAGCAGCTCCTCGACACGCCCGAACAGATCGTCAGCGAGCGCCACCTCCTCCGGCCCGTGCATTTTTGGCTTCACCACGTAGACTGAGCCCGCGCGACTGTTGCGGAACGCGCGATCCCCCGGTTGCAGGTCGCGGCTGGCAATCAGGACGCTCATCGCCGCGTCGAGGAAGCCTTCGGGGATCTCCCGCCCTTCCTGATCGAGCACGGCGTCCGTATACATGTGATGTCCGACGTTGCGCACCAGCATTAGGCTCCGCCCGGGAAGCGCGAGCTCACCGCCGTCCGGGGACATATAGGCGCGATCGGCGGCGAGGCGCCGCTCAACCGTGCCGCCGCCCTTTTTGAAGGTCGTGCTTAATGTGCCGTCGATCAGGCCGAGCCAATTGCGGTAGATCAGGACCTTGTCCTCGGCGTCGACGGCGGCAACCAAATCTTCCATGTCCATGATGGTCGTGATGGCCGCTTCGAGGAGAATGTCGGCGACTCCCGCCGGGTCGTCACGGCCGATGCGGTGCCCACGATCGATCCGTATTTCGAGATGCAGGCCGTGATTGGCGAGCAGCACCGCGTTGGGTTTCCCGCGGTCGCCGCGATAGCCGCGCAACTGATCCGGATTTTGCAGGCGCGTGATCGTGCCGCCCGTCAGGGTGGCGACCAGTTCGCCACCCTTGATGGCGTAAGCCGTCACGCCCTCGTGCCGGCCGTCGGCGAGCGGCACCGATTGGTCGAGAAACCGCTTGGCGCGGGCGATCACTGTCGCCCCGCGCGCGGAGTTATAGCCGCTGCCACGGGCGAGCTTACCCTCGTCCGGGATCGCGTCAGTGCCGTACAGCGCATCGTAAAGGCTTCCCCACCGGGCGTTTGCGGCGTTCAGGGCGTAGCGCGCGTTGGTCAGCGGGACCACAAGCTGCGGTCCGGCCACCTGCGCGATCTCGGAGTCGACATTCTGCGTCAGCACTTGCGCCGAGGGCGGCTGCGGCACCAGGTATCCGATCTCTCTCAGGAATGCTTCGTAAGCCGATAGTTGGAACGCCTGTCCGCGGCGATCGCGATGCCACCCGTCAATCGTGGCCTGCAACCTATACCGGTCGTCTAGAAGGGCCCGATTCCGTGGCCCCAGATCCCTGATGATGTCCGCGAGACCGGCCCAGAAGCAGCCCGGTGTCAGCGTGTTTCCCGATAACAGTTCTCTGACAAAATCCGCGAGAATGCGGACGGGCTGCAGTTGACCGAGACTAACGCGCTCCATGAGATTACCCGATATTGTTCGCAGCCGCGGGCTTATTCGGAAGAGTGAACTCAGTCCTGCGATGGCGCGACACCTTACGAGTGCGCCTCGGTGGCGGCCTTCTCGCGAACATCCAGACTTGTGAACGACGAATGGGCTTTCCTCTGAGGCTAGCGAGCGCTCACAAACAGTTGAGTCAATTTAAGATGAGCTTGTGCTTCGGGCCAGCAACAAAAAGCCCGGACTTCAAGGCCGGGCTTCTTCATTTCAGTCTTGCTGCCAATTATTTCGCTGGCGTGATCTTCGCTACATAACCTTCGAACGGCTTGTATGTTTCTTTGACGAGGTCGGCGTAGAGCGCCCCAATCTTGGTCGCCTGGGTGACAAAGCCCTCATAGGCGTTCTTGAAGTAAACCTGCTGGAGCTCCATCGCCTTCTCCACCGACTTGGTGCCGAGCAACTGCTCAAAAGCCTGGGTGCCCTCTTCGAAGGATTTCTTCGAATAGTCGGCGAGCTCGGTCGCGATTGCCTGCACACCCTTGGAGACCACACCAAAGGACGTCGTCGCCGCATTGGCACTCTGTTGTCCTAGTTTCTGCATTTCGTCGAAATTCTTGACCATGACATTTTCCCTTTTCCTTGGACCCATTTGCCGGTCCCAATGACCGGCGCAAAACCTATATATGTTGCGCTGCACAATAAATCAAGCATAATTTGTGCACCGCAGCATTTAGCGCCAACCACCGGGTCTTCCTGGTTTTTTGGATCATCCCCTGCGCAGCCGAAAAAAGGGGGGCCGGCATCGCCACCGACCGCGATGTTCGTCACGCCAGACCGGCGTGCGACTAAGTCGTTTCGACAGGACGAAGGTCGCCAGCTCTGGATCGAACTCAAGCTTGGCTCGCGCGCCGCGCGGGGTCTCGACGAGATCCGGTATGAGAGGCGACTTGCTCGAAGCCATCCGGGGGGGCCGAATTAGGGGTCGCCCCCTTCTTAGCCCGCCCGAAGCTTGAAAGGCGGGAGTAGCCGCTCTTCGCGCTACCAGCGACCGTCTCCGGCACCACCGGGCTTGCTGCCGAGCGGACCTCGACCGTCGGTAACGCCGCCAGGCTTGCTGCCGGCGCTGTGCACGCCGTCGGTCCCGGAGCCCAGCTTTGAACTGCCACCGCAAACTTGGTCGAGCAGGGCAGGATCCAGCTCAAGTGCGGACGCTTCACAGTGAGCGATGACGCTGCGGGACACTCTCCCCTCCTCGCTGATGTGGCCAACCATTCCACTCAGTCGCGGCAGAGAGCCGAGGTGTTCAAAGGCGTCCCCGCTTATCCGGTCTCAGGTAGGGCGGCACGGCCGGGTCCATGCCTTGCAGCGCCTCTGTCATCTCCGATTGCGTTTGTCCTCGCCCCTTGGATGGCCTGCCGGTTGGGATGAGTTGAATATTTTTGCCTGGGCGAGCGAGCACGACCGCACGGCCACGTCGCGCGCGGCCTGTCAGGCCGCCTTGCTGAGCTCCGCCTTCAATCTGGCTTCATCGTCATTGGACAGCGAGGTTTTCAAGACGCGCGGCCGGTACGGTTCGATTTCAGGGAGCACCTTGTCCTCGGTCACGCTTTTCACCAGCACGAAGAGGGCGGAAGAGTTCACCGGGATCGTCTCTCCGAGCTTCTTGATGAAGTCGTCATTGATTCCGAAGTCGACCAGCCGGCCCGACAGCGCACCGGCACCGGCCCCCGCGACGCCGCCGAGTGCCATGCCAGCAAGCGGATTGAGAAAGAGGATGCCCACGAGCATACCCCACAGCATTCCCTGCAAGCCGCCGGTCGTTGCACCGAGCGCCATCAAATTCACCGCTTGCTTAATGTGAACCTTGCCGTCCTTGTCGCGCTCGACTACGCAGGCATCCTCCAGGTCGATCAGGTGCTCCTTCTGCAGCGGGCGCACCTTGTTGAGAACCTCATCCGCGGTGTGAATTCCGTCAAACCCGAGAACCACCAGACTGCTCATGAGCTTTCTCCCCGTTACGCGCCGGAACTTGAACTGACGCCTCGTTGTTCGCCAAAGCGGGAGCCCGCCGCCATGTATGCACTAGAAATCGCCCGTCGCGCGCTGTCAACGGAATCGAGCGGGAAATCTTGATTTAAAATCAAAAATTCAAGATTTCTGTGCTCAGGGAGAAGCGGGAAATCTTGATTTAAAATCAAATAATCAAGTTTGTAAAACGCCCGCGCCAGGCGTGCTCGGGTCCTAGGGGCTCGTCGGGTGAGCTCTCAAGACCGGAGCTGCCGCGTGACTATTCCACTCCGCGTCTCTGAAGAACGAATTTGGTCCGTCGGCTGCGGTCGCGCCACCAGAAATCGAAGGATCAGCTCTTCGCCGCGGTCTTGGCGGCCGCCGCCTTGCAAGCGGGGCTGACCTTGGAATAGTTCGCCTTCAGGCAGGCGGTGATGCGCTGGAGGCTCGGAATCTCCGAGCTGCACAGCCGGAAGGCATCGCCCATGCAGGCGGAGCGCTGCTCGCGGGTCCCCTGGGCGAAGCCGGCCGAGGCCGAGGCCAACAGGGTGGCGATGACGGCGGTGCCGATCAGGGCGGTGCAAATCTTGGTCATTTTAGTCTACTCCTTTTAGTCTACTCCTTGGGTTCCGGTGGCTGCGCGGCAGCCGTTGATCAGGTTGCCGGGGGCCAATTTGCCCTCAACAACATGCGCCACATTCAATTCAGCGATCGGATATGGCTTGAATGGCTATGCCCCAGCTCGCGAGCAGGTTGTCCACTTCCTCATCCTGCCGCGCGAGTGAGAGCCACGAGGTGGCCATAGACACGTTAATTCGGTAATAGGGTTGGCTGGCGTTCTGAGCCGCCGACAAACATTCTGCCGCGTTAGAGCGGTAGCGTTGCAAATCGTGCCTGACCAACCTGGAAAGGTACGCCCGTTGACCGACGGCGTCTGTTCAAAATTGCTCACTCGGTGAAGTGCGCCCCTGACGGTGGACAGATGAGAGGTTGGGAATTGACCGGACTGCCGGCTTTCAAAGGATGAAAGCCATGGCCAAGCACCGCACCTACAGCGCCGATTTCAAGCGTCAGGTCGCCCAGGAGTTCCTTGCAGGTGAGACCCTGCATGGGCTGGCGAAGCGCCACGATGTTTCCCGCAACCTGATCCGCATCTGGGTGGCCAAGTACGAAGCCGGTGCCTTTGACGACGACGCCCGGGCCGCCGATCTTTTGCAGGAGTACGAAGCCAAGATTGCCGCCCTGGAACGCATGGTAGGGCGGCAAGCCCTCGAGCTCGAGTCTTTAAAGGGGGTCTTGAGAAGCGCACCCCGGCCGAGAAGCGCGAGTACATCCGTCATCACCGGCCCCGTGGCCTCTCCGTCGCCGAAGGATGCCGACTGATGGGTCTGCCCTGCTCCACCTACTATGATGTGGCGTCGCACGAAGCCGACGATGCCGAGATCGTCGCCACCATGGTCGCAATCTGCGATGAGTTTGACGCCTATGGCTATCGCCGGGTCGGCGCCGAGCTGCGCCATCGCGGCATCATCGTCAATTGCAAGAAAATCCGCCGGCTTATGCGCGAGCATGACCTGCAACCCAAGCGCCGACGGCGCTTCATCGCTACCACCGACAGCAACCACAACGGTCCGATCTTCCCGGACCTTGCCCGCGACAGGATGGTCGATGGTCCGAACCAGGTCTGGGTGGCGGACATCACCTACATCACGATCGCCACCGGATTTGTCTATATGGCCGCCATCCTCGACGCCTGGTCACGCCGGGTGGTGGGTTATGCAATCAGCCGCTCCATCGATGCGCGGCTGGCCGTTGCAGCCCTGAAGGCCGCGATCCGAGCGCGACAGCCGCCGAAGGGCTGCATCCACCATTCGGATCGAGGTTCGCAATATGCCTCTAAATCTTACCGCGGCCTGCTCGCCCACCAGGGGCTTCTCGGCTCCATGGGCCGGCGAGGGAACCCCTACGACAACGCCAAAGCCGAGAATTGTGAAGGAATCGAGCAATCTGGCCCTTCAGCTCGGCTGTGTGCCGCAGCTCGCCCATGGATATGGCGTGTTCAAAGAGTTCACGCTGGATACCTGTGGGCAGGTCGTTCCATTGCATGATGACGGCGGCGCCCAGGCGCCGCCAAATATGCTCTTCTTCCTTGGCGAGAGACGCCAGCGCGTCGCGATCCTGCTGCGGTACCCCCTTAGGAGCGCCACCCTCGTTATCCCATCTAGCGACAGCCTTGTTTTGATCTGACCCGCCAGAATGCTTCGGTTCTTTTCTGCTCACCATGGTCGTACTTGCTCATTCGTGTGATCCAGACTGCCGGATATCTCTTTCCAGCGCAACCTCGAGTTCCGACGGGTTGACGGTAACAATTTCGGTCACGCCAACTCGGCTCGACGTCGAAGGTAAGTGGAGCAGGGTCCCGACGCGCCGATAGGCGAGAAACGACAACCCATCGATCAGTTCCTCATCGGTGTCTACCGTGTAAGTTCCCGACGGTTGCGCATCGTCGAGCGCGCTGAGGGAGAAGGGCCGTGTGAACGTGACGGTCTTGCGCGTCGTTCGCGTAATCATTCGGTCTCTCCCTCATCTCGATAGATGGTTGCGGCGTTGTCGGTCACCGGATGCTCGACCCTTCGCCGTTCAATGAAGATGTGCTGGCTCCTGTCTATGCAAAGCAACGACCGACGAGCCGGGTCAACGTTGGGTCGACAATCAATCTCGCGGCCGCCTCGCAGCCTACCGGCTGCGAAGGAGTGGGCTCGTCGAGTTCGTCGGCCTTTTCACGCGCAAAAGGCTCGATCGTCTGGCCCGCTGTTGGTTCCGGAAAAGCAGGATTATCAGCGGTGCTTGCGGTCATCGCTGGATCGGTCCCAGGACGATTGCTTTTTCGAGCATGGGGTACATCCGCGACGGCAGCACCAGCGACAACTGGAGCGCCAAAGACTTGCTCCCATGGCGCTACTAGCAGCGAAGCTTCAAAGAGCTGGGTCGAGACCAGACAGGCGATGATCCCACTGATGATGAAGCTGGAGATCCGCGGTCTCACTGTCATTTGGTTACTGCTCACAAATCGCCTCCTACTAAAAAATTGTTCATCGTATGATGGGGCGAGGGAATTGAATTTACGATGATGCGATCGAGCTTTTATTTTTTCCTGTCAGCGCTGGCGATCCGATCGACTGCTTCGGCAGCGTGGTGGGTCAGCTTGAGCCTATTCCGCACCACCACGGGTGAGCTTCATGGAGTGAGCAATATTATACAGACACCGCTCAGCGATTCGTGTGTAGCTTGACAAACGCTGAGCGCGTCCCGGCGGCCCCGTACCCTCGCGCTTGCCGGCTCCCGCACGTGTTCGTGATAAGCCCTCGTCATTGGAGCCCATCCACTCCACAGGAACATCATGACCCCAATCAAGAGAAAATCCCCAAACAGACCACCACGCGCAGCCAATGCGCGCCGGGATGACGAGGGTGGGACTTCCAAGTCCTTCCCCCAGCAAAACGACCGACGAGAGCTCTGGAACTTTGGCATCGTGGTTGGTTCCTCCGATCGTCGTTCCGGCATTCTTCGCAGCGCTGATCATCATCAGCGCCGTCTATCAACGATCTTGGCAATCCTTCGGGTAGGTGAGAGATGGACAAGGATCGAATCAAGGGCGCAGCGGAACAGGCCAAAGGCGCCGTGAAGGAGGCCGCGGGCAAAGTGACGGGCGATGCCAAGCTCGAAGCCGAAGGCAAAGCCGACAAGGCAGCAGGCAAGGTGCGGAACGCCGGCGGCGGCTTGAAGGATCTGCTTCGCGGCAAATAATCCAATGCGAGTGAAGCCGACTCGCCGACCGGATTGATGGCATCGCATGAAAATCGCTCAGATCGCGCCGCTGTATGAGGCGGTGCCGCCCAGCCTGTACGGCGGCACTGAACGCATCGTGGCGCACCTGACCAACGCTCTGGTGGAGCTTGGGCACGAAGTGACGCTGTTCGCGAGCGCGGAGGCCGATACGCGGGCGACGCTGGTCCCGGTACGCGATCAAGCCATTCGGCTCGATCCGTTTCCGCTGAAATCGGACCTGGCCGCTCACTTGTCCATGCTGCATGAGCTTCATTCGCGTCGGCACGAATTCGACGTTCTGCATTTCCATGTCGATCTCATCCATTTTCCGTTCTTCGAGGATTTTGCGGCGCGAACCGTGACCACGCTGCATGGCCGGCTCGACCTGAAGGATCTGCCCGAGGCCTATTCTCGTTGGCAGCACTATGCCCTCGTTTCGATATCGGACGATCAGCGCAAGCCGCTCGCCGGGGCGAACTGGCTGGCCACGGTCCAGCATGGCCTCGCCGAAGACATTTACGCGTTCAACAAGGTGCCCAGCGATCCCTATCTCGCCTTCCTCGGCCGCATCTCGCCCGAGAAGCGTCCCGATCGGGCGATCTCCATCGCGAAGCGCCTGGGCATGCGCCTCAAGATCGCGGCCAAGGTGGATGCGGTGGACGCCGACTATTTTCGCGACGAGATAAAGCCGCTCTTGGCCGATCCTCTGATTGAATTCATCGGCGAGATCGGTGACGGCCAGAAATCCGCTTTCCTTGGCAATGCCGCCGCACTCCTGTTCCCGATCGATTGGCCCGAGCCGTTCGGCCTGGTTCTGATCGAAGCCATGGCTTGTGGAACGCCCGTGATCGCATGGCGCTGCGGGTCGGTCGCCGAGATCGTCGACGACGGGAAAACCGGGTTCATCGTGGATTCCGAAGACGAAGCTGTGAGCGCGGTCCTCAAGCTTGATCAACTTGACCGCCGGACGGTGCGCAAGGTGTTCCAGGAGCGGTTCACCGCGGACGTGATGGCACGCAACTACCTGCGCCTCTATTGGCGGCTTTGCGGAGCAGCCGGCACAGCTGACGGCAGACGCCGTGTTCTCACTTCCGTTCGTTGACGCGCGAGGCACAGTCCGTCGCGGACCTACAGGCGCCTCAGTCTAAATTGCTCCTCCAAGGCTATCCGCCGTCGGTTCAGAGTGAGCAATTTTATACAGACTTCTATGGGTGGCGAGCGTACGCTTGCGATCGAGCCGCTAGCGCAAGGCGACCCGGCTTTCAATCCAACTCGTTTCCGGAAGCCTGCCGAGGGGGGGAATCCTCTTCCCTCGTACAACGAAAGGCTGTAGGCCATGAAACCCTCATTCCTCTCGGGCGAGTCGCTTACGCGGCTTCTTCAAGGAATCGCTATCGGCTTCGCCTTGACGGTTGCTATCGGCTTCAACTGGGTCGGCCCTGGATTTGGCTGGGTTACCGGCGGCAGCGCCGACAAGATCGCGAATAGCCGTGCGGAGACGGCTGTCATCGCGGTCCTCGCTCCCATCTGCGCGGAGAGGTTCCTCGCTCAGCCGGATGTTGCTGCAAGAAAAGTCGCCTTCGCAAAAATCGACTCCTGGAAGCGAAGGGACGAGCTTCCAAAGGAGTGGGTCACGCTCCCGGGCTTCTCCTACCCGAACTCGGAGCTTGTGGACGCTTGCTCGGCTGAGATCCTGAAGCCTCTGGTCGCTGCCGCCAAGTAGGGCGGCGCCGTCCTGATCAACCCGTCGCGAGGCGCAACGAGCCGGCTTTGAATGCGCCTCCGGCGTGGCGTGAGAGACTATGCGGTAAGGAGAACTTGCATGTCCGTTTTCCAGAGCACGACAGCGCTGTCCTGGCCCCTTCCGCTGAAAACAAACGCCGGCCGTCAGCCGCCTTTCATTATGACGATCGGCGAGGCGGCGAATTTCGCGGAAGATGAAATCCGTCTTGGGCTCGCCGACGATGCTCTTTGGCGCCAATGCTTCACGAGGTTGGCCGCCGCTTACGACTCTCCGGGCAACCAAATGGTCCTGACCCAGGCCACAAAGGCGACGCAACTGGCGCTGCACGGCAATCGCCTTCTCGAGGATCAGGCCCCCGGCAGACCCGGCTAAGGCCTCATGCTGACAACGAGCCGGCATTCCTCCGCCCTGCAAGATCGCGCCCCGCAGCAAGAGCTGCGGTCTATTGCAGGCGCAGGTGGATGCGATACCCTTCGCGCCTCCGACTGCAACCGAATTCACGTCGAAGCTCGGCCCTTTCAGCCGGACTCCTTCTGTGGTGCTTGGATGGGGGCGGGAGATATAGCCTTAGCCAGCGTTGTCCAATGTCGAATGCGCAAGACTATCGTAACAAATCGGCCGAGTTCGCTCGTCTTGCGCACGAGGCCACGTCGCTGGAGGACATCAAGGAATTCCGTCGGCGCGCGCAGGCCTTCAGGACCCTCGCCGAAAACGAGGAATGGGTGGTGGCAAATAGAAACAAGATAATTTCCAACCGAGCGCCCGCCGACGGACGGATGGGCCATGGGATCGGAGAAGATCGTTCGTGACCTCGTAATGAGGCCGTTGGAGCGTTTTCCGGCAAAGCCTGCCCCGGACTTGGTCCGGGGTGTGCATGCGATCATAAGGAATCCAGAGCACGCGAGGATGCTATGATCACGCTTTATCCGATGGACCGCGTGGAGCGACGCTGGGCCGAACGCATGAACTCGGCTTCCGCGGATCCATGGCTCATGCCCGATCGGCAGGACGGCGATGGAACAAGGTCCAGGATGCTAGGGAAGGGCTCGACCCGTTGCCGGAATTAGACGCCGCCTAGAGTTCGCAGCGCCGCAATTACTGAAAGCCCCGCTCACTCTCCAGCCATGTCCGGTTCCGTTCGCAAGGGATGATCCCGTTCGACCTTGATCTGCGGTTGATCGTGCAGAACGACGCTCAGCAGGGAGCTGTGGACTATCAAGGTGCCGTTGTAATCAATGAAGCCAAATTGCCGAAATTTGTTCATGAAAAAGCTGACGCGAGACCGCGTCGTGCCGATCATCTCCGCCAGCGTCTCCTGGCTGATCTTCGCAATTATCGGCTCCGGCCTGCCTTCCTTGCCGAAATTCGCCAATAGGAGGAGTGCCCGTGCCAATCGCTTTTCACTCGAATTGAACAGCTGATCGACCAGATCCTCTTCCACGCGAATGTTCCGAGCCAAGAGATGCGAGACGAACATCTCGGAAAACGCCGGCTCGTCATGCAGCACGCGGATGACGGCCGTCTTCTCCAGCCGCATGATCTCGCATTCAGTCATCGCCGTCGCTGTCGCCATGCGCCGCGGCTGTCCGGCCAGGCATCCCTCGCCGCAAAATTCACCTGTCCCGAGGACGGCGACGACCGCTTCTTTCCCGTGCTCGGAAACAACCGTCACCTTCACCTTGCCTTCCTCGATGAAAAAAACAGAGTCCGCCGCGCCGCCCTGTGCGAAGACGATTTGATCCGTGCGATATTTGGCGATGGTCCTCCCCCTGCCGACCTTGGAGAGAAAGACCCTCGGATCGAAGGCTGACTTTTTTTTGCTTGGTTGTCTCAAGCGGGACTCCTTCACCCGACCTCGCCTCGCACCGGAGAACACGGTTCAATTATAGCATCGTTCACAGGTGGGAGAATTCCCCAGCGGACGGCAGGTTGACGCGGGTTGGCCCTCGCCTGGGCGAACGCTGAGAATACCGCGCCGGGTTGATCGCCCCATGGGACAGGAGTGCTGTCGCATTTCCAGTTGCGTAGAAGAGGCACCAATTTGCTGACCGAGCCAATCCGGCGTCATTTCTTTCGTTCGGGCGTTCAATTTTATACAGACGGACCTCAGCCATCGCGCCTACGGTGATGAAAACTCGGCGCGCTCCTCCGGCCCCCCGCATGGCGCGCCCTAACGGAGAGTCCCGGTCCTATCAGGACCGGGGTTCTTCCCGCGACCTCTCTCGGGGGACAGTTGGCCGGTCAGGGCCACGCACACGACAAAGCAAGAAATGACCTCGACAGAAAATCCTCAATCAGATACGAGCCAGCACGCGGCAGCTATGGCGCGCTGGGATGACGAAGGCGGCGCTTCCGGGTCTTCCCCACACAAGGGGAACGCAGGACCTACAAGACATCCGGCCCCCAGGTGTTTGCCAAACAACATTCGGGCACTGCGGGGAGACGA
>CAVZSC010000023.1:0-77622 GCA_963777755.1 uncultured Alphaproteobacteria bacterium
TCTTCCCGCGACCTCTCTCGGGGGACAGTTGGCCGGTCAGGCCACGCACACGACAAAGGAAGAAATGACCTCGACAGAAAATCCTCAGTCAGATATGCGCCACCACGCCGCAGCTATGGCGCGCTGGGATGACGAAGGCGGCGCTTCCGGGTCTTCCCCACACAAGGGGAACGCAGGACCTACAAGACATCCGGCCCCCAGGTGTTTTGCCAAACAACATTCGGGCACTGCGGGGAGACGATCTCACATCGATACCAATCAAGGCGAAGATAAACTAATATTTTCGACCGGCTATGGCTTATCCGGTTCTCCAATCCCATGTCTTATTGGTGTGGCTATTAATACTAGGGGGACTGTCGTGACCAATAACTATGTTCTTCCAGGTTTTGCCATGAAAGCAGCGTATGGTTCTTTGGTGGTCGCGGTGCTTGTGTTCATTTCGATGCTTCTGCTGACGGGAATCCATCACTGACGATCGCCTCGGCGGTGTCCAGCTGATATCATCAGGCCCTCCCGATAACGCCTATATACGCTCTCGCAACGCCCGGTGAAATTCCCGGACGTATTCTGCGATCAGCTCCGGGGCCGCAAGGTGTTTCTCGATCCCCTCGATCACTTGGCGTTCGATCGCTACGAGTTCGACTGTGCGGCGATTATCGCACAATCCGGTTTCGACCATGCGCGAGCAACGCAGATGCGCTCAATATGGGGACCATGACGCGCACTTGCGAGCTTTATCGAAATTTATCGTCAATGCCGTTGCTCGGAGCTCCGAGTTTCGCCTCCGCACGCACTGAAGCAATCACCGCCATTCGGAGCGTCAGTGCGGCAATAGTTGCACCGTGAGCAATTTTGATCAGATTGTCGCTCAGTAGTCTGCTACGTGAACGTTGAGAATCAAGGAACAGCCGAACTGCGTAACGCCCATCGCGACGCCGCCACACTGCATATGGCGACATTGCTCAGAGAGTTTACGGTAGAGAAGGATCGCCCGCCGAGGTGGTCCTTTGATTCTGGGCGGGCGTCCGTGCCTGTTCGGTAGGGTCGAGTGAGCGCGGGCCCGTCCGCAAGCTGTATTCAGACTACTCGCCCTGAGCTCACGGACAACATGGTGCGCGCCATCGCCAAGCAGGCAGAGGCGGAGCGCGACCGGCGCGCCAAGATCATCCATGCGAAAGCCGAGTTCCGGGCCCTCGCAGACGCATGTCAACGCCGCCGAGATCCTCGGGATGTTCCCTCACCAAGGACATCCCATTGAGCGCTTGAAGGAGGCATCATGACCCTGCTCGAACCGGCGGGAACTAAGGTCCGACCATGCCCATGCGCTGACGGCCGCGATTTTCGACGTCGACGAAGTCCTGCTCGCATCCCCTCATGAGCGGGCTTGGCGCCAAGCGCTCAACGGCTTTGCCGAGCCCGATCGCTTCACCACGGCGATATACCAGGCCCATGTGGCGGGCAAACCCCGCCTCAGCGGTGCCCGTGCCGCCCTCGAGGCATTGGGCGTGCCGGACGCCGGGCGACAGGCCGTCGCCTATGCGGAGCGCAAGCAGAAGCTGCTCGAGGAGCTGGTTCGTGCGGGCAGTGTCGCTGCCTTCCCGGACGCGCTCCGCTTCGTTCAGGCGGTCGCGGCCCTGGGCTGGCCCATGGCGGTCGCATCGTCCTCGAAGAACGCCAACCAAATGATGCAGCCGATCCGCCTCGACTCCGGTCGAAGTCCTGCTCGATGTCTTCCGCGTCAATACCTGCGGCCGCGATCTGCGGCAGGGCAAGCCGAACCCAGACATCTTCCTGCTCGCCGCCGCGGAGCTGCGGATCGCACCCGCCCGCTGCTTCGTGGTCGAGGACGCGCCCGCCGGCATCGAGGCGGCCAAGGCGGGCCGCATGACCGGGCTCGGCGTCGCCCGGCTCGGGGACGCGGCCTCACTGCGGGCCGCCGGGGCGGATCTGGTGGTGACGAGCCTGGATGACATCGCGATCGATGAGCTGATCAACGGGCGGCTCGCCCGATACCCGACATGAGGGGACGAGGCTCGATGGAACAAGCGCTTGCGCCGACCGCAGATTCCGCCTGGGTCCTGCATACGGAGGGCTACGATCCGCTCCGCGAGAGCAGCGCCGAATTGCGCTTTGCCATCAGTAACGGTTTCCTGGGCATCAGGGGCGCACGATCGACCACCCGGGGAGCGCGTTGGGTGGTGCCGCCACGCACCTATGTCGCCGGGCTGTTCGATACGCCCGGCACCGATCTGGCCACACTGGGCCGTGTCCCAGCCGCCGACTGGCTCCAGGTCTGTATCCTGCTGCCTGGCGGCCATCTGTGTCATCATCCTGGTGAGGTGTCGTCGCGTCGCATGACGCTCGACGTGAAGCGGGGCGCATATCTCGCCGAGTTCCCGCCAGTTGCAGGCACCCGGCATCGCCATCCAGCTGCGCACGCTGCGCCTCGTGTCGCTGCGCGAGCGCGCGTTGGGGCTGCAGCTGATCCAACTGGATGTCGAGGACGGAGAGGTCGAGGTCACACTCGAAGCGTCGTTCGCCGGGGTGGAACTCGGGCTCGTGCCCGAGCGGATCGATCAGCATCTTGGCGTATGGCGCACTCAGAATTCCGGGAGGGGGCTCGCCATGGCGACCGCATCGTCGTTGCAGATCGACGGCCACGATCTTCCGCCGACCGCTCGCGGCTCATTGCAACAGTCCTGGAGCTGGACATCCCGTCCCGGGCAGGTCGTGTGCTTCGAGCGCTCAGTCGCCGTGGTGCGGAGCGACACCCGAGATATGGACCCCGGGAGCGAGGCGCACGACAAGCTCGGCGTTGCCCGACAGCTCGGCTGGCGCGGCGTGGTCGCGGAGCACGAGGCGGCCTGGGCAACCCGCTGGCAGTCCAGCGACGTCGAGGTCGATGGTGACGCGGCCGCACAGCAGGCATTGCGGTTTGCGATCTATCACCTCAACGGGGCGGTCAATCCGGACGACGAGCGCGTGTCGATCGGGGCGCGGGCGCTGACTGGCGACGACTATCATGGACATGTGTTCTGGGACACCGAAATCTACCTGCTGCCGTTCTATATCCTGACCTGGCCGGAAGCGGCCCGCGCGCTGCTCATGTATCGGTTCCACACCCTCGATGGGGCGCGGGCAAAAGCGGCCCGGATGGGCTGGCACGGTGCACTCTACGCCTGGGAGTCCGCCGATACCGGCGCGGAGACGTGTCCGGAGCAGGTCGTCAATGCGGACCGCCAGGTCATCGATGTGCTCTGCGGCACGCAGGAGCAGCACATCAGCGCGGACGTCGCCTACGCGGTCTGGCAGTACTGGCAGGCGACCGCGGATGAAGGGTTTCTGCTCGACGCCGGTGCCGAGATCCTCCTTGAGACGGGCCGGTTCTGGTCCAGCCGGGCCAAGCTGGAGGCGGACGGCCACCGTCATATTCGCAGCGTGATCGGACCGGACGAGTATCACGAGCATATCGACGACAACGCATTCACCAACGTCATGGCGCGCTGGAACATCCGGCGCGCGCTCGATGTGGCGGCTTTGTTGCGCGAACGCTGGCCCGAACGCTGGGCAACCCTATCCCGCCGCCTCGGCCTGGACGGCGCCGAGCTGGAGACGTGGCGGTGTGCCGCGGACGGTATGGCGACCGGCCTTGATCCCAAAACCGGCCTTTTCGAACAGTTCGCGGGCTATTTTGCTCTCGAACCGATCAATCTGGCTGATTACGCAGGGCGCTCGGTGCCAATGGACGTGGTGCTCGGGCGGGAACGAACGCAACGATCCCAGATCGTCAAACAGGCCGACGTCGTGGCGCTTCTGGCCCTGCTGCCTGAGGAGTTCGTCGGACAAACGGGGGCGAAGAACTTCCACTACTACGAACCGCGCTGCAGCCACGGCAGCTCGCTGAGCCGCCCCATGCACGGGATGGTCGCTGCGCGGCTGGGCTGCTCCGAGATGGCGCTGCGGTATTTTCACCAGACCGCGGCGATCGATCTCGGGGATACCTATGTGACCATCGACGGTGGCGTGCACATAGCGGCCCAGGGCGGGATCTGGCTGATGGCGGTGTTCGGTTTCGCGGGGCTGTCACTGGACGGCGACCGCTTAGCCGTCGACCCACGGCTGCCGGCGAGTTGGCGCAGCCTCGGCTTCAGGCTCCAATGGCGCGGCCGCCGCCTCAAGATCAGGATCGAGCAGGCGGGGCAACTTCTTGAGGCGACGCTGGAAGCAGGAGAGCCGATGTCGCTGACCGTAAGTGGTGAACCGCATGAGCTCCGCGGCGACCGGACACGGCGGGTCTTCGCTGGAGCGCCGCCGGCATCGAAGGCGTTCCAGGTGTCGGGCGTGCAGCCCGTCGGCTGAACCCGTGTCGCCATCGCGAGCGGACAATGACGGAAAGCTTCGGGCCCATGCTGATGGTGCCCAGGGGCGGGAAGAAGATTACCGCGGTCGTTCAAGCGCTTAAATCCCGGTGCGGGGGAATAAGATCCCATTGAGCGACAAAGGGAATGTTCGCGGCTTCCCGGACCTTCAGCTAGCGGCGCAACACGGCACGCCGGATGCCCTTGATAATCTGTTCCGCAGGTTCCTTCGTCGGTATACGGTCAGCGGCTTCAATCGCGTTGCCGGATATTATGCGCTCGCCGCGTGACCGGCGCGCTACGTTGTGGAACGCGGCGATTGGAAAGGCGCTGCCGACCTCCAAATCCGGCCGAGCCCGTACGCTTATGTCGATGCGATCACACATTTCGCTCGCGCTATCGGTGCGGCCCGCTCGGGCCAACCGGACGCGGCCAAGGCGGATATCGCCAAATTGGCTGAACTGCGCGACAAGCTGCGTGATGCCAAGGATGCCTATTGGTCGGAGCAGGTCGATGTTCAGTGGCAGGTTGCGTCCGCCTGGGTGCTCCATGCCGAGGGCAAATACGACGACGCGCTCACGGCCATGAGCGCCGCCGCCGATGCGGAGGACAAGACCGAGAAACATGTCGTGACCCCGGGGGTCCTGAAGCCGGCGCGCGAACTCTATGGCGTCATGCTGCTTGACCATGGGATGGCCAAGGAGGCGCTCGCCGCCTTCGAGGCGACGTTGAAGAAGGAGCCGAACCGGCTGGGCGCCTATGTGGGCGCAGCGCATGCCGCCGAAAGTCCGGCAACTCAGCCAAAGCTCGGGAGTATTATCGCAAGGTTCTCGCGGTCGCCAATGGCGGCGACGCGACCCAACCGAGGTGGCGGATGCGCGCGCCTTCATGGCGAAGAAGCGCTGATGGCTCTGCGGCTATAGGCACGGGAGGACATCATTGAGGGCACTCTTTCTCCCGATCTTCTGTGTGCTTTTGCGACGCCAACGCAGCCAGTCGCTCCAGGTGACCGGACATGCCGGTCACCTCGGAGAGTGGGAGTTGACCGCCAACGTCACAAAAAATGTCTCCAGCCGAACGGCCGCCCTTGATCACGCGGGTCGCTAACTGCCCGGGCGCAGCGCGAATGCTGATGAGATCGGGACCGGTGGGGTTGACCGCTGCCTCGCGTGAGTGGCTTGGCCGATACCAGTCGGTCGTCCACTCCCAGACATTGCCGATCATGTCGTAGAGGCCGTAGCCGTTGGGCGGAAAGCAGCCGAACCGGCGCGGTTCCATCGTAACCGTCGTCCTTCGTGTTGAGGACGGGAAAGATACCCTGCCAGGTATTGGCGATCGGCTTGCCGTCAGGATCGAAGGCGCGGACTTGCGCGGCCTCAGGAGCGCTGCCCATGTACAAAGCGCTCAAGTTGGTCAATCATAAATTTTTGATCGCTGATTATGCTTTTCACCAAATCTCCAATCGAGATTACACCGATCAGTGTTCCCCGTTCAAAGACAGGAAGATGGCGCACTCTTTTGTCGGTCATGATCGCCATACATTCTTCTACAGCTTGATCGGGCTGCGCGTACAACACCTTGGTCTCCATGATATCCTGAACGCGCGTTGTGGGCGAGGCGCGGCCCTTCAAGATCACCTTCCGGGCATAATCTCGCTCCGTAATGATGCCGACGACTTTTTCGCCGTCAATGACGATCAAAGAGCCAACATCCTTTTCCTCCATCTTGCGTAGCGCATCGTACACAGTGTCAGTTGGGGGAACTGAAAAGACCTTGTCGCCTTTTTCGTCAAGCAACTGCCGTACCGTGGGCATTTGAGTTACCTCTAAAGCGATGCGTCCTCTTTATCAGGAATTTCCCAGATGCGTGCATTGCGTCGTCGACGCGATCCTTGCGCTCCTTCACCTCGATCTCGGTGGCGCCACCGACGCGGACCACCACGACGCCACCCGCAATCTTGGCCAGCCGCTCCTGCAGCTTTTCGCGGTCGTAGTCGGAGGTCGTCTCCTCGATGTGCGCCTTGATCTGGTTGATGGTCGCCTTGCTCGAGCGGCTCGATCGCCGCGAACGTTACGCACTTCGCGGAAGGGTGTCTGTATAGAATTGCTCACTCGCCGCACGCAAGCGGCTCGCAGACTTGCTCTCCATCGACGGTTCCTACGAGCTCGGTCCTGAGGTGCCCTATTCTTCCGCTCTGAGCTCGGTCAGGCGGGGCGCCCCGTGCGCCTCGACAGGTGCGCAATTAATCAGCCTAGCCACCGCGATTGGCCGAATTTCCAACCTCCTCAGTCGTACGTGCGTCCATCCGGTCCCGAAGCTCGTCATAGAGGTTCTGATACAGCTCCTCTTCAATCTCGGCTTGGGTTATTCCAATCTTCTTGGCATCCTCAATGCAGAGACCAGCACCTCGCGAACTCGTGCAATCGTCTTTTCGCTTTCGCGAATGTGCGCCAGCAACAATTCACGTTCCTTGCCTTCACTCTCTATCAGCGCGCGGGACCTAGGCAGTTCGACCTCGTGCTCGGGGTCGATCTTCACAAGGTTGGCTCACTGGTCAGGGTTTTCCGGCCACTGCCTACCGAAGCATGCGGTGACGTGCGAGCCACCAGCTGCCGACGTCCCTCTGCGGTGTCCGTGCCACTCGAATTCCCGGCGAGATAGCCGGCCCAGACCTGACACGATGGTCTCCATGGCACCCCCGCCGGTCACGGCATCGAGCTCGTCATTGCACAGCAATGCGGCGCTGCGGGTCGCTGACACGATCAATCTGTGCCACGGTGTGTCGCCCTCCGCGAAGGCAAGGTGGTCGCGCTTGGCGTCGCAAAGGTTCACCCCCGGTGCCTCGGCTTTGCCCGAGGAGCTCTGAGCGGCTGGGTTCTCGATGGTCCCAGGGAGACGCCACGGTGCGCGTCCCAAGGGAACACAGACTAGGAAAGGTCCGCCCTGATGGTCCGCTCTGAACGAATTGAGACTTTCATCCTCGTCGGCCTAACCTCTGTGTTCATTTTGCTAACCATCGGGTTGGGAATAAACTGGCTAACAGGACATGAGGCGCAGCGATTTCTAATTCTTATGATTCTAGGCGAGATCGGCCACGGCCATGCGATTAAAGAAATAAAAAATGAAAATTACGCACGCCCGAAGGGCGTTTATCGAGGCAATGTAGCGTTTCATAGGGGTTAACCTAGAAAGACACAGGCGTGGCAGGGCCAATCAGAACGCCACGATCGCCGTATTCGGTCGGCGTCAGGTTGCCGAGCGCGCTACGCGGTCGGACGTCGTTGTAATCGTCCTTCCAGACCGCCAGCACGACACGGACCTGCGCGAGCGAGGTGAACAGCGTCTCGTTGACGGACCCCGGGGGACTAAAAGAAAGGGAACCAGCGAACTGAATGGTTGTTGTCGGTTTCCGACACAGCCATACCAATCTGGCTACGAACGCACAGGCGTGCGGGGCCAACGGTCAAAATGTGATAGCTCCGTGGCCCTTCCCGGGGGACTAAAAATGAACGGGAACCAGTGGTCCTCCAGCTTGGCATCGATCGCCGTGACCATAGCGTTGCCGGACTCACTTGCCGATATAACCTGGTAGGGCCGGAACTCATATAGTTCGAGACCACGAGTGGTTTCGGAAGCCCCTTGGTCTTCGCGGCCAACACCGCGATTGCAGCCTAGTGGCTGGCATTGAAGGTGGCGTTGCCCTAGGCCCGCAATCGGCCGATCGTAGTGTGATGCACTCCAAAGGTCCTGGCGATATCCGTTAGCGCTTCCCCCGCCTCTCGTCGCGCAATCGCTTCGCGTTGCTGATGTCGGTTCAGCTTGAACGGTCGTCCCATATGGACGCCTCGCGCTTTGGCGCGAACGCGGCCCTCGCCAGTCCGCACACGAATTAGTTCGCGTTCGAATTCAGCGAGGCCACCAAGAACCGTCAGCATCAGTCGTCCGTGGGCCGTGGTCGTGTCTGCCCAAGCGTCGCCGAGTGATTTGAATGCGGCGCCCGCTTTCGCGATCGTGTCGAGAATGTTGAGCAGGTCCCTCGTTGACCGGGCCAGGCGATCAAGCCTTGTGACGATCACAAGGTCTCCCGCGTCGATGGTTTTCAGCAGCCGGTGCAGTTGCGCGCGATGGTTTGCCGCGCCGCTGATCTTTTCCTTGAATACTTTCGCTGCGCCCGCTTCGTGCAAGGTGGCCTCTTGCGCGGCCAGCGTTTGGCCGATGGTGCTGACGCGCGCGTAACCATAAATAATCATGAAAGTCCCCCGTTTAGCCCATAACATACGCACACGGTAACTCCCCATGAAATGGGGATCAATGGTGGTGTGCGTATGTTTTGACTAATGCACCAATCCGCGCGCCCGCGCGCCCCGCGCGGTTGATCCCGGTTTGATATGAAAGGCGTCCCGGTGCCCCACAAACGGCCGCCCATGCGATCGTAATAATGTCGGGCACCACGACACCCACCGCGCGGATCGCGCACCACCCGCCACGCCACGGCCAAATAAAAATGGAGCCGGGGGTCCGGCTCCATTACTGCAAGTCTGAAGTCAGGCGGCCTTCTTGCCTTTCTTCATGGCGGCCTTTTTCACCGGCACAGGTTCGGCCTCAAGCGTTTCGAGGGCGACGATCTTTTGCGCCCGAGGTCGCAATTGCGCGTCATGCTCCTTTGCGTATTCGGCCGCAAGCCTGTTGATCGTGGCGAGCCGATCCGCCTTCGACGCTGCAGCGATTTCAGGTCGCGACACGATCGCTTTCCGGGCCAGCCGCATGATAACCTGAGTGATCGGATCAGACGCCGTTTTAGGTCCGCCGATGGTTTGCGCCTTGACAACGCCCGCGTAAAGGCTGGCCAGTTTCTTTTCGGCCATTTCTCGCGACCGGTTGATGTAGTTGTCAGGATCAGCCTTCGCAGTCGCGGACGCATGAGCGTCCATCAACAGATTGCGGAGGCCTGTTCGCACGATATGATCGCGAACCTCACTATTGAACCGCGTCACATCAACGTCGAGTTCAATGCCTTTGCCGATTGCCACCAACATTGTCGTCTCCCATTAAGTTTCGGCGGCACCATGCGAGCCGTGCAATCACGGTCGCTCTAATGATCAAAACAGTCGAGAACTATTTAAGCACTAATAGTGCTTTGTCTTGTCAGAGGTTGATTCATTATTGCGGGTAAAATCGACATAGGGATATCTTACCCCGACCGTTCGCACCCTCGAAAGAGAACCCAGGAGAGCAGTGAACCGTCCGTACATGCCGGAAACCGGCATAGCCATGCGGCTCGGCTAGAGACGAGAGCAAGCACAGTGAATGATACAGCTCTTACGGTTACCGTAAGAGCTGTATGTTTGGCTCGTCACGCCGCAGATCGATCCCACAAAAAAGGCAGAACGGCCTGGACGTTTGATAGGCCCCCCGGGGGGGTAAAAAAAGAAAGAAAATCCCAAAGGACTTCGAGCCCGAGTATGATTTCAAAATTCAAGGTATGGCTCCAGTGGATTTCGATACCAATGAGTTCGTTGCCTCAATCGCGGAACGCCAGGAGATCAATCCAGAATTTGCGAACTTGCTCGGGAAGCCCTGAACAGGCACGAGGGGCGCAACCGCGCCCCGAGTGGATGTCTCCCTCCTCTCTCAGCTATATCCAGTTGTATATAGGAGAAGGGAGCGAGTGGATGATATTGCCATGGCGGAAACCGTCATAGCCATACGTTTGGTCGCGCCGCGAACCCGGCCCGCATCGTCTCAGCAATTTGCATCGTTATGTTTTTTGATGGAGACGCGGCCATACACGTGAACCCGGCCCGCATCGTCTCAGCAATTTGCACCGTTATGTTTTGATAGCGACTCCGCCATACACGGGTTTATGCAAATTGCTGAGACGGTGTGTGGGTACACGTGTTTATGCAAATTGCTGAGACGGTCTGTGGGTACATGGGTTTATGCAAATTGCTGAGACGGTGGTCGGGCCGCGCCGCCGCCCAGCCATATCGTTCACTGCTCGGCTCCAGGCGTGCTTCAAGGGAGTGCCTGCCACAGATCCGCTGTGTCCTTCTCATAGCCGAACTCGCCGCGTCCCGAAATGTCGCGAAGAGCCACTACCTGACTTATGCGCCGCAGGAAATCTACAACAAAACGTGGCCGGACCTTGCAGGACCGGCCACGATCGCCAAACTTGCGAATACCGCCTTACTGAGTAGCGAAGCAGTAGAACAGTCCGTCCCCGCCGGTGCTGCGGAGGTCGCTCTGGCTGCAACCGCCATCGGGCCCGCGCGAGGGGTGCGATGAATTCCACGACCGCGACGCGACATCATCGCGCAAACCTTTGCGGTCGATATGACCCACCATGGCCGCGCCTTGGGTGCTGCTCGTCCAGTTGCGGCAGGTGCGATCCTCGCCGGGCGGGAATGCGCGGCCCTCCGCGGTAGAGCCGGTCAACACGTCGTGACGATTTGGCGCGAAGCCCACGCCCGGAATGATCTGGCCGCGCTCGCTCAACGACGTGTCGAAGCCTAGTTTATTGTTGTCGCTGTGTAGATCGTCGACACTGGTCGCGAGGACCTGGCCTTTGAAATTCTGCCACGGGCCGTTGCCGATGCGGTCGCGTGCATTGACCGCCGGCTTACCGGCAGCCTCCTGGGTGCTCAGATAGGCGCGCCAAATTTTCCCTCCGGCACCGTGTCGTTGCGCCAGCATCTGGCAATGCTGATCGGCGCCCTCAATGCCGGCCAGATCGGCGCCCTTGCCGGGCCCGGCGCCGGTGACAAAGAACGTCATATTGGGCGCTTGCGGCAATTGTGGTGGCGCCGGCTGCTGCTGCTGTGCATTGACTCCCGATGTTACACCCAGTGCCAGCGCTGCAACCTTCGACTTGCTCATTTCAGTCCTCCCTTGGGATTATTGATACCGTCGCTGAATTCCCACCTCTTGCTCCTTCAGGCATCCGGTTTGTTCCGTCAACGTGGAAGGGAAGTAAACATGCTGAGGGGCGGGCGAATTGACCGATGGCCGCTTCGGGGTCAAACGCTACAGGGTCGGTGCACACCGAAAACGGCGGCTGCGCACGCGCCGCCAGCGGCCACGCTGCTGCGCCCCCAAGAGCCGTGATGAACTCGCGGCGTGTCGTCATTCGATCACCTCGTCGGCGCGGGCGAGCAGGGTCGGCGGGATGTCGAGGCCGAGCGCCTTGGCGGTCTTGAGGTTGATGACGAGTTCATAGTTGGTCGGCGCCTGTACAGGCAGGTCGGCCGGCTTCTCGCCCCTGAGGATGCGATCGACGTAGCCGGCTGCGCGGCGGAATGGCTCGACCGAATTGGGCCCGTAGGAGCTCACGCCACCTCGGCCGCCAATCCCTATGTGCGCCTGCGCTGCCGCAGGGAGCTGAGCCCATCGAAAGCGAAGAACAACGCCAAGAGCGCGATCATCAACGCGATCAGCAGGGGAGTGATTAGCAGGATGTGTTCCATGGCGTGATCCGCCAGCGTGAAGCCCCGGTGTGCTCAAGAAGAGCATCCCGTAGGCCGCCCTCCCGGGTCGAAGCAGCGCGCGAGAGCAGCGCCGTTCGGCCCAGCTTGCAGTCAGACTACTGGACGCAAAGCGCACACGCATTGACTTAGCGCAAATCCGCGCCGCTCAGATAGCCCGATGGGCACTGACGGATCTTGCGCGCCGGCAGAGGCTCGGCTTAGGCAGGCGGCGCCAGTAAGAGAACGGCTGTGACGACTGCCAGCCTTATCATGCGGGTAACCTGTTTAGATGGGTCGTCTTTGCGCTCACGGTGCGGCCCTGCGGTTCATCAGTGCCACGCAATCTGCCGAGTGTAGGAAAAGGGCGGTGCACGATGACGCGCGTGCTTTCGGGTCTTGGCGCTCCGCTTCGCGCGCGCGCTCTTCGCAGTCTTAGCCTGCTCAGTAGCGGCGATGATCGGAGGCGCGGATTGCACAGCGGACTGTGACGCTGCGGGCGAGCTTTCATCGCTCAAGGGTTGGGTTGCCGGGAATGCCGTCGGCCGCGGTTGTTCGGAGTGCACGGCGGGCATGGCTTCGTCGGCCGTAGTGCTGACCTTCACCTGCTTAGAGGCGAAGTCCGCCGACGGCTGTTTGACAATCGGAGCCGCAATCAGGGTTGAGGACACGCTCTGGTTCGTCACCGGCGGTGCTGCAAAAACCACGGGCGCGCTTGCAGGTGGAGAATATTTGATCATCGGCGTCAGCGTGCTAACGCCGATGATGACCGAGACGGCGGCAATGAGGCTGCCGCGGGCTAGCAAGCCCTTCCAAGCTATACGCTCCACCTAAAACCCCGCTCTATCACGCTTGTCCGCCCCGATAACATACTCCATCAGGCAATGCATCAATGCGCTGCGGGCCGTCTGAGCCAGCAGCCGGTTCACTCGACATCCAGGGCGACGCGTTCCATCCTAAATGGAACTACACCATCCGCCCGCGATCAGCCGCCAATCGAAGCAGTTAATTTGGCGAATGTCCTTAGTAGCCTGCTCAGTCGCGGCGACGCGATTTTGGGCCGGCCTGGTCTCACGTGGACGGCGGCTGTCTGCGATTCGCGGGCTCTGGGCTGTTGTGCTACCGAAGTTCGTGTGAGAGGGTGCTGCGATGTATCACGAACTTCGGAAGCGGGGCACTTGGCTGGTGAGGGCTCGAACACGCTGAGCACATTACGGCGCCAGTTCGTCCTGTCGCCGAGACGGCGTCGATCCGCTAAAATTGGACGTCAGGGATCCTCACACGACGGTCACAATGACCATCGATGCGTCGTCGGCGGGCTCAGTTTGCCCAGGGGAGTACGGCGATGGGCGAGGCAGGCCAAGGGAACGATCGCTGTTGCAGCTGCCTTGAGAGCGAATGCACGAGCAGGCGCGGCTTTCTCACCGCCCTGTCGGTGTTTGGGCTGAATCTCATGGCAGTCTCCGCCTTGGCGCAGCCGGCCAGTGAACGGCCCAAGGAAGGGGACTTCCTCGTCTCGATTGCCAGCGACAAGCTGGACGCCCTCGAGGTCAAGGACATTCCGGTCGGCGGCCCGCCGGTTCTGGCATGGCCGATGGATCCCGGCGGCAATACCGTTCGCAAGGCCTCGCGCCTCAACAAAGTCCTGCTGGTCCGCCTTGATCCATCGACGCTCGTCGGGGTCACGAAGGATCGCGCGGCCGAGGGCGTCGTCGCCTATTCGGCGATTTGTCCGCACGCGGGCTGCGAGGTGAACGGCTGGACCGCGGATCAGCAGGTCTTCGAGTGCTCTTGTCACTATTCGCACTACAATCCCCGCGAGGCGGCGGCCGTAATTGACGGTCCGGCCACCCGCGCCTTGCCGGCCCTTCCGCTCAAGATCGTGGACGGCAAGCTTGCGGTCGCCAAGCCGTTCACCGGACGCGTCGGCATGGTTCCGAACTGAAACCTTCATCCGGAGAGGAGACAGACGTAAGGCAAAAAAAGCATAAGAACCCAATGAGGGTCTATGTCTGAAAACGATGAGGAGGAAACGTCATGATCAATACAATTCTCATGAGAAGTGTGTGCATGGCCGCCATCGTGGTAGCGGCAGGCATTTGTGGCGCCTCCGCCCAGGAGACGATCGCGCCGGCCTCGGCAACACCAGTGCCGGGACCGGTGCCGGATATCCTGCAGAAATATGCGCCTGTCACCGCCGAGCGGCTGAAGAAACCTGAGGACGGCAACTGGCTGCTGTTCCGGCGGACCTATGACGGCTGGGGTTACAGCCCGCTCCAGGAGATCACCCCGACCAACGTCAGCCGGCTGCAGCCGGTGTGGAGTTTTTCCACCGGCCAGGTCGAGGGCCATCAGGCGCCTCCGATCGTGAACAACGGCGTGATGTTCGTGGCCACGCCCGGCAACCAGCTGCTCGCGCTGGAAGCCAAGACCGGCAACGTCCTGTGGCGCTATAAACGTCCCATTCCCGAAGACATGACGCCGCTGCATCCCACCAATCGTGGGGTCGGGCTGTTCGGCGACAAGGTCTATTTCGCGGCTGCGGAGTCGGTGCTGGTCGCGCTCGATGCCAAGACCGGCAAGGAAGTGTGGACCGCGACGGTCGATGACTACAAGGTCGGGCACTACATGACATTGATGCCGCTCGTCATCGACGGCAAGGTGCTGGTCGCCGCGTCGGGCGGCGAATTGGGAATACGCGGTTTCCTCGCCGCCTACGACGCGGAAAAAGGCCAGGAGCTCTGGCGCACCTATTCGGTTCCAGCCCCCGGCGAGCCCGGAAGCGAGACCTGGCCGGCGGAAGGCGATCACTACAAACGCGGCGGCGGCACGATGTGGGTGACAGGCAACTACGATCCGGAAACCAATCTCACGTTCTGGGGTACCGGCAACGCCGCTCCCTGGTTCGGCGACCAGCGCCCGGGCGACAATCTCTACACGTCGTCGGTCATCGCCGTCGATGCCAACACCGGTGCCATCAAAGGGCACTTTCAGTATCACCCGAACAACTCGTGGGACTGGGATGAAGTCTCGCCGCCGATCGTGATCGACTATGACCACAACGGAAGGCGGGTGAAGGGCCTCGTCAACGTTGCGCGCAACGGCTATCTCTGGCAGCTCGAGCGCACCAGCGACAAGATCAACTTCGTCACGGCTCAGCCCTACGTGCGCCAGAACGTCTTCAAGAGTCTCGATCCCAAGACGGGCCGTCCGGAGATCGACGAGACGCGCAAGCCCGGCACCGGCAAGACTGCGGAGTTCTGTCCGAGCCTGTGGGGCGGCAAGGATTGGCCGCCGGCGGCCTACAGCCCGCTGACCCGCATGCTCTACATTCCGGCGAACGAGAACCTGTGCACCGAGCTCACCGGGGAAGTTCCGAAATACGTCCCTGGTGAGCGCTACACGGGCATGGCCAAGAACGTCATGAAGATGGTGGCCGGTGCCGGCCATATCGGCGAGCTGCAGGCTTGGGATCTCGACAGTGGGAAAAAGGTCTGGACGACCAAGCTGCCGTCCTTCAACTGGGGTCCGGTGCTCGCCACCGGGGGCGCGCTCCTGTTTGGCGGCGGCACCAACGACCGCATGTTCCGCGCGTTCGACGCCAAGTCCGGCAAGATCCTGTGGGAGTTCCCCACCGGCTCGGGCGTCGCCGCCGTACCGGTCTCATTCGAGGTCGACGGCAAGCAATACATCGCTGTGCAATCCGGCTGGGGCGTCGACCCCGCCAAGATGCAAAGCCGCATGAACCTGCTTTTCCCCGGCAAATATCCCGAAGTGCCGCAGGGCGGCACAATCTGGGTCTTCGCGCTGAAGTAATGGCTCGTCCAGGATAGACTGGCGTCGCGTTTAGCTGTCGGCTATGTCATTGCTTGCTCTGGCGGAATGATTGAGCCGGCCTATGCCGGTGATGGCCGTTGGCTGCGGCGACGTACACCACTCCCAGCGACGCGATCTCGCGAAGCGAACGACTCCCGCCATGGAGGAAGCTTGAAAGAACTAAGAGCTGCACTGCTGATCCTGATGATAGCAACAAGCGCAGCGGCGCCCACACCAATGACAGAACTGCGGTTAATGGCGCAGCGTGGCGAGTGCGGGATTCTTCGAGAAGCGCAAGCAAAGCAAGCCACGAAAACTGCTCTCAGCGACCTACTTTCGACCTATCGCCGCGGCAGCAGCACAGCAGAGTTGCTTCAGGCCTTCCGCAATCGAGCAAATGCCTGGGGTTCGAAACTAGGGGTCGACCTTAAGGACGTTATGATCGAGCTTTCGCCTCGGCAAATCGAGAAGTGTCTCCCATGGGCTTTGCCGGTATTTGAGTATTTAGCGGGGGATGTGATCGACGTAGGATTGAAGACCCGTCTGCTGGAAATCTATTGTGCAACGGACCATAGCCGCTGCACCACCGCCATCGACAGAAACAAGCCTGAATGATCAGCAGACGTTGGCCGTTCTCTCGTTCATCAGGCGGGAGACCCCGGCATTCAGCGAAGGTATCATCCGATTCGGGTCGGGCCGGTCTTGACCAAATCGCTGCAGCAGGGCTAACTATAAGTCTATATTCAGCCGGGGGCAAATTGATGAAAACCGCGCCTCAGGTCTTAGCGGGAAATCTTGATTTAGAATCAAATATTCAAGTTTTGTAAAACGCCCGCGCCAGCCATCGTGTATGCAACCCGTCGGGGTGGGGGGCAAAAAAATCAAGCAAGGATTTTGAATTCTGCGGCGGCTGACGATCGGCATTTGATTAATCAAGAAATCAAACTACCCAGAGACGAACCACAATGTAGTACATCCCACATGCCCCCCAGCACGCAGCTTGATTTCTTGATTTGTTTTCAAAATACAGCAAGCCACCACACTGGCCTGGCTTTTCGAGGATTTGGCCCGCAGATTTCAATCCCCTCCGCCGTCAGCCCATCGTTGGCCAGCAACACGATCCGCGCCCTCCAAACCACCTTCTGCGGGGTGTTTCGGTCTTGGACCAGCCGCTTCAATCGTTCACGATCAGCCGCGTTGATCGAAATCCGCTCGATCTTCCTCATCGAGGCAGACTCGCAGGTTCGCGCCGATTTGTGAATCGACTGTCAGCAACGGAACACTAGCTGGACCGGAATTGATCGTGTGCCTAGGCGCGGCGGCGAGCTTCTATGTGGCCGCTGATGTCGTGGTCGGCTTGCCCCGCCGCCCGGGTAAAATTAGACGAGAGGACCCGAGATGACCACCACGCGGGATGATGAGGTTATTGCGCTGGCCCTGAGAATTGCGATCCAGGTCATGGAGATCACCACGGAGCCAAACGCTTCGCGGGACCTAGAGGACATGAGGAGGTTGCTCGACCGATGGGACCGGCTGGGGAGATGGACCGAAAACGGGGATGCGTCTTAAGATTCGATCGCGCGGGGCAGCCTAATCAGCCATGGATCAGAGACCCTGGCGAAAGGGAGTGATGCTGGGGACCGGCTTGCAGGTCCACGGAAACCGCACGCGTGAGCGGGCGTCACCCACATAAGCAGCGCAACTATTCCACCACTCATATTCCTCGTCACGGCCTTCTCGTCTCAGTGCCGACCTACAGCCGGTTCCCTGCGACAAACGGCTTGGTAACCAGGCCCAAAACGCAGTCATTTTTGATGGGCTTGGACGCCTCCCAGCTTGCGAGCAGATCGTCCATTGCTTCATCCTGCCGAGCGAGAGACAGCCACGAGATAGCTATCGAGAGCTGGATTCCCCGTCTGCCCGGTTGGCAGGCGTCGTAGGCCGCCATCAGGCAATCTGCGGCGTTAGAGCGGTAGCGTTTCGAATCGCTCATTGTGCCCTCCATCCGTTTGATGCCGGAAGGTTGGCGCTCACTGAGCGAAGGCGTCTGTGCAGAATTGACCACGTAGACTTCACTTATCCGCTACCCAGCACAACGGTGGCCGGTTGGGGTATTTTCCAGCTCGCCGACTCGGGCTGTGAAAAATGCCGGTAACCCCGCAACGACCGTGCCGCCTGGGTAAGGCGGATAATAATTGCGATAAAATTCGGCAAATTGGCCAATTGCCACCTAATGACCAAGGGAGCCAGTCTGCCGCAGAACGCCTCCCGGGTCCGTGGGCGAGTCCCATGCTTATCGAGATGGCTGGGCCGACCCTCCCGCTTCAAGCGGCTCGCCCGGCCATGACGACGCTGGATCATTTCCATTGGAAAGCGCGCGAAATCCGCGCCGCGCGACACCTTCGCTCCCGCGCGGCAGGGCGCAGCTACATCCGATCAGGCCCGCCCCTTGCAACTGCTGATCGTGCGGCATATTCCCCTCTAGTGAAACATGCCGCAGGGCCGCCCGCCCGGCGCGGCCCTATAGATGTGTCTTCACGCACATCGCGACAGCGGAGAGATGTCATGGACAGATTCGATATTCTCGCCAAGTACAGGCACAGGTTGGCGCACGACCGGCGCGCCCTCAGGCGCCGGACCGGCGCCATCGCTGCGGTCCCCTTGATCGTCGCGACCGGCCTAGTGGCGACGGCCTTGTTCGTTTCCAATGCGGGGCGAGCGGAGCACGCGGCGGCCAGTCAACCGGCGGTGACCGGTTACCCGGCGGTGATTAGTCACAGCAAGGACGCGCCCGACCTGCGCGCGGGTGAGACGGGCCTCGGACGCGCAGGCGCCTGGCATCAATACGAGCCTCTATACTGAGGACCGTTATCGAGCGCGCCGGTATCTAGCCGATTGATTTTCGTACGGTTTGCCATTGGACGCTGTTGCTGCGACGAAATTCAGAAAAGGACAACAGCCGGAAATCTGCTACCTGTGCCTATAGATTCGATATTTGTCGCATTCCTTTGGGAAAACCGGTGTCCACCCCGGATCAGGTCCGGGGCAGGCCTTTTCCGGGAAATGCTCTAATGCGGGAGGTATCCAGACATGCCGGCCTCCGCCGCTGGCCGTAGAACGAGACGGCGGCCGGTCTGGTCCGCCCTCGGAGCGGCGCGATTGCTGCACCAGGTATTTTTCGCGCGGTGATCAATTTTGAACAGAGGCAGCTCGCAAACAGCCGCAGAATAGAGGAAGGGCTGATCTCGGCTTTGCCCCCGCCGGCATCGGTGGCTGGGAGCGGTTGCGCTCCCGATTGGAACGCCAGCACGCCAGGAGAGCGCCATGGGAAGCGTTCATTATCTGGGAAGATCCCTCGATCCGGAGGCGATGCGTGCCATAGGCGCGGCCTTCGACAGCGCTTGGAAAGACCTCGCGGCATCAGGCAGCATTTTCAGTGCGCGGTTCCCGGCTGATTGGGCGTGCGGACAGATCGCCAAGCGTATCACCAGCATGGTGCAACGCGGCGAACGCGATCCCGACCACCTCACCGAGGATGCGCTTGACTACGTGGCTCGTCGAGCTTCGCCACGCGGAGAACAGCGATGAACCCCGCCCTGGTCCTGATCGGCGCGTACATCCTCGTCACCATGGTTCTGCAGCTGCTCGGCTTCGTCATCAGCCGAGGCGTGGACCAGATTGTTCCCTCGCTCAGCCTGTTCGTTTTTCTTGGCCTGTTCATGTGTTCATTCGGATTGGGATGGCCGATTGCCGTTTACATAACGCAACCGAAAACCGCCGAGGGCCGACTGAGGAGTGATCTGGTCGTGCTCCGCGAAGTCGGCACCATAGGCGAGTTCCAGATCGAAAATCGGACGGACGGCACCGGACCGAACAGCCCCTCCAATCTGCGCCGTGTCGTCGCCTTATCGCTGGGAGGCGCCGTGCTCGAATTGCAGATTGTGGTTGCTCGGTAACCGCGACCTGTTCTGGACGCGGGGCAATGCACGGACACACCAATTCGGCGTGGTCAGGATCGGACGGGCAAGAACAATGCTGGCTGAGACAACATTGCCGAGCGGCTCTCGTAGGCGTCTGTACGGCGGGGCAATGCGAAAAGCGCCGCCGGCCGGCGGTGACGCGCTGACCAGGTCCGTTCAACGAATAGGTGGGGCGACGTCGTTTGCCCGGGACGCGGAAATCTATGGCGAGAAGGAGCCTGCGCATTATTTCTACAAGGTCATTGACGGGTGTGTGCGCACCTACAAGGTGCTCATCGATGGCCGACGCCAGATTACCGCCTTCTACCTGCCCGACGACATATTCGGCCTGGAAACAGGTGACGAATACGTATCCTCGGCGGAGGCGACCGTCGACACGAGGGTCCTGGTCATCAAGCGCAGCATCGTGGTCTCGATTGCCGCTGGAGATGGTGAGGTGGCCTGCCAGCTGTGGATGCTGACGAGCCGCGAGCTCCAGCGCGCACGGCTTCACGCCCTTCTGCTGGTCAAGTCTGCGCCTGAGCGGGTGGCCAGCTTTCTGCTGGAAATGGCCGCGCGCATCCAATCCGGCGACGAAGTGGAATTGCCCATGTCGCGCCAGGACATCGCAGACCACCTTGGCCTGACCATCGAAACCGTCTCGCGCATGCTGTCGCAGTTTGAGCAGACGTCGGCAATCGCCCTGCCCACCTGCAGGCGGGTTGCGCTGCGCAGGCGCGCGGTCCTGGAGCGGCTGGTGGCCTGAGCGTCTTGCGGCGAACCGCACGGCCCGCGGTTTTCGATCAGCCGCGATAGCGCGATGAACGGGCACGGTGGAAAACGGCCGGGCGCTGGGCGCCCCACGGGAACGGCCAGCCGTGCAAACGAGCAGGTGCGGCAGGAAGCAGCCGCAACCGGCGAGCTGCCGCTCGCCTACATGCTGCGGATCATGCGCGATCGGAGCCAGCCGGTCGGCCGGCGTGACGATATGGCCAAGGCCGCTGCTCCCTTCTGCCATTCGCGCTTTTTGTCGGTTGAGCATTCGGGGGAGATCGCGCGCCCGACGGTCATTCGCGCTCCCGCTGTTTCGGCAACCCCGACCAGTGGCAGTCGGAATACGTGCCGGGTGATGGCGGATGGCAAGACAGCCGGCACTGCGTGCACGATCAGGTGCGAGCCTCAACCAGGGCCGCATCTGGCGTGCCCGGTGTTCGAGGTTTTCTTCGGCGGCGCCCGCGTCGCCTCCCGTACCACGATCATCGCGCTACCATCGCGATGGCGAACGTCAAGAGAACGTTTTGGTCACCAAATTCGTCGCGAAGTCGGGACCATGTGGCCGCCCTCGTGCGTCACCGTTCGTGCGCCGTAACGTTGAAATGGACGTTGGTTCATAAATGGTGATCGCGGATCACGAAACAATATCAATGCCATTTGGCGGAATGATCGGCAGCAGAACGTACGGCATCTGCGTTCCGCCGAAATGCAGCGTGTTGGTGCCGCCGAAGACGTCCGGCGGCCGGTCGCGCGGATCGGTGTGGGTGAACGGGCCGACGCCCTTCATCGGATAGGGGGCATACGGCAGAGCGGCGTCGGAGCCGTCGTATTCGTAGTCCTTGCCGCGCACCGAGAGCCCGACGCGATGACCCGGCGGCACGACGATGCAGGTCGGCCAGATCTCGATGTCGAGCTCGACCGGCACGCCCGGGGTGAGCGGCCATTGCTCGTCATGCGTATGCCACGGCCGATAGGGGAGCGCACGGGCGGGATCGAGCTTGCGATGCGAGGCGCGCAGCCAGCCGAGCCCGACCGGCGTACGCGGATCGTTGCTGCCGATGAACACCACCTCCTTGCCCTGGGGATCGAACACGCGCAGCACCACGAAGAGATCGGCATCGCTCGTATCGGACGAGACGAACAGCTTTGCTGCGACCGGCCCGGTGATCTCCATCTCCTCGGTCATCGGCGGCGTCAGGAAGGTGAGCCCGTCGCCGGTGGTCGCGTAGGCGAGCGTGGTCTCCCCGCGCGGCGGCTCCTTGCTTAAGCCGAAATCGCCCGGCTGGAGATAGAATTTGGTCCATTGCGTCCGGGCGAGCGGCCACTCGTTCTCGTCGCGCAGGGTAAAGTGCTCGCCGGGACGGCGGATGTTGAGCTGCACGCGCGGTTGCTTGTCCCAGCCGGTGTCCTCGCCTTTGAGGAAATGGCCGAGGAAGCGTCGCTGCAAGCTCGCGCCATAGTTCGAGTAGTAATGCGAGAAATGCGTGTCGCCATGCACCTCGAGCCATTTTTGCGTGGTGCCGACGCGTGCAAAGCCTTCGAAATTGCCGCGCGGATGCAAGCCCACGCCGCCCCAGTTGGCGGACGAGAGCAGCGGCACGTCGATCTTCTCGAACGCCCAGCTGCGCGCCTTGTAGTAGTCGTCGATGAAGCGGTGCCGCAAGGCATCGCCGGGCACGTCGGCGCGGCTCTTCGCAATCTCCTCCTCCGGAAGGGTCGGGGGCCCGGCGATCGGCTCGCCGGTCACCTGGCTCACCGCTCCGCGCGCGCCGACCCCATGCTGCACCTGCACGACCTGGCGGCCGTACCAGCTCGACAGGAAGTCACACAGGATGCCGCCGTGGCGGGCGAGCTCGCGATAATAGTCGGACGAGCCTTCCCAGATGACGAGGGCGGCAAGGTGCGGCGGCCGCAGCGGCGCCGCGTGCCATTGGTTCATCGCGTAGTACGAGATGCCGCTGATGCCGACCTTGCCGGTGCTCCACGCCTGGGTGCCGGCCCATTCGACGCATTCATAAATGTCTCTTGCCTCACGCGGCGACCACACTTCGAGGTAGCCGGGCGAGCGGCCGGCGCCACGCGAGTCGACCCGCACGATCGCATAGCCGTCCGGCACCCATTTCTCCGGGTCGACCAGCTCCCAGTTCTGGTACTTGTTGCTCGACCCCTCCACCGCGTCGGGGAAGGCGGCGATCAGGCGCGTCCAGGCGCTCTTGTAGCCTTCCTGGAACGCCAGCCCCTTGGCATAGGGCCCATAGCTCAGGATTACCGGATAGCGCCCATCGCCGAGCGGTCGAAACACGTCGGCCCGAAGCACAACTCCGTCGTCCATCGTGATCGGTGCGTCCCATTCGATGCGCATGCCGTCGCGAATTTCGCTTTTCATCTGGGTCATGTGAACCGCTCGTGAGGTGAGGCGCCGAAGCCAAGGGGAGGGCCCGGGATAATGCGAAGGAGCGGGCGCTTGATCAATGCCCCTCCGGCGTGAAATGGTTGCGCGCTCCCGCCGATCGGCGCGTAGCGGGGAAGCCGCCGCGCCACAATTCCCGAGTCACCTTAATGAGCGACTTCGACATCATCATCGTCGGCGGAGGTGCGGCCGGTTGCGTGCTGGCGAACCGCCTCTCCGCCGCGTCGGGCACGTCCGTGCTGCTGCTGGAGGCCGGCCAGGACACGCCGCCCGGCGCGGTGCCGGCCGACGTGGCCGATACGTACCCGATCTCCTATTACAAGGACGCCTACATGTGGACGGGCCTCAAGGCGCATTGGCGCCGCAAGGACAATTCCCGTCCGGTCGGCTTTTCGCAGGGGCGCGTGATGGGCGGCGGCTCGTCGGTGATGGGCATGGTGGCGTATCGCGGAACGCCGCACGACTACGCCGAATGGGAGGAGCTCGGCGCCGCCGGGTGGGGCTGGAACGACGTGCTGCCGTTCTTCCGCAAGCTGGAGAAGGACCTCGATTTTTCCGGCACTCTGCACGGCAGCGACGGCCCGGTGCCGATCCGTCGCACGCCCCAGGAAGACTGGCCGGCGCTGTCGCGGGCGCTCCATGACTATGCGCTCGAGCGGCAGATCCCCTTCGTCGCTGACATGAACGCGGATTTCCGCGACGGCTTCGGCGCCGTGCCGATGAGCAATTGGCCGAATCACCGCGCCTCTTCGGCGATCTGCTATCTCGATGCCGCGGCGCGCCAACGTCCTAATCTCTCGATCATCAGCCGGGCGACGGTGACGCGTCTGTTGTTCGAGGATCGGCGTGCGGTGGGTGTGACGGTTCGCATCGACGGCGGCGAGCGAGAAATCCGCGCGCGCGAGATCATCGTCTCGTGCGGCGCCATTCACTCGCCGACGCTGCTGATGCGGTCGGGCCTCGGCCCGGCCGAGCACCTGCGCCGGCACGGCATCGCGGTGAAGGCCGATGTGCCGGGCGTCGGGCAGAACCTCTCCAATCATGCGATCCTGTTCGTCGCCCTGCACCTGCCGCGCCATGCGCGGCAGGCGCATTCGCTGCGCCCGCACCCGACCACGGCATTCCGCTATTCGTCGGGGCTGCCCGGCGCGCCGCCGAGCGACATGTACCTCAACGTGCAGAACAAGACCTCGTGGAGCCGGCTCGGCCACCAGATCGCCAACCTGTCGCTGGCGCTGTGGAAGCCGATGGCGCGCGGGCATGTGTCGCTCGCCTCCGCCGATCCGGGTGTGCCGCCCGAGGTGGAGTTCAACTTCACCGGCCACGAGCTCGACCTGCGCCGCATGGTGGACGGCTATCGCCGCATGGTCGACATCCTGCAGGATCCGCGGGTGAAAGCGATCACCACGACGACCTTCCCGGTGAAGTTTTCCGACCGCCTGCGCCAGCTCAACCAGCTCACCCCGGCGAACGTCGTACTAAGCTCCGTCATGGCGGCGCTCCTGGACCTCGTTCCCGCGCTCGGCGGCCCGGTGTTTTCGACGCTCGCCGACCGGCGCGTCGATCTCGCCAGGCTGGTCGAGGACGAGGACGCGCTGGCGGAACTGATCCGCGACAATGTCGGCGGCATGTTCCACCCCGTCGGCACCTGCCGGATGGGCGCGGCAAACGACCGCGCCGCGGTGGTCGACCCGACCGGACGGGTGCGCGGCGTCTCCGGCCTGCGCGTGGTCGACGCCTCGATCATGCCGACGCTGCCGCGTGGCAACACCAACATCCCGACCCTGATGGTGGCGGAAAAGATCAGCGCCGTGATCCGCGACGAGGCGACGCGCGCCGCCGCATGACCTTCAGCCCTTGGTATGACTTGAATTTCGTGGCTGAATGGCCCCACAAGGGAGCGTGGGGCGGTTGGGAGGCCGCGCCCGATCAACCTGAGGCATACGTCTTACCGGGCGGCGGCCCGATCGGCCGCGGAGATTGAGCGCGCATGGCCGACGACATCATCCTGGCGACCGAAGGGCTGACCAAGGAGTTCTCCGGCTTCGTCGCCGTCAACGACGTCAGCCTGGCGGTCAGGCGCGGCACCATCCATGCCTTGATTGGTCCCAACGGGGCCGGCAAGACCACCTGCTTCAACCTGCTGACCAAGTTTCTCACCCCCACCAGCGGCCGCATCGTCTACAACGGGCGCGACATCACCAAGGCGCGGCCGGCCGACATCGCCCGCCAGGGCCTCGTCCGCTCGTTCCAGATCTCCGCGGTGTTTCCTCACCTGACGGTCCTGGAAAACGTGCGCATCGCGCTGCAGCGCGCGCGCGGCGGATCGTTCGATTTCTGGCGCTCGAAACGCGTGCTCGACGGCCTCAACGACCGCGCCATGGCGTTGCTCGCCGACGTCGGGCTCGGATCGTTCGCCGAGTGGACCGCGGTCGAGCTCCCCTACGGGCGCAAGCGCGCCCTCGAGATCGCCACCACGCTGGCGCTCGATCCGGAGATGATGCTGCTGGACGAGCCGACCGCCGGCATGGGCCATGAGGACGTCGACCGCATTGCCGCCCTCATCAAGTCGGTCTCGGCCAACCGCACCGTGCTGATGGTCGAGCACAACCTCAGCGTCGTCGCCAACCTGTCCACCCGGATCACGGTGCTGACCCGCGGGCGGATCCTCACCGAAGGCGACTACGAGTCCGTTTCGGCCGACCCGGCGGTGCGCGAAGCCTATCTGGGGGTCGGCCATGGCTGACACGGCTTCCCCCCTCCTCGCGGTCGAGAAACTCGAAGCCTGGTACGGGGAGTTGCACATCCTGCACGGGGTCGCCTTCGAGGTGCTCCCCGGCGAAGTGGTGACGCTGCTCGGCCGCAATGGCGCCGGCAAGACGACGACGCTCAAGTCGATCATGGGCATCGTCGGAAGCCGCACCGGCTCGGTGCGGTTCGATGGCGCGGAATTGATCGGCCGCGCCTCCAACGAAATCGCCCGTCGCGGCATTGCCATCTGCCCGGAGGAGCGGGGCATCTTCTCGAGCCTCACCGTGGAGGAGAATCTGCTGCTTCCCCCAGCGGTTCGTCCCGGCGGTTTGAGCCTCGAGCAGATCTTCGAGCTCTTCCCCAACCTCAAGGAGCGGCTGAGCTCGAGCCAGGGCACCAAGCTGTCGGGCGGCGAGCAGCAGATGCTGGCGATCGCCCGCATCCTGCGCACGGGCGCGCAAATGCTGCTCCTGGACGAGCCGACCGAGGGCCTCGCCCCGGTCATCATCCAGCAGATCGGCCGGACCATTCGCGCCCTCAAGCAGCAAGGCTTTACCATCCTGCTGGTGGAGCAAAACTTCCGGTTCGCCTCGACCGTCGCGGACCGCTACTATGTGATGGAACACGGCCAGGTGGTCGACCGGTTCGCCAATGCGGACCTGGAGGCCAACGTGGACAAGCTCCACGATTACCTGGGGGTGTGAACAAGCAGCCGGTGTTCGCCGGCCGCCAAGAGAAGGAGACCTGGAATGAAACGCCTCTTCGCATCGACCGCGCTTGCGGTCGTCCTTGCCGCCGGCACCGCGCAGGCGCAGACGACCGTCAAGATCGGCGTCATGAGCGACATGTCGAGCCTCTATGCCGACATCGGCGGCCCCGGCTCGACCGCCGCCGCCAAGCTCGCGATCGCCGATTTCACCGCCGCCAACAAGGATATCAAAGTCGAGCTGCTCAGCGCCGACCACCAGAACAAGGCGGACATCGGCTCCAACATCGTCAATCAGTGGTATGACGTGGAAAAGGTCGACCTCGTGATCGACGTGCCGAACTCCGGCGTCGCGCTCGCGGTCAGCCAGATCGCCGCCACCAAGAACAAGGCGTTCATCGTCTCCGGCGCGGCCGCCTCCGACCTCACCGGCCCCAAGTGCAATGCCAACACGATCCACTGGACCTACGACACCTGGATGCTCGCCAACGGCACCGGCAAGGCGCTGGTGAAGACCGGCGGCGACAGCTGGTTCTTCCTTACCGCCGACTATGCGTTCGGGCACGCGCTCGAGCGCGACACTGCGGCAGCCGTCGAGGCGAACGGCGGCAAAGTTCTCGGCAAGGTGCGCCATCCGCTCAACACCAACGACTTCTCCTCATTCCTGCTGCAGGCGCAGACTTCGAAGGCGAAGATCGTCGGGCTCGCCAACGCGGGCGGCGACACCATCAACTCGATCAAGGCGGGCGCCGAGTTCGGCATCGTCCAGGGCGGGCAGAAATTCGCCGGCCTCTTGGTATTCGCGAGCGACGTCAATGCCATGGGCTTGCGCACCGCGCAGGGCCTCACGCTGACCGAAACCTGGTACTGGGACGCCAATGATTCCAACCGCGCCTGGACCAAGCGCTGGCAGGCCGAGCGGCCCAACAAGTTCCCCACCATGGTGCAGGCCGGCGTCTATGCGGGCGTGACCCACTATCTCAAGGCGGTGGCGGCGCTCAAGAGCGCGACCGACGGCAAGGCGGTGATCGCCAAGATGAAGGAGACCCCGACCGACGATCCGCTGTTCGGCAAGGGCACGATCCGCCCCGACGGCCGCAAGGTGCACGACGCCTATCTGCTCGAGGTGAAGAAGCCGGCGGAATCCAAGTATCCCGGCGACTTCTATCATGTCCGCGCCACGATTCCCGCGGCGGAGGCATTCCGTCCGCTCAAGGACGGCGGCTGCCCGCTGGTGAGCGGGTGACCTCCCACCCGACCGCCGTCGCTGCGCTTCGGCGGTCACCCTCCCCCTTCGGGGGAGGGATGGTGCCTGTTGCGCGCCACTGCTTCGTGGCACGACTGCACGTGTTGATCCGCATGCAAAGCCACTTGCTCCATCCCTCCCCTGCAAGGGGAGGGTGGCCGCCTGAGCAACGCGAAGGCGGCCGGGTGGGGTAGGGCATGTTCGAGATCTTCGGCATCCCCTCGCAGGCGCTGTTCGGGCAATTGCTGCTCGGGCTGATCAACGGCTCGTTCTATGCGCTGTTGAGCCTGGGACTCGCCGTCATCTTCGGCATGCTCAACATCATCAATTTCACCCATGGCGCCCAGTACATGCTGGGCGCGTTCGCGGCGTTCTTTCTGCTGCAATATGCCGGGCTCGGCTATTGGGCGGCGCTGATCATCGCGCCGATCGTGGTGGGCTTCACCGGGATCGTCATCGAGCGCGCCTTCCTGCAGTGGCTTTACAAGCTCGACCATCTTTACGGCCTGTTGCTCACCTTCGGCCTCGCGCTCATCATCGAGGGCGTGTTCCGCAACTATTTCGGCTCGTCCGGGCTGCCCTACCAGATGCCCGACGCGCTGACCGGCGGCCAGAACCTCGGCTTCATGTTCCTGCCCAACTACCGCGCCTGGGTGGTGGTGTTCTCGCTTGTCGTATGCTTCGGCACCTGGTTCGTGATCGAGCGCACCAAGCTCGGCTCCTACCTGCGCGCCGCGACCGAGAACCCGACTTTGGTGCGCGCCTTCGGCATCAACGTACCCCGCATGATCACGCTCACCTACGGCTTTGGCGTGGGGCTGGCGGCGCTCGCCGGCGTGATGGCGGCGCCGATCTACAACGTCAGCCCGCAGATGGGCGCCGACCTCATCATCGTGGTGTTCGCGGTGGTGGTGATCGGCGGCATGGGCTCGATCATGGGAGCGATCGTCACTGGCTTCGGGCTCGGCGTGGTCGAAGGCCTCACTAAGGTGTTCTTCCCCGAGGCCTCGAATACCGTGATCTTCGTCGTCATGGCGATCGTGCTGCTGATCCGGCCGGCCGGCCTGTTTGGACGGAGAGCGTGAGATGGAGCGGGTCGATCCGATCACGGTGCCGGCCGCCGGGCCGCGCTATCCGACCGACACGATCGCATTCGTCATTATGGTGGCGGCGCTCGTCATTGCGCCGTTCGTCTTCTATCCGCTGTTTCTCATGCAGGCGCTGTGCTTTGCGCTGTTCGCCTGCGCCTTCAACCTGCTGATCGGCTATGTCGGCCTGTTGTCGTTCGGGCACGCGCTCTATTTCGGCTGGGCAAGCTATCTCGCCGCGCACTCGGCGAAGGTCTGGGGCTTCCCGCCCGAGCTCGCGATCCTGACCGGCGCGGCCACCGGCGCGGTGCTCGGTGTCATCGCCGGGTCCCTCGCGATCCGCCGCCAGGGCATCTATTTCGCCATGATCACGCTGGCGCTGGCGCAGATGATGTTCTTCTTCGCCCTGCAGGCGAAGTTCACCGGCGGCGAGGATGGAATTCAGGGCGTGCCGCGGGGAAAGCTGTTCGGCTTCATCGATCTCGGCCACCAGCTCACCATGTACGCGTTCGTGGTGGTGATCTTTCTCGCCGGCTTCCTGTTCATCCATCGCATCATCCATTCGCCCTTTGGCGAGGTGCTGAAAGCCATCCGCGAGAACGAGGCGCGCGCGGTCTCGCTCGGCTACAAGACCGACCGCTACAAGCTCGTCGCCTTCGTGCTCTCGGCGACGCTCGCCGGCGTCGCCGGCGCCACCAAGGCGATCGCCTTCCAGATCGCCTCGCTCACCGACGTGCACTGGACGATGTCGGGCGAGGTCGTGCTGATGACGCTGGTGGGGGGGCTCGGCACCGTGTTCGGCCCGGTGGTCGGCGCCTTCGTTATCATCGCGATGCAGAACTATCTCAACGTGCTCGAGCAGTGGGTGACGGTGATTCAGGGGGTGATCTTCGTCGCCTGCGTGCTGGCGTTCCGCCGCGGCCTGATCGGCGAGCTCGCGCACGCGCTGAAGATCAAGCTGTGATTCTCGGCTTGTCGTCCCCGCGAAAGCGGGGACCCAGTAGTCCCTGCGTTCGAGTGAAGACACAGCGGCGCACCATCGCGAGCGCCGAGGGTACTGGGTCGCCCGGTCAAGCCGGACGACGACAACGCACAGGCAGCGTCACACGAATATCTCGCTCGGCGGGCCGCCCAGCATGATCGACCCGTAGCTGTAGGCGGGCGCGTCCCAGTTCGCCACCACGTGGCCCGACATGGCGACGAGGTCGCGATAGGCGCGCTGCAGCTGGTTCTTCTCGAACAGGCCGCGGCCGCCGGTGCCGGCGAGCAGCATCTCGGCGGCCTGCTTGGCGAGCAGCATCGAATAGCCCTGGTCGCGCCGGTTGCGCGCCCGGTGCTCGAGGCTCAGCGTCTCGCCTGCCTCGAGCTTGTCCATGGTCTCGCGATACGAGCGCTTGTACAGGAGATCGCCGGCGTCGATCATGGCGCTCGCCTCCGCGACGCGGATCTGCATGCCCGGCTTCCTGGCGAGCGGCGAGTGATCGAACGAGGTCTCGCGCACCTTCATCTCGTCGATGAACGCCTCGAGCGCCCCGCGCGCGATCCCGCTCGCCGGTGCCGAGATGGTGAACGGCACGAAGGTCCACGCGGGCGCGCGGTAGAGCCAGCCGTCATGCACGCGCGACCCAGGTGCCGTTCCGTCCGACATCGCCACGTGCGAGAGCACGCGATGCTCGGGAATGAATGCATCGTCGACCGTGATGCTCTTGCTGCCGGTCCCGCGCAATCCCATCACGTCCCAGTCGTCGATGACGCCGTACTCGCCCTTCGGCACCCACACATAGCGGATGTCCGGCATCGGGGAGCCGCCGCTCGGCGGCCCGAAGATGGCGCCGAGGAACAGCCAGTCCGCATTGTCGATGCCGCTGCAGAACGACCAGCGGCCGGACAGGCGGAAGCCGCCCTTCTCGGGCTTCGCCATGCCGCCCGGCGCGAAGCTCGACGCCGAGAGGGTGCGGTCCTTGGCCCAGTATTCCTGCTGGAATTGCTCCGGATAGAGGGCGACGAACACGTCGTGGATGGTCATCACCGCCCAGATCCAGGAGACCGAGCCGTCGCCGCGTCCGAGCTCGTCGGCGACCTGGAACGCGATGTCGGGGCGCACCGCCGGGCCGCCGAATTTCTTCGGCTTGAGCAGGTAGAACAGGTCCGCATCCCACAGGTCCTGGATCGTCTGATCGGGGATGCGCCGTGCCGTGGTCGTCTCGGCGGCCCGCTCGCGCAACACTGGGATCAGCTTGGCGGCGCGCGCCTTCATGTTTTCCAGCGTGTACGCGGCGTCCGGCGCCCCCATGTCATCCTCCCGTCGCTTGCGGTTGTGGCAAGTGTGTGCAGCCCGGATGAAGCGTAGCGAAATCCGGGAGGCAGATCCCGCATTGCGCTTCGCTTCCTGCGGGCTACGATAGCGCAAATTTCACCACAAGGAGATCGCGATGAGTGCAGAAGCCCGCCTCAAGGAGCTCGGCATTGTCCTTCCCAACCTGGCGACACCGATGGCGAACTACGTTCCCTATCGGTTGGTGGGAAATCTGCTCTATCTGTCGGGCCAGGGCCCGCGCGACGAGAACGGCAAGAACCTGACCGGCAAGGTCGACACCGAGGTGAGCGTGGAGGAGGCTTATCGGCGGGCGCGCTTGGTCGGTCTCGGCCTGCTCGCGGCGACGCGCACGGCGCTCGGCTCGCTCGATCGCGTGGAGGCGGTGATCAAGCTCCTCGGCATGGTCAACTCGGCGCCGACCTTCGGCCAGCAGCCCAAGGTGATCAACGGCTGCTCCGACCTGTTCGTGGAGGTGTTCGGCGAGGCCGGCCGCCACGCACGCTCGGCGGTCGGCATGGCTGGGCTGCCGAACCAGATCTCGGTCGAGATCGAAGCGATCCTGGCCGTCAAGCCGTGACCGGCAGCGGATTTGGCGATAAAGTGGATGAGTGCCGCCCGGAACGAGGTGGCCACAAGGGAGGACGCGATGAGGCCAACGACGAAACATAAACTCTTCCGCGGCTGCGTGTGCTGCGCGGAGCCCGTTGCACCCGCAAGTCCCGCGCGGCGTAATTTCCTCGCCGGCGGAGCGGCTGCGCTCGGCTTCGCGGCGACCGCGGGCCTGACGCCGGCAGCCGCGCAGGCGCCGACGTCCCGCACGCGCATCGACGTCCACCATCATTTCATCCCGCCGGTGCATGTGGAGTCCATGATGAAGCCCGGCCGCCGCGTCGGCCCGCCGCCGCCGAAATGGTCGCCCGCCTCCTCGCTCGAGGACATGGACAAGAGCGGCATCGCCACCGCCATCCTCTCGGCGGTCCAGCCCGGCGTCTGGTACGGCAACAATCATGACGAAGCGCGCAAGCTTTCGCGCGACCTCAACGAATATGCCGCCAAGACCATCCAGGATCACCCTGGCCGATTCGGCCTGTTCGCCGTGATCGCGCCACCCGACGTCGAGGGCAGCCTCAAGGAGATCGAATACGCGCTCGATACGCTCAAGGCCGACGGTATCGGCCTCCTCACCAGCTACCAGGACAAGTATCTCGGCGATCCCGCGTTCGCGCCGATCTACGAGGAGCTCAACCGGCGCCGCGCGGTTATCTACGTCCACCCGACCACGCCCGACTGCTGTCGCGGCCTCGTTCCCGGCATCCCGCCCGGCTCGATCGAATACGCAACCGACTCGACCCGCACCATCGCGCACATCGTGTTCAGCGGCACGGCGACGAAATACCCGAACATCCGCTGGATCTTCTCCCACTCGGGCGGCACCTTGCCGTTCCTCACCGGCCGCTTCGTGCGCCTGTGGGAGGAGCGCAAGCAGGCGCACCTGCCGAATGGGCCGCTGCCGGAGTTCAAGAAATTCAGCTACGAGCTCGCCCAGGGCAATACGCCAGGCCAGATCGCGGCACTGCTCAAGATGGTGTCGATCTCCCAGGTGATGTACGGGACCGACTTCCCGTTCCGCGACGGCGCCGAGGTCAACAAGGGCATCGCGGAGTACGGCTTTTCCGCCACCGACATCCGCGCCATCGAGCGGGAGAACGCGCTCGCCATGCTGCCGCGGCTGAAGGGGGCATGACTCGTAGGGTGGGCAAAATCGCTTGCTTCGGCACCACCGCGTGGGCAAGGCGCGCCTGCGATTTTGCCCACGCGGATAAGCGCCTTGCCCACCCTACGGCGCAGCGTATCTTGCGTGCTGCCACAATCGATCAACAGGTTATCCCCAGCTGAGGTGGTTGAAATTCCTGCCGAGTTTCCGTTTTGGTGAACAGCGCCTCGCGCCGCACGCGCTCCCGCGTGACACGCCGGGGCGCTGTGCTATCCTGATCTTGCACGGGCGATCACGTGGCAAAGAGCGGGGTCCGAGGATGCAATCCCCCGCCGCGCTGCCTCCATAGTCGCTCCTCGGTGTGACGCCCGTGCGCCCTCCGTCGTTTGTCGAGCGGCCGCCCAAGCGCCTGTTCACGTCGATGAAATCGATTCCGAAAAAACCCGCACCGCCGAAGTCGAGCGCGACACCGCTCTCGCTATCGCGCTTTCTCACGCTGTGGCACCAGCGCGGCGGGTCCCGCGGGCCTCAGCCGCGGCCGCGCAAGCCGTTTTCAGCCATCATCGCTCCCCGGTCTCGCGCAACATCCTCTCCACGCGCCCGCTGAAACGCGTCCTGGTTAAAGCGATCCCTTGCGCTTCCGGTCGAAGAATACGGTCACAACCCTCACCGTATCGTCTTCCCGCGCATCCGCCACACGAAGGACGCGATTCCCGTACTCAGGCCATGCGGCGGTAGGCGCGCGTGATACTGGCGCGCGTCGGATCGGGCTCGACGAGCTCAGGCGCTCTGATGGTGAGTTCGACCCATTCGCGCGGAATATTTCGCTCGGCCAACATGTCGTCGGCGTGGCGCGTGAAGACGACCGAGACCTCTCGACTCACTCGGCCGCCGTCGGGAGTTTGGCTCCCGCCGCCAAGTGCTTGCTCGCATCCAACAGCTCGATGGCTACGATGCGCCCTTCGGCATCGAAATCGAGCACGACCCCGTCTGTCACTTCCTCGCTCTCCACGATCTTGGCGTCGGCGAAGCGGACATAGAGGGCATCGGCTTCGGCATCATATAGAGTTTTCATCGCCGTACCTTCCGCGGTGCAATCACGAGCATAGCACAATACTTGGCATCGCCATCAGGCGCGAGGCGCCTGGTTCGCCGCATCACCCTTCGCCGATCTCGCGCAGGATTTCCGCCGTGTGCTCGCCGAGACGCGGTGCCGGGTGATCGGCCGCCATCGGCTTTCCGTCCATCAGGATCGGGGTGCGCACGCCCGGGACGCTGCCGTCCTTCGCGGGGTCGCTCTTCGGCGCGATCCGCATCCCGCGATGCACGACCTGCGGGTCTGAGAACACCTGCTCGAGGTTGTTGATCGGCCCGGCCGGAACGCCCACGGCCTCCAGCTTCGCCAGGAGGTCGGTGGCCGTGAACACCTTGGTCAGGCCGGAGAGCCGGGCGATTAGCTCGCCGCGGTTGGCGAGGCGATCGGAATTCTTGAGAAAGGCGGGCTGCTCGGCGAGCGTGGGATCGCCCAGCACCTTGCACAGCCGGGCGAATTGGGCGTCGTTGCCGGTGGCGATGATGATGTATCCCTCCTCCACGGGAAACACCTGGTAGGGAACGATGTTCGGGTGGGCGTTGCCGATCCGCTGCGGCACCTTGCCGGACACGAGGTAATTGAGCGCTTGGTTGGCGAGCACGCCGACGGTAGTGTCGACCAACGCGGTGTCGACGTAGGCGCCGTGGCCGGTGCGTTCGCGCTGCGCCAGCGCCGCCAGGATGCCGACCACCGAGTAGACGCCGGTCATGATGTCGGAGACCGGGACGCCGGCGCGCGTCGGCTCCCCCTCCGGCATCCCGGTAATGTCCATGAAGCCGCCCATGCCCTGCGCCATCAGGTCGTAGCCGGCGCGCGCCGCATAGGGGCCCGTCTGGCCGAAGCCGGTGACCGAGCAGTAGATCAGGCGCGGCGCCTCGTCCTTGAGGCTCTGGTAGTCGAGCCCGAACTTGGCGAGCCCGCCGACCTTGAAATTCTCGATCAGCACGTCGGAGCGGGCGGCGAGCTTGCGCACGATGCGGCGTCCCTCGTCGCTCTCGAAATCGAGCTCGATCGAGCGCTTGCCGCGGTTGGTCGCGTGAAAATAGGCGGCGCCCAGATGGCCGCCGTCGGCGGCCGCCACGAACGGCGGTCCCCAGCCGCGCGTATCGTCGCCGGTTCCTGTGCGCTCGACCTTGATCACGTCGGCGCCGAGATCGGCGAGCATCTGGCCCGCCCACGGCCCGGCCAGGATGCGGGCGAGCTCAAGGACACGAAGACCGGACAGGGGACCCGGCATGAAGTTCTCCTTCTACAACGTGAATAGCTTCTACACCTTGAAGCGTGGGTCGAGCCAATCGCGCAAGGCGTCGCCGAACAGGTTGAAGGCGAACACAGCGAGGCTGATGGCAAGCCCGGGGAAGATGATCATCCACGGCGCCTCGCGGTAGAAGTCGGCCGCGTTGCCGGACAGCATCAGGCCCCAGGCCGGCGTCGGCTCGGTGACGCCGAGGCCGAGGAAGGACAGCGACGCCTCCGCCAGGATCGCCTGAGCGATGAACGCGGTGAGCATGATCAGGTAGGGCGCGACCACGTTGGGCGCCATGTGGCGGAAGATGATGCGCCGGTGCGAGTAGCCCGCCGCGCGCGCCGCATCGACGTAAGGCATGACGCGGACCGCGAGCGCCGCCGCACGCACCACACGCGCCACCCGCGGCACGATCGGGATGGCGATGGCGACGATCAGGTTGAAGTCGATGCCGAACACGATGCCGGCCTTGAGCGCCGCCACCACCACCAACGCCAGCACGATGATTGGGAAGGCGAGCAGAACGTCGACCACGCGCTGGATCCAGTCGTCGATGCGGCCGCCGAAATAGGCCGAGGCGGTGCCGATCACGGCGCCGATGGTCGAGCCGAAGAACGACGAGGTGAACCCGATCACCAGGGCGGTGCGGGCACCCCAGATGATGCGCGAGAGGATGTCGCGGCCATAGGCGTCGGTGCCGCACCAGTGCTCCCACGACGGGGCGGCGAGGATCGACGTGAAGTCGATGTCGAGCGGATTGTACGGGGAAACCCACTGGGAGAAGATGCCGGCGACCATCATGATGCAGATCATGACGAAGCTCGCCGCGCCGAGCGGCTGCTGCCGGCAGAAATCCAGCAACGGGTTGGGCCCCGCGACCACGTCGGCCCGCGACGCGGTGGGCGCCGGAAGGGTGATCGGCGCGTCAGTCATAGCGCACCCGCGGATCGAATACGGCGTAGAGCAGGTCCACCGCCAGGTTTATCAGCACGTAGAACCCGGCGATCAGCATCACCATGCCCTGGATCAGGGTGAAGTCGTTGCGCGAGACGCTCTGCACGAACAGCTTGCCGATTCCGTTGAGGTTGAACACCTGCTCGGTGACCACGAGCCCGCCGATCAGGAACGCGAACTCCAGCCCGATGACGGTGATGGCGGGTAGCATGGCGTTGCGCAGCGCGTGGCGCGTCACCACCAGCCGCTCGTACACGCCCTTGGCGCGGGCCGTCCGGATATAGTCCTCGCTGAACACTTCGAGCAGCGAAGAGCGGATCATGCGCGCGGTCACCGCGCAGTAGCGGTAGCCCACCGCCATGGCGGGCCAGATCAGCTGGGTCAGGTTGGCGACCGGATCGACATAGATGGGCGTGAAGGTGATCGGCGGCAGCCAGTTGAATGCCGCCAGCAGGCCGATCATGATCAACATGCCGAACCAGAACGACGGGATCGACAGTCCGCCGATCGTGATGATCCGCATCATGTAGTCGATCCAAGTGTCGCGGAACAACGCCGCCAGCGTTCCCAGCGGAATGGCGATCAGCACCGCCACGATGGTCGCCAGGATGGCGACCTCCAGTGACAGCTCGAGCCGGGTCGCGATCTCCTCCATGACTGGCCGGTCGGTCCACATCGACTTGCCGAAGTCGAGCTTCGCCATGCCGACCATCCAGTCGGTGAACTGGATCGCCAGCGGTTTGTCGAGGCCGAGCCGCCGGCGCTCCATCTCGATCGTCTCCTGCGAGACGCTGCCGCCGTCGCCGCGCAGCTTCACCTCGACCACGTCGCCGGGGACGATGCGCAGCATGAAGAAGACAAGCACCGCGACGCCGATTAGCGTCGGGATCATCAGCAGCAGTCGGTTGATGGTGTAGCGCAGCATGCGGGTGGGGGCCGCGGCCCGGGCGAGCCGGTCCGCGGCGGTCAATTCACTGGTTGAGCCAGACGTCGGCGAGGTCGGCGCCGAGGTTGTGGCTGGGAGACATTTTCCAGCCCATCACCGTCTTGTGCGACGGCACGATGCGGTGCCACCACAGGAGCGGCTGCTGGTAGGCCTGCTCGAACAGCCGCTTTTCGAACGCCCGGATCAGCGCCTTGCGCTTGTCCGGATCGCGCTCGCGCAGGTGGTCGTCATAGAGCTTGTCGAGCTCCGGGTCCTTCGAGCGCGACCGGTTCTCCGGGGCGCGGTCGACCGAAAGGTACTTGGCGAGGCCGAGGCTCGAATCGTCCATGAACAGGTTGGAGAAATCGATCGCCACGTCGTGGTTGCCTGCGTTCATGGTCGCCAAATAGGGCGCGGTGTCGAACTGCTTGTGATCGACGGTGACGCCGATCTGCCGCCACTGGTCGACCAGGAAGATACCGGCTGGCGTATAGGGCATGGCGAGATTGCGGTTGTGCAGCGTGAGGCTGAGGTTCGGCACGCCGGCCTCGGCGAGCAGGCGCTTCGCTTCCTCCCGTGACGCCTTGATGTCCTTGGAGAAGCCGGGCAGCTTGACGAGCTCCGCCTCCGGCGTGGCGAACGGCGAGCCGGGCCGAATCACGCCACCGACCGATCGCAGCGTGGAGATCCGCGAGAGGCCCTGGCTGCCGCCCCACCGGTCGATCGCCATCAGCAGCGCCCTGCGCACGCGAACGTCGTCGAACGGCTTCTTCTCCGTATTGAACGCGATCAGCAGATTGAGCGTCCAGCTCGAACTCCTCGATGCGGATGCGGTCGCCCATCGCCTGCACCAGCCGGTCGCGCTCGGCCGGCGAGATGCCGCGGTACTCGGCCAGCACCTGTCCGCCCTGCAGCGCATTGAGCATGGCTGCCGCCTGCAGCGTGAAGATGCCCTTGAACCCGTCCAGGTAGGGCAGGCCCTGCTTGAAATAGGCGTCATTCTTCTTGCCCGAGACGTGGCTGCCCTTGACGTGCTCGACGAAGACGAACGGCCCGGTCCCGTTGATCTTGGCCTTGGGCCCATTCGGATCCGCGCTGAGGTCCTTGGCGGCATAGATGCAGTTCCACGGCGAAGCGAAATGCTCGAGCATCGCCGCGTTCACCGCCTTCATCTTGAACACGATGGTGAGCGGATCGGGAGTCTCGATCGTGCCGATGTCGGAAAACGTCGCCTTGCGGGTCGACACCACGCCCTGCGGCGGGTTGCGGAGGCGGTCATACGTGGCCTTGACGTCGGCCGCGGTGAGCGCGGTGCCATCATGGAACTTGACGCCGCCGCGGAGCTTGAAGCTGTAGGTCATCAGGTCGGGCGCGACCGTCCACGATTCGGCAAGGTCGCCTTCCACGTCGGGAAACTTGTCCAGATTGAACCGCAGCAGCGTGGAATAGAACGGCGCCGCGAAATGCAGGGTGGCGTAGGTATCGCTGCCATGGCAGTCGTAATGCGGCGTCTCGGCGCTGATGGCGAAATTCAGCGTTCCTCCGCGCTTCGGCGTCTGCGCCTGCGCCGCGCCCGCCGCGCAGGCGAGTACGGCGCCCGCAATCGCCCACGCCAGCCTTTTCATTTTCATTGAGCTTTCCTCCATCTCGTCGCCGCCCGAAATTCAGAGTTTTATACACGCGGCGAAATGTCCAGGCTTCATTTGCCGCAGCGGCGGCACGGTCTCCCGGCATTCGGGGCCGGCCATCGGGCAGCGCGTATTGAACACGCAGCCGGACGGCGGCGACAGCGGGCTCGGCAGCTCGCCCGTGATCAGGCGCGGCGCGCGCGCCTGCTCAACGGTCGGATCTGGCACCGGCGCCGCGTCGAGCAGCAGGCGCGTATACGGATGCAGCGGCTCGCGATAAAGCGTATCACGCTCGGCGACCTCCATGATCCGCCCGAGATACATGACGACCACGCGCATCGAGATGTGCCGAACCACCGCGAGGTCGTGGGCAATGAACAGGTAGGCGAGGCCGAGCGTGCGCTGCAGGTCCTCCAGCAGGTTTATGATCTGACCCTGGATCGACACGTCGAGGGCCGAAACCGCCTCGTCGCAGACGATGAATGTGGGCTCGATCGCGAGCGCGCGGGCAATGCCGACGCGCTGGCGCTGTCCGCCCGACAACTGGTGCGGATAGCGGTTCGCCAGCTCCGGCCGCAGTCCCACCTGCTCGAGAATGCGCATCACCCGCTCCGTCTGTGCGCGCCGGTCGGGCACCAGCGAATAGACGTGCATCGGTTCGCCGACGATCTGGCCGACCGTCATGCGCGGATTGAGCGAGCTGTAGGGATCCTGGAAGATGACCTGCACCTTGCGGCGGACGGCGGCGAGTTCGGACGCCGACGCGGTCACGAGATCGGTGCCGCCGAAGCGGATTTCCCCCGAGGTGGGCTGCTCCAATCGCAGGATCAGCCGGCCGACCGTGGTCTTGCCGCAGCCCGACTCCCCGACCAGCCCGAGCGTTTCGCCTGCGCCTATGTCGAAGCTCACGTCTTCCACTGCCCGCACGCGGCCGAGCGTGCCGCGCAATCCGCTGCGCAGCGTGAAATGCTTGGTGAGATTGCGCACTGACAGGATCGGCTCGGGCGTTTCGCGCACGACAGTCGTGGCGTCCAGGCTGGCGGCGGCCCACGTGATCTTTCCGGCGGCGATCTCGGCGTGGCGAAAGCATGCCGACAGCCCGCCGGTGTCGGTCGGAACGAGCGGCGGGTCGTCCGCGCAGACGTCGATGCGGTACGGGCAACGCGGCGCGAAGCGGCATCCGGGCGGCGCGGTCGCGAGATTGGGCGGCAGGCCTTCGATCGTCTCGAGCCGCGCGCCGCGCGGCCGGTCGAGGCGGGGCACCGAGCGCAGCAGGCCCATCGTGTAGGGATGCCGCGGCCGGTGGAAGACCGCATCGGCGCTGCCCTGCTCCACCCGGCGCGCTGCATACATGACGATGACGCGGTTGGCATAGCGCGCGACCACGCCGAGGTTATGGGTGATGATGATCAGCGCGATGTCGAGCTTGCGCGACAGATCCTTCATCAGCTCGAGGATCTGTGCCTGGATGGTGACGTCGAGCGCGGTGGTCGGTTCGTCGGCGATGATGAGCTTCGGATTGCAGGCAAGCCCGATCGCGATCATGACGCGCTGGCGCATGCCGCCGGAGAACTGGTGCGGGTACTGGTCGAGGCGCCGGTCGGCATCGGGAATGCCCACCATCCCCATCAGCTCGACCGCGCGCGCCCGCGCCGCCGTTTCGCTGAGGCCCAGGTGGATCTGCAGCGGCTCCATGATCTGCAGCCCGATCGTCAGGATCGGGTTGAGCGAGGTCATCGGCTCCTGGAAGATCATCGAGATGTCGCGGCCGCGAATCTCCCGCATCGCCTCCTCGTCGAGGTCGAGCAGGTTGCGGCCGTCGAACACGACCCGGCCCCGCGGGATCCGGCCCGTCAGGCGGGGCAGGAGACGCATGATGGAGAGGGCGGACACCGACTTGCCGGATCCCGATTCGCCGACGATGGCGAGCACCTCGCCGCGGCTGACCTCGAGGCTCAGGCCCTCGACCGCGTGCACCACGCCGTGCGAGGTGAGGAAATGCACGTGCAAATCCTCGACCTTGAGTAGCGCCTCGGCAGCCTCCGCCTGCAAATTCGGTCGAAACTGCGATTCCGCCCTGGATTCGATAATACTCACGTCTTGATCTTTTCTTGCCGCTGGTCAGCCTATACCTGATTGGGCCGGGGTAGGGCTACACCGGCGCATGCGACTTTAGGACCAGTATCGGCGACACTGTCCTGTCAGCCCCCGGCGCTATGGACCCGCGGTAATGAACACCTCTTTCTTCGGCGAGCTTCTACAGACCATTACGGAACGCGGCCGTTCCCTGCTCGATCGGGCGGGGGCCCGGCGCGAATCTCCGGCCGAGCGCTCCGAGAGCCTGGTGGAATTGTGCGAGGACCTCCTGTCGCGCCGCGGCGAGGCGTCCGGCGTGGCCCTCGCCCGCGAGATCCTGGCCTGCTACGCCGACCTCACCATCGGGCCGCGCATCGCCTTTTTCGAGGCGCTGGCGACCCGGTTCGGGCCGGACCCGCAGCGCCTGACCAAGGCGATGCAGCAATGGCAGGCGGCGCCCTCCGACGAGACGGTCGCCGAGCTGCACGCGGCGTCGGAAGCGCGGCGCCAGGAGCTGTTCCGCCGCATCAACCTCGCACCCGGCGGCACTGCCGGCCTGGTCGATATGCGCGAGCAGCTTCTTGACGCCATGACCCACCGCAACGACCTCGGCGCCGTCGATGCCGATTTCGTCCACCTGTTCTCGTCCTGGTTCAATCGCGGCTTCCTGGTGCTGCGGCGGATCGATTGGGCGACCCCCGCCATCATCCTGGAGAAGATCATCCGCTACGAGGCGGTGCATCGCATTCGCGGCTGGGACGACCTGCGCCGCCGCATCGATCCGCCCGACCGGCGCTGCTATGCGTTCTTCCACCCGGCGCTGATCGACGATCCATTGATCTTCGTCGAAGTGGCGCTGACCCGCAGCATCCCGACGGCGATCGCCCCCATCCTCACCAGCCAGCGCGAGCCGATCCAGCCCGACCGGGCGAGCACGGCGGTATTCTATTCCATCTCCAACTGCCAGCGCGGCCTCACCGGCGTCACCTTCGGCCATTTCCTCATCAAGCAGGTGGCGGAGGAGATCTCGCGGGAGATCCCCAACATCTCGACCTTCGTGACCTTGTCGCCGGTGCCCGGCTTCGCCGAATGGCTGGCGCGCGAACGGCAGCGCGAGCAATCGAAGGTGCTCGACGGGGAGGAGCGCGCGGCGCTCGCCACCCTCGATTCGCAGGGCTGGTGGCAGCTGCCGGAGTCGCGGGACGTGGTGCGCGATCCGCTGATGCGGGCGGCCGGCTACTATTTCCTGCACGCGCGCAACAGCCGGCGGACGCCGCTCGACCCGGTCGCGCGCTTCCATCTCGGCAACGGCGCGCGCCTCGAGCAGGTCAACTGGCTCGCCGATACGTCGAGCCGCGGTCTCGCCCAGTCGTACGGCCTGATGGTGAACTACCTGTACGACCTCAAGAACATCGAGAAGAACCACGAGGCCTATGCGGAGGCGCGGACGATCGTCGCGTCGAGCGCGGTGAAGCGCCTCGCCCGCGCGGTTCCCACCGAAGTCGTTCCCGCCGCCGGGTGAGCCGATGAGCGACGACGCGGATGCGCCTCGGGTGCTCGCCGACACCGCGCTCGATCAGCTGTTCCGCACCGCGCGCACGCACAACGCCTTGCACGGCCCGGTGACGGACGAGCAGCTGCATGCGCTGTACGAGCTCATGAAATGGGGCCCGACCTCGTCGAACTGCCAGCCGGCACGCATCCTGTTCCTGCGCAGCGCCGCGGCGAAGGAGAAGCTCAAGCCCGCGCTCTCCTCCGGCAACCGCGACAAGACCATGAGCGCGCCGGTCACCACGATCCTTGCCTACGACCTGCATTTCTACGAGCACCTGCCGCGCATGTTCCCGCACAACCCGTCGGCCGCGAGCTGGTTCAAGGACAAGCCCGACACGCCGGCCCATGCGCTGCGCAACGGCGCGATCCAGGGCGCCTATTTCATCCTGGCGGCGCGCGCGATCGGCCTCGATACCGGCCCGATGTCGGGCTTTGACAACGCCAAGGTCGACGCCGCGTTCTTTCCCGACGGGCGGGTGAAATCGAAACTTCCTGTGCAACCTCGGCCGCGGCGATCCGTCGAAGATCTTCGCGCGGCTGCCGCGCTTCTCGTTCGAGGAGGTGTGCAAGATCCTCTAGCCGGTCAGGGTGAGCGCCGCACCACGCCGTCCTTGATGAACACGCGGAACGGCGTCGTCCCGGTGGCGCTGCCGTCGGCCGCGCGCCAGGCGCCGTTGGTGCACAAGATGCCGCCTTGCACCGGCACCGCCTCGAACTCGATCGTATTGTGGTAGACCTTGCCGCCCGGCTCGGTCGCGGTGAAATCGGTCGTGCACCTGTTGCCGACGACGACCGGGTCGTAGCCGCCGATCATGATCCCGCCGCCGCCCGTGCTCTCGAACGGGTTCTGCAGGATCGCCCAGCCGTCGTAATTTTCTTGCGCCTGAAGCGGCGAAATCGCCAGCCACAGGACGGTCGATGCCGCGAGCGCGGCGCGGATGGTGGTCGGGACGGACATGCGTGCTCCCCTCGATGCTCGGGCTCCGCGGCGCGGGCCGTCGCAAGCTACGGGGCGCGCATGAGCGCGGTTTCCCGCGCAGGGTCACGAAACGGTGAGGATTTTTTGGGACACGCCGCTAGATTGGGGGCAAAGGGAGAGTGGAGCCAATGGCAAGAGGCTCGTTGCTCGTGTTTGACGGCGATTCGTTCGCCCATCGCGCTTATCACGGACTGCCCAAGACGATCCTGCGCGCGGGCCGCAAGGGCGGCGGCGCGATCGTCGGTTTCGCCAATTTCCTGCTGCGTCTCTACGCAACCGAGCAGCCCCGCGCGGTCCTGGTCGGCTGGGATACGCTCGACGCCCCGACGTTCCGCCACCAGGCCTTCCCGCCCTACCAGAGCGGACGCGAGTTCGACGCGGCCATCATCGACCAGCTGAACGTGCTTCCGCACTTCGTGGCCGCGTGCGGCTTCGCCATCGCCAAGGCTCCGGGCTACGAGGCGGACGATTTCCTCGCTGCCGCGGTGGCGGCCGAGGAGCGCCGCGGCGGGACCGCGATCGTGGCGAGCGGCGACCGCGACGCGTTCCAGCTCGCGTCCGAGCGAACGACGATCGTGCACCCGGTGCGCGCCGGCGAGATGGCGCGCATCGGGCCGGCCGAGGTGCGCGAGCGCTACGGCGTGAATCCCGAGCAGGTGCCGGATTTCATCGCGCTGCGCGGCGACCCGTCCGACAAGATCCCCGGCGCCAAGGGCGTCGGCCCCGTCGGCGCCGCGACGCTGCTGCGCCAATACGCGACACTGGAGGATGCGCTCGCCGCCGGCCGCTTCCCGACCCAGGCCGACGACCTGCGGCTCTATCGCCGCATCGCCACCATGGACGCCACGGCGCCGATTCCGCCGCTCGACGACCAGACCCCGACCTGGGCGAAAGCCGCAGCGCTGGCGCGGGAATGGGAGCTCAACAACCTGGCCGACCGGCTCGCGGAACTCGCCGAGGCGAGGGGGTAGGGTGGGCGTGATAGCCCAACTCATTGGGGCGCCTGCCACAACCGAAAACGAGTTCGTTCTGCCGTAACTGCCCAGGATGTTGTTGTAAATTTTTCTAGACGGCGGACTCGGTTTCCGATTCAAGGATTTGGATGAGTCGGGATGCGGCGGCTGAATTGGCCGAACTACCGAGAGAAGACCTGCTTGCGGTGATTGCGGCGCAAGCGGCACAGATTGCGGCTCTGACGGCGCGGATTGCTCAGTTGGAGCGCCAGTTGGGGCTTGATAGCTCCAACAGCAGCAAGCCGCCATCGAGCGATGGGTTCAAGAAGCCTGTGCGGGTGAGGAGCCTGCGCGAGCCGTCGGGCAAGCGGCCTGGTGGTCAGAAAGGGCATCCGGGCGAGACCCTGCGCTGCGTGCAGACGGCCGACCATATCATTGATCACTTTCCGCAGGCGTGCAGGCGATGCGGAATGGCGCTGACGAGCGCCATGACGACAGGCCACTGCGCCCGACAGGTGTTCGACCTTCCCGAGCCGCGTCCGGTGGTGACCGAGCACCGCGCCCATGTGTGCAGCTGTCCATCGTGTGGGGCACAGACCAAAGCTGCCTTTCCCACCGCAGTGGCGGCGCCGGTTCAATACGGTCCCCGGATCAGCGCCATTGTGGTCTATCTGCTGCACGGCCAGTTCCTGCCCGAAGATCGCTTAGCGGAGTTGATGCATGCTCTGTTCGGGGTGAGCCTTGTTCCGGCGACCATTGCCCGGATGAGCCGCAGCTGTGCGCAGCGGCTACAGAGCTTCCTCCACGTCGCGCGCGATCATGTGGTCTGTGCCAAGGTCAAGCATCTGGACGAGACCGGCTTTCGCATCGGCGGCCGAACCCGATGGCTGCACGTCGCCTCCACCGCCCAGCTGACCGTCTACCGGGTCTGTGCCAAGCGCGGGACCGTCTGGGACCACATGATCGGTATTGCGGTGCATGACCACTGGAAGCCCTACTACACCATGGGGGGCGTACGTCATGCGTTGTGCAACGCGCATCATTTGCGCGAATTGAAGGCACTCGTCGACATCGACAAGGAGAACTGGGCGCGCAGGATGCAAATCCTGCTGCGCCGGGCCTGCCACGCCGTAAACCTCGCCCGCCAGAAAGAGCGGCCGCTCAAACCGAGCCTCGTTGCCCTCATCGAGGGACGCTATGATGCCATCGTGGCGAAGGGGCTCGCCTTCCATTGCAGACGGCCGGCGCTGCGCCGTGCGCAGCGGCGTGGCCGGAAGCCAAACCGCACCGGCCACAATCTTCTCCTGCGCCTCGAAGAACGCAGGGACGACGTGCTGCAATTCCTGCACGATCCGGATGTGCCCTTCACAAACAACCAGGCCGAAGCCGACATCCGCATGATGAAGCTGCGGCAGAAAATCTCCGGCGGCTTCCGCACTCAGGCCAGCGCCCAGGACTTCGCTACCATCCGCTCCATGCTCTCCACCGCCAAAAAGCAAGGCTGGGACCTCATCTCCGCCCTCATGCAGCCCCCCGATAGCCTCCTCCGATCCCTCCAAACCGCCTGAACGCCAACATCCTGGGCAGTTACGTTCTGCCAAAATTGAAATTCGGTTGTTTCGATTTGCGATTAACAACTTGAGATTGAATACGTGTCCTGGAACTCACGCCGGCATGCGCAGCACCGGCTTGATGGTCGCGCCGGTGTTGGAATCCTGCGCCGCCCGGTTGATCTCGGCGAGCGGGTAGAACGTGATCATGCGGTCGACTGGCATGCGGCCTTCCACCAGGTGGTCGACCAGGCGCGGAATGAACTCCTGCGGATGGCTCTCGCCCTGGATGACGCCGCGCACCACCCGGCCGAACTGTAGGAACTGCATGTCGATGGCGACGTCGGTTCCGCTGCGCGCGCTGCCGAGCAGCACGCAGGTGCCGCCCGGCATCAGCGCCTCGACCGCCTCGCGGAAGACGTCCGGCTGCGCCGAGGTCTCGAGCGAGAAGCGCACGCCGTGGCCGGTGAGCCTTCGAATCTCGGCGATGACGTCGGTGCGGCCGCGATGGTTGATCGCGTGCGTCGCGCCGAGCTCGCGCGCGAGCGCAAGGCGATGGTCGTGGATGTCGATCGCGATGATTGGATCGCAGCCCGCAATCTTCGCCGCCATCAGGCCGGAAAGCCCGACCGCGCCGACGCCAAGCACCGCGAATGCGTCGCCGGGCTCGGGCTTCATCGAATTGAGCACCGCGCCGGCGCCGGTCTGGCCGCTGCAGGCGAATGGCCCGAGCAATTCGAGCGGCGCGTCCTTCCTCACCTGCACGGCGAAGCGCTCGTTGGCGATGGCGTAGGTTCCGAACGAGGATTGCTGGAAGAACGCGCTGTAGATCGTCTCAGTGCCGCGGCGCATCAGGGTCGAGCCGTCCGGCCGCGTGCCGCGCATCTTCAGGTCGAACTGCTTGTGGCAGTGTGCCTCCATGCGGCGCCGGCAGCTGGGGCAGACCCCGCACCACGGGAACGACAGCACCACGTGGTCGCCGGGCGCGAACTTGGTGACCGCGCCGCCGACAGCCTCCACAATGCCGGCACCCTCGTGACCGAACACCGCGGGCAGCGGCGTGCCGTAGTAGCCGTCGCGCCCGTGCTGGTCGGTCTGGCACATGCCGCTCGCCACGATCCGCACCAGGAGCTCGTCGGCGCGCGGCTCGGCGAGCTCGATCTCCTCGATCGTGAAGGCGCCAAATTTCTCCCGCGCCACCGCGGCGGTGATCAGCATGGCGACTGCCTCACTTCGCGAACGGGTATTCCAATTCGCCGTCCCGGTATTGCGGCGGGTGCACGATCACCTGCCGGTGCCCGGTCATGAACTGCTCCATGCCGCTTCCCTGCACGTTCTGGAACTGCACCACGATCGGGCGCGCGGTCGCCCATTCGCCGAGCTCATTGAAGCGGATCCCGCCGACGATCGTGTCGAACGCCGACTTGTGGATGTATTCGGCGAGCTTGTCGTCGTTGAGCGTGCCGGTCGCCTTGACGGCCTGCTCCAGCACCTGCATGGCCGCATAGGCGAACGGCGGCTGGTAGAAGCCGAGCGGGTCGACGCCCGCGTCCTTCGCCTGCGCCTGGTATTTCTTCAGGAACCCCTCGATGCCGGGGAAGCTCATCTTCGGGCTCGGCACGAAGAAATGGTAGTTGACGACGCGGTTGAGCTTGTCGCCGAGTTGCCCGATCAGCGAGGCGTACTGCATGCCCACCATGGCGCCGCCGAACAGCTGGGTCTTCAGGCCCACCTCGGTCGCCGCCCGCACCATGCCGACCGAGTCGGGCGGGTAGGAGGCGAGCAGCACCAGGTCCGGGTTGGTCGCCCGGATGGCGCGCACGATCGGCGTGTAGTCGACGGTGGCGGGCGGGTAGGTGCGGTCGTACACGACCTGGAAGCCGAATTTCTTGGCGTTCTCGCGCGCACCGACCAGCACGTTGTTGGAGAACTCGGCGTCGGCGCCGACCAGCGCCACCGTCTTCGGCGTCGGCGTGATCGACTTCGCCACCTCGAAAAACGCGTTCGACAGGACGCCCTTGGAGTCGGGCCCGAACGGCGCGCTCTGGAAATATTTCGGATACTTGAACTCCGCGTTGGAGCCGAGCGCCAACAGCACCATCACCATCTTCTTGCGCTCGATGATCTGCGGCATGGCGGCGACGATCAGGTTGGTCGCATGTCCCATCACGAGGTCGACCTTGTCGACGTCGATCAGCTTGGCGTAGATGCCGGGCACCGTGGAGGCGTTGGTCTGGTCGTCGTAATAGACGAGCCGCACCGGCCGCCCGAGCAGCCCGCCGCGCGCGTTGATCTCCTCGAGCCAGATCTGCTTCGACAGCAGGTGTGCCTTGCCCGAGGAGGCGAGCCCGCCGGTCAGCGCCACGCTGAACCCGATCTTGATCGGCTCCTGCGCAAACGCCGGCGCCGCCATGACGGCGGCGATCACCAGCGCGCGCCATGACGCACGCAGCCACGTTTCTGCAGCAGCAACGATGTTGCGCGATTGCATGACGCCCTCCCAATGATCGCGGCCACGCGGCGTGTTGTTGTGCTTGTTCAGACGGCCGCGCCCGAGAGGACGTTAGTTCAATGGATGCCGGCTTTCCAGCAACCGCAGGGACATACGTGAACGCCCATTCTGATGGCCCACGTTTCGCCCATTCGACTGCGATGGACGCTACGCCTCGCCCTTCACACCCGCCCGTACACCGGCACGATGCCGCCGCGGGTGACCTTGTTGTCGGGCGAGGCGAGGAACACGATCGTCGCCGCCACGTCGTCGACCTTGGGCCAGGCAGCGTGGTCGGCCTTCGGCATCGCCTGGCGGTTCGCCGGCGTGTCGAGGATCGAGGGCGCGACCGCGTTGACCAGGATGTCTTCTTTCGCCACCTCTTGGGCGAGCGCCACGGTCAGCGCGGCGACCGCGGCCTTGCTCGCCGTGTAGGCGGCCATGCCGGCGCCGCTGCGCCATTCGAGCGCCGGGCGCGCCGCCACGTTGACGATGCGCCCGCCATGGCCGCCCGCGGCCATGGCCTTCACCGCCGCACGGCAGCACAGGAAGCAGGTGACGAAATTCATGTCCACCTGCCGCATCAGGTCGGCCTTGGCGGTGTCCCGGACCGGCGCGGCCGCAAAGCCGCCGGCGATATGGATCGACGCCCACAGGCGCGGTACCGCGTCGAACACGCGTGCGACCGCGGCTTCGTCCGAAAGGTCGCCGCCGGCGATCAGCTCGACCTCCACGTGGTCGCGAAAGGCGAAGTGCTCAGCCTCCTTCTCGACCAGATACGGCACGTGGCAGCGGGCGCCCCGCTCGATCAGCGTGCCGACTACCGCGGTGCCGAGCGCTCCGGTGCCGCCGGTGACGAGGACGTGACGATCGTGAAAGTCCACCTGTTCCCCCGATCTACTCCCGCCCGCGCTTGCTGCGCGTGGGCAGCACCATGCGGTCGATCCAGTTCGCCACTTCCTTCACCCGCAGGCTGCGGTCGAGCACCGCGCCGTCGATCCCATGGCGCCAGGCGAGCGGCTTGTTGCTCGGCTCGCGATGCAACCTCATGAGCTCGTCCGCATAGTGCAGGAGATCGTTCTCGGCGGCGAAGAAGCCCTCCTCGACCAGGCGGATGCCGGTGCGGCGCACGATCGCCGCGAGCTCGTGCAGCGAATATTCCGGGTGGTATTGCACTCCCCAGGCGATCGTGCCGTTGCGGCGGATTTCGGCCCCCTGCACCCCGGCCATGGCGTTGAGCGCGAGCACCGTGGTGTCGGGCGCCAGCGTCTCGACTTCGTCGAGATGCACGGCGACGGCATCGAATGAGTCCGACTTGCCCGCATACATCGGATGCTCGCGGCCGGCCGCGGTGAGCCGGATGGCGCGGCCGAACCCGACCTCGCGTCCCTTCGGGTTGCGCCGCACGCTGCCGCCGGCGGCGGTCATCAGCACCTGCAGGCCCCAGCAGCTGCCGAACGCCGGCGTGCCGGTGTCGAGCAGGGTACGCGCCAGCTCGACCTGGCGCTCGACCTCCGGCCCGCCGTCATAGATGTGCAGCGCCGAGCCGGTGATGGCGACGCCGTCATAGCCTTCGAGGCCCATGCGGTCGGGCAGGTTGGCGCCGGAATCGGCCGGGTAGGCGATATCGACGGTCGACCCGGGCACCAGCTCGCGCAGCAGGTTGGCATAGCCGTCGCTGGCGACCGTGCCCCCGGCCGCGTGATGGCGGGCGCGGCCCGCCGCGGTATTGCCTTCGATGACCAGGAAGCGCGGCGATGGCATGGAATTCCGGCTCGGCCTCAAGCACTTGCGCGACGGTCATTCATAGCGCGACTCGCTCACGATACGAAAACCATATCCGACGGGTTTCGCCAAGCACGGGACCTCGCAAACGCCGGGTCGCCGCCCGGCGGCCTCGCCGGGAGCGATCAACGTCTTGTATTCACAACGCTTTGGCGGCCCATTTGTGGCAAAGGCGAACGCCTGGGAGCGACGATTCGTAGAGGCAACCCTTGTGGTTGTCTTCTTGCAGGACTGCATCATTTGCGGCGCGGTCCCGGGCATCCACAAGCGGTGCCCCTACAAAAGGTGAGGCATTGCGGCGGTCCGGGTCGCCCCTACGGGTTTCCGGCATTGCCCCAGGCTTGAGCCGCGCCGCCCTCCCGCGGCATGGTAGGGCGAACGCGCAGGAATCAGCACGGGCCTCATGGCCGATTTCGACATCGCCATCATCGGCGGCGGCATCAACGGCGCGGCGATCGCCCGCGACGCGGCCGGCCGCGGCATGCGCGTGCTGCTGGTCGAGCAGAACGACCTCGGCTCCGGCACCTCGTCGGCCTCGACCAAGCTGATCCACGGCGGGTTGCGCTATCTCGAGCACGGACAGCTCCGCCTGGTGCGCGAGGGGTTGCGCGAGCGCGAGGTGATGCTGCGCATGGCGCCGCACCTGATCTGGCCGCGCCGCTTCGTGCTGCCGCATCACGCCGGGCTGCGCCCGGCCTGGCAGCTCCGCCTCGGCCTGTTTGCATACGACCACCTGGGCGGACGCGAGATCCTGCCCGGAACGCAAGTTCTCAATCTCACCGTTGGCCCGATCGGCCTGCCGCTCAAGCGGCAGTACCACCTGGGCTTCGAGTATTCCGATTGCTGCGTCGACGATTCGCGCCTCGTGGTGCTCAACGCGCTCGATGCGGCCGAGCGGGGCGCGGTGGTGCGCACGCGCACGCGCTGCGCGCGCGCCGACCGGCAGGATCGCGGCTGGCGGCTGGTGCTCAGTGCCCGCGGCCAGCGCGAGGAGGCGATCGCGCGTGTGCTGGTCAACGCCACCGGCCCGTGGATCCGCCAGGTGAGCGAGACGGTGCTGCGATCGCCGACGCCGGCGCAGGTCCGCCTGGTCAAGGGCAGCCATGTGGTGGTGCGCAGCCTGTTCGCCCACGACCGCGCCTACATCTTCCAGAACCCCGACGGCCGCATCATCTTCGCCATCCCCTACGAGCAGGATTTCACCCTGATCGGCACCACCGACCAGGATTTTCGCGGCGAGCCGGGGGCAACGGCGACGCAGTCGCAGGAGATCACCTACCTGTGCCGCGCCGCTTCCGAGTATTTCCGCGAGCCGGTGACGCCCGATCAGGTGGTGTGGGCGTTCGCCGGCGTGCGCTCGCTCTATGGCGACGGCGCCGCCAAGGCGAAGGACCTTTCGCGCGATTACGTGCTGGAGGTCGATGCCCCCGGTCACGACGCCCCGCTGCTCTCCGTCTACGGCGGCAAGATCACCACGGCGCGCCGCCTCGCCGAGGAGGCGCTGCGCCGCCTCACCCGGTTCTTCCACATGCGGCCGCCGTGGACCGACCGCGTCCCGCTGCCGGGCGGCGATTTCCCCCACGACGGCATCGATGCGCTGGTGGCGCGCGCGCGCGGCCTGTGGCCCTTCCTCGCCGACCGCCACGCCCATCGCCTGGTGCGCGCCTATGGGACGCGGCTCGATCGCGTGATCGGCGCGGCGCGCAGCCTTGAGGACCTGGGCGTGTGCTTCGGCGCCGACCTGACAGCGGCCGAAGTGCAGTACCTGGTGCGCCACGAATGGGCCGAGACCGGCGACGACGTGCTGTGGCGCCGCTCCAAGCTCGGCCTGCGCCTTACCCCCGACCAGCAGGAGGCGCTCGCCCGCTTCATCGAGGGCGCGAAGCGCCCGGTTGCGGCGGAGTAGGGCTGCATGGGCGGCTACATTCTGGCGATCGACCAGGGCACGACCTCGACGCGTTCGATCGTGTTCGACGCGACGCTCAATCCGGTCGCCGTCGCGCAGCAGGAATTCACCCAGATCTATCCGGCGCCCGGCTGGGTCGAGCACGATCCCGAGGAGATCTGCGCCACCGCCGTGGCGACCGCCCGCGAGGCGATCGCGAAAGCCGCGATCGCCGCCGGCGATGTCGCCGCCATCGGCCTGGCCAACCAGCGCGAGACCGCGATCGTGTGGGACCGCCAGACCGGCAGGCCGATCCACAACGCCATCGTCTGGCAGGATCGCCGTACGGCTGACACCTGCGCGAGCCTGCGCGCGGCCGGGCACGAAGCGTTCGTCGCGCAGGCGACCGGCCTCGTGCTCGATCCCTATTTCTCCGCCACCAAGATCGCCTGGATCCTCGATCACGTCGACGGCGCGCGCGCCGCCGCGGCGGACGGCAGGCTCTGCTTCGGCACGGTCGACAGCTTCCTGCTGTGGCGCCTCACCGAGGGCCGCGTGCACGCGACCGACGCCACCAATGCGGCGCGCACGCTGCTCCTCGACATCCGCACCGGCCAATGGGACGCGAGCCTGTGCGCGCTGTTCGGCGTGCCGATGGCGATGCTGCCGCAGGTGCGCGATTCATGCGGCGAGTTCGGCACGACCACGGTGCTCGGCGGATCGGTGGCGGTCCGCGGCATCGCCGGCGATCAGCAGGCGGCGACGGTGGGGCAGGGGTGCTTCGCGCCGGGCATGATGAAATCGACCTACGGCACCGGCTGCTTCGCGCTCCTCAACACCGGCGGCGAGCCGGTCGCGTCGCGCCACCGGCTGCTCACCACCATCGCCTATCAGCTCGAGGGCAGGCGGACCTACGCGCTCGAAGGCGCGATCTTCGTCGCCGGCGCCGCGGTGCAGTGGCTACGCGATGCGCTCGCGGTGATCGGCGAGGCGGGCGAGACGGGCGCGCTGGCGGCGTCCGCGGATCCCGACGCCGAGGTCGTGCTGGTGCCGGCCTTCGTCGGGCTCGGCGCGCCATATTGGGATGCCGAAGCGCGCGGCGCCGTCTTCGGGCTCACCCGCAATGCGGGGCGCGCGGAGCTCGCCCGCGCGGCGCTTGAGGCGGTCGGCTACCAAACCCGCGACCTGCTCGCCGCCATGCGGGCGGACTGGCCGGCGGCAGCCGGCGAGACGGTGCTGCGCGTCGACGGCGGGCTCACCGCAAACGACTGGTGCATGCAGTTCCTCGCCGACATCCTCAACGCGCCGGTGGATCGGCCGCGGGTGCTCGAGACCACCGCGCTGGGCGCGGCCTATCTGGCGGGACGGGCGGCGGGCCTGAGCCCGGATCTCGCCGAGTTTGCCGCGACCTGGCGGCTCGAGCGGCGCTTTCTCCCGCGCCTGGATGCCACGACCCGCGAGCGGAAATACGCCGCCTGGCGCGAGGCCGTGCGCCGCACGCTGACGTCACGTCAGGAAGCGTAAATCGTTCGTTATCGGCGAAGCGCGAATTCGACGCACCCGGGTAGCCCGTAGAAACGCTATGTCGCGGTCGGCCGCGCCCAGGGTGGTTATATTAACGCGCGCTTGAATCCCATCCGCTACAGCTTGCCCAACAGGACGGGTCGAGGTCGGCGCCATGGATTCGATACTTCCACGCAAGGTCGAGAAGCTGTTGGGGTCGATCGAGATCCTGGTGATCGACGACAACCAATACATGCGCAAGGTCGTCCGCAACCTGTTGACCAGCATCGGCGTCAAGAACGTGCACGAGGCGGTGGACGGCGCGACCGGGCTCGAGGCGATCCGCCTGCTGGCGCCCAGCCTGGTGATCGTCGACTGGGAGATGCCGCTGCTCAACGGCGCCGAGCTGGTGCGCATCGTGCGCTCGCCCGGCGTCTTTCCGGTGCCCGACGTGCCGATCATCATGCTGACCGGCCACGTGCAGCGCTGGCGCGTGGTGGAAGCCGCGAACCTCGGCGTCAACGAGTTCCTCAAGAAGCCGGTATCGGGCAAGGCCCTGCTCGACCGCATCGTCGCGATCCTGACCCGGCCGCGTCCCATGGTGCGGCTCGGCGATTATTACGGGCCCGAGCCGCGCAAGCCGATCCACGAGCGCGTGGAGAAGGTGTTCGTGGGCTGAGCGGTTGCCTGCCGCAGCGGTGTGATCGCCTGAACAACCGTATGCCGCGAATCCTGTAGGGGCAGCCCTTGTGATCGCCCGAAGAGGGCAGCCACAAGGACTGCCCTACATGAGGCGCCCTGATTGCGGCAAGAGCCGTCAGATGAAGTTCCCGGCGTTGATCGTACCGGTCGCCCCGGTGATGTCGAGCAGCAGGTCGCCGAGGTCGTCGAATCTCGTCAATCCGGCGTTCGACTGGTCGATCGCCAGGTAGGTCCGGCCGCCGAACGTGAACTGCGCCGCCGTGAAGTTCGCGGCATTGCCCGATAGCGCCGCCGAGGCGTTGAGCGCATTGTTGGCCGCCTCGTTCAGGTTGGCCCCGGTCCCCGCACCCAGGTTGGCGGCGAACACGATCGGGGTAAAGACCTCGAACCTGTCCACATTGAAGCTCACGTCGGTGAGGAATTCGACCGGGCCCCCGCCGGTCGCATTGTCGCCATCGTCATCGGCAGTTTGGTATTCGAACACGTCGTTTCCGCTGCCGCCGGAGAGCGTGTCGATCCCCTCGTCGCCGCGCAGCGTGTCGTTGCCCTCGTTGCCTTGAATGGTATCGCGTCCGTCGTCGGGACTGAGAAAATCGTCGCCAAGCCCACCGAACACCGTAAGGGCTTGGGAGCTGGCGACATTCAATGTGTCGTTGCCCTCGTTGCCGAAAAATAAACTCCGGCTGCTGACAATTCCATCGAACGAGTCGCTGCCTTGGCGGCCGATCAGCGTGGCGGCGCCGATGTCGAAATCGAACGTGTCCGCACCGCCGTTGCCGAACGCAAACAGCGTGTTGACGCCCACTTGCTGGTGGCTGAAGATCGAATCGGCTCCATCGGCGGAGTCGTTGCCGCCGACGACGGTCGCGTTGCCCATCGGAGGGCTGGTGTCGATCGTGTCGCTGCCTTCGTTGCCGAAGACCAGCGCATCGCCGCCGGTGAAAACCGAATCATTGCCCAGGCCGCCAAACACCGTGCCGGGATCGGTATTGATCGAGTCGTTGCCCTCGTTGCCGAATATCAGGTTGGCGCCGTCGACGGCGAACTGGTCATTGCCGAAGCCGCCGATCAAGGTATTGGCACCGCCGAAGTCGTCCATGCTGTCATTCCCGCCGTTTAGGAAGACGATGTCCGCGCCGGTGCCGCCCAGGATGGAATCCGCGCCGTCGCTCGAGTCGTCGCCGCCGCCGACGGTCTGGGCGGAGCTTGCCGCCCTGTAATCGATCGTATCGTTACCGGCATTGCCGAACAGCTGCATGGAGCCGATGCCGGCAGGCCCGAAGATGCTGTCATTCTCGGTCGCTCCGATCACCGTCCCGGTATTGCCGGTCCGCAGCAGGACGCTGTCGTTGCCCGAACCGCCGGTGACGCTCGCAAGGCCGGAGCCGGTCAGGATCGTGTCGTCGCCGCCCAGGCCGACGATGGTACCAGGCCCGCTATCGCCTGATTGATTGAGCGTGTCATTCCCTGCAGTGCCTGTGGCAGAATAGGCCATAGTGGATGTCCTTCCTTGTTGTGTGTTGTGTAGATTTCGCCCCACCCGCCGCCTGCCTGTTTGACGTGCCGGCGACCGCTTGTGTTTGCGGCGGTTTGTGCAACAGTCCATCCTACGGATAGGACGATCCGCCATGGACAAGGCGCCCGACCTGAACGACCTGTATTATTTCGCGGCGGTCGTGGAGCACGGCGGCTTTGCGTCCGCCGGCCGCGCGCTCGGGATCCCCAAGTCGAAGCTCAGTCGCCGCATCGCCGTCATGGAGGAGCGGCTAGGCGTGCGCCTCGTGCACCGATCGACGCGCAAATTCGTGGTGACGGAGGTGGGACACACCTTTCATCAGCACTGCGCCGCCGTGCTGGCGGAAGCCCAAGTGGCCATGGACATGATCGGCAATGCGCAAGCAGAGCCTCAGGGCAACATACGGATCGCCTGCCCGGTGCCGCTGGCGCAGGTCGTCATGCCGTTCCTGAAAAGATATCCGCGGGTCACCATGTACATGCGGGCGATCAACCGACAGGTCGACCTGATCGAGGAGCGCCTGGATCTCGCGTTGCGCGTCGACGAGCCTCCGGCCGAGGACGGCGAGATGATCATCCGGACCTTTGGCCAGATCGGTCAAGCGCTCGTCGCCAGCCCGGAGCTTCTGGATTCGCAAGGCCGTCCGAGCGAGCCCGCCGAATTGGAGCGCTATCCGACCGTCAGCAAGCCGCAAGGCCGGCACTACGCGTGGACGCTGCGGAATTCGCAAGGACGAACCAGCACGGTCGCTCACGACCCTAGGCTGGTGAGCGCCGAGATCGGGCCGCTGCACCAGGCGGCGCTGGATGGGGTCGGCGTGGCGCTGCTGCCGAAGCTCATCCTCGGCCATGACCTCGACGCGAAGCGTCTCGAGATCGTGCTGCCGGACTGGACGCCGCCGGCTGCAACCGTTCACGCGGTGTTTCCCTCGCGGCGCGGGCTGCCCCCCGCGGTGCGCGCGCTCATCGATCTTCTTGCCGACGCATTCTCGCGGGATGGCATCAGAAGTTACGACGAGCTGCAGAATCGTACGCCGCCGCTGGGCGGCAAGGCGAGAGCGCCGGCCTGACGGGAGCGCGTGGTCACGTCGCCCCGCCGCGCGATCGCCGGTCGTTCCCCCGTCGTTGTTGAGCGGCGCCGCCGCTCCGGCTATTCGTCTGTCCATCGGGATCGAAATGGGTGACGAGCGGTCGTGATGGCGGGTGTGACGACCAAGGTGCTGGGCGGCGGCAAGCGCGATTTCGCGCCGTGGGCGGACCCCGCTGCGAAACCATTGGTGCGCTTCGAGAGCATCGCCAAGCGCTTCGGTTCGACCGTCGCGGTCGATCATGTCTCGCTGGCCATCTACGAGCGCGAGTTCTTCGCGCTGCTCGGGCCCTCCGGCTGCGGCAAGACCACGCTGTTGCGCATGCTCGCCGGTTTCGAGACGCCGAGCGAAGGCCAGATCCTGCTCGCCGGCACGGACATCGCGGCGGTCCCGCCCTATCGACGGCCGGTCAACATGATGTTCCAGAGCTACGCGCTGTTCCCCCATCTCACGGTCGCCGGCAACATCGCGTTCGGGCTCAAGCAGGATCGCCTGCCGCGGCCGGAGATCGAGGCGCGCGTCGCCGAGATGCTGGCGCTGGTGCGGCTGGCCAATCTGGCGGGACGCAAGCCGCACCAGCTGTCGGGCGGCCAGCGCCAGCGCGTGGCGCTCGCGCGGGCGCTGGCCAAGCGGCCGAAAGTGCTGCTGCTCGACGAGCCGCTGTCGGCGCTCGACCGCAAGCTGCGCGAGGACACGCGCTTCGAGTTGATGCAGCTGCAGGCGCAGCTCGGGCTGACCTTCGTCATCGTGACCCACGATCGCGACGAGGCGATGATGCTCGCCGACCGTATCGCCGTGATGGAGCACGGGCGCATCGCCCAGGTCGCGCCGCCCGCGGAGATCTACGACCACCCCGCCTCGCGCTTCGTCGCCGACTTCATCGGCGACGTGAACCTGATCGAGGGCGGGCTGACGTCGGTCGAGGGCAAGCGCGCGGTCATCGAAAGCCCGGCGGGACGGCTCGTGGCGCAACATGCGGGCGACGCCAAGCCCGGCAGCCGGGTCTGGCTCGCGGTGCGGCCCGAGACAGTGAGCCTGTCGGCCGAGCGCCCGGCCGCCGCGGAGAATTGCGTCGGCGGCCGGGTCACCGGGGTCGGCTATCTGGGCGAGGTGTCGATCTATCACGTGCGGCTGAGCACGGGCCTCACCATGAAGGTATCTGTCGCGAACGCGACGCGGTGGCCGAGCCACGCGATCGGTACCAGCGACCAGGTGTGGCTCACGTGGGCGCCCGATGCCGGCGTGGTGCTGACGCGATGAGCACCCAGCGTCGGTCGGAGCGATCCGCGGGCAGGCGCCTGATCGTCGCGCTGCCCTACCTGTGGCTCCTCGCGTTCTTTCTCGTTCCCTTCCTGATCGTCCTCAAGATCTCCGTGTCGCAGACCGCGATCGCGCAACCGCCCTATACGCCGGTGCTCGACCTGGCCGCCGGCCTTGCGGGATTGCGGGACTTCTTTGCCGGCCTGTCGTTCGACAATTACGCATCGCTCGCCGCCGACCCGATCTATCTCGCGTCCTACCTCAAGAGCCTGCAGGTGGCGGCGATCTCCACGCTCATTCTGGTGCTCATCGGTTATGCGCTCGCCTATGGGATCGCGCGCGCCCCGCGGCGGCTGCAGCCACTCCTCGTCACCCTCGTGGTGCTGCCGTTCTGGACGTCGTTCCTGATCCGCGTCTATGCCTGGATCAACATCCTGCAGCGCGACGGGCTGCTCAACCAGGTGCTGCTCGCGCTCCGCATCGTCGACGAGCCGCCCGCCTGGCTGGCGACCGACACCGCGATCTATATCGGCGTCGTCTATTCCTATCTGCCGTTCATGGTGCTGCCGGTCTACGCGGCGCTGGAACGCATGGACGAGACGCTGCTCGAAGCGGCGGCCGATCTCGGCTGCCCGCCGTGGAAAGCGTTCTGGCTCGTCACCGTGCCGCTGTCGCTGCCGGGCGTCGCCGCCGGCGCGCTGCTCTGCTTCATTCCGATCGTCGGCGAGTTCGTCATCCCCGACCTGCTCGGCGGCTCGGAGACGCTGATGATCGGGCAGACCCTGTGGACGGAGTTCTTCACCAACCGCGACTGGCCGATCGCCTCCGCGGTTGCCGTCGTGCTGCTGACGCTGCTGGTGGCGCCGATCGTCGCCTACGAGTTCTTCGAGGCGCGCGGGCTGCAGCGGGGAGGTTGACGATGCGCCGATTGAGCTGGTTCAACGTCGCGGCGCTCGTGCTCGGGATCGCGTTCCTCTACCTGCCGATCGCCATCCTGATCATCTATTCGTTCAATGCCTCGCAGCTGGTCACCGTGTGGGGCGGCTGGTCGCTGCGCTGGTACGGCGAGCTCCTGGCCGACCGGCCGATGCTCGACGCCGCGCTGATCTCGCTGATGCTCGCCCTCGTGTCGGCCTCCGCGGCGACCGTGCTCGGAACGCTGGCGGCGCTGACGCTGACCCGGTTCCGCCGCTTCCGCGGCCGTCTCCTGTTCGCCGGGATGATCTATGCGCCGCTGGTGATGCCGGAAGTCATCACCGGGCTGTCGCTGCTCCTGCTGTTCGTCGCGGTGAACTGGGACCGCGGCTTCTGGACCGTGGCGATCGCCCATACGACGCTGACCATGTGCTTCGTCGCCGTGGTGGTGCAGTCGCGGCTGGCGACGTTCGACATGAGTCTCGAAGAGGCCGCGCAGGATCTCGGCTGTCCGCCGCTGCGCACCTTCCTCACCGTCACGCTGCCGCTGATCTGGCCGGCGGTCGCGGCCGGCTGGATGCTCGCCTTCACGCTCTCGCTCGACGACCTCATCATCGCGAGCTTCACCACCGGGCCGGGCGCCACCACCCTGCCGATCCGCATCTATTCGCAGGTGCGGCTCGGCGTGAAGCCGGAGATCAATGCGATCTGCACCATCTTCATCGCCGTCGTGGCGCTGGGCGTGGTGACGGCCTCGCTCCTGATCAAGCGTACGCAGCTCCGCCAGGAGGGCGTCGTCGCGCTCGGAGCGGTGCGGTGAGTCAGCGCGCCGGCGGCGCCGACAGGGCGGGAGCCGGCGGCGGGATGCGGGTGAGCGAGTTCGATCGCCGAGCGGACCGCATCGCGTCCGCGCCGCTCGCGCACGGCGTCGAGCAGCGGAGCGGCGGCTTCCGAGCGCCGGATCAGGAGCTGCGCGTCGGGCAGCATCACCGGATCCTCCCAGCGCCCCTGCACCACGAACGGCAGCTCGAACTGCGCGCGATCGCTGGTATTCTGCGTCACCAGGGTGGCGGTCCCCTTGAGGTCGAGGTCGCGGGTCGGGATCGATGCCGTCCCGCCGACGGCGACGCGGATGCTCGATCCCTCGATCTGCACCTGATCGATGCTCGCGGTTCCCTGTGCGATCTTGAGCGCGACGCTCAGCTTTTCGAACGGCGTGCGCCCGCCGCGGAAATCCCCACCCGACAACGGCCGCCGTTCGAGCCGCCGCAACAACTGCTCGAGGTTGAGGCCGGCCAGCGCCCCGCGGTTCGCCGTGATGGCGGCCTGACCGTTCAGCGTGCGGGTCAGCGCCAGCACGCTGGTGCCGGCTCCTTCGAGGGCGAGCGTAAAGTCGCCGGTGCCTTCGAGGCGGCGGACGGCGAAGAACTCGCCGAGGCAGTTCTCCAGGTCGACGTCGGTGAACTGGACCTGTGCCTTGAGCGCCACGCCGGCGTCCGACCTGCCGAGCGCCACGCTGCCCTTGAGTACGCCGCCGAACGCCTGGGACTCGCCGATCGTCAGCGTCGCGTTGCCGTTGCGCAGGTTGACGGCGATGCCGGTGCGCCCGAGTTTGGCGCCGCGCAGCGCGATCTTGGCCGCCGACAGCCGCAGGTCGACATCGAACGCGTTCAGCCCGTCGAGACCGATCCGTCCCGTATTCCACTCGCGCTCGTCCTGGGTGAGGAAGCGGAAGGTCGAGACGTAGGTCGTCAGGTCGAGCGCATCGGCCGCCAGCGTGCCCTGAATTGACGGGCGCCCGTCGTTGCCGATCGTCAGGACGCCTTCGACCGTGTTGCCGTCGAGCTCGAGATTCACCCCGGTCAACGCCACGCTCGATCCCGCCACATTGGTCTGGGCGCGCAGCGCGAAGCGGCCGAGCCCGCCGCCGGGCAGCGATCGCACCCCGCTCCAGCGCAGGGCCTGGCGCAGCGAGGTGGCATCGGCCGCCAGTGTCCCTTCGACCTTGAGGGTCGGGCGGTGACTGAGGTGGCCGTCGAAGGCGAGCTTGAACGGCGCGCCGCTCAGGCGAAGCTTGAAGCCGGAGCGGTCGCCCGCCACGGCGGCAAACAGGTCGCCCAGCGAGAAGCTGGTGTCGACCGGCTCGTTGCGCCACCAGAAGCGCCCGGTCGCCCCGAAGCTGCGCGAGATCGAGGGCCAGGCGAGCGAGAACTCGACATCGGCCAGGGTCTCGGCGATGCCGCGCTTCTCGTCGTGAATGAATACGGTGCCGTCGGCGATCCTGATCTCGGAAAACGACAGGCGCTCCGGGCGCTTCGCACCGGGCTTGAGGGTGCGCGTCAGGCTGTCGCCGAGCGTCGACCAGTTCGACCGCCCCTGGGGGTCGAACGTCACCGCGATGCGCGGACGGATGAGCGATACGTCGGCGATCTCGATGCGCCCGATGAGCAGCGGCAGGAGCCGCAGCTGTGCGATCAGCCGCTCGGCGGTGAGCGCCGCTTCGGCGCCGCGATCGTCGCTGAGCGTCACCTGGCCGAGACTGACGCGCGCGGGGAACAGCGATACCGTGGTCTCGCCGTTGAGCCGCGGATCGAGCCCGGTGATGCTGCGGATCTCGGCCTGGACGGCGTCGCGCACGTGGTCGGCGGGGATGAGGATCGGAATGACGGCGACGGCCGCAACAGACACGACGATCAAGGCGGCGACGCCGAAAACCAGCCGCTTCAACCCGGTGGCCGCGATCACAGGGGGTGTTTCCGCTACTGCACAGTGGGAAGCCGGTCTTGCGATGGGACTTGTTGTAACCGGCGGTCGCGGCGGAACCTGACCTCGCTCTGTGTCGGATTCATGGCCGCAAAGCTGTCATTGCCCGCGAAAGCGGGCAACCCAGCAACCACCAGCCGTGATAAGGGATTCTCCGGACTCGCCCCAACGCCGGGAGTTCTCGGTACACCGCTTTCGCGGGGCACGACAACGCATCCGGGCTATGGGCTGACCGAGCCACCCGCGTCCATGTCGTCCGGCAGCGGCACCCGGCTGGTGCGGGCGAGCCACAGCACGGGGAGAAAAGCGGCCAACACGATCGCCAGGGCCGCCACCGCGCCCTCCTCGAAGCTGCCGCGCGCCGCATAGCCGTAGACCTTGGTTGACAGGGTCTCGAAATCGAACGGCCGCAGCAGCAGGGTCATCGGCAGCTCCTTCATAGCGTCGACGAATACCAGGAGCGCGGCGGTGGCGACGGCCGGGCGCAGCAGCGGCAGCTCGATCGCCGCGAGTGCGCCGAGGCGGCTGCGGCCGAGCGTGCGGGCGGCCATTTCGAGATGCGGCGAGATCTTGTGGAAGCCCGCCTCAACCGTGCCGGTCGCGACCGCGAGGAAGCGCACCACATAGGCGTACACCACGGCGGCGCCGCTCCCCATGACCAGGAGGCCGGTGGCGACGCCGAATGTGGCGCGCGCCGCGGCGTCGATCAGGTTGTCGAACGCGATCACCGGCGTGAGGATGCCGATCGCCAGGACGGTGCCGGGCAGCGCGTAACCGAGGCCGGTCAGGCGCACCATGGCGGGCAGCGCGCCCGTGCGCGCATGGTGCTCGGCATGGGCGAGCCAGAAGCCGGTGAGGCAGGCGATCGCGGCGGCCGAGCCGGCGAGCGTCACCGAGTGGCGGACGAGGGTGACGAATTCGCGGTCGATGCCGTCGCGCGCGATCAGGATCGCCGCCTCGTGCAGCAGGAATCCGCCCGGGACCAGGAAGCCGAGCGCCAGCGGCAGGAGACACCCAGCCATGGCGCCGGCGGCGGCAAGGCCGGTGAGCCGCACCGGGCTGCCGCGATCGTGCCCGCGGCGGGCGGACGCGGCAAAGCGCTGGTGGCGGCGGCCGAAGCGCTCGAGCAGGACGAGGCCGAGCACGACGAGCAGCATGACGCAGGCGATCTGCGCGGCGCCGGGCAGGCTGCCGCGATTGACCCAGGTGGCGTAGACCGCGACCGACAGCGAGCGCACGCCGAGATATTCGCTGGCGCCGATGTCGTTGAGCGTCTCCATCAGGGCGAGCGCGATCCCGACCGCAATCGCCGGCCGCGCGAGCGGGATCGCGATGCGGAAGAAGGCCGTGGTCCGCGAGGCGCCGAGCGTGCGGGCGACGTCGAGCACGGCCGACGACTGCATCAGGAAGACCGCGCGCGCACACAGGTAGACGTAAGGGTAGAGCACCATGCCCATGACAAACACGGCGCCGTAGAGCGAGCGGATCTCGGGGAACCAGTAGTCGCGGCGGCTGGTGAATCCGAACGCATGACGGAATGCGCTCTGCACCGGTCCGAACGAATCGAGGATGTCGACGTAGCAATAGGCGACGATGTAGGTCGGCATCGCGAGCGGCAGCAGCAGCGCCCAGTCGAGCAGGCCCTGGCCGGGAAACCGGCAGGTCGCGGTGAGCCACGCGGTGATCACGCCGGTGACCGCCACGGTGAGGCCGACGCCGACCAGGAGGAGCGCCGTATCGCCGAGCGCGCTCGGCAGCACCACGCCGAGGATGTGCGTCCACACGTTCTCATCGGCGCCGGCGGCGACGACGAACAACGCGGCGACCGGCGCCGCCACCAGGGCGGCGAGCAGCGCCGTGCCGGCGAGCGCGAAGCTATCCTGCCCGCCCCGGCGGACGAGCTCCGATGCAAGGCTGCGCGGGGCGCTTCGCGTGGCCCCGAGCGCGTTCAATTATCGAACCCGACCTTGTCGACCAGCGTGCTCGCCGCCTTGCGATGCTTGGCGACGTCGTTGAGCGACAGGGTATCCGGGCGCAGCGCGCCGAAGCTCTTCACGCTCTCCGGCACCGGCGCCTCGGCGACCACCGGATATTCATAGTTGAGGTCGGAGAAGATGTGCTGGGCGGCGTCGGACACCATGAACTCCATGAGCTTCACCGCATTGGCGCGGTTGGGCGCATGCTTCGCCATGACGACGCCGGATATGTTGACGTGCGTACCGCCGCCCGCGAAGGTCGGGTTGATGGTGCGGATGGCGGCGCCCCATTTCTTCTGATCCTCGTTCTGGCCGAAGCGCATCAGCCCCACATAGTAGCTGTTGCCGATGGCGAGATCGCAGGCGCCGGCGAGGATGTCGCGCGCGCCTTCGCGGTCGCCGCCCGAGGGCTTGCGCGCGAGATTGGCCTTGAAGCCCTTGAGCCACTCTTCCGCCTTCGCCTCGCCGTGATGGCCGATGAAGCCCGCGATCAGCGACGTGTTGTAGGCATGCTGGCCGGAGCGGATGCAGATCTTGCCCTTCCACTTGGGATCGGCCAGTCCCTCGTAGGTGAGCGCCTGGTCGCTGACCCGATCCTTAGCCACATAAGCGATGCGCGAGCGCAAGGTGAGGGCGTACCACTGCCCCTGCGGGTCGCGGAACTGCGCCGGAATCGCCTTCTGCAGCGCATCCGACGTCGCCGCCTGCGTGACGCCGAGATCGATCGCCTGCTGCAGCCGCCCGATGTCGACCGCGATGAGCAGATCGGCCGGAGAGTTGGCGCCCTCCTGGCGCATCCGTTCGGCGAGCCCGTCCGCGGCGAACAAGGTGTTGACCTTGATGCCGGTCGTTTTGGTGAAGGCATCGAGCGCCGGCTTGATCAGGCCGGGCTCGCGATAGGTGTAGACGTTGACCTCGTTCGATTGCGCCGGCGCACCGACAGCCATCGTAAGACCGGTCGCGCACAGAAGGCCGGTTGCGAGACGGCGGGCGGTCACAAGCATGGATCGGCTCCTGGTTGCAAAGGACGTGTTTCGCGCTCGACGTAATCGGCGCGGTTCCTATGCAATCTCGACCAGGGCGATTCCTTGATCAAGATCAATATCTTGGAAGAGTTCTAGAGTTGCCGAGGCTGGAATCGTTCGAAACTGCGGAATGGCGGATTGATCGAACTGGAGAAAGCGGCGCGCGGCACGGTCGTCCGCACGCATCAGTGTGTGCGGCCAATGCGCGCGTTGTCGGGAGACCGTGGCTCAGGAATTGACGTACGGGTTCGCGCTTGCTGATGCGCGCTCCCCCCGATCAAGTCGGGGGCAGGCTCTCTCCCCGCAAGCGGGGAGAGGTGGAGCAAGCCGCACCGGCGTGCTTCGATCCGGACGGGATGCCCGCGAGGATCAGCGCAAAGTGGCGTGGCGCCGGTCGTCGCGGTGCGCGATCTCCGCGATCAGCTTGTTGATGATCGCCCTGCCGAACGAGTTGAAGTTCTCCGCCACCATGACGAAGGCGCCGGGACCCCCCATCACATTGTTGCGGTAGTAATTGGCCAGACCGCCGGGCGGGTTGGTGTGCTCGGGATTCCACGGTGTCGGCGACTCGCTCAGGATGACGAGGCCGTTGATGGTGACGCCCTTGGCGACCGCCTCGTCGCGCGCGATCGTCACGTCGCGTCCGCTGTTGTTGGTGCCGTCGCCCGAGACGTCGATGGTGCGGCGGGTGGATTCGTAAGGAGCGCGTGCGAGCTGGGTCATCGAGAAGTCGATGCCGGCGCTGATCGACGTGCGGTCGGCAAAGGAGCGCGGCGCCTCCAGCAGGCGGTCGCCGAACTCGCGGGCGGTCTTCTCGTCGCCGATGACGGTCCAGTCGATCACCACCTTCTGCGACACGACACCCGACCACTCGACGAAGCACACCGCGACGCTGCGATTGGCGCCGGAGCGGATGGCGTCGAGCACGCGCGGATTGTCGAACGCCGCCGCATAGCCCGAGCGCTGCAGCCGGAACTTGGGATCGTCGACGCTGCGCGAGACGTCCGCCGCCAGCACCAGGAGGAGATCGACCTTGTCGGCGGCCACGGCGGGCGTCGACAGGGCCGTCGTCGAGATCACCGCCAGGGCGAGAACCGATTGCAGCGCGCGCGTCATGCTGGAGAACCCCTTCGGTTTGGGCATTCGGTAACGTATCACGCGCCGAATCGTTGCAAAAAGCTTGCCAACCGCAACCCAGCCTAGCCGATTCCTCCTATTCCGCCAGCACTCGTGTGGCCGGGAAGGCGATTTCCACCAGTGTTCCGGCTTCCGCGGCGCTCTTGATGGTGAAGCTCGCCCGATTGGCTTCCGCCAGCGCCTTGGTCAGCGGTAGCCCGAGGCCGGTGCCGGCGCCCGCGCGGCCCGACGTCGCCACCTGGCGGAACGGCTCGAGCGCAGTGGCGACTTCCTTCTCGCTCATGCCGATCCCGGTGTCGCGCACGCGCAGGAAGGCCTCTCCCTGATCGCTCAGCGCCGTCGACACGATGACCTGTCCGCCGGCGCCGGTGAACTTGATCGAGTTCGACAGCAGGTTCAGCACGATCTGGCGGATCGAGCGCTCGTCGGCGACCACCGGCGGGAGCGTCGGCAGCAGCGAGGTGCGGATGATGATGCGCTCGCGGTTCGCCTGCGGCTGCATGATGGCGACGCACTGCTGGACCACCTCGTTGAGGCGCACGCTGACGAAGTTGAGGTCGAGCGCGCCGGCCTCGATCTTCGACAGGTCGAGCAGGTCGTTGACGAGCGAGATGACGTGCTCGCCGGAGGTGCGGATGTCTTTGAGATATTGCCGGTAGCGCTCATTGGCGATCGGGCCCGAGTGCTCCTCCATCATGACCTCGGCGAAGCCGATGATCGCGTTGAGCGGCGTGCGGATCTCGTGGCTGACCTTGGCGAGGAACTCCGATTTGGCGGTCGAAGCGCGCTCGGCCTCGCGCTTGGCATTGGTGAGGTCTTCCTCCGCCCGCTTCCACTGCGTGATGTCGCGGAACACGATGCAGAACAGCCCGTCCGCGACGGCGCCGATCGTCATGAACAGTGGAATGAGGCCGCCGCGTCCGACGCGGCCGATCACCTCGCGGCCGTCGTTGAGCATGCTGGCGACGCCGTTACGCATCAGCCCGTTGAGATAATCCTGCACGGCGCGATGGCTCTCCGGCGCGAACAGGTCGAGAAAGCTGCGGTTGGTGATCTCGTGCGATTCCTGGCCGAACAGCGCCTCGGCGCTGCGGTTGCTCGATGTGATCATGCCGTCGCGATCGACCACGATGACGCCGTCGGTCGCGGTCTCCAGGATCGATTCGAGCTCGCGCCTGGCCGCTTCGGCCTTGCGCATGGCGAGCTCGGCGGTGCGCAGGCGCTCCTCGGCGGCCGCGAGCACCGCTTCGGCGGCGGCGACGCGTTCGCCGGTCTGGCGCAGCGCCTCCTCGACGGTGCGCATCCGCTCCTCGGCTTCGCCGCGCACCAGCACGATGAGGAGCGCGGTCGCGCCGTGCCAGGCGATCGAGAACAGCCGGCATTCGACCGGCACGGCGGCGCCGCGCCGCGTGGTGATGGCGAGCTTCCGTCCGGAGCCGCCGGGCTCGCCCAGGAGCGCGAGGCCGGGCTCGGCGAACAGGCGCTCGAGGCCGCCGGCCTCGGCGATCGCCTTGGCATCCTCGTAGCCGGTCCACTCGAGCAGGGCGCGGTTGGCGTGCAGCAGCTCGTCGCCGCGGTAGATCAGCACGCCGACCGGAAGGCGGTCGAGCACGGTGCGTTCGCCGTTGCCGCCGGCCGGCGACCCGCTGATCGCGCCGTGGCCGGCCGCATAGGCGCTCGGGATCGCGCGCGGCGCGATCCGATGCGACGGCTTCGGCTTCGCCGCCTCCTCGGTCGGCTCGTCGGCGGTCGGTTCGGGCGCAGCCTCGGCGGGGGCCTCGACCGCGTCGTCTTTGGCTGCTGTCTCGTCCTCGCTCGCCGTCCCTTCCAGCCGCGCGCCGAGCGCCCGCGCGATCTCCTGGAAGGCGTTGCGCTCGACCGGCGTCAGCACCGGCCGCTTGTCGGGGGCGGCCGGCACCGCCGCCCGGAACGGCACCACGTTTTTCGCCGCCGGCACCACGGTGAGCTGGGGCCGCTGCGGGTCGGCCGCAGGTACGGTCGCGACGGGCGCTTCCGCCTCCGGGGCGGGCGGCGCCGCGACCTTGGTCTCGGCGGGTTGGGAATCGGCTGTTGCGGCATCGGCCTTCGCTGCCTCGACCGACGGGTCGGCGGCTTGCTCGGTCGGGGTTATTTCGTCCGGACCTGCCGGCACGTCTTCGACGGACGCCGGCGGCGTTCGCCGTGCGGCGACGATCGCGTCCAGTTGCGAAAGCTCGCGGCACACCCCGAAGCCGCGATAGCCGCGGAACGCGCGCTCGCGGTCGAACACCGGCAGGCCCGACAATTCGACCGGCAGCCGCTCGGCCATGCCCGCGACCGGCCAAGCGAGCGCGATGCCGCTGAACGTGTCGCGCGAAGCGAGCACCGGAGCAAGCTGGCCCTCGGGATCGAGGTCGAGGGCGCGCGCGACCTCCGGCCACGATCGCCCCAGCCTCGCGGCGACGCCGTCGCCCATCACCTCGATGAAGTCGGGCGACGTGACGGTGAAGCGGCCGTCGGCATCGATCTCCCACACGAAACGCAACGGATGACGTCGCTCCGGAATGGCTCGCGGCTTCGGCCCCGGCTGTGCAGGTGCATGCGCCGCTGCCGGGACCGGTGCGGGATCAGGCTCCGCTGCTGGCGCGGGATCAGGCTCCGGCGTTGCAATCGGCGCGGACGCGACGGTCGGTTCGGGCGCCTCGGCCAGCGCGGGATCAGGCTCCGCCATCGGCGCCGGTTCGGGCGCCTCGACCGGCGCGAGCGTGGCCTGCTCGTCCTGCGAGTCCTCGGGCGGCGGCGGGGCGAGCGTTTCGGCAATCGCCGCGACCTCGCCCGCCGGCTCGATCGGACGCTCCGTCTCCAGGGTCTCGGCGACGAGCGAGTCGTCCGGCATCGTCGGTGCGCTCGGCGCTTCGGCCGCAACAGGAGGGGGCTCCGGCCCGATGGCCGGTGCCGGCAGCGGCGCGAGCGTCGCCAGGAGGACGGCGGCATTGCCGCCGCCCATGCGCTGCAGCGTGAGCGTTGCCGCGGAGATCTCGCCGGACGCCTCGCCCTGCGCGAGCGCGTCGGTCGCGAGGCCCGCGGCGCCGGCCGCCGCGAGTGAGACGCCGCCCAGCTGCTCGCTCGCCTGCGGCGTCGCAAACAGCAGAGTGCCGTCGGGCGAGAAAGCCGCAAACGGTCCGGCGGAGCCCTCGAGCAGGCGGCGCGCCCGTTCGCCGAGCGACAAGATTCGGTCCTGCCGGCTCGGTCGCGCTGACGAGGATCGCGCGCGTCCCGTCCGCCAGCACGAGGCGCGAGCAGTTGCAGGTCAAGAGGCGCCCGACGCCCGAGGCGAATCCCTTGAGGCGCTCGAGCCGCGTTCCGCTCTCGGGCAGCGAGCCGGCCAGCCGGATGAGCTGCGCGACCGCCGGGTGCCTGGCATCGAGCTGTTTCTGCGCAAGCGCGGCAAGGCTCGGCGCGCCGAACACCGCCGCACCGACCGCGTTGGCCCAGACGAGGCGCCCCGCGTCGGGCGCCCACACCCAGGCGGGAAGCGGCGCGAATGCGGAGTCGGCGAGGCGCCGCGCAGGCAGAAACGGAAGGAGATCGGTTTCGCTCATCGGCTGTCGGGTACGCGATGGGGACCAATGCCGCGAGGGCGGAAGCGTAAACGAAATCTTAATATCTCTCGTAAGACCTGCGAGTCTATGCCGCAGCGGTAGCGACCTGCCCGTCACCGGTGAATAGCGTTAACAACCGGGACGTTACGGCTGCCGCAGCCGGGTCGTGGAGGCGACGTTCGACGCAACCTTCGGCTGCCGTTGCGTTTGACCTCATGTCGGGCGATCGTCGTGTCGTGGCCTGAACCTGGGCAGGCGGCGATTGCAGCAACAGGAGGTTCAGGATGGCCCAACAGGCGAGCGGAACTTTCGAGATCCCGCGCGAGATGCGCACGTTTGCCGAGCAGAGCTTCGCGCAGGCACGAAAAGCCTTCGACGGGTTCATGTCGGTTGCCCAGAAGGCGGCCGCCAGCATCGAGGGGCAGGCGGCGGCCGCGCAAACGGGCGCCGAGGATATCCGCCGGAAGGCCATGAGCTTCGCCGAGCAGAATGTGGCCTCGTCGTTCGACCTGGCGGAGAAGCTGATGCGGGCCGGGGACGTCGAAGAGGTGACGCGGCTGCAGGCGGATTTCGTGCAGCGCCAGATGGAGCGCCTCTCCCTGCAGGCGCAGGAATTGGGACAGGCGGCGACGCAGGCCGCCCGGGAGGCGGGCATTCACGCGGGTAACATGGCACCGGCATCCGCACCGTCGCCTCGCTAGCCCTCTTGGTATGCAATTACTAATTTTTGTGCGATGCAATAATTCTGTTGCATCGCACTATCGCCATGCTTATATACTTGGCGACCACAGAGACCCCGGCGGGCGGGCGGATGCCCGCCGCGGTGCAACATGGCGTTCCGGCCGGATCGAGGGCGGCGGCGCGGAGCGGATGGAGCAGCGCCCTCCAGCAAGGAATGAGTCATGGCAGAGGCCAAAGTGAAGACGACCGCCAAGCCCGCGAGCTCCAGCTTCGAAGCGAGGGTCGAGACTCCGGCATTCGAGTTCCCGAAATTCGGCCTGCCGAAATTCGAGGTGCCGAACATCGAGGTCCCGGCGGCGTTTCGCGACATGGCCGAGCGCAGCGTCGCCCAGGCGCGCGACGGCTACGAGAAGCTCAAGGCGGCCGCCGAGGACACCACCAGCGTGCTCGAGGGGACCTACGCGACCGCCAGCAAGGGCGCGACCGACCTGACGCTCAAGGCGATTGAGATCGCGCGGGTCAACACCAACGCGGGGTTCGATTTCGCCACCGAGCTGCTCGGCGTGAAGTCGCTGTCGGAAGCGGTCGAGCTGACCAGCGCCCATACGCGCAAGCAGTTCGACGCCTTCATGGCGCAGAGCAAGGAGCTTTCGGCGCTCGCCCAGAAGGTGGCGACCGAGACGTCGGAGCCGATCAAGTCGGGCATGAACAAGGCCTTCAAGGTCGCCGCCTGACGGCGCGAACGACCGCGGCCGAGGCTGCCCCGGTGCAGCCGCCGCAACCGCGCGGGGGCATGTAGACGTCGCGTTCAGTCGAGTTGCGTTGAGCGAAGCCCGGGCCCGGCGGCCCGGGCTTCGTCGTCTGGCGACCGCCTTCCCTCGGAATCAAAGTCCGGAGGTTCGGCGGGCAAGACGGAGGACACGCGCCACGCCTCGAGGCCGTGTGGCGCGCTTGCAAAAAGCCCCTGTTGCTCCTAGGTTCGCGGCGCTTCCGGCACCCGTGCAGCTGTAGCTCAGTTGGTTAGAGCGCCTGACTGTGGATCAGGAGGTCGGTGGTTCGAGTCCACCCAGCTGTACCAATATAATCAAACACTTAAAATAGCAAGATCGCTCCTGAGTTCTAGCTAAGGTAACAACCAAGGCAACAAATGCGCGGCTGACAGCGCCGCGCGTCCGACACCAGCGGCCGCCCCACAAGCCGATCGCGTCACATGCGCACGAGGCCGGTGTGCCGGGCGCGCGGGTGGCGTCGCGGGAGTGGTTGGAATTGAAAGTGGCGTAGTCTCCGGGGTGATCAACCTCGAATCATCCGGCGTTGAAGCGCTGGACTGGAGACCACGCCATGACAAGCGATACCACGAAGCTTGAAGTCGTCGCAGCCGCAAAACGAGACTGCGGTCCATCTTTTCGACAACTGGATTGATCCGATTGAGACCGAGATCCGCGGGCGCGTGCGCGGTTTCATCGAGGAGCTGATCCGCGAGGAGCTCGATGCGGCGCTGGCACGCCCACGCTACGGTCGGCAGGCGAAGAGCAACGATGAGGCCGATGGTGCCGCAGGCGTCGTCGGCCACCGGCATGGGAGCCGAACGCGCACGCTGATGGGCACCTTCGGGAAGACGGAGATCGATGTGCCGCGCGCCCGGCTGCATGCTGCCGACGGCAAGACCACCGAATGGCGGAGCTCGGCGTTGCGCGCCTATCAGCGCCGCACGCTCGCTGCCGAAGCGCTGATCGCCGGCGCCTATCTGGCCGGCACCAACACGCGCCGGGTTCGCCGCGCGCTGGCAGCGCTGTTTGGCGGCGCGGTGGGCAAGGACACGGTGAGCCGGGTCTGGCGCAAGGTGAAGGGCGACTGGGACGCCTGGAACGCCCGCTCGCTCGCCGCAGAGCCGATCGTGCGGCTCATTCTCGACGGCACGGTGGTGCGCGTGCGGCTCGACCGCAAGGCGACCTCGATCTCGCTGCTGGTCGTGCTCGGCGTGCGCGCGGACGGCCAGAAGGTCCTGCTCGCGATCAAGAGCATGGGCGGGGAGAGCGAGCGAGGCCTGGCGCGCGGTCCTCGACGATCTCGTCAAGCGCGGGCTGCGGCGACCCGAGTTCCTGATCGTCGACGGCGCATCGGGGCTGGACAAGGCGATTGCCGCCGTGTGGGACGGCGTGCCGGTGCAGCGATGCACGGTTCACAAGCACCGCAACCTGCTCGCGCATGCGCCCGAGCGCCTGCATGAGGAGATCGCCGCCGACTACACCGACATGATCTACGCCGCCACGCCCAAGGAGATCGAAGTGCGCCGCAAGGCCTTCATCCGCAAGTGGCGGCTCAAACATCGTGCCGTCGCCGACAGTCTCGAGGAAGCCGGCGATCGCCTCTTCATCTTCACGCGCCTGCCGCCGAGCCAGTGGAAGCAGCGCCAGGACCACCAACGCAATCGAGCGGCTGCACGAAGAGTTCAAGCGACGCATCAAGACGCAGACCGTGCTGCCCTCCGCCGAAACCGCCGCCATGCTGTTCTGGGCGCTGCTCGCTTCCGGCCAAATCACCATGCGCAAGGTCGACGGCTGGCAGACGCTGGCAACGAAGCCCATCGATCAGCCGATTGACCTCGCCGCCTGACCCGATACTCTGAATTTGCCGGAGATTGCGCCACAACGAATTCCAACACGATCAGCTACGGCACCGTAGTGCATCTCCAACACCACTGTTGCTGATGATTGCTGTCGTTCGCAGGCAACAATTCGAACAGACGCTGACATCGCTGGCTCATACGCTGTACTCCGCCAATCTGCTGACGCTGAGTTAGCGAACCATTAACGGGGTGAATCAGCGTGCGGAATGACAATGAAGCCGCCATTGCCCTCGGCAGCGAACGCTGTCAGAGTCCGCTCGATCTCGTCGGCGTCATGCACGCCGAGCGCCGTGGGCTTGACCTTGAGCGCAGGGGCTGGGCGCGACCTCCTGGAGGAGCTCCAGCGGGTGTTTTCCAGTTGAGTGCCTTTCGTGGCCTGGCATTGAGGGTTGCGGCCACGGCGGCGACGATCACCAGCTCCTCATAGGCGAAGAGTGGTTAGCAGTGACCTACGAACAGCACCTGCACGGGTGATGACCGCACGAGGGTCACGCGGCGGCTGCGAGCACGTCGTCCCACTGCGCGTCGCCGGCGGTGAGATAGTTTCGCAGCGCCTCGGCGGATTGCGTGACGGTGCGGCCGCAGAGCTGACGGTCAGGCAGCCCGAAGCCAAACAAATCCTTGAGCGCCTCCGGCATGCACCTGACACTTTCGGACCAATCGACCGCGTGGGCGCTGGCTGCGAGCGCCTGGAACGCGCGTCCGCGCGAGGCGACATGCGCCCAGCCGCAGATGCAGCCAATGGTGCCGCACTCGCGTCGACTGATCAGAGCCGCCATGTTGAAGCCGTTGGAAATTGGAGCCTCGTCCGGATTGCGCCAGTGGACCAGCTCTTTGCGCTCAAGCATGCCAAGCACAGCGACCAGGGCATCGCGGTCCACCTGCTCGATCCCGAGCGCGTGATGCGAAAGGAATTGTTGTGCGAGCATCCCCGCCTCCGTTGCTCGATCACGCAGCGGCTCAGATTTATATTAGACAGAGTTATGGACGCTGTCAGGTCCCTTCAGTGTCGGAATCGACATCGGCAGCGATCACCTCGTTGGCGCAAGCGAGCAGCATCGGCGCGGCGCCCTGTCCGGTAATGATCGTGTCATTGGCCTCGTTGCCGAGGACAACGTCGTTATCCTGATTCCCGAGGAGCGTGTAAGCCCCGAATGCGCCCGACGTGCTTATGCCGTCGATCGATCTCATCGAGTGGATCGCGTCGAGCGGAATGTTGTTAGCGTCGATCTCCTTCACGTTTGCCCACGTGAATTCCCCATCTTCGGATCGCGGTATGCCGCCACCGCAGGAGCGAAGAAAGGAAAGCCGGTCGCCGAACACCTCCTGGTCCCCAACCATCGTTTCTTTGCTAGTTGTTCCGTGGGCCTGGACCAGCGCAGCCTCGAGCCCTGGGAAGCCGGCTGATGCGGCTGCCCAGATGGGGGTCTTGGGTACCCGGCGGGCGGTTCGGGCGGCGCGCCCTGCCCAGTGCCAGGCTATCCCTGTGGGTGTCGGCCTTCGGACAGACAGCCCCTGGCCACAGGAGCACTATGGTCATTGCCGAGGCCCGGTGGGCTTCCCAAGCTTCGCATCGCACCTGGCCTCGGTCAGATCCCGGCACCCACTCCGTTGCCGGGATCTTGCGTGTTGCGATCGACCCAGCCGCGCGGTGGCCGGGCAACTATGAGGCCGTACGCCGCTTCCTCTGCTCGCCGCGCACGACAATGCGGTTTTTGACGGACGCAAACCCCATGGCGTGCCCACAGCCGTGGGGGTGCCGAGCAAGCTGATCGACTGGAGCGGCTTATGGACTGTTAATCCAGCGGTGCGTTTTCACGGGTTGTTAGCCCCGTGTTTTCACAGCCCGTTAGGACCCGGTCCTGTATATCGGTGCCCGCAAGCCAAACATGGCTGCGAGGCGTCATGAAACCGGCGGGGCCATTCGCCGTGGCCCGGCCGGTTTTATTGCACGTGGAGGGCGTTCAGTCGCGGGGCGGCCAATCGCAAGCTCGCTCGGCACGGCACACGAATGCCGCTGGCGCGGTTTTCGAGGTGGGAGGCACGATCAGCCCGCTGGGCAGGTCAAGCTGTTGATGGGATCACGCTAAGCTCCCCCCTCGCTCTGAGACGGCGACCCGTCTATATTGCGATCATGGCAGGATACGTCGTTATCCGGATCACCGAGCGCCTTGGAGGCGAGGAGCCGCTGCGCACCGCCTATGCCGTTGTTGAAGCCAATGAGCACAGAGCGATTGCTCTATTTAAGCTTAGGCCAGATCATACCGCCGACGAGCAGGTTGAGGTAGTGGCCGAACTCACTCAGTCTTCATTGGATACCTTGGGCCTCAAGCCGGGAATGATTAAGCCCCTATGACAGGGAAGCCGAAACGCCCGAGCAACAAAAGATCCTCGCAAAAGAGCGGATCGAAGACAACGGGTTTCTATTCCGGCGATGCGGCCATTTCGTAGGATCGGACTACTCGGTGGCGTGGCGATTTGACCAGAGGCGGCGCGCGCATCAATTGGGAAGGGGCCGCCAGGTCGGCTCTATCGACGCAGCTAACGACGCATCCCCCAAAAGAGGCCCTGCGTCGCCCAAACTTTGTCTTGTTTCTCAGCTTCTCTGCAGCGGAACCCTTTGAGGACCGCGAAATGCGTGAGCTGAATTGTGTCGTGAGACCGGAGTTGCGGGGTTGGTGCTTGATTATCCGTAACCTAATCCATGGCCAATTCCACAGCAAGGATGACGCACTACGAGCCGTAATAGATGAGGCTCGGAAGGGCAGGACCGCTGGATTGTATGCGACAGTTAAAGTTCAACACGGCACCTCCCCGATTAGCTGTCGGGACGTTCGCAGCTTCAGTGCGTGACGGACGCGGAATGGGCGCGCTTGGTCCCGCTGATTTCCGCCTGGTTCAAGGTTTTCAACACAGCCACAACATGGACGCTCGCACACCCGCCTCTTGAGTGTCGGTTTGTGTGGCGTTGGGCGCCAATGCTGCTCGCCCGCGCTGACGAGGTGATTGAATGAGGGAAGGCGCCAGGCAAAGCTGGCGCGATCAGCCGGTGCAAGTCCGGCCCAGGTAGGGCCTAGCAAGCCGCCTGGAAGCGAGTGTTGCGTGAGGCGGCGGCAACGCCGAACACGAAGCGTACACAGCGTTGCGTGGGGTGTGGGAGTGAGCCACGAAATGATCTACTCGCGGGAGCGGAGACTGTCTTCATGGTCGAACGCAACATGAGCAATGCCGTCATGCGAGGCATTGTCGTCCCGCCGGGGTCGAGGGCCACATCACGCGCACAAGGATCGCGTCGGAACCTGGGATATCCCGCGTCTGACCACCGGCCATGTGCCGACCTGGTCCGCATCGGGAAGGCGAGGAGCCGTAGCCGATGATGCACGGACGCGGGGAGTCGGACTCCGCCATAGTAGCCATGAAGCCGACGAACAAGGCGGAGCGGTCCGCTGCGGAGCCGGTGGAGCCAAGGGCGGAGACCAAGGGGAATGCGGACCAGCAAAGCACGTACCGGGCGCAGAACCGGATAAGCGTGTCACAGGCGCTGGACTGCATGCGGCAAGCACTTGCCGTTTGGACCCGAGGTAGGAGCCGTATGCGGGAAAGCTGCACGTACGGATCTGTGCGGGGGGCGCTCAGTAATGAGCGTCCCTACCGCGACCGAAGGGAATTCATCACCATTCTTGGCGGGGCGGCAGCGTGGCCGATCGGCACCTACGCGCAACAAGCAGGCCGGGAGTTGCGCGTCGGCTTGGTCGGCATCCAGCCGCCTGACGCGCCAATCTACGTTGCTTTTCGTAAGCGGATGGGCGAGTTGGGCTATCAGGAAGGCAAAAACCTCGCGTTTGAATACGTTCAGACCCCGAGCATTGACGCCTATGAAGCAAGTTTTCAGGAACTTGCGGCACGCAAGCCGGACATCGTGTTGGCGGCCGGCAACGAGCCCGCTCTGCGCGCAGCACGCGCGGCAGCCGGCAGCCTCCCGATCGTGTTTCTCGCCATCGACTTCGATCCCGTCGAGAGGGGTTATGTGGCAAGCTTGGCGCGCCCGGGCGGTAACGTCACCGGAATCTTCGTTCATCCGCTTGAATTGGCTGCAAAACGCATCGAATTGGTGCGTGAGGCCTTGCCGCAGGCGCGCCACCTCGGCCTCATCTGGGATGCTTCATCCCGCGATCAGGCCGAGGCGGCAGTCAAGGCCGCCCAGTCGCTTGGCTTCGAGCCGCGTCGCATCGAGATCACGGGCCAACCGCCAAACTATGCTGTGGCTTTTGCCCAGATGGCCGATGCGCCGGGCGAGCCAATCGTAATTCCAGCGGGTCCTGTTTTCCTGCGCGACCGCGTCGCGATTGAAACCCTGCTGCTCGAGCGGCGTATTCCGTCGATCGGTGCGTTCCGCGAAATGAACGAGGCGGGCGCGCTTATGAGCTACGGCGTCGATCTGGTTGGTCTCTTTCGTGATGCCGCGGGGCTGGTCGATCAAGTTGCCAAGGGCGCCAAGCCCGCCGAGCTACCAATCATTCCTTCGTCGCGTTTCCATCTTGCCGTCAATCTAAGAACGGCGAGGTTGTTTGGTATTACATTGCCGGTCGCGCTCATCGCCCGCGCCGACGAGGTGATCGAGTGACACGGCGCGAACTCTTGCAATTCTCGCAGCCACCGTTTGGCCACGCAATGTGATGGCGCAAAGGGCGGAGAAGACGCGACGCGTCATCATGCTCACGGGCATCGCTGAGGCAGATCCGGAAGGGCAAACGCGAGTGGCCGCGCTGCGGGAGGGATTGCGCGATCTCGGGTGGATTACAGGACAGAATCTGCTGATCGAGTATCGCTGGGGCACCGGCGACGAGGGGCGGATGGCCGCCCTGGCAAAGGAGGCGGTGAGCTGCAACCCGAACTGATCATAGGTGCAACTACGCCGGTAGTCGCCGCGCTGTTGCAGCAGAGTCGTACCATTCCGATCGTGTTCGTCCAGGTGACGGACCCGCTCGGCCGAGGCTTCATCGCCAATCGGGCAAGACCTGGCGGCAACATCACCGGCTTCACAAATTTTGCATTCTCTATGGGCGGCAAGTGGGTGGAGACGCTCAAGCAGGTTGCACCGGCGGTCAAACGTGTGGCCCTTCTGTTCA
>CAVZSC010000024.1:0-105815 GCA_963777755.1 uncultured Alphaproteobacteria bacterium
GCCGAACAACTCAGGCACGGTGGCCGCCGGCACCGCATGCGCCGTGTCGTTCCACCCCCAGCAGCTGTCGGCGCTCGTCCGCCGAGGATGTCGATCCGCCGATCGGCCGCTCCGGGTCGCCGCGACCGCCTCCAGCAGCCGGACCAGCCGCGCCGCTAAGCTCGATCGTCGAGCGGTCGAACAGGTCGGTGGCATATTCGACCTGCCCGGTGATCGCCTTCGGCGTGCCGTCGCCGGCGCGCCATTCGACAAGATCGAACGACAGATCGAACTTGGCGGTCTGCGTCTGGACCGGTGATCGCTGGCCTGAAGGCCGGGCAGCGCAAACCCGGCATCCGGCGTGTTCTGCAGCACCAGCATCACCTGGAACAGCGGGTGGCGGGCCAGCGAGCGGGCCGGGTTGAGCACCTCCACCAGGCGCTCGAACGGCACGTCCTGGTGGCTGAAGGCCGCCAGGTCGGCGTCCCGCACCCGGGCCAGCAGCTCGGCGAAGCTCGGGTCGCCGGACGTGTCGGTGCGCAGCACCAGCGTGTTGACGAAGAAGCCGACGAGGTCGTCGAGCGCCTCGTCGGTGCGGCCCGCGATCGGGCGTGCCGAGCGGGATGTCGGTGCCCGCGCCGAGCCGCGTCAGCAGGGCCGCCAAGCCGGCCTGCAGCACCATGAACAGGCTGGCTGCCCCGTCGCGCGCCAGCCGCACGCAGGCCCGCGTGCAGCTCCGCGGCCGATCGCGATCGGCACGGCTGTCGCCGCGGTGGCGGCCACCGCCGGCCGCGGCCGGTCGGTCGGCAGCGCGAGCTCCTCGGGCAGAGCCGGCCAGGGCGCGCGCCAGTAGGCGAGCTGCCGCGCGATCGCGCTGTCGGGGTCGCGCTCGTCGCCGAGCAGCTCGCGCTGCCACAGCGTGTAGTCGGCGTACTGGACCGGCAGCGCCGCAGCCCGGCGCCTCGCCCGGCAGCGGGCCGCGTAGGCGTCGCGAGATCGCGCGGCAGCGGCGCCACGACCAGCCGTCGCCGGCGATGTGGTGCAGCACCAGCAGCAGCACGTGCTCGTCCGCCGCCGAGCCGCGAACAGCATGGCCCGCAGCGGCAGCTCGCTGGCAGGTCGAAGCCGCGGGCCGCCGCCGCGTTCAGCCGCCCGCTCGAGCGTCGGCCCGCTGACCGTCTCCGACCAGCAGCCGCGGCCGCGCCGCCGCGGCATCCAGCAGATCTGCTGGCACGGCACGCCGTCCGCTCGGGGAACACCGTGCGCAGGCTCTCGTGCCGGGCCACCACGTCGCCCAGCGCCGCCTCCAGCGCCGCGACGTCGAGCTCGCCGTGCAGCCGCAGCGCGAGCGGGATGTTGTAGGTCGGGCTCGGGCCTTCCAGCCGGTCCAGGAACCACAGCCGCTGCTGCGCGAACGACAGCGGGACGCCGTCCGGCGCGGCTGCGCGATCAGCGAGGGCCGTGCGGTCGCCGGCCCCGTCCAGCCGGCGCGCCAGACCGGCCACGGTCGGCGCCTCGAACAGGCGTGCGGATCGCCAGCTCCACGCCGAGCGTGGCGCGGATCCGGCTGATCAGCCGCGTCGCCAGCAGCGAGTGCCCGCCGAGCTCGAAGAAGCTGTCGTCGATGCCGACCCGCTCGAGCCCGAGCACCTCCGCGAACAGCTCGCACAGCATCTCCTCCTGCGGCGTGCGCGGCGCCGCGCCGCTCGCGGCGTCGGACCTCGGGCGCGGGCAGCGCCTGCCGGTCGAGCTTGCCGTTGGCGGTCAGCGGCAGCGCGTCCAGCACCACGAAGGCCGCCGGCACCATGTAGTCGGGCAGGCGCGGCCGCCACATGCCGGCGCAGCGCCGCCGGATCGACGCGCCGGTCCGGCGCGGCGACCACGTACGCGACGAGCCGCCGGTCGCCCGGCCGTCCTCGCGGGCGATCACCGCCGCCTGCGCCACGTCGGGATGCGCGGCGAGCGCCGCCTCGATCTCGCCCGGCTCGATCCGGAAGCCGCGGATCTTCACCTGGTGGTCGGCCGGCCGAGGAAGTCCAGCTGCCGTCCGCGCGCCAGCGGGCCAGGTCGCCGGTGCGGTACATCCGGCTCCCGGCGCGCCGAACGGGTCGGCCACGAACCGCTCCGCGGTCAGCCCCGGCCGGCTCAGGTAGCCGCGCGCCAGGCCGGCCCCGCCGACGTACAGCTCGCCGGCCACCCCGGCGGCACCGGCTGCAGCTGGCGTCGAGCACGTACACCCGCGTGTTGCCGATCGGCCGGCCGATCGGCAGCGCGCCGTGGCCGTCGATCCGCAGGCGACGGCGATGCCGTGGCGCAGACGGTGGTCTCGGTCGGCCCGTACGCGTTGACCAGCGTGCCGTCCCGGCGAGCCGACGGCCAGCACGCTCGACCAGCGGCGGCGCAGCGCCTCGCCGCCGACGACCAGGCAGCAGCGAGCTCGCGCAGCCGCTCCAGCGCGGCGGCAGGCTGGCCAGCGGTCGAGGTGGCGGCGTCAGTCAGAGCAGCGTGACGCCGTGCGCGGCGAGCAGCTCCAGCTCGCCGGGCGTCGTGCCGCGTCCGGGCAGCGACGACACGGCGTCGCGCCGCGTGAGCAGCGGCAGCGCCAGATCTCCAGCACCGAGGCGTCGAAGCGAGCGAGGCGTGCGAGCAGCGACCGGCTCGATCCGCGATCGAGCCGCGTACGTCGCACGCGAGGCCAGGTTGGCAGCACGGCTCGCATGGGTGACCACCACGCCCTTGGGCCGCCGGTGGAGCCCGAGGTGTAGATGACGTAGGCGGGTTGTGCGGCAGCAGCGGCTCGACGGTCGGCGCGGCGATCGGGCTGGCCGCCGTCCGGTGTCGCAGCTCGCAGACGAGCGCGCGGCGAGCCGCCGGCGGCGAGCCGAGCCGCGGTCGACGGTGCGTCACGAGCAGCGGCGGCCGCGCGTCGTCGAGCATGAACGCGAGCCGCTCGCGCGGGTAGTCGGGGTCGAGCGGCAGGTAGGCGCCGCCGGCCTTGAGGACGGCCAGCAGCGCGACCACCATGCTCGAGCGAGCGCTCGCAGGCACAGCGCCACCACCTCTCGGGCCCGACGCCGCGGCGCGCTCAGCTGCTGCGCCAGCCGGTTGGCGCGCGCGTCCAGCTCGCGCGTAGGTGAGCGCGCGCGTCGCCGACACACCAGGCGACGCGCGTCCGGCGTCCCGCCACCTGCGCGTCGAACAGCTCCGGCAGCGGTGGCCGCGCGGCACCGGATGCGCCGTGTCGTTCCACTCCACGCAGCAGCGTGCCGCGCTCGTCCGCCGACAGGATGTCGAGCCGCCGATCGGCCGCTCCGGGTCGGCGACCACCGCCTCCAGCAGCCGCACCAGCCGCGCCGCGAGCCGCTCGACCGTCGCGCGGTCGAACAGGTCGGTGGCGTACTCGAGCTGCCCTGATCGCCGTCGGCGTCCCATCGCCGGCGCGCCGTTCGACAGGTCGAGCGACAGGTCGAACTTCGCGGTCGCGTACCGACCGGATGACTCGCTGGCCTGCAGACCCGGCAGCGCCAACCCGGCGTCCGGCCGTGTTCTGCAGCACCAGCATCACCTGGAACAGCGGGTGGCGCGCCAGCGAGCGGGCCGGGTTGAGCACCTCGACCAGCCGCTCGAACGGCACGTCCTGGTGCGCGTAGGCGGCCAGGTTGGCTTCCCGCACCCGGCCAGCAGCTCGCGGAAGCTCGGGTCGCCCGACGTGTCGGTGCGCAGCACCAGCGTGTTGACGAAGAAGCCGACCAGGTCGTCGAGCGCCTCGTCGGTGCGGCCGGCGATCGGGCGTGCCGAGCGGGATGTCGGTGCCGGCGCCGAGCCGCGGTCAGCAGCGCCGCAAGGCCGGCCTGCAGCACCATGAACAGGCGTGGCCTGCCCGTCGCGCGCCAGCCGCACGCAGGCCCGCGTGCAGCTCGCGCGCCAGATCGCGACCGGCACGCGTGTCGCCGCGATAGCTCGCCACCGCCGGCCGCGGCCGGTCGGTCGGCAGGTCGAGCTCTCCGGCAGCCCGGCCAGCTGCTGCTGCCAGTAGGCCAGCTGCCGCGCGATCGCGCTGTCGGGTCGCTCTCGTCGCCGAGCAGCTCGCGCTGCCACAGCGTGTAGTCGGCGTACTGCACCGGCAGCGGCGCCCACGCCGGCGCCGCGCCCTGCGCGCGGGCCGCGTAGGCGTCGCCAGGTCGCGCGCCAGCGGCCCGAGCGACCAGCCGTCGCCGGCGATGTGGTGCAGCACCAGCAGCAGCACGTGCTCGTCCGCGCGCCAGCCGCGAACAGCATGCGCCCGCAGCGGCAGCTCGCTGGCCAGGTCGAAGCCGCGCGCCGCCGCCGCGCGCGACGCGCCCGCTCGAGCGTCGGCCGCGCTGACCGTCTCCAGCCGACCAGCCGCGGACGCGCCGCCGCGGCGGATCAGGATCTGCTGGTACGGCACGCCGTCGCGTCTCGGGGAAGACCGTGCGCAGGCTCTCGTGCCGGCCACCACGTCGCCCAGCGCCGCGCTCCAGCGCCGCCACGTCGAGCGCGCCCGTGCAGCCGCAGCGCGAGCGGGATGTTGTAGGTCGGCGCTCGGGCCCTCCAGCTGGTCGAGGAACCACAGCCGCTGCTGCGCGAACGACAGCGGGATCGCCGCCGGCCGCGGCTGCGGCATCAGCGGCGCGGCCGTGCGGCCGCCGCCGCCGTCCAGCCGGCGCGCCAGACGCCGGCGACGGTCGGCGCCTCGAACAGCGCTGCGGAGCGCCAGCTCCACGCCCGAGCGCGGCGCGGATCCGGCTGACCAGCCGGGTCGCCAGCAGCGAGTGGCCGCCGAGCGTCGAAGAAGTCGTCGTCGACGCCGACCCGCTCGACGCCCGAGCACCTCGGCGAACAGAGCTCGCACAGCGATCTCCTCCTGCGGCGTGCGCGGCGCCGCGTACCGCGTCGCCGGCGCGCGACCTCGGGCGCCGGCAGCGCCCGGCGGTCGAGCTTGCCGTTGGGCGTCAGCGGCAGCGCGTCGAGCGCCACGAACGCCGCCGGCACCATGTAGTCGGGCAGGCCGCGCCGCCAGCATGCGCGCGCAGCGCCGCCGCGTCGACGCGCCGTCGGCGCGGGCACCACGTAGCCGACCAGCCGCCGGTCGCCCGGCTCGTCCTCGCGCGCGATCACCGCCGCCTGCGCGCACGCCGGGATGCGCGCGCCAGCACCGCCTCGATCTCGCCGGGCTCGATCCGGAAGCCGCGGATCTTGACCTGGTCGTCGGCGCGGCCGAGGAACTCCAGCTCGCCGTCGCGACGCCAGCGCACCAGGTCGCCGGTGCGGTACATCCGGCTCCCGGCCGGCCCGAACGGGTCGGCGCACGAACCGCTCCGCGGTCAGCCCGGCCGGTGCAGGTAGCCGCGCGCCAGCCCGGCGCCGCCGACGTACAGCTCGCCCGCCACCCCGGCCGGCACCGGCTCGCAGGCCGTCGTCGAGCACGTAGACGCCGCAGTGTCGGCGAATGCGGCCGGCCGATCGAGGCTGCCTCGCCGCGGCGGCGATCGCCCGGTCCAGCGCGATATGGCTCACGTGCACGGTCGTCTCGGTGGTCCCGTACATGTTGACCAGGCGCGGCCGTGGTCCGGAGACGCGTCGCACCAGCGTCGAGCCGGCCAGCTCCAGCGCCTCGCCGCCGAAGATCACATGCCGCAGCGCCGAGGTCGTCGCTCGACGCGCGCGCGATCGGCCTCCATCAGCTGGTAGAACGCCGACGGTGTCTGGTTGAGCACCGTGACCTGCTCGCGCGCAAGCAGCTCCAGCGAACTCGCCGGGCGAGCGGCTGGTCGCGTCGGGCACCACCACCAGCCGGCCGCCGTGCAGCAGCGGCCCCCAGCAGCTCCCAGACCGAGAAGTCGAAGGCGAACGAGTGGAACAGCGTCCAACATCGTCCGGCGCCGAAGCCGAACCAGTGCTCGGTCGCAGCCGAACAGGCGCACCACGTTGCGGTGCGTGACCACCACGCCCTTGGGCCTGCCGGTCGAGCCGGAGGTGTAGATGACGTAGGCCAGTGTCGTGCGGCCGGCGCGGTCGACCGGCGCGGGTCGCGGACTCGGCCTGGCGCGCTCGGTCTCCGGCCGTCGCGCGTCGAGACCAGCACGACGTGCGCGTCGCGGCCTCGGCAGCCGGTCGCGCAGCGCGGACTGCGTGACCACGACGGCCGGCGCCGGCGTCCTCGAGCATGAAGGCGAGCCGGTCGGCGCGGGTAGGCCGGGTCGAGCGGCAGGTACGCGCCGCCGGCCTTGAGCATCGCCGAGCAGCGCCGACGACCAGTCTCCGCCGAGCGCTCCAGGCACAGCGCCCACCAGCGCCTCCGGGCCCACGCCCAGCGCGCGCAGTGGTGCGCCAGCCGGTTGGCCCGCGCGTCGAGCTCGCGCGTAGGTCAGCGACGCTGCCGTCGACACCACCGCGACGGCGTCCGGGCGTGCGCGCGACCTGCGCTCGAACAGCTCTGGCAGGCGTCGCCGGCGGGAAGCGCCGGCGCGGTGTCGTTCCACGTCCGCCAGCGATCGTGCGCGCGCTCCGTCCGCCGAGCAGGATGTCGACCGGCCGAGCGGCGCGTCCGGGCTCCGCGGCCACCGCCTCAGCAGCACGCGACCAACGGCCGGCCAGCGCTTCGACCGTGGCCGCGGTCGAACAGGTCGGTGGCGTACTCGAGCGCGCCGAGATGCCCGCCGGATGCCGTCGGCGCGCGCCGCTCGACAAGGTCGAACGACAGGTCGAACTTGGCGCTCGCCATGCGTCGACCGGCACGACGCCGACGTCAGCCCTGGCAGCGCGAGCTCCGCACCGGTGCGTTCTGCAGTGTCGAGCATCACCTGGAACAGCGGGTGCGTGCGCCAGCGACCGCACCGGTTGAGCGCCTCGACCAGCTGCTCGAACGGCAGGTCCTGGTGGCGTACGCGCCAGGCGGTGCTCGCCGCACCCGGCCAGCAGCTCGCCGAAGCGTCGGGTCGCCCGAGGTCCGTGCGCAGCACCAGCGTGTTGACGAAGAAGCCGACGAGGTCGTCGAGCGCCGTCGGTGCGGCCGGCGATCGGGCTGCCGACGGGATGTCGTGCCCGCCGCCGAGGCGTGCAGCAGCGCTGCGAGGCCCGCCTGCAGCACCATGAACAGGCGTCGCACCCGCGCGGCGGGCGAGCGCCGCAGCGCGGCTGCGAGCTCTGCGGCCGACGTCGACGGACACGCGCTCGCCGCGTGGGTCGCGACCGCCGGGCGGGGCCGGTCGGTCGGCAGCTCGAGCTGCTCGGGCAGCTCCGCGAGCGCGCTCCTCCAGTAGGCCAGCTGGCGGGCGACGTGCTGTCGGCGTCGGTCTCGTCGCCGAGCAGCCGCGCTGCCACAGGGCGTAGTCGGCGTACTGGACCGGCAGCGCCCAGCGCGGCGCCTCCCGCGCCGGCGTGCCGCGTAGGCGGCCGCCAGGTCGCGGACGAGCGGACGCCAAGCGACCAGCCGTCGCCGGCGATGTGGTGCACGACCAGCAGCAGCACGTGCTCGTCGGGTCGCCGAGGCGCAACAGACGCGGCGCGCAGCGGCAGCTCGGCGGCCAGATCGAAGCGGCGCCGCGGCCGCAGTCGTCAGGCGCGTCCGCCAGCTCGCGTCCTCGGCGACGACGCGTCAGGTCCGACCGCACGCCGGCAGCCGGCGCCGTCGGATCGATCGTGCTGGCGCGGCACCGCCGCGCGCTCCGCGAAGACCGTGCGCAGCACCTCGTGGCGGGCGCACCACGCTCGCCGAGCGCCGCCTCCAGCGCGGCCAGGTCGAGCGTGCCGGTCGAGCCGCAGCGCGAGCGGGATGTTGTAGGTCGCGCTGCCGCCTTCGAGCTGGTCGAGGAACCACAGCCGCTCGCTGCGCGAACGACAGCGGGAGTCTCGGCCGGCCGCGGCGATGGGCCGCAGCGGCCGGGCGCGCCGCCGCAGCGCGTCGGCCAGCGCGCGACCAGCGCCGCGACGGTCGGCGCCTCGAACAGGTCCCGGATCGGCAGCTCGACGCCGAGCGCGGCGCGGACGCGGCCGACCAGCCGGGTCGCCAGCAGCGAGTGGCCGCCGAGCGCGAAGAAGTTGTCGTCGATGCCGACCCGCTCGAGGCCCAGCACCTCGGCGAACAGCCCGCACAGGACTCCTCGTGCGGGGTGCGCGGGCCGCGCCGCTCGCGGCGCCGTATTCGGGGGCCGGCAGCGCGCGCCGGTCGAGCTTGCCGTTGGCGGTCAGCGGCAGCGCGTCCAGCGCCACGAAGGCCGACGGCACCATGTACTCGGGCAGGCGCTCGCGCCAGAGCTCGCGCAGCGCGGCGGCATCGATCGTCCGCTCGGCAGCCGGCGACCACATAGGCGACCAGCCGCCGGTCGCCGGGCTCGTCCTCGCGTACGATCACCGCTGCCTGCGCCACCGCAGGGTGACGTACCAGCGCGGCCTCGATCTCGCCGGGCTCGATGCGGAACCGCGGATCTTCACCTGGTAGTCGGCGCGGCCGAGGAAGTCCAGAACGCCGTCGTGGCGCCAGCGCGCAAGGTCGCCGGTGCGGTACATCCGGCTCCCGGGCGGACCAAACGGGTCCGCGACAAACCGCTCTGCGGTCAGCGTCGCCGACCGAGGTAGCCGCGCGCAAGCCCGGCACCGGCGATGTAAGCTCGCCGCTTACCCCGACGGGGACCGGTTCTAGACAGGGATCGAGGACGTAGACGCGATAGCTCGGCAGGGGACGACCGATCGGGATCGGCGGCCGGAACGTCCTCGCTCGCATGTCGAAGCCGATCGCATCGATCGTCGTCTCGGTTGGACCGTAGAGGTTGGTCACGCGTGCCGTGCGGAGATGCCGCAGGATCGCCTGCGTGCAGCTCGAGCGTGAATGTCTCGCCGCCGAGCACCAGGTGCCGCACAGGCGCGGCATCGGGAGCACTGCCGATGACGCTCTCGAGGAGCGAGGGCGTGCAGTTGAGGTAATCGACGTCCTGGACCTGCAGATGGCGCCAGCAATTGACACGGGATCGTCGCGGGTCGCGTTCGGAACGATGACGGCCACGCCACCGTAAACGAGCGGCATCGATCGCCTGCTCGATCGATGGATCGAACGCTGACGAGGTCAGCAACGCCGAACGTACGGTCGCGTCGAAGCCGAAATGCTGTCCGAGCGTCAGGATCTTGCTGGCCAGGCTGGCGTGACCGACCACCACGCCCTTGGGCATGCCGGTGGAGCCCGAGGTGTAGATGATGTAGGCGGTGTTGTCCGGCAGGAGATTGCTGATGGGAGCGGATGCGGGGTTGCGGGCGATCGCGGCCCGTTCGGTGTCCAGGCAGAGGAGGCGGGCAGCGTGCTCGGCAAGACGATCGCGCAAGCCAGAATGGGTCACGACGATGCCGACGCCCGCATCGCGCAGCATGGTGGCGAGCCGCTCGGCCGGGTAGTCGGGATCGAGCGGCAGGTAGGCGCCGCCCGCCTTGAGGATGCCGAGGAGCCCGACGATCATCTCGGGCGAGCGCTCCAGGCACAGCCCCACCACCACCTCAGGACCGACCCCCAGGCCGCGCAGGTGATGCGCCAGCTGGTTGGCGCGCGCGTCGAGCTCCGCGTAGGTGAGGCGCTGATCCCCGAAGACCACGGCGGTCGCCGCGGGCGACCGCGCCACTTGCGCGGCAAACAGCTCCGGCACGGTGGCGAGCGGCACCGGCCGCGCTGTGTCGTTCCACGTCCGCAGAACCGTCTCGCGCTCGTCCGCCGTCAGGATGTCGAGGCGGCCGATCGCCTGCTCCGGCTCCGCTGCCACCGCCTCCAACAGCTGCACCATACGGCCAGCCAACGCATCGATCGTGGCGCGGTCGAACAGGTCGTTGCGATAGGCGAATCGCAGCTCCAGCGCCTCGCCCGGCACCGCCATGAGGGTCAGCGGAAAGTGGGTGGCATCGTGCCCGCTCACCTGGCTCACCTGCAGGCCGGCTGCGTCCGCCGACAGGCTGCAGCGGTTGACCGGATAGTTCTCGAACACCACCAGCGTGTCGAACAGATCGCCCAGGCCGGCGAGGCCCTGGATCTCGGCAAGTCCGACATGCTGGTGCGCGATGAGCCGCGACTGGCTCTCCTGCAGGTCCGTCAGCAGCGCCAGCAGCGGCTTTGCCGGCGGCAGTCGCAGTCGCACCGGCACGGTGTTGATGAACAGCCCCACCATCGCCTCGATGCCGGCAATCTCCGGCGGCCGCCCCGCCACCGTGATGCCGAACACCACGTCGTCGCGTCCGGTCAGACGCCCGAGCAGGATCCCCCACACCGCCTGCACGATGGTGTTCAGGGTCACGCCGTTGTCACGGGCCCGCTGCGTCAGCGTCGCGGTGAGCGCAGTGCCCACGCTGAGCGTCAGCTCCTCCGGATCGCGCCTTGCGCGCTCGACCTCGTGCTCCACCAGCCGGGTCGGTTGCTCCAGCCCGGCCAGGACCTCGCGCCAAGCCGCAATGGCCGCGATGCGGTCCTGCCGGGCAAGCCACGCCAGATAATCCCGGTAGGGCGTCAGGCGGGGCAGGGCGCCAGCATCCGCCTTATCGGCATAGAGCGCGAGCAGCTCCCGCACCAGGATCGGCAGCGACCACCCATCCATCAGGATGTGATGGTTGGTCAGCATCAGCTGGTGCTCGTCGCTGCCGACACGGATCAACGTGCAGCGCAGGATCGGCGCGGCAGAGAGGTCGAAGCGCTCGCGCCGGTCCTGCGTTAGCAGGTGGGTCAGTCGATCCTCGCGTTCAGCTTCATGAAATGACGACAAGTCTATGCTATACCACTTGATTCTTACATGCGGTACGATCACCTGGACGGGCCGGGCAAGGCCGTCATGCTGGAAGCCGGCGCGCAGCACACCATGCCGCTGCACCAGCGCCTGTACCGCCGCCTGCAGGGCCTCGCTGTCGAGCGGCCCGGTCAGACCCACCACCAGCTGCACCGTGTACAGGTCGGTTGCCTGCGCATCGTACAGCGCGTGGAACAGCAAGCCCTCCTGCAGCGGAGAGAGCGGCAACACATCCTCGATCTGCGGATAACGCCGCTCCAGCCCCTCGATCTGGTCCTGCGACAGCGACACCAAAGGCAGGTCGCATGGCGTGCGGCCGCCGGCGCCGGGCTGCGCCGCATGGCGCACGAGCGCCTCCAATGCACAGAACCAGCCTTGCGCCAGGTCGGCGACCGCGTCGTCCGGCAGCAGCGCCGGTGCCCACGACCACGTCGCACTCAGGGTGGCGCCGTCGGCGCCGTCGAGGGTCAGCGCGTTGACCTCCACGGCATGCGCCAGCGGGGTTGCGGCATCGACCCCGCTTCCCAGCACGTCGGCTTCAGGCGCTTCGCTCCAGTCGGCCGCAGCCGCGGCCGTGAACCGACCCAGGTAGTTGAACAGCATCTGCGGGAGAGGACGATCGTCCAGCCTTCCCGCCGTCGCCGGATTGAGATGGCGCAACAGTCCGTAGCCCACCCCGTGATTGGGGAGCGCGTGCAGTTGCTCCTTGATCCGCTTCACCGCACGCCCGAGCGCCGGCCCACCCGCCAGCGCTTCGTCCAGCTCGAGCTCCCCGAGATCGAGCCGTACCGGGAACAGGCTGGTGAACCAGCCCACCGTGCGCGACAGGTCGACCTCGGCAAAGATCTCCTCGCGGCCGTGCCCCTCGAGATCGAGCAGGACCGCACGCTGCTCGCCGCGTCCCTGCCGCCGGCACCAGTCCGCCACCGCCACCGCCAGACCGGTCAGCAGCACATCGTTGATGCCGCCGTGGAACGCCGCAGGCACACGCGTCAGCAGCGCTTCCGTCACCGCCGCAGGAAGCATCAGCCGCAGCTCACGGGCGCGCCCCGTAACGTCGCGCTCGCGATCGAGCGCTCCGTCCACGAGCCGTGCGGACGGTCCCTCCAGCATCGCGGTCCAGACGGGAAGCTCGGCGATGAGGCCGGGATCCTGCGCATGGGCTGCCAGCCGGTGCGCCCAGCCGCGGAACGAGGTCCCGCGCGGCGCAAGCTGCGGCTGTTCCCCACCCGCAACCGCCTCCCAGGCGGCGATCAGGTCCGGCACCAGGATGCGCCACGACACCCCATCCACCGCCAGATGATGGATGCACACGAGCAGCCGGCCGGCTCGCGCAGCACCGCCATCGAACCACACCGCCTGCACCATCATGCCCATCGCCGGAGCAAGCCGGCCAGCGGCCGCTTGTGCTTCCTCACGGATCAGCTCGCGCAGCGCCGTGTCGGCAGCACCCGCGACGTCGACTCGGCGCAGGCCGTCGCGGGCCCGCACCGATCCCACCGGCAGAACCTCCAGGCTCCACGTCTCGCCCGCAGGCGTCATGCGCAGCCGCAGCGCATCGTGATGGTCGAGCAGGTGCTGCAACGCCGCCGCAACCTCGTCCTCGCGCAGCCCCGCCGGCGCCCGCAGCAGCAGCGCCTGATGCAAGCCCTCGAGCGCCGCCACACCCTGCCCAAGCAGACGCGCGATGATCGGCGTCGCCGGCAGCACGCCGACCGGATGGTCGAATGCCGGGGCCGCTCGCTCGGCGATCACCGTGGCGGCTGCCGCCAAGGCCGCAACCGTCTGCTGCTGGAACACGGCGCGCGGGGTGATGACCAGGCCGGCCAGCCGCGCCCGGCTCACCAGCTGGATCGACACGATGCTGTCGCCGCCGAGCGCAAAAAAATTGTCGTCGATCCCGACCCGCCCGACCCCCAGCACCTCGGCAAACAGACCGCACAGGATTTCCTCGGCCGCCGTGCGCGGGCCGCGCCGCATCGCGGCGCGTACTTCCGGCGCCGGCAACGCCCGCCGGTCCACCTTCTGGTTCGCGGTGAGCGGCAGCGCCGCAAGCTCCACGAACGCCGACGGCACCATGTAGTCAGGCAGGCACGCCCCTACATGCGCACGCAGCGCGGACATCTCGATCGTCTGCCCCGAGGCCGCCACCACATAGGCCACCAGCCGCTTGGCGCCGCCCTCCTCCTCGCGCGCAATCACCGCCGCCTGCGCCACAGCAGGATGACGCCCCAGCGCCGCCTCGATCTCCCCGGGCTCGATCCTAAAACCCCGGATCTTCACCTGTGCATCGGCCCGCCCCAGGAACTCCACAACCCCGTCCCGCCGCCAGCGCGCCAGGTCGCCGGTGCGGTACATCCGCCTCCCGGGCAGACCAAACGGGTCCGCCACGAACCGCTCCGCCGTCAGCCCCGCACGGCCCAGATAGCCGCGCGCAACGCCTGAGCCCGCAATGTACAGCTCCCCCGCAACCCCGACCGGAACAGGCTCCAGCCCGTCATCCAACACATAGATGCGCGTGTTCGAGATCGGATGCCCGATCGGCAACGTGTCGCCCACGTCGTCGGCAGCCTCTACCCCATGCGTGAGGCTGAACGTGGTCGCCTCGGTCGGGCCGTAGCAGTGGGTGAGGCGGCAATCGTGCGCGGCCAGCACAGCCCGCACCTGGGCCGCCGCGACGACGTCGCCCCCGGTGAACAGCTGCCGGATCCCGCCGAGGATCCCATGGTCCTCGCGGGTCAGCGCGTTGAACAACGGCGCCGTCAGGTGCAGGCATGACACCTGGTGGGTGCGGATCTGATGCTGCAGGTCCGCCAGTCGCCCACTTGCCGGGCGGCATCAGCACCAGCCGGGCGCCGTTGAGCAGCGGTCCCCAGATCTCGAAGGTCGACACATCGAACGCCAGCGGCGCAACGTGCAGGAGTGCGTCCGCCGGCGACCACCGCGCATAGGACGGGCTCTGGCTGAAGCTTGCCACCCCATGATGGAGCGCGCACACGCCCTTCGGCTCTCCGGTCGAGCCCGAGGTGTAGATGACGTAGGCGGTGTTGTCGGGCTCGAGGGTGACGGCGGGAGCGGATGCGGGACTGCGGGCGATCGCCGGCCATTCGGTATCGAGGCAGACGATGCGGGCATCGTGGCCGCCCAGGCGATCGCGCAGTGACGCCTGGGTGAGCACAAGGCCGACGCCCGCATCGCGCAGCATGTAAGCGAGCCGCTCGGCCGGGTAGTCGGGATCGAGCGGCAGGTAGGCGCCGCCCGCCTTGAGGATGCCGAGGAGCCCGACGATCATCTCGGGCGAGCGCTCCAGGCACAGCCCCACCACCACCTCGGGACCGACGCCGAGGCCGCGCAGGTGATGCGCCAGCCGGTTGGCGCGCCCGTCGAGATCCGTGTAGCTGAGGCTCTGCTCCCCGAACACCACGGCGGTCGCCGCGGGCGACCGCGCCACTTGCGCGGCGAACAGCGCCGGCACGGTGGCGACCGGAACCGAGCGCGCCGTATCGTTCCAGGCCCGGACAAGCGTGTCGCGCTCGTCCGCCGACAGAATGTCGAGCCGCCCGATCGCCTGCTCCGGCTCCGCGACCACCGCCTCCAACAGCCGCACCAGACGACCAGACAAGGACTCGATGCTCGCGCGGTCGAACAGGTCGGTTGCATATTCGACCCACCCGTCGATCCCCGCAGGGGTTCCGTCGGCGGCGCGTTGTTCGGTCAGGTCGAACGACAGATCGAACTTCGCGCTGGTGACCGCCACGGGCTCGACACGCGAGCTCAGCCCGGCGAGATCAAGGACGGCGTCGGGATCGTTCTGCAGCGCCAGCATCACCTGGAACAGCGGATGATGCGCGAGCGACCGCACTGGATTGAGCACCTCCACCAGGCGCTCGAATGGCAGCTCCTGGTGGGCATAGGCCGCGAGGCTGGCGGTGCGCACACGTCCGACCAGGTCGCGAAAGCTCGGGTTGCCCGACGTATCGGTACGCAGCACCAGCGTGTTGACGAAGAAGCCGACGAGATCGTCGAGCGCACTGTCGGTCCGCCCCGCGATCGGGCTGCCGATCGGGATGTCGGTGCCGGCGCCCAGCCGCGTCAGCAGCGCCGCAAAGCCCGCCTGCAGCACCATGAACAGGCTCGACCGGCACGCGTTTGCAAGCGCCAGCAGATTGCGGTGGAGCCCCGCGCCGATGGTCACCGCAATGCGGTCGCCGCGATAGCTCGCGACCGGCGGGCGCGGGCGGGCGGTCGGCAACGTGATCTGATCGGGCAGTCCCTCGAGCGTCTCGGTCCAGAACGCCAGCTGGCGCGCGATCAGGCTGTCGGGGTCGCTCTCGTCGCCGAGAACCGCATGCTGCCACAGCGTGTAGTCCGCATACTGCACTGGCAGCGGCGGCAGGTCCGGGGCGGCTCCGGCACGTCGCGCCGCATACGCCTTGCCGAGGTTGCGCGCGAGCGGAGTCGACGACCAGCCGTCCCCGGCAATGTGATGGAACAGCAGCAGAAGCACCTGCTCATCCGGCGCAAGCGCAAACAGATGCGCGCGCACCGGCAGTTCCGTGGCGAGATCGAAACCGCGCCCAGCCGCAGCCGCCAGCGCCTCTGCCACCGTGTCTTCGGTGACGGACATCTGCTCCAGTCGGACCTTCGCGGCGGCTTCCTCGACGATGTGCTGCCGCGGCACGCCGAGGGTGTCCGGAAACACCGTGCGCAGGCTCTCGTGGCGCGCCACCAGATCGCCGAGCGCCCCTTCCAGCGCCGCGACGTCGAGCGCACCCGTGAGGCGAACGGCCACGGGGATCGTGTAGATGGCGCGGCCGCTCTCGATCCGGTCCAGGAACCACAGTCGCCGCTGCGCGAACGACAGCAAAATCTCGGCCGGGCGCGCGACAGGGCGCAGGGGAGGGCGCGCCGCTTCACCTTCGGCGAGACAGCGGACCAGCGCCTCGACGGTCGGGGCTTCGAACAAGCTGCGAATCGAAAGCTCGACATCGAAGCGGGCGCGGATGCGGCCGATCAGCCGCGTCGCCAGCAACGAATGGCCGCCGAGCGCGAAGAAGTCGTCATCGATGCCGACCCGTTCGAGCCGCAGCACGTCGGCAAACAGCCCGCACACGATCTCTTCGTGCGGCGTGCGCGGGCCGCGCCGCGTCGCGGCGCGTACCTCGGGTGCCGGCAAGGCCCTCCGGTCGAGCTTGCCGTTGGTCGTCAGAGGCAGCGCGTCCAGCACCACGAAGGCCGAAGGCACCATGTAGTCCGGCAGGCCCTGCGCCAGATGTGCGCGCAACCCCGACGGATCGAGCGGCTGACCGGGATTGGCGACCACGTAGGCTACGAGCCGCTTGTCGCCCGGCTCGTCCTCGCGCGCGATCACCGCGGCCTGCGATACGTCGGCATGGCGGACCAGCACCGCCTCGATCTCGCCGGGCTCGATCCGGAACCCGCGGATCTTCACCTGGGTGTCGGCGCGGCCAAGAAGATCCAGTTCGCCATCCCGACGCCAGCGGGCGAGGTCGCCGGTGCGGTACATCCGGCTCCCAGGCGAACCGAAGGGGTCCGCCACAAACCGCTCCGCTGTCAGCCCCGGACGCCGGACGTATCCCCGCGCAAGCCCTGCACCCGCAACGTAGAGCTCTCCGATGGCGCCGATCGGTACCGGCTCCAGGCCGGCATCCAGCACATAGGTGCGCGTGCTCGTGTTCTCATTCCATCGACGGATGAGCGTGTCGCGCTCCGCTGCTGACAGCGGGGGTTGATCCTCCTCGTCTTCCCCACCATGGTCGCGAGGAAAATCCAGCATTTTCAATGCCACGATGCCCAGCAAGCGCCCGAGTGGGACATTGGAAGGGGCTGCGACACGCTGTCAAGCGAACGCCACCGTTCTCAAGACGGACATCGCCTTGGATTTAACCGGGACGGATCCAAGACATGTCAGTGCGGCGGATTTGAATTTCCTATCAGTTCGCCGCAAACTCGCGTAGGAAATTCAAATCCAAAGCCGCACTGGAAAGCATTGATCTTGCTAGTGCTCCTTTGATTTCGAATTTCGCCCAGAGGATGCCGCGAAGTGATGCGAAATTCGAAATCGGAGCACTAGTGGGCATCGCATTTCAACCAGGTGTCGGAGCTGTCCGAGTTCCCCAGCACCATGATGGAGCGAAGAGAGGCGTCGGCTCAACCGTGCGATACCTCGGTCGACAGAAAGCGCTCGATCCAGTCGAGGCCGTCCCGACATGACGCATGCTGCCGGAAGGCGGCCTGCATCCGCTGCACCGAGTCCCGCACCTGCGGGGCTCGTACCCGGTCCAGCAGCGCGCGGATACGCTCGGCATCAATGGTGGCGATGTCCGCCCGCACGCCGGTCCCGTAGTGCACAACTCTCGTGGCATTGCCGAACTGATCGAGCCAGCAGGGAAAGACGATCATCGGCACGCCGAAGAATGCGCCTTCCCGCACCGAGCCGAAGCCGCCATGGGTCATGAAAACGGTGGCATGCTCGAGAATGCTCAGTTGCGGCGCGAATCGCGTCAGCAGGACGCGGGGCGGCAGCGGGCCGAACGCTTCCGGCGCGGCCGCGTCGCCGACCTGGATGATCGCCTGCCAGCTGTCGTCATCCCTGATCGCCTCGATGAGCGCCGAGAACAGCCGGCTGCCGTGGACGTAGAACTGGCTGTAGGTACCGAGCGAGCAGTAGATCAGCGGCTTTCCTTTTTCGATCGCCCCCCAATCGAAGGATTGATCCCGGCGCTGGGGATCGACGCAGCTGCCGACGTAGACGCGATCCTCCTGGGTGGCGAGTTGAGGAAAGTCGATCGCGCGGGGCGACATCACGAGCTCCGGCACGTCGAGCCGCAGCCCGTATTCGCCGTAACGCAGAGAGCCGCCGCTCCGTCGCACCCGCGATCGGGCGCTCAGCGCGCGATATCGCAATGGCCCGCATGTCGACAGCAGCATCAGGTCATCGATGGCGCTTCGTCCGACTATCCGCATGAGCAGCCTGGCCCAGGCGAGACAATAACGAAGATGCGCCCGCGCGCTTGGCGCAGCGTCAGGGAGAATGTCGGAGAACACCGGCGGGAACCGAACGTCGAATTTCGCTGTCAGGGTGCTGCAGAGTCCGATGACCGGACTCTTCGAGTCGAGAAGCGGTGGGGAGAACTCCCACATCAGCGGGTCGAGCAGCACAAGGGCGGCAGGATTGTCCCGGAGCCATTGCTCGATGCGATGAAGGTTTGGACCGAGGTCCTCGTGGTAGCGGCGCAGCGTATCGCGGTTGTCACGCCATCGATTCCACCATTCTGGCACGAGGCTCGCCGGCTGCTCGGTCCGCGGCGCAGCCAACGACGGCTCCGACAACAGGGCCGCATAGGCGAAGCCCTGTGCGGACACATGGGCATCGAACGAGGGTGGACCGATATACGCGACGCGATAGCCGCGCTGTTCGAGGCCCCGCGCCAGCACGAAGCTGGCGTTGAAAGCCGTCCGTTCCGGGAGCAACACGAAAACGATGAGGCGGCTGGCAGACGGCTTAACCTGATGCACGGTCCGGCCAATTGCTTTGCACGAGGCTCGCGTTTGTGGTCCATATAGCGGACCTGCGAGCCGCGCAAGCGCGTGGACGCACTCGTGCGGCTCGACCGACCACATCGGCTTTCGCATGGTCTCGCGCTGTTTTCATCAGGTCTTCGAGGCTGCGGCCGCGACCGCACCAGATGCGGCAGCCGTCGAATTCGGTGACACGGTCGTGACCTACGGCGAGCTCAACGGCCGCGCCAATCGGCTCGCCCACCATTTGATGGCACGCGGCGTGGGGCCCGAAGTCCCCGTCGGCGTGTCGGTTGCCCGCTCGCCCGACATGGTGATGTCCATGTTCGCGATCGCAAAGGCTGGCGGCGCCTACGTCCCGCTCGAACCGGGCGAACGGGAGGAGCGCTGCGCTTTCGTGATCGAGGATTCCGGACTGCGGACCATCATCGTCGATGGCAAGGCGCAACCGGCCCGCATGCCGCCGGGCATCGCCGTCATCGACCTCGCCGCGGCAATCGCCGCCGAGGTGGCCGACGGCGACCGCGAACAGAACCCTGGCACGGATGTGACGCTGCGAAACCTCGCCTACCTGATCTACACATCGGGCTCCACCGGCCAGCCGAAAGGCACGGCCATGGAGCACGCTTCGCTCGCCAACCTGATCGCCTGGCACGGCTCGGCCCGCCGGGATTCCTGCGGATTGCGGACGCTGCAGGTCTGCTCGATCGGGTTCGATTTCTCGTTTCACGAGATCTTCTCGACCCTGTGCTTCGGCGGCACGCTGGTCCTGGCGAGCGAGGAGGCGCGCCGCGATCCGTTCGCGCTCGCCCGGCTCATTCGGGACCGCAACGTCGAAAAGCTTTTCCTGCCGGTGAGCGCACTGTTGCAGTGGGCGGCTGCGGTCGACGAGGCCTCGTTTCCCCATGATCTGAAGCACGTGATCACCACGGGCGAGCAATTGCAGCTGACGCCCGCGCTGAAGACGATCTTCGCGAAAACGGGCGCACGCCTGCATAATCACTACGGCGCAACGGAATTCCAGGATGCGGCGGCGTTGACCCTCTCGGGCGACGCGCAGCAGTGGCCGGACTTTCCGTCCATCGGCCGCCCGCTCGCCAATGCGGATGCGCCGTAGGGGCGTGGCCGCCGATGGTCGCCGCTCATCCTTTCGGGAAATAGTCCTCGCAGCTTCCCTCCCGCCATACGTCGGCGGTGCAGCAATGCAGGCCGCCGCCGAACGGGTAGGCAGCGCGCAGATCGACCGGCACGACCTCCATGCCGAGACGATCGAGCTGCTCTGCCTGATAGACTTCGCTCGAACTCCACGCAGACGGTCTTCGGATCGAGAACCAGGACGTTCATCGACAGCCAGACCGAGGAATAGCAGAGCGGCGGCGGCTCGTTGTGGGCCGGCGTGGCGGCTTCGACGATTTGCCAGCCGTTGCGCTCGAACTGGGCGCGCTGCTCGGCCGGCAGGGAACGAACAGGGTTGTTGAGGATCAGCCCCGGCCTGATCGGCACGAAGGTGCAGTCGATGTGGATCGGATAAGGGTCGCCCGGAAAGTTCACCACACGCACGCGGTGATGCGGGAAATGGCGCTGCAGCCAATCGATGCCTTTGCGGTTGGTGGTGAATCCGTGCTGGACGACGAGGTCGCGGCCGAAGCGCAGGACGTCCGCGGCATCGAACAGGATCTCTTCCTCGGTGGTCACGAAATGCTTTTGCGCCGTCCACCGCAATCGCGTCTGCTCGTCGATCAACTCGGCAAAGTAATCGGGACGATAGGAAAGGTCGGTCAGTCGCGGCTTCGGCGCGGCGACATGCCGGAATCCCGGATCGGATTCGAAGTACTCTTGCAGCAGCGGGCGGTACGACAGGTACTCGAACCAACGGCAGCGGTAGCTCATGGTCGCTTCGACGATCTCGTTTCCGACCGTCAGCAGGACGTCCCGCGGCGCCATGCAGGTGAACTGGTTCGCCGCCGTGAAGTCGGGCGTGGCGATCGGCTGTCCGTGATCGATCGGCACTGGCCGATCAACTCTGATACCGCGACGGCGCAGCAGCGCGGCGAAACCGTCGAGCAGTTCGTTCGCGCGGTCGATCAATTCCTGCGGGCGCCGGCCCCACCGTCCGCGCATGTCGGAATCTTCCGGGACCTTCGCATTCACAGCCGGCTCCGGCGCCGGAATCTGTCCGCCGTCGGCGCAACCGACGATGACGTGGCGCAACGGATCCCATTCGTTCCAGCTGTTGACCTTGACCATGGTGGCGACCGCGATCGGCGAGTGCATCGCGTCAAATCGCTGTCGCTGCGCTCGCATCGCCGAACAACGGCCGCGTCGCCGGACCTGCGATGCTGCTTCGTTGATGCGTGAGCGAGCGGAACGCGTCGACTATCGTGCGGTAGATCTCCGATTCGCCCGTGCTGAGCGGTCGTTCGCCGAGCCGGCGCAATCCCCGGATCTCCATCAGGGTCGAGCACAGGAACGCGCCCTCGCAGGCCTGCAGATCCTGCAGCCTCAGGTCTCTCTCCTGCACGTCGATCCCGGCCTCGCGGCCGAGGTCGAGGACCGTCTGCCGCGTGATTCCCGGAAACACATCCGGGTTAAGCGGCGGCGTGACGAGCCGATCCTCGAGAATGACGAAGACGTTTGCCGCCGACGCTTCGGCGAGACGTCCCTCCCGGTCGAACATGATGCCGTCGTCGAAACCGGCCGCCTCCGCCGTCCTGCGCGCCAGGAAGCTGTTCACATAGGCGCCGCTGACTTTCGTGTGACCGGGAATGGAGCGGCTCGAGATCCGTTCCACTGGCGAAATCTGGCAGCTGATGAGAGCATCGATGTCCCGGTGCGCGCCGGTGCGGACCGTGAAGATTGCAACATCGACGGGCTGCCCCTCGGAGCCGGTGACCCACAGCTCGGGAGCACGCCGGTAGGCGATCGGGCGTACGTACTGCGTGCCGACCGGCTCGCGCGCCAGCAGCTCATCGATGCCTGTCGCCATTTGCGCGACGGACCAGGGGAACGTGAGCCCCATGCGCTCCGCGCCCAGGCGAAACCGCAACAGGTGCTCTTCGACGCGATGAATGTAGTAGCGATCGTGATTCCAGTACGCCATCATTCCATCGAAGACGTTCGTCCCGAGATGAAATGAAATGCTGGCGATCGAGGGAGCAGCTTTCTCCCGTTCGACGATCTCGCCGTTATGCCAAGCGTGGGTGCTCGCTTGCGTCATGTCGTGCCATCCGAAAGATATGACCGCGGACGGCTCGGTTATTGTTTTCTTCTATGAACGGCGGGGCCTACAACATTCCGGCAAATGCTGCCTGGCGGTTTCGCAATGGCCCCAAGGAGACCGCCGTGCCCGCACAAAATCGTGGGGCAACGAATGTTTGATTGTATGATCATATTGTTCCCCTCTCCCCGGTCGAGAGTATAGCCGGAGACGCGTGACTGTGAACCGATATTTTGTCGATCGATGCTCGATCACCTGACGTTTGCCTGCTCGCATCGAGATGCACGCGATGTCCGATACACCTCGGTCATCTGCGGCGCGACGACAACGTCAACTCATGAGACGGATGCCTTGCAGAATTTTGTTGGGGGAAAGAAAGATTTCGTAATCCGCGGTCGATGTCCGTCTACGATGCCGGCTGTCTTATCCTGGAAGTCAGCTCAGGTCGGGGGGCCTCGCGGTGTAGTTTGAGCTTGGCCTGGATGAGGGCCGCAAGCTAGCTTATGGATGCAGGACTGCGCGCCCGGGAACCGTGACGCCACGGCATTCTTAAGCGCAACCAATGACGGTGTTGGCAACCGGTTTTCGGAATGTTGAAAGCAGGCCTCTCCTTGCAAGACGATGCGGCACCGCGCACCGAATACTGGGAGCGGTTTCTGAAGGCGTTGAAGCAAAGCGCGTTCTTCGCCGAGTCGGGTCCCCGTATTCTCATTCCATATGAAGATACTGCGATGGAGACGAACTGGCCGCGCTACGGCAATCCTGCAAGCGCGTATGTTCGGGGTCAACCACATGATCTATCGGAAAGCGGACACTTTCAGAAATACGTTGCGCGAATTGTTGCAACCGCACAAAGTAATCCTGATCAGACCTACTTGTACCTCAACATGCATCCGTTCTTCAGAGCGCCGCTCCTGTTCCGGCATCTGAGGAATGTGATCGTCGCCGATGTCAGCTTGGCGATGCTGGAACGCGATCGCAATCGCAATACGATCAGCATGCCCGCGCTGCCGATCGTCGCCTCACGATCCGCATCGTCCGGCATACGTCCGATTCTTGCATCCTTTCAAGGTGTCAATTCGCACCCAATTCGGCAGCTGTTGGCGCACATCGCAACCGGAACCACGATCATCGTGAATTTCGTCGAACGAGATGCCTACGTCGGCAAGATCGACGCGATCAACGGAGGAACAGATCAGGATTACGAGCAACTGCTGGCGAACTCGATTTTCGCCTTCGTGCCCCGCGGCGATGCACTTTTTTCCTACCGGCTCGCCGAGGCAATGTCGTTCGGATGCATTCCCATCATCGTGTCGGACGGGTGGGTCTTGCCGTTCGACCGCATCGTATCGTGGGAGCATCTCGGTCTGCGGGTGCACGCCGACGCCATCCCGCACCTGCCGGACATTTTGTCCAGCTTCACTGCCGAAGAGGTCGTGTCGCGCCAGGAGCGGGTACTCTCCGTCTATGGTCGCCATTTCGCCGATCTCGACGCGGTGATTTCGGGTCTGATGGCCGAGGCGGAGATCCTGTCGCGGTCATCTCGGACGAATTGCGGTGCTGAAGTCGATTTCGCCGGCCGTCCGGGCGACGCCATCGAAGCGACGGCGCAAATGGCAGCTTCGGCGACTCGCCCGGAGGATCTCTATGATCACGAAGAGTGGGATGCGCTGATGAAGTACTATGACGGCTCGAGAGCCCGGTGAATAGACTGTGACAACCCGAGCGGACCCGCACACCATGGGAACCAAACCCATATGGCTTGCGGTGACGGCTGTCTGTATTTCCGTGTTCATGGGTCTGATGCTTTGCGAGCTCGTGGCGCGCTTGTTCGCGCCCCCGTGGCTGCAACAAAGGATGGCGGCTCTGAGTTCGACAAATGTCGGCTCCGGGGCGTTCGGCAGCGATCGCGACTGGAAGGTGGAGCGCAGAGATGGACGCTTCCTGTCGTTCACCCCACGGCAGCGCCTGGAGGTGGCGCACGTGGAATACCACAATGTCGCGAATATCGACGAATTCGGAGGGCGTCGCACTTTCTCCGCCGGCAAGCCAGGCAGCCCGACGATTGTCCTGCTTGGCGATTCCTTCACGTTCGGAGTCGGCGTCGAAGACTCGGAAACATTCGCAAGCGGAATCGCGATGCGGTTTCCTCAATATCAATTCATAAACCTCGGCGTGCCCGGTTCGGCACTTCTTCGGCAATTGGAAATACTCCAGGCGCGCCACGAGGAGTTGCGTTCACAAGCATATTTGTTTTTCTTCTTCCTGGGGAACGATTTCGCCGACATTCTTCAGCACTCTGACCTCGGCGATCAGAACCTCGTGGCGGGGTTTCTGCGAACAGTCAGCGATCATGCGTGTCATCAGGAGTGGCTCGAGCATTCGTATGCGATGCAACTCATTTGTAATTCGTTGCCGATCACTGCCATTGCAACGCGTCCGTGGTTCGAGTTCCCTCGCGATCCCGTCTTCTATGTCATGGATCGCTCGATGGCCCGCTACCAGCAATTGGCCGCTGCAGGACTTGCGCGCGAGCTGAAGGCTCTCGCAGCCATCCAGAGAACACTGAATTTCAAGTGCTTGATAATTGCCATTCCGGACGTGCATCAAATAAGCGATGCAGCTCGGAAGCGCCGAGCCGAGCTGTATGGAGTTCCATTGCAGGGACTGGAGCCATTGCGGCCCAATGCAATTCTGGCGAAGGAGACGCAGGAAGCAGGCCTTTCGCTGTATGACCCGACCGCGTGCATCGCCGCTTCCGTGCAGGAGCCGGAAACGCTGTATTATAAACACGACAATCATTTTCGACGCTTGGGTCATGAGGTGTTTGCGGAGTGCGTGAGTGCGGAGATTGCGAAGCTGATCTCGACCGAGGCGCCGCAGTGATCAGTGCCGCCCCATGAAGAACGCGCGACCCGATACGGGCCCTGGCGCAACACAACGCGCCTCGCCGCACGCTCGCCGTCGCGTTTCGCGCGTGGATCTCGGATGATCCACGTCGCGTGCTGTTTCGATGCCCACTTCCAAATGGCTTTTGCAGCCATGGCGCACAGCATCGAGCGGCACGCGACCTCCGACGTCGTGATTCATGCGATCCATGACGGGCCGGTCGAGTACGCGGACTTCGTCGGGCGTCAATTGAAAAGGAGCAAGATCGTTTTCCATGATGCCGCCGCCATCGCCGAACGGTTTCAATCGGCCGGGCGGCAAACACGGGTGACGTTCGTCCGACTGTTCCTGCATGAATTCCTCGATGGCATAGGCAAGGTGCTGTACCTTGATGCCGATGTCGTGGTGCGGCGCGACCTGGCGCCGCTGTTCGATGCGGGCCCGGTCGGAGCCCCTGTCGCCGCCGCCTTGGATTATCCGCTTCGATTGCTGGCCGAGCAGAAGGAGCTCGTCTACGGGCCCGACACGCAATGGAGGACCGACGATTACATCCGTGATCACGTCGGGCTCAAGGACATCGACAGATATTTCAATGCCGGGGTTCTGCTCATCGACCTCGCGCGATTTTCCGCGAGCGGCGCGCCGGATCGCGCGCTGCAATTTCTCGCCCGGAAGGGGGACAGCAGTATTTTCAACGATCAGGACGCCTTGAACTTCGCGCTCGAAGACGATTTTGAAGTTCTGGATCCAAGATGGAATTTCATTCCCGACTTCGCGGCCTTGGCCAACGGCAGGTCGATCAGCCCTCAGCTCGAGCGCGTCCTGCAGACATGCCGTGACGACCCCTGGATCGTACATTTCGCCGGCCTCAAGCCGTGGGAGACACTGGAGAAGCCCGGCCGGTGGGACCTTGTCTTCTGGGACAGCCTGTTCGACCTGGTGGCGCCGAATGCGAACGTCATCTCGTCTCATCTCAACGAGCTGATGCGCGAGACGGATCGACTGCGGAACGAGATCGACCGGGCCCAAACGGCCGGCAGGACGCTGCTGAGATCCCGCTCCGGACTTGCGAGGGCCTGGTGGCGGGCGGTGCGTTGGAAGGCCGGTCTCGGGCCCGCGCCCGACTGATTGCCGTCGAACCGTGAGGCGGCATTGACCGCCCGCCGAGCGCCTATGGGGCAAACTCTCGGGCTGTCATCCCGGGCGGCGCTACGCGCGCCCACCCGGAACCCAGGCCTCCCGGTCATTGGGGCGGATCACGGAGAAGGCAGCGGCCAACTCCGGCGACACGGAGTCGTGGGTCCCGGCTCTCGCGCCAGAGGCGCTCGGCCGGGATGACAGCCGAGAGGCTACTGCGCGTCCACCCGGTTGTCGGTGGTGGCCTGCACCGGGGCGCGGGCGACGCTGCCGCGGCGCGCCACGAGCTCGCCCATGCGGCGGCCGAGCGAAGCCCAGAAGGCGAAATCATTCGCCCGCGACGCCTCGAGCGCAGCGATGCCGGTGGCGGCGAGGAACGGCAGGCTCTGGATCAGAAGCACCGCCGCGAACATGTTGACCTCGCGCACCTCCTGCCGGTTGGTTGCCACCACGACGATGGCGCCGAGCACCAGCAGCGCGCCGAGGATCGCCTCCCAGAAGGCCGGGAAGTCGGTGGTCAGGCGGGAGCCGCCGCCCTTCTGGGTGCGACAGAAGGGCAGGTGGTCCTTGATCAGCCCGTCGGCGACCGCGCGCGCCACCGTCCACTGCACCGACATGGCGGCGAACAGCGACCCGAGCATCTGGCCGAGCGGGATCGTCACGCGCAGGCGGTAGAGCATGACGAAATGCATGAGCGAGACGAGGAAGGCCGCGATGATCGGCAAGGTGAGGATCTTGTCGGGAATGGCTATCCCTAAGAAGGCCACCACCGGCACCCACAGGAGATTGAAGATCGCCACCACGACGCCGACGCTCTCGGCGCCCAGCCAGTTGAGCCAGCCGATGCCGTACTCGCGCCTCTGCTCCGGGGTGAGGCGGCTCGCGCCCGGCAGGAAGCGGCGCCAGTGCTTGCGCATGATCTGCACGCCACCATAGGCCCAGCGGTGGCGCTGCTTCTTGAACGCCTCGAACGTGTCGGGCAGGAGGCCGTGGCCGTAGCGGCGGTTGGTGTAGAGCGCGCGCCAGCCGAGCTCGAGGATGGTGAGCCCGAGGTCGGTGTCCTCGACGATGGTGTCGCTCGACCAGGAGCCGGCCGCCTCCAGCGCGGCGCGGCGGATCAGGCACATGGTGCCGTGCACGATGATGGCGTTCGCCTCGTTGCGCTCGACCATGCCGATGTCGAAGAAGCCCGCATACTCGCCGTTGAGCGCGTGGTGCAGCGGGCTGCGCTCGCCGTCGCGATGGTCCTGCGGCGCCTGTACCAGGCCGACCGACGCCTCGGCGAAGGCGGGCACGAGGTCCTTGAGCCAGTCGGGATGCACCACGTAGTCGGCATCGATGATGCCGATGATCGCGGCGTCGGGATGGGTGTGCTGGAGCGCAAGCCGCAGCGCGCCGGCCTTGAAGCCCGCGAGCTTCTCCGCATAGACGAACTTGAAGCGTTCGCCCAGCGTGCGGCAGTGCTCCTCGAGCGGGCGCCACAGCTCGGGCTCGGGCGTGTTGTTGATGACGAGCACGCACTCGAGGTCGGGATAGTCGAGGCGCGCCACCGCATCGAGGGTGGCCTTGAGCATGTCGGGCTGCTCGCGATAGGCCGGGATGTGGATCGACACCTTCGGGGGCGCTGCGGGGAGCGGCAGCGCGCCCGGCAGGAGCAGGCGGCGGCCGCGGGCCCCGAAGGCGACCGCCGCGATGTCCTCCATGCGCGAGAGCGCGATCAGCACCAGCGGCACCAGGAGGGCGCCGCCAAGGCCAAGCGCGATCGCCGCGCCGACCACGAAATAGTGGCCGTTCCAGTAGGCGAAGATCGCCGCGAACCAGGCGCCGACCGCGTTGGCAGAGACGGCGAGCAGGCCGGCCTGGCCGATGGTCGCCGTGTTGAGCCGCAGCATCGGCAGCGACATCAGGAAGCCGAGCAGGATCGCGAGACTTGCCATCTTCCAGTGCTCGGGATGGGTGATCGGGCCGGTCCAGGAGAACTTCGGCTGGCGGTTGGCGTCGAACAGGCCCCAGTACGGCCCGACGCTGCCTTCGAAGATCTTCCACGGCTGGTCGGTCGCCTCGACGATGTTGTAGTCCATGCCGAGCGCTTCGGCGCGGGCGACGAAATCGCGCAGCACCTCGGCCTGCTCGATGCGGCCGGGATTGGCGCTCTTGAAATTGTAGCCGGCGCTCGGCCAGCCGAACTCGGCGATGACGATGCGCTTGCCCGGGAAGGTGCGGCGCAGCTTGTCGTAGATGATCACCGCCTGGTCGACCGCCTGGCGCTCGGAGAAGCCTTCCCAGTAGGGCAGGATGTGGGCGGCGATGAAGTCGACCGCGGTGGCGAGCTCGGGATGCTCGATCCACACGTTCCAGATCTCGCCGGTGGTGACCGGCACGTTGCTCTCGCGCTTGACCCGCTGGATCGTCTTGATCAGCTCCTCGGCCGTTTTCTCGCCGCGGTAGATCGCCTCGTTGCCGACCACGATGGCGTTGATGTTGCGATGTTTCTTGGCGAGGTCGACAGCCGCGCGCAGCTCGCGCTCGTTGCGCTTCTCGTCCTTGTCGAGCCAGGCGCCGACGGTGACGCGCAGGTCGAACTCGCTGGCGATGCCGGCGACCTGCTCGACGCCGCCGGTCGACGAGTAGGTGCGGATCGCGCGGGTGAGTGGCGCGATGATCTTCAGGTCCGAACGGATCTGCGCCGCGGTCGGCCGGTTGCCGGTGTCGGGATGGGCGGAGCCGTGATAGGGCGCAAACGAGATGCTGGCGAGCGGCGGCGCCACGTCGGGCGCGCGCGTCTGGTCGCGCAGCAAAGTCCAAAGCCCGGCGTGCACGCACACGACGAGCGCTACGACACCTGCGATGAGGCGCATGGATCTTCAACCAAATGGGGCTGGAGAGCTTGGGCCCGAGCCCGTCCCCTGGGCTCGACCGAGGCCTCGCTTACGACAGCATCTCTCGGGAGAGGCAATGCATGAGATAGTATGCGCTCATGACATTTGTAGGGCGATTCACTGAACGTTTGTTCAGTCACTCCCGTCCTCCCGCGAGTGCGTCTTACGCATGGCACCGCGAGGTAACGTGACTATTGCGGTTTGGTTCCGGCGGGCGCGGCGGCGGCCGCCGGCGGCGCCGGCGGCGGCTCCATGGTGGGATTGATCCAGCACGCGTGCACGCGCGCGCCGAGCGACTCGAGCGCCTTGGGATCGATCTGGCCCTGACGCACGAGGCAGCGGAACGCCGCCTGGACGTGGCCGCCCGGGCAGCCGAAGCGATCGTACAGATCGAGATGGCGGAAGGCGGTGTCGAGGTCGTCGCGCCACATCAGGTTGACAACTCGGCGGCCGAGCCAGACGCATTCCGGATTGGCGGCCGGACCGCCGAGCACGCGGATCGCCTCGGCGAACTCGTCGATCTTCTTCTGGTCGGCGGCGGGACCGCCCGGCGCCGCCTTCGGGTCGGCGGGCTTCTGCTCGGGCGCCTGCGACGAGGCCGGCAGGCTCGTGCCGATGAGGGTCGCGCCGAGGAGGAGCGCCGCCGCAAGCGGGCGCAGGCAACGCGTCATAGGAGAAATCATCAGGCTTTTTGGCTTCTTGGCTTGGGCGAATGTGTCAGGCACATGAACACCGGGATTGAGACCGCAATGGGACCAAGCCCCAATGGCGGAAACGGGCGGTTTTGTCCAGCACGAGTGGCGGACGTGCTTACCGCGCGGCGCGGTGGTAAGGACGCTTCACCCATGCGTCTTCCCGTCAGCCTCGCCGTCCTCGTCTGCGCCGCGATCGTCGCCGTCTGGTGGCGGCTCGGCGCCGCCGTGCCGATGCCGGAAGCGCCGGTCGGCACGGCTGAGAAGCTCTATTGCGTCTCCTACACGCCGTTCCGCGGCCGGCAGAGCCCGCTCGAGCCGGATACGCGGATCGCCGCGTGGCAGATCGAGGACGACCTCGCGCGCCTAAGTCGGCTGACCGACTGTGTGCGTACCTACTCGACCCGCAACGGGCTCGACCAAGTGGCCGAGATCGCCGAGCGCCACGGGCTCAAGGTCATGCAGGGCATCTGGCTCGGCGGCGACGCGGCCGCGGCCGAGCGCGACCTCAACCGCGCGGTGGCGCTGGCGCAGCGGTTCCGCGACACCATCCGCTCGGTCGTGGTCGGCAACGAGGTGCTGTTGCGCGGCGAAATGGCTGGTCCCGACCTCGCCGCTGCGATCCGACGGGTCAAGGCGCAGGTGCCGCAGCCGGTGACCTACGCGGACGTGTGGGAGTTCTGGCTGCGCCACCGCGAGGTCTACGAGGCGGCCGATTTCGTCACCATCCACATCCTGCCGTACTGGGAGGATTTCCCGATTCCCGCCGCCACCGCCGGCGCGCACGTGGAGGCGATCCGGCGCAAGGTCGCCGAGGCCTTTCCGGCCAAGGAGATCCTGATCGGTGAGACCGGCTGGCCGAGCGCGGGCCGCATGCGCGAGGGCGCCTTGCCGTCGCCCGTCAACCAGGCGCGCGTCGCCCACGACGTGCTGCGCATCGCCCGGCAGAACGGCTACCACGTCAACCTGATCGAGGCGTTCGACCAGCCGTGGAAGCGCCGGCTCGAAGGCACCGTCGGCGGCCATTGGGGATTGCTCGACGGGCGGCGCCGAGTGCCTAAATTCGCCTGGGGCGCGCCGCTATCGAACCACCCGCAATGGCGCGCGCAGGCGGCCGGCGGCGTGGCGCTGGCGCTGCTCGTGTTCGGCGCGGCGGTGGCGGCACGCCGCGGCGAAGGACGTTCGGTCGCAACGTGGTTCGGCGTCGCCGCCATGGCGCTCGCCGGCGGCAGCGCGATCGGCTGGACGGCGGAAAACCTGCCACTGGAAAGCCTCACCGCCGGCGACTGGCTGCGCGGGCTGACGCTCGCCGGCCTCGCCGTGCTCGCGCCGATCCTGGGCGCCGCCGTCTTGGTGCGCGGCGAGAGCGTGCCGGCTTTTGCCGCGGTGCTCGGATCGCCGAAACCGCGGCCGGCGCCGCTTGCGCTGGCGCTCGGCGTGGCCCTGATCGTGCTGTGCGTGGTGGCGACCCAGGTCGCGCTCGGCCTGGTGTTCGACGCCCGCTACAAGGATTTCCCGTTCGCCCCGCTGACCGGCGCGGTGGTGCCGTTCGCCGTGCTGGCGCTCGCGGGCGCGCGCCAGAAGGGCACGCGCGACAGCGCCAAGCGCGGAATGGCCGAGCTCGCGTTCGCCGCAGTGCTGGCGCTTTGCGCCGTCTACATCGTGCCGAACGAGAGCCTTGCCAACTGGCAGGCGCTGTGGCTCGGCGCGCTGCTGCTCACGCTGGCGGCGAGCCTGCTCGCCCGGCGGGGCGCGCCAGGCTCAGAATCATGAGGGCGATGGCGAGGCCCGAGAGGCCGACATTGTAGAGCACGATGCCGAAGCCGCCGAAGGCGAGCCCGAGGGCGAGAAACACGACCGACGGGCGGATCAGGTTGAGCGCGGCCGCCGCGAGCGCGCCGATGCCGAACACCGCGTTGCGGAACAGGACCGTCACGATCTTGCGCGTGCTGCACGACCAGGTCTGCAGGCCGGCGTCGCAGGCAAGCGACACGCTCGACTGCTCGATCACCAAGTAGCGCAGGTAGAGCGCGTAGCCGAGGGCCAGGAAGCCGACGATAAGGAGAACGTTGGTTTGCCGCGCGGACGGGAGGAACAGCTGCATGCGCTATCTTAGCGCCAGCCGCTGCCCATCGAAAATCGTCGGCTGGCAGGTCTGGCCTGCGACCGAGAGGGTCGCGCACAGGCGCGCGGCGGCGACGGCGTTGGCGAGCGGCCCGACCACCAGGCGGAGCTCGACGCCCTTGCCGCCCTCGCGGATCGCCACCAGCGGCCGAAGGCCGTCGAACAGGCCCGCATGGCTCGCCTTGAGCGAGGTCCATAGCGCGCGCAGGCCCTCGAGGCTCGGATCGCCGCCGATGTCGACGGCGAACTCGGTGCGGGTCGCGGTCAATTCGGCGCCCTGCTCGGTGGCGGCAAGCGCGGCGCCGCCGCCGTTTTGCGACGGCGCGGGGATTACCGGCGCCATCAGGAGGCCCGCGGCCGACGGCAGGGTGCCCGGCATCCAGCCGGTGATCAGCGGCGGCGCGAGACCGACCGGCGCGCCATCGGTGCGCGCCGGCGCCGCGGGGACCGAGCCGGTGACCTCGACGTTGCGCTCCAGCGTCTCCAGGCGGGCGGCGAGGCGGTCGCGGTCGGCGGCGAGCGCGCGCACCGTCTCGGCGAGCCGGCGCTGCTCGCTCTCGGCATCGGATGGACGGACGATCGGCACCGTTGTCACGGCGCGCGGCGCTGCGCTGGCGACTGTGGAATTGCGATCGAACATGTGGGCGAGGCGCTCGGTACCAGTCTGCGTCTGCGCCGCCCACACCACGCTACCGACGGCGAGGGCCGCGAGCCCGGCCCACAGCAGGAAGCGCCCGAACAGCATGCTGCCGGGGCTCTCGTCGTCCCAGTCGCTGGTCCTCTGGGCGCGCTGCGCCATTCCCGCCTCTTGCCGCCGAATCACGCCGAAACATTACCAGAACTCCGACACAATGGCCGGTTAGCGGCAACGCGGAAGCCCGGTTAAGCGTTCGTGACGACGGCTGATATAAGGGAGCCGGAACGGAGGAGATCTTGAGCGAACGGGCGTGCCTGACGGTGGTGCTGGCGGCGGGCGAGGGGACGCGCATGCGCTCCGGCCGGCCCAAGGTCCTGCACCCGCTCGGCGGCTCTCCGATGATCCGCCATGTGCTTGCCGCCGTTACGGAAACCGGCAGCGCCCTGGCGCTGGTAGTCGGCCCCGACCACCAGGCGGTGGCGACTGTCGTCAAAGCGGCCGACCCGCAGGCCGCGGTGTTCGTGCAACAGGAGCGGCGCGGCACCGCGCACGCGGTCCTGGCGGCGCGCGAGGCGATCGCGCGCCACGATGCCGATGTGCTGGTCGTGTTCGGCGACACGCCGCTCGTCACCGCCGCGACGCTCGCCCGACTGCGCGGCGCGGTCGCCGCGGGCGCGGCCGTCGCGGTGCTCGGCTTCCGTCCCGCCGACCCGAGCGGCTACGGGCGGTTGATCATGGAGAACGGGGCGCTCACCGCGATCCGCGAAGAGAAGGACGCAAGCGAGGCCGAGCGCGCGCTCACCCTGTGCAATGCCGGCGCCATGGCGCTTGCCGGTGCGACCGCGCTCACGATCCTGGACGAGATCGATGATCGCAATGCCAAGCGGGAATACTATCTGACCGATGCGGTCGCGGTCGCACGCCGCAAGGGCCTGCACGTGACGGCGATCGAAACCGAGGAGAACGAAGTGCGCGGCATCAACACCAAGGCGCAGCTCGCCGAGGCGGAAGACGTGCTGCAGCGGCGCCTGCGCCAGCGCTGGCTCGACGCTGGCGTCACCATGACGGCGCCCGAGACGGTATTTCTTTGCGCCGACACCGAGCTCGCCCGCGACGTCACGATCGAGCCCTACGTTGTGTTCGGTCCGGGCGTCACGGTGGAGGAAGATGCGGTGATCCGCTCGTTCTCCCATGTCGAGGGCGCGCGCATCGGGCGCGGCGCCCGCGTCGGCCCCTATGCGCGGCTGCGTCCCGGCACCGATCTCGGCGAGGACGTGCACATCGGCAATTTCGTCGAGGTCAAGGCTGCCCGCCTCGAGCGCGGCGCCAAGGCCAACCACCTGACCTATCTGGGCGATGCCCGCGTGGGCGAAGGCGCCAACGTCGGTGCCGGCACCATCACCTGCAACTACGACGGCGCCGCCAAGCACCATACCGACATCGGCAAGGGCGCCTTCATCGGCTCGAACGCGGCGCTGGTCGCGCCGGTCAAGGTCGGCGACGGCGCCTATGTGGGCTCGGGCTCGGTGATCACCGCCGACGTGCCGGCCGACGCGCTGGCGCTCGGGCGCGGCCAGCAGGTGATCAAGGAAGGATGGGCGGCCCGCTTGCGCAATCTGCGCGCCCGGGCCAAGAACAAGCCGGCGCCGGCGGCCGAGTGAGCGGCCGGCCGCTGAGGATGCGTGGATAAACGTGTTGAGTTTCCGCGCCTTGTCGTGAAAACATAAACAAACACATTGAGTAATTTCATCGCCAGCGGGAGCTTTCATGTGCGGCATCGTCGGGATTCTCGGGAATGAGCCGGTCGCCGGGCAACTGGTCGACGCGCTCAAGCGCCTCGAATACCGCGGCTACGACTCGGCCGGTGTCGCCACGCTCGAACGCGGCGAGCTAACCCGCCGTCGCGCCGAGGGAAAGCTCAAGAACCTGGAGGCGCGGCTCAGCCAGGAGCCGCTTCAAGGCCTGATCGGCATCGGCCATACCCGCTGGGCGACCCACGGCGTGCCGAACGAGACCAATGCCCATCCGCACGCGACCGACCGGGTGGCGCTCGTGCACAACGGCATCATCGAGAATTTCCACGAGCTGCGCGAGGAACTCAAAGGGCGCGGTGCCACGTTCAAGACCCAGACCGATACCGAGGTGGTGGCGCACCTGGTGACACACGAGCTTAAGACCGGGAAGACGCCGGTCGAGGCCGTGCAGGCCGCCCTGCCGCGGCTGCGCGGCGCTTTCGCGCTCGCCTTCCTGTTTGCCGGGGAGGAGGACCTCCTGATCGGGGCGCGCAACGGCCCGCCGTTGGCGGTCGGGTACGGCGACGGGGAGATGTACGTGGGCTCCGACGCGCTGGCGCTCGCGCCGTTCACCAACCGCATCAGCTACCTGGAAGACGGCGACTGGGCGGTGCTCCACCGCAAGGGCGTCGAGATCCGCGACGCGCAGGGGCACGAGGTCAAGCGCGAGATCCTGAAATCGAACGCCTCGGCGTTCCTGGTCGACAAGGGCAACCACCGCCATTTCATGGCCAAGGAGATCCACGAGCAGCCCGAGGTGGTCGGCCATACGCTTGCGCACTACCTGGACATGGCCGAGGAGCGGGTGCGGCTGCCGGCCGCGCTGCCGTTCGACTGGCGTGCGCTCAAGCGCATTTCGATCGCCGCCTGCGGCACCGCCTACTATGCGGGCCTCATCGGCAAGTACTGGTTCGAGCGGTTCGCCCGCATCCCGGTCGAGATCGATATCGCCTCCGAGTTCCGCTACCGCGAGGCGCCGCTTTCGGCCGGGGACCTCGCGATCCTCGTGTCGCAGTCGGGCGAGACGGCCGACACGCTGGCGTCGCTGCGCTACGCCAAGGAGGAGAAGCAGCACGTCCTCTCGGTGGTGAACGTGCAGTCCTCCACCATCGCCCGCGAAAGCGACATCGTGATGCCGACCCTTGCGGGGCCGGAGATCGGCGTCGCCTCGACCAAGGCCTTCACCTGCCAGCTGGCGACGCTCGCCTGCCTGGCAGTCGCCGCCGGCAAGGCGCGCGGCGTCCTCTCGCAAGACGACGAGGTGAAGCTCGTGCGGGCGCTGATCGAGGTGCCGCGCCTGATGGCCGAGGCGCTGCGCCTCGAGGGCGAGATCGAGAAGCTGGCGCACGGGCTCGCCAAGAGCCGGGACGTGCTCTACCTCGGCCGCGGCACCAGCTACCCGCTGGCCCTGGAAGGAGCGCTCAAGCTCAAGGAGATCTCCTACATCCACGCCGAAGGGTATGCGGGCGGCGAATTGAAGCATGGCCCGATCGCCCTGATCGATGAGACCATGCCGGTGATCGTGATCGCGCCGCACGACCGGGTGTTCGAGAAGACAGTGTCCAACATGCAGGAGGTCGCCGCGCGCGAAGGCCGCATCATCCTGGTCACCGACCCGAAAGGGGCGCAGGAGGCGAACGTGAGCTCGCTCGTGACGCTGACGCTGCCGGCCATGCCGGCCACGGTTACGCCATTAGTCTATGCGATTCCGGTGCAGCTCATCGCCTATCATACCGCCGTTCTCATGGGCACCGACGTCGACCAGCCGCGCAACCTGGCGAAATCCGTAACGGTTGAATAGCCATGATCTCCGCGCCGGCAAGGACCGCCCTGTACAGGCTGCAATGACGCCCGAGACGCCGAACAATCCGCTCGATCCGATGGTCGTTGCGCCCGCGCATGTGGTGCACCACAGCTTCGCCGGCCGCCTGCGCAACTATTTCCTCACCGGCCTGGTGGTGGCGGGGCCGGTCGCCATCACGCTCTGGCTCACCTGGTCGTTCGTCACCTGGGTGGACGATCTGGTGCGGCCGTTCATCCCGCTGGCGTACCGGCCGGAAACCTACCTGCCGTTCAAGATGCCGGGCTTCGGCCTGATCATCGCCTTCGTCGCCCTGACCTCGCTCGGCTTCCTCACCGCCAACCTGGTCGGCCGCACCCTGGTCGAGGCGGGCGAGCGGCTGCTCGAGCGGATGCCGATCGTTCGGCCGCTCTATCGCGGCCTCAAGCAGGTGTTCGAGACCCTGTTCTCGCAATCGGGCTCGACCTTCCGCAAGGTCGGGCTGGTCGAGTTCCCGGCGCCCGGCATGTGGTCGCTGGTGTTCATCTCGAGCGCGCCCGGCTCCGACATCACCTCGCAATTACCCACCAAGGAGGAGCATGCCTCGGTGTTCCTGCCGTGCTCGCCCAATCCGACGACCGGGTTCTTCTTCTACGTCGCGCGCAGCGGCATCATCGAGCTCGACATCCCGGTGGAGGCCGCCGCCAAGCTGATCATGACGGCAGGGATGATCCAGCCCGACGGCGACCCGCAGAAGAAGCTGGCCGCGCTCGCCGAGGCCGCCCGGCTGGCCCAGACCGCCCAGACCGCCCGCACCGTCGCGTCGGCGAAATGATCGTGCCGGGCAGCGAGCCGTCATGAACGAAGCCGCGGTGCCGGACTCCCTGCTGACGCGCCTGCGCCGCGCGGCGCACGACGCGCCGGACAGCGGCATCGTCGAGGTGATGGATTACGGCCGCCGGCGCGGTGGCGTCATGGGGCTGTGGGCGGGCGAAGGCGATCTGTCCACGCCCGCCTTCATCGCCGAGGCCGCCGCGCAGGCGCTCGCCGCCGGCGAGACGTTCTATACCTGGCAGCGCGGTATCCCGGAGCTGCGCGACGCGCTCGCCCGTTACCACACGCGCCTCTATGGCCGCGAGTTCTCGCCCGAGGAGTTCTTCGTCACCGGATCCGGCATGCAGTCGATCCAGATCACCATCGCCATGACGGCGGGCGAAGGAGACGAGGTGGTCATCCCGACGCCCGCCTGGCCAAACGCGGCCGCCGCCTCCGGCATCATCGGCGCGCGGCCGGTCACGGTGCCGATGCGTTTCGGCAACCAGGGCTGGACGCTCGATCTCGACCGGCTGGCGGCTGCCGTCACGCCGCGCACGCGTGCGCTCGTGGTCGTCTCGCCGTCGAATCCCACCGGATGGACGGCGAGCCGTGACGACCTTCGGGCACTGCTTGCGCTGTCGCGCCGGCACGGCTTCTGGATCATTGCCGACGAGACCTATGCGCGCTTCTGGTACGAGGAAGGGCCGCGCGCGCCGTCCTTCTACGATGTCATGGAGCCCGGCGATCGCGTCCTCTTCGTGAACACCTTCTCCAAGAACTGGGCGATGACCGGCTGGCGCATGGGATGGATTTCCGCGCACCCCGAGCTCGCGCAGAAGATCGAGAATCTCATCCAGTATTCGACCTCGGGCGTCGCGCAATTCATGCAGCGCGCCGGCGTCGTGGCGCTCGACCAGGGCGAGCCCTTCATCGCCCACCAGGTGGCGCGGTCGCGGGCGAGCCGGGACATCGTGTGCGATGTGCTGGGGCGCAGCGGCCGCTGCCGCTTCGCCGTTCCGAGCGGGGCGTTCTATCTGCTGTTCACTGTCGACGGCGAGACCGACACCCGCCGGCTCGCCTTCCGGCTGATCGACGAAGCCGGCATCGGGCTCGCGCCCGGCACCGCCTTCGGCCCCGGCGGCGAAGGGTTTTTGCGCCTGTGCTTCGCGCGCGATCCGGATCAGGTGAAGACCGCCGCCGAGCGGATCGTCGGAGTCGTTGGGAAGCTGTGAGGGGCTGAGACAGCGGTCGGACGCCCACCATTGCCATATTGACCGTCTGCGCGCAGCATGCCGCCGGCCGCTGGCAGGCGCTTTGTTTGGGCAGCCTGAAATGGGCCGCACGCCAGAAAACCGCGCTGACACAACGGGGCGGAGCATGGGCGCCAGGATCATCAAGGGAATAAGGCGGGTTGTCCTCCTGCTGGCAATCGTCGTGCTCACCGCCCTGGCGCTTCGCGCGTACGACGCGCAGCGCGGCCCGCCCCTCGCCCCGTGGCACACCTACGTGCCGCGCGAATTGACCGCGCAGGAGCTCGATGCCGCCGATTGGAGCCGATATCTCGCTCAGGAAGCCCGCATCTTCGAGAACCTTCGGACCGAGGTCACGCAGAAGCTCGATCCGGATGACCGCGTGCCGGTGAACCGCTATTTTGCCGGCAGCCCGGTCTATCCGGGCAAGTTCGCCCAGGATTTCAACCGGTCGTACGTGCTGGAGCCTGCGGGAACCCCCGTCGGCGCCGTGGTGCTGCTGCACGGACTGACCGATTCGCCCTACAGTCAACGTCACATCGCCCGCACTTACCGCGAGCGCGGCTTTGTTGCGATCGTGATCAGGCTGCCCGCCCACGGCACCGTTCCGGCGGCCCTGACCGACATCGAATGGGAAGACTGGTCGGCCGCGACGCGGCTCGCGGTCAGGGAAGCGCGGCGGCGCACGTCGTCGTCGTCGCCCCTGCATCTGGTCGGGTTTTCCAACGGCGGCGCGCTGGCGGTCAAATATACACTCGACGCCATCGGCGATCCGCAGCAGGCGCGGCCCGACCGCATCGTCCTGATCTCGCCGATGATCGGTATCACGCGCTTTGCGCGTTTCGCGGGGCTGGCCAGCCTGCCGGCCATGCTCCCGGCGTTCGCCAAGGCCGCCTGGCTCGCCGTGCTGCCGGAGTTCAATCCGTTCAAATACAATTCATTTCCGGTGAACGGCGCGCGGCAAAGCCATCGCCTCAGCACCGCCCTGCAGCAACAGATCGCACGCTACAGCCGCGCCGGTCGGCTGGTCGACCTGCCGCCGATCATGACGTTCCAATCCGTCATGGACTTCACGGTCAGCACGCCCGCCATCGTCTCATCGCTCTACGCCCACCTTCCGCCGAACGGCAGCGAGCTGGTGCTGTTCGACGTGAACCGAACCGTCAAGTTCGGTCCGCTTCTGCGCCCGACCGCCGACACCGCGCTGGCGCGGCTGCTGCCCGCCGCACCGCGTTCCTACCGAACCACGATCATCACCAATGCCGACGACGACAGTGGCGAAGCCGTCGAGCGTGTCGTCGAGGCCGGTACGACGACCGAGAACACCCGCGCCTTGGGGCTGAGCTATCCGGCGGGCCTGTATTCGCTCTCACATGTCGCCTTGCCGTTTCCGATGAACGACGCTCTTTACGGATTGACGCCCGATTCCACGGAGGACTTCGGCATCAATCTCGGCGCATTGGCACCGCGTGGCGAGCGCAACGTGCTGGTCGCCAGCCTCGACGCGTTGCTGCGCGTCGCCTCCAATCCGTTCTTCCCCTACATGCTCGGGCGGATCGAAGAGGGCATCGACCGCCCGGCCATCACGAGCCCTGCGGCGGCCTCCGCGCCCCCGGCCGGCCGCAAGACTGATGGCGAGGTGTCGGCTTGGAGCTTCAGCGGCGTGCTCATGTTCATGCGAAGCCTGATGGAAAGCCAATCCGATCTGCCGCCGGAGTCGCCGTAACCGGTTTCAGTATTTCCCCCCGAGTGAATCCAGGTGAAACCCTGATATCCGTTCGATGGTGGCGTTGTCATGGTGACTGTCGGATTTTCTGGACTGCAAGCCGGTTCCTTGCAGACATTCCAACGCGTGAAGCATGCCGGCTCCTTGCCATGGAGGGTCTCGTTGATCTGTCGGTTCATCACATCTTGCCACGCGGCAATTCTCACAATTGGACTTTGCGCCCCGGCTATCGCCGACGACGTGCTCTTTGCGAATGTACGCATCTTCGATGGCAAGAGCGGCTCGCTTTCCGCGCCGTCGAATGTGCTCATCAAAGGCAACGTCATCGACCGCATTTCTGAAGCGCCGATCGAAGCTGAAGGCGTCACGCGGATCGCCGGAAACGGCGGCACGCTGATGCCCGGCCTGATCGACATGCACTGGCATGCCATGATGGTGCGGCCCAATCCCGTGCAGGCGCTCTCCAACGACACCGGCTACTCGAACCTCCAGGCCGGGGTTGAGGCCGCGGCGACGCTGATGCGCGGCTTCACCACCATCCGCGACATGGGAGGGCCGGCTTTTGGGTTGAAACGTGCCATCGACGAAGGCCTCGTGGCCGGGCCGCGCATCTACCCGTCCGGCGCGGTGATCACGACCACCAGCGGTCACGGCGACTTTCGCCAACTCTCCGATCTGCCTCGAACCATCGGCGGAATGCTGACACGCATGGAGCAGATCGGGGGCAGCATGATCGCCGACAGTCCGGACGAGGTCCGGGTGCGCGTTCGTGAGCAGCTCATGCTGGGGGCATCGCAGATCAAGCTCACGGCGGGTGGTGGTGTGGCGTCCCCGTTCAGCCCGCTGGACGTGTCCACGTTCACCGAGGCCGAGCTTCGCGCCGCGGTCGAAGCCGCCGAGAACTGGGCAACCTATGTCTGCACACATGCGTATACGCCGGTTGCGATCCAGCGCTCGATCTCCGCGGGGGTCAAGTGCATCGAGCATGGACATCTGATGGACGAAGCGACCGCGCAATTGATGGCCGACAGAAGGATTTGGCTGAGCACGCAGCCCTTCCTCGACGACGGGGGCGCGAGCGTTCAACAGCTGGGCCCGGCGGAATGGGCGAAGAAGCGGCAAGTGATCGCCGGCACGGACATGGTGTATGCGCTGGCGAAGAAATACGGACTCAAGACCGCATTCGGCACCGACATCCTCTTCTCCCAGAGGGAGGCGGAGCGGCAGGGTTCGCGACTTGCCTCGCTCACCCGCTGGTACACCGCAACGGAGGCACTGGTGATGGCGACATCGACAAACGCCGACTTGCTACGCCTCTCCGGCCTCCGCAACCCATATCCCGGCAGCCTCGGCACAGTCGACGCGGGCGCTCTCGCCGACCTCCTGCTGGTCGATGGCAATCCGCTGGACAACATCAACCTGATCGCAGACCCCGCGAAAAACTTCAAAGTGATCATGAAGGATGGCAAGATCTACAAGAACACATTGGTCCGCTGAGCGCACCGGCATCGCTATCGTCTGCGCGGCAGCACCTGCGACGCTGGCCATCGCAAAGACATTGCGGTAGCCTTCAACGCGCTTCGTCAGCACACCTTATCAAAAGGGTACGGTGAAAACCGTCCAGTCCGATGTCGCGGGCGCCGTCCAAGGCCGGAGAGCAACGGGCTTCCGTCCTCATTGATCTGGCGTTGCAGGGCGGCGGGTCCCACGGCGCATTCACGTGGGGCGTTCTCGACCGCCTGCTCGAGGAGCGGTGGCTGCGGATCGACGCCATCTCGGGCACCTCGGCGGGCGCCATGAATGCGGCGGTGCTGGCAGCCGGTTGGACCGAGGGCGGCGCCGCAGGTGCGCGCGCGGCGCTCGATGCATACTGGGACCGCGTGGCTCGCGCGGCGATGTTCAGCCCGCTGCAGCGCACGCCGCTCGACCGCATGCTCGGGCGCTGGACGCTCGACTTCTCGCCGGCGTTCATCGGCCTCGATCTCATGGCGCGGGTCTTCTCGCCCTACGACCTCAATCCACGAGGCGTGAATCCGCTGCAATCGATTCTGGAGGAGAGCATCGATTTCGCGCGACTTGCCCGCTCGCCGATCAAGCTGTTCATCACGGCGACCAAGGTCCGCACCGGCCGTGGCCGCATCTTTCGCAACGCCGAGATCACGCCGGACGTTCTCCTCGCTTCGGCCTGCCTGCCGACGATGTTCCAGGCGATCGAGATCGACGGCGAGGCCTACTGGGACGGCGGCTATGCGGGAAATCCGACGATCACCCCGCTGGTGCGCGAGAGCGACGCGCAGGATACGATCCTGGTGCAGATCAATCCGCGCGAGCGTCCCGGCACACCGCGGTCGGCGGCCGAAATCCTCAACCGCCTCAACGAAGTATCGTTCAACGCCGCGCTGATGAAGGAGCTGCGCATGATCGCGCTCCTGCGCCAGGTGGCGGATCCAGGCTCGGGCGAGGGCGCGCGCTGGGCCGGGATGCGCACGCATCGCATCATGACCGAGATGATGGCGGACCTCGGCTACTCGTCGAAGATGAATGCCGAGCGCGCTTTCCTGGACATGCTGCGCCAGGAGGGGCGGCGCGCCGCCGGCGCCTTCCTCGACGCGCACGCCGACGACATCGGGCACCGCTCGACCGCCGATATCGACGTGCTGCTGGCGGAGTGTTGAGATCAACGACACATGCCTGATAACGCCTACGCCGAATCCAACGCCTGAAGAGAGCCGACACATGTCAATCACCTGCAGACTTGAACGCAGCCTGGTGAGCCACGACGAATTCGACCTCATCCGGGTCACGCATCATCCGTTCATCTATGAATTGGATCCTGAGCAGTTGCAGGCGACGCGGATCCGCTTGCGCGAATGGCGCTCGAAGGAGGGCACCGTGGCACGGCAGAAGCGGCGCGAGCTGCGCGGCAAGGCAGAGCCCCGCGGCAGTGGCTTTCCCGGCACTGTGGAGCGGCCGTCTCGACGCAAGCAAGTGTTCGCTGCGGCGCTGAAGAGGGTCGACCGGGAGCTCGCCCGGCGGCGCCAACTCGAGGCGAGGGCACTTAACGTGGAGGCGGCACGACGGGCGCTGGCGCTGCGGCGCTCCGCCAATTTCGTGCATCGTCCGGATCCCGGCATGACCGCTGGTGAAGGCATGCGGCCGCTCCCCAGCCGGCGAAGGCGCGCCAAGATTTCTCCCGGCAAGATCGGGAGCATATCGCAAGCGGTGAAAGCGGCGCAGGCGAGGCGGGACGCCGTGAGCTAGCGTGGCGCCTCGGGGCGAGGCCACCCAAGCGGAGATTTGAGGATGGCGAATCCATCACGCGACTGCACTCCGATTAGCCTCCCGATCACGGCGTTGGCGGTCTCGATTTTTCTATCAGCCTGTCAGCCGGAAGCGGATGCCCCCGCGCCGGAGGTCCGCCCGGTCCGCACCGTGACGGTGGCGAAGCATGCGGCGGGAACGACACTCACATTCACTGGGCACATCGAGGCACGAGACGAGGCGGCGCTGGGCTTCCGCATCGCCGGCAGGGTGAAGGAACGTTCGGTCAATCGGGGAGATCGCGTCCAGCCCGGACAGATTATCGCACGTCTTGAGCCACAGAACGAGATGAACAACCTGCGCTCGGCGCAGGCCGGTCTCGCTGCTGCGCAGGCGAAATTGACGCAGGCGCGCAATCATTTCGAACGGCAGGAGACTTTGCTGGCGCAAGGCTGGACGACACGTGCTCTCTTCGACCAAACGCAGAGGGAGCGTGACACCGCGCAAGCCCAGGTCGATTCCGCCGAAGCCCAATTGAAAGCCGCGCACGACCTCGTGAGCTTCACCGAGCTCAAGGCTGACGCCACGGGAGTTGTGACGGCAACCGGAGCGGAAGCCGGCGAGGTCGTCCAGGCCGGGCAGGTCATCGTCAGGCTGGCGCGCCAGGGCGGACGGGACGCTGTCTTCGACGTGCCGGCGCAAGCTCTGCGATCGGCACCGAGTGACCCGACGATCATCGTGAACATGACCGACGATCCCGCCGTGAAGGCGACCGGGCTCGTCCGCGAAGTGGCGCCGCAGGCTGATCCGGTCACCCGCACCTTCGTGGTCAAGGTGGGGCTCGCCGACCCGCCCGAAGCCATGCGGCTTGGTGCGACCGTGTCCGGGCATTTGCAATTGAACGCGGAAGCGGTGATCGAGATACCGGCGAGCGCCCTCACCAGGGTCGATCGCCAGCCCGCCGTCTGGGTGGTCGATCCATTGAGCAAGACCGTGTCCCTGCGCAATGTCGACGTGGCGCGCTTCGATCCGGCAAAAGTCGCCATCTCCCAAGGTCTCGACACAGGCGAGATCGTCGTGACGGCCGGCGTTCAAGCGTTGCATCCCGGCCAGATGGTTCGCCTCCTCGGATCGCAGCCATGACGCAATTCAATCTGTCGGATTGGGCCCTCCGGCACCGTTCGTTCGTCGTCTATTGTATGATCGCAACGACGGCAGCAGGGCTGTTGTCCTATTCTCGGCTCGGCCGCAACGAAGACCCAGCGTTCACGTTCCGGACCATGGTGGTGCAGGCCGCTTGGCCGGGGGCGACGCTCGACGACACGCTCGACCAGGTGACCGACCGGCTAGAGCGCACGCTGAAAGAAACCCCAAACGTGGACTTTCTGCGCAGCTTCACGCGCGCCGGCGTCACGACCGTATTCGTGAACTTGAAGGGAAGCACGCCGCCCACCGAGGTCCCTGACATCTGGTATCACGTTCGCAAGAGCATCGGCGACATGCGCCATACGTTGCCGGCTGGAGTCGTCGGGCCCGGCTTCAACGACGAGTTTGGCGACACGTTCGGGATCATCTACGGCCTCACGGCGGATGGATTCACCCACCGCGAGCTCCGCGACTACGCGGAGAAGATCCGCGCGCGGCTGTTGCGCATCCGCGACGTCTCCAAGGTGGAGATTCTCGGCACCCAGGACGAACGCGTCTTCATCGAGTTCTCCACCGAGACGCTGGCAGGCCTCGGAATCGACCGCGTGGCGGTGATTGCGGCGTTGCGAGCGCAAAATGCGGTCAGCCCCTCCGGCGCGCTGCAGACCGGTGATGAGAAACTCAGCCTGCAGGTTTCCGGCGCTTTCGAATCCGAACGGGACATTCTGGACGTCAACATCTCGGCGAACAGGCGCCTGATCCGCCTCCGCGACATCGCCCAGGTCAGGCGTGCATACGTCGATCCCCCCCACCCGATCTTTCGCGTGAACGGAATGCCCGCGATCGGCGTCGCCATCGCAATGCGCAGTGGCGGTGACATTCTCGCGCTCGGCCGCGAGGTCCAGCAGGTGATGCGCGAGATCGTCTCCGACCTGCCGCTCGGCATCCAGCCGGTTCTTGTGGCCGATCAATCCTCCGTGGTCCAGAGCGCGATCGGCGAATTCATGACCTCCCTGTGGCAGGCGATCGCCATCATAATGGCGGTGAGCGTCGTCAGCCTCGGCATCCGGCCTGGTGCCATCGTGGCGCTGTCGATCCCGCTGACGCTCGCCATCGTGTTTCCAATCATGGAGCTCGTCAGCATTGATCTGCAACGAATCTCCCTGGGCGCACTCATCATCGCACTGACGCTGCTGGTCGACGATGCCATGAGTACGATCGACGCGATGACCATGCGTCTGGCCCATGGGGACGAAAAGGAGCGGGCGGCGACCTACGCTTATCAGACCCTGGCTTTTCCGATGCTGACCGGGTCTCTGGTCACCCTGGCGGGCTTCGTGCCGATCGGCTTCGCCAAGAGCGCCGCCGGCGAGTACACGTTCTCCATTTTCGCGGTCGTCGGCATCGCCGTGCTGGCGTCGTGGCTGGTCGCGGTCGTGTTCGTGCCGCTTCTCGGAGTCGCGCTCCTCGCCAAGCCGAAGCCAGGCACGTCCGCAGGGCCCGGATTGACCGGTCGCCTCTTCCATGGCGTGCTCGTCACTGCCATGCGCTGGCGGTGGGTCACCATTCTGGTGACGCTCGTTTGCTTCGGCTTGTCGCTCGCGGCCGTTCCCCTCCTGCCTCGACAGTTCTTCCCCTCGTCCGATCGGCCGGAGCTGCTGATCGACCTCCGGCTCCCGCAGAACGCCTCGATCTATGCGAGTGTTGATCGGTCGGCCGCGCTCGATAAGTTGCTCGCGGGCGATCCCGACGTCGAGCGGTGGAGCACCTATGTCGGCCGGGGTGTGATCCGGTTCTATCTGCCGCTGGATGTCCAGTTGCCCAACGACTTCTTCAGTCAGCTGGTCGTAGTGGCCAAGGACGTCGACGCCCGGGAACGGCTGCGCCGGAAGCTCGAGAGCGCGCTACGGGACGATTTCCCCGGGGCCGTGACGCGTATCGTCCCGCTCGAGCTTGGGCCGCCGGTCGGATGGCCCGTGCAGTATCGCGTCAGCGGACCCGACGTGAACGAGGTGCGCGACATCGCGTTTCGACTGGCCGGGATCGTCGCCTCGGAAAGCCGCGCCCGTCAGGTCAATTTCGATTGGATCGAGCCGGAGCGGAAGGTTCGCATCCGCGTTGACCAGGACCAGGCACGCTTGCTCGGCTTGAGCTCGGAATCCGTTGCGGCAACGCTCGACGGCGTGATGAGCGGCGCCGCCGTCACGCAGATGCGCGATGGCATCTTCCTGGTCGACGTCGTGGTTCGCGCGACCGACGAGCAGCGCGTCTCGCTGTCGACGCTGCGCAACCTGCAATTCGCGCTGCCGAACGGTCGTACGGTCCCGCTCGGGCAACTCGCGAGCCTGGAGTACGAGCAGGAATTGCCGCTCGTCTGGCGACGGGACGGCGTCCCGACACTCACGGTTCAGGCCGACGTGACTCGCGGTGCATCACCAGAAGCCGTGATCGCCGCGCTCACGCCTGCCGTCGCGAAACTGCAGGCCGGTTTGCCGAAGGCCTATCGTATCGTGGTCGGCGGCACGGTCGAGGAGAGCGCTAAGTCGCAAGCATCGGTCTTCGCCGTCGTTCCGCTGATGCTGTTCATAACAATCACGGTTCTGATGATTCAACTTCAGAGTTTCAGCCAACTCTTCTTGGTGCTGAGCGTCGTTCCGATGGGGTCGATCGGCATCGTGGCTGCACTCCTTCTTTTCGACAAGCCGGTCGGTTTCGTCGCTATTCTCGGGATACTGGCCTTGCTCGGGATGATTGCCCGCAATGCTGTGATTCTCATGGACCAGATCGAGGCCGAGCGCGCGGAAGGCAAGGAGATCTGGGACGCTGTGATCGCGGCGGCGATGTCGCGTTTCCGACCCATCGTGCTGACCGCTATCTCCACAGTGCTCGGCATGATCCCGATCGCCCCGACCATCTTCTGGGGGCCCATGGCCTACGCAATCATGGGAGGTCTGCTGGTCGCGACCGTTCTGACGCTGATCTTCCTCCCGGCGCTCTACGTCGCATGGTTTCGGGCGATGGAACCGCGCCTGGAGCCCGCGCTATCCAATCCAGAATAGGCATATCAAATGCATACATCGAGGCCACAAATGCCAATTCAAGGCCCTTCCGCTGGACCAAGACCGCCGCCGACATCCTTGCCGGCATCTGGCGCTTCTGCCTTCGCACCATCGGTGCGAACGCGTAGAATGCAGCGCACTTCGGAATCGGGACACTAGTCGGGCGCTTCCATGGTTCGAATCATATGCTGACCAACTTCGAACCTACGCGATGTCGCTGCAGGATGCGGGTTCACAGCAGCGTCCAGGTTGGAGTTCGATATGATCAGTTTCATGGAATCGCCGGCGCCTTCCTCGACGCGCACGCCGACGACATCGGGCACCGCTCGACCGCCGATATCGACGTGCTGCTGGCGGAGTGTTGAGCGAGGGTCTGCTCGGCATCCTGCTTGCGCTGGGGCTGCTGATCTGGCTCGCCTATCGCGGCTGGAGCGTGCTGCTCCTCGCACCCGTGGCGGCGCGGGAACGCTCGACAGCCTCCCTCACAACGACGCGGTGGTGACGCTGCTCGCGGCATGTGGATCGACCCACGGCAAGAGCCATGGGGATCTCGCAATGGTCGCCCTCGTCGGCGCATTGATTGCACTTGCGGCGGCGATCATGCTCGGTTCGGCAATCGGACCGTTCTGAATAGCGCCTCGAGGGGACATGTCTGAGCTGACGATCGTTCTGGCGCTGCTTGCCGCTGCGACCCTGATTTTCGCGGTCAACAAGCCCGTCTGGACGTGGTCGCGCTGATCATGCTCACGGCGCTGCCGTTCACCGGCGTGCTCACCATGGGCGAGGCGCTGACCGGCTTCAGCGATGCGAACATCGTCCTCATCGTGGCACTGTTCGTGATCGGCGACGGCCTGGTGCGAACGGGCATCGCCCGGCGGCTCGGCGACTGGCTGATTGCGAAGGCCGGAGGCAGCGAAATCCGGCTCATTGCCCTTCTGATGGCGGTCGTCGCCGGTGAACACGCTGGTGGTGGCACGAGGGAACTATACGTTCGGGGACTTTGTGCGCATCGGAGTGCCGTTGTCCGTGATCGTCCTGATGGTCTGTGTCATCCTGGTGCCATGGCTGCTGCCGTGAATTCAGATCATCGCCAGGCCCGACCGGAACAAGAGAATGGACATGCAGCTCGAGGCGGATGAGTACCGCAATGTGTCGACCGGCCGCCTGCCTTCCCCCGAGGTTGTGTCGGCGCTGGTGTCCGAGGCGCACGAGCGATACAAGTCCAATGCCGAAGGAGAGAATTCGCAAGTCTACCCGGCGCTGGCCCGGGCGCCGAGCGAGCTGTTCGGCGTGTGCGTGGTCGGAACCAGCGGGAACGTTCACGCGGCCGGCGAGGCGGACCACGCGTTCTCGATCATGAGCGTATCGAAGCCGTTCGTGTTCGCACTGGTGTGCCAGGAGATCGGCGCGGAGCAGGCGCGCGAGAGGCTGGGCGTGAACAGCACCGGCCTGCCGTTCAATTCCCTGTCGGCCATCGAACGGAGCGCGGACGGCCGGACGAACCCGATGGTCAATTCGGGCGCAATCGCAACGACCAGCCTCGTGCCGGGTGCGACCGCAGATGAGAAGTGGCGGTTCATCCACGACGGCTTGTCGCGGTTCGCCGGCCGAGCGCTGCCGCTGAACGAGGAGGTGTATGCCTCGGCGTCGCAAACCAATTTCCGCAACCGAAGCGTTGCGCAGCTGCTCCAAAGCTACGGCAGGATCTACTGCGACCCGCTCGTGGCAACCGACCTGTACACGCGACAATGCTCGCTCAACGTGAGCGCCAGGGATCTTGCGGCGATGGGCGCGACGCTCGCCGACGGCGGAGTAAATCCGCTCACCCGGAAGCGCGTGGTCGATGCCGTCGCCTGCCATTGCGCCTTGGCCGTGATGACGACCGCCGGATTGTACGAGACCTCCGGCGATTGGCTTTTCGACATCGGCCTGCCGGGCAAGAGCGGCATCAGCGGCGGGATCGTCACAGTCTCTCCCGGCAAGGGCGGACTGGGCAGTTTCGCTCCGCCGCTCGATAGCGCCGGTAACAGCGTCAAGGGGCAACTCGTTGCCAAATTCCTGTCGCAAAGGCTGGGAATGGATCTTTTCGTCTCCAAGCCTGCATACTGAGAAGTCTCGCCCATTGGACCAGCCCTTCATGGAAAGTGCGGCGTCAAGGCGGTTGCATGCGTGCACGACCTGCTGTCGATCAAAACGATCCGAACGCCGAACCTAGTACAATGGTAGCAACAAGTGCGATAATGCAACTGACGATCACGGTCATCACCATGTCGAGATAGCTTTCACGGTGAGTCAGACCACTGATTTGCAGTAACAGCAACACCGTGCCGTTGTGGGGGAGGGCGTCCAGGGTACCGGCGCTCATCGTTGTTATACGATGCATCAATTCGAGATTGATGCGATGCTCAGCGGCAAGACGCAGAAAGTCGTCGCCAAATGCATTGAGTACGATTGCCATACCGCCAGAAGCAGTACCGGTCATCCCCGCCAGCACATTCATAGAGATGGCCAACGAGACCAGCGGTCCTCCCTGAAATCGAGAATACTGCATCGCGAACCAATGCAAATGCCGGCAACGCGGCAACGACCGCGCCGAAGCCGACAAGACTGGCGATCATCAGCATCGGCAAGGCGGCAGAATTCGCACCCGCGTCGAGACTTTCGCGGGGGGATGGCAAGCGTCGAAAGTTGACGAGAATGACGGTCAAGTTGGCCGCCGCGAGAGCCACGACAACCGACCAGACGCCGGACACGGCCCCGATCGTAGTACCGCCCCACCGGTCCTCGGACAGGAACGAAAAATCGAGTCGCGGGAATACGACAAGCGACATCAAGAAATTCGTGACGATGACGACGACGAGGGGCAGCACGGCCAGAGCGAAGGGAGGGCCGCTCTCGGCCCGCTCGCCATGCGGCAACTCGGCCGGGTCGAAGTCGCCCGCCGGCGCCGCCTGCTCGCGAACCATCTCGTCAATGACAGGAGCGGTTCCCGCCTCGCCACCGTAGCCTTCGCCAGCCTTGCGCGCAGCTGCCTCAGCACGGCGGAGCCACCACATGCCGAAAACGAAGATGATAGCCGACGCGATGATACTCAACCCGGGGGCCGCGAAGGTGGTGGTGCCGAAGTACGGCATCGGAATGGCGTTGTTGACCGAAGGAGTTCCCGGCATCACCGACATGGTGAACGTGAATGCGCCGAGGCCGATTGTCGCCGGCAACAACCGGCGCGGGAGGTTCGCGGCCCGGAACATCTCGTGAGCCATGGGCACCAGCACAAAAAATGCGACAAACACACTCACGCCGCCGTAGGTCACGATAGCCGAGGCGATCACCACCGCCAGCATCGTGCGTTTGGTTCCCAACTTGGCGGTCAAATACTGCGCGATGGCGCTGATCGAACCGCTGTCGCCCATAAGCTTTCCGAACAACCCGCCGAGCAGAAACAGGGGGAACCACTGCGTTATGAACCGCGCCGCCCCGCTCATGAACGTCTGCGTCCAGTGGGCGAGCAGCGGTTCGCCTGAGAACACGGCCGCGACGAGGGCCGCTAATGGAGAGACCAGCAGAACGCTCCACCCCCGGTACGCGAGCCACATGAGCAGGGCTAGACCAAGCAATATCCCAAAGAGTCCCATGGTTCGCTTTCTCCTGCCAATCCGAGGTTGATGATTGAGCTATCGCTGCCTCATTCACAGACCCAACGGCAAACCGAAAACCTGCTAAATTGTAATGAGGATCAAGCTACGGCGGCTGGCTTTTCGATATCGGGGGCAACGACAGGCACCTCCTCGAGGCATTGCCGCGGCAGCAGGAACAGCCACGTCACCAGCACGAATGGTGCCGTAAGAGCCGGAATGGCGAACGGCGTCAACGCAACGTTCAAGGCTGACTGGGCGATCACCGTGAACACCGTGGCGAGGGCCGTGTAGGCCGCGACGCGCCAGCTCGGCTGATAGAAGACGGTACCAAGTGCGATCGCCGTCAAGACCGGGCTGAATCCGAGGAGACCGCCGGTGATCAGCTCGCTTTCGGCGCTGAACAGGTGTGCCGTAAGGACAGCCAGTATGGCACCTGCGAGCGCGAAGGCGGCGGCAGCGTGCGAGCTCACGGCGAGCCCCGCGAGCAGAAGCAACGCAGCCACGCCGCTGCCCTTCAGGAAGACTTGTGAAATGCTCTGGAGCACCCCCTGGACAAGATCGATGGGCTGGAGCGGGCTTGCCTCGTAGGGCTGGAAGGCCACGACCACGTTGCCGGACGGCAGCGCAACGCCGACGAGCCCGGAAAATCCATACGTGGCCAGCAAAAGAAGCCACGTCGTGAGCACGAATGGGAAGGTGAGGGCAGAGCCCCACGGTTTGACGGCGTTGGCCGTTCCGAGCATCACCACGACCGAGACGGCAGCTCCCAGCACCACGTACACCCACATGAGCGCGCCCGGAGCCAGAAATGTCGCCAGCGCAAGTCCCACCAGGATGCCGTTGTAGCCGTAGAGTCCGGAGCGCAGCGAGGCTTCATCGACGCGCAGCCATTGCGCCGTCAGGGTTGCCACGACGACGGCGAGCAGGCCGGCGATCGTCACGCGCGGCGCACCGGCAGCGTATGATCCCCAAGCGATTGCCGCCAGGAAGAGTGCCCCGGTCAGCGGATTGTTCTGAAACATCACCTGCGCAATCCCGCGCAGATTGATGTCGACAAACCGCACGATTCTCGATGAGGCGCACAGGCGTTCCCACGTTGCCAACAGCTTCTCCATTCTCGCCTCCACGAAAATGTTGAGCCCGTGGTTCGATGGCTCCCCGCGGGGTCTGCTGATCTACGCGCGCCAGAGAAAGGGTGGAGGGAGGTCGGCGCCGGTGACCTCCTTGCGCGCTATTCCCCAAAACTCGCGCACCTTGGCCTTTACCTGCGCGGTTTCGCGGCCCAGGACCTTGAAGATCAGGCCGACCTCGTTGGGCAGCCGGCAGGCGCCAAACGCCACGCCGCCCGCAAGATCGACATCGGCCCCCACGCACCGATAGATGCGATCGGCCTTGTCCTTGGGCGTGCACAGGATCACATTGCCGAATACGTCGAACGAGTCCATCACGCCCGTCTGCCGCATCGGATTTCGCTGCGGCTCGATCACCAGCTTTTCGTTGAACAACGTGCGGCCGTCCGGCCGCGCCGCGGCGATCGACATCGACATGACGGTAGCGCCGAAGCACTCGTCCGGATGATGATGCTTTCGGCCAGGCTGGATGATCTCCGAATAGAGGAGCGTCGCGCTCGGAGCGATGGAAATCCTTGTCTCACTGACGAACCGGGCGCGCCGATGCGGGATCACCGGATCGGGAAGAAACTCCAGGTATGACTCGTCGGCGAGCGCGATGGCCTGCGTCTGTGCCGCGTAGTTCGCATCCATTGCATGGATCTTGGTCGCCGACTGCGTGGTGACGTGTGCCTGCGCGTGAGGGCCGAGCATGATGTCGAGAGCGAGCCGATCCCCCTGCAGCAGGCAGCCGGTGGTGGTGATCAGGAACACGCAAGCGAGGTCCGGCATCCCTTGGTCGCAATACAGCGCCCGCTGCGCCATATAGGGCGCGCGGCGCTCGAGGTTCGCCAGGATCGTGCGGCGACCGCGGCGCTCGAAGCCAAGACGCAGGAAACCGGTCTTACCGACGGTGCCGCTCCGCATCTGGAGCGGCTCGTCCTGAAACTCCGCCAGTTGGGGAATCGATGCGCCGAGTGCTTCGACGGCCGCCCACGGAGCAGAGGACGCCGGCATCATGCTGACCTCCGAGCCCGCGGCGTCATGTCGAAAAGAAACTCCCTTTCGATCATCTCGACCAGCTCTGAAATGCCATCGCCCGTCTTGCAGTTGGTGAACAGGAACGGCTTGGTGCCGCGCATCAGCAGCGAATCCTGCCTCATCACATCGAGGCTGGCGCCGACGTGAGGCGCCAGGTCGGTCTTGTTGATGACGAGGATGTCCGAATGCGTGATCCCTGGCCCGTTCTTGCGCGGGATCTTGTCGCCGGCCGCCACGTCGATCACGTAGATGAAATAGTCGACCAGCGCCGGCGAAAAGGTGAGTGTCAGGTTGTCGCCGCCGCTTTCGATCAGGACGACATCGCTATCCGGAAAGCGTGCCTCCATGTCCTCGACCGCCGCGAGGTTCATGCTCGGATCCTCGCGTACCGCCGTATGAGGGCAGGCCCCCGTCTCCACCCCGAGGATGCGCTCCTCGAGCAGAACGCCCTTCAGGGTGCGCTGGACGTGCTTGGCATCCTCGGTCGTCACCACGTCGTTCGTGATGATGAGCACCTTGATGCCGAGGTCGAGCAATCGCGGCGTAACGGCTTCCACGATCGCGGTCTTGCCCGAGCCGACCGGGCCGCCTATGCCGATGCGCGTGATTTTCTTGCTCGACATTCGGCGCTCCGATCAGGTTCAATTCATGAACAGGCGCACGTGCGCCTTGGCGTGGACAGCGGCCAGGATTTCCGTCAACGGCGCATAGCCCGACATGTCGGACAAACGAGCCGCGGCGGCGCTCTCGTAGGCCGTCTCCGAGAGTCCATTGAGCTCATAGAGGATCGTCTGCGTCTCGACGTGGCTGATCCTCATCAGCCGCAAGCCGGCGCCTAGGATCGTCGCCGCCAGACCGTACTGGTGCACGACGAATGCTTCGCGCGCCGACAGGCCCTGCACTGCGAAATTCACCGCCAACGCCACCGGGTAACATCCCGGAGTGACGGCAGTGTCGATGCATTCGCGCCATGTGCAGAGCAGCGGCGCCCCGATCACCCGCACACCCATTTCCGTGAACTTCTTGCCCATGCGCACCGACATGGTCCGCATCTCGTCGGAAAGCTTGCGGGCATAGACCTGACCATCGATCCGAATGAGCGCATCGACATCGCCGGCCCCTGCCGCGCGATGCGCGGCGATCAACGCGATGCCGTCGCCGCGCGCCGACTGCTCTACCGCGGTGCGAGTGAACGCGTGGAGCGTGACGGCATCGGACACAACACCCTCCTGGATTGCGCTTTCCAGGCCGCACGAAAACGAGAACCCGCCGATCGGGAACATCGAATCGCCAAATTGCAGCATGCGCGCAAGAAACGCCGCGCTGTTTGGCGCGTCATCATTCTCCATGGTCGTTCGCGGAAGCGGGTCTTGCCGGCGATACTCGTGGATGAGCATCGGTTCCGGCATGCGTGTGGGGGCGCACCGGCGGGCGTCCGTACGCGCGCCCCGTTTCGCCATCGATCACGGCATAGCTCTCATGCGTGTGCGAGTGCACCGGGCCTTCCGCGCCGCCGAAAAGCCGCCGCAATTCATGCGGAGCGAGGTGCGGAACGACTTCTCGGCCGGGCACGAACTCGTAGCGGATCCCTTCGAATCGATGCGTGTCCATGACGGATGTCATCACCTTTCGATCGACGGTGAGCGGTACATAGACGCGGCTGCCTTTGACCAGTGCTGGCCAGTGCTGGTTGCCCATCGCATGGCCCAGCTCGACGCAGGTGCGCATTGCCGCTTCGGGTGCGACGCGCGTCAGGTCATCGAGATGCACGACCATCACATCGCGCAGGTCGATGCGCGCAACGATGGCCACGCCTACCTGAGCATCCCAGAGCAGCACGTCGCCGTCGCGGACATACGTGCCGCGGTCGAGAGAAATCGCCACCTCGGCGCCCTTTGCGGTCGTCTTCCTGAAGCGGCTTTTCTGCGCCTCCCACTGGTCGACCTGCAGCAGGTCCAGGTCGGCGGTAGACAGCCGCTCGCTCCATTCGGGATCGCCGATATTGCCCAGAACGGTTTCGATGACGACCACGGTGACCACTTCAGCTGAAGAAATACTTCTGGTTAAGCGAGACCGTCTTCAAGGGCGGCACGGTCGCGTGTACGCCGTCGACGGTGACCGCGAACGTCTCCGCGCTCACCTCGATCTGCGGTGTCCCGGAATTGCGCACCATGTCGCGCTTGCCGATCTTGCGCATATTGCGTGCGGGAAGGACCTGCCGCCGGAGTCCCAGCCGCTCCTTGATACCGGCGGCGTGCGCCGCCCCCGACACGAAGGTCACGCAGTTGACTGACAAGGCATCGCCGTAGGCGCCGAACATAGGCCGGTAGTAGGTCGGCTGCGGCGTGGGCAGCGACGCGTTCGGGTCGCCCATCACCGCCCAGCTGATGAAGCCGTTCTTGATCACGAGCTTTGGCTTGGCGCCGAAGAACGCCGGCTCCCACAGGACGAGGTCCGCGATCTTGCCGACCTCGACGGAGCCGAGCACGTCGGCGATGCCGTGCGTGATCGCCGGATTGATCGTGATCTTCGCCACGTAGCGCAGGACACGGAAATTGTCGTTGCCCGGTGCGTCTTCCGGGAGCTTGCCGCGCCCGGTCTTCATCGCGTCGGCGGTCTGGATGCACCGCAACCAGCATTCTCCGATGCGCCCCATCGCCTGCAAGTCGCTCGAGAACATCGAGATCACGCCGAGGTCCTGAAGGACGTTTTCGGCGGCGATGGTCTCGGCGCGGATGCGGCTCTCGGTGAACGCCACGTCAGACGGGATGTCGGGACTGAGGTGATGGCACACCATGATCATGTCGTAGAGCTCCGCCTGCGAATTGATGCCGTAGGGGAGCGTGGGGTTGGTCGACGAGGGCAAGACGTTGGGCAGGCCGGATATCTTGATGATGTCCGGGGCGTGGCCGCCGCCGGATCCCTCGGTATGGAACGAGTGGACCGTGCGTCCCTCGAAGGCGGCGATCGAGTCGTCGACGAACCCCAATTCGTTCAGCGTGTCGGTATGGATGCAGACTTGTATGTCCATCTCATCCGCGACGGTGAGCGCGGAGCGAAGCACCGCCGGACTGGTCCCCCAGTCCTCGTGACACTTCACGCCGACGGCGCCGGCCTCGATCTGCTCGACCAGGGCGGCCTTGCCGTGTCCGTGCCCCTTGCCGAGGATGCCCACGTTGAGGGGCCAGCTCTCGAAGGCGCGCAGCATCATCTCGATGTTCCCCGGACCCGATGTGACCGTGGTCGCATTGGAGCCGTCCGAAGGGCCCGTGCCCCCGCCGATCAAGGTGGTGGTGCCGTTGGACAGCGCCGCCTCCGCCTGCTGCGGAGAAATGAAATGGATATGCGTGTCGACGCCGGCGGCGGTCAGGATCAGATGCGAGCCCGAGATGGCGTCGGTGGCCAGGCCGATCTCCAGGCCGGGTGTGATGCGATCCATCGTCTGCGTGTTGCCGGCCTTGCCGATGCCGCAGATGCGGCCATCCTTGATGCCGACGTCGGCCTTCACCACCCCCAGCACTGCGTCGATGATCGTCACATTGGTGATCACGAGGTCGGGAGCCCCGGCCGCGCGCGTCACCTGGTTGTCCATACCCATGCCTTCGCGCATGCTCTTGCCGCCGCCGAAGACGATCTCGTCGCCGTAGCCGCCGCGCAGATCGCGCTCGATCTCGACGAACAGCCCGGTATCGCCCAAGCGGATGCGATCGCCGGTCGTGGGGCCGAACAGGCCGACATATTCTTGCCGAGAGATCGTAGCCATGAGGGACCCCTGTTCAGGAAACGGACGGCGAATGTCCCAGCCAGGTTCGGCGTCGTCGGCTCACGCCTTTCGCGAAGACGAACGGAAGCCTCGCTGCGCCGCCAGCGTCACGGCCTTGGACTTGCGCTTGGCGGCGTCCTTGCCCGCCGTGGGACCGTCGACGAGATTGTTGAACCCATAAACAGCACGCTTACCACCGTACGGGACCAGCTGGACCTCGCGCTCGTCGCCGGGCTCGAACCGCGTCGCGGTGGAGGAGGGGATGTTGAGGTGCAGCCCGAACGCCGCAGGACGATCGAATTCCAGTGCGGGATTGACCTCGAAAAAATGGAAATGCGATCCCACCTGTATCGGCCGGTCGCCGGAATTGCGTACCTTGAGCGTCGTCACCGGCCGGTCCGCATCGAAGGTGATCGATGCCGAAGCGCACACGTAGCCGCCCACCGGCACGTCCGCTGTCGCCGGGTCGACATCGGCGGCAACCGCGGGTCCTATTTTTGGTCCGGCCATGTCAACCTCCCGTCAGGTAGCTCTCACTGAATCGGCGTGTGCACCGTCACGAGCCGGCTGCCGTCGGTGAAAACGGCCTCGATCTGAATCATGGGAACGAGGTCGGCGACGCCGTCCATGACGTCAGCCTTGGTCAGCGCAGCGCCCGCGTCCTTGGTCACTTCTTCGATCGTCTTGCCGGCGCGTGCACCATCGAGGGCGGCCGCGGAAATGATCGCGACGGCTTCCGGATAATTGAGCTTGAGCCCCTTGGCTTTCCGTTTCAGCGCAACGTCGGCCATCATGTAGATGATCAGCTTGTCGAACTCTCTCGGCGTCAGCTGCATGTTGTCCTCCCGTGGCTTGCTTGGCTCAGCGGGAGCGGCAGAAGCGCAATATGCCTGCTACCGCTTGGAGAACCGCGGTAAAACCTCGTAGTCACCATAGATGACTTTGCTCACTCGCATTCGTCCACTACGCGCCGGGAATGTAGGCGCGTCAATCGGGGTTTCCCCCTGAGACCTTTCAGGGAAAACCCCCATGGATTGGCTGCCGCGCCCGGACGTATCTTCCAGGGCCAGTACGGAAACGCTCAGCTGGCGCAACTCGTCCTGGAGTTCCGTGCCAGTGGACGGGCGTTCAGGGTTTTTCCTATGGATTTTCCGGGAAGACCCTGATGGCCGGAGCCGGATCGCGGGAGCAAGATGAATTGCGCTTCGTCCCGATCGAGCTGAAAACACCTCTCGAAGACCAGGCCGACACAAAGCAAAAGGCCGCGTGAAGGAAGCACCCGTCCGCATTGGCGGTGTCAGCGGCTCGTCGTCGTGCGGCGTGGATCGTTTGGCGTCAATCCTTGCCATCGATGGAGAAACAGCATGAGTAATCTGGTCGTATTCGACTTTGATGGAGTTCACACCGCCGACGAGGTGCTGAACAAGCTGCGCTCACTGCAAAAAGAACACCTGATCGATTTGGAAGACGCCTGCGTGGTCGAGCGTGAAAAAGGCGGCAAGGTTCATATCAAGCAAGCCGTCAACCTCACGGCGCTTGGTGCTGCAGCCGGCGGAAGCAGAGGGGCCCTGTTGGGGGCGCTTGTCGGTATTCTGTTTTTGAACCCGCTTGCCGGGATGGCGCTCGGCGCAATCGCCGGAGCAGGCGCGGGAGCCTTGTCGGGACGGCTCGCCGACTACGGCATCCGCGACGATTTCATAAAGAACCTCAGCCAAACGATTCCAGAGGGATCTTCGGCCCTCTTCGTGCTCTTCAAGAGCGTAACGGAAGACAAGGTGTTGCCGGAAATCGAACCTTACAAGCCCCGGGTGTTGAAAACATCGCTTTCCAATGACGCCGAGGAAAAGCTGAAGGCCGCGTTGAGCAAGGCCGCGTAAGGTCCCTTTCCGGCAACAGCCGCACAGGGCAGGGTCGCCATCGGTCAGATTGTCCTCGCCTGACTCGGAGTTCCGCAGGGCGCTGGAAGGTGAACGAAAGGCTTGAACGCATGTCTGCGCACGGTGTTGTGACGGCAGCGTTTCGCTTGCCGCGGACCGTGTTGATCCTGTCAGCGCCCTTGGTGCTACTTGCCGCATGCCAGCCTGAAGTCGGGACAGCACGCCGCAAGCCCTTCCCGTTCGGACCGTGACGGTCGAGAAGCGCGAAGCCGGCGTACCGATCAGGTTGACCGGTCGAATTGAGCAGAGAACGAAGCTTGCGCTGCCGGCAGGGCCGTTGGCTGAGTCGTGGATCACGATTGATGATGCGCCGCGTCCTGGTCTCCAGCCGCCATATCGTGCTTATCGCCGTTGCCGGCACGTTCGTCGGCTCGCTCGCGCTTCTTGTCTACGAGGCGATCGTCGTTGCCGAGACGGTGATCGAGATCATCCGGGAGGGGGCCGTGTCGTCCAAGGCCGCCAAGGCGCTCGCCGTCAGGCTGATCGAGGCGGTCGACATATTCCTGATCGCCATCGCTCTCTTCATCATCAGCCATGGCCTGTATGCCCTTTTCGTCGACGATACCCTGCCCCTGCCTCGCTGGCTCGAGGTCCACAGCCTCGACGACCTCAAGGAGAACCTCGTCAGTGTCGTCATTGCCGTGCTCGCCGTCCTTTTCCTGCGCGAGGCGGTGGCGTGGGAAGGGGGGCGCGATCTCCTCCCTTTCGGAGCAGCAATCGCCCTGGTCGTCGCGGCCCTGACGTTCTTCCTCATGCGAAAGGTGCAACGGAAGGATTGAGTCCGCTGTTCAGAGTCCGAAGCTCGCGAACACCTGCGCTACGGCCCCGCGAACTGCGGGTTCGGGGCGCTCGGCGCGCGTCACATCGGCACGACCTGCACAGATACTTCCATTCGGTCGAAGGCGTCCGCCGGTCCTTCCCATGCGCCCGAGAGCGGAGACGCCTTCTCCTGCTCGCGGGCCACGGCCACGGAGACATGCTCGGTGCCGACCAGCTTGTTGTTGGTCGGATCGAAGCCGTGCCACCCGGCACCAGGGATGTAGATTTCCGTCCAGGCATGGGTCGCGCCGTGCTGACCTTCACCCATCTGGATATATCCGGTGACGAACCGCGCCGCGAAACCCCAATGACGGGCGGCCTCCATCATGAGCACCGCATAGTCACGGCACGATCCGCCGCGGCGCGCGAGCGTATCGCAGGGCAACTGGACTCCCGGCTCGTCGCGACGGGCGTACTTGAGCGATTGGTAGATGTGCGTATTCAGCTTCCCGAGGAGCTCGAACGTACCGACAAGCTGGCCGGGACGGTACAGCTCACGCAGCCATTCCTGCAGCTTTGGACCGTCGTACGGGTAGCTTGGAATACGGTAAGGGACCAGCTCCATCTGCTCTTCGGGAGGATACTGGAACGGAAAGAAGCGAGCGTCGGGATCGACAAGGCATTCGATGGGGCTGTCGTCGTGAAGGTCCACGTCCACTTCACCCAGGATGCGCAACGTCCGGGCCGGCTCGGCAAAGATAAGAACGGCGATGGAATTGCCGTAGATGTCACGCAACCAACGCACGGTCGCGGTGGGCTCCACCTCGAGGCGCCCTCGCACGATATGGACATCGTGTCCCTCGCGAGGCCGCAACATCGCTCGGTGCGGGCCGAAAGCGACCGCCTGATTGTAGTGATACTCCGTCCTGTGAACGATCCGGATGCGCTTCATGCGGCGGCACTGTAGCATGATGGGGCTGTCAAGATGAGCGAAATCAGCCGCCGCTCGATTCTGCAGCGCAGTCTTGCCGCCGGCTGCGCAGGCATTGCCCCTTCGGGATGGGCACAGCCCGCGGGCGCGGAGGTTCTTTCCGGCGAGCGCGCAGCGATGGCGGCCGCTGCAAGGGCATTCATGGACGAATACGACGTACCAGGCCTCTCCGTGGCCGTCGCGCGCAATGGACACCTTGCCTATGCGCAAGGATTTGGCGTTGCCGACACGAGGACGGGCGAGACGGTGACGCCGGCGCATCTATTCCGCATCGCCAGCATCAGCAAGCCCATTACCTCGGTATCGATTTTCTCGCTGGTGGAGCGGGCGAGGCTGAAGCTCACCGACAAGGTGTTCGGCGCGGGCGGCATCCTGTCCGATTTCGAGCTCCCTGCAAAAGGATTCATTGGAGACATCACGGTCGCGCATCTGCTCACGCATGCCGGCGGAGGATGGCCGAACGGCCCGGACGACCCGATGTCGTCCCACAAGGAGATAAATCACCAGCAGCTCATTGCATGGACTCTCCACAATGTGCCGCTCACCAACCGTACCGGCACGGCGTTCATCTATTCCAATTTCGGCTACTGCGTGCTCGGTCGGGTTATCGAGAAAATCATCCGGCAAGATTATGCGGCGTATGTTCGCAAATCCATTCTGGCCCGAAGCGGCATCACGCGGATGCGTCTTGCAGGAAACACCCTCGCCGACCGGGCGGATGGAGAGGTCGTGTACTATCATCGTACGCGCGATCCTTACGCGAAAAACATGACGCGAAACAACTCCACAGGCGGATGGCTCGCGAGCGCATTGGACCTCGTGCGCTTTGCAACCCATGTCGATGCCTTGGCCAAGACGCCCAGCATCCTGATGCCTGCGACCATCGGGACGATGACAACTCCTTCGAGCGTGCATCCCCGCTATGCGCACGGCTGGGGCGTCGTGCAGGGGAGCTGGTGGCACGACGGCGTCCTTCCCGGGACCACGTCGATCATCGTTGTGAAGCAGAACGGGTTCTGTTGGACCGCTTTGGCCAACTCGAGCCGGCAGGGCAGCTATCGCGGGATCGATCGCATGGCCAGGATCATGGTTCGGTCGGTCAGGGCCTGGTCGGACCAGGTCCAAGCCGAGCCATTCCGCGGCCGAGGTGAGCTGCGGGACGAGGATATGAGCGGATTTGAAGAGGCCGAGGAGGGGGGCTGACGGTGAGCAACGACGGCGCCACCTCTTCCAAGCCGGGGCGTGTTGCGGCGGTGCGCGCAACAGGATTCCTCGTCCTTTGGCTGGTGCTTGCCGGGGCCAGTCCGGCCGACCTGCCGGCGGGCATCCTGGCGGCCGCCCTGGCAACCTGGGCAAGCGTGCACCTGTTGCCTGCGGGGCAGTGGAGCGTTCATCCCATCGCGCTGACGTGCCTCGTGTTCCGGTTCTTTCGTCAATCGATCGGCGCGGGTATCGATGTCGCGCGCCGTGCGCTCGATCCGCGGCTGCCGTTGCGTCCCGGCTTCGTGAGCTACCCGGTCCGCCTTTCGCCCGGCACGGCGCGCAACGTCTTCGTCACGCTCACCAGCCTGCTGCCCGGCACGGTGCCGGCGGGAAACGAGGCGGGACATCTCGTCTATCACTGCCTCGACGTCGACCAGCCGGTCGCGTCGCAGCTGGCCGCGGAGGAAACCGCGCTGTCGGAGGCAGCCGGTCATGACTGAGTTCCTGACGGCTGCCCTCGGCTTCATCCTGGCGATGCTGGCGCTTGGGCTGGTCCGTATCCTGCGCGGTCCGGCCGACGCCGACCGCATGATGGCAGCGCAGCTGATCGGAACCGGCGGCATTGCGGCATTGCTGCTGGTCGGCGTGGTGAGCGGCGTCCCCGCAGCGGTCGATGTCGCCCTGACGCTCGCCCTCCTCGCCACGTTCGCCTCGATTGCCTTCGTGAAGAAAGGAATGGCTCGCCTGGAGGCGGACGCTCCCAAATCGACGGAGGGCGTATGAGCATCGCGCTCGACATCGTGACGATCGTCGCGGTCTCGGCCGGCGCCTTCTTCTTTCTCGCAGGCACGGTCGGACTGCTTCGCTTTCCCGATCCGTTGACGCGACTGCATGCGCTCACCAAGGCCGACAATCTCGGGCTGGGTCTCGTGATGCTCGGGCTTTTGCCGCAGGCAGGAAGCCTGCGGGACGGCCTCAAGCTGCTCTGCGTCTGGCTCCTCGCGCTGCTGGCTGGGGCGACGGTCTCCCAGCTCATCGCATATGCGGCGCGCCGCGACGGATCATCCCCATGACCATCGCATTGGCGCTCGAGATCGTGCTCGCAGCCGTCGTGTTGAGCGTCGCGATCTGGACGGTCGCCGTGCGCGAGACCTTCGCGGCGGTCGCTGCCTTCGTCGCCTACGGCCTGTTGCTGGCACTGGTGTGGGTGCGGCTCGGCGCCCCTGACGTGGCGTTGACGGAGGCGGCGATCGGCAGCGGCTTGACCGGCGCGCTGCTGCTCGCCGCGGCAGCCCGCCTGCGCGCCGGCGAGGAGCCGGTGGCCGTCGAACGCCCCGGCGCGATCCTGCGCGTGCTGGCCGCGGTGCTCTCGGCGTCGGTCGCGGCGGCGCTCGCGGCGAGCGTGCTGTTCCTGCCCGATCCCGCGCCCACGCTCGCGCCAGCAGCAGCCGAAAACGCCGCCGCCACCGGTCTCGGCAATCCGGTCACGAACGTGTTGATGGCGTTTCGCGCCATGGACACCATGCTCGAGAAAATCGTGCTCCTGCTTGCCCTGGTCGGCGTGTGGTCGCTGGCGCCCGATCGTCTCTGGGGTGGCAGGCCTGGACCGCGCCACCATGCCGATCCACACGGCGCGCTCGTATTCCTCGCGCGGCTGATGCCGCCGGTGGGCATCGTCGTCGGCATCTACATGCTCTGGGTGGGCGCCGATCATCCCGGCGGCGCATTCCAGGGCGGGACGATCCTGGCCGCCATGTGGCTGCTGGTCATGATGGCGGGACTCGCCGACGCGCCGCCGGTGAGCCGGCGATGGCTGCGGCTGCTGTTGTTGGCCGGTCCGGTGATCTTCCTGATCGTCGGCCTCGGCGGACTCGCGCTGGGCGATGCGTTCCTCGCCTATCCCAAGGCGTACGCCAAGCCCTTGATCCTGGCCATCGAGTTCGCGATGACCCTGACGATCGCGGTGACGCTTGGCCTGCTGGTGGCCGGTCCGCCCGAACGGGAGGCGGGCTCATGAGCGCCGCGACCGTGTTCGGGCTGTGCGCCGCCGTGGCTGCAGGTCTCGGCCTCTATGGTGTGATCGCCAATCCGCAGCCGCTCCGCAAGATCCTTGCCTTCAATCTCCTTGGCAGCGGTGTGTTCCTGTTCTTCGGAGTCGTCGCACGCAGGGGCGCGGCGGCGGGATTTGGCGGCGACCCGATCCCGCAGGCGCTCGTCATCACGGGAATTGTCGTCGCCTTTTCGGCAACGGCCCTGGCGCTGGCCCTGTTGCTTCGGCTGTTCCAGGCAACCGGCTCGGCCACCTTGCGCGCCGACGCACCGGCTCGCGCGCACCCCGATCCCTCGGAGCCGTGATGCCCCATCCAGCCCCGATTCCGGACGCAGCAACGACCGGCGGGTTCCTGCTGGTGTTGGCGGTTGTGGTTCCGGTGATGGGCACGCTGCTCGCTTTCGCGGCCGGCGGGCGAGTGCTCGAGCGGATCGCGCTCGCGACCCTGCCGCTCGGCCTCGCGATCGCAATGGCAATCCCGGTGGCCATGCTGTCGACAGGAGCGCCGCTGGTCTACCTGCTCGGCGGGTGGGCTCCGCCGCTCGGCGTGGCGCTGCGCGCGGACGGGCTGTCGGCGGTGATGCTCGCGATCACGGCTGTCGTTGTTTGCGCTGTCGGCGTCTTTGCGCGTGCGGATTTCCGCACGCCCGCGGGGTCTGCGGAGGCCCGCGCTCCGTTCGCGTTCTGGATCCTGCTGCTGGCGATCTGGGGCGCGCTGAACACGGTGTTCCTGGGCGGGGATCTGTTCACGCTGTACGTAGCACTGGAGCTGCTGACGTTTGCGGCGGTGCCCCTGGTATGCTTGGACGGCCGCCCGGAGACGCTCCAGGCCGCGCTGCGCTATCTCTTGTTCGCGCTGTTCGGCTCGATCCTCTATCTGGTCGGCACCGCGCTGCTCTACGGGGCCTATGGCACCCTCGACATCGTCCTGCTGTCTCGGCGGGTCCATGCCGGACCTGCGACGCTCGCCGCGGCCGCGCTCATGACGGTGGGACTGCTCGCCAAGACCGCGCTCTTCCCGCTGCACCTGTGGCTGCCACCGGCCCATGCGGGGGCGCCGGCCGCCGGCAGCGCGGTGCTGTCGGCGCTGGTGGTGAAGGGGTCTTTCTTCATCATCGTTCGACTCTGGTTCGACGTGATGCCGGGAGTGCCGGGATTTGCCGCTGCGCAACTGCTGGCGGGGCTGGGTGCAGCCGCGATCCTGTTCGGCAGCGTCATCGCGCTGCGACAGGAACGATTGAAGCTGCTGATCGCCTACTCTACTTTGGCACAGATCGGCTACCTCTTCCTGATGTTTCCGCTCGCCTTCGCCCCCGCATCGGCACAGCTCGAGAACGGCGGCGCATTGAGCGGCGGCCTGCTGCAGGCGATCTCGCATGCCACCGCGAAGGCCGCGATGTTCATGTCGGCCGGGTTGATCTATGCGACGCTGGGTCACGATCGCATCGAGGGGCTGGGCGGCATCGGACGGGCGCTGCCCATTGGCGTGCTCGCCTTTGCGATGGGCGGCGTGGCCCTGATCGGTGTGCCGCCGGGGGGCGCCTACCTGGCGAAGGAGCTGTTGCTCCAGGCGGCGGCCGAGACGGAGCAATGGTGGTGGGCGGTCGTCATCCAGGCCGGCGGGATTTTTACCAGCGCCTACCTGGTGCTGGTGCTCGCCCACGCGCTGGCGCGGGCGGAGGGGCCGGTCGCCGCGCGGGTTCCCGTGCCATGGTATCAACAAGCGGCGGCGCTCTCGCTGGCGCTGTGTTCGCTGCTGCTCGGGCTGGTCCATTGGGAGGCCTGGATCCTGATTCCGGCCGGTGCACGCTCGAGCCCAACCGTCATCGAGACGCTCTCGACCGCGCTGTGGCCGGTCCTGGCTGGCGGCGTGCTGGCGCTCCTGCTGGGACGCTGGAGGGATTCGCCGCCGCGCGTACCCTTGCGTGGGTTCGCCACTGCGATCATCGGCCCGGCCCGACGCGCGGCTCTCGCTGTGGGCGAGACGCTCGAACGGATCGACGTCGTGTTCCGGCAATGGCCGGCGGCAGGACTTTCTTTCCTGCTGCTGGCGATAGGCCTCGGTGCGGCGATGCTGGCCGCGCGTTGATATGGCCGAGCGACGGACAATCGGTTGGCCAGAATGATCCTGAGACCTGTTGCAGTCCTCAATGGAGGTGTCCCATGCGCTCCATCTACTTCATGGCGCTGCTTGCGCTGGCGATCGGCGTTCTGCCGGGCGTGGCCGCAGCCCAGTCTAGGTTTTTCACCATCGAGCGGAACATCGATCGGCCCGGAAGCGATTTCAGAAACACGCCGGCGGGATCAGCCGCGGATTGCAGCTTCGCCTGCCAGGCGGAGAACCAGTGCCGCGCCTTCACCTTCGTCAAGCCCAACGCACGGGATCCCTTCGGTCGCTGCTTTCTGAAGAAGGCCGTTCCGAAATTCGTGCGCGACAATTGCTGCTCCTCGGGCGTGCGCAAGGCAGCGTCCGGTCGGGTCGATTGACCCGCCACATGGCGGCAGGCCCATCAGGTCACCAAGCATGGAGAGCGACATGTTCAGAGTATTGTGCGGCGCAATGGCGATGGTGGTGGCTGTGCTATTGTCGGACATATCGTCGGCTCAAGCGCAAAGTCGTAGCGAGGTCGGGAGACTGCTGTGCAGGATGGGGCCGAGCGTCGGCGTCATCATCGGGTCGCGCCAGCGGCTCGCCTGCAGGTTCACTCCCAGCGGCGGCGGACGCGCCGAAAACTATTCCGGGACCATTACGCGCTTCGGTCTCGATGTGGGATTTACCGCGGGCGGCGTGATGAGCTGGACTGTGCTCGCGCGCAAGAGAGGGATCGGACGCGGGCAGCTTGCTGGCAGATATGTTGGTGCCAGCGGCGATGTATCCCTCGGCGTGGGCGCTGGTGCCAATGCCCTGATCGGCGGCTCCAGACGATCAGTGATGCTGCAACCGGTGTCCTTCGTCAGCCAGGTCGGAGTCAATCTCGCGGTGGGTGTTGCCGGTCTCGCCCTTCGGTTCACCGGTTCGGCGCCTGACTCCTGAGTCTGCTAGCAGCCCTCAGCCGTGTTCCGCCTTCTTTCCCCGGGTCGCGAGTCTCGTGCTAGATTGGCCTCGGGGGAGGAGTGCCGGGTGCTACAGAAACTCCGAAAACAAGTTCAGCATGAACCATTCGCGGATATCGACCTGACGCGGTGGGCTGGATGGATCGGGCTCGCGGTCGCGGTCGGCATCGTCTATTTCGTCGCCGCGCGGCTCAGTCTTGCTCTGCTGACCAAGCCCGAGGGCGTCGCCGTGTTCTGGCCGGCCGCAGGTGTTGCGGCCGGGGTCCTGATCGCACTCGGACCCCGGGCGCGCTGGCCCGTCGTGATCGGCACCATGGCGGCGACGATCGTTGCGAACCTCTTCGGCGACCGCAATCTGTGGAGCGCCGCTCTCTTCGCGCTGTGCAACGCCGGGGAAGCCGTGCTCGCGGCGTGGATCGTCGAGCACTACTTCGGTCGGGATTTCCGGCTCGGCCGGCTGCGCAACGTGCTGGGCCTGGTCGCGGCGGCGATCGCCGGGACCGCTGTCTCGGCGATCGGCGGCACCCTGGGGATCCGATGGTTTCACAGCGCGACGGCGCCGCTGTTGACGACGTGGCAGCACTGGTTCGCGTCGGACGGGTTGGGGATCATCACGGTTGCTCCGCTGTTGATCGAGCTCGCCTCGGTTCGGCGCGACCGGCTGTCGCCGAGCGAGGTCGTCGAAGGCGTCCTGGCGGTCGCGGCGCTTGGACTGATGAGCGGGCTTGCCATCTTCCAGCGGTGGGAGTTGTTGGCGACCGTTGGGCCGGTCGCCTTGCTGTTTGCGCCGCTGTTGTGGCTCGCGGCGCGCTGCCGGCCGGTGTTCGCCGCCGCGGCCGCGTTCATCGTCGCCCTGTCGATCGTCTGGACGACGACCTTCGGCATCGGCTATTTCGGCAATCCCGGTCTTTCGATCGGCGAGCGTGTCGTCGCGGCCCAGGTCAGCATCCTGCTCGTGACGATCGGCGTATTGGTTCTCGCCGCACTGTTTACCGACATCCGCGACAAGCGGAGGCAGGCCGAAGCAGCGCTGCACACCAGCGAAACGCAACGCTATCTCATCGAAACGGAAAGGCTCGCAGCTCTCGGCGGTCTCGTCGCCAGCGTCGCTCACGAGATCAACAGCCCGATCGGCATCAGCCTGACGGTTGCCTCGACGCTCGCGCAACGCTGTGGGAGCTTCGGCAACCAGATCGCCTCCGGCCCGGTGCGCCGTTCCCAGCTCGCCGAGTTCGCCGACCGCAACCGCGAGGCCGCCAACCAGCTCGTCGCCAATCTGGAGCGGGCCGCAGAACTGATCCGGTCGTTCAAGCAGGTCGCTACCGATCGCAGCCACGCCGATCGCCGCACTTTCGATCTCAAGGTCACGACAGAGCAGATCGTGGCCAGCGTGCAGCCGGGCCTGCCGAAGCCGCGAGGCCCAATTGCAATCGAGATGCCCTCCGACATCGCCATGGACAGCTACCCGGGCGCGTACGGGCAGGTGCTGACAAACCTCGTCTTCAATGCCGTCATTCACGGCTTTGCCGACCGGCCGGGCGGACACGTGCTGATTACGGCACGGCGCGTCGGGACGGAGCAGGTCGAGCTCGCGTTCTCCGACGACGGCAGCGGCATTGCCGAGGACATCCAGCGGCACGTGTTCGAGCCGTTCTTCACCACGCGGCGCGCGCAGGGCAGCACCGGCTTGGGCCTCTACATCGTCCACAACCTGGTGACGCAGCAGCTCGGCGGCCGGATCACGCTCGTCTCCGCCCCCGGCAAGGGCACGACCATTCGCATGACCATTCCCCTCGTCGCGCCCGGCGAGGCGGAGCCGAGCAGCATGGGCCGACCGCTTCCGCCCATCGTCGACGGCGCCGCCGCCCGCGGCGTCAGTCCATGACGACGCCTGCGGCCTTCACCGCATCGCTCCACAGTTTCCGTTCCCCGGCGAGGAACCGCTCGGACGCTTCGGGCGGAACGGGCACGACTTCGACCGCGTGGGCGTCGAGCGCGCGCGCATAAGTCTCGCTGGCGATCACCGCACTGAAGTCCTGGCGCAGCCGCTCGAGGATCGCCGCCGGCGTGCCGGCACGGGCGACGACCGCAAACCAGGTCGGCGCATCGAGCGCCGGGAAGCCGCTTTCGATCAATGTGGGCAAGTCCGGGCTGTAGCGGCTGCGTACGCGGGTCGTCACCGCGAGCGCCCTCAGCTGACCGGAGCGAACCAGCGGCAGGGTGGCCGATGCGCCGTTGAAGCACATGTCGACGCGGCCGGCGAGGAGGTCGGTCATCAGCGGAGCGGCACCGCGGTACGGTACGTGCAGAAACTGCGTGCCGGATTCACGCGCCAGGATCTCCATGGTGAGGTGGGTGAGCGAGCCGGGCCCATTCGAGCCGTAGGAGAGCGCGCCGGGCTTCTGCTTCGCCAGCGCGATCAGCTCGGCGACCGAATTGACCGGCACGGTCTGCGGATTGACCACCAGCACGTTGGCGATGACGCCGAGCATCGCAATGAAGGCGAGGTCGGTTGCCGGATCGTAGGGCATGGTCCGGTAGAGCGCCTTGTTGATGGCGAGGATGGACTGACCGGCGACGAGGAGCGTGTAGCCGTCGGGCTCGCTGCGCGCCGCGAGCTCGCCGGCGAGATTGCCGCCGGCGCCCGGGCGATTGTCGGGGATCATCGGCTGTCCCAGCCGCGCACCGACCTGCTCGGCCGCGATGCGCGCCAGGATGTCGGCCGGGCCGCCAGCCGCGAACGGCACGATGAGGCGCGGATTGCGCGAGGGGTAGACTTGGGCCCCGGCACTCACCGTGAACGGGGCGGCAAGCGCCGCGCCGAGCACGGTGCGTCGGGACCATCCGGACTGCGATGACGCTTGTGCCTTCGATTGCATGCTGGCTCCGCCTTCATGAACGATCGTGGGTCTCAACTCGCGATCCTAAAGCATTGTCGCGCCGGCGCGGCCAAGTCCGCGTGCAAGACGAAGGCCGTCAATGCGGCGACCGGTTGCGGGCCCAGCATCGGCTCGGCATAGCGGCTGAACTTGTCGATTACCTCGTCGTTGCGGATGGTCCGGCCCGGATCGCCGGCAACGCGGTCGATATCCTCGGACAGCTGCTTCGTGCCGAGGTCGATCGTGAGTGTCGCGCCGCGGCCGATGCGGCGAGGGTCGACCGTTACGACGACCAACTGCTCCAGGCGGGCGATCTCGCTGTCGCGGCCGACAATCGCGTAGGCGTCCGGACCGAGATCGTCGAGCACGAGCGCGGCGGCGACCGCATAGGACAGGCTGAACTGCGCCTGGATCGCCGAGCGCGGCGCGCGGTTGGCGCAGTAGCGCGTCGCCTCCTCGTAGGTCTCGAGCGTGATGCCGCGGACCTCGTCGATGGAGAAATCGTCGTGCCGGCGCAGCCGCAGCGCCGCCTCGACACCGTAGTGGGTGTGGCGCACGCCGGCGAACGGCTTGAGATAGCCGTCGAGGATCGTCCATACGCCGGCCGGCGCGACGTAGGCGGGTTCGGTTGCGCGCAGCACGCGACGGCGACCTTCCTCGAGCGCGCCGCCCGGCATGGCGAAGCCCGCCTCGGCCGCAGCCCCCGATATGAGCCCGAGCAGCGCCGCATGCGACACATAGGTGTTGCGCAGGACCGAGCCCGCCGTGATGGGCAGATAGAGGCTGGCCGGGATCTGGCAGGCGGCGGCCTCGATCGCCGGCTGGATGGCGTGAGCGCCCGAGATCAGGCGCGCGACGGCGGCGGCGACGCCGAGCGAATGGGAGCTGCCGTCGACGTGCAGTCCGGCCGGAATCCGCCAAGCCTCGCCGGCGCGCGTGCCGATCTCGTAGCCGGTCACCAGGGCCAGCAGCAGGTCGCCGAGCATCGTATCGCGGTCGGCGGCCAGCGCCAGCAGCGTCGGCACCACCGGCAGGCCGGGGCGGCCATGCGCCGCCGCATTGCCCTCGCAGGCCTCGTCCCAGCACGCCGCCGCCGCGCCGAGTGCAGCACAGCCGGCGGGTCCGAGCCGGATGTCCGATCCGGGCCACGCGAGATCGCCCGGAAAGGCGAGGCGCAACGCGCGACCGAACTCCTGGACTTCGGGATGACGCAATCCGGCCAGCAGGCAGCCGAGGGTATCGAGCAGCAGGAGCCGCGCCTTCGCTTCGACGTCGGCCGGCAACGACGCACAGCCCGCCAGCCAGGATACGGCGTCCGCCAACGTCGAATTGGCCACTGTTTCACCAGTCATCATCGTTTTGGGGCGCGAAGGCTCCGGCAACATCCCTTCCACGATACAAAACTCTATCGATGACGACAGTGTCGGCATCAAGGTGGAACGCAATGGTGACGCGCCGCTCAAAACCAACGATGCGCAATCCTGGACGGAGATCGTCGCGGCGGGTGCCGCGCTCGCCCGCGACAGCAAATCCCAAGCAGTAGGTTTCGATTCGATCGATGAACCCCATAGCGCGGACAGAACCAGATCTGTCGGCGATATGATCATAGAGGCTGAGCAGATCGGCTTCGGCTGCCGGAGCGAAGATGACCTTACGGTTCACGCTTGGACGCCTTCAGGCGTGCAGCGTGCCGCTTCCGAATTGCGCCAAAGACTTGCTCAGGGGAGCGGCCGAGCCCCGGATCGGCCTTCATGGCGTCGTACACGGGCACGACCTCCTCGCGCAGCCACCGCTCGACAGCAGCATCGCGCTCCTGGAGTGCGCGCAATCCCGCTCGGACGACCTCGCTTGCGGATGCATAGGTGCCGGACGCGACCTGTGCATCGATGAATTTGGCCTGCTCAGCTGGGAGACTGAACGTTCTCTTCAGGATCTCGCCCATTGCATTCTCGGTTGGTATGAAATTATCATACCCGATATATGAGTTCGTCGGCAATGCCTCACCCCGCCCGCAGCAGCCGGATCGCCTCGTCTCGCTCGAACAGGTAGAGCAGGTGGCGCAGCGCTTGTCCGCGCGGGGTCGCAAGCTCGGGGTCGCGCGAGAGCATCAGCGCCGCGTCGTCGCGCGCGGCCGCGATGAGGTCGCGGTGCGCCTCGATGCGGGCGAGGCGGAAGCCGGGCGTGCCGCTCTGGCGGGTGCCGAGCACGTCGCCTTCGCCGCGCAGCTTCAGGTCCTCCTCGGCGATGCGGAATCCGTCCTCGGTCTCGCGCATGACGGCGAGACGCGCCTTGGCGAACTGGCCGAGCGGCGGCCGGTAGAGCAGCAGGCAGGTCGACTTTTCACGGCCGCGCCCGATGCGGCCGCGCAGCTGGTGCAGCTGCGCGAGCCCGAAGCGCTCCGCGTGCTCGATCACCATCACGGTCGCCTCGGGCACGTCGACGCCGACCTCGATCACGGTGGTCGCCACCAGGAGGCGTGACGCGCCGGCGGCGAAGCGGGCCATGGCGGCGTCCTTGTCGGCCCCCTTCATCTGGCCGTGCACGAGGTCGACCGCCTCGCCGAAGCGCTGGCTCAGCGACTTGAAGCGCTCCTCGGCGGCGGCGAGATCGGTCACCTCGAACTCGGAGACGAGCGGGCACACCCAGTAGATGCGCCGCCCTTCGGCGAGCGCGCGGCCGAGCCCGTCGACCACCTCGTTGATGCGGCCGAGCGGGACGGTTCGGGTATCGATCGGCTGGCGGCCGGCCGGTTTTTCGCGCAGCTCGGAGCAATCCATGTCGCCGAAATAGGTGAGGACCAGGGTGCGCGGGATCGGCGTCGCGGTCATCACCAGGACGTCGACCGCCTGGCCCTTGCGGGTCAGCGCCAGGCGCTGGTGCACGCCGAACCGATGCTGCTCGTCGACCACGGCGAGCGCGAGGTCGCGGAAGCCGACTTCGTCCTGGAACAGCGCGTGGGTGCCGACCAGGAGATCGATCTCGCCGGAGTCGAGCCGCGCCAGCGTCTCACCGCGCTCGCGCCCACGCTCGCGGCCGGTGAGGATGGCGACGCGGATGCTGGCGGCCTCGGCGAGCGGCGCAATGGTGGCGAGGTGCTGGCGGGCGAGGATTTCGGTCGGTGCCATCAGGGCGGCCTGGCGGCCGGCCTCGATCACCGCGCCGGCAGCCATGAGGGCGACCACGGTCTTGCCTGCACCGACGTCGCCCTGGAGGAGGCGCACCATGCGCTGCGGCGCCGCCAGGTCGGCGACGATCTCGTCGATCGCGCGGGCTTGCGAGGCGGTGAGCGTATAGGGCAGGGCGGTGAGAATGCGCGCACGCAGGCGACCGTCGCCGGCGCTCGCCTCGCCACGCTGGTGGCGCATGTGGGCGCGCACCAGGGCAAGCGCCAGCTGGCCGGCAAGCAGCTCGTCATAGGCGAGCCGTGCCCACGCTGGGCCCTCGGGCGCGATGTCGCCGGGCTCCTGCGGCCGGTGGACCAGGCGCAGCGCCTCGGCGAAGGGCGGGAAGGCGCGCGCTTTGAGCCAGCTGTCGTCCTGCCATTCAGGCAACTGGGGAAGCCGCGCAAGCGCCGCATCCATCGCCCGGCCAACCTGATAGGAGCTCAGGCCCTCGGTGAGCGGATAGACCGGATCGAGCAGGGGCAGCCGGTCGAGCTCGGCCTCCGACACCACGCGGTCGGGATGCACCATCTGCAGCATGCCGTCGTAGGAGGCGACCGTTCCCGACACGATGCGCCGCTCGCCGACCGGCAGAAGCTTCTGCAGGTAGTCCTGGCGCGCCTTGAAATAGACCAGCGTCAGGTCCCCGGTCTCGTCGCTCGTGTAGATCTGGTAGGGCGCGCGCGGACGATTGGGCGGCGGCGCCCGGTGGCGGTCGACCGTGACCGAGACGGTGACCACGCGGTCGCCCTCGACGTCGCGCAGTTTGGGGCGGGCGCGGCGATCGATCGCGCCGGTGGGGAGGTGGACCAAGAGATCGACGAGGCGCGCCCCCTCGTCGCGCCCGAGCAGCCGGCCGTACAGCTTCTCGAGCTTCGGCCCGATGCCGGGCAGCGAGGCGATCGATCCAAACAGGGGATTGAGGAGAGGCGGCCGCATGGCCCAACCCTGCATGCGGCGGGGATTCGGCTCAAGGGGCGTGCGGGCGGCCGCGGGTGGCTGACAGTTCCCGCCCCTCCCGCTATAGAGACCGCGCCCGGCCCGTCCGGGCTATTGGTGTTTGAAACATGACCGGAAGCACGAAATCCTCGAGCGGGCTCGATGCGCGGCGACGGCGCCTGCTGTTCCGCTCCTGGCATCGCGGCATTCGCGAGATGGACCTCATCATGGGTCGGTTTGCCGACGCCTGGCTCGAGCGGTTGAGCGGCGACGAGCTCGATCAGTACGAGCAGCTGATCCAGGTGCCGGATCCCGATCTCTACGCCTGGGTGTCGGGCGAAGGGGCGGTGCCGACGCTGCATGACACGCCGGTATTTCGGCGGCTGCGGGCCTTTCATTTCGGGCTGCCGGAGACGACATGACAGCAATGCCGAAATCGCCTGCCGATCTCCTCGTTGTCCGAAAGCCGCTGACGCTGTCCTCGGTGCCCGAAGGCGCCGAGGGCTTCGTCGTGGCCGATCTGGCGCGCGCCTGGGCGGCGCGGCCGAACGTGCCAGCCCGCGATCTGCTCGTCATCTGCCGCGACGGAACCAGCATGGCGGCGCTTTCACGCGCGCTTGCCTTTTTCGCGCCCGAGGTCGAGGTCGCCACAGTTCCGGCATGGGATTGCCTGCCCTATGACCGCGCGTCGCCGCACACCGGCATCGTCGCGGAGCGCATGGCCGCCATGTCGCGGCTTGCTGCGGGGCCGCGCAAGGAGCCCCTCATCGTCCTGACCACGGTGAATGCAGCCGTGCAGCGGGTGCCGGCGCGCGAGCTCGTGGCGAAGCAGTCGCTGATCGCCGCGCCGGGCAATGCGATCCCGATGGACCGGATCATCGCCTGGCTCGAGCTCAACGGCTTCCTGCGCGCCTCGACCGTGCGCGAGCCCGGCGAATACGCGGTGCGCGGCGGCATCCTCGACCTGTTCGCGCCCGGCATGGACTTACCCGTCCGCCTCGACTTCTTCGGCGATACGCTCGAATCGATCCGCAGCTTCGATGCGGAAACCCAGCGCAGCGCCGGCCAGCTGCGCGCCCTCAAGCTGGTGCCGGTCGCCGAATTCCAGCTCACCAAGGAGACGATCCACCGGTTCCGCCAGGGCTACCGCGGCCGCTTCGGCGCGCCGCAGCGCGACGACCTGCTCTATGCGGCGGTGAGCGAAGGCCGGCGCCACACGGGCATGGAGCATTGGCTGCCGCTGTTCCACGAGCGGCTCGAGACGCTGTTCGACTACTTGCCGGGTGCGCCGATCGTGCTCGAGCCGCTCGCCGAGGACGCCGCCGCCGAACGCCTGACTCAGATCGCCGACTACTACGAGGCACGCCGCGAGCCGCTCGACGCGGCCGGGCCGCCCTACCATCCGTTGCCGCCGGATGCGCTCTACCTGGGCGAAGCCGAATGGCGCGAACGGCTGGAGCGCGCCGCGCTGGCGCGCCTGACGCCGTTCGCCGTCCCCGAGACGTCCGCGGCCGTCGTCGACATCGGCGCCCGCCAGGGCCGCAATTTCGCCGCCGAGCGGGCAGAGCAGAGCCGCAACCTGTACGACGCCGTCACCGCCCACGTGCAGGCCCTGCAGGGCGCTGGCAAGCGCGTCGCCGTCGCGTTCTGGAGCGAGGGCGCGCGCGAGCGCATGAGCCACGTGCTGGCCGACCATGGGCTGCCCAATCTCGCGCCGGTGGCGTCGTGGGCGGAAGCGCTGGCGCGGCCGAAGCCGGACGTCGCCCTCGCCGTGCTCGGGCTGGAGTCCGGGTTCGAGACCGAGGGCTTCGCGGTCATCAGCGAGCAGGACATTTTGGGCGACCGGCTGGTGCGGCCGCGTCGCGCCAGCCGGCGCGCCGAGCATTTCATCTCCGAGGTGACGAGCCTGACGAGCGGCGATCTCGTCGTGCACGTCGACCACGGCATCGGCCGCTTCGTCGGGCTCACCAATATCGAGGCCGCTGGCGCGCCGCACGATTGCCTCGAGATCCACTATGCGGGCGGCGACAAGCTGTTCCTGCCGGTGGAGAACATCGAGCTCTTGTCGCGCTACGGCTCGGAAGAGACCGCGGTCGAGCTCGACCGGCTGGGCGGCGCCGGCTGGCAGACCCGCAAGGCGCGGATGAAGAGCCGCATCCGCGAGATCGCCGCCGAGCTGATCAAGATTGCGGCCGAGCGCCAGCTGCGCGAGGCGCCGCGTCTCGCCCTCGGTACCGGGCTGTATGACGAGTTCTGTGCCGGCTTCCCGTACGAGGAGACCGAGGACCAGCGCACCTCGATCGACGCCGTCATCGACGACCTCGCCGCCGGCCGTCCCATGGACCGCCTGGTGTGCGGCGACGTCGGCTTCGGCAAGACGGAAGTGGCGCTGCGTGCCGCATTCCTCAGCGTCATGAACGGCAAGCAGGTGGCGGTGGTGGTGCCGACCACGCTGCTCGCGCGTCAGCACGCAAAAACCTTCGCCGACCGGTTCCGCGGGTTTCCGGTGAATGTCGCGCAGGTGTCGCGGCTGGTGGCGCCGGCGCAGGTCGCCAAGGTGAAGCAGGGGCTCGCCGAGGGCTCAATCGACATCGTCATCGGCACCCATGCGCTGCTCGGCAAGACCGTGAAGTTCAAGGACCTCGGACTCGTCATCGTCGACGAGGAGCAGCATTTCGGGGTGGCGCACAAGGAGAAGCTCAAGAGCCTGCGCGCCGAGGTGCACGTGCTCACGCTCACCGCGACGCCGATCCCGCGCACGCTTCAACTCGCGCTGACCGGCGTGCGCGAGCTCTCCATCATCGCCTCGCCGCCGGTCGACCGGCTCTCGGTGCGCACCTTCGTGACGCCGTTCGATCCCCTTGTCGTGCGCGAGGCGCTGCTGCGCGAGCGCTATCGCGGCGGGCAGGCGTTCTATGTGGTGCCGCGCATCGAGGACCTGCCCGATGCCAAGGAGTTCCTCGACAAGAACGTGCCGGAGATCCGCGTCGCGGTCGCGCACGGGCAGATGCCGTCGGGCGTGCTCGAGGACATCATGTCGGCCTACTACGACGGCAAGTACGACGTGCTCCTCTCCACCACGATCATCGAATCCGGGCTCGACATCCCGACCGCCAATACGCTGATCGTGCACCGTGCCGATCGCTTCGGGCTTGCCCAGCTGTACCAGCTGCGCGGGCGCGTCGGGCGCTCAAAGGTGCGCGCCTACGCGCTGTTCACGCTGCCGCCGGAGCGCAAGATCACCGCGCAGGCGGAGCGCCGGCTGAAGGTGCTGCAGTCGCTCGATTCGCTCGGCGCCGGCTTCCAGCTCGCCTCGCACGACCTCGACATCCGCGGCGCCGGCAACCTCCTGGGCGAGGAGCAGTCGGGCCACATCAAGGAGGTCGGCTACGAGCTCTACCAGCAGATGCTGGAGGAGGCGGTGATGAGCCTCAAGGCCGGCATCGCCGCGCCGGTCGCCGACCGCTGGTCGCCGCAGATCACCATCGGCACGCCGGTGCTGATCCCCGACGATTATGTCGCCGACCTGCACGTGCGGCTCTCGCTCTACCGCCGGCTGTCGGAACTCGAGGACGAGGGCGAGATCGACGCGATCGGCGCCGAGATGGTGGACCGCTTCGGGCCGATGCCCGAGGAGGTCAAGCAGCTCCTGGCGATCGTCGCCATCAAGACGCTGTGCCGGCGCGCCAACGTGGAGAAGGTCGAGGCGGGGCCGAAGGGCGTGGTGCTGTCGTTCCGCGACGGCAGCTTCGCCAATCCGGACGGCCTCGTGCGCTACATCCGCGACCGCGGACCCTCCGCGCGCGTGCGGCCCGACATGAAGGTCGTGTTCTTCGAGGACTGGGAGCGTCCCGAGGCGCGCCTCAAGGGAACCGCCCGCATCCTGCGCAGCCTGGTGAACCTGGCGGAGCCCGCCAAGGCGGCGTGAGGGGGGCGGGGGAGCGGCCAGCGCGACTTCAGAACCGTCATCGTGAGGCGCTCGGCGCATTAGCGGCACAAGCTTTCATCCGCACTGCATGCGCCGAGCCTCGAATGATGAACGGCCCGGGCCGTCGCCCTTCGAGGCTCGGCGCACAAGGGTGCGCCGAGCACCTCAGGGTGACGGTGAACGAAACGTTCATCGTCGACCAGCCTCGCGAGGCGGTCGCCCACCTCGGCGCTTGGAGAGCTTCTTGATCCCCTCCCAATCACCCCTGATCAGAGCTTCCTTCTTCGCGCGGCTCCAACCCTTGATCTGACGTTCGGCTTCGTTCGCATCGATCACGCGGTCGAAATATTCCGACCACGCGAGCTCGACGGGTCGTCGCGTGTACGTATAGCTGCCGGGAAACGCCCCCATCTGATGTTCGGCAAATCGCTTTTCGAGATCGTTGCCGCTTGCGTTGCCGACGTAGAACGAGCCGTCGGCACAACGCAGCATGTAGACGAAGGCGCCCACCAGGTGTCTCCCGCCTTCTTCATACGGTATGCTATGCAGCAGCAATGAGAAAGCACTCACCATCGTCCGTCACCCTGAGATGCTCGGTGCACGAACGTGCACCGAGCCTCGATGGGCGGGCCGTTCATCCTTCGAGGCTCGGCGCGTGCAGTGCCAATTTTGAGTCATCTCGAGTGACGCGCCGAGCGCCTCAGGATGACGGGGGAGAGGTGGGAGCCAATACCGTCCTTCTCCTGCTCGCAGCCATCTTTCTCCCCACCCCCGCGCTCGCCCACAGCGGCAGCGTGGCTACGGGGTTTGTCGGCGGGCTCGCGCATCCGGTGCTCGGTGCGGATCACGTCGTCGCCATGGTGGCGGTCGGGCTGTGGGGGGCGTTCCTCGGGCGGCCGGCGATCTGGCTGTTGCCGGTCACGTTTCCGCTGGTGATGGCGGCAGGCGGCGTGCTCGGGATCCTCGGCGTGCCGATCCCGGCGGTGGAGGCGGGCATCGCGACCTCGGCCATCGTGCTCGGACTGATGGTGGCGCTGGCGGCGCGGCCGCCCCTGTGGGTCGCGGCGCTTCTGGTCGGAGCGTTTGCGATCTTCCACGGCCACGCGCATGGCCGCGAGCTTCCCGCCGGCGCCGATGCGGTGGCCTTTTCGTTCGGCTTCGTCTTCGCCACGGGGGTGCTGCACCTGACCGGCGTGGCGTTTGGCCTGCTCGCCGGCTGGCCCGCCGGGCGCCTCGCCGTGCGGACGGCGGGCGGCGCCATCGCGCTCGCCGGGCTGGCATTCCTTATCGGCTACCGATGACCGCTGCCTTCCAGGGCGGCCTGCTGAATCCGCTGCTGGTCCCTGCGCACGTGCTTGCGCTTTGTTCTCTCGGATTGCTGCTGGGTCAGCAGCCGATCTCCCGACGCATCGGACTGCTGGCGGCATTCGCCGCCTCGCTCGTCGCAGGGATCGTCCTCATCGTGATGGCCTTCGTGGTACGGGACGCCGATGTTGGGGTGCTCGTCGTTTCCGCGCTGGCAGGCCTCGCGGTGGCGGTGGCGCACCGCTTCACGATCGTCATCGCCGTTCCGCTGACGCTGTTGGCCGGCGCGGCCATCGCACTCGATTCGGTGCCGCAGGACATTTCGATGCTGAGGAGCTTTCTTGCCCTCGTCGGCACCGCGATCACTGGCCTGTTCGTCGTCGCATTGCTCGGCGCCCTCGCGGCACTGGCGCGTTACGACTGGCAGCGGATCGGCTTGCGCATCGCCGGCTCGTGGATCGCGGCGAGCGCCATCATGGTGCTGGCGTTGCGGTTAGCGCGCTGAGGCGGCAACCTTTGCTGAGGCGCGCTCGGCCGCGGCACGCCGGATGGCGCCGGCGAGATGCTCCGGCGCCTGGGCGCCCGACACCGCCAGCAGATTGCCGAGGATGAAGCACGGCACCCCGTCGATGCCCGCCTCTTTGGCGGAATTCGCCTCCTGCTCGACGGCCGCGACGTCGGCCTCGCTCGCGAGCCGGGCGCGGATCGCCTCGCCATCGAGTCCGCAGGCGATCGCCGCGCCGACGAGCACCTGCGGATCGGACAGGTCCGCGCCCTCGGCGAAATAGAGTTCCATCAGCCGCTGTTTCATGGCGGCGCCACGGCCGCTTTCGTCGGCCCAGCGAATGAGCCGGTGACAGTCGAGCGTGTTCGGCTGGCGCGCGATCTTGTCGATCGCGTAGACCAGCCCCTCGGCCTCGGCGGCGGCCGCCACGCGGCGGGCGATGTCCTTGTAGCGGGCGGGCGAACCGAATTTCGTGGTGAGGTAGTCCTCGCGGCTCATGCCCTCGCGCGGCACCCACGGATTGAGGAAATAGGGACGGAAGCGGACCTCGACCGGGATCTCGGGCGCGAGCGCCACCGCCTGCTCGAGCCGCCGCTTGCCGATATAGCACCACGGGCAGACCACGTCGGAGACGACGTCGATGACGAGTGGATCAGTCGGTGCAGCAGCCATGGCGGCCTCCGGGTGCGAGTTAGCGCGCGCGCCCCGAAGGTAGGCGCTGCTTCACTCCGCCGCAACGGTCGCGGGGCGCACCCGCGCCAGCAGGCTGGCAGCGGTGTCCGTCGGCTTGCGCGTCACCAGGGCGACCTGCGGATCGAGGCGGGCCGTTCCGGGCTCGGGGGAGAGCATCGTGTGCTTGAGCACGCTGGCGATCCGGCGCGCCACCACGTGGGCGGCCTTGAGGTCGGTGTCGGTGAAGGCGACATGGATCGAGCCGTCGTCGTCCTGGCAGGCGAAGTCGGCGGCACGCACGAGGCGGCCGACGATGCGCGCGGCGTCGATGCCGGACTGCCGGCCGAGCCCCTCGAAGGAGAAGCGCGCCAGCGACAGCCGGCTCTTGTGCTTGCGGGAATCCTCGACGACACGCGTGAGGTCGCGGATGAACGCATCGCAGGTCAGGAGCCCGGTGTCGGCGTCGATGAACCCCCGGGTCTCGAGCGATCGCGCGCAGCGCCGTAGCCGCGCCGCGAAGCTGTGCAGATGGACGAGCGGCAGCAGATGGGCGAGAACGCGATCGGCGCCGCCGCGAACGCGGTCGGCATTGGCCAGCGAGTCGAAATCCAGGGGACCGATGCGGCTGTCCGCCACCACGATCGGCAGGTCGCGGAAGCGCGCGTCGGCGCGCAGCAGGTCGAGGAAATTCTCCACCGCCCGGCCGGAAAACCCGTCGCCGACGACGATGCCGTCGATGTCGCGCCCCGCCAGGTACTGCGCGGCGGTCTCCAGGCTCAACGCGCCGATGAGGCCGACCCGTTCGCCCACCGCCATGGTCAAGGCCGGATAGCCGCCGCCGCGGCCGGCGACCAGCACCGTCGCGTCGCCGAGGGACTCGCCGGTCGCGTAGGCGGGGACGCTATTGGTCCGGCTCTGCGCCGCCGCCCGGCGCAGCACGGTGGCATGGAGTGCGCGCATGCGCAGCGCGGCGGCGATCCGCTCGACGGCGCGCTCCGCGGCGCCGCCGGCCGGCAGCGGCAGGACGACGCCCGATCGTCCCCAATCCTCCGGCAGGCAGGCGAGGAGGGGGATGCATGCCCCGTCCATGTCGTCGAGGTAGGCGAGAAGACTCGCCGCGAGCTCCGGCGCGAGGCGCTCATCCGGCACGACGATGGCAGCCGGGTCGACCTCGGCGAGCTTGCGCGGGACGTCGGCCGGGCCGAGCTCGACCAGCGGGTAGCGGATCGCCGCCTTCAGGGCCGCGGCGAGGCCGGGCACCTTGCCTTCGGAGACACAAACGACGCAAGCTGGGTGTGACATGACGCTACGCAGGGACAGGAACAAGGGCCCCACCATAGCGGGCGCCCGTAAATGGCCCGTCAACGACCGCCTTTTTGTCAAAATCGACGGATGCGGCGGCGCAATCCGCCTGTCCGAAGCAAGCCGGATGGCTCAACGCACGGGCCGGCGGCTCGACGAGCTTATGATGAATAAGGAGAAAACCAGATGACGAGCGGGTCAGAGGACGAGGCATTCTTCCGCCAGCGGGGGTTCGGGCTGCGAATCGGTTTCGGCGAGCGGCCGGCGCTGATCGTCATCGACATGGTGAAGGCCTTCACCAATCCCGAGATGATGCTCGGCGCCAACCTCGACGCCGAGCTCGCCGCCATCAACCCGCTGCTCGGCGTGGCGCACGAGCGCGGCATCCCGGTGATCTTCTCAACCGTGATCTATCACGATGCGGATTTCCGCGACGCCGGAATCTGGGCGCTCAAGCAGAAGGGCGTCGCGACGCTGAAGGCGGGAACGGACGGCGTGGAGGTCGACCCGCGGCTGGACTTTCGCGCCGGCGATAGCCTGCTGGTGAAGAAATACGCCTCCTGCTTCTTCGGCACCGACCTCACGCCGCGGCTGATGAGCCGCGGGGTCGACACGCTGATCCTCACCGGCTGCACCACCAGCGGCTGCGTGCGGGCGACCGCGGTGGACGCCTTGCAGACCGGCTTCCGCCCGATGGTGGTGCGCGAGGCGGTGGGCGACCGCTCGGCCGCCGCGCACGCGCAGAGCCTGTTCGATCTCGACGCCAAGTATGCCGACGTCGTGTCGGCCGAGGAGACGCTGCAGTATTTGAAGACGGTGGGGCACAACAAGCCGGCAGGGTGACGATGCATCGTCATGGCCGGCCTTGTGCCGGCCATCCCGATAGAGATGGCACGGCTGTGCCAATCGGATCGAGATCGCCGGCACAAGGCCGGCGATGACGACCTCAGCGGCCGGTTCCCCGTACCGACTGCCCGCTGCGCTCCATGCGCTGCTCGATCTCCTCCCGGCTCCAGCCGGTGAGCTGCGACAGGGTGCTGGCCTGCTGGCGGAATTGCGCCGGAAGCCCCTTGCGATACTCCTCGCCGGCCGGGCAGGCGGCGGCGCCCTTCCACGGGTGGCGCAGGATGTAGCGGCCCTGGAAGTTCTCGCGGTCGCGGGTTTCCAGGAACACCAGGTCCTCGGGGAACGACTTCGCGTCGTAGCGCACGTGGAGGCGGGTCACGTAGGCGTTGGCCCCGCCGCCGCGCGAGCGGAAGGCCGTGGCTTCATCGCTGTCGATCCAGCGCACGCCGAGCTCGACCAGCTCCTTGTTGGTCATCGGGTCGGCCGCGCACGGATCGCACCAGCCCATGTCCCAGGCATATTCGACGAACACCGCGCGCATCTGCTCGCGCTCGACCGCGCGCTCGAACAGCGCAGAATAGAACTTGCCGAACTCGTCCTTGACGTAGAGCGGGATCTCGGCGTTCGAGGGCAGCTTGACGGTGCGATAGTTCGCGGCCTCGACGCGGCCGTTCTTGGTGAGCGCGTAGACGATCAGGTCCTGCGGACCGCTCGCGTTCACCGTGCCGAGGCGCAGCGGCAGCATGAATTTCGCCGTCTCGTAGCGCACCTGGAGCGGCCGCAGGTAGCCGGCACCGATCGTCTGCATGCGGTCGAGATTCACCTTGGCGACGAAGAACCGCATGTTCTGCCTGATGTAGCTGCCGAGCACGGCGTCGGCGCCCGATGGGATGCGGTAGCCGTTGTCGGTGAGCCAGTTGACCAGCCCGTCGCTTTCCTTGGCGGACAGGATCAACACGTCGTATTCGCCGACGTCGTAGCTCGCCTCGACGGTGACGCCGCGATAGCGCACGACGCCAAGCTGATCCGCCGTCTTGACGCCGGGCGCGGCGGCCATCGGCAATGCGCGGCGGTACATGACCGGCTCGCAGGGATCGGGATCGTGGTACTCGACGAGCCGCGGCGCCGTGAACGCGTCGAGGTGGTCGATCGTCTTCATCTCGACCACGCCGATCTGCTTGCGCTCGATGAAGGTCGGCACCGGGATCACCACGGCGAATTCCTTGGGCTCGCCCTGGTAGTCGCTCGCCATGGTGATGGCAGTCTGATTGCCGTCGCGGGTGAGCACCACCTTGGACGACTTGTTGAACAGCTTGGAATCGGCCTTGGCGACATAGAACCCGCAGAAGGCGGCGGCAGGGCCCGCCAGGGCAATGAGGATGGCGACGAGTGCGGTGCCGGCTTGCAGGCGACGAATGACCGTGCGGCTCATGGGCGTACTCCGTGCGGGGTTGGGGCATTCCAGGCAAATCGCTGGGCGGGCAGAAGGCGATCGATCAGGAGGATGAATGGCGACAAGGCGATCAGCGCCACGTAGAGCGCCGGCCGCATCTGCATGAAGAAGGCGAGCCAGTGCGCGAAGCCAGCGACCGAGGCGGCGAAGATGAAGCGGCCGAGACGGGAGTCGGGGGTCGTGCGCGGGTCGGAGATCATGAAGAACGCGAAGATCAGGAGCGAGCCGCTCTGCAGCTGGTGCAGCGGAATGGACAGCGGATCGCCGAGCCACAGGGCGCGCCCAAGCAGCAGCGCCGCATGGGTGCCGAGGAAGAAGATCGCGACGTCGGAGCGGCGCGCCGCGTGCAGCACCAGGATGGCGAAGAAACCAAGAAGGGCCGCGAACCACACGGTCGAGCCCCATTGGCCGGGCGAGATCCACACCCCGGCGGGGGTGAACAGCAGGACCACGATGGCGAAGCCGGCCGGGTTCCAGATGTGCTTGCCGTCGATGCGCAGCACGAATTTCGAGCCGATGGCGACGACGCCGGCGAGCGCATGCACCCAGGCGTCGTCGGCGCGCAGCAGGAGGCTGAGCGAGAAGCCGGTGATCAGCGGGGATCGCAGGTCGAGCGGCACGCCGAACCAGCGGGAACAAATCGACTGGGTGGCCAGCGCCGAGCCGATCGCCAGCGCGCTGTTGAGCGGCCGCGCGCCGAAATCGAGCCAGCTGAGACTGTAGGTGAGCAGCGTTGCGAGCGCGGCAATCTGGTAATGGCGCGCGTCGGACCAGAACCGACGCGCCAGCATAGCCGACATCGGCGTTCCCCACGGAATGAGCAGCCGAAGATACTGGACGGACCGATTTTTGTTTTTTCTGACGGACCGCCGAGATTTTTAGACGGACTGAAGCCCGCTATTCGGTGGCAAATGTTTGCGGCGTATGGCGGTTCGATAGGTGGGCGCTATCGCGAGGCCTGATCAGAACATCGGATAGGCCTCGTTGAGGCCAAGGCCAAATTCCATGCGCCCAAAGTTCTCCGCCGGCACGTCCCAGTTCATCACCACGTGCGAGGAGATCGCGAGGACGTCACGCCAGCAGCGCTGCACCGGGTTGTCGTCCATCAGGCCGCTGGAGCCGCTGATCTTGATCAGGGCGTCCATGGCCTCGCGCAAGCTGCGCATCGCGTAGGTGAAATCGCGCCGCAGCAGCGTGCGCGTCTTGAGGCTCATGCCGCTGTAGTCCGCCCGCGCGGTCCCGAGCGCGCGGCGCGCCAACAGCTCGGCGGCATCGATCTGCGCGGCGATCTCGGCGATCCGCAGCTGCACCGGCACGTGCTGGGCGATGGCGAGCTGGGTGTAGGTGAGATAGCGCTTGCGGGTCCATTCGACGAACTCCGCATAGGCGCCGCGCGCGAGGCCGAGGCACGGCCCGAGCAGCGCATAGGTGTGTACCGCGATGAACGGCGTGCGGTAGATCGGGTTGGTGTTGACCGCGGATCCGGGCGAGTGCGCGTCGCGCAGGGTGGAGAAGCTCACGCTACGATGCTCGGGCACGAGCACGTCGTCGAGCGCGACGGTGGTCGAGCCGCTGCCGCGCAGGCCGGCGCAGAACCATGTATCGAGGATCTTCAGATCCTCGACCGGCACCAGGAACAGACGCATGTCGGGGTGGTGCTCGCCTTCGCGGAACACCAGGCCGCCGATCATGATCCACTGCGAGTGGCGGATGCCGCTGCACCACGACCATTGGCCGTTGAGGCGATAGCCGCCCGAGGCGACCTCGGCCTTGCCGGTGGGCGCCGCCGAGGTGGCGATGCAGGCATCCGGGTTGCGGCTCCACACGTCGTGCTGCGCTTCCTCGGGGAAATGCGCCAGGATGCAGGCGTGGTCGCTCAGGTAGTTGAGGCACCAGGCGGAGGAGCCGCAGGTCGAGCGCCCGAGCTCGATCGCGATGTCGAAGGCGACCGAATGATCGTGCTCGTAGCCGCCCCACCGCCGCGGCATGAGGGTGCGGACCAGGCCGGCATCGATGAATTCCTGAACCGACTCGAGCGGGATGGTGCGGTCGCGTTCGGCTTTGACCGCGCGTTCGCGCAGCTTCGGAGCGAGCGTTCGGGCGCGTGCAACCAGCTCCGCGGCGGACGGGACGGATTGTTCCGGCGCGGCAGCCGGCAGCCTCTCTACGACGCTCATGATGGTCCTCCCGCGAGCGGATTTTGCGGGAGCTTGCGCCAGGCGGCGCCGGCAAATCAAGCCGCGCAGGCAGGGATCGTTGTCGGGAGGTTGGTCGGCAGCCTATGCGGCGTGCTACAGCGTTTCATTCCTGTGCCGACTTCCGGGGATCATCGATGCCGCTTTCACGTCTTGGCGCCGCCATGCTCCTTGTCCTCGCCGGGCTCGCAGCGCCCGCGCCGGCCGCCGCACAGACCTGGCCGAGCCGGCCGATCACCATCGTGGTGCCGTTCCCACCGGGACCGCTCGACGTGGTGGCGCGCTGGGTCGCGCCGAAGCTGAGCGAGGCGCTGGGACAGCCGGTCGTGGTGGATCACCGGGCAGGCGCCAACGGGGCGATCGGCTCCAAGGGGGTGGCGCTCGCCGCGCCTGACGGCTCGACCATTCTGGCCGGCACCGTCGGCACCCACGTGACCAGCTTGTTTCTCTCAAAGAGCCTGCCGTACGACCCGGTGAAGGACTTCACCCCGATCGTGGCGGCGGTCGAGCCGGTCACCTGTCTGGTGGTGCATGCCTCGGTGCCGGTGAATTCGGTGAGCGAGCTCATCGCCTACGCGAAACAGAAGCCGGGTGAGCTCTCCTACGGCACCTCCGGCGTCGGCTCGGTGTTCCACCTGATGGGCGAGTTGTTCAACCAGACCACCGGGGCGAAGCTGCAGCACGTGCCGTACCGCGGGGTCGGCCCCGCCATGCAGGACGTGGTCGCCGGCCATATCCCGATCGTGTTCACATCGGTCTCGACGGCGCTGCCCAACATGGACCAGGGCCGCATCAAGATCCTGGCGGTGCTCGAGCCGACGCGGTTCGCCAAGCTCGCGCAGGTGCCGTCGATCTCCGAGACGATCCCGGCATTCCAGAAGCCGTCGAGCTGGTTCGGCTATCTGGGCCCGCCCGGACTGCCGGCGCCAATCGTGAGCCGGCTGAACCAGGAGATCGTGAAGGGGCTCAACGCCCCCGACGTGCTGCCCAAGCTCCACGACAATGGCTACGCGGTGATCGGCGGCGCGCCGGAGGCGTTCGCGGCGCTGATCCGCGACGGCATCGACCGCTACGGCGCGATCATCAAGACGGCGGGGATTCAGGCGGAGTGATCGATTCGATACCGTCATCCTGAGGCGCTCGACGCGCTCTTCGCGCGTCGAGCCTCGAAGGATGCACGGCCCGAGCCGATCATCCTTCGAGGCTCGGCGCGGGCTGTGCGAATGTTGGGACATTGACTTGAATGCGCCGAGCGCCTCAGGATGACGGGCGAGGGGCTGGAGTAGCCTACTTCGCCGCCGCCGGCGCGGCCGCCTGGTCCGCCAGCCGCGCCAGGCTCTCGGTCCTGCCGAGCACGGTCAGCACGTCGAAGATGCCGGGCGATGTCGTGCGGCCCGTGAGGGCCGCGCGCAGGGGCTGCGCCACCGACCCGAGCTTGACGCTGCGGCGCTCGGCGAAGGCGCGCACCGCGGCTTCGGTGCCCTGCGCATCCCAGGGCTCGACCGCTTCGAGCTCGCGCATCAGCTCGGCCAGCAGCACACGCGCCTCGTCGGACAACAAGACCCGCGCCTTGTCGTCGACCGGGATCGGGCGGTCGCTCCACAGGTAGGATGCGCTGTCGATAAGATCGATCAGCGTCTTGGCGCGCTCCTTGAGGCCCGGCATGGCGGCGGTGAGCTTCGCCTTCATGGCGCCATCGAGCTTGGCGGCGATCTCAGGCCCGCGCGCGATATGCGGCAGCACGCTCTCGATCGCCGTCACCAGCTCGGCGTCGCTGCTCGCCCGCATGTAGTGGCCGTTGAGGCTCTCCAGCTTGGCGAAATCGAAGCGGGCCGGCGAGCGGCCGATCTGCGGCAGGTCGAACGCCGCGATCATCTCCTCGGTGGAGAAGATCTCCTGGTCGCCGTGTGCCCAGCCGAGCCGCACCAGGTAGTTGCGCAGCGCCGCCGGCAGGTAGCCCAGGGCGCGATAGGCATCGATGCCGAGCGCGCCATGGCGCTTCGACAGCTTGGCGCCATCCGGGCCGTGGATCAGCGGAATATGCGCCATCACCGGCACGCTCCAGCCGAGCGCGTCGTAGATGTGTTTCTGGCGCGCCGCGTTGGTGAGGTGGTCGTCGCCGCGGATGATGTGGGTGACGCCCATGTCGTGATCGTCGACCACGACGGCGAGCATGTAGGTCGGCGTGCCGTCGGAGCGCAGCAGCACCAGGTCGTCGAGATTCTCGTTCTGCCACACGACGCGGCCCTGAACCTGGTCGTCGATCGCGGTCTCGCCGGTCTGCGGCGCCTTCAGGCGGATCGCCCCCTTCGCGCCGGGAGGTGCATCGCCGGGATCGCGGTCGCGCCAGCGGCCGTCGTAGAGGCGCGACGAGCCGGCGCGCCGCGCCGCCTCGCGCATCTCGATGAGCTCGTCCGGGCTCGCGTAGCAGCGGTAGGCGCGGCCGCTCGCCAGCAGGCCCTCGGCGACCTCGCGGTGGCGGGCGGCGCGCGCGAACTGGTGGACGGCCTCGCCGTCCCAGGTGATGCCGAGCCAGGTGAGGCCGTCGATGATGGCGTCGATCGCCGCCTTGGTGGAGCGCTCGCGATCGGTGTCCTCGATGCGCAGAAGCATGCGGCCGCCGTGGCGACGCGCGTAGAGCCAGTTGAACAGGGCGGTGCGGCCGCCGCCGATATGGAGGAAGCCGGTCGGCGAGGGGGCAAAGCGCGTGACGACGGTCTCGGTCATGCGGTGTCGGTCAGCTCGTCGGTCGTGGGTGGCTCGAGGGCGAGTGGCGTGCCCGGCATTGGTGTACCATATAAGAAGCTCAGATCATCGAAATAGGCCGTCTGCAATGGCGCCGTCTTGGCGCGCCGCCGTGGATTTGGCACATAGGGCACAGATTCGGCGCACACAAGTGTGCCAGCAGGACCAAATGATGAGTGTAGCCGAAGCAACCGTGGCGGAAGCCGGGCGCGACTTCATCCGCGACATCGTCCAGGCGGACCTCGCCGCCGGCCGCCACACGAGCGTGGTCACCCGGTTCCCGCCGGAGCCCAACGGCTACCTGCATATCGGCCACGCCAAGTCGATCTGCCTCAATTTCGGCATCGCCGAGGAGTTCGGCGGGCGGTGCCATCTGCGCTTCGACGACACCAACCCGGTCAAGGAAGAGCAGGAATACATCGATTCGATCGAGCGCGACGTGCGCTGGCTCGGCTTCGACTGGGGCCGGCACCTCTACCATGCCTCCGATTATTTCGAGCAGCTGTACGAATGGGCCGAGCACCTGATCCGTACCGGCAAGGCCTATGTGGACGACCAGCCGCAGGAGGAAATGCGGGCGGCGCGCGGCACGCTCACCGAGCCGGGCCGCAACAGCCCGTGGCGCGAGCGCGGCGTCGAGGAGAACCTCGACCTGTTCCGCCGCATGCGGGCGGGCGAGTTCCCCAACGGGGCGCGGGTGCTGCGGGCAAAGATCGACATGGCGTCGGGCAACATCAACCTGCGCGACCCGGTGCTCTACCGCATCCTGCATGCCACGCACCCGCGCACCGGCGAGGCCTGGCGCATCTACCCGAGCTACGATTACGCCCACGGCCAGTCGGACGCGATCGAGGGGATCACCCACTCGATCTGCACGCTTGAATTCGAGGACCACCGGCCGCTGTACGACTGGTTCATCGAGAACCTGCCGGTCCCGTCGCGGCCGCGGCAGTACGAGTTTGCCCGCCTCAACATCACCTACACGGTGCTGTCGAAGCGCGTGCTCACCCAGCTGGTGCGCAACGGCCACGTGTCCGGCTGGGACGACCCGCGCATGCCGACGCTGGCGGGCCTGCGGCGGCGCGGCGTGCCGCCGGCGGCGCTGCGCGAGTTCGTCAAGCGGGTCGGCGTGGCCAAGGCCAACAGCGTGGTCGACGTCGCGATGTTCGAGCATGCCGTGCGCGACGAGCTCAACCGCACGGCGCAGCGGCGCATGGCGGTCCTGCGCCCGCTCAAGATCACGATCGAGAACTATCCGGAAGGGCAGAGCGAAGAGCTCGATGCCGCGAACCACCCCGACGATCCATCGGCCGGCTCGCGAAAAATCCGGTTCGGGCGCGAGCTCTACGTCGAGCGCGACGACTTCATGGAGAACCCGCCGAAGAAGTTCTTCCGCCTCTCGCCCGGCCGCGAGGTGCGCCTGCGCTATGCGTATTTCGTCACCTGCCGCGAGGTGGTGAAGGACCACAAGGGCGAGGTTGTCGAGCTGCGCTGCACCTACGATCCGGCGACGCGCGGCGGCAACGCCCCCGATGGCCGCAAGGTGCAGGCGACGTTGCATTGGGTGTCGGCCAAGGATTCGATGCCGGCCGAGGTGCGCCTCTACAATCCGCTGTTCACCCGGCCCGACCCGAACGCCGGCAATTTCGCCGCCGACCTCAATCCGGACTCGCTGGACGTGCTGACGGACTGCCGGCTCGAGCCGGCGCTTGCCGGAGACAACGCGGCCGAGCCGGTGCAGCTGGAGCGGCTCGGCTATTTCTATCGCGACATCGACTCAGGCCCGGGGCGCCCGGTGTACAATCGAACGGTGGGCTTGCGCGACACCTGGGCGAAGGTGAGCAGCCAGAAATCCTGATGTCAGCCACGGGCCCTTTCGGCCCGCTCGACTTCGGCCGCAGGCTTCTCGATGACGTTGGACACTGTCAGAATTCGCGTGCTCACGCCATCCGACGCGGCGAGCTATCGCGCGCTCCGGCTGGAAGCCCTCGCGACGGCGCCGGAGGCGTTCTCGTCGAGCCATGAGGAGGAGTCCGCGCTTCCTGCGGAGACTTTCCGCGACCGCATTCCGCGAGCCGGACCGAGCGCGATCTTCGGCGCATTCGACGGCGCCCGGCTGGTCGGCATGGCGGGATTTGTGGCGAACCCTAGGCTCAAGCAGCGCCACAAGGGCGCGCTGTGGGGCGTGTTCGTGCAGCCGCAATGGCGCGGCCGCGGCATCGGCGAGCGCCTCGTGCGGCACGTCGTCGAGCATGCCGCCGACCATGTGCTGGTGCTGCAGGCGACCGTCACCATGAGCAGTCACGATGCCCGGCGGCTCTATCAGCGGCTCGGGTTCGTGGCCTACGGCATCGAGCGCAATGCGCTGTGCATCGATGGCGTGTTCCATGACGACGAGCTGCTGGCGCTCGAGCTGCGCTAGCTGTGAAGTGTCAGGACGTTCTTCCTGGTGAAGCCGAGACGGCTGATTGGCGTATTCTTATCAAGGCTAGCATGAGGCCTATGCCAGTTGTAGCGGTGCAGCCAGAGAGGCAGCGCGCCACGCCTCTGATCTGAATGCTCGAAAGCCGTGGCATAGGCCCATTCTCGGAGCGCGGTCTGGATGAAGCGTTCGGCCTTGCCGTTGGTCTGTGGCGTGTATGGCTTGGTCCTGAGGTGCTTGATGCCGAGCTGAGCGCAGGCACGTGCGAAGGCCATTGAGCGATAGCAGCTGCCGTTGTCCGTCATGACGCGATCGACGGTGACGCCAAGGCGCGCAAAGTAGGCGACGGCGTTAAGGAGAAAGGCAACGGCGCTTTCCTTCCTCTCGTCGGGGAAGATCTCAGCGGTGGCCACGCGGGAATGATCGTCGATGGCGACATGAGCGAACTCCCAACCCACCCCCCGTGTGGCATTCGGCTGCCTTTTATCGCCTGTGATGCGGTGACCTACTGCATTGAACCGGCCCAGCTTTTTGATGTCCAGGTGGACGATCTCGCCGGGGCTGGCACGCTCGTAACGGGGGCGGGGCTTCTGAGGCTCAAGAGCGGACAGCAAGCTCAGGCCGCAGCGCTTGAGAATGCGCGAGACGGTGGACGGGGAGATGCCGATCTGACTTGCGATATGCGCTTGGATGTAGCGCTGGCGGCGTAAGCCTTCAACGGCAGCACATGTGGCGGGCGGGGTTCGGCTGGGCGATGAAAGGGGCCTTGAGGATCGGTCGTTGAGACCATCCCTCCCTTCGGCATGGAAACGATCGACCCACTTGCTGACTGTCTTCGATGTGGTGTTGTACTGGCGGGCGGCGGCGGCTCTGGTCAGCCCGCCATGCACCACCGCCAGAACCATCCCCTCTCGACCTTTCGGCGTCAGGCGAGCATTCTTGTGGGTGTCCATTCGGTCCTCCGCGAATCGCTGGTGTTTGGCGACTTCAGCGTTCCCGGTTCGGATCGAATGGACAACCTCCTGACAGTTCACAGCTAGCTCGAGGCAAAGATGAGCGGCGGCGGAACTGGCCAGAAGGCCTGTCCGCTTGACCGTTCTGTCCGCGCGCCGCTCCGACGGTCGCCTAATGCGCCATCAGGACGGGCCGTGTCATGGCGTGCTTCAGCACATAGCGCGTCGCGCCGCCGAGCAGCATCTCGCGCAGGGGACTATGCGAATAGGCCCCCATCACCAGGAGGCAGACGTCACGTTCTGCCGCCTCCGCCAGTAACGTATCGCCCGCCGAACGCAGGTGCGGAGCGACCACCCGTGCCGTCGCACCGATGCCATGGCAGCGCAGATAGGCGAGCGCTTCGGCCTGCGAAGCGTGGCGGGCGGTTGCGCTCTTGTCGACGCTGACGACGTCGACCGAGCGGGCGAGCTTGAGGAAGGGAAGGGCAGCAGACAACGCGTGCCAGCATTCCGGGCTTTCGTCCCAGGCGACCATCGCGGCGGCGGTCAGATCGATCTCCTGGCCGGACGGCTTGGGCGCCAGCAGAACCGGACGACGGGTCTGCATCAGCGCCTTCTCGGCAATGTCTTTGAGGGATTCGACCACGGCGGCGCTGGCGGCGACCACGAGATCGAATGCCGCGGCACGTTCCGCGGCGACGCTCTCGTATGATCCCTCGGCCTGGCGCCAGGACGCCGACGGCAGGGCCGCGGGCTCCTCGACCTCGGTCACCAGGCGGATGTCTTTGGCGCTGCACGCGCGCACAAAGCCCTCCCGCGCCTCACGGGCGCGTGCCTCCTGCTCCTGCGCGAACCACTCCACCTGTCGCGGCACCGCCACCGCCGCGGCATAGCCTTCGCTCACGCGCATCCCGCGGACGGGCGGGGGCGGCGGATTGATGTACAGCGCCTCGACATGCGCGCCGAAAGCCTTGGCGGCAGACAAGGCTGTGTCGGTCTCGCCGGCATGATCAGCCAGGCTGGGAAGCGGAACCAGAATCCTCTTGATGCTCATGTGGCGCCTCCTGTGGAGCCGCCATCTCCCGGCTTCCGTAGCCACCGTTGTCACGATGACGTCGAGCGAAGGCGGCGGAGTAAGGGCGTGAGTCAACGCTGAGCGCGCCAGGATGTTCCCGGTTGCGACCGTCCCGGGATGGCCGCCGGGCGCGCGGGGGTGGGAGAATTATGGGAAGGCTGTGGCCGCGTGGGAAGCCGCGACGGCCCAGTATGTGACCAACCTCACTGACCGGCCCAAGAATGCAATCCAACATCCCCGCGCCGGCTAAAGGGCCGGTTTAGTCACAAGGAGAACGTCTATGACGAAATCTTCGCTATCCGACGTGACCACCAAGCGGTCCAAAGAGCCGTTCGATCCTGCTCTCGATGCCCCCATTGCCCTGACGCCCGACCAGATCGAGAAGGTCGCCGGCGGTCTCGTCAGCTCGGGGCTGCTGCGTACCGTCCTCGTTCGCGGTGGCGCCACGACCGGCGTCGTCCCGCCGCCTGTCGAGCAGCCTTCGATCCTCGCGTTTTGATGCCGCAAGACGGTACGCGCAAAAGAAGGCGCCCGCCTGGCTTCGGAACTGGATTGGAGGTCTTGATGTCGAACCTAGCTTCCCGACCCCTCGATTGTCCGAGTGCTCAAGCGGGCGCCAAAGATGCACGAGTTTACGGCGTGGTCACCGGCACTCCAGACGCACTCCGCGTGGGTTATCTGACCGAGACGCAGCCTGTCTCCGAGAAGCTTCTGGCCCTTTCAGGACCGGCAAAACCGACCACGATCTTTCGCATCGCAGCGGCTTGCGAGACGAGCGGTTGCAAGCATTTCAAGGGCAATGAATGCACGCTCGCCCAAAGAATCGTCGAAGGTCTGGCACCCGTCGTCAACGCTCTGCCACCTTGCCAGATACGTCCAACCTGCCGCTGGTTCCATCAAGAAGGCCGGAACGCCTGCCTCCGTTGCCCGCAAGTGATCACTGACAAACCCAATCCGACGGCGGAAGAGAAGCGGATCGCAGACGATGAATAGGCCGCATCGATAGGCCGCCGAAGCGACCCGGAGAAGCGCAACCAGCCTGCTGCGCCGCGTCGACGGCACGCGAGCCGAAAGAGGCGGCCTCTCCCGCGGCCCATGTGCTCACGCCAAACGAAGAGGGCGGAGCCGGGCTTGCGAACAAAACATGAACATGCTATCCTGTCACGTGACGGGTAGTGCTGCTCCACGGTGTGTCGGAATCTCCTTGGCAATGGTCGGGTGCTGCCGCTGAGATTTGCGACTTCGTCCTGGGATGCAGGAGCCTTGCGCGTTGGGGGAGCGGTGCGTGTCGGATACTTGGTACTTTTCCAATGGGAAAGATCAGGTCGGCCCTCTCGGTCTTGAAGCCTTGAAGGCGACACTTGCGACCTACGACAACGCCAGAGATCTGTTGGTCTGGCGCCAGGGCTTCGCCGAGTGGAAGCGAGCCACGGACGTGCCCGAATTGGGCGCGACACCGATCACGCCGCCGCCGCTTCCGGGGGAGGAAAAGAAAAGAGACGCGGCGAAACCCGCGGCGCCGGACGAGCCGGAACGGACGATTGGGTCTGCCAAATGGGTCTGGGCGATCGGTGGCGCCGTGCTCGGCCTGGCAAGCGCTCTGTCCGATTTCATGTTCGCGTGGCGCGGCTCGCGACTTCCGCCCTGGTCGGGGCCGGGCCTGTGGTACAATCTTCGTCTCCTGGCGTTCTCGACTTTCGTCTTTGCGGTGATCGCGTTCATCATTGGCGCGAGCAACGATCGCGTGCGCTCAAGACCGGCCGTCCAACGCGCGTACCGGTTCACCAATTTCATTGCCCGCCATTGGCGCGGTGAATTCCCGCTGTGGATGTCCTTCTGGCTGTTCGGCTTTTTCGGGACCGTGTTCACGAGCGTCGTCACGTATGTGACGACCGATACGCTCCTTGGCGATGCAGGCTACGATCCGCGAGCTGTCCTGCCAGGCTTGGTTGCGCTGTGGCTCGGCATCCTGGCGGTTGCGACGTGGCAGCTCGTCGGCATCTGGAGGTCCGCCAATCGGGACATCCGCGAATGTGCACGGTCGGGAGAGTTGTCCGGTTGGGCGAGCGCAGCAAAGGTCGCCGTCGTGTTCGGTATCGCTCACCTCCTAATCTTCCTGTTCATCGATTCGTTGCCGCAGATCATCGACGCGTACCGCGAGGCGTTCGCAGGCGATTGATTCGAGAAGGAGGAAGACCCTCAACTTCCCCGCTTGGCTGACCGCGCCGGAGCCGCTAGAAACCCTGAAGGCGCGGCAGCGCAGCGGTTGGGCCGCCGATGGCACCGTGGGGCAGGGCGGGCGGACGGGCGACAGCCTGGGACGCGGCGTGGCGGCGCCGCCGCGAGGCCCTGTGGCCGATCCGGTTGCCGCGGTTCGCCGGCAGTCTCGCCGAAAAGCTGCGTGACATAGGTCTGCGAGCGGCCTGAACCAAACGTCGAACTCAAACGACTAGGCCGCGTGTTTTACCCGATTTTTGAACAGGGAGTGGCGGAAGTTTTTAAGGACATCAGCGCCGACGTCCGCCGGTTCCTCGCCCGGGGTGGTTAAAGGAGACTATGTCGGCTGCTACAATACATATCCAAAGACTTCGATCGAGACTCTGTAACCACCACCTAGCTTGGTGAGGCCGCCAACCGAGGCGGACTTCCGACAACATCAGAGGGGCAACATGACCGCACTCAACACTGAAATGGCAGGGCACGGCGTCACTGCGCCTGACCTGAGGAAGCTGACAAAGGCTGAGCTTGAGGCAATCTCAGGTGGCTGCGTTCCGCTTTTATTGTGCGTTATCGCCGGGGAGGTTGGGTTCCTCATAGGATGGGCTGCGAACGGCCCTTCCGCGGCCTTTGTCCAGAGGGTTTTGGCCGAGAGGGGCATAGATTGGTAGAGTCGAGGTGTGTCGCGGTGGCTGTGGGCTGAACATATCTGTTGAACGTCTTCGGTGCCTAACGTCGATGCGTTGAGGCCCCGCTCTAGAAATGCCCGCGTTGACCGCGGCACGGCAGGCAATGATGCGGGGTCGGCAGCGGCCCTTTTTTTTTATTTCGGCGTCGGGTGGCGCAGCGATGGCAGCGAAAACTGCCATGCCTGTCCCTCAGGGAACAGCGCAGCGGTTTCGATCATGCCATTTCTCCCCGCGTCGAACGGGTGCGATGGTCGCATTCGGTTCAGCTTGGTGGCCAGCTTGAGAGGCCACCGAACTCAAGGAGCGGACCAATGAGCAAGATCGAGAATGCCAAGACTGACCGCGTGTTGCGGGACGACGAATTGGACGCCGTGAGCGGTGGTAAAGTTATAATGCAGGACATCCACTTCCTGCGGTCCTATGGCAGATACGGTACCTCCTCGGGCAGCGTCGGCTTCTAAGAGAAAATCGAAAAAGAACCCAGCATCGAACGGGTGCGAATGGTCGCGCTCGGTTCATAAGGAGATTGTGATGTCTAACAATAACAACGAACGCCGAGAGTTGACCGCAGCCGAACTCGATCTCGTGTCGGGAGGCAATACTTTTCAAGATTGTATGATTAGCAACTATTTTATGGCGCCTCTCGGGGAGACCACCTCGGCAGGTACAGGGAATAACAGCACCCCGCCCGGCGCGATGTACGACATAAGGCAAAGCAAGGCTGTCTGATCTGGTGCGACGGCACGGCAGGCAATGATGAGGGGTCGGCAAACGGAAGCGCGATTCCGCGAACCGCGTCGCAGACGCATTGTCAGCGTCCGGTTGGCCGTGGCGGCGACAAGCAATAACCACCGCTGACGATCCACCCGCTCGGACAGCCGCGCTGCCCTTTCCGTACAGCTTGCCGTGTCGTGCCCGACATCGGGGTACACCAATGGGCACCGCTGGCGTAACCGCTCGGACATTGGCCGGACTTCGGCACCGGCAATGGTTGGGCGAGCGCCGGGCTCGTCAGCATGAGCATGGCGATGATGGTTTTCATGGATCATCGTCTCATCGCGACGACAGCGGCAGTCCGGCCGGTGACGATCCGATCCAGATAGGCATACCACGCATCGTACTACCCTTAGCCTGCTAGGGTCATCCCAGGGTGGCCAGGGTAGCCAGCCAGCCCCCTCCACGGCAGGGACACCCCCTTGGGTAGGAGGTGTCCGTAGCATTTTAATCAACGTTTAACCGTGCCGGAGACAATTCGTTGTACGGCGCCGACAACGCTGCCACCATTTGCACCGGCCCGGTCGGCAGACACCCCCCAAGCCCATGCCGTACGGTCTCGAACCAAACCGGGCCCCCAATCTGGGGCAGGGCAGCCCAATGGGGCAGGACTGCCCACAGGGGCAGCCCAATGGGGTAGGGCTGCCCCACCAGGGGGCACCCACCCAAAGCCCCACAGGAGCCCCAGGATGGTTTTTTGGGGGTTGTCCGAAGGCCGACACCCGCGCCAGCTCTGTTCCTATCGTCTGATATGAGTCAGGCCTAGTCGCGGATGTGCGTGAGAATAACCGGTGGCGGCGCCGGTACTAGCAGCCCGATCAATATGGCGATGATGCCTCCATCGACCTGATCCACTTCGTCGTCCCGCAACGCGCGGATGTCCGCATCGAACTCGGATACGACCTGCTGCGTGCCCATGGAGTCTCTCCCGTTTGAGCGTGGGATGCGTCGGATGACGCGACCACCGGACTTGGGTCGCCGGGCGCGTGCGCTGGTTCATCGCGAGGCGACGCCGTGTCACTCAAGAAACCTGATCCGCCCGCGCCGCCACGGTCGGCGTGCCCTGGCTTGGTTCCCTACGGAACAGCGCAGCGGTTTCGAACATGCCATTCTCCCAGCGTCGAACGGGTGCGAATAGTGCACTCGGTTCATAAGGAGAGTGCGATGTCTAATAATAATAACAACGAACGCCGAGAGTTGACCGCAGCCGAACTCGACCGCGTCGAGGGAGGCTACACCCTGCAAGATTGTATGATTAGTGGCTATAATCTAATGGACGCCCCGAACAGCCAGGCCGCTTCTTTCTCTTGGTCCGAATCGTAGACTGGCAGTGCGATGTACGACGTAAGGCAAAATAGGACGGTGTGATCTGGTGCGACGCTGGCACGTTTTCTCCATGCCGGCGCCTTCAAGAGCTAAGCGCGCGCATCCCAATGGCGCAATGTGTTGCCAGTGATCCGCGAAATACAGAAAGCCGGGATCGAGGGCCACAACGCCATTGCCGGCGAGCTGAACCGTCGCGGCGTTAAGACAGCTCGGGGCGGCCAGTGGACGCATGTTCAGGTCGGGAACGTGCTCGCGCGAGCCTGATTGCTGCTGCATTCGGTGCAGGGCGTCTCCGTCCGTTCTCGTTTCGTGGTTCGTTCTATTGGGGTGCTGTCCTAGTTCGACCCCCAGTGTCCTAATTCGCTGAATCGAGTGTCCTAATTTGACTCGGCAAGACATTCGGCGCCACGCTGCCGGCCATGACGATCGATCCCGAGATGCAACTTGAACTGCTGAGGTCCCGCGCTCTCGTAGAGGCCGCCCGCAAGGAACGCGAAACGTTGCGGGCGCAAATCCGGTCGAGCGAAGAGACCCTTGCGCGGTCTCGCGAGTTGCTCACCCGCCTGGACGAGCTGTTAGCCAAGCATGATCCCGAGAAGGGATAGGCCGCCTCAGTTGGCGGCCTCGTTTCGCTGTCATGTGCCGAGCTAGACCGGCGAGGCGTCAAGACGGCTCGGGGCGGCCGGTGGGCTCACGTTCAAGTCGGGATGATCCTGGCGCGAGCCTGATTGTTCGGCATGGTCGATCTTGAGAAACGCCGTCCCGTGACCGCAATCCTGCCGAGCGCGCCCGCCAGGGTATACACGTCAATCGGTGACGGCCGGAAAGGCTTGAAGCCTCGATGGACGCTCGCCCTGTCCGTTTCGTTTGGACCGACGATAGCGAGCCGGCCGAGATCGCGCGCCTTGAGGCCGAGCATCCCGGCGAGACGATTTTGTGCGTCGGATGACTCGGCGAGCAGGACGAGGCCGCCAACTGAGGCCGGCCTACTGAACAGTCTGCGGCTCAGCTGCTGCTGGTTGTCGCGGCGTCGCCACCCTGTCGATCAGACGGCACATGTCGCACCGAAACGTATGCAGGAGTACGTCCGACAACTTGGCGTGCGGCTCAATGCGCTCCAGCGACATCGGCGTGCGGCACTGGGCGCAGACCGGGACGCGGAGAGATGGAGTCATTCCGGGCCTACCGCCAGTCCCAAGCAAGCAATGAGCGCGCCGGCCGCCACAGCGGCAATGAGCAGTTCCATCGGGTCGCCTTTGGAAGGTGATTGCCTGTTTTGGCGACTAACGCATCAATCAGCGTGGCGTTCCTGTGGAACTCAGTGATCGCGTGACGAACATGGACGAGGCCGCCGACTGAGGGAGCTTACGTCGGCTTGCGTGGCACGACTGGCGGCGGGTCGTCCATGGCCATGATGGCTATGTTGCGCTCCATCTCCAGCGACAAGTTCAAGAAGTTCTTGGATAACTCAATGAGCTGCAGCTTGAGTTCTGGCGTGGGCGCCGTCATCGCCAGCTCGGCGCAACGCAGTGAGTGCTCTCGGCAGCGCTTCGGATCGCCAGGCATCGGATGCCCCGCGAAAACGATCGTGCGCCCCTCCGGTTCAGCTAGCCATATTAACTCGGTGCTGGGCTTCCGGTTCCAAACTGGAGCACAGCACGCGGCGGCCTCCGGGAGTCAGGGATTGCCTAACCGCGTTCCACGGGCTCGCGCGGCCTGTAGCGCGGCCTTCGTGCGCTCCGAGATCAAACCGGCCTCCAGTTCGGCGACGGCGACCATTTGCGTGAGCATGAACCGGCCCATTGCGCCCGGGACTTGCGGGGAGTCACAAAATACAGGGTCAACGCCGCTATCCATCAACGTGAGAAGAAATTTCGTGTTGCGGGTCAGGCGATCAAGCTTGGCAATCACCAGCTTGGCTTTGAGCCGCCGGCACGCTTCCAACGCCTTGAGCAATTCGGGACGGTCGGCACGCTTGCCGGTCCCGATCTCGGTATGCTCGGCAGGCTACGATCCGCGAGCTGTCCTGGCAGGCTTGGTCGCACTGTGGCTCGGCATCCTGGCGGTTTCGACGTGGCAGCTCGTCGGCATCTGGAGGTCCGCCAATCGGGACATCCGCGAATGTGCACGGTCGGGAGAGTCGTCCGGTTGGGCGAGCGCAGCAAAAGTCGCCGTCATGTTCGGCATCGCTCACCTCTTAATCTTCCTGTTCATCGATTCGTTGCCGCAGATCATCGAAGTGTACCGCGAGGCGTTCGCAGGCGATTGACCTCGACGGAGGGACAATGCCCCGTCTTTCCCCGCTTGGCTGACCGCGCCAGAGCCGCTACAAAATCCTGAAGGCGCGGCAGCGCAGCGGTTGGGCCGCCGATGGCACCGTGGGGCAGGGCGGGCGGACGGGCGACAGCCTGGGATGCGGCGTGGTGGCGCCGCCGCGAGGCCCTGTGGCCGATCCGGTTGCCGCGGTTCGCCGGCAGCCTCGCCGAAAAGCTCCGTGAATGGCTGATCGCCGAGGTCGGGCCCGGCCGCCTGATGCCGTGGCTGCCGATCGCGTTCGGCAGCGGCATCGTCGTCTATTTCGCCGCCGACCGCGAGCCGGCGCTGACGGCGGTGCTGGCGTTGTTCGGCGTCCTCGCGGTCTGTGCGATGCTGGCGCGCAAGCGCCCGGTTGCATTTCCCGTCCTGCTGGGCGCCGCAGCGATTGCCGCGGGGCTTGCGGCCGCGACGGTCAAGAGCACGCGCGTTGCCCATCCGGTCTTGGCGCAGCCCGCCTGGAACGTCAGCCTCGCCGGCTGGATCGAAGTGCGCGAGGAGCGCGAGCGCACCGACCGGGTGGTGATCCGGGTGCAGCGGATCGAGGGGCGCCGCCTCGACCAGGCGCTCGAGCGGGTGCGCGTCGCGGTGCGCAAGGGGACGGCGCCGCCGGTCGGCGGCTTCGTCGAGCTCACCGCGCGCCTCAACCCGCCGCTCGCGCCGTTGCGGCCCGGCGGCTACGACTTCGCCCGCGACCTCTATTTCCATGGCATCGGCGCGACCGGTTTCGCGCTCGGCGCGATCCGCTTGGGCCAGGCGCCTGGCCCACCGTCGCGCTGGCTCGACTATGCGGCCTTCATCGACGGGCTCCGCAACGCCATCGACAAGCGCATCCGCGCGAGCGTCGGCGGCGACACGGGCGCGATCGCCTCGGCGCTGATCACCGGCAAGCGCGACGCCATCTCCGGGCCGGTGAACGACGCCATGTACGTATCCGGCCTCGGCCATGTGCTGTCGATCTCCGGCTATCATGTAGTGGCTTCCCGCAGGAAACGGCAGGAGACGCAATAACCTTGAAACGCCGCGTCAATTAGGATACAGCACGTGGGTATTGGCGCGTGAAGAAGCACGAAACAGCACGAGCCTGCTTCCCATATGCTTCCCCAAAGAGCACGTGGGAAAAATGGGAAGCAAGCCATCGACAGCACGTGAGGAGCGGGGACGACGATGAAGTTCACAAAAGAGGCCCTCGCCGCGCTCGTCCTGCCGCCTGGCAAGACTGACCACTTCGAATGGGATCGACGAGCTGCCAAGCTTCGGCGTGCGGCTGCGGGGGAGGGGCAAGCATTGGGTCGTGCAGTACCGCGTCGGGACGCAGCAACGTCGCGAGAGCCTGGGCGACGTGCGCAAGGTCAAGCTCGACGATGCCCGCAAGATCGCGCGGCAGCGGTTCGCGCAGGTAGCGCTGGGCGCTGACCCGGCCGCGGAACGGGCAGCGGCCGCCGCCCGGCTGACGCTCGGCGAGGCGACTGCGCGCTACCTCGATGCCAAGCGGGAGGTGATGCGGCCTGGAACCTACAAAGCCGCGACGCGGTATCTCAACGTGAGTTGGAACCCGCTCCACGGCCGCGCGCTCGATGACGTCAAGCGCCCCGACGTTGCCCCCCGGCTGCAAGAACTGACGAAGCTCCACGGCCGAACGGCAGCGGCGCGGGCGCGCGATACGTTGTCGGCGATGTTCTCATGGGCGATGCGCGAGGGCTTGTGCGAGGCCAACCCGGTCATCGCCACCAACGATCCGGCCGAGGGCATTCTGCCGCGTGATCGGGTCCTGTCCGATAATGAAGTCCGTATCGTTTGGAACGCTTGTGGCGATGATGCCGCGGGCCGCATCATCAAGCTTTTGCTGTTGACCGGCTGTCGGCGCCAGGAGATCGGCGCGCTCAAATGGAGCGAGATCGAAGCCGGCGTGCTGACCATTCCTGGCACGAGGACGAAGAACGGTCGGGCGCTCGTACTGCCTTTGCCCGCCGTTGCAATCGAACTGCTCGCCGCGGTGCCGAAGCAGGATGGCGGCGATTTTGTTTTCGGCCGAGGAGGCGATACGCCGTTCAGCGGATGGTCCGCGGCGAAGCTACGGCTGGATACCCGCGTCGTGATGACCACGGGTAAGCCGCTGGCACCATGGACGTTCCACGATTTGCGCCGGACAATGCGCACCGGGCTCGGCAAGCTCGGCGTCCCGCCGCACGTCGCCGAGCTCGCGATCAATCACGTCAAGGGCGGCGTCGAAGCGATCTATGATCGGTATCGCTATCAGCGCGAAATAGCGGCCGCGCTGGCGCGGTGGGCCGAGCACGTGCTCGCCCTTGTCGAAGGGCGGGAGAGCAACGTCGTCGCGCTGCAGTCCGCTTAAATAAGACGGCCGGCCAGGGCGGTTTCGACGCCCTGACCGACCTGACCAAGCCACGGGGTAGAGCCATGGCTAAGGCTGACGACACATCTAGCACAATCGACTGGATCTGGCTGAGGGACGCCTTGATGCTGGCAGTCGCCGCCCTCGAATCGGAGGCGCTGGCAAAAGAGCTGCTGAGGGAATGGATGGCAGCCGGGAAGTTACCGTGGTCCTGCATGTTGTGGAAGGGACCGGTCGCGGAGGTCATAGCATTCGTTGAGCAGATAAACAGGATGGGGAAGACCTTCTATCCTATCCCATCCACCGCATATCACGGGGGTGACCCTCAGGCTCAGTTCTGGCGCGCGTTTCTTACGATCGACTGGAAGACAACGAGGCGCACGAGAACGCGCTTGGCGGCGCACAAGCCTGGGGGATCAAGGCGTCGCGCAGGCACCTCCTCGCGCTGTTGCCCGCGCCCCCCCCAGGATGCGCCCGCGGCGGCGAGCAAGCCTGTGCCTTCTCCGGATCAGCGCCGGAAAGCCGGGGCAAAGCCTAAATATGATTGGGATGCAATCCAGGCTCACTGTCATCAGTGGTTCGACGACAACGGCTACCCCGAAAACCTGAGCAAGTTCTGCCGGGATGAAATCATCCCCTGGTGCGAGCAGCGGTACGGCGCGGACGGGACCCCGGACATGGAAACCTTGCGCGCGCACGTCACGAGATGGATTGCCGCGTGGCAGCGGTCGCTGCTTCCGAAATAGAATTTCAACCAATTCCAACCAATTCCAAACTGACAGCTTGAGAGTCGTGTGCTGCCTTTAGCGGACTGAGCGTGTTCACGCTCATGCTGCGGAGGAGATGTAATGCCCACGCCTGTCGATGACGACCTCACCTTCAAGCTCCCGCCCGACTTGGAACTCGATCGGATAATCACCCTGGAGGAGGCCGAGAAGGTCTCCAGCCTCTCAGCCGATTCCTGGAAGCGGAACCATCCCGACAAGATCGTCGAGCTGAGCCCGCGCCGGCTCGGCATACGGCTGCGCCACGCGCTGATGCTCCGCAAGACCCCCTGAAACGAAACGCCGCCCCGATGAAAGGGCGGCGTTTGTGCATCTCGGGGGCGGCAGGTCGCGGAGCCCGGTCCTACAAACCACAGGCTCCATCGGTTCAAGTCCGAGCGCCCCCACAGCCACAAGGGCTAATGCAGTGCTGGCAGTGCTGCTGATAGCCCGAGAACCGACCGGCCCGCAAGGGCTACAAGACGGACGGGCTTCCAGTGTCATCTTATCGGGCACGCGGAAGGCGCACCAAGGCCGACGTTGCCACGATCCGCGATTCCATCATCGAGGTGATCTCCGACGATCCGCCCATGTCGGTGCGGCAGGTTTTCTATCAGCTGGTCGCCCGCGGCATCATCGAGAAGAGCGAGGAAGCCTACCAAGGAACGGTCATCCGCCTGATGACGGCGATGCGCCTTTCGGGCGCGCTGCCGGTTCGACTGGGTGGTTGACGAGTTCCGCCGCGTTCGCCTCACCCAGACGTTCGACAACGTCGCCGACGCAGTTGCGCACACGGCAAAATATTATCGCCGCTCCGCGCTGGCACAGTCGTCCGACTACGTCGAGATCTGGTGCGAGAAGGACGCGCTCGCCGGCGTGTTGTGGGATGTGACGTCGGATTACGACGTCCCGTTGATGATCTCGCGGGGAATGCCAAGCCTGACCTTCTGCACGGCAGCGCGCAGGAGATCTACCGCGCCGCCGAGCAGGGCAAGCGCACATACATTTACCAGTTCGGGGACCACGATCCATCGGGCGTGTTGATTCCGCAGACCATCGCGCGGCGCCTCGATGAGATGTGTCGAACATTCGACTGCCTGCCGCCGATCGTCCAGCGCGCGGCGCTGACCGAGGAGCAGATCGCGGACTTCGCACTGCCGACGCGACCGACCAAGCGAAACGGCAACGCCCACGCGCGCAGTTTTGAGGGTGATAGCGTCGAGCTCGACGCGCTGCCGCCGCGCGTCCTTCGTGCGCTGGTGACTGCCGTGATCGAAAGGCACGTCTCGCCAGCGGCAACCGCGATCCTGCGCGCCGCCGAGGAATCCGAGCGCGAGATACTGCGCGCCTGGCGACCGGGGGCGGCGCCATGACCGTGCTCATTGACCCGCACCGCCTCGTAAAGCTCTGCGGCATGTTCGGCTCCGATCATGACGGCGAAGTTTCCAACGCCGCCCGCATGGCCGATAAGCTAGTGCGCGGCGCGGGATTGACTTGGGCCGACGTCATCAAGATCAGCCCCGCAAAACCGCCGCCGGACTGGCGCGACCTGCGCGCGTTCTGCGCGCGACACGCTTACCTGCTGTCGACCAAGGAACGCGCTTTCATCATCGATCTCGCTAGCTGGCGTTGCGAGCTTACACCGCGTCAACGCGATTGGCTCGAGGCCATCCATGCGCGCTTGCAGCGGGAGGCGGCATGACCGCGCCATTTCCGCCACCGCCGGCCATCGATCTGCTCGGGCAGGCTATCGCGTGCATTCGCCCGCTGTTGATGGATGAAAATAGGACGACGAAGGAACGCATCCACATCCTGTGGGCTGCCGCGAAGAACTCACGCGACCTCGGCGCATCGGACGTGGTTCACGACGAATTCATGCAACTAGCTGTCACTGTGAATTTGATCGACAAACATGGTCGATGGGCCGGCGCCGATGTTCGCGAGAGGTTGCGCCGGTTCGGCAGAGACGACGTATCGCATGTGGTTCAATGGGCAATGCGCGGCGTTAATCCCTTCGAGGAAGGGCCGCTGACATGAAACCCTTTGACCCCAAAAAATCCGAGCGCACCGTTCGCGAAGAAGCCGAGAGCGTGTCACGGAAGCCGAAGCAGGAGCAGCGCCGCGGCAAGAATAATGGCCGCGATGATAAGGACCATGTGCTGCCGCCGCCGACAGAGCCGATGGCGGTGGCGCGCGTGTTTGTTGCCCAGCACCACACCGAGGATGGCGAGTTGACGCTGCGCTATTGGCGCGGCGCCTGGTGGAGCTGGCGCCGATCTCACTGGCGCGAATTGGAACAGCGCGAAATTCGCAGTTCGTCTTATTCCTTCACTGAGCACGGCGCCTATCGAGGCGACAAGGGCAAGACCGCATGGGCTCCCAACCGCCATAAGATCGGCGACCTGCTGGAAGCCCTCGGCGCAATTTGTCTCTTGCCGGATGATACCGATCAGCCCGCTTGGCTGGATCGACGCGTGGCCGGGCCGGATCGTGGCAATGACAAATGGGCTGCTCGACATTGCCTCGCGGGAGTTGATCCCCCATTCGCCGTTCTACTTCAACACGACATCGGTACCGTTCGATTACGATCCCGGCGCACCGGCGCCGGAACGATGGCTCGATTTCCTCGGCGAGCTATGGCCGGACGACGCGGCCGCCATCGATGCGCTGGGCGAATGGTTTGGATATGTGATCAGCGGCCAACTCGACCTGCACAAGATCTTGTTGATGGTCGGCCCGACGCGCGGCGGCA
>CAVZSC010000025.1:0-497500 GCA_963777755.1 uncultured Alphaproteobacteria bacterium
GGCTACTAAGGACATTCGCCAAATTAACTGCTTCGATTGGCGGCTGATCGCGGGCGGATGGTGTAGTTCCATTCAGGATGGAACGCGTCGCCCTGGATGTCGAGTGAACCGGCTGCTGGCTCAGACGGCCCGCAGCGCATTGATGCATTGCCTGATGGAGTATGTTATCGGGGCGGACAAGCGTGATAGAGTGAGGTTTTAGGTGGAGCGTATAGCTTGGAAGGGCTTGCTAGCCCGAGGCAGCCTCATTGCCGCCGTCTCGGTCATCGTTGGCGTTGGCACGCTGACGCCGCTGATCAAATATTCTCCACCTGCAAGCGCGCCCGCGGTTTTTGCACCACCGCCGGTGACGAACCAGAGCGTGTCCTCAACCCTGATTGCGGCTCCGATTGCCAAACAGCCGTTGCCGACTTCTCCTCTAACCAGGTGAAGGTCAGCACTACGGCCGACGAAGCCATGCCTGCCGTGCACTCCGAACAACCGCGGCCGACGGCAACCCAACCCTTGAGCGATGAAAGCTCGCCCGCAGCGTCACAGTCCGCTGTGCAATCCGCGCCTCCGATCATCGCCGCGACTGAGCATGTAAGACTGCGAAGAGCGCGCGCGCGAAGCGGAGCGCCAAGACCCGAAAGCACGCGCGCCATCGTGCACCGCCCTTTTCCTACACCCGGCAGATTGCGTGGCACTGATGAGCCGCAGGGTCGAACCGTGAGCGCAAAGACGACCCATCCAAACAGGCTACTCGCATGATAAGGCTGGCGGTCGTCACGGTCGTTCTCTACTGGCGCCGCCTGCCTGGGCCGAGCCTCTGCCGGTGCGCAAGATCGGTCAGTGCCTGTGGAAAATCGCGCTCCGAGGGTTTTGATTGAAAATCAAGAAATCAAACTACCCAGAGACGAACCACAATGTAGTACATCCCACATGCCCCCAGCACGCAGCTTGATTTCTTGATTTGTTTTAAAAATACAGCAAGCCACCACGCACCGGAAGCACGATGGCGCCGCGCTGATCTTGGCCTACGACGTGGAACGAGTTCTTGCCGATATCGATCCCGATCACGGCGGCGATCGCAGTATTGAGCTTGCAGGACATGGCGTGCTCCTTGTCTTCGCTGCCCCTTGCAAGCTTCGCTTGCTGGCGGGGCGGGAGCACGGCCGGACCATCCCATTAGCGGCCTATCTTGGGCTGGCGCTGACTGCTGCGACGGGCACGGCAGCAAATTCAGGAGAATCCGCAACCTATTCGGGTAAGGCGCCCAGGGGGTGCCGGGGGCTGACCCCTTTTTCCTGGGTCTGGTACGGAATACGGGAGGGTGTCGTGCGACCGCCGCGACCGGACCATCACGCAACGACGAAGGGCTGGTCTTGGGGCGCCCAGCCGGCAATATCCGCCGGGTTCAAGATGGGACAAGTTGATGATGGCCTTGGTCAATCTGTTCTAGAAGCGCGTGAGATTCATCCAACTGTGTCGCCAGTTGGTTCCAGGTACGCGCCAAGTCGGACAGCCTTCTCCGCAACTCTGGATTCTTAGTTTTTGATGCCCATTCGGCACAGCGACGAGCGTGAACGCGACACTCCCCTGGATTTGCCAACATGAGTCACAGCTCCTTAGGGCGCTAAGCTGCATAAATCGGATGCTTTTCCGCCGGCAGATCGAGCACGCTGACAATGCCATGCGCGACCAGGGCGCGGCCGAGATCACGCCGTCCGGCCCGTGGCTGGATCCCGACCGAGTTGTAGACGATATGCAGAGTGTGGCGGACGGCATGAGGGGTGATCCCCAGCTCGTGGCCAATCTCTCGGCCGGATAGCGCGAGGATCGCTGCAGCGCGTTCGCGCGGCGATAGGATTGGTCTGGGCATAGGCCACATCCTTCGCTAGGTGCGCCGGCCGGGTGATGGGTACCCCGACGCCCTGACCGTCGCGCGGCCGGGGGGAGGTGGACCGCCCCGCGCCGTTTGCTCTAACGCTAACCGGTGCGGTACTGTTCCTTGGCTTTTTCATTTCGGCGCCCGGTGTCACGCGTGACCGGTAGCCAAGCCCTCGAGGCTACAACATTGGGTCGAAATCGTCTCTCCAACGAGCCAGCGTTCTTTTGGCGGTCGCGAATTTCCGATTTGATTGGCCGCCCCACTAGGAGGAAGCCACATGGAAGATCAAGCAATCGGCTGGATCGCAGCAATCATCATTGGCGGAATCGCTGGCTGGCTCGCCGAGCAGTTCATGAAGAGCCAAATGGGAATTCTGATGAACATCCTACTTGGCATCGTAGGGGCCGCTGTCGCTAGTTGGCTGTTCGGCCTGCTCGGTATCAGGTTCGGCCCCGGTTGGCTCGGCTATCTGATTGCCGGCTTCATTGGGGCAGTCATCCTCATTTTCGTCGTACGGGCGATCCGAGGACGTACTTGATCGAGGGGTCGCGGGAAGCCCGGCTCACGCCGAGCTAGGCTTCGGCCCTTCTTAGGCTCGCGTACCGCTTCTGCGACATCCCGACCGTGGCGATGAATGTCCGCAGGTCGGGGGTAAAGCGGACTCGATGCGGACGACGCTTTTGGGCCGTTCATGACCCTGGCTGTGTGAAAACGCTGCGCCCTCGGGAGCGACTAGAGGGAGCAGCCGCTGCCTGACGGTCCAGGAGGATGGCCATGTCTATCAAGTCTCCAGACCCAGTCGACGTCCAGGTCGGCAGCCGCATCCGCCTCTTCAGACTAGAGGCGCAGATGTCGCAGACGGACTTGGCCGAGCAACTCGGCGTCACGTTCCAGCAAGTGCAGAAATACGAGAAGGGCGTGAACCGCGTCGGCGCCGGGCGGCTCACGAAGATTGCTGCGGCGCTAAGGGTGCCGGTTTCCGAGCTTCTAGGCGACGACGGCGCAGAACAGAGTAACCGCCGCGCTGTCGCCGAAGCGCGTTCGCCGCTGAAACTGCTCACGCCGCCGGGCGCTCTAAGGCTTCTAAGGGCCTACGCGCGGATCGATAACGGACATCAACGGCGGAACATCGTCGCGCTGGTCGAGCGCATTGCCTCGGGGCCGGGCAAGTCCGAGTAGACGGCCGTCATTTGAGACCGAGGATCAGCCACAGACCCGCGCTGACCGTCAGCCCTGCGCCCATTATGGCGAGTGCCGTGGTCCACTTGGTCATCATACGCCCTATGGCTCATCGGCAATGCGAAGCCGGGCCGCGGCGTGCTGCCGGGCCGAACGACGCCTGCGCCTACTCGATCTCCTCATCGGCGCGCGCGAGCAGCATCGGGCTTTCGGGTCGGGCCAGTTCTACCGTACCGCGCGCGAGCGCTAGCCTCTGCCAGAGCGATGCGAGGACTGTTACCTCTTCGTTCGCCACCTCAGCGTGATCTCGCCCTTGCTCTGCTGAGAACGAAAAAGACCCCAGCCACCGGAGTGAAGGCCGGGGTCCTGGCCGAGAGAGGGGGGCATCGGCTGGGAAGCTGAAATCCCACTCGGCCAACGGACAGCTTACGTCTACTATAGGTGTGAGTCCAGGGGTTGCATGTCATGCCGCTGGTCCTCCGCTAGACATGTACGCGCCCTGGGCTACCGGGTGCGGGTACGAAGAACCCCGCGCGGCTGCTTCCGTGCTATCATGCGAGATCATCAGAGAGGGATCCTCGGCTTGGGGCGATCAGTATGAGGCGACGCGAGTTCATCACCTTGTCCGAGACAGGTGTTTCATCTCTCATTGGCACGGGGGGGTTCGTGGGCGCCTCCGCCTTCTTAAACATCCGGCGTGCCCAATTGGTCCAACTTGCGACGTTCCACCGGCTGCCTGCGACTTTCGGATTGCGTGAAGCTGCGGAGGTCGGTGCGCTAATGAGCTATGGACCCAGTATTTTGGACGCCTATCGTCAGTGGGGTATCTATGCGGTACAAATTTCAAGGGCGCCAAACCTGCGGACCTGCCAGTGATGCAGGCGTCGAAGTTTGAGCTAGTCATCAATCTCGCCACAGCAAGACTGCTCGGTCTCAGCATTCCTCCGACACTGCTCGCACTCGCCGACGAGGTGATTGAATGAGGCGGCGCGCGTTCATCACCCTGCTCGGCAGTGCGGCGGCGTGGCCGCTTGCGGCGCGCGGGCAGCAGGCCGCGATGCCGGTGATCGGCTTCCTTAACAGCGCGTCACCCGAACCGTACGCGCACTTGGTGGCCGTGTTCCGCCAGGGCCTGAACGAGGCTGGTTTTGTCGAGGGTCGGAACGTTGCGATCGAATACCGCTGGGCGGAAGGTCACAATGATCGGTTGCCGGTGTTAGCGGACGATTTGGTTCGCCGGCAAGTTACCGTGATTGCCGTGCCCGGCTCCACCCCGGGCGCGCTGGCGGCCAAAGCCGCGACCACGACAATTCCAATAGTGTTCGCGATGGCGTCCGACCCCGTCAGGCTTGGCCTTGTTACCAGCCTCAACCGGCCAGGCGGTAACGTCACGGGCGTGACGCTATTAGGAGCCGAGCTTGCGCCGAAACAGCTGGAGCTGCTGCACGACTTGGTGCCTTCAGCCACCATAATGGCCTTGCTTGTCAATCCGACCAGTCCCGCTCTTGCGTGATCGCTGGCGACGGGGTTGCGAAGCGTACACAGCAATGTATGGGGTGTGGGATTGAGCCACGAAAGGCCAGACATTGCAGGGGCCAAGGGTATTTAGCAGAAATGCGCCTTTGGGCTTGCCCGGGGATGCAGGACGCGCGAACTTCAGCAACCTGAGGAGTTGATCATGCGCCAGTTCTTGTTCGTCATCGGCTTTTTTGTCGCTGCGATTGCGCCAACATTCGCGCAGAAGGCCGAGATCGACGCTGCAAACGCGAGGTGGATGGAGCTATTTAACAAAGGTGATTTCGCCGGAATCGGGTCTCTTTATATGGAAGACGCGGTCGCATTGCCTCCTGGCAAACCCATAGTGAAGGGAAGGGCGGCGATCGAGGCTATGTGGAAGGAGATGGCGGAGCAGGTCACCGATCCGAAGGTGACAGCTCTGGACGTCAAACAGCTGGGTCCATCAGCAGCAAGAGAAATCGGGACCTATGTCATGAAGACGAAAGACCCAACACCCAAGGAGATCAGCGGCAAATATATGGTCGTGTGGGGAGAAGGTCGGAAGTGAGTGGAAGCTCGCCGTCGATATCTGGAACGACGGGAAGTAGAGCTGACGTCGCGAGGCGTAGCGACCGACTATGTCCCTGCGCCGGTAACAGGCGTGGCCCTTCCTTAGCAGGAAGACTATATAAGTCGACCGATCGCGTGTACGGCTCATGCGGTAAAGTTCGACGCGAGCCAGCAGTAAACTGCGCTACATCAAGAAGGGGAGGTCATGCTTAATCCAACTGAATTGCTGGCCGACGCCTTGGGCAAGCAACTGGCTGCCGCCTACACACGCGCTTTCAGCGCCCGAGAGCCACGCTACACCGAGGTCATTGCCGAGGCAGCCAAACTTATTCTGGAGCGCATCGGATCCAGCGATGCGCTCTATCACTCTGCCGAGCATACCGCCATGGTCGCGCTCGTCGGTCAGGACATCCTGCGCGGCGAGCGTCTCCGCCGCGACGTTACCGCGGAGGACTGGTTGCATTTCACCCTGGCAACCCTGATGCACGATGTCGGTTACGTACGGGGTATCTGCCGGGAGATCGTCGGGATGCCTATGTGATCGACGCCACGGGCAAGACCGTTCGCCGCCACGCGGCGCCTCCGACGCCTTCCTCGCGCCTTGGCATGTCGAACGCTCGAAAATCGCGGTTCGCGAACGTTTCGGAGGCCACCCTTTCATCGACTCGGATCGTATCTGTGGTGCGATCGAGCTGACTCGATTTCCGGTGCCCGCGGACGAGGACTACGCGGAGACCGACACCGAGGCAGGTCTGCTGCGAGCCGCGGATCTCATCGGCCAGCTCGCCGATCCGTTCTACCAACGAAAGCTCAACGCCCTGTTTTACGAATTCGAGGAAATCGGATGCAACGCGCAATTCGGTTATGCCAGCCCGGCCGACGTCGCCGACCAATACCCGAGCTTCTTCTGGAGCAGGGTCGAGCCCTTCATCGGCGACGCGCTCGGCTATCTGGAGCTGACGGTGGAAGGTCGGCAATGGATCGCCAATCTCTATAGCAATGTGTTCGTGGTGGAGCACGGGCGTCGCCGTATAGGGCCACACAGCGAGCGACAAGGCGAAAGCTCCTGAAATCGCACGGCGACGGATGAGCAAGACCGATTTAAAATCAAATATTCAAGTTCTCCGGCTCCCAATCCATCGAGTTCTCCATAAGCACATTGCGACTGCGATCCGAGCTGACGCGAATTCGAGCGGCGCGGCACGGCCCGCGGTTTCGATCAGCCGCGCGATACGCACGATGAACGCACACGGTGGAAAACGGCCGGGCGCTGGGCGCCCCACGGGAGCGGCCAGCCGTGCAAACGGCCAGGTGCGGCAGGAAGCAGCCGCAACCGGTGAGCTGCCGCTCGCATTAGGGCGCCTACTTCGATTGCTGGCGCTATGCGCGCGGTGATGGCCTTGCCGTAGGTTAATTAAATCAAGCAATCAAGTTTGGGGAATGAAACATTAAGGCAGGCCGCTCCACCGAGGCGAGGAAAATCCTGCTCTGGTCGCGAACGCGACCACGATAACGTTGGCACTTCATTCACGACGGTTTTCCGGATGACCGGGCAAACCCCCACCAAAAACGTCGGCGGGGCGGTCGGTGCACATGCGTGCGGCAAAATCGCCACACGACAACAAAACCGCGTCCACGCCATAAAATTGCCACCATCGTATGATAGGCAAGTGCCACGAAGTTTGGAGGTGTGCCCAAATGGATACCATACCCAAAGCTCCGCGGAACCGCGCTCCCCGCGGCCGGGTGACTTTTAAAGAGCGAGACCTCGCCCGCGCGATCCGCGGTACTACTCGCGCCGGTTTGAAACCCCAGCGAGTTGAAATCGAACGCAGCGGCAAGATCGTGATCATCCCTGCCGAACCAATTCGCGAGGGCAGCGATAACCCGTGGGACAGCGTGTTTAAGCGCTGAACGGGAGAACATCCGTATTTACTTTGAGCTGGGCAATGGCATACTTGCGCCTGAAATACGTAAACGCTTTTGTCAACCGCAATCGCAAAAGCCAGCGGCTCCGGTACTACTTCCGTCGCTCCGGGCACAAGGCCATTCCGCTTCCGGGTTTGCCCGGCTCCGAGGAGTTTATGGCGGCTTACGCCGCTGCTCTTGCGATAGCCACCGAGAGCGCACCGAAATCGGTGCGGACCGCATCTTACCGGGCGCTATCGACGCCTTGGTTGCTTTTTATTATCGATCCTCCGAGTGGCAATCCCTCTCGACCGATACCCAGAAGACTCGCCGCCGCTATATCGAGCGCTTTCGTAGTGAGCACGGCGACAAGGCAGTCGCAGCTTTACGACGTCACCACATCGAGGCGCTGCTGGCGGCGATTGCGAACCCCTTTGCCAAACGTCATTGGTTAAAAGCGGTCCGCGGCTTGATGCGGGCCGCCGTGCCGTCCATGCGCAAGGACGATCCAACAGCAGGCATCGCCAATATTAAACTGCGCAAGACGAAAGGACATCACACCTGGACAGAGGACGAGATAGCCCAGTACCGAGAATATTGGCCGCTTGGCACACAGCAGCGGCTAATGATGGAATTCGCCCTCGGGACTGTTTCGCGGCGCGGCGAAGTCGTCCGGCTCGGACCGCAGCACATCAGGAACGGACGTATCCGCATCGAGCGGACTATGGCAGCGCCGATGTGGACATTCCCGTATCCGCCGAATTGCAGGCGGCATGCGATGCCATGCCAAAGGCGCACCTGACTTACATCGTCACCGCGCACGGTAAACCGCGCTCGAAATATGCGCTCGGCAACGACTTCGCCAAGTGGGCGACAGAGGCCGGATTACCGGCGCGCTGCCGTCTGCACGGACTTAAGAAAAGCGGTATGACCAGGATTGCCAATGCTGGCGGCTCCGCGCACGAGCTGATGGCGATCTCTGGCCACCGCACGCTCAGTGAGGTGCAACGCTACACCAATGACGCCGACCGAAAGAGGCTGGCCGACTCCGGCATGGCCAGGCTGAGTGGACAAACGGAAAACACGAATTTTACAAACATCGGTGATCCCATGCACAAACATGTCGCTAACACATTGAAAACAAAAGGGTGATCAAATGAAGTGGCGGTCCCGGCAGGACTCGAACCTGCGACCTTCGGTTTAGGAAACCGCTGCTCTATCCGGCTGAGCTACGGGACCGGTCTGGGGTTCAATAAGACGCCGGTGCGGCGCGCGCAATTGCTTTGCATCCGCTCGGAATTTCAGCGGCGGGCAGTCTTGAGATTAACAGAAGGGAGCGCCATCCGTGCACGTGAGCCGCGCCACCGCGAGATGCCAGCGGATCGCCCGTTCGCAACACGGCATTGCCGGTTCGGGGCGACCCTTGTGGTCGCCCCCGACCTCACCATGAATGCGGCTGTGGAAAGAGGGCAGCCACAAGGGCTGCCCCTACCAATTCACGGCACTGCCGCGTCGGGCGACCACGAGGGTCGCCTCTACGACGTTGCGATGCACGGGCCCGAGGGCCGTCCACAAGGATCGGCCTTGCTGTATGCAGATGTTCCCGGCGGGGATGACGATGCCGCCCGAACAGCAGCGCCGGCTACCCGTTCCCCGGTGTTTCGTCCGGCACGCCGGTCGCCAACCCCGCGACACGGCCGATGACCGGAGCCGCTCGCTTGATGAATCGCCCCAGGGCTCCGCCGGTGACGAGGTCCGCTTCCTCCGCGGTCAACTCCCGGACTTGCTCGTTCGACTGGTCGCCCATTGATACTCCTCACATTCGGATGGCGGGATGCCACGCGCACTGTGGCCGTTTCGTCGATACGCCGCTCAGGCCGGTTCAACGCGGGCTGCTGCGATCACGAAGACGTAATGGCCTGTCGCGTGGTCATCGCCCGCCCCCGATCCGGTCAAGGCGGGCAACGACAAGCGACCGGCCGGCGCCGACGACAACCGGCGATTGCACTTTTGCTCCGTCATAGGCGGCCTCTATGGCGCGGCAAAATTTTCTTTGCGCGTTCTGTGACTTGCGACACAGAGAGATGATTGCTTTCGCGTCAATCAAGCCTATAATTCGTGGCTGGAAATCCAGGGGATGATTCACCTTCTGCATGGCCGGTCGAACGAGCCGGAAACGCGAGGCGCCCGGTTGAACCTCTGGCCTGTCCGACGCGACAGAGACCGGATGGTAGACCGGGCAATGGTGAGGTCTTGATGCCCAGGCTGTTCTTGACGCTCATGGCCGCGGTGTGGGGGCTGCTGTTGCTGCCGCCGTCCGCCGGCATGGCGCAGAGCCCCAAGCGCGTTGCCCTGGTGATCGGCAACGGCGCCTACCAGAACGTCGCCCGGCTGCCCAACCCGTTGCGCGACGCGACCGCGATCGCCGACATGTTCCGCAAGGCCGGCTTCGACAAGGTGATCGCCCGGCAGGACGTGGGCAACCTCGAGTTCAAGCGCGCGCTGCGCGAGTTCGGCGACGCGGCGAGCGACGCCGACATCGCGATCATCTATTACGCCGGACACGGCATCCAGGTCCGCGACATGAACTATATGATCCCGGTCGACGCCAAGCTGGCGACCGAGATCGACGCCGAGGACGAAGCGGTGTCGCTCGACCGCATTATCGCGGCGCTCGAGCCGGCGCGGCGCCTGCGCCTCGTCATCCTCGACGCCTGCCGCGACAACCCGTTCGCCCGCACCATGAAGCGCCGGGTGGCGATGCGTGCGATCACCGGCGGCCTCGGCAAGGCCGAGCCGACGCTGGGCGACACGCTGATCGCCTACGCCGCCAAGGCGGGATCGACCGCCGAAGACGGCGAGGGCGACAACAGCCCGTTCGCCGCCGCGCTGGTCAAGCACCTCGCGGTGCCCGGCCTCGACATCCGCCTCGCTTTCGGCCGCATCCGCGACGAGGTGATGAAGCGGACCGCCAACAAGCAGGAGCCGTTCGTCTACGGCTCGATCGGCGGCGAAGTGATTTCCATCGTTCCGGCGCCGGCGCAGCCCAAGGCGGCTCCGGTCGGCGACGTGCAGCGTGATTTCGACCTGGTGAAGCAGATCAACAGCAAGCGGGCGTGGGAGATCTTCATCGAGACCCACAAGACCGGCCTGCACGTCGCGCTCGCGCGCGAGGAGATCAAGCGGCTCGAGGCGGCCGAGCCGAAGGTGGCCTCGCTGGCGCCCCCCGCCCCGCCCGCGCCGAGCGGCCCGACGTCGGACGAGCGGCGCGCCTGGGACCGGGTCAGGAATTCGGGCGACCGCGACCGGATTCGCGATTTCATTACACGCTACCCGAATTCGCCGCTCGCCGAGAACGCCCAGAACACGCTCGACACGCTCGAGCGCGCCGCCCAGGAGCGCGAGGAGAAGGCGCGTGCCGCACGCGAGGCGGCCGCCCAGGCGAAGGCGGTCGAAGCCGAGCGACAGAGGGCCGAAGCCGAGCGACAGAGGGCCGAGCGCGAGGCTGCCCGCCTGCGCGAGGAAGAGCAGCGTGTGGCAAGAGAGATCGCCGAGGCGGAGCGCCGAAAGTCGGAGCGCGAGGCCGCACGCCTGCGCGAGGAACAGCAGCGGCTCGCCAAGGCGGCCGAAGCCGAACGGCAGAGGGCCGAGCGCGAGGCGCAGCGTCAGCGCGACGAGGCGCAACGCCTGGCGAAGGCGGCCGAAGCCGAGCGGCAGAAGAGCGAGCGCGAGTCCGCCCGCCAGAGCGAAACATGCCAGCGCGACGAGGATCGGCTCGAGCGCCTGCGCGGGGCGGCGAACCAGGGTTGGGCGCGCGAGGACCTGGGCCGCCTGCAGCGCGACACGTCATGCGAGCGCGTGCGCGGGCAGGTCGCCGCGCTGCTGTCGCAGCCGGCGCCGCAGGCCGTGCGCGAGCCGGAGCCGCCCCGGGAGCCGGCAGCGAATACGCCCGAGCTGATCCGCACGGCGCAAGGCGAGCTGCGCCGCCTCGGCTGCTTCGCCGGCCGCGACGACGGCACCCTCAGCAGCGCCACCCGCGAGGCGCTGCAGCGCTACCTGGCGCAGAAGGGCCTGCCGAGCCGGGACGCCAAGGTAACCGAGAATCTGGTGCTCGACCTGAAGGACGAGAGCGCCCGGGTGTGCCCGCTCTCCTGCTCGCGCGGCGAGCATCCGGAGGGCGACCGCTGCGTCGCCGACGCCAAGCCCGAGAAGAAGGACGAGCCCAAGCGCGAAGCCGCCAAGCCGAAGCCCGAGCCCAAGCGCGAGGCCGCCAAGCCGAAGCCCGAGCCGAAGCGCGAAGCCGCCCGGCCGAAGCCCGAGCCCAGGCGCGAAGCGGCCCGCCCGGCGGCGCAGCCGCAGGCGCGCTCCCAGGCCGCAGCCCCGGCGCGGGTCGGCGGCGGCATGATCGGGATCGGCTTCTGAGAGACAGCGAATGGCAAGTAGCGAATGGCGAATAGGGAAGATCGGTGAAGTGCGAATCCATTCGCTATTCGCCCAGTCCAGTGAGGTTCATATGATGACCCTATCCCGCCGCATCCCCGTCGCGCTCGCGTCGGCGGCAGCCGTCGCTGCAGCCGTCCTGGCGATCAGTTTCTCGGCCGCGGCCGCGGATCTCTCCGCATCGCCCAGGACGGCCGAGGAGGCGCAGACGACCCGGACCGCCATGCCGGTGCCGAAAGCGCGGCCCCTCGTCGCCCGCAAGCGGGTCGCCGTGCGATACCGGGCCCGCCTGCTGGCAGCCCGCCCGTGGGTCGCACCGCCGGCCTACCTGCCGGTCGCCCGCGTCGCCTCCGCCTGGCCCGTGCTCATGCTCGGCATCGGGTACTGAGGCGCCCGCGCCGAACCGCATCGAAGCGGCCCGCGGGATTCACCACCAAGAACACCGACGCTGTCGACGTCCGGCGCGACCTGTCATCGCCGCGCCACCGATCGTTACCGGATGCTCTGCCCCGCTTGCGTGGCGGCATGCTTTTTCAGGGCATGACAAAATCGAATGCATCGACACGCGAAAAAACCGGCCCGGGGGTGACCCGGGCCGGCTCGTCCGAATGCCTGTGATCGAGACGGCGGCTTACCTGGCGAAGAGGTTGCCGAACCGGTAGTTCACACCGACCCGCACCAGTTGGCCGTTCACCTCGACATCCTGTGCGCCGACCGCCGGCTGAGCGATGTCGCCGGTGAGGTTGTAGTACATGTACTCGGCCTTCGCGGACCAGTTCTGTGTCAGGGCAAACTCGAAGCCGGCGCCGATGGTCCATCCCGAGAGCGTGCCCTTGCCGCGATCGACCGGGCAGCCGCTGATCGTCGACGGGCCGAACGCCGCGGCAATGGGCGGGCCCGCACAGGGGACCGGCACCGGCGGTACGAACCCGAGCAGGATCGGCTGCGAGTCGGGATTGTAGACGTCGCGCAGCTCGACGTCGGCGGCCGCGTAGCCGCCCTTGACGTAGAACAGCGAGCGATCAACCGCATATCCCAGTCGGCCGGTGACCATCCAGAGCGTATCGAGCTTGGCTTCGCAGGTGAAGAAGAAGGCGTTCGGGCAGGTCGTGGCGCCCTTCGCATTGCTCCAGTCGAAGTTGCTCTCGATGCCGACCACGATCGATCCGAACTGATAATTAAAGCCGGCCTCGCCGCCCGCCAGCAGGCCGCGGATGTGCGGAGTGACGCCATCCAAGGTCGGATCGAGCGGAACCTCGTCGACCCGTCCCCAGGTCGTGCCGGCGGTGGCGCCGACGTAGAAGCCGGTCCAGTTGACGCCGGCCACCACGGGCGCCGGCGGCGCCTTGTAGACGGGGCCTTTGCCGACCGGGGCGACGATCGGGTCGGGCGTGAACTGATAACGGACGCCGCCGCTCGCCTGCCAGCCCTCGACGTTGTCGCCGGTGCGATAGTCGAACCGGGCGTAGCCGAGCCAGCCGGTGTTCTGCAACAGACCGGCGATGCCGACCGAGAACTGCTCGTAGGTACCGATCCGGCTGGTGCTCAGCGTCCCCGAAAGATCGGGGATGAGGCCACCGGCACCGATCGCACCGAAGTTGGTGACGAAGTTCGTGGTGACGTTGCCTTCGAATTCGTGGAACACGCTGGCGGTGGCGAACGGCTGCAGCAGGAAACTGCCGGCCTGCACCGTCGTGCCCACCCGCAGGCTCAACCGGCCGAGCAGGCTTTCGATATTGTTGATCTGCAGCGAGCTCGGCGGCACGATGCCCTGGTTGTTGCCCAGGATGAACGTACCCGAGATATTGAACGGATCGACCTCGGTGCGCGACCAGATGAAGCCGCCCGACGGCTCGATGAACCAGCCGTTGCCGAAGCCGTAGTTGTATCCGGCGTTGGCCGCGAAGGCGATGCCGTTCGCATTGAAGGTCTGGTTGAAGACGCCGGCGGCGGCGTCGCTGATGTTGTTGCGGTAGAAATCCCAACGCAACTGCGCATCGACATAGAAGCCGCCATACGTCGCGGCGCCGTATACGCCGGCAAACGGAACCTGGAAATTGCCCGAGAAACTCCCGCCCCCGGGGGTGATGTCCTTGGCATCGGACTCGACGTAGCCGGCGGTCACGCCGCCATGCAGGTTCCATCCGCCTACATTGAGCCGCGCCAGGTCGGTGCCAACCTGAAATCCGGCGAATTCGGTGCGGGTCTTCGTGGCGCACGTGACGTTGCCGATCAGCGCCGGCCCACCGACGATCCCGGCGGTTGCGACCCCCGTCGCCTCGGTATCGATCCGGCCGCCGACGCCGCGCGCCCATACGCCGCCGCCGACCTGATTGGGCTGCGGATTGGCGGGAGCGCCGATGAAGGCGTTGGTCTGGTTGAGGAAGGCGGTACCGGTGGTGTTGAGCACCGAGACCAGCGAATTGACCGATCCGCCGCGGGCGATCGGCGTAATGTCCGCCGCGATGGTCTGCGCAAAATCCCCGGTGGCGACGCATTGCGCTTGCGCTTGCGAGGCAAACATCACCAGCAACAGCGCGCTGCCGCCGAGAAGCGCGCTTTTCCTTGTCGTGCCGATCCTGTTCATGTCCACCCCCGTTTTGCCCGACATCCCGTTTTCTGGGCTTCGCTTCAGCCCCGGAAAAGCCTCTAACGCAACGCGGTACAAATCCACATCGATCCGCTCGACAAAGTACCGAAGAACGGCCGGCTTGGAACGGTTTTTGTGGCTTTCCGGTGCGATCTACGGGCTTTTTCGGGGCCGCCGTGTCGTCCCGGCAACACCGCAGGCGAGGGTTGGGGCGCGCAGGGGCCGGCCGCATCAACCCGACGGCCTTGGTTAACCAATCGTTAGCGCCCCCCGGGTACATCTGCGCCACTCCGGACGGCAGGTTTCGACTATCCGCCCGGGGCCTGGGGGACAGATGCCACTCATGCGATTCGCGAAGCGGTCCGGCCGGGGGCGCGTGCGCGCGACCTTGGCGTTCGTCATCGGCGTGACGATGGCGCTTGCCGGCTGCATGACGGCGCAGCTGCCGAGCCCGCCGCCAGCCACGGCGGCGAAAGCAGGTCCGATGCTGGGAACCGGTTATTGACCGCGGTCAGCGGGTCTACACGCCCCGCGCTACCTCGGGCGGCGATGACAAAGGGGCCCCGGTGGTGACCGAGGCCCCTCGACAGGATGGCGGGACGCGAGAGGCGCCCGCAGCGAGGATCGCTTAGTTCCGAGCCTCCTTCGAGGCCTCCATGTTGACCACCTGCACCCGGCGGTTCTCGTCGGCGAGCGGGTTGGCGGTGTTCTTCAGCTGGGTCTTGCCGTAGCCGACCGTCACCAGGTTCTCCGCCGAAATCCCGAACCGCTCGGCGAGGTAGCGCTTGATGGCATCCGCGCGCTTCTCCGACAGGGACTGATTGTAGTCGTCGCCGCCCTTGGCGTCGGTGTGGCCGCCGACCAGGAACACGCTGCCCTTCATGCTCGGGTCGGACAGCGCCTTGCCCAGCTCCTGCACCTGCTTCGCCGCCCTCGCGCTGATGACGGCCGAGTTGTAGTCGAAGGTGATCTCCAGATCGATGCTCTGCTTGTCCTTGGCGAGCGCCGTCACCCGGTCGCGCTCACCGGCCGACAGCGACCGCGTGCGCTTGGTGCGGATCGAATCGAGGAACTTCTGGTCCTCGGTGTTGAGCACCTTGGCGGTGGGGGCGGGGCCCGACAAGCTCCGGGTCGCTCCCTTCGGCTTCAAGGCGTTGAGAATCTCGCTCGCCGAGACTTCGCCGGCCGAAGCCGACCCGATCGTGGCGGCCAGCGCCACGGCCGCAGCCGCGAGGCCGATCGTGAATTTGCGTGCTGACATGGTCTCTTCTCCCGTAATTAGCCCCACCCCGAGACATCCGGCAGGGGGCAGTCGATGACAAGGGTTCATAACCTTTCGGTCCCGTCAGTAGTGCCGCGAGGTGCCCCTTCGGTTCAGTGACCTGGCGCACATTCGCTAGCGGATACCGTAGCCCTCGAACTCCTGGGCGATCTCGCGATTGATCGCCTGGGCGGCACGGATATCCGCATTGCCGCCGGAGGTGTCGCCGGTTTTGAGCTTGGCCTTGCCGCGCCCGTACAGCGCGGAGGCATGCTTCGGATTGACGCGCAACGCCGCGTTGTAGTCGGAGATCGCGTTGCCGGCCGAGCCGATCTTGAGGTTGACCAGCCCGCGGCTGTCGAGGGCGTCGACGAAATTGGGCTTGATCCGCAGCGATTCGTTGCAATCCCGCAGGGCGGCCTGGAGGTCGCCCACCATGGCGCGCGCCCAGCAGCGGTTGTTGAACGCCTCGGCGTCCCGCGGGTTGAGCCGGATCACCTGATCGAAGTCCTTGATCGCCTGACTGAACTGGCTCTTCTGGGCGAGCGCCAAGCCGCGCTTGAAATAGGCGTCGACGTCGTTCGGATCGCGCTCGATCGCGGCGTTGTATTCCGCAATCACCGGATCCGGCCGCTCGGCGGGAGGTTGCGGCTTGTCGACCCGGGGCGCCGGGTCGGGCTTGCTGTCGGGCAGCTGCAGCCGCGGAGAGGTCGCCGGCGCGTCGAGCTTGGCGAGCTGGTCGCGCGCCCGCTGCGCATAGCTCCCGGTCTTGTGCTTGGCGAGGAAATCGTCCCACCCCTTGCGGGTACCGAGCCGCTCGGCGAAATCGTAGTCGCGCCGCACGTCGGCCTCCTGGTCGCGCGCAGGCTCGCGCGGCGGATCGCGCGGCGGGTCGCGGGGGGGATCGCGCGGCGGATCGCGCTGGGGAATCGTCGTCGGCGGGTCGCGCTGGGGAATCGTCGTCGGCGGGTCGCGGTCAGCCACCCGCGGGCCGGGCTTGCCGAGATAGAAATCCTCCACCAGCGACGACGAGATCCATGGCACCTGCTCGCCCTTCGAGGCGCGCGACACGCCGATTCGCGTGCGGTTGAACACCTCCTCGACGGTCAGGTTGGGGGAGCGCATCTCCTTGAGCAACTCGCGCACGAACAGGCTGTTCGCCTCGTCGTTGTCGCTGATGACGGTGCCCGGGGCGGCGGCCGATATGACCAGGGTGCCGCGCGGCGCGGTTACCGGTGCCAGTCCGGTCGAGACGCCGCGGAAGCGCCGCTCGAACGGATTGCGCCGCGACGCGTCGATGATCGCCAGCTTCACGTTGGCGCCGCGCGCGTTCAGCTCCGCCAGGATGGTATCGATGCCGATGCCGTCGCGCCGCACTTCGGCTTCGGTCCAGATCTGCGCATTGACCGGGATCAGGTAGGTCTGCCGGCCGGTCTGAATCCCATAGCCGCTGAAGAACAGCACCACGGACGCGGCGGGCTTGAGCTTGCCGTAGAGGCGATCGATCGCGCTGCGCATCGCCTCCTTGGTGAGGTTCTCCGCCACGTCGACTTCGAACCCGTTGCGCTTGAGCTCGTCGGCGAGCGCGCGCGCATCCTGCACCGGCTGCTTGAGCGGCGCGTCGGCATCCGGGTAGTTCGAATTGCCGATGACGAGCGCGATGCGCGGTCCCTCGCTCTGTTGGGCCGGAGCGGCCGCAACGGCGGTAAGGAGTGCGACGAAGGCGACAACGACCGAACGCAAATCCATCATGCCAGCTTCCCCCTGACGATCGAGCGGGGTGCGCGGCGCCTGGGCGCCTACACCCTCCGCCTCCCCGCCGATCAGAACGCCATTGTGCTTGGTTCTGCTTCTGCGGCGAGCGCCAGATTGTAAAGGATGGGCATGAAATTTGGGAGACCTTTATTGATGCAGCGGCAACCGCCAGGGAGGTGCCGGCTACCACATCCACAGGTTTCAATAGCCGACCCGTATCGACCGCCTCAGAACCGGTGCCCACCCATCGGGCGCGGCCCGCTCGAGGGCGGGCCGGTGCGGATCGGGCCCGGGTGCCCACCGCCGCCCCGCCCGATCGGGATCCCGATGCCGATCGATACCGGCGGGCCGCTCGGCATGACGACACCGACCGGCCGCGGCGGGGCCCCCCGGCTGACCTCATCGTCGCTGACGAAATCGGGGTCGCGCCTGCCGCGCTTTTTCTCCCTGGTCGGCCGGCTCGCCTGTTTCTCCTTCGGCGCGCTCTTGGCCTTCTTCTCGCGCGGCTCGCGCGCGGGCGCCGCCGGCGCGCCGCACGGGCAGGTCGCCCCCACCGGTGCCAGACTGGCGAGCAGCCGGCTGCCGGCGCGCTCCATCAGCCGCCGGGCGGTCGCGCCGAGATCGCTGTTCGGATAGGCGGCGAGGAACGCCTGGAACGAGGCGACCGTGTTGATCGTCACGGCGCGGTACCACGCGATCATCTCGCGCTGCCGATCGAGCAGGCTGCGCACGCGCGGCGCGTAAGGCGGGGTGGCATAGACCGCCAGATACGCTTCGAAGGCTTCCGGCGTCCCCTCCTCGATCACCAGCGCATAGGCCTCGGCGGGCTGGCGCGAGCGGAAATCCTGGCGCCAGGATTCGACTGACTTGACCGCCGCGCGCGCCTTGGCGCCGCCCGCCGCCGCATCGCCCGCAACCGCGCTCGCCGGTCGCACGGCGGCGGCCGGGGTCGTGCGCTCGGCGCTCGGCGCGGTGCCCGGGAAGAAGTAGAAGTCCGCCGTGAGCGACGAGCTTTCCCACGGCGTCTGCTGATTGCGCGTCGCCTCATGCACCGAGGAACGCACCCGCTTGAGCGCCTGCTCGATGGCGAGTCCCGGCTCCCGGGCGATCTTCACCAGCGCCGCCGTATAGGGGCTGTTGGCACCATCGCCGTCCTGCGCTTCGGTGCCGGGCGCGGTGGAGTAGGAGACGAGCGAGCCGGTCGGCGCGTCGACGATCGCGAGCCCGCGGCCCGTCGTCTTGTTGATCTCGGAGAACGGGTTGTTGCGGCACGCGTCGAGGATGACGATGCGGGTCTTGCTCGGGACCGTCGAGAGCATGTTCATCACGTCGGCAAGCCGCATCGCCTGTACCGGCACGTCGGCCTCGCGCTCGATCCGCGCATCGACCGGCACGAGAAAATTCTCGCCGTCCACCTGCAGGCCATGACCCGCGTAGAACACGAGCGCGACCGCATCGGGCCCCTTTCGCGCCAGCGTCGCGGCGAAATTGCCGATCGCCTGGCGCATCCCACCCTGCGTGAGGTTTGGCGCCTGCACGACTTCGAACCCGGCGGAATTCAACAGCTCGGTCATCGCCCGTGCATCGTTGGCCGGGTTGGGCAGCACCGAGACGGTCTCATAGGACGAGTTGCCGATCACCAGCGCGATTCGGTTCTCGGCGGCGGCTGGCGCAAGCGTGAGCCAGCAACCGGCAACCAATGCGGCGGGCACAAGGCGTGCGCGACAGGCCATGGCTTGATCTCCTCTGGGCCGCCTGCGCTGTTGTTCTCGGCGAATCGAACTGATTTGTCCGCGAGCGTGTCCGGCTTCGAGGCCGGCACCGTGTTGACGCTACGCGAATCCAGCAGGCGGCAGGCCATCAGACCACGCCTGCATGCGCAAATCCAGTAGTCGCTCCATTTCCGCCCCAGTCTCGCCCCATTCCCTCGTTTCGGTGCCCCAATGTCCACACCAGCGCGTTGGGACGGCGCGGGGGGCGGCCGGTGGACCAGCCAGATTTTCCTCGCCGTCATCGTCATGTCGCCCGAGTTCGCCTGGGCCGAGCCGCGCCCGACGAGCGCGGCGGCGCGCTGCCCGCTGCCGACCTTCGCGACCGGCCGCGCGGTTGCGGCGATCGATGGCCGCACGTTCGTGCTCGATGACGGGCGCGAAGTGCGGCTTGCCGGCATCGAGCTCGCGACCGGGACCGATCAGCCGGGCGGTGGCGCCGGGCACGCGGCGCGCGCCAGAGAGCACCTCGGTGCGCTCGTCGCCGGGCACGCGGTCGCGCTGCGCGGTACGGCGCCCGAACGCGATCGGTACGGCCGGCTCGCCGCCCATGCCTATGTCGTCGAGGACGGTCCGGAGCGCTGGGTGCAGGCCGAGATGATCGCGGCGGGCGACGCCCGGGTGTCGGGGCGCGTGGGCGAGCGCACGTGCGCAGCGGAGCTGCAGCGCCGCGAGCGCACCGCCCGGGAGGCCAAGCTTGGCCTGTGGGCCGATCCGTACTATGTGATGCGCCGAGCCGAGGACCCGGCGGCGGTGTCGCGGGAACGGGGACGTTTCGCGATCGTCGAAGGCCATGTGCTGTCGGTCCGCGAGAGCGGCGGCACGATCTACGTGAACTTCGGCAGGCGGTGGTCGGAAGATTTCACGGTCACCATCGCCAAGCGCAGCGAACGCGCCTTCACGGCGGCCGGTCTCGAGCCGAAGCGGCTCGCCGGGCGGCGCATCCGGGTCCGAGGGTGGATCGAGGAACGGGGCGGCCCATGGATCGAGGCCACGCGTCCCGAGCAGATCGAGGTGGCGGAGCGTAACTGAAGTGCGGCGGACATCGACCTCGCACGGCCATCATGCGCCGCGTGCCGTTGCGCACGCGGGGCGCGCCGCATGGCGCGCGGGGCGCCCCACATGGCGCGCGAGTCTCGCCGTCGCGTTGCTGGCGCTCGCGCTGTCCGGTTGCGCCTCCTACGTCAACGGCTACCGCGCCGTGTCGTTGCCCGACCTGCCCAAGCAGAAGGAGACGCTGGCGCCGACCCAGCGCGAGCACCAGCGCATCCTGGCCACCTATGGCGGCGTCTACAACGACCCTAGGCTCGAAGGACTGATCACGCGCGTGGTCGAGCAACTGGTGGCGACGTCCGAGCGGCCGGAGCTGAAATACCGCGTGACCATTCTCAATTCGCCTTCGGTCAACGCGTTCGCCCTGCCCAACGGTCAGCTCTACGTGACGCGCGGGCTGCTGGCGCTCTCCAGCGACACCGCCGAGCTCGCCTCGGTGCTGTCGCACGAGATGGCGCATGTGATCGCGCGCCACGCCGCGATCCGCGAGGACCAGGCCAAGCAAGCGGCGCTGATCAGCCGCGTCGCCACCGACGTGTTCAACGACCCGCAGATGAGCGCCATGACGTTGGCGAAGTCGAAGCTGCAGCTGGCGGGGTTCTCCCGCTCCCAGGAGCTCGAGGCCGACGGCATCGGCGTCGGCATCGCATCGCGCGCGGGCTTCGATCCGCACGGCGCGGTGCGCTTCCTCACCGCCATGGGCCGCAATGCGGCGATGCGCTCCGCCGCCAACAGCTCCGGCGTCGATCCGCGCGCGCTGGATTTCCTCTCCTCGCATCCCTCGACCCCCGAGCGCGTCCGCAACGCCCAGGCGAATGCCCGCCAATACGCCGCGCCCGGCGCCGGCAACCGCGACAAAGGCGCCTACCTGGCGGCGGTCGACGGCATGCCGTACGGCGAGGATCCGAGCGAAGGGTTCGTGCGCGGGCGGCGCTTCCTGCATCCGAAGCTCGGCTTCACCTTCATGGCGCCGGAAGGGTTCACCCTCGACAACACCGCTCAGGCGGTGCTTGGCGTGAGGGACGGCGGCGGCCAGGCGCTGCGCCTCGACGTCGTGCGCATCCCGGCGGAGCAGACGCTGGCCGAGTACCTGAATTCCGGATGGATCGACAACGTCGACCCCGCCTCGGTGCAGGACCTCACCGTCGGCGGCTTCCCGGCGGCGACGGCGGTGGCCCGCGGCGAGCAGTGGAACTTCCGGCTCTACGCGATCCGGTTCGGCACCGAGTCGTACCGGTTCATCTTCGCCACCAAGTCGCGGCCGGCCGAGGCCGATCGGGCTTTCCGCGAGTCGATCGAATCGTTTCGCCGCCTGAGCATCTCGGAGATGAGCGCCGCCAAGCCGCTGCGCCTCAAGGTCGTCATCGTGGGGCCGGGCGATACCATCGAACGGCTGGCGAGCCACATGGCGGTCCCCGATCGGCCGCTGGAGCGCTTCCTCATCATCAACGGGCTGGAGGCCGGCGAAGCGCTGCGGCCCGGCGACAAGGTGAAGATCGTGGTGGAATGAGGGAATGGCGCAGGGGGCGAATAGCGAAGGGCGAACAGCGAATAGGGGAAGCAAGATGGCCCTTCACTATTCGCTGCTCGCCATTCGCTATTCGCTCCTTGCAGTGCTTCTCCTCGCAGCAGAGGCCCACGCACAAAGCTGGCCGCAGCGCACGGTGCGGCTGATCCTGCCGCTCGGCCCGGGCAGCGCGACCGACGTGACGGCGCGCCTCTATGCGGAGCGCCTGGCCGAGCGCTGGGGCAAGCCGGTGGTGGTGGAGAATCGCCCCGGCCCCGACGCCCTGGTCGCCGTGACCGGCTTCGTCAACGCACGCGACGAGCACACGCTGTTGTTCTCGTTCGGCGGCCCGGTCACCATCAATCCGGTGATCCACGACAAGCTTCCCTACGATCCCGAGCGCGACCTCGTGCCGATCGTGTCCGCCTCCGACTCGTTCCTGGCGGTCGCGACCTCGGCCGCGTTGAACATCCCGACCCTCGATGCGCTGGTGAAACGAGCGAAGGCGGAGCCCGGCAAGCTCAACTGGGCGGCGACCGCGGGCCTGCCGCAATACGCCTTCGCGGGTTTCGCCAAGAGCGCCGGTCTCGACATGGTGCAGGTGTCCTACCGGGATTTTTCCCCCGCGCTGCAGGACGTGAGCGAAGGCCGCATCAGCCTGGTCTCGACCGGCCTGGTGCCGCTGTTGCCGCTCGCCCGCGCCGGCAAGGTCAACATCCTCGCCCTCACCAACCGCGATCGCTCGCCAGCGGCGCCTGATATCCCGACCGCGACCGAGCTCGGCTTTCCCGACCTCGCGGCCGCCGGATTCCAGGGCTTCTTCGGCTGGCACGACATGCCCGACGCACTGCGCGATCGCATCGCCGCCGACGTGCGCAGCATCGCCGGCGATCCGGTGCTGGCCGAACGCCTCAAGGCCATCGGCCAGGCGGTGCGCGTCGGCACCACCGCCGACTTCGTCGCCATGATCGCGGAGCAGCGGGAGATGATCAGGCGGATTGCGAAGTGAAGCGAATAGCGAATGACGAGTAGCGAATAGGGATTGCGGACAACCGCAGAATTCTATTCGCCATTCGCCCTTCCCCGACAGGAGTCCGCATGGCCTTCACGCTCTACAACGCGGCGCAATCGACCTGCAGCCAGCGGGTGCGGTTCGTGCTCAACGCCAAGGCGGTTCCCTTCGCCGAGGTGAAGCTCGATCTGCTCGCCGGCGATCAGCTCAAGCCCGAGTACCTGAAGCTCAATCCGAACGGCGTCGTGCCGACGCTCGACCACGACGGTGCGATCGTCATCGATTCCTCGGTCATCATCGAATATCTCGACGAGATCGCGCCGCAGCCGGCGAGCTTCACGCCCGCCGACCCGGTCGCCCGCGCGAAGATGCGTGCATTGATGCGCTTCATCGACGAGATGCCGGCCGCCGCCGTGCGCGTGCCGACCTTCAATCTCGCCTTCCTGCCGCGCTTCGCCGCCATGACGGAGGAGGAATTCATCGCGTTTGCCGAGTCGAAGCCGCTGCGCAAGGAGTTCATGCTGGCGATGGGACGCAAGGGCTTCCCCAAGAAGGAGATGAACGCCGCGCTCGATCGCCTGCGCCGCACCTACCAGCGGATGGACCAGGCGATCGCCGAGAGCGGCGGGCCGTGGCTGCTCGGCAGCGCGATCACGCTGGCCGACGTCGCGGTCATGCCGGCGATCGTGCGCATGGCCGATCTTGGGCTCGCCAGCGCGTGGTCCGATCTGCCGCGCGTCGCGCGCTGGCACGACGAAATCCGCGCGCACGCAGCCTACCCGCCGACCTACTATCCGGGCTCGCTGCTCACCGAGCGGTTTCCGCATCTGCGCAAGCAATGACTCGTCATCGCCGGGCGAGCCGCCCAAGGCGGCGAGGGTTGTCCCGGCGATCTCGATTCAGTTGGCACGGCCGTGCCACCTCTATCGGGATGGTCGGCACAAGGCCGGCCATGACGATGTGGCGAGTCTATTCGCCGTCCTTGAGCTCGAAGCCCATCTGCCGTTCGTACCAGCGAACGATCTCGGTGGTGACGGATTCGGCGCCCAACTCGGCGACGGCGCGGGCCCACAGCGCGCGGCCGAAATCGCTGATCGGCACCGGAAGCCCGCGCTCCTCGGCAAGCCCGGTCGCGATCCGCATGTCCTTGAGCATGAGCGCCAGGCGGAACTGATCCTCGAACTTGCGCGACACCACGTCCTGGCCGAGGCGCTTCTCGGTGATGAAGCTGTGGCTGGTGGAGACGTTCATCACATCGACCATGGCCTGAGCGCCGAGGCCGTGCGCCTTGCCGATCATCATAGCCTCGGCGGTGCCGAGAAACGTGAGCGCGGTGGCGAGGTTGTTGATCGCCTTCATGGTATGGCCGGCGCCGAGCGGGCCGAGGTGGAAGATGTGCCGGCCCATGCGCTCGAGCAGGTCCCGGCAGCGCGCCACTGCGGCGGCGCTGCCGCCCACCATGAACACCAGCGTGGCGGTGCGCGCGCCTTCCTCGGCGCCGGAGACGGGCGCGTCGACCATCTCCACGTTCTGCTGCGCGAGGCGTTGCGCGATCTCGCGGGTGATCCACGGCTCGGCCGACGAGCAGTCGACCAGGAGCGCACCGGGCCGAAGTCCTTCCGCCAGGCCGTTCGCTCCCAGCGCGACGTCGCGCACCACCGCGCCATCGGGCAGCATCGTGAAGACCACGTCGGCAGCCTGTGCGACCGCGCGCGGGGACTCGGCCGCGTTTGCGCGCGCGGCCGCCGCCACCTCGTCGCACCGTGCGCGATCGATGTCGTAGACGGTCGCCGCGTGGCCGGCCTGCGTGAGGTGACGCAGCATGCGGCTTCCCATCACGCCGAGGCCGACGAATCCGATGTTCATGTCGCGCCCCCACAAGCAAAAGGCCCGGTCGCTGACCGGGCCTTTGTTTCGTCTCGCTGGCGGCCGAAGCCTCAGGCCGCCTTGTCGGTGACCTCGGCTTCTTCGCCTTCCGGCTTCGGACCGCGCCGCGGGCCCTTGGCGAGCGCCGCCTCGATCTCCTTGACCGCCTCGGTCTCGGTGACGCGCTGCACCGCGGCGATCTCGCGCGAGAGCCGGTCGAGCGCGGCCTCATAGAGCTGGCGCTCCGAGTAGGACTGCTCGGGCTGCTGCTCGGAGCGATAGAGGTCGCGCACCACCTCGGAGATCGCGACGATATCGCCCGAATTGATCTTGGCCTCGTATTCCTGTGCCCGGCGCGACCACATGGTGCGCTTGATGCGTGCGCGGCCCTTCAGGGTCTCAAGCGCCCGGCGGACGATCGTCGGCTCAGCGAGCTTGCGCATCCCGACCGAGGCGATCTTCGCGATCGGCACCCTGAGCGTCATCTTGTCCTTGACGAAATTGATGACGAACAGCTCGAGCTTGTAGCCCGCTACCTCCTGCTCCTCGATCGAGGTGATCTGGCCGACGCCGTGCGCCGGGTACACGATATACTCGTTGGTCTTGAAGCCCTGGCGCTGGGTGGCCTTCTTCAGAAGGTCGTTGTCGACGACCTTCTTCGGAACGATCTTCTCCACCATCTTCTTCGGCGCCACCCGCTCGGCCGTCTTCTTGGGGGCCGTACGGGGAGCGGTCTTCTTGGCATGCATCATTTTGCGCGTTACCTTTTTACCGTTCGCGCCGGATCGGCGGACGGATTTGGTTTTGGGAGCCGCGCGACGGGCGACGCCCCGGGTTGCGTTCGAAGTCCTACGGCTCGAGCCGGCGGTGCTCTTCTTGGTGCTTTTCTTCAAGCCTTGACGCGATTTTCCTGCCACAGCTCACGCGTGGATCTCACGCCCTCCGTTGACGTTTCCCCGGGAGACACCCGAAAAAATAGTGCTCCCCCTGGGGGAGCGGTTCGGGTGGCGTCGTTTATTGATCACGCCAATACATATAACACAATTTTGTCCGGAATCAAAGCCTTACGGGCGCGTAAACGCACGGAATTCGCCGATTTCAGAATGCAATATCAACAGAAGCGGTTAACAACACTATTAACGCGATAAAAACCGCGCTGTTCCGGGCTGCGGCAAACCATCCCATCGGGGCTTAGACTTAGGTCTGATGGCCCATTATGGCGGGTGCTCGTCACCTTTCTGCACGTCATCGTATAGGATCCGTGCCGCCTCGGCGCTCCCCCGCCGGTCGGAAAAGCCCAAGACTTTCAGCACACGCACGGTCCGGTCGAGCGCGACCGTGACGACGTCGCCGGCCCGTACGGCACGGCTGGCGGCATCGATGCGCTGCCCGTTGACGCGGACCCGGCCGGAAGCCGCCAGCGCTGCGGCCGCGCTGCGGGTACGCACCACGCGGGCATGCCACAGCCACTTGTCGATACGCTGACGATCCTCAGCCACGGCCCCCTTTGGCATTCGCCTCGAGCTGTTCCTTCAGCGCGGCAAGCTTGGCGAACGGCGAATTGGGATCCGGCTCGCGCTCGCGCCGCTCCTTGCCGCGGCCGGCGCCCTTGATGAAGGCCGCACGCAGCTCCGGATCGCGGTCGGGCCGATCGCGGTCACGCCGGTCGCGATCCCGGTCGCGTCGGCCGTGGTCGCGAGGGCGATCCGAGCGCTCGCGGCCCGGCTGGTCACGCTTTGCCTCCTGCTCCGGACGCCCTCGGTCCCGTTCCGGCCCCTCACGCCCAGGCTCCTCACGCCCCGGCCGGTCGCGCCGGCCTCGCCTGCCCTCGCGCTGCGGCGCCGGAGCTTCGGCGCCAGCCTGGGCCGCGTCGGCCGCTTGGGCGGCTTCGGCCGGCGGCGCCGACGCAGCCTGTGCGGCAGCGGGCGTCTCGGCTGCCGGCGTCGTCGCCGTGTCGCGGCGCGGCGCGTGCCGCTCCGTCTTGCGCGGCCCACGATGGGGCCGCCGCTCCCCGCGCCGCTCGCCGCCCGTCCGGCCGGGCCGCCACACCTCGATCAGCTCCGGTTCCGCCACCGCGGGTGCGTGCTCAGCAGCTGCCTGCTCGGCAGCTGGCTGCTCGGCAGCTGGCTGCTCGGCAGCTGGCTGCTCGGCAGCAGGCTGCTCGGCAGCTGACTGCTCGGCAGCTGACTGCTCGGCAGCAGGCTGCTCCGTGACTGATTGTTCGGCGACAGCCGGTGACGCAGGGGCCTCAGCCTCGGCGACCGGTTCGGGCTCCGGTGCCGGAGCGACCTCCGCTGCCGGAGCAGCCTCCGGTGCCGGAGCAGCCTCCGGTGCCGCATCGGCCTCCGTGGCCGGCGCCGCGGCCGCCGGATCGGCGGGGGTCTCATCGGCTTGACCGAGCACTTCGGTCTCCGACGGGGAAGCGAAGCCGGGCTCGGGTGCGGCGTCCAGCGGCTCGGCCTGCACCGCCCCCGCCTCTGCGGCAGGGGCCGGCTCGACCGCGGCGGGGAGAGATTCCGCCGGCTTCGGCCGCTGCTCCATGCGGTAGCCGAGCGAGCGGAGAATTGAGGCAAAATCCTCGCCCGACGATCCCGTCAGCGAGGTCATCGACGGCGTGACGATGAAGCCGCCGCCCGCGATGGCGCCGGCCGGCTGCTCGCCCGGGCTTCCCGGCCGCCACGCCAGCGCCGGCCGGATCAGGTCGGCGAGGCGCTCGAGGATGTCGACCCGCACCGCACGCTCCCCGCACACCCGATAGCCCACCGTGCGATAGAGCGCCTTGTGCACCTCCTTGTCGGCGGGGAACGACGTGCGCCCGCTGGCGGCGAGCGAGCGCACCTCGTCGAGCCCTTTGAGCTCGCCGTCCTGGCGCTTGAGCGCCCACAGCTGCGCGGCGAGCGAGCGCGGCGCCGGCTTCAACAGGGCCGGCAGGTAGACGTGATAGGCGCCGAAGCGCACGCCGTATTTGCGCAACGACGCGCGCGCGGTCTGGTCCAGCCCCTTGATGTCCTCGGCGACGCGCTGGCGCTCGATCACGCCGAGATTTTCCGTCAGCTGAAACGCCACGCCCCGGGCGATCCCGGTCACGTCCTCGGCGCGCCCGAGCCCGAGCAGCGGGGCGAGCAGCTTCTCGAGATATGTCTTGAGCCACAGGTCGAGCCGCGCCTGCACCGCCTCGCGCGAGGCGCCGGTCAGATGGTCGTCGGCGATGATGCGCAGGCGCGGATTGAGCATGTCGTCGCCGGCCACCAGCTTGCCGACCGCTTCGCCCACCCAGCGCACCGTGGCATCGGAGGCCAGCACGAACTGATCGTCGGCCGCGTTGGACAGGCGCGTCGCGCGCGTGTCGATCTCGCCGGCGAGCGCCTTCTGCGCGGCCGCGCGCAAGGCCTTCGCTTCGGGCCCGCCGGCAGACGGGTCGGCCATGAACTGGAAACCGCCGAGGCGGCCGATCACATGGCCTTCCACCACCACCTCGCCGGACTTCTGTATCTCGGTCTCCAGCATCGTGTTCTCTCTCAGGCGCCGCATCAGCACGCTGGTGCGGCGATCGACGAACCGTTCGGTGAGACGTTCGTGCAGCGCGTCGGACAGCTTGTCCTCGACGCCGCGGGTGACACCTTGCCAATGGTCGGGATCGGCGAGCCAGTCGGGGCGGTTTGCCGCAAAGGTCCAGGTCCTGATGTGTGCAATTCTTGTCGATAGTGTATCGATGTCGCCGTCGGTTCGATCCGCCTGCGCAACTTGGCGTGAGAACCAGTCGGTGGGAATTCTACCCTCCCGCATCAGGAAACCATAGAGGGTGGTGGCGAGTTCCGCGTGCGTGGCCGGCGCGATCTTCCGATAGTCGGGAATCTGGCACACTTCCCACAGTCGCTCGACGTCCTTTGCGGTCCTGGCGGCCTTGCGCACCTCCTCGTCGCGCGCCGCGTGCTCCAGCACGAGGATATCCTCGAGCACCTGCGCGCGCGTCAGTCCCTGCTCCCGCGGGCTCGCCGCCAGCGACGCCTGCAACGCCCCGAGCGAGGAGAAGTCGAGCGCCGTATTGCGCCATTGCAGGGTTTTGACCGGCTCGAAGCTGTGGTTCTCGATCGCCTGCACGAGCTCGGACTCGAACGGCGCACAGCGCCCGGTGGTGCCGAACGTTCCGTCGCGGGTGGCCCGGCCGGCGCGGCCGGCGATCTGCGCGAGCTCGGCCGGCTTGAGACGGCGGAACTGGTAGCCGTCGAACTTGCGGTCGGCGGCGAAGGCGACGTGCTCGACGTCGAGATTGAGGCCCATGCCGATCGCGTCGGTCGCCACCAGATAGTCGACGTCGCCCGACTGATAGAGCTCGACCTGGGCGTTGCGGGTGCGCGGAGACAGCGCCCCGAGCACGACGGCGGCGCCGCCGCGCTGGCGGCGGATCAGCTCGGCGACCGCATAGACCTCCTCGGCCGAGAAGGCGACGATGGCCGAGCGCCGGTGCAGCCGGCTGAGCTTCTTTTCGCCCGCGAACGTGAGCCGGGAGAGGCGCGGCCGGGAGAGGATGTGCGCCCCCGGCAAAAGCCGCTCCACCATCGGCCGAACGGTGGCGGCGCCGAGCACCAGCGTCTCCTCGCGCCCGCGCCGGCTGAGCATGCGGTCGGTGAAGACGTGGCCGCGCTCCAGGTCGGCGCCGAGCTGGATCTCGTCGATCGCGAGGTACGCCACGTCGAGGTCGCGGGGCATGGCCTCGACGGTGGCGACCCAGAAGCGGGGATTGGCCGGCTTGATCTTCTCCTCGCCGGTAATCAGCGCCGCCGACTCGGGGCCCGCCTTCTCGACCACCTTGTTGTAGACCTCGCGCGCGAGCAGGCGCAGCGGCAGCCCGATCATCCCGGAGGAGTGCGCCAGCATGCGCTCGATCGCGAGGTGCGTCTTGCCCGTGTTGGTCGGCCCGAGCACGGCGGTGACGCCGACGCCGCGGGCGCGGGCATCGCGATTATGGGGCGCAGAGAAGGAAACGGGCATCAAGCTCCGACCGCGGCAGGGATTTCGGGGCCGATCGGCAACCGGCTGTGTATCATATAAGGACGCTGCCGGGCGCCCCAATTAACAGGTGGAACGAGTCTTGAACGAATCGCGGCCGAATCGCTGACTCGACGGTTTTCAGACTTCGTTCACCGCGACATATGGAGCCCTTGGGGCGGTGCATACTAGATGAGGTAAAAACACAACCTGTGTGATCCGCCTCTCGGGAGTCGGTCGTTAACCCCGCCGACGATCATAGATTCCCGGTGGAGTCAACATCGCATCTGGGCCCGGACCGGCGGGCGGCTCGGCTAGAACGTCCTGGCATTGGTGCTGGCCGGCGTCGGGCGCGCGGCGTGCGGACCGGCCACGAACTGGGTCGCCTCCAGGGTGGCGGTGCCGATGCTGGTCGGAATCGAGACCCGGTAGGGCACCAGTACCCGGGTCGGACCGATCGGCGCGAGCGCGACTTCGATGTCGCGCGTCTCTGCCAGGAACTTGATCGCCCACCGGCCGGTGCGGTGACCGGCGACCGGATGGTAGCGGACCATGCACACCACGACCGGGCCTTCGTAGCCCTTCTCGGTCTTCACCCGTTCCATGCGTTTGTACGAGAGGGTGAGATCGAAGCGTCCCCGCCCGTCGAAGATCGCCAGGCTCCGGTTGCAGGCTTCCGGCCGCACCGGATCGCCGTTGCCGGCGACCGGCATCAGCGCGGCCGACATCGGATCGACGACGCCGCGCCGGTGGGCGTCGGCGACCGGCACCCGATCCGGGACCGGGGGCCACACCGGCACGGCCGAATATTCCTTCACGGTGCCGGAGGCGAGCGCCATCTGCACCCGGTCCGACCGCTTCTCGGTCACCACCGTCGCCGAGTAGGTGGCGGAGACCGGCTTGCCGCCATTGACGGTGCCGTTGGCGGCGACCGAGCCCTGGCCGGAGGAGAACGCCTGCAGCAGGCCAACGGTCTTGCCGGTCGCCGACGACGCATAATGATCGCCGGCGACGTCGATGACCCACACGCCGCGGCCGAGCGGAACGCCGGCCAGATAGGCGGTGTAGCGGGCTTCGAGCTTGCCTTGCGCGTCGGCGGACTGCGCCTCCGCGACGGTCAGCGCGACCGCAGACGCAATCCAGACAAGCCCTTTGGCGGTCGGTCGGCGCAGTGTCACGACACATCCGTCCCTGGAACGCCTTGACCGTGCGGCGTCGCGCCCCCGCGCCTCGCCGCCCCCGGCGAAAATGCGCCCAACTCTCTCGACGGCGAATGCGCCCTTTGTGTGATGCCATGCCAGGCAAACAACCCACATCCATCGCATCCCGGGGGCCGTTTCATCCCATGGCGAGGTCGTCCCGGTGCACCATCTCGGCGCGGCCGTCGAAGCCGAGAATGGGCAGGATCTGGGAGGAGGCCCGGCCGATGATCTTCGCCGCGTCCTCGGCGTCATAGGCGATCAGGCCGCGGCCGATCTCGCCGTCGGGGCCGCGGATGGTCACCGCGTCGCCGCGCGAGAACGTCCCGTCGATCCTCTTCACGCCGGCCGGCAGCAGGCTCTTGCCCTGGCGCAGCGCCGCCACCGCGCCGGCATCGATGTGCAGGGTCCCCTTCGGCTCGAGCGAGCCGGCGATCCATTTCTTGCGCGCCGTCACCGGATTGGCCGGGGTGAGGAACCAGGTACAGCGTCCAGGCGCGATCGCGGCGAGCGGATTGGCGATGCGGCCGGACGCGATCACCATGTGGGTGCCCGCATGGGTCGCGATCTTGCCGGCTTCGATCTTGGTCCGCATCCCGCCGCGCGACAGGTCCGAGCCGGCCGCTCCGGCCATGGCCTCGATCTCCGGTGTGATGCGCTCCACCAGCGGCACCAGCTTCGCTTCGCCCACCGCGCCGGGCGGCATATCGTACAGGCCGTCCACGTCGGACAGGAGCACCAGGAGATCGGCGCTCGCCATGGTGGCGACGCGCGCCGCCAGCCGATCATTGTCGCCGTAGCGGATCTCGTTGGTGGCGACCGTGTCGTTCTCGTTGATCACCGGGACGCTGCGCCACTCCAGAAGCTTGGCCAGGGTCGAGCGGGCGTTGAGATAGCGGCGGCGCTCCTCGGTGTCGCCGAGCGTCAGCAGCACCTGGCCGGCGGCGATGCCGTGCCGGCCGAGCGCCTCCGCCCAGGTGCGCGCGAGCGCGATCTGGCCGACCGCGGCAGCCGCCTGGCTGTCCTCGAGCTTGAGCGTGCCGGCCGGCAGCTTGAGGCGCGAGCGCCCGAGCGCGATCGCGCCCGACGACACCACCAGGACGTCGCGCCCGTCGCCATGCAGGCGCGCGATGTCGTCGGTGAGCGCAGCAAGCCACGCCTCGTTGAGCGCGCCCGCCTGCGCGTCGACCAGGAGCGATGAGCCCACCTTGACGACGATGCGGCGGAAATCGGTGAGATGCGGCGTGCTCATGGCAGGGCTGGACGGATGTCGGTGTGGCGGAAGTCGTCGCGCACGACGCGAAATGTCAAGCCCATCACGGATGCCAGGCCTCTGCGACCGCTGACGATCCGCGCGCGGCGACCGAGGCTTCATCGATCACCGCCAGCACCCGCCGCAGTGCTTCGGTCACGCCTTCGCCCGAATGCGCGGAGAGCACCAGCGGCGTCATCTTCGCGGCCCGCCAGAGCCGCGCCGCCTGCTGCTTGATCGCATCCGCCGTCAGGGCGTCGGCCTTGGTCAGCGCGACGATCTGCGGCTTGTCGGCGAGCCCATGGCCATAGGTCTCGAGCTCGCGACGCACGATCTTGTAGGCTTCGCCGGCATGCTCGGTGGTGCCGTCGACCAGATGCAGGAGCACGCGACAGCGCTCAACGTGACCGAGGAAGCGGTCGCCGAGACCCGCGCCCTCGTGCGCCCCCTCGATCAGGCCCGGGATGTCGGCCAGAACGAACTCGCGATTGTCGACGCGCACGACGCCGAGTTGCGGATTGAGCGTGGTGAACGGGTAGTCGGCGATCTTCGGTTTCGCGGCGCTCACCGCCGCCAGGAAGGTCGACTTGCCGGCATTGGGCAGGCCGACGAGGCCGGCATCGGCGATCAGCTTGAGCCGCAGCCGGATGGTGCGCTCCTCGCCCGGCTGGCCGGGATTGGCACGGCGCGGCGCGCGGTTGGTCGAGGATTTGAAATACGCGTTGCCGAAGCCGCCATTGCCGCCCTTGGCCAGCACGACGCGCTCGCCCACCCGCGTGAGATCGGCCAGCAGCGTCTCGCCGTCCTCCTCGAAGATCTGCGTGCCGACCGGCACCTTGAGCACGACGTGGGCGCCGTTTGCGCCATGGCGGTCCTTGCCCATCCCGCCGCCGCCGCGTCCCGCCTTGAAATGCTGCTGGTAGCGGTAGTCGATCAGCGTATTGAGGCCGGTCACCGTCTCCACCACGACGTCGCCGCCGCGCCCGCCGTCGCCGCCGTTGGGACCGCCGAATTCGATGAATTTCTCCCGCCGGAACGAGACGCAGCCGTTTCCGCCGGCGCCCGACTGGATGTAGACCTTGGCTTCGTCGAGGAATTTCATGCGCCACAGGTAAGGCCCGCAGCGGCAATCGGCAATCGGCGGCGTCGGGGCGCCGCCGATCAATATGAAGGCCGCTTGCGAGAATCGGCTCAGAAGAACCGGCGCCCGCCCATTCCGCCCATGAAGCTGGACCGGCCGAACGACGGCCGCATACCCATGGACATGCCGCGCCCCATGGTGAAGCCACGGCCCATCGTGAAGCTCCGGCCCATCGTGAAACGCGGCCTTGCGGTCAGCTTGCGCGATGCGAAGCGATCGGTGAAGCGGCCACGGGTCATCACCTTGTTCGGCTTGATGGACTTGGCGAGCTTGAGCTTGCCGTGCTGGCCCGGGTCGACGGACTTGCCCTTGGGGAACGGGCGTCCGGGCATGCGGTCATGGGGACGGTGCGGCCGCCAATCGGTGCGCACGCGCACCGGCGGCGGATCATAGACGGGTACCACGACGGGCGCCGTGACGACCGCTGCGGCGGCCGCAGCCGCGCTCGCCGGGACGCTGGTCGCAGCCGTGACGGCACGCTTGGCACGCGGCCGCTCGACCAGGCGCTTCGCCGTCGGGGCGAAGTCGCTGCTCGCGTGGCTGGCCAGGAAGGTCTGATAGGACGCAGCCGTGTTGGTCGTCACCGCATCCTGCCAGGCGATCATCTCGCGCCGGCGCTCGACGATCCGCCGCACCGCGGTGGCCAGCGGATCGGATGGAAAGACCAGCAGGTAGGCGTCATAGGCCTCCACCTGATCCTCGCGGATCACCGTCTCATAGGCCTCGCGCGGCGTCCGCGTCTTGAGCTCCTTCTGCCAGGAATCGACCGAGCGTGTCGTAGCCACGGGCAGGCCGTTGGTCGCGGGCGCGCTCGCCACGATGGGCCGGCCGGAATTCCCGCCCTCGCGCGGGAAGAACGAGAATTCGCTGGTGAGCGACGAGCTTTCCCATGGCACCTGCTGCTTGCCGGTCGCCTCGTTGACGGCGAGCCGCACCCGCTTGAGCGCCTGCTCGATTGGCAAGCCCTGCTCGCGAGCGACCTTGAGCAGGGCGGCCGTGTACGGGCTGTTGGCGCCGTCGCCGTCGAGCGCCTCGGTGCCGGGCGCGGTCGAGTATGAGATGAGCGAGCCGCTCGGTGCATCGACGATCGCCAGGCCGCGGCCGGTGGCTTTGCTGATCTCCGCAAACGGATTGTTGCGGCAGGCATCGAGCAAGACGATGCGCGCCTTCACCGAAACCGACGACAGCGCGTTCATCAGGTCGACCAGGCGCAAGCTCTGCAACGGGACATCCGCCTCCCGCTGGATCGCCGCATCGACCGGAACCAGGTAGTTCTCGCCGTCGATCTGCAGCCCGTGCCCCGCATAGTACACGAGCGCCACGGTGTCGGGGCCCTTCTCAGCCGCCACGCCGGCGAAGTTGCTGATCGTGCGCAGCATGTCGCGGTGCTTGAGGTCGGACGCCTGCAGCACCTGGAATCCGGCCGCGCTCAGGAATCGCGCCATCGCCCGGGCGTCGTTGGCCGGATTGGCGAGGTTGCTCACGGACGCGTAGTTCGAGTTGCCGATGACGAGCGCGATCCGGTTTTCGGCCAGCGCGTGACTGATGCTCATGCAAAGCATCGACGTCAGGGCAGCGATCCTGGCGAGAAGAGGAAACGACATGGTCGAGCCTCCACGCAGCACGTCCGTGCTGCACCACAGCGCCCCTCAGCGCACAGTGGGTGGCTCGGCCGGCGCGCGGGTTCAAACGCAGCCCGGTAACGCCGCGGTGAACCATTGGCGCAGCGAATGACGGCCATGGTGCCGCCACGCGAGGCGTCGCAAACGACGATCGGCGGCGCGCCTGGCAAGCGCGCCGCCGAAGAGAACGAGTGTGAAGCTTGCGAAGTCGCTCAGAACCGGCGGCCGAAGCCGCCGCCGAAGCCGCCCATGCGTCCGAAACCCATGCCCATCGGGCGGGCCATCATGACGGGACGGTGCATCATCATCGGACGTTGCATCATCACCGGACGTTGCATCATCACCGGACGGCTCATGGCGACGCTGCGGTTCGCCATGATCTGGCGGTTCATCGTCACGCTGCGCGGGGCAAGACCGGTGGTCGTGCGCACGGAGCCGACCGGCTTGACGCCGCCGAACTTGCCCGGCTTGCCGTAGCCGCCGGCCGGCTTGTCATGGCCACCGGTCGGCTTGTCGCCGCCCGAAGGCTTGCCGTTGTTCGACGGACGATCAGGCTTGCCGTCGCCGTGCGGGCGATCGGGCTTGCCGTCGCCGTGCGGGCGATGCGGGCGCCAGTCGTCGCGGATGCGGACCGGCGGAACGTAGACCGGCACCGGCGTCACCACCGGCGGGGCCACCACCACCGTGGTCGGGCCCGGGCCGACCGGGCCCTGGCCGCCCACCGGGTTGTCGGTCGGCGACAGGTCGGTGCGGCGCTGACGCGGCACGCTCGGAGTCGTCGGCGTCACCGGCGTCGTCGGCTGGCTGCACGGGCAGGTGCCGGCGGCCGAAGCAAAGGCCGAGGCGGCATTGGAGACCGATCGCATGCGCGACCGCTCGACCAGCCGGTTGGCGGTCAGTGCAAAGTCGCTCGCCGCATAGCTGGCGAGGAAGCCCTGATAGGACGCGACCGTGTTGATGGTGACGGCCTCGTACCAGGCGATCACCTCGCGCCGCCGCTCGACGATGGTGCGCACCACCGGAGTCATGGATTGGGACGGATAGAGCGCGAGGTAGGCCTGATAGGCCTCGACCTTGTCCTCGCGGATCACGGTCTCGTAGGCTTGGCGCGGGTTGAGCGGCTTGAGTTCCTTCTGCCACGCCTCGACCGACCGGGTCTCCGATTTCGCAGCGGACGCGCTGCTGGTCGCAGCCGTGTTCGCCGCACTGGGCCGGCCGGCGTCCGCTCCGCCGCGCGGAAAGAACACGAACTCGCTGGTCAGCGAGGAGCTTTCCCACGGAACCTGCTGGCGGCCGGTCGCCTCGTTCACCGCGAGGCGGACGCGCTTGAGCGCCTGCTCGATCGGCAGGCCGGGCTCCTGGCCGACCTTCAGCAGAGCGGCCGTGAACGGGCTGTTGTTGCCGTCCCCGTCCTGCGCCTCGGTGCCCGGTGCCGTCGAGTAGGAGACGAGCGAGCCGGTCGGCGCATCGACGATGGCCAATCCCCGGCCGGTCGTCTTGTTGATGTCCGAGAACGGGTTGTTGCGGCAGGCATCGAGGATGACGAGCTTGGTCTTGCTGGGAACCGAAGACAGCGCATTCATCAGGTCGGCCAGGCGCATCGCCTGCAGCGGCACATCGGCTTCCCGCTGGATGTTGGCGTCCACCGGAACCAGGTAGTTCTCGCCGTCGACCTGCACGCCGTGGCCCGCATAGAACACCAGGGCGACGGTATCCGGCCCCTTCTCGGCCACCAGGCTGGCGAAATTGCCGATGGTGCGGCGCATGTCGCTCTGCTTGAGGTCGGGGGCCTGCAGGACCTGGAAACCGGCCGAGGTGAGGAACCTGGTCATCGCCTTGGCGTCGTTCGCCGGATTGGGCAGCGCGCTGACCGACGCGTAGTTCGAATTTCCGATGACCAGCGCGATGCGCGTCTCGGCGAGCGCATCGCCGATGCTCATCCAGCAGGTCGAAGCGAGCGCCGCGACCTTGAAAAGAAGACGGAACGACATGGCCGAGCCTCCCATGTCAGGCAGCATCTCCCATGCTGCGGCAGCAGAGCCCCTATGGCCCTGACACTTCGTGGTCGGGTCGGTCGGCTAGGTTCAAAGAAGGCGTGCGAAATCACATCCGATCACTTCGTCGTGGTCGGACGATTACGACTGAATATTCAGGATTGCAAAAAAACGACGCCGGGAAGGGTCATGGCGGGCCTTGCCCTACTGCTGCGGCCCAATCGACCGTTCCCGGCGTGTCGTTCGTGAACTCCCGCTACGCCACGGCCCGAACAGTGCCGGAGCGGTCAGCGCGGCTCAAGTACCCCGGTGGAAGCATTCTCCACCTCCTCTCGCCTACCGCGGAGCACGGTCCCGGCGGATCCGAGTGATCCCGATCGCGTGCCCCTAGTTGCTCGATCGTGTCAGCAAACGCGCCGCAAGGCATTGATGCAGATCAATTCGGAAATTGTCTGCAATTTTGATCGATCGGCGCGATCGGGGCGCCAGGGAAGTGTGCGGTCGGTCACACACGCAAGGGCGCGGCTCGCGCCCTTGCGACCCGACGTCGTCACGCCACGCGGCGGCCGGCGCCCCAGCTCTTGAGCGAGGCCCAGATGCCGCGGTCGAGCCGGAAGCGGTCGATCGGGGCGGAGCTTTTGAGCGCGCGAATGCGGTAGAGCCCGACTCCCGTCCACTGGAAGCCGCATTTCTCCAGCACGCGGCGAGATGCCGGATTGGTGACGCGGGCTCCGGCCTGCAACACCTCGTGGCCGAGCTCGGCGAAGGCGTGGTCGATCACCGCGCGCGCGGCTTCGGTGGCATAGCCGTTGCCCCAGTAGGGCGCGCCGAGCCAATAACCGAGATCGGGCGCCGGACCGTCGAGCTGGGCGAGGCCGCAGGCGCCGATCGGCTCGTCATGGAGGGTGATCAGCCAGGCGAACTCGCCGTCCGTCTTGTTGACCTCGACGATGAAGGATGTTGCGTCCGTCACCTGGTAGGGGTGTGGAATGCGCGTCGTGTTTTCGGCAATCCGGCGGTCGTTCGCCAGGTGGGCGATCGCTTTGGCGTCCTCGTGACGGGGCGCGCGCAGGACAAGGCGCTCGGTCGCGAGGACGGGGGTACTCAATTCACGCAAAATTCTGGACGGAACTTCCTCCAACAAGGTCATGGCAGGCTCCTCTTGTGAAAAAGCGCGAGGGGGAGCCGGCATCCCGTCTCCCCCTCTTGGAACCCGCCTGGGTCCGCCGGTTCGACTGGATGTCGGCGGACCTCGGTTATGGTCTCGCCGTCTTATTCTGCCGCCGCCTCCGTCATCGGTTGTACGGATACGTAGGTGCGGCCCTTGGCTTTGGTCTTGAATTCGACGTGTCCGTTGATGAGTGCAAAAAGCGTGTGATCCTTGCCGATTCCCACATTATGGCCGGGATGCCATTTGGTGCCGCGCTGGCGCACCAGGATGTTGCCGGCAAGACACGCCTCGCCGCCATACAGCTTCACGCCGAGGCGCCGGCCCGCCGAGTCGCGGCCGTTGCGAGATGATCCGCCTGCTTTCTTGTGAGCCATGCGTAAACCCTTCGTCGTTAATCCTATACCCGATTCCGGTGACGGAATCATCTCACAAATGCGCAACCCTGCCCGGACGGGCTACCCGCCGTCCGCAACAGGCCTCAGGCTCCCGCTTCGCTGGACGCTTCTGCCTCGCTGGCAGCGGCAGGAGCCTCGGGCGCCTTCGGCTCGGCCGTCTGGCGCGGCGAGGGCCTGCGCCCCTCGGTCAGGATCTCGGTGATCCGCACCCGCGTGAATTCCTGGCGATGGCCGCGCTTGCGGCGGGAATTCTTCCGCCGCCGCTTCTTGAAGGCGATGACCTTGGGGCCGCGGCCCTGCTCGACCACCTCGCCGGCGACCGCGGCTCCCGCCACGGTCGGGCTGCCGACCTGCACGGGGTCGCCGCCGACCAGGAGCACCTCGCCGAATTCCACGATCTCGCCGCGCTCGCCCTTGACCTTGTCGACCGAAATGACCTCGTCCGGGGCGACCCGGTATTGCTTGCCGCCAGTCTTGATGACTGCGAACATCGTTCTCGTCCTCGTGTTCGTTTCCGATGCTCGGATTGCTCCGGATCGGCTTCTTTCAGTCGCTGATGAATGAATTAACGCGGACCTGATGGCCCGCGCTGCCAGCTTTATGGTGGTCCGGTGCGGCGCTGTCAAGAAACGTGCTATCGTACCCGGCGGAAACGTCCGGGGGAAACCGGGATTTGCCGATGAAATTCGGGATGTTGGCGGCTGCGGCCGCGCTCGCAGCCGTCTGCGTCACAGGGAGCGCACGCGCCCAGGACTATCCCAACCGGCCGGTCACCATCGTGGCGCCGGCGGCACCGGGCGGTCTCTATAGCCTGTTCGCCCGTCTGGTCGGCGCCAAGCTCGAGCAGCGCTTCGGCAAGCCGTTCGTGGTGGAGAACCGGCCGGGCGCGAGCTCGGTGGTCGGCGCCCTGTCGGTCGTGCGTTCCGCCCCCGATGGGCACACGCTCATGGTCGCGACGAGCTCGACCATGGCGACCAACCTCACCCTGTTCAAGTCCCTGCCTTACGACCCGCGAATCGACCTGACACCGATTGCGCTGATCGCCCGCGTGCCGGAAGTGCTGGTGGTCAATGCCGCCCTGCCGGTGCAGTCGGTCGCCGATATCCCCAAGCTCGCCAACGCGACGCCCGGCGGCCTGCATTTCGGCTCGGCAGGCCCGGGCACCGCGCAGCATCTCGGCGGCGAGATGCTCAAGGCCGCGCTCGGGGTGCAACTGACCCATGTTCCCTACAAAGGCATGCAGCCGGCGATCAGCGACGTCGCCGGCGGCCATATCGCGATGACCTTCAGCCCGATTCCGATCGCCCTGCCGCTGATCCAGGCCGGCAAGGTCAAGCCGATCGGCCTGTCCATGGCGCAACGCATCGAGGCGCTGCCCGGCGTGGCGCCGCTGAGCGAGGTCGGCGTGAAGGATTTCGATGCGGCGTCATGGTTCATGCTGGTGGCGCCGGGCAAGACGCCGCCGGATATCGTCGCCCGGCTCGCCAAGGAGCTGCATGCCATCGGCAGCGATGCGGCAACACGCGAGGAATTCATACGGCTCGGCCTCGTTCCGGTCGAACTCGAGCTCGCCGGACGCGCTCAAGCGCTTCGTCGAAGGCGAGATCGTGCGCTGGGGCAACGTCGTTCGCCAGGCCGGTCTGGCTGGATCGGAATAAACCGCTCGTCGAATGACGGAACGCCCCTGCTCCGCCGGAGCCTGACGGGGCGAATGGTCGGGAGGAGATCGTCATGCGCTTGTCGAGATGCTTCGCACTGACCGCGCTGGCCGTTGCGCTTCTGTCCAATACAGCCGCCGCCCAGGATTATCCGACGCGGCCGGTCACCATTGTGGTTCCGTTCGCGCCCGGCGGCGGCACCGATATCCTCGCCCGCATGCTCGGGCAGCGGCTCGAGCAGCGGCTCGGCAAGACCTTCGTGGTCGAGAACCGGCCGGGCGCCGGCAGCATCATCGCGGCGAGCGCCGTCGCCAAGGCGGCGCCTGACGGCTACACGCTGATGATGGCGCCGAGCCCGACCATGGCGGTCAACGTCACGCTCTACAAGAACCTCCCTTACGACCCCGTGGCCGACCTGATCCCGCTGGCGCTGGTGGTGCAGTCGCCGTTCGTGCTGGTCGTCAATCCTCAGCTCCCGGTCCATTCGGTCAAGGAGCTCGTCGCCCACGCCAAGGAGAATCCCGGCAAGCTGTCGTTCGCATCGGTCGGGCCGGGGGTGCCGCATCACCTGTTCGCCGAGCTGTTCAAGAGCATGACCGGCATCGCGATGACGCACGTGCCCTACAAGGGCAGCCTGCCGGCGCTCAACGACCTGGTCGCCGGGCACATCCCGCTGATGTTCACCGATCTCGGGCCGGCGGTCGGCATGCTGCAAGCCGGCCAGATCCGTCCCCTCGGCGTCTCGACCAGGACGCGGCTCGCCGCGTTTGCCGACATCCCGCCGATCGCCGACAGCGTGCCGGGATTCGACGCCGCATCGTGGCAGATGATCGTCGCGCCGGCCGCGACCCCGCAGCCGATCGTCGCCAAGCTGCACGAGGAGCTCGACGGCATTCTCGCGCTGCCGGAGATCAAGGAGCGGATCGTCAAGCTCGGCTTCGTGCCGATCGAGAACCGGCCGGTCGACGGTCTGCAGGCGTTCGTGAAAGCCGAGATCGGGCGCTGGGGCAAGGTCGTGCAGCAGGCCGGCCTGGCAGGCTCGCAATAGGTGACCGCGCGGTATCGATCGGCGACAGGCAAGGGGGAGCGATATGATGCGATTGGTTGCACGCTGCGGATTGATCCTGTGCGCGGTCGCGGCGCTCGGCGCGACCGCGCCGGCGCAGGACTACCCGACGCGGCCGGTGACCTTGGTCGCGCCCTATGCGGCGGGCGGCGGCGCCGACCTGGTGGCACGGCTGCTGGCGCAGAAGCTCGGCGGCGAGTTCGGCCAATCCTTCGTGGTGGAGAACCGCCTGGGCGCGGGCGGGGTCATCGCCGCCGCATCGGTCGCCAAGGCGGCGCCCGACGGCCACACGCTATTCATGGGGACAAGCACGCAGCTCGCCATCCAGGTGACGCTGCACAAGAAGCTGCCGTACGACCCAGCGACCGATTTCGCGCCGATCGCGCTGGTCGCCAGCGTTCCGTTCGTGCTACTCGTGCATCCTGCCCTGCCGGTGAACTCGGTCGCCGACCTGATCCGGCTCGCCAAGGAGAAGCCAGGGACGCTCACCTTCGGCTCGAGCGGCGTCGGCGGCCCGCCGCATCTCTACACCGAGCTCCTCAAGACCATGACCGGCATGCATTTGACCCACGTTCCCTACAAGGGCACGGCGCAGGCGATCAATGACGTCGTGGCGGGCCACGTGCCGCTCATCTTCTCCGACATCGCGCCGGCGGTGCAGCTGATCAAGGACGGACGCCTGCGTCCGCTCGGCATCTCGTCGGCGACCCGCTTCGCCAACCTCCCCGACGTGCCGCCGATCGCCGAGGCCGGCGTGCCCGGTTTCAACGCGGTCGCCTGGTTGATGGTGGTCGCGCCCGCCGGCACGCCCAAGCCGATCGTCGACAAGCTGCATGGCGCGCTCAAGTCGATCGCAGCCGCCCCCGACATGCAGCGCCGGCTCCTCGACCTCGGCAATATTCCGCTGACCTCGCCGCCCCCCGCCGAGCTTGGGACTTACGTCAAGTCGGAGATCGGACGCTGGGGCAAGGTCGTGGAGCAGGCCGGCATCGCCGGCTCGGAATGACCGTGCTGAAGCAAGCTTGGGGGAAAACCAAGATGAGACGAAGCATGAAGGATGTGTCGCCACTGCTCGCGATCGCAATCGTGGCGGCGGCAATCGCGGGCGCGCCCGCACGGGCGCAGGACTATCCGGCGCGACCCATCACCATCATCGTGCCGTTCGCACCCGGCGGCGCTGCCGACATCACGACGCGCCTGCTCGGACAGAAGCTCAGCGAGCGCCTGGGCAAGGCGATCGTGATCGACAACCGGGGAGGCGGAGGCACGGTGATCGGCGCGGCGGCCGCCGCCAAGGCTGCGCCCGACGGCTACACGATTTTCATGGGCGGCAGCGCTTCGCTCGCCGTCCAGGTGACCCTGCGCAAGCAGCTTCCCTACGATCCGGTCAGGGACTTCGTGCCACTCGCGCATATTGCGGCGATCCCGTTCGTGCTGGTGGTGCATCCTTCGCTGCCGGTGCACTCGGTCGCCGACCTCGTCCGGCTGGGCAAGGAGAAGCCGCTGACCATCGCCACCAGCGGGCCCGGCTCGCCCGCCCACCTGTGCGCCGAGCTGTTGCGCAGCCTGACCGGCATCGGCGTCAATTACGTGCCCTACCGTGGCAGCGCGCCGGCGATCACCGATTTCCTCGCCGGCACGGTGCCGGTGATGTTCGTCGAGTTCCCGGCTTCGCTCAACCTGATCCGCGACGGCAAGATGCGGCCGCTCGGCGTCTCCTCGACCACCCGGGTGGCGGCCGCGCCCGACATCCCCCCGCTCGCCGAGGCCGGCGTCCCCGGGTACGAGGCCGGCGGCTGGCTGATGATGACGGCGCCCGCCGACACGCCGAAAGACATCGTCGCGCGCCTGCACGCCGAGCTCAAAGCCGTCGTGGCCGACCCCGACGTCCGCCGCCAGATCAACGAGATGGGCCAGGTGCCGATCGACACCCCGTCGGTCGACCGCCTGCAGGCCTACGTGACGTCGGAGATCGCGCGCTGGGGCAAGATCATGCGCGACGCCGGCATCGCCGGCTCGGAATAGGAGCAGACGCAGATGCGATATTTCAGGACGGCATTGATTGCTACTGCTCTCGTCGCCGCGCAGGCTCCCGCGCCGGCGCAGGACTATCCGACGCGGCCGATCACGCTGGTCCTGCCGCTCGGCGCCGGCGGCGCCATGGACATCATCGCGCGCACGCAGTTCGAGCCGCAGCTGCGCGAGCGGCTCGGCAAGCCGGTCGTGGTGGAGAACCGCACCGGCGGCGGCACGGTGATCGCCGCGACGACGGTCGCCAAGTCGCCGCCCGACGGCTACACGCTGTTCTTCGTGCCGGCCGGCACGCTCACCACCAACGCGACGCTGTACAAGAAGCTCCCCTACGATCCCGCCAAGGACTTCGCGCCGATCGCGCTCACCTCGAAGCTCGGTTTCGTGCTCTCGGTCAATCCGTCGCTGCCGGTGCGCTCGCTCGACGAGCTGTTCCGCTACGCCAAGAATAACAGGCTCGCTTTCGGCTCGACCGGGATCGGCGCGACCCCGCATCTCGCGGTCGAGATGCTCAAGCGCGCCGGCGGCTTCGAGGCGACGCACGTGCCCTATCGGGGCATGCCGCAGGCGGTGAACGACCTCGTGGGCAACCACGTGCAGCTGGTGTTCGCCGACCCGGCCGGCGCGCCGCCGCTGATCCAGGAGGGCAAGATCAGGCCGCTTGCAGTCTCCTCGCTTGCCCGCATTCCCGCCCTGCCCGACGTGCCGACCCTCGACGAGCTCGGGCTGCGCGGCTTCGAGGCCGTGTCCTGGCACATGATCGTCGCGCCGGCCGGCACGCCCAAGCCGATCGTCGATCGGCTGCACCGCGAGTTCAAGGCGATCGTGGCGCGGCCGGAATTCGCCGAGCAGGTCGGCAAGATGGGCCTGCTGCGGATCGATTCGGCCCCACCCGACGAGCTGCAGCGCTACCTCCTCGCGGAGATCGACCGCTGGGGCAAGCTCGTGCACGAGGTCGGGATCGCCGGGACGGAGTAGGGCCCCTTACTTGGCGAGCAGTACTCACTCCGCTTGCTCGGCTCTCGCCGAAGCGGCCAAGCCCAGGAAGACCACGACAGCCCGGTTCAGTCGCAGGACGTCCTCATCATCCAGGCGGCCGATGCGGGCACCGATCTTCGATTTCGGGACTGTGGTGATCTTGTCCACCATAAGGCGGCGAAGAGCACGCAGACCGTTGCGCTCGTTCGGCGTTACGGGGACACGAAAGAGCGGCGCCTCGGTCGGATCCGTGGTGAAGGCGCAGATGGTGATCGATGCTGTGCCATCGAAGCTATCGTCCTGCAGAATGACGGCAGGGCGAGGCTTGCCTGCGTAGTCCTGACCACCCGCGACGGTCCAGATTTCGCCACGCCTCATTCATCGCCCCGGTCCGACACAGCATCGATGAAGGCCTGATCCTCGCCTGCATGGACACTCGTCGCCACGGCCAGCGATTGGCGATGCGCTTCCAATATGAAGGCAGGCGACCGAACATCCGGCACCCAGATCTGCAGGGGACGGAGGCCCTGGCGGCGCAGACGATCGCGATGCGCCCGCACCTTGTCACGTGAGGACTTGACCTTCCGCTTGGGGCGCGAGGTGGACGCCATGATGGAACTCCCCGGATCGGTTACATGTAACCTACCAGGGTTGCTGCGCGCTGACCAGTCCCGTCACAGCGCCGGGGGCCTGGGATACAGACACAATAAGTAAACGTCAGCCGCTAATCCCATTCACGGCGCCGTCGCAGCTCGAGCCGCCGCGGCGAGGCTGCATGAAAACTTCATCATTCACAGCCCCGCTCGGTGGTGACTTTTCACAGCGCGGGAGACAAGATGGCGCCCCCACCGGGGGCCCATAGCGAGAGCCGGGGACAGCCATGGCGGATCGCGCGAGTTCTGAGCATCATCGGCTTCATGCTGGGCGGCGTGACGGCCGGCATCATGATCATTGGGGTGTTCGTGGTGCAGGCGCATCTCGACGGTCGCCTCAGCCTCGACGACAGGCACCGGGGGGTCGTTGCCGCCTCCCTGCCGACGGTCATGCCTTGAGGCGTGTCTGTCCGAGATCGGCGTTCGACTGATCTGTAGAGAGAGGACATTCCCGGCGCGGATCGCCCTCCACCAGCCGGGCCCCGCAAACTCGCGTTCACCTTGACCCGGCGCGCCTCTGGCGCGCAATGAAATCGGACGCGGCCGACCCAGATCCGCCCCGCCCTTGTTCGGACTCGCCCGCTTCGCTAAATACGCCCTCGACGACGGGGGACACCCCAACTCGCCCCCTGCGGAGAGGTGGCTGAGCGGTTGAAAGCACCGCACTCGAAATGCGGCATACGGGTAACCGTATCGGGGGTTCGAATCCCTCCCTCTCCGCCACATCTCAACGCTCACGCGCCGACGCTCGCGCGATGCAGCCGCGGATTCCCCCGGCTTCGGCCACAGGGCGCCGGCGATTGCCGTGCTGGTGAGGTAGCAGTCGGCGTTGTCGACAAAAGCCGGACAGCACGTTCGCCACCCTTGCCGCTGATCGTCACACCACCATGTGAGCTGCGGAAGGCGTGCCTGTTGCCCCCGGTCACTCTATCGACCCGCGAGCGGGCGCGGTTGCATTGGCGCCGACTCAGCGACGACCGCGGCCGGCGACCGGTCCCCGCGGCCGAATGAAAATCGCCCAGGGCCGGCGGCCTCCCGCATCGACGATGACGGTTTCCGGCGGTCCGCGTCGGCCGTCTCCGAAGCATTGCAGCAGGAACACGGGATCCGCTTGTGGTGCCGTTGGCGGAACGGGTCCTCCCCTGCGGACTCTGCGCCGGCTCTGCTTGTTCGTCACTGCGCGCATCCTTGCTGCCGTGCTGTCATTCTCTCCTCGCGTTCGCAGTCAGTTGGTCGCGGCGAGGACCTTCACCACGCTGTCGAGGGGCTGGATGGTGCCGAGGATCGTCGGGTTGCCCCAACGCGTGTGGTATTTGTTTTCCGGAACCTTGGCCAAGCCGAGCATCAGGGTGTTGAAGGCGGCGAGATCGTTGGTCTCGAAATAGGTGATGAAGTCCGCGTCGCCGAGACCGGTCGCGTGATAGAGCTTGCGCTTGACGTTGACGAGATATGCAAGCGTCGGCCGCGTGTGGCCTTCCATCAGCTTGAGGCGCTCGTCGTCGGGCAGGTTCCACCACGCGGCGCTCTTCCTGATGGGGACCACGATTGCGTAGCGCGGCGCATCGCCCGTGTAGGATGCCGCGGACAAGGCCGCGTTCAGCTCGGGCGACTTGTCCTTGGTGACGTAGTTGACCGGCTTGGTGATGCCGACCAGGTTTTCGCCCACCTCCGCGAACCGACCGAACCGTGTAGTGCGGAACGCATTGAGGAAATCCTGCGCGGCGGCGAGGTCGTAGGCGTGCACCCGCAGGAAACAGTCGCTGCTCGCCCCGAGCCCACGCGTCAGGTACGCGTCGACCACCACCTTGGCCTTGTGCTTGTCGACGACCGCGAGGGCTTCGGCAGCAGCGCCGTTCCGCTCGGCATCGCCCATCCGGTAGAAGGCCGGGTGCACTTTGTAGGTTGCGAAAACGCCGAACACGTTCGGTGCGGTCAGGATCTTTGCGCGATCGATCGGCTCCGCCGGCACGGCCGCGGCCGGCGGAACGGTCACGGCACCACCCGGCTGTTGTGCCGACGCGCGCTCCACGACCATCAGTGCGAGGACCGCAGCCGCTGCGCCGATCAGGCCGGCGGATCTGAGCTTGTCGAGACCAGGACTCATGCGCTCTCCCCTCAAGACGAGCTGCCGGACGGCGACCACCTCGCGGAACGCCGAAGATAGCCGCAGGCTATCGACGTCCACCCGGACGATCATCGAACCAGGTATTGATCGCCGATCGGCGAGGATCGTGCTTGATGCGAGCCTGGATTTTGCCTGGAGAAAACTCGGATTCTTCGCCAGAACGTGCTATTTTCCGGTGCAGAGACAATTGTGGCTCGTCGCGCGAGCCGCGTCCGCAGCCCAAGATCTCCGATGATCTTCATCATCAACGACTGCACGGTGGACACCGACACCTATGAGGTCAGGCGCCACGGCAGGCGTGTTGCGGTCGAGCCGCAGGTCTTCGATCTGCTGGTCCAGTTGCTCGAGAACTCCGGGGCGGGTGGTCACCAAGGACGAGATCATCCAGCGGGTGTGGAACGGCCGGATCGTGTCGGATGCGGCCTTGAGCAGTCGCATCAAGGCCGTCCGACAGGCGATCGGCGACGACGGGGCATTGCAAGCCTGTATCCGAACGGTCCGTCGCCGCGGATTTCAGGTCGTCGCCGAGGTGACCCGGCACAGCGGTGATGCCGGCAACGCCGGCCCGTCTTCCGGGCCGGGCGGTTTGCCCGCGGGTCAGGCCGCGGATCGATCGGCGCCGAACGGGGTTCCGATCGAAGCCGGCGGCAAACCGACCGAGGCCCGGCCTGGTTGGACCGCCGGCCGGCGCAGCTACGCGGTCGTCGCCCCCATCCTGGCCGTCGTCCTGGCGCTGGGCACCGGATTGTACGCGATGCGCTCGGATCGCGATCCGCCACTGGCGACCGCGGCCGCGCTCGCCATGCCGACGGGCCCCGGCGTCGCGGTTCTTCACTTCGACAACCTGTCCGGCGAACCGGCTTTGAGCTTCTTCGGCGACGCCATTACGGAGGAGATCACCAGCGAGCTCACGCGTTATCCCGAGCTGCGCATCGCCGCACGCGCGCTGACCTCCGACTACGACGCGAAGACCATGGCGGTCGACGAAATCGGGCGTCGGCTCGGCGTCGAATACCTGGTGCAAGGGACGTTGCAACGGTCGAACGACCGCATGCGCGTGAGCGCGCGCCTCCTCAAGGCCAGGGACGGGACGGTCCTGTGGAGCGAAAGCCACGACCGGGACCTCACCCCGGCCGATGTGTTCTCCGTCCAGGAGGACGTAGCCGCCAAGATTGTCGCGGCCATCGCGTCGATCTCCGGTGGGGTGATCGCGCGCGAGAAACTCGGCCAAGCGCGCGGAAAAGCGCCGCGCGAGCTGAGCGCCTATGCGTGCACGATCCGCGTGAACGAGATCATGGCCTCGGGCTTCTCGGCCGAGTCCTACCTCGCTACGCGCGGCTGTCTCGAAGCCGCGGTGGCAAGCGAGCCCGACTATGCGGCGGCGTGGGCGATGCTCTCATGGGTCCATACGGTCGGATATTCACAGGACTACAACACGCGTCCCGAGGACCCGCTGGAGCAGGCGCTTGCCGCCGCGCGTCGCGCCGTCGACCTCGCGCCCGGCAATCCCATGGCACGATTTGCCATGGCGCGGACCGCCTACCTCTTGCGAAACCCGGAGCTGTTCCATGCGGAGGCCGCGCATGCGCTGCGGCTCAACCCGAATGACCCGTTCCTGCTGGGCAACCTGGGGAACTGGCTCGCCTTCTCGGGCCGCTGGGATGAGGGCGTGGCCATGGTCAGGAAGGCGATCATCCTCAACCCGAAGGTCTATCCGCGCTGGTGGCACGCGGCGCTCGGCAAGAACCATTATCGCAAGGCAGAATACCAGCAGGCCCTCGCCGAATTCAAAACGATGAACCTACCGAACTGGTGGTGGAACCAGGTCGAGCTTGCCTATACGTACGGCCAGCTCGGCGATGCGAGCCACGCCGGCAAGGCGGTGCGCAAGTTGCTCGAGCTCTATCCGGGCTTCGACCTGCACAAGGCTGTGCTCGAGCACCGCAAGTTCAGCTTCGAGCAGTCGTATATCGACCTTGCGGTCGACGGCTTGCGGAAGGCGGGCGTTCCCGAACGGCGACCGAACGACGAGTGAATTCGTCAAGCTGGCCCCTGCGAACCGCTGATCGCGCACCCGCTTCTCAGCTCGGATCGAGATCAGCCGCTGGATTCCAATCGTGTCGCATGGTCTTGTCGACGAACGGGCATTGCCTGGATCGGGGCTTCGGCCAACCTTGGCCCGAACCTGCGTCGACGGGAGAGCAGATGAGCGAGGCCCGACTGACCGGCGGCACGGCGGATGACCATGCGGCGATCCTGCGGCTGCACGAAGATTATCTCGATGCCAATGCGCGCTTCGACTGGCACAAGCTGCAGCCGATCTGGAGCCCGGCCCCGGAGGCCGTGTTCTTCAACCTGAACGGCCACACCTACCGAGGCCGCGAGCACTGGACCAACCTGTGGAAATTCTACGCACAGAACGTGCAATCGAGCTACTGGACGCCGTACGACATCGGCGGCGTGGTCGGCGACGACCTCGCCGTGGTGTGGTGCCATCGCAAGACCCAGCGCCAGTGGACCGGCGCGAAGCCGCCGCCGCGCGACATCAACTACGACTCGAGCGAGTTCGTCACGCGCTCCAGCATGGTGTTCCGCAAGGAGGACGGGCAATGGCGCGTCATCCACGCGCATTTCTCCAAGGCCGATGACGGCCCGCGCCCGGGCGGCGTCTGATGCGGCTCCCGCGACTGAGCATCCGCCTGCACGGCGGCATGACGGCGCAGCAGTGCGTGGACATGGCGACGCTTGCCGACACGACGGGCCTCGCGGGCATATGGTTTGCCGAGAATCCGTTCAACCGCGGCATCCTGCCGGCGGCCGCCGTGTGTGCGGTGGCGACACGCCGGCTGCGTATAGGGGCGGGCGTGTTCAACCCGTTCAATCGCCACCCGACCCTGATGGCGATGGAGATCGGCGCCCTGGACGAGCTTGCGCAGGGACGAGTCCTGTTCGGCATCGGCGCCGGCGTGATCGGCGCGGTCGAGCGGATGGGGCTGAGCTATGACCGCGCGCTCAGCGCGGTGCGCGAGGCGATCGTCATCGTGCGTGCGCTGCTGCGCGGCGAGGAGGTGAGCCACAAGGGCCGCGTGTTCGCAATCGAGCGGATCAGGCTCGACTTCACGCCACGCGCCGATATCCCGATCTACATGGCGGCGCGCGGCGAGCAGAGCTTGCGCGCGTGCGGCACCCTGGCGGACGGGCTGCTGATGTCGAACATGTGCGCGCCCGGCTTTGCGGCGCGTGCGATCGCGGAAGCTTGTACGGCCGCGCAGCAGGCCGGGCGCACCGGCCGCCTCGAGATCGTGCAATATCTCCCCTGCGCGATCCATCCCGATCGCGCCGCAGCCTGCTCAGCCGCCAAGACGGCGATCGGCGAGATGCTGCCGAGCTTCTGGTCGCTCGGGCAGCGCCTGGCCAATGCCCGCGCGGCGCTGCTCGAGGGCAGCGGTATCGCGGACGCGGAGATCGAGGCAGCGGTCGGCCGCCTGCGCGCCGGCGAGGAGGCGGGCGCCGTGCTCGACGACCGTTACGTCGATGCCTTCGCGCTGGCCGGCACGGCGCAAGACTGCCGCGCGCGGGCTGAGCGCTTCGCGGCGGCCGGCGTCACCGAACTCGCGGTGACGCTGTCCGGCCCCGACGTTGCGCGGCAGATGAACGACCTCGCGGCGGCGTTTGCGGCCAGATAGCGCGCGGCGTCATTCCGGCTTCAGCCGCATGATCTTCACCGCCTCGGCGAAGGCCTGCTTGTCGGCCTTGAACCGCTGTGCTGATCGTCTTGTCCGCCCTCATTCCTAGCGCAGATGGCAGGCCACCAGCTGGCCCGGCCGCACCTCGCGCAGCGCCGGCGCTTCCTGTCGGCACCGGTCCGTCGCGTAGGGGCAGCGCGGATGGAAATGGCAACCGGACGGCGGCGTGACCGGGCTCGGCACATCGCCCTGCAACACCCGTTTCGCCCGCTTGATCGTCGGATCCGGCACCGGCACCGCCAGAAGAAGCGACTCGCTGTAGGGGTGCAGGGCGGCGGTGAACAGGGTCTGCTTGTCGGTCAGCTCGACGATCCGCCCGAGATACATGACAGCGATGCGGTGGCTGATGTGCTCGACCACCGCGAGATTGTGCGAGATGAACAGATACGCGAGGCCGAGCTCACGCTGCAGATCCGTCATCAGGTTGAGGATCTGCGCCTGGATCGACACGTCGAGGGACGACACCGGCTCGTCGGCGATGATGAGGTCAGGCTCGAGCGCCAGCGCCCGCGCGATGCCGATGCGCTGGCGCTGCCCGCCGGAGAACTGGTGCGGATAGTCGTCCATCTGCGCCTTGCGCAGGCCGACGCGTTCGAAGATCTGCGCCACCCGCGCGGCTCGTTCCCTGCCCTTGCCGATCTTGTGGACGCGCAACGGCTCGCCCACGATGTCGCCCGCCGACATGCGCGGATCGAGCGAGGAAAACGGGTCCTGGAAGATGATCTGCATGCGCCGGCGATACGGCCGCAGCGCCGCCTTGCCGAGATGGGTGATGTCTTCGCCATTGACCTTGATGCTGCCGTCGGTCGGCTCGATGAGCCGCAGGATCGTGCGTCCGACCGTCGACTTGCCGCAGCCCGACTCGCCGACGAGCCCGAGCGTCTCTCCCGGCAGGATCGAGAACGTGACGCCGTCGACCGCCAGGACGTGCCCGGCCGTGCGCCGCAACACGCCCCGCTTTATCGGAAAATGCTTCTTGAGACTCTGCACCTCGAGCACCGCGGGTCCCGCCGCCGCGGGTCGCCCCGCTGTCGGCCGCACGGCCTGCACGCGCGCTGCGTCAGCCACGGCCGCCTCCGGCGAGCACGTCGGAGCGCCAACAGGCGGCCCAATGGCCGGGGCGCTTTTCCTCGTACGGCGGGTAGAGCTTGCGGCACCTGTCGTCGGCGAAGGGGCAGCGCGGCGCAAACGCGCAACCGGGCGGCAGGTCGGTCAGCGGCGGCACGATGCCGGGAATCTCCTGCAGGCGTACGGGCGCGCCCTGCTCGACGCCGCGGATCGCGCCGAGCCGCGGGATCGACGCCATCAGCCCGTGCGTGTAGGGGTGCAGCGGACGGGCGAACAGCTCCTCCACGCCGGCCTCTTCGACCTTGCGCCCGGCATACATCACGATCACCCGCTGCGCGGTCTCGGCGACGACGCCGAGGTCGTGGGTGATCAGGATCACGGCGGTGCCGAGCCGGCCCTGCAGCTCGAGAATGATGTCGAGGATCTGCGCCTGGATGGTGACGTCGAGCGCCGTGGTCGGCTCGTCGGCGATCAGCACCTTCGGATTGCAGGCGAGCGCCATGGCGATCATGGCGCGCTGGCGCATGCCGCCCGACAGCTGATGCGGATACTCCCGGGCGCGCTGCGCGGCTTCCGGGATGCGCACGAGGCGGAGCATCTCGATCGCCTTCTCGCGCGCAGCCGAGCGGCCGAGCTTCTCGTGCAGCAGGATGACCTCGGCGATCTGCCGGCCGATGGTCATCACCGGATTGAGCGACGTCATCGGCTCCTGGAAGATCATCGAGATCTCCTTGCCGCGCACGCTCCGCATCGCCGGCTCGTCTAGACGCAAGAGGTCGATGCCGGCGAGCCGGACCGCGCCGCCGACGATCTTTCCCGGCGGATCCGGGATGAGCCGCATCAGGGAGAGCGCAGTCATGCTCTTGCCGCAGCCCGATTCGCCGACGATCGCCAGGGTCTCGCCGTGTTGCAGGTTGAAGCTCACCCCATCGACCGCTTTCAGAACGCCCTGCCGCAGAAAGAAGAACGTCTGCAGCCGATCGACCTCGAGGAGGACCGCCGCATCGTCACGGGTGCGAACGTCGGCGCTTCGTGCTGCGGCCTCGCGTTCGACCATGGTCTCGGTCATGCGGCGGGCCCTTCTGGTCAGTGGCGCAGGCGGGGATCGAGGAGATCACGCAGCGCGTCGCCGAGCAGGTTGGTGCCGAACACCGCGAGACTGATCGCGAGCCCCGGGTAGATCACCAGCCACGGCGCGGTGCGCACATACTCTGCGGCCGATTCCGACAGCATCCGGCCCCATGACGGGTGCGGCTCGGGAATGCCGAGGCCGAGGAACGACAGGGCGGCCTCGACCAGGATGGCGGAGCCGAGCTGCGCCGTTCCCAACACGATCAGCGGCGCCAGCGTATTGGGGAGCACGTGACGCAGCGCGATCGCGAACTCGTTCATGCCGACCGCGCGGGCGGCCTCGACGAAGGGCATTTCGCGCAGCATCAGCGTGTTGGAGCGGATGACGCGCGCCACCGTCGGGACGAGCGGGATCGCGATTGCGACGATCGTGTTGCCGATCGATGGTCCGAGCGCAGCCGCCATCACCAGCGCCATCACCAGGAGCGGCAGCGACTGCAGCATGTCCATGAAACGCTGGACGATGAGATCGAACCAGCCGCCGAAATAGCCGGACATCAGGCCGACGCAAACGCCGATCAGGCAGCCGAGCGACGTCGACCCGATGCCGACCGCGAGCGAGATGCGCGCGCCGTAGACGATGCGGCTCCACATGTCGCGTCCCATGAAATCGGCACCCAGCAGGTGGGCGCCGCCAGGCCGGGCGAGCGAGGCGCGTGCATTGGTGGTGGTCGGATCGAACGCGGTGATCCAATCGGCGAACAGCGCCATCAGGACGATCGCGATCACGATCGTGGCGCCGGCTGCACCGAGCGGGTAGCGCCGCAGGAACCGGAACAGCGAGGCTCGCACGCCCTCAGGCTTGGCGCGGGGAAGGTCCGCCTCCTGATCGATGATGGCCAAGCGCCGCTCCTCTCAATCCTCGTATTTGATGCGCGGATCGAGCACCGCATAGGCCATGTCGACCAGGAAGTTCACCGTCACCACGACGACGGCGATGAACATCACCAGGTTCTGCACCACCGGATAGTCGCGCCAGCGGATCGCCTCGACCAGGAAGCGGGCGACGCCGGGAATATTGAAGACCGTCTCGGTGACGATCAGACCGCCGATCAGGAACGCCGCCTCGATGCCGATGATGGTGATAATCGGCAGCAGGGCGTTGCGCAGCGCGTGATTGTAGTTGACCGACGCCTGCGAGGCGCCCTTGGCGCGCGCCGTGCGGATGTAGTCCTGGCGCAGCACTTCGAGCATGGACGAGCGCGTCAGCCGCATGATCAGCGCGGAGGCGCGGAAGCCGACCGCGGCCGCCGGCACGCTGAGCAGCAGGAGCTCGTCGATGAGGCTCGCTGGCTGGTTGGTGTAGATCGGGATCCAGCCGGCATAGTGGACGAACGCCATCAGGATCAGAAGCCCGAGCCAGAACGAGGGCAGCGACAGGCCGCTCAGGCTGATCACCCGCAGCACGTAGTCGGTGAGCGTGTTCTGGCGCACGGCGCTGGCGACGCCGAGCGGGACGCCGAACAGGATGGAGAATGCGAGCGCAAGCCCGGCAAGCTTGGCGGTGACCGGAATGCGCGGCAGGATCTCGTTGAGCGCCGGCTGCTCGGACACATAGGTGTAACCGAAGTCGCCGCGGGCGAGACCGCCGATCCAGTTGAAATATTGAACCAGGATGGGCTTATCGAGGCCGAGCTCGGCTTCGAGCTTTTGCTTTTCCGCCTGGCTCACCATGCCGGCCGCGTCGAACAGGATATCGGCGACATTGCCGGGCACGACGCGCAGCATGACGAAAATGATCACCGAGATCCCGAACAGGGTCAGGATCATCAGCAGCAGGCGGCGGATCAGGTAGCTGCCCAATGCTCAATCCCTACACCTTGCCCGCGCTGCAGGGGGGCCCCGTGTGGGCGCCCGTCCCCACCAGGGGCAACCACAAGGGTTGCCCCTACTTGTCGAGCCAGACGTCTTCGAACCGCGCGCCGTTGTAGATGCTGTTCTGGTGCAGCACGTAGCCCTTCACATGGGGGTACCAGCAGGTGCCGGAGCGCTGGAAATGCACGACCGGGCGGGCCACGTCCTCGATGAGCTTGCGCTCGATCTGCGAGACCAGCGCCCTTCGCTTCTCGACGTCCGATTCGCGCGATTGCTCGGCGACCAGCCGCTCGACCTCCTGATTGCAGTAGTGGGTGTAGTTGCGCTCGGACTTGCACGTATAGTTCTCGACGAAATTGACGTCCGGGTCGTCGACCGCGAGCCCGGTCAGGTTGAGGCCTACCGCGAAGTCGCCGCGCGTGACCTTGCGGTGCCAGATCGTCGTGTCGACCACGTCGAGCTCCGCATCGATGTGGATCTTCTTGAGCTGGTCGATCAGGATCACCGCCGGGTCGCGATAGATCGCGATGTCGCGCGTCGAGACCTTGAGCTTGAGCGGCTTGTCCGGCCCGTAGCCCAGGCCCTGCATGATGGCGCGCGCCTGCGCGATGTTCTTCTCGACGTCCTTGCCGTAGCCGGGCAGCTCGCGCAGCTTCCCTTCGGGCATGCCCCAGAACCCTTCGGGCGGCGGCTGCATCGCGCCGGCGATGCCGAGCCTGCCCTCGCCCAGGATGTCGTCGAAGCTCTTGCGGTCGATGGCGAGCGCCATCGCCTGGCGCAGCTTCGGCTCATTGAACGGAGCCGAAGCGGCATTGACCAGGAGATTGACGTAGACCCCGGTCGGACGCACCTGGCAGATCGCCTTCGGCGCCTGCGACAGCACGTCCTTGACGAGCGGGATGGTGACGTCGGTGTCGTAGGTCATGTCGAACTCGCCCGACACGAAGGCGAGGATGCGGGTCGAGCGGCTGGCGATGATGCGGACCTCGATGCCGTCGAGATAGGGGCGGTCCTTCTTCCAGTAGTCCGGGTTGCGCGCGAGCCGCACCACCTCGTTGCGCCTGAACTCGACGAACCTGAACGGCCCGGTGCCGATCGGCTTCGCGCGCATGTCGCGCGGCGACACGTGGCACGGATAGATCGGCGTATAGCCGGACGCGAGCAAGGCGAGGAACGCCGGTTGCGGCTCCTTGAGCGCGATCGTGACCTCGAAATCGCCGTTGAGCCGGACGTCCTCCACGTTGTGGTACCAGACCTGGCGCGGGTTCAGCCTCAGTCCGTCCTTGGCCTTGCCGAGCAGCAGGTCAAAGGTGCAGCCGACGTCCTTTGCGGTGAACGGCTTGCCGTCGTGCCACTTGACGCCCTGCCGCAGCCGAAATGTGACCTGCTTCTTGTCGGCGCTCCAGGTCCAGCTCTCGGCGAGGTCCGGAACGATCGTATCCAGGCTGTTGTTCGGCTTGCCCTGGTCGAACAGCACGAGATTGTTGAACACCGCCATGAATGGATTGACGGTCGAGACCGTCGCCTCCTCATGGATCGACGTGGTCGGCGGGTTGTCGCGATGATAGTATTTCAGGGTTCCGCCCGGCTTCTGCGCCGCGGCCGGCCCGCATGCCAGTGCCGCAACCGCAAATGCCGCCGCCATGCCCGCAAGCCTGGAGCACATCGCGTCCTCCCATGTCGGCGCGCGGCCGATGTTCCCCTCAGGCCGCGCTTTTTCGTTCTTGTGGGGGTGAGCCTAACCGGTGCGGGCGGCGCGATCAACGCGCAACCGTCATCCGCCGCGAGCCACCGGAGGGCGCTCGGCCGCACAGGACAGCTTGCCAAGCGCTCGCGTTCCCACCACGATGACGGGAAAGCAGTCCGCGAGCGGGATGGAAACGTCGTGAGCGAGAGCCAGACGATCGTCGCCGATAGCGCGGCACGCATCTTCGCGGACCTCGCCGATCCCCAGACCATCAACCGGGCGCGGGACGAGAGCTGGAAGGCCGCGCTGTGGCGGACGCTCACCGATGCCGGCCTCACGCTCGCATGGGTGCCGGAACAGCACGGCGGATCGGGCGCGAGCCTCGGCGAGGGGTTCGAGGTGCTCGGCGTGGCCGGCCGGTTTGCGGCGCCGGTTCCGCTGGCCGAGACCATGCTGGCCGGGTGGCTCCTGGCGCAGGCCGGGATTTCCTCACCGCCAGGTCCGATGACGGTTGCGCCGGCGCGACCGCGCGACCGGCTCGCGCTGGAGGCAGCCGGCACCTTGAGCGGGCGTCTCCGCGCCATTCCGTTCGCGCGCGATGCCGAGCATCTCGCGGTGATTGCGCAGCGCGACGCAACGGCCTTCATTGCGCTGGTCGACGCCAAGGCCTGTCGCATTGCCGACGGCCGCAATCTCGCCGGCGATGCGTCGAACGAGGTCACCTTCGAGTCCGTCGCTCCGATCACGATCGTCCCGGCGCCTGCCGGCCTCGATCAGGACACCTTGATGCTGATGGGTGCGGTGACGCGCAGCGTCGCGATGGCGGGCGCGCTGGAAGCGATCCTCGCGCTCACCCTGCGCTATGCCAACGAGCGCGTGGCGTTCGAGCGAGCGATCGGCAAGTTCCAGGCGGTGCAGCACAATCTCGCGCGGCTCGCCGGCGAAGTCGCGGCCGCCCTGACGGCGTCGGGCTCGGCTGCCGAGGCGATCGCGCAAGCGGAGCGGTTCGACGAGGCGGTGCTTCTCGAGGCTGCGTCGGCGAAGATACGCGCCGCCGAGGCGGCCGAGGAGGGCGCGGCTATCGCTCACCAGGTGCACGGCGCCATCGGCTTCACCAAGGAGCACATCCTGCACCGATTCACCTTGCGGCTGCTCGCCTGGCGCGACGACTTCGGCGACGAGAGTCATTGGGCGGCGGCGCTCGGCAATTTCGTAGCGGCGCGCGGCGCGGACGAGTTCTGGCCGCTCGTGGCCTCACGCTAGAAGCAGTCCCATGACCGCAAGTCTCCGCTTCGACCCGATCCGCCTGCCCGCCGAATGCGAGACGTTGCGGCAGGAGGTGCGCACGTTCCTGGCCGAAGAGGCGGCGGCGGGCACGTTCGACCCGAACCGTCCCGATGACGGCGACATGCACAATCGCGAATTCAGCCGCCGGGTCGGCGCCCGCGGGTGGATCGGCATGACCTGGCCGAAACAGTATGGCGGCCAGGAGAAGAGCTTCCTCGAGCGCTACGTGGTGACGGAGGAGTTCCGGGTGGCGAACGCGCCGGTACGCCTGCACTTCGTGGCCGACCGCCAAAGCGGCCCGATCCTCCTCAAATACGCCCCCGAGCACATCAAGATGGACATCCTGCCGCGCATCTGCCGCGGCGAGGTGTGCTTCGTCATCGGCATGAGCGAGCCGGGCTCGGGCTCGGACCTGTTCGCCGCCAAGACCAAGGCGACCAAGGTCCAGGGTGGCTGGCTGATCAACGGCAGCAAGATCTGGACCAGCAACGCGCATATCGCCGACTACATGCTAGGCCTGTTCCGCACCGCGCCGCCCACGCGGGAGAACCGCCGGCACGGGCTCACGCAATTCCTCGTCGACATGCACACCAGCGGCATCACGGTGAACCCGATCTACCAGATGACCGGCCAGCATGACTTCAACGAAGTGGTCTTCGCCGACGCGTTCATCCCGGACGACCACGTGCTGGGCGAAATCGACGGTGCGTGGAAACAGGCGACCAGCGAGCTCGCCTACGAGCGCAGCGGGCCGGAGCGCTTCCTGGAAACCTTCTATGTCCTCATCGAGCTCGTCCGCGCGCTCGGACCGACACCCGACCTGCGCAGCGCGGAAGGTCTTGGCCGCCTCGTAGCCCAGCTGCATACGCTGCGGCGCATGTCGATTTCGGTCAATGGCATGCTGCAGGCCGGCAAGGAGCCGACCGTCGAGGGCTCGATCGTCAAGGACCTGGGCACCGCCTGGGAGCAGAAGCTGCCGGGCCGCGTGCGCGAGCTCGCCGCCTTCCTCGAGCCCGAGGCGACGAACCGCACGAGCCTGCAGGAGCAGCTCGCCTTCGCCATCACGATCGCTCCCAAGCTCACGATCCAGGGCGGCACCACCGAAGTTCTGCGCGGCATCATCGCCCGCGGCCTCGGCCTGCGCTGACGGTCCGCAGGAGAGACAGGACGTGCCCGATATCGCAAAGCTCTTGTGGCCGCGCTCGGTCGCCGTCATCGGCGCGTCGTCGGACACGAACGGCCTGCGCGGACGCATCCTGCAGATCATGCGCGGCCATCCGTATGCCGGAGCGATCTACCCGGTGAGCCGCAGCGAAACCGAGGTGCAGGGTCTCAAGGCCTACCGATCGGTCAGCGATCTGCCGGCCCCGGCGGATCTCGCCGTCTTCATCATCCCGGCAAAGGTCGTTCCGCAGGAGCTCGCGCGATGCGGCGAGGCCGGCATCCGCGCCGCCACCATCCTGAGCTCCGGCTTCGCCGAGGAACGGGGCGAGGCGGGCGCCCGCCTGCAGGACGAGATCCGCGCCATCGCCAGGCGCTACGACATGGTGGTGAACGGACCGAACGGGGAGGGCTTCGCCAATACGGAGGCCGCGCTCTGTCCGACCTTCAGCCCGGCGATGGAAGCGGGCGCAACGCCGCTCATTCCGCCCGGGCGCGCTCGCCCCCAGGCGGCGGTGATTGCGCAAAGCGGGGGCCTGGGCTTTGCGTTCTTCGATCGCGGGCGGCCGAAGGACCTGTCGTTCCGCTACATCGTCACGACTGGCAACGAGGCGTGCGTCGAGACCTTCGACTTCGTCGACTACATGCTCGACGAAGGCAAGACCGACGTCTTCCTGCTGCTCATCGAGGACGTGAAGGATTTCGCCAAGCTCGAGCGCGTGGCCGCCAAGGCGCTGGCCGCCGGCAAGCCGCTGATCGTCAGCAAGCTCGGGCAATCGCCGGCCGGCACCCGTGCGGTCGCCGCGCACACGGCGGCGCGCGCCGGCTCCTCCTACACCTACCGCGCCGTGTTCAAGCGCCACGGCGTGATCGAGAGCGACGATCTCGACGAGATGCTCGACATCGCGGCGGGCTTTCTCGCCTTTGGCACGCGCCTTCCGGCCGGCAACCGCGTCGGCATCTGCACGTCCTCCGGCGGCGGCGGCGCCTGGCTGGCGGACACCTGCACCGCGATGGGACTGACCGTGCCGGAGCTCGACGCGGTGACGCGCGAGACGATCGACGTGCATCTGCCCGCCTACGGGACGTCGCAGAACCCGGTCGACGTGACGGCGCAGGCCGTACACCAGCTGGGCTACGCGGCGTTCGCCCGGCTGCTCGCGCGCTCGCCCACGGTCGACGGCGTGATCGTGGTGGTGACTGGGCGTTACCCGCGCCTGCTCATGGGCGATCGCGACGGCCTTGGCAAACTGGCGCAGGAGTGTGAAAAGCCGGTCTTCATATGGAGCTACACGCAGCCGGCAGAAGCGTGCGTGAAGCTGTTCAGCGACACCGGCTATCCGCTGTTCACCAATGCCCGCAATTGCGCCCGCACCATGCGGGCGATGGCGGACTATGCGGCGGCGCGCGTGCGAGCAACCGGAATGCAATAACGAAGGGAAATCGCATGGGTCCATTCCAGGATATCGCGGTCGAGAAGACGGGCTTCGTTGCCCTGATCGAGATTCGCCGGCCGCCGAACAATTTCTTCGACATTGCCCTGATCCGGGAGATCGCCGACGCGCTGGAAGCGCTCGACCAGGATCAGGACTGCCGGGCCGTGGTGCTGGCGTCGGAAGGCAAAGCGTTCTGCGCGGGCGCCAATTTCGGCGACGGCAGCGCGCTGAACCAGGCGGGACGCACGCCGGGCGAGCCGGCGCAAGGAATGGCCGGGCATCTCTATATCGAGGCGGTGCGTCTGTTCCGCACGGGCAAACCGATCATCGCGGCGGTGCACGGTGCGGCGATCGGCGGCGGCCTCGGGCTCGCGCTCGTCGCCGACTTCCGCGTGACCTGTCCGGAGGCGCGCTTCTGCGCGAACTTCACGCGCCTCGGCTTTCATCCCGGCTTCGGACTGACCACCACACTGCCCGAGGCGATCGGCAAAACCAACGCCGCGCTGATGTTCTATACCAGCCGTCGCTTCACCGGCGAGGACGCCTACCGGATGGGGCTCGCGAGCGTGCTGGTGGCACAGGCCGAGGTCCGCGCGGCGGCGCAAAAACTCGCCGCCGAGATCGCCGAGAACGCGCCGCTCGGCGTCGTGGCAACGCGCGCGACCTTGCGGTCGGGCCTCGCCGAGCGCGTCAAGGCGGCGACCGACCACGAGCTCGCCGAGCAGAGCCGCCTGCGCCAGACCGACGACTTCCGGGAAGGCGTCAAGGCCATGGCCGAGCGCCGTGTCCCTAATTTCGCCTGCCGGTAGCATGTTCTAGCGTCGTCAGGCGGAACGCGTCCTAATGCGTCGGCGACATCCCCTTGAACGTCAGCTTCTGCATTCCGGCGCTGGTCTGCGCCAGGTAGATGTTGCCTTTGGAATCGGTGGCGATGTGGTGACCCGCGCCCAGCATGCCGGGCGGCTGGACCGTGCCGACGACGTCGAACGTCTTGCGATCGATGATCGTGATCCCCTTGTCGCCGCCAGCGTACAGGAATTGCTGCTCGAGGTCGGCCGACAGTGCCAGGTTGCGCGCAAACGTCGTCCCTGTCCGGATCAGCTGCTTCACGAACCTGCCGTCGTTGGTGAACATCTGGACGCGCCGGTTCTCGCGATCCGCCAGATACACCATCCCGTCGTTCGCCACCCGGATGGCATGCGCAACGTTGAAATGCTCGGGTCCCTCGGCATCCGGAAAGGACTTCGGCGAAACGATCGCACAGCTGTCGACGCCGCCCGGGGGCTTGCCGAAGGCGCCCCACATCCGCTTGAACGCACCGGTATCCGCATCGAAGACGATGACGCGGTGATTGCCGTAGCCGTCGGCCACGAACAGCTCATTGGTCGGCGCGTGGACCCAGGCGTCGGCGGCGCGGTGCACATTGACGGTGTCGGCATCGCCCTTGCTCTGGTTGCTCTTGCCGATCTGCAGCACGAACTTGCCATCGGGCGCGAACTTCACGTAGGCGTCATCGGCGACCGGCTTGAGCCCGAAGATGCCGGACGTCGGGCAGTGGTTTCCGCCGAGCCACACGAAGCCCTTGTGGTCGATATGGATGCCGTGCTCGCGCTCGGGCCAGTCATATCCCTCGCCGGGACCGCCCCACGCCTTGATGAAATTGCCCGCCACGTCGAACACCACGACCGGCGGCGCTGCCTTCGCGACGTCCTCGCCCTTGAGCGTGCGCGGGCGGTGCAGCAGCCACACGTTGTCCTGGGCGTCGACCGCGAAGCTCGATGCGTCGCCGAGCTTCCCCGGCGGCGGCACCTTCGGCCACGTCTTGTCGACCTCGAACGTCGGGACGCTGCGCCCGTGCGCCTGCGGCGATTGCGCGGCCGCCTGCGTGCCGAACAGCCAAGTTGTTTGAGCGCCCGCCATGACAACTGACGCCATCAGAGCCATGAGACCGAGGGTCTTGTGCTGCACGGCTTCCTCCCTTTTGGCCGGCTCCATGGGGCGCCCGCGCGCCGGGATGATCAAGGCCGGGTTCCGGTCATTCTAGCATGCAATCAGCCCGAGAAGACCTGCATGGCGCGCAGCATACGGATGTCGGCGACGCCGAGGTCTGTCGGCTTCGGGGGGCCTAGCCCAAGGACTTGCGCTCGGATCCGCCACACATTCGCTGTCGATGCACGCCTTCTTGCGCCGCCACCGCTCGGCGTGTTCTCCTATGATGTGTTGAGCGAAGTCGGCTATGCGCAAAGCATCTCCGGCGCTCCGCAGAAGGACTGGTACCACGGCAGCGCGCGGAAGCCCGCCCTGAAGGCTCTGCAGACCGACTTCGTGTGGGGAATGCCGTTCCTGGCAAACCCCATCGCCACGGCGAAATAGGGGACGGGCGCGCGCCCCCTAATTCTCAAGATCGATGTTGGCGTCGTCCGCAATCTTCTTCCATTGCGAAAGCTCTGCGGCGAGCCAAGCCTTGGCGTCCTCGATGGACTTGTTCGGCACCAGGTTGAAATACTGCTTCGCAAACGCCTGCTTCACGCTGTCGCTGTCCAGGGCCTGCAGGACAGCCTTGTGCAAGGTCTCGAGGACCGGCTTGGGGGTTCCGGCGGGAGCGAACATGCCTTGCCACGCGAGCGTTCCGATGCCCGCGTATCCGACCTCCGCCATCGTCGGCAGGTCCGGATACTCCGGCAGCCGGGTCGGGTTGACGACGGCGATCGCCCGGATGAGACCGGCCTTGATCAGGGGCACCGACGTCGCGACGCTGACGAAGCTGGCATGGGCATCGCCCGTCCCCATGTCCTTGAGCATGCCGGTGCCGCCGGCCTTATTGGGAATATGGACCATGTCGAGGTTCGCTCGCTTCGCGAACAGCGCCATGTCGAAATGCGGGTAGCTGCCGACTCCCGCGCTGGCGTAGCGCAGTTTGCCCGGGTGCTGTCGCGCATGGGCAACAAATTCGGTGACGGTGTTGGGCGCAAAGTCCTTCGCGGTGACCAGGAAGAATGCCGGTATGTCGACGAGGTTGGAAACCGCAACGACCTCCTTGCCGTAGTCGATCGAGAACTTCTTCGGGAACAGGACGGGAGTCATGGCGTTCGTCGTCACGTTTCCGATCATGAGCGTGTGGCCATCCGGCTTTCCGCGCGTCATCTCCTCGATGGCGAGGATACCGAACGCTCCCGGCTTGTTCTCGATCACGAAGGATTGGCCGAGGATCTTCTTCATCTCGTCGCCGAGCACGCGGGCCACCAGGTCGGTCGCGCCGCCCGGCGCGTAGGGAACCACGATCCGGACGGGCCTGGTCGGATAGTCCGCCATCGCCGGGGCGCCTGCGCCCGCGATCAAGACCAATAGGGTCGACGCTGCGGCCAGGATGCCCCGGATAACGTTCCACCGCTGGCGTTTCATGTTCCACCCCTCTGCGGCTCTCGCCGTTTGTCTGCGGCTCGCCGTTTGATTGAATCGCAGCCGTCGCTCGTATCGAAAAACGAGAGCGTCGCGACCGAAGCAGGATGCACGCTGCGACCGGGATTGGCAACGCGCATCCAGCCGCGCACAAGCGGCCTTCACAAGCCGCCGCTCATCCTCTATGCACGAACGAGCGATACGCGCGGGAGGAACCAGATGGCGCAACGACAGGACTTTCGACGCATCGGTTTGCTCCTCCCCTCGTCCAACACGGTGCAGGAAGCCGACCTCGTCCGAATGCTGCCGCCGGGAACGACCGTGCATACGACCCGGCTGAAGCTCACCACGGTGGATCAGGATTCGACCCTGGCGATCGTCGCCGAGCTGGAGAGCGAGAGCCGAAAGCTCCTGGACGCCGACGTCGATGTCATCTTGTTCGCGGCGACCGCGCCATCCTCGCGCAACGGGATCGGCTATGATCGCAAGCTGATCGAGCGCATCACCGGCGCGACCGGCAAGCCCGCCACGACCGCGTCCACCGCCCTGATCGAGGCGTTGCGCGTCCTCAACGTGCAGCGCGTCGCCTATGGAGCGGCGTGGAGCAAAGAGGTGAACGCGACGGCAGTGAAATTTGTCGAGGAGCACGGCATCGAGATTGTCGCCGCGGACGTGCTCGGGGTCGTCCGCAACCAGGAGATCGGGCTCCTGGAGCCCGAGACGGCGCGCGACATGGCGCGCCGCATCGACCGGCCCGAGGCACAGGCCGTCGTCCTCGCGTGCGGCAATTGGCGGGCGGCCGAGGTCATCGACGAGATCGAGCAGGAGCTCGGCAAGCCGGTACTGACCACCAATCAGGTCAGCCTGTGGCACGTCCTGCATCTCATGAATGCGCCACCGCTCTCCCGCTACGGACGCCTGCTGCGCGAGCACCTGGGCGGACCGACGGACATGCGTCGCGCCAGTTGACGGGCGGTCCTGACGGGAAGTCGGGTCGGCTGCTCCGGCGCGACCGGGTCGGCCGTCAGGAGACGACGCGCAATACGGCCAGCGCGTTACCGCCGAACAGCGTCTGGTGGAAGAGCAGGGCCACAACGAACAGGCCGGCAGCAAGCGCGCCCCGCCACAGGCCGATCTCGCGCCATGCGAGCCTTTGACGGCCTTCAACGAACGCCAGGAACGGGATGTTCGACGTCGCCGCCGCGAAAGCCTCCCACCTTTGACCGTGTCTTTGCGCCTTCTTCGCATCGAGGATGGCAGCACCGACGAGGCTGAGGAACGCCACACTGCCGAATGCGACCACGCCGGCAAGATGCCCCGCCGTGACTGCATGCGCGAGGGCGAACAGTCCCGCCCCCCAGAAGAACGGATTGCGCGTTACCCGCAGGATGCCCCGCACGACATCCGCGCGCTCCAGCAGGTGGTCGGAGTTCACGATTTCGGGATTTGGCGTGGTCAGCCCTGCCACCGCCAACACGCTGGCCACCAGGAGAACGGGAAGCAGCGCGGCCTTGACCCATGCCGGCGCAACCCAAAGCACGACCGCGGGAGCATGCCGATACGCCAAGATCAGCCAGGCGAACGCGATCAGCGTGACCACGGAATACGCCAGGGTGAAGGACCGTTCGCCCAACCGTCGAACCAGCATGGCGCGCAGCGCCGTGCTGGAGCGAAAAATGGCTGAGCGGCAGAAACAGGGCGGCAAGCACGAGATTGATCATGGGAGCCTCCGGGACTTCCGCTGGGTCCTGACGACGGCCAGGTACGCCGGCTCGATCAGTCGGTCGACGGCTGGGGGCGGCGGCTCGTTCGCGGCGACATGGCGGCGAACGGCTGCAAAAGGAATGTCGATAACGGCGAAGCGTGTTGCGCTCGATGCGCTCGCCGATGCACGACCGAACAGGCGCCGCGTCAACTCGTCGAGCCCATCGTCGACCTGCTGTTTGAGACGCAACGCTTCGGCTTGCAGCTCGGCCGGCCAGCCGTCGCCAAGAAAATCCTCGCGCCGATGCAGCAGCATGATGCGGGCGGCAGGGAAGTCGGCACGAGCGGTGCGGGGCAGCGACAGCGCGGCTCGAAGGCCCGCCTCCACCGGATCGGGCTCGGCGAGTGCGGCCACGAAATTGTCCTGGAACAGGGCGGCCTTCCACAGCCACAGCCTGCCGAGGACCACGTCCCGCGACGCGAAGCGATGATAGATCGACCCTGCGGGCGCGCCCGATGCCGCGCAAATGGCCGCAATGGTTGCGGCGCTCGGGCCCGCCTCGGCGACGAGGCTGGCGCTGGCATCGAGGATTTGGGCCTCGCTGAACCGCGCATGCCGTCCCATGGATATTAGAATACATATTCTAGAACATCGAAGTCAATATTCTCGGATCCAGTCGAGGCGTGACCCGCTGCCGCAGCAGTTCACGAGCCCCAACCCTGCCGAGGCGGACCGCGATATGTGAGATGACTCGCTCGCCGCAGCCGACACGCGGGCGCGAAAGCATGCTAGCCTCGATCGTCGCCAGGGGTGGCGCAGGTCTGTAGAGCGAGGGAGGTCGCTATGCGGAACATCCATCAGGACCGTCGGGAATTCATTGCCAAGACGCTCTGTCTCGCGGCCGGCACGGGTCTTTCCGGTTTCGGCTTGGGCCCATCGGCGGCGCAGGCGCAAACGACGCCGCGGCCGATCCGGCGGTCGGAGCGCTACGAGGATTCGTTCATCACCGAGCGCAAACCATTCAAATGGCCCGGCGACAACACGCTTGCGGTCTGGTTCGCGCCCAACGTGGAAGTCTGGCAGTACAACTCCGCTTTCGGGGTCGGCATCAGTCCCAATCCGGCGAACTATGTGCCCGACGTCTTCAACTATGCCTGGCGGGAATATGGGATGCGCGTCGGCCTTTGGCGCATGGCCGACGTGCTCGACCAGGCCGGCGTGAAGGCGACCGTGCCATTGAACGCACAGGTGTGCGAGGTCCCCCCCAAGGCGGTCGAAGAAATGAAGAAGCGTGGCTGGGAGTTCATGGGCCACGGCACCACCAACTCGACGACGCTCGCGGGACTGGCTCCGGAGCAGGAGCGCGACACGATCCGCGGCATCCTGAAGACGATCGAGCAGGCGAGCGGAAAACGCCCGCGCGGCTGGCTCGGTTCCGGACTGGTCGAGACCCACAACACGCTCGACATCCTCGCCGAGGAGGGCGTGATCTATTGCGGCGACTGGAACAACGACGACCAGCCCTACCCGATGAAGGTCAAGTCGGGAAAGATGTTCTCGATCCCCTACTGCAACGAGATCAACGACATCCCGCTCTACATCCGCAAAGGCTACACCGGCGAGCAGTATCTCAGGTCGGTGATCGACCAGTTCGACGTTCTCTATGCCGACAGCCGCAAGCTGCCGCGCGTCATGGGCGTTCCGCTGCATCCGATGATCTCCGGCCAGCCTTTGCGGATCAAATACCTGCAGCGCGCCATCGCCCACATGAAGGAATATCCAGGCGTATGGTTTGCCACCGGGAGCGAGATCATCGACGCCTACCAGGTCGTGGCGTGATGCCGACGCGCCCGTAACCTCGATGTTTCGCACCTTCCTCGACCGGCTCTACCTGCTCTCCGGGTGGCTCGCCGGGCTGTTCCTCATCGCCATCTTCGTCCTCATGATGCTGCTGTCGGCCGGCCGCCCGATCGGCGTCAACGTGCCGGCGGGCGACGAGATCGTGTCCTGGTGCATGGCGGCGACTGCATTCCTCGGCCTCGCCCACACGTTCCGCTCGGGCGAGATGATCCGCGTCGGGCTCCTGATCGACCGTCTCGGGGGCCGCGTGCGCCACGCGGTCGAGATCGTCGCGCTGCTCATCGGCGCGGGCTTCATCGGCTTCTTCGCCTGGCACGCCGCCTGGATGACCTACGATTCGTGGCGCTTCAACGACATGGCGCAGGGCGTATTGGCGATCCCGCTGTGGATCCCGCAGCTCGGCTATTCGGGCGGCCTCGTCATCCTGCTCGTCGCGTTCGTCGACGAGCTCGTGCACGTGCTGCGCGGCTTTGCGCCGCGCTACGAACGGCCGAAGCCCGCGACCGCCGAAGAGGCGGTCGAGCGCGCCGTTCACTCGGGAGTGTGACCCGGCATGGCGCTGCTGGAGATCTCCGCCCTGCTGCTCCTGTTGCTCGCGGCGCTGCTCGCCGGCGGCGTGTGGATCGCGATCGCCCTGATGGCAACCGGCTATGTCGGCATGCAGTTCGCCGCCGGCGGTATCCCGGCCGGGCCCGTGCTCGCCACCAAGGTGTGGGGCAACAGCGCCTCGTGGGAGCTCGCCGCCCTGCCGCTGTTCATCTGGATGGGCGAGATCCTGTTCCGCACCAAGCTGTCGGAGGAGATGTTCCGCGGGCTCGCGCCCTGGCTCAACTGGTTGCCCGGCCGCCTCTTGCACGTGAACGTGCTGGCGTGCGGCATCTTCGGCTCGGTGTCCGGCTCGTCGGCCGCGACCTGCGCGACGGTGGCGAAGATCGCGCTCCCGGAGCTCAAGCGGCGCGGCTACGACGAGATGGTCAGCCTCGGTTCGCTCGCCGGCGCCGGCACCCTCGGTATCCTCATCCCGCCGTCGATCACCATGGTGGTCTACGCGGTCGCCGCCAACGTCTCGATCATCCAGATCTTCCTCGCCGGGTTTCTACCGGGGCTCGTGGTGATGGCGCTCTACAGCGGCTACATCGCCGTCTGGTCGCTCGCCAACCCGCACCGCACGCCGCCGGCCGATCCGCCCATGTCGTTCGCCGAGAAGCTGCGCGAGTCGGCGCAGCTCATCCCCCTCATGCTTCTCATCACCCTTGTGTTCGTCTCCCTGCTCGTCGGCTGGGCGACTGCCACCGAATGCGCCGCCTGGGGCGTGCTCGGCTCGCTGGCGATCGCCTGGTGGCATCGGGCGCTCACCTGGCGCTCGTTCTGGGACAGCGTGATGGGCGCGACGCGCGTGAACTGCATGATCCTGCTGATCCTCGCGGGCGCCTCCTACATCTCGACCTCGATGGGTTATGTCGGGATCCCGCGCGAGCTCGCCGCCTGGGTGAACACCTTCAACCTGAGCCCCTATGCGCTGATCGCCGCGCTGACCGTCATGTACATCGTGCTCGGCACCGCCCTCGATGGCATATCCATGATCGTGCTCACCACCGTGGTGGTGCTGCCGATGGTGCAGCAGGCGGGGTTCGACCTGGTGTGGTTCGGCATCTTCCTGGTGCTGCTGGTCGAGATGGCCGAGGTGACGCCGCCGGTCGGCTTCAACCTGTTCGTCCTGCAGACCATGAGCGGGCACGACTCCAATACCGTGGCGCGTGCGTCGATCCCGTTCTTTTTCCTGCTTGTCGCGGCGGTCGCAATCATCACAGTATTCCCCCAGATCGTGATGGTGCTGCCGCGCATGGCATTCGCCCCATGACGTCCCAACCGACGGAGACGAAGATGAGATTCAGCAGTCTGACGAGAGCGGGCCTTGTGGTCGCGGGCGCCGTGCTGGCGCTCGCCTGGGCGCTCGACGCCCAGGCGCAGACGAAATGGAACCTGCCCAGCGCCTATCCGGCCAACAATCCGCACACCGAGAACCTCGCGGCCTTCGCCAAGGAGGTCGAACAGGCGACGGGAGGCAAGCTGCAGATCACGCTGCATCCGGCGGCCTCCCTGTTCAAGGCGCCGGAGATCAAGCGCGCGGTGCAGACCGGCCAGGCGCAGATGGGCGAAGTGCTGATCTCGAACCACGAGAACGAAGACCCGCTGTTCGGCGTCGACGTCATTCCGTTCCTCGCCGCGAGCTACGACGAGGCGAAGAAGCTGTGGGATGCGACCCGCCCGGCGATCGAGAAGAAGCTCGCCGCGCAGGGCATGCTGGTGCTGATGGCGGTGCCGTGGGGACCGCAAGGCATCTACGCCAAGAAAGATCTCAACACCGTGGACGACATGAAGGGACTGCGCTGGCGCGCCTACAACGTGGGCACCTCGCGCATCGCCGAGCTGGTCGGCGCGCAGGCGGTGACGATCCAGGCGGCCGAGCTGCCGCAAGCCCTGGCGACCGGCGTCGTCAACGCCTTCATGACCTCGGGCGCGACCGGCTACGACAGCAAGGCGTGGGAGACCATGACCCACTTCTACGACGTGCAGGGCTGGATCCCGAAGAATCTCACCATCGTCAACAAGGCGGCCTTCGACGGCTCGGACAAGGCGACGCAGGAGGCGATCCTGAAGGCCGCCAAGGCCGCCGAGGCGCAGGGCTGGCTCGTGTGGCGCGACAAAAGCAAGTGGTACCTCGAGCAGCTCACCGCCCGCGGCATGAAGGTGCAGCCGCCGAGCGCCGCGCTGAAGGACGGCATGAAGAAGATCGGCGAGCAGCTCACCGCCGACTGGCTCAAGAAGACCGGCGCCGACGGCCAGGCGATCGTCGACGCGTATCGCAAGATGTGAGCGCTGCTCCCTCTCCCCGCTTGCGGGGAGAGGTGAAACAAGCGTCGCCGCCGTGCATCAACCTCGACCGAACGCGCGCGCGACTACGACGGGCTCCACATCGCCCAGAGCAGCTTGCCGGCGGCGAACGCCACGACGCATCCGACGAGGACCAGGAAGATCCAGATCGCCAGGTCGGTCTGCTTCTTGAATTCCTTGAGCCCTTCGCTGAACCGCGTCGACCGGCGAAAAAAGACCGTCCGGATGAACAGGAAGATCGGGATCGCCGCGGCGATGAAGGCGATGATCTTGAGAATCATGGTCGAGCCTTGCTGGTGCCGGCCGCAGCGGCGGTTTGTACAACAGGAACCGGCGCCACCCAAGCCGGCGCTGTTCTTCGTTCCGATGTCCCGCTATCAGATGACCGAGCGTGCGCCGAGCCCGTGATCCCGATGCCATGACCAACACCCTGCTGACCCTGCTGAGCCGCGAACGGATGCGCGAATACTACGCCGCGGGGTTTTGGCGCGACGATACGATCTATTCGCTGGTCGCGGGCCACGCGCGCCGCGCGCCCGGCGGGCACGCGGTGCGCGACCGCGTCCGCCGCGTCACCTATCGGGAGCTGGTCGATGCCGCCGACGCGCTGGCCGCCGACCTCGCCCGCCATGGGGTCAAGCCCGGGCAGAGGGTGTGCGTGTGGCTGCCCAGCCGGGTCGAGGGTGCGGTCGCCCTGCTGGCATGCTCGCGCAACGGCTATGTGTGCTGCCTCTCGCTGCATCGCGACCACACGGTGGCGGACATCGTCGAGGTGCTGGAGCGCACGCGGGCGGCCGCGTTCATCGGCCAGGCCGGTTACGGCGCCGACGCGGAGCGAAATGACATCTTCGCAAAGCTCGTTGCGGTCGCGTCGCTGCGCGGCCGCTATCGTCTCGCTCCGGCAAGCGCCGATGGTCCGATCCAGGCGTTCGGGCTCGCCGACGCGCCGACGCCGGCCTCCAATAGCCCCGTGAAAACGGATCCCAACCAGGTCGTCTATCTGGCCTTCACGTCAGGCACCACCGGCCGGCCCAAGGGAGTCATGCACAGCGACAACACGCTGCTCGCCAACGCCCGCCAGATTGCCGCCGACTGGGCGATCGGCGAGGATTCGGTCGTCTATTCGCTCTCGCCACTGAGCCACAACCTGGGCTTCGGCGCCATGGTGATGGCGCTCGCCGCCGGCGGCGAGCTCGTCGTGCACGACCTGCCACGCGGCGCGAGCCTCGTCGACCGCATCGTCGAGACCGGGACGAGCTTCCTGGTCGGCGTCCCGACCCACGCGATCGACCTGTTGCGCGAGCTCGAGCAGCGCGGCCTCGACCGCGTCGGGCGCCTCAACGGGTTCCGCATCTCCGGCGCCGCCGCGCCGCGCGACGTCATCGCCGCCCTGCTCGCGCACGGCGTCATGCCGCAGAGCGGCTACGGCATGACCGAGACCTGCTCGCACCAGTACACGCTGCCGACCGACGGGGCGGCCCGCGTCACCGAGACCTGCGGCCGCGCCTGCCCGGGCTACGAGGTCCGCATCTTTCGCCAGGACGACCCCGACGTGGAGCTGCCGGCCGGCCAGATCGGCCAGATCGGCGGGCGCGGCGCGAGCCTGATGCTCGGCTATTTCGACGACCAGGCGGCGAGCGAGGATTCGTTCAATGCGGACGGCTGGTTCATGACCGGCGACCTTGGCTCGCTCGACGCCGACGGCTACCTGCGCATCACCGGGCGCAAGAAGGACGTCATCATCCGTGGCGGGCACAACATCTATCCGGCGCGCATCGAGGACCTGGCGATGCGCCACCCGGCGGTCGAGCGCGTCGCGGCGGTGCCGGTCAGGGACGAGCGGCTCGGCGAAAAGGTCTGCCTCGCTGTGGTGTGGCGCGACGGCGCGTCCGCCGATGCCGAGCAGGTGCTGGCCCACCTCGACGCCCAGGGCCTGTCCCGTTACGACATGCCGGAATTCCTCCTCGACCTGGAGCAGATCCCGCTGACGGCAAGCGGCAAGATCCGCAAGCGCGACATCGTGGAATCGATCGCCGAAGGGCGCGCAACGCCAAGACCGGTGCAGTGGAAGCCGGGGAAAACCGCCACTTGAGATCGCCGGTTCGGCAGTAATTGACTAACCGGTCAATTAATGCGGAACTGTCGCTTCGGGCGCCACGCAGGGTCTCGGGGGGCAAGGGCGGCATGCAATCGGTTTGCGCTTCACACGCACGATCGGTCCGCGTCGCCGTCGATATCGGCGGCACGTTCACCGATATCGTGCTGATGACGGCGGATGGCGTGTTGCATGAGAGCAAGGTCGCGACCAGCCCGGCGGACCCCAGCATCGCGGTCATCGACGGGCTGCGCGCCCTGCTCGCCGAGCTTGCGATCGACCCGGGCGCGGTCGGCGAGGTGCTGCACGGCACCACGGTCGCCTCCAACACCATCCTGCAGCGCTCCGGCGCCGCCACCGGGCTGATCACCACACGCGGGTTCCGCGACGTCCTGGAGATCGGGCGCATCCGCATGCCGGACATGTTCGACCTCACCTGGTCGAAGCCGCGGCCGCTGGTCGCGCGCCGCCACCGCCTGGAGGTGCGCGAGCGCATCGCCGCCGATGGCACGGTCGTCGAGCCGCTCGACGAGACCGGCGTGCGCGAGGCGGCGCGTGAGCTCGAGGCGGCGGGGATCGAGGCGGTCGCCATCTGCTTCATCAACAGCTACCGCAACCCGGCGCACGAGCAGCGCGCCGCGGAGATCGTGCGCGCCGCCTGTCCGGAGCTCCCGGTGTGCACGTCGCACGCCGTGCTCCCCGAGATGAAGGAATACGAGCGAACCTCGACCACGGTGGTGAACGCCTATCTGCTGCGCCACATGCGCCTCTACCTGCGGCAGCTCGAGGCGGGCCTGCGCGAGATCGGCATCGCGGCGCCGGTGCTGGTGATGACGTCGAACGGCGGCATGGTCGCCGCATCCGCGGCCGGCGAACGGCCGGTCCTGGTGGTGGCGTCCGGCCCGGCGGGCGGCGTGATCGGCGGAATGCGCCTCGCGCAGGCGGGCGGCGAGAGCGACGCGATCGTGTTCGACATGGGCGGGACCACCGCCAAGGCGGTGATCGTCGAGGACGGGCAGCCGAGCATGACGTCGGAGTACGAGTTCCGCGACGGCATCAGCACGTCGAGCCGCTTCATCAAGGCGGGCGGCTACATGCTCAAGATCCCGGCGATCGACCTCGCCGAGGTCGGTGCCGGGGGCGGCTCGCTCGCCAGCATCGACCAGGGCGGGCTGCTTCGGGTCGGCCCCGAGTTCGGCGGGCGCCGTTCCCGGGCCCGCCTGCTACGGGCTCGGCAACGACCGCCCGACCGTCACCGACGCCAACGTGGTGCTCGGGCTGATCAGCGCGACTGCGCTCGCCGGCGGCCGCCTGGCGATCGACAAGCGCAAGGCGGAGCAGGCGATCGAGATCCACGTGGCGCGCCCGCTCGGCATCGGCGTCGTGGAGGCGGCGCACGGGATCCGGGCGGTGGCCAATGCCGCCATGGGGCGCGCGATCCGCGCCGTGACGGTCGAGCGCGGACGCGACCCGCGCGACCTGGTGCTGATCGCCATGGGCGGCAATGGCGGCATCCACGCCATCGATCTCGCCCGCCAGCTCGGCATCCGCCGCGTGATCGTGCCGCCGCTATCGGGCGTCTTCTCCGCCGTCGGCATGCTGGCGGCCGACGTCGAGCATACGCACCTGAAGACCATCCTGGTGCCGCTGGATGCGGTCGGCGACGGCGACCTTGCGTCCTGGATGCAGGAACTCACGCAGGAGATCTGCCCGCGCCTCGCGCGCGAGGGCTATGGCGACGATCGCATCCAGCTTGTCTGGGAGGCCGACCTGCGCCACGAAGGCCAGGCGACCGAGCTCACGGTCGCATTTCCGCCTGGCGACGGCGCCCGCGCACAGATGCGCGAGCGGTTCCTCGCCCAGTACCTCAAGACCTACGGCTACCAGGACGAGACCGCGATCGAGCTGGTCAAGCTGCGCCTGACCGGGCGTGGCCTGCGGCCGCTTCGCCTCGATTTCTCCGCCATGCGGGTGACCGAGCGCCCGGCCGTGCCGAGCAGCGGCAGCCGCGACGTGTCGTTCGAGCGCGGGGCGCGCTTCACGCCGGCGGCGATCGTCGCCCGCGGGGCGGTCGGGCGCGCGCCGCGGCCGGGGCCGCTGATCATCGACGAGTTCGACGCCACCATCGTGGTGCCGCCCGACGCGGTCGTGTTCCGCGACGCGATCGGCGCCATCGTCATGGAGATCGGAGGCTCCCCGTGAAGATCGACCCTATCACGTTCGCGGTCATCAAGAGCGGCCTCGATTCGATCGTCGACGACATGGCCTATACGGTGGTGCGCATCGCCCGCTCGGAGATCGTCAAGGACGTCATGGATTTCTCCGCCGCGCTGTGCGACGCCGACGGACGGATGGTGGCGCAGGCCAAGACCATCGCGCTGCACCTCGGCGCCATACCGGAGGCGATCGAGGCGGTGCTCGCCGCCTTCGGCGATGACCTCCATGAGGGCGACGCCGTGATCATGAACGATCCCTATCACGGCGGCATGCATCTGCCGGACATCTTCATGTTCGTGCCAATCTTCCACGGGGGAAAACGCTACGCGTTTTCCGTGGTCATCTGCCACCACACCGACGTCGGCGGGCGCGTGCCCGGGTCCAACGCGAGCGAACTCGACCGAGATCTACCAGGAAGGCATTCGCATCCCGCCGCTCAAGCTCTACGCCGGCGGCCGGCTCAACCGCACCCTGGAGCAGCTGATCAAGCTCAACGTCCGCGTCCCCGAGCGGGTGTGGGGCGACCTGCAGGCCCAGTACGCGGCGTCCCAGGTTGGCGCGCGCCATCTCGCCCGGCTGTTCGACCGCTATGGGGCCGACGAGGTCGCCCGCTACATGGCGGAGCTGATCGACTATGCGGAGCGCATGACGCGGGCGGAGATCCGCCGCTGGCCCAAGGGGACGTTCCGCTTCGTCGACCACATCGACTCGGACGGCTTCACCGACGACCCGATCCCCATCTGCGTCGCCATCACGGTCGAGGAGGACCACCTCGTCGTCGACTACACCGGCTCCTCGCCGCAGGTGAAGGCCGCGCTCAACTCGACCCGCAGCTACACCCACTCCAACACCTACCTCAGCGTGCGCTGCGTGCTCGGCCGCGACGTCCCCAACAATGTCGGCGTGTTCCGCTGCATCACCGTAAAGGTGCCGGAGGCCTCCGTGCTGAACCCGGTGTTGCCGGGCGCGTGCGCGGCGCGCGCGCTGACCGGCTACCGCATCTTCGACACCATGCTGGGCGCGCTCGCGCAGATCGTGCCCGACCGGGTGCCGGCGGCGGGCGAAGGCGGCAACAGCGTGGTGTGCATCAGCGGGCTGCGGAAAAGCCGCAAGCCGTTCATCATCGTCGACATGCTGTGTGGCGCCTGGGGCGGACGTCCCGACCAGGACGGGGTGGAAGCGATCACCAATCCGTCGCAGAACCTTTCCAACATGCCGGTCGAGGTGATGGAGGCCGAGCACCCGGTGCGGGTCGAGGAGTACGCGTTCGTTCCCGACAGCTGCGGCGCGGGACGCTGGCGCGGCGGGGTCGGCATCAAGCGCAGCTACCGGATTCTCGCCGACGATGCGCTGCTGCAGCTGCGCACCGACCGGGTGAAGTTCGCGCCCTACGGGCTCGCCGGCGGCAAGCCGGGCGGCACCTCGCGCAATTTTCTCACGCGCGACGGCGAGACGTCGCCGCTGCCCAGCAAGGTCACCATGGGGGTGCACCAGGGCGACCTCATCACCCATGAGCAGGCGGGCGGCGGCGGCTTCGGCGACCCCGGCACGCGCGACCCCGCGCTGGTGCGCCAGGACCTGGCCGACGGCAAGATCACCCCCGCCTACGCGCGCCAGCACTACGGCTTCGGTTGATGGCTTCGCCTCCCCCCACCGCCGAGCTGCGGCGGCGCCGGGCGCGCCGCGGCGACCGGCGCGACCCGGCGCTCAGCAAGGCGCTGATCCTGAGCGCCGCGCAGGACGAGTTCGCCGCCCATGGGCTCAACGGCGCCCGCGTCGATCGCATCGCCGCCCGCGCCGGCGCCGCCAAGAATCTCATCTATCATTATTTCGGCAGCAAGGAGCGCCTCTACCTCGCGGCGCTGGAGGCGATCTATCGCGACATGCGCGAGCAGCAGGGCGATCTCGCCGTCAAGGAGCTTGCACCGCTCGAAGGAATGCGAATGCTGGTCGCCAACACGTTCGATCATTTCGTCCGCGCGCCGGCGCTCATCCGGCTGATGAGCATCGAGAACATTCACTGTGCCCGCCATCTCAGGAAGTCGACCGCGGTGAAGCCGCTGTACGGGCCATTGCTCGAGACGATCCGTCTGCTGCTCCGCAAGGGTCAGGAAGCGGGCGTCTTCCGCCGCGACGTCGACCCGGTCGACCTCTACATCTCGATGTCCGGCCTCGCCTATTTTTACCTCTCCAACCGCCACTCGCTGTCGTGGATCTTCGATTCCCGGCTCGACGATCCCCGCCGCCTGCGCCAGCGCCGCGTCCACGTGGTCGACGTGATCCTCGGCTACCTGCAGCATGGATGCTAACGCGCGTGTGCACCCCTTCCGCCCTCATCCTGAGAGTTTGACTCAATATTAGTATCGGTGTTTTCAGGCTCTGGCGAGACGTCGTACGAGGAGGCGAACACTTGCAATTGTGACCCAAGCTTCAGCGCTTTCGATGGTGGCCTCGAAGTCTTTTGCCAGGCGACGGTTGCGTCCGAACCAAGCGAAGCTTCGCTCGATCACCCAGCGTTTGGGCTCGGCCTTGAATGTGCCGACACTCTGCGATCGGTTGATGATCTCAATCGTCCACCTGCCTGATCCCGAGAGCGCGTTGATGAGCTTTGGACCGCGGTAGACACGGTCGGCGAAGATATGCCGCAGCTTGGAGAACTTCTCTCCGAGTGCGGTGAGCAGCGGCACAGCACCATGATTGTCCTGGATATTGGCTGGGTGCACCAGCAAGGCAAGCAGCAAGCCCATCGTATCGGTGACCATGTGCCGTTTGCGCCCTTTCACCCTCTTGGCGGGGTCAAAGCCGCACGGGCCGCCGCTTTCCGTCGTCTTGGCGCTCTGACTGTCGATCACGCCCGCAGACGGTACAGCCTTCCGTCCGGCCGCTTCGCGCGCGCGTCTCACGAGTACAGAGTTGATCCGCTGCCAGATGCGTCCGTTACGCCAGCCATAGAAATAGTACTGAACGGTCGAGCGTGGCGGGCAATCCTTTGGCAACGCCCGCCATTGGCAACCGGTCGCCGCGATATACAAAATCGCGTTCACCACCGCGCGCAGATCAACCTCGCGCGGGCGTCCAACCCGAGACGGCGGCGGCATCAACGGAGCCAGCAAGCGCCATTCAGAGTCCCTCATGTCGCTTGCATAGCGAAGGTCGTCACGCCGATACTGTTGCTGGGTGATTTTGGTCCACACCATGTTGTGCCTCCTCGTAGCTTCGCAACCACGAGAGAATCACAACGGACTGAAATCACTCAACTTTCTTTTTCGGCCAAACTCTGAGGAGCGTCCGCTCTTGCGGACGCGTCTCGAAGGACGAGGGCGAATATGCGCCGAGCGCCTCAGAGTGACGGTAGTGAGCAATCGAATCTCAACTGGAGAAACCTGATGCTGAAGATCAGTCTGGCGAGCGAGCGTTACGACCGGGTGCAGGCCATTTTCGACGGCCGCGTGCGCATCGAGGGCTGCGACGTCACCGCCGTGCCGCTGCATGCCGAGGAGGCGTTCCATCGCGCCTTCAACGGCGCGGATTTCGACGTCACCGAGCTGTCCGCCAGCAGCTACATGATGACCCTGTCGCGCGGCGAGGCCCCTTACGTCGCGGTGCCGGTATTCCTGTCGAAAGTGTTCCGCCACTCGGCGATCTACATCCGCACCGATCGCGGGATCGACGTCCCCAAGGACCTCGTGGGCAAGAAGATCGGCATGCCCGAATACCAGATGACCGCCTGCCTGTGGGCGCGCGGCATCCTCGAGGACGAGTACGGCGTTCGGCCGCGCGACATCAAATGGTTCACCGGCGGCCAGGAGGAGCCGGGACGGCGCGAGCGCGCGCCGCTGTCGGTCGACAAGTCGGTCTCCATCACCCCGATCGGGTCCGATCAGACGCTCTCGGCCATGCTCGAGGCGGGCGAGCTCGACGGCATCATCTCGGCGCGCGTGCCGAGCTGCTACCGCCGCAACCCCAAGGTCGCGCGGCTGTTCGAGAATTTTCGCGAGGTCGAGGCGCAGTATTTCCGCAAGACCGGCATCTTCCCGATCATGCACCTGCTCGGCATCCGCCGCTCGCTGCTCGACCAGAGCCCCTGGCTCGCGGTGAGTGTCTACAAGGCCTTCATCGAGGCCAAGCTGTTGGCGCTGCGCGAGATCAAGGACGTCGCCATCAATTTCGTCACGTTGCCCTGGGTGTATGACGACGTGCTCACGGCCGAGACCATGCTGGGCGACGACTACTGGAGCTACGGACTCGAGCCGAACCGCGCCGCGATCGAAGCGATGACCCGCTATTCGTACACGCAAGGATTGTCGCAGCGACAACTCTCGGCGGAAGAGCTGTTCCATCCCTCGACCTTCGAATTGTCGAAGGTGTGACCCGCCGACCTGGATTCGGCATCACCCTTGCTTGGGTGACAGCCGGGCGCGGTTGGTGGTCCGGCATTTCGATGTATACTGAGCAAACTCGAAGGCGGGCGCAAAGGGAGACGGAGTTGATCATGACACGGTTCCGACTTGTGGTCGCGGCGGTCGCTGCCTTCCTGGCAGGCGCAACGCCCAACCTGCGTGCAGACGCAGCCGACGTCGTCGTCACGCTGTACGGGACCGGGATGTATGGCGCCCCCTACGCGGTCGCCCTGGAGAAGGGGTTCTTCAAGGACGCCGGCGTCGACGTGACGGGCATCGCCGGCGGGACCGGCGGCGGCAACGTGCTGCGCAACGTGCTGGCGAGTGAGCTGCCGTTCGGGGAGGTCGCCATATCGGCCATCATCGCGGCGCAGAAGCAGGGATTGCCGGTCGTCGTGCTGGGCGCAGGCGCGCGGGCGTTCGACAACGTCTGGCTCGTGCCGCCGAGCTCGAAGATCGCCAAGATCGAGGATCTCATCGGCAAGCGCGTGTCCTACACCAATCCGAAATCGATCTCCGAGGCCTTCATCATGATGCTGCTCAAGGTCAACGGGATCGACCCGGCCAAGGTGACCCGCGTCTCGGCCGGCAGCTACGGCGCCGGGCTGACGCTGCTCGACAACGGCGGCGTCGACATCGCGCCGGCCACCGAGCCGCTGCGCACCATGGTGAAAAACAAGTACCGCGTCGTGTTCACCGCCAAGGAGTCGCTGCCGTCGATCGTCGCGACCGGGCTGGTGACGACGCGCGACTACGCCAACAAGAACCCCGACAAGATGCGGGCGCTGCTGGAAGGGCGGCGGCGCGGCGTCGATTTCGTCTACGCCAACCCGGTCGAGGCCGGAAAGATCATGGCGAAGCACTACAAGATCGCCGAAGAGGTCGGGGTCGAGGCCACCACCGAAATGGCCAAGGCGCGGCAGTGGGTGGCGGGCGAGATCGACGTCGTCGAATACGAGAACCTGGCGGAAGGCATGCGCCTGACCGGCGAGCTCTCCGGGGCGGTCGACTGGAAGGGCCTGATCGACCTGTCGTATCTGCCGGCCGACCTTAAAGGCAAGAGCACGCTCGACCTTCGCAAGTGATCATCGCGCCGTCGCGCTCAAGCGTAAGATGTTGATGCCCAACCCGGATAGCCGGCAGGCCGCCGGCGAGGCGCACGTCGAGGTCACGGAGGTCAGCAAGACCTTCGCCATGGCCGACGGCTCCGCCGACGTCCATGCTCTCGGACCGGTCAGCTTCTCGGTCGCGCGCGGCGAGTTCTTCGCCGTGGTCGGTCCGTCCGGCTGTGGCAAGTCGACCCTGCTCGACCTGCTCGCCGGCCTGAGCCGGCCGACGAAAGGCCGCGTCGTCTTCGAAGGCGCGGAGCTCACCGGCGATATCCCGAAGGGCATCGGCGCGGTGTTCCAGGAGGACGCCTCGTTCTATTGGCTCGATGTCGCCGACAATATCGCCTTCGGGCTGCGCCGCAGCGACCTCGACGGGGCGGAAGTGCGCCGGCGCGTCGACTATGCGATCGACTTCATGGGGCTGCGCGATTTCGCCCATGCGTTCCCGGCCCAGCTGTCGGGCGGGATGCGCCAGCGCATGTGCATCGCCCGCACGCTGGTGATGCAGCCCCGCCTCATCCTGCTCGACGAGCCGTTCGGCGCGCTCGACCAGCAGACCCGGCTGCTGATGGGCGACGAGCTGCTGCGGCTGTGGCGCGAGACCGGGGCGAGCATCTTCCTGATCACCCACTCGCTCGACGAAGCCGCGATGCTGGCGGACCGCGTCGGCGTCATGTCGGCGCGTCCCGGCCGCTTCATCGAGCTGATCGAGACCGGCTGGCCGAAGGAGCGCACCAGCGAGATGATCGCCGATCCGGCGTTCGGGCCGGTGACGGCGCACATCTGGACGCTGCTGCGCAAGGAATCCCTCGCCGCCATGGCGCGCGAGTAACCGCGGGACGAGGGAGCCGGTCGATGTCGCGGGAGGGATGGATCAGGATCGCGGTGATCGCGCTCGCGATCGCCCTCCTGGAGATCGCCTGCCGTCTTGGCCTGATCGACCGCTTCACCGTGATCCCGCCGAGCGCCATGGCGACGGCGCTGATCGAGCTCACGAAAAGCCCGGCCCTGCTGGTCGAGATCGGCTCCTCGCTGCTCAACATTCTGGTCGCCGTCATTTCCAGCGTGGTCGTCGGCACCATGATCGGCATCGCGCTGCACCCGCTGAGGCGCGTCCGACGGATCGTCGATCCGTTCCTGTCGAGCTACTACGCCTTGCCGCTGTTCGCCTTCTATCCGTTCTTCATTGTCCTGTTCGGGGTCGGCGCCGTCCCGATCATCATCATGGGGTTCCTGGCCGGCCTCGCCGTCATGGTGCTGGCGACCCTCGACGGCCTCGACAGCATTCCCCGGGTGCTCGGCAAGGTCGCCCGCATGCACCAGCTGGGGCCCGTCGCAACCGCGCTGCGCATCCAGCTGCCCCATGCGGCGCCCTACGTGCTGTCCGGCGTGAAGCTCGCCATCGCCTACGGGTTCATCGGCGTCATCGCATCCGAGTTCATCCTCTCCGGGCACGGCCTCGGCTTTGCGGTCGGGTTCGCCTACAACGCGTTCGACACGCGCACGATGTACGGCCTGATCCTGTTCATCGTGCTCCTGGTGATCCTGCTCAATCTCCTCCTGCATGCCTGGGACCAGCGGCTGCAGCTGCGGCGGCGCCGCTACGGGGAGCGGACATGAACCGCCGCGAGGGCATCCTCAACGTCGTCATCCTGGTCGCGGCGATGCTGGTCTGGTGGCAATGCGTCTACTGGCTGATCGGTAACATCGCCCTCACCTCCCCGCTTGAGACCGGCCTCAAGCTTTGGGAGCTGCTGCGTACCGACTGGTTCTGGGGCGACGTGTTCGAATCGCTGCACGCGATGGTCGTCGCCTCCCTCATCGTCGTCGTGTTCGGCATCCTGTTCGGCGTGCTGCTTGGCCTGCACCGGCTGTCGGGGAACGTGGCGGGGCCGATCCTGGTGACGCTCTATTCGATCCCCAAGGTCACGCTCTATCCGATCGTCCTGTTGATCTTCGGCCTCGCCATATCGGCGCGCATCGCCTTCGGCGTGATGCACGGCATCCTGCCGCTCGTCCTGTTCACCATGGCGGCGGTGCAGAACGTGGCCCAGGTGCTGGTCCGTTCGGCGCGCCTGATGCACCTGTCGCGGCGCGAGATCATAACCAGCGTCGTCATCCCGGCGGCGCTGCCGGGCATCGTCACCGGGCTGCGCATCGGCATCTCGGTAACCCTGCTGGGCGTGCTGATCGGCGAGATGTTCGCCGCCAAGAAGGGACTTGGATTTCGCCTGATGAACGGCATCCAGAACAACGACACCGCGACCATCATGGCGATCGCCCTGCTCCTCTCGGCGTTCGCCCTGACGGTCAACTACCTGCTGCTGCTCCTGTCGGTGCGGCAGCGCGCCCGCACCAGCGCCCACACCGCATGACCGACAAGACGATCATCGGCCGCCCGCTCGCCCGGGTGGAGGACGACGCGCTGCTCAAGGGCCGTGGCCGCTTCATCGACGACCTCGATTTTCCCGGCACGCTGGAGGCAGCGTTCGTGCGCTCGCCGCATGCGCACGCGCTGCTCCGCGGCATCGACACTTCCGCGGCCCGGTCCACGCCCGGCGTGCACGCGGTGTTCGGTTTCGCCGACCTCGCCGGCGATCTCGCCCACGAGCGCCTCCCGCTCCAGTTCCGCACCGCACAGCTGCCCGACGACATCACGCCATTCTGGCTCGCCAAGGACGAGGTCGCCTTCGCCGGCGAGGTGGTCGCCGTGGTGATCGCGGATTCGCGTTACCTCGCCGAGGATGCGGCGTCCCGCGTCGAGGTCGACTACGAGCCCCTGCCCGCCGTCTCCGACTGCCGCGCCGCGATCGCGCCGGGTGCGCCGCTTGCGTTCCGGCGCAAGCGCAGCAACGTGATGGTGGAGTTCAAGCAGGCCTATGGCGACGTGGCGGGCGCCTTTGCCCGCGCGCCCCATCGCGCCGCCGTGAGCCTCAAGCAGCACCGCGGCGGCGCGCACTCGATCGAAGGGCGCGGCGCGCTCGCGGCCTACGACGTCAACGAGGACCGCCTGACCCTGTGGTCGTCGACGCAGCTCGCCCATGAGGTGCGGGCCTTCCTGATGACGTTGCTGCGGCGCGACGAGAACCAGGTGCGCGTGGTCGCGCCCGACGTCGGCGGCGGCTTCGGCGCCAAGTTCGTGATGTACCCGGAGGAGGTGGTGCTGGCGGCCGCCGCCTTGCGACTGCACCGGCCGGTCAAATGGATCGAGGACCGGCGCGAGCATTTTCTTGCCGCCGTGCAGGAGCGCGACCAGTACTGGGACCTGGAGGTCGCGTTCGACGATGCGGGGCGGCTCCTCGGCGTGCGCGGCCGCCTGATCCACGATCAGGGCGCCTACACGCCGCAGGGGATCAACCTTCCCTACAACGCCTCCTCGGCGCTGCCCGGCCCCTACATCCTGCCGGCCTACGAGCTCGAGGTGCTGGTGGTCGAGACCAACAAGGTCGCCACCATGCCGGTGCGCGGCGCCGGCTATCCGGAGGGCGCCTTCGCGATGGAACGCCTGCTCGACCGCATCGCCGGCGAGCTCCACCTCGATCGCGCCGAAGTGCGCCGGCGCAACCTGGTGCCGGCGGAGAAGATGCCTTACGTGACGCCGCTCAAGGCGCGCTCCGGATCGCCGATCGCATTCGACAGCGGCGACTTCCCGCATTGCCAGAAGCTCGCGCTCGAGGCGATCGGCTACCAGGATTTTCCCGAGCGCCAGCGCAGGGCGCGTGAGGCCGGCCGCTATCTCGGGATCGGCCTCGGCAACGGCATGAAGGGGACCGGGCGCGGCCCGTTCGAGTCGGGCATCGTGCGCATCGGCCGCTCCGGCCGCATCTCGGTCTACACCGGCGCCATGCCGATGGGACAAGGGATCAAGACCGCGCTGGCGCAGATCTGCGCGGAGCAATTCTCCGTCTCTCCCGCCGACGTCACCGTGGTGGCCGGTGATACGGCGGTCATACCCTACGGCCAGGGCGGCTTTGCCAGCCGCCAGACGATCACGGCAGGCTCCGCCGTCCACCTGGCGGCGCTCACGGTGCGCGACAAGGCGCTCAAGGTCGCGGCGCACCTGCTGGAGGCGAGCGTCGAGGATCTCGTGGTGCGCGACGGCCGCATCGAGGTCGCCGGCGTCCCGGGCAGCGGGCTGTCGCTGCGCGAGATCGCCGAGGCGGTGTCGGGCGTGCCGGGCTACGCCATGCCGGGCGGCTTCGAGCCCGGGCTCGAGAGCATGGAGAGCTTCCTCCCGAGCGCCCTCACCTATGGCATGGGCGCGCACGCGGTCGAAGCCGAGGTCGACGTGGAGACAGGCGGTGTGCGCATCCTGCGCTACGTGGTGGTCAACGACAGCGGCACGGTGATCAACCCGATGATCGTCGAGGGCCAGCTGGTGGGCGGCGCGGTGCATGGCATCGGCAACGCGCTGCTCGAGTGGATGGCCTATGACGACGACGCCCAGCCGCTCACCGCCAATTTCGCCGACTACCTGCTGGCGAGCGCGACCGAGGTACCGAACGTCGAGGTCAAGCTGGTGGAGTACCCCTCCCCGCTCAATCCGCTCGGCGTCAAGGGCGTGGGCGAGGCCGGCTGCGTGGCAGCCCCGGGCGCGATCGTGTCGGCGGTCGAGAACGCGCTCGCGCCGTTCGGCATCCGCATCGCGGAATATCCGGTGACGCCGGCGCGATTGTTTCGGTTGCTGAAGGCGGCGGGGGCAACAGCAAGCCACCGTCATCCTGAGGCGCTCGGCGCATCTCAAGACGGACTTTAACATCCGCACTGCGTGCGCCGAGCCTCGAAGGATGAACGGCCCCGGCCCTTCGAGGCTCGACGCGCGAAGGGCGCGTCGAGCACCTCAGGGTGACGGCGCAGAGTCATTTGCCATGGGTCTGCCGCAGCCTGTCACGAATCCTTGGGCCGCCCGCCAAACAACCGGGCGAGGAAATCGCGCACGACGGCCGCAATCAGCGCGAATCCGGAGATCGGCTGCGCGGCCGGCAGCGGCTGCGCCGGTTGTTCCGGCGCAGCGCCTCCTGCCGGGACTTGCGTCTGCGCCAGCTGCGCCTTGAGGCGGTTGGCGAACTGCGTGATCACCTGGTTGGCGGTCGCCTGGATCACCCCGACGCCGCGGCCGTACTGCGCGACGGCCCCGGACAGCGTGAGATCGGTGTGGATCAGCACCTTGGAGCCGTTCGGCGTCGGCTCGAGATGGAATGCGGCGCTCGCCTGGGCGCCGCCTCTGCCTTTGGCGTCGGTTCCCTGCGCCCGGATGGTCGCGCGGTGATTGGCCTCGTCCACCGCCTCGAACTTTACGGTGCCGGCGAAGGCGAGCGCAACCGGCCCGAGCCGGACCGAGATCTTGCCCTTGTAGGTATCCTTGTCGACCACTTCGGTGAGCTCGGCGCCCGGCATGCACGGCGCAATCCGCTCGATATCCATCAGCGTCGCCCACGCTTGCGCCGGCGGCAGCGGCACCTCGAACGAATTGTCGAACTCCATGACTACTCCTGCAGAGCCTCTTCGCGCCGCGCGCGAATGGCGGGCGCCGCCACCACGACCAAGAGCAGCGCGGCAGCCAAGAGAAATGCGAGGCTGATCGGCTCGGTGAGGAACACGGACGGATCGCCGCGCGAGATCAGGAGCGAGCGCCGCAGGTTCTCCTCCATCAGCGGCCCGAGCACGAAGCCGAGAATGAGCGGGGCCGGCTCGCAGTCGAGCTTGAGGCAGAGGTAGCCGAAGATCGCGAAGAACGCCATCACGAACACGTCGAATGCGTTGCTGTTGACCGCGAATGCGCCGATGCAGCAGAAGCCGACGATCGCCGGGAACATGAGCCGGTAGGGAATGCGCAGGAGCTTGACCCACAGCCCGACCAGCGGGAGGTTGAGCACCACCAGCATGAGGTTGCCGATCCACATCGAGGCGATCAGGCCCCAGAACAGGTCCGGCCGGTCCGACATGACGCGCGGGCCCGGCGCGATGCCGTGGATCATCAGGGCGCCGATCATCATCGCCATGGTGGGATTGGACGGGATGCCGAGCGTCAGCATCGGGATGAAGGAGGTCTGCGCGCCCGCATTGTTGGCCGACTCGGGCGCCGCGACGCCGCGGATGTCGCCGTCGCCGAACGCGCGCGGCGGCTTCGCCACCTTCTTCTCCAGCGTATAGGCGCCGAACGCCGCGAGCAGCGCGCCGCCCCCCGGCAGCACGCCGAGCAGCGCGCCCAGCGTGGTGCCGCGCAGGATCGAAGGGAACGAGAGGCGGATGTCGTCCCGCGCCGGCCACACCCGGCCGATGTCGCGGGCGACTTCGACCTCGCGCTCCTTCCTTTCGAGATTGTAGGCGACCTCGGCGAGCCCGTAGATCGCCATCGACAGCGCGACGAACTCGATGCCGTCGGCGAGCCCCTGGAAGCCGAAGGTGAAGCGGCGGACGCCGGAGTTCAAGTCGCTGCCGGCGAGCCCGAGCAGCAGGCCGAGCACCACCATGCCGATCGCCTTCACGACCGATCCGCGCGCCAGCACGACCGCCGCGATCAGGCCGCACACCATGAGCGAGAAATACTCGGCCGGGCCGAACGTCAGCGCGATGGCGGCAAGCGGCGGCGCCGCAAAGCAGATCAGCAGCGTCGCGATGCAGCCAGCAAAGAAGGAGCCGATCGCCGCGATGCCCAGCGCCGGGCCCGCCCGCCCCTGGCGCGCCATCTGGTGGCCGTCGAGCGTCGTGACGACCGAGGATGCCTCGCCCGGGATGTTGACCAGGATCGCCGTGGTCGAGCCGCCGTACTGGGCGCCGTAATAGATGCCGGCGAGCAGGATCATCGCCGACACCGGATCGAGCGTGAACGAGATTGGCAGCAGCATCGCCACCGTCGTGACCGGGCCGATGCCGGGCAGCACGCCGACGACGGTGCCGAGGAACACGCCGAGGAAGCAGTAGAGGATGTTCTTCAGCGTGAGGGCCACGCCGAAGCCGAGCACGATGTTGGCGAGCACGTCCATCGGCGCGCTCTACAGCGCCGGCCACAGCGGCAGCGGGAGCCGCAGCCCGTAGACGAACACCGCGACCGAGAAGACGGCGAGTGCAGTGGCCAATGCGGCGACTTCGACCGGCCGGGATTGGCGGCTCGCCAGCGCCGATACGACCACCGCCGCGACCAGCACGACCACGAGGCCGAGCCACTCGAGCAGCGCGCCGAACAGCATCACGCCGATGACGATTGATGCGAGCGGCCGCACCTGCAGCCGATCGACCGGCGCGCCGTCGATCGCCACCGACCGCACGACCAGCAGGCCGCCGATGCAGGCGAGCACGAGGCCGAGCAGCAGCGGGAAATAGCCCGGCCCCATGCGCACAGCGCTGCCGAGCGAATAGTCGCGCGCAGCGACGAGCGCTACGCCTGCGAAGCCGATGAACATCAGGCCCGACCAGAAATCCTTCGGCGCGCGCACCCGCATGGGCTGATCAGGGCTTCGTCAGTTCGCCTTGATGCCACCGTCGCCGATCACCTTCTTCCATTTGTCGAACTCGGCCTTGAGGAACGCCGCGCCGGCCTCCGGCGTCGTGCCCTGCGGCTCGACGCCGACCTTGGCGAAAGCCGCGATCAGCTCAGGCTTCTTCAGCACCTTGGCGATCTCGCCGTTGAGCTTCGCGAGCGCGTCGGCGGGAATACCGGCTGGCGCAAAGATGCCGAGCCAGAGATCGACCTCGAAGCCCTTCAGGCCCGCCTCATCGACCGTCGGCAGGTCGGGATAGACGGCGCTGCGCTTGAGCCCGGTCGTGGCGATCGGGCGCACGCGATTGTCGGTGGTGAACGGCAGGGCGCCGGCGATGCTGGAGAACGAGAACTGGATCTTGTTCGCCATCATGTCGGGATAGGAGGCACCGATGCTGCGGTAGGGCACGTGGGTCGCGGCCACGCCGGTACGCTGCATGAACAGCTCGCCGGCGAGATGCGGCGTCGTGCCGATGCCCGCCGAGCCGAAGTTCATCTTACCGGGATTGGCCTTGCCGTAGTCGATCAGCTCGGCCATGGACTTGACCGGCAGTTGCGGCGCGACCACCACGACCTCCGGCGACGTGCTGATGATGGAGACGGTCGCGAGTTGCCGGAACAGGTCGTACGGCATGCTCGGCTGCAGCGTCGGGTTGATCACGATCGCCGGGTCCATCAACACGAGCGTATAGCCGTCCGCCGGCGCGCGGGCCGCCGCATCGGTGCCGGTGATGCCGCCGGCGCCCGGGCGGTTCTCGGCGACCACCGGCTGGCCGATCGAGTCGCCCAGGTGCTGCGCCATCTGCCGACCGACGTAGTCGATGATGCCGCCCGGCGAATAGGGCAGGATCAGCTTGATCGGCTTGGCCGGATAGGATTGCGCCTGCGCCGCCGCGCCCCAGACGAGAACCAGCGCGCTCACGAGCACGGCACACAGGGACATCCGCTTCGGCATTTCACTCTCCTTCGGGAACCGCATGGCGCACGCGGCGCAAGGCCTGCGCCATCTTGTTCCGGCGCTTTGCGGCGCGTCAATGCATGCAACGGCCGCAGGGGAGCGTCCCGCTCGCCGGGTTCAGCCGAACGGCAGCAGGCGCGCGAGAAGAGCGACCAGCTCGGGCTGGCGATTGGTCCTGGTCTTGACGAAGATCGACTTCAACTGGCTGCGTACGGTGCCCATGCCCACGCCGTGCAGGGCGGCGATCGCGCGCAGCTGCAGCCCCGCAGCCAGCTCGCGGGCCACGCGCGCCTCCCGCCGGGTGAGCCCGAAGGCACGCCGCAGCGTGTCGACCGACGGACGTGGACGCGTGCTCAGGTCGGCGAGGATCAGGAGGACCGGTCCGTCCTGGCCGACAAGCGGCGAAAACTTTTGCACCGCGATGCGGCGCGGGCCCGGCGCGTTGAAAAAGCTCGGTTCGGGACCGCTGCTTTGCAAGGCGGGCAGCAGCGTGGATGGAAGACGCACCGACGCATTCCCGGCTTCGCCCTCAGCCGGAGGTGCGATCGCTTCCAGGATGAGGGCCGCCGTGTCATTACGCGCCAGAATCGTGCCATCCTCGGCGCAGAGGGCTGCGCCGTAGCTCAACCTCTCCAGCAGGGGAAGGGCGGCACGCACGGGAGCTGCACACGTCTCGGCCCGCCGCTAGGCGCGGGCGCCCGAGGCGATGCCGACAGAAGCGACGGTCATTGTCATTGGCTATGCTCCCCTCCTGGCACCGGCATCGATGCCGCTACACGTCTTCATGACGGACGAGAGGAGCTTTTTCGCCGAGCCAGCTAACCTTGCGATGTCGATCGCCCGGTGCGGCCGCTGTAGCGCCCGTAGGTCGGCACGAACATGTCGTCGATCGGCATGGGGGCCTTGATGATGGCCTGATCGGCAAGAAACGTCATCAGGGCCTCGAGCGTCGGCCGGTTCGGCTCGATCCCGTAGGGCCAGGCATCGCCTCCGAACACCTCGTCGATCTCGTCGAGGTCCGCCGTCATCCACGGCAGCATGTATTGCAGCGTCCCGAGGTCGCGCATGCGCAGGCGCGCCCGCTCCTTGGCGGCGCATAGGGCGTCGAACAGGCTCGATGCGATGAACGGATGCGCCTCGTAGACGTCCCGGCGCAACGCGAGGAGATGCATGATGGGAAAGATCTTGGTGCGGCGGTAGTAGTCCTTTTCGACTTCGCGGTAGTCGGGAAACAGTCGCTGGATATCCGGATTGCGGCGGATCGCATCCGGCAACACGGTCCCCACGATGGCGTCGATCCCGCCGCTTTCGAGCAGATCGCTCAGCGATCGCCCCGACGTGTTCGGCTCGATCGCGATCGGACGGGTGAGCGGCAGCAGGCTCGGGTGCCCGTGCGGGCCGGGATGGTTGATGGCGCCCTCCACCCATTGGATGGTCGAAAGGTCGACGCCGTAGTCGTGCTGCAGGTGGCCGCGCATCCAAACCGCCGCGCTCATCGAGTAGATCGGCACGCCGATCCGCCGGCCCTCGAGGTCCTTCGGCGACTGGATGCCGGAGCGCCGATTGACGGAGACCATCCCGTGCCGGAACACGCGGGAGGGGAACACCGGCAGAGCGACCAGCGGCGAGTTGCCGGCGGACTTGCGGGCGAAGAATTCCGAGCTCGACATCTCGGCGACGTCGAATTCCAGGTTGCCCGCCATGCGGTCGAAGATCTCGCGCGCCCCCGCCGACCCGTCCATCGGAATGAAGTTGAGCCTGATCCCGTCCGGCTGCACGTCGCCCCGGAACAGATCGCTCATGCGGTCATAAAGTCCGCAAGCCATCGTCAGCGGCAATTTCCCGGTCATGTATGGGGTTCCTGCGTTGCGCGGCGCATTCGCGATCGGCGATCGGCTTGGCCTGGGTGCCGTGGATGCGCCTCACCCGCTCGCCGTGAGGTAGGCGGCGCGACCGATCGCCACCAGCCGCTGCTGGTCGTCGACGATGCGGACATCGGACACGGCAATCGTGCGCCCGAGCTTGACCACCGTCGCGGTCGACAGCAGGTGCGCTCCGCCGGCCAGCCGCAGGTAGTCCACCCGCATGTCGATGGTCGCGACGGTGTGCCGGACCTTGGCACAGACCGACGCATGGCCGGCGATGTCGACCATCGCCGCGATGATGCCGCCATGCACCTCCCAGCGTCCCGGCAGCCGGCACAGCTCGGGCCGCACCACCAGTCGGACGGTGACGCTGCCGGCCTCCTCGTCGACCTCGGTGAGCTCGGGGAGCAGCCATTGGTGGAACGGAGTTCTGCGCGATGTTGTCGCGGACGAATTCGAACGTGGTTTGCGCCATGGCGTCGATCGGTCCTGTCGGAGAGGCGGAAAATCTGTGTCCTTAGACTTGGTCGCATTTTCTTTCGGAAACCGGTTCCCACTTTTCCGGAAAATGCTCTAGCCCTGCCAGCGGATCGGCTCGGGCGTGAGCTCGCCCTGCGCCACCATCTCGACGAGCCGGCGCTTGAGCACCTTGCCGCTGGCGGTGAGCGGGAAGCTGTCGAGCTCGAGGAAGAACTCGGGCATGTCGAATTTGGACAGGCCGAGCGCGTCGAGATGCCGGAGCAGGTCCATCGGCGCCAGCGAGCCATTGGCGCGCGGGATGACGGCGAGGCAGACCCGTTCGCCGAGGCGCTCGTCGGCGACCGGGAACACCGCCGCCTTGGCGACGCCGGCGTGGCGCATGGCGTAGTCCTCGATGCGGACCGGATAGATGTTGTGGCCGCCGCGGATGATCAGGTCCTTCTTGCGCCCGGCGATCTGCAGGTTGCCTTGGCGGTCGAGGCGCGCGAGGTCGCCGGTCATGAACCAGCCATCGCTGTTGAATGAAAGCTCGGTATTGGCCTGGTCGTTGAAATAGCCCAGCATCAGCGTCGCGCCGCGCACGCCGAGCTCCCCGACCTCGCCCGGCGCCACGGGCTCGTCGCGATTGTCCTCCCGCCACAGCGCGATCTCCATGCCGGCGCACGGGCGCCCGCAGGTGTTCGCGATCGTGTCCGGCGAATCGTCCGGCCGCGTGTACTGGAACGAGTGGTTCTCGGTCATGCCATAGGCATTCTGGGTGACGACGCCGAGCTCCATCAGGCCGCGCACCGTGGAGGGCGGCACCGGGGCGCCGCCGAGCTCGAAGGCCTTGACGCTGCCCAGGGTGGCCATGCCGCGCCGCCGCACTTCCGACAGAAGATCGATCGCGTGCGTCGGCACACCGAACAGGAACGTCGCGCCGGTCTCGACCACCCGGTCGAACATGCGCGTCGCATCGAACGGCGTGTGCACGACGAATTCGCCGCCGCACGCCAGCGCGACCGCGAGCCCGACCGTCCCGATATTGTGGCTCATCGGACTGAACGAGTAGACCACCGTATCCTGATCGAACGCCCAGTCCTTGGCCATGGCGCGAGCATTGGCGAGGATCGTGTTGTCCGAGTGCATGACCCCCTTGGGCTCGCCCGTCGTGCCCGACGTGAAGGCAAGATAGACGATGCGATCCGGGTCGGTGGACCAGGGAAGCCCGACGTCGGCCGTGGAGAGGCCGCCGAACCGAACGGCCCGATCGTCGAGCCCGACGTCGCCTGTCAAGGCGTCGAGGCGATACACCTTCTTCAGCCGCGGCAGCGTATCGAGCATGGCGAAGACGTCGTTCTTCGCCGCATCGGCGCCGTAGCCGGGCTGGGCGAAGAGCGCCGCAGAGCCGGCGCGCGCGAGCAGTGCAACGACCTCCCGGCAGGTGTAATCGCGGTGCAGCGACGTATTGCACACGTAGCCCATGCGCGAGCAGGCGAACAGCACGAGCGCCGATTCGATCCGGCTCGGCAGCCAGATCGAGACCCGGTCGCCGGGACGCACGCCCGCCTCGTGCAGGTCGCGTGCGAGCGTATCGACCCACGCCAGCGCCGCGCGAAAGGTGAGGCGGCTGCCGGTGTCGCGCAGGGCGAACCGGTCGGGAGATGTCTCCGCCCATCCGCGCAGCATTGTGTACAGCGTGTCACCGCGCCAATAGCCGCGCTCGTAGAAATGGCGTGCACGCGCGACGTCCTGAAGCGTGAGCATCCGGTTCATGTCAGGTCTCGCCTCCGTCCGGCTCGGCGTCGACGCCGTAGACTGCGTGCGCCGCTTCGCGGCTGACCAGCCCGCGCGTGACGTCGCGCCGGATGAGCTCGGGATCGCGCTCGGCGGCCGGCCCGAATCCTCCCGCGCCTGCCAGGCGGAAGCTGACGACATCGTGCCGCTGGAGCCGCCGGCTTTCCTTCGAGCCGAGCTCGCTCGTCTGCCCGTCGCGGATGAGCAGCGTGCGTCCCGGCGTGCCGGCCTGCCCCCCGAACAGCCCGTAGGGCGGAAACTTGTGGCGATCGCCGAGCAGCGACACCGAGGCGGCGGCGCACAGGATCTCCACGTCCTTGCGGATGCCGCAGCCGCCGCGATGCCGGCCCGGGCCGCCGGAATCCGGGATCAGCTCGAAGCGATGGAACAGGATGGGATTGCCGGCCTCGTGCGCCTCGATCGGCAGGTTTGCCGCATTGAACACCGGACACAGGGCCTCGGCGCCGTCCTTGTCGGCACGCCCGCCATATCCCCCGAAGATGAGGTCGTACATCACCCACGGCCGGCCGGTCTCGTCGTGCACGCCGCCGAAGATCGGATTGGCCCAATGGGAGAACGCGCCCATCGCGCGCTCCGGCAGCGACTTGGCGAGCGCGCCATTGATCGCGTCGTAGATGCGGACCTGGATCGACGCCCGCCCGCCGCTCGCCGCCGGATACTCGGGATTGAAGAAGCTGCCGGCGCGGGCGACCGTCCGGATCGGCCGTTCCACGCCATCGTTGTGCGGGATGTCGACTTTGGCGAAGGTGCGGATGCTGAACGTCGCATAGGCGCGCGTGTAGTTGATGTAGGAGTTGATGCCGGCACGCACCTGGTCGCTGCTGCGCGAGAAGTCGACCACCGCTTCGTCGCCCCGGATGCTGACGTCGACGCAGAAATCGACGGGTGAGGTTCCCGGCCCGACGTCGTCGAGCATGTCGTCGAAGCTGTAGGTCCCGTCCGGAATGGCTGCGATCAGCTCGCGGGTGCGCCGCTCCGAGCGCTCCAGGATCTCCTCGATAGCGTCCAGCACCGTGTCGCGCCCGTGCTCGCGGTAGAGCGCGCGCAACCGCTCGGCGCCCACGTGATTGGCATTGCTCTGCGCCCGCAGGTCGCCCCGCACCTTTTCCGGAATGCGCACGTTGCCGAGGATCACCCGCAGCAGGTCCTCCTCGAACTCCCCCTTGCGGATGAGCTTCACCGGCAGGACGCGGATTCCCTCCTGGTAGGCCTCGGTCACGCCCTGCACCGCCTGCGAGCCCGGGAAGGCGCCGCCGACGTCGACGTGGTGAGCGGTGTTGACGACGTAGCCCAGCAGCGCAGCGCCCTCGTACACCGGCATCACCATGTAGAAATCCGGGTAATGGCCGCCGCCCAGATAGGAATCGTTGGTGACGATGGCATCGCCGGGCTCGAGCCGATGCACGGGAATGAAGTCGAGCACGTTGCGGATCACGTAGGGCATCGCGCCCAGGTGGCCCGGTGTGTTGTTGCCCTGAGCGATCAGCCGCCCTTGCGGATCGAACAGGCCGGTGGAGAAATCCTCGCCCTCGCGCACGGCCTCGGAGAACGCCGTGCGCCTGAGCGCGCCGCTCATCTCGTCGGCGATCGAGATCAGCGCGTTCCACACGACCGTCAAGGTGACCGGGTCGACCCGGCGATCGGGATCAGTGGGCATGGCGTGGCCTCGCACCGATGCCGATCACCAGATGCCCCAGGCGGTCGACCCTGACGGCGTCGCCGGGGAGGATGACGGTGGTCGATTCCCGTTCCTCGACCAGGCATGGCCCCTCGATCTCGTCGTCCACCGTCATGCGATAGCGATCGACGACTTTGCTCGGCGCCATCCCGCCGAGCTCGGGGAAATAGGCGTCGCGCTCGCCGACGACGGCGCTGCCGCCGGATGCCGCAACGTCGCCGCCGATCGCGCGCAAGCGTCCCGCCACGACGGTCGCTACCACATACCAGTCGGTGACTTCCACCGCCGCGTCGCGATCGACGAAGCCGTATTCCCGCCGGTAGGCTTCGTGAAAGGCCTTGCGCATCCGCTCCTCGTAGCCGGTATCGATATCACCCGCCGGCAAGGCGACGCGGATGTCGTAGCCCTGGCCGGCGTAGCGCATGTGGGCGCTGCGGCCGAGCGCGACGTCCTGGCCCAGCGCGAGCTCGGCCGCCGTCCGGCGCGTACGCTGCTCGAGGTCGGCGAGCGTGGCGGCGATCACACCCCTTGCGTTGCCGTCGAGCCTGACCATGCGGGTCGTGCCGGCATCCACCTTGTGATCCGCGACCAGGAGCCCGACCGCCGAGCCGACGCCCGCCGCGAACGGAACGATCACCGTGCGGATGCCGATCGCGCGGGCGAGGCGGCAGGCGTGCAGCGGACCGGCCCCGCCGAACGCGACCAGCGCATAGTGGCGCGGGTCGCGGCCGCGCTCGACCGAGATCACCCGCATGGCGCGTTCCATGTTGCTGTTGGCGATCGCATGGATGCCCCACGCCGCTCCGGCGACCGATAGCCCGAGCGGCCTGGCGATGGCCGACTCGATCCCCGCGGCGGCGGCCTCGCGGTCGAGCGTCATCGCGCCGCCGTTGAAATAGCCGGCATTGAGATAGCCCAGCACGAGGTTGGCGTCGGTGATGGTCGGCCGCATCCCACCGGCGCGGTAGCAGATCGGGCCGGGGACCGCGCCGGCGCTCTGCGGGCCGACCGTGATCAGCCCCATCCTTGTGTCGGCGAGGCTGCCGCCGCCGGCGCCGATCTCCAGCAGCTCGATGGCCAGGATGCTGAGCGGCAGGCCGCTGTTGCGCTTGGCGTTGATGGTGTCGACCTCGTAGGACGCGGTGACGATCGGCTCGCCGTGGTCGATCGTGCCGAGCTTCGCCGTGGTGCCGCCCATGTCGAACGACATCACGTGCTCGCACCCGAGCTGCCGGCCGACCGCCGCGCACATCAGGACGCCGGCGGCCGGCCCCGATTCGACGATGCGCACCGGATGAGTGCGGGCGAGCTCCGCGGATACGAGGCCCCCGTTCGACTGCATGATGGTCAGCGGCGCGGCGAGGCCCTTCTCCCGCATGGAGCCGTCGAGCGCGTCGAGATAGCGCGCCACCAGCGGCCGCACGTAGGCATTGGCGACCGTGGTGCTCGCCCGCTCGTACTCGCGGAATTTCGGCGAGACCTCGCTCGACAGCGTGACGTCGGCGGCAATGCCTTCCCGGCGCAGGATATCGGCCATCCGCCGCTCGTGTGCGGCGTTGACGTAGGAATGCAGGAACATCACCGCGACCGATCGATAGCCGGCCTGCTTCAGGCTGCGGGCAAGGGAGCGCGCCCCCTCCTCGTCCAGAGGCTTGACCACGCGGCCGTCGGCCGCGATCCGCTCCTCCACGGTGAAGATGTCGGCGCGATCGACCAGGGGCCTCGGCTTCTCCAGATGGAGGTCGTTCATGTCGTACCGCTTCTGGCGGCCGATCAGCAGCACGTCGCGGAAACCCGCCGTCGTGACGAAGGCCGTGCGCGCGCCTTTGCGCTCCAGGATGGCGTTGGTGGCGATCGTGGTCGCATGGATGACGGCCGACACGTCGGCGAAGGAAAGTTCGCCGGCGGCGATCTTGTCCTTGAGCGTCGCCTCCACGCCCTGCGCCGGGTCCGTCGTCGTCGGCACCTTCCAGATACGGGTGCGGCCGGTTGCGGTATCCTGGAGTACGTAGTCGGTGAACGTGCCACCGATGTCGAACGCGAGACGCAGCATCAGGCGACCTGCCTCGTCCTCATGGCGAGATCGTCGGCGGGAAGCTTGGTGAAACGTTTCATTGCGCGTACCATCGTTCAAACCTGCCGTTCCCGTCAAGCCGAGTTGCAGACGCGAGCGGCGAATTGCATCATGACGGTCGGCAGCCCCCATCCGCAACCCTTTCGGCGGCCGACGGGAGAACACCCACGAGCCCGGAGCTTGAACATCATGGCCTCCCTGACGGCAGATCTCGGTGCATTCGTATCGGGCCTCACGCTTGCGGACGTTCCGGCCGCGGCGCGTGACGTCGCGAAGGTGGGATTCACCGATTGCTTCGGCGTGATGATCGCCGGCGCCCGCGAGCCGGTGGTCGGCCTCGTCGACCGCGAGCTGGCGGCGGCCGACGGCCGCGCGCTTGCGTCCCTCATCCCTTCGCTCAGCCGTCGCAACGTCGCCGATGCGGCACTGGTCAACGGCGTCGCGGCGCACGTGCTCGACTACGACGACGTCACCCTGGACGGCCATCCGAGCGCCGTCCTGGTGCCGGCGATCCTCGCCCAGGGCGAGGCGTCCGGGTCGAGCGGCGCCGACATGCTCGCTGCCTATGCGGCCGGATACGAAGTGTGGGCGGAGCTCCTGGTGCGCGAGCCGGTCCCGCTGCACCGGAAGGGCTGGCATCCGACCGCCGTGCGCGGGACGATCGCCGCGGCGGCGGCCTGCGCCCGGCTGCAGGGCCTCGACGCCGACACGACCGCGGTCGCGCTGGCGCTCGCCGGCTCCATGGCGGGCGGGCTGGTGGCGAATTTCGGCACGCTGACCAAGTGCTTCCAGGTCGGCCGCGCGGCGCAATCCGGCGTCATCGCGGCGCGGCTCGCCAAGGCCGGCCTGACGGCCTCGCCCGATGCCCTGGAGCACCAGTCGGGTTTCCTCGCCGCCTTCTCGCCGGGCGGCGCGCCCGAGCTGACGCGGCCGTTCGCGGCGCGGAACCGGGAATGGCACCTAATGCGCCAGGGCCTGAACGTCAAGCGCTACCCGATCTGCTATGCCACCCACCGCGCCATCGACGCCGCGCTCGCACTCGCCGCGCGGCACGATCTGCGCCCGGCCGACGTGGACCAGGTGCGCGTCTCCACCGGCGAGATGCAGATGCTGATGCTGCGCAACGCCCGGCCGCAGACCGCGTTCGAGGCGAAATTCAGCATGCAGTTCGCGATGGCCTCCTCGCTGGTGGCGCGCAGCGTCGGCCTCGCCCAGCTGACCGACGGGTTCGTCCGCCGGGACGACGTGCAGTCCCTGTTCCCGCGCGTATCCGTCGCCACGACGCCTGAGACGATGGACGGCTCGGCGTTCGCGCCGTCGGAAACCGTCGCCATCGTCACCCGCGCCGGAACGGTGCACGCCAGCGAGCCGATCGTGTTCGCCAAGGGCAGCCGCCAGCACCCGCTGTCGCGCGAGGAGCTGCATGCGAAATTCGTCGATTGCCTGGGCGACGACCTCTCCGCCGGCGCCAGGGACGGCGCGTTCGAGAAACTGATGAGCCTCGAGCGCCTTACCGGCGCGGCCGAGCTGCTGCGGCTTCAGTAGAACACGGCGGCCCTCAGCCTTGCCCGGCGACCGGTCCCGCGACCGGGTCTTCCATCACGTCCCTTGTGTGCGCCCCGAGCTGCGGCGGGGAGCGGCGGAACGGCGGGCGGGCGCCGTCGAACGAGAGCGGCAGACCGAGCAAGGTCATGCTGCCGTCGGGGCTCCTCTGCAGCATGTCGAGCGCCTTCGTCTGCGGATGCTCGAGCACCTCGTCGATGGTCTGCATGGGCGCGTTCGGCACGCCGGCGGCGTCGAGGATCTCCTGCCATTCGGGCGTCGTGCGCGCGCGGACGAGCTCCTCGATCGCCCCGTAGAGCAAGGCCTGGTTGGTGACGCGATCCGGGTTGGTGCGAAACCGCGGGTCCTCGATCCATTCGGGATGGCCGAGCACCTTGGCCAGCGCCGCGAACAGCTTGTCGTTGCCGGCGGCGATCACGATGAAGCCGTCCCTGGTGGCGTGAGCCCGATAGGGCGCGATCATCGCGGTGCCCGACCCCTGCCGTTTCGGCAGCTCGCCGGAGGCCTGGAAATTGGCGGCGTGGTAGCACATCCAGCCGAGCGCCGTCTCGTACAGCGACGTATCGATGCTCGCGCCCGCGCCGTCGGCGCGCCGCTGCGCGAGCGCCGCGAGGACGCCGATCACCGACCACATGCCGGCCGCCATGTCGATGATCGACGTGCCGACCCGGACCGGCCGCTGGTCGGGCTCGCCGGTCACGCTCATCAGGCCGCCGAACGCCTGCATCAGCGGGTCGTAGCCGGGGCGCTCCTTGAGCGGCCCTGCCGCCCCGAACGCACCGATCGTGCAATAGATCAGCGCCGGCTTGAGCGCGCGCAACGCGCCGGCGTCGAGACCGAATTCCGCCGCCGAGCCCGGCCGCAGGTTCTGGATGACGATATCGGCACGCTCGACGATGAGGCGCTTCAGGCGCTCGCGCTCCGCCGCATCCCTGAGGTCGACCACGACCGAGCGCTTGTTGCGGTTGAGGCTCTGGAACGTCGCCGACGTGTCGCCCCAATAGGGCGGCGCCCAGTTGCGGGCGTCGTCGCCGTCGGCCTTCTCGACCTTGATGACGTCGGCGCCGAGGTCCCCGAGGATTTCCCCCGCGTAGGGCGCAGCGACGCTGTGCCCGAGCTCGACCACCGTGACGCCCGCGAGCGGCAATTGTCTCGACATCACGACGTTTCCTCGCGCCACGGCCGCCTGCACCGCCGTTCCTTAGGCAGGCGCACGGCGGCTGTCAATGAAACGTTTCCATCACGGCCGCGGTCGCCTCCCCGGCCGCCGTCCACGCGCCGGACCACCGCCCGTTCAACCGTCCTTGACCTCGGGAAACAGCGCCGTGAGCGGAGCATGGTCGCGCTTCCACACCATCACCGAGCGCTCGTATTCGATGACCACGACCCCGTCCTGGTTGACCCCGCGGGTGCGCACCTTGACCACGCCCTGGGCCGGCCGCGACTTGGATTCGCGCGCGCTGATCACCTCGGATTCAGAATAGAGCGTATCGCCCGGGAACACCGGATGCGGCAGCTTGATGTAGTCCCATCCCAGCGCGAAGCCGTTCTCGCTCAGATCGGTGACGCCCAGCCCGGCGATCACCGACAGCGTGAGCGCGCTGTTGACCAGCGGCTTCTTGAACTCGGTGCGGCTCGCATAGTGCGCGTTGAAATGGATCTGGTTGGTGTTGTTGGTGATCAGCGTGAACTGGATGTTGTCGGTCTCGGTGATGGTCCGCCCGAGCCGGCTGCGATAGATGTCGCCGACGTGGAAGTCCTCGAAAAACCGGCCGACCCAGCCTTCCCTGATGGTGCCCATCTGGCTCCTCCTATTCGCCGACGATGTCCAGGATCCTCAACGCCCGCAGCACGATCGGGCGATCCACCAGCTGCCCGCCGACCGCGACCGAAGCATCGCCGCGCGCCTCCGCCTCGCGAAACGCCGCCGCGATCCTGCGCGCATAGGCGATCTCGTCCGGCTGCGGCGAGAACACCTGGTTGATGACCTCGAGCTGCCGCGGGTTGAAGGTGGATTTGCAGGTGAAGCCGAGCCGCCTCGCCTGCCGCACGTCCTCCAAGAGGCCCGCCGGGTCGTCCAGGTTGGGAAACACCCCGTCGACGCTGAGCACGGCGGCGGCGGTCGCCGCATTGACGATCCACGACCGGGCGAACAGGAGCTCGGCGGCTTCCCGCTCGCGGCGTGCGCCGAGGCCGAGGTCGAGCGCGTAGTCCTCGGCTCCGAACATCAGCCCGATCACCCGCGCACCGGCATCGGCGATGCTCACCGCGTTCATCAGCCCGCGCGCGCTCTCGACCGCCGCCAGGATGCGCACGCTTCCGGCCTCGAGGCCGCGCTCGGCTTCGAGCCGGTCGAGCGCGGCCGCCGTGGCGCGGATGTCCTCCGCCTGCGTGACCTTGGTCAGGCAGATGCCGTCGAGCCCGGGCCGCACCACCGCGTTGAGGTCGGCCGTGAGCCACGGCGTCGACAACGCATTGACGCGGACATAGCGGCGCGGTCCGCTCCAGCTGCGTGCCAGCGCGGCGGCGATCATGACGCGCGCCTCGGCCTTTTCGCCGGGCAGGACGCCGTCCTCGATGTCCAGAAGGACGGCGTCCGCGCTCGAGGATTCCGCCTTGTGAATGAACCGCTCGCGATTGCCGGGAACGAACATCCAGGAACGGAGCTGGGCCGGGGAAGCCATCGTGCGGTCCTTGCGAGATTGCCGGGCGCACTCAATCGCGAACCATCGCGACTGTCAATGAAACGTTTCCACAGCGGCGCCGTCACGCCGCCGCGATGCCGGCCGTGCAGCCGCTCAGCGCGCCGCGCGCGGCGGCCGGCACGAGCCGCGGATGATCAGCTCGGTCGACAGCATCACCCGCTGCGGCGGCCCGTCGCGATGGCCGCCGAGGCGGTTGAGCAGGAGCTGCACCGCCATCCTGCCTTCGTCGGTGCCGCTCCAGCGCACGGCCGTGATCCCCGGCGTGGCGAGCGCCGCGAGATCGGTATCGGAGCCGGCGATCACCGAGATGTCGTCCGGGATCGACAGGCTGTGCACGCGAATGGCCTGCAGGACGCCCGGCAGCATGCCCATGCCGCCGGCGATGATGGCGGTCGGGGGCTTCGCCGAAGACAGGAGCGAGGAGGCTTCGCGCAGACCGAATTCGGCAGAAAAGCCGCCGGTCCGCACGATGCTCTGCTGCGCCTTCCGGCCCGCGCCGGCAAGCGCCTCCTTGAAGCCGGCGATGCGCTCGCGGCCGGGCCGCGAGGATGGCCGCCCGGTCAACAGCGCGATCCGGCTGTGCCCGAGCCCGAGCAGATACTCGGTCGCCGTCCGCGTGCCGCGGCGATGGTCGACCATCACGGCGTCGATCTCGGGCGGATGGTCGCGATCGAGCAGCACGACCGGAACGCTCAGCTGCCTGATCTGCTGGCACAGCTCGGGGTCGTCCTCGTTGCTCATCGTCATGATGATGGCGTCGACGCGGCGCTGCATGAACAGGCGGAGCAGCTCGATCTCCCGCTCCTTGCGCTCTTCGGTCATCGCCAGGAGAAGCGTGTAGCCGTAGCTGCGCAGCACGTCCTCGGCGGCGCTGACGATGCTGCCGTAACCGGGAATCGAGATGTCGCGCGTCGCGCAGGCGACGGTGCGGGTGACGCCGAGCCGCATGCTCTGGGCGACGCGATCGGGCTCGTAGCTGAGCTTCTTGACCGCGCGCAGCACGCGACGGCGCACGTCCTCGCTCACCGACTTGTGGCCGTTCAGCACGCGCGACACGGTGCCGACCGCGACCTTTGCGGCCTCGGCTACGTCGCGAATGGTCGGGCTGCGGGGCATCGGGTCTCGGCGATCGAGCGCCGCTGCGGCGCCGTCCTTCACGGAATGGGGGCAACAGAGCCGCCAAAGGCGGCCCTGCCGGACCCATTCAAACGATCATAACGATCTTGCCAAAGAAGTCGCGCGCCTCCATGACGGCTTCGGCTTCCCCAAGCTTGGCCAGCGGGAACGTGCGGAGCGGCGGGGTCTTGATGCGGCCTTCCGCCATGTCCACCATGCCGCGCGTCACGTCCGCCTTGGTATAGCCGTTCGACCCGCAGATCTTGATCTCCCGCTGCCAGATGTAGCGGATGTCGGTCTGCGCATCGAAGCCCGCCGTCGCCCCGCAGGTGAGCAGCTTGCCGTGCGGCTTGAGGGTGCGAATCGACGGATTCCAGGTGTCGCCCCCGGTAAAATTGACGCAGATGTCGACCCCCTGCTTCCCGCTGATGCGCCAGGCTTCGCGGGAGAAATCGTGGGTCGTGTAGTTGATCGCGTGGTCGGCGCCGATCTCCTTCAGGCGGGCGCATTTGTCGTCGGAGCCGGCGCAGGCGATGACCCGGCCGCCGTAAGCCTTCACCACCTGCACGGTTGCGGTGCCGACGCCGCCGCTCGCGCCCAGCACCAGCACGAGATCGTTCGGCTGCATGTCGCCGTTGGTGAACAGCATCCGATAGGTGGTGCCGTAGTTCGCCGGGATCGTGGCGGCCTCGACGAACGACAGCCGCGGATCGAGCGGAATGACGAACTCGTGCGGCATGCGGCACAGCTCGGAAAACCCGCCCTGGACCTCTTCGCCCATCATGCCTTCGTTGGTGAGCGGATCGATCAGGCAGCGGTCGCCGACCTTCCAGCCCTTGACGTCGGAACCGACCGCCGCGATCTCGCCAGCGACGTCGGCGCCGGAGATCCACGGCATCGGCACCGGCAGCCCGGGCATGCCGCGCCGCACGAAGATGTCGAAATAGTTCAATCCGCACGCCTTGACCCGCACCAGGAGGTCGCCGGGCCCCATGACGGGATCGGGAAACTCGCGGTAGACGATATTCTCGATCCCGCCCTGCTTTTCGATCACTGCCGCCTTCATGCCCTGCCTCGTCACGCGCTGGTTCAAACCCGCAATTGGCCGCTATTGAAACGTTTCATCCGCCTTGTCAATCGAGGGTCGCCGGCCTTCGCGGTTGCGCGCGCGTGCGTCCGGGCGCGACATTCGCCCGTGCGTCACTCTACCCCGAATACGGGATGTCGAACGCAATCGCCCCGCTGTAGGATCGACCGATGCAGCTCACGAGGCCTCCCATGTCCCGGGCCGTGCTGATGGTCGGCATCCTCGCCGCCGTTGCGACGCTCGCGTCGGCACCGCAGAGCCTGGCGCAGCCGCAGGAGTCGCCGTCCGATGCGTCACGCCTGCCGCGCAAGGCGCAACCCCGGAGGGATCGCGCCCCGTTGCCGGCGGTCAGGCAGGACGATCGGCTGATCATCTGCGGCGATGCGGTCGGCGCGGCGGCCTGCTCGTGGCAGCGCTTCCGTGGCGGCCACCACGTGCGGCCACCGAGGCGGAAAGCCGACTGACAATCCGCGCGCGCCGCCCTTGCGGAACACCATCGAGGTCGGCCAGATCTCGACGTCGCACGACGATCTCACCTGGCTCGGACAAAGGGCAAGCTTTTTGCTGACGTCCCATGAAGTCTTCGACTAAAGCCGCTCGCGGATGCGCGTCCAGATCTCCGCCATGATGGCGCCGGGGATGCTTTTGCTGTCCGGCTTCACCTGGTGCACGAGTGGGCGCTTGCCGGTCGAGCGCAGTGCGTCACGCGCCGGTTCGTGCTGGCTGAACTTCGCCGTGCAGGCGCGCTTCATCAGCTGCCAGTGATCCCACGTGCCGACCCGGATCCTCTCGCCGCCGAACAGTATGGCTTCGGCGGTGGGCGCATAGAAGCCTGCGTCCTTCGCGGCGCTCCCGTGCAAAGCGGCGAGGCGACGGCGGTCCGCCTCGTCGGGAAATTTGAGGCCCTGCCAGAATCCCTCGATGCTGGCGTAATCGAGCCCGTCCAGCACGAACGGCGTATGCGCGAAGTTCGAGATCAGCTTGAGCGGCATGGGCGAGCGCGAGGTGATGTTGATCGGTTCGCGCCGAGCTTCCGCTTCGGGACCGAGCGCATGCAGCAGGGCCGCGCCGCCCTTCTGGCGCAGCCTGAACACCTGGCCCGCGTGGGCCAAAAGCCAGTCCGCGAGGTGCGCATCGTCTTCCTGCGACCGCAGAACCAACACCCCCTTGCGCAGCTGAACCAGCATACCCGCACTCCAATCGTCAAAATCGTCATCCCTTTCGTCTATCCCGAATGCGGGATATCCGCCGCAACTGCGAAACACTATTATCGTGCCGATCGAGGAGCAGGAGCAACGATGCTGCGGGCCATGCTGACGGTCGGCGTCCTCGCTGCCTGTGCGGCGCTTGCACAAGCGCCACCGGCCATGGCGCAACCGCAGGATCCACCGTCCGACGCGCCTGCACCGCGCAAGGCGCTCACCGAATGGGGCACAGTGCCGGTGCTCACGCAGGACGACCGGCTGATCCGCTGCGGCGAGACGATCGGCGCTGCGGCCTGCGCGTGGAAGCGCCTCCGTGGCGGAAGCTTCGATGATCCGGCGCCCTTTGACGTAGATAGTTTCTTCGATATGGCACGGAGGCGAGGCGAGTGACCGGTCGCGGCGGCGCAACGCCGTTCACTTCGGCGGGATCACCGGCAACAGCAGATAGGACTCATGCTCCCCGCCGGCGTGCACCGTGTTGCGCGCCCCGATGTTGTAGTCGGGCGGATAGTGGCGATAGACCGAGGCGCCGACGCCGTCGCGTGGCTGCACGTCGAGGCGGATGCGGTGGCCCTTGCGAAACACCATCGAGGTCGGCCAGATCTCGACGTCGCACTCGACGATCGCGCCGGGCTTGAGCCATTGCCGCTCGTCGTGAGCGTGATAGGGCCGATAGGGCAGCGACCGCTTCGGGTCGAGCTTGCGATGCGAGGCGCGCAGCCAGCCCTTGGTCACCGGCACCTCGTCGAATCCCTGCTGGCCAATCTCCCACACGTCCTTGCCGTCCGGGCCGATGTTGCGGAGGGTGGCGAAGATGTCCATGTCCTCCGACGTGCTCGAGACGAACAGTTTCAGCACGAGCGGCCCGGTGACCTCCGTGTCGGCCGCGAGCGGCGCCGACTCGAACGAGATGCCGGTGCGGCCGATGGCGCCGTGGGCAACCGAAGGCGCCGCCGAGGCGGTGCCCGCATGGGTCGGCGGACTTGCCAGATACGTCGCCGAGGATGTGGCCGCGGCCGGCTCGGGGAGGAGCTCGCCCTCCGGCTCGCCGCCCGGATTCGGCTCCGCGGCATTGGCCTTCAGGTACATTTTCGTCCACCGCGTGCGGGCGATCGGCCACTCGTTCTCGTGGCGGAACTTGTACTCCTTCAGCGCGCCGCCGGTGCGGATCATCAGCTTCACCGGCGGCTCGTCCATGATGCCGGTGTCGATCCCCTTGAGCCAGTGATCGAAGAAGCGCAACTGGTCCATGCGCCCTTCCGCCGAGTGGAAGGGATGGAAATGGGTGCCTGAGTGGATGCGCAGCTTCTTGTGCTTCGAGGCGGCCAGCATGAAGCCCTCGGTGTTGCCGCGCAGGTGCAGGCCGACCCCGGTCCAGTTGCCGACGCTCATCATCGGCACGGTGATGCGGTCCCAGTCGGCGCTGCGCATGCGCCAGAACCCGGAATCGAGGCTATGGCTCGCCCACTCCCACAGCATGTTGTTGTTGAAGGCATCGGGATTCCAGGTGCGCGGCCGGCCCATCAGGTGATGCGCCATGTTGGTGGCGATCCAGGTCTGCAGGAATCCGAGGGCGAAGATGCCGCCATGGAAGGTCTGGTCGCGGTAGAGGTCGGCCCGGCCTTCCCACGGAATGATGGCCTTCAGCGACGGCGGCTGCAGGTTGGCGACGCGCCACTGGCAGTTGGCGTGGTAGGAGATGCCGAGCGTGCCGATATTGCCGGAGCACCAGTCGCGCCGGGCGATCCACTCGATCGCGTCATAAAAGTCGACCGCCTCCTGATGCGAGCTCGGGTCCGACTGGCCCGGCGACTTGCCCGAGCCGCGCGCATCGACCCGCACGCAGGCATAGCCGCGCGGACACCACCACTCGGGATTGGCGGTCTCCCATGCGAGATACGGGTTGGCCTTCTCCTCCAGGTCCTCGGGGGGAATCCACAGCTTGTCCTTCTGGTAGGGGCCGATGTTCATGATGGCGGGGAAGCGTTCGGGCCCGCCGTCCGGCCGCAGGATGTCGGCATAGAGAATGGCGCCGTCGCGCAGCGGGATCGCCACGTCCTTCTCGACGATCAGCTTGTAGTCGCGCGGCTGGGAAACTTTTGCGGATACGTCCATGCTGCCTTCTCTGCGAATGGTCTCGGTGTGACCGGTTGATGCTCGGTTTGCGGCTCACTGCACCTGCAGGGCGTTGGCCCGGAGGAGCGCATTGATCTTGTCGACTTCCGCCTTGATGGCGGCGCCGAACTCCTGCGGCGTGCCGCCGGCCACCTCGAGGCCCCATTGGGCGAACCGCGCGCGCACGTCCTCGCTCTGCAATGCCTTGTTGGCCTCACGGTTGATCTTCTCGATGATCGCCGCGGGCGTCTTCGCCGGCGCCTTCAGTCCGATCCACAAGGCCGCATCGGCATTGAGGATCCCCTGCTCGGCGTAGGTCGGCACCTGCGGGATGACGTCCATCCGCTTCGGCCCGGCGACGCCCAGCACCTTGAGCTGCCCCGACTTGATCAGGCCCTCGGCCGACACGGTGGTGGTGTAGGCGCCGTGGATGTTGCCGGCCACGACGTCCTGCAGCGCCGGCCCGGTCCCTCGATAGGGCACATGGGTGATGTCGGCGCCGGTCGCGGATTTCAGGATTTCCAGGGCGACGTGCACGTTGCTGTTGGTGCCCGACGAGCCGATCAGGACCTTGCCGGGATTCGCCTTGGCGTAGTCCACCATCTCCCGCACGGTGTTGGGGGGAAACTGCGGATGCGCCACGATGATCAGCGGCGAATAGCCGAGCTGGATCACCGGCGCGAGATCATCCACGGCGAAGGGCGGGTTCTTGCGCAAGAGCGCGTTGAAGATGCTCGGGCCCTGGTTGGTGAACAGAAGCGTATAGCCGTCGGGCTCGGCCTTCGCGACCGCCTCGGCGCCGATGCCGCCGCCGGCGCCGCCGCGATTATCGACCACGAGCTGCTGGCCCCAGGCATCGGAGAATTTCTGGGCGAACATCCTGGTGACCAGATCGGTCGAGGCGCCGGGCGTGAACGGCACGATCACGCGCACCACGCGCGTCGGCCAGTTGTCGGCCTGACCCGCCGCCGTGCCCGCGCCGCACAGGGCGAAAGCCGCCGCGCAGCCGGCGGCCAGAATGGCGGTGCGTATTCTTCTCATGATCCACCCTCGTCAAAGCCGTAGACCTGCTTTGCCGCCTGCGGCGAGACGTAGCCGCGCGCCAGGTCGGTTCGCACCTTGTCGCGGTCGCGCCGGCGCGGATCGCCGTAACCGCCGCCGCCGCCGGTGTGGATGCGCACGCGGTCGCCCGCCTTGAGCATGACCGCCTCTTTCAGCGCTTCCTGCGTGGTGCCGTCGGCGAACTCGATCAGCACGTGACCGGGCTCGGCGTCGTGCCCGCCGTTCAGGCCCCAGGCGGGGCAGAGCGTGCGCTCGAAGCGGGTCGATATCCGTCCTGGCGCCAGCATGCGGTAGCGGCGCGTGAGGCCGAGCCCGCCGCGGAACTCGCCGGCGCCGCCCGAATCCGTGCGCAGGCCGAAGCTCTCGATCATGAACGGGTAGCTCGCCTCGTGCACCTCGATGGGGATGAGCCGCGTGTCGCCGTGGCACATGGTGCGGAACGGCCCGGGGCCGTCCTGCCCGGCGAGCGCGCCCCAGCCGCCGAAGCCCGATGTCGTGGCACTGCCACAGCACGCCGGTGTCGGGACGGCGGCCGGCGAACGCGAGCGTCGAGAACGTGCCGTAATGCGCGGCGGCGACGCGATCCGGCAGCGCCGGGCCGAGCGCCCGGATGACGAGATCGATCAGCGTCGGCAGGGCGGAATTGTACGAGCCCATGGCGGCAGTCGGGCTGGCGCTGACGATCGTGCCCTCGGGCAGAATCAGTTTCAGCGGACGGAACGTGCCCTCGTTGGCGTCGCCCTCCGGCACCAGCAGGTAGCGGAAGGCGAGCCGCGACACGGTCTCGCCGCCGCCGCTGCGGCCGGAGTTCATCGGCGCGGCGACCTCGGCGGCGAGCCCGGAAAGATCGACCGTCATCTCGTCACCGGCGACGACCACGGTGACCCGGCACGGCAGCGAGCCGGGATTGAGTCCGTCGCCATCGAGCACGGCCTCGGCCGTGTAAGTGCCGTCGGGAATGGCGCGGATCGCCGCGCGCGCGGCGGCTTCCGACTGGTCCCAGATGGCGTTGAGCGCGGCGCGGAACGTGTCGACTCCGTAGCGGGCGACCAGCGCGGCGACGCCGTCGCGTCCCATCAGGCAGCCGCCGATCTGGGAGTTGATGTCGCCCATCATCTCCACCGGGAAAACGGGTGTTGTGCTCGATCATCCGGTAGATCTCCGCGACCTTCTCGCCGCGCGCGCGCAGCTTCACGGTGCGGAACTGGATGCCCTCCTGGAAGATGTCGGTGGCGAATTTCGAGATCGATCCGACGTCGCGGCCGCCGACGTCGATCCAGTGCATCACCACCACCATGAAGCCGATCAGCTCCTGCCCGGTGTAGATCGGCGTGTACATGGTGACGTTGTTGAGATGCTGGCCGATCGTGCCGGCGTAGTTGGTGATGACGCAGTCGCCCTGGTGCAGCTCCCCCACACCGTAGAGCGCAAGCCCGTCGAGGACCGCCGCGCGCATCACGTCGGCGACGAACACCGGCATGCCCGCCGTGCACTGGCAGATCAGGTCGCCGCGGTGATCGACAATGCCGACCGCGTAGTCCTTGTACTCGTAGATGTACGGACTGAACGCCGTGCGGGTGATGTTCACGTCGACCTCGTCGGCGATGGCGACGAGGCGGCGCCGGATCACCTCCACGGTGACCGAATCGAGCGTTAGCGCCGGGATGTTCAACCGCTGCAGTCAATGTCGATCTCTCCCAGCGTTCCGACCCGGAACGTGTCGCGCGGGCCGATCAGGATGCTCGAGCCGTATTCGACGATCAGCGCCGGGCCTGGTGCCGCAAAGCCCTCCACCAGCGCGTAGCGGTCATGGACCGGCGTATCGAAGAAGCGGTCCTCCTCGAGGAAGAAGATCGGCCTTGCCGCCATGTTCGGCATCGCCCGGCGGCTCGCCGGTCGGTTGGCGAGGCGGGCGATGTCCGGGCGCTTCATGTCGAGCGTCGCCAGCGAATGCAGGACGACGATCTGCGACTTCGGCCGATTCGTTGGCGTGGCCGTAACGCCGCAGGTACTCCTGATCGAAGGTGCGCGCGCAGGTCGCGCCGCATCGGTCGTCCTGTCGGAACCGGGATCTTGATCGAATGCTGCTGGCCCTTGTAGCGCATCTCGGCCTCGCGCTCGAAGCTGATCGCCCCGGCGTCGCCGAACTCGCGCCGCAGCGCCGCGCCGGCCTCGGCTTCGAGGTCGGCGAACCGGGCGAGCGCGGCCTGCAGTGCAGCATCGTCGAGCCGCACCACGAAGGTCTGCGCCGCGTCGAGGCGCGGGATCGCCAGCAGCATACCCAGCGCCGAGAAATTGCCCGGCTCGGGCGGCACGACCAGGCGCGGGATTGAGAGCGCGCGCGCAAGCTCGCTGCCGTGCAGCGGGCCGCCCCCGCCGTAGCAGAACAGCGCGAAGTCGCGCGGATCGTAGCCGCGCGCGATCGATACCTTCTTGATGATCGACGCCATCGTCAGGTTGGCGATGGTCAGGATGCCCTTGGCCGCCGAGGTCGTCGCTGCGCCGCCCTGATAGCCGAGCGGATCGGCGATGCGGCCGTGCACGCGCTTCGCGCGCCTTCCCGGTGGCGAGCGTCATCTCGCCGCCGAGGAAATAGTCGGCATCGAGCCGGCCGAGCAGCAGGTTGGCGTCGGTCACGGTCGGCTCCGTGCCGCCACGGCCGTAGCAGGCGGGCCCCGGCATCGAGCCGGCGCTGCGCGGCCCGACGTTGAGCCGGCGCTGCTCGTCGAGCCAGGCGATCGAGCCGCCGCCGACGCCGACCTCGAGGATGTCGATCACGTTGCCGCGGATCGGGAAAGCCCGCATCCGGCCCGCCGATGTGATAGATCGACTCGACCGCGTAGCGGCCGCGCTCGATCATGCGCGCATTTCGACGTGGTGCCGCCCATGTCGAAGGCGACCAGATTGTCGATCCCCGAGCCGGCTGCCATAGGCAGCCGCCCCGATGCAGCCGCCGACCGGGCCGGATTCCACCAGCGTGATCGGCTCGCGCGTGACCGCGCGCCGCCGAGATCACGCCGCCATGCGAGCCCATCAGCAGCAACGAGCCCGAAAACCCGCCGCGTGCGCAGGTCGCGGTCGAACTCGGCGATGTAGCGGCTCGACCTGCGGCCCACATAGGCATTGGCGGCAGCGGTCGCGGTGCGCTCGAACTCGTGCCATTCGCGGGTCAGCTCCGTGCCGGTGGTGATGAACAACGTCCGGCAGCAGGCGGCGCAACGCGGCGGCCGCTTCCTCCTCGTGCGCCGGCTCGAGGTACGAGTTGAGGAAGCTGATCGCCAGGGCCTCGACCTTCTCGATCCGCAACGCATCCGCGAGTCCTCGAGCTCGCTTGTCGCGAGCGGCGTATGCGACCTTGCCGGAGCCGTCCACCCGCTCCGTCATCTCGAAGCGCAGCTCGCGCGGGATCAGCGGCGGCTCGCGGTGGAAGCGCAGGTTGAACGGCTGCGTGCGGTTGCCGCGGCCGATCTCCAGCAGGTCGCGGAAGCCGCGCGGTGGTCAGGAGCGCGGTGCTGGGCGCCGCTGCGCTGCAACAGCGCGTTGATGACAAGCGTGGTGCCGTGCTTGACGAAGCTCGCCTCGCGCGCATCGAGCCGTGCCTTGCGGATGCAGTCGAAGATCGCCTCGCCCAGGTGCCCATAGGTGGTCGGGCTCTTGGTGTAGGCGACTGACCGGTTTCGACGTCGCAGGCGACGAGGTCGGTGAAGGTGCCGCCGATGTCGACGGCGATGACGGTGGCCACGGCTAGAGCCATTTTCGATAAAGTTGAATCGGGAATGGCTCTAGCATCGATACTTGGCGCATGTCCTGATCGGAAAACCGGTTCCCACTTTTCCGGGACATGCGCTAATCGACCTTGATGCCGGCGCTCTTGATCACGTCGGCCCATTGCGGGATGCGCGCCTGCAGCATCCGGGTGACGTCGGCCGGCCTGCCGATCCCCGGCTCGACGCCGGCCGCGCGCAGCCGCTGCTTGACAGACTTCGTCGTCGAGCGCGCGCTTGATCTCGCCGTGCAGCTTGTCGACGACCTCCCTGGGCGTGCCGGCGGGCGCGAACACCGCATAGGTGGTCGAGGCGTCGAAATCGCCGATCCCGGTCTCTTTGACGGTCGGGATGTCCGGCAGGTCGCCGGAGCGCTTGTCGCCGGCGACGGCGAGCGGCCGCAGCTGGCCCTGCCGCACCTGCTGCAGCATCGTCGGGATCGGCGCGATCCAGAACGCGATGCGCCCGGCCAAGAGGTCGGTCACCGCCTGGCCGACCACCCGATAGGGCACGTGCACCGCCTTGATTCCGGCGAGCCGGCTGAACAGCTCGCCGTTCAGGTGGCCCGGCGTGCCGATGCCGGTGGAAGCGAAGGTCAGTTCGCCCGGCTTGCTCTTGGCGAGCGCGACGAGCTCGGGCGCGGTCTTGACCGGCAGGTCGTTGTTGACCAGCAGCACCGCGCCCGTGGTGCCGAAGATCGCGATCGGTGTCAGGTCCTTGACCGGATGGTATTTCAAGGTGGGATAGAGCGTCACGTTCACGGGCAGCGAACCCGACGGGTCCGCCATGACCAGCGTGTAGCCATCGGAGGCGGAATTCACCACGTGGTCGACGCCGACCGTGCCGCCGGCACCAGGACGATTGTCGATGACGATGGTCTGGCCGACGCTGCGCGAGACGCGCTCGAACACCACGCGGGCGACGATGTCGGTGACGCCGGCGGCCGCGAACGGTACGACGACGCGGATGCTACGGGTCGGATAGTCGAGCGCCCGCGCCACCTCCGCCGCGGCCAGAAGACATGCGGCAGCCGCCACGATGCGCAGGCAGCCTGACCACATTCCCCCCATGCGGTTCCCTCGTTTCTTCACCAACCAACGCGGCACGCCTCTCGACCTGCGAGCGGCGCCGCACCATACGGGAGTTCTAGCGGCGCCCGACCAGCGAACAATGCTCATACGGGGGTCGCGTTCTGGGCGCATCAGCGGTTCGGTGCCTGCGGTTGCAGGCGCCACAACCTGTTCGACCCGGATGCCGGTCTTGGCGCCGAGATCGCGCCAGCGGGCGAAATCGCGCCGCATGAGGTCGCGCAGCTCGTCCGGCGTCGCGGGCGCGACGTCGATCGCCTGCACCGCCAGCGCGCGCACGACGTCCGGCTCGGCCAGCACCGCGCCGATCTCCTTGTTCAGCCGCTCGACGATGGACGCCGGAACGGCAGCCGGCGCTGCGATGGCGATCCACAAGGTCGCGTCGTAGTCCTTGAGCCCGAGCTCCTGTAGCGTCGGCACGTCCGGCGCCGCGGTCGCGCGCTTGGGGCTGGTCACCGCGAGGAGCCCGACCACGGTTGCCTGATATGCCCGCAGCGAATAGGCTCGCGGGAGATTTCGCATGCGCGCGCCGGTTGCGGCGCGCAATCACGACGGAAACAGGAGGAGAGTGGTGGCAAAGCTCCGGCACATCGCGATCGCGGCGGAAGATCCGTACGCCACGGCCGAGTTCTACAAGCAGGCCTTCGAGTTCGTCGAAGTGCATCGGACCGAGCCGCAGGAGGGCAAGTCCTACGGGGTGTTCCTGAGCGACGGCACCATCAACATGGCGATCCTCCACTTCGCCTGGGACCAGGGCCTCGGGCTCGACTTCCGCGGCATCCACCATTTCGGCGTGCTGGTGGACGACGTCGATGCCTATACGCAGAAGCTCGAGGCGCTCGGCGCCGAGTGCTTCGCCAAGCGGCCGGAGAAGGCGAAGGGATTCTTCGAGACCAAGTTCCACGGGCCCGACAAGGTCACCTTCGACATCACCGACCACCCGTGGAAGGGGAGCGCAGGGCTCGACGCGCCGGCCGCCAAGGAGGAGCGCGTTCCCGAGAAGCTCGGCGCCGCTTAATTCTGCGCCGTTCCCACCCTACGGAAGGCCGCGCCGCCGCACGAAGCCGCAGATGAACTCGATCGCCCGGAGCGAGGCCGGCGTGGTCGGATCCTTGGTGACGAACGTGTGCGGCTCGCCGTCGAAGGTCTCGAGCGTCACCGGGCCGCCGGCCGCCCGGTAGGCGGCAGAAAATCGCTGCGCCATGTCGGGCGTCACGTTGTCGTCCTTGGTGCCCTGCAGGATGAGGAGCGGCGGCAGGCTGCCTTGTTCCTTGCGCTCCAGGATAAGCTGCGGGTTGCCCTCGATCATCGCGGCTTCGTTGCCGAAATAATCGTGGTGCGCCTTCACCAGGCGCTCGTTGCCACGTTCCTTGGCCATGCGATAGCGGGCGAGCGGATCGGCGATCGGCCAGCAGGCGACCGCATAGGCGAGCGACGCGTCGAACGATGCCACGTCCAGCGTGGTGGTCGCCGCATAGCGCGGATCGCGCGGGCGCAGCAGGTTGACCAGCATCTGCTGGGCGCCGCTGGATGATCCGACGGCGCCGACCCAGTCGGGCCGGGAGCCGAATTCGGCCGCATGCGCCTTGAGCCAGCGGATGCCGAAGTTCACGTCGGCGACGGACAGCGGATAGGGCGCCCGCGGCGCGAGGCGGAAGTCGAGCGCCGCCACCACCGCGCCGGAACCGGCGAGCGCGCGGTCGATCGCCTCGTTCTGGGCCCGGTCGCCGCTGGTCCAGGCGCCGCCATGCACACCGACGACGGCGGGAAACGGGCCGGTGCCGCGCGGACGGTAGAGCCGGGCCTGCAGGGTCTCGCCGTCGATCGTGCAGAACGCGACGTCCTCGGCGGCGACCTCGTAGGCGGCGACCTGTGCGGCAACGTTCATGGCGCGCTCAGTTGTTCAGCGCGCCTTCGCGGATCCAGTTGCGGATGTCGTTGCGGTCGCAGGTGGAGAGCTTTTTTGCGCCGTGCGGCATGCGGATCTGCGGCGACACCTTATGATCGAGCAGCCACATCAGGTTGCTGCCGTCGGGATCCTTGGGGATGACCATCTTGCCGTGCTTGGTGCCCTTCATCACGCCCTCGTAGGTGGTGAGGTCGAGCCCGCTCTTTTCGAACCCCTCCTGGCCGGGCGCATGGCAGCCCGCGCAACGTCCCTTGAAGATCGGCATGATGTCCTCGGCGAAGCTGAGCTTCGGGGCGGAGGCCGCGCAGGCTTCGCGGATCGGCAGCGCCATGCCCACCCCGACGGTCGCCGCAATGGCAAGGACTGCGGAAATGCCAATGAGACGCTTCAACCTTTTTGTCATTTCAGTGCTCCTGCCCGACGTCGCTGCCCACGAGCACGACGCCAACTCAGATCATATCGTCATGCTCGTCGGTGGAATTGATCTATCACAATGTCCGGCAGCCGCAACGCAGCCGGAGCGGCCTGCACCAGCCGTTGTGAGCTTCAGGCGGCGCGGGCCCCCCGCCGGTGATCACCAGCGGGCGGCGCTTCCAGCGGAGCTGTAATTCCCCCAGGTGAGACAGGCACCATACCAGTTGGGAAACGAGTTGGATGGATAACGGGGTAGCGCGCCCTCGAATGCCCCGAAGCCGAGGCCCGATCCTGGTCCCGAGCCCCAGCCGAACCCACGGACTGCGTAGTCGTCATAGAAGACGCTGCAGTCCTGAACCCGCACGACCGCCGCGGGAGCGGCCACCACCGGGGCTTTGACATCGGCGGCCCGGGCCTCGAACACTGGACAAACGGCGGCGACCGCCGCGATCGCGAGAATGAGCCTGTACATCGCCATTGCTCCCTGATCCGAGGGTCGAGCTGCTACCACTTGACGACCATCGACAGTGCGAGCAGCTGCGCGGTATAGTTGGGATTGGTCCCGGCAAGGAAGATCGAGCGGCCGGCGCCCGTCAATTCGGTCGTGTCCGGCGTCGGCACGTACGGCGTCATGGCATCGGTCGCCCAGTTCGTGTTTTGATTGCGCTCGTAGGTGTAGCGTACCTTCACCGTGACGTCGCCGGTCCAGCCCATCTGCCGCACGATGGAGGGATCCACGTAGTAGCGGCCGATCACGTTGAACCGCTCGAACTTGTTTCGCTCCGGCGGGAACTGGCCGAAGTTCACGCTCGCGGGGTCGACCAGCGTCGCCGGCGAACCGGTCGTCTGCAGGCCGCTGCAGTTGGTCCCCACTGCGGTCGCGCCGACGAACAGCGGCGCCGAGCAGGGGGTCGTCGCGTTCTCCTCGCTTCCGCGCACCTGCAGGTATTCGAACCGGAGATCAAACTTGCCGGGGATGGGCTTCCAGTCGGCGGCCGCGAGGAAGGTGTGGTAGCGCTGGTTGATGTCGCTCCGCCACGTGCAGTCGGTGCCGATGAAATGTTCGGGGTTGATCGCGGCGCTGGTCGGGCAGCCGGTGAGCGGGTTGCCCGTATCGAAGTTCGCGCCGCCGCTGCCGCTCGCCATGTTCAGGCGGCGATCCTCGTAATTGTAGCTCGCCATCAACCTGACGGTCGAATGGACGGCCGCCGAGACTTCGATTCCGGCGTTCCAGCTGTGGTCCTTGCGCACGCCGAGCGGATTGAGCTCGGGATCAGGATAGTCGTCGTAGCGCAGGCCGAAATTCGGCGACAGCGTCAGGACACGGTGGGGCGACCACTCGAGGGCGGCGTCGATTTTGTGCCGGTTGCGGTTGGCGATATCGAACCGCCGCATGTTCGAGACGACCTCGGAGAACTGCAGCCCGGGGACCTCGACGAACTCCTCGGTATTGTATTCTCCGTAGCGCCGCTCGGCGTAGAGGTAGCTCGCCCGTGCGACCACCTGGTCGATCGGAGTGATGTTGACGAAGACCTTTCCCATGTTCTCGTCGGTGTGATTGACGTCGCGCAGGTGCCGATCCCAACGCTCCCAGAAATATCCACCGCCGAACGTCGCCCACTGCACCGGGCGCCAGGCCAGCTCGGCGCTGGCGTTGTCCTTGGTGTAGGAGATGGGAAGCGAGTTTCGCGCATTGCCGATCGGACAGACCCCGCCGACGCTCGGCGCCCCGGATGCGCAGCCGCTGTCGCCGAAGATCCAGTTCTCGATGTGCAGAGACGGCGTCTGGTTGTCGACGTCGTAGTGACGGCCGCGCATGGTGAGCTTCAGATCCTTGGTGATCTGCGCGGTGTAGAGGTTGTTCCACAGGAACGTGTCGACCTTGCCGCTCAGGTTCCCGACCGGGATGCCGCCGAGGGTAGTGACCGGGGGCGCCACGAGACCGTTGGTCCCGGTATTGATGAAGGGGTCGTCCTGGCGCATCGCGTTGTATTGCACCGTGCTGACGTAGCGGCTCTTCCAGAACGGCAGATCGACCGCGGTCGTCCAGGTTATGGCGTTCGCGTTGTTGTCGGGAGAGAGCCCCAGGCGCAGGATGTTGGCCCCGCGATTGGTGCCCGTCAGAGTATTGCAGGTCACGCAGAACGGGTTCTCGATGTCCAGTTGCTTGAGGTCGTTGGTATAGAACGACCCGCTGTAGCGCATGTTGGTGCTCCAGCGCGTGCCCCAGAAGGTCGAGCCCACATACTCGGCCTTGGCGTCGACGTTCTGGGTCTTGTCGTCGAGGGGTTGCGGCGCCTCGACGATGTTGGTGGGACGCGGGCTCGCAGACGTGCCCCAGCCATACGGCACCCCGACGGCGCGGACGCCGGTGCGGTGCTCGTTGGTGTATTCGACCCCGATATCCCAGTCGGCATTGGGGGTGAACCGATAGGCTGCGCCGGCCCTGTCGCGCTGGGTCGACAGCTCGAGCGGACTGACGCTGTTGTTGATGATGTTCTCGATGTTCGTCCGCGCCGTCTGTCCGGCCACGCCGTTCGCCGCCGGAGGAGCGGCCGACGCGGCGTTCGGCAGTTGCGCCTGCAGCGCCGCCTGTATCGGATCGGGGACCGTCAGCAGGGTGGTTCCGACGCCGCCGAAGATGTTCTTGGCGCTGGTGCTGATCAGATGCGGGATCTGATCCCAGCTGAGGCTCAGGTAGTGGGTGCCGACCGCCGCGGCATCGATATTGTAGCTCTGGTTGTTGTATCCGACATTCCGTCCCCAGAAATCGAACGCATACTTGCCGTCGGTCGTGCCCGCTTGCAGGTTGATCCAGTCGAGGAACAGGCCGCGCCCCACCTGGCCGTACTCCTCGAACTTGGCGCGGCTCTCGGTCGTCAGGGGCGTGAGCCAGTTCACCGGGGGAGGCGCGCGGCCGTAGCCGGGCGGCGGACGGTCGAACACGAAGCGGCTGCCGGCTTCGAAGCCGCCGTAAAAGTACCAGTTCACCACCTCCGGCACCGGGGCCTTGAACACCGGAGCCTGATCGGCTGCCGACGCGGCCGAGATGGGAGCCGCCGCGAGCAACACCGTGCTTGCCAGCAGAAGCGCGCGCCTCGTCTGGAGGATCTCGCTGCGAACATTCATGGTCGGCCCCCCGAACCCGTTCCAATTGCTTCGACGCTGACACGCTAGTCTTTCGCGGTACGTCTCCTATCGGATGAACCGCGAGCCCGCCGGGCTGTTCGAACCGTGGTGCTGCGAGTGGCAGTTCTGGCACTCGCGATTGATCGCATAGACCGAAGTCGGATTGCGCGGATTGCCCGGATGGCCGGTGAGATTGGCGTGGCATTGCTGGCACAGCCGCGGCCGGGAGATCTTCAGCATGAAGTCGTTGATCGAGCCGTGCGGGTCGTGGCAGTTGACGCAGTTCTCGCGCACCGGCGCGTGTTCCCACAGGAACGGCCCGCGCTTCTCCGCGTGACACTTGTAGCAGCCGTCGTTGACGGTGGCTTCCTTCAACAGCGCCTCGGTATAGCTGCCGTGCGGGTTGTGGCAGGTCGAGCATTTGAGCTTGCCTTCGCGCACCGGCATGTGAGAGGTGCGCCAGATTTCCGCCCGCTTGTTCTTGTGGCACTGGAAGCAGGTGTCCATCTCGGTGAGCTTGGCGAGCTGGAACTTCGGCGTCACGTTGCGCATCACCACATGGCAGCTGGTGCAGGTGAGGTTCTGGTTCTCGTGCGTGCTGCCTCGCCACAGGGTGCGGTCGCCGCGCTCATGGCACGTCAGGCAGATGGCGTTGACCTCTTCCGGCGTATATCGCGGGTCGTCTTGGCGAAACGTCATCATTCCGCCGACGCCGCGCCCCCCGCCCGCCTTCACGTGCAGGGAGCCGGGTCCGTGGCAATTCTCGCACTCCATCGTGCCTTTGCGGACCTTGCCGATCTTGCCCATCAGGGTCTGCGCGAAGGCCGCCGCCTGGTTCGCATGGCAGGTCATGCAGGCCTGCGAGCCGACGACGGTGGCCTCGACCTCGCCCCCCGGCGCCGTCTTGTTGACCGCCTTCGCCTTGGCGGGCTTGGCCGCCTTGGGCTGCTCGGCGGCAGCGAGGACGATCGGCGCGGAATCCTGCCGGGGTTGCTCACGGCCGATCTGGGCGACGAACTCGCGCAGGGTCGCATAGGAATCGGCATCGACCCGGCTGTAGTTCTTCACGGGATGCGGAGCGGCGACCGGATCCGCCTGCTCCGCGCCGATCTCGCGGGCGTACTGGCGCAACGCCGACATCGCGTCGTCGCCATCGTTGCCGCCATGGAAGCCTGCGTGCCCGGCCGCAAATCCGGCCGACTGGGACGGGACCGGGTGCGCCTCGAGCGCCCGCAGCGTCTCATACACACCGCCGCGCTGTACGCTCTCCAGGCCGGCCGGCTCTTCTGCACGAACCGGGCCGGACGAGCCGATGACCGCAAAGGAGAGCGGAGCCAGCACGAGAGCCAACGCGGCTGCGAACCTCGCCGCGAGCCCAGGATTGCTTCGCCCGTCGCGGAGAAACTGCGACCAAAGACCGGCCTGAACGACGAGATCCTGACCGTCGCACATAAAGACCCCCTCCCGCCCCCGCGAAAGCGCGTGACGTTGTCAGTTCCGGGGGGTGTGTTGTGGACGTTGCCCGAGCAGTTTTTTTAACTTGTGTAATGAAGATGACTCTCCTAACCATTGTCAATGGCGGCCTGGGATGCGCCTAACCGCTTTTCAACGTGTGTGGCACAAGGGCCACGCCATAGTACCCGAGCACCGAAGACAGGGCGATGGATCTAAGAAGACTTACGGAGAGACGTGCGGTGGTAGCGACAGGGTGACGCCGACGCGAAGAGCGAGGCCGCCCCTCGGCAGAGCCGGAGTCGGGTCGGGACAGTCTGTTGCAAACACCGAGTTTGTATCGAGCCACGGAGGCAGTCATGCGGGAGACGACGATGTCGGCCAATTCGAAGACGGCGAAAACAGTTCTGCTTGCCGGCGCGGCGGGGTTGAGCTGTGCCGCGTTGCTGGCGGCGGCGGTGCTCTTCGTGTCACCCCGGCAGGCGGAGGCCAATGCGTCGATTGCCCAGAAGACGGGTCAACCCTGCGGCAAGTGTCACACCGCGAGCCCTCCGGCGCTCAATTCGTACGGAAAATCCTACAAGTCGAAGGCCAAGTAACGCTCCGGCGCCCGGCTTTGTCGACCGGACCAGCGTTCCGACGATGCTCCTGATTGCCTCGCCGAGCGAGCGCAGGCGGGCTTGAATACGACCTCTTGGCGGCGATACGCGAGCCGCCCTCGTGTCGCCTGCGCCGATGACCGGCAGCCCACGCGAGGCCCGACGGCTGGCGAGCCCGTGATTGCGCCCGGAATGGTGGACTGCTCGCCGTTTGATTTGACATAGGTCAATGGCCTTTGCGGCCGTGCTGATAAATTGCCCCAATCCACAGGTTTCGGCCCGCCCGTCCGCCGCTGGGTGGGGCGGAGGATTTGCCGCGAGCGCAGGCGGTCCAGGGCGGGGATGCGCCCAGGAAAGTCGCAATCCACATGGGCCGACCCGAGACCGCGCGAGCACGTCCGTCGATGACGACTGCATGGCACATTGCCTGGATGCTTCTCCGGCGAGCCAACTCCCTCATCCCGGTTCGCCGGTTTGCGGAGGCTCGAATCTTTCACGCTCGCTCGGCCGACGAACGTGCGCTTGCATTGAATGAATCCGCGGGAGCCGATCTGTGCGTCGCTGAGGCAGACCGTTTGCCAAGACCCGTTGTTAGGAGCATTATTCTCGCGCTTTATCAGAGCGCACCGTCAAGCTCGATCGCGTCCTGCGAGGGGGAAAGGGACGTTGGGGTCGATCTGCTTCTGCGTGTCGATGCGAGGAACGGCGGTGCGCCCGTCCGCCGTGGATGTCGACGTGCGTCAACAAGGACATAGATAGGATGCCGGTTACCCAACTCGCCACATGCGTGGCCGCGATCGTTTTCACCTTCACCGTGGCGACGGGAGTTCGCGAGGCGATCGCGCAGCCGGCCGCCGCGCCGCCCGACAACAACGTTTGCCTGGGCTGCCACGGCAATGCCGGTTTTTCGGCGCCGCGTCCCAGCGGTGAGTTGCGCTCCCTGTTCGTCGACAAGGATCATTTCGCGACGAGCGTGCACGGAAAAATCCTGCAGTGCGTCAACTGCCATCAATCCTTCGCCCAAGTGCCGCACCAGAACGTGGCGAAAACGCGCATCGAGTGGCGCCAGTCGATTCCGGGCATGTGCGCCACCTGCCATGCCGAACAGAAGGACCAGTACTTGACCTCGGTGCACGGCACCGAGGTGATGAACAATTCGAACCCGCGAGCGGCGGTCTGTTCCGATTGCCACACCGCCCATGCGATCGAGAGCCCGACGACGGGATCGATCAGGCTCGCCGTCATGAAGAGTTGCGGCGGATGCCACCAACAGAACTTCAAATCCTACCGCGAGACCTATCATGGCCAGGTCACCACGTTGGGCTACGCCCATACGGCCAAGTGTTTCGATTGCCACGGCTCGCATGAGATCAAGCGGGTGAGCGATCCCGCCTCCACGGTGCATCCGAACAACCGGCTGGAGACTTGCCAGCAATGTCACATCGGCGCGACGGCGGGGTTCGCTACCTTCCAGCCGCACGCCACGACCAATGACCTGAAACGCTATCCGCACACGTGGCTCGCCTCGAAATTCATGCTGGCGCTGCTCGGCGGCACGCTTGCGTTCTTCTGGACGCATTCCGCGCTCTGGTTCTATCGCGAATACAAGGATCGTCAGCAAGGCAAGCTGCGACCGCATGTTCGAACCGACCAATTGGACCTGCAGCAGGGCCCGTACTACCAGCGCTGGTCGGCGTGGTGGCGCCTCGCCCACCTCGGCTTCGCCATTGCGATAATCGTGCTGGTGCTGACTGGGATGACCCTGTTCTATGCCGACAGCTTCTGGGCTCCGGTGGTGCAGAAGGCGTTCGGCGGCCCGCTGGTCACCGGTGTCGTCCATCGCGCGTTTGCTGTCCTGTTCGTCGTGATATTCGTCGCGCATCTCGTCTACGTGGCCATTCGCATCGGCAAGAACTGGAGGACCTTCAACTGGTTCGGGCCGTACTCGCTCATCCCGAACCTGCAGGACCTGCGCGACGCGATCGGCATGTTCAAGTGGTTCTTCGGCCTCGGCCCGCGGCCGCAGTTCGATCGCTTCACCTATTGGGAGAAGTTCGATTATTGGGCGCCGTTCTGGGGCGTGACCATCATCGGCGTGAGCGGTTTCATGCTGTGGTTCACCAATTTCACCGCCCAATTCCTGCCCGGCTGGGTGTTCAACGTCGCCAGCATCTTCCACGGCGAAGAGGCCGTCCTCGCCGCCGCCTTCCTGTTCACCGTGCACTTCTTCAACAACCACTGGCGGCCCGACAATTTCCCGCTCGACATCCAGATGTTCACCGGCTCGGTACCGCTGGAGAAGTTCAAGCACGAGCACGCGGTCGAATACCGGCGTCTGGTGGACAGCGGGGAGCTGAAAGACTACCTGGTCGACGCGCCGTCACAGCCGATGACGACCGGGTCCACGATCCTCGGCTTCGTCCTGATGGCGATCGGCGTGATCCTGTTCGTCCTGATCATGATCGGCTTCATCGATAGCCTGCTGGGACACTGACCGAATAGGCCGTTCCAGTGCGATCCCCAGGGCATCGGGCCGGACCCGTGATTCGCTCGAGCGCTGGGGTGTCGGCTGCAACAGGTGCGTCCCTCGAATAATGCGGCGGGCCCGTACGATTACGTACGCGAGGACAGGTGTGGGCGGCCATCTGGTATTCGTTGATCCAGGTCAAGGATATTTGCGGCCGCCCGCCGAACAATACCTCGGTTGATTCTCCGCTTCGTTCGGGACGAGCCTTTTCGATGGGCAATTTCAAGATGCACAAGCGCATCCGGCACCAATGGTCCGACCTGTTCGATCTCGTCGCCGACATCGAGAGCTATCCGAATTTCGTACCCTGCTGCCAGGCGACCAAGGTCATGGCGCGCAAGGGCGACGGCACCGACACGACCGTCATCATGTCGCGCATGACGGTCGGAGTCTCGGCCTTGCGCGTGAGCTATGCCAACCGCACGCTCACAGACCTGCGCGAGCGGCGAATCACCGTGGAGTTGGTCGACGGCCCATTGCGTCATCTGCGCGCCGTATGGGAATTCGCGCCCGACGGCGATGAGTGGACCGACGTCTCGTTTGCGGTGAGCTACGAATTCTCCAGCCCCATGCTGGCGGTGCTGGCATCGGGCATCTTCGAATCGATGTTCCGCCAGATCCTCGACGCCTTCGAGCAGCGGGCGGACCAGCTGTTCCGCAGCCCGGCTGCCCGCGCCGCACGAACACGCAAGGCCGAGATCGCCTTGACCCCGAGCGCGTAGATTCGTCTCTGACGCTGATTTCGTCATGGCCGGCTGGTGTGCCGGCCATCTCGTTTAGGTGGGCAATGCCTGCGTCACCCCGCTTGATGCTGGCCGTCCTGGCCTCGGGCATCTTCGACGTGTCGCACTCCTGGCACGGCACACGAGAGGCCATGACTACTTGAGCGTCACCGCCTGGATGTCGGCATCGACGCCGATGCCGAACGTCAGTGGGAACGACACGTGGTGGAAGCGGGTGGTCACATTGTCGTCGTGAACCGCAAGCCCCACCGTGTACTTGCCGCCGACCTTCAAGATCTTGTCGTCCGCCGGGTGCCCGGTATCGAGCTTGCGGCGCCACACCACCGTGTAGGAATTGTCCTTCCAGGTACCATAGACCGCGTCGTTGTCTGCAGCTGAGCCCTTGGAATCGGCGCGGCTAAGCAAACGACCCGGCAGGACATCGCCGTCCTTCCAGTCGGCATTCGGATCGAACTTGACGGCGTTCTCCTCGCGGACGACGGCGGCCGGCTTGGCCGGATTGCCGATATCCTCAACGCGCAACGCCTTGCTGCCGACCTTGGCGGCATCGAACATGTAGAGCGGGGTCATCGTTTTGCGATCGACGTTCCAGCTGAACGGGTTCTTGCCCTCGTCGAAATTGCGATATTCGAGGACGTAGCCGTCGTCCGCCATTCCGGCCGCGTTGGAGCGAGCGGCGCGCCATTGCCACAGGTCGAGGAAGCCGCCCTCGGCCTTGATCTTGGCGATCTCTTCGGGCGACTTGGTCTTGTCCCAACTCGCCGCCTTGTCGGTCCGGGTCGTGGCGAGATATTTGCGGATGTCGGATTCCTTCTTGCCCGCATCGCCGAACAAGGGGTGCTTCTTCACCGGGTCTCCGACCACGGCATTGCGCGTGTCGCGCATCCCGTCGTGACAGGTCAGCCAGCAGCCTTGCTTGGCGAATTCGGCAACCTTGCCGTCGTCCAACATGACCGACACCCGATCCTCATAGAGCGCCGGCTGTTCTCCCGAGCGGACCGCCTTGCTGTGGCGATGATTGCCGTACCACTTCCATTCCTTCCCGTCGAAACGCACGTAGTCATGCATGCGTCCCTCGCGGTTGAGGTTCGTCTTCCATTGGAAGCGGAAATAGACATGCTCGGCGTCGTGTGCGGCCTGCACGGCGAGATCGACGACGCCGTTCTTGCCGGGAATCGGGGTGGGCTCGGCGGAGCTGCCCTTGACGACCTTGTTGCCGATGTCCTTCACGTTGCCCTGGTGGCAGGCGACGCACGCCAGGCCTGCCGTCACCGCCCCGGAGCCCTTGTGCTCGGGGCTGACCAGCCATTCCATGGTCGAGGTGCCCGGATAAAAGAGCGTCACCGACTTGGGCGGGACTTTCGACCAGTCGATGGATCGCGGATCGGCCGCGAGTTCCGCGCCTGCCATCCCTATGCTGGCCCCGATGACGATCGCACCGCTCAACATCGTTCGCTTCATGGGTCCCTCCGGCTTCGTCATGGCGATATGCTCGTTGGCGATCAGATCGCCTCTTGCACCATCTGGATGGCGCCGCACGGGCACTCCGCGGCGCACACGCCGCAGCCCTTGCAGAAGTCGTAGTTGAACGCGAACTTCTTGCCGGGCCCGAGCTTGATCACCGCGTTGTCCGGGCACACCCCGTAGCAGTTGTCGCATTCGAAGCAGTTGCCGCACGACAGGCAGCGGCGCGCTTCGTACAGTGCGTTGGTCTCGTCGAGACCGTGCACCACCTCGTCGAAGGTCGAGCTGCGGCGCGCCAATTCGATCGTCGGCCGCACCGTCTTCGGCGCATCCGCATAGTACCAGTCGTTGAGCTTGTCGAAGCTCGCAAGCTCGTGCTTCTCCGGCGCCGCATAGTCGCTGCCGCGCAGCCAGCCGTCGATGTGCCGGGCCGCCTTCTTGCCGTGGCCAACCCCGACCGTCACGGTCCGCTCGCACGGCACCATGTCGCCGCCAGCGAACACGCCCGGATGGCCGGTCATCATGTTGGGACCGACCTGCACGACGCCGTCCTTGATCGCGAGCCCGGACACGCCGTCGAGCAGCGAGAGATCAACGTCCTGACCGAGGGCCAGGATGAGCGAATCGGCCTCGAGCGTCTCGAATTCACCGGTCGGCTGCGGGAAGCCCTTCTCGTCGAGCTTCATTTTTTCGACCGTGAGCACGCCCTCTTCCATGCGCTTGATGGTGGAGAGCCACTTCATCATCACGCCCTCTTCGAGCGCCTCCTCGACCTCGAAATCGTGCGCCGGCATGCGGTCGCGGGTACGGCGATAGACGATGATGGTCTCGGTGGCGCCCAGGCGCTTGGCGGTGCGCGCCACGTCGAGCGCGGTATTGCCGCCGCCGTAGATGGCGACCTTGCGGCCGAGCAGCGGCTTGTCCTCGCCTTCCATCGAGCGCAGCACCTGCACCGCGTCGAGGATCTTCGAGGCCGCACCGGCCGGGATGTAGGCGCGCTTGGCGATGTGCGCACCGACCGCCAGGAACGCGGCGTCGAACGCGCCGGCCTGCATCGTCTCGACGATGTTGTCGACCTTGGCGTTGAGCCTGAGCGTCACGCCCATGGCGAGGATGCGATTGACCTCGGCATCGAGCACGTCGCGCGGCAGCCGGTATTTCGGAATGCCGAACCGCATCATGCCGCCGGCCAGCGGGCCGGCCTCGTGGATCTCCACCGTATGGCCGAGCCGGCGGAGATGATAGGCCGCCGAGAGGCCGGACGGCCCGGCACCGACCACCAGTACGCGCTTGCCGCTTTCGACCGCCGGCGGCACGAACTGCCAGCCGCAGCGGATCGCCTCGTCGCCGAGGAAGCGCTCGACCGAGTTGATGCCGACCGCCTCGTCGATCTGCGCGCGATTGCAGGCGGTCTCGCACGGGTGGTAGCACACCCGGCCCATGGTCGCCGGCAGCGGATTGTCCTGCGTCAGCACGCGCCATGCGGCCTCGTACTCGCCCGCCTCGGCATGCGCGAGCCAGCCCTGGATGTTTTCGCCCGCCGGGCAGGCATGGTTGCAGGGCGGCAAGCGATCGACGTAGACGGGCTTCGAGGTGCGCCACGAGCCGGTGTGGTTTGCCAGGCTCGTTCCGACGTCGAGGGTGATGGCGAACGGGTGGTCCATCATGCATCTCCTTCGCCATCGAGCAGGTGATACTCGCTGATGTTGCGATCTGCCATGGCCTGTAATCGGGCGATCCGCTGAGCCCCTTCGTCGGAGGCGAACAGGTGGGCGAAGCGCTTCTGCGGCTTGAGATAGTCGGCCACCGGAACGCGATTGCGGATCTTGCGGCTCGCGATGACCTTGCCGTGCTCGGCCTCGAACACGGGGAACAGCCCGGATTCGACCGCGAGCCGCGCCAGGCGGATCGTGTCGTGCGAGGCCGACCCCCAGCCCAGCGGGCACGGGACGTGCACGTGAATGTAGCGCGCACCATGGATGCCCATGGCCTTGATGACCTTGCGCTCGAGATCATGCAGGTCGGCGACAGTCGCAGTGGCGACGTACGGGATGTCGTGCGCCATGGCGATCCTGGGCACGCTCTTGCCGGTGCCGAACACGTTGCCTGGCTCTTCGCCGATGGCCGGCGTCGTCGCGGTGCGCGCCGCCGGCGGGGTCGCCGACGAGCGCTGCACGCCGGTGTTCATGTAGGCTTCGTTGTCGTAGCAGATGTAGAGCACGTCATCGTTGCGCTCGAACATGCCCGACAAACAGCCGAACCCGATGTCCGTGGTTCCGCCGTCGCCGCCCTGGGCGATGGTGCGAACCTCCTTGCGTCCCTTCACCCGCATGGCCGCCGCCACGCCGGTGGCGACCGCCGCGGCATTGCCGAACAGCGAGTGCAGCCAGGCGAGCTGCCACGAGGTCTCCGGATAGGGTGTGGTGAACACTTCGAGGCAGCCGGTAGCGTTGACGGCGATGAGCTGGCCGTTGGTCACCCGCATGGCGGCATCGACCGCATAGCGCGCGCCGAGCGCCTCGCCGCATCCCTGGCAGGCACGATGGCCGCAGGTGAGCGCGTTCGAGCGGTCGATCGAGGCCTGGACGGAGCGTTCCGCTTCCGACACCAGGCGATTGCCGACCGTGAAGGTGCCCTTCTGGTAGAAACGCAGCTTCTGCGAGTCCGGCAGTTCGGCGGTGAGATCGTTCATGAGCATTTCCTCATTCGGCCGCGACGGGCGCTGCGGCTTCCCGCAAGTGCCGCAGGATGTTCTCGGCGGTCGGCCCGGAGCGCCGGACTTTGCGCACGTGGTGCAATTCCTTGGCGATGACGCTCTCGTTGAGATCGAGGAAATGCGCCCCTTCCCACGGCTGGACCAGCGCACGGCGGAAGATCTTGTGCAGGGATTGCCGCGTGATCGATCGCCCGCCGAGCCCGGCGACCACCGAATGGACCTGCGGCGCGCCGGCGGTGTTGCGCAAGGCGAGGTCGACGTTGTTGGCGAGCTGCCCGCCCATGCCGACCGCGAAGCTCTTCTCGATCACCACGACGTGCTTCGTCCCCACCAGGACCTCGCGCAACGCTTGGGTCGGGAACGGGCGGAACGAGACGAGCGTCACGAGGCCGATCGGCACGCCATCGGCGCGCATCTCGTCGATCGTGTCCTTGATGGTGCCGTTCACCGATCCCATGGCGACGACGAGCAGCTCGGCATCCTCGGCGCGATAGGTGCGCAAGAGCCCACCCAACTCGCGGCCGAACCGCGTCTTGAATTCGGCGGCGAGCTCCGGAATCAGGCGCAGGGCCAGATTCTGCTTGTAGTGCTGGAGGAAGCGCACCTCGGTGAAGGCGTCCGGCCCGACCATGGCACCGATCGAGATCGGATTGGCGGGATCGAGCACCTGCACCGGCTCGTAGGGCGGCAGATAGGCATCGACGTCGGCCTGGTCCGGAATGTCGATGCGCTCGACCGCGTGGGTGAGGATGAACCCGTCGACGCACACCATGACCGGCATCGACACCTCCTCGGCGAGACGGAACGCCTGGATGTGCAGGTCGACGGCTTCCTGGTTGGTCTCGGCAAACAGCTGCATCCATCCGGCGTCGCGCATGGACATCGCGTCCGAATGGTCGTTCCAGATGTTGATCGGTGCGCCGATCGCCCGGTTGCCGAGCGTCATCACGATCGGCAGGCCGAGGCCGGAAGCGTTGTAGACCGCCTCGGCCATGAACAGCAGGCCCTGGCTCGACGTCGCCGTATAGGCGCGCGCGCCGGCGGCCGAAGCGCCGATCGCCACCGAGAGCGCCGCGAACTCCGATTCGACGTTGATGAACTCGCAGTTCTTGAGCTCGCCCGTGCGCACCAACTCACCTACGCCTTCGACGATGTGGGTTTGCGGGGTGATCGGGTAGGCGCAAATGACTTCCGGGCGGCACAGCGCAATGCTCTCCGCCATCGCGTGCGATCCTTCGATCTGCTTCAACATGGCTGATCCTCAGGCTGCCGCCGACGTGCCGGCGATGCTTTCGAAGGCGGCCGTGGCCGCGGCGACGTTCGATTCGCCGATCTTGCCGGGGAACGCCTCCCGGATGGCGGTCGCGACGGAGTTGAGATGCAGGAACCCGGTTAAGGCCGCGAAGGCGCCGAGCAGCGCCGCGTTCGGCACCGGCCGGCCGATGAATTTGTTGGCGAGCTCGCTTGCCGGCACCGCGCGCGCGCGGCCCGCAGGAAGCTTCGCCACGACGTCGGCGAGCTTGAGCTCGTCGAGCGTCTTGTTGGTATTGACCAGGAGATAGCCGTTCGGCCGCAGGCCCTGAAATACGTCGATCACCCGGAACAGCGTCGGATCCTGGACGATCAGCGCATCGGGCTCGAGGATCGGCTCGCGCAGCCTGATCTCCTTGTCGTCGATGCGGCAGAAGGAGACGACCGGCGCCCCGGTGCGCTCGGAACCGAAGCTCGGAAAAGCCTGGGCGTGCCGGCCTTCGAGAAACGCCGCGACGGAGAGCAGCTCGGCCGCCGTCACCACGCCCTGGCCGCCGCGACCGTGGATGCGAATTTGAAACATCTGACGTTCCCTGTTGAGGACGGAGCATTTGAGCGGCCGCCAGCTGCCTGCGCCTTGATCTAACGCAACGGAGGTGACTTTCTTGGGCGCCTTGGGTGATGCCCTCTACGTGGCTTTCCGGATCGACGTGGCGCGGGCATTCCGCCCACCCTGTTGACGCACATCAATGCGGGCAAAGGCGGCTTCCACGCAGATCGGCCATGCCGTAGGTTAGTCGGGATCTCGACTCAGTTCCTCGAGGGGGAGACTAAGAGACATGCAGAACAAGTCGGCGATCGCGCGCGACGTCATTCCGCTCCCGCCGCTGTTCGCTGGGGTTGAGTTGGAGCGGCGGCCTTCGCATCAGGCCGCGCTCGACAGCGTGTCCGATTATCTCAAGCGGCATTACTGGTGGGCTTATGTGCACCCCAACGCCGTGCGGGTGTTCGAGCGCGACTGGCTGGTGAACCTGATCCTGTGGGGCAACTATCCACGGCTGCGCAACGCGGCGCTCGCCGAGCTGGGAGAGAGCTTGCCGGGAACCACCCTGCAGGTGGCATGCGTCTACGGGGACCTCACCTGCCGGCTGAGCGAACGCGCGCAAGCGGGCGGCGGGACCGTCGACGTGGTCGACATCCTGCCGGTCCAGCTCAACAACCTGCGCGCCAAGCTGCCGCCGGAAGCACCGGCACGACTGCTGAACATGGATTCCACCCGGCTCGACGTGGCTGATGCGAGCTACGACCGTGCGCTGGTGTTCTTCCTGCTGCACGAGCAGCCGGCGCACTATCGCGAGCGCACGCTCAGCGAGGTTTGCCGCGTGGTGAAGCCGGGCGGCAAGATCGTCATCGTCGACTACGCCAGGCCGCGCTGGTGGCACCCGCTGCGGTATCTCTGGCTTCCGGTGCTCGAGAGGCTCGAGCCCTTCGCCAGCGCGCTGTGGCGCGACGAGATTGCGAACTGGCTGCCGATGCTCTCCGGCGTGCGCAAGCTGCGCAAGGAGGTGATGTTCGGCGGGATGTACCAGAAGGTCGTCATGACCCGCTAGAGCGGTTCCCGCTCGTGTTAACTCCTCATCACCGGGCTTGTCCCGGTGATCCCAATTCAAATGGCAGGGCCGTGCCATACTTATCGAGATGGCCGGGACGAGCCCGGCCATGACGACGCTGGGGCATCTTCATCGGGAAACCAGCTAGCACACGCTCCATGGCGTTGGGATCGGCGCAACAGCACCACTTGACGCTCCACACACCATGCGGCGACCGCATTTGATCTTAATCAATGCGGGCATATGCGATTTGGTCCTCACTTTCTGGGAGGAGGGAGGGAACCAATGCTCGCAACCCAAACTCACACAAGCCTTCAAATGTTCGCCGCGGTCTTGCACTGGTGGCGCAAGCCCCATCTGGAGACTCGCCTCCATGTCGGCCCCGATGCTTACGATCGGCCGCCCGGGCTGATGGTCCGGCGCATGGCACGCCTTGGCCTGGACAGCCAGGAGTTTCGCGGTGCCGAGCCGCTGCAGTTCCAGAAGCTGCAGGCCAATTGCCTGTCGTGTCCGTGTCCGGAACTGTGCGCGCTCGCCCTCATGGATGAAACGATCGACTACGGCTGGCAGGAGTGGCGCAACTACTGCCCGAATGCCACCGAGCTCAGCCTGCTCAGCGCCGTCAACAGCTGCCGCGCAGGTTTCGACGGAACCAAAGCGGAGCCGACGAGCTGACTATTCGGCTTTCGGTCGCGGCAAAGTCCGCTCTTCCGCAATGAGCTGGGCGAAGCGGTCGGTGTTCGGGCAGAACGCCGGTGCCTTGTACAGGGTCGCGGCCGCCCGCATGAGCCAGTCATGGCAGGTTTCCGTCGCCGGGCAGGCTTCGCACACGCGCACCGCCGACCCGAACACGCTGCCTCCGCACCGCCGGTTGGCCGTGAGCGGATCAAGCCCGAGCCGCTTGACCAGCTCGCTCATGTTTTCCATCCGACGGGTGAGATCGGCGTCGACATCGAATTGCGACATGGCTTGATCTCCTCTCCGCCGCCTGGCGGATGCAAGGACCCGCCTGCTATCCTGACGGCTCTTCACGCAACCGCATTGAGGCAGATCAAGGCGGAGCGCCGGTGATGCGGTCGAGCTCGGCGACTTCGCCTGCCGACAAAGGCCGCGCGGCCGCCGCGATATTCTGCGCCACCTGCTCCGGCGTGCTGGCGCCGGCAATCACGCTCGCCACCGCAGGCTTCGCCAGCAGCCAGCCGAATGCGAGCTCGAGCATCGTGCGCCCTTGGCGTGCACAGAAGGCATCGAGCGCCTCGAGGATGGCCCAGTTCCGCTCGCTGATGAAGCGGTCCTGGTGCCGGCGGCTGTAGGCGAGCCGCGCCCCGGCAGGGATCGCGCCGCGCCTGTACTTGCCGGTCAACAGGCCGCTCGCCAGCGGGAAATAGGGCAACAGGCTCAAGCCGCGCCGTTGCATCACCGGCATCAGCTCGCGCTCGATTCCCCGCGCCAGCAGGCTGTACTGGTCCTGGCCGGTCACGAAGGCGGCAAGCCCGCCGCGCGCGGCCGCATCCTGCGCCTCATCAACCTGCCCGGCGGAAAAATTGGAGCAGCCGATGGCGCGCACCTTGCCGGCCCTGACCAGGTCATCGAGCGCGCGCAATGTCTCCTCGATCGGCGTCGCGGTGTCCGGCCGGTGCACCTGGTAGAGGTCGATCCAATCGGTCCGCAGCCGCTTCAAGCTCGCCTCGACCGCGCTCATGATGTAACGGCGGGACGCACCCTCGAGCCTGCCGCGCTGCGACAGCGAAAGGCCGAACTTGGTCGCCAGCACCACGTCCTTGCGCCGCGCGCCGAGAATTTCCCCCAGGCATTGCTCCGACGCGCCGGCATTGTAGATGTCGGCGGTGTCGAGCAACGTGATGCCGCGGTCGAGTGCCGCATTCACGACCTGGTGCGTCGCGGCAAGGTCCAGACGATCGCCGAAATTGTTGCCCCCGAGCCCGACCGCGGACACCGTCAGCGTGGACCGGCCAAGCCTGCGATACTCCATGTGGCTCGCCTTCACTCGACCTTCAGGCCGGTCCGCGCGATGACCTCCTTCCACATGGCGACCTCCTCGGCGATGCGGGCATGCAACGCGTCGGGCCCCGTGCCGGCCGGGCCGAAACCCGTGTTGCGCAGCTTGTCGCGGACATCCGGCGCCTGCAGGATCGCAATGACTTCCTTGGCCAGCCGGTCGACGATCTCCTTCGGCGTTCCGGCCGGGGCGAGCAGGGCCTGAAAGGTCTCCGATGCGGCGTTGGGAACGCCTGCCTCTGCGAGCGTCGGCACGTCGGGCAGATCGAACCAGCGCTCCTTGCCGGTCTGCACCAGCGCCTTGAGCGTGCCGGCCTTGATGTGCGGCATGACGGTGCCGATGTTGGAGGCCGACAGCTTGGTGGTGCCGCCGAGCACGGCCTGCACCGCGGGTCCGGCGCCCGTATAGGGCACATGCAGCAGGCGAATGCCGGCGCGCAGCTTCAACAGCTCCGCGCCGAGCTGCGAGATGCTGCCGACACCCGGGCTGGAGAAATCGAGCGCATCGGGATTGGCTTTGGCGCGCGCGATCAGGTCGGCGACATCCTTGATGCCGGTGTCGGGACGCGTGACGATCGCGTTCGGCGACGACCCGAGATCGGCGATTGCCGCGAAGTCCTTCACCGGATCGTAGGTCGCCTGCCTGGACAGCGCGGGATTGACCACGATCACGCTCGACGCGACCATGAGCGTATAGCCGTCCGGATCGGCCTTGGAGACCGCCGTGATGCCGATGTTGCCGTTCGCGCCGGCGCGGTTCTCCACGAACACCGACTGCCCCAGCGACTGCGTAAGCGCAGCCGCCAGGAGGCGCGCCAGGATGTCGCTGGTTCCTCCGGGGGCGAACGGCACCACGATGCGGATCGGGCGATCCGGGTAGGTGGCAAGCGCCGCCGAGCTGGCGAAGCAGAACGCAAGCGCCGCGAATGCACCCGCCGCGGGCCGCAGCGCCGATCGTCGCCTCACAGGCGTTCCCATTCGTCTCCTCCCTGTCTTTGTTCATTCACTGCGGGCGCGGGATCCCGAGGATCTGTCGGGCTTCGGCCGGCGTCGCGATCTCGCGGCCGAGCCCGCGCGCAATTCCCACCATGCGCTCGACCAGGATGGCGTTGTTCTTGGCGAACTCGCCCGGCGCGATATAGGGATTGTCCTCGTAGCCGACCCGCACGTGGCCGCCGAGCGCGACCGCTAGCGCCAGGATCGGCCACTGCTTCTCCGGGTTCATCACGCTCACGTTCCAGATGCAGTTCGCCGGCAGGCTGTCGACCATGAATTGCAGGGCGCGCTCGGTCGGCGGCGTCCAGGTGCCGCCCGGCCAGCCGATGAACAACGTCGTGTAGGTCTTCTCCTTGAGATAGCCGTGCCGGCGCACGAACTCGAGGTGCCAGAAGGCTCCGGTCTGGAAGCATTCGACCTCCAGCTTCACGTTGTGCTCCTCGGCGGCCTTGGCATAGGCGATCAGCTCCTCGACCGGATGCAGCGCCATCATCCGCTTGGGCGGCAGCGACGGCTCGGGCTGGAAATACTCGTCGTGCGCGTTGAAGGCGACCGCCATCATGTCGGGGCCGAGCTTCATCAGCTTGATCTTCTCCTCGATGCGCGCCGAGGCGACGCCGAACTGCATGATCGGGTCGACCTTGCTCATGATCGCGTCCTGCAGGCGCTTCCAGTCGTCATGATGGATGCGCGAGACCTGCTTGCCGTCCGCCTGGATCGATTCCTCGAGCGTGCGCCGTCCGTGGATGTGGGCGATCGCCGCGCCGGCATTCACACCATCGATGTATTGCTGCGCCACGCCCTTGATGTCCTCCTGCGGTGGACAATTGGGATTGTGCGGGTAGGAGGTGCGGGAGTCGCAGGCGACGGTGATGATCAGCTTGTCCATGGGAGCTCCTGGGCGTTGCTTGCTGTTTCCTAGACGGTTTCGACTTTTCCGCTTGCCGCCGAGCGGACCACGGCGTCGAACACCGACATGCCGTGCAGCACGTCGTCGAGCCCGACCGGATAGGTCCTGCGCTCGCGTATGCAGCGGGCGAACGTGGTGAGCTCGGCGTTGAGCATGTCGAATTTCGCGTGCTCGATGATCTCGTCGGGCGGCGCCGTCACCGGACCGGTCGGCGCGTGCTCGGATCCCGGCACGAAGCGGAACCGCTGCAGATTCGGCCGCGACACTTCGGCGAGGCCCTTGGTGCCGTAGACGGTGAAGCTGAAATTCGTCGCGGTGGCGACGGAGCAGAAGATCGTTCCCGTCACGCCGCTCGCAAAGCGCATGAGGATCGTCGTGGTGTCGTCCGCCGGACCGGCGCCGTACAGTTTCGTCGCGCACACCACGTCGTGCACGCGGCCGCCAAATTCGATCATGTGGTCGAGCAGGTGGACGCCGACCGCCGTCATGGCGCCGGCCGGAGATTCCGCCGGGTCGGCGCGCCAGTTCTCCGGCGCGATGAAATGGCCGGTGCTGGTCGTGTGCTGCCCCACCATCGCGACGAGCTGGCCCAGCCGTCCATCGGCGAGCCGCGTCCGCACCTCGCCGATCGCCGGATTGAAGCGGCGGGTGAATCCAACCGCGAGCACGATCCCGGCCTGCCGCGCCGCCGCAACCACCGCATCGGCGCTGGCGCGGGTGAGCGTGATCGGCTTTTCGACGAACACGTGCTTGCCGGCGGCGATCGCCTGCAGCACCTGGGCCTCGTGCTGGCTGTGCGGCGTCGCCAGCACCACCGCATCGACGCTCGGGTCCGCCACGATCGCCCCGTAGCTGTCGGCAAGGGGCACGCCGGCCTCGCGACAGAACGCCTCGGCGCTGGCACGCGTGCGCGTATGGGCGAGGACGAAACGGATGTCGTCGCTCTTGCCCTGCACCGAACTCACGAGCGAGCGGCCCCAGCGGCCGAGCCCGACGATTGCTGCGCGAACCATGCCCTGCTCAGGAAAACTGCCGCCAGACGAGAGCGGCGGCGAGAAAACTACCACCGGCATCTTCCCGTCTCAACGTGCGGCGGGTAGAGAAGCGCATCCATCATGGCAGTTCTGCCGCTAGTGTGGCCGATTTGACGTTCCTATCAGCATTGGGGGACTTCTTCATAGGAACGTCAAATCCAAAGCCACACTAAAATCATAGGGTTGCTAGTGTCCCTTTGGTTCCGACGTTCGTATGAGGGGATGCTGCAAAGGGATACGAACGTCGGAACCGGGACACTAGGGAGGACCGCTTGAACGCCGCTATCATCGGGGTTGGTCAATCCGCCTATACGAGGCGGCCGGAGCCGGGGCAGACCGTGCACACGTTCATGCGCGATGCCGTGGTCGCGGCGTTGCGCGATGCCGCGATCGACGCCAACGAGATCCAGGGCATGGCGGTGGCGTCGTTCTCGCTTGCGCCCGACGCCGCAGTCGACCTCGCCTGGCGGCTCGGCCTCTCGCTGCGCTGGCTGATGCAGGATACCAACGGCGGCTCGTCGGCCATGAACATGCTGAGCCACGCGTTGCGCGGCGTCGAAACGGGCGCTGCCTCCGCCATTCTGGTGGTGGGAGGCGATGCGACCGGGCTCGCCGGCTACGGCAAGGTCGCCACCAATTTCAACGTGGCGACGCGCGAGCATCTGGCGCCGCTCGGCCATGGCGGCCCGAACGGCGTCTACGCCCTGGTGGCGCGGCGGCAGATGAAGAAATACGGCCTGGAGAAGTCGGACTACGGGCATCTGGCGATCGCCCAGCGCGCCTGGGCGGCGAACAACCCTTACGCGGTCTACCGCACGCCGATGACCATGGAGGAATACCTCAGCGCCCCGATGGTGGCGGATCCGCTGTCGCGCTACGACTGCGTGCCGGTGATCGCCGGCGCGCAGGCGATCATCGTGGCGCATCCCGATCGCTGCCCGAGCGGCCGCGCGCCGGTCCGGGCGCGGGCGATCCGCACGAGCTTCAACTACGACAACCAGGAGGGCGACGGACTGCGCACCGGCATCAGCACCTTCGCGACCGACCTATGGCAGAGCGCCGGCGCTCGCCCGGAGGATATCGACGTCGCCAGCATCTACGATGATTACCCCACCATGGTGCTGGCGCAGGCGAACGACCTCGGGCTTGCGCCCGGCCACGACCTGCAGCGCTTCGCCCGCCACACGATCGGCGAGCGGCGCTTCCCGCTCAACACCTGGGGCGGCATGCTATCGGCTGGCCAGCCGGGCGGACCCGCCGGCGGCCTCAACGGCATCTCCGAGGCGGTGCTGCAGCTGCAGCATCGCGCCGGCGAGCGGCAGGTCAAGGACGCGCGGCTCGCCGTCACCTCGGGCTACGGCATGACCATGTACCGCTATGGCGGCACGGCGGCCGCGGCGATCCTGGAGCGCGCCGCATGACACCGGGCGTCGGCATCTGGCGCTGCAAGGGCTGCGGCGTTGCGTACTTCCCGCAGCGGCTCCTCTGTCCCCGCTGCCACGGACACGAATGGGACGCCGATCGCGTCCACGAGGGCACGGTCGAGGAAATCTCGATCATCCGCCACATGATCGGCGAGACCGACTGGAAGCCGCGCCGCATCGCCAGCGTGCGCACCAGCGACGGCCAGCTGATCACCGTCGGCCTGCGCGACGAATCGGAGCCGGGCACGGTGATCGAATTGTTCGAGGACGGCACCGCCCCATTCGGCCGGGCGAAGCCGAAGCCATAGCGGTTACCCGGCCTTCTTCCACGTCTCGGCCGCTTCCAGCACCCGCCGCGCGGCATTCGCCATGGCGAGGTCGATCATCTTGCCGTCGACCACCGTGCTGGCGCTGCCCTGCTTGACCGCCGTATCGAAGGCTTCGAGCACGCGGCCGTAATAGTCGAGCTCGGCCTCGCTCGGCCGGTACAGCCGGTTGCACGGCTCGATCTGCGACGGATGGATGAGCTTGCGCCCGCGATAGCCGAGCCGGCGCGACAGCGCGGTGTCGCGCTCGAACCCATCCGGGTCGCGCACGTTGGCGAACACGCCGTCAAGCGGGGTATCGAACCCGGCGGCGCGAGCGCCGAGCAGCGCGTGGCAGCGCGCATGCATCATCTCCGGCCCGTCGATCGACCAGGCGCAGCCGAGATCGGTGTTGAGGTCGCCGTCCTGCGCGCCGCCGAAGGCGAGGGATACGACGCGCGTGGCGGCAACCGACATGTCGTAGGCATTGAGCACGCCGCGTGCGCTCTCGATCGACAGCACCAGCTTGATCGCGCCCGCCGCGAGGCCGCGCTTGCCCTCGAGATCGGCGATCGCCCGATCCCAGCGCAGCACGTCCTCGCGCGCGTCGACCTTCGGCACGAACAGCCCGGCAATGCCGGCCACGCCGACCACGGCGTCGAGATCGGCCTCGCCGTACGGCGTATCGAGCGCGTTCGGGCGCACCCACACGCGCAGGTCGGGAACCTTCGGCGCGTATTCGCGCACGCCAGCGCGCGCCTGCGCCTTCTCGGCCGGCGGCACCGAGTCTTCCAGATCGAACAGCAATGCGTCGGCCGGAAGCGTCAGCGCCTTGTCGAGAAATTTTTCCCGATTGGCAGGGACGTAGAGGAAGCTGCGCGCAAGCGGCATGGGTTACTCCGCGGCCTCGACGGAGCCGACTGGGCTCGCCACGCGTGTCACGCCCGAGGCGACCAGCTCGCGGATCTGCGCCGGCGAAAAGCCGAGGTCGCGCAAAATCTCTTCCGAATGCTCACCCAGCATCGGCGAATGGCGCGTGAGCTCGGGGCCGTCATGGTCGAGCAGGATCGGGTTGCGCGTGCTGCGCATCTTGCCGAGGCGCGGATGCTCGGTGTCCTGCACCACATTGCGCGCAACGATCTGCGGGCTCGCGAACACCTCCTTGAAATTATTGACGCGCGCGCACGGCATGCCGACCGCCAGCAGCGCGGCTTCGACATCGGCGGCATCGCGGCTGCGCACCGCCGGCTCGACCACCGTCAGCAGCGCGTCTTCGTTGGCCTTGCGGCTGGCGTACGAGGCGAAGCGCGGGTCGGAGAGATGCGCCGCGAGCCCCAGCACTTCCATGAGCTTGCCGAACAGCAGATCGTTCGGCGTGCCGATCGCGAGATAACGACCGTCGCGCGTCTCGAACAGCTGATAGGGCGCATTGAGGCGATGGCGGTTGCCGAGCGGCTGCGGCACGTTGCCGGTCTCGAGATACTCGGCCGCTTCCCAGGCGGCGGCCGCGATCGACGCCTCGACCAGCGACACGTCGGCGACGCGCCCCTCGCCGTTGCGGGCGGCACCCACCAGGCTCGCGAGCGTCGCGTACGTGGCGAACAGCGCGCCAAACACGTCGGCGGTCTGCACGCCGGGACGCATCGGCATCTTGCCCGGCTCGCCGGTCACCGACAGCGCGCCGGAGAACGCCTCGATGATCAGGTTGACGCCGGCGCGCCGCCGGTCGGGGCCGGTTTGCCCGAAGCCGGACACCGACGTGTAGACGATGCCCGGATTTGCCTTCTTCACGTCGTCGGCCCCGAGACCGAGCTTGTCGAGCACGCCCGGCCGGTACGCTTCGAGGAAGACATCCGACTTCGCCGCCAGCTTGCGCAGGATGTCGGCGGCCTCCGGCCGTTTGAGGTCGAGCACCAGGCTGCGCTTGTTGCGGTTGAGCGCAACGAAGCTCACGCTTTCGCCGTTGCGGATCGGCGGCGTCGCCCGGCCCATCTCGCCCTTAGGCGGCTCGACCTTGATCACGTCGGCGCCCATGTCGGCGAGCAGTGTGCCGGCGAGCGGCCCGGCGATGAAATTGGCAAGCTCGATCACGCGAATTCCACTAAGCGGCTTCGGCATTCTGAGACATCTCCGAAAGGTCGAACGACGGTCGAAGGAAACCACACCCTATTTGATCTTGAGGCCCGCCTTGTCGATGATGTCCTTATACATCGGCACCTCCTTGGCGATCCGGGCACGGAACGCGTCGGGTCCTTCGGCGACCACCGGCAGCCCGACCTTGGCGAATTTCTCCTTGACGTCCGGGCGCGCCAGGATGGCGGTGAGCTCCTTTGCCAGCCGGTCGATGATGGGCTGCGGCGTTCCGGCCGGCGCATAGACGCCCTGGAAGGTGTCGGACACCGCGTCCTTGATGCCGAGCTCCTCTAGGGTCGGCACGTCGGGCAGGGCGGGCCAGCGCGTCTTCGCCGTCACGGCGATCGGCCGCAGCAGGCCGCCGTCGATCTGCCCCTGCATCGAACCGATATTGGCGGTGTACCAATCCACTTGGCCGGCGATCGCCGCCTGGCCGGCCGGCCCGGCGCCGGCGAACGGGATATGCAGCATGTCGGTGCCGGTACGCAGCTTGACCAGCTCGCCGGCGAGCTGGGGCGTGGTGCCGACGCCCGAGCTCGTCCAGTTGAGCTTGCCGGGGTTGGCCTTGGCGCGGGCGATCAGGTCGGGCATCGACTTGATCTCCGACTTGGCCGGCACGGCGAACACGTTGGGCGAGGCGCCCAGCACCATGATGGGCGTGAAATCCCGGAAAGGATCGTAGGCGATGTTGGCATAGAGGCTCGGATTGACCACGAAGGCGCTCGAGCACACCAGCAGCGAATGGCCGTCGGGCGCCATGCGGGCGACCGCCGCGGTCCCAATCGAGCCGCCGGCGCCGCCGCGATTCTCGACAACCACCGGCTTGCCGAGCGCTTCGCCGAGCTGCGTGTTGATGAGCCGCGCCGCAATGTCGGTGCCACCGCCGGCCGGGAAGCACGCAAACATGGTGACCTGGCGCTCCGGATACTCGGCGCGCGAGACATCCGCTGCGAACAGCGCCTGGGCGAGACCGAGACCCGCCGCCACCACGGTTGAACGAACAAGGACCCGCCGGAACGGTCGAATACCTGTCATGCGCTTCCTCCGACCCTTTCGCCTTTTCAATACTGCCGCGGACTATGCATTATACGGTCGCTCTCGCAAGCGCACTTCCAGATCATCAGGAATGCAATGAGCCCGCGCATCACCATCGACGTGCACGCCCACATGCTGCCGGAAGAGACGATCCGCCTGCTGGGCAAGGAATCGCCGCGCGTGGCGCCCAAGCTCACCGAGGAGAACGGCGCGATCATCATGCTGATCGACGGCAAGGTGGTGCAGCGGCCGATGCCGCGCGAGATCTTCGATCTCGACCTGCGCCTCGCCGACATGGACCGTCACGACGTCGCGATGCAGCTCGTCTGCGCCACCGTGCAGACCTTCTTCTACGACGTGGAGGCGGAGCTGAGCGCCGCCTGCGCGGCGCTGCAGAACGACGAGATCGCCGCGGTGGCGAAACGCCGTCCCGACCGGTTCATGGGGCTCGCCACGCTGCCGCTGCAGGCGCCGGCCAAGGCGGCCGAGGAGCTTGAGCGAGCCATGACCGCGCTTGGCCTGCGCGGCGCGCAGATCGGATCCAACGTGAACGGCCGCAACCTCGACGATCCGGCGCTCGAGCCGGTGTGGACGGTGGCGAACGCGCTCAAGGCCTTCATCCTGGTGCACCCGCATGGCGAGATCCTGCCCGGGGACCGCCTCAAGTCCTACTACATGCGCAACTTCGTCGGGCTTCCGTTCGAGACCACCATGGCGGGCGCTTCCCTCGTGTTCGGCGGCGTGCTCCAGCGGTTTCCCGACATCAGGTTCTGCCTGTGCCACGGCGGCGGTTTCGTGCCCTATCAGGCCGGGCGCTTCGTCCATGCCTGGAATGTCCGTGCCGAGCCCAAGGTGCACCTGCGCGAGGCGCCTGAAGCCTCACTCGGCCGCCTCTACTATGATTCGATCACGCACTCGCCGCGGGCGCTGCAATTCCTCATCGATGAAGTCGGAGCGGACCACGTGCTGCTCGGCAGCGACTATCCGTTCGACATGGGCAACCTCGACTGCGTGGCAAAAGTGGAGGCTCTGGCGGCGCCACAAGAGGTCCGCGACAGCGTCCTCGGCAAGCGCGCGATGGAGCTGCTGCAGCCGCGCGCGCCGGTTCAACCTCGGTAGACAAGCGTGCCCGACCTGCAGACGATACGCGACGAGCGCCTGCGCCGCACACTGCACGCCGTTGCGGCTGCGCATCCGTTCTACCGGGCGCGCTTCGCGGAGTTGAGCATCCGTGCCGACGACATTGCCTCGCTCGACGCGCTCGAACGACTGCCGCTCACCCGCAAGCACGACTACATCGCCGATCCGGAAGCATTCCGCCTGCGTGCCGACGACCTTCCCGCGGACCACGGCCTTGAGGAGCGGGTGATCTGGGACATCGCCTACACGACCGGCACGAGCGCCGGGCGACCCTCGCCGTTCTACAACACGACCCATGACGCCTACGCGATCTGGGACCAGGCGCGCCGCTGCAACGAGGCCGAAGGCATGCGGCCGACCGACCGGGTCGCCAACCTCTACCCGATCGCTGACTTTCCGACCGGCGCGTTCCTCAGCGTGATGCGCTCCACCATGATCGCCGGCCTGCCGGTGGTGCACGGGCTCACCGGCTCCGCCCGCTCCGAGCTCAAGGTGCGCAATTCGCTGCGCGAGGCGATCGACAAGGTGCAGGCGCTGCGCCCGACCGTGCTGTGGGGCGTGCCGAGCTTCATCCGCCGCTTCCTCGAGGAGGCGCGCGGCAGCGATTTCTCCGACGTCCGGCTGGTGATCACGTCGGGCGAGCCGGTGCCGGCAGCGCTGCGCGCCGAGTTCCGCGAGCGCCTCGCGCGGCTCGGCGCACCGCGGATCGAGATTCGCGCGCGCTACGCCTTCACCGAGATGCAGGGCGGGCTCGTGCAGTGCGCCGACGATGCGGAGCCGCAGAACATCACGCCCGATCTCTACTACCTCGAAGTGGTCGACGACGGGGGGCGCCGGCTGCCCGACGGCGAGACCGGCCTCCTGGCGATCACCCACCTGCACCGCCGCGGCACCGTCGTGCTACGCTACCTCGTCGGTGACGTGGTCGCGCTGTCGCGTGCGCCCTGCCCGATCTGCGGCCGTGCGGGCGAGCGCATCGTCACCACGCCGCGTCGCACCGGCAGCCTGGTGAAATGCCGCGGCATGCTGGTCAACACCGACGTGGTCATCGACGTGCTGTCCGCCATGCCGCGCATCGGCCAGTTCCAGATCGTGTTCATGCGCGATGGCGGGTCGGACACGATGGACCGAATGGTGATCCGCATCGAGCAGGATGGCGCGGTGCCGGAAACCGCGCAGATCGTCGACGACATCGTCCGCCGCGTGCGTGAGGCGGTGTCGTTGCGGCCCGAGGTCGAATTCGTCGCGCGCGGGACGCTGTACGATCATGAGCGCTCGATCAAGGCCAGGCGCGTGCTCGATTTACGTTCGACGGAATAAAGGAAGCCACTGATGGACCCTGGTGCAGCCGGAAAAACCTTCCCGCCCTACGAGTTCCGCGTCGAGCGCGGCAAGATCAAGGAATTCGCCGACGCGATCGGCGATCCCAATCCGCTCTACCGCGATCCCGACTACGCCGCCACGACGCCGTTCGGCGGGATCGTCGCGCCGCCCACGTTCCTGCGCACGTTCCTGTACGAGCCGCGCGCCGCCTCCGAGGCGCTCGCCGTCAAGGACTGGAGCTACATCGTGCACGGCGAGCAGGAGTTCGAATACCTGGCGCCGGTGCGCGCCGGCGACGTGCTCACCGCGGTCGACCGCATCGTCGGCATCACCGAGAAGGAGAGCCGCCGCGCCGGCAAGCTGCAGATCGCCGTCATCGAGACCGTCTTCCACAACCAGCGCGGCGAGACGGTGCAGGTCGCGCGGCGCACCCTGGTCGAGACCGGCCAGCGCATCACCGAGTGAACCCACATGACGATCCCGCCCACCTTTGCTGCGATCAATGTCGGCGACGGGCCCGAGCCGCTCGTGTGCGGCCCGCTCACCCGCACGGACTTCGTACGCTATGCGGGCGCCTCCCTCGACCTCAACCCCAACCACCACGACGAGGTCTACGCCCAAGCCAACGGCAACAAGACGGTGTTCGGCATGGGCATGCTGGCGGGCGCCTATTGCGGGCGGCTGATCACCGGCTGGCTCGGCGACGGCGCGCTCAGGCGCCTGCGCATCCGCTTCGCCTCGCGCTTCTGGCCGGGCGACGTGCTGACTATCACGGCACACGTGACTGCGAAAGACGACGCCGAGGGCACCGTCGAGTGCGAGTTCGCCTGCGTCAACCAGGCGGGCGAAGCGGTGATCCGCGGCGACGCCACGGCGGCGCCAGTGCGGTAGGGACGCGACATCCCCACGCCGGAAGGCAGCGGCCAGGGAGCCGTCCAGTCGCCGGGTTTCGGCGAGCGCGACGGGTTCGCTGACGCTCCCGTCTTCCGACGTGCGTCCTGATCAGATTCACGATGTCAAACAGCCCGAACGCTCCGCCCGTCCCGGCGGTCGCTCGACTGCGTCGCGCGACCGTTGTGGACCGGGCTTTGCGCTCATTCCTCCGTCGCCCGGATTCGCTTGCCTCATCCGGACTGCGGCTTCGCTTCTGCTCCCCGTGAGGGAGCGGAGCGCCGAGAGACGCTGGCGCGGGTGCGAACCGCGCCGTTGGCGTGCCATGACGCGGCACGCCGGGGACGCTTGCGAGGCGTCACCCGCGCCCCAGTGACGTAGGGGCGCTCGCCTCTCGGCGCTCCACCGCGGCGTGTTACGACTCATCGGGCCCGACGCCTCACTCCTGAAGCATCCGCCCCGGTCCTGGTGCCGGGTGGCGGGATCCCGAGGTCGCCCGAGCGCGGACTGGTAAGGCCCGCCCGCAGGCGCCGCTCCCCGCTCCGCCCTGGCATACCTTCCGGAAGGCGCCCTCACCGAGCCGGGATGTCGGCTATTAATCCTATCCGAGGACCACGGTCAAGAAGAAAATGTCCGAAAATCAGAAAAAAGGGGACCACTACAGACGGGCGCCCTACGAAGCGGTGACGGATGCGCTCGGTGATCGTCCGCCGCACCAGTTCCTCGACCTGATGGCAGCGTTTCTGCGTCCCGCGTTCCTGCCACCATCCGCATGTGATAGCGTGCAGGTGCGCAGTAATCGGCCGCGGGGGGACATGCCAGTGTATTCAGCGACGCGACGATTGCTCTTGTCTCTCATCGCCGCAGCGGCGACCACCTGGCCGCTCGTCGCGCACGCCGCCGACTACCCGACGCGCCTGATCGACATGATCATCCCATTCCCAGCGGGCGGTTCCGTGGACGTGATCGGGCGCACGGTCGCCGGCACGATGGCGGCGGAGCTCGGCCAGAATATCGTGATCAGCAACCGCGACGGTGCGGCCGGAACGATCGGGTTCAATGCGCTCGCGGCCGCGGCGCCGGACGGCTATACGCTCGGCGCCGGCCCGACCACGCCGATCGCCAACGCGCCATACCTGGCGAAGTGCGTGCGCTACGGAGTCGAATCCTTCGACTATATCTGCCAGTATTATGAGAACATCTTTACGCTCGCGGTGACTCAGCGCTCGCCGTATCGGACGGCGCAGGAGCTGTTCGCCGCCGCCGCCGCAGCGCCCGGAAAGCTCACATACGGCCACGCCGGCGTCGGCACGATCCCGCATCTCGCCGTCGAGAATCTGGCCGAGGCCCTCGGGCTGAAATTCCAGGCCATCCCGTTCCGCGGCGACAGTCCGATGCTGCCCGTCCTGCTCAAGGGTGACGTCGATTTCGGCTCGACGGCGCTGGGGTCGATTCAAGGCCTCGATCTGCGCATTCTCGCCGTGTTCGCCAATGCACGCCTGCCCAGTCTCCCGGCCGTGCCGACCGTCAAGGAGCTCGGCGTGCCCACGTCGGTACCGCCCGGCCACAACGGCCTGTTTGCGCCGCGCGGCATTCCCGAGGCGGTGCGGACCAGGCTCGCCGGCGCCTGCGCCAATGCGGCGAAGAGCGAAGCCGTGGTGAATGCTCTCGCCCGTGCCGGACAGACCGTCACCTACCTGACCGGCGCGCAGTTCCGCGAGCAGACGATGGCCGACTATGAGTTCAAAGGCGCGCTCATCCGCCGGCTCGGGCTCGAGGCGAGGTGAGCGGAGGCCGGTGGTCCTAGACCGCTATCCGATTGGATTGAATCGGATAGCGGTCTGAATGTTTATCCTTGGTCGCATTTTCTTTCGGAAAACCGGTGCCCACTTTTCCGGAAAATGCTCCAACCGCTCACCCTTCGCCGACCGGCCGCCGCATCATCCCCGTCAGCGCCTCGACACAGGCATCGGCGAACGCCGCGTCGTTGATGTGATGCGGCAGCACCGCGATCGCGCCGCCGGGCCAGTGGCGACGCAACGAGTCGACGAACACCGCATCGGTGTCCGGCTGCGCCCATGGGCCGAGGTCGTTGCCGGCGAGGTCGTGCATGCGCCGGCTGGTGAGCTGGCTGTAGCCGCCGCCCGGAATCAGCACTCGCACCGGGCCTTTGGCGGCGGCGAGCCGCTCGCCGATCATGCGGCCGAGGGCTTCGTATTCCTCCGCGATGGTGCGCATCAGCAGGATCTCGACGTTATACTGGCAGAACGCGCGGCGGCGATATTTTTCCGGCACCTGGCCGACCCACCAGTTGGTGAAGTCGAGGCATCCGGGGACGACGACCTGCGGCAGGCCGGCGGCGCCGGCCGCGCGCAGCCGCCCGTCGCCGGCGCTGTAGACGCCGCCGGTGAGGAGATCGGTGAGCTCCGAGGTGGTGAGGTCGATCACGCCGGCGAGCTCGCCGCTGCCGGCAAGCGCCTCCAGGGCGCGTCCGCCGGGGCCGGAGGCATGGAAGTGGATCACCTCGAAGGTCGCGGCCTCGAGGGCCGCGGTCATCCGGTCGACCGCCGGCTGCAGGTTGCCGAACGAGGAGAGCCCGATCAGCGAACGCGTGGCGGCGGCGCGCCTGCGCCGCACGACCCAAGCCCGCGCCATGCCGGCGATCGCGTGCGCCGCATTGGACATGGCCGCGCAGGTGACGCGGTTGAGCGCGATGTCGCCAATGGTCGGCACCATGACGATGTCGCTTTCCGCCACGTACCACTGCACCGCTGCGGTTGCGGCGACCGGCGTCACCATCACCTTGGGGAACGACAGCGGCAGCGGCCGCATGATGGCGCAGGCGATGGTGCAGCCGTTGGCGCCGCCGACGCCGATGAGGCCATGCAGCGCGTTCGCGCGAAGCTCCTCCTGCACCACGGCGGCACCGCCGGCGACAAGGGTGTGCGCCGCGTCGGCGCGAGAGAGCCGCCCGAGCGCGTCCCAGGTCATGCCGGCACGCTGCGCGACGACGTCGCCGGACACGTCGGCGAAGCGATGCGGGTGCGGCCGCAGCGACAGGTCGACCAGCCAGGGGACGACGCCAGCCGCCTGGAGCTGCTCGCACACGAAGCGCGCGGCTCCGTGCTTGCTGTCGAGCGTGGCCAGGACGCCGATGCGAACTTCGCCCATCAGCCTGGCCGCCGGATCGCGCGGAACGCCTGCGTCGCCGCGACCACCGACGTCTCGATCGGAAACCGCTCCGCCGACGAGCCGCCCACATAGCCGTCGAGGCGCGGCTCCGCCGCCCAGAACGTTTGGAAATCCTCAGGCGTCTCGATTGCGCCGCCGTGGCAGGTAACGATGCGGTCGGAGAAGCGCGGCGCCAGTGCATCGAGGATCGCGGCCGCGCGCGCGACGGCGACATCGCGCGCCAGCACCGTCTGCGAGCCGATCGTGCCGCCCGACGAATTGCCGAAATGAACGATGATGTTGTCGATGCCGGCCTCCGCCATGGCCAGCGCCTCGTCGACCGAGGTGCAGAACGCCTTGGTGAACAGGCCCAGGCGGGACGCGCTCGCCAGCGCGTCCACCTCGCGGGCGAAGCCCATGCCGGTCTCCTCCAGCGCCGCGCGGAACGTACCGTCGATGAGCGCGACGGTCGGGCAGTTCATCACGCCGTCAAAGCCGCATGCCGCGATGTCCTCGAGAAATCGCCCCATCTGACGGGTCGGATCGACGCACAGGAGTCCGGCCATCACCGGGCACTCCTTCACCACGTTGAGGAGGCTGCGCGCGCCGAGCTCCAAGGTCAGCGCATTGGCGTCGCAGATTGGCAGGTAGCCCGCCATCGAGCCGAAGCCCTGCATGCGAAAGTAAGCGAGCGCATGGGTCGTCACCATGCTGGCGCCGCCGCGCGCCGCCATCTTGGCGGTGATCCCCGAGCCGCACAGCGCGTCGTAGATGGCGCGCGCGGCGCGTCGCTCCGCGTGCAGGGCCTTCAGGATCGTGTCACGCGGGAAGCGGGGCACGTTCAACCTCCATCTATCGACCGTTACCTCCGGTGGCCGCATGTGGCCACTTCCGACCCGTCATCGTGAGGTGCTCGGCGCACGACATTGCGCGTGAATCGAAGCAGGCATTGCGTGCGCCGAGCCTCGAACGATGATCGGCCCGGGCCGTCGTCCATCGAGGCGCTCCGCTCGAAGAGAGCGGAGCGCGCCTCAGGATGACGGTGGCAGCGTGGTGCTGCTGGTATAGCCTATGGAAGACACTGCAGCTCGCGCAAGCGTCAGAAGGATATTCCTCGTGCGGATCTTCATCGAGAACGAGGCCGGATCGCGCCGGAAGAATACCTACGACGAGACCACGCTTCGCTATCTGCACAGCGCGGACGTGTCGGCCGCCTACCCGTATCCGTATGGGTTCGTGCCGGGCACGCGGGGCGAGGATGGCGATGCGGTCGACTGCTTCGTGCTGACATCGGTGCCACTGCGCTCCGGCGCCATCGTTGAATGCGAGCCGGTCGGCCTCATCGAGCAGATCGAGGACGGCGAGATCGATCACAAGGTGCTGGCCGTGCTGCCCGGCGAGAGCGCCGATCTCGACGGCGGGGTGGCCAGGATCACCGCATTCGTCATGACGGTGTTCGCCCACATCCCCGGCAAGGACATGCGGGTCGGGCCGCTGCGCGACGCCGCGGCGGCGCGGGATTACGTCGCGCGGTGTGCCGTTTGTTAGCGCAACCACTCCGGTGCCTTCCCGCCGCCCGCCGCGACGGCGAGCGCGGCGCCGCGCGGGCCGATGCCGGGCCCTTCGCGCTGGAAATTGGTGCAATAGGCAAACGCCATGTTGCGGTCACGGTCGCACCAGGCGAAGGCGCCGCCGGTGCCGGTGTGCCCGAAGGCGGCCATGTTGGCGCCCATCGGCACGGTGTTGGGCTCGTTGTGCATGAAGCCGTAGCCCATGCGGATGCGCCGCTGCGTCATGATGCAGTCGTGCTCCCACACCAACCGGCTGAGGCGCTCGATCGCCGCGGGGCTGAGCAGGCGTACGCCGTCGATCGCCCCGTCGCCGGCCAGCATGGCGTAGATCCGCGCCATCCCGCGCGCGCTGCCGTGCCCGCCGAACGAGGCGACCTCGCGCTCGCGAATCTCGCGGCAGTTCTGGAAGTAGCCGAAGGTCGGCGCCGAGCGGAAGGCGCGGCCAAGGGGCGTCGAGGGATCGTCGGCAATCTTGAAGAACGCGTTCGCCGGGTTGCGATGCATGTCCGAGACGCGGGCGATCTCGTCCGGGCGCAGGCCGATGTTGTAGTCGGCACCCAGCGGCTCGCCGACTTCGTGACGCAGGAACTGACCGATGGTCTTCCCCGTCACGCGCCGCACGATCTCGCCCAGGATGTAGCCGATGTTGATCGAGTTGTAGGCGCCGTCGGTCCCGGGTTCCCACGCCGGCTCCTGCTGCTCGAGCGCGCGGATGTGGACCTCCCAATCGAACCACGAGCCGGGCGGCGCGTGGTCGCAGTAAATAACGCCGCACATGTGGGAGAGCACATGGCGCACCAGCACGCCCTGCTTGCCGGCGGCGGCGAACTCCGGCCAGTAACGCGCGACCGGCGCATCGAACTCGACTTCGCCGCGGTCGATCAGGATGTGGACGCAGAGCGCGCACATGCTCTTCGCCACCGAGTTCATGATGACGATCGTGTCCGGCTGCCACGGGATGGTGCGTTCGAGATCCTTGTAGCCGCCCCACAGGTCGACGACCTTGCGGCCATCCTGGTAGACGCACACGGCCGCCCCGACCTCATTGCGGCGGCGGAAATTCTCCCAGAACGTCTCGCGCACGGCGGAGAAGGACAGGTCGCAGGTTCCGTCGACCAGGATGGGAGCATCGGCCGCAACATTCATGATGGCGCTCCGGACCAAGCGGACAGCTACTTGTCGCCAATGACCGCGACGGCGGAAATCTCCAGCATCATGCCGACGCCGGGCAGGCTGTGCACCGTGATGGTGGTGCTGGCCGGAAAGTTGCCGTCGGGGAAGAACTCGCGGCGGATCGGCATCAGCGGATCGAGCAGGCGCGGGTCGGTGAGATAGACGGTGATCGTGACGACGTCCTTGAGACTGCCGCCGGCGCGCTTCACCACGCCGTCGATGGCGCGGAAGATCACCCGCGCCTGGCCCTCGAAATCGCCGGCCATCGACTTGCCCTGCTCGTCGACGAGGCCGGTCTGCCCCGACACCCACACGACCTTGCCGCCCTCGGTCACGACGCCCGGCGTGAAGCCGCGCTGCTGCGCGCGCTCGCTCTTGAGATACTCGCGCGCTTGCAGGGCGGATGCCGACATCGCCGCAACAACCAGTCCGATCACGAGCACAACCGATTTCATAACTCCCTCCTCCATCTCCGCCGGGATAGCATACAGGGAATCGTGCTTCCCACCATTCGGCAGAGGACCCGATGCGGACGAAAGCCATCGTTGCTTGCCTGTTTCTGTTCGCGCCGGGCACCGATACGTTCGCCCAAGCCTGGCCGGCCCGGCAGCCGATCCGCGTGGTCCTGCCGTTCTCGCCGGGAAGCTCGCTCGACACGCTGGGGCGCCCGGTGCTCGACCACGTGGCGAAGCAGATCGGCCAGTCGTTCGTATTCGAGCATCGGCCGGGCGCGGGCGGCACGCTCGGCATGGCGACGGTCGCCAAGGCGGAGGCGGACGGCTACACGCTGCTGCTCAATTCGTCGGTGCACACGATCACGCCGTCGACCTATGCGAAGCTGTCGTTCGACACGGCCCGCGACCTCACCGGCATCGTGCCGCTCGGCCAGTTTCCCAACGTGCTCGTGGTTCCGCTCGCCGGAGCGAAAGGCCTTCCCGAGCTGGTCGCCGCCGCCAAGGCCAAGCCCGGCGCACTCACTTATGGATCGGGCGGGATCGGCGGGGCGGTTCATCTCAACACCGAGCGCTTCCGGCTGAGCGCCGGATTCGAAGCCGTGCATGTCCCATTCAAGGGTGCGCCCGATGTGCTGCGCGAGATCCTCGGCGGCAGGCTCGACTTCGCGTTCTCGCCGCTCGCCTCCGCGATCCCGCTGATCGAAGGCAACCAGGTGCGCGCGCTGGCGGTCTCGAGCCCCAAGCGCAGCGCCGCGCTCCCCAACATCCCGACCACCCTGGAGGCCGGTTATCCCAATTCGGAATACGTGTTCTGGATCGGTGCATTCGCCCCCGGCGGCACGCCGCGCGATATCGTGCAGCGGCTGCACGAGGCGATCGTGAAAGCCGTGAGCGATCCCGAGGTCCAGGGTAACATCAGGAAGCTCGCCGCCGAGCCGATGATTCTGACACCGGCGGAGTTCGACAATTTCATCAAGGCGGAGATCGACACCAATGCGGCGCTAGTGAAGGCCGCCGGTATCCAGCCCAATTGACCGGACGCAGTTTCGCACGAACCTGACGCCATTTTGCAACAATCGGTCTATTTGACGAACGCGAGTACCGTTACGTCTTGAACACCCAAATCATTCGCCTACTTTCCGGGTCATCCGGCGCTCCGGTGCCGGCGTCACGCGGGCGCGATCCGCAGCGTCTGCAGAAGGCAGCGGGGACCCCGATGTCGACCAGGACGTTGCTCGCCGGTGCGGCGCTCGCGCTGCTACTATGGCCGGCCACGCTGGCGGCGACGCCGGAACGCGGCTCTGCGTTGGCCGGCAGAACTCAGTCGGCAAACGACAAGGAGGAGATCGACAGCGAGCACATCTTCGGCATCACGGAGGGCTCCGACGTCGGCAACAAAGGTGAGACGGAGGCCGAGGTGGAGCCGTTCGGGCGCTTCGGCAAGCGCGGCGGCTCCTATGCGGCGACCTCAACTCAGGTCACGTACAAGTACCTGCCATTCGACAATCTCCGCATCGCGCCGGTCCTCTCGTTCGCCTCGCACAACATCTCCAACGTTCCGGGGCTGCCGGATGTGTCGCATCAATGGCAGCTGGAGGGTTTCGGTACCGAGATCAGGTACCGGCTGCTCGATCGCGAGCGCGCACCATTCGGATTGACGTTGTCGGCCCTCCCAGGTCGCAGCCGCGTCGACGAAACGACCGGCCTGCCGGTCGAGCAGTACGGCATCGAGTTCCTCGCGTTGCTCGACCGCGACCTGATCCCCGATCGGCTGTTCGCCGCCCTCAACCTGATCTATGAGCCGTCCTGGACACGCCTGCGCCCCACCCGCGAGTGGGAGCGCGACGCCACCGTCGGGATCGCCGCCGCCCTGTCCGCACAGATCATGTCGGGCGTGTTCGTCGCCATGGAGGCGCGGTATTTCCGCAAGTACCAAGGTATCGGTCTGAACACGTCCCTGGGCGAGGCGCTGTTCGTCGGCCCGAGCCTTTACGTCAAGTTTCCCAACCATTGGTTCGCCTCGGCGGCGTGGAACCTGCAGGTGGCGGGTCATGCGGTCGGCGAAGCGGGCTCCCTGGATCTGACCAATTTCGAGCGGCACGAGGTCCGGCTGAGGTTCGGCACAGGATTCTAGCCCGGTTCCCGTTGGAATTGATCCAGCGTCGTCATGGCCGGGCTTGTCCCGGCCATCTCGATTGGCGTGGCACGGCCTTGCCATTTGAATCGGGATCACCGGGACAAGCCCGGTGATGACAACTCTGGCCGAGCGGGAACCGCTCCTAGGCCCGACTTTCTAAACCATCATTGCGATCCCGTGCGATAACGGGTCCAAACTGGTGTAGACTACGGCAACCGGCGCGCTCAGTTGACCGATGGCGGCCGTTGGAGCTTAGGCCGCGGGATATCCGGCCGGACAGGCGATGAGCTTTCAGGGCATCGAAGATCGCGTCGAAGGCCGCTTCCGACGGATGCTGCGGCATACCTGGCTCGTCGTCATCGCCGCCATCCTGGCGTCGATCGGCCTCGGCGCGCTGGCGTTCCACTACGCCAACCGTCCGACCACGCTGATCGCCGCCGTCGGGCCGCCGAACAGCGACGACGTCCGCATCATCCAGGCCTATGCCCAGCATTTCGCACGCGAGCGCGCACCGGTCCGCCTGCGTGTCGTCGTCAAGGAAGGCGCGGTCGAGGCCGCGGCGGCGATCGATCGCGGCGAGGCCGACATCGCGGTGGTGCGGCGCGACCGGTCCATGCCGCAGGCCGGCCAGGCGGTTGCGATCCTGCGCAAGAACTTCGTCGTGCTCGCCGCACCGGCGCCCGCGGCGGAGGCGAGCAAGAGCAAGCGCGGAAAGAAGTCCGCCAAGGAGGAGAAGAAGATCGAGAAGATCGAGGACCTCGCCGGCCGGCGCATCGCCGTGATCGGCCGCAGCGGCTCCAACGTCAATCTGCTCAACATCATCCTCAAGCAGTACGAGATCCCGCTGGAGAAGGTGCAGATCGTCCAACTGGAAACAACGGACGTCGGCCAGGCGATCCGCAACAGCAAGGTGGACGCCATCATGTCGGTCGGGCCGATCGGGAGCCGCATCACCACCGATGCGGTGGCGGCGGTCACGCGCGACAAGGAGCCGCCGACGTTCCTCGCCATCGACGCCTCGGAAGCGATCGTCCAGCGCAACCCCGTCTACGAATCGATGGAAATCCCGGCGGGTGCGTTCGGCGGCGCCCCGCAACGGCCGCCCGAGGCGGTCGAGACCATCGGGTTCAACCACTACATCGTCGCCCGCAAAACGCTGGATGAAACGACGGTCGGCGACCTCACACGCCTCCTGTTGAGCTCGCGCCAAGCCCTTGCCGCGGAAATTCCCTCGATCGGCAAGATCGAAGCGCCCGAGACCGACAAGGACGCCGCCGTCCCGGTGCATCCGGGCGCAGCCGCCTATATCGACGGCGAGCAGAAGAATTTCTTCGAACGCTACAACGACTGGATCTATTACGGCCTGATGTTGTTTTCAATCCTCGGGTCGGCCATCGCCTGGCTCACGAACTACGCCAAGTCCGATGCCAAGGGAGCGGAGGCGAAACCCTGGGGCGGGTTGGAGCGCCTGCTGGAGCTGATGCGAATGGCCCGGACCGCACCCGATCTCGCCGCGCTCGAGCAGCTTCAGGCGGAGGCGGACGAGATCCTGCAGACGACGATGCGCGAGGTCGAAAGCGGCGCGGTCGATGCGTCGAAGCTGCAGGCCCTCTCGCTCATGCTCGACCAGGTGCGGCTGGCGATCGCCGATCGCCGATCCGAGCTGCGGGCCAACGGGCTGGGTCGCGACACGATCGCAAGCGCGTCAATCGCCGAACCGGAAGTCGGCGCCGCCCAGCTCCCATGATTGGATCCCGACCAATCCGATCCGCACGCCTCCGACCTGCAGCAGCGTGCCCGCGTCGTGCGACCAGAGCCGTACGTCGCGAATGCTCACATCGCCGGCGAATTCCAGCCGGTCCTCACCCGGCGTGAAGTCGGTGATGATCGCCTCGGTCCCGGCACCTACGACGAAGCGATCCGCCCCCGCCCCTCCAGTCATGAGCTGGCTTCCGCGGCCGGCATACAGGATATCGTCAGCAGCGCCGCCGACCAACGCGTCCATACCGTCCGTCCCGATTACCAACTGCCGCGCGTCGATATCTTCCGCCTCGACGCCCTCGGCGACGCCGCTGTGCCGGCTGTAGAACACGAACACGTCGTCCTGGATATGCTCGGTGTCGGTGTTGCGCCGGATGATGTCGGCGAGCGTCGTGTGCCCGATCTCGTGCAGCGTTTCGCCATCAAAGCCCTGGTTCTCGTACCAGAGCCGGTCGCCGTCGCGCAGGCTCGCGAACTGCAGGGCGCTGATCCGCCCGAAGGTCTCCCCGACGAGCGCACCCGGCGCGTGCTGCTCGGACAATCCGCCGGTCCACAAGTCGACCTGGTCGACGCTGTCGAACGCGGTCCGCAGCGCCGCCACCGTGCCGGGATCGTCGGTGATCTGCTCGAACGCCGTATAGGGCGCGAGCCCGAGCGCAATCCGGGTCTGATTGAGCGTGCCCAGGCCGAGATCGCGCCCGCGCTGGATGTTGATCGCCGCCAAGTCCATGGCGACGGGCGGATCGAACAGGAAGTTGCGCAGGTCCTCGACGATGCGACCGTCCATCGCCTGCGACGCATCGGAGGCGAGGTGGCGCAGGAATCCGTCGGCGCCCCCATCGGCGGCGAAGTCGGCCGGCGACATGAAGAACGTGTCGCGGAGCTCCAATTCCTCGCCGCTGACGTTGCCGTTCTCGTCGATCCGTTCGGTCCCGGCGGACACGATGGAGTGGCCGAAACGAAAGGCGGCGCCGGAGAATTCAAGGGTGATGCGGGGATCGACGTTCGGATCATATCCGCGGTACGGCGCGATCGCGTCCGGCCCGATGAGCAGCGGCAGGAACTCCGCATAGGTGATGTGCGCGATCTCCGCCGCGACGATCGCGCGCGCATGCTGGTAGAGCTGGTCGCCGCTCCAGTCCGGATGCTCGGCGTGGAGGCGATCGACCTGGTAATTGTGCTCGCGGATGAACAGCGCCTGCAGCGCGGTCAGGGACGGATTCTCGGCCGCGCGCACATCGCCCGCCACATACGTCCCGTTGACGATCGGCAGGTTGCCGCCCGCCGAGGTCCGCATATGGCCGTCCGGCTCGCGCAGGCTGGCCGCCGTAGCGGCGTTCGACCCGTAGACCATCGAGGCATCGAGCCAGCCGGTGATCGCATTCGCCGCCGTGCCGGTCGCCGGATCGACGATCGCCCGCGTCATGGCGATCACCGAGCCGTCCGGGAAGAGGGCATCGCCCGACGGCACCGGGATGTCGATGTGGGTCGAGCCGGACCGGGTCAGATCCAGGTCGTGATCGATGAACTGGCCCCAGGCATACATCATCCCGGAGACGCCCTGCGGGTTCGGCACCGCCGCATCGCCCTCCCCGACGACCACATTGCTGATCATCCGCGGGTTCGGCCCGCCCACGAGGGTCGAGATCCCGTCGGCGAAGCGCACGACCCCGAGACGGAGAAACCCGGTGCCGGCGGCATTCACGTCTGGGTCCGACAGGTTGTTCCCGGAGCCGTCGAAGGTCCGGTATTCGATGGATTGCGATAGATCCGCTGTATCGGCGATCAGGCGCCTCAATGACATGTCGCTCCCCCGGCCAATCGTTGGCGCTTACTGCAATTGCGAATTATTCGCAGATTATTGCAATTGAGAACGATTTGCAACTAACTCAGATGGGGTCGGACAAGAAACAAAGCTGTCAGTAATTCCATATCGACCGCGCGCCGATCACGGTCGCATTGCGGCTCGCATCACCGCTCGGGTGCCACACATAGGTGGCGACAGGCTGCACCGTCCAACCCGGGATGATCTGGAACATGTAGTTCACTTCCAGATTGGCCTCGAAGTCGCGCACCACGCCGGGCAGTCCCGTTATGGCAATCTGGTCACGATCGAAGGCGCGCAGGCTGCTGGAAATGCGCGAGTACATGACGCTCGCACCGAACTTGTCGTCCGGACGGCCCGGGACCAGTCCGGAGACAATGACACCCCCGTCCACATAGAAGTCGATCGGATTGCGATCCGTCGGGCTCGCCGAGATGCGGCTGAACACCGACACGCCGCTGTCCGCAGCGCCGCCCTGCGGGCGATAAAGCTGCTGCTCGAACACGGCGTAGATGCCGTAGTCGCCCCGCCGCATCAGCGCTTGGCCCGACCCGGTCGGATCGGCCAGCAGGGTCCCGTCATTGGCAAAACGCTGGTCCTCGAATTTGCCGAGGTGTGCCCACGCACCGAATTTCCATTGGCGGGCGAGCCCGGTGTCGGTCTTGCCCTGGTTGGCGCGGATCTGCGTCTCCGTGATGAGCAAGGGCGGGTCTTGCACACGAAAATTGAGGCCATAGCGGTTGCGCTTCTCCTGGTCGTCAGGCGGTGGCGGGCCGGCCGGATCGCCGTTGAAGATCGCGAACAGCATCGAGATATCGCGCGTCGGATCGATTTTCAGCCGCGCGCCCGGCGTCGACAACGGGTAGGCCGGACCGCCGCTCGGCAGGTTCGCCGCCGCGATGGTCGGCCAGTCGCTCTGCAGGAACGGGAAGCTCAGCGCGGCGAAGAAGAACTCGACGTCCGCCGCAAGCTGCCCGACGCGAAGGCTCGCCTTGTCGTTCCAGAACTTCTGCTCGAGCCAGAGCTCCGACAGGCGCGTGGTCGCATTCGCCTCGATCGCCGCGATGGTGTTGATGCCGCCCACATAGTCGCGGCGGAAACGGCCGGTGTTGGTGATCTGAAAGATGTTGGTATAGAAGCTCAGCCCGTGCCAGCCGGTGAGCTTCTCGAAATCGAACGTCATGTTGTATTCGAGCTTGCCCTGGTCGATCGAGCCGCGGCGCAGACCGCCGTGGACATTCGCCAGCACGTCGTTGGTGTAGATGAAATTGTAGGTCAGCCCGTTGCTGGCGAGCCATGCCCGCACGCCGCCGGGATCGCCGTTGTGCGGCAGGCTGGTGGCGATCGACGGCGCGGTGATACCGTTCTGATCCGGGCCGTCCGCGACGGCCCGGGTCATGGGCAGCGCAAGCAACGCGAGACAGCTCAGACGAGCCAGCTTGACGGTCCGGTCGGTTTTCAATGGGCGCGGCCGCGACCCCTGAAACATGGTTCCGTCCTTGCGAGTACGACCATGTGGCCCGGATGACGCAGCGGTCGCCGCCTGAATTCGCGGAGCTCGCCCTCTAAGATAGCTTCACGACAAACCTATAACGCAGCTTCGATTCGCGGCTTCATGGCGCGGCCTGGGATGTCCGATTTCTTGCCTTAGTGGCTCTGTTGCATCAGTTGTTCGAGCGCGGCCCATACCGTGAAAGCAGCCGCGGGCCCACATGCGCATTCGATGCGACCAGATTGGCGATGCGGGCTATGTCGCAACCGCCTTCTCGCCCTCGTCCGTGCTGGAGGCGGGCGGGGTCTCGGGCCCCGCCACCGGGGTCTCATGCCCGGGGCTCGTGCCCGGCACCCACGGCATGAAGATGCGCGCCAGCGTCGGGATCACCAGCAGGCTGCAGATCGGCGAAAGCAGCATGCCGCCGACGATGACGCAGGCGAGCGGTTGCTGCACCTGCGAGCCGATGCCGATCGAGAAGGCGGCCGGCACCAGGCCGATGCAGGCCGACAGCCCCGTCATGAAGACCTGCCGCATGCGCGTCTCGCCGGCGTGGATGATTGCCTCCTCGCTGCCGTATCCCTCGTCGAAGTTGCGGCGGATGTAGGAGACGAGCAGCACCCCATCCATGGTGGAGACGCCGAACAGCGAGATGAACCCGACTGCCGCCGATACGCTGAAATTGAGCCCGGCGACATAGAGGCCGAGGATTCCCCCGGCGACCGCGAACGGGATGCCGGACAGCGCGAGCAGGCTGTCGCGCACCGAGTTGAACAGGCTGTAGAGCAGCATGAGGATCAACAGCAGGCTGAGCGGCACGATCAGGGCCAGCCGCTGCTTGGCTTCCACCAGGGCGCCGAACTCGCCCGACCATTCGATCGTATAGCCCTGCGGCAGCGGCACGGTCCTGGCGATGTGGGCCTGCGCCTCGGCAACCGTCGAGCCGAGATCGCGCCCGCGTACCGAATATTTCAGCGGCACGAAGCGCTGCGTGTTCTCGCGATAGACGTAGGCCGCGCCGGACTCAAGCTTCACCTCGCCGAGATCGCCCAGCGCGATATAGGCGGTCGGCGCTTTCGCATCGCCGCTCGGCACCGCAACGGGGATCTGGCGGATGGCGTCGACGTTCTGCCGATACTCGGGCGCCAGTCGCACCGTCAGGGCGAAATTCATCTCACCCTCGTAGACGCGGGTCGCCGCCTGGCCGCCGATCGCCGCCTGCACCACCGAATTGACGTCGCTCACCGAGAAGCCGTAGCGCGCCGCCTTGGCGCGGTCGATGCGGACCACAAGGTTCGGCTGGCCCAGGAGGTTGAAGGCGGCCGGATCGACCACGCCCGGCACCTGTGCGAGCGCAGTCTTGATCGCCTTCGACAGTCGCTCGAGCTCCGCCAGGTCGCGGCCGAAAATCTTGATCGAGTTCTCGCCCTTCACCCCCGAGACGGCTTCCTCGATGTTGTCCTGGATATATTGGGAGAAGTTGAAATCGATCCCGAGGAACTCGCGATTGAGCCGCTCGCTCAGCTCTGCCACCAGCTTGGGCTTGCTCAGGCCTTTCGGCCACTCGGCGAACGGCTTCAGGGGCACGAAGAACTCGGCCAGGAAGGAACCGTCCGGGTCGGTCCCGTCCTCGCCGCGTCCCTGCTCCGAGAACACCGTCTGCACCGGCGCGTAGCTCTTGATCACGCTGCGGATGCGGGCGACCGTGTCCATGCCGGCCTCGAGCGTGATGGTCGGCGGCATCACGGCGCGGATCCACATGTTCCCTTCTTCCAGCTTGGGCAGGAACTCGGTGCCGAGCCGCATGCCGAGAAACCCGCACAGCAACAGGAAGGCGCATGCCACGGCCGCGGAGACGCGGAACCAGCGCACAGCCCGGTGCAGCACCGCCTGGTAGACGCGACGCAGGTGGCGGACCAGGAACGTCTCCACTTCGCTTACATGGGCGGGCAGCAGAACCGAGGAGAGCACCGGCGTGACCGTGAAGGTCGCTATGACGGCCCCGGTGAGCGCGTACGCATACGTGCGCGACATCGGGCCGAAGATCTGGCCTTCCACGCCCTGCATGGTGAACAGCGGCAGGAACGCCGCGATGGTGATCACCACCGAGAAGAAGATCGCCTTGTCGACCTCGGTCGCCGCATGGAGGATGCGATAGAGCTTGTTGCTGGTGCTGGTGTCGCGCACCGCCGACGCCTGCGTGGGGTGGTGCGCCAGGTGGCGGTAGATGTTCTCCATCATGATGACGGTCGCATCGACGATGATGCCGAGATCGATCGCGCCGACCGACAGGAGGTTGGCGGATTCCCCGCGCAGCACCGTGATGATCACGGCGATGAACAGCGCTACCGGAATCGTCGCCGCCACGATCAGGGCGCAGCGCAGGTCGCCGAGAAACACCCACTGGATGAGAAAGATCAGGGCGACGCCGAACAAGAGATTGTGCATCACGGTCTCGACCGTGATCGCCACCAGGTCGCCGCGGTCGTAGAACGGCTCAATCTTCACGCCCGCCGGCAGGCTGCCGTCGGTGTTGATGCGCTCGACCGCGGCGCGCACCCGCCGCACCATCTCCATGGTGCGCTCGAACTTCTGCATCAACACGATGCCGGTCACCACATCGGTGGTGTCGTCGCGCCCGGCGATGCCGAGCCGCGGGGTGAAGCCGACCTGGATATTGGCGACGTCGGACAACAGAACCGGGATGCCGCCCTGCTGGGTCAGCACGATGTTGCCGATATCCTCGAGCGAGCCGATCACCCCGAGGCCGCGCACGTTGACCGACTGCTCGCCCATGGCGAGCGTCCGGCCGCCCACGTTGAGGTTGCTGGCGGAGATCGCCGAGATAACCTGCGGCAGCGTCACGCCGAAGGACATCATGCGGTTGAGATCGATCTCCGCCTGGTATTCCTTGGTCTTGCCGCCCAGCACCAGCACATCGGATACGCCCGGCACGATGCGCAGCTTGCGCTCGACCACCCAGTCCTGCAGCGTCTTGAGCTGCATGATGTCCATGCCGGGCGGGCCCTTGAGCTCGTAGCGGAAGATCTCGCTGATAGTGCCGGCGGGCGAGATCAGCGGCTGGATCCCGGTCGGAAGCTCGGCGTCCTTGAGGCGGTTGATCGCCTGCTGGCGCACGAAATTGTAGTCGCGCCCGTATTCGAACTGCAGCCGGATGAAGCTGAGCGCATAGACGGTGTTGGAGCGGATGAATTTCAGTCCCGGCGTCGAGGCGACCGCGATCTCGATCGGGATCGTGACGTAGCGCTCCATCTCCTCGGGCGACTGGCCGGGGCCTTGCGCGATGATCTCGATGATGGGCGGCGCCGGATCCGGATAGGCCTCGATGTTGAGCGTGGTGAACGCCACATAGCCGAGCGCCAGGAACGCCGCGAACGCTGCCAGCACCAGCGGCCGCCGCCCCAGGCAGAAGGCGATCAGGTGCCGCAGCATGGCTCGAGACGCCCCTTCCCTTATTCTCCCCCGCTCGCGGGGGAGAATAAGGGAAGGGGCTCCTCACCATGAGGCCTCATCCTGAGGAGCGTCGCGCCGCGACGCGTCTCGAAGGACGTCATTGCGTGCGCCATTCGTTGTCGACGAAGATCGCGCCGCGCCCGACCACCACCTCGCCCACTTTCAGACCCTCGCGGATCTGCACGCGGCCCTCCTGCTCCATGCCGATCTTCACGACGCGGCGCCGGAACACCATCGGCTGCTCCTCGACCCAGACGGTCGCCACCTCGCCTTCGCGGATCAGCGCCTCGACCGGAATCGCCGGCGCGGGCTCGCCGTCGCCGGTCGCGATCCGGAAGGTCGCGAACATCTCGGCGCGCAGCACGCCGTCCGGATTGGGAATCTCCGAGCGCACGACGATCCGCCGCGTGGTCGCGTCGGATGCCGCGCCGATCGCCGTGATGCGCGCCCGGAACAGGCGATCCGGCTGGGCGGTCACGCGGACTTCGATCTCCTGCCCGACCCGCACGAACCGGATGTCGGTCTCCGGAACATTGGCCTTGAGCCACATGGTGGACAGATTGATGATCGAGTAGAGCGGCTCGCCCGAATCGCTGCGCACGTATTGCCCGGGGCCGACCTTGCGTGCCGTCACCGTGCCGTCGATCGGCGCATCGACGGTGATCAGCGGGTTGATCAGCCGTTCCCGCTCCACGCGTTCGACTTCCGACGGGTTGCGCCCGACGATGACGCGCATGCGGTTGCGCGCCGCCGTCAGCGTCCCCTGCGCGGTCGCCAGGTCCAATTCGGCGCTCGCATACTCGTTGCGCGCCTGGTCGACCTCGCGCTGCGCCGTCGCACGGCCGGCGAGCAGGCTGACCTGGCGGTCGAGCACGCTCTTGGCGAGGATGAGCTGCGACTTCGCTTTCTCCAGCCCCTGCACGGCGGCGATCAGGTCGGTCTGCGCCTGCACCACTTCCGGGCTGTCGATCTCGAACAGCGGATCGCCCCGCCTGACCTCGTCGCCGATCCTGGCGATCAGCCTGGTGACGCGGCCGGCGAATGGGGTCAGCACCACCGTGCTGGCGTCTTCGTTGAAGGCGATCTGGCCGACCGCCGTCTTGAGCACGCGAAATGCATACGGCCGCACCTTGACGATGCTGAGCTGATGCATCTGGTCGACGGTGACCTTGACGCTGTCGTGGACTTTCGGCAGCGGCTGCGCGAGCTTGTCGGCCGCCGCGAACGGACCGCGCACCACCAGCAGGGTCGCGAGGGCGAGCACCACCCCGCAGAGCACGTTGGCGCGCCGTGTCATGGCCGCACGTCCGCCACGGAAGCGACTGGCGGCGGCCGGTTCCACCACCCGCCGCCGAGCGCCTGGAACAGCGCGACGGTGTCGGCGAGCCGCGAGGCCTCCGCCTGCACACGCGCCAGCGAGGTCTGCAGGTAGGCCTGTTGAGCGGTGATCAGCACCGAGATGCTGAACTGCCCTTCCTCCACCTGCTTGCGCACGAGCTCGATATTGCGCGCCGCCGAGCGTTCCGCCGCGACCGCGGCGCTGACCGCGCGGGAGTCCGCCTGCAGGGCACGCAGCGTGTCGGCGACGTTCTGGAAGGCGGTGAGGACCGTGCCGCGGTATTGCGCGGCGACCTGGTTGAACGTCTCCTCGGCGGCGCGCTGCCTGTTGTACAGCGTGCCGGCATCGAACACGGTCTGCGCCGCGTCGCCAGCGATCAGCCAGAAGCCGGTGCCCGGCGTGAACAATTTCGACAGGGCGCTGGCGGTGCTGCCGGCATTGCCGGTCAGCGTGATCTTCGGCAGGCGATTGGCAATGGCGACGCCGATCTGCGCGTTCGCCACCTGGAGGTTCGCTTCGGCGACGCGGATGTCGGGCCGCTGGCGCACGAGGTCGGCCGGCACGGTGAGCGGGATCGCGCGCGGCACTCGGAACGACCCGAGGCGGAACGTGGCGGCAATCTCCTCGGAGGGGAAACGCCCGGTCAGGTTCGCCAGGAGGTCGCGCTGCTGGGCGAGCTGCTTCTCCAGCGGCACCAGCAAGAGCCGCGCCTGGGCGACCGCGGTCTCCTGGGTGACCACATCGGTAAGACCGATCTGTCCCGACTCGTTCTGTCGCCGCAGGACGTCGAGGAGCTGAGTCTGATACGCGATGAGGCGGCGCGTCGCCGCGATCTGTCCGCGCAGCGACGCCTCCTGGATGGCGGCGATCGCGATGTTCGAGGTCAGCGTGAGGTAGACGCCTTCGCGCCCGAACGCCTGCGCATTGACCTGCGCATCGGCGACCTCGATCAGCCGGCGCGTCCCGCCGAACACGTCGGCCACGTAGGCGACGCTCACCTGCGCGGTGTGCAGGCTGTAGGTGCTGGCCCCCGTGGCGGCATCGGAGGTCAGCGCCTGGGTCGGAACCCGCTGGCGGCTCGGATTGAAATTCGCCGTCACCGTCGGGAACAGCGCCCCGCGCTGCGCCAGGGCATTGGCCTGGGCGACGCGCACCGCGGCCTCGGCGGCCTTCAGGTCCGCGTTGTGCGCAATCCCCTGCTCGATCAGGTCGTTCAGATAGCGCGAGCGGAACAGCTCCCACCACTGCGCCGGCACGTCCGCACCCTTGACGACGCGGACGCCCAGGCCGCGGTCCCCGCCGAGCAGAAAGCTCTTCACCGGCGGCAGATCGGGAAGACGAAAGTCGGGGCCGACGGCGCAGGCTGTCAGCATGGCGGCGCCAAGCAGCGGAATGACGCGGGCGAGCCCACGCAATGGGCGCGACAACGGAACCCCGAGGCCGGCACCACCTCCCGCGTGCCGCCTGCACAAAGATCGAAGCTGTCCATACAATCGAACGCCGCCACCCGAGCCGGGGTGGGCGTCCCGCTTTTCCCCACCCGCTTTTGTTATTGACCATCCCCGCAAAGGGCCCTGCACGGAGCAAGCCGCGTGCCAGGGACGCCTTCGCGCATGCGCCAGAAAATCATTGTTCCCCAAGCCCCAGCCGAGGAGCGGCCTAGCGCGTCGGCAATTTTCCGCCAGTCGCCTGCGATTCGCTGGCGGTATTCGGCCCAACCGGCTCGACGAAGCGGCGGCGATCGAGGCCGAGCCGGGCCATCTTTTCGCTCAAGGTTCGACGCGGGATGTCGAGCCGTTCCATGACGGCGCTGATCCGCCCTCCCGTCTCGGCCAGGCAGCGCTCGATGACGGTGCGCTCGAACGTCTCCACCTGCTGGGCGAGCGAAAGGCGCGCGCCCTCGGACGATGGCTGGGTCATGAAGCTCTCGGCGATGCCCAATGCATAGCGCTCGGCGGCATTGCGCAGCTCCCGCACGTTCCCCAGCCAGGAATGCGTCATGAGCCAGTTCAGCGTTGCGGACGACACCGGCTTGAGCTCGCGCCCATAGGCCTGCGCCGCCGAGGCGGCGAAATACTCGAACAGCAGCGGAATGTCCTCACGCCGCTCGGATAGCGGCGGAATGGCGAGCTCGACCACCGAGAGGCGGTAATAGAGATCGAGCCGGAAACGCCCCTCGGCACTGGCGCGGCGCAGGTCGATCTTGCTCGCCGCGATCGGCCTTATGTCGACCACCGTGCTGCGGTTCGAGCCCAGCCGCTCCACCACCCGGTCATTGAGGACGCGCAGCAGCTTGCCCTGGATCGACAGCGGCATGCTGTCGATCTCGTCGAGGAACAGCGTGCCGCCGCTCGCATGCTCGAGCTTGCCGACGCGCGCCTTGACGGCGCTGGTGAACGCGCCGGCCTCGTGGCCGAAGAACTCGCTCTCCACCATGGTCTCGGGGATGGCGGCGCAGTTCACCGCCACGTAGTGGCCCTTCTGGCGGCGCCCGAAATCGTGCAGGCAGCGGGCGACCAGGTCCTTGCCCACGCCGGTCTCGCCGTACAGGATGATGCTCACGTCGGTGCCGGCGAGCTCGGCCACGCTTGCGCGCAGGGACTCGATCGCCCGCGACGTGCCCATGATGCGCGAGCGCAGGCTCTGCTCGTTGACGCTCCGGCGCAGGCGGCGATTCTCCAGCACGAGCTGGCGCTTCTCGCTGGCGCGCCGCACCACATCGAGGAACCGCTCGGGCGCGAACGGCTTCTCGATGAAGTCGTAGGCCCCGAGCCGCATCGCCTCGACGGCTGTCTCGACGTCGCCATGGCCGGTGATCACGACCACCGGCAGCTCGGGATCGATCTCCTGCGACCGCCGCAGCAACGCGATCCCGTCCATCCCCTCCATCTTGAGGTCGGTCACCAGGATTCCGGCAAACTCGCGGTCGAGGCCGGAAAGCGCGTTCACCGCCTTGTCGTGGACGAAAGTCTCGAATCCCGCCAAGCCGAGCCATTGCGTCACCGACTGGCGCATGGCGGCCTCGTCGTCGACGAACAGGATGGGGCCGTAGTCAGGCATGGAGGGCGGTCTCGACGCCGATCGCTTCGCGCCGATGGCGCGGGAGCTCGACGGTCAGCTCCGCGCCGCCTTCCGGGCGATTGCGGGCGTGGATTTCTCCGCCGAAGTCCTGGACGATTCCATAGGAAATGGACAGCCCGAGCCCAAGCCCCTTGCCCACCGGCTTGGTGGTGAAGAACGGATCGAAGATGCGATCGATCCGATCCCCCGGCATGCCCACCCCGTTGTCGGCGATGGCGATGGACACGGTCTCCTCGGTGGCGCGCGCCGCGATCCGTACCGACGGGCTCGCGCGCTCGCCGACCGCATCGAGCGCGTTGCGCACCAGGTTGAGGATCACCTGCTCGAGCTGGACTGCGTGCCCCATGACCCACAGGTCGGGCACGACGTCCATGTCGATCCGCACGCCTGCCGACTTGACCTGCCCCTGCAGCAGGAACAGAGCGCGCTCGACCGCGCGCGCGACCAGCACCGGCTCGGGATGGCCCGGCTCGCTCTTGCGCGCGAACGTCTTGAGATGGCCGGTGATGCTCGCCATCCGCTCGGCGAGATCGGTGATGAGATCGAGGTTGCGCACGATCTGCCCGAGATCGCCGCGCTGCGCGAAAATCTTCGTGCTCGCCATGAAGGTGCGGATCGCCGCCAGCGGCTGGTTGATCTCGTGCGCGATGGCGGCCGACATCTGCCCGAGCGCGGCCAGCTTCCCGGCCTGCACCAGCTCGTTCTGCGCCGCGCGCAGGCGCGCCTCGGTGCGGCGGCGCTCCTCGATCTCGGTTTGCAGCGAGGTGTTGGATTCGCTCAGCTCGTGCGTGCGCGCCGCCACCTCGCGCTTGAGCTCCTCGCCCGACTTGCTGGCCGCGACGAAGGCGCGGTGCCGCTCGGCGACGTACAGCGCGAGGATGATGATCAGCGTCGACAGGCTGCCGCCGATGATGGCGCCGTCGCGCTGGTCCTCATGCACGGTGGCGAGACTGGCGAGCCGGTGGATGATCCAGCCGTAGTCGGGCAGCGCCGTGGTCTGGCTGAGGCGCACGATGTCCGCCTCCGGCGAAGTCACGCGGACGAGCAGGTCGGGTCCCCGCCGCTCGGTGACCTCGCCCTCGATCGGCTCGAGCGTGACTCCCTGATAGCGCGATGCCGCGCGGTCGGGGCGCGCCGACGGCTCGAGCAGGCCGAGCGAGCGGAACTTGTAGGCGGGATCGCTGGCGAGGAATGCAATACCATCCTTGTCCGCCACCAGGACGCGCTCGCCGGCTCTTTGCCAGGCGCTCTCCAGCGCATCGAACTCGATGCGCACGACCGATACGCCGAGCAGGGCGGAATCGCGGATCGCCTCGGCGAGGTAGTAGCGGACCCGGTTGACCGAAGCCTCGATGCCCAGATAGCTGCTCTTGGACGAGGCGACCGCGTCCTTGAAAATCGGGTGATCGGCCAGATTGCGCCCGATCAGCGTGTCGGCGGCGTTCCAGTCGTCGCTCGCGACCACGATGCCGTCCGCCCCGATGACGAACATCGCGCGCGTATCCGCCTCGCGGCTGAGCCGCATGAGCTTGCGATTGAGCCGATCGATCCGCGCCGCCCGCATCGCCGCATCGGACGTCGCTTCGAGCGCGGCGCGTACGTCGGGGTCGAGCGAGAGCACGACCGGCAGGTGATCCTGCCGGCTGATCTCCGCCTTGATGGCATTGGCGACCAGCTGCACGCGCGGCTCGTTCACCGCCTGCAGCGCCTTGAGGCCGTTCTCACGCCAGACATGCTGCGACACGAGCGTGGAGATCCCGATCGCCGCGAGCGCGCAGGCGAACAAGCCTCCCTGTCTCAGCCGACCTCGCACCATGGGCCTTTGGGGCCAGGACCCGGCCGCGAAGAAAAGCGGGGTCTCTTCACCCTGACGGCGAAGGGTCCATTGCCGCAATTGTCTTGCCCCAACAGGGGCCGGTGCCGCAAGAGCACCGTTCGCCAGCCGGGCGAATTGACGCCACGCCGGCGCGCAACCCGACCCCGCAGGGGCCGGGTCAGATGCAGGTCTCGAAGCGCCCGCCCGCCGGCTTACGCCGGGAGCGCCGACAGGTTATGGCGCAACGGCATGTTCTTCAGCAGGTCATCCTTGGGAATGCGCCGCTTGACCTCGAATTTCCCGTTCTCCACGCGGCTGATGTAGGAGTCGATGATGCCGGCGTGATCCTCCCGGCGGATGAGCTTGTCCCCCTGGGGATGGGCGAGCGAGTTCTTCATCTCCATTCCTTCGAGCGCGCGGATCACGCCTTCGACGTCCTTGCGCGTCTTGTAGCCGGACGCCTCGATCGCCTGCTTGATGGCGAACATGTCCTCCCAGCACTGCCAGCCATGGCTCTTGTCCATGACGCGCGTGCCGCCGATCTCGCGGCAGTAGACGTCGTCGATGCCGATCAGGCGGTTGAACTCCTTGTGGTACTCGTCGTTCTTGTGGGCCAGCATGCGCGGGAAATTCTCGAAGAAATAGACTCCCTCCGCCGCGCCCTGGATGTCGCCGGGGTCGATCGATTCGAGGCTCGCCGATGACGAGAACATCTTCATCTTCTTGTCGAGCCCCATCGTCTTCGCCTGCGTGTAGAAGGCGACCGAGAGCGAGCCGATGAAGGCCGGCAGCACGACCTGCGAGTCTCCCGGGATCTGCGCCAGGTACGGCACGAAGTCCTTGGTGTCGAGCGGCACGGCGACGCTGGCCAGCACCTTGCCGCCGGCCTTCTCGATGAACAGCTTGGATTCCTGGTTGGTGCTCTGGCCCCAGGCGTAGTCCGCATAGATGATCGACCACACCTTGCCCAGGTTCTCGACGCACCACGGCATGCTGGCGGCCGCGATCGAGTAGGTGTCGGTGCCGGTGCGGAAGGAGAAGCGCGTGCCCTTCGAGCCGGTCACTTCGGTCGCTTCGCCGGTGGAGAAATAGATGGTCTTGAGCTCCGAGGCGATCGGCAAGGCCGCCAGCATCACGCCGGAATGCACCGAGCCGACGATGAACTCCGCATTGCCGCGCTGGATCAGGTTGCGCAGCTTGCGGGCGCCGGGCGCCGGGTTCGACTCGGTGTCCTCGGTGACGAGCTCGACCTTGCGCCCGGCGATGCCGCCGCCCTTGTTGATGATCTCGACCGCGGCCTTGGCGGCCTTGTCGTGCCAGAAGCCCCACGACGATATGACGCCGGTCAGATCGCAATGGTGGCCGATCACGATCGGCCCCGAGGCTTGCGCGAACAGGTCCTTGGTGATGGTCAGGCTGGCGACGCCGGCGCTACCGCCGGCGAGTGCGACCTTGAGGAAGCTGCGGCGAGAGTGTCGTCTCGGTTTCATGGCTTTCTTCTCCAGGGTGTGAGCACGCTTCGCTATCGGGAGACTCCCAGGTAGCGATGCACGATCTCGGGCTGCGACTTCAGATCGTGCGACGCGCCGCTGTGGACGATGGTGCCCTTTTCCATCAGAAACACGCGTGGACACAGCTTGAGCGCCGTCTCGACGTTCTGCTCGACCAGGAAGATCGAGACGCCGCTCTGGTTGATGCGATGGATCTCGCGCCTGATCTGCGAGACCAGGCGTGGCATGATTCCTTCGGTCGGCTCGTCGAGAATGATCAGCTTGGGCCGCATCATCAGGCAGCGCGCGATCGCCAGCATCTGCTGCTCGCCGCCCGACAGCGTACCGCCCGATTGGCCGAGGCGCTCCTTGAGCCGGGGAAAGCACGCGAACACGTAGTCCTCGCGCTCGCCGTCGCGCTTGCCCGGCAGGCCGATGTTCAGGTTCTCCAGCACGGTCAGGTTGGGAAAGATGCCGCGCCCCTGCGGCACGTAGCCGATCCCCTGGCGCGGTATCTCGTGGGCGCGGCAGCGGGCGAGATCGCGGCCGTCGAATGCCACGTTGCCACGCGTCAGCCGCGCCAGCCCCATGATGGCGCGCAACGTGGTGGTCTTGCCGACGCCGTTGCGCCCGAGCAGCGCGGCGCATTCGCCCGCCTTCACCTCCAGGCTCACCCCCTGCAGGATGTGCAGCTTGCCGATATGGACGTGGACGTCATCGAGCCTCAGCATGCACGGCCTCTTCGACGTAGTCCTCGTCCTCGGGACGACCGAGGTAGGCCTCACGCACGCGCTCGTCATCGGCGATCTCGCGCGGCTTGCCCGACGCCAGTATGGCGCCGAACGCCATCACGGTGATCTCGTCGGCGATCTCGAACACCACCTCCATGTCGTGCTCGATGATGATGATGTCGATCGTCTGCGCGAGGGTGCGGATGGTGGCGACGGTGCGTTCCGTCTCCGCCGGGCTCATGCCGCAGGTCGGCTCGTCGAGGAGGAGAAGGCGCAAGTCGGAAATCAGCGCCATGCCGATTTCGAGCAGCGCGATGTCGCCGTACGACAGCGTGCCGGCCGGACGGCGCGCCAGCGCCGACAGCCCGATCTGCTCGAGCGTGCGCTCGACCTTCTCGGCCGTGACACGGTCGCGCGCGGCCGAGCGGAACGGATGCAGGAAGCCACGCCCGGCGCGGGCGGTGATCCACAGGTTCTCGGCGACGGTGAGCTGCGGGAACACGCTCTTGATCTGCAGCGTGCGCTTGATGCCGAGCCGGCTGATCTCGTGCGGCTTGTGCCCGGTGATGCCGCGCCCGTGGAAGAACACCTGTCCGCCGTCGGGCGTCAGCAGGCCGGATATCAGGTTGAAGAACGTCGTCTTGCCGGCGCCGTTCGGGCCGATGATCGCGTGCAGCCGTCCGCCCGCCAGCGTGAAGCTCAGGTCGTCGACCGCGGTCAGGCCGCCGAACCGCTTGGTCAGTCCCTCGGTCCGCAGCACCGGCTCGGTCACGGCTCGGTCCTCAACCGGGCATCGACCGCGGCCTCGCTCTCCCGCTCGGTCAACCGGGCAAGCCACTCGCGCCACAGCCCGACGATGCCCTTGGGCGCGAACATCACCACCAGGATGGCGACGATGCCGACGATCAGCGCGTGGTGCTCCCAATGGGTGGACACGACCTCGCGCACGATGATGAAGATGCTGGTCCCGACCAGCGGCCCGAGCAGCGTGCCGGCGCCGCCGACGATCGCCCACACCACCGCCTCGCCCGACACGTGGTAGAACATGTAGGAGGCCGAGGCGTAACGCCCGAAGAAGGCGAACAGCGCCCCCGCGACCCCGGCGAGGAACCCCGCCAGCACGAAAGCGATCAGCCGCAGCACATAGACGTTGAGCCCGATCAGCGCGGCGCGCACGTCGTTGTCGCGGATCGCCAGGAACGCCTTGCCGAGCGGGCTGCCGATCAGGCGGTGCTTGAGCCAGAAGCAGACGGCGACGACCGCGAGGATGAAGAGATACTGGAACGTCGGATCGGCGAGGCTCAGGCGCAGGCTGCCGACCGCAAAGGTGGGCGGAAGCGGGAAATTGATGCCGTCGTCGCCCCCGGTGAGCCATTTGTTGGACAGCGCGAGGAAGTAGACGATGAGCGAGAACACGACGGTGATGATGGCGAAATAGTGCCAGGTGAGGCGGACCGCGAAGATGCCGGTCGCGAGCGCCATCGCCATGGCGGCCACGATGCCGAGCGCAAACGCGGGCCAGAACGACAGGCCGAGATTTTCGATGCCGATCGCCACGCCGTACATGCCGAAGCCGAAATAGAGCGCCTGGCCGAACGACAGGAGGCCGACGTAGCCGAACAGCAGGTTCACGCTCGCCGCGAACAGCGACCAGATCAGAATCTCGGCGATGACGCTCACCCAGAAGCTGCCGACCAGGGCGGGGATGAGCCACGGCACGGCGATCATGAAGGCGGCGAATGCGACCATCAGGGTGCGCTCAATGACGGCGGCTCGCGTCATCGCGTCAGCCCCCGGAACAGTCCCTGCGGCCGCAGCAGCAGCACGCCGCTCATCAGCACGAGCGAGGCGATGCGCGCCACCGTCGGGTCGGCAAAGCTCTGGATCACGCCCTCCATGAAGGCGAGCAGGACCGCCGCCGCCGCGGTCCCCTGCAGGTTGCCCAGCCCGCCGATGATCACCGCCATGAAGCAGAACGGGAGGATGTCGACGCCACCGCGGAACTCGACCGTGGTGATCGGCGCGGCGACGACGCCGCCGACCGCGGCCAGCGCGAAGCCGATCGCGAAGGTGATCACGTAGACACGCTGGGCCGGCACGCCCATCGCGATGGCGGTATCGCGGTCGTGACGGACCGCCCGCATCCACGTGCCCATCTTGGTGCGGTTGAGGAACAGGAAGAACCCGACCAGCGCGAGGATCGCGACCGCGGCCGCGAACAGCCGGTAGACCTCGTACTCGATGCCGAGGAGGGGGATCGTGCCCTGGATCGGGGGCAGGATGCGGCGCGGCGTCGGCCCGAAGGTCATGCGCACGCCTTCCTGCATGATCAACGAGAGGCCGAACGTCGCCACGATGGACAGCGCCGCGACGTTGCGGATCGGCTGGATGACCGTGGCCTGGATGAGCGCGCCGAGGATGAAACCGATCAGCGGCGCCACGATGAAGGCGAGCCAGAAATTGCCGGTCGCCTGCAGCGTCGCCCAGGCAAGCACCGTCCCCACCATGAAGAAGTCGCCGTGCGCCAGGTTGATGATGTCGAGGAGGCCGAAGATGATGGCCAGTCCGAGGGCGATGAGCGCTATGATCAAGCCCCAGATCAGGCCGTTCATCGCGAGCAGCAGCAGCTTTTCCATCGTGCGCTTTTGATCCGGCGGGTACGCCTTCGTGCCGCCGCAAGCGTCGACCGGCCCCGTCGGGAAGTCAATCAGGCGCGGATGCGGCGCGGACGCAAAAACGCAACCCGGTGTGCAAAATTGCTGCCTTGGCCGCGGGCGATCAATCGCTGCGGTTGTATGGGGAAAATGCAGCAAGCCCATGTACTCATGAATCGTCGCGCTGGATCAGTCACCTTTGATGCCCGCCTGGCCTGACATCGGATGTTGCGGGAATTCCGAGAAGTGCCAACAGCGGCGTAGTCTCCTAAAGAAATAGCGCGATTGCGGATCAGAGAGCGAAGTTCGGCGAGAAGCTTCCGGGCGCGATACCGTTGAGCTCGACGGTCCCGCCGCCCGAGAGCTGCAGCACGACATCGCCGTCAGCCGAGGTGCCGGTCGTGAAAGTCTGGCCCTGCAAGTCGAGGCGATCACCCTCACCGAAAGCGAAACTGTTGATCTGGTCGCTGCCTGATCCTCCCGCGAATGTATAGCGATCAGCACCAGCTCCGCCGGCCATCGTGTCGTTCCCTTCGTTGCCCCAGATTGTGTCATTGCCAGAGCCGGTGAGAACGCTGTCATCGCCGAAGCCGCCGAAGACCAGGTTGGGGCCGTCCCCCGCTGCAATCGTATCGTTGCCGCCGTTGCCCCAGATCCGGTCGTTCTGCGCACCGGCCGTTATGGAATCGGCGCCGTCGGCGCTGTCCTGGCCGCCGACGATCGTGTTGGAGCCGGCGCCGCCAAAGACGGTGTCCGCACCTTCGTTGCCGAAGAGAACGTCACTGTCCCCGTCGCCATCGACGACGTCATCGTTCAGGCCGCCGTAGGCCGTGTCGGTCCCCTCTCCGCCGAGGAGCGTGTCATTGCCCATGTTACCCATGAGAACGTCGGGCCCGACGAGACCGAGGATGCTGTCGTTGCCGGCAAGTCCGGGAAGCTCATCGAAAAGTTCCGTACCTGACACGGTGTTGGCGTTGTCGTCCGCGATCGCCACCAGCTGACCCCGGATTGCGCCGCCGGGGAACTGGACCGTATGGATATTGAAATAGAGCGGAGCGTCCGCTCCCAAGGCGGTCGAGCCGAGAACGCCGGCGAAGTTGCTGATCGAAGAACTGGCCGGGTCGCTCGTCTCCCACCGGCCGAGCAGGATCCACGAGGGAATGCCGGGAAAGATGGCAAGGTCGTCGTTGTCCTGAGCCGGGTTGATCTGCCCGAACACGACGGGCCCGTTCTGGCCGCGTACCTGGTTGTGAAAGTGCGCGCTGACGACATCGTCGGCGGTCGCAGCCGTCTGCGGCGGGCGACCCGCCGCCGGCCCAAAGTCGAGCGCCAAGATGTGAAAGACGTAGTTCGCAGCGACTGCCGTGGTGTCGAAGACGAAGGTCCCAAGACCGCTGCTTCCGGTCGAAATCGTCGGGGGCACTTCCTGACTGGCTTCGAGAATCGCTCGGTACGCGACGGACATGAACGCCTCCCTACCACGCCCTGCAGGATTGTAGTCTACAAGAACTGAAGCGGCTTTGGACGCAGTGACGCTATTTCGGTTGACCTCTGAACGGGGAGAGCTATGTACCGCCAAATGCGGCGATCGCCTGGGTTTTCACCATGTGGCGGTCGAGACGCAGATCGTCCGGCGAAAGGCCGAGCGCGAGCCCGACGAGCTGCGGCAGGTGCAGGACCGGCATGTCGAGCGTCTCGCCCAGATCCTTCTCGATCTCCCGCTGGAAGCCGTCCAGCACCGTGTGGCAGAGCGGACAGGGCGTGACCATCGTTCGCGCTCCGTTGGTCTTGGCCGACTTGATGTGCTGACCGGTGAGCTTGATGGCGACGCGCTCGTCATGCGCCGCGGTATGGAAGCCGCAACACTCGGTGCGGCCCGCATAGGCGATCGGCCGGCATCCGAGCGCCTCGGCGAGCCGCTCCAGCGCCGTGTTGTTGCGCGAATCGACGAAGCCGTAGCGACCGGGTGGGCGCGTGATGTGGCAGCCGTAGAAGGCCGCGACCGTGAGCCCCGTGAGGGGCCTGGCGACCATGTGGCGCAAGCGGTCGATGCCGACATCCTCGTACAGCACCCAGAGGAAATGGCTGATGCGCGTGCGTCCGCTGTAGCGCAATCCTTCCTCGGCAAGCCGCGCATTCACCTCACCGGCAAGCTCGGGATCCTCGACGAAGGCCGCGTGCGCGTCGAGCAGGTTGAGCGTGCAGGTATTGCAGATCGTCATCAGCGGCAGCGACAGGGCCTCGGCAAGCGCCAGAATGCGAACATTGAGCGTGTGGAATCCTACGGGATCGATCGCGCGCAGCTCGCGCGCACCCGTGCAGGTCGCCGCTTCGAGCTGCTCGAGCTCGAGCCCCAGCCGTGCCGCCACCTTGTGGGTCGCCTCGTTGAGCTCGGCGCAGGTCGAGCGGGCCGAACACCCCGGATAGTACGCAAACCTCATCGCCGTCCTCCGCGCTCGAGCAGGCGGCGGGCCGCCTCGGCCGCCGGCGTCCTTGTCTTCACGAATGTCTTGATCGGATCGATCTTGCGGCGCAGCAGCAGACGCCATGCGCGCACCCAGTTGGCAAACGCGCGCAGGCCCTGGACGCGCCACACGAGCGCAGTCGGATCGACCCGGCCGCGCGCGGCCACGACCGCGCGCAACGCCAGCGGATGTCGGGCCATCGCGGGCACCATCGACGCCGCCTTCGCCTTCAGCGGCTCGATGATCCGGCTGACGATCGGGATGCTGGCGGGGCAGACCTCCTCGCACTTGTAGCAGGACACGCAGTGGAAAATCCCGGTGCGCTCGAGCGACCGCGCGACCTTTGCGGGATCGTTGCGCGGGTCGAGCGCCGTCTGACCGAGCTGGACGAGCGGCGCGGGACCGGCGAAGTCGGTGAGGCTGCCCAGCCCGATCACCGGGCAGGCCGAATAGCAGCACATGCATCCGATGCAATCGAGCGCTTTCGAAGCGCCCTTCATGTCCTTGTGCGACAGCGGCTCGGGAAAGCCCGGGTAGGGCGCCGGCCGCTCGATCCACGGCTCGAGCTCCGCCACCTTTTCCTCGAACGGCGCGCGGTCCACGACGAGGTCGCGCACGACCGGCAGGTTGCGCAACGGCTCGATCGTCATGTCCGGCTCGACCGCTTCCCAGCAAGCCAGGACTTCGCGACCGTTCATGCGCACCGCGCAGGTGCCGCACATCTTGGAGCCGCAGAACCAGCGGTAGGCGAGATCGCTTGCCTGGTTCTCGGCAATCCAGTTGAGCGCGTCGAGGAGGCGCATCCACTTTCGGTACGGCACCCGGAACGTCTGGAGCTCCGGCCGCCCCTCCGGATCGGACCGGCTCACCCGCACGACGACGATGTCGCCGATGCTCAGCCGCGCATTGCGCGCCGCCAGCGTGTCGTGGTTCTCGTCCTGGCCGAGCCGCCACGCCGTGCCCGTCACCACGCCACCTCGAGATTGTCGCGCGTGGCGAAGCCGGGTCGAAAGAACGGGAGCTCGTAGGGGCGTCGCCGGAAGCGGAACCCGTTCTCGGTCCGCTGCATGACATTGGCGGCGAGCCAGGTCTCGTTGTCCTGCAGCGGATAGTCGCGGCGCATGAAGGGCCCGCGGCTTTCCTGGCGTTCGAGCGACGCCTGGACGACCAGCTCGCACACGTCCACCATGTTGACCACGTCGATGGCGTCGAGCCATTCGAAGTTCGCGGTCTTCGCCGTTCCCCGCACGCCCATGCGCGGCACCAGGTCGAGCCTGATCTCGGCGATGGCGTCGAGCGCCGACCGCAGGCTTGCGGCGTCCTTCTCGACCCCGCACTTGTCCCACATGATTCCGCGCAGGGTCTGCTTGATGGCCGCGGGCGGGACGCCGTCGGCGCGCGACGCGAGCAGGCCCTCGAGCCGCCGCTGCTCGACCTCGACCTGGTCCCCGGGAAGCGCGGCCGCGGCAAGGCGCGGGAAATCCGCCGCAATACCGTCGGCGACGACCTTGCCGTCATAGGTGGCAAGCCCGATCAGTCCATTGCTGTGGCCGCCGAGGCCCCCGGCGACGTAGAGGCCGGGAACCGATGCCCGCATCGTCGCCGTGTCGACGTCGATGCCGCCCTGCCGGTAGTGCGCCGTGACGGCGGCCTCGACCAGATCCTCCGGGAAGCGAAGCCCGAGCTGGCGAAAGGTCTTGCCATAGGTCGTATAGGCTTCCACTTCGCGCGCGTCGCAGTGGTCGAAGCCGGCGAAATAGCCGCCGTCGTAGCGCGCCTTGCCGGCACGCACCTGCTTCGCCAACGCCTTGAGCTGGACCGTGTAGGGCCCATAGGCGAGCGGATCGTCGCGCTGTTGATTGAAGAACTCCTCCCCCGCCGCGTTCACCATGCGGGCCGACTTCTCCGAGCCGAGCATCGGATTGGGATAGACCTGCATGCGCTGCCAGGTCGGCGGATCGGCGATGTCGTTGGTGTGCCACCACTGCATTTCGAGGTTGACCAGATCGGCACCGACCCGCCACGCCATGGCGATCCCGTCCCCCGACATTTCCCGCGTGCCGGTCGAGCGCGCGTGCAGCCGATCGGAATATCCGGTCGCGAGGATCACGGCGCGGGCGAGCACGACCACGTAGCGGCCGGCGATGTAATCCAATCCGAACACGCCGCACACCGAGCCGTCCGGCCGGCGCAGCAACGCGGTCACCACGACTTCCTCCAGCCGAGGGATGCCCGCCCGGATGACCTGCTTGCGGCGCAGGTCCATGAACGGCACGCCCGAGTTTCCCTGGACGTTCGCCGCAACGCTGCGGATCTTGCCGGGGCTGGTGACGACGTTGCCCGCGTCGTCGCGCCGTAGATACAGGCCCGCCTCCTCCAGCTCCGGATAGTAGACGTTCTCGATGAACTGGCCGCAGCGGCGCGCCCAATGCTGATCGATCAGGAACTGGTTGTGATACTTGATGAGGAACTCAGCGGTATTGCGCGCCTGCTCGTCGGTGTTGCCGAGCGCACGGCCGGACAGCACCAGGTTGCCGGCAAAGATCGAGGCGCCGCTCTTGCCCACCAGCCCCTTGCACAGGATGACCGAGCGCAAGCCTGCCCGCTGCAGGTTGAGCGCCGCGTAGCATCCGGCGGCACCCCCGCCGACGATCGCGACATCCGTGGATAGAACCTGCATCCGGGCCTCGTGTGCGGACGGGCTCGCATCTCGCCCCCGCATCGGCCGTTGATGCAAACATATCAGCGGCTTGCGCGCACCCGGATTTTTGGCACCATCCTGTGCTTAAATGCGGCGTGACAGCCAGAGGGGACGGCATGAACCGGGGCGCGCTCAAATGGGACGATCTCCGCGTGTTCCTGGAGGTCGCTCGCCAGGGAAGCGTTCACGCAGCGGCCAAGAAGCTGAAGCTCGATCATTCGACCGTGTGCCGCCGGATCGGCAAGCTCGAGAGCCTGCTCGCCATGAAGCTGCTCGACCGGACGCAGCGCGGCATCCTGGTGCGGGAAAACGTGGCTGAGGTGCTCGGACACATCGAGCGAATGGAAACCCACGCCAACTCGCTCGAGGACGCGATCGCCGGCAGCCGCACCGACGCCGCGCAGATCGTTCGCGTCGCCACCATGGAGGGGCTCGCCAGCCGCTACATCGCGCGCCGCATCCCGCTGCTCGAGCGGTTTGCCCCCAACGTGCGCATCGAGCTCGTCAGCATTCCCCAGCCGGTCGATCTGTCGCGCAAGGAAGCCGACATTTTTCTGAGCTTTTTCAATCCACGCCTTCCCGGCCTGGCGAGTCGGAAGATCGCGGAGTTTGCGCTCTCCCTCTACTGCTCCGAGGCGTATGCCCGATTGCACGGAATGCCGGCCAGTCGCGCAGAGCTCGCCGACCATATCTTCGTCGACTACATCGAAGAGCTGCTGGCGATCGATGCAGTGCGCTGGCTGCGCGAAGCCCTCCCGGCGCCGAAGGTCGCCTTCTACAGCAACAGCATCATTGCCCAGTGCGCCGCCGCCGAAGCCGGGCTGGGCATCGTCATGCTGCCGACGTTCGTGGCTGCAGGCGTCGCCGGGCTGGTGCGGCTCCTGCCCGAGGAGGTCTCTGTGCAGCGGGACGTCTGGGTCTCGGTGCGCGTGGAGCAGGCCACGCTGACGCGCATAAGCTCGGTCGTGCGCTTTCTCACGCACATCGTCGACAAGGACCGCCAGTTCCTCATGGGCGCCACGCAGGAGCTCGGGTAGCCCGGCGCGCGCGTGTCGCGCATGGGGTGCTGCCCACTCGGGCGCGTGTGGCACCGTGGACCGTCAGCACATTGTGGTCTACCGTCCTGCGACATGGACGCGCGACAATCGCCGCGGCGCAACGCCATTGCTCGCTGACTCATCCGTCGGGACGGCTTGCGCGCGAGGTCGGCCCCGTGCGGGCGACGGGCGCGCATTCGCGCAGGGAGGAGCGCCGTGGTCCGGGTAAGGAGCCCGCAGGATCTGGGGGCGGGCCTGGTTTTTGTCCTGATCGGTGCCGCCGGGGCTTACTTCGGCGCCGATCTCACGTTCGGCACGGCCGCCAGGATGGGGCCCGGCTATTTTCCGATCCTGCTCAGCGGGCTGATCATTCTGGTCGGAGTGATCGTCGGCGTGCGAGGCCTGACGATCGAGGGGCCGCCGGTCGAAGCAGTCCAACTCCGACCGCTCCTGTTCATCAATGCCGCCATTCTGCTGTTCGGCTATCTGCTCGAAACGATCGGCCTGGCGCTCACCACGGTGGCGCTGACGCTCGTCGCGGCCAGCGCGCGACGCGATGCGCGGGTATCCGAATCGCTCCTGCTGGGCGGCGCGCTGGCGTTGTTCGCCGTGCTCGTCTTCGTCTATGCGCTGTCGCAGCCCTTGCCGGCGTGGTGGGGCCGCTAGGATGGAGGTCGATGCGCTGCAGAATCTGGCAACCGGATTCGGCGCCGCACTGTCGTTCAAGAATCTCGGCTTCGCCCTGATCGGCTGTCTGCTCGGCACGCTGATCGGCGTCCTGCCGGGAATCGGGCCGATCCCGACCATCGCCATGCTGCTGCCGATTACGTTCGGGCTCGACCCCCTGTCGTCGCTGATCATGCTCGCCGGCATCTATTACGGCGCCCAGTACGGCGGTTCGACCACATCCATCCTGGTCAACATCCCGGGAGAGGCCGCGTCGATCGTCACCACGCTGGACGGCTATCCGATGGCGCAACAGGGGCGTGCCGGCGCCGCCCTGGGCGTCGCCGCCCTGGGATCGTTCTTTGCCGGTTGTGTCGGCACCGTGTTCATTGCGGCCTTCGGGCCGCCGCTCGCCGCGCTGGCGCAAGCCTTCAGCTCGCCGGACTATTTCTCCTTGCTGGTGCTCGGGCTGGTCACAGCGGTCATCCTGGCCCATGGGTCCGTGCTCAAGGCGGTCGGGATGGTTCTCATCGGCCTTCTGCTCGGCCTCGTCGGCACCGACGTCAACAGCGGCCTGACGCGCTACACGTTCGGCATATCGGCCATATGGGACGGCATCGACTTCCTCCCCCTGGTCATCGGCATGTTCGGCATCGTCGAGATCGTTCGCAATCTCGAACGGCCGCAACTGCAGCGCACCCCGGTGAGCACGCGCATTCGCGACGTCTGGCCGAGCAGGCAGGACTTTGCGGCCGCGTGGCGCCCGGTGCTGCGCGGCACCGGCCTGGGCTCGATCCTGGGCATCCTGCCGGGCGGCGGCGCCGTGCTTGCCGCCTTCGCGAGCTACACGGTGGAAAAGAAGATGGCGCGCGATCCGAGCCGGTTCGGCCGCGGCGCGATCGAGGGCGTGGCCGGACCGGAAGCCGCCAACAATGCCGGCGCGCAGACCTCCTTCATCCCGTTGCTCACGCTCGGGTTGCCTTCCAATGCCGTCATGGCGCTGATGATGGGAGCGATGATCATCCACGGCATCCAGCCGGGCGCGGCAGTCATGACCAAGCGGCCGGACCTGTTCTGGGGCATGGTCGCCAGCATGTGGATCGGCAACGCGATGCTGCTGCTGATCAATCTCCCGCTGATCGGAATCTGGGTGCGCCTGCTGTCGGTCCCCTACCGGCACCTCTACCCGGCCATCCTGCTGTTTTGCGTCATCGGCGTGTACAGCATCAACACCAACGTCGCGCAGCTGGTGCTCACCGCCATCTTCGCCGTGTTCGGGTACATTCTGTTGCGCTTCGGTTGCGAGCCTGCACCGCTCGTCCTGGGATTCATCCTCGGGCCGCTGATGGAGGAGAATCTCCGTCGCTCCCTGGTGATCTCGCGCGGCGACCCGATGATTTTCGTTGAGCGCCCGATCTCGGCGGTTCTCCTGGTGATGACATTGGGCGTCGTCGCCACCATCGTGCTGCCGCAGATCCGCCGGACGCGTGTGGAGGCGTTCCCGGAATGATGCAGTCGCGTCCGAACAAGACACGGGAGGAACAAGAGATGCAACGTACAGCAAATCGGCTCGGCATCGCCGGCATGACCGCCGCATTGGTCGCGGCCACGGGATTGGCGTCGTCCAACGCTTACGCCCAGACCTATCCAAGCCAGGAGATCCGCTTCGTCTGCGGCTTTCCGGCGGGCAGCGGCGCCGACGTCATCGTCCGCTATTTTGCCGAGAAGGTGCGCCACCTCGCTAACCACACCGTCATCGTCGAGAACAAGGTCGGCGCGGCGGGCAACATCGCGGCCGAATACACGGTGCGGGCGAGGCCCGACGGTCATACCGTCTACGTCCACGCCGGAAGCGCGATCGCCGCCAACATGCACCTGTTCAAGAAGCCGCCGTTCGACGCGGCGCGCGACCTGCAGATCGCCGCGACCATCAACAAGCAGCCGTTCATGGCGATGGTCGCCACCGCCAGTCCGTACAAGACCCTGGCCGAGCTCACCGAGGCGATGCGGAAGAAGGGCGAGAAGGCGAGCTATGCGCAGTCGAATACGAGCGGCAAGGTGATCGGCGAGCTGTACAAGCAGGCGACCGGCGTGAAGGCCGTCGACGTGCCGTACCGGACCGCCAACGACAGCGTGAACGACTTCGCCAGCGGCGCCGTCGACTACGGCATGATGGACCCGGTGTTCGGGCTGAGCCAGGTGCGGGCCGGGCGGCTGCGCATGCTTGCGGTGAGCACGGCGGAGCGCATGCAGGCGCTGCCCGACGTTCCGACCATGCGCGAGGCCGGCGTGCCCGGCGTCGAGCTGATCACCTGGTTCGCCGCCATGGTGCCGGCCGCCACGCCGAAGCCGGTGGTCGATCGGCTCAACAGGTGGTTCAACCAGGTCCTGGCCACCGAGGAGGCCAAGACGTTCCTCAACAGCTTCGGCGGCGATCCCTTCATCAGCACGCCCGACGAGGCGCAGGCCTTGTTCCGCCAGCAGGTGAAGGAGTGGGAAGGGTTCGTGCGTGCCGCCAGGATCGAGCCGCAGTAGCGGCTTGCTGATGCGCGCTCCCCCCGGTCAAGTCGGGGGCAGGCTCTCCCCCGCCAGGCGGGGGAGAGATGGAGCAAGCGGCGCCGTCGTGCGTCAGTTCCGGTACGACGGATCGCGCCGGTCGAGCATGCGCTTGAGCGCCGGCCATTCGAGCGAGCCGTGCGGGCGCTTGTTGCCCTTGGCGTCGGGCGACGGCGCGATGGCAAGCTGCGCGTTCGACCGCGCGATCACGGCATCCGGCGGCATGGTGATCTCGGCGTTGCAGGCCATCGCCAGCAATTGCGTCTGGCAGGCGCGCTCCAGCCGATAGATGTTGTTGAACGCCTGGCCGACGCTGGTCCCGCAGGCGAGCAGGCCGTGGTTGCGCAGGATCATCACCTCGCTGTCGCCGAGGTTATCGGTAAGCCGCTTCTGCTCGTCGAGGTCGACCACCACGCCCTCGAAATCATGATAGGCAACCCGCGACCAGCGCATCGCCGTCTGCGTCAGCGGCAGCAGGCCGCATTTTAACACCGACACCGCCATGCCGGCGTTGGTGTGGGTGTGGAGCACGCAGGCGACGTCGTGCCGGGCGGCGTGGATCGCACTGTGGATCACGAAGCCCGGGAGGTTGACCGTATACTCGGGGTTCTGGTTGGCGATGATGTTGCCCTTCAGGTCGACCTTGATCAGCGACGAGGCGGTGATCTCCTCGTACATCATGCCGAACGGGTTGATCAGGAAGTGCTCCTCGCTGCCGGGCACGCGCGCCGAGATATGGTTCAGGTGCAGGTCGGTCATGCCGTAGAGGTCGACCAGGCGATAGCAGGCGGCAAGGTCGACCCGCGTTTCCCATTCCGCCGGATCGATGTTGCTCGCACGTTGCGCCGTGACCGGATTGATCTTGGGAACCGTGTTCATCGCCTGATCTCCCTATTGCGGCGCGATCTTCGCGTCGGTGATGACCATGCGCCAGCGCGCCACGTCGGTGTCGTAGATCGCCTGCAGCTCTTCCGGCGTGCTCGGGCGCGGATCAATTCCGAGCTCGTCGAAGCGTTTGCTCACCTCGGGGCTCGCCACCGCCGCGGCAAGCTCCTTGTTGAGCCGCAGCACGATCTCGGAGGGCGTCTTCTTCGGCACCACGATGCCGTTCCACGACAGGAGACGATAGTCCGGAACGCCGCTTTCCGCGACGGTCGGCACATGCGGCAGGAACGACACCCGCCGTTCCGACGATACCGCGACTGCCCGCAGGGCGCCCGACTGGACCTGTCCCATGACGCCCGGCAACGTCTCGAACGCCGCCTGGATCTGGCCCGACAGCAAGGCCGTCACGACCTCGCCGGTCGTGCGGAACGGAACCACGGTGACGTTCAATCCCGCCATCGATGCGAACATCAGAGCCGAGAGGTTCTGCGCGCTGCCGACGCTGATCGTGCCGAGATTGAATTTCGCCGGGTCGGCCTTGGCGGCGGCGATGATGTCGCCCACGTTCTTGAGCGGACTGTCCTTGCCGGTGACGATCACGAAATCGAACACCCCGACCGTGGAGACCGGGGTGAAGTCGGTTGCCCAGTCATACGGGACGGATTTGAACATGGATGGGCTGATGGCGTTCTGCCCGCTCACCCACAGCAGCGTATGGCCGTCCGGCGCTGCACGCGCCACCGAGGCGCCCGCCGTCATGCCGCCGGCGCCCGGCATGTTTTCGATGACCATGGGCTTGCCGAGCGACGGCGACATCCTCTGGGCGATGGCGCGGCCGGCGATGTCGCCCAGTCCTCCCGGACCGAAGCCCATCACCAGCTTGACCGGCCGGTTCGGATAATCGTCCGCAGCCGCCGCTCCGGCGAGCCCGACCGCGATGACACATGCGGCGAGCCGGGACAGCAGACGAAATCCGACCAAGGTATCCTCCCTCGAAACCATCTGCTGTCGCTCAGCGCTTGATCGGCGCGAACGGCGCCGGCGACATCAGCTTGCTCTCCTGCTTCACCAGGTAGCCGGCCTCGGCATTCATATCCAGATAGGCGAGCCACTCGGGATCCTTGAACAGCGCCGTGCGCTTCGCGGTGCGATCCGCCGCATCCTCGTATACCCAGATGTGCACATAGGTGTTGACGTCGCCCGTCTCGCTCACGAGCCAGGCCAGCGGCTCCCCGAAATAGCGTTTCTGCGCCGCCAGGCCGTGCTTCTCATAGAGCGCGAGCTGCTTGCGCAGCGTGCCGGGCCGCACCGTATAGGTCCGATGATCCAATAGCATTTTGGTCTCTCATGGCTGTCGTGATGCGTGCACGTTACAGGGACACCGGGTCCAAGGGAACACGCGCGCGGCGGGCCCAACCTATGAGTGCTTTGCCGATGATGCACTTGCTGCTAGCGTTCTGGTCGCCGGTGGCTTTGCAGCAGGATGGGAAAGCCATGATGATTGCCGCCTCGGGCCGACGCATCGGCATCCTTGCGCTGAGCAGTTCCTTGCTGGCGATGACGCCCGCAGTCGCGCAGGCACAGGCCTATCCCAATCAGACGGTCAAGATCGTCGTGCCGTTCGCGCCGGGCGGCGGCGTCGACGGGGTGGCCCGGGTCCTGATCTCGCGGCTGGCCGACGAACTCGGACAGTCGATCGTCATCGAGAACAAGGGCGGAGCGGGCGGCATGCTGGGCGCATCCGCCGTGGTGCAATCACCGCCCGACGGCTATACGATCCTGTTCGGCACAGGCAGCACGCACGGAACGAACGCGAGCGTCTATACCAAGCTCAGCTATGACCCGGTGCGCGACTTCGCGCCGATCGTGCTGGTCTCGACCTCGCCGCTGCTGCTGGTGGCCACGCCCAGCTTTCCGGCGAAGTCGGTGCAGGAGCTGATCGACGTCGCCCGCGCCCGGCCGGGCGAGTTCAGTTTCGGCTCGTACGGGACCGGCAGCATCAATCATCTGTCTGCCGAGCTGTTCAACCAGATGGTCAAGATCCAGGCAAATCACATCCCGTATCGCGGCGCGGCCCCGGCATTGACCGACCTGATCGCGGGCCGCATCCACTACACGTTCGACGGCGTGACGACGTCGCTGCCTCACGTCCAATCCGGCACCACAAGGCTGCTCGCCGTGACCAGCCCGACGCGGTGGCCGGCGCTTCCCGACCACCCGACCGTTGCCGAAGCGGGCGTGCCCGGCTTTGACACCATGGTCTGGTTCGGGCTGTTCGCCCCGGCGGCGACGCCGAAACCCGTCATCGAGCTCCTGAACGCCAAGGTGAACGCGAGCCTGGCGGCGCCCGGCGTGCGGCAAGCCTACGACAAGCTCGGCGTCCAGGTGGTGGGCGGCAGTCCAGAAGTCCTGGCGCAGAAGGTCGAGTCCGAAATGAAGAAATGGGCCGGCATCGTGCGCGAGAAGAACATCCGCATCGATCCCTGAGCGCCGCAGCCCCCTGAGCGGCGGAGGCGCCACATCGGAGAAAAGGCATGGCGACACCAAAACGTCAGATGCATCTCGGCGTATTCGTGCTGGGGACCGGCAACCATTCGGCCGGCTGGCGCTACGAGGGCGCGACCACCAGCAATGCCAGCCTGCCGGTGCTGGAAACGATCGCCAAGACAGCCGAGCGCGGCAAGTTCGACCTGTTCTTTGTCTCCGATGGGCTGGCGACGAATGCGGGCGACCATCCCTCGTTCGTCTCGCGCTTCGAGCCGATGACCCTGATTGCCGCGCTCAGCCGGGTCACCCGCCACGTCGGCCTGGGCGCGACCGTGTCGACCACGTTCGATCAGCCGTACCACGTCGCCCGCACCTTCGCGTCGCTCGATCATCTCAGCGGCGGGCGGGCGGCCTGGAACGTCGTCACCACCTCCAACGACGCGGCAGCGCTCAACTTCGGGCGCGACAAGATGACCGAGCACGACCTGCGCTACGAGATCGCCAACGAGTTCGTCGACGTGGTGCGCGACCTGTGGGACACGTGGGACGACGGTGCGATCGTCGCCGACAAGACGACCGGCACCTTCGTCGACGCAAGCAAGATTCGCACGCTCGATCACAAGGGGCGGTTCTTCTCGGTCAAGGGGCCGCTCAACATCGAGCGCTGCCCGCAGGGCCATCCGATCATCATCCAGGCGGGCGGCTCGGTGCCGGGCCAGGAGCTCTCCGCCCGCACCGCCGACCTGGTGTTCTCCGTCGTGCAGGACGCGGGCGCCGCCAAGACTGCCTATGACAGCCTGAAGGCACGGGTGGTGAAGCACGGTCGCGCGCCCGAGCACGTGCCAATCCTGCCCGGCGTGATGCCGATCGTCGGCGCGACCGAGCAGGAGGCGAAGGACAAGCTCACCCTGCTGCAGAGCTGGCTCACCGCGACCAACGCGCTCACCCTGGTGTCGCAGCGGCTCGGCCACGACATTTCCGGCTATCCGCTCGACGGCCCGGTGCCGGACTTTCCCCTCACCAACCGGGGGCAGGGCTTTTCCAAGGCGCTGTTCGACATGGCGCGCCGCGACAACATGACGTTGCGCGACCTTTACAACGTGACGGCGGCGGCGCGCGGCCATTGGGTGCTCCCGGGCACGCCGCAACGCATCGCCGACACGTTCGAGGAATGGTTCACCGAGGGAAGAGCGGACGGCTTCGTCGTCATGCCGCCCTATTTCCCTGGCGCATTCGACGAGTTCGTCGACCTCGTGGTTCCTGAGTTGCAGCGGCGCGGTCTGTTCCGCCGCGAATATTCGGGGCCGACCATGCGCGACCACCTCGGTCTCGCCCGGCCGCCGGCGCGGCCCGAGGTGCGGCGGGCGGGGTAGATATCAAGGCGTGGTGCGCCCGGTCTTGCTTAATGAACGGTTAACACTGGCATGCCTTAGTTGAGCGAACGACGGGATCACCCGAGGGAAACGATGCTATCCCCCTCCGCTCGCATTCACCTGGCGGGCCTCGCGGCCGCCTTGTTGTCGTGGCCGTGCGCGCCGGCGTTTGCGGAAGCCGCGCCCGACGCGCCGCAGGTGCTCGCCCAGGCGAGCCCGGCCGCCATGGGCGAATACCGGCGCAAGCTCGAGACCTACACGCGCGCGCGCGAGGCGTTCGACACGGAAGCGACGGCCTACTGGAACGCGATCACCGAGAAGCGGCGGCTGCGCATCGCCAAGCGGCGTGGCAACCAGGACGTCGTTGTCGACGACTATGTGCTGACCCAGCCGCCGGTCTATTCCGGCCCGTCGAAGCCGGCCGACCCTTCGGCAACCCCGGAGGAGCGGCCGCCCAGGGCGCCGATCCCGGTCGTTGCCGATTTTCTGAAAGCGGCCGCCGACCAGTTCGGCTTCGCGCCGCATCGGCCGCGCAGCGAAGCCGAGTTCAAGCAGGCCTACGCCTGGGTCGCGTCCGCCGCCGGGCTTTCGCGCGAGCAGGCGGTGCGCGTCTACGCGTTCGAGGCGGGCGGCAACGGCAAGTACGACGTGCAGGCGGGGCTCGAGTTTTCGCGCCCCGGCGCGCGGGCGATCAGCACGGCGCTCGGCTACAACCAACTGCTCACGACCAATACGGTGAGCATCATGGCCGAGAGCGGCGACCATCTGCTCAAGGCGTTGCGGGCACGCGCCGCCGCTGCGAGCGGCGACCAGAAGAAGGCCAGGCTGGAACGCAAGCTCGCGGTGCTCCGGCGCATGATCGAGTTCACCCGCAGCGTGCCGGTGGCGTGGAGCGAGCACGAGAAGATCGCCAACACGCCGCGCGGCCTCGCCGCCCACGCGATGAACCTCGATGTCGACGTCGGTCCCTTGCTGCAGACCCAAAAGCTCATGGACTCGATCGTGTTCGCCCGCCGCAAGGGCTACAAGGGCCCGTTGAGCGCGGCCGAGCTCGAGATGATGAATCTGACCGGCGACGGCAACGGCTTCGACATGGTGTCGATGCCGTCCGCCATGCGCCAGCAGGTGCCGACGTCCAATTTCTTCCAGCGCGCCGGCTACTATCGCAATCCGGTCGCGATCCGCAACAATGTGGTTGCGAAGCTCATCGCCGCAACCGACGCCAAGATGGACCGCGACTCGAAGCTGCCGGGCGCACAGGAGCTGGCGGCAGCGTTCTCGGCGACCGCTTCCAACGGCTTACAAGCCGAGCGGTAGTTGCTATCCTTTCGTCGAGCGCGGGCCGAAGGCCCGCGCCGCACGGGAGGTGAGCATGCTTCGTCACATCGCGCGCGTCGTCGCGCTCGGCGCTTCGCTGGCAGCAATCGCATCGGCCGCGCACGCGGCCGACGTCATCAAGGTGGCGATCGGCCAGATCGATGCCTGGGCCAACCAGATGCCCACGCTCGGCATGAAGGCCGGCATCTTCCGGAAGCACGGCATCGAGCTCGAGACCTTCGGCACCCAGGGAGCCGGCGAGACGATCCAGGCGGTCATTTCCGGATCGGCCGAGATCGGCATCGGCATCGGAACGTCGGGCGCCATGCGGGCGTTCTCCCGCGGCGCACCGATCCGCGTGCTGGCCGCCGCCTATGTGGGGGTCGGCGACCAATACTGGTACGTGCCGGCCGCCTCTCCGCTCAAGAGCCTCGCGGAGGCGACCGAGAAGCACACCATGGCCTATTCGACCAACGGCGCGACCTCGCACGTGGTGGCGCTCGGCTTCGTCAAGCAGCTCGGCGTCAAGGCGAAGCCGATCTCGACCGGCGGGCCGCCCTCGACCTACACGATGGCGATGACCGGCCAGGTCGATATCGGCTGGGCGGTGGTGCCGTTCGGGCTCGCCGAGGTGCAGGAAGGCAAGATCCGGGTGATTGCGCGCGGCCCGGAAGTGCCGACCTTGCGCAACCAGACGATCCGCGTGCAGATCGTCAACGCCAATGCGCTGAAGGAGCGCAAGGACGTGATGCTGCGCTTCATGCGCGCCTACCGCGAGTCGCTCGACTTCATGTACGCGAACCCGCTCGCCGTGAAATGGTACGCCGAGACGATCAAGCAGCCGGAGAGCCTGGTTGTGCTGCAGCGCGATCAGTACAACCCGAAGGAGGCGCTCTCGCCCGACAAGCTGTCCGATCTCGACCAGGTCATGGCCGACGGCATCGACATGAAGTTCCTCGAAAAGCCGCTGACCAAGGAGCAGTTGGCGGAGCTGTTCCAGATTCCGCCGCCGGGGTCGTGAGCCCACAACCTCTCGATTGTCATCCCGGCCGCGCGCTCCGCGCGCGAGCCGGGATCCAGTACGCCCGGAGGATCGGGTGTGCAAGGCAGAACACCCGACTGCCACGCTGCGGAGTACTGGGTCCCCGCTTCCGCGGGGACGACAAGCAACATGGCCCGTGCTAGCGTTGCGGAAACTTCTCACCAAGGAGCCCAACATGTCGGCGACCAAGACCAGCGCCGCGAGCGCGGCGCGCCGCCTCCCCAACCGGGAAGCCGCTCTGCAGGCGCTGTACAGCGACATCTCGGCGAAGAGCATGTTTCCGTTCTGGGCGACCTCCACCGACGTCGCCCATGACGAGATCAAGCAGTTGATGGGGACGCAGAAGGCCCTCCCGCATCGCTGGAGCTACCGCGACGACATCGAGCCGATCCTATTCCGCGCGGCCGAACTGGTGACCATGGACGATTCCGAGCGCCGCTCGCTCATCCTGGTCAATCCCGGGCTGTCGCCGCGACGCGCGACGGTGAGCACGATGTACACCGCCTACCGGCTCAACGACGCCAATGAGGTGATGCCGCCGCACCGCCACTCGCCCAACGCGATCCGCTTCGGGCTCACCGGCACCGGCAATTTCACCGGCGTCGGCGGCGAGGACATCACATTCGGGCCGGGCGACATGGTGCTCACCCCGGTCGACACCTGGCACAACCACGGCAACGTCGGCAACGAGCCGGCGGTCAACCTCTCGGTGCTCGACCTGCCGCTGGTCGAGACGCTCAACGCGGTCTATTTCGAGCACGATTACACCGAGATGGTCGACGGTCAGCCGGTCAAGAAGAAACAGCAGACCGCGACAGTGCCATCCGACTATTCGGCGCGCGCCTACGACCACGGCGGCCTGAAGCCGCGCTTCCTTTCGCATCATCGCGGCGCTGGTCACTCCTCGCCGATGTACGTCTACCGCTGGGAGCAGATGGCCGAGCTGATCGCGCGCTTCAGGGATTGGGATGGCGACCCCTACGAGGCGATCTCGATCGAATACACCGACCCGCTCACCGGCGGCCCGGTGTTCAAGACCATGACGTTCTTCGTGGTCATGCTGCGGCCGGGCGAGAAGACGCAACCGGTGCGGCAGACGGCGAGCCTGCTGGTCGCCCCGTTCGAAGGCTCCGGGCACTCGATCATCGACGGCAAGCGCTTCGACTGGCAGAAGTTCGACAATCTCGCGGTGCCGGGCGGCTCGTGGTTCGAGCACCACAACGGCAGCGATCGCGAGCCGGCGATCCTGTTCGTCGCCAGCGACGAGCCGGCCTTGAAGTGCTTCCACTTGTTCAAGCGGTGGGGCCGCGACAAGGCCGGCGACGTCGTCAAGCTCGCGTGACGTTGGGCCATCGCGTGTCGAGCGGATCGAACACCAGGCTGGTGTCGCACTACGATTGCCCGGGCGGCGGCCAGGTGTGGGTCGACGGCACCACGCTCTACGTCGGCCATATGCGCTGGCCGAGCGGCACCAGCATCGTCGACGTGGCCGACCCGCGCAATCCGCGCCTGCTGGCGCGCATCGACCTGCCGGAGGGCTGGCATTCGCACAAGGTGCGCGTGGCCGACGGCATCATGATCGTCAACCATGAGAAGCTCGGGCAGTCCGGGCCGGCCGAGTTCGGCGGAGGGATTGCGATCTACGACGTGGTACAGCCGAGCGAGCCGAAGCTGATCAGCAAATGGCTGACCGCCGGGCGCGGCGTGCACCGCTACGATTTCGACGGCCGCTACGCGTACCTGTCGCCGACCGCCGAGGGCTACGTCGGCAACATCGTGATGATCCTCGACCTCGCCGATCCGGCGCGGCCGGTGGAGGCCGGTCGGTGGTGGATCCCCGGCCAGTGGAAGGCGGGCGGCGAGCCCTATCCGTGGGACGACTGGGTGCCGCCACGCTGCCACCATCCGCTGCGCCTGGGCGATCGCCTCTATGTCAGCTACTGGCACCACGGGCTGTTCATCCTCGACATCGCCGACCTGTCGCGGCCGAAGCCGATCGCGCACACCAACACCAGCCCGGCGTTCCCGCACCCGACCCACACGTGCCTGCCGATCCCGCAGCCGCTCAAGGGCCGCCGCATCATGGTGGTGGCGGACGAGGACGTCGCCAAGCTGCGCCCGTCCGCTCCCTCCTTCACCTGGATCTACGACATCACGGTGGAGCAGCTGCCGACGCCGATTGCGACCTTCCAGGTGCCCGGGCTCGACCGCGACGGCAGCCCGCAGCCGCCGATGAGCGGCTGTCATCAACCGTCCGAGCGCTTCACCGGCAGCGTGATCCCGTTTGCGTGGTTCGCCCAGGGCCTGCGCCTCGTCGACATCGCCGATCCGTTCGCGCCCCGGGAAGTCGGCCATTTCCTGCCCGACCCGCCGGACGGCGAGGAGCGCGCATCCTCCAACGACGTCACCATCGATGACCGCGGGCTGATCTACCTGGTCGACCGCGTGCGCGGCGTCGACATCATCGAGACCACTGCATTCGTCTGAAGGATCCCCCATGAGCAAGGCAGACGCCCGCAAGGACGTGTACCCGATCGGCAAGAAGAACCCGAACCTGCCGTTCCATCCGGCGGTGCGCGCGGGCGACTTCATTTTCGTATCCGGTCAGGTCGCCAAGGATGCGGACGGCAACATGATCGCCGGCACCATCGAGGAGGAGACGCGCGGCACCATCGAGTTCGATCCGCCGCATCCTCGCCGAGGAGGGTGCGACGCTCGCCGACGTGGTGCGGGTCACCACCTACCTGGAGGACGCGCGCGACTTTGGCCGCTACAACAAGGTGTTCGCCGAGCATTTCGCCGACGCGGTGCTCGCCCGCACCACCGTCGAGGCGCGCGCCGTGATCAGCACGAAGATCGAGATGGACGCCATCGCGTACAAGCCGCGCGGTGGGTGACAGCGGAGGACACACCATGATCAGATTGCTCGGCCGGCAGACGTCGGGAAACGTCCAGAAGGTGATCTTCTGTCTGGAGGAGCTCGGCGTGCCGTACACGCGCGAGGACTACGGGCGCCAGTTCGGCAACACCCAGACCGACGACTACCGCAAGCTCAATCCAAACGCGCGGGTACCGACTCTGATCGACGGCGACGTGGTGATCTGGGAGTCGCACACGATCCTGCGCTACCTGGCCTCCGTCCATCGCCCGACCTTGACCGGTGCGACGCCGGCCGAGCGCACTCACGTGGAACGGTGGATGGACTGGCTGCTCGCGCACCTGAACACGCCCTACGTGGCGGTGTTCCAGGGCGCCAGGAAGAAGCCGGAGGAGCGCGGCGCCGATTTCGCCACGCAGAGCGCCGACCTGATCGCGCAGCTGAAGATCCTCGACGGCCACATCGCCGGACGCAGCTTCTTCGCCCTCGATCGGCTCACCATCGCCGACATGGCGCAGGCGACGATCGTCAAGCGCTGTCTCGAGTTCCCGATCGAGCGCCCAGCCATGCCTGAGCTCGAGCGCTGGCAGGAGAGCATGGATGCCCGCCCGGCATTCGCGGTGGCGATCGGCACGAAGCCGAGCGCGCTCACGCCGGCGGCGTGAGCTTCGGAGTCATTTTGCTGGCGCGGTTGCAGGGCGCTGCTCGCGCGACAGCATCCCGTTCTCGAGCGTATATGTGACGCAATCATTGATATGGGATGCGAGCACGTTGCGCGCCGTGTGAGCGTCTCGTCCGAGCGCACAGTCCAGAAGCTGCTGATGCTCGCGCGCGGCGACTTCCCCGCGAAAGACGCCCGCGACCATCTGGTAGCGCAGATACTTGTCGTAGATCGGTGCGTGGGTCTCGAGCAGCGCAGCCGATCCGCACGCCGAGATCAGGGCGTGGTGGAATTCCCAATCGTAACGCTTCCACAGTTCCGTATCGGCTCGCTCGCCTGAGAGCATGCGCTTTTCCATCAGCGAGAGCTTGTGGTGGGCGGACACCACCCGGCCTTCCCATTCCATGTCGCCCGCGAGAAACGATTGCTCCAGGGCGTGCGTTTCGAGGAGCAACCGAAGGGCCGCGATCTCCTTCAGATTGTCTGGCGAAACCGGGCTCACCTCGAAGCCGCGCTGACCCTCTGCGATCACGAGGCCTTCGGACGACAGGCGCGCCAGCAGTTCGCGCAAGGTGCTGACGCTCGCGCCGTAGTCCTCGCGCAGGCGATCGAGTTTCAGCTTCTGCCCCGGCAGAAGCATTCCAAAGATGATGTCCGATCGAATGCGGCGATAGGCCTTTTCCCCGACCGAATCATAGTCCGGCGCGCGCGTGAGCATGTCGTTGATCAACCTATGCTTTCCCGTCGACACGGACGTCGGGAGTGGGGCCAATCGCTTGCACGTTAGCTCCGGCGGGACGCGAGACCAACTCGGCGGCGCCTATCATATAAAATGTAAAATATATGAGAAAATAGATTTTGCATATTGATTTCAATTATCGCTGAGGCGATAAATCACGGCCCTCGCGACAAGACGAGTGGTTGGCTTCGGAGGAAATGATGGCCGTCCAGCTAACGCGCCGCTCGATTGTGGCCGCCGGCACAGCAATGCTGGCAGTCGGCTCGACCCGCTCGGTTTCTGCCCAGGCGAAACCCAAGCTGCGGTTCTCGGCGGCTTTCACCGAGCAGGATCTGCGCGCCGAGGCCTACCGGGCATTCGCAACGGGGATCAAAGACGACTTCGACTTCCAGCCGTTCTGGGGCAACACGCTTTTCAAGCAGGGCACGGAGCTTGTCGCGATGCAGCGCGGCAACCTGGAAATGTGCAACCTGGCGCCGGCCGACATTTCCAAGCAGGTGCCCGCCTGGTCGCTGATGACGTCGGCCTACCTGTTCCGCGACGCGGACCATCTCGGCAAGACGTTCAAGAGCGACATCGGGCGCGAGATGATCACGATGGCCAAGCAGCAGCTTGGCATCCAGATCATCACCCCGGTCTATTTCGGATCGCGCCACGTCAACCTCAAGCCGGACAAGACGATCAAGGCGCCCGCCGACATGGCGGGCATCAAGTTGCGCATGCCGCCGGGTGAGTTCTGGCAGTTTCTCGGTGAATCGATCGGCGCCAATCCGACGCCGGTCGCCTTTGCGGAGGTGTACACCGCGCTGCAGACCGGCACGATCGACGGCCAGGACAATCCGTTGGTCGCCAGCAGGCTGATGAAGTTCCACGAGGTGACGTCCCAGTTCGTGCTGACCGGTCACGTCATCGCCTACGACGTCATGGCGATCTCGTCGAAGATCTGGGATGCGATGACGCCGGCACGGCAGGCCGCCTTTCAGGCGGCCGCCGAAAGCGCGATCGACGCGTGCACGGCCAAGTTCAACGCGCAGGAGAAGGAGGTCACCGACTTCTTCAAGGCCGAAGGCAAGAAAGTCTACACCCCCGACCTGAACGCGTTCCGTACCCACGCGCAAAAGAAGTACCTCGACAAATACGGCAACGACTGGCCCAAGGGCGCCCTCGAGCGCATCAATGCGGTGATCTGAGAGGGCCGCCGCGCAATGTGAAGCCTGAGGATTGGATCGCGCGTCGCCGGTCTTTGCGGCGGCCGGTCGACCGGGCGCCAGGACGCAGAGCCAGCATGGACCTCGAAAATCTGGTTTCCGTCGGCCGATGGCTGCGCCGAAGGGCGGAAAACATCGCCGTCGCACTACTGGCGACGATGTTCGTCTGCTTCATCATCCAGATCATCCTCCGCTATGTCTTCAACAATCCGGTGGGCTGGACCGAAGAGGTCAGCGTTCTGACCTGGCTCTGGATCGTGCTTTGGGGTGCGGCTTTCGTGCTGTCCGAGAAGGAAGAGGTCCGGTTCGACATCATCTACGGCAACATCTCGGACAACCTGCGGCGCGTGTTCACCGCGATCACCGGCATTGCGGTCATTTTCCTGTACGGCGTTTCGCTGCCCGCGGCCTACGGATACGTGACCTTCATGAAGGTGGAACGATCGGCCTATCTGCACGTACCGATCAACTATCTGTACTCGATCTACGTCATCTTCGCGGTCGCATGCATCTGCCGCTATGGCTGGCTGGTGTGGAACGCCATTCGCGGCGCGGGGAAGCCGCCGTGACCGCTGCCGCGCAACTCGGCGACCGATCATGACGCTCAGCCCTTTCGCGGCCTGCATCATCGCGATCACGGTCCTGGCGGCCCTCGGGCTGCCGATCGGTCATGCGATGATCGCCGCCTCGATCCTCTACCTGCTGCTGGCGGGTCTCGATCTCGGAACAGCGGCCGAGCAGTTGCTCAATGGCCTCTTCAACAGCTACGTGCTGCTCGCGATCCCGCTCTTCATCCTGGCGGCCGACCTCATGAATGTCGGCAGCCTCACCGACCGGCTCCTCGGCTTTTGTCTCGTGCTGGTTGGACGATTCCGCGGCGGTCTCGGTCACGTCAATGTCGTTGCGAACATCATTTTCGCCGGCATGTCCGGATCCGCCATTGCGGACGCCGTCGGCATCGGCCGCATCATCATCGGGATGATGACCAGAGGCGGGAGATATCCGATCGCCTACGCGGGAGCGATCACCGCTTCGGCCGCGATCATCGGGCCAATCATCCCGCCGTCGATCCCGATGGTTCTCTACGCGCTGATCTCGGATGCCTCGATCGGCTTTCTCTTCCTCGGCGGCGTGGTTCCAGGCCTCGTCCTCGGCGTCGCCTTCATGGTCATGAATACCATCGTGGCGCGCCGGCGGAACTATCCGGTCGAGCCGCCTGTGCCGTTGCGCGAAATTCCCAGGATCACGATCAGGGCCTTCCCCGCCCTGATGCTGCCGGCGATTCTCCTGTTCGGCATCTACGGTGGCGTGACCACTCCGACCGAAGGCGCGGCCCTGGCCGCCGCCTATGCGCTGTTCGCGTCGACCGTCATCTATCGGGCGATTTCGTTCCGGGAGCTGTACGGCGCCATACTCACGAGCGCCAAGGCGACGACGTCGGTCGGCATCCTGATCGGCGGGGCACTGGTCTTCAACTATGTCGTGACGATCGAGAATATTCCGCAGTCGCTTCGGCTGTTCATGAACGGGTTCGATCTCTCCCCGGGGGGATTCCTCCTGCTGGTGAACATCGTCCTCCTGATCCTCGGCTGCCTGCTTGAAGGCAGCACGCTTCTCCTCGTCGTCGTGCCGATCTTCATTCCGACCGCCAAGGCGCTGGGCATCGATCTGGTTCATTTCGGCGTGGTGGTCGTGGTCAACATCATGATCGGGCTTCTCACGCCCCCCTACGGATTGCTGCTCTTCATCATCGCCAATATGACGCGGCAGCCTCTGGCGGCGATCGTCCGCGAGGCCGCGCCATTCATTTCCGCGGCGATCGTCGTTCTGGCGTTCATCACGTTTGTCCCGGAGGCGGTTCTGTGGCTGCCGAGGCTGATGGGGTACAAGGGCTGAGCGTCGGCCTTTGGTGAAAACGAAAGAGGCTGAGCCCATGGGCAAACCGATCTACATCCTCAACGGCCCGAACTTGAATCGCCTCGGGACGCGAGAGCCGGAGATTTACGGCCGGACGACGCTCGCCGAGATCGAACGGCAGTGCCGGGCCGAAGCCCAGGGACAGGCGATCGAGTTCCGCCAATCGAACAGCGAAGCCCAGCTGATCGATTGGATTCACGAGGCCACAGACCATGGCAGCGGCATCGTCATCAATCCGGCCGCCTACACATTCACATCGATCGCGATCCTGGATGCGCTCAAGATGTTCCCGGGCCCCATCATCGAGCTGCATATCTCGAATATTCATCGTCGCGAGGCGCACTACCACCACTCCTACGTCTCCAAGGTCGCTACCGCCGTCATCGCGGGGCTTGGAGCGAAGGGATATGAGGTCGCAACGCGTGCCATGCTGGACCTGATAGCGGAGCGGCCGTGAACCGGCGATCGGGACAGTGAGCGCAGATCGACGCGAGAAGCCGCCAGCATCGGTCGCCGGCACACCGTCGGTGCTCGCCGGTCTGATCGGCGCCTCGATCCAGGAGTCCCGCAGCCCGTTGATGCACGAGCGGGAGGGCGATCGTCTGGGCCTTCGCTATGTCTACAGGCTGATCGATCTCGACCAGCTCGGCCTCGGCGTCGACGATCTGCCGGACGTGCTGCAGGCGGCACGGCGGCTGGGCTTTGCCGGCGTCAACATCACTCATCCGTGCAAGCGCGCGGTGATCCCGCTCCTCGACGAGGTTGTGCCGGATGCCCGGATGATCGATGCCGTCAACACCGTCGTCTTCGCGAACGGCCGCGCGATCGGCCACAACACGGACTGGTGGGGCTTTGCGGAGAGTTTCCGGCGCGAGCTCGCGGACGTGCCATTGCGTCATGTGGTGCAGCTCGGCGCCGGCGGGGCGGGCGGAGCGGTTGCGCACGCGATCCTGACGCTCGGCGCCGGGGCCCTCTCGATCGTCGATCCTGATCGCCAAAGAGCCGAGCAGGTGGCACGCCGTCTGTGCGACCACTTCGGTGCGCGGCGAGCCGCAGTGGCGGAAGACGTCGCCGCGGCGGTGACCGCTGCCGACGGCTTGATCAACGCGACGCCGGTCGGGATGGCGAAATACCCCGGCATGCCGCTCGCAGCCGAGCTCCTGCGGCCGGAGATCTGGGTGGCCGACATCGTCTATTTCCCGATCGAGACCGAGCTTCTGAAAACGGCCCGCGCCCTCGGGTGTCGCACCATGTCCGGCGGCGGGATGGCGGTCTTCCAGGCCATGGGCGCCTTCGAGTTGTTTACCGGAATGAAGCCCGATGCCGACGCCATGCTGCGACACTTCGCAGCCGGGGACCGGTGAGGGACGAATGTGCTCCACATCGGGAGGAGGAAGCGACGATGAGACGACCGCGAGCGGGCGCTCGCCCCCATGGCGCGAAAGACTAGCGCCTATGCGATTCCGGTCAGGCTCCTGGTCTTGAGTCGCCGTCGGATTTGGACGTAGCATTCGACAAAACGCTGCACGGCGACGGAGGAAACGGGCGTGAAAGTCTGCATGTTCCACCTGATGCCGTATCGGGATCTGCCGGCGGACTTCGAGCAGCGCTACAACTCGGCATTCGTCGACCCATTGTGGTTCGACGTGGCGGATGCCGAGAAGGTCGGCCAATATTACAACGCGACGCTCGACGAGCTGCTCTACGCGGCGAACGCCGGCCTGCACGGCGTCTGCACCAACCAGCATCACCAGAACGTCTATGGCTTCATGGCGAACCCGAGCCTGATGGGCTCGGTGCTGGCCAGAGAGACCAATGGCCAGGACATTGCGATCATCCAGCTCGGTTCCACCCTGCCGTCCACGACGCCGCCGACGCGGATCGCCGAGGAATATGCGATGCTCGACTGCATCAGCGGCGGGCGGCTGGTCGCAGGCTTCCCCACCGGCTTGCCGACCGACGCCGTCATCTGCAACGCCGTCGTTCCGGTCGAGCAGCGCGAGCGCTTCCGCGAGGCGCTGGCGCTCGTCACCAAGGCGTGGTCGGCGAAGGACTTCTTCGCCTGGAACGGCAAGCACTACCAGCTGGGGATGGTGAATCTCTGGCCGCGGCCGATCCAGCAGCCGCATCCGCCGATCTGGATTCCCGGCTCCGGCATCTCGTCGACCGCCGAATTCGTCGTCGGCCTCGACCACTGCTTCTGCCACCTGAGCTACTACGGCGCCAAGAACGCCGAGTACACGGCCGACCGCTACTGGGAGCTTGTGGCGCGCAAGGGCCGGGACGACAATCCGTATCGCTACAGCTTCCTGCAGCTCATCGGCGTGGCCGCGACCGATGCGGAGGCCGAGGAGCTGTACGCGCCGCACGCCGAGTATTTCTTCAACAAGCTCCTGCACACGCCGTCCTACTATCAGCAGATTCCCGGCTGCCTGGAATACCCCGCGCTGGTGCAGGCGTTGCAGAACAATCCGCGCGCCGGGATCAATCTGCGCGAGCTCAAGGCCAAGGATTTTTTCGAGCGCGGCTTCGTGATCGTCGGCAGCCCGAAGACGGTCCGCGAGCAACTGATGGAGGGCGTCAAGCGCCTGCGCATCGGCCATCTGCTTGCGCTCCTGCATTTCGGCTCGATGTCGACCGCGCTGTGCAAGCAGAATATCGACCTGTTCGCCCGCGAGGTCCTGCCGCATCTCGAAGGCCTATGGGACGACACGTACGAGGACCGCTGGTGGCCCGAGCGCCTGCGCGCCAAGCGCCCCGCCGCCGCCATGGCGGCAGCCTCGTAGAGCGGAGACAAGACCATGGCGGCTCCGGACGTGCGCCGGCTCAGGCTCTGGCAGAACCGGGTCGAGACCGATGTCGAGATCTCCGGCAGCGGGCCGCCGCTCGTCTATCTGCACGGACCCTGGGGCCTCGCCCCCGACCGGGCCTTCATCGCCCGTCTGGCCGACGCCTACACGATCTATGCGCCGCGCCATCCCGGAACGACGCCGGGCGATCCCGACGCGGTGCACCACCTCGACGGCTGGCTCGATCTTACCGTCTACTACGGCGAGTTGCTCGATCGGCTCGAGCTCGAGGCTCCGGCCTTCGTCGGCCACTCGTTCGGAGCCCTGGTGGCGGCCGAGTTTGCCGCGGCAGCGCCGAGATCGGTCGGCCGGCTCGTGCTGATCGATCCGGTCGGGCTGTGGCGGGACGACCTGCCGGTCAAGAACTGGATGGTGCTGAGCGACAGTGAACGCCGGCCGTCGCTCTTCGCCGATCCGCAGGGGGAAGCGGCGCGGCAGTTCTTCGCGGTCCCGACCGATTCCGCCGCCCGGGTCGAGGTGCTGGCTCCGTTCATCTGGGCGCAGGCCTGCACTGGCAAGTTCGTCTGGCCGCTCCCCGACCGCGGTCTCAAGAACCGCACGCACCGCATCGTGGCGCCGACCCTGATCGTCTGGGGCAACGCGGACCGCATCATCGCGCCTGCCTACGCGCAGGAATTCGCCACGCGGATCAAGGGCGCGAAGGTCGAGCTGATCGAAGACGCCGGACACCTGCCGCATCTCGAGCAGGCCGATGCCGCGACGAAGGCGGTGCGCGGGTTCCTGCACGGCTAGGATTGGCATGAGCGCACGGAAACGACCTCTCCTTCGAGACGCGCGCGCGCGAAGAGGCGCACGCGCTCCTCAGGATGAGGTCGTTCCCCTGTCATCCCCATGCGACGCGTTTCCTCTGCGATCCTCATGGTGAGGAGCGCACCGTGGCTTGCGAGGTCGTCCGAGCACACTCCTCATCAAGGTGCGCGTCTCGAACCATAGGATCGCAGCCACCTGCTGCTTGAATCAACGAACCCCGCCGCAGAGCGGGATTGAGGTGAGGAAAGCGACCATGGCGACGATCACCACGACTCCGTCCGCCGCTGCCGCGGCACCGTTGACCTCCGACGAGAGGTGGACGCGCTACAGCGCCACCGTGCTGACCATCTGCATCCTCGGCTGGGCGTTCGACATCTACGAAGCGACGATCATGCAGCTCGTCACGCCGATCCTCATCAAGGAATGGGGGATCACCCCGGCGACGATGGGGATGGTGACCACGATCTCCCGCTGGGTCGGGCTGATCGGCACGTTCGTATTTCCGGCCCTGGCCGATCTCTACGGGCGCAAGCGGGTCCTGATCTGGTCGATCCTGGGCTACTCGCTCCTGACCGGCCTTACCGGCTTCTCCACGGGTTGGATTACGCTCTTGATCTTCTCCTCGTTGACCCGCATCGCGCTCGCCGGAGAAAACCCGGTCGGCATGCTGCTGGTGACCGAGACCGCGCCGAAGAAGTGGCGCGCCACGGCGCTGGGCGGCTTGGTGGGCGGCTACCCGCTCGGCTATCTCTTGTGCACGCTCGCGGCGTTGGTGATCGTGCCGCTGTGGGGCTGGCGCGCGCTCTATTTCCTCGGCATCCTGCCGGCGCTGCTCGTGCTGTGGGTGCGGCTCGGCATCAGCGAAAGCCCGCGCTACGAGCATGTCACGGCGGAGATGGTCAAGAAAGGGCTGAAGAAGCAGCTCGACATCCTCTCACCGTTCCGCGCCTACCCGCGCGAGAGCATCATCGCCAGCCTGGTCTACTTCTTGTATCTGTTCACCTGGGTCGGCTGGTCCGCCTGGATGCCGTTCTACCTCGCCAACGAGAAGCAGCTCGGCTTCCCGACCATGGCGACCTACCTGTCGGTCTGGATGTTCTGCGCCATCTTCGCCTACTGGATCTGCGGCTGGCTGTGCGACCAGTTCGGACGGCGCTATGTGATTCCGGCCTTTGCGGTTCCGGCCGCCATCCTGCTGGTGGCGATGGGTCACCTCGACAGCCCGACGAGCCTGTTCTGGGTCGGGCTGGCGACCAACTTCCTGATCACCGGCAGCTTCGGCACCGGGCTCGGCTACACGGCGGAGATCTTCCCGACCCAGATCCGCGGCACCGCGGTCGGCGCGACCTTCGCCATCGGCCTCGGCTTCGCGTCGCTCGCGCCGATGATCATGGGATGGATCGCGACCGCCCACTCGATCGCCGCAGGCCTGCCACTGCTGGCATTGTCGTTCCTGCTGCTCGGCCCGCTCTTCTTCTGGTTCGCCCCCGACGTGACGCGCCGGGAGCTCGCCGACTTCGTCGGCCAGAAGGTCGGCTGAAGCGGCAAGCTCGCGTCTACTGGGCGCTGACGGCGTAGGTGTGGACCATCCCGCTCCAGCGCTCCACCTCGTTGTGCAGCCAGGCGGCGCGCTGGTCGGGCGGGATGCTCAGCATGCGTCCGGCGTCGCGTTGCACTACGGCGACGAACTCGGGATCGCGCACGATCTCGCCGATCGCCTTGCCCAACGTGTCCATAGCCGCCGGCGGCGTCCCGGTCGGCGCGAACACGCCGAACCAGCTTTCCCCTTCGAACCGCGTCAGTCCTGTCTCGTTGATCGTCGGTACGTCGGGCACCGTCGCGCTGCGGGCGGCGGACGAGACCGCGAGCGCCTTGAGCAGGCCGGATTGCACGTGCGCCTTGGCGGCCGACAGATTGTCGAACAGGACGTCCACCCGGCCGCCGATCAGGTCCTGCTGGGCGGCCGCCGCGCCCTTGTAGGGGACGTGCACCATGTCGAGGCCGAGGCTCTTGAGCAGGATGGTGCCCCACACGTGATGCAGCGTGCCAAGACCGGCCGAGCCGTAATTGAGCTTGCCCGGCCGCTCCTTGGCGTAGGCCACGAACTCCTTGAGCGTGGTCGCCGGCAGGTCCTTCCGCGCCAGCAGGATGAACGGATAGGCCGAGATATAGTCGACCACCACGAAGTCGCGCAGCGGATCGTACGGCAGGTTCTTCAGGAGCGCGCTGTTCATCACGATGTTGAACAGCCCGCCCATCAGCAGCGTGTGGCCGTCGGCGGGCGCCTTGGCGACGAAGTCGGTGCCGACCAGCGAGCCGGCGCCGGCACGGTTTTCCACGAACACCGGGTGACGGAACCGCTCGGTCAGACGTTGCGCCAGGTGCCGCGCGATGATGTCGGTGCCGCCGCCGGCGGGGCTCGGCACCACGAGCCGCACCGAGCGCGTGGGGTAGTCCTGCGCCTCGGCCGCGCTGCCCGACAGCAATGGAACACAGCACATCAGCACGCGCGACAGCGCAATGCGAATACGTCGTGCGGACACGGCATCCCTCCCTGTGTGACCTGGCGTTCTTTCTCGACGCCACGACGGTACGATAGCGCATGTTGCGGCGAATGCCTGTCCCCATCTGGTTGGCCCCGGTTGCCACCGTACCCCCTCCCCGTCCGGTCCAAGACGGGATACCGTGCGGCTTCGGTTTCATGAGGGAGGCTTCGATGCGCCGAGGGACTATCGTTGCTGCCGCCACCACCGTTGCGCTTGCTGCCCTTGCCGGGCTCGCGCCGCCTGCGCGCGCGCAAGCGCCGACAGTGACGGCGTTCGAAGGCGTGCGGCTGATCGTGGGCGACGAGCGCGCCCCGATCGAGAATGCGACCCTGGTCATCGAGGGTGCGCGGATCGTCGCAGCCGGCGCCGCCGGCGACGTGCGCGTGCCCGCCGGCGCGACGCGCGTGAATCTCGCGGGCAAGACCGTGATGCCGATGTTCATCGACACGCACGTGCACCTGAGCCCCGCCCGCGATCGGCTCATCCGCGATCTGAAGCAGCGCGCCTACTGGGGCGTGAGCGCCGCGCTGAGCATGGGCACCGACAACTATGACCTGCTCGACATGCGCAGCGAGACGATTCCCGGCGCCGCCAAATTCTTGAGCGCGGGACGCGGGATCACCATGCCCGAGCCGGGACGCATCACGGTGCCGCATTGGATCACCACCGAAGAGGAAGGCCGCAAGGCGGCGGCGGAGCTTGCGGAGCGCAAGGTCGATATCGTCAAGATCTGGGTGGACACCCGCGACGGCAAATACAAGAAGCTGACCCCGGAAATCTACGGCGCCATCATCGACGAGGCGCACAAACGGGGCCTGAGGGTCAGCGCACATATCTTCGATCAGGAGGACGCGAAAGGGCTCATGCGCGCCGGGCTCGACGCGTTCGCGCACGGCGTCCGCGACCGCGACATCGACGATGAGCTGGTGGCGATGTTCAAGGCGCGTCCGAACCTGATCCTCACCCCGAACCTGCCGGACCGCGGCGTGAAGACCGACCTGAGCTGGCTCAAGCCCGGCATGCCGGCCGCCGATTTCGAGAAGCTCGAAGCGGCCAACACCGACAAGCCGGCGGCGCAGCAGTTCTACGGCATCCAGGCGCGCAACCTGGCGAAGCTGAATGCGGCGGGCGTGCGCATCACCCTCGGAACCGACGGTAACAAGCCGTGGGGCCCGCACGAGGAGATGGAGGACATGGTGGCCGCCGGGATGACGCCGGCGCAGGTGATCGTGGCGGCGACGCGCAACTCGGCCGCGTTCCTGCGGCTGGCCGATGCCGGCACCCTGGAGGCGGGCAAGAGCGCCGACTTCATCGTGCTCGACGCCAACCCGCTGGACAACATCACCAACACGCGGCGGATCTCGGCTGTCTACCTGCGCGGCGCGCCGGTGGACCGCACGCAGCCTGCGCTCTGAGCCCTGAGGGAAGAGCCGTGAGCCTCCCCCGCCGCCGACTGTTGCAGCTCGCTGCGGGGGTGGCCGCGTCGGCAACCGCGGCGCGCTTCGCCGCGGCACAAGCCTATCCGGCGCGGCCGGTGCGCTGGATCATCGGCTTTGCCCCCGGCGGCACGACCGACATCATCTCGCGCGTGATCGTGCAGCACCTCGGCGAGCAGCTCGGCCAGCCATTCGTCATCGAGAGCCGGCCCGGCGCCGGCACCAACATCGCAACCGAATCCGTCGTGCGGGCCGCCGCCGACGGCTATACGCTCCTGTTCGTCGGCGCGCCGAATGCGATCAACGCCTCGCTCTATGCGAAGCTCAATTTCAACTTCATCCGCGACATCGCGCCGGTCGCCGGCATCGTGCGCGTGCCGAACGTCATGGTGGTGCACCCGGCGGTTCCCGTCGCGACGGTCCCGGAGTTCATCGCCTACGCCAAGGCCAATCCGGGGCGGATCAACATGGCATCGTCGGGCGTGGGCTCCTCGCCGCATCTCGCCGGCGAGCTGTTCCGCATGATGGCGAGCGTCGACATCCAGCATGTGCCCTATCGCGGCGCCGCGCCGGCGATGACCGATCTGCTCGCCGGGCAGGTGCAGCTCTATTTCGTCACCACGCCGAGCTCGATCGGCCACATCCGAAACGGACGCATACGCGCAATCGGGGTGACGACGGCCCAGCGCGTGGCCGAGCTGCCGGACCTGCCGACGATCGCCGACTTCCTGCCGGGCTTCGAGGCGAGCGCCTGGTACGGCATCGGCGCGCCACGGGATACGCCCGGGGAGATCATCGACACGCTCAACCGCGGGATCAACGCGGCACTCGCCGAGCCGAAGATCAAGGCGCGACTCGAGGAGCTCGGCTGCACGGTGATCCCCGGCTCGCCCGCCGATCTCACTCGGATGATCGCCGACGAGACCGAGAAATGGGCCAGGGTGGTGAGCTTCGCCGGGCTGAAGCCGGAGTGATGGCACCCGGCATTCGCCGCACCATGCGTCAAAGACCGCTGAACCAGTTGTAGCCGCGATCCTCCCAGTAGCCGCCGGTGTAGTGGTTGAACACGGCGAGGCCGATGACGTGCTTGGGATTCTTGAAGCCGAGCTTGGTCGGGATGCGGATCCGCATCGGAAACCCGTATTTCGTCGGCAGGATCTCCCCGTCGAACCGGAACGTCATCTGGGTCTGTGGATGCAGCGCCGTCGGCATGTCGATCGAGACCGAATAGCCCTCGGAGCAGACGAAGTGCACGTACTTCGCCTGCAGGTCGGCGCCGATGCGGCGCAGGAACTCGCGCAGCGGCGTCCCGGTCCATTTGCCGATCTCGCTCCAGCCCTCGACGCAGATGAGTCGCGTGATCTGCGTCTCCTGCGGCAGCGCGTAGAGCTGCTCGAGCGTCCACGGATCCTTTTTCTCGACCAGGCCGTCGATGACGAGCCGGTAGGCATCTTCGTCGACGTCCGGTGCCTCGCTTTCCGGATAGAAGGCGTTGAACCGGAACGGGCGCGTGATCGCGCTTTCCGGATACGTGGGCGCCAGCCGGTCCGGGCTGAACAGCCGCGCCTGCACCCAGTCATTGAAATGCGATACGACGCGCAGCGCGTTTTCCGCCGAAGGGCCGTCGACGATGTCGCAGCCGGTCAGCAAGGCGAGGCTGCCGAGACTCGCGCCGCGCAGAAACATACGGCGCGACGGATTGGGCAGCAGCTTCGCGGCATCCTTCACCAGGAGGCCTGCATCGACGCCCGCAATGCGCAATTTCGAGCGACGCATGGTCCTTCCTCAGCGGCCGAGGATCATGGCGCGCAGGCTCCTCGGCACGAGCAACGCCATGACCACATGGATGACGAGAAACAGCACGATGGCCGCCATGGCGAAGAAATGCACCAGGCGCGCACCCTCGTATCCGCCCAGCGGAACGGTCAACACGTAGAATTGAACCGGCTTCCACATGGCAAGGCCGGAGACGACGATGACGATGCCGGCGAGGATGACGCCGACATAGAGCACCTTCTGCACCGCGTTGTAGACCCGTGGGTCGTCGTGCCGGAGCCGGCCGGACAAAGCGCTCCTCAGGTCGCCGGCGATTTCGGACGGACGGATCGGCAGGAGCTTGCGCCGAAAGCGGCCCGTGACCGCTCCGATCGTCAGATAGACGAGCCCGTTGGCGACCAGGAGCCACATGGCCGCGAAATGCCACAGCAGCCCGCCCGCCAGCCAGCCGCCCAGCGTCACGCTGCCAGGAAAGACAAACGGGAACAGCGGCGACGCGTTGTAGATCTGCCAGCCCGAACCGATCATGATCAGGACCGCGATCGCGTTGATCCAATGCGTCAACCGGACGTAAAGGGGATGGATCACGACTTGCGGAGCCCCCTTTACGTCAGCGGTCGCGTCGGCAACGATGTCCATGGCCCGTCTTTCGTCGCACCCGGATATATATGGGCATCCGGGGACTAAAAGCGATCATCGCGGCGTTTATCTGCTGTCAAACTTTCGGGAGGAATCGATGTCTCATGGAACTATGCAGTCGCTCGGCATTGCCGGCCTCGCCCTCGTTCTTTCGGCGCCGGTGTGCTGGGCGCAGGATGCGCCCCCCGTCCGCGTGCGTGGGACGATCGAGCGCATGGATGGCGACACCTACATCGTCAAGGCGCGCGACGGCAGCGAGCTGAAGGTGAAGCTTGCCGCCAACGCGATGGTCGTGGCGCTGGTGAAGGCGTCGCTCGCCGACATCAAGCAGGGCTCCTATGTGGGCATCGCGGGCATGCCGAACGCGGACGGCAGCCAGCGCGCGCTCGAAGTGCACATCTTTCCCGAGGCCATGCGCGGCACCGGCGATGGGCATCGCCCCTGGGACCTGCAGCCGCAGAGCACCATGACCAACGGCAACGTCGAGCAGACTGTGGCTGGCAGCGACGGACAGACCTTGACGCTCAAGTACAAGGACGGTGAGAAGAAGGTCATCGTTCCGTCCACCACGCCGATCGTGTCCTACCTGCCCGGCGACAAGAGCGAGCTCACGCCCGGGGCGAGGATCTTCATCGCCGCGGCGACGAAGCAGCCCGACGGCACGCTGCAGACGCCACGCGTGAACGTCGGCCGCGGGGTTGCTCCGCCGATGTAGGGCAGCGGGTCTGTCCGCAAGGGCTGTCAGTCCATGCGGCGGGAGGCGTCGATCGAGCGGCGCCCCCGCCTGGCTACCGGCACTTCGGCGTTCGCCAAGCCGAAGATCAAGGCACGGGTCGAGGAACTCGGCGGCATGGCGATTGCCGGCTCACCGGCCAATCTCGCCTGGCTGATCGCCGACGAGGGCAAAGGTGCTGAGTTTCGCCGGGATGAAGCCGGAGTGAACATGGGATCAGCAGCGACAAGCCATCGCTGCTGCCCCGCCGACGCCGCTCCTGTGAAGAGGCGGAAGACCGGCACTGATCACCAGCTCCTCACCGAATCTTGATACGGTGCCGTATTGACTTATTCAGCCTGTGACGATACGGCGTCGAATCAGAGTTCATACGTAAGTCTAAGACGGGGAGCTCTCGATGCATCGACAGAAACCAATCGACGCTTTCGAGCGCCTTTTGGATCATGTCGAAGGAAAACATCTCCAATCTCCAATATGTGCCGGCGCAACGATGCGCAACCGATGCGGCCGCAGGGCGTTGCGCCCGGCAGCCGCCGGCAAGTCCGTCTTGCTGCGGAGGCGCGAGCACACATGATGTTCGCCCGCAACGCGCGGGCCATGGTCGATGACTATGGATGTGCGATCTCGCTCGTCCCGGTGAGATACCTCGTTGTGATGGAATGGTCGCGGACATCGGCGTCCGCAGCCCCATAGGCACCCGTGTTCCACGAAGTTCCTGGACGCTCCCGCGGAGGATGGAGCGGCCATGGTGTACGCATTCCCGCACGCCTCAATGAAAAGATAACAGCTGCAAACCTCGGGGAGGATTGAGTTGAGCCAGGCTGAATACGCGCGGGACGCCGCGGGCGTCCATGTCGAGCGACGGCTGGCAGCCATCATGGCGGCGGACGTCGCTGGCTACAGTCGCCTCGTCGGGTCCGATGAAGAAGGCACGCTCAAACAATGGCGGGCGCACTGGGATGAGCTCATCGAGCCCGCCATACACGGACACAAGGGACGCGTCGTCCGAATCACCGGCGACGGGATTTTGACGGAGTTCGCAAGCGTCGTGAACGCTGTGCGCTGTGCCGTCGTGCTGCAGCGTGGGATGGCGGAGCGCAATGCGGACGTTCCTGTCGACAAGCGGTTCGAATTTCGCATCGGCGTAAATGTCGGGGACGTGATCATCGACCGCGGCGACATGTGGGGCGAGGGCGTCAACGTAGCGGCGCGCCTGGAGGCGCTCGCCGACCCAGGCGGCGTATGCGTGTCCGGCCGCGTTCAGGAGGAAGTGTGCGACAAGCTCGACGTCGTCTTCGACGATGTCGGCAGCCGGCAGCTCAAGAATATTGCCCGACCGGTCCGGGTCTATCGGGCGCGAACGGACGGCACGACGACTCCGGTGGTACAGAAGCCGCCGTGCGACGAGGGATCGGTTGCAGCTGCCGCGCATGGATCATCCAACCGAGAGGTCCAGCTTCAGGTCGCGCGGGCGGATGGGGCGAACAGGGCCCCCTTGCGGCGAGTTCCGCGACGCCTGCTGTTCGCCGTCATGCTGATCGGCCTCGGTTGGGCTGCCGTCAGCGCCTTGTCGTGGCTGGCGACGTCGCGCTCACGTTGGCGACGTCGGTGGCGAGAGATCTCATGGCGCCGGTGGGCGAGACCTGGGCGGCAACGCCGCCGACGGCCGCGCCGAAAGCGCCGGCCATGTCGATCGTCGTCCTTCCATTCGTCAATCTCAGCGGCGATTCGGCGCACGACTACATGGCTGACGGCGTTACCGATAGTCTCACCGGCGATCTGTCCCGCGCGTTGCCGGGCAGCTACGTCGTCTCGCGCGGCACCGCATTCACCTACAAGGGCAGGGTCGCCGACGCGCGGCAGATCGGTCGTGAGCTCGAGGTGCGCTACTTGCTCGGAGGCAGCGTTCTCCTCGACGGGGACAGGGTGCGGGTGAACACGCAGCTCGCCGACACCCGCGACGGAAGCCAGCTGTGGGCCGAGCGCTTCGACACCGACGTCGGAAGCATCCTGCAGGTTCAGGATCAGATCGTCGGCCGGCTGTCGCGCGCGGTCGGCCTGAAGGTTGTCGACATCGAAGCGCAGCGAAGCGAGCGCGAACGGCCGAGCAGCGCCAAGGCCATCGACCTCGTCATGCGCGGCAGGTCAGTCCTCAACCGGCCCTCGACGCCGGCGACGATGATCGGAGCTCGCGATCTGTTCGAGCAGGCGCTCAACGTCGAGCCGGTCAATGTCGATGCCCTTGCCGGCGTCGCAACGACTCTCGTTTTCGAGTTCCTCAACGGTTATTACGACACCGGCGGCGAAGCACGACTGCGCGCGGCGGAATGGCTGCTCGATCGCGCGCTGGCACTCGAGCCGCGCCATCTCATGACGTTGAAGGCAAAGGCGGCGCTCCTGCGCGCCCAAGGCAGGTTCGACGGGGCCATCACGGCGGCCAACGCCGTCATCGTCGAGAATCCGGGCGAACCCTGGGCCTACAAGGAAGTCGGTCTGTCCACCATGTATCTCGGTCGGACCGAAGAGGCGCTCGAGTGGTTTGCAAAAGCGGAACGAATTGGTCCTCGCGACCCCGGGCGGTGGACCTGGCTCGATGGCCGAGGACATGCGCTTCTTCTCCTCGGACGTGACGAGGAGGCCATCCGATCGCTGAGCGGCGCGCTCGAAGCCAATCCCAAGACCGTCGGCTCGCACGCTTTGCTGGCGGCGGCCTACGCGCTGGTCGGCCGCGCGGAGGAGGCGCAAGCGGCGCTGGCCCGTTACGAGCAAGCGCGTCCCGGCACGCGGGTGTCGACGTTCCGAACCGTCGCACCGGTTCCCCTCTGGCTGACCAGCCCGGAGCACCGGCGTCAACGCCAGCGTCTCGAGGAAGGATTGCGCAAGGCGGGCATGCCCGCATAGTCGACCGACGGCGACAACCGCGAGCGCCGCGGTTGTTATCGGCCCTTCGGCTTCTTCCGCCCCTCCACGTGCCGCACCTCGGTGTTCATGCGCACGTCCTTGCGGCGGCGCTTCTGCAGCGCCTTGCCGGTCTCGAAATAGTCGCCCTTGGTGGCCCGGTTCGCCGCCTCCTCCAGCGCGTCGGGCCAGTCGCCGAGCGAATAGCCGAACCACGGCGCCTCGGGCTTGAGGGCGGGGAGGCCGAGCTCCTCCCACAGCGCCTTGGCGCGCTCCATGTAGGGCCGCTTGGGCAGCGAGATCGGCGGGAAATCCTCCTTGAGCGTCGCGTCGATCAGCAACGAGGCATCCTCGCCGCCGTTGCGCTGGCTGCGCGGCCCGTGCCCCTGGTCGCGGTGCGGAAGCACGTGCAGGTCGAGCGTCGGGTTGGCGCGGTACGACATCGCCCACAGGATGGCGTCGGCGTTCTCCGGGTCGATGTCGTCGTTGACGGCGATCACGTATTTGCCGGCGGCGCGGTGCAGCACGGCGGCGCCGTAGAGCGCGCGCCACACCTCGGTCCGCGGCACGTCGCGCTCCAGCACCAGCACGATCACCTTGCGGATGTTGGTCAGCGGCTCGTGCAGCGACACCCGCTTGACGCCCTTGATGCCGAGCGCGCCGCGCAGGTGATTGAGGAACAGGGGCTCCATGCCGATGCGCTTGATCAGGCTCGATTCGCTCGGCGTCACCTGCGAGATGATCGAGGTGAGCACCGCGTCACGCCGCCGCGTGATGCAGGTGACGTCCATGAAGGCGTTGAATTCCTGCAGGTTGACGTGGCCGTGCGACTCGCCGACCGGCCCCTCGGGCTCGAGATACTCGGTATCGATGAAGCCCTCGATCACGATCTCGCTCTCGGCCGGCACCAGGAGGTCGACCGTCTTCGCCTTCACCACGTTGATCGGCGCGCCCACCAGCGCGCCTGCGACGTGCAGCTCGTCGAGCGTCTCGGGGATCTTCTGCACCGACGCGAAGGTGATGCAGGGCGGCGCGCCGAGCACCACCGCGGTCGGAAGCTTCTTGAAGCCCCGCGCGCGCAGCCGCTCCCAGTGGCTGTAGATGCCGGGGCGGAGCTCGAGCGAGGGGTTCATGCCGAGCCGGCGGCGCCCCTTCACCTGGCCGCGGTAGTTGCCCATGTTCTGCACCCCGGTGTCGGGGTCGCGCGTGATGAACTGCGACAGCGTGGTGTAGGGCGCGATGTCGAAGCCGGGCGTCGAGATCGGCAGCGGAAGACCATCGAGCCCGTTGCCGGGCCGGTCAAGGGCTGCGCCCTTGATGATCACCTCGTGGCACGGCGCATCGTCGACGATGCGCGGCGCGATCGGCGCCTGGATGGCGCGCACCCAGCGCGCGTCGATCTCCTCGAACGGGCAGCCGATGCCGATGCGGTAGATCTCCCGGTTCGCCGCCAGCCCACCGACCAGCACCGGAATGTCGTAGCGGCGGCCCTTGGCGTCGACCACATTGGTGAACAGGAACGCCTTGCGGTCCCGCTCGGCGATGCCGCCGCGGAACTGCCAGCGCACCAGCGGATGCATCTCGGTGTCCTTGTCGATCGGCCGGTCGACCCGGACCAGGTGACCCGCCGCCTCCAGGGAGCGGATGTGGTCGTGCAGGTCGGGATAGGGGCGTCTGCCGGCGGCGCCGGCGCGCGGTCTTGCGGCGGACGGGCTGCGCTTCGGCTTGGTGACCGCGTCCATGCCGGCGGCGCCTACTTGCCGCGTACCACGTCGTCGTAGGCCGGCGCGTGATCGAGGAATCCGCGCCGCATCATCCAGTCGACCTTCTCCTGGAATTCCGCCGGTCGATAGGATTGCACGCCGACCAGCTCCGGCATCATGCCGCTGCGGCGCTGCTCGGGCGCAAGATCGCGCAGCACCTCATCGCGCGAGCGATCCTCGTTCTGGCGCAGCCAGGCGATCGAGCGGTTGAGCGCGCGGGTGATCTTCTCCGCCGTCTCGGCGTCGACGTCGTCGCTCGCCACGATGCCGCCGCGCCAGCGCAGCTCGGCGATGGTACGGCAACCGGCCGCGGCGGCGCGGCTCACCAGCGGCTCCATCAGGGCGGCCGCTTCGGTGCCGCCGCTCAGCAGCGCATCGAGCCGGTCGTTGGCATGCACGAGCTTGATGTCGTCGAACGGGACGCCGGCCGCCTCCAGCACCTCGATCGCCGCGTAGAACGTGCCGGCATGCCAGGTCACCGCAATCGGCACGTTGCGCAGGTCGGCGAGCGAATTGATCGTCGAATCCCGGCGCACCATGATGGCGCCGGTGCGCACCGTGGTGTCGAGGCCGATGATCCGGCCCTTGTGCAGCGCCTGCACGCGCTCGATCGCGCCCCATTCGCACACCGGATAGACCTCGAGCGCGCCCTGCTGCAGCTGGGATTCCTTCCAGCGCTCGGAGAAATTCTCCACCCGCCCGGCGACACCCTTGGGATTGTCCTCGGTGTACTCGACCTGAAGCCCTTCGGCGGCGAAGAAGCCCTGCTCCACCGCGACGCGCCAGGGGCGGTCGTGCGCATTGCTGTCGCTCTGCAGACGGATGGTGCGCGCCATGGCGGGACCTCTCGGGATTTCGCGAAGCCAACAGTAGTGCGCCCCGCCAGGCGACTCAATACGGCGCCGGTCGCCTATGTGGCGATCACACCTGCCAATTCCGGCACCACCCACAGGGGCTTCTCGCCGCGCTCGACGCGCTGCACGTTGTCGAACGCGTTGCGGAAGCGGGCGACGTGATTGTCCCAGGTCGGGCCGGCGAAATGGGCGGTGAGAACGACGTTCTGCAGCCGGAACAGCGGATTGTCCGGGGGCGGCGGCTCCCGGTCGAACACGTCGAGGCCGGCGCCGAACAGCTTGTTGGCGCTGAGCGCGGCATGCAGCGCCGTCTCGTCCACCACCGGGCCGCGGCAGGTGTTGACCAGGACCGCCTCCGGCTTCATCAGGGCGAGCTCTTCCGAGCCGATCATGTGGCGGGTCGAGGCGTCGAGCGGCACGTGCAGCGAGACGACATCGGAGCTCATCAGCAGCTCGCGCAGCAGGCGGAAGCGCACGCCGAGCAGGTCCTCGGCATCCTCGGGCAGGCGCACGATGTCGTAGTATTGCACCCGCATGCCGAAGGCGCGGGCGAGCCGCGCCACCTTCTTGCCAATCGTGCCGAGGCCGACGATGCCCAGCGTCTTGTCGAAGATCTCGTACATGCGCGGCGCCGGGCCGTTGCCGCGCCAGCGCCCGCCCGCCACGTTGGCATGGGTCGAGATCAGCCGACGCGAGACCGCCATCATCAGCATCATGGTGTGCTCGGCGACCGAGATCGCGTTGGCGCCGCCGTTGTTGGCGACCGGCACCTTGGCGCGGCGCGCCGCCTCCAGGTCGACGTCGTCATAGCCCGCGCTCAGCAGCTGGACGAGCCGCAGCTGCGGCGCCGCCCGATAGAACGCGTCCGGCATCTTCACGTTCGGATAGCACACCATGTAGTGCGCCGGGCCGATGGCGGCCTCGAGCTCCGGCCCCTGCTGGTGCACCAGCACCAGCTCGAACCCGGCCGGTGCCATGCCGCGGGCGATTTCGGCAACCTCCGCCGACGGCGGGACGACGACGATGCGGGGGTTCATGCGCGGTCCTTCTCTACCACTTCGTCATGGCCGGGCTCGTCCCGGCCATCCCGACAATAGGGCACAGTGGTGCCCATCGAATCGAGATCGCCGGGTCAACCCTCGCCGCTGTAGCGGCTCGCCCGGCGATGACGAGTTAATCCAAGCTGATGCCGGCGTCGCGGATCACCTTGAGCCAGCGGTCGTATTCGGCGCGCACGAAGCCGTTGAGCTTGTCGGGCGGGATCTCCATGAGCTCGCCACCGCTCGTCTCGAAGCGGGGCTTGAGCTCCGGCAGCGCCTGCGCGATCTCCTGCTGCAGGCGCGCAACGACGGTGCCCGGCGTCCTGGCGGGCGCGAACAGGCCGATCCACGAGTTCGATCTCGAGGCCGGGCACGCCGGCTTCCGTCATGGTCGGCACGTCGGGCATCTGCGGGTGACGCGTGCGCGCCAGGACGCCGAGGCCCTTGACCTGCCCGCCTTTGACGTAGGGCAGCGCGGCGGGCGTGGAATCGACGAACAGGTCGACGCGGCCGGCAAGGATGTCGGGGAAAGCGGCGGCCGAGCCGCGATAGGAGACTTCCAGGAACTTCGTGCCGGTCAGCTTCTGGAACGCGGCGCTGAAGATGTGCTGGCCGCTGCCGGTGCCGACATGCGCCACCTTGAGGCCGTCGGGCGACTTGCGCGCCGCCTCGATGACCTCCTTCGGGGTGGAATAGGGCAGGCTCTTCGCGCCGACCATGGTGTAGGAGATATTGAAGACGATCGCGACGGGGACGAAATCGGCGAGCGGATCGTACGGCAGCTTCTTGTACAGGCCGGCATTGAAGATCATGTTGGCGAGCCCGCCGATCAGCAGCGTGTAGCCGTCGGGCGCCGCGGTCGCGACCGCCTGGGTGCCGATGATGGCACCGCCCCCGGGACGATTTTCCACCACCACGGTCTGGCCGAGCCGGCGCGTCAATTGGTCCGCCAGCAGGCGGCCGACGATGTCGTAGCTGCCAGCCGGGCCGACCGGTACGATGATCTTCACGCCGTGGTCGGGATAGGTTTGCGCTGTCGCCATGCCGGCCGGCAGGATCAATGCGCCGAGCAGGGCGGCGAAGCCCACCGCCCGCAGGCTGACCGACTTACGCATTGGCTTTCGCTCCTGGCGCAGTCTCCGCCACCGCCTCGGCGTAGAAGTCGCCTTTGAGGCCGGGGCGCCCCATCAGGCTTGGGTAGGCCTGGCGGAAGTCCGCCTGGATGGCGTCGAACGGAACGTCCTCGAACGTGCCGCGATCGTTGACGTATTCCATGTGGCGCCGGCCCGCACGGTCGAACTCGTGGAACAGCGAGTCGGTGCGCCCATCGAACTCGAGCGGCTTGAGCCCCACCCGCTCGCACAGCGAAAGATTGAACGCCGGCGTCGCCTTGACCCAGCGGCCGGCGAGATGGAGATCCGCATAGGAATGCCACACGAACAGGTCGGTCTTGATCTGCTCGTACAGCCGCTGCGACGTCATGTGGTTGCGCACATCCGCATAGCCGACGCGGGCCGGAATGCCGATGGCGCGGGCCGATGCGGCGAGCAGCGCGGCCTTGCCGACGCAGAAGCCGCGCCCCGCCTTGAGCACCGTGCTGGCGCGGAAATTGGCCGGGTCCGACATGTCCACGTAGGGGTCGTACACGATGCCGTCGCGCACGGCGTGAAACAGCTGGAGGATCTTGTCGAGCTCGTCGTTCGCGTCGGCCGTCGCGGCCTGGGCGAACTGCACGAGATCCGGCGCGCCGCTGTCGAGATAGCGGGCGGGCGACAGATAATTCGGCGGCTGCATTGGGATTTCCGTTTCCTGCCCCGGGATTTCGCCCCAGATAGGGACGATGGCGCCCGCAAGGTCAAGGGGGTGAGCCGGGGGGCAGCATTGCGCCCATCCCCGATCGCAATATAGTTCGCCGAACACGAGTGCGGCGGATTTGAATTTCCTATCAGTTCGCGGCAACCTCTTGTAGGAAATTCAAATCCATAAACCGCACTAGCAAGCATCATATTGCTAGTGCTCCTTTGATTCCGAATTTCGCTCAGAGGATGCCACGAAGTGATGCGAAATTCGGAATTGCAGCACCAGGGAGGATCCAGCGCCATGACGTCCTCTGCTCCCGAACACCTGGAAAGCTATCTGGCGGGCCGATGGTCGCCAGGAGAGGGCGTCGAGACAAGCCTGGTCGATCCGGTCGACGGCACCGTGCTGGCGACCGCGAGCGCCCGCGGGCTCGATCGCGCGGCAGCGGTCGGCTTCGCGCGCGAGCACGGGGGGGAGGCGCTGCGCCGCCTCACCTATGCGGAGCGCGCCAGGCTTCTGGGCGCGATCGCCGACGTGCTCGTCGCCAACCGGGCCCGTTACGAGGCGATCGCCATCGCCAACTCGGGCAACACCAAAGTCGACGCGGCGATCGACATCGACGGTGGGATCGGCACGCTCAAGTACTACGCCCGGCTCGGCGCATCGCTTGCCGACGCGCGCTTCCTGCTCGACGACAAGCCGGTGCGGCTCGCCAAGGCCGAGAACTATCAGGCGATCCACCTGCTCAGCCCGCGCCGCGGGGTCGCGGTACACATCAACGCGTTCAATTTCCCGAGTTGGGGCCTGTGGGAGAAGGTCGCGGTGTCGCTGTTGGCCGGCGTGCCGGCCATTGCGAAGCCGGCGTCGGCCACCGCGCTGCTCTCGCACGCCATGGTGCGCGACGTCGTCGCGGCGAACGTGCTGCCGGCGGGCGCCTTGAGCCTCCTGTGCGGCGGCATCGGCGACCTGCTCGATCACCTCAGCGCCGACGACGTCATCGCCTTCACGGGCTCGTCCGAGACCGCGAGCCACATCCGCGCTCACGCCAACGTCCTCGCCCGCGGCGTGGCGGTGAATGTCGAGGCCGACAGCATCAATGCGGCGCTGCTGTCGCCCGACGCGGCGCCCGGAGCGCCCGCCTTCGACGCCTTCGTCAAGGAGGTCGCGCGCGAGATGACCGTGAAGGCGGGGCAGAAATGCACGGCCATCCGCCGCGTGTTCGTGCCCGCCGCGCACGCCGATGCCGCGACCGACGCGCTCGCCGCCCGGCTCGCCAAGGTCGCGGTGGGCGACCCGCGCCGCGACGACGTGCGCATGGGGCCGGTGGTCACGCGCGCGCAGCAGGAGGCGGCGCTTGCGGGCATCCGCCGCATCGCCGCCGAGGCCTCGTTCGTGACCGGCGGCGCCGACGCGCCCGCGCTCGACGGCATCGATGCGGCGAAGTCGGCCTTCGTGGCGCCGACCCTGATGCGGGCGAAGGACTCCGCAAGTGCGAGCGCCGTGCACGATACCGAGGTGTTCGGCCCGGCCGCCACGATCCTGAGCTATCGCGATGCCGCCGAGGCGTTCAGGCTGGTCGGCCGCGGCGGCGGCTCGCTGGTCGCCTCGGTGTTCGGGGCGGACCGCGACTTCCTCGCCCGTGCGGTCGGCGAGCTCGCCTCGCTGCACGGCCGGCTGCTGATGGTCGATCCATCGATCGCGGATGTGCACACCGGGCACGGCATCGTCATGCCGCAATGCCATCACGGCGGCCCGGGGCGCGCCGGCAACGGCGAGGAGCTCGGCGGCCTCAACGGCCTGCGGCTCTATCACCAGCGCGTCGCCGTGCAGGGCTCGACCGAGTTGCTCGCCGACCTGCAGGCAAAGGCGGCGCCGTTGCATTGATTTCTTCCGCCCTCGTCCTGAGGCGCTCGGCGCACTATTCTGGCGCCGAGCCTCGAAGGACCCTCACCAACAGGAACCCCACATGGCTCGCATCCGGCACATCGCGCTCGTCGTCAAGGATCTGGAGAAGACCGCGACCTTCTACCAGAAGGCCTTCGGCCTGACCCGCTCGGAGATCTCCGAAGGCCCGACCGCGCGCCGCATCTACATGAGCGACGGCGAGATCAACCTGGCGCTGCTGCAGTACAAGAGCGAAGTCGGATCGGGCCTGAAGGATCCGTCCGGCTTCGTCGGCATCCACCATTTCGGCTTCCAGGTCGACGACCTGCACGAAAGCCAGAAGGCGATCGAGGCCGCCGGCGGCGAGTTCTTCTTCGATCTGGGCGAGGAAGGCGACGAGGGATTCGAGCGCAAGTTCCGGGACCCCGACGGCATCATCTTCGACACCAACACGCAGGGCTGGGCGCTGACGTCGGGGAAGAAGTGACGACACTCTCAACCGTCACCCTGAGGCGCTCGGCGCACTCTTCGTGCGCCGAACCTCGTCCTTCGAGAGCCTCAGGAGGCGACGGCGTCATCCTGAGGTGCTCGGTGCACGTTCGTGCACCGAGCCTCGAAGGGCGGGCCGATCATCCTTCGAGGCTTGGCGCGCGCAGTGCGGATGCGGCGTCATACCGGGAAGTGCGCCAAGCACCTCAGGATGACGGAAGCCGCGCCTCCTCCTCCCTCAGCTTGAAGCGCTGGATCTTGCCGGTCGCGGTGCGCGGCAGGCTTGGGCGGACGTCGATCCAGCGCGGATATTTCCACGCTCCGGCGCGCTCCTTGACGTGCAGCCGGAGCGTCTCCATCAGGCGCTCGTCGGCCGCGTAGCCGTTCTTCAGCACGATGAAGGCTTTCGGCTTCAACAAGCCGTCCGCATCCTCCTTGCCGATCACGGCAGCCTCCAGCACCGCCTCGTGCGACACCAGCGCGGCCTCGACGTCGAACGGCGATACCCACATGCCGCTCACCTTGAACATGTCGTCGGTGCGGCCGCAGTAGTGATAGTAGCCGTCTCGGTCGCGGCGATATTTGTCGCCGGTGTGGGTCCACTCGCCGACGAAAGTGCGCCGGCTCTTGTGTCGCTGGTTCCAGTAGCCCTCGCCCGCCGATGGCCCGCGCACGACGAGCTCGCCGACCTCCTCGTCGGGGAGCTCGGCGCCGTTCTCGTCGACGATCTTCACCTCGTAGCCGGGCACCGGCTTGCCGGTCGTGCCGTAGCGGATGTCATCCAGCCGGTTGCTGACGAACGTCTGCAACATCTCGGTCGAGCCGAGCCCGTCCAGGATGTCGACGCCGGTCGCGCCTTTCCACCGTTCGCCGATATGCGCCGGCAGCGCCTCGCCGGCGGAAACGCAGACCTTGAGCCGCCGCGAGCCGGCGCCCTCGACCATGTCCTGGTGCGCCAGCAGGGCAGCGAACAGGGATGGCACGGCGTAGAAGACCGTCGGGTCGTGCCGGCACATGATGTCGAGCACAGCCTCGGGCGTCGGCCGCTGCGGCAACAGCACCGCCGTGGCGCCGACCGACAGCGGGAACGACAGGGCGTTGCCGAGCCCATAGGCGAAGAACAGTTTTGCTGCCGAGAACACCACGTCGTCGGCCGACAGGCCGATGATTCCCTGCCCCATCAGCCGGGCGGTCGCCATGAGACTGGAGTGGACGTGCCTGACGCCCTTGGGGTCACCGGTCGAGCCCGACGTGTAGAGCCAGAACGCGACGTCGTCCGACAGCGTCGCCGCCGTGTGCGGCGCCGCGGATTCGTGCGCCAGCAGGTCTTCGAGCCGATGCACGTCGCATCCCCCGACGTCGATTCGATCGGCTTCGCTCGCGCCGAGGACGATCACGCAGCGCAACCCTGGCAAGCTGGCGAGCACCGGCCGGATCGTGTGCAGCAGCGGCAGCTGGACGACGATCGCCGACGGGCGGCTGTCGGCGAGCATGTAGGCGTACTGATCGGGGTTGAGGAAGATATTGAGCGGCACGACGACGATGCCGGCACGGATGGCGCCGAAGAACACCACGGGAAAGTCGACGGTGTCGTAACCGAGCAGGATCAGCCGCTCCTCGGGCCGCAGGCCGAGGCGGCGGAGCGCCGCCGCAAAGCCGCACGTGCATGCCTGCAGCTCGCTGTAGGTGAGCGAGCGCTCGGGATCGATGAACGCGACCTTCTCCCCCAGGCCCCGCGCCACGTTGGCATCGACGAAGTCGCTCGCGGCGTTGTAGGGCCGGCGACTCGTGATCTCCTCGAGCACCACCTGTCCCCTCCACACTCGTCATGCGCGGGCTTGACCCGCGCATCCCGCTTAGGTTGGCACTGCCGTGCCCGTCTTTTCGAGATGGCCGGGACAAGCCCGGCCATGACGAGGCTGGTTCAGTCTCATCAGGAACCGCTCTAGCCTTCGCTAAACAGCCTCTCCACTAGGCGGCGTGCCAGCACGCCGGCGACGCGCCGGCGGTAGTGACCGGGCGTGAACGTGGTCTTCATCGCCATGATCTGGTCGCGCACCAGATGATCGAGCCCTTTGAAGAAGGCCTCGTTGAGCGGCCCGCCGCACAAGTCCGCGGTGCCTTGCAGCAGCACCGGCCGCGGGTTGGTACCCGTGAACGCGATGCGCAGGTCCGCGAGCGCAGCGCCCTCGCGGCGCAGCGCCACGGCGACGCCGGCCACCGGGTACTCGATCGAGCGCCGGATGCGGATCTTGTCATAGGCCGAGCGCAGGCCGGCCGTGTGGCGCGCCCTGACCGCCGTGACGAATTCACCCGGCTTCAGCGCCAGGTAGTTCTTGCCGTCGCCGCTCGCGCCGTCGTGGCGCGCATGGCCGATGTAGAGGTCGTTGAGGGGCAGCGTGCGTCGGCCCTCGGGGCCCGCGAGGTCGACCTCGGCGCCGAGCGTCAGCAGGGCCGGCGCGAGATCGCCGCTGAAGGTGGCGAAGCACACGCCGTGGCTCTTCGGCGCGACGTGACAGATCGTGCCGGTGGTCTTGAGGCAATGGTGGTTCGCCTCGCGCCACCATTCGGACTGATTGTAGTAGATGCATCGCGTATCGAGGCACAGGTTGCCGCCCACCGTGCCCATGTTGCGATGGGTCGGCCCGGCAATGTGGGCGGCGGCCTGCGCCACCACCGGATAGTGCTCGACCACCGCCGGATGGCGGGCGAGATCGCTCAGCGTGACCGAGGCGCCGATCTCGAGGCCGTGCGCGTCCGCCGCGATGGTGCGGAGCTCCGCGACGCCGGTCACGTCGATGAGCACCGGCGGCGCCACGATGCCGCGGCGGATGTTCACCACCAGGTCGGTGCCGCCGCCGACCAGGCTGCTCGCCGGATGGGACGCGCGTGCCGCCAGAACGTCCGCTACCGTCGTCGGCCGCAGCAATTCGAACTCGGGCAGCGCGTCCATCACGGGCCGCCATTCTGGCCGCCCTCTGGGCGGCTGCTGGGACGGCCGGCGTTCCGGCGGTGCTTCTCGATCGCCTCGAACACGCGGTCGGGCGTCACCGGCAGGTCATTGAAGCGCAGCCCGATCGCATCGGCGATCGCATTGGTGAGTGCCGGCAGGAAGGCGGCGAGCGAGCCTTCGCCCGCCTCCTTGGCGCCGAACGGCCCGTGCGGATCGTTGCTCTCGACGATGCCGACCTCGATCGGCGGGGAGTCCTGGATGGTCGGCACGCGGTAGTCGAGCATGTTGGCGGTGAGCATCAGGCCCTCGTGGTAGGCCGCCTCCTCGCTCATCGCCTGGCCCATGCCCATCCACACCGAGCCCTGCACCTGGCCCTCCACGGTGAGGCGGTTGAGCGCCTTGCCGCAATCATGCGCGACCCACACCTTGTCGACCGTGACGACGCCGGTCTCCTCGTCGACGCTCACCTCGACCACTTGCGCCGAATAGCTGTAGCCCATGGTGCCGCCGATCGCGGCGCCGCGATATTTCTTGCCGCCGTGCGAGTCCGGGATGGTCGAATAGTTGCCCGTCACCGTGATGGTGCCGGCGTCCCGGAGCGCTTCGGTCACCACCTCGTCGAAGGTCAGCCCCTTGTCCTGCGCGCCGGCACGGTAGAGCTCGCCCAGGCACTCGATGTCGTCGGGCGCGGCCTCGAGCTTGCGCGCCGCCGCCGCGACCAGCACGCGCCTGAGATTCTGCGCCGCCTCGATCGCCGCATTGCCCACCATGAAGGTGACGCGCGACGAGTAGGAGCCGTTGTCCTTCGGCACCACGTCGCTGTCGCCGGTGACGATGCGGATGCGCGAGAGATCGAGCCCGAGCACCTCGGCCACCGTCTGCACCAGCACGGTGGAAGAGCCCTGGCCGATCTCGGCCGCGCCGGTGAGCAGCACGATCGACCCGTCGAAATCGAGCTTGAGCTTCACGGTCGCGTGCGGCTCGCCGGTCCAGTTCACCGGCTTCGAGGCGCCGCTGATGTAGTGCGAGCAGGCGAAGCCGAGGCCTTTGCCTCGGGGTAGCGTGCCCTTGCGGGCGCGCCAGCCGCTTTCCCGCTCCACCCAGTCGACGCACTCGGGCAGCCCGTACGAGTTCACCATCAGGTCGTTGTCGGTGAAGGTCGGAGCGGTGAGGAAGTTGGCGCGCCTGACGGCTACGGGATCGAGCCCGAGCTCGCCCGCCATCTGGTCGACCAGGCTCTCGAACGCGAAGCGGATGTCGACCGTGCCGTGGCCGCGGAAAGCGCCGCATGGCGGCGTGTTGGTGAGCGCGCGCCGACCGACATATTTGACGTTGTGCAGGTCGTAGATCGCATAGAGCATCGAGCCGGCGTAGAGGATGGTCACGATGCCGTAGCCGCTGTGGGCGCCGCCGCGCTGGTCGCATTCGCACTCGACCGCGAGGATGCGGCCGTCGCGGCGCATACCGATCTTGAGGCGGATGTCGGTCTCGGGGCGGCCGCGATGGGTGATGAACGTCTCCTCGCGGTTGATCATCATGCGCACGGTGCCGCCCGCCCGGCGGGCAAGCAGCGCAGTGATCAGCTCGACGTTGAGCGTCTCGGTGCGGCAGCCGAAGCCGCCGCCCACATGCGGCTTGATCACCCGGATCTTCGCCATGTCCATGTCGAGTGTGCGCGCGAGCATCAGGTGGACGTAGTAGGGAACCTGGGTGCTGGCATGCACCGTCATGCGGTCGCGCACCGCGTCGTATTCGGCGACCGCGGCGTGCATCTCCATCTGGTTCTGGCACACCTCGGCGCAGTTGTAGGTCCCCTCGCGCACCAGATCGGCGCTGGCGAAGCCAGCGCCCACGTTGCCGAGCTCGAAGAGCACGTCGCGCTCGAGATTACCCGGGCGATGCTGGTGCAGCGTAACGGCGTCCGGCGCCAGCGCAGCCTCGGTGGTGTAATAGGCGGGGAGCTCGCGCACGTTCAGCCGGATGCGGCGGATCGCCTCGCGCGCGGTGGCATCGTCGATCGCCGCGACCGCCGCCACCGGCTCGCCGCGATAGCGCACGCGCTCGCGCGCCAGCGGGTGCTCGGTGCGCGCCACGGGGAGAACCCCGAAGGTCTTGTCGCAATCGGCGCCGGTAACGATCGCCACGACACCGGGCAGCTTGGCGGCCTCCGAAACGTCGACATCGAGGATCTCCGCGTGCGAATACGGGCTGCGGAAGATGCGCCCGGCGAGCATCCCGGGCGCGAGGATGTCGGCGGTATAGCGGGCGCGGCCCGACACCTTCTCCGGGCCGTCGACCATCGGCACGTAGGCGCCGATGGTGCGGGTCGGCACGACCTCGTTCATGGCGCGACCCCGCTTGCCTGCAGGGCGGCCGCGTGTTTCACCGCCTCGATGATCTTCACGTAGCCGGTGCAGCGGCAGATGTTGCTGCCGAGCCCTTCGAGAATCTCCACGTCGGTCGGTTGCGGATTGCGGCGCAGCAGGCCGACCGACGCCATGATGAAGCCCGGCGTGCAGTAACCGCATTGCGAGCCGAGCTTCTCGTGGAACCCGCGCTGCACCGCCGAGAGCTGCCCGTTCTGCCCGAGCGACTCCACCGTGTCGACGCGCCGGCCGGCGACGGTTGCGGCGAGCGTCAGGCAGGAGAGCCGCGGGCAATCGTCGACCAGCACCGTGCAAGCGCCACACTCGCCGCCGTCGCAGCCGGTCTTCGTCCCGGTAAGGCCGACAATCTCGCGCAGGTAGTCGAGCAGCAGCAGGTTGTCGGCCACCGCATCGACGCGCCGGCGGCCGTTGAGGACGAACTGCAAAACCTTGGCCATCGCGTTGCCGTCCCTTGAGACCCGTGCGGCATCTATTCGACCTCTTCCTGAGGAGCGCCGCTCTTCGCGGGCGCGTCTCGAAGGAGGAGGTCGCCTCTGCCTTGCGGTGGCCGCCCTCGTCCTTCGAGACGTGCGTACGCCGAAGAGGCATACGCACTCCTCAGGATGAGAGCGGAGAGAGAGCGCCGCACGTGTTGTTTCTGTCCTGCCGATCTTAATTGTTGGCGTTCCAACCAGGCAACCGAACCGACCGCCTGAAACCGGGAATCGACAGGACGATCACGGCGCCTTGAAGCGCTCGATGACGTCGGCAGGGATCGGCTTGGTTTTCAGCTTCGACGGGTCGTCCTCGTCGGCGGTGGCCCAGACCCGCGTTTCGCTTCCCTGGGCCACCGGGCGCCCCCCGACCAGCAGGCGGTGCTTCACCGTGAAGCTCGAGCGACGGAACTCGTCGACGTGCGACAGGATCTCGATCACGTCGCCGAACCGCACCGGCGCAAGGTATTCGGCCCGGGCGCCAACCAGCGGAATGCCCATGATGTCGAACGCGCCCGCGAGGTCGGGCGGCCGCACCCCGAGCGCCGTCTGGAACAGAAGCCACGAGCTGGTGTCGAAATATTCGAAGAAGCGGCTGTTGAAGACGTAGCCCTCGGGGTCGCAATGACCCCACTCCGCCAGGATCTCGCGCCGATAGACCAGAGCGGTCATATGCGCTCGACGATGTGGAAGCCGCGCACGCGATCGATCACGTAGACCAGTCCGCGGTGATCGCGGAACACGTCGTTGCTGCACACGCGGTCGGCCCCCGGCGCGACATCCGGCATGTAGCTCGCCACCTCGCGCGGGCAATTCGGGTTGGAGATATCGATGAAGCGCAGGCCTTGCGCGAACCAGGCGAACGGCACCTCGGTGGTCGTGATGTCCTCGATCGGCTGGTGACAGCCGGTCATCTGCGGATTGCGCTTGCCGTTGACGCCTTCCACCTGGAAGCTTGCGACCGGCATCGGCCGCGACTCGTCGGTGACGTCGACCATCCACATGAACGCCGCCATTTCCGGCGCCCACTCGGGATCGAGCGGCAGCACGTCCTCGTCGCACGCCACCATCCAGCGGCGGCCGGCGATGGCAAACGGCACCGGGACGCACGAATGGGTCGGCCACGGGAACGGCGGGCTCCAGTCGATCGCGCCGACGCATTTGGGCTTCGCCATGTCGGAGATGTCGAGGATGACGCAGCCCCCATGCCAGTAGCTGGTGTAGAGGCGGTCGCCGAGGCGGATCGGGTGATGGCAGCGATGCGCGCGGCCCTTCCAGGTCGGCGTCTCGCCGCCGGCGATCCACTGCCCGGGCATCCACCAGCGCCCGACTTCCTGCGGCCGCGCCGGATCCTTGAAGTCGAGGATCATGACGATGTTGCCGACGTAGCCGTCGATCTCGGGGGAGAGATAGGCGTAACGGCCGTCGAAGGTGAAGCGGTGCACGCCGTTGCCGGTGCAGCGCCAGGTGGTGATCTCCTTCGGCTTGCGCGGATCCGACACGTCGTAGACCCCGAGGCCGACCGTTTCGGCCATTTCCTGCTCGGTGAAGCCGGAGCCATTGCGCCGCGGCGGGTGCTCGCGGTTCATCAGCATGATGCCGTTGGCGACACGGACCTTGTGAGCGTGGATGCCCGACGGGGTGGGCACGTTGGCGACGTGGCGCGGGTTCTTCGGGTCGCTCACATCGACGATTGTTGTGCCGGTGGTCTTGTCGACGTGGCCGATATACGCGTAGTTGCCGTCCACCACGATCTGCCCGCCGCCGTCGCAGTCGAAATAGCCGACCTCGCGAACGCCTTTGCCCTTGCCCATGTGCCTTACTCCCCTCCCGACGGTATTGGATGGTGCCACTTATCGCCGGAATTCGTCCATGTAAACAATGGTGGCCGGGCGCGGACCAGGCATGCCATGGTGGGCAATGACTGGGGTTGCCTGGCACCGCCTTCCTGGCGCCCGGATGCAGAGAGACTCGATGATGCCGGTCATCAGATCACTCGCGATCGCATCCTCGATCGTTACCGTCGCCGCTTGCGCCGCCTTCGCAGCGGAACCCGACTATCCGTCCAGGACGGTCAGGATCGTCGTCGGATTTGCCGCCGGCGGCGCCCCTGACGCCCTCGCCCGCATCGTGGGCGACAAGCTTGGGCAAGCGTGGCGCCAGCCTGTGGTCGTTGAAAACCGCACGGGCGCCCAGGGCAACCTCGCCATGACGGCGGTGGCGAAGGCACCGCCGGACGGGTACATGCTGGCGCTCGTCCCGATCGGCAACGCCGCCGTCAATCCCTCGCTGTTCGACGATCTCCCCTACGACATCGTCAAGGACTTCGTGCCTGTCACCCAGATCGCCACGGTCGAGAACGTGCTCGTCGTCGGAGCGCAGTCGTCCGTGAAGAGCTTGAAGGAGCTGATCGCGCTCGGCCGGTCGAGAGGCGCGAACCTCACCTACGCGACGCCCGGCGCCGGCAGCCTTGCCCACCTGGCGGCGGAGTTGCTCGCCCGCGGCGGAGGCTTCGAGATGCGGCATGTGCCCTATCGCGGCGTCTCGCCCGCGCTCACCGACGTTCTGCGCGGCGAAGTCACGATGATGTTTGCGCAGCTCTCGACCGCCAAGCCGTTCATCGATAGTGGGCAGATGCGCGCGCTCGGCGTCGCCAGCAAGGCGCGGTCCGCCGTGCTGCCGGATGTGCCGACGGTCGCCGAGGGCGCCGACCTTCCGGAATTCGAGGCCGTCTCATGGTACGCGCTCATGGCGCCGGCCCGCACCCCGGAGCCGGTTGTGAGCAAGCTTCACCAGGACGTGGCTCGAATCCTCAAGATGCCCGAGGTCAAGGCAGCGCTTGAGGCGCAAGGCGCGCAGTCCGTCGGCGGTACCCCCGCCGAGCTGGCGGCCGTCATCGCCCAGGACACCGCCCGCTGGGCTAAGATGATCCGTGAGGCGAACATCAAGCCCAACTGAACCTGGCGCTTCCGCCGTGACCCCTTTGTACCTGACCTACCTGAACGCGCTCGACGTCGAGGCGCTCGCCCTGACGAACGACGAGATCCTTGCCGCCATCGAGCACGGGCTGGCAGCGCAAGGGCGCAGCGAGACGGTCATCGAGCCGCGCATGCACCTCATCCCCGACAAGACCGTGCACGGCCATTTCAACGTGCTGCGCGGGGCCTTCCGTGCTCCGATCAGCCTCGCGGGCGTCAAGGTGATTGGGGACTATGTGGAGAACTACCAGCAGGGCCTGCCGTCGGAGATGGGAATCCTGCTGCTGATGGATCCGAGAAACGGGGCGCCCAAGGCCATCGTCGACGGGAGCCATCTCACCGATATGCGCACCGGAGCCGTCACCGCGATCGGGGCGAAATATCTCGCCCGCAAGGGCTCGAAGGTGCTCGGCCACGTCGGCGCGCGCGGCACGGCCTATTGGAACGTCCGCCTCCTCGATCACCTGTTTGACTTCGATGAGATTCGCGTCCATTCCCGCCGACCGGAAAGCCGGCAGTCGTTCGCCGACCGTCTGGCGCACGACCTGGATAAGCCCGTGGTGGCGACGCCGGACTGGCGTTCCTGTGTCGAGGGCGCCGACATCGTGGTCGAAGCCTCGCGGTTGACGGAGCCGACCCCCATGCTGCGCACCAAGTGGATCAAGCCGGGCGCTTTCGTGGTGCCCTACGGCACCATGAGCGCGGTCGAGCTCTCGCTCACCGACATCATGAGCAAGATGGTCGTCGACGATTGGGGCCAGTGCAAGTCGGGGCAGTTCGGCTCGCTGCGCACCCACGTGGAGGCCGGCAAGCTGTCGGAACAGTCACTGCATGCCGAAATGGGCGAGATCGTCGCGGGCCTGAAGCCCGGACGCCAGAGCGAGGATGAAACCATCCTGTTCTGGCATCGCGGGCTGTCGCTCTCCGACATCGCGCTCGGCCATGCCATGATCGAGAAGGCGAACCGCCTCGGGCTGGGACAGCGCCTGCGCTATGCCTGACTTCGGGACCGCTCATGTCGCCAACGCCCGCATGTACGCGGTTACGCCTGCCGTGCGGGACGCATGGCGAGCCTTGTTTGACTGGACCGGGCAGCGAGCGAACGCGCCGTTGAGTTACCTCGAGCACGCCGCTCCCGCGCCGCTCGAGGCGCTGTGGACGCGAGACGATCTCGCGCTCGCCTTCATCTGCGGCTATCCGTTCGCCCGGCGGACCTTCGCGTTAACGCCAGTGGCCGTACCGATTCCATCGCCGCCCCGCTACGGCGGCCGACCGGTCTACTGCACGGATTTCGTGGTTCCGGCGGACAGCCCGATCCGCACCCTGTCGGATGCGTTCGGCGGCCGGATCGGCTGGACGGTCGAGCACTCGCAGTCAGGGTTCAACGCGGTCCGGCATCACCTCCTGCGCTACCGGCGCGAGCGGACAGGCGCCCTGTTTCGGGAGAGCGTCGGACCGCTCGTCACGCCCCGCCGGGTGATCGAGGCCTTGATGTCGGGCGCGATCGACGTCGGGCCGCTCAACTCCTACGTCCACGATCTCCTCAAGGTGCACGAGCCCGCGACGGTCGGCGCGCTGCGCACGGTTGAGACGACCGTGATGACGCCGATGCCGCTGCTGGTCGCCTCGGCGGGAGCGTCGCCCGAGACGATCGAACGCTTGCGCGATGTACTCGTGCGAGCCGGCTCGGAGGCAGACGCGGCGGAATTGCTGCGCCCGCTCCTGCTGACCGGTTTCGCTACTGTCGAAAAGCGCGCCTACGACCAGATGGTGAGGCAAGCGCAAGAAGCCAACGAAGCTGGTTACCCGCACATCACGTAGCCGCGGGCGGACTTCCCCTGCCCGCCTCGCGCATGATCCGTCCCAGCGCCGCCATTCGCGGATCGCCGGCGAGATCCTCGATCGCGATCGGCAGACGCCGGCGCCAGTTGGGGTGCTCGTTGATGGTGCCCGGCAGGTTGGGCTGGTCGATCAGTTCGAGCACGTCCTCCATGGCAAGGACCACGAGCCGGCTCGGCGTCAGCGCGAGGAACCTGGCCACGCCGAGAAAATCCACAGCGGGAATCCCCAGCGCTCCGAGCGCCGCGCGCAACAAGGCGAGCGTGCGCCCGCGCTCCTCCGTCGACTCGCCCGGATCGATGCCGAGGGCGTGCTTGACCGCGAAATCGTGGCACTTCGCCCAGCCGGTGAAGGTCGGCAGGTCATGCGTGTTGAAGCTTGCCAATGCGTCCTTCTTGTACTCACCCGGTGCCTTGAACGACCCGTCCTGCCGGCGCTCGAACAGCATCACCAGGTACGACCAGAGGCCCCAGTCCGCCATGGTCTCGCGAAAGCCCTCCGGCACGGTGCCGAGATCTTCCCCGATGACGATGCACTCGTGGCGGACGCTCTCTTGCGCCACCACCGCCAACAGCGCCTCGAACGGAAGCTGCAGGTAGGTCCCCTCCTTGGGCGACATCCCGTGCGGGATGACGAACAGGCGACGCAAGCCCAGCACGTGATCGAGCCGTATGGCGCCGGCGTAGCGCATGGCGGCGCGCAGCATCTGGCGGAACGGCTCGAACTGCTGTTCCTCAAGCCCCGCGGGACTGAAACCGGAAAGCCCCCAATTCTGGCCTGACGTGTTCAGCAGGTCAGGCGGAGCTCCGATCGACAGGCTGTTGAGCACCGCGCCCTGCTCGCTCCAGGCATCGGCTCCGCCGGCCTCGACCCCGACCGCCACATCCAGGTAGAGCCCCAGCGGCAGGCCGAGGTCACGCGCCCTCGCGCAGCATTGCGCGAGCTGGCAATCGGCCACCCACTGGACGAAGGCAAAGAAGGCGAGCGTGTCGCCCTCCTGGCGAATGAGCGCGAGCAGCTGCGCGGGCGTCGGATGGCGCCATTCGGGAGGCCATTGCCACCACACGTCGAGGAACCGCCGCCGCAGGTGCTCGAAACTGGCAAACCGCGCGAGCCAGTCGCGCCGCTCATGGCGAAAGGCCGCGAACTCCTGGCGGCGGCTTTCGCTGGCGTGGGCCTGGAAACGCTCGTACGCAACCGTCAGCCCCTTGAGCTTGGCGGCCGCGACGCCGCTGTAGTCGACGAAAGGAGCCCCGCGCAGCCCCTCGATATCCGGGCCCATCCCTGCGGCCTCGACCCCGGGAAACTCGGGGATGGCCGCCACGTCGATATAGAGAGGGTTGAGAAACAGGCGGCTGTTGGGCGAGTAGGGACTGGCCTGTTCCGGCCGGTCATCGAACAAGGCGTGCAGCGGATTGAGCGCGATGCCGGCGGCACCGAGCCGCGCCGCAACGCCGAGGAGGTCGACGAGGTCGGTGAAATCCCCATGGCCCCAGTTGCGGCGCGACTTCACCCCATAGAGCTGCACGGCCAGCGCCCACAGGCGCGCCTCCGGATCCTTGCCCTGGTAGGCCTTGTCCGGCGCCACCAGGAGGGTCGCCGTCTCCTCAGCCTCGCCCGCCGGGGTCGGCAGGGCGATCCGCAGCCGATAGGTGCCGACCGGAAGCTCGGTCAGGACGATCGTGTCACCCTCCGCAGTTCCGCTGCGGATTTCGTCATCCCCCGAGAGGATCTGCCAACGAATGCGGCTGCCGGGCCCCTGGCGGGCGATTTCGACGCGGTTCACGCCATTCTGGCGGGCGACCAGCGTTGCCGGCAACAGGCGGCCCTCGGGTGGCCGTCCCCCGCTGATCGCATCGATGATGTGGGCAAGCGTCTGCGGCGCGACCGTTCGGCGCTCCCCGAAGGCATCGAAATACTCCGGCGCGACGCCCCAACGCGCCGCCAGGTCGGAAATGTCGTTCATCGCTCAGGAGCTCTGGGCGGCCGCCGTGCCAAATCAATTCGTTAACCCGGACGACAATGTACTGCGGGTCGCGCTTCTGCGAAATGGGGCTGCGCGGACCGGTCGCGCGGTATCCGTCAGCGCGTCGAGAAAACCCGTAAACCAGCTGTCGATATCGGACCGTTGCAGCACCTCCATCATCGCGTTCCACCGCTCGCGCCGCTCGTCCGCCGACATCGTCAAGGCACGACGGACCGCGTGCGCCACGGCATCAACGTCGTGCGGGTTGACGAGCAGCGCCGCATCGAGCTGGCGCGCGGCGCCGGCAAACTGTGACAGCACCAGGACGCCCGGATTCAGCGGGTTCTGCGCCGCCACGTACTCCTTGGCCACCAGGTTCATGCCGTCATTGAGCGGCGTCACCAGGCCGACCTGTGCGGTCCGATACAGGCCCGCCAGCGTCGATTGGGCGAATCCCTTGTTCAGGTAGCGGATGGGCGTCCAATCGACCTCCCCGTGCCGTCCATTGATCTCACCCACCAGTGTCGCCAGCCTGCCGCGCAGCTTTTCGTAGGTCGGGATGTCGGCGCGCGAGGGCAATGCGATCTGCAGAAGTGAAAGCTGCCGTTTGAGCGAGCCGTCGGTTTGCAACAGTCGATCGAAGGCGCGCAGCCTGTTCTCCAGCCCTTTCGAATAGTCGATGCGATCGACGCCGATCGCCAGCTGGCTCGCCTGCAGGCTGGCACGCAGGCGCGCAATATCGGGGCGGGCGGCCGCCCTGAGCGCACCCTCTGCGAAGCCCGTGACGTCGATGCCGATCGGGAAGCTGCCGAGGCGGGTATTGGTATCGGCAACGAGGCTTCCGCCGTCCACCGCCATTCCCAGCTCTTCGCGCACGTAGTCGGCAAAATGGACTCGGTCGTCGTCGGTCTGGAACCCGATCAGATCGTAGTGCAGCATCGCCTGCACGAGATCGCGGTGATGCGGCACGCCCACGAAAGCCGATCTCACCGGAAACGGTGTATGCAGGAAGAAGCCGATCTGGCTTTCCACGCCGGCGCGCCGCAGCTCTGCGGCGAGCGTGAGGAAATGATAGTCGTGCACCCAGATCGGCGTGTCCGCCTGCACCAACCGTCGCAGCGCGAGCGCGATCATGCGATTGACCTCGCGATAGGCCCCGCAATCGTCATGGTCGGCACGGATCAGGTCGGGACGGGAATGCAGCGCAGGCCAGAGCGCCGAATTGGCAAATCCCCGATAGAATTTATGGTAGAGTCCTACCGGAAGGTCCACACGAGCCGTGGTTCCCGCGCCGACCATCGCCAGCGCGGTCAACGGCTCCTTGCGGTCGGGGTTGGACTGATGAACGCGCGTGCCCACCCAGACGGCACCGGAAACCCTGACCGCCTGAAGAAGGGCCGAAGCCAATCCTCCTTCGATCGGGCCCCCGGAATTGGGGTCCGCCACGCGATTGGATACAAGAATGACAGTCACACCACACCTCCGAGCGTTAACCGCGCCACGCGGGGTTGGTTCCGGCTAGGCTGACCGCATCAGAGCAGTAGCGTCATCAGAGCAGTAGCGGCGGCAAGCGGTGGGAACTAAATAGTCGCTTTCCAATTCTCCAACGCCGGTCCCGTGTCGTGGCCTCATCAATTTCGATCTCCCCCGTGGAAAACGCCAAGCGGCCCACCGTTGCCAGGAGCGCGAAGACGACGGCCGGTTCGCCGATCGTCGGCGACCGCCTGACCCGGCGGTTCCGCATCGAGGACGTCTACCCGTGCGTCGACGGAGGGCGGTATCCGGTCAAGCGGGTGGCCGGCGAAGCCGTCGAGGTGTGGGCCGACATCTTCCGCGACGGGCACGACGTGAGCGCCGCCGAGATCAATTGGCGGCTGGCGCAGGACACGGTGTGGCAGCGCGTCCCGATGCGGCACCAGCAGAACGATCGATGGAGTGGGACGTTCGTTCCCACCCAGGTTGGCCGCCACGTCTTTCAGATTGTGGCGTGGACCGACACGTTCGCCACCTGGCGCCGCGAAGTCTTGGTCAAGCGGGCGGCGGGGCAGGCGATCACGCTCGAGGCGCGCGAGGGCCGCGCGCTGGTCTCGTCCTGGAAGCCGCCAGGCAAGGCCGCGCAGGCGGTGATCGCCCGCGCCTGCGCAGCCTTCGACCGCACCGGCGACATCGAAGCGTTGTTGTCCGACGAGCTTGCCGCCGTGGCTGTCGACAGTCAGGAGCGGCCCGATCTGACCTCCAGCACCCTCTTCCCGCTTGTGGCCGAACGGACGATTGCGCGCGCCGGCGCCTGGTACGAGATGGTGCCGCGCAGCCAGGGGAAGGTTCCCGGCCGCCACGGAACGTTCGACGATTGCATCGCCCGCGTGCCGGAGATCGCCGCTCTCGGCTTCGACGTGGTCTACCTCACCCCGATCCATCCGATCGGGCGTACCAACCGCAAGGGCCGCAACAACGCGCTAGCCGCCGGCCCGGATGACCCGGGCAGCCCGTACGCCATTGGATCGGCGGAGGGCGGTCACGATGCGATCCATTCCGAGCTCGGCACGCTCGCCGATTTCCATCGCTTCGTCGCCGCCCTGCACGAGCACGGCATGGAAGTGGCGCTCGACTTCGCGATCCAATGCTCGCCCGATCATCCCTGGGTGCACGACCATCCGGAATGGTTCGTCCGGCGGCCGGACGGCTCGCTGCGCTATGCCGAGAACCCGCCGAAGAAGTACGAAGACATCCACAATCCGGATTTCTATGTCCCCGATCGCGACGCCTTGTGGGCGGCGCTGCGCGACGTCGTCTTGTATTGGGTCGAGCAGGGCGTTCGCATCTTCCGCGTCGACAACCCGCACACCAAGCCGTTTCCGTTCTGGGAATGGATGATCCGCGAGGTGCAGGAGCGCGATCCCGGCGTCGTCTTCCTGTCGGAGGCCTTCACCCGTCCGAAGGTGATGAAGGCGCTGGCGAAGCTCGGGTTCACCCAGTCCTACACGTATTTCACCTGGCGCACCAAGAAGGACGAGCTGAGTGCCTATGTCCACGAGCTGACCCAGTACCCGATGTGCGACTATTTCCGGCCGAATTTCTTCGTCAACACCCCGGACATCAATCCCTTCCACCTGCAGGGCGGCGAGCCCTGGATGTTCAAGAGCCGCGTTGCGCTCGCCGCCACGCTGTCGTCCAGCTATGGAGTCTACAACGGCTTCGAGCTGATCGAGCACGAGCCGATCCCGGGCAAGGAGGAATACCTCAATTCGGAGAAATACGAGATCAAGGTGCGCGACTGGGACAAGCCCGGCAACATCAAGGACTATATCGGCCGCCTCAACCGGCTGCGGAAGGAAAACCCCGCGCTGCTGCAGACGCGCGACTTTCGCTTTACCCAGGTCGACGACGGCGAGGTCATCGGGTTCGTCAAGGAGTCGGTTGCGCGCGACAACACGGTGGCGGTGGCGATCGCGCTGTCGGGCCACGGCCCGCGCGAGTTCTGGTTCCATTTCGGCGATCTGGAGATCGGCCCAAGCGACGCCCGGCGGCGCGTGAGAGAGGTGGAAAACCTGGTCACCGGCGAACGTCATCGAATCGAATGGGGCGGCGTCCGGCTGCGCATCGATCCGTCGTACGACCCGGCCATGCTGTTTCGTTGCCATGCATAGGGGCGGAGATCTCGTGAACGTATTGCCGCAGCTCAGCGTCGAGCGCGAGGCCAAGGGCGACGACCTCTGGTACAAGGACGCAATCGTCTATCAGCTGCACGTCAAAGCCTTCTCCGACTCGAACGGCGACGGCATGGGCGACTTTGCCGGCCTGACCGAGCGGCTCGATTACCTGCACGAGCTCGGCGTGACGGCACTGTGGCTGCTGCCGTTCTATCCGAGCCCCGGCCGTGACGACGGCTACGACATCTCCGACTACCGCCGCATCAATCCCGATTTCGGCACGATGAAGGATTTTCGGCGCTTCATCACAGAAGCCAAGCGCCGAGGCCTGCGGGTGATCACCGAGCTGGTGATCAATCACACCTCGGACCAGCATCCCTGGTTCAAGCGCGCGCGACGCTCCAGGCTCGGCAGCGATGCGCGGAACTGGTACGTGTGGAGCGATACCGACCATAAATATCTCGGCACTCGTATCATCTTCACCGACACCGAGAAATCCAACTGGGCCTGGGATCCGGAAGCGGGCGCCTATTACTGGCATCGGTTCTTTTCGCACCAGCCGGACCTCAATTACGACAATCCGCGCGTGCTGTGGGCCGTGGTGCAGGTGATGCGGCGCTGGCTCGACATGGGCGTCGACGGGTTCCGGCTCGACGCGATCCCCTATCTGTGCGAGCGCGAGGGCACGAACAACGAGAACCTCGCCGAGACGCACGCCATCATCAAGAAGATCCGCGCCGAGGTCGACGCCTACGGTCCGGGCCGGCTGCTGCTGGCGGAGGCCAACCAGTGGCCCGAGGACGTCAGCGCCTATTTCGGCGACGGCGACGAGTGCCACATGGCGTACCATTTTCCGCTGATGCCCCGCATCTACATGGCGATCGCCCAGGAGGATCGCTTTCCGATCGCGGACATCATGCGGCAAACGCCCGACATCCCGTCGAACTGCCAGTGGGCGATGTTCCTGCGCAATCACGACGAGCTGACGCTGGAGATGGTGACCAACTCCGAGCGCGATTATCTGTGGTCGACCTATGCGTCCGATCCTCGCGCGCGCATCAATCTCGGCATCCGCCGCCGCCTCGCGCCGCTGATGGACAACGATCGGCGCAAGATCGAGCTGATGAAGTCGCTGCTGTTCTCGCTGCCCGGCACGCCGATCATCTACTACGGCGACGAGATCGGGATGGGCGACAACATCTATCTCGGCGACCGCAACGGCGTGCGCACGCCGATGCAGTGGACGCCGGATCGCAACGGCGGGTTTTCCCGCGCCGATCCGGCCAAGCTGTTCCTGCCGCCGATCATGGATCCGGTCTATGGCTACCAGGCGGTCAACGTCGAGGCCCAGTCGCGCAGCCTGTCGTCGTTCCTCAGCTGGATGAAGCGCATTATCGCGGTGCGCAAGACCAGCCGCGTGTTCGGCCGCGGCTCGATGGCCTTCATTCGTCCGGCCAACCGCGCCGTGCTGGTCTACGTGCGCCAGTACGAGGACGAGGTCCTGCTGTGCGTCGCCAACCTGTCGCGCTCCGCCCAGGCGGCCGAGATCGATCTTTCGCCCTGGCGCGGCCGCATGCCGTACGAGATGCTCGGGCGCATGCGCTTTCCCCGCATCGGCGAGGCCCCCTACGTCATCACGCTCGCGCCTTACGGGTTCTTCTGGTTCCAGCTGCGTGACGAGACCGAACTCGGCCGGCGAAATCCAGTCGGTCCCGCCGGAGTTCGTCACACTCGTGATGGGCCATGATCCGCATCGCCTGTTCGAGGGACGCACCCGGGCAAGCCTCGAGCGCGACGTGCTCCCGACCTTCCTGGGCGCGCGGCGCTGGTTCGGCGAGAAGGGGAGCCCGCTGCACGGCACGACGTTGCATGCGGAGATCCCGCTCGAAAGCGGCGACGCGGGCTGTCGGCTGGCCGTTCTCGACGTCGTAACCGGACGCGGCCAGGCGCGTTACGCTGTTCCGCTCGCCGTCAAGTGGTCCCGGTTCGACAAGATCGCCGCCAGCCCGGCGAGCATCCTGGCGGCGGTCCGCCGGTATTCGCGCGAAGGAACGCTGGTCGATGTCAGCAGCGATCCGGAATTCATTTCCCTGCTGCTGCGCAAGATGCATGCGGGCGAAACGATCGAAGCGGACGGCCGCCGCACCGAATTCCGCCCGACCCGGGCGTTCACCGAGATGCCGGCGCCCACGTTCGAGGGGGTCAAGGCGGTCGAGCGCGAGCAGTCGAACACAACGACGATCGTCGACAACAAGTTCGTCGTGAAGGTGCTGCGCCGTGTCCAGGCGGGCGTCCACCCGGAGATCGAGATGGGGCGCTTCCTCACCGACATCGCTCACTATCCTCAGGCTCCCCCGTTGCTCGGCTCGCTGGAGCTCACCGTGGACGACACCTGCACGGCGCTCGCGGTGGTGCACGGCTTCGTCGAGAACCAGGGTGACGCCTGGACCGTCACCAGCGCCTATCTCGACCGCTTCGTCGACGAGCAACGCGTGCTCGCCGACGGTGCGACCGGTGCCGGCAGCGACTTGACGTCCTACCTGCATCGGATGCGCCAGATCGGCCGGCGCACGGCCGAGCTGCAGAACGCGCTGGCGAGCCACCCGGATATCCCGGCCTTTGCGCCCGAGCCGGTCGCACCCGAGGACATCCGCGGTTGGACCGAGTCGCTGGCCGACCGCGCCTCTGCGGCATTGGCGGAGCTCGCCCATCGTCGTCGGGAGCTCGATGACAGCACCGGTGCACTGGTCGATGTGCTGGTGCCGCGGCGAGAAGAGATCTTCGTCCGCATTCGCGCCCAGCTGCCGGCCGACATCGCGGCGGTGAAGATTCGCCAGCACGGCGATTTCCATCTGGGACAGATCCTGATCGTCAAGGACGATGCGTGCATTCTCGATTTCGAGGGCGAGCCGCAGCGCAGCCTGGAGGAACGTCGCCGCAAGGTGCCCGCCGCGCGCGACGTCGCAGGCCTGCTGCGCTCGATCGACTATGCGGCAGGGACCGCGTTCGAACGGGCGCGGCAGGCCTGGCCGGACGACCACGCCAAGTTCCTGGCTGCCCTCGACGACTGGATCGGCCAGTCGAGCGAGGCGTATCTGACGGCCTATCGCGAGGCACTGGGTAGCCCGCTGCTGTGGCCGGCCGACCCGGCGGCGGCCGCGCGCCTGCTCGATTTCTTCTTGATGGAGAAGTGCTTCTACGAAATCAGCTATGAGCTTGCGAACCGTCCGAACTGGTTGCGCGTTCCCTTAATGGGTCTGCAACGGATTCTGACCGGGAAGGCCGTGCCATGACAGAGCTTCCTCCCAATGCCCAGGCGATCATTGGCGGATACCACGCCAACCCGTTCGAATATCTGGGGCCGCATACCGACGCTGAGGGCCGGGTGGTGCGGGCGTTTCTGCCCACCGCGGAGCGCGTCGCCATCATCGACGATGCCGGGCACGAGTGCGAGCTGCCGCGCCTGCACGAGGCGGGCCTGTTCGCCGGACCGGTGAACGGCGTGAACGGACACTACCGGCTGCGCGCGCAATTCGGATCGACCCAGGTCGAGCTCGAGGACGCTTACCGGTTTCCGCCGGTATTGTCCGACTTCGACATCTACCTGCTGAGCGAGGGCACGCACCTTCACAGCCACGAGAAGCTCGGCGCACACCTGGTCACATTGGAGGGAATCGAGGGCGTCGCTTTCGTCGTGTTCGCCCCCAACGCCCGGCGGGTGAGCGTCGTCGGCGATTTCAATTTCTGGGACGGGCGGCGTCACGCCATGCGCGTGCGCGGCAACGGCTTTTGGGAAATCTTCATTCCGGGCGCCCGCGTCGGCGACAAGTACAAGTACGAGATCCTCAGTCCCGACGGGTTGATGCCGCTCAAGTCGGATCCGTATGCCTTCGCCGCGGAGCAGCGGCCGGCCACCGCGTCGATCGTGATCGACATCAACAAGATCGAGCGCCCGCGGCCGCTCCAGCATGACGTCAACAGCATCAACGCGCCGATGTCGATCTATGAAGTGCATCTCGGCTCGTGGCGGCGCAAGCCCGAGGAGGGCAACCGCTGGCTGACCTATCGCGAGCTGGCGGCCGAGCTGGCGGCCTATGTCCGCGACATGGGCTTCACCCATGTCGAGTTCTTGCCGGTAATGGAGCATCCGTTCGACGGCTCCTGGGGTTATCAGCCGACCGGCCTGTTCGCCCCCACCAGCCGCTTCGGATCGCCCGCCGATTTCGCCTACATGGTCGATGCGTTTCATCAGGCGGGAATCGGCGTGCTGCTCGACTGGGTGCCCGGCCATTTCCCGGACGATCCGCACGGGCTCGCCTGGTTCGACGGCACTGCGCTCTACGAGCACGAAAATCCGATGCAGGGCCGGCATCTCGATTGGAACACGTTGATCTACAACTACGGGCGCGCCGAGATCGCGAACTTCCTGCTCTCCAACGCCTTGTTCTGGCTCGACCGCTACGGCGTCGACGGGCTACGGGTCGATGCCGTCGCGTCGATGCTCTACCTCGACTACAGCCGACCGCCCGGTGGCTGGATCCCCAATCGCGAGGGCGGCCGCGAGAATCTCGAAGCGATCGAATTCATTCGCCGCTTCAACACCGAGGTCTACCGCAATTATCCGAAGGCGACCTCTGCGGCGGAAGAATCCACCGCGTGGCCGATGGTGTCGCGACCGGTGGACTGGGGCGGTCTGGGCTTCGGCTACAAATGGAACATGGGCTGGATGCACGACACGCTGAACTACATTTCCAAGGATCCGATTCATCGCAAGCATCACCACGGCGACGTCGGCTTCGGCCTGCACTACGCGTTCTTCGAGAATTTCGTCCTGCCGCTCTCGCACGACGAGGTCGTGCACGGGAAGGGCTCGATCTTCGGCCGCATGCCGGGCGACCCCTGGCAGCGTTTTGCCAACGTGCGTGCCTACTACGCGTTCATGTTCGGGCATCCGGGCAAGAAGCTCATGTTCATGGGCTGCGAGTTCGCCCAGGAATGGGAGTGGAATCACGATCACAGCCTGCCCTGGCACCACCTCGACGAGCCCTCGCATGCCGGCATCCAGCGGCTGGTGCGCGATCTCAACAACCTCTATCGGACGCTTCCCGCGCTGCACGAGCTCGATTGCGACTCGGCGGGATTCGAATGGATCGTCGTCGACGACTGGCAACAGAGCGTGTTCGCATGGTTGCGCAAGGGCCGCGACCTGCGCGCCCAGTGCCTTGTGGTCGTGAACTTCACGCCCGAGATACGCCGCGACTACGCGGTCCGGGTCCCGTTCGGGGGTTATTGGCGCGAGCTGCTGAACACCGATGCCGAAACCTACGGCGGCACCAATGTGGGGAACGGCGGCGGCGTTTCGGCGGTCCAAGCCGGCGACCGACAAGAGATCCGCCTCACCATCCCGCCGCTCGGCGCACTGTTCCTCGTTCCGGAGCACTGAATGCGCATCACGGAGGGGATGCCGCATCCTTTGGGTGCGACATGGGATGGGCGAGGCACCAATTTCGCGCTGTTCTCCGCCAACGCCAAGAAGGTGGAGCTGTGCCTGTTCGACGCGCAGGGGCGGCGCGAGCTCGAGCGCATCGCCCTGCCGGAGCACACCGACGACGTCTGGCATGGGCACCTGCCTGAAGTCTCTCCGGGCCAGCTTTACGGTTATCGCGTGCACGGCCCCTACGACCCGGAGCGCGGACACCGGTTCAATCCCAACAAGCTGCTGATCGATCCCTACACCAAGCAGCTCAACGGACACATCGTCTGGAGCGATGCTCATTTCGCCTATCGCGCCGGCAGCGCGCGCGCCGACCTGTCGTTCGATCGGCGTGACAATGCGCGCGGAATGCCGAAATCGGTGGTGATCGACGAAGCCTTTACCCGCGCGCGCGAGCGGCCGCTGCGCATCCCGTGGGAAGACACGATCATCTACGAGGCCCACGTCAAGGGACTGACCCAGACGCGCGAAGACGTGCCCCCGGCGTGGCGCGGCATGTTCCGCGGATTGGCGGCGCCGGGCGTGATCGATCACTTGCGGCGCCTCGGTGTGACGTCGCTCGACCTGCTGCCGATCCATGCCTTCGCCGACGACCGCCGCCTGGTCGAGTTCGGGCTCAGGAACTACTGGGGCTACAACACGCTGTGCTTCTTCACGCCGGAGCCGCGCTATGGGCCCGAGAATGCAAACGAGAGCTTTCGCTCGACGGTGACGCGCCTGCATGACGCCGGCATCGAGGTCATCCTCGACGTGGTGTACAACCACACTGCCGAAGGCAACCACATGGGGCCGACGCTGAGCTTTCGCGGCATCGACAACGCCTCGTACTACTGGCTGCTTCCCGGCAAGCCGCGCCTCTATGACGACTTCACCGGCTGCGGAAACTCGCTCAACCTGTCGCATCCGCGCGTGCTGCAGATGGTGATGGACTCGCTGCGCTACTGGGTCCAGTGCTATCACGTCGACGGTTTTCGCTTCGATCTCGCCAGCACGCTCGCGCGCGGCCCGCACGGCTTCGACAGCCGTTCCGCGTTTTTCGCCGCGGTCCGCCAGGATCCGGTCCTCGCGACCGTCAAACTCGTCGCCGAGCCGTGGGACATCGGCATGGGCGGCTATCAGGTCGGCGCCTTTCCGCCCGGCTGGTCGGAGTGGAACGACCAGTATCGGCGGACGATGCGGCGTTACTGGCGCGGCGAAGGCGGCCTCCTGGGCGACGTCGGCCGGCGCATGACCGGATCGGCCGACCTGTTCGACCGGCGCGGACGCTCGCCCTGTGCCAGCATCAACCACGTGACGGTGCATGACGGGTTCACCCTCGCCGATCTCGTCAGCTACAACGAGAAGCACAACGAGTCGAACGGCGAGGACAACCGCGACGGCTCGGACGACAACATCAGCAGCAATTGCGGCGTCGAGGGCCCGACCGACGATCCCGACATTCTGGCGCAGCGCCGCCAGCTGCGGCGCAATCAGCTCGCCAGCCTGATGCTCGCCCATGGCGTTCCGCTGCTGCTCGCCGGTGACGAGGTCGGCAACAGCCAGAACGGCAACAACAATGCCTACTGCCAGGACAACGAGATCGGCTGGGTCGACTGGTCGCGGCGCGGCCAGGACGGCGAAGACCTGACGGGATTCATCGCGCGGCTCGCGGATCTCCGCCGCCACTTTCGACAGCTTTCTCCTCGCCATTGGGTCGAAGGCAAGCGCGCCGACGCAACCTACGGCGCGCTGTGGCTCACGCCGCAGGCCACCGAAATGTCCGAGAACGACTGGAAATTTCCCAACGGCCGCTTTGTCGCCTACGTGCTCGAAGGAGCCTCCGACGGCAAGCCCCTGTACATCGTTCTCAACGCGGCGCCTGAAACGATTCCCTTCAAGGCGCCGCCGTGGCCCGCCTGTCGCGCCTGGAAGCCGCTGCTCGACACCACCGCGATCGATGGAGAGCCGTCGGGCAAGCCGCTCAAGGTCGGCGACATGTCCGAATCCCCACCCTCGTCTGTCCTGGTGTTCGAGGGAACCTAGACCATACTGATCGCATTTTCCTGCGGGAGCCCCGTGTCCCCTTTTCCGGAAAATGCCGCAATGAACGACAAAGCCCTGTTCGGGCCACGCCTCCACGCGGATGGAACGACGTTTCGCCTGTGGGCACCGGCGGCGCGTCAGGTCGAGCTGGTGCTCGACAAGCCGCACCCCATGCGGCGAGCCGCAGAGGGTTGGTACGTGCTCGACACGCCCGACGTCGGCGCCGGTACGCGGTACAAATTCCGCATCGACGGCGAGCTCGATGTCCCCGATCCCGCCTCTCGTTTTCAGCCGCAGGACGTGTTCGGTCCGAGCGAAGTCGTCAGCCCTGCGTTCGGCTGGAGGACGACCTGGCGCGGCCGTCCCTGGCACCAAGCAGTGCTTCTGGAGCTTCACGTCGGCACGTTCACGCCCGAGGGCACGTTCCTCGCCGCAATCGACCGGCTCGATCACCTGGTGGAGACGGGCGTGACGGCGATCGAGTTGATGCCGATCGCCGACTTCGCCGGATCGCGCAACTGGGGCTACGACGGCGTGCTGTGGTTTGCGCCCGACAGCGCCTACGGAACACCGGACGATCTCAAGACGCTGATCGACGCCGCGCATGCGCGCGGGCTGATGGTGTTCCTCGATGTCGTGTACAATCACTTCGGTCCGGAAGGGAACTATCTCGGCCGCTACGCGCCGGCCTTCTTCACCGCAGCACATACCCCATGGGGAAGCGCAATCGATTATCGCGTTCCGCAGGTCCGCGCCTTCGCGATCGAGAACGCGCTGCATTGGCTCGACGACTACCGGTTCGACGGACTGAGGCTTGATGCGGTGCATGCGATCGTCGAGCCGGGAAGCCCATCGATGCTGGCCGAGCTCAGTCAGGCCGTTGGTGAGCTCGCCTCCATGACCGGCCGGCTGATCCATCTGGTGCTGGAGAATGACGACAACGAAGCCGCCCTGCTCGATCCCTCGGCCGAACCACCCGATGGACGATATCGGGCGCAATGGAACGACGACTATCATCACGCCTGGCATGTGATGCTGACAGGCGACTCCACTGGCTACTATCGCGACTACGCCGAGGCACCCGCGACGCATCTCGCGCGCACGCTGGCTTCCGGGTTCGCCTATCAGGGAGAGGCGTCGCCGCATCGCAAGGGTGCGCGGCGGGGCAAGCCGAGCAGCCATCTGCCGCCCGCCGCTTTCGTCGACTTCATCCAGAACCATGACCAGATCGGCAATCGTCCGTTGGGCGACCGCCTCACCACGCTCGCCGACGAGGCGGCGATCGAGGCGGCGCTCGCCGTGACGCTGCTCGCGCCCATGCCGCCGCTCATGTTCATGGGCGAGGAATGGGGCGCGCTCGAGCCGTTTCCCTTCTTTTGCGACTTCTCCGGCGGCCTCGCGGACGCAGTCCGCAAGGGCCGGAAATCCGAGTTCGCCGAAGCCTATGCCCGGCTCGGCGACGATTGGCCCGATCCCTTGTTGGAAGCGACGTTCCGCTCCGCGGTGCTCGATTGGAGCGAACGCGGGCGCGCGCCGCATCGCCGGCGGCTCGACTTGGTGCGGCGCCTTCTGAACATCCGCCATACCGAGATCGTGCCGCGGCTCCCCGCCCTTCCCGGCGGCACGGCGCACTCGGAGCGTGGGCTCGTGACGGCGCAATGGCCGCTGCGCGACGGCGGCCGGCTCACGCTGCGGGCCAATCTCGCCCACGAGCCGGCAACGCCGGCGCAGACAGCAATGCGCGGGCGGTCGATCTGGGGCGCGCCCGCCAGCAAGGAACTTGTCCCCTGGTCCGTGCATTGGGCGCTCGGAGAGGGTTGATGGCGCCTGCCGTCCCGATTGCCACCTATCGACTGCAACTATCCGCCGCGTTCACCTTCGACGATGCGGCGAAGCTCGTGCCTTATTTGCAGGCACTCGGCATCAGCCATCTCTACGCGTCGCCGTTTCTGACGGCACGCGCCGGCTCGACCCACGGCTACGACATCGTCGATCACAACGCGATCAACCCGGAATTCGGCGGAGAAGCGGGGTTCGACCGCTTGTCGGCGGCGCTCAAGGCGGCCGACATCGGGCTGATCCTCGACTTCGTGCCGAACCATATGGGAGTCGCCTATGCGGACAATGCGTGGTGGCTCGATGTGCTCGAATTTGGCGAAAAGTCGGCCTATGCGGCGGCCTTCGACATCGACTGGGATCTGCTGCCGCACCGGCGCGGCGGCGGCGTGCTGCTGCCGATCCTCGGCACGCCGTATGGCCAGGCGGTGGAGAACGGCGAGATCGTGCTGAAATACGATCCCGCCGAGGGAAGCTTTTCCGCCTGGTACTACGAGCACCGGCTTCCCATCCGCCCCGATCGCTACGGCGAGATCATCCGCGCTATCGTCAATGCGGCGACCGCCGGCAACGAGCCCGCCGGGCGTCGGCTGCTCGAGATCGCGGCGCTGCATCGTCATCCGCGCGCGCCATCGCGCAGCCAGGCGCCCGCCTTCAAGGCGGCGCTCGCCGCGGTCGAAGGCGGCGCCGGCGTGATCGAGCGTGGCATCCATCTGTTCCGCCCGACACAAGGCAATCCGGATAGCGCGCAGCAGCTGCATCGGCTGCTGGAGCGCCAGCACTACCGCGTTGCGCACTGGCAGCTCGCCGGCAGCGAAATCAACTATCGGCGCTTCTTCGACATCAACAGCCTGGCCGGACTGCGGGTCGAGGATATCGACACGTTTCGCCGCGTTCATGCGCTCGTGGCGCGGCTCGTCGCCGACGACAAGCTGCAGGGGATTCGTCTCGATCATATCGACGGCCTGTGGGATCCGGTCTTGTATGCCCGCCGCCTGCAGCGGCTGATCCGCGCGGCGCAAGGAGGCAGCCGTCGCCCGTTCTACGTCGTGGTGGAGAAGATCCTGGCCGAAGGCGAGCGCATGCCGGAGCTTCCCGGCGTCGCCGGCACCACCGGCTACGAATGGCTCAACGTGATCTCGCGCGTGCTGGTCGACGGCGGCGCGCTCGGCGCCCTCGATCGATTTCGCCGCGAGGCGACCGACAACCCGCGCCCGTTCGGGCAGATCCTGGAGCGCGCAAAGTCGCGCGTGCTGGACAACCTGTTGTCGAGCGAGTTCACCGTCCTGGCGCGTCTGCTGGCGCGCATTGCGGCCGGCCACTATCGCACCCGCGATTTCACCGCCGCGCGTCTCGAGGGTGCGCTGCGTCTCTTCATCATCGAGTTTTCGGTCTACCGCACCTACATTGCGTCCACCACACCCGAGCCGTCGGCGGAGGATCGCGCCGCCATCGAGCGGGCGATCGCCGCTGCGCGCGCGCGCTGGTTCGGCGCCGATCTCGAGATCTTCGATTTCCTGCGCGACGTGATCACGCTCGAACTGGTCGCCCCCGGGCATGCCGGTTACAGCAGCGCGCGCGTCAAGCGGTTCGCCTTCAAGCTGCAGCAATTCACCGGCCCGATGATGGCGAAGTCCCTGGAGGACACCGCCTTCTATCGTTACCACCGCCTCGTCGCCTTGAACGAAGTGGGCGGCGATCCGGCTGCCGGGGGACTGTCGGTGCGGGACTTCCACGCCCTGATGCAGGCGCGCGCCGCCGAGTCGCCGCACGGATTGACCGCCACCGCAACGCACGACACCAAGCGCGGCGAAGACGCTCGCATGCGCGCGCTGGCGATCGCCGAATTGAGCGATGACTGGATGATGGCGGTGCGCGAGTGGCAAGGCCTCAACGCGCGCTTTGCCGATCATGGGCGACCGGCGCGCGCGCCGTCGCTCGGCATGGAGTACATGCTGTATCAGACCTTGATCGGCGCGTGGCCGCTGGAGGGCGTGACCGAGAGCTTCGTCGACCGGATGGAAGCCTATGCGATCAAGGCGGCGCGCGAGGGCAAGGTCGACACCAGCTGGATCAATCCGGACGAGGCTTACGAGGCTTCCCTCAAGCGTTTCGTGCGGGCGATCCTCAGCACAACCGGATCGGCGAAATTTATCGCATCGTTTGACGCCCTTGCACGCCGTACCGCACTGCTCGGCGCGTTGAACAGCCTGTCCCAGCTCGTCCTGAAGGCGACCATGCCTGGCGTCCCGGATTTCTACCAGGGCACGGAATTCTGGGACCTCGCGCTGGTCGATCCCGACAACCGCCGCCCAGTGGATTTTGCCGCGCGGATCGGCACGCTGGATCGGATTGTACAGATGTCCGACTGGCAATCGCTGGCCGCAGCCTGGCCTGACGGGTCGATCAAGTTCGCACTGCTTCGCCATCTCCTGGCTCTGCGCAACGAATGTGCAACGCTGCTCACGGACGGCGCCTACCATCCGGTCGCAGTCGAAGGCCGCGACCGCGCTCACGTGATCGCGTTCGCCCGCGTATCCGGTCGCGATGCCGTCGTGGTGGCGGTTGGACGTCATTTTGCTCCATTCACGGACAGCGGCCGCCACGCGCCGTCGCCGACCGCATGGGACGCCGAGCTGGTGCTCGATCACTTTTCCCGCGTGAGCGACTGGCGCGCCCCGGCACACAGCGTGCCGTCCCCGCGTGTGGCAATTTCCCGTCTGTTCGACCCACTTCCGGTTGCCATATTACGGGCAACGATTGGGCGTAAGAACGACCGGATTCGGCGTTCAGCCCCGCTGGCGGCGCCAGTCGCGAAATGACGCCGAATGCCGCGTATTCGGGAACCTGCGTGCAATCGAAGCTGTTTTAACTTCGGGCGAATCAGCTAATTTCGCAAGCATCACACAGGAGCTAGCGATGGACACTTTTGACGAACGCGTCCGGCAGCGTGCGTACCGTCTATGGGTGGAAGAGGGCTGCCCCGAGGGCCGCTCGGATATCCATTGGGAAAAGGCGCGGGAGCTGGTGGGGATCGAGGAAAAGCAAAAATCCACGACCAGGCCAGCAGCGGCCGAAGCGCCAAGGCGCGAGCCCGCAGCCCCGGTCGACGCGCGCAGGAACGGCGGCGGGCACCCGACCGTAGCGGACCAGGACAAGCAACAGGCCGCGCCCAAGCGAGCCGCAGCGGCACGCGCACCGGCGAAGGTCAAGACGTCGGCGCCCAAGTCGTCCAAGGAACCGAGCCCCAAGCGACGCTAGGGCTTTTCGCTTCTCTCCAGTCAGCGGCGAAGCGGTATCCTGTTGCCACGCAGTTGTGCGTCGGCCTAGCCATTCGTCTGGGAGCCGGCACCGACGCTCGCCAGGGTGTCCGGCCTGCGATTCCCTACGGCCTTTATTCCTTGTTGGTCAGCCCGCTCGCGCATTGCGACCGGATTCTGCCGGCATGCGCTGGAACCTCCGCGATGCGGGAACGTTCTGCCTCCGCCACAGGCTGAGGAGAGTGACATGGGTTTCTTTTTCAAAGACATCAAGTCGATGGACGATCTGTTCGTGCACGGGCTGCAGGACCTCTATTACGCGGAGAACAAGATCGCCAAGTCGTTGCCGACCATGATCGACAAGACGACCGACGGCGAGCTCAAGCGCGGTTTCCAGAAACACCTGCAGGAAACCGAGAACCAGGTGAAGCAACTCGAGCGCGTGTTCGAGATGCAGGGGCGAGAAGCGCGAGGCGAGAAGTGTCCGGCGATCGACGGAATCATCCGCGAGGCCGAGGACGTAATGGGCGAAGTCGAGGATCCGGACGTTCTGAATACCGCGATCATCGCCGCCGCCCAGGCGGTGGAGCACTATGAGATCACGCGCTACGGCGCGCTGATCGCCTGGGCGACCGAGCTCGGCCATCACAATGCCGCCAAGATGCTGGCCGAGAGCCTCAAGGAGGAGAAGGCGACCGACGCCAAGCTCACGGCGCTCGCCGAGCGCAAGATCAATCCGCGCGCCGACGCCAAGACCGACCAGGGTCGCGCGCGCAAGAAGCGGGCAGGCGGCCGCAAGAAGGCATCAGCCCGCGGTGCCAAGAAGACCACGCGCTCGCCGGCGCGCCGCTCCACGGCGCGCTCCGCCAAGCGCACCGCGCGCAAGAAGACGGCTGCGAAACGGCGGGCGTAGATTTTACGGATCCCGATCGATGGTCGTGGCGATCGCCTTGATGCGGTTGCGCACGTAGACCGGCAGGCCGGCGCTGATCGAGTCGCCGGTGTTGAACGAGCTGTTTCCCACCAGCACCTGCGCCGGGACGAGATTGCGCAGCACGGGAACGGACTCGTATTCCTTCTTGCGGTCGAACACGTCCGACTTGACGGCGAGCGCCATGAACGCGGTCGCGACTGTCTTCTTCGCGTCCGTCGGGTGGTGCTGGAACACAGCGACGAAGCGGCCGAACTGCATGATCTGGTTGACCCAGAAGATGTTCTGCTCGAGCACGCCCACGACGGGCGTATTGAGCCCGGTCAGCTTCGTCAGGTTGGCGGCGTCCCGCTCCTGCGCCGGCACGACCCGCAGCTCGCTCTGAAACTCCACATGATCGGAGACCGGGCGGCTGCCTTCCCGCAGCTTGTTGGCGAGCGCAATGGCGGTGGGCAGCCGCCCTTCGAACTTGTAGCGTGACTGGATGCATGCGCCCTGCATGCCCGCCGCACACCATTCGCGGCCGGGATGGCGCAGGTGCGGCAGCTCCGGATGCTTGGGCGGCACGAGCTCGCCCGCCGCGATGGCACGATGCTTGATCGCCGGATCGAGCTTCTCCAGGTAACCAAGCGTGGCGAAGCGCGCCACGTCGATCGCACCGGGCGGCTTGCCGAGCTCGAAGCGCGCCACCGCCACATACATGTGCAGCTTCTCGACCTGCGACTTGGTCACGCCGTTCACTTTGACGTTGACCGTAGGCTCGACGTAATTCGGGTAGAGGCCGAGGTTCTGCTTCTGCAGCGACCGCGACCGCGCCCAGTCCTCGAACCGGATGAGCCCGGTGCCGGGATCGGCGAGCTCATCCTTGCGATGGTCGCTGAACGCGATCGTTCTCGGCTTGAGCTGCTCGACCGGCAGGCCCACGACCGACGGCACATCGACGATGGCGAACGCCGGACCTTTCTCCTGGGCCTCGCCGGCGCCGGCGCACAGCAGCAGTGCCGACGACAGGGCTATGGCAGGCGCGATCCGCATTCGGCATCTCGTTTGACTGGTCACGTTCAGCCTCGACCGCCTTGTCCTCGCAGCGGCGCCGCAAAGTCAATTCACATTGGTGGATTTCACTGGATGGAGTGGCGATTGCCCCAGAAATAGTCCGGATCGACCCGGCGCGGCGCGGCGCGCTCGTCGCCGTTCCACCAGCGCGGCTGTCCGAACACGCCGCCCCACGGCGCTTCCGCCCGCGGCGGATCGCGCCAGTAGGGATAGCGGGCGAACGGCCGGTTGTCGCCCTCGCGCCACCAGCCGCCGAACAGCTCCCCGTCGCCGGCCACGTCGCCGCCGCGATACGCATAGGCCTCCTCGCGCGGCACCAGCTGGTACTGCGTGTCGGCCAGGCGGCCGGAACCGTCGAGGCGGAAATGCTCCACGAAGCCGCCGCGGGTTCCGGCGGGAAGCCGCTCCCCGCTCGCGAGGTCGATCGGCAGGGCGGCGAGCTGGCGCTGCGCCTCGGGCGACGGCGGCGCCAGTGCGGTCTTCGGCGCATGGTAGGTCCACGCCGCCTGGATGATCGGCTCGAAGATCGGGAGCGCCACCTTGGCGCCGGTCTGCCCGTGGCCGAGCGTGCGGCGCTTGCCGTCCGCATTGTCGTAGCCGACCCACACGGCGACCGTCACGTCATTGGTGAAGCCCACGAACCAGGCGTCGTTCTCGTTGTCGGTCGTGCCGGTCTTGCCGGCGACGAACGGCGCAAGGGCGCGCTGCGCGCTCGCCGTTCCCCGCTGCAGCACGCCCTGCAGGATCGTCTTCAACTGATAGAACGCCACCCGATCGGCCGATCCGATCGCCACCGAAGCGTCGGCCGCGTGCTGGTGGACCTTCAGGTCGTTGCGCTCGATCGACTCGATCGCGTGCGGCGCCGGCCTTACCCCCTCGTTGGCGATCGCCGCATAGAACGCCGCAAGGTCGATCAGCCGCACCGGCTGGGCGCCCAGCACGAACGGATAGTAGCGCACGCATTCCTTGTAGACCTGCGCCTCCTGCGCGAGCTCGCAGACGCGGTCGAGACTGTCCTCGGGACTGTACTCGATGCCGCCCTCGAGTAGCCGCACGGTCACCAGGTTCTTGGAATTCTCCAGCGCCCGGCGCAACGTCACGACGCCCGAGGCGCCGTTGTCGTAATTCTTCGGCGACCAATAATCCTGTCCCCGCGCGTAGGCTTGGTTGCCGATGGGCGGCAGCGTGATCGGCGCGTCGAGCACCAGCGTGTTCGGCTGCAGCCCCTTGCGCAAGGCCGCGAGGTACACGAGCGGCTTGATCGCCGAGCCGGGCTGGCGCTGGGCTTGAGTGGCGCGATTGAGCTGGCTCAGCGGATAGGAGAAGCCGCCCGTCATGGCGAGGATGCGGCCGGTCTTGTTCTCCAGCACCAGCGCCGCGCCCTGCACCGTCGGACGGACGCGCAGGTCGGCGCGCGCCGGCGTCTTCCCCTTCGGCTCAATGACGCGCACGTACACCACGTCATGGAGGTTGAGGCTGCGGCGGATCCCGGCGTTCCACGCCATGAGCGGCAGGATACGCCCGTCGGCAAGTCCGACCCGGATGATCTCGCCGGTGTTCTTGTTCCTGGACTTCTCCACCACGATCGCCGGCGCCCAGTGCACGTCGTAGAGCGGCAGGCGCACGTTCTTCAGCGCGGTGCGCCAGGGCGGATCGGCAGTCTTGTTGTCCGCGGCGAGCTTCGCCACCGCGTCGGCGAGGTTCGCCTCGGCGCCCTCGTAACGCAGCCGCCCCGTATTGAGCTCGTAGCGCGCCAATCCCTCCTGCAGCGCCGCCTCGGTCGCGCGCTGCAGCTCCGGATGGATGGTCGCGTGCACCAGGTAGGACGACGCGGTGAGCGAATCGATGCCCGCCGTGGCCTTCGCCTCGCGCGCCAGATGGTCGAGCACATGGAAGCCGGTGTCGCGCCGCGGCCGCTCGTAGGCCGCAAGGCGCGGCAGTTCCTGGGCGCCCTGCTCGGCCGCACCCTCGCCGATCGCCCCGTCCTCCTTCATGCGGCTGAGCACATAGGCGAGCCGCTCGCGCGCACGCGCCGCATGACGTTCCGGATTGAAATAGTTCGGCCCCTTGGTCAGCCCGGCGAGCAGCGCGCCTTCGGTCAGCGTCAGATCCCGCGCCGATTTGCCGAAATAGCTGCGCGCCGCCATCTCGATGCCCCACGAGCCGCGGCCGAGATAGATCGAATTGAGGTAAAGTTCGAGGATCTCGTCCTTGCTCAGCATGCGCTCGATGCGCGAGGCGAGGATGATCTCCCGCATCTTGCGCTCGTAGGTCACGTCGGCGCCGACCAGGAGGTTCTTCGCCACCTGCTGGGTGATGGTCGAGCCGCCCGCCGGACGCCCCGGCGCCGTCAGGTTGCCCATGAAGGCGCGGATCAGGCCGCGCTCGTCGATCCCCTTGTGCTGGTGGAAGCGCTTGTCCTCGGCGGCGACGAAGGCCTTCTGCACGGATTCCGGAATGTCGGCGAGCGGCACCCAGACGCGGCGGTGCTCGGGCTCGGCGAGCTCGGCGAAACGGTCGCCGACGGCGTCAAGCACGGTGGTAAGGCCGGGCAATCGCTTGTGCCGGAGCTGCGTGTGATCGGGCAGGTCGGCAACCGCGCCGTTGTAGAAGCGGATCACTTCGGCGAGATCGACCGGCGAGTTGGCCACCTTCTCGTTCTTGCAGAACTGGCGGTAGGAGGTCAGCAGGTCGCCGAAGCTCAAGCCGCGCAGCGCCTTGACCTCGGTATTGAGCGCCTGCGGATCGTCCATCGCGGTGGCGATCAAATCGTCGAGATTGATGTCCTCGATGTCGAACGCCTTGCGCATCTGGGCGCAGCCGTCGCGCAGGATCTGCACGACTTCCGCCTGCCCGCCGACCGGATCGAACTCCGGCTTCACCGCCTCCGGACGGGTTGTGACCTGGCTCAGCACCAGCGCGGTGGCGAAAATCTTGACGAGGATCGTGCTCATCGGCAGGCGGGGGCACCTTTTTGCGTGCCGTTCCCTGCCCTCTCCCGGGCCGGGAAGGGTCAGGACGGAGCGTCCCGGATATCAGCCCAACATCAAGGCTGTTTTGCGGAAGCAGGTTCCCTTGCGGTGCTTACTGAACCTTTAAGCCCATGAGGTTGGCGATCAGGTTGCGCTGGATCTGCGAGGTTCCGGCCGCAACCGTGGCGACGCGGGAGTCGCGGAAGTGGCGCTGCATGTCGAATTCCATGGTGTAGCCATAGCCGCCCAGGATCTGCATGCCGAGGTTCGCGACCTTGGCATAGGTTTCGGACGCCAGGAGCTTGGCCATTGAGATCTCGCGCAGCGCATCCTGGCCGGAGGCGACCAGCCAAGCGGCGCGCCACATCAGCGTGCGCGCCGCCTCGACCTCGGTCGCCATGTCCGCCAGCATATGGGCGATCGCCTGGAACGAGCCGATCGGACGGCCGAACTGCTTGCGCTCCTTGGCGTATTGCAGCGCCATATCGACGACCGCCGCCGCCGCGCCGCAATTGCCCGCCGCCACGCACACCCGCTCCATCTGCAGCCCGGAGAGCAGGCAGTCCCACCCGCGATTCTCGCCGCCCACCAGCCGGTCCGGCGACACCCGCGCGTCGTTGAAGAAGATCTCGTAGGTGCCGGTGCAGCGGCGGCCCAGCATGTCGAGCTTGCGCAGCTCCACGCCCGGCGTGTCGTTGTCGACCAGGAACAGCGACATGCCTTGCCGGTACGGTGCCTTCGGGTCGGTCTTCACGTAGACGTTGATCACCGCATTGCGGGCGCCGGCCCCGCTGCACCACAGCTTCTGCCCGCTGATGACCCATTCGTTGCCGTCGCGCCGGGCGGTGGTGCGGATCGCGCCCACGTCCGACCCTGCCTCCGGCTCCGAGATCGAGATCGCCATGCGGATCTCGCCCGACAAGAGCTTCGGCAGCCAGTGGCGCTTCTGCTCCTCGGACGCCTTGCGCAGGATGTTCAGGCCGCAGAAGGTCGAGCTGGCGAACGCCATGTAGAAGTCGGCGCTCGTGCGCGAGAGCTCCTCGGCGATGATCGCCATGTCAATGACGCTGCCGCCGAGACCTCCGTAGGCTTCCGGGAACGGCAGGCGCAACAGCCCGGCTTCCGCCCAGGCGTCGTACAGCGCATAGGGATAAGCCTGTTCGCGATCGTGCCGCTTGATGAACTCGGGCGTCGCCACCCGCTCCATCAGCTTGCGCACGCTGTCGCGGAGCAGGGTCTGCTCTTCGCTGAAGCCGAAATCCACGTCGTTTCCCCACCCGTTATGCATGGACCTGCCGAGGTTATTGGATTGCCCGCTTTCGCGGGCAATGACAACCGAGAGGCTGTCATGCATGCCAATTCACGATGTCAAACAGCCAACGCTCCGCCCTTCCCGGCGGTCGCTCGCATCGTTTGCGACCGTTTCGATCCGGGCTTCGCATCCTTCGAGGCTCGACCGCTACGCGCTCGAGCACCTCAGGATAAGGCCCTCAGGATGACCTGAGGGAGCGGAGCGCCGCGAGGGCGCTGGTGCGGAACGCCGCACCCGTGGCGTGTTTGTCCCCTTCCCGTTTGCGAGGCGGGAAAGGACACGCCGGAACACCTTGCGAGGGTGTCCCCGCGCGCCAGTGACGTAGGCGCGCGCGCCCTCGCGGCGCTCCACCGCGACTGCCACGACCTCGACCATCACCACGACGGCTCGGTCGCAACGGCCGCTCCCCGCTCCGCCTCTGGTCTCTCCGGAGTACGCCCTCGGTGAGCCGGGATGGCGACGACCTAAGCACAGCCGTGAGAACAAATCAAGAACAAACTTTTCGGAAATCAGAAAAAATGCCTGCCTCCCGCTGCTCGCCGAGGGCTTGCCGGTGCACGCCTGCGGCATCGGCGGAGGCTCGCCGATGGCCATGTTTCACTCCGCGCAGCATTAGGCCGCTGGTTTTGGTCGGAACGATCTGCGACTTCGACTATAGTGCAGCGCCGGCCGGCAGGCGCACGGTAAACACCGAGCCCTTGCCCGGTTCGCTCGCCACAGTCACGTCGCCGCCCATCATGCGCGCGAGCTTGCGCGAAAGCGCAAGGCCGAGCCCGGTCCCGCCGTAGCGGCGCGCGGTCAAGGAGTTGGCCTGGGTGAAGTCCTGGAACAGCTTCGCCTGCTGCTCGGGCGTCAGCCCGATGCCGGTGTCGGCGATGGCAAGCTCGATCCAGTCGCGGCCGTCCGCCACCTGGTGCACTCGTAGCGCAACCTCGCCATCCTTCGTGAACTTGCAGGCATTGCTCAACAGGTTGAGCAGGATTTGCTTGAGCCGCATGGGGTCTGCGGTCAGCGGGCCGAGGCTGTCTGTGCTTTCCATCACCAGCCGGTTGTTGTTCTTCTCGGCGAGCTGTCCGGCGGTGCCGATCACTTCGTCGATGAGCCGGGCCAGGTTCACTGGCTCGGGATTAAGTTCGAGCTTACCGGCCTCGATCTTTGAGAGGTCGAGCACTTCGTTGATGAGGCCAAGGAGGTGGGTGCCGGCGCCATGCACGCGGCGAAGCGGTTCCTGTACCTTTTCCGCTCCGAACTTCGCCGCGTTGGAAACGATCATTTCGGTCAGGCCGATGATGGCGTTGAGCGGGGTGCGCAGTTCATGGCTCATGCTGGCGAGGAACTGAGACTTGTGCTGGCTCGCTTCCGCCAATTGCCGGCTTTTCTCCTCGATCTCGCTGAACAGCCTGGCGTTCTTAGAGCGGTTCCCGAAAAGGCTGAATTGGGGATTCCCACACGGCGGCGAATTTGATTCAAGCTTCCTGCTGGAGGAGGCCAGCATGGATGGCGAAGCCGTATTCGGAGGACTTGCGAACGCGCGTAGTCGAGGCGATTGATGCCGGCGCTACGATACCGGAAGCCGCCGAGCAATGCGGGGTTAGCATAAGCTCGGTCGTGCGCTTCCTCAAGCTTCACCGCGAGACGGGTAGCGTCAGCGCGGCCAAGTTCGGCGGCTACAAGGATTTTGTGCTGGCGGCGCATGAGGGGCTGGTCAGGAAATTGATAGCGGAACAGCCGGACATCACGCTGGCGGAACTCAAGGCCCGGCTGGCGAAGAAGAGGGTGACGGTCGGCAAGTCGTCAATCGCCCGATTCCTGAACCATTTGAAATTGCCCTTCAAAAAAAAGTCTGCGGGCCGCCGAGCAGGATAGGCCGGACGTTGCCGCCGCGCGTAAGGCATTGCGACGGCGGCAGGGAGTGCTGGATCCAAGTCGGCTCGTGTTCATCGATGAAACCAGCGTTTCGACGACGATCACACGTCTCTTCGGCCGGGCGCCGCAGGGTGAGCGGCTCGTGCAAAAGGTGCTGCACGGGAACTGGAAGACGCTGACGTTCATCGCTGCGCTGCGGCACAACCGCGTTACCGCGCCCTTTGTGTGCGAAGGCGCAATGAACGGCGATATATTCAAGGCCTACGTCGAGCAATTCCTCGCTCCGACTTTGAAGAGAGGCGACATCGTGTTCATGGACAATGTGAGCGTTCACAAGGTAGACGGCATCGAAGAGGCCATCGAAGCCCGGGGTGCAATTCCATTCTACCTGCCGGCATACAGTCCTGACCTCAATCCGATCGAGCAACTTTTTTCCAAGCTCAAAGCGATGCTGCGTAAGATCGCTGCGTATTCGCTCAAAAACGCCGCCTTCACCATCGACAGCCTGTGCAAGGCAATCGCCTCTTGTCTTGGCGAGATCTCCCGGTCTGAATGTGCCGCATACCTCGCCAATTCAGGATATGGTCAACCTAGCCGGGAAACGCTCTAATCGCCAGTACCGACTGGGTGGCGAAGGTCTGCAGGACATCGACGGTGTCAGTCGGGAATTCACCCGGCTGCTTGCGCCGGACCACCAGCGCTCCAACGACTTCGGCCCCATCCATCAGGGGCAGGATGAGACGCGCGCGAAAGCCGGCCCGCATCGCCAGTTCCCGTACCGGGCTCGCGGCCTCGTTGGCCACGTCGGCGATCTGGTGCGGCTCTCCGTCTCGGGTCGCCTGACTGATCGCGCTCGACATGCCGGTCGATTGGTCCCGGATCGCCGCAATGAGTTCTTCGCTCAGGCCATAGGTGGCGCGCAGGTGGAATAACTGCTCCGCCGCGTCGAACACGTAGATCACGCCGGCGTCGGTGCCGGAAAGCTGCACCGCCTTGGCCACGATGGTGGACAGCACCATCTCCAGGTCGAGCGTCGAATTGACCGCCTGGGTGACCTCGCCCAGCGCCCGCAATCCCTCGACCGAGCGGGCAAGCTCGTGCGTGCGCTCGCGCAGCGCATTGAGGAGCCGGCTGTTCTCGATCGCGATCACCGCCTGGCTGGCGAAGGTGGTGACGAGCTCGATCTGTTTGTCGCTAAAGGGACGAGCGTCCTGGCGGAAGATGACGATTGCCCCGACCAGCTCGCCTTCCTTGAGCATCGGCACGGCGACGAATGTGCGGACCCCTCCCAATTCAATTGCAGCCATGCGGCCCGCATCCCGCTCGGCGTAGGCTCGGTCCGTGCGCGTATCCTTGACATGCACCGTCTGCCTGGTGCGGGCCAGTTGACCAAGCCCCGTGTCGGGCCCCCAGACGCGCGGCTCTCTGTGAAAATGCACGAACGCAGGCGGGAGTCCCAGCGTGAAGAGCGCACGAAACGCCCCGTCGGCAAACTCAAAGAGGATGCCGAACTTCGCTTCGCAAATCCGCATTGCGTTTTCGAGCATGGCCTGGAACACTGGCTCCAGTTCGCCCGGTGAACTTGAAATGACTTGCAGCACCTGGGAGGCTGCCGTCTGCTGCTCCAGCGCCTCGGAGAGCTCGGTCGTGCGCGCCTGCACCTCGTCGAACAGCCGCACGTTCTCGATCGCGATCACCGCCTGGTCAGCGAAGGTGGTCGCCAGCTCGATCTGTTTGTCGCTGAACGGCCTGACAGAAGAGCGGGTCATCGCCAGCACGCCGATCGGTACCCCCTCGCGCAATAGCGGCACGCCCAACGCGGTCCGGTATTTTCCGATCCTTTGTGCCTCGCGCCATTGCGGCTCCACGCGCCATTCTAATTCCGGGTCGGCGAAATAATCTAGGACGTGTACTGGCCTGCCTTCGAGCGCTGTCCGCCCGATCACAGTACCGCGTCCGGGCGAGAACGGATGCTGCAGGAAAAACTCCATGATCGCCGCGTGCTCTTCCTTCGCATGGCCGAAGCTCGCCACTATCCGGTAGACTCCGCTGTCACGCCTGGCCAGCCACGCATGGTCCGCCTCGCATAAGCGCACCGCCGACTCGGAAAGCGTATCGAGCACGGTCTGTAGATCGAAGGTGGAGCGGCTGATGACCTTGAGCACGTCAGCCGTGGCGGTCTGCTGCTGCAGGGATTCGCGTAGCTCGTTGAGCAGTCGGGTGTTCTCGATGGCGATGACGGCTTGGGCGGCAAAGTTTGTCACCAGCTCGATCTGTTTGTCGGTGAAAGGCAGCACCTCTAGGCGGTAGATGCCGATCGCGCCGATCAGGCGGCCCTCTTTGAGCATAGGAACGACCAAAAGGGTGCGAGCGCCGAGTAGCTCGACGCCTGCGACGCGCAGTGGATCGCGATCGGTGTAGGCCTGTTCGGCCGAAATGTCGGCAATGTGAATTACCTGCTTGGTTGCGGCAACACGACCGTAAAACGTTGCTGGACCGGCGCGAAACATCGGTTCCCGCCGTCGCAGGTCCGCATACGCTGCGGGCGTATTGTGCAGCGCACCGATTCGATACATTTCTCCGTCGTAAAGATAGAGCGAGCCAAAGTTGGCCTCGCAGAGGCGCGCGGCGTTTTCGAGCAGGGCCTGAAACACCGGCTCAAGGTCGCCCGGCGAACTGCTGATGACTTGCAGCACTTCCGAAGTCGCCGTCTGCTGCTCCAGCGCCTCGCTCAGATCGTCGGTGCGTTCGCGCAGCTCGTTGAGCAGGCGGGTATTCTCAATAGCGATTACGGCCTGTTTAGCGAAGTTCTGCACCAGCTCGATCTGCTTATCAGTAAATGGCCGAACCTCCTGGCGGTAAATGCCGATCACGCCGATCAGCATATTCTCCCTTAGCATCGGAACGGTCACAAGGGTCCGGGCACCGCCGTATTTTGCGATCGGCGCGTCGGGGCTTTCCGCCGCCATGTCTGCAATTTGGACCGCCTGCATTGCGTTGATGGTGTGAGCAAAGTTCGAGGCTGCAAGGCGTGGCGTTCTTTCGCTGAATTCCGCAAACTCCCGTGGCGCGTTATGCAATGCGACGCGTTGGAATTCGTCGCCTTCGACAAGCAACATCGAGCCGAACGCCGCCTCGCAAATGCGCGTTGCATTCGCCAGTATTGCCTCGAACACCGGCTTCAGGTCACCGGGCGAGCGGCTGATCACCTTGAGCACGTCGGCGGTGGCGGTCTGCTGCTGCAGGGATTCGCGCAGCTCGTTGAGCAGACGAACATTTTCAATCGCGATAACCGCCTGATCCGCAAAAGTCTTCAGCACCGCACGTTGGTTGTCCGAAAGTGGGCCAGGCGCAGCTCGCACAACGGTGAGCACGCCATTCGCGACTGCACCGCGCATCAGCGGCATAGCCGTAATTGCCCGATTACCGGTCGCGAGGAAGTTTCCGGGCACCAGTGGCGAGGTCGGGTGGCGCGTTCTCTGCGTCCGGGACGTCGATCATCCTGCCGTCAAGAATAGCGACACTGTTCATGTAATCGCGGGTGAGCGGGAACGGGAACCGACGCCGAATTGCTTCGACGCGCGCCGGATCGGTCGCCGCGATAGCGACATCTTTCACCTGATCGGCATGCGCGAGCGCGACGACAATGGCTGCCTCGGGAAAGAGCTTCAAACCACTCTGCACGATGGCATCGAACACCGGCTGTGTATCGGTGGGTGAGCTACTGATGACCCTCAGGATCTCAGCGGTCGCGGCCTGCCGCTCCAGCGCCTCGGCAAGGTGCTGCCGGGCATCGGCAAGGTGCTTGCCCGACTCGGCGAGGTCGCGGTCACGCGCTTCGAGCTGCCGATTCAGGTCGGCTACAGAGGTCCGCCCCGGGCTGACACGTGTTCTCGCCTTCGTTCCGGGCGAACGAATGGCGGTCCGCTTTCCGCCCGCTTGCGAGACAAGATCACCCCCTCGGCGCGACCCGTCGCCTGCTCGTCCTTGAGCGATCCCTGGAGCGACAGCCTAGCACGTCCCACAGGCGGCGTGATGCCGCTTCCCGCCTAAATCGCCGGACTGACCACCCAATGGCGGCTGCTTCCGGAAATGGCACATCTGAGACCTGTGGTCGTGACGCAGTGAGGTCCGCTCTCGGTGGTAATCCGGTCGTTGACGGGACATCGCCTGAAGGGCCGAGTTTGACCCGGAGCGGACCGATCAAGCCATCGAGGAGGGCATCACCTGCCCTCATCGTCTCAGTCGATCACGTCGTCGGCGTGCGCCGACATAGCGTGTAAGTGAAGAACACGCTCGTGAGCAGCAGGAGGAAAGACCGACGCAGCGCACGGCTCTCAATTATTGACTTCGTGCGCTGCGCGGCATCGGCGTGCGAGATCAGAGTCCTGAACGTTTCGAAATGAATTCGAAAAGGGTGGCGCTGAATGCCGCCGGGTTGGCGCTAGGCGCATTATGAACGAGATTGGGAAAGCTCACCTGCTGAGCTCCCGGCACGCATTTGCCGACGCCTTCGTTGATCAGCTTGTAGTAGGCGTGCGTTTTCTCGCCATGCGTAACCAGCGTCGGCCGGGTGAACGTCCTCAGTGCATCGCACGTGATGGCCGGCGGGGGCGCACCTCCGAACAGCAGCGGGGCGGTTCGCGCGTTGTCGAGTAACATCTTCTGCGTCGCCTCCGGCAAGCGGTCGAACCCACCCGGCCCGAGTTGATACACGCCTTCCATGAATATCCGGGTGGTCCGAATGGGGTCACCGGCCGTGTTGGCCGCGATTGCCGCCGAGGTGAACTTTTGCCGATCTTCGCGTGCTGCTTTGCCCTCCGGGCTGTCTGCCGGTAGCACGGAGAGGAGGGCCGGCTCGTGCAGCGTGAGGGTGCGGACCAGGGCCGGATTTTTCAGCGCCGCGGCCATCCCCACCCCACCGCCGCGGGACCTGGTGACGAGATGGACCGGTCCGGCGTTGAGCGACGTGATAAACTTGGCGAGATCGTCGGCGTCAGTCTGGATACTGAAGTTCTTGCCGTCGTCGGGCCATGGCTCGGTGCCGAAATAGCGCTGGGTGTAGGCGATGAACCGATATCGCTTCGCGACCTCCTCCCGGATCGGCTCCCAAACGCGGAGGTCGGAAAACGCCCCATGAACCAAGACGATGGGCTCCCCGGAGCCCTGCTCCACATATGTGAGGCGAACCCCGTCGACACCTATGACCTTGGTTAGCGGGGCTGACGTTGCGTTGGACGACAGTGCAATGGATAACAGCAAAGAGGCGAGGACCGGCAAGCGGACCATGGCTACCTCCTGTCTTTACTGGCTTCCCTCCCCGGCTGTTCGTCTTAAATCTTTTGGTCGGGGGTGCGCACACATTAGCCCGAATTTATGGTCCAGGGAACCGGATCTGGTGTCGGCTCGATGCAAGAAATCGCCTATTTTATTTGACTTTTCGACGGAAGGCCGAGGCCTAAACCCGCGCGCCAGTGACGCAGGCGCGCGCGCCCTCGCGGCGCTCCACCACGGCGGCTTCGACCTTGTAGTCGCGACTGCCGCTCCTTGCTCCGCGTCGGTGGCTTCCGGACAGCGCCCTCGGCGAGCCGGGATGGCGGTAAGCATTCCTGCAATTTGAGAACAAAGTTTTCGGAAATCAGAAAAAATGCCTGCCTCCGGCTGCCCGCGGCGACCGGCGGGATGCACGCCTGCGGCATCGGCGGAGGCTCGCCGATGGAACAACCCTCTCCCGAGATGGTTAACGCTGCCGATCCAGGGCGGCAGCATCGAAGGCATCGATGATCAGGCACGTCGCCCCCATGACGGATCACGCGGCATGCCGCTGACCCTGAAACTCGCCTATCGCAACCTGCTGCACGACCGGCTTCGCTTCGGCGCGACCCTCGTGGGCATCGTGTTCTCGATCGTGCTGATCGCCGTGCAGATGGGCCTTTTTCTCGGCTTCGAGCGGATGGTGACGACGCTGATCGATCACGCGTGGGCCGATCTGTGGATCGTGCCGCCCGGCACCAAGTCTTTCGAGGATCCGGCGCTGCTCGACGAGCGCAAGCGGTTCCGCGCACGCGCGATCAATGGAGTGGCCGACGCCACCCCCGTGGTGATCGGCTTTGCCGATTGGCGCATGCCGAGCGGCGGCGTCACGCCGGTCATCGTCGTCGGCTCGGATTTGCGGACCAAGGGGTTGCCGCCCTGGAATCTGGTCGAGGGTCGCCTCGATGCGCTCGCGATGCCCGATGCGGTCGCGGTGGACCGCTCCTATCTGGAGCGCCTCGGCATTTCCGGGCTCGGCGCAACGGCCGAAATCCGCCGGCAGAAGGTTCAGGTCGCGGCGCTCACCGACGGCATCCGCTCGTTCACCACCACGCCCTACGTGTTCATGGATCTCGATCGGGCGCGAGCGCGCACCGGCGTTTCGGCCGACCAGGCGGCGTTTTTCCTCGCCCGGCTCGCGCCCGAGGCCGACGTCGAAGCGGTGCGTCGTCGTCTCCTGGCACGGCTCTCTGGCGTCGAGGTCCTCACCCCCGCCGAGTTCCGCAGCCGCAGCCGCTCGTTCTGGCTGTTCGGCACGGGCGCCGGCGTCGCCTTGTTTGCCGGCGCCCTGCTCGGCGTCATCGTCGGCACCGTCGTGGTCGCCCAGACCCTTTATGCCAGCACCAAGGACCATCTCCACGAGTTCGCCACCCTGCGGGCGCTCGGATCGTCCAGCCGCTACATCTATCGGGTCATCATCGCACAGGCGCTCATCAACGCCGTGCTCGGCTTCACCGTTGCCGCCGCGATCGGCGCCGTCGTCATGCGCGCGACCGCGGCGACCGCGTTGCCGATCGTCCTGACGGGGGAGCTGATGCTCGGGCTGTTCATTCTCACCGTCGTCATGTGCGTCGTGTCCGCCATCGCGGCCATCATGCAGGTGATGCGGATCGATCCCACCATGGCGTTTGCGACATGAGCGAAACTGTCATCGAGGCGGTCGAGGTCACGAAGACCCTCGGCAGCGGCGCGGGCGAGGTGCAGGCGCTCAAAGGCGTGAGCCTGTCGGTCAAGGGCGGCGAGCTCGCCCTGCTGATGGGGCCGTCCGGCAGCGGCAAGACGACCTTGCTGTCCATTCTCGGATGCATGCTGACGCCGACGTCCGGGACGGTTCGGGTCGCCGGCCGCCCGACCGATGGCGCGGGCCCCGAGGAGCTGGCGGCGCTCAGGCGCGACACTGTCGGCTTCGTGTTTCAATCGTATCATCTGTTCCCGACGCTCGACGCCACCGACAACATCCGCCTGGCGCTGGACGTGCGCGGCGAGCGCAACCGGCGCGCCGTCGCCAGGGCGAAGGAGGCGCTGGCCAAGGTCGGCCTGTCGCACAAGGCGCGCGCCTACCCGCGCGAGCTCTCGAGCGGCGAGCAGCAGCGCGTGGCGATCGCCCGTGCTATCGTCGGCGACGTTTCGGCGTTTCTCGCCGACGAGCCGACCGCCGCACTGGACGGCGAAAACGGCCGGGTCGTCATGACGATCCTCGCCGACATCGCCAAGGATCCGTCGCGCGGGGTGCTGGTGGTGACGCACGATCCGCGCCTTCTGCCTTTTGCCGATCGCGTGATTCATATCGAGGACGGGCGCATCGTCCGCGAGGAGCCGGGCGGTGCGTAGCCCGCGGACTCGGCCCCGCGCTGCCTCGAGCTGACCGGGGAGACCCCCGATGTTGCGAAGGACCTGGCTGCGTATCGTTCTGGCGCTCAGCAGCGTGGCTGTCGTCCTCGCGTTCGGCGCATTGGTGATGCGGCAGCAGTCGGCAACGCATGCAGAACGCCGCGCCGCCGAATCCGACCTGCAGTGGCACGCGGTCGCCCCGGGGCGGGTCGAGCCGCGCTCGGGCACGGTCAAGATCGCCGCGACCGTCGTCGGGCTCGTCAGCGAGGTGCTGGTCAAGGCCAACGACACCGTATTCGCCAGTGAGCCCTTGCTCAGGCTCGACGATGCCGAGGCGCGGGCGCGGCTTGCCGCGGCGGACGCGGAGGTCGCGCTGCGCGAGCGCCAGCGCGACAGCCGATCCGGTTCGAGTCGCGCACAGAGCCGGCGCGACGCCGAGGATGCGCTGAGCGAAGCCGAGACCGACGTGTTCGAGGCGCGCTCCGCGCTCGATTCCGCAGCGGCGCGACGCCGCACAGGCGGCGCGTCGGACGCCGATGTCGATGCCGCTCGCGCCGCCGTGGCGCGGGCGCAGGAGCGCCGCCAGGCGCGCGCGGCCGCGCTCGGAAAGATCGAAGCCGACGGGCCGCTGCCGAGCCAGTCCGAGGCTCAGCTGACCATCGCACGCGCGCAGCGGGCGGTGGCGCGGACGGCCGTCGACAAGATGACGATCCGTGCGCCGCTTGCCGGCACCGTGCTGCAGGTCAACGTCAACGCGGGTGAAACGGCGGCCCCGTCCTCCGCGCAGCCGCTCATGCTGATCGCCGACGTCTCGACCTTGATCGTGCGCGCGGAGCTCGACGAGCGCGATGTGGCGGGCGTGAGGGTCGCCCAGCCGGTCGTGGTCCGCGCCGCCGCCTTCGCCGGCCGCGATTTTCCCGGCAAGGTCGCCTCGGTCGCGCCGCTCGCCGAGCCGGCGCGCATCAAGGCGCGGGAAGCGCACATCCTGAGCGATTTCGACGTCGTCGAGGTACGGATCGATCTGGAGCGCGCCGGACCGCTCACGTCGGGCATGAAGGTCGACGTGTTCTTCCGCCGGAGCGAAACCGCGCAACAACAGTAACCAAAAAAGCCCGGTCGATGAGTCGCTTAGACCTCGTCTGCCGCGTGGCGAGCGCCGTTGCCGGCCTCGATCTCGCCGGCGCCGTTGCGTCGAGCCGCTCGTCCGCGACGAGGCCGCGAGGCGTGAGATCTTCGGCCTGAGCGCCCTCGTCGTATGTTGTCCGATTGCTCTTAGGAGTTGCATCGGCTTGATTTTCAGGTAAATTGGTCGGCGACAATTTGCGAGGTGCTGGAATGTTCCGCATACGAACCGCCCTCCTGGCACTGGCGTGCCTCTCCCTATGGTGGGGCCAGGAACCGGTTACTGAATCCAAAGCCGAAGGCTCCGTGAAGAGAGCAGCCGCCGTTCTGACCTGCGATACGACAACCACGCCTCCTCCGGATTCCAATTTCCCAAAGGGATTCGACTACCCACAGCAAGTCCAGAGCTGGGTGAAGCAAGGCAACGGCGACCGCATGCGCTTGCACGGATGGTGCCTTTTCGCCGGCCTGAACCAGGTTACCAAACCCAACGGGCCGCTCCACTGGCAGAGTTGGAAAACCTCCACCCAGGCTTTTCCCAATCAGTACAATCCCTGGAAAGGCGTCGGAGGGGCAGCCCTGCCCCAGCGGCCTGCTCCGCTGAATTCCCGGAACCTTGCCAACGCAAAACTCGGCGGCCCCAACGCCATCAATAATCCACCACCTGTGTACCCGATCAACGCCGCGGTTGCGAACAAATATCCCGCTTGCCGCCAGCCAATTCCTGGCCATGCCAACTGGTATCAGCTCAAGGACGGCGTTCACATGCAGAGCAACGGGGATATCATGGTGGCCGGTGTGATCTACAACGATGCCGCCATCAGGCATATTATCGGAACGCGCCTTTACAACGCCGTCACCCTCAATGGCCTTTTACCCAAGGACGCGACTAGCCCACCGAACGCCATCCCCTGGTTCCCCGCTTCTTCCATTGTTCTCAAGCCGATGTTCTGGCCGGTCAGGAAAGGTGGGTTCACGGCTCTGCCCGTCTGGGATTGGGATGCCCATAAACCCGGCTCCCCGGCCGATGGCAAATACGCGGGCTACGAAATTCAGTCGCTCTGGACCCGCGCTGTCGCCATTACCGACCTTCCCAACCCGAAACCGCCCCCGACGATCCAGTACCTCCATGGAGTTTACGACAGCACGGGCACCAAACTGATAGGGCCCGTCACCTACAACAACACGACACAGATTTCACCTCCGGCCTTCCAGGTGGTCTCCGTCAACGACTTCTACCATCGCCAATTGAACCAGACCGAACTGAGGGAGCTTTCCACGTGTGACCGCGCCTTGCTGGATGCGTCCGCCTACTGGGCCTACAACCGAGCTTTTGAGCCCGGCGACTATGTCGTCCTTGTCGCCATGCACATCATGACGAAGGAGCAGCAGGACTGGACTTTTCAATCGCTGTGGTATCACCCCGACGCCGACAAGTCCGACACGTGCCGCTATTGTCAGAGTCGGCCCACCAACCTCACGGACAAAACGTTCCGGCATTACCTTCTCACCACCACCTACGGCACGACGCAGCAGACAGGGAACAACAACTATTACTCTCCTCCCAACACGCAACCCGGGGCGGCCATCTGGCCGGTCGCCTACAATCCCTACATCGAGCTGGCCGCGTCGCACCCCATCACCACCAACTGCATGAACTGCCATCACCGGGCTGCCTGGCCGCCGCTCGCGTCTCAGGACAAGCCCGACATGGGCCGCACCTCCTCCTACCTGCAGGAGACACCGCCCAATCCGAATGTGTTGGAGGTCTATCCGTGGAACGCGTCGATCTTCAATGGCCTGCTTACGCTCGACGCGATGTGGGCCGTGAGCGACCGGGGCGGCTATCCGCGGAGCTCAACAAGGAGGTAACCCTGCGGGTTACCTTCATCGGCTCGTCTGAACCTATCGCGGGCAGCGCAGGTCGGCGCAGGCGTTCGGCCGCAAGCGACCTGATGCTGGCGGGTTGGCTGGCGCCTCACCGTCGGCGTCGGTGTGAGGCCCTCGGTGGCGACGACATGACGCCGCCGGGTCGCCTCGCCGCGTTCTCTTGCCATTGGCCGGAGTCATTCCCATCTATTTCGCGGGAAGCAAGTTCCACGCTTCCCATCCCCTCAAATTTTACCGTTGAAACCAGTCGCATGGCACTGTCATGGCGGAAAAAAGCCCTATCGCCACAAGCACGGCATTATCCCCGACGAGTGGTTCGAAAACGACCCCGGCCCGCCGGTCAAGTTGAGCCCGGCGGTGCGGGAACGGGATGATCAACTCGTCGAACGCGTGCACCGCGAGGCCGAGGCGTTGCGAAACAAAGAAAACGCCCCGCCGCTAATCGTCTAGCTCGGGGTTGCCGCCCTTCTCCGACGAGACGCGGCGCCTTGCCGCTGTTGTCATAGAGACCCTAACGAGAAAACTTGCGTGACGTCATGATCAACGTCGTCGCGTGCTGAACGATCGCCGGCTGCCTTCACGACGGTCAAGGCGTCTAACCGATATTCGCGCACCATGAGCATTCTTAGATTCCCATGCTAGTATAGCACCAGGTGTATTTCGTGAGTCGCTGATCCAGTTTGGGGATAAACGAGGAATGCCTGCGCGCCAGCAGCATTGGGTGCCACAATGCTATCTCAAGGGCTTCGCCGTTGAGCGGAAGAATACTCGGCAGGTCCAGGTCTTTGACCGCGAGACGGGCAGGACATTTGCGACGTCCACCCGCAACGTCGGCGGTGAACGTGACTTCAATCGTATCGAGCTTGCTGGACATGAGCCGGATGCTTTTGAGAGCGGCATGGGAAAATTCGAGAGCGAACTCGCGCCGGCTCTCGACCGAATCATTCAGCGACAATCGATCTCCGATCAGGAGGATCGCACCTACCTGCTCAACTTGATCGGCCTCCTTGCCACCAGAAATCCGCGGCTGAGGGAGATATCGCGCGACTTCCACGAACGGGTCTACAAACGCGTTCTATCGCTAATGACGGCGACACCGGAACGATGGGCTGCACAGGTCAAGAAGGCCGCTGCCGCTGGCTGCATGTCCGAAACAGCCATCGAGCAATACGACAAGATCAGAGAGGGACTTGCCACGGATGCCTATCGGTGGGAACTCCCAACTGAGCGACATCTGGTGCAAGAGGTAGACAATCTCGATACAGTTCTCCCGCACCTGTTCGGTCGCCGATGGGTCTTGGCCAAGGCGCCGGATTCGTCCGGTGGATTCGTCACGTCGGACCATCCGGTCTGCCTTGTCTATTCTGATCCACCGGCCATCAAGGGGCAGGTCAGGCCAATTGGCTTCGGACTTGATCGCACGGAGGTGCTATTTCCAATCTCGACTCGCCTCGCAGTCATTGGAGCGTTCGAGATCGAGGACGGCGAATATTACGCCAATGATGACATTATTGCTCACTTGAATGGCGCATTCATCGCGTACTCGCAGCGACAGGTCTACGCTCGCGATCTCCACTTCACTTACACTTTCGATGCTCAAAGCCCCCCGCGCAAGGCGTCTCGCCTAATCACTGACCGAAACTTTCTGCGGGTCAGATCCGATTGAAATCCGGTTTGGTGCACGCCCCATGGATGAGCGCGAAAGCGGATCAAGACTGTCCGAACATGAAGTCCTTTTTCTCGACTTCATGGGCTTCTCCGACGCTGTAGAGCGATGGGCAGATGAGCAATTAGGTGAGGTTATCGACACACTGGAGAATCTTGCAAGCGTTCAATCAGCCTTCGATGTTAGGGGCGAACTCCTGAGCGACGGTAGCTACAAGATCACCGGCCACGCTGAAGTCACGACGTTCGCGGACAACATAGTAGTAAGCTATCCATTTCTAATTCAGGATCAATCAATCCCGGCCGAAGCCTGGCAAATTATACAAGGTGGATGGGCCGACATGGTTCGAAAACAGATGCAGAGGATCACAGCGGCTGTCGCTAAGGTGGGCCTTGACACCGGACTGCTGCTGCGTGGTGGATTAAGCTGCGGGAAGCTATATCACCACGGTCGCGTTGTGCTAGGGGAAGCAATGCTGGATGCCTACCGGATAGAGCGCCATATAGCAAAAATGTCGCGTGTTGCAGTCTCCCCACGCATCGTAGGTGACGAACGCCTGTTCATTGACACGGATGGCGTCCGATGTCTGGATCATATGACCGATCTGATGATGTTGGCCGACGAGCGACACGGCAGCGCGTTGGCTTGGGCGGAAGATCGGTTGAGCTACTCTTTGGCCACAGCGGCATCTCTCGACCGGCGCGGTCTAACCAAACAGGCGGCGAAATGGAACGACTTCGCTGGAAGGCTCAGAGACGTGGCAGACAGATGGGATTAACTGCGCACTCAACAGCCTACCGCGCCCGCCACGCGAAATCTTTGCCCTTGCCAGCATCCCACACGCGGCGGAGCGCTTCCATCGCTTCCTCGCGCGTGGCCACGTGGCCTTGGTGGAATCAGGCCCGAGCGCGGAAGATAGCGGAAGAAACGGCGGTGCGCCGAGCACAGTCGACGATGCCGCGATGTTGATAAGTCGCGGCTCGCTCGGCAGTCGTCGCCCTGGTCGACCACGCGTGGTGATAAGCTCGCAATTCATCCACCGGGGGATGTGATGGCTTCGCGACCGCGCCGCTCGAACTACGTGAAAAAGCTCGCCAAGGAAATCCCCGACGAAAAGAAGATGCGCGCGTTGCTCGCGACGCTCGGTGCCGATGGAAGCCAGCTTGCCGATTACGCTGTGGCGCTCATCGGCAGCACACTGATCGAGGGAGCGTTAGAGACTGCCATCATCGCTCGGTTTCGGCCGCTGGACCAAGACGAACGCCGCGCGCTCTTTTCCTTCGAAAAGAACGGGCCGCTCGCCGACCTTGCGGCCCGCATCAAGATCGCCTACGCGCTCGAAATCTTCGGCCCGGAAACAAGGGATGATCTCGAAAGCATCCGACGCATACGGAACGAATTTGCGCACCACCTCGCCGTGCTCAGCTTTGCCACCCCGGAAATTGCCGCCCAATGCAAAGAGCCACACGTCGTCGATACGCTCGAATTCTCAAGGCTAGACCCTCGCGGCCCGAGAAACCGCTACATCTACTGTGCAGCAACCATCGCCCGGAAACTTCGCCGCGATTTGAGCTTTGGTTTAGCGGCTCTACTCATCGATGAGCGCAGCAAGCCCTTTTTGCTGCCGTGAAGCGCGCTCGCCCGCCGTGCGAAAATTAGAGCCCGCCTTGCGCTTTGCAGCCCGTCGATGACTTGGCGCGCCGTGATGCCGGGCTTGCCGGCCAGGATGCGCTCGACCGTCGCCCGATCGTCCGGTGCGAGCCGGCGCAACAGTTGCTCGCGCTCGGCGGCCGTTTCCGGCGGGTAAGTCGGGGCTTTGGCGTCCATCGCGCTAGATATCTCGATCGCAGGAGTACGCAGAAGTACGCAGGGCAGACGACACCAACGAATTGGCGAGGACGAACAAGACTTCCCCGGCTGGATATGGCGCAGCATTGCCCGCCACGACCACCAACGGGCAAACCGAGAGGAAGATCAATGACTGTCAGGAGGCTGACAAGCGGCAACGATTCGTTCGTCGCGTTCGACTTTGAGCCGCTGGCGATTTGGGGGCTGGAAGGCGCCGACACAATCGACGCCACGACGACGGCGACCGGCGCCACCATCGTCGGCGGCCTCGACAGCGCCGATGCCGCCGACCTTTTGCTCGGCAGCCGACTGGCCGATTTCATCTACGGCAACGGCGGCGCTGACAGCATTCGCGGCAACGGCGGCGCCGACACGATCGTCGGCGGGTTCGGCAACGACACCATTGTCGCCGACGCCGCGATGCTGGTGTGGGGCAATCAGGGCAATGATCTGATCAACACGTTCGGGGCGAGCACTGTGTGGGGCGGTCAAGGCAACGACACGATCATCTGCAACGAGGGCGCCGTTTACGGCAATGAGGGCGACGACAGGTTGGTTGCGTCGACCGCGGCGGCGATTGTGTCGGGCGGCAGCGGCGCCGATACATTCGTTCTGGCCACGAGTGATGTTGGCCGGATCGCTGATCTCGACTGGTCGGTCGACCGGATCGATGTCAACATTCCAGACTACTGGATGCCCCAGCGCACCGCGGTTCTCGGCACGGTCAGCGGCGAAACATTGGCCGCTGCCGCCACTGCGGCGTATCGGAGCGTCGCACCCGTGCTCATTAACGAGTACGGGGAATATTACACAGAAAGCACCGCCGTGCAGTTCGACTATTGGGGCCGCACCTATCTGACGATCGGGTTCGGGGGCGGTGGCATGTTTGGCACCACTACCCCGATCGACATCACCGGCGTCACCGGCGCGATCTCGACCAGCAATTTCATCTGAAAACCACCACCGCCGTGCCATCGCCGCGGCACATGGGCGACCGATGACGACGCGCACGGGCAACATGTTGATCGCAACGTGGAACCTGAACAACAGGGTTGGCAAGACAAGGTTTCGACATGACGCTGTCGGGGCCATTGCCGCATTGCAGGCGGACATCGCGGTCTTGTCGGAGTACTATCCCCGGCAGCACCACCAACCGTTCTGCACTGGCCTTGAATCCGCCGGGTATCCCAACTGGCTGGTTTCCGACAATCATGGCGAGGTCGCGAACCGCATCATTATCGCTTCGCGTTTCCCTATTGAACAATTCCCTGTTCAGCCCCCGACGTTTGATCGTCAGTTTCCGTCAAACATCCTGAGCGTCAGCGTGCCGAGCGCAGGAATTCGACTGTTGGGCATCAGGGTTCCTGCATACAGAGCTTTCGAGCGAGAGCGGCTATACGCGGCTTGGGATTGGTTCGAGCGGACTCTTGGTGCCTACAAAGATGCGCCAATGGTCGCGCTCGGTGACCTGAATGCCGACCCCACTTCCGCCAAGGCGCGGGGTGGCGAGTATCTCCGCCGAATCCTGCAAAATGGCTGGCATCGCGCGACTCCCGCGGGTGGTGTCAGTTTTTTCGGCAGTGGAAACCGACGTTCGGAGATTGATCATATGCTCGGCAATGCCGGCTGTTCGTTCACTGATGTTCGCTACGTCATCTCCGCAGGAGAATTCAAGCTGGCTGGTGCGCCAGATGCCATCTCGGATCATGCGGCACTCTTGGCAAACGTAACGATCAACGGGGCAACGTGATGGCGACGCTCAGGGTTGAGTCGAGGGATACAGCCATGATCAGGATCGCGACGACCGTGGTCGTCTGTTTGATGCTCGCCGGCTGCACGCCCGAGGTGCGCGCGCGGATCGCCCAACAGCAAGTGGCGGCGCAAGCTGCGCAGGCGGCGGCTGACGACGAGCAATGTCAAGCCTATGGCGCGAAGCCGGGCACCGACGCCTAGTGAACTGCCGCTTGCAGATCGAGCAGCAACGCCGGAACCATGCCGTCGCCGGCAACTTGCAGCGCGATCGGATGATCTTCGACTACTACTATGGGTCCCGCTGATCACACCACGAACAGGTCAAGCTGATTGCGCTCGTTCCCCGGCGGCCGCTTCACGTATAGCGTGCTGCCGCGCGGCCATGCAGCGCACGCATCAGTACGCGCAAGCCATGCGGACGCGGAAGGCCGAAAATCGGGCCTCGTGCGGACAGAGGGTGCTCCCGGAGCTCGGGCAAAAGTCCACGCCCGACCTCGTCAATTCTGATGAAAAGATTTCGCAGGGTGCGATCGGCCTCACTGATCGAGGCGCCGATACAGCCGCAGCACCTGCATTCCCGACCATGGCTTGCCGCTCGCGGTAGCGATCCCACGCGCATCAAGCTCAGCCGCAATCGCCGTCAGCGGTCGACCGCGAAGCTCGTCGAGCACCGGCCGCAAGCCTTCCGCGCGAGACCGCGCCGCCGCGGTCGGGCCTGGCGGGCGAAGCCCCTAGCGGCCGTCGGGTGCATCTTGGCCGGCTGATCGCGCGGACACATCCCGGCATCACGTCCAGGGCGCGTCGGCTTCGCCGACCGGGCTCCATTCGCTTCCGCTCACCGAGCCCCCAAAGATCCCGCGAGGCCTCACCCCGTCCGCGTCACCAGCGCCACGTCGAGCGCAAGCACGCCCTGTCCTTTCGGGTAGACCATCAGCGGGTTGATATCGATCTCCGTGACCGCGGGGCGCCCGCGCAGCAGGGCGCCGATCTTCTGCACGACCGTCACCAGCGCGTCGATGTCGGCCGGCGGCCGCCCGCGCAGACCCGCGAGCAGGCGGTGCGCCTTGAGCTGCGCGATCTCGGCGGCGATCGCCTCGGGGAGAAGGTCGGCCGCCATCAGCCGCACGTCGCCCAGCGCCTCGACCCAGATGCCGCCGAGGCCGACCATAACGACCGGGCCCCAGGCGGGATCGCGGCGGCCGCCCACCATCATCTCGATGCCCGGCGCCGCCATGGTCTCGATCAGAACGCCGTCCAGCTCCAGCTTGGGTCTCGCCGCCTCGACATTCTGTTTGAGGCGCTCCCAGGCGGCGGACAATGCATGCTGGCCATCGATCCCGACGATCACGCCGCCCACATCGCTCTTGTGGCCGAGCAGCGCCGACTGCGCCTTGATCACCACCGGATAGCCGATGCGGCCGGCGATCTTCCGCGCCTCCGAGAGCGTCATGGCGAGCTCGCCGGGCGGCACCGGAATCTCCAGTTCGGCCAGCACCGACTTGCCGAGGTATTCGGGCATCGCGCCGAGCAGCGGCACGTCGGGCTCCGCGATGTCGCTGCTCGTCGCCGCGGTGCCGGCCAACTGCCGTCCATACGCGGTGGCATGGGCGAGCGCCCGCAGCGCCCGCTCGGGCGAGCGGAACACCGGCACGCCGTTGGCCCGGAACGCCGGCACGAAGTCCTTCGGCAGCGGGCCTTCGTCGCCCATGACGGCGACCGCCACCGGCTTGTCGGTCGCGGCGAGCGGCGGCATGAGCGCCGCCACTTTGGCCACGGCCTGGCTCGGCCCGCCCGGCACGATCGAGACGAGGAGGCTTCCCATGCCCGGATCGGCCAGGAGATGCGCGGCCGCATCGGTGAAGATGCGCGGCTCCTTGATGGTCTGCCCGGTGGTGTCGAGCGGATTGTCGATTGCGGCGAACGGCGGCAGTGCTCCCGCCAGCGCGGCGCGTGTTGCCTCCGCGGGCGTGGGCAGATCGAGCCCGAGCGCGTCGCAGAAATCGAGGGCGAAGCCCTTGAAGGCGCCGGAATTGGTGATCAACGCGGCGCCCGCCTGGGGCGGACGCGGGAAGCGCACCAGGATTTCCGCCGTATCGATCAATTCCTCGATCGTCTCCACCAGCAGCACGGCGTGGCGGCGCACCAAGGTGGCCATCACGGCGTGATCGCCGGCGAGCGCGCCCGTATGGGTGCGTGCCGACTCGGCGGCGCGACCGCTGCGCCCGGGATGCATCAGCACGATCGGCTTGGCGCGCGCGCGCGCCTGTTGGGCGATGGCGAGGAAACGTTGGGGGAACCGGATCTGCTCGGCGAACATGACGATCGCCCGCGTCGGCGCATCCTCCACCAGAAATTCCAGGAAATCCTCCGCCGCGAAGCCCGCTTCGTTGCCGGTCGAGACGATGTGCGAGAGGCGCAGGCCCTTGGCCAACAACGCCATGCGCAAGCTCGACAACATGGCGCCGCTCTGGGCAACGACGCCGACGGCGGGCGCGTCGCTCGGCCCGAGCGGCTCGATCGGCTCATAGGTGAGCGGAACGCCATCGCGGTAGTTGACGAGCCCGATGCAGTTCGGACCGATCAGGCCCATGCCGCCGTCGCGCGCAATGCGCGCGATCGTCTCCTGCTCGGCTTGCCCTGCCGCGCCGGTCTCGGCGAAGCCGGCGGCAAACACCACCGCGGCGCCGACCTTGCGGTCGGCGCAGGCGGCGACCGCTTCGCGGATGCCGGCGCCCGGCACGGCGAGCACCGCGACATCGATCCCCTCGGGCAGATCGGCGATCGAGCCGACGCACGGCCGGCCATCGATCGCGTCGCGACTGCGGCTCACCAGGTGGATCGCGCCGCCGTAGCCGAAGCGCCCGAGATTGTTCAGCACGGCGCCGCCGATCGAGCCTGCCTTCGGCGACACGCCGACGATGGCGACAGAGCGTGGGCAAAGAGCACGGCCGGCCTGACTTCGCTGGCCGTCCTTGTGCATTCTTTCCCCTTCCCGAATCCCCTGTGACTTGTATCGGTGGGGCGGAATCGCGGTCAAGCGCCAGGACGCCGCCCTCCCCGCCGCTGGGTACAACCAGCACGTAGCCTGGCTACAACCGGATGGTTGCGAGCTATTCGCATTCGTCGGCGCGTCATGCTTTGATGCGCGATCATTTGATTCCTGACGAAGGGGGGACTTGATGTCGAGAATTGGGGTGGTTGCATTTGCGTTGCTGGCAGCCTCGATGGGCGGCGCTGTCGCGCAGACGCCGCTCGAGCGCGGCGATTACCTGGTCAATGCCGTGCTGGGCTGCGACGGCTGTCACACGCCGCGCGGCCCGGCCGGCTTCGTTATGGAGAAGCGATTTTCCGGCGGGATGCAGGTGTGGGACGAGCCGGCCTATTGGGTGAAGGGCTCCAACATCTCGTCGGATGCCGAGACCGGGATCGGCAAATGGAGCGCCGCCGATCTCAAGCGCGCGCTGACCGAAGGGGTGCGTCCGAACGGCGTGCCCCTGGCGCCGCAAATGCCGTTCGCGTTCTACAAGATTCTCACCCCGCAGGATCTCGATGCGGTCGTGACCTATGTGCGCTCCGTCGCACCGGTGCGCAACCAGGTGCAGCCGCCGGTCTACAAGGCGGCGATGCATGCGGAGCTCATCCCGGGCGGCGAAAAGCCGATGCCCGAGCAGGCCATGAACGATCCGGTCAAGCGCGGCTTCTATCTCGCGACCATCGCCCACTGCATGGAATGCCATTCGCGCAAGCCGGATGGAACGGCGGACTACAAGGCCTGGCTGGGCAAGGGCGGCCACGAGATGAAGGGGCCGTTCGGCAGCGTCACGGTGCGCAACATCACGTCGCACAAGACGGCGGGGATCGGCGCCTGGAGCGATGCCGAGATCAGGCGCGCGCTGACCCACGGCGTGGCGCGCGACGGCCGCGCCTTCAAGCTGCCGATGGCGCGGCAAGTGTACTACAGCCGCATGAAGGACGCCGACCTCGACGCCATCGTCGCCTGGGTGCGCACGCTGCCGCCGCTGGAGTGATGCTACCGCTCGCTTCTCAAGATGCTGCGCTTGGGTTCCCCTCCCCCCGCTCGCTCTTCGCGAGCGGTGGGGAGGGGTCAGGGGTGGGGGGCTCTTTGGCTTGCACCGAGCATGGACTTGTTTGCCCTCGTCGGCTCTCCTCAAATTTCCGCTCATCTCTTCAATTCGCAACGAAGAGCTACCTGCACCGCCGTTGCCCCCCACCCCCAACCCCTCCCCACCACGCGAAGAGCGCGTGGGGGGAGGGGAGACGAGAGGCAGGAGTTCGATCCGGCAGATCGAGACGCCGCACAATTACTCCACCTCGAAAATCTTCTGCTCCGTCTCGTGCAGGCAGGCGCTTGGCCCCTGCGCCTCGACCAGGTAGTTGTCGCACACGACCACGAACATCGACTTCGTCGCGAAGGTCGGATGCACCGCCATATTCATGCCGGCCGCAAGATGCATCGGCTCGTCCGCCCGCACCAGCGGCCGCTCGACCAGATCGTAGCCCTGCGCGTGCGCATAGAGGCGCGTCTCCAGCGGCAAGCCGCGTGAGCCCATGAAGGCGTCATGGGCGAGTGCGATCTCACGGCACGATGCGCCGGGCTGCAGGCGCTGCACCGTGTGCGTCTGCGCCGCCACCGCCGCCGCGAAGGCATCGTGCAGCTCGGGAGAGGCCTTGCCGAGCACGATGGTGCGGGCAAGCTCGGTGTAGAAGCCGCCGAAGCCGTTGTTCTCGATCAAGAGCGTGATGTGGTCGCCCGAGCAGATCGTGCGTCCCTGCCCGTGGCGGGAAGCAAACGGCGCCGGCGTGCCGATCGGGGCGGACGAGGCGAGAAACAGCCCCTGCTCGCTGCCCACAAGCTCGCCCGCATAGCGCGCGAGCGCCGTGACCTCGAAATCGCGCATGCCCGGCCGCACCTGCTCGAGGACCTTGGCGAACGCGGCGTCCTGCATCCGCGCGGTGGCCCGGATGGCTGCGATCTCCTCCGCGCTCTTGACCGCCTTGAGCGCGTCGATCGCATCGGTCTCGTCGGAGATGTCCGCCGTGCCGGCGAGCGCACCGGTCAGGTGCGCCACGAACCCGTGCGGAGTCGATGCGGCCCCGACCAGGCCGACCTTCCGGCAGCCGCGGCGCCGCAGCACCTCGACCACGGCCTCGGCATCCGCCGTCTGCGTGTAGTGGGCGGGCGCAAACGCCGCCGTGGTGATGAGCTCGGCCACGCCGGGGTGATGCGGATCGTCGCCCGAGAAGGTGCGGCGGCGCCCGGCCGGCCCATGGTCCACCACCGTCATCAGGTCGTCGGCGTGGAAGACGACCGTGCGCGGGTTGCCGGCCGGGACGTCGGTGAACCAGCGCACGTAGCCGCCATGGAAATCGCGCGTGCTCTGCGCCACCAGGGCGCCGAGCCCGTGCCGGCGCATATGCGCCCGCACGAGCGCCCAGCGGCGCTCGAGCTCCGCCCGCGAGACCGGGAACAGCTTCCGCGCGTCCGCCTCGGGCTTCTCCAGGATATTCACCAGCGACTCTCCGGATCGATGTGCGTGGAGCGAGACACGGCCATGCATTCTCTTTGCACGGTCGTGAACTGAGGCATAGACTGGGGCAAAATGATAAGCTCCCGCCCTGCCTGATCAACCCGACGAGTGCTCCGATGCGACTGGCAACGTTCCGCGCGGATGGCCGCGCAAGCTACGGCGCCGTGACCGGCCAAGGCGTGATCGACCTCGGCCGCAGGCTGGGGACCAAGTATCCGGCACTGATCGACCTGATCCGTGCCGACGCGCTCGGCGAGGCGCGCGCCGCCGCGAGCGGCACGGCCGACCACGCGCTCACGGACGTGACATTGCTGCCGCCGGTGCCGGGGGCGGAAAAGATCATCTGCGTCGGCATCAACTACGCGGACCGCAACGCCGAATACAAGGACAGCCGCCAGCAGGGAAAGTATCCGAATCTGTTCGTGCGCTTTCCCGGCTCGTTCGTCGGCCACAATGAGCCGCTGGTGCGGCCGAAAGTGTCCGAGAAGCTCGACTACGAGGGCGAGATCGTGCTGGTGATGGGGCGCGAAGGCCGCAACGTGCCGCGCGAGCAGGCGCTCGCTTGTGTAGCGGGCCTCACGCTCGCCAACGAGGGCACGATCCGCGACTGGGTGCGGCACGGCACGCTCAACGTCACCCAGGGCAAGAATTTCGACCGTTCGGGCAGCATCGGCCCGTGGGTCGTCACGCCGGACGAGGCCGATCCGGCGAAGCCGCTGCATCTGACCACGCGCGTCAACGGCGCAATCCGCCAGGACGAGACGACCGAGCGGCTGATCTGGGATTTTGCCGAGCTCATCCGCTACATCTCGATGTTCACGACGCTGAAGCCGGGCGACCTGATCCTCACCGGCACGCCCACCGGCTCGGGCTCGCACGCCGATCCGCCGGTGTGGCTCAAGCCCGGCGACGTGCTGGAGATCGCGGTGCCGGAGATCGGCACATTACGGAACACGGTGGTTGACGAATTGTAGGGTGGGCAAGATCGCCTGACGTGCCTCGACGCGTGGGCAACGGCGCCGAGCGATTTTGCCCACCCGGACAGCCCGTGCACAGCGCCGTTGCCCACCCTACGAATCAGAACGTGTTGGTAAGGACTTGCCCCATGCCGAAACTGCCGCTGACCTTCGCGTGCGCGCTCTACGACCGGATGCAGGCGCTCTACACCGGCGAGGTGCAGGCGGAGGGAATCGACCTCAACTTCATCGCCATCGACCAGCCGCGCCCGATCTTCGACCGCATGTCGGGCGGGCAGGAGTTCGACGTGGCGGAATATTCGAGCTCGGAATTCATCCAGCGCTACGCCAACAAGCAGTGCCCGTTCGTCGCCATCCCGGTGTTTCCCTCGCGCGCGTTCCGCCACGGCTTCATCGCGGTGCATCGCAAGGCCGGCATCAAGAGCCCGAAGGATCTGGAAGGCAAGCGGGTCGGCGTGCCGCTGTGGACCATGACGGCGGCCATCTTCATCCGCGGCATGCTGCAGCACGAATACGGGGTCGACATGGCGAAGATCCACTGGGTCGAGGGCGCGATGAACACGCCCAACGCCCATGGCAGCCCGACCGTCCTGCCGCTGCTCAAGCCGATATCGATCGAGCGCAACCGGTCGGGCAAGTCGATGAGCGACCTCATCGAGGAGCGCGTGGTGGACGCCACGCTCGGCACCAGCCTGCCGGAGTCGATCCGCCACAACCCGGACATCCAGCGCCTGTTCCCGGACTACGAGGCCCTGGAGAAGGACTACTACAAGCGCACCCGCATCTTCCCCATCATGCACCTGGTCGCCATCCGCCGGGACGTCCATGAGAAATATCCGTTCGTCGCCACCAGCCTGTTCGACGCCATGAACAAGTCCAAGGAGATCGCGCTCGAGAAGCTGCTCAACCTGCGGGCCTTGCGCTGCATGGTGCCGTGGCTGATGCGCGACGTCGACGAGATCTTCGAGTTCTTCGACGGCGACCCGTGGCCCTACGGGGTCGAGCCCAACCGCCCCACGCTCGAGGCGCTGGTGCAGTATCTCGCCGACCAGGCGCTGATCGAGAAGCCGGTACCGGTGGAGGACTTGTTCGTGCCGACGTTTGGTTAGCTGAAAGAGGCGAATGGCCAGTGGCGAATGGCGAATAGGGAAGACGCCGAGCCGCTCCTGATGCGCTATCCTTCCCTATTCGCTACTCGCCATTCGCTATTCGCCGTATGAGAGCAGCCCATGACCAACATCACGCCTCTCCTCAACGATCTCGTCATCGCCAACCGCATCCTCGCCAAGGAGGACGTGGTGGACGCCTATGGCCATGTCAGCGTCCGCCACCCCGACAAGCCTGAGCATTTCTTCCTCTCCCGCTCGCTCGCCCCCGACCTGGTCGAGCCGGACGACATCGTCGAGCTCGGGCTCGACGGCCAGCCGGTGCGCGACGAGACGCGTCCGCTCTACCTGGAGCGATTCATCCACGCGGCGATCTTCGAGGCGCGGCCCGACGTGCAGGCCGTCGTGCATGCGCACGCGGAGGACATCCTCCCGTTCGGCATCGCCCAGGCGACGCCGCTCCGGCCCGTCATCCACTCGGGCAGCTTCATCGGCGCGCACGTTCCGGTGTGGGACATCGCCGACGAGTTCGGCGACACCGACCTCCTGGTGCGCAACATGGATCACGGACGCGACCTGGCGCGGTGCCTCGCCGGCAACAACGTCGCGCTGATGCGCGGGCATGGGTTCGCCTCGGCGGCGCGCTCGCTGATCGAGGTGGTGCGGATCTCGGTCTACCTGCCGCGCAATGCGCGGGCGCAGTATCGCGCCATGCAGCTCGGCGGCGAGATCAAGCCGCTGAGCGAGGGAGAGATCGCGGCGCGCGCGGCCGGCTACCGGCCCTATTCGTCGGAGACCTGGCGGGCGTGGCAATACTGGGCCACCAAGGCCGGCTGCGGTCACATGATCGCGAAGCCGGACGAGACGCATGAGCACAAGCATTGACTCTTTCGTCATGGCCGGCCTTGTGCCGGCCATCTCGCTCAGGAAGGCAGTGCATCAATCGTCGGGATCGCCGGGACAAGCCCGGCGATGACGAAAGCGACGGAGAGGGTCAGCCCATGAAGCTCGCAAGCTACATCGCCGACAATCACCCGGCGTTCGGCGTCGTGGTGGCAGACGGCGTCGTCACCATGAACGTGCGTACGCGTTACGCCAACCTGCGCGAGGCGATCGCCGCCGGCGCGCTCGACGAGCTCCGCCGCCTGGCCGACGGTACGCGTCCCGACCACAAGCTCGGCGAGATCCGCTTCCTGCCGGCGATTCCCGATCCGGGAAAAATTCTCTGCGCCGGGATCAACTATCGCTCGCACGCGGCCGAGACCGGCCGTGACATCCCCAAGGCGCCGAGCATGTTCGTGCGGTTCACCGACACGCTTACGGGCCACGACGGCGAGATGATCCGCCCGACCGTGTCGGAGTGCTTCGATTTCGAGGGCGAGCTCGCGATCGTGATCGGACGCGCCGGACGCCACATCAAGGCGGAGCGCGCGCTCGACCACGTCGCCGGCTATACCTGCTTCGTCGACGGCAGCGTGCGCGACTACCAGAAGATCTCCGTCACCTCGGGCAAGAACTTCCCGGCCACCGGCCCGCTCGGCCCGTGGATCGTCACCACCGACGAGATTCCTGATCCGGCGCAGCTCACGCTCGTCACCCGTCTCAACGGCAACGAGATGCAGCGCTCGGGCACCGACGTGCTGATCCATTCGGTGCCGGCGATCGTCGCGTTCTGCTCGGATTTCACCGCGCTGTCGCCGGGCGACATCATCGCCACCGGCACGCCCGAGGGCGTCGGCCACCGCCGCACGCCGCCGCTGTGGATGAAAGCCGGCGACGTGCTGGAGGTGGAGATCTCCGGCATCGGCACGCTGCGCACGCGGGTGGTGGACGAGCGGGGGTGAGCCGCTTGCTCCATCCCTCCCCTGAAAGGGGAGGGTGGCTGCGCGCTCTTGCGCGCAGACGGGTGGGGTCACCCACCGTGCCAGCAGTTGGCCCCCACCCGGCGCCTGCGGCGCCACCCTCCCCCGCAAGCGACCCGCAAGCGGGGGAGGGATGGAGCAAGCCTCGCGGCCGGGCGCTACAACCCGGCTTCAGTTAAACCGCCAGCTCGACCACCTTGCCGTTCGGGCGGCCCTGCGCCCGGTAGTGGCCGATGTTCTTGAGCAGCGCCGCGTCCGACACCGAGTACAGCACCGCATCCTTCTTGCCGGTGTTGATGTGGCGCCGCCACACGAAATTCGGCACCACGAAGATGTCGTTCATGCCCCATTCGAAGCGCTTGCCGGCGATCTCGGTCGCGCCCTCGCCTTCCATCACCACATAGAAGGTGCTGGAGGTCTCGCGCTTCGGCTTGGTCTCCTCGCCCGCGCGCAAGAGCTGCGCCCCGTAGTGCAGGGTCGTGAACACCGGCGTGCCGTTCACCGGATTGACGAAGTTGATGTTGATGCCCTCGTAGGGGTCGCCCTTCTCGCCGCGCAAGCCGTCCAAGGTCTCGCGCACGTCGGCGCCGCGGAAATGGATCAGCGGCGAGGGCCGCTGGCCGATCCCGATGTGGTGCGGAACGAACCCCGGCACGAGGCCGCCGCGCCCGTACAGCCGTTCCGAGTAGCCGCTCTCGTGCACCGTCGGCTGGACCTTCGCATTACCCTTGACCGAGTCGCCCGGCATGTCGTGGTCGACCCACGCGCAGTCGAGGAACTCCATCAGCGGCCAGTCGAGCATGTCGATCCACACCACCGGCTCCTTGTCGTCGTTGCCGTGGTCGTGCCAGGTGCCGTTGGGGGTGAGGATCAGGTCGCCGCGCCCCGCTTCGCAGCGCTCGCCCTCCACGTTGGTGTAGCCGCCCTTCTCCGACAGGATGGTGCGGCTGGCGTTGGGGCTGTGGATGTGCACCGGGGCGATGTCGCCCGGGTTGTAGATCGAGATCGCGCAGCGGATCGTGCTGGTGACCTGCAGGCGGCCGTTGAGGCCGGGATTGAGCAGCAGGATGCTCTGGCGGTCGGCGAACTCGATCGGCGACACGTCGGCCTTGCGGGCGATCTCGGAGATGCGGTCGAGATACTGGCTGTAGTCCTTCCAGCGCCATTGGAACGGCAGCGTCTTCATCTGATTGGCGGCGACGCGGCCGGTGGCGAGCTGCACGACGTCGCCGGCGGTGTCGCTGAACCACGGGCGCTGCGCCGGCGAGTTCGCCTGGGTGCGGACCCAGACGTTGTGCTTGGCGGCATCCGCATTGAGCGCTTCCATCATCTCGCGCGCCTTGGTGGGAAGCCCCGGACGGGCCTGGGTTTGGGCAGCGACCATGACGTTCTCTCCTATGGGTTCGGGCATTCCCGGCCCGTCAATTCACTGAAAGTATGCCGCATCGCGCGGGCGCGATCCACCACGCGACCTTCGCGCCCAGGTATAATCTGCCCCCTGGACTTTGCAACGCGGGCGTCGCGCTGCCTGCTCCCTCTCCCCATAAGGGGAGAGGGAGTGCGCATGGTCCAAACCGGCTACATGGGTAACAGAATAGACCGACGACATGGGTAACAGGTCAACTGATCGGCGAGGAGGACCTTGCCGATGGGATGGATGGAGACCTGTGCCTTGGATCAACGGATGCGGTTCGTGATTGCTGTGGAAGCGGGAGGAGAGTCGTTTGCGGCAGTGTGCCGGCACTTCAAGGTGAGCCGGAAGACGGGCTACAAGTGGCTCGAGCGCTACGAGGAGGGAGGGCCCAAGGCTCTGGACGATCGCTCGCGGGCACCTCTGCATCACCCGCACGCGATTGCGCCTGAGCTCGCCGAGCTGTGCCTGGCGGTACGGCGGAAGCATCCGACGTGGGGGCCCGTAAAGGTGCTGGCATGGCTGGAGCGCCGCGCGCCGGAGATCGGATGGCCGGCCGCCAGCACCATCGGGGCGCTGTTCGATCGCGAAGGTTTGACCGTCAAACGTCATCGGCGGTCTGGTAGCCCGCCATCGACTGTGCCGTTTGCTCTCTGCGGCGCGCCCAATCACGTGTGGTGCATCGATTTCAAGGGTTGGTTCCTGACCGGCGACGGAACGCATTGCGAGCCGTTGACGCTGAGCGACGCTTACAGCCGCTATCTGTTGCGCTGCCAGGTGATGGGGCGAACTGATACGGATCATGTGTGGCCGGTCCTCGATGCCGCTTTCCGGGAGTTTGGCCTTCCGTATCGGCTGCGTTCGGACAACGGATCGCCGTTCGCCTCGCGCGGGGCAGGTGGGCTGTCGAGACTGTCGGTCAAGGTGGTCAAGGCCGGTGTCGTGCCGGAGCGCATCGCGCCGGGCAAGCCGCAGCAGAATGGTCGACTGGAACGGCTGCATCTCACGCTGCTGCGGGACACCGCCAAGCCGCCCGCGCGGAATCTGCGCGAACAGATCGAGCGCTTTCGCACGTTCCAGTGTGTCTACAACGAAGAACGCCCGCATGCGGCACTGGGCAACGACACGCCGGCTGAGCATTACCGGCCCTCGCCGCGCTGCTTCGATGGCGTCTTGCGCGAGCCCGAGTACGGATCCGAGCATACCGTCAGGCGGGTGCGCCACAACGGCGAGATCCGCTGGCAGAACAGCACGATCTACCTCACCGAAGCATTGGTCGGCGAGCCGGTCGGTCTGCTCGACGATGAACACGGAGACTGGACGGTCTCCTTCGGACCGATCACGCTTGGCGTCATCGCTCATCGAGGTGACCGTCTGATCAAGCCGCGACGCGCCTGTGGACTTGTGGACAACGCGAAGAGGCGTTGCCCACAAGGCCCACAGGCGCAACAGCAGCAGACGTGAACAAATCGAGAAATGTGTTACCTATGTTCCCGGTCAGAACTGTTACCCATGTTCCCGGTTGCTCAGCATTCAGCAAGCGGCACGCCCAGCGCTCGTTCCCCTCACCCACCGGCCAAGAATTCACGCACTGCCGAATTGAACTCCTCCGGCCGGTCGAGGTTGGAGATATGGCCGGCGCCCGGCATGAGCGCGAAGCGCGAGCCCGGAAGCATCCCGTGCATCTCCCGCATGGCTCCCGGCGTGGTTCCGTCCTTCTCGCCGACGATGAACAGGACCGGATGCGTCACGCTGGCGGCCTTGGAACGGAAATCGTGATCGGCGAGCGCCGCCCCGCAGCCGATGAAGCCGTTCACCGGGGTGGTGCGGATCATCTCCCGCACGCGCTCGATATAGGGCGGCTTGGCGGCGAGGATCTCGGGCGGGAACCAGCGGCCGACGGTCGGCTCGACCAGCGCCTCCATGCCCTTCTCGCGGGCGACGGCGATGCGCTCGTTCCATTGCTGGGTGGTCGCCGGCGTCGACGCGCACGGCGAGTCGCACACGATGGCGCGGTCGATCCGGTCGGGATGGCGCTGGGCCAGCCCCATGGCGGTGACGCCGCCCATCGACAGGCCGGCGAAATGAGCCTTGCGGATCGACAGCGCGTCGAGCAGCGCGATCACGTCGTCGATCAGGAGGTCGAAGGTGTAGGGGCCCGCGGGCGCCTCAGTCGCGCCGTGCCCGCGCTGATCGTAGCGCAGCACGCGGAATGACGTTCCGAGCGCGCTCGCCTGCCCATCCCACATGGCGAGGCTGGTCGCGAGCGAGTTCGAGAGCATGAGCCATGGCGCGCCCTCGGGCCCGTCGACCTCGTAGTTGAACGTGATTCCGTTCGCCTTGATGCGCATGGCGCAGTTGCCTCCCGTAGGGTGAATTCAGCTCACGCCGCGGGCGCGGCGTGATGGGCGAGAAAATCGTCGATCAGCGGCAGCAGCAGATCAGGTGCCTGGGCCGGCATCATATGGCAGGCGTCGATCAGCCGGAACTGCGCCCCCGGAATCGCACGGGCGAATTCTTCGCTGCCGGCCGGCAGGCGCACCTGATCGAAACGGCCGGCCACCACCAGGGTCGGGTAGCGGATGTCCTTCACCAGCGGCCTGGCGTCGGTGCGCCCCAGCATGCGGTTGACCATGCCGAACGACACCGGGTCGCTGGCGAGATAGCGCGCCCGGTAGGTTTCGTAGCGCGCGCGATCGCCGATCTCCGCCGGCCAGGACTTGTCGAGCGTGACGGAGAGCGCGGCGCGCATGCCTTCGCGCTCGGCGAGGCCCGCGCGGTCGTTGAGCGCGCCGGCCCGGTTCGGATCGATCCCGGCCAGCGGGTTGCAGAACACGAAGCTGCCGATCTGCTCGGGATGCCGGCTCATGAGCACCAGCGCCTGGGCGCTGGCGGCCGCGACCGCGACGAAATGATAGGGCGGCGGGAGGCCGGTGTTCTGCAGCACGGCCTCGAGATCGTCGGTCAGCGTGTCGTTGCTGTAGGGCTTGCGCACCTTCTCGGTGAGGCCGGCGCCGCGCTGGTCGTAGCGCAGCACGCGGTACTGCCGGCGCAGCGCGGGCGCGATCTCGTCCCAGCTGTCGAGCGTGCCGCCCATCTCGTGCAGCAGGACGACCGAGGGGCCCTCGCCGGCGATCTCGTAGTGAATGCTGATCTCATTCGCGGTCATCCAGGGCAAGACGGTCTCCCTACTGCGGCTCGATCCCGGCCGCGTGCGCGACCTTCTTCCACTTGTCGAGCTCCTCTTTGATCAGCGCCGCGAACGCGGCCGGCGTGCCGCCGACCGCCTCGGCACCGTCGGCCGCCAGGCGCTCCTTCACGTCGGGCAGCCGGAGTGCCGCCGCAACGTCGGCCGCAATGCGCTCCACGATGGCGGTTGGCGTTCCGGCCGGCGCCAGCAGTCCATACCATTGCAGCGCCTCGTAGCCGGGGACGCCGGCTTCGGCAATCGTGGGGACCTTCGGCAGCGCACCGGCACGCCCGGCGCCGGTGACGGCAAGCGCGCGCAGCGTCCCGCCCTCGATGTGCGGGATGGCGGTCATGGTATTCGACAAGCCCGCAGGGACGCGGCCGCTCAGCATCTCGGTGACGGCAGGGCCGGTGCCGCGAAACGGCACGTGCACCAGGTCGATGCCGGCCATGCTCTTGAACAGCTCCATCCCCATGTGCGGCGAGGTGCCGATCCCGGCCGACGCGTAGGTGAGGTGCCCGGGCTTGTCCTTCGCGAGCGCGATCAGTTCCTGCAGCGTGCGAACCGGCAGCGACGGATGAACGAGCAGCACATTGGGCAGGCCGGCGACCTGGGTGATCGGCGCGAAATCCTTGAGCGCGTCGTACGAGACCTTGCGGTACATCGCCGGATTGATCGCCAGCGTGCTTGCCGCCATCAGCAGCGTGTAGCCATCGGGCGCCGCGCGCGCGACCGCCTCGATGCCGATCATCTGTCCGGCGCCGGGACGGTTCTCCACGAAGAACTGGCCGCCCATCGACCGCGACAGGTGATCGGCGAGCACCCGCGCCAGGATGTCGGTGCCGCCGCCGGGCGAGGACGGAACCAGGATGCGGACCGGTCGCGACGGGTAGTCCGACTGGGCGGCGGCCGGATACGCGAACACGACGATCGACACCAGCGCCAGAAGCTTCGCCACCCTCACGTTCGTCTCCCTGCAGATCGAGCCCGTCCGGCTTCATTGCGGACCAGCGTCGCGCCGTCAATTGGCCTGGCCGACCCGCCGCGCCAGCGGCGCCCATTTGTCGATCTCGCTCGCCATGAAGCGGGTGAATTCCTCTGGCGTCATCGCCTGGGTTTCGATCGCGTCGCGCTCCAGGCGGCTGCGGACCGCCGGCAGCGCGAGCACCTTGACGACCGCACCGTTGAGCCGCTGGACGATGTCGCGCGGAACGCCGGCGGGTCCGGACAGGCCGAACCAGGTACTGGCGACGAGGTCATCGTAGCCGAGCTCGTGGAACGTCGGCAGGTCGGGAAACTCATTGAGACGCGCGCGCGCCGTCACGGCAATCGGGATGATGCGGCCGGCACGAATCTGTCCGAGCGCCGACGTCCAGGTCATGGTTGCGAGCCGCACGGTGCCGGCGACCAGATCGATCATCGCCTGCGAGCCGCCCCTGGTGGGAACGTGCTGCAGCTTGATGCCGGCGAGTTGCGCAAGGCGCTCGGCGGTGAGATGGCCGAGCGTCCCGACGCCGGGGGACACGTAGTCGATCGGCTGGCCGCCGCGCGCACGCTCCACGAGCTCCTGGAGCGACCGCACGCCGAGGCCGGGGTTCACCACGAACACGTTGGGAGGCCCGCCGATATAGGCGATGTGGGTGAAGTCGCGCAGCGGATGAAACCCCGGATTGGGGCTCATCGCCGGGGCGATCGCGTGATAGGCGACGCTCGAGGTCACGTAGGTGTAGCCGTCCGGCTCGGCGTTGGCGGTCGCCTGCGCGCCGATCAGCCCGCCGGCGCCCGCCCGGTTCTCGACGAAGAACCGCCCGCCCAGGATATCGGGAAGGTGGTCCGTCAGAATGCGCCCGAAGGTATCGGCGGCGCCGCCCGGTGTCGCCGGCGCGATGATGCGTACCGGACGCGTCGGCCATTCGGCCGCGCTCGCGAGCGAGCCAGGCGCGCCTGCGGTCAGCGCCGCCGCAACGATCAGGAGCCCGCGGGAGTGCCATTGCATCGTCTCGCAAGGCCCAGGGATACGTCCGCTCATTCGTCCCCGCTTTTTCGCGCATTCCGGCAAGCATCGCCCATCGCCCGGTCGAAGGCGAGGCCACGCCCAGCATGGTGGAGCGTACGCAAGCATAGGCGCGCGGTCGTATGTTGCCGAGCCGCAGGAGAACCACGTATTGGGGAACTGGCCCGGAAGGAAGCCTCATGGCTTACGCTACGCGAGGCACAGCAGATCGAGGCCATCGGTCGGTGATGAAACTCGACTTTACCCAGCACAGTATTCAAGATTCACGTCAACCTGATACCAAATAGGCAAATATAGAATCACGACCATTAGATACAACTCTCGAATGAGGGGAACTACTTAATATATATCCCTTCCGGTTGCAGCTAAATTCTTAAATAAGGGCACAATAATACACAGACGAAACTAAATTATGCTGCAAGTTTAAAGATAGTTCATTTTTTCTGTTTCATTGCGCGAGCGTCCCGCGGTCGGGATCGTACTTCTAGGGAGATATCAATGCGAATGAGCTTCGTTTCAGGGAGTGCGGTCGCGTGCGCCGCGCTTGCCCTTGCGTTTGGCGGAATGGCCCAGGCGGCGTCCGAGGTCAAATTCGAGCACGTGCTGAACATCGGCTCGGAAGGAACCGGCGGAGGCCAGTTCAAGCGGACGAGCGCAACATCCCTGCTTTGATCGTGACCCCCCAGGGCGAAAGCGAGCCGGCCCACTCCGCGGAGACAGTTAACGATCCATCGCTGTACCGAGTTGGTGCAATTGCCAGCCTTAAACGCGCATTTAGATGTCGGGCTTATAACTAAGTCGGGAACCTGACGTAACCGAGCAAACAGTTGCGTTCGTCAGGTTCCGACGCTCTGAAGCGTCGCTTTACAGTCGGGCGGCATTTTCCAAGGCGTAGGGGGACGCCGTCATGCCGGGGCAAAAACAGATCATGACGCGCCTGCCTCTGGCCGTGATCTTCCTGTGCACCGCAATCGTCGTGATGCTGTGGTCGGCTCTCGTCTACGACGTCGGCAGGTCGCGCACGACCGCCATGGAAGTGGCCCGCCGAGACCTCACCAATCTGGCGATCGCGTCGCGAGAGAATGTCGCCGGGACGGTCAGCGCCATCGACCAGCTGTTGATGGCGATCGCGGCCGCGCACGCGATGCATCCCGGGGAGTACCGGATTCCCGAATGGATCGAGCGATCGCCCTTGATGCGTGGGCTCCTGTTCCAGATCACGCTGATCGCATCGGACGGCATCATCCGGGGCTCCAGCATGGGCGGCGAGGGCCTCGACATGTCCGATCGGCCTCACTTCCGTCATCACCTGGACCCGTCGGCGTCGCAGCCCTTTATCAGCGTACCGCTGCTCGGCCGTGTCTCGGGAAAATGGTCGGTGCAGTTCACGCGGCGGCTGACCGATGCGGACGGCCGCTTCGACGGCGTCGTCGTGATCTCTCTCGACCCGTTCCACCTGTCGCAATTCTTCGAAAGCCTGAATCTCGGCGGGAACGGGTCTGCCCTTCTGGCGGGGCGCGATGGGATCATCCGCGCCCGCAGGGGGCTCAACAACCAGCCGATTGGTCAGAATATCGCCGACGGTCCGCTGTTCGAGCATCTGCGCACCGCAACGTCGGGCACCTTCGTGGCGCGCAGCGGGATCGACGGCGTCGAGCGCGTGTACGGCTACACCGCGCTTACCGACTATCCTCTTGTCATCAGCCTCGGCTTTTCGACCGACACGGTGCTCGCGTCCTCTCGTCATCAGCGAAATGTCTATCTGGTCGCAGGCGGATTGGGGACCTTCGGCATCGTGGCGCTCACCGGGATTCTCCTGCGCGAGAGCAATCGTCGCCGCCGGCAGGAGCTGGACGCTCACGCCAGGGAACAGCTGCAGGAACAGCGGGAATTCCTGGATCGCGTCATCGAGAACGTGCCGGCCACGATCTTCGTCAAAGATACGAGCCGCCGATTCGTGCTGATCAACCGCAGCGGCGAGAAATTGTGGGGGCTTGGGCGCGATCAGGTCATCGGCAGGACCACCGAGGAAATCTTCCCGCCGACGACGGCCGAGCTTGTGCGCGAGCACGACCAGCAGTTGCTGACGACGGACAGCGAGCTGACCGTCCAGGAGCACCCGGTCGAAACGCCGGCGAACGGTACGCGCTGGGTGGCGGGGCGCCGATTGTGCATCCGCCGTGCCGACGGGACGCCGCAGTATCTGCTCGGCGTGCTCGAGGACGTCACCGAGCGCCGGGCGGTGGAGCAGCAACTGCGCCAGGCGCAGAAGATGGAGGCGGTCGGCAATCTGACGGGCGGCCTGGCGCACGATTTCAACAACCTGCTGCTCATCATAATCGGCAATCTCGACCTGCTGGCGATGGAGGTCGCCGACAATCCCGCCGCTGCCAAAATGGTCGAGAGAGTGCTGGAAGCCGGCCTGCGCGGGGCCGAGCTGACGCGGCAGATGCTGGCCTTTTCCCGGCGCCAGCCGCTGCAGCCCAAGACGATCGAAGTCAACGCGCTGATCGACAACATCATGAAGATGCTCGCGCGGACGCTGGGCGAGAACATCGAATTGCAGGTCCATGCCGCGCCCGATCTGCCTTCGGTCTTCATCGATGCGGCCCAGCTCGAGGCGGCGCTGGTCAACATCGCCATCAACGCGCGCGACGCCATGCCGAATGGCGGCAGGCTCATGGTTGAAACAGCCGTCGCCGAAATCGACGGAAGGACGCATCCGGAGATGCACCCGGGCGCGCACGTCGTCATTTCCATTACCGACACCGGCGCCGGCATGCCCCCTGACGTGCTGTCGCGCATCTTCGAACCGTTCTTCACCACCAAGCAGAAGGGCGAAGGCACCGGCCTGGGGCTGAGCATGGTGTATGGCTTCGTCACCCAATCCGGCGGAAACGTCACCGCCTACAGCGAGGTCGGTCGCGGGACGACCTTCCGGATCTACATTCCGGCCGCGCGCGATGGCATTCGATCATCTGCCGTGCCGCGCATCGCCGAGATAGTCCCGCTGGCGCCCGGCCGCGAAGTCATTCTCGCCGTCGACGACAACCCGGGCGTGCGGGCGACGGTGCGCGGTCAGCTCGCCGAGCTCGGCTATCGGGTGGAGATTGCGAACGACGGCGAAGCCGCCCTGCAAAGGATCGAAGCCGGGATGCATGTCGACCTCTTGTTCACCGACGTGGTGATGCCCGGCATGAACGGAAAAGAGCTGGCGAAACGCGCGCAGCAGCTTCGTCCGGATCTCAAGGTGCTGTTCACGTCGGGCTTTCCCGGCACGTCGCTCACGGGCGTCGATCTCGAGCCGGGCGACGCGTTGCTGAGCAAGCCCTATCGCAAGCGCGACCTGGCGAACAAGATCCGCGAGGTGCTCGGCGCGTAGAGCGGCGGCATCACCCGGCGATGCGGACGCCGGTTTCCTCCACCACCTTGGACCACAAAGCGAGGTCGCGCTCGATCAGCGCGGCAAAATCCGCAGGCGGGCCGGCGGAAGGGGTCATGGCGAGGCTGGCCAGACGCTCGCGCATCTCCGGCCGCTGGTTGATCCGGACGACTTCTTCGTTCACCGCCTGGACGATCCCCTTGGGCGTGCCGGCAGGCGCCATCAGCCCGAGCCACAACAGCAGCTCGAAACCCTCATAGCCGAGCTCCCGGAAGGTCGGCACCTCCGGCGCGGCGGCGGAGCGGCTCGCCCCGGTCACGGCGATGCGCCGGACCTTGCCCGCCTCGACCGCGCCGCGCGAGTTACCGATCGAATCGACGGTGAACTGGACCGTGTTGGCGGCGAGCGCCTGCACCTGTGCGGGCGCGCCGTTGTACGGGATGTGCACCGCCTGGATGCCGGCGCGCTTGAGCAGGAGCTCGGTGACGATGTGTCCGCCGGTGCCGATGCCGATGGAGCCGAAATTGAGCTTGCCCGGATTCGCTTTCGCATGCGCGACGAGCTCGACCAGTCCTTTCACCGGAAGCTCGGCATTCACCAGAAGGCAGAACGGATACGTCACCGTGAGGGCGATCGGCTCAAAATCCTTGCGCACGTCGAAGGCTTTCTTCGCGGTGACCAGCGGCGCCAGGATCACGTGGCTGTTGGACGGATAGAGCAGCGTGTAGCCGTCCGGCTGGGCTCGCGCCACGGCGGAGCTGCCGATGGCGCCCGAGGCGCCCGGCTGGTTCTCGTGCACGAAGGTCTGGCCGAACGCCTCGCGCAGGCGCTCGGCGTAGGCGCGGAACGTTTCCGCCGGTCCGCCCGGACCCGACGGGATGATCACGCGAACCGGACGGGCCGGCCAACCTTCGACGCTGCGGCTCTGCGCGAACGTCGGCGTCGCGGGACCGGCCAGTCCCGCGAAGGCAGCCGTGGCGGCAAGCGCCTGTCGACGCGTGATCATGCGAGTCCCCTCCGTATCTTGTGGAGCCGTGTCCGCATTCAACTGAAAACCGAACACCGGAGCAACTCCGTCCCGGCGCCGCCGAACGAATGCGTCCCATTCGTTCCGCTCATGCATCGACCGCTTCTTCAACCACCGCCATGGGATATAAGGCGGCGAGCGCATGGAGAGGATCATCATGACCATGAAGGCGGACGTGCAGCCGTTTCCGATGACGATCGATTGGGACGTCCCGATCCGCATGGACGATGGTCTGGTGCTGCGCGCCGATGTCTATCGCCCCAGGAAGGAAGGACGATTTCCGGTTCTCATGAGCTATGGCCCGTACGGCAAGGGCCTGCATTTCGAGGACGGCTACAAGACCGCCTGGGACATCATGGCCCGCGACTATCCCGACACGGTGGCGAACACCTCGAACCTCTATCAGAACTGGGAGACGCTCGATCCGGAGAAATGGGTGCCGCACGATTACGTGTGCATCCGCGTCGACAGCCGCGGCTGCGGCCGCTCCCCGGGCGTGATCGATCATCATTCTCCGCGCGAGACCAAGGACTTCTACGACTGCATCGAATGGGCCGCACACCAATCGTGGAGCAGCGGCAGGATCGGCCTTGCGGGAATTTCCTATTACGCCAGCAACCAGTGGCGCGTCGCCGCCCTGCAGCCGCCCCATCTCGCCGCGATCTGCGTGTGGGAAGGCTATGCCGACCGCTACCGCGACTCGACGCACCATGGCGGCATCGTCTGCACGTTCCAGAAGCACTGGCAGAGCATGCAGGTGAAGACCGTGCAGCACGGCGTCGGCGAGCGCGGCAAGAAGAGCCGCGTGACGGCTGAGCTGGTGTGCGGCCCGGAGACGCTCCCCGACGAGGAGCTCGCCAGGAATGCGATGCCGCTGTGGGACGAGATCGTCGGCCACGCGCTGGACGACTACTACTACTACAAGGCCCGTTCGGGCGACTGGAGCAAGGTTACGGTGCCGCTTCTCTCCTGCGGCAACTGGGGCGGCCACGGCTTGCACCTGCGCGGCAATATCGAGGGGTTCATGCGCTCGGCTTCCAGCCAGAAATGGCTCGAGGTGCACGGCGGCACCCATTGGGCGATCTTCTACACCGACTATGCCAATGCGCTGCAGCGCCGCTTCTTCGACCATTTCCTCAAGGGCGAGAACAACGGCTGGAACAAGCAGCCGAAGGTGCTGCTCAACGTGCGCCATCCGGGCGAACGCTTCGTCCCGCGCCAGGAGCACGAGTGGCCGCTCGCGCGCACGCAATGGACGAGGCTGTACCTGCAGCCGGACGGCAAGACGCTGTCGCCGCAGCTTCCATCAGCGGAGGCCAAGGTCGCGTTCGAGGCGCTGGGCGACGGCGTGACGTTCCGCATGGCGCCGTTTGGGCACGATACCGAGCTGACCGGCCCGGTGGCGGCCAAGCTGTGGGTCTCGTCGTCCACCCAAGATGCCGACCTGTTCCTGATCGTGCGGGTGTTCGATGCCGATGGCAGGGAAGTCACCTTCCAGGGCGCGCTCGATCCCCATACGCCGGTGGCGCAGGGCTGGCTGCGTGCATCGCACCGCAAGCTCGATCCGGCCCTGACCCTGCCCTGGCGCCCCTTTCATACGCACGACGAGCCTCTGCCCCTCACCCCCGGCGAGCCGGTCGAGCTCGACGTCGAGATCTGGCCGACCTGTATCGTCGTGCCGCGAGGCTTTTCGCTGGCCCTGACGATCCGCGGCAAGGACTACGAATGGGACGGCCCAGCCGAAGTCCTGTCCAACATGAAGAATCCCATGCGCGGCTGCGGCCCGTTCGTGCACGACGAGCTGCTCGACCGGCCGGACGCGATCTTCGGCGGCACGACGACGTTGCACTTCGGGAAGGGGCGGGAGCCCTACCTGCTGGTGCCGGTTATTCCGTCGTAGGTTGGGTTAGCGTGGCCGATGAGCCCGCTGCGGTGGCACGGCAGTCATTCCACGCGTAACCCAACATGACGAGGCGTTGGGATTGTTGGGTTACGCACGGAAGAACGCCGTGCCATGAACTCAGCGCCCGGGCCGTGCTAATCCAACCTACGGACTTGCCCGACGAGCGGTCGCCTGGTCGAGCAATGCGATCAACCCTTGCAGCAGGTCGACCGGGCGCGGCGGGCAGCCACGGATGTGCAGGTCGACGGGCACGACCTTGTCGACCGCGCCGACCACCGCATAGCTTCCCTCGAACACGCCGCAGCCGGCGGCGCAATCGCCCACGGCCACCACCCATTTCGGGTCCGGGGTCGCCGCGTAGGTACGCTCGAGCGCGACCTTCATGTTGTGGGTCACCGGCCCGGTGACGAGCAGCACGTCGGCGTGGCGCGGCGAGGCGACGAACCTGATGCCGAAGCGCTCGACGTCGTAGACCGCGTTGTTGAGCGCGTGGATCTCGAGCTCGCAGCCGTTGCACGATCCGGCGTCGACCTCGCGGATCGTCAGCGAGCGGCCGAACAACCGGCGCGCGCGCGCGGCCAGCGTGACGCCGAGCTCCTCCTGCAGCGCCTGCGCCGGCGTCGGCGCGGCAATCGTCACCGGAGAGGCAAACAGCGAGCGCAGGAGCAGGGTGCGCATCAGACGTCGTGTCCCGAGTAGGAGCAGTTGAACGATTTGTTGCACAGCGGGAAGTCGGCCACGATGTTGTTCTCGATCGCCGCTTCGAGCAACGGCCACTGGAAACAGGAGGCGTCGCGCACGTGGCCGCGCGCAATCTTTCCGTCGGCGCCGAGGCGCAGCCAGACCAGAAAATCGCCGCGGAACGCCTCCACCAGGGCGACGCCCTCGCTTAGGGTCGCCCGGGCGGGCAGCGGGGCCGCGATCGGCCCGGCGGGCAGCGATGCGAGCCACGCCCTGATGAGCGCGATGCTGGCGTCCACTTCACGGATGCGCACCCAGACCCGCGCATTCACATCGCCTTGGGAAAAGACCGGCACATCCAACGTGATCTGGTCATAGGGCGGGTAGGCAATCGCGCGGCGGGCATCGAAAGTCCGTCCCGAGCCGCGGCCAACGTAGCCGCCCGCTCCCCAGCGCGCGACGAGGTCGGGAGCCACGATGCCGGTGTTGCAGGTGCGGTCCTGCAGCGACGGCGTATCGTCGTACAGCCGCACGATCTCGGCAAAGCGCGGCTCGATCACGTCGAGCATGATCCCGATGGCGGTCGCGCCATCGCCGGTGAGGTCCTGCGCGACGCCGCCCGGCACGATGCGGTCCATCATCAACCGGTGCCCGAACGCGACGTCGCTCGCCGCCAGGACCCGCTCGCGCAGGATGCCGCAATGCGCATGCAGGATGGCGAACGCCGCGTCGTTGCAGATCGCGCCGATGTCGCCCAGGTGATTGGCGATGCGCTCGAGCTCCGCCATCACGCCGCGCACGACCGCAGCGCGTTGCGGCACGTCGACGTCGAGGGCGGCCTCGACGGCGCGCGCAAACGCAAAGCTTGCTGCGACCGTGGAGTCGCCGGATACGCGCGCGACGATCTGCTGCGCGCGCGCGAGGTCGGCCCCGGCAAGCAGGCGGTCGATGCCCTTGTGGACGTAGCCGAGCCGTTCCTCCAGCCGTGCCACCGTCTCGCCGTTGGCGGTGAAGCGGAAGTGTCCCGGCTCGATGATGCCGGCGTGCACCGGCCCGACCGGAATCTCGTGCAGGCCCTCGCCGTGCACGGGGAGGAATTCGTAATCGGCGGGGTCGCGCGGTTCGCTCGGCTCCGCCGCGCCGAGCGGCGCACGGATGCCCCAGGCGCCATGATCGAGCCACGGGCGGCGATCGGCGCTGCCGATCGCGGAGTGCCCGTTGAGGTCGCGGATCGTACGCTCGAGCCGGATCGCCGGCGCATGATGGCGGCCGATCGACGGAAAGCCGCCGTATTTGAGGCCGATCGACAGCACACAAGGCTGCGCCAGCGTGTCGGCGCGAACCGCGAGATGCGCGTGCGTATCGTCCGCCCACAGGCCGAGGAGATCGCCGCCGCCTTCGTCGAGCGCCTGCGCGACGGCAGTCCAGGTGTCGGCATCGACTTCGTGGCGCGGCCACGGCCGGTGCCCGGGAAGCGGGGGGAAGCTCGACAGCAGCGTGGCGATCTGTTGCGAGGGCATCGGGATCACCCCAGCTGCGCCGCGACGACGCGGAACCAGCGCACGATCGGCTCCGGCAGCCACAGCCCGGCGATGAGCACGAACAGCAAGTGCAGGAACAGCGGTACGTACGAGGCTTTGACGTGGCCCACCGGTCCGCTCGGCTTGCCGAACAGGACCTGCTGCAGGCGCAGGACGAGCGCGCTGAACGCGATCAGCAATCCGAACACCAGCACGACGGCGAGCAGCGGCTGGCGGGCGAACGTGGACGACACCAGCATGAACTCGCTGAGGAAAATGCCGAACGGCGGCAGCCCGGCGATGGCGATCACCCCGAGCGCGAGCCCGACGGCGAGCACCGGGTGGGTGACCGACAGCCCGCTGATGTGGGCGATCTGCTGCGTCCCCTTGACCTGCGCGATGTGCCCCACGGCGAAGAAGATCGCCGACTTCGTCAACGAGTGCATGGTCATGTGCAGGAGGCCGGCTAAATTCGCCACTGTCCCGCCCATGCCGAATGCGAAGGTGATGATCCCCATGTGCTCGATCGACGAATAGGCGAACAGGCGCTTGATGTCGCGGCGGCGGAACAGCATGAATGCCGCGAACACGAGACTGACCAGGCCGAGCGCGATCATGATCACGCCGACGTTGAGCGTCTCCGGGTTCGCCGCCAGCAGGATCTTGAAGCGCAGCAGCGCGTAGAGCGCGACGTTGAGCAGCAGGCCCGACAGCACCGCCGAGATCGGGGTCGGGCCTTCCGCATGGGCGTCGGGCAGCCAGGCATGGAATGGCGCCAGCCCCACCTTGGTGCCGTAGCCCACCAGCAGGAACACGAAGGCGAGCGACAACAGCCGCGGATCGAAGCTCGCGGCCTTCTGCACCATCAGGTCCCAGGCGAGTGCCGGCAGGCCCTCGCCGAGCACGTCCTGCGCCGTGAGGTAGACCAGGATCGTGCCGAAGAAGGCGAGCGCGATGCCGACGCTGCCGAGGATGAAATATTTCCAGGCTGCCTCGACGGCTTCCGGCGTCCGGTAGATGCCCACCATCATGACGGTCGACAGCGTCGCGACCTCGACGCCGACCCACATCAACCCGATATTGTTGGCGACGAGGGCGACGTTCATCGCGCCGATCATCGCCTGGTAGAGCGCGTGATAGAAGCGCAGGAACACCGGCGTCAGCCGCCCGGTCTCGAGCTCGTGGCCGATATAGCTCGCGCTGAAGATCGAGGTGGTGAAGGCGACGAAGGTGGTGACGGTGACGAAGAAGATGTTGAAATCGTCGACGATCAACAGGTCGCTGCGCGACCGCGCGACGAACAGCAGCGACACGCCGGCCACGAAGGTCAGCCCGGAGGCGAGCACGTTGATGGCGGCGCCGATGCGATAGTTCGGCGTCAGGGCCAGCACCACGATCGCGATCGCCGGCACCCACAGGATCGCATGCAGCGGTGCGATCACAGGTGGTCGCTCCGCTCGCCGCGGAAGCGATCGAGCGCGCTCACGTCGACCGTATCGAACCGCTCGCGAATGCGGAATACGAACACGCCGAACACGATGAAGGCGATCAGGATCGAGAACGCAACCGAGAACTCCACGACCAGGGGCATTCCCTTGGCGCCGGCCGCCGCCAGCACCAGCCCGTTTTCCAGCGACATGAAGCCGATGATCTGCGTCACGGCGTTCCGCCGGGTGATCATCATGAGCAGACCGAGCAGGATCACCGCGAGCGCAAACGCCAGGTCCTCGCGCGCCAGCAGGCTCAGGCCCGCGCCGACCGGCATGACCAGCAGGATCGAGAGGGCGACGAGGCCGAGCCCGAGGATCATGGTCGGCCCGCCGCCGATCACCTGCTCGATCTCGCGGTGGATCTCGAGGCGTCGGACGATCCGGTGCAGCGCCGCCGGGATGATGAAGCCTTTTACGACCAGCGCGACCAGCGCGGTGACATAGAGATGCGGGGCGTTCTGGAAATACGCCTGCCAGGCGACGGCGAGCGCCAGCGTGATCGCCTGCAGGGCGAACACGTTGAGGACGGCGCTGATGCGGTCCTGGTAGATCAAGAGGAAGCTCAGCACCACCATCCCGCCGGCGAGCAAATGGGCGATGTCGAATTGCAGCGAACGCATGCGATGACCGACTAGAAGCTCTGGGAGACGAACAGGAGGAACACGGCGAGCGCCGCGGCGGCGAACGCGCCGCCGAGGAAGATCGGATAGCGGAACACGCGCATCTTGGCGACGGCCGTCTCGCCGATCGGCAGGGCCACGGCGAGGACGAGAAGCTTGGCGAGATACGCCACAAGGCCGAGCGCGAGCGCGCCCAGGCTCTTGTCCGTCGTTGCCATGCCGAACGGGGCGAACAGGCAGATCAGCAGCGAGAAATAGAGCACCAGCTTGAGGGCGGCGGCCGCTTCGATCATCGCCAGGTGGCGGCCGGAATATTCCAGCACCATGGCCTCGTGCACCATAGTCAGCTCGAGGTGGGTCGCCGGATTGTCGATCGGGATGCGGGCGTTCTCGGCGACGGCGACGAAGATGAACGCGAACAGCGCGAGCGCGAGCGAGACGCGCAGGCCCACCGGATCGTGGATCATGTGCGCCGCGATGCTGGAGAGCTGGGTGGTGCCGGCGACCAGCGCGACGGTGAAGGCGATCAGCAGCATCGCCGGCTCCGCCAGCGAGGAGATCATCATCTCGCGCGACGATCCGATGCCGCCGAACGCCGTGCCGACGTCCATGCCGGCGAGCGCCAGCGCGAACCGGGCGGTGGCGATGATCGCCACGACGGCGATCAGGTCGGCGGCCCAGGAGAACAGGAGCCCGGTCGCGTAGGTCGGCACCAGGGCGGCGGCGACCCAGGTGGCGGCGAAGATCAGGTAGGGGGCGACGCGGTAGATCCACGAGGCGTTGTGCGCCAGCACTGCCTCCTTGTGCATGAGCTTCCACAGGTCGCGGTAGGGCAGCAGCACCGATGCCCCGCGCCGCCGCAGCAACCGCGCCTTCACCTTGCGGGTCACGCCGATGATCAGCGGCGCCACCAGCAGCACCAGGAACATCTGCACGCCCTGGGTGGCGAGATCGAGGATCAGCGCCATACCGCCACCGTGACCAGGAGAAGGATCAATGTGGTGACCGTCAGCGTCAGGTATTGGCGAATGGTGAGGAACTGCAGGGCGTTGAGCTTGTGCGCCACGGTCCACACCGCGCGCGTCAGCGGGCCGTAGACAATGCGCCAGGCGGGGTCGAAGACCTTCACCTGGAAATGGGCGGGACGCGCGTCGAGCGGGGGCGGCATGTCCACGTGCTCATGCACCTGGAACACGGTCGTGCCGAACACCCGTCGGATCGGCATGGCGAAGCTCGAGCTGGTGTACTGGGTGGTCGGCGAGACGACCGGATAGCCGCAGTCCCAGATGGCGCTGCGACGCGTCGCCCGCGTCGCAAAGCGATGGATGAAGGTTGCGGTCAGCACGCCCGCGCAGACGAAGAACGCCAGGATGATCAGGCCGTTGTAGGAGCTGCGGCTCTCGGCGATCGGCACGATCGACAGCCACGACAGGCCGACTTGCGGCGGCATGCGCGCGCCCGTGACGCCGCTCACCGCCGGCGCCAGCAGGTCGATGACGAAGCCGGGCAGCACGCCGGCGAGAAAGCAGAGCGCGGCGAGCACGAACATGGCGGCGAGCGAGCAGCGGTCGACTTCGCGCGCCTGCTCGGCGGCAGCCGTGCGCGGGCGCCCCAGGAAGGTGACGCCGAATGCCTTGACGAAACACGCGGCGGCAAGCGCGGCCGACAATGCGAGCAACGCGCCGACCGCCGGGATCAGGAACTTGAGGCCCCATTGGGGAATCTGCGGGCTGACCAGGATCGCCTGGAAGGTCAGCCATTCGGAGACGAAGCCGTTGAGCGGCGGCAGCGCCGAGATGGCCGCACAGCCGATCAGGAAGGCGATTGCCGTATACGGCATGGTGTGGATGAGCCCGCCCAGCCGCTCCATGTCGCGCTCGCCCGTGGCGGTCAGGACGGCGCCCGCGCCGTAGAACAACAGGCTCTTGAACACCGAGTGGTTGAACACGTGGAACAAGGCGGCCGTGAGCGCCAGCGCGGCCGCCCAGGGCAGCTCGTTGGCCTGGAACGCCATCGCCAGGCCGAGGCCGATGAAGATGATGCCGATGTTCTCGACCGTATGGTAGGCGAGCAGGCGCTTGAGATCGTGCTGCATGAGCGCATAGAGCACCCCGAGCGCCGACGTGATGCCGCCGAGCGCCAGCACCGTCATGCTCGACCAGGCGGTAGGCTCGCCAATGAGGTCGAATACGATGCGAACGAACCCGTAAACGCCGACCTTGGTCATCACGCCGCTGAGCAGCGCCGACACATGGCTCGGCGCCGCCGGATGCGCCAGCGGCAGCCACACGTGGAGCGGCACCAGGCCGGCTTTCGATCCGGTCCCGGCGAGCGCCAGCACGAAGGCGAGGCCGGCGACCATGGGCGCGTGATCGGCCGCCCGGATGGCGGCAAAGTCGTAATTTCCGTCGCTGCCCGCCAGCACGCCGAACGCCAGAAGCAGGCACAGCGTGCCGAAGCTCGCCATCAAGAGATAGATGTAGCCGGCGCGGGTATTGGCCTGCACCTCATGGTGCGCGACGACGATCGCCCAGGAGGTGAGCGACATCAGCTCCCACGACAACAGGAACGAGAAGGCGTCGTGGGCGAGCACGACCAGGTTCATGCCGGCGAGGAAAGCCGGGAAGAACGGCAGAACCCGCGCCGGATGCGGCTCGTGCCGGCCGTAGCCGAGGCCGTAGAGGCTCGTCAGCGCGCCGCCGAGATTGACCACGAACAGAAAGAACGAGGCGAGCGCGTCGATGCGGAAATGCGCGCCCAGGCCGGGAAGCCCGAGCGGCAGGACCACGGCAGGGAGGGCCTCGGGATCGAAGCCGAGATGCGAGAGGGCATTCGCCATGGCGGCGCCCGAGACCGCGAGCGTTGCGCCGTAGATGAGCGTGCTGGCGAGACGGGAGCGAACGATCACGACTGCCAGCATCGCGATGCCGATCAAGGCGGCAACGCAAGCAAGCGCGACAACGACGGGCATCGATCTCTACCATTTGCCCGCGGCGGCGTGCCGGCGGGCCCTTCGCTTCGTCGCGGCGCACAGGGGCACGCGCGTCATGGCGGCGCGCTCCGCCGGCTCAGCCGTTGTGGGGGAGGATCCCCGATTGCACCACGAATCGTTATCCCAGCCAGCTGACGCATAGACCGTTTTCCGCCCGAACGGGAGGCCCCCCGCAAGCGCTCGCGAGAACCGAGGCCCCGACTATTTGCGGTTGCGGATCGTCGGGAGACCGACCCCAGCTGCATGGGCTCCCGCCCCACTGCGGCAATATGGCCCGCAACCCGCCGTTCCCTCGGCAAGTTGCAGGATTTTAAACAGGAATCCCTGGTACGGCCGTTTGGCTATTAATCATGAGACTTTTGGACCGATTTGAGCGGCCATTGCGGTGTGCTATGGACTTTGTGGGCGGTGGTATGTGTTATACCAGACCAGAGGCCCGACATTTGGGGGCGAGAATCAAGGGCCGGCGATCAGCCGGTGGACGACAACAACACAACCTTTGGGAGTGAAGCGCATGACAGGTTCGATCCACCTCGCCCGGCTCGGCGTCGCCGCCGCGCTGGGAGCTGCGTTCGCGGTTGCATCGACAGCGCCGTCGGTCGCATGGGAGCCTACCCGCACCGTCGAGATCATCGTGCCGGCGGGGCCCGGCGGCGGGGCCGATCAGATGGCCCGCGTCGTCCAGGGCATCGTCACCAAGCACCAGCTGATGAAGCAGTCGATGGTGGTCATCAACAAGGCTGGCGGTGCCGGCGGCGAAGGCTTCCTCGACGTCAAGGGCTCGGCCCGCAATCCGCACAAGCTGGTCATCACGCTGTCGAACCTGTTCACCACGCCGCTCGGCACCGGCATTCCGTTCAATTGGAAGGATTTGACGCCGGTCGCCATGCTGGCGTTGGACGAGTTCGTCCTGTGGGTCAATGCCGAGACGCCCTATCAGACGGCCCAGGACTACATCAAGGCCGTCAAGGCGGCGCCGCCCGCCCAGTTCAAGATGGGCGGCACCGGGTCGAAGCAGGAAGACCAGATCATCACCGTCGCGGTCGAGAAGGCGAGCGACACCAAGTTCACCTACATCCCCTACAAGGGCGGCGGCGAGGTGGCGGTGCAGCTGGTCGGCAAGCACGTCAACTCGACCGTCAACAACCCGATCGAGGCGGTGGCGCAGTGGCGCGGCGGCAAGGTGCGCCCGCTCTGCGTGTTCGACAGCAAGCCGCTCGACTACAAGGACAAGGTCGCCGACAAGTCGTGGAGCGAGATTCCCACCTGCAAGTCCGCTGGGCTCGACGTCGAGTACCTGATGCTGCGCGGCATCTTCATGTCGCCCGGCGCGACCGCCGACCAGGTCGGCTTCTACGTCGATCTTCTCAAGAAGGTGCGCGAGACGCCGGAATGGAAGACGCTGATGAATGACGGTGCCTTCAATCAGACCTTCATGACCGGCGCCGACTACGCCAAATGGGTCGAGAACGAGGAAAAGCGCCACCAGTCGCTCATGAAGGATGCGGGCTTCCTCGCCGCCAGCAATTGAGTTGACCTCACGTCGTGCCGCCGGCCTCGCCATGACCGGCGGCACGCGCGCGTATCTCCGGAGGAGCGATGACCGATAAGTCGTTGGAGCCCGCGAGCGGTAGCGGGCCGTCCCACCGTTGGGTCGAAGCCGGCGTTGCAGTTTTTCTGGGGCTGCTCGGCGCCATCGTCATCGTCGGCAGCCTGCAGGTCGGAATCGGCTGGGGACCCGAAGGGCCGAAGTCCGGTTTCTTTCCGTTCTACCTGGGCGTGGTGATCGTCGCGGCGAGTGCCGCCAACCTGGCCCGTGTCCTGATCGAAGGCGACCGCGAGCAATTGTTCGCCGACTGGGGCCAGCTTGCCCAGGTCATGTCGGTCGTCATCCCGACCACGGTCTACGTCCTGGCGGTTCCCTGGATCGGGATCTATGTCGCCTCGATGCTGCTGATCGTCGTGTTCATGAAATGGCTCGGTCGCTACGGCTGGGGACTGACGCTTGCGATCGCGGTCGGCGTCCCGGCGATCGTCTATGTGATCTTCGAGAAATGGTTCCTCATTCCGCTGCCGAAGGGGCCGCTGGAAGACCTGCTGGGCCTTTAGACGAACGAAGAATTTGCACCATCGCCGGGGGCGATCGCGCGCGGGGGGACTGGGGTCGGAAATGGAAGAAATCGCCAACCTGTTCCACGGATTTGCCGTCGTCATCCAGCCGCACAATCTGTTGCTGATGGTGATCGGCATTCTGCTGGGCGTGATCATCGGCGTGTTGCCGGGGCTGGGCGGCGCCAACGGCGTGGCCATCCTGCTGCCGCTGACGTTCTCGATGTCGCCGACCTCCGCCATCATCATGCTGTCCTGCATCTACTGGGGCGCGTTGTTCGGCGGCGCCATCACGTCGGTGCTATTCAACATCCCCGGCGAACCCTGGTCGGTCGCCACCACGTTCGACGGCCACCCCATGGCGCAGCAAGGTCGCGCCGGGGAAGCGCTGACCGCCGCCTTCACCTCCTCGTTCGTCGGCGCGCTGTTCGCCGTCATCGTGATCACCTTGGTGGCGCCGCTGGTTGCGCGCTTCGCCCTCCAGTTCGGGCCGGCGGAGAAGTTCTCCGTCTATTTCCTCGCCTTCTGCAGCTTCATCGGCATGGGCAAGGAGCCGCCGTTCAAGACCATCGCGTCGATGATGATCGGCTTCGCGCTGGCGACCGTCGGTCTCGACGGCATGACCGGTCAGTTGCGCCTGACCTTCGGGTTCCCCGAACTGTTGACCGGCTTCGACTTCCTGATCGCGGTGATCGGCCTGTTCGGCATCGGCGAGATCCTGCTGACCATGGAGGAGGGCCTGAGCTTCAAGGGCCGCGGCGCCGGCATCAATATGAAGGTGGTGCTGCAGACCTGGGCCGAGCTGCCGAAATACTGGATGACGTCGCTTCGCTCCTGCGTGATCGGCTGCTGGATGGGGATCTCCCCGGCCGGCGCGACGCCCGCCTCGTTCATGAGCTACGGCATCGCCAAGCGCATGTCCAAGAACGGCCACAAGTTCGGCACCGGCGAGATCGAAGGCGTGGTCGCGCCGGAGACCGCGGCGCACGCCGCCGGCACCTCGGCGCTGCTGCCGATGCTCTCGCTCGGCGTGCCCGGCTCGCCGACCGCGGCGGTGCTGCTCGGCGGGCTGCTGATCTGGGGCCTGCAGCCCGGTCCGCTCCTGTTCGTCGAGCAGAAGGATTTCGTCTGGGGCCTGATCGCCAGCATGTATCTCGGCAACATCGTCGGACTCATCGTGGTGCTCACCACGGTGCCGCTGTTCGCCGCGATCCTGCGGGTCCCGTTCAGCATCATCGCGCCGATCATCCTCGTCCTGTGCGCGATCGGCGCCTATACGGTGCACAATTCGACCCTCGACGTGGTGATGATGCTGGTGTTCGGCGTTGCCGGCTACGTGCTCAAGAAGTGCAACTATCCGCTGGCGCCGATGGTGCTGGCGATCGTGATGGGCGACAAGGCCGAGGAGGCCTTCCGCCAGTCGCTCCTGGCATCGCAGGGAAGCCTCGGCGTGTTCTGGTCGAACGGCCTGGTCAGCACCATCATGGCCCTCGGCCTGATCGCCCTGTTCTGGCCGCTGATCCAGAACACCTGGACCTGGATTCGCACCGCGGCGCCGGAACGGAGGCTTTGAAGAATGATCTTTGACCGGCAAGGTTGATGGTATAATGTATACCAGAAGCGCTGCTCGGGTTGGGCACACGGAGTAACGCATGACCGAAGTCCCGCCGCGCGATCGAACCGGAGAGGGAAGCGGCCGCATCATGCTGGCGCCGCTCGAGGATACGTCCACGTTCGCCGACCGCGCCTACGCGGCGCTGAAGGACGTGATCGTGTCGCTCAACATCTATGAGCAGTCGACCGAGGTGCGGCTCGACGAGCGGCAGCTGGCGCAGGATCTCGGCATCAGCCGCACGCCGGTACGCGAGGCGATGGCGCAGCTCGAGCGCGAAGGCTTCGTGCGCTCGGTGCCGCGGCGCGGCGTCTACGTTGTGCGCAAGACCAAGCAGGAGGTGATCGAGCTCATCACCGCCTGGGCGGCACTCGAGAGCATGGCGGCGCGCCTGATCACCCAGATCGCCGCCGACGCCGAGATCGCGCGGCTGCGCGCGATGTTCGCCACCTTCGAGAACGGCACCCTGCACGCCAAGCTCGACGAGTATTCCGAGGTGAACATCGAGTTCCACCAGACCATCATCCGCATGAGCCGCAACCGGGTGCTGATCGATCTGGCGGAGAACCTGTTCACCCACATGCGGATGATCCGGCGCAAGACGATCGTCGAGAAGGACCGCGCCGACCGCTCGATCCGCGATCATATGAACATCATCGAGGCACTGGAGGCGCGCGACACTGCGCGCGCCGAGGCGCTGGTGCGCGACCACGCGATCGGGTTGGCCGACCACGTGGCGCGGTATGCGGACTATCTCAACTGACCCAAGACGGCGAAGGAGGCCTGGCCATGGCCGAGGCAGCGACCAAGACGAAGCCCGAAACCACAGCCGAGACAGAGCAGCAGCTGACGGATGGCTTTCACCTCGTCATCGATGCGCTCAAGCTCAACGGTGTCAACACGATCTACGGGGTGCCCGGCATCCCGATCACGGACTTCGGCCGCATGGCGCAGGCCGCAGGCATTCGCGTCATCTCCTTCCGGCACGAGCAGAACGCCGGCAACGCCGCTGCGATCGCCGGCTTCCTGACGAAAAAGCCCGGCATCTGCCTCACGGTGTCGGCTCCCGGCTTCCTCAACGGTCTGACGGCGCTGGCCAATGCGACGACCAACTGCTTCCCGATGATCCTGATCAGCGGGTCGTCCGAGCGCGAGATCGTCGACCTGCAGCAGGGCGACTATGAGGAGATGGACCAGCTGGCGATCGCCAAGCCTCTCTGCAAGGCCGCCTTCCGCGTGCTGCATGCCGCAGACATCGGCATCGGAGTGGCGCGCGCGATCCGCGCGGCAGTCTCCGGCCGTCCCGGCGGCGTCTATCTCGATCTGCCGGCCAAGCTTTTCTCCCAGGTGATGGACGCAGAGGCCGGGGAGAAGTCGCTCGTCAAGGTCATCGACCCGGCACCCGCCCAGATTCCCGCTCCGGCAGCGGTCAAGCGCGCGCTCGATGTCCTGAAGAGCGCCGAGCGCCCCCTGATCATCCTCGGCAAAGGCGCGTCCTACGCGCAGGCCGATGATGCGATCCGCGCCCTGGTCGAGAAGAGCGGCGTTCCCTTCCTGCCGATGAGCATGGCCAAGGGTCTCTTGCCCGACACGCATCCGCAGTGCGCAGGCGCGGCGCGCTCGACGGTGCTGAAGGATTCCGACGTCGTGATGCTGATCGGCGCCCGCCTCAACTGGCTCCTGTCGCACGGCAAGGGCAAGACCTGGGGCGAGCCTCATTCGAAGAAATTCATCCAGATCGACATCGAGCCCAAGGAGATGGACAGCAACGTCGAGATCGTCGCTCCGGTCGTCGGCGACATCGGCTCCTGCGTATCTGCGCTTCTCGAGGGCATGGGCGGCAACTGGCCGGCCCCGCCGGCTGACTGGGTCGGCGCCGTCAATGCGAAGAGGGAAGAGAACATCGCCAAGATGGCGCCGCGGCTGATGAAGAATTCGGCGCCGATGGACTTCCACGGCGCGCTCGGCGCACTGCGCACCATCATCAAGCAGCGGCCGGATGCCATCCTCGTCAACGAGGGCGCCAACACGCTCGATCTCGCGCGCGGCGTCATCGATATGTATGAGCCGCGCAAGCGCCTCGACGTCGGTACCTGGGGCGTCATGGGCATCGGCATGGGCTTCGCCATCGGTGCCGCGGTGGAGACCGGCAAGCCCGTGCTCGCGGTCGAAGGCGACAGCGCGTTCGGTTTCTCCGGCATGGAAGTGGAGACGATCTGCCGGTACAATCTCCCGGTCTGCGTCGTCGTCTTCAACAACAGCGGCATCTATCGCGGAACCGACGTCAATCGCGCCGGCGGTTCGGACCCGGCGACGACCGTCTTCGTCAAGGATTCGCGCTACGACAAGATGATGGAAGCATTCGGCGGCGTCGGCGCGCATGTGACGACGCCCGACGAGTTGAGCCGTGCCGTGAACGAGGCCATGGACTCGCGCAAGCCGACCCTCATCAACGCGGTGATCGACCCGGCGGCCGGCAGCGAAAGCGGCCGTATCGGCAACCTCAACCCGCAAAGCGTGGTGCGCAAGAAATAAGCCGCGCGCCGAATCAGACCAATCGAAGGGAGTCACCATGGCCAGGAAGACCAAGAAGACCAAACCCGGCGCGCGCAAAGGAGCCGCAAAGCGCAAGACCGGCACGCGGCAGGCCACCAAGAAAGTCGTGCGCCTGCGCTCGGTCGCCAAATCGGCCTCGCGCAAGCCGGCCAGGAAGGCGGGCGCCAACGGCGCGCGCAAGACCTCCAACGGCCTGCCTCCGCCCTCGACACAGCCCTGGGGGCTCGCCGGCAAGGCGCTCGACGGCGTGCGGATCCTCGACTTCACCCACGTGCAGTCGGGCCCCACCTGCACCCAGCTCCTGGGCTACATGGGCGCCGACGTGATCAAGATCGAGCGCCCCGGCGTCGGTGACATCACGCGCGGACAGTTGCGTGACGTGCCCAACGCCGACAGCCTGTATTTCACCATGCTCAACGGCAACAAGCGCTCGATCACGGTGGACTCCAAGCACCCCAAGGGCAAGGAGATCATCGAGCGGTTGATCCGGCGCTGCGACGTGCTGGTGGAGAATTTCGCCCCCGGCGCGCTCGACCGCATGGGCTTCACCTTCGAGCGCATCCACGCGCTCAACCCGCGCATGATCGTCGCCTCGGTCAAGGGCTTCGGCCCGGGCCCGTATGAGGACTGCAAGGTCTACGAGAACGTCGCCCAGTGCGCCGGCGGCGCCGCCTCGACGACCGGCTTCCGCGAGGGCCCGCCGCTCGTCACCGGGGCGCAGATCGGCGATTCCGGCACCGGGCTGCATCTCGCGCTCGGCATCGTCGGCGCGCTCTATCAGCGCCTGCGCACCGGCCGCGGCCAGCGGGTGCTCGCCGCCATGCAGGACGGCGTGCTCAACCTCGCCCGCGTCAAGCTGCGCGACCAGCAGCGCCTCAAGCACGGCCCGCTCAAGGAATACAGCCAGTTCGGCGAAGGCATCCCGTTCGGGACGGCGGTGCCGCGCGCCGGCAACGATTCGGGTGGCGGTCAGCCCGGCTGGATCCTCAAGTGCAAGGGTTGGGAGACCGATCCCGACGCCTACATCTATTTCATCACCCAGGCGCCGGTGTGGGAAAAGATCTGCGACCTGATCGGCAAGCCCGAATGGAAGTCCGATCCGGACTACGCGACCCCGCCGGCCCGCCTGCCGCGGCTCAAGCACATCTTCAGCACGATCGAGGAATGGACCATGACCAAAAACAAGTTCGAGGTCATGGAGATCTGCAACCCGCTCGACATCCCGGTCGGCCCGATCCTGTCGATGAAGGAGATCGCCGAGGAGCCGTCGCTGCGCCAGACCGGGACGGTGGTCGAGGTGGATCATCCGACCCGCGGCAAGTACCTGACCGTCGGCAACCCGATCAAGATGTCGGACTCGATCACCGACGTGAAGCGCTCGCCGCTGCTCGGCGAGCACACCGAGGAGATCCTCCAGCTCATCGGCTATGCCGCCGACGAGATCGGCGAGATCAAGACGTCCGGCGCGATCACGGCCGGGGAGAAGGCCCGCGCTGCGGCGGCGTAAAAGCTGTCGTCGCCCGGCTTGACCGGGCGACCCAGTACCCCCTGCGCCGGGATTACTGGATGCCCCGCTTTCGCGGGGCATGACAATCCGAGAGGAAGAGGAAATCCCCATGCGTATCGTCGTCCACGGCCAGCAGGCGTTCGGCAAGGCGGTGCTGGAGGCCCTCCTCAAGCGCGGCGAGAACGTGATCGCCGCCTATGTGGCGCCGGAGAAGGCCGGTCAGAAGGCCGATCCGCTGAAGGAAGCGGCGCAGGCCGCCGGGCTGCCGGTGCACCAGCCAGAGTCCTATCGCAAGCCGGAAGTGTGGGAGCAGTTTCGCGCGCTGAAACCCGATCTCCAGGTGATGGCGTTCGTGACGCTGTTCGTGCCGGAGGATTTTCTCAACATCCCGACCAAGGGCTCGATCCAGTATCATCCTTCGCTGCTGCCGAAATACCGGGGCCCGAGCGCCATCAACTGGCCGATCATCCAGGGCGACACCGAGACCGGCCTGTCGATCTTCTGGCCCGACAACGGGCTCGATACCGGCGACGTCCTCTTGCAGAAGAAGACCCCGATCGGGCCGGACGACACGCTCGGCTCGGTCTATTTCGATCGCCTGTTCCCCATGGGGGTCGAGGCGATGCTCGAGTCGGTCGACCTGGTCAAGGCCGGCAAGGCCCCGCGCATCAAGCAGGACGAGGCGCAGGCGAGCTATGAGGGCCGTTGCGGCGCCGACAATGCCCATATCGACTGGGGCCGGCCGTGGCGGCAGGTCTACAACCTCATCCGCGGCTGCAATCCCGCTCCCGGCGCCTGGACCACCCTCAACGGGGCGAAGCTGCAGATTTTCGACTCCCAGCCCCTGCCGGCGCGTGATCCCAAGGGGATTGCCGGCAAGATGGGCGAGGTCGTCGCGGTCGATGCCGACGGCTTCACGGTCGTCTGCGCCGATGGCCGCATCCGCGTCACTCGCGTGAAGCCCGCCGACGGCCCGAAGGCCGGCGCCGGCGAGTTCGCCAAGGCCGCCAACCTCGTGCTCGGCACCCGCCTCACCTGATTGTCATTGAAGTTCAACCTCGTAGGAACGACACCCGATGCAAGCCCCCGCCCGTAAGCCTCAGACCGCATCTTCGCAGCACACCAACCCGAAGTCCGACATCGAAATTTCCCAGGCTGCCGAGAAGCGGCGGATCATCGAGATTGCCCGCGAGCGGCTCGGCATCGGGGCGGAGAACCTCGAGCCCTACGGCCACTACAAGGCCAAGGTCTCGATGGACTACGTCAAGTCGCTCAAGGACAAGCCGAACGGCAAGCTGATCCTGGTGTCCGCCATCACCCCGACGCCGGCGGGCGAAGGCAAGACCACCACCACGGTCGGGCTCACCGATGCGCTCAATCACATCGGCAAGAAGGCGATGCTGTGCCTGCGCGAGCCGAGCCTCGGGCCGTCGTTCGGGATGAAGGGCGGCGCCGCCGGCGGCGGCTATGCCCAGGTCGTGCCGATGGAGGACATCAACCTCCATTTCACCGGCGATTTCCACGCCATCACGTCGGCCAACAACCTGCTCGCCGCGATGATCGACAACCACATCTACTGGGGCAACGCGCTCGGCATCGACAGTCGCCGCGTCGTGTGGCGGCGCGTCCTCGACATGAACGACCGCGCGCTGCGATCGATCGTCTCCTCGCTCGGCGGGGTCGCCAACGGCTATCCGCGCGAGGACGGGTTCGACATCACGGTCGCCTCGGAGATCATGGCGATCTTCTGCCTCGCCAAGGACATCGACGACCTCAAGGCGCGGCTCGCCAATATCGTCGTCGCCTATACGCGCGACCGCAAGCCGGTGCGCGCCGGCGATCTCAAGGCGCACGGCGCGATGACCGCGCTCCTGAAGGACGCGCTCGCGCCCAACCTGGTGCAGACGCTGGAGGGCACGCCCGCCTTCGTGCATGGCGGGCCGTTCGCCAACATCGCGCACGGCTGCAACTCGGTGGTTGCGACCACCACCGCTCTGAAGCTCGCCGACTACGTGGTGACGGAAGCAGGGTTCGGCGCCGATCTCGGGGCGGAAAAATTCCTCGACATCAAGTGCCGCAAGACCGGGCTCGCACCCGATTGCGCGGTGCTGGTTGCCACCATCCGGGCGCTCAAGATGCACGGTGGGGTGAAGAAGGACGAGCTCAAGGCCGAGAACCTCAAGGCGCTTGAGGTGGGCCTCGCCAACCTGGCGCGCCACGTGGAGAACGTGCAAAAGTTCAACCTCGTGCCGATCATCTCGCTCAACCGCTTCAGCTCGGACAGCACCGCCGAGATTGATCTCGTCACCAAGTCCTGCGCCAAGCTCGGGGTCGAGGCCTTCATGGCCGACCATTGGGCGGAGGGCGGCGCCGGCGCGGTCGACGTTGCCCACGCGGTGGCCAAGGCGTGCGACAGCGGCAAGAGCAGGCTCAAGCTGCTCTACCCTGACGACATGCCGCTCCTCGAGAAGATCCGCACCATCGCCCAGGAGATCTACCGCGCCAAGGACATCGACGCGCCCAAGCCCGTGCGCGACCAGCTCGCCGCTTTCGAAGCCATGGGGGCGGGCAAGTTTCCCGTCTGCATCGCCAAGACCCAGTACAGCTTCTCGACCAACCCGGATTCCAAAGGCGCGCCGAGCGACCACATCATCCCGGTACGCGAAGTGCGGCTCTCCGCCGGCGCCGAGTTCGTGGTGGCGATCTGCGGAGAGATCATGACCATGCCGGGCCTGCCCAAGGTGCCGGCCGCGGACGCGATCGACGTCGGGGTGGACGGCAAGATCGCCGGATTGTTCTGAGGTGATGGCTCAGTGAACATCGCCACGCAACACACAGAGAAGCCGGGAAGCGGTCGCCGCAGGCCGCCGAAGACCCCCAAAGGTCGCCAGGTCGACCCCAGGGCGCTCGAGGAGGTGCAGGCGCTGCTGGGGACGCGCGAGCGCCGGCGCGATTTGCTGATCGAGCACCTGCACCTGATCCAGGACCGCTTCGGGCATCTGTCCGCCGCCCATCTGGCTGCGCTCGCGGCCGAGATGAAGCTCGCGCTCACCGAAGTCTACGAGGTCGCCACCTTCTATGCCCATTTCGACGTGGTGAAGGAGGGCACCGAGGCGCCGCCCGCGGTCACGGTGCGGGTCTGCGACAGCCTCAGCTGCGCCATGGCGGGCGCCGAGCGGCTGCTCGCCGAGTTGCCAGGCAAGCTCGGACCAGGCGTGCGGGTTCTGCGCGCGCCCTGCATGGGGGCGTGCGATCGCGCGCCGGTGTGCGCGGTCGGCCATGTGCAAGTGGCGCAGGCGAGCCCCCAGCGCCTCGTCGACGCGCTGGCGCACGGGACCCATGCGCACGCTTATGTGCCGGGGCGCGACCTTGCGGCCTACCGGCTGGAGGGAGGCTACGCCCTGTTGGGCGACTGCCTGTCCGGCAAGCGTACGGTCGAGGACATCATCAAGGCGGTGAGCGACGCCGGCCTGCGCGGCCTCGGCGGCGCCGGCTTTCCGACGGGGCGCAAGTGGACGCTGGTGCGCCAGGAGCCGGCCCCGCGCCTGATGGCGGTCAATGCCGACGAGGGCGAGCCCGGCACCTTCAAGGACCGCCACTATCTCGAGCGCGATCCGCATCGCTTTATCGAGGGCATGCTGATCGCCGCCTGGATCGTCGAGGCGGCCGGCATCTATCTCTACATCCGCGACGAGTATCCGGAAGTGCGCCTGATGCTCGACGCCGAGATCGCCAAGGTGGTGGAGGCCGGCTTGGCGTCGCACGCGACCATCCACCTTCGCCGCGGCGCCGGCGCCTACATCTGCGGCGAAGAGTCCGCGATGATCGAATCGATCGAGGGCAAGCGCGGGCTGCCGCGCCACCGCCCGCCCTACGTGGCGCAGGTCGGCCTGTTCGGGCGCCCGACGCTCGAGCAGAACGTCGAGACGCTGTTCTGGGTGCGCGACATCGTCGAGAAGGGCGCCGCGTGGTTCACCTCGCACGGGCGTCGCGAGCGCAAGGGCCTGCGCAGCTTCTCGGTGTCCGGTCGCGTCAAGGATCCGGGCGTGAAGCTCGCGCCGGCCGGTGTCACGGTGCGCGAATTGATCGACGAGTTCTGCGGCGGCATGGCGGATGGCCATACCTTCAAGGCCTACCTACCGGGCGGCGCGTCGGGTGGGATATTACCCGCCCAGATGGGCGACCTGCCGCTTGATTTCGGCACCCTGGAACCGCACGGTTGCTTCGTCGGGTCGCACGCGGTTGTGATCCTGTCGGACCAGGACGATATGAAGGCAGTGGCCCTCAACCTGATGCGCTTCTTCGAGGACGAGAGCTGCGGCCAGTGCACGCCGTGCCGGGTCGGTACCGAGAAGGCGGTCAAGCTCATGCAGACGGGCCCCTGGGATGAGGCGCTGTTGACCGAATTGTCCGATGCGATGCGCGATGCTTCGATCTGCGGCCTCGGCCAGGCGGCGCCCAACCCCCTGGTGAGCGTGTTGAAATACTTCCGCGAGGATTTGGCGAAGCCGATGGGGAAATGGTGAGAATGATCAAGAGCCCCACCCCCAACCCCTCCCCACAAGGGGGAGGGGAGCGCGCCGGCGCAAGCGGCAAGGACATCATCCAATGACCACGGACGGCAAGAGCAACGAACCTGTCGGCTACGGCCACGACCAGAAAGGCGCCACCGTCGGCGAGGCGAAGAACGAAGGCCGCCCGCACGTCGTGCAGCAGCCGGCCGACCGCGCCGATGGCCCGAACACCGTCCAGTTCACGCTCGACGGCCAGGAGGTGGAGGCGCCGGAAGGCGAGACCATCTTCCGCACCGCGAGCCGCTACGGCATCAAGCTGCCGCACCTGTGCTACACGCCCAAGCCCGGCTATCGCCCGGACGGCAACTGCCGCGTCTGCATGGTGGAGATCGAGGGCGAGCGCGTGCTCGCGGCGAGCTGCCTGCGCAAAGCCACGCCCGGCATGAAGGTGAAGACGCAGACCGAGCGCGCCAAGACGGCGCGCCGCATGGTCGCCGAGCTGCTGATGGCCGACCAGCCGGCGCGCGAGACCGCGCATGATCCGGAGTCGGAGTTCTGGAAGACCGCGACGCGCCTCGGGGTCGAGACCAGCCGCTTTCCGCAGCGCGCGGCACCTGCGCCCGACCGCAGCCATCCCGCCATGGCGGTCAATCTCGACGCCTGCATCCAGTGCAACCTGTGCGTCCGGGCCTGCCGCGAAGTGCAGGTCAACGACGTGATCGGCATGGCCGGCCGCGGTGTCGGCGAGAAGATCGTGTTCGACTTCGACGATCCGATGGGCGCCTCGACCTGCGTTGCCTGCGGCGAGTGCGTGCAGGCCTGCCCGACCGGTGCGCTGATGCCATCCTCGCTGGTCGACGCGCAGAACGTGCGCACCGAGTTCCCCGACCGCTCGGTCGACAGCGTGTGCCCGTATTGCGGGGTCGGCTGCCAGCTGACCTATCACATCAAGAACGACAAGCTGCTCTACGTCACCGGCAAGAACGGCCCGGCCAACGAGAACCGCCTGTGCGTGAAGGGGCGCTTCGGGTTCGACTACGTTCACCACCACCACCGCCTCACCCAGCCGCTCATCCGCCGGGATGGCGTGCCGAAGCACGCCGAGGACACGGTCGATCCGGCCAACCCGTGGACCCATTTCCGCACCGCCACCTGGGAGGAGGCGCTCGACCGCGCGGCCTCCGGATTGAAAACGATCCGCGACCGCGACGGCTCCAAGGCCCTCGCCGGGTTCGGCTCCGCCAAGGGGTCGAACGAGGAGGCCTATCTGTTCCAGAAGCTGGTGCGCACCGGCTTCGGCACCAACAACGTCGATCACTGCACGCGGCTGTGCCACGCATCGTCGGTCGCCGCCCTGATGGAGGGCGTCGGCTCGGCCGCGGTGTCGGCCACCTTCAACGAGTGCAAGAATTCCGAAGTGATCGTGGTGATCGGCGCCAACCCGACCGAGAACCACCCCGTGGCTGCAACCTTCTTCAAGCAGGCGGCCAAGCGCGGCGCGACCCTGATCGTGATGGATCCACGCGGCCAGGCGCTCAATCGTCACGCCACCCACATGCTGCAATTCCGGAACGGCACCGACGTCGCGATGCTCAACGGCATCCTCAGCACGATCGTGAACGAGAAGCTCTACGACGAGCAGTACGTCCAGACCTACGTCGAGGGGTTCGGGCCGTTCGCCGAGAGCGTCAAGGACTTCACGCCTGAGGAGATGGCGCCGATCTGCGGCATCGAGGCGGACGTGCTGCGCACGGTGGCGCGAAAATTCGCGCGCGCGAAGTCGGCGATCATCTTCTGGGGCATGGGCGTGTCGCAGCACACCCACGGCACCGACAACGCGCGCTGCCTGATCGCGCTGTCGCTGATCACCGGCCAGATCGGCCGGCCCGGCACCGGCCTGCATCCGCTGCGCGGCCAGAACAACGTGCAGGGCGCCTCAGACGCCGGCCTGATCCCGATGTTCTTCCCCGACTACAGGTCGGTCGAGAATCCCGATATCCGCGCCCAGGTCGAGAAGGCCTGGGGCGCCAAGCTCGATCCCAAGCGCGGCCTGACGGTGGTCGAGATCATGGACGCGGTCCATGCCGATGTAATCAAGGGCATGTACATCATGGGCGAGAACCCGGCGATGTCGGACCCGGATCTCAATCACGCACGCGAGGCGCTCGCCCACCTCGAGCACCTCGTTGTTCAGGATCTCTTCCTCACCGAGACCGCCGCCTACGCCAACGTGATCCTGCCGGCCTCGGCCTGGCCCGAGAAGGACGGCACGGTGACCAACACCAACCGCCAGGTGCAGATGGGCCGTCAGGCCCTGCCGCTGCCGGGCGAAGCCAGGCAGGACTGGTGGCTGATCCAGGAAATCGGCCGACGCATCGGGCTCCCCTGGAACTACCAGCACCCGAGCGAGCTCTACACCGAGATGGCCTCGCTGATGCCTTCGCTCGACAACATCTCGTGGGAGCGCGTCGCGCGCGAGGACGCCGTCGTCTATCCGGCCGATGCGCCCGATCAGCCGGGCCGCGACGTGGTGTTCGACAAGGGTTTCCCGCGTCCGGGCGGCTTCGGCAAGCTGGTGGCGGCGAAGCTCCTGCCGCCGAACGAGGAGACCGACGCCGAATTCCCGTTCATCCTCACCACCGGCCGCCAGCTCGAGCATTGGCACACCGGGGCGATGACCCGGCGCGCCACCAACCTCGACGCCCTCGAGCCGAGCGCGGTGGCCAACGTTTCGCGCGGCACCCTTGCGAAGCTCGGCATCGAGCCGGGCGACATGATCCGCGTCAGCACGCGGCGCGGCGCGGTCGAGCTTGCCGCCCGCCAGGACGACGCCATCCCGGACGGCGTCGTGTTCATCCCGTTTGCCTTCGCTGAAGCCGCGGCGAACCTGCTCACCAACCCCGCCCTCGACCCGTTCGGCAAGATCCCCGAGTTCAAGTATTGCGCCGCACGGGTGGAGCCGGTGAACGAGGCAACGCGGGTGGCGGCGGAGTAGTCGTTCTCACCCCGTCGGCGCGATGGCCGGCGCGGCGTGCGTCGTGGCCACCCGGATCTCGTCTTCGCGGCGCTTGCGGGCGATCGCCGCCTCCCCGCCGCGGGTCGCGTGGTAGAGATCGAGCGTCTCGAGATCGTCCTGCTGGGGCGCGATGGCGGTGTCGCTGTAGCTTAGGCGGTCGGGCGCCGCCATCACCTCCTTGAGGATGCGCTGGGCGCGCACCAGGAGAGACCCGTAGCCCCATAGTTTCCACGCAATCTCCCAGGCCAGGCGCGGGTAGAACCAGAATGGGCTCTCCAGCTTCGTGCCATGGCGCCGGTCGCGGCGGAATTTCATCCGGACTGCGCCGCTTTCCAGCGGGTGCACCCCTTCGAAATAGATCGTGGTGAGGAACCACAGCATCAGCAGCATGATGCGCTTCGGCCGGCCGCGTGGATTGGCGGCGGCGCGCCGCAGCACGGTGCGAATGTGCTCCGGCGTGTAATAGGCGCGCCAGGCGGCGAGATACGTCTCCTCCCATTCGGCATCGCTCATCTTGGAATGATGCGCGACCCGATGGTTGAGGTCGTATTTGTTGAGGTCGTGGTCCATCCACACGCCCTTCTGCCACAGCACCTTGTGGTCCTCGGAGCCGGGCAGCGGGGTGAGGAAGAAGAATTCGAGGAGATCGAGCGGCAGTTCGCGCTTGATGATCTCGACGTCGCGCAGGATCGACTGCCTGGTGTCGCCGGCGAAGCCCAGGATGTAGCCCGCATAGGTGATGACGCCGTGCTCGCGCCATTTCTGCAGCATTGCGCGGTATTCGGTGATCTTGTTCTGGCGCTTCTTGGCTTCGATCAGGTTGTCGGGATTGATGTTCTCCAATCCGAGGAACGCCCGCTTGACCCCCGCCTGCTCGGCCTTCTCGATGAAATTCGGGATCTTGTGGCACAGCGTGTCGACCTGCACGGTGAAGCCGATATCCATGCCTTCGCCGTGGCGGAGCGCGATCAGGCGGTCGAACAGCGCTTCCCACTCGCGATTGCGGGCGAAATTGTCGTCGGTAATGAAGAAGCGGTTGATCCCCTGGGCGGCGTTCTCACGGATGATGCGCTCGAGGTCGTCGGCGGTGCGGAAGCGGCTCTTGCGCCCCTGCACATTGATGATGGTGCAGAACGAGCATTGGTACGGGCAGCCGCGGCCGAGATCGACGCTGGAGAGCGCCCCCACCGTGCGCATGATGTGCTTCTGCGGCAGGATGGGCGTCGGCTCGCCCTGCAGGGCGGGGAGATCGTCCATGTAGTTGTACAGGGGTTTCAGCGTACCGTCGAAGGCGTCGCGCAGGACCTCGTCGAGCCGCCCCTCCTCGGCTTCGCCGGCGAAGAACGAGATCCCCATGGCCTGCGCGGCGCGCATCTCCGGCGGCATTTCCGGCAGCATGGCGAGGCAGCCGGAAATGTGGAAGCCGCCCATGCACACCGGGAATCCGGCGGCGAGGAACGGCCGCGCCACGTCGACCGCACGGGGAAACTGGTTCGACTGCACGCCGACCAGCCCGATCAGGACGCGCCCGCCCGACTTCTGCAGCATGCGGATGATGCGCGCCGGGTGCACCCGCCGATTGGTCTCGTCGTAGGTGTGCAGGCGGAACTCGACACCGGGGCCGAGAATGCTGCGCCGACGCGCGTCTTCGGCGAGGCCGTTCAGACAGGCGAGCGTGTTCGACGGGATGGCGGACCGGAACCACTGGATCGGATAGCCGTCGTCATCGTAATGGGTCGGCTTGACCATGACGAAATGGAATGCGGCTGCATCGCCTACGGCGTTCGCGCTCTGCTGAGGTGTCACCGCACCGTTCCACTATTCTTATGATTCGCATTGGTAGCATCCATCGTCGATCGTGCGACCCCATTTGTCGTCAAGGCTGACATTCCTGGGACGCTGTGCGATTTTACTGCGACTTCGCGCGATACGGCGTACGCAGCGCCACTGCTCTCACCTGATTGGCGGTGCGAACAAGAAGGACGGCATTGCGACCAACACCAGTCGCCGAGTGCAAATGGAACGCCAGGCACTGTCGGGCGCCTTCATCCTGCCCGCCTTTCGTGGAAGTGGCGGCGAACCTCTTCGCCAACCCGGCGCTCGACTCGTTCGGCAAGATTCTCGAGTTCGAGCACTGCACCCGAAGAGGTGGAAGCCGTGACCGAGGCGATGCGGGCGGCGGCGGAGTAGCAGCCCTTACCCCGTCGGCGCGACCGCTGGCGCCGCGTGCGTCGTCGCCACGCGGATCTGGTCGTCGCGCCGTTTGCGCGCCAGAGCCGCTTCGCCGCCGCTCGTGGCATGGTAGAGGTCCAGCGTGTCGAACTCGTCGCGCTGGGGCGGCGCAATTGCGATATCGCTGTAGGCCCAGCGGTCGGGCGCGACCAGAACCTCGTCGAGAATGGCCTTGCAGCGCCGATAGACCTTCCAGTAGCCGCGCCCCTTCCGCACGGTCTCGGCGACATAGCGCGGATAGAAGACGAGCGGGCTTTCCAGCGGCAGACCATGGCGGCGGTCGCGGCGGAACTTCAGCCGCAAGGCGCCGCCTTCGAGCGGGTGCACGTCCTCATACGCAGCCATGAGGTAGAACCACAGGATGGTCGATAGCGTCGTGCCTGGGCGCCCGAGCTTGTGCGCCGCGATGCGCCTGAGGATCGTGCGGATGTGCTCCGGCGTGTAATAGGCCTCCCAGGCCGCCCGGTAGGCCTCGTCCCATTCTCCATCCGGCATTTTCGGGTGGTGCGACACGCGGTGGAAGCAGTCGTACTTGTTGAGATCCGGATCCATCCAGACGCCTTGCTGCCACAGCACCTTGTGGTCCTCCGAGCCGGGCAGCGGCGTCAGCACGAAAAACTCGAGGAGATCGAGCGGCAGCTCGCGCTTGATGATCTCGATGTCGCGCAGGATCGATTCCTTGCTGTCGCCGGGAAAGCCGAGGATGTATCCGGCGGCCGTGATGGCGCCGTGCTCGCGCCAGAGCTGCAGCATCTCCCGGTATTCGGTGATCTTGTTCTGGCGCTTCTTGGCAGCGATGAGATTGTCCGGATTGATGTTCTCCAGCCCGATGAAGACCCGGCGCACGCCCGCCGCCATCGCCTTGTCGATGAAATTGGGGATGCGGTGGCACAGCGTGTCGACCTGGATGGTAAAGCCGATCTTGGGGAAGTCGCTTTGGCGCAACTGGATCATGCGGTCGAACAGCGCTTCCCAATCGCGGTTACGGGCGAAATTGTCGTCGGTGATGAAGAATCGCTTGATCCCTTGGGCGGAGTTCTCACGGATGATTCGCTCGACGTCGTCGGGCGAGCGGTACCGGCTCTTGCGCCCCTGCACGTTGATGATGGTGCAGAACGAGCACTGGTACGGGCAGCCGCGACCCAGATCCATGCTCGAGAGCGAGCCGGAGGTTCGCCGCAGGTGCTTTTCGGGAAGGATCGGCGGCGGCTCTCCCTGCAGCGCGGGGAGATCGTCCATGTGGTTGTACAGCGGCTTGAGCGCCCCGTTCCAGGCATCCTGCAGGAGATCGTCGAGCCGGCCGCCCTCGGCTTCGCCGGCGAACAGGGAAATGCCCAGCTCCTGTGCCTGGCGCAGTTCCGGCGTCAGCTCCGGCAGCATTGCGACGCAGCCGGAGACGTGGAACCCCCCCATGCACACGGGCAGCCCGGCAGCCAGAAACGGCCGGGCCAGATCGACCGCGCGCGGAAACTGGTTGGACTGCACGCCGATCAGCCCGATCAGCACCTTGCCGCCGCTCTGGCGAAGCATGCGGATGATGCGGTCAGGCCGGACGCGGCGATTGGTCTCATCATAGGTGTGGAGATGAATCTCGACACTCGGCCCGAGCACGTTGCGCCGGCGCGCGTCTTCGGCGAGCCCGTTCAGGCAGGCCAGCGTGTTCGACGGAATGGCCGACCGGAACCATTGAATCGGATAGCCGTCATCGTCGTAGTGCGTCGGCTTGACCATGACGAAATGGAATATGGCCGCGCCGTCTTTCTCCGCGTCATGCGTCCGGAGCACCATCCCGCCCATCCATAACGGTGAAGCCCCTCGCCAATACCAATTCTGATTGGATTTGCGAACCCTACCATGGTCCGGCATGCTGGCGTTCGGACGGCGACGGGCGGGCTGCATGTCGTATATCCAGGGACACAACGTCAATCTCACCTTCCGGCCGCCCAACCGCCGGCCGGTGCGGGCGCTGCAGGACTTCGCTATCGAGGTGCGCGAGGGCGAGTTCCTGTCGATCGTCGGGCCCTCCGGCTGCGGCAAGAGCACGTTCCTCAACGTCCTGCTCGGCCTGATCAAGCCGGATTCAGGCGACATCAGGCTGCGCGGCAAGCCGATCGCCGGGCCGGGGCAGGATCGCGCCATGGTGTTCCAGGAGTTCGGGCTCCTGCCCTGGCGCACGGTGCAGAACAACATCGAGCTCGGGCTCGAGCTCAAGGGCGTGCCGGTCCAGACGCGGCGGGAGCGGTCCCGTCATTTCATCGACATGGTCGGGCTGGCGGGCTTCGAGGCTCACTACCCGCATGAGCTCTCAGGCGGCATGAAGCAGCGGGTCGGCCTTGCCCGAGCGCTCGCGACCGATCCCGACGTGCTCCTGATGGACGAGCCGTTCGCCGCCCTCGACGCCCAGACCCGCGACCTGATGCAGGTCGAGCTGCTGCGCATCTGGCAGGAGGCGCGCAAGACGGTGCTGTTCGTCACCCATCAGATCGATGAGGCGATCTACCTGTCCGACCGCGTCATGGTGATGACCCGCCGCCCTGGCCAGGCCAAGCGCATCTTCGACATCGACCTGCCGCGGCCGCGCGACTACGAGATGCGCGTGACGCCGCAGTTCAACGACCTCAAGCTGGACATCTGGAACACGCTCAAGGACGAGATCACGGTCTAGCCATGGCAGACGAGGCTATTTCCGCTGTTCCGCTCGCCGTACGCGCCCGCAAGCCGCTGCTCGGCCTGCTCGCGGTGGTGTTGTTCTTCGCCGCCTGGCAGGCCGTATTCTGGCTCGTTCCGTTCAACCCGCTGTTCATCAGCAAGCCCGACCTGATCGGCTGGGCGCTGCTCGACATGATGGCGAGCGGCGATCTGTGGCGCGACCTCGCCATCAGCGCGGGCCCGTTCGTCTACGGGTTCGTCGCGGCGGTCGCGGTCGGCGTGCCGCTCGGGGTCGTCATGGGCTGGCGCGTGCGGGTCGGCTATGCGCTCGATCCGCTGATGACGGTGTTCTACGCAAGCCCCCTGGTCGCGCTGGCGCCGCTGGTGATCGTGTTCTTCGGCGTCGGCGTCTCCGGCAAGGCGATCCTGATCTTCCTCCTCGCGGTCTTTCCCTTCATTTTCAATACCTGCGCCGGCGTGCGCACGGTCGACCGACTCCTCATCAACGTCGTCCGCTCGCTCGGCGGCACCGAGAAGGACCTCTATCTCAAGGTGATCCTTCCGAGCGTCCTCCCCTTCATCGTCGCCGGCGCCCGCATCGCCGTCGGCCGCGCCCTGATCGGCGTGCTGGTCGGCGAGTTCTTCGCCGCCTCGGAAGGCATCGGCTACGCCATCGCGCGGTTCGGCGACCTGTTCGCCCTCGACCGGATGTTCGCCTGCATCATCACCATCATGGTGATCGCGGTCGTGCTCACGGAAGGGATTCGGTGGGCCGAGCGGGCCGCGTTTCCCTGGCGCGTAGGGCAATGACCCGATGAGCCAGTCCTCCGCCTTCGACGCCGAGATCGCCACAGCCCCGCCCGCCGATGATTCGATTGCGCCGGCCGCGGGAGCATGGCGGCGCTTCGAGCCGACCATCCTGGGCACGGCAAGCATCGTCGCGCTCCTGCTCGTGTGGGAGCTGACCCCGCACCTGGTGACGATCTCGGCCGGCAGGAAGATGTTCTTTGCCACGCCGAGCGAGATCGCCGGAACCCTGTGGAGCATGGTCGCAACCGGCACAATCTGGCGGCCGCTCGGGGTCAGCGCCTCGGGCTTCGCCCTCGGCCTCGGCCTCGCGATCGTGCTCGGGCTTCCACTCGGCGTGCTGATCGGGCGCTCGCGCACGCTCAACGCAATGCTCGATCCCTTCATCACCGCATTCAACGCCACGCCGCGCCTGGTGTTTCTGCCCCTGGTGATGCTGTGGTTCGGCCTCGGCCTGTGGTCGAAGGTGGTGATCGTGCTGATCGGCGCCCTGTTCCCGATCCTCATCAACACCTACGAGGGGGTGCGTAACGCCGACAGGCTGCTGATCAACGTCGTGCGCTCGTTCGGCGCGCGCGAATGGGACGTGGTCCGCCTCGTCGTGCTGCCCAATGCCCTGCCCTATATCATCGCCGGGCTGCGGCTCGCCATCGGCCGTGCCGTGCTCGGCGTGGTGGTGGCAGAGTTCTTTGGCTCGGAGGACGGCCTCGGCGTCCTGATGGTGCAGGCGGCCGGCCGCTACCAGGTGGCGGTGGTGTTCTCAGGCCTGATCGTGTTCGCCTCCCTGTCGCTCGCCATGACGGCGCTGGTGCAGCTCATCGAGAATCGCCTCACCCGCTGGCGGCCGCGTGAAAGGAGCGAGTAGCGAGTAGCGAATGGGGGAAAGGAAGCCAGCCCTCCCTATTCGCTACTCGCCATTCGCCCACTCTCAATTCGCCGGCACGTCGAGCTTGGCCGGCACGTAGCCCATCTGCTTCAGCGTGGACTCGAGGAGATCGCGGGTGAGGAACTGCTCCGGGTCGGGCAGCGGCTTGTCCTGCGCCCACTGCTTGGCGGCGATCATGTCGAGGCGGCGCGACTCGAAGATCTCCCGGAACATGTCCTTGGGTAGCTCGGCGCCGACCGCGCCGTGCGTCTGCTCCCACACGATACCGGCATCGTTGTCGTTCTCGACGCCGAGATGCTCGCGCAGACTCCGCAGCGAGGCGGCCTTGTTGTCACGATAGAACATCGCGCCGCGGGCGATGGCGCGGATGAATTTCCGCACCGTCTCGGGATTCTGGTCGACCACGGCCTTGCGCGTCCAGAACGAGCCGCCGGCGCGCTGGATGTAGTCGCCGGTGCGCACCAGCACCTTCATGCCGGCATTGAGCGCCCTCGGCACGTGCGGGATCGAGATCAGGATGGCGTCGACGTCGCCATTGACCAGCGCGGCGACGCGCTCGGCCTCGCCCTGGAACGAGATCACCTTGTAGTCCTTGCCGACGTCCAGGTTGAAGGCGCGGCGCAGCACTGCGGCGCCTTCGTCGTAGTCGGCCGAGCCGGCGCGCCCGTAGCCCAGGGTCTTGCGCTTGAGCTCCGCCGCTGCGCCGATATTCGGGCGGGAGATGATGACCCATTGCGATCGCAGCACTTCGCCCACCACGTAGCGGATCTCGGCACCACTCAGCGCCGCCTGGGAGCCCCCCGAGGGGATCGGCACAAAGTCGATGCTGCCGGCAAGCCCGGCGGTCACCAGGGCCTTGCCGTTGAGGGTGACGAAGGTCGCGTCGAGGCCTTCCGCCTTGTAGAAGCCCTGGTCCATGGCGACGTAGCTCGGAATATGGAAGCCGCTGCCGCCGATGATCTTGCCGACCGTGACCTTGGTCTGGGCGTGGGCGGTACCGAGCGACACGACGATCGCGACCGCGATCGCCGGCAGGGGTCGGAGCATGCGCATGGGGGCTCTCCTGTGACGGCCGTTTCGAAGGACAGCAGCGATTGACGAGTGTTCCGGTGCAGGTCCGGCTTGTCAATCGGACATGCCGCCGCTCGGACGGAACCCCTACGGCGGCTTCACGGTGAATTCGATTTCCGCGTAGTAGGCGGCGAGATCGGCGACATCCTGGTCGCTGAGCTGCTGCACCACGATCGTCATCATGTCGTGGCGGCGGCTCCCTTGGCGATAGTCGTTGAGCGACTTGACCAGGTATGGCTCGGGCTGGCCCGCGAGGTGCGGCGCGTCGGGGAGCCGGGACAGGCCATCAAGACCGTGGCAGGTCTGGCACTGCAGCGCCTTGCGCCGCCCTGCCGCCGGGTCGCCCGCCGACTGCGCCGGAGTGGACGCGATGGCGAGAAGCGCCGCCGCGAGCCACGTGGTGGCCCGCGGCGCCCTGTGCGAGCCGATGCTCACCGTCCGTCGTACCAGATCCGATAGATCGCGCCGGCGAAGTCGTCGGACACCAGGAGCGAGCCGTCCGGCAGCTGCGCCAAGTCGACCGGCCTGCCGAGGTACTCGCCGTTCTCGGTGAGCCAGCCTTCGGCGAAGACCTCGGTCTTGTCCGCCGTGCCGTCCTCCTTGAGGCTGGTGAACATCACGCGCGCGCCGACGGGCGTGGTGCGGTTCCACGAGCCGTGCTGCGCGTTGAAGATCCCGCCGCGATATTTTGGCGGGAACATCTGGCCCGTATAGAAGCTCATGCCGAGGTCGGCCGCATGCGCCGCCATCTCCACTTGCGGGAAGGTCACGTCGGCCGGCGGGGTCTGATCCTTGTATTCGGTGGTGCGTACCTTGCCGCCGCCGAAATACGGGAAGCCGAAATTCATGCCCGGCTTGTCGGCGCGGTTGAGCTCGCCGGGCGGGATGTCGTCGCCCATGCCGTCGACCTGGTTGTCGGTGAACCACAGGGTCCGGTCCTTCGGATTGAAGTCCATGCCGACCGAGTTGCGCACGCCGGTGGCGAACACCTCGCGCTCCTTGCCTTCGCGCGTCATGCGGACGATGCCGCCGATGCCGGTGCGTTTGTATGGGTCCATCTTGGCCGGCGCGTAGACGTTGAACGGCTGGCCGAGCGAGATGTAGAGCTTGTCGTCAGGCCCCACGCGGCATACGCGCGCCGTATGGTTGTACGAATTCCTCTTCCCTCGGGATCAGCTCGCCCTGCTTGACGACGACGAACGCCGCCACGTCGGGGCCTTCATAGAAGAACTCGGCCGCCGGAAAAACCAGCACCCGGTTCTGCTCGGCGAGGAACAGGAAACCGTCCTTCGAGAAGCACACTCCGTTGGGCACCGTGAAGCCGATCGACGGCGCGAACTCCTTGACCTCGTCCGCCACCCGATCCTTGTCGCGGTCGGTGACCGACCAGACCTTGCTCTTGCGCGTGCCGACGAAGACCACCACGCCCTGCGGCCCGACCGCCATGTGGCGCGCGTCGGGCACGATCGCGTAGAGGCCGATCTTGAAGCCGCTCGGCAGCTTGATCCGGGCGAGGCTCTTCTTGATCGCCTCGGCCTTGGTCCCGGTCTGCGCAATGTGCGGGATCTCCATCGGCGCGCCGGTGGTCTTGAACTCGGACAGCTTTTCGAGGTTGCCCGCGGTCGGCTGCTGGGCGAGCGTCGGCGACACAATGCAGGCGAAGAACGCAACGGCTGATGCCAGTCTTTTCATCGGTGTCCTCCCTGTCGAGGAGGGCAACCTGACAACGAATTGTGTCAAAACGCGCGTAGAGCGCGGGGACCGGCCGTTCAGCCGAGGGCGAGGGCGATTGCCCCCACCGCCGGCTCGATTTCCCGCTCGGCGTGGTAGCAGCCGAAGCCGAAGCGGATGCGCGCGCCCCGCACGTCGGTGACGATGCCGGCCGCCGCCAGCTGGGCGTGGATCGAGGGGGCTTCGGCTGTCTCGTAGGTCAGGAAGTGCCCGCGGTCCTCCGTTTCGATCGGGGTGATCAGCCGCGCCCGGCGCAACGGCGCGATCCCGGCTGCATCGACGGCCGCGAGGAATTGGGCCTGCAGGTCCATGACATGCCGGTGGATCGCCGTAACGGTGAGGCCGATGCCGTCCATCCAGTCGAGCACGGCCTTGAGGCGATGGAGCCCGCTCGGGTCGAACGTGGCGCCCATGAACCGCGAGCCGTCGGCCCCATAGGCCACCTGGCCGGCAAAGCCGTGCGTCAGCGCCCCGAAGCCCGCGAACCAGCCGGTATCGCGTGGACGCGGCGCGTAGCCGGGCGGACAGTGCATGAAGCAAACGCCCTCCCCGGCCATCGCATACTTGTATCCGCCGGCGAGATAGAACGCGCGCGGCGCAACAGCGGACAGGCCGGTCGGCAACGCCATGAAGCCGTGATAGCCGTCAATCGCGATGAAGGCGTCGGGCGACGGCACGGCCGCGACCAGCGCCGCGATGTCGCCGCAGGTCGCGCCGGAATTGTAGAACACGTGACTGACGAAGATCAGGTCATGGCCGCCTCGCGCGACGGCGGCGTGAAAGCGCTGCGGGAAGGTCGCGGCCGGTTCCGTGGCGACGCGCTCCACCGCAACAAGCCCCTCCTCGGCGAGCCGTACGATCTGCCGCTCGAAGGAATGGAATTCCGCATCGCTCGTCAGCACCCGCGGCCGCCCGTTGAGCGGCAGGGCGGAGAGGAGCCGGCAGACGAGCTCGTGGGTGTTGGGGGCGAACGCGATCGTCGTCGGATCGGGGAGATCGAGGATGCAACCGATGCCGCGGCGAACCGAAGGGACAAGCTCCTCGAAAACAGGCTCCCACTTGTCGTCGGCGTGACGGGCTGCCTGGGTCACCGCCTCACCGTGCGCCCGGCAGGCCGCATCGGGCCAATAGTGATGGCTGTGCGCCGCGAGGTGAATCCGCGCCGGGGCCGCCTCGCGGAAGATCGAGAAATGCGCCGTGAGGTCGAGACTCATGGCCCCTTCGGGCTCGCGTAGGCAAACCCCATGCGCGATTTGAGCTCGGCGGGCAGCTCCGGCAGCATCGAGCGCGGAATGAGGTAGCTCGACAGGCCGAACAGGTCGCCGAAGATCTGGTGCTGTTCGGTCGTCTGCCGCAGGTAGTCGTGGCCCGACGAGCCGCCGGTCCCGATCTTCACCCCGATCATGCGACGGACCATCAGGGCGTGCCGGTAGCGCCAGAGCGTCATCGATTCCTCGATGTCCATGAGGGCGGCGAGCAGGCGGAACGGCAGCTGCAGCACCGGCTCATCGCGATAGAGGGTGATGAAGAGGGCCGCCTGCACCGCGGGAAACGACATGCGCCAGGGGGAGTTGTCCGCACGCGGCTCGAAGATCGCGTTGAACCGGGCGAGCGCGGCGGCGATCGCCCGGGTCTCCTGCTCGCGCTGGACCTCGCTCATCCCTTCGGTCAGGCGCACCTGCTCGCTGTCGGCGGTGAGCGAACGGATGACCGCCTCGCGATAGGCGCTCGAGAACGCATAGCCGCTGAGCGCCACGAAGGGTGTGCGGGCAAGCCAGCGGTCGAGCTGGTCGATCAGGGTCGCACCGGCCTCGGCGGCGGCGATTCGTGCACGATCGGGCTCCGACAGCATCAGGTGGAAGCGCTTGTCGTCGAGTTTGAGGCGATCCTGGCTGCGCAGTCCGAGGCGGATCTCGATGGCGCGGAACTGGACCGACTGGAAGCCCGACGCCGGGCTTAGGAGATCACGGAAATCGAGGAAATCGAGCGGCGTCATGGTCTCCAGCACGTCGAGCTGATGCACAAGCAGCTTCAGGATCTCATGGATGCGCTCGAGGCCGCGCACGATGCGGCCGAGGCGATCGTCCTCCATCGATTCGTGGCCGAAATCCTCCTGGATGCGGTCGAGCTCGTGCAGGATCAGCTTGAACCACAGCTCGTAGACCTGGTGCACGATGATGAACAGCATCTCATCGTGCGCCGGGGAGCCTGCGCGCGCACTCTCGCGCACCTGCTGGTCGAGCAGCGCATCGAGGCGCAGGTAGTCGGCGTAGTAGACGCGTCCGCGCGCGTCGGTTTCGGCGGCCATCGTCGAGCCTCCGTCGGCGGCGGTATTGTCCCGGACATCCGCCGCAACCGCAAGGAGCAGGCAACAGGCCCGCACTACACGACAATTTCGAAATCTGGGCCGCCGCTCTGTCGGGCACACGACGAATGTATCGCCAATGCAACGCTCCGGGAATTTTTCAACGAGGTCACGCTGCAGAACCAAATTGCGTGTCTTCTGGATGCGGGGAGGTCTGCAACGCATCGGAGACCGCTCATGGGCACCAACCGCTTTCCACAATCAACGGCCATGAACGAAGACGTTGCCGCGAAGGTGCGCAATCTCATTGCCGAGCATCTGGGGGTCGACGCCAACCGGATCTCGGACGAAGCCCATTTCAGGGATCTGGGCGCCGACTGGCTCGACCGCCTCGAATTGATGATCATGATCGAAGACCGCTTTGGCGTCGAAATCGGAGACGATGTCGTCGACCGGATCGAGGCCGTCGGCGATCTCGTGCGCTTCGTAGAGGCCCATCGCCTGCATTGAAGGCCCTCCTCCTGCTCTCCCGAGGCCCTTGATCGACCCATTGCGGGTCGCCTACACGTAGCGCCACGCTCGGCCCTGCCGCTTGGGGCCGAGGCATCCGGGAAAGCAGCGGGATGGCGCAATTCCTCTCCCTCGCCGAGGCCGTCGAAGACGTGCTCCGCGACGGTGACTCCGTCGCCATGGAGGGATTCACCCACCTGATCCCGTCGGCCGCGGGCCATGAGGTGATCCGCCAGCGGCGCCGGCATCTGACCCTGGTGCGGATGACGCCCGATCTCATCTACGACCAGCTTGTCGGCACGGGCTGTGCCGACAAGCTCATCTTCTCGTGGACCGGCAATCCCGGCGTCGGCTCGCTCCATCGCGTGCGCGATGCGGTCGAGAACGGCTGGCCGCAGCCGCTCGCGCTCGAGGAGCATTCGCATGCCGCCATGGCCAATGCCTACGAGGCGGGCGCCGCCGGCCTGCCCTGCGCGATCTTTCGCGGCTACGTCGGCGTCGACTTGCCGAAGGTGAACCCCAACATCCGGCGTATCGTCTGTCCGTTCACCGGCGAAGAGCTCGCCGCCGTGCCGGCGCTGCGGCCCGATGCGGCGATCATCCATGCGCTCAAGGCCGACCGCGCCGGCAACGTGCTGCTGGAAGGGATCGTCGGGATCCAGAAGCAGGTGGTGCTTGCGGCGAAGCGGGCGCTGGTGACGGTGGAGGAGGTCGTCGAGGATTTTGGGCCGCGCAGCGTCAACACCGTGATTCTGCCGAGCTGGACCGTCCGGGCGATCGCCTGCGTGCCGGGCGGGGCGCATCCGTCCTACGCACACGGCTACTACAAGCGCGACAATGCCTTCTACAAGCGCTGGGACGCGATCTCGCGCGAGCGCGACACGTTCCTCGCCTGGATCAAGAGCAACGTGCTCGAGCAGGGGCCGGAGGCGTTCGCGGTGCATGCCAGAAATGTGCGCGAGGCCGCCGAATGAGCGCGTCCTACAAGCCGAACGAGATGATGACCATCGCGGCCGCGCGGGCGCTGCGCAACGAGGACGTCTGCTTCGTCGGCATCGGCATGCCGTCGGCTGCCGCCAACCTGGCGCGGCTCACCCATGCGCCGGACATCACGCTGATCTATGAATCAGGCACCATCGCCACCAAGCCCGACGTGCTGCCGCTGTCGATCGGCGACGGCGAACTGTGCGACACCGCGCTCACCACCGTGTCGGTGCCGGAGATGTTCCGCTACTGGCTGCAGGGCGGGCGGATCAGCGTCGGCTTCCTCGGCGGCGCGCAGATCGATCGCTTCGCCAACCTCAACACCACCGTGGTCGGCCCCTACGACAAGCCGAAGGTGCGGCTGCCCGGCGGCGGCGGCGCGCCCGAGATCGCCATCTCGTGCGGCGAGATCTTCATCATCATGAGCCAGAGCCGGCGCAGCTTCGTCGAGAAGCTCGACTTCATCACCTCACTCGGCCACGGCGAAGGTGGCGACCACCGCGCCCGCCTCGGCGTCGCCACCAAGGGGCCGACCCGGCTCATCACCGATCTGGCGGTGTTCGCGCCGGATTCCGACAGCAAGGAGATGACGGTCGTCTCCCTGCATCCGGGCGTGACGCGCGAGCAGGTTGGCGAGAACACCGGCTGGCCGGTGCGCTTTGCGGTGGCCCTCGCCGAAACCCCCGCCCCGACCACAAACGAGCTCGAAGTCCTGCGCGAGCTCAATGCGCGCACCGCGCGCGCCCACGGCGACCAGGCGTGAAGGAATCCTGCCATGCGTGACGTCTTCATCTGCGATGCGGTGCGCACCCCGATCGGGCGCTACGGCGGCGCGCTCGCCAGGGTGCGCACCGACGATCTCGCGGCGGTGCCGCTCAAGGCCCTGGTGAAGCGCAACCCCAAGGTCGACTGGGCGCGCCTGGACGAAGTCTATTTCGGCTGCGCCAACCAGGCCGGCGAGGACAACCGCAACGTCGCCCGCATGGCGCTCCTGCTCGCCGGCCTGCCCGACAGCATTCCGGGCCTCACCGTCAATCGCCTGTGCGCCTCCGGCCTGCAGGCGGTCGGCGAAGCCGCGCGGGCGATCCGCGCGGGCGAGATGGATTTCGCCATCGCCGGGGGCGTGGAGTCGATGACCCGGGCGCCGTTCGTCATGGGCAAGGCCGCGGAGGCGTTTGCGCGCACGGCCGACGTCCACGACACCACCATCGGCTGGCGCTTCGTCAATCCGCTGATGAAGCAGCAATATGGCATCGACTCGATGCCCGAGACCGGCGAGAACGTCGCCGAGGAATTCCAGGTCGCCCGCAAGGATCAGGACGCGTTCGCGTTCCGCTCGCAGCAGCGCGCCGGCAAGGCCGCGGGCTATTTTGCCGAAGAGATCGTGCCGGTGGAGGTGCCGGGCGGCAAGGCTGGCCCCATCGTCGTCGACAAGGACGAGCACCCCCGCGCCGATACGACACTCGAGGCCCTCGCCAAGCTCAAGACGCCGTTCCGCACGCCGGGCACGGTGACGGCCGGCAATGCCTCCGGGGTCAACGACGGCGCCGCCGCCATCATCCTCGCCTCCGCGGAGGCCGTGGCGGCGCACGGCCTGAAACCCCGCGCCCGCGTGCTCGGCATGGCCTCAGCGGGCGTGCCGCCGCGCATCATGGGCATCGGCCCGGTTCCGGCCACCACCAAGCTGATGCAGCGGCTCGGCCGCAAGATCGGCGAGTTCGACGTAATCGAGATCAACGAGGCGTTCGCGTCGCAATCGCTCGCCTGCCTGCGCCAGCTTGGGCTGCCCGACGACGCCGAGCACGTCAACCCGCACGGCGGCGCGATCGCGCTCGGCCATCCGCTCGGCATGTCTGGCGCCCGCCTCGCGCTGACCGCGACGCATGCGCTGGAGGCGCGCGGCGGCAAGCTGGCGCTCGCCACCCTGTGCGTCGGCGTCGGCCAGGGCGTGTCGCTGGCGATCGAGCGGGTGACCTAGGCGGTGTCATTGCCCGCGCACGCGGGCAATCCAGTACGCTCGGTCCAGCCGTTTGACGATGGCCGTGTCATAGGCCATGACGCCGTGTTTACTGGATGCCCCGCTTGCGCGGGGCATGACAACATTTGGAGATGTCACCTGTGCCGATGAGTCCCGGCTACATCCCGTTCCACCCCAACCCGTCGAAGCCGCGCTTCAAGCCGCCGCCGGGCGCGGTCGATGCGCACTGCCACGTGTTCGGGCCGGAGAGCCGGTTTCCCTACGCGCCGGAGCGCAAGTACACGCCGTGCGACGCGCCCAAGGAAAAATTGTTCGCGCTGCGCGATTACCTCGGCTTCGACAGGAACGTGATCGTGCAGGCGAGTTGCCACAGCAAGGACAATCGGGCGATGGTCGATGCGCTCGAGGCCTCCAACAACAAGGCCAAGGGCGTGGCTTTCGTCGGCGAGGAGGTGACCGACCAGGAGCTCAAGGCGATGGACCGCGCCGGCGTGCGCGGGGTGCGCTTCAATTTCGTCAAGCGGCTGGTCGATTTCACTCCGCGCGATGTGCTCGAGCGCATCGCCGCCCGCGTCGCCCCGCTGGGCTGGCATATCGTGGTCTATTTCGAGATGCCCGACCTGCCCGAGCTCGAACCGTTCTTCACCGCCCTGCCGACCACCGTCGTGGTCGACCACATGGGGGTGCCGAGCGTCGCCAAGGGCGTCGAGCACCCGGAAAACCAGCGCTTCCTCCGGCTGATGGAGAAGCACACCAATTTCTGGGTCAAGGCCACCTGCCCGGAGCGCATGACGCTCGCCGGCCCGCCCTATGACGACGTGGTGCCGTTCGGGCGGACCCTGGTCGAGCGCTTTCCCGACCGCGTGCTGTGGGGCACCGACTGGCCGCATCCCAACATGAAGAAGGAAGCGCCCGACGATGGCGTGCTGGTCGACGTGCTTCCGAAGATCGCGCCGACCGAGGCTCTGCGTAACGCTTTGCTGATCGACAACCCGATGCGGCTGTACTGGAGCTGAACGCGGCGCGCCCCGCACAGCCCCTGGAACCATTCCAACGTGCTTGGCGTAGCCTGTTATCGAGCCTTGGTGCGGCGGCGTTGCCAACCTTCCGCAGCGCTGTATATATGCTGTTGGGATACCAACTATTGCGCTTCGGATCGGCCGTTTCGGCCGTTCCGGCTCGTCCCGGAGCTCCCACCGGGCGGCGCGCCTGAGCGATTTTTCAAGGCGGAGTAACGTCGATGCCACGTGAGCAACACGACTACGACGACATCCCCGGCACGTTCGTGTTCGACGCCGAACGGTCGCGCCAGGGCTACGGCATCAACATGTTCTGCATGTCGTTGATGAAGGACGAGAACCGCAAGGCGTTCAAGGCGAACGAAGCGGAGTACCTGAACCGCTTTCCGCTCACCCCGGAGCAGCGCGACGCCATTCTCAAGCGCGAGTACAACCGCATGCTCGAGCTCGGCGGCAACATCTATTTCACCGCCAAGCTGGGGGCGACCGACGGTCACTCGTTCCAGCACATGGCGGCGATCATGACCGGCGCCACGCAGGACGACTATGCCAAGATGATGCTCGGCGGCGGCCGGTCGGTGGAAGGCAATCGCAGCAAATCAGGCGCCGACCTGCGGGCCAAGCCAAAGGCTCGGTCCAAGGCGAAGGCAAAGGCGAAGTCGGCGCCCAAGACGAAATCCAAGGTCCGCAGCAAGACGAGGTCCAGACGTGGCTAAGATCATCGCAGGAGTGGCATCGTCGCACGTGCCGGCGATCGGCGCGGCGATCGACAACGGCCGAACCGAGGAGCCCTATTGGAAACGGGTGTTCTCGGGGTTCGAGAAATCCAAGCAGTGGATGGCGGACGCCAAGCCCGACGTCGCCATCGTCATCTACAACGACCACGCCTCGGCGTTCTCGGTCGAGCTAATCCCGACCTTCGCGCTTGGCTGCGCCGCCGAATTCCCGCCGGCCGACGAGGGATGGGGACCGCGCCCGGTGCCGGTGGTCAAGGGGCATCCCGAGCTTGCCTCCCACATCGCCCAGTCGGTCATTCTCGACGAGTTCGATCTCACCATCGTCAACCGGATGGAGGTCGATCACGGCCTCACCGTGCCGCTCAACCTGCTGTTCGGCTCGCCCAAGGCGTGGCCGTGCCCGGTCGTCCCGCTCGCCGTCAACGTGGTGATGTACCCGCCGCCCACCGGGCATCGCTGCTACATGCTCGGCAAGGCCATTCGCAAGGCGGTCGAATCCTATCCGGAAGACCTGCGCGTCGTCATGTTCGGCACCGGCGGAATGTCGCACCAGATTTCCGGGCCGCGCGCCGGCCTCATCAACAGCAAGTTCGACAAGGCCTTCCTCGACAATCTCAGCAAGGACCCGAAGAAGCTCGCGCGCATTCCGCACATCGAATACATGCGCGAGGCGGGCGCCGAGGGCATCGAGATGGTGATGTGGCTGATCATGCGCGGAGCCCTCGACGACAAGGTGGACGAGGTCTATCGCTTCTATACGGTGCCGGCCTCGAATACGGCGGTCGGGCATATCATCCTCGAGAACAAGCCGCGTGGCGCGAAGCGCGGAAGCGCCAAGCGCACGGGCGCCAAGCGAGCCGCTGCACCCAAGCGCAAGGCTGCCGCCACCGGCAGGCGCGCCGCCGCACATCGCGTGAAGCAGGACATCCGGAGAGGTTGAGAAGCATGAAGATCTGCGTAGCTGGCCAGGGCGCCTTCGGACAGAAGCACCTGGACGCGCTCAAGCGCATCCCGGACGTGGAAGTGACGTCGCTCGTCGGCGGCAACCAGGACGCCACCGCCCAGGTGGCGAAGAAATACGGCATCCCGCACCACACCGGCGAGCTGTCCGAAGGGATCAAGCGCGCCGACGCGGTGATCCTGACGACGCCGACCAAGATGCACTTCCGCCAGGGCGAGCAGGTGATGCGCGCCGGCAAGCACGTGCTGGTCGAGATCCCGGTCACCGACAGCGTCGAGGACGCCGAGAATCTGGTGCGGATCGCCAAGGAGACCGGCGTCACCGCCATGGGGGGCCACGTCCGCCGCTTCAACCCGAGCCACCAGTGGGTCCACAAGCGCATCCGGAAGGGTGAGCTCAAGATCCAGCAGATGGACGTGCAGACCTATTTCTTCCGCCGCCGCAACATCAATGCGGCAGGCAATCCGCGCAGCTGGACCGACCACCTGCTGTGGCATCACGCCGCCCACACGATCGACCTGTTCCAGTACCAGGCCGGCGAGACCATCTCCGACTGCTATGCGGTGCAGGGGCCGATCCACCCGGAGCTCAACATCGCGATGGACATGGGCATCGTCGCCAAGGTGCCGTCCGGGGCGATCCTCACCCTGTCGCTGTCGTTCAACAATGACGGGCCGCTCGGCTCGTTCTTCCGCTACATCTGCGACAACGGCACCTACAAGGCGTATTACGACGACCTCAGCGACGGCAAGGACAACAAGATCGACCTGTCGCAAGTCGACGTCTCGATGGACGGCATCGAGCTCGAGGACCGGGAATTCATCGCGGCGATCAAGGAGAAGCGCGAGCCGAACGGAAGCCTCGCCCAGCTCCTGCCCTGCATGCGGGTGCTCGGCCGGCTCGAGCAGATCATCGATCCGCAGCGCCAGGCGCACGCTTAGACGCGCCGTCGTTATCAGTTAGGGGCGACCCTTCGCCCGCTTCACGGCATCACCGATGCCCGGGCGGCCACAAGGCCGCCCCTGCGCGGCAATCCCCGTAGCATCTGCCCACTTTCCTCCCTGCCCAATCCGATGTACGAAGCGGCGGGGCGAAATGGTTGGACATCAAACTATCTGGCCGCGCCGAAGGGGCGCAGCCGGGCAGGAGGAAACGGAATGCTGAGAAGAAACGTGGTTTCGGGCCTGGCAGTCCTGGCGCTGGGAACGCTTGCGGCAGGCGCCGCGGCCGCCCAGGACGCGGTCAAGATCGGCCTCATCCTGCCGATGACCGGCCAACAGACATCGACCGGCAAGCAGATCGACGCCGCCGTCAAGCTCTACATGCAGCAGAACGGCACGACGGTCGCCGGCAAGAAGATCGAGGTCATCCTCAAGGACGACGGGGCCGTCCCCGACGCCACGCGGCGGCTCGCCCAGGAGCTGATCGTCAACGACAAGGTCAACATCATCGCCGGCTTCGGCGTGACCCCGGCGGCGCTTGCCGCCGCACCGCTCGCTACCCAGGCCAAGGTGCCGCAGATCGTCATGGCGGCCGGCACGTCGATCATCACGGAGCGCTCGCCCTATATCGCGCGCACCAGCTTCACGCTGGCGCAATCGACCGTCCCGATGGCCGAGTGGGCCGCCAAGAACGGCATCAAGAAGGTCGTCACCATGGTGTCGGATTACGCGCCCGGCGCCGACGCGCAGAGCTCGTTCAAGGACGCCTTCACCAAGGCGGGGGGCGAGGTCGTCGGCGAAATCAAGTTCCCGCTGGCGTCGCCCGATTTTGCCCCGTTCCTGCAGCGCGCCGCCGACAGCAAGCCGGACGCGGTGTTCATCTTCGTTCCGTCAGGCCAGGGCGCCCAGTTCGTCAAGCAGTTCGTCGAGCGCGGGCTCGACAAGGCCGGCGTCAAGATCATCGGCCCAGGCGACGTGACCGACGACGACCTGCTCAACGGCATGGGCGACGTGGTGCTCGGCACCGTCACGGCGCATTTCTACTCGGCGGCGCACCCGTCCGAGAAGAACAAGGCCTTCGTCGAGGCATTCCGGAAGGCCAACAATTTCCGGCCGAACTTCATGGCGGTGGGCGGCTATGACGGCATGCACCTGATCTACGAGGCGCTCAAGAAGACCAACGGCAATGCCACCGGCGATGCGCTGATCGGCGCCATGAAGGGGCTGAAATGGGAGAGCCCGCGCGGGCCGGTCGAGATCGATCCCGAGACCCGGGACATCGTCCAGAACGTCTATATGCGCAAGGTCGAAAAGGTCTCGGGCGAGCTCTACAACGTGGAGTTCGCGACCTTCGAGGCCATCAAGGATCCCATCAAGGCTGCCGCCAAGAAGTAGCCGGGCTTTAACACACCTCACCTTCTGCATATGGTGCGAAGGGCGGCCCTCGGCGCGAGCCGGGGGCCGGGGACGGAGCGCTTGGAGCATTTTCCGGAAAAGTGGGCACCGGTTTCCGAAAGAAAAAGCGACCAAGTGTAAACATCCAGACCGCTATCCGATTTAATCAATCGGATAGCGATCTAAGGGGCAACGAAGACAGCATGCTGACCATCCTGTTCGACGGCGTCGCCTACGGCATGCTGCTGTTCGTGCTGGCCTGCGGGCTCGCCGTCACGCTCGGCCTGATGAATTTTGTCAACCTGGCGCATGGTGCGTTCGCCATGGCGGGCGGCTACGTCACGCTCATCCTGGTCAATCGCAACGGCATCCCGTTCTTCGCCGCGCTGCCGATCGCCTTCCTGGTGAGCGCGGCGCTTGGCGCCCTGTTCGAGCGCACGCTTTATGTGCACGTCTACGCCAAGCCGCATCTCGACCAGGTGCTGTTCACGATCGGCCTCGTCTTCATGTCGGTCGCGGCGGTCGACTACGTCATGGGGTCGCAGCAGCAGTACATCCAGCTGCCCGCCTTCCTGCAGGGTCAGGTCAACCTGTTCGGCCTCAACGTCGGCAAGTACCGCCTGCTCATCATCGCGATCTGCGGCCTGTTGACGATCGCGCTCCAGCTCATCCTCATCCGCACCCGGTTCGGCAGCCGCCTGCGCGCCGCCGTCGATGACCCGCGGGTCGCGAGCGGGCTCGGCATCCACGTCAACGGCGTCTTCGCCGTCACCTTTGCGTTCGGCTCCGGGCTCGCCGGGCTCGGCGGGGCGCTCGGCGCCGAGATCCTCGGCCTCGATCCGACCTTTCCGCTCAAGTTCATGATCTATTTTCTCATCGTCGTAACGGTCGGCGGCACCTCAAGCATCACCGGTCCGTTCGTGGCCTCGTTGGTGCTCGGGATCGGCGACGTCGCCGGCAAATACTACGTCCCGAAATTCGGGGCTTTCGTCATCTACACCATCATGATCGTGGTGCTGATCTGGCGGCCGCAGGGCCTGTTCGCGCGCGGGACCGCCCGATGAGGCGGGACGAGAGGAAAGCGTCGTGGTGACGAACCAGTTGACCGACGGCGTCGCGGGCTATCTCGCCGACCGTTCCCGCTGGCACCCGCTGGAATTCGCTTTCTGGCTGCTGGCGCTCGCCTCCATCCTGGTGCTGCCGAACAAGCACCTGATCCTCACCGAGATTGCGGTGCTTGCCCTGTTCGCGCTCTCGCTCGACCTGATCCTCGGCTATTCGGGCATCATCTCGCTCGGCCATGCCGCCTATTTCGGCTTCGGCGGCTATGTGGCGGGCCTGCTCGCCAAGCACGGCATCATCACCGAGCCGGTGCTGGCGCTGATCGTCTCCGGGCTGGCGGCCAGCGTGCTCGGGTTCGCCACCAGCTTCCTGGTGCTGCGCGGATCCGACCTGACCCGCCTGATGGTGACGCTCGGCGTCTCGCTGGTGCTGCGCGAGATCGCCAACCAGATCGACTGGCTCACCGGCGGTGCCGACGGCCTGCAGGGCGTGGTCCTGGCGCCGGTGCTCGGCCTGTTCCCGTTCGATATCGCCGGCCATACCGCGTATGTGTACAGCCTGCTCGTCGTCTTCGTTCTGTTCCTGCTGGCGCGCCGGATCGTGAATTCCCCGTTCGGCTTGTCGCTGCGCGCCGTGAAGGGTAACCCGCTGCGGTCTTCCGCCGTCGGCATCTCGGTGAACGGACGGATGGTCGGCATCTATACGGTCGCTGCCGGCTATGCGGGCATTGCCGGCGCCCTGCTGACCCAGACCACCCAGTTCGTCTCGCTCGACGTGTTCTCGCTGGAGCGCTCGGCCGACGTCCTCCTCGCCCTGGTGATCGGCGGCACCGGCTACCTCTATGGCGGGTTCGTCGGGGCGATCCTGTTCAAGCTGATGCAGGACTACCTCGCCAGCTGGACCCCGCAGTACTGGCAGTTCTGGATCGGGCTGGTGCTGGTCATCATCGTTCTGGTCGGACGCGACCGCATGACCAACTGGTCGGCGCCGGTGCAGGCGCTGTTCTCCCGCCTCGGGCCACGCGCGGCGCACGGGGTTGCGGCGACGCCCGCTTCGCCGCGGGACGGGCACTAATCGATGCCAATCGTCCTCGAAACCGTCGGGCTGACCAAGCGCTTCGGCGGCATCGTCGCGGCGAACGAAGTGTCGCTGCAGATCGAGAAGGGTGCGCGCTATGCACTGATCGGCCCGAACGGAGCGGGCAAGACCACGGTCGTCAATCTCCTGACCGGAGTTCTGCGCCCGACCGCGGGCCGGATCCTGCTCGACGGGCGACGACATCACCGAGGCGCAGGCGCACGACCGCGTCCGCCTCGGCATCGCCCGCACCTTCCAGATCAACCAGCTGTTCGGCGATCTCACCCCGATCGAGGCGATCGGCCTCGCGGTGTCGGAGCGGATGGGGACCGGCAAGCAATGGTGGCGCCTGGTCGGCAGCAAGAGCGACATCGTCGACGACGTCGCCGCATTGATCGAGCAGTTCGGTCTCGCCGACGTGATGTATCATCGCACCGCGATCCTCCCCTACGGAAAACAGCGCCTGCTGGAGATCGCGCTCGCCATCGCCTGCCGGCCGCGCGTGCTGCTGCTCGACGAGCCCGCCGCCGGCGTGCCCGAGGCGGAGCGTCACGAGATTCTCGCCGCCGTCGCGGCGCTGCCGAAGGACGTGACCGTGCTCCTGATCGAGCACGACATGGACCTGGTGTTCAGCTTCGCCGACCGCATCTCCGTCCTGGTCAACGGCGCGCTGTTCGTCGAAGGGAGCCCCGATGCGGTCGCGCGCGATCCGCGCGTGAAGGCGGTCTATCTCGGCGAGGCAATCGATGTCTGAGCTGCTCAGAATCGAGCGCCTGACCGCCGGCTACGGCGAAGCCGTCGTGCTGTCCGACCTTTCGCTCAGCGTCGCCGAAGGCCAGTCGGTCGCGCTGCTCGGCCGCAACGGCATGGGCAAGACCACGCTGGTCAATTCCATCGTCGGGGTCACCCGCTATATCGGCGGCGCCATCATGCTCGACGGCAAGGACATCGCGCGGCTGCGGCCCGACCAGCGCGCCCATTCCGGCATCGGCTGGGTGCCGCAGGAGCGCAACATCTTCAAGTCGCTGACCGTGCACGAGAACCTCACCGCCATCGCGCGCGCCGGGCGGTGGACGACGAGCCGCATCTACGACCTGTTCCCGCGCCTGCGCGAGCGGCAGGACAATTTCGGCAATCAGCTCTCGGGCGGCGAGCAGCAGATGCTGGCGGTCGGACGTGCCCTCATCCTCAACCCGCGCATCATGCTCCTGGACGAGCCGCTGGAAGGCCTCGCACCGATTCTGGTGGAGGAATTGCTGGTGGCCTTGCAGCGGGTGATCCGCGAGGAGGGCACGTCGGCGATCGTGGTCGAGCAGAATGCCCAAAAGATCCTGGGCGTGACCGACCGCGCGGTGATCCTCGAGCGCGGCACGATCGTCTACGAGGGCGCGAGCGCCGCCCTGAAGGCGGACCGCGCCACCCTGGACCAGCATCTCGGCGTCACCGCTACGGCGGGCACCGGGCGCGGCAGGCATTGATGATCATGCGATGGGTGGGACAAGGCCCATCACGCCCCAACGCGTTTTGGGGTTGACGCAGGTCCCGATCCCCGCTTCGTTCGGTGAGAACACCCCCATAAACACCGGCGGCGCCACGCTGCCGATCAGGAGAGAGATCGCCCGATGAACAGGACCGTCCCGCCCTACCGTGCCGACCATGTCGGCAGCTTTCTGCGTCCCGCAGCGCTCAAGGACGCCCGTGCCAAGCGCGAGAAGGGCGAGATCACCGCCGCCCAGCTCAAGGAGGTCGAGGATCGCGAGATCCGCAACGTCATCGCCCAACAGGAGAAGGTCGGGCTCAAGCTCGCGAGCGACGGCGAGTTCCGCCGCTCCTGGTGGCATTTCGACTTCTTCGGCATGCTCGACAATGTCGAGATCTACGAGCTCGATCACGGCATCCAGTTCCAGGGCATCCAGACCAAGGCGCAGAGCATCCGCGTCACCGGCAAGCTCGGCTTCTCCAGCCATCCGATGCTGGAGCATTTCCGGTTCCTCAAGGCCAATACCAGCGTCACGCCGAAGATGACGATCCCGAGCCCGAGCGTGCTGCATTTCCGCCTCGAGCCGAACGCCGTCCGCGCCCCGTACAAGCACAACGACGACATCTTCGACGACCTCGGCGCCGCCTACGCCCAGGCCGTGAAGGGCTTCTATGACGCCGGCTGTCGCTATCTGCAGTTCGACGACACCGCCTGGGCGTACCTGTGCTCGAAGGCCGAGATGGAGAAGGCGAAGGCGCGCGGCATGAATGTCGATCGCTTGTCTCAGGACTATGCCCGCGTGATCAACCAGGCGCTCAAGGCGAAGCCCGCCGACATGGTGATCACCACCCACATCTGCCGCGGCAATTTCCGCTCCACCTGGATCGCCGAGGGCGGCTACGAGCCGGTCGCCGATCGGCTGCTCGGCGAGGTCAACTACGACGGCTATTTCCTCGAGTACGACACCGAGCGCGCCGGCGGCTTCGAGCCGCTGCGCTTCCTGCCCAAGGGCAAGAAGATCGTCGTGCTCGGGCTCATCACCTCGAAATCCGGCACGCTCGAGAAGAAGGACGACGTCAAGCGGCGCATCGACGAGGCGGCCAAATTCGCCGACCTCGATCAGTTCGCCTTGAGCCCGCAATGCGGCTTCGCCTCCACCGAGGAGGGCAACGTCCTGACCGAGGACCAGCAGTGGGCGAAGATGCGCGAGATCGTCGAGCTCGCCGACGAAGTGTGGGGGAAGTGATGGCGAAGCGCACGAAGCCGCCCTTCCGCGCCGACCACGTCGGCAGCCTCCTGCGCACGGCGCCGTTGAAGGAGGCGCGGGAGAAGCACCAGAAGGGCGAGATCTCCGCCGAGCAGCTCAAGGAGACCGAAGACCGCGAGATCGAGAAGATCATCAGGAAGCAGGAGGAGGTGGGGCTGCAGCTCGCGACCGACGGCGAGTTCCGCCGCTCCTGGTGGCATTTCGATTTCTATCGCGGCCTCAAAGGCGTGGAGCTGTACCAGACCGAGCACGGCATCCATTTCGCCGGGGTCGACACCAAGGCGGAGAGCGTCCGCATCGTCGGCAAGCTCGATTTCGCCGGCCACCCGCAGCTCGAGCATTTTGGCTTCCTGCAGTCGCGCACCCGCGCGACTGCCAAGATGACGATCCCGGCGCCCTCCACCTTGCATTTCCGCCAGGGCCGCCAGTCCATCAGCCGCGACGTCTATCCCGACCTCGACCCGTTCTTCGACGACCTCGCCGCGGCTTACCGCAAGGCGATCCGCGCCTTCTACGACGCCGGCTGCCGCTATCTGCAGCTCGACGACACCGCCTGGTCGATGGTGTGCGACCCCAAGGAGCGCGAGCACTCGAAGGAGCGCGGCGACGACCCGAACGCGCTGCCGAGGCGCTACGCGGCGCTGACCAACGCGGCGCTCCGCGACAAGCCGGCCGACATGACCATCACGATGCATTCGTGCCGCGGCAATTTCCGTTCGACCTTCATTGCCTCGGGCGGCTACGAGTTCGTCTCGGACCAGTTGCTCGGCGCGGTCGGGGACAACCTCGACGGATATTTCCTCGAATACGACACTGACCGCGCCGGCGGCTTCGAGCCGCTGCGCCACCTGCCCAAGGGCAGGAAGATCGTGGTGCTTGGCCTCGTGACCTCGAAGAGCGGAACCCTGGAGAAGAAGGACGACATCAAGCGCCGCATCGACGAGGCGACCAAGTATGTCGATCTCGACCAGCTGGCGCTGAGCCCGCAATGCGGCTTCGCCTCGACCGAGGAGGGCAACATTCTGGCCGAGGAGGAGCAGTGGGCGAAGCTGCGCATGATCGTCGAGCTCGCCGACGAGGTGTGGGGGCGGTGACCGATCGGATGCAGCGCACCACCCCGCCGTTTCGCGCCGATCACGTCGGCAGCCTGTTGCGGCCGGCGGCACTCAAGGAAGCCCGGGCCCGACGCGAGAGAGGCGAGATCGGCGCCGAGGATCTCAAAGCGATCGAAGACCGCGAGATCGCGGCGGTCATCTGCAAGCAGGAGGAGGTCGGGCTCCGCTCGATCACCGACGGCGAGTTCCGCCGCGCCTTCTGGAACTACGACTTCCTCGGCAGGCTCGACGGCGTCGAGGCCTATCTCGGCGAGCGCAAGATCAAGTTCCAGGGCCTGCAGCCGCGCCCGATGATGCTGCGCGTCACCGACAAGCTCGGGCGCTTCAGCGGCCACCCGATGCTCGACCACTTTCGTTTCGTGCAGGCTCACACGCGCGCAACGCCCAAGATGACGATCCCGTCGCCCACCTCGCTGCACTTCCGCTACGGCCGCGACGCCGTGCCGGAGGCGATCTATCCCGACATGGACGATTTCTATTCGGACCTCGGCGACACCTACGCCCAGGCGGTGCGCGCGTTCGCCGACGCCGGCTGCCGCTACCTGCAGCTCGACGAGGTGAACTTCGCCTATCTGTGCGATCCCAAGCTGCGGGCGCAGGTGCGCGACCGGGGCGAGGATCCGGAGCTGTTGCCCAGCGCCTACGCCGGCATGATCAACAAGGCGATCTCGGACATCCCGGCCGACATGACCATCACCATGCATCTCTGCCGCGGGAACTTCCAATCGACCTTCGTGGCGAGCGGCGGCTACGAGCCGGTCGCCGAGCTCCTGTTCAACACCATCGAGGTGAACGGCTATTTCATGGAGTACGACACCGAGCGGGCCGGCGGCTTCGAGCCCTTACGTTTTGTCCCCAAGGACAAGACCGTGGTGCTCGGCCTCGTCACCTCCAAGAGCGGCACGCTGGAAGCGCGCGACGAGATCAGGCGCCGCATCGACCAGGCGGCAAAATTCGTGTCGCTCGAGCAGCTCGCCTTGAGCCCGCAATGCGGCTTCGCATCGACCGAGGAAGGCAATATCCTGGCCGAGGACGAGCAATGGGCGAAGCTCGCCATGATCGTTGAGATTGCCGACGAGGTATGGGGAAGGTGATGTCTCTCGATAGTCGTTCTGTAGGTTGGGTTAGCGGCGGCCCGTGCATCGCCTTGTGGTACGATGCCCTTTCCGCCGCGTAACCCAACACCGCGATGCCGTGCCGATGTCCGTCGCTGACACAGAGGTGACTAGGAACATGCAGCGCACCAAGCCGCCCTTTCGGGCCGATCACGTCGGCAGCCTGCTGCGGCCGGCCGCGCTCAAGCAGGCGCGCGAGAAGCGCCAGCGCGGCGAGATCACCGCCGAGGCGCTGAAGGCGATCGAGGACCGGGAGATCGAGCGCGTCATCCGCCGCCAGGAGGAGGTGGGCCTGCAGGCGATCACCGACGGCGAATTTCGCCGCTCCTGGTGGCATCTCGATTTTCTCTGGGGCCTCGACGGCGCCGAGAAGCACGTCATGGACACCGGGATCGCGTTCGCGGCGGTCACCACGCGCAACGAAGGCGTGAAGGTGACGGGCAAGCTCGGCATGGCGGGTCCCCATCCGATGGTGGAGCATTTCCGCTTCGTCGCCGCGCACACCAAGCGTACGCCGAAGATCACGATTCCCGCCCCCTCGGCGATCTACGGCCGGCCGGTGCCGACCCCGATCGACAAGACCGCCTACCCGACGCTCGACACGTTCTGGGACGATCTCGGCCATGCCTACCGCAAAGCCGTGCGCGGCTTCGCCGATGCGGGCTGCCGCTACCTCGAGCTCGACGAGGTGTTCATCGCCATGCTGTGCGATCCGAACTACCGCGAGCAGATGCGGGCGCGCGGCGACGACCCGGAAAAGCTCGGCCCCCTCTACGGCGACCTCATCAACGCCGCCATGGCGGACATCCCGGCCGACATGACGATCACCATGCATCTCTGCCGCGGCAACTACAAATCGACCTATATGGGATCCGGCGGCTATGACGCGGTGCAGGAGATCCTGTTCAACAAGATCAACGTGCACGGCTATTTCATGGAATACGACACCGAGCGCGCCGGCTCCTTCGAGCCCCTGCGCTTCGTGCCCAAGGGCAAGACCGTGGTGCTCGGCCTCGTCACCACCAAGACCGGCGCGCTCGAATCCAAGGACCTGCTCAAGCGCCGCATCGACGAGGCGGCGAAGTTCGTCGATCTCGACCAGCTCGCCCTGTCCGGGCAGTGCGGCTTCGCCTCGACCGAGGAGGGCAATACGCTCACCGAGGACGAGCAGTGGGCGAAGCTGCGCAACATTGTCGAAGTCGCCGAAGAGGTGTGGGGTTAGGTACCGAGGTGAACGAGATCCAGGCAAATACCGCGCGTGATGCCGACGCGCTCACACAGATCCGCGAGGCGGTGCGCGCCCTGTGCGCGCGGTTTCCCGGCGAGTATTGGCGCTTGCTCGATCGCGAGCGCGCCTACCCGACCGCATTCGTCCAGGCGCTGACCGAAGCCGGGTTCCTGGCGGCGCTCATCCCGGAGGAATACGGAGGCAGCGGGCTCACCATGCGGGCGGCCGCCGCCATCATGGAGGAGATCCACGCCAGCGGCTGCAACGGCGGCGCCTGCCATGCCCAGATGTACACCATGGGCACGGTGCTCCGGCACGGCAGCGCCGCCCAGAAGGCGCGTTACCTCCCGGGCATCGCCAAGGGCGAGCTGCGGCTGCAGGCGTTCGGCGTCACCGAGCCGACCTCGGGCACCGACACGCTGAGCCTGCGCACCACGGCGGTGCGCGAGGGCGACCACTACGTCGTCAACGGCCAGAAGATCTGGACCTCGCGCGCCGAGCATTCGGACCTGATGCTCCTGCTCGCCCGCACGACGCCGCGCGAGCAGGCGGGCAAGCGTACCGAAGGCCTCTCCGTCTTCCTCGTCGACATGCGCGAAGTCAAAGGCAAGGGCCTGACCATCCGGCCGATCCGCACGATGATGAATCATGCCACCACGGAGGTGTTCTTCGACCACATGCGCATCCCGGCCGACACGCTGGTGGGCGAGGAGGGCAAGGGCTTCCGCTACATCCTGTCGGGCATGAACGCGGAGCGCATCCTGATCGGCGCGGAGTGCATCGGCGATGCCAAGTGGTTCATCGACAAGGCGACCGCCTATGCCAAGGATCGCATCGTGTTCGGCCGCCCGATCGGGCAGAACCAGGGCGTCCAGTTTCCGATCGCGCGCGCCTATGCGCAGATGCGCGCGGCCGAGCTGATGGTGCGCGACGCCGCGGCCCTCTACGAAGCCGGCCGCGACTGCGGCGCGGAGGCCAACATGGCCAAGCTGATCGCCGCAGACGCCTCCTGGGCCGCCGCCGACATGTGCGTGCAGACCCATGGCGGCTTCGGCTTCGCCGAGGAGTACGATATCGAGCGCAAGTTCCGCGAGACGCGGCTCTACAGCGTGGCGCCGATCTCGACCAACCTGATCCTCTCGTATCTCGCCGAGCACGTGCTCGGTTTGCCCCGGTCGTATTGATGGCCTCCCTCCCCCTCTCCGGCCTCCTGGTCGTCTCGCTCGAGCAGGCGGTGGCGGCGCCGACCTGTACCCGCCGCCTCGCCGATGCGGGCGCGCGGGTGATCAAGATCGAGCGGCCGGAGGGCGACTTCGCCCGCCACTACGACAACCTGGCGCGTGGCGAGAGCGCGTATTTCGTCTGGCTCAACCGCGGCAAGGAGTCGATCGTCCTCGACCTCGCCCGCAACGACGACAAGGCCGTGCTCGCCGCCATGCTCGCGCAGGCCGACGTGTTCGTGCAGAACCTCAAGCCCGGCGCGGTGGCGAAGGTCGGCTTTCCCATTCCACGCCTGCGCGCGGAGAACAAGCGGCTGATCGTCTGCTCGATCTCGGGCTACGGCGAGACCGGTCCCTATGCGCGCCGCAAGGCCTACGACCTTCTCGTGCAGGCGGAGTCGGGCCTCTCGTCGGTGACCGGAGGCCCCGAGGCACCGGCCCGCGTCGGCGTCTCGGTGTGCGATGTCGCCACCGGCATGAACGCCTACGAGGCGGTGCTCGAAGCGCTTCTCGCGCGCGCGCGCACCGGAGAGGGTGCCACCTTGAGCGTCTCGATGTTCGACGCCATGGCCGAATGGATGACCGTGCCGCTGCTGCAGCACGAAGGCGGCAAGCCGCCGCAACGCATGGGGCTCGCCCACAATTCGATCGCACCCTACGGCGTGTTCCGCACCCGCGACGGCGTCGACATCCTCATCGCCATCCAGAGCGACCGCGAATGGCGCGTGCTCGCCGAGAAGGTGCTGGACGATGCGGCGCTCGCCGCCGACCCCGATTTCGCCACCAATGTGCAACGGGTGACCCGCCGGTCGGACACGGACGCCAAGGTGGCCGCGGTGGCCGGTGCGCTCGATTTCGCCGCTCTGACGGCGAAGCTCGAGGCCGCCGACATCGCGTTCGGTCGGGTCAATGATACCGCCTCGCTCTTGCGCCATCCCCACCTGCGCCGCATCACCGTCGACACACCGAGCGGGCCGGTCTCCTCGCCGGCGCCGGCCGAGCAAGGTGCGGCGACCCGGACCTACGGGCCGGTACCGGCCCTGGGCGAGCACACCGAGCGGATCCGCGCCGAATTCATGGCGCGGCGCGGCGAGGCGCGGTAACGGCCGGTAGCGCGAAACCATCGCGGCCCATCGAATTGACTTGGGCGTGCCGGCGACCATAAGGCGTTCTAGTGTCCCGGTTCCGACGTTCGTATCCCTTTGCAGCACCCTCTCGTACGAACGTCGGAACCAAAGGGACACTAGCAAGAGTATGATTCCAGTGTGGCTTTGGATTTGACGTTCCTACGAAGGACTCGCCGCAATACTAGTAGGAACGTCAAATCCGCCACACTGGCGAGAGCGATATGGCCGTGTCCGACCAGCCCACGATTCTCCTTGCCGACATCGGCGGCACCAATTGCCGGTTTGCAGTGCTCGGAGCCGATGGCCGGCCCCAGCGCATCCACGTCATTCGCAAGCACGAGGCCCCGGACTTCGCCGCCGCGGTCGCACACTTTCTGGCGAAGACCGGTGTTCGCCCCGAGGCGGGCGTGCTCGCCCTCGCCGGACCGGTGAGCGGCGATCTCATCACCCTGACGAACCGATCCTGGCAGTTCCGGCTGTCCGAGATCGCCACTCAATTCGGCCTGGTCGAGCTTCGGGCGCTCAATGATTTCGAGGCCGTCGCCTGGGCCCTGCCCGGCCTCGACGCCGACGACACGCGCCCGATTGGACCGGTATCCATGACCGGCGCCGGCGCGCGCGTCGTATGTGGGCCGGGGACGGGACTCGGCGTGGCCGCCCTGGTCCCGCAGGACGAGTTCTGGCGCGTCGTCCCGAGCGAGGCCGGGCACATGTCGTTCGGGCCCGCCAGCGCGGACGAGGAGCCGGTGTTCGCCCGGCTGCACAAGATCGCCGGTCCGGTGAGTGCGGAGGCCGTCTTGTCCGGGCCGGGCCTCAGCCGGCTGCACCAGGCGCTGCACCAGCAGGACGCGGCGCTGCGTCCGGAGGACATCATCGGCCAGGCAAAATCCGGCGAGGCGCGCGCGAAGGAGACGGCCGCGTTGTTCGTCCGCCTGCTCGGACGATTTGCCGGTGACATAACCCTCGCGTTCAGGGCGACCGGCGCCGTGTATCTCGCCGGCGGCGTCGGCTTCGCCATCGCCCCGCTGATCGAGCCGCAACAATTCCGCCACGCATTCGAGGCGCATCGCCCCTACGAGGAGCTGCTCGCCGGCGTTCCGACCTTGCTGATGCGGGATCCCGAGCCGGGCCTCATGGGTTGCGCCGTCTATGCGCGCCGCATGATCGCCGCGTGCTAGATGTGAAGTGTCAGGACGTTCTTCCTGGTGAAGCCGAGACGGCTGATCTCTCGTCGGGGAAGATCTCAGCGGTGGCCACGCGGGAATGATCGTCGATGGCGACATGAGCGAACTCCCAACCCACCCCCCGTGTGGCATTCGGCTGCCTTTTATCGCCTGTGATGCGGTGACCTACTGCATTGAACCGGCCCAGCTTTTTGATGTCCAGGTGGACGATCTCGCCGGGGCTGGCACGCTCGTAACGGGGGCGGGGCTTCTGAGGCTCAAGAGCGGACAGCAAGCTCAGGCCGCAGCGCTTGAGAATGCGCGAGACGGTGGACGGGGAGATGCCGATCTGACTTGCGATATGCGCTTGGATGTAGCGCTGGCGGCGTAAGCCTTCAACGGCAGCACATGTGGCGGGCGGGGTTCGGCTGGGCGATGAAAGGGGCCTTGAGGATCGGTCGTTGAGACCATCCCTCTCTTCGGCATGGAAACGATCGACCCACTTGCTGACTGTCTTCGATGTGGTGTTGTACTGGCGGGCGGCGGCGGCTCTGGTCAGCCCGCCATGCACCACCGCCAGAACCATCCCCTCTCGACCTTTCGGCGTCAGGCGAGCATTCTTGTGGGTGTCCATTCGGTCCTCCGCGAATCGCTGGTGTTTGGCGACTTCAGCGTTCCCGGTTCAGATCGAATGGACAACCTCCTGACAGTTCACAGCTAGATCAGCCCCAGCTCCGCGAAGGCGTCCCGGTGCTGGCGCGCCGAGTTGTCGGAGAAGCAGCAGAACACCGCACGCTGCAGCCCGCGCGGATCGGCCGAGATCTCCGAGACGACCGTCCCGACCGCGATGCGCGCGGCGCGGTCCGCCGGGAACGCGTAGATCCCGGTTGAGATCGCCGGAAACGCGATCGAGCGCAACCCATGGTCGGCGGCCAGCACAAGCGCGGTGCGGTAGCACGAGGCGAGTAGATTCTCCTCGTCCGCCCTGCCACCCTGCCACACCGGCCCGACCGCATGGATCACGTGCCGCGCCGGCAGTCGGTAACCGCGCGTGATCTTCGCCGAGCCGGTGGCGCAGCCGCCAAGCCCGCGACATTCGGCGAGGAGATCGGGGCCGGCCTTGCGGTGAATCGCACCGTCGACGCCGCCGCCGCCGCGCAGCGACTCGTTGGCAGCGTTGACGATGGCGTCGAGCGCAAGCGTCGTGATGTCGGCGACCAGCACGTCGAGCCGGGTTGCGCCGATCTCCGCAGTGACGAGAGGTGTCGGCTCCATGCGATCAGCGTAGCGCGATGGCGCAGCAGGCGCCAGAAATGTTCACCGTCACCCTGAGGCGCTCTTGTGCACCGAGCCTCGAAGGGCGGGCCGATCATCTCCTGAGGCTCTCGAAGGACGAGGCTCGGCGCAGGCAGTGCCGATGTGAAGTCACGGCGAGAATTGCGCCGAGCACCTCAGGATGACGCAAGGGGCGGCGCATCGCTGCGCCGTCCCTCTGGTTCCGTTTCGCTCAGCAGCAGCGGAACCGGCCCTTGCCGAACCCGTACCGCGCGTTCTGCCGCTCGATGAAGAACTCCTCGTAGGTCATCGCCGGTTGGTCGGGATGGACCGTCCGCCAGTGCTGCACGTAGGTGTCATAGTCGGGGATGCCGACCATGAGCCGCGCGGCGCGCACGGTCCATTCCTTCATCGTCAGGATGTCAGGCACGGCTTGCTCCCGGCAATGCGCCGCCGACTTCGTGCGTCGTCGTCGTCGGCGTGCCCATGGCCTTGCGGATGGCGATCACCCCGTACACCAGCATCGCCAGCACGACCGCGACGAACGCCGCCGACAGCGCGGCATTGAGGTAGTTGTTGAAGATGATGCGGCTCATCTCCTCCATGGTCTTCGCCGGGGCCAGGATCTTGCCGGCCGCGGCCGCCTCGCTGAAGCGTTGCGCCTGGGCGACGAAGCCGATCGCCGGCGCCGGGTGGAAGACCTTCTGCAGCCCAGCCGTGAGCGTGCAGATCAACAGCCACGTGGTCGGCAGGATCGTCACCCAGGCGTAGCGGTCGCGCTTCATCTTGAACAGCACGACGGTGCACATGATCAGCGCGATGCCGGCCAGCATCTGGTTGGAGATGCCGAACAGCGGCCACAAGGTGTTGATGCCGCCGAGCGGATCGACCACGCCCTGATAGAGGAAATAGCCCCACGCCGCACAGGCGAGCGCCGAGCCGATCAGGTTGTTCGACCACACCTCGGTTCTCTTGAAGCTGGGCACCACGCTGCCGATCATGTCCTGGATCATGAAGCGGGCAACACGGGTCCCGGCGTCCACCGTGGTGAGGATGAACAGGGCCTCGAACAGGATGGCGAAATGGTACCACATCGCCATCATGGTCTGGCCGCCGAACATGGCTGCCAGGATCTGCGCCATGCCGACCGCCAGCGTGGGCGCGCCGCCGGTGCGTGACAGCAGCGTCTTCTCGCCGACGTCGTTGGCGAGCTGGGTGAGCACGTCAGGCGTGATGGTGAAGCCCCAGCCGGAGATCACCTGGGCCGCCTGCGCCGCGTCGGTGCCGATGACGCCGGCCGGGCTGTTCATGGCGAAGTAGACGCCCGGCTCGAGTACCGAGGCGCCGATCAGGGCCATGATGGCCACGAACGATTCGGTCAGCATGCCGCCATAACCGATCAGCGGGATTTGCGCCTCGTTCTCCAGCATCTTCGGGGTCGTGCCCGACGAGATCAGCGCGTGGAAGCCCGACACCGCGCCGCACGCGATGGTGATGAACAGGAACGGGAACAGGCTTCCCGCCCATACCGGCCCGGTGCCGTCGATGAACCTGGTGACCGAGGGCATCTTGAGCTCGGGCTGGACCCACAGGATGCCGAGCGCCAGCAGCACCATGGTGCCGACCTTCATGAAGGTCGACAGATAGTCGCGCGGGGCGAGCAGCAGCCACACCGGGAGCACCGATGCGACGAAGCCGTAGCCGATGAGCAGCAGCGCCAGCGTCTCGCCGCGCAGGTCGAACCACGCCGCAAGTGCCGGGGTTTCTGACACGGTCTTGCCGTAGACCAGGGCGGCGAGCAGCAGCACGACGCCGATCACCGACATTTCGCCGATCTTTCCCACCCGGAAGAAGCGGGCATAGACGCCCATCAGCATTGCGATCGGGATCGTCGCGGCGACCGTGAAGGCGCCCCACGGGCTGCCGACCAGCGCCTTGACCACCACCAGCGCCAGCACCGCGAGCAGGATGACCATGATCATCAGCACGCCGACCAGCGCGATGGCACCGGCCACCGGTCCCATCTCGGAGCGGATGATGTCGCCGAGGGAGCGGCCGTCACGCCGGTTGGAGAGGAACAGCACGGTCATGTCCTGCACCGCGCCGGCGAACACGACGCCGGCCAGGATCCACAGCGTGCCGGGCAGGTAGCCCATCTGCGCCGCCAGCACGGGGCCGACCAGCGGGCCGGCACCGGCGATCGCCGCGAAATGGTGGCCGAACAGCACGTACTTGTTGGTCGGGACGTAGTCCAGGCCGTCATTGTGCCGGTGAGCCGGAGTTTGCCGGTTGGGATCGACCTGCAGCACCTTCTCGGCGATGAACAGGGCGTAAAACCGATAGGCAATGAAGTAGACGCAGACCGCGGCAACGATGAGCCACGCTGCATTGATGGTTTCGCCCCTACCGAGGGCGATGATGCCGAACGCCGCCGCACCCAGGGCGGCGATTGCCACCCACAGGATCTTTGACTGCGTCCCATTCCATGTAGGGACCAAAGTGCTCATTCCCGTCTCCTCGTCACGGCCTGGCTGCGCGAATCCGAAGCGGGCGCAACGGCGGCACGTTCGGGAAGAGTTACGGCTTGTCGAACGTGCCGCATTGACCTCGATCAACGGGGACCCGCAAACGCCCGTTTGACCTAACGAAGGGCTGTCACGCGGAGTTCCGCCGCACGTAGAGCTACGTAGGCGGATGCCTCGCCAGGGTACCGCTCACGCCCACTCGGCGGTGACCTCGGATCGCAGGTCGATGGTGCTGCGGCGGCCGATGTCGTCGAAATGCGCGTCGAGGAAGCGGCGCGCCGCGCGGCGGCCGGTCTGGTGCAGCATCTCGAAGAAATCGTAGTCGTTGTTGAGCTTGCTGTCGGCATTGAGCGACCTGGCGTCGCCATCGAGCGCAATGCGATGCACGTTGACGCGCCGGTATTGGCCCGGCCCGGTGCCGCGCGGCAGCCTGCCCTGGTCGATCAGGCGCCCGACGAACTCGATCGCGCGGAATTCCGCCAGTAGCGAGGAATTGAACGTGATCTCGTTGATGCGATTCATGATCTCGCGCGAGGCGGTCGGCGTCATCCGGCGCTCGATCGGATTGATCTGCACCACCACGACGTCCTCGCTTTCGGTTGCCGCGAAGAACGGAAAGATCGCCGGGTTGCCCATGTAGCCGCCGTCCCAATAGGGCACGCCATCGATCTCCACGGCGCGGAACAGAAGCGGCAGGCAGGCGGACGCCATGATCACGTCGGCTGTGATCTTGTCCTTGGTGAAGACCCGCAGCCGCCCGGTGTGGACGTTCGTGGCGGAAATGAACACCTGCGGTCTGGGCGCAGCGCGCAGCGCCTCGAAATCCACGAAGCCCTCCACCAGCTCCTTGAGCGGATTGATGTTGAGCGGGTTGAAATCGTACGGCGAGAGCGCGCGCGACCAGGCTTCGACCCAGGCCTGGAACGGCGAGCCTTCGAGCGGAAACAGCGAAAACCAGCGGTCGAGCACGCCGCGCTGCACGGCCGGCAGATTGCCGTCGAGGCTGATCGCGCGCCAGAAATCGGCGAGGCGCTTGCGCGCCTCCTCGGGCCCGCCGCGCCCGAGTCCGTCGGCCAGCATCACCGCGTTCATGGCCCCGGCCGATGTGCCGGACACGCCCTCGATGCTCAGCCGCTCGTCCGAGAGGATGTGATCGATCGCGCCCCAGGTGAACGCGCCGTGCGCGCCGCCTCCTTGCAGCGCCAGATTGATCTTCTTCGCCCCTGCCGGGCGGCGCTCGGTCATCGCCTGCGACGCGGGGCGGAGCGACCGGATCAGGCCGCCGAGCCGCGGAACCTTAACCCGCATGTCTCACTGCGCGGTCCAGCCGCCATCGATCGACAGGTTGGCGCCGGTGATCTGGGCGGCCGCGTCCGAGCACAAGTAGACCGCCAGCGCCGCCACCTGGTCGACGGTGACGAACTCCTTGGTCGGCTGCGCCGACAGCAGCACGTCGCGCTTGACCTGCTCCTCGGTCATGTTGCGCGCCTTCATCGTGTCGGGGATCTGCTTCTCCACCAGCGGCGTCCACACGTAGCCCGGGCTGATGCAGTTGCAGGTGATGCCGAACGTGGCAAGCTCGAGCGCGACCGTCTTGGTGAGCCCGACGAGCCCATGCTTGGCCGAGATGTAGGCGACCTTGAACGGCGAGGCGACGAGCGAATGCGCCGACGCCGTGTTGATGATGCGGCCCCATTTGCGCGCCTTCATGCTGGGAACCGCCGCGCGCACCGCATGGAAGGCCGACGACAGATTGATGGCGATGATCTGGTCCCACTTTTCGACCGGGAATTCCTCGATCGGGGCCACGTGCTGGATGCCCGCATTGTTGACCAGGATGTCGACGCTGCCGAACGTCTGCTCGGCGGTCTTGACCATGGCGGCGATCTCGGCGGCCTTGGTCATGTCGGCGGGCGAATAGGCCGCCTTGACGCCGAACTCCGCCTCCACGGCGGCGCGAATCTTTTCGATCTCTTTGGCTTCGCCGAAGCCGTTGAGGACCACATTGGCGCCCTGCGCGGCGAAGCCGCGGGCAATGCCCAACCCGATTCCGGAGGTGGAGCCGGTGACGACGGCTGTCTTTGCTTTCAGCATGACGGGTACCCATCTGACAGAATGCCACCTCGGGTGGCGGATAGCAGGGCGGCCCTTGTGGCCGCCCGGGCAACCACAAGGGTTGCCCCTACAGATGGGTTCGGTCTTGCTGCGGTGCAACAAAAATTATCGACGCGATAGCCTCACCGGCACCGGTGAATCGCCTATGATGCCGTCATGTCCCGACGTCCCGTGAAACGCCAGCCGAGCAAGCCGGATGCGGTCTTTCCGGCGCCCGACCACGACCATGCCCGATGCAGCAGCGACGCCATGGCGCACGCCGAGACGCTGTGTGCCGCGCGTGGGCAGCGCCTGACCCCGATCCGCCGCCAGGTGCTGGAAACCCTGGCGCAGAGCCACCGGACCCTCGGCGCCTACGAGATCATGGACCGGCTCGCCGCCACCGGCCCGCGCCCCGCGCCGATCACGGTCTACCGAGCCCTCGACTTCCTGCTCGACAACGGCCTCGTCCATCGCATCGAGAGCCGCAATGCCTTCCTCGCCTGCATCGGCGAGCACGGCGAGGAAACGGCTGCCAGCACCCTGTTCCTCATTTGCGACCGCTGTGGAGCGGTGGGCGAAGCCTCCTCGCCGGCGGTCGCCGAGACCCTGCAGGCGACTGCGCGCGCCGCCGGCTTCACCCCCAGGGCGCGGGTGATCGAGATCACCGGAATCTGCGCCCACTGCGCATGACCAGCCCGCATTCCGCTCAGGTCGAGGCACTACGGCACCGCTTGCTCCATCCCTCCCCCGCTTGCGGGGGAGAGCCTGCCCCCGACTTGATCGGGGGGGGGCGCCGAAGGCGCCGGGTGGCGTGCCGGTGGAGCTGATAGGCCTGATCAGCCCTGACACCGTCATCTCATTAACGGTGCCAATCATCGCCAAACTCGCGCTACTGGTGGTCGTGACAGGCTGGCATGCTGCCCTCGTGTGGGCCTGCACGAAGGACGTGCGCCCATCAGCGCGTGCAGCTGGCGCCACTGCTGTTCAAACTGCTCTCGCCTGATCAACTGAAGCAAAAGGACCGACGACCGTGTCTGGCTGTCACTACTCCTCCAGCTCCAGGCCCCAGCCACCATGGGGCCTAACGGCATCACTGCAGCAGCCTTACTCCTGCTGCTCATCATATTCCTGCCGGCAGCATTGGCTGCATGCCGGCATCACAACAATCAGCTCGCCATCATCGTGCTGAATATCATCGCCGTCATCGGCATCACGGCAGCACTGGTGCTTTCGCAGTGGCGTAACTATCCGACTATTGATCAGTTGCTGATCGTGGCGCTGGCCGGCCATGCAGTCGCCCTCGTTTGGGCCTGCACGAAGGACGTTCGCCCATCCGCACATGCAGCTGGCGCTGTTGCTGTTCAAGCTGCTCTCGTCTGATCAACTGAAGCAGAAGGACCGACGACCATGACACGGTGTCGCCTTTCACCGCACCGACGAGGGTGAGCTGTACGTTTTCATTCCAGGAGCAAACGGACAAACGCGAATGGAATGGCTCCCTGGGTTCCTCTTTATCGTTCTGGTGTTCGCGTTCTTACACTGTATCTGCGCCTGGATTGCTGGCCCTGGGGCTGGCACCTGGAAAGGCCTCGCATTCCTCTGCTGCCTGTCGGCAATGCTTTTCGCAATTTTCGCCGTGCAGTTCTTGCTTCTTACGTGGCTGCTGGCCTGGGCATTCGCGGCAGTGGCGATTTCAACGATACGGCGCGAGAGGATGCAAAGGGCGATACAAGCCGCGCTGCAGGAACAGAACCAAATGCTACGCCAGCGGCAACAGGGAGGCGTGCAGTGAGTGCGGAAAGTTCCTGAGTCGTTCGCGCAGTAGCTCCGCACGGGTGCGTCAATCGTGGCCGATTGTTAATTCAACTCCCCGACGCAAGACGCCTAGGCTCCCTACATCACCGACAACGAACCATCGGGCGTCGGTGGCTGAGAGACAGCGCGCTCCCGCCTTAACTGGCAAGGGAGCTGCGGCGTGTCTCGCAAACCCCAATCGCTCGCCGAATTGATTGAACGAACCGAGCAAGTGCAGCGTGATTTCGCCGATGAGGTTGCGACCAGCAAGCGCCTCAAATCCGAAGCCAGGACGCTCCTTGATCACCTCAACGAGGGGATTGGCGATCTTGAAAGGATCGAGCGGCGCGGCCATGGGGCGATCAGCAACAGCGCCAAGCGGTTCGCCCGCGCCAAGTAGGCCGCCTCAGGTAGTGCATCCCGCGCGGAAGGGATACTCCCCAGCGGCTGGACAACGCGACGTTCCTCACCGCATCGCACAACACCGGCAAGCGGTCAGCAGACGCGTTCTCGTTTTCACGGGAACGTTCTCATGCACCACGGGGTACTGATCCGTTTCCATCCGACTGATCCGTTTTGAATTGTCGCAATGGTCCGTTTTGCCACTCGCGCATCTCCGTCTGTTCATGGGCCGTTCAGCCTAAAGGCGCTTTGAACTGTCCGGGGCGTCGGCAGGAGCTGAGTAATGGAACGATACCTCAAGGACCATCCGACCGCGTTCGATCCCGAGACGGTTACCATTCTGAGCGCCGCGCTGGACGATGCTTGGAAGGCAGTCGAAACCAACAAGTCGGCATACCAGATCGACGGTCACGCCGACGGCGCGCGGAACGAGCTTGCGAAGCACATCGTTGATCTGGCCAAGCAGGGCGAGCGGGAGCCGCAACGCTTGATCCAGGGTGCGCTCGATCGGCTGCGGCTGTAGGCCGTCTCAGTTGGTAGGGTGAATCGGAACACCGCTTCCCGTCTGAGTATTGTAACCCAGGGGTCTGCCATTGCCGAGTGGTACGTTTGGCCACCTTCCGGTGGTCCGTTTTCAGTCAACATGGACCAGCACCCACCACGGTACCGTTTCCATCCGAGTGGTCCGTTTTGAGGTAACCCAGTGGTCCGTTTTAATTTTTGTTCATCTGTCGGGAACGACGCATAGAGCACACGCCTTGACTCTCCGAAGGGCCTCACTGGGAACGTAGCGTGTCATGAACCGGGCTCGTGACAACCCAGATCGGGATTTCTCTCCCGACTATATGGATGACGAAGAGGCGCAGGCATTGCGTGATCTTCTGAAATCCACCGACATCGCAAGCAGTTTCGATGCGGTCGCTCGTGAGCGCATCGGCGCGATAATTGGCCGATCAGGCTTCAATTCAAGCGAACAGTTCTGGTAGGCCGCCTCAGTTGGCAGGCCGCGTCGTGGAACAAACGCCGGTTCCCATCAATTTGAAGCGTTTGCGCACGCTTCTGCCCGTGGCGATCTTGCTCGCCAGTGGAGCGGGGTCGCGAGCCGTCACCGCGCGATCACTGAGTTCCACTGGAACGCCACGCTAATTGGGTGCGTTTAGTCGACAAAATCGACTTCATCCCGATCCTGCTCCCCGCGCGTTCAGAAGGTCGGCATGAATTCACTAAAATGTCGCGTGCGCCTCGTCGACGCCGGTTGGCAATGGGACGTTCTTACCGAGGACGGCCAATTGATCGCCAGGGGCACTGAAGCCAGCGACACCACGGCGAGGATCGCAGCATTTCTGGCAGGCATGCGAGCGCTTTCACCGAGCAGCGATCAGCCCCTCTACCGGGGAGATCAGGGCGGCTTAAGCGGTAGGCCGCCTGAGTTGGCGGCCTCATCGCCAGCGCATAATCCATACACGGCAGCAACAATGGGTAATCGCGCCGACCACCGCCGCGAAGTAGAGCGCGACCTCGACAACCTCAGCCATTCTGTCGCAGCCTCAGTCGGCTACTCTCTTCTCTCTTTTTTCTTTTCGAAGTTCCCCTATTAGAAAATGACCGTCACATCGTCACATCGTGGCGCAGGGCGCGGTGGCACAATTGGGGGCGTAGGACGGAGTGCTGTGGGGAGGCCGGTGTAGTCTGGGTGCAGTCTGGGGCCGGATGACGGCGGCCATTGTTTCGATTAAACATCTGATTTTGCAGGTAAAATCGTTGTGACTTGGCGCTGTTGGCTTTCTTCTTTCAGGGGAGGGATGGAGCAAGCGGCGCTCCAGTGCATCTGCGCATAAATCATCCCTCTGTGCGCCCGCTCGATGCGATCGGAGCGGCTCTCACGGTCGTGCTGTGCCTGAGCTGGGGCTTCAACCAGGTCGCGGTGAAGCTTGCGCTTCCCGACATCCCGCCGCTGATCCAGGCCGGCTTACGGTCGGCGGCGGCCGGCCTCCTGGTCGCCGCGTGGTCGCACCTGCGCGGCATTCCGCTCATGCGGCGCGACGGCACGCTCGTGCCCGGTCTCATCGCCGGCGCGCTGTTCGGGCTCGAGTTCGTTCTGATCTATCGCGGGCTGGTCTACACCACCGCGAGCCGCGCGGTGCTGTTCATCTATCTTGCGCCGTTCTTCGTCGTGCTCGGCGCGCGGATCTTCCTGCCGGCCGATCGCTTCCACCTTCCCCAATGGATCGGGCTCGCGCTGTCGTTTGCCGGCATGGCCGTCGCCTTCGGCTTGCCGACGCCCGCCGTCGATCCGCGCCAGGCGATCGGCGACCTCATGATGGTCGGCGCCGCGATGGCGTGGGCCGCCACCACCCTGGTGATCAAGGCGAGCACGCTCAACCGCATCCCGGCCGAGAAGACGCTGCTCTATCAGCTCATCGTTTCGGCGCCGATCCTCGGCGCCGGCGCACTCCTGTTCGGCGAGACCATGCGGGGCGCGCCCGGACCCGTCGCGCTCGCCTCGCTCGCCTACCAGACCCTGTGGGTCGCCAGCGTCACGTTCGTGGTGTGGTTCTGGCTGATCGTACGCTACTCGGCGAGCCGCCTGTCGGCCTTCACCTTCCTCACCCCGCTGTTCGGCGTCGCCGTCGGCCATCTGGTGCTCGGCGAGCCCTTGACGGCGGCCTTTATGGCCGCCGTCGCCATGGTGGTGGCGGGCCTGGTGCTGGTGAACCGGACGTCGCGGAAACGAGACCCATGACGGCGCGCGGGGTGCCCGGCCGGACGGTCCGGCCCGGGTGACATCCGCCATCCCGGAGATTATCTAACGATCAGAATGGCATGCCGCCGCGACGTTGACGCGCGACCGCTGCTCTGGCACTTCCCTGCGGAGAGGAGAAACCGACATGACAAGCAATGGCGCAGCGGCGCCGCGCCGCCGTTCGGTGCCCGTCGATGTCGCCGGCGTCACGGTCGGCGGACCGTCGCCGGTGGTGGTGCAGTCGATGACCAACACCGACACCGCCGATGTCGACGGGACGGCACAGCAGGTGGCGGCGCTCGCCCGTCAGGGCTCGGAGCTGGTGCGCATCACCGTCGACCGCGACGAGGCGGCGGCCGCCGTCCCGCACATCAAGGACAAGCTCCTCAAGATGAATGTCGACGTGCCGATCGTCGGCGACTTCCACTACATCGGCCACAAGCTGCTCGCCGACCACCCGGCCTGTGCCGAGGCGCTCGACAAGTATCGCATCAACCCGGGCAATGTCGGCTTCAAGGAGAAGAAGGACCGCCAGTTCGGCGCGATCGTCGAGACCGCGATCAAGCACGGCAAGCCGGTGCGGATCGGCGCCAACTGGGGCTCGCTCGACCAGGAGCTGCTCACCCGCCTGATGGACGAGAACGCGCGTTCGCCGCAACCGATGGAAGCCCGCGCGGTGACGCGCGAGGCCATGGTGCAATCGGCGCTGCTGTCGGCCGCCCGCGCCGAGGAGATCGGCCTGCCGAAGAACCGCATCATCCTGTCCGCCAAGGTGTCGGCGGTGCAGGATCTGATCGCCGTCTACGAGGATCTTGGGCGCCGCTCCGACTACGCGCTGCATCTCGGGCTGACCGAAGCCGGCATGGGCTCGAAAGGCATCGTCGCCTCCTCGGCCGCCATGGGCATCCTGCTGCAGCAGGGCATCGGCGACACCATCCGCGTCTCGCTCACGCCGGAGCCCGGCGGCGACCGCACGCTGGAAGTGAAGGTCGCCCAAGAGCTGTTGCAGACCATGGGCTTCCGCACCTTCGTGCCGCTGGTCGCTGCCTGCCCGGGCTGCGGCCGCACCACCTCGACCACGTTCCAGGAGCTCGCCCGCGACATCCAGGGCTTCATCCACACTTCGATGCCGGAGTGGAAGACGCGCTATCCGGGCGTCGAGGCGCTCAACGTCGCCGTGATGGGCTGCATCGTCAACGGACCGGGCGAATCGAAGCACGCCGACATCGGCATCTCGCTGCCCGGCACCGGCGAGACGCCGGCCGCGCCGGTGTTCATCGACGGCAAGAAGGTCGCGACGCTCCGTGGCGCCGGCGTTGCCGCCGAGTTCAAGCAGATGGTGATCGACTACATCGATCGCCGCTACGGCGTCGGCACCCGCACGGCGGCGGAGTAGAGGAGCGGTCGCTGCCGCTTGCTTATGCGCGCTCCCTCTCCCCGCATTGCGGGGAAAGGGTTGGGGTGAGGGGCAAGGGCACCGCGCTGCCGCTTGCTCCATCCCTCTGATGGCGAAATCCGGGACCCGCACCGCTCTCCTCATCGCCCTCCAACTTGGTGCGGCGGCGCTCGCTCTATTCAGCGTCGTCGCATTCCGGCTCAGCCGCCTGCTGGCGCCCTCGTATGCGGTGACGGACTGGGCGATGCTCTTGTCGGCCGGTGCGATCGTCATCCTCACCATGCTGGTGATGATGGCGCGGCCGCATTCGCCGCGGTGGCTGGCCGCGCTCATTGCTGCAACGTTAGTGGCCGGTCTCGTGCCATGGGCCGTGGAGGCCGCGCGCCACTATGGCGACGTCCAGGCCGAAAACCAGGAACGCCGCCGTATCGAGGCGGAATTCCTCGGCCAGCTCGCCGCACGGCGCCGGGACGTGGCGGCACGGATCGCGAGCAATCGGCCGTTCACGCCCGAGCAGGCCTTCGACGTCCTGTGGTTCGTCAGTGGCAGCGATTTGAGCTACCGCAGCCTGCCCGACTATAGCGCCGACGCCCTGGCGCTGCTGCGGCAGGCGTTGGACGCCAAGATCATCGATCCCAACGGCCGCGTGACGGCAGGGCCATACAAGCGGCTCAACGGCCTGCCGCTGTTTCTCTATTTCTACCGCAGCCAGGTGAAGCCCGGGATCGACGCGAACGCGCTGCGCATCAAGGAATGGGACCTGCTCATGACCATCGTGCGCGCCGGCGCCGACCTGTCGCTGCCGGAAGCCGCAAGCCTCAACGAGGACCTGCGCAAGACTCCGGTGCCCGGCGCGCCCGGTGGATTCATGCGGCTGAAGTGAGGCTACTCCCCCACTCCATACGGAAACCGCGGCTTGCCGGTCGTGTAGAGGTGGTGCAGCGCCTCGAGGAAATTTTCCCGGCGGTTGTAGTTGCGCCTGTCGGAACTCCTCAACTGACGACAGTCCGGCCTGCAGGTTTGACTAGTCGCCGGACATCATTGCGTGAGGCGGAACGGCTTACCTCCATCCCTCCCTTTCAGATGGAGCAAGCCGCGTCGTCGTGCGTCCATAATGGGCGGCGCGCATCCGACTTGCCGGGGGCCGTAAATTACGTTCAATTTCTGTTTGAAAAATCCAGCCAGCCCGTTAGCCTGGGGTTACCCCGAAGCGCAGCATACCCCTCAGAGGGGCGGGAACCTTAACACATCACAATCCGAGTGGAGGCACACCATGGCCTACTCAGTTACTGGTACGGCTGGTAATGACGTCCTGAACCAAACCAGCGATACGGGGCCCGGTACGGTCGTCGGCCTGGCCGGCGACGACAGCATTGCCCAGGGAACCGGTCTTGCGACCATCACCGGCGACTCTGGCAACGACACGGTCATTCTCCAGGCCGGCAATACTGGAACCGTTAACGGCGGCACTGAAAATGACAGCATCACGGCCACCGGGAATTTCGGCGCGATGGTGCTGCTGGGCAGCGACGGCGCGGATACTGTCAACGCAACTGCCTCGAGTGCAGCCGTCACCATCGTCGGCGGCAACGACTCGAGCGACGCCGCCGACACCCTGCAAGGCGGATCGGGGACCAACATCATCTTCGGCAACGGCGGTGCCGACACGCTCGACGGCGTTCAGGGCAGCGATACGCTGATTGGCGGCTTTGGTAATGACACGATGTGGAAGAGCGTCAACGCCGCGGGCAACGACCTGATCTTCGGAAACGAAGGCAATGACAGCGCCTGGGTCTCCGGCGGCAGCTCGAACGACACCGTGTTCGGCGGCCTCGGCAACAACTCGATCTTCCATGACACCGCCGGCGCGCCGATGTATTTCGGCAACGAGGGCAACGATACCATCGGTGCCGCGGGCGCGACCGCCGCGACCATCGTCGGCGGCAACAACTCGGCCGACGGGACGGACTCCATCATCAGCGGCACTGGCGCCGATTTCATCTTCGGCAACGGCGGCGCCGACACGGTGTTTTCGGACGTCGGCGCCGACACACTTGTCGGCGGCTTCGGCAACGACACCATCGACGCCGGCGGCGGCAACGATCTCGTGTTTGCCAACGAAGGCAACGACACCGTTGCAACCTTCACGGCCGGTGCCGAGACGGTGTTCGGTGGCCAGGGCAATGACTCGATCCGCATGACGACCAGCGGCGGGCGCGACACCTTGCAGGGCAACGAGGGCAACGACACCATCCGGGGCAATGCCGACATCGACACCATCTCGGGCGGCAGCGGCAACGACGTCTTCGCCTACTCAGCCGCGTCCGACGACGGCAACAACGCCGAGGGCGGCGGCCCGGTGGAATTCATCACCGACGTCGACTGGTCGGTGGACCGGTTCTTAACCCCTCTCGCCGTCACGTTCGCGACCAACACGGGGGCGGGCACCGGCGCCAATCTCAACGCATCGGCCAACAACGCCATCGCCGCAGCCTTTGCGCTCGGCGGTGGCGGCGGCACCGTGGCGGCGGCGCAGTTCACCTTCGCCGGCCACACCTATCTGGCAATCGATCAGGCGACGCTCGGGAGCTTCCTCGATACCGACGATCTCCTGCTCGACATCACGGGAGTGACCGGCACCATCGCCACCAGCAGCTTCATCTAGACGGCGCCCGAACGGGCAGAGACCGGCAGGGGGCGGCGAGCCCCCTGCCCCCGACGAAGCCGCCGCCCCCATGTCCGGTGGAGTGACGCCATGCTCCAGAGAGCCGGCGCATCAGAGATCGAAGCCTACCTGTCGTAGCGGCGGCAATTCGACCGTCGTCGCCGCAGGCTGCGTCTGCAATTCGACGCACTGTATGACCTGTTCGTGCGCGGGCTCAGCTCGGCCGAGATCGCCCGGCGCGCGGGCGTATCGCGGCCGCGGATCGACGACATCTTCGACCAGTATTTCCGTGACCTGTTTGGCATGAGCGGGCTCGAGCGCCGGCGCAACCGGGAGAGCGCGCTGCGCGAGCAACGATTGCACGAGCTCGCGCGCGTCATCGCCGACGACCATGGTGGTGAGTCAGGTCAGAGATATTGTGCTAAAGTTTCTGCGGGAAAATCCTGAACACAGACATCTTTCTGCCGCGACCAGCGTCATGTTGGCCATGATCAGCTTTGGCTGCGCAAGACAATAGCGGCCTACGCCATCAAAATCGACCAATACAGCAAAGAGGAATCGCAGCAACGCTTCGAGAAACTTACCGGTTGACGCTACCCATGCCAGGTGGCGTCGCCTGCCGCTGTTTCTCTATTTCTACCGCAGCCAGGTGAAGCCCGGGATCGACGCGAACGCGCTGCGCATCAAGGAATGGGACCTGCTCATGACCATCGTGCGCGCCGGCGCCGACCTGTCGCTGCCGGAAGCCGCAAGCCTCAACGAGGACCTGCGCAAGACTCCGGTGCCTGGCGCGTCGGAGACGTTCATTCGGCTGCGCTGAGGCGTGCTCGCCGATCGGCGCGAATGCGTTATCGAAAGTCGTATGATCGCCTGCCTGCCGGGACAGGCCTCGTCACAACGAACGCTCGCGACCCCGAGGAGACGCGCCGATGGACAATCCGTACCTGTTCGATCTGACCAAATCCGCGCCCACCGTGAAGAAGCCGTTCGGCACGGTCCAGGGCGCCTACGAAACCGTGTTTCCGATCGTCGCCGGCCAGAAGGCGGCGATGTTCCTGGTCGTCCTGGAGAAGGGCGGGATCCGCGAGCCGCACTGGCATCCGACCGCCTGGGAATTCGACTACTGCATCAGCGGCCGTGCCCGCATGGCGATCGTCGGACCGAAAGGCGAGCGCAAGACGTTCGAGGTCGAGGCCGGCCAGATCGTGTTCGTGCCGCAGGGCTTCTTTCATTATTTCGAGAACATCGGCCACGAGGAGCTGCGCTTCCTCGTCGTCTTCAACGACAGCATTGCCGAAGCTGACGACGATATCGGCATCGCGGTGTCGCTCGGCGGCATCGCCAACCGCGTGCTGGCGGCAACCTTCGGCGTGCCCGAAAGCGTATTCGATCAGATCCCCAAGCGGCACAAGGAGGTGATCATCGCGCCGACGAAGTAGCCCGGTCGAGCCGCAGGCGAAATCCGGGGCCACACCGCAAGCCGACAGGTCTGCTACTGTGCCGCCCCGTACGGAAACAGCGGCTTGCCGGTGGTGTAGAGGTGGTGCAGCGCCTCGAGGAAATTTTCCCGGCGGTTGTAGTTGCGCAACGTGGCGTATGACGGGAATTCAAGCTTGCGGATCTCGTCGCGGCTCTTGCCCGCGGCGATCGCCTTCTTCACCTCGGCCTGCACGTCGGCGAGCAGCCTCGCCTCGTCCAGCACGTCCTGCCGCGTGCTGACGTCGCCGTGGCCGGGCAGGAAGATGTCGACGTCCATGGCGGCGATCTTCTCCAGCACCGCGATCCAGCCGTCGACCGACGGCGTGAACGCCGTGTTCGACATGTTCCGCCGCGCATACGGCCCGCCGACATAGAGCGTGCGCACATGCGGGAAATGCACCAGCGTGTCGCCGGGATTCTGCCCCGGACCGATATAGAAGATCTCCACCGCGCGTCCGCCCAGCGTGATCGTCAGGCGCGAATCGAACGTCATGTCCGGCAGGACGACCTTCACTTCGGCCGGGTCGAGATTCATCGCCCGGAAGAACGCCATGCGGCGTTTGACCTCGACCTCCTGGTTCTTGACGATGCCGGCGAGCGTGTCGCGGTGCGCGATGATGGTCGCGCCGGCCTTCTTGAACTCCGGATTGCCGAGGAAGTGATCGCCGTGCGCATGGGTGTTGATCGCCCACTTGATCGGCTTGTCGGTGATCTTCCGGATGCGCTCGATCAGGTCGCGGCCGTGCGCGGGATGCTGGCGGGTGTCGACCACCAGCACGCCCTCGTCGGTCACCAGGAAGCCCGAGTTCGACGACAGGTCATCGTAAAGAAAGAACAGGCCCGGCGCGACCTCCTTGAGCTCGGTCGGATTGCCCGCACGCATGCGGAAATCATCGAGCCGCTCCGTGTTCTGCGCCGCCGCCGGCGCGGACGTGGCAGCCGCGAGCACAAGCGCCAGCAGGCAGATTGATTTCATTCTTCCCTCCCTCTCGGCTTTGATTGCCGGCACAGTAGCGCGGATGGAGCGCCGGCGTAATCCGGGATGGTCGCGCATGCCTGGCCCGGATGAAGCGCACCAACGCGCAATCCGGGTCGCCTCGCAAGTGGCTCTCTCCAATATAGCGTCTACAGGCTGGCGTGCTCAGTCGCTGTAGAACGCCGCGCTGCAATCTATCGAGATGCTCGGGCCATACTAACCAACCCCGTCCCGCGGTTCGAAATATCTCTCGTCCAACTCCTTCGTCCCCGTCCGCCCCACCTTCACGCCCACGCGGTGCGCGATCATCCGCCGCGCGAGCTCGGCGCCGTCGATCAGGGCGATCGGCCGCGGGATGCCGCGGACGAACTCGCGCGCGCCCCGCGTGAAGCCCGAGGTGGTGATCAGCACGCCGCGCGCCGTTTTCTTGTCCTCGAGGCTGCCGGCGAAGTCGCGCACCGCGGGGGCGTCGACGAGGTGGTCTTGCGCGTAGCACTTGGCCTGCACGTAGAGGCGGTCGAGCCCGAGCGGGTCGAGCAGGATCACGGCGTCGACGCCGCCGTCGCCGCTGTTGCGGCCGAGCCGGATGGCGGCACCTGCAAGCCCGTTGCCGTAGCCCATCGCGGTAAGGAGGTCGATCACCAACTCCTCGAAGAAGGCGGAGCGGAGCGGCATGCCCAGGATGCGGTCGATGAGCGCGCGGGCGAGCTCGGCGTCCGTTTCGGGCGCCGCCGCGATGACCGAAACGCGTGCGGGTCGTTCGGTTTCAGGCATCGTCGCCAGCGCGGACAAGTCGATGCGCGCGGGGCCGGCGGCGAGCAGCGCGCGCCCGTGCGCGGTCGCGCGGAAAGCGCCGCGCTGGCGCCGCTCGATGAGGCCGGCCCTGATCATGTGCGTCCGGGCCCAACGGGCGCGGTTGTCGATCACGGAGAAGCGGCGGCCGGGCCGCGGCGCGGCGCGCGGCGCGGGCTCGAGCCCGAGCTCGGCGGACAGTTGCTCCACCGCCTGGCGCAGATTGGTCTCGCCGCCGGCGGCGATTCGCAGAAGCGGCAGCATCAGTTGCCGGCACTCGGGAAGATCCCGCGTCTCGTTCATCGTGTTCCTTTCATGCGGGTCGTGGACGCTCGCCGATATCTGGGGGCGCGGCGGGCGCGCGCCAGCGCTTAGCCTTCGGTTTTCTAGAAAACCGGAACGTCGGCTGGGGATAACTCGGCGCCGGCGGTCGATCGTGCTTCTGTTTTTGCGAAAGGCGGTGCTAGGCCGTGCCATCCCGGCTCGGTGAGGGCGTCTTCCGGAGGACCAGCCCGAGAGATGGAGCCGGGAGCGGCGCCTGCGGGCAGGGCTGAAGTCCCCTGCCCCCGGGCGGCCTCGGGTTCCCCGGCCGGACACTACGACCCGGCCACGAGGCCTTCAGAGGAAGGCGAGGGAGCCCGGGGCTGAAAAGCGCCGCGGTGGAGCGCCGAGAGGCGAGCGCTTCCCTCCGGGAGGCGCGGAACGCCTCGCAAGGCGTTTCGGCGTGCCCTTCGCCGTCTCGCAAACGGGGAAGGGGAACACGCTCGACGGTGCGGCGCGCAACCGCACCAGCGCTTCTCGGCGCTCCGCTCCCTCACGCATGCGTGCGTCGGGGCCCGCATCTCGTGCGGGCCACGCGCCGGGCTGTTTGACATCGTGAATCCGATACGAGATGCGCGATCGACGCGTCGTTGCCCGATCTCCGGACAGCGCCTGCGCTGTCCGGAGATCGGCTCCGGCTCACATCGGCAGATCCGGGCGGCTGTCGGTGCGCATCGACAGGTAGGCTTCCTCCAGGTCGAGCTCGCGCTCGAGCCGCCGGCGCGATTCGTCGCTGAGGCGGCCCTCGCGCAAGAGCCGGTGCAGCACTTCGCGCTCGACGCCGATCAGCCGCAGGCGCAATTCGATCTCGCGCGCCACGTCGCTCTCGCCGCTCGTACGCGGCGGCCCTTGCTGCAGGCGCTGATCGAACTGCGCCTGGATCTGCCGCAGCGCCTCGTCGGACAGGCGGCACTCGACGGCAATCGTCTCCAGGAGGCCGCGCGCGTGGTTGAGCACATGCTGGCGCGCCGCCTGCTCGTTCGCCATTTCCTGCTTGAGCTCCTCGCTCCCGTGGCCGGCGAGGCCGAGCCAGCGCATCACCGCGGGCAGCATCAGGCCCAGGCCCACCACCGTGAAGATGATGATGCCGAACGTGATGAACAGGATGAGGTCGCGATACGGAAACGGCTCTCCGCTGGCGAGCGTGAGCGGGATCGCCAGCGCAGCGGCGAGCGAGACCACGCCTCGCACGCCGGTGAAGGCGAGCGCGAACACCCATCGCCACGGCGGCGACGGGTCGCGGCGGGCGAGCGAAGGGATCAGCCAGCGCGGCAGGTAGGTCGCCGGATAGATCCAGACGAAGCGCGCCGCCACGATGATCGCCGCGGTCACGGCGGTTGCGAGGAGCACGTCGCGCAGCGAGTACTGCGGCATGCGCTCGAGCAGCCCGCGCGCCTGCAGGCCCATCACCAGGAAGATCAAGCCCTCGATCAGGTAGATGATCAGGTCCCAGAAGAAGATCCCCTGCAGCCGGGTCGCCGACGGGATGAGCAGCGGCCCGTTCCAGCTCACGTAGAGGCCGGCCGCGACCGTCGCCAGCACGCCCGATCCGCCGAGGTGCTCGGGGACCCAATAGGCGAGGTAGGGCGTCATCAGCGACAGCGTGACCTCGACCCGCGGCTCGTTGGCCCAGCGACGCAGCCGCAGGCTCAGCCACCCGACGCCGATCCCGTACGCGATCTCGCCGATCACGATCAGGACGAACGTCCCGGTAGCCTGCGGCAGCGAGAACGCGCCGGTGGCGATGGCGGCGACCGCGAACCGGTAGAGGATCAGGGCGGTTGCGTCGTTGACCAGGCCTTCGCCCTCGAGCACCACCATGATCCGCCCCGGCAGGTTCAGCCGGCGGGCGATCGCCAGCGGCGCCACCACGTCGGGCGGCGCCACGATCGCGCCGAGCAGGAAACCGACCGCCCAGGGCAGGCCGAGCAGGAAGTGCGCCGCCGCCGCCACCGCGCAGGCGGTGAACACCACGCAGCCGACCGACAGCAGCGCGATCGGCCGCAGGTTGAAGCGGAACTCGCGCCAGCTCATCGAGACGCCGGCCGAATAGATGAGCGGCGGCAGGAGCACGAGGAGCACCAGCTCCGGCGCCAGCTCGAGCCGCGGCAAGCCGGGAATCAGGGCGAGAATGACGCCGGCGACCACCAGGAGGATCGACGGCGCGATATCGAGACGGCGCGCCGCGACCGCGACCGCCACCATCACGGCCACCAGCAGCAGCAGAATCTGGATCGTCGTGGTCACCGAATGCTCACAATGCGCTCGCAGCGATATTGACCGTAAGCGCGATGATCGCGGTCGTGAACACGAACGCCACCACGCCATGAGCGATGACAGAGCGGCGGACGTGCTTGCTCGTCACCGCCACGTCGGACACCTGGAAGGTCATTCCGATCACGAAGGCGAAATAGACGAAGTCCCAATAGTCGGGGCGCTCGTCGCCGGGAAACTTGAGGCCGTCCGCGTGATGGCCCTCGCCGTAGAACTGATGGGCGTAGCGCAGCGCGAAGATCGTATGGGTGAAGGTCCAGGACAGGGCCACGGTGGCAATGGCGAGCGCCACGTAATACGGGTAGGCCGGGTGCGACGAGTTGACGGTCGCCAGCTCGGCAAAGATCGCTCCGAGGCTGGCGACGGCGGCACCCACGGTGAGGAGGAACAGGGCGAATGCTCCCTCGTCCTGCTCGGCCGCGTGCCGCCTGATGTCGGCGATCGAGGAGCGCGCCATGTGGGCGAATGCCGCCACCAGGTAGCAGACAAGGCCGACGTCCCAGCCGACCAGCACGCTGGTCCAGCGCCCGGGCACGATCGCGAACGTCGCCACTCCAATCGCGATACAGACCCACAGGCGCGTATGGACGCGGGCGATTCGCACCAGCAGGATGCTGTCGGCTTGCTTCTTCATCGGGCCCAAGCTTTGTCTTCGATATAAGCTAGCGAAACGGCGCCGTTTGACCAGGGTAGCGATCTTTGCTGCGCGATTGCCATGACTGATGTGCAACGATCTCCGGCCTCCCATCCGGTCCGAAGGATCGCGGCGTTGCTCGTCGTCGCAGCGCTGTGCGTTCTCGCGGTCCCCTACGTGCTCACTCTGGTTTATATCGCGGTCAACCCGGTCTCGACCCCGATGCTGTGGCGCTGGGCGACGGGGGCGCGCGTCGAGCGGGCCTGGGTGCCGATCGAGGCGATGTCGGGCGCACTGCCGCTCGCCGTCGTCGTCGCCGAGGACAGCCAGTTCTGCCGCCATCGCGGCCTCGATCTCAAAGCGCTGCGGGAAGCGATCGAGGAGGCCGACGAGTTTTCCGAGGCGCGCGGCGGCTCGACCATCACCCAGCAGACCGCCAAGAACCTGTTCCTGTGGTCGGGCCGCAGCCTCGTCCGCAAGGCGCTCGAAGCGCCGCTCGCGCTGTGGATCGATCTCGTGATGTCGAAGCGCCGCATCATGGAGATCTATCTCAACATCGCCGAATGGGGCCCGGGCGGGGAGTTCGGCGCCGAAGCCGGGGCGCAATGGGCGTTCCGCAAGAGCGTGCGCGAGCTCAACCCGCGGGAGGCCGCCGCCATGGCCTCGATCCTGCCCAACCCGAAGCGGCGCAGCGCCAAGGCACCGGGCGCCGGCGTGCGGCGCCTCGCCGGTATCTATGTGGCTCGGGCGGCCAAGTCGCCGCGCGTTGCCGCCTGTTTGCAGCGCAAGCGGTAGCAAGTAGCACCGTAGGGTGGGCAAAATCGCGAGCCCGTGCTTGTCCGCGTGGGCGAGCCGCCACAGCGGCTCGCCCACCCTACTGGTCTTCCCGAGCCCGATCCTCTATAAGCCCGCCTTCCCCTTCGAATGCCTCCTGATCTGGAGAACGACGCCATGGCTGTCCCGCGAAGAAAGACCTCGCCGTCCCGGCGCGGCATGCGACGCTCGCATGATGCACTCAAGCGACCGACCTATGTGGAGGACAAGGATTCGGGCGAGCTGCGCCGCCCGCACCATCTCGACCTCAAGACCGGCATGTACAAGGGTCGGCAGATCCTCAAGCCGAAATCGGAGACGTGAGGCGCAAGGGGTTCCCCAGAGGCGCGAGAAGGGGGTGAACGGTGTTTCTGGTCGGGATTCCCCTGCTGATCATTCCGTTCGCGATCTACAACATGATCGCGTTCCTCACGCCCGGCGTGAAATGGACCGACAGGATCGCTGGCATCGCAATGATGTCCGGCGAAACCTGGGAGATCACGCCCAAGGACGTGCTGATCGCGTTTTCGATCCTTCTGTTGTTCGTCGAGATCTTCAAGGCGGCGCGCGCCAGCAGCAGCCGCGGCATCATCGATCACATGCTGTCGATGGGCTTGTTCGTCGTGATGCTGATCGAGTTCCTACTTCTGCCGCAAGCAGCCACCAGCACCTTCTTCCTGCTGATGATGATCAGCCTGGTCGACGTGTTGGGCGGCTTCACGGTCACCGCCCGGGCGGCGCGCCGGGATGTGGCGGTCGAGGAAGCCGTGCATGCCGGCGATCGCGGCTGAACAGCCTCGCGCGCTCCCGGCTTCCGCTTTCCGCCTCCAACCAAGACTGTTCCTGCCCATGACCCGCGATTTTCACCTGCCCGGCCGCTCGCCGGTCATTGCGCCCGACGCCATGGCGGCGACGTCGCATCCGCTGGCCACCCAGGCGGCGATCGAGGTGCTGCACGCGGGCGGCAGCGCGGCCGATGCGGCCGTGACCGCGCTCGCCGTGCTGTGCGTGGTCGAGCCGCACATGACAGGCATCGGCGGCGACTGCTTCTGCCTGGTGGCGCGGCCGGACACGCCGGTGTGGGGCTACAACGGCTCGGGGCGTGCGGCGTCGCGCGTCACCACCGAGACCCTGCTCGCGCAGGGCATCCGGACCATCGGGCCTGACTCCATTCACGCCGTCACCGTGCCGGGCGCGATCGAGGCCTGGGCGGCGATCCTCGCGGCGCACGGACGGTTCGGTCTCGATCGTGCGCTGCAGCCGGCCATCCGCTACGCCGAGCAGGGTTTCCCCGTGGCGCCGCGCGTCGCCTTCGATTGGGGCAAGGCGGTTGCCCGCCTCGCGACCGATCCCGGAGCGGCGCGGCATTATCTGTTCGACGGGGCGGCCCCGAAGGTCGGCGACGTGATCCGCTTTCCGGCGCTCGCCGCGACCTTGCGGGCGATCGCCCAGCAGGGGCCCGCCGCTCTCTACCAGGGAGCGGTCGCCGACGACATTGCCGCCACGGTCGAGGCACGCGGCGGCTTTCTCCGCGCCGACGATCTCGCGGCTCACCGCGGCGACGCGGTCGAGCCGATCGCCACCAACTATCGCGGCCTCGACGTGCTCGAGATCCCGCCGAGCGGGCAAGGCATCACGGCGCTCGTCATGCTGAACATCCTCGAGCGGTTCGATCTCGCCGCGCTCGATCCCTATGGCGCCGAGCGTTACCACTTGATGCTGGAGGCCGCGCGCCTCGCCTTCGCGGTGCGCGACACCCACGTGGCCGATCCGGCCTTCATGCAGGTGTCGGTCCCGGCCCTGCTCGACAAGGCGTTCGCCGGCAGTCTCGCCGATCGTCTCGACCGCACGCGTCGCGTACCGTTGCCGGGCGCGCCGACGCCGGGCAGCGACACGGTCTATCTCACCGTGGTCGACCGCGACCGCATGGCGGTCTCGCTGATCAATTCGCTCTACAGCGCGTTCGGCGTCGCCGTCGCGACCGAGAAGACCGGCATCATGCTGCAGAACCGCGGCGCCTGTTTCGTGGTCGATCCGGCGCACCCCAATACGATCGCCCCGCGCAAGCGCCCGATGCACACGATCATTCCCGGCATGGCCATGCGCGACGGACGCTGCGCGATGCCGTTCGGCGTCATGGGCGCGCACTATCAGCCGATGGGCCACGCGCAGGTCGTCACCAACATGATCGACTACGGGATGGACGTGCAGGCGGCGATCGACTGCCCGCGCGCCTTCTTCGTCGAGGAAGCGAGCGTGGTCGAGCGCGGCCTGCCGCCCGCGACCGTCAAGGGGCTCGAGGAGCGCGGGCACCAGGTCGCGCTGGCGCCCACCCCGTGGGGCGGGGGCCAGGCGATCGCCATCGATTGGGACCGCGGCGTGCTGATCGGCGGCTCCGACCCGCGCAAGGACGGCTGCGCGATGGGCTATTGAGGCCCCTGCGAGGTTCGCATCGGCGAATAACATACGTGATCGCGAACTTCGCAACCGGACGCCAAACTAGCCGATGCGACGTGCCCTGCGGCGATCTGTCGGCAGGCAGCGGAAAACGAAATTGCGGCTCAGCACCGGGTGGATCGGCGGCATCAGGCGGGGTCGCTCGATGAAGCGATAGTCGCCCGGGCACGTGTGCCGGGCGAACGCGTCGGCAAACCCATAGAGATGATTGGTGCGATCATGGTCCGGGAAGAGAAACGAGGACTCCGTACTCAGCCTGAGCAGATGCTTCCCGTGGCTTAGAGCCTCATAGGTGTAGCGAATGCCGCCTGCCTCCCGAGAGACTTGCGGATACGGCAGGCTCGGGGCGGAGAGGCAGAACAGGCAGACGAGTGGCGCCAGAGAGGACATGGCGAGCCCCGAAGTCCTTCGGTTCTGCCTTGATACCTGCTCGGCGATGCGTCGAACAGAGCGCTCATGCCGACTTGCGCAGCAGGTCCGTCGGCCGTGGCGCCCTGGCCTGCCGGGCCACATAGGCGGCGCTCGCCTCGGCGGGTGCCGCCCGCCCGCGCGGGCGCGTCTGCGGCGCGCGCTCCCGCACCGCGATGAGGTGCGCCAGGAAGCTTGCCAGCGGGTAGGGTCGGGCCGTGCGACTGAGTTCGACCGGCGCGACCGGCCGGATCGCCACCAGCGCACGCGACTCGACCTGGACGCTGTCGTCTGCCGACGCCTTGTTGGGCTCACCGCGTAGCGAGCGAAGCCCGACCGACTGGGAGGTCGGAATTCCACGGATCGCCTGCATCGCCGTCTCCTGTATCAGAATGGAACAGGTCGCGCTTGTGCAGCAGGTAGGTCGCAATGGACGTGCCGGACGTTTAACCTCAATATGGGAACCAAGGCTCGGCGTTGCAGGTTTCCGTAAGGTCAGGTTTCTACATTCTTTAACGTTTCGTCGTACCTTGTCTAAAACTTGCCCCCGCTGACGTCTGATCCAGAGATCAAGAGCCGTGACTGGCGAAGACCCCAGGGGCGCCGCCCCGCCCTCGCCTCGGAGCGAGAAAGCGCTGTTCGCAGCGCGTGGGCGCGCGGGCGAGAGCGGGCATCCAGGGCAAACGCCGGGCGACGACGCCGCGCGCATCCTCGCCTCGATCGGCGAAGCCTTCTATCTCTGGGACATCGCGAGCGATGCCCTGTCCTGGAGCCCGAACGTCGGCAAGGTCCTCAGATGTGCCGACCCGGCCTCGATCGGGACGGGTCGGCTCTATGCACGGCTGCTCGATTCCAGCAACATTCAGACGCGGTTTGATGCAGTCATGCATTCTTCGGCGCGCGACGACGGAAACGGCGTTCCCTACCAGGTCGAGTATTGCGTGCGGCTCGATCCCGAGCACGACGCCAAGACCTGGATCGAGGATACCGGCCGCTGGTTCGCCGGCGCCGACGGCACGCCGACGCATGCCCACGGAGTGATCCGCGCGGTCGACGAACGTCACGCACGGGAGGAGCGGCTCGCCTATCTGTCGCGCTATGATAGCCTGACGGGGGAAATGAACCGCTGGCACCTCAGCGAGACCCTCGGCGATGCGCTCGAGGAATCCCTGCGGTTTCGCTCCTCATGCGGGTTCCTGCTGATCGGCATCGACAACCTGGCGCGCATCAACGAAGCTTACGGGTTCGACGTCGCCGACGAGGTGATCGCGGTCGTGGCGAAGCGCATCCGTTCCAAGATGCGCGGCGGCGATTCGCTCGGCCGCTTTTCCGGCAACAAGTTCGGCCTGGTGTTGCGGAACTGCACCCCGGAGGACATGGCGGCCGCCGCCGACCGGCTGCTCGCCGAGGTGCGCGACGAGGTGGTCGAGACGTCCACCGCCCGGGTCGCCGTGACGGCGACGATCGGCGGGGTCGCGGCGCCGCGCCATGCCCGCACCGTGCACGAGGTGCTGGCGCGCGCCCAGGAATCGCTCGACGCCGCCAAGGCCAAGCGGCGCGGCTCGTTCTGCGCCTACCGGCCGAGCGTCGAGCACGAGGCGATGCGCCGCGACAACGTGCGCGCCACCGACGAGATCGTCGCTGCCCTCAACGAGCGGCGGATCATCCTGGCGTTCGAACCGGTGGTCGAGGCGATCTCGCGACGGACCGAGTTCTACGAATGCCTGATGTGCGTGCGCCGCAGCGACGGCAGCGTGCTGGCCGCAGGCGAGGTGATTCCCACCGCCGAGCGGCTCGGCCTCGTGCGGCTGATCGACTTCCGCGTGGTCGAGCTGGTCGTCGCCGAGCTGTTGGAAGCGCCCGACCTCAGGGTCAGCCTCAACGTCTCTCCCGGCTCCACCATGGATCCCGACTGGTGGGGCAGCTTCGCGGCCCAGATGCGCAATCATCCGGGTGTGGCCGAACGGGTGGCGATCGAGATCACCGAAATGGCGGCATTCCAGAACGTCGACGACGCGGTCGGCTTCGTCACACGCGCCAAGGATCTCGGGTGCGTGGTGGCGATCGACGATTTCGGCGCCGGAAACACCTCGTTCCGCAACCTGCGCAAGCTCGGCGTCGACGTCGTGAAGATCGATGGGTCGTTCGTGCAAAATCTCGCGCGCTCGGCCGACGACCGGCTGTTCGTGCGCACGATGATCGAGCTTGCCAAGGGGCTGGGCATCGCAACCGTCGCCGAATGGGTGCAGGACGAAGAGACTGCGGCGATTCTCACCGAATGGGGCTGCGATTACCTGCAGGGGAACCTGATCGGCCGCGCCATGCTGGAGCGGCCCAAGGCCGGCTCGGCCTCGGCGGCGTAGCGGGATAGGGAATTCTAGGGTGGGCAAAATCGCGCGTGCCCACGCGCTCGTCATGCATTATTGGGCGATTTTGCCCACCCTACACGCTCAGGCCGGTCGCTAGGCCTCGCCCTTTGCCCCGGTGAGCTGCTCGAGGCGCCGCTGCACCTCCCCGAGCTGGCGCTTGATCTCGTCGATCTCGGCGCCCGATTGCTCCGCCTTGCCGCCCGCCGTGAGGCCGTCGAGGCGCCGCTGCATCTCGTTGAGACGCTGCTTGAGCTCATCGATCTCCGAGACCGGCTTGTCCTCGCTCTGGCCGCCTCCCCGCGGGAACGGCGCGAACATCGCAAACGTGCGCTCGAACAGCTCCATGTTCCGCCGCACCTGTTCCTCGATCGATCCGAAGCCGCCGACCCCGAACGCCTGCGCCACATGGGTGCGAAACTTCTCCTGCTCGCGCGTGAGCGAGTTGATGGAGACTTCGAGATAGCGCGGCACCAGCATCTGCATGCTGTCGCCATAGAACCGGATCAGCTGGCGCAGGAACGCAATCGGCAGCAGGTTCTGGCCGCCTTCCTTGTTCTCCTGCTCGAAGATGATCTGGGTGAGCACCGAGCGGGTGATGTCCTCGCCCGACTTGGCATCATAGACGATGAAATCCTCGCCTTTCTTGACCATTGCGGCGAGGTCTTCGAGCGTCACGTAGGTGCTCGTGCCGGTGTTGTAGAGACGCCGGTTGGCGTATTTCTTGATCGTAACCGGTTCGGTGGACTTGGCCATAGGAGTCAGTGAAAACGATTCTTGGCAAGAATGAAATCGGTGATGTCCTCGCCCGTGGCGGCGTCGTAAACGACGACATTCTTCTCATCATCGGCCATGGCGGCGATATCGGCGGCGGTCACATAGCTGGCAGTGCTGGCATCGTAGAAGCGCCGACTGGCGTACCGCTTGATCGTCACCCGGTGTTCGGACTTGACCATTTCGCTCAGCGTCGGTTGGCCGGTCGGCAGGGAACTACCTCAAGGTAAGCATTTTCCTGCCCGGAGGGCCACCGTTTTGTGCAGAATCGGCGAAACACGGTTGATGGCGTCGCCGATTTTGACTCTGATCAATGCGGAGCCTGCCCCCTTCCGGGCATGTCGCGCCATCGCCATATGGACATCACTCGACCGGACGGATATCGAGTGGCGACATCCAGGTTCCGCCCACGAATACGGCTCGGTCGCACGCCGCCGCCGCGGCTGGCTATGCCCACATAAAGGAGTTCTCGCAATGAAGGACGACATCGTCATCGTCAGCGCCACCCGCACCCCGGTCGGCAGCTTCAACGGGGCATTCGCGAGCCTTGCGGCCCATGATCTGGGCGTGGTGGCCATCAAGGCCGCGCTCGAGCGCGCCGGGGTCGAGCCCAAGCGGGTCTCGGAAGTGATCATGGGCCAGATCCTGTCCGCCGGACAGGGCCAGAACCCGGCCCGCCAAGCCTCGATCAAGGCCGGCATTCCGGTCGAAAGCCCGGCCTGGGGCGTCAACCAGCTGTGCGGCTCCGGGCTGCGTGCGGTCGCGCTCGGCTACCAGGCGATCCTCAACGGCGATTCCGAGATCGTGGTAGCGGGCGGGCAGGAGTCCATGAGCATGGCGCCGCACGTCGCGCACCTGCGCAACGGCACCAAGATGGGCTCGCTCGAGCTGGTCGATACGATGATCAAGGACGGCCTGTGGGACGCCTTCAATGGCTACCACATGGGCACGACCGCCGAGAACGTCGCCCGCCAGTATCAGATCACGCGGGCGCAGCAGGACGAGTTCGCGGTCGCCTCGCAGAACAAGGCCGAGGCGGCGCAGAAGGCCGGCCGGTTCAAGGACGAGATCACGCCCGTGACGATCAAGTCGCGCAAGGGCGACGTCGTCGTTGATACCGACGAATACCCCAAGCAGGGCGTCACCCTCGAAAGCGTCTCCAAGCTGCGGCCGGCCTTCGACAAGGAAGGCACGGTGACCGCCGCCAACGCCTCGGGCATCAACGACGGCGCCGCCGCCGTGGTGCTGATGAAGGCGAGCGAGGCGCAGAAGCTCGGCAAGACGCCGCTCGCGCGCATCGTGTCGTGGGCGCACGCCGGCGTCGATCCCGCCATCATGGGGACCGGGCCGATCCCGGCCTCGCGCGCCGCACTCAAGAAGGCCGGCTGGAAGATCGAGGACCTGGACCTCATCGAGGCCAACGAGGCGTTCGCCGCTCAGGCCTGTGCGGTCAACAAGGATCTCGGCTGGGACCTCCAGAAGGTCAACGTGAACGGCGGCGCGATCGCGATTGGCCACCCGATCGGCGCTTCCGGCGCGCGCGTGCTGGTGACGTTGCTGAACGAGATGGGCAAGCGCAACGCCAAGAAGGGATTGGCGACGCTGTGCATCGGCGGCGGCATGGGCATCGCCATGTGCGTGGAGCGATAGCTCGGCACAGACGACGGATGACGGAGGACGCTTCGTCCTCCGTCACCGAACGGGTGAGCGGAATATAACGGGCGGAAAACTGACGGCGCACAGAAATTCGCATCTGTCCTCCGTGTTCCGTCTTCGGTTGTCTCTAAAGGGAGAAACGTCATGGCCCGCGTTGCGGTGGTCACGGGGGGCACGCGCGGAATCGGCGCGGCCATTTCCAAGGGGCTCAAGGCTGCCGGCTACAAGGTCGCGGCCAATTACGGCGGCAACGACGAGGCCGCCCAGAAATTCAAGGCCGAGACCGGCATCCCCACCTACAAGTGGGATGTCTCGTCCTACGAACTCGTGCGTTGCCGGCCTCAAGCAGGTGGAGGCGGACCTCGGACCGGTCGACGTCGTGGTCAACAACGCCGGCATCACCCGCGACACCGTGTTCCACCGCATGACGCCCGAGCAGTGGACCGCGGTGATCAACACCAATCTCAATTCCCTGTTCAACATGTGCCGTCCGGTGATCGAAGGCATGCGCGCCCGCAAGTTCGGCCGCATCGTCAACATCTCGTCGGTGAACGGCCAGAAGGGACAGATGGGGCAGTCCAACTACTCGGCCTCCAAGGCCGCCGAGATCGGCTTCACCAAGGCGCTGGCGCAGGAATCGGCGCGCAACGGCATCACCGTCAACGCGGTCTGCCCGGGCTACATCAATACCGAGATGGTGCAGGCAGTGCCGAAGGATGTGCTGGAGAAGAGCATTCTGCCGCAGATTCCGATCGGCCGCCTGGGCGAGCCCGAGGAAATCGCCCGCTGCGTCGTTTTCCTCATCTCCGACGATGCCGGCCTGATCACCGGCGCGACGCTCACGGCCAACGGCGGCCAGTACATGGCGTAACGCGCCAATTCGTCCAACCGCCGGAATGACCAGACAGCGAGCGACGCTCGTCGGCTTCACCGCCATCCTGATGTGGTCGTTCCTGGCGGTCCTGACCGTCGCCTCGGGACACATGCCGCCGTTTCAGCTCGCCGCCATCACGTTTGCGATCGGCGGCGGCATCGGCATGGCGAGCTTCCTCGCCCGGCCCGCCGCGCTCGCCACCCTGCGCCAGCCGCCGGAAGTCTGGGCGCTCGGGGTCGCCGGCCTGTTCGGCTACCATGCGCTCTATTTCTTCGCGCTGCGGCTGGCGCCGCCGGCCGAGGCCGGGCTCATCAACTACCTGTGGCCGCTCCTCATCGTGCTGCTCTCGGCCTTGCTGCCGAATGAGCGGCTCAGGATCCATCACCTGGTCGGGGCCGTTCTCGGGCTCGCCGGAACCGTCGTCCTGATCGCCGGCCAGGACCGGCTCGCGCTCGCCGCCGAGCACATTCCGGGGTATGCGGCGGCTTTCGTCGCCGCCTTCGTGTGGGCCACCTATTCGGTGCTGTCGCGCCGCTTCGCCGCGGTGCCGAGCGATGCGGTTGCGGGATTCTGCCTCGCCACTGCCGCGCTTGCCGCACTCTGCCATGGGGCGTTCGAAACGACGGTATGGCCGGGCGATGCCGGCCAGTGGCTGGCGGTGATCGGGCTCGGGCTCGCCCCGGTCGGCGCTGCCTTCTATGCGTGGGATTTCGGCGTGAAGCGCGGCGATATCCGGGTCCTCGGCGCCGCCTCCTATGCGGCCCCGGTGCTGTCGACGCTGCTTCTGGTGCTGACCGGCTACACCCACGCCCGCTGGTCGCTCGCGCTCGCCGCCCTCCTGATCGCCGGCGGCGGGCTGATCGCCGCCAAGGATCTGCTCGCAAAGCCCCGCGCCCCGCAAACCGGTGAGGGAAGGGAGGGAGCGATCAGGCGGGAGACCAGTCCTGCGGCGCCATCTCAAAGCCCGTGAACGCGAATCCCGGCGCGACCGTGCAGCCGACCAGGGTCCAGTCGCCCAGGCTTTCCGCCGCCTGCCAGGCGCCGACGGGCACGACGGCCTGCGGGCGCTCGCCCGCCGCCAAGCCGGGCCCCAGGCGGACCGTGCTCGTCTTGCCGTCTTGCGCGATCCGGAGCGCCAGCGGGGCACCGGCGTAGTAGTGCCAGACCTCCACGGCATCGATGCGGTGCCAGTGGGAGCGCTCGCCGCGCCCGAGCAGGAAGTAGATCGCCGTCGATACGGCCCGCCCCTCGATGCTGAGCGAATCGCGAAAGGTCTGGCGATAATGCCCGCCTTCCGGATGTGGCTCGAGCTCGAGCAGGCCAATAACGTCGGCAGCCGAGAGCTGTTGCATGATCGTCAGGCCGGCGGATAGGCGTGCTGGCGGCCGCAATAATCTTCGACGCGGTAGCGCGCGGACCGGCCGCCCTCCGGGACGCAATAGCTCGGCCCGATCGGCGACTTGCCGTGGCCGCCCGGGATGTCGAGCACGTAGGTCGGCTGGCACAGGCCCGACTGGCGACCCCGCAGACCGCGCATCAGCTCCTGACCTTGCGCGATATCGGTGCGGAAATGCGCGGTGCCGGGCGCGAGATCCCCATGATGCAGATAGTAGGGCTTGATGCGGCATTCGACGAACGCGCGCATGAGCTCGCTAAGCGTCGCGGCATCGTCGTTCACCCCGCGCAGCAGCACCGACTGGCTCAGCATCGGAATGCCGGCATCGACCAGGCGGGCGCAGGCTGCGCGCGCGGCCGGTGTCAGCTCGCGCGCATGATTGGCATGCAGCACCACGTAGGTCGCCTTGCCGTCGGCCTTGAGCCTGTGGACGAGATCCGCCGTGATTCGCTCCGGCGCGACCACCGGCATTTTGGTGTGAATCCGGACGATCTTGACGTGCCTGATTGCCGCGAGCCGCTTCATCATGTCGCCCAGGCGGCGGTCGGACAGGATCAGGGGATCGCCGCCCGACAGGATGACCTCCCAGATCTGCGGCCGGTCCGCGATATAGGCGAGCGCTCGGGATTGCGCGCGCGCCGACAGCATCCCCTGGCCGCGCGGCCCGACGCGCTCGCGGCGAAAGCAGAACCGGCAGTAGACGGCACAGACATGCGTGAGCTGCAACAGCACGCGGTCCGGATAGCGGTGCACGATCCCCTCGCACGGACTGTGCGCATCGTCGCCGATCGGGTCGTCGCGCTCGCCGGCCACATGCTCCAGCTCGGCCGAGGTGGGAACGAATTGGCGGGCGATCGGGTCACTCGGCTCGCCCGGCTCCACCAGGCCCGCCATGGCAGGCGTGATGGCGACCGCGTAGCGCGCCGCCACTCGTTCCAGCTCCACATGCCGCTGTTCGGGCACGAGCCCGGCGGCCACCAGATCGGCCGTACAGCGCAGCGTATCTTGGCTCATGCGTGCGATCCTGTTTGGTGTCCGGCCCGACATGGCAGCCTGCTCACGGATTGGCAACCGGCGTCCACAGCACCTGCTCGATGCGCGGCGCCCCGGTCGCCAGCATCACCAGCCGATCGAAGCCGAGCGCGATGCCGCTCGCCGGCGGCATCATGGCAAGCGCGACGAGAAAATCCTCGTCGATGGGGTAGCGCTCGCCGTAGCGCCGTTCCTTCTCCGCCATCTGCACCTCGAAGCGGCGGCGCTGCTCCACCGCGTCCGTCAGTTCGGCAAAGCCGTTGGCAAGCTCGACGCCGCAAGCATAGAGCTCGAAACGCTCGGCGACGCGTGGATCGGCCGCCTTGCGGCGGGCGAGCGCGGCCTCCTCGGATGGATATTCGCACAGGATGGTCGGGCGACCGATCCCGAGCTTTGCTTCGACCCGCTCGACCAGGATCCGGCTGAACAGGTCGGACCACGTGTCGTCGGCAGCGATGCGGATGCCGGCCTGCCGCGCTGCAGCCGCCAAGCGGTCTCGGTCGCCCTCCCCTGCCGGCAGCGTCGCCAAGAGGTCGATGTCCGCGTGGCGGGCGAATGCCGCCGCGACGGTGAGGCGCTCGGGCGCTGCGAACGGATCGCACCGGCGGTCGCGGAAGGTGAGCGCGGGCGCCTCGACGGCTGCCGCCGCAACCGCCAACAGCGCCGCGCAGTCTTCCATCAGCCGCTCGTACGGCTCGCCGGCGCGGTACCACTCGAGCAGGGTGAATTCGGGATGGTGCAGAACGCCCCGCTCACGATTGCGAAACACGCGGGCGACGGTGAAGATCCTCCTCTCGCCTGCCGCCAGCAGCCGCTTGCAGGCAAACTCCGGCGACGTGTGCAGGTAGAGCGGCGCGCGCTCTCCGGCCAGCGTCGCAAGCTCGGTCGCAAAAGCATGCAGATGGGTCTCGTTGCCGGGCGAGACCTGCAGGGTCGCGGTTTCGACCTCGACGAAGCCCTCGTGGCCGAACCAGCGGCGCACGGCTTCGGTTATCCGGCCGCGCGCCATGAGGAACGGCCGCCGGTCGGCATGGACGTGCGGCATCCACCAGGGGGAGGGCGAATCGCTCAATTTAGCGCCTCAGACGGTCATTCGGCCCAATCGAATGGCTGGCCATGACGGGCAAAATCGGTATGTTGCCCCGCGAAATCCGGCGCTGCGCCATGCCGGCCAGTCCGACATCCGGGGAACAACGCACGTGAAGGTCATTGCCAGCACCCTCCGCAAGGGCAACATCGTCGAGATCGACGGCAGGCTCTACGCCGTCATGACCGCCGAGAACATCCACCCCGGGAAGGGGACCCCGGTTACGCAGCTCGACCTGCGCCGGATCAGCGACGGCACGAAAGTGTCGCAACGCTACAAGACCACCGAGCAGGTCGAGCGCGCCCACGTGGAAGACCGCGAGTACCAATATCTCTACAGCGACGGCGACGGCGTCCATTTCATGAACATGGAGAATTACGACCAGATCGCGGTGCCGCCCGACGTCGTGGGCAACCTGGCGGCCTATCTGCAGCCCGACATGAAGGTCATGCTCAGCGTCCACGAGGGAACGGTCGTGTCGCTCGAGCTGCCCCAACGCACCGTGCTGACCGTGACCGAGACCGAGCCGACCGTGAAGGGCCAGACAGCGTCTTCGTCCTACAAGCCCGCCCTCCTTTCCAATGGCGTCCGCACCATGGTTCCGCCGCATATTTCGGCCGGGACCCGCATTGTGGTGCAGACCGCCGACGGCTCCTACGTGGAGCGCGCCAAGGATTAGCATCTATACACGTATTAGCTGCAAAATATAATATAATGCAACCATATTTCAATTTTGGCAGAACGGCAGGACGAACTGATTCGCCAAAAGCCGTTAAGCGGATAGGCCCTTAAGATCTATTCTTGCGCTCGCGGATTTCCGCGAAAACCTGCGCCGCCGGCTTGCCCGCGAGCCCGACGGCGGCCGCGACCTCCGGCAGATCGGCGCGCAGGAACGGGTTGGCGGCCTTCTCCTGGTCGAGGGTGGTCGGAATGGTCGGCTTGCGTCCGGCCACCTGCTCGGCCGCCTCGGCGGCCCGTGCAGCCAGCGCCGGGTTGTCAGGCTCGATCGTCTGGGCGAAACGGATATTGGCGAGCGTGTATTCGTGGCCGCAATAGACCCGGGTCTCGCCGGGAAGGCCCCTGAGCTTGAGCAGCGATTGCCACATCATCTCGGGCGTGCCCTCGATCACCCGGCCGCAACCGATCGAGAACAGCGTGTCGCCCGCGAAGGCGAGCGCGTCCTTGTCGAACCAGTAGGTGATATGGCCGGCGGTATGACCGGGCGTCTCGATGACCCGCGCCGCCAGGGTTCCGACCTTGACGACGTCGCCCTCGCCCACCGCCTGATCCACCAGGGGGATGCGCGCCATCTCGTTGCGTGGCGCGACCACGCGGCACTGGTGGCGTTTCTTGAGCTCGGCGATGCCCCCGGTGTGGTCGCCATGGTGGTGCGTGACCAGGATGTCGCTGAGCTTCCACCCGGTCTCGTGCAGCGCCGCTTCGACCGGTGCAGCCTCCGGCGCATCGATCGCCGCCGTCGCTCCGCTCGTCTGATCGTGGACGAGAACGCCGTAATTGTCCTTGAGGCAGAGGAACAGGTGCGTTTTTGCGGACATGATTGAATCCCTGATTTATTCTGGGGCAGGCTGCGCCTTGTAGCGCCAACCGACCGTGCATGCCATGTCGCTCGACGTCGTCGATCTGCGCAATTTCTACGCCCAGCCGCTGGGGATCGTGGCGCGACGCTATGTCGGGCGCGGCGTCAGGGCGCGCTGGCCCGATGTTCGCGGCATGCGCGTGGTCGGGGTCGGCTATGCGACGCCCTATCTCGGGCTGTTCCGCGAGGAGGCGGAGCGCTGCCTGGCGTTCATGCCCGCGGCCCAGGGCGTGGTGAAATGGCCGTCGGCGACGCCGACGCTGGCCGCCCTGATCGAAGAAACCGACCTGCCGCTCGCGGATGCGGCGGTCGACCGCGTCCTGATCGTCCATGCGCTCGAAGTCTCGCACGACGTGGTGGCGCTGCTGCGCGAGGCGTGGCGAGTGCTGGCGGCCGGCGGCCGGCTTCTGGCCGTCGTCCCCAATCGCCGCGGCGTCTGGGCCCGCATGGATACGACCCCGTTCGGGCACGGGCGGCCCTATTCGCGCTCGCAGATCACTTCCCTCTTACGGGAGACCTGGTTCACCCCGACCGGCTGGGACGAGGCCCTCTATGTCCCGCCGATCGCGCGCAGCTGGTTTCTTCGCTCCGCCGGCGCCTGGGAGCGCACCGGCGCGGCCTTGTCCGCCCCGTTTGCGGGGGTCCATATCGTCGAGGCAACGAAACAGGTCTACCGCGCGGTTCCGGCGCGGCGGGAGCGGCGGCATCTGGTGCCGACGCTCGAGCCGGTGCTCGCGCCCTCACCCGGAGGCGCCGCCTAGACTTGAGACTAGCCGCTATTCGCCGGATGGACGGCCCGACGGCTCGTCGGAAGCGTCGCCCCCCATGTGCTGCTGTCCCCCCGGCTGATCGCCGCCGCGCGGGCCACGATGGCGGCGCCGGCGACGATGCAGCGGGAACCGGTCGGCCTGCCCATCGAAGCCGTTGGGCTGCTGGCGGTGCCCCTGGTAGGGCTCTGCCTGGGGCGGCGCCCCGCCGGTGATGAATGAGGGTAGTCGCTCGGGGTCTCCGGCCGGCGGCTCACCCGCCTGCGCGGGAGGCTGCGACCGCCCACCATAGGGCCGATGCTCGCGACCGCTATAGGGTTGCTGCTGATCGCGCTGTGGAAACGGCTGCGCCTGGGGCGGCAGGTAGGGCTGCTCGCCGGTACCGTAGGGCTGATCGCCCGCCGCAGACGCCGGCTGCTCGGCACCCTCGTCCTCCATGTCGTCCATGGCGTCGTCGCGCTGGTCCTGCTCCGGCCGATAGTAGGGATTGGCTTGGCGGAACTGCTCCTGGGCGACGGCGATCAGGCGGAAATAATGCTCAGCATGCTGAAAATAATTTTCCGCCGCCACCGGATCGCCGGAGGCCTGCGCATCGCGAGCAAGCTGCACGTATTTGTCGGCGACGTGCGAGGCGGTGCCGCGAATCTTCACGTCTGGGCCGTTCGACTCGTACACCCGCGTCAACGGGTTCTGCCCCTTGCGGTTGCGGCCTCGCATGCGCTTGTTCTGACCGTTTCTCATGGCTCGTTGTTTACCCACTCCCATTTGTGGCGGCCTTGCAGCGCGCCGATTGCCTTCCCAACGCAAAAGTCTCCTCCACGCCGTCGCGGCTTCGGCATGCACGAGGCAAAACCGAGCTGCAGGCGCAAGCGTTCACCCGCTTTGGTCCATGTGTCGATAGCCGCAGCAACCTCTCACTCGCGGTCTCATCCCGCGGTGTTGCTCAATTCTTCATCCTGCGCCACGACCGAGCCCTGACCCGAATCGCGCTCAGCGGAGAAGCCAGTTCCCAAGGCAGCGAGCCGACATTCCCGATCAATCGCGTTCGCTTCGCTTTTTTGCCGCGGGCCACGCAGAGCCGTGCTCCGGGCCTCTTGGGCGGCGCGTAAACCCTTCGCCTCGGGGTAATCTTGAACGGAAGGTAATGGTTCTTGTCCGATATTCCAAGTCCTTTTTTTCCTCCCCGCCTATAGGTGATCTCCCTTATTAGGCAGGGTGGATATGCAAGGCGCGCGGGACTCCCGCCAGATCGGCGCGGGCTGCGGCCGCCGCCAGTCCGGCCGTACGGAAGATGGCGCCGACGTCAAGCTCGGCGCCCACGCCGAGCTCGACCACCAGGTGGCCGCTCCGGCCGAGCAAGCGGGAGGCATCGGCCGCCAACGCACGATAGGCGCGCAGGCCGTCGCTGCCGCCGTCCAGCGCGATGCGGGGATCATGATCGCGCACCTCAGGCTCGAGCGCTGCGATCTCGCTGCTCGCAATGTAAGGAGGATTCGAGACGACGACGTCGAATCCACCGGCGAGCGCCGTGCCGAGCTCGCAGGCGACGAACGCCGCGCGATCGCCGAGCCCGAGACGCAGGGCGTTGTCGCGGGCGATCGCGAGCGCCGCGACGCTGATGTCGGTGCCGACACCGAACGCAAGCGGCAGCTCGCTCAGGAGCGCGAGCAGGAGCGCGCCCGATCCGGTGCCGAGGTCGGCAATACGCAACGCGCGGCCGCGCCATTCGCGTGCATCGGTCAGCGCGAGCGCCGCTTCGACGACCGTCTCGGTGTCGGGCCGCGGCACCAGCGTCGCGGCGCCGAGACGCAGCGGCAATCCCCAGAATTCCTTGCAGCCCACGATACGGGCCACCGGCTCGCGCGCGAGCCGTCGCGCCGTCAGTGCCTCGGTCGTCTTTGCCTCTTCGGCGGAGAGCACCCGTTCGGACGCCGCCACGAGCCCCGCCTGATCCAGCGCGAGCGCATGCGCCACCAGCACGCGGGCATCGAGCTCGGGCGTCGCGATGCCGTGCTGGCGCAGGGCGCTCGCCACCGACCGGCGCGCCTGTGCAATCGAGACGCCGGCGAGACTCACGCCGCCGGCTCCTCCGCGGCGAGCAGCGCCGCCTGGTGCTCGGCGACGAGTGCGTCGATGATCTCGCCGAGCGCCTCGCCCGCCATCACTTGCGGCAGCTTGTAGAGCGTGAGGTTGATGCGATGATCGGTGACGCGCCCTTGCGGAAAATTGTAGGTGCGGATGCGCTCGGAGCGATCGCCGCTGCCCACCTGGCCGCGCCGTTCGGCGGCGCGTTCGGCATCGCGTTTTGAGCGCTCGAGGTCATAGAGCTCTGGCGCGCAGGACGTTGAGCGCCTTGGCCCGGTTGCGGTGCTGCGAGCGCTCCTCCTGCATCATCACGACGATCCCGCTCGGCATGTGGGTGATGCGCACCGCGGATTCCGTTTTGTTGACGTGCTGGCCGCCGGCGCCGCCGGCCCGCAGCGTGTCGACCTTGAGGTCGGATTCGCTGATGGCGAGATCGACCTCCTGGGCCTCCGGCAGCACCGCGACGGTGGCGGCCGAGGTGTGGATGCGCCCGGAGGCCTCGGTTGCCGGCACGCGCTGCACGCGATGAACGCCCAATTCGAACTTGAGCCGCGAGAAGGCGCCGGCGCCTCGAATCTCGGCGATGATCTCCTTGAATCCGCCCATGGTTCCTTCGCTCGCCGAGATCAGCTCGACCTTCCAGCCTTCTTTGGCGGCGTAGCGCTCATACATGCGGAACAGGTCGCCCGCGAACAGCGAGGCCTCGTCGCCGCCGGTGCCGGCGCGGATCTCGATGATGACGTTGCGCTCGTCCATCGCGTCCTTGGGGAGCAGGGCGAGGCGCAGCTGTTGCCCGAGCGCCGCGTACTTTGCCTCCAGGGCGGGCTTTTCGTTGAGCGCGAGCGCCCGCATCTCGGCATCGGTGGCAGGATCGGCGATCAGGCTCTCGAGGTCGGCGAGCTCGGCCCCGGTTGCGCGCAGCGCCTTGACGGCATCGATCAGCGGACCGAGCTCGGAGAACTCGCGCGACAATCGGACATAGGTATCGCGTTCGGGGCCGGTCGCGAGCTCGGCCTCGACCACCTGGTGGCGGGCGAGCAGCGCGTCGAGCCTGGCTTCCGGGAGTACCAGCGTCATCGATGAAGTCTTTGCTTCGAACTGCGGCACGCCGTGCCGCACCCTGCCGAATAGGCCAACACGGCCGACTGCACAACTCGCGACAGGATTGCCGAGGGCTCTGCGTTGCAGATAGGTTAGGCGGCGAAGAGCGACCGACCCTCAGCCGACATTCTGGAAAGGACCAAGTTCGATGCCGGGAGAAGCCACCGCCGTGTTGGCCGAATTCGCCGCCCGCCTGCGCTATGAGGACTTGCCGCAGGACGTACGCGAGCACTGCAAGAACGTCTTGCTGGACACGCTCGCCTGCGCGCTCGCCGGTCACCAGGGGGAGGAGACGCCCCAGATTGCCGCATTGGCTTCGGCGCTGGCGCAATCGGACGAGGCGAGCGTGATCGGCGGCGACCACCTGTCGCTTGCCGGCGCAACACTGCTCAACGGCTTCCTCATCACCGCGGTGACGATGTGCGACGTGCACCGGCCGACCCTCACCCACATCACGCCAGAAGTGGTGCCGGTGGCGCTGGGCATTGCCGAGCGCGACGGCTTGAGCGGCCGCGATCTGCTCGTGGCACTGGCGGCCGGCTTCGAGGCGGCGACGCGGGTCGGCATCGGCCTCGATCCCCCGGCCTTCCGCGCCCGCGGCTGGCACGGGCCCGGCGTGATCGGCCCGTTCGGCGCAGCCGCCGCAGTCGGCCGGCTGCGCGGCTTCGACGCCGACACCATGGCGCAGGCGTTCGGTCTTGCCGGCAGCCAAGCCGCGGGCACCTTCGCCGCCTGGGCGACGCCAACCGTCAAGTTCCATCAGTGCCGCGGCGCTCTGTCGGGCCTGATGGCGGCGCTGCTCGCCGAGCAGAAATTCCTCGCCACGCGCGAGTTCCTCACCCACAAGGATGGCGGCCTGTTCAACACCTACACCAACGGCGGAAAACCGGAGGCGGTCACGGCCGATCTCGGCAAGCACTGGGAGCTCAAGCAGATCGCACTCAGGCTGTGGCCGTCCGCCTCCTCGATCCAGGGGATGAACACCGCGCTGTTCGACCTCGTCGAGCAGCACGACGTCGATCCCGACCGCGTCAAGACACTGCGCATCGGGCTGAGCAAGACGGTGTTCGATCTGCATGGCGGGCTTGCCCGCTACAAGGGCAAGTTCGACGCGCTCATTTCGGGTCACTACACGGCGGCGGTGATCCTGCATGACCAGAAGCTGACCTTGGCGCAGTTCGAGCCCGCCCGCTACGACGACCCGAAGCTGCGGCGCGCCGCCGCCGAGCAGGTCGAGATCTATCCCGACCCGGCCCTCACCGGCGTGCAGGCCGTGGCCGAGATCGAGCTGGCCGATGGTAAGAAGATCTCAGCGCGCTGCGAGTACCCGCGCGGCGCGGCCGAGAATCCCCTGTCGCGCGCACAGATCGAGGAGAAATTCCGCACCTACGCGCCGACCCGGCTCGCCGACGACGTCGTCGAGAAGGTGGTCGCGGCGGTCGAGCGGCTGGAAGAGCTCGGATCGGTTGCGGGCCTGATGGAGCTCTTGCGCGAAGCCCCGCGGCGGGGCGCAGCCCTGAAGGTTTCGGCACGCGCCTGAGCCGCGACCACGACACCGGCGACGATCGAGAGGGTGCGATGACCAAGTGGATGATGACCGCGGCGGTGGCGGTGCTGCTCACGCTGCAGCCCGGACGCACGGTGCGCGCCGAAGTCTCCGAGCTGCGCATGGCGACCCAATTCGGTATCGGCGCCATGGCCATGATCATCATGCAGAAGAACCAGCTGCTGGAGCGCCAGCTGGCGGCCGCCGGCCTGCCCAACACCAAGGTCAGCTGGCGCCAGTTTCCCGGCGGCAATCCGATGAACGAGGGCCTCTTGTCCGGCAGCCTCGACATCGTGTCGGGCGGAACGACCGTCTTCATCACGCTATGGGCGAAGGCCAGGGGAACTCCGCAGGCGGTGCGCTCGGCCGGCGCCATCTCGGCCCTGCCGCTGTGGTTCATGACCCGCAATCCGAACGTGAAGAAGCTCGAAGACCTGGGCGACAAGGACAAGATCGCGCTCACCACCGTGAAGGTGTCGGTGCATGCGATCCTGCTGCAGATGGCGGCGGAGAAGATCTGGGGGCCCGCCCAATCGAGCCGGTTCGACGCGCTCACCGTCGGCATTCCGCACGGCGACGCGGTGGGCGCCATGGTGTCGGGCGTGCACGAGATCAACAACCATTTCACCGCGCCGCCCTTCCAGTACGTCGAGGCCAAGACGCCGGGCATCCGGCGCATCACCACCGCGCAGGAGATCCTCGGCGGCCCGGCGAGCTACATGGTGTCCTACGCGACCGAGAAATTCCGCACCGACAATCCGAAGACCTACGCGGCCTTCGTCGCCGCCTTGCGCGAAGCGATGGACTACATCAACCGCGATCCGCGGGCGGCGACCAAGGACTACCTCGACGCTTCCAAGGAACCGGTCACCCTGGAGGATGCCGTCGGCATGGTGACCGATCCGGAAGCGAAGTTCACCACCGCCCCGCAGAACGTCACGACGTTTGCGGAATTCATGTTCAAGCAGGGCCTCATCAAAACCAGGCCGAGTGCCTGGACCGACATGTTCTTCCCGGAAGTGCACGCGCTCCCGGGAAGCTGAGCCGAGTGGCGGCGCTCGCGTCAGGCCGCAATCCAATGCCCTTGCGTGGGGCGCCGGGAGAACGACGATGACATTCGTGGTTGCCGCCACCTGGGTTCCGCGCGAAGGCGCGAGCGAGGAAATCCATTCGATCCTGCGGGAGCTGGTGAGCAAGACGCGCGAGGAGCCCACCTGCATCGAATTCATCGCCCACCGCTCGCGCACCGACCCGAACGAGTTCTTCCTCTACGAGCAATACGGCTCGGAGCAGGACTGGCTGGAACATCAGAAGACCGAGCACTTCGCCGAGCTGGTGCTCAAACGCGCCATACCGCTGCTCGAGCGGCGCGAGCGCCATACGTTCGACCTGCTGTATTGAAGGCTTCAGTCTACCGTGCGGTCGAGCGGTAGGCGCGCAGCAGCGCGTCGACGAGCGCGGCGCGCGGCGCACCCTCCTCCACCCGCGGATTGGCGTAGACGAACCAGCCGGTGCCGTCGGCGAGGCGCATCGCGTGGGCGACGAAGCTCGTCCGCACCGTGCCCTTCTCCCCCTTCTCGGGTGTGTAATCCCATGAGCCCCAATGCCACACGTCGAGGCCGCGCGCGGCCTTGCGCGCGAGGACGCCCAGGCCATACCAGGCGGACGGGTCGAACGGGACCGACTTGCCCTGCGGCTCCGCCATCCACGCCTTGGCGACGGCACCGAGGCGCTCGTCCTCGGCGGCGAACAGGTCGAGGAATCTCAGATAATCTTCACCCTTCATCCGCCATGCGCCCATGGCGGATGAGACGCGCCAGGCCGGCTCGAAATCGCCGTGGAGTCCTAGCGGCGCCAGCACGGCCTCGCGGCAATAGGAACGGTACGAGCGCCCGCTCGCTTCCTCGATGATCGCGCCGAGCACGTGGTAGGCCGCGTTGCCATAGGCGTAGCGGCTGCCCGGCGCCTGCGCGAGCCGCGCCTTGAGCACACCTGAGAGCAGCACCGGCTTGGGCGGCTCGCGCGAGCTGTGGATCGTCAGGTAGCGATCGAGATTGCGGCCGCTCGCCGGATCGTCATCGTCGCCATTGGCGAAGCCCGCGCGGTGGGTGAGGAGCTCTGCCACCGTGACCTGGGCGAGGCGCGGATCGCGCGGCGCCTCGTGCGCGGCGATGAATTTCCTCAGCGCAACCGAAACAGGAGTGTCGAACGCGAGCTTGCCGTCGCGCACCAGCGCTGCCACGCAGGCGGCGGTGATCGCCTTCGACAGGCTGGCGAGGTGCACCGGGGCGGACGGCACGGCCCCCCCGAGCGACGAGTTGTAAACGACCCGCCCCTCCCGCCGCACAATGACGAAGGCGCGCCTGACCCGATGCGTGGCGGTCCAGCTTTTCAACGCCTCGCCGAACACCTGCGTCGGCTCCACGCCCTGCGCGGCAACCGGCCGGGCGGCCACAAGCGCCAGCATCAGCACAGCTGCCATGAAGCCGCACGCCTGTCGGAGCGCCGCCCGCAAACCCATCTCTGTCACCCGCGTAGGTCAGCTTGTCTCGCCGGAGGGCTTCGGGCAGTGTCCGCGCCGACCGGGCAACGCTTCAGGATACGTATCATGGCAAATCCTGCCTACGATCTCGTCGTCATCGGCACCGGCCCCGGCGGGTACGTCTGCGCCATCCGCGCCGCCCAGCTCGGCCTGAAGACCGCGGTGGTGGAAAAGCGGGCGACGCACGGCGGCACCTGCCTCAACGTCGGCTGTATCCCCTCCAAGGCACTGCTGCATGCTTCCGAGCGATTTGAGGAGGCGGGGCACAGCTTCGGCCAGATGGGAATCGGGGTGGGCAAGCCGACGCTCGATCTCGCCGCCATGATGAAATTCAAGGACCGGGGCGTGGAAGGCAACGTCAAGGGGATCGATTTCCTGTTCAAGAAGAACAAGATCGAGTCCCTGCACGGCACGGGCCGCATCGTCGCGCCGGGCCGCATCGAGGTGACGGGTAACGGCGCCACCCAGCTGGTCGAGACCAAGAACATCGTCATTGCGACCGGCTCGGACGTAGCACGGCTGAAGGGCATCGACATCGACGAGAAACGCATCGTCTCCTCGGACGGCGCCATCGCACTCGACAAGGTGCCGCAGCGCCTGCTGGTGGTCGGCGCGGGCATCATCGGGCTCGAGCTCGGATCGGTGTGGCGCCGCCTCGGCGCCGAGGTGACGGTGGTCGAGTTTCTCGACCGCATCCTGCCCGGCCTCGATCTCGAGGTGGCGAGGCAGTTCCAGCGCATCCTGCAGAAGCAGGGCATGACCTTCAAATTGGCCTCGAAGGTTTCGGGCGTCGACAGCTCGGGGAACTCGTTGAAAGCCAGGGTCGAGCCGGCCGCCGGCGGCCCCGCCGAGACGATCGAGGCGGACGTGGTGCTGGTGGCGATCGGACGCGTGCCCTACACCGAAGGCCTCGGCCTGGAAGGCGTCGGCGTCGCCAAGGACAATCGTGGCCGCGTCATCGTCGACCAGCATTTCCGCACCAACGTTCAGGGCATCTACGCCATCGGCGACGTGATCGCCGGGCCGATGCTGGCGCACAAGGCGGAGGACGAAGGGATCGCGGCGGCGGAGCTGATCGCCGGCCAGGCCGGCCACGTGAACTACGACGTGATCCCCAACGTGGTCTACACGTATCCGGAGATCGCCTCGGTGGGAAAAAGCGAGGAGGAGCTGAAGGACGCCGGCATCGCCTACAAGGTCGGCAAGTTTCCGTTCACCGCCAATGCGCGCGCCAAGGTGAACCTCACCACCGACGGGTTCGTGAAAATCCTTGCCGATGCAAAGACCGACCGCGTGCTCGGCATCCATATCCTCGGACCCGATGCCGGCAACATGATCGCCGAGCCGGCGATGGCGATGGAGTTCGGCGCCTCGTCGGAGGACGTGGCGCGCACCTGCCACGCCCACCCGACCTTGAGCGAGGCCGTCAAGGAGGCGGCGCTTGCGGTGGACAAGCGCGCGATCCACATGTGAGCGGCTCGCGGCAACTGCCGCAACTCGGCTCTCCTTCTGCTATAAGGGCGTCCAAGCACATTTGGTGGTGCGCCATGATCGTCACTCTCGCAGAACGGAAGAAGGCTCGCACCGAGCAAATTCGCCAGGGCGTCGAACGCCTCAAGGTCGAGCTTGCGGAGTACGCCGAGAAGAACCATGGGCGGTACTGGCTCTACGGATCGGCGGCTTCAGGCAACCTGCGCTACGACAGCGATGCAGATATCCTGGTCGATTTTGCCCCGGCGGCTCTCCCCGCCGCCATGACTTTTGCCGAAGAAGCGTGCGCGCGCCTGGGTCTCAGGCCGGACATCAAGCCCAAATCCTGGTGCAAGGCTGAGTTTCTTCGCAGAATTGAGCCCAAGGCGTTGGTACTCCCGTGAGCGATGGCCGCTGGTTCGATGTCGACGCAGACATACGGGCCGCCGTCGAGCATTTTCGGCGGTCGGTCGAACTGGACCGCCAGGGAGGCTTTGATTCTCCGGGTCTGGACGGCTACAAAGCCGAAATGGCCCTGATGCATTCGCTCCAATCGGGTCACACGTCGCTCGAAGGTGCCTTGTCGCGTATCCTGAAAATGATGGGGGAGGAGTTGCCGGTCGGCGAAACTTGGCATGCCGATCTGATCAGGAGGGCGGCAGCGCCAATGCCCGGCAGTCGGCCGGCGATCTTGAGCCAAGCGCTGGCCCAGGCGGCTGACGAAACGCGTCGCTTCCGACACATCGCCACTCACAATTACGATAATTTTCGCTACGAGGCGGCCGGGCCTACGATCCGCGCAGCCGCACTGCTCGCCGAGCGATTGGTTGAAGAAGTCGCGGCATTCAAGGCCGACATCGATCCACCAGGGGAGAACTGAATGGGCAAGGGGCATCGCGACAAGGTCGCCGTCATTACCGGCGGGGCGAAGGGCCTCGGGCAGGCCTTCGCCCGACGACTGGCGGAGGACGGCGTGCACATCGCGATTGCCGACCTCGAGCCGGCCGACGAGACGGTGAAGCTGGTGCGTCAGGCGGATCGCGAGGCGCTCGCATGCCACTGCGACGTGTCATCGCCCGAGTCCGTCAAGGCGCTCGCACGGTCGGTGGAGCAACGGTTCGGTCGCTGCGACATCCTCGTCAACAACGCCGGCATCTATCCCAATCAGTCGTTCGACCAGATGACCTTCGAAGACTGGCGCCGCGTGTTGTCGATCAATCTCGACGGCACGTTCCTTGCGTCGGCGGCGTTCGCTCCCGGCATGAAGCAGCGCGGCTGGGGACGCATCGTCAATCTGGCCTCGAGCACGTTCGGGTCGGTGGTCACCGGCTTCGTCCATTACGTCGCCAGCAAAGGCGGCATCATCGGCCTGACGCGCGCGCTCGCGTCCGAGCTCGGGCCGCACGGCATCACCGTCAACGCGATCGCGCCGGGCCTCACCCGGTCGCCCGGCTCGCTGGCGCGCAACCCGCGTCCCGGGCTTGCCAGCATGGAGGAGGAGTTCGTCCTGGCGGCCAATGCGCAGGCGATCAAGCGCGGCGAAGTCCCGGACGATCTGGTGGGTGCGCTGTCGTTCCTCACCAGCGACGACGCCGCTTTCATCACCGGTCAGACGATCAACGTCGACGGAGGGCGCGTTCGCAGCTGACCGATGATACGCCGCCTCCTCCGCCCGCTGTGGATCCTGCTCGCGCTGTTCTTCCTGTTCGAGGCGTGGCTGTGGGAAAACCTGCGGCCGATCGTCGCCCGGATCGTCGAGCGGATCGCCTGGGAGAGGCTCAAGGCGCGCCTGGCGTCTGCGATCGAGCGGCTGCCCCCGGCCGCCACCTTGCTGGTGTTCCTGGTCCCGGTCCTGCTGCTGCTTCCGCTCAAGTTCGTCGGACTGTGGATGCTGGCGCACGGCTCCTGGCTCGGCGCCATGGCGATCTTGGGCGCCGCCAAGGTCGTCAGCATGGGCTTGACCGCCTTCATCTTCGACGTCACGCGCCCGAAGCTCCTGCAGCTCGCCTGGTTCCGCTGGCTGTATGAGCACATCATCGCTTGGCTCGCCTGGGCGCACGCGCTGATCGACCCGATCAAGGCCGAGCTGCGTGCACGGACGGCGCCGCTCAGGCGGCGCCTCGCCCGCCTGCTCTGGCTGATGAAGCCGAAGCGCGCCAGCCGCTTCATGCGCCGCCTCGCCTGGCTGAGACGGCGCACGCAGGCGGAGCGTGCCTAGCGCGGCCCTACACTAGCTAGAACAGATGGACCGCGTGCGGCGCGAACAATCCAATGCCCAGGAACGCAACGCCGATCAGCGCCAGCCCGCCGGCGAGCCAGGTCAGCGCCACCATGCCGGTGATGACGGTCGCCGAGGCGAGCACGATGCCGATCTGGAACGCGGCGGATGCGACCTCGTAATGATGGTAGCGCTCCAGGGAGGTATCACGCTTGGCCTCGGCCGCGATGGCGAGCGCCATCAATTCGCGGCGGCCCTCTCCATAGGGCGGGTTCAGGTTCACTTCCTTGCGCGGTTCGCGTTGCCGGGGCTCGGATTCGTAGCGCGCGGCGGTCTTCGTCCAGTTGTCGATCCGCTCACTGATGGTTTTCTTGAAGGCGTCGGCTTGCTCGCCGCCCCTCATCTGCTCCAGCTTCAGGACCTCGGTTACGACCTGCAGGGCCGTCTGGCAAATCGTCTTGGCCTGGTAGAACGCCCATAGATTGGCAGCCTCGACATTATAGCTGATGGCAGACGTTTGCGCGCTTTTGCCCAGCGTCTCGGAAAACGCCAGGCACAACGCAATGATGGCAATCAGCAGGGCGACCTTTTTGTTGCGCCCCTCGATCAGACCTCCGCCGTGATGTTCCTCCCCGTGCTTGATCTCGTGCTCGACCTCATGCTGGACCGCGTGCACGCCGTGGCTCATGTCGCCCCTCCCTTGGTGATTCGACCGGACGATGGTCATAGAACCATCGGACCTTAGCAATAGATTGACGTCCTATTTGATGAGGCCGCGCTGGCGCGCCAGGTTGAGGAATTCCTCGTGCGTCTCGTTGATGACGGTGGGCATGCCCGGCAGCGCCATGGCGAACATCTCCGACAGGAGCGGGGGCACGATCTGCATCAGCCTGGTGCCGGCCGGCGTCCGGTAGAAGGCGATGATCTCCCGCATTTCCTCCTCCCTGAGGTAACGCGCGTAGATCACCGGTGCATCCTTGAGGAGCTCCTGCATCCGGCGCAGCCGGATGCGTTCGAATTCGCCGCGCAGTTCCGTCAAGGTGGCGTCATCCAGACCGGGATTCTTGGTCCGCAGCGCCTTTTCCACGCTTGGCCAGGTGTGCTCGACGGCCTGGGCGTTGAGCTGCACGCCGGCACGCTCGAACGTGACGGCGAACAGCTCGCGCGCGGCTGCAAGCGTTTCGGCAGAGGGCGCCGGGCGATCCTCGGCTGTGCCCGGAGAAGCCGCGGCAAGCGCCGCCACCAGTGCCAGAATGCGCAACCCTCTCATGCCGCCGCCCCAATCTTGTCGGGGACGGAATAGCATTCCCCTGCCTGGACGCAATGGGAAACGCGTCGCCGCTGTCGGCGTCAGGCGCGCGGATGGGTGCTGCGATAGACCTCGAGCAGACGCTCGGCATCCACCGCCGTATAGATTTGCGTGGTGGAGAGCGATGCGTGGCCCAGAAGCTCCTGGATCGCGCGCAGATCGCCGCCGCGGGCGAGCAGATGGGTGGCGAACGAATGACGCAGCGCATGCGGGGTCGCGGTCTCCGGCAGGCCGAGCGCGCCGCGCAGCCGCGCCATGGCAAGCTGCAGGATGCGCGGGCTCAGGGGCCCGCCCTTGGCGCCGACGAACAAGGGACCATCCGGCGCCACCACGTAGGGGCAAAGCGCCAGATAGTCGGCGATCGCCTCCAGCACCTGTGGGAGCACTGGAACCATGCGCCGCTTGTTGCCCTTGCCGGTGACCACGATGACGTCGCCTGCGCGAGGCACTGGCACGTCCTGGCGGCGCAAGCCGAGCGCCTCGGAAATGCGCAAGCCGGAGCCGTAGAGCAGCGCCAGAACCGCGGCATCGCGCGCCAAAACCCAGGGCTCGCGCTCCTCCCCGGCGCGCAAATCGGCGTCGACGATGCGCTTGGCGGCATCGATGGCGAGCGGCTTGGGCAGCGTCTTGGCGATCTTGGGCGCCCGCACGGCGCGGATGGCGGCGACGTTGCCCTTGTGGTTTCGCTCGAGAAACCGGGCGAACGAGCGCACCCCGGCGAGCGCCCGCATGAGCGAGCGGCTGCCGATGCCGGTGGCGCGCCGCGCCGCCATGAAGGCGCGCACGTCGGCCGGCTTGAGCGCCGCCAAATCGGACAACGAGGGGGAGCCGCCCAGATGCTCGGACAGGAAGGCGAGGAACTGGCCGACGTCGCGTCGATAGGCCTCGACCGTCTTCGGCGACATGCGCCGTTCGCTGGCGAGATGGCTGAGCCAGCGGCCGAGCTCGGCGGCCACGTCCGGATGGGCAAAGGAAGCCTGGTTGTGCGTCTCAATCGCCATGGCAGAGCCTTCGCCTTGACATGGCACGCATTATCGTACTGCTTTCGTTCACCTTCCGTTAACCCGCCGGTTGGCTCCTGCCCATGGCCAGACGCATCGTCGACGTGCTCGTGCCGGTCGCCCTGAATCAAGTCTACTCGTACCGCGTTCCGGACGGGCTGGGGCTCGATATCGGCGACCTGGTGCGCGTACCGCTCGGGGCGCGCGAAGCGACCGGCGCGGTCTGGGGCGGCAGCTCGGCGAGACCCGGCCTCGACAACCGCCTCAAGGACATTGCCGACAAGCTCGATTTTCCGCCCCTGCGGGAGGAACTGCGACGTTTCGTCGACTGGGTCTCCGACTACACCCTCGCTCCCCGCGGCATGGTGCTGCGCATGTGCCTGCGCATGGGCGAGGAGCTCGGGCCGGGGCGGGTCCACCTCGGCGTCCGCCTTGCTGGCCCTCCGCCCGAGCGCATGACCGCCGCCCGCCGCCGCGTCCTCGAGGTCCTGGCCGACGGGCTGCTGCGCGGAAAGAGCGAAGCCGCCGAGGAGGCCGGCGTTTCACCCGCGGTCGTCGACGGCTTGGTCGATGAAGGCACGCTCGAGGTGGTTGAGCTGCCACCGGAGCAATTGGCAGGCGAGCCGATCCCGGATTTCCGTGCGCCCGACTTCACGCCGGCTCAAGGGGAGGCGGCGCTCGCCTTGCGCGAGACGGTCCGTCAGGGCGGCTTCTCGGTCACGCTGATCGACGGGGTGACCGGGTCGGGCAAGACCGAAGTCTATTTCGAGGCGCTCGCCGAGACGATCAGGAACGGCCGCCAGGCCCTGATCCTGATGCCTGAGATCGCGCTGACGGGGCAGTTCCTCGACCGCTTCGCCTTGCGCTTCGGCACGCGGCCGGCCGAGTGGCATTCGCAGATCAGCCCGCGTCGCCGGTTCCGCACCTGGCGGGCGATCGCCGACGGCGGCGTGCAAGTGGTGGCGGGGGCCCGTTCGGCATTGTTCCTGCCCTATCGGGATCTCGGCCTCATCATCGTCGATGAGGAGCACGATCCGGCCTACAAGCAGGAAGATGGGGTGCGCTATCACGCTCGCGACATGGCGGTCGTGCGGGCGCGCGAGGCCGCCATACCGATCGTGCTGGCCTCCGCCACGCCTTCGGTCGAGACCGAGGTGAATGCGCGGCGCGGTCGCTACCGCCCCCTGCACCTGCCCGAACGGTTTGGCGGACAGCACCTGCCTGCTGTCGAGCCGATCGACCTGCGCCGCGAGGGACCGCCGCGCGGGCGCTTCATCGCCCCGCGGCTCGCCGAAGCCGTCGCGGTCGCGCTCGAGCGTAAGGAGCAGGCCCTGCTGTTCCTCAATCGGCGCGGCTATGCGCCGCTCACGCTGTGCCGCGCCTGCGGGCTGCGACTCTCCTGTCCCAACTGCGATGCCTGGCTGGTGGAGCACCGGTTCCGCCGCCAGCTCGTCTGCCACCATTGCGGCTTCGCCATGCCGCCGCCGGCCGACTGTCCGAAATGCCAGGCAAAGGACACGTTCACGCCGGTCGGACCGGGCGTCGAACGGCTCGAGGAAGAGGCCGCCATGTTGTTTCCCGCGAGCCGCATCCTGGTGCTGTCGAGCGACCTCGTCGCCTCGATCGAGCGGATGCGCGAGGAGCTGGACTCCGTCACGCAGGGCAAGGTCGACATCGTCATCGGCACGCAACTGGTCGCCAAGGGGCATCATTTTCCCAAGCTGAACCTGGTCGGGGTCATCGATGCCGACCTCGGTCTCAGCAATGGTGATCCGCGCGCGGCCGAGCGCACCTTCCAGATGCTGCATCAGGTCGCCGGGCGCGCCGGTCGGGAGAAAGGCCAGGGCCAGGGGTTTCTGCAGACGCACCAGCCCGAGCATCCGGTGATGCGGGCGCTGATCACGGCCGACCGCGAAGCCTTCTACGCCAACGAGATCGCGGCGCGCGAGCAACTGGGCTATCCGCCGTTCGGGCGCCTGGCGAGCCTGATCGTGTCGGGGCCGGACCGGGCGGCGACCGAGGGCTTCGCCCGCCGGCTCGCCGCGATGGCGCCGGCGGTGAACGAGGTGCGGGTGCTCGGCCCGGCCGAAGCGCCGCTGTCGATCATCCGCGGCCGGCATCGCTATCGGCTGCTGGCGAAGTCGCCGCGCGCATTCGACCTTTCGGCCTACCTCCGGCAATGGCTTGCCGCCGCTCCCCAACGCAAGACCAACGTCAAGCTTGAAGTCGACATCGATCCGCAGAGCTTCTTGTAGATGTCGACGATCGGCCCCCGCCTGAATTCTGCCCTTCTGGCCGTCCACAGAAACGCCATGCCGAATTCTGCTCTCCGGGCTTAGTCCCCCTCCCCCGTCCATGTCGCAGCCAGCGCACGCGCGCGCGGCTGCGCATGGGCGGCCGCCATCCGGCGGTCGTCGGTTTTCACCGACGAGGGAGACCGAGCTTGAAATCCTACCAACATCGCTGGCCGCGGCTGACACCGGAACAAGTGGCCGCCGCATTCGAACAGGCACTGGCGTGGCGAGCCCAGTGGCGGGAAGAAATGGCCCAGCCGAACGAGGAACTGCGCGCCCCGCCGTCGCGGCATGATCCGGACGGCCGGGGCGGCAAGGACAAGGGCCAGTTCGCCGCCGCGATCGCGCGAGCCGAATTCGGCCGCTACTACTGGAAAGCCGAGCACCCGGCTCAGACCCGGAAACCGAAGCCCCGCAGCGACGCCGAGTAGAGGCGCAACAGACCGCCGGCGGTCTCGCCGGCGGGGCCCCGACGTCTCGAGACGGCGAGCGTCTGGTCAGCATCGCAACCGCATTGAACCGCGGCGCGCGCGAGGGCATGCTGGCTCCGCGACGAATGGAATCCGGGCGCATGCGCGCAAAACAACGGATCACGGGAGGACATGATGAGAGATATCGCAATCACGATTGCTGCATCGACATTGCTGTTGGGAACGGTGGCCGCACAGGCGCAGGCACCGTCCTGGTCGCCGCCGGCGGAAAGCCAGCGCTGCCCGTCCAAATGGGGCGCCGGCGACGAGCGCGGCGCCGCGAACCACCAGAAGCCGCAGGCGGTGATGAACGCCGCCAAGCTCATCAAGACCGGCGAAGTCATCGAGCTCGGCCACGTGCTCAATGACAAGATGCCGTTCTTCGGCACGCGCCGCTTCGACGTGCACATCAAGCGCACGTTCATGAATCAGTTCTCCAACATGCGCGGCTCGAACGAGGAGATCGTCATCAGCGAGATCGGTCAGGTCGGCACCCAGTTCGACGGCTTCGCCCACCAGACCCATCTCAACAGCTGGTACAATTGCTTCAAGGTCGACGAGAACGCGATGCGCTCCGGCTTCGCCAAGCTCGGCGTGCACAACGTCGGCTCGTTGTTCACCCGTGGCGTGCTCATCGACGTCGCCGGCTTCAAGGGCGTCGAGATGCTGGGCGACAACTACGAGATCACCGTGGAGGACCTCGACGGTGCGCTGAAGAAACAGAATGTGACGTTGCAGGCGGGCGATGCCGTCATCATCAATACCGGCTGGGGCAAGCTGTGGGCGAAGGACAACGCGCGCTACGTCAAGTCCTGCCCCGGCATCGGCGTGAAGGCGGCCGAATGGCTGGTCGCCAAGGACCCGATGCTGCTCGGCTCCGACAACTGGCCGGTCGAGGTCGCGCCCAATCCCGACAAGCAGATCTCGCTGCCGGTGCACCAGATCGCCCTGGTGGTGAACGGCGTGCATTTGTTGGAGAACATGAAGCTCGACGAGCTCGCGTCGAAGCAGGTCTACGAGTTCGCCTTCATCATGCAGCCGCTCAAGATCCAGGGGGGCTCGGGCTCGACGGTGGCGCCGGTCGCGGTGAGGTAAGCTCGCGGCAAGCCTGGCAGGGCGGCGAGCTACCGCCCCCTCGCCGGCACGAGCACGCAGGCCGCGGCGGCAAAGATCAGCGTGAAGCCGACGGCGTCCGCCGCCGTCGGCCGCTCCCCCAGCAGCAGGACCGAGCCGAGAGCCGATATCGCCGGCACGGACAGAACGCCGAGCGAGGCGATCGCGGCGGGCAACCGATTGACGATGTCGAACCACAGCAGGTAGGCCGCCGCGGTTCCGACCAGCCCATGAAACGCCAAGGACAGGATCGCCGGCAGGCTGATCGGCCAGACGTGCGGATAACCTTCGAAGACCGCAAGGCATGCCGCCGTGACGACGATGCACACGACGAGCTGCCACGCCGTCGTCGTCGCGTCGCCTTTGAGCCGCGCCCAGCGGACGTAGACGGTGCCGGCCGCCCAGCTCAACGCCGAGCCGAGCGCGAGGACGAGATCGAGCGGAACCCCTTCGGCCGCCAAGGGCCAGGTCAGTACCGTCAAACCTACGATCGCCAAGAACAAGCCGATCGTCGTTCTCGCGTTGAGCCGTTCGCCCAGAACCATCCAGGCCATGAGGCTCGCCCACACCGGCATCGAATAGGCGACGATGACGATGCGCGAGGTCAGCCCCTTCAACTGCGCAAAGGAAGCAAACAGGCCGAAGGCCAGGATGGTGAGGAGCGCGGAGACGACGATGTGAAGCCTTGCAACTCCGATGGGCAAGGCGACATCGCACTGTCTCAATCGCACCACGACAAGCAGGCACACCGCACCGACGACGTAGCCGACGAGGCGCAACGTCCACGGCGTCACCTCGTCGAGGGCGATCCGGGTGGCCGGCCAGGCGAGGCCCCAGCAGAGGCTCAGCAGAATGAGCAGCGCCGCCGCTCGGCCCGCCTCTCCGCGCCGCGAGGCTTCAGACACGGTGGGTTCTCATCAAGACCGGCTGGGCTTTGGGGGGGGGCTTAGAGGGGAAGCGATCAGCGCCGCAGCAGTGCGAAGGCGATATCACGTCCGAGCTTCTGCACCAACGCAAGCCTGATCCACACCATCGCCATGGACTCCAAGTGGCGGCTCATGGCGAGTGGGCCGGTGTCGATCGGCTCGAAGCCGAGATCGCCGGCGAGCCGCATGACGACGGCCTTCGCCTCGGCATCGTCGCCCGCGATCGGCATCATCGGCTTGCCGCCCGCATAGCGGCTGTCCGTCATGTTATTGGCGCCCGTCGTGTTGAACGCCTTGACGACACGGGCGTGCGGCGCGAGGCGCGCCACCATCTCGCCGGCCGAATCGGTATGCCCGATGGCGAGCTCCAGATTGGCGGTCAACGGGTTGGTGGCGTCGACGATGATCTTTCCCGCCACCGGGCCAAGGGCCGGCACGGTCGTGGCAACCGCATCCCATGGCACCGCCAGGACGATCACCTCGGCCGCCTGGGCGGCGCCGGCGACAGGCATTACCTCGAAGCCTTGCTTCCTCAGGTCGGCCGATTTCGCATCGTCGGGATTGCGAGCCGCGAACGATACGCCATGACCGGTCTTTTGCCACCCGCCGGCCAGCGCACGACCGACATTGCCCGCACCGACCACCACGATGTCCATTGCACCACCCCTGATCCCCTTACTCCACCACCGTACCTAGGTCTTGCCGGGGCTGGCGCAAGGGAAGCCGCAGTGCTTCACCGTGTTGCACCGCGGTTTGTGCTGTGTTAGCAACGCGACAATTACGTGGGGCACCGGCGGCGATAGCGCCTCACGCGCAAAGTCTTCTTAAATCCAAGGGCTTGGTGCCCCGTCTGGGGGGACGGTGCCGGGCCGGAGGAATTGTCCATGTCATGCCCCCAGGAGGCGGGGCATCCAGTAGCCACCGACGCGGAGTTCGATCCACGGCGTCTGGGATTACTGGATCGTCCGTTCAGGCGGATGATGACCGCAGCATGGTGCAAGGAACGTGGCAGGCGCAGATCCGATCACATCCGGCATGGCAGGCCGTTACGCGACGGCTCTGTTCGAGCTCGCGCTCGAGGACAAGGCCACCGACAAGGTGAAGGCCGATCTCGAGCGCTTTGACGCGCTGGTCGCCGAAAGCGCTGATCTTCTTCGTCTGGTGCGCAGTCCGGTGTTCACGGCCGACGAGCAGACGAAGGCGCTTGCAGCACTGCTGGCACAGGCCGGCATCACCGGGATCGCGGCGAATTTCATCCTGTTCGTGGCGCGCAAACGGCGCCTCTTCGCCATACGCCAGATGGTTGCGGCCTATCGGGCGCTGGTCGCCCGCCACAAGGGCGAAGTGACCGCCAAGGTCACCGTTGCCCAGCCGCTCTCCGACGCGCACCTGTCGACGCTGAAGGATGCCCTGAAGGCGGTCACCCGGCAGGACGTTCAGGTCGACCTCACGGTCGACCCCGCGATCATCGGCGGCCTCGTGGTCAAGCTCGGCAGCCGCATGGTTGATTCCTCGCTCCGCACCAAGCTCAACTCGATCAAGTTCGCGATGAAAGAGGCACGCTGATGGACATCCGCGCCGCCGAGATTTCGGCAATCCTCAAAGAGCAGATCAAGAATTTCGGCCAGGAGGCCGAGGTTTCGGAGGTCGGCCAGGTCCTCTCCGTGGGCGACGGCATCGCCCGCGTCTACGGCCTCGACAACGTGCAGTCCGGCGAGATGGTCGAGTTCGAGAACGGCGTGCGCGGCATGGCGCTGAACCTCGAGATCGACAACGTCGGCGTCGTGATCTTCGGCAACGACCGCGAGATCAAGGAAGGGCAGACGGTCAAGCGCACGCAGGCGATCGTCGACGTGCCGGTCGGCAAGGAGCTGCTCGGGCGCGTGGTCGACGCGCTCGGCAATCCGATCGACGGCAAGGGGCCGATCGTCACCAAGGAGCGTCGCCAGGTCGACGTCAAGGCGCCCGGCATCATCCCGCGCAAGTCGGTGCACGAGCCGATGGCAACCGGACTCAAGGCGATCGACTCGCTGATCCCGATCGGGCGCGGCCAGCGCGAGCTCGTCATCGGCGACCGGCAGACCGGCAAGACGGCGATCATCCTCGACACCATCCTCAACCAGAAGCCGCTCAACCAGTCGAACGACGAGAAGATCAAGCTCTATTGCGTCTATGTGGCGATCGGGCAGAAGCGCTCGACGGTGGCGCAGTTCGTCAAGGTGCTGGAAGAGAACGGCGCGCTCGACTATTCGATCATCGTCGCCGCGACCGCGTCGGATCCGGCGCCGATGCAGTACCTGGCACCGTTCTCCGGCTGCACCATGGGCGAGTATTTCCGCGACAACGGCATGCACGCGGTGATCTTCTACGACGACCTGTCGAAACAGGCCGTCTCCTACCGCCAGATGTCGCTGCTGCTGCGCCGGCCGCCCGGGCGCGAGGCCTATCCGGGCGACGTGTTCTACCTGCATTCGCGGCTGCTCGAGCGCGCCGCCAAGATGAACGACGCCAAGGGCGGCGGCTCGCTGACCGCGCTGCCGGTGATCGAGACCCAGGCCAACGACGTGTCGGCCTATATCCCGACCAACGTCATTTCCATCACCGACGGCCAGATCTTCCTCGAGACCGACCTGTTCTATCAGGGCATTCGTCCGGCGGTGAACGTCGGCCTCTCCGTGTCCCGGGTCGGCTCGGCGGCGCAGACCAAGGCGATGAAGAAGGTGGCCGGCCGCATCAAGGGCGAGCTTGCGCAATATCGCGAGATGGCGGCGTTCGCGCAGTTCGGCTCCGACCTCGACGCCACCACCCAGCGCCTGCTCAATCGCGGCGCCCGTCTGACCGAGCTGCTGAAACAGCAGCAGTTCTCGCCGCTCAAGATGGAGGAGCAGGTCGTCGTCATCTATGCCGGCGTCAACGGCTATCTCGACCCGATGCCGGTGGATCGGGTGCACGCCTTCGAGCATGGCCTGCTGTCGACCGTGCGATCCGATCACCCCGACCTCCTCGAGACGATCCGCACGACGCGCGATCTCGACGACGCGACGGCGGCCAAGCTCAGGAGCGCGGTCGACGCCTACGCCAAGACATTCGCGTAACGATGGTCTGAAATGGCGAGCCTCAAGGACCTGCGCAACCGCATCGCCTCCACCAAGGCGACGCAGAAGATCACCAAGGCCATGCAGATGGTGGCGGCCTCCAAGCTGCGGCGCGCGCAGACGGCGGCCCTGGCGGCGCGGCCCTATGCAGAGCACATGGACAAGGTGCTGGGCAACATCGCTGCGGCGGTGACTGACCCGGGCTCGTCGCCGCCGCTGCTCGCCGGCACCGGCAAGGATCAGGTGCGTTTGTTCGTGGTGTGCACTGCCGAGCGCGGCCTGTGCGGCCCGTTCAATTCGGCGATCGTCCGGCTCGCGCGCGATCGGGCGAATGCCATGATCGCCGAGGGCAAGGAGGTCAAGCTGTTCTGCGTCGGCCGCAAGGGCTATGAGCAGCTGCGGCGCCTGTTCCCCAAGCAGATCATCGAGCACGTCGATCTGCGCTCCGCGCGCACCATCGGCTTCGGGCACGCCCAGATGATCGCCGAAAAGGTCATTGCGCTTTACGATCAGGGCACGTTCGACGTCTGCACCCTGTTCTTCTCGCGCTTCAGGTCGGTGATCGCGCAGATTCCGACCGCCCAGCAGATCATCCCGCCGAGCTTCGACGAGGTGGAGGCGAACGGCTCGCAGGCAGCCTACGAGTACGAGCCGGACGAGCTCGACATCCTCACCGAGCTGCTGCCGCGCAACATCGCGGTGCAGATCTTCCGCGCGCTGCTCGAGAATTCCGCTTCGTTCTACGGCGCGCAGATGAGCGCGATGGACAACGCCACGCGCAACGCCGGCGACATGATCCGCAAGCAGACCCTGACCTACAACCGCACCCGCCAGGCGATGATCACCAAGGAGCTGATCGAGATCATCTCCGGCGCCGAAGCGCTGTGACTTTTCGCAAGAGGAAAAAATGGCCACCTCAACCAACGTAGTCGGACGCATCACCCAGGTCATCGGCGCCGTCGTCGACGTGAAGTTCGACGGCCACCTGCCGGCGATCCTCAACGCCCTGGAGACCAAGAACCAGGGCCAGCGGCTGGTGCTCGAGGTCGCCCAGCATCTCGGCGAATTGACCGTGCGCACCGTCGCGATGGACACCAGTGAAGGCCTGGTGCGCGGCCAGGAGGTGACCGACACCGGAGAGCCGATCGCAGTTCCGGTCGGCGACGGCACGCTCGGGCGCATCATCAATGTGGTGGGCGAACCGGTCGACGAGGCCGGCCCGGTGCCGCACGAGACGCGCCGCGCCATCCACCAGGAAGCGCCGACCTACACCGACCAGTCGACCGAGGCCGACATCCTGATCACCGGGATCAAGGTGGTGGACCTGCTCGCGCCCTATGCCAAGGGCGGCAAGATCGGCCTGTTCGGGGGCGCCGGTGTCGGCAAGACCGTCGTCATCATGGAGCTGATCAACAACGTCGCCAAGGCGCACGGCGGCTATTCGGTGTTCGCCGGCGTCGGCGAGCGCACGCGCGAGGGCAACGACCTCTACTACGAGATGATCGAATTGGGGGTCAACAAGGACCCGAAGAAGAACAACGGATCGGCGGCCGGCTCCAAATGCGCCCTGGTGTACGGACAGATGAACGAGCCGCCGGGCGCGCGCGCCCGCGTCGGCCTGTCGGGCCTCACCGTCGCCGAGCATTTCCGCGACCAGGGCCAGGACGTGCTGTTCTTCGTCGACAACATCTTCCGCTTCACGCAGGCCGGCTCGGAAGTGTCGGCGCTGCTCGGCCGCATTCCGTCGGCGGTCGGCTACCAGCCGACGCTCGCAACCGACATGGGCGCGCTGCAGGAGCGCATCACCACCACCCACAAGGGCTCGGTCACCTCGGTGCAGGCGATCTACGTACCCGCCGACGACCTCACCGACCCGGCGCCGGCGACCTCGTTCGCCCATCTCGACGCCACCACGGTGCTGTCGCGCTCGATTGCCGAGAAGGGCATCTATCCGGCGGTGGATCCGCTCGACTCCACCTCGCGCATGCTCTCCCCGATGATCGTCGGCGAGGAGCACTATGCGATCGCCCGGCAGGTGCAGCAGATCCTGCAGCGCTACAAGGCGCTGCAGGACATCATCGCCATCCTCGGGATGGACGAGCTGTCGGAAGAAGACAAGCTGACGGTTGCGCGCGCGCGCAAGATCGAGCGCTTCCTGTCGCAGCCGTTCCACGTCGCCGAAGTGTTCACCGGCTCCCCCGGCGTGTTCGTCGAGCTCGCCGACACGATCAAGGGCTTCAAGGGCCTGTGCGAAGGCAAGTACGACCATCTGCCGGAGGCCGCCTTCTACATGGTCGGCACGATCGAGCAGGCGGTGGAGAAAGGCCGCCAGCTCGCCGCCGAGGCGGCGTAACAGGATCGGCGCCATGGCCACGTTTCGCTTCGATCTCGTCTCCCCCGAACAGCTGGTGTTCTCCGGCGAGGTCGAGCACGTGGTCGTGCCCGGCACCGAAGGGGAATTCGGCGTGCTCGCCGGCCACGCGCCGCTGATCGCAATGCTGCGACCGGGCGTCGTGAAGATCCTCGGGCCCGACGAGCAGGACATCCTCGTCGTGGGTGGCTTTGCGGAAGTCAGTCCCGAGGGGCTGACGATTCTCGCCGATCGCGCCGTCCCGCTCGCCGAGGTCGATCCCACGGTCATCGCCGACGAGATCAGGGATGCCGAAGAGGACGTCGCGGACGCGACCGATGATGCGACCCGCGACAGGCTGCAGCACAAGCTCGATCAGCTCAGGGGCGTGCAGGCCGCGCTCGGGCATTGATGCCCGCCATCCTCATGGGGCGGCGAAACGGGCGAATTCCTTGACCACGCGCTCATAGACCTTGCGCTTGAACGGCACGACCAGGTCGGGCGTCTTCTCCAGCCGCTCCCAACGCCACGCGGCGAATTCCGGCTCGTGTCCGTCCGGATGCGCGACGTCGATCTCGCGCTCGTCCCCGATGAAGCGCAGCGCAAACCACTTTTGCGTCTGGCCGCGGTATTTTCCCTTCCACGCCTGGCCGACGATCTCGCGCGGAATGTCGTAGCAGAGCCAATCGTCGATCGTCGCGAGGTGCTCGACCGAGCGGATGTTGGTTTCTTCACGGAGCTCGCGCAGGGCGCACGCGTATGGATCTTCACCCGGGTCCAGACCGCCCTGCGGCATCTGCCAGTCATGCGTCCTGTCGACGTGCTCGGGGCCGTCGATCCGCCGCCCGATGAAGACGAGCCCTTGGCGGTTGAAGACCGCCGTTCCGACACACTGGCGATAGGGAAGGTCTTCGAAACGAGTCATGAATAAGACCGCAGACGACAGATGGGAGGATGGAGGACAAGACTAGCAGAGCTGTCCTGCTCCGTCCTCTCGTCTCGCTCTACGTCTGCTTCGGCTTAGCCGCGACCATGCTGATGGGCACCAGCACGATACCGCGGCTCTCGGCCGCCTTCACCCATTGGGACAGGCGCTCGATCGAGGCCGGCAAGGCCGACGCAAAGCCGACCGCGACGCCGCGCTCGCGCGCCAGCGCCTCCAGGCGCGACAGGGCACCGTCGATTCCCGCCTTCGTCGGCACGGCATCGAGCGTGATGTCGGCCTTGACGAAGGGCGCGCTGTTGGCGCCGGCGATCTGGCTCGCGACGCTGCGCGGCGAAGAGCTGTCGTCGAAATAGATGAGGCCGCGCTTGGCGGTTTCCCGCAGCAGGGGGCCGAGAGCGCCCTCACTCGCCGAAAACCGGGCGCCCATGTAGTTCGCGATTCCTACATAGCCCTGGAACCGGCTCATGAGCCAATGCAGGCGGTCGATGTTCTGGACGGCGCTCAGCGTGGTGAGCAGGGTCTGTGGTCCTGGATCGTTTTCGGGATAGTCGAACGGCTCCATCGGGACTTGCAGCATCACTTCATGGCCTTCGCCGCGGGCGCGCGCGACCCAGCGCACGACATCAGCCCCATAGGGTGCGAAGGCGAACGTCACCGGCCCCGGCAGCTTGCCGAAGGCCTCGAAGGTTCCGGCCGCACCGATGCCCAGGCCGCCCATGACGATGGCCACGCGGGGGCCGGTCACCTTGTCGGCACCGGCTTTGATGGGGCGGGCATAGACATCGGCCACCCGCGCCCCATCCGGCGCGACCTTGGGGATAGGGCCGTGACGTGACGTTTCGCTGAGGCGCTGGTCCACGCCGGGCGCGGCAGCCTTGCTGTCGCCGGCGGCGATCGCGACTTCCTGGCGCTTGCCGCTCATGCCGTCGATGATGGTGACCGTCGGTCCGGCGGCAGGGGGCTTCTCGGCACCGGCCGCAGTGGCGGGATCGCCCGCAGCGGGCTGTGGCGATGGATTGGTCGAAGACGGTTGTGCCGAGCCGGCCGGATTGGCGGCCGTGGCCTGGGGGTTGCCGGAGCTGCCCGGGTGGGCGGAATCACTCTGCTTGCCGACCTGCGGGGGGGCGCGCGGATCGGCTGAGACGACGATCATCGGCTCGCCCCCGAACGGGTCGTCGGCAAATACCACCCATCCGGCGAAGACCAGGAGGGCGAGACCCAGCACACCCGCAATGCCGTGCGAAATCCGGATCGGCGGGACGAACCGCCGCTTCTTTACGTCCTGCCCAAGAGGCGCGCTGAGATCGTCCGCCGCCACGGCCTGCCTCGCGAATGTGTGCGCAACATCCCAGCACGGACTCCCCACTCAGGCTTCCCCACGCATGGGAAGGTGAAAAGGGGCCCGGAAACGCAGCGGGGCGGCCGAAAGGCCGCCCCATTGGTTTCACAGCATGGTTAACAAGTGGTCAATTCGGGACCCCGCGCTTCGGGTCGGGCGGGAAGGCCGCGTTGGTGGTCGCACCCCGCAGGAGGTCGACCGCCATCTTGAGCGCCTTGTCGTCCTTCGGGTCGGGCGGAATGTAGGACTGCGAGCCGGTCTGCTCGTCGCCCTCGGCCTTGAGATGTCCGCGCAGCGATGCCTCGCCCTTGGTGTCGGTGCGGGCCTTCATCTCTTCCGGCACGTCCTGCAGCACCTCGATATCGGGCGAGATGCCCTTGGCCTGGATCGAACGGCCCGAGGGGGTGAAGTAGCGCGCGGTGGTGAGCCGCAGGGCACCATTGCCGGAGCCGAGCGGTATGATGGTCTGCACCGAGCCCTTGCCGAACGAGCGAGTGCCGATGACGGTCGCGCGCTTGTGATCCTGCAGGGCGCCGGCCACGATCTCCGATGCCGAAGCCGAGCCGCCGTTGATGAGCACGATGATCGGCCTGCTCTTGGAGAGGTCGCCCGCCCGCGCGTTGAAGCGCTGCGTCTCCTCGGCGTTGCGGCCGCGGGTCGAGACGATCTCCCCCTTCTCCAGGAAGGCGTCCGACACCGAGATGGCCTGATCGAGCAGGCCGCCCGGATTGTTGCGCAGGTCGAGCACGAAGCCCTTGAGCTTGTCACCCATCTGCGCCTGCATGTCGGACAGCGCCTTCTTGACGCCGTCGGTGGTCTGCTCGTTGAACTGGGTCACGCGCACATACGCGACCTCGTCGCTTTCGATGCGCGAGCGCACCGAGCGCACCCGGATGATGTCTCGGACGATCGTCACCTCGGTCGGCTTGTCGACGCCCTTGCGCATGATCTTGAGGCGGATCTTGGTGTTGACCGGTCCGCGCATCTTCTCGACCGCCTGGTTGAGCGTCAGCCCCTGCACCGGCTCGTCGTCGAGATGCGTGATGATGTCGCCGGCGAGCACGCCGGCCTTGTGGGCGGGCGTCTCGTCGATCGGCGCGACCACTTTCACCAAGCCGTCCTCCATGGTCACTTCGATTCCCAGGCCGCCGAACTCGCCGCGCGTCTGGATCTGCATGTCCTTGAAGCTCTTGGGATCCATGTAGCTCGAATGCGGATCGAGCCCGGTCAGCATGCCGTTGATGGCAGAGTTGATCAGCTTGCCGTCGTCGGGCTTCTCCACGTAGTCGGAACGCACCCGTTCGAACACGTCGCCGAACAGGTTGAGCTGGCGGTAGGTGTCGGAAGCGGCCGCCTTGGCGGCGGCACCGACGAACACCGCGCGCGGCTGGCTCAGCACCAGCGTCAACGCCGCACCCGCCAAGGCGCCGAGGAGAACCAGGGAAGTCTTGCGCATCATCCGCGAACCTTCTCGCTTGCGTTAGCCCACCAAGGGCCTGGATCGACGGGCGTCCCGTCCTTGCGAAACTCGACGTACAGAACCGGCTGGCTCGAGCCGGCCGCGCCCAAGGTCGCGTGCGACCCTGTCCCCATGATCGCCACAGGTTCCCCGGTCAGCACGAACTGCCCGAGGTCAACAGATATACGTTCCATCCCAGCTAGCAAGACATGATACCCGCCCCCAGCATTGAGGATCAAGAGTTGACCGTAGGAACGGAACGGCCCGGAATAGACCACCCAACCGTCGCACGGCGCCGTGACCTGCGCCCCCGACCGTGTGGCGATGGAAAGGCCCTTTTCGGTACTGCCGAGCCGGTCGGCTGCCCCGAACTCGCGAATTCTGACCCCGTTGACCGGTAGCGGCAGCACGCCCTTGGCGGCCACAAACGCGATCGCCGGAGCCAGTCGGCCCGGATCCTTGAGGGCGGCGAGGCTCGCCCTGCCGTCCTTTGCGCCGCGACCCGCGCTCTCGCTGCCACGCGCCGGACCCGCCGCGTCCTGCTCCAGCTTGGCGATCAGGTCCTTGAGGCTATCGGCGGTGCGGGCAAGCTCGGCGGCGCGGTCGCGCTCCGCCTGCAGCGCCCGCTCGGTGTCCGACTGCCTCTTCTGGCGCTCCTCGACCAGCAGCGTCATCCGTTGGCGATCCTGCGACAGCGCCGCGAGGTCGCGCGAGGCCGTCTCGAGCTCGGTGGCGATCTCCCGGCGCACGCGAGCGAGCTCGGTGAGGTCGGCGACCAGCGCCTCCGCTTCCACGCGCATTTCCGGCAAGACCGCGCCCAGCAGCATGGCCGTGCGCACCGCCTGCAGCGCATCTTCCGGTCGCACCATGAGGGCGGGCGGTGGACGCCGGCCAATGCGCTGCAGCGCTGCGAGGATTTCGGCAATGACGCCGCGCCGCTCGTCCAGCGAGCTGCGGATCGTGCGCGCGTTGCTGTCGAGTCCGGAGATGCGGCCCTCGCTCGCAGCGATTCGCGTCTCCAGGACGCGGACACGTGCCGCCGTCTCGATCAGCGCGGCGTTGAGCTTGCTGCGATCCTCGCTGATCGCATCGATCTCGGCCCTGAGCTTGGCTTCCGTCTCGGCAGCCTGTCGCTGCTCCTGGCGAATCGCGTCGAGGTCGCGCTCGCGCAAGGCCTTTTGCTGGTCCTGGGTCTCCGGGGCCGCGGCCGGCGCCGGTCCGGGGAGCGGGGATTCGGCGGGGGGGTCAGCCAGAGCAGCGACCCCGAATGGCGACAGCAACAGCACGACCGCCATCCGCCGGAGCAGCGGCGCAAGCTGACGCAGGTATGGGGATCGATCCATCGGCCCAAAAATACGCCGCACTTTCCTTAACGAACCATTAACCATCGGATTGAGGCGTAACGGTGGATCACGGCGCCCCTCTGGCTACGCAGGATTGCGGACCGCGTGGTCAACTTTGCGTGAAACACGGGCGAAATTAGGGTCAACCCGCCCGGTGGTAGGGGTGACCGGCAAGTATCGTGACGACGCGATAGAGCTGCTCCAGCAGCATGATTCGCACGAGCTGATGCGGCCAGGTGGCGGCCCCGAAGGCGAGGCACAGGTCGGCCTCGTCGCGCAGGTTGCGGGCGACCCCGTCGGGACCTCCGATCAGAAAGACGGCGGCGGCGCGTCCCTGGTCGCGCCAGCGGCGGACCAGATCGCACAGGGCCGCCGAGGACAGGTCCTGCCCCCGCTCGTCGAGCAGGACGGTCGCCGCTCCTTCGGGACAGATCTGCGCCAGTGCAATAGATTCTTCGGTCCGGCGGCGCTCCGCGTCATGCGCGCGGCTCTCCGCAATCTCGATCACCTCGCAGTCCTTGAGCCCGACTGCGCGGCCAGCCTTGGCGATCCGCTCGCGATAGCGCTCGGCGAGCTGGCGCTCCGGTCCCTGCTTGAGGCGGCCCACGGCGGCGACGACGAGGCGCATGGCTGTGCCGCCGCCGCAACTGATGTCAGCTCGCGCGCGGCTCGGCGAAGCGCCCCGGAGCCCACATCTTCTCGAGGTTGTAGAAAGCCCGCACCTCGGGCCGGAAGACGTGGACGATCACGTCGCCGGCGTCGATGAGCACCCAGTCGCAGTGGGGCATGCCCTCGACGCGGACATCCGATGCACCGGCCTTTTCGAGGTCTTCCAGCACGTGATCGGCCACTGCGCCGACGTGGCGGTTCGACCTGCCGGAGGTCACCACCATGTAGTCGCCGATCGTGCTTTTGCCGGAGAGCTCGATTGTGACGGTATCCTCGGCCTTCATGTCGTCGAGCCGCGCAAGGACGAGGTGGAGGGTCTCCTCAGCGTTGGGTCGCATCCGGGAGACGGGTTCGGGCACGCGCTGGGGAGCCCGAGAGAGAGCCGTTGGGGACAGGGTTTCGCTTCCTTTCCTGATCGTCGCCCGGCGATTCGATCCGGGTCGCGTTTAAGATAGTCACGCCGGGGTGGTGGTTTCAACCTCCCTGCGGCCTGCCCGCAACGCCGTCGAGGACAGGGCGGACTTCAGCCCGTGCAGGTAGACCCAGGCTGGCGGCTTCAGGTCGGCGAGGCTGGCCGCATCCTGCTCGGGAATGCGGAAGCGGGCGAACGCCTGCGCCGCGATCGAGCCGTTGGCATAAAGGCTTGGACCGACGCGGTCGACCACGGCGATGGGCATCAACGCCGCGATGCCTTGCCAGTTCTGCCAGCGGGAGAAGCTGCGAAGGTTGTCGGCACCCATGATCCAGACGAACCGCGCCCCCGGGCAACGGCGACGGAGAAACAACAGGGTCTCGTAGGTGTAGCGGGTGTTGATGACAGCTTCGAGACCGGTGACGTCGATGCGCGGGTGGGACGTCAGCGCACGCGCGGCAGCGAGGCGTTGCTCGAGCGGCTGGAGGCCGCGCGTGTCTTTCAGCGGATTGCCCGGGGTGACGAGCCACCAGACGCGGTCGAGCCGCAGGCGCTTCATCGCCAGGAGGCTGGCCGCCAGATGCGCCTGGTGCGGCGGATCGAACGTCCCGCCGAACAGGCCGATGCGCAGGCCGGGACCGTGCGGCGGCAGTGCGAGGCGCGGCTGCGCGGCGGCAGCCGCCTGATCGGGGGTCACGGGCGAGTCTGCCCGTTGCCGCGCACGCGGTACTTGAAGGTGCAGAGCTGATCGACCCCGACCGGGCCGCGGGCGTGGAAGCGGCCGGTCGCGATGCCGATCTCGGCGCCGAAGCCGAATTCCCCGCCGTCGGCGAACTGGGTCGAGGCGTTGTGCAGGACTATCGCCGAATCCACCTGGGTCAGGAATTTTTCCGCCGCCGCCGGATCGCCGGTCACGATCGCATCGGTGTGGTGCGACCCGTAGAGGTCGATATGGGCGATCGCCGCATCGACGTCGTCCACGACCTTCACCGAAATGATCGAGTCGAGATACTCGGTCGACCAATCCTCCTCGGCGACCGGACGTACGCGGTCATCGACCGCCTGCGTCGCCGCATCGCCGCGCACCTCGCATCCGGCGTCCTCCAGCATCCTGACGAGCGGCGCCAGATGGGTCGCCGCCACGGCGCGGTCGACCAGCAGGGTTTCGGCCGCTCCGCAGACCCCGGTGCGCCGCATCTTGGCGTTGAGCACGATGGTTTTGGCCATATCGAGATTTGCCCCCCGATCGACATAGACGTGGCACAGGCCTTCGAGGTGCGCGAAGACCGGCACCCGCGCCTCATTCTGCACGCGCGCGACCAGGCTCTTGCCCCCGCGCGGCACGATCACGTCGATCGCGCCCCTGAGGCCCGACAGCATGAGTCCCACGGCGGCGCGATCACGCGTCGGCACGAGCGCGATGGCGCCTTCGGGCAGGCCCGCCGCGCGCAGGCCCTCGACGAGTGCCGCGTGGATCGCGCGCGCCGAGCAGAAGCTTTCCGATCCCCCGCGCAGGATCACCGCGTTGCCGGACTTGAGGCAAAGCGCGGCGGCGTCGGCGGTGACGTTGGGCCGGCTCTCGTAGATCACGCCGATGACGCCGAGCGGCACGCGGACGCGCTCGATCTTCATCCCGTTGGGACGCACCCAGCTGTCGGTCACGGCGCCCACCGGATCCGGCAGGTCGCGCACCACGTCGAGGCCCGACGCCATGGCGGCGACACGCTTGTCGTCGAGCAGGAGGCGGTCGACGAAGGCGGCGTTCGCGCCGGAGCTCTTTGCGTCGGTCACGTCCTCGGCATTGGCGGTAAGGATGTCGGGCGCGCGCTGGCGCAGCGCCTGCGCCATGGCGGCAAGCGCCGCGTCCTTCTGGGCGGACGCGGCGAGCGCCAGGATGCGCGCCGCCGACCGCGCGCGGCGACCCATCTCGATCATCACGGCCGGCACCTCGGCGGGGGAAACGGATTCCCCCCTGCCGGCGTTGATGGTCGCGACCTTGGCGAGGCTCATGGACCTATCTCCGTGGAACCGCACCGGAATTTAGCATGGCGCGAGCCATTTGTGCCAATCGGTAGAGCGCTCATGACCGGTAGCGCTGCGCCATCCCGATCATCACGGTCGGAATCGTGGCGAGGCCGAACGCGGCCGACAGCAGGAAGATCGCCTCGGGATGACCCTGGTCCATCAGCCAGCCGAACATCAGCGGCGCCGCCATGCCGGCGAGGTTGAACCCGGTAGTGACGAACCCGAACACCCGGCCGAAGGCGCCCGGCGGCGTGACGGCGCGGACCAGCATGTCGCGCGACGGCAGCGCCATTCCCTGCAGCAGGCCGGCCGCCGCCATCATGAGGATCAGCGGCACGGAGCCGAGATCGAAGACGGCGATGGCCAGCACGGTGAGCGCATTGGCAGCGAGCGCCAGCATGGCGATGCCGTCATGCCGGGTCGAGCGCAGCGCCGCATATCCGCCGAGCAGGACGCCGATCGCGCTCATGACGAGATAGAAGGTCAGCGCCATATTGGCGACGACGAGCTCGGTGCCGCGCAACGCTCCCAGTGCCACGACCGAATAGTTCTGCACGCCGCCGTTGGCGAGCGACAGCAGCATGAAGAACACGAAATTCACCAGGATCGCCGGCGTGAGCAGGACGCGCCAATCGGCCTTGCCCTCGACCCCGGAGGGCGACGGCCTCCTCTCCGGCGGTGCATCCCGTTCCGCCAGGACGTCGCCCGTCGCGAGCATGAGCCCGGCCACGCAGAAGCCCAGCCCGGCGGCACCCAGGAAGGCGCCGCGCCAGCCGAACGCGGCGGCCAGGAAGAGGAGCGTGCCCGGCGCCAGGGCCGAGCCGAGAATCCCCGCGAAGGTGTGAACCGAATAGGCGGCGGGCATGCGCGGCACCGAGACCCGGTGGGAGAGCAGCGCATAATCGGCCGGGTGGTAGACCGTGTTGGCGAGGCCGAGCAGCGCGAAGCTCGCGACGAACAGCCAGAAAGCCGAAGCCAGGCTGGCGATCGTCAGCGCCGCCGCGCCGAGGGCGAGAGCGCCGACCAGCACCGCGCGCACGCTGATGCGATCGACCAGGAACCCGGCGGGAATCTGCAGCGTCCCGGAGACCACATTGAACGCGATCAGCGCTACTCCGAGCTCCACGTAGCTCACGCCGAACTCGGCCCGCACCAAAGGAAACAGGGGCGGAAGCACCAAGTTATAGTAATGGCTGACGAAATGCGCCGCGCTGACCAGGGAGATGACCCGGAAATCCCTGGCGGCGTCGGGAACGGCGGCAATGGTGGTCGGCGTCATGGCCGCGGACTTATAGCCGAGCCTCGGCGATTTCTCCCATGCGACACGCGGATGGCTCGGCCGTAGCGGCGTTTCTTGACCTTTGTCCGGCGGGTCACTATAGGGTGCGGGCCTCCCCAGAGGATCGATCCAAAGCGAGCCTGCATCGCGGGCCCTAGGCAATGTTGAGGAATACCCCATGTCGCGGCGATGCGACCTGACCAGCAAGGCCCCCCAGACCGGCCACAAGGTGAGCCACTCCAACCGCAAGACCAAGCGGCGGTTCCTGCCGAATCTGTGCAGTGTCACGCTGATCTCCGACGCGCTCGAGCGCTCGGTGCGGCTGCGCATTTCCGCCAATGCGTTGAAATCGGTGGATCACCGTGGCGGGCTCGACGCCTTCCTGATGAAGGCGAAGGACGACGAGCTCTCCCAGCGGGCGCGCGAGCTCAAGCGCGAGATCGAGAAGAAGCGCGCCGCGGCAGCCGCGTAGCTTGAGGAAATCCGGGCCTGCATTCCGTAGCCCGCGAAGACGGGCGTAAACGCCCTTCGGCCGGCTACTCGTCCACCAGCGCGAACTGCAGCAGCACCGTACGCTGGATCGGCGAGAAATTGTCGTCGGAAATCAGCGTGAGGATCGAGTCGCCGTTGGCGCCGCGGTGCACCGACAGGCCTTCCATGTTGTCGATCTCATAGCCGAGATCGGCGAAGATCACGGCGGGGCCGTCAAGCAGTGCGCCGGGCCGGATGGCGGCGAGCGGAATACGGCGGATGCGCATCGCCACGCCGCGCTTGATCGAATAGCGGCGCTCGAGGATGAACAGCTCGCTTCCGACGAGCGCACAGTCGCTGACGTTGAAGTCGTCGGTGCGCTTCACCACGAAGGTGCCGGGGCTTGGCCCGCCGATCAGGAAGCCCTCGATGTCGCCATTCTGGTCGTAGCCGCGCTCGGAGATCGCGATCAGCGTGCCGGCGAGCGGCAGCCCCTTGGGCACGAATTCCAGCGCCTCGAGGCTGCCGTTGGACGGCAGCGTCTTGACCGCGGGCGGGAGCGCGAGCGGCGCGCCGCGCGCCGTAAGCCCGCCTCGGGCGAAATCGAAGCGGACGATCTGATGCACCCGCTCGATGCCCACGTAGGCGATGCCGCCGTCCTCGGCGAGCGACTCGGTATCGTACCAGTGCCGCGCCGCCAGCGGCTTGCCGTCGAGCCCGAGGATCGGCGCCATCTCGGCCTCGACGATGCCCTTCGGCCGCGTGCCGTCATAGACGATGCGTCCCCTCAGCCAGCGGCCCTGATCGGTGACGGAGAGGAATCGGGCCCCGTCCGGGCGAACGCGGATCGCCGATATGCCGCCGAATTCCTTGTATGGAGAGGTGAGCTCGAGGCCGCCGCGGAATTCGAGCTGCCCGAAACGCTGGCGTGACGGATCGCGCGGCTCGAACGCGGCGATCGGACGCGCCCGCACCTCGATGCGGACCGGCGCCTCGGGAACCTTGGGCTTTTCCGGATCCGCCAGGGCATGCAGCGCGAAGCCGACCAGCGCCGCGGCGAGCACGACGAGGCCGACCCTGGCGGCCTTGAGGCTCACGCGTGCAGTCTCCGCCGCACGCCCTGTCGCGGTTCGGGAATGGCATGCTCGTCGAACAGCTCGGCGAGCTTCTCGGTCATGGCGCCGCCGAGCTCCTCGGCGTCGACGATGGTCACGGCGCGCCGGTAGTACCGGGTCACGTCATGGCCGATGCCGATCGCGATCAGCTCGACCGGCGACCGGGTCTCGATGTCCTCGATCACCCAGCGCAGGTGCCGCTCGAGATAGTTCCCGGCATTGACCGACAACGTCGAATCGTCGACCGGCGCGCCATCGGAAATCATCATCAGGATCTTACGGCTTTCGGTTCGCGCCAGCAGCCGCCGGTGCGCCCAGTCGAGCGCCTCGCCGTCGATGTTCTCCTTGAGCAGGCCCTCGCGCATCATCAGGCCGAGATTCTTGCGCGAGCGCCGCCACGGCGCGTCGGCTGCCTTGTAGATGATGTGGCGCAGATCATTGAGGCGGCCGGGATTCTGCGGCTTGCCGGCGGCGAGCCAGGCTTCGCGCGACTGTCCCCCCTTCCAGGCCCGCGTGGTGAAGCCGAGGATCTCCACCTTGACGCCGCAGCGCTCCAGCGTGCGCGCCAGGATGTCGGCGCAGGTCGCCGCCACCGTGATCGGCCGCCCGCGCATCGAGCCGGAATTGTCGAGCAGCAGTGTCACCACAGTGTCGCGGAAATTGGTGTCCTTCTCGCGCTTGAACGACAGGGGGTGCATCGGATCGACGATGACGCGGGAAAGCCGCGCCGGGTCGAGCAGGCCCTCGTCGAGGTCGAACTCCCAGGCGCGGTTCTGCTGCGCCAACAGCCGGCGCTGCAGCCGATTGGCAAGACGCGCCACCACGCCCTGCAGGTGCGAGAGCTGCTTGTCGAGGTAGCTGCGCAGCCGCTCGAGCTCTTCCGGCTCGCACAGATCCTCGGCCTCGACGATTTCGTCGAACTTGCCCGTGAACGGCCGGTAATCGGGCCCGCGCGGCTCGTTGGCGCCGTGATGGCGCGGACGCCAGGGCTCGTTCGGGGTCTCCGAATCGCCCATGTCGGCGTCGTCGGGCATGTCGGCGGAGTCGGCATCGAGCGCCTCGCTCGCGCTCTCGGGCAGGTCATCGGCCGACATCTCCGCGTCTTCGAGGGTCATGCCCTCGGCCTCGTCGGAACTCCTTGGCCTCGCCGTCGCCCGACAACTCGTCCTCGCGGCCCTGCTGATCCCCGCTCTCCTCCTCGTCGTCCTCGGAGTCGCGGCTGCGGTCGTCCCCCATGTCGAGCGAGTCGAGAAGGTCATGGATCGCATCGGCAAACCGACGCTGGTTCTCCACCACCTTCTCCAGCCGATCGAGGTTGCGCCCGGCGCGATCCTCGATCCATGGGCGCCACAAATCGACCAGCTTGCGGGCGGCAGCAGGCGGAGCCTGCCCGGTGAGGCGCTCGCGCACGATCAGGGCGAGCGCATCCTCGATCGGTGCATCCGCCCGGTCGGTGATCTCGTCGAACTTGCCGCGGTGGAAGCGGTCGTCGAGCATGGCGGAGAGGTTCTGCGCCACCCCTTGCATGCGCCGCGCGCCGATCGCCTCGACCCGCGCCTGCTCGACCGCCTCGAACACGGCACGCGACTGCTGCCCGCCCGGCTGCAGGCGGCGGTGGATCGCCGGATCGTGGCAGGCGAGCCGAAGCGCGATCGAAATCGGCGTGGCCGCGCACGATCGCCGCCTCCTGCGAATTGAGCTTGCGCGGCGGCTCCGGCAGGCGCGCCTTGCCGCCCGCGAGGCCCGGCCGCTCCGCCGCAAACGAGACCTCGAGCTCGTGCCGGCGCGCGATCGCCCGCAGGCAACCGGCCACCGCCCGCTTGAAGGGCTCAGTCGGCGCCTCCTTGGCGGGCGTCTTGGATTTGGTGTTCGAAGCCACGAGCGGTCAGCTCAAGGCGACGTTGACCGACAACTCCGGCAGCTCCGCGCCGAAGCAGCGCTGATAGAATTCCGCCACGATCGGCCGCTCCAGCTCGTCGCATTTGTTCAGGAAGGTCAGGCGGAAAGCGAAGCCGATCTCCCGGAAGATGTCGGCGTTCTCCGCCCACGTGATGACGGTGCGCGGGCTCATCACCGTGGAGATGTCACCGTTCATGAAGGCGTTGCGGGTGAGATCGGCGACCCGCACCATCTTGTTGACGATGTCGCGTCCTTCCGTCGTCCGGTAGTGGCGCGCCTTGGCGAGCACGATCTCGACTTCGTTGTCATGCGGCAGGTAGTTCAGCGTGGTGACGATCGACCAGCGATCCATCTGCCCCTGATTGATCTGCTGCGTGCCGTGGTAAAGGCCGGTCGTATCGCCCAGGCCCACCGTATTGGCGGTGGCGAACAGGCGGAACGACGGGTGCGGCTTGATCACCTTGTTCTGGTCGAGCAGCGTCAGCCGCCCGGACGATTCCAGCACGCGCTGGATCACGAACATCACGTCGGGCCGCCCGGCGTCATACTCGTCGAAGCACAGCGCGATATTGTGCTGCAGCGCCCACGGCAGGATCCCGTCGCGGAACTCGGTCACCTGCATGCCTTCGCGGATGACGATCGCATCCTTGCCCACGAGATCGACGCGGCTGATGTGGCTGTCGAGATTGACCCGCACGCAGGGCCAGTTGAGACGCGCCGCCACCTGCTCGATATGGGTCGACTTGCCGGTACCGTGGTAGCCGGTCACGATCACGCGCCGGTTCTTGGAAAAGCCGGCCAGGATGGCAAGCGTGGTGGGGCGGTCGAACCGGTAATCGGGGTCGACATCGGGAACATGCGAGTCCGGCTCGGAATAGGCCGGGACTTCCATGTCGCTGTCGATACCGAATACCTGTCGGACGGAAACCTTCATGTCCGGCAGGCCGGCCACCTCTTCGCTCGTCGCTGTCATTGCTCCTCCGTGGCCTCGCCTTCGGATCGATGCCCGCCTTGTCGGTCCCGGGTCGGGTGTGTGGCCGGCGGAACTTAGCAGACTCCTGGCGAGCTGCGAATCCCGCCCTGCCGTCAGCAAAAGCCCGCGGATTTCAGATAGTTAATGCCTCGATGATCTCGCGCAGCTGCTCTGAGGACCCGTCGTCGCCGGCAACGACGACTGCATTGGTGGATATGCGCCAATATCGGCAGAGCGGGCATCGAGTTCAAGCCGATTCTACCGAATACCAACCCTTCATATTTTGCCTGTGGAGGCGTTTCCGCCTCAGCAAAATCTCGCAGACTTCAAATAGTTGTAGGCCTGGATGATCTCCCGCAACCGGTCCTCGCTGGTGCGATCGCCGCCGTTGGCGTCCGGGTGGTGGCGCTTCACCAGGAGCTTGAAGCGCGCCTTGATGTCCGGCCCCGTCGGGTTTCCCTCGAGACCCAACGTGTCGAGCGCCTTGCGCTCGGCGTTGCGCACCATCCGGCCTTCCCGCGCCTGATCCGTGCGCGTCGAGCTCTGGGCGCCAAAATCTGTGAATACGCCAAACGGGTCGGCCGTCCCGTTGAAAGCGCTATGGAATCGGCCGCCGCCAGCCCGGCCGTCGCCCGGCTGCTTGCCGTTGAGCCCGAGCTTCCAGGTCGGCCGGTGTCCGGTGACGGAATCCTTCTGGAATTTCGCGACCGCCTCGTCGCTCATGCCGGCAAAATAATTGTACGACTGGTTATATTCGCGCACGTGCCCGAGGCAGAAGCGCCAGTATTCGCCCTCCCGGAGCCGTCCCTTGGGCGCCCGGTGACTGGCCGCGCAGGTACACCCCGGCCATTGGCAGCCAGGCGTGTCGCTTTGCACCCGACGGTCCTGGTCGGGCTTCACGCGGATGCGGTCAAACAGGGGCGAGTCGAATTTCATAACCGCTCATTATGCTTGTATCGCGGGTCACCCCGCAAGCGCTGCGACACGACGGCGGTCCGACCGCGGTTGACCTGCGACCCCCTGCCCGCCTAAAGCCGGGGCCATGCTCGTCCAGGATCTCATCAGGGAAAAGTTGACCGGCGCTTTCGCTCCGGAAAGTCTCGACGTTGTCGATGAATCGCATCGCCACGAAGGTCATGCCGGCCACCGTCCCGGCGGCGAGACCCATTTCAGGGTCCATATCGTGGCGGAAGCGTTCAAAGGAAAGAGCCGGATCGAGCGTCACCGCATGATCAATGCGACGCTGACCGCCGAGCTCGCCGGCGGCGTCCATGCGCTTGCGATCCATGCCGCGGCGCCGGGGGAAAGCACGCCACGCTAGTCTAGTGTCCCGGTTCCGACGTTCGTATCCCTTTGCGGCACCCTCTCGTACGAACGTCGGAACCAAAGGGACACTAGCAAGCATATGATATGATTCTAGTGTGGCTTTGGATTTGACGTTCCTACGAAGGGGGTCGCCGCAATGCTGGTAGGAACGTCAAATCCGCCACACTAGTCGGCTGTAATTTTCGCTGTCCGGATGATCTCACCCCACTTGGTGCGTTCGGAGCGGATCAGAGCGGCGAATTCGGACGGACTGTCGCCCACCATGCGCGCCCCGGACTCCCTGGTGAAGCGCGCCATCGACGGCTGGCGCACCGCCTTGGCGATCTCCGCATGCAGGCGTCCGACGATTTCGGCGGGCGTGCCGGCGGGCGCCGCCAGGCCGAACCACGACGAAGCCTCCCAGCCCGGCAATCCGGCTTCGGCCGAAGTCGGAACCTCCGGCAGCACGGCGAGCCGCTGCGACGCCGCGACCGCAAGCGGCATGATGGTCCCGGCACGGATGTGCGAGATCACGGTCGGCGGGTTGTCGACCACACCGTCGATCTGCCCAGCGATCAGGTCGGTGACCGACGGCGCCGCCCCGCGATAGGGGACATGGGTGATGCCTATCTTGGCGACATGCACGAGCAACGCCTGGCCGAGATGGCCGGTCGTTCCCACCCCGGCGGAGCCGAAGGTGAGCTTTCCCGGACTGGCGCGGGCGATGTCGATGAGCTCCCGGAGGGTCTTGGCGCCCACCTTCGGATGCACCACGACGAGCATCGGCATGTCGGCAACCAGCGAGATCGGCGCGAAGGCCTTGTCGGGATCGAACGGCATCGTCCGGTAGAGGAATTGATTGATGCTCTGGATGCCCGGCGAGGTCATCAACAGCGTGTAGCCGTCCGCATCCGCCTTGGCGACCAGGTCGGCACCGATGTTGCCGCCCGCGCCCGGCTTGTTCTCGACGATGATCGGCTGTCCCAGCGACTTCGCCAGCTCCTCGCCGACCGCGCGGGCGAGCACGTCCACCAGTCCGCCGGCCGGGAATGGCGCGACGATCCGGATTGGTCGGCTTGGGTAGGGTTGCGCCTCGCTCGGCAACGAGCCGAAGCACGCGACGAGCATCGTGCCGGCGGCGAGCAGACGGAATAGCAACCTCATGGCATTGCCTCTCCTGTTTGGATCCTCATCCTCCGCCACCTGACCGCATATTGTTCTTTGGGACAACGCGACCAGAAATCACCGGCCGGCCGACGACGGCAATAGCGGCCGAAGGCGCCCGAGGATCGTCTCTGCCGCGAAGGCATTTCCCTTGATGTTCCAATGCGTGTCGTTGCGCCGGTAGAGCCGCGTGTGCGCGGTCGCTTCGCGCATGGGCTGCAACAGATCGATGTAGTCGATCCGCAGCCTTGCGAGCTGATCCTTGAGCCGCTCGTTCGGAAGGTCGAAGTCGAAGGCCTCGCCGCCGAGGCCGGCCGCTTCGATGACCTGGCGCTGCAGCGTCGGATCGACCTGCATCTCATCGGGGATGAGAACGACCGCAAGTCGTATGTCGTGCCGCTCGCAAATCCGCCGGATGTTGTCGAGATGGGTCACGGTATTGGCGAGGAGGGAATCGAAGATCTTGCCGTCCTTGCGGAAGATACCGCTCAGCGAACGCTCGAGCTCCACATAGGACGCGTTCGTATACAAACTCCCGACGTCGTCGTAATCGCTGCCGGTGGTGAGATTGAAATTCGCCAGCTTGGTGTTCAGGTCGAGCAGGTATTTGCCCAGGCTCGCGAGGTAGGAATACCGATACACCCGATCGACCTTCCTGGCCTCGGTAAAATCGTTGCCGATGAAGAACGACAGCAGGACCATATCGGGTTTCAGGTCCAGACCCTCGTGGAGGAGAACGGCCAGATATTCTCGCGGACTGGTCCCGGGAATTCCCATGTTGATCAGCTCGAACCGGGCGCCGCCGGCGTTGAACTGCTGCTCGATCAGCGTGAGGTAGTTGAATGGATAGGGGACGACGCCGAACGCGAAGGAATCACCGATGCCCAGGATGCGGTAGACGCCCGGCTCCTTGTGGATGTTGAATTCCACGTCGTGGAAGCCGCGCGAATTGAGTTCGAACCCGTAGAACGACACGTGCGGCTTGACGCGAAACCGGTTGTAGGAGGTGCTGTAGAAGAACGGCAACGGATAGACGTAGTTGAAGGCCCGCAAGCCGAGCTCGCACAGGACGACCGTGATCGCCGCGATGATCAGCGTGTTACGCGCCGCCAGCAGCAGTCGATCGGCGTTGCGCAGGGGCGAATTCCCTCCCGGGCGAATCGCGTCGTCGGGAATCATTGTGCGACCAAGGGCAATTGCATTCGAAGATGTTTGAGAATGAGCTCCGCCGCCAGGGCGTTGCCCTTGATGTTCCAGTGCGTGTCGTTCGGCCGGTACAGCCGCGTACGCGCCGCGCCCCCCCGGAAGGGGTGCAGCAAGTCGACGTGATCGATCCGCAGCCGTCCGAGCTCGTGCTTGAGGCGATCGTTCGGACCGTCGAAATCGAACGCCTCGGCGCCGGCACCGGACGCCTCGACGACCTGTCGCTGCAGCGTCTCGTCCACCTGCATCGCATCGGGCGCCATGACGACCACGAGTTTTACGCCGTGCGCGTCGCACATCCGTTTGATGTTGCCGAGATGATCCGCCGCATTGGCAAACTGAGCAGCGAAGGACTTGCTGTCCCGACGGAAGATGCCGCTCATGGTCCGCTCATACTCAATGAAGACCGAAGTGGTGAAGAGGCCGGCCTCGTCGTCGTAGTTGCCGGCCGGCGTATAGTCGATGTTCGCCATCTTGGTCTTCAGATCGTAGAGATACTTGGTCAGGCTCGCGAGATAGGAATACCGATTGAGCCGTGTCACCTTCGTGGGCTCGGTGAAATCGTTGCCGACAAAGAACGTCAGCAGGACCATGTCGGGCTTCAGCTCCAGCCCTTCGTGGATGAGGACCGCCAGGTATTCCCGCGGACTGATGCCGGGAATTCCCATGTTGATCAGCTCGGTGCGCACACCATCGGCCTTCAACCGCTCTTCGATCAGCGTAAGGTAGTTGTCTCGATACGGCACGACGCCGAACGCGAAGGAATCCCCGATTCCCAGGATGCGATGGACGCCGGGCTCCTTGTCGATCTTGAATTCCACGTCGTTGAAGCCGCGGGAGTTTAGCGGGTGGCCGTAGAACACCGCATGCGGCTTGACGCGAAATCGATTGTACGAGCCGCTGTAGAAGAACGGCAGCGGATAGACGGCGTGGAAGACGCGCAGCCCGATCTCGCACAGGACGACGGTGATCGCCGCGATGATCAGCGTCTGGCGGAGCGCCGTCAGAACTCGGCCGCCCTTGAGCAGACGCGCGTATCCTCCGGCGTCGTTCATGCGGTCTTGACGGCGGCCGCCTGCAGCGGCGTGACGCGCAGCGCGGTGATGCGGTTGCGGGTGCGGCGCAGAACTTGGAAGCGGAAGCCGTGGAAGGTGAAGGTCTGGCCCGGCTCCGGAATCGAGCGTGCCTCGTGAATGACCAGGCCGGCGATCGTCGTCGCCTCGTCGTCCGGCAAGTTCCACTCCATCGCCCGGTTGAGGTCGCGGATCGGCACCGAGCCGTCGACGCTCACCGAGCCGTCCGGCAGCGGCCGCACGCCGGTGACCGGAACGTCGTGCTCGTCGGAAATGTCGCCCACGATCTCCTCGAGGATGTCCTCGAGCGTCACCAGGCCCATCACCTCGCCGTATTCGTCGACCACCAGCGCGAAATGCGTCTTGCGCCGGCGGAACGCCTTGAGCTGCTCGCCGAGCGGCCGCAAGTCCGGCACGAACCACGGTGGGCGCGCGACCGCCTTGATGTCGATCTTCGACAGGTCGCCCTGCGCGGCCTGGATCGCCCGCAACAGATCCTTGGCGTGCAGGATGCCGATGATGTTTTCCGCGCTCCCCTGCCACAGCGGCAGCCGGGTCACCGGCGCGGCGAGAACGGCAGCGACGATCGCCTCCGGCGGATCGTCGGCGTTCACCGCAATCATCTTGGTGCGATGGAGCATGACGTCGGACACGGTGAGTTCGCGCAGGTCAAGCACGCCGCCGAACATGTCGAGGTCGTGCTTCTCCACCCCGCCCTCGTGGTGCAGCAGATCGACGGCGCCGCGCAATTCCTCGTGCGCGGACAGGATCGGCACGTCCTGGCCGATGCGCACGCCGAACAGGCGGAGAATCCCGCGCACCAGGCCCTCGATCGCCATCAGGACCGGCCCCAGCAGGCGGACGACCCAGAGCATCGGCTGCGCCACCAGGAGCGACATCCGGTCGGGAGCATTGATGGCGATCGTTTTCGGCAGGACCTCGGCGAACACGACCACCAGCACGGTCATCGCCAGGGTCGCGTAGATCACGCCGACGTCGCCGAACCAGACCACCAGGACGCCGGTGGCGAGCGAAGAGGCCGCGATGTTGACGGTATTGTTGCCGAGCAGCAGGGCCCCGATCAGCCGCTCGCGCATGGTCATCAGGCGGTTGACGATGGTGGCCTGGCGGCTTCCCTGCTTTTCCAGCCGCAGCATGCGCGCGCGCGACGAGGCGATCAGCGCGGTCTCGCTCCCGGAAAAGAAGAACGAGACCAGGAGGCAAACCACGACGGCGACGAGCGCCAACCAATCTTCGAGCAACATCGTTCAAGCGAGCTTTTCGGCGAGAAAAGCCCGGACCTCGTTGGCATCCACCTCGGGGGCGATGAAGCTTTCTCCCACGCCGCGCGCCAGGATGAAGGTGAGCCCGCCGCGTTTCACTTTCTTGTCCTGGGCGATCAACGTCATCAGCTGATCGACGCTCGGCTTCGGTCCCGGGACTTCGCTCGGGCGGACGGGCAGACCCACCGTCGCCAGATGGGTCGTCACCCGCTCGACGTCGGCCGGGCCGATGAGGCCGAGGCGCTGCGAGAACGCAAAAGCAAGCGCCATTCCGAGCCCGACTGCCTCGCCATGCAGCAGCCGGTCGGAGAAGCCCGCCGCGGCCTCGAATGCATGGCCGAACGTATGGCCGAGATTGAGCAGCATGCGTTCGCCGGTCTCGCGCTCGTCGCGCCCCACGATTCCCGCCTTGGCGCGACAACTGACCGCGACAGCGTGCTCGCGCGCCGGGCCGCCGGCGAACAGGTCGCGCCAGTTGGCCTCCAGCCAGGCGAAGAAGGCGGCGTCGTTGATCAGGCCGTACTTGGCGACTTCCGCATAGCCGGCGCGAAACTCGCGCGGCGAGAGCGTGTCGAGCAGCGCCGTGTCGGCCACCACCAGCACCGGCTGGTGAAACGCGCCGACCAGATTCTTGCCGTGCGCCGAGTTGATCCCGGTCTTGCCGCCGACCGAGGAGTCGACCTGGGCCAGCAGCGTGGTCGGGATCTGCACGACGTCGAGCCCGCGCCGGGTGATCGCCGCGGCGAAGCCGGCGAGGTCGCCGATCACGCCACCACCGAGCGCCACGACGAGATCGCGGCGCTCGATTCGGGCAGCCAGGATGGCATCGCACACGGTCTCGAGCACGCGCCAGCTCTTGGACGCTTCGCCCGGGGCAAGCACCAGGCGCGCGGTGCGGACCTTCGCCGCCGCAAGCGACGCCTCGGCGCTATCGACGTGGTGCCGTGCAACCGTCTCGTCGGTGACGATGATCGCCGCCACGCCGGGACGCAAAGCCGCGATGCGCGTGCCTGCGGATGCCAGCAGGCCGCGCCCGATCGCGATGTCGTAGGCGCGCTCGCCGAGCTCGACCCGCACGATGGTCGGATCAGGGGCGCGAAAGGGGGCCGTCATGACATGGTCTCCTGGTGAGCCAGCCTGCCGACCTCGGCGATCGAGCCGACCCGAGAGGCAGGTGACGATCTCGTCCACGATCCGCTCGTGAGGAACCTCGCGCGAGTGGATGGTTACGTCCGCCTCAGCATAGACCGGGTCGCGTTCGGCCATCAGGCGCAGAAGCGTCTCGGCCGGATCGCCTGCCTTGAGCAGGGGACGATCGGAGCGCCGCTTGACCCGGCGCAACAGAACCTCAACGTCGGCCCTGAGCCAAAAAGAGATCCCCTTGGCCCGGATGACGGCCCGGGTGTCTGGATTCATGAAGGCGCCGCCACCGGTCGCCAAGACCTGGGGGCCGCTTTCGAGGAGCCGCGCGATCACCCGCGCTTCGGCAGAGCGGAATTCGGCCTCGCCGTAGGTCTCGAAGATTTCCGGAATGCTCCGCTGCGCGGCTTCTTCGATCTGCGTATCGGCGTCGACGAAAGGAATGCCCAAGCGGGCCGCAAGCCTGCGACCCACGGACGACTTGCCGGCGCCCATCATCCCCACCAGCACGATCGAGCGCGCCCCGAGCGCCGCCACGAGGGCGGGCTCGTCGCCGCTGGATTTTTCCAGGCGAGGATCGGACATGACGGGACTTCCAGATGAACGCATTCACCCCATATACCATCCGCCGCGTGAACAGGTGGAGCCTCTTGCCGGGGCGGCGGGGAACGACGTCGGGGCAAGCCCGCAACCGGTAATTGGCACCACCCTCCTGCTCGGCAACCAATTGTGCGATTTTCTGCTATGATGAGCGTCGCTCCGGGGTGTGGTTCGGGTCGAATTACCCGTCTTGCAGGGGGCAGACTGCCTTGATGGGTTCGTTATGCCGAGTCTGATCCGCCTGCTCGTGGTGCTCGGGTTCCTGGGCGGGTTCGCCTATGCGGCCATTTTTGCGCTTGCCACCATGGTCGAGCCGAAGCCGCGCGAGATCACCATCACGATCCCGCAGGACCGGCTCGCCAAGCCGCGCTGACGTCCCAGGATGACGGCCCGTACAGCCAGCTCCCCGGACGCCCGGCTGGTCGCGCTGTTCCTCGACATGCTGGCTTCCGAGCGCGGTGCTGCGGCCAATACGCTCGACGCATATCGGCGCGATCTCGATGATTTCGCCGGCCATCTCGCGACGAGCGGAGCTCGCCTGGAGACGGCCGGCAGCGATACGGTGCGCGTCTATCTGGCCGATCTGTCGCAACGGGGATTTGGTGCGGCTTCGGTTGCGCGCCGGCTCTCGGCCATCCGCCAGCTCTACCGCTTCCTGTACGCCGAAGGCCATCGGCCGGACGATCCGGCCGCGGTGCTGGAGGGCCCGAAGCGCGGGCAAGCCCTGCCAAAAATCCTCTCGGTGAGCGAGGTCGACACGCTGCTGGCAGGCGCCCGCGCGGCCATGTCGGGGGAAGACATGTCGCCGCCCGAGCGGCTGCGCGCCGCGCGGCTCTACTGCCTGCTGGAAGTTCTCTATGCCACCGGCTTGCGCGTCTCCGAGCTGGTGATGCTGCCGGCGACCGCGGCTCGCCGCAACGAGCGGATGCTCATCGTGCGCGGCAAAGGCGGCCGCGAGCGCATGGTGCCGCTCAATGACGCGGCAAAGCGCGCCATGACCGATTACCTCGCACTGCTCGACCAGGCCCGGCGCGCCGATCCGAAGTGGCTGTTCCCTTCGTTCGGCGAGAGCGGCTATCTGAGCCGCCAACATTTCGCCCGCGAGCTCAAAGCGCTTGCGGTCTCCACCGGCCTGCCGGCCCGCAAGGTGAGCCCGCACGTACTGCGCCATGCCTTCGCCAGCCACCTGCTGCAGAACGGCGCCGATCTACGCATCGTGCAGACATTGCTCGGCCACTCCGACATTTCCAGCACGCAGATCTACACGCATGTGCTGGAGGAGCGGCTGAAAAGCATGGTGCGCGACCTGCATCCGCTGGCGGACGAGTAGCGCCCCTTGCTTGACTTGAATCGCCCGCAAAGGCCACTAAGCCCGGGTTCCGGCGCCCTCGACGTGCGGAACCAGGCGAAACGGGCACGATGCGCAGCTATCTCGACTTCGAAAAGCCGGTGGCCGACCTCGAGGCCAAGATCGAGGAACTGCGCACGCTCGGCGCCCAGGGCGATGCGGTCGTGATCGGCGAGGAGATCGAACGCCTCGAGGCACGCGCCGCACAGGCGTTGAAGGCGCTCTATAGGAGCCTGACGCCGTGGCAGAAGACACAGGTCGCGCGTCATCCCCAGCGACCACACTGCCTCGACTACGTCGCCGCCCTCATCACCGATTTCACGCCGCTCGCGGGCGACCGCAAGTTCGGCGAGGACGAGGCCATCGTGGGCGGGTTCGGCCGCTTTCGCGGCGAGAGCCTGTGTGTCATCGGCCATGAGAAGGGCTCGGCGACCGAGAGCCGCATCAAGCACAATTTCGGCATGGCCCGGCCCGAGGGCTATCGCAAGGCGGTGCGGCTGATGGAGCTCGCCCAGCGGTTCGCGATTCCGGTGCTCTCCCTCGTCGACACCGCCGGCGCCTATCCGGGCATCGGCGCCGAGGAGCGCGGGCAGTCGGAAGCGATTGCGCGCTCGACCGAGGCCTGCCTCGCGCTGGGCGTGCCTAACGTCGCGGTCATCGTCGGGGAAGGCGGCTCCGGCGGAGCGATCGCGATCGCCACGGCGAATCGCGTGCTGATGCTCGAGCATGCGATCTACAGCGTCATCTCACCCGAGGGGGCGGCGTCCATCCTGTGGCGCGACACCAGCAAAGCACAGGACGCGGCGACCAGCATGAAGATCACCGCCCAGGACATGGTCCAATTCGGGGTGATCGACGGGATCGTCCCGGAGCCCGTCGGAGGCGCCCACCGGGACCCCGAGGCGGCCATGGCGGCGACCGGCGAAGCCATCGCTCAGGCCTTGATTTCGCTCGGGAATCTCGATCAGGATGCGGTCCGGCAACAGCGTCGGGAGAAATTCTTGGCGATGGGACGGACCCTTTGACCTGGGTTTACCTTTCGTTCACCTTAGTCGTGCTCGATCCGGTCGCGTCCCGGTTTAACCGCCTTGCGGTAGCCACATCTTAAGGATAACGGTCATTCAATCACGGCTTGGGGAAGCCCTGGTTCGCGGGGCTCAGTTGGCGGGGAGTAGAGGGTTGACGCGGACCTCACCTGTCTGGCGTGCGCTGACGGTGTCGGCGGCTCTTGCCGCCGCGATTGCGCTCACCGGCTGCCAGACCGAGGGGGGCATCGATCTCGCCAAGGCGATGAAGCCGCTGTCGCCGCGGACACTTGCCTTGATCGAGGACAAGGGGATGACCAAGGAGTCGCCCGTCCTCGCCCGTATTTTCAAGGAAGAGTCAGAGCTCGAAATCTGGAAGCAGGACAAAACCGGCCGCTTCGCGCTGCTGAAGACCTATCCGATCTGCCGCTGGTCGGGCGAACTCGGCCCCAAGATCAAGGAAGGCGACCGTCAGGCGCCGGAGGGGTTCTACACGATCGCACCGGGTCAGATGAACCCCAACTCGTCCTACTACCTCTCGTTCAACATGGGTTACCCGAACGCGTTCGACCGCGCTCATGGACGCACTGGCGCGCAGCTCATGGTGCATGGCGACTGCTCGTCGCGCGGCTGCTACGCCATGACGGACGACCAGATCAGCGAGATCTACTCGCTGGCGCGCGAATCCTTCTTCGGCGGCCAGCAGGCCTTCCAGATCCAGGCCTATCCGTTCCGGATGACGCCGCTCAACATGGCCAAGCATCGCAACAGCCCGCATTTCGCTTTCTGGAAGATGCTCAAGCAGGGCTACGATCATTTCGAAGTGTCGCGGCTCGAGCCCAAGGTCAGCGTGTGCGACCGCCGCTACGTGTTCGACGCGGCAGCACCGGACGGCAGGCAACTGCGCTTCGATCCGGCCGGCCGCTGTCCGGCCTTTGAGGTGAACCAGGAGCTGCGCGACGCGGTGGCGGAAAAGCAGAGGGCTGACGAGACGCAGTTCGCCAGCCTGGTCCAGCGTGGCACGCCCACGGTCGCGGTGCGCACCGGGCGCGACGGCGGCATGCACCAGACCTTCCTCGCCAAGCTGACGCCGCGGCTGGTACGCGACGCCGACGGGACGACCCGCTACGACATCGACCCGAGCGCTGCGGCCAAGCTTGGGACCTACGTCAACCCGCCGCGCGATCCCGACGCGCCGCCGGCGAGCACCGGCAGCGTGGCGGCGAGCGCGCCGCGTTCGGCGATGAGCTTGGCCTCCGCGGAATCGAAGCCGCCGCAGTCCGCGACCCGTGCCGGCGCGCCCGAGCAGGAGAGCACGTTCGGCCGCATTGGCTCGAGCTTCTCGCGCTGGGTCGGCCTGTCGAGCGATCCGAAGCCGGAAGCAAAGCCCGCGCCGTCGCCCAAGGCGACACCTTCGCCGCGGACCGCTGCCCCGGCCTCGGCACCCAAGCCGAAACAGGAAGCGGCGGCCGCCGGGTCCGCATCGGCCCCGCCGGTCGCGCAATCGGTCCGTACGACGGCGGCAACCAGCTCCGGACTGATGAGCGGGGCCTCCCCGGTGGTCGGCGGCGACTCGTTCGAGAACCGCTTCGGCCCGGCGCGCTGATCTGAAATTCTCGGTGGCGTCAGCGGCCCCAGGCGGGCTTGCCCGCCGTAGCGTCAGCGAAGGCGGGTCAGCCGAACCGTCCGTGGCAATGCTTGAACTTCTTGCCTGAGCCGCACGGGCAGGGCTCGTTGCGGCCGACCTTGCCCCAGCTCGCTGGGTTCTTGGGATCGCGGCTCGCCTCGCGCTCGGCGCCGCTGCGCTCCACGCCGAAGCCGTTGCGGCCATTGGGCGCCGATGGCACCAGGGAAACGTCGGCCAGCGCCATCTCGTCGTCGCCGGTGAGCGGATCGACCTTGTGGGCTTCCATGTAGGGCAGGTCCGCCTGCTCCTCGGGCGGCGGCGCCTGCACGATCTCGACGCGCATCAGTTGGGCAGTGACCGCCTCGCGCAACTGCTGGATCATCGACTCGAACAGATGGAAGGCTTCCGACTTGTATTCGTTGAGCGGATCGCGCTGTCCGTAGCCGCGCAGCCCGATGACCTGACGCAGATGCTCGAGCATGAGCAGATGCTCGCGCCACAGGTGGTCGAGCGTCTGCAGCAGGATGGACTTCTCGACATAGCGGATGACGTCCGGCCCCCACTGCGCAACCTTGGCGGCCATATGCTCGTCGGCGCGCCGCTCGATGCGGGCGAACAGCTCCTCGTCGGCGATGCCCTCTTCCTTGGCCCACTCGTCGACCGGAAGCTCGAGCCCGAGCACGCGCTTGAGCTCCTCCTGGAGACCGGGTGTATCCCATTGCTCCGGGTAGGCGTTCTCGGGAACGTGCTTGGAGACGAGCTCGTCGACGACCGCATGGCGCATATCGGCGATGGTGCCGGGCACCGCGTCGTCCCGCATCAGCTCGATGCGCTGTTCGAACACGACCTTGCGCTGGTCGTTCATCACGTTGTCGAATTTCAGGATGTTCTTGCGGATGTCGAAATTGCGCGCCTCGACCTTCTGCTGCGCCTTCTCCAGCGCCTTGTTGATCCACGGATGGATGATCGCCTCGTCCTCCTTGAGGCCGAGCTTCTGCAGCATGCCGTCGAGCTTGGTCGACCCGAAGATGCGCATCAGGTCGTCTTCGAGCGAGAGGAAGAATTTCGAGCGCCCGGGATCGCCCTGGCGTCCCGAGCGGCCGCGCAGCTGGTTGTCGATGCGCCGGCTCTCGTGCCGCTCGGTGCCGAGCACGAACAGCCCGCCGGCGGCGAGCGCCTTCTCCTTGAGGCGCGCCACCTGGGTGCGGATCTCGTCGGCGCGCGGATCGCGCTCGCGTTCGCGCGGGTCCTCCACGTCGGCGAGCTCCTGGCGGATGCGCATGTCGGCATTGCCGCCGAGCTGGATGTCGGTGCCGCGGCCCGCCATGTTGGTGGCGATGGTGATCGCTCCCGGCACCCCGGCCTGCGAGACGATGTAGGCCTCCTGCTCGTGGTAGCGTGCGTTGAGCACCGCGAACACTTTGGTCTTGGCCGCCCCGTCGTCGCCGCTGTAGAGCGCCGCGAAGGCGTTGGGATCGCTGAAATCGTGCTGCTCCCAGCCCTGCTTGACCAGCATCTCGGCCAGGCTCTCCGACTTCTCGATCGAGGTGGTGCCCACCAGCACTGGCTGGCCGCGCGTCTTGCAGTCCTCCAAGAGCGTGATGATCGCCCGGTATTTCTCCCCCGCCGTGCGATAGACCTCGTCGTCCTGGTCGTCGCGGATCATCGGCATGTTGGTCGGCACCTCGACCACGTCGAGCCCGTAGATGTCGAGGAACTCGTCCGCCTCGGTGAGCGCCGTGCCGGTCATGCCGGCCAGCTTCTCGTACATGCGGAAATAGTTCTGGAACGTGATCGAGGCGAGCGTCTGGTTCTCCGGCTGGATCGGCTGGTGCTCCTTGGCCTCCAGCGCCTGGTGCAGCCCTTCAGAATAGCGCCGGCCCGGCATCATCCGCCCGGTGAACTCGTCGATGATCACCACCTCGCCGTTGCGCACGATGTAGTCCTTGTCGCGCTGGAACAGCTTGTGCGCCCGCAGCGCCTGGTTGACGTGGTGCACCGTCGACACGTTCTCCACGTCGTACAGCGTCTCCGCCTTGAGCAGCCCGTCGGCGCGCAGCCGCTGCTCCATCTTCTCCATCCCGGCCTCGGTCAGCGCCACCGTGCGCTGCTTCTCGTCCACCTCGTAGTCGCTCTTGTCGAGCCCCGGGATGTAGGCGTCGATCGTGTTGTAGAAATCCGACCGGTCGTCGAGCGGACCGGAGATGATCAACGGCGTGCGCGCCTCGTCGATCAGGATCGAGTCCACCTCGTCGACGATCGCGTAGATGTGCCCGCGCTGGACCATGTCCTCCAGCCGGTACTTCATGTTGTCGCGCAGGTAGTCGAACCCGAGCTCGTTGTTGGTGCCGTAGGTGACGTCGCAGTCGTACGCCTTCTTGCGCTCCTCGTCGTCGAGCCCGTGCACGATCACGCCCACCGAGAGCCCGAGGAAACCGTACACCTGCCCCATCCACTCCGCGTCGCGCCGCGCCAGATAGTCGTTCACCGTCACCACGTGCACGCCGCGCCCGGCCAGCGCATTGAGGTACACCGGCAGCGTCGCCACCAGCGTCTTGCCCTCGCCGGTCTTCATCTCCGCGATCTTGCCCTCGTGCAGCACCATGCCGCCGATCATCTGCATGTCGAAATGGCGCTGCCCGAGCGTGCGCTTGGCCGCCTCGCGCACCGTGGCGAACGCCGGCACCAGGAGGTCGTCGAGCGACGTCCCGTCCGCCACCTGCTTGCGGAACGCCTCGGTGCGCGCCCGCAACGCCTCGTCGGAAAGACCCGTCAGCTCCTTCTCCAGCGCGTTGATGGCATCCACCCGCGGTTGGTACTTGCGCACCCGACGGTCGTTGGCGGACCCGAACAGCTTGCGGGCAAGGGCGCCGATCATGCGGAAATCCTTTCAGGCATCATGGCGCGGAAGGTCACTTTCGTCCGGCGGTGTCGACGCCGCGGCAATTCTGCCGCGGAGCGCGCATCGCGTGTCGCACGCTTTTCGCCTCAATATCCCCTCAAGGCACCAGGGAATCCGGCGCTTTTCAAGGCTGTACCGGCACAACAACAATGCCGGCGAGATAACCGAGACATAAGAAGGGGTTCAGGCCTTGTCAATCGGCGCTTTTTCGTCGTTTTCCGGCCGCCGAGCGCGCCATTTTGCACCGGGCGGCAGCGGTCGCAGTCACGCGCTCGTTAGGCGAGCTTTCGCAAACTCTCATTGCCAAGTGCCGCCGATTGCGCGAAATGTCGCCCGCCCTCGGGGCAGAGGGGACAGCAAAACCGCAAGGATCGCCAGGATGACCTCGACATCACCGCTTCCCCGCCCTGCCGTCGCGCGGCCGGTGCGGCACATGCTGCTGCTGGCAGCGATTCTCGCGTCGGTCGCGGTGACGGGTGCGGCCTGCGCGCAGAACTCCGACCCGGTGGTGGCCCGTGTCAACGGAACCGAGATCAGGTCGAGCGATCTTGCCATCGCCGAGGAGGAGGTCGGCTCCAACATGCCGGCGATGCCGCCCGAGGGGAAGCGCGATTACCTCGTCACCTACGTGTCCGACATGATCCTCGTCGCCAAGGCGGCGGAGGAGAAGAAGGTCACCGAGGACACCGACTTCAAGCGGCGACTCACCTACCTGCGCAACAAGCTGCTGATGGAGACGATGCTGCACACGGAGGCGAAATCCGCCGTGACCGATGCCGCCATGCATAAGGTCTACGATGACGCCACCAAGCAGATGGCGGGGGAAAAGGAAGTGCGTGCGCGCCATATTCTGGTCGAGACCGAGGATGAGGCGAAGGCAATCCTCGCCGAGCTCAAGAAGGGGACCGACTTCGCCGAGCTCGCCCGGCTCAAGTCCAAGGATCCCGGCGCCGCCGAGGGCGGGGACCTGGGCTATTTCACCAAGGACCAGATGGTTCCCGAGTTCTCCGAAACGGCGTTCAGGCTCGAGTTCGGGCCAGTTGTCCGATCCGGTCAAGACCGCGTTCGGCTGGCACGTCATCCGGACCGAGGACAAGCGAGATCGCCCGGTTCCGGCGTTCGAGCAGGTGAAGGATCAGATCGAGAGCTACGTCGCCCGTAAGGCGCAGGCCGACGTCATCGCCAAGCTGCGCCAGGGCGCAAAGATCGAGCGTCTCGAAGCGAAGCCGGACGGCAAATGAGCCGCTCGACCCGGCCGGCCCGATGACCGCTTCGGTTTCTCCGCTGGCGCCGAAATCGGTTCCGCCGATGCCCGCCATCGGCGGCGTGCGGCTCGCGACCGCCGAAGCCGGCATCCGCTACAAGGGCCGCACCGACGTGCTGCTGGCGGTGCTGGACAAGGGAACGGCGGTGGCGGGCGTGCTGACCCGGTCGAAATGCCCGTCGGCGCCGGTCGAATGGTGCCGCACCCATCTCGGCGGCGGAATGGCGCGCGCACTGGTGGTCAATTCCGGCAACGCCAACGCTTTCACCGGACGCAGCGGGCGCGACGCCACCAAGCTCACCGCTGCGCTCGCCGCCAAGGCCCTGGGTTGCCGCCCGCGCGAGGTGTTCCTCGCCTCCACCGGCGTGATCGGCGAGCCGCTCGTGGCCGAAAGGTTCGGCGGCGTCATGGACGGCCTGGCGGCCCGCGCGCAACCGATCGGCTGGCTCGAGGCCGCCAAGGCGATCATGACGACTGACACCTTTCCCAAGGTGGCGACGGCGACCGCCCGACTCGGACCTGCGACCGTCACCATCAACGGCATCGCCAAAGGCGCCGGCATGATCGCGCCCGACATGGCGACGATGCTCGCCTTCGTGTTCACCGATGCGCCGCTTGCGCCATCCGCGCTACAGGCGCTGATCGGGCGCGGCGTCGTGGATACGTTCAATGCGGTGACGATCGACGGGGACACCTCGACCTCCGACACCCTGCTGGCCTTTGCAACCGGCACCGCCACGGGCGCTCCGCGAATCGAGCGCGCCAACGACAAGCGTCTTGTCCCGTTTCGCGCCGCCCTCGATGGCCTGCTGCAGAATCTCTCGGAGCAGATCGCCCGCGACGGAGAGGGCGCGCGCAAGCTGGTCGAGATCGTGGTCGAGGGCGCCGTATCGAAGCGTTCCGCCCGGCGTGTTGCGCGCTCGGTCGCCAATTCACCCCTGGTCAAGACCGCGATCGGCGGCGAGGACGCCAACTGGGGACGTATCGTGATGGCGGTCGGCAAGGCCGGCGAGCCGGCCGATCGTGACCGGCTGTCGATCTGGTTCGGCGACATCCGGGTGGCGCATAAGGGAGCGCGCGATCCCGCCTATGACGAGGCCGAGGTCTCGGCCCTGATGAAGCGGCCCGAGATCAGGGTCCGGATCGCGCTCGGCCTCGGCAAGGGGCGCGACCGCGTGCTGACCTGCGATCTCACCAAGGATTATGTCGCCATCAACGGCGACTACCGCTCGTGAGACATCTCTGCCCGACCGCTATGCGGCCATGTGCTTCGACGGCTTGACCTCCGGATAGAACTGCGGCGCCTCGCGGCGCTCGAACATGCCGTAGTCGCGGATCACGCGAACCTGCCGGTGGCGCAGCGACTTCACCGGGTCAGGCCGGCTCGGCGTCCACCCCTGAGCCGCATCCGCGTTGCGCCAGGATGCCAGGACCAGAAGCTTGCCCGGATTGTAGATGCTCTCGTAGACCTCGTGATCGACGAGAGCTTCGGTGGTCTGGTCGAGGCCCAGATAAGCGGGCAGCAGGCTCGATCCTGCCCCGAGGCTGCTGCCCTCCGCGGGCGTGAGCTCCGTGATAGTGACGACCTTCGCCTCGCCGATTTCGGTCTCGTCGAACCGCTTCTGCTCGATCGACAATCCCTTGGGCGGCGCCGAATCGTCGGTCACCTCGCCGACCCGCAGGTGATAATCCTCGAATATCTCCAACCGCCCCTTCTCCTGCGCGCCATGATGCTCGCCCTGGGTGCGCCAGCGGACGACGGCTTTCTCGTCGCGCCACGTCGACAGCGACAGCAGACGTCCCTCGGTCCGCTTGCTGGAAAAGCGCTCGATGTCGACGAACCCTTCGATCGCCTCGAGCCTGGGCTTGAGGAATTTCGCGAGATCGAGGTAGTCGTTCCAGCGTTCCTTCTTCGGCTGCACTTCGAAGATGACAGCGAACATGGCTCGCGCTCCATGGCGATCGAAGGCGACCGCGTGCCCAGGCAACCTAGTCGCCAATGCGGCTCGGTAACAGGCCTCGGACAGAATTTCATGCCCGAGACCGCTGGCATTGCCATCAACAAGCGGTTAACCAAACCGGGCAAACTAGGGGTTTCGGCAAACGGATTGAGCCCCCCTTAACTCCCACCTGTCTACCGTCCAGGCATGGGTCGTGAGCGTCAATCTGATCCTCGTCGCCGCCTGCGCCCTCGTCGATGTCGACGGCCGCGTGCTGATCGCACAGCGTCCGCCCGACAAGGCGATGGCCGGCTTGTGGGAATTTCCCGGCGGCAAGGTGGAGCGCGGCGAGCGGCCCGAGGACGCGCTGATCCGCGAGCTCCACGAGGAGCTGGGGATCGTCGTGAAGGAGGCCTGCCTGGCGCCGCTCACCTTCGCGAGCCATGCCTATCCCGACTTCCACCTGCTGATGCCGCTCTATGTGTGCCGGCGCTGGGAGGGAACGGTCACGGCGCGCGAGCATGCCAGGCTCGCCTGGGTGCGGCCGAACCGGCTGCGCGACTATCCAATGCCGCCCGCGGACGAGCCGCTCGTCTCGCATCTCATGGCGCTGTTGTGATGGCGCGGGCACGTCGAGGGCCGGGATGGACATTGACGGAGAGCGACATGTTTCGATCCGCTGCGGCCTCCCTGGTTCGGCGCTTCCTGCACGACGCGAGCGGCGCCACCGCCATCGAATACGGGCTGATGGCGGCTGGCATCGGCGGCACCGTCGCAGTGACCGTGTGGAACCTCGGATCGGAGGTCAAGGCGTCGCTCTACGACAAGGTCGCGGCCATGTTCTAGGGCAGCTCAGTCCGCCACCAGCGGCGCCAGTGCGCGCCGCAGCGGTTTCGGGCAGGGGAACCGGCCGGCGCGTGGTGCGATCCACGTAGACGTGCACGAAATGCCCCTGGGCGGCGGCTTGGGTCGCCGTGCCGCGAAACAGCCCGATCTCGTAGGTCACCGAGCTTGTGCCGATGCGCCTGACGCGCAATCCGGCCTGGACCTCATCGGGGAAGCTCAGGCTCTCGAAATAATTGCATCGCGTTTCGACCACGAGGCCGATGACCAGGCTGCGCAATGGATCGAGTGCGCCTTCGCCGATCAGATAGCCGTTCACCGCCGTATCGAAGAACGAGTAGTAGTGCACATTGTTCACGTGCCCATAGATATCGTTGTCCATCCATCGGGTGGTGATGGGACGGAAGTGCCGATAGGCCGAGCGCAGCTGCCGCAAGGGACGATCCGTCATTTCACCGTCCTGCCTTGTCGCCGGCGGAGATCTCTCGCGTTCCCAGCGCATCCGACAGGCGAGCCTTGGCCGAGCCGGGCGCGAGCGGCTTCTGCTGGCTGTCATGCGGCGCCCAGCCCGACAGCCAGACGATCTCGAACGTCGCGCGGACGCGGTCGTCGGAATCGGAAAAGCGCTCGCCGTAGATCTCGGCCATGCGCATGAGGCTTGCTCGCCGCAGCGGGGCGCGCCGCCGATCGATCAGCGCGTTGGCTGCACCCATGCGGCGAAGGTCCGCCATCAGGGCGAACGGCGAGGCATAGCGTACGATGAGCCGATCGACGTCGGTCACCGGCAAGGCAAAGCCGGCGCGCTGCAGCAGCGCGCCCATGTCGCGCAGGTCTGCGAACGGCGCCACCCGCGGTGAGATGCCGCCCTCGACCTCGGCTTCCGCGCCAGCAAAGGCTTGACGCAGCTCGGTCAGCGTTTCGCCGCCGACCAGCGCGGCGAGGAACAGGCCGTCCGGCTTCAGGGCGCGTCGGATCTGTACCAATGTTCCGGGCAGGTCGTTGACGAATTGCAGCGACAGGCCCGAGACGACAAGGTCGAGCGATCCCTCGCGGAACGGCAGCGCTTCCTCGTCGGCGACGATGCCGATGCCGGGACGCCCGCGCAGGTGCGCCGCAACCTCCCCGACGGCGAACACCGTCTCGACCGAGTCCGCGCCAGCCAGCACACGGGCGACCGCATCGGTCGGGGTGGCGAGATCGACCGCGCGCTCGAAGCGCCGCAACACCGCCGACAGGCGCTCGGCGAGGTCGTCGGCCACGCGGTCGATAAGGAAGGTCGCAGGTCCAAGCGCTGCCGCGCGGCGCCGCCGGGCGCGCAGCAGGGCACGGTCGAAGACCTGCGGGTTCGGCATATGGCTTCACGGGTCCAGGTTGAGCACCGTCCCGCCCGGCAGTAGCTTGGTCGGATGGAGTTCACAACAACCACGGAGCCCCCGCCAGTAGGGCGGGTCGGTGGGAAGAGATCTGCCATGACGCGGATCCGAGGCATCGTCCAGGCCGGGCTGCGCCCCCTCCTCAATATCGCGCTGCCGCCGCTCTGCCCGTCCTGCCGCGAGCCGGTGCGCGATGCCGGTGCCCTGTGTCCGGCCTGCTGGTCGAAACTGAATTTCATCGCCCGCCCCTATTGCGAGCGGCTGGGGACTCCGTTCGCCTATGATCCGGGCCCGGGCATCCTGTCGCTGGAGGCGATCGCCGATCCGCCGGCCTATGCGCGGGCGCGGGCGGCCGTGCGATTCGAGGACGTGGCGCGGGCGCTGGTCCATGCGCTGAAATACGGCGACCGGCTCGACGTGGCGCCAACGCTTGGCCGATGGATGGCCAATGCGGGCCGCGAGCTGTTGCAGGACGCCGACGCCCTGGTGCCGGTGCCGCTGCACTGGAGGCGCCTGTGGGCACGGCGATTCAACCAGTCCGCCGCGCTCGCCCTGACGATCTCGAGGATCACCAACGTGCCAGTGACGACACCGCTCAGGCGCGTGCGGTCGACCCCGCAGCAGGTCGGCCTGTCGCGCGCGGAACGGGCACAGAATGTGCAAGGCGTCTTCCGGGTCCCGGCTGCCGCCCGGGGCGAGGTCGCCGGTCGCCGCCTCGTCCTCGTCGACGACGTGATGACCTCCGGGGCAACGGTCGACGCCTGTACCCGCGCCCTCCTGCGGGCTGGCGCCGCCCAGGTGGACGTCCTGGTCTTCGCCCGGGTTGTCGATGCGGTACGGAGCCCCATATAGTCGAAGGCGACCAGACACGTGGATTCGGAATGGCGAACGTCGAAATTTATACCCGGGACTATTGTTATTATTGTCGATCGGCCAAGGATTTGCTCGATAGCAAGGGGGTCGCCTTCATCGAGATCGACACCACGGGGAAGCCCGAGCTTCGCGCCGAAATGATCAGCCGCGCCAGAGGCCGTACCACGGTGCCGCAAATCTTCATTGGCGCAATCCACGTCGGCGGGTGCGATGATCTGCATGCGCTCGAGGCGGGTGGGCGCCTCGACGCGCTGCTGGCTGCGCGGGCGGAGCAATCGGCATGAGCGGACCCACCGAGCAGAGTGCGCCATTTCGCGTCGGCCTCGTTGCCATGCGCTCGGGGCGGCGTCCGCAAGAGAATCTGGCCGCCGCCACCAAGCTGATCGAGGAGGCCAAACAGGGCGGCGCCGCCTATGTGCAGACTCCGGAGATGACCAACATCATGGAGGTCGATCGGCAGGCGCTGTTCGCCGGCCTCCAGCCCGAGGAGGAAGACGCCTCGCTTGCCGCCTTTCGCGATCTTGCCCGCACCCTCGGCATCTATCTTCATATCGGCTCGCTCGCCATCAAGGTCTCGCCCGACAAGGCGGCGAACCGCGCCTTCCTGATCGCGCCCGACGGTGAGATCATCGCCCGCTATGACAAGATCCATATGTTCGACGTCGATCTCACGGGCGGCGAGAGCTATCGCGAGTCGCGCAACTACCGCGCTGGCGACCTTGCCGTCCTGGCGGCCCTGCCGTGGGGGCGGCTCGGCATCACCATCTGCTACGATCTGCGCTTTCCGGCGCTTTACCGCGCGTTCGCCGAAGCCGGCGCACAGTTCCTGACCATTCCCTCGGCGTTCACGCGCCAGACCGGCGAGGCGCATTGGCATGTGCTCAACCGCGCCCGCGCGATCGAGACCGGTTCCTTCGTGTTCGCGGCCGCCCAGGGCGGCAAGCACGAGAACGGCCGGGAAACCTATGGGCATTCGCTGGTGATCGATCCTTGGGGCCGCATCCTGGCCGAGGGGGGAACCGAGCCCGAGGTCGTGTTCGCCGACATCGACCCGGCGGAAGTCGCCGCCGCCCGCGCCCGCATTCCGTCGCTCCAGCACGGCCGCCGTTTCGAGGTGATTGCGCCGATGACGGAGCCTGCGCACCTCCATGTCGTGCGAGGCTCCACGTGATCCGCTACGCCCTCGTCTGCGACAAGAGCCATGCCTTCGAAAGCTGGTTCGCCAATTCGGCCACCTACGACCGGCAGGTCAAGCGCAGCCTGGTGACGTGCCCGGTCTGCGGCTCCGCACAGGTCGAAAAGGCCATCATGACTCCCGCGCTCGGGCGCGGCACCAAGGCGAAAGCGATCACGGCGCCCGATGTGGCGGAAGCCGCGACGACGACAGAAAACCTGCCCGCGCCTGTGCCCGAGAAGGTTGCGATCGTGTCGGAGCACGAGCGCGAGCTGCGCAAGAAGCTCAGGGAGCTGCGCGACCATCTGGTCAAGAACGCCGACTACGTGGGGCCGAAATTCCCCGAAGAGGCGCGGCGCATCCATTACGGCGAGACCGAGCACCGCTCGATCTATGGCGAGGCCTCGCCCGACGAGGCGAAGTCGCTGCACGAGGAGGGGATCGAGTTCCACCCGCTGCCGCCGCTGCCGGACGAGCGAAATTGAGTGCGGCCGAAGCGCCTCAATACGCCCAGATCAACAGCGCTACGCCGATCACCACCAGCACGATGCCGAGCCCCTCGCGCATGGTGGTCGGCTGTCCGAACACGAAGCGCGAGATCGCCTGCGCGAACAGCACTTCGATCAGCGCAAGCGTGCGCACGCTCGCCGCGCTCGCGAGCGCGAAGGCGAGGAACCAGAACTGCGAGGCGAGCGCGCCCATGAAGCCGGCCACCAGCGATGGCCGCCACGCGCGCGCGATGGCGATCAGCGCGGCGCGATCGCTGAGCCACAGGTAGAGCGACAGCGCGACCGACTGCATCGCCAGGCCGGTGACCAGCGTGAAGGTGGCAGCCACCACATAGCTCGTGTCGGTGAGGGTGAGGATCGCCCCGCGATAGCCGATCGCCGACAAGCCGAACATGGCGCCGGCCGCAAGCCCGAGCACCGTCGGCTTGATGCCGCCGGCCGTTTTGATATCGCCGGCAACTCCGGGTTTGGTCGACATGACGATCACGCCGACCGTGGCGATCAGAATGGCGACCGCCATGGGCAGGGTGACGACATCGCCAAGCAACACGAAGCCGAACAGCGCCACCTGCACGGTCTCGGTCTTGATGTACGCGATGGTGACCACGAACGAGCGGTCGTTCATGGCGGCGAGCATCAGCGCGGTGGCGAGGATTTGCGCCAACGCGCCGTCGATCACCCAAGGCCAGAACACCAGCCCCGGCCGCGGCAGCGCAGCCTGCGAGGCGGTGAGAACGCCGAGCAGGAATATCAGCGCGAACGGAAAGCCGAACAGGAACCGGACGTGGGTGGCCCCCACGGTGCCGAGCGTGCCCGTGAGCTCCCGCTGCATGGCGTTGCGCGCGGTCTGCGACGCCGCCGCAATGACGGTGAACAGCGCCCACAGCGAGCCCGACTCGAACATGAAGGGGACCTTGGAGATGGACCGTAGGGTGGGCAAGGGCGAAATTCAGTCTGTGCGCTTGGGCAAAATCGCCTTCGCGGTTGCCCACGCGGCTACGCTGCAGCAGCGATTTTGCTCACCCTACACAATGTGAGCAACAGCTACCCGGTGTATTCGAGGATGTGCATGCCGGCGCCCCAGCGGTCGATCAGGTAGAGCAGCCCGTTGCGGTCGGCGCCGATGTCGTTCGATTGGATGTTCTCCTGACCGTCGGGCGTTTCCGGCACGTAACAGCCGACTTCCTTCGGCCGCAGCGGATCGCCGACGTCAACCGCGCGCAAGCCGGCATTGAAATAGGTGAGGAACACGAGGTTCGCCCACGGGCCCTCGGCCGGGATGTTCTCCAGGATGTTGTGCGCACCGAACCGGCCGGGCCGATGGAAGTACTTGTCGCGATCGGGGAAGAACGTCGAGACCGGGATCGGGTTCGTCTCCTGCCTGATGTCGATGACCCACATGAACTGGGCGTCCCAGTATTTCTGTCGCGCGCGCGCCTCGTCGGTTACCACCATGTAGGGCTTGTCGCCCACCGGCCAGCAGGTGTGGTTCGAGCCGGGGAACGGCGGCGACCATTGCAGGTGACCGACCAGCTCCATCTTGCGGAGATCGGTGCAGTCGATGATGGCGACGCCGCCGCCCCAGAAGGCGGCGAACATGCGGTTGCCGCGGATGACCGGCGGACCGTGCAGCGTGCAGGTGGTGTCGGCCGGCATCGGGTCGCCGCCCTCGCCCTTGCCGTTCGCCTTCTGCCACGGCAGGCCCCAGATGCTAACCACGTCGGGCTTGAGCGGGTCGCGTACGTCGAGCGTCCAGATGACGCGCTTGTTCCAGCCTTCCGCATCGTTGGGCAGGAACGCGAGCTGTCGCTTGTTGTCGACGCCGAAGCGATGCGGACCGGAGCCCGGCGTATCGTAGAAGCCGACCTCCTTCGGCGCGTCGGGCCGGCTGATGTCGAAGATGTAGAGGCCGGTGCGGGCGTTGCGACCCTTGTCGCCGGACAGCCGCTCGGAGTTCACGTAGAGAATGTCGTCGCCGACGACGCGCAGCTTGTGGCAATGCACGCCGGGCGGATCCTTGAACTCCCACACTTTCTTCGGCTTGCGCGGGTCGCGCACGTCGTGAACCGTGAACCCCTCGGGGGCGAATCCGCTCGACGAGCCGACCGACCCCACATACGCATAGCCGTTGTGCACCTCGACCAGGCTGCCGCACCCCCATGCGGCCGACCGGTCGTGTCCGACCAGGCGGAATCCTTTGGCTTCCTCGGGAAATTTTTCGGTCATGTGATGGGTCCTTTCAAGCCGGCTGGTAGCGGCCGCCGATCACGGGCTGGCTCTGGCCGAGCGGCGGGAGCTCCCACACGCCGGCGCCGCCCGGATTCTTGTCGGCCGCGATGTTGGCATCGATGAGATACGGCTTTCGGCTCGCGACGGCCGCGCGCACCGCATCGGCGAGATCGGCGGGCCGCTCCACGCTCACGCCGTCGATGCCCGCGGCGCGCGCCATGGCGGCGAAGTCGGGATTGTACGGCGCCCCGGTCGCCGGATGCCGGAAGTCGGTCGCCAGCTCGCGCCCCCCGAGGTAGCCGCGCTGCAGGCCGCGGATCGACGCGTAGGCGTAGTTGTTCCACACCACCCAGACGACCGGCAGATCGTATTCGACCGCGGTGCCGAGCACGCTCGCATGCATGAAGAAGGCACCGTCGCCGACCACCGCGACACACGGACGGTCGGGCGCAGCGAGCTTGGCGCCGAGCACGCCGGCGACGCCGAACCCCATCGGGCCGAACCCCATGCAGCCGACCAGCGAGTCGGGCCGCTTCGGCTTGCAGTACTGCAGCAGCCAGTTGTGATGGATGCCGATGTCGCTCACCAGGATGCCGTCCTCCGGCATCACCCTGTCGATCTCGTAGGCGGCCCGCTGCGGATTGATCGGGCTTGCGTCGTCCGTGAAACCGGGCGCCACGTGCTCGTTCCATTGCTTGCGATAGCCCTCGATCGCCGCCAGCCATTTTGTCGCGCGACGCAGGTGCACCCTTGGGCTTACGCGTATCGAGCTCGGCCTTCACCTGGCGCAGGAAGGTGCGCACGTCGGCCATCAGGCCGAGGGCTACGGGATAGTTGCGCGCGATCTCGTCGGGATCGATATCCACATGGATGAGCCGGGTCGGTGGGATGGTGAACGAGTAGCCGGGGAGCCATGAGCTCGACGTGCGGTCGTCGAAGCGCACGCCGAGCGCGAGCAGCACGTCGGCCTGCCGCGTCGCATGGTTCGCCTGGTAATGGCCGTTGCGCGCGACCAGGCCGAGGGCCAGCGGATGGTCGCTGGGGACTGCGCCGAGCCCGCTCGCCGAGCATGCCACCGGGATCTGCAGCCGTTCGGCCAGCTCGAGCAGGTCGCGGGTGGCGCCGCCGTATTTGACGCCCTGGCCCACCAGGATGGCCGGCCGCTCCGCCGCGATCAGCATGTCGACGGCACGCTTGACGCCATCCGGATCGGCGCCGCAGCGGCACGAGATGTTGGCGTTCCATTCCTCCGGCTTCGGGGTCTCTTCCGCCGCCGCCTCCTTGAAGACGTCGAACGGCACGTCGATCACGACCGGCCCCGGGCGACCGGTTACCATGGTCTTCCAAGCCTGGCGCACCGCAAGCGGCACCATTTCGCCGCGCGTCGGCTGGAACACGCGTTTGCACATGGTCCTGACCGTGGAGGGGAAATCCGCCTGGTAATGACGGTAGAGCTCCTGGAAGGCGCCGCGGTTGAACTGGCTGGTCGGAATGTTGCCGGTCACCGCCAGGAATGGAACCGAATCGAGGAACGCGTTGGCGAGCGCGATCGGCAGGTTGGTCGAACCCGGGCCGCACGAGGTGAACGTGGCGGTCGGCTGGCCGGAAACCCGGTAGTAGCAGTCGGCCATGAACCCAGCCACGGTCTCGTGGTGGACCGAGATCGTCTTGATGTCGTCCCGCCGCTCGTAAAGGGCATCGATGAACTGGATGTTGCCATGCCCGCACAGGCCGAACGCATAGGGCACCTTCTCGCGAATGAGGTAGTCGACGATGACTTGTGCACCGTCGAGCATGTTCTTCGACATCGGGAGTGCTTCTCCTGGCTGACGGACTGGTCCGGCGCGCAATCTATCGAGGGTTTGCCCGCCCGTCAGGTCTAATCACGCCAACCCGCGCGTTGCGTTCAATCGATTGATATCATTGAGGAAAGCACATCGGATGAGTGAAGCCAGGGCAGACCCTCGCCTCCCCGGTATGGTTTCCGATCCGTTAACGAAGCTTGCCTACACTGCCGGAAGACGCCTGCGAGCCGAATTCCCGATGCAGATCCTCTGCCCGAACTGTGCCACGGCCTATGACGTCCAGCCTGCCGCGCTCGGTGCGTCCGGGCGCTCGGTGCGTTGCGTGCGCTGCCGCACCACGTGGTTCGCCTCGCTCAATCCAGAGCCGGCCATGACCGAGCTGGCTCCCCCGGCTTCCCCTGAGCCGGCAGCGAGCCAGAGCGCCCCGACGAACACCGAGCCGGACCAAGCCGAGGCGACCGAAACGTCCGAGTTCGACTGGTCGTTCGAGACCACGCCCCCTGACGGCGATGCCAAGGCATTCGCCGCGGCTGGCGCCGCCGATGCGACGCAAGCGGCCGGAGCGGACCCTGCGGCCGGCGCCGCCTTGGGTCAGGACGATGTGGATTCGCTCTTTGGACCGACCCCCAAGGAGCCGGTGCAGGAGACGCAAGCCCCCTCGATCGTACCGGCCATGGAGCCGGAGCCCGCTCCCCCCGCGCCGATCGAGCATCATGTGGAGCCGGAGAACATCGAGGCGATCGCGGCGCGCCGCACCAAGCCGGCGAGGAAGCCACGCCAGTGGACCATCAAGCTGCCGCAGCTCGGCATGCCGGTGGCGATCGCTGCACTTGCGGCGATGCTGGCCGGGCTGATCGGCTGGCGGGTGGAAGTCGTCCGCTTCGCGCCGCAAACGGCCTCCCTGTTCGCGGCCATCGGCCTTCCGGTCAACCTGCGTGGACTCGCCTGGGAGAACGTGCGGACCACCGGAGAGATGCATGAAGGCGTGCCCGTGCTCATCGTCGAGGGGGCGATCCGCAACGTCTCCACCAAGACGGTGGAGGTGCCGCGCCTGCGCTTCGCATTGCGCAGCCCCGCCGGCCATGAGATCTATGCCTGGACGACCGTGACTGCGCGCAGCATTCTGGCGCCCGGCGAAACGGCGGCATTCCGCACCCGTCTTGCTTCGCCGCCGGCGGAAGGGCGCGACGTGATCGTCCGGTTCTTCAATCGCCGCGACCTCCTGGCAGGCGCACGATAAGCTCGCGGCAGCGAGGTAGCGGATGGCACGCATCCTGATCGCCGAGGACGAAGAGCCGCTGCGCAACCTGGTGCGGCGCGCGCTCGTCGATGCCGGTCACGACGTCGCCGCCGCTGCCGACGGCGCCGAGGCCCTCGATCTCATCAATCGTGCGAAGCCGCGGTTCGACCTGCTGCTGGCGGACATCAAGATGCCGGTGATGGACGGCATCGCGCTGGCGCTCGCCGCCGCCCGCGACGATCCCAAGCTGATCATCCTGCTCATGACCGGCTACGCGGACCAGCGCGAACGCGCCCATGGGCTCGATGCGCTGATCCACGACGTGATCGCCAAGCCGTTCACCGTCGCCGAGATCCGCGCGGCGATCGCCGCGGCGCTGGCGACCGCACGGGAGGCGAGGGCTTAGCCTCAGCCCTGCGAAATGAATTTGGTGTTCAGGTAGGCGCCGAGCCCTTCGATGCCGCCTTCGCTGCCATGGCCGGATTCCTTCACGCCGCCGAACGGCGTCTCCGGCGTCGAGACGGCGACCGAATTGACCCCCACCATGCCGGATTCGATCGCCTCCCCGATCGCCGCCGCGGTCGCGTTGGAGGAGGTGAACGCGTAGGCGGCGAGCCCGTACTCGAGCGAGTTCGCGCGCTCCACCACTTCGTCGAAGGTCTTGAAGGTGACGATCGGGGCGATCGGCCCGAACGGCTCCTGGGTCATCACCTTGGCATCGTCGGCGACGTCGGTGACGATCGTCGGCTCGTAGAAGAAGCCCTGGTTTCCGCGCCGCTGGCCGCCGGTGACGATGTTGCCGCCGCGGCTCTTGGCGTCGTTGACGAAGCTTTCCATGGCGTCAATCCGGCGTGCGTTGGCCATCGGCCCCATGGTGATGCCCTTCTCGAGCCCGTCGCCGAGCTTGACGCCCTTGGCGTATTCGGTGAAGCGGGCGAGGAATTTCTTGTAGACCGGCTCCTGCACGTAGAAGCGGGTGGGCGAGATGCACACTTGGCCGGCGTTGCGGTATTTGAAGGCGGCGATCGTGTCGGCGGCCTTCTCGGGATCCGCGTCGGCGAACACGACGACCGGCGAATGGCCGCCGAGCTCCATGGTGGTGCGCTTCATGCCCTTGGCGGCGAGCTGCGCGAGATGCTTGCCCACGGGAATCGATCCGGTGAACGAGATCTTGCGCACCGCGTCCTTGGCGAGCAGATGCTCCGACACCTGCGCCGGCACGCCGAACACCAGGTTGAGCACGCCGGCCGGCAGGCCGGCCTCGGCGAAGCAGCGCACCATCTCGACGCAGGAGCCGGGCGTCTCCTCCGAGGCCTTGAGGATCAGCGCGCAGCCGGACGCGAGCGCGCCGCCGATCTTGCGCGCCGGGGTGAGGACCGGGAAATTCCACGGCGTGAAGGCGGCGACGATGCCGACCGGCTCCTGCACCACCAGTTGCCGCGTCCCCTTGGCGCGGCCCGGCACGATGCGTCCGTACGAGCGGCGCCCCTCTTCGGCGTACCAGTCGATGATGTCGGCCGAGACGATCACCTCGGCGCGCGCCTCCGCGTAGACCTTGCCCTGCTCCTGCACCATGATCTTCGAGATCGCGTCGTGGCGCTCGCGGATGAGGTCGGCGGCCTTGCGCATGATTTTCGCGCGGTCGTAGGCCGAGGTCGCCCGCCACATGGCGAAGCCCTTGCGGGCGGCTTCGAGCGCGGCATCGAGGTCGGCGGTCGAGGCATGCGGCAGGTGCGCCAGCGGCTTCTCCGTGGCCGGGTTGATGACCTCCTCGCCGTCGCGACCGTTGCCGTTCGACCAGGCGCCGTCGATATAGAGCTGGAGCTGCGGGTACATGGGGTCCTCTTGGGCTGGCGGGATTTTGTTGGGTTACCAGATAGCAGTTTTCAGAGGTCCATTCACCCTTTTCGACGCGAGCTGGATACGATTCGCATTCGTCATGGCCGGGCTTGTCCCGGTCATCGCGATGGAGATGGCGCGACCGCGCGCCAATTGAATCGAGATCACCGGGACAAGCCCGGTGATGACGAGTCATCGACGCATGGATAATCAGAAATCCTTCAGCAGGCGCTCGATGTAGTCGAGCTCGAGCTGCGGGCGCAGCGGGTCGCCGAAGCGCCGGCGCAATTCCTCGAGGATGCGGCGCGCACGCTGCACGTCGATCTCGCCCGGTACTTTGACGGTCGTGTCGTCGCCGTAGTCGCGCCCGCGCAGCGGGCGGCCGAGCGGATCGGTGTCCTGGTTGGCGCGCGCCTGCCCGGTGCGGCCGGGCTGGCCCGGTCCCGGCCCCTGTTGCTGTTGCATCATCTGGGCGAGGCCCTGGGCGCCCTTGCGCATGGCGTCGAGCGCGCGTCCTTGCGCATCGACCGCGCCGTCGGCGTTGCCTTCGCCCAGCGCGCCCTCCGCTTCGCCCATGGCTTCGCCGGCGCGCCCGAGCTGGTCGGCCTCGGCCTGACCTTGGCCCTGCTGGCCCTGTTGACCCTGCTGGCCCTGCTGGCCCTGCTGGCCGAGGCCGCGCTTGCGCATCTCCTCGAGCAGCTTCTTCAACTGCTCGCGCAGCGCCTGCTGGTTCTGCTGCAGGTCGCCGAATTGCTGGCCCTGCTGGCCTTGCTGCCCTTGTTGGCCCTGCTGCCCTTGCTGGCCCTGTTGTCCCTGCTGCCCGCGCTGGCCGCGCTGGCGCTCGCGCCGCTGGTCCTGGCCCTGGCGGAAGGTCTTGTCGCGCAACTGCTGCTGCTTGCGGATCATGTCGCCCAGCTCGTCGAGCGCCGACATCATGTCGTCGTCGCCGTCGCCGTCCTGCTGCTGGCCGGGCCGCGCCATCTGCAGGTTTTCCAGGATCGACTGCAGCTCCTCGAGCAGGCGCCGCGCCGCGTCCTTGGCGCCCGAGCGGGCGAGGTTCTCGATCCGGTCGAGCATGCTCTTGAGATCCTGCGGCCGAATCTCGCGCGTGTTGCGGTCGAGCGGACGGGCGAGCTGCTGCGGGTTCTTGCGCAGCTCCTCGGCGAGCGCCTGCATGAACTTGTCGAGCGCGGCGCGCAGCTGCTCCATCAGCTTCTTGATCTCTTCGTCGCTGGCGCCACGTTCGAGCGCCTGGCGCAGCGCATCCTGGGCGGCACGTAGGGCGGCTTCCGCGTCGGAGACGTTGCCGTCCTCGATCGTCACCGCCATCGACCACAGGCGCTGCACCACCTCGCGCAGGTCATCGTCGGACCGGGCGTTGGCGAGATGCCAGTAGATCGAGCGCAGCCCGAGATAGATTCCGGCCTCTGGGATGAACTTCTCTGGCGCGATGGTGAGCGCGTCGAGCGCCTTGGCGACCTTGGGCTTCTGCTCGGCATCGAGCGCCAGGTTGCGCCGCTGCTCCACCAGTGCACGGGCGAGCGGCTTGACGAAAGTGCGCTGCGGCAGCCGCAGCTCATGCGGGCTCGACTTGCCCTCGTTGTTCGCCTCGTCGCGCGCGATCAGCGTCATCGTCACGTCGACCCCGGCCCACGGATGCTCGGTCAGGTCCTTGGTGGTCTGCCCGACGCCGCTGCGCGTGCGCGCCTGCGGCAACACCAGCGCCATGTCGGGCGCTCCATAGAGCGGGCGGGTGCTTTCCTTCGTGTCCTTGCGCTCGAACAGCGCCTTGGCTTCGGTGACGCCGTAGTCGTCATCGACCTTGTAGTCGAGCTTGAGGGCGCCGCGCCCCTGCGCCTCGGGATCCTTCGCCAGCGCGATCGTCGGCACGCGGTCGGGAATCGCAGTGAACCTCCAGGTCACGTCGTCGTCGCCGACGCCGCGCAGCGTGACGCTGCCCTGATCGCGAATGGTGAAGCGGCGCTCCTCGGTTCCGGTCGGCGGCGGCGGGGCGCCTTCGCGGCTGGCCACCGAGAGCCCGCCACTTGCCACGAGATCGAGATGCGCGCTTCCGGTCGAGCGGATCACCAGCACGCTGCCGGCCGGCACCGCCAGCGGCTGCGCCTGGGCGGCCTGCGTCGGCTCGCCGGTGCGCAGGCCCGGCAGGATCACGGGTGGGCGCGCCGTGTAGGGCGGCGGCGTCACCCAGGCGTCGACGCGGTAGTTCGCGACCGGGACCACGCCCATCCAGTCGAACGCCGCGGTGATGCGCTTGATGCGCTCGCCGCCGGCGGCAAAGAACGTCGCCACCAGCAGCACCAGGACGAGGGCGCGCAGCGCGTAGGGATCGCGCGCCATCAGCCGCGGCTTGGGAAAACCCGCCTTGAAGGCGCGCGCGGCGCGCACCGCCCATTCCACGTGGGCGCGCCACAGCGCGACCGACCACGGGTCGCTCTTGGTGGTCGCCATCTCGTCGGCCATGGCGGTAGCCGGCCGATGCGCGAGGCCGCTCGCGCGGTCGAGCCGCCGCAACCCGTCGAACGAGCTCGGCATGCTCAGCCGCAGGATCGGCACGGTGCCGGCCGCCAGGACGATCAACAGGACGAACAGGCCGATCGCCCGCCCCATGGGCGGCAGCGCCAGCCACAGTCCAGCCCAGGACACGATGAGGAAAAGGCCGATCACGGTCGCGAGCGCTGCGAGCGCCGGCCATAGCCGCTCCCACAGAATCGCATAGCGCGCTCGGGTCAACGCCCGGGCCAGTAGCGCCTCGGCCAGCTGCTCCTCGCTGCGGCGGCGCTGGTCGCTCGGGCTTTCCAAAGGGCGGTCAGTCACTTAGCACCCGATTCAGTTGGCAATGCGGGACTCTAGCATGCACCCGGGCGGGCGCCAGCACCCACACAACAATTTGTATGCCGGCACAGTTGCCGCACGGGAGGTATTTTCACCGACAAAAACGGCGGCATTGCAGCGCAGGGGACGCGGCTCACAGCCACTCGGGCAGCCGGTCGAGCGCGATCAGTTCCTCCACCTCGACGCGCGGGCGCACGAGCGCCCATTGCGCCTCGTGCACCAGCACTTCGGGCACCAGCGCGCGGGTGTTGTAGGTGCCGGCCTGCACCGCCCCGTAGGCGCCGGCCGACATCACCGCCAGCAGATCGCCCGGCTGCGGCGCCGGCATGTCGCGGTCGAGAGCAAGGAAATCCCCCGACTCGCACACCGGCCCGACCACGTCGGCGACGATGCGCGGCGCCGCCGGGCTCGCCTCGACCGCCGGGCGGATCTCGTGGTGGGCATCGTACAGAGTTGGGCGGATGAGGTCGTTCATGGCCGCATCGACGATGACGAACGATTTCGCCTCGCCGCGCTTCACGAACAGCACCCGCGTCACCAGGATGCCGGCATTGCCGACGATCAGGCGGCCCGGCTCGAAGATCAGGGTGCAACCGAGATCCCTGGTGGCGCGCTTGACCAGATCCGCATAGGCGTCCGGATGTGGCGGCGGCTCGTTGTCGTCCCGGTAGGGAATTCCCAGGCCTCCACCGAGATCGACGTGCTCGATGCGATGTCCATCGTGGCGCAGCGTGCGGACGAAATCCGACAGCAGCGCGAAGGCGTCGTCGAACGGCTCGAGGGCGGTGATCTGGCTGCCGATGTGCATGTCGACGCCGGCCACGCGGACGCCGTCGAGCCTGGCGGCGTGGGCATAGACCGCGCGCGCCCGGCTGATCGGGATGCCGAACTTGTTCTCCGCCTTGCCGGTCGCGATCTTCGCATGCGTCCTCGGATCGACGTCAGGATTGACGCGCAGCGAGATGTTCACGCTGCGGCCCTTGGCCGCCGCAATAGTGGCGAGCAGCTCGAGCTCCGGCTCGGACTCCACGTTGACGCACAGGATGGCTTCGTCCACCGCCAGCGCGAGCTCCTCGGCGGTCTTGCCGATACCGGAAAACATGATCTTGTCGGGCGGGATGCCGGCGGCGCGCGCGCGCTTGAGCTCGCCCGCCGACACCACGTCGGCGCCCGCACCCAGGCGCGCCAGCGTCTTCACCACGGCCTGGTTGGAATTCGCCTTCATGGCGTAGCAGACGAGCGTCGGCACGTCGGCGAAGGCGCCGGCGAACACCCGATAGTGCCGCGTCAAGGTCGCAGTCGAATAGCAGTAGAACGGGGTGCCGACCGCCTCGGCAAGGGTGGCGAGATCAACCGCCTCGGCGTGCAGCACGCCGTCGCGATAGGCGAAGTGGTGCATCGATCCAGGCGCTCAGTCGAGCAGCCAATCGAGGAAGATGCGCTTGCGCGCGGGCTGCGGCCGCGTGTCGTCCTCGGGCGGCGGCGGAGAGCCCGGCACGACGTCGGCCTGGGCCGGCGTCGCCGACGGGGGCGGATCGAGCGCGCCTTTGAGCCCGCAGCCTGCCACCAGCAGGGCGAGCGCCATCGCGCCAATGGCCGCGAGCGGGAGCGGAACACGGTCGGACCGGCTCATCACGGAACGCACTCCTGAATCTCTCCCCACCATAGCAGATCGCGCGCGCAAGCCCTAACGTCCTTTCCTATCGAGCGATTTCAGCCATTTTTTGGCCTGGGCGCGGACATTGCGCGGCGCCGTCCCGCCGAAGCTCGCGCGGCTCGCAACCGAACGGTCGACGGACAACACCGCGAGCACGTCATCGGTGATACCAGGCTCGATCGCCCGCATCGTCTCGATCGGCAGCCGGTGCAGCGGGAGCTTGAGCTCGGCCGCCGCCGACACGATCCGGCCGGTCACATGGTGCGCCGCGCGGAACGGCAGGTCGAGCGTGCGCACCAGCCAGTCGGCGAGGTCGGTCGCGGTGGCATAGCCCTCGCCCGCCGCCTTCTTCATGCGGACCACGTCCGGCTCCATGTCGCGTACCATCCCGGTCATGGCGGAGATCGACAGCGCCAGCGCGGCGAGCGCATCCATCGCCCCCGGCTTGTCCTCCTGCATGTCCTTGGCATAGGCGAGCGGAAGGCCCTTCATGACGATGAGCAGCCCGTTGAGCGCCGCGACGATGCCGCCGGTCTTGCCGCGCACCAGCTCGGCGGCGTCCGGGTTGCGCTTCTGCGGCATGATCGAGGATCCGGTGGTGAACTTGTCGGACAGCCGCAGGAAGCCGACCACCGGCGAAGTCCACAGCACGATCTCCTCGGCGAAGCGCGACAAGTGCACCGACGCGATCGCGGCGGCCGCCAGCGTCTCCAGCACGAAGTCGCGGTCGGATACGGCATCGAGTGAGTTCGCCATCGGCCGCTCGAATCCGAGCGCCTTGGCGGTCATCGCCCGGTCGAGCGGGAACGACGTGCCGGCGAGCGCGGCGGCGCCGAGCGGCGACTCGTTGAGCCGGGAGCGCGCGTCGGCAAGCCGCGCTCGGTCGCGCGCCGCCATCTCCACATAGGCGAGGAGATGATGGCCGAAGGTCACCGGCTGCGCGGTTTGCAGGTGGGTGAAGCCGGGCATCACGGTCGCCGCATGCGCGAGCGCCCTCTCGGCGAGCGCCCGCTGATAGTCGCGCAGCAGCGTGTCGAGCTCATCGATCGCGTCGCGAACATAGAGCCGGAAATCGGTCGCCACCTGGTCGTTGCGCGAGCGCGCCGTGTGCAGGCGCCCGGCCGCCGGCCCGATCAGCTCGGCGAGCCGCGCCTCGACGTTCATATGCACGTCCTCGAGCTCGCGCTTGAACTCGAAGGCACCGCGCTCGATCTCTGACAGGATCGTGTCTAGACCGTGAACGATGGCGCGGGCATCATCGGCCGAGACGATGCCTTGCTTCGCCAGCATCTCGGCATGCGCCTTGGAGGCGGCAATGTCCTGGCGGTATAGATGGCGATCGACGTCGATCGAAGCATTGATCTCCGCCATGATCGCGTCGGGTTGCGACGTGAAGCGGCCGCCCCACATCTTGTTACTCATGTCAGCACCGAGCCCGTTCCCCGCATGACCGCTTCGACCGACGACGTGTCGCGCCGGCGCGCCCGGATAGCCGCGGTCGCGCTGATCGGCGCCGTCGCCGGGCTGGCGGCGGTATACGGGATGGGCGCCCTCACAGGCAATAAAGCCGAGGCAGCCTGCCTTCCGGCGGCCGAGACGGCGAAGCGGCTTGCGCCCTTTTCGCGCGGCGAAGTGGCCGCGGTCGCGGTGGCGACCGCCCCCCGGCGCCTGCCCGACCTCACCTTCCGGGAGGCCGGCGGGGCCGAGCGCCGTCTCGCCGATTGGCACGGGCGCACCGTCCTGTTCAACCTGTGGGCCACGTGGTGCGTGCCCTGCCGCAAGGAGATGCCGGCGCTCGATGCCCTGCAGGGGCGGCTCGGCGGGCCTGCCTTCGAGGTGGTCGCCGTCAACATCGATACGCGCGATCCCGACAAGCCGAAGACCTGGCTCCGCGAGGTGGGGATCGGCCGGCTCGCCTACTACGCCGACCCCAGCGCCAAGGTGTTCCAGGACCTCAAGGCGGCCGGCAAGGCGTTCGGCATGCCGACCACCCTGCTGGTCGACCCGGCCGGCTGCGAGCTCGCCAACCTCGCCGGCCCGGCCGAATGGGGGAGCGAGGATGCGGTGCAGCTGGTCCAAGCGGCGCTGGCCCAAACCCCATAGGCCCCCGGGCGGCGGGAAAACCACAGGATCTGCAGGCGGTTGGCTCAACTGTTGCATTTGAGTTCGTTCTGCCAAAATGAAAAATTGATTGCATCAACATTTTGGACACGTATAAATTGTATTTCGGGAGGTCCGCCGCCCAAACTTAGGTATGCATCCCTCAAACCAATGTGGCGCGGGAATCAACCTCCGTAGAATGGAGCAATTCGGCTCGGCGATTATCCTCCCTCATCGAAGCCGGGTAGCCCAACCGTGTGGCGATCCGGCCCGACCCAAAGGGATGATCGTCGTGAGCCGCGCCGCAGTTTCGGTTTTCCGCCCGTCCCGAGTGACTGCCGACGCAGTCTTCGCGGAATCCTGCCTGGCGGCGCTGGTCGCGATCTGGCGCCGAACGAAATACGGCATCTTCGATCCGTATCGACCCGAGCTCCACTACATGCGCGGGCCCGGCCCGAAATGGTGCGAGAGGCACGGACTTGTTTTCCCGGCAAGCGAGGCGGCAATCGCCCGCGTCCGCCGGCAATCTTGAGGAGAGAGCGCCATGGCGCACACTGCAGCCCTGCCGATGCTGATGGCCGAATCCGGCCTGGCTCATTACCTCGGTGAGATCCGGCGGTTTCCGCTGTTGGCGCCGCAGGACGAATACACGCTGGCCAAGCGCGCACGCGAGCACGACGACCGCGATGCGGCGCATCGCCTGGTCACGAGTTCATCTGCGCCTGGTGGCCAAGATCGCCATGGGCTACCGCGGCTACGGCCTGCCGATCGGCGAAATCGTATCGGAAGGCAATATCGGGCTGATGCAGGCGGTGAAGCGCTTCGAGCCGGACATGGGTTTCCGCCTCGCCACCTATGCGATGTGGTGGATCAAGGCGGCGATCCAGGAATACATCCTGCGCTCGTGGTCGCTGGTGAAGATGGGCTCGACGGCGAGCCAGCGGAAGCTGTTCTTCAGCCTGCGCAAGGTCAAGAACAGGATTTCCGCCTTCGAGGAAGGCGACCTGCGCCCCGAGCACGTCAAGCTGATCGCCGAGCGGCTCGGCGTTCCCGAGCAGGACGTGATCGCCATGAACCGGCGGCTCGGCGGCGACGTCTCGCTCAACGCGCCGATCGGCGCCGACGGCGATTCCGGCGAATGGCAGGACTGGCTGGCCGACGAGGCGCCGAGCCAGGAACGGGTGCTGGCCGAGAGCGAGGAGCTCGACAACCGGCGCACGGCGATGCGCGGGGCGCTCGCCCTGCTCGGCAACCGCGAGCGACGCATCTTCGAGGCGCGCCGGCTCGCCGATGAGCCGAGCACGCTCGAGCAGCTCGCCGAGGAATTCGGCGTTTCGCGCGAGCGGGTGCGGCAGATCGAGGTGCGCGCCTACGAGAAGGTGCAGAGAGCGGTCCGGCACCGGGTGGCCGCCATGGCGCATCCGGAAGCGGCATGACGGGTCCGTGTCGCCAGGCTCGTCAGGACGTCTCGGTGTCGGGCGGTTGTTGTGAACGCGACAACCGCCACAGGCGGTCGAGCAGAAACACCAGCCCACACCCGAAGCCGACCGGGATCGCCAGGTAGACGACGGCGAGCGGGATCCCTGCCGCGATGCTGCGTTGGCCCACTTCATAAGTGAGCGCGACGATCCGCACGCCCTGGATCACGACGAACGCGGCGAGGCCTGCTCCCAACGCGGCGATCGCCAATTCGAGGACGCGGCGCAACTTTGGCCGCCTGGTCGGCACCAGGACATCCAGCCGCAGATGCGTGTCGAGCCGCGTCACGCCGGCGGCCGCCAGCATCACGATCCACACGTTGGCATATTGCAGGATTTCCTCGGTCACGACGATCGGCCGGCCGAAGACATAGCGTCCGATCACGTTGGCGAAGTTGAGCGTCACCGCGGCGAGCAGCAGCGCCGCAGTCACGGCTTCCAGCATGCCTGAGAGGCGCCGCAACATCGGCCTACCTCACCAGCCAGAGCGAGAGCCCCGGCACGTAGGTGATGAGGCCGATGACGATCAGATGCAGCACGATGAACGGCATCAGGCCGGGAATGATGCGCGCGGCGGGCACGTTCAGCATGGACTCGGTGGTGAAGATGTTCGGCGCCATGGGCGGCGTGTAGCTGCCCAGCCCCAGGTTGGTCGTCAGAATGATGCCGAAATGGATGGGGTCGACGCCGGCCGCCTTGACGATGGGGACGAACAGCGGAGTGAGAATGAGCGTCGCCGAGGTGAGATCGATGACCATGCCGGCGAACAGCAGGATGACGTTGAGGACCAGCAGGATCGCCCAGGATGGCAGCTGCAGGGATTCGACGCCGGCGGTGAGACTCTGCGGGACGCCCTGGCTCGTCAGCAGCCACGCATAGAGCGACGAGCACGTCACGATGATCAGGATCTGCGCCGTGATCCGGCCGGTCGCGATCGTGATGTTCCAGACCTCGCTTGCCGTCATGTCGCGGTAGACGACCAGTCCCGAGAACAGCCCGATCACCACGGCGATCCCGGCCGCCTCCGTGGGGGTGAAGATGCCGGTGTAGATACCGCCGAGAATCACCACCGGCACCGCGAGCGCCCAGCTCGCGTCGACGGTCGTGCTGGCGACCTCGCGCACCGTCGCCGGCTCGCCGACCGGAATCCGGTTGCGGTGCGCGTACCAGACCACATAGGCCGCCTGCACGCCGCCCAGCAGCAACCCGGGAATGATGCCGGCGATGAACAGCTTGGCGATCGACTGCTCGGCGGCGACGCCATAGAGCACCATTAGGATGCTGGGCGGGATTAGCGCATCGATGGCGCCGGTCGCAGTGATCAGGCCGAGCGAGAAGCGCTCGCCATAGCCGCTCTGCCTCAGCCCCGGATACATGATGCGCCCCACGGTGGCGACGGTTGCCACCGTGGCGCCGGAGACGGCGCCGAAGCCGATGGCTGCGCCGACGGTCGCTAGGCCGAGGCCGCCGCGCACCCCGCGAAACATCGCCATGAACCAGCGGATCAGGCGCTCGGCGATCCCGCCGCGGCCCATCAGCTCCCCGGCGAACAGAAAGAACGGGATCGCCATCAGGGTGAACGACTCGAGCGAGCCGAACATCACCTGCGGCACCAGGAAGCTCGGCATCCCGACGAGGGTGAGGATCAACACGCCGCCCGCCAGGAAGCACAGGTAGATCGGCGTCCCGAGCGCGAGCAGCGCCAGCGGGACGAGCCAGACCGCCCAGGTCACTGCCATTTCAGCCCGCGGTCATGTCAGCGCAGGTCGCTCGCCTTGCGACGCACCAGCTCGAGCATCTCTTTGACCTGCGGGAAGTCCTGCATGATCTTGGCGTCGATCCCTTCGATGCGGGCGCGGAAGGCAGCACGTTGCTCCGCCGTGAGCTCGATCCAGCCGTCCTTGCTGCCGGCCTTCCACACCTCTTGCGCTTTCTGGTTGGCCTCCCGCGTGAACTCCAGCATCTCCTTGTGCAGGGCGCGGGCTTCCTTCACCAGCGCTTGCTGCGTCGCAGGGGCAAGCGAGTCGAACCATCGTTTGCTCACCACGCCGATGCTGGTGATGAAGAAGTGCTGCGTGTTGGCGTGATATTTCGTCAGCTCATAGAACTTGAAATTGGCGATCGCCGGCAACGCCGACTGCACGCCGTCCACCACCCCCTGCTGCGCCGCCTGCAGGGCTTCGACGATGCCCATCGGCACGCCGCTGCTGCCGAAGGCGCTCATCATCGCCTGCTCGATCGGCGTCGCGTTGATGCGAATCTTCTTGCCCTTGAGGTCGTCGGGCGAATGGAGCGGCGTGCGCAGCGCGATCCCGACCGGCCCGTAGACCATCAGGGAGAGGCCCTTGTAGCCCTTGGGCTCGCCGATCGCCAGGAACCGGTCGATGAAGTCGGGATCGTTGAGGACCCGATAGGCGTGGTCCATGTTGTCGAACAGATAGGGCGAGGTGAGCACCATGAAGCGCGGGTCGATGCCGACGAGGAAATCGGGCGGGGTGACGAACGCCTCGATGGTTCCGAGCTGGACGCCCTGGATCTGCTGCGCCGTGCCGCCCAGCTGACCGGCCGGGAAGGCCTGGCCCTTCAGGGATCCGTTGGTCACGCTCTCCATGCGGGCGGCAAGACGCTTGCACCATTCGTGCTGCACGTCATTGACGGTCATGGTCGAGCACTTGAATGCCCCCTGCGCCTGCGCTGCAGCGGGCCACAACAGGCCCGCCCAGGCCAGCACGCCGAGCACGGCTCGCGCCCCAGCGATCATTGTCTCCTCCCCTGTTGCGACCGTCATCGCGTGCAGCGCGCACACCGACGGCCTTTGGCCGAGCATGCACGCTTCGCGGCACGTCGGCAATCCAACTCAGGGTCGACCGTATCGATCCGATGCGACGTCGTGCAGGATCATGCGCTGGCTCATTCGTGGTTGGAACGCCGTCGTCGGCGACGATCGCCGCGATCAGACGCGCCGGCTCGCTCTTGCTCGCGTTCTCGCTCACGAGATGGTGTGTCGTTCCCGCCCCTGGAATGGCGGCTCGACGGGCCTCGGATTGATTTTTCTCATGGCGCCCAGTCCAGGAAGCGACGATGTTGCTTCATGGCGTATCGCCTCCGCCGCCGAGGAGGCGTGTGGACGTTTTGTGCCATGCTCAATCCCGACCTTCTCGTTCCGGCGCACGACGAGACCCGGCCTAGCCCGCTGGCGCAACCTGCCGAAGACGCGCCAACTCCACTGGCCCCGCCGACCGACCATGCGAGCGACCGCGCCGTGCACGCCGCGCTCGCCCGCTTTACCGGCGGCATCTCGCCGGCCGGGCTCGCCGGCGCCTTCCTCGACTGCGCCATGCACCTGGCGCTGTCACCTGCCAAGCAGGCGGAGCTCGCCGCCAAGGCGGCGGCGAGTGCTGTACACAACATCAACTTTGCCTGGACCTGCGCGCGCGGCTCGTCCGCCGATCCCTGCGGGTGTGCGCTCCCCAACGACAACCGTTTTCGTGCACCCGAATGGCAAGCCTTTCCGTTCAATCTCTATGCACACACGTTCCTGTCGGTCGAGCGCTGGTGGGAAGCGGCCACCACCGGGGTGCGCGGAGCGAGCCGGCGCCACCAGGAGGTGACGACGTTCGCCGTGCGCCAATTGCTGGACACGGTTGCTCCCTCGAATTTCGTCGCGACCAATCCGAAAGTCCTGGAACGGACGCGGACCGAATGCGGCATGAACCTCGTTCGCGGCGCGTCGAACCTGATCGACAACCTCGCCCGGACGCGGACCGGCGCGCCCCCGGCCGGCATGGACGCATTCCGGGTCGGCGAAACGGTCGCGGCGAGCCCCGGCAAGGTCGTGCATCGCACGCGGCTCGCCGAGATCATCCAGTATGCGCCGACGACCGATCGCGTGCGCCCTGAGCCGATCGTCGTCGTGCCGGCCTGGATCATGAAATACTACATCCTCGACCTGTCGCGGCGAAACTCGCTGGTGCGGTTCCTCACCGGGCAGGGCTTCACGGTGTTCCTGATCTCGTGGAAGAATCCGGGTAGCGAGGATCGCGACGTCGGCTTCGACGAGTACCGGACCGAAGGCTTTCTCGCCGCGCTCGACGCCGCCACCGCCATCACCGGCGCGCACAAAGTGCATGCGGTCGGCTATTGCCTCGGCGGCACGCTGCTCGCCATCGCGGCCGCCGCCATGGCGCGCGACCGCGACGACCGTCTCGCCACGGTTAGCGTGCTCGCAGCGCAAACCGATTTCACCGAGGCGGGCGAGCTGATGATGTTCATCAGCGACTCCCAGATCAGTTTCCTCGAGGACCTGATGTGGCAGCGCGGCTATCTGGCGGCGGACCAGATGGCCGGAGCCTTCGAGCTCCTGCGCTCGAACGACCTGATCTGGTCGCGCGTCGTGCACGAATACCTGATGGGGGAACGCTCGGCGCCGATCGACATCATGGCGTGGAACGCCGACAAGACACGGATGCCATACCGCATGCATTCGCAGTACCTGCGGTCGCTGTTCCTCAACAACGATCTGGCGGAAGGCCGTTTCCGCATGAGCGGCCGGCCGGTGACCATCCAGGACATCCGCGTGCCGATGCTGGCCGTAGGCACCGAGCAGGATCACGTCTCGCCATGGCGATCGGTGTTCAAGCTCCACCTGCTGGCCGATACCGACGTGACCTTCATCCTGACCAACGGCGGGCACAATGCCGGGATCCTGTCCGAGCCCGGGCACCCGCGCCGCCATTTTCGTATGGCCATCCAGCGCCAACAGGCGCATTATGTGGACCCGGACACTTGGCTCGCAGACAACGCGCCGCGCGAGGGCTCCTGGTGGCCCGCGTGGGCCGATTGGCTAACCGAACGATCCGGCGCGCTCGTTGCGCCGCCCCCGCTGGGGCAGCCGGGCAGTGCGTTCGCGCCGCTGAGCGAGGCTCCCGGCGAGTACGTTTTCATGAAGTAGTCAATGAACGCATTGAGGGAGGCATGCGCGGGACGGCCGCTCCTTGGGCTTCGTCGGTGCCCTTCCTGTGGCCGGCCCTTGCCGCCGTGTCGGCGAGCGCGCTGGCGACGACGTTCATCAAGGAATTCGCCGGCGCTGCCGTGGCGCCCGATGTGACGGAGCCAGCCGCAGAGCCGCGCTGGGCGACGCGCAATACGATCGCCCTCGAATTGCCGTCGGTCCGCCTGCGCGCGTTCTCGCCGGCAGGCGGGGCCCCCGTGCTGATATGCGCGCCGTTTGCCTTGCACGGTGCCAGCATCGTCGACTTCGCGCCCCATCACAGCCTGGTTGCCGCCCTCCGGCAATCGGGCGAGCGGCCGGTTTTCGTCACCGATTGGCGATCCGCCGCCGACGAGATACGTTTCTTCTCGATCGATACGTACCTTGCCGACTTGAACGTGCTGGTCGACCATCTCGGGGCTGCGGTCGATCTCATCGGCCTATGCCAGGGCGGCTGGATGGCCCTGATGTACGCGGCGCGTTTCCCCCACAAGGTCAGGAGGCTGGTGCTCGCCGGCGCCCCGATCGATATCGCCGCCGGCAAATCGAAGCTGTCGGAGCTGGCGGGGAACACGTCGATGACGACATTCCGCGAGCTGGTCCGGCTCGGCGGCGGGCGCGTGCGGGGAGCCCATGCACTCCAACTGTGGGGCTTGGGGACGCTCGACGCAGAGGCGATCCGGCAGGTCCTGCAGTCGCGCCAGCGGGTCGAACTCGGCTCGCTTTCGCCGACTCGAAGCGCGCTTCCGCGCCTGGTACGACTGGACCGTCGATCTGCCTGGGACCTACTACCTTCAGGTCGTGCAGCAGCTGTTCAAGGAAAACCAGCTCGCAGCCGGCCGCTTCGTGGCGCTCGGCCGCAGGCTCGACCTGCGCGCCTTGCAGATTCCGATCCTCCTGATGGCGGCGCGCGACGACGAGATCGTGGCGCCGGCGCAGATCTTCGCGACCGAGCGCCTGGTGGGCACGGCGCGCGGTCAGCTGCGCCGGATCGTCGTGCCGACCGGCCATCTCGGACTGTTCATGGGACGGACGGTGCTGGAGGAGATCTGGCCGGCCGTCGTGCGGTGGCTCGGTGCACCGCCGGGCGCGAGCACCGAGCGGCGAGGGGTCAGTGCGAGAGCAGCGTCGGCACCGTCATCGCCGTCAGGATCCCGCGCGTTGCGCCGCCGAGGATGAATTCGCGCAGCCGGGAATGGCCGTAGCCGCCCATGACGATGAAATCGGCCGAGGAATCGGCCGCACGCGACAGGATCGTGGCGGCCACGTCCGTCTCGCCGCCGAAGATGCGTTGGACCTCGACGTTGAGCCCGTGGCGGGCAAGGTGCTGGGCGATGTCCGCCCCGGCCATCTCGTCGTCCTTACCGGATGCCTTGGCGATCATGACGACGTCGATCGCCTTGGCGCGTCGGAGGAACGGCATCGCATCGGCAATCGCGCGCGCCGCGTTGCGGCCCGCATCCCAGCACACCATGACGCGGTCGAGCTTGAGCCCGGTGCGCTGGATATAGGGCACGACCACGACGGGACGGCCGGAGTCGAACAAGGCTGCCTCGGCGATGAGCTCCTCCGGCGCGACCTTGTCGCGCTCGGCCTGGCCCACCACGGCGAGATCGAAGCGCCGCGCGGCGCGCGCGAAATAGTCGGATGCCCCGAGGAAGGTCGCTTCGACTGCACGCGTCTCCGCCGACAGGCCGGCGCGGCGCGCCTGCGCGTCGAACGTCGCGATGGCCGCCTTGGCGGCGTTCTCGTTGTCCTTGCGCAACCGGCTCAGCAGGTCGGCCGGAATGATCCCCATCGTCAGCATCGGCGGAGCCGGCTCGTAGACGAACGCGACGCCCGCCACATGGGCCTCGAATGCCGCCGCGATGGAGACGGCGAACTCGCCCGCGACATCGCGGATCGGCGCGACCGAGAGATTGACGATGAGGTCCTTGATCATGGCGCGAATCCAATCCTGCGTGCGCGAGCATCCCGTTTCCGAAGCTCGCAAAGGCTCGCGGCACGCTCCCGTGCGGGCTTCGGACTCGAATGGAGAGTACCAAGTCGCACAATATTTCGCCGGCCTTGTTGATGTACCTCAAGACCCTCTCTTCCGGCGCGATTAGCATGAGGGGAACGCAAGAGGAGATGATCATGAGAGCCATGGACGTCATGACGCAGCCGGTCATCTCGGTGGCTCCGGATACGTCCGTTCTGGAGGCCGCCAGGCTGATGCTGCAACACAAGATCAGCGGGCTGCCGGTGGTCGAACCCCAGGGAATCGTCATCGGCATCGTGACCGAGGGCGACTTCCTGCGTCGCGCCGAAACCGACACGCAGCGGCGGCGTCCGCGCTGGATCGAGTTCCTGATCGGCCCGGGTGGGCTGGCGAGCGAATATGTCCGCACCAGCGGCCGCAAGGTGGGCGACGTCATGACCGCGGACGTCCAGACGGTCGCGGAAGATGCGCCGCTCAAGGACGTCGTGCGACTGATGGAGCGCTACGGGATCAAGCGCGTGCCGGTATTGCGCGGCCAGGAGCTCGTGGGCATCGTCACGCGGGCGAACCTGATGCGCGCGTTGATCAGCGCTGCCATCGCTGCGCAGCCGGCTTCCGCGAGCGACGACGCCATTCGTACGCGCCTGCTGGCGGAGCTCGCCAAGCAGCCGTGGGCGCCGGTCGGCGCCATCGACATCGCGGTCCGGGACGGCGCCGTGACTTTGTCCGGCGTGCTCACCGACGATCGGCAACGCAAGGCGCTCAAGGTTGCTGCCGAGAACATCCCGGGCGTCAAACAGGTGGAGGACCAGCTCGCCTGGCTGGTGCCGGGGACGGGCATGGCCGGCGAGCCGCCGGTGATCGTCGGGCCGCAGGATCGCTGAGCCGCAGCTCCTTTCGGATCTCGTACGGCGCGGTCGCGAGATCGCGCCGTCCGCGTTTCGGCATCAGTGCGAATTCATCCGCCAACATTGATCTGCCTCAATGCAGACTCTACGTGTTTGCGCTTATCTGCCGCTGCCTCTTGTAGAGGCGCATCCAACAATCAACATCGGAGGGTATCATGAATCTCAGATCCCTCATTCCGGTCGGCCGTGACCGCACTGTCGCGCGTCACGAATTGTTCACTCCCTTCGCCACCCTGCAGAGGGAAATCGAGCGCCTGTTCGACGATTTCACCCGAGGGTGGCCGACCCTGGGCGGCCTCGCGAAAACGGACCTGCTGCTGCCGAGCATGGACGTGACCGAGACCGACAAGGCGATCGAGATCACCGCCGAACTGCCCGGCCTCGAGGAAAAGGACGTCGAGATCAACGTTGCCGACAACGTCCTGACCATCCGCGGCGAGAAGAAGGCGGAGAAGGAAGAGAAGGACAAGGACTATCGTCTGGTGGAACGGACCTACGGATCGTTCGCCCGCACGCTCGGGCTGCCTGAGGGTGTCGATCCCGACATGATCAAGGCGAGCATTGCGAAGGGCGTGCTCACGGTGACCGTGCCGAAGCCCGCACCGACCGAAGTCAAGAAGGTCGAGGTCAAGGCTGCCGCCTGACCCCGCCCCCACGCGGCCCCTCCCCCAACCCCTCCCCGACGAAACAGGGGAGAAAACGGGAGGGGCACCGTACAACGCCGCAGCCAGCGGCCCACGCCGCAGCCGGTGGCGCGAACATGAACTCCGCGGCATGTCCGTCTCCTAACAGACGGGTATCGCCCGATGAGCGCGCTCTGCGAGCGACGGCGCGGAACGCGCTCTTTTTCATGCAAAACAGGGCGCCCTTTTGATGCAGCTCAAGGTCGGAGCAAACGGCAGGCGCCAATCTTTGACGAACCACACGAGGCCCGCCATGGTGAAGACCGCGCCGGAATTGTCGATTTCCCCCGAGAAGCTCTGCTTCATCATCGTCAAGGCACGCGAGTTCGAAGAGGAGGACGTGGTGGCGGAGGACGCCTCGTCCGACGACAACGCGACCGCCGCATCGCGCGTGGCCGATGATGCCGGCAACGCCGTCCGCGACGAGGTTGCGGGATTCATCGATGCCTTGACCGAGGACGAGCAGATCGATCTCGTCGCCCTGGCCTGGCTCGGCCGCGGCGACGGCACCACCGATGATTGGGACGATCTGCGCGCCGAGGCCGCCCGCGCCCACAACAAGCGCACTTCCCGCTACCTGCTCGGCATGCCGCTCTTGCCCGATTACGTGGAAGAGGCGCTCTCGCAACTCGGCCTCTCGTGCGAGGATTACGAGATTGGCCGGTTGTGAACGGGGTACGTGCTTTTCCCTACGGAGGTTATCTGAATTTCGTTTTCGCCCGCCTTCGCTATCTGTCCGTTGTTGACGCGTAGCGGAGACGAGCGATGTTGACTCAGAGCTCCGTTCAATTGGCGAGAGCACGATCATCGCCTGCGGCCCATTGTTGCCGGCCGAAATCCTCGAACGATCTGATCGAATTGGTGGATTGCATGGGGGCCGTGATGCCCTTCGTGCGCAACGCCGAGATCTACGGCGAGGCCGAACCGGCCGACTACGTCTACAAGGTCGTGACCGGCGCGGTGCGGACCTACAGGATCCTGAGCGACGGACGGCGCCAGATCGGAGCCTTCTACCTGCCCGGCGACATGTTCGGCCTCGAGGCCGGCGACACGCATCATTTCTCCGCCGAGGCGATCACCAACTCGACCATCCGGATCGTCAAGCGCAACGCGTTGTTGTCCCTTGCGGCGAGCGAGCCGGCGCGGGCGCGCGAGCTGTGGACGCTGATCGCCCGCGAGCTCGAGCGCATGCAGGACCATGCCGTGCTGCTGATCAAGAGCGCACAGGAGCGGGTGGCAAGCTTCCTGCTCGAGCTGTCGCAACGCCTCTCCGCCAGCGAGATCGTAGAGCTTCCGATGTCGCGCCACGACATCGCCGACTATCTCGGCCTCACGATCGAGACGGTGTCGCGCACGCTCGCCCAGCTGGAAGGCGACGCGACGATCGCGCTGCCTTCGGCGCGGCGGATCGTGCTGCGCAATCGAGTGGCGTTGAGACGCCTCAACGCGTGAGATCGCGGCGCCTGCGTCGGCTCGAATTTCGCCTCGCGAACCAATTCCCATTTCGCAGCAAAATGCTCTAGTTTTGCGCCGCACCGGATCGGCTCGCGCGGACGAGCCCGAACAGGCCAGAGGGAACGATGTACCGCTTTCTCGAATGCACCGCGGGTCAGTACATGACGTCGGCGGTCAGGACCGTGCGCCGCGATACCACCTTGCGCGAGCTGGAAGCCTTGTTCGCCGAGCACGACTTCAATTCGTTCCCCGTGGTCGAGGACGGGAAGCTCGCCGGGGTCGTCAGCAAGTTCGATTTCCTCCGCGCCTTCGCCTTCACCACCGGTCGCATCGTTCCGCAGTATGAAGAGCTGATGGACCGGCCGATCGCCGACGTGATGACCGAGGCGGTCGTCCATGTCGATCCGGACATGCCGCTCACGCGCATCCTGGAATTGATGGTGAATCTCAAGATCCGCAGCTTCCCCGTATTGGCGCCGGACCGTCGGCTGCTGGGCGTGATCTCGCGCGAGGACGTCATGCGTGCGCTCGGCGTCGCGGTCGCGGACAGCGGATGATCGCGTGCCTCAATCGAGCACGAAGCCGGTGAATCTCGCGTTGCAGGGCGGCGGCGCGCATGGGGCATTCGTGTGGGGCGTGCTCGACGAATTCCTCGAGGACGGAAGGCTAGCGATCGAGGCGATCAGCGCGACCAGCGCGGGGGCGATGAACGCGGTCGTGCTCGCCTACGGCATGGCAGTAGGAGGGCCGAGGGCCGCGCGGGAGAAGCTCGAGGAGCTCTGGCGCGAGGTCGCCCAGGCGGCGCGGCTGGTCAGTCTCGTGTGGTCGCCGCTCGACGGCTGGGCCCGTGCGTGCGGCCTGCCGCCCGACCATTATCCGTCCTACCTGACGTTCCACGCCGTGACGCAGCTGCTGCCGCCCTACCTGCTGAACCCGCTGGGCCTCAATCCGCTGCGGGACATCCTGCTCAAGGTGGTCGATTTCGCAAAATTGAACGAGCCCCCGCACGGGATGCACCTGTTCCTCAATGCCACCAACATCCGGAGCGGCAAGATCACGGTGTTCGAAACCCCGGCCATCACGGTCGACGCGGTGCTCGCCTCGGCCTGCCTGCCGCCCTATTTCCAGGCGATCGAGATCGACGGCGAGCATTACTGGGACGGCGGCTACATGGGAAATCCGGCGATCTTCCCGCTCATCTATCGGCAGGCGTCGAACGACGTCATCGTCGTTCACGTCAATCCGATGCAGCGGGAGGACGTGCCGCGGTCCGCCGCCGACATCGCCGACCGCATCAACGAGATCAGCTTCAATTCATCGCTGATGCGGGAGATGCGCGCCGTCGCCTTCGTCACCCGGCTGATCGACGACCGTGCGCTCGACGAGAAGAAGTACAAGCGCATGCTCATCCACTGGGTGGGCAATGACGAGGCGATGGCGCAGTTGGGCACGGCCACGAAATTCTACCCCGATTGGGACCTGCTGTCCCGCCTGCGCGGCGAGGGCCGCGCGACGGCGAAACAGTGGCTCAACGGGAATTTCGCGGACGTCGGCCGTCGTTCGACCGTCGACCTCGCCAAGATGTTCCTGTGAGCAGGCCAGAGCAGGTCGCAGGTCCTGCCCAGGCGTTACCGATCAGGAGCTCCCGCCCTTCCAGCCGCCCGACAGCATTTGCGTCGTTGCGTTCATGAATTTCTGGCCGTCGGCGAACAGGCGGCGGTTGTCTTCGGTGAACAGCTCCATCCGCCGGTTCATCCAGTCCTGACAAGCGGCCGCGACTTCCGGCATGGACTTCGCAGACGAAAGCTTCTCCGCGAATGCGGTAGCGAGATCCGCCTCGGCTTTGGCGCGCGCCGCCCAGTCGCAACTCATGTCCTGCGGGTCGAAAAATTTCTTCTGCATGTCGAGCAGCGCCTCGACCTGCTTGCGTCCCGTTTCGGCGAGATCGGCCATGTTCGGCATGGCCGGATTCGACGACGTCCGCTGATCCTTTTGAGCCATAGCGCATCTCCTGTTCCGACCCGGACGATATCCGGATCACGTCTGCAACCCCGACCGCCCTTGTCCCATCCGTCCGACCGAGCCGTTGTATCGCATGTCGCCGGCACTGATCCACCGATATCGGACAATGGAAGCTGCGAGACTGCCTTGATCTGGCGCAAATACCGCCTGGCAGGAGCCGGTAACCTGCTTCCATCCGGATGCCGGCGGCGATTCGTTCGCTGCCCGGCGCCCGTTTGCCTGGAGGACCCCCATGACCAAGGGCACCAGCGTTCGTAACACCACCTGGGACGAGCTGCAGGTCGGCGCGATGGCCTCCCTGGAACGCACATGCTCGATCCAGGACCTCTATCTGTTTGCCCATGTGTCGGGCATTTGAACCCGCTGATGCTTCCCGACGAGGGCGCGCCGGGAAGCGAACCCGTCGCCCCCGGTCCTTGTGGGTAGGCTCACTGATCTCGGCGGTACTGGGCAACCTGCTCCCCGGCCCGGGGACGCTCTATCGGTCGCAGAACCTCAGCTTCCACCGCCGCGTCCGGCCGGGCGATACGCTATGGGTCGAAGTCCGCTGCATCGAGAAGCTCGAGAAGCCGGTCGCGGTGTTCGGCAGCCGGGGTTGGCGGCGCGAGCGCGCGTCGAGGACATTCACCCGCGAACCACACTGCTCCCTTGGGGTTTGAATCTCGAGGCCCGAACCGCAGAGCCACCGCAGCATGCCCCATCCGTTCTTCACCATCGGCCATTCAACTCGGGCGATCGACGAATTTGTGGAGTTGCTCGCCGAATCGCAGGTCGCGCTGGTCGTCGATGTGCGGACTATTCCGCGCTCGCGCACCAATCCGCAGTACAATGCGGATGTGCTTCCTGCGTCGCTGGCCGAGCACCAGATCGGCTATGAGCCCATCGCGGCGCTCGGCGGCCTGCGCGGGAGAAAAACGGGCGTGCTGCCGGCGGTGAACGCGTTCTGGCAGAACCAGAGCTTCCACAACTATGCCGACTACGCGATGGGCGCCGATTTTCGGGCCGGCCTCTCACGGCTGCGCGAGCTCGGGCGGACGAGGCGCTGCGCCATCATGTGTGCCGAGGCCGTGTGGTGGCGCTGTCACCGCCGCATCATCGCCGATTACCTCATCGCCTCCGGCGAGACGGTGCTGCACATCCTGAGCCGCGGGCACGTCGAGCCGGCGCGCCTGACCGAGGCGGCCAGTCAGGCGGCGGACGGATCGCTGGCCTATCCGACGCGCGAGCCTCCGTCGCCTCAGCTCACGTTGCTTTGAAATTCCTGAACGTGATCGAGTAGCGCCGGCGATCGACGGCCGGAATGCTGTACTCCCATTCGCCGCGCGCGGGCCCCCGCAACAGATAGGCAGAACGTGGATCGATCGTGAGCGATGCGCGCTGCCAGGTGCTGCCGGTCTTGCAGCGCAGCCGGAACACGCACGGAGCAGCGAGCGAGAGGCCGACGACGACGCCGAACACTGCCTTGTCCTTGTGCCAGCCGATCCCGGCTCCGGCAGGATATTCGGTGACGAGCACCTGCTGCAGGTCGGCCGGCCGAAGGCCCGCGAAGCCGGCGGCGCGTTCCCGACAGGACAGCAGGAAGGACGGAATATCCTCGGTTCGCTGCAGCTCCCTGGTGTTGAAGTCATAGCGCCAGCCGAACGAGACGACGCGCCGTTTGCCGAGAAATCCCTGGAATTCGAATTCGCGGAAGGGCAGGTCCGCGAACGAAGCCAGCAGCTCGCGTTCCTCCCCGGGGGGCAGGATATCGGCCTGGTACTTGAATCCGGGCGGCAGCGCCGGGGCCGGCTCGAACAGGGACAGTTGCGCGGTCGTCATCACAGGGAGCTAGGCATGCGACCCGGCCTTCGCCAGCGTCGACGATCATGACCCGTCACCGCGCCGGCCGCACCACTACGTCCTCCATCCACGCGGCGAGCGCGTCCAGCACCTCGCCCAGCACTTGCGCGTCGGTGCGGCCGGTGCGCGCCGGTACGTGAAACGAATGGTCGGCGTCGGCAAGCATCCGCAAGGTGGCGCGATCGCCGAGCGCGCCGCACACCGGCTCGAGCTCGGCCGCCAGCGCAAGCTTGTCGCGCGTCCCCTGCAGGAACAGCATCGGGATACGGACGTCGGACAGGTGGCGACCGCGCTCGCCCGACGGGCGGCCGGCGGGATGCAGCGGGAAGCCGAGGAATGCGAGGCCGCGTACGCCGGCGAGCGGCGCCGTCGCCTGCGCCTGCGACGTCATGCGGCCGCCGAACGATTTGCCGCCGGCGACGAGCGGAAGCTCCGGGGCGAATTGGGCGGCCGCCGCGACCGCGGCGCGGACGGTGGCCTGCGCCAGGCGCGGCGGGTCGGGCCGCTTGCCGCCGTGTTCCATGTAGGGGAACTGATAGCGCAGGGTCGCGATGTCGCGCTCGGCGAGCCCGGTGGCGGCGGCCGCCATGAACCGATGGGTCATGCCGGCGCCGGCCCCATGCGCCAGCACCAGGCAGGCGCGTGCCTGCGGCGGCCGCCACATGAGGCCGGAGACGCGCGTTGCGTCATCGACGGGGATGGTGACGGGCTCTGGTTCGGCGGATGGCATGAGGACGCGCCCGAGGAGGTCGATTCACCCCGGGCTCTATCGTAAACTTGCGACCGACGCGACCGAGGAGAGACCGATGTGCCGCAACATCCGCACCCTTTTCAACTTCGAGCCGCCCGCGACGGAGGATGAAGTTCACGCATCAGCGCTGCAATTCGTGCGCAAGCTGAGCGGGTTCACCCAGCCCTCCCGCGCCAACGAGGCGGCGTTCAACCGCGCCGTGGACGAGATTTCCGCCGCCGCCCACCGGCTTCTCGCCGCGCTGGAAACCGCAAGCCCGCCGCGCGACCGCGAAATCGAGGCCGAGAAGGCGCGCGCGCGGGCGCGGCAGCGGTTCGCCTGACGAGCCCACCGCGCCGGTCGAGCCCTTGACGGTGTCGGTCCGAGAGGGGAACCTGGGGGGCGATCGGCCGCGAGCGCCGAGCCCAGGGAGGAAAACAATGCCCAAGACGAGCCGACACCGGCTGTTCGCCGCCTGCACCTGCTGCCCCGAGCCGTTTGCCGCCACCGGCGTGAGCCGGCGCGACATGCTGCTGGGGGGCGCCGCTTCGCTCGTCGCGGCGAGCGTTCCGGCGAAGGTCTTTGCCCAGGCCAAGCCGCATCGCATCGACGTCCACCATCACATCGCCCCCCCGTCCTGGCTCGACGCCATGGACGTGATCGGCCGCAAGGACTTCCCGCTCGCGAACTGGTCGGTGCAGAAGACGATCGAGGACATGGACAAGGGCGGCGTCGAGATCGCCATGACGTCACCGACCACGCCGCAGGTGACGCCGCTCGGCAAGACGGTGGCGATCCGTATCGCGCGCGAGGCGAACGAGTACGCCAAGAAGATGATGACCGACCATCCCGGCCGCTTCGGCGTGTTCGCCACGCTGCCGCTGCCGCATGTCGACGAGAGCCTCAAAGAGATCGCCTATTCGTTCGACACGCTCAAGGTGGACGGCGTCGGCATCATGACGAGCTATCAGGACAAGTGGCTCGGCCACCCCTCGTTCGATCCGGTGTGGCAGGAGCTCAACCGCCGCAAGGCCACGGTGTACACCCATCCCACCAGCCCCAACTGCTGTGCCAACCTGGTGGCGGGCGTCCCCAACTCGATGGTTGAGTTCGGCACCGACACGACCCGCACCATCGCCAGCCTGATCCTCTCCGGCACGTCGCAGAAATACCCGGACATCAACTGGATCTGGTCGCACGGCGGCGGCTCGCTCACGGCGTTCGCCGAGCGCTTCCTGATCCAGGTGGTGAACACCCCGCCGTACCGGGGCAAGCTCACGCGCGAGATCGTGGAGCACGAGCTGAATCGGTTCTACTACGACACCGCGCAGATTTCGGGCGTGATCACGCTCGAGGCGTTGAGCAAGCTGGTCCCGGTCTCGCAGATCGTCTACGGCACCGACTTCCCCTACCGCACCGCGGCCGACCACACCAAGGGCGTGTCCGCCTTCTTCAAGGGCGACGACCTGAAGAAAGTCGAGCGCGAGAACGCGGTACGCCTGCTGCCGCGGCTGAAGTCGGCCTGAGCCGAGCGATAGACCTGCCCGCTCACGAAATCCGCAGGTCGCCGAGCGAGCGGCGCGGCGCCTCGATGCGGGGCGCCTGGCCGCCGCGCAGGACGCTATTGCCCTCGAACAGGCTGCGCTGGTCGATCGGCAGCGGCTCGAGCCAGTCCGCCTCCCGCATCGCACCCGAGAGGCCGTAGGCGGCGAGCGCATTGTCGTAGGTGACCTGCCGGATTGCCGGCGCCGCGATACCCCGCTGCGCCATCAGGGCCGCGGTCTTCGGCACCGCCAGCGGATCGGAGACACCCCAGTCGCAGGCGGAATCGACGATGATGCGCTCGGGGCCGTACTGGCGCACGATCTCGGTCATGCGCTCGTTGCCCATCTTGGTGCCCGGATAGATCGAGAACCCCGCGAAGAAGCCGCGATCCAGCACCTCGCGCACGGTCTCCTCGGTGTTGTGGTCGATCACGCAGCGGCGCGGATCGAACCGATGCTCGACCAGCACGTCCATGGTGCGCGTGGTGCCGCGCTTCTTGTCGCGATGCGGCGTGTGGATCATGATCGGCAACTCGAGCTCGCGGGCGAGCTCGATCTGCCGGCGCAGATACTTGTCCTCGAGCGGGGTCTGCTCGTCGTAGCCGATCTCGCCGATCGCCACGACGCCCTCCTTGGCGGCGAAATGCGGCAGCACCTCCATCACCGCCTCCGCCAGCGCCTCGTTGTTCGCCTCCTTGGAATTGAGGCCGACGCAGCAGTAGTGGCGAATCCCGAACTGGCCGGCGCGGAACTTCTCGAACCCGATGATGGTGGAGAGATAATCCACATAGGAGCCGAGATTGGTGCGCGGCTGGCCGATCCAGAACGCCGGCTCGATCACCGCCGCCACGCCGGCGCGCGCCATCGCCTCGTAATCGTCGGTCGTGCGCGAGATCATGTGGGCGTGCGGATCGATGAACATGGTGCCCGCGGCCGCCGGCACCAGCGCGGCCGCCTCGTCGGCTTCGAGCCGCGCGCCGCCATCGGTCGCGGCAAGCGAAAGCCGCGCATTGCAGCACGGGCACATGAGCATGGGGCGCCTGCCGTTCGCTCCGGAGCCGCCTGGGACGTGGCTGTTATCCTCGGACATCCATGCCTCCTCGCTTCGTGCTCCAGCGGGCTGCCGCCACTAGTGTGGCGGATTTGACGTTCCTACCAGCATTGCGGCGACTCCTTCGTAGGAACGTCAAATCCAAAGCCACACTAGAATCATATGCTTGCTAGTGTCCCTTCGGTTCCGACGTTCGTACGAGGGGGTGCTGCAAAGGGATACGAACGTCGGAACCGGGACACTAGGCGCCGCCTCGCAATCGACAACCTACAAGTGCACCCAGCCCAATTCAAGGACGGAAGTGGGAAGTGCCGGACGCTGCGCCTCAGCGGCCGAACACATGGGCGAGGATCGTCTGCTTGACGTCGGTTGCGGCGAGCGGCCCTTCCGGCAGCAGCCGGGGCTCGCTGGAGATGATCAGCGGGCCGGCGGCGGCATCATCGGTGGGGCGTCCGTGCGATCCCTTCACCAGGGCGGCGTCGAGCGGGATGACGTCCATGAGCGTGCGCAGGCCGAGCGCCCGCCGGGCGAGCCGCCAGCCCACCGCCAGGCGGGGAAAGCGGATCGCCGGGTCGATGAACAGCTCGACCGGGTCGTAGCCGGGCTTGCGATGAATCTCGACGAGCCGCGCGAAATCCGGCGCGCCGCGATCGTCGAGCCAGTAGTAATAGGTGAACCACGCGTCGGCTCGCGCGAGCGCGACCAGCTCGCCGGAGCGTGGATGGTCGAGCCCCAGTGCATGCTGCCCGGCGCGGTCGAGCACGCATTCGACGCCGGGCAGCGCGCTCACCATGCGTCGCACCTCGTCGACGAAACGCTCGTCCGTCACATAGACATGAGCGATCTGGTGATCGGCCACGGCGAATGCCTGCGATTGCGCGACGTCGAGAATCTCGCCCCCATCCTCGAGTCTCACGCGCAGCAGGCCCGCCGCGCGCAGCGCCCGGTTGACGTGGATCGGCGTCGCCACCGGAGTGATGCCGTATTCGGACAGGACGATCACGCGCGCACCGTCGCGCTCAGCGTCGGCGATCAGCTCGCCGGCGACGGCGTCGATCTCGGCAAGGCTCACGCGCAGCCGCGGATCGTCGGGCCCGAGACGCTGCAGGTCGTAGTCGAGATGCGGGAGATAGACCAAGGTCAGCGTCGGCGCGCGCGTGCGCCGCACGTGCAGGGCGGCGTCGGCGATCCAGCGCGAGGCGGCAATCGACGTCGCCGGCCCCCAGAACTGGAACAGCGGAAACGGTCCGAGCGCGGCGTTGAGCTCGTCGCGCAGCTCCATGGGTTGCGTGTAGCAGTCGGGCAGCTTGCGCCCGTCGGCCTTGTAGATCGGCCGCGGGGTGACGCCGACATCATGGGCCGCCGCCATGTTGTACCACCAGAACAGGTTGGCGGCGGTGAAGGAGTCGTCACGCCGCTTGCCCGCCTCCCAGATCTTCTCCCCCGCGACCAGGCGGTTCGATTGGCGCCATAGCCACACCTCCATCAGGTCGCGAAACAGCCAGCCGTTGGCAACGATGCCGTGGTCGCGCGGCAAGCCTCCGGTCATGAAGGTCGCCTGCACAGCGCACGTCACCGCTGGCGTGACGGTGGTGAGCGGACGCATCGCGCCGGCGCTTGCGAGCGCACCGAGCCGCGGCGCGTGCGCCCCGAGGAGGCGCGGGGTGAGCCCGACCACCAGCAGCACGAGCGTCGGATGCATGCGCGTTCAGCCTTGCGTTGACGGGGGCCGGGTTCGTGATCAGACTACGGTTGCAGATGTACCGATTTCAACGGGCAGACATGAGCGACGGGCCGGATGCGGAGGCCTGAGCAGTTGCGGCGGGGAGCCCCCTGATGCGTGTCGCGGCGAGCAAGCCTTTTCCCGTCGCCAGCCTGCTCCGGCTCGGCCGCGTCTCCAACCTGCCGACGGTGTGGACCAATGTGCTGGCGGGCACCGTGCTGGCGGCCGGCACGGTGCAGGGCTGGCGCACCGCCCTGGTGATGCTGGCGATGTCGCTGTTCTACGTCGGCGGCATGTACCTCAACGATTTCTTCGATCGCGCGGTCGACGCGCACGAGCGGCCGCAGCGCCCGATCCCGGCGGGCGAGATCTCCGTCGAGGCGGTGGCCGGGGCAGGCTTCGGCATGCTCGGCCTCGGCTTCGGGCTGATGGCCGCGATCGGCACCGCCGCCGCGATCACCGGAGCGCTGCTGGCGGTTGTCATCGTCTTCTATGATGCGTTCCACAAGGGCAATCCGGTCGCGCCGGTGATCATGGGCCTGTGCCGGGCCCTCGTTTATTGCGGCGCCGCGGCGGCCGCCACGGGACGCGTTCCGCCTTCCCTGGTGCTCGCCGCGCTGGCCGTCCTCGCCTATGTGGCGGGCCTCACCTATGCGGCGCGACAGGAGAGCCTCGATCAGGTCGGCAACCTGTGGCCCCTCGCCCTGCTGATGGCGCCGATGGCGCTCGCGCTGCCGGCTCTCGCCGAGGGCATCCTCGCCGCCCTCATCTATCTGGCACTGATCGCCTGCGCCGCCTATGCGATCTATCTGTTGGCGGCGCGGCCGATGCCCGGCGCGGTGTCGGGCGCGGTCGCGATTCTCATCGCCGGCATCTGCCTGGTCGACGCGGCGCTGCTCGCCGCTGCCGGCGCGCTCGGGCCGGCGCTCGTCGCCGTGCTGGGCTTCCCCGCGACCCTCCTGCTGCAGCGATACATCCCGGGCACATGAGCGAGACGGCCGCCCCGAATGCGCGCATCCCCGTCGTCGATCCGGCAGCGGCGATCGCGCTACTGCGCGGCTGGATCGCGCGGGTGGCGAGCGCGGAGTCCGTCGCCTGGCTCGAGGCCGGGATCGAGCGGCAACGCGCCGGCGTCGATGAACGCCAACTGGGGATCGCGCTCGGCTTCGCCGCCCGCAAGCTCGGGCGCGCCGATCTTGCCCTCCCGGCGGAGGAACTCAGCGTCGCGCAACGCCTGCGCCCGGGATGGCAGCCGCAAGTCTGGACGGCGGACGAGGTCGCTCGCGTGGCGCTTCTGCTCGCGACGCATCACGGCGACGACCAAGCCTTCGCGGCCCGGGTCGAGCGGCTGTGCGTCACCGCGGAGGTCACCGAGCACATCGCCTACCTGAAGGGATTCGCCATCTTTCCGGCCGGCGCGGCGCTGCACGGGCGCGCCCGCGAAGGCGTGCGCTCCTCGATCGCGTCGGTGTTCCAGGCGATCGCTTGCCACAACCCCTATCCGTCCGACTATTTCGACGAGGCGGCGTGGAACCAGATGGTGGTCAAGTGCGTGTTCGTCGGCGCACCGATCGGAGCCATCATCGGCCTCGATGCGCGCCGCAATGCTGAGCTGATCCAGATGCTGCGCGATTTCGTCGCCGAGCGCCACGCCGCCGGGCGCCCTTTGCCGGAGGCGGTGCATCGGTTCATCGAGGGCTGAGGGCTGCCTGCCTACACCATGGCCGCGCCCGGCTTGGCGATCGGCTGCGGCGGGTAGTTCTTCTTCACGAGGCCGCCCCACAGCTCCAGCACGGTGCGTTTTCCCTGCGAGAGGTCGCGCGTGATCGGCATCGCCAGCGTGCTCTCCGGGAAATAGGTCGGCGCAACCAGCGCCAGCACCTGATCGATCGCGCCTTCGACCCGCTGGCGGTCGCCGAGCGGAACAAACTGGAGCATGACCGGAAAGATCATGTCGTAGAGGTAGAGGATGTTCGAATAAACGAAATCCCACGCCTTGGCCGGATCGAACGTCGTGTTCCACAGCTGCACGAACTGGTCGACGAAGGCGTCGTCGAACGAGAGCACCCGGATGCTGGTGAACATCGCCGTGAGCGCCTCGTTGAAGGTGCCGAGCGGCGGCGGCGGCGTCTGCCCGGGCAGGTAGGGATAGAACGCCAGAACGGGAAATCCCGGGCTTGCCGCCTGCAAGACGAGGTTGGCGTTTCCGTTGGCGTCGGTCACGACGGTGGTGGCGATCGTCTGAACCGATTGCCCGGGCGCCACCTCGATCGTGATGACCTGGCTCTGCCCATTGACGACGTTCACGACCTGCGGTCCGCTCTCCGGAATCGGTGTGGTCGGCCCGCCTTGCGCGTCGGGAGGATTGTATTTCACGACGAGGATCGATGCGCCCGGCGCCGGCTTGCCCTTGAGCTTGACGCTCACCGCGACCTCGCCACGCCCGTTCTCGTTGAGATAGACGCCGCGCTGATCCGTTTGCGCGGCAAGCGGCAGCTCGACCATGACGGAGCGCGTCGCGACCTGCTTGAATTTCCTTGGCCCAATCTGCTCCGCCACCCACACGTTGGGCTGCACCTGAAAGACCAGCAGCCCGTCGCGGATGGTCTGCGCCAGGGCCGCGTCGAACGGCAGATCGACGATGCCGCCGTCGGTCTCGTAATTGTGCTGTCCGTACGCCGCATAGGACAGCGTCGCGACCGGCGTGAACGCCCCTTGTGCTTGCACCCCGATGACGATGTCTCCGAAGTCGACCTTGTCGCCCCGCCATGACGCTTCCGGAAACGTGTTCAGCACATCGATCGAAATCACGTTGCGATCATAGTCGACTTCGGCGAGAGCGATCCCCAGCTGGGCGGCCGGTTGTGGGTTCGAGGGTGGGATGCGGATCGGATTCTTGCCGCCGCTGGCTCCTTGTCCGGTCACCATCGGGCCCCCCTTGCCGCTTGGCTGCGGCGCGACAGCGCTGTCCCAGCACGGCGAAGATGCACGTGGGTTGCACAGGACGATGTTGGTGGGAGCCGAGAGGTAGCGCCCTTCCGGCGCCGTCGCCAGCTCGCCGTCACACCAGGGGCCGATCACACCGACCACGCGGCTGTAGCAGGGATTGGAAAACAGATTGCCGGTTGCAAGCGCCGCCTTGTACAGCGGCGGGAGCTCATCCAGGCTTGCCGGTTGTGGCTTCACGTCGTTGAAGAAGCCGTTTTGATAGTACAGGTTCAGGTACGTATTGAACCGCACCATGATTCCTTTCGCGCGGCCTGCGGCGATTTCTGCCTGGAGCGCCGCGAGCAGCTTCGATTGCCCGACATTGAGCTTGAGGCCCGCTCCCGCCGGAAAGCTCGCCTGCCAGGTCACCGACGCGACGCCGGCGCTCGGCAGGTCGAGGTTGCGCTTGAAATTGATGAAGCGCGACTGCATGCGATAGGCGCGCTGCGCCTGGATGCCCGTGGTCGCGTCGCCGAACGCCATGCTATTGTAATAGATCTGGCTGCTGTAGACCGACACCGGGTTGACGTCGACGAGCCGCCCCGGTGGGCGCGGCCCGGGGTCGCCGAAAGGATCGCCGAGCAAGGTCGCCGGCTTGCCCAACAGCGGGTCGTTGTTGACGCGTTGGCCTTGAGCCAGCGCCCCGCCGGACACGAGGGTTCTGCGGTCGATGTCCTTGGCCTCGTCGACAAATTGGACGAAGTAGCATCCGTTGCCGCCGAAATAGTTCCATTCGCCCGGAATGCCCTTGGTCCCGTCGATCGTCTGCATGCTGATCGCCCACGGACGAAACGTCGTGCGATAGTTGCTCTGGTCGATTCCGAGAGGCTGGAGAAACGGCCAGTTCAGGGCCGCCTGAGCATCGTCATAGGTGGGGAAGTAGTCGTTGTTGTTGCCCGTGGCGGGATCCCAGCACATGGACCCGGAAAAATAGATGCGCGGAAACGAGAGAACGCTCATCGCAGTGCTCCTGTGCGCCGGTCGGCGTTGTGCCTATTGCGGGCGCAGCCACTGCGCGCGCTTGAGAGACCAGACGAAGTCGAGCGGGTTGTAGCCATTGAGCTGCTCGGCAGGCGGGTTGCCGGTGTAATAGGTGATGCCGCCGTTCTGCTGCTTGACGATGTTGAAGTAACCGTTGGCGGCCGAGTAGCTCGCCGTCGAGTGGCAGGTGGCGCAGGACGACGCCAGCTGAAACGCGCTTTCGATCTGCGAGTTGGCGAGCAGGATCGCCTTGCCGGCGGCGTCGACGAACTGCCACTGCGTGCCCATCAGCTGATAGTTCGCGAAGATCGACCCGGCCTTCTTCAGCGCAGCGCGGTACTTCCGGTTCGCCTGCTGGACGGCGGCGGGAACCGGCAGCTTGTTGGTCGCCTTGGTGTACTGCGCGTCGTAGACGTTCTGGAACGTCGTCCACACCCACTGCGGCACCGGCTTGGAGATGATGTGCATGCCCGAGAGCGCGGCGCGGCCCACCTGATAGAGGCCGTTCGGCTTGCCGCTGCCGTCGACCAGCGCGTAGTAGGCATTGACGATGTAGTACTTGCCGTTGAGCTGGTTGAAGATGCTCTGGTTGGTGCCGATCCAGATCCACGAGGTCTTGAGCTCGAACGACGTCGGCGGAAAGTCCGCCGGCTTGTTGGCCTGCGCCATCGCCTGCTGGCCGTTCACATTGTAGATGCCGTTGCCGACGATGTATTCGAACGTGTCCTGGTTCATCAGCAGCTGATAGCGGATGTTCTGATTGAAATTGTCGCGCAGCGCCAAGCCGTCGACCTGCAGGTCGCTGTCGATGTTGTGGAACGGCAGGTTGGTGTTGAGACCCTGCTTCTGTGCCGCGGCGATCACCGCCGCCGGCGGCGCAGGGGCTTGTCCCCACGGCGGCGGCGCCTGACCGTTCGCAAGATACACGGTGCTGGTCTGGCGCCAGCCTTCCCACACCTTCGGGTCCACGCCCGTCAGCGGGCTGTTGAGCGCGATGAACCAGCTCCAGGCGACGTCGATCACGTTGCCCGCCTGCACCGCGTTTTGCGCGGCGGCCGGATCCGAGACCAGGCGTTGCGCCTGCGCGCTGTCGAGGAGCCGCGCCTGCTGCGCGCTCGCTGCCGGCGGTAACGCGCAGGCGCCGATGATCCCGAGCATGGCCAGCAACGAATGTGTGATGCGCATCGGCGCAGAACAGCGGCGCAAAACGCGTGCGCCGCCGGCAAGAGCTACCGGCATGACCCCCTCCCATGACGAGCACCGCGCGGCACCTGCGCGCCGCCTCGGATCGCGATCACTCGACGCAAATGCAGCTTATGCGATCACGTCCGCGGCGGCAACTTAAAAGCGACGAGTTCAGATCATCGCCTTTCGGGTTAATCCCGGACCGGTTTGCCGAGCTCATCGACCACGTCGGAGTGAGATAGTCTGATGCAACTAACCATCGTCACAGCATCCGGACGCGCTGGGACGGCCGCGAGATTCATCTCCACTCATCAATAGACGTCCAAATCGCGCGCCGCGATTGCCTTGCCTTTGTAGGTCTGTTGTATTTCTGCAATCAAAGTATCCTGCCCCGACGAAATCTCAGCTTCTCCCCGTGTCGATCGATGATAAGTGATGAGCAGACCCGGTTTCACCTCGCTGGCAATCTCTGCAAGTTCAATCGATGAGGTATGGTGGCGTCTCCGAAACTCCACTCCCGGCCGTACGACATTGCGCGCTTCCAGCGTCGAATACGCTTCATGTATGAGCACATCGCAACCGCGGCTGTGATCGATCAGGGCCTGAGTCGGCGCTGTATCGCCGGAAATCACAATGGTCCGGTCAGGCGTTTCGAACCGGAAGCTGAATGAATCGGTCATCTCTTCGTGCCGGGCCGGGAAGGCCGTTACGGTGAGACGGTGGTCACGATAGACCACGCCGGGCACGATCTCGTGCGCCAGCGCCTGCCAGCCGGTGGTGTTGTGCTGATTGAGACCATTGGTCCGCGCATCAATGTCTATTTGCCAGGCTTGCAGTACATGGTCGGTCATGGCCTTGATCCCCTTCGGACCGTAGACCTCCAAAGGGGCCGTCCGGCCCATGACCCACGGTGTGAAGATCAGGTCAGGGTAGCCAATCGTATGATCCGAATGCATATGGGTCAGGAACGCGGTCTTTATGTTCGTGCCGCCATAGCCGAGCGCAGTGATGCCTTTCTCGTAAGCAGCGGTGGCGCGCCGGATCACACCGGAGCCGAAGTCGATGAGGTATGGTGTATCGTCGACGATGATTGCAGTCGCGGGACCGGAGCGATTGGGATCAGGCCGTGGGGTGCCGGTCCCAAGCATGACGATCTGAGTTGGCATCGTTGTCCCCGCTAGAATATGAGGCTTTGGAGCGACAGCAAACTCACTCCGCCCGCATCCCCGTTTCCTTGATCAGCTTGCCCCATACCGCCGAGTCGGCTTCCAGCCGGGCTTTTGCCTGCGTGGCAGTCGAGCCGACGAGTTCGACGTTCAACGGGCTGAACCGCTTCGCCAGGTCGGGCGCACTCAACGCATTGCGCACCTCCTGTTCGAGCAGGGTGAACAACGATTCGGGCGTCGCCGACGGTGCCAACAGCACGTAGTAGGTCTCACGGTGGAAGTCGTACCCCGCTTCCGCGATCGTCGGAGTATCGGGCATCCTGGCCGCCCGCTTGCTCGCCGATATTGCAAGACCTCTCAGCCGGCCCGCGCGGACGTGCTCGATCACGCCCGACATGCCCACGAAGCCGACCTTGATCTGGCCTGCGGCGAGATCGGCGGCCAATTGGGGGTTGCCCCGGTAGGGAACGGGCGTGGCCGTGAAACCCGCAAGGGTGCGGAAAAGCTCCATCGTGAGATGTCCGGGACTTCCATGTCCGCCGTGGGCATAACTGACCGGGTTTGCCTTGGCATAGGACACGAACTCCGCCACCGAATTCACCGGCAGGGAGGGATGCACCACCAGCATGTTCGCGTTGCTCCCCAGGATCGACAGCGCGCGCAAATCCCAGAGGGGATTGAACGAAAGATTCTTGTACAGCGCGGGATTGACCGTGAGCGTCGTGTCAAGCGCAACCAGCAGCGTGTGACCATCAGGCGCGGCGCGTGTGACAGATTCCGCCGCGAGATTTCCGCCGGCGCCTACGCGATTGTCGACGATGATTGTCTGTTTGAGACTCGACGACATCTTGTCGGCCAGCGCCCGCGCCACAAGATCGTGGGGCGTGCCGGCGGGACGATCGACAACAATCCTGATTGGCCGCTGCGGATAGGATTGCGCCATTCCCTGGTTCGACGCGGCAAAAAAGCAGCCGGCCGCGAGAATTTTCATGAGCAGGGATCGTCTCGCGTTCATGCCTGTCTCCGTAAGCATCCCACCAATGCCTGGAACTTGCTCCTGTCTTGCGTAGCTGAAAAGTTCTATTCTCGTATGCTACGTTAGCGATCCTGCTAAGGATAACCCGCATGCGCTGGAGCGATCGTATCGGACGCCGGATCAAGCTGAGCGACCTTCACGTTCTTATCGCCGTGGCCCAGAGCGGGAGCATGGCGAAGGCGGCGAAGCAGCTCGCCGTCTCCCATCCGGTGGTTTCCCGTTCCGTAAGCGATCTTGAGCACATATTGGGCGTGCGTTTGCTGGAGCGAAGCCGCCAGGGCATCGAACTCACCGCAAGTGGCCGTGCCTTGCTCAACCGCAGCAACGCCGCCTTCGACGAACTGCGACAGGGCGTCAAGGATATCGAGCTGCTTTCTGACGCGACTGCGGGCGAAGTACGCATCGCAACAACTCCGCCGCTCGCTGCGAGCTTCGTGTCCGCTGTCATTGATCGAATGGTCAAGCGATATCCGCGCATGATGTTTCGGGTCATGGTCGGCGAAGGCGGCGAGGCGGCTGAAAACCTGATCGAACGTCACGTTGATCTGCTGGTCTTTCGCAAGAACCGGGCGCTTGCGGATGACGCACTGTCCTTCCAACTCCTGTTCGAGAGCCCTTACGTCATAGCCGCAGGTACGGGCAGTCCCTGGCTCAGCCGCCGCCGCATTGAACCTGCCGAGTTGATGCGCGAATTGTGGGCCCTGCCCGCCCGGGACGCCGACTTTGGGGCGACTGTGGTTGACGCGTTCCGCGCCGTGGGCCTCGATTTCCCGCGCACGACAGTGACTACCACGGCGCTGGAAATGAGAGCCAATCTGTTGAGGACCGGCCGCTATCTCACCGTCGTCCCGGACTTCTGGTTGCGGTTTCCTTCACCCCATCCGTTCATCAAGAAGCTGGCAGTCAGGTTAGCCATTCCGGGCGCTCCTATCGGAATTTTCACATTGAGACACCGGGAGCCGAATGCCGCTGTTCAACGTTTCATCGATTGCGCGCACGAAATGGCAAAGCCGCTGGCAACAGCAAAGGCGTAGGCGGTCCCGATTCACCGCTTACTGTCAACTCGGCCGGAAGTCTGCTTATGCTCCACGAATTCGCGTGCGTAGTCGATAAAGAGGCGTGCGACTGGGCTCAATGTCCGGTTCTCAAGGGTAACGATTGCGACCGGAACAGGTTCTTGCGGAAGCACGACGGGCAGCGCTTTCAGGTGCAGACCGAGGTCGGAATATCGCAGCAGCAACTCGTGGAGGACCGTCAAGGATCGTCCTGTTCCGAGTAAATGTCCCGCAGATGGACGGAGAATGAAAGAACCTTGGCCTGCGGTGGAGTCAGACCGGCGGCGCGGAAGGCCTTGGCGATCAGAGCGCCCGGCAATTCATTCGGTGGCGAAAGTAGCCGGGGTTCATCGATCAATTTGGCCAATTTGATTTTTCTGGCTCGCGCCCATCGGCTGTGAATGCCCGCCATCGCGGCCATACGCTCGTGGTAGAGAATTTCCGCATTCAGATCATCGCCTTCGGGTTAATCCCGGGCGGACAAGGACGGAAAGGGAGGCCGGCGCATTCGCAGTGCGGCGCAGGCCGCAAGAAAAAGCCCGGTGGAGCTGCGCGACGCGGCGCAAATCCACCGGGCTTGTCTTGGTTGCGGGGGCAGGATTTGAACCTGCGACCTTCAGGTTATGAGCCTGACGAGCTACCGGGCTGCTCCACCCCGCGTCAATCCGTGCATCCCATGCCCCGCCTGCGCGGGCCGTCGTTCGCCTTGTGAGAGTTCCGCGCGGGACGAACCCGCGTCTCGGGGCGCTATGTATCAAGCAGGCCCAGGCTTGGGAAGGCCGTGGAGGCGCTTTTTTCGTGAAATCATCACAGAGAACCGTGATAAATCAGGCGCATGGGGGACCAACCAGCATTGCGTCCGGGCCTGCCGGTCGCGCCGGCATTGGTGGCGGTCGCACGTGACATCGTTGCCGAGGCCCGCTCGGCGCTCGATGACCCCGAGCGCACCGATGCCGTCGCCGTGCACGACTACCGCAAGGCGATGAAGCGGTGGCGCGCCTTCCTGCGGCTGATCGAGCCGTTTCTCGGGACGGACGGCGAGCGTCTGCGCATGGAGGCGCGCGACCTCGCCCGCCGCCTTGCGGGCGCCCGCGACGTGCAGGCGGCCCTCGATGCGCTCGACGACATCGCCAAAGCCGAGCCGGGGGTGTCGCCCACGTCGTTGGCGACGATGCGCGGACGGCTCGAAGCCATCAAGCGCGCGGCCGAGACCACCACGCTGACCCCGGAGCTGCGGGAAGAGCTGCGCGCGGGGCTCGACAGCGCCGCCCGCGCGGCCAACTTCTGGCACCTAGCGGACCTCGAGTTTGCCGATATCGCGGCCGAGCTCGCCCGTCATTACGGCCGTGCACGGCGCACCATCCCGGCCGACTGGACGGAGGCAGCGCCGGACGACCTGCATGGGCTGCGCCAGCGCGTCGTCGAGCATCGCTATCAGATGGAGCTGATCGAACCGGTCTGGCCACGGCTGGGCAAGCTGTGGACCGGAGAGGCCCAGCGGCTGCGCGAACGGCTCGGATCGCATCAGGACTTGGTGGTGCTGATGAGGCTGACCGCGCCGCATCAGCCGCTGGCGCCCTGGCGCTCGCGGCTGGCCCCACCGGTGGAGCAGCGCAAGGCCGTTCACGTCGCGGCGGCCCGGCGCCTCGCCGGGCGCCTGTTCGCCGAGCGGCCCAAGGCCTTCCGCCGCCGGCTCGAGGCGCTGTGGGACAGCCCCCGGGGAGCGCAGGAAGCAGCCGACAAGGCGGACTGATCGTCCCCGGCTCGCCCACAAGCCGGCAGGAGCGGACAGTCTTTCGCCCCCGACATGTCTGCAGCCGATTGCGGCACGCGACCGCGCAGGGACGATTTTCTCATGGGTGTGAGTTAGCTCACCGGCCCGGAAGGCGATTCCCGCCATAGTTGTCGCGCCACAAGCGCAGGCTGCGATGTCGATACGACATGACGTCAGCCGAAGCGCATGCCCGCTGCCGTTGAGGAGGACATCATGGCGGAGCCGAAGGTCCCGGAAAACTTCAACGCGCTGTACAGCCACGGAGCGCGAACAGCGCGTGGTGTCGCAATCGCGGCCCCCTCCGATCGCCGTCCCGCTGTCGCCCGGATGGCTGCCGAGGTGCCGGACATGACGATCGACTACGACGATGCGACGCAGAACCCGGTGCGTGTGAGCTCGCGGCGCGCCGAAGGGCGTCTGTCTGCACAGCCGGCGGAATCGCCCGAAGCGGCTGCTCGTCAATTCGTCAGCGAGCGCGCGGATCTCTGGCAATTGAGCGACCAGGATATGGCGACCGTCGAGGTCGTGTCGGTCAGCTCGCAAGGCTTGCCGACGGTTCGCATGATCCAAAAGGTGGAGGGTGTCGAGGTCTTTCAGTCGGACATGACTGCAGCGGTCACACCGGACAACAAGGTGGTGTCGGTTGCGGGTCAACTCTTCCGGTCCGCCGGAGCCCAGCCGACGCGCGCGGCGGCGCGGGCCGCCACCGCCCGTGGTGCCCGCACCGCCGCCGTGGCGACCGGCGATCTCTCGGCCGAGGAGGCGATCGCCAAGGCTGCGTCTGATCTGACGGGATTCCCCTACAAGCCCAGCGACTTCAAGAAGGCTGCAGCATCGCGAGAAAGCGGCCCCTACCGGTTCTATGAGTCCAAGTGGAAAATGCCGACTGCAGCCAAGCGCGCGGCAAAGAAGACGAGCGGCGCCAAGACGCGCAAGGAACCCGCCGCACCCTTGTTCGAGCGCCCCGTGCGCGTGAAGGATGTGCTGTTTCCCATGGGCGAAGGCCACTTCGTGCCCGGCTACTATATCGAATTGTGGATCCGCGGATTTCCGGCCTTCAGCTATGTGGTCGACGCGCTCGATGCGCCCGATGTGCTGTTCCGCAAGAACCTGACCTCGGGCATCAGCTTCAAATACGCGGTGCACAACACCGGAGACGCAGTTTTCCGCCCCGCCGACGGCCCTGCCCCCGGCACGCCGCATCCGACCGGCAGGCCCAACGGCTTCCAGGCACCGAGCATCCCGGAAAGAATAGTCGAGATCGAGAGCCTCCTTGCGGGCCGGCCATGGCTTGCGCCCGGCGCGACCACGACGCGGGGCAACAACTGCATCGCCTATGCGGATCTCAGGAGGGCGGACGGATTCGGCCCGGGCGACGTCGAGGGCAAGGCCACCGCACCGCGCACGTTCGGCACCAGGTACGATCATTCCAAGTCGTCGGCGGTCGCCGGCAACCTGCAGAACAGCATCGTAGGAATGTTCTTCCATGTGAACTGGCTGCACGACCGCTGGTACGAAGCCGGGTTCGACGAAGCATCCGGCAACGCCCAGCAGAACAATTTCGGGCTCGGCGGCGTTGGCGGGGACCCGATCCTGGCAGAGGGGAACGACTTCAGCGGCACCGACAACGCCAACATGTCGACGCCGGCCGACGGATCCAGCCCGCGGATGCAGATGTTCCGCTTCGACGGTCCAAATCCCCGGCCCAGCCGCACCAGCAATCACGAGGCGCTGATCACCTTTCACGAAATGGGCCACTACATCACCAACCGTCTGGTCGGGAACGGATCCGGCCTGATGAACATCCAAGGCCGCGCAATGGGCGAAGGATGGGGAGATTTCTTCGCCGTCTGCATGACCTCGCAGGCCACCGACGACTTCCCCAAGGGTGTGTTCGCTCCCGGCGGGTGGACCGACGTGACCCCCACCTTCAGGGACAATTACTACTTCTCGATCCGGCGCTATCCCTATTCCGCCGACATGACCAAGAGCCCGCTGACGTTCAAGCATATCAGCGCCAATGTGATGCTGCCTGTCGGTCCGCCGCGCAATCCGACCGCCGGGGGGCCGAATCAGGAAGTGCACAACGCGGGCGAGATCTGGTGCAGCGCGCTGTGGGAGGTCTTCGTCAACCTGGTCGGCGCGCACGGTCACGCGACGGCCGAACCGCGCATGCTGAAGCTCGTCGTCGGGGGCCTGAAGCTGACCCCGTCGAATCCGACATTCCTGCAGGCGCGCGATGCCATCCTGTCCGCCGCGGCCGCGCTCGCGCCCGGCGACGTTCCGCTCATCTGGAAGGGTTTCGCCAAGCGCGGAATGGGGAACGGGGCGGTCGGGCCAGCCGCGACCTCCACGACCCTGACCGGCGTCACCGAGAGCTTTGTCGTCCCCTGAGGCGTCGCGACAACACGAGGAGGCCAGCATGACACCGGTGCGGGTCGCAACAACCCGTGTTCCGCCAGACCAAGGTGCGGGCCGAACACGGACCGACAGGGGGACACGGGCAGCCGTCCGCTCCCCCGGCTTTGCGCCGAATGGGACACCGTGGGTGCACTTCGGCGACGAACGCGTGTACATCGGCACGCAACAGCAATGGGCCGGCTTGAGCGCGTCCGCACGTCGAGCCGGGCTCGCACTGCGCGAACGACCCGGCGAGGTCGATCGTGAACGTCTGCACGTGATCATCCAGAAAGGCAGGCTGTTTGAGCACGAGCATCCCGACGTGCCGGTGCTTGTCGACAAAGGCCGCTATCTGCTCGTGGAGATGGATCCGCAACTGGCGCGGCGATTGGCAAAGAGAAAGCAACCCTGCTTCTCCGTGCGCACCCTGGATGCGCTCGAGCCGGCGGACGAGACCGGCGAGAACCGCATCGTATTCACGGCACGCGATCGCGCCGGCGACCGTGCCGCCGCACGCGCCCCCGACGCCGCGGTCCAGGCGGTCGTAGACCGGATTTCCCGCGCTACCTTCGAGGCCGACCTGAAGGAGCTCGTCAAGCTGCCGACACGCTTCTCGACCAGTGCGAACTACAGGAGGGCGTGCAACCTCGTCGCAGGAAAGCTCCGGGCGCTGGGCTACGCCACGTCATTGCAGACGATCGCCGTCAACGGATCGTCGAGCCAGAATGTCGTGGCGCGGCGCAACGGCACCGATGCGTCATCGTCGCGTGGCGCCGTCCTGGTGACGGCGCACTTGGATTCGGTCAACCATGAGGGCACCGCCACCTCTCCGGCACCAGGTGCCGACGACGATGGCAGCGGCAGTGCCGGCGTCATCGAGATCGCGCGCGCGCTCAAGGACCATGCCGGCATCCATGACCTGGTCTTCGTCCTGTTCGGCGGCGAGGAACAGGGACTGTTCGGCAGCAAGCACTTCGTCAGATCGCTGTCGCCGGCCCAACGAAACAAGGTACGGGCGGTCGTCAATATGGACATGATCGGAACGCTCAACACGCCCGTTCCGACGGTGTTGGTGGAGGGGCGCAGGCTCTCTCAACCCATGCTGGACGGACTCTCCTCCGCCGCGTCGACCTATACGGCGCTTGCGGTTGAAACCTCGGTGAACGCGGCGAACAGCGATCATGTCTCGTTCCTCGACAAGGGGATCCCCGCCGTGCTGACCATCGAAGGGGCGGACAGCACAAACGACGAGGTCCATACCGCACGCGATACCCTCGACCGCATCAATTTCGATCTGGCCGTGGAGATATTGCGCATGAACACCGCATTCGTCGCGCAGACCCTCGGCAAGGCCTGAGCGCTCGGGGGCCGGCCCCCGTCCTTTGGAAAGATCGCCGAGCCCCGGGCTGCGCCTGCAAGCTGGGCGGTCTCACAAGCGATTGCGGCGCGCGATCTCGCGGGTGACCTCGATCGGGACGGCGGCGTCGGCCTCCTCGCGCAGCCGGCCTGCCTCGCGTGCGGCCGGACGGTCGAGGCAGCGCGCCAGCCAACGCGAGAGATGCGGGGTCGCCGACAGGTCCATGGCGATCGCCCGACTGACCACCGCCGCGACGTTGAGATCGGCGACCGTGAATTCCTCGCCCAGGAGATACGGACCGGGCCGCAGCGCCGCATCAAGCACCCGGAAGGGCGGGCCCATGATCTTCAGCGCTTCGGCCATGACGTCGTGATTGCGGTCCTCCGGCGGCAGGCGCACGGCGTGCAGCGACCAGATGTTGACCGCGCGCTCGACCTCGTTCGCCGCCCACAGGCACCATTGCCAAGCCCTGGCTTCGCCCTCGAGCGTCGGCGGATAGAGCCGGCCATGCTTCTTGGCGAGATAGAGATTGATCGCCAGCAACTCCCACAGGATGAAACCGTCATCGTCGATCGCCGGTAGCCGGCCATTCGGATTGACGGCAAGATAGTCGGGCTGGCGCGCCCCGCGCGCGCCGATCTCGATCGGGATGTGCTCGTAATCGAGCCCAAGCTCGTTCGCCATCCACAGCGCGCGGAACGCACGCGTCCTGGCGATACCGTAGATGCGCAGGCGCGCCATCAGCCGTCTCCCATTCCTTCATGTGGGGCCAGCATAGCGGGCGGCCGCGGCTCTCGACAGGGCGTCGTGACAGCCGATACGATCCGCCCGAGCGAGGGGGTGCCGATGCCAATTGAACGCAAAAGCCGCGTCGTGCTGCTGACCGGCGCCGCAGGCGGCATCGGCCGCGTCATCACCGATGCGCTCCTCGCCGCGGATCACGCGGTTGCAGCCGTGGATCGCGACGCGGACGGCCTTCAGCGCTTGTCGGGCTTGGCGACCGAGCGCAGCGCAACCGATCGGCTGCACGTCATCCGCGCCGACCTTGCGACGGCGGACGGCTGCGAGCAGGCGGCGGCCGACGCGCGCGCGCGTTTCGGCACCATCGAGGCTGTGATCAATAATGCCGGCATCGGCATGAGCAGCATCCGGCCGGATGCGGAAGCGCGCCACCCGGGGATCGAGGAGCTGACGGCGGAGATGTTCGACCGCTTCTTCGCGATCTTCGTGCGCGCGCCACAGATTCTCACCCGCGCGGCGCTCCCGCTCATGCGGGCGCGCGGCTTCGGCCGCATCGTCAACAACACCACCAGCTACCTGACGATGCTGCGCGTGCTCCCGTACGGCGCCGCCAAGGCGGCGCTGGAATCGATGTCGGCGGTGTGGGCGAAGGAGCTCGACGGCTCGGGCATCACGGTGAACGTGCTGGTGCCGGGCGGCCCGACCGACACGGCGCTGATCGCGGACGAATCCGGCTGGGCGCGGGACAAGATGCTGCGGCCGGAGATCATGGGACCGCCTGCGGCGTGGCTCGTTTCGGATGCCTCCGCGGGCTTCAACGGGCAGCGCATCACGGCGGCGCGCTGGGATGCGAAGCTTGCGCCGGAGGAAGCCGCAAAGCGCGCGAGCCGCCCGATCGGCTGGCCGGAGCTGGGCGCCGACGCGGTGTGGTTGACAGGAAGCAGGTAACAGGTGTCAGGCGGCAGGTAGCAATGCCTTGTCCTGACGCCTGACCCCTGATCGCCGTCAAGCGACTGCTTCCGCGATCGCCTTGCCGGCCGCGACCGTGTCGGCCGAGCCCTTGAGATCGCGCGTGCGCAGCTTCGCCTCCGGCAACACCCGCTCGATCGCCTGGACGATCGCGCGCGCCGCTTCGGCCTCGCCGAGGTGCTCCAGCATCATGGCGCCCGACCAGATCTGCCCCACCGGGTTGGCGATGCCCTGGCCGGCGATGTCGGGCGCCGAGCCGTGCACCGGCTCGAACACCGACGGAAAGCGCCGCTCCGGGTTGATGTTGCCGGACGGCGCGATGCCGATCGTGCCGGTGCAGGCGGGGCCAAGGTCGGACAGGATATCGCCGAACAGGTTGGAGGCGACCACGACGTCGAAGCGATCGGGGTTGAGCACGAAATGGGCGGTAAGGATGTCGATGTGGTACTGATCCCAGCGCACGCCCGGATAGGCCTTGGCCATCTCGCGCACCCGCTCGTCCCAATACGGCATGGTGATCGAGATACCGTTCGACTTGGTGCCCGAAGTGAGGTGCTTCTTCGGGCGTGAACTGGCGAGCTCGAAGGCGAATTTCAGCACCCGGTCGACGCCGACCCGGCTCATCACGGTTTCCTGGATACACACCTCGCGTTCGGTGCCGCCGAACATGCGACCGCCGATCGACGAGTACTCGCCCTCGGTGTTCTCGCGCACCACCCAGAAATCGATATCGCCCGGCTGGCGGCCGGCGAGCGGACAGGGCACGCCGGGCATCAGCCGCACCGGCCTTAAGTTTACGTACTGGTCGAACTCGCGGCGGAACATGATGAGAGAGCCCCACAGCGAGATGTGGTCGGGGATCTTGTCCGGCCAGCCGACCGCGCCAAAGAAGATCGCGTCGTGCGAGCCGATGCGCTCCTTCCAATCCTCCGGCATCATGCGGTCGTGCTTGGCGTAGTAGTCGTAGGACGCGAAGTCGAACCAGTCCTGGCGCAGCTCGAAGCCATACCGCTTGGCCGCCTGCTCCAGCACGCGGATGCCTTCGGGCACGACCTCCTTGCCGATGCCGTCGCCCGGAATGACCGCCACGCGGTAGACTCGATTGGTGTTCATAACGCCTGTCCTGGTTGGGCCGAGCGCGGGGAAACCGCTACCATTCGGCCCCGGTGTACCCTCTCAATGACAAGTGAGGCAACCACATGGGCCAGGCTCTGCACGCGGGGATTGCCACCTTAGAGGATACCGGCTGGACGCGCGAAAGATTGCGGCATCCACATCCTCGGGTCGGCGCGATCGCCGACGATTTATCGCACACTGGTCGACTTCCTGCACGGCCCGGAGCAAGTCATCGAGGAACTCGGAGATGCGACCACCGAAACACTGTCACCGATTATTGCAGGCGTGTTCGATGGCGATACAAGCCTCCTGAAGGCACTGATCACGGACATCAATGCAGCTGAATACGTACGCAATGCCGCATTCGGCGCGCTCGCCTTCCTGACATTCGACGGCCGCATTGCACGGGACGAGGCCGTCGACCTTCTTCGCCGGTTCGGGGAGGAAGACAGGTCCCAGGCTGGGAACCTAGTCTGGGATGGCTGGATGGAAGCGGTCGGCCTGCTCGGTCTCGACGAATTGACGCCCCTGGTGCATGCGGCATTCGAGGACGGCCGCATACCTTCTATCCTATCGGATGAGCGGCACTATCGCGAATTGCTCGAAAACGCGCTGAGAGATCCGAACAATCCACAGCGATTTCGCCGCGAATTTCACGGGTACATCGAGGATGCGGCCGATGAATTATCGAAATTCACCGCCGAACAGCCAGAGGGCGACACCGGACCCTTGTCCAGCGCGATTGGCGACGTGACGAGAGGCATGGTGGACCGAATGTCCGCGACCAGGGAACGCAACGCCGCGCAGACCCATACGACCAGCCCTTCCATAATCCATACAAAGGCGTTGGCCGCAACGATCCCTGTCCGTGCGGCAGCGGCAAGAAGTTCAAGAAATGCTGTGGGACGGGCGGCTAGGCGCTGAGCGCGACCGCCCGTTCGGCGCGGGCGTCCGGCGCCGTCCACAGCTCGACCCCGAACGTATCGGCAAGCCCGCGCTGCCCTGCCGGCGTGACCCGCAGCGCCCGGGTGTCGCGCTGGCGCGCGACCCAGCCGAGTTCCAAACTCCGGCGGCAGATTTCCGTGCCGACCAGCCCGGCCACATGGAAGCGGCGCTCGCTCCAGTCGAGACAGGGCTTGCAGAATATCCGCCGGGATCGCACCCGTGAGCTGAGGTCGGTGCCGAACGCGGTGAGAAATTTCGCACCGCCGTCGGTCACTTCGCCGCCGTCCTCGCTCAACACGATGTGGCCTTGCGCGACCAGCGCATCCGCAATGGCGACCGCGACCTGGCCAGCCAGGTGGTCATAGCAGGTGCGGGCGAATCGCAGGCCCTCGTCCTTCATCGAGCGCGGCTGGTAGCGCGCCGGCACCTCCAGGGCCGCGACCGCGATGATGCTTTCCAGCATGCGGGCAACCAGGGGCGAGGCGATGCGGTAGTAGCAGAAGCGTCCCTGCTTCAACGCCGTCACCAGGCGCGCCTCGGTGAGGCGGGCGAGGTGCTCGCTCGCGGTGGATCGCGAGATCCGGGCGATGAAGGCGAGCTCGGTTCCGGTCATGGCCTGACCGCTCATCAGGGCGGCCAACATGGTGGCGCGCGCCGTATCGCCGACCAGCGCTGCGACCTCGACCATGTTGGCGGCTGCCACCATGCTGGAAGTCTAGCCGCCCCGAGGGCTCGCCAGCAAGCAACGACGCTTCGGCGCAGGCCGAACCGATCAGGCGCGACACGCCGGGAGGCCGGATGCAAGCCTTCGCCGTCTTTACCAAAGGGCCAGCAGGAGGATTTGATCATGAAACGTGAGGCTATCCGGGTCGAGCCGTTTTCCGCCCTTGCGGAGAAGCGCAACGTGCCGATCGCCATGGCGATGCGGTGCGGCGATCTCGTGTTCGTGTCGAACATCCCGCCGTACGATCCGGAGACGGGGGAGATCAGGCGCCAGCCGTTCGAGCGGCAGGCCGAGATCGTGCTCGACCAGATGAAGCGTTGCCTCGAGACGGCGGGGTCGTCGCTGGACAAGGTCGTCAAGTGCAACGTCTACTGCACCGACGCCGCCCATTTCGCCACGTTCAATGCGGTCTACGCCCGCTACTTCCCGGTCGACCCGCCGGCGCGCAGCTTCCTCGTCGTATCGGCCTGGCCGTACCCGTTCGACGTGGAGATGGATTGCGTGGCGACGACTTAGAACGCCGGCAGGCCTTGCATGAATTCGGCGAGGTGCTGTTTCCAGAACGAGGCCTGCAGGTAGGTGTAATGGCCGCGGGTCTTCGCACTCGCCGGCACGAGCACGAAGCGCGCGCCAGGGATGCGCTTGATCACGGGCTCGACGACGCCGAGCTCGGGTGGATTGGCCTCGTCGGCGAAATTGATGGCGAGCAGCTTGGCCTTGATCTTGGCGAGGCCGGGCAACGGATCGTAGTCCATCACGGCTTCGATGGCGTAGAGCTGGTTGTTGGCGTCACCCCGGCTCGCCTGCTCGACCATCCTGGCGTAGAGCGCATCGCCCGCCTCGCGGGTCGGCGCGACCTCCTGGAAATGCACCGGGCTATCGGCCATCAGCATTCCGAACGGTGCGGTGCGCACGTAATGCGTGGGGTTCTTGTCGTAGTTGCCGCCGTTCCAACCGGGGTCGTTGCGAATCGCCTCGATGGCGATGCGCCGGTAGAGCCAGTTGCGCCCGCTGATCGCGACGGGCTGGCTGGCGATCGGCACGAGACCGTCCATGAAATCCGGATAGAGGCCGCCCCATAGCCAGGTGTGCATGCCGCCCATGGAGGCGCCGAGCACGAGCCGCAGGTGCTTCACCCCGAGCCCCTCGGTGACCAGCCGGTGGGTGGCGCGGATCATGTCGCCGTAGCGATAGTGGGGAAATCGCATGCGCAGCCCGTCACTCGGCTTGCTCGAGCCGCCCCGCCCGATGCCGTCGGCAGGATGACGAAGTAGCGTTCGGCATCGAGCGGCTGGCCGGCACCGAACAACTCGTTCGCCATGCCCGGCATGAGCCAGGTCTTGCCGGTACCGTTGGTGCCGTGCAGGAGCAGCACCGCATTGGTCACGTCGCCCGATGCATCGCGCCGCGGCGTGCCAAGCGTGGTGTAGTGCAGCTTGAGCTCGCCGAGCGTCTCGCCGCTGTCGAAGCGGAAATCCTTCAGCACGACGTCGCCCTCGCGCTGGTTTGGCCAACTGGTCTGGGCGGACGCGACGGAGATGGAGAGCAGGAATGAGAGAAGAGCGAGCAAGCGGGCCATCGGGCTTCTCCGGGCTGGGACAGCCGAGACTACCAGCAAACCCGCTGATCCAGAACGGCGGAGGCGGCATTGATCGTCTGCGCGTTTTGGCTATCGTGCGACGAACCGAGGGAGCAAGGAATGGTCTGGGCTTTCCTACGCCAGGTCGCTGCCGCGGCAATCCTTCTCAATTCGCTGGTGTTCTCCGCCTCGGCCCAGGACACGCTGAAGATCGCGATCGGTCAGCGCGGCGGCTGGGAGCAGTGCGTCTCCGAGCTCGGCCAGAATGCGGGCGTGTTCCGGCGGCACGGCCTCACCCTCGACCTGCTCTACACGCAGGGCAGTGCCGAGACGTTGCAGTCGGTGATCTCCGGCAGCGTCGACGTCGGCATCGGGCTCGGCACCCATGCGCTGATCGGCGCCTTCGCCAAGGGGGCACCCGTGCGCGCCATCGGGGCGTCGTT
>CAVZSC010000025.1:505000-924352 GCA_963777755.1 uncultured Alphaproteobacteria bacterium
AATCAGCTTCGTGACGCGCGATCTCATCCCGCTGCTGCCGAGGGTGAAGGTCGCGGCCTTGCTGCCGATGGAAGAGGTCATCGCCCGCGTGCGCGAGACCGCCGATTGGACCGGTTCGACCTCCCCGCGCTACCCGATCGCCAGCGTCCCGCTTGGGGGCGGCAAGCTCGCCTATGCGGCAGAAGGCAATCCCGACCCCTATTTCCCGTTCGAGCGCATCGTCCCCGAGAACATCACGCAGCTGCCGAAGACCGCGACCCAGGCGACCGGCGGCAATGCCTGGAACGAGCGCGCCGTCACGGTGAAGAAGGGCGACACGATCGGCTCGGTTCTGCGCGAGCTCGGCGCGACTCCGGAGGAGATCAAGGCCATTGCCGGCGCGCTCGGCGTGCGCGGTCGCGACGGCGGGCTCAAGGACGGCCAGAAGCTGCGCGTGCTCCTGAGCCCGATCGGCGGCACGCAGCGCCTGCAGCCGATCCGGGTCATCGTCGCCACCGACAGCGCGATCGAGGCAGTGGTCGCGCTGTCCGATACCGGCAAGTACGTCTCGGTGGACGTGCAGAGCGCCGACACGCAGGTCGCCGAGGCGGAGGAGGACGAGGACGATGCGGGCAGTGGCGTGCGCCTCTACCAGAGCGTCTACGAGACGGCGCTACGCCAGCAGGTGCCGCGCCCGGTGATCGACGATCTCGTTCGCATTTACTCCTACGACGTGGATTTCCAGCGCAAGGTGCAGCCGGGGGATTCGTTCGAGGTGCTGTTCGGCGGCGAGGACGAGACGGCCGGCGAGCCGAAGGGCGAAGTCCTGTTCGCGTCGCTGACGATCGGCGGGGAGACCAAGCGGTACTATCGTTTCCAGACCCAGGACGACGGCGCCGTCGACTACTACGACGAGACCGGCAAGAGCGCGAAGAAGTTCCTGGTGCGCAAGCCGATGGCCGCGGGCATGATGCGGTCGGGCTACGGCTGGCGCCGCCATCCGATCCTCGGCTACTCGAAGATGCATACCGGCGTCGACTGGGCGGCCCCGCGCGGCACGCCAATCTACGCTTCCGGCAACGGCATCATCTCGATCGCCGGCTGGGAATCGGGTTACGGCAAGTACGTCCGCCTCAAGCACACCAACGGCTACGAGACCGCCTACGGCCACATGTCGGCGTTCGCCCGCGGCATCCAGCCCGGTACGCGCGTGCGCCAGGGACAGATCATCGGCTACGTCGGCTCGACCGGGCTCTCCACCGGCCCGCATCTGCACTACGAGATCCTGGTCAACAACCGCTTCGTCGATCCGCTCAAGATCAAGCTGCCGCGCGGCCGTGTCCTCGACGGCCCGACGCTCGCCAATTTCGAGAAGGAGCGCGACCGCTTCGACGGCATGATGAACCGCCCGGCCCCGCGCGTCGCGGAGACCAAGGGGACGACGACGCGCAGGTGATTTGCCGCGGCGAATTCACGCTTCGACATCTTTCATCGGTCTGTGGATACGCGGCGCTGGTTGCCGGTATGGGGAAACTCCCGGTCCGACAACCTGGGGGAGTCTCCTTTTTGTCACATGAGCTGAAGTCTTCTAATTGTATGGGCTGTCGGAACGATCAAAAGATGTTGCGGCCCTCGGTTGAAAGGATCACGCTGACAATAAGAAGATCAGGGGCCGCAAATGTTCGGGAGATGCGTATCTGCGCCTATCTTGACCCTGTTGGGAATTGAATTATCCGGCGACTACAGAGTCGCTGAGGGCCACGGCCTCGGCCGGGCGCTCGATCACAGGACGATCCAAGCCGCAATTGCCTGCACTCGGTGGATACTGGCTGGGGATGCCAGGATGTCCCCTGGTGCTCCTCGGCCCATCCTGGACGCTGCAGCCGCGGCAATGCCGACGGTCAATCGCGAAGCCTTGAAGGAGTTGGCCTGAAGGCAGGGGCTGGTCATGCGTTGGATTGCAGGCGTATGCGCGCTGTTGATCGGGGCGTCGGTGAGCGGCTGCGCGCTGCTCGAAGCGGAAAAATACAACCGCGGCGGCTTTCTCGACGAGATCGCCGACGACGTCTGGATGAAGGCCGATTCCAAGAAGATGCGGGCATTGCGGGCGGTCGCGCTCGAGGCCTCCCTTGCACGCATCGCGATGATCACGCCGAAGACTGCCCCTGATCGCGCTCTGCTGGCGCGACGAATTGGCGAGACGACCAGGCGAGCGGATGTCGTTCGCTTGTGCGCCTTTTCCCAGGCGCCGCTGTTGGCGGGGCAGCGCCCCGGCGAGCCCTGCTTCTTTTTCGACAGCGTGATGGTCGACTACGAGAATGCGCTGTTCGATCTCGCTCTCATCTCCTTGCCGATCGACGATGCGAAGGCCCTGATCACGCGGGTGGCGGGAGGTGTCGCACAGATCTCGGTCAATCCGCTGCAGCTGGTGCAGGCACTGCTGGACATCGGGCGTGAGGCGTTCCGCTACGGCCGCGTCGTCGGCGCGATCTATCGCGATACGCTGGAGCTCGAGGTGCAGGTCTGGTTGACCTCGCCGGAATTCGCCAACTCCGAACGCGCGCGCGGCCAGTTGGAAGAGTTCGTCGTCACCAGCGACAAGGTGGCCGCCCTCAGGGTCGCTTACGCTCGAGGAAACGACAATATCCCGCAATGGCGCGGCGAGATCGCGGCTTTGCGCGCGCAGGGGCTCGAGCCGGTCCCTGATGAGCGATTCGTCGCGGAAATCTATGCCATCCTCGTGTACATCTGCGGCCAGATCGTCAGCACCCAAGACGATTCCTACGCGGAGTGCGCCTTCAAGTCGAAGAGCCTCACGATGCCGGTGGCCACGGGGCCGGGCGGTGCCCTGTTCCGAGCCGGAATAGGGATCTCCCCCGGAACCGGACGCGTTGGCGGCACCGGCGCAGGACGCGCTCCCGTCAGCGGCGCAGGACGCGCCCCCGGCGGCGTCGCGGGACGCACTCCCGCCAGTGACGCGGGGCGCGCTGCCGGCAGCAGGCCCGACCGGCCGGAGCTTCCGACGACAAGAGACTACGCGTTGATCGTCGCGAATTATAATCCGGCCGTCCATAATACGATCAGCATGCAATTCACGCTGCGCCGGCTGTGTGTGCCGGACAACGAATTAAACAAGATCGATGCCAAGACCAAACTTCTCGTCAAAGTGTTTCAGCAGACCATAGGCGTGAACATGACCGGCCTGCTGACCCAGCCTGAAATCGCGCAACTGAATAATCTCGCAGCCTGCCCGCTCGAGCGCGCACTGAATTACTACGAAGCGCGCGAAGCCGTCGTCAATTCGCCCGACACGATCGCTCAGCTGAACAAGGCGCTGCCGAACGGCCGCAAGCTGGCCGCCACAGCCAGCGTCAGGGATGTGAGGACCCGGATTCCGGAGGTTCGCCAAGCGGTCAGGGCGAACCCGACGGCGAGCCCGAACCTGCAGCTGCTCGAACCTGAGCTCGCCAACCAGCTCACCCTGGACCTGATGAACGCGTTGATCCTACTGCCATAGGGGTCCACCATGGATTACAAGCTCCTTCAAGCCAGCGCCTTGCGCAAGGAGCCCTCCGACACGGCTGCGCTCGTCCGCGCCTTGCTTGCCAACACCGTCGTGAGCTTTCTCGGGCAGAAGCAGGGGCCGGACAATGATCCCTGGATCAACGTCGAGTTCAAGCCCGGCGGACCTGTGACCTTCCCGGGTTGGCTGCGCCTCAAGCACTGCGAAGAAATCGCCGATATCGGGCGAGAGGAGGTGAATCTCGAAGGCTTCATCCGGACCTGTTTTGCGGCGGAAGCCGGCCTCAATAGCCTCGCGTCCACGCCTCCGTGGTTCGTTTCAGCGGATTTCGTGATTGCCCGCGCGGTCATCGAAACGGGCATCACCAACGCCGCGGCAAAGATCGCGGGGTCCGACGCGGTGGGCCCGCTTCAGGTGGCAAGCCCCGAATGGAATGCCTTCCTCAGCAATGCCGGCCCCTTCGCGCAGGACTTTCAGCCCGGAGGTCGCGACCACCCGACGATACAGGTGTATGGCGCCACCTATCGAATGTATGCCGACATGAAGGCGGTCAGTGAGATCCGATCGAAGCCGGACCCCCAGGCTGCGGATGGCCCATTCCAGCCGAGCAATCTCGACATCTTCCATGCCTACCTGACCAACAGTCCGAGCGCAGCTGCCGCAATCGTGGGCGCGCAGGACGATCCCGACAAGAGCAGCAAGAGCATCAAAGACATCTTCACCGGGGTGCTGAGCGAGGATCAGCTCAAGGCCTTTTTCGCGGCCCGCAGCCAATATGCCGGGACGATCGACGCGCCGAAGACAGTCGCAGACTTCATCGCCGCGACCGAAGCCGCGTTGAATGCGGCTCTTCAGCAGGCAGCGGCGCTGATCACCCAGAATGCGCCTGAAGAACTGCCGAAAATGAAAGAGGCGGCGCCGACGCCCTGGTTCGACCAGGCGGAGAAGGCGGAAGCGGCCGGCATAAGCGAGAGCAAGCCCCAGGACTTGCCCACGATTCTCGACTATTTCGCATCGACCAGCCTGGGTGCCCAAAAAAGCCGGCTGCCCTGGTGCGGCGCGTTTGCGGCGCATTGCATGGAGGTGAGCGGAAACAAGGCGCTCATCCCGAAGGATGCGGCGCGCGCGGCCAATTGGAAGAATTTCGGATTTGCGGTTCCCATCGCGCCCGGCCAGGTGCCCGAAGGGGCCGTCGTCGTCCTGGCACCGGGACCCGGCACGGGCGGCAGCGGGCACGTGTCGTTCTTTTCCAAGTTCCTGAACAACGGCAACAACGTCGAATTGCTGGGGGGCAATCAGAGCAGGGCGGTGAACCGCAAGTCGTTTCGTACCTCCCGCGTCGTCGCCATTCGGTGGATCGAGACGGCACCGAGTTCCTCCGAGGAGATTGCCGAGCATCCCGACATTCAAGCGTCGGACATGCCGATCTCCGACGAGGCCTTCGATCTCATCGTCGACTTCGAGGTGAGCGGGAGGGCGGCGTATGAGCGCAAGTACCAGCGCCCCACATGGCCCAAAGGCCAGTCCGGCGTGACGATCGGGATCGGCTACGACGTGGGATATCAGTCGCCGGCACAGGTGAGGGCCGATTGCGCCAACATCCTCAGCGACCAGATGATCGCGAGCCTTACGACCGCGTGCGGCGTGAAAGGTGGTGCGGCGAGCTCGCTCGCCCAGCAGCTTCGCGGCAGTGTCGACGTCTCCTGGGATCAGGCCATCGCGCTGTTCCGGAGAAAATCCATCCCACGATGGGTGGGCGTTGTGAGAAACCGGCTGCAAAACACCGACCAGCTCTCCAGGGACAGCCTCGGTGCGCTGGTATCGCTGACCTATAATCGCGGCGGGGGCGGTTACACGCTGCCGAGCGATCGTTTTCGCGAAATGCGCGCCATCAGGGCGGACATGGCAGCCCGCGCGTTCACACAGATCCCTGGCGAGATTCGCAGCATGAAACGGCTGTGGCCCGACCTCCGAGGTCTCCAGGTGCGGCGCGACCGCGAGGCGGCCTTGTTCCAGAAGGGGCTGTCATAGACTAAGCAGCCCCGGTCGCGCCCAAACGATCTTTCTCGACCCGCCTCACGCCGCAGCCGCGGCCGCGGCCTCGCCGTTGAAGACGAGGCCCTGCGTGCCGGCGGAGATCGCGACCGTCTCGCCGTCCTTCACCTTGCCCGACAGGATCAGCTCGGCGAGCGGATCCTGCACCGCCTTCTGGATCACCCGCTTGAGCGGACGGGCGCCATAGGCCGGATCGTAGCCGCGCTCGGCAAGCCACTCGCGCGCGCTCGGCTCGAGGCGGAGCACGATCTTGCGCTCGTCGAGAAGCTTCTGCAGCCGACCCATCTGGATGTCCACGATGCGCCCCATGTCGGCGCGTTTGAGCCGATGGAACAGGATGATCTCGTCGACGCGGTTCAGGAACTCGGGGCGGAACGCGGAGCGCACCACCGCCATCACCTGGTCCTTAACGGCGTCGGAGTCCTGGCCCTCGGGCTGACTCACCAGATAGTCCGAGCCGAGGTTCGACGTCATCACGATCAGCGTGTTGCGGAAGTCGACCGTGTGGCCCTGCCCGTCGGTCAGCCGCCCGTCGTCGAGCACCTGGAGGAGCACGTTGAACACGTCCGGGTGCGCCTTCTCGATCTCGTCGAACAGCACGACCTGATAGGGACGCCGGCGCACCGCCTCGGTGAGCGCGCCACCCTCCTCGTAGCCGACATAGCCGGGCGGCGCCCCGATCAGCCGCGCGACCGAGTGCTTCTCCATGTATTCCGACATGTCGACGCGGATCAGCGCGGTCTCGTCGTCGAACAGGAACTCGGCAAGCGCCTTGGTGAGCTCGGTCTTGCCGACGCCGGTGGGCCCGAGGAACATGAACGAGCCGATCGGGCGATGCGGGTCCTGCAGGCCAGCGCGCGCGCGGCGCACCGCAGTCGACACCGCCTGCACCGCCTCCTTCTGCCCGACCACGCGGCGGACGAGGCTCTCCTCCATGCGCAGGAGCTTTTCCTTCTCGCCCTCCAGCATCCTGTCGACCGGGATACCGGTCCAGCGCGAGACCACCTGCGCCACGTGACTGGCGGTGACCGCCTCTTCCATCATGGCGCTCTTCCCCTCCGTGCCTTCGAGCGCGGCGAGCTTCTTCTCCAGCTCCGGAATGCGGCCATAGGCGAGCTCGCCTGCGCGCTGGTACTCGCCGCGGCGCTGGGCGTTGGCAAGCTCGGTGCGCGCCTGATCGAGCTCGGTCTTGAGCTTCTGGGCGCCGGACAGCTTCTCCTTCTCGGCCTTCCATCGGCCGGTGAGATCGGCCGACTGCTTGGCGAGCGCGACGAGCTCCTGCTCGAGCCGGGCGAGCCGATCGCGCGAGCCGGGATCGCTCTCCTTCTTGAGGGCCTCCTGCTCGATCTTGAGCCGCACGATCTCGCGGTCGATCGAATCGAGCTCCTCCGGCTTGGAGTCGACCTGCATCTTGAGCCGCGCCGCGGCCTCGTCGACCAGGTCGATCGCCTTGTCGGGCAGGAAGCGGTCGGTGATGTAGCGGTTGGAGAGCGTCGCTGCTGCGACGATCGCCGAGTCGGTGATGCGCACGCCGTGGTGCTGCTCGTAGCGATCCTTCAAGCCGCGCAGGATGGAGATCGTGTCGTCCACCGACGGCTCGGAGACGAACACCGGCTGGAATCGCCGCGCCAGCGCCGCATCCTTCTCCACGTGCTTGCGATATTCATCGAGCGTGGTGGCGCCGATGCAGTGCAGCTCGCCGCGCGCCAGCGCGGGTTTCAGCAGGTTGGAGGCGTCCATCGCGCCCTCGCCCTTGCCGGCGCCGACCAGCGTGTGCATCTCGTCGATGAACAGGACGATGCCGCCGTCCGATGACGTGACCTCCTGCAGCACCGACTTCAGCCGTTCCTCGAATTCACCGCGGTACTTGGCCCCGGCGATCAGGGCGCCCATATCGAGCGCCAGGAGCTTCTTGTCCTGCAGGCTCTCCGGCACGTCGCCGTTGACGATGCGCTGCGCCAGGCCCTCGACGATCGCCGTCTTGCCGACGCCCGGCTCGCCGATCAGCACGGGATTGTTCTTGGTGCGCCGCGACAGCACCTGCACGGTGCGGCGGATCTCCTCGTCGCGTCCGATCACCGGATCGATCTTGCCGTCGCGCGCCGCCTGGGTGAGATCGCGCGCATATTTCTTGAGCGCATCGTAGGCGCTTTCCGCCGAGCTCGAGTTGGCGGTCCGCCCCTTGCGCAGGGCGTTGATGGCGGCATTGAGATTCTGCGGCGAAACGGCGGCTTGCTGCAGGATCTTGCCCGCCTCGTTCTCCTTGTCGAGGGTGAGTGCGAGCAGGAGCCGTTCGACGGTGACGAAGCTGTCGCCCGCCTTCTCGGCCGCCTTTTCGGCCGCATCGAAGACGCGCGCCGTTGCGGGCGCAAGATAGAGCTGGCCCGAGCCGCCCGAAACCTTCGGCACCTTGACCAGGGCGGCCTCGACCGCGAGATGCGCCTCGCGCGAGCGCCCGCCGGCCCGATCGATCAGCCCGGAGGCGAGCCCCTCAGGGTCGTCGAGCAGGACTTTGAGAATATGCTCGGGAAGGAATTGCTGATGCCCTTCGCGCAAGGCCAGCGACTGGGCAGACTGGATGAATCCGCGGGCGCGGTCGGTATATTTGTCGATGTTCATATCCCAAGACTCCGTCGGCCTGCATCGGGCGCCCGGATCGGCACGCCCGAAACATCCTCATTGGGGGCACCCGAAATGTAAGAAGCCGATACCGCGGCGGAAGGGGGCTGGCGCGGATTTTACTTTCGCGTCGGCACGGGAGAAGGTTAACAAGCCCGCATGCCCCCGTCCGCGCGCGTGCAGGCGATCTACCGCTATCCGGTGAAGGGCCTCACCCCCGAGCCGCTGCGGCGAACCGCTCTCCAGCCCGGCCAGACGCTCACGGCCGACCGCCGCTATGCGATCGAGAACGGGCCATCCGGGTTCGACCCGGCGGCGCCGGCCTACCTGCCGAAGATCCGCTTTCTCATGCTGATGCGGAATGCGCGGCTGGCGCGGCTGACGACGGTCTATGACGACGCGACCACGCTGCTGACGATCCGCGCGGGCGACGCCGAGGTCGCGCGCGGCGCACTCGCGACCCAGGAGGGGCGCCGGCGGATCGAAGCGTTCTTCGCGACCTTCTGTGCCGACGAGCTGCGCGGGCCGCCCCAGCTGCTGGAGGCACCAGGCCACAGTTTCTCCGATGTGGCACGCAAGGTCGTCTCGATCATCAACCTCGGCTCGGTTGCGGCGATCGAGACGGCGATCGGCGCACCGGTCGACCCGCTGCGCTTTCGCGCCAACGTGTACGTGCAAGGCTGGCCGGCCTGGCACGAGTTCAGCCTCGTCGGGGAGACCATCGCGATCGGGCCCTCCGCCCGCCTGCGGATCGTCAAGCGCATCGTGCGTTGCGCGGCGACCGAGGTCGATCCGGACACCGGAATCCGCGACCTCGCCATCCCGCGCGCACTGGCCGAGACCTTCGGGCACATGGATTGCGGCATCTATGGCGAGGTGATCGCCGCGGGCGAAATCGCCATCGGCGATTCCGTGGATCCGGTATCTGCTGATTGACGCTGGCGGGGAACAGGGAACAATGAACGCGGGCGAATCAGGCGCGCCGCCCCGACATTTCAACAGGAGGCCTCCGGATGGCTAAGAAGGCACGCAGCAAACCCAAGTCGAAGACGCGGGCGAAGACGACCCCTCGCAAGAAACGCACAGTAGCGGCGCGAAGCGCGGCCAAGCGAAAGACCGCGGCCGTCAAGCGGAAAGCGGCGGCACCCAAGCGCAAAGCCGCATCCCGCAAGGCCGTAGCCCGCAAGGCCGCACCCAGGAAGACAGCAGCCCGGAAGGCCGCGCCGAAGCGGGTCGCCGCGAAAGCGGCTCCGGCATCCGGCAACGTCGGCAAGAACGGTGCACCAGCCAAGAGCACAGTCGCCGCGATGGAAAAGAAGGTGGACGCGCCGGCGGCCGCGGCTGCCCCCAAGCCCGCGGGATGGACGGAATTCGTCAACAACCTATCGGCCTGGGCGAAGAAGTAAGATTCACGTCTTCCGGCTGAGCAGGAACACTGCCTGCTCGCCGAACAGGTTCCAGAACCACCACGGCGCGGCGAGCCGCAACGGCTTGCCCCACGGATTGAGCGCGACCGCCTTCCCCATCTTGGCACCCACCACGTTGCACAGCTGGCGGAAATCCTTGATCGTGCAGAAGTGGATGTTCGGCGACTCGTACCACGCATAGGGCAGATTGTCGGTCTGCGGCATGTGCCCGCCGAACAGGATCTGCAGACGAATGCGCCAGTGGCCGAAATTAGGGAACGACACGATGGCATGCCGGCCGATGCGCAGCATGTGCTCCATGACCTGGCGCGGCTGGCGCGTCGCCTGCAGAGTCTGCGACAGGATCACGTAGTCGAACGCATCGTCCGGATAGTCGGCGAGGTCGGTATCGGCGTCGCCCTGGATCACCGCGAGCCCCTTGGCGACGCATTCGTTCACGCCCTCGCGCGACAGCTCGATGCCGCGGCCGTCGACCCCGCGCGTCTCGCCCAGCAGGCGCAGCAGTTCGCCGTCGCCGCAGCCGACGTCGAGCACCCGCGAGCCGGGCTCCACCATGGCGGCAACCAGCACGAGGTCGACGCGCGAGCCGCCCGTGCCGCGCGCGGCCTCCGCCATGGTGAGGTCGTGATTGCGCCGCAGCAGCATGACCTACAACCCGCGTGCCTTGCCGGCCGACTCGAGGAAACCGCGCACGATGGCGAGCAGCTCCGGCTCGTCGAGCAGGAATGCATCATGCCCCTTGTCGGTGGTGATCTCCGCGAATGAGACGCGCGCGCTAGAGGCGTTGAGCGCGTGCACGATCGCGCGCGAATCGACGGTCGGAAACAGCCAGTCGCTGGTGAACGAGACCACGCAGAATCGCGTCTGCGTTCCGGCGAACGCCTTCGCCAGCACACCGCCGTAGTCGGCCGCGAGGTCGAAATAGTCCATCGCACGGGTGAGATAGAGATACGAATTGGCGTCGAACCGCTCGACGAAGGTGCTGCCCTGGTAGCGCAGGTAGGACTCCACTTCGAAATCGGCATCGAACGAGAAGGTCGGATTGGTGCGATCCTGAAACTTGCGCCCGAACTTGCGGTGCAATGCGGCGTCCGACAGATACGTGATGTGCGCACCCATGCGGGCGACCGCCAGGCCGCGGCGTGGATTGGTGCCCTCCACCAGGTAGCGGCCGTGCCGCCATTCGGGGTCCGCCATCACGGCCTGGCGGCCGACCTCGTGGAAGGCGATGTTCTGCGCCGAATGGCGGGTCGCGGTCGCGAGCGGCAGCGCGGAGAACACGCGCCGCGGATAGCTCGACGCCCACTGCAGCACCTGCATGCCGCCCATCGAGCCGCCCGCCACCGAGAACAGCTGCGCGATGCCGAGATGATCGAGCAGCATCGCCTGCGCCCGCACCATGTCGCGGATGGTGATCACCGGAAAGTCCAGCCCCCATGGCAGGCCGGTATGCGCATTGATCGAGGAGGGCCCGGTCGAACCCATGCAGGCGCCGACCACGTTGGGGCAGATGACGAAATACCGTTCCGTATCGATCGGCCTGCCCGGCCCGACCATGGTTTCCCACCAGCCGGACTTGCCGGTGACCGGATGGACATTGGCGACATGCTGATCGCCGGTCAGCGCATGGCAGATCAAGATTGCGTTGCTGCGGGCGGCGTTCAGCGTCCCGTACGTCTGGTAGGCGATCTGGAACGGCGCGAGGTCGACGCCGGCGTCGAGGGCGAGCGGCTGATCGAGGCCGAAGCGCACCACCAGCGAACGCGGGTTTTCCGCTTCCCGAACACGCTCGGAAAAGTCCCGCGAGATGACTTGTGCGTCGACCATTGGTTCCGAACAACTCCTCGTCGCCGGCCTCGGCCGACGACCTGGGCCCAGGATGCCACGGACTTGCCCCCCGAAAAAGCGAGGCGGCCGGCCTAGGTAGAGCCATTGGCAGCCGTGTCAATGGTTTCTTTTCGGGGATCGGATGTCGGCAAACGGGTCCGCCCCCGGTGGCCAGGCATTGCGTCCGGGGACGACCTCTGATTACTGACCTCCGATCACCGATTTTAGATTGCCCCGATGCCGAGATCCCGCGCCCCCGTCCCGTCCCTCGCCGACCTGCGGACCGAGATCGACCGCATCGACGAGACGATGCACGAGCTGTTGATGCAGCGCGGCGAGATCATCGACCGCCTGATCGCCGTCAAACGCACCGAGGAGACCGGCTCGGCCTTCCGCCCGGCCCGCGAGGCGGAGATGATGCGGCGCCTGGTGCAGCGTCATCGCGGCATCCTGCCCCTCGACACCGCGGAAAGCATCTGGCGGGTCATCATCGCAACCTTCACCTACGTGCAGGCGCCGTTCTCGGTACATGCGGACTTGTCCGCCGGCGAAGCGGTCATGCGCGATTCCGCGCGATTCCATTTCGGCTTCACGGTACCGTTCGTGCCGCACGTGGGGGCCGCCGGCACGGTCACAGCCGTATCCGAGTCGCGCGGCGACCTCGGCCTCGTGCCGGCCTTCGCCGTGGCCGGGGCGCCCGCCTGGTGGGTGAGCCTCGAGCCCGAGACCGCGCCGAAGATCATTGCCCGGCTGCCGTTCGTCGACCGTGCCGATCATCCAGCCGCCTTGCCGGTGTTCGTGATCTCGCGCGCAGCCGCCGATGCGATGGTGCACGAAGTCGAGACGTGGAGCATTCGCGTCGCCGGCTGGGGCGCCGGGCCGGCCCGCGCCGTCGAGCACCTGGCCGAGGTCATTGTGGTGCCGGACCGCGCATTCGACGGCGCCGCCCTGCTGGCATCGATACCGCACGGCGGCCGGTACGAGGCGGTCGCCGACGCCCTGGTCAAGGCCGGCGCCAGCGTGCGCTCCACCACCCTCGTCGGGAGCCACGCAACCCGCTATACGGTGTCGGGCGAAGGCCAGCGCCCCGACGCGACCGGGCGCTGATCCACCTGGAGATCTGCCGAATGTCCGCGTTGACGCGCCCACAGCCGCGCCCAGGCGTGCTCGATATCGACGCCTACGTGCCGGGCAAGAGCTCGGCGCCCGGGGCCGCCCGCATTTTCAAGCTGTCGTCGAACGAGACGCCGCTCGGGCCGAGCCCGAAGGCGATCGCCGCCTACCGCGACATCGCCAGCCACCTGGAGGATTACCCGGACGGCGCCGCCCCCGACCTGCGCGAAGCGATCGGACGGACCTTCGGGCTCGACCCGGATCGCATCGTGTGCGGCGCCGGCTCCGACGACCTCCTCAATCTCCTCGCCCGCGCCTATCTGAGCGACGGCGACGAGGCGATCCACACGACGCACGGCTTCCTGGTGTACCCGATCGCCACGCTCGGCACCGGAGCAAAGCCGGTGGTGGCGCCGGAAACCGCCTACACGGCCGACGTCGATGCGATTCTCGCCCGCGTGACGCCGCGCACCAAGATGGTATTCCTCGCCAATCCCAACAATCCGACCGGCACCTATATCCCGTTCGACGAGGTGAAACGCCTGCACGCCGGCCTCCCCGCCCATTTGCTCCTCGTGATCGATGCGGCCTACGCCGAATACGTCCGCCGCAATGACTACGAGGCCGGCATCGAGTTGGTGGCGACGTCGGAGAACGTCGTGATGTGCCGCACGTTCTCGAAGATCTACGGCCTCGCCGCGCTGCGGCTCGGCTGGCTGTACGGCCCTGCGCACATTGTCGATGCGCTCAACCGCATCCGCGGTCCGTTCAACGTCAATGCGCCGGCGATCGCCGCCGGCATCGCCGGTCTCAGTGACGTCGCGCATGTCGAGACGGCGCGCGCACACAACACGCGCTGGCTCGCCTGGCTGACCGAGGAGATCGGCAAGCTGGGCCTCGAAGTGACGCCGAGCGTCGCCAATTTCGTGCTGATCCACTTTCCCGAGCAGAGGGGCCGCACGGCCAGCGAGGCCGACGCCTATCTCACCGCACGCGGCCTGATCCTGCGCCAGGTCGGCGCCTACAAGCTCCCCAACGCGCTGCGCATGACCGTCGGCACCGAGGAGGCGAACCGGCTCGTCGTCCAGTCGCTCGCCGAGTTCATGAACGGCAAAGCGCCGACAGCATGAGCGACGGTCCACTGTTTGACCGGCTGGCGCTGATCGGAGTCGGCCTGATCGGCTCCTCGATCGCGCGCGCAGCGCGCGCCCAGGGCGTCGTGCGCAGCATCGTCGCCACCGCACGGTCGCCGGCAACACGCCGCCGTGTCGTCGAGCTCGGCATCGCCGATCAGGTGGTCGAGACCAACGCCGCCGCGGCCGCCGGCGCGGACCTCGTGATCCTGTGCATCCCGGTCGGTCAGAGCGGACCGGTCGCCCAGGAGATTGCCCCGAATCTTGCCCCCGGTGCGACGCTCTCCGACGTCGGCTCGGTGAAGGCTGCGGTGTTGCGCGACATGGCCCCGCACGTGCCGAAAGGCGTGCATCTCATCCCGGCGCATCCGGTCGCCGGCACGGAGCATTCCGGGCCGGACGCCGGCTTCGCCGAGCTGTTCGTCAATCGCTGGTGCATCCTCACCCCGCCGCCGGAGGCGGACCAGGCGGCGGTGGAGCGGCTGCTCGCATTCTGGCGGGCGCTCGGCGCCAACGTCGATACCATGGCGGCCGAGCATCACGATCTCGTGCTGGCGGTGACCAGCCATCTGCCCCACCTGATCGCCTATACGATCGTCGGGACGGCCGACGAGCTCGGCACCGTCACCGAATCGGAAGTGCTGAAATTCTCCGCCGGCGGCTTTCGCGACTTCACCCGCATCGCCGCGTCTGATCCGACCATGTGGCGCGACATCTTTCTCGCCAACAAGGATGCGGTGCTCGAGATGCTCGGCACGTTCGGCGAAGACCTTGCGCGGCTCACGCGCGCGATCCGGCGCGGCGACGGCGAGGCGCTGTTCAATCATTTCGCGCGCACCCGCGCGATCCGCCGCGGCATCGTCGAGATCGGCCAGGACTTGGCGGCACCCGATTTCGGCCGCAGCCCCGCGCCCCTGCCGATGGCCCCCCTGCCGCGCCCCTACGCGGCGGACAGCGAATAGCCCGATCGGATCGGCTCCACGACGACGGAACCAGTGTCGCCGTACGGCGTTTTCGCCACATAACCAGTGTGATGGAAATCCGGGGCTCAATGCACCTGCCGGGCGCTTGGCTTCGCCCTCCATCCCACCAACCGACGTCGCGATACGATCTGACTTCGGGCCGCCGTGCACCCCACGTGACACCGAATTGCAGACGTCCGGCTTGGAGGCGGCTGATGTTACGCGAACAGATGATCACCTTTCTCCAGACGGCTGTGGTCTTTCTGCTGCTGACCAATCTCGCCAGCGCTGCCGCTGCCGTCTATGCGCTGCGCAACAGCGCGCGGCCGGCGCGCTCGGACGACAAGTCGGCGATCGAGCGCAATCTGGAGCTGATCCTTCGGCGCGCACGCTGACCGGCTGTCGCCGTTCAGAACAGCGGATCGAGCTTCCCCAGAGGGATCGGCCCGAGCGACATCGAGCCATCCTTGATGCGAAACGGCACCGAGATCGCGCGCCGGCCGTCGATCTCGGCCGGGCGTCCGAGGAACGTCAACCCGGCGATCAATCCGAACTGCATGCCGCCGCCGCGCACGACGTCGCGCACCACCTGGTCGAATCCCGCCATGGTGATGTTGATCGTTCCGTCCGGCCGGCCGGAAGCCGACAACCCGACATCGCCCGCCGCAACCGCGACGGCATCGTCCTGTCGCAGCTTGAGCCGGGTCAATTCGAGTCGGCCGCCCGCCGTCTGCCATTCCTTCAGGCGTGCCGCCATCGACATGCGCTTGATGTCGGCAAGGCCGCGGAGAATCCCCGAGGTTTCCGCGTCGATCGGCCGGCCGCCCAGTGGACCGCCGAAAACCACCCCGCCGGCGACCAGGGCGGCGAAGTCGATCGGGGCGACTTCGCCACCCTCGGTCGAGCTGCGGCGGATGTGCAGCTCGACCCGGTTGGCGCTGCCGAGCCGCTCTGCGACACCGCTGTCGGCCTGCTCCAGCCGCACGCCCTCGAGCACGATCGAAAGTCGCTCGGGCCGCCTGCCGGCAGCCCGCAGGCTCGCCTGGGCGAGCCGCCAATCCGCCCGCAACGCCGCGGGATTGCCGGGCTCGGCAACCGACAGCGGGCCGGTGATTTCTGCGATGATGAGGTTGGGCTCGTACACCTGCGCGAGGGCGACCAGATCCTTGGCCTTGACCACGCGCGGCGGCTGCAGGGATGTCAGCTCCATGACCGGATCGCTGCAGCGCAGCTCGATGCGGAACGGATAGCCGCCGATCGTGCGCGAGGCGCAGGCATAGACGCGACCGGCTCTCGACTCCTGCTCGATCCACGCGCTGATGACGGCTTCGGCCTTGCTGGCCGCGAAATACCAAAAGCCGCTCCACGCCGCGGCCAACACGACGAGCGCGGCGAACGCCACGAGCAGCCGCCTTGGACGCGAGGATATCTTTGGATCGACCATGCAGGCTCCGGAAACCGACGAAGAGTTGCGCCCCGACGAAGGGGCTGTTAGGCGAGCGGAACAGCCATTTCATGTCAACATTGCTGTTTCGCCCCCATGCATGCCGGGTTTGATCACGCCGACGAGGACCTGTGGGTGTTCGGTTACGGGTCGCTCATCTGGCGACCGGGATTCGACTACGTCGAGCGCGTGCCGGCGCGCCTGATCGGAGCGCATCGCGCGCTGTGCGTCTATTCTTTCGTCCATCGCGGCACGCCGGAGAATCCGGGGCTCGTCCTAGGCCTTGACCATGGCGGCACCTGCCGCGGGATTGCCTATCGGGTTGCGGCGAAAGATCGCACGATGGTCCTCGGCTATCTCCGTGAGCGCGAGCAGGTGACGAAGGTCTACATCGAACGGGTGCGGCCGGTGGTTCTCGTCCAGCATTCCGACACCCGCATCCGGGCGGTCTGCTACCTGGTGGATCGCAGCCATCCGCAATACGCCGGCAAGCTCAACCTGACCGAGCAGCTGCACCTCGTCCGCCATGCGCACGGCAAGTCGGGGCAGAACCGCGACTACGTCCTCTCGACGGTCCAGGCCCTGGAAGCCATGGGCTGTCGCGACCGCGACCTGCATCTGCTGGCCGAGCGGCTGCACGGGACATGACGACAGACGCCTTCTCGTCAGTCGTCAATCACCGTCACGCGGCGCGCACGTCCGCGAGGAAGCGCCGGACCTCGGTATCGAGGCTTTCCGCCTCGGTTGCGAGCGTCTCGGCAAGGGTTTTGACGTCGGCCGCGGTGGAGCGCGCATCCTGCGTGCGCCCGGCCACGCGGCTCATGGCCTGCGCGCCCGAGCGTGCGTCGCCCGAGGCGCGGTTGACGCCCTCGGCGATCGACGCCACCGCGGCGTTCTGTTCCTCCACCGCCGCCGCCACGCTGGTGGCAATGCCGGACATGTCCTCGATGATCGTGTTGACCTGCTCGATCGCGCGCGCCGCATCGCTGGCGGCCACCTGAATCGCGCCGATCTGTGCGGCGATCTCCTCGGTCGCCTTGCCGGTCTGACCGGCCAGCGACTTCACTTCCGAGGCCACGACCGCAAACCCCCGGCCCGCCTCTCCGGCGCGCGCCGCCTCGATCGTGGCATTGAGCGCAAGCAGATTGGTCTGGCCGGCGATCGCCTGGATCAGGCCGATGACCTCGCCGATCCGCGTTGCCGCGTTGGACAGGTCCGACATCGTGGTGACGGTGCGCTGCGCCTCGGATACCGCGCGTCCGGCGACCTCGGTCGATTTGGAAGCCTGCTGCGCGATCGCCGCGATCGATCCGGTGAGCTCTTCGGTGGACGCTGCGGCCGCGCCGACGTTCTCGGACGCGGCGGTGACCCTCTCCTCGGCCGCATTGGCTTCCGCCGACACCGCATCGGCGGCGCCGTTGAGCGCCGACGCCGCCCCATCCAGGCGCTCGGCAGCACCGCGCACCTTGGCGAGCGCCTGATCGACCGACTGCTCGAACCGCACGATGGTCGTCGCGATCAGCTCGCTGCGTCGCTCGCGGGCACGGCTGGCTTCGGTCTCGTTGGAGGCGAGCCGCTCGCGCTCGACGGCATTGTCGCGGAACACGATGACGGTGCGCGCCATGCGGCCGATCTCGTCCTTGGACTCGGTCGCGGGAATCACAGTCGCCGTATCGCCTTCGGCGAGCCGCCCCATGGCTTGCGCCAGGCCGTTCAGCGGCCGGGTGATGCTGCGGCCGATCAGATAGCTCAGGAGCAGTCCGAGCGCGACGACCACAATCCCGATGCTGACGACCAGGATCGTTGTCTGCCGTTGCGAGGCCGCGAGCAGCGCCGTCGCCTGGGCCTCGCTGCGCCTGGCGGCGGCCGCGATGCGATCCGCCAGCGGCGTCATCTCGTGCGTGTCCTGATCGATCAGCGTGAGCTGGGAGTCGACGTCGTTCATCATCGACACCGATTCGCGGAACACGTTAGCGTAGACCTTCGCGACGTCGCGCAATTCCGCTTTCATGATGTCGGCGCCGATGACGCTATCGAAGAGCTTATTGAAATTGTCGAACTCGGCGAAAAACTCCTTGCGCGGTGCGTTCTCGCGCCGGAGCTTGTACTCGACCTCGGAGCGCCGCATCGCGAGCAGCGACAGCGACAGCTGCTGGGCGTCGGTTTGCGACAGCCAGCTCAAATCCTTGATGGTCTGCTCGACCTTGAGCGCGGCCTCGCGGAGCTTGCCGTTGATGCCTTGATTGTCGTTGAACCCTACCTTCTCCTGTGCCTTTGTGAGGTTCTCGAAATTCTCCTTGAGTCCGCCCACCGTGCGCATGATGTGGGGGATCGTCCGCGTGTCGTCCGGATCGCCGAATTTCTGGATCCGCTCGAGGTTGCGCAGGGCAGCTGCGTGAGTATCCCCGAAAGCCTTGACGAATGCGACACCCGGCCGGACCGACATTTCCCGCGCCGCGTGGCGAATGCCGTCGAGCGCACCCTTGAGATCCCGGCTGGCGTCGGTCAGCACGCCAGCGCGCCGAACCCCCTCGAAGGCCTGATCGATCTGCCGTTCGCTGACCCAGTAGTTCAGCCCGTTGGCGACGAAACCCACCACCGGAATCATGGCCAGGGCAGCGATGCGGGCGCGAACCGATAGCGTCGGAAACAACCGCGTCGGGCGGAACCGGGCTGGCAGGCGGGGGAGAAAGCGTGCAAACATCAGGTCCTCTCGAGAAATCGCAAAACAGCGGGTTGGACGGTATCGGAAGACGCCGGACCCCGGCGAACCGGTGCGATGAAACCGTAAGTAGGTTAACATCCGGCAAAGTGCGGACAGGATCGTTGCAAGGATCTATCGCAGCGTGCATGCGGGGCGACTTGCGGAGGAAAGCTTTGCTTTTTTGTGCACCGCACCCATAATGCTGCACTGCCCACGGCACGAAGATCGGCGGGGTAGGAGGTGCCGATGACGCTTGCGGTGTCCCGTCTGGATCAGTCAGGCGATCTCGTTGCATTCGCCCGTGCGGCCGCCATGGGGGCCCAGGCGCTGCTCGCCGACGCCACCATCGCGGTGCGCACCCGGGTCATGCGCGACGGCCAAATCTCCGCCCGGGCCATGGATCGCGAGCAGCGCGCCACCCATGGGCTTGCCTGGCTTGCCACCTACGTGGAGGCGGTGTCCCAGCTTGCCTCCTATGCGGAGCGAATGCAGGCGGCGGGGCGATTGGGAGAGCCGGAGGATCTGCTGATCCGGATCGGTCTCGGCGAATATCTGGCCCAGATGATCGGCGGCATCCCCATGAGCCAGGGGGAGATCGTGCGTCCCGGCGACCTCGGCCTCTCTCTCGCCCAGGTCGCGGCGCGGCTGACGGGCGCCGTCGAGGAGCTGACGGCCTCGGGCAACACGCCGGCGAACCGCGCCCGTCTGGTCGAGCTGATGCTAGCGCACCCGGCCACCACGGTCGGCGATTGCGGCCTGTCCGACACGCTGGATGCGATCCGCGAGGAGATGCGGAAGTTCGCCGAAAGCGAAGTCGCCCCGCACGCCCACGACTGGCATCTGACCAACAGCTACATCCCGCTCGACATCATCACCCACATGGGCGAACTCGGGGTGTTCGGCCTCACCATTCCGGAGCCGTTCGGCGGCATGGGGCTCGGCAAGGAGTCGATGTGCGTCGTCTCCGAGGAGTTGTCGCGCGGCTATATCGGTGTGGGCTCCCTCGGGACCCGATCAGAAATTGCCGCGGAGCTCATCCTCGGCGCCGGCACCGAGGCGCAGAAGCAGACATGGCTGCCGAAGATCGCCTCCGGCGAGGTGCTGCCGACCGCCGTTTTCACCGAGCCGAACACCGGCTCCGACCTCGCCTCGCTCAAGACCCGGGCGGTGCGCGAAGGCGACGTCTATCGCGTCTACGGCAACAAGACCTGGATCACCCATCCGGCCCGTGCCGACCTGATGACGCTCCTGGTGCGGACCAATCCGGCCGAGCCCGGGTACCGCGGCCTGTCGATGCTGCTCGCCGAAAAGCCGCGCGGCACCGACGGCGATCCGTTTCCCGCCCCCGGCATGTCGGGCACCGAGATCGAAGTGCTCGGCTATCGCGGCATGAAGGAATTCGAGATCGCGTTCGACGGATTCGAGGTCGAGGCCGAGGCTTTGCTGGGCGGTGAGGAGGGCCAGGGATTCAAGCAGCTGATGCAAACCTTCGAATCGGCGCGCATCCAGACGGCCGCGCGCGCGATCGGCGTCGCCCAGTCGGCCATGGAGCTCGGCCTGCGCTACGCCGAGGAGCGCCAGCAGTTCGGCGGGCCGCTGATCCAGTTCCCGCGCGTCGCCGACAAGCTCGCCATGATGGCGGTCGAGATCATGATCGCGCGACAGATCACCTATTACGCGGCGCGGGAGAAGGATTCCGGACGCCGCTGCGATCTCGAGGCCGGCATGGCGAAGCTGTTGGCAGCGCGCGTCGCCTGGGCGGCCGCCGACAACGCGGTGCAGATCCACGGCGGCAACGGCTTCGCGCTCGAATACCCGATCTCCCGCGTCCTGTGCGATGCCCGCATCCTGTCGATTTTCGAGGGCGCGGCCGAGATCCAGGCGCAGGTGATCGCCCGGCGGCTGCTCGACGGGAGCAACTGACCGGCCTCTCCGGCGTTTGGCAATCGTCAAAGCGCCGCACGCATCGCGCCTCATGGTGTCCCGGTTCCGAAGCTCGGGGGCACTAGAAGCATCTGGTCGGGTAGCCTGCACGTTTCCTCCAGGCACATCGGTCAATTCCGCCGATCGCCAGGCGCCATATCCAATGTGCGCAGCGAGTCCGCGACGGCCCTGACCAGCGGCGTATGTGGGATCTCGCCGATCAGTGCCTTCAGCGTTTCTCCGGAGATGCGGTGCGGCACGCGCCAGAGATACTCGAGCTCGGCGAGCTCCCGTCCCATCGGCATCAGCCGCCCGACGCTGCGCACGAGCCACCACCGCATGCGCTCGATGGCGACCTCGTGCCCGACGGCGTGCGTGATCGCGGCCGCAAGCTCGTGCCCGGTGACCGCATGGCCGGGAAACCCGAACGTCGCATACGCACCCAGATCGGCGCGCCGTTCGGCGACCCGCACCATTGCGGCGGCGAGATCGGGCAGGTAGGCCCATGCATGGGTCGTATCGAGCGGTCCCGGATAGGTGATGCGGCCGCTCGCAATGTCCCTGGCGATCACCAGGTCGAACCACGATCCTCGCCCGCCGCCGAAGAAGTCGCCGGCCCGCACGACGATGGCGCGCACGCCGCGATCGGCCGCCTCGCGTAGCCGCTGCTCCATGGCCTCGCGCAGGATGCCCTTGCGCGCCGTCGGACGCATGGGTGTCACCTCGTCGAGCACCTGCGGCATGGCGGCGCCGTAGTTGTAGACGTTGCCGGGGAACATCAGGGTGGCGCCGGTCGCCTCCGCGGCGTCGATCGCCGCATAGAGGTGCGGCAGGGCGAGCCTGCTCCACTGCGGATAGGGCGTATTGAGCGCATGCAGAACGACGTCGGCACCGCGCGCCGCCTCGGTCAACGCGGCGCGGTCTTCCGACTCCACAACCTTGGTCCTGCGCGCCGCGCGCTTCTCCGCGCCGGGACGTACGAAGCTCGTGACCGACCAGCCGGCGTCGCGGAATGCCTCGGCCGCTGCGCGGCCCAGCCGTCCCGCCGCACCGAGCACCAGGATTTGGCGAGTCAGGTCGGGCACGCGGTCATGCCGGGGTGAGGCTCGCACATCACCCCAGCCCTTCCCATATCAGGTGTGGAGGCGAACCAACGCCACGGTGGGTAGCCTTCGGATCGGCCTGGCGTATAAGGATTGGAATGTCCAATTTCCTCTACAACCTCGTTCCGTTCGCCGTGGGGGCCGTCGCGGTCGTCCTCGTTCTCGGTCTCTTCAACATGATGCGCGGCGGATCGCCCAATACGTCGCAGAAGCTGATGCGACTGCGTGTGCTGCTGCAGTTCGTCGCCCTCATCATCATCATGGCGACGATCTGGGTCATGGGACGATGAGGGAAGCGGACGCTCGCCGTATCGTGCGAGCTACTGTTTCGCTCCCGCCGGCGGCGTGCTGGGCACCGCCCGCAGATATTGCTCCTTGGGCGCGGCCTTGGGTTTCGCGCCTTTCTTCTTCTTTGCGGCCGAAGCGTCGGACGCCGGCGCTGTCTGCGTGCCGACTTCCTGTATAGCGCCGGCGCGGGTGACGAATGCCGGGATGAGCAGCACGGCGGCAAGGCCGATCGCCATGATGGTGCGCACGAGGAATCCCTCCTTCGCTGTTTTGATGCGCAAGCGAATAGGATAAGCTTTCGGCCGATTGCAAGGGCCCTGAAGGGACGCGCGGCAGAGATGGTCGTCCTCAACCGCATCTACACGCGCACCGGCGATGGCGGCACCACGGCGCTCGCCAACGGCAAGCGGCGCAAGAAATATGATCCCCGCATCGCCGCTTACGGCACGGTGGACGAGACCAATGCCACGCTCGGCCTGGCGCGCCTGCATGCCGCCGATCAGCCCCAGCTCGATGCCATGCTGGCGCGCATCCAGAACGATTTGTTCGATCTCGGGGCCGACCTGTGCCTGCCCGGCCATGAACGGCTGCGAGTCAGCGATGCCCAGGTGACGCGCCTCGAGCAGGAGATCGATCTCCTCAACCAGGACCTCGCGCCGCTGACCTCGTTCATCCTGCCCGGCGGCAGCCCGCTTGCGGCCTACCTGCATCTTGCCCGCACCGTCGCCCGCCGCGCCGAGCGGGCGATCGTCGCGCTCGCCGACACCGGGGGCGAGACGGTTTCGCCGCCGGTGATCAAATACATGAACCGCCTGTCCGATTTCCTTTTCGTCGCCAGCCGCCACGCGAATGACAAAGGCACGCGCGACGTGCTGTGGGTCCCAGGACAGAATCGATGAACCGGAACCGCGGCCGATAGCGCGCATGTTCATCCCGCTCTACGACTACAATGCGTTGCGCCAGATCCGCACGCCGGTGGTCACGCGCTCGCTGATTGCCGTCACCGCGGTCGTGTTCCTGGTTTTCGAATCGGGGCTCGTGGTCGATGCGCAGATAGCCTCGGTCGGCGCATTCGGGATGATTCCGGCCGAATTTCACCTCGGCGCCGGCCTGCGCAGCGAGCTCGCCGTGATCCCCAAGTCGCTCACCCTCGTCACCTACATGTTCCTGCACGCAGGCTGGATGCATTTGATCGGCAACATGCTGTTCCTCTGGGTGTTCGGCGACAACGTCGAGGATGCGATGGGGCACGCCCGCTTTCTCGTCTTCTACGCCCTGTGCGGAGCAGCCGGGGGAATGGCGCATGCCCTCGCCAACCCGACTTCGGAAGCACCCCTGATCGGCGCGTCCGCGGCGGTGGCGGGAACCCTCGCGGCCTATCTCATCCTGCATCCGCGGGTGAAGCTGTGGGTGCTGGTGCTCGGGCGAATTCCGCTCAAGATCCGCGCCATGTGGGTGATCGGCGCCTGGATCGTCTTCCAGTTCGTCAACCTGTTCATGGCGCTCGACCGGGGGACCGCTTACTGGGCCCATATTGGCGGGTTTGCCGCAGGTGCGATCCTGATCCCGTTCCTGCGTCGCCCCGATGTCCCGTTGTTCGACCGCGGCGCTACGGCCTAGCCGGGCCGATCATTGACACTCGAACGGCCCGGCCATTAGGGTGCCGGCGCTTTGTGGAGCATTTTCGCGGGCCGGCGGGGTTTTCCCGAGAAGATGCAGCCGGATAGCGCCTTGGTGCGCTGTCCGCCCGAGCCGGAAGGCGTGTTCAGCGCACCGCGGAGAACAGGACGATGAAGGTCGTGGTGCCCGTCAAGCGGGTGGTCGACAAGGATATCAAAATACGCGTGAAGGCGGACGGCTCGGGGGTCGAGCTCGCCAATATCAAGATGTCGATGAATCCTTTCGACGAGATTGCGGTCGAGGAGGCGATCCGCCTCAAGGAAGCCGGCAAGGCGACTGAGATCATCGCGGTGTCGATCGGGCCGCAGCAGGTGACGGAGACGATCCGGACGGCGCTCGCCATGGGCGCCGATCGCGGCATCCTGGTCAAGACGGACATCCCGCCCGAGCCGCTGGCCGTCGCCAAGATCCTCAAGGGAATCGTCGAGGCGGAGCAGCCCGGGCTGGTGATTCTCGGCAAGCAGGCAATCGACGACGACTGCAATCAGACCGGGCAGATGCTGGCGGCGCTGCTCAACTGGCCGCAGGGGACGTTCGCGTCCAAGATTGTCATCGACGGCACCGATGTGCTGGTCACGCGCGAGGTCGACGGCGGGCTGCAGACCGTGCGTCTCAAGGGGCCTGCGGTGGTCACCACCGATCTGCGCCTCAACGAGCCGCGCTATGCCAGCCTGCCCAACATCATGAAGGCGAAGAAGAAGCCGATCGACGAGAAATCGCCCGACGCCTATGGGGTCGACGTTGCGCCGCGCCTGGAGGTCGTCAAGACGGTCGAGCCGCCGAGCCGCAAGGCCGGCGTCAAGGTCGCCTCGGTCGCCGAGCTGGTGGGCAAGCTCAAGAACGAGGCCGGAGTGCTCTGATGCCGATCCTTCTGGTTGCCGAGCACGACAACAAGGCGCTCAAGGACTCCACCCACAAGGCGCTGACGGCAGCGCAGGGGCTGGGTGGCGAGATCCACGTCCTGGTCGCCGGCGAGGGCTGTGGCCCGGTGGCCGAAGCGGCCGCGCGGCTTGCGGGGCTCGCCAAGGTGCTGGTGGCCGATGCAGCCCCCTATGCCCACATGCTGGCCGAGCCAATGGCGGCGCTGATCGTCTCGCTGGCCGCTCCCTACGAGGCCATCGTGGCGCCGGCCACGACGGCGGGGAAGAACTACCTCCCGCGCGTTGCCGCGTTGCTCGACGTGATGCAGATCTCCGAGATCGTCAAAGTGCTGGGGCCCGACACGTTCGAACGCCTGATCTATGCGGGTAATGCGGTACAGACGGTGCGCTCGCGCGACCCCAAGAAGGTGATTTCGGTCCGGACGGCGGCCTTTCAGGTTGCCGGGGAAGGCGGCCCGGTCCCGATCGAGAGCGTCGCGCTGCCGTCCGATCCCACGATCTCCGCGTTCGTCGGCGAGGAACTGTCGAAATCCGACCGGCCCGAGCTGACCTCCGCCAAAGTCATCGTGTCGGGCGGGCGGGCGATGCAGAGCCGGGAGAATTTCGCCAAGTATATCGAGCCGGTGGCGGACAAGCTCGGGGCGGCGGTCGGCGCCTCGCGCGCCGCGGTGGATGCCGGCTATGCGCCGAACGATTGGCAGGTCGGCCAAACCGGCAAGGTGGTGGCGCCGGAACTCTATGTAGCGGTGGGCATTTCAGGCGCCATCCAGCACCTTGCCGGCATGAAGGATTCGAAGGTCATCGTCGCCATCAACAAGGACGAGGAAGCCCCGATCTTCCAGGTTGCCGACTACGGTCTGGTCGCCGATCTCTACCAGGCCCTGCCGGAGCTCGAACAGGAATTGGCCAAGCTTGGCCGGTAATACCTCCCTACCCTGCCCACACAAGGGGAGGATAAGGAGTGGCACGCGGTAGTCAGACCGCCCGGATCGTCGTAGAACAAGCGCCTCTCAATGGCTGAGCATCGAAAACTCGCAACGGTCGCCGGTGTGGTTCATCGGACGGAGATCATGAAGCTCAACATCCGCAAAGTCGGCGTCATCGGCGCGGGCCAGATGGGCAACGGCATCGCTCATGTGTGCGCGCTGGCCGGTCTCGATGTGCTGCTCAACGACGTCGCGCCCGACCGGATCAATTCCGGCATCGCCACCATCACCGGCAACATGGCGCGACAAGCGTCGAAGAAGATCATCACGGAAGAAGCCCGCAAGGCCGCGCTCGAGCATATCCATGCAGCCGACACGCTCGAGGCTCTCGGCGATTGCGATCTCGTCATCGAGACCGCCACCGAAAAGGAAGAAGTCAAGCGTAAGATCTATAGCGAGCTGTGCGCGACGCTCAAGCCGGAAGCAATTCTCGGCACCAATACGTCGTCTATCTCGATCACCCGGCTCGCCACGGCGACCGACCGGCCCGAGCGTTTCATCGGCATCCACTTCATGAACCCGGTGCCGGTGATGGAGCTGGTCGAGCTCATCCGCGGCATCGCCACGGCGGACGCGACGTTCGAGAGCACCAAGGCCTTCGTCGCCAAGCTGGGCAAGATCAGCGCGGTTTCGGAGGACTTTCCCGCCTTCATCGTCAACCGCATCCTGCTGCCGATGATCAACGAGGCGATCTACACGTTGTATGAAGGCGTGGGGAACGTCGAGGCGATCGATACCGCAATGCGGCTCGGCGCGCATCATCCGATGGGTCCGCTCGAGCTCGCCGACTTCATCGGGCTCGATACCTGTCTGTCAGTGATGCAGGTGCTGCACGAGGGGCTGGCTGATTCGAAATACCGCCCCTGCCCGCTGCTGGTGAAATACGTCGAGGCCGGCTGGCTCGGACGCAAGACGCAGCGCGGGTTCTACGACTATCGCGGCGAAAAGCCGGTCCCAACGCGATAGTTATCGAGGCGCTCACTCGCGGCTTGCGCCGCCTTTCCCCGCAAGCGGAGGAGCGGTGACTGCGCTGCATCGTCCGGCAGGAACTGCTCGCAGGGCTTACGCCGCCACGGCCGCTTGTGCCGGCGCGGTGTCGCGCCAGGCCGGCAAGGCGGAGACGCGGCCGAACCAGTCGCGCACGTGCGCATAGGGCGCGAGCGGCAGCTCGGCTTCCTTGGCATAGAACAGCGGCGCCGAGACCGAGAAGTCGGCGAGCGTCGGCCCGTCGCCGACCAGGTAGGATCGCCGGGCGAGGTGGGCGTCGAGCACGCGAGCCTCGCGATGGAACGCCTCGGTGCCCTTGGCCAGAACCGCAGGATCGGCCGGCCCGAGGCTGAGGAAACTCTTGACCAGCCGCTCGAAGATCAGCGGCTCGCAGCCTTCCTTGCTCCAGTGGGCGAGTTGCCAGCTTTGCCAGCGCAAGATGTCGGCACGCGCGCGCGGATCGTCGGGCCACAATTGGCTCGCGGCCCGGCTCGCCAGATACTGCATGATCGCATTCGACTCCCACAGGATGAAGTCGCCGTCGACCAGCACCGGCGTTCGGCCGGTCGGGTTGAGCGCCAGATACTCCGGCGTGCGCTGGGCTCCCTTCGACAGGTCGACGAATTCCTCCTCGAGGGGGAGCGCAAGATGCGCGGCGACGGCGCGCACTTTCCAGGTATTCGGCGAGGCGGGAAATCCATAGAGCTTCATGGTCGTCTCCTTCGTCTGGCTGCAGGAAAACGGATCGTTCCGGCGAGGGTGGCGGGCGCGCAAGTCTTGCGCGCAGCCCGCCGTCACCGGTTCGCAAGATCAGGCAAAGTAACGTTCGAGCTTGTCGAGCGCCCCATCCCACCCGTGGCGATGGCGGTCGCGCGCCGGCTCATCGAAGAACTGCGCATGCGTGAGCGTCAGCAGCGTGCCTGTCCCGTCGGGCGCGAACTCGACCGTGACCAGCGACTCCCGTTCCGGGGTCGAGCGCCACGCCCAGGTGTAGACCAGCTTCGCATCGGTAATGACTTCGCGAACCATGCCGCCGACGTGATGCTCCTCGCCGTCGGGCGACGTCGCAAGGATGCGCCAGCGACCGCCGGCCTTGAGCTCGAAATCGGCTAGCGAGACCTGGGTCTGCCCCGGCCCGAACCAACGCCTGATCTGCTCCGGGTCGGTCCAGGCCTGGAAGACTTTCGCCGGGGAGGCTTTGAGTCGACGCCTGATGGTGAGACTGGGCTTGTCGAGCATTCCTCCTCCTCCAGAAAGGCTTCAAGACGATCGAGCTGCGCCGTCCAGAAGCGTTCGTACTGATCGAGCCAGCGTCTCGCCTGTTCCATCGGTTGCGCGGTCAGCCGGCACGCCACGGTGCGACCGGTTTTGTTCCGTGCGATCAGGCCTGCTTCGGCCAGCACGTCGAGGTGCTTCATGATCGCCGGCAGCGAAACGTCGAACGGCCGCTTGAGCTCGCTAACCGACAGGCTGTGCACGCCCCCCAGTCGCGCCACCAGGGCCCGCCGGGTCGGATCGGCGAGCGCCGCGAAGACGCGATCGAGCGGCTCGGATCGATAGTTAACCATTTGATTAAGTATTACTCCGCTGCCGTCGCGCCGTCAAGGCCCTCGGTCGCGTGGCGCAATGCCATGATCCGCAAGCTTTCGTTAACTCGCGCCTGCCTAAACTCCGGCCGGAGCCGTGCCATGCCGAACGTTCAATGGCGAAAACTGAATTGGGTCAGCAGGCCGGCGGCCTGGCAGGAGGCCCAGGCGTGGCGTGCGAAGCGTCGAGAGCAAGCCGACTACTTTAAATCCCAGTCGACGGAAGCCCTCAACGGCATCGCCACCGCACAGACCAATCAGATCGCCGGCGCGGTAACGATCACGATGCAGATCGCCGTGGACCGGGTCCAAGCCCAGGCCAAGGCCAAGGTCGCCGCCCTGGTCAAGGGCCTCAACAAGACCGCCTAGAACCAGGTGTAGCCAACCATGGACCCGGCCTCGCTCGCTGCCAGTCTCGCGACAGCCCGCCAAGGCCAGCTGCAGCTCGCCATTGCCGCCAAGATGATGAAGATCAACGCCGAGAACGCCCGATCCGTGGTCGGGCTGCTCGACGCCGCGCAAGCAAACCTGCAGCAACTGACTGCGGCCGGCGGCGGCGTCGGACAAACGCTCGACATCACGGTCTGAGCCTTCCCAATCGCAGCCCGACGGAAAACACGAGTCGCGGTGCGGACGAGACCAGCTCCGCCTCGTCCCAGGTTCCCTCGGCCGCGCGTTCGCTCCTGGGGCGAAGGCACGGTTCTGCGCCAGGAGATCCACAAGTTCGTCGAAACGATCCGCGCCGCCTGAGGCCGCCCCATACCGCCGCCGGCCGCACCGTCTGCGGTAAAAAATGTCGCAGGGCGTTTCCACTTAAGTGACGCTTTGCGCGTTTACATCTCAGGCATTGTTTGGAATCGGAGCTGTTCCGTGGCGGCAGGTCCGCTCTTTCTCGGGGTCGATGGCGGCGGCACGACGTGCCGGGCGCGTCTATGCACCTCGTCCGGCGCGCAGCTCGGCGAGGCGACGGCTGGGCCGGCCAATATCCGGTTCGGGCTGGAGCAGAGCTTCTCGGCCGTCCTGCATGCGACGGCCCAATGCCTGGGTCAGGCGGGCCTCGCCTTGAACGAGGTGCAAGACATTACCGCCTGTCTGGCCTTGGCGGGCGCCAGCGAGCCGACCGAGCTCTCCGCCGCGCAGCGGCATGATCATCCGTTCCGCAAGGCCGTCGTCACGACCGACGCGCATGCGGCCTGCATCGGCGCGCACCGTGGCCGGGATGGGGGCGTGATCGTCATCGGCACCGGTACAATCGGCTGGGCGGAACTCAACGGCCGCCAGCATCGGGTTGGCGGCTGGGGCCCGCCGATTTCCGACGAAGGCAGCGGCGCGTGGCTCGGCATGGAAGCGATCCGCCGCGTGTTGTGGGCGCATGACGGCCGCATCGCCTGGACCGATCTGCTCAGGTCCTTCTTCGTCGTCAGGTTCCAGTCGGACCCGCACCGCATCGTGCGCTGGACGCACCAGGCGTCGCCGCGCGATTTCGCCGCGCTCGCCCCGCAGATCGTCGAGCACGCACTGCGCCATGATCCGGTCGGAGTTCGAGCTGATGCAAGCGGCGGCCGCGCATATCGACGCGCTGGCGACGCGTCTCGTCGCGCTCGGCGCCGAACGGGTGGCCTTGACCGGCGGTCTTGCGCCCTTCATCGAGCCGCGCCTGCGCGACGAAACGAAGCGCCACCTCGTCCCGCCGGCGGGCGATGCTCTCGAAGGGGCCTTGTGGCTGGCGCGCGCTGCTGCTTGATAAAGGCACGTAGCCGCCGCCGGAGCCTGACGATGCCTCAATCCGAACTCGCCATGGCAAGGGAGCTCCGCGAGTCGCCGGAGGTGGTGCAGCGCCAGTCGGAGGCGTTGGCGGCACCGTTGCGGGAGCTGGTGGCATGGCTGCAACGCACGTCGCCCCAGTTCGTCATGACCTGCGCGCGCGGCTCATCGGCGCACGCCGCAACCTTCGGCAAGCACTTGATCGAGCGTCACCTCGGAATCCCGGTCGGATCCGCCGCACCGAACATCGCGGCGGTTTACGGTCAGCGCCTGCGGATGAAGGGCCAGCTGTTCCTCGCCATCTCGCAGTCGGGCCAAAGCCACGACCTCATCGACATGGCGCGCATGGCGAAATCGTCGGGAGCGCTTGTGGTGGCCATCGTCAACGAGACCGAGAGCCCGTTGGCGGCGACGTGCGACGTCGTGCTGCCGATGGCCGCCGGGCCGGAAACGAGCGTAGCGGCGACGAAATCGTTTGTCGGGGCGCTCGCCGTCCTGCTGCGCCTCACCGCCACATGGGCCGGCCTCGACCCCTTGGTGGCGGCGCTCGATCGGCTGCCGGCGCGACTCGCCGCTGCGAGTGCGCTCGACTGGAGCGCGCCGCTGCGCCTCCTTGCCGAGAGCAACAGCCTGGTCGGAATCGGCCGCGGCCCGACGCTCGCCATCGCCCGCGAAGCCTCCCTGAAGCTCAAGGAGACCTGCAACCTGCATGCCGAGGCGTTCAGCGGCGCCGAATTCCTGCACGGTCCGGTGGCGCTGGTGTCGACGCTCTATCCGATCCTCTTGTTCATGCCGACCGACGAGGCGGAAGCCGGGATGCGCGAGCTTGCCGCCGATCTGCACCGCAAGGGGGCGTCTTTGTTCACCGCCGAGGCCGGAGAGCCGATCGCCGGCCGCCTGCCCGTGCTCCCCGTCGATCACCCGGACGCCGACGCAGTCTGCCAGATCCAGAGCTTCTACGGGCTCGCCGTCGAGCTCGCCAAGTGGCGGGGCACCAATGTGGACCAGCCGCGGCACCTGCAGAAGGTGACGCGTACCCGATGAGCGCTCCCGACGAGCATGCAGTACTGGCCGGCACCGTCTTTACCGGCCAATACCTGCATTACGACGCAGCCGTCGTCGTCCGCGGGCCGGACATCGTCGCCGTCGTGCCGCGTGCCGATCTTCCCCCAGGAATGCGGCGGCGCGAGCTTCCCGAAGGCACCTGGCTCGCACCGGGATTCATCGACCTCCAGGTGAACGGCGGCGGCGACGTGCTGTTCAACGACGCGCCGACGCGTGAGACCATTGGAAGAATCGCAGCGGCGCACCGCAAGTTCGGCACCACGGCGCTGCTCCCGACGTTGATCAGCGACAGCCCCGAGAAGATGCCGGCGGCGATTGCTGCGGTCGAAGCCCTCGTCGGCGTCGATCCGAGCGTGCTCGGGATCCATCTCGAAGGCCCGTTCCTGTCCCCCGAGCGCCGCGGCGTGCACGCATTGTCGGCGCTGCGCACGCCGACGGGCGCGGACCGGAAGGTGCTGACGGCCACACGCAAGGGCCTCATGCTGGTCACGCTGGCACCCGAACAGGTTCCGAGCGGGTTCATCGCCGAGCTCGTACAGGCCGGCATCCGCGTGGCGCTCGGCCACTCCATGGCGACCTATGCGGAAACGAAGGCCGCCATGGCGGAGGGGCTCACCGGTTTCACGCACCTGTTCAATGCCATGCGACCGCTGGCGAGCCGCGAGCCCGGCCCGATCGCCGCGGCCCTGGAAGCTTTCCCTGGCTGGTTCAGCATGATCGTCGACGGCATCCACGTCCATCCGGCCATGCTGCGCCTGGCGGCGCGCCACAACGGGCGCCCGATTCTGGTGACCGATGCGATGCCTCCTGTCGGTGGGAGCGCGTCCGGCTTTCGTCTCTACGGCGAAGAGATCGAGGTGCGCGACGGCCGCTGCGCCAGGAAGGACGGCACGCTCGCCGGAGCCTTCCTCGACATGGCGACCGCGGTGCGCAACTGCGTGCGCCTGCTCGAGCTGCCGCTCACCGACGCCCTGCAGTTCGCGTCGCGCAATCCCGCCTCCTTTCTCGGGATCGATCTCCCGCTCGGCATGCTTGCGGCCGGCTTTCGCGCCGACATGGTGGCGCTCGATCCGGATGTGCGCGTAATCGAGACCTGGGTTGCCGGGAGCCCGGGTTCCGGGCAATAGATGGCTCGCGGCAACCGCGCGCGCAGCGAAGGAGCCCGATGGGAGACGTCTATCCGGTGGTGAAGGTCGCGGCGGTGCAGGCCGCCTCGGTGTTCCTCGATCGCGAGCAGTCGACCGAAAAGGCCTGCCGCCTCATTCGCGAGGCCGGCCGCAACGGTGCGCGCGTGATCGCGTTTCCCGAAGGGTTCATCCCGGCGCATCCGGTCTGGTACCATCACCACGTGGCGACCGGCTCGATTGCCAATCGCCTCTCGGTCGAGCTGTTCAAGAACGCCGTGGAGATACCCGGACCCGAGATCGCCGCCCTCGCCGCCGCCGCACGTGACGCGAACGCCTATGTGGTGATGGGCGTGTGCGAGAAGCTGCCCGGCACGCTCGGCACCCTGTTCAACACCCAGCTCTATCTCGGCCCCGACGGGGCCCTGATCCGCAAGCACCAGAAGATCATGCCGACGGTGGGCGAGCGCCTCGTCCACACCGGCGGCCACGGCGACACGTTCGGCGCGTTCGCGACCGAGTTCGGCCCGATGAGCGGGCTGATCTGCGGCGAGAACTCCAACCCGCTCGCGGTGTTTGCGCTGACCGCGGAGGGCACCCGCATCCACGTGATGAGCTGGCCGAACCATTTCCCCACCAGCGGCGACCCGATGCGCAACCGCGTGGCGGTCGACTCCCAGGCCTTCGCCCAGATGAGCAAGGCGTTCGTCGTCTCCGCCTGCGGCACGGTCGATGAGCACATGATCGCGATGCTCGCGGCCGGACCGGAGGCGGAGAAATTCCTGCGCGACCCGGACTGCTGCGGCGGCAGCGTGATCGTCGCGCCCAACAGCCGGATCATCGCCGGGCCGATGGGCGCCGAGGAAGGCATCCTCTACGCCGAGTGCAACCTCGAGCTCGGCATCCTCACCAAGCTGCGCCACGACTTTGCCGGCCATTACAATCGGCCCGACATTTTCCAGCTGCACGTCAACCGCACCGCCCCCCACCTCTACACGGTGCATGGGCATGACGGCGTGCTGAGCGACACCTCGCCGGCTCCTGCGGAGCTCCCCGGCGCTCCCGGTGCCCTGCTGGAATCGCCAGCGCCGCGCCCCGCACCCGAAGACCCCCCTGCCCCTTCCAACGGAAGTGGCCCCGACCCCGCCTGACCACCATCAATATCGGATCATTCTCCATGGATGTGTTTGAAGCCGTCGACTCCCGGCTCAGCTGCCGGGCGTTCCTCGACCGGCCGGTCGATTCGGCGATCGTGCGCGACTTGATCGAGCGTGCGGCGCGCTGCGCGTCCGGCGGCAACCTGCAGCCTTGGCGCGTCTATGCGCTCACCGGCGCGCCGCTGAGTGAGCTCAAGCAGCGGGCTGCTGCGACCATCGACGGCCGCGATCCCCGCCATGACGAGGCCGAGTATCCGATCTACCCGGCGGACATGTGGGAGCCCTACAAATCCCGACGCGAGGAGCACGGCGTCCAGCTTTACGGGGCGCTGAAGATCGACCGCGACGACAAGGCCGGGCGTCTCGCGCAGTACAAGCGGAACTTCGAGTTCTTTGGCGCGCCGGTCGGATTGTTCATCACAGTCGAGCACAAGCTCGGCCCCGGGCAGTGGGCCGATCTCGGCAGCTACATCCACACGCTCATGTATCTGGCGCGCGGCCACGGGCTCGACACCTGTCCGCAGGAATCCTGGGCACGCCTCTACCGCGTCGTCGGCGAATACTTGCGGATCCCGCCCTCGCACATGCTCTTCTGCGGCCTCGCGATCGGCTACGGCGACCACGCCCACCCGGCCAACAGCTTTCGCTCGCCGCGCGCGTCGGCGGCGGAATTCTGTACGTTCCTGGGATTCGATACGTAACCGACGCATCGTCATGGCCGGGCTTGTACCGGCCATCCCGATAGAAAAGGCACGGCCGTGCCCCTGAATCGAGATCGCCGGGACAAGCCCGGCGATGACGACTCAGGGTTCGCCTGGCAAAGCCGACGTGCTAGGATTACGTAATCGCCTGTAACGGCGCAGGAGCTCGCGATGAATATTCAGTCGCTCGGGTATGTGGGCATTCGCTCGAAGAGCCTGGAGGATTGGGCCGCCTACGGCAGCCGTTTCCTCGGCATGCAGCTCGTCGACCGCAGCCGCGCCACCCTGGCGTTCCGCATGGACGACCGCAAGCAGCGCGTCATCGTCGAGGAGGCTGATGGCGAGGGCCCTTCCTTCTACGGTTGGGAGGTCGCCGACGCGGCGGCGCTCGAAGCGCTTGCGGCCCATCTCGAGCGCTCCGGTGTGCCGGTCGCGCGTGGCTCGCAGGCGCTGGCGCACGAGCGGCGGGTCAAGGACCTGATCGTCTTCAACGACCCGATCGGCAATCGCCTCGAGGTCTTCCACGGGCCGGAGACTGCGAGCGAGCCGTTCCGCCCGGGCCGCTCGATCTCGGGCTTCCGCACCGGCCCGCTCGGCATGGGCCACGCGGTGCTCACGGCGGAGCGGGTCGATGAGGTCATTCCATTCTATACCGACATCCTCGGCTTCAAGCCCAGCGACTACATCTTGAAACCCTTCAAGGCGTATTTCTTTCACGTCAATCCGCGCCACCACAGCCTCGCCTTCATCGACACCGGCAAAAACGGCATCCACCATCTGATGATGGAACTGTTCTATCTGGACGACGTCGGACAGGCCTACGATCTCGCGCTCGGCAAGCCGGAGATGATCGGCACGACGCTCGGCCGCCACGTCAACGACTACATGACGTCGTTCTATTCCTGGAGCCCGTCGAATTTCCTCGTCGAGTACGGCTGGGGCGGGCGCTCGATTGATCCCGCCACCTGGACGCCGCACGAGCGCACCGAGGGCCCGAGCCTGTGGGGCCACGACCGGGCGTGGCTTACGCCCGAGGGACGCGCCGAGGCGCGCGAGATCCGCATGGCGACCGCCGCCGCCGGGACGCGCATCCCGGTGCAGGTGATCGAAGGCAATCACGAGCTGCAGCCAGGCGTGTGCCCGTGGTGGGATGCGGCGGTGAAGGGCCGCATGGCGAGCTGACGGCACACGAGCCTTCATCGCACACGTGCAACACTGTCGCCGCGGCTGCCGGCATGGCGGCCAACAATCGACGTGAAACCGGGAGGAAGACCATGTCCAACACGCGCTTCATCAATCCGCCGGCGATCGCCAAGCCGCCCGGCTATACCCACGTGGTCGAGGTCACCGGTCCGGGACGCATCGTCTACATCGCGGGCCAGCTCGGCCTCGATCAGAGCGGCAACATCGCCGGCGATTTCCGCGCCCAGGTGGAGCAGGCCTTCGCCAACCTCAAGGCGGCGCTCGGCGCGGTCGGCGCCGGCCCTGAGCATATCGTCAAGATCAACAACTACATCGTCGAGATCGGCAAGAACATCCCGGCGTTCCGCGAGGTGCGCAACCGCTATCTCAACATGGCGGCGCCGCCCGCCTCGACCACGATCGGCGTGCCTGAGCTCGCGCGCGAGGGCGCCCTGTTCGAGGTCGAAGCTGTGGTGATGCTGCCGAGCTGAGACTCCGTCGTTCCGGAAGCCGCCATGCGGCTGTCCGGAACCCATGCTCCCGGCCTTCATTTTTGTTGGAACACAGGTGTCATGGATCCCGGGCCCGCGCCCGAGGGCGTGGTCCGGAATGACGCCGGTGCCCGGTTGCGCCCCGCCCGCCTGGTGCTATCCTGAAACCGTTCCAAACAAACAGCCGCGTGCCACCGCGCGCGCCGCAATTCCATGGGGAGGGGACGAGATGGCCAAGACCATTGCGCTCAACGTTAACGGCAAGTCGGTGAAGGTCACCGCCGACGATCCCGACATGCCGCTGCTCTATGCGCTGCGCGACAATCTCGGCCTGCATGGCCCGCGCTTCGGCTGCGGGCTCGGCCAATGCGGCTCCTGCACGGTCCATGTGGACGGCAAGGCGGTGCGCTCGTGCAGCGTGCCGCTGTCCTCGGTGAAGGCGACGCAGAAGGTCGTCACCCTCGAAGGCCTCGCCAAGGGCAACAAGCTGCACCGCGTGCAGCAGGCCTTCGTCGAGGAGCAGGCGGCCCAGTGTGGCTACTGCATCAACGGCATGATCATGGAGTCGGCGGCCTTCCTCGCCGGCAACAAGAACCCGAGCGAGGCCGACATCAAAAAGGCGCTCGCCAACAACCTGTGCCGCTGCGGCACCCATGCCCGCATCGTGCGCGCGGTCAAGCGCGCCGCCACGCTCGCCTGAGGGAGGAAGCCATGAACCACATGACCTCTCGCCGCGGCATGCTCAAGGGCGGCGGCGCCCTCGTGGTGTCCTTCTCGCTCGCCGGGCCGATCTCCGAGGCTCTTGCGCAAGGTGCGGCGGCCGGAAAGCCGCTCGCCCTCACCGAGGTGGATTCGTTCCTCGCCATCGACCCGAAGGGCCAGGTGACCTGCTATTCGGGCAAGGTCGATCTCGGCACCGGGATCACCACGGCGCTGCGCCAGATGGTCGCCGAGGAGCTCGACGTGCCGTTGTCCAAGGTCGACCTGATCACCGGCGACACGCTGCTCACGCCCGACCAGGGAACGACCTGGGGCAGCCTCACCATCCAGCTCGGCGGCATGCAGATCCGTAACGCGGCGGCGACTGCCCGGGACGCGCTGCTGACCGAGGCTGCCAAGCGCCTCGGCGTCGCGAAGGAAACCCTCACCGTCGCCGACGGCGCCATCAGCGGCGGCGGCAAGCGCGTGAGCTACGGCGAGCTGATCGGCGGCAAGCAGTTCGCCCTCAAGCTCGACCATACGAAGCCGGCCAAGCCGAAGGACCCCAAGGACTACAAGGTGGTCGGCAAGTCGGTGCCGCGCGTCGATATTCCCGACAAGGTCACCGGCCGCTTCACCTACATGCAGGACTTCCGCGTGCCCGGCATGCTGCACGGACGCGTCGTTCGGCCGCCCGCCATGGGCGCCAAGCTCGAGAGCGTGGACGAGACCTCGATCAAGGATGTCGCCGGCATCGTCAAGGTGGTGCGCGAGGGCAATTTCCTGGGGCTGGTCGCCACCAACGAATGGGCCGCCATCAAGGGCGCCCAGAAGATCAAGGCCGTCTGGTCGAAGGCGGAAACGCTGCCCGAGCCCGCCAAGCTGTGGGACCACGTGCGCTCCAGCAAGGTACTGCGCGACGAAGTGACGAGCAGCACCGGCAACGTCGGCGCCGCCATGGCGGAGCTCGGCGTCAAGACGCTGAAGGCGACCTACGATTTCGCCATCCACACCCACGGCTCGATCGGCCCGTCCTGCGCTGTCGCCGAGTTCCGCGACGGCAAGCTGACCTCGTGGTCGGCCTCGCAGGCGACCCACGCGCTGCGCAAGCAGCTTGCCACCATGTTCGGCCTCTCGCCCGACAACGTGCGCTGCCTCTATCTGGAGGGTTCGGGCTGCTACGGCCGCAACGGCCATGAGGACGCCGCCGCCGACGCCGCGCTGCTGGCGCGCGCCGTCGGCAAGCCGGTGCGCGTGCAATGGTCGCGCGCCGACGAGCACGGCTGGGACCCGAAGGGCCCGCCCACCCTGATCGACTTGCGCGCCGCGATCGACAAGTCCGGTAACATCACGGCCTGGGATTCCGAATTCTTCATCCCGCAGCAGACGGCGGGCGGGTTCCTGGTGCCGTTGGTGGCGGCCTCGCTGTCGGGCATGCCGGCCGACGCGCACACTGCGCCCGGCAACATCTTCCAGAACTCGGCCATCCCGTACCGTTTCCCCAGCATCAGAACGGTGTGCCATCGCCTCGAGACGACGCCGTTCCGGCCGTCCTGGATCCGGACGCCGGGGCGGATGCAGAACACTTATGCCAACGAGTGCTTCATCGACGAGCTGGCGGCGGCGGCAGGCGCCGATCCGATCGCGTTCCGCCTGAAATATCTCGATCCGAGCGACAAGCGTGGGATCGAGACCCTGAACCGCGTCGCCACCCTGGCGAAATGGGACACGCGGCCTTCGCCGCGCAACGGCCAGAGCGGCGACGTCGTCACCGGGCGCGGCGTAACCTACGTGAAATACGAGCTCGTGCGCACCTACGTGGCCGCCGTCGCCGAGGTCGAGGTGAACCGGAAGACCGGAGAGATCCGCGTGCCACGGTTCTACATCAGCCACGACTGCGGGCAGATCATCAACCCGGACGGCCTCAAGAGCCAGCTCGAGGGCAACGTCATCCAGACGGTGAGCCGCACGCTCCTCGAGGAGCTGAAGTTCGACCGCGCCATGGTGACGAGCCTCGACTGGGAGAGCTATCCGATCCTGAAGTTCCCGGCCGTGCCGGAGATCGTCATGGACCTGATCGACCGGCCGGCCGAGCGGCCGTGGGGAGCCGGGGAGCCGGCTGCCGCCGTGGTGCCGTCGGCGATCTCCAACGCGGTGTTCGACGCGATCGGCGTGCGGCTGCGCTCGGTGCCGTTCACCCCGGACAAGGTGAAGGCCGCCATGGCGGGAGGCCCGCGCACCGGGTAGGCCATCCCCGGTCGCTCGGCTCGCACGCCGCCCGACGACAGCCCGCAAGCCACAGGCTTGCGGGCTGAGCTTTCCTGCTAAATTCCCGGCCGCCGCTGCCCCGCACTGATTTTTCCTTTCGCCTCGAACCCACCGAAAAACCCATGGCAACGACCCAACCATCTGCCGCGACCGGCCCGACCCGATACGTCACCGCGGCCAGCCTGATCGATTGCACGGGCGCACCGCCGAAGAAGGATCCGGTCATCGTGCTGCGCGGCAAGCGCATCGAGCAGGTCGGCACCAAGGATACGATCAGGATCCCGCCGGGCGCCGACACGGTGGACTGCGGCGCGTGCACCCTGCTGCCGGGCCTGATGGACATCCACCTGCACACGATGATGTTCAACTGCCTGACCTTCCACAATCACCGCGTGGCGCAGTGGGAGATCACGCCCGAGCTGCAGCAGATGTACGGGCTGTTTCATGCCCAGCTGTGCTTCGACATGGGCTTCACCACGCTGCGCGATCTCGGATTGAACTCGCAGCGCGGCCTTCTGGTCTCGCACGCCTGTGCGGTCCGCGACGCGATCGATGCCGGCATCGTGGAGGGGCCGCGCATGCTGGTCGCGGGCTTCACCACCATCACCGGCTCGCATCTGGCGCTGATCCAGCCGCGTGCCGCGGTGCGGCTCGGCTTCCAGACCGCCGACGGGCCATGGGAGCTGCGCAAGCTCGCGCGCACCAACCTGCTCGCCGGCTGCGACGTCATCAAGACCTGCGTGACCGGCGGCGGCGGTACCGACAAGGAGGAGCCGGACATCCGCAACATGACGCAGGAGGAGCTCGACGCCGTGGTCGACGAGGCGCACGCCTTCCACAAGACATGCGCGGTGCATTGCTTCACGCCGCAGGGGCAGCGCATGTCGCTGAAGGCCGGGTGCGACACCATCGAGCACATGGTGTTCTCCGACGACGAGACCATCGGCATGATCAAGGAGAAGGGCGTGTGGATGACGCCGACGCTCGCCCATCGCACCGATCACGCCATCAAGCTGCGCCAGGAGCAGGGCACGTCGAAATTCGTTACCGACAAGATGAAGAAGGTGCAGCCCTACTGCTTCGACACGTTCCAGAAGATGTACAAGGCCGGCATCAACATCGCCATGGGCACCGACATGGGATTCGATCCGGAGATGGGAACGAACGCGACCGAGCTGAAGATCTACGTCGACCTCGGCATGAAGCCGATGCACGCCCTGCAGACAGCCACCATCAATGCGGCGCGCGCCATCAAGCTCGACAAGGATCTCGGCACCATCGAGGAGGGCAAGCTCGCCGACATCGTGGCGGTCGCCGGCGACCCCCTCGCCGACATCGCCTGCCTGCAGGAGAAGACGAACATCCAGCTGGTGATGAAGGAAGCGAGGATCTGCGCCGACCGGCGCCCCGGCCGCTCCAAGGACGTCGTGCAGGCCCGGCCGGGAGAGTGGAAGATCATCGACTACCTGTAGCCAGAAGACCAGTTGCACCCTCATGCATCCTCTCTCGCGGGCCGCGTTGTCATCCGCGCTTCACATTCGGGGTGGCCAACTGGCCTGCGCCATGCAATGACCTCGCCCTTGGCGGCTGTGGCGCCCGGTTCGACGGAGAATGATGGTTCAATGCGTGGAATGGTATTCGTGCGGCGCGCACTGCCGGCGCTGTTCGGCTTTGTATTGGCGGGGGGGCTCGCCGTCGCGCAGCCGGTCGAGGGTCGGCTCAAGCTCGTCCAGGACAGTGGAACCGTGCGGATCGCCTATCGCACCAACTCGCGGCCGTTCTCGTTTCTCGACGGCCAGGGACGCCCGACCGGCTATACGATCGAGCTGTGCGAGCGCGTGGTGAAGTCGCTCGAGCGCCAGCTCGGCAAGGCGATCGCAATCAAATGGGTGCCGGTCGATACCCGCACCCGCTTCGAAGCGATCGCCAATGGCGCCGCCGACATGGAGTGCGGATCGACCACCGTGTCGCTGTCGCGCCTGAAGATCGTCGATTTCTCCAGCTTCGTGTTCGCCGAGAGCACCGGCGTGCTGGTCAGGTCCGACAAGGGACTGATCCAGTTCGACGACCTGGCGGGCCGCCGCATCGGCGTGGTTCCAGGCTCGACCAATGCGCAGGCGATCCGCGGCCAGCTCGAGCGCCGCAAGCTCACCGCCACGTTGGTCGAGTTCCGCGATCGCGACGAAGGCCTGGCGGCTTTGACGCAAGGCGACATCGACGGCTTCGCCACCGACAAGGTGGTGTTGCTCGCCATGGCGCAGACGTTGAATCCACGCAACTACACCATGCTGCCGGAAGACCTGTCGTTCGAGCCGTTCGCCATCATGCTGCCGCGCGGCGACTGGGCATTCCGGCTCGCCGTCAACACGGCGCTGGCGCAGATCTTCCGCAGCGGCGACGTGCTCGACCTCTACAGCAAGTATTTCAGCGCCTTCGCCCAGCGCCCGTCGCTGTTCCTCGGTGCCGTCTTCACGTTCGGCGCGCTGCCGGAGTGACTTTCCGGGATAGGCGGCGTTGCTCGGCCCGCCCTCACTTCGTCCCGTATGCCCTGTCGCCGGCGTCCCCGAGGCCCGGCACGATGTAGCCGTGCTCGTCCAGGCGGTCGTCGATCGCCGCCGTCCATACCGGCACGTCCGGGTGGATGCCGCGCAACCGCTCGACGCCTTCGGGTGAGGCGATCAGGCAGACGAAGCGGATCTCCTTGGCGCCGCGCTCCTTCATCCGATCGATCGCGGCGACCGCGGTATTCGCGGTCGCGAGAACGGGCGACACCACGATCACCAGCCGCTCGGCGAGATCGGACGGCGCCTTGAAATAGTATTCGACGGCGACGAACGTCTCCGGATCGCGGTAGAGGCCGATATGGGCGACGCGGGCCGCCGGGACGAGCTCGAGCATGCCCTCCACGAAGGTGATGCCGGCGCGCATGATCGGCGCAAACACCAGCTTCTTGCCGGCGATCTTGGGCGACGAGATGCGGGTGAGCGGCGTCTCGATGGTGACGTTGGTCAGCGGCAGATCGCGCGTTACCTCGTAGCACAGCAGCATGCCGATCTCGGTGAGGAGCTCGCGGAACGTCTTGGTCGAGCGCTCCTTGTCGCGCAGCAGCGTGAGCTTGTGCTGGATCAGGGGATGGGAAACGACGGTGACGCCTTCCATGCGCTGCCTCATGTCAAAACACCGTGCCGTCACTTGTGACCCGCAGCGGCGGCGAGCCGTCCGCGCGGCGGTCGCGCGCGATCTTGCGCCCCGCCGCCCAGGTTCCGCCCTCGAGCATGCGGGCGAGCGGGAAGCTGACCTCGTCGAGCCCGAGTCGCAGCCGCACGATCCCGGCAAGCCGGTCGAGCAGCGCGACCGTGAGCGCGCGCCATTCCACCACCAGCGTCGCGCCGACCTCGAGCGCCTGCAAGGCCTCGTCCGGGTCGCGCAGCGCGAGCACACCGGCATCCACGAAGAGGCCGCCGTTGCGATACTCGGCAAGGCCGGTGAGCCCGTCGATGTCGGTCACCGCGAGGCCGGCCTCGCGGGTCGGCTCGATCAGCGAATAGGTCATCCATTGCGACAGCTTGTGCAGCGGCACCAGTTGGTCGGTCGCGTCGCCCGTCGTCATCGATGGGTGACGCCAGCAGTCGCCCAACGGAATGCCCCCGAGGCTGAGGCGCGAGGGCCAGATCGGCCCGAAATGACGCAGCACCTGCGCCAGCATCGCCGGCGCCGCCACGCCGGAGCCATCGCCTGCCGCGACGATGCTGTCGAACAGCCCGCCCGGCCGCGGCCTGTCATCACGGGCGAACACGGCGGGCGCGGCAGCCACGACCTCGCCGAGCCGACGCAGCAGGGCGGCCCGTCCGGCGAGGCCGGGCAGCGGATTGTCCGTCGTGACCTGGAACCCTTCGACCAACGATTGCTCGGTGAGCCGCATCAGCGCCTCGGCATCGATTCGCAGCGGATCGGCCGGATCGGAGGAAAACACGCCGGCGCCGAACATCGCGAAGCTCGCCAGCGCCAACCCCTCGGAGCGGCCGATCCTCTCGCCGCTCTGCGCATCACGGTAGCGCCATTGCGGCCCGGCGCCCGCGTCGACCAGCACGCTGACGATGGCGAGGTCGAACGCCGCGCGGGCGCGCGCGTAGGGGTCCTTCCATGTCGTCCTCTTGCTCAACGACGCCCAGCGGTCCTCGCCGCGGAACACGAAGTGGCGCCAGCGCGAATGGAACGGCACGTCGAGCGAGGGATAGGCGGCACGGGTGGTGGCGATGACGAGGTCGGCCACGGCGTCGAGGTTCTCCAGCCGGATGCGGAAATGCGGCAGCCGATCCTCCAAACCGACCGCCAGCAGGCGCTGCGCGCGCGAACGGACGGCTTGTGCCGTGAGCAACGAAAGCGCTGCGTCTCTCTCCGCAGACAAGATTGAATCCGGGCCTTGCCTCAGTACTTGTCGAGCGGGCGCCCGACCGAGCCGGTCAAACCCTCGACCTTCGGCGCGGCGTCCGGCGTGTAGTAGCCGGCCGCCTTCTTGGCGGCGATCTCCACGTGGGCGTCCGCCGGCACGAGCTCGTCGGGAATCGGAACGCGCTCGACGATCTCGACGCCCTGGCCAACCAGCGCGTCGTATTTCATGTCGCTCATGGAGACGAAACGATCGATCCGCCGCAGGCCGAGCCAATGGATCACGTCCGGCATCAACTGCTGGAAGCGTGCATCCTGGACGCCGGCGACGCATTCGGTGCGCTCGAAATAGGCCGCCGCCGCGTCGCCGCCTTCCTGGCGCTTGCGCGCATTGTAGACCAGGAACTTGGTCACCTCGCCGAGCGCGCGGCCTTCCTTGCGATTGTAGACGATGATGCCGAGGCCGCCGTCCTGCGCCGAGCGGGCGCATTCCTCGATCCCGTGCAGCAGGTAGGGCCGGCAGGTGCAGATGTCGGAGCCGAACACGTCGGAGCCGTTGCATTCGTCGTGCACCCGGCAGGTGATATGGGTGCGTGGATTGTTGAGCTTCTCGATGTCGCCGAACAGATAGACGGTGATGCCCCCGATCGGCGGAAGGAACACCTGCAGGTCGGAGCGCGTCACCAGTTCGGGGAACATGCCGGCGGTCTGCTCGAACAGGCTGCGACGCAGCGCCCGCTCGGTGGTTCCAAACCGCTCGGCGATCCCGGGCAGGTACCACACCGGGTCGATGGCGATCTTGACGACCGACAGGCTGCCGCTCTGGCGCACCAGGTCGCCGTCGGCGCGCAGCCGGCCGGCGTTCACCGCGTCGCGCATTTCGATCAGGTCGAGCCGCGCCCGGGTGACCGCGATGCTCGGCCGGATGTCGATTCCTTCGGCGATCTCCGGCGCGAAAGATTCCGCCGCCAGATGGCCCCACGGATCGATCGACACGATGCGACGCGGATCGGCCCATTGGTCAAACGGCCCGATGGTGACGGCCGGATGGGTGTTCTTGAGGTCCGGCCGCCGGATCGGATCGAGCGCGCCGGAGGACACCGCCAGCGCGCGATAGAGCGCGTATGAGCCGCCATGAGTGCCGATGACGTTGCGGTCGTGCGGCCGCGACACCGTCCCGATGATCGGGCCGCGCTCTCGCGCGGTCGGTGCCCCCCAATGGATCGGGAAACGCAGCTTGGCGTGCGGGTCCGGATGGGAGGTGAGGCGGATGTGGTCGGTACGGTTCGGACGGGTCATAGCAGGCGAATCCAGAAATGCCGACGGCCCGCCGCGCCGGACGGGCCAATCCGCATGTTGAAACTATTCGTGCGCCCGAGGTGGCGGAAATCGACCACCGGCGGCGCACGTAGTGGCGAATATAGCAACGATCCGGGTGCGGTGCCAGGGGCTTGTTGATACGGACTTGCCCTTAACTCCTTCTTAAACCGTCCGAATTCCGCCCAGACCGGCCCTTTTGACCCCCGTTCATCGCACCAGCGCCAGGATTCCGGTCGAAATCTGCGGCACGTAGGTGATCAGCACCAGCACGGTCACATTGGTGGCGATGAATTGCGTGCTAGAAAGAGACGGGTCGATCGCGAAGGAATTCAGATGGCCGATACAGGGGTTGATATGTTGGCGTGCCGAAGCGCTACCCTCGAGCCGCGCGCCCGCCTCGTCCGTAACGACTGGACGCGCCCGGACGTGGCCGTGCTGTTCGCCCTTCCCTTCCCCGACCTGATGTTCGAAGCCCAACGCGTCCACCGGCTGTATTTCGACCCGCGCGAGGTGCAGATTTCCACGCTGTTGTCGATCAAGACCGGCGGCTGCCCGGAGGACTGCGCCTATTGCCCGCAGAGCGTGCATTACGACACCGGCGTCGCGGCGGCGAAGCTGATGGAGCTCGACGCCGTGCTCGCCGAAGCAATGGCCGCCAAGGCGGCGGGCGCGAGCCGCTTCTGCATGGGCGCGGCGTGGCGCTCGCCCAAGGATCGCGACCTCGAAGCGGTGTGCGCCATGGTGGGTGGGGTCAAGGCCCTCGGCCTGGAGACCTGCGCGACCCTGGGCATGCTGACCGAAGCCCAAGCGCGCCGCCTGCGGGATGCCGGTCTCGACTACTACAACCACAACCTCGACACCTCGCCCGAATACTACGGCGAGATCATCACCACGCGGTGCTATCAGGATCGCCTCGATACGCTCGCCCACGTGCGCGCAGCCGGCATCAACGTGTGCTGCGGCGGCATCGTCGGGATGGGCGAGAGCCGTGCGGACCGGATCGGCATGATCGCGACCCTGGCGAGCCTGCCGGTGCATCCGGAAAGCGTGCCGATCAACATGCTGGTGCGCGTCGAGGGCACGCCGCTGGCTCCGCGCGAAGGCGTTGATGCGCTTGAGTTCGTGCGCACCATCGCGGTCGCCCGCGTCACCATGCCGGCCTCGGTGGTCCGGCTGTCGGCCGGGCGCGAGGATATGAGCGAGGAGACTCAGGCGCTGTGCTTCCTCGCCGGCGCCAACTCGATCTTCTACGGGCCGAAGCTGCTGACGACGCCCAATCCGGCCCCCGGCCGCGACAAGGATCTGCTCGGGCGCCTCGGCATGGTGCCGATGCGGGAATGAAGCGCCGACGTCAGAGCAGCGCGACCGCAATCATGCCAAGGCCGAGGATGCTGATCAGCCACAGCGCCGTTCTGAGGTAGATGACGCCCGCTAGGTAGCACGGCCAGTAGGCGACGCGGGCCAAGAAGAACAGGGTCGCGCCGAGATCGACGTGCGGTCCGGCCCCGTCGGCGAAGCGGGCGGCCGCAATCAGCGCGATCAGCAGCACCAGGTTTTCCACCATGTTGCGGGCGGCACGCTCGGCGCGGCCGGCCATGGGGGCCGCGGGCGGCAGGTCGTCGCGGTTGCCGAACGCGATGCGCATGCCCGCCGTGGTCCACCCTTGCGACCGCAACAGGCTGGCGGTCGCCAGCATCAGAAAGGTCAGGATCGCCGACCACGCCAGGACGCTCGTGTCCTTCATCATCGCAATCTCCTCGCGCGCCGGAGATACGGACAAGTCTCGCTCACGGTTTCACGCTGCCTTTCACAGCATGCCGAGCGTGCGCGGCAGCCACAGCGACATCTCCGGGATGTAGGTGACCATCACCAGGAACACGATCATCGCCAGCAGCCACGGCCACACCGCGACCGTGAGCTCGGTGATGCCCATCTTGGCAATCCCGGACGCCACGTAGAGATTGAGCCCGACCGGGGGATGGCACAGGCCGACCTCCATGTTCACGGTCATCAGGATCCCCAGGTGGACCGGGTGGATCCCGAGCTTCACGGCGATCGGGAACAGGATCGGCGCGGTGATCAGCACGATCGATGACGGCTCCATCACGTTGCCGGCGAGCAGCAGGAGGATGTTCACGAACAGCAGGAACTCGATCCAGCCGACGCCGCGTTCGACGATCCAGCTCGTCATCACCTGCGGAATCTGCTCGCTCGTCATGAGGAACGAGAACAGCACTGCGTTGGTGATGATGTAGAGGATCATCGCGCTCATGTTGGCCGAGCCGAGCAGCACCCTCGGCACGTCGGCGAGCTTCATGTCCTTGTAGACGAACACCGCGATGACGAACGCATAGACCGCACTCATGGCGGCGGCCTCGGTCGGCGTGAACATGCCCGTGTAGATGCCGCCGAGCACGATGACGATCAGCAGCAGGCCCCAGACCGAGGCGCGGAACGCCCGGATGGTGTCCATCCAGCTGGCCTTCTTCATGCGCGGATAGTCGTTCTTCCAGGCGCGATAGAAAGTGACCATTCCGAGCATGCTGGCGAGGATCAGGCCCGGTATGACGCCCGCCATGAACAATTGACCGACCGAGGCCGACAACACGCGCCGCCCCTCGGGGTCGAGCGCGATGCTGCCGCCGGTCGCGACCGCATAGATCACCATCACGATGGACGGCGGGATCAGGATTCCGAGGGCTCCCGACGTGGTGATCACGCCGGCGCCGAACCGGCGGGGAAACCCTTGCGCCAGCATGGCCGGCAGGATCAGCGAGCCGATCGCCACCACGGTCGCCGGGGAGGAGCCCGACACGGCCGCAAACAGCGCGCAGGCCATGACGCCGGCGAGGCCGAGGCCGCCATACCAGTGCCCGATCAGCGAGGTGGCGAAGTCGATCATCCGCCGTGCGACGCCGCCGTGGGTGAGGAAATTGCCGGCCAGGATGAAGAACGGGATCGCCATGATCTCGAAGCTCTCGATCCCGGTGAACAGTTTCAACGCCACTGCTTCGATCGGCACCGTCGTCATGACGAACAGGAAGGTCAGCACCGTCAGGCCGAGGGCGATGGAGATCGGCATGCCGGTGAGCATGAGCGCGATCAGCAGGCCGAAGATGAAGGCCGTGCTCATCGCGCCATCTCCTTGGCGACCGCCGGGCTCTCGATCACGCCCTCTACGTGACCGGGATCATGGTGCGGCAATTCACCCGTCCGCCAGTAGGCCCAGGCGACCTGGAGAAAGCGAAAGCACATCAGATACGAGCCGAGCGGTACGCACAGGAACACGATCCAGCGCGGCAGCTCGAGATCCGGCGACACCTGGTCGGTGTCGTAGAGCCCGATCACGAATTTCGCGCCCATCGTGCCGATCACGGCGGTGAACAGGACGCCGCACAGGAGCCCGAACAGGACGACGTATTTGCGCGCAGGATTCTCGAGCTGATTGACCAGCACGTCGACGCCCACGTGGATGCCGGTGCGCACCCCGTACGCGGCCCCGAACTTGGCCATCCACACGAACATGTAGATGCACAGCTCCTGCGCCCACGACAGGTGGATCGGCTCCATGTAGGGGAACAGGAACGGGATGCCGGAAGCATAGCGGTGCACGACGGCGACGAAGATGATCAGCGTCGCCAGCGCCATCAGCGTGGCGATCAGCATCTCCTCGAGGCGGTCGAGGATGCGAAGCAGCATGGCGAGGACCTCTCGCTACGATTTGGTATCGAGACGCGGGGAAGATGCCGGAACGGTCAGCCTCGGCCAGCCCCGGTGAGGTCTGCGGCCATACGTGGGCGTCCTGCACGCGGTGCGATCATGAGCGTCGCCTCCCCTGGATTTCATCGTCCCCGCCGCCACCCTAGCGTGGCGGCAGATTTCCGCAATGGAGCAGCATGGAACCTGGCCTGCAGGGAGAATGAGATCCAGAGTTGTCATTGCCCGCGAAAGCGGGCAATCCAGCAGCCACCAGCCGTTGTGGGCGAACGCATGGCGCGGGATCCGACCGAACTGTTGTCGCGGGCGCCGGTCATTCCGGTCCTCACGATCGAGCGCGTGACCGATGCTGTGCCGCTCGCGCGCGCGCTCGTTGCCGGCGGTCTGTCGGTGCTCGAGATCACCTTGCGGACGACCATCGCGCTGGATGCGGCGACACGCATCGCGGCCAAAGTGCCGGACGCCATCGTCGGCCTCGGCACGGTGACGCAGGTGCCCGACATCCGCACGGCGCTCGCCTCCGGCGCCAGGTTCCTGGTCAGTCCTGGCACGCCGCCCGAGCTGGCTGAGGCGCTGGCGCGGGCGCCGGTGCCCGTGCTGCCCGGCTGCGCCACCGTGTCGGAGGCGATGGCGCTGGCCGCGCTCGGCTTTTCAGTGTTGAAATTCTTTCCCGCCGAACCGTCCGGCGGCATCGCCTTCCTCAAGGCGATCGCAGCTCCCTTGCCGCACATCCGGTTCTGCCCGACCGGCGGCATCGACCCGCGCAACGCCGCCGCCTATCTGGCCCTGCCCAACGTGATCGCCGTCGGCGGTTCGTGGGTCGCGCCGCAGGACGCCATCGCTGCGGGCGATTTCGCCCGCGTCACGGCGCTTGCCCAAGAAGCGACAAAGCTCGGATCCCAACGACCCGCACCGGGAGGTCACCGGTTATCGTGATGAACGGGAGGCCGGCTGCTTCCGCAGCGAGGCTACGATCTCGGACGCCGCCGCCTGCAGATCAGCCAAGTGGCGGGCGGCGAATTCCTCGACCGTGAACGCCGTCCTGATCCACAAAATGTTGATCGCGCCGTGTACGCGGGCGCGGTCCCGCAGCGGAACCGCGATCGCCGAGAGGCCGTCATCCCGGCTCGGGGTTGCGTCGTTCCAGCCGGTGAACGAGGGGTCGCGCGTCCCGTAGCCCCTCCGCCGCGTCTCGACGAAAATCCTGTCGAGACGTTTCGGGTCGTGCGCAAGACGATCGTCCGGCCGGTCCGACTTCCTCAACCTGTCCAGTATTTCGTCGCGCTCCTTGTCCGGGCAAAACGCCAGGTAGGCGCGCCCGACGCCGGTCAGCAACCAATTCACCGACTGACCCACACAATTCCTCTGGAGAGTGGGTTGCATGAAGATCGGACTGTGCGACTGGCTGGTCTCGCGCCGCTCCATGCCATGGCGCATCGGCACCATCAGGTCGGAGGGCCACAAGACTTTCTCGCACAGGCGGTCGAGGATGGGGGCGGCGGCCTCCGCCACACGATCATGCCGATCGCGTTTTCGCACCATGCCGTCGAACGCGCTGATCCGGTAATGGCCGTCGGCAAGGCGGCGGGACACGAGGCCCGTACGCTCGAGCGTGCCGAGGATGCGAAGGAGACTTGGTTTCGAAATCCGCGTCGCGAGATGGATCTCATGCAGCGAGGAAATCGACCTCGACTGCAGGAAGCGAAGAACCTGGATTCCGCGCTCCAGCCCCCTGATGGTCTCTGACCCTTGCATCCGATAGTGCGGTGAATGTTCCGCCAGGCGGAACCTATCGTTCCGGCACGCGGAATGATGTCGTTTTCTCGTCGCCTCTGCAAGGAGGTGCGGCGATCATGTCGGAGAGGGGATCATTGTCGTCCAGGCATTGTGGTCAGGGAGGGTGGAATGAAGAAACGACTTCATCACTTCGCTCCAATCGGGCTGCCCGTCCTTGCCCTGAGCATCGCCCTTGCGGCATCGCCGGCCGGCGCGCAATCATATCCGTCGGGCATGATCCGCATCATCGGCGGGACTGCCGCAGGCACGCCGCCGGACATCGTCGCCCGCATCATCGCCAACGAGCTCGCCGAGACCGAAGGCTGGCGCGTCGTCGTCGAGAACAAGCCCGGCGCGATCCAGACCATTGGGGCCGCCGAAGTCCTCAAGCAGCCGGCGGACGGCCAAACGATCCTGTCGATCGCGCTCCCTTCTTCGGCGGCACCCGCGCTGCTCCCCAACGTCGGCTTTCGGCTGGATGCCGATTTTGCCCCGGTCATCAAGCTCGCGAGCGCCTATCACGTGCTGGTCGTTCATCCGTCCGTGCCGGCGAACTCGCTGTCCGAGCTTGTCGCGCTGCTCAAACGGGAGCCCGACAAGCTCACCTTCTCGTCCGGCGGCTTCGGCACGCCCGCGCATCTGGCGGGCGAGATGTTCAAGCTGCAGACCGGCGTGCGCGCGAACTCATGTGCCCTACCAGGCGCTTCCGCGCGCTATCGGCGACCTGCTCAATGGCACGAATCACTACCAGTTCATCTCGCCGTTGCCCGTCGTCGAGCTGGTCAATACCGGCAAGCTGCGTGCGCTCGCGGTGACGGCACCGGCGCGGCTCCCCGCTCTGCCGGACGTGCCGACGGTCGGCGAGGCCGGCTTTCCGGACTTGATCATCCAGGACTGGTTCGGCTTTCTGGTGAAGACGGGAACGCCGGATGACATCGTTGCTCGGCTCAATGCGGCAAGCAACAAGGCCTTGCAGAAGCCGCAGGTGCGGGCGGCCATCGCCAAGATGGCGGCCGAGCCTGCCGGCGGCACGCCCGGCGAGTTCGGAGTGTTCCTCGGTGCGCAGCTCGCGCACTGGAGCAAGATCGTGAAGGAATCAGGGATCAAGATGCACCAATGAGCCCCACCAGCGATTTCCGCGTCACCCTGCTGGGGACCGGCGTACCGACGCCGGTCCCCGATCGATTCGGGCCGAGCACCCTGGTGCAGGCAGGCGACCAGACGCTCCTCATCGATGCCGGACGCGGAGCAGCCATCCGGCTCTATCAGCTCGGCGTGCCCATGGGGCGCATCAATGCGCTGCTGCTCACCCACTATCATTCGGACCATACGTCGGGGATTCCCGATGTCTGGCTCACCGGCTGGCTGACGTCGTTCTACGCCCGGCGCACGCGACCGTTCCGCGTGATCGGCCCGCACGGGGCGCAGAATCTCATGTCGCACCTGGAGCAGGCCTATGCGGCCGACATCAGGATCCGCATCGAGGACGAGAAGCTCCCACCCGAAGGCATCGCCATCGAGGTCGAGGAATTCGACCGCGACGGCGTCGTATACGAGGCAGGCGGCGTGCGGGTGATCGCCTTCGAGGTCGATCATGGCGACGCGATCAAGCCCGCCTATGGCTACCGCATCGAGTACGGCGGGCGGGCGGCGGTGATCTCCGGCGACACCCGCTACAATGAGAACGTCGTCAAGCACGGAGCTGGCGCCGACCTGCTGGTGCACGAGGTGGCGGCGGCGCGGCCGGCGCTCATGGGCGAGGCCTATATCCAGCGCATCATCGCCCACCACACGACGCCGCGCGAAGCGGGCCTCGTTTTCTCGCGCACGCGTCCGAAGCTTGCCGCCTTTACGCACCTGGTGCTGCTCGTGAGCGACAAGGTTCCGCCGCCGGATCTGCAGGATCTGATCGCCGAGACGCGCGAGACCTATGACGGCCCGATCGAGGTGGGCGAGGATCTGATGTGCTTCGAGATCGGCGAGACGGTCACGGTCCGACGCCATCGGCCGCAACAGAAACCCTGAGAGGTCAATGCATGGCGGTGGCGGCGCGCGGGATGATGGCGCCGCGGTGGCGGATCTTCTCGCCCGCGACCCGATGCGCCTGGGTGACGGCGGCCGCGGGTTCGGTGCCGGCGAGGCGCGCCGCCAGATAGGCGGCATTGAAGCTGTCGCCGGCTGCCGTCGTGTCAACCGGCACGACCACTTCCGGCACCGGCACCGGCTCACGCGCATTCTTGCTGGCGACGAGCGCGCTGTTCGGGCCGTTCTTGACCACGATCTCGGCGACGCCGAACGCCTGCAGGCGATCCACCGTGGCATCCGGGCTGGCATCGCCCCACAGCACCGTCTCGTCGTCGTAGGTCGGCAAGGCGATGTCGACGCGCTTGAGCGCCTCCATGAACACCGTGCGGGTGCGGGCGATATCGCCCTTCCAGCCGCGCGGACGGTAGTTACCGTCGAACGCGACCTTCACGCCTTTTTCGCGCGCCATTTCGAGCACCGCCAGGAAGCGGCCGAGGCCTGTATTGGAGTAGAGCGACAGGGTGATGCCGGAGAAATAGATGACCTGCGCGGTGAGCAGGCTCTCGGCGATACGCGCCCAGTCGGGAAGCTCGAACAGCTCGCGCGCCGGCGACAAGTCGCGCCAGTAGGTGAAGCGACGCTCGCCGGCAGGATCGGTGTCGATCAGGTAGAGCCCGAGGGTCCGCCCCGGGACGCGCAGGACGAGGTCGCAGCCGACCCCTTCGGCGGCGGCCAGCGCCGCGGCACCGTCCGAATAGGCGTCGTCGCCGAGCGCCGTCGCATAGGCGACCGGAACCCCGGCGCGCGCCAGATAGACGGCTGTGTTGAAGGTGTCGCCACCGTAGGCGAGGCCGTAGCGCCCGTCGGTGTGGCGCGCCAATTCCACCATCACTTCGCCGACCGCGATGATGCGGCGTGGAGTTTCAGCCATGGTGCGAATTCCATTTTCCCGGCGGCCCAACCCACAATGCCGAGGCCAGTCGCGTTTGGCAAACCGTCACACGTACACGACCCCTGCGTGCGGGGAGGATGGACACCCGGTCGCAGGGCTGCCATGCGCGGTGCGGTTTCTAACGGCCAAATATGGCGATCCTGTCGCCGCTGTCGTATTTCGGTCGCCATCGGAACGGCGAGGATCCGCACTTGGACGACAAGCCCCGCTGGCGGCCCTCCCCGCTCCTCGCCGGCGCCCTGTGCGGAGCGGCGGCGGCGGCCTGCTGGGGGGCGGGTTTCGTCGCCGCGCGCCACGGCGTGCAGATCGGCCTCGCACCCGTCGACATCGCCTTCCATCGCTTCGTGTGGGCAGGGCTCGGCCTCCTGATTGTTGTGTGGCAGACCGGCGTCCGCGATCTCGGCGGAGTCGGGTGGGGCCGCGGCCTGGTGGTCGCGATCCTCGCCGGGCCACCGCAGGCGATCGCCAGCGCGACCGGCTTCACCCTCACCCCGCTCGGCCACGGCGCCGTGATCCAGCCGGCCTCGGCGGCCCTCGGCGGCCTCCTCCTCGCCACGCTCATTCTGCATGAGCATTTCTCGTTCACGCGCGCGCTGGGCGCCGGCGCGATCGTCATCGGGCTGTGCGTGTTCGGTGCCGATGCGCTGAGCTCGATCGGCCGGCACGGGCTCGCCGGGGATTTCATCTTCATGTCGGCCGGAATCGCGTGGGCGATCTTCGGCATTCTGCTGCGGCGCTGGCGCGTCGCGGCCATGCGGGCGGCGGCGGCCGTCGGTGCGCTGTCGGTCCTCCTGTATGCGCCGCTGCACGCCCTCCTGTTCGGGTTCGAGCGCATGCTGGCTGTCGGATTGTGGGAGAATCTCCTGCAAATCGTCGTGCAGGGCATGTTGTCCGGCGTGTCGGCCATCTTTCTCTATGCCCGCTCGGTCACCCTGCTCGGAGCCGGACGGGCGGCGGTATTTCCGGCGCTCGTCCCAGGCTTTGCGCTGGCGATCGGCGTCGTCACGATCGGCGAGCTGCCGACCGCCTTGCAACTCCTCGGCTTCGCCATCGTGATGCTCGGCTTTCGCTTCGTGCTGAAAAACTGATGTTACGCCTCCGGTCCCGCATACTTGCCGGCCGTATGGGGAAACATCGACTTGACGATCTTGAAGCGGGAGATGTCGACGGTCGCGTCCATGTGCAGGAAGATCGCGGCATCGCGAAAGATCTTCTCCACGCCGAAGTCGAGCATGACGCCGTTGCCGCCGTGCAGCTCCAAGGCATGCTGCGCAACTTTCAGGATCTCCTCGGAGGCGAACACTTTGACCATGTTGCACAAGGTGTCGGCGTCCGCCGCATCCTCGTCGACTGCGCGAGCGGCGTGCCCGAGCAGGGCGCGCACCGCTTCGAGGCGCGTCGCCATGTCGGCGAGCCGCAGCGCCACCGCCTGGTGCTTGATCAGGATGCGGCCGCCCTGCACGTAGTTCTGCACGTAGTCGGCGGTGACTTCGAACGCGCGCACGCCGACGCCGAGATTCTTCGCCGCCTGGATGATCTTGCCGGGACGGAAATAGACACCGGCCTTGCCGAGCGCGTCACTCTCGACCAGCAGGTGGTCCTCCGGCACCCGGCAGTCCTCGAACACGAGCTCGCCGTTGTTCATGAAGCGGCAGCCCAGCGTCTCGTTGCAGCGCGCGATGGTCAGCCCCGGCGTGCCGCGCGGCACCAGGAAGCTCGACGTGCCCTGCAGCATCCCGGCCTTCGGGTTGGTGTTGGCGTAGACCACGAACAGGCCGGCGTCGTAGCCGTTGGAGATGAACTGCTTGCGGCCGTTGATCACCCATTCGCCGTTCTGTTTCACGGCGCGGGTCTGCATCGCCGCCTCCGGCACGTTATAGGGCAGCCAGCGATCCGACGCGCCACGTGGCTCGGTGAGGCAGTGGGCCAGCAGGAACTGCGGATCCGCAGTGAGCCGGGTGAACCATTTCTCCTGCAGGTGTCGGGGCGCGAGGTTGCGCAGCAGCACCGAGACCTTCCAGTTCTGCACCAGCTTGTCGGCGAGCCCCGAATCGCCGCGCGCGATCTCCTCGGAGATGAGCGCGAAGGTCTGCACCTCGGCGGCCTTGTCCAGCTCGATGCCGCCGAACTCTTCGGGAACGCCCAGCGTACGGATGCCGATCTCGTCGGCGCCCCGCAGAATCTCGGGCGGCAACCGGTCCTCGGGAGTCATCACCCATTCGCGCTGCCAATTGCGACGGATGAACGGGATGACCGCGTCGTCGACAAAGGCACGACAGCTCTGACGCATCAGGCGCTGCTCTTCGGAAAGCCCATGATCGTGCATATTCCCTCTCCCGGAGAACTGATGTTGAATGGCTCGGCGTGGAACCGGAAATCGGCTATTTCATCGATCTTCGTGGCGTGAACGAGCGCCTGGCCGGGGTTGGATGATGAAGCATATCGCGGCCATTTACCTGCTGATCCTGGCTGCCGGTTGGTCTGGCTCCGTGTCGGCCCGGCCCTTGGCCATGGCCGACGTGAACGCGGCCGAGTTTTCTACACCGCAGAGCAGGAAAAAGCGCGAGGTCCTGCTCAGGGCGCAAGTGCTGCTCGATCGGGCGGGCTTTTCGCCCGGCGCGATCGATGGGCGACCGGGCGGCAATTTCGCCAATGCGCTGCGCGCGTTCCAGCAGCATCACGAGCTTGCCGACAGCGGTACGCTCGATGCCCCGACCTGGTCGAAACTGACCGAGGGCGCATCGGACCCGGTTTTGATCGAGTACGTGACCACGGCGGACGACGTGAAGGGTCCCTTCGCCGAAGAGATCCCCGACAGCTTGGAGAAAAAGGCAACGCTCAAGCGCCTGGGCTACACCGGGGCAGTCGAGCTCCTGGCCGAGCGCTTCCACATGGACGAGGACCTGCTGGAGGACCTCAACCCCAAGAAGGAATACGACAAGCGCGGCACAACCATCGTGGTCGCCAACGTGAAGCAGGCGTCGCCCAAGCTTCAGGTCACGCGCATCGTGGTGGAAAAAGGCAAGCGCACGCTGCGGGCCTTCGATCCCGAGGGCCGGCTGGTCGGCTTCTATCCGGCCTCGATCGGCAGCGACGAGCGGCCGCCGCCTTCCGGCACGCTCAAGATCACGCGGGTCGTGTACAACCCGCACTATGTCTACGATCCCCGGTTCCAGTTCGACGGCGTGAAGGCAAAAACGAAGATCCGGATTGCTCCCGGTCCCAACAATCCGGTCGGCTCGGTATGGATGAACCTGAACGAGCGGAGCTACGGCATCCACGGCACCGCCGAGCCGTCGAAGATCGGCAAGACCTATTCGCACGGCTGCGTGCGCCTGACCAATTGGGACGCCAAGGTGCTCGCCGCCATGGTGAAGAAGGGAACGACGGTGGAGTTCGTGGAGTGAGCCGGTGATTTTTTGAGGGCGGCAGCTCGAGCGTCTGCGGTCCTTCCGCCCTCATCCTGAGGTGCTTGGCGCATCTCTTGCGATGGCTTCACATCCGCAGTGCGCGCGCCAAGCCTCGAAGGACGAGGGCGGCCACGGCACGGGCGGCCTCCTCCTTCGAGACGCACGTACGCGAAGGGGCGTACGCGCTCCTCAGGACGGGGCCGAAAACACATCACTTCTCCCGCATCTTCGTCTTCTCCACCAGGTTGATCCATTTCTCGGTGTCGGCCTTGATGAAGGCGGCGAACGCGTCCGGCGTGTTGTGGGCGACCGGCTCGTAGCCCGCCGTTTCCAGCTTCGCCCGCACGTCCTTGTCGTCGAGCGCGCGCTGCAGCGCGGCGTTAAGCTTGGCGACGATCGGCGCCGGCGTGCCCGGCGGCGCGACGAAGCCGTTCCAGCCGACCACATCGAATCCGCCGAGACCGGCCTCGGCAATGGCCGGCAGGCCGGGGACGAGCGGCGACGCCTTGGGCGCCGTCACGCCGAGCCCACGAACGGTGCCGGCGGCGATCTGCGGCTGCGCGGTGGTGGCGATCGAGAACATCATCTGCACCGCTCCGCTCACCACCGCGTTCAGGGCGGAGTTCGCTTCGCGGAACGGCACGTGCACGATGTCGACGCCGGCGAGCGATTTGAACAATTCGCCCGCGAGATGCGGCGGCGTGCCGATGCCGGAGCTGGCGTAGTTGAGCGCGCCCGGTTTCTGTCGTGCCAGCGCGACCAGCTCCTGCACGCTCTTCGCCGCAACGGAAGGGTGCACCACCAGCACGAAGGGCGAGGTGGTCGTCAGGGCGACCGGAACGAAATCCTTGCGTATGTCGTAGGGAGACGTCTGCAGCGCTGTGTTGATAGTGTAGGACGCGGTCGCCAGCAGCAGGCTGTAGCCGTCCGGCGGCGCGGTCGCGACCGTCTGCGCCGCAATGACGCCGCCGGCACCCGGCCGTGGCTCGATGACGACCTGCTGGCCCAACAGCTCGCTCACCTTCGGGCCGAGCAGGCGGGCGACGATATCCGGCCCGGGCCCGACGATGACGCGGATGAACCGGGTCGGATAATCCTGCGCATCCGCGCGGGCGCCCATCAGGGCGAGCAGAATCAGCGCGAGAGCCGCAGCACCTCGAGCACGCAGCGTGATCGCCATGGCATTCCTCCCCGATTGGCGGACGCGCATGTTTTGCGTCCGCGCGAGACGTTGCGTCACGTTTTGCGCAGGCCGCGACGGTCGGTCTTCGCCTGATACAGCTGCCCGCCGCCGGTGGTGACGAACAGCAAGCCGAGGCCGTCCCCGCCGAAGCAGCACTTGTTCGGCCGGTCGGCCGGAAACCCATGGGTCTCGATGACCGCGCCGTTCGGGGCGAACACATAGATCAGCGGTCCGGGACCGCTGTCACGCCAGCCCGCGCAGGCGACGATGTTGCCCTCGACATCGAGGCACATGCCTTCGATCCCGCGCTGCGGTCCGCGATGATCCGCCCCGAACGTGTGCAGCACGTCGTAGCGGCCGAGGCTGCCGTCGGCGCGGACCGGATAGGCGCGCAATTCGCGCGGGGCTGCGCCCCGCGTATCTCCGTCGGCGACATACAGCGTGGTCTCGTCCGCCGACAGCAGCACCGCCCGCGGCGCCACGGTGTCGTCGGTCATGCGCGCGGCGGTCCAGGCGCGGCGCTCGTTGCGCTCGAGCCGCAGCACCGACTGATGCGGCAGCAGCGGAAAGATCTGCGGCCCGAACGGGATGACAGGGTGGATCGGGTCGGTGAACCAGATGCGGTGCTGCCGGTCGACGACGAGGTCGCTCGGCTGGTTGTGGTACTTGCCGTCGAGCAGCGCGTCGACGGCCAGGAGCCGCCCGTCCGGCGTGAACTCGACGAGACGCCGGCCGCCTTCCTGCGCGCCGTAAAGCTCGCCCCCGGGACCGAGCGCAAGCCCGTTCACCCGGTTGATGTGCCGCCGGACTTCGCCGACCTTCCGGGTGGCCAGGTCGAAGCGCATGAGGCGGCCTTCCTCGACCGCCGTGAACAGCACGCCGCCGCCGTCCCACACGACACCGCCGGTCGCCCCTTCATGCGGGCCGGCCACCAGCTTGAAACCCCACGACATCGCGCTCTCCCTACCAGACCGGAACGCCGGGAATGTTCAGCCGCGTGCGGACCACGTTGTGATACGTGGTGATGAACAACGAGCGCCAATCGTCGTCCCCCCAGGCGATGTTGGTGTTGTGGCCGGCGAGCAGCAGCCGCCCTAGCAACATCCCGCTCCTGTCCATGATGTGGATGCCGCCCGGCCCGGTGCAGTAGACGTTGTCCTCCTGATCGACCTTCATGCCGTCGGCGACACCGGGATCGTTTCCCGTCAGCTTGTGGAACAGGCGTCCGGGACCGACGCTGCCGTCCTTGCCGACGTCGAACGCCCGGATGATGCCGAGCCGCGTGTCGTTCACGTAGAGGATCTGCTCGTCCTTGGAGAACGCGAGCCCGTTGGGATAGAGGCAGTCCGCGATGGCCACATGCACGTCGCCCGACGGCGTGAGACAGAACACGCCTTGGATGTCGAGGTGGCGCTGCAGGTCCTCGCCCACCATGCCAGGAATGACCAGCCCGCCGGGCGAATCAGTCCAGTAGACGAGGCCGTCTGAGCGCACCACGATGTCGTTCGGGCTGTTGAATTTCTTGCCCTCGTAACGCGCCACGATAGTAGTAAACGCGCCGTCCTTCTCGACCCGCCAGATGGTCCGCGCCGACCAGCCGGCGACCACCAGCCGGCCCTCGCGGTCGAACGTCATGCCGTTGGCATGGCGCGAGGGATGCACCAGCACCGTCTGGCCGACGCCCGGTTTCCACTGCCAGATCGTATCGCCGATGATGTCGGTGAAGAGCAGCCGCTTCTCGCACCGGTCCCACACCGGCCCTTCCCCGAACGTGATGCCATGGGCGATTTCGTCGAGCGGGGGATCGGCATCGACGATCGCATCGAGCCCGGGCGCAATCCGGTCAATGTCCACGATGTGCTCCTCCCGATGGTCGCAAGATCATTGTCATTGCATCGCGGGTCGTGAGACAGTCAGCGAAACGAGGGAGGAGCGCTTGAGCCGCCTTGGGCGAGCGGGCGCTTCCGATTGTCGAGGGGAGCGCCATGAAGCCGGTTCGCCTTCAGGTCCTGTCGTGTGCCGTCGCGATCGCTGCCCTGGTGGGAATCCTGGGGAGCGCAAGCTTTGCGCAAACGAGCTATCCGGACAAGCCGGTCCGCATCCTGGTCGGATTCACGCCGGGCAGCGCGACCGACATCACGGCGCGCATCTTCGCGCAGCGGTTCAGCGAGGCGTGGAACGTGCCGGTCACCGTCGAGAACGTGCCGGGCGCCGGCGGCACCGTCGCGGCCGACCGGGTCGCGAAAGCGATGCCGGACGGCTATACGCTCGCCTATGCGGCGAACGGCGCGATGACCATCGCGCCCGCCCTGCAGGGAAAGCTCGGCTACGATTCGACCACCGACTTCGCGCCGATCTCGTTGCTGCTGCAGATGCCCAGCATCCTCGCGGTGAACAACGACATGCCGGCAAAGACGTTCCAGGACCTGCTCGCGCTCGCCAAGGCGCAGCCGGGCAAGCTGTCCTACGCCTCACCGGAAGTCGGCACGCCCCAGCACATCGCCGGCGAGATGCTGAAGATTCTCGGCAAGGTCGACATCGTCCACGTGCCCTACCGCGGCGCGGTGTTCACGGACGTGATCGGCGGACGCGTGACCATGACGTTGCAGAACGTCGCCTCGATCCTTCCCGTTGTGCGCGAGGGCAAGCTGCGCGGACTTGCGGTGACCTCACTCAAGCGCTCACCGAACATTCCCGAATTCCCGACCGTCGCCGAATCGGCATTTCCGGGATTCGAGGCGACCTCCTGGTTTTCCCTCGTCGCACCCGCCGGGACGCCGGCCCCGATCGTGAAGAAGGTTCACGACGAGGCCGTGAAGATGCTGGCCGAGCCAGAAGCGCGCGCCCGCTTCGCGCAGCTCGGGCTCGACACGGTCGGCAGCTCGCCGGACGCGCTCGCCGCCGTAATCAAGTCCGACATCGCCAAATGGAGCGGCGTGATCAAGGAAGCCGGCATCAAGCCGGGGGAGTGACACGGCCGCTACGCTCCTGAAAGCGCGACGCCAGCCCCGGCGCGATGGCGGCGAGCGCGCACAGGAGCCGGAACACGCGCGGCCGCACGATCTGCCGCTTGCGCCGCGTGATCGCCTGCAAAATGATCGCTGCCGCATCCGCGCTCGACATCGCGGCAAAACCCTTCGGCAGGTTCTCGCGGCTGCCGGGATTGTGTTCCCAGTACGGGGTCTCGACCGTTCCCAGCACCACGAGGCTCACGACGATGCCGTGCCGCGCGACTTCGGTCCGCAGCGCCTCGGTGAACCCTTTGAGCGCGTGACGCGCCGCGATATAGGCGCAGGCATTCGGCCAGGCGAGGTACGAGCCGGGCGACGTCACGCTGACGATGTGGCCGCTGCGCCGCGCCACCATGTCGGGGAGGAAGGCGCGCGTGACGTAGAACGCCGCGAGGTACGGCACCTCGATTGCCGCGCGCGCTTCGTCGTTGCTGGTCTCCAGCGCCGACGCAAAACGGCCGGCACCCGCATTGTTGACGATGATGTCGGGAACGCGCGCCTGCGCGCGCACGGCTTCGCTCAGGCGCGCAACGGCCTCGGCGCTCGCAAGATCGGCCGGCACCACCACGGCCTTGCGGCCGGCGTTCTCGATGGTCCGCGCCACCGCATCGAGCTTGTCGGCGGAGCGGGCGACGAGAACAACATCAGCGCCGGCGCGGGCGAGCGCGATCGCCGTCGCTTCGCCGATCCCGCTCGATGCGCCGGTGACGAGGGCAAGCTTGCCCGTCAGGTCCATCGCAGGGTCAGGCCGCCTTGCGGGTGGTGAGGAACTCGCCCATGCGCTCGAGGGCCCGCACGATGTTCTCGGTCGAATTGGCGTAGGAGAGCCGCACGTAGCCTTCGCCGAGGATGCCGAAATCCGGGCCGCCGATGATGGCGACGCCGGATTCGTCCAGCAGCGCCGAGGCGAGCGGCTTCGCCTTCCAGCCGGTGCGCTTCACGTTCGGGAACGCGTAGAAAGCGCCTTTCGGCGTCGCGCAGGACATGCCGGGCAGCTTGTTGAGGCCGTCGACCACGACGCGCCGCCGCCGGTCAAACTCGGCGACCATTTTGGCGACATCGTCCTGCGGGCCGGTGAGCGCGGCGAGACCCGCCCATTGGGTCGGCGCATTGACGCACGAATAGAGATTGACGGCGAGCTTGCGCGCGAGGTCGTAGAGCTTGCCGGGCCAGATCGCATAGCCGAGCCGCCAGCCGGTCATCGCGTAGGTCTTGGACCAGCCGTTGAGCAGGATCAGGCGGTCGCGGATCGACGGATAGGAGAGCAGGCACACGTGGGTCTCGCCGTCATAGACCATGTGGTCGTAGATCTCGTCCGACATCACCGCAACGTCGGGATGCCTGGCGAGGCCGGCGACCAGCTTGTCGACCTCGGCCTTCGGCGTGACGCCGCCGGTCGGGTTGGCGGGCGAGTTGAGGATGAGGAGGCGCGTGCGCGGTGTGATCAATCCCAGCGTTTCCTCGGCCGAGAAGGCAAAGCCGTTCTCCTCGCGGATCGGCACCGGCACCGGCTTTGCCCCGGTATATTCGATCATCGAGCGATAGATGGGGAAGCCCGGATCCGGATAGAGGATCTCCGCGCCCGGCTCGCCGAACATCAGGATCGACATGTACATGGTCGGCTTGCCGCCCGGCATGATCATCACCTCGTCGGGCGAGACCTCGACCTGGAAACGCTTGTGGAGGTCGGCCGCCGCCGCCTCGCGCAACGGCTTGATGCCGGTCGCCGGCGTGTAGCCGTGATGGCCGTCTCGGAGCGCCTTGACGGCGGCTTCCACCACGTGCTCGGGCGTGCGGAAGTCGGGCTGGCCGATGCCGAGATTGATGATGTCGCGGCCCTGGGAGGCGAGCTCGGTCGCCCGCGCCAGCACCGCGAAGGCATTCTCCTCGCCGATACGGTCGAAGGCAGCGATTGTTTTCAGCATCTCCTTGTTCCTCCCGGACTTGCGCGCGGTTGACGACCGGGAACCAAATACCCGGGCCGCGCTTGATTCACTCCAGGATCGCCACATAGGCCAAAAAACTCAATCACCACAAGGGCGAGCCGATCCCGGCGTTGCGCCGTCCGGTCGGGGAGATATGTTGGTCGGATGGACGTCGCGCTCGAGCTTGGCATTCTTCTCGGCCTTTTTTTCCTGAATGGCTTTTTTGCCATGGGCGAGATGGCGGTGGTGTCGTCGCGCCGCATCCGGCTTCAGCAGATGGCCGAGGAGGGACGACGCGGGGCGCGCCAGGCGCTGGCGCTGGCCGACAATCCCGGCACGTTCCTGTCCTCGGTGCAGGTCGGCATAACGCTGATCGGTATTCTGTCCGGCGCGTTCGGCGGAGCGACCTTGGGCGCGCGCCTTGGTCCGCATCTCGATCGCATCCCCGGCGTTGAGCCGCATGGGCCCGAGATCGCGGTCGTGCTGGTGGTGATCCTGATCACCGCCCTGTCGGTGATCATCGGCGAGCTGGTGCCCAAGCGCGTCGCGCTGGCGAGCCCCGAGGCGATTGCGGTGCGTCTCGCCCGGCCGCTGCAGATCGTGGCCAGCGTGTTTCGTCCCTTCGTCTGGATACTGGAGCGTATATCGGACCTGCTGCTGGCGCTGTTCGGCGTGCCGGAGCGCCGCAGTCACCATGTGACCGAGGAGGAAGTGCGCTTCGCGATTGCCGAGGGAACCGAGGCCGGCGCGATCGACGAAGTCGAGCAGGACATGATCCACGGCGTCCTGGCGCTCGCAGACCGCTCGGTCGCCGCCATCATGACGCCGCGCCCCGACGTCTATTGGATCGATCTCGACGACGCGCCGGAGGTGATCGCGCGCGAGATCGCCGATTGTCCGTTCCAGCGCATGGTGGTGGCGCGCGGCGGCGACCTCGGCCAGCCGCTCGGTGTGCTGCAAAAGGACGACCTCATCGCCGATCTCATCGCCGGCCGCGGCGTGCAGGCGGAGGCCCACGTGCGCGAGCCGATCTACGTCCCGGAGAATGTCCAGGTGCTGCGCATGCTGGAGATGTTCCGCTCGGTGCCGATGCACGTCGCCTTCGTGGTCGACGAATATGGCGATTTCCTCGGCCTCGTCACGCTCACCGACATCCTCGAGGCCATTGCGGGCGACATGCCGCAGGAGCACCAGCGTGGCGCGGAGAATCTGGTCAGGCGGCCGGACGGATCATGGCTGGTCGACGGGCGCGTGTCGATCGACGAGCTGGTCGATACGCTCGGCCTCGACAAGGCCGAAGGCGAGTTTCACACCGCCGCCGGGCTCGCGCTCGAGCGGCTCGCGCGCATCCCGGTGGAAGGCGACACATTCGAGATCGGCAATTGGAAAGCCGAAGTGATCGACATGGACGGCAAGCGGATCGACAAGCTCTTGTTCGTGCCGCGCGACCAGGCAAGAGCTGCGGAGTAGGCCGGTCTGGCCGAGTAGTCCGGCCTACTAGAATTGCGCGCCGAGGTCGCGGAGCAACTGTTGGCGAATGAACGGGTCCGGATCGGTGCCGAAATTCTTGTTGCCGTAGATGACCGGACCGGGCGGGAAGAGATCGGCTCCGCGGTGCGCGGGCGGGAGAGCGGGCGCACGCGGCGCCGCAGGCGCACTCGGCGGCGGGACGCGCTTGCGCGCCTGGGCCGCTTCGGCCGGCGCGGAAAGCAACACAGCGAGCAAGATGGCGCAGGTTGTGGTCTTGATCGGCAAGGATGTCATTGCTCCACTCCGAGGACGGCGGAGCAACGTCCGCCTGCCGGTCAGTCGTCCCCGCCGAAATGGGCCCCGAGATCGCGCAACAGCTGGGAGCGAATGAAGGGATCCGGATCGGTGCCGAGATACTGGTTGCCGTACATGACCGGACCGGGCGGGAAGAGATTGGCGCCGCGATAATAAGAGGTCGCCGCGACGGTCGGCGCCGTGGCGGGCTTCTTGTGCTTGCGGACCTTTGCGGCCTCGGCCGGTACCGCCAGGGCCAACGCGAGGATGACCGCTGAGGCTGAGGCGATGATCGGCGACGATGTCATTGCAGCCGCTCCGAAAGCGTTCGAATGCCGGTACTCCGGAATGGCGCGTCGGGCAATCAGGCACGAGCGACGCGTATGTCACAAGTCGGTGTCCACGGCAGCAGGATTACGAACGCAGCCCCGATTGCCACGACGATGCGGTCGGATGCATCCTGTTCAAATCGGCCGACATGAAGGACCCGCCGGCGGGTACCGCAGGCCGGAGGAAGCTTGAGTCATGGCGAACAAACTGCGCTCCGAGGCCTGGTTCAACAATCCGGACAATCCCGGCATGACGGCGCTCTATCTCGAGCGCTATCTCAACTACGGCATCACCCTGGCCGAGCTGACTGCCGGCAAGCCGATCATCGGCATCGCCCAGACCGGGTCCGATCTTTCACCGTGCAACCGCCATCATCTCGATCTGGCGCGGCGCGTGCGCACCGGCATCCAGGCGGCCGGCGGGATCGCGTTCGAGTTTCCCTGTCATCCGATCCAGGAGACCGGCAAGCGGCCGACCGCGGCGCTCGACCGCAATCTCGCCTATCTCAGCCTGGTCGAGGTCCTGTACGGGTATCCGCTCGACGGCGTCGTGCTGACCACCGGCTGCGACAAGACCACGCCCGCCTGCATCATGGCGGCGGCCACCGTCAACATCCCGGCGATCGTGCTGTCGGGTGGCCCGATGCTGAATGGCTGGTGGCGCGGGCAGCGCGCCGGCTCCGGCACTGTCGTGTGGTGGGCGCGCCAGGAGCTCGCTGCCGGACGAATGGAGTATCCGGAGTTCCTCGACGCGGTTGCGGCCTCGGCTCCCTCGATCGGCCATTGCAACACGATGGGCACGGCGTCGACCATGAACGCGCTCGCCGAAGCGCTCGGCATGAGCCTGCCGGGCTGCGCCGCGATCCCGGCGCCCTACCGCGAGCGCGGCCAGATCGCCTACGAGACCGGCCGCCGCGCGGTCGAGATCGTGCACGAGAACCTGCGGCCGTCCGACATCCTCACCCGCAAGGCGTTCGAGAACGCGATCGTGGCCTGCTCGGCGATCGGCGGCTCGACCAATGCACCGATTCACATCAACGCGATCGCGCGGCACATCGGCGTTCCCCTCGCGATCGCGGACTGGGAAACGGTCGGCTCCGACGTGCCGCTGCTGGTGAACATGCAGCCGGCCGGCCACTATCTCGGCGAGGAATACCATCGCGCCGGCGGGCTGCCGGCGGTCATGAACGAGCTGATGCGGGCGGGCCGCATCCATGCCGATGCGCTCACCGTCAACGGCAAGACCATGGGGGAGAGCGTCAAGGACGCGAAGATCGTGGATGCGGACGTGATCCGGCCCTACGGCAAGCCGCTCAAGCATAAGGCCGGCTTCACCGTGCTCGGCGGCAACCTGTTCGACTCGGCGATCATGAAGATGAGCGTGATCTCCGAGGAATTCCGCGAGCGCTATCTCTCGAACCCGAGCGATCCGAACGCCTTCGAGGGCCGCGCCGTCGTGTTCGACGGGCCCGAAGACTACCACCATCGCATCGATGATCCAGCGCTCGGCATCGACGAGCACACGCTCCTGTTCATGCGCGGCGCCGGGCCGATCGGCTATCCGGGCTCGGCCGAGGTGGTCAACATGCAGCCGCCCGCCGCCCTCATCAAACGCGGCATCACCTCGCTGCCGTGCATCGGTGACGGCCGCCAGTCGGGCACATCGGCCTCGCCCTCGATCCTCAACGCCTCCCCGGAGGCCGCCGCCTCGGGTGGGCTCGCCCTGTTGAAGACCGGCGACAGGGTCCGCATCGATCTCAACAAGCGCACCGCCAACATCCTGATCTCCGATGGCGAGCTGAGCGAACGGCGCGCCGCGCTGGAAAAGCAGGGTGGCTATCCCTATCCGCCGAGCCAGACGCCATGGCAGGAGATCCAGCGCGCCATGGTCGATCAGCTCGCCGACGGAATGGTGCTGCGGCCTGCGGTGCAGTTCCAGCGCGTGGCCGAGACCATGGGCGTACCGCGCGACAATCACTGACCGCGCATTGCGGCAACTCGCCGGTTCATGCCCCTCGACCTTTGGTTGAAGGCTGCGGTAACGTCCCGTGGCACGGATCCGGCCAAGGCGGGAGGGAACAGTGAAGGGCAAAAAGTCCAACATCGTCGAATCGGCCGCCGCCTACGAGCGCTGGCTCAGACGAGCGCTCAAGGGAGGCATCGTGAAGGGCGACCTTCGCAAGAAGCACAGGAAGATGGCCGCCGAACCATTCCAGTTCCTGCGTGCGACCTACTGGCGCTGGGCGGAAACGATCCTGCAGGTCTGCCCGGAGCTGAAGGTCGCCCCATCGGTGCTTGCGGTCGGCGACATCCACATCGAGAACTTCGGCAGCTGGCGCGACAACGAGGGCCGCCTGGTGTGGGGCGTCAACGATTTCGACGAGGCCGCCAGGATGCCGTATGTTCTCGACCTCGTTCGTCTGGCAACCAGCGCGGTCCTGGCGGAAGTACCGGGCATTTCCCTTGACCGGATCTGCGCCTGGATCCTGCAGGGCTATCGCAAAGGGCTCAAGGACCCGGGCCCATATGTGCTTGACCGCGACAATCAGTGGCTGCGCGCCAAGGTCGCCGTGTCGAAAACCCGACGGGAGAATTTCTGGAACGAGCTTTACACGGAGAAGAGCGAGGCGAAGGCCAGGAAACGCAAGATTCCGCGTGCCCACGCCAAAGCGCTCGTGGCGGCGCGCCCGGACGACGGTATCGAGCTCGAATACTGGCCGCGCAGCGCCGGGACCGGCAGCCTCGGACGCCCGCGCTGGGTCGGTGACGGGGAATGGGTGGGGGCGCCGGTCGTGCGCGAGAGCAAAACCATCGTGCCATCCGGTTGGGCCCGGGCGCACAACGGCTCCAACCGCCTGCGCTTGATGGACGTTGCGAGGGGCGGATATCGCTCCCCTGATCCTTGGTATGAATTGCGCGGACGCATCCTGGTCCGCCGCCTCTCTCCCAATGATCGCAAGATCGAGCTTCCGCCCAGGAAGAAGAAAACCAGGACCATGGAGTTCGGCAAGCTGCGGCAGTTTGTGAACAGGGATATCCTGACCGCCATGGGGCGCGATCTGGCCGCGGTCCACCTCGGCACCACGAATGGCGGCAAGGATATCATCCGGGATCTCGATCGGCGCAAGCGCAACTGGGCCGCGGTGGCCGTTGCCGCCGCGGCGCAATCCGTTCGCGCCGAGCAGAAGGAATGGGCCAAGGACTGGAAGAGACGAAAATAATCAGCCGCTTGCGGTCGATCACGCGCGGTGATGCGATCGATCACCGAAACGCGCTGTCTCGGTCGGCGCAATCGTGCCAGGGTCGCAACCGTTCAACCTCAACGAGGTGCGCCATGACCAGCTCCCGCCCATCGGTTTCCGACAAGCGCAGCACCTATCAGGCGCTGCACAAGTCCGGCTGCTTCGTCATTCCCAACCCGTGGAACATCGGCACTGCGCGTTACCTGCAGGGCCTCGGCTTCAAGGCGCTGGCGACCACCAGCTCCGGCTTCGCCCATGCGCACGGGATGCCCGACGGCGTGCCGTCGCGCGACATGGTGCTCGCGCATTTGCGCGAGATCGTCGAGGCGACCGACCTGCCGGTCAACGCCGATTTCGAGGGCGGCTACGCCGACGACCCGGACGGCGTCGCCGAAAGCGTGCGGCTCGCGGTCGCAACTGGCGTCGCCGGCCTGTCGATCGAGGATTTCGACCGGCAACGCCGACAACCCGCTGTATGATTTCGATCTCGCGCTCGCGCGCGTGCGCGCCGCCCGCGCGGCGATCGACAAGGCGGGAGGCGGCGTCGTCTTCACGGCGCGCAGCGAAGGCTTCATCTGCGGACGGCCCGACCTCGAGGAGACGATCCGCCGGCTCGAGGCCTTCGCGGAAGCGGGCGCCGATTGCCTCTATCCGCCAGGCATCAAGACCCGCGAGCAGGTCACCGCCGTCGTCAAGGCGGTCGCGCCGCTGCCGGTCAACCTGCTGATGTCCACCAACGTATTCACCGTCAAGGAGATTGGCGACATGGGCGTGCGCCGCATCAGCGTCGGCGGCACGCTGGCGCGCGTTGCCATGGACGCCTTCATCCGCTCGGCGCGCGAGATCGCCGAGCAGGGCAAGTTCGACAGCTTTTCCGGCATTGTCCCCAACCCGGAGCTCAATGCCTTCTTTCGCGAGGACGGCAAGCGCCGGGCGACGTCGTGACCTTCAGCGAGGCCGACCCGGCCACCGGACAACCGATCGGCCTGCGCGTCGACGCAACGCCCGCAGGCCGGCCCGCCGCCGTGGTGCTCGAAGGCCGCTTCGGGCGCGTCGAGAAGCTCGACCCGGCCCGTCACGGGGCAGACCTGTGGGACGCCGTGCGCGGGCACGACGCGCTGTGGACCTATATGTCCTATGGGCCGTTCGCGGATGTTTCCGAGTTTTCCGCCTGGCTCGACCAGCGCGCAAAGCTCGAGGACCCGTATTCCTATGTGGCGGTCGAGCGCGCCGGCGGCCGCGCGGTCGGCATCGCCACCCTGATGGAGATTCGCCCGGCGATGCGGGTGATCGAGGTCGGCCACATCGTCTATGGTCCGGCGCTGCAGCGCACGCCGCTCGCCACGGAAGTGCAGTATCTGCTGGCGCGCTACGTGTTCGAGACCCTCGGGTACCGGCGTCATGAATGGAAGTGCAACGCGCTCAACGCTGCCTCGCGCCGCGCGGCGCTGCGTTACGGCTTCACGTTCGAGGGGCTCTTTCGCGCGCACATGATCAGCAAGGGCCGCAACCGCGACACTGCCTGGTTCGCCATGCTCGAGACAGAATGGCCGGCCCGCAAGCGCGCATTCGAGCAATGGCTTGATCCGGATAACTTCGATTCTGAGGGACGCCAGCGGACGAGCCTTGCTCGCTAGAGACCGCAGCCTGTAGGGTGGGCAAAATCACCAAGCACGTCGTATTCGCGTGGGCGAGCCGCTCAAGGCGGCGAGGGAAGGCGCAGACGCGATTTTGCCCACGCGTTCAGGCCGAATACCGCGCCTTGCCCACCCTACGGACGCGCCCATAAGGAGCGGAGCGAATGCCCGGGAGACTGAAGCAGAAGGTTGCGCTCGTCACGGCGGCCGGCCAGGGGATCGGGCGCGCCATCGCGGAGGCGTTCATCGCCGAGGGCGCCAAGGTGATCGCCACCGATGTGGACAAGGCGAAGCTCAAGGGCTTGCGCGGCGCCGCCGCGCGGCTTGCGCTCGACGTCCGCTCCACGCCGGCGATCAATGCGCTCGCCAAGGACTTGCAGCGCGAATTCGGTCCGCCAGACATCCTCGCCAACGTCGCCGGCTTCGTGCACCACGGCACCGTGCTGGATTGTTCGGAGGCGGACTGGGACTTCTCGTTCGACCTCAACGTCAAGTCCATGCACCGCATGATCACCGCCTTCCTGCCCGGCATGCTCAAGAAGCGGAAGGGATCGATCATCAACATGTCGTCGGGCGTCTCCTCGGTGAAGGGCCTGCCGAACCGCTACGTCTACGGCGCCACCAAGGCGGCGGTGATCGGGCTCACCAAGGCGGTGGCGGCCGATTTCATTCGCCAGGGCATCCGCTGCAACGCCATCTGTCCGGGCACGATCGAGTCGCCCTCGCTCGAGGAGCGCATCGCTGCCCTGGCCAAGTCCACCGGCCAGACGTTGGCGGTGGTGCGCAAGGGCTTTGTCGACCGCCAGCCCATGGGACGGCTCGGGACCGCCCAGGAGGTTGCTGCGCTCGCGGTGTTCCTCGCCTCCGACGAATCGAGCTACATCACCGGCCAGCCGCACCTCGTCGACGGCGGGCTGGCGCTATGAGGAAGCACGCATGCACATTCTGATCACCGGCGCCGCCGGGATGATCGGCCGCAAGCTGACCGAGCGGCTGGTCCGCGACGGTGCGCTCAACGGCAAGCCGATCGAGAAGCTCACGCTGACCGACATCGTCGCGCCGGCAAAGCCTCCTGGCTTCGCCCGCAAGCTCGACATCTCGGCGTCCGACATCTCGGCACAAGGCGAAGCCGCCCGGCACATCGCGGGCGCGCCCGACGTCATCTTCCACCTGGCGGCCATCGTATCGGGCGAGGCCGAGCTCGAATTCGACAAGGGCTACCGCATCAACCTCGACGGTACCCGTGCGCTGCTGGACGCGATCCGCAGTCGCGGCAACGGCTATGTGCCGAGATTCGTCTTCACGTCGTCGATCGCGGTGTTCGGCGCGCCGTTTCCCGATGCGATCCCCGACGATTTCCACCTCACGCCGCTGACCTCGTACGGGACGCAGAAGGCGATCTGCGAGCTGCTGCTCGCCGACCACACGCGGAAAGGCCTGCTCGACGCCGTCGGCATCCGCCTCCCCAGCATCGTCGTGCGGCCCGGCAAGCCCAACAAGGCGGCCTCGGGGTTCTTCTCCGGCATCATCCGCGAGCCGCTCGCCGGCGAGGAGGCGATCCTGCCGGTCGAGGAAAAGGTCCTGCACTGGCACGCGAGCCCGCGCTCGGCGGTCGGCTTCCTGGTGCATGCGGCGTCGCTGACGCGCGAGCAACTCGGCCCGCGCGTCAACCTCACCATGCCGGGCGTGTGCTGCACGGTCGGCGAGCAGATCGCAGCGCTCCGCCGCATCGCCGGCGACAAGGTCGCTGGCGCGCATCCGGCGCGAGCCGGATGCCCTGATCATGCGCATCGTCGCCGGCTGGCCGAGCCGGTTCGACGCCCGCCGCGCGCTTGCGCTCGGATTCCGGGTGGAGAATTCGTTCGACGACATCATCCGCGCCCATATCGACGACGAGCTGGGCGGCAGGATTGCCGCGTAAATGCAGTTCGCCGCTCCCCTCATCCCGGCGACGCTGGTGCGGCGCTACAAGCGCTTTCTCGCCGACGTGCTGCTCGAGGGCGGCGCGGCCCTGACCGTGCATGTGGCCAATCCGGGCGCGATGACCGGTCTGGCGGCGCCGGGCTCGCGCGTCTGGCTGTCGAAATCGTCGGATCCCAAGCGCAAGCTCGCATACAGCTGGGAGCTGGTGGAGGTCGACCTGGGCGGCGGGATCGAGCTGGTCGGCGTCAATACCGCCCATCCGAACCCCCTGGTCGCCGCCGCGCTGGCGCAGGGGGCGATCCCTGAGCTCCAAGACTACGTCTCCATCCGGCGCGAGGTGAAATACGGCCGCGGCTCGCGGGTCGACTTTCTGCTCGAGGGCCCGGACCGGCCGCCCTGCTACGTCGAGGTGAAGAACGTTCACCTGATGCGGCAGCCGGGCCTTGCCGAGTTCCCGGATTCGGTCACCGCGCGCGGCACCCGCCACCTCGACGAGCTCGCCGCAATGGTCGCAAGCGGCTCCCGCGCCGTCATGCTGTACCTGATCCAGATCTGCTCGGCCGCGCGCTTCGCGCTCGCCCGCGACATCGACCCGGCTTACGGCCTGGCCTTCGACCGCGCCCGCAAGGCCGGGGTCGAGGCCTACGCTTACCGCTGCACCATCGCCTGCGCCGGGCTCGACCTGGCCGGCCCGGTGCCGATCGCAGCGCATGTTCCGGCGAACCGGGAACCGGTTCGCCGATAAGAGCATGCGCCCGGGGTAGCCCACGCTTGCGCCGGCCGTGCCGGCGAATTAATTGAAGGGCTCAAAACTGGCGGCGTGCGGCCGCGGGGACGCGGCCAGGCCGCGAGCATTCATGACCTACGTCGATGCGGCGCTCGCGCCGCTGCGCAAGACCGGACAGATCAAGCTCTACGGGCCGGCGGCCTTCGAGGGCATGCGGCGGGCCGGGCGGCTGGTCGCCGAGTGCCTGGACATGCTCAGCGCCGAGGTGAAGCCGGGCGTGCCGACCGAGAAGCTCGACCGGCTGGTGTTCGAGTTCGGGCGCGACCACAACGCCACGCCGGCCACTCTGATGTATCGCGGCTACCGCCGCTCGACCTGCACCTCGATCAATCACGTGGTCTGCCACGGCATCCCGTCCGAGAAGCCGCTGCGCGAGGGCGACATCGTCAACATCGACGTGACCCTGATCCTCGACGGCTGGCACGGGGATTCGAGCCGCATGTTCCCGGTCGGCGAGATCCCGCGCAAGGCCGAGCGGCTGATCGAGGTCACCTACGAGGCGATGATGCGCGGCATCGCGGCGGTGCGGCCGGGCGGCACCACCGGCGACATCGGCGCCGCCATCCAGTCCTATGTCGAGCCCCAGCACATGAGCGTGGTGCGCGATTTCTGCGGCCACGGCCTCGGCCGCCTGTTCCACGACGAGCCCAACATCGTGCATGTCGGCCGGCCGGGCGAAGGCATCGTGCTCAAGCCCGGCATGCTGTTCACCGTCGAGCCGATGATCAACCTCGGCCGCGCCCACGTGAAAGTGCTGTCCGACGGCTGGACCGCGGTGACCCGTGACCGCTCGCTGTCGGCGCAGTTCGAGCACACCATCGGCGTGACCGAGAACGGGGTGGAGATTTTCACGCTCTCGCCCAAGGGGCTCGACAAGCCGCCTTACCTGAACTGAGCGCCCTCCGTAGATGGGGTAACGGGCCGGCCGACGGCCCGTTACCCCATCTACGGACTGCCGCCACGGGTTGTGCTAGTTTTCCGCCCGGACATCGGCCGAAATCCCAAATCGCCCAACATGAGCCGGTGTCCAGGGAGGATGCCATGGCTGACAATGAAGGCGTGCGCAGGCGCGATGTCCTGAAAGGTCTCGGCGTCACCGGAGCCGCGGCCGGCATCGTGGCGACGACCGTTTCGGCTACGGTCACGGAGGCTCAACCCGCAGCGCAGCCGCTGCCCGCAGGGCAGCAGCATGCTCATGCGCCGGCCCGCAACAGCGAAGGCGCCGATACGTTCCGCTTCTTCACCGCCCCGGAGGCTGCGGTCGTCGTGGCGCTGGTCGATACCCTGATCCCCAAGGACGACGTCGGCCCCGGCGGCGTCGAGGTCGGCGTACCGGTCTTCATCGATCGTCAGATGATGAGCCCGTATGGCCGCGGCGCGCGCATGTATCTCGACGGGCCGTTCGCCGAGGGCACGGCGCAGCAGGGCTATCAGCTGCCGCTGCCGCCGGCCGATCTCTACCGCATCGGCATCGCCGATCTCAACGCGTGGTGCGTGAAGACGCGCGGCGACAAGACCTTCGACCAGCTCTCCGTCGCCGATCGCACCGCGGCGCTCAAGGAAGTCGAGGCCGGAAAGGCGGAGTTTGCGCAGGTTCCGGCGCGCGCTTTCTTCAGCATCCTCCTGAACAACACCATGGAGGGATATTTCGCCGATCCCATCCATGGGGGCAATCGCAGCGCCGCGGTGTGGAAGATGATCGGCTTCCCCGGCGCGATCGGGATGTATGCCGACGACATCGAGAAGTATCGCAACAAGCGATACGACGTCGCGCCCAAGTCCATCCAGGATCTGAGCTGAGGGAGCACGATCATGGCAACGAAACTCAAATCCGCCGACATCGTCATCGTCGGGCTCGGCTGGACCGGCGGAATTCTGGCCAAGGAGCTCGCCGATACCGGCCTCTCCATCGTCGTGCTGGAGCGCGGCGGGCCGCGCGACACCAACCCGGATTTCATGTACCCGACGGTGCACGACGAGTTGCGCTATGCGCAACGTCACGAGCTGATGCAGGACGTGTCGCGCGAGACGCTGACCTTCCGCAACAACGCGAGCCAGACTGCGCTGCCCATGCGCCAGCTCGGCTCGTTCCTGCCCGGCGAAGGCGTCGGCGGCGCGGGCGTGCACTGGAACGGCGTGACTTGGCGCTGGCTCCCGTGGGACCATGAGCCGCTGAAGCAGACGCTCGCGCGCTCCGGCCGCAGCGCCATTCCGCCCGACATGCAGCTGCAGGACTGGGGCGTCTCCTACGACGAGCTCGAGCCCTATTACGACAGGTTCGAGTATCTCTGCGGCATCTCCGGCAAGGCCGGCAATCTGAAGGGGCAGAAGATCGACGGCGGCAACGTGTTCGAGGGAGCGCGCCAGCGCGACTATCCCAATCCGCCGATGATCCAGGCCCACGCCGGCACGCTGTTCGAGCAGGCGGCGAAGAGCCTCGGCTATCACCCGTTCCCGGGACCGTCCGCCAACATGTCGCAACCCTACGTCAATCCCGACGGCGTCGCCTTCGGGGCCTGCCACTATTGCGGCTACTGCGAGCGCTTCGGCTGCGAGGTGAACGCCAAGGCGAGCGCGCATTTCACCGTCATTCCGCTGGCCGCGCAGAAGAAGAACGTCGAGATGCGCACCAACGCGCGCGTCATGAAGGTCAACCTCGACGCCGCGAAGAAGCGCGCCGAAAGCGTGACCTATCTCGACGCCGCCGGCCGCGAGTTCGAGCAGCCGGGCGATCTCGTGGTGCTCTCCGCCTATGCGCTCGGCAATGTCCACCTGATGCTGCTGTCAGGCATCGGCAAGCCCTACGACCCGGCAAGCGGTGAGGGCGCCGTCGGCCGCAACTATGCCTACCAGATCGGCAGCGGCGCCGGCGTCTTCTTCGACGAGAAGACCTGGATGAACCCGTTCATGGGTGCCGGTGCGCTGAGCGTCGTCATCGACGACTTCAACACCGGCAGCTTCGACCATGTGCGGGAAGGCTTCATCGGCGGCGGCGGCATCTCGACGCCGAGCGCCACCGGGCGGCCGATCGGGTTCCGCCCGGTGCCGCCCGGCACCCCGACCTGGGGCACCGAGTGGAAGCGGGCGGTGGTGCGCCACTACAATCATACGCTGGGCATCAACAACCAGGGCAGCGTGATGTCCTACCGCCAGAACTATCTCGATCTCGACCCGACGTATCGGGATCGCTACGGCCGGCCGCTCATGCGCATGACGTTCGACTATCATGCGAACGAGCAGAAGCAGGCGAACTTCATCGCCGACATCTGCGTGAAGATCGGAGAGGCAATGGGTGCCGAGCGTGTCGTGCGGCGCGCTCCGCCGCAGCGCTACAGCATCGTCCCCTATCAAAGCACGCACAACACCGGCGGCGCCGCGATGGGGACCGATCCCAGGACCAGCGCGCTCAACCGCTATTGCCAGAGCTGGGACGTGCCGAACGTGTTCGTGACCGGCGCCTGCGCCTTCCCGCAGAACGCCGGCAAGAACCCGACCGGCCCGGTCGGCGCGCTCGCCTATTGGACCGCCGACGCCATCAAGCGCTACGTGAAGAAGCCGGAGGCGCTGGTGGCGTTGTAGGGCGCCACGGGCTCGGCCTGCTCCCTCTCCCCGCTTGCGGGGAGAGGGTCGGGGTGAGGGGCACTCTTCGCCGCTAATTGCAGTGTTCCCGGCTGCCGTCATACGATTGACGAAAGCTGCCCGCGGTCACGGTCGCGCCGATGTCTGTCGACGATGAGGATATTGCGGCATCCGCCGGCCCCAAGCCGGCGGCGCCGCACTATCACGGTCATCGCCAGCGCCTGCGCGACCGGTTCCTGGAGGCCGGGCCGGCGGCGCTCGCCGACTACGAATTGCTGGAGCTCGTTCTGTTTCGCGCCATCCCGCGCCGGGACGTGAAGCCGCTCGCCAAGGAGCTGCTGAAGAAGTTCGGCTCGTTCGCCGAGGTCGTCTCGGCGACGCCGGCACGCCTCGCCGAGGTCGCCGGCCTGGGCGAAGCGGCGATCGCCGAGCTCAAGGTGGTGCAGGCCGCCGCCCAGCGGCTGGCGCGCGGCGAGATCAACCGGCGCGAGGTGCTGTCCTCCTGGTCGGCCGTGCTCGACTATTGCCGCGGCGCCATGGCGTTCGCCGACCGCGAGCAGTTCCGCGTGCTGTTCCTCGACAAGCGCAACCAGCTGATCGCCGACGAGGTGCAGCAGGAGGGCACCGTCGACCACACGCCGGTCTATCCGCGCGAAGTGGTGAAACGCGCGCTCGAGCTCTCCGCCACCGCCATCATCCTGGTGCACAACCACCCCTCGGGCGACCCGACGCCGTCGCGCGCCGACGTGCAGATGACCCAATCGGTGATCGAGGTGGCGAAGCCGTTTGGCATCGCGGTGCACGACCACATCATCGTCGGCAAGGACGGCCACGCGAGTCTGAAGGGGCTGGGGCTGATCTAGATAAGCGCAGTCCGATTTCGAGAGCCTGGCACGACAGTCCCGCCCTCCAGGTGACGCCAACGACGAGCGAGCGGCCGTATGAACTCCTCGGCCTGGGTTCGAGCCCACTTGTCGACGGCCACGACGCCCAAACTACGACTCGGGCGGCGCCGCCGCTCTTATGAGGACTTTCTCTACAGGATCAGGGAAACGCTAGAAGGCAACCACGGGGAAGTCCGGTGGAACCCCGAGATACACTTGCCCGAAGGTCCCATAGCGTTGCTCGGAGGCGAAAACATGATGTCTCATCGTCTGGACATCCCGGAAGCAACGTTCCAGCGGGTTGGTGGCTCGAAACGCCGTCGTTCCCGCGATGCTGCATGCGAGCTCGACCGCCTGGACGGCGCTGCTCATCGCGTGGGCCATCCCGAGCAGGAGGTCCGCCTTCTGCTCCAGCGAGTGGGTCTCGCCGTCGAGGCATCTCCGCCACGCTTCGCTCAGGGTGTCGAGAAGCAACAGGCGCCCTGAGCGCAGGATCGCTTCCGCTCGGCCCAGCTGGACTTGCGTCGACGCCCGTTCCTTCAGCAGGCCGCTCGATGCCACCGGAGTCTTGGTCCGGGCGAGTTCGGTCACCTCGTCGAGCGCTCGTCGCGCCACCCCCAGCATCGGCGTCGGGATGCCGGACGCCGCCGCACCCACGACCGGGAGTCGATACAGCGGGCCCCGATAGTGCGATCCAGGCTCGAAGTCCGGCACCATCGGAAAGGTCCTGGACTTGGGCACGTACACGTCGGTCACCGAAATGTCGTTGCTGCCCGTGCCCCGCATCCCCATAACGTCCCACGTATCGATGATCTCGCACTCCTCCCTGGGGAAGTAGACCATGCGCATCTCGGGCTCGTCCCCGGCGGATTCGTCCTCGTCCACAAGGACCGTCGACGAGATCCAGTCGGCGTCATAGCAGTTGCTCACGAACGGGGCGCGACCAGAGATGCGGTATCCGCCGTTGGTCGACGTCGCCTGCAGGGGGCGGCCGAACTGGGCAGCGATCAGGATGTCCGCTCCACGGCCGTAGATCTCCTCGGCTCCTTCGTCGGGCAGCCGGGCGCAGAAGAAGGCCCAGTCCAGAGGGTTCTCCAACGTCCACGCAGCAGCAGAGTCGTGGCGACCGATTTCCTCACCGACGAGGGCGCGGGTGACTGGGTCGGTCTCCAACCCCGCCAGCGAACGCGGAGTCGTCATTCGCAAGAGACCCGTCTCGCGCAGTGCCTCCAAGACGGGCTGGGACAGGCGTCGTTCCCGCTCTGCTTCCTCGCTGTGCTTCCGGATGATCGGAGCGATCTCGCGCGCGGCGTCGATCAGCGAGGTATCGGGTTCCCAATGCATTTCGCTTACCTCCCGTTCGCTGGAGCGATGTTCTGGTTGACGTGAAAGAAGTTGTCCGGGTCGTAGGCCGCCTTCACGGCTGCGAGCCGCTCGTAGTTGGCGCCATAGTTTGCGGGCGCACGGTGATCGTCGTCGCTGGACATGAAGTTGACGTAGCCCCCATCGCTGCCCGAGTGAGGATGAATGGCTGCGTAGTAGTCCTTCACCCACTTGATGTTGGTCTCGTTGTCGGTGGGGTCCGACCATATTCCGACAACGACCGGGGAAAAGTTCTTGTCTCGATGTCCGAAGGCGGTCTCGTCGGCGCCGACCCGTTGAGCCGCACCGTTGATCGGATGGAGGTGCATGCTCGAGCTTATGTGCGGTGTCTTCTTGCCATGCTCGACGTGAGCAGCGATCGCCTCGTCGGTGAGCTCCGTGATGAAGTCTGCTTTCCAGTAATGCTGCATGCCCTTCGGGACCAATCCGTCAAAGGCGCTGTTGAGAGCGGGGAACGGCATAACGTCGACTTGCTCCGCTTTCACTTCGGCAACGTCGCGTAACGGCTTCAGTACCCGCTCAGCCTCCTCGTGTGGACCGTTCCAGCAAACGACCAGTACGCAGAACAGATCCCCGACCCGGTTCTTGGGGATAAACGGCAGGTCAGGAGCTATCTGCCAGCCGAAAAAGCATCCGAGCTGCTCAGGCGCATCCGCAATGAATTCGCGGTAGCACTGCAGAACCGCCACGGCATCGTCGAACTCGTAGAACATCGGGCCGCCCACGATGTCACCGACCTCGTGGAGCTGAAACTCGAAGCTGGTGACCACACCGAAATTGCCGCCGCCGCCGCGCAAGGCCCAGAACAGATCTTCGTTCTGGTAGTCGCTCGCGGTGACCTGCCGGCCGTCGGCGAGAACGACATCGGCCGCCAGCAGGTTGTCGATGGAGAGACCAACGCCGCGGGTCAGATAGCCGATGCCGCCGCCCAGCGTCAGGCCACCAACCCCAGTCGTCGAGATGATCCCTCCGGGCGCCGCCAGGCCGAACGGGTAGGTCGCATGGTCGACATCACCCCACGTCGCGCCGCCCCCAACCCGGGCGACCTTCTTGATCGGGTCGACCCGAACGTTTTTCATCTTCGACAGGTCGATGACCAGACCGTCTTCCACCGTGCCGAATCCGGGAACGCTGTGGCCCCCACCACGAATTGCCAGGTCGAGGCAGGCGTCGCGGCCAGCAGCGACCACGGCCATCACGTCCGCCGAATCCACGCACTGGATGACGGCGCGGGGCTTGCAGTCGTGCATGGCATTGTAGACAGCGCGAGCCTCGTCGTAGTCGGAATCCGAGCGGGTGATGACGCGACCCCGCACCGTTTCGGTCAACGCCTCGATTATGTTGCTCATTGGGCGCTCCTCTGCTCCGTCTCGCACAAGGATGCGCCCTCGGGCGTTCCGAAAGCGTTCCCTCTCAACCGGATTCGCTCAGAAGGCCGGTTGCTGCCCGGAACGCCGGGAGATCATGACCCGACGGCCGTGGCTCCGGTGTCGTGGGCTACAATGGCATTTCCACCGCAAGACCGGTTCGATCGGTGAGCGGACCTGCGCGCGCCAAAGATTGACTGTACGGGCAGATCGATGAACACTGACGAAAAGCAAAGCCAAAGGGAGGACTGCGAGATGCGGAATATCGGTCTATTGCTCGCATCCGTCATCGCGCTCACGGCCATGACGGCCACCTCGCGCGCCGAAGTGAACGAAGTCATCCTCGGGCAGCAATTCGGCGCGGTCTATTTGCCGGCAATGGTCATGGAAAGCCAGAAGCTCGTCGAAAAATACCTCGTGGCAGGCGGCATGAGCGACGTGAAGGTCACCTGGCCGAAGCTCGGCGGGCCCGCAGCGATCAACGATGCCATGCTATCCGGCAACCTGCATTTCGCTTGCCAGGGCGTACCCTCGTTGGCGGTGATTTGGGATCGGACGAGACGCGGCATCGGGGTCAAGGCCTTGGGCGCCATCGCCAGCAACAACCTTTGGCTCAACACTCGCAATCGGAACATCCGCTCGCTGAAGGACTTCACCGACAACGACCGCATCGCCGTGCCGTCGCTGAAGGTCTCGACCCAGGCCGTCATGCTGCATATTGCGGCCGAGCAATTGTGGGGCAAGGGCCAGCATGCTCGCCTCGACCCCATCACCGTCGCGCTGCCGCATCCCGAGGCGCTTGCCGCAGTGCTCAGCCAGGTGCACGAGATCAACACGCATTTTGCGACATCACCGTTTCATGAGGCGGAGATGAAGGCCGGCCTCAAGACGGTGGCTTCGGGGTTTGAGATCATGGGGGGACCGACGACGGGCCTGACGTTCACGTCGTACGAGAGATTTCGCGCGGACAATCCCAGGATATTTGCCGCCGTCAACAAGGCCTTTGATAAATCGCTCGACTGGATCAATGCCGACAAGCGGCGCGCCGCGAGTCTCTATATCAAGATGACGAACGAGAGGAAACTGAGCGAAGACGATCTGACGACGAGCTTCTCGAGCCAGGACATGGTCTACACCAGGGTGCCGAGCCGGTTGGGCAAGATCGTCGATTTCCTGCATCGCGTCGGATTCGTGAAGAGCGAGCCCGCCTCGTGGAAGGATCTGTTCTTCCAGGAGGCGTACGGACTTCCAGGGAGCTGAGGCGATTAAGCGGGCCAGGTCTCAAGGGGAATGTCCCTACGCAGTACGCAGGGCAGGCCCCTCAGTATCGTGCAGCTTCCGGTGAAGGATGCGTGACGGTCCGGCCCATCGGCGGTTCGCTTGCGCTCGCCTCTCTCAACCTCACCCGCCGGGATATTTCCCGACGTTGACTGTAACGCTCACCACCATCGCTTTTGACGACAGCAGCTGTCAGCGGTTTGAGGCCAGAACCTGACTGCCGGCCTTCTGTCGAACAATTCTCGGTCTGCCAGCGGTGAACAACGATTACCCCGGCGAATTGAGCTCCGATCAAAATGAAAAAGGCGAGCATCCCGAGAATGTCATGCACGATCAACTCCTTTCCTAGATCATCAGAGCGCTCGAGCCCTCAGCGGTCGTTTCGACTTCGGACGGCTGTGCTTCGCTGCCGCGCGATGCTTACAGTCACTCTGCGACCGCGGCCATCACGTCGGCCGAATCCACGTACTGGATGACGGCGCGGGGCTTGCGGTCGTGCATGGCATTGTAGACAGCGCGAGCCTCGTCGTAGTCAGAATCCGAGCGGGTGATGACGCGACCCCGCACCGTTTCGGTCAACGCCTCGATTATGTTGCTCATTGGGCGCTCCTCTGCTCCGTCTCGCACAAGGATGCGCCCTCGGGCGTTCCGAAAGCGTTCCCTCTCAACCGGACTCGCTCAGAAGGCCGGTTGCTGCCCGGAACGCCGGGAGATCATGGCCCGACGGGATAGTCTCGATGAGGTCCCCAAGTTGCTCACGCAGTGTCTGATCGGGAAATCGACTGGCGAAGGAGTGGAGCGCCCGAAGCTCCAGCCAGCCCGCCCCTTGAGCGCTGGCGGTCTCGACGGCACTGCGCAGAGAAGCAGCGGCGGCTTCGGTTTCCCCGCTGCGATAAGCCAGCTCACCGTCGACTCGCCACAGCTCGGCCTCGAGATAGCGCTGGTTGCACCTGTGTGACCACGAGAGCCCCTCGCGTGTGGCAGCTCGTCCCTCGCGGAACTCGCCGACCATGCCGCGAGCCCGGGCGAGAAGAAGGAGTGTGTAGGTCAGGTGGAGGGTCTCCCCTTCGGTCCGCGAGCGCGCCACCGACCGCACGATCTTCTCAATGCCTCCAGCCGATCCCGCGCAGACGTCCAGCCAGCCCCGAAGGGCTTCCAGGACGACCATGAGGTAGCGCTCCGAAAGACGCTTCCATAGAAGGTCGGCGTCCGCGAGGAGCTCGGCGAGGCGGACGAGATCTTCGGATTCGTCCGCGAGGATCGCCGCGTAAGTGATGACGTACCCCAACGTCATCAGATGATCGAGATCGACGGCGATCTTAAGTGCAGATCGAGCTGTCTGGTCGGCCCTGCCGGCATCTCCGGCCCACAGCTCGACGAGGGCCAGCCGTACGAGGCAAACAGCCTTCGGGTCCTGGGCGTACAACGCCAGATGCTCGTCGCGATGGGATACGTCATAGGCTTCGATAGCGTCACCGAGATAGTGGCGGGCTCTGGCCAGATCACCCCGCCAGAACGCGCTCACGCCAAGGAGATATCGGCCCTCTGTCCCGGCGATCGCGTCATGACTCTCATCGTCGAGGAGGGCCCGGGCGAGTTCATCGCAATCGTCGAAGCGGCAGCCCTGCAGCCGGGCGAGGCCGAGACCACGGAGGATCGGCGGGTCCACGGGTCTGTGAAGCTTGCGGCAAAGCGAAAGGGCTCGCTCGTAGAGTTGGTGCGCACTGTTGGACCCGTAGCCCTCCAGGGCAACAAGGGGGGATCCGAAGGCGATCCGGATGTCGAGTTCGAGTGCATCGCGGTCGGGTGACGGTGGCAGGTCGGCGAGCAGTGCGAGCGCTCGCCGAAACATGGTGACCGCTTCTTCGAGGGCCGACACGGCCACCGCTCGGCCCCCCGCCACGCGGTAGGCATCGATGGCCGGTTCGACCATGCCGGCCTGGTCGTAGTGTGCGGCCAGCTGCGGGCTGGCCGCGTCGATGTCCTTGTGGCGCTCGACCGCGATCGCCTCGGCGACGGCGCGGTGGAGTTGACGTCGACGAGCCGGGCTGACCATCTCCAGGGCAACCGCCCGAAGCTTGTCGTGACTGAAATCGTACGTGAGTCCCTGATCTCGGATGATCCGATGACGCCAGAGTTCGTCGACATGATCAACGAGCTCGTGTTCATCGGTCCCAGTGGCCGAGACCAGCAGACCGACCGAGAAGGGCCGACCGATGACGGCCGCCACCTCGGCGAGGCGCCGAGCGCCGTCAGTCAGTTGGCCCAGTCGAGCGCGCAGCACCGCCCGCATCGTTGGTGTGAGCACTGCCTGACTTCCGTCAGAGGAGATCCCGGCTCGGAGCGCTTCGATGACAAAGAGTGGATTGCCTTCGGTCTCGCTCCAGAGTCGTGCCGCCAATTCCGGATCAATCGTGTCTTCACCGCGTAGCCGAGCAGCGAGCCTCGCAGTGGTGGTTTCGTCGAGTCGGTCGAGTGACACGGTGGTCACTGCCTGGTCGTGGCCCAAGGCGTCCACGAGTCCAACGAGGGGATGATGCTGTGGGATCTCCTCCCACCGGACAGTACCGACGATGAGGACCGGTGCCGTATGTCCGGAACGGACAACGAAACCGATCAACTCAATGGTCTCGGCGTCACACCACTGCAGATCGTCGATGATCAGCAAACGCGGGCGGTCGCCAGCCACGATGGCTCGGCTTACAGCATCGAACAACCGATGGCGCTGAGCCACGTCGCCCGACTGTTTCGGTCCAGTTGGCTGGGAAACGTCGCGGAGTTCGGGCAGGAGACGAGCGAGCTCGGCCCTCCAGACCGTGTCGAGCGTGTCGATGTGGCTTCGGATAGCATCCGATCGGAGCAGGTCGACGACGGGACCCCACGGCAGTCTACCCGCAGCCTCGTACGCACGAGCCGATGCCACCACGTGTCCGTCTGCTCGAACACGACGGCCGAGTTCCAGTGCGAGACGGGACTTTCCGATCCCCGGTTCCCCGGTCACCAAGAAGAGATGTGCCCCACCCTCCCGCGCGGTGTTCCATGCCTCGATGAGCTGGTTCCATTCGAGGTTGCGGCCGACGAAAGGCGATTCGGCGATGGGTAGGTCCTTGCCCTGCACTTCGTCGCGGTTCGGTGCGCCAGCCCGGAGCTGTTGGTACATGGCCCCGATCGCCTCGCCCGGTGCCACCGCAAGGTCGCGCTCAAGCACCTCCGCGTACCGGTGGTAGCAGCGCAGCGCCGCGGCTCTATCGCCAAGCGCGAGATGTGCTTCCATCTGAATTCGAACGGCCGCTTCGTCGGTCGGCTCCAGGTCGATGATGCGTTGGGCGTGCCTGATCGTGGCTTTGTGGTTGTCGCGCCCCGCAGCCTCTTCTGTCAGCCGCACGAGGGCCCCATACGCCTCAGCTCGAAGTTTGGCTCGCTCGTCCAGGACCCAGTCGTCATAACAAGCTGGAAGGAGATCGCCCGAATAGAGGCGCGCGGCGAGCTCGAAATCACCGGCCGCCATGGCATCGCGGAACCTCAGCACGTCGACCTCGGTCGGCCCAGTCGGAATCCAGCGCACAGTCTCGTTGTCGATCTCGACGAACTCACCGATATCGGGAAGGGAATGACGGAAGTCGTGGAGCAGCTTCCTGAGGTTGGTGCGCGCCTGACGCTCGTCGGAGTCGGGCCAGAGCTCGAACGCGAGTCGTGAACGGTGCTGCGGGTCTCTCCGTAACGCGATCAACGCCAGAAACCGTTGCAAGCGAAGAGAGTTGAAGGCGCGAAGACGCCGGCCGTCCAAGATAATCTCGACTGCACCAAGAAGTCGGATCTGTAGCCGCGCCGGCACTAGTTCGCGACCAACGCCGCTCGTATCGCTCGGCATACGGCTCCTCTGGTTGCGCTCCATCTCCAAAAGTCCGCTGTCTCCCCACGCCAGCGACAACAAGCCGATCTGCAAGCTGATGAGTGTCGACTCCGAGCCTCCGGGCTGGAACCGGGCGTTTGTGTTGTAGTGTTCACACCCCGTTCGCCCCCAGAAGTTTAGCGGAGTTGACCTGCGACTTGAACCGGGATGCTTGGATTTCCGGTTGTGGCCCATTGGCGCCCCGGCGACAGCCGGCTCAGGACCGCTTACGGGACCAAACAGACAATGCTCAGTGATCGACCGTGACGCCAAATATCGTGGCGAGCTCAATCGTGACCCACCGGGATGATCACGAACCGTCACCACCGCATCCCCTATGCTCGTTTGCAAAGTAAAATATGGAGCCAGATTAACGTGTTAGTTCGCATAGTCGCTTGCTGCACAACCACCCCTCGGGCCAACCGGGGCCTTGTGCACAAGATGAAGGGCGATATTGTCCGCACGAACGCCGATTTCGACGAGGCAAAGCGGCTCGGACGATAGCAACGCCACGCGCCACCGCTCCCTGCCTATCCTCGATGTCGAGGGTTGGCGGCGAAGGGTGGCACGGGATCCCGGAACGACCGGCAGCAACTGATCGGCTTCATGGAATCGATTGCTAGTCAGTTGCGACCTTGTTCGGGGCGCGCGTCGAACGAGGGCTCGCGCACCGGAGTCGCTCGATCGGCTCGGCGGGCTGCATAGACGCACCCAGAACCGCGCGACTTCAATGCTCGCGCCATCAGCCATCCGCCGCTCGCGCCGCCGTTCAACATGGCTGCCGCGACGACGTCGAGCCTGGCGCGGCCAGCATCGCCGTGCGTGCTGCCGCCGACTGAGAATATGTTGGACATGGTTTGCCTCCAATCATTGGCAGGGAGAGTGGCGTCTCGCCGCCGGATCCGACTTCTTGGTGCAGTACCTCACTCCGCGTGGCCGTGTTTCGCCATGCAGGTCCGGTACTGGTGGATCTGCATCGTGCCCCAGGTCATTTCCCGGTAGGGGGCGGCGAGCACGCTGCAGTCGCGGACAGCGGTCTCCCGTGCCGCATTCGTGGCCTTGGCGGGTGAGCCGAACGGCGTGACCGCGTTGTAGGCGCTGTACGGCGATGTCACGCGCGCCCCAGCGCCACGGTTCGCACGGTGGGTGGCAGCCGCCGCGCCGGGGCGGACCTGTGCGAAGGAGGATTGCGCTGCCGATTGGGACGCCGGCGCTGCGAACTGCACGATGTTGCCGCTGCCCAGATCGGGATCGTAGGACTGGGCGAATGCCGGGGATGCGAAGGCGGCGGCAAGAGCGACCGCCACAATGAGCTTCTTCATGACGCTTCTCCTTTCGTGAGACTAAGGGATCAGGATTCTGGTGCTCGGTATGGCTCAGGCGGCGGCGGCGAGCGCCCGACGTTGCCGCTCGAGCTCGGCGATCAACGTTTGCCGCGCCTGGACGAGATCGCGTGCCTGCTCGGTGGCACGCTCGAGCGCCTTGTCGGCCGCCTCGGGCCCGAGTGCCGTTCCCTCGACGCGGATGATCTCCACGTCGGTCAGCCCGAGGAAGCCGAGCATCGTCCTCAGCCACGGGACCTGGAAATCCAAAGCCGTGAGTTGGCCCGAGGAGTAGATTCCGCCTGTGGCGCTGACGATGATCACGCGCTTGCCGGTGACGAGACCCTTGGGCCCCGCTTCGCTGTAGCTGAATGTGCGTCCAGGCCGTACGACGTAGTCGAACCAGGACTTCAGGGTCGTGGGGACACCGAAATTGATCATCGGCGCAGCGATGACGATGACATCGGCTGCGAGCAGCTCGTCGACCAAAGCGTCCGACTGCACCAGGATCGACTGCTGCCTCTCGGTGCGCGGGCCGTCCGTGCTTCTGGTCGCGGCGAGAAAATCCTCGTCGATATGCGGCAACGGATCACGGGCGAGGTCGCGAACAGTCACCCGCGCTTGCGGATCGGCCTGCTGCAGCTCATCGATGACGCCATGGGAGACCTGGTTCGAATAGGACGCGCTGCCGCGCGGGCTGCTGGTGATATGGAGGATGTTGCTCATAGGACCTCTCCTGAGATTGCGCGGGCAAACACGTCACACGGGATGGAAGGAACGGGCGCCGCTCGCGATCGGGACAACCGCATTGGCGGCGCGAAACGCCGAAAGACGCTCGGCAAGCGACGCGACCATCAACGTGTCCGGAACCAGCGAGGCGGTCATCAGGCCGAGCCATCGGCCCGGACCGATGGTCCGGATGTGCTCGACCAGGACATTGAGCCCGCCCTGCTGGCCGCCGACGGCCGCGACAACGACCAGGCTGAGGGCAACTCCCACCAGCTTCGATGCCTTGAGCGTCATGGCTATCGCTCCCATTCGGTCAGCTCCGTTCAGGCCGTCGAAGAAATCCGGTGACTCTGTGCGGGCCTTGTGGTACTGACCGGTAACACTATCTAATGGATAGGTACTGACCGGTAACACCCTTGTCAAGAGAGAAACGTTACCGATCGGTAACAGGACCGTGAGGAGGAAACGATGAGCCTGCCCGCTAAGAACGTAAGCGAAGGGAAAATCGAGAGAATTTCTCCGCGCGAGCGAATCCTGGCAGCCGCCTCGGACCTGTTCTATCGGCATGGAATTCGTGCCGTCGGCGTGGAGGCGATCGCCGAAGCGGCCGAAACCAACAAGATGACCCTGTACCGACACTTCTCGTCCAAGGATGAGCTGGTTGCGGAATACCTCCGCTGTTTGGCCGAACAGTCGAAATCAGGCTGGGAGCGGCGTGAAGCCGCGCATCCCGGCGACCCGCTGGGACAGCTGCGCGCCTGGCTCAAGGAGATGGCCGCCCACTTTGCGAGCGGCGACGACCGCGGCTGCGCATTGGCCAATGCCGCCGTCGAGCTGCCCGAGAAGGACCATCCGGCACGGCGCGTGATCGAAGCCTACAAGAGTGGCGTGCACGCACGGCTCGCTCAGTTGTGCGCTGCGGCCGGGCTCGCCGACCCGGAGCTGCTGGCGGACGAGCTGTTCCTGCTGCTCGAAGGTGCCCGCGTCACCGCGCAAAGCATGGGCCCGAAGGGCCTGGATGAGCGTCTCTTCAGGATGGGCCAAGCCCTCATCAAGGCGCACACGATCACCGGACCCGCCACCTGACCGGCACTGAAGCTCGCCTGCCCCGTCGCTTGCTCCTGCCGTCATCCAGCGGATATTGAATTCGTCGGGTGGAAGAGCGGATGGGCTCGTGACGGACAATCGCGTGATCATCGCCGGCGGCGGCATTGGCGGGCTGGCGACAGCCCTGACGCTGCACCAGATCGGCGTCCCCTGTGTCGTCTTCGAGGCGGTGCGCGAGCTGCGTCCTCTCGGCGTCGGCATCAATCTGCAGCCCAACGCCGTGCGGGAGCTCTATGATCTCGCCTTCACCGAGAGCGATCTCGACCGGGTCGGCCTGCCCGCCCGGGAATGGGCGCTGGTCGGGCTCAACGGCAATGACATCTATTCCGAGCCGCGCGGACTCCTGGCGGGCTACAGGTGGCCGCAATATGCGGTTCATCGCGGCCAGTTCCATATGCTGCTGCATCAGAAGCTGGTCGAACGGATCGGGCCGCAGGCGGTCAGGCTGGGGAGCCGCGTGACCGGCTACGGCGGGAATTCCGACGGCGGCGTGAGTGCGCTCGTCGAGCACGCGGATGGCTCGACCTCGCAGGCGAGCGGTGCGCTGCTGGTTGCCGCCGACGGCATCCACTCCGCGGTCAGGGCGCAGATGCATCCGTCCCAGCCGCCGATCCACTGGGGCGGCGCGATCATGTGGCGCGGCACGACCTGGGCGAAGCCGATCCGCACCGGCTCGTCCTTCGTCGGACTCGGCACGCATCGCCATCGGATCGTCTTTTATCCGATCTCGCATCCCGACCCGCAGACGGGCCTGGCGATAATCAACTGGATCGCCGAGGTCACGATGGACAACGCCGAGGGCTGGAAGCAGAGCGGCTGGTTCCGGCCGGTGAGCATCGACGACTTTCGGCACCACTTCGACAACTGGGTCTGGGACTGGCTCGATGTGCCGGCCTTGATCCGCCAGGCGGACGCCGTCTTCGAGAATCCCATGATCGACCGCGATCCGGTGCCGACCTGGGTGGACGGTCCGGTGGCGTTGCTCGGCGACGCCGCTCACGCGATGTATCCGACCGGCTCCAACGGCGGCAGCCAGGCGATCATGGATGCGCGTGTGCTGGGGGCCGCGATGGTCGAGCACGGGGTCACGCCGGCGGCGCTCGCCGCCTACGACGAGAAGTTATGCGGCCCGATCTCGCAAGTGGTCCTGCGCAACCGCGGCGCCGGGCCGTTCGGGCTGCTCAACATGGTCGATGAACGCTGCGGCGGCACGTTCGACGATATCGACGATGTGATCCCGGCCAACGAGCGCAGCGAATTCATGGCCGTCTACAAAGCCGCCGCGGGCTTCGCCATCGAAGCGCTCAACAAGGCACCGCCGACCATCCAGAACGGTGCGCGTGCCCGCGCCGCATGAACGATCCGCCCCGGAGGAGGAGCAAAATGATGCGACCTGTCGGACTCGGCACGCTCGCCGTCGCGATCTTGCTCGTTGCCAGCCAGCATTCCACCCCGGCGCAGACCTCATCGGCAATCGGCCAACCTGTGGATCCCGCTCTCATCGAGGACCTCGTTGCCGCCAACCGCATTCTCGCCCTGGAGGGCGTCCTCGATGCGTATGGGCATGTCAGTGCGCGCCATCCAGGCAATCCGGATCGCTACCTGATGTCCCGCTCGCTCGCGCCGATCCTGGTGACCGCCAACGACATCATGGAATACGACCTCGATTCCAATCCGATCGATGCGAAGGACCGCCGTAGCGTGGTGGAACGGTTCATCCACGGTGAAATCTACAAAGCGCGCCCGGATGTGAAGGCCGTGATACACAGCCACTCGCCAGCGGTGGTTCCGTTCGGCATCACGCGCGAGCCGATGCGGCCGGTCATTCACATGGCTTCGTTTCTATGGGTCGGGGTGCCCGTATGGGATAGCCGCGAGGTGAACGATCCCGCCAGCGCGACGATGCTGGTGCGAAACGCCGTGCTCGGCAAATCGCTGGCGTCGACGCTTGCCGACAAGCCGGTGACGCTGATGCGCGGGCACGGCAATGTCGTGGTCGGGCCGGACGTTCAGACGGCCGTGAGGTATGCGATCTATACCGAGACGAACGCTCGCCTGCAGGCGATCGCAATCGGAATTGGGGGGCCGATCAACTACGTCTCGGCGGAAGAAGGGGCGGCCAGAGACAAGGTGGAACGCGATGCCGGGCGCGCCTGGGACCTTTGGAAGAGGAAAGCGCTCGGGAAACAATGATCCAGTTGAATTCCGAGGCTGGCGAGGCGCGTCCACCATCAAGCGAGACACAATACGGTCGATGACCAATTCCTGAGGCACGCAGAGTGCGCCGAGGGGGCGCTTCGCTTTCGGCGATCCGGCCTCACGCCGCGTAAGCGGTAGGAACTGAAGGCTCCTTGTCCCATTCGCCGATCGGATCGTAGCCCCAGACCCAGTCGGAGTTGCCGTGCACGCTGCCTGTGCCGGCCGTTATCGAACTCCTTCTGCGACGCGCTGTCGCGCATGTGCTTGAAGCGGGCATTGGAGAGGGAGAGCCGCTGTACCCCATGCACGCGGGGGATGCGGACGCGGCGGAAATCGGCAAAGGCCTCGACCGGATCGCCACAAGCCTCGAGCCAGCGCGCCAGGATGTAGGCGTCCTCGAAGGCCTGACAGGCGCCTTGCCCGGCATTGGGCAGCATCGCATGCGCGGCGTCGCCGATGAGCTGGATGCGACCGCGGCCCCAATTCTGCGTCAGCGGCCGCGTGAAGAGGCCCCATTTCGAGCACTCCGTCACGAGGCTGAGCAACGTCTCGAGGCGTGGCTCGGGGTTGGGGAAGCTCGCCCGCATCTCGTCGGGATCGCCGCGGGTCGACCAGCCTTCCTCCACCCATTTGTCGGTGTCCTGTTGGGTGACGATGTTCACGTGCTTCCCGCGGCGGATCTGATACGCGATGAAATGGCAACCCGGCCCGACCCACTGGGTATGGCCCATGGGCTCGAGCACGTCCTCCGGCACATCGCTGCCGTTCAGGAGCGCGCGCCAGACCATCTGACCCGTATAGGTCGGGTTGTCGTCGCCGTAGAGCGCCTGACGGACAACCGAGCGCACGCCGTCGGCGCCGATCACGAACTCGGCCTCGAATTGAGCGCCATCGGCGAAGGCGAGGATGACGCGGTCGCTTCGCTCCTCCAGTCCTGTCAGGCGGTGCCCCAGATGAATGGCGCCATGATCGAGCCCGCTTGCGAGCGCATCCAAGAGGTCGGCGCGGTGAAAGGTGTAATAGGGAGCGCCGTACCGCTCCGCAGCCTTGTGCCGATCGTTGAATTCCAGGAACTCGCCGGTTTGCATGTTGCGCGTGTAGATTCCGCGCGACAAGTGCGCGACAGCGGCGATCTTGTCGCCAAGGCCGATCGCTTGCAGGGCTTTGGCGGCCTGCGGGCTTACATTGACCGCGGCGCCGATCTCGCCCAAGGCCGGGGCGGCCTCGAAAACCTCCGCCTTCGTCCCGAAGGTCGTCAGCGCATTCGCGGCCGCGAGGCCGGCGAGCCCGCCGCCGACAATCGCTATCCTGCAGCTTGGTGACATTCGTCCCCTCCAGGCACGCGCCGAGACCAATCCGAGACACGACGGCCCGAGCATAGCAGGACCCGCGCGCGTCGGCATCGGCGGCCCTATCCCCGGGGGCCGGCAAGCGCGCAATCCCGCAAGCGTCGCCGACCGATCCACCACGGGGATTTTGAAGCCGGAGGAGCACTGTCGTAGAGTGCCGCCGCGGCTCCCTCCGGAGAGACCCTATGAAGCAGAAAATGGTCACGGTCTTGGCCGTGCTTGTCGCGCTCCTGCTGGTGCTTCAAGACGCGCAAGCGTTCCCGGATCGGCCGATCAAGCTGGTCGTACCGTCGCCCGCAGGCGGACCTCCCGATGTCATGGCGCGGCTCCTGTCGGACAAGGTGGCGGCTAGCCTCGGACAGCCGGTGATCGTGGACAACCGAGGCGGAGCAGGCGGCACGATCGGGGCCAGATCGGTCCTGGGCGCGGAGCCGGACGGCTACACGCTGTTGATGGGAAGCACGAGCACGCTTCTCATCGCGCCGTCGATCTACCGGAACGCCGGTTACCACGCGGGATCATTCGCGCCGGTCGCTCGGGTTGCGGACAGCATCGAGGTCCTCGCCGTGCATCCGTCGGTTCCCGCCAGATCCGTAGCCGAATTGGTCAGCCTGGCGAAGTCGCGGCCGGGCACGTTGAATTTCGGTTCGGCCGGGGTCGGAACGCTTCCCCATATTGAAGGCGAGCTCCTGAAGGTGCGCGCGCAGATCGATATCAACCATGTTCCCTACCGCGGCGGCGGCCTGGCCCTGACAGGCCTGATCGGCAGCCAGGTCGAGATTCTCTTCTCCACCCTGACCCAGATGCTCCCGAATATCCGGGAGGGTCGTGTGCGGGGATTGGCTGTTACCGGCGCAACGCGCAGCAAGCTGGCGCCGGACATTCCGACCATGGTCGAGAGCGGGTTCGATCAGTTCATCGTGACGTCCATCTCGGCGATCGTCGCGCCTCCCGGCACTCCGATCGACATCAGACGGCGGCTGAACCAGGCGGTGGTCGGTGCGCTTGCGTCAGAAGAAGTCCAGCAGTCATTATCGAGGATGGGTGGCGAGGCGCGACCGGCATCGCCCGAGGAGCTCGCGTCCTACCTCGCCGCGGAACAACTGCGCTGGGCTCGCATCATAGAGGCCACGCGAGTCTCGGTCGATTGAGGTCACGGGACATGGCGCGCATCGTCGATCCGGCAATCTCTGGAACGTTTGCAGCGGCATTTGCTCTCGGCCTCCTGTTCGCGCCGCCGCTTTCCGATGCGATCGCCGACATGGTCGCGTCGGTCCTGCCAACCGACGTCGGTCATCTCCGGTTGATTTCCCACGCACAGGGTCAGCCGGCCGCGCCCGCTCGGGCGCAGCCGGATGCGCTCGATGCGTACAACAAGGCGGTCAATGACTTCAGGTCGATCCTGCGACAGCGGCGGGCGCAGATCAACGCGAAGCAGCCGCTGCCGAACCTGCCCGGGCAGGCGCTCTATCTCGCCCGCAATGCCATGATCAGCGCGCACAAGGATCTCACCGACGCACTTCCGTCCAGGATCGGACGACCGAACAGATACGCAATTCCTCCGGCCTATTTCGATGCCGACAACGAGCCGCTGCTCGACGAGTACGTGGCTCTCTTCACCATCATGCAGGCGCCACCCCCCGACGCGCAAAACTCGGATACGCCGTTCCGCGACGTTGTCGACCTGGGGACCGCGATCGCGCGCGCCAAGGGGCTCGATGCCGTGAACGCCGAAGTCGCGGGCCGCATCAGCCTGGGCATGTTCTTTGCCGAGACCAACGGCAACCAGAACATCGGCAATGCGCGCTCGAACAAGTACAAGGGAAGTTTTCAGACCGGCGTATCGGAATCGCAAACTGGCCAGAACCGATGGGCGGCGATGAAGAAATCGATCGCCGCCTTCGATCCCGCCCTGATCGCCCGCGACGACAGAGAGGAGGCGCGGGTCGGAAACCGGGATCGTCGCTTCAACCACTGGATCGCCGTGCGGGACGCCCTCACGAACGCGCACGCGGACGTCTTCCCGCAGATACCGGCGATCGTGAAAACGTTGCCGGATCCGATCGACCAGATGAAGCTGTTCGAGCTCATCCAGATCGTTCCCAGCCCGACCAAGGCCGCTCTCAGGTCAGGCGACCTGCTCCGGTACAGAATCTCCGACCCGAAGATCATGGGCTATCTGCGCAACAACAGCGTCTTCACCTTCGGTCGTGCCGACCGGGCGAGGACGTCTGCAAACTACCGGGAGATTCTCGATGCGATGTGGCTCTTCAACGAGAAATTCGAACGAGCCTTGTCCAGGTTCGACGAGGTCAAGGCTCAGCGGAAGGGCTGAGCCGGGCCGATGCCGGGAAGAAACCGTCGCTAGTGCCCCCGCTTCCGAAGCTCGTCCCCCGTTGCAGCACCCCCAGCACGAGCTTCGGAAGCGAAAGGGGCACTAGCAACTCTATGATTCTAGTGCCGCTTTACGAGTTGAAGTTCCTAAATGAGATTGCGGCAAGTGGGGTAGGAACTTCAACTCGGCGGCACTTGGAGCCGAAGAGCTGATTCACCAGGAGACGCATCATGGTCATGCTGCAGACGAGGCCCGAGCCGCTGGAGATCGATCTCGAGCGCACCGCGCTCGTCGTCGTCGACATGCAGAATTCCTTCGTCTCGAAGGGCGGCATGTTCGATCTCGCCGGCTTCGACATCACGGGATCGGCCCCGGTCATCGACGTCAACCGGCGCCTGCTGGCGGCGAGCCGCCGGCGCGGCGTCAAGGTGGTCTATCTGATGATGGCCTTCAAGCCGGATTTGAGCGACGCCGGCGATCCGTCCTCGCCCGCCTATCACAAGGAGCTTGCCTTGCGCATGATGCGCAGTCGGCCGGAGCTTGCTGGCAAGCTCCTGGTCGATGACACCTGGGACGCCGCGATCGTCGAGACGCTGGCGCCGCAACCGGGCGAGCAGGTGATCCGCAAGACGCGCTATGACGGTTTCTGCGCGACGGGGCTCGATTCCTACCTGCGGGCCGAGAACATCCGCTACCTGCTGTTCACGGGCGTCGCCACCAATGTTTGCGTCGAGAGCACGGCCCGTCATGCCTTCTTCAACGAGTTCTGGCCCATCCTGGTCGAGGATGCGATGAACAATTCAGGTCCGGATTTCAATCGCCAGGCGACGTTATGGAATTTCGAGCACACGCTCGGCTGGGTGACGAGATCCGAACAGGTGATCGCCGCCATGCAGGCCCATGCGCGGGAAGCCATCCCGGCTTGATGGACCGCCGGTCCGCCTGGAGGCTCGATCGCGCCGAGTCAGGCTGACGGTGCGGTCGGGTTCGCGGCCGGAGGGCCGTCGTCCCGAAAGACTTCGTCGATCGCCTGCTGGGCGCTTCGATAGGCCTCCTTGTAGAGTTCGAGTCCCTTCTGAAATCTTTGCACCGCCTGCTTCTTCTCGGTCTAAGTCTTGGCGATGACCCATCCTTGCAAGAGGATATCCACGCTCTTGTGCACGCCGTCCATGAATCCGCTGTCGCACGCTTCCTTGGCCAGTGCTTTGTCATTCATCGTATGCTCCTCGTCAATCGGGCGACGTACCGGGTTTTTCATGCACGCAGCGGCGCCGGCTCGATCGCGGCGACGCCACGCCGCCTTCGCGCGCACGCTGTTCCGGAAAACCCGAGATGCTGTTGCGCGGGGGTCAGTAGCCTGGATTCAATCAAACCTGAAGAAGATTCGCGCGTTCATGGAGCCGAACGTGGCTACCCTCGGGCCTCCGGTAGTGACGTCGCCGCTCGCTGCGTGCGACCTCACGAGAGAAATCGGCGTACCTCGCTGACCAAGGTGGCCCAGGCAGGATCGCGGGGCAACAAGACGTGGTTGCGGCTTTCGAGCGCGACGAACCTTGCTCCGGGAATGCGGCTGGCGATCAGCCGGCCTTGCCTGAAGGGCACCGCAGCGTCATCGCGGCAATGCAGCACAAGCGTCGGCGTGGCGATGCCCGGCAGGAGGCCGAGAACATCGACGTCTCCAAGGGACTGCAGCAGCCGGGCTGCATTTTCGGCCGAGGACGAGATCCGCTGCAGGTCGTTGAACCAGTTCATCTCCTCGAGCGTGGCGTCGGGCAGGAACAGCGTTGTCAGGATCTGCCGAACGGCCGGGTTGTCCTGCGCCCAGCCTCGTCGCGTCAGGGCAATCATGGCTTCGTGCATCTCGACTTCGGCGCCGTCTCCCTTCGTCCGCCAGCCCTGCGCGAACGTGCCATAGAGAACGAGGCGAGACACCCGCTCCGGGTGGCGCGCCGCATAGGCAATCGACGTCGGACCGCCTTTCGAGCTTCCGAAGAGCACGAACCGATCGAGGCCGAGCGCGTCGACGACCGCTTCGAGGTCGTGAACGGACGCATTGACGGAAAACTCGGGGCTATCCCAATCGGAAAGGCCGTTGCCATGCTCGTCGTAGTGGACAAACGAATTGTCCCTCGCGAACTCTTCGGTCCAGTGACGCCATACCGGGCTTTCCCAGCTGAAGGCGAGATGACTGAACCAGTGCGCCGCCCACACCACCGGTGGACCGTCGCCGACGCACGCGTACGCGATCCGGACACCATCCTTGGTCCGGCAGAACTTCACCTCATGCAAGGCGGGGCGGGCAAGCCGTCGCTCCCCATCCGGCGCAGGCGCGATTGCATCATTCGCGAACGACCGCGCGTCGACCTGAAGGGGCAGGTGCGCCGCCTGTCGCAGAGCGCCGGTGCACACCACGTTGAACTCCTTGAGCCGCCGCTGTGCCGCCTGAAATTGCTCCTCGGCCTCGCGCGAGCGACCGGCGGCTCGCAGCAAGCGCACCAACGTGGCCTGGGCGGCCTCGGTCGCGGGCTCGAGGAGACTGAGCGCCCGCGCGTAGCGCAGGGCTTCATCGGGCACATGCTCGAGACGGGTGATCAGCGCGTTGAGAACCCGCACACGAAGCCGTCGCGCCTCCTCGCGTTCTCCCGTGCACCAGCTTTGAAATTCCTGGCAGTCCGGGAGATCGAGGCCTTCGAGGAAATCCGCCTCGAGCGCCTCCGCTGCCTGGCGCAGCACGTCGGTCGTGACGGGCGCTGCGCCGTTTCGAACGGCGTTGCGGACGGACACGATATCGACGGCGGCGTGGTCGAGATGGAATTCGACATTCTCGCGGCCGGCGATGATCCGTCGACAATCATGCGCGTCGACGAGCGGCCGCAGGCGGCTCAGGCTCCACCGCAACGCGGCGCGAGGATCATCCGGGACAGGCCAGAACATGGCGCACAGCCTGTCGCGGCTGTGCGGGCGCGCGGTGACGGCCAGGTAGGCGAGCAAAGCCCGGGTCTTTCTTGAGGGCGGCAGTTCCACCCTGGTGCGGTCGCGCAGCACGGCGAGATTGCCCAGGACGGAGACATGCAGCATCTCCTTCTCTTTCATGAGCCGGGTGCCTCCTGGCGGTTCGACGAGATCAGCGGCGGGCTCGTCACGCTGCTCGTTTGTCGCCTCGGAATCGTTGGGGCAGCGCCGCACTGTCCTTGCCTGTTGATCAGCCGGATCGGGCACCAAACTCCTCGCATGGTCGCAGCCGCCAGGATGGTCGAGGTTGCGGCACCTATCGGCGATACGCCACGGATGGCCATGATGGCTGTGATGAGCATCACGCCATGGTGCGGGCCAAGCTCGCCTTAACCGTGGCCGACCGGCGAATTCCAACGCAAGCACCGGACGTTTCTACGCTGGCGACAACGGCTTTTCCTACGATGAACCGGCAAGAAAGGAGCGAGGTAAGATCGGAGGTTTGTATGATCGTTCGCCGACGGGCTTTGGTGCTGTCCTGTCTGGGAGTTCCTGCCGTCATTCATGGGCTTCGCGCCCAGACCATGCCGGAAACGATGGCGATGACGCCCGCGGAAATGAAATGGGAGGCGCAGGGCAGCTTAGCGATGGCCGGGATGGAGCAGGTGAACCTGGTGGGGAATCCGTCCAGGCCCGGCCCTTATACGCTCCGCTTGAAGTTTCCCCCCGGATACAAGCTCGCCCCGCACACGCATCCGGACTATCGCGAGGTCACAATCCTGTTCGGCACTTGGTATACCGGCTACGGCGAAAGGTTCGACGAGGCGGCGCTGAAAGCGTTGCCGGCGGGAAGCTTCTACACCGAGCCTGCGAACGTCGCCCATTTCGTCGCGGTGCGAGAGCCGGTGATGATCCAGGTGAGAGGCACGGGCCCGAGCGGGCGGAAGTTCGTCGACCCGGGCAGGTAACCCGAGCCGGGCGTCGCATCCCGATCGCACGCCTGTCGGGCTTGAACGACCGCCATCAATTGGCTCCGGCCCTTCCGAACCCGGAAGGCACGACCAAGCCTATTTGCCAGTCCAGCTGTTTGGCGAACGGAAGCCCAACACCAGCTCGCGACCGAGAAGGATGCCGCGTGGGATGACGCTCGCAGACATCACCCTCACGGCGTTCACGCTGTGCAACAGCCTTCGCCTTGTCGCGTACGTCCCGCAGATCGCCAAGGCGGCCGCGGACCGCAGCGGCGCGGAAGCCATCTCGCTCGGGACGTGGGGCCTGTTCCTCGTTTCGCATGCCTCGGCAATGGCCTATGCGCTCGTGAACAAGAACGATTGGACGATGGCGGCGGTATTCCTGGGCAACGCCCTTGGTTGCGGCGCGATTATTCTCATTGCCGCCTGGAAGCGCTCCCGACATCGCCAACGCCGGATCGCCGAAGTGCCCTGACATGGTCAATCGTGCTGCCGGTGGAGCCGATTCATTGTGCAGCAACGCGCCGCCTGCGTTCGCGGCGTGAACCCGCATGCTCCTCATGAGTTAACCCCAAGACCAGGATCGCCGGGGCGCCTCGCCCCCGGCTTGCCCTGGCCCAATTCATTTGCTAGTCGAATAGCTTAGAGCTATGACCAAACTGTCACAATTGGCCGCGGGCACATCAGGGGCGGGGGCTCGCGGCAACGGGATTTTTGCAGAAATCACGTTGAGAGAGCCCAGGCTTAACGGCGAATCCAACATCGCGCGCGGGGGCGCAAATGAGTTTTGAGATCGAGCGGAAGTTTCTCGTGTGCGGCAGCGGCTGGCAGGAGCTGGCAACCAGTCGCACGCCAATTCGACAAGCCTACTTGAGCTCCGATGGTAAAGCCTCGATCCGGGTTCGCATCAAGGGGGAGAGCGCTGCAACGCTCAGCATCAAGTCGCGTCCCGTCGATCTTCGTCGGCTGGAGCTGGAATATCCGATCCCAGTGCTGGAAGCCGAGGCGCTCATGCAACTGCGGCAGGGGGCCGTCATCACCAAGGAGCGCCACATTGTTCCCTGGGGTGCTCTCGCCTGGGAAGTCGATGTGTTCCTGGGAGAGAATATCGGGCTGATGATTGCGGAGATCGAATTGCGCGCCGCGGATCAGCGCTTCGAGCTGCCTGCCTGGATCGGCGCGGAAGTCACCGGGCAGCCCCAATACTACAACAGCTTCTTGGTGCGGCGGCCGTTCTGCTCGTGGTCGCGCCGGGACACAGGAATCCCGATCGAAAAGCTGGGATAGGTGAACGATCCCGGCGTCGTAGACTTGGCGGCTGGAACGCTCGTCTCGATGTTCATGCTGGGTCGCATTTTCCTTCGGAGAACCGGTGCCTACCCTCGATCGGTCGGGGGCAGGCCTTTTCCGGAAAAATGCCCTATAAGCCACCGGGACGTTCCGTCGCGTGCCGGAGCAGTTGGCTGCGGTACTGGCCGGGCGAGAGGTCGAACCAGCGCCTGCAGGCGCGGAAGAAGCTGCTCTGGTCGGCGAAGCCGAGCAGGTAGGCAGCCTGCGCCAGCGAGAGGTGGAGCCGCCCGAGATACTGCTCGGCGAGCTCCCGGCGGGTGTCGTCGAGCAGTTGGACGAACGACGTCGCCTCTGCTTCCAGGCGCCGCTGCAGCGTGCGCTCGCTCATGCACAGCTCGCCGGCGATCTGATCGCGCCGCGGCTCGCCATCGGGCAGCCGGCGAATGATGACTTCCCGCGCCCGGTAGCTGATCTGCGCATGATCGAAATGCTTGAGATAGTCGCCGGCAAAACGCTCGTGCAGCTCCGCCAGCACCGGGTTGGAGGTGGGCAGCGGCGCGGTGAGATCGGCGTTAGCGAACAGCAGGCTGTTGCGCGGCGCGTCGAATGACACCGGACAGCCGAACGCCGCGCGGTAAGGTGCGGGATCCGCCGGCACGGGGTAGGTCAATTCAATCGCCAGCGGATGGACCACGCGCCCGGTGATCCAGCGGCAGAAGCCGATCACGCTGATGAAAATGAACTCGATGCGCTGCCGCGGCACCGGCCGACTGCCGCCGAACAGCACGAACGTCACCCGGTGTCCGGTGCGCTCTTCGCTCATCGTCATCGTCAACGCGTCGCTGAGGATGAGCAGGTAGCGGATCAGGCGCTCGAACGCGGCGCGCAGGTCGGCGCATGACATCATCGTATAGCCGACCACGTCGAAACTGGCGGGCCGCGCGACCTGATGCTGCGCCAGCCCGATCGCCGGATTGCCCGACCGCTCGACCGCGAGCTCCCAGAGGCGACTGATCTTTTCGGTCTCCAGGCGCGCTCCCTGGGCGTCCAGCGCCGCCGGGTCGATTCCGGCCGCGTCCAGCAGGGCGCAGACGTCGAGGCCTTCGGCGGCAAGCATGTCCGCAATGCCCTTCACCCAGATGGCGGCGGTGGTCAGCTTGCTCATCCCTCGCCCCTCCCAAGGCGCAGGTTGGCCGTGTCCGGCCAGTACATTGGCCGCCCCGGTCAATGACGCGCAGCGGCGCGACGTCTAGCGTTCCAACCACAGGGGGCGCTTCGATCCTGACAACAGGTGCGCGCCTTCTCGCCTTGACCGGCAGCATGCCATGGAACCGCCGGCCTCGCCAGCGGACTTGGAAACCAGGGAGGACCCGGATGTCGAGCTCGGTCTATCAGCGGATTCGCGTCAATCCGAAATTTCGCGAGTTGCAAGTCCGGCGCTCGCGCCTTGTCTGGCTTTTGTCCGCGATCGTGCTTGCCGCCTACTACGGCCTGATGATCGTGGTGGCGTTCTGGCCGCATGCACTCCACGCGCCCCTGTCGGAAGGCCAGGTGATCACGATCGCCGTGCCGATCGGGGCTGCCGTGATCATCCTGTCCTGGCTCCTGATGGGACTCTACGTCTACCGGGCCAACACCGCTTTCGACGCAATGAACGAACAGATCCTGAGGGAGGCACGGCAATGAAGCGCTTCGTTCTCACCGCTGCTGCGAGCATCTCGCTGGCGCTCATCCCCGCCGCAGCGCTGGCGGCCCCGGCCGCGCAGCCGGAAAGGCCGTCCCTGAACATCACCGCGATCGCGATGTTCTTCGTGTTCGTCCTGGCGACGTTGGCCATCACCTGGTGGGCGGCGCGCCGAACCAGGACGGCGAGCGATTTCTTCGCCGCCGGCGGGGGAATCAGCGGCTTCCAGAACGGGCTGGCGATCGCCGGCGACTACATGTCCGCCGCCACGCTGCTCGGTGCGTGCGCGCTCGTGTACGGCAGAGGCTATGACGGGCTTCTCTACGTCGCCGGCTTTTTCGTCGGTTGGCCGGTCCTCCTCTTCCTGATGGCCGAGCGGCTGCGCAATCTCGGCAAGTATACCTTCGCGGACGTCATTTCCGAGCGCCTCGACCCCACGAAAATGCGGTCCTTCGCGGCGCTCGGCGCACTGACCGTCGTGTTCTTCTACCTGATCGTGCAGATGGTCGGCGCCGGCGAGCTGGTTCAGCTGCTGTTCAACGTCGACTACGACTACGCGGTGATCGTGGTCGGGGCGCTGGTGATGGTCTATGTCGCCTTCGGCGGCATGATCGCCACGACCTGGGTACAGATCATCAAGGCCGTCCTGCTGCTGTTCGGCGGCACCGTGCTGGGCATCCTCGCACTTGCGCAATTCGGCTTCAGCTTCGAGACGCTCGCCGCCAGGGCGGTCGCCGCGCACAAGAGCGGCATCAAGATCATGGGGCCGGGCACCTTGCTGGCCGATCCGATCTCCACCTTGTCGCTGTCGCTCGGCGCGGTGTTCGGCCTGGCCGGACTGCCCCACATCCTGATGCGCTTCTTCACCGTGCCGAACGCCAAGGAGGCGCGCAAGAGCGTGTTCTATGCGAGCGGCTTCATCGGCTACTTCTTTCTGCTCACCTTCGTTCTCGGCCTCGCCGCGGTGGTCATCGTCGGCACCGATCCGCAGTTCTTCCAGGGCGGAAAGGTCGGCGGCGCGCTCATCGGCGGCGGCAACATGGTCGCCCTGCATCTCGCCAAGGCGGTGGGCGGCGATCTCCTGCTCGGCTTCCTCGCCGCGGTCGCCTTTGCGACGATCCTCGCCGTCGTCGCCGGTCTTGCGCTGGCGGGGGCTGCGGCCGTCTCCCACGACCTCTACGCCAACGTGTTCCGCAAGGGCAGGACGACCGATGAATCCGAGGTGCGCGTCACCAGGATCGCAACGTTGGCGATCGGCGTCATCGCGATCGCGCTCGGGATCCTGTTCAAGGGACAGAACCTGGCGTTCCTCGTGGCGCTTGCGTTCGGTATCGCGGCCTCGGCCAATTTCCCGGTGCTGGTGCTCGCGATGTATTGGCAGGGCCTCACCACCCGGGGTGCGCTGTGGGGCGGGCTCGCCGGACTGACCTGCGCGGTCGTGCTCGTGATCCTGTCGCCGGCGGTGTGGAAGGCGGTGCTCGGCAATCCTGCGGCCATCTTCCCGTACGATCATCCGGCGCTCATCTCCATGCCGCTGGCCTTCCTCGTGGCCTACGTCGTCTCGAAGCTGGACACGAGCGCAGCGGCCGCGACCGAGCGGGCGGCGTTCGACGACCAGTACGTGCGGGCACAGAGCGGCTTCGGCGCAGCCGTAGCCGCCAAGCACTGAGGGAACAGGCTATGGCGGCGCAGCCCAACGCACGGAACGCCAGGGCGAAGCGATCGATCGCCGACGCGCTGCCTCCCGCCGTAGACGGCGATTTCTACAAGATCGGGCAACTGGTCGGCGCCGCCGACCAGGCCCTGCTTCGCCGGGTGCGGGCGTTCGCCGAAGAGAAGGTCGCACCCATCATCAATCGCTACTGGGGACGCGCCGAATTCCCGTTCGAGCTCATTGCCGAGTACGGCGGCCTCGGCATCGCCGGCGCGCCATACCAGGGGTTTGGCTGCCTCGGCGCGAGCACCCTCACCGACGGCCTCGTCATGTTGGAGCTCGCGCGCATCGATTGCTCCATCGCGACGTTCCACGGCGTCCACAGCGGCTTGGCGATGGGGTCGATCTACCTGTGCGGCTCCGACGAGCAGAGACAGCGGTGGCTTCCCCCAATGCAGCGCGCCGAGCAGATCGGCGCCTTCGGATTGACCGAGCCGGACGTCGGCTCGGGTGCGGCGCGCGGCCTGACCACGACCGCGCTGCGCCGCGGCAAGGAGTGGATCCTGAATGGCCGCAAGCGCTGGATCGGCAACGCGACCTTTGCCGATCTGACGATCATCTGGGCGCGCGACGTCGACGACGGCGAGGTCAAGGGCTTCGTGGTCGAGAGGGGAACGCCGGGCTTCGCGACGGAGAAGATGGAACACAAGATGGCGTTGCGCGTCGTCCAGAACGCGACCATCGATCTTCGCGACTGCCGCGTGCCGGACGACAACCGGCTGGCCAATGCCCGTTCCTTCAAGGACACCGCAGCGGTGTTGCGCATGACGCGGGCGGGCGTCGCCTGGGAAGCCGTCGGCTGCGCCCAGGGCGCCTACGAGCACGCCCTGCGCTACGCCTGCCAGCGCGAGCAATTCGATCGGCCGATCGCGCGCTTCCAGCTCGTGCAGGATCTGCTCGTGCGCATGCTCGCCAATGTGACGGCATCGCAATGCATGATGCTTCGCCTGTCGCAGCTGCAGGATGCCGGCGCGATGCGCGAGGAGCACGCCTCGCTGGCCAAGGCCTTCTGCACCGTAAGGGCGCGCGAGACGGTCGGCTGGGCGCGCGAGCTCCTGGGCGGCAACGGCATCCTGCTCGACCACAACGTCGCTCGCTTCGTCGCCGACGCCGAGGCGATCTACTCCTACGAGGGTACGCGCGAGATCAATGCCCTCGTGGTCGGCCGCGCCATCACGGGATTTGGCGCGTTCGTCTAGAGCGCGGCACGCGCGCGCCGCTTGCCCCGCTCTCCGCAATAGATAATGCGATTGGCGTCGTGGGGGCGACCCGTGCTCGCGTGTTGGCGCTGTCGGGTCAATAGATTGGCCGCCCCGGTCACTGACACGCGTCACCCTCACATCTAGTGTTCTCTTCGTCAGCGCGGCGATCCACGAAGCGGTTGCAAGCCGCGACACCGGAGGGAGAGAGCATGTCTGGCAAGCACTGGCTCGCTGCTTATGGCGAGCGAATTCCGACCGAGATCGATGCCGATGCGCACAGCTCGGTATTGGCGATGCTCGAGGGCGCCATGCAGCGCTTTGCGGACAAGCCCGCGTTTCGCTGCTTCGGCCAGACGCTGACCTATGCGGACACCGACCTTATGTCGCGCCGGTTCGCCGCCTACCTGCAGGGCAGGCTCGGCGTGAAGAAGGGCGATCGCATTGCGGTGATGCTGCCCAACATCCCGGCCTTCCCGCTCGCCATGCTGGGAATCGTCCGCGCCGGCGCGATCCAGGTGAACGTCAATCCACTCTACACGCCGCGCGAGCTCGAGTACCAGCTCAACGATGCCGGTGTCGAGATCATCGTGATCTTCGGCGGCGTGTCCGCCACGCTGGCCGAGATCATCGGCAAGACGCCAGTCAGGCAGGTGATCAGCGTGTCCTTGGGCGACGGGACCGGCGCGGTGCTGCCGAGCCCGCCGGTGGACGCACGCCTGGCCAACGTCGTCGCATTCTCCGATGCCCTCGCGCAGGGCGCCGATCTGGCGTTCGCGCCGGTCGCGTTGCGCGGCGACGATCTGCTCTTCCTGCAGTACACGGGCGGCACCACCGGGCTCTCCAAAGGCGCCGCGCTGTCGCACCGCAACCTCGTCGCCAACACCGAGCAGTTCAAGGCGTTCGTGCCGGACGCCATGCGTCCCGGGCAGGAAGTCGTGATCACGGCGCTGCCGCTCTATCACATCTTCGCCCTGATGGTGAACTTCATCACCTACTACTCGATCGGCGCCGAGAACTGGCTGGTGCCCAATCCGCGCGACATGAACGCCTTCATCGAGGTGTTCTGCAGCGCGCGCTGCACCGTCTTCACCGGCGTGAACACGCTGTACGGCGGGCTCATGATGCAGCCGAAGATCGCCGAAGTGGACTTCTCCAGCCTGCGGGTGGCGATCGGCGGCGGCGCCGCGGTGCTGCCGACGACGTCCGCCAGATGGAAGGCACTGACCGGCAAGGACATCCTCGAAGGCTATGGCCTCTCGGAAACCTCCCCGATCCTCACCCTCAATCCGATGACGACGGCTTTCTTCTCGGCAACCGTGGGCCTGCCGTTCCCGTCCACCGACATCAAGCTGCTCGACGCAAGCGACCGGGAAGCAGCGATCGGCGAGGCCGGCGAGATCTGCGCCAAGGGCCCGCAGGTGATGACCGGCTATTGGCGCAAGGCCGAGGCCAATGCGGCCGCATTCACGGCCGACGGCTATTTCCGCACCGGCGACATCGGCGTGTTCGATGAGAAGGGCTTCCTGAAGATCGTCGACCGCAAGAAGGACATGATCATCGTTTCGGGCTTCAACGTCTACCCGAACGAGATCGAGGCGATCGCCGCGGCGTGCGCCGGCGTCGCCGAATGCGCCTGTGTCGGCAAGCCGGACGAGAAGACCGGCGAGGCGGTGAGGCTGTTCGTGGCCAAGGCTTCGGGGGCGACGCTGTGCGAACAGGATGTGATCGCGCACTGCCGGCGGGAGCTCGCGGCCTACAAGGTGCCGAAGGAGGTGTGCTTCCTCGACGCTTTGCCGAAGTCGAACGTGGGCAAGATCCTGCGCAAGGACCTGCGCGCAATTCCGTGAGACATGGGCTGGCATCGTGACCCTATCCAACTACACCATGACAACGGCCCCGCAGTTCGTCGGCCGCGAGCTCGGGGCCTCCGACTGGGTCACGGTTAGCCAGGAGCGCATCGATCAGTTCGCGACGTGCACCGGCGACCAGCAGTGGATCCATGTCGACGTCGAGCGCGCCAGGCGCGAAAGCCCGTTCGGCGGACCGGTCGCGCATGGCTACCTGAGCCTATCCCTGGTCGCCGCCATGGTGATGGAGCTCGGCGTGATTCCACCGGATGCGGCGACCGGGCTCAACTACGGGCTGGATAAGGTCCGATTCATCGCACCCGTCAGGGCGGGCGCCCGCGTGCGCATGCGCGCAACTCTCGCCTCGGTCGAGCCGCAGAACGGCGGACGGATGCTGCTCAAGCTGCAAAGCACGCTGGAGATCAAGGGCGAGGCCAAGCCCGCCCTTGTCGCCGAGCTGCTATGCATGCTGATCGGCAAGCGCGATGCTTCGTCATGAGGGCGCCCACGCAGGCGTCACCCGCGCCGGGGCCTGCCGCGACCGACGTGGCGGCGGCGCGCGCGCTTGCACGCCAGAAAGCCGTGGCGACCGGGCTCGTCGCCCTCTGCGCACTGGCCTACGCCGCCGCCAAGGCGGCCGAGGGGCGCCACCCGGCGGCCGCCTACGTCGCCGCGTTCGCCGAGGCGGCGATCATCGGGGCATTGGCGGACTGGTACGCGGTAGTGGCGCTGTTCCGGCATCCGATGGGGCTCCGGCTTCCGCACACCGCGATCATTCCGGCCAACCAGACGCGCATCGCCGAGAACATCGGAAGCTTCATCGCGCAGCACCTCTTGGCCGGTCCGCGGGTCGGCGACAAGGTCCTGGAGCTCGACCCGGCCGGGAGCATCGGCCGCTGGATCGCCGAGCCGCACAATCGCAGGCAGATCGCCGCTCACGCGGTTCGTCTCCTGCCGGATGCAATCGAGGCGATCGATCGGGAGATGCTGCGTGGCGAGATCGAGCGCGGCGTGCTCGATCGGCTCGCCGCGGTGGACTTCGGCAAGGTGATCGGCACGTCGCTCGAAGTCATCACGCGCAACCACCGTCATCACGCGATTCTCGACGAGGTTCTCGGGCGGATCGAGACGCGGCTTGCCGAGCCGGCCGCGCTCGACGCCATTCGCGATCGGATTCGGAGGGAGCTGCCGACGCTGTTCCGGTTCTTTCTGGCCGACGCCTACCTGCTGCAAAGGCTGATCCGCGCCAGCCATGCGCTGCTGACCGAAGTGCGTTGCGACCCGGTGCATCCGCTGCGCGCCGAGCTCGACCGCTTGATCGCGGACTTCGTCGTGAAGCTCAGGAGCTCGCCTCAGCATCGGAAAGAGGCAGAGGGGCTGAAACACGAGCTGCTTGCGCACGCCGAGCTGCGCGAGATCCTGGCCGAAGGCTGGGACCGGTTGGTCGCCGCGGTACGCGCCGACATCGCGCGCGAGGAAGGTATCATCCGGCCGGGCTTCGAGGCATTCCTGGGCGACCTGGCGGAGAGGCTGCAACACGACGGAGATCTGCGCGCACGGTTGAACCGGTGGCTGGCTGAGGCCGCGGCTTCGATGACCGAACGCTACCGGCACGAGATCGCCTCCTTCGTCGCCGCGCAAGTGAAGTCCTGGGATGCGCAGCACGCGGTGCGAACCATCGAGCTCAGTCTCGGCAAGGACCTGCAATACATCCGCATCAACGGCACGCTCGTCGGCGGGCTGCTTGGGCTCGCCATTTTCACCGCTACGCGCCTGGCACTGCATTGAGGAGGAGCAGCCATGGCAGATGAACGCCATGCAGCCGTGACGACCGACAACGACCTCCGCGAACAGGCGGCGCAGCACACCATGGCGGCCAATCCGCTGGTCGGGGTACGTGGCCAGGACGTTCTCGATTCGGTACTCGCGCTGCTCGGCCAGATGATGAGCACGCCCGGGGTCACGGCGCACCAATATCTGTCCTTCCTCGGCGAGCTCGGTCGCATCGCCACTGGAAGCTCTGCGCTTGCGCCCGATGTCAAGGACAAGCGCTTTGCCGATCCGGCGTGGCGGGAGAGCGCTGCCTACCGGGCGCTCGTGCAGTGCTATCTGGCATGGGGCGGCGCGCTCAACCGGTTCGTCGACGAGGCGAACATGGAGGAGCGCGATGCGGAGCGCGCGCGCTTCATCGTTTCTCTGATCGTGGACGCGCTGTCGCCGACCAACTCGCTGCCCGGCAACCCTGCGGCGCTCAAGCGCGTCCTCGACACGGGCGGCGCGAGCCTGGTGTGCGGCATCGACAATTTCGTCGGCGACCTGGTGCGCAACGGCGGCCTGCCCACACAGGTCGACACGCGCAAGTTCGCCGTGGGCAGAAATCTGGCGACCACGCCGGGCTCGGTCGTCTATCGCAACCCGGTGATGGAGCTGATCCAGTACCGGCCCACCGGGAACGAGGCGCACAGGCGGCCGCTCCTCATCGCCCCGCCGCAGATCAACAAATTCTACGTCTTCGACCTGGTGCCGGAAAAGAGCATCGTTCAGTTCGCCCTGAACGGTGGCCTGAACACGTTCGCCATCAGCTGGAAGAATCCCACCGCTGCCGAAAGCCACTTCGGCCTCGACACCTATGTCGGAGCGATGGAGGAGGCGGTGGATGCGATGCGCGACATCACCGGGAGCGCGGATGTCAACATCTGGGGCGCCTGCTCCGGCGGCATCACCATGTCGGCCTTCCTGGCGAACCTAGCGGCCCGCGGCGAGGCCAAGGTGAACAGCGCCACCGTGGCGGTGTGCGTGCTCGACATGGCAATGGCGCAGAGCACGACCGCCGGAATCTTCGTCACGCCGGAATCGATCGTCGCGGCGAAGACCGCGTCGCAGGTCGCCGGCGTAGTCGAGGGGCAGGAACTGGCGCGCATGTTCGCCTGGATGCGCCCCAACGACCTGATCTGGAACTACTGGGTGAACAACTACCTCATGGGCAATGCGCCGCCCGCTTTCGACATCCTCTACTGGAACAACGACACGACGCGGCTTCCCGCGCGGCTGCATGCGGACTTCCTCGATCTCATCGGCGCCAATCCATACGTCAACGCAGGCCGGCTCGATGTGCGCGGCGCACCGCTCGACATGCGCCGGGTGAATCTCGACAGCTACGTCATCGCCGGGGTGAGCGATCACATCACGTCGTGGCAGGGCTGCTACAAGACGGCGAGGCTCTACGGCGACCGGAGCACCTTCGTGCTCTCCAACAGCGGCCATATCCAGAGCCTGCTCAATCCGCCGGGCAATCCCAAGACGTTCTTCCTCGCCGGGGCGGCGTGCGAGACCACGGCCGAAGGCTGGCTGGAAGGGGCGGCGAAGCACACGGGGAGCTGGTGGCCGCACTGGCTCGAGTGGATCAAGTCTCGCTCCGGCGAGATGACGTCGGCATCCGCAGTGCCGGGCAACGAGGCGTATCCGTCCCTCGGCCAAGCGCCCGGCCGATACGTCATGGAGGAATAGGTGCAGATCAGCCTGCATGACGTCGGAGGACAAACGCTGCGCGTCGGCGTTCGGCACGGCGCCAAGGCGCGCCCGCCGCTGCTGCTGTTCAACGGGATCGGCGCCAATATCGAGCTGGTCGAGCCCTTTCTCGACGCGCTGGACGGGCCCGAGGCGATCGTCTTCGACGTACCCGGCGTCGGCGGATCGCCCGCGCCGCGGCTGCCTTACCGCCCCTGGACATTGGCGCGCCTGAGCGCGCAGCTGCTCGATCAGCTGGGGCACGAGCAGGTGGATGTGCTCGGCATCTCCTGGGGAGGGGCGCTTGCGCAACAATTTGCGTTCCAGCAGGCGACGCGCTGCCGGCGGCTCGTGCTCGCGGCCACCTCGCCGGGCCACCTGATGGTGCCCGGCAGGATCACCGTGCTGCTCAAGATGGCGACCCCGCGACGCTACAAGGACCCGGACTACATGAAACGCGTCGCCGGAGACATCTATGGCGGAGCATTCCGCGACTCGTCCGAACTCGCGGGCAGGCATCTTCGCCATGTCCGCTGGTCGAGCGACTGCGGCTATTACCTTCAGCTGATCGCCGGATTCGGCTGGACCAGCCTCCCCTTCCTCCGCTTCCTGTCCCAGCCGACGCTCGTCATGGCGGGGACCGACGATCCGATCGTGCCGCTCGCCAACGGACGCATCCTGGCGCGGCTCATCCCAGACGCACGTCTGGTGACGATCGACGACGGCCATCTATTTCTCGTCACCAGCGCCGCCCAGTCTGCAGAAATCGTCGCGGATTTCTTGCGGTAGGTCTCCCGGCAGGACCTACGGCCTCACCAGGGCGAACGGCTGGCGCGCCGCCGGAATGCTGCGAAAAACGCCTGCCGCTGCGTTCGTCCCGCGTGGTTTGCAGCACTTGAACGAAGCCTCGAACGTCCGCTTCGGACGCGGAGCGGAAGCAGGCCGGAAGGCAAAACCGGCTTACTGGTCGAATGACCAACGGAGACCGGTTGCTCGTAGACCTGTGCCTCAGGTCAAAATCTAGGCCCTTTCAGACGACCGGGGTTCGCCGTCAGGAAACTTGCCACGCAACGCCTCCACGATCGCTGCAGAGAACGCTGCGGAATGGCGCGGATGCGGCGAAGTTACGAGGTTGCCATCGACGACGACCGCCGCATCCTGCACCCAGGTTGCACCGGCGGCTTCAGCGTCGGGCTGCACGACGAGTTCGGGGTAGGACACGCTGTCACTGAACCCCGTCATGCGGCGGCCGGCAACGACATTCGAGCGGGCTGCCAGCATCGATCCCCGGCAGACGCAAGCGATAATTCCCCCTCGAGCGCTGACGTCATGGACGAACTTTCTCACGCGAGGATCTTCGGCAAGCAGAGCAGGACTTTTTGCACCACCTGGAATCAGGACGCCCACATAGTCTTCGGGCTGCGCTTCGCCGATCGCACGGTCGACATCCAACAGTCCGGTCCGCGCGAAATAGCTGTATATCTCGACCGGCTCCTGGCGTAAGGACACCACCTCGATTTGGTAGCCAGCCTCGTTGAGGGCGACTTTGGGAAAGAAATACTCCTCTTCCTGAAACGCGTCAGCGACGAGGGCAGCGATCTTTGGGCGTTGGTCGGTCATCGTAGTGTCTCCTTTGGTTTTGATCCTGGACCTCGCCGCACCCGCGAGATTGACGATGAAGCGGCGCGCGACGGCGGGCGCAAACGCCTTTTCCACAGCCGCCACCGGCTTGCCATCGTCGTCGCTCGGCGCTCACCATGGATATTCGCGGCCATCGTAGTGATAGAACTTGCCCGAATGACTGGGGCCGAACGTGCCGACGAGTCGCCGCAAGGCTGTCACACTCTCCTGCGGCGTTAGCGTCGCACCAGGGCCGCCCGTATCGGTCTTGACCCAGCCGGGATTGACGAGAACACAGCTGATGCCGCGCGGCGCTAGATCGATCGCAGCGCTTCGCATGACCATGTTCACGGCCGCCTTGGAGCTGCGATAGGCTATCGAGCCGCCGGACGTGTTGTCGGCGAGTGAGCCCATACCGCTCGTGATGGTGACGACCAGCCTGCGCTCGCCAGCGGCAATATGGTCGATAAAGGACTCGATCACACGCAGAGGCCCCATCGTGTTGACATCGAAGACGTTGGACCAGGAATCGTAGTCGATATTCCCGACACTCTGTCCGGACGTGCCGGCGATCCCGGCACCGTTGACGATCACGTCGATGGCGACGTCGTTGAGCTGCGTTGCGGCGTATCGGATGGTTTCGGCGTCGGTCACGTCCATTGCAACGATGGCAAGCATGCTGGTGCTTCGCCGTAAGCGTTGCAGCTCGCCAGCGGCCGCCGGATCGCGGCATGCGGCAAAAACTCGCCATCCGTCGGCCGCATACTGACGCGCAAATTCAAAGCCGAGTCCGCGATTGGCACCTGTAATCAGAACTGATGTCATGTGACATTTCCATGCCGCCGGATGCCGCCGCGGTGGCAGCATTTCGATTGCTGACCTGACTGCACATGAAGGTGCATTCGGCGATGCCGCCGACTGGTCGCAAGCTAGGAAGCGTGGTAACATTCGTCAAATCGATAGATCTAATAATGGATATCCATTTGGTGAATTTGCGTACGTTCGATCTGAATCTGTTGCGGGTGCTCGACGCGGTGCTGGACGAGCCGCAGGTTTCTTCGGCCGCCCGTCGTCTCAACCTCAGCCAGCCTGCGACGAGCGCGGCACTAGCGAGGCTGCGGAACGCACTCGGAGATCCGTTGCTCGTGCGCGCTAGAAATCAGATGGTCCCATCCGCACTGGCGGAAGAGCTTCGGCCGAAAGTCCGGCAACTCCTCGCAGAGATCGAGCAGACGCTACGCCCGCCCGCCGATTTCAGTCCCGCCAATAGCGAGCGTTCATTTCGCATCGCGGCCAATGATTACGCGGTGACCGCTGTTCTCTCCCCGCTATTGGAGCGCTTGCAGCAATACGCACCGCGAGTAACGTTGGAAATCCTCCCGCTTGAGGATGATTTCGATAAACGCCTCGCAGAGGATAACTACGATCTCGCAGTACGCGATCGCTGGTCCATGCGCTCATGGCGTCGCCTGGAGACACTTTTTCGGGAGGACTACGTCTGTATCGCGCGACGAGATCACCCTCGGCTGTCCAAGAAGCCAACGCTCGATGAGTTCCTGTCGGAAGGCCATGTGTTGATTTCCCCGCAGGGCCGCGCACCGGGTGTTGTCGACAAGGCTCTGGAGCGACTCAAGCGCACACGCCGTGTGGCGGTGACATTGCCGCACTTCCTTGCAGCTCCCGCAGTCGTTGCAAGAACAGACTATGTCATGACGATCGCACGCCGCATCGCTCTGCAGTCGGCTCAAATTTACAAGTTACGTATCTTCGTACCGCCGCTGACCTTGCACGGATTCGAGGTGGTGATGGCGTGGCATCCACGTAGCGAAGCAGACGCCGGCGTCAGCTGGCTAAAGGACCAAGTCCGGAAAAGTGCTGGCGCTGCGCGAAGGGAAAAAACCTGATAACAATCGATGCCACGGCGCCGCTACGTTGATCCCGTCTGGTTTGCAGCATTTGAACGATGCCTCGAACGTCCGCATTCGATGCAGCCGCAAACGTTACTATCCACTCAAGATTCATGGCGACTTCCATGTCCAGGATCTCTGCGTAGAAGGACTTTGCCTTGTCCGGCTGATCCGATGCGATGTTTGGCACGATACGCTTGACAGCCATGAGTACCTCCATGCTCCAACCAGGGTCGGGTATTTCACGGGCCTCCTTAGGAAAGGCAGTCGCGAGATAAGAGCGAATTGTCTAGGTTACGGATGATGCGATGAGTCGCAAGCTGGTAAATGCCATATGCCGAAAGTTTCCCGGCGCCGAGGTGTCCGATCCTTGGGGTGGAGGGCACGACGCCTGGAAGGTCGGCGGCAAAATGTTCGCCTGCATCGGGGCCCTTATGCCAGGAGTATCGGTCAAGACCGACAGCATTGAAACCGCGCAAATGCTGATCGACGCGGGAGTTGGCGTGAAGGCGCCCTACTTCCACCGCTCATGGGTCAACCTCCCCTGGGGCACATCGCAGGAAGAGCTTCGTCACCGACTAGCAGCGTCCTATAGGCTGGTTCGCTCCAGTCTGACCAAGAAGGCGCAGGCCAAGCTCGATCCATTTGAGTGAAGGGGAACCGTCGGAACGGGTTCGACACTGGCACTCCTACTAACCCGCAAGCACTCGTTGATCGCGAAGCCGGCGAAGCCCTCCTGCCCGATCCAGGACGTTCCGACCGAGCCCCCGTTGGTGCGGGCGAACGCCATAGGCATCGGCGTGCACGGCCATGTTGCCGGCCGCGGCATCGCAGAAGCGCACGGCGCCGTGAAATCTCCACGTACAGCAGGGAAGCTCCCTTTCAGGCGGTGCGAGCCGTGCGAGGCCGCGGACGGGCTTCCGCGCCCTCGAGCAGCGAACGGCGGCCGCTGAATGCGTCGGCAGCGGATTCGGTGCGCATGTCCGCCAGTCGGGTGATGGACGCGCCCACTACGGCCGTATTACCCACGGCCGATCAATGGCGCGGGGCCTTCTGGTCGAGGCTGATTGCGGATGCGACCGCAGCATTGGCCTCGCCCTGCCGACCGCAAACCATCAGCTGTCGAGACGGTGCTCACCTGCTTGGCGGCGGCCTGCCGGGTCTCATGGATCCCATCCGCCGCTGCCGTAAGGGCGGGTGATGATTTCAAGCAGGTGACCGTTCGGATCTTCGAAGTAGACACCGCGTCCGTCGTCGTGGTGATTGATCTCACCTAGCTGCCTCCGCCCGGGATCGGCCCAGTAGGGAAGCTTTCGATCCCGAATCCGACCGAAAATCTCGTCGAATTCGGCTTCGCTAATCAGGAAGGCGTAATGCTGCGGCGTGATTTCGCCGTCGGTGTCCATGTAATCGAGATTGGCCCCGTTTTCGGTGACGACCATCTGAAATGGCCCCCAGCGCCTCGGGGCTGGAAGGTTCAACATCTCGGCCAGGAAAATTGCCGAGGCCTTGCTGTCGTGAGCCGACAAGATCGTGTGGTTGAAATGGATGGCCATCTTGCTCCTCCCAAAAGCAGTCGGAACTTTCCCGCTCCGTCGCTCATCTACTCGGTTATTCGGTCGCTGCCTCAAAAGAACGTCTCGATAGTTCCGACAACATTATAGTTGTCGTCTATCTCCCAGATCAAACGCCATTGTGCCGCCCGTGATGCTCGTCATGCTGTTCACCTTGGCCGTCCTCGACGAGCGATGATGACGTCCTACGATCTTCACCTGATCGGCGCCGCCGTGCTGGTCGGAATCGGAGCCGGCATTAATTTTTATGGGAACGTGAAGACTCAGGGGCTGAACAACACGGTATGCATGATCCGGCCCGGCGTGACGGTGAACAACCCGGCGATCAACAGTGCACCGAAAAAGATGGCGATCATCGCCCTGCGATGAGCTTCCACGCGATGGCGGCGAGCATGTATCACGGCGAGCGGAAGCATGATCAAAGTGAAGATCGACAAGAGGTGGATCGGGCTGAACGGGCCGATCACGCGCAAGTCGTGGATGAAGAACGAGCTTCCGGCAATGACCACCATCAGCATGACGTAAATCCAACCGACGACACGATGGGGGATCGTGCCCTTCGGGGCGGCCAGCTGAATGGCGCCAAGCACGAATGCAGCCATGGCGGCGAAAGCGTGGACTTGGATGATCGGCGCAGCAACGGACGCATCCTGGCGCGGCTCATCCCGGACGCACGTCTGGTGACGATCGACGACGGCCACCTGTTTCTCGTGACCAGCGCCGGTCAGTCTGCAGAAATCGTCTCGGATTTCCTGGGTGCGCGAGGCAATGATCGCCGGGCAGGTCCAGTGGGGGAGCGCAAGGCGGCGGATTTTTCGTAGCAAAATCAGGGCCAGAGACCGAAGCCGGACGGGCGCAGCCACGATAAGGCCCAGGGGGTTCAATGAGTTTCGAGATCGAGCGCAAATTCCTCGTGTGCGGCAACGGCTGGCAGGAGCTCGCAACCAGACGCACGTCCATTCGGCAGGCCTACCTGAGCTCCGACGGGAAGGCATCGATCCGGGTTCGCATCAAGGATGACACGGCTGCAACGCTCAGCATCAAGTCGCGTCCCGTCGATCTTCGTCGCCTGGAGCTGGAATATGCGGTGCCGATACTGGAAGCCGAAGCGCTCATGCAATTGCGGCAAGGCGCGGTCGTCGAGAAGACACGCCATGTGATTCCCTGGGGCGACCTCGCCTGGGAAGTCGATGTATTTTCGGGCGAGAACGTCGGGCTGATCATTGCGGAAATCGAGCTGCGCTTTGAGCATCAGCGTTTCGAGCGGCCCGCCTGGATCGGCACGGAAGTCACCGGGCAGCCCAAATACTACAACAGCTTCCTGGTGCGGCGTCCGTTTTCCTCGTGGTCGCACCAGGACATGGAAGCGCCGGTCGAAAAACGGGCGTAGTCGAGCCGTTACTCCACCACGACTCCCGCCGACCTGATCACCTTGGTCCACTTGGCGGACTCGTTGGCAACGAATTTTCCGCATTCGGCGGGGGTCATCGGCATCGGCTCGACGCCCAGGTCGGCAAGCCGCGCCTTGAGCTTGGGATCGGCGAGAGCGGTGTTGGTCGCTTCGTTGAGCTTGTTGACGATGTCGGCCGGTGTGTCCTTGGGCACGCCGAGCCCGTACCAGCCGATCGCCTCGTAGCCCGCAATGGAATCGTCCACCGTGGGGATGCCCGGCAGCGAGTCCAGCCGCTTGAGCGTGGTCACCGCGAGCGCGCGCAGCTTGCCGGTCCGGACCAGCTCGAGCACCTGCGGGATCGGAGCAACCAGCACATGCACCTGGCCGGCGAGCAGGTCGGGCATGAAACTGGCGCGGTAGGGAACATGCACCAGATCCACGCCGGCCATGCTCTTGAACAGCTCGCCGAACATGTGCGAGGACGACCCTCTGCCGCCCGAGGCCATGTTGATCTTGCCGGGGTTGGCCTTGGCGTAGGCGACAAACTCAGGGATGGTCTTGGCTGGGAAGGACGGCGGGACCACGATCACATAGGGCGCGTTGGCGATGCCGGCGATCGGCGCGATGTCGGCGACGAAGCTGAAATTGAGGTTGGGATAGAGCGCCGCGTTGAACACGTTGGTCAACACGGTCATCAGGAGGGTGTAGCCGTCCGGCGCCGCCTTCACGACCGCCTCAGTGCCGATATTGCTGGCAGCGCCCGGCCGGTTGTCAACCACAACCGGCTGGCCGAGGAGGTCCGACAGCCATTGCGCCATGAGGCGCGCGACGATGTCGGGCGCGTTACCCGCCGGAAAGCCGGTCACGAGACGAACCGGGCGCGACGGGTAGGCTTGCGCCCCGGCGGGACGCGAGAGCAGCGGCAGCGCGGCAGCGCTCGCCGCCAGATGCAGGAAATTGCGGCGGGGAAGTTTCATGGCGCTCCCTCGGCGGTCCCGAGCCATTGCGACAATCGAGCCGGGACTCGCAGGGCGAATACGCTACGCCGCTTTCGCGGAGGCGAGAAGCGTGTTCCCAAGGCGCCTCGCCGGCATCGGCCCGGAGTAGACGTGATTGCGCAGACCAACAATGAGCGCTAAAGTAGTCGCCGCCGACGGGTCACAAAAATAGAAAGAACAGTTCCTGTCGCCTTCCCGCGCGCTGCAACAGAGGGAGGAGAATGATGCCTGCGGCTCCCATCGTCTTCGGCCAGGAGTTCTTCACCGTCGATCCGCGCTCGACCGCGCTCATCGTCATCGACATGCAGAATGCTTTTGTCGCGCCGGGCGCAACGTATGAGACGCCTGGTGCGCGGACCATGCTGCCGAACCTCGAGCGGATCGTTGCGTTCGCCCGCCAGCACGCAATGCCGGTCATCTGGACCCAGTCGGATCACAGCGCTCCCTACGGCGGGGTGATGCTGAAGAAGTTTCCGACCATCCGAGAAGACCGGTATCTGTGGTCGGGCGATCCGAGCTTCGAAATGTTCGCCGACATGGTGCAACCGCGCGACGGCGAGTTCCGTGTGGTCAAGCACAAGTACGATGCCTTTTTCGAGACCGACCTCGACTCGATCCTGCGCAACAAGCGGATCGACACCGTGATCATCGTCGGGACCGCAACCAACGTGTGCTGCGAGTCGACGGCGCGGTCGGCGTTCTTCCGCGATTATTGCGTCGCCTTCCCGAGCGACTGCAACGCGACGTTCGACGAGGGCATGCACCAGGCCACCCTCAAGACGCTGGACATGTTCTTCGGCCGCGTGATGACGACCGACGAGCTGCTCGACGAAATGCATCGGGAGCTGGCGAGGAACGCGCCGGCGAGCGCGGCGTAGCGGCGGGCACGGCGGCGAAGGGCCGCGGGCACGGCGGCGAAGCGCCCGCAGCCCCGGGAGTGAATTTGACGTCTGGCTACTGGCCCATGGCATGCAGTTGCGCCAGGCGTCGCTCCATCTCCTTGCGGAGCTGGTAGTCGGGCCGGCCGAACATCCGATCGCGGGTGAGAAAGAACGTTCGCTGATCCTGCCGCAGCGCCGCCGCTTTGCGGCCGGGGAGCTTCTTGAGCGCCGCCCGATAGGCGGCGTTCATATCGCGGTCGAGCCGCACCAGATCCTCGTCCGAGCAGATCGCCTTTTCGGCCGCGCGCCTGGTGGTCGCACAGTTGAACGAGGGGCCGGAGCGCGGATTCACCGAGGCGAGACGGTCGCGGTCGCGCCTGACCTCCTTGAGATTCTCGATCGCCGTGTCGTTGCGCGGATTGAGCCTGACCGCCTGCTCGTAGTGGAGCATCGCGCGCTCGAGATCGCCCTTCGAGCGATAGGCGGCGCCGAGATTGTTGTGGGCCAATGAGAATTTCGGATCGAGCTTGAGCGCCGCGTTGTAGTCGGCGATGGCGTGGTCGTATTCCTTCTTGTACTGGTAGGCGTCGCCGCGGTTGGTCAGGAAGTTCGCCCGTGGGCTGAGGCGGATCGCTTCGGTATGGTCGGCGATGGCGCGATCGTATTCGTGCAGGTTCGCGTGGGTGAGGCCGCGGTTGTTGTAATAGTCGGCGAGGGTCGGGCTGCGGCGGATTGCTTCGTCCTCGTCCGCCAACGCACGATCGAGGCGCCCGAGCTTCTTCCAGGCTGCCGCGCGGTTGGCGAAGGCCGCCGAGTTGGTCGTGTTCAGCCGGATGGCCTCGCTGTAGTCGGCGACCGCCTTCTCCTGCTGACCCTTCAGGTAGTAGGCCACGCCGCGGTCGATGAAGGCCTGCGCGTTGTTCCCGTCGAGACGAATCGCCTCGTTGTAGTCTTCGATCGCGCGATCGAAGGAACCGCTTTGCAGAAAGGCATTCCCTCGGGCATCGAACGTGTCGCTGTCGTTGGGCGCGATCCGGATCGCGCGATTGAAGTCCTGGATCGCGCGATCGTATTGGGAGCCGAGGTAATAGATCTCCGCGCGCACCTTCAGCGCCGCCAGGTTGTTGCCGTCGAGCGCGATCGCCCGGCTCAGGTCGGCGATGGCAAGCGCGCTCTGCTGCTTCCGGCCGTAGGCCGACGCCCGCGCGACGAGCGCTGCGACCTGCTCCGCGACATCGGAGCTCGACTGCAGCAGCCTCGTGCAGGCGGCGATCAACGGGTCGGGCGCGGCGGTCTCATCGGCCCGACAGGCTTGCCCGGGAGTCGGGTCTTGCGCAGCCGCGGGCGTCGCGGGGATCAGGGCGGTCGCCAGGGCAAGCAGCACTGTGCGTATCGACATACTCATGGGTGCAAAGCTCATCGCGCGGGCGGGATGGTGCGCAGCTGCGCCAGGCGCTTCTCCATCTCCGTCTTCAATTGATAATCGGGACGCCCGAACAGGCGGTTGCGGGCGGCGAGGAACCCCTTCTGGTCGCGGCGAAGCGCATCCGCCTTCTTCTTGTCGAGCCGGCCGAGCGCCGCCTGATAGGCCGCGTCGATCTCGCGATCGAATCGCGCGAGCTCCTCATCCGAGCAGATCGCTTTTTCGACCGCATACCCGGCGCTCGCACAGTCGAACGACGGTCCCTGACGCGGATTCACCAGCGCCAGCCGATCGCGCTTCAACTTCGCCCGCGCCAGGTTCTTCACCGCGAGCTCGTTGGCGGGATCGAGGCGTATGGCCTGCTCGAGATCGGCGATCGCGCGTTCGAGATCGCCTTTGGCTTCGTATGCGGCGCCGCGATTGTTGTAGGCAAGGCCGAATTTCGGGTTGAGCTTGAGCGCCTCGTTATAGTCGGCGATGGCGTGGTCGTATTCCTTCTTGAACTGGTAGGCATCGCCGCGGTTGGTGAGGAACTTGGCCTCCGGCCGGATGCGAATGGCCGCGCTGAAATCGACGATCGCGCGATCGTAGTCGGCGTTGCGATTGTGCGACAGGCCACGGTTGTCGAAATGCTCGGGAATGCCGGGGTCGAGACGAATGGCCTCGCTTTCGTCGGCGATCGCCCGGTCGGTCTTGCCCAGCTTCTTGAACGCCGAGCCACGGTTGGCGAAGGCGCGCGAATTCTTCGGGTCGCGGCGGATCGCTTCATCGTAGTCGGCGATCGCTTGCTCGTACTGCCCCTTGAAATAATAGGCGGCGCCGCGGTTCGAATAGGTCATGGCGTAGTCCGGGTTGAGCCGGATCGCCTCGTTGTAGTCCTCGATCGCGCGGTCGTAGTCGCGCTTGTTGTTGAACGTGTTGCCGCGGCCGTCGAACGCCCGCGCCAAGGTCGGATCGATGCGGATGGCCTGGTTGAAGTCGGCGAGCGCGGCATCGAGGCTGCCGCTACGGCGATGGATCTCGCCGCGAATGCGGAGCGCCTTGGCGCTGTTCGGATCGAGCCGCAACGCTTCGTTGACGTCGCTCATGGCCCGCTCGCGCTGGCCCTTGTCGTAGTACGCCAAGGCCCGATCGGCGTAGGCGCCCGCAAGCTCCTGGGCCGTGCCGCGGTGGGCTGCGATCGCCGCGGAGCAGCCGTCAATGCGCTGGTCGGCGGTGGAGCCCTCGGCCGCACATGACACGGGGTCGACGGTTTGCGCCGATGCCGAGGTGAAGGAGGAAGTGAGCGCGGCGATGACGACGGCGAAAGCCAGGAAACGCATCATGAGGCTCGCGAAGATTTCGGCCATGCCGGTCGCGCGACTGAGCTGTCGATAATACGACATGTTCCGCAGCCCCGGCCACGCGCTCCCACCGGCTATGCATTGGACGCCGCCTCGCGCGGTTCGGTTCAAGATTTCCGACCGTCGTCGGCTGCCATGGTTTCCGGACGGCGAGACCGGTCCAGATTTTTCTTCTTTTCTGAACTTTTCTTCTTGACTTGTGTTCCTAGTGTAGGAATAATCGCCCGATCCCGGCTCGCCGAGGGCGTCTTACGGAGACAGACCGAAGGCGGAGCGGGGAGCGGCCGCTGCCGGCAAGCCTGATCGCCTTGCTGACAGGCCGCGGTGGAGCGCCGCGAGGGCGCGCGCGCCTACGTCATTGGCGCGTGGGGCACCCTCGCAGGGTGTTCCGGTGCTCCCTCGCTTCCTCCTCGCCCGCTCGACGAAAGTCGGCCGGGGAGGAAGCGGGGGAGCACCACGGGTGCGGCGTTCCGCACCAGCGCCCTCGCGGCGCTCCACTCCCTCATGCATGTGAGGGAGAGAACGAGAGCTTATCCTGAGGTGCTCGACCGCGGAGCGGTCGAGCCTCGAAGGACGAAGCCCGGCTCGAAACGGTCGCGCGGCGAAGCCGCCGAGCGACCGCCGGGGCAGGCGAAGCGTTGGCTGTTTGACATCGTGAAGATTTGACCGGCCGGTTCCGGGTCGTGGCGCGTGCTATCGTGGCCCGTCGCAACAGGAAGCACGAGAGCCATGACCCGAGCCAGTTCCGGCACCAACGACGAGAGCGTTGCCAGGCGGGAGATCGCGCCCATCGGTCGACCGCGGGAAATGTTCACGGCGGGTCTCAGCCTGCGCCGCTTCGGGGAGGACGATCTCCCCATCCTGCAGGAGATCCGGAAAGCGGCTTTCATGCCGGTCTTTCAGTCGTTCGTCGATATCGTCGGAAAGCCGATCGGCTCCGTCGCCTTCGCGCACGCCGACGAGGAGCAGGCCCGACAATTGAGCGATCTTTGCCGCGCAACTCCCGATCAGGTGCTGGTCGCGACCGTCGACGGCGCGATTGTCGGGTTCGTTTCGTTCTCGATGAACGTCGGTTCCGGCATCGGCGAGATCGGGCTGAACGCGGTGCATCCGGATCATGCCGGCAAAGGCCTGGGCACCGCGATGTATGAGCACGTCCTGAAGACGATGAAAGCGAGCGGGATTGCGGTGGCAACGGTGAGCACCGGCGGTGACCCGAGCCACGCACCCGCCCGGCGCGCATACACAAAGGTGGGTTTCGGCCCCTCACTACCTTCGATAACGTACTACAAGCTTCTTTGACGGCGCTTGCAGGCCGAACGTAGATTGCCCGACGGCATCCTTGCGGCACGCCTGCCTCGATGGAATTCAGCATGTCGCACGTCACGCCTGGCACCCTCGACGAGACCCTCACGCGGCAGCAGATCGCGCCCACCGGCCGACTGAGGGTCGGCGTCGTCTTCGCGCCCGCCGCTTCGCCGTTCTTCGTGATCGTGAACAGCGACGGTGCGCCCAAGGGGGTCACCGTCGATCTCGGAGAAGCGCTCGCCGCACAGCTGCAGCTGCCGATCGAGTTCCGGGTTGCGCCGAACTCCGGCGAGCTGACCGATGCGACCGAGGCCGGCGTCGTCGACGTAGCCTTCATGCCGATCGACGAGCAACGCAAGAAACGGGTCGATTTCGGCCCGGCCTACTTTCTCGCCGAGAGCACGTGCCTCGTGCGCGAGAGCGCCGCGTTCAAGCAAAACGTCGATCTCGACCGCCCGGGCGTCCGGGTCGTCGGCATCGCCAATACCACGACGATCCGCAGCGCCGAGCGCCTATTGAAATCCGCAACCGTGATTGCGGCGGCTTCCGTCACCGAGGCGATCGACATGTTCCGGCAAGGCAAGGCCGATGCGTTTGCCCTCTCGCGCGATTCGCTTCGCCCCTATTGCCGCGAGATTGCGGGCGTCCGCATCCTCGACGGCCATCTGCAGACGACCGGCGTGGCGGTCGCGGTCCCCAAGAACCGCCCGCTCGCGCTCGCCTACGCGAGCGCATTTCTCAAGGAGGCCAAGCGATCGGGGCTCATACGCCGCGCCTTCGATAACGCGGGCCTGCAGCTCGATCAGGTCGCGCCGTAGCTACCCTCCGTGCGCGCGCTCGAGCTCGGCGACGTCAATCTTGACCATCTGCAGCATGGCCTGCATGACCCGTTGCGCCTTGGCCTGATCGGGGTCGCCGAGCAGCTTGGGAAGCGCGGTCGGGACGATCTGCCAGGACAGGCCGTAGCGGTCCTTGAGCCAGCCGCAACGCTCGACCGCGCCGCCGGCGGACAGCGCGTCCCACAGCCGGTCCACCTCGGCCTGGTCGTTGCAATCGATGTGGAACGAGATCGCGTGCGTGTACTCGAATTTTCTGCCGCCGTTGAGCGCCATGAAGCGCTGGCCGGCGAGGGTGAAATCGACCACCAGAACGGTGCCTTTCTTTCCGCCCGGACTGTCCGACACATTTCTCTGAACATGATCGATGCGCGAGTCGGGCAGGAGCGAGACGTAGAAATTCGCTGCCTCCTCGGCCTCGGTGGCGAACCACAGACAGGGAGAGATCTTGGACATCGCTTTCTCCGTTGAACGCGCTGAGCTCGCGACGCTCGGCGCCTGAACGCCGCCGTCACCTCAAGGACGGGCAAGCAGCCGGCGTTCCGACATGGCTGGAACTCTTTTTTTCGCGCGGAGGTCGGGCGTCGCGGGCCTACTGCTTCACCAGGGCGAGCGGCTGGCGCGCCGCCGGGATGCGCATCCAGGTGGTCGGGTCGTTCTCCTCGAAGCGCCAGATCCCGCCCTTGGGCGACAGCATCAGCAGCTGGCCGCGGTCCATCTTCCAGGATTTCGGCGCAAAGCTGGTGATCAAAGCGTCGCACCCGGGCTTCAGCTGGATGGCGAAGCTATCGGCATCCGCGGCCTCGTTGGCGAGCGTGACGGCGCAGATCGGCTTGCCGCCGCCGCTGCCGACGCGCACGAACGCCCATTCGCCGAACAGGTCGTCGGCCGGCTTATCGCGAGAGGCGGCGGCCACGGCGGCATTCTGCAGGAAGTAGCGTCCTTCGTTCGGCCGCAGCCCCTCGTACATGCCGCCTTCGACCTCGAGCAGCTCGAGCACTGGCTTGCCGGTGTTGTCGATCAGCATCAGCATGTCGTTCTTGCCGAACGTCCAGGCGACGACAGGACGGATCGACGGGAACGCTTCGCCGCACTTCTTGTCGAGGTCGATCGGGTAGGTTGCGGCGTTCGGACCGAGCTTGAAATTGATCGTGCAGGTCTTGTCGCGATCGGCGTTGGACAGTTCCCACCCGCCGACCATCGCCTTGGCGGCATCGCTCGCTCCTTGCGCCGGCGCTTGCGCGCTCGCGCGCTCGCCGACCGGTGCGACCAGAAGCGCGATGACCGCAATGATCAGATATCGGTCGGACATGGGCACAGGCTACCACGCGTTCGGCGTTGGGTCATGACGGCCGAGGCCGTATGGTTATTTCCGTCGTACCGGCGGCGGCCACGGCGTTTCCGGCACCGGCGTCAGGGGCGGCTTTCCGGCGCCCCAGGCGAGGAGATTGTCCACCACCAGCTGGTCCATGGCGCGCCGCGTATGGATCGAGGCCGAGCCGAGATGGGGGAACAGCACGATATGGTCCATGGCGAGGAGCTCGGCCGGCACTTCCGGCTCGGTGACATAGACGTCGAGGCCGGCGGACAGGATTTTCTTCTCCTGCAGGGCCTTGATCAAGGCGGGCTCGTCGACCACCGAGCCGCGCGACATGTTGATCAGGATGCCGTTCGGCCCGAGCGCGTCGAGCACTTCGGCGTTGATCAGATTCTTCGTCTCCGGCCCGCCCGGCGTCACCACGAGCAGCACATCGACGTCGCGCGCCATCTCGACGAGATTGCCGTAGTAGCGATTGGCGACGTCGGCCTGCCGGTGCCGCCCGTAATAGACGACCGGCACGTTCATGGCCTCGATCCGCCGCGCGATCGCCTTGCCGATGCGGCCGAGCCCGACGATGCCTACGGTGCGGTCGCGCAACGAGGCCTTGGTCAAGGGGTAGTACGCCTTCGTCCATTTGCCGTCGCGCACGTAACGCTCGGCCTGCGGGAACTCGCGTACGGTGCAGAGCAGGAGGCCGAGCGCCGTATCGGCGACCTCCTCGGTCAGCACGTCGGGCGTGTTGGTGACGACGATGCCGTGCTCGCCCGCCCATTTCGCATCCACATGGTCGTAGCCCACGCCGAAGCTCGAGACGATCTCCAGGCTGGGCAGGCGCGACATCAGCGCGGGACCGACCGGCGCGTGGCCACCCACCGTGGCGATGCCGCGCACGCGCGGCGCGATCGAATCGAGGAAAGCCTCGCGATCCTTGGCCTCCCACAATTTGTGCAGGGTGAACGCCTTCTCCAATCCGTCGACGATGGCCTGTTTCGGTGCGAGAATCAGGACGTCGGCCTTGTCGCCGGCCATTGTGCAACTCCTTCGTGAAATATCGGCTGCAGTCCCGGAGGCGGCCGCCGTGATTCCGCCACTCGTATAAGGCCGCGCCCGCAAGTCAAGGGCGAGGTGATCGCAGATTGCGCTTGTTTCGTGTTGCCGGCTGCAACATCATCCGGGTTGCCGCGGCGTTCACAATTCAAGGTGGGCGACAGCCCGCAAGCTCCTGCGGCATGACCCGCGCGTCTGGGAGGAAGCGCATGGCGTCGGTGTCCATCCGTGAGGTCCGCAAGGCCTTCGGCGCGACCGAGGTCATTCACGGCGTCGATATCGACATCGGCGACGGCGAGTTCGTCGTGCTGGTCGGGCCGTCGGGCTGCGGCAAGTCGACCCTGCTGCGGATGCTGGCGGGGCTGGAGAACATCACGGCCGGAGTCATCCGTATCGGCGAGCGCGTCGTCAACAACGTGCCGCCCAAGGAGCGCGACATCGCCATGGTGTTCCAGAACTACGCGCTCTACCCGCATATGACGGTCGCCGCCAACATGGCGTTCTCACTGCGCTTGCGCGGCGCGCCGCAGCAGGAAGTCGAGACGCGCGTGCGCCGCGCCGCGGAGATCCTCGGGCTTACGCCGCTGCTCGCGCGCTATCCCCGTCAGCTGTCGGGCGGCCAGCGTCAGCGCGTCGCCATGGGCCGCGCGATCGTGCGCGATCCGCAGGTGTTCCTGTTCGACGAGCCGTTGTCCAATCTCGATGCCAAGCTGCGCGTGCAGATGCGCACTGAGATCAAGGAGCTGCACCAGCGCCTGAAGACCACGACGGTCTACGTCACGCATGACCAGATCGAGGCGATGACCATGGCCGACAAGATCGTTGTGATGCACGACGGCCTGGTCGAGCAGATCGGCGCGCCGCTCGACCTCTACGACCGGCCCGACAACCTGTTCGTCGCCGGGTTCATCGGCTCGCCAGCGATGAATTTCCTCAAAGGGACGATCCGCCACAACGGCAGCGCCCGGTTCGAAGGCCCCGGAGACCTGCGGCTTCCGATACCGCCGCGCTCGGAAACGTTCGGCGGGCGTCCGGTCGTGTATGGCATTCGGCCCGAGCACTTCCGGCTCGCCGACGACGGGGCCGAGGCGATCATCCAGGTGGTCGAGCCGACCGGCTCGGAGATCCAGGTGGCGGCGAAGCTCGGCGGTGAGGAGATTATCGCGGTGTTCCGCGAGCGCCACCAGTTCAAGCCGGGCGATGCGGTGCGGCTCAAGCCGGAGGTGAGCCTCGCCCATCTGTTCGACGAGACCACCGGCCAACGATTGAACGTCTGAAACCCAAGGGAGGAGACCCATGACCTCGTTCACTCGCCGCGCCCTGGTGCAGGGCGGCACTGCGGTTGCGGCTGCGGGAGCACTCACCGGGCCCGCTCTCACCGAATGGGCCAAGGCCTGGGCGCAGGCCGCGCCGTGGAAGCCGGAGAAGAACGCGCAGCTCTCCATGCTGCGGTGGAAATATTTCGTGCAGTCGGAGGACGACGCGTTCGTCGCGCTGCTCGACGCCTTCACCAAGGCGACCGGCGTGAAAGTCACCGTCACGCGCGAGTCGTTCGAGGACGTGCAGCCCAAGGCTTCGGTCGCCGCCAATACCGGCGCCGGCCCCGACCTGTTCTGGGGCCTCTACTCGCTGCCGCATCTGTTCCCGCAGAAGGTCATCGACGTCACCGACGTCGCCGACTATCTCGGCAAGAAATACGGCGGCTGGGTACCGGCGGCGGTGCAGTACTCCAAGAGCGGAGCCAAGTGGATCGCCATCCCGATCTGCATCAACGGCAACCTGTTGAACTACCGCGTGGAGGCATCGAAGAAGGCCGGCTTCTCCAAATTCCCGACGACCACCGACGAGTTCCTCGCCTACGCCAAGGCGATGAAGGCGCAGGGCACGCCGGGCGGCATGGCGCTCGGCCACGCATCGGGCGACGGCAATGCCTGGGTGCACTGGTGCCTGTGGGCATTCGGCGGCAACCTGGTCGACAAGACCGACAAGGTCATCATCAACTCGCCGGAGACCGCCAAGGCGCTCGAATACGCCAAGCCGCTGTATGAGACCTTCATTCCCGGCACCGCGTCGTGGAACGACGCTTTCAACAACAAGGCGTTCCTGGCGGGCGAGGTTCACTGGACCAACAACGGCATCTCGATCTACGCGGCGGCGCGGCGCGACCCCAACCTGAAGGCGATGGCCGACGATATCGACCACGCCTACTGGCCGGTCGGGCCGGTCGGCAAGCCGACCGAGTTCCACCTGTGCTTCCCGCTGCTCGGCATGACCTACACCAAGTATCCGCAGGCCTGCAAAGCGCTGATGGCCTTCATGCTGGAGGCGGACAATTTCAACAAGTGGCTCGACGGCTCTGTCGGCTACCTCAGCCACACGCTCACCGCCTATGACGCAAACCCGGTGTGGACCGCCGATCCCAAGCGAACTCCGTTCCGCGACTGTGCCAAGCGCACTTTAACGGCCGGCCACCTCGGCTCGATCGGCGAGAAGGCCGCCGCCGCGATTGCCGATTTCCTCGTGCTCGACATGTTCGCCAACTACTGCACCGGGCGCGAGGACGTGAAGGGTGCCATGGCGGTCGCGGAGCGCCAGGCGCGTCGGCTGTATCGGTGACATGCGGTCGCGGGTGAATGCCGATGACTGACGTTGCGTTGAGTTGATCGACGGTCAGGCAGAACGCCCGCGACCCCACTGCGTGGGAGCGGCTCAAGGTCCATCGCGGCTGGCTCAGTTTCTGGTTCATGCTGCCGGCGGCGGGGTTCCTGATCCTGTTCCTCGCCTATCCGCTGGGACTGGGAACCTGGATCTCGTTCACCGATGCGCGCATCGGCCGCTCCGGCGTGTTCATCGGGCTGGAGAACTACGAGTGGCTGTGGGACGACAGCGTGTTCTGGATGTCGGTGTTCAACACGCTGCTCTATACGGGCGTCGCCAGCGCGTTCAAGTTCGCCATCGGGCTCTACCTGGCGCTGCTGCTCAACCAGCACCTGCCGTTCAAGGCGATCATCCGCGCCGTGGTGCTGATCCCCTTCATCGTCCCGACGGTGCTCTCGGCGATCGCGTTCTGGTGGTTGTTCGACAGCCAGTTCTCGATCATCTCGTGGAGCCTGCGCAAGCTCGGCCTCATCGCCACGAACATCGACTTCCTCGGCGATCCGTGGAACGCGCGCTGGTCGGTGATCTTCGCCAACATCTGGCGCGGCATCCCGTTCATCGCGATCACGCTGCTCGCCGGCTTGCAGACCGTACAGCCCTCGCTCTACGAGGCGGCGGTGATCGACGGCGCCAATCGCTGGCAGATGTTCCGCCACATCACCTACCCGCTGCTCACGCCGATCATCGCCGTGGTGATGACGTTCTCGGTGCTGTTCACCTTCACCGACTTCCAGCTCATCTGGGCGATGACGCGCGGCGGCCCGGTCAACGCCACGCACCTGATGGCGACGCTGTCGTACCAGCGCGCAATCCAGAGCGGTTACCTGGGCGAAGGCGCGGCGATCTCCACCGCCATGATCCCGTTCCTGCTCGCCGCCATCCTGATCTCCTGGTTCGGCCTGCAGCGGCGTAAATGGCAGCACGGGGAAGCGAATGACTGACGCGCTCGCCCCCAAAGTCGCCGACCCGAAGGCGACGCTGACCGCATCGTCTCGGACGGCCGATCACAGCGAGGGCATGAGCTATCTGGAGACGCTGCCGCGGCGGCTGGTCACGCTCTACCTGCCGCTGTCGATCATCATGCTGGTGCTGTTGTTCCCGTTCTACTGGATGGCCCTGACCGCGGTGAAACCGGACGAGCAGCTGCTCAATCTGGAGAAATTCAACCCGTTCTGGACGTGGACGCCGACGCTGCGCCACGTGCAGAAGCTCCTGTTCGAGACCAACTATCCGCTGTGGCTGTGGAACACGATGCTGGTCGCCGTGTCGGCGACGGTTCTTTCCATCATCGCCAGCGTGCTCGCCGCCTATGCGATCGTGCGGCTGCGCTATCGCGGCGCGCAGTGGGTGGGCGCGGCGATCTTCCTCGCCTACCTGGTGCCGCCGTCGATCCTGTTCATCCCGCTCTCGACGGTCGTGTTCCAGTACGGGCTGTTCGACACGCCGTTCGCGCTGATCCTCACCTATCCGACCATCCTGATCCCGTTCTCGACCTGGCTGCTGATGGGCTATTTCAAGACGATCCCGTTCGAGCTCGAGGAATGCGCGCTGATCGACGGCGCGAGCCGCTGGCAGATCCTGACGAGAATCATCCTGCCGCTGGCCGTGCCCGGCCTGATCTCGGCCTTCATCTTCTGCTTCACGTTGTGCTGGAACGAGTTCATCTATGCGCTCACCTTCATCTCGTCGTCGCACAACAAGACGGTGCCGGTCGCGATCGTCAACGAGTTCGTCGACGGCGACATCTATCGCTGGGGCTCGCTGATGGCGGGCGCGCTGGTCGGCTCGCTGCCGCTGGTGGTGCTCTACGCGTTCTTCGTCGAGCACTACGTCTCGGCGATGACCGGCGCGGTGAAGGAGTGACTACACCAGCATCGTCACCGGCTGCTCGACAAAACCCTTGAAGGCGCTGAGCAGCTCGGCGCCGAGGGCGCCGTCGACCACGCGGTGGTCGCACGAGAGCGTCACCGTCATCTGGCTGACGAAGCGCACGCCGCCGTCGGCGGTCTCGACCGGCCGGCGCTGCGCGGCGCCGACCGCCAGGATGGTCGCGTGCGGCGGGTTGATGATCGCGGTGAAGTCGCGGATGCCGTACATGCCGAGGTTGGAGATCGCGGTCGAGCCGCCCTGATACTCGGCGGGGTTAAGCTTACGCTCATGCGCGCGGACGCCGAGATAGCGCATCTCGGACGAGATCGCGCTGATCGTCTTCGCCTCCGCGCCGCGGATCACCGGGGTCAGGAGGCCGTTCTCGATTGCGACCGCGACCGCAACGTCGGAGCGGCTGAAGCGCAGGATGCGATCCTCCGCCCACACGGCATTCGCCGCCGGCACGCGCTGGAGCGCCAGCGCCAGCGCCTTGATGACGAAGTCGTTGACCGAGAGCTTGTAGGGCGGAGAACCGGCGCCGTTGCCGGCCGCCGCGTTCGCCTGCTCGCGCAGCGCCAGCAACGCGTCGAGGGTGACGTCCATCGAGAGATAGAAATGCGGGATGCTCTGTGCCGCCTGCACCATGCGGCTCGCGATGGTGCGGCGCATGTTGTCGAGCGGCAGCTCCTCGAAAGGCACATCCCGGTAGAGCGCCTTGACCTGCTCCACCGTCGCGCCGCGCGCGGACGGAACGCCGGCAGCCGGCCGCGCGGCGAGCGCCGCCTCCACGTCACGCGCGACGATGCGGCCATGTGGGCCCGAGCCCTTGATGCGCGAGAGATCGATGCCGGCTTCGCCGGCGAGGCGGCGCGCGAGCGGCGTCGTGACCGCGCCGCCCGGCTGTTTCGCCGGGCCGAAATTCCGTTCCGGCGTGCGCACCTCGCGGAACGGGTCGAGCACAATCGGCGCCGCGACTGGCGTCGCATGGTGGGCAGCTGCCGCCGCTGCGGCAGCGGGAGCTGGCGCACGCGGCGGCGACACCGGAGTTTTCGGCGCCGTCGGCGCCAGTGGCGCGCCGGTTGCGGCGGCTTGCGGGCTCGCAGTCGCGCCCGCCTGATCGGAGATCACCGCCACGATGGCGCCGACCGGCGCCACGTCGCCGGCGGGCACGCGGATTTCCGCCAGCACGCCGGCGCTGATCGACGGCACTTCCATCGACACCTTGTCGGTCTCGATCTCGAACAGGTTGTCGCCCGGCTTGACGGCATCGCCGACCGCCTTGAACCAGGTCGAGATCTTGCCTTCCGCCACGGTCTCCCCGAGCTGCGGCATCAGGACATCCATGCGGATTCTTCCCCCGTTCGTTCCTTCAGCTCGGGCATCGAGCCACGTAGGGGCGACCCTTGTGGTCGCCCCTTGCCTTGCCTCACGCGCATGCCTTGCTGCGCATCGTGGGCGCCCACAAGGGGCGCCCCTACGTGGCCGCAGCGCTGTCGCCGTTTACCAGGCGACCGAGATGTACTGGGTCTCCATGAACTCCATCAGGCCTTCGTGCGCGCCTTCGCGGCCGAGCCCGCTCTGCTTGGTGCCACCGAACGGCGCGGCGGGATCGGAGACGAGGCCGCGATTGAGCCCGACCATGCCGAAATCGAGCTTCTCCGAGACGCGCATGCCGCGGCCCAGGTCCTTGGTGTAGAGATAGGCGACGAGGCCGTATTCGGTGTCGTTCGCCCGCTTGATCGCCTCGTCCTCGGACTTGAAGGTCTGGATCGACGCGACCGGCCCAAAAATTTCCTCGCGCAGCATGTCGGCGGTGTCCGGCACGCCGGACAGCACGGTCGCCGGATAGAAATAGCCCTTGCCGCCCGGCGCCTTGCCGCCGGTGAGCACCTTGGCGCCCTTTTTGACCGCATCCTCGACCAGGCTTGCCACCTTGTCGCGGCCTTCGGCGTTGACCAGCGGCCCGAGCATGACGCCGTCGTCGAGGCCGTTGCCCATCTTGAGCGAGGCCATTTTCTTCGTCAGCTTGTCGGCGAACGCGTCGTGCACCTTCTCGTGCACGTAGAAGCGGTTGGCCGCCGTGCAGGCCTCGCCCATGTTGCGCATCTTGGCGATCATGGCGCCCTCGATCGCGGCATCGATGTCGGCATCCTCGAACACGATGAACGGGGCGTTGCCGCCGAGCTCCATGGCCGGGTTGACGACGTTGTCGGCCGCCTCGTGCAACAGCTTGCGGCCGACCTCTGTCGAGCCGGTGAACGAGACCACGCGTACGCGCGGATCGTGCAGCATCGCGCTCACCACCGGGCCGGAGCGGCGCGACGGGATGACGTTGCAGACGCCGGCGGGCACGCCAGCCTCTTCCAGGACCGGCATCAGCGCCAGCATGGTGAGCGGCGTCTCGGACGCGGGCTTGAGCACGACCGGGCAGCCGGCCGCGAGCGCCGGGCCGATCTTGCGCGTCGCCATGGCGGCCGGGAAATTCCACGGCGTCACCAGCACGGCGACACCAGCGGGCTTGTGGTGGACGAAGATGCGGGCACCCGAGGACGGCGCGCGCGACACCTGGCCGATGGCACGCACCGCTTCCTCGGCGTACCAGCGGAAGAACTCGGCCGAATAGGCGACCTCGCCGCGCGAATCCGGCAGCGCCTTGCCGTTCTCGATGGTGATCAGTTTGGCGAAGCGCTCGGCGTCGCGCATGATCAGCTCGAACGCCTTGCGCAGGATCTCGGCGCGCTCGCGCGGCTTGCGCGCCGCCCAGCCTTCGAACGCGTCGCTCGCCGCGTCGACCGCCGCCTTGGCGTCGTCCACGCTCGCGCTGGCAACGGACGCGACCGGGTTCTCGGTCGCCGGATCGATCACGTCGAAGCGCTGGCCGTCCGACGATTTGCGCCACTTGCCGCCGATCCACAGGTCGGTCGGCACATTGGCGAGCAGGTTCTCATACATGGCATCATCCTTCACAGCCGGTGCGCGACTGCTATTTGGCTTGCGGTTTGATCTCGATGAGCACGTTCCGATAGACGGCGTTGCCGTGATTGAGAAGATCGTGCACTTCGCCGGCGTCGCGCCAGATCGCCCGACCGGCCTTGTCCTGCACCCGATAGCTGGTGCCGTCGATCGACTTGATCTCGATATCGCCGTCGGTCATCGGCACGATCAGGTAGGGCAGCTCGTGGCGATGCACGCCCTTGTTCTTGCCGGGGTCGACCGCGAGCTCCCACACGCGCACCTGGTCGTTCTCGAAGATGACCCGGTTGCCGATCGGTCCGAGCACCAGGTCGTCCTTGGGCTTTGGCTGCAACATCGCGTCCTCCTTACCGTTCAGGATTGGAGCGATTGCCGCACCCGCGCGGCGATCCGCTCGGCATTGGGCAGCACGGCGTCCTCCAGGACGTCGGCGGCGGGCAGCGGGATGTGCGGGGTGGTGATGCGCACCGGCGGACCATCGAGATCGTAGAACGCCTCGTCGGCCACGATCGAGACGATCTCCGCGCCCCAGCCGCACAGGCGCGGATTCTCCTCGACAGTGAACAGGCGGTGCGTGCGCGCGACCGAGCCCAGGATCGTCTGGGTGTCGAGCGGCACCAGCGAGCGCACGTCGATCACCTCGCAGTCGATGCCCTGCTCCGCCTGGAGCTTCTCGGCGGCGGCGAGCGCGCGCGGCACCATGAGGGCGAGCGCCAGGATGGTGGCGTCCTTGCCCGGACGCACGATGCTGGCGGTGCCCAGCTTATCGACGATCTCGCCGTCCGGCACCTCGCCTTTGGTCGCGTAGAGCGATTTGTGCTCGAAGAAGATCACCGGATCGGGATCGCGCACCGCAGCCGCCATCAGGCCGATCACGTCGCGCGGCGTCGAAGGTGCCACGACCTTGAGCCCGGGGATCATCATCGCCCAGTTCTCGACGCTCTGCGAATGCTGCGCGCCAAACCGCGAACCGGCGCCGTTGCCGGTGCGCACGACCAGCGGGCACTTCACCTGCCCGTTGGTCATGTAATGGCTCTTGGAGAACTCGTTGGCGATGTAGTCGAAGCACACTGCGAAGAAATCGGAGAACATGATCTCGGCGATGGGGCGCAGGCCGGTCATCGCCGCGCCCATGGCGGCGCCGAGGATCGCCTGCTCGGAAATCGGCGTGTCGCGCACCCGGATGGGGCCGAACTGCTCGAGCAAACCGACGGTCGCCTTGAACACGCCGCCTGCCGCCGCAACGTCCTCGCCGAGGAACACGACGCTCTCGTCGCGCTCCATCTCCTGGGCGATGCCGCGCGCGACCGCGTCGCGATAGGTCAGTTCCGCCATGCCCAGCCTCCGTCCGCATAGACGTCGGTGGTGAGGATCTCGAGCGGCGGCATCGGCGCCGCCTTGCACTTCTCGGTCGCCTCGTCCACCACCTGCTTCACCTTGGCCTCGATGCCCGCAATGACCTCGTCGGCGACACCGAACTGCCGCAGGCGGTCGCGATAGATGACGACCGGATCGCGCCCCTTCCAGTAGTCGAGCTCGCCCTCGGGGCGATACTTGGCGGGGTCGGCGCGCGAGTGGCCGCTGTAGCGATAGGTCTTGCACTCGATCAGCGACGGGCCGCCGCCGGCGCGCGCCTTGTCATAGGCCGCCACCGCGGCCCGATAGACCGCGTCGGCGTCCTGGCCGTCGACGATGATGGACTCCAGCCCGTAGGCGGGAGCGCGGCCGGCGGCCGGATGCTCGACCGCGGTGACGCTGCGGATCGGCGTGTACTCCATGTAGAGGTTGTTCTCGCACACGAAGATCACGGGCAGCTTCCATATCACGGCGAAATTCAGCGCCTCGTGGAAGGCGCCGATGTTCGTGGTGCCGTCGCCGAAGAAGCACACCGTGACGTCGTCGTCGCCGCGATACTGGGCGCGCCAGGCGGCCCCGCAGGCGATCGGCAGGTGCGCGCCGATGATCGCATAGGAGCCCATCACGCCATGCTGCACCGAGGTGAGGTGCATCGAGCCGCCCTTGCCGCGCATCAGGCCGTTGTCGCGCTGCATCAGCTCGCCCAGCACCTGCTCGATCGGCACGCCGCGCGCGAGCGTGTGGGCATGGCCGCGATAGGTGCAGAAGCTCAGGTCCCCGGGACGCATCGCGACCGCGAAGCCGGCGGCGACCGCCTCCTGGCCGAGGGAGAGGTGACTCGTGCCCTTGACCAGATTCTGCAGGAACAGGTCGAAGGCGCGCTGCTCGGACTCGCGGATCTCGACCAGGACCCGGAACAGGCGCAGGCGCGTCTCCTCCCCGATATCGTCGTTCAAACCGGCGGCGCCCGGCGCCCGGTCCTCGATCTTGGCCATAAGCACCCTCGGTATTTGAAGGGAAACGCTGGTCGGGGCGGAACTTAGCGCCTCAATGGAAGGCCGGGCAACCCGTATATCCCCGCATGCGCTATTCGGCCGTCCAGCCGCCGTCCACCACCAGCGCCGACCCGGTCATCAGCGAGGACGCATCGGAAGCGAGAAATACGATCGCACCGGTAATCTCATGCAATTGGCCGAGGCGGCCGAGCTTGATCTTGCCCAGCACTTCGGCGCGGAACGCCTCGTTCTGGAAGAACGGGCGGGTCATCGGCGTCTCCAGGAAGGTCGGCCCCAGGCTGTTCACACGGATACTGTGCGGCGCAAGCTCGATTGCCATCGCCTTGGTGAACCCTTCCATCGCGTGCTTGGAGGCGCAATACACGCTGCGCCGTGCCGCGCCGACGTGGCCCATCTGCGAGGAGATGTTGATGATCGAGCCCGGCCGCTTCGCCTCGATCAGCCGGCGGGCGACCGCCTGCGCCATGAAGAACGCGGCGCGTACATTGAGGGCGAAGATGGCATCGAAATCCTCGACCTTCACGTCCATCAGGTAGGCCGGACGGTTCATGCCGGCGTTGTTGACCAGCACCTCGAACGGGGCGGCGGCCGCGACGGCCGCCGCGGCTGCGTCGAGATCGGTCACGTCGAGCACAAGCGCGTCGGCCTTGTCGCCGCGGGCGCGAATGGCCTTCGCTGCCGCCTCGATCTCAAGGGCCGTGCGCGCCGCCAAGGTGACGTGGGCACCCGCCTCCGCCAAGGCCGATGCCGCCGCGAGCCCGATGCCGCGCCCGCCGCCGGTCACCAGCGCGCGCCGGCCGTCGAGCCGGAACGAGGGAGTGGCGCTAAGCTCCATCACTCCGCCGCCTGGGCGTAGCCGATGTTGCGGCCGCCGTAGCGGCGCACCCGTACGTTCGCCTGCTCGGCGTGGGCATAGAAGCCTTCCAGGATGCACAGGCGCGAGCAATATTCCCCGATCATGGCGCTCGCCTCGTCGGTGAGCACCTTCTGGTAGGTACAGGTCTTCATGAACTTGCCGACCCACAGGCCGCCCGTATAGCGCGCCGCCTTCCTGGTCGGCAGCGTGTGGTTGGTGCCGATCACCTTGTCGCCGTAGGCGACGTTGGTGCGGGCGCCGAGGAACAGCGAGCCGTAGTTCTTCATATGGCTCAGGAAATAGTCGGGATCCCGGGTCATGATCTGGACGTGCTCGGAGGCGATCGCGTCCGCTTCCCGCACCATCTCGTCGTAATCCTCGCACACGATCACCTGACCGAGGTCGGCCCACGCCTTGCCGGCGGCATCGGCGGTGGGAAGGATCTTCAGCAGCCGCTCGATCTCCTGCATGGTCTCGCGCGCGAGCTTCTCCGAATTGGTGATCAGCACGGCCGGCGAGGTCGGCCCATGCTCGGCCTGGCCGAGCAGATCGGTCGCGCACATCTCGCCGTCGACGCTGTCGTCGGCGACGATCAGGGTCTCGGTCGGCCCCGCCAGGAGATCGATGCCGACGCGGCCGAACAGCTGGCGCTTGGCCTCCGCCACGTAGGCGTTGCCGGGCCCGACGACCATGTCGACGGGCCCGATGTCGCCGGCGCCGAGCGCCATGGCGCCGATCGCCTGCACGCCGCCGAGCACGTAGATCTCGTCAGCGCCGCCGAAATGCATGGCGGCGACGATCGCCGGGTGCGGCCCGCCTTGGAACGGGGGCGCGCAGGCGATGATGCGCTTCACGCCGGCGACGCGGGCGGTGACGATCGACATGTGCGCCGAGGCGACCATGGGATAACGCCCGCCCGGCACGTAGCAGCCGATCGAGTTCACCGGGATGTGGCGATGGCCGAGCACCACGCCCGGCAGGGTCTCGACTTCGAGATCCTGCATGGTGGCCTTCTGCTTCTCGGCGAAGTTGCGCACCTGTGCCTGGGCGAACTTCACGTCCTCGAGGTCACGCCGGGACACCTGCGCGATGGCGCGTTCGATCTCCGCCGGCGTGAGCCGGAAGCTCTCGGGCGCCCACTTGTCGAATTTCTGCGACAGGTCGCGCACCGCCGCTTCGCCGCGCGCCTCAATCTCGCCGAGGATCTGCTCGACCGTCTCGCGCACCTTTGCGTCCGCCGCCTTGATCGCGCCGGCATCCATTCCGCGCTTGAGATAGCGAGCCATCAGAGCCTCCTTGCCAGTTTCTTGCCTATGCGGGCCGCTCGGCCGCCATCATGTAGTTCACGTCGCTGTCATTCGACAGCTGCAGCTCGCCGGTGAGCACGTTGAGGATCACGCCGCGCTCGTCCGTCACGGTGAGCCCGTTGTGCTCGAGCGCCCGCTCGAGCTCGTCCGGCGTTACCAACTTGTCCCAGCGATGGGTGCCGCGCGGGATCAGGCCCAGGATGTACTCGGCACCGACGATCGCCAGCGCGAAGCTCTTGAGCGTCCGGTTGATGGTGGCGACGATCATCAGCCCGCCCGGCTTCACCATCTCGGCGCATCGCCGGATGAACAGCGGGACGTCGGCAACGTGCTCGACCACCTCCATGGCCAGAACGACATCGAACTGCTCGCCCGCATCGGCCAGCGCTTCGGCCGTCACCGCCCGATAGTCGATGTCCAGGCCCGCGCGCTGCGCATGCACCAGCGCCGTCTTGATGTTGTCCTCTGCCGGGTCGGCGCCAACCATCCGGGCGCCGAGGCGGGCGAGCGGCTCCGACAACAGCCCGGCGCCGCAGCCGATGTCGAGGATGCGCAAGCCGGCAAGGCTGTCGAGCCGCCTGGCCTCGCGGGCGAACTGGCGGCAGGCAGCATCGCGGATGTAGCCGAGCCGCACCGGATTGATCATGTGCAGCGCGCGCATCTCGCCGCGCGGATCCCACCAGGTGGCTGCCCGTGCGGCGAAATGCGCCACTTCGCTGGGGTCGACGGTGGTTCGCGAGGGGTTCGTCTGCCGGTCCATGCGCCTGCCTGCCGTCGGTTCGTGCCGACGCCGTAGCGGAGTAAAGTTGCGAGGCCGCGGCCCCGCCGGTATGTATACGCGCCTTTTCGCTCGCGCGCTCGCTTCCGAGCGAGCGTTCCGTTCCCCTGCTCTGCCGAGGCCTTACGTCAACCCTATGGCTCGCCTGGTGATGAAATTCGGCGGCACCTCGGTCGCCGATATCGAGCGAATCCGCAACGTCGCGCGCCACGTCAAGCGCGAGGTCGACGCCGGCCACGAAGTGGCCGTGGTGGTCTCCGCCATGTCCGGCAAGACCAACGAACTGGTCGCCTGGTGCCGCGACGCGGCCGCGCTGCACGATACGCGAGAGTATGACGCGGTGGTCGCCTCCGGGGAGCAGGTGACGTCGGGCCTGCTCGCCATGGTGCTCGAGGGGATGGGCGTCAACGCCCGCTCGTGGCAGGGCTGGCAGTTGCCGATCCATACCGACAATATCCACGGCTCGGCGCGCATCGCCGACGTCAACGGCACCGAATTGATCCGCCGCTTCAAGGAGCGGGGCGAGGTCGCGGTGGTCGCGGGTTTCCAGGGGGTGCACAAGGAGACGGGGCGAATCACTACGCTCGGGCGCGGCGGGTCCGACACGTCGGCCGTGGCGGTGGCGGCCGCCATCAAGGCCGAGCGCTGCGACATCTATACCGACGTCGACGGGGTCTATACCACCGACCCGCGCGTGGTGCCACGCGCCCGGCGCCTGCCCAAGATCGCCTTCGAGGAGATGCTGGAGATGGCGTCGCTGGGCGCCAAGGTGCTGCAGGTGCGCTCGGTCGAGATGGGCATGGTACACAAGGTGCGGATCTTCGTGCGCTCGAGCTTCGACAGGCCGGAGGATATCGATCCCCATGGGATCCCTCCCGGAACCCTCATCTGCGACGAGGAGGAGATCGTGGAACAGGACGTGGTCACCGGCATCGCCTATTCGAAGGACGAGGCGCAGATCTCGATCCGGCGGGTGCAGGACAAGCCGGGCGTCGCGGCGGCGATCTTCGGCCCGCTCGCCGACGCCGGCATCAACGTCGACATGATCGTGCAGAACGTGTCGGAGGACGGCCTGACCACCGACATCACCTTCACGGTGCCGGCGGCCGATTTCCAGCGCGCCTGCGAGGTGCTGGAAAAAGGCCGGGGGTCGATCGGCTTCGATCGCCTCGACGGCGCCAACGACGTCGCCAAGGTGTCGGTGATCGGCATTGGCATGCGCAGCCATGCGGGCGTCGCCGCCAAGGCGTTCAAGGCGCTGGCCGAGCGCAGCATCAACATCCGCGCGATCTCCACCTCGGAAATCAAGTTCTCGCTGCTGATCGACGCCGACGCAGCCGAGCTTGCCGTGCGCCGGCTGCATTCGCTATACGGCCTGGACAAATAGCGAACGTGGCCGATTCGCACCACGGGCCCGGCGCAGCCGGGTTCGGCCGAACAGCCAGCCACGCGATGCTTCCCGCATTGCTGCTTTGGCTTGCACGGCCCTTGTGGCATTGGCTATAGCCAGACGAAGCCCCACGGGGATCCGGGCCCCGCGGTTCACCGCCCGATCAGCCAGGGGCCGCGCTAAGGCCTCGGCCGCTGCCACAAGGACCTCACGCCATGGCTGGCGCGCTCGGCGGTCCCCGCGTGCTGTTGCGCCGGCTCCGCGAGGTGATGGCGGAACCGGTCAGCGCGCAGGAGCGCCTCGACAAGATCGTCGTGCTGGTCGCCGCCAACATGGTGGCGGAGGTGTGTTCCGTCTACGTGTTGCGCGTCGACGGCAGCCTCGAGCTGTACGCCAGCGAGGGCCTCAAGCCGGAAGCCGTCCACGTCACGGTGCTCGGTCCCGACGAAGGGCTGGTCGGCCTGGTCGCTCGCGAAGCCAACTCGGTCAACCTGTCGGAGGCGCACGAGCACGCCGCGTTCTCCTACCGGCCGGAGACCGGAGAAGAGATTTATCACTCGTTCCTCGGCGTGCCGATCCTGCGGGCCGGCAACACGCTCGGCGTGCTGGTGGTGCAGAACCGGGCGCGCCGCACCTACTCGGAGGAGGAGGCGGAGGCACTCGAGACGATCGCCGTGGTGATCGCCGAGATGATCGCTTCCGGCGAGCTCTCGTCGCTCGCCAAGCCCGGGCTCGAGCCGGCCGTCCGCCGTACCCTGCATATCCGGGGCCTGGCGGTCGCCGAAGGGATCGCCCTCGGCCACGTCGTGCTGCACGAGCCGCGGGTGGTCGTCACCAATTTCATCGCCGACGACGTCAACAAGGAGCTCAAGCGGTTGAACGAGTCGGTCGGCGTGCTGCAGGCCGACCTCGACGTCATGCTCGAACGCGGCGAGGTCGCGGACGGCGGGGAGCATCGCGATGTGCTGGAGGCCTACCGCATGTTCGCCTACGACCGCGGCTGGCTGCGACGCCTGCGTGAGGCGGTGATGACCGGACTGACCGCCGAAGCGGCCGTCGAGCGGGTCCAGTCCGATGCGCGCGCCCGCATGCTGCGCCAGACCGATCCCTACCTGCGCGACCGGCTGCATGACCTCGACGACCTCGCCAACCGGCTGATGCGCCAGCTCAGCGGCCAGGACCATGCGCCGAGTTCGCGAGCAGCTTCCGGAAAACGCCATCGTGGTCGCCCGCTCCATGGGTCCGGCGGCCCTGCTCGACTACGACCGCAAGCGGCTGCGCGGCCTGGTGCTGGAGGAAGGCGGGCCCAATTCCCACGTGGCGATCGTGGCGCGGGCGCTCGGCATCGCCACGGTCGGGCAGATCGACAACGCCAGCGGCCTGGTCGATCCCGGCGATGCCATCATCGTCGACGGCACGTCGGGCGACGTGCACGTTCGTCCGCCCTCCGACGTGGAATACGCCTATGCCGAGCGCGTGCGGTTGCGGGCGAGCCGGCAGGCGCAGTATCTCGCGCTGCGCGACATTCCGTGCGTGAGCCGTGACGGCGAAGCCATCACCTTGATGCTCAATGCCGGCCTGATGGTCGACCTGCCGCACATTGCGGAGACGGGTGCCGCCGGCATCGGCCTGTTCCGGACCGAGCTGCAGTTCATGATCTCTCCCTCGTTCCCGCGCGCGAGCGAGCAGCTTTCGCTCTACCAGGCAGTGCTCAATGCCGCCGAGGGGCGGCCGGTGACGTTCCGTACCCTCGACATCGGCGGCGACAAGGTGCTGCCCTATATGCGCTCCGTCGAGGAGGAGAACCCAGCCCTCGGCTGGCGCGCCATCAGGCTCGGGCTCGACCGGCCCGGCCTGCTGCGCAGCCAGCTGCGCGCCCTGCTCAAGGCGGCGTCGGGACGCGAGCTCAAGGTGATGTTCCCGATGATCGCCACGGTCGAGGAGTTCGACCGCGCCAAGGCGATGGCCGAGCGCGAGCTCACCCATCTGCGGCGCCACGGCTACGTCCTGCCCGAGCGGGTCGAGGTCGGCGCCATGGTCGAGGTGCCGTCGCTCCTGTTCCAGCTCGACGAATTGCTCGAGCGCGCCGATTTCCTGTCGGTCGGATCGAACGATCTGGTGCAGTTCCTGTACGCGATCGACCGGGGAAACAGCCTCGTATCCAACCGCTTCGACCCGATCTCGGCGCCGGTGCTGCGCGCGCTCAAGGATATTGCCGAGAAGGGCCGCGCCCACGGCAAGCCGGTGACGCTGTGCGGCGAGCTCGCATCGAAGCCGATCGGCGCGCTCGCCCTGCTCGCGCTCGGCTATCGGTCGTTCTCGGTGACCGCTTCGGCGCTCGGCCCGGTCAAGGCGATGATCCTCGAGCTCAACACCCGCAAGGCCGCCGCCATGCTGGGCCCGCTGCTCGACAGCGCGGTCGGCGCCACCTCATTGCGGCCGAAGCTCGAGGAATTCGCCGAGGCCGAGGGGCTGCCGATTTGATTTACAAATCCAGCACCAGCCGCGACGGGTCTTCCAGCACCTCCTTGACCCGCACCAGGAACGTCACCGCCTCGCGGCCGTCGACGATGCGGTGGTCGTAGGACAGCGCCAGGTACATCATCGGCCGGATCTCGAGCTTGCCGGCGATGGCCATCGGCCGCTCCTGGATCTTGTGCATGCCGAGGATACCCGATTGCGGGGCGTTGAGGATCGGCGTCGACATCAGCGAGCCGTACACGCCGCCATTGGTGATCGTGAACGTGCCGCCCTGCATCTCCTCGATCTTGAGCGCGCCGTCGCGCGCGCGGTGACCGAAATCGGCGATCTCCTTCTCGATTCCGGCGAGCGATTTCAGCTCGCAGTCGCGCACCACCGGCACCACCAGGCCGCGCTCGGTGCCGACCGCGATGCCCACGTGGTAGTAGTTCTTGTAGATGATGTCGGTTCCGTCGATCTCGGCGTTGACGGCGGGGATCTCCTTCAGCGCCTGCACGCAGGCGCGCACGAAGAAGCCCATGAAGCCGAGCTTGACGCCGTGCTTCTTCTCGAACAGATCGCGGTACTGGTTGCGCAGCTTCATCACCTCGCTCATGTCGACCTCGTTGAAGGTCGTGAGCATGGCGGCGGTGTTCTGCGCGTCCTTGAGCCGGCGCGCGATGGTCTGCCGCAGCCGCGTCATCTTGATGCGCTCTTCGCGCGCCGCATCGTCGGCCGGAGAGGGCGCGCGCACTTGGACGGCGGCGGCCGGCTGCGCGACCGGCGTCGGCTGCGCCGCCGCCCGCTCGATCGCCGCCAGCATGTCGCCCTTGGTCACCCGTCCGTCCTTGCCGCTGCCGGGCACGATCGCGGCGTCGACCCCGCTCTCGGCGGCGAGCTTGCGGACCGACGGCGCGAGCGGCACGTCGGCCGGCGTCACGCGCGGCTGAGGCGCTGGCGCCGGCGGCTGCGGCGCTGCGGGCTCCGGCGCCTTCGGCTTCGGCTCCTCCGGCCCGGCGTCGATCGGCTTCGTCGCATCGGTCTTGGTGTCCGGCCGGCCGGTCGGGCTCGCCGCGGCCCCTTCCTGGATGTGACCGAGGAGCGAGCCGACCGCGACCGTCTCGCCGTCCTTGGCGGCGATGTCCGACAGCACGCCGGCGGCCGGCGCGGGAACTTCGATCGTCACCTTGTCGGTCTCGAGCTCGACCACTGGCTCGTCGACCGCGACTGCATCGCCCGGATGCTTGAACCACTTGCCGATGGTCGCCTCGGTCACCGATTCGCCGAGGGTCGGAACACGAATGTCAGCCATGTCTGGTCCTTGCGATGCGCGGCAGAAGGGCGCGTCCGTGGAGTTCGAGCCGCCCACATGGTCGCGCGGCGACGAGCGGCGCCATGCGGGCGAGGGATCAGGTCAGCGCCTCCGCCAGGAAGGCCTTGAGCTGGGCGAGATGCTTGGACATCAGGCCGGTCGCAGTGGCGGCCGAGGCGGGCCGGCCCGCATAGGTCGGGATGCGGTGCTTGGCCTTGATCTGCGCGAGGATCCACTCGAGGAACGGCTCGACGAAAAACCACGCGCCCATGTTGCGCGGCTCTTCCTGGCACCACACCATCTCGGCGGTCTTGAAGCGCGCGAGCTCCTGGATCAGCGCCTTGGTGGGGAACGGATAGAGCTGCTCGAGGCGCAACAGGTAGACGTCATCGACCCCGAGCTTCTCGCGCTCCTCGTAGAGGTCGAAATAGACCTTGCCGGAGCACATGACCACGCGGCGGATCTGATCGTCCGGCACGAGCTTGATCTTCTCGTCCGGCAACAGCTGCGCATCGTCCCACAGGAGGCGATGGAAGGTCGTGCCGGGGCCCATTTCGTCGAGCCGCGACACCGCACGCTTGTGGCGCAGCAGCGACTTGGGCGTCATCAGGATGAGCGGCTTGCGGATCTCCCGCTTCAGTTGCCGGCGCAGGATGTGAAAATAGTTGGCCGGCGTCGTGCAGTTGGCGACCTGCATGTTGTCCTCGGCGCACATCTGCAGGAAGCGCTCGAGTCGCGCCGAGGAATGTTCCGGCCCCTGCCCTTCGTAGCCGTGCGGCAACAGGCACACGAGGCCCGACATGCGCAGCCACTTGCGCTCGCCGGACGAGACGAACTGGTCGAACACCACCTGGGCGCCGTTGGCGAAATCGCCGAACTGGGCTTCCCACATGGTCAGAGCGTTGGGCTCGGCCAGTGTATACCCGTACTCGAAGCCGAGCACCGCCTCCTCGGACAGCATCGAGTTGATCACCTCGAAGCGCGCCTGCTTGTCGGCGAGGTGATTGAACGGGGTATGGCGGCTCTCGTCCTCCTGGTCGATCAGGACGGAATGGCGCTGCGAGAAGGTTCCGCGCTCGCTGTCCTGGCCGGAGAGCCGCACCGGACGACCCTCGAGCAGGAGCGAGCAGATGGCGAGCGCCTCGCCGGTCGCCCAATCGATGCCCTCGCCGGTCTCGATCGCCTTGTGCCGGTTCTCGAGAAACCGCTGGATCGTCCGATGCGGGTGGAAGCCCTTCGGCACCGTGGTGATCTTCGCGCCGATGTCCTTCAGGGTTTCGGTCGCGACGCCGGTGACGCCGCGCCGCGGATCCTCGTAGTCGCGCGCCGCCTTGATGTCCGCCCAGCGGCCGTCGAGCCAGTCCGCGCTGTTCGGGCGATAGTTCTGCGCCGCCTCGAGCTCGGCATCGAGGCGCGCGCGCCAGTCGGATTTCATCTTCTCGACTTCGCCCTCGGTCACGACGCCTTCGCTGACCAGTTTCTTGCCGTAGATCTCCAGCGTGCCGGGGTGCTGGCGGATCTTCTTGTACATCAGCGGCTGGGTGAACGCGGGCTCGTCGCCTTCATTGTGGCCGAACCGCCGATAGCAGAACATGTCGATGACCACCGGCTTCTGGAACTTCTGCCGGAACTCGGTCGCCACCTTGGCGGCGAACACGACCGCCTCGGGATCGTCACCGTTGGCGTGGAAGATCGGCGCCTCGATCATCTTGGCGACATCCGACGGATAGGGCGAAGAGCGGCTGTAGCGCGGATAGGTGGTGAAGCCGATCTGGTTGTTGACGATGAAATGCACCGAGCCGCCAGTGCGATGGCCGCGCAGGCCGGACAGGCCGAAGCACTCGGCGATCACGCCCTGCCCGGCGAACGCCGCATCGCCGGAAATGAGCAGCGGCATCACCATGCGGCGGTCCTCCGGCGTGGCGCCATGCTGATCCTGCTTGGCGCGCACCTTGCCCAGCACCACCGGATTGACGATCTCCAGATGCGACGGGTTGGCGGTCAGCGAGAGGTGCACCTGGTTGCCGTCGAACTCGCGGTCGGACGACGCGCCCAGGTGATATTTGACGTCGCCCGAGCCCTCGATCTCGTCGGGCGCCCACGACCCGCCCTTGAATTCGTGGAAGATCGCACGGTGCGGCTTGGCCATCACCTGGGAGAGCACGTTCAGCCGTCCGCGGTGGGCCATGCCGAGCGCGATCTCTTTGACGCCGAGCGCGCCGCCGCGCTTGATGATCTGCTCGAGCGCCGGGATCATGGATTCGGCGCCGTCGAGGCCGAACCGCTTGGTGCCGGTGAATTTCAGGTCGCAGAACCGCTCGAACCCTTCGGCTTCGACCAGCTTGTTGAGGATCGCGCGCTTGCCCTCGCGGGTGAAGGTGATCTCCTTGTCGGGGCCCTCGATGCGCTCCTGCAGCCAGCCCTTCTGCACCGGATCGGAGATGTGCATGAACTCGACGCCGAGCGTCTGGCAGTAGGTGCGCTGGCAGATGGCGACGATCTCGCGCAGCGTGGCAAACTCCAGGCCGAGCACGTGGTCGATGAAAATCGGGCGGTCGTAGTCGGACTCGGCAAAGCCGTAGCTGCGCGGATCGAGCTCCTCGTGGTCGACCCGCGGCTCGAGGCCGAGCGGATCGAGATTGGCGTGCAGGTGGCCGCGGGCGCGGTAGGCGCGGATCAGCATCAGGGCGCGCACCGAATCGCGCGTCGCCTGCTGCACTTCGGCGGCCGAGACGTCCACCCCCTTGGCCTGGGCCTTCGCCTTGATCGTCTCGCCGATGCCCTTCTCCAGCCCGGTCCAGTCGCCGCCCAGCGACGCGACGAGCTCGTCGCGCGGCGGCACCGGCCAGTCCGGCCGCTTCCATGACGGTCCGCGCGCGATCCGGGTCACGTCACCGGCGTCATCCTTGAGGCTCTGGAAGAACGCCCGCCACTCGGCGTCGACCGCGCTGGGATCGGCCTCGTAGCGCGCATGGAGGTCGTCGACATAGGCGCCGTTGCCACCGTAGAGGAACGATGTGAGGGCAAAGGCCGCATTCGCATCCTGGCGAGACATAGAATCCTTCTCTGCTGATAGGCGGGGGACGCCAGCGGGTGGCCGGCGGGAATTTCACGACAGCGAGATCCCGGACGTCTGTTCTCTTAGCGTATTTAAGTGCTTTGCGCCGCAATAAAAGTAGAAAGAACGAATCTATATTCAGTTTTTCATCTCGCCAGCAGCTCGGCGAGCGTCCGGCCGAGCCGGGCCGGCGACGGCGACACCACGATACCGGCGGCTTCCATGGCGGCGGCCTTGGAGCCGGCGTCGCCCTTGCCGCCCGAGATGATGGCGCCGGCGTGACCCATGCGCCGGCCGGGGGGCGCGGTCCGCCCCGCGATGAAGCCGACCATCGGCTTCTTGCGGTTGCGCCGCGCCTCGTCGCGGATGAATTGCGCCGCGTCCTCCTCCGATGCGCCGCCGATCTCGCCGATCATGACGATCGCCTCGGTCGCATCGTCGGCGAGGAACATTTCCAGCACGTCGATGAAGTCGGTCCCCTTGACCGGGTCGCCGCCGATGCCGACCGCGCTGGTCTGGCCCAGGCCCTCGCGGGTCGTCTGGAACACCGCCTCGTAGGTCAACGTGCCGGAGCGCGACACGATCCCGACCTTGCCGGGCTTGAAGATGCTGCCCGGCATGATGCCGATCTTGCATTCCCCTGCGGTCATCACGCCCGGGCAATTGGGGCCGATCAGGCGCGACGCCGATCCGTCGAGCGCCCGCTTGACGCGCACCATGTCGAGCACCGGGATGCCTTCGGTGATGCAGACGATGAGCGGAATCTCCGCGGCGATCGCCTCGCAGATGGCATCGGCCGCACCGGCCGGCGGCACGTAGATGACGCTCGCGTCGCACCCGGTCTCGCGGCGCGCCTCGGCGACGGTATCGAACACCGGCAGCCCGAGATGCATGGTGCCGCCTTTGCCGGGCGAGGTGCCGCCGACCATCTGCGTGCCGTAGGCGATCGCGGCTTCCGAATGGAAGGTGCCGTTCTTGCCGGTGAAGCCCTGGCAAATGACCTTGGTGCTCTTGTCGACCAGGATGGACATCGTTTCCTCGCCCGTTATCGGCTCACCGCTCAGCGAACATTCGTCAGGGCCTGCGCACCGGCCCGTAGGTGATGTTGAGGTAGATGCCGGGCCGACGGGTCGGCGTCGCATCCATCAGCAGCAGGATCACCTCCTCGGCCTCGACCCGGACGAACCAGGCGCTGCGCCGCAGCCCGTCGGGGGTGACGTTCTCCCGTCCGGGCGGCCCAATGGCGAAGGCCCGCATCAGGTCTTCCTTGAGCTCGTCGCCGGTTACGTCGGAGGCGGTGAGCGCGCAGGTCGAGACGTCGCCGGCTGGGCCGCGCGCCTCGACGGCGCTGAGCTCGTGCAGGCCGGTTTCGCGGGTCACGATCCACGACTTGATATGGTTGTAGAAGCCTTCGCCGCGCGGAACGCCCGAATCGAGCTTGACCGGCAGGTTCTCGGCCACGGCGCGTGCTTCAATCCGGTCGAAATCCGGCAGCTCCGTCGCGCAGGCCGTCTGGAACTCACGCACCAGCGCGGCGCTGCGGTCCCCACTCCATGCGGCATCCGCACACAGCATGATCGCACCAGCGAGCAGCGCACAGCGGATCACCGGACCTGCCTCCGTCACTTGGTCTTCCCGACCGCCTTGACGATCTTCTGCGCCGCGTCGTCCAGATCGTCGGCCGAGATCACGTTGAGGCCCGACTTGTCGATGATCTGCTTGCCGAGCGCCACGTTGGTGCCTTCGAGGCGCACCACCAGCGGCACCGCGAGGCCGACTTCCTTGACCGCCGCCACCACGCCTTCCGCGATGATGTCGCAGCGCATGATCCCGCCGAAGATATTGACCAGGATGCCCTTCACCTTCGGATCCGCGGTGATGATCTTGAACGCCGCCGTCACCTTCTCCTTGCTCGCACCGCCGCCGACGTCGAGGAAGTTCGCCGGCGACTCGCCGTAGAGCTTGATGATGTCCATGGTCGCCATGGCGAGGCCGGCGCCGTTCACCATGCAGCCGATGGTACCGTCGAGCGCGATGTAGTTGAGATCGTATTTCGACGCCTCGATCTCCTTGTCGTCCTCCTCGGTGAGGTCGCGCAGTGCCACCATGTCGGGATGACGATAGAGCGCGTTGTCCTCGAACGACACCTTGGCGTCGAGACAGACCAGCTGGCCGTTCTTGGTGAGGATCAGCGGGTTGATCTCGAGCAGGCTCATGTCCTTGGTGACGAAGGCCTGGTAGAGCTTGGCGATCAGGGCCTCGACCTGCTTGGCCTGGTCGCCGTTGAGACCGAGCGCGCGCGCCGCGTTGCGCCCATGATGCGGCATGATGCCGGTCGCCGGATCGATGCTGAAGGTGACGATCTTCTCCGGGTGGGACCGCGCCACCTCTTCGATATCCATGCCGCCCTCGGTCGACACCACAAAGGCGATGCGCGAGCTCGCGCGATCGACCAGCGCCGAGAGATAGAACTCCCGTTCGATGGCCGCGCCTTCCTCGACATAGAGCCGGTGCACCTCTTTGCCGCGCGGCCCGGTCTGATGGGTGACCAGGACCGCGCCGAGCATGCGCTCTGCCGCCTGCCGCACCTCGTCGAGCGACTTGACCACCTTGACGCCGCCGGCCTTGCCGCGGCCGCCGGCATGAATCTGGGCCTTGACCACGTAGACCGGCCCGCCGAGGTCGCGCGCGGCCTTGACCGCCTCGTCGACGCTGAATGCCGCAACCCCGCGCGGCACCGGCACGCCGAACGCTGAAAGGATGGCCTTGGCCTGGTATTCGTGCACGTTCATGCGGTTCCCCCACGTGGCGCGCAGCGAGCGCCGCTCAACCTAGTGTCCCGGTTCCGACGTTCGTATCCCTTTGCAGCACCCCCTCGTACGAACGTCGGAACCAAAGGGACACTAGCAAGCATTGATTCTAGTGTGGCTTTGGATTTGACGTTCCTACGAAGGAGTCGCCGCAATGCGGGTAGGAACGTCAAATCCGCCACACTAGCGCGCGGGCTACGGATCTACTTCCCGAGGTCCGGCGCGATCTTCCGGCAGGCATCGATCAGGCCCTGCACCGAAGCGACCGATTTCTCAAACATGTCGCGCTCGGCACCGTTGAGGGAAATCTCGACGATGCGTTCGACGCCCTTGGCGCCGATCACCACCGGGACGCCCACATAGATCTCGCGCACGCCGTATTCGCCGTTGAGCCACACCGCGCACGGCAGCACCCGCTTCTTGTCCTTGAGGTAGGACTCGGTCATCGCGATGGCGGAGGCGGCCGGCGCATAGAAGGCCGAGCCGCTCTTGAGCAGGTTGACGATCTCCGCGCCGCCGTCGCGCGTGCGCTGGACGATTGCATCGAGCCGCTGCTGCGTCGTCCACCCCATGCGGATGAGATCGGGCAGCGGGATGCCGGCAACCGTCGAGTAGCGGATCAGCGGGACCATGGTGTCGCCGTGCCCGCCGAGCACGAAGGCGGTGACGTCCTCGACCGAAACGTTGAACTCGTCGGCGAGGAAATAGCGGAAGCGCGAGGAATCGAGCACCCCAGCCATGCCGACCACCATGTTCTTGGGCAGGCCGCAGGCCTTCTGCAGCGCCCACACCATGGCGTCGAGCGGGTTGGTGATGCAGATGACGAACGCGTTGGGCGCGTACTTGCGGATGCCGGCCCCGACCTGCTCCATCACCTTGAGATTGATGCCCAGCAAGTCGTCGCGGCTCATGCCCGGCTTGCGCGGCACCCCGGCGGTGACGATGCACACCGAGGCACCTTCGATCGCCTCGTACGAGTTGGTGCCTGAAAAACGGGCATCGAACCCGTCGACCGGCGAGGATTCGGCGATGTCGAGGGCCTTGCCCTGCGGAATCCCTTCGGCGACGTCGAACAGGACCGCGTCACCGAGCTCCTTGAGGCCGATCAGATGGGCGAGCGTGCCGCCGATCTGGCCAGCACCGATCAATGCAATCTTGTTGCGCGCCATAGAGGAAAATGTCCTTGCATTGCGGGCGGCCGCAACGGCCGTGTCGCAGGGTGATTAGCCCTTTCGCGCGGGGCGTTCAAGCCGTGCGCGCAAGGCCGCACGCCGGGGGGAGCGCGCGCCGACGTCAGGTCTCGACGATGCCGTTGACGGACGGCGAGCGCCGCCCATGCGGGAGGGCAAGATATCCCTCCGAGCGCATCTCGATCAGCCGCGAGGCGGTACGGCGAAACTCCTGCGCCTCGAACCCCTCGGTCGCGTGGTAGAGCGCGTCGGGCTCCGCCGCCGCCGAGGCGATGACCTTCACCGCATGGTCGTAGAGCGTGTCGATCAGGATGATGAAGCGCTTGGCCTCGTTGCGACGGGCGTAGTCCATCACCGGAATATTGTCGATCAGGATCGTATGGTACTCGTGCGCGAGGCGCAGGTAGTCGCTCGCGCCGAGCGGCTGGCCGCACAGCTGGTGAAAGGTGAACCGCGCAACCCCCATGGCGGCCTGGGGCACGCGAATGCTGCGTCCCTTGACCGTGAGTTCGTGCGGCTCGCCCGCAAAGGCGCCGGTCAGGCGCTCCCACGCCATGTCGAGCGCCACCTCGGCATCCTCGTCGGCGGGCGCATGCCAGACCTGGACACCGGAGAGCTTCTCCAGGCGGAAATCGGTGCGCGCCGCGAGCCGCACGACATCCATGCGCTCCCCGAGCAACGCAATGAACGGCAGGAACAGGTTGCGGTTGAGCCCGTCGCGGTAGAGTTCGTCGGGCGCGACGTTCGAGGTCGCGACCACGACGACTCCAAGGTCGAACAGCCGCGTGAACAGGCGGCCGAGGATCATCGCGTCGGCGATGTCGGTCACGTGAAATTCGTCGAAGCAGAGGAGCCACGCTTCGGCCGCGAGATCCGCGGCGACCAGCGGGATGGCATCGTCGCCCTTGAGCTCGCCGCGCTTGAGCTTCTGCCGACAGGCATGCACGCGCTCGTGCACGTCGAGCATGAACTCGTGGAAATGGGTGCGCCGCTTGCGTTCGACCTGCGTCGCCGCGAAGAACAGGTCCATCAGCATGGTCTTGCCACGGCCGACGTCGCCGAAGATGTAGCACCCCCTGATCTGTCCGCCACCGTCGTCGCGGCGGCCGAACATCCAGCCGAGCGACGAGGACTTGCGCGCCAGCCGATGCTGCGCCAGGCGAGCCTCGAGACTGCTCAGTTTTGCGGCAAGCGATGCCTGGGCGCCATCGTGCTCGATCTCACCGGCCGCGACGAGGGCGGCGTAACGCTCTACGACGGTGCCGGGCATGCGGGATGAAACAACGGTGGATGCGGGGGTGAGGCTTTAACTGTGTTGTCGCGCGCGAGGCAAGATCGGGGTCGCTCATGCCGCCCATGCGCTGGGGTGTGCGTCATCATGCCGTCGACGCCTTGTCAAATTTTTGCTGCATCGCAACATTATGGAACACGCCGCCGGCCAACGCGCCGGCCGAAGCGGAGGAAGCGAGCGCAGGAGGTCTTGGACGAACCACGTCAGGAGACCACATGCACGAGTTGCTTCCGCCCAACGGCCGCATCCGCAAACTGTGGGTGGGCGAGACCGACATCTATCGCGACCACCTGCTGCGCCTCGACCTACAGAGCCGGCGAAGCCGTTTCGGCGGCGGCGTCTCGGATCAATTCATCGACAACTACGTCGCTGTCGCGAACGGGCTCGACAGCGTCATCCACGGGTTCTTTGTCGACGGGACGTTGCGCGGCACCGGCGAATTGCGGCCGCTTGGCCCAGGCTTCCCGCATGACGCAGAGGCGGCGTTCAGCATCGAGAAGCCGTGGCAGAGTCACGGCGTCGGTACCGCGCTGCTCGCCCGCACGCTGCTCGCGGCGCGCAACCGCGGCTTCAAGCTCCTGCACATGGCGTGCCTCGCCGAGAACCAGCGCATGCAGCAGCTTGCGCTCAAGTTCGATGCCGAGCTCACCTTCGATTTCGGCAGCGTGGTCGGCGAGGTGGAGGCACCACATCCGACCCCGCTCTCGGTGATGCGCGAATTCGTCGCCGATTCGACCGGCTTCGCCACCGCCATGCTGGACGTGCAGTCGCGCCTGATCCGGCCGATGTGAAAGGATTACTCCGGCCGGTGACACACCGCCTCGACGTTGTGGCCGTCGGGATCGAGCACGAACGCGCCGTAGTAGTTCGGGTGGTAGTGCGGGCGCAGGCCCGGCGCGCCGTTGTCGCGGCCGCCGGCTGCGAGCGCCGCGCGATGAAACGCGTCGACGGCGGCGCGGCTGTCGGTGGCGATGGCAACGTGCAGCACGCCGGCAAGGCCGCCCTCGCCGCCGATCCAGAAGTCGGGCTTGCCCTGCGTTCCGAAGCCGGCGGCAGGGCTGCCGCTCTCGGTGTGCTGCGCCCCGACTTCCATGATCAGCGTGTAGCCGAGCGGCGCCAGCGCCTTTTCGTAGAACGCTTTCGACCGCGCGTAGTCGGAGACCGGGAAGCCCACGTGGTCGATCATGCGGCGATCCTCAGAGCGGAATGACGTTTCTTCGAACCGTCCTTCCACTCTCCTGTTTTCTTTGTTTGGAGCATGACCTTTTCCGAAAACCGGTACCCACTTTTCGGGATCATGCTCTACAGCTGCCGGTCGACCATCTTCTTCTTGAGCGAGGCGATCGCCTCGGCCGGGTTGAGGCTCTTCGGGCACGCCTTCGAGCAGTTCAGGATGGTGTGGCAGCGATAGAGGCGGAACGGGTCCTCGAGCTGGTCGAGCCGCTCGCCGGTCGAACTCGTCGCGCGAATCCTGGATCCAACGCTGCGCCTGCAACAGCACGGCAGGCCCGAGATAACGCTCCGGGTTCCACCAGTAGCTCGGGCACGAGGTGCTGCAGCAGGCACACAGGATGCATTCGTAGAGCCCGTCGAGCTTGGCGCGGTCCTCGCGGCTCTGCTTCCACTCCTTCTCCGGAGTCGGCGTCTTGGTGTGCAGCCACGGCTCGATCGAGGCGTACTGGGCATAGAATTGGTTCATGTCCGGCACCAGGTCCTTCACCACCGGCATGTGCGGCAACGGGTAGACGCGCACCGGGCCTTTGATCTCGTCCATCGACTTGGTACAGGCGAGCGTATTGGTCCCGTCGATGTTCATCGCGCACGAGCCGCACACGCCTTCGCGGCACGAGCGGCGGAAGGTCAGGGTCGGGTCGATGGCGTTCTTGATCCAGATGAGCGCGTCGAGCACCATCGGCGGGCACTCGTCGCGATTGACCTGGTAGGTGTCGATGCGCGGGTTCTTGCCGTCGTCCGGATTCCAGCGGTAAACCTTGTATTCCCGCACATTCTTGGCACCGCCCGACGCCGGCCAGGTCTTGCCCTCGGTGACGCGCGAGTTCTTCGGCAGCGTGAATTCGACCATTGCTAATAGACCCGTTTCTGCGGCTCGATATAGGACACGTCGTTGGTGAGCGTGTAGGTGTGCACCGGGCGGTAGTCGAGCGTCACCTTGCCGGTCGACATGTCCATCCAGGAGAGCGTGTGCTTCATCCAGTTCCTGTCGTCGCGCTCGGGAAAATCCTCGCGCGCATGCGCGCCCCGGCTTTCGGTCCGGTTCAGGGCGGAATCCATCGTGACGACGGCTTGCTCGATCAGGTTGTCAAGCTCGAGCGTCTCGATCAGATCGGAATTCCAGATCAGCGAGCGGTCGGTGATCCGCAGATCGGACATGCCGCCGAAGACTTGGTGGATCAGGTTATGGCCTTCCTGCAGCACGTCGCCGGTGCGGAACACCGCGCAGTTGTTCTGCATCACGTTCTGCATCTTGAGCCGCAGCTCGGCGGTCGGCGTACCGCCCGAGGCGTTGCGGAATTTGTCGAGGCGCGAGAGCGCGAGCTCGGCGGAATCCTTGGGCAGGTCCGGGTGCTTTTCCCCGGGCGTGATGAGGTCGGCACAGCGTAGCGCCGCCGCCCGGCCGAACACCACGAGATCGATCAGCGAGTTCGAGCCGAGCCGGTTCGCCCCGTGCACCGAGACGCAGGCCGCCTCGCCGAGCGCTATGATGCCCGGCACCACCGAATCGGGATTGCCGTTCTTCTTGGTGAGCGCCTCGCCGTGATAATTCGCGGCGATACCGCCCATGTTGTAGTGGACGGTCGGCAGCACCGGGATCGGCTCCCGGGTCACGTCGACGCCGGCGAAGATGTGCGCGCTTTCGGAGATGCCCGGCAGCCGCTCGGCGATCACCGCGGGATCGAGGTGGTCGATGTGCAGAAACAGGTGGTCCTTGTTCCGGCCCACCCCGCGCCCCTCGCGAATCTCGATGGTCATCGAGCGCGAGACGACGTCGCGCGAGGCGAGGTCCTTGGCGGAGGGCGCGTAGCGCTCCATGAAGCGCTCGCCCTCGCTGTTGACCAGATAGGCCCCTTCGCCGCGCGCCCCTTCGGTGATCAGGCAGCCGGCCGGATAGATTCCGGTTGGATGGAACTGCACGAACTCCATGTCCTGCAGCGGCAACCCGGCGCGCAGCAGCATGGCATTGCCGTCGCCGGTGCAGGTGTGGGCGGAGGTGCAGGAAAAATACGCACGCCCATAGCCGCCGGTCGCCAGGATCGTCATGTGCGAGCGGAAGCGGTGCATGGTGCCGTCCTCGAGGCTGAGCGCGACCACGCCGCGGCAGCGGCCTTCCTCGTCCATGATCAGGTCGATCGCGAAATACTCGACGAAGAACTGGGCCGAGGCGCGCAGCGACTGGCCGTACATCGTATGCAGCATGGCATGGCCGGTGCGGTCGGCCGCCGCGCAGGTGCGCTGGGCGGTGCCCTTGCCGTAGTGCGTGGTCATGCCGCCGAACGGACGCTGGTAGATCCTGCCGTCTTCCCGGCGCGAGAACGGCAGGCCCCAGTGCTCGAGCTCGTACACCGCCTCGGGCGCGTTCTTGCACATGTATTCGATCGCGTCCTGATCGCCGAGCCAGTCCGACCCCTTGACGGTGTCGTACATGTGCCAGCGCCAGTCGTCCTCGCCCATGTTGCCGAGCGCGGCGGCGATGCCGCCCTGCGCCGCCACCGTATGCGAGCGGGTGGGAAACACCTTGGTGATGCAGGCGGTGCGCAGGCCGGCCTCGCTGCAGCCGACCACGGCGCGCAGGCCCGAGCCGCCCGCGCCCACCACGACGACGTCGAAGGTGTGGTCCTCGATCGGATAGGCGCGTCCGTTCACCGCCGGGGCGCCGCCGTTGGAGCCGTTCGCGGCCATGGAATTACACTCCGAAGCTCAGCTTGAGGATTGCGTAGGTGCACGCAAAGGCGACCAGGACGGAGAAGAACAGATTGGCGAGGATCGCCCCGTACCGCATCACCTCGTCGTGCACGTAGTCGACGATGATCTCCTGCATGCCGATCCACATGTGATAGACGGTCGTGACGATGAACAGGAGCATGAGGATCGCCACCAGGGGCGAACCGAGGATCTGCACCGCCGCCGCATGATTGCGGCCGATCAGCGATATCACGATGATGATGAAGGCGATCGTCAACGGGATGGCGGCGATCGACGTCAACCGCTGGTGCCAGAACGTGGTGGTGCCGGCGCGCGCCGAGCCGAGGCCGCGGACGCGCCCGAGCGGCGTCTTCATGCTGTGCGACCCGTGCTCCATCAGCGTGCTCCCCCCATGACCAGGTAACCGACGATCCAGACGACGAGGGTCAGGCTGATCGAGCCGGCGAGCGTCGCGCGCGCCAGCCATTCGCGCTCGTTCGGACCGAACCCGTGCAGCGTGTCCCAGATCAGGTGACGCACGCCGCCGAGCGAATGGTGGATCAGCCCCCAGGTGAAGCCGAGCAGCACGAGACGGCCGATGATGGTGCCCATGAACCACTGCACATACGCGTAGGCATTAGGGCCCGATGCGGCGGCGAGCAGCCACCACACCACGAGCACGATGCCGAAATACAGCACGGCGCCGGTGACGCGGTGAAAGCCCGACATCACGTAGGTGAGCATGAACTTGTAGATCTGGATGTGCGGCGACAGCGGCCGCGCGACGGGTGCTCTGGTCTCGGCCATCGATTCCCCTGCCTCCAGCGAGAAAACGTGTTCGTAGCGAATGTGGCAGCTTGCCGCAATGTGCCGCTGTGCCGGCCCGCTTGCCTAGTTGCTTCGTCAGATGCGAAAGATGTAGCCTGCGTTGGTTGAGCACAATTAGTGTTTCGCGTATCCTTCCTTCGCTAAACACGAAGGTACTCCATTGCGCTTCGACCTCGCCGACCTCAGCCTGTTCCGCCACGTCATCGACGCGGGCAGCATCACACGCGGCGCCGAGCGGGCCCATCTGGCGCTCGCGGCGGCCAGCACCCGCATTCGCCACATGGAGGAGACGCTCGGCGCCACCCTGCTGGTCCGCACCCGCCAGGGCGTAACCCCGACCCAGGCCGGCCGCACCCTCCTGCAGCATGCCCGGATCATCCTGCGCCAGGCGGAGCGCCTGCGTGAGGACCTCAGCGCCTATTCGGGCGGCCTCGCCGGCCAGATCCGGGTCCTGTCCAACACCAATGCGCTGACCGAATTCCTGCCCGAGGCGCTGAGCTCGTTCCTCGCCACCCACCCGCACGTCAGCGTCGATCTCGAGGAGCGGTTGAGCGACGAGATCGTCAGCCTGATCGCCGAGGGCGTGGCGGACCTCGGGATCGTTGCCGGCACGGTCGATGCCGGCGCGCTCACACGGTTTCCCTTCCGCCGCGACCGTTTCGTTCTCGTGGTCGCCCGCGATCATCCGCTCGGGCAGCGCCCGCAGATCGCGTTCGCGGACGTGCTCGACTACGATTTCGTCGGGCTCGATCGGGCAAGCGCGCTGCAACGGTTTCTCGCCGACAAGGCGGCGCGCGCCGGCAAGCCGCTGCGGCTGCGCGTGCAGCTGCGCAGCTTCGATGCGGTGTGCCGCCTGGTCGAATGCAACGTGGGCATCGGCATCGTGCCGGAGACCACGGCGCGCTGGGCGACCAAGACCATGGCGATCGCCACCGTCCCGCTGAGCGACCCCTGGGCGGTGCGCGATCTCACCATCTGCATCCGCAGCTTTGCCGACCTACCGACCCACGCGCGCCAGCTGGTGGAGCATCTGCGGGCGTCCGACGCGCACGTCACCGCTGCCTGAGCATGCGCACCGCCTTCGCCATCGTGGCCGCGGACGCCAGCGCTGCGGTGTCGGCGACGCTGGCGTATTCCCGGTGCATGACGGCGAGGGTGAGCTGGTGCACGTCCTCGGCCGTCCACAACCGGCCACGCAGGTCGCGCACATCGACCGCCCAGCACGCATCCGCCGCTACGAATACCCGATAGCCCAGATTGCCGGCGTGCCGCACGGTGGCGTCGACCGAGTTGTGGGTGAGCACGCCGCACACCACGAGGGTCGTCGTCCCGCGGTCGGTCAGCATCGCGTCCAGCCCGGTGCCGATGAAGGCCGAATTGACGTGCTTGCCGATCACCGGCTCCTCGTCCCGCGGCATGGCTTCCGGCTTGAACGCATGCTCCGGCGTGCCTGGCCGATAGGGTGAACGCGCCTCCTCGGAATCGTGGCGTACGTGCACGATCGGCATGCCGGCATCCCGCCAGGCCGAAAGAAGCGCCGCGATATTGTGCTCGGCGTCCGGATTATTGCGCGGACCCCATTTGGGATGATCGATCGCCCGCTGCACGTCGACCACGAGGAGGACCGTATCGGACGGAAGGCGCGGCATGCTTCACCGCGGGATGACGACCCAGTAATCGAGGTCGAGGATGACGGCCGGATCGTACTCCTCGCCGGTTCGGAACGGAAACTCGGCGCAGGGAAAATCCTTGGTGGCAACGGTGCGCACGCGCAGTGCGCCGACGTCGCTGCGTCCGGGCAGCTCGGCCCGGTCCAGCACCTCGCTCCAGGCAAACACGGTATCGCCGGCGAACAGTGGCGCCACGTGCCGGCCGCCATTGATCCCGGCGACGTGGAACGCATTGGCGAGTCCGTTGAACGAGAGCGCGCGGGCGAGCGAGATGACATGCCCGCCATAGACCAGCCGGCGAGCGAACCGCCCCTGTGCCTCGGTGAACTGGTTGAAGTGCACGCGGGCCGTGTTCTGGTAAAGACGCGTCGCGATCTGGTGTTCCGCCTCCTCGACCGTCATGCCGTCGACGTGGTCGATCTTCTCGCCCACCGCGTAGTCGCTCCAGCGATACGGGCTGCCGGCGAAGGCGAAATCGTAGGCGCCCGCGTCGATCGGAGGGCAGGCATCGCCCAGCATGTCCGGCGCGAGCGCCACCAGGAGCCGGGGCACATGGTCGGCGGGAGCCGCCGCCGCCTCGTCGCGCTTGCGCACCATCACCCAGCGCACGTATTCGAGGACGCGCGTGCCGTCCTGCCGGAGGCCGGTGGAGCGCACGTAGACGATGCCGGTCTTGCGGTTGGAGTTCTCCTTGAGCCCGATGATCTCAGAGGTCGCGGTCAGCGTATCGCCCGGATAGACGGGGCTGAGGAAGCGGCAGCCCGCATAGCCCAGATTGGCGATCGCGTTGAGCGAGATGTCCGGCACGGTCTTGCCGAACACCACGTGGAACACCAGGAGATCGTCGATCGGCGCCCGCGCGTAGCCGATCGCATGCGCGAACGCATCCGACGACTGGACGGCAAGGCGCGTGCCGTAGAGCGCCGTGTAGAGCGCCACGTCGCCGGCCGTGACGGTACGCGGCGTCGGGTGCTTGATGATCTGCCCGAGACGGAAATCCTCGAAGAAATTGCCGGAACTGGTCTTGCTCATCCTCACTCTCGCTGACGGCGGTATCGGCCCCGGCAGCCCAGGCTAGCACTCACGATCCTTTGAGCGAAATAGCCGACGGCGGAATGTTCAAGCACTTCAGGACACTGCGGTTCGTTTTTCGCCCATGGTTCACGGACCGGGCGCGGCGTGTTAGAAGTCGGGCTCGAGAGTTGAGCCGGGATGGCAGCGAACGAAACCATACAGGTCTTGGAGCGGACGGACGGCGACGGCACGCTCGACGATCTCCTGCAGCGCACCGCCGCGGGGGATCAGGCGGCGTTTCGCATGCTCTATGAGCAGAGCGCCGGGACGCTGTTCGCCGTGTGCCTGCGCATCGTGCGCCATCGGCGGCTCGCCGAAGAGCTGCTGCGCGAGGCCTACGTTCGCATCTGGGAGCGTGCGCGCGAGCACGAGCCAGGCAGCGCACTCAGCTGGATGATCGCCATCGTCCGCGACCATGCGATCGACACGATCCGCCTGCGCATGGGCGAAGACCGCCCGCCGGACGACCTGACCCTCGAAGCCGCCGAGCCGTCCGCGCTGGGCGCGATCGAGGCCAAGGTCGAGTTCGAGGCGATCGGGCGCTGCCTGCGCGAGCTGCCCTATGCGGAGCGGCACGCGATCATCCTGGCCTACCGGGACGGCTTGAGCTACGAGCAGTTGGCAGTTCTGCTCGGCGTTTCGACCGAATCCGTCAAGGCCTCGGTCGGCCAAGGGCTGGCACGGTTGCGCGCGTGCCTGGACCAGACCTCATGAGCGACACCAACGAATATCGAGCGGCCGAATACGTGCTGGGCCTGCTGCGTCCGGAGGAACGAAGCGCGGTCGAGCGGGCTGCCGCCACCGACCGGGCGCTGGCCGAGGAAATCGCGTTCTGGAACGAGCGGCTGGCGCCGCTGCTCGACACCGCCGAGGTCAGGCCGCCGCCCGATCTGTTCGAGCGGGTCGAGGCGACGATCCGATCGCGCAGCGGGCAACTGCCGGGAACGCTCACGATCCGCCAGGACGAAGGGGAATGGCAGCCGCTGGTCGAAGGCGTCGAGCGCAAGATGCTGGCGAGCCCGGTCCCGGGCCGCGTCACCTTCCTGATCCGCGGCAGGCCGGGCGCGCGCTTTCCCGCCCATCCGCACGCCGAGGACGAGGAGTGTTTCGTGCTCGAAGGCGACATCACCTTCGATACGCTGACCCTGCACGCCGGCGACTACCACGTGGCGCACCGCGGCAGTCCGCATCCGAAGGCAACCACGAAGGGCGGCTGCCTGCTGCTGATGTCTACGGCGGCGTGACGGCGGGCGAGATCTCCCGACCGCGGCGATCCATTTCACAACCACAGCTCGGACACGTCCAGCCGCCCCACAACATCTGCCGGACCGCGGCGGGACGGCGCAGTGGCGGCATCGTCGCAGCGCAGCGCGGGCACGTCTTGCGGCTCGCGGCGGCGCCGATCGCCAGCACGACTCCGATCACGATCGCCACGACCACGGGAGCGCTTCCCCACAGCCCGCCGATCGAATTTGTGCCGACCGAGAAAACGACGGTACCGACCGCGACGGCGAGAAGCAGGGACGCTGCGCGAAGCATGGGCCGACCCTCCATCGATGCTGCCGCATTGGTCGCCGTGGCACCGGATAGGTTCACGCGTCGGGCCGGCATCGCTCGCCTTGCCAAGCCCGCCGGCGGCCTTTAGGTCTCGGCGAGCATGACGCGTCAGCGAGGCACCATGGCGACCTACAAGCTCCTTCTTCTCCCCGGCGACGGCATCGGCCCTGAGGTCATGGCCGAAGTCGCGCGGCTCATCGACTGGATGAACGCGCGCGGGCTCGGCCGCTTCGATACCGAAGAGGGGCTGGTGGGCGGCGCCGCCTACGACGCGCACGGCGTCGCGATCACCGAGGAGACGATGCGGCAGGCGCACGCCGCCGATGCGGTGATCTTCGGCGCGGTCGGCGGGCCGAAATGGGACAAGGTGCCGTACGACGTCCGCCCCGAGGCAGGCCTGCTGCGGCTGCGCAAGGATCTGGCGCTGTACGCCAACCTGCGCCCCGCCGTCACCTATCCGGCGCTCGCCGATGCCTCGAGCCTCAAGCGCGAGCTGGTCGAGGGGCTCGACATCATGATCCTGCGCGAGCTCACCGGCGGGGTGTATTTCGGCGAGCCGAAGACCATCACGGATCTCGGCAACGGGCAGAAGCGCGCCGTCGACACCCAGGTCTACGACACCTACGAGATCGAGCGCATCGCGCGCGTCGCCTTCGAGCTCGCCCGGGCGCGACGCAACAAGGTGACCTCGATGGAGAAGCGCAACGTGATGAAGACCGGCGTGCTGTGGAACGAGGTCGTCACCGAGGTGCACCGGCGCGAGTTCCGGGATGTCACGCTCGAGCATCAGCTGGCCGACGCGGGCGGCATGCAGCTCGTGCGCAATCCGAAGCAATTCGACGTGATCGTGACCGACAACCTGTTCGGCGACATGCTCTCCGACGTCGCCGCCATGCTCACCGGCTCGCTCGGCATGCTCGCCTCCGCCTCGCTCGGCGAGGTCGACCTGAAGACGAAGCGACGCAAGGCGATGTACGAGCCGGTGCACGGGTCGGCACCCGACATCGCCGGCAAGGGCGTCGCCAATCCGATCGCCATGATCGCCTCGTTCGGCATGGCCCTGCGCTACTCGTTCGACATGAAGCAAGCGGCTGACTGGATCGACCAGGCGATCGCCGCAGCACTCGCGCGCGGCCTGCGCACCGCCGACATCAAGTCGGAAGGCACGACCGTGGTCGGGACAAACGAGATGGGTGAGGCGATCGTCGCCGAGATGGAGCGGCTGGCTGCATGACGAACAGGTTGCGATCGCGTTACGCTGTCGCGGCGGCTCTCTTCACCGCTCTCGCGCCCGTCGCGCACGCGCAGTCCTGGCCGACGCAACCGATTCGCATCATCGTACCGTTCGCACCGGGCGGCCTCAACGACGTGGTGGCGCGGCTGGTCGCGCCGCACCTGGAGAAATCGCTCGGCCAGCCGGTCGTCATCGACAACCGGCCCGGCGCAAGCGGCATCGTCGGCTCGAGCGCCGCCGCCAAGGCGGCGCCCGACGGGCACACGCTGCTGATGGTGGCGTCGAGCTACACGATCCTTCCTGCCACCCAGGGCAAGCTGCCCTATGACCCGGAGCGCGACCTGGCGCCGGTCGGCATGGTGGCGAAGAACTCGCTGTTGTTTCTGGTCAATCAAAAGCTCGCCGCCAGGACGCTGCCTGAATTCGTCGCGCTCGCCAAGACCAGTCCGGGCAAGCTCAACTACGGCTCGCCGGGGGCGGCGACCCAGACCCACCTGGTGATCGAGCTGTTCAGCCGGCTCGCCGGCATTCAACTCCAGCACATCCCGTATCGCGGCGGCGCGCCGGCCATCCAGGCGATGCTGGCGGACGATACGCAGTTCACGGTCATCTCGACCCTGCTGGCGCTGCCGCAGATCCAGGCCGGCAGCCTGCGGGCGATCGCGACCGGGGGGCTTGCGCGCGAGGCGCAGCTGCCCGACGTGCCGACCGTCGCAGAGCAGGGCTTTCCCGGATTCGAGGCGGTGCAGTGGGTCGGTCTGCTCGCCACCGCGGGCACGCCGGATGCAGTGCTCACCCGCCTCAATGCAGAGCTCAACCGCGCGCTCAAGGATCCCGACCTGATCGCCAGGCTGGCCGCGCAGGGTCAGTCGCCAGGCGGCGGCAGCGCGGCCGATTTCGCCAAGCTGATCGGCAGCGAGATCCGCAATTGGACCGACGTCGCCCGCGCGGCGAGCATCAAGGCGGAGTAAGCGCGTTATCCCTGCCCAGCCGCTCGCGGCCGGGGATCGGCTCCCTCAACAACATTGGCTGCGCGCCTAATATCCCCAGCTGGGAGCACGATAGGAATGGAGCCACCACGGGTGCGGAAGAGGGGACCTGGCCGCCTCGTTCGGAAGATAGTAATCGATTGCGCTCCGGGCGTTGGGAGGGAATATATAGTCCGTGTAATTCTTGCTGCCCTGGTAGACCTCGGTGCCGGCATCCAGGTAGGAGCGCCGGGTGACCGTGACGCGCGTGCGTGACCGCCGCACCGTCACGCCGGCCTCACCGCGCACGACCTGGGCGGATGGCGCCGCGACCGCGGTCGACCGCCGTTTCGTGGCGGCATCGGCCGATGCGCCGAGCACGGCGACGGCCGCGGCAGTCAGCACGGCCAGGGACATCAGGCGCATTGTCCACCTCAATCGGTTCATCTCGTGCCAATCTAGCCCGGATTTCCGCGCCGCAATAGTGCTTTACGGCAACACCGGCCGTGGCACCAACGTCGGATTGACAGCCGCCGTTCCCGCCTCATACACATTCCACCACAAGAATATAACGTGAGGAGGAAAGCATGGGGACCGAACGCTCCATCGAGGAGCTCTATCGCGACGATCCCGAGCGGGCGGACGCCGTTGCGTTCGGCCGGCACAGTACCCCGAGCCGGCGCGGGTTCCTCGGCGGGAGCGGGCTTGCCGCCATGAGCGTCGCGCTCGGCGGCGCCATTCCGTTTGCCGAGCATATGCCGCAGGGCCTCATCCCGGCGGCTTTCGCCCAGACGGCGCCCTCCGGCCCGCCTCCCGCCCCCGCCAAGGGGCCGCAATACCTGAAATTCCCCGGCAAGAGCGACAAGCTGGTGCTGCTCGGCGAGCGCCCGCTGGTGGCGGAGACGCCGGAAAACCTGCTGGACGACGACACGACCCCGACCGACAAGTTCTTCGTCCGCAACAATGGGCAAATCCCCGAGGAGACCAAGGAGCCCGAAAAGTGGAAGCTCGTGGTCGACGGCGAGGTGACCAACAAGCTCGAGCTGACGCTGGCCGACCTCAAGACCAAGTTCCGGTCGGTGACGCGCCGCCTGGTGCTGGAATGCGGTGGCAACGGCCGCTCCTTCTTCACGCCCCAGGCGCGCGGCAACCAGTGGACCAACGGCGGTGCGGGCTGCGCCGAGTGGACCGGCGTGCGCGTGGTCGACGTGCTCAAGGACGCCGGCGTGAAGCCGTCGGCGATTTTTTCCGGACATTACGGCGCCGACCCGCACCTCTCCGGCGAGCGCGGCAAGGACGCGATCTCGCGCGGCGTGCCGATCAAGAAGCTGATGGACGACAGCAACCTGATCGTCTGGGCGATGAACGGGCAGCCGCTGGCGAACATCCACGGCGGCCCGCTGCGGCTCGTCATTGCCGGCTGGCCGGGCTCGGTCTCCTCCAAATGGCTGACCCGCATCTGGATCCGCGACAAGATCCATGACGGCCAGGGCATGGGCGGCACGTCCTATCGGGTCGCGATCAACCCGATGGTGCCGGGCGACAAGCCCGATGAGAAGAACTTCCGCGACCTCGAGTCGATGCCGGTGCGCGCCATCGTCACCAGCCCGGCCAACGGGACGAAGCTCGCCGCGGGCACGCGCGAGCTCAAGCTGCGCGGCGCGTCGTGGGCCGGCGACCACACGGTGAAGCAGGTCGACCTGTCGACCGATTTCGGCGCGACCTGGCAGCGCATGAAGCTCGACAAGCCCAAGAACAAATACGACTGGCAGCGTTGGACCGGCAGCGTGAAGCTGCCGAGCGACGGCTATTACGAGATCTGGGCGCGGGCGACGGACTCGCGCGGCATCATGCAGCCGCACCTCGCGGGCAACTGGAACCCGCAAGGCTACGGCGGCAACCCGATGCACCGGGTCGCCGTGCTGATCGGCTGATGAATTCGGATCGCGCTGGCCGTGGTGGCGCTCGTGCTCGGCACGAGCCTGGCCGGCGCGCAATCCGCCTTCACGCCGAGCGAGGAGGCGCCCGAGCAGTTTCCCACCGGCGCCGGCCGCGACGAGACCTTCTATGCCTGCACCGCCTGCCACAATTTCAAGCTGGTGGCGGCGCAGGGCATGACGCGCCGCCAATGGGAGGATTCGCTCGCCTGGATGACGCAGCGGCACAACATGCCGCCGCTCGAGGGCAAGGAGCGCAATCTCGTGCTCGACTATCTCGAGGCCACGTTCCCGCCGCGTGCGCCGGCGTCGCCGGGCGGCTGGCGCAATCCGTTCAGCAAGCAGTAGCGTTGGCTCGCCGACTTCGTCATCGCCGGGCGAGCCGCTACAGCGGCGAGGGTTGACCCGGCGATCTCGCTTAGGAAGGCAGCGCCCCGCTAAGCGAGATGGCCGGCACAAGGCCGGCCATGACGACCGAGAGGCGTCACTTGATCGGCACCAGCACGGTGATGACCAACTGATCCTCCGGCGTCGTCACCGGATCGGTGGCGTATTCCTCGATGAACAGGTCTTTCGCCTCCAGGCGCTTTTCATCGAGATGATTGGTGATCGCCTCGTAGGTCGAATCCATCGAGTCGTACGAGCCGCGGTGAACGAATTTCAGGGCCCGGCCGCTCGGCGACTTGCCGACCGCGATGTCGCCGCGGGGCGGGTTCTGCGGCACGTCGGCCAGCGGCACCGCGGCCTGGAACGAAAAGCCGGTATCGTCGGTCGACGTGTAGATCGTCATCGACGGGCCATTCGCCTTGAGCCCTTGGCGCTCGAGATACGTGTTGAGCTGCTTGAACGTGTCGATGAGGGTCTCGAACGCCGAGTCCCAGGTGGCATTGCCGTTCATGAAGATGATCGCCTTCTCCGGCAGCGTCACCTCCTCGCCGAAAGGATCGGCATTCTGGCCGGCCGGCGCGGCAGGCTGCGTCTGCGGCGGAGGGGCAGGCTGCGCCTGCGGGGCAGGCTGCGCCTCGGGTGGTGGCGCGGAAGGCGGGGTCGCTGGGGTCTGGGCCTGCGCAACGGCGCCCAAGATCAGCCAGGAGGCGGCAAGGCAGACTGCCGCGCGGGGGCAGGACATGGACATCCTCCACAACTTCCTCGGCAAGGCCGCGCACCGGCGTCGCGCCGCACCGGCCCTTTTTCTATCACGTTCACACAGGCTTGCGGGGCAAGAATCACGGCTTGGCCGCATGGCAGAAATTCGTCTTTCGCCGGAAGCCACTCGCAAACGGCCGTGGTTTCCGCCATATAGGGAGGCAAGCCATGAGCACGCTCGCCGATCATACCTTCGTGAAGATGAACGGTCTCGGCAACGAGATCGTGGTGGTCGACATGCGGGCGCGACCGGCCGCGATCAGCGCCGCCGAAGCGCGCGCCGCGGCGACGGCTGCGCCCTACGACCAGCTCATGGCGCTCTATCCGCCGCGCGGGCCGGGCATCGATGCCGCGGTACGCATCTACAACAACGACGGCTCGGAGTCGGGCGCCTGCGGCAACGGCATGCGGTGCATCGCCGACCTTCTGTTCCGGGAGACCGGCAAGACGACGGCGACGTTCGAGACCTCGGCCGGCCTGATCAATTGCTGGCAGGCCGACGGGCTCATCACCGTCGACATGGGGAAGCCGCGCTTTGCCTGGAACGAGATCCCGTTGGCCGAGGAATTCCGCGACACCCGCGCGATCGAGCTGCAGATCGGTCCGATCGATGCGCCGATCCTGCATTCGCCGTCGGCGGTGAACATGGGCAACCCGCACGCGATCTTCTGGGTCGACGACGTCGACGCCTACGATCTCGCCCGCGTCGGATCGCTGCTCGAGCACCACCCGATCTTTCCCGAGCGCGCCAACATCACGCTCGCCAAGGTGGTCTCGCGCGAGCATCTCGTAATCCGCACCTGGGAACGCGGCGCCGGCCTGACCAAGGCATGCGGCTCGGCGGCCTGCGCGGCCGCCGTCTCCGCCGCGCGCACCCGGCGCACCGGCCGCTCGGTGCGGGTCACGCTGCCGGGCGGCGATCTGACGATCGAATGGCGCGAGCGCGACGATCACGTGCTGATGACCGGGCCGATCGCCTACGAGCGCGAAGGCCGGTTCGATCCGGCCGTCTTCGCCGCGGCGGGCGCTGCCCAGCCGGCGCCACGCGAGGGGACGCCCGGCCTTGTGGCGAGGCCGCTGTGAGCCTCGACGTCGTCACCTTCGGCTGTCGCCTGAATGCCTACGAGTTCGGAAACGATTCGCAGCCACGCGGCGGCGGCGGGCCTCGACGACGCCGTGATCGTCAATACCTGCGCGGTGACGGGCGAAGCGGTGCGCCAGGCGCGTCAGGCCATCCGGCGCCTCAAGCGCGAGCGGCCGAACGCGCGCGTCGTCGTCACCGGCTGCGCCGCCCAGACCGAGCCCGAGACGTTCGCCCGCATGGCCGAGGTCGACCGCGTGCTCGGCAATGCCGAGAAGCTCGACCGCGCAGCCTGGACCGCGACGCGCGCGCATCTCGAAGGCGTACTGCCGTTCGGCCTCGGTCGGGAAGAAAAGGTCGTCGTCAACGACATCATGGCGGTGCGGGAGACGGCGCCGCACCTGATCGACGGGCTCGAGGGCAAGAGCCGCGCCTTCGTCCAGGTGCAGAACGGCTGCGATCACCGCTGCACCTTCTGCATCATCCCGTATGGTCGCGGGAATTCGCGCTCGGTGCCGATGGGCGAGGTGGTGGCACAGGTGCGCCGTCTGGTCGAACGCGGCTATCGCGAAGTCGTGCTGACCGGGGTCGACATCACGAGCTACGGCGCGAACCTGCCGGGCACGCCGAGGCTCGGCACCTTGGTGCGGCAGATCCTGCGGCACGTGCCGGAGCTCCTGCGCTTGCGCCTCTCCTCGATCGATTCGGTCGAGGCCGACCGCGAGCTGATCGAAGCGCTCGCCGGCGAGCCGCGGCTGATGCCGCACCTGCACCTGTCGCTGCAGGCGGGCGACGACCTCGTGCTCAAGCGCATGAAGCGGCGGCATTCGCGCGATGACGCCGTCCGCTTCTGCCAGCAGGTGCGCCGGCTGCGGCCCGACATCGTGCTCGGCGCCGACATCATCGCCGGTTTCCCGACCGAGACCGAGGGGATGTTCCGCGCGTCTCTCGATCTGGTCGATGAGTGCGGGCTCACCCACCTGCATGTCTTCCCGTTCTCGCCGCGGCCCGGGACGCCGGCTGCCAGGATGCCGCAGGTTACGCGCGACGTCGTCAAGCAGCGAGCCGCACGGCTGCGGCAGAAGGGCGAGGCGGCGCTACGCGGTCATCTCGATTCCGAGGTGGGTACGAAGCGCCGCGTGCTCGCCGAATCCGATCGGCTCGGCCGTACCGAGCCGTTCACCCAGGTCGCATTGCCGACGCCGGTCGAGCCCGGCGCCATTGTCGATGTCGCGATCATCGGTCACGATGGTCGCCGGCTCGTCGCCGCCTGACTGTGGCAACTCTGCAAGGAGAAATGCTCATGCTTCCGGCCGAGCTGCAACAGCACCTCGTCACCAGCGTCGAAGCGCTGGAGCGCCTGTACGGGCAGCCTTACGGCCCCTCGATTGCCAAGGAAACCGATCGCATCACGCCGCACTACCGCGCCTTCATCGAAGCCGCACCGTTCTTCGCGCTCGCCTCGGGCGGCCCGGAGGGGTTCGATTGCTCGCCGCGCGGCGACGCGCCCGGCTTCGTGCGCGTGCATGACGAGAAGACGCTGCTGGTGCCCGATCGCCGCGGCAACAACCGCATCGACACGCTGCGCAATATCGTCAACGACCCGCGCGTTGCGCTGCTGTTCCTCATCCCGGGCTGCGGCGAGACCATCCGGGTGAACGGCAGGGCGGCGATCTCCGCCGATCCGGCCCTCGCGCAAACCTTCGTGATGAACGGCAAGGCACCGGCGACGGTCATCATCGTCGCGGTGGATCGCGTCTTCTACCAATGTTCCAAGGCGATCGTGCGGTCCAAGCTGTGGGACCCGACCCTGCACGTCGACCGCAAGAGCCTGCCGAGCGCCGGCACGATCCTCGATGCGCTGACCGACGGGAAGCTCGGCGGCGCGGCACACGACCTCAACGCGCCCGAGCGGATCAAGGCGACGCTCTACTGAGCGCTCGCCAAGGCAGCCGGTTCGCTCGCCGACTGGTCGCTCGCCCGGTCCCAGCCGCAGCGTGCAAGCCGCTCGTGCATGTGCGCGGGAACCGGTGCGGTCACCCGGATGGGATCGCGCTTCTTGTACAGCGGAACCACGACCTCGCGGGCGTGCAGATGCAGCACCGGGCCGCCGCTGCGCGGCGCGTTCCCGTAGATCGCATCGCCGACGATCGGCCAGCCCATGGCGGCGCAATGCACCCGCAGCTGGTGGGTCCGCCCGGTCAGCGGCTCGAGCGCCAGCCAGGTAAATGGCGAAGAGCGTCCCAGCACCTGCCAGGTGGTCACCGCCGGCTGGCCGGCGGCATCCGCCTTCATCCACCAGCCGCGGGTTGCGTCGAGGCGGCCGAGCGGCAGATCGATCCGTCCCTGGTCGGCATCCGGCCCCCCTTCGACCACCGCCCAGTAGGTCTTGCCGACCCGTCCGGCCTTGAACAGGCGCCCGAGCTCGGCGAGCGCCTTGCGGTGGCGGCCGAGCACGAGACAGCCGGAGGTGTCGCGGTCGAGCCGGTGCGCGAGCGCCGGCGCGCGCGGCAGCCCGTAGCGCAGCGCATCGAAATGATCCTCGAGGCTCTCGCCGCCCTTCGGCCCGCGGTGCACTGCCATGCCGGGAGGCTTGTCGATGACCAGCATCAGGCCATCGCGGTAGAGCACGCGGCGCATCATCTCTTCCGGTGTCATGGCGAAACCGCTATCACGGCCCCCGTCATGAACGAAGTGAACCCGGATACCGACCAGGAAACCGAACCCGGCCGGACAGGCTGGTGGGGGCGGCTGAGCGCCGGATTGCGGCGCACCTCGGCCTCGATCGGCGGTGCGATCACCGATCTCGTCGCCAAGCGCAGGCTCGATGCCGCCATGGTCGAGGAGCTGGAAGACGCGCTGATTCGCGCCGATCTCGGGATCGCCACGGCCGCCCGCATCAGCGAGGCGATCGCCGCCGGCCGCTACGACAAGGAGATCGATCCCGAGGAGGTGAAGGCCGTCCTCGCCGCCGAGGTGGAGAAGGTGCTCGATCCCGTGGCGCAGCCGCTTGCGATCGCGGGCGCCAAGCCGTTCGTCATCGTGGTGGTCGGGGTCAACGGCTCCGGCAAGACCACGACCATCGGCAAGCTCGCGGCAAAGTACCGCGCCGAGGGCCGCAAAGTCATGCTGGCGGCGGGCGACACGTTCCGCGCCGCGGCGATCGACCAGCTGAAGATCTGGGGAACGCGCGCCGGCGCCGATGTGGTGGCGCGCGCGCCAGGCGCCGATGCCGCCGGGCTCGCCTTCGAGGCGCTCGAGGACGCGCGGCGCCGGAATTGCGACGTGCTGCTGATCGACACCGCCGGCCGGCTGCAGAACAAGGCCGAGCTGATGGGCGAGCTGGAGAAGATGGTGCGCGTGCTCAAGAAGGTCGATGCGAGCGCGCCGCATGCGGTGCTGCTGGTGCTCGATGCCACGGTCGGCCAGAACGCCGTATCGCAGGTCGCGGAATTCACCCGGATCGCCGGCGTGACGGGCCTGGCGATGACCAAGCTCGACGGAACGGCGCGGGGCGGCATCCTGGTGGCGATTGCGGAAAAGTATGGTCTGCCGGTGCATTTCATCGGCGTCGGCGAGGGGGTCGACGACCTCGAGCCATTCCGGGCACGCGACTTTGCCCGAGCGATTGCGGGGCTTCCTTCATGAGCAAGACGTCCTCTCTGCCCACCGGCCTCAAGCTGACCCTCGAGCTCGGGCCGCTGGTGCTGTTCTTCGTCGCCAATGCGCGCTGGGGCATCTTTGCCGGGACCGCGATCTTCATGGTCGCCGTGCTGGCGGCGCTGGCGGTCTCCTACGCGCTCACCCGGCGGCTGCCGATCATGGCGATCGTCTCCGGCGTGATCGTGACGGTGTTCGGCTCGCTGACGCTCGTCCTGCACGACGAGACGTTCATCAAAGTGAAGCCGACCATCATCTACGCGCTGTTCGGCGTGACGCTCACGTTCGGCCTGATGTTCCGCAAGCCGCTGCTCGAGCTCGTGTTCAATTCGGTGTTCAGTCTGACCGAGGAAGGCTGGCGCAAGCTCACCGTGCGCTGGGCGCTGTTCTTCTTCGCCATGGCGGTGCTTAACGAGATCGTCTGGCGCAATTTTTCGACCGACGTGTGGGTGAGCTTCAAGCTGTTCGGCGCGGTGCCGCTGACGTTCGTGTTCGCCGCGCTCCAGTATCCGCTGCTGATGAAGCACGATGCCAGCAGCGAAGCCACGCAGGCCGCGCCGCAGCCTTCAAAAGACCTGTGACCGGTGTCGAAAAGGGTGTCGAGTATCCGGGCGGCGCTTGCGGCGTATCGACCGGGCTCCCCGGACCTTTACCGTGCATTCCGGCTGATGATCGCCGTTGATGTCCTCGTGGTCGTAGCGCTGTTCTTGTACAAAGTCACCAGTTACCAGCCCAACGCGCAGTATTATCAGCTCCTGGTCAACTACGACCATGGACTGATTCGCCGAGCCCTGATGGGCGAACTGCTGTCGTGGTTCAAGTCGCAGATTCCCGCCTGGTATGTATTTGCGTTGGGCCTTTGCGCGTGGCTCGTCACGCTTGCAGCGTACCTGACGGCATTCGGTCGCACCTTCGGTTTTTCGGCCCGCAGCACGCCCCTGCTGGCGTTCATCCTCGGCTCTCCCTTCTTCTTCAAGAATTTCATGTACACGATCGGGCACTTCGACATCTACGGATGTCTTGTTGCAATCATCGCCCTTCTGCTGCCCTTGAATTTCACTTACCCGGCCATCATCGGGGCTGCCGGCGTCTTTCTCGTTCTGCAGCACAATGCTCATATGCTGCTGTACGTGCCGACGATCGCCTTCATTGCAATCGCGCGATTTCATGCGGCCCGACGGATCACGCTTGGATCGCTCGCGTACGGACTCGTGGTTGGATTCGTCGTCGTCGCCGTCTTCGTCGCGGTGACATGGTTTGGAAGACCATCGATTCCGCCCCTGGCGTTTGCCTATGCGGCCAGGGAGCGCGCGCTCGATCCCATTGCTCTCGACATCGTCCGGCTATGGTATTCGGATCTCGCCTTCGAGGTCGCCTTTACCTTCGCCGTCCTGCCGGAAAATCTCCTCCGCATTCCGCTGTTTCTCGCCCTGATCGCTGCGCACGCGCCACTCGTATCCTACTTCATGCGGACCTTGCGGTCGGTAACCGAGAAAAGCGACCGCCGTCTTGTGGGCCTGGGCTTGCTCGGCATAGCGGCGGGGTACGTCGTGCTATGCGCCGTTGCCAACGACTATTCCCGCTGGGTCTCCAACTGGTTCACCTGCATGATCCTCGCGCTGCACGCAATTCTTCTGCTTCCTTCCGACGAAGCCGCCGAACGCCCCCCTATCGCGGCCGATTTCAGAAGCTCGGTGTTCGGCTGGATCGTGACGCTGATCCCCCGGGTCGGCATCACGAAGCCGTTCTGAGGCCCATCACGAGGCTGGCCCGTTCAGCGCCTTCTCGATTTCCCGCTTGAGCACGCTGTCGAGATTCTGCGGCGTGATCGGTCCGACCAGCTTGTAGGCGATGCGGCCGTCGCGACCGATCAGGAACGTTTCCGGCACCCCATAGACGCCCCAGTCGATCGAGGCGCGGCCGTTCTGGTCGGCGCCGACCGCGGCAAACGGGTTGCCGTAGCGACCGAGAAAGCGGCGCGCGTTGTCCGGCTGGTCCTTGTAGTTGATGCCGACGACGCGGATGCGCCGGTCCTCGGCGAGTTGCATGAGCAGCGGCGCCTCGTCGTGGCACGGCACGCACCACGAGGCCCACACGTTGAGCAACGTCACCGAGCCTTTCAGGTCGGCGACCGTGAGACCGGGCACCGCCTTGCCGTCGCGCTCGAGCGCCGGCACGCCGGGAAGCTCCGTTTGCGGCACGGTCCGGCCGATCAAGGCCGAGGGAATGCGCGACGGATCGCCCGAACCGAGGCGGAAGAAGAACAAGGCCGCGAGCGCAAGAAACAGGATCAGCGGCAGCAGGACGATGATCCGCCGCCGCGGTGGCTGGGCTTCGCCTTGTGCTTCGACGCTCATGTGGCCTCCCGGGGTACGCTCGCGCCCGCCGAGCGACGCGCGATCCCGCGCGCCTCGAGCTCGTCGAGCGTGCGCATCTGCGCGCGATGATCGGCGACGATCCAGCCGATCAGCCCCCCGATCACCAGGAGCGCCATCCCGTAGGCCGCAACGATGAAACCCGCATGGGGCCCGAGGTTCATGTCAGGCTCCTGCCCGTGCCTGCATCAGGCGCAGCGTCCGCACCCGGCGCCGCAGGACGTCGTTGCGCATGGCGGCGAGGTGCAGCGTGACGAACAGCAGCATGAAGGCGATCGCCATGGCGAGCAGCGGAACCAGGATGGCGGGATGAATTGTCGGCCCGCCGAGGCGGAGCACCGAGGCGGGCTGATGCAGCGTCGCCCACCAGTCGACCGAGAACTTGATGATGGGAAGATTGACGGCGCCGACCAGCGTGAGGATCGCCGCGGCGCGCGCCGCCCGCGACGGATCCTCGACGGTGCGCCACAGCGCCAGCACCCCGAGATACATCAGAAACAGCACCAGCACCGAGGTCAGCCGTCCGTCCCACACCCAGTAGGCGCCCCACATCGGCCGTCCCCACAGGGATCCGGTGATCAGGCACAGGAACGTGAATGCGGCGCCGATTGGAGCGGCGGCCTTGGCGGCGACGTCGGCGAGCGGATGGCGCCAGACCAGCGTCCCGAGCGCCGCGGCGCTCATCAACGCCCAGCAGAACATCGCAAGCCAGGCGCTCGGCACGTGGATGAACATGATCTTGACCGTCGCGCCCTGCTGGTAGTCGTCGGGGGCAACCAGCAGCGCCTGATAGAGCCCGACCAGGAAGGCGAAAGCCGTGACGGCGACCAGCCACGGCAGGATGCGCTCGGTGAGCGACAGGAAGCGCGTCGGATTGGCGAGATCGATCAGCGGCATCGTTGCTGTCTTAGTCGGGGTCCAGAATGGCTGCAACAGGTCCTTTCGGGGCCCCTCCAGTCAGGTGCCGGTGGAATATTTCGGCACCGCGACTGGCACGGACGCGCCGGTATTCGGCGCCCGATAGCCGGTTCACCGCGAGCCGGGAATGACAAATGTCATTCCATTCCGTGCCGCAACGCCGCGGCGGCAGCGACCGGGCCGATGACCGCGCTGGCGAGGGTCAGGCCGCACAGGACCGTGAAGGGCGTTCCGAACGGCACGGGGCCGACGATGGCGGTATTTGCGGCCGCAACGCCGAAGATCAGCACCGGGATCGTCAGCGGCAGGACCAGCACGGCGAGAATCAGGCCACCGCGCCGCAATGTTACCGAAAGAGCCGCGCCCACCGCGCCGATGAAGGTGAGGGCCGGCGTGCCCGCCAGCAGGGTGAGCGCGACCGCCGCCATCGCGGACGGGTCGAGGTCGAGGAACAGGGCAAGCACTGGCGACGCGATCACCAGGGGCAGGCCCGTGGTCAGCCAGTGAGCGAGCGCCTTGGCGCCGACCGCAAGCTCGAGCGGAAGGCGGCTCATCATGATGAGGTCGAGCGACCCATCCTCATGATCCGCAGCGAACAGCCGGTCGAGCGCCAGCAGGCTCGCGAGCAGCGCGCCGAGCCAGAGGATGGCCGGGCCGATTCGCCGCAGCAGCGCGAGATCCGGACCGAGCGCAAACGGCATGAGCGTCACCACGATGAGAAAGAACAGCACGCCGATCGGCGCGCCGCCACCGAGCCGCACCGCAAGGCGCATGTCGCGCAGCATCAGGGTCGCAACGCCGCTCATGCGGGCCCCTCGAGGCGCAACTCCTTGACGCCGTCGAGCCCGAGCGGGCCATGGGTTGCGGCCAGGATGATGCCGCCTTCGGCGAGATGGTCGCGCATGAGGCCGGCGAGGCGCTCCTGCGCCGCGACATCGAGCGCCGCGGTCGGCTCATCGAGGAGCCAGATCGGCCGCCTCACGGCGAGCAGCCGGGCGAGCGACAGGCGCCGCTTCTGGCCGGCCGACAGATAGGCCGCCGGGACGTCGATGAGGGGCTCGAGCGCGACCGCCCGAAGCGCTGCGTCGATCGGGAGCGAGCGCGCCGCGCCGGTCCGCTCAGTCCCCATGTAGCCGGCCCAGAATTGAAGGTTCTCCTTGACGCTGAAGGCTCCCTTCGCGGCGTCGAGGTGGCCGAGGTAATGCGCCTGCTCCGCCATGGTGAGTTCCGGATCCCCGTCCTCCAGGGCGAGGCGGCCGCCCGCCACGCGAACGAGCCCGGCGACCATGCGCAGCAGCGAGGACTTGCCGGCGCCGTTGCGGCCGAGCACCACCAGCGCCTCCCCGGCTGCGACCGTGAACGCGACGCCCGCAAACACCTCGCGGTCCGCCCGCACGCAGGTCAGGTCGCTGGCGACGATCCGCATCATGGGTTCTGCCGGGCGCCGGCCGACGCCCCGCAAGGAAACAGAAGAGCAAACAATTTCAAAGGCTTACCATCTTAGACGACAGGGGATGACTGACATATGGCGCAGATATGGCAGAGCGCGCGAAAAGCTCTTATAAGCCGGTTCAGGCGACGATTCAGAAAAACTCTGGAAAACGTCGCGGGGTGAAGATGGAGTTTGCTGCCGCCGGCAACAAGATACCTCGGGCCGGCCACATCATTCCGGCAGAGGATGGGGACAGGCCATGACGTCGCTCGACAGCTTCAAATGCCGCAAGGTCCTCAAGGTGGGGACGAAGTCCTACGTCTATTACAGCCTCGCAGCGGCGGAGAAGAGCGGGCTGCGCGGCATCGCGCGACTGCCGTTCTCGCTGAAGGTGCTGCTGGAGAACATGCTGCGCCATGAGGACGGACGGTCGGTCACCAAGGAGGACATCCAGGGCTTCGCCCAGTGGCTCAAGACCAAGACCTCGGACCGGGAGATTCCGTTCCGCCCCGCGCGGGTGCTGATGCAGGACTTCACCGGCGTTCCGGCCGTGGTCGACCTCGCCGCCATGCGCGATGCGATGAAGCACCTCGGCGGCGATCCGAAGAAGATCAACCCGCTGGTTCCAGTCGACCTCGTCATCGACCATTCGGTCGCGGTCACGTATTTCGGCAGCAACGGCGCGTTCAAGAAGAACGTCGAGGAGGAGTACAAGCAGAACCAGGAGCGCTACCGCTTCCTCAAATGGGCGCAGCGCTCGTTCGAGGATTTCCGCGTCGTGCCACCGGGCACCGGCATCTGCCATCAGGTGAACCTGGAATACCTGTCGCGCACCGTCTGGACCGCCAAGGAAACCGCGCTCGTCGACGGCAAGAAGACCCAGGTCGAAGTCGCTTATCCGGACACGCTCGTGGGCACCGATTCGCACACCACCATGGTGAACGGCGTGAGCGTGCTCGGGTGGGGCGTGGGCGGCATCGAGGCGGAAGCCGCCATGCTGGGGCAGCCCTATTCGATGGTCCTGCCCGAGGTGATCGGCGTCAAGCTCACCGGCAAGCTCAAGGAAGGGATCACCGCGACCGACCTGGTGCTGACCGTGACGCAGATGCTGCGCCGGCGCGGCGTGGTCGGCAAGTTCGTGGAATTCTTCGGCCCCGGCCTGGATAATCTGTCGCTCGAGGACCGCGCCACCCTCGGCAACATGGCGCCCGAATACGGGGCGACCTGCGGCTTCTCCCCGATCGATGAAGAGACCATCCGCTATCTCGAGACGACCAGCCGCCCCGCCGCGCTGGTCGCCCTGGTGCGTGCCTATGCCAAGGCGCAGGGCCTCTACCGCACCAAGAACACGCCCGACCCGGTGTTCACCGAAGTGCTCAAGCTCGAGCTCGCGAGCGTTGAGCCCTCGCTCGCCGGTCCGAAGCGCCCGCAGGACCGCGTGCTGTTGAAGGAGGCGAAGGCGAGCTTCGCAACGGCGCTGGACAAGGAGTTCGGCAAGGGCGGCGTCTCCACCGCAGGCATTGCCGACGTTCATCCGGCGCTTGCCACCGAGCTGGAGCAGCGGCCGATGCCGAAGGCGGGAGGCAGCAAGCGCGTGCCGGTCGCCGGGCGCAATTTCGACCTCGGCCATGGCGACGTCGTCATTGCGGCGATCACCTCGTGCACCAACACTTCGAACCCGAGCGTGATGGTGGCGGCCGGGCTGCTCGCCCGCAAGGCGCACGCGCTCGGCCTCAAACCCAAGCCGTGGGTCAAGACCTCGCTCGCGCCCGGCTCGCAGGTCGTCGCGGAATATCTGGCGAAGGCCGGGCTGCAGACCGACCTCGATGCGCTGGGCTTCAACCTCGTGGCATTCGGCTGCACCACCTGCATCGGCAATTCCGGCCCGTTGCCGGAGGAGATTTCCAAGGCGATCAACGACAACGACCTGGTGTGCGCCGCGGTCCTGTCGGGCAACCGCAATTTCGAGGCGCGGGTGAACCAGGACGTGCGCGCGAACTATCTGGCTTCGCCGCCGCTCGTCGTCGCCTATGCGCTGGCGGGATCGCTGAACGTCGACCTCGTCAAGGAGCCGCTCGGCATTTCCAAGGCCGGCAAGAAAGTCTTTCTCAAGGACATCTGGCCGACCAGCCGCGAAGTCACCGCGGTGATCCGCAAGACGATCACCAAGGCCCTGTTCGCGCGCAAGTATGCCGATGTCTTCAAGGGCGAGGCCAACTGGCGCAAGATCACGGTGCAGGGCGGCATGACCTACGGGTGGGACCGCAAGTCCACCTACGTGCAGAACCCTCCCTATTTCGCCGGCATGAGCCGCGCCCCGACGGCGCTGACCGACATCGTCGATGCGCGCGTGCTCGGCCTGTTCCTCGACTCCATCACCACCGATCACATCTCGCCGGCTGGCTCGATCCGGGCGAATTCGCCGGCCGGCAAGTACCTCCTGGCGCACAAGGTGAAGCCGGTCGATTTCAATCAGTACGGCACGCGGCGCGGCAACCACGAAGTGATGATGCGCGGCACGTTCGCCAACATCCGCATCAAGAACCAGATGGTGCCGGGCGTCGAAGGCGGCGTGACGATCCACTATCCGTCCAAGCAGGTGATGCCGATCTACGACGCAGCCATGCGCTACCTGACCGAGAAGGTGCCGCTGGTGGTGTTCGCCGGCAAGGAATACGGCACCGGCTCCTCGCGCGACTGGGCCGCCAAGGGCACCAACCTGCTCGGCATCCGCGCGGTGGTCGCCCAATCGTTCGAGCGCATCCACCGTTCCAACCTGATCGGGATGGGCGTGATCCCCTTGGTGTTCGAGGAAGGCACGTCCTGGCAATCGCTCGGCCTCGCCGGCAGCGAGCAGGTCACCATTCGCGGCCTGCACGGCGATCTCAAGCCGCGCCAGCGGCTCGTCGCCGAGGTCGTTGCGGCCGACGGCGGCCTGAAGCGGGTACCGCTGGTCTGCCGGATCGATACGCTCGACGAGCTCGATTACTTCAAGAACGGCGGCATCCTGCATTACGTGCTGCGCCAGCTGGCGGCATGAACGAACCCCGGATGACGCACGACTGATGAAAGGAGGCCATCATCTGTCGTCCGTCCGTCTCCCTCGGGCCTGCTCACCCCGAATTGAGTGGTGGGTGAACGGGCAATTCTCTATCTTTGTCAGGGCTGCAGCAGTGCCGCCAAACCGAGCCGAAAACGGCTGGAGAAAAGAATGAGATTGGGTCGCGTGGCGTTTCCCCTGCTGTGCGTTCTGGTCGCCGCGACCGTGAGCGCCACGGCTGCGGAGCCGCGCGCGGTGGTCGAGCTCTTCACCAGCCAGGGCTGCTCGTCGTGTCCGGCGGCTGACAAGCTGCTCGGCAGCCTGGCCAAGGATCCCTCCCTGGTGGCGATGAGCCTGCCGATCGACTACTGGGATTACCTCGGCTGGAAGGACACGCTGGCAAAGTCCGGCCATACGGCGCGCCAACGCGCCTACGCCCATGCGCGCGGCGATCGCGCGGTCTACACGCCGCAAGTCGTCGTCAACGGTGTCGTGCACGTGCAGGGCAGCGACAAGGAGGCGATCGATCGCGCCATCGCACAGACTCGGCAGCAGTCGGGAACGCTGTCGCTGCCGGTCACCGCAACGGTCGACGGCGGGCGCGTCAGCGTGCATGTGCCGGCGAGCCCGGACGGACGCGGTAGCGCCGAGGTCTGGCTGTGCGCGCTCGCACGAAGCGTTCCGGTCGATATCGCCCGCGGCGAGAATCGCGGACGCTCGATCACCTATCACAACGTCGTTCGGCGTTGGCTGAAGCTCGGCGACTGGAACGGCACAGCCCGCAGCTTCGCGGTGCCGGTTTCCGATGTCGATGCCGAGAATGTGAATTCGATCGCGGTGCTGCTCCAGGCCGGCGATGGAGCCAAGCCCGGCCGCATGCTCGGTGCTGCGCTGGCGGCGATCCGCTGAGGCGCCGACGTCTCGCCCGTGAGGCGCCACCGCGCCTCGCCCCAGGTTTCCCCGTACCGCAATCCTCAGATCGTCGCCGCGGCGACGATCGTGAGTGCAGCCAATAAAAATGGGCCGGCGTGAGCCGGCCCGAAGAGCGTTGGGGGATTGAACCGTACGCGGAACAATTGGGCCGGTCCGGCCGAGCCCCGGGGGGCTGGGGGGCTGAGGATTCCGGTGCTCAAGCCGGACCGTACCCTGAGGCAACAGGGGAATGTTTCGCAGCGCACCTGGGCGTGCGCTGGGCCGAATTGGGGCATTGTTGTGAACCTCCTAACGAATTCGTGACGCACGAGCCGGCGAACAGGAAACACCGTTTTGAATTCGCTCATTTTCTTGCAATCGCCGTGTCGAATACTGCGCGGACCCTAGGGCATGGAGCGGCGCTCGCCAGGACCCTTGCGGCACGCCCGCGGTGAAGCGATCATGTGCGGTCATTCTTTCAGCAGGAGGCGTCCATGACCTTCGGGCCTGGCGAAACTGAACCGAGCGCGTTGCGCGGCGGCGAGCCCTCGCCGCCGCTGGCCCCCCGTAACCACGTCACCTTCAATCGCCGCGAGCTCAATCGCATTCTCGATCTGTACGGCCGCAAGGTGATTGCCGGCGAATGGCGCGATTACGCCATCGATTTCCTCAAGGAGAAGGCAGTGTTCTCGGTGTTCCGCCGGTCTTCGGAGATGCCGATCTATCGGATCGAGAAGACCCCCAAATTGGCACGCCGGCAGGGCGTCTATAGCGTTGTGTCCGTTACCGGACTCATCCTCAAGCGCGGCCACGAACTCGACCGCGTGCTGCGGGTTCTCGATCCCTCGCTCAGCGTGGTGGTGAACTGATCGGGTCAGGGGCCGGTCATATCGCCGGGCCCGAGCGCACGCTGCATCAGCACGGTGTCGAGCCACCGTCCGTGCTTGAAGCCGACCGAGACGAGCGTACCGATCAGCGAGAAGCCGAGTGCCCGGTGCAGCGCGATCGAGGGAACCTGCCGCGAATCGCCGATCACCGCGATCATCTGCCGGAAGCCGCGCGCGTCCGCGTCCTCGATGAGGCGGGCCAGGAGGGCCCGGCCGATGCCGCGACGATGCGCGTCGGGCGCAACGTAGATCGAAGTCCTCGACGCTCCAGTCGTAGGCCGGCCGCGTCCGGTAGGGGCCCGCATAGGCGTAGCCGACGACGCCCCCACCGGCTTCCGCCACCAGGTAGGGATAGCCGCCATCGGCAAGCGCCCCATGGCGACGCGCCATCTCGGCCTCGTCGGGTGCTTCGATCTCGAACGTCGCCGTTCCGCTGAGAACCGCGTGCGCGTAGATGCGCGTGATAGCGGCAACGTCGGCACGATCGGCAGGACGGATGGCGAAATCTGGCATCGGACAGGGAAGCGCCCCGGCTCGTTACCGAGGCGCTCCGTTCGCTACCCTCCCTTCACGCTCGGGAGATTGAGGGACGTGGATCAGCGGCGATCGCCGAACAGGCGCAGCAGCATCATGAACAGGTTGATGAAGTCGAGATAGAGCGACAGCGCGCCCATCACCGCCTTGCGGCCGGCGACCGACCCGTCGTCGTACGCGCTGTACATCTCCTTGATCTTCTGGGTGTCCCATGCGGTCAGGCCGGCGAACACCACCACCCCGACCACCGAGACCACGAACTGCAGCGCCGAGCTCGCCAGGAAGATGTTCACCAGGCTGGCGATGATGATGCCGAACAGGCCCATGATCAGGAACGCGCCGAAGGCGGAGAGATCGCGCTGCGTCGTATAGCCGTAGACCGACAGCGCTCCGAACGCAGCGGCCGAGATGAAGAAGACGCGGGTGATCGAGGTCGCCGTGAAGGCGAGGAAGATGGTCGACAGGGAGACGCCCATCAGCGCCGCGTAGAGGAAGAACAACAGCCGCGCGGTCTCGACCGAGAGCCGGTCGATCCGGAAGCTGATGAAGAAAACCAGCGCCAACGGCGCGAGGATGAAGACCCAGATCAGCGGGCCCTGCAGCACAGCCGGGCTGACGAATACAGACGTGGCCCAGGCGATGACGCCGGTCAGCGCGACGCCGACAGCCATGTAGTTGTAGACGCGGATCATGTGGGCGCGCAGGCCCGCATCGATCAGGGCGCGGTCGCGCGGGTATCCGCGGGCGGTCGCCGCAGAGTTGCGGTCGAAATCGGACATGGAAGCTCCTCCTGTGGCCCATCCCTGGGGGCTGAGCGCCGCGGCGGGTCGGCCGCCGTCGGCGTAGGCATAAATCTAGTGCTGCCCGCGGGCCGGCGCCAGATGCCAGGGGGCGGTGTGGCAGGGGCTGCGGCGAAACACCCGATTCGACAGACAAAAGCCCCGGCCGGTGCCGGGGCTCTCGCGCAGCGTGGTTGGAGCCGTGCGTCGTTGCGACGGCGCGCCGCTATTCGTCCTTGCCGCCCATCAGCTGGAGCAGGAAGGTGAACAGGTTGAGGAAGTCGAGGTAGAGCGACAGCGCTCCCATGATCGCCGAGCGCTCGAGCACGTCGCCCTCCATGGCGCCGTAGATGTACTCGTTCTTGAGCCGCTGGGTATCCCAGGCGGTCAAGCCGGAGAACACCAGCACGCCGACCACCGAGATCACCCATTGCAGGGCCGAGCTCGCCAGGAAGATGTTGACGAGCGAGGCGATGATGATGCCGAACAGGCCCATGACCAGGAACGAGCCCATTCCGCTCAAGTCACGCTGGGTCGTATAGCCCCACAGGCTCAGCGCCCCGAACGACGCCGCGGTGATGAAGAACACCCGCGTGATCGACGTGTGGGTGTAGACGAGGAAGATGACGCCGAGCGAAATGCCGACCATGGCCGCATAGACCCAGAACATGATCTGGGCACTGGCGGGTCGCATGGTGTGAACCCGGAAGCTCAGGAAGAAGACGAGCCCCAGCGGCGCCAGGATTACCAGCCATTTCAGCGGGCTCATGTACAGCGCGTGACCGAGCGGCGTCAGGTACATGCCGGCACGGATCTGCGCCGGGATCTCGGCCCCGCCGCGCAGCACCTTGGCAGCCGAGGCGGCATCGCCCGTCACCGACAGCATGTAGGCGCCGAGCGCGGCGAAGCCGGTGATGGCCAGCCCGATCACCATGTAATTGTAGACGCGCAGCATGTAGGCCCGCAGGCCTGCATCGACGACAGCCGCTTCGGCGCGCGTCAGTGGACGGCCGTACTCGGCGGTCGTGGCGTTACGGTCAAAGTCCGACATGGTCGAAACCTCGTGTGTTTCCCTCTACGCCGCACGCGGTTGTCGCCCCCGCATTCGGCCAATGGGCGGAATATGAGCCAAGAAGCCTGGCGGCAACAAGGCCAGCGGTGTCGCAGGGTGGCGGCAACGTTACGAAAACCTTGACGAGCATTGCCTCGGTTGCTCGCAGTCGCGACGGAATGTCGCAAATTCCAGGCCTTTCCGGGCCGCTCGCGCACGGCGCGAAGCCGACGTCGGTGGCCGATCCACGCCGCGGCCTACAGATTTCGCAACACCGGCGCCGGCTTCTGGCCGAGCGCCGTGAAGGTGCCGGCAAGCCCGAACAGCAGCGTCAGGGCAAGCGCCAGAAGTGCGGCGAGCAGCGCCGGTCCGGGCAGGAATACGAAACGGAACCCCATCACCTCGGTAACGATGAGAGAGGCGGCGATCGCGCCGGCCGCCACGCCGAACACACCCGTCGCCACGCCGAGCAGCAGGTATTCGAGCGCATAGGCCGCCAACAGCCGGCGACGCGTCGCGCCGAGCGTCTTGAGCACCACCGCATCGTAAACGCGATGGCGGTGGCCGGCCGCGAGCGCGCCCGCCAGCACCAGAACCGCGGCCCCGATGGTGATGAGGCTGGCGGCGCGGATGCCGAGGACGAGCTTCGACACGATGCCGCCGACCGCCTCCAGGGCTTCTCGGACGCGCACGATGGTGATCGCCGGGAAGGCGTGCGCCACCGCCTTGAGCAGCGCGATCTCCTCTGCGTTCGGCGCGCCGCCCGGATAGGTCAGCGTCGCCAGCTCGGTGTGCGGCGCGCCGCGAAACGTGGCGGGCGAGAACACCAGCACGAAATTGATGCCGAGGCTCTGCCAGTCGAGCGTGCGCAGGTTGGCGATCCGCGCCGTCACATTGCGTCCGAGCACGTTAACCACGATCTCGTCGCCGACCGCGAGCCCAAGCCCGTCGGCGATCCGTTTCTCCAGAGAGACGAGCGGCGGCCCGGTCTGATCCGGCGCCCACCATTGGCCCTCGACCACGCGGGAGCCGGCCGGCACCGCGCTCGCATAGGTGATGCCGCGGTCGCTCTGCAGCACCCAGGCGGCGCCGGGATGCACCTTCAGCTCTTCGGCCTTCACGCCCTTCACGGACACGATGCGACCGCGCAGCATCGGCACGCGATCGAGCGTGGCGCCGGGCGCATGCTGGCGCACGAAGGCGTCGAACCGCTCGCCTTCGGCGGACTGGATGTCGACGAAATAGAACGAAGGCGCGCGCTCCGGCAGCGCGGCGTTGAGCTGGTGGCGCAGGTTGCCTTCGATCAACGTGACGGTCACCAGCACCGCGAGGCCGAGGCCGAGCGAGAGGACCACCGTCGGGGTCAGCGCGCCAGGGCGATGGATGTTGGCGATCGCGAGCCGCAGCACGGTCGAGCGCGGCCGCGGCGCGCGTCGCGCGAGCGCCATCACCAGGGTCGCCACCAGACGCAATCCGACGAACACCAGCGCGGCCGCGCCGACGAAGATCTCCGCGATGCGGCGGTCGTAGGCGGCGAATATGGCGAGCAGCGCCAGCGCGGCGACCGCGAGCGCGGTTGCAATCGCATAGCGCGGGCGCGGGCTGCGGCGCTCCGGCGCGACCTCGTCGCGGAACAGCGCCGCCGCCGGCACGTCGTGGGCGCGCCCGAGCGGCCACAGCGCGAATGCGAGCGCGGTCACGAGGCCGTACACGAGCGACAGACCCAGGGCCTGCGGCTGCACGGCCGGCTCGATCGGCACCGGAATGAGGGCGCCAAGACCCCACGCGACGAGGAACGGCAACCCGGCGCCGAGCACGAGCCCGATCACGCTGCCCACCAGTGCCAATGCCATGACCTGGATGAGGTAGACCGCGAACACGCGGCCGCCGGTCGCGCCGAGGGATTTCATCGTGGCGATGATGGCGCGCTTGCGGTCGAGGTGACCCTTGACGGCATTCGCCACGCCGACGCCGCCGACCAGCAGGGCCGTCAATCCGACCAGGGTGAGGAACTGGGTGAAGCGCTCGATATTGCGCTCGAGCTGGGGCGAGGCCTTGTTCCGCGTGCGCACGTCCCAGCCGGCGTCGGGCAGCGCCGCCCGGGCGGCTTCGACCACCGCGTCCGCCGCACGGTCGGTGACGTCGCTCCGCGCCAGCTTCACCCGGTAGTGCCAGCGCACCAGGCTGCCCGGCTGCAGCAGGCCGGTCGCCCGCAACGCCTCTTCGCCAATGAGGAGACGCGGTCCAAAGCCGATGCCGGCGGCGAGCTTATCGGGCTCGCTGTTGAGCACGGCACGCACCTCGACCTGAATGTTGCCGACGCCGAGGCGCGCGCCCGGCGCCAGGTCGAGCCGTGCAAACAAGGCCTCGTCGGCGACCGCGCCATGAACCCCGTCGCGCACGGCGAGCGCGTCCGCCAGATTGTCCGCACCTTCGAGCCGGACTGCACCGTAGAGCGGATAGGCCCTGTCGACCGCCTTGATCTCGACCAGGCTGGCGCGTCCGTCGGACGCGCGTCCCATGGCCCGCAGGGTGGCGGCGAGCGAAACCTGGCCGCGGCTCGCCAGGAACAAGCGCTCCTGCGGGCTAGCCTCGCGATGGATCAGCGAGAACGCAAGGTCGCCGCCGAGAATGACCCGCCCTTGGCGCGTCAAGCCGTCGGCGAGGCTGTGCGCGAACGAGCCGACCCCGGCAATCGCCATCACGCCGAGCGCGATGCAGGCGAGGAACACGCGGAACCCGGCAAGCCCTGCACGCAGCTCGCGCACCGCCATTCGAAACGAGAGCGATCTGTCCGGCGGCCGGGCGGGCGACACCAGGGCGGAGAGGCTCATGCCGGTGCCGCCTCTCTGGCATGCTCGCAGTCGATCCGTCCAGACCGCAGCCGCACCACGCGATTGCAGCGCGCCGCAAGCGCAGCGTCGTGCGTCACCAGCACGAGCGTGGTGTGGCGCTCGACATGGCCGGCGAACATCAAGGCGATGATCTCCTTGCCGGTGGCCTCGTCGAGGTTGCCGGTCGGCTCATCGGCAATCAGGATGTCCGGGTTGGGCGCGAGCGCCCGCGCCAGCGCCACCCGCTGCTGCTCGCCGCCCGACAGCTCCGCCGGGTAGTGATGCAGCCGGTAGGACAGGTCCATCTTCTTGAGCTCATGCTCGGCGCGGTCGAACGCATTTGCGATCCCGGCCAGCTCGAGCGGCACCGCGACGTTTTCCAGCGCCGTCATGGTGGGAATGAGGTGGAACGACTGGAACACGATGCCGACATGCTGCCCGCGGAAGCGCGCCAGCGCGTCCTCGTCGAGCGAGCCGAGGTCCCGCCCGGCGACCATGACGGTGCCGCTATCCGGCCGCTCGAGCCCGGCCGTGACCATGAGCAGGGTGGACTTCCCCGAGCCCGAGGGCCCGACCAGGCCGACCGCCTCGCCGGCGCCTATATGCAGGGTGATGTCTTTAAGGATATGAACCCGCGCGGCCCCGCGGCCGAGCGCAAGGTTGACCCCATCGAGCGCAATGGCCGGCATGCGGGCGGAGCCTGTCGAAAAATCGTTCATCCCAATGGTCCCGAGCCCTTCCGACCCGCGCTCCTCTTCCCCGTGCCGTGGCGTTCCGGCGCAGGCGCCGACACGGGCGAGGCTCTGCTCATATGGGAAATCCGCCGTCCGGGTCCACACCATCGCGTATTTCGCTTATGTCACCGCGGTTTGTCTCGGAGTCCTGATGGTGGACCGATGGCCGGGCGCGAGCGCAGCGGATGCGCCGGTGAAGATCGTCGCACTGGGTGATTCGCTGACCGCCGGCTTCGGGCTCAGCGCCGACGCTGCGTTTCCGACGCGCCTCGAGGCGGCGCTCAAGGCCAAGGGCATCGCGGTCGAGATCGCCAATGCGGGCGTATCCGGCGACACCGCTACGGGCGGCCTCGCGCGTCTCGACTGGTCGGTACCGGACGGCACCGAGGCGGTGATCCTGGAGCTCGGCGCGAACGACATGTTGCGCGGGATCGATCCGAGCGTGCCGCGCGCCGCCCTTGACGCGATCTTGCGTCGCCTCGCCGAGCGCCGCATTCCGGTGCTGCTCGCCGGCATGCGCGCCGCGCCCAACATGGGCGCGGATTATGCGCGCGCCTTCGATGCGATCTTTCCCGACCTGGCGGCGGCCCACGACGCGGTGTTCTATCCGTTCTTCCTCGACGGGGTCGCAGGCGACCGCCGGCTCAAGCTCGCCGACGGGCTGCATCCGACCGCCGCCGGGATCGATGTCATCGTCGCCCGCATCCTGCCGAAGGTCGAAGCGCTCATCGCTCGCGCACGCGCGAGGCGGGGCTCTTGAACGTTGCGACTGCGTGCGCCGCCATGGTAGTTCCTCGCCCGCCCACCCGTACCGCCAGCCGACGCAAGCGGAGGACTTGATGCCCCGCCTGTTCACGGGCCTCGAAATCCCGCACGAGATCGGCGAAGCGCTGGCCATGCTGCGCGGCGGGCTGCCGGGCGCCCGCTGGATCGATCCCGAGAACTATCACCTCACGCTGCGCTTCATCGGCGACATCGACGATGCGCTCGCCCGCGAGATCGCGTTCATGCTCGGCCAGGTCAAGCGCCCCGCGTTCGAGCTGCGCTTCAACGACTTGTCCGCCTTCGGCGGACGCCGGCCGCGCGCGGTCATCGCGGCGCTGCCGCCGATCGCTCCGCTGATCGAATTGCAGGCCGAGCATGAGCGCATCCTGCAGCGCGTCGGGCTCGAGCCGGAGGGACGGAAGTTCTCGCCCCATGTGACGCTGGCGCGACTGCGGGACTCGTCGAGCCGCCAGGTCGCCGACTATCTGGCGGCACGCGGGCCGTTGAGCTCCCTGTCGTTTCCGGTCTCGCAGTTCGTGCTGTTCTCCTCGCGGGCCTCGGTGGGGGGCGGGCCCTACGTGGTCGAGGCCGCCTACCCGCTCGCCGCCGAGCGGACCGCCTCGCGTTGATCGCTAGTGTGGCGGATTTGACGTTCCTACCAGTATCGCGGCAACTCCTTCGTAGGAACGTCAAATCCAAAGCCACACTAGAAATCGTATGCTTGCTCGTGTCCCTTTGGTTCCGACGTTCGTACGAGGGGGTGCTGCAAAGGGATACGAACGTCGGAACCGGGACACTAGGCGCCTTGCGGCGGCCCAATTTGCCGACCATCTGTTGGGCAGAGACCACCCGATCCGAGGAGCATCATGGTTTCCGAGCAGACGACGTCGTGGGAAGACGTGCTGGGCCGCAGCGCAGCCGAGTTCGCCCGCGACGCCGAAGACGTGCGCCGCCGGTTCTGGGCCAAGGCCAAGCGCTTCGCCGCCGGCCTTCCGTTCGCCGAAGATCTGGTCACCGCCTATTACTGCGCGTTCGACCACGAGACGCCGGTGCAGGTGAAGGCAGCGCTGGTCGGCGCGCTGGCTTATTTCATCATGCCCTATGACCTGATGCCCGACATGCTGCCGGCACTCGGCTTTGCCGACGATGCGGCCGTGCTGGCGACCGCGATCCGCATGGTCGCGACGCATATCCGTCCCGAGCATCGCGATGCGGCGCGCGCCGCGCTCGCGCGCGGGATGCGAGAGGATGATTGATCAGGGACGCAGAACCAGCTTCCCCATCACCCTGCGGTCCGACAGCGCTTTCAGCGCGTCCGCTCCCCGTTCGAGCGGATAGGCCGCATGCACATGCGCGGAGAGCCGGCCGGCCGCGCACCAGGCGAGCAGGTCTGCCATGTTGGCGCGATGGGCCTGCGGCTCGCGCGCAAGCCAGGCACCCCAGTAGACGCCGCGGACATCGCAGCTCTTGAGCAGCACCAGATTGAGCGGAAGCTTCGGGATCTCGCCCGCCGCAAAACCGATGACGAGGAAGCGCCCCTCCCAGGCGAGCGAGCGCAATGCGGGCTCCGCCTGCGCCCCGCCGACCGGATCATAGACCACGTCGACCCCGCGTTCGCCCGCCAGCCGCTTGAGCCCATCGCGCAAATTCTCCGCCGCGTAGTTCACCGTCTCGCTCGCGCCATGCCGGCGCGCGAAGGCGAGCTTGTCGTCCGAGGACGCACAGGCGATGACGCGCGCCCCCATGATGGCGCCGAGCTCGACCGCCGCCAGGCCGACCCCGCCGGCCGCTCCGAGCACCGCAAGCGTCTCGCCGGCCTTGAGCTGCGCGCGATCCTTGAGCGCATAGTACGACGTGCCGTAGGTGACGATGAGCCCAGCGGCACGATCGGCCTCCAGTCCGGGCGGCAGCTTCACCACGCGGTCGGCCGCCACCGCGATGCGCTCGCGCGCCGCGCCGTAGCCCGCATAGCCGGCCACGCGCTCGCCCGGCTTGATCGCGGTGACGCCCTCCCCCACCGCCTCGATGGTGCCGGCAAATTCCGCCGCCGGAGAGAACGGCAATTGCGGCTTGGTCTGGTACCGGCCCGCGATGATCAACGTGTCGAAGAAGTTGAGCGCCGCCGCTTCGACGCGGACGACCACCTCGCCGGGTCCGGCAATCGGGTCGGCCAGGTCGTGAATTTCGAGGTCGTCCGGTCCGCCGAGGCGGGTGCATACGAGAGCCTTCATGGGGATCCTGCGATTGGTGAGGCGATCTCGCTCTTAGCATGCCAGAGCCGGCTGGACGCACCCGCCCGGTCGGCTGCCTGCCGGCAGCGGTCTCAACGGCACGGCCTTCACAATGTCGGTTTCCGAGGCTATTGGCTCTCGGGGGCGACCCGCGCCGCGCTGCGGCGCCCGTCGTGGTGCACGAGGTCAAATGTCTCCGACTCATATCCGATCCGCGTGGCTTGTCGCGCTCGGGGCGATCGTCACGCTTGTTTCACCCGTGTGGGCACAGCAGGAGGGCCGCAGCATTCGCGTGGCCGAGGCGGCCAGCGGCCAACCGACGCTGCTCGGCACTTATGGCAGCTGGGGCGCCTATCAGGGCCAGAGCAGCGGGCGCAAGGTGTGCTTCGTGGCTTCGCGGCCGGCATCCTCGCAGACCGTGCCGGCGAACCGTCCGCGCGACCCGGCCTATTTCTTCGTCGCCTCGCGCCCCGCCGAGAACGTGAGCAACGAGGTCTCGATCATCATCGGCTATCCGTTCAAGCCGAATACGACCGCGACCGCCGTGATCGGCTCCGCGAATTTCGCGATGTACACCCAGAACGACGGGGCGTGGATCATGAACGCCGCCGAGGAAGTCAAGATGGTGGAGAGCATGCGCAAGGGCTCCGACCTGATCGTCAAGGGAACCTCGGGCCGCGGCACGCAGTCGACCGATACCTACACGTTGAAGGGGATTGCCCAGGCGCTCGACCGCGCCAACCAGCAGTGCCAGCAGTGAACCGCCGGCTTCCGTCCGGCTGTCCGCCGGTGAGTTGTCGCGCTGTCCGGTCCCATGCATAATTGAGGGGCCCAAAGGGGCTTCCGACGGTCTTGCGCCGCGGGGCGACAATGCCCGAGCGCACTGGCGCAACGAACCGGCGCACATGCTGTTGCGGGGGGACGGCGGCGATGCTGGTCCGGGCAATGCCCTCATTCGTGCAATGTTGCGCGAGGTGGTTTCGCGTCCCCTGGAGCACGCCCGCTGTCGCAATCGCGCTGCTCCTCCTCGGCATGCTGCCGCCGGGCGTGGGGTGGGCGCAGGACCGTGTGGCGCTCGTGATCGGCAACAGCGCCTACCGACATGTCCCGACGCTGCGCAATCCGGGCAACGATGCGAGCGATCTCGCGGCTTCGCTCGGCCGGCTTGGATTCGCGGTGCGCAAATTGGACAACGTCGGCTTCGATGAGATGCGGCGGGCGCTGCTCGACTTCGGGCGACGAGCTCGCGGCGTCGAAATGGCGGTGGTGTTCTTCGCCGGCCACGGCGTCGAAGTCGGCGGCGACAACTGGCTGATTCCCGCCGACGCCGAGTTGAACACGGATGCCGACGTCGAGCACGAGGCGGTCGCGCTGAAGAACGTCATGGGCACGGTCGAAGGGGCGTCGCGGCTCGGCCTCGTCATTCTCGACGCCTGCCGCAACAATCCCTTTGCCGCGAAGATGCGGCGCACCACCCGCACGCGCAACGTCGCGCGCGGGCTCGTCGGCGTGGAGCCCACCGGCAACGTCCTCGTCGCCTATGCGGCCAAGGACGGCACGGTTGCGGCCGACGGCAGCGGCCGCAACAGTCCCTTCACGTCGGCGTTGTTGCGCCACATCGAGAGTCCGGGCCTCGAGATCAATTTTCTGTTTCGCAATGTGCGCGACGACGTGCTCAGTGCGACCAATCGCGAGCAGCAGCCGTTCGTCTATGGATCGCTGTCGCGGGAAGCGATCTTCTTGAAGGCCGGTCCAGCACTGCCCTCGAGCACGGCGCAGCCTTCGGGCGGGCCGCCCGCCGACGAGGTCGCCTGGCAGCTCTTGCGGGATACCAGGGACGTCGCTCAATTGCAGCGGTTCATCGATCAATTTCCCTCAAGCGCGCGACGGCGGGACGCCACCGAGCGCATGGCCGCTCTCGCCGAGGACGCAAGAAAACAAAAGACCGCAAGCGCCGCGCCGCAGGCTGCCCCTCCGGATGCACTCGCTCCGCCGGTCGCGCTGCCGATGGGGCAGCCCAAGCACTTGGGGTCGTTCGGCAACTGGGGCGCCTATCTGGGCGAACGCGACGGGCGCAAGATCTGCTTCGCGCTGGCGAAGCCGACCTCGTCCCAGGTCGTGCCGCGGGGCCGTCCGCGCGATGCGGTCTACCTGTTCATCTCCACGCGGCCGGCGGAAAACGTCCGCAACGAGGTGTCGATCGTGTTCGGGTACGCTTTCGGGCCGACGTCGACCGCGACGGTCGAGATCGGAGCCGACACGTTCGACATGTACACCCGCAGCGACGGCGCCTGGATCAGGAACACCACCGAAGAAAGTCGCATGGTCGAGACGATGCGCAAGGGAACAAGCCTGGTGGTGAAGGGCGTCTCCGCGGCTGGCCTGCAGTCCACCGACAGCTACGCGCTCAGGGGGTTGGCACCGGCCCTCGACCGCGCCGCGCAGGAATGCCGGTAGCCCGGAAGTTCTGGGCGACCCTGCGCTGGCGATGGTGCTTCCAAGACCCCATTTGTGCTACCTGTGCGCAATGCGCATCCAATTCCAACGACCGCATGAGCATGTCGCTTGATCCCATCCCCGCACCCGCTCCGGGCCGCATGGCGCCGGAAGCAGCCGCGCTGGAGAAGACGCCGCTCGAGCCTTACGTCGCGCCGGCCACGCCGTCGCTGATCGGCCTGTCACGCGCGGCGCTCGCCGAGGCGCTGGGAACGGTCGGCGTTCCGGCGGCCCAGCGCAAGATGCGGGTGCAGCAGCTGTGGCACTGGGTGTATGTGCGCGGCGCGCAGCGGTTCGACACGATGACGAGTGTCTCGAAGGACTTGCGTGCGACCCTCGAGCAGCATTTCACGCTGGCACGGCCGGAGGTCGTCGCCGAGCAGGTGTCGGTGGACGGCACCCGCAAGTGGCTGCTGCGCCTTCCCAGCGGTCAGCAGGGGGAGCGGCCGCACGAAGTCGAGTGCGTCTATATTCCCGAGGCTGACCGCGGGACACTGTGCCTGTCGAGCCAGATCGGCTGCACGCTCACCTGCTCGTTCTGCCATACCGGCACCCAGCGCCTCGTTCGCAACCTCACGCCCGGCGAGATCGTCGGCCAGATCATGGTCGCGCGCGACCGCCTGGGCGATTGGCCGGGCGGTATCCGGCCGACCGACGGGGTCGTCCCCGCCGAGGGCAGCCGCTTCGTCTCCAACATCGTCATGATGGGGATGGGCGAGCCGCTGTACAATTTGGACGCGGTGCGCGAGGCGCTGCTGGTCGCCGCCGATGGCGACGGTTTGAGCCTGTCGAAGCGGCGGATCACGCTGTCGACCTCGGGCGTGGTGCCGATGATCCCGCGCGCCGGCGCGGAGATCGGCGTCATGCTCGCGGTCTCGCTCCACGCCGTGCGCGACGAGCTGCGCAACGAGCTGGTGCCGCTCAACCGCAAGTACCCGATCGCCCAGCTGCTCGAGGCCTGCCGCGCCTATCCGGGCCTGTCCAATGCCCGCCGCATCACTTTCGAGTACGTGATGCTCAAGGGGGTGAACGACTCGGAGGCCGATGCGCGGGCCCTGGTGCGGCTGCTGAAGGGCATTCCGGCCAAGATAAATCTGATCCCGTTCAATCCCTGGCCGGGCACGCGCTATGCCTGCTCGGACTGGGACCAGATCGAGAAATTCTCCGAGATCGTGTTCCGCGCCGGCTATGCGTCGCCGGTCCGGACCCCGCGCGGACGCGACATTCTGGCCGCCTGCGGCCAGCTCAAGAGCGAGACCCAGAAGCTCTCCGCCCGCGAGCGCCTGGCGCTGCGGGCCATGGCGATGACCGACTGATCTGGCTTGACCGCCTGCCCGTCCGGATGACCCGGGAAGCGGTCGAGATACTCATGTTAGGCCGTATTTTCTTCCGGGAGACCGGCGGCCCGCTTTCCTGGAAAATGCTCCAGACCCCCATGACAAGCGTCGCAAGTTGTCGTATAGGCCAGCCCGAACCCGAATAAGAATGTTTTTTTGCGCGCCGGCCGACAGGCGCCGATGCCGGAGAATTCCCATGAATCTGATCCAACAGCTCGAGCGAGAGCAGGTCGAAAAGCTGTCCGCCGACAAGGACATCCCCGATTTCGCGCCGGGCGATACGGTGATCGTCAACGTGAAGGTGGTCGAGGGCGAGCGCTCGCGCGTGCAGGCCTATGAGGGCGTGTGCATCGGCCGTTCCGGCCACGGGCTCAACGAGAGCTTCACGGTGCGCAAGATCTCCTATGGCGAGGGGGTCGAGCGCGTCTTCCCGCTCTATTCGCCCATGATCGATTCGATCAAGCTGGTGCGGCGCGGCAAGGTGCGGCGCGCCAAGCTCTATTACCTGCGCGGCCGGCGCGGCAAGTCGGCGCGCATCGCCGAGCGGTCGGGGCGGGCTGAGGGCGATTCCAAGCGGCCGGGGACCGAAGCGGCCGAGTGAGGCCTCCGTTGTCGTCGCCCGCGCAAGCGGGGGACGCGGTATCCGCGGTGCCGATTTGGGGCACCGCTGTCGGCTCTACGGCGAAGGTCGATGGTTGCTGGATCGCCCGCTGGAGCCTGCCCTCGACCTGATCGAGGGCGGGCGATGACAACCACCGTATGACCCTCTAAAAAGCGCGCGATGACGATCAGGTGACACGACCCATGACCAAGCCACGCACCCTGTACGACAAGATCTGGGACGACCATCTGGTCGACGAGCAGCCGGACGGAACCTGCCTCCTCTATATCGACCGCCATCTCGTGCACGAGGTGACGAGCCCGCAGGCGTTCGAGGGTCTGCGGCTCACGGGGCGAAAGGTGCGGGCGCCGGACAAGACCCTGTGCGTGGTCGATCACAACGTGCCGACGAGCGACCGCAACCTGCCCAACCCCGATCCGGAAAGCGCGGCGCAGATCGCCTACCTGGCGGAAAACGCCAAGCTGTTCGGGCTCGAGTATTACGACGAGTTCGACAAGCGGCAGGGCATCGTCCACATCATCGGCCCGGAGCAGGGCTTCACCCTGCCCGGCACGACCCTCGTGTGCGGCGACAGCCATACGGCGACACACGGGGCGTTCGGTGCGCTCGCCTACGGCATCGGGACCTCGGAGGTCGAGCACGTGCTCGCCACCCAGACCCTGGTCCAGACCAAGTCGAAGAACATGCGCGCCGTGGTCGACGGCAAGCTGCCGCCGGGAGTCAGCGCCAAGGACATCATCCTGGCGATCATCGGCGAGATGGGCACCGCCGGCGCCACCGGCTACGCGCTGGAATATGCCGGCGAGGCGATCCGCGCGCTGTCGATGGAAGGCCGCATGACGGTGTGCAACATGTCGGTGGAGGGCGGCGCCAAGGCCGGGTTCATCGCCCCGGACGAGAAGGCCTACGCGTATCTCAAGGACCGGCCCAAGGCACCCAAAGACGCAGCCTGGGACGCGGCCATGCGGTACTGGGAGACGCTCTACTCGGAGGACGGGGCACATTTCGACCGCGAGCTCAGGCTCGATGCGGCGAAGCTGCCGCCCCTCGTCACCTGGGGCACCAGTCCCGAGCAGGTGGTGTCGATCACCGGGAACGTGCCGGTGCTGACCGAGATTGCCGACGAGAACAAGCGTCGCGCCGCCGAGCGCTCGCTCGACTACATGGGTCTCAAGGGCGGCGAGAAGGTCTCCGACATCCGCCTCGACCGCGTATTCATCGGCTCCTGCACCAATGCGCGGATCGAGGATCTGCGCGAGGTCGCCCGAATCGTCGAGGGCAAGCACGTCAACGGCAACGTCAATGCGATGATCGTGCCGGGCTCCGGTCTGGTGAAGGAGCAGGCGGAGGCCGAAGGGCTCGATCGGGTGTTCAAGGCGGCCGGCTTCGACTGGCGCGAGCCCGGCTGCTCCATGTGCCTCGCCATGAACCCGGACAAGCTCAAGCCGGGCGAGCGCTGCGCCTCCACGTCGAACCGCAATTTCGAGGGCCGTCAGGGCTACCGCGGCCGCACCCACCTGGTCTCGCCCGCCATGGCGGCGGCGGCGGCAATCGCCGGGCATTTCGTCGACGTGCGGCAGTGGAGCTGACCCGCGGGCGCGGTCACTCGCGAAAAAAAGGCCCGCCTCGCGGCGGGCCTTGCGCTTGAGAAAGCGAGCGCTTTACCACCCCCAGCGCCGACCGTAGAACCCATGGCCGTAGCCGACGCGCCACGGCCGCCAGAAGGGCCGGTAGAAGGCGAAGCGCGGCCGCCAGTACGGATAGCCGTAGCCCCAGGCGTAGCGCGGGCGCCAAAACGGATATCCGGCATAGGCGAAGCGCGGACCCCAACCCGCATAGCGCGCGCGCCAGTACGGACGCCCGGCCCACCCGCCCCAATAGCCCCGCCTATAGAAGCGGCGGTACGCGCTGACGTCGGTTATCGCCTGGTCGCCGGCCCGCAGGCCGTCGGCCCGCCGCTCCGCCGCATTGGCCGAGCCTGCGAGCGCCAGCACGACCAGCAGTGCGAGCGCCGCAAGATTTGCAACAATCCTGGACATTGGTTGCTCCTTACGATGCCGCCCCTGTCCTAAGACGGCAATTCTAGCAGATTTTAGCGATTTGGGTATCCGCCGCTGACCCACCAGCAGCGTCGGCGCGGCACGATCACGGTCCCGGAGAGCCTTGCTTCTGTTGCGAGCCCACCGACGCACTCGCGGTGGGCGTTGGGGCCCGGCCAGTCAAAAGGGTATGGCCGCGGATAGACGTCGAAGCCCTGCCCCGGTGGCCCGATCAGAGGAATCCCGCGCGGGTAGACTTCGATCCGCAGGGGGGTACGCCGCACGCGGCGGCGTTGCGCCGACACGTCCGTTAGGGATGCGGCCTTCTCGGCCGATGCGGCTTTCGGGGCCGCAGTCGCCTGGTCGGCCCGCACCGCCGCGCATGCCAGCCCGGCCATGAGGGTGAGCGCCACGATCCGATATCTGTCCATGGGTTCCTCACGTTGAGCCGGCATCACGCCCGATCGCGCGGGCGCCGTCAACACGGCGGCTGAGAAGACGGCACCGCGCACGCATTGATCTTTCCGTGGCGATCTGCCGTAAAGACCGCATGACCAACTCTCCAACCGCCGATCCGCTCGCGTGGCGAGGCCGGAAGGCTCCCTCGCTCGAGGATTTCGAGGTCATGGCGGAGGCTGCCTATCGTCGGCTGCCGCAAGGCTTTCGCGCCTTGTGCGAAGGGCTGGTCGTCCGCATCGCCGATTTCCCCACTGACCAGGTCCTCGACGAGATGGGGCTGGCAAGCGAATTCGACCTGCTGGGGTTGTTCCAGGGCGTCGGCCTGCCGTTTCGCTCCGAGAGCGCCCCGGTGCAGATGCCGAACATGATCTGGCTCTATCGGCGACCGATCCTCGACTACTGGGCCGAGCACGAGGAGGCCCTGGGCAAGATCGTCACGCACGTCCTGGTGCACGAGATCGGCCATCATTTCGGGCTGTCCGACGACGACATGGCGGGGATCGAGGACAGCGTGAAGTGACGCCGCCGCGGCCCAAACCCGGCCGACGCATTCATCAACGAGCCGGATGGCGTCGATCGCGAAGATGCATTTGAGTCCGCGGGCGATTCTGCGCAGGATGGGCAATCAACCCGTCGGAGATGACGCATGATCGTCACGGTCTTTCGCTCGCGCCTGCAGCCGGGCGTGCGCGACGAGTACGTCGCGCTGGTCGCCCGCATGGCCGAGATCGCCGCCGCCATGCCGGGCTACATCTCGCACAAGGGCTTCTTCGCCGAGGACGGCGAACGCGTCACCGTGGTCGAATTCGAATCCGAGGAAGCGATGCGCGGCTGGCGCATGCACCCCGAGCACATCGAGGCGCAGCGCGAGGCCCGCAAGGTCTACTATTCGGAATACAGCGTTCAGGTGTGCGAGGTCATCCGCGAGTCGAAGTTCAGCCGCGCCGAGGCGGCGGCCTGATCATCCTCTATCGCTCGTAATGACGCCGCGGTCGCTTCGGCGGCACGCGACCGTCCGGCGGCGCATAGGCGAGATACGGATTGGGCACACAATACCCGCCGGCACCGTGCACGAAGGCGAGACATTGCTCGAAGGTGAAGAACGCGCAGGTCCGCGATCTCTGCCCCCATTCGTCGGCGCACCATGCGATCGGCTGAGCCTCGGCCCGCCCGACCAACGTAAGCGCCGCGACGAGCGCCGCACCAAGACAAGATCCCTTCATGACGGCTCCACGGCAGCTGATTTGCGGAAGCCACAATACACCAAACACCGCACGGCTGAAGCCGTGGCGGCTCATCGGTTGCGCGCTGCGCCCTTGGCTTGCTTTTTCGGCGTCGCGGCGGTCGCGCTCGGCACGTGCGGATTCGGGCTGCAATGGCCGGCGTTGCCGCTGGCATGCGCCTGACACTGCGCCAGCGTATGGAAACCGCAATTGCGCGACACCATGTCGTCCGAGCACCAAGCGCCCTGGGCGGCGGCTTGCCCGAGCGAGGCGGCGAGCATGCCGGCGATCACAAGAGCCCGCATCATGTCTTCCCCCTGAGGCACGTCATCGTGATCAACCCCGCCCGCCTCCCACTGTTCCCGGCTCGCGCGCGAGGCTTGACCGCACGGCGCCGGATCGCCATGACAGGGGCCGTTCGGCCCGCGCCGGCAACCTGATGGAGATCACGAATGGACAAGTTCACGGTGCTCGAAGGCGTGGCGGCGCCGCTCAAGATGATCAACGTCGACACCGACATGATCATCCCCAAGCAATATCTGAAGACGATCAAGCGCACCGGGCTCGGCAAGGGTCTGTTCTCGGAGCTGCGCTACCGCGACGACGGCAGCGAGAACCCGGATTTCATCCTCAACAAGCCTGCCTACCGAACGGCGAAGATCCTGGTCGCCGACAACAATTTCGGCTGCGGCTCGAGCCGCGAGCATGCACCGTGGGCGCTCATGGATTTCGGCATCCGTTGTGTGATCTCGACCCAGTTCGGCGACATCTTCTACAACAACTGCTTCAAGAACGGCGTCCTCCCGGTCAAGGTGAGCCCGGAGGACCTGGAGAAGCTGTTCGACGATGCCGACCGCGGCGCCAATGCGACGCTCACGATCGATCTGGAGAAGCAGGAGATCCGCGGCCCCGACGGCGGCGTGGTCAAGTTCGAGATCGATTCCCATCGCAAGCACTGCCTGCTCAACGGCCTCGACGACATCGGCCTGACGATGGAAAAGAAGGACAAGATCGCCGGCTTCGAGGAAAAGGCGCAGGCCGCCCGGCCGTGGCTCTGATCGGGCGCTGACGGCTCCCTATTCCGCCGCCGCCGCGCCGATCGCCTCGGCGATCGCCACCGTGCGGCGCGCCATCTCGGCGTGCAGGCGCTCCACCATGCGGCCGTCGAGCGACACCACGCCCTTGTCCTTGTTCTCGGGCAGGTCGAACGCGGCGATCATCTTCTTCGCCAGGGCGACCTCTTCGGCAGCGGGCGAAAACGCGTCGTTGCACGGGCCGACCTGGCTCGGGTGAATCAGCGTCTTGCCGTCGAATCCCATGTCGCGCGCCTGCCCGCATTCCTGGGCGAAGCCTTCCGCATTGCCAATGTCGTTGTAGACGCCGTCGAGGATGTCGATGCCGTAGAGGCGCGCCGCCGCGACGCATGACATGAGCCACGGCACCATCGGGGCGCGGCCCGGCACGATGCGCGCGCGCGTCTCCTTGGCGAGGTCGTTGGTTCCCATGACGAAGCCGGACAGACGGGTTTCCGAATCCGCCGCACAGGCGGCGATCGCCGTAATGTTGAAGATGGCAAGCGGCGTCTCGATCATCACCCACAGTCGCGTGCGCATATTGGCGTGGGTGTCGAGCAGCCGCTGGCCGAGCAGTTCCACCTGACGCGACGTGGAGACCTTCGGCACCAGGATTGCATCCGGTGCCGCAGCGGTTGCGGCGGCGAGATCGTCCGCGCCCCACTCGGTTTCCATGCCGTTGATGCGGATGAACACCTCGCGCCGCCCGAACCCGCCGGCCTTCACGGCACTGACCACCTGCTCGCGCGCCGCCGCCTTGGAGTCGGGGGCGACCGAATCCTCCAGGTCGAGGATAATGCCGTCCGCCGCCAGCGTGCGGGCCTTTTCGATCGCCCTTGCGTTGGAGCCCGGCATATAGAGGACGCTGCGGCGGGGTCGGATTGTCATCAAGGGTACCTCGATCCGGACTAGTCCTAACCTAGCGGTGGTGCAGGCTGCATGCCAATTGTGCTGTGATTCGTGGCTCACGAGGTAGACGCATGACTGTCCGCAACCTCGATGCGCTGTTCAAGCCGAAAGCCATCGCGCTGATCGGCGCCAGCAACCGCCCGCGCTCGGTCGGGGCGGTGCTCGCCCGCAATCTGTTCGAGGCGGGCTTCCGCGGGCCGATCCTGACCGTCAACCCGCGCGAGCAGGCGATCCGCTCGACCCTCAATTATCGCTCGGTCGCGGAGCTGCCGATCACGCCCGATCTGGCGGTGCTGTCGACGCCGCCGGAAACCATGCCCGAGCTCATCGCCGAGCTGGGAGGACGCGGTTGTCGCGCGGCCGTGGTCGTATCGGCCGGTTTCGGGGAGGCCGCTCATGCGGCAGGCAAGGAGCTGCAGCAGCGCATGCTCGATGCCGCCAAGCCGCACCTCCTGCGGATCGTCGGGCCGAACTGCCTCGGCTTCATCTCGCCGCCGTTCGGCATCAATGCGAGCTTCGCCCACGTCACCCCGCCGACCGGCAATATCGCTTTCATCACCCAATCGGGGGCGGTGGCGACCGCGGTGCTCGACTGGGCGTCGCATCGCAATATCGGCTTTTCCCATGTCATATCGCTGGGCGACATGGCGGACGTCGATTTCGGCGACCTGTTGGACTATCTGGCGCTCGACGGCGATACCCGCGCGATCCTGCTCTACGTCGAATCGATCACCGATGCGCGCAAGTTCATGTCGGCCGGCCGTATCGCCGCCCGCACCAAGCCGATCATCGTGGTGAAGGCGGGGCGCAGCGAGGCCGGGGCGAAGGCGGCGCAGTCGCACACCGGCGCGCTCGCCGGCTCCGACGCCGTGTACGAAGCGGCGTTCTCGCGCGCCGGCATGCTCCGGGTCTATGCGTTGCGCGAGCTGTTCGAGGCGGTGGCGACACTTTCCGCCGGCATGCGGGTCGGCGGCGACCGGCTCACCATCCTGACCAACGGGGGCGGCATCGGCGTGCTCGCCACCGACGCGGTCGCCGATTACGGCGGCCGGCTGGCGACGCTGACACCGCAAACGATCGAGAAGCTCGACCGCATCCTCCCGCCGACCTGGTCGCACGGCAATCCGGTCGACATCCTCGGCGATGCCGGCGCCGACCGCTATGCGGGCGCGCTCAAGGTGCTGATGGAGGATCCCGAGCTCGATGCGTTACTCATCCTCAATTGCCCGACCGGCGTCGCCGACAGCCTGGAAGGCGCGCGCGCCGTCGTCGAAGCGGTCCCGCCGCGCCCGCGCTTCCCGGTCCTGACGTCGTGGCTCGGCGATTCGGCGAGCGCGGAGGCGCGGCGCCTGTTCGCGGCGCGCAAGCTGCCCACCTATGAGACGCCCGACGAGGCGGTGCGTGCGTTCATGCATCTCGTCCATTACCGGCGCAATCAGGACCTGCTGATCGAAACGCCGCCGTCCGTCACGCGCCTGTTGCCGGAGGATCGCAGCCGGGCAGACCGGATCGTCGCCGATGTGCTGGCCGACGGCCGCACGGTGTTGACCGAGCCGGAAGCCAAGGCGGTGCTCAAGGCCTACGACATACCGGTGGTCGAGACGCTCACAGCGGGCGATCCCGCCGAGGCGGGCGCGGTCGCCGCCCGGCTCGGCTTTCCGGTCGTGCTCAAGGTCCTTTCCCCCGACATCACCCACAAGTCCGACATCGGCGGCGTGCATCTCGATCTGCGCTCGCAGGAGGCGGTGGAGCAGGCGGCGCGCGAGATCCTGCGCACCGCGCACGAGAAGGCGCCCGGCGCACGCATCAGCGGCTTCACGGTGCAGACAATGGTGAACCGGCCCGGCGCCCACGAGCTCATCGCCGGGATCGGCGAGGACGCGGCGTTCGGCCCGATCATGCTGTTCGGCCACGGCGGCACCGCCGTCGAGGTGATCGGCGACCGCGCGATCGGCCTGCCGCCGCTCAACCTCGTGCTGGCGCGCGAGATGATCATGCGCACCCGCGTCTCGCGCATGCTCAAGGGCTATCGCGACCGGCCGCCGGCCGATCTCGAGGCGATTGCCGCCACTTTGGTGAAGCTGTCGCAGCTCCTCGTCGACATCGAGGAGATCACCGAACTCGACATCAATCCGCTGCTCGCCGATCACCACGGCGTGCTCGCGCTCGATGCGCGCATCGTGGTGTCGCGCGCCGGGCGTCCGCGCTTCGCCATCCGGCCCTACCCGTCGCAGCTCGAGCACGACGTGACGACGCGCAGCGGCCGCCGCTTCCACGTGCGCCCGGTTTGTCCCGAGGACGAGCCGCTCATCCTCGACATGCTGGCGCGCTCCTCCATGGAGGACATCAGGCTGCGGTTCTTCGCGCCGATGAAGGAGATCTCGCATACCTTCATCGCCCGGCTGACGCAGATCGACTACGACCGCGAGATGGCGCTGGTGGCGACCGACGGGCCCGACCTCGTCGGCGCGGCGCGCATCGTCGCCGACCCCGACAACGAGCAGGCCGAATACGCCGTGATGGTCCGTTCCGACCTCAAGGGCCAGGGGCTCGGCTACCAGCTGATGACCGACATCCTGAACTATGCCCGCTCGCGCGGCATCAAGCGCGTCTTCGGCGACGTGCTGCGCGAGAACCGCACAATGCTGTCGATGGCTGACGACCTCGGCTTCAAGATCATGCCCGACGTGCACGACCCGCAGGTGATGCGGGTCGATTGCGATCTCACCAAGGCACGGGCGCCGTCGATTGCGGCTCCGGCGTAGGCAGCGCCGCTTGCTCCACCTCTCCCCGCTTGCGGGGAGAGGGAGCGCGCATCAGCCGCCGCTATTTCAGGAACAGGTAGGTCGCCGTGTAGGGCACGCGACTTTCCTGGTTGGCATGCGCTTCGTCGCAGCCCTGGGCGGGTGCCGTTCCGCCGGTCGTGGAGACCCGCAGGATGCCCTTGGCCTGGCTGAATTGACCGGAGCCTTCGCTCGACTTGATGTCGAGCAGCAGCCAGGGGATCGTGTTGCCGCCCGGCGCCGGCGCGTTGGCCTTCATGGCGGCGACCACCTTGCCGCCGTCGGCGCCCTCCCAGGTCGGGCCGCCATAATGCTTGCCGATCGACTTCTTCTGCGTGTCGAAGAGTTCCGCCTCCGGGCCCTTGAAATTCCATGCCCAGGCGCCCGCGTTGTTCTTGCCGCAGGTGTAGATCTGCACGCCGGTGGCCGGCACTTCCAGGTAGACCGCCATGCCCGCCGGCTTGAGGGCGGCAGGCAATTGATCGATGGCCGGCGTCTGGGCCGCGGCCGGTTGCGCCAACATGGCACTGACGGAAAGGATAGCGACGGCACTCAACTTCCCATGCATGGAGTTCCTCCTCCCTCGTGGCGATAGCAGGTTCGGGAAAAAGCCTGGACGGGATCTGAGCCCGGCTGGACATCAGCCCGCCCCAGACATTAGAGGTTTAGAGCACTTTCCCCGTTTGATCAAAAATCATTGATCATTGCTGGTGCCCGAACACACCGCAAAGTGATGCAAAATCCGGAATCGGAGCACGTTCGTTACGGGCCGAGGGAAGCTCACGCCGCCTTCTTCTTCGCCTCGATCAGCTTGCGGTTGATCAGGCACTCGGCGATCTGCACAGCGTTGAGCGCGGCGCCTTTGCGCAGGTTGTCGGAGACGACCCACATCGCCAGCCCGTTCTCCACCGTCGCATCTTCGCGGATTCGGCTGATATAGGTCGCGTCCTCGCCGGCGGCCTCGTGCGGCGTGACGTAGCCGCCCGGCTCGCGCCGATCGATCACGATGCAGCCGGGAGCCTTGTGCAGGATGTCGCGTGCCTCGTCGGGACTGATGGGGTTCTCGAACTCGATGTTGACCGCTTCCGAATGGCCGATGAACACCGGCACGCGCACGCAGGTCGCCGTGAGCTTGATCTTGGGGTCGAGGATCTTCTTGGTCTCGGCCATCATCTTCCATTCTTCCCTGGTGGATCCATCCTCCATGAACACGTCGATCTCCGGGATGACGTTGAAGGCGATGCGCTTGGGAAATTTCTTGGTCTCGAACTCTTGCAGCGAGTAGATCGCCTTGGTCTGGCGATCGAGCTCGTCCATCCCGTCCTTGCCGGCACCCGACACCGACTGATAGGTCGCGACCACCACGCGGGTGATCTTCGCCTTGTCGTGCAGCGGCTTGAGCGCCACCACCAGCTGGGCGGTCGAGCAGTTCGGGTTGGCGATGATGCCGCGCTTGCGGAAGTCCTTGACCGCGTCGGCGTTGACCTCCGGCACGACCAGCGGCACGTCGGAATCGTAGCGCCAGGCCGAGGAATTATCGATCACCACTGCGCCGGCGGCGGCGATCCGCGGCGACCAGTCCTTGGACACCGCGCCGCCCGCCGACATCAGGCAGATGTCGACGTCGGCGAAATCGTAATGCTCGAGCGCTTTGCACTTGAGCGTCCTGTCCCCGTAGGAGACCTCGACTCCCTGGCTCCGGCGCGAGGCCAGCGCCACGACCTCGTCTGCCGGGAAACGGCGCTCGGCCAGGATGGCCAGCATCTCGCGGCCCACATTGCCGGTGGCGCCGACGACGGCGATCTTGAAACCCATCGTTAACTCTCCGGTGAAAATGGCCCCGGTCGCGAGCGACGCTAACTGGAGCGGAAGCGCTTCTAGGCGAGAATGGGCCGGAACACAACGCCGTCCTCCGGGGGGTTGGGCGCGTGCATTCTGGTCTTGCTCGTTTCGCCCGCGCGCTCGGCGGTGCGCTGTTGGGGCTTACGGCGTACCTCGGTGCTCTGGCGGCTTTCGCGGCCGCCGGCGCGTACCTGTTGCCTCATTTGACGCCCGTGGCGACCGAGGGGGCGACCGCGCGAATGGAGACCCAGTCCGAGTGGATCGACGTGGCGCGTCCATACCCCGCCTTCGCCCTGGTGATGGGCGAGTTCGACGGAGCCGAGTCCCACTACGTCATCCGCCGCCATCCGCTGGGCGGCCGCAAGGACATCATCAGCTTCGGCGACCCGGGCGGTCCGGCGGCCCATCTCAAGATCGAGATCTATCGCCCCGGCGGCGAGCATGGCGTCTTCACCGCGCTGCGCGAGGAGATCGCGGCGCGCGTCGCCGATCTCGCGCCGGACGCCCGCATGTCCACTGCCGGAATGCTGGAGACCAAGTTCGGCGAGCTGCCGCTCGTCGACTTCGCCGTCCGTCCGGTCAGCGGAGCGCGTCGCTGCCTCGGCTTCGCCCGCACGTTCGGCGCGCCGCTGGCGCAGATCGCCGGCACCTACTGCCAGCCGGGTGAGGAAATCGTTCCGCGCGCGATCCTCGCCTGCGCCCTCGACCGCCTCACCTTCTCGGCCGGCCATGCCGAGCCGAAGCTCGCCGAAGTGTTCGCGCACGCCGAGATCAATCGCAACTTCTGCGGTCACAACGGACCGATCCTCGCTTCGACGCCGCGGCGCGGCAACTGGCTCGACCGCATCCCCGATCCCAGGCTGCGCGGCCGGATCTGACGCGACGGCGAGGCGATGACGGTCGCGTCCCTGGCCGACGCCGTAGCCCATGGCGAGGAGCCTGGGCCGGCCGTTTGGTTTTCTCGAAAAACGGAACGCTGCCTGGGGATAACTTCATCCGGCGTGCCCATTTTGTTTCTGCTTTTCCAAATGAAGGTGTAGGTGTGGCTCATCCCGGCTCACCGAGGGCGCTTTCCGGAAGCGGACCGATGGCGGAGCGGGGAGCGGCACCCGCGGGCGGAATTCGCAACTTCGCGCTCGGGCGACCCGGAGAACCCGCCACTCGGCACTAGGACCGAGGCGGATGCTTCAGGAGTGAGGCGTCGGGCCGGGATTCGTAACATGCCGCGGCGAAGCGCCGAGAGGCGAGCGCCCCTGCGTCACTGGGGCGCGAAGCACCTCGGTCAGGTGCTTCTCGCGTGCCGCGTCATGGCACGCCAATGGTGCGGCGATCCGCACCAGCGCTTCTCGGCGCTTCGCTCCCTCACGTCGTCCTGAGGTGCTCGACCGCGTAGCGGGCGAGCCTCGAAGGGCCGGAAAGAGGAAGGAACGCAAAGCCCGGCTCGCAACGGCCGCCGCGAGGATCGCGACGACCGCCGGGGAGGGCGGAGCGTCGGCTGTTTGAAATCGTGAATCAGATTTGATCCGCGCGCGGGCGCGAGCCCGCGGCGACGCAGCCGCTTGGGCTGTGGGCGTGTCCTCCCGCCCACGGCCCATCCCACGCGGGAATGACATGCCGAGCGATTTTTGCCCGGCCGGCAGGCGAGTCGCGTGAGAGGCTGTTGAACCGAGCCCGATCCTGACCTTTCGTTTGCGCATTTCCGTGTCGGAAAACCGGTTCCCACTTTTCCGGGACATGCGCTAGGCTCCCGCTCGAGCCAACACAGCGAGTGGGGAGAAACGTGGCCAAATTCGGAATCGGTCAATCGGTGCGTCGAGTGGAGGACCAGCGGTTCCTCACCGGCAGCGGTCGCTATGTCGACGACATCAACCTGCCGCACCAGTGCTACGGGGCGCTCGTCTATTCGCCGCACGCCCACGCACGCATCCGCGGCGTCGATGCCGCGAAGGCGAAGGCCGCGCCCGGCGTCCTCGCCGTGCTGACCGGGGCCGATGCCACGGCCGAGCATCTCGGCGCCTTCACGGCGCACCTGATGCCGGAGGATTTCGGCGCCCCGAAGGGCCATCGCACGTTCCAGCCGCTGCTCGCCGCCGAGAAGGTGCGCTTCGTCGGCGACCGTGTCGCCTTCGTGGTGGCCGAGACATTCGGCCAGGCGCGCGACGCCGCCGAGCTGGTCGAGGTCGACTACGAGCCGCTGCCGGCGGTGGTGAGCGTGGAGGACGCCGCCCGCGAGGGGGCACCGAAGGTGTGGGACGACTGTCCGGCCGGCAATACGGCGTTCCGGCTGATGTTCGGCAACAAGGAGGCGACCGACGCGGCCTTTGCCCAGGCCAAGCACGTGGTCGAGCTGCGGGTGGAGAACAACCGCCTGGCGCCGAACGCCATGGAGCCGCGTGCCGCGCTCGCCGACTACAGCAGGTCGGACGACTACTACACGCTCCATACGACGTCGCAGAATCCGCACGGCGTGCGCATGGAGATCTCGCACATCTTCCACGTGCCGGAGGCGCAGATCCGGGTGATCTCGCCCGACGTCGGGGGCGGCTTCGGCGTCAAAGGCGGCGCCTTTCCCGACGATGCGCTGGCGATGTGGGCCTCGCGCCGGCTGGGACGGCCGGTGAAATGGGTGGCGACGCGCACCGACAGCATGCTGACCGACCACCACGCCCGCGACCTCGTCTATTACGGCGAGCTCGCGCTCGACGACGGCGGCAAGATCGTCGGCATGCGGGTGCGCTGCCTGTTCAACGTCGGCGCCTATTTCGTCGGCGCTGCGCTCGCGGCCGGCGCCTTCTCGGTGCGCTTCGTGCCGGAGGCGTACGACAATCAGACGATGCTCATCACCAGCCTCGGCCTGTTCACCAATACGGCGCAGAGCGGGCCCTATCGCGGCGCCGGACGCCCGGAGGCGGCCTATTTCACCGAGCGGCTGATCGAGCATGCGGCGCGCAAGATCGGCATGGACCCGGCCGAGATCAGGCGGCGCAACCTGATCCCGCCGAGCAAGCTGCCGTACACGACGCCGACATTCTGGACCTACGACAGCGGAGACTTCCCGCGCATCCTCGACCAGTGCCTGCAGGTGAGCGACTGGAAGGGCTATGAGACGCGCCGGCGCGAATCGGACAAGGGCGGCAAGCTGCGCGGCCGCGCCGTGACCTACTACATCGAGCAGGGCGGCATCTTCAACGACCGCATGGACCTGCGCTTCGACCCGAGCGGCTCGGTGAGCGTCATCGCCGGCACCCACTCGCACGGCCAGGGACACGCCACCGTCTACGCCCAGCTGGTGCACGAATGGCTCGGCGTCCCGTTCGAGACCATCCGCTTCATCCAGGGCGACACCGCGCAGGTGCCGTATGGTCGCGGCACCTATGCGGCGCGCAGCTCGCTGGTCGGCGGCAACGCGCTCAAGGTCGCGGCCGACGCGATCGTCGAAAAGGCGAAGCCCATGGCGGCCGCCCTCATGGAAGCGGCGACCGGCGACATCGAGTTCAAGGACGGCCAGTTCCACATCGTCGGCACCGACAAGGCGATGCCTCTCACCGACGTCGCCAAGGCGTTCTACGCGCCGATGGGCCCGCTGACGGAGAAGTTCGGCGTCGGCCTGGAGGCGAGCGGCACCTACAGCACCAATCCGCCCAACCACCCGAACGGCTCGCACGTGTGCGAGGTGGAGGTCGATCCCGACACCGGTGAGGTCGTGATCGACCGCTACTACGTGGTCGACGATCTCGGCTGCGTGTTCAACCCGCTGATCGTGCGCGGGCAGATTCACGGCGGCGTCGTGCAGGGCCTCGGCCAGGCCCTGATGGAGCACGCGATCTACGACCGCCAGTCGGGGCAGCTCCTGTCGGCGAGCTTCATGGACTACGCCATGCCGCGCGCGGAGAACTTCCCCGTGTTCGAGACGACGCTGGAGGAGATTCCCGCCAAGACCAATCCGCTCGGCGTCAAGGGCATCGGCGAGTCCGGCACGATCGGCGCGCCGCCGACGGTCATCAATGCCATCCTCGATGCCCTGCGGCCGCTCGGCGTCGAGCAGATCGACATGCCGGCGACCGCCGAACGGGTGTGGGACGCGATGCGCCGCGCCAAGGCGGCGTAGGCGCATTGACTCAATGCCGTCATCCTGAGGCGCTCGGCGCATCTCGAGTGGCGGGTTCACATCCGCACTGCATGCGCCGAGCCTCGAAGGATGATCGGCCCAGGCCGTCGGCCTTCGAGGCTCGACACGCGAAGAGCGCGTCGAGCGCCTCAGGCTGACGGTGAACGTTAAAGCTTGCCTACAGCTCCCACACCTGCCCGGGCTTGAGCGTTCGAAACCGCGCGGCCTCGAGGCAGACCTCGCCGCAGGCTGCCATCAGTCCCTCGAGCGGCGCCTCGATCGCCTCGTCGGTGAGCTGGAACGTGCCGTGGTGATGGGCGAGCGCGTACTCCGCGCCGCAATCGACGAAGGCCTTCACCGATTCGGTCGGGTCCATGTGCTGGTCGCGCATGAACCAGCGCGGCTCGTAGGCGCCGATCGGCAGGATGGCGAGGCGGAACGGGCCGTACAGCGGGCTCGCCTCGCGGAAGCGGAAGCCGTCGCCGTAGCCGGAATCGGCGACGTGGTAAATGCGACCCGCAGGTGTCGCCAGGATGAAGGCCGCCCATAGGGCCTTGTTGCGGTCGAGCACGCCGCGCGCCGACCAGTGCCGCATCGGGGCAAGCGTGACCTCGACACCAGGACCGAGCGCAACCTTGTCGCCCCAATCGTAGGCTTCGGCTTTGATGACCGGATCATGCGCCTGCATGACGGTGTCGTTGCCGAGCGGAGTGATGACGCGGGGCGCGTCGCGCCGCGCCAGACGCGACAGCGTCGCGACGTCGAGATGGTCGTAATGATTGTGCGAGACCAGGACGATATCGATCGCCGGCAGCGCCGCAAACGCGATCCCGGGATCGTTCACCCGCTTCGGCCCGACGAAGTCGAACGGCGACACCCGCTCCGACCACACCGGATCGATCAGGATGTTGAGCCCGGCGGTCTGGAGCAGGAAGCTTGCGTGGCCGACGAACGAGATGCGCAACGCGCGTCCGTGCACCCGCGCGGGCGGCGTGTCGGCGTAGGGGCTCGGCACCCAGGGCGGCCATCCGTCGCGGGTTGCACGGCTCGACCAGAAGCGCGCCACGTCGGGCCAGCTCTTGGGCGGCATGCCGTGCGGATCGACGAACCGGATACCATCGAAATGGTCCGATACCGCTCCTTCATAATAGCGCGCCTGGGCGGCGCGCATGGTCGCAAAGCCGCCGGTGGCGGCCGCGAATGCGCTCGCTCCGGCAATCAGGCGGCGGCGGGAGAACTTCATGCAGGTGCGGCGGTTATCGTCACAGAAGGACTATTTTGCGGCGGGTCCCCGACATTCCATATAGGCAAGTCGGGACGCGCCCGCGATGGCCAAAGCTTGACTTTATGGCACGCGGGCGCCTATGCCTCCGGGATCTCGTAGCGAGATGAGACGGTCAATCCGCCGACCGGTCCCGTGAGGCCGGAGGCCAACGCCCGACAGCGCGATGCGCCCTCGGGCGCCGCTAGTGCTCCGATTCCGAATTTCGCATTACTTCGCGACAACCTCTGGTGCGAAATTCGGAATCAAAGGAGCACTAGCAATATCAATGGTTTCTAGTGCGGCTTATGGATTTGCAGTTCCTACAAGAGATTGCGGCGAACTGATAGGAACTGCAAATCCGCCGCACTAGTGTTTTGGAAGGCAGACCATGTTCGACAGCCTCTCGGAGCGACTGGGCGAAATCCTCGATCGCCTTACCCGGCGCGGGGCGCTGACCGAGGCCGACGTGGACGTGGCCCTGCGCGAGGTCCGGCGGGCCCTGATCGAGGCCGACGTCGCCCTCGACGTCGCGCGCTCGTTCGTCGACAAGGTGCGCAACGAGGCGGTCGGTATCTCGGTGATCCGTTCGGTGACGCCGGGCCAGATGGTCGTGAAGATCGTGCACGACCAGCTCATCCAGACGCTCGGCTCCGACTCCCAGACGATCGATCTCAACGCACCGGCGCCCGTCGCGATCATGATGGTCGGCCTGCAGGGCTCGGGCAAGACGACGACCGCCGCCAAGCTCGCCCGGCGGCTGAGTGAAACGGCGCGGCGCAAAGTGCTGATGGCCTCCCTCGACGTGCGCCGACCAGCCGCCATGGAGCAGCTCGCCGTGCTCGGCCGGCAGGTTTCCGTCGACACGCTGCCGATCGTCGAAGGCCAGGCGCCGGTGCAGATCGCGCGCCGCGCGCAGGAAGCAGCCCGGCTCGGCGGCTACGACGTGGTGATCCTGGATACGGCCGGGCGCATCACCCTCGACGAGGCCATGATGGCGGAAGCCGCCGAGGTGAAGCGCACCGCCGCGCCGCACGAGGTGCTGCTGGTCGCCGACGCGCTCACCGGTCAGGACGCCGTCAACCTGGCGCGCGCCTTCAACGAGCGGGTGGGGCTCACCGGCATCGTGCTCACCCGCATCGACGGCGACGGACGCGGCGGCGCCGCGCTCTCCATGCGCGCCGTCACCGGCAAGCCGATCAAGCTGATGGGCACCGGCGAGAAGCTCGACGCGATCGAGGACTTCCATCCCGCCCGCATCGCCGACCGCATCCTCGGCATGGGCGACATCGTCTCGCTGGTGGAGAAGGCCGCGGCGACGATCGACGCCGAGAAGGCCGCGCGCGTTGCCGAGAAGATGCGCAAGGGCGCGTTCGATCTCTCCGACCTGCGCGAGCAGCTCGTTCAGATGCAACAGATGGGCGGCATGGCCGGGCTGATGGGCATGCTGCCCGGCATCGCCAAGATGAAGAACCAGCTGGCGAGCGCCAACCTCGACGAGCGCGTGCTCAAGCGCCAGGCGGCGATCATCGATTCCATGACCGCGCAGGAGCGCCGCCATCCCGACGTCCTCAAGGCGAGCCGCAAGAAGCGCATCGCCGCCGGCTCCGGCACCAAGGTCGAGGACATCAACCGGCTGCTCAAGATGCATCGCACCATGGCCGACGTCATGAAGGCGATGGGCGGAGCCAAGCGCGGGCCGATGGCGGGGCTCGCCAACATGCTGGGGTTCGGCGGCGGCATGCCGTCGCCGGAAGAGATGGCGAAGCTCGCCGAGAAGATGCCGGGTGGAATGCCCGGGATGCCGGGCGGCCTGCCGCCGGGATTCCCCGGCGCGCCGGGCGCCTTGCCGCCCATGCCCGGTCTGCCGCCGAAACTGCCCGGCGGGCCGCTTCCCGGTCTCGGCGGCAAGCTGCCGGGGCTGGGCGGGTTTCCCGGCCTGGGCAAGAAGAAATGACCATGAGGCGCGCAGGCGCCAGAAAGGAAATTCGATGTCTCTGAAAATCCGGCTCGCCCGCGCGGGCTCCAAGAAGCGGCCGTTCTACCACATCGTGGTCGCCGAACTCGCGCTCTCCGCGCGACGGGCGCTTCATCGAGCGGCTCGGCTTCTTCTCCCCGCTCACCCCGAAGGATCAGAAGGAGCACCGCCTCAAGCTCGATCTCGACAAGGTGAAGGCCTGGATCGCCAAGGGCGCCCAGCCGACCGATCGGGTGCTGCGCTTTCTCGACGAGGCCGGCGTGATGAAGCGCGAGCCGCGCAACAATCCCGAGAAGGCGAAGCCGAAGAAGAAGGCGCAGGAGCGCGCTGCGGCCGCCGCGAAGGCTGAAGGCGGCGGCGAAGCCGCCGCACCTGCCGCCAGCTGATGGCCGATCGCATCCTCGTCGCCGAGATCGGTGCCGCCCACGGCACGCGCGGCGAGGTGCGATTGCGCTCCTTCACCCAGGATCCGCTTGCGGTGAAGGACTACGGGGCGCTCGAAAGCGAAGACGGGGCGCGGACGTTCGCGATCGAGCGCGTACGGCCGGCCAAGGATTGTCTGGTCGCGCGCATCGCCGGCGTAGCCGATCGCACTGCGGCCGAGCGCCTGCGCAACACCAAGCTCTATGTCGGACGAGACCGCCTTCCGGCACCCGCGGACGAGGAGTTCTACCACGCCGACCTGATCGGCCTCGTGGCGATCGCGGCGGACGGCAGCGAGCTCGGCAAGGTCGTCGCGGTGCATAATTTCGGCGCCGGCGATCTCATCGAGCTGCAACCGGCTGCCGGAGGCGCCGCCGTGATGCTGCCGTTCACCGTCGCAACCGTGCCGGTCGTCGACATCGCCGGGCGCCGCATCGTCGTCGATCCGCCGGACGGCCTGTTTGCGTCGTGATGGGCCATGTGGCGCGCGACCGTTCTCACCATCTTCCCCGACATGTTTCCCGGCCCCCTGGGCCTGAGCCTCGCCGGCAGGGCGCTGGCGAGCAGCATCTGGTCGCTCGAGGCGCACGACATTCGCGAGCATGCGACCGACCGGCATCGTTCGGTCGACGACACGCCGGCGGGCGGCGGGCCCGGCATGGTGATGAAGGCGGACGTGCTCGCCCGCGCGATCGACGCGGTCGCCGATCAGCGCCCGCGCCTGCTGATGAGCGCGCGCGGTGTCCCGCTCACGCAGGCGCGGGTGGAGCGGCTCGCGGCCGGCGACGGCGTCACCATCGTTTGCGGCCGCTTCGAGGGCGTCGACGAGCGCGTGATCTCCGGCCGCGCCCTCGAGGAAGTGTCGATCGGCGATTACGTGCTGTCGGGCGGCGAGGTCGCCGCCATGGCGCTGATCGACGCGTGCGTGCGCGTGCTCCCGGGCGTCATGGGCAAACCGGCATCGGGAGTGGAGGAAAGCTTCACCGCAGGCCTGCTCGAATATCCGCAATATACGCGTCCGCAGGTGTTCGAGGGGCGCGCCATCCCGGATGTTCTGCTGTCGGGCGACCACGCCAGGATCACGGCGTTCCGTCGCGCCGAGGCGGAGCGGCTGACGCGCGAGCGCCGGCCCGACCTGTGGGCGAAATACGCGAAGGACAAGGACAAGCCCGAGTGACGGCGCTCGTCCGCCGCATCCTCGTCATCCTCGTGGCGTTCGTGGCGGCCAGCGTGGTGTCGGCCTGCGTGATCACGCTCGCCATCCTGCTGGAGTGGGAGCAGAGCCTGGCCATGACCGGGTCTAGCGCCGGCTGGCTGCTGGTCGCCTTCTTCGGGCTGATCCTGTCGGCCAAGACCCTTCTGCCCGCCGCGCTGGTGATCGCCCTGGCCGAGGCCCTCGCCCTGCGCTCGCCCCTGTTCTACGCAGCGCTCGGCGGAGCGGGCCTGGTGGCGCTCTACTACGCGCTCGGGCTGGCCGACCGCGGACCCGGCGGCGGCATTCCGGCAGGACGCGACCTGGAAATCATGGCGGGGGCCGGCATTGCCGGCGGCTTCGTCTATTGGGCGATCGCGGGACGAACGGCTGGAGCGTGGAAGGAGTTCGTTAAGGTTAATGGAGCATGATGCAGGCGTTCCAGGTGTTGGGTGGCGTGTGCCATGCGTCGTGCTCTGTTGGTTGCATTATCGGCGGTTGCCGTTACGTCCCAGGCCGGAGCGAACGGGATCGACCGTGCTCCACTTCGCGGCTCTGCGGTCTACGAGGCACCGTCCTATCCGGTCGATCGCGTTCCCAGCGCGTATCGGCAGCCGGTCGTCGTCGAGCCGGATCCCCTCCCGCAACCGATCGCTGTAGGTCCGCCGGTCCCGGCGGCGAGCCTGCCGTTCCGCTTCGAGGTCGGCGGCCGCTACTGGTTCAGCTTCGGCAACCTGACCAAGCGGCTCTACGACTTCGCCGAGTTCGAGCCCCGAGATGGTGTCGCGCCTGACCTACAAGGGGCTCTCCGCCCATTCGGCCGAGCTCTTCGCGCGCGCCGATCATCCGACCGGCTTCCTGGTCAAGGGCTATGCGGGCCTCACTGGCATGCAGAAGGGGTTCCTCAACGACGAGGACTTCACCCCCTTTGTCGATCCCTATTCGAGCACGATGAGCACGCAACGGGGCGGGCATCTCAACTACGCGACCGCCGACCTCGGTTATACGATGTGGATCACGCCGCGCGCGAGCGTCTCCGCCCTCGTCGGCTACAGCTACATCGGCCAGGAGGCGAGCGCCTATGGCTGCTGGCAGATCGGCGGCAACCCGTCCATCTGTCAGCCTGCCATCGATAACAGCACGTTGGTGATCACCGAGCAGACCAATTTCCACTCCATGCGGCTCGGGCTCGCCGGCGAGGTCACGTTCTTCGACCGCCTGCGGTTCAATGCCGAAGCGGCGTGGCTGCCGTTCGTCAAGGCCAACGGGACCGACGCCCATTGGCTGCGAATCGGCAACCAGTTCGGCGACTTCCTCGGCCCGCTTCCGCAGGACGGGCGCGGCGACGGCTTCCAGGTCGAGACATCGGTGGCGTTCCAGGCGACGAAGAATTTCAGCATCGGCGCGGGCTGGCGCTACTGGCACCTGCAGACCAAGGGTATCGCCGATTTCGGCGGCCAGGTGATCGGCTTCCCCGCCGCCGCGCAGCCGCTCACCTTCACCACCGACCGCTCGGGCTTCTACGCCCAAGCCGCCTACCGGATGTGAGCCCCGCCTACGTCCTGGTTCCACGGGGCGCGGGCATCGTCTAAACCCGTGGCCTGATGAACCGCACGGGCCTGCTGCTTTCCTTGATCGTCGCCGCCGTGACCGGCCTCGTGTTCGCGCTCTATCCGGAGCTCGACCTGAAGATCGCCCGCATGTTCTACGATCCGGTCCGCCACGACTTCCCGCTTCGGCTCGATCCGCTGCTCGGCGTGCTGCGCGAGGAAAGCATGTGGGTCGTCACCCTCCTGGTCGCGCCCGCCGCCTGCGCGCTCGCGGTGAAAGTGTTGCTGCCGTTCACCCGCATGCTGATGTCGGCGCGGGCAGCCGTCTTTCTCGTCGCGACGTTGGTGCTGGGGCCCGGTCTCCTGGTCAATGTCGGGATGAAGGACCATTGGTCGCGCCCGCGTCCGATCAACGTGGCGGAGTTCGGCGGCGGCGAACGCTTCGTGCCATGGTGGGATCCGCGCGGCACGTGCCGGCGCAACTGTTCGTACGTGGGCGGCGAGAGCGCCGGCGCGTTCTGGACGCTCGCGCCCGCCGCGCTCGCTCCGCCCCACTGGCGAGGGGTCGCCTATGCGGCGGCGCTGGCATTCGGCGCCGCGGTCGGCTTGCTGCGCATGATGTTCGGTGCGCACTTCTTCTCGGACGTCGTGTTCTCGGGTGTCTTCGTTTTCCTGGTGGTGTGGATCATCCACGGCATCCTGTACCGCTGGCGTGCGACGCGCACCTCCGATAAGGTGATCGAGCACGTCATCGAGCGTGCGACGATGCCGGTTTGGCGCGTCGCCGGCAGGCTTGTCAGACGCGGCACGGTGGCGCCCGACCGAAGCAAGCAGCCGGACCATCGCACGACGGCGTAGCACTGGAACATTGCCGCCAAGGCCGCGTTGTACCGGCGCCACTCAATAATCAGGAGAACAGCATGGCAGATCCAGCGGAGGACAGGACCACGTCGTTTCGGCGCGATGCCGAGGCGGCGGCCGCGAACATCAAGCGCGAGGCGGAAGCCTCGGCGGGCCGCGTCGGCGGTGAATTCCAGCGCGCCAAGGAGCAGATCGCGCAGACCGCGGCTGCCGGTCGCGACGAGCTCACCGACGACCTGCGCCGGCTCAGCAACGACGTCGCGAGCCTCAAGGATACGGTGGCACAGCTCGCCAAGACCGTCGCGGCGGAGATCGGCGAAGCCGCCGGCGATATCGGCTCCGAGCTCGCCTCGAGCGCGAAGGAGCAGGCGGACTCGATGGTCACCGAGTTCGAGAAAGTCGCTCGTCGTAATCCATTGGGTGTCGCCGCCGCGGCCCTGGGCATCGGACTGGTCATCGGGCTCATGAGCGGACGCCGCTGATGCTCTCGAGCCTGCTGGGAGCGATCGGCTTCGATCTCAAGCGCCAGGCGCGACACATCGTGATGACGGTGGTGTTCGCGCTGATCGGCGCGATCCTGATCGCGCTCGCGCTCGGCTTCGGCATCGCTGCGCTCTTCGAGTGGCTCAAGCACCAGTACGGCACGCTGCCGGCGCTCGGTATCCTGGGCGGCGCGTGGGCCGTGCTGGGCGTCCTTTTCCTGTGCCTCGCCTTCTTCCGGCCTAACCCGCGACAGCGACCACCCGCGGCCATGGCCGCGAACCCGCTGCAGAATTCGGCTGCCGCGATCGCGCAAGCAACCGAACAGGCCGTGGATTCGGCGAGCGGCCTGATCCGGGAGGGCTCGCGCAAACAGGTGTTCGGCGTGCTGCTGGTTGCGGCCATGGCCGGGTTCCTCATCGGCCGCCGGCTCTGAATTACAAGACGCGCGACCTCGCCCGCAGCCGGAACTCAACCTGCGCAGGCGCGTTCTCGTTGCGAGTTCCAACCCCAGGAGAAGAGTCATGGACGCGCGCAAACTGGTCCTGCCGGCCGCCGTTTTCGTCGGCGGCGCACTACTCGGACGCCTGATCGGGCTCAGAGGCTTGGCGCGCGCCGGCATGGCTGCGCTGACGCTCGCGAGCGCAACGGAAACCGCCGGCTTGCTCTCCAACGCCGGAAAGCGCGCGCCGGCACGCCGCGCACTGCAGAAGGCTCCGCGCAAGCGTTCGGCACCAAAACGCTCGACGGCCCGCAAGCCCCCCAGCAAGAGCGCGGGCGTTCCGGCCGGCGCCCGGACGCACTGATCGCGAACGTCATTGCGGCGGCGAACTGCTTGCGCCGACGGGCAACCCCGTCGGCGTTTCTCGTCTTGCGCCACGCCCCCGTCATCGCCAATGTCACGCCTGCGCGGTGTCGCGACCGACCCGCCCGGGCAGGGACAGCATGCTGACGGATTTTGTGAAACGGATCGGCTGCGCGGCATTGCTCGCGGCGTCGGCCGCGACCCCGGCGCCGGCACAGTCGTCCGATCTCCTCGCCGGCAAGACGGTGCAGATGATTATCGGATTCGGTCCCGGCGGCGGCTACGACCTGTGGGGCCGCACCGTCGCCCGCCACATCGGCAGGCATCTGCCCGGCAGGCCCAACGTCGTTCCGCAGAACATGCCGGGCGCCGGCAGCTTTGTCGCCACCAGCCACATCTACAATGCCGCGCCGAAGGATGGCACGGTGCTTGGCATCATCGCCCGCGATGCCGCCTTGGGGCCGCTCACCGGCGCGACCGGCGCACGTTTCGATGCCACCAGACTGTCGTGGATCGGAAGCCCGACCAAGGAAACCAACGTCTGCATCGCCTATCACACCGCCCAGGTGAAGACCGCGCAGGATCTGCTGACCCGGCAGTTGATCGTCGGCGACACCGGTCCCGGCACCGGTACGCGCGCCTACCCGAAGGCGCTCAATGAGCTGATCGGCGCCAAGTTCAAGGTCGTCGGCGGGTTTCCCTCCTCGGCCGAGGTGTTCCTGGCGATGGAGCGCGGCGAGGTGGACGGCATCTGCGAAAGCCTCGACAGCGTGAAGAACCGGCGGCCCGACTGGATTCCGAAGCAGACGGTTCACGTGCTGCTGCAGGGCGGCGCCGAGCCGAATCCCGAGCTCAAGGGCGTGCCGTTCGTCCTCGATCTCGCACGCACCGAGGAGGAGAAGCAGGCGATCGCGTTCCTCTATGCCGGCCAGGGGATCGGGCGCCCGTTCGTCGCCCCGCCGGATCTTCCTCCCGACCGCCTCAAGATGCTGCGCGACGCGTTCAATGCGACCATGACGGACGCGGAGTTCGTCGCCGACGCGCAGAAGAGCAAGCTCGATCTCGAGCCCGAGGACGGCGAGCACCTCGCCACCCTGATCCGCCGGATCTACGCGACGCCGAAGCCGATCGTCGATCGGATCGGAAGCCTGATCAGGTGACGCAACCTCACGCGGCGTTGCGGCCGCGCTCGCTGGCCAGGAGGCCGGCCTCGATCAGCGCCCGGCGGATGTCATCGATCTCGGCGCTCGCAAGCTTCACCAGCGGCGGCCGCACCACCGCGCGCGGCAGGCGCCCGAGCAGCACCAGCGCCTCCTTCATGCGATTGTGCATGTCGGCCCACGGCTCGCGGTAGAACACGCGGGCGAGCGGATCGATGCGGTCGTTGATGCGACGCGCCTCGGCAAGGTCGTCGGCCGCCACCGCGCGGAACAGCGCCGCCTGCAGGTCGGCGATCACGCTGCCGGAGCCGGACAGGAGTCCGTTGCAGCCCAGCACCAGCGAGGAGAACAGCCAGGCGCTGTGGGTGGAGAGCACATTGACCGGCCGCTGACGGCTCTGCAGCACGCGCACGTGCATCTCATGTTGCGGGACGTTGCCGCACCAGTCCTTGATGGCGCGCACGCTCGGCACCTCGTCGCAGATGCGAAGCAGCGTGTCGCGCGGATAGCCTTGGCCGGTCGCCAGCGGATATTGGAACACGATGATCGGCAGATCGGTCGCGTCCGCGATGTGCCGGAAATGCGCGACCGCCATCGCCGGCGACTGGCCGAGCGTGAACGGCGCCGGGGGAAAAACCAGCAACGCCGACGCACCGCCCTGCTGCGCCATGCGGGCGATGCGGGCCGCCTCCAGGCTGCCGTCCGCCCACACGCCGTTGACCAGCGGCATGCGCTCGCCGGCCTCGTCCTGCGCGATCTCCAGCACGCGTCGCTGCTCGTCGAACGTGCACGACGCGACCTCGGTCGAATGCGCGTTGATGGTGAGGGCGGAGATACCCTTGACCGCCGCAACGTCGCGCAGGTGCGCGCGGAAACTCTTCTCGTCGATCGAGAAGTCCTCGTTGAACGGCAGCAGCACGGCCGGGATGACGCCGTGCGGAAGATAGGATGCATGGCGCGGCATGAGCACCTCCGAGGTTAGTGCGGCGCGCATGTTGTCGCACGCGCCAAATCCCGGCACAAGCGCTTGCGGCAGCGCGCCGCAACGACCATCTGTTGCTCGACGGAGGACGGCCTGGGATGACGCAGACCTACGACTACGATTTCGCCACCGGTACGATTCGCCCGGGGCGGACGGACAATGCTGCCTCGCGGCGCGCTGCACTGGAGCGGCTCGAGCGCCTCAGCATCCTGCTCGACACCGCGATCATCATCCCCGGCACCAATATCAGGTTCGGCGCCGACGCCGTCGTCGGGTTGGTTCCCGGGATCGGCGACGCGATCACCACGGCGCTGTCGGCCTACCTGGTCTACGAGGCCTATCGGCTCGGTGCGCCAAGCCATGTCCTGGCGCGCATGATCGCCAATGTGGCGTTCGACGGCGTCGTCGGCGCCGTGCCGTTCGCCGGCGACGTGCTCGACGTGCTGTTCCGCGCCAACCGCCGCAACGTCCGCCTGCTGCGCGAATGGCTCGAGCAGGACGGGTTGATCTAGACTTTCTTAATTCGCCCGACCGGTACTCTCGTTCTGCCCGGTCAGCAGCGGGCCGATGCGGCGCGCGGTGACGCGGCGGTTCTGCTGCTCCGCCGCCTGGGTCTGGACCTTCAGGAATTGCTCGCCATACCCTTGCGTGGTCAGGTTCTCCGCCGGTACCTGGAACTGCTGGCTCAGCACCATGGCGACCGACTCGGCCCGGCGGTCGGACAGCGACAGGTTGTCGACGTCGGAGCCGACTGCATCGGTGTGGCCCTCGATCAGGAACACCTCGCTCGGATTCTGCGCGATGGCGCGGTTGAGGCCGTCGGCGATCACGGCGAGACGGTCGATCTGTTCGGGAGCGATCTCCCATGAGCCGAATGCAAACGTGATCGTATCGACGTCGACGCTGGGCATGCGCTCGCGCAGGCGCGGGCTGTAGCGCACCTCCTCGAGCGAGTAGCGCCGCTCGATGCGCTCGACCGGCGGCGCGATCAAGGCGGCATAGATGTCGTCGCGGCTCGCCCGCTCCGCCTCCACGATGTAGCGCTCGCGCGGAATGCGGATCACCGGCGGCGGCAGCTCGACATAATAGTTGGCGACGACGCCGGGCCGCCACGTGTCGCGATTGTCGATGATCACGATCTCGCGTCCATCGCGCAGCCGGCGCGCGCGGCGGATCAGGCGACCGCTCTCGTCGGTGATCGATATGATCCGCGTCCCATCCGGACGCTCGATCACGGTGGTCACCTGGTCGCCGCGGCGGTCGACGCCGATCTCGCGCCCACCATGGCGGAAGCGGTCGTTCTCGTTGTGGCGGATGATCGTCCGGCCCCCCTCGCGAATGATGATGCGGTCGGGCTCGCGGATGACGAGGCGGTCGCCTTGCCGCTCCTCGCGCCGCTCCGCCCGCAGGTCCTCGACGTTGCGCAGCGGCTCACCCTTCTTGCCGGTCGGCTGGGCCGCGATCGGCCCTTCCGCCGGGCGTGCTCCGCCCGGCTGCGGCGTCATGAGGGCGGCCGGCGGGGCTCCCGGCTGCGGGGCGGCAGCCGGCGGTTGCGCTGGTGCGAGGCCAGGCGCGACCAGGGCGGCGGGCGGTGCTCCGGCCGGAGGCTGCCGCCCCGCTGCCGGAGGCGGACCCGCGGGAGGCGGACCGGCTGCCGGAGGCTGCCCCGCTGCCGGAGGCTGCCCCGCTGCCGGAGGCTGCCCAGGAGGCTGCGCGCGGGCGGCCGGCGGCGGCATCTGTTGGCCCGGCGGGACCTGCCCTTGCGCGGCGGGCGGTTGGCCGGGGGGCTGACCAGCCGGCGGCTGGGTGCGGGCGGCCGGCGCGGGCGCGCCGGGCTGGCCGGGAGGCCTACCGGCCGCGGGCGGCAGCGACTGTCCCGGGGGTACCTGACTTTGAGCGGCTGGGGGCTGCCCAGGCGGCGGTCCGGCCGGAGGCTGCGTGCGCGCAGCGGGCGCCGCTGGCGGCGGGCCAGCGGGGGGTTGGGTGCGGGCCGCAGGCGGGGCCGGCGGCGGGCCAGCCGGGGGCTGGGTGCGGGCCGCAGGCGGCCCAGGCGGCGGTCCGGCCGGAGGCTGAGTGCGGGCCGCAGGCGGGGCCGGCGGCGGGCCAGCCGGGGGCTGGGTACGGGCCGCTGGCGGCCCAGGCGGCGGTCCGGCCGGGGGTTGGGTACGGGCCGCAGGCGGCCCAGGCGGCGGTCCGGCCGGAGGCTGAGTACGAGCCGCAGGCGGCGCCGGCGGCGGACCGGCGGGGGGCTGGGGACGCGCCGCAGGCGGCGCACCCTGCGGCGGTGCGCCGGGAGGCCGCTGCTGTCCTCCGGGTTGGCCCTGCGGCTGCCCTTTCGCGGCAGGCGGCGGCTGTTGCCTCCCCGGCTGTTTCCTGGCGTCCTCCGGAGGTTGCTGCGCCACACGGAAGGATTCGTCCGGAGCGGCCCGGAGCGGCGAGGCCTGACTTGCCGCGAGAGCCAGAACGCTGGCGGCAAGAAGAAGCTCGCAGGTCTTCGCCATAATATCCTCCCCCGAGAAATCGAGTCCCAAGGCAACTGACGAGCGCCGAAACGGTTCCGGCGCTCTGAACCGAGTGGACACACGAATCCGGCAGCGTGGCGGAAATGCGGTGATCGGCCCGCGCGGTTTTGCCGATTGCGCGATCAATCTTCGAGCGATTGCGACTCGCAGAATGCGCTGCTTCGTCCCGCTCTCCTGATGGCAGCAGAATGTCCGCTCGTCTAGCGCCGCGGGATGCAGCGGCGCTGGCGCTTGACCTGTTTGAAGCCGCCGACCTCGACGTGATTGCCGCCGATCACCTGTTTGATCTGTCCCGCCGGACAGGTGCCGTCGTCCACCAGGACGACCTGGCCCTCGCGCAACGCGCCCATCCGCGGCTCGGTCTTGAGGACCTGCGCGACGGCGGCCGTCGCCAGCGTAAGGACTAACATGCTCAAGAGCACCAAACTCGCCATCCGCATCGCGCCCCCCAATCCTGTTCGCGGCTTGATGGCCGCTCTTGCGCCGCCTTCCATTCCCTGCTTTCACGGGCCTCGCTGGCCCGCATTTTACAGGATTCGGACGATGCCGGAACGCTCGGTCAAGAAGGTCGTGCTCGCCTATTCGGGCGGGCTCGACACCTCGATCATCCTCAAGTGGCTGCAGCAGACCTACGGCTGCGAAGTGGTGACGTTCACGGCCGACCTCGGCCAGGGCGAGGAGCTCGAGCCGGCGCGCGCCAAGGCGCTGCTGCTCGGCATCAGGCCGGAGAACATCTTCATCGAGGACCTGCGCGAAGAATTCGTCCGCGACTACGTGTTTCCCATGTTCCGCGCCAACGCTCTGTACGAGGGCCAATACCTGCTCGGCACGTCGATCGCGCGCCCGCTGATCGCCAAGAAGCAGATCGAGATCGCCGAACAGGTCGGAGCCGACGCGGTCGCTCACGGGGCGACCGGCAAGGGCAACGACCAGGTTCGTTTCGAGCTCGGCTACTACGCGCTCAAGCCCGACGTCACCGTCATTGCGCCGTGGCGCGAATGGGACCTGCGCTCGCGCGAGGCGCTGATCGCGTTCGCCGAGGCGCACCAGATCCCGATCGCCAAGGACAAGCGCGGCGAGGCGCCATTCTCGACCGACGCCAACCTGCTGCACACCAGCTCCGAGGGGAAGGTCCTGGAAGACCCTGCCCAGGAGGTGCCGGACTACGTGTACTCGCGCACCGTCGACGCCGGCGAGGCGCCCGACCGGCCGACCTACGTGGAGGTCGCGTTCGAGCGCGGCGATGCGGTGGCGATCGACGGCAAGACCATGTCGCCGGCGACGCTGCTGGCGCGCCTCAACGAGCTCGGGCGACAGAATGGCATCGGCCGCCTCGACCTGGTGGAGAACAGATTCGTCGGCATGAAGTCGCGCGGCATGTACGAGACGCCGGGCGGAACCATCCTGTGGGCGGCGCATCGCGGCATCGAGCAGATCACGCTCGACCGCGGCGCGGCGCATCTCAAGGACGAGCTGATGCCGAAATATGCCGAGCTGATCTACAACGGCTTCTGGTTCTCGCCCGAGCGCGAGATGCTGCAGGCCGCGATCGACAAGTCGCAGGAGTTCGTCACCGGCACCGTGCGCCTGCGGCTCTACCGCGGCAATGTCGCGGTCGTCGGGCGCGAGAGCCCCGCCTCGCTCTACGACCAGGACCTGGTGACGTTCGAGGAGGGAGCGGTGGCGTACGATCAGCGCGATGCGGAAGGCTTCATCCGCCTCAATGCGCTGCGCCTGCGCACGCTGGGGCAGCGGAAGCGGAAGCTCGGCAAGTAGCGAGCGCGCATATGTCGGCGGCCTGGCATTCGCGCCTCCTGGCAACTGAGGCCGGGCTCACCTATCTCCACAGGGCACGTCGGCAACACGCGTGAGGCCATTCCCATGTCCTGGTCGGTGAGCATCGGCAGAATCGCCGGTACCGCGGTTCGCGTTCACATTACGTTTCTTCTGTTCCTGGTCTGGATCTGGGCTGCCAATTATTTCACCGGCGGGACGGACGCCGCGTGGACCAGCGTTATCTTCATGATCCTGCTGTTCCTCTGCGTGCTGCTGCACGAATTCGGCCACGTTTTCGCGGCCCGCGCCTTCGGGGTACAGACGCCCGACGTGACTCTGTTGCCGATCGGCGGGGTCGCCCGGCTCGAGCGCATTCCCGAGGAGCCGGTGCAGGAGTTCCTGATTGCCATCGCCGGCCCGCTGGTCAACGTCGCGATCGCGCTCATCCTGATGGCCTCGTTCGGCGCCGACCTCAGCACCCGCCATATGGCAGCGGTCGACAACGCGCAGGTGTCGATGGTCGATCGTCTCGCCTCGGTGAACCTGTTCCTGGCGCTGTTCAATCTCATCCCGGCCTTCCCGATGGACGGCGGCCGCATCCTGCGCTCGCTACTGGCGATCAAGCTCGGCTTCGCGCGCGCCACCGCGATAGCCGCCACCATCGGCCAGCTGTTTGCGTTCGTGCTCGGCTTCCTCGGCCTGTTTGGCAACCCGCTGCTGATCTTCATCGCGATCTTCGTCTATCTCGCCGCCACTTCGGAGGCGCAGCTTGCCCAGGTACGGGCGATGTCGCGCGGCGTGCCGGTGACCGCCGCGATGATGACGAAATTCGCGACGCTGAGGCCCGACGAGCCGATCGAGCAGGCGATCGAGACGCTGCTGCGCACCAGCCAGAACGAGTTTTCGGTGGTCGACGACGGCCGGCTCGTGGGCGTGCTGGGGCGCAGCGACATGATCAAGGCCCTCAAGGAGCTGGGGCCGCAGGCGCGGATCGCCGAGGCGATGACGCGCGACATCCCCACCATAAGCTATCGCGGCTGGCTCGATGACGCCTTCCGGCTGCTGCAGGAGAAATCGGTACCGGCGGTCGCAGTGGTCGATCAGGAGGGCCGGCTCGTCGGCCTCATAACGTCGGAAACGATCGGCGAGATGCTGATGGTGCGCGAGGCGCTGCCCGCAGGGACCCGCTTCGGCCCGTGGAGCCGGCCCGCCGGCGTGCGTCCAGGCTAAAGAATGATGCTCGGGTTGCGGATGCTCTGGTCGCATTCGAGCAGGTTGACCTGCTTGGCCGCGATCTCCCAGCGGCTCTCCTGGCGGACAAACCGGTAGCCGCTCCAGCCGCTGAGGATGCGCGTCTCGTCGCCCCAGAACTCGTGGATGAGGAAATTGCAACGCACCATCCGCGCGTCGTCCCGCTCGGTCGCGAACACTTCGACGTTGGTGATGAGCCGCACCGTGCGCGAGGCCGGCGCCTGCGACCAGGCATAACCGGTGCGCAGACGGTAGACGCGATCCTCCAGCCGGCGGCGGTCGTCGAACATCACCGCCACTTCGCGGCGCGGATCGCCCGCATTCGGCGTCGCCGGCACCCAGTAGATGCATTCGCGCGAGAACAGCCCGAGCCATTCCTCGTAGCGCAGCTGGTCGAGCAGCCGCGCCTCGCGTTCGAGCAGCATGCGGAACTGGTCGCGGACCGCCGGATCGGCAACCGCCCGCTCGTCGCGCTGCCAGTCGGCAAAGTCGGCGATGAGCGCGCGATAGAGCGCGTCACTGACGTAGTATGAGGTGCGGGAGGGATCGGGCTGCATAGCGTCACGGCTCACGCTGAACCGCCAGATTCGGACGCGTCTGCATCAGCCGCTTCCACTCCTTGATGTACTCGCGCATGAATGCCTCGTCGGTGGCGGGCGCCACGATGGTGCCGTCGTCCAGGGTCTTGACGCGGCCCGGGATGCCGAGGCCGCGATGCATGTACACCCACTCGTCCTCGAGGCATTGCAGGCCGCGCTGGATCTGCTCGAAATTGGCGACGTCGTCGACCTCGCCGAAATTCGGAAATCCTTCCTGGGTGCGCATGCGCAGCGCGTTGATCTCATCCATGGCGTCGCCGAGCTCGCCGGCCTCGTCCACGATGCGCGTGCCGTACCATACGGCGTTGGTCTCATTGACGCTGATCGGCTCGAACACCTGGATGTGGTTGCCGAGCAGCGACATGTTGGGGAACACGTTGATGTTGACCGGCTCCGAGCCGGCGAGATCGAGCAGGCTGTCGGCCCGTTCGCCGTAGCGGCGGCGAAACTCGCCCTCGGTATGCTCCATGCCGGGATGCGGCGATTCGATCGCCCACAGGCCGCCCGGACGCTGGTTGAGGTTAGGGCGCTTGTCCTTGAGGTGATGGCCGTTGCCCATGTAGCGCATGTACATGGGCGCCGCGTCGGGCGAGTTGCGGTAGTAGGCCATGCCCTTGTTGGCCTCGTCGGCCAGGCGGTTCTCGGTCTCGAGCAGCGAGCGGTGCGAATAGACGACGTGATAGCCGTCGCCGGAATTGTCGTAGGCGAGCTTCCAGTTGCCTTTGTACTTGAGCCGATTGGCCTCGCACACGACGACCTTGCCGCCAGGATTGCGGTCGAGCCATTCGTCGATCGGCTGCGCAATCGGTCCGAGCCATTCTGTGAGCGGCGGTGCGTCGAGATTGAGGGTGCCGAAGATGAAGCCGCGATAGGATTCGACCCGCGGCACCTGGGCGACGTTGAACTTGGGGTCGCGGAAATCGCACGCGTAGCCATCCGGCCACGGCACGCCGCGCAGCTTGCCGGTGTTGAGGAAGTTCCAGCCGTGATAGGGGCACTGGAACGACTTCGCGTTGCCCTTCTCGAACCGGCACAACGTGGTGCCGCGGTGGGTGCAGCGGTTGTACAGCGCGCGCACCTTGCCGTTGGCGTCGCGCACGATGATGAGCGGGCGCAGGCCGAGCCGCCCGGTAATGTAGTCGTTGTCGTTCGGGATCTGGCTTTCGTGAGCGAGATAGACCCAGGTGCCGCCGAAGATGTGCGTCATCTCGGCCTCGAAGATCGCCGGGTCGGTGTAGATCAACCGATGCACGCGATCCTCCTGGATGAGCTCGTCCCAGTCGTAGAGAGCCGTGGGATCGCGCCGGACCGGCGCGTGCGGGATTTGTTCCAGGATCGTCATGCGAGATCACCGTCAGAAGAAATCGAAGTACTCATTGTGCTCCCAATCGGTCGGCTCGTCATCCTTGACCCCCGTCTCCTGGAGGAAGCGCAGATAGCGGCCCGCCTCGGTGCGCTTGAGCTTGACATAGTAATCGACGAACACGGAGCCGAACTGCTCGCGGAACAGCGCCTCCTGCTCCATCGCGTCGAGCGCATCCATGAGGTTGCCCGGCAGCCGGACGCGTTCCGCCGCATAGGGCTCGTCGTCCGAGGGGCCGGGATCGAGCGTCTGGTCGAGGCCGGCGAGGCCGGCGGCGATCTGCGAGGCGACGTAGAGGTACGGGTTGGCGGCCGGATCGCCGATGCGGTTCTCCAGCCGCGTCGCCGGGTCGCCGGCGCCGCCGAGCACGCGGACCATGGCGCCGCGGTGGTCATGCGCCCAGGTGGCGCGGTCGGGCGCGAGCGAGTTTGGCTTGTAGCGCCGGTAGCCGTTGACGGTCGGCGTCGCGAACACCGTCGACGGGACCGCGTAGCGCAACAAGCCCGCCAGGAAGCATCGGCCGAGGGGCGAAAGGGGCTCTGCGGCCGTCTCGCCCATGAACAGGTTGCGCGCGGTCCGGGCATCGACCACGGACTGGTGCAGGTGCCAGCCGCTCGCGCAATGGCCCTTGAGCGCCGGGCGCGCCATGAAGGTCGCGAACAAGCCCATCCGGCGGCAGAGCTGGCGCGTGGCGGTGCGGAACAGGAGCACGTTGTCGGCCGCCTCGAGCGCACCACGCGGCGCAAAGGTGCATTCGACCTGCCCGGGTCCCCACTCGTTCTCGATCGAGCGCAGCGGAAGCCCGAGCTTGTCGAACGCCTCGCCGAGCGCGCTCAGGGCGGGCTGCATCAGGTCCAGGTTGGATTCGGAGTGATAATGGTAGCCGGGCTCGATCGGCGTCGTCCTGATCGCCCGCCCGCGCACGCCGGGAGCACCGACATGCTCGTCGTTGAGCTGCTCTTCGGCCACCCGCATCAGGTACCATTCGATCTCCAGGCCGACGACGAAGCGCAGGTTCTTCTCTGCGAGCCGCGCGAGCTGCCGGCGCAGGAGGTGGCGCGACGAGAAGTGGAACGGCACCCCGCTCACGAAATACTCGTCGCACAAGACCCACCCGACGCCGGGCGCCCAGGGCAGGACGCGGAACGTGCCCGGATCGGGAACGATGGTGAGATTGGGCGACCCGGTCATCTCGTCGAGGCCCATGCCGCCGCCGCGGGTGAAGGAGGCAAAGATCCGCGCACCGGCTGAATCGAGCGTCGTCGTCGCCACGTTGATGTTGTAGCCGCCGCTCAGCGCAGCGAGAAACGCTGGGATCGTGACCGCCTTGGCGCGCGAATAGCCGTGCGGATCGGCCCAGGCGAGGCGCACGAGCTTGAGGTCGCCCTTCTCCAGCCTGACCTTGAGCTCCTCCGCCTGCCGTTTCTGCGCCTCCGACCACAGACTGTGCGTCTCGATGAACCCCGCCCCTTGCGTCATCGTCACCTGCTGAAGCGAAACAAACCCGTCCGGGTCAAACACTGGCCGCGATGGAGTAGGCGGCAACCGCCATAATGGCGGCGCCGGCGAGCCCCTGCAACACGCGCGCCCCGCGCTCAAGGCGCGGCAAATGCCGGTGGATGGCGTGCCCGATGAACCGACGCGCCAGGATCGCGGTCAGCGCCACCAGACCGATCGTGAAGGCGATGCCGGCGGCGAGCGCGATCAGCACGGCGGCGATCATGGGAGCCGCGCCCTGCGCCCAGGCAAATCCGAGGACCGAGATAGTGAGCGGGCAGGGCAACAGCCCGATGCCGGCGGTCAGGACGTGCGGATGCGGCTCGGCCGGCGTGCGCCGCAGGCTTTGCCACACCATCAGGGCTCCCGCCACGAGGATCAGGCCATAGCCCGTGACGGCAAAGAACGGCGACCCGCGCCCCGTCATGGTGGGGCCCTGGCCGACCAGGAGGCGCAGCACCGCGAAAGCCGCAAACCCCATCAGTACGTGCAGAAATGCCGCCGCGAGCGCCACCCGAAGGCCGGTCGCAACCCTTGCGTCCTGCCCGAGGAAATACACCGACAACGCCGCCTTGCCGTGGCCGGGCGTCAACGCATGCAAGGCACCGAGCGCAAAGGCGAACGACACGGTCATGAAGCCGCCGGCGCGCAGCTCGGCCGCGAGGCTCGATACCGTCGCGCGCTGCAAGCCGCTCAGGAAGGTGATGATCCAATCGGCCACGAGTTGCGCGTTGACCTCGCTCTTACCAAGTCCCACATTCGACAGAACACCGGCAACATCGCGAGCCTTCGCCCATGGCCGAGCACCACCACCACCGTCATGGGCATGACCATGGTCACGATCATGACCATTCCCATGGGCATGCGCACACGCATGGGATCGTCGATCCCGCACTGGCGACCAACGACCGCGGACTATGGGCCGTCAAGTGGTCGTTTGTCGCGCTCGTCCTGACCGCCCTCCTGCAGCTGGTCGTCGTGTTCTGGTCCGGCAGCGTCGCGCTGCTGGCCGACACGATCCACAATTTCGGCGACGCCGCGACCGCGATTCCGCTCGGCATTGCATTCGTACTGGCCGGCAAGCGTCCGAGCGAGCGCTTCACCTTCGGTTACGGGCGGATCGAGGATCTGGCGGGCGTCGCCATCGTGCTGATCATCCTGGCGAGCGCCATCGTGGCCGCCTACGAGAGCATCGACCGCTTCCTGCATCCGCAGGACGTCTCGCACCTGTGGGCGGTGATCGTCGCCTCGGTCATCGGCTTTCTCGGCAACGAGCTGGTCGCGATCTTCCGCATCCGGGTCGGGCGCGAGATCAACAGCGCCGCCCTGGTCGCCGACGGCTACCACGCCCGCATCGACGGCTGGACCAGCCTGGCGGTGCTGTTCGGGGCGCTCGGGGTGTGGCTCGGCTATCCGCTGGCCGACCCGATCGTCGGCCTCGCCATCACGGTCGCCATCTTCGGCATCGTCGTCCAGAGCAGCAAGGCGATCTTCACCCGCATGCTCGACGGCGCCGACCCGCAGGTGATCGGCGATATCCGGCGCACCGCGGCGCAGGTGGCGGAAGTCGTTGAGGTCACCGAAGTGCGCGCCCGCTGGCTCGGGCATCGGCTGCACGCCGAGATCAACATCGCCGTCAACCCGCAGATGACCATCGCCCAGGCGCACGCGGTCGCCACCGAGGTCCGCCACCAGCTGCTGCATCACTTGAGCTACCTGTCGCTGGTGGTGATCCACGTCGATCCCGCCGACATGTCGGGCGAGGCGCACCACCGCATCGAGGAGCACGTGCACGACGGGCTTCCCGCCCACACCCATGCGTAGGGGGCGGGAATCCGCTCGGTGTCATGTCCCTGTCATCGCTGCCCCCTTAGTCGTATCGTCACGACCGAGGAGGGCCGGTGCCATGCCCATTCGCTTGACGCGACGAAGCTTGCTGGCGGGCGCCGCGAGCACCCTTGCCCTGCCGTATCTCAGCCGCGCCGCCGACCGTCCCGTCATCACGCATGGGGTGCAATCGGGCGACGTCTCGGCCGACGCCGGCGTGGTGTGGGCGCGGGCCGACCGGCCGTCCCGCATGCACGTGGAAATCGCCACGACCGAGAGCTTCCGCGACATCCGCCACACGGTGTTCGTCGACGCCCTGCCGGAGACCGACCTCACCGCCAAGGCGCTGATCGACGGCCTGCCGGCCGCTCAGGAGATCTTCTACCGCATCCGCTTTCAGGACCTTTCCTCGCCGACGGCCGTCGGCGAGGCGAAGGTCGGCCGCTTCCGCACCGCCCCGCGCGACCGGCGCTCGGTCTCCTTCGTCTGGTCGGGCGACACCGCCGGCCAGGGCTGGGGCATCGACGAGGCGCGCGGCGGCATGCGCACCTACGCCACCATGCACCGCAACCGTCCGGACTTCTTCATCCATGCGGGCGATCACGTGTATGCGGACGCTCCGATCCGCGCCGAGCAGAAGATGCCGAACGGCGAGATCTGGAAGAACCTCGTGATGGAGGAAAAGCAGAAGGCGGCCGAGACCCTGGCCGAGTTCCGCGCCAATTGGAAATACAATCTGCTCGATCGCAACCTCCTGGCGTTCAACGCGGAGATTCCGCAATTCTCCATGTGGGACGATCACGAGGTCACCAACAACTGGTGGCCCGAGGAGCCCCTCGGGCGCGCCGAGCATCAGAGCAGACGCTACGTCGAGAAGAACGCGCTCGCGCTGATGGCGCGCGGCAACCGCGCGATGCGCGAATACTGCCCGATGGTGGAATTTCCCGGCGAAGCGGGCCGCATCTATCGCAAGGTCTCCTACGGCCCGACGCTCGACGTCTTCCTCCTCGACATGCGGAGCTATCGCGGACCCAACGGCGAGAACAACGAGGAGACCTACGGGCCGAGCGCCTATTTCCTCGGGCCACGACAGATCGACTGGCTCAAGCGCGAGCTCGTCGCCTCGCGCGCGACCTGGAAGGTGATCGCCGCCGACATGCCACTGGCGCTGATCCGGATCTATGACGCGGAGCGCAGGTGGGGCTCGGAAGGAATCGCGCAAGGGAACGGGCCGCCGCGCGGCCGCGAGCTGGAGATCGCCGACCTTCTCGCCTTCATCAAGCGCGCCGGCATTCGCAACACGATCTGGATCACCGCCGACGTGCACTACACCGCCGCGCACTATTTCGATCCCGACAAGGCGGTGTTCCAGGATTTCGACCCGTTCTGGGAATTCGTATCGGGTCCGATCCATGCCGGAACGAGCAGACAAAACGATATCGACAACACGTTCGGCCCGCAGGTCGTCTTTGCCAAAGGGCTGGCGCCAGGCGTCGCCTTCGCGGCACCGACCGACGGGCTGCAGTTCTTCGGCCACGTGGCGATCGACGGTGCGACCGAAGTGATGACCGTGACGCTGAAGGACGTCGGCGACACCGCGCTCTGGTCCAGGCAGCTGGAGCCGAAACGCTCGTAGGCTGGGCAAAATCGCCTGCTCTGCGAGAGACAGTGGGCAACGGCGCGAGAGCGATTTTGCCCACGCGTCTGCGCCGAAGATAGCGCCGTTCCCTCGCCGCCTTAAGCGGCTCGCCCACCCCACGAGTTCACACTCCCGTCGTCTCCCTGTTGAGTCCCTGTCAGACAACTCGGTCATGGTCCGCCGCGATTCGACGGCGGAGGCCCAATGGCCGTCTTGCGACGTGCGGCGCTCACGCGCCGCCGGTTCCTGTCCGGTGCGGCGGCATCGGCAGGCATCACGATGGTGCATGCCATCGCCAACCCCTTCGTCAGCCGTGCGGCCGATCGGCCGCGCATCACCCATGGCGTGCAGTCGGGCGACGTCTCGATCGATTCCGGCGTCGTATGGGCACGCACCGACCGGCCCGCCCGCATGCTGGTCGAGGTCGCGACCACGGAGCGGTTTGCCGACGTCCGCCACGCGGTGTTCGTCGATGCGACGCCGGAAACCGACTTCACCGCCAAGGCGATCCTCGAAGACCTGCCGGCGGGACAGGACGTCTTCTACCGCATCCGCTTCCAGGACCTGTCGTTTCCGACGATCGTCGGCGAGCCGATGGTCGGACGCTTCTCGACCGCGCCGCGCGATCCCCGTTCGGTCTCGTTCGTCTGGTCAGGCGATACCGCCGGCCAGGGCTGGGGCATCGACGAGTCGCGCGGCGGGATGCGCACCTACGCCACCATGCTGCGCAATCGGCCGGATTTCTTCGTCCATTGCGGCGACAGCATCTATGCGGATTGTCCGATCCCCGAGACGCTGGCGCTGCCGAACGGCGCGGTGTGGCGCAACGTCGTCACCGAGGACAAATGCAAGGTGGCCGAGACGCTCGCCGAGTACCGCGGGAACTACAAGTACAATCTGCTCGATGCGAACCTGCGCGCCTTCAATGCGCAAGTGCCGACCTTCGCCCTATGGGACGACCACGAGGTAGCGGACGACTGGTGGCCGGGCCAGCCTCTGCGCCGCGACGGCTATGCCGAGCAGAACATGCTGATGCTGGCGGCGCGCGGCGCGCGCGCGTTCCACGAGTTCATGCCGACGCGGCAGACCTTTGCGGAGCCCGGGCGCGTTTATCGCAGGATCCCGTATGGTCCGCTGCTCGACCTGTTCATGCTCGACATGCGCAGCTACCGCGGGCCCAACGGGGCGCGTGACGACGCATACGGACCGCGTACGCACCTGCTCGGGCCGGCGCAGCTCGCCTGGCTCAAGCGCACGCTCGAGGCTTCGCAGGCGACCTGGAAGGTCATCGCCGCCGATCTCCCGATCGGCCTCGTGAGCTGGGATGCCATCGCCCAAGGTGATGGGGCGCCCTGCGGCCGCGAGCTCGAGATCGCCGATCTCCTGCGCTTCATCCGGGATGCCGGCATTCGCAACGTCGTCTGGATCACCGCCGACGTCCACTACACGGCCGCCCACCATTACGACCCGGGGCGCGCCGTGTTCCGGGATTTCGCGCCGTTCTGGGAATTTGTCTCCGGCCCGATCCATGCCGGGACCTGGGGTCCCGGCGCGCTCGACAACACCTTCGGCCCGCAGGTCGCCTATCAGAAGGGATGCACCGCCGAGCAGGGCGAGAACCTCGCCCCTTGCTTCGGCCTGCAGTTCTTCGGCCACGTCGCGATCGACGGCGCCGACCGCACCATGACGGTGACGCTCAAGGACGTGGCCGACGACGCGCTGTGGTCGATCACGCTTCCGCCGCAGCCCGACAGGTGGTCACGGAGCTCGCCGCCGCTTCGCATCTGAAGAGGGTGGCTACCCGATTTTGCACGCGGCACGCGACTCGCTATATGGTGGCGAGCGAGAGCCCCCGATTCGGGCGCGGAGACGAAGAGCCCGTTGTGAGATCTCCTGCTGCGCGGTCGGCCGCCCAGCGGCGACGTGACGCCGCTCTGCTCGGCCTGGTCCGCAAGCAACCCGGTAGCGCACACGACCGGATCGGTGCCCGCACCGTTCTGGTCGCGAGCTACGGCCAATGGCGCGGACGGCTGATCATCCTCGCCGCCGTCGGCGCGCTCAGCACTGCCACAGCGTTCTCTCTCCTTTATTTTCTTCGCCCGACGACGTTGACGATCGCGGTCGCCGGACCGGCCGACAGTCCCGACGCCACGCTGGTCACCGCCATGAGCCAGCAACTCGCCCGCGACCGTGCCGCGATCCGGATCAGGCCGATATTCCGGCCCGGATTGAAGGAAGCCGCGCAGGCCGTCGATACGAAGGAGACCGATCTCGCCATCGTCCGTCGCGATGTAGCGATGCCATACACCGGGCGCGCCGTGGTGGTGCTTCGGCGCAACTATCTGGTTCTGGCGGCGACTGCCGAATCCGGAATCGCGAAGGTCGCCGATCTGGCGGGCAAGCGAGTGGGCGTGGTGGGACGGGGCGACGTCAATCTGCCGGTCCTGCAGACGATCCTGCGGCAATACGAAATCCGGCCCGAATCGCTCACGATCGTGCCGCTCGAGGCCCGTGACGTCGCTGCGGCGGTGCGGGAAGGACAGCTCGACGCCCTGCTGGCGAACGGCTCGTTGACGGGCGCCAGCGTTTCCGCCGTCATCGATGCGTTGACCCGCGACAACGCCAAGGCGAGCTTCATCGAGATCAGCGAAGCCGATGCGATCGCCCAGCGCAATCCGCACTACGAATCGAAGGAGATCGTGGCCGGCGCGTTCGGCGGATCGCCGCCGCGGCCGGAGAAGGCGATCGACACGCTGTCGGTCGTGCACCTTATCGTCGCTAGACAGTCGCTCGACGAGCAGATCGCCGGAGAGTTGGCGCAGACCCTGTTCAATCTGCGTCAGACGCTCGCGCGCGACCTGCCGAACATCCTGCGCATGGAGGTGCCGAACACCGAGAAGGGCTCGACCGTGCCGGTGCATCCGGGCGCGGCGGCCTATTTCGACGGCGAGCAGAAAACCTTCTTCGAGCGCTACGTCGACTACTTCTATTTCGTGCTGCTGATCGGCAGCGTCGCCGGATCGGCTGCGGCCGCCGCAGCCGGCTATCTCAGGCCGCGCGCCCCGGCATCCCATGCGCAGCCGATCACCGAGCTGCTGCAGGTGACGAAATCTGCGCGCAGCGCCGGCGACAGCACCACCCTGGAACGCCTGCAGCGCGAAGTCGACGACATCTTCGAAACCACGATGTCGGAGGTCGAGAGCCGTCGCATCGACCAGACGCGACTGCTCGCAATCTCGCTGGCACTCGACCAGACCAACCGGGCGATCGCCGACCAGCGCATGCTGCTCGCCACCAAAGCGGACGGCAGGGCCCCGACGGCAGACGATCGCTGACGAAGCGTCCCGGCCATCGTCGGCCGTCCGGTTACGCGGCCGCGCTCATGCGCGAGCGGCGCAGGAAATTGGTGAGGATGTCCACGTGCTCGCCCCCCTTGGCGTGCCACTCCTCGATCGGTCCAAGATCGACGTCGAGCTGCTCGGCAAACAGGTGGTGCAGCTCGCTGTTGCGGATGAGCCTGTGCGCGGTCTCACCCGCCTGCAGCCCGTGCGTCTTGTCGTTGCCGGGAATAATGCAGGTCGGCACCGTGATCGAGGCGAGATCGCTCTCGGTCGCGCCGATGACCGGCAGGTCGGCGCTGGCGAGGAAATAGTCGCGCCAGTGATTCATCGCGGCGACGAAGCGATCCGGATCCATCGCCATCAGCTTCTCGCGATTGGCTGGGTTGGCGGCGATGCGGTCGCGCCAGTGCTCCATCTCGCACACGGCCGCCATGCCGCCGGCGCGCACCGCCGTGATGAACTGGCCGTAATAGTTCTCGGCGAGGCGCTCCGCCGCGAATGTCCCGCCGGTGACGCGCCACAGCATGAGCGCCCGTACCGAGGCGGGATGGCGCAGGGCAAACACCATGGCGAGGCGGCAACCCGATGAGCTCCCTCCGACGATTGCCGGCAAAGCGTTGAGCTGCGCCAGCAGCTCGAAGAGATCGTCCGCCCAGATCTCGTATTCGGACTCATCGCCGTCGAACGATACGTCGGATGCGCCACAATTGCGGCGGTCGTGGATGAGGACGCGGTAGCCGGCCTCGGCCATCGGCTCGGCCAGATAGCGGATCTCGTCCATGGCGCGGCGGCCGCCCGGCGACAGCGCCATCCACGGGCCGCGCCGGCCCAAGACCTCGTAGTTGATGTTGACGCCCCTCACCTGTGCAACCGGCATCGTCGCCTCCGACATTGGTCAAAGCGGCGCAGAGGCTAGAGAACATCCCGCACCGATGTCCAGGACTCATGCCGGCAATCGCGTGTTGCTACCCGCTCACAATCCTGCCTAGGCTTGGCCGCGCGCGGAGATTCCATGAGCAGTTTCCTCATCCATGCGGCCTTCGACGTGCTCGCCTGGCTCGCCGCCGGCATGGCTGCCCTGTGGATCACGCGCAGCCGGCGGGTCGCATTCCCGGTGCCCGAACTGCTTCGGCCGAGCTACCTCGCCGCCCTGCTGATCGGTGCGGGGCTCGGCGCCTATGCGCTCGGCAGCGCCAACCTGTGGCTGTCCGGTCATCCCGGCCTCGCCCGCTCAATCGAGGGCGCCGTCGCGGGCGCCATCGTGGCGATCGAGATCTACAAGCGAAGAGCGGGCATTGCGGGGCGCACCGGCGCGCGCTTCGCGCTTCCCTTCGCGATCGGCGTCGCGGTCGGGCGCATCGGCTGCTTCCTCTCCGGGATCGACGATTTCACCCACGGCACGCCGACGACCCTGCCATGGGCGCACGACTTCGGCGACGGCATCCCGCGCCATCCGGTGCAGCTTTACGAGAGCGCCGCCATGGCGCTGTTCGCCGCGCTCTACGTCGTGCGCGTCCTCCGCAACGACGGCTATTGGATCGCGAACGGGTTCTACCTCGCGGTCGGCTTTTACGGCGCGCAGCGCTTCGTCTGGGAATTCCTCAAGCCGTACGGCACCCTCGTTGCGCCGTTCACGCTGTTTCATCTGCTGTCGGCGGCGCTGGTCGTCTATGCCGTCGTGATGATCGCAACCGCCCCTCAGCCGACTGGATCGCTCGATGAACGCGCCCTTGCGTAAGGTTCGCCCGTACGTCTTCTGGGGCCAGACCACCTCGCTGTGCGAGACCTGTCTCGGCCTGGTACCGACCAAGATCGTCATCCAGGACAACGAAGTCTGGTACGAGAAGCGCTGCGCGCGCCACGGTGTGCAGTCGACCCTGGTGTCGACCGACTCGGCCTACTGGCTCACCTGCAAGGACTACCTCAAGCCGGGCGATCGCCCGCTGGCGTGGCAGAGCCGCACCGAATTCGGCTGCCCGTTCGACTGCGGGCTCTGCCCCGACCACGAGCAGCATTCCTGCCTGGCGCTGATCGAGATCAACCAGCACTGCAATCTCACCTGCCCGGTCTGCTTTGCCGATTCCTCGCCGCAGAAGACCACGCACCTGCCCCTCCCGACTATTGAGCGTATGCTCGACGTGCTGGTGGCGAGCGAAGGCGAGCCGGACCTGGTGCAGCTGTCGGGCGGCGAGCCGACCTTGCATCCGGATTTCTTCGCCGTTCTCGATGCGGTGCGGCGGCGGCCGATCCGCCACGCCATGATCAACACCAACGGCATCCGGATCGCGCAGGAACCCGATTTCGTCGAGCGCCTCGCCGAGCGCAAGCGCGGGCTCGAAGTCTATCTCCAGTTCGATTCGCTCAGGCGCGCCGCCCTGATGAACCTGCGCGGCGCGGACCTGCGGCGCGTGCGCCACGAGGCGCTTGAAAGCCTGGAGCGGCACGGCATCTCGACCACCCTGGTGGTGACGGTCAAGCGCGGCATCAATGACGACGAGATCGGCGAGATCGTGCGTCATGCGCTCGAGTGGGGCTGCGTGCGCGGCGTGACGTTCCAGCCGGTGCAGGATGCCGGCCGCAACGAAGATTTCGTCAAGACGCGCGACCGCATCGTGCTGTCGGAGATCAGGCAGCGCGTGGTGGCCGATTCGGGCGTGTTCGGCGATGCCGACATGGTGCCGCTGCCGTGCAATCCGGAGGCGATCTCGATCGGCTACGGCCTGCGCAACGGCGGCTCGGTGCTGCCGGTGACCTCGCTGGTGCCGCGCGAGGACTTCGTCGCGGTGACGCCGAATACCATCAATTTCGAGAAGCAGCCGGCGCTCAAGGAAAAGTTCATCGAGCTGTTCTCGCTCTCGTCCGGACCGAACAACGCCAGCGAGCGGCTGGCCGAGTTCCTGTGCTGCCTGCCCAAGGTGCAGGCGCCGGCGAGCCTCACCTACGAGAACGTTTTCCGCGTCGCCATCGTGCAGTTCATGGACCGGTTCAATTTCTGCGTCGGCGGCGTGAAGCGCTCCTGCATCCATTTCGTCACGCCGGCGGGCCAGATCATTCCGTTCGACACCTACAACCTGTTCTATCGCGACGGACGCATCGACGCGATCCGCGCGCGCATGAAGGCAGAGGCGAAGGCGTGAACGGATGAGCGGATCGGCCGGAGACAGGATCGGCGTGATCATCCTGTTCGTGCTGATCGGCGTGCCGACGGGACTGTGCTCGACGCTTGCCTCGCCCTTCGTTCTCGGCGAGTTCTTCAGCCTGCAATTCCTCGCGGACTCCGAGGCTTTCATGTCCGCACTGATGCTGCTTCTCGTCTGGCTGCTCGGCTTCGCCATCGCATTCTTCCTGTTGCGCTGGCTCACCCATGTGTTCAGGGCCTAGGATCGGGTCCCATGGCATACGTTCCTCCGCCCGGCCAGGAGCCGGGAACAGGCGAAAGCCGCTCCGCGGTGAAGACCAAACTGCTGCTCCTGGTGGGCATGCTGCTGATGCTGCCCGGGCTGTGCAGCGTCCTGTTCGCCGGGAGCATGTTCCTGTCGGCTCCCGGCGATTTCCGGCTCGGCGACCCGACCCTGCAGGCCGTCATGACATTCTGGGCAATCTGCCTGCTCGTCTCGCTCGGCGGGTTCCTCATCGTCCGCAGCGCTCGCCGCCGCATGGGGCAGCCATGAGCGCTCCACACGAGCCCGCAAAACCTTCGCCCGGGCCGTCGGGAGGTCGGACCGCCGCGACCTTCCTGCTCATCCTGGTGGGAGTCGGGCTGCTGCTGCCCGGGCTGTGTTCGCTGGCCGTGATCGTCATTCTCCTCGGCATCGAGCCACGCAGCGTTTTCGAGGAGGGCAGCCTGGTTGCCATGTGGGCGCTCTCGTTCGCCGCCGGCCTGGCCGGCATCCTGCTCATCCGTCACGCGATCCGCCGCAATCGCAACCGGACGTCCGGCTGAGTAGCTCCGCGACATTGCGATTGGTCGCGCGATTCTTATATTGCACCGCAACGAACGCGGCGTCTGGTCGCCGCCAACCGAACGGTTTTTCTTCATGAAGCTTCGCAATATCGCGATCATCGCGCATGTCGACCATGGCAAGACCACGCTGGTCGACCGGCTGCTGCAGCAATCGGGCGCCTTTCGCGAGAACCAGCGGGTGGCGGAACGCGCCATGGATTCCAACGATCTGGAGCGCGAGCGCGGCATCACCATCCTGTCCAAGGTGACGTCGATCGTATGGCAGGATACCCGTATCAACATCGTCGACACGCCCGGCCACGCCGATTTCGGCGGCGAGGTCGAGCGCATCCTCAACATGGTGGACGGAGCAATCGTGCTGGTCGATGCCGCCGAAGGGCCGATGCCGCAGACCAAGTTCGTGGTCGGCAAGGCGCTCAAGGTGGGTCTGAAGCCGATCGTCGCCATCAACAAGGTCGACCGTCCGGACGCGCGGGCGAGCCAGGTGGTCAACGAGGTGTTCGACCTGTTCGCCGCGCTCGACGCCACCGAGGAGCAGCTCGACTTTCCCATCCTCTACGGCTCGGCCAAGCAGGGCTGGATGGCGGCGCGACCGGAAGGGCCGAAGGACTCCATGACGCCGCTGTTCGATCTCATGCTGCGGCACGTCGCGCCGCCGGTGGTCGAGGAGGGACCGCTCCGCCTGCTGGGCACCATCCTGGAAGCCAATCCCTATCTCGGCCGCATCGTGACCGGCCGCATCAGCTCCGGCGCGGTCGGACCGAACCAGACCGTGAAGGTGCTCGATCGCGACGGCAACCTGGTCGAGCAGGGGCGCATCACCAAGGTGCTGGCGTTTCGTGGGCTCGATCGGACCGGCGTCGAAGAGGCGGAGGCCGGCGACATCGTCGCCATCGCCGGGCTGCCGGAGGCGACGGTGTCGCATACGATCTGCGCCCCGGAAGTCGCCGACCCCCTGCCGGCCCAGCCGATCGACCCGCCGACGCTCGCCATGACATTCCGCATCAACGATTCGCCGCTCGCCGGCACCGAGGGCGACAAGGTGCAGAGCCGCGTCATCCGCGAGCGGCTCCTGCGCGAGGCCGAGGGCAACGTCGCGTTGCGCATCAGCGAGTCGTCCGAGAAGGACTCGATGGAGGTGGCGGGCCGCGGCGAGCTTCAGCTCGGCATCCTGATCGAGACGATGCGGCGCGAAGGCTTCGAGCTCAGCGTGTCGCGACCCAAGGTGCTGTTCCGGCTCGACACGACCGGCGAGCTCGAGGAGCCGATCGAGGAAGTGGTCATCGACGTCGACGAGGAGCACTCCGGCATCGTGGTGCAGAAGGTCTCCGAACGCAAAGGCGAGCTGATCGAGATGCGCCCGTCCGGCGGCGGACGCGTGCGGCTCGTGTTCTATGCGCCGACCCGCGGCCTGATCGGCTACCAGGGCGAGCTGTTGACCGACACGCGCGGCACCGCGGTGATGAACCGCCTGTTCCACGCCTACGGACCGCACAAGGGCGACATTACCGGGCGGCGCAACGGCGTCCTGATCTCGAACGATATCGGCGAAGCGGTCGCCTATGCGCTGTGGAATCTCGAAGACCGCGGGCCGATGATGATCGAGCCGGGATGGAAGGTCTATCGCGGCATGATCGTCGGCGAGCACACGCGCGACAACGATCTCGAAGTCAACGTGCTCAAGGGCAAGAAGCTGACCAACATCCGCACCCACAGCAAGGATGAGGCGGTGCGGCTGATCCCGCCCATCCAGATGACGCTGGAAAAGGCGCTCGCCTACATCAACGACGACGAATTGGTCGAGGTGACACCGAAATCGATTCGCCTGCGCAAGAAGCTGCTCGACCCCAACGACCGCAAGCGGGAGGAACGGAAGAAAGAGGCCGAGCGGGTGTAGTTCTTCCCGACGGGAATGCGGTAAAATGCCCGTCAAACGTGGCCCGGCCGCGCGTCTGTGCCAACCCGGCACACCGTTGCATTCGTGCCACGCCTTGCTAACATCGTTAACTGTCCATTAACTAGGGACTTGAACGAAGCCACAGCGGTTTGCTTCAATCGCCACATGAGCACCACCCTCATAGAGATTCGCAGAGCCAAGCCGGGCGACGCCACCGCAGTCGCCGAAACCCACGACGAAGCTTGGCGCAACGCCTATCGAGGGATCATCCCAGGTTCCGAGCTGGACAAGCTGATCTCGCGGCGCGGGCCGGGCTGGTGGGAGAGCGCGATTCGCAAGGGCAGCCGCATCGCCCTGCTGGCGTTCGGCGACCGCGTCGCCGGCTACGCCAACTACGGACGCAACCGCGCGCGCAGCCTGTTCTACGACGGCGAGATCTACGAGATCTACCTGCGGCCGGAGTTTCAGGGGCTTGGCTTCGGCCGCCGCCTCTTCACCGCCGCGCGACGCGACCTCGCGCAGAGCGGACTCAAGAGCCTGGTCGTGTGGGCCTTGTCGGACAACGAGCCGGCGGTCGAATTCTACCGCGCACTGGGGGGCCGCGCGGTAGCTCGTTCTTCCGAGAAGTTCGGCGTCAAGACGCTCGACAAGGTCGCGTTCGCCTGGCGCGCCTGAAGCGCAGACAGAGAGCGCATGCGGGAGGACGGACACGTGCCGTCCTCTTTTTTTGCCCGCGGGATTGGAGCAGCTTACACGTCCGGCTCCGGCAGCCCGGCGATTGCGCAGGCGGCGCGTACCGTGTTGAGCATCAGGCACGCGATGGTCATCGGACCGACCCCCCCGGGGACCGGCGAGATGGCGCCGGCGATTTCGACCGCTTCGGCGAAGGCTACATCGCCGACGATCCGCGTCTTTCCCTGATCGGCGGCGACGCGGTTGATCCCGACATCGATGACGGTCGCGCCCGGCTTGACCCACGCCCGCCCGACCATCTCGGGTCTTCCGACCGCCGCAAACAGGAGGTCGGCACGGCGGCTGACGGCCGGCAGGTCGCGCGTCTGCGAGTGCGCGATGGTGACCGTCGCGTTCTCGGCGAGCAGGAGCTGCGCCAGCGGCTTGCCGACGATGTTCGAGCGCCCGATCACCACCGCCTCCAATCCGGCGAGCGAGGAATGCACCGTCTTGGCGAGCCGGATGCAGCCGAGCGGCGTGCACGGCACCAGCGCCGGCAGCCCGGTCGCCAGCCGCCCGGCGTTGACCGGGTGGAAGCCGTCGACGTCCTTGGCCGGATCGATCGCGGCGATCACTTTATGCGGATCGATCCCGCGCGGGAGCGGCAGCTGTACCAGGATGCCGTGAACCGCGCGGTCGGCGTTGAGGGAGCGCACCACGCGCAACAGCTCGGCCTCGGTCACCGTCTCGGGCAGCTTGTGCATGGCCGAGCGCATGCCCGCCGCCACCGTCTTCATCGACTTGCTGCGCACATAGATCTCGCTCGCCGGATTGTTGCCGACGATAACGACCGCCAGCCCCGGCTCGAGGCCGTGCACCCTGGTCAGCCTTCCCACCTCCGCGGCCACCTTGGAGAACAGCTCGTCGGCGATCGCCTTGCCATCGATGGTGCGGGCCGTCATGCGCTCCTCAGCCGACCAGCTTGTGCAACGCCGCGGCGAGCCGCGCCGCGTCTCCCTCGATCTTGATCCGCTTCACGCGGGCGCCGGCTCCGCCGGCAAGGCTGACCTGGCGCGGCGCCACGTCGAGCGCCTGTGCCACCAGCCGGATCAGCGCCGCATTGGCGGCACCTTCGCTCGGGGCGGCGCGTACCCGCATCTTCACCACCGCGCGGCCGTCGGAGAGCCGATCCAGTCCGTCGACCGCGTCGCGCCCGCCCTTGGGCGTCAGCCGGACGGTGAGCATGAGACCATCCGTGACACGGACCCAGGCGCGGTCGGAGTCAGACACCCGCGAACAACCAGAACACCAGCTGCCGCAGGAACATCAGTCCAATGATCAGGATCACCGGCGAGATGTCGATGCCGCCGAGATTGGGCATCATCGCTCGGATCGGCCGCAGTGCCGGCTCGGTGATGCGATAAAGGAAGTCTCCGATCTGCGCGACGATGGGGTTGCGCGTATTGACCACGTTGAAAGCGACCAGCCAGGACAGCACCGCCGCGGCAATCAGAACATAAATGTAAAGGACGATGAGCGTGTCGATGAGCCAGAGAAAGGGATTCATACGCGACCCCGCGCTGGAATGGTTGGCGAGACGAATACAGGCTCCGTCGGGCAAGGGAAAGACCCTTGCGGCACGGGCGGAACCTCGCATCGGGCTGCCCCAGCGGCAACCTTGACACCCCCGGAGGCGCGAGCCTACATGACGCCCGATCGCATGGGGCCGTAGCTCAGTTGGGAGAGCGCCGCAATCGCACTGCGGAGGTCAGGGGTTCAAATCCCCTCGGCTCCACCAAGCTTCGTCGCGAAGCGACGAAGCTTGCCCGACGAAGCCCGCAGGGCGAAGGCGGGCGTTCCCGAGCTTCCTCCGGCCCAACCTAGAACCCGATGACTGATCCCCAGCCCGCCTCGCTGCTGCGCGAGCGGCCCTTCGTCCAGTTCTGGATCGCGCGGCTTTTCACCACCAACGCGTTCCACATGCAGGCGGTCGCGGTCGGCTGGCAGATGTACGATCTGACCAACGATCCGCTCGACCTCGGGCTGGTCGGGCTGGTGCAGTTCGTCCCCTCGTTCCTGCTGGTCCTGGTAGCGGGCCACGTCGCCGACCGCCATGACCGCCGGCGCATCGTCGCCATCGCCCAGGCGATCGCCGGCGTGGCATCGCTGCTGCTGACGCTCGGGACGGCGAGCGGCGTGATGACCCGCGACGGGATCCTCGCAACCGTGCTCGTGGTCGGGCTCGCCCGCGCATTCGAGGGCCCCACCCTCCTGGCGCTGGTGCCGGCGCTGGTGCCGCAGCCGCTGTTGCCGCGCGCGGTCGCCGGCGCGTCGGCGGTCGGCCAGGCCGGCATGATCGTCGGACCGGCGATCGGCGGCTTCCTCTATGCGGTGAGCCCGGTCGTCGTCTACGCGGCGTGCTGCGCGCTGTATTTCCTCGGCAGCGCCCTGATCGTCCTCTTGCGCACGTCGCCCCATCGGGTCACGCGCGAGCCGATCACGCTGGAGCGTCTGTTCGCCGGCATCGGCTTCATCTTCGGCAACCCGCTGGTGCTCGGCGCGATCATGCTGGATCTGTTCGCCGTCCTGCTCGGCGGCGCAATGGCGTTGCTGCCGATCTTCGCGCGCGACGTGCTGGCGACCGGCCCGTGGGGCCTCGGCGTGCTGCGCGCATCCCCGGAATCGGGGCGCTGATCGTCTCGCTGCTGCTGACGCAGTTCCCGCCACGGCGCCGGGTCGGGCACTTCGTCTTCGCGGCCGTCGCCGGCTACGGCGCGGCAACAATCGTGTTCGCCCTGTCGAGCTCGCTCATCCTGTCGGCCGCCGCCCTTGGCGTCGTCGGCGCAACCGACATGATCAGCGTGGTGGCGCGCCAGACTTTGATCCAGCTGCACACGCCGGACGCCATGCGCGGGCGCGTGAGCGCGGTCAACTCGATGTTCGTCGTGGCATCCAACCAGCTTGGCGACTTCCGCGCCGGGGTGATGGCGGCATGGATCGGTGCCGTGCCGGCGGTTCTGGTCGGCGGGATCGGGGCGCTCGTCGTGGTGCTCGCCTGCTGGCGAATATTCCCCGCCCTCGCCCGCGTCGATCGTTTCGATGCGTATTAGGCCTGCGGATCGGGCGATCGACGGGGGCCGGACGACACGGGCTGGCAAAAGAGTCGGCACGCCTCGTCGGCGAGGTCCACAAATTAGGCAACCGGCCGATTCGCCGCCGTCGCGGTGACCGCGACGGCGCCTGGCCCCGACCGTCAAGCGGCTGATCGCCAAATGAAATCGAGCGGCCCTGGCGAACCCCGGAGCTGGGCGTCCCGCGGTTTCCGTGTGGCATGACGTTTGCGTGACCTGATGCTGCAGTGTGCGTCTCAGGGGTATGCCATGCCGGGATCATCCTTCATTGCTGCAGAACCCTACCCGATCGCCGTCGATCTCGACCGCGCGGCGCTGATCATCATCGACATGCAGCGCGACTTCCTCGAGCGCGGGGGGTATGGCGAGACGCTCGGCAACGACGTGTCCCGCCTCGCCGCAGCGATCGGCCCCTGCCGTGCCGTGCTGGCGGCAACACGCCGCGTCGGGCTCATGGTGATCCACACCCGCGAGGGGCATGCGCCCGATCTGTCCGACGCCCCGCGCGCCAAGATCGAGCGCGGCGTTCCCTCGCTGCGGATCGGCGAGCCCGGCCCGATGGGGCGCATCCTCATCCGCGGCGAGCCGGGCCACGCCATCATTGCGGCGCTCTACCCGGCCGACGGCGAGATCGTGATCGACAAGCCCGGCAAGGGCGCCTTCTACAATACCGATCTCGAACGGTTGCTGAACAATCACGGGGTCGAGACCCTGCTGGTCTGCGGCGTCACCACCGAGGTGTGCGTGCACACCACCGTGCGCGAGGCCAATGATCGCGGCTTCCGCTGTGTCGTGCTCGCCGACTGCTGCGCCTCCTATTTCCCCGAATTCCACGAAGCAGGCCTGCGCATGATCGCCGCCCAGGGCGGGATCTTCGGCTGGGTGTCGAGTTCGGCCGCCGTGCTCGACACGCTGGCCCATTCGGTTCGCCAGGTCGCGTGAGCCCACAACTCGGGGGGATGACGCCATGACGACACCGACCGCATACCGCCCGGCACTGTGGACGCCGGGCGACTGGAACGCGTTCTTCGGCTTCGGCACCAACATCCTGGTCAACATGCTGGTGCTGACCGGCCTCCTGCGGTTCGTGCTCAAGATGCCGGACTCGCTCGTGTTCGGCCGCATCCTGCCGGCGCTCGGCCTGATGATGTGTCTCTCCACCCTCTACTACGCGTGGCTTGCCTATCAGCTCGCCGTGAAGACCGGCCGCGACGACGTGTGCGCGCTGCCGTCGGGTGTGAGCGTACCCCACATGTTCGTCGTCACCTTCGTGATCATGTTGCCGATCTCGCTGAAGACCGGCGATCCGATCAAGGCCTGGGAGGCGGGGCTCGTCTGGGTGTTCTTCCAGAGCTTCATCCTGATGATCGGCGGCTTCATCGCCCCCTACATCCGCCGCATCACGCCGCGCGCGGCGCTGCTCGGCACGCTTGCCGGTGTCTCGATCACCTTCATCTCGATGCGGCCGGCGCTCGAAATGTACATGACCCCGCAGATCGGGCTCGTCTGCTTCGCCATCATCCTGGTGAGCTGGTTCGGCGGCGTGAAATACCCGAAAGGAATTCCAGCCGGGCTGGTGGCGATCGCGGCGGGCACGCTGATCGCCTGGGGGTCGAACCTGTTCGGCCTCGGCATCGGCGGCATGAGTGTCGCCAAGCTCGGCGCGGCGTTCACCAGCTTCGGCTTCGCGGTGCCGCTTCCCGCGGTCGGTCACGTGTTCTCCGGCTTCGAGTTCCTCGGCATCATCCTGGTCACCGCCATCCCGTTCGGCATCTACGACCTAGTCGAGGCGATGGACAACGTGGAGAGCGCGGAAGCAGCGGGCGATCATTTCCCCACAACGCGGGTGCTGACGGCCGACGGTGTGGTCAGCCTGATCGGCTGCCTGATGGGCAATCCCTTCATCAACGCGGTCTATATCGGCCACCCCGGATGGAAACAGATGGGCGGCCGCATCGGCTACTCGGCCGCGACCGGCATCATGGTGATCGTGCTGTCGTGGTTCGGCATCGTCTCGCTCCTGCTGGCGCTCGTGCCGGTGGTGGCGATCGCGCCGATCCTGCTCTACATCGGCATGCTGATCGGCGCCCAGGCGTTCCAGACGACGCCGGCGACGCATGCGCCCGCGATCGTGCTGGCGCTCACCCCGCACCTCGCCGCCTGGTGCAAGACGCTGATGGACGGCGCGCTCGGCGCGGCCGGCACCACCGCCGCCGCGGTCGGCTTCGACAAGCTCGGCAACATGGGGGTGCTCTATCACGGGCTGGAGATCATGGGCGGCGGCGCCATCCTCACCGGGCTGGTGCTCGGCGCCATCGGCGTCTTCATCATCGAGCGCAAGTTCGAGCAGGCATCGGCCTTTGCGGCCGCCGGCGCGGTCCTCACCTATTTCGGCTTCATGCACGGCGAGGCGGTCGGCATCGGCGGCGGCCTCGGCGTCACGCCGGCGGTTGCGCTCAGCTACGCGGCAGTCGCCGCCTTCCTCTACGGCTGCGCTCGGATGGAGCTCGCCCGCAAGGCCGGGCCCGCGGCGATCCCTGCCGCGGTGCCGGCGGAGTAGCAAACGGACGAACAGGCACCGGCCCGCCGCTCTCGAAGCGGTCGCCTGATCGGCGCCCCGTGCCGGGCGAGGCCAGGCGTTCCCCTTTTGCCCGCCGGCGCTCCCGCACCTCCCGCCACCTTGACTAGATCCGAGAGTTCGATGCACTCTTTGCGTTAGGCTCAATCTACCGCGCTTGTGAGTTGTCTCCGCCGGGGCGCGCAGGTAGGGGGTACGTCGCGCGGGGGAGGTGCGGTGAGCTGGTTCGACACCATTCCGCAGTTTGACGAGCTTTATGCCGTGTCGGACCTTCACATGGGAGGCCAGGGACCCGGCGCCCAGATCTTCGACTCCGGCCCGGAGCTCGCCAAGCTGATCGACCATGTGGGCGGCAAGCCCGGCAAGGTTGCCCTAGCCATCAACGGCGACGCCGTCGACTTCCTGGCGGAGCCCGATGCCAAGGCGTTTGACCCCGACGGGGCCATTCGCAAATTGTCGCGCATCGTCGGGGATCGGTCCTTCCAACCCGTCTGGGACGCCTTCAGGAAGTTCGTCCGCGGCGAGAACCGGCGCCTCATCATCACGCTCGGCAATCACGATCTCGAGCTCGCCCTGCCGTGGGTGCGCGCGCACTTGCTCGATCTGATCGCCGACGACGATGCCGCGCGCGGCCGCGTGATCCTGGCGTTCGACGGGGCCGGCTTCCTCTGCCGCGTCGGCAACGCCACGGTGCTGTGCGTCCACGGCAACGAGGTCGACGACTGGAACGTCACCGACCATGAGACCATCCGCCGCTTCGGTCGCGACCTGCAACAGGGGCGCAGCGTCGGCGCCTGGATCCCCAACGCCGGCACCCACCTCGTCATCGATGTGATGAACGACATCAAGAAGGGATATCCCTTCGTCGATCTGCTGAAGCCCGAGCTGGAAGCGGTTATTCCGGTATTGTTGGCGGTCGCTCCCGAAAAGCGCGACCGGATCAGCGGCGCCTTTCCGGTGCTCAGACGGCTCGTAGCGGACAAGGTGCGACGCGCCACCGGTTGGCTGGGAGCGGAGGATCGAACGGAACGAGTATCCGTCGGCGCAACGCCCGTTGTGATCGGGCGTCCCGCCATGAACCACGATGCGCTGATGGCTGCGGCGGAAGATCAGCTATGGCGCGACGTCGAGCCGATCGCACTGGTGCGCGAAGCGGAACGCGATCAACAGCTCGGGTTTCGCGAGGCTGCGTGGAGCTGGATACGCGGCGGCGACCCGCGCGAGACGCTACGGACGGCGCTCGACGGCCTTCAAAAGGATCGCAGTTTCGAGTGGACGCAGGAAGACGATACGTTCCGTCAACTCGACAGGTCGATCGGGCAGGACGTCGATTTCATCCTGGCCGGCCATACCCATCTCGAACGGGCGCTTCGCCGCTCCAAGACGGGCGGATTTTATCTCAACAGCGGAACCTGGGTACGACTGATCAAGATCGACCCGAAAATCCTGGCGGACCAGGCCGAATTCAACAAGGTCTACGGCGCTCTGGCAGCTGGTACGATGACCGCGCTCGACGCATTTCCCGAGCTGGTGTTGCGCAAGCGCACAGTCGTCGTCATCCGCGCTGCTGCGCGGGGCACGCGCGGCGAGCTCATGCATTGGAAGACGGACGGCGGCAAGTCGGACCTCAAACCGCTCGATCCGCCAGCCGGCATGACCAAGAGCTGAGGGCGTCGATGCGGACGATCACACTCGAGTTGCTGCGTCACGGGCCAGCCCACAATCAGCTGCTCTCACCCCTCACTCCCTACCTGGCGCTGTGCGAGAACCATGGCGCAGTGACGATCCATGTCCCTTTCGAGCACAACCAGTTCCTGCATCGGCTGGACGCGCTCGGCTACCGTGGCCATGATGAAGATGCCCGGGTGTTTCAGCTCAAGGATACGGCCGCGGTGCTGGGAGAGTTGCTCGGCCTTATTCCGGGGCTCACCGCCGAGGCCAACAAGCAGGACAGCGTCGACACGTCCCTCACGCACCTGCGGTTGATCATTTCCGCCTCCGAGCTCGCCCTGCTGCCGTTCGAGCTCGCGTTGTCGCCCGCCGGGCTCCCGGGGTCCGGCCAGTCCTTGCTGCTGCAATCGCAGATGCCGGTCTGCCTGACGCGCGAGATCCGCCGAACGCCGGATGAGGGGGTCGCATGGGACGAACAAACGCCGCGCATCCTGTTCGTGGCGGCGGCACCACCGGCGGTTGGCGACATACCGCTGGAGCCGCATCTGTTGGCGTTGCGGCGGGCGATCCAGCCCTGGGTGTATTATTACGACGCCGTCGCCGCGCAGACCGACAAGGAGGGCGCCCGGAAGCGCAACGAGCGCATCAACGAGCACTTCGTCTTCCTTCCCGATGCCTCGATCGAGGCGATCGAGGCGCAATGCGCTGCCGGCAAGTTCACTCACGTTCACATTCTGGCGCACGGGATCAAGGTCCGTGAGGGACATGACGAACGCTATGTCCTGGCGCTGCACAATGCGCGTAACCGCGAGCGGACGGATGCGATCAGCGGAACGCGACTGGCCACTGCGTTGCGCGCCGCGGACCGGACCGGTGGCAGGAGTCTCGCCCGGCCCACCGTGGTGACGCTCGCGAGCTGCGATTCCGGCAATGTCGGGTCGGTCGCCGGGGCCGGCGCCAGCATCGCGCATGCGCTGCATGAAGCCGGAATCGCCATGGTGATTGCCGGGCAGTTCCCCTTGTCGTTCGACGGCTCCGTTCGCCTCGTCGAGGGGCTATACGACGGCCTGCTGCGGGGTGTGGATCCACGCCATCTGATCCACGACGTGCGACGACGGCTCTACAGCCAATTCCCGCAAACGCATGACTGGGCCAGCTTGACAGCCTATCTGTCGCTGCCACTCGAATTCGAGCGTCAACTTGCCAAGATCCGGATTAGCCAGGCTGTCCGCAGCTTCGATGCCGCAATGAGCCATGCCGACGAGGTGACGCGGAACACGTCGGATCGAATCCAGGCCAAGCTTCGGGGTCTACCAGGGCCGCAAAATCCCATCGGCACCGAACAGCTGAAAGAGGCGCGCGACCGAGTATCCGCCGCCAAGGGCCGGCTTGAGAATCTCGTCACACATATTCCGAGCGAAAGAGCCAAGCTGCACGGCTTGTTGGCAAGCGCTGCGAAGCGTCAGGCCGAAGTTCTGTACCGCATGGAGGATCGCAGGGAATCCGATCGACTCCTTGTCAGCGCGCGTGATCATTATTGGAGCTCGTTCTTGGCCGATCGCGCACTCTACTGGGCCGTCGTGCAATATCTGTCTCTGAGCTTGATCATTGCCAACGCAACGGGTTTCAGGCCCGGAGCCAACCCGGGATCTCTGCGGCCGGAGAAACGTCCGGGCGGGCTTTGGAGCCTAGCTCGCATGCTGTCTCTCTATGACTTGCAGCGCGAGGACCAGACCACTCGCGCGTGGGCGCACGGAAACCTGATCGAGCTGTACCTGCTCTCGCTGTTACCAGAGCTTCGAGGCGAAGTGGCAGCTAGCGAGGCCAAGCGACGCGCGATCGAGCACACCGATCAACTGACCGATACCGCAGGGTGGAATTCCTTCGAGGTCTATTCGACGCGGCGTCAGATCTTGCGTTATCTCGAATGGTACCAGGAGTTGGCAGGGACTTATCTGTCTCCGCTCATGAGCCTCGCGGAGCAGATCTTCGAACGATTACCCGCCCCCGCTGACGAGCGGTATGAATGATTGATCGCGGCGCTCCCATCGCTGCAAGGAGGGGAGCGCCGGATGTGGGACGTCGCTAGTTGATCACCCCGCTCACTCGATCACTTCGACGATCCGGTATTCGTTCGGATCGATGAGAACAACTTCGTCATTCCTCACGCAGAACCGGTAGGATCGGATCTCCGGGATGTCGCGCATGATGTCCTCGGGGAACATGCGCAGATCGATGCTGCGCGGCACGTCGTGGCCGACCGTGATCTCGACCTGGTCGCAGCGCGGGGCCGACTGGCTGATGACGGTCTCGCGAATCATCCGGCGCTGCTCGGGCGCAAGCTGAATGCGCGAGGACGTGGATTGCCGCGTCGTGGTGCTCGTCGTCGTGCCGGTCGTCGCCCGGCCGGAGCGGGGAAGGACCGCCACGACCTTGTTGGTCCTGGGCTCGATCACGACGATCTCGTCGCGCACCACGGTGTATCGCTTGCCGCGGAACTCCGGATAGATCTCGACGACATCACGGGGCACGTCGTAGACGCGAACCGAGCGGGGAAGCGGGGCTCCCACCGAGACCGAGATGTTGACGTCGTTCACCGGCCGAACTCTCTGCCGCTCGATCACCTCGGTGAAGCGCGACTGCACCTGGGGCGGGACATTCGACGAGGCGCGCGTCGTGGTGGTCGAATCCTGACGCGAGCCGGTGCGATTGTCGCGGTCCGATCGCCCCGACGGCGCCTCCCCGGCACGGTCTTGTTCACCCGCGCCCCGTTGATTGGCCCGCTCCTGGGTCCGCCCCGTTCGCCCCTGGTCGGAGCGGTTCACGTCCGTCCCCGATGGCGATTGGCCGGTCGTCGAACGTTCGTTCTTTTTCTCCGTCGAGGCGCCGGAACGCGCCGGCTGGCCGGCCTTCTGTCCCTCCGGCTTGCCCGTCTGCGCGCTCGGCGCACGAGAGCCGGGGTCCTTTTTCATCTCCGAAGTGCCGGACGGCTGCCGGTCCTTTGCACGGTTGTCGGGCTGGGCGCCCTGCGACCTCTGCTCGTTGCGCGCCTTGCCCGGACGGTCGGCACCGGCCGCACCTGGCTGGCCGGCGGGTTGCTTCTGCGCGCCATCGAGCCGATCGCCTTTCGGTGCGCCGGGCTGTTGCCGGCCCTCGGGACCGGTCGCCCCGGTGGTCGCGCGATCGCGGTCGGCGGGCGCGCTCTTGGGAGCGCCCTGGTCAGGCGCCCTTTGCGTTTGCGCAGGGCTCCTCCCCCTTTGCTCTCCGCCCGCGCCGGCGGGAACTCGATTGCGGGTGCGAGCTTGCACCGCCCGGGCGCTCGCCTGGCTCCGAGCGCTGCGCCAGGCTTGCCGTCATGGATGCCGCCAGGAGAGCGGCAGCAGCGACCGATGTCAGAAACAAATTCCGCATGGAAGGCTCCTGTCATGTGGCCCTCCCTCGTGCGTCGCTATCGCGGACAACGAGCTAACCGATGTCGAGAACGGGGGTTCCGTGAAAAGTCCGCCCGCGACCCCCGCCCGCCCGACGACGTTTATCCGGCGTTCATTCAGGCTTCGCCGGGTCACGCCACCGGCTGCAACGCGGGTGTCGTCTGGCCGGTCCAGCGGTCGAGGAACGCGTCGAGCCACGCGCGGATCGCATAGTCGTGCATGGCGCGGCCCTCGAAATGGCTGATCCGCGGCTGCGCTCCCGGAAGCTCCATGCGGGCGGCGCCCCGCGTCGTCCAGCGGCACATCATGGCGTGGGTGACCTCCGGATGGAACTGGACCGCATAGGCACACGGGCCCCAGCGGAACATCTGCACCGGAAAGGCATCGCCCTCGGCGAGCAGTTGCGCGCCGCGCGGGAGGTCGAACCCCTCGCGGTGCCACTCATAGACGTAATCCGGCCAGCACTCGCAGACTTCGCGCCCGGCCCTGGTCGGCCTGATCGGATAGTAGCCGACCTCCACATGACCATCGCGGTGGCAATAGACCGAGCTGCCGAGGTGGCGAGCCAGGAACTGCGCGCCGAGGCAGAGGCCGAGATACGGCTTTTCCTCCCGCAGCGGCACCTTGAGCCAGTCGATCTCCCGGCGGACGAACTCCTCCTCGTCATTGGCGCTCATCGGCCCGCCGAAGATCACCGCCCCGGCATGGTGCTCCAGGGTTTCCGGCAGCGGGTCGCCGAAACGGGGTCGCCTGATGTCGAACGTATAGCCGCGGCTCTTGAGGACCTGGGCGACACGACCCGGATTGGAATGCTCTTGGTGGAGAACGAACAGGACCGGCAAAGGCATGGAATCAGTAAAAGCATGCTGCCGTCCATGTCAAACCAGGAGAGCCATTCCAAGGGCGCTGTTCACCTGATCGTCATCGCGCCGGACGGGGTCTCAGCCGCGCTTCTGCCACATCGGCTGCGGCCTGGCTTGGCGACCTTTCATCCCGCGATCGACGGCAGCGAGCAGGAGCGGGCGCGGGCTGACGCGCGCAAGCGCACGCAACAGCTTGCTGCCCCACCCCGGGATCACAATGCGCCTGCCCCGCATCAGGCCGTCGTAACCCTGTTGCGCGACCGTTTCCGCCGGGCAGATGAACAGGCGCGGCAGCCGCGTGGTGTCGATTCCGGCGCGGGCGTGAAACTCGGTCAGGACGGGGCCTGGGCACAGCGCGGTCACCCGGATACCGAGCGGCTTGAGCTCGGTGTGCAGCGCCTCGCTCACCGAGACCACATAGGCCTTGGTGGCGTGGTACACCGCCATTCCTGGGCCGGGAAAGAAGCCGGACACCGAGGCGACGTTGAGAATGCCGCCGCGGTGCCGCGCCAGGCTGTCGATGAAGCGCAGCGACAGGTCGGTGAGCGCGCGTGCGTTGACGTCGACCATGGCGAGCTGCTCGCCGCGGTCGAGCTCGGCGGCGCGCCCGATGAGCCCGAAGCCGGCGTTGTTGACGACATAGGCGGCCTCCAGGCCGCGCGCCCCGAGCTCGTGAGCGAGGCGCGCCGGCGCGTCGACCCGAGCGAGATCCATCGCGACGATCGGCGGCAGTGGCCGCCGGACGCGCGCGGCAATTTCGCGCCCCACCACGGCGAGCGCCGCCTCCCGTCGTCCTGCCAGGACGATGTCATGACCATTTTCGGCGAACACGCGCGCAAGCGCCGCGCCGATGCCGGACGAGGCGCCGGTGATCAGCGCGACCGGGCGCAGGCTCATGGCGGCAGCTCTCCCGGCTCGGTCCACGCCGACAGGCGGGGCAATCCCCTGGCCGGCGGCTTGGTGGAGAAGCGCATCGCGAACACCTGGCCGGGCAGCAGGATGAAGCGCGGAATGAGCCGCAGCATGAAGCGCAGCACCTTGTTGCCGACGCCGGGCACCACCACGCGCTTGCCGCGCATCAGGCCGTCGTAGCCCGCGCGCGCGACGAATTCCGGCGAGCGTGCGAGCAGTCGCGGCAACCGGGCACGGATGCCGGCGCGGTGCTGGAAGGAGGTCGGAACCGGCCCCGAGCACAGGCAGGTCACGCGCACGCCTTGCCCGACAAGCTCGCGATGCAGCGCCTCGCTGAAGGATAGCACGTACGTCTTCGAGGCGTTGTAGACCGCCATCTCCGGCGCCGGCAGGAAGGCGGAGACCGAGGCGACGTTGAGGATGCCGCCGCGATGGCGCGTGAGGCTGTCGACGAAGCGCAGCGACAGGTCGGTCAGCGCACGGGCATTGAGGTCGAACATCGCAAGCTGCGCATTGCGGTCGAGCGCGGGGGCGGGGCCGACCATCCCGAAGCCGGCGCAATTGACGACGATCGCAGGTTCCACGCCATGCCGCGTCATCGCATGGGCGATGCGTAGCCCGGCATCCTTTTGCGTCAGGTCGAGCTCGAGGGTGAGAGGCCGCGCGCGCCCGCTCGTCGCGACCTCGTCGGCAATCGCGACAAGCTGCGGATCCGGCAAGGCGACGAGGACGAGCTCATGGCCCTCGGCGGCGAACAGGCGGGCGAACGCCGCGCCGATCCCCGACGATGCACCGGTGATCAGCGCGATCGGCCGCAGCGTCGGCATCGCCGAACAACTCCCTAGTGCTCCAATTCCGAATTTCGCATCACTTCGCGGCATCCTCTGAGCGAAATTCGGAATCAAAGGAGCACTAGCAACATCAATACTTGCTAGTGCGGCTTGTGGATTTGAATTTCCTACAAGAGATTGCCGCGAACCGATAGGAAATTCAAATCCGCCGCACTAGGGCCTGTTGACATTCAGACCAAGTCACGCAGCCAGACCATAACTGCGGCGAGGCTGACCATCGAGAGAAAGTTGCGCGCGGTCTTTTCGTAGCGAGTTGCGACCCTGCGGTAGTGTTTGATTTTGTTGATGAAGCACTCGATCCGGTAGCGCAAGCCATAGGCGTTCTTGTCGTAGGCGATTTCGGCCGTACGCGAACTCAGCGGCGGGATCACGACATCGACTTCGGCCGCCGCGAGTTCGCTGCGGAAGGCGTCGTTGTCGTATCCCTTGTCGGCGATGAGGCTGATGAGCGTGAGGCCCTCGATGAGGATGCTGGCCTGAGTGGCCTCGTGTACTTGGCCTGCGGTGAGGGTCATCCGCATCGGATGACCAAGCGCATCGACGGCAATGTGGATCTTGGTACTCAAGCCGCCGCGCGAGCGCCCGATCGCCTGATTTTGAGTCCCCCTTTTGCGCCGGCCGAATGCTGGTGTGCCCGGACGATGGTGGCATCGAGCATGATCTGCTCGAAATTTGGATCGGCTGCCAAGGCCTTGAAAACACGATCCCAAACGCCCTTGCGGGACCACCGATTAAAGCGTTGGAACACACTGTTCCAGTGTCCAAATGACGGATGGAGATCGCGCCATGGCGCGCCCGTCCGTAACACCCAAAGCACCGCATCAACAAACAGACGATTGTCCTCGCCGTGGCGACCTTTGTCCCCATCCTTGCCCGGGACCAGATTCTCAATCGAGTTTCCACTGTGCATTGGTCAGTTCGCGTCGAATCAAGATCGCCTCCCTTGGTTGCGATCTTGAATCACATTGCGGAGTCCCCGAGAATCCCCTGCCTAATGTCAACAGGTCCTAGTCTTCATCTCCTGCTTGCGCCTGTTCCCCAGCGACGCGACGGCGGATCTCGATGCGGTCGCGCGAGGAGACGTTCAGGAGGTCCGCGGCGCGCCACACCAGGTTGTCCTCGAACTCGTTGACGCGGCCGTCGGCGTAGATGATCTCCCACAGCATCTCGACGATGCGGCGGCGCCCATCGTCGTCGAGGGCCCGGTTGATATTACTGGTGAAAATGTAGAGATCGACCGCGTCGTGCTCGGCGATCGTCGCCTCGTCGATCAACTCGCCGGTGGCGGCATCATCGAGCCCGAACCGTCCTTTCAGGATCGCATGCAGCTTGTCGCGCTCGACCTGCGACATGTCGCCGTCGATGGTCGCGGCGTGCACCAGCAGCGCCGTCGCGGCGACCCGATAGTCGTTCTCGGCGAAGCGCGCAGGATGTGCAGCGCTGCCGGTCAGGTCGGCAAACAGGTTCTTGAGCGATTCGAGCATGGGGGAGCCGTGGCCTCATGGATTTCGGTGGCATTGGCACGCCGGAGAGACGGAGTCCAGTCCGGCCCCCGTGGTCACGCCGCCGCCGGCGCCAGCCCTTCGTGCACCGTGAGGACCCGGTAGGCGAACGCCGCGACCGCATCGAGCGTCGCGGCAGGCTGGTCGATCTGCGGCGAATGCCGGCAGTTCTCCAGCACCAGCGTTTCGACCGGGCAGTAGGTCTCCTGCTCGGCGACCGCGAGCTGCGCCAGCGTGCCGTATTGGTCGTCAGCTCCCTGGATGATCAGCATCGGGACGCGCACATGGGCGAGACGTTCGTCGAGGCGCCAGCCGCGCGAACCGGGATCGAGCCAGGCGGCATTCCAGGTGTAGAAGGCGGTATCGACATTGTCGCCGTGATAGCGCAGGAGCCGCTCGCGCAGATCGCCCTGCTCGAACGCCTGCCTGGCCGCCTCGATGCTGCGGATCGACAGGTCCTCGACGAAGAAATGCGGCGCCATCAGCACCAGGCCGCGAACCCGGAAGTCCTGCCGTCCGCCCGCAGAGATGGTGGCGATGGAGGCGCCGTCGCTGTGGCCGACCAGAACGGTCTTGGCGACCCCGGCCTGGTCGAGCACGGCGGGAAGCACCGTGAAGGCTTCCTCGTCCATGTAGGCGAGCGCCCGCGGCCGCCGCAGCGGCGCCGATTTGCCGTACCCGGGCCGCGAATAGACGAGGACGCCGTAGCCGGTGCGCGCGGCCAGCGCGCGCGGGAACTCGCGCCACATCCCGACGCAGCCGAGCCCTTCATGCAGCACGGTCAGCGTCGGCGCCGCGTCGGGCGGCGGCCCGTGCCACTCCGCCTCGATGCGAGCGCCATTGACCGTGATGTTCATTCCGCCTCCTGCTGGCGCAGCACGAAGCGCTGGATCTTGCCGGTGGCGGTCTTCGGCAGCTCGGTGCGCACCTCGATCCAGCGCGGGTATTTCCACGGGCCGGCCTTGTCCTTCACGTGGGCCTGCAGCGCCTCGGTCAGCTGCGAGTCGGCCGCGTAGCCTTGCTTGAGCACGATGAAGGCCTTGGGCTTGAGCAATCCGTCCTCGTCCTCCTTGCCGATGATGGCCGCTTCCAGCACCGCCTCGTGCGACAGCAGGGCGGCCTCCACCTCGAACGGCGAGACCCAGATGCCGCTGACCTTGAACATGTCGTCGGTACGGCCGCGGCAATAGTAGTAGCCGTCGGCGTCGCGCACGTACTTGTCGCCCGTATAGGTCCACTCGCCCGCGAAGGTGCGGCGGCTCTTGGCGCGCTGGTTCCAATAGCCTTCCGCCGCCGACGGTCCGCGCACCACGAGCTCGCCGACTTCGTCCACCCCGACCTCGTTGCCGTCCTCGCCGAGGATTCTCGCGTCATAGCCGGGGACCGGCTTACCCGACGAGCCATAGCGGATGTCCCCTGCCCGGTTGCTCAGGAAGATGTGCAGCATCTCGGTCGAGCCGATGCCGTCGAGGATGTCGACGCCCACGCGGTCGCGCCACTGGGTGCCGATATGGGCGGGCAGCGCCTCGCCCGCCGAGACGCACAGGCGCAGGCGGTCGGACCCGGCACCGCGCGGCAGATCGTTGCGGGCGAGCATTGCCGCATAGAGCGTCGGCACGCCGTAGAAGATGGTCGGGCGCTCGCGCCGCATCAGCTCGAACACCGCATCGGGCGTCGGCCGCCCGGGCATCAGCATCGCGCTCGCGCCGACCGACATGGGAAACGACATGGCATTGCCCAGCCCATAGGCAAAGAACAGCTTGGCGGCCGAGTAGACCTTGTCGTCCGCCCGTATGCCCATGACACCCTGGCCGTATAGCTCGGCGGTGGCGATCAGGCTGACGTGGACGTGCTTGGTGCCCTTAGGGACCCCGGTGGAGCCCGACGAGTAGAGCCAGAACGCGACCTCGTCGCTGATCGTCGGCGCGGTCCACAGCTCCGCCGTGCCGGCCGCGAGCACGTCCTCGATGAGATGAACCTCGTGCGCCGCGAACAGCGCCTTGTCGTCGGCGCTGCCGCCGGCGATCACGATCATGCGCAGGTGCGGCAGCTTGTCGACGATCGGGGCGATCGTCCTGGCGAGCGGCGCCGAGACCAACACGGCTTCGGCGCGACTGTCGCCCAGCATGTAGGCGTACTGCTCGGCGTTGAGCAGCGTGTTGAGCGGGATGCAGACGACGCCGGCGCGGATCGCGCCCCAGAACGCAATCGGGAAATCGACCGTGTCGAGCATCAGGAGCGCGATGCGCGATTCCGGCCGCAAGCCGAGCTTGCCGAGACCGCCGGCGAACCGGCAGGTCGCCTGCTGCAGCTCGCCGAAGGTGAGCCTGCGCGTGCCGTCGTCGAACGCCAGCCGCGAGCCGTGCCCACGCGCCACGTTGGCGTCGACGAAATCCGTCACCGCGTTATAGGGCCGTCGCTCCGAAAAATCCGTCATGGCGTTCCCCTGGCGCCAGCCATTGTTCGGCGGGCGCTCCGCTCATTGAGGCACGCGAGCCCGATAATGCAAGGGGAGACGCCGGCTGGCGCGGATCGCCGGAAGACGGCTATTCCTCGTCCGGGCGGTCCAGATCGGCGCGCACTTCCTCGATCAGGTGCGAGACCCTGCCGGCGGCGAAATGTCCGGCCGCATCGTGCAGGACGTCGTCGATCTCGGCGCGCGACAGCACGCCGCGATCGCGCAGCGCCCGCAGGATCGCGATGGACAGCGCGAGCGCCGTCGACGCCGACGCCGGATCGGTCGGCCGTGGCGACCACGGCCATGACCGGGCCGATGCCGTGGCGATCAGGTCACGAAATCGAACCGCTGTTTTCGTGCTCACGGGAACAATCCTGCCGAGATGACCGCCCCTTTTAGCGGAAAACGGGCAGCGTTCCAACCGGCCGGGCGGACGTCGGCACAACGTATCGCAGACACCGGAGGGACGGGGCCGCGGCCTTCGCTTGCGGCCAACGGTGCCGGCGCCTCACCGGTAACTATCGTAACGCCATGTTCTTGCACGTTATTCGGCATTTCAGTTCGTTCTGCCGTAACTGCCCAGGATGTTGTTGTAAATTTTTCTAGACGGCGGACTCGGTTTCCGATTTAAGGATTTGGATGAGTTGGGATGCGGCGGCTGAATTGGCCGAACTACCGAGAGAAGACCTGCTTGCGGTGATTGCGGCGCAAGCGGCACAGATTGCGGCTCTGACGGCGCGGATTGCTCAGTTGGAGCGCCAGTTGGGGCTTGATAGCTCCAACAGCAGCAAGCCGCCATCGAGCGATGGGTTCAAGAAGCCTGTGCGGGTGAGGAGCCTGCGCGAGCCGTCGGGCAAGCGGCCTGGTGGTCAGAAAGGGCATCCGGGCGAGACCCTGCGCTGCGTGCAGACGGCCGACCATATCATTGATCACTTTCCGCAGGCGTGCAGGCGATGCGGAATGGCGCTGACGAGCGCCATGACGACAGGCCACTGCGCCCGACAGGTGTTCGACCTTCCCGAGCCGCGTCCGGTGGTGACCGAGCACCGCGCCCATGTGTGCAGCTGTCCATCGTGTGGGGCACAGACCAAAGCTGCCTTTCCCACCGCAGTGGCGGCGCCGGTTCAATACGGTCCCCGGATCAGCGCCATTGTGGTCTATCTGCTGCACGGCCAGTTCCTGCCCGAAGATCGCTTAGCGGAGTTGATGCATGCTCTGTTCGGGGTGAGCCTTGTTCCGGCGACCATTGCCCGGATGAGCCGCAGCTGTGCGCAGCGGCTACAGAGCTTCCTCCACGTCGCGCGCGATCATGTGGTCTGTGCCAAGGTCAAGCATCTGGACGAGACCGGCTTTCGCATCGGCGGCCGAACCCGATGGCTGCACGTCGCCTCCACCGCCCAGCTGACCGTCTACCGGGTCTGTGCCAAGCGCGGGACCGTCTGGGACCACATGATCGGTATTGCGGTGCATGACCACTGGAAGCCCTACTACACCATGGGGGGCGTACGTCATGCGTTGTGCAACGCGCATCATTTGCGCGAATTGAAGGCACTCGTCGACATCGACAAGGAGAACTGGGCGCGCAGGATGCAAATCCTGCTGCGCCGGGCCTGCCACGCCGTAAACCTCGCCCGCCAGAAAGAGCGGCCGCTCAAACCGAGCCTCGTTGCCCTCATCGAGGGACGCTATGATGCCATCGTGGCGAAGGGGCTCGCCTTCCATTGCAGACGGCCGGCGCTGCGCCGTGCGCAGCGGCGTGGCCGGAAGCCAAACCGCACCGGCCACAATCTTCTCCTGCGCCTCGAAGAACGCAGGGACGACGTGCTGCGATTCCTGCACGATCCGGATGTGCCCTTCACAAACAACCAGGCCGAAGCCGACATCCGCATGATGAAGCTGCGGCAGAAAATCTCCGGCGGCTTCCGCACTCAGGCCAGCGCCCAGGACTTCGCTACCATCCGCTCCATGCTCTCCACCGCCAAAAAGCAAGGCTGGGACCTCATCTCCGCCCTCATGCAGCCCCCCGATAGCCTCCTCCGATCCCTCCAAACCGCCTGAACGCCAACATCCTGGGCAGTTACGTTCTGCCAAAATTGAATTTTGGTTGTATCGACGAACTACAAGTTGAATCAGGGGGTCCTGGGCCGCCGACGTCAGCCTTCGGTCGCCAAACGAACGCCTCAAATCCCCAGATACCGGTGCTGCACGTCCGGGGCCTGGGCGAGCTCGTGCGAGGTGCCGGTCCACACCACGCGGCCGCGCTCGATCAGGTAGTGGCGGTCGGCGATGCGGGTGAGCGCCTCGACGTTCTTGTCGATCACCAGGATGGAAAGCCCCTCGGCCTTGAGGCGCGCCAGGCAGCGCCAGATCTCCTGGCGGATCAGCGGCGCGAGGCCTTCGGTCGCCTCGTCGAGGATGAGCAGGCGCGGGTTGGTCATCAGGGCGCGGCCGATCGCCAGCATCTGCTGCTCGCCCCCGGACAGCTGGCTGCCCATGCTGCGCTCGCGCTCGGCGAGCCGCGGGAACAGCTCGTAGACCCGTCTGAGCGTCCAGCCTTCCGTCGCCGCACGACGCTGCGCCGCCGTGGCGACCAGGTTCTCGCGTGCCGTGAGGTTGGGAAAGATCTGCCGCCCTTCGGGCACCAGCCCGATGCCCAGCTGCGCGATCCGATACGTGGGGGACGTACGGACTTCCTCTCCGTCGAAGCGGATCGAGCCGGCGATCGCCCCGGTGAGTCCCATGATCGAGCGGACCGTCGTGGTCTTGCCCATGCCGTTGCGGCCCATCAGGGTCACCATCTCGCCCGGGCCGACCGCCAGCGATAGCCCGAACAGGACCTGGCTCAGCCCGTAGCGGGTCTCGATCCCCTCGACCTCGAGCAGGCGCGCCTCAGCCATGCGCCACCACCTGCTGCTCGCCGAGATAGGCCTCGCGCACGTCCGCGTTGGCGCGGATCGCTTCCGGTGCGCCGGACGCGATGACCCGCCCATAGACCAGGACGGTGATGCGGTCGGCGAGCGCGAATACGGCCTCCATGTCGTGCTCGATCAACAGGATGGTGATGTCGCGCTTGAGCTCGCGCAGGATGCGCACCATGCGGGCGGATTCTTCCGGGCCCATGCCGGCCATCGGCTCGTCGAGCAGGAGCATGCGCGGCCGCGTCGCCAGCGCCATCGCGATCTCGAGCTGGCGCTGCTCGCCGTGGCTCAGGCCGGCGACGACGACGTCCGCGCGTTCGCCCAGGCCCACTCGTTCGAGCGCCGCGCGCGCCGGCGCGCGCAGGGCATCCTCGCGGCGGGCATTGCGCCAGAACCGGAACGAGTGGCCGGCATGCGCCTGCACGGCGAGCGCCACGTTGTCGAGCGCGGTGAAATCGGGAAACAGCGAGGTGATCTGGAACGAGCGCGCGAGCCCCAACCGGCTGCGGCGGTCGACCGGCAGCGCCGTGATGTCATGCCCGTCGAAGCTGATGCAGCCGTAGTTGGGCGCAACCTCGCCGGTGAGCTGGCCGATCAGCGTGGTCTTGCCGGCCCCGTTCGGGCCGATGACGGCATGCAGCTCGCCGCGCGCGACGTCGAGCGAGATCTGATCGGACGCGATGATGCCCTCGAAACGCTTGGTCAGGTCCACGATCCGCAGCAGGGGCTCAGCCATGGCCGACCTTCGCGAGCGGGCGATCGCCTCCCGCGCCGGCCACTCCCGGCGGGCGCGGGCGGGCGGAATAGTCGAGCAGACCGTCGATGCCTTTGCGGGCGAACAGCACGACCAGCAGGAGCAGCGGACCGAGGATGATCTGCCAGTATTCGGTGATGCCGGACAGCACCTCCTCGAGCAGCAGCAGCGCCACCGCGCCGATCAGCGGCCCGAAGCTCGACGCCATGCCGCCGAGCACCACCATGATGATGAGGTCGCCCGAGCGGGTCCAGTGCATCATCGCCGGGCTGACAAAATCGGTGTGATTGGCGAGCAGCGCGCCGGCAAGCCCGCAGATCGTGCCGGCGATGACGAACGCGGTGAGGCGATAGCGGAAGGTGGGAAAGCCGATCGCGCGCATGCGCCGGTCGTTGGCGCGCGCCCCCTGGATCACCATGCCGAAGCGCGAATTCACGATGCGCCAGGTCAGATAGATCGTCACCAGCAGCAGGATCAGGCATACGTAGTAGAAGGTCGTCTTGTGCGACAGGTTGATGAAGTCGACGAACTGGCTGCGCCGGTAGATGGTGAGCCCGTCGTCGCCGCCGTATTGGGCGAGGCTGATCGCCACGTAGTAGAGCATCTGCGCGAAGGCCAGCGTGATCATGATGAAATAGACGCCGCGCGTGCGCAGGCAGAGGGAGCCGATGACGAGGGCGAGCAGGGCCGAAACGGCGAGCGCGAGCGGCCACTGCACGAAGCCCGAGGTGATCCCCTCCTTGGCCAGGATGCCGACCACGTAGCCGCCGATGCCCAGATAGGCGGCGTGGCCGAAGCTCACCATGCCGCCGTAGCCGAGGATCAGGTTGAGGCTGGTGGCCGCCATGGCGAGGATGAGGATGCGGGTGAACAGGGTGAGCAGGAACGTGTTGCCGGTCAATCCGGTGTAGAGCGGCAGCAGCGCCAGCATCGCCAGCAGGCCGGCGACCACGACAGTGCGGGCATTTAGGAATGCGCTCATCGGCTCGTTGCCGGAAACAGGCCTTCCGGCCGCAGCACCAGGATCAACGCCATCAACAGGTAGATCAGCATCGACGAGACGGCAGGCCCGACCGTCGAGGCGGCGTTCGAGCTCATGAACAGGCGCAACAGATCGGGCAGGAAGGCGCGGCCGATGGTGTCCACCAGGCCGACGAAGATCGACGCCACCAGCGCGCCACGGATCGAGCCGATGCCGCCGATGATGATCACCACGAAGGCGAGGATCAGGATGTTCTCACCCATGCCGATCTGCACCGTGAGGATCGGCGCCTGCATCAGCCCGGCGAAGCCGGCGAGCGCGGCGCCGAGCCCGAACACCAGGGTGTAGAGCAGCTTGATGTTGATGCCGAGCGCCCCCACCATCTCGCGGTTCGAGGCGCCGGCGCGGATCAGCATGCCGAGCCGCGTGCGCATGACCACGATGTACATGGCGAACGCGACGGCGAGCGTGGTGACGATAATGACCAGCCGATAGGCCGGATAGTAGACCCCGGGCAGCACCTGGATGGCGGTCAACAGCTGCGGCGGCAGCGGCAAGGTCATCCCCTCGGGGCCCCAGACGAGCCGCACCAGCTCGTTGAAGAACAGGATCAGCCCGAACGTACCCAACACATGGTCGAGATGATCACGGCCATACAGCCGCCGCATGGCGACGACCTCGACCGCCATGCCGACGATCAGCGTTGCGATCAGGGCAAGTATTGCGCCGAGCACGAAGCTGTCGGTCAGCGCCGCGAAGGTGGCGGCGAAATAGGCCCCGATCATGTAGAGCGAGCCATGCGCCAGGTTGACCAGGTCCATGATGCCGAAGATCAGCGTCAGCCCGGCCGCCAGCAGGAACAGCAGCATGCCCAATTGCACGCCGTTCAGGCACTGCTCGATGAAATACAGCATGACGTTCGGACGACCGATGACGGTGGGCGGAAGCCGGACTGCTCCTCGCGCTCCGCTTCCTGCCCGCCGCCGGTCCTCCGTCGGTTACTGAGTGAGCTTCATCGGACACTTGTCGTGGAAGCGATCCTGGTCGTTCTCCACGATGGTGGCGACGGTCTTGAGCACGAAATTCCCGTCCTTGTCCTTGACCACGTCCTGCAGATAGAAGTTCTGGATCGGCATGTGGTTGTTGCCGTACTTGAAATTGCCGCGCACGGACTTGAAATTCGCCTTCTCCATTTCCTTGCGCATGTCTTCCTTCTTGGACGTATCGCCCTTCACCGCGACCACCGCGCTGTTGATCAGGTTCACGGCGTCATAGCTCTGGGCGCCATAGAAGGTCGGACGCGCGCTGCTATACTTCTTCGCGTAGTCGGCGACGAATTTCTTGTTGGTGTCGTTGGGCAGGTCGTTCACCCACTGCTGCGCGCCCGGCACGCCGAGCGCCAGGTCCTTCTGGCGCGGCAGGGTGAGCTCGTCGATGGTGAAGGCGGTGTAGAGCGGGATCTGCCCTTTCAGCCCGGCCTGCGCGTACTGGGTGAGGAACTGCACGCCCGCCGCGCCCGGATAGAACACGAAGATGGCGTCCGGCTTGGCGGCGCGCGCCTTCGACAATTCGGCCGAGAAGTCGAGCTGGTCCGGCCACTTGGTGAGCTCCTGGCCGACCACCTGGCCCTTGAAGGTCGAGGCGACGCCGGCGAGCATATCCTTGCCGGCGGCATAGTTCGGGCCGATCAGGAAGACGCTCTTCACGCCCTTCTGGTTCATGTAGAGGCCCATCGCCTGCGGGGTCTGGTCGTTCTGCCACGAGGTCGAGAACACGTACGGGCTGCACAATTCGCCCGCAAGCTGCGAGGGACCGGCATTGGAGGTGATCAGGAAGGTCTTGGCATCGACCGCCGATTTCAGGGAGGCGAGCAGCACGTTCGACCAGATGTAGCCGGCGATGAAATCGACCTTGTCGGATTCGATCAGCTTGTCGGTCTTCTGCTTGCCGACTTCGGGCTTCTGCTGGTCGTCCTCGTAGATGATTTCGACCGCCGAGCCGCCCATTTTCCGGCCGAGATGGTCGAGCGCGAGCTCGAACGAGTTGCGCATATCGTTGCCGATCGCGGCGGTCGGCCCGCTGAACGTGCTGACGAAGCCGATCTTGATCGGCTTCTGCTGGCTCGCCGCGGGGGTCGCCGAGAGCGCCAGCATACCACCCACTGCGGCGAGGCCGATGCCGGCCGCGAGCACCGACAGGCGCCGACGCAGGTAATCTGTGTCACGTGTCATTCTTATCCCTCCCAGAAGTGTCGCGGCCGCCGTCCGGCGCCGCCCCGATGCTCGCACCAAGCGGTCGGGCGGCGACGCCGGCCCCGCTGCCGTGCCCGAGCGCGGCACGGCCAATGTCATAGCGAGATGGGTATCGTAACCACGCCCGACGGGCAAGCGCGGCACGGCGGCGACGCGTTCCTGCGGTCGGGACGTGCGGCGCCGCCTACTTGGTCAGACGCGCCTGGGCGAGCGCCTTCTGGAACAGGGCGTTCATGGCGTCCGAGATGCCCTCGGACGGGCTGACTTCGAAATACAGCCCCGGCGAGGCGCAGCTCTCCATGGCGGGGCCGATCTTCTTGACGAACGGCGCGATCCACTTGTTGTAATAGGCATTGGTCGGCAGCGGCAGATAGGTCGTGTACAGCACGGCGATCTTGATGCCGCGGCTCTTGATCGCGGTGCACACCGCGAGGTCGATCGGCTCCTGGCAGCGCCCGGTGGAGTCGGTCGGCTGCGAGCACGAGCCCGGATTGTTGAAATCGGCCACGCCGTCGGAAACGAAGAACACGTACTTCTGCGGCGATGATGCCGACGCTCCGCTGCCCGGATTGGCAATGACCTTGCTTACATCCGCCATGACGTCTTCGAAGTTGGTGCACTGGTCGTTGTTGTAGCCCTGGTAGGGGATCGTCATCAGGTCGATATTCTTGGCCGCCGATTTGGCGCTCGAGAGACTGGAGGTGAGCGCCTTGATGGTGGTCAGGCCCGGGCTCGTGCAGGACGACGCGAAGGTGTAGATCGCCATGCGGAACTGGTTCTTGATGGTCTCGGTCGCTTGGGCCGTGTCCATGAGCTGCTCGGTCGCCTGGCGCAGCACGTCGATCCGCATGGTGACGCCGAGCTTCTTGGCGAGCTGATAATAATTATTCTTCGGATCATCGAGGTTGTGGCAGGCGAAGGCGCATTGGTCGGGCGTGTTCTTCACCATCTTGTCGATATCGGCCGGAGTCGCCGCGACCCCCATCGACGGGGTATTGTCCAGCAGCAGATAGAAATCGATGAACGGCGGCATGCCGTTGGCGGCGGTCGACGTCGATCCGATGCTGAAGGTCTTCCGGCCGAGCGCGCCGAGCAAGAAAGTCGGTACGTCGGCGGAGAATTGAACCGTCGACTTCACCGCGTTCTTGGACTTGTCGACGTTGGCGGTGACGCTGCTGAGCTTGAAACCGGTCTTGCCGGCGATCTGCGCGTTGAAGATGTTGATCGCCTCGGCCGCGCCGACGGGGATCGGTCCGTCGCCCGACATCGCGGCGGCCGCCGTCATTGCGGCGGACGACTTCACCACGGCGCCGACGCTTGCCGCATCCGCGGCGGCGATGAGCCAGGTGCGGACCCGGTTGGCATTGCTGTAGTCGATCGCGGCGCCCACCATGCCGACGATCGGGATCAGCATGAGGGCGAACGTAATCGCAACGTTGCCGCTGGTTTGGCGGCGGAACTTGTCGAGGAGATGCAGCATGAGCGAAGCTCCCGCAGCACGAACGCGGCGGGCTTAACGCCTCCTTGCTGACATTCGTCCTAATTGATTCAACGAAACAGCGGTAACGTCCGCTAACCATAGGAAAAGGTGACCCTATCGTTAACGACTGGTGAAGCGGCTCCCGCTTGGGCCTGCTGCGCGAGACCTTGGCGCAGGCAGTTGGCATTTCAGCCAATGTGCACGTGTGCCATTAACGCAATCTAGAAAATGCGGCGGGTAGAGTGCCCGAGATTGCGGGCAGCCGGGGATGCTGCCGATCGCACCGATCCCGACGAGGAGCCAACGGTGGAAACCGACACCTTCGCCGATCAGCAACCCGATTCACGCGCCGAAACACTGGGACACGTGCTCGCGGTCACCGGGTCGCAGGCGAGCATGGGCGTGCTCGCAACGAACGAAGCCGAGAGCACCGATACGCGGATCACGGTCGGACAGTTCGTGGTGCTGCGCAGCGGGACCTCGCTGCTGATCGCCGTGATCACCAAGGTGTCGCTCACCACCATCGCGGTCGCCCGCGAGCAGGGCTATTACGCGACCGCCGAACTCGACCTGATGGGCGAGATCAGGCGGCGCGCCGACGGTTCCTCGTACTTCCAGCGCGGCGTCACCGCCTATCCGGCGATCGGCGATCCGGCGAAACTGATCTCCAACAGCGAGCTGCGCCTCATCTACGATCTGTCCGGATCGGACACGATCAATATCGGAACGTTGCTGCAGGATGCCGGCATCGGCGCCTATGTCCACGTCGACGACATGCTGCGCAAGCATTTCGCCGTGCTCGGCACCACCGGCGTCGGCAAGTCGAGCGGCGTCGTCGTGGTGCTGCAGCAGATCCTCGAGGCGCGGTCGGACCTGCGCATCTTCCTGCTCGACGGCCACAACGAGTACGGCCGCTGCTTCGGCGACCGCGCCTTGGTGCTCAATCCGCGCAACGTCAAGCTGCCGTTCTGGCTGTTCAATTTCGAAGAGATCGTCGACGTGATCTTCGGCAACCGTCCGGGTGTCGAAGAGGAGGTCGAGATCCTGTCCGAGGTGATACCGCTCGCGAAGGGCGTCTACACCCAATACAAGGGCACGGCCGAGCGGTCGACGCTGAAGCGGACCGATCCGAAGGCCACCGGCTATACGGTCGACACGCCGGTGCCCTACCGGCTGGCGGACCTCGTCTCCCTGATCGACGAGCGCATGGGCAAGCTCGAGAACCGCTCGTCGCGGATGAAATTCCATCGCCTGATCATGCGGATCGAGACCGTTCGCAACGACCCGCGCTACGCCTTCATGTTCGAGAACGCCAACGTCGGCGGCGACACCATGGCGGAGACGCTCGGCCAGTTGTTCCGCCTGCCGTCCAACGGCCGGCCGATGACGATCATGCAGCTCGCCGGCTTTCCCTCCGACGTGGTCGACGCCGTGGTCTCGGTTCTCTGCCGCATGGCGTTCGACTTCGGCCTGTGGAGCGACGGCGCCGTGCCGCTCCTGTTCGTGTGCGAAGAGGCGCACCGCTACGCCGCCGCCGACCGTACGCTCGGCTTCGGCCCGACCCGCAAGGCGATCGCCCGCATCGCCAAGGAAGGCCGCAAATATGGCGTCTTTCTCGGCCTGGTGACGCAGCGCCCGGCCGAGCTCGATCCCACCATCATTTCCCAATGCTCGACCCTGTTCGCCATGCGGATGGCGAACGACCGCGACCAGGCGCTGCTGCGCTCTGCGGTGTCCGACGCGGCCGCCAACCTGCTCGCCTTCGTGCCCTCGCTCGGCACCCGCGAGGTGCTCGCCTTCGGCGAAGGCGTGGCGCTGCCGACGCGCCTCAAGTTCAAGGAACTGGCGAAGGACCTGCTCCCCAAGAGCGAAACGGTGACCAACGCCCGCCTCGATCCGGAGCGCGACACCAGCGACGGCTTCCTCGAGTCGGTGATCGACCGCTGGCGCGGCGCGACCATGAGCCACAAGAAATTCGAAGACGGCACCCAGGACCTGGAGTCCCTGGCGCGGCAGGAATTCGCGCCGCTGCAGCCGGCGATGGGGCTCGACCCCGACCGCTTCAAGCTGCTGAAGAAGCCGATCGACGCCGCCGGGAAGTAGGGGCAGCCCGTGTGGCCGCCCGATCGGCTGTGGGCCATTCCGGGCGACCACAAGGGTCACCCCTGCGAAAACCGATGGTCTACGCGTTGATCTCCACGACGATCTTGCCGACATGCGCGCCGTCGCGCATGGCCGCGAAGGCGTCGTGCACGCGCGAGAAGGGAAACACGTCGGAGATCACGGGCTTGAGCCCGCTCGCCGCAATCGCCTTGAGCATGTCGCGGAAATCCTCCGCCGAGCCGCAGGTCACGCCCTGCAGCGCCACCTGGCGCATCACCACCAGCGGCAGCGTGATCTCGGCCCTGGTGCCGGCGAGCACGCCGACCATCGCCACCATGCCGCCGGGACGTACCGAGCGGATCGCGGTGTCGAGATCGCCGACCACCTCGACCACGAGGTCGAACGCGCCGCCGACGTGGCGCCGCGCAGTCTCCGCCCAGTTTTCATCCCTCGCATAGTCGACGACGAAGTCGGCGCCGAGCTCGGTGAGGCGCAGAAGCTTCTCCGGCGCCGAGGAGGTCGCCACGACCGTTGCACCCAGCATCTTGGCGAACTGCAGGGCGAAGATCGACACCCCGCCGGTGCCCCGAACGAGCACGCTGTGCCCCGGCCGGACCGTGGCGAACTTGGCGACCGCGGACCAGGCGGTGATCGCCGCGCAGGGCAGCGTCGCAGCCTCGCGCATCGTGAGGCCGGACGGGATCGGCAGCAGGGTCGTTTCCGGCAGGACGATCTCGTCGCGCAAGGTCCCCTGGCGCACCGGCCCTCCGAGCGAGGCACGCAGGGCTTCCGCCGTCGGCGTTCCGCCCAGCCAATCCGGGAACATATGCGCAACCACGCGATCTCCTGGCCGGAATCGGGAGCAGCCTGCCCCGAGCTCGGTCACGGTTCCCGCCGCATCCGAGCAGGGGATTGCCGGAAACCGCAGGCGCGGCGCGTATTTCCCTTCCACCAGCAGGAGGTCGCGCCGGTTGAGGCTGACCGCCGCGATGGCCAGCCGCACATGGCCATGGGGAACCGCCTCCGCCGGCCACTCGACCAGCGAGAGCACGTCCAGGCCGAACCCATTGGCAAGCGCGTAAGCTTTGGCCATGAATGGTACCCAGGATGATGGCACCCAGGATGTCCGACCAGCGTAGGCCGCAGAAATGCAATATGGTACCCGTGGAAAGCCGGGTGGCTCGTCCGGCCGGCTTGGGGAGAAGCCGATGTCTGGTGTCGGATTGTTGAAATATCTGGTGTTTTTCGCGCTCGCGGGGCTCGCTCAGGGATGCTCGAGCGGGCATGCGCGCGATTTTCGCGCCGCCGACACCCAGTCGGAGGACTACCCCACGGTCCAGGCGCTCATGGTGATGGACCGGATCGTCAACGAAAAAACCAAAGGCCGCCATCGCATCCGGGTGTTCCATTCGCGCCAGCTGGGGGAGGAGAAGGAAACGATCGAGCAGACCAAGGTCGGCGCGATCGATCTCAACCGCACCAATGTGGCGCCGCTCGGCAGCTTCGTGCCGGAAGCCAACGTGCTGGTGCTGCCGTTCCTGTTCCGATCGATGGAGCACCTCTACGGGGTTCTCGACGGTCCGGTCGGCGCCGACGTGCTGGCGAGCTTCGAGACCTACGGGTTCGTCGGGCTCGCCTTCTATGATTCGGGGGCCCGGTCGATCTACAACAATGTCCGTCCGGTCAAGTCTCTCGCCGATCTGAAGGGCATGCGCGTGCGCGTGCAGCAATCCGATCTGATGATCGACATGATGCAGGCGCTTGGCGCCGTGCCGGTGGCACTGCCCTACGGGCAGGTGCTCACGGGCCTGACCACGCGGCTGATCGACGGCGCCGAGAACAACTGGCCCTCCTACGTGACGACCAATCACTACACGGCGGCGCGCTTCTACACCCTCACCGAGCACACGATGAGCCCGGAAGTCCTCGTCATGTCGCGCAAGGCGTGGGACAGCCTGTCCGCCGAGGACCGCAAGATTTTCCGCGATGCGGCGCGTGAGTTCGAGTATTTTCATGCGCCAGCAATGGAAGGCGTGGGAGGAGCGCTCACGCGAGCAGGCGGAAAAGGCCGGCAGCGTGATCATCGCCGATCTCGACCGCAAGCCGCTCATGGACGCAATGTCGGGAATCTACCATAAGTCGCTGAGCGACGAGCGCATCAAAACCCTGGTCGAGCGGATCCGCCAGGTTCAGTGAGTGTTTTTGCGGTGGTAGCCCTGGAGCAGAGGCAGACATCGATCGCCGGTCCGTCTCCCGAGCGCGTGAGCTCGTTCGGGATCGACGCCCTCATGCGAAATCTGTCGATTCGCTGGCGAATTTTCCTGATCGCCGGCCTCAATACGGCCGCCGCCATCATCCTGGCGATGTTGATCTGGGACGGGGCCAAGAGCCTGAGCGCGGCGTGGACCGACGTGCGGCAGGTGCGCGATTCCGACCGCCTCCTGGCGCTCCTGGAGAGCGAGGCGGGGCGGCTGCAGAACCTCATCCACCGCTATTTCAACCAGCCCAACCCGGAAGTGTTCGCGGAGATCACGCTGCTGCGCGAGGCGCTGCTGACGACGCTGCGCAATCGGGCCTCGGTCGATCCCATGCTGGCGGGCAGCGTCGAGGGGCTGGTCGAGGCGACCGAGAAATTCCTGTCCGGCTTTGGCGACCTGCGGGCGACCCAGGCGCGGATCGCCCGCACCTACGAGAGCGAGGTGCTCAAGCCCGCCCGCGACATCGCCGGGCTCTACGCCATCATCGACGGCGCCTCGGGATCGCGCGACGCGCTGATCTGGCCGTCGCTGTCCAAGTCGCGCGAGGCGTTTTCCGCGACCGTCGTGGCGGCGAACGCCTATTATCTGTCGCTGTCCTCCAGCGCGGCGGAGGACGCCAACAAGAACCTGGAGACGATCGAGCGCACCATTCCGGTGATGCTGGATCTCGCCGACAACGACCTGCAGCGCGCGGCGCTCGCCAAGCTGCGCGAGCAGTCGCAGATCCTGCGCCAGGGCCTGAGCAACCTCACCGCCAATTTCACCACCCAGGCGCGCCTGTTGCGCGACGCGATCGACGGCAACCAGGGCGCCATGGCGGCGGCGATCGATCAGCTCTCCGCCCAGATGCGCACGCGCGAGCGCCACGCCCAGGAGCGGTTCGACCGCACGCTGGCGGGCGTCTACAAGAAGGTGGCGATCGTCGCGGTGGTGTTCCTCTCGCTCATCGTCGTCATGGGGGTGGCGATCACCAAGAGCATCAGCGCGCCGCTGCGTGAGCTCATGTCGGCGATGGGCGCCATCGTCGCCGGCAATTACGAGAGCCGGCTGCGCGGCCTCAAGGCGCGCGACGAAGTGGGCGACATGGCGCGCGCGGTCGAGGTGTTCCGCGAGAACGCAATCGCCAAGCGGCGGGCCGAGGAGGAGCTGCGCGCGTCCAAGGAGCGCGCCGAGCAGGCGCTGACCGAGTTGCGCAACACCCAGGAGAGCCTGATCGAGGCGGAGAAGCTGGCGGCGCTCGGCGGGCTGGTGGCCGGCGTGGCGCATGAGGTCAACAACCCGGTCGGCATCTCGATGACGGTCGCCTCGAGCCTGGCGCGGCGCTGCGAGAGCTTCTCGTCCGAGCTCGAGCATGGCCAGATTCGCCGCTCGCGGCTGGTCGAGTTCATCGACGGCAATCGCGAGGCCGCCAACCAGCTGGTCGCCAACCTGCAGCGGGCGGGCGAGCTGATCCAGTCGTTCAAGCAGGTGGCGGTCGACCGCAGCCACGCCGACCGCCGCCAGTTCGACCTGCGCCATTCGACCGAGCAGATCCTCGCCAGCCTGCGGCCCGGGCTCAAGAAGTCGCATATCGAGCTGGTGACCGAGATCCCGCCCGGCATCGTGATGGACAGCTACCCCGGGCACTACGGCCAGGTCCTGACCAATCTGTTCCTCAACGCGGTCAAGCACGGGTTCGACGGGGTCCCCGAGGGAACGATCCACATCGAGGCGCGCCCGGTCGGGGTGGGCCAAGTGGAGATCAATTTCTACGACGACGGCAAGGGCATGACCGAGGAGGTGCAGCGGCGCGCCTTCGACCCCTTCTTCACCACGCGGCGCAGCGAAGGCGGCACTGGGCTTGGGCTGCATATCGTCTATAACCTGGTGACGCGCCGGCTCGGGGGGCGAATCATGCTCTCCTCCGCGCCCTGGCGCGGCACGACGTTCCGCATCACGCTTCCGCTGTCGGCGCCGCGGCACGACAGCGAGGCACAGGCTGCCGGGTGATTGGATCCATCGATGGCCGACGACAACGACGTTTTGACGCTGCTGGATGACGACGAGCCCGGACTCGCGCCGCAATACGGCGCGCCGTGGAAGGTCGCCGTCATCGACGACGACCCGGCGGTCCACGACGGCACGCGTTATGCGCTGTACGACTACGTGCTCAACGGCCAGAAGCTCGACATCCTGTCGGCCTATTCGGCCGACGAGGGGCGCGAGCTGCTGCGCGCCCATCCCGACATCGCCGTCGTGTTGCTCGACGTGGTGATGGAGACCGATTCGGCCGGGCTGCAGCTGGTCGGGTTCATCCGCAACGAGCTCAAGAACGAGATGGTGCGCGTCATCCTGCGCACCGGCCAGCCCGGCCAGGCGCCTGAGCGGCGCGTCATCGTCGACTACGACATCAACGACTACAAGGCGAAGACCGAGCTCACCGCCGATCGCCTGTTCACCGCCATGACGGCGGCACTGCGCAGCTATCAGCAGATCCAGCGCATGGTGCAGACCCGGCGCGGGCTCGAGATCATCATCGATGCGGCGGCCAAGCTGTTCGACTTCAAGTCCATGCAACAGCTGGCCGAGGGCGTGCTCACCCAGATCGCCTCGCTGGTCAACGTCGAATGCGCCGGCATTCTCGTGCTGCGCGACGAGGGCAACAACGGGGAGAGTTTCTCGGTGCTGGCGGGGTCCGGGTGCTACAGCCAGTTCACCGGCCTGCACCGGGTCGACGAGCTCAACGGCGACCTGCGCCATGTGGTGCGCGAGGCCTTCGCGCGCCGCCAGCACGAGTTCCTCCCCGAGCGATCGGTCCTCTACATGAAGACCGGCAGCGGGCGCGAGATCGTCGTCCTGCTGGAAGCCGCCAAGGATCTGTCGGACACCGACCGCACGCTGGTCGAGGTGTTCTGCAGCAAGCTGTCGGTCGCCTTCGACAACGTCATCCTGTACGAGCAGCTGCAGCAGGCGAATGCGCACCTGGAGCGTCGGGTGGCCGAACGCACCCGCGAGCTCACCGCCGCCAACCGCCGCCTCTCCGCCCAATGGGACAGGTTGCGCCGCGCCAACGCCTTCAAGAGCGAGATCCTCGGCAAGGTGGCGCATGATCTCAAGAACCCGCTCGGCGTGATCACCGGCCGCACCGAGATGATGACCGATTTTCTCGACGTGACGCCGATCGCCGCCGACAAGGTGCGCTCCCAGGTCAAGCACATCCGCGATTCGGCCGAGCGCCTGATCGGCATGGTGGACACGCTGCTCGCCGACGCCATGGCGGATGCGCTCAACATCAGTATCCGCCCCGAGGCGATCGACGTCCCGCTGCTGGTCCGGGAGGTGGTCGAGACCAGCCGGCCGCTGATGGAAAAGAAGGCGCAGGTGGTCGCGATCGACGCGCCCGACGACCTGCGGGTCAGCGGCGACCCTGACCGCCTGCGCGAGGCGATCGACAATCTGGTCAGCAACGCCATCAAGTATTCGCCGATCGGCGGACGGATCGAGATCTCGGCGCGCCAGGACGGCGACGACGTGCTGATCCATGTGTCCGACAACGGGCCCGGTCTTTCGCCCGAGGACATGTCGCGCCTGTTCGGCCGCTTCCAGCGCCTGTCCGCCAAGCCGACCGCCGGCGAGAGCTCGACCGGGCTCGGCTTGTCGATCGTCAAGCGCATCGTCGAATTGCATGGCGGCCACATCACCGCCCAGAGCCAGGGAGCGGGCAACGGAACCACGTTCACGATCGCATTGCCGGTGGAGGCGCAGCACCACGTATGACTCAGAATCCACATATCGCCGTCGTCGACGACGAAGCATCGACCCGCGAGATGGTCGGCGAGTATCTCGGAACGCACGGGTTTCAGGTGAGCCAATGCGACGGCGGCGCCAGCCTGCGCGAGCTGCTCAAGAAGACCTCGCCCGATCTGATCGTGCTCGACCTCAACATGCCCGAGGAAGACGGGCTCTCCATCGTCCGCGACCTCAAGCAGAAATCGGCCGTGCCGGTGATCATGCTGACCGCCACGGCGAGCGCCATCGACCGCGTGGTCGGGCTCGAGCTCGGCGCCGACGACTATATCGCCAAGCCGTGCGAGCTGCGCGAGCTGGTAGCACGCATCCGCTCGGTGCTCCGCCGCAGCCAGACGGCGGCCCAGGCGGCGCCCGCCGCCGCCGAAGGCAAGCCGGCCTCGCGCACCGTGCGGTTCGGCACCAAGCTGCTCGATCTCGACGCGCACCTGTTGCGCGACGAGGACGGCAACGAGCACCCGCTGACGACGTCGGAGTTCACGCTGCTCAAGGCGTTCGCCGACAATCCCAAGCGGGTGCTCTCGCGCGAACGGCTGCTCGATCTCGCCAATGCGCGCGATCCGGAAGCGTTCGATCGCGCGATCGACGTGCGCATCACCCGCATTCGGCGCAAGATCGAGCCCGATCCCGATCACCCGTCGATCATCCGCACGGTGCGCGGCGCCGGCTACCTGTTCTCGCCCGACGGCAAGGAGCGCTAGGCCGCATCCGTCGCCTGAACACGGCAACGCCTGATCCCGTCTAAGGCCCCGCGGCTCCGCCCGGGGCCTTTGTTTCGTCGTCGGCCGAGCGACGCAACAATCACCGCCCCGACCCGGGGTGTTGTTTCGTCCGCCCGCGCGCCACGCAACAAGCCCGCCGGGGACGAAACCATTTTCCCGACCCCGCGTAAAAGTACTGAAAGATCGGAGCGTTAGGGTCGCACCATATCGAGAGCGCCCCAACCAGGGGCCCGGGAGAGGGTCAATGATCATCATCAGCAAGAGCATGCTTGCGTTGTCCGCCTTGATGTCGGCCGGGATCGTCGCGGCCGTCGATATCAGCGGCACCCAAACTGTCGACCGACCCGCCGCCGTCGAGGTGGCCGATCGCTTCCCGGTGACCAGCGAGATGTTCACGCCGGTCTCCATGACCCAGTTTGCCGCCCAGATGTTCATCGCGCACCAGCCGGTGGTCGACGGGCGCAAGAGTGACAAGCTGCCCGCCGCCGAGTCGTGCAGCGAGCAGGATTGGCCCTACATTTCGCATCAGTGCCTGGTTTCCTCCGATGGCGCCCCGGCTCGCAAGGTGAACCGCCTCATCACCATCGAGCGCCGCGTCGGCGACAACACGTCCGAGTTGATGCGCGTTCCGGTCGCCGACCTGGCCCAGCGCTGATCCATCCGGCGGGCGCTTGGCGCCCGAACCGCCCAGATCAAACTCTTGAATTTGGAGACTGTCATGCGTCGCCACGCCACCCCTTTGCTCGCCGCCACCCTGTTCGCCTGCCTCACCACTGCGGCTTCTGCCAATCCGCTCGGCGCCTTGTTCGGCGGCCTGTTCAACGGGCAAGCCCAGCCGACGAACGCTCCGTACTATCAGCCGACGGTCGCGCCGACCTATGCCCAGGAGGCCAACCGTCCGGCCGCCGTGCGCATCCCGCGCGAGATCGTCGCCTATCACGGCCCCTACGCCCCCGGCACGGTCGTGGTGAGCACCTCCGAGCGCCGCCTCTACCTCGTCATGGCGGGAAACCGGGCTATGAAATACGGGATCGGCGTCGGCAAGGCCGGCTTCGAGTGGTCGGGCACTCAGACGATCTCGCGCAAGACGGAATGGCCGGATTGGGTCCCGCCGGCAGAGATGCTGCAGCGCCGCCCCGACCTGCCGCGCTATATGGCGGGCGGCCCTGAGAACCCGCTCGGCGCGCGCGCCATGTATCTCGGCGGCTCGCTCTACCGCATCCACGGCTCGAACGAGCCGGAGACGATCGGCCATGCGGTTTCCTCGGGCTGCATCCGCATGCTGAACGCAGACGTGGTCGACCTGTACGAGCGCGTGAAGGTGGGAACGCAGGTCGTCGTCCTGCGCTGACGCACCGAAGGAGCGCATCCGCTCCACGTGAGAACGGCGCCGGCTGCCAGTGGCCGGCGCTTTCTGGTTCGCTGATCAGAGGAGTTGATCGACCTGTCCGGGATCGCTTTGCGGAAGCCCGGGCCAACAACAACCGACCAGACGGACGCCGGGGCTGGGGCTTGTCATGGAGAAACTTCATGCGGCACTCGGCAAGTCCATCGACCGCCCACGCACCGCCGACACCGACACGCCGGCGCCTCTCGCGCACCGCGTTGGTTTCCCTCGGCGTGGCGTTCGTCGCTGTCGTCACCGCCGCATCGGTGGTCGAGATCGGCACGCGCAACGGCGAGGGAGCGATCAATCCGATCTGCGAGCCGTGGGATTCCGCCGCAAGCTCCGCGGTGGCCCGGCTCGTGGCCGACACCAGCGATGCAGCCGCGCGCCAGCTCGGCGATTCGGTGTTCCGGCTGCGCCGTGCGCGCAAGAACTGCCGCATCGGCTGGGTCAATCTCGCCTGCCAGGACTATCGCGCCCTGATCGGCGAGGCTGCCGCATCCGGTCTCGCGACCGAATGCTTTTCCGCCGTCGTGGCCGGCGCGCAGGCGGAGGCCCGGCGATGAGGGACGTCGGGCTCGCCGCGCCTACGGGTCACACCTCCAGCGTACCGGCTTTGGCGGCCGCGTAGCGTTCCGCCACCTTGCTCCAGTTCACCACGTTCCACCACGCCTTGAGATAGTCGGCGCGACGGTTCTGATAGTTGAGGTAATAGGCGTGCTCCCAAACGTCGTTGCCGATGAGGACGCGCTTGCCGTCCATCAGCGGCGTGTCCTGGTTGGGCTTGGTCTCGATCGCCAGCTTGCCGTCGGGCGTGACCGTGACGAACACCCAGCCGGAGCCGAACACGCGCAGGCCGGCGGCGCCGAAATCATCCTGCAATTTCTGCAGCCCTCCGAGATCGCGGGTGATGGCGGCGGCAACGTCCCCCTGGGGCTGACCGCCGCCCGCGCCCATGATCTGCCAGAACATCGTGTGGTTGGCGTGGCCGCCGAGATTGTTGCGCACCGCGGTGCGCACCGCCTCCGGCACATCGCCGAGCTTGGCCAGGACCTCTGGGATCGGCTTCTGCCCGATCTGCGGGTGATCCTTGGCGATATTGTTGAGGTTGGTGACGTAGGCCTGGTGATGGCGCTCGGGATGGATCTCCATCGTCTTCGCGTCGATATGCGGCTCGAGCGCATTGGCCGGATAGGGCAGCGGGTCGCGTTTGAACGGCCCCGCGGGCTGGGCCTGCGCCAGGACGATTCGCGGAGCGAGCGTCGCCGCGGCAAGGCCGGCGGTTGCGGCAAGAAGACGGCGACGGGTCACGAGATGCATGGTTTTCCTCCAGGGGTGCGGCGCAGATCGCCTTGCAGTCCTACTATAGCACCGGTTCAAGGGCTTTTGTCTCGCCCACGCTGCGGCGCCTGCCCGCACCGGCCGGCCTCCGATCGCGGCTTCTTGACGGCGGGCGTGAATTTTCGCCGCAAGGGGGAAGTTAACCCCGGAGACGGGCGGACATTGTCCATTTGGATCAGCACGTTTAGGATCGCCCCGGGGGGCAGAGCCAGAATTGGATACGAGCCGGCACGGTCGGCTCGGCTCGCCCGATCCGTTGCGGCCGCCAGCGGCTGCGGGTCTGTGTAGGGCGGGAAAAAGGGCACTATGAAGAGAAGCCTGCTTTTTCTCCTTGGGTTGAGCGTCGGAGTTCTTTGTGCCGCGGCTGCCGCCGTTGCGCAGCAAAGCGGCCCCGGCGCCGGCCAGCGCTTCGCCCTGCTGATCGGCAACTCGACCTATCCTGACGCGACCGCGCCGTTGGTCCAGCCGCCGAAGAACGTGCGGGCGCTGGCCGAGGAATTGCGACGCGGCGGCTTCGAGGTCGAGAGCCGGGAAAATCTCGGCAAGGAGGAGATGCAGCGCGTCATCGATGCGTTCAAGCAGAAGATCCGGCCGGGAACCGCGGCCCTGGTCTTCTTCAGCGGCTACGGCCTGCAGGTCAACCGGCAGAGCTTCATGATTCCGACCAACGCGCAGGTGTGGACGGAAAACGACATCCGGCGGGACGGCATTTCGATCGAGGGGCTGCTGGCCGATCTCCACACCCGCGGCGCCATGGTCAAGCTGTTGATCGTCGACGCGTCACGGCGCAATCCGTTCGAGCGCCGGTTCCGCCAATCGCCGGCCGGGCTTGCGCCGATCGATGCGCCGCCCGGCACCCTGATCATGTCCGCCGCGGCCCCTGGCAAGGTCATCGAGGACGAGGGTGAGAACAGCATCTTCATCGGCGAGATGGTGAAGGAGATGCGGGCACCCGGCCTGACCGCCGAGGAAATCTTCAGCCGCACCCGCATCGGCGTCTCCCGCGTGTCCAACGGCGAACAGGTGCCGTGGGTGTCCTCTTCCCTGGTGGACGAATTCTATTTCGTCCAGCCGTCCGGGCGCCCGTCGGCGACGCCGCCGCTGGCCGAACCGCGGCCGCCGGCCCGCCCGCAGCCCGAGCCCCGCGTCACGCCGCAGCCGCCGCAGCCCGCACGACCGGCTCAGGCCCCGCCGCTGGCGCCGCCGGACCCGCAGCGGCAGGCCGCAACCCCGCCGCGCGCCGATCCGCCGCGCCCCAGCGTCAAGGCGGGCGATGTGTTCCGCGACTGCCGCGAGTGCCCGGAGCTGGTGGTGATTCCGGCCGGCGAGTTCGACATGGGCTCCAACGATTTCGATTTCGAGAAGCCGGTGCACAAGGTGACGATCAGCAAGGCCTTCGCGATCGGGCGGCGCGAAGTGACGTTCGAGGAATGGGATCAATGCGTCGCCGCCGGAAACTGCAGGCACCGGCCGGACGACCGCGGGCAGGGGCGCGGGGAGCGCCCAGTCACCGACGTGAGCTGGCGCGACGCGACGGCCTATGTGTCCTGGCTGTCGCAGAAGACCGGCCAGAAATATCGGCTTCCGAGCGAGGCCGAATGGGAATACGCCGCGCGCGGAGGCACCAAGACGTCGTTCTGGTGGGGACGCGACGTCGGCACCCGGTTCGCCAATTGCCGCGACTGCGGCGGCAACTCCGGACAGGCCGCGATCGCCACGGGAAGCTTCTCGGCCAACCCGTTTGGCCTGTTCGACACCGCCGGCAACGCGGCCGAGTGGGTGCAGGATTGCTGGAACGATACCTATCGGGGGGCACCGCGCGACGGATCAGCCTGGGCGAGCGGCCAGTGCGACCAGCGCGTGCTGCGCGGCGGCTCGTTCGACAGCCAGGCTCGCTACCTTCGTTCGGCCTCGCGGTTCCGCTACGACGCCGACGTCCGTTACTATGCGAACGGGTTCCGCGTCGTGCGCGAGCTGCCATAGCCTGCAGCAATCGCCGCGGGTGCAATGAACGAAAATTCCGCTGACCGGGCGGCGGCACGCCGCCACGAAGTGCCCTTGGAGGTGGAAACAGCAGCGTATCGCGATTTCGCCGCGCCGTTCTCAGCATCGGCGGTGTAAAGTGCTGCGCTAGACAGCATAGGTGCCCGATGCTACGAAAAATCGTCCTCGAATTCCCCAGGGTGTGCCTTGCCTCGCGCTCGATCGGCTCCATTTTCGCGAGCGAGATTCTCGGCATGATGTCGGCTGCCGTCCGCACAGCCGCGCCAGCCGCGTTGGCGGTCGGGCTCATTCTCGTTGGTGCGGGTGACGTGGTCCGGTCCGCCGAGCCGGCCAAGCCGGCGGGCGCAACCGTGATCGTCGCCAAGGCCACCAAGGCCTGCTTTTCCGCCTCGGTGCAGGTCACGGGATTCCTGGCGGCGCGCCGCGAAGCGCTGGTGACGCTCGACATCGACGGGTATCGCATCACCGAGATCCAGGCGAAGGAAGGCGATACGGTCACCGCGGGGCAGTCGCTCGTGCGGCTCACCCGACAGGAGGGCGCTGCCCCGCCCGGCGCACCACCCGGTGCACCACCGCCCGGCGCGCCCCCAGGCGCCGCTGCGCAGGCGCCGCCGGCGACGATGTTCCTGCGCGCCCCCGCGGCCGGGACGGTGACGCGCTCCACCGCGACGATCGGGGCGACCGCCAATCCGCGCGCCGACCCGCTGTTCCGCATCGCCATCGACGGCGAGATCGAGCTGGAGGCGGAGGTTCCCTCGATCCACATACCGAAGCTGGCGACCGGCCAGACGGCGCGCGTCGAGATCGAGGATCGCCGCGAGCTGACCGGCTTCGTGCGGCTGGTGCCGGCGGAGATCAACCCGATGTCGCAGCTCGGCAAGGTGCGCATCGGGCTGGAGCGCGATGCCTCGCTGCGGCTGGGAAGCTTCGGCCGCGCCACCATCGACGCCAGCCGCAGCTGCGGCATCTCCGTTCCCAAGGCGGCGGTCCTCTATCGCACCGAAGGCACCAGCGTTCAGGTGGTGCGCGACCGGGTGGTCGAGACGCGCCGCGTCCGGGTCGGCCTCCATTCCGATCTCAACGTAGAGATTCGCGAAGGCGTCCGTGAGGGCGACGTCGTGGTGGCCAACGCGGGCACGTCGCTTCGCGACGGCGATCAGGTGCAGCTGAAATATGCCGATGAATTCGGCCAGGCGGGAGAGCGCTGATGAACATATCGGCCTGGTCGATCCGCCAGCCGCTGCCGTCCATCGTCGGCGCGATCGTGGTCATGCTGCTCGGCTGGGTCGCCTTCAAGAACCTGCCGATCACCCGCCTGCCGAACGTCGACATCCCGATCATCACGGTCACCATCATCCAGTTCGGCGCCGCTCCCGCGGAGCTCGAAACACAGGTGACCAAGACGGTCGAGGACGCCGTCGCCAGCGTGGCCGGCGCCCGGCACATCTTGTCGTCGATCAACGACGGCGTGTCGAACACGACGATCCAGTTCCAACTGGAGACCGACACCGATCGCGCGCTCAACGACGTCAAGGATGCGGTGACGCGCGTGCGCGGGAATCTCCCCAGCGGCATCAGCGAGCCGATGGTACAGCGCCTCGACATCATCGGGCTTCCGATCCTGACCTACGCGGCGATCTCGCCGGGCAAGACGCCGGAGCAGCTGTCCTATTTCGTCGACGACGTGGTCAAGCGCCAGCTGCAGGGCGTGCGCGGCGTCGGCTCGATCGAGCGCATCGGCGGCGTCGATCGCGAGATTCGTGTCGGGCTTGATGCGGACCGGCTGCAGGCGGTCGGCCTGACCGCGCTCGACGTGAGCCGGCGCCTGCGCGGCACCAACGTGGACCTCACGGGCGGACGCGCCGAGATCGGCGGCCGCGACCAGTCGATTCGCACGCTGGCCGGCGCCACCACGCTCGCCGGGCTCGCCGCCACACGCATTGCGCTGTCGTTCGGCGGGGAGGTCCGCCTCGACGATCTCGGCACCGTGACAGACACCATCGCCGAGCCGCGCACCTTCGCGCGCTACGACGGCGAGCCGGTGGTGGGCCTCGCCGTCACCCGCGCCAAGGGCGCGAGCGACGTGCGGGTCGCCGAGGCCGTGGCGAAGCGCATCGAAGTGCTCAAGACGCAATATCCGGAATACGAGCTCAAGCTGATCGATACCTCCGTGACCTACACGGAGGGCAACTACAAGTCGGCCATGCATACCCTCTACGAGGGCGCCGCACTGGCGGTCATCGTGGTGTTCCTGTTTCTGCGCGACTTCCGCGCCACCCTCATTGCGGCGATCACCTTGCCGCTGTCGATCCTGCCGGCGTTCTGGGCCATGCAGGCCCTCGGCTTCTCGCTCAACCTTGTGAGCCTGCTCGCCATCACGCTGAGCACGGGAATTCTGGTCGATGACGCCATCGTCGAGATCGAGAACATCGTGCGCCATATCCGCATGGGCAAATCGCCCTACGAGGCGGCGATGGAAGCAGCCGACGAAATCGGCCTCGCGGTGATCGCCATCAGCCTCACGATCATCGCGGTGTTCGTCCCGGCGAGCTTCATGCAATCGGTCGTGGGCCAGTTCTTCAAGCAGTTTGGCATCACCGTTTCGGTGCAGGTGTTCTTCTCGCTCTTATGCGCACGGCTGATAACGCCGATGCTGGCGGCGTATTTTCTCAAGCCCCATGCACACGAGGAGAAGGAGCCCGGACGGATCATGCGGCTCTACACGTGGGTCTTGAGCTGGTCGGTGCGCCACCAGTATCTGACCGTGGCCATCGGGCTCCTGCTGTTTGCCGCATCGGCGTCCAGCTTCAAGCTGCTGGATTCGACGTTCATGCCGGTACAGGATACGGCCCGGTCGATCCTCGCCCTCGAGCTGCCGTCGGGCTCGCAGCTGTCCGAGACCGACGCCCTCACCGAGGGCATCGTCAAGCGGCTGAAAAACCGCCCCGAAGTGAAGAACGTTTTCGTCGACGGCGGCCGTATCCCTCCCTCCGTCATGGAGGTTCGCAAGGCCGCGCTGACGATCAACTTCGTGTCGAAGGACGAACGCAAGATCTCGCAACGCGACCTCGAGCTCGCCATCAGCAAGGAGCTCGCGGACATTCCCGACATTCGCTACTGGTTTCTCGACCCCGACGGCAAGCGCGCCGTCACCTTGCAGATCACCGGCGCCGACAGCATCACGGTCGGCAACGTCGCGGCGGAGCTGGCGACGCAGATGCGTCGGTTGCCGGAGGTTACCAACGTCGTCTCCACGGCGGCGCTCGACCGCCCGGAGCTGCGCATCTATCCGCGCCGGGACCTGGCGGTCCGTCTCGGCATATCGACCGAAAGCCTGTCGGAAACCATCCGCGTCGCCACCATCGGCGACATGAGTCAGGCGCTGACGAAGTTCAACGCCGGGGAACGCCTGATACCGGTGCGCGTCCTGCTCGACGAGAGCGCCCGCGCCGACCGTCAGGTGCTCGAACAGCTCAAGGTGCCCACCCCGCGCGGCGGCGGCGTGCCCTTGAACGCCATCAGCGACATCCAGCTCGCCCAGGGACCGATCTCGATCACCCGATACGACCGCGAACGCCTGGCCAAGGTCGAAGCCGATCTCGCGGGCAACGCCGTTCTCAGCACCGCGAGCGCCGCCATTCTCGCGCTTCCGGTGATGAAAAGTCTTCCGCCCGGCATCTCGGTCACCGAGGGCGGCGATGCCGAGCTGCAGGCGGAATTGTTCGAGGGCTTCGCGGACGCCATGCGCGACGGCCTGATGATGGTGTTTGCGGTGCTGGTCGTCCTGTTTCACAGCTTCCTGCAGCCGATCACCATCCTGTTCTCGCTGCCGTTGTCAATCGGCGGTGCGATGCTCGCGCTGCTGCTCACCGGCAAGCCGATCAGCGCCCCGGTCGCGATCGGCATGCTGATGCTGATGGGCATCGTCACCAAGAACGCCATCATGCTGGTGGATTTCGCGATCGAATCCATGCACCGCGGGATCGACCGATCGACTGCGATCATCGATGCCGGTCAGAAGCGCGCCCGCCCGATCATCATGACGACGATCGCCATGGTGGCCGGCATGGCGCCGAGCGCGTTGGCGATCGGCGCGGGCGGCGAGTTCCGCTCGCCCATGGCGATCGCGGTGATCGGCGGCCTGATCGTCTCCACCTTCCTGTCGCTGCTGTTCGTTCCGGCGTTCTTCACCGTGATGGACGACTTCGGCCACCTGTTGTGGCGCATCTTCGGCCGCTTCGTCACCTCGTCGGAGAAGTCGGAACCGGCGCGCGCCCTGCCGCCGCCGCACGCCCCGCCGGCACCGGCGCAGGCGGCTGCCGAATAGGGCGCTACTCCCCGCTGGCCGCAGTGGTCAGGCGGTCCATGTCGAGGAGGGAGATGCGGCCGCGGCGCAGCTCGATGATGCCGGCGCGCCGCCATTCCTGCAGCTGGCGGTTCACGCTCTCGCGCGCGGCGCCCACGTACACCCCGAGCTCCTCCTGCGAGATATGGACCTCGGAGCCGAAGTCTTCGGCCAGCATGCACAGGCGGCGCGCCAGCCGCGCATGCAGCGGCAGCAACACCGCCTCCTCCATCCGGTCGCTGACCCAGCGGATGCGCTGGCACAGCATCTCGAGCAGGCGCAGCGTCACGCGCGGCTCGCGCTCCAGATAGGCGAGGAAATCACTGCGCCGCACCGTGAACAGCTCGGAGGTCTCGGCCGCGATCGCGTCGGCCGTGCGCGGCTGCCCGTCGAACAGGGCGATTTCGCCGAACAGGTCGCCGGGACCCAGCACGTTGAGGGTGAGCCGGCCGCCGGCCGCGGTGCCGGTCTCGATGCGGACCCGGCCGCGCCGCACCCCGAACAGCGCGTCCCCCTTGTCGCCCTTCTGAAACAGGACCTCGCCCGAATCCAGCGCCCGCCTGGTGCACAGGCCGGCAATCCCGCGGATCGCGTCCTCCCCGAGGCCCGAAAACAGCGGGTTCATGCCGAGCAGCGTGGCGAATTCCAGCCGCTTGCCCGCGGGCTTGGTTGCAGGCTGATCGGCCATATTGTCACCTTGTTGCGAAAGGACGGATCCCTGGATGAACTTCCCTGCACCCTGAGTGTACCAAGCGCCGGTGGGCCATCAACCGCCTTCACACCCTGGACCCAAAGGAATACCTTCGGGCGGTCAGGCGGAACAGGCGCGGGAGCGGGAACACCCGGGGCGGCGGGAGCGGCCGGGCAGGGCGCGCCGGGCGCCTTCTTCCAGGAGGACAGAGCGTGAAGCTGATCAAGATCGCCGGTCTTGCCCTTGTTGGGCTCGTGTTGGTGGCCGTGCTGGTGCTCATGTTCGGCATCCCCGGTCAGCCGCTGATGGGCTATATCGAGGATCAGGCGGCCAAGGCGGGCTACCAGCTGCGCGTCGATGGGGCCTCGAAGGTCTCGCTGTGGCCCAATCTGAACGTGTCCGCCAGCGATATCCGCCTGTCCGACCCGGACGACCCGCGCGACAACCTGCTCACCGCCAAGGAGCTGCGCATCGGCATCTCGCTGCTCAGCCTGCTCACCGGCGACGTGCGCATCCATGAGATCGAGGTGACCCGGCCGGTGGTGCGCCTGACCTCCGGGCGACGCGGCTCGCGCGTCGCGGGGCGGCGCGAGACGCGCGAGGACAGCGCGCGCAACATCGCGATCGACCGCCTGAGCGTGGTCGACGGCACGCTGATCATGCGCGACCTGCGGGAGAACCTGGAAGGACGCCTCGATGCGATCCAGCTGACCGCCTCCGCCCCCGCCGACGGGCCGGTCGACCTCAAGCTCGACGGCAAGACGGGCGACCAGCTGCTGCGGCTCGCCGCGAAGGCGAATTCGTTGCGCCAGATCATCGACGGACGCCCCACTCCGGTGGAGGCAACGATCGAGCTTCCCGGCATCGTCAAAGGGCCGCTGTCGCTCATCGCAAATTTCCGCGCGACCGATCGGGTCATCGGCATCGACGGCATCCGGGGCCAGCTGTCCTCCGGTCGCGTCAGCGGCGCGGTGGCGATCGACACGTCGGGGGCGAAGCCCGCCGCCAACGCGAATCTGAATTTCGACCGCATCGAGCTCCTCCCGGCCCCGGCTTCGCGACAGGCAGCACGCAGCGAGCCGTGGAGCAATCAGCCGATGGATCTTGCGGCGCTTCGCGTCTTCGACATGGCGGTGAAGGTGTCGGCGCGCGAGCTCGCGGTCGACACCATTCGCATCGCCCCGGCCGAGATCGAGGCGAACCTGTCGGGCGGGCTGTTGTCGTTGGCGGTCACCCGCTCGGACCTCTATGGAGGTCCCATGCAGGGCCGTCTCGTCGTCGATGCAGCGAGCCGCGATGCGCGCTTCGGCCTCACCCTTGATTTTGCCCGGGTGAACGCCCTGCAATTCCTCACCGACGCCCTCCAGTTCGACCATATCGATGGCCGCTTCAACGGGAAGTTCGACCTCACGGCGTCCGGCCTCTCGCCCCGCGCCATCGTGGCGAGCCTGGGCGGCACGGCCGACCTGAGCTTCGAGGACGGGGCCATCCGCGGGCTCAATATTCCCAGCATGGTCAACATCCTGTCGAGCAAGACCATGCAGGGGTGGCAGGAGAAGGAATCCGAGCGCACCGAGTTCGGCTCCTTCTTTGCGAAATTCCAGATCACCGCCGGCAAGGCCACGAGCGACGACATCCGTCTGGTCGGCCCGCTGGTGCGGATGACCGGCAAGGGGACCGCCGACCTCATGGCGCGTACGCTGGACTTCCGCGTCGATCCCAAGGTGGTCCTGTCGCAGCAGGGGCAGGGCAGCGCCAACGACCCGGCCGGCCTCGGCGTGCCGGTGGTGATCCGCGGCTCGTTCGACAACCCGCAGATCCACCCCGACATTTCCGGCATCCTCGACAACCCGGAAGCGGCATTTTCCAAGCTCAAGCAGATGGGCGGCAGCCTGTTCGGCCTGCTCGGCACGCCGGAGTTGAGCGGAACGCCGGGGTCCGGCAAGAAGCCGAATGCCGATGAGGTGATCAAATCGCTGGATCAGCTGTTCCGGGGCGACCGGGGGGATCGGGGCGACCGCCGCAATCAGCCACCGGACAACCGCAACCAGGTGCGCGATCTGTTGCGGGACCTGCTGGGACGGTGATGCCGGGACTAGTGTCCCGGTTCCGAAGCTCGCACACGCTTGCAGCACCCCCTCAGGCGAGCTTCGGGCTCGGGGCACTAGCCGCCGGCTGCACCATCCGGAGCCGGCCGTCTGTGACCTTCGTCACAGAAGTTATAGCCCTGCGCTTGCAGCATCCCGGGTTCGGGGCGACGCTGTTTGGCGAGTTGTGCTGTCGTGATCCGGGCGGAATTTCCCTCTGCCGAGACCTTTTCGCGCGCCGGCGGCCCCTTGCGGGCACTGCCGTCGTCGGCCGATGATCGGGCCGAGCCGCGAGAGGAGCAGATGAAGTCGGAACTGCTCAAGGCCCGACCCGGTGCATGGGGTCTGTTCGGCAAGTACGTCGTCTCGTTCGTCGGACTGGTGATCTTCGTGCTCGCCGTCAACGGCGCGCTGGAGATGTACATCACCTTCCGTGACGCGACCAACACGCTGAGCACCCAGCAGACCCAGCGGGCCGAGATGCTGGCACAGCGCATCGAACAGGCGGTCAGCGAGATCGAGCGCCAGATCAGCTGGGCGACGCGCGCGAGCTCCGGCACGCTGGAGCAGCACCGCAGCGACTACGTGCTCATCCTGCAGCAGGTGCCGGCAATCGACGAGATCGCCCACCTCGATGGCGGCGGGCGGGAGCGGCTGCGGGTGACGCGGCGGCGGGTGACGACGGGCGGCAGCGACTATTCGCGCGACCCGAGCTTCACCGAGACGACGTCGCGCGGCGTGTGGTTCAGCCCGGTCTATTTTAAGGGCGACAGCCAGCCGTTCATGACCATTGCCATGACCCACTCCGGCCGCAACGCCGGCGTCACAATGGCGGAGAGTCAACCTCTCCTTCCTGGGCGAGTTGATCACCGGGGCGCAGGTCGGCAAGACGGGCTATGCCTATGTGGTCGGACCGGCCGGCCGCCTGCTGGTGCATTCCGAGACGAAGCAGAACCAGCCGGGCACCGATTACAGCAAGCTGCAGCAGGTGGAGACCGTGCGCGGCGGGCGGCCAGCCCGCCGCGACCGGGCGCGACCGCGAAGATCGGCGCGTGCTCACGGCGTTCGCGCCGGTGCCCCGCATGGATTGGTTCGTCTTCGTCGAGCAGCCGCTGTGGCAGGCGCTGGCGCCGGTGCATGACCTCTTGTTCCGTCTCGGCTGGCTTCTGGTGATGGGGCTGGTGGTGGCGGTGATCGCTGGATCGATTCTGGCGCGCCGCATGATCGTCCCGATCCGCGCACTGCAGGCCGGCGCCGGCAAGCTCGGCGCCAGCGACTTCAGCCACCGCATCGAAGTGCACACCGGCGACGAGCTGGAGACGCTCGCCGATCAGTTCAACCGGATGGCGGAGCAGCTGCAGGAATCCTACTCGCGCCTGGAGCAGAAGGTGGAGGAGCGCACGCTCGATCTCGCCCAGTCGGTGCGCGAGCTCAAGGCGCTCGAAGAGATCGGACGCGCAGTCGCCTCCTCGCTCGACCTCAAATCGGTGCTGGCGACCGTGGTGACGCGGGCGGTGGAGATCGCCCAGGCGGACGGCGGCGCGATCTACGAGTATGACGAGGCGCACAAGGTCTTCAACCTGGCCGAGGCGCACGGCCTCGATCCGTCCCTGGTGGAGGCGATCCGCGCGCTGCGCATCGGGCGCGACGAGAGCCAGCTGGGGGAGGCGGCAAAGAAGCGCGAGCCGATCGTCATCCCCGATCTCGCCGAGCGGCCAAATTATCCGCTGCGCGATCTCACCCTGGCGGCGGGTTTTCAGTCGGCGCTGGTCGTGCCGCTGGTCGGGGCCGAAGGCATTCTGGGGGCGCTGGTGGTGCAGCGCCGGGCGAGCGGAGCGTTCCCGGCGAGCACGGTCGGCCTGATGCAGACCTTCGCCAACCAGTCGGTGCTCGCCATGCACAACGCCCGGCTGTTCCACGAGGTGGAGGAGAAGGGCGAGCAGCTTCAGATCGCCAACCAGCACAAGTCGCAGTTCTTCGCCAACATGAGCCACGAGCTGCGGACCCCGCTCAACGCCGTGCTGGGCTATACCGAGCTGATCGTCGACGGCCTCTACGGGGACATTCCCGACAAGGCCAAGGAAGTGCTCGACCGGGTGCAGATCAACGGCCGCCACCTGCTCGGGCTGATCAACGACGTGCTCGACCTGTCGAAGATCGAAGCGGGTCAGCTCAAGCTGTCGCTGGAGGACTATTCGATGCAATCGATCGTCGATTCGGTGGTCGCCTCGACCGGGTCGCTCGCCCACGCCAAGGGATTGAGCATAAGATCGTCGGTGGCCGAGAACCTTCCGGCGGGTCACGGCGACGAACGACGATTGACCCAGGTCCTGCTCAATCTCGTAGGGAACGCCATCAAGTTCACCGATACCGGCGAGGTGGAGATCCGCGCCCAGGCGGCCAATGGCAGCTTCGACGTGGCGGTGCGCGATACCGGGCCCGGCATCGCGCCGCAGGATCAGGCACGCATATTTGAAGACTTCCAGCAGATCGACAACACGAGCACGCGACACAAAGGAGGAACCGGTCTGGGCCTGGCCATCGCACGCCGATTCGTCCAGATGCATGGTGGTACGTTGACCGTCGATTCGACGCTCGGCGTCGGCTCCACGTTCCACGTGGTTTTGCCCGTGCGGGCGAGCGAGCAGGGGGCGGCAGCATGACGAAGCGGATCCTGGTTGTCGAAGATACCGAGGACAATCGTCGCATTCTGCGCGATCTTCTCACCCGCGCCGGCTTCGAGCTGATCGAGGCGATGGACGGGGAGAGCGGGGTCTCCATGGCCACCACGCACCGGCCCGACCTCATCCTCATGGATATCCAGCTGCCCATATTCGACGGCTATGAGGCGACGCGGCGGATCAAGGCCAATCCGGAGACGCGCAATATTCCGATTATTGCGGTAACCTCCTATGCGCTCTCGGGCGACGAGAACAAGGCGCTTGCCGCGGGCTGCGACGGCTACGTCGCCAAGCCCTTCAGCCCGCGCCGAATTCTCGCCATGGTGCAGGAATTCCTGCCGGGATAGACTTTGACAGCGTGCGTGTCCTTGGCCGGAAGACCGGCTCCCGCGCCCGATCGGGTCGGGGACAGGCTGTTTCCAGGACATGCGCCAGGAAGGACGCCGAACCCGTGCGAACGCCGCCGCGCATTCTCGCCGTCGATGACGTGCCGCAGAACCTCGATATCGTCCAGATGCGCCTGCAGGCGCACGGCTACGAGGTGATCACGGCGGCCGACGGCGAGGAGGCGCTGGTGCGCGTGCGCCAGGACGAGCCCGACCTCGTTCTGCTCGACATCATGATGCCGAAGCTCGACGGCATCTCCGCCCTCCGGCAGCTCAAGCAGGATGCGGCGTCGCGCTTCATCCCGGTGATCCTGCTGACGGCGAAGTCCGATACCGCCGACGTCGTCGCCGGGCTGGAGGCGGGCGGCGACGACTATCTCACCAAGCCGTTCGACCAGGCGGCGCTGATCGCGCGGGTGCGCTCGATGCTGCGCATCAAGGCCCTGCACGACTTGGTGCAGGAGCAGGCGGCGAAGCTGGAAAAACAGGCGGCCGAGCTTGCCGAATGGAACCGCTCGCTGGAAGAGCGCGTGGCGACACAGGTTAGCGAGATCGAACGAATCGGCCGCTTGCGGCGCTTTCTCGCTCCGCAGATCGCCGAAGCGATCGCGTCGTCGGAAGCCGGCAGCCCGCTGTTGACCAGCCACCGTCGCGAGGTCACCGTGGTGTTCTGCGACCTGCGCGGCTTCACGGCGTTCACCGAGATCGCCGAGCCCGAAGAAGTCATGACCGTGCTGCGCGACTACCACGAGACCCTGGGCAAGCTCATCTTCCACTACGAGGGGACGCTCGAGCGGTTTGCCGGCGACGGCATCCTGACGCTGTTCAACGACCCGATCGTCTGCGCCGACCACGCCGAACGCGCGGTGCACATGGCGGTCGACATGCGCGACGCCATGACGGCGGTTCAGGAGCGCTGGCGCAAGCGCGGCCATTCGCTCGGCTTCGGGGTCGGCATCGCGCTCGGTTATGCGACTCTCGGACAGATCGGGTTCGACCTGCGCTCCGAATACGCCGCGATCGGCAGCGTCACCAATCTGGCATCGCGCCTGTGCGACCAGGCCAAGGCCGGCCAGATCCTGATCAGCCAGAAGATCTACGGGCTGGTCGAGCCGATGATCGAAGCGGCCTCCGTGGGCGACCTCACACTGAAGGGCTTCCACCGCCCGATGCCCACCTACGAGGTGCTGCGCTGGCGCGGCAGCGCGTGAAGGCGCGCCGATGTTGGCGCGCCGCGCGATCTCGATTTCTTTCGTTTTGCGCATGTCCTTATGGGAAAACCGGTTCCCACTTTTCCGTGACATGCGCTAGATTGCGCCGCAGAACCCAGAGGGACCCAGGGATGCGACTTCCGATTGCAGCCGTCCGCGGCACTCGCGTGAGCGCCGTCCTGACCGCCGCGGCTGTGCTTTCATTGCCGACGCCGGCGCCGGCGCAACCGAGCAGCGGCGCCCCGGTCGGCATGGCCGTCACCGTCACCAAGGCCACCCGCGGCTGCTTCACCGACCAGCTGCAGGTGAGCGGCATCCTGGTTCCGCGCGAGGAAGTGCTGGTGCGGCCAGAAACCGAGGGCCTGCAGGTATCGGCGGTCGTGGCCGAGGATGGGGAGCGCGTCACGTCCGGCCAGGTGCTGGCGCGCCTCGCCCGGCCCGGCGGCGAAGGCCCGCTCGCGACCGCCGCGACGGTGCGAGCGCCGGCTGCCGGCGTCGTGAACCATCGCTACATCCGCGTCGGCATGATGGCCTCGGCGCGCGCCGAGCCGCTGTTCCGCATCATCGTCAACGGCGACGTGGAGTTGCAGGGCGACGTTCCGGGAACCCGCATCTCCAAGCTCGCGGTGGGCTATCCGGCGCGGATCGAGATCGCCGGCCTAGGCGACGTCAACGGACGGGTCCGCGTCGTGTCGCCCGAAGTCGACCTCGGCACCCAGCTGGGCAAGGCGCGGATCACGGTCGGCAACGACGACAAGTTCAAGGTCGGCGCCTACGCGCGCGCCATCGTCGAGGTCGGGCGGAGCTGCGGCGCCACCATCCCGCTGTCCGCCGTGCTGTACGGCCCCGAAGGGGCCGTTGTGCAGGTCGTGCGCGACAATCGCGTGGAAACCCGTCGCGTGCGCGTCGGCCTCCTGTCAGGCGGCGACGCCGAGATCAAGGAAGGGCTCAACGACGGCGACCTGGTCGTCTCGCGCGCCGGCGCGTTCCTGCGCGAAGGCGACCGCGTGCGCGGCATCCTGGCCGGCGCCCCCGCCAGCAGCCGCTGACGCGCTTCCACAACACTCCCGTCGTGCCGCTTGCTCCATCCCTCCCCTGAAAGGGGAGGAATCAAGCCGTGGCGCGCGCCTTGAGGGCGTGATCGACCAGCGTCTTGCCCAGCGACCAGGCGGCACCCGGCACGCGGTGGGCATCGGCGACGACCTCCTCGAAGGCCCGCTCGATCCACTCGCAGTCATGTTCCGTGATGGTGAGCGACGGCTGCAGCTTGACCGTGTGGCTGGCGTGGCCCGCCACCAGGCTGATAATCTTGTGCTGCTTGAATAGCGGGATCGTGATGAGCTGGCAGAACAAGCCGGCGTTCACCGTCTCCAGCGCATGCCAGGAGGCCTTGAGCTTGAGCGAGCGCGGCGGGCCGAACTCGACGCCGATCAGCAGGCCCTTGCCCCGCACTTCCTTCACCAGCTCGTGACGCCCAACCATGGCGCCGAGCGAGGCGATGAGCCGCTCTCCCATGCGGGCGGCATTCTCGGTGATCCGCTCGGCCTCGAGGACCTCGAGGGTGGCGATACCGGCGGCCATCGCCAGGTCGTTCTTGGAGAACGTCGAGCCGTGCACCACCGCGCGGTCCATGCGGTTGAACACCTTCTCGAAGATCCATCTGCGCGTCAGCACGGCGCCGACCGGCACGTGCCCGCCCGACAGCGCCTTCGCCAGCAGCACCATGTCGGGCTCGATGCCCCAGTGCTCGATGGCGAGAAACTTGCCGGTGCGCCCGAGCCCGGTCTGGATCTCGTCGGCGACGAACAGCGTGCCGTATTTGCGGCAGAGCGCGAGCGCGCCCGCCAGATAGCCGTCGTCCGGCAGGTTCACACCTTTGCCCTGGATCGGCTCGACCAGGAACGCGGCCATCTGGCGCGAGGCGAGCGCCCGCTCCAGCGCCTCGAGGTCGTTGAAGGGAACTTCGATGCAGTTCGGCAGGAACGGCTCGAAGCCGTTGCGGAACATCGCGTCGGCATTGACCGACAGCGCCCCGTAGCTCAGCCCATGGAACGCGTGCGAGCAATAGACGAAGCCCGGCCGTCCGGTGGCGCAGCGCGCGAATTTCAGCGCCGACTCCACCGCCTCCGAGCCGGAGCTCGCGAAGAACGCCTTGTCCATGCAGGGCACCTGGCGCAACAGCCGCTCCGACAGGATGCCGGCAAGCACCGAGACGTCCATCTGCACCAGGTTGGGCAGGTCGGCGTCGAGCACGTTTTTCAGCGCTTCGCGCAGCTTCGGATGATTGCGGCCGATCGCGAACACGCCCCACCCGCTGAGCAGGTCGAGATAGCGGGCGCCGCTGCGATCGAACAAGTACTGCCCCTCGCCCCTGACGAAGCCGACGTCGTAGCCGATCGTCTTGAGGACACGGACCAGTTGCTCGTTGAGGTGCCGCGTATGGAGCGAATAGCGCTCAGCCTCGCGCTCGGCGAACAGAGAGGCCATGTCGAAGGTCATTCTGGTGTGTCTCCCGGGCGCGCCCAGCTCTGCCGGACCGGCGTCACGGCCGATCCAAGGCCTGCGCTAGCACATCACGGCGCGTTAGGGGAGACGGGGTCCGGGCGTCGCCGGTGCCGCGGCGGTTTTTTTGGCGCCGCAGCCCCCGATCAGGCGGCGCGATCGACGCCGGCGGACCGCAACAGGCCCGACAGACGCTTGCGGGCATAGAACATGCGGGTCTTCACCGTCGCTTCGGGAATGCCCACGAGGCGCGCGACCTCCTCGACGGATTTCTCGTGGTAGTACACGAGATCGATGATCTCGCGATGCTCGCGCGACAGCTCGGTGAGGCACTGGCGCAGGATCTCGCTGCGATCCATCTTCTCGACCACCGTCTCGGGATTGTCGTTCGGATCCTCCACAGCGGTCGCGCCCTCGTCGTCGAGCTCGTCCTCGCGCTTCCGGCGCAGGATCGACAGCGCCTTGAAGCGGGCGATCGCCAACAGCCAGGTCGACACCGCCGAGCGGCCTTCGAAGCTTCCACCCTGCCGCCACACGTCCAGGAACACCTCGCTGATGATGTCCTCGGCGACAGCCTGGTTTCGCACCAGCCGCATCACGAACCGATGCACCCGCACGTGGTGGCGCAGATAGAGGGCCCGCATGGCTTCGCGATCGCCGGCGGCGATGCGGGCTATCAGCACTTCGTCGGATGTCGCCTGCGGCGGCACCGAGTTGGCGGGGATGACACCCGTCGGGGCCGGCTGGGAAAAATCGACGTACATGGACACCTCCATCTGATGTCCACGTATCTACCGGGCTGCGGCGCCAAACTATGTGAGCAAAGTCACACAGGTACCGACCAGAAAAACCGCCCTGTCCGTCGTGATGAACTTATCGTGAAGCCGCGACGTTGGGCGCTCGCACCATCGTGTCCGCGGCGCTCGCCGGGAACACCAGCGACTTGATCACGACCGGGACGGCGCCGGAGGCCTCCAGCATCGTGCCGATGTCGATAAAATCGAACTCCTTGAGCTCGAGCCCGTCGATCGAGACGATCGGGCTTGCATGCCGCATCTCCTCGCGCAGGTGGATGCCGAGCAAGCCGCCGACATCGCCGTCGCCGGCCAGCACGATCGGCTGGCCGCGCGCAATCCCCTGGGCGAGCCCCGCCACCACGCCGTGGCAGAACCCGTCGAGCCGCCGGAACGTGGCCGACCCGTGCCATGGCACGAAGATCGCCACCGGGCTCGCGCCATCGGCGAGGTCGAGACGCCGCAGCGCGGCGGCGATCGCGCCGGCGACGCTGGCGGGATCGATCTCCTCGCGGTCGAGCGCGAGGTCAGGCGCGATCACCGGCACGTTGCGCAACGGCAACGTGTCGAGCGGCGCGACGAAGATCGTGCTGCCGCTCACCTGCATGGTGTACTGCGAGGCTCCGATCACGGTCGCGCGGATGCGGGCATCGGGACGCGCCAGCAGGACGTCCCGCTGCTCGGCGCGCCTGCGCACCTCATGCGCCAGCATGAGGCCGAGGTCGCCGAACGATTTCGCGTTGCCGCCGTACATGTATTCGGCGACGCCGCCGGAGAACGAGAGGATGTCCGGGACAGCGCCGCGCGGGAGCGGCGCAAGCCGCAACAGGGGCGTGCCCGCCGCCTGCGGCGCGCCGCCGTCGATCGCCTCGAACAGGCGATCCGCCATGCGCGTCGCAAGCATGCGTGCATGCTCGGGCTCGAGCACCATGCCGAGCGCGAGCGGGATGCCGAGCTCGGCGGCGAATTGGCGCGCGGTCGGCTCGATCCGCACGATGCGGCCCTCAGGGTCGGTCGCCAGCAGGCGGGCGCCGATGTCGAGCGCCGTGACATCGGCCACCTTGCCGTCGCGACACACCGCGATCTTCGTCGTACCGCCGCCGATGTCGACGTTCATCACCGTTGCGTCGTCGCGGATCGAGATCGCCACCGCGCCGGAGCCGTAGGCCGCGAGCACCGCCTCCAGGCTGTCGCCGGCGCTCACCGCGACCAGCTTGCCCGCCTCACCGGCGAACAGTTCGCCGATCCGGCGGGCATTGCGCCGGCGCACCGCAACGCCGGTGAGGATGAGCGCGCCGGTGTCGATCTCGTCGGGATCGACCTTGGCGTCGGCATAGGCCTGCTCGATGAATGTGCCGAGCGCCTGCGCATCGATCTCGTCCTCGCCCGCATAGGGCGTGAGCAGGATATCGGACTGGTAGAAGCTCTCTCGTTCGCTCACCACGTAGCGGCTGTCGAGCCGCTCCAGCACGACGCGGGAGAACACGAGATGCGACGTCGACGAGCCGATATCGACACCGACCGTGAGCAGGCAGATCTCGTCCTCGACGGCGAGCGTGCGGCCGGTCGAGGAAAAGAAGATGCGGCCGCCTGCGGCTTCGTCGGTCATGCGCTGCTGCTTGTCGTCCCCGCGCAAGCGGGGACCCAGTAACCAAGGCGGGCGGATTTTGGCACTGGCGAATACAAACTGACACCCCCGGGATTACTGGATCCCGGCTCTCGCACCAAGGGGTGCTCGGTCGGGATGACAACGTCCGAAATCTACTCCTTCGGCAGCTCGCCTTTGTAATTCTTGTCGTAATACTCCGGCTTCATCCGGTTTTCGGTACTGTTGCGTCGCAAGGTCTCCTCGTACTCGCCGCGGATGAACGGATCCTCCATCCAATAGGGGATCGAGGAGCCGCCTTCCGGGATGTCCATCGCGGTGTAGTCGATATGCGTCTCGCCCGGCGGGCCGGGCTCGCGGCCGGGATTGTGCGGCCCGAACCAGGCGGTCAGCCGCAGCGGCTCCTTCGAGGCGCCGAAATGCTGGTGGAACCAGCGCGCCCCGCCCGGCGCCGCCGACACCATGCCGACCGGCTCGTAGTCGACGCGCTTGATCTCGCTCTCCTTGCCGTCCCGCCATGGCGTGACGCCGAGTCGCTCGGGCCACGTATAGGTGTAGCCCTTGCCCTTGAGGCAGATCAGCACCGCCGCCGAAGTGTGCGCGTGCGCCTTCGAATAGCGGCCGTTCTCGTGCTGCCCGATCCACAGATAGAACACGTTGCCGGTCATGAACGGCTCGACACGGCGGAAGCCGGGCGAGCGGCGGTTGTCGAGCGGCAGGTCGCAGTTGACGATGTCGGGAATGAAATTGGTCCGCCGCATGGCGAGCCCGCGCACCGGGTCGGGCTCGATGTCGTCCTTGTACTTGTAGAAATCGTCGGCGCCGCTGAAACGATCGCGGAACTCGAACGGGCTCTGGAAGATCGCGTCGGTGTTGTTGATCAGGTTCATCAGGTTGGGCGCGGTGGTGCCGGCGAGCAGCAGCGCGGGAGACGAGCTCGCATTCACCAGGCGATGCCAGGCATTCACCGGGACGGAGAATAGCGAGCCCGCCTGCCATTCGAACACGTGACGCCGGTTGTCGCCCTCGAGCCAGACCTCGGTCGAGCCGCGCCCCTCGACCACATAGAAGATCTCCTCGTACAGGTGCTTCTCAGGTTCGAGCGCCCCGGCGCCCGGCACCTCGACCACGTAGCAGCCCCACTTGCCCTCGGTGCCGTGCAGCTGGATGTAGGTGCCGCGCCCGCCCATCCGTTTCCATGGCGCGAGCGGCAGGTCCTGCACCCGCCGCACCCCGATGTCGCGGAACACCGGTATGCCTTCGGATTCCATGAACAGGTCGTAGGGCGTCTTCGGCCGGCCGAACTTGCCAAACCCGGCGCGCCGGCCCGCCGTCGGTTCGTGCCAGTGCACGCCGGGCACATCATGCATGACGCGATCTCCTTGGCTTGTGCGGTCTAAGCCGATTTCGCCTGCAAGCTCGGCAGCTCGGCGAGCTCCGCCGCATAGGCCGGCTCCATCTTGGAGCCGAGGCCCCGCTTCGCCAGCTCCTGCGCGAACATCGTGCGGATCGCAGGCTTCTCGTCGACGTAGTCGAGCTGGTCGCCGCCGGTGCGCCGGCTGATCCACGCCTTCGGCACCCCTTGCGCGTTGCGGATGGCGACGCCCTCGTGCTTGAAGGCGAGATAGCGCGCCGGCGTCGTGCCGGTGTTGAAATGCTGGTGGAACCACATGTTGGGCGGCACCACCAGGGTGCCGACGTGCCATTCGTAACGGCGCGGCTCGTCGCCCTCCGGCCACATCAGCGAATAGCCCTCGCCCGACAGGATGATCACGTGCGCGCCGGGCCCATGCGCGTGCGCCTTCTTGTAGGTGCCGATCGGGAACTGCGAGATGTGGCTGTTCATCGAGCCCTTGGCCATGTTGAAACGGATATGGCCGCCGCCGGCGCCGCGCTCCTTGGCGGCGATCACCGGCAGGTTGACCGCATCGGCGACGAAATTGGTCTCCAGCAGGAGCCCCTTCTGCTCGCCCTTGGCGGCGAAATAGTCGGGCTCGCCGGAGAACCGGTTCAGGAAATCGTGCCGCGTGTTGAAGACGAAATCGATGTCGTCATAAAGGTTGATGACCGGCGGCGCGTTGGTGACCGCCACGTAGCGCACCGGGTCGCGCCCCGAGCCGTTGAAATGCTGGTGCCAGCAGTTGAGCGGGATGGCAAACATCGAGCCGGCCTGCCACTCGAAGCTCACCCGCTTGCCGGCGTCGTTCCACACCGTGGTGGAGCCGCGGCCGGACAGCATGAGGATCATCTCCTCGAACAGCTGGCGCTGCGGCTCGAGCGCCTTGCCGGGCGGGATCTCGCACACGTAGCAGTCGTTCGAGGTACGCGAGGCCTCGTGGTTGATATAGACGCCGCGCCCGCCCCGCCGCGCCCAGGCTTTCAGCTCGACCGTGTGCAGGTTCGCCACGTAGTGCGCGCTGACGATGTCGAGGCCCTCGGCACGCACCCAGCGTGTATAGGGCGTGTCCTTCTCGGTCGCGAATTTCTTCGCCAGCTCGTCGGAAACGATCGCGGTCTTGGCCATGCGGGCCTCCGCCTTCAGCTCAGCACGATCAACGCCGCCCCGCACACGGCGACGACCGCCCCCGCCGTGCGCATCGCCAAGCGTCCGGCCGGCTTGAAGGACACCGCGCCGAGCATGAGCCCGATGCCGTGCAGGGCGAGCGTGGCAAGGATGAATCCGACCCCGTAAGCAAGCGTTGAGTCCGCCTGCGGCAGCTCGGCTCCATGGCTCCATCCGTGCAGCAGGGCGAACGCGGCGATCAGCGCGGCGCCCGCGACCACCGCCGGCCGCCACGCCAGAGCGACTGCGGCGCCGAGCACCAGGACCGAGCCGGCAATCCCAATTTCGAGCCATGGCAGAGCCACGCCGGTGGCGCCGATCAGGGCTCCGACCGCCATTACGGCGGGAAACGTGAGCGGCAGGACCCATACGGCCGGGCGGCCGAGCTGCGAGGCCCACAGGCCCACCGCCACCATCGCCAGCACGTGGTCGAAGCCGGAGAAGGGGTGGGCGAGCCCCGCCACGATACCGGCCCCATGTCCCCCCACATGTGCGAATGCACCCGTGTGCAGCACCGCCGACAACGCGGCGGCCACGGCGGAAACGCGAAAGCAACGCGTCAGCGAGACGGAGATCATGCGATACCTCGATTGGAAATCCAGGCGCGCGAGCACCGGGGTGGTTGTGACGCCATTGTCCCCCCTCGGGACGGGCAAATCAATCGCTACACCTCGATGAACACCTCACCGCCCTCCACCACGGTCGAATAGGTCTTCACCGGCACCATGCAGGGGGGCGATACGACCTCGCCGGTGCGGATGTTGAACTGCCCGTTGTGGAAATTGCACTCGATGACATCGCCGTCGATATAGCCTTCGGACAGCGAGCCGGGCCCGTGGGTGCAGTGGTCGTCGATCACGTAGAATTTTCCGTCGATGTTGAACACCGCGAGCTCGAGGTCGTCGGCCTCGACCTTCAGGGCGGTGCCCGGCGCAACTTCGTCGGCCCGGCAGAGTTTGATTCGTGTCGCCATGTTGCCCCTTCGTTGACGGTCCCCTACGCGAAGTGTAGCAATTCGTTGATGTTTGGCGCATGGTCTTGTCGGCGAACCGGTGCCCACTTCGCCGGACCATGCGCGCGTTTCAAGCGGTTTCCCGGCGCGGCCGCAAGCTACGACCGCGGGCTAGGTTGATTTGGCCCAATGCCGTTTCCATCACCAGCTCGCAACCTGGCAGGACGAGGCGGTTCGTGGAACAAGGTACCGGAGCATTGCCATGCTGAGAAAAGAGCAAAACGAGCTTCTCACCCAGGCCGGGCCCGGGACTGCCATGGGCCAACTGTTCCGCTCCTATTGGCTGCCGGCGCTGCTCGCCGAGGAGTTGCCTGAGAACGAATGCCCGCCAGTGCGGGTGAAGCTCCTGTCGGAGCGGCTCCTGGCGTTTCGCGACACCGACGGGCGCCTGGGGCTGATCGACGAGTTCTGCGCCCATCGCGGCGTGTCGCTGTGGTTCGGCCGCAACGAGCAGTCGGGCCTGCGCTGCCCCTACCACGGGTGGAAATACGACGTCACCGGCCAGTGCATCGAGGTGCCGTCGGAGCCGGCGGAAAGCGGCTTCTGCCAGAAGATCAAGCTCAAGTCCTATCCGCTGGTCGAGCGCGGCGGCGTGCTGTGGACCTATATGGGGCCGGCCGACAAACAGCCGTCGCTGCCCGAATGGGAATTCGCCATGGTACCGGACGACCAGAGCTACACGTCGAAGCGCTGGCAGGAGTCGAACTGGCTGCAGGCGCTGGAAGGCGGCATCGATTCGAGCCACGTCTCGTTCCTGCATCGCAGCGATCTCGAATCCGACCCGCTGTTCAAGGGCGCGAAGGGCAACAAGTACAACCTGAGCGACGCGCAGCCCTATTTCGAGGTGGTGGAGAGCCCGGGCGGCCTCTACATCGGCGCGCGCCGCAACGCCGATCATGGCAACTACTACTGGCGCATCACCCAGTGGGTCATGCCCTCGTTCACCATGATCCCGCCGCGCGGCGACCATCCGGTGCACGGCCATTTCTGGATCCCGATCGACGACGAGAACTGCTGGACCTGGAGCTTCGACTACCGGCCGAACCGCGCGCTCACCGAGACCGAGCTCAAGGCCATGCGCGACGGGCAGGGCATCCATGCGAAGTGCGTGCCCGGCACCTATCGGCCGATCGCCAACAAGGACAACGACTACCTGATGGACCGCGCCGCCCAGAAGGCCGGCAAGACCTACAGCGGGGTCGAAGGCTTCGCCATGCAGGACGCCTCCCTGCAGGAGAGCATGGGGCCGATCATCGATCGCACCAAGGAGAACCTGGTCTCCACCGACAACGGCATCATCATGGCGCGTCACCGCCTGATGCGCGCCACCAAGGCGCTTGTCGACAAGGGCGTGAGCCCGCCCGGCACCGAGCCCGCGCACCAGCGGGTGCGCTCGGCCTCGGTGGTGCTGCCGCCCGACCAGCCGTTCAAGGATGCCGCCCGGGACGCATTGGTCGTGCGTGCCGGCGTGTCCCACGCGTCGGTGTGACTGCATGCTCGAGCGAATCCGCCCGCATGAGCAGCGCCGCGGAAGCCCGCTTCCGCATCGATGCGCCCAATTCGCAACCACGCGCCGTCAAGGTGATCGCGCTCGACGGCCCGAGCGAGCGCATCGTCAAGCGCCTCGCCGAGGCGCCATGGAACCGGGCGACGTTCTTCACCGCCTCGGCCTTTGCGGCGAAGCCGCAAACCGGCGAGCGCTTCTCGGTTTCCGGCTGGCTGAGCGACCTCGCCGGCCGCACCAAGGATCTGATCGACGAGGTTGCCACCGCCGATCTCGTGGTGATGATCGCGGCATCCGGTGAGAACGCGCAGGCCGCGGGCGTGATCGGCGAAGCCTGCGGCGCCCGCCGGGTGATGACCACGGCGCTCGTCCGCGGCGGCGAGGGCGCCTCCGACGAGGCGCTGGCGAAGACGCTGGCCCAGCTCCGCCCGCACGCCATGATGCTCGTGATCGCCAACGCGGACGAGTACATCGAGGACATGCTGACCGCGCTGCGGGCGTGAGGTCACGCCGCAGTTGTTGGAATTTTTGGATCGCAATTCGTAACCCCGATGCTCGCGCCGCCACCATCGGCTTCATTCGTTCCCAATCGTTATCCTGTCCTTCTGGCGATTTGCACGCTCCTGTTCGTGTTACGCGTCTGCGGACAGATCCTGGTCGGCATTCGCGAGGTCGACTTCCTGCCGCCGTTTTCCGAATGGTACTCGGGCCTGATGCCCTATTGGATGCTGCTACCGGTGCAGTTGGTCATGATCGTCGGCATGCTGTGGATCGTGCGCGATTTCGCCTGCGGAAGCGGTTTCTTCGTCGGGCTCAAGGCCCGCACCGGCATGATCCTGATGGTGCTCGGCGCCATCTATGCGGGGACGATGGTGGTGCGCTACGTCGCCACCATGTGGCTGCACCCGGAGCTGCGCTGGCTCACCGGCACGATCCCGATCTGGTTCCACCTGGTGCTGGCGACGTTCATCGTCACGCTCGGGCACTATCCGGTGTGGCGCTCGCGCCAAGCCTGATAGCGTCAGCGCATGCAGTTCGGCCGGCCCCTTCTCACCTTGATCCTCACCTTCGCGCTCGGCGGCTGCGACATCCTGATTGCGCACTTCATGCTGCCGCGCGAAGGCATCCGCCCGGCGGAGTATGGCGTCGCGGTCGAGCGCGACCTCGTAATGACCACGTCCGACGGCGTCCGCCTAATATCCGACGTCTACCGGCCGAAAGCGCCGGGACCGAGCCCGACGATCCTGGTGCGCATTCCGTTCACCAACACGTTCCGCAACGGCCTTTCGGCCGATGCGGTCGGCCGCTTCTGGGCGAGCCGCGGCCATATCGTGGTGCTGCAGGGCACGCGCGGGCGTTTCAAGTCGGGCGGCATGTTTTATCCGTTGCGCCACGAGCGCCGCGATGGCCTCGAGACGCTCCAATGGCTCGCGCGCCAGCCATGGTTCGACGGCCGCCTCGGCATGTGGGGCGGCTCGGCCTTCGGTCATACCCAATGGGTGCTGGCCGACCAAAGCACGTCGGGGCCAAGCGCGCTGATGATCCAGATCGCCAGCACCAGCTTCCGCGAGATGTTCCACGTAGGCGGCGCATTCTCGCTGGAATCCGCATTGTTCTGGGCGGCGCGCAGCGGCGGGCCGGTCGACGTCGATCCGGACTACAGGGTTCTGGAACGCGGCTTCGACGGATTTCCGCTGATCGAGACTGACGATCGCTCCATCGGCAAGGTGCAGTTCTTCGACGACTGGGTGACGCACAAGGACGCCGATGCGTATTGGGAGGATATCGACGATCCGCGGCGCGCCCATACCATCCGGGCGCCGGTGCTGCTGATGGGCGGGTGGTACGATCCGTTCCTGCCGACGCAGCTGAGGGACTTCATCACGATCCGCCGCGAGGCGGATCGGCGCGTGGCAGCGGGCACCCGCCTGATCGTCGGCCCGTGGATCCATGCCGATGCGGTGCGGTTCCCCGACGGATCTGGCGCGGAGCCCTACCGGCGGGCGAGCCTCGCCCCCAGCATCCCGTGGTTCGACCATCACCTGCTGGGACGGCCGCTCGATGATTCGCTGACCGCCCCGGTCCGCCTCTTCGTCATGGGCGAGAACGTGTGGCGCAGCGAAGCCGAGTGGCCGCTCGCGCGCACCCGCTACACGCCGTTCCATCTGCGCAGCGCCGGGCGGGCAAACACGGCTGCGGGCGACGGCCGTCTCACGTTGGAGCCGCCGGATGCGCCGGAGCCTGCCGATGCCTATGCGTACGACCCGCGCAACCCCGTGCCGACGCGCGGCGGCGCCATGCTGGGAAACCGCGCCGGCATCGCGGTTCAGAACGACGTCGAGGCGCGCGCCGATGTCCTGGTCTACACCAGCGCGACGCTCGAGCAGGACCTGGAAGTCACCGGACCGATCACCGCCGTGCTCCACGTCAGCACGGATGCGCCGAGCACCGACTTCACCGTCAAGCTCGCCGACGTGCATCCCGACGGCAAGACCTACAATATCTCGGATGGCATCCTGCGCCGCCCCTATCCGCAACCCGCTTCGTCCGCCGCGCCGACCGAGATCACGTTCGAGCTGTGGCCGACCAGCATGCTGTTCCGCCGCGGCCACCGCATCCGCGTTGAGGTCTCGAGCAGCAACTATCCGCGCTACGACCGCAACCCCAACACCGGCGGCGACATCACGACCGAGACCCGGACCGTGGTCGCCCGGCAAGCGGTGCATCACGGCCCGACCATGCCGTCGCGCATCATCCTGCCGGTGATCCCGCGATGAGATCGTGGACTATCACTAGGAGGCATCATGTCGCGTTCCGCAATTCATCCCGGCGAGCACCTCGCCGAAGAGCTGAAGGAGCTAGGCATCTCCGCGGCCGAACTGGCCCGCCAGGTCGACGTGCCGGTGAACCGCGTTACCGGAATCATCAATGGTCAGCGCGGCATCACCGCCGATACCGCCTTGCGGTTGGGCCACTGGTTCGGCACGAGCCCGGAATTCTGGCTGAACCTGCAGAAGCTCTACGAACTGCGCGTAGCGCGCGAGGAAGTGGGCGAACGGATCAAGAAGCTCCCGAGGCTCAGGCGCCGCACCGATCGAGCCGCTGCCCTGCCCTAAGGAGCATTGCCGCAGCGATCCGCGCTACGCATCGGAAACGCCGAGCGCCGCCAGCGCCGCCTTGGCGACGATCACGTCCTGCTCGATCTTGGCGCCGCCGGCGGCAACCGCACCGACGACCTGGCCGGCGACGACGATCGGAAAGCCACCCGGCACGTTGGTGAAGTCGCCCATGCGCACCGCCATGCTCAGGGCATTCTCCTCCGGCGCATAGCCGGTCGGCATCCGCTGCGACGCCGAGGTGATCGCCTTGCGCTTGGTGGTGATGATGGAGAAGTGCCGCGCCCCGTCCATCATCAGGAAGGCGATCAGCCGGCAGCTCTGGTCGACCACCGCGAGGCTGACCTTGCAGCCGATCTCATTGGCCTTTGCCACTCCGGCGGCCAGCATCTTCAGGCTCGCCTCTTCGGTGAGACGATGAGTGGCAACGAAATCGGCCATGGTGCAGGTCCCCGATGATCAGCAGCACTCCCATCCTGATCCGTCGTCGATCAGGGCCTCTTTCAGCCAGGCATAGGGCAGATCGTCCTCGACCACCTGCTCGACCGGCTTGAAAATCTTGAACCGGTGTCGCGTCGCCTCGTCGGTCCAGAACACCACCACGGTCTCGAGCGGCGGGCAGCCCGGCAGCGCGCAGGCGATCTCGGCGACCAGGACGGCAGCCTCATCGGGCAGGCCGAAGCGCAGCCGGGTCCAGGCGCGCACGCGGTCGAGCGCCGCAGCGTGCTGCGGACCCTTGCAGGCGAAGCCGGCCATGGGCCGTGCATCGGATGGACGCGCGCCTTCGAGCCGGTCGCTGATCGTCCGTTCGTCGTCGTTCACGTTCGACCTCTCGGGCGCAGCCTACCCACTTGGAGATGCCAGCCCAACTCCCTAAAGTCCCCCCAATTCATCGGCAGATGCCTGGTTCGGGAGGTTCGTTCAGGTGACGGAACAAGTATTGGCGGCGGTGCGCACGGGCCCGAGCAGGACCGAGATCCGCGAATACCCGATGCCGGATGTCCCGGAGGATGCCGCCCTGATGAAGATGGAGGTCGCCGGCATCTGCGGCACCGACGTCAAGCTCTACAAGACACCGCCTACCAAAAGCCCGGTGATCATGGGGCACGAGAACATCGGGGTCATCGCCAAGGCCGGCCACGAGTTCACCCGCCGCAAGGGCTTCCGCGAGGGCGACCTGGTGTTCGTCGAGCACTACGTCATGTGCGGCAAGTGCGAGTGGTGCCACGCCGGCCAGTACCGGCATTGCGAGAACACCGACTGGCGGTCCAACCCGGACGGCATCCGCTACGGCTACACGTCGGCCGAGAAGGCGCCCCACCTGTGGGGCGGCTTTGCCCAGTACGTGTACCTGCCGTGGAACGCGGTCCTGCATCACGTGCCCAAGGGCGTGTCGGCGGAGCTGGCCGGCCTGGTGACCCCCATGGCGAACGGCGTCGAATGGTCGCTGTTCGACGGCGGCGTCGGCTACAATTCCACCGTGCTGATCCAGGGACCCGGCCAGCAGGGCCTGTCGCAGACGGTGATTTGCCGGCAGGCCGGCGCCGCGCTGATCATCGTCACCGGCACCACGAAGGACCGCGCCCGCATGGAGGTAGCCAAGGCGCTCGGCGCCGACCACGTGATCGACGTGCAGAAGGAGGATCCGCTCGCCCGCATCAAGGAGATCACCGGCGGCAATGGCGTCGACGTCGCGCTCGACTGCACCGCCGGGGCCGGCACGTTTCCCATCCTGCTCGGCATCGAGGCGCTCAAGCGCAAGGGAGGCGTCATCGTGGTGCAGGGGGAGATGAAGGAGTTCCCCAATTTCCCGCTCGAGCGGGTGACGGTGAAATTCATCACCATCAAGAGCGCCCGCGGGCACAGCTACCGGGCGTGCGAGCTCGCGCTGGCGCAACTCGCCTCGAAGCGCTTTCCGCTGGAGAAGGTGACCACCCACCGGTTCGGAATGAAGGACGTCGACCTCGCCATCAAGTCGGTCGGCGGCGAGGGCGTGCCCGACGTGATCCATGCGTCGCTGATGCCGTGGGAATAAGGCTGCCCGAGCTCAGGTAGCCTGCGGAGACGCCGGTGCTGCAGAAGACCGAACGTGTGCTCGACTGCCCGGCCTGCGGCCGTCCCACGGCGCAGCGCCATCTCTATGTGAAGAACCGGTGCGACATCCTCGCCTGCACGGCGTGCGGGCTCGGCCGCAGCGAGACGCACGAGTTCGATCCGGCCGCCTACTACACGGGGGACTATTTTTCCGGCGGCCATCCGGACGGCTACGGCGACTATGTGGGCGCCGAGCCGGTGCTGCGGCGAGAGTTCGCCCGCACTGTCGATTTCATCCGCACCCAGCGCGACGGGGGCCGGCTGCTCGAGCTCGGCTGCGCCTACGGGTTCTTCCTCCAGGAGGCGAAGCCCTATTTCGACGTCGTCGGCATCGAGCTCGCCGCGGCGGCCGCGGATCACGCGCGGGGCGCCGGCCTCGACGTCCGCACCGGGATTGCCGACGAGCCCACGCTGGCGCGCCTCGGCGCGTTCGACGTCGTCGTCCTGCTCGACGTCATCGAGCATCTGCCCGACCCGCGCGCGACGCTCAGCCTGTGTGCGCGGCACCTCAATCCGGGCGGCATCATCGTGCTCACCACGGGCGATTTCGCCTCCCTCTATGCGCGGCTGGCGGGGCCGCGCTGGCGGTTGATGACGCCGCCGCAGCACCTGTGGTTCTTCACGCCGGCAAGCATGGAACGGCTTGCAGCTTCGCTCGGGCTTACGCTCGCCTCGCTCGACCATCCGTGGAAATTCGTGCCGCTGTCGCTGGTCTCGTTCCAGCTGCGGCGCATGCTGGGCCTCACCCCGCGCGCGGCCGGCGGCCGGCTCGGCCTGCCGATCAACCTGTTCGACGCCATGCGCGTCGTGTTTCGCAAGCCGACGTGATGCCGCCGTCGCCCGACCAGATCTTCGTCGTGATCGCCGCTTACAGCGAGGCGAAGGCGATCGGCGACGTGATCGCCGACGTTGCGCCGACCGGCCACCGCATCGTCGTGGTCGACGACGGCTCCGGCGACGGGACGGGTGCGATCGCCGCACAGGCGGGTGCGACCGTCATTACCCACCCGATCAACCTGGGCCAGGGCGCCGCGCTGCAGACCGGCATCCAGTTCGCTCTGATGCAGGGTGCAGAGGTCGTCGTGACGTTCGATGCCGACGGGCAGCATCGTGCCGCCGACATTGCGGCGCTGATCGAGGCGCTGACCGGTCACGAAGCTGATTTCGCGCTCGGCAGCCGGTTCCTCGGGCATGCGCTGAACATGCCGCCATCGCGACGCGCCCTGCTCAAGGCGGCGACCTGGTTCACGCGAGCGACCACCGGGCTGCGCATCACCGATGCCCACAACGGCCTGCGCGCGTTCACGCGGCGCGGCGCGGGCCACATCCGCCTGCGTCAGAACCGGATGGCGCACGCCTCGGAGCTGTTGCATCTGATCGCGACCAGCGGGCTCGCCTATGTCGAGGTGCCGGTCACCATTCACTACAACGCCTACTCGCTCGCCAAGGGACAAAGCCTGTTCGACGCGCTCCTCATCGTCCTCGACCTGTTCGCCAGAAGGCTGCACCGATGATTGCCCAGTTGCTCCTCACCGCCATGCTGTTCGCCATCCTTCTCTATGCGTCGATGACCTATCGCCAGGCGCCGATCATCGGCCTGCTCGCCGTCCTGGCGGCGTTCCTGGCGCTCTATTTCGTCTGGGTTCCCGAGCACGCCAGCCGGCTGGCGACGCTGGTCGGCATCGGGCGCGGCGTCGACCTCGTCCTCTACACCTGGGTGGTGATCAGCCTCATCATGCTGCTCAACCTGCACCTCAAGCTGCGTTCGCAGATGGAGCTCATCACCTTGCTGGCCCGCAAGATCGCGATCGAGGATGCCTTGCGCGCCGCGCCGCAGCCGCGGCAAGCGCAGGAGGCTTCGCCCTCACGCGGGAGCTGATTGCACCGCGCGCCAGCGGGGCTCGCGCGGCCGCGCGGGACGCCCCAGCACCCACGCGGCGCCGACTGAGAACGGTCCGATGATCGCCAGGTTGTAGCGCGGGTAGTGATTGGCCACCGCCGCGTGCAGGCCGATCAGCGCCACCGCTGGTATCGCGTAGAGCAGGAACAGCGGCCTGCGCCGTCGCAGCGCTCGCACGCACGCGACGGCGAATATAGGCGCGACGAACAGGCTCCACAGGCCGCTGACCCACAGCCCGCACCAGCCGAGCGGAACGATCGTCGCCAGATGGCTCCACCAACGGTGCTGCATTTCCGCCAGGAAGATCTCCCCGATCACCGGATCGACGCGCTCGTACGCGCGCACGAGGGCGGTCCGCCAGGCCCGGCCGACCTGGAAGAAGCTCCCGGTCTGGTCCCATTCGAAGCGGTCCATGGCGTCCGGCCCGAACAGTCGATCGACCACGGCCGGCCCGATCGTGGGAACGCAGTAGGGAAACGACAGTGCGAATTCGCGACCGGTCATCTGGTTGAAGGCGAAGCGCTCGATCAACGTCAGCGAGCCGTACTCCTCGGTGAACCGCAGCTTTCCGACCGACAGGTAGTTCCGCCCGAGCCAAGGCCCGATGACGATCAGAAATGCGACGGCGAACGCCGCGATACCGCGCGTCCAGGATGGCGAGCTCCGCGGCGCAAGCCACCGTGCATGGGCGATCATCACGCCCAGCAGGACCGGGAAGACCACCAGGAACGACGGCTTCGTCAGGCTCAGAGCCCCGAGCAGCAGGCCAGCGGCAAGAAACGAGGGCATCCGCGCGGTCACGAGTCCGGACACGACGGCCAGCATCGCGAGGCTGATCAGGGCGAACGACAGGCTGCCCGTCATCAGGTAGGAGAACAGCTCCGCCTCGGCCGCCACGCCCGCGCCGGCCAGCACGCCGGCGATGTAGAAGGCGCGCGCGCTGCCGACGATCAGCTCGGCGGATCGTCCGATGGCCAGCACGCCCAATGTGAGCAGCAGCGCGTGAACGAGCAGCATCGGTGTCGCATAGATCTCGCACGCCGCCGGATCGCGTCTGCCGTGATCGGCTTCGACGCTGCACGCGACCGCCGCCGCAAAGCGCGTATCGAGGCGCATGACCCCGGCGACGAGGGACGGGTAGAGCGGCGCGAAGAACATGCCCGGAGGCGGCGCCGCACGCGTGCTGTCGACGGCATCGAACGGACCATTGCTGAAGACGCCATGGCGGGCGAGATCGTAGGCGATGGTGAGATAGAACGACTGGTCGAAATCCATCATCCGCTTGGCCGGCTGCGACATGATCGCGAGCGCCAGCGCGGCAAACAACAGGATGGCAAAACCCGACTTGGGGCCGAAGCGCCCGCGTTTCCCCAGCATCGGATGAACCCTGCCATAAGGCGGCAGCCGATGCTACCTTGCCGAGGTCCGTGGAGGAGAAGGTTCCATGCATCCGATGCTGCGTCTGTGCGAAGACATCCTGTCGAACGGCGCCGCCATCGAGTTGCCGGCACGGCCGCGCATGATCTTCATCGTGCATGGATCGATCGAGATCCAGGAACGGACGGTCACCGGCGGCGAGGCCTGGCACGGCGAAGGTGCGGTAACGCTCACCGCCGGTGCCGAGGGCGCGACCGGCTGGCGTTTCGAGCTTGCGCCGGAGGACGCGGACGACAAGGCCGTGTTCGGCGGCGGCACGGCGTCGCGCCACAAGCTTTCGGCGCGGCTCAATTCGCTGCCGGACGGCGACCTGCTGCTGCGCGGCGACAGCGTCGCCTTTCCACCCGGCGGCTGCGCCTATCTGCACCGCCACCAGGGCCCCGGCCTCCGTTGCCTGCTGGAGGGCGGGATCCGCATCGACACGCACGGGGCCTCGACCTGCTACGGCCCGGGCGGCGCCTGGTACGAAAGCGGGCCCGAGCCGGTATTTGCCCAGGCGGCCGCCGATCGCCCGAGCCGCTTCATCCGCGTGATGGTGCTGCCGCGCCCCCTCATCGGCAAGAGCTCGATCCGGTACGTCGACGAAGCCGACAAGACGAGGCCGAAATCGCAGCAGTACCAGATCTTCTGCGACGCCCCGATCGCGCGACCGTAACTGCCCCGAGCGATGCGCTCCGTGTCGGGCAAAGGATTGCGACGCACGCCGCGCCTGGGGTAGCTTGCGGCTCTCTCGGCGGGGGACAGCCGACGGTTGAACCTTTGCGTCATACGTTGCGGATGTCTCGCCGCGACCAGAGGAGCAAGCCGCATGGCTTACAGCGTAACGGGCACCGCCGGCACAGACACCTTGAACCACGCGGGCGATACCGGTCCCGGCACCATCGTCGGGCTCGGCGGGGACGACAGCATCCTCACCGGCACCGGCCTCGCAACCATAACGGGGGGCTCCGGCAATGACGAGATCGTTCTCCAGACCGGCAATACCGGCACGGTGAACGGCGGCTCCGAGAACGACAGCATCGTCGATAATTTAACCGAGATCGGGTCCATGCAGCTGTTCGGCGGCAGCGGCGATGACCTGATCGACGTCCGTAGCGCCACCGGTGCCCTGACGGTCGTGGGCGGCGACAATTCGAGCGACGGTGCAGACTCGATCGTAACCGGCGCCGGCAACGACATCGTTTTCGGGAACGGCGGCGACGATATTCTGAGCGGCGACTTTTCCGGTGGCCGGGACACGCTGGTCGGCGGCTTCGGCGACGACAGCATGGGTGGCGGGGACATCGGCAACCTGGTCTTTGGCAACCAGGGGAATGATTTCTTCCAAACGCAAGGCGCGGACACTTTTTTCGGAGGCCTCGGCAACGATTTCGTGATCCTGAACGACGGGGCCATTGGCCCGCAATTGTTCCTCAACGAGGGCAGGGACACCGTGATGATCACCGCGACCTATGCGGGATCGCTCACGGTGGTTGGCGGGAACGATTCCGCCGACGGCGACGACAGCATCGTCATCGGCACCGGCACCGGCTTCATCTTCGGCAACGGCGGCGCCGATACGATTTTTCTCGACACGCAGATCGACACCGACGTCGGCCACAGCGGCGCGGACACGACTGCGGTGGGCGGCGCCAACGATACGGCGGTCGGCGGGGCGGGCAATGATTGCATCGACAGCTTCGGCGGCAACAACATCCTGTTCGGCAACGAGGGCAACGATACACTGGGCAGCTATGCGCCCGGCGCCAATACGGTGTTCGGCGGCATCGGCAACGATTCGATCCGCATGACCGGCGCGGCCGGCCCCGGGCGCGACACGCTGCAGGGCAACGAGGGCAACGACACGATCCGCGGCGGCCGCGACATCGACACCATCGCGGGCGGCAGCGGCAATGACGTGTTCGCCTATTCGACGGCGGATGACGATGGGAACAACGCGGTGGGCGGCGGGCCGATGGAGACGATTATCGACGTCGACTACTCGGTCGACCGGTTCGACACCACTCCCAATATCACGTTCGCCACCAATGTCGGCGCCGGCACGGGAGCCGACCTGAATGCATCCGCCAACAATGCGATCAACAGCGCCACCGCCCTGAACGGCGGCACCAATACGGTGGCGGCGCAGTTCACGTTCGGCGGCCACACCTATCTGGCGATCAACCTGGCCAACAACGGCTTCCTCGACGCCGAGGACCTCCTCATCGACATCACGGGGGCGACCGGCGCGATCGGCAGCGGCAACTTTATCTGAGGTACGATGCCGCCCGGAGATGCAGCCGAGCAGCATCTGCGGTCCGCGCAGGCGCTCCAGGCGCAGAATCGCCTGCCGGAGGCGATCGAGACCTACCGGAAAGCCCTGGCGCTGCGGCCCGATCTGGTCGCTGCGCACGTGAACCTGGGCGTCGCGCTGGCCGCACGCGGCGGCCATGCGGACGCGGTCGCGCATTATCGATCGGCGCTTGCTCTCCACCCCGAGCTCGCCGAGGTGCACGCCAATCTGGGGAATGCACTGCGCGCGCTCGGCCGCAACGAGGAAGCGATCGATGCCTGGCGCGCAGCGGTGGCCCGCAAGCCGGCCTTACCAGGGCGCACATGAGCCTGGGCAATGCGCTGCTCGGCCTTGATCGCCCCGATGAGGCCCTGGCATGCTTGGAAGCCTTGCTGGTGCTGGAGCCGCAACGGACCTCCGCGCACGTTCATCGCGGCAACGCCCTGGAGGCGCTCGGCCGCTACGACGAAGCCGTTGCGTCGTATCGGCAGGCGCTCGTGCTCGAGCCCGATCTGGCCGAGACGCACTACAACCTCGCCAATGCACTCAAGGCGATCGAGCACATCCCGGAGGCGCTGCACCACTACGATCGCGCGCTGTCGATCAATCCCGATCTGGCCAAGGCGAACTATAACAAGGCGATGCTGTGCCTGAACACCGGCCGGCTGGCCGAGGGGTGGGAACTCTACGAGCACCGGTGGGCCGCCCAGGATCTCGTTCAACGCCTAGACTATGCGCCATTGCGGCGCTGGACCGGCGGACCGGTGCGATCCCTCCTGATCTGGGGCGAGCAGGGGCTGGGCGATCAGATCCTATATTCCGGCATGGTGCCGGATCTGACCAAGCAGGTCGCGACCATCGGACTTGCCGCCGAGCGGCGGCTCGTCGCCCTGCTCGCCCGCTCGCTTCCCCGCGTGCAGGTTTTTGCCATGGGCGGCGGGCTCGATTTCGCTTGGGATGCACAGGCCCCGGTCGGCGACCTGGGCACGTATCTGCGTCGAAACTTTGCCGATTTCCCTGGCCGCGAGAGTTACCTCCTTGCCGACCGGGAGCGCGCAACCGCGTTACGCACAAGGTTGGCGCGCGATGGGCGGCGCGTCGTCGGGCTGTCGTGGCGGCGCGGGCGCGCCAAACGTGCGGGCATGACGGGCGCAAGACTGATGGATTTCGCTTCGGTTCTGCATCTCCCCGGCTGCCGCTTCATCGACCTGCAATACGGGGACACCACGGCCGAGCGCGAGTCCGCTCGTCGCGAGACCGGGGTCGAGATCGAGCGTGTCGAGGAGATCGACAACACCAACGACATCGACGGCCTCGCTTGCCTGATCGCGGCTTGCGACGCCGTCGTCACGATCAGTAACGTCACCGCGCACCTGGCAGGTGCGCTCGGCACGAGAACTTTCGCGTTCGTCCCATTCGAGAACGGATGGGTGTGGTACTGGTTCAGGGACAAGCCGCACAGCCCCTGGTATCCGCGCCTCCAACTGCGGCACCAGTCCCGGGGGCAGGCGTGGGCCGATCTGGTCGCGGCATCGCGCGAGGACGTCGCGAACGCGGTAGGAGGTAGGGTGGGTTAGCTGTGAAGTGTCAGGACGTTCTTCCTGGTGAAGCCGAGACGGCTGATTGGCGTATTCTTATCAAGGCTAGCATGAGGCCTATGCCAGTTGTAGCGGTGCAGCCAGAGAGGCAGCGCGCCACGCCTCTGATCTGAATGCTCGAAAGCCGTGGCATAGGCCCATTCTCGGAGCGCGGTCTGGATGAAGCGTTCGGCCTTGCCGTTGGTCTGTGGCGTGTATGGCTTGGTCCTGAGGTGCTTGATGCCGAGCTGAGCGCAGGCACGTGCGAAGGCCATTGAGCGATAGCAGCTGCCGTTGTCCGTCATGACGCGATCGACGGTGACGCCAAGGCGCGCAAAGTAGGCGACGGCGTTAAGGAGAAAGGCAACGGCGCTTTCCTTCCTCTCGTCGGGGAAGATCTCAGCGGTGGCCACGCGGGAATGATCGTCGATGGCGACATGAGCGAACTCCCAACCCACCCCCCGTGTGGCATTCGGCTGCCTTTTATCGCCTGTGATGCGGTGACCTACTGCATTGAACCGGCCCAGCTTTTTGATGTCCAGGTGGACGATCTCGCCGGGGCTGGCGCGCTCGTAACGGGGGCGGGGCTTCTGAGGCTCAAGAGCGGAGGGGCCTTGAGGATCGGTCGTTGAGACCATCCCTCCCTTCGGCATGGAAACGATCGACCCACTTGCTGACTGTCTTCGATGTGGTGTTGTACTGGCGGGCGGCGGCGGCTCTGGTCAGCCCGCCATGCACCACCGCCAGAACCATCCCCTCTCGACCTTTCGGCGTCAGGCGAGCATTCTTGTGGGTGTCCATTCGGTCCTCCGCGAATCGCTGGTGTTTGGCGACTTCAGCGTTCCCGGTTCGGATCGAATGGACAACCTCCTGACAGTTCACAGCTAGCACGGCCGGGGCGCTGAGCTCATGGCACGGTGCACCTTCCGTGCGTAACCCAACAATCCCAATGCCCCGTCCCGTTGGGTTACGCGTGGAATTGCCACCGTGCCCCCGAAGCGGGCGCAGCGGCCACGCGAACCCAACCTACGGAGTCACAACCTGGAACGCCTCTTGCATTCTGTCGCCCGGAAGTCGGGCGAAGGAACGAATTTGTCCAGGAGTCACAAGGGGCCGGATCAGCGCGCGCGGTGCCAGGATGCACCCGACGCCCCGCTCGACCCGAGCCTCAAGATCGTCATCGTCGACGAGAGCGCGATCCGCGCCGCCATCCTGGAGGAGGGACTGCGCGAGGCCGGCTATGCGCACGTGATCCGCCTCGCCGAGATGGCGAACCTGCTCGAGCGCGTCTATGCGATCGATCCCGACATCATCGTCATCGACCTGGAGAATCCGAGCCGCGACATCCTCGAGCAGATGTTCCAGATGAGCCGGGTGGTGAAGCGGCCGGTCGCCATGTTTGTTGACCAGAGCGACGCGGAGTCGATCCGCCTGGCGGTCGATGCCGGCGTCTCCGCCTATATCGTCGACGGGCTCAAGAAGGAGCGCATCAAGACGATCCTCGATCTGTGCATTTCCCGGTTCAACGCGTTCTCCCGTCTGCAGGACGAGCTGGATCGTGCCCGCAGCGCGCTCGACGAACGCAAGGTGATCGATCGTGCCAAGGGGATCCTGATGAAGGCGAAAGGGCTGTCGGAGGAAGAGGCGTACGCCCTGATGCGACGCACGGCGATGAACGAAAACAAGCGGATTGCCGACCTCGCCCAATCGGTCGTGACCGCGGCGGAGCTGTTGAAATGACCGAGGCGCGCCTGCAGATCGGCTACATCCCACTGGTCGATGCGGCTGCTTTGTTCGTCGCCGTCGACAAAGGCTTCGCCGAGGCCGAAGGCCTCGAGATCGAGCTCAAGCGGGAGGTGTCGTGGTCGAACGTGCGCGACAAGCTCAACATCGGGCTGTTCGATGCCGCCCATCTCTTGTCGCCGGTGGCGATCGCCTCGAGCCTCGGCCTCGGCCACGTGCGCGTGCCGATCATTGCGCCGTTCAACCTCAGCCTCAACGGCAACGCCATTACGGTGACGCCGGCGCTGTTCGCCGAGCTTTCCGACGCGTCCGAGGGAGAGATGACCGATCCGATGGTCTCGGCGCGCGCGCTCGCCCGCGTGGTGGCGCAACGCAAGGAACGGCACGCCGAGCCGCTCACCTTCGGCATGACGTTTCCGTTCTCCAACCATAACTACCAGCTGCGCTTCTGGATGGCGGCGGGCGGTGTCGATCCCGACGAGGACGTCCGCCTCGTCGTGCTGCCGCCGCCCTACATGGTCGACAGCCTCGCCAGCGGCCACGTCGACGGCTTCTGTGTCGGCGCGCCGTGGAACTCGGTCGCCGTCGAGGACGGCGTCGGCCGTATCCTGCATTTCGGCAGCGAGATCGTGGCGCGCGCATCCGAGAAGGTGCTGGCGGTGCGCAACCAGTGGGCGGCGCGGCATCCCGAGACGGTGCAGAGGCTGATCCGTGCCCTGGGTCGGGCGGCTGCACTCACCGCGCAGCCGCAGCACCGTGACGAGATCGCACGCGTGATCTCGGCCCGGATCGGGGTGGAGCCGGAGGTGATCCGCCGCACGCTGGCAGGCGTGCTCAAGGTTGCGACCGATGGAGCGCAACGACGAGACCCGCGCTACCTGCTGATCGGGGGGCGTGCGGCGCGGCCGGATCCCACCCAGGCCGCGTGGCTCTATGCCCAGATGGTGCGGTGGGGACAGGCGCCGATGTCAGGGCAACTGTTGTCGGCCGCGCGCGAGGTGTTCCGACCGGATCTGTTCGACGCTGCCCTCGGACGCCCTGACAAGGGCGGCGACGAGGAGCCGGCCGATGGGGTGGGCGCCTTCGCGGGACCGCCCTTTGACCCTGCGCGCATAAATCTGATCGCCCTGTCGGGGGTCAGCTGATTTGCCCGCAGAATCATCAGCTTGCCCTATTATTGCGCCGCACATCGCCGCTTTATTGCGCTGCACAATAGTTACGCAGCGATTCACGGATGCTGCATAGACGGTCAGCATGAAAGGCCCGTCCATATTTTAGGCAATTCCTTTAAGATACTGGCATTGTTAGGATTTATCCTCAACCTCAGCTTGGCACGAAGCTTGTAAGGAAGGTTGGGAAGGCGCTGCCCCGCGGCGCCGGACCGGTCCAACGACGGGCCATTTTAGCAAAGCCGCTGTCCTGGGGAGAGCGTTTCAGCGCCTCGGGCTGCGGCTTTTTTGTTGGCCGGTACCGACCAGCCAAACATGAGAGGACGACACGTGACGAACAAGACCAGGGGAACCACGAGCCGGGCTGGCATAGACCGGCGCGCCTTTCTCAAGACCAGTGCCGGCACGGCTGCGCTCTTCGCGGCCGTGAAGACGAGCTTTCTCGGCGGCGTTCATGTCGCAGAAGCCGCCGGCCCTGAAGTCACCAAGGCGATCCTCGGCTACATCGCGCTGATCGATGCCTCGCCGCTCGCCGTCGCCAAGGAGAAGGGCTTTTTTGCCAAGCACGGCATGCCCGATGTGGAGGTCTCCAAGCAGGCATCGTGGGGGGCGACGCGCGACAACCTCGTGCTCGGCTCGGAAAAGAACGGCATCGACGGCGCTCACATCCTCACGCCGATGCCCTATCTGATCTCGGCCGGCAAGGTGACGCAGAACAACGTTCCCACGCCGATGTATCTGCTGGCGCGCCTGAACCTCGACGCCCAGGCAATCTCGGTCTCCAACGAATTCAAGGATCTCAAGGTCACGGCCGACGCCTCGCCGCTCAAGGCCGCCTTCGAAAAGAAGAAGGCTGCCGGCAAGGACGTGAAAGTCGCGATGACCTTCCCGGGCGGCACCCACGACCTGTGGATCCGCTACTGGCTCGCCGCCGGCGGCATCGATCCCGACAAGGACATTTCGACAATCGTGGTGCCGCCCCCGCAAATGGTGGCGAACATGAAGGTGGGGAACATGGACGCATTCTGCGTCGGCGAGCCCTGGAACGAGCAACTCGTGAACCAGGGCATCGGGTTCACGGCCTGCACGACCGGCGAGATCTGGTTCAAGCACCCGGAGAAGGCGCTCGGCCTCCGTGCCGAATGGGTCGACAAGCATCCCAACGCGGCGCGCGCACTGCTCATGGCCGTGATGGAGGCCCAGCAGTGGTGCGAGAAGATGGAGAACAAGGACGAGCTCGCCGCGATCGTGGGCAAGCGCCAGTGGTTCAACGTGCCGGTGCCCGACATCATCGGCCGCCTCAAGGGCGACATCAACTACGGCCACGGGCGGATCGAGAAGGGCACCAAGCAATACATGAAGTTCTGGAGCGAGCACGCCTCCTATCCGTTCAAGAGTCACGATCTCTGGTTCGTCACCGAGGACATTCGCTGGGGCAAGTTCGAGGCCGCGACCGACGCCAAGGCGCTCGTCAACAAGGTGAACCGCGAAGACCTGTGGCGCGAAGCGGCAAAGGCGCTCGGCGTCGCAGCTGCGGACATCCCGCCCACGTCCTCGCGCGGCAAGGAGACCTTCTTCGACGGCAAGGTCTTCGACCCCGAGAATCCCGCCGCCTACCTCAAGAGCCTCTCGATCAAGCGCGTCGAAGTGTGACGACGGCGCGCACCGCGCCACAGCGCGGTGCGTTTCTCTTCCGCGACGGAGATATCCCTGATGACCATGCCAGTTCTCAAATCGGATCTCACCAGCGCCATGCTGGCGCCGAGCGCAGCACCGGCGCCGAGCGCGGCCTCGGCGACGACGGCCGAGGTGCTGCGCCTGAAGATGCCGAGACCAAGCCTGCTGCAATCCCGGCTGCTGCCGTTCCTGAGCCTCGTGGCGGCCCGGGTCATCCCCCCGCTGGTGATGCTCGGGCTGATCCTCGGCGTCTGGCAGATCCTGTGCATGAAGCCGGGCGCAACGCTGCCGTCGCCGTCCAAGATCTGGACCGAAGCCTACGATCTCATCGTCGATCCATTCTTCATCGCCGGTCCGCAGGATATCGGGCTGGGCTGGCGGGTGCTGACTTCGTTGCAGCGCGTGGCCATCGGCTATGGGTTCGCGGGCGTCATCGGCATCCTGCTCGGCACCATCATCGGCCAGTCGGTGTGGGCGATGCGCGGCCTCGATCCGATCTTCCAGGTTCTACGCACTATTTCGCCGCTCGCCTGGCTGCCGATCTCGCTCGCCGCATTCCGCGACAGCCAGCCGTCGGCGATCTTCGTCATCTTCATCACGGCCGTGTGGCCGATCATCATCAACACCGCGGTCGGCATTCGCAACATCCCGCAGGACTACCGCAACGTCGCCGCGGTGCTGCGACTGAACCACCTCGAGTTCTTCTGGAAGATCATGATCCCGTCGGCGGCGCCCTACATCTTCACGGGCTTGCGCATCGGCATCGGCCTCTCCTGGCTGGCGATCGTCGCCGCCGAGATGCTGACCGGCGGGGTCGGCATCGGCTTCTTCATCTGGGACGCGTGGAACTCCTCGCGCCTCTCCGACATCGTCGTCGCGCTCGTCTACATCGGAATGATCGGCTTCGTGCTCGATCGTCTGGTCGCCGCGGTTGCGACCTTCGTCACCCACGGCACTGCTGCCAACTGAGGAGCCCCGATGCCCGACTACCTCAAGCTCGATCACATCGGCAAGACCTTCGCCCGCGGCTCGGTGCAGACCGAAGTGCTGAGCGACGTCAGCCTGCGCGTCGACAAGAGCGAGTTCGTCACCATGATCGGCCACTCCGGCTGCGGCAAGACCACGCTCCTCAACATCGTCGCCGGCCTCACCTCGCCGACCAACGGGGGCGTGCTGTTGGAGAACCGCGAGGTCAACGCGCCCGGCCCCGACCGCGCGGTCGTGTTCCAGAACCACTCGCTGCTGCCGTGGCTCACGGTCTACGACAACGTCCGGCTGGCGGTCGACAAGGTGTTCTCCGGGCAGAAGTCGCGCGCCGAGCGTCATGCCTGGACCCTGCACAATCTCGACCTCGTGCAGATGGGGCATGCCAAGGACAAGCGTCCCGCCGAGATCTCCGGCGGCATGAAGCAGCGCGTGGGCCTTGCCCGTGCGCTCGCAATGGAGCCGAAGGTGCTCCTGCTCGACGAGCCGTTCGGCGCGCTCGACGCGCTCACGCGGGCGCATCTGCAGGACTCGGTGATGGTGCTGCACCAGAAGCTCGGCAACACCGTGCTGATGATCACCCACGACGTGGACGAGGCCGTACTGCTATCCGACCGTATCGTCATGATGACGAACGGCCCGGCCGCGCGCATCGGCGAGGTGCTCGACGTGCCCTTGCCGCGACCTCGCAAGCGGCTCGAGCTCGCGGCGAGCGCGACCTACCTCAAGTGCCGCCAGCGCGTGCTCGAGTTCCACTACGAGCGCCACCGCTTCATCGAAGCAGCGTGAGGCCGACGTCCATTTCGCCGGAAACAACAGGAGCAACAATCCATGACCCCTGAACAGGTGAAATCCGTACAGGACAGCTTTGCCAAGGTCGTGCCGATCGCCGACACGGCCGCCGCGATCTTCTACGATCGACTGTTTGAGATCGCGCCGGAGACGCGCGCGCTGTTTCCCGCCGAGATGACGGAGCAGCGCCGCAAGCTGATCGCGACCCTGGCGGCGGTGGTCAACGGCCTCGGCAACCTCGACAGCATCCTGCCGACGGCGAGCGCGTTGGCGAAGCGCCATGTCGGCTATGGCGTGACGGCCAAGCACTACGAGCCGGTGGGCGAGGCGCTGCTGTGGACCTTGCAACGAGGGCTGGGCTCCGCCTGGACGGTGGAGGTCGCTGCGGGGTGGATTGCGGCCTATGCGACCTTGTCCGGCTTCATGATCAGGGAAGCAAACGGCGTCGGCGCGGCGGCTTGAGCGATCATGAGCGAGCCCCTCGTCGTCATCGGCAACGGCATGGCCGCCGCGCGGTTCGTCGAAGAGCTCGCGACGCGCGCGCTCGGCCGCTACGCCGTGGCGGTGATCGGCGAGGAGCCGCGGCTTGCCTATAACCGCGTGCTGCTGTCGGCGGTGCTGGCGCGCGAAGTCGAGCCCGCGGAGATCGTGCTGAGATCCGCAGCGTGGTGGCGCGAGCGCGGCGTCACGCTGCTATACGGCCACGCCGCAGTGGCGGTCGATCCGCACATCCGCCGCGTGCGTCTCGCCAACGGTGCGACGCTGCCCTACACCAACCTGGTCCTCGCTACCGGCTCGCGTCCGATCCGGCTCAGCATCCCGGGCATGGAGCTTCCCGGCGTGCTGACCTTCCGCGATCTCGGCGATGTCACGACGATCGAGAGTGCGGCTGCCAAAGGGACCAGAGCGGTCGTCATCGGCGGCGGGCTGCTCGGGCTCGAGGCTGCCTACGGCCTCGCCAAGGCGGGCGCCAAGGTAAGCGTCGTCCACCTGATGGACCGCTTGATGGAGCGCCAGCTCGATCCGCCGGCCGCCGCGATGCTCAAGCGCGCGCTGGAAGCCAAGGGCATCTTGGTCCATCTCGAGGCGGAGACGGCGGCGATCCGCGGGGCGCGTCGCGTGGAGGCGGTCGAGCTGACCGATCACCGCGTCATCGCCGCCGATCTCGTCGTGGTCGCGGTCGGCATCCGCGCCAATGTCGAGCTCGCGCGCACCGCGCAGCTCCAAGTCAACCGCGGCATCGTGGTCGACGACGGCCTCACCACGAGCATCGCCGGCATCCACGCGATCGGCGAGTGCGCGGAGCATCGCGGGGTCTGTTACGGCCTGGTCGAGCCGGCCTACGAGCAGGCGCGCGTGCTGGCGCGGCGTCTCGCCGGAGATTCCGGCGCAACCTATCCGGGGAGCGTGCTCGCCACCAACCTCAAGGTCTCCGGCGTCAACGTGTTCTCGGCCGGCGATTTCCTCGGCCGCCCCAACGCCGAGACCATCGTTTTCTCCGACCCCGGCCTCGACGTCTACAAGAAGCTCGTTATCGCGGACGGCCGCCTCACCGGGGCGGTGCTCTATGGCGATACCGAGGACGGGCTCTGGTACCTCGATCTCATCCGCCAGGGTGTATCGATCGAACGGATCCGCAGCGATCTGGTGTTCGGTCGCAGCCTGGTCGAGCGCATCGCCGCGTGAGGGGGACCATGTCCGGCGACTTCAGCCCCGACCAGAAGCGCTACCTCGAAGGCTTCGTGTCCGGCCTGTCCGCCGCGCGCGCCGCACGGGGCGGCGCTCCTGCGAAATCCGAGCCGAGCGGTCCGGATGCGGTGCACATCCGGGCGCAGGACCGCGTCGTTGCGGCCGGCGGCAAGCTCGCCGACCAGGAGAAATTCAAGCGCGAGGAGCACCCGTTCGATGCCTATGAGCGCCTGAAGGATCAGGCCCGCCGCAACGAGCCGCCCAAGCCCGCCGACAATTTCCGCTGGCGCTTCTTCGGCCTGTTCTATGTCGCGCCGGCGCAGAGCTCGTACATGTGCCGGCTGCGCATCCCCAACGGCATCCTCAAGCATTGGCAGCTCGCCGGCCTCGCCGACGTCGCGGAAAGTTACTGCGGTCCCTACGCCCATGTGACGACGCGCGCGAACCTGCAGATCCGCGAGATCGAGCCGAAGAACGCCGTCAATGTGATCGAGGCGATCCAGGATCTGGGACTGTGCTCGCGCGGCGCCGGCGCCGACAACATCCGCAACGTCACCGGCACGCCGACCGCCGGCATCGACCCGCAGGAGCTGATCGACACGCGGCCGTACGCGCGCGAATGGCATTTCCACATCCTCAACGACCGGACGCTCTACGGGCTGCCACGCAAGTTCAACGTCGGCTTCGACGGCGCCGGCGTGATCCCGGTGCTCGAGGATACGAACGACATCGGCTTCCAGGCGGTCGAGGTGCGCGACGGCTTTGGTGTTGCGGGCGGCATGTGGTTCCGCCTCGCGCTCGGCGGCATCACCGGCCACAAGGATTTCGCCCGCGACACCGGCGTAATCGTGCGGCCCGAGGATGCCACCCGCGTCGCCGACGCGGTGGTGCGCGTCTACATCGAGCACGGCGACCGCACCAACCGCAACAAGGCGCGCCTCAAATACGTGCTCGACGCCTGGGGCTTCGACAAATTCATCGCCGCCGTCGAGGAAAAGCTTGCACGCAAGCTCGATCGCGTGCCCGCCGAGGCGATACCGCCGCGCCCGGCGTTCGACCGCACCGCCCATATCGGCGTGCATGCGCAGAAGCAGCCCGGCCTCAACTGGATCGGCGTGGTGCTGCCGGTCGGCCGGCTGTCGGTTGCGCAGATGCGCGGGCTCGCCACCATCGCGCGCGATCTCGGCGACGGCGACCTCCGCCTAACCGTGTGGCAGAACCTGCTGCTCTCCGGCGTGCCGGACGAGACGGTGAAGGTCGCCGAAGCCGCCATTGCGGCGCTCGGGCTCTCCACCAGTGCGACGTCGATCCGCGCCGGCCTCGTCGCCTGCACCGGCAATGTCGGTTGCCGCTTTGCGGCCTCCGATACCAAGCGGCACGCCGAGGAGATCGCCCAGTGGTGCGAGGCGCACGTCGCCGTCGACACGCCGGTCAACATCCACCTGACCGGCTGCCACCATTCCTGCGCCCAGCACTACGTCGGCGACATAGGCCTCATCGCCTGCAAGGTCGAGACCGGAGAGGAGGGTGATCAGGTCGAGGGATACCATGTGCACATCGGCGGCGGCTTCGGCCCCGAGGCCGTGCTGGCGCGCGAGATCTTCCGCGACGTGCCCGCGCCCGAGGCGCCGATGACAGTCGAGCGGATGCTGAAAGCCTATCTCGCCAACCGCGCCGCGCCCGACGAGACCTTCCTGGCCTTCGCCCGGCGCAACCAGACGGATGCGCTGAAGGCAATGATCGAAGCCGAGGGCGCGGAATGATGGCGATAACTCTCAACCGTCATCCTGAGGTGCTCGGCGCACCCTTCGTGCGCCGAGCCTCGAAGGATGCACGGCCCGGGCCGTCGCCCTTCGAGGCGACCCCGGCCCAAGAGCCGGGGTCGCGCCTCAGGGTGACGGTTCAGAGGAATGCGGAGAGCGGTTAGATGACCCAAACCCTCCCGCCGCCGTTTCCCGCACTGATACCCGAGACCGCGCCGTTCTCGCCCGAACAACGGGCTTGGCTAAACGGCTTCTTTGCCGGTATGGTGTCGCTCGACGGCGCCGGCGTCACCGCGCTGTCCCCCGAGCAGTCGGCAGCCCTCATGCCGTCCCTGCCGGGAGCACAAGGTTCTGCTGACAACGACGACGGGGAAACGCCCTGGCACGACCAGACGTTGGCTTTGGCCGAGCGCATGACGCTTGCCGAAGGCCGGCCCCTTCGTCGCCGCATGATGGCGGCGATGGCACAGCAGGATTGCGGACAATGCGGCTACAACTGCGAAGATTATTCCAACGCCATCTTCTCCAAGACGGAAGAACGGTTGAATCTGTGCGTGCCCGGCGGGAAAGAGACCGCCCGCATGCTGCGATCCCTGTACGAGGAGTTCGGCAAGCCGTCACCGGCGGCAACGCCGACGGCGACCCCGAGAGCTGCTCCTGCTACGGCTGCGCCAGCCGCCGCGCCGGGCCGCTCCCGCGATTGCCCTACTAGGGCGGCCTTCCTCTCGCGCACCCGGCTCAACAAGCCCGGGTCCGAGAAGGAGACCTGGCATGTCGAGATCGACCTTGGCGGCAGCGGCATCGACTACACAGTCGGCAACTCGTTCGGCATCTTCCCCACCAACGACCCAGGCCTGGCCGACGCCGTCATGCGGGCGATCGGCGCGCCACCCGATTTTCCCATCGGCGGCCGCACCCTGCGCGAGGTCCTGATCGACGGCGTGTCGCTTGGGCCTGCGCCCGACATGCTGTTCCAGCTGATCTCCTACCTCACCGGCGGCGCGCGCCGGCAATGCGCCAAAGCCCTGGCGGCCGGCGAGGACCCGGACGGCGATGCCGCAACCCTCGACGTGCTCGCCGCGCTGGAGAAGTTCTCCGGCATCAGGCCCGATCCGGAAGCCTTCATCGAGGCGCTCGATCCCCTGCAGCCGCGGCTCTACTCGATCTCCTCTTCGCCCAAGGTCGATTCCGGCCGCATCGCGCTGACCGTCGACGCCGTGCGCTACCAGATCGGCAAGCGGCGGCGCCTCGGCGTCGCCTCGACGTTCTTCGCCAATCGCGTATCGGTGGGCGACCGGCTCAAGGTCTACGTGCAGGCGGCGCATCAGTTCGGCCTGCCCGCCGACCCGTCGGTGCCGATCATCATGGTCGGCCCCGGCACCGGCATCGCGCCGTTCCGCGCCTTCCTGCACGAGCGCATGGCCAGCAAGGCACCCGGCCGCAACTGGCTGTTCTTCGGCCACCAGCGGCGCGACCATGATTTCTTCTATGAGGACGAGCTCGCCGGCATGAAGGCCGCCGGCGTGCTCACGCGCCTCTCGCTTGCCTGGTCGCGCGACGGCGAGGAGAAATTCTACGTGCAGGACCGCATGCGCGAGGTCGGCCGCGATCTGTGGTCGTGGCTCGCCGACGGCGCCCACGTCTATGTGTGCGGCGATGCCCAGCGCATGGCCAAGGACGTGGAGCGCGCCCTGGTCGACATCGTGGCGCAGCACGGGGCGCGCTCGACCGACGAGGCGATCACCTTCGTCGCCGATCTCAAGAAGCGCGGCCGCTATCAGCAGGACGTGTATTGAGGTCGAGATGAACGCGCCCCCGCAGCATCCCCCGACCGTGCGCACGAGCTGCCCCTATTGCGGCGTCGGCTGCGGCGTCCTGGCTGCGCCCGACGGCGCGGGCGGCGCCACCATCGTGGGCGATCCGGCCCACTCGGCGAATTTCGGCCGGCTGTGCTCGAAAGGCGCGGCGCTGGGTGAGACGCTGGGGCTGGCCGGCCGCCTGCTGCACCCGATGCTGCGGCAGGACAATGGAACGCTTGCGCGCACCGATTGGGACACCGCGCTCGGCCGGGTGGCCGACGGCTTCCGCCGCATCATCGAGCGCGACGGACCCGACGCGGTCGCGTTCTATCTGTCGGGGCAACTGCTCACCGAGGACTACTACGTCGCCAACAAGCTGATGAAGGGTTTTGTCGGCAGCGCCAACGTCGACACCAACTCGCGCCTGTGCATGGCCTCGTCGGTCGCCGGCCATCGCCGCGCCTTCGGTGCCGACACCGTGCCCGGCACCTACGAGGATCTCGACCGGGCCGATCTCATCGTGCTGGTCGGCTCCAACGCCGCCTGGTGCCATCCGGTCCTGTTCCAGCGCATGGTCGCCAACAAGGCCGCGCGCGGGGCGAAGATCGTCGTCATCGATCCGCGCCGTACCGCGACTGCCGAGGACGCCGATCTCGTTCTCAACATTGCGCCCGGCCAGGACACCACCCTGTTCTGCGGCCTGCTGGCACATCTGGCCGATGCCGGCGCTATCGATTACGCCTACGTCAACGCGCATACGTCCGGATTTGCCGCGGCGCTCGCGCGGGCACGCGAGATTGCGCCTGATGTTGCCGCCACCGCCGCAGCGACCGGCCTCGCCGAGATCGACGTCGCACAATTCTTCGATCTGTTCTGCACGACGCGGCGCGCGGTCACCTGCTTCTCGCAAGGGGTAAACCAGTCGGCCCAGGGGACCGACAAGGTCAACGCGATCATCAATTGCCACCTCGCCACCGGACGCATCGGCCGGCCCGGCATGGGCCCGTTCTCGCTCACCGGACAGCCGAATGCCATGGGCGGCCGCGAGGTCGGCGGGCTCGCCAACCAGCTCGCCGCCCACATGGGGTTCTCCGACGACGAGGTTGCGCGCGTGCGCCGCTTCTGGGATGCGCCGCGCATGGCGACGCGCGAGGGGCACAAGGCGGTCGACATGTTCGATCGCATAGAGCGCGGCGAGATCAAGGCCCTGTGGGTGATGGCCACCAACCCGGCGGTGTCCCTGCCGCGCGCGGGCGCTGTCCGTGAGGCGCTCAAGCGCCTCACCCTGTTCGTCGTATCGGAGAATGTGCAATCGAACGACACCGTCGAAGCAGGCGCGCACGTGCTGCTGCCGGCCGCCGCGTGGGGCGAAAAGGACGGCACCGTCACCAATTCGGAGCGCCGCATCTCGCGCCAGCGCGCGTTCCTGCCGCGCCCCGGCGAGGCCATGGCCGACTGGTGGATCGTCGCGCAGGTCGCGGCCCGCATGGGCTTCGCCCAGGCCTTCGCCTATCGCTCAGCGGCCGACATCTTCTGCGAGCACGCCGCGCTCTCGGCCTACGAGAACGGCGGCACCCGCGATTTCGACCTCGGCGGCCTCGAGCACCTGAGCGACGAGGCCTATGACGCGCTCGATCCGGTGCAATGGCCGGTGCCTGCCGCCGGGAAGGGCGCTATTCGCTTCTTCGCCGCGGGTGGCTTCTTCACACCGGATCGCCGGGCGCAATTCATTGCGCCCGAGCCGCCAGTGCTCAAGTCCAAGGTGGATGCCGCGTATCCGTTCCGCCTCAACACCGGCCGCGTGCGCGACCAGTGGCACACGATGACGCGCAGCGGCGCGAGCCCACGGCTCGCGGCCCATTGTCCCGAGCCTTTCGTTGCCGTGCATCCGGCCGACGGCGAGTCCGCAGGCCTTAGCCCCGACGGATTTGCCCGGGTCACGACGCACCATGGCGCCTGCGTGCTCAAGGTCGTGTTCGATGCGGGCCAGCGGCGCGGCTCCCTGTTCGCACCGATCCACTGGAGCGACTCGACCGCGACGGCGGCACGCGTATGCGAGCTCGTCGCGCCATTCACCGATCCGTTCTCCGGCCAGCCCGAAGCCAAGGCGACGGCGGCGGCGATTGCGCCGGTCGCGTTCGGCTTCCGCGGGTTCGCACTGATGCGCCAGCCGCGCCCGCTGCCGCCCGGCACGTGGTGGTCGCGCGTGGCGGTTGCGGGCGGCGTCGGGTTCCTGTTCGCCAGCGAGGACGCACCCCCGCTGTGGCGCGAACGGGCGCACGCGCTGTTCGGCCCGGAGGCCGACCTCGCCGAATTTGCGGACGCGCCGCGCCACATCTATCGGGTCGCCGCTTTTCGGCACGACCGGCTCGAAGGCTGCCTGTTCGTCGCTCGGGCCGAATCCGCGCCGCCCTGGGAAGTCATCCGGGCAAGCTTCGATGCCGGCGAGCTTTCGCCAGCGGAGCGGCGGGTGCTGCTGTCCGGCCGCTCGGCGCAAGGGCTTGCCGAACTCAGGCCCGCTGGTCTGCACCTGCTTCGGCATCGGCCTCAAGGCGATCCGCCACGCAATCACCTCGCGCGCGGCAGCCAATGTCGAGGAGATCGGCCGCGCGCTCAAGGCCGGCACCAACTGCGGCTCCTGCCTGCCGGAGCTCAAGCGCATCGTCAGCGAGGGTGCGGCGGCGCCCGCCTAGGGTAGACGCGGCACCCGCGGCTGGCATAGGGTCCCGGCCGAACCCACCTGGTTGGCACTTTCCGTTCGGCAATGGCGCAACTTCTCATTCTCCTGGCTTTGCCGGAGGACGTTCGAAACACCTATCGGGACCGGCTGCAGCAGGCCTTTCCTGAGCTGACGATCAATGTGGTCGACCATCGTGGCAAGGTCGCTCCCCATATCGCGACGGCCGACATTTTGCTGACCTTCACACCGATGATGTCGGACGAGGTCCTGCGTGCCGCGCCCGAACTCAAATGGATCCAGACGCTCGGGACCGGGGTCGACAACCTGATCGACCTGCCGTCGCTCAAACCCGGCACCATCGTCACCAACGTGCACGGCATCCATGGCGCACCCGTGTCCGAGGCCGTGCTCGCCGCCATGCTGGCGCTCAGCCGCCAGCTGCCGGGCTTCGTGCGCAGCCAGGACCGGCACCAGTGGACCAAGTGGCCGGTGCGCCTGCTCGACCGCAAGACCGTCGGCATCTTCGGCATCGGCGTGATCGCCGAGGCGCTGGCGCCGAAATGCAAGGCGATGGGCATGACGGTGGTCGGGATCAGCGCGGCCCCGCGCCAGGTCGCAGGCTTCGACCGCATGGTCGCGCGCGACCGGCTGGCCGAGGCGGTCACCGAGCTCGACTATTTCGTGCTGCTCACGCCGCTCACGCCGGAGACGCGCGGCATCGTCGACGCCCGCGTCCTCGCCGCCATGAAGCCGACCGCCTACCTCGTTAATTTCGCCCGCGGCGGCGTGGTCGACGAGCCGGCCTTGCTCGACATCCTCCGGCGCAAATCGATCGCCGGCGCCGCCCTCGACGTGTTCGTCGAGGAGCCGCTGCCGGGCGACCACCCGTTCTGGTCGCTCGACAACGTCATCATCACGCCGCACCAGGGCGGGTTCTGCGACGTCTATCCCGACCTGGCGCTGCCGACGGTTACAACCAACATGCGGTGTTTCCTTTCAGGAAACGCTGCCAACATGATCAACGTGGTCAAGCACGCCCAAGGAGCCTGACATGCAGCTGTCCGAACGCCTGAGCTATCCGATCTCCACGGCCGAGCTCGAGCGCCGGTGGAAGCTCGTGCGCGCCGCCATGGAGGCGAGCAACATCGACGTGCTGCTGATGCAGAACAACAACGACCACATGGGCGGCTACGTCAAGTATTTCACCGACCTCTCCGCCACCAACGGGTATCCCATGACCGTCGTGTTCCCGCGCGACGAGGACATGACCATCGTCAACCAGGGCGCCTTCGGCATGAAGAAGGACCTAGTCCACGAGGGCGACGGCGTGCGGCGCGGCGTGAAGCGCTGGATGACCACACCGAGCTACGCGTCGTGCCATTACACCGCGGTGTACGACGCCGAGCTCGCCGCCGAGGCGCTCGCTCCCTATGCGGGCGGCACCATCGGGCTCCTCGGCACCTACCAGATGTCGGTCGCGCTGGTCGACCACCTGCGCCTGGGCCGCTTCTCGAACTCCAAGTTCGTCGAGGCGAGCGACGTCGTCGACCGCATCAAGGTGATCAAGAGCGCGGAGGAGAAGGAGCTGGTGGTGCGCTGCGCACGCATGCAGGACGGCGCCATGCGGGCGGCGTTCGGCGCGCTCGAGCCCGGCATGCGCGATACCGACGTGGCGGCGATCGCCCAGTGCTACAGCCAGCGCCACGGCAGCGAGAACGGCATCTACCTGTGCTCCTCGGCACCGCTCGGCACGCCGACCCATATCGCCCAGCGCCATTTCCAGAACCGCGTCATCGGCGAAGGCGACTACGTGATGCTGCTGGTCGAGGATTCAGGACCGGGCGGCATGTATACCGAGCTCGGCCGCACCGCCGTGGTCGGCAAGGTGCCGCAGGAGATGAAGGACGAGTTCGCCTTCACGCTCGAGGCGCGGCGCTTCACGCTCAACCTGCTCAAGCCCGGCACGCCGGCGAAAACCATATGGGACGAGTACAACGCCTTCATGCGTCGCAACGGGCGGCCTGAGGAGGCGCGGCTCTATTGTCACGGCCAGGGCTACGACCTGGTCGAGCGGCCGCTCATCCGTCACGACGAGCCGATGGCGATCGAGCAACACATGAACATCGTCGTGCACCCGACCTATATGATGAAGACCTTCTCGTCCTGGGTGTGCGACAACTACCTGATCGAGAAGGACGGCCCGGGCGAGCGGCTGCATCATTTCCCCGAGGAGGTGGTGGAGCTGGGGTAGGAGAGGCCTTCGTCATGGCCGGCCTTGTGCCGGCCATCTCGCTTAGGTAGGCACTGCCCGGTCGATCGGGATCGCCGGGACAAGCCCAGCGATGACAACCGGCGTCCGCCGGAGGGGGAATGCGTATCCTGGTGAACGTCATGGCGGTCACGCTGACTTTGGCGGTGATCGCGGTGACGGCCGACCTGTTCCGCAAGGTCGGCCTCTCGCTCTACACCGAGCAGTACCTCGCGGGCCTGATGGCGCTCGCCATGCCGCTGCTCTACCTGCACGTGCCGGCGCAGGGGCGGCGCGGCACGCGTGGCGGGCCCGTCCCCTGGTACGACCTCATCGCCGCGGCCGTGTCGTTTGCCGCCATGGTGTATGTCGCGGTGCGCTTTCCCAGCCTGTCGGAGCTGGTTTCGGCGCGCCCGTGGGACGGCCTCATCGTCGCCGGCGTCGTCATCGCGCTCATCCTCGAGGGCCTCCGGCGCACCACCGGGATGGGCCTGTTCCTCACCACCGTGTTCTTCTTCGTGCTCGCCCTGGTCGGCGGTTACCTGCCGGGCGAGTTCGCCGCCAAATCCATTCCGTTCGGCCGCCTCACCTACTATTCGGTATGGGACTCCACCGCCGTCATGGGCGTGACCCTGAAGATCGTCTCCACCGTGGTGGTGATCTTCGTGCTGTTCGGCCACGTGCTGTTCAAGTCCGGCGGCGCCGCCTTCTTCACCGACATCTCAATGGCCCTGATGGGTCGTTACCGCGGCGGGCCGGCGAAGATCGCGATCCTCGGCTCGTCGTTGTTCGGCACCATTTCGGGCAACGTGGTGTCGAACGTGATGACCGTGGGTGTCGTTACCATCCCGCTGATGGTCCGGGTCGGATTCCGTCCGCACCTGGCGGCGGCAATCGAGGCGAACGCCTCGACGGGCGGCCAGATCATGCCGCCGGTCATGGGCATCGCGGCCTTCGTCATGGCCGAATTCCTGCAGGTGCCTTACGCCGACGTGGCGCTGGCGGCGGCGATCCCGGCGATCCTGTTCTATGTGGCGCTGTTCATCCAGGTCGATCTCGAGGCGGCGCGCAGTCGCATCCTCCCCTTGCCGGAGTCGGAAATCCCGAACGTCCGCAAGGTGCTGAAAGCAGGCTGGCACTTTCCGATCCCCTTCGTGGTCCTGATCTACGCGCTGTTCTGGGGCGGCGAGGAGGCTGATTCGGCGGGCCTTTGGGCGATCGCCGCCGCGCTCGCGCTCGCCTTCATCTTCCCGTTCCAGGGCAAGCGCATCGGTCTCCAGGACCTGTTCGAGATGGCGCGCGACACCGGGCTCGGCGTGCTGGATCTGTTCATGATCGGCGCCGCATCGGGGATCATGATCGGCGCGCTCAACTATTCGGGCGTCGGTTTCACGCTCAGCCTCGTGCTGATCCATCTGGCCGCCGGCAGCCTGATCCTGCTGCTCCTCTACTCGGCGATCGCCAACATCATCCTGGGCGCCGGGCTGCCGACGGTCGGCTGCTACATCCTGCTCGCCACCCTGGTCGCACCGTCGCTGATCCAGATGGGCATCGAGCCGATGGCCGCCCACATGTTCATCCTCTACTACGGCTGCCTGTCGATGATCTCGCCGCCGGTGGCGGTCGCGGCCTTCGTCGCCGCCAACCTGGCGAACGCCGATCCCAACAAGACCGGCTGGGTGGCGATGGCGTTCGGCTGGACCATCTTCGTCATCCCGTTCCTGTTCGTCTATTCCGGCACCCTGCTGCTCAAGGGCGATCCGGTCTTCATCGTGATCGATTTCATCACCGCGGTCGCCGGGGTGTGGTTCATCTCCGCCGCCGTGATGGGCTATTCGCTGCGCGACCTCGGCTGGCTCGACCGGCTCCTGCACATGATCGTCGGCATCTGCCTGATCGTGCCGGTCGGCGCCTTTGCGGCCGCACGCTGGATGAACATCGCCGGCGCCGTCATGGCGGTGGCGCTCCTGATCTACGAGCGCATGGTGCGCCGGGCCGCCGCGCCTCAGCCGGCGACGGCTGCCGCGCCTGCTGCCGCCGCGCCTGCTGCCCCGACCACCGCCGCGGAGCAGCGCGCGCTGCTCGACCGGCTCGGCATCAAGGGCTCGGGCGAGGCGGAGTAGCTATTTCATCAGGCCGGCTCCGCGATAGAACCGCACCGCGCCCGGATGCATCGGCACACCGGCGAGCGGCTTCGCCATCTGCCGCTGGTCGAACAGGCGGAACGGCGCGAACGTCTGGCTGAGCTCGCGCGGGCTCTCATGGATCGCTTTCGCCACCCGGTAGACGACGTCGTCGGGCACGCTCGCCGCCGTATTGAGCACCAGGTCGAAGGCGACGATGTCGGTTGGCGCCGCGATGCCGTCGAGCCCCGGCTCCGGCTCGACGCGCATCACGTAGGCGCCGGGCAGCAGCGCCTGCAGGTGCCCGACTGCGTCGGGCGCGGCATCGATCGCGAGCACGCGCAGGCCCCCGACGCTCGCCGCCGCCTGCTTGCCGGAGCCTGACCCGAGGGCGAAATAGACGATGTCCACCTTGCCGGCGGTGAAGTCCTGCGTCGCGCCGGCGACGTTGGGCGTCGGCACCTTGAGCACGTCGTTGTAGCTCAGGCCCGCATTGGCGAGGTGCGCCTCGATGGTGCGCCCGACCGTCTTCTGCGCCACGAAGCCGCTCGACACGCGCTTGCCCTTCAGCTCCGCCAAGGTGCGAATGGCTGAATCGGCGCGCACGTGCATGGCGACGCGGAACGGCAGCAGCGCGCCGACCAGCCGCAGACCGGGTTTCGCGCCGCGCCCCTCGTAGTCGCCGGTGCCGGTCGCGAAGAACGCCGAGTCGAATGCGTTGGAGACGTTGAACTCGGCGCCGCCCGACTCCACCTCGTCGAAGCCGATCGTCGCCTGCGGCCGCACCACCGCGCGCAGCTTCGCATGATCGAAGATCGCCTTGGCGACCGCGGCGCCGACCGAATTGGTGTAGGAGCCGGCCGGCGTCGTGACGATGCTGATGGTCTGCGCCCAGGCGGGCAGCGCGATCAACAAGCCCACCACCGCAAGAGCCGTCATCCTGAGGCGCTCGGTGCATCTCCCGGGATGACATGACATCCGCACTGTCTGCGCCGAGCCTCGAAGGATGATCGGCCCGGGCCGTCGCCCTTCGAGGGCCTCGCTACGCTCGGCCGCCTCAGGGTGACGGAAAACGGAAGGCATTACCCGCCGCATCACGACTTCGGCGCGATGCCGGCTTCCTGGAAATATTTCAAGGCGCCCGGATGGAACTCCACGTCCTTCACCGGCTTGGCCATGCGGTCGGGCACCAGCAGGTTGAACGCGCCGAACGCGGCCGCGAGCGCCGGCTTGTTCTGGTGCAGCGTCTTGACCACCTCATAGACCACGCGCTCCGGCACCTCGGTGCTGGTGCACAGCACCATGTCGAACGCCAGCACTTTGGTGGGCTGGCTGATGCCGTCGAGCGCCGGCGCCGGCGCGACGTCCACGATATACGAGCCGGGCAACACCTCCTGCATGCGCTCGACCGCCGCCGGGGAGTCGTCGGTCGGCAGCACGCGCACGCCGCCCACCGTGGCGGCCGCCTGCTTCACCGCCGCCGAGCCGAGCGCGAAGAACAGGACGTCGGTCTTGCCGGCGGTGAAGTCCTCGGCTGCACGGCTGACGTTCGGCGCCAGCACTTCGATCATGTCCTTGTAGCCGAGGCCGGCGGTCGCCAGCAGCGCCTCGGTAATGCGCGCGATCGTCTTCTGTGCATTGAAGCCGCCGGCGATGCGCTTGCCTTTCACGTCGGCGATGGTCTTGATGTCGGAATCCGCCCGCACGTGGAACGCAACCCGGTAGGGAATGAGCGACGCCGCGATCCGCACCTTCGGCTTGAGGCCCTGGCCTTCGTACTCGCCGGTGCCGGTCGCGTAGTAGGTCATGTCGAACGAGTTGCCCATGCCGAACTCGGCGTTGCCCGCCTCGACCGGGATCATGCCCTGCTGCGACTGCGCCTGCAGGATCGCCCGCATCCTGGTCTTCTCGCTGATGACCTTGGCCATGGCGGCGCCGGCGGAGTTGGTATAGGAGCCGCTCGGCGTCGACACGATGCTGATGGTCTGCGCCTGCGCAGGCAGGGACAGGTAGAAGAAAAGCGCCAAGGCACCAAGTCTTGCAAACGCGCTCATCGAATGCTGCGCTCCCAATTCTCGTTCCGCGTCATCCCCATGTAGGGGCATGCCCTTGTGGCTGCCCTCTTCGGGCGACCACAAGGGTCGCCCCTACGAAACCTGACGCCAGGCATCACGACTTCGGAGCAATCCCCGCCTCCTTGTAGAAGCGGACGGCGCCGGGATGCATCTCGACGCCCTGCACCGGCTTGCCCATGCGGTCCGGCTGGAACAGCGCAAACGGCGGGAAGGTGCCGGCAAGGTCCGCCTTGTTCTCGTGCAGCGCCTTGACGACGCGATAGATGACGTCGTCGGCCACATGGGTGGACGAGTTCAGCACCATGTCGAAGGCGATGAGCTTGGTCGGCTGGGCGATGCCGTCGATCCCCGGTGCCGGCGCGACCGTGAGCACGTAGGAGCCCGGCAGCACGGCCTGCATGCGCTGCTGCGCCGCCGCCGAATCGTCGATCGGCAGCACCCGCAGCCCGCCGACGGTGACCGCAGCCTCCTTGATCGCCGCCGAGCCGAGCGCGAAGAACAGGACGTCGACCTTGCCGGCCTTGAAGTCGTTCGCCTGGCTGACGACGTTCGGCGTGGGGACCCCGTTTACATCCTTGTAGCTCAGGCCTGCATTGGCGAGATGCGCCTCGATGATGCGCCCAATCGTCTTCTGCGCGTTGAAGCCGGAGGAGACGCGCTTGCCCTTGAGGTCGGCGATCGACTTGATGTCGGAATCCGCGCGCACATGCATGGCCACCCGATAGGGAAGCATCGAGGCGACGTAGCGGATCTTCTGCTTCGGTCCCTGGCCTTCATACTCGCCGGTTCCCGCCACCACGAAGGTGACGTCGAACGCGTTCGATACGTTGAACTCGGCGCCGCCCGTTTCCAGCTCGTCGAAGCCGGCGCTCGCCTGCGCCTGCAGGATCATCCGCACCTTGGCCTTCTCGCCCACCACCTTGGCCATGGCGGCAGCGCCCGAATTGGAATAGGAGCCGGCCGGCGTGGTGACGATGCTGACCGTCTGCGCGTCGGCAGTGGCGAGCAGAAATGGAACGATGATCGCGGCGACTGCGGCGCTGGAGAATTGCATGACGTCCTCCCCGTTCGGCGTGCGGCACACGGAGCGCGCATTGCCGCTCTATTCTGGATGATGATACAGTTTGCCCGCCTGTTGATACAAGGCCAACCCATACAATATTGGCGCGGCCGCAGCCGTGCACGCCGAACAACGCTGCGTCCGCCGGGGAGGAACCGGCATGATCGAGGAGAAGGACGTACGCGTCACGGTTCGTGACGGTATCGCCATTGCGCTGCGCATCTACAGGCCCGACGGCTCGGGTCCGTTTCCCGCCCTGCTCGCCGCTTCGCCCTATCGCTACGACAACAACGAGCTGCCCGCCTATCCGCTCTTTCTCTGGCGCGAGACCGGCCCGATCGAATGGTACGTCGAGCAGGGCTACGCCTACGTGCATATGGACGTGCGCGGCAGCGGATTCTCCGAGGGCGAGTTCGGCTTCATGAGCCGGGCCGAGCAGGAGGACCTCTACGACGTCATCGAGTGGATCGCCGCCCAGCCGTGGTCGAACGGCCGGGTCGGCGGCATCGGCCAGTCCTACTACTGCATGCTGCAATGGTTCATGGGCATCCAGAACCCGCCGCATCTCGCCTGCCTCGGGGCCTATGACGGCCTCACCGACCCCTATCGCTACATGGGCTATCCGGGCGGCATCGAGGGCATGTTCATTCCCTACTGGTTCAATGCCAGTGTGCGGGCGTCCAACCTGTTTCCCGCCAACAAGGATCATCCGCGCGAGATGACCCGCGACCTGATCCTCGATTGGCAGCGCCACCCGTTCTACGACGATTTCTGGAAGGAGCGCTCGGCATTCGAGCAGCTCGACAAGATCAAGGTGCCGCTGTTCTCGATCGGCGTGTGGGCCAAGCAGGACCTGCATCTCGCCGGCAACATCGCCGGCTACCACAAGGCCAGAGGCGAGAAGAAGCTCGCCATCACCGGCACACCAACGGCATTCTCATCGGCCGCCGACTTCGCCAGCATCGAGTTCCACCAGAAATACCTGCTGCCGTTCTACGACCACTACCTCAAGGGCCTGAAGACGAGCTGGCTCGAACGGCCCAATGTCGAGTACCCGGTGCGAAACACCGGAACGGTGCGCACGTTCGAGACGTGGCCGCCGCCGGGCGTGAAGCCAAGCGCTTATTATCTTCACAAGGGACCATCCGGCTCGGTGACGTCGCTCAATGACGGCGCCCTCGATGCCGCAAAGCCCGCGTCGGGCGGCGGCAGCACCAGCTATTCCTATCCGCAGCCGAACTGGGTGCTGGGCGTGGTGCCGGTCGGCCCCACCGGGCCGGATCCGGCGCGCGCGGTGCTTACCTTCACGTCGAAACCGCTGAGCGAGGACGTCGAGATCGCCGGCAGCGCCCGGGTGATCGTCTACGCCTCCACCACGCGCGACGATATCGACCTGATCGTCAAGGTATCCGAGCAGTTCGCGCAAGCCGAGGACGAGCGCGCCAAGGGCGTGCAGCCGCGCTACGCCATCGCCACCAAGGGATGGCTCCGCGTCTCGCATGCCGAGCACGACGGCGGACCGGGCGAGGCATTTCCGTACTACAGCCACGCGGGACGAAAGCCGCTGACCGCCGGCAAGATCTACAAGGCCGAGGTCCCGCTCGAGCCGATCGCCTACCGGTTCCGCAAGAGCAACCGCATCCGCGTCGAGATCGCGTGCGGCGATTCACCGGTCACCGACGGGCTGTTCTTCCACCTCTATCGTCCCGACAAGATCGGCACCGACACGATCTACCACGATGCGGATCATTCCTCGCACATGGTGTTGCCGGTTTTGCCCGATTGATCACCGCATGGTCGCCGGCAGCCACAGGGCGATCTGCGGGAAGATCATCAGCAGGATCGTGGTGACGACGAGGGATAGCATGAGCACGCTCGTACCCTTGTAGACCTTGACCAGGTCGACGCCGGCGGTCGCGCTCACCACGAACGCGATGAGGCCGACCGGCGGGAACACCAGCCCCATCGCCACCATCATCATCGACAGCACGCCGAACCACACCGGATCGAAGCCGAGCGCGGTGATCAGCGGAAAGGTGAGCTGCAGGGTCAGCAGCAGCAGCGGGATCTCGTCCATGAACATGCTGATGACGAAATAGGCGACCACGATGCCGATGATCACCACCCAGCGATTGAGGTCCATCGCGGTGACCGCCGCGACCACGTCCTGGGGAATCCGGCTGAGCGTCATGTAGTAGCCGAACACGGTGGCGCCGATCAGGATGAGGAAGATCATCGCCGAGGTGCGGATGGTCGATTTCAGCGCCTCGATCGTCTCGCCGAAGGTAAGACGCCCGAAGGCGGCGCCGATCACGGCGGCCATGAAGGCGCCGAGCGCCCCCACTTCGGTCGGCGTGGCGACGCCGCTGTAGAGAAGCGCGAGCACCAGCACGATGAGCAGGAGGCTCGGCCACACGCGGGAGAGGCTGGCGAGCCGCTCCCTCATCGGCACCGTGTAGGTCTCGGGTGCGTGCCGGGGGCTCACCAGCACCCACACGTAGATCATCACGGCGAGCAGCACGCCGACCAGCAGGCCCGGCACCACGCCGGCGATCAGCAGCTTGCCGATCGAGGTCTGGGTGGCGATGCCGTAGATCACCATGGCGATCGACGGCGGGATCAGGATGTCGAGGGTCGCGCCGATGCCGATCGCGCCGGCTGCGAGCTCGTCCGAATAGCCGTGCCGGCGCATCTCCGGCATTGCAATCTTCGACATGACCGAGGCGGCGGCGACACTCGCGCCCGACATGGCGCCGAAAATGCCGCAGGCGAACACGGTGGCGATCGCCAGCCCGCCCTTGATCTGCGACAGCCAGCTCGAGGCCGCCGCGTAGAGATCGCGCGCAAGGCCGCTCGAGGCCGAGAGATACGCCATCAGGATGAACATCGGAATGGTGGTGAGCGCGTAGTCGGCGACCGTGCTGAACGGCGCCAGGCTGACGATGCCGATGACCTTGCCGACATCGCCCGTCACCAGCCAGATGCCGAGCATGCCGGCGCCGGCCAGCGCCACCGCGATCGGCACGCCGGCGACGAGCGCGGCCACCAGCGTCAGGAGCGGGAGCGCCGTGACCATGGTTCAGCAGTTCTTGCGTGCGGCCGTCATGCGCCGGGTGCGTCCTGGCTGAACAGGAAGGCGTTGCCACTCTTCACCCGCGGCAGATCGATCAGCATGACCACCGCCATCGCCAGGAAGCCCAACGGAACCAAGCAATAGGCGGGCCCGACCGGCACCGGCAGCGTGCTCAACGTGGTGGCGTCGGAGAGCGCGCGCAGGGCCTGCTGCGCGGTCGCGCCGAGCAATACGAGGCAGAGCGCGAGCGACATCAGGTGGGCGAACAGATTGGCCACGAACCTTGCGGAGGGAGGCAGTCGATCCACCAGGAACGTGACGCGGATGAACGCGCCGCCGCGATACGCATAAGAGAGGCCGAGGAAGATCGCCGCCGTCATCAGGTATTTCTCGGTGATCTCGTAGGCGCCGAGAATCGGCCGGTTGAGCAGGTAGCGGCTGAACGCGTCGAAACTGGTCAGCAGCATCATGATGGCGGTCGCCGCAACGGCGACCGCCACGAGCACCGTCTCGCACCGCGCGAGGATGATGCCGACAGATCGCAGGTGATTCATGCGTGCGGCTCCGTAGGGTGGGCAAGGCGCTAAGCACTGCGTCTCCGTGTGGGCAAAATCGCCGTGCGCCTTGCCCACGCGTCAACGACGGAGAGGGCGATTTTGCCCACCCTGCACGCGCTTGCTACTGCTTCAGCAGCTCCACCGTCGTGTTGAGGATATCGCGCGCATCCCGCGCACCCTTGCCTTCCATCTTCTTCACCCAGTCGTTCTGGATCGGCTCGCCGCCGATCTTGTTCCAGCGGGCGATCTCTTCCGCCGGCGGCGTGTAGCGGATCATCTCGTGCTTGCCGGCCTTGGCCCTGTCGACCACCGACTGCTCGGCGGTGTCGAAGAAATTGCGGCCCCAGAACTTGGAGCCCTGCAAGCCGCTGACGCTCATGATGGCGTCGCGCACGTCCTTCGGCAGGCCTTCCCACTTTGCCTTGTTGGTGCACAGTGAGAAGTAGGCCGAGGCGAGCGGCACCATGGTGTAGAATTTCGCCACCTCATAGAGCCGGAAGCCCTGCATCGCCTCCCACACCGCGCCCATGCCGTCGATCACGCCCTTGTCGAGAGCCTGGTAGTTGTCGGGCATCGGGATCAGGGTCGGCACCGCGCCGAGCGCCTTCATCTGCTCGGTCGGCGGGCCGCCGGGCACGCGGATTTTCATGCCTTTCAGGTCCTCCAGCGTCTTGACCTGCTTCTTCGAGGTGAGGAGGAAATACGGGGTGGTGGTCCATAGCGCGAGCGGCGGCGCCTCGGCGAATTCCTTCTGGATCGCCGGATATTTCTCATAGAGCTTCCACAGGACCTCGCTCGACTTCTCCGCCGTCGTCATCGGCAGGCCGGGCAGCGAGATCACGTCGGCGAGCGGCGTCATCTCCGGCCAGTAGCCGTGGAAGCACCAGCCGATGTCGACGATGCCGCCGCGCACGGCCTTCCACATTTCGCCGCCCTTGACCAAGGTCTGCGACGGATAGACCTCGATCTTCACCCGGCCCTTGGTGGCCTGCTCCACCTGCTTCACCCACGGCTGCAGCGCATTGGTGGGACCCCACGCAGTCGGGGAATTCTGGTCGGCCAGCGTGAGCTTGATCTCCTGGGCGGTCGCCGGGCCGGCGAACATCATGATCCCGGCCAGCAGTCCCAGGCCCGGGAAAATGCTGCGTTTCCTCATGGCGCACTCCCTTGGCGCATGTCCCGGAAAAGTGGGAACCGGTTTTCCGATAAGGACATGCGCAAAAAAGAAAGCTGTTCAGTGGTTCTTACCAGACCATCGGGATCAGGCGATAGCGCACGTTGGCGGCGTATTCGGCGTAGCCCGGAAGCTCGGCGGCCAGCGTCTGCTCCTCCTTGACGGCGCGCAGGGCCAGCGCCGCGGCCAGGATCGGCGCCGCCAGCAGCCCGTACCACGAGCCCAACAGCAGCGGGATGCCGAAGAGATACAGGATCGCACCGCCGTAGAGCGGATGGCGCACGTAGGCGTAAGGGCCGGTCGTGACCACGCGATGTCCGCGATCGGCCTGGATCTTCACCACCGGGGCCGCAAACGTGTTCTCGCGGAACGACAGGTAGCCGATATACATGGTCGCCGTGATCGCGAGCGCCCCGACCACCTGCAACCATGGCGGCACGTGCGAGGCGAGATAACGCCCCGCATCGAGCCCCATGACGACGAACCAGAGAACGACCAGCACCAGCAGCCCAGGGATGAAGGCCTTGTCCCAGCCCTTCTGATCCGGTTGCACCGGCGGGGCGAGACGCTCGGCAAGCAGCGCGGGATCATACCGGGCGAGCCACAGGCCGATCCACAGCCCGCCGGCGAACATCAGGATCAGGTAGATCCAGGCAGCCGGCCAGCGCAGCGTCCCGGCGGCCAGGAACAGGATGGCAGCCTGGGCAATCGTCCACAGCACCGTCCGGATGACGAGCTTCCACGTCATGTCGCACCGCCTCCCTTGCGGCTCGCGCGCAGCGTAGCGCCACAGCCTGCAGCCGTTCTAGACTGCCTCAGGGTAAGAGCTGAACGCGAGGGACCCATGTTGACACCGATCGCACGCGCGCGACGCGGGCTGGTCGCGGCCCATATGGGCTGTGCGGCGGCATTCGGCATCATGCTCTCGGCCACGCCGGTATGCGCCCAGGGTTACCCTGGCAAGACGATCAAGCTGGTCGTGCCGTTCGGGCCGGGCGGCCCGACCGACGTTTCCGCCCGCCTGGTGTCGCAGGTCGTGCAGGCCGCGCTCGGCCAGAGCGTCGTCATCGAGAACCGGCCAGGTGCGGGCGGCGCGACAGGCACGAAATCCGTCGCCGCGGCGGAGCCCGACGGCTACACCCTGCTGATCGGCACCAGCGCCACGCTCGGCGTCGTGCCGGCGCTGGTGAAGAGCCCCGGCTACGATCCGCTCAGGAGCTTCGCGCCGGTTGCCAAGGTGGCGGACAGCACGCTGGTGCTGGTGGCGCCCGCGTCGTTTCCGGCAACCACGGTGCAGGCGTTCGTCGCGCACGCAAAGCAGAATCCCGGCAAGCTCAGCTATGCGTCGGCGGGCGCCGGCAACCAGACCCAGCTGCTGGCGGAGCTGTTCAAGTCGAAGGCCGGCATCGACGTGCAACATGTGCCCTACAAGAGCGGCGCCGAAATGGTGACCGCCGTGCTCGGCGAGCAGGTGCAGATGGGGTTTCCCGACATCTCCATCCTGTTGCCGCTGATCCGCGAGCGCAAGCTCAAGGCGCTCGCCGTCACCAGCGTGGCGCGCCACCCGCAACTGCCCGACGTTCCCACCATGGTGGAGAGCGGCATCGCCGATTTCATCATGACGTTCTGGACCGGCGTGATCGCGCCGGCCGGAACGCCGGCAAGCGTGATCGACAAGCTCAACGCGGCGATCAACGATGGGCTCAAGTCCGAGGCGATGCGCGACACGCTGGCGAAGGTCGGCGCCACCACCAATCCCGGCTCCCCGCAGGATTTTTCCCGCTTCATCGCCGCCGAGACGGCCAAATGGGCCGCCGTGGCGAAGACCGCGGGGATCGCGGCGGAGTGACTCTCATTTGTCGTGCCCCGCGAAAGCGGGGCACCCAGTAATCCCTGCGCTTGACGGCTGGCTGATGCCGCAGCCCAACGCGCTTCCGGGGCTACTGGGTCGCCGGTCAAGCCGGGCGATGACGACTGAGGGTCACCCGAACCTCTCCTGCAGCTCCGCATCGAACTCCCCGTCGATCAGCACGAAGGCGATCACGCACGGCGCGTTCGAGCGGTTGCTCCAGGCGTGGTTGGTGCCGCACTGGACCACGACGTCGCCGGCCTTGAGCACGACGTCGACGTCGTCGAGCAGCATGGTCATCTCGCCCGCCAGCACGATGGCGTAATCGATCGTCTCGGTGCGATGCATCAGGGGGTGGCGCCCGCCCTTGCCGAAGGTTGCTGCCTGCTCGTTGCCGAGCGCCGCGAACGATCGGCGCGCAGCCTCCGGGTCCATGCGGCGCACCACCTCCGACTCAGGCGGATAGTGGTTGATGCGGATGACCGTGCCGCGCTTGTCCGGCATCTGCCGGCGCGGCCCGAGCGTCGGCTCGGGAGCGGCGCTGACGATGCGCGCGGGCGTTTCGCCGGTGCGCCAGATATCGGTCGAGTACCAGTCGGGGTTCGCCGGGTTGACGTGGACGAACGGCGCCGGCCCGTCCGAAATCACCACCGCCTTGCCGCTTCCATCATGCCCCGTGACCACTCGTCGAACTTCCTTCGCCATGACTCGCTCCGTCGATGGATCGGTGTCGATCTTTCCAGCGCGCGCACGGAGCCACAACCGCGATTTCTGCATGCACCGGATTGCGGTGCATGCCCTTGCGCGGCCGCCATCCGGAAAAATCACAGTCGCCGCTGGACAAGACCCGGAGTGTCGGCGAAAACCTCTGCACCGATCGGAACGTGAATTCCGATCATGGCGCGCCGGTCGTGGCCCGCATCGCGGGCCACCCGGATTGGCGGGTCCAAGGGGGGAATGAGCGATGAGCGTGGTGACCGATCCGGACAGCGGGCTGCAGTTCTACGAGCTGAGCCACCCGTGGGGCATGTACACGCCGATCTTCCCCGGCTACGAGGAGATCAAGCTCGAGCGCATCACCTATCACGCCAAGCAGGGGGTGATGACGCACAAGATCGTCACCATCTTCCACACCTCGACCCACGTGAACGCGCCGGTGCACCTCCTGCCGGGCGAGGCGGCAGTCGGCGAGCTCGCGCTGCATCGGTTCTTCGGCACCGGCGTGGTGCTGTCGATCCCCAAGGGCAAGTGGGAGCTGATCGTGCCGGCCGACCTCGAGAAGGCCGCGCCAGCGGTGCTGGAGGACGACATCGTGCTGATCAACACCGGCTGGCACAAGCGCTATTCCGACAGCAAGGAATATTTCGGCTACGCGCCGGGCCTGAGCAAGCGCGCCGCCGAGTGGCTGGTGGACAAGCACGTGAAACTCGTCGGCGTCGACAGCGCGACCGTCGACCATCCGCTCGCGACCTCGATCGGCCCGCACCGCAACGGGCCGCAGATCAAGTACCTGCTGCCCGAATACAAGGAGGCGACCGGCCGCGAGGCGATCGCCGATTTCCCCGAATGGAACCCGGCGCACCGGACCTTGCTCGCCGCCGGGATCCCGACCGTGGAGAACGTCGGCGCCGATCTCGACGCCGTCTCGGGCAAGCGCTGCACCTTCCAGGGCTTCCCATGGAAATGGCTGGAGGGCGACGCCTGCGTCATCCGCCTCGTCGCCATGTTCGATCCGTCCGGCAAATACCGGTTGGAATCGGGCCACAACTGACGCCGCCTGCCCTCATCATCTCCGAGCGAGCCGAGCCATGCCGAGCAACACCGACGACCTGCAGTTCTTCGATCTCAGCCACCGCTGGGGCCACGGCATGCCGCAATGGCCCTCGCGCGCCAACCTCAACGTGCGCGTGCTCGAGTTCCACGCCAAGGACGGCCTGCTGGTGCAGCAGTTCGAAGGCATCATGCATCGTGGCACCCACATGGACGCGCCGATCCACGTGCAGGAGAATACGCCGACCATCACCGGCTATCCGCTGTGGCGCTTCTTCGGCACCGGGGTCGCGGTGTCCATCCCCAAAGGCAAGTGGGGCGTGATCACCGCGAAGGACCTGGAGAACGCCGAGCCGAAGATCCGGAAGAACGATATCGTGATGATCAACACCGGCAGCCACCTCAAGTACGGCGACAATCCGGATTATTTTGCGTACTCGCCCGGGCTCTACAAGGAATCGGCCGAATGGCTGGTGGAGCGGCAGGTGAAGCTCGTCGGCATCGACGTGCAGGCGCTCGATCACCCGCTCGGCACGTTCCTCGGGCCGCACGGCCCCGGTCCGGCGCAGCCGCATCTCAACGACGAGTACAAGGCGGAGACCGGCCGCAACATCATCGACGATTTCCCCTACTGGGAGCCGGCGCACAAGATCATGATGACCAACGGCATTCCCGGCATCGAGAACATCGGCGGCGACATCGACGAGATCACCGGCAAGCGCTGCACGTTCTTTGCCTTTCCGTGGCGCTGGCCGGACGGCGAGGGCTGCGCGTTGCGCGTCGTCGCCGTGCTCGACCCACACCAGACCTTCCGCTTCGAGACAGGACAATGATTTCCGTCACCCCTGAGGCGCGCTCCGCTCTCTTCGAGCGGAGCGCCTCGAAGGGCGACGGCCCGTGCGGTGCATCCTTCCATCCTTCGAGGCTCGGCGCACAAGGGTGCGCCGAGCGCCTCAGGATGACGGAGGAGTGATAGGAGATGAGGGTGATGACATGATTACCGAGCCGCTGCGCAATCCCTTGTCGCTGTTCAACGTCAAGGACAAGGTGGCGATCATCACCGGCGCGTCGGGCACGTTCGGCCGCGCGACCGCGCTGGCGCTGAGCTCGCTCGGCGGCAAGGTGCTGCTCGCCTCCGGCTCCAAGGCCGAGCTCGACCAGGTCGCCGACGAAGTGCGCGAGGTCGGCGGCGATCCGCTGACCATGGTGCGCCGACCGGAGACGCCGGAGGACGGGCAGGCGATGCTCGACGCCGCGCTGAAGAAATTCGGGCGCGTCGACCAGCTCGTGGTCGCCTCGGGCGTCAACAAGCCGGGCTTCATCCACGAGCAGGCGCTCGACGAGTGGCAGAGCGTGATGGACGCCAACGTGCGCGGCATCTGGCTCATGGCCAAGGCGGTCGGCACCTACTGGATCGCCAACAAGGTGCGCGGCAAGGTGGTGGTGATGTCGTCGGTGCGCGGTCGTCACGGCAACTACTCGGGCTACACCGGCTATTGCACCTCCAAGGGCGCAACCGACGCGCTCACCCGCGTGCTCGCGACCGAGTGGGCGAAGCACGGCATCACGGTGAACGCCATCGCGCCCACGGTGTTTCGCTCCAAGCTCACCGAGTGGATGTACGGCGACAACGATCTCGGCCAGCAGACCCGCGCCCGCTCGCTGTCGCGCATTCCGCTCGGCCGCCTGGGCGAGGTCGAGGACCTGGTGGGGATGACCATCTACCTGCTCTCGCCGGCGTCCGATTTCTGCACCGGGCAGATCATGTATGTGGACGGCGGCTATACGGCGGGCTAACGCGACGGTGTAGGGTGGGCAAAGGCGCGCTTTACGTGCGATCCGCGTGGGCAAAATCGCTCGCGCGCCGTGCCCACGCGTCAACGACGTGCCAAGCGATTTGCCCACCCTACGGCGCCGCACGAGTGAGGGTCATTGATGCAACCACAAAAAATCGGCGTCATCGGCGGCGGGCTCATGGGCCACGGCATCGCCTATCTGCTGGCGGCCGCGGGACACGGGGTCGCGGTGTTCGAGCCGGCCGCGGATGTGCGTGCAAGTCTCTCGCCGCGCCTGCACGCGATCGCCCATCTGCTGGAGGACGATCCAGGACTGATCGAGCGGATCGAAGCGCATGACAATCTCGCCGCGGCCGTCACGGATGCGCAGTTCGTGTTCGAGGCGGCTCCCGAGAAGCTCACGCTCAAGCAGCAGATTTTCGGCGAGCTCGCGACCCTGACGGGGACCGACACCATCCTGGCGAGCAACTCCTCGGCCATCCCGACCACCGAGATCGCCCGTTTCCTCAAGCACCGCGAGCGCGTGGTGGGCACCCATTTCTGGAATCCGCCCCACCTGGTGCCGCTGGTCGAGGTGATCCAGAACGAATGGACCGGCGACGACGTGGTCGAGCGCACCATCACGCTCCTGCGCGACGCCGGGAAGAAGCCGGTGCACGTGAAGAAGGACATCCCGGGCTTCATCGGCAACCGGTTGCAGCACGCGCTCAAGCGCGAGGCGATCGCGTTGGTCGCCGCCGGCGTGTGCGATGCCGAGACGCTCGATACCGTGGTGCGCGAGGGGTTCGGCGCCCGGCTGTCGGTGCTCGGCCCGCTCGAGCAGTCGGACCTGGTGGGCCTCGACCTCACGCTCGACATCAGCAATGTGCTGGTCGAGCATCTCGACCGCACCGCCGGGCCGCACCCATTCCTGATCGAGAAGGTCAAGGCCGGCAAGCTCGGCATGCGCACCGGCGAAGGATTCCGCCGCTGGACGGCGGGCGAGGCCGAGGCTGTGCGCGAGCGGCTGCGCCGTTTCCTGGCCGAGCAGGCGAAACGGCACAAACAGCACGGATAACGACACAAGGATTTGAGACGATGAGCAAGTCTGCCAGGAAACGAAAGAAGACGGCCGCAGCGGCCAAACGTTCGACCCGTGCCGCGCCGAAGAAAACGGCACGCGCCAAGGCCAAGCCGGCGCGGCGCAAGAGCGCAGCACCGAAGCCCGTGGTGATCGATTTCCACGCGCACATCGTCGTGCCCGAGGTGCTCGACTTCGCCTACGAGCGCTCGCTGTTCGCGCAGGCCGTCGCCGGACCGTCGCAAGGCGGCCGGCCGGCTGCCCTGGGCGAGGAGTTCCGCTCGCGCATGACCGACCTGGACCTGCGCCTGAAGGACATGGACCAAATGGGCGTCGACATCCAGGTGATCAGCCCGAGCATCCTGCAGCAGTGCACGTACTTCGCCGAGCCGCAGGAGGCGCTGAAGATGGAGCGCCTCGGCAACGAGCGGGTGGCCGAGGCGGTCGCGAAGCATCCCGACCGGCTGGTGGGCCTGGGCTCGGTGCCGATGCAGGACACGGCGCTCGCCGCCCAGGAGCTCGAGCGCTGCGTGCGCGATCTCGGCCTCAAGGGCGTGATCATTTCCTCCAACGTGAATGGCGCCGAAGTAGGGGACCAGCGCTTCCATCCGTTCTGGGCCAAGGCCGAGGAGATCGGCGCGACGATCTTCATCCATCCGGCCGGCAGCCCCGACCCGCGCATGCGCAAGCATCGGCTGCTGATCACGCTGGGCCAGCCGCTGGAGGAGGCGTTCGCGCAATCGTCGCTGGTCTATGAAGGCGTGATGGACAAGTACCCCAAGGTGAAGATCGTGTTCGCCCACGGCGGCGGCTTCCTGCCGTTCTATACCGGCCGTCACGACAACGACTACCGGAAGGGCCGGCAGGCGAGCCCCATGAAGGGCGATTTCTCCAGCTACCTGCCGCGCTTCTACTACGACACGGTGCTGTTCAACCCCGACATGCTGGAGTTTCTCGCCACCAAGGTGCCGGTGAGCCACCTGATGCTGGCATCCGACTATCCGTTCGCCGAGAAGCAGCCCGTGGAATACGTGCGCCGCGCCAAGAAAATCTCGCGCAAGGCGCAGGACGCGATTCTGGGGGCGAATTGTGCGCGGGTGCTGGGGATCTCGATCTGATGCCTCCCAATCGTCATCGCCGGGCTTGTCCCGGCGATCTCGCTTATGGTGGCAGTGCCTTCCTAAGCGAGATGGCCGGCACAAGGCCGGCCATGACGAAGTCACGGAACGTAGAGGCCCAATGACCATCCCGTTCGGAATCGGCCAGCCCGTCCGCCGCAAGGAAGACCTTCGCCTCGTCACCGGGCGCGGCGAATTTTCCGACGACCTCAACGTCGACGGCCAGGCCTACGCCTGCATCCTGCGCTCGGCGCACGCGCACGCAGTGATCCGCGCGATCGATCCGAGCGCCGCCCTCGCGGCGCCGGGCGTGCTCGCGGTGCTGACCGGGCGCGACTACGTCGCCGAGGGCCTGAAGCCGATTCCCAACTCGCCGAACCCGCGCGACGTGCCGCTCACCCATCGCGAGGGACGCACCGTCGCCGAGCCGCCGGACTATCCGCTCGCCGTGGACAAGGTGCGCCACGCCGGCGAGGGCGTGGCGATGATCGTCGCCGACACGCGGGTCGCCGCGATCGAGGCCGCCGACCTGGTGCGCGTGGGCTACGAGCCGCTGCCCGCCGTCGTCAATGTGGCCGATGCGCTCGCGCCCGGCGCGGCGACGATCTGGGAGCAGGCGCCCGACAATCTGTGCTGCGACGGCGAGCGCGGCAACCGGGCGGAGGTCGAGGCGGCATTCGCCCGCGCCGCCCACGTGACGCGCATGGAGCTGCGCAACAATCGCGTCACCGGGCTGCCGCTCGAGCCGGCCGCCGCGATCGGCCTGTACGATCCGGCGAGCGGCCAGCACACCTTGCGCGCCGGCGGCCAGGGCATCCTGATCCAGAAGCGCTCCCTGTGCGGCGCGCTCGGCATCGCCGACGACAAGGTGCGGGTGATCTGCCGCGACGTCGGCGGCGGCTTCGGCACCAAGAATTTGATCTACCGCGAATACGTCCTGGTCGTGTGGGCGGCGCGCCGGCTGGAGCGGCCAGTGAAATGGCGCGGCGAGCGCAGCGAGGCGTTCTTCTTCGACCCCTATGGGCGCGACCTGACCAGCGTCACCGAGCTCGCGCTCGATGCCGAGGGAAAATTTCTCGCGGTGCGCACCCACAATATCCAGAACCTCGGCTCGCAGACCCTGCATCTCGTGCCGCTGGCGCGTGGAGCCGCGGTGACCAACGGCGTCTACGCCATCCCCGCGGTCCACGCACGGCTGCAGGCGGTGTTCACCAACACCACGCCGACCTCGACCTATCGCGGCGCCGGGCGTCCCGAGGCGATGTTCATCATCGAGCGGCTGATCGACACCGCGGCAGCCGAGATGGGGCTCGACCGGGTGGAGCTGCGCCGTCGCAACGTCATCCGGCCCGACATGCTGCCCTACGTGGGCCCGATGACGACGCGCTACGACAGCGGCGAGTTCGACGCCAACATGGTGCGCGCGCTCGCGATGATCGATGCGGAGGGCTTCGCGGCGCGGCGCGCCGAGGCCAAGGCGCGCGGCAAGCGGCGCGGGCTCGGCTTTGCCAATTTCATCGAGACCGCGACCGGCATCCCGCCCGAGCGCGCCGTCATCCGGGTGCTGCCGCACGGCCGCGTGACCGTCACGCTCGGCACCCAGGCGAGCGGCCAGGGGCACGAGACCGCGTTCGCCCAATGCATCACCGAGTGGCTGGGCGTGCCGTTCGAGCACATCCACCTGCTGCACGGCGACAGCGACATCGTGCGCATGGGCAGCGGCTCGCATTCCTGCCGCTCGATGCGGCTCGGCGGATTGCTGATGGGGCGCGCCAGCGCGGAGATCATCGAACGCGGCAAGCGGCTCGCAGCCCGCGCGCTGCAGGCGGACGCCGCGCAGATCGAGTTCGCCGACGGCCGCTTCAGGGTCGCCGGTACCGAGCGCGCGGTCAGCCTGTTCGAGGCGGCGCGGCTGGCGGAGGAATTCAACGAGCCGCCGCTCGAGGCCGCGGCCGAGATCACCACCATGCTGCCGACCTTCCCGAACGGCTGCCATGCCTGCGAGGTGGAAGTCGATCCCGACACCGGGGCGGTGACGATCGAGCGCTACATCGGGGTCGAAGACGTCGGCCGCGTGGTGAACCCGCTGCTGGTGCACGGGCAGATGCACGGCTCGACCGTGCAGGGCGCCGGCCAGGCGCTGCTCGAGGATTGCGTGTACGACCACACGGGCCAGCTGCTGTCGGGCTCGTTCATGGACTATGCGATGCCCCGCGCCGCCATGTTCCCGGCGTTCGTCGCCGAGAACAACGAGGTGCCGGCGCCCAACAATCCGCTCGGCGTCAAGGGCGCGGGCGAGGGCGGCTCGACCGGCGCGCCGCCCGCCATCATCAACGCCATCGTCGACGCGCTGCGCGAATTCGGCGTGCGCGACGTCCCCATGCCGGCGACGCCCGAGCGCATCTGGCGCGCCATCCAAAACGGGAGAACAACGTGAGCGATTTCGTGCGGTGCGAGAAATCCGGCGGCGTGACGACGATCACCCTCACCCGCCCCGATTGCGGCAACCTGATCAGCAACGAGACCGGCGCGGAGATCGCCGCCACGATCCAGGGCGCCGCCGACAGCCGGCTGATCGTGCTGCGCGGGGAAGGCGAGGATTTCTGCCTCGGGCGCGACGGCGCGGCAATGCGGGCGCAGGGGCCGCTCAAGACCGCGCTCGACGTGCGGCGCGGCAATACCGAGCCGGCGTTGCTGGTCTACGGCGCGTTCCGCCGCACCACCGTGCCTGTCCTCGGGGTGGTGCAGGGCCGCGCCATCGGCTTCGGCTGCGCGCTCGCCGGCCTGTGCGACGTGACGATCGCCAGCGACGACGCCCAGTTCCAACTACCCGAGATGGAGCACGGCATTCCGCCCTGCCTCGCCATGTCGGCGCTGCTCGGGAACGTCACGCCGAAGGGCATCATGTACCTCGTCTACTCGACCGAGGTGATCGACGCGCAGCGCGCCCTGATGATGGGCCTGGTGAGCAAGATCGTGCCGCGCGGCGATCTCACCCGGGAGGCCGACGCCTTCATCGCCAAGACGCTGTCGCGCGTGCCGGCCGCCGTCCCCGCCGTGAAGGAATACATGCGCTCCGCCCCGCGCATGGAGCCGCAGGCGGCCGCCGATTTCGGCAGCAACCTGCTCGCCGGCGTGCTGGCGTCGACGGGACATTGACTCTGAACCGTTACCCTGAGGCGCGCTCCGCTCTTTGAGCGGAGCGCCTCGAAGGGCGACGGCCGGGGCCGTGCATCCTTCCATCCTTCGAGGCTCGGCGCACGAAGAGTGCGCCGAGCGCCTCAGGATGACGGACGATAGGCTATTGGGCGCCTCAGCGCTCCGCCTTCAGCACATACCGCCCATCCTCGTTCCGCCCCAGGCGATCGAGCGCATAGAGCGCATCGAGCTCGCGCACGATCTCGCGGCCGTCGCGGCTCGCCAGCGCGGCCATCAGCTCGGCGAAGCTCGCCGGTTGCGCGCTCAGCGCATCGACCACGCTCTTGGCGCGCTTGCCGTCCTTGAGAACGGGCGCGGCCGGCACCGCCCATTCGAACGCATTGGTCTTGCCAAACGGGATGGTGCAGTCGAAGCCGACCTTGGCACCGGTGCGCGCGCCGCCGAGCGAGGGGTCGAGCGGCACCACCCGGAAGCCGGTCGCGGTGATCAGGTCGCGGTCGCCCTGGAAGCGCGTCGCCAGCGCCCAGTCCACCTGCTCGTCGGAGAACACGTCGATATCGGCGTCGAACGCGAATACATGCTTGGCTTCCGCCATCGAGCCGAACACTGCCGCGATCGCATTGCGCGCTTCGCCCGGCACGCGTTGGCGCAGCGAGAGGCGCAGGTTGTACATGCCGCCGCTCGACGGCGTCGCGAACACCGCAACGGGCTCGCGCACCGCAGTGAGCAGCGCCGCCCAGGCCGCCGTCTCGGTCTTCATGGTGGTGAGCTGCGCGGTGTCCGTGCGGGCCAGGTAGCGCCCACCGATGGTCGCGGTCTGGAACAGCGCGTCCTGGCGGTGGGTGATGGCGGTGACGCGGAACACCGGGTTGCGTTTCACCACGCCGTAGTAGCCGACGTATTCGCCGTACGGCCCCTCCGGCTCGGTGTGGCCCTTGGGGTCGAGATAGCCCTCCAGCACGTATTCGGCGTCGGCCGGCACCCACACGTCGTTGGTCACGCACTTGACGATCGGCACCGGCGCGCCGCGCAGCGCGCCGATCACCTCGAGCTCGTCCATCGGCGGCGTGGCGGTGACGGCGGCGACGAAGTCGGCCGGATGCGAGCCGACCGTGTAGGCGACCGGCAGCGGCTCCTGACGGGCCGCTGACTCCAGGTAGATCGCCCGCAGGTCGCTGGGCGCGATCAGGTCGATGCCGGCATGGCGCGGCCCGCGCAGCATGATGCGGCGGCAACCGACATTGGTGAAATCGCTGCCGGGAAAACGGGCGAAGTCGAGGCTCGCCGAGATGTAGGGTGCTCCGTCGAGCCCGTGCTGCAGGTGCACCGGCAGCGTCGTGAGGTCGGCCGCATCGCCCTTGTGCACCACATGCTGCACCGGCGCGTCCTCGACCCGCAGGGGCTTGTGCGGCGTCTTCAGGCGCTGCTGCACCGTCGTCATCAGCTCGCGCTCGTCGCTGTCGAGCGCGAGCGCCAGGCGCCGCCGCGAGCCCATGACGTTGCCGACGAGCTCGGCCTTCTCCGGGCCCGCCGCCGTGAACATCACCGCGCGGGGATTGCCGTCGAGCACGCCCGCCACGTCGACGAGGTCGATCGGCTTGTCGTGCACCTCGCACTCGCCGAGCTGAACCAGGCGCTCGACGAATGAGCGAAGCCGGAAACGTTCGGTGTCGACGGCAGGCATTGTGGCTCCTTCGGTCCGATTCTCGTGCTTGGCCTGATTGTAGCGCTCTACGCGCCGATCCTGAACAGCGCCATGGCGTTGCCGCCCAGGATCCGCTCGCGGTCTTCGGGCACCAGCCCGGCCGTGCTGACGAAGCCCACCGGATCGGTCTCGATCTCGCCGCGCGGATAGTCCGAGCCCATCATGATGCGGTCGGCGCCGACCTTCTGCACCAGGCGCGACAGCATGTCCTGGTCGAAGATCACGGAGTCGTAGAAGAATCTCGGCATGTAGGCGCTCGGTTTCGCCCCGATATACTGGCGCGTCTCCGGGCGCGACTCGAACGCCTTGTCGCTGCGGCCCGAGTAGAACGGCAGATAGCCGCCGCCGTGCGAGATCACCACCTTGAGCCGCGGGAACGCGTCGAGGATGCCCTCGTGGATCAGCGACGCCATGGCGAGCGCCTCCTCCAGCGGCTGGCCGACCGTGTTCCACAGGAAGAACTTGTGCAGCCGGTCGTCGTGGGTGAAACCGCGCGGGTGGACGAACACCGGCACGCCGAGCGCCTCGGCTTTCGCCCAGAACGGGCGGAACGCAGGCTCGCCCAGGTCGTGGTTGCGCACGTTGGACGGGATCTGCACGCCGCGCAGGCCGAGCGCGTGCAGATGCTCGAGCTCTTTGGCCGCCGCCTCGGCATCCTGCAGGGGCACGACCCCGATGCCGACGAAGCGCTCCGGCATCACGCCGACGAAACTTGCCATCTGCTCGTTGCAGGCGCGCGCGACCTGCGCTCCGAGCCGCGCATTCGCCCAGTAGCAGGGCGTCGGCAGGTTCATGCTGACGACCTGCACGTCGACCCCCATGGCATCCATGTCGGCGAGCCGCGCGTGCGGGTCCTTGAGCTTGTCCTCGGCCGCGTCCGCCTGGCGCGAATGCTCGCCGCGCGACTGCGCCGGCACCCAGTCGCGCTTGCCCGGCCCGTTGCCCCGCAGCTTGATGGCGCGCGCCATGACGAGGATCTCGGGAAACGCCACATGAGTGTGGATGTCGATGCGTCGCATTCTATTGCACCCTCATCCGCCGCCAGGCGACTAGTGCGGCGAATTTGAATTTCCTATCAGTTCGCAGCGACCTCTTGTAGGAAATTCAAATTCAAAAGCCGCACTAGAAAGTATTGATTTTGCTAGCGCTCCTTTGATTTCGAATTTCGCTCGGAGGATGCCGCGAAGTGATGCGAAATTCGAAATCGGAGCACTAGCCGGCGCTGCAGCTCGGGGGCATCGAGCAGCGCCACGGCGAGCAGCACGCCGCCGGTGACGATGTCGTGCACGAAGGGCGGCACGCCGATGGCGGTGAGGCCGGAGCGCAGTACGGCGAGCACCAGCACGCCGCCGGCGATGCCGACTGGCGTGCCACGCCCCCCCGACAGCGAGACCCCGCCGATGATCGCCGCCGCGGTCGCCGGCACCAGCGCATCGACCAGTGCGACCGGCGAGGCGGCCGCCAGGCTGTAGCTGAGCAGCGCGCCGGCGAGCGCAGTCAGCATGCCGGAGATGGCGAAGAGGCCGATGAGGATGCGGTCGACGCCGACGCCGGCGACCAGGGCGGCGCGCGGGTCGCTGCCGACCGCGGTGACATCGCGGCCGATGCGGGTGAGGAAGAACAGGAACGTGGCGACGAGGAACAGCGCGATCGCCACCGTGTTGCGCGGGGAAAAGATGCCGAGCACCGGCTCGTTCACCAGCATGGCGATGTCCATGCGCGGATACCCGATGGTGGTGTTGTCGGTCAGCACATAGGCAATGCCGCTGACGATGAGGAGACCGCCCAGGGTCACGCCGACCGAGCTCAGGCGCAGCGCCACCATGATGGCGCCTTGCGCCACGCCGGAGATGGCGCCGACCAGCATCGCCGCCGCCAGGCCGATGAACGGATGCTCGGCCCCCAGCATCACTGCCACGCAGCCGGCGAGGCTCATCATGCTGCCGACCGACAGGTCGAACTCGCGCGCGATCATGGTGAGGCCGAGTCCGAGCGCGACCGGCCCGATGGTGGCGAACTGCTGCAGCACGCTGAACGCGGTCGCGCGGTTGACGAACCGGCCGTGGCCCCAATCGACCAGGCAGAACGCCAGCACGATTCCCGCGAGGAGGAGGAACGGACGTACCGACGGCGAGGTCAGCCGCATGGCGTCACCGGCTGTCCCCGAGCGTGTGCAGCATGATCACGCCGAGCACGATGATCCCAATGCACAGGTACTGCATCGGGGTGGAGAAGCCCCACAGCAGCAGCAGGCCCTGGATCACCGAGATGATCACGGTGCCGGCGAGCGTGCGCAGCGCCGAGCCCTCGCCGCCCTGGATCGCGGTGCCGCCGACCAGCACCGCGCTGATCGCATGGTAATCGTAGCCGATGCCGTGCTCCATGTCGCCCGAGGCGTAGCGCGCCGCCATCAGCACCGCTGAGAACGCCGTGAACAGGCCGGCCACCACATAGGCGCCGGTGACGGTGCGCCAGGTCACGATGCCGGAGGCGACGGCGGCGCGGTGGTTGCTGCCGACCATGTAGAGGTTGCGGCCGAACCGGGTGAACGACAGGATGAACTGGCCGCCCACGACGGTGACGAGGAAGGCCGCGAGCGGGATCGGGACGATGCCGATCCGGCCCTTCAGCACGTCGGTCTCCGCGCCTTCCGGATAGATGCCGCGCCCGCCGGTCGCGAGCGTGACGAAGCCGTAGATCAGGGCGAGCACCGCCATGCTGACGATGATCGGGTTGGCGCGGAAATAGCCGACGATCCAGCCCTGCAGCGCCGGTGAGCACGGCGCTGAACAGGAACGCGGCGGCGAGCGCGCCCACGAGGCCGACCGGCAGGCTCGCCATGAACACGATGGTGGTGACCGACAGCGTCGCCCCCAGGCAGAACGACATGACGTTGCCGGACAGCGTGATGAACGTCATGCCGACTGCCACGCAGCCGATGAACGACATGGTGGTGAGCAGCGAGAACAGGCTGGTGGTGGTGAGAAATCCCGGCGTGGCGATGGCGGCCGCCACCAGCGCCGCGACGGCGGCGACGCGGGTGGCAATCAGGACCCGCTTGCGGCGCGATTGCGGCAGGCTGAGGCGCGCCGCGATCCCGTCGAGCAGGCCGGCCGACACGACCGGAGTGCCTTCGGCGCTCATGCGGCCGACGCCGCATCGCGCGGATGGGTGATGTCGGACACGATGCGGCCCATCGTGACCTCCTGGCGCGCGTAGCGGCCGACCTGGGCGCCACGATACATCGTGATGACGATGTCGCCGAGTCCGACGATCTCCTCGAGATCGCTCGAGGTCATCACCAGCGCATAGCCGCGCGCGCAGAACTCCCGCATGATGCGATAGATTTCGGCGCGCGCCCCGACGTCGATGCCGCGGGTCGGCTCGTTCATCACCAGGACGCCGGTCTCGCCGCGGTCAAGGCAGCGGCCGAAGGCGAGCTTCTGCTGGTTGCCGCCTGACAGCTCGTCGGCGAGCGCGTGCAGGCGGCGGCGATCGACCCCGACCTGACGCGCAAGCTCGAGCGCTTTCCGCTTCATGCGTGGGCGGTTGAGCACGCCAAGCCGGGCAAACGCACCGAGGCGCGTCGCCACCAGGTTGTCGAGCACGCTGAGGCGGCGGAACACCCCCTCCTCGGCGCGATCGCCCGACACGAACATGACGTTGTGCCGAAGGGCCTCGGCCGGCGAACCGATCCGCAGCGGCTTGCCGTTGACCGCGACGCGGCCAGACGCGTCATGCTCGAGCCCGGCGAGCGCATCGATCACCTCGAGCGCGCCCGAGCCGACCTGGCCGGCGATGCACACGATCTTCCCGTGCGGCACGCTCATGCTGAAAGTCTTCACGCTTCCCGGGACCGAAAGGTTCTCCACCACGAGCGCCGCACGCCCTTCCGCCTTCGGCGGCTCCGGATACATCTCGACGAAGCTGCGACCGAGCATCATCTCGATCAGGCTCTTGCGGTCGATCTCGGCGACGCGGCGCGTCGCCACCAGCTCGCCGTTGCGCATCACGCTCACCTGGTCGCAGATGCGGAACACTTCCGCCAGCCGATGGGTGATGTAGATGATGGCACGGCCCTCCTGCCGCAGTGCCAGCAGGGCGGCGAAGATACGATCGATCTCGAGATCGGCGAGGGTCGCGGTCGGCTCGTCGAGGATGAGCACGCGCGCATCGCGCGTCAACATGCGGGCGATCTCGATCAATTGGCGCTCGCCGATGGCGAGCTCGCCGACCGCCGTGTCGAGCCTGATGTGGGTTGCGCCAAGCCGATCGAGCGCCGCCCGCGCGCGCCGCCTGAGCTCGGGGCGCCGGTGGAAGAACGGCACTTGGACGGAGCCGAGCCAGATATTGTCCTCGACCGAAAGGTCGGGGCACAGGCTCAGCTCCTGCGCCACCAGCGCGATCCCGCGCTCCTGCGCCTGGCGCGGCGTGGCGATGACGCACGCTGTGCCGCCGACCGTCAGCGTGCCGGCGTCGGGGTGGTAGACCCCGGTGAGGATCTTCACCAGGGTGCTCTTGCCCGCGCCATTCTCGCCGCAGATCGCCCGGATCTCGCCAGGCGCGAACTCGAGCGACACGTCGTTGAGCGCCGTGATGGCGCCGAACGTCTTGGTCAGCCCACGAACGCCGAGGATGGAGCTCAATACGAGCAGGCCTCCTCGAACTTCGCCAGGTTCGCCTTGGTGATCGGCTCGAACGGCATCCAGATCGCCTTGTCGATCGTCTTGCCGTCGAAATGCTCCTTGAGCTTGGCGCCGACGACCTTTCCCTCCTCGACCGGCAGCAGTAGCATCGTCCCGTACTGCTTGCCCGCCTTGAGGTTGCGCACGCCCGGCGCCTGGCAGTTGCCGCCCACCACGACCAGCTCGCCCTTGGCGGTCCCAAGCTTCACACCGGCCGCTTCCGCCGCCTGGATCGCGCCGTTGGCGAGGCTGTCGTTCATGCCGTAGATGGCGTCGAGCCCGCCCTGCCCGGCGAAGCGGGCGAGCAGCTGCCCGGCCACGCGCTCGGCGGTGGCGGGATTCCATTTCACGTCTTCGGTCACCACGACCTCGAGGCCGGGTTGCTTGGCGATCGCCGCCCGGAAGGCGCGGTCGCGGATCGGCGCCTTGCCTTCTGCCATGCTGCCGGCGATCACTGCGACCTTGCCGGTGGGGCGCCCGCCCTCCGTGAGGGCCTTGACGACCTGCTCGCCCGACGAGCGGCCGAATCCCTCATCCTCGTAGCCGATGTACGAGAGATAGAGATCCTTGGTCTCGTCGCCGACGAGTGGCACGACGATCAGCACCACCGGGATGCCGGCGTTCTTGGCGCGCGTCAGCGGCGGGATGATCGCCTTCTGGCTGATCGTCTGCACCACGAACAGGTCGAACTTCTGTGCGATCGCATCGTCGATCTGTTGCGACTGCAGGGCGGGATCGAACGGGCTGGAGAAGACCGTCACCTTCATGCCGCCGACGGTCGCCGAGTCGGTGATCGATTTGCTGATCGCGCCCAGGTACTTGTCCTGGGTCGGCCCCATGAACAGGGCGATCCGCTTGCCGTCCGCGGCGGCGCTCGCGTCGCTGGCCGCCATCAAGGCGCCGCCCATGAGCAGCGCGCAGCCGAGAACCAGTCCCAGCACCTTCCTCATGTTTTCCTCCCGATCGCTTCTGAATAGCGTGCGCCGACAGCGCCGCCTGAGCTTACAGCCGATTAAGGTATTGCGGGTGGGCAAGGTCCCGCAATGCGGTACAGATCACCGCAGTCCCGCCTGCTTCACCAGCGGTAGCGTCTTCTCCTTGAACTCGCGCATCCCGGGCTCGTAGCGCGCCCAGGCGAGCAGGATCCCGTCGAGCCCGACCTTGTTCGACAGGGTGAGCATCGTATCGACGATCTGCTCCTTGGTGCCGATGATCGGGAATCCGGCCCAGCCGCCGATGAAATGGCGCTTCATCTCCTGCATCACCTCGGGCGGGAAGGTGAGCGCGTTGAGCCCCATGGTGTTGACCAGGTTCTCGGCGCCGTCCCAATCGCCCTTCTCGTCGATGTATTCCCGCACGAAGTCGCGCGCCTCCTTCTCGGTCTCGCCCTGCACCACGTAGGTGTTGGTCCACACCTGGATGTCGCGCCCATACTCGCTCTTGGCGAGATCCCGATAGGCCTTCACCCGCGCCGCGCAAGCGTCGAGGTCGTGCGAATCCATGTTGACGAATGCCATGTCGGCGTACTTGGCGGCGAACGAGCGCCCCTTCGGCGAGCCGCCCGCGTTCATGATCGCCGGATACGGCTTCTGGATCGGCTTCGGCTGTAGGAAGCCCTTTTTGATCTTGTAGAACTTACCCTCGTAGTCGAATTCCTCGTCCTCGGTCCACAACCGCCGGATGATGTCGAGCCACTCGACCGCGATGTCGTAGCGCGTGTCATGGTCGGGAAAGTCGATGCCGAACATCTCGATCTCCGGCCGGTTCCAGCCGGTCACCACGTTGAGGGCGAAGCGCCCGCCGGTGATGTGGTCGATGGTCATGCCCTGCTTGGCGGCGGTGACCGGATGCATGGTAGTGAGATGCGAAGTGGAGAACACGGTCGAATAGGTGGTCGCGCTCGCAAGGCCCGCCGCCCACGTATAGGTCTCGAAGCCGGCGCCATTGAAGTTGAGCTTGCCGCCGAAGCCGCGCCAGCGCGCGACTGGGACGATCGCCTCGAGCTGCATCTCGTCGGCCATCCGGGCGAGCTTGAGCGTGTTCGGCCAGCTGATGCGCAGCGTGCCGTCGATCGACGACATGGCGCAGCCGTAGTCGAGATTGGTGCAGAACGTGCCGAGCTTGAGCTTGCGGTCGTTGAACAGCGGATTGGTCTGCCGTCGCAGCTCGTCGATCTTGCGGTCCGCGGCCATCGGCATCCTCCCCGAATTCTTTCTTGTCGCCAGTGTACCGTAGCCCAGTACACATGCACCGTGATGCGGTGATGCTAGGGCAGGCGCGCGACGCGAGTCAATTTCCCTCACCGTCATCCTTGTATGGGGGGCCGGAAGTCAAGAGGTAATCGTGGGGCACCTTCTTACGGCATATCGGCACACTCGTTAGTCAGTTTCTTTGTTCGACTGGGCCGTTTCTCCGTCCCGACCACGCTCCTGCGGGAGCGCCGCGCGCGGCCGCCCGTCAAGGCTGGCCGTCGTTGGGCGGAGCCGCAAGCTCCAACGTTTCCAGGCCACGCCTTGACGGCGGCGAGCCCGGCGCGAGGCTGAATGGTCGGGACTATGAGTTGCGCGATGAGCGGCATGACGTGATCCCTGGACTGGGCTGTTGTGCAAGCATGCGGCAACAACACCGCATCACCTTGTATCCGGTCGGGCTCGATCGCCCGGTGCCCTAATCCTTCATGCACGAGTGAAGGTGTGGCCCAAGAAAGACGGGACCCCTCTGAGGAAACGGGTTGCGTTATCCCCTGGATGACGACGGTCACACGTCGATCCTGGGTCACGTCGGCCGCTCTTGCGCGCGGCCGATTAGATGGCCGGCTTCAACACGGCGCCGGTCGGCACCAAGCCGGTGGTCACGTAGCGCCACAACGCCACCATGAGCTTGCGCGCCAACGCCACGATGGCGATGCGCCGGACGCGGCCCTTCTGATCGCCCACGCGGGCACGGAACCAGCGGCTGAGCTCGCTGTCGGGCTGGTGGCGCAGCCATAGCCAACCCATCTCGGTTGCGAGCGCGCGGGCGCGGCTGTTGCCGGCTTTGCTGATGCCCTGGTCGCGCTCGCTGTTGCCGCTGTTGAACGGCGTGCCGGTCAGCCCGAAATAGGCGCCGACCTGGCGGCGATTGGCAAATGAGCGATAGAACGCCTCGTTGACCAGGCCCAGCGAGCTGACCAGGCCGAAGCTCTTGAGGTCGATGAGCTGTTTGATCCTGGCCTCGACCGAGCCGGGCGCCGCCGCCTTCACCTCCGCCGTGCTCGTGGCCTCGAGCTGGGTCAGCTGCTTGTCCACCAGGCTCAGCCGCTCGTGCTCGCGCACGATCTCCTCCTTGAGCTTGGGCGCCAGCGGCCGTCCGTCGCCCGTGCATACACGGTCGAGACCGGCGATGAAGCCCGGCTTCATCGGCTGGGCATCGCGAATGCCCTGCGCGTGCAGCAGGCCCTTGATGCGATTGGTGTGGGCGGTGCGTTCCTTCTTCAGACGATCCCGCTCGCGGTTGCGCCGCTTTCGATCCTCGTCCGCAACCGACGGCACGTGCACCACGCTGCACGCCCGCGGCTCGCCCCGCAGATACGCCAGGAATGCCCGGAGCAGCCGGTCGAGATCAATCCGATCGGTCTTGGCATAGCGCGCCCGACGCGGCACCTCGATACTCGACGGATCGATCTCGTGATTGATCACCCCCTGATCCGTCAGCCAGCGGTGCAGCCAATGCCCATCATAGCCCGCCTCGTAGCACGACAGGATGCGAACCGGCTTGCCGCTGATGCGCTCCGCTCGCGCCCGTACCGCCGCCAGACGCTTCATCAGCTCCGTCACATCGCCTCCCGCAATCGCGTAGCGGCTCAGCTTCTGTGAGCCAGGCAGCATGACGCCGATCTTCCAGGTCTTCTTGCTCAGTTCAAAAACGACGTGCACCGTGGCATACTCGGTAGCGGCGGGTGCGTCAGTGCGATCGAGCTTCGACATCTTGGTCCTCCGAGGTTTGGATGGGTGGTTTGCAACTCCAATCCTACCTCCTGACCACCCGTCGCCCCATAGGATCTGAGGCGCTCGGCGCACCCTTCGTGCGCCGAGCCTCGAAGGAGGACGGCCCGGGCCGATCATGGTTCGAGGCTCGGCGTGCGCCGAGCAGTGTCCGGATCACACCGTGACTGCGCCGAGCACCTCACCATGACGGTTCTGAGGCTGCGCGCCAGTTCAGGAAGGCCGTGAACTGTCGAGCGCCAGCAGCCGCGCCGCCGTGCCGCCGGTCACCAGCTGAAACTCCGCCTCGCCGATGTTCGCGGCCGCCTTCACCGAGCCGATCGGATCGGGGTCGCCGACCGCATAGTCGCTGCCCATGACCAGCCGGTCGGCGCCGACGCGGCGGATCAGCGCTTCGATCACGCTCGCGTTGTAGGTGCAGGTGTCATAGTAGAACGAGGCCAGGTAATCGCTCGGCGCCTTGCTGATGTTGCGGGTGCTCTCTGGCATGTTGGTGACGTTGCGGTCGAGACGACCGAAATAGTGCGGCAGGTAGCCGCCGCCATGCGCCATGACGATCTTCACGGCCGGAAAGCGGCCGAAGATGCCCTCGTAGATGATCGAGGACATCACCTTCGCCTCCTCGATCGGCTGGCCGACCGAGTTCCACAGCCCGAAATCCTGAAACCACAGGTCCTTGACGCCCTCGGGATGGATGAACACCGTCACGTCGTGGCGGACCGCCGCCTCCCAGAACGGATGGAAGCGCGCATGGCCGAGATAGAGGCCGCCATAGCTCGCGCCGAGATTGGCGACTTTCAGCTTGAGCTCGCCCACGGCGCGCTCGAACTCGCGCATCGAGCGATCGATATCCTGCAGCGGCAGCACAAAGCTGCCAATGAAGCGCCTCGGATACGCAGCGCCCCATTCGGCCGCGCGATCATTCACGCGGCGGACGAGCTCGAGCTCGGTCGCCGGATCGGCCCACGAGGTGCCCTGGATCACCGTGCTCGACGAGATGACGTTGACGTCGATGCCCAGCCGGTCCATGTCCTCGACCTGGCGCGCCGGATTGAGCATCTTCTCGAACATGGCGGTACGCGCCGGCCCCGTTACGATCGGCGGCGGACGGGTGCCGAACCCGCTGAGCACGGTCTTGCCCTGCGCTTGCGCGAGCACCTCCTTTTCCAGCATGTGCGCATGAAAATCGATCACCAGAGGCTTCGTCATCCGCTGCTCCATCGACACCGATCCCGGGCTCGGTCAATCTACACCCATAACAAGCATCGGTAACGGCATGGAAGCGCCGACAAGCGAACGCCCGTCCGCGGACTCGCGTTATCCGCAATGGCTGCTCGCGTCCGTCTCGGTCCTCATCGGCATCGCTGGATTCCTGCTGCTGGCCGAGCTCGCGCTCAACCTGCTGCCGGTTGCGTCCGGGCTGCGCAGCATGCCGGTCGATGCCGAGCATCCGGTGTACCATTTCGAGCCTAACCGGAGTTACGTGTTTTCGCACGGCTGGAAGCTGCAGATCGTCAATCGCGGCCGCGTCAACAATACCGGCTGGGTGAACGACCAGGACTATCGCAAGGACGACACCACGCCGCTCCTGGCCGTGGTCGGCGATTCCTTCATCGAGGCGCAGATGGTGCCGTATGCCGAGACCATGCAGGCGCGGCTCGCCAAGGCGCTCGAAGGGCAGTTCCGCGTCTACAGTTTCGCCGGCTCGGGAGCGCCGCTCAGCCAGTACCTGATCTGGGCACGCCATGCGGTGCGCGACTATGGGGCGCGCGCCTTGGTCATCAATGTCGTGATCAACGATTTCGACGAGAGCCATACCGCCTACCGCACGGCGCCCGGGTTCTGGCTCTATGCACCGGACCAGAACGGCGTGCTGCAGCTCCGCCTGACGCCGCACCGGCGCGGGTTCCTGTGGACGCTGGCACAGAAGAGCGCGCTCGCCCGCTATCTCCTGATCAATCTGAAGATCGGCCCGCGCATCCTGGCGACGCCGTGGCTGACGCGCATTTTCATCCGTCCGGTGCAGGCCGAAACGGCAGATCGCGCGACCGACGCGGATCCCCGCCGCGTGCGCGATTCCTATGCGGTGATCGATGCGTTCCTGCGCGACCTTCCCGGCATGGTCGAGCTGCCGCGCGACCGCATCCTGCTGGTGGTCGACGGATTTCGCTCGCCCGAGGTGGCCGCGGCCGGCGCCGGCTCCTATTTCGACCTGATGCGCAAGGCGCTGCTCGCCCAGGCGACCGCGCAGGGCTACGAGGCGATCGATCTCGACCCGTTGTTCTTCGCCCGCCGCACCCCCGGCCTGCGCTTCGACTATCCCGAGGACCTGCACTGGAACGGCGCCGGCCACGCGGTGGCCGCCGAGGCGGTGCTCTCCTCCAGGCTCATGCGCGCGCTTCGCCGGCAGCGCTGAGGCTATCGCCTGCACAATTCTCGCCGGTGGCTTGGGTGCGGGCACGCGATTGGTCTATAAGGGCTGCCGCGCTCACGCGAGCGACATCCAGGAGAGGCGAATGGTGGTTTCACGTCGAGATGTTATGGCATTGGCCTCCGTCACCGCACTGGCCGGCACCTTCGCCACCGATGCATCCAACCCTGCGAAGGCCCAGACCAAAGGAAAATTCATGACCACCCCGTCAGGCTTGCAGATCGAGGACACCAAGGTCGGGACCGGCGCGACGCCGCAGCGCGGCCAGACCTGCGTGATGCATTACACCGGCTGGCTTTACCAGGACGGCGCCAAGGGCAAGAAATTCGACTCCTCGCGCGACCGCAACGAGCCATTCGAGTTTCCGATCGGCATGAAGCGGGTGATCGCCGGCTGGGACGAAGGTGTCGCCACCATGAAGGTCGGCGGCCAGCGCACGCTCATCATCCCGCCCGACCTCGGCTACGGGGCGCGCGGCGCGGGCGGCGTCATCCCGCCCAATGCGACGTTGATCTTCGACGTCGAGCTGCTGAACGTGAAAGGTTAGGCCGGACCTGGATCTCGCGGCCCATCGGCCTCACCGCATCATCGTCGACGGCAGCCACAGGGTGATCGCCGGGATCAGCACCATCAGCACCAGCTTGATCAGGTCGGCGACGCAGAACGGCAGCACGCCCTTGTAGATGGTCCACAGCGGCACGTCGGGCGTGATGCTCTTGAGCACGAACACGTTGAGCCCGAGCGGAGGGTGGATCATGCCGACCTCCACCACGATCAGCATGATGATGCCCCACCAGACGAGGTCGTAGCCGAGGCTGAGCACCAGCGGCGTGACGATCGGCACGGTGATGACCATCACGGCGAACGCTTCCATGAGCGAGCCGAGCAACAGGTAGCCGAACAGGATCACCGCCATGACGGCGAGCGGCGACCAGCTCAAGCTGCCGACGAAGGTGGTCGCGGCTTGCGTGAGCGCGCTGACCCCGACGAAGAACGAGAAGATCTGCGCGCCGAAGATCAGCGCATAGACCATCGCGGTTGTGGCGGTCGTCTCCGCCATCACGGCGAGGAAGGCGCCGCCCCTGAGCTTGCCGCGCCAGGCGGCGAACAGGAACGCCCCGAACGCGCCGACCGCCGCCGATTCGGTGTCGGTGAAGACGCCGAAATAGAGCCCGCCCATCACTCCGGCGACCAGGATGCCGACCGGGATGCAGCGCAGCGCCGTTTCGCGCAGCTCGCCCGGCTCGCGCTCGCGGACGGCGGGCACCGAGGCCGGCGCGAGCCGCACGTACAGCATCACGGTGATGAAATAGAACAGGATGGTCAGGATCGCCGGGCCGACCGAGGCGACGAACAACTGGCCGATGGAGGCCTCGGTCAAGAGCGCGAACACGATGATCGGGCCGGAGCCCGGCGGTACGATCGGGCCGAGCGTGCCGCCGGCCGCGCAGCAGCCGGTGGCGAGCGCCGGCGAGTAGCCGCGCGCCCGCATTTCGGGAATTGCGACCCGCCCGATCGTCGCCGCGGTGGCGAGCGACGAGCCGGTCAGCGCGCCGAAGCCGGCGCAGCCGCCGATGGTGGCGAGCGCGAGCCCGCCACGCCGGCGGCTGAGCAGCACGTGGCCGAGCCGGTACATGTCGTCCGACATGCCGGAGACCGCCGCGAAGCTTCCCATCATCAGGAACAGCGGCAGCGTCGCGACCTGCGCGTTGGTGAGGAACGTCGTCGCCTCGGTGGCGAACGCGCTGATCGCCGGCGCGAACCCGATGAACAGCGCCGAGCAGACGACACCGGTCAGTCCCATCACGGCGGCAAGCGGAACCTGGCCGAGCATCAGCATCCACATGAGGACGAAGGCGATGGTGACGGCGAGGCCGACGTTGTTGGCGGTCCAGCGCGCCACGGCCGCGAAGTCGAGAAGCATCACGATGGCGAGCGCCAGCATGACGGCGACGACCGCGAGCACGATTCCTGTGACGATCAGGGATTCGCCTTCGGCCGCCCCGCGCTGGGCCAGCGCCCGCCGGGTCGCGTTCGCGGTCACGACGCCCTGCACCACCGTGCCGATGCCGAGCAGGAACGACACCGCGTACATGAACGGCGCCTGCGGCAGCTGCAGGATCACGGTGGTGCGCCCCTGGCTCATCAGGCTGCCAGCGAACACGCCGATCCGCCAGGCGAGGATCAGAAAGAAGAGCAGGAGCAGCAGCGCGCCGAGCGCGTCGAGCCAGGCGGCGACGCGGCCGGTGATCCAGCGCGACAGGAGATCGATCCGGAGGTTGACGCCGCCCGCGAGCCCGGCCGGCATGCAGGCCGCGACCGCCACGGCGAACACCATGGCGGTAATCTCGTTGAGCGCGGTGATCGCCGTGCTGGCGAGCCAACGCATCAGCACGTCGACCACGGTGACGCCCGCGGCGATCAGCATGCCCAGCACGCCGACGAAGGCGATCGGCCGCGTGAGCGTGACGCAGGCTTGCTCCAACCGCTCGAGAAATTCTGATGCGCGCTCCCTCCCTCGCTTGCGGGAGAGGGTTGGGGAGGGGGCAGAGTCCGAATTCAGCATCCGCAACGTGCCCCCTCCCCAACCCTCCCCCGCAAGCGAGGGAGGGGACAGGCAGCAAATGTGGATAGGCCCTGCCTGCCTACTGCGTCTTCCCGCGCGCGGCCAAAACCTCGCCGCGGAAGGCCTCCAGCACCTTTGCGCCATCCGGCACGTTCTGCGCCCATTCGGCGGCGATCGGCGCAAGCCGCTTCCTCCACTCGGCTTCCTGGGCGGGATCGAGCGTCACGGTCGTGTCCTTCACGAGGTTTCGCGACTTGGCCCATTGATCGTTGGTCTTCTCGCCGAACGCGCGCGACAGCCGCAGGTAGGAATGCTTGTCGATCGCCTCCTTGGCCTTGGCGGGCAGCAACTCGTAGCGCTGGCGGTTCATGAACAGCATCGCGGCGTCGCTGCCGAGCGCGGCGTCGAGATGATGCTTGGTCACCTCGTGGACCTTGAAGGTCTCCATGCCGGTGAACGGCATCAGCACCCCGTCGGTGGTGCCGCGCTGGATCGCCGTATAGGCCTCGTCGGGGCGGAAGCTGATCGGGGTCGCACCGAGCGCCGTGATGATCTTCGCCGCGATCGCGTTGGAGGCGATCAGCTTGCGGCCCTTGAAATCATCGAGCGTGCGGATCGGCTCGCGCGAGTGGAAGGCGGCGTTGGGGAACGTCCACAGGCCGAGCGGCTTGACCGCGTCCAGCTCCTTGTTGGTCACGCCCTTCTGGTAGATCGACCACAGCGCGGTCGAGGCCAGGATCGCGTTCTCCGCCTCGAACGGGAGGGCCGCGACGTCCTGCTGCTTGATCTTGCCGGCCGCGAACGCCGTGAGGATGAAGCCGATGTCGACCACCTGGTCCGCCACGCGGTCGTAGGTGTTGGCGAACGAGCCGAGCGTGCCGCCATAGAACGTCTGCACCTTGAGCGTGCCGTCGGAATCGGCGGTCACCGCCTCGGCCCACGGCGTGAGCACTTCCTTGTTCACGTAGGACCACGGCGGCGCCGGCGAGTTGAGCTTGAGCGTGATCGGCTCGGCCGCAACCGGCGAGGCGATCAGCAGCGCGGCAACAAGACCAAGGGCGATTTTCTTCCCCATGTGCTCCTCCCACTCGTCCCGCCTCGCGGGACACATGTCTTGTATCGTGGGAAGAGACTAGCGGCGCTCAGGGAGAAGGCCAAGGGCCCGCGGTACGTGAATTGCTGTGAGCCGCTCAACCAATCAGCTCCAGGATCTTCGCCTCGATCATCTCCAGCCGCGGCATCGCCAGCGGCTCCAGCGACCTGCCGAACGGGATCGGCACGTCGGGCGCCGCCATGCGGGCGACCGGGGCATCGAGGTAGTCGAACGCCTGCTCACCGATGATCGCGGCAAGCTCGCCGGTGATGCCGTAGCGGGCGTGGCCGGCGTCGAGCACCAGCGCGCGCGAGGTCTTCTTCACCGACTCGACGATGGTCTCGGTGTCGAGCGGCACCAGCGAGCGCACGTCGACGACTTCGACGCTCACGCGATCACCGAGCCGGTCAGCCGCCGCAAGCGCGAGCGGCACGGTTGCGCCGATCGCCACCACGCTGATGTCGCTGCCTTCGCGCTTCACCGCGGCGCGGCCGAGCGGCACCACGTAGTCGCCTTCCGGCACCGCGCCCTTGTGGTTGTAGCTCGAGCGATTTTCGAAGAAGACCACCGGGTCGTCGTCGCGCAGCGCCGCCTTCATCAGGCCCTTGGCGTCATGGGCATCGGACGGCATGACGACCTTCAGGCCCGGCACGTGCGCCGCCCAGGCATGAAAGCTCTGCGAATGCTGCGGCCCGAGATTGCCGCCGACCCCGATGGCGGTGCGAAGCACCAGCGGACAGGTGAAGCCGCCGGCCGACATGTAGCGCATCTTGGCGGCCTGGTTGACCAGTTGGTCCATCGCCTGGGTGAGGAAGTCGCCGAACATGATCTCGGCGACCGGGCGCAGGCCGGTCATCGCGGCGCCGATCGCGACGCCCATGATGGCGGCTTCCGAGATCGGCGTATCGATCACGCGCGCCGGACCGAAGGCCTCGAACAGCCCTTGCGTCTGCAGGAACACGCCGCCCGCCTTGCCGACGTCCTCGCCGATCACCACGACCGACGGGTCGGCCCGCATCTCCTCGGCGAGCGCCTCGAGCACCGCCTGCTTGAACGTGATGGCGCGTTCAGCCGGCATGGACATGCTCGCCGAAATGGGCTGGCTCGGCATCCGGCATGCGGCGCGCCACCTCGGCAAAGGCGGCGATCTCCGCCTCCGCCGCCTTGCGCAATGCCGCGAGCGCGTCGGCGTCGGCGAGGCCGTTCTCCACTAGGCGGCGGCCGAGCGTTTCGATCGGATCCTTGGCGCGCCAAGCGGCCGCTTCCGCGTCGTCCTTGTAGGCCTGGTCGTCGCCCACGTGGTGGCCGGAGAACCGCCACGTGTCGCACAGCAGGAACGACGGCCCTTGGCGGCTGCGCGCGCGCGCAACGGCGTCGCGCGCAGCCGTGTGCACGGCGATCACATCCATGCCGTCCACCGCGGCGACGGGAATCGCGAAGGCTTCCGCCCGTCCGGCGAGCGTGCCGGCGGTCACGTCGTCGATGCGGGTGAACTCGCCATAGTGATTGTTCTCGCACACATAGACGACCGGCAGCGACCAGATCGACGCCATGTTGAGGCACTCCAGCACGGTGCCCTGGTTGAGCGCGCCGTCGCCGAAGAACGCGACCGCGATCCAATCCTCGTCCTTCGTCTTGGCGCTGAGCGCTGCCCCGGTGGCGAGCGGCACACCGCCGCCGACGATGCCGTTGGTGCCGAGGTTGCGCGTGCCTGCGTCCATCACGTGCATGGAGCCGCCGCGCCCCATGCCGTAGCCGCCCTGCTTGCCGAGGATTTCCGCAATCAGCCGCACCGGGTCGGCACCGCGCGCGAGGCAATGGCCGTGGCCGCGATGATGGCTGGCGATGTAATCGGCGGCGCGGAGCGCCGCCGCAACGCCGACCGCAACCGCCTCCTGGCCGGAATAGAGATGCACCAGCCCCGGCACCAGGCCGGCGCGGCTCAGCTGCCGCACGCGCTCTTCGAACGCGCGGATGCGCGCCATCTCGCGAAAGAAGTGCAGCCCTGTCTCGGCGGTCAGGAGAGGCGCGTGCGGCATGCAATCCAGATCATTGAGGAATCAACTGGCACTCGGCGCGCCGGCGGGATAGTAGCTGATCCGCGCAAGCGCCTGAAGACAAGACGCGATGGGAGACGCCTACATGGAGCAATGGCCCAAGGCCCGCAAGCTCGCCGTGCTCGAGCGCATGCTGGTGATCCGCCGGTTCGAGGAGAGCCTGGTTCATCTGTTCGAGCAGCACGCCTTCATGGCGCACTATCATCTCTATATCGGCCAGGAAGCGACCGGCATGGCCATCATGGAGACCCTGCGGCCGGGCGACAGGCTGGCGACCACCCATCGCAACCACGGCCATGTGCTCGGCCGCGGCGCCGATCCGGCGCGCGCCATGGCGGAGATCCTGTGCCGCACCACCGGCCTGTGCAACGGCTTCGGCGGCACGCTGCATCTCACCGAACCGGACCTCGGCTTCCTGCATACGTCCTCGATCGTCGGCGGCTGCATCGGGCTTGCGACCGGCGCCGCGTTCGCGCTCAAGAAGGAAGGCGGCGAGGACATCGCGGTCGCGTTCTTCGGCGACGGCTCGCTGGAGGAAGGCATCTCCTACGAGGCGATGAATTTCGCCGCCCTGTGGTCGCTGCCGATCCTCTACGTGTGCGAGAACAACAGCCGCGGCGCGCTCGGCTCGGTCAAGGGCGGCTTTCCCACCTCGGTCTCGGCGGTGAAGGACCTCACCAGCATCCCCAAATGCTTCGACATGCCGGTCGAGAGCGTCGACGGGCGCAACCTCGACGAGGTATTCGCGGCGGCGAGCCACCTGGTCGATCATGCGCGCAAGCGCAAGGGACCGGTCTTCCTGCATGCGGTGACCGAGCGCTGGGCCGGCTCGAAGCCGCTGTGGCCGGAGCTGCCGACCGGCGACACCGACATCGCCATGGCGTGGGACGATAGCCGCATCGGCGGCGAGCATGCTGACTGGTATCGCAACCACGATCCGATCCTCATCTACGCGCGAAGGCTCCTAAAGGACGACGGTGCAAACCGCGAAGAGATCGCCGCAATCGACAGGAAGGTGAGCGAACAAACGGCTCAGGCGCGAAAATTCGCCGTCGACAGTCCGCTGCCGCCGCCCGAAACCGCGCTCCAGCACGTATTCGCGTGAGGCCTGCCCGATGAAAACGAAACGCCTGAGCTACGTCGGCGCCATGGCCGATACCTTCCGCCTCTGCTTCGCAGAGGACCCGTATTTCACCGTGATCGGCAACGAGGTGTTCGGCATCGGGCCGCAGCGGGTCGACTTCGAGCCGCTGCAGCGCGAGTTCGGCGACCGCATCTATTTCCCGCCCACCTCGGAGGCCTCGTTCACCGCGCTCGCCGCCGGCGCCGCCATGTGCGGCCACCGCACCTTCGCGCACCTCGGCGTCGCCAGCTTCACCTATCCGGCGGTGTCCTCGATCGCCAACGAGGTCGCGACCATCTGCCTCTCCTCCGGCGGCCGCATCAAGGCGCCGTTCATCATGCATCTCAACCACGGGATCGTGATGGGCACGTCGAGCCAGCACAGCGAAAGCCCGCAATGCATGTACTGGAACGTGCCGGGCATCGAGATCGCCATTCCGTCGAACGGGACCGACTTCAAGGGGCTGATGCGCACCGCGTTCAAGAGCCCGAACCCGGTGATGATCTTCACCCACGGGCTGCTCTACGGCACCGAGAGCGACGTGCCGGAAGGCGAATTCACGATCCCGTTCGGCAAGGCGGAGATCAAGCGCGCCGGCAAGCATGCCACGGTGGTGGCGACCTCGCTCACCGTATCGGTCGCGCTGGAGGCGGCGAATGCGCTGGCCAAGGACGGTATCGACGTGGAGGTGATCGATCCGCGCACCCTCGTTCCGTTCGACCGCGACGCAATTCTCGCCTCGGTCGCCAAGACCGGCCGGCTCGTGATCGCCGACGAAACACGCCTTAGTTGTGGCGTCGGCGCGGAGATCGCCGCGCTCGTGGCCGAGCACGGATTCCATTCGCTGAAAAGCCCGATCATCCGGGTAGCGCGTCCCGACGCGCCGGTGTCGGCGGCCCCGACCCACGAGGCCTTCGTCAAGCCGACCCCGGACAAGATCGTCGCCGCGGTGAAGAAGGTTTTGAACTGACGAGCGTGCCCGTGCGACCATGCCGTGCTACAGTGCCCGAGTGGCACTGGGCACGAATGGGGCGACGAAATGTCCATGCAACAGCTTCCCGAAGGGTCGGCGCCTGAGCCGGCCTTCGAGCCCGAACGTGCACAAACCGCCGCCGCGGGCGCTGGACGCCGTTGGATCTCCCCGCTTCTGGCGGCCGCCGTGGGGGCGCTCGCACTCGGCGCCGTGGCGACCGGCTGGGTGCATATTCCGGGTTTCGGATCCGGCACGCCCAGCGCTCCGGCGATCGAGACAGTCCCGCCGGCAAGCACCCACAAGCTTTTCCAGCCCGTTGCCGCCGCCGAAATCGACCGCGCGATCGCCACCCTGGCGATGAGCGACCAGGATCGCAGCCGGGTGCGCACCGCGGTAAACGGCGGCAAGGCGCGCCTCGGCTGGGTCACCGTATCGGACGCGTTGAACGAGGACGGTGACTGGGTCGCGGTGACCGCCGCCGGGTTCCGCCAGGACGTGCGGCTCTCCAAGCGGCCGCTGCTGGTCGCCGTGCCCTATGCGCCCGGCACGCCGGTCACCATCACCGGCCTGGTGGACGGACAGGGCGGCGGAATCACCCTGTCGGTTCATCTCGGCGGCGGGATCGTCAACCTCAAGCCGCTGCAGCGGGGCGAGAGCCTGGAGGTCCCGGCGGAATGATGATGGGCGGCGCCTGGGGGCGGCTGTTCATGCTGCTCATGCTGGTCGGCATTGCCGGTGCGTCGATCAATCTTGCGGTTTTTCTGGTAGCCTGTGGGGCGATCGTGACGATCGGATTGATCGTCTACAAGGGTCTGTATCAGGGACGTTACCTGCCGAGGTTCATCATGGACGTGCTCGATCGACTGACCAACAAGGCCGCGCTCGAAAAGGCCTATGGCGCCAAGTCCGGCCAGCTCACCGTCATCAACGCCGAGGAGCTCGCCGCCAAGCTCAAGGCGCGCGTCATCGGCCAAGACGTGGTGATCGACCAGATCGCCCGGCAGCTGCGCCGGCGCATCGCGGCGCGGCGGCCGAACAAGCCGCTGGCGGTGTTCTGCTTCGCTGGCGCGCCCGGCGTCGGCAAGACGCATCTCGCCAAGTGCCTCGCCGAGGAGCTCTACGGCAGCGCCAATCACCTGCATTTCATCGACATGAGCACCGCGATGGCGCCGCACGCGGCGCAGACGCTGTTCGGCTCGCCCAAGGGCTATGTGGGCTCGGGCAGCTACGGCCAGGTCACCGCGTCGCTGCGCGACATTCCGAACTCGGTGATGCTGCTGGACGAGTTCGAGAAGGCGCATCCCGACGTGCACAAGCGCTTCCTCACCGCCTGGAACGACGGCTTCGTCACCGAGGTGAGCGACGGGGCCAAGATCGCCACCAACGAGGCGATCTTCATCCTGACCACCAACGCGGCGGCGCGCCGCATCGGCGAGATGGCGCGCGATCACAAGGGGACGCCGGAAGAGCTCGACAAGATGGTGAAGTCGACGCTCGGCGACGCGAAATTCGCCCCCGAGGTGCTCTCGCGCATCGACGAGGTGTTCGCCTTCCGCGAGATGAAGGGGCTCGACATCGCGCGCATCGTTGCGCTCGAGCTGGAGAATGCCACCAAGCAGTTCGGCCTGGAGATCGCCGAGGGCGGCATCGATGCGGCAATCCTGCTCGATTCGATCGACCAGGTCACCAAGCATGGCGGCAAGGGCGGCGTGCGCGACATCGCCCGTGCGATCGAGAAACAGGTCACCGACGGGCTGATCGACGCCAAGGCCGACGGCGCCACCAAGGTCCGCTTCGCCGGCGACGGCGAGAACGTGCAGGTGATCCCGGTGCGCGATGAGGGGCCGGCCGGCCCTGACGCACAGGCGCCTGTCACCAACCCGACCGCCTGACAGGGGGCGCGGAGGGGGCGAATGGCGGGACGCGACGGCACGGTCGGGATATTGGGCACGACGGGCAGCAACCGTCCGTCGTTCTTCGTCCATCTGTTCCGCCTCTATCAGCGTGACACGACCTTCCGCGCTTTGACCGACTTCACCGTGATGGGTGTCGTCGTCCTGTTGTTCCTGCATCCAGGCGTAAAGGACCTCTTCAAGTCGTCGCCCAGCGGCGGCACCAGTCAGACCACTGCGAAGGGGCCAAGCGCGCCGCCGAGCCCGGCGCAGACCGCGCCCGCCTCTCAGACCAGCAGCCCGCAGGCGCCACCCACGGTCGTCACCCGCCAGGGTCCGGCGATCCAGTTCCCGCAAGACGTGAATGTTCCCTCGCTCGGCAACTACGTCATCGTCGACATCGACGAGAGCGCGTTCCGGAGTTCGCCCGCGAGCGATCAGCCGCGTCTGGCCGCGGCGGCCCGCGCAGCGCGCTCGCAGCAATTCGCCGAGGCGATCAACCAGCTGCGAGATGCCAATGCGGCAGACCGCAACGTCGCCTTCATGCGCGGGCTGGCGCTCATGAACACCGGCAAGGCAGCAGAAGCGGAGCCGGCCTTGCGCACCGCGTCCGGTGCGGGTCAGCGGCAGGCGTCGATCCTGCTCGGGCGGCTGTTGATCACGGCGCCGAGCGGCGTGACCAAGAACGTCGCCGAGGGCCGGCGGCTGATCGAGACGGCGGCGGACGCGGGCGACCGACTGGGGCAGCGCGTTGCGGCGATCGGCTATATCACCGGCGAGTTCGGCGCATTCGATCCGATCAAGGCGCGCGATCTGCTGCGCCAGGCCTCGCAGGGCGGCGATGCGCCCGCGATGCTGTTCTACGCACACATGCTGGATGGAGGGCTCGGCGGTCCCGCCGACCTCGACGGCGCGGTGGATCTGCTGCGCCGCGCGGCGGCGGCCGGACTGACCAGCGCGCAGGAGATATTGGGGTCCTGGCTGCTGGCGCAGTGGCGCGCCAAGACCCTCGCCGACCCGCGCGAAGTTGCCGAATGGCTCGAACGCGCCTACAAGCCTGGACAGTCCGCGCGCGCGGCGGCGCTGCTCCCCGTCCTGCTGGGAGATAACGCGACTCCGGCGAACGTTCAGAACAAGGCCAAGGCATACGAATTGCTGCGGCTCTGTTCGGGGCTGCGGCACGCGCTTTGCCAGATCAACAATGCCTGGGCTCTGCGCTTCGGCGTCGGCGTCGGCCGCGATCTGGTCCGCGCCTATGCGCACGCCGATATCGCGCGGCAGCTCAACCATGCGGACGGGCAGAAGGTCCTTTCGGCGCTCGACACCCAGCTCAGCGAGGCCGACAAGGCCCGCGCCGCGCAGCTCATTCGCACCATCCAGACGAGCCTCAAGCCGAATCCGCCGCCCTGGCACCTGCAGTACGTGGGCGTCGCCCCGCCACCCGAGCAATGGGCTGTCGCACCTGGCGCGCCCGAACCGGCAACGGCAGCGAGCCCGGCAAGCCAGGCAGCGCCCCCTCCCGCCGCGAGCCCCGCAACCCAGGCAGCGCCCCCTCCCGCGCCGGCCCCGGCCGCCGTACCCGCCGCCCCGCCGCAAGTCGCCACCGCACCGAGTGCGCCCGCTGCGAGCCCGAGCGCGGCGCTGGTGCCGGTCGCCACCATCAAGCGCATCGCCTTTCGCGGCGGAACTGGCCAGAACGTGCTCGCCGGCTCGTTCACCCGCGAAGGCAGCAACGCCTGGGTCGAGAGCAACAGCTCCGGCCGCACCTTCCGTTTCACCTCCATTTCGGAATCCGACAAGGAGATCCTCTTGCTCGATGCGGGCCGCGACATGCAGGTCTGGATCGATTTCACGCGGCGCAAATGGTACTGGCGGCAATCGGTCGCCGAAGACTGGAAGGGCGGCATCGAGATCCTGGCAACCGTCGGCGACGCCACGACCCCCAGCGTGACCCGTGCGATCGACCAGGACGCCGACCGCGTCGGCGAGGACTACGTCGGCTACAATATGGCCAATCTGCAGCCGGATTTTTGCCAGCAGAGCTGTATCGACGACAGGCAGTGTCGCGCCTGGACCTATGTGCGGCCCGGCACTCAGGGACCGCAGGCACGCTGCTTCCTCAAGAAGCAGGTGCCGGCCTTGACGCAAGCCAATTGCTGCGTCTCCGGCGTCGTTCGTCCATAACGGCTTGCGACGCGTGCGCGCCGCGATGACACGCCAGGCAATCGCCCGATCCGACGGCACTCCCTTGCGCTAGATCAATGCGCCGACGGCGTTCCGGCTGGACAAGGTCACGCCGCCCGCGAGGGTCTTCGCCATGACGATGTCCATCCTGCTGCAATTCGCGGTCGTGCTCGGCGCGATCTGGCTCGGCGCCCGCTACAGCGGCGTCGGCCTGGGCCTGTGGGGTGCGGTCGGCCTGCTGGTCCTAGTCGTGGTGTTCGGCGTCAACCCGACCTCGCCGCCGATCGACGTGATGCTGATCATCATCGCCGTCATCATGGCGGCCTCGGTGATGGATGCGGCGGGCGGGATCGACTTCCTGGTGCGCATCGCCGAGCGCATCATCCGCGCCAATCCGAAATACGTGACGATCGTCGCGCCGCTCACCACCTGGACCTTCACGTTCCTCGCCGGCACCGGCCACATCGTCTATCCGCTGCTGCCGGTGATCTACGAGGTGGCGCACCAGAACGGCATCCGCCCGGAGCGGCCGATGGCGGTCGCCACCATCGCGTCGCAGCAGGCCTGCCGCAGATCCTGATGATATGCGTACCCGCGACCCTGATCGGCGTGCTGGCGGCCGCGACCGTCTCCATGTTCCTCGGCAAGGAGCTCAAGGACGATTCCGAATATCAGGCGCGCGTGCAGGCGGGCCTCGTTCCGCCGTCGCAGGCGATCGCGGCGCGTCCGGCGCTCCCGCCGGAAGCCCGCCTCTCCGCCTTCATCTTCCTCACCGGCGTGGCGCTCGTGGTGCTCGCCGGCTTCTTCCCGGTCCTGCGCACCCTGCCCGGCGAAAAGGCGCCCATAGGCATGCCGATCGCGATCGAGATCGTCATGCTGGCGACCGCCGCCGTGATGCTCGCCGTGACCGGCGTGAAGGTCGACAAGGTGCCCGCCACCTCGACCTGCCGCGCCGGCATCGTCGCCGTGGTCGGCATCTTCGGGCTGGCCTGGCTCGGCGACAGCTTCATTGCCGCCAACAAGGACGTGATCGTTCCGGCGATCGGCAACACCACCCAGGCAGCACCCTGGACCTTCGCGTTCGGCCTGTTCTTCGCCTCGGTGCTGCTCTACAGCCAGGCCGCCACCACGCGCGCGCTGATGCCGCTCGGCGTCGCGCTCGGCATCCCGCCGCAGTTCCTGATCGCCATGTTCCCGTCGGTGAACGGGTATTTCTTCATCCCCACCTACGGCTCGCTGATCGCGGCGATCAATTTCGACCTGTCGGGCACGACCCGCATCGGCAAGTACGTGCTCAACCACTCCTTCATGATCCCCGGCATCGTCGCGACCGCGGTCGCGGTGATCACGGGCCTGGCTGGCGCGCGTCATGCTGTGAGGGACTGAGCCGCCGAGGCCTCCGGAGGCTTTACGGCGCGAGCAGTCGGCCGCGAGATAGCCGGCCCCTATCGTGGCCTCGACATCGCCCGAAAATCGCCACGAGATCTCATCCGTCCGGATGACGCCGGCTCACCTCTCGCTGTGCTCATAAGGACCCTCTCTCATGCCGAGGAGGATCGTGCTGATGCGCGCAAGAGCATTCCAAGTGCCCCCCACGCCCGAGGTTCGACGGCAGGCGCACCGGATCGTCCGGACCCTGGTGATCGGCTACACGTCGATTGCCGTCGCACTCACCGCAATCGTGCTGACGCGCACCACGCTCGGCACCACCACGCACAATCTCGTCGCTGCCGCGATCGGCAGCGCGGCCGCCACCGAGCCGCCACTACCGACTCGCGCGGCATGCGCGGCGCGCGACCTCAGGCTCGTGACCCTGATCGAGCACCAGGGCGACCAGCAGAAGCTCCCGTCCGACCGCCTTGCCCACGCGTATTTCACCATGATGGAGGCGCGCAACGCCTGCCGCGACGGGCGGATCGCCGAGGCGCTGCGCATCTATGATGGGATCACGCTCGGTCCGACCCTGTCGAGCGCGACCCAATAAACTCGCACACCTTGCCGACCGTCTGCGGACGGCGCATCCTGACGCCATCGTTGCGCGGGAGGATGCCCGATGCGCAGGGCCTGCACGATTCTCGTCATGGCAGCGACTATCGTCGCCGTGCGGGCGGCCGCCGCGCAGGAGGCCTATCCGGCGCGGCCGATCAGGCTCGTGGTGGCGTCGTCGGCCGGCGGCGTGCATGACGTGATCGGGCGGCTGTGGGCCGACAAGGTCAGATCCGCGCTCGGCAGCATCATCATCGACAACCGTGGCGGCGCCGGCGGCAGCATCGGGGTGAGCGAAGTCGCACGCGCGGCTCCGGACGGGCACACCTTGCTGCTCGGCAGCAACAGCACGCACATCCTGCATCCGATGGTCGCCAAGTGGCCGGGCTACGATCCGATCCGCGATTTCGCCGCGGCCTCCATCTTCGCCACCACGTGGTCGGCGATCGCGGTGCACCCGTCAGCGCCCGCGCGCACGCTGCAGGAGCTGATCGACTACGCGCGCGCCAATCCCGGCAAGCTCGCCTATGCGCATGGCGGCACGGGCGGCACCAGCCACGTCGCCGGCGAGATGCTCAAGCAGCGCGCAGGCAACCTCGACATCGTGCCGATCCCCTACAAGGGCACCGGACCGGCGCAGGCGGACGTCATCAGCGGCAGCGTGCCGATGTTCGTCGCCAACATCACCGGCCAGGTGGTCGAGCTCAACCGCACCGGCCGCATCCGCATCCTCGCCGTCAATGCGCTGACGCGTCACCACGCGTTGCCGGACGTTCCGACGGCGATGGAGGCTGGCGTGCCCGACATGGTGTCGCAGAATTTCTTCGGCATATTCGCGCCCGCGCGCACCAGCGCCACGATCATCGAGCGCCTGAACGCGTTGACGCAAGATGCGCTCGCCGACCGCGAGTTCGCCCGACGGCTGTCCGACGCGGGCTTCGAGCCGGTCGCCGATCTCGGCACTGGCAAGGCGCAGGAGTTCGTCAAGGCCGAGTACGCGCGCTGGGAGCCGATCGTGAAGGCGAGCGGCGCGCGAATCGATTGAGCGGCAGCGATCCGGATCAGCGCCAGCCGCCTCCCACGGTGGCTTCGCTCGCGACCGTCGCCGAGCCGCAGGTCGTCAGGCTGTCGTCCAGCCCGATGAACATGTACTCGCCCTTGATGCTCCAGTTGTCGGAGAAGGCCCACTCGATGCCGCCGCCGATGAAGCTGGTGTCAATGGTGACCCGGAAACCACAGCCAGGCACTCAATCCGCAGACCTCGTTCATCAATGTGGCGACGATCCGGCCGGCTCCGTCAGCTTCCCGACTCACGTGGTTATGCGGCCGGCAGCGCTTCCGGCACTTCCTGGGCTTCGCTCGTATCGGCGAACACTTCCTCGCGGATGATCCGGAACGTCACCTCCTGCAGGTAGGTCTTGAGCTCGCTGTCGAGATCGCAGAATTCGCGCCACAGCACACCCTCGATGAAGGGACGCGGCGCGCGCACCATCACGGTGGTGCGCCGCTGGCGCGGATAGCGGTACGGCTTCAAGCCGTAGCGGCGGCACAGTGCCAGGAACAGGTGGCGCGACCATGCATCCCCGAGCGAGAACTGCATCTCGACCGGCGGATCGTTCCGCTCGATGTCGGCGAGCTTCGCCCGCACGCGGGCAAGCGCCGCCTCGGCGGCGTCCCGTTCACCCGCCGTGCCGGCGCCGGCGAACAGGGCTTCGATCTTGCGCAGCTTGTCGCGCAGCTTCGATTCGGCAGGCATGGTGCGGCGCTCTCTCGGTATGGGATTCGTTGCCCATACGCCAGCAGCCGTGCCGCACTAGGTCAAGAGCAGGCAGCCGTTGATCCCAACAATTCGTCCGGCGCACTCAGCCGGCCGCGCGCGACCTGGTGACGCGACAGCTCGCCGAGAGCTGACGCGACCGGATCACCGTCATCGGGCGGCCGTCGATGCTGGAATTCATCGCGATGCCGCCGCCGCCGCTCTGTGTGAAGGTCTCGCGCGCCGTGCAGGTCAGCCCGTTGGCCCCGCGAACGAGCGACACGTCGAGCCGGTAGGCGCCCGTCCTGAGGGTGCGCACCCAGGTGAGAGTGTCGTTCCGCAGGGTCCAGACCGCCTCGCCACCGCCCTGTTCCTGCGCCGGGCGTGCCTGATCGAGCGTGAACGCGCTCACGATCTTCTCGCCCCGCCGCTTTCCGAATGGCGTGTCGGCGGTGGAAACGTACGTCTGCTCGATCGCGCCGCCAGCGGCGACCCGGACGCCGAAATCGGCTTCCACGCCGATCGACGCCTGCCGACCGTCGCGGCGGACGACCATGTCCCGCTTGATCCGGATCGCCAGATCCGAGCCTTCCAGTTCCGACAGCGTGATGCCGTGCGGCGCTGCCGCCAGCGCGGGCGCCTGCCGCGCAGGCGGCGGCGACGGTGCAGGCGAGGGTGACGCTGCGGGCGCGATGGCGGGCGCAGCCAAGCCGGGACTCTTGAGGTAGATCTCCTGCTTCGACAGCGAGCCGTAGACGAACGGCTCCTGCCGGCGGCCGGTCGCGGTGATCACGTCGTCGCGCACGCGGCGGAACAGGAAATTGATCTCCAGCCCGGGCGTCTCCAGGTGGCGCAGCAGCGCCGTGGTGAACGGGCTGTTGCGGCCGGTGCCGTCGTCGGCGACGGTGCCGTCGCGCGCCGCAAAGGCGACCAGCACGCTACCACCCGGCTCGACCCGCGCCAGGCCGCGGCCGACCGCGCGGCTCGCCGCGCTGCGCTGCATCTTCGCCATGAACGGGTTGTTGCGGCAGGCGTCCAGCACGACGAGGCCGAGCTTCGACGCGGCGGACACCGTCACCACCACATTGCGCAGCGAGATCGCCTCCTGCTCGGTGTCGAGATCGCTCTTGAGCTCGGCATCGACCGGCACCAGCCAGTTGTCGCCGCCCATCTCCATCCCGTGCCCGGCGAAGAAGACGATCGCCATGTCGGCGCCGCGCGCCGCCTTGCCGAACTCGAGCAGCCCGCGGCGCATCGGCTCGAAGCCGGCGTCGTCGATCCGGCGCACCGCAAAGCCGAGGCGCTCGAACGAGGCGGCGACGTCGTTTGCGTCGTTGCGCGTATTGGGAAGCGCCGGAACGTGCCGGTAGGCGCCGTTGCCGATCACCAGCGCGACGCGCGTCTCCGCCATCGCCGCGGAACCGGTGAGAATCGCCAGCGCGAGCGCGCAACCGATGAGCCGCATCGCGGTCCCCCGCTCATCCGTCGAAAAGGTCAGGCCGGCCTTGGTCGCCGCACCCGGCCGCGAGGTTCAAGCCTTCCGGAAGGTCTTGTGCCGTCCGACCAGGCCGCGCTCGAAAATCCGCACCTTCTTCTCCGGGTCCGCAACCGCGGTTCCGATGCGCTGCACCTGGCGACCATGTTTCTGCAGGATCGCGATGGTGCGATCGGCCGCGGCGGGATCGACGATATAGCAGAAGCCGATCCCCATGTTGAAGACTTCGAACATCTCCGGCTCGTCCACATCGGCGAGCCGCTGGATCAGCGCAAAAACCGGATGCGGCTCGATCAGGCGGTCGATCTCGAAGCCGACCGGCAAATCGACCCGCGCCAGGTTGAGCAGGCCGTCGCTGGTGATGTTGATGAGAGCCTTGACCCCGGCGACGCTTCCCAGGATTTCCATCGCTTCCGGGACGTAGATGTGGGTCGGACGCAACAGCTCCTCGCCGATCGTGACGCCGAGCTCGTCCAACCGGTCATCGATCTTGCGGGATCCGTCGCCGAAGAATGCGCGACGCGCCAGGGTAAGTCCGTTGCTGTGCACGCCGTTGCTGCGCACGCCGATGACGACGTCGCCGGGCTTGACGTCCCTGCCCGACACGACCTTGTCGAGGTCGACGCGGCCGACCGCCATGCCGACCAGGTCGAACCCGCGCACGATGTCCTTGAGCTGTGCGGTCTCGCCGCCCGAGATGGAGATTCCCGCCATCCGGGCGCCTTCGCACAACCCGGCGGCAACCGCGTCGAGCATGGCGGCATCCGCCTGCTCCAGCGCGATGTAGTCGACCATCGACACCGGCTTGGCGCCGACGCAGATCATGTCGTTGACGTTCATCGCCACGCAGTCGATGCCGATCGTGTCGTATTTTCCCATCATGTCGGCGATGATGGTCTTCGAGCCGACGCCGTCCGTACACACCGCGATGCCGATGCCGCCCACTTCGATGACGTTGGCGAAATAGCCGATCGGCAGGACCACGCGGCCGAGTCCCGTGCGGGGCCACGTGCCCTGCACGCGCGCGACGATGTTGTTCAGTCCCGCATCCGCTTCCGCGGTATCGACGCCGGTTTCCCGGTAGGCCTCTTTGCGTACGTCTTCGTGTCCGGCTTCCACCGCCCTGGACCCCATCTTCGCCGCCCGGCGCAAGCGCTTTCCTTGAAGTACAACGTGCCTCCGGTCAACGAAATGTTGCGAGCTGCGCCCTGCCGGCCACGAATTGCTGTGGAACCCGAATTCCGGGGCGTCGGTCGGCTCAGCGTACGCCTTTCCACGGATCGGGCTTGGCGGTCGGCGCAGGGATGCGTGTCAGCGCATCGCTGTAGGCCTTGTCGTCGACCTTCGTCTTGTTCGGATCGGCTTTCTGTTCCTGATGATGCTGCTTGGGGTTGGTCAGGCGTTGTTGGGAATAGGCCGGCACCGTCAGGAGTACGATCGTCGCAGCAGCCAGGAGCGCCCTCATCGGATTCCTCCCTCGGTCGCCCATCGGGCGACCGGAACCGAATTCGATCTGACCAAGCCTACAATGAGGGATGGAAGACGCCAAGACGCACGCGGGCGCCTGGACGCGCGCCGGTCGGAAGGACGCGTGTCAGCTGACCGCGCCGTCCAGCAAGGCCCGCACCGCCGCGGCGAGCTTGTCCTTGCGGTAGGGCTTGCTGAGCAGCGGCCCTCGCGGCCGGGCGCCGGTGTCGAGGAAGTGCCGCGAATAGCCCGATGTGAAGAGGACCTTGAGATCGGGCCGGTATGTGCGCGCCTGGTCGAACAGGTCCTGGCCGGTCATGCCGTGCGGCATGACCATGTCGGTGAACAACAGGTCGATCTTGCCGGGGAGCCGAAGGATTTCCAGCGCCGCGCGGCCGTCCTCCGCCTGCTGCACCTCGTAACCGAGGCTCTCGAGCATGTTGACCACCATCCGGCGCACCGTTCCGGCATCCTCGACGACCAGGATGGTTTCGCTGCCGCCGTGGCAGGCTTCGGCCGAAGCTGCGTCCATCTTCGGCGCAGCCTCGCCCAGCGCGAGGTCGAGCGACGGCAAATCCTCCAGGCGCACCTGGCCCAGCATGCGCTGGGTGATCTGGACCCCGCGCACCGCCGCGTCATCGATGGTCCGGGCGATCATCGCGAGATGCGGATCGCGGGCGGCCGCGGCAGACAGAAGCTCGCTCATCCCGATGATGACGGCGAACAGGTTGTTGAGGTCGTGCGCGATGGCGCGAGCCGATGGCGCCGCCGCGGCGCCGGGATGCTCTGTCTCGACTGTCACGACGCCTGCCTCTGCGGCATGCGTTCGCGCAGCTTGGTGATGAGATCGGCCTTGGGCATCGGCCGGGCGAGGAAATACCCCTGGCCCATGTCGCAGCCCATGCGGTGGACCGCCTGCAGGTCGGCGGCACTCTCGAGCCCCTCGGCCACCGCAAGCGCGCCGAAATGGTGGGCGAGATTGATGATCGCCTGGCAGATGCCGGCATTCTTGGCGTCGCTCGCGCAGTCCTTGACGAAGCTGCGATCGAGCTTGAGCTCGGCGAAGCGCAGCTCGCGCAGCCGTGCGAACGACGAGAACCCCTCGCCGAAATCGTCGATCGCCAGCGTGATGCCGTAGATGTTGAGCTGGGTGGCGATCTCGTGCGCCATAGCGACGTCCTTCACCACCTCGCCCTCGGTGACTTCGAGGATCAGGCCCGGCCATTTGTCGCTCGCCGGCCGATGCTCGCGCACCAGCGTGACGACATGGGGGGTGGCGAGCGCGGCGATCGTGGTGTTGACCGCGGTGTGGAGATAGAGATTCGCCTTCGCGAGGTCATCCCAATCGCGCAGCGCCGTGAGCACCACGAACTGGGTCAGCGCGAGCATGCTCTCCTCGCTGGCGCCGGGCAGGAAGCTGCCGGGAGCCAGGATGCCCTGAACCGGATGGCGGCAACGGATCAGCGCCTCCGCGCCGGCGAACGTCCTGGACTGGAGATTGATCTTCGGCTGGTACCAAAGCTCGAGCCAGTCCTTGGCGAGCGCGTCCTCGAGCGTCACCGTCGCCGTCGACGCGGGGAGACGCGCCGCCGCCACCGCCTGGCGGATCGCCTCGGTGCGGAACGGCTTCGCCAGCGGCGGGCGCATGGTCAGCCCGTAGCGGGCGCCGATCTGCCGCACGTCCTCCAAGAGCGCCGGATTGCTCCCGCTCATCACCTGCACGATTCCGGCATAGTGCCGCTCGCCCAGGCCGCGGATCACTTCGATGGCGTCCGATTGCTCGAGCGCGATGTCGAGGAAGATGATCGCCGGCGAGCGCCCGTCGAGGGCGGCGAGCGCCGGCTGCGCGGCCTGGAACGCCACCGGCTCGACGCCGAGGCCGGTCAGCGCCAGCGAAATGAAGGTGCAGATGCCCTCTTCATCGTCGATGACGAACGCGCAGGGGGACGCGGGGTCGTTCCCGGACGTCGCCGAGGGGTCGGCATCGTCGCTACGGCCCGTGGTCGACAACCAGCTTCGCACGTCTTCAAGCAGCTTGGGGGTCATGAGCGGCTTCAAGGAGAAATCGTGGACGAGGGACTTTCCCAATACGATCCTACACCACGGTGACGCCGATAACGGTTTGTGGCGGGCGAGTTTGCTTTTCGCTGGTTTGGTAATTGAATCGTCAATCACGCACCGCACGGTGTGATATTGCTCCACGCCGCCGCACGGCGTCCGGCGGCCCGCTTCAACGATGATGCCGGATGCCGGTCGAACCGTAATAGATCGGTGCGGTCGTGCGCACGCCGTCCACGAACTGCACGCCGATGACGGACTCACGCCGCCACACGACCTTGCATTCGCGGTAGACGTTGCCGTTGTCGGTCAGGCACAGGGTAAATTTCTGCGGCAACGGGCCGGTTCGATCGAGCGTGACCCTGGCTCCGCCGGCGGAGATGTCGCTGACGGTGCAGGCGCTGATGCCACCGTCCAGCGCCCGTATGCTGGCGCGACGACCCAGCGCTTGGCGGCGATGCCTGCGCTTGTTGCTGCTCATCGGGCGACACTATGGGGCGATTGTTGAAACGACCGTAAATGCGATCGCCAGTCCCGGCCGATGACGAGTTAGCAGTGCTCAAGAACTCAGGCGGTATTTTGGTGCCGCCGGATTACATCCTTGACGTCGGCGAACGCGATGCCCGGAGCATGCTCGGCCGTGTAGTCGAGGTTGAAGGCGTTGCGGGCGAGAAACACGAGGTCGCCGTCGCGATCCTCGGCGATCGCCGAGCGGTGCGCGGCGACGAAGCCATCGAGTGTCTTGCGGTCGCCGGCCGAGATCCAGCGTGCGAGCTGGAACTCGGTGACCTGCCAATCCACCTCCAGGCCGTATTCGTCGGCGAGCCGCACGCGCAGCACGTCGAGCTGCAGCGGACCGACCACCCCGACCAGCGCGGGCGAGCCGTCGGACGGGCGAAACACCTGGACGACGCCCTCCTCCGCCAGCTCCTGCAGCGCCTGCGCGAGCTTCTTGGCCTTCATGGCGTCGGGCAGGCGCACCCGGCGCAGGATCTCCGGCGCGAAGCTCGGGACGCCGAGGAAGTTGAGCTCCTCGCCTTCGGTCAGCGTGTCGCCGATGCGCAGGCCGCCGTGGTTGGGAATGCCGATCACGTCGCCCGCATGCGCCTCCTCGGCCAGCGCGCGATCCTGCGCGAAGAAGAACTGCGGCGCCGGGAGCCCGATGACCTTGCTGGTGCGCACGTGCTTCACCTTCATGCCGCGGGTGAGCCGGCCCGAGCACAGCCGCACGAACGCCATGCGGTCGCGGTGGTTCGGGTCCATGTTGGCTTGCACCTTGAAGACGAAGCCGGTCATCCCGGCCTCCTCGGCGGCGACGACGCGCCGGTCGGCCGTCTGCGCCCGTGGCGGCGGCGCCACGGCGCCGAGCGCATCGATCAGGTCGGCGACGCCGAAATTCTTGAGCGCGCTGCCGAAGAACACCGGCGTCAGGTGCCCCTCGCGGAACGAGGCAAGGTCGAACGGCTTGCACGCCGCCCGCGCCAGCTCGAGCTCGCCGGCGAGCTCCGCTGCATCCAGGTTCGGGTTCATGGCCGCCACGTCGGCCAGCGTCGTCGCGCGCGGCGCGTCGGCACTGCCCTTGTCGTCGTCGATGAGCCGCACGTTGCCGCGCTGCACCTCGATGGTGCCGACGAAGTCGCGCCCGCGCCCGATCGGCCAGGTCATCGGCGTGGTGTCGAGCGCGAGCGTCTTCTCGATCTCGTCGAGCAAATCGAATGGATCGCGGCTCTCGCGGTCCATCTTGTTGATGAAGGTGATGATCGGGATGTCGCGCAGCCGGCACACCTCGAACAGCTTGCGCGTGCGCGCCTCGATGCCCTTGGCGGCGTCGATCACCATCACGGCCAAGTCCACGGCCGAGAGCGTGCGGTAGGTGTCCTCCGAGAAGTCCTCGTGGCCCGGCGTGTCGAGCAGGTTGAACACGTAGCCGGCGTGCTCGAACGTCATCACCGACGTGACGACGGAGATCCCGCGCTCGCGCTCGATCGCCATCCAGTCGGAGCGGGTCGAGCGCCGGTCGCGCTTGGCCTTGACCTGGCCGGCGAGCTGGATCGCCCCGCCGAACAGCAGGAGCTTCTCGGTCAGCGTGGTCTTGCCCGCGTCCGGGTGCGATATGATGGCAAAGGTGCGGCGCCGCTCGACCTCGCTCGCAAGCGGCGACCGAGCCGGGCCGCCCTCGGTGGGGCGGAGGAGCATGTTCATGGTAGCCGGGGATGTGGCAGGTTCGGCCGCCGCAATCAAGACCGGATAGATGCCTATGGGACCACAAGGGGGAACCGCAATGAGGCGAATGAGCAACTGTCATCTTGTCGCAGCGAGATCGCTGATCGATTTGGCCGCGTCAAGGCTGGCGCTTCGCGCCCCCGCGCTACGCGCGGCTACGGCCCTGACGCGGCCAAATCGATCAGCGCAGAGGCTACCGCGCGGTCGGCACGGAGTGCCGACCGCGGTGACGGTCGGCCCACGCGAAGTCATCGCGAACCATTGCGTTGAGCATGGTAAGCATCTTGCGCATCACCGCCACGATCACGACCTTCGGGAGCTTGCCGGTGGCGGCGAGACGATGGTGGAACACCTTGAGCACGGGATTCCAATTGCAGGCGCTCAATGCCGCCATATAGAGCACGTGACGGACGGGCGCCCGACCACCCCAGATACAGCGCTTTCCCTTAAGCTTGCCGCTCTCGAAGGCATAGGGCGCAACGCCGACCATCGCAGCAACCTGTTTGCGGCTCATGCGTCCGAGCTCGGGCAAGAGCGCAATCAGCGTGCAGGCCAGCACCGGTCCGACGCCCGGCATGGAGGTCAGCAGCCGGTATCGATGCGCGAGCGCCGGATCGGCACCGATGCTCTCGACCAGGTGCTCATCGAGCATGTTGATGTCGGCGGCGAGCCGAGCGATATGACGGCGCGAAAGGCGCTTCAGCACCGCATTTTCCAGCATTCCAGCAGCATTCTCGGCGGCGACCTTCGCATTGCTGAGCTGGCGCCGAACCCTAAGAACCTCGGCAAGCCGCTCGACCACTGGCGCCGGTCGCTGCACAGGCCGGGTCGGGATGATGGCGACGAACGCGGCGATCATCCGCGCATCGAGCCGATCGTTTTTGGCCAGAACGCCGCTAGCGTTGGCAAACTGCCGCAGCCTGAACGGATTAATCTGACGCACCGGCATGCCGGCTGCGAGCAGCGCTCGCATCACGCCGCGCTCGTAGCCGCCGCTCGCCTCGAGCCCGATCGCCGAGATCGAGAAGCCGCGCAGCTGCTCAATCAGCTCGGCCCAGCCAGCTGGGTCATTGCTCGCCGACGAGCGTTGCTGCTCCGGCAGCACCATCACGTCCAAGCGATCCTTCGACACGTCGATTCCACAGACAGAGAGCATCGTCATCTTCGTATCCCTTGTTTGCTGATGCGGGCTCGTGCCCAGGCAACTGTTCGGGTAAGGAAGAAACGACTGGAGCTCCAAGCTCATTCGCGGTCTGAGGACCGAACCGCCTGCGGGCTTCCAGTCGCGACGGGGGCGGAGTCGTGAACCGGCCCCCATCACTCCTCACTATGCCCCTTTCGCGTCATACAAACTGCCTGGCCGCAGCGCTGGCGGCGCTCGTGGGCCTCGGCGCGCCGGCGCAGGCGCAGGGCGACTATCCGGGCCGGGGCGTGCGCATCATCGCCGGGTTCGTCCCGGCCTCGTCGACCGACATCATCGCCCGCCTGATGGCGAGCCAGTGGAGCCGCCTGCTCGGCCAGCAATTCGTGGTCGAGAACCGGCCGGGCGCAGCCTCGGCCATCGCCGCCGACATGGTGGCCCGCTCCCCCAAGGATGGCTACACGCTGCTGATCGGCGGCACCGTGAATCTGAGCACCGGGCTGATCAACCCGCAGCAGTCGTTCGACATCGTGCGGGATTTCGCCCCCGTCATCCTGATCGCCGGCCAGCCGATGATCCTCACCGTGCATCCTTCGCTCGGCGTTTCGAGCGTGGCCGAGCTGATCGCCCTCGCCAAGGCGAAGCCCGGCGAATTGTCGTACGGCTCGACCGGGGTCGGCGCCTCGCCGCATCTGCTGACCGAGCTGTTCCAGGTACAGACCGGCACCAGAATGGTGCACGTGCCCTACCAGGGTAGCCCGCAGGCGGTGACCGACCTCCTCGCCGGCCGCATCCAGCTGATGCTCTCGCCCGCGGCCGCGGTGCTGCCGCACCTCCAGTCGGGCGCGCTCAAGGCGCTCGCCTCGACGCCGGCGCGGCGGCCGACCGCCGCGCCCGACCTGCCGACCCTGCGGGAAGCCGGCGTCGACCTCGACGCCAGCCTGTGGTTCGCCATCTGGGCGCCGTCCGGCACGCCGCGCGATGCGATCGACAAGCTCTCCCGCACCGGCAACGAGGCGATCAAGACGGCCGACGCGCAGCAGATCTTCAAGACGCAGGGGTTCGACCTGATCGGCGGCTCGCCGGAGGATTTCGCCGCCGTCCAGGACAGGGAGCTGGCGAAGTGGAAAGCCGCGGTGGAGGCCGCCGGGTTGAGGAAATAAAGCGGATGGCACCTGCCGACTGCCGCGGAAGACTGCGCGGCTTCCGGTCCCTGGATGGGGATTTGTTCAGGAGCACATGTGCAGGCTCCGGTCCTGGCGTGAGGGGAGGGCGTCCACAGATCGACGGCTCACGAGCCACGGCTGGAGACAAATTCTCTCTTGCCAAGCACGGTCTGGCGCGCGCTGGGGGGTGGGGATAAAATAGGGACAATGTCCGAAGGTGCAGAGGAGCATTGATGCCCTACAATGTTACCGGCACGGCCGGAAATGACACCGTCAACCAATCCGCCGAGACCGGTCCGGGCACTATCCTGGGTCTCGCCGGCGACGACTGCCTGTTTACCGGGACGGGTCTCGCAACCGTCACCGGCGATCCCGGCAATGACACGGTCGTGCTGCAGGCCGGCAACACCGGCACGGTGAACGGCGGCACCGGCGACGACAGCGTCACCAACCCGTCCACCATCATCGGCTCCGTGCTGCTCCTGGGCGGCGACGGAGCGGACAGCCTTTCTGCACTCCGCAGCACAGCCAATCAGACGATCGTCGGCGGCAATGATTCCGGCGACGCGGCGGACTCCATCGAAGGCGGTGGGGCGGAGGATTTCATCTTCGGCAATGGAGGAAGCGACTTCATTTTCGACCCCGGCGGAAGCGGCACGATCTATGGCGGCTTCGGCAACGACCAGATTATCGACCTGTTCGGCAGGATTCTCGGGATCGGCAACAGCTCCGGCGTCGGGCTCTTTTTCGGCAACGAAGGTGCGGACAGCATCGGCGTCAGTCGACCAAACTCGACCGTGGTCGGCGGCAACGATTCGGCGGACGGCAACGACAGCATTACCTCCTTGGGCGGCAGGAGCTTCCTGCTCGGCAACGGCGGCGACGACACGATCCTGACGGGTGTCCTTTCCGGCAATCAGAGCGATACGGTCGTCGGTGGCTTCGGCAACGACTCGATCTTCGCCGACGGCTTGATCTTCGGCAACGAAGGCAACGACACGGTGCGGATCGGCGGGAGCGGGACCCACACGGCGCTTGGCGGTCAAGGCAACGATTCCCTTGATGGTGCCAATGTTCTGCAGGGCGACGAGGGCAACGACACGCTCCACACCATCGGCATCAACACCATCATGGGCGGCAGCGGCAACGATGTGTTTTCCTATTTCGGTGCGGCGGAAGACGGCAACAATGCCGCGGCGAACGGGCCGGTCCAGCTCATCACCGACGTGAACTGGGCCGAGGACCGGTTTCGCACGCCCGCCCAGGTGACGTTCGCCGCCAACGTGACCGGCATGACCTCGGGCGCCAACCTGACGGCACAGGCCAACAGCGCCATTGCGGCGGCCTTCACGCTTGCGGGCGGCGGATCGGCCATGGTCGCCGCCCAGTTCAGCTTCAACGGCCGTACCTATCTGGCGATCGACAACCAGAACGGCGGCCCCGGCGTACTTGGGCAATTCGACGACGCCAACGACCTCCTGCTCGACATCACCGGCGCAACCGGCTCGATCGGCACGAGCAACTTCATCGCCTGAGCGCGCCCCTAACCGCTCTCGCGACCAACCGCCCACTCGGGGCAGCGGGGCGGTATTGGCGCCGCAGGCCTAGTGGCGCCGCGCCCGGTTCACCAGTTCGTGTTTCCCATTGCCTTGATAACGTCGGTCTTTCCGTTGGGTAGCGAGCGCCTGATGCCTCCGCTGACCGCATCGAGCTCATGCGTCGTCAATTCGCGAACGCCGTTTATTCCGGCATTGAGAGTCGCGTCTTTGATTCCAGCATCGAGGGTCGCGCTCATGATACCATTCCTGCGTTGAAGCATGCGGCTCGAAGCTGTCGGATGACGCCCGGATTTGGTTCAATCCTGAGTGTCGTGACGGTTCCGGGCAATTGTCAGCCGGGGCGTCACAGTGCCGGTTGCCGGAGAAGTCTTTGCGAAGAAGTGAAGCCCGACGGCCGCTCACATCGAGGTCGCTGTCATGATCACACGTCGACGTATCCTGGCCGTCAGCGGCGGTATCGCCGCGCTCGTGGCAGACGTCACGCCTGCCGCCGCGCAGGACGCGCATGGAAGAAGGAAGGACACGATGAAGATAACACGCAGCAACTCGCAACCGTCCGGCAAGGGACCAGCAGAGTATTTCACCGGCTCCGTGCGGATCGATTCGCCGTTTCGCGGCACTGATCCCGCGCGCGTCGGCGGCGCATTCGTCACATTCGAGCCCGGAGCGCGCACGGCGTGGCACACGCATCCGCTCGGACAGACGCTCATCGTCACGGCCGGCTGCGGGTGGGTGCAGGTGGACGGCGGCGCAAGGGAAGAGATCCGGCCGGGCGATCTGGTGTGGTTTCCTCCCGGCGTCAAACATTGGCACGGCGCGACGGCGACGCAGGGAATGACTCACATTGCGATTGCCGAGGCCCTCGACGGAAAGACCGTCGACTGGATGGAAAAGGTGTCGGACGAGCAGTACGGCAAGTAGCGTTCAGGCGTTCATCTCGATTGGGTTCGCAATCCGAGTGTGGCGCTCCTGAAGGTCGGACCAGCCGGCGCAGGGCCGACGAACCGTATCGCTACCTGGCGGTTCCTTGGACGAACCGTGACAGCGAGGATAGCGCGTGCCTGATTCAGCCGGTCCTTGAAGAGCTCTGCAACTCGACCGCTCACTCGGTTGCCAGATGCGGCCGGAGGGCCTCGGCAATCTGCTCGGGCCCGAGCTGTGGCGGCAGGAAGCCACGATAGCGTCCGTCGGGACCCACCACGTAGATGAAGCCGGTATGATCGATCGCGTAGTTTCCCTTGCTGCCGCCGCGAGACCTGGCGAAGAACGTCTTGTAGGCGTGCGCGACCGTCTTGATCGCCGCCGGGTCGCCGGTCAGGCCGACCAGCCGCGGGTGGAAGGAGGAGACGTAGTCGGCAAGCACCGCCGGCGTGTCACGCTCCGGATCGACCGTGATGAACAGCGGTTGCACCGCAGCGGCCGCGCGTCCGAGCTTCTCGAGGGCGAGCGAGATCGCCAAGAGCTCGGTCGGACACGCATCGGGGCAATGGGTGAAGCCGAAATAGATCAGCACGAGCTTGCCGCGGAAGTCCGCGTCGGTGCGACGCTGACCGGTGTGATCGACGAGATCGAACGGCCCGCCCACCGGGGCCTTGCCTGATAAGAGCGCCTGCACCAGTTCTTCGGCTGACGGCTCGCCTGCATCGGCTGCCACGGCCAGGCCGCGGCCGAGCAGCAGCAGGCTCCCAAGCAGCAGCGTGGCCGCGGCAAACCATGCCGACACTGTGGCGGGGCGGGGCAGCAGCCGCCGCCCTGCCTCGCCGCACAGCCACATGTCGCGCGAAAGCTTCGCGCTCATTCAACGATCACCTCATTCAACGATCACCTGGCCATACATCCAGGGATGCGGCGTGCAGATATAGTAGTGCACGCCGGGCTTGGTGAAGGTGACGGTCTTCGACTCGTTCTTGGCGAGCGCGCCGCTCGTCCACTCGCTTCCCTTCAGCGCGGTGGCGTCGTGCGGCAGGTCACCGACATTGGTGAAGGTCACAGTCGTGCCGACCTTGATGCGGGTGCGGGCCGGCGCATAGCTGTACTCCACGTTGTTGCCGCCGATGTTGATCTTGTCGACGCCAACCGCGATCGGTCCGACCGGGCCGGCGACCGTCGGGGGCGGCGGGGGCGGCCACAACGGACCGAGCTGCCCCTTGAGCGAGAACACCCATACGGCGTCGCCGTAGGCACTGCCCTGCAACTGGTTGCCGCCGGTCGCGATGGCGATGAATTGCTCGCCCTCCACCTCGTACATCATCGGCGGCGCGTCAGCCCCGAAACCGGTCTGGAAGCGCCACAGCTCCTCGCCGGTCTTGGCGTCGAGCGCGAGGAAATTCCCATCGGGGTCGCCGCGGAACACCAGGCCGCCGGCCGTGACGGTCGAGCCGCCGCCGCCGCCGATGCGGTAGGTCGTCTTGTGTTGCCAGGCGATCTTGTTGGTCTTGCTGTCGATCGCTGTGAACGTGCCGCTCATCGGCGAGTTGATCGGCGCCGTCTGGGTGCCGCCGACGTAGCGCAGGCCTCGCTTATACGTGTCGCTGGTGCGTGCGAAGGCGCTCGTGCGCACCGTTCCGGGCACGTAGAAATAGCCGGTGTCCGGGCTGTACGGCATCGGCGACCAATTGGTGCCGCCGATTCCCGATGGCTGGATCAGCACCGGGGTTTCCCAGAACGGCTCGAAGATGCAGCCGGCCTTCTCGTAGCCCGGCAGGGGATCGGCGCATTGCGGCACGACCGCATCGCCGATCGGGTAGGGCTGCGTCTTGGCGGTTTTCTGCCGCGGATCCTGCGGCACCGGGCGTTCCTCGATGCCGATCAGCGGCTTGCCGTTGGTACGGTCGAGGATATAGACCCAGCCGGTACGGCCGGCCTGGGCAAGGCCCTTGCGCGGCTCGCCGTTGATGACGGTGTCGAACAGCACGACCGGGCTCGCCGCGTCATAGTCCCAGATGTCGTGGTGCACCTGCTGGAAGTGCCAGGCATATTCGCCGGTCTTGGCCTTGAGGGCGACGACCGAGGCGCAGAACAGGTTGTCGCCTTCGCGCATCGAGCCGTCGTAGTCGGGTCCGCAATTTCCGACCGCGAAATAGACAAGGCCGAGCTCGGGGTCGAGCGAGGGCGTGTTCCAGATCGTCGCGCCGCCGCGCATGTGGTGATCGGTGCCCGGCGGCCAGGTGTCGGCCCCGACCTCGCCCGGCCCGGGCAGCGTGTACCAGAGCCAGAGGATCTTGCCGGTCTTGGCGTCGAGCGCAGTCAGGCGGCCGCGCACACCGAACTCGCCGCCGGTGATCCCGCTGTAGATGATGCCGTCGTAGTAGAGCGGGGCGCTGGTGATGCCGTAGCCGTTCTCCCACTTCTCGATGGGGGTCTTCCACGCCACCTTGCCGGTCTTCATGTCGAGCGCGACGACATTGCTGTCGAGCTGGCCGAGAAAGATCAGCCCTTCGCCCATGGCGAGGCCGCGGTTGACCCAGCCGCAGCAGATGGTCGAGATCCTCTGGTCGATGCCCGACCAGTATTCCCAGAGGAACTCGCCGGTCTTGGCGTTGAGCGCGAACACGTCGTCGTTGCCGGTAACGACGTACATGATGCCGTCCTTCACCAGCGGCGTCGCCTCGAACGAATACTTTCCGCCGAGCCCGGAGCCCTTGAGGCGTGTCATCCACGCGCCCTTGAGCTGCTTCACGTTCGTCCGGTCGATCTGTTTCAGCGTGGAATAGCGCTGATTGGTGAGATTGCCGCCGTTGGTGATCCAGTCCTTGCCGACCGGGCCGCGCAGCAGCGCGTCGATCTCGGGATCGGCTGCCGACGTCGCGGGGGGCTTGAGGAGCAACAAGCCGACAGCAGCCAAGGTGGCGACAACTAGCCTGGCGTGGCCACGCATATGCATCTCCTCCCGTTTTCGCTGGTGTTGGTGCCTTCTAACAAGCCTACCGCAGGCCGCCGTTCCGGCTGCAGTGATTTTTCGGCATGCCTGATCATGCGCCAGAGCGCGGCGAATGCAAGAGCGCGGCGCGTCACCCCCGCGGCCCTGGCCGATATCCACTGCGATGAGCCGAGTGCTGGTGGAACGCGCGGTATCGCTATTTGGCGGCGGCGATCACGCGACGGAAGATCTCCAGATCATCCTTGATGACCTGGCGAAACTCCTCGGCTGTGTTCCCGACCGGAGACGAATTGAGGTCCTTGATCCGTTTGATCACCCCGGGATCGCGCATGGCACGGCCGACATCGGCGCGAACCTTCTCCAGGACATCGGCCGGCATCTTCGACGATGCCATCAGGGCAAACCAGGTGTTGCTCTCAAATCCCGGCAGACCGGACTCCGCCAGCGTCGGCGCCTCCGGCGCGTTGGGATCGCGCGTCGGACTGGACACCGCCAGCAGCCGGACCTTGCCGTCGCGGACGATCTGCAGCGTGGTCGAGGGCGACGAGAACATCGACTGCACGTCGCCGCTGACCAGGGCCATCACGGCCGGCATCGAGCCCGGATAGGGCACATGGACCATGCTCGGGATGCCGGCAGCCTGCACGAAGCGCTGCATGCCGAGGAAGGGCGCGCTGCCCGGGCCGGCCGACGAGAACGTCAGGCCGCCCGGGGTGGACTTTGCCAGGTCGATGAACTCCTTCACGGATTTCACCGGCAGCTTCGGCGTCACCATCATGTGGTGATACTCGCGCCCGACGATGGTGATCGGCTCGAAATCCGCGATCGGATCGTATGGCAGGGTCTTCAGATGCGGCGTGATGCAGATCGCGTTGGTGCTCATCAACAACGTGTAGCCGTCGGCCGGGGCCTGATGAACCGCCGTGGTGGCGATGATGCCGTCCGCGCCCGGACGATTGTCCACCACTACCGAGGTGTTCCAGATCACGCGCAACTGGTCGGCAACGATGCGCGCCAGCAGGTCGGTCGTGCCGCCCGGCGCAAATCCGACCACGATGCGAACCGTTCGATTGGGAAAATCGGTGGCGGCGCTCGCCGGCCCCGTGAGAGCGGCAGCGAGCCCCAGGAGCGCAAACAGCGGCCGCAGGCAAGAGAGCGTTCGTGAAAGCATCATCGTGGTTCTCCGTTCATTGAGGCTTTGGCTTGCGCATCCTGGATGAGTTGCCAGAGGCACGGCGGCGATAGCGGCAACGCGCGGACCTGCACGCCGAACGATGACAGCGCGGCGGACACGGCGTTGCTCACCGCGGCCGCCACCGCCACGATGCCGCCTTCGCCCGCGCCTTTGGCGCCGAGCGGATTGCCGGGAGCAAGCGCCAGCTCCATGAAGCGGCCGCGGATGTTGGGAAAGTCGGTGGCGGACGGCAGCAGGTAGTCGGCGAAGGAGGCGGTGAGCAACTGCCCGTCCTCGTCATAGCGCAGGTGCTCCAGGAAGGTGCCGCCGAGACCTTGCACGATTGCGCCCAGCGCCTGACCATGCACGACCAGCGGATTGAGCACCCGGCCGATGTCCTCGATGGCGATGAAGTCGACCAACTCGACCGCGCCGGTGCGCGGATCGACCGCCACATGGGCCGCGTGGGTGCCGTAGCTGAACGGCTTCGCCTCGGTGTAGTCGAACGTCGCGGTCACCTCGACGGTCTCTCCGCGGTCCGCCGCGAAGCCCGCCAGCGCGTCCAGACCCACGCTCGCGCCCGTGTCGCTGCGCCAGAACCGTCCGTCGCGCCACTCCGGCGCAACGTTCGGCCTGCCAAAATACTCCGACGCGACCGACTTGAGCCGGTCGCTGAACGCCTTTGCCGTGCTGGCGACGGCATTGCCGGACATCACGGCAGACCGGCTGTGCCAGGTGCCGAACCCTTCCGGGAGCTCGTCGGTCGAGGCGCAGACGATGCGGATGCGATCGAGCGGCAGATGGAGCGCATCGGCGCACACCTGCGCGAACACCGTCTCGTGGCCCTGTCCGGAGCTGGTCGAGCCGACGAACACGTCGAGGATCCCGTTTCGATCGAGGCGAATGCGCGCTTGCTCCTTCGCTCCGCCCGCACTGCTCTCGACGAAGGATGCAAACCCGATGCCGTGGCAGCGACCGTCGATCATGCGTCCCTGCAGGGACTGCTTGTCGATCCACCCGATCTCCTTCAGCGCCTGCTCGAACACCGTCGCGAAATCGCCGGAATCGAAGTGCGCCGGCGGCTCGTAGCTCACCAGCTTGCCGATACCGAAGGGCATCTCCTGGGCGGTGACGAAATTGCGCCGCCGGATGTCGGCCGGATCGATGCCGAGGTCACAAGCTGCCATGTCGATCAGCCGTTCGCGAAAGAAATTGGCCTCGACGCGCCCCGGGCCGCGGTAGGTACCCGATGGCGTCTTGTTGGAGACGTGCGCATTCACCGTGCAGGCGAAGTTGGGAATACGGTACGGCCCCGGCAGGAATTGGGCACACCGCGTCGGCGAGGTGCCGCCTGTGCCGCGCGCATAGGCGCCGATGTCGATCGTGACCTCGCCGCGCAGCCCCAGGATGATACCGTTCCGGTCGCAGGCGATTTCGAGCCAGCAGGTCGTCTCGCGCGAATGGTTGGTTGCCAGGAAATGCTCGCGCCGATCCTCCACCCATTTGACCGGGCGGTTGAGCTTCCGCGCGATGAACGGGATCAGAAAGTCTTCCGGGTAGAACTCGCCGCGCACGCCGAAGCCGCCGCCCGCATCGGCCACCTTCATGACCACCGCGCTTTCGGGCAGCTCGAGCATGGCCGCCAGCGTCGTGCGGTTGAAGAACGGCACCTTGGTGATGCCGGACACGGTCATGCAGGTGCGGGCTTCGTCCCAAACCGCCACGAGCCCGCGGGTTTCCATCGGGACGGCGCGCGCCGGACGTAGGGCGCCGTCCGGAACGCCGCCTCGGCATCGCCGCGGCCGACGCTGATGCTGGAATGATTGGTGCCGGCATTGTCGTGGATCAGCGTGGTCCCCTGTGCGGCTGCGTCCCAGCTCAGCACCGGCGGCAGTTCCTCGATCTCGGCCGAAATCAGCGAGACGGCGTCCTCTGCGACGTAAGGACTGGTCGCGACCGCAACCGCCATCGGCTCGCCGACATAGCGGACCTTGTCGGTGGCGAGCGGCAGCTGCAGGAATTGCTCGAACCCCGGCATCGCCGCAATGCGCGATCGGATCGGCCTCAGGAATGCGGAAAAATCCGGCGACGTGAAGACGCCGACCACACCCTGCAGGGCGGCCGCTGCCGCGAAATCGATTTTTCGAACTCGTCCATGCGGCCATGCGCTGCGGAACAAGACCGCGTGCAGCATTCCGGCGACGTGGACGTCGTCGACGAAGCGGCCCTGCCCCCGCAGCAGCCGGGCATCCTCCTGCCGCAGGATCGGCTCTCCGATCAGCGGCTTCACGCGATGACCCGAGGTCGCATCGATGGGGCCCTGTTGGGTGGCTGGATATTGTATGCGTACAAACGAAATTCGCAATGGAATCTCGATCAATCGGCGCCCGGCATTGACTTGATCGCCTCGGATTGGAAGTATGAGAGGCGCGAGGACAGCGGGATGCAGGAGATGGTGCAGGAGGAGTCGTCCGCCCTGCGGGCGGATCCGTCTCCCGGCGCAGTCAAGGCCGCGGTGGGAGCGCTGCTGCCGACGATCCGGAGCAGAGCGCTGGCGTGCGAACGCGCCCGCATGGTTCCGGATGAGACCGTCGAGGAGCTGCGGCAGACCGGCCTCTACCGGCTGGTGCAGCCGGCCCCGTACGGCGGCTACGAGCAGGACTTCGTGGTCCTCGCCGACGTGATGATGGACATGGCGGGGGCGTGCGCCTCCACCGCCTGGGTGTGCGGCCTGCTCTCGGCGCACCAATGGTTCGTTGCGCTGTTCCCGGCGGAAGCCCAGCACGACGTGTGGGGCAGCAACCCGGGAGCCACGCTGTGCGGATCGTACGCTCCCGTCAACGCGGCGGCGGCGACAGGCGGCGGTTATCGCCTGAGCGGCCGCTGGTCCTTCGCCAGCGGTTGCGACAATGCCCAGTGGGCGATCTGCGCGGCGCGCATGCCGGCGACGACGCAGCGTCCGAGCCAGCCGGCGTTCCTGCTGGTCCCGGCGAGCGATTACGCGATCGACGACACCTGGGACGTCATCGGGCTTGCCGGCACAGGCAGCAAGACCCTCGTTCTAAACGATGTGTTCGTGCCGGAGCACAGGGTCGTCTTGTTTGCGGATGCGGCCGCCGGCCGGACCCCCGGCAGCCGGCTTTATCAGAACCCCCTCTATGCGGTTCCGATCTACAGTCATGTGTCCGCCTGCCTCGCCGCCACCGCCGTGGGGGCTGCGGCCGGCGCGATCGAGGATTTCATTGCCGCCACCGGGGGCCGCCTGACGCGCGGGTCGGTGACCGGCGGCAACAACCGGATGGCTGAATTCCCGACCGTTCAGATCAAGGTCGCGGAGGCCGCGGCGTGCGTCGATGCCGCCCGCACGATCCTGCTGCGTGATCTCGAGGCGATCGCGCGCGAGGTGCGGGAGACGGGGGAAGGATCCGTTGCGCAACGGGTCACCAACCGCCGCGGCCAGGCCTTTGCCGTCACCTTGGCGGTGCGGGCGGTGGATATTCTCAATGCGGCAACCGGCGGGAACGGGCTCGCGCTCGCGAACCCGGTGCAGCGCGCGTGGCGTGACGTCAACGCGGTCGGCCGCCATGTCTCGATCAACTGGGATGCGGTCGCCACCATGTACGGACAGATGGCGCTGGGCCTCGAGCCCCGCGGCCAGTATTAGCCGGGCATTTCCCGGAAAAGTGGATACCGGTTTTGCGAAAGGAAATGCGACAAGGATCGAATAGGTGGCATCATGATCATACAGACCGCCCCCGCCGGCACGCCACGGCTCGCCATCATCATGCAGGAGCATACGGCGTTGTGTCAGCACTTTGCGCAGGCGTTCGGCAACGATCGCTTTCAATCGCTCGCGCCGCTCGATCTGATGATCTACGTCATCGCGCATCACGATGCCGGCTGGCTGGAGTTCGATCGCGCGCCCGCCATCGATGACAAGACCGGGCTGCCCTACAATCTCGTCGAGACCCCGCCGGAGCACATCACCGTGACGAGCCGGCTGTCGCCCGAATTCAATCAGCGTCATCATCCTTACTGTGGCTTGATCTCGAGCATGCATAGCTGGGGGCTGTACAATGGCCGCTATGGCCTCTCCCGGCTGGTGCTGCTCGACAAGATCGCCGCCAAGGATCGGCCGCTCGCCGACACGATGCTCAACGGCGAGCTCGACCGGCAGAAGCGGCTCAAGGCCGAGATCGCAAAAGATCCGCAGACGTCGGGCTGGCTGGACGAGCGCAAGGTGTTCCAGAACTACAAGCAGCTCCAGTTCATCGATACGCTGGCGCTCTATTTCAACCGGATTCATCCGGGCGAACGCGGCGAGCAGGTGTTCGAGAGCGTGCCCATCAGCACCGAGGAGGACACCAGCATAACCGTGCGTCCGGCTGGACCGGGGACGTATTCGCTCTCGCCATTTCCATTTGCGGCCGATGGCGGCGAGTTCGCCTTCGCCGGGCGCCGCGTCGTGCCGGGCCTTGGCGAGCGACCCGGCGGCTGGAGGGCGGCGCTGAAAGAGACCCCGACGGAATGGGAAAGCTTCCGGCTGGTTGCGGGATAGGGCGTACGCGCCAGAGGATGGACGCACGGCCGAGCGGCCAGCTGATGCGCGCTCCCTCTCCCCGCAGGCGGGGCGAGAGCCTGCCCCCGACTTGATCGGGGGTGGAGCAAGCAGCGCCGCTGTGCATCGTTCCCGCCGTCAGATCATCTTTTGCAGCAGCCGGACGACCCGTCTTTGCTCCACCCGGTTCAACGGCGCCAACGTTTCTGCTGTGATCTGGTGAGCAATGGCGATTGCTTGCCCGGCGACACGACGCCCGGTTCTGGTCAAGGCGATGATGCTGCGGCGGCGATCCTTCGGATTGCCCTGGACGGTCACCAGCTTGCGGATGCGCAGGCGATCGACCACGCCCTTGATGGTCGCAGCGTCGAGGTAGATCAGGCGCCCGAGATGGTTCTGCGAGCACCTCCCGACTTCGAACAGTTTGGCCACCGCGGCGAACTGGGTCTGGGTCAGGTCGCCGACCATGCGTGACGTGAAAATGCCGGTATGCCGCTGCATTGCGACCCGCATGAGAAAGCCGACCTGGTCTTCCATGACATAGTCGCGCGCGGTCGCGGGTCGGGTCCGAGCCTTGCCCTTGAGCGGTTTGGACATGGCTCATCGTGTGCGCCAAGGTGAGCCGGACCGCAAGCCGGTCCTACCGGGTGGGAACGATCTCCACCCGGCGGTTGCGACCGTCGGCCGGCGCGACGCCGGGCAGAAGATTGCGCTTGCCCATCGCGGACACCGCCAGGCGGTTCGCCGTGATTCCTTTTTTCTCGAGATAGGCGACGACGCTTGCGGCGCGCTGACGGGAGAGCCGGGTATTGTTCTCGTCCGTCCCGATGGCGTCGGTATGCCCCTCGACCACGAACCGGCGGCCCCGCAGTTTCGGATCGTTGAGGGCGCCTGCCACCTTCTCCAGACTTTTTGCCGCCTGACCGGTCAGTCCCGAGGAGCCGAACGCGAATTCGACCCGCAGCATGAGGCTGACGCGGGCTGCGCCGGGCTGAGAGAGGCTGCGCGTCTCCCCGAGGCCGATTGCCTTGTCCAATTGCTCGACGATCGCACGGCTGTCGACCCGATCGTCTCCGACATCGATGCGAACGCGCTCCTGCGCCTGCGCGAGCGCGCCGGCCAGCACGACGACCACACCCGCCATAAGGCCGGTCATGGCAATGCGAATCATTCTCCCCTCCTGTGGCGTGCGCCAGAGCTTCCTCAAGGGCGTCCGTCGTATGAGACGGACATCGTCCCCGAATTCCATTTGCGACCCATGAAGCCACGCATCATTCGGCCGCGCTCCGGAGCGGCTGGTCGTCCAAGCTGCCGGGCGTCAAGGTGCTGTCGCGACGCCGCGACGCGCTCTTCCCTTCCAGCCAGGCATAGAGCGCCGGCAGGACCAGGAGGGTGAGAAGGGTCGCCGACAACAGCCCGCCGATGACCACGGTCGCCAGCGGCTTTTGCACTTCGGCGCCGGTTCCGGTGGCGAGCGCCATCGGCACGAATCCGAGGGACGCGACCAGCGCCGTCATGGCGACCGGGCGCAGCCGCGTCATCGCGCCCTCGTAGATCGCCTCGCGGACCGGACGTCCGTGCTCGATCAGCTGCCGGATATAGGTCAGCATGACGAGGCCGTTGAGGACGGCCACGCCCGAAAGCGCGATGAAGCCGACCGCGGCCGACACCGAGAACGGCATCCCGCGTGCCCATAGCGCCAGGATGCCGCCGGTCAGGGCGAGCGGCACCGCGCTGAACACGAGCAGCGCGTCGCGCGTCGAGCCGAGCGCGCCGTAGAGGAGGAGGAAGATCAGGACGAAGCATGCCGGCACGACCAAAGCCAGCCGCTGGCGGGCTGCGATCAGGTTCTCGAACTGACCGCCCCAGGTGATCCAGTATCCGGCCGGGAGGGAGACCTGCTCGGCGATCCTCGCCTGCGCTTCCGCGACCAGCGAAGCGATGTCGCGACCGCGCACGTTGGCGGTGACGACGACCCGCCGCTTGCCGTTCTCGCGGCTGATCTGGTTCGGCCCTTCGCCCTGCGTGAACGACGCCACCTCCTTGAGCGGAATGGTGGCGAGGGAACCACGCCCGCCGGAGGAGGGCAGCGGAACCGGCAGGTTTCGCAGGGCTTCGAGATCCGCGCGCTGCGATTCCGGCAGCCGGACCACGATATCGAAGCGCCGGTCGCCCTCGAACACGACCCCGGCCTCGCGTCCGCCCACGGCCGCACCGATCAGGTCCTGCACCACCGCGAGGCTCAAGCCGCGCCGGGCAATCTCCTTCTTGTCGACCTTGATCTCGAGGAAGGGGAGCCCGGACGCCTGCTCGACGCGCACATCGGCCGCGCCTTCGAGCCCGCGCATGATTCCGGCGATCTGGTTCGCCGCCCGCAGCATCGGCTCGAATTCGTCGCCGAACACCTTGATGGCGACGTCTCCGCGCACGCCGGCGAGAAGCTCGTTGAAGCGCATCTGGATGGGCTGGGTGAATTCGTAGTTGTTGCCCGGAAGGCGCCTCACCGCCTCCTGGATGCGCGCCACCAGCTCCGCCTTGGGCAGGCCGGGGTCGGGCCATTGAGCCTGCGGCTTGAGAATGACGAACGTGTCGGAGACGTTCGGCGGCATCGGATCGGACGCAAGCTCGGCCGTCCCGGTCTTGGAAAACGCATACGCCACTTCGGGGAACGCGCTGACCGTCTTCTCGACCTCGAACTGCATCGCCTGCGCCTGGCTCAACGCCGTGCTGGGAATCCGCAGCGCATGCAGCGCGATGTTCTTTTCATCGAGGGTCGGGATGAACTCCTGGCCGGTCCGGGCGAACACGAGCGCGGCTGCACCGAACAGGACCAGCGCCAGCGCGATCACCGACCGCGGGCGGCGAACCGCTCCTGCGAGGCCGGGCGCATAGATGCGCTTCAGGCCGCGGACGATGACGTTTTCTCTCTCCTGAACGGTTCCGGTCACCAGGATCGCAATCAACGCCGGCACGAACGTCAGCGACAGGACGAAAGCGGCCGCAAGCGCGATGATCACCGTCATCGCCATGGGCTCGAACATCTTGCCTTCGATCCCGCTGAACGTGAGCAGCGGCACGTAGACCAGGATGATGATGGCCTGGCCATATACGGTCGGCTGGATCATCTCCTTGGCGGCCGACGTGACGGTCGCCAGCCGCTCGTCCAGTCCCAAGGGAGCTCCCAGCCGGTGCTGGCGCTCCGCCAGCCGGCGCAGGCTGTTCTCGGCGATGATGACGGCGCCGTCCACGATCAGCCCGAAATCGAGCGCGCCCAGGCTCATCAGGTTGGCGCTGATGCGACCCTGCAGCATCCCGGTCGCGGTGAGCAGCATCGCGAAGGGAATCACCAGCGCCGTGATGAGCGCGGCGCGGAAGTTTCCCAGGAGCAGGAACAGCACCAGGATGACCAGGATGGCGCCCTCGGCGAGATTCGTCGCAACCGTGCTGATCGTGGCATCGACCAGGAGCGTGCGGTTCAACACCGTCGTTACCACGATGCCGGGCGGCAGCGTTCGCCGGATGTCCTGCATCTTGGCGTCGACCGCGGCCGATACGGTGCGGCTGTTGGCGCCGATCAGCATCAGCGCCGTGCCGACGACCACTTCCTGTCCGTCCTGGCTGGCGCTGCCGGTCCGCAGCTCGCGCCCGATCGCCACATTGGCGACGTCCTGCACGCGAACCGGAACCCCGCCGCGCGTCGCGATGACCACCTCACCGATCTCCTCCATGCTCTCGATGCGCCCGCCCGAGCGCACCACATAGCCTTCGCCGTTGCGCTCGATGTATCCGGCGCCTCGATTGGTGTTGTTCCTTTCCAGCGCCTCGGCGACGTCGGCAAACGACACGCCGAGGGCGATGAGCCGCTCGGGCGCTGGCACGACGTGATACTGCTTCACGTATCCGCCGATCGCGTCGACGCCGGCGACGCCGGGCACGGTGCGCAGCTGCGGCCGGATGATCCAGTCCTGCACGGTGCGCAGGTAGGTGGCACGTTCGAAATCGCCGCGCAGGCGTTGCCCCTCGGGCGTGAGGTAGGAGCCGTCCGATTGCGGTCCCGGCCGGCCGTCGCGCATCGACGCTTTCGCGCCGGAGGGAGCGAAGCCGACCGTCCACATGTAGATCTCGCCGAGGCCGGTGGAGATCGGCCCCATGCGCGGCTCGACGCCGGGCGGCAGCCACCGCCGCGCCTCGATCAGGCGCTCACCGACCTGCTGACGCGCGAAATAGATGTTGGTGCGATCGGTGAAGACCGCCGTCACCTGGGAAAAGCCGTTGCGGGACAGCGACCTCGTATATTCGAGCCCGGGGATGCCGGCGAGCGCGGTCTCCACCGGGAACGTCACCTGCCTCTCGATGTCGGTCGGCGAGAGCGCGGGCGCGACGGAATTGATCTGCACCTGATTGTTGGTGATGTCCGGGACGGCGTCGATCGGCAGCCGGGCCAGCGACCAGAGGCCCGCTGTCGCCGCGATCAACGTCGCCAGCACGACGAGCCAGCGGCGGCGGACCGAGAAGGCGAGGACGCGCTCGATCATGACGATCGCCTAATGCGCATGGCCATGATCGGCCTCGTTCTTGCCGAGCTCGGCCTTGAGCGCGAAGGTGTTGGTCACGGCGATCGTTTCACGGGGATCGAGGCCGAAGACGATCTCGGCATTCCGCTCGTCGGTACGGCCCACCACGACCTCGCGCTTTTCGAACCCTTCCTCGGTCCGCACGAACACGACCTGCTCGCCGGCGATCGTCTGCAGGGCGGCGCGCGGAACGATGACATCGGCCGCGTGCTCCTCGACCGTGATGGCTGCCGTCACGAACGATCCCGGGCGGAACGCCATGTCCTTGTTGTCGAGCGAGGCGATGACTCGCGCGCTGCGCGTCTCCGGATTGAGGAACGGGCTGACGAATACGATCCTGCCCTGCACCTGTGCGCCGTCGGGGCCCGCCGCAATCGTCACCGGCTGCGCCACCCTGATGGACGGCAGGTCCGCGGTGGACACCGACAGCTCGATCCAGACGCCCGAGAGGTCGGCGATGACGTAGAGCTCCTTCTCGTGGCCCTCGCCGCCGACCGGGGTCCCGAGATCGACGCGCCGCTCGACGATCAATCCGCTGATCGGGGCGCGGATGTCCTTGTGGCGAAGAGCGGTCAGAGACTGCGTCGGCAGGTTGGCGATCTCCGCCTCGGTCAGGTCGAGCGCCGAAAGCTTCTGCCGCGAAACGTTGACGCGCAGCTCGGATTCCCTGAACGCATTGCGCGCCCGCAGGAACTGCTGCTCGGCGCTGATCTTTTGCGCCCACAGGGTCTGCTCGCGCTCGAACAGCGTCTTCTGCAGGTCGAAGTGCACCAGCGCGGCGAGATAATCGCTCTTGGCGTCGGCGACTTCCCGGCTCTCCAGCACGGCGATCACGTCGCCCTTGGTAACCGGGTCGCCCAGTCGCTTGCGCAGCTCGGCGACCGTTCCGATCACCTTGGCGGCGACGCGGCCGATGCGGTCGGAGTCCGGCACGATCGTGCCGGGCACGCTTAGGCGCCGGGCGAGCGTGCCCTTGTCGGCCGGCGCGAGCTCGATCTTCGCCTTGGCGATCTGCTCGGCCGTGAGCCGGAGTGATCCCTCGGGACCATGCTCCTCGTGCGCGTGGTCATGGCCGTGGCCCGCCGGCTTTTTCGCCGGCGTCCCTTGGGCGGTCGCAAGCGCCTGCGCGATCACCGTGCGCGCATCGGGCGACAGCCAGATGGCTCCCCCGGCCGCAAGCAGGACCATCACGGCGATCGTGACGACAATCTTTCCCATCGCTCGTTCCTCCGCCGGACCACACGGCCCGACACGCGCACGCATGATGCGCGCGCGAACTCGCCCGCATCCGGCACCTGGGTGTCAGCACTTTGGGGTTCAGGCGATGGGGGGCGGATGCGGAGCCGCCGGAGGACTCGTGATGACCGGGGAAAGAACCGCGACGATGCGCGCGGCCGGTGCAAAGATCGGGTGCAGAATCGCGAACGGCACGAAGACGCCGCCGAAGTGCTGACAGGCGCAATGGCATCCACACTCCGCCAGGTCCCCGCTCGGCTGCTCGTCGGACGCCTGGGCGGCGTCCTGGGAGGCCTGCAGGGTCCCGCCGGGAAGGAAAGCATGCGCATGGACCGAGAACGCCGACGACAGGACCAGCGCCCCGATCACCAGCCAGGCCAGGACGGCCCGGAGGACGGTGCCGGTTCGACCCTGGATGTGCATGCGTCGCATCATACGGGGCATCTATCCGGTTCAGCGCGCCAAGTCCATATTGTACCGCCCTTTGCCGACCTCGCCGCCCGCATTCTTCAACGTCACGGTTGCGCGAAACTTGCCCTCGACGGCAAAATCGATCTTGCCGGCGAGCTTGTTGTCGCCGGCCGGCACCAGCTGGACGGTCTTTTGCTGATTGCCTTTCGCCAGCACGACCGCCGTGGCGGTGAAGCCCGACGCATCGATCTTCTTGTCATTGGCGTCGTTGATGAACAACGTGGCGTCGGACCCCTTCACCACCAGTTCCGCCTGATAGCTGCCGATCTTGACCTCCTGGCCGCCCTGGTGGGAATGCCCGTGATCCTGGGCCCAGGCCGCCGCGGCGCCGAGTACGAGCGCCAGGGCAACGGCAAGTCGCATGAGCATCGCGGACCTCCTGGGATGCCGGGGCTCAATTCGCCCGGCGATGACTATTCATCGCCACCATGGCGTCAAGACGGCGAGCCGGCATGCCACCAGCTACTGTGTCGGAAGGCACCGCCGAGGTTCACGGTAGGGCGGTTCGCAAGCGAATCGGCGCAGGATCACAGCTCGCACGTCACCCGGCTGAACCTCCTGCCGCCGGGCTTGTACCCGGGCCTGGGCGCATCCGAGGCGTCCGGCAGCATCTCGAATTGCTCCACGCGCTCCAGCAAAACGATCCGCCACGAGCTGCGTCCGCCGGGCAATTGCCACACGCGCATGGCGGGCTGTTGTTTTGTCGTGAGACCTACCGCGTGAACCTCGACGACCCGCTGGGAGCCGTCGCAGGTCAGCTTGACGCGGCGCTTGGCGGCCAATGCGGCGCAGGCTTCGTCCTCGGTCATAGGGGTTCCTCCGGTGTCACGACGCAGAAGAATCGTCACCGGCGACAATCGCACGAAAATCGACCGGCTGCAGGTGTCGAAAGCGACCGTCGGTCGTTCCGCCCAAATATGCGCCCAGCGTTTCCGCCGCTTTGTCAGGCGTCCGGCGCCAGGTCGAAGTGATGCTGGATGATCGGCACGATCAGCGCGAGAGCCTTGTCGCAGTGCTCGCGCAGGGCCCGCCCCGAGTTGTACTCGTGGACCGTCCAGTTGGCTCCGTTCTCGGCCACATTGTTCAGCCGGCGGATGCTGACGACGGTCGCTTCCCGGCAGTCCGGATAGGCCTGCAGGAACTCAAGAAGCATTCTTTCGAGCTGCGAGCGAACGAGCGCGATACGAGGCGTGGACATGGGAGGGGACCGCGTCTGGAGTAGGGGAGCCGGCCTCGAGCTCGGCCGCCTTTGCCATAAGGTCTTCGGCCAACAACCGGAGCTGCCTGGCGACGGTCAGGTCGAAGCAATCCCGCGACCACCTCAGGCAGGTCGCAGCCTGCGCTCGCAGGTAGTCGGCCATGTCCACGGCAACCCTCCGGCGTACGCGATCCTGACAGCCCGTCAAGTAAACGGATGAATCGCCCGCTGGTTCCCCCAACCCGCGCAGGACTGCGCGCTGGCCTCGACGCACCCCCTGCCATCCCCATAGCCCGGTCGGCCCGGTCTGTCGTCGATCGCGGCGGCTCGGGGCCCGCAGGGCCGGGCGGGCGGAGCGGTTCAGATCAATTCAGGTCTGTTTCAGGACACCGCCGGCACGCTCTGCTAGCCTCGACACTGTCGCGGATGATGGCGGCAGAAGCCGCCAGCGAGCGCCGGAGGCCATGCCATGATGATGAACCATAGCGGTATGCGGATCGGGGTGACGGTTCTGGCGTTCGGCGCAAGCCTGCTCGCCATGCCGACCTCGCTGGAGGCGCAAAAGGCTTCCGGGATGGCGCGCGTCGGCTGGCTGGAGGTGTGCAGCCCCGGTCCTCGCCGCCCGCATTTCGAGATGTTCCGGGCTCGCCTGGCGGAACAAGGTTACGTCGAGGGGAAGAACCTCGTCATCGAGCAGCGGTTCGCGGATTGCCATTACGACCGGATGCCGGGGTTGGCCGCTGAGCTGGTGCGGGCTCCGGTCGACGTTCTGTTCACCATGGGCACGCGGGCGGCGCGCATCGTCGCCGGAGCCGTGAAGACCACACCGGTCGTCGCCTACTCGTGCGACCCGTTCGAGCACGTCACGCGCCTGGCTCGGCCCGGCGGAAATCTGACCGGCGTCACATGCATGACGACGGAGCTCAGCCCGAAGCGCCTCGAGCTCCTCAAGGAGCTGGTTCCCACGGCTTCGCGGGTGATGTTTCTGCATGACCCCGAAGCTGCTCCCAACGCGTTCAGGCTGACCCAGGAGGCCGCACCGCGTCTGGGTGTCACGTTGCAGGTGGATGAGGTGGGAGCCGCCGTAGACCTGCTGCCGGAGCTCGCGGTGATCGCCAAGGCTGGTTCCGACGCGTTGTTCGTGTATCCCGACGTCGTTCTCAGCTCTTATCCCCGGCCGCGGCAGCTCGCCGAGTTTGCCCTCGAGCACAAGCTGCCCACTATGCATGCGTTCCGTTTCTTCGTCGATGCCGGCGGTCTCATGTCCTACGGCGCGACCCAGTCCGAGATCTATGCGAGCGCGGCCGAGCAGGTCGCCAAGATCCTGGGTGGTGCTCGGCCGAGCGATCTGCCGCTGCGCCAGGCGACGCGGTTCGAGCTGGTCATCAACAACAAGACCGCGAAGGCGCTCGGAGTCACCATCCCGCCGTCGCTGCTTGCTCGCGCCGACGAGGTGCTCGAGTGAGGCGATGGTCGGCCGTCGCCCTCGGCATCAAGCGTACGCGTGGCAATCGCCAGAGGGCCGACGCCAAGGCCGAGAAGGTTGCCCGGGTCCGGTAAGAGCTACCCGCTCCGCCGGGCGACGAGCCGACGCTGTTTCTGCCGGTTCGTTATCCTGAAATCCTCGATCGCTCTTCGGATCGCGCTCTCGATCGGCGTGGCCACCATCAACGCCTGGAACCGGCTGGCGATCGGCTTTCGCCTGCAGCATCCGGCGGACCGCATGCGCGCCGCCGCCTGAGGGCGCGGCATGTCAGACGAGCAATTCAGTCGGTAATCCGGGATCATCATTGTCACGACAGGCGTTGCAGCTCATGCGGCAAACGTGCTGACGTTACTGTGGTGCCGCAAGAGGGATTCGAACCCCCGACCCCATCATTACGAATTAGGGGGTCCGTAATTTATCGAGATTACTGATGATTTCCGATAGCGCGAAAACCCGCTTGACCCAAGCGATTCCTGATTTACGGTGATTACCTGAGTCTACCCACAATACCCGCCCGGTGGTCCCGCGGTGGTTCCGTGGTTCCTTTCAGGGCGCATCGATGGCAACAGGACAAATTACAAAGCGGCTGATCGACGGGCTTGAGCCTCGCGAGAATGAGTATTTCGTGTGGGACGCCGCGCTGGTCGGTTTCGGAGTGCGCGTTCAAACAACTGGCGCCAAGTCCTATGTCGTCAAATACCGGGCTGGCACCGGCCGCGGCGCGCCGACCAGGCGCGTTACCTTATCCAAGGTGGGGAAAATTACCCCCGACGAGGCCCGCACCTTAGCCAAAAAGACGCTTGGGTCTGTTGCGCACGGCGCCGATCCCGCAGCCCAACGAGCGGCCGAAAAGCGCGCCTCAACCCTTGCCGAGGTCGCAGAACAGTTCCTTACCGAGCATGTGGAGGCCAAGCGTGCGGCCTCGTCCGCCTCGTCCTACCGCGATTTGCTGGAACGGTTGGCACTTCCAGAGCTCGGCAAGCGAAAGGCAGAAAAAGTAACGACCGCGGAGGTGCAACGGCTGCATACCAAGCTCGCCCATAGCCCATATCAGGCTAACCGCCTGCTTCGCGTGTTGAGCAGTCTCTTTACGTTTGCCGGCAAGGCGCATGTTGTCCCGGTGGGGTTCAACCCGTGCCGGGGCATCGAATATTTCCCCGAGGAAGGTCGCGAGCGCTATCTAACGACGCAAGAACTTGCCCTCATCGGAGAGGCGATTCGCGAGGCAGAGACGGTCGGCCTCCCCTATGCGGTCGACGAGACCAAGCTAACGGCGAAGCACGCGCCAAAGGAAAGCAATCGCCGCACGATCATAGGCCCGCACGCAGCCGGCTCGCTCCGCCTCCTGATCTTCACGGGAGCGCGTCTGCGCGAAATCCTGCATCTGAAATGGGGCCACGTAGATTTTGAGCGCGGTCTGCTCCTGCTGCCGACCAGCAAGACCGGCAAAAAAACCATAGTGCTGAATGCTCCGGCCCTCGCCATCCTAAATTCCTTGCCCCGGGTAGGCGCCTATGTCATTGCCGGAATTTCAGCCGGTAGTGACGATGAAAGGCCGCGGTCGGATCTCAAGAAACCCTGGAGGGCCATTTCCAAGCGCGCCGGCCTCAAGGGGGTTAGGATTCACGATTTGCGCCATACCCATGCGTCCATTGGCGCGGGAGCCGGCCTTGGACTTCCCATCATCGGCAAGCTGCTCGGTCACACGCAATCCGCAACGACCCAGCGGTATGCGCACCTTGATAATGATCCTCTGAAAAAGGCAGCCGAACACATTGGAACGCGCCTCGCCGCGGCCATGGGCGAGGTGAAGGCGCCGCGCGAGAACGTCACCAACCTTACGAAGGCGAGGCGATCAAAGAACCGGCGCGGCTAGGGTAGCTCCCGAAAAGCTGGACCGCACCAGCCTGCCGCGTCGTCCTCATGCGGAAGCACCAGTGCGGAGGTGTCGCGTGGTCGTTGACAAAAATGTTTCGCTAGAACTTCGACTTCAGTACGCTGCAGAGTCTTGTCATTATAGCTGGTCGCATGCAGCGGGATTTTGGGTAAGGCCGTTGGCCGAGGTGAACGATCTCGAGAATATTTCAGAAGACTGGCTGAGCTGCTCGAGCTGTACACTTCCCCGGAGAATCTTGTCGACGGCAATCCTCAGTACCCGCTGCCGGCAATTGCTGCGAAACTGTTAGCTAATTTTTGCCGTTATCTGGGCGATGGAATAATCCCGGAGCCGATAAAGCATTGCGCGCGCAGAGGGCGCCCGGTCGGTCCCGATGAACAACGCGACGTTAAGCATGCAGTTGCCTACGTCCTGGCAGCCAAGAACGGCTTAATCCAAGATCCTCACCCAATAAAAACAATCACCAAAGAATATGGCCTGTCGGACCGAAAGTCAGTTCAAGGCTGGATCCGTGAACACGGACCCGAGATCTCGAAAGAAGGCCTTACCGACCCGGAGTTAATCAAGGAGCGGATGATGGACGCCGCAGGCAGATATCGTCAATCGGGCCGCCACCGGGCTGCGATTCGGGGTCGAGCGTCACAAAAAACTGCTGCCGGCCGCCGCGAACCTTAATGGGCTATTTCGTCAGGCAGTGACAGTTGCTGTCGTATCTGTAGGGATGATCGCGTTTGACGGACGCTGCTCCGCGCAGATGCGAGGATCCCATGGTTGCCGATGACTACGTCAGGTGGAAATATGATCAATTGTTTCGGCGTGTGGGCGCTGCCCGCTACGTCGAAGAAACCTACGGTTTTCCGTGCTCACCTAAGACGCTCGCAAAGCTCGCCTGCGTAAGCTCGGACGGCCCGCCATTTCGCAAGGCCGGCCGCATTCCTCTCTACCCAAAATCAGGACTGGATGACTGGGCGCAGAGCAAGATCGGACCTTTGGTCCGGTCCACGTCGGATCGCAAGGAGACAGCCGCCTAGCGGCACAGATTTCCCGGCGCCGGGCCAAAGAAAAGCCCGGCCGCGCTCGACACGCGAGCCGGGCAGGAAATGCAGCACATGTCTGGAATCCAAATCCGCCATTTGGCGGCAATACCCAAGACAACCTGCTCCGGTTTCCAGACAGGGCCTCAGTCGCGATCGGATCATCCGGGACGACGCGGCATGGCTCGTGATCGCCAGCTCGCACGGCTGGTTGCACGGGGATCGCCAATCGGCCCTCGAGGACGCGGCCTGGCTCGCGGCCAATCTCGGCCTGCGGGTGGAGGCCGCGGCATGACGTCATCTTATCAGGCATGCCTAATAAAACGCGAAAGGCGCACCAAGGCCGACGTTGCCGCGATCCGCGATTCCATCATCGAGGTGATCTCCGACGATCCGCCCATGACGGTGCGGCAGGTTTTCTATCAGCTGGTCGCCCGCGGCATCATCGAGAAGAGCGAAGAAGCCTACCAAGGAACGGTCATCCGCCTGATGACGGCGATGCGCCTGTCGGGCGCGCTGCGGTTCGACTGGGTGGTTGACGAGTCCCGTCGCGTTCGTCTCACCCAGACGTTCGACAACGTCGCCGACGCAGTCGCGCACACGGCGAAGTACTATCGCCGCAGCGCGCTGGAGCAGTCGTCCGACTACGTCGAGATCTGGTGCGAGAAGGACGCGCTCGCCGGCGTGTTGTGGGACGTGACGTCGGATTACGACGTCCCCTTGATGATCTCGCGCGGGATGCCAAGCCTGACCTTCCTGTACGGCAGCGCGCAGGAGATCTACCGCGCCGCCGAGCAGGGCAAGCGCACATACATTTACCAGTTCGGGGACCACGATCCGTCGGGCGTGTTGATTTCGCAGACCATCGCGCGGCGCCTCGATGAGATGTGTCAAGCTTCGACTGCCGGCCGCCGATCGTCCAGCGCGCGGCGTTGACCGAGGAGCAGATCGCGGACTTTGCACTGCCGACGCGACCGACCAAGCGAAACGGCAATGCCCACGCGCGCAGTTTTGAGGGCGATAGCGTCGAGCTCGACGCGCTGCCGCCGCGCGAGTTCGCGCTCTGGTCACTGCGGTGATCGAGAGTCACGTCTCGCCAGCGGCAACCGCGATCCTGCGCGCCGCCGAGGAGTCCGAGCGCGAGATACTGCGCGCCTGGCGACCGGGGGCGGCGCCATGACCGTGCTCATCGACCCGCATCGCCTCATAAAGCTCTGCGGCATGTTCGGCTCCGATCATGACGGCGAAGTTTCCAACGCCGCCCGCATGGCCGATAAGCTCGTGCGCGGCGCGGGATTGACTTGGGCCGACGTCATCAAGATCAGCCCCGGGAACCGACGCTGGACTGGCGCGACCTGCGCGCGTTCTGCGCGCGACACGCTTACCTGCTGTCGACCAAGGAACGCGCTTTCATCATCGATCTCGGTAGCTGGCGTCGCGAGCTTACACCGCGTCAACGCGATTGGCTCGAGGCCATCCATGCGCGCTTGCAGCGTGAGGCGGCATGACCGCGCCATTTTCGCCACCGCCGGCCATCGATCTGCTCGGGCAGGCAATCGCGTGCATTCGCCCGCTGTTGATGGATGAGAATAGGACGACGAAGGAACGCATCCACATCCTGTGGGCTGCGGCGAAGAACTCACGCGACCTCGGCGCATCGGATGTGGTTCATGACGAATTCATGCAATTAGCTGTCACTGTGAATCTGATCGACAAACATGGCCGATGGGCTGGCGCCGATGTTCGCGAGAGGTTGCGCCGGTTCGGCAGAGACGACGTATCGCATGTGGTGCAATGGGCAATGCGCGGCGTTAATCCATTCGAGGAAGGGCCGCTGACATGAAACCCTTTGACCCCGACAAATTCGAGCGCACCGTTCGCGAAGAAGCCGAGAGCGTGTCACGGAAGCCGAAGCAGGAGCAGCGCCGCGGCAAGAATAATGGCCGCGATGATAAGGCCCATGTGCTGCCACCGCCGACAGAGCCGATGGCGGTGGCGCGCGTGTTTGTTGCCCAGCACCACACCGAGGATGGCGAGTTGACGCTGCGCTATTGGCGCGGCGCCTGGTGGAGCTGGCGCCGATCTCACTGGCGCGAATTGGAACCGCGCGAAGTTCGCAGTTCGTTGTATTCCTTCACCGAGCACGGCGCCTATCGAGGCGACAAGGGCAAGATCTGCATGGGCTCCCAACCGCCATAAGATCGGCGACCTGCTGGAAGCCCTCGGCGCAATTTGTCTCTTGCCGGATGATACCGATCAGCCCGCTTGGCTGGATCGACGCGCGGCCGGGCCGATCGTGGCAATGACAAACGGGCTTCTCGACATTGCCTCGCGGGAGTTGATTCCCCATTCGCCGTTCTATTTCAACACGACATCGGTACCGTTCGATTACGATCCCGGCGCACCGGCGCCGGAACGATGGCTCGATTTCCTCGGCGAGCTATGGCCGGACGACGCGGCCGCCATCGATGCGCTGGGCGAATGGTTTGGATATGTGATCAGCGGCCGACTCGACCTGCACAAGATTTTGTTGATGGTCGGCCCGACGCGCGGCGGCAAAGGAGCCATCGCGCGCATTCTGGGTTCGCTTGTCGGCACTCCGAATGTTTGCGGCCCGACCCTCCACAGCTTGAGCGGCGATTTCGGCCTCGCACCGCTAATCGGAAAAAGCCTGGCCGTCGTGGCCGACATGCGGATTTCCGGTCGGGACACCTCCATCGTCGTGGAGCGGCTTCTCTCGATCAGCGGCGAGGACACGCTGACCGTCAACCGGAAGTATCGCGATCAATGGACGGGCAAGCTATCGGCAAGATTTCACGTCATCTCCAACGAGCTCCCCAAGCTCGGGGATGCGTCGGCGGCAATCATCGGCCGCTTCATCATGCTGGTCACGACGCGCTCGTGGTTGGGGCAGGAAGATCGCGATCTCGAGCCTGCCCTGCAGACTGAGCTACCCGGAATTCTGAATTGGGCGCTGACCGGGTTGCAGCGGCTCGTCGTGACCAACGAGAATCGATTCACCTACGTTGAGGCCGGGCTTGAGGCTTTGGGGGTCATGCGCGACCTGGCATCGCCCGTCGCCGCATTCGTCCGTGACCAGTGCGAGACCGGCGCGAACAGAGAGGTGTTGGTCGACGCCGTCTATTCGGCCTTCAAGGCTTGGTGCGACGACAATGGGCATCACAAGCCGACCAAGCAGACGTTCGGGCGGAACCTCCGGGCCGCCTTTCCGCAAGTCAGGATCAAACGGCCGCGCGACGGCGAAGACCGAGTGCGGGCCTATTTGGGCATCGCTTTGCGAGAGGGTGGCTGAACCATGGTCCACATTGCCAATGTCCGCGGACCATGCGGACCAGCCCCTCCCATATCCCCCTCGTGGTCCGCGTGGTCCGCGGTCCAAACCAATGTAGGCGGTACCGAGAGGACCGGATGGACATCACTGACGCTGCCCCCGGCCGGCCCCCGACGGAAATTCCCGCCCGGCTGGGCCTGAAGAAATTACTGGAATTAATTCGAGTATTAATTCGTCCACGTGAGACCACGCCGGTCCGAGCTGCGGCTCAGAGCCAAACCTCATGGCAGTTCAGTGCTTTACGGCCGTTTCAGCCGTCTCGCGGGCCACGTGTTGGGTTTTCCGCGCTGTCGCCGCGGAATAATACCTGTCCTGGGCCGAGCCGCGCGCGCTGGCCGGTCCGCGGCTCGTGGTCGCCGAAGAGAACGACCTGCCGCCAAGCTCGCGGGCGATCGGCCCGGAACGGGAGACGAGGCTAGCCCACGGTGGGCTCTCCACCGGCCGACCGAAATAACGCATCAGCGACGCCCCCGCGCGCGTTCCTCCGGCATCGTACTGAGATAGCCGGTTGGCGTTCCCGAGAACCCCTTGAAACATAGTCCCCTTGACTTGTTTCATCCTTCTGTGTAACAGCACGACGGAGATCGTGATGTTGCATGTCGGGAGAAACAAGTCCTATGAAGACCGCCGTTGCCTACACCAGGGTGTCGACCGCGCAGCAAGGCAAGTCAGGCCTTGGCCTTGAAGCCCAGCAGGCGGCGCTCGCCCGGTTCGCCGAGGCCGAGGGCTACAGCCTGATCGAGACCTTCGAGGAGATCGAGACCGGCAAGGGTGCCGACGCGCTCGATCGTCGGCCGCAGCTCACCGCCGCCCTGGCGTTGGCCAGGAAGCATCAGGCGCCGATCATCGTGGCCAAGCTCGATCGGCTGAGCCGCGACGTCCATTTCATCAGCGGGCTCATGAGCCACAAGACGCCGTTCATCGTGGCGGAGCTGGGCGCCGACGCGGACCCGTTCATGTTGCATCTATACGCGGCGCTGGCCGAGAAGGAGCGCCGGCTGATTTCTGAGCGCACCAAGGCGGCGCTTGCGGCCAAGAAGGCGCAGGGGGTCAGGCTTGGCGGTCTCAACACCGGAGTCATCAAAGCTCGTGACGAGGCCCGAGAGCGCGCCGAGGTACTGCGGCCGCTGTTTGCAGAACTGGCCGGCAAGTCCGCGCGCGCCATCGCCGCCGAGCTGAACGAACGCAAGGTGCCGACGCCAAGCGGCGGGCCTTGGTATGCGACGACGGTGATCAGGGTTCAGCGCAGGCTGGGCGGGGCGTCATGAAGATGGCCAATCCTCCTCCTGGCGGCGAGCCATGTACCAACCAAATGAACATCTGCGTAACCCTTGTGCTGGCGGCAATCACTCTCGTCTCGGCATCTGCCGAGGCGCGACCCCGGCTGACGCTCTCGCAGCTTCCGCGAGTGTGGCTGACGAAATACGAGATTATAAGAAGAGCGATGATTGCGTGCCGAAGCGCGGGCTGGACAAGGCCGTTCACCCACGCTCCCTGTCCGGTCCTGGAGCACGAGACTACATCATCGACGATGGAGAGTTTGTCTGCGGCGAGCACCGTGGCTACCGGTAAATGCGGCTCAGGCGGCTGTGGGCTCGTTGTCGTTTTGAACCCACGCCCCGGCAAGTGGGTCAAAGCCAAAGAGCATCTAGTGTTTAGCTGGCGCACGATCCGCCGGGGCGGGCGCACCCTGCTCGTGACTCGCGGTGATGGCCACATGTGCGGCCCGTCGAAAAATCCCCCTTGCGTCTTATACCTACCGGGCATCGCGCGGCGAGTTGGTTGAAATATCGCGCATGCGCGGGAAGTGACGACTGAACTGAAATCCTCTTACCGCGACTAAACGGCCCGCGCCAGGCAGCTCTCGCCAAAGCCCAGCCGGGATTTCCATGCCTTACCTCACAACTGGCCTCATTCGCGTGGTAGACGCAATCGCAGCATGCTGGCCTTGCATGGCCGTCGCAATGCGATCTGCTCCTGGCATTCGTCCATGCCCTCCAGCCAGTAGCAGTGCCGGCCGCTGCACATACCGAAATCACTCCATGCATCCATCCGCAGGGCATGCTCGGTATCGCTGCCAAACGCCAGCATGATGATTACCGCGGCTTCCTTCACCATCGAGACGCTCATTTGGATCCCCATCCATGGCCTGCCCCGGACTTGATCCGGGGTTTGCAGCCCCGCCTTCGCGGGGCCAAGGTTTCAGTCATCCTATCTCACTTTGGCGCCCGCACCCGTTGAACAATTTCGACGACGAGCGGCGTGTCGGAATCGCCGCTGACCGGCTGCATCGGCTTGCCCCAGGCGCGATCGAGGAGCACCGATGCCGCCTGCACCCGAGCACTGGGCGGCGCGTTGACGTTGTTCATGACATTCGCCAGCGTCTTGAGGGCTTGCGGCGTGTATTCCTTCGCCGCCTCCCGCACGTCTTGGTGTGCCGCACGGGCGGCCTTGGAATAGCCGCCTGGGTTCGTCGCGGGCGTGCCTTTGACCCATCGGCCACGATCGTCGCGTACTGGCTCGAGGACCCCGCCTTCGCGGGGCAGGCTCTCGTTAACGTCGACCTCTCCGCTCCAGTGTTCAGCCACTGCAGGACCTCCTCACCCGGCCTCACGCAGCAGGCCGCGGTTGCGCAGGTCAGCCACCAGCGCCCGGCGGGCCACATCGCTGAGGCTGATCAGTTCGCGCCGCGCCACAGCGGACGCCGCCGTCGCAACGTCCCGGGGGATGCGAAACCTCACGTCGTGCCCGGACGACACGATCCCCGGCTTCCCGGGGCAGGCTCTCGGGGATAGCGGTGGTGCGCATCGGCCCTCCCTGTCGTTTCGCTTGCGAAACAATTGTATTTTTGTATCCAATTCGTCCTTGGAGCGCCACCCGATGACGGGAGGTGCCCACGGGTTTTTTCGCCATGACTGCCGCCTACCAGCTCCCGCTGCCGCTCCCAGGTCGGCGACAAACGCGTTCATCGCCACCGATCGAGCGCCGGACCCACATTGCCATCGCCGATCTGTTGAGGGTGGCCGCGAGGAAGGACTGGATCTGGAGCCATATCGCCAACGGCGAGCACCGCTCCAAGCAAACCGCCGCCCTGCTGCAGCGCATGGGCGTCCGCCCCGGACTGTTCGACTTCCTGCTGATCGGGCCGGACGGCCGCCATTACTGGCTGGAGCTGAAGCGTGGCCGCGCCCCGCTGTCCGAGGCGCAGGAGCGGTTCCGCCAGGAGCTGGTCGAGCGCGACGTCACGCACGGCGTCGCCCGCAGCTTCGATGAGGCCGTGTCCACCCTGCGTGAGTGGGGCGTCCTGCGGCCGTGCCGGGTGCAGTAACGATGCGCCCCGATCGCTCCAAAGACCGACCAGTCCTGGAAAAACCTGCTCGCCGCCCTGGACGTGCAGACGCGGGTCCTGCAGCGCGATAATTGCGGCGACTGGCAAATACGGGGCAAACACGGCGAAGAGCTGGAAGACACGCCGAGCTGCATTTACGCCGTGCCGGAGGAAGGCGCCTTCTACCTCTACGTCGCCACACGGTCGCGCTGGGCATGGACCAGCGCCAAACGGCGCTTAAGCTTCTGCGTGGTCACCCAGGACGGCGACGAGGAGGGCATCCTGCGGCTCGACCGTCTGCCCTCGCCGGAGGAAGCCACCGCGATCCGCAAGGTCCTGGCCATCCCGCGCAAGCGCCACCTGTCACCCGAGGTGCGCGCTGCGTTGGTCGGAAGACTCCACAGGAAGGCCGCTTAGAGGCTCCCCCGTGCGTTATTTTCGGCCAGGGGGCTCCCGGATAGCCCCCAGCCAGCCAACGCGCATGGGGCCTCGCTAGTCGCGCCGCACCGTTGACAGCCACTTGACACTGTCTCAGAAATCCGCCACATGGCGGGAATATGAGACAGCAGCAGAAGCCATGGGAAGCCCTGGGTTGGAGCCGCGCCAGCTGGTACCGGCACGGCAAGCCGGACTACGCGTATCGCCGACAAGCGACGCAGAAAGATGAGGCCGCAAAGGGCAGAATGAGCCTGCGGACCTATCAGCGGTTCTGCCGCATCATAGATGACGCACCGGAATTGATCCCGTTCCTTGAGTGGGCTCTTAGGCAACGGTTCATCGGCCCGCTAGAGCAGATGATCAAAGATCCCGCCATGAAGAAGCGGTTCTTGCAGTGGGCCGAGGAACAGCGCGCGAAGGCCAAGGAAACCGAGCAGACCCGTTGACGGCCATCCCGACGCACGACATCGTGCTCGGCCATCATGCCGCTCTCAGCCATCCATCACTCGCGATTCGACTCCCCAAATATCTCCCCGC
>CAVZSC010000026.1:0-1176305 GCA_963777755.1 uncultured Alphaproteobacteria bacterium
ACCGTATGACCCGCGCCGCGCAGCAGCCGACCTTTCATCCTGCGGCTCCGGCTGATGACGGGCGTGGACGGCATCAAGGCGTTGCGCTTGGCCTCCGAGGCGTTGCGACGACGTCGGGCTCCCGGTGCGTCGGTGTTGTGCAGGAGGACGGGAGCCGCCGGAGTGACGCCAGCGAGTGATCGACACCGCGCTGGCCGGACGCCGGCACCCCCTGGCTGGATCTCCCGACTGGGAATTCCCCGGCTGGGCTGCCGGCCTGGAAATGGAATTAATTCGAGTATTAATTCGAGTACGTGAGAGTACGTCGATCCAAGCTGCCGGCTCGGGGCAAATTCCATTGGCGGCTCTGTGCTTTACGGCTGAAACGGCCGGCTCGTTGATCACGTATTGGACTTTTCCCGCGCTGTCGCTGAGGCGGCCTCCTATCAATGCGCATCTGACCCGGACCATTGTTTCATTATTCGGGTTCGGGCGCTGCCATTGGCAGAGATTACTTTAGCCATCCCGCTCTCCGCTATTTCAGCACAATGGCGCCATCGTTCGGCTAAGTTGTTCCATGTGGCTTGGCTTGCGGGATCTTTTGTTGATCGTGCCATCGCTCGGCACCATCGGCGTGTATTGAAACGAGTCTATATAACCCATAGGCACACTCCGTCTGCATTTGCCCCACCACTAGAGCTTAAGTTACAGAATGCTTTGGGCGTTCCTGCAGAGCACATTTGCAAAATCGAATGGAATCAGCCTAGCTAAGCTAGGACAATGGCCTCAGCATCGCGGGAAAATCGGCCACTGTGAAATTAAATCCGGCCACTGAGGGTCAAACCCGGCCAGTACCGAGCGTGCGCCGTCGCCGAAGAGGACGACCGGCCGCCGGATACGCCGAAGGCCGGCTACGCCGAAAGAATAGTTGCTGGAATCCACCCTGTTCTGTACTGTAGTCTGAGGAATACAGGACGGGAAGGGCGAATTCATTATGGCGCGCAAGAAGATACCGGCGGTTGCTTACCTCCGGACCTCGTCGCCCACCAACGCCAGCATCGGCAACGACAAGGACTCGGACAAGCGGCAGCGGCTCGCGGTCACCGGCTTCGCCGCGAGCAATGGCTATGAGATCGTCGCCGAGTTCTACGACGTGGTGTCGGGGGCTGACCCGATCGACCAGCGCCCCGGCTTCAAGGCTATGCTCGACCGGATCGCCGGCAACGGCGTGCGGACGATCTTGGTCGAGAGCCCCGATCGCTTTGCCCGCGACCTCGCGGTGCAGCTAGCCGGCCACGACTACCTGCGTCAGCTCGGCGTCGAGCTGGTGCCGGCGAGCGCCCCGAGCTTCTTCCTTGAGGACACGCCGACAGCGGCGCTGGTGCGGCAGGTGCTCGGGGCGATCTCGCAGTTCGAGAAGACCTCGCTGGTGGCTAAACTCAAGGCCGCGAGGGATCGCAAACGCGCAGCTAGCGGGAAATGCGAAGGCCGCAAGAGCCTGGTGGAGATCGATCCTGCGGCGGTCGCCACAGCGAAGCAGCTGCATCGGCGCGGCCAGCGTTCGCTGCGCGAGATCGCCGCAGAGCTGGCCAAGCTCGGCTACGTCAATCGGCGCGGCAATGTGTACTCGGCCTCTGCCATAGCCTCGATGCTGGGAGGCGCCAAGTGAGGGCAACCCGTGCGGAAAAACCGCCACCCATGGCCAATCCTCCTCCTGGTGGCGAACCATGTACCAACCAAATGAACATCTGCGTAACCCTTGTGCTGGCGGCAATCACTCTCGTCTCGGCGTCTGCTGAGGCGAGACCCCGGCTGACGCTCTCGCAACTGCCGCCGATCGTGGCGAAAGAAATACGGGGCGGGGAGCAAACTTGCAGGGACCAAAAAATGCGGCCGGTGTACCGGCTGAATGACGTCGTGCATGAGCATTCTCTATCCGGCCGGCGAACGCGCGACTACATCGTCGACCTAACAAAGCTTCGCTGTCGCGCGCGCGCTGTTGACGGAGAAAGTTACATGTCGAACGCTGCCCAAGCGAGCGGGGAATGCAGCTCGGGCTCGGCCGGGTGCGTTCTTTTCGTCTATGTGCAGTCACGTCGCGGGCAGTGGGCTGAGCATAGTCCGCTAGTCATCGGCTGGCATGTGACCCGCCGGGCCGGAAAAAAGACACTGCTTGCATTGCGTATCCGTTGCTACGCGGACCCAGCCGAGCCGTGCCGCGGCCGCTACAGCTACAGCCGCACTGTCATGGTGTCGCGCGATGGAATCGTCGGGGGGGAGAAATTGGAGCGCTAAAGCCGAAGCGCAACCGTCGGCAGCGTTGTCCGCCTCGAAGCGGCGCCATCGCGGCGCCGTTTCAGGGTGCACAGCACCACCGTTTCACGGACGGTTTTCACAACGAAAGGACCAACCGTGAACACCACCATCGTCGCGCTCGCGGCGATCCTTGCGGTCGGCGCTCTCGCCTCAGCATCTGCCGAGGCTAGACCCCGGCTGACGCTCTCGCAGCTTCCGCGAGTCGTGGCTGATGAAATACGAGACCTCAAGGAGAGAGGTGATTGCGTGCCGAGCAGGCTGGATAAGGCCGTTCACCAGCGCTCTCTGTCCGGCCCTAGAGCACGAGACTACATCATCGACTATGCAAAGATTGTCTGCGGCGAGCACCGTCACCAGGGTTACTGCGGCTCCGGCGGCTGTGCGCTCACGGTCGTTTTGAACCCGCGCCCCGGCAAGTGGGTCAGAGCCAAAGAGCCGCAAGACGGAGTGTTTAGCTGGCGCACTATCCGCCGGGGCGGGCGCACCCTGCTCGTGGTCACCCAAACTGGTTGGGATTGTGGCCAGTCGGACAAATGGCCCTCCTGCCTCGTGACCCATCGGGCATCGCGCGGCGAGTTGGTTGTGATATCGCGCGTGCGCGAGAAGTGACGACTTAAAGATGAGACGAGTGAGGGCCTGGCGGGTTCGCCAGCTCGCCCGGCCTCGTGCCCCGGACGAGATCCGGGGTTGCAGTTTCAGTCATCCTATCTCACTTCGGCTCCCTGACCTTCTGGATGATCTCGACGATGAGCGGGCCGTCCGGATCGCTGGAGACGGGCTGTACGGCCTTGCCCCAGCCGCGGTCGAGCAACTGCGCAACCGCAGAGACGCGTGCAGCTGGAGGAAACTCCTCGTTCATGGCGATGCCGGCCAGGATCTTGATCCCGACTTCCGTGTGAGCTCTGGCCAAAGAGCGTAAATCAGCTGGTGTTCTCATGAGTTAGCTCGGGGGCACCCCTCCCTGTCGTTTCGATTGCGAAACAATTGTATTTTTGTATCCAATTCGTCCTTGGAGCGCCACCCGATGACGGGAGGTGCCCACGGGTTTTTTCGCCATGACTGCCGTCTACCAGCTCCCCCTGTTCCCAGATCGCCGGCGACGTCGCCGGCCGCCGCCGCCGATCGAAAGGCGCGTGCACTGTGCCGTCGCCGACCTGTTGCGTAGCGCCGCGAGGAAGGACTGGGTCTGGCTGCACGTTCCCAATGGTGAGTACCGAAGCCCCGCCACGACGGCATTGCTGGCGCGCCTGGGCGTTCGCGCGGGCGCGTTCGACCTGCTGTTCATCGCGCCAAACGGCGAGCATCGCTGGATGGAGATCAAGCGCGCAGCAGGAGGCCGGCTGTCGCCGGCACAGCAGCGGTTTGCCGACCGAGCTGGAGCGCCGCGGCGTGCCCTACGCGGTTGCCAGTGGCTTCGACCAGGCGGTGAGGTGCTGCAGTCGTGGGGCGTCTTGCGGCCGTGCCGGGTGCAGTGATGTCCGACTTGTCCGACGAAGCCCGCAGGGCGAAGGCGGTGACCTTGGCAAATTCGTCGCGCGCGACGAATCCCATCGTCATCACCGTCAAGCCGGTCGATCGCTACGGGACCTTCGACGCCTATCTCGGCGAGCGCCTGCTGACCACCAGCCATCAACCCTTCCTCGAGGCCGCCCGCGTGCTCCTGGCCGAGGGTGTCGATCCAGCCACCCCGCTGGTCATGCGCCACGCCGGCAGCCAGACCGACAGCCTGAAGGGAACCGTGGGTGCGGCTGCCAAGCTGACCGTGAAGGAAGCACCCTCGATGAGCGGTCCCGTCTTTCAGAAATGGAAACCGTTCGCACCCGACCTCGACCTGCAGGACCGACGCCAACGGGGAGACGGTTGACCGCTGGTGCGTTTTCCGAGCCGGGGGCTCCCTGACAGCCCCCAGGCAATCGAACGCTCCAGCCGGACCCGCTGCGCGGCTCTTGGCCATCCTGGCGGCAGTCGTCAGTAATATCCCCAGCTTTTGCTTGCCGGGCGCTTACCCCAAAATCCGCCCAGTCTCGAAGGCTCATTAAACCGGACATTTCTGCGCGCAGGGCACTGTGATTGATCACCGGGTCAACTTCAGGTTCGCGACCCTCATTATTTTTGCCGGCTATGTAAAAGCTCACACGCCACTGGCTTCCTATTGCGTTAATTCAGTCAAAGGACAGGAGCAGCGGGCACTCAACAACCACTTCAAGGTTACGGGCCCGTTGCAGTGGAGGGGACTTTCCATGCCAACTCTGATTCAACTGTATGAATATCATGCGGAGGACTGCATCCGCTCTGCTGCGAAGACGGACGATCCCAAGCAGCGGGATAGGCTGCTCAAGCTCGCAAGTGCGTGGCGAGAGGATGCGGAAAGATTGAGACGAGGCGAGGGACGTGCGCCTGCCCCACTTGACAAGAACAAGCGTAGAATTGGGTACAGTCAGACGTCCGTCGAATTGTATGAGCCGCAAGAGACGCAATGGACCAGGAGAGGATAGGCTTTACCTTCCTCCCCACGCATCAGGACGGCACCACAATTTCCGCATTTGCATTCGACCGTAGGATTAGGCACTTCGAGCACTGGCGGCGCCGTGGGCACCCCTTCAATGAGGGGTGCCGGAACGACCTTGAGGGTCTTCTGTAGAAGGGCCGGCATTTGCTGCAACCTCAACGAGTTCCACGACCGACGCTCGGCGGGCAGGCAGCGCAAGAGTCGCTAACGGAGGGGCCAGCGCGAGAGAACGTACGCCACCCCGTCGCTGCTCAACTCGATTGGATCGCGAATGCCGCGCTGGGCCTGCGCGAGAATCCGACGGGCAAGCCGCTCCCGCGCTGCCGACGCCTCGGGTCCGAGGGCGGCCCTGCACCCGGCTGTACACAGTCGTTCCAGGCGGCATCGAAGGCCTCGACGAGGATCGGCGTGGTCTCGGGATCGAGAGAGGTCATCGCGATCAGTCTGTGCTGCCAGCATGTGTGTCGGATGATCAAGCTGCGCAGATTGTGTTGGTTACACAATTAAATTAAAGCGCGCACCTACCCTCCCTTTGAGGGAATAACGCATCAGCGGCCTTCCTACGCGGGCGGTTTTCGCCCCTGGGTGGCCTCTCCGCGGGGCTCCCAGGCCTCCCCCCGCGATGTGACGCCAAGGCACTAGCAAGCCCGCTAGTGCGTCCCTGATCTGGTCCCTGCGATGTCACCGACGACGCGGAGCACGGCTTTCGACATCCGTTCGAGGGCGTGACTGGACGGGCACACGGTTCACCCGGTCGTTTAGATTCGGAATGAGCTTCTCGGTGTTGGCGCCGTCGTGAATTTTCCGAGCTTCCGATCCGAGAGTGGCTACAGCCTTAACGTATGCGGTAACCTCATCGTCGTCGCGCACCGCCTGAGGATAGTCGGTTGCGAATAGGATTTGCGAGGACGGCAGCTCCGTTAGGCCGATACGCAACCATTCGGCGCCTCGCTTGGCGGCATAGTCGGGGCCTGACCAGCCAGCACAATCGTAAAACAGTCGATGCTTCAGATAGTGATCAAACGGTTCTCGTGGCGTTCGGGAATGACGCGGAATTTTCGCCGTGCCACTTTTCTCGCGATTCTGGAGACCGCGTATGCGCGGGAGGTAACGAGCGATGCCGCCGCCGAAATGTGCGATGTGAATTTTTAACGAGGGAAGCTCATCGAGAAGACCGCTATTAATCAGCCGCACTGTCGCCACCATCAGGGAAAATTCCCAGCCGAGCATGCGCCACAGGTCATCCGCATCCATGTACGCCCAGCCTATCAGTCGAGGCGGAGGGTGGATGAAAACATAGAGCCCGAGGTCCGCGGCCGTCCTCCAAAACGGGCGTAGGGTTGGTGCATCGAGTGGCTGCCCTTGAACCTCAGAGGCTATGACGATTCCGGGGAAACCTAGCTCGATGGCGCAACGCTTGAGCTCGGCCCTAGCCTCTCGCGAATTGAGCGCCGGGACATGTGCGAGTCCAATGAATCGGCCGGGATGATCCTGTTCGGCCTGGTGCATGCGGTCGTTGATCAGGCGGCAGGTAGCAAGGTTTGGCTGATCGAAGCCCGAGCCGCATGAGAGCACCGCAACGTCGATGCCCGCCTTGTCCATCATTCGAACATGCGCAGGTAGATCGGCGAGCAGTGGATTGAACCGGTAATTTGGATTTCCGGCTTCGTCGAGGAGAAGGGTTCCGTCGCCCTTGCCGGTCTGCATCAACTCGGGCGGTGTATAATGATGCTGAAAATCAACAACCATTGTCGGTTTCCCTGAATAAATGGCAAGCAAAAGGCCGCAGCCCAGTGCGTGAAGAGTCATCACCGGGGGCATTGGATGCAACTCGAGGGCAATGATTGCGCGCTCGCCCTGCGGAGCGTCTCATATGTGCAATCAATAGTAAATTATTCTTCCTGTAAGGTCTGCTATATGGGCACTACCGCGGGTTGCCCTCGCGGGGCAACGCTAGCCGTGGCTTTATTGAGCTTCGGACGCCAGTGGCAACAACAAAACGATGATGCGCCGGCCCTTCGACCGCGCTGGAAGCCGAATTGGGATTTTCGGTGTTCGATCCGCCCAGGACCCAGGGCAGCTAGGATGACGGTTTTTGAAGAATGGTCCGCATGGCATACACGCCGAACCCCGTCATCTCCATGTCGAAGGGGACCTGAGGCTGTCTGGAGGCCACGACGAAGGTACCAAGGGGCTTGCCGTCGAACCTGAAGACAGGGGCGGATTGCACCGAGTGGATGCCAAGTCCGAGGTACAGACCCCGCCAGCCTGCATCGAAACGGGTTTCAGTCGCAACATCCGGGCATGTGATGATTTTTCGTTCACTCACGGCCTGTGCGCAGGTGCCTACGTAGGGCTGCGAAATCGGGCTGTGGCGGAGCGTGCTGACAAGCGAGGCTGGCAGGCTGGGAAACACCACCCTGTCGAAAATAGCTGAGCGCCTGTCAATAACGCTGCCGCCCACTGTGGCGCCGGGCTGGAATTGTTCGGCCAAAACGCACAGTAGGCCAATCGCCTCATCGGGAGGCATATTCAGATCATGCAGGTCCATAAGGAATTGGAGCGCCTGCACGCGAAGATCATCTGTTCTATCCGAACGGATTGCTATAGGCATCGCGGTGCTCCCTAGGCCGGTATCATATCCAGCCCGAAATTCAGCACGCGCACGCGGCACGCGCTTGCTGCTTCACCGGACAAAAAACTGCTGGTGTAGGAGGTACGGAGCCTGCCGATGGCATTATTGCTGCCCGTTCGCCCTGACAAGACTTCGGCAAGTCCCATCCTATTAGGCAGCTGGAGAGGCAAGCTCAATGACCTGCCTCATTCCAGCATGCTAGTTCGCTTGGCGGAGAGCGTCAAAGGAAGAATGCAGGCTTGATTATAGACTGGGCCGATGCGCGGCATAGCGCCTCTCCCGACAGACTGATCCCCACCATCAACATGAACGGTGTAGTCGTCGGGGCTTCCCCAGTCGGGATCGTAGGATTGGATGCGCCGCAGGATCAGCGGCGGCCTCTCGCCCTCGACCATCCCCAGAGGCCCTAGCCAGCTCGCTCATTCGTTCCCGTGGCCGGCCGGGACCTACGCGGGCGCGCTTGCCTTCCCGCTGTGGCCCAGGCGCGCCTTAAGCGAGGGAGCCGGAGGCTTCTTCTCCAGCAAGGCGACCAGCCGCTCGCGCGGTGTTTGTTTCGGCGTCGGTCGTTTCATGGCCAGGAGCATACGTCATTGGGCAGCCTCTGCCCACACGCTCACTGGTCTGTTAGCCAAAAGACCAAAAATGGCCGTTGAGATCCTTGCGGTTTTCGCCGTGTCCGCACAGGGGTTTTCGGAACAGCCCCGTTGACGCACGCCACGGCTGGCGGCATCGTGCCCGCCCATCATGCCGCTCTCCGCCATCCTCGAGGCCGCCACGCCTGCCTCAGCAGGCCGGCAAAGCGCGCCCTCAGATGCCGCCATCCGCCGCCGCTACCGTCAGGTCTTTGCGGAAATCGAGCGCGCCAGCGCCGACGAGGACGTCGCCCAGGCAGTCGCCAGCCTCGTGCTGCACTTCGAGCAGCGCCGCCACGCCCGCGTCGAACGCCCCGAGCTCGTCGCCCTGGCCGACGTGCTGACCTTGGTCCTGCGCAACCTGGCCGAACGCGCCGCGAGGGAGGGAACGCTCGCAGAACTCGCCGAGGCCGTGGGGTGAGCCGTGCTGATGAGAGTCGATACGACGTCTTGACGTATGAGCACGGTGCGCTACCTGTCCCGGATACGACGCCTCGACGCATAGCCCCGGGAGCGCCAGTGCGAGCAAGCGGCCGAGGTTCTCTCCAACTGTTACAATTTCCGCCGTCGGAGCCGCGCGGGCAGGGCGCGGTTTCATTGGGGTTGGGCCGCACCCGACGCAGCGACTGTTACAATTCTTGCCATTCGTTCCGCGGTCGCACCCGCCGCTGCGGCAACTCTTCGGCCATGGCGCGCGCCATGGGGGTCAGTGGTTTCCCCCCATGGGGGTAGTGGTTTCCCCCTCGGGGAAATCCACATCTTCCAAAGCCTGGGCAACCCATGGTTCTGTTGGCTCCATGGGGGCGCAGGCCGTGGATGATTTTGCGTTCACAGTGAACATTGTTGCCGTGGTGCGAGTGCGCGCCGCTGAGGAAAGCGTTGCGCGAAGGGTCGTCCCTACAGTCCTCGGAGCGCCCGGCACCGTGGAAATCAGATTGGCCAATGAGGGCAACGCTGTATTGCCGCATCACACAACGATAACCGACGTCGATTTTTCCGTTGAAGAAGGCTCGATCAAGCTCATTGAAACCAACGGAGTACCTGCACCCGCTCCGGCGCCGCACAGCGCGCCGCCATCGAACGTGCCAAGGGGCTTGCCGAACACGTCTATCGCGGGCGCAAGCCGAACGAGGCGATGAATTGCCTGAATCTCGCAAGTGCGTGGCGAAAGAAAACATTGAGGCGCGTTGTACAGTCAGTCGTCCGTCGAATTGTACGACCCGCAGCAGACGCAATGGACCAGGAGAGGGTAGGCTCTGCCTTCATCCCAGCGGACCAGGACGGCACCGCACTTTCCGCATCTGCATTCGACCATAGGCTTGGGCGCTGCGAGCACTGGCGGCGCCGTGGGCACCCCTTCAATGAGGGGTGCCTGAACGACTTTGAGGGTTTTCTGTTGAAGGGCTGCCATGGCGACCACGTGTTGTCGGGGAAATTACCGCAGGCCGAGTGCTCGATATTTGATCTAGAACAAAAAATACAACCTCTACGTATTACCTTATGCCGGGCTGCCCTTGTTGCCGCTGAGTCAGGGCGCGGCATGCCCCACAAAGCAGGACCCCGGCACCCGGCGCGGTTGCCGGGGTCTGACCGAAGCCGGTTGTGATCGGGGCTGGGGAGAACCCACCGGCCTCGGCACCGCCATGGTGCACCTGTAGCTGGCGGCCGTCTGTCCGAAGGCCGACTCCCGCAGGGGTGACTATGGATCAAGATATGATCGCAGTAATCGTCGGGATCATCGTGCTCGTGGTCCTGATCGGGTCCATGGCGATAGCCTGGATCAGTCATAAGCGAAGGGACTAACTGGCAGACAGAGGAACCGACGCCGAAATTCCTTGATATTGATGCACTCGCCGCCGGACCACGGCCGCCTGGGTACAGCCTGGGTAGTTTTCCGAGCCGCGAAGGGGGCTGATATCAACAGTAGCGATACCCTTCTTCAGATGGCCGAACAGACCGGGGACAGCGCATAAATAATTGGAGCGGGGGTCGTGCGGCCGCGATATGACGGCGGACCATGTTCCGGACCCCTGCCCGCAGCACGCTCCCGCTGGCCTTCATCCCGCCGTGCATTCCGACGTGGGCGCGCCATGCCCCTGTGGGGCGCGACTGGGTGCACGAGATCAAGCATGACGGTTACCGGCTGATGGTTCGCCGGCAGGGCGCTCGCGTGCGATTGTTCACCCGCCGCGGGTTCGACTGGTCGCACCGCTTTCCGCTGATCGTCGAGGCCGCCGGCGCCCTGCGGGTCAGCTCGATCTCGATCGACGGCGAGGCGGTGGTGTGCGGCGATGACGGCGTGTCCGACTTCGACCGGCTGCACTCGCAGGGCTGGGACGGCGCCGTGTTCCTGTACGCCTTCGACGTGCTCGAGATCGACGGCGACGATCTGCGGCAGGAACCGCTCGAGCGGCGCAAGGCTCGTCTGGAGAAGGTGCTCGCCAGGGCTCCCGCCGGCATCCAGTTCAACGAGCATGCCGCCGACCTCGACGGCGCCACCGTGTTCGAGCACGCCTGCAAGCTGGGCCTCGAAGGCATCGTGTCGAAGCGGCGCGATTTCCCCTACCGCTCCGGCCGGTCCAAGGGCTGGATCAAGGTGAAGAACCCGGCGAGCCCGGCGATGCTGCGCGTCGGCGGCGCGTGGTAAAGTAGACAGGTCACAGCAGCAGTGGGGCAATGATGCCGGGCAAAGCAACCATCTATCGGCCGAGTCTTACCGAGGTCGTCAAAGAAGATGTCGCCACGGGCGCGGACGCGCTCGCATTGCTCGAACGTGAAATCGGGCCGGATCGCGACCGCGAGGAGATTCCCTTCTGGCGCAGCGACGAGGGCGGGGCACCGTGTCGCGCGTTCCGTCACAAGGAAGGCAAGCAACGAAGCATGCCCCCTAACAAGCTAGCGCAACTTGCGTGGGAGCAGGCACAAGTCGGCGACGGAGTCGAGCCGATGAATGATACGCTGGTCGGCACCGTCGTCGTCATCACCGGCGAACTGCTGAACGAAGTGTGATTGCGGCGCCAGACTTTCGCGCCGCGCGCGTCGTGCTGAGGCCCCTCAACGTTCGTGGTTACGCGGTGGTTCCTTATCGAAAGCAAGGCCTTTGCCGTCTCTGGCCTACATCAAAAAAAATTAACAATGTCAAGATCCTAACTGGTGCCGCAAGAGGGATTCGAACCCCCGACCCCATCATTACGAATGATGTGCTCTACCGGCTGAGCTATTGCGGCGACCTGCGGCTGGAATAGCGGGCGGACGGAGGATGCGCAAGCACAAGTATGCCCGTGCGGACGGCGGCGCCAGCCATCCCTGGTCGAACGATCGATCATCGATCCGAGCAAGGATGGTCTCCCTCGTCAATCAGTGCCTCCCTGAGGAGCTCCGCGGGTGGCAATCGCGGCAGAATCCTCCCGCCGGCATGAAACAACGATCCTCGCCATGGTCGGTCTGAGCGCTCTGCCTGTTCCGGAGATCCTGCCCGACAAGCGAGTATTCTACGATAGACGGACTGCCCCCGACGACAGTCCGGCGCCTGCTCAAGAGACCGTCGCGGCGGCTCGCTCTGCGTGGGTGCTAGGCTCAGCCGAGCGAACGAGCTCGATGGCCGCGTAAGGCCGCCGCAGCGTGAGATGGTCGAACGCCGTCCCGTAGGCGCCGGCATAGAGGTCGATCAATATCTGCGGCGGCCGGTAGGGAAAGATCGACAATTGATATTTCGGGTCGCTGGCGCCGGTGATGAACAGGATGATGGCGATCTCCTCGGCGATATAGTTCACCAGCGTGTCGAGGGCGTCGTCCTGCGGCAGCGCCATCGACTCCAGCTTACCTCCGAGCGCGTAGAGAACCGTGCGTCGGGTATCCTGCCGGAGCTGGATATTCGAGCCGGCGACCGAGCGGACCAGGGCGAGGATATCCCGGCATTGCGGCTTCTGCAGGATTTCCGAGGCGAGCTCGATGCGAACCCGGTCGCGCAGCGACGGCGCGACCGCCTTCTCGTACGCGCGCCGCAGCTCCGTGCCGGTTCTCAAGGTGCGTTCTTCCGCTTCGCGGAACGGAATTCCGCGAAAGGCGCTGGCGTTGTACGCCTCCAGGTGATCCGCGACGATGATGAGGAGGTCGGGGCACCGGGCGCACGCCCAGTTGACGTAAGCTTCCATCACCGGACGCGAGAAATACGTCGTCTTGCTGAAGCTGACTCCGAGGTAGGCGTTGCACCCATCCACGGCAGAAGGGGCGAGCCCGGTGAGCGACGCGATGCGCAACTCAATGGACATCGGGACCCGCCTTCGGTTGCGCAGTGAAGGCCCACAGCGGCGGGCAGGAGTACCTGCTGAGCTCGGTGCGGTCGAGCATCTCGAGCGCCGGTATCTGCATCGACAGGATCGTGGCGCATTCGTTCGGACGCAGAGTGCTTCTGTCTTTCAGCCGCGCTGCCCCCAACGCAACCAGATCTTTCCAATCCTTGGCGGCGTCGGCCGCCGAGTCGTTACCTTCCATGCTCCACAGCATTGCAGTCCCATCCAGACCGCCAGTAACGAGATACTTGGAATCGTCACTGAAGACGACGCCGAACACGGCCGCTCGATGCGTGAAGGTGTACTTCAGCTCGCCGGTATCGGCTGCAGACACCATGACTTTTCCATCGGCTCCTGCCGTGGCAATCAACGACCCGTCCGGGCTGAAAGTGATGCGACCGACCATCCCTTCGTGCCTCGGCAGCGAAGCGACCGCTTTCCCGGACGCAATATCCCAGACACGGCCTAGTCCATCCGCCCCTGCCGCGGCGATCGTCTGTCCGCTCGGACTGAAGGCGACCGCAAATACCGCGTCCCCTTTGTTGTCGGGCGGAAATTCGCGGTAGGGCTCGCTTGCTTTCTGATCCCCGAGATTCCAGACCGCCGCCGTCCCGTCTCCGCTCGCGGTCGCCAGCAATTTTCCGTCGCGGCTGATCGCGATCCCAAAGACGTCATCCCGGTGCGCAAATTTTCGATCCACGCGAGGGCATCCGTCCTTGCCGACATCCCAGAGGTAGGCGGCATTGTCGGATGTCGCGACGGCGAGCCCGTCGCTGTTGGGAACGAATGCGACATCGTAGATCTTGAGGCTCAAGTCCGTGCCGCCGGCTTCTTCCCCGCGCGGCGATGCCAGGCGACACTTGATCGTGTTGGTGGCAAGGTCCCAGACGATGGCACCGTCGGACCGGAGGGCTGCCGCCAACAGCGTGCCGCTCGAATTGATCGTTATGCCGTTGACGATCTCGGTTGACTCGTTCGCGGTCGAAAGTTCCTGACTGCCACTCCCGTGCGACCAGATCCGAGGCTCCCAAATATTGATCGACCCGTCATTGCCGCCGACAGCGACGCGATACTTTTTCTGTCGATCGAATGCAACCGCCCACACTTGGCTGCCGCTGGGTCGGCTGAACATGTCCCTGAGACGGTAGCTCCGGATCGCCTCTCTGAGCGCTGTATTGAGCGCACCCTCGTTGTCGGGTATGGCCGCCACCGCATACAGCAACATTCGTAGTGCCGTTTCGGAGTCGTCGATTGCCCTCGTCTTGTTCAAGATGCTATCGACGACCGATTGCTTCCGTGCGGCGGACAGGTCCTTCCATTTCTTGGTGTTGTACCTCTTGAACTCCGTTATCGTCCTTGCCTTGGCATCAGCGTAGCCCGCGATCTCCTCGGACCGGACGCTCCGAACCTGCTCGAGCAGCTGGGCATTCTCTTTGGTCAGTCTCTGGCGATCGCCGGGGGCTGCGGCAGCGGCGCTTTCCAGGAGGTTCACCAGATTGTTCGTAATCTCCTCGAGCGGCTGACTCTGTTCAATGAGACGGGCGGCGTAAGCAGCCTGCATCAGACGCAAGAGCTGTCTCGCCTCACCTTGGGCCTTCGTCGCTCGATCCCACTGGTAGGCTGCAAAGCCGGCGGTGACAGCAAGTACAACCACGGCAGCGGTGGAAACGCTGGTAATGATCGTGCGCTTGCGCTGCAGGGCCCTTCGACTGAGCCGCACAAGCTGGACGATCTCCGGATTGACGCCGATCAACTTGCCTCTGCGGCGCGACAGTAGTTCCTCGGCTTCCAGGAGCTCGCGCTGGTTGAGCAAGCCGACATGGCAGGATCGGTTCAGATTGATCCACTCGTTGACCTTGCCGTTCAGGCGCTTGCTCCAGGTCAGACGTTCCCGTTCCTCCTCCCGCCAGTCGACCAGCGGATTCCATTGCTCGGCCAGGCATTGGTGCACGAGGCGCACGGTCCTCGAATCATCGCTCCGGTCGGTGACGCTGACGAGCTGGGCGCGTTGCAGCTCTCGCAACAGCTCATCCGCCCGAGCCGGGTCGGGCGCTGATTCCGTCAGCTCCCGCCACGACAAGCCACGGGCGCGGTCCTCGGCCAGGCTCAATTCCAGGAAAATGTAGCGCGCGGCAGGGATCTGCTGCGGCGCAAGGGTTGCATACAGCTCATCGGCGGCACGCAGAAGTGCCGATCGCCCCGCCCCAGCCGACTGATAGGTATCCCAGGTGATGCAGTTCCCGGCACGCCGCGCCCACAGACGCAGCATCGTGAACTGGAGAAGCGGGTAGACCGCCGTTTCTCCCGCCAGCTCGCGTACGATCGCGTCGATGACGCCTTCCTGAAAGGTCAGGCCCACGGTCTCCGCGGGTTTTTCGATGGCCTCGCGCAGCTCCCGTGCCGTCGGCGGGAAGATGCGAAATCTGCGACTGTTGGATCCGGGTTTGCAGCGCCGGAAACCGTGCAAGCGACTTCTCGTTCTGCAGCACGAGCACGAGCATTCGCCGATGGCCGGGCGCCTCGATGATACCCAAAATCCTGCCGGCCAATTCCTCCTGCACCTTGTCGTCGGCCGTTTCGAAGACCGTATCGCAGTCGACCACGAAGACGGTGGTGCTGTCATCGTCGCTCTCCAGCGAACAGTCGTCGCATGACGCCGGCTTGTTTCCGTCGGCACACGGCCCGCGCACCTTGACGACCCGCCACTGCTCGCTGCCGGCAAGCTCGCCGTGCTGGAGCCGCACCAGCAGGCCGGCCTGCACGAGCGACGAGCGCCCCGAGCCGGGCGGACCGACGACGGTGAGAAAATTTCCGTCCTTGAGGATGCGAACCATGTCATCGACGAGCGCCCGGCGGCCGAAGAACATCGTGCCATGCTGCTCTTCGAAGCTCGTCAGCCCGACGTAGGGACAATCCTCGTCGCGCAATTGGGGGGCGGCCGACGCATCGTAGTCGACCAGTTGCGCCACGGGTGCGTCCTTCTTCTCGCGGTAGACGACGGTGACCCAGTAGTCCAGCAAGCCCTGGGCGCCGGTCTGATCGGCGACCGACGACAGGATGCGGCCGGTTTCCTTGCCCACATTGATGAAGTCGACGATCTCCGCGAGAAGATCCGGGCCGACCTGCCTGGCTTCCCGGTGCTTTTGCAGCAGGTCGCGATGCGCTTGCTGCATGGCTCTCAAGGAGGGAAACATTGCCTTGCTCACCGAACGCCTCCTAGATGAATCAGAATGTCTTCCGCCCGCGCCCCGATCTGCTGCAGCTCCTGACATCCCTGCTTGAGCTCCTGATCGGCCACATAGAACCGCTTGCGCGCGGCGCTCCGATAGCGGACGAAGAACTGCTGGGCGGCGTCGTTCCGCTTCTGCGCCAGCGCAGCCTCCATTTGGCCGCCCAAGTGCACCAGCAACCTGGCCCACTGCTCTTGACGGGTGGCGTACAGCGTCTTCGCTTTCTCTTTGAGGAAGGGCCAGGAGTCTTGCAGGTCGCCCATTTCCTGCTTCAGGTCGGCTTCGAGCAGGTTCAGCTCATTGTCAAAGCTTTGCCAATCGTCGTGCACGCTGGCCAGGCCGGAGATCCGGTCGTGAAGACCTTCGAGTTGCTGTGCTTTGTCGCCCACCTTTTCGGCAAGCGAGTCGCTCATTGAGCACAGCAGGCGCAGTTCTGCCGCCAGTCCCGCGAGTGCAAGCTCGCGGGCCGTCACATTGAGCTTGGTATTGATCTGGGAGGGGTAGAGCTTCAGTACCCTTTCCACCCTTGCGACGGCTTTTCTCGCCGCCACCAGGTCGGCCGTCTGCAGACCGGCTTCCAGCGTTTGCAAGGCCTCGCAGACCTTCGGCAACCACTCTCCGTCGCTGCGATCGAGGATTTTTTTATCGAGAATGAGTTGAGTTTTCTCGATGATCTCGCCCAACTTGAATGCGTGCTCCCTTACCAGCTCCGCCTCGTGCCCGTCGAGATCATCCCTCTGGATGATCTCGGCGACGGGTACGTAGAATTCCATCTGCAGGTTATGCAGCTGGTCGTGCAGATCCTTGCGCGCGCTCAGCACGTCGATCCGCTCGACACATCTGTCGAAGTTCCTCCGGAAGCTCAGCTTCAGCTCGTCGAACTCGGTGGGTCGCGGCGGCAAAGGCCTGCCGGATCCGGGGCCCATCGCCAGCATGTTCCGGAGCTGCTCCGCCAAGCTGTCGATCTTGCGGTTGAGCTCGGCATCCTTGACGTCCCCGGGCGCAAGCCCGTAGGTGTCCTGGCAATCGAGCGCGGCCGGATCCGGACAGAATTTCACGACATCCGGCAGTACGGTCTGCTGCCAGTGCAACCTTCCGTCGGCATCGAGGATCAGAAAGGCGATCGTGCGCCGCGCTGCGAACGAGCGTTCGCCCTGAATTGCCTGCGCGAGCTGGCTGCATTTTTTCGCATCACCCGCATAGGCGCCGGAAATGAATGCGATGAAGGCATCGGCCCCGGCGATCAGTTTGAAGGTTTCCTCCTCGCGGCTGCCGACCGCGATGCTCCGCTCGGTGATGACCTTGCAGCCAAGCGCATGTTGGAATCTCGTCGCCGCGAGCAGGTCCCGGATGAACCCCTCGTCTCGATCGGCGTAGCTGAAGAATACCGTCGGGGCCTGCGCGTGCCCGTTTCCTGAGGTTGATTGCGCCATGGCGATGACCTGCTTGCGCGCTCACGCGCCCGGTTGTCCGGCGCTTCGCGCGCCGTCGCTGCTCTGCTGTGTCAGGCTCTCCTGGAGCTGCTCGGCCAGCGCGTCGATCTTCCGCGTCATGTCGGCGGTGGTCACGTCGGCCGGGGCGGTGCCGAGCTCGTTGGAGCAGTCGAGCCACACCGGGTCGTTCCACAGGTCCTTGATGTCGCTCTGCCGCCGCCGCTGTCGCCACCACGCCGCACCGTCGGCATCGAGGACCAGGAAGACCATCGTGCGCAGCTGCGACCCTGCGGGCCGGTCTGCTATGAGCTTGACGGCGGCTTCGAACTCGAACTGCGTTGCCTGGCTGCGCGCATAGTTGCCGCAAATGAACGCGACGACGACGTCCGACTGGACGAGCCGCTTGTGCAATTCGGATTCCAGGCCGCCGACCGAGATCGGGCTTTTCTCGTAGTTCCAGATCTTGCAGCCGAGGATTGGGCGAAACCGGGTAAAGCGGGCAAAGTCGCTGACGAACTTGTGATTCCCGGAGGCATAGCTGAAGAAGACCTGGAGAGCGCGCGGGATGGCCTGCAGAAGCGGCTGCGGCATGTCACAATCCTTTCGGCGTCCTGTCGCATAACTCGTTACGGCGCGCCGATGCGGCCGCCGCTGCCGTGGCTGATGACGTGGAGGGTGGCGTTCGCCGGCGGTTCGCCAAAGCGCGGGGCCGGGTTGTCGACGATCCCCATGGGCGCGGTCCGCCTGGCATCGCGGTCGCTGGTCGAGAATCTCGGCGTCCGGCACGGATGGGCGTGGCGAACCGTCCGCGTTCGCCGCAGCTCTGCACCATCTGCATTTCGCCTCCCCTCACGCCATACTCGAGGCGCACCCGCCGCAACGCGGCACACGCCACGCAGCAGCGACGGCTGCCCGAACGCGCCGGAACGCACCCAGCCAGGATGCACACGCTCCCCTGTTCGCGCGGCCTGTTGCGCCCGATCACGACGCTATTGCGGCGCCGATTGCGGCCGGTATGAACTAGATCACAGGTAGAGGTGGTTTTTCGTCGCGGTGGCGGTAAGATGGGACTTCGCGCCCCTGCGGCGCGTTGCGCGTCGCCGGATTTTTCCCGCTGCACCGGTCAGCCGCGGCTCTGCCGCGGCGCGTTTCTCACCAGAAAGAGAACAGCCGCCGCAGCCCGTTGGTCGGGGCAGGCTTGGGCTCGGGCGGGCCCGGGTCGTCGGGGGCGTGGACCAGCGGGATGATCGGGCGGGCCGCGCCGGCCGGCGCCTCCGGAGCGAGGGGGACGTCCTCGACTTCCTCGATCGCCGCAGCCGTCGCGGGGGCAGGCTCAGCCGCAGTTACCGCCGCAGCGCCGGCAGGCGCCACGGGAGCGCCACCGTTGCGCCCGAGCCGGGCCGGCTCAGGCGCGGTCGTAGGGCGCGGGCTCTCCTCCGGCGGCGCGGCCTCCCGCTGCTGCTCGATCAGCCGCTCGGGCAGGGCCGGAAGGGTCGGTGGGGGCTCGCCGGGCGGCGGCTTCCATTCGAACGCATCGAGCCGGCCGGTCACCGGCGACAGCGGCATCCACTGGTCGGAGACGATGCCGTCGGCGACCCACGCGGCGTCGCGCGGGGCCCTCAGCGCGCGGCCCATCCATTCGCGCGTGCGCCCGACGTCGCCGTGCTGCATCTCCTCGAGCTCGGCCATCAGCATGGCGGCGCGCTGGGTCGGCGCCGCCGCCAGCGGCGCGAGCGCCGCGCGGGCCGGAGCGAACTCCTGCGCGTCGAGCGCCGCGCGGGCGACCGCGAACGCCGATTCGACGTGATTGGGGCGCGTCCGCACCAGGCTCTGCACGCGGGCGAGGCGCTCGCGCGCCGAATCGCCCGAGCGCAGGTGCGCATAGGTCTCGGCGAGATCGGGATGCGGCTGCGCGCGCCAGCCGGCTTCCAGCACCTTGGCGGCCTTGCGCAGGTCGCCCGCGTCCGCCAGCAGGCGGCCGGCGAGCGCCGCGGCCGGAGCGAGGTCGGGGGCAAGAGCTCGCGGCCTCGCGCGCGAAGGCGAGCGCGGCGCGCGTGTCGCTGTCGGCGGCGCCGAGCGCCCGCGCGGTGAGCAGCACGGCGCGCTGGCGGCGCCAGGCGTCGCGGTCGACCTGGCCCCCGCGCCGCAGGCTGTCGAGCGCCGCGAGTGCGCCGGCCCAGTCGCCGGTGGCGGTGCGATACTGCAGCACCGCCTGGCCGGCCCACGAGAGGCCGGGCGCGGCCTCGGCCGCCCGCTCGGCATAACGGCGCGCCGCAATCGCATCGTCGCGGCGCTGCGCCTCCACATAGAGGCCGCGCAGGCCGAGGAGCTTCGTGTCGCTGCGCGCCGCCATGGCGCGGAAGGCGCGCTCGGCGCCGTCTCGGTCGCCGGCAAGCTGCGCGGTCTGCGCGCTGAGCAGGAGCGCAAGCGGCTCCTCGGCGGAGAGCCCGCCGGCCTCGCGGGCGAAGCGCTGCGCCGCGCGGGCATCGCCGGCCCCGATCGCGATCAGGCCGCGCGAGATCGCCCGGTGCGCGGTGGTGCGGCGGCGATCGCGCAGCACGCGCGCAAGCCGGCGCGGCGATTGCAGCGCGGCGCGCACGATCGACCAGAACAGCACCGCGAACGCCGCGACCAGCAGGATCGCGGCGGCAGCGACCATCACCGAGGTCTCGATGCGATGATTGAGCCAGGTGACCGTCACGTCGCCCGGACGGTCGGCGAGCCACGCCGCGCCGACCGCAACGCATGCAACGAAGACGAGGAACAGGACGACACGGATCATCGGGTACGATTCTCACTGATGCCGAGCGACGCAAGCGCCTGAAGCGACAGCCGCTCGGCGGCGGCGAGCGCAGCGGCGCGCGCCTCGACGCGGCTGATCCAACCGTTGGCCGGCGCGCGCAGGTCGGCCGGCAGCTTGGCGAGCTCGGCGCGCGCGCCGTCGACGTCGGCTTGCGCCGCCTTCGCGTCGACGCGGGCGATCACCGCCTCGGGATCGTCGCCCGGCGGGGCATTGACCGGCCGCACGCGCACCAGCCGCTCGGCGCTGCGCTGCAGCCGCTCGCCGATCGAACCGTCGCGCTCGCGCGACGGCAGCAGCGCCCGCATCGCCGGCGTGATGCCGGCAAGGTCGCGCGTGAGCGCGGACGCGGTGGGAACGCCGGACGTCGCGAACGGCTCCAGCGGCTTGAGCAGCTCCGGATCGGCCAGCGGCTTGGCGGCGGACAGCTCGGCCGCAAACGGCGTACCGCGCGTCGTGTGCTCGCGCAGCGCCGCCGCCACCACGGCAAGCCGCAGCGCCTTGTCGGCCTCCTGCTCGGTGCGCGTCTGCGCGGCCTCTTCGCTGGCGAGCGCCGCCTGGCGATCCGCCTTCTGCGCCGCGGCGGCCGCCTGGTCGACGCCCTTGCCGAGATCGCCGATGCGGTCGCCGAACGCCTTCACGGTGGTTTCCACGAGGCTCAGCCGTTCGGCGAGCGTCGCCTCGTCCTTGCGGACGGCGCCGGCTTCGGCGGCAATCGAGGTGAGCTGCGCCTCCGACGTGGCAAGGCGTTCGGCAAGCCGCTGCGCGGCCTGCTCCGCGGCGTCGAGCCGGCCACGCAAGGCCGCATCGGGCGCCGGCGGCGGCGCGCCCTCGAGCTTGGCGATGCGGGCGATAAGCGCGTCGAGACGCGGACCGGGATCGGGCGCCGGGGGCAGTGCGGCGCGCGCCTCGAGGCGCCGCACGGTCTCTTCGGCGGCTGCGAGGCGGGTGGAAAGCTCCACGACCTGGCGTGGATCGGTGCTCGCCGGCACCGGGCGCTCGGCGAGCGTGCGCAGCTGCAATTCGGCGGTCGCAACGCGCGCAGCGAGCGCCTTCCATTCGTCATCGCGCGGATCGCCCGACGTCGCGATCCAGGTGGCCGTCAGAGCGAACAAAAAGAACACCGCCACCGCGGCGGCGAGCGCCGGCCGGGTCGGCGGCCACCCCCAATGGCGCCCGAGGCTCGCTCGCGCGTCGTCGCGCGGTGGCGGAGGCGAGGGCGGAGGCGCCTCGGCGATCCGCGGCGCCGCAGGAGGCGGCTCAGGCGCAGGCGGCGGCTCGGACGCCGACGGCGGCAATGCCGCCTCGATGCGCTCTGTCGCCGGCGCCTCGGCACGCCCGACGTCGGGGTGTGGCACAGGTTCCGCCGGCGGAACGAACGCCTCGGGGGGCGGCTCCGGCGCAGCGGGTGAGGCGGGATCGGCCACCGGCTCGGCCTTCACGCTTGCGGCCTTGAGGTCGATGGTCGGCGGAACAGGACGCTTGCGGCGCCCGCCCGGTGGATGTCCAGGGCGCGACGACCCCGTGCTCGCCATATGGTTCTCCGCGCTCGTGCCCGCCCGCAACCGACATACTGCGGCCGGGTGATGTGGGCAACCTGGGCGAATGGCGAATAGCGAGTAGCGAATAGGGGGCGAGGGAGGATTCTATTCGCTATTCGCTATTCGCCCATTCTAGTCATTCGCGGCCTCTATCACGCAAAACTTAACAGCTCGATCAGCGCGGCCTCGTCGGGACGGGGCGCGACCGCGACGCGCGCGGCCCCGGCGGCGCGCAGCGGGGCTGCGACCTCGCTCGACAAGCAGTAATGCATAAGCGCAAGGGCCGCGTCGATGAGGCCGGCCGCCCGGGCCGCGGTGAGGAAAGCCTGGGCGCTGCGCCGCGAGTAGTGCAGCACGCCGTCGAGACCGTCGGCGAACGCAGCGCGCAGATCGGGCGCAAGGCTCGGATTGGCGACCGCGCGGTAGACGACTACTGTCTCGACCACGAGGCCGTGCGCCGCCAGCGCCCCGGCGAGATCGCCGGCGCGCTGTTCCGCCGCAAGGTAGAGGAGCGGCTGCCGTGCGCCAGCGAGCCGCTCGGCGACGAGGCGCGCGAGGTCGGGCCAGCCGCCATCCGCGGAGGTCACCGTCGCGAACCCGGTGTCCCGCGCCACCTCGGCCGTATGGGCGCCGACCGTGAACAGCGGAAACGCGACGAGCGCTGCGTGCTGCGCGATGCCCAGCAATTGCCCGCGCCGCGTTGGCGCTGGTCATCACCACGGCGGCGAACCGGCCCGCACCGAGTTCCGCCGGCGCGCAGAATTCGATCGCGAGCAGCGGCACCGGGACGGGGACGTGGCCCCGCGCGCGGAGCGCGCCGGCGGTGCGTTCCGCGTCGTCGCCCGGGCGGGTCACCAGGAGCCGCATGGTTATTCGTGCGCAAAAAAATCGGGCGGCGCGCGGCGCTTGAGCTCCATGCCGGCGTCGGCGCCGAACGCGGCGGCTTGCGTGAAGTCCCCGACCCGCATCGTATCGAGCATCTCGGAGCCGTCCGGCCGCAGGATCATGCCGTGGAACCAGAGCTCGTCGTCGCGCACGGCGGCGTGGCCGGCGATCGGGGTGCGGCACGATCCGTCGAGCACCGCCAGGAAGGCGCGCTCGGCGGCGAGCGCATATCCGGTCGTCGCGTCGACGATCGGCTCGAGCGCGTCGCGGACCACATCGTCGTCGAGGCGCGCGCACACCGCGATGGCGCCCTGGCCCACGGCCGGCGGGAACGTCTCGAGACTCAACAGCGAGGTCACCTGGTCAGCATGGCCGAGACGGTTGAGGCCGGCGACCGCCAGCAGCGTCGCGTCGACCACCCCTTCGTCGAGCTTGCGCAGCCGCGTCTCCACGTTGCCGCGGAACAGCGTCACCCGCAGGTCGGGCCGCAGCCGCCGGACCAGGGCCTGGCGCCGGAGCGACGCGGTTCCCACCACGGCACCATGCGCGAGCTCCTCGAGGCTCGCCGCGTGGCGGCTGATGAAGGCGTCGCGCGCGTCCTCGCGCGGCAGATAGCCGACGATCGCGATCTCGCGCGGCAGCACGGTGGGCAGGTCCTTGGCGGAGTGCACGGCGAGATCGATCAGGCCGTCGATCAGCGCGGAATCGATTTCCTTGGTGAACAATCCCTTGCCGCCGATGTCGGTGAGCGGGCGATCCTGCACGGCGTCGCCGGAGGTGCGGATGACCTCGATGTCGATCGCCTCGATGTCGATCCCCTGGATGTCGGCAATGCGCGCGCGCACCTCCCGCGCCTGCGCAAGCGCGAGCGGGGAACCGCGGGTGCCGATACGCAGCGCCGACGCCGATTGCGCCATGGGACCTCACAATGCTACCCCGAACCGGGCGGATGACATAATAGATACGCGACACCGGCGGTGGAAGGTTCGTCATCGCCGCGCTTGCATCGTGAGCGCCGCGTTGGCCGCTTGCTGATGCCGGCTTCCTCTCCCCGTCGGGGAGAGGGGTGGGGTGAGGGGGCACCGACCGAGAGGGAAGCCCGCATGCTGGTTCTCGGCATCGAGACGACGTGCGACGAGAGCGCCGCCGCGGTGGTGGACCGCCGCGACGACGGAACCGGCGAGATCGTCTCCAACGTGGTGCTGTCGCAGACGGCGCATGCCGAGTACGGCGGCGTGGTGCCGGAGATCGCCGCGCGCGCCCACGTGGAAGTGATCGACATGGTGATCGCCAGGGCGATGATCGAGGCGGAGATGTCGTTCGATCGCCTCGACGGCGTGGCGGCGGCGGCCGGCCCGGGACTGATCGGCGGCGTGATCGTCGGGCTGACCACCGCCAAGGCGGTGGCGCTGGTCGCCGAGAAGCCGCTGATCGCCGTCAACCATCTCGAGGCGCATGCGCTGACCGCACGGCTCACCGACAATGTCGAGTTCCCCTATTGCCTGTTCCTCGCCTCCGGCGGCCACACCCAGATCGTGGCGGTGCTCGGGGTCGGCGAATACGTGCGGCTCGGCACCACGCTCGACGACGCGCTGGGCGAGGCCTTCGACAAGACCGCCAAGCTGCTCGGGCTGCCGTATCCGGGCGGGCCCGCGGTCGAGCTCGAGGCCGCGCGCGGCGACGCCAAGCGCTTCTTCCTGCCGCGGCCGATGGTGGGGCGCCCGGAGCCCGACTTCTCGCTGTCGGGGTTGAAGACGGCGCTGCGTCTCGAGGCCGAAAGAGTCGCTCCCTTGAGCGACCAGGATGTCAGCGACCTGTGCGCCTCGTTCCAGGACGCGGTGGCCGAGATCATCACCGACCGCCTGCGGGTGGGGATGCGGGTATTCCGCGAGCGCTTCGGCAAGCCGACCGCGCTGGTGGTCGCCGGCGGGGTGGCGGCGAATCAGAGATTCGCCTGGCCATCACCCGCATGGCGTTCGGGGTCGGCACCCCGATGGTGGCACCGCCCGCCTCGCTGTGCACCGACAACGGCGCGATCATCGCCTGGGCCGGGGCCGAGCGGCTCGCGCTCGGCCTCACCGATACGCTCCAGGCGAGCCCGCGCGCCCGCTGGCCGCTGGAGGCGCTGCGCGTCGGCGCATCATCGCCGTGACCTTCGAGCGGATTGCCGTGATCGGCGCCGGCGCCTGGGGGACGGCGCTCGCCGGCTGCGCGGCGCGCGCCGGCCGCAGCGTGACGCTCATCGCCCGCGACGAGGCAAGCGCGACTGCGCTCGCCCGAAGCCGCGAGAGTCGGCGCCTGCCCGGCATCGCGCTCGAGGCGACCATCGCGATCGGCGGCGCGCCCGCAGCGGCGGCGGGCTCGGACGTCCTGCTGCTGGCGGTGCCGGCGCAGGCATGCCGCGCGGCGCTTGCCGCATTTGCCGATCACGTCGCCGCCGGCACCGTCATCGTCGCCTGCGCCAAGGGCATCGAGCGCGATACGCGGCAATTCATGACCGAGATCATCGCCGCGGCGGTGCCGCAGGCGCGGCCGGCGATCATGTCGGGGCCGAGCTTTGCGGCCGACGTCGCGCGCGGCCTGCCGACCGCCGTGACGCTGGCGGCCCACGACGAGGAGGTCGCGGCCGCGTTATGCCGGGCGCTGGGCACGGCGCGGTTCCGCCCCTATCACGCGACCGACGTGCGTGGCGTGGAGATCGGCGGCGCCGCCAAGAACGTGCTGGCGATCGCGGCGGGAATCGTGGCGGGGCGCAGGCTCGGCGCGAGCGCCGCCGCGGCGCTGACCACGCGCGGCTTCGCCGAGCTGATCCGCTTCGGCCGCACCTTCGGGGCGCGCGCCGAAACGCTCACCGGCCTGTCCGGCCTGGGCGACCTCATCCTCACCTGCTCGAGCGCGCAGTCGCGCAATTTCTCCCTCGGGCTCGCGCTCGGCCGCGGCGAGGCGCCCGCGCTCGCGAGCGAAGGCGACAAGCTCGCCGAGGGCGCGTTCACCGCGTCGGCGCTGATCGCCATGGCGAACGAGCGCGGCGTCGACATGCCGATTGCCGGCGCGGTCGCCGCGGTGCTTGACCGCGCGCTCGCCATCGACGATGCGATCGAATCCCTGTTGACCCGGCCGTTCCGTGCGGAGGCATAAATGGCGTACTGGCTGTTGAAGACCGAGCCCGAAGAGTTCTCATGGGACATGGCGGTGAAGAAGGGCGCCAAAGGCGAGGCGTGGACCGGCGTGCGCAACTTCCAGGCCAGGAGCAACCTGATGAAGATGCGCAAGGGCGACCGCGCGTTCTTCTATCACACCGGCGACGAGAAGCAGGTGGTCGGCATCGCCGAGGTGATCCGCGAGCACTATCCCGACCCGACCGACGAGACGCAGAAATTCGTGGTGGTCGACGTGAAGGCGGTGGCGCCGTTCGCCAGGCCGGTCACGCTCGCGGCGATCAAGGCGGAGCCGCGGCTCAAGGACATGGTGCTGGCGCGCGCCCCGCGGCTGTCGGTGCAGCCGGTCACGGCTGACGAATGGAAGCTCGTGTGTCAGATGGGTGGGGTGTGCCGTGGCAGGGTGCGCTGTAGGCCACATGGAGCTTTCGACCACAGTGACCGCAGCGAAAGAGCCCGGCGAGTAGGCCTTCACCACGGCGGACCGAGCCACGACATGAGCTCTTCCCGTTGGCGTTATCCATGATGAGACGCTTCCTCTAGAACTCGGCCCACCGAATGTAGCCCTCGTGGCGGTCCTTGATCAAAGCTCCCAGTCGCTGCGCTCGCGCCGGAAACCGCGCACGATCCTCTTGCGGCCAGCCTCAATCGTGACACGACTGCCTGTGCGTCCGAACGCGTAGGCGCCGGCATAGACCGGATTGGTCAGGATGTGGTGGATCGTATTATAGACCGGCAGCTTCCACTCGACGCGGCGCCCCTCGGGTCCATAGCCGATAGCTGGCAAAGCGATGCGCTCCTGCCGCAGCCAGAGGTGGACTTGGCGCACCGTCTGCATCTCAGAAAACTTGGCGAACACAAGCGCGAGCGCTTGCGGGACGCGCCGGTCAGGATCCTTCTCAATCCGGTCGTCGGAGACTTTGATATAGCCGATGGCGACATTGAGGAATAGTTCGCCTGCGCGCCTTCTGCTTCAGAGCCTCCAGCGAGCGCTGCCGGAACATCGACAGCTCCATCTCGCTCATCGTGCCCTTCATGCCGAGCAAGAGGCGATCATTGGGATGGCGCGGATCGTACACGCCGTCCTCATCGATGATCAGTGTGGCAACGAGACCGCAGAACTCCAACAGCGTATGCCAGTCTCTGCCGTTGCGAGCAAGGCGAGAGGCCTCGATCGAAACCACAGCCCCAACCCGTCCCTCGCAGATCGCGGTGAGCAACTTCTCGAACCCGGGACGCGCCATCCCGCCACCCGAGCGGCCGAGATCGTCATCGATCACAATGACCTCGCTCCAGCCGAGCTGCCGCGCACGGTCGGCCAGGCCGTACTGGCGCCGCTGGCTCTCACGATTGTTGATAACCTGATCGGCCGTCGACTGCCGGATGTAGACGACAGCCTGGCGAGCAAGGTGCTCAGGCGTGATCTTGTTCACCGCCGTCCCCCCGCCCACGTGGTCGTCTCGGCCGGGCCGGCGAGGGCCTCGGTCAGCAGCACCTTCAAGAGCTCCAGCATCTGCTCTTGCGCGTTGATCGAAATGCTCATCGGTGCCGGAGGGCTCTCGAACAGATCCCTCTGACGACGTAGTGCATCGGCCATACCCGCCTCCTCGCGATCGAGACGATTCCCTGAGCGAGGAGGTTAAGAGCGCGTCGACAAGAACGCGCAGTTCCAGGAGGCGATTCACCGGAAGCCGCGGATCAGCTATGAGTTGGAAGGAAGCCGCGCTGGGAGCTGCCATCCATGCCGGCAGCAGCGTCAACGTAGCGTCAGGTTGCCTGATAACAAAATATGCCTCTCCCCCGAGCTGCTTGCGGGCGAGCACAGCCACAAGCGTTCCGCAGCGGGGATGAAACGGATAGAGGATCTGGACTTCAAACCCCAGACACCCGGCATTATGACGCTGATTCGTGGCCGGGCGGCGCGCCCGGCCATGACGAAGCAGGAATTCATCCTCGCCAACACGCGGCTGCGGCCGGTGCCGCATGTGCCGGAGCTGCGCCTCCATCTCGCCGACGAGTCGGTGCCGCTGTGGTCGAAGACCGAGGAGGAGCTGGGCGCCGCCGGATTGCCGCCGCCCTATTGGGCATTCGCCTGGGCGGGCGGCCAGGCGCTCGCGCGCTACGTGCTCGATCATCCCGATGAAGTCCGTGAGCGGCGGGTGCTCGATCTCGCCACCGGCTCGGGCCTCGTCGCCATCGCGGCGGCAAGGGCGGGCGCGGTGCCGGTGGTGGCCGCCGACATCGATCCGTTCGCCGAAGCGGCGGGTGCGCTGAACGGCGAGGCGAACGGCGTCTATGCCGACTTCATCCTGCACGACCTGCTCGCGGCTCCCGCCCCGCGCGGCCCGCGTTACGATGTCATCCTGGTGGGCGACCTGTTCTACGAGCGCTTGACCGCCGAGCGCGTGCTCGCGTTCGTTCAGCGTCATGCGGCGCACGGCACGCGCGTGCTGATCGGCGATCCGGAACGCACCTATCTGCCGAAGGACCGGCTCGAAAGGCTCGCCCAATATTCGGTGCCGGTCACCCGCGAGCTGGAGGATCAAGACATCAAGCGCACCGGTGTGTGGCGGCTGAAGTAGGGAAACCGCCATCCTCTCGGTTGTCATGCGTCGCGTAAGCGGGGCATCCAGTAACCCCGGCGCTTGTTGTAAGATCGAGAGACCGGGGATACTGGGTCCCCGCGTTCGCGGGGACGCAACACGAGGGGGAGGAGCACCATGGCCTTTGCCGGGATGAATTACCTCGCCGTCGTGCTCGCCGCGGTCGCCGCATGGCTGCTCGGCGCCGCCTGGTACGGCGTGCTGGCGAAGCCGTGGGTCGCCGCGCAGGGCAAGACGATGGAGGAATTCAAGGCGCAGCAGGAAGAAATGCGCGCATCCGCCGTCGCCTATGCGCCGTTCATCATCGCCTTCCTGGCCGAGCTGGTGATGGCGTGGATGCTCGCCGGCGTGCTCGGCCATCTCGGCCCCGGCCAGGTGACATTGCGCAACGGCGTGATCACCGCGTTCTTCCTGTGGCTCGGCTTCGTGGTCACCACCATGGCGGTCAACTACGCGTTCGGCGCCCGCAAGCCGATGTTGCTCGCCATCGACGCCGGCCACTGGCTGGCAGTGCTGCTGGTGGAAGGGGCAGTCATCGGTGCCATGGGGGTGCGGTAGGCGGGATGGCCTCGGCGTTGCCGTTGCGTAGGGGCAGCCCTTGTGCGCTGCCCACAGCGGGCGACCACAAGGGTCGCCCCTACCAGTCGATGCCGTGTCTTGCGCGACCAAAGTGGGACGCGGCGCCGCCTTGTCGCTCACACCGTCGGCGGCGCATAATGATTCAGATCAAGGTGCGACCGGGCTGGCCATTCTAAGCGGTCGCCGCGGATGACCGGGAGGATCCAGGGATGTCTGACAAGATCTACGACGTGCCGGCGGAGTGGAAGACGCGCGCCCATATCGACGAGGCGAAATACAAGGAGATGTATGACCGTTCGATCAAGGATCCGAACGGCTTCTGGGCCGAGCAGGCCAAGCGCCTCCACTGGTACAAGGCGCCGACGAAGATCAAGAACAGCTCGTACGATCCGCACCACGTCTCGATCAAATGGTTCGAGGACGGCGTCACCAACGTCGCCTACAACTGCATCGACCGGCATCTCGCCAAGCGCGGCGACCAGGTGGCGATCATCTGGGAAGGCGACGACCCGAAGGAAGACAAGAAGATCACCTACCGGGAGCTGCACGACGAGGTGTGCCGCTTCGCCAACATCCTGCGCAATCGCAACGTCGAAAAGGGCGACCGCGTCACCATCTACCTGCCGATGATCCCCGAGGCGTGCCTACGCGATGCTCGCCTGCGCGCGCATCGGCGCCGTCCACTCGGTGGTGTTCGGCGGCTTCTCGCCCAACTCGCTCGCCGGCCGCATCGAGGACTGCCAGTCGAAGGTGGTCATCACCGCCGACGAGGGCATCCGCGGCGGCCGCAAGATCCCGCTCAAGGCCAATACCGACGCGGCGATCGCCAAGGTGGGCGGCGTCGATCACGTCATCGTCGTGCGGCGCACCGGAGGCGCCGTCGACATGGATCCGGTGCGCGACGTCTGGTACCACGAGGCCGCCAAGGTGGTGACCTCCGAGTGCCCGTGCGAGCACATGAACGCGGAGGACCCGCTGTTCATCCTCTATACGTCGGGGTCGACCGGAAAGCCGAAGGGCGTGCTGCACACGACCGGCGGCTACCACGTCTATGTGGCGCTCACGCACCAATATGTGTTCGACTATCACGACGGCGACATCTACTGGTGCACCGCCGACGTCGGCTGGGTCACCGGCCACAGCTATATCGTCTACGGGCCGCTGGCGAACGGCGCCACCACGCTGATGTTCGAAGGCGTGCCGAACTACCCGTCGATGTCGCGCTTCTGGGAAGTGATCGACAAGCACAAGGTCAACACCTTCTACACCGCGCCGACCGCGATCCGCGCGCTGATGCAGGCCGGCGAAGGGCCGGTGAAGGCGACCAGCCGCAAGTCGCTGCGCCTGCTCGGCACCGTCGGCGAGCCGATCAATCCGGAAGCCTGGGAGTGGTACTACCGCGTGGTGGGCGAGAACCGCTGCCCGATCGTCGACACCTGGTGGCAGACCGAGACCGGCGGCATCCTGATCACGCCGCTGCCCGGCGCGATCAAGCTCAAGCCGGGCTCGGCCACGCTGCCGTTCTTCGGCGTGATCCCGGAGATCGTCGACGCCGAGGGCAAGACGCTGGAGGGCGAGGCGCAGGGCAACCTGTGCATCGCGGACTCCTGGCCGGGCATGATGCGCACCGTCTATGGCGACCACCAGCGCTTCGTCGACACCTATTTCAAGACCTACCTCGGCAAGTATTTCACCGGCGACGGCTGCCGGCGCGACAAGGACGGCTTCTACTGGATCACCGGGCGGGTCGACGACGTGATCAACGTGGCCGGCCACCGGCTCGGCACCGCCGAGGTGGAGAGCGCGCTGGTCGCCCATCCGAAGGTCTCGGAGGCCGCCGTGGTCGGCTACCCGCACGACATCAAGGGTCAGGGCATCTACGCCTACGTCACGCTGATGAGCGGCGAGCGGCCGAGCGAGGAGCTGCGCAAGGAGCTGGTGCAGTGGGTGCGCAAGGAGATCGGCCCGATCGCCTCGCCCGACCTGATCCAGTTCGCCCCCAGCCTGCCGAAGACGCGCTCGGGCAAGATCATGCGCCGCATCCTGCGCAAGATCGCCGAGGACGAGTACGGCGCCCTGGGCGACACCTCCACGCTCGCCGACCCGACCGTGGTCGACGACCTGGTGGACAACCGGCAGAACCGCAAGAGCGCGTGAACCCGTAGCCCGGATTTCGCTGCGGCGGCATCCGGGCTACAATGGCGGGCCATGAACGTACTCACAAAGTCACCCCTGACGGTCGACGAGTTCCTGGCCTGGGCCGAGGACCATCCAGGTCGCTACGAGCTGTTCAGGGGAGAGATCTACCCGATGTCGCCCGAAGCCGCTTTGCACGCGGAAATCAAGGGCGCGATACACACTGCATTGGTACTCGGGCTTCGCGAGCGTCGCCTCCCTTGCCGCGCAATGCCCAACGGCATGACCGTTCGAATCGACGAAACAACGGCCTACGAACCTGACGCGCTTGTCTACTGCGGAGAAAGGCTCGCACCCACTGCAATTGAGGTTCCGAACCCAATTGTCATTGTCGAGGTCTTGTCACCCTCGACCCATAGAATTGATCTGGGTGTGAAGCTCGTCGGCTATTTTCGGCTGCCCAGCGTGGCCCATTACCTGATTATCGATCCGACCCATCCGTCGATCATTCATCACTCGCGCGGTGGCGACGAGACGATCGTTACGCGCATCGTCACTGCGGGCAGCATCGTGCTCGATCCACCTGGATTGGAGCTGGCGCTGGGCGATATTTACGATCTCGGGCAGACGTAATGCCGACGCTCTCCCGCCGTACAGCCCTCCTCGGCTCGCTCTCGGCTCTCGTCGCGCCATCGCTCGCAAGGGCGCAAGCCTATCCGAGCCGCGCCATCCGCATCGTCGTGCCGTTCTCGGCCGGCGCGCCTGACACGGTGGCGCGCATCGTGGGGCAGCAGCTCAACGCGCAGATGGGCCAGCCGGTGGTGATCGACAACCGGCCGGGCGCCAACGGCCTGACCGGCACCAACGAGGTCGTCAAGGCGCCGCCCGACGGCTACACGCTGCTGATCGTCTCGTCGTCGTTCGCGGTCAATCCGAGCATCTATCGCAAGCTGCCCTACGATCCGGCGGCCGACCTCGAGCCGATCACGTCGGTGTGCGCGACCGAGGGCTACATCCTGGTGGTGCACCCGTCGGTGAAGGCGAACACCGTGCAGGAGCTGATCGCGCTCGCGCGCGAGCCGGCGAGCAAGCTGTCCTACGGGTCGCCGGGCGTCGGCAACACGCTGCACCTCGCGGGCGCCCTGCTCAACGCGCGCGCCGGCACCGACATGGCGCACGTGCCCTATCGCGGCGCCGGGCCCGCCATCACCGACCTGATCGGCGGGCAGATCCAGGTGATGTTCGTCACCACGCCGCTCGGCCTGCAGCACATCCAGGCGGGGCGCCTGCGCCCGCTCGGCTATACCAATTCCAGGCGCGCGCCGTTCCTGCCCGACGTTCCCACCATGGAGCAGGCGGGCTTTCCCGGCTTCGTCATGGACGGCGGGTGGTACGGGATGTTCGCGCCGGCCGGGACGTCCCCTGAGATCGTCGCGCGGCTGCATCGCGAGGTGCAGGCGGCGCTCAAGAGCCGCGACCTGCTCGACCGATTCGCACCGCTCGCGCTCGAGCCGATCGGCACGCCGCCAGCCGCGTTCAAGACGTTCCTGGCGGCGCAGTTCAAGATGTTCTCCGAGCTCGTGCGCCTCGCCAAGATCGAGCCGCAATAGCGACGACCCCATCGCCTGTTCGTAAGGGGCAGCCCTTGTGGCTGCCCTCTTCGGGCGCCCACGAGGGGCGCCCCGACAAGAGTTTTTTTACGGTGATTTCAGAATCCGCTGAGCGGCCGGCGCGTTCGCGCTATTCTGTCGCGCAGGTGGGGACGGTTGTCGGGTTTCAGTCATGCGTACGACGATGTCGCTCGTGGGCGCCTGCGCGCTCGCGCTTGTGCTTGCCATGCCACAGCTGGCCGCGGCACGCGAGGTGGTACCGTTCGAGGCCGGGGCACGCGCCGGCACCGTCGTGGTGGTCACCCACCAGCGCAGGCTCTACTACGTGCTGGGGAACGGCCAGGCGATCCGCTATCCGGTCGGCGTCGGCCGCGCCGGCAAGCAGTGGTCGGGCGCGACGCGGATCGATGGCAAGTATGTCAGCCCCGCATGGGCGCCGCCGCGCGAGATCCGGCGCGACAAGCCTTCGCTGCCCGCCGTCATCGCGGGCGGCAGCCCGCGCAATCCGATGGGGGCGGCCGCGCTGACGCTCGCCGGCGGCCAATACGCCATTCACGGCACCAACACGCCGGGCTCGATCGGCGGATCCGTCTCCTACGGCTGCATCCGCATGTACAATGAGGACGTGACCGACCTCTATGCCCGCGTGAACATCGGCACGCCGGTGCTCGTGCTGCGATAAGTCTAGGAGTAGCACCAGCCGGCGCGGCGCCCGCCCGCGTAGGCCCGCGCCAACCCCTTGTCGAGCAGCGCAGCCGAGACATCGGGCGTGCGCCGCGTGGCCGCCGCGGCCAGCACGCGACCGCCGTATTTGTCGATGCCGACGTCGAGCACCGTGATCTCGCCCTCGGCGAGGATCGACGCCAGGGCATCGCGTGCGGCTTCGGCCTTGCTCCGCTCCTCCGAGCAGCGCGCCTTCATCTCCGGCGCGTCGATGCCGCGCAGCCGCACCCGGGTGGTGACGTCGAGGCCCGGCCACAGGTGCACGCGCGCCTCGAACGTGTCGCCGTCGATGACGCGCAGGAGATCGCCCGCATAGGCGCCCCTGATGACGACAGCAGGAAGGTTCGCTACCGGGGCCTGCGCTTCGGTCGATGTCGGCGGGGCGGCAGGCGTCGCCGCGAGCGGCGGCAGTGCCGCGCCCGCCATGACGCCGAGCGCGAACGCGCAGCCGATGGCTGGCCCTCTGAGACCCATGGGACTACGTCCTAGGAGATCATGCGTATCCATAGCATAGAGTCCTAGGACTGTAAACACAATTCTAGGACGATCCACCCGTTACCTAACCTGCAACCCTCCGCACGAGACCGCAACGTCGCACCCGTCTTGCGGCGCCTTCGACCGCTTCCCATGTGGCGCGCGGCGATCCGCCGGGACGAGCTCGCGTCAGCGGATATGGGAGCGAACGATGAACTACCTGCGCACGGCCATTCTGCTTGCCGGGCTTACCGCCCTGTTCATGGGCATCGGCTACCTGATCGGCGGTCAGAGCGGCATGGTCATCGCCTTCCTGATTGCGGCGGCGATGAACCTGTTCAGCTACTGGAATTCCGACCGGATGGTCCTGTCGATGACCGGGGCGCACGAGGTCGATGCGCGCAGCGCGCCCGACCTCTACGAGCTCGTGGGCGGACTCGCCCGCAATGCCGGCCTGCCGATGCCCCGCCTGTACATCATGGACAATCCGCAGCCGAACGCGTTCGCGACCGGGCGCAACCCCGAGCACGCGGCGGTCGCGGTGACGACCGGCCTGCTCGAGCGGCTCAGCCGCGAGGAAGTGGCCGGCGTCGTGGCGCATGAGCTCGCCCACATCCGCAACCGCGACACCCTGATCATGACGATCACCGCGACGATCGCCGGCGCGATCTCGATGCTGGCGCAGTTCGGCATGTTCTTCGGCGGCGGCCATCGCGAGAACAACAACGGGATGAACATCGTCACCACCCTGCTGATGGTGATCGTGGCGCCGATCGCCGCCATGCTGGTGCAGATGGCGATCAGCCGCACGCGCGAGTACGCCGCCGACCGGCTGGGCGCGCAGATCGCCGGACAGCCGGAATGGCTCGCCTCGGCGCTGTCCAAGCTGGAGCAGGCCGCCCACGCGATCCCCAACGACGTCGCCGAGCAGAATCCCGCGACCGCGCACCTGTTCATCATCAACCCGCTGTCGGGGGCGCGCATGGACAACCTGTTCGCCACGCATCCGGCAACCGAGAACCGCATCGCCGCGCTGATGGAGCTGGCGCGCGAGATGGGGCGCGGTGCCTTCCGCGCCAGCGCGCCGGCGAGCGCCGCGCCGCGCGGCCCGTGGGGCGGCTCCCGCGCCGCGGCCCGTGGGGCTGAGTGCCCAAAGTATGACCAGCCGCAGCGCCTCGATCTGAACATCTGCTTGCGCCACAACGGCGAATTCCGTCATCACTGCTCACAGGGATGTCGGAGTGATTCGCGCTCGCATTTGCGCGTGAAGTAGAGGCGTGATGAGTCGTCCCCAGAGAGTGCAGCACGCGGATGTTCCGGGCCTCGCGGCGCGGCGGATCGCGCTCGATATCCTGGACAGGGTGCTGCGCCGGCATCGGCCGCTCGACGATCATTTCGACGGCGAGCACGTTCATCTCGGGCTGGCGGCGCTCGCCGACCGCGACCGCGCGCTGGTGCGCAAGCTGGTCGCGACGGTGCTTGCGCCGGCTCGGCACACTGCGCGGCCTGCTCGGCGATTGCGCTCGACCGGGGAATTCCCGAGGACGCGCCGCGCATCGAACCCATCCTCTGCATCGGCGCCGCGCAGATCCTCTGGCTCGATGTGCCGGATCACGCCGCCGTCGATCTGGCGGTCCGGCTGGCGCAGGCGGACCGACGCGCCGCGCGGTACGCCGGGCTGGTCAACGCGGTGCTGCGACGGATCACCCGCGACGGCGTCGCCGCCGATCCGCTCCGAAACGCTCGACACGCCGGCCTGGCTGATGGCGCGCTGGAGCCGTCACTATGGACCCGATCTGGCCCGGGCCATCGCCGACGCGCATCGCAGCGAGCCGCCGCTCGATCTGACGGTGAAGGACGAGCGCCGACAGCTGGGCCGCACGGCTGCGCGGCCGCGTGCTGCCGACCGGAACGGTGCGGCTGGTCGCGCACGGGCCGGTCGCGCGCCTGCCGGGCTATGACGAGGGCGCCTGGTGGGTGCAGGACGCCGCCGCCGCCCTGCCGGTTCGGCTGCTCGGCGACGTGGACGGCCTCACGCGTCGCCGACCTGTGCGCGGCGCCGGGCGGCAAGACCGCGCAGCTCGCCGCCGCCGGCGCGCGGGTCACCGCGGTCGATCGCTCGTCCGCGCGGGTGGCGCGGCTCGCGCGAGAACCTGGCGCGGCTCGAGCTTGCGGCCGAGACCGTGGTGGCGGATGCCCTCGAGTGGCAGGGCGGGCCGTTCGATGCCGTCCTGGTGGATGTGCCGTGCTCGTCGACCGGGACGATCCGCCGCCATCCCGACATCGCCTATCTCAAGCGCGAGGAGGACATTGCGTCGCTTGCGCGGGCTGCAGCAGCAGCTGATCGATCGCGCGGTCGCGCTGACGCGCCCGGCGGGACCATCGTCTATTGCAGCTGCTCGCTCGAGCCGGAGGAAGGGGAGGCGCAGGTCGAGGCGCTGCTGGCGCGCGAGCGTCGGTCCGGCGTCGCCCGGTGTCGCCGGAAGAGGTCCCCGGCGAGGCGCGAATTCGTGACCCCGGCGGGCGATCTGCGCACGCTGCCCTGTCACTGGCCGGACCCCGATCCGCGCATGGCCGGGCTCGACGGCTTCTATGCCGCCCGGCTGGAAAAACTCTAGAATTCCACAGGGACAAGCGCCCCGAGTGTTGGCCGCGCCGTGCCCCTTCGCTATGGTGATTTCGAGTCGGCGACGGGACCATTATTGAGGTAGGGAGAGCCGGTTGTCGGGCGGGCTGATCGCGGAGCGTGCCAGGCTTTCTCTGTTCGTGGCACGCCGCGCGTTGCTGCTCGGCGTGGCGCGGCTCAACGCCCATCCGCTGCTGCGCTGGCGCTTCACCGCGACCGGCACCGACCGGCTCCTGATCGCCCCGCAGGACCTGCGCACCGCCGACCCGACCCGCGCCAGCGAGATCTATGCGGGCCGGTTCGCCTTTGCGGGCAAGATCGTCATCTGCGATGGCCGCTCCCCGTTCGAGATGCTGCCGCCGTCGGAGGAATGGGCCGAAGTCGCTGTTCGGCTTCGGCTGGCTGCGCCACCTGCGCGCGGCCGAATCGGGCATCACGCGCGCGAACGCGCGCGCGCTGGTCGACGAATGGATCTCGCTGCAGGGCGTCGGTCGATAAGATCGCCTGGCGGCCCGAGGTGGTGGCGCGGCGCATCATGTCGTGGCTGAGCCAGGCGCCGCTCGTCCTGCACGAAGCCGACCCGCGGTTCTATCGGCGGTTCCTGCGCAGCCTGACCCGGCAGGTGCGCTATCTGCGCCGCACCGCCGGCAACACGCGCGACGGCCTGCCGCGTTTCCAGTGCGTGATCGCGCTCACCGCCGCGGCGTTGTGCATGGCCGGCCAGGAGCGGCTGCTTCAAGTCGACCACGCGCCGCCTGGTCGACGAGCTGCAGCGGCAGGTGCTGCCCGACGGCGGTCACATCAGCCGCAATCCGGGCGTGCTGATCGAGCTCCTGCTCGATCTCCTGCCGGTGCGCCAGGCGTTCGCCGCCCGCAACGTGGTGCCGCCGCCGGCCCTGATCAACGCCATCGACCGCATGATGCCGATGCTGCGCTTCTTCCGCCATGGCGACGGCAATTTCGCCCTGTTCAACGGCATGGGACCGACGCCCGGCGACCGTCTCGCCACCGTGCTGGCCTATGACGACACGCGCGGCGCGCCGGTCGCCAATGCGCCGCATTCCGGCTACCAGCGCCTGCAGGCCGACGAACGTGGTGGTGCTGGTGGATACCGGGCAGGCGCCGCCGCTCGGCGTGAGCCACGAGGCGCATGCCGGCTGCCTGTCGCTCGAGCTCTCCTGGCAGCACCACCGCATCGTGGTCAATTGCGGCTTGCCGGCCACCAACCGCGAGAGCTGGCGCCACCTCGCGCGCGCCACCGCCGCCCACTCGACCGTGACGTTCAACGATACGTCGTCGTGCCGCTTCCTCGCGTCGGGCTCGCTGCAGAGGCTGGTCGGCGTACGCCGATCGTCGGCGGCCCGAGCGAGGTCCTGGTGACGCGCGAGGACCGCGGCGACGCCATGCTGCTGCGCGCTTCGCATGACGGTTATGCGCAGCGCTTCGGCGTCGTCCATCAGCGCACCATCCGGCTCGCCCCCAACGGCAGCCGACTGGACGGCGAGGACGTGTTCATTCCGACGCGCGGCGAGAGCCTGCCTGGCAACAAGCCGGACGAATACGCGATCCGCTTCCACCTCCATCCGACCGTGAAGGCGAGCCGCCTGACCGACGGCCACAGCGTCATGCTGATGCTGCCGAACCGGCAGGTGTGGAGCTTCACCGCCTACGAGGACCGGGTGGAAGTGGAGGAGAGCGTCTATCTCGCGGCAAGCGACGGCGCCGCGCCGCGCCGTGCAGATCGTGGTCTACGGCCATGCCCGCACGACCGCGGGCGTGCACTGGACCTTCGTCCAGCGCGAGCGCACCGAAACGAGCTCGCGGCGCGATGCCGAGATGGAGCCGGAGTTGCCGTTATGAGCGAGCGCCTGCGTCCGGTCACCCGCGCGCTGCTGTCGGTCTCCGACAAGAGCGGCCTGGTCGATTTCGCTCGCGCGCTCGCCGGGCACGGCATCGAGCTCGTCTCCACCGGCGGGACCGCCAAGGCGCTTGGCGGACGCAGGGCTGAAGGTGGTCGACGTCGCGGACCTCACCGGCTTTCCCGAGATGATGGACGGCCGGGTGAAGACCCTGCATCCCAAGGTGCACGGCGGCCTGCTCGCCATCCGCGACGATGACCGCCATCGCGCCGCGATGGCGGCGCACGGCATCCGCGCCGATCGATCTGCTGGTGGTCAACGCTCTATCCGTTCGAGGAGACGGTGGCGAAAGGCGCAGCCTTCGCCGACTGCATCGAGAACATCGACATCGGCGGGCCGGCGATGATCCGCGCCGCCGCCAAGAACCACGCCGACGTCGCCGTGGTGGTCGACGCCGCGGACTACGCCGCCGTGCTCGACGAGCTCAAGGCGCATGGCGGCGCGACCACGCTGGCGCTGCGCCGGCAGCTCGCCGCCAAGGCCTATGCGCGCACCGCCGCCTATGATGCGGCGATCTGCCAACTGGTTCGCCGGCGAGCTCGACGACGCCGCACCAGCGTTCCGCGCCTTCGGCGGCCGGCTGGTGGAGGCGCTGCGCTACGGCGAGAACCCGCACCAGAGCGCGGCGTTCTACCGCACGCCGGAAGCAGCGCTTCGGCGTCGCCACCGCCCGCCAGGTGCAGGGCAAGCAGCTCTCCTACAACAACATCAACGACACCGACGCGGCCTACGAATGCGTGGCCGAGTTCGATCCCGCGCGCACCGCCGCGGTGGTGATCGTCAAGCACGCCAATCCGTGCGGCGTCGCCGAAGGCGACAGCCTGGTCGACGCCTACCGCAAGGCGCTGCGCCTGCGATCCGGTCTCGGCGTTCGGCGGCATCGTCGCGCACCAATCGGCACGCTCGACGCCGAGGCCGCGCGCGCCATCACCGAGATCTTCACCGAGGTGATCATCGCGCCGGACGGCGACCGAGGAGGCGATCGCGATCGTCGGCGCGAAGAAGAATCTGCGCCTGCTGCTCGCCGGCGGCCTGCCCGATCCGCGCGCCGTCGGCCTGACGGTGAAATCGGTCGCCGGCGGCCTGCTGGTGCAGTCGCGCGACAATGCCGTGGTCGACGAGATGCAGCTGCAGCACCGTGACGAAGCGCGCGCCGACCGCCGCCGAGCTTGCCGACCTGCGCTTCGCCTTCCGCATCGCCAAGCACGTGAAGTCGAACACCATCGTCTACGCCAAGGATCGCGCCACCGTCGGCATCGGCGCCGGCCAGATGAGCCGGATCGATTCGGCGCGCATCGCGGCGCGCAAGGCCGAGGACGCCGCCAAGGAAGCCGGCCTCGCCGAGCCGCTGACCAAGGGCTCGGTGGTCGCCTCCGATGCGTTCTTTCCGTTCGCCGACGGCCTGCTGGTCGCGATCGAGGCCGGCGCCACCGCGGTGATCCAGCCGGGCGGCTCGATGCGCGACGACGAGGTGATCAAGGCGGCCGACGACCACGGCATCGCCATGGTGTTCACCGGCACGCGGCATTTCCGGCACTGACGATCAAGCGCCGTGCCGAGATGCCGGGCGCAAGAACTTCAGAACCGTCATCGTGAGGTGCTCGGCGCGTCTCTTTACGTGAGCTGACCTCCGCACTGCGTGCGCCGAGCCTCGAACGATGATCGGCCCCGGCCGTCGCCCTTTGAGGCGCTCCGCTCGAAAAGAGCGGAGCGCCTCAGGGTGACGGCTAACCCGGCTTGCGCACGCACACGAGCAACGCGAACCCGGTCAGAAGAATCCGATCAGCACCGCCATGCCGGCCTTCTGGCTCGCGGTCGCGGCGGTGACGACGCCGACCAGGAACGGGCCCGAGGAACGACGTCACCTTGCCGGACAGCGCGAACAGCCCGAAGAACTGGGTGATGCGGTCGGGCGGCGCGAGCCGCACCAGCAGTGTGCGCGCCGCCGCCTGCAGCGGCCCGGCGGCGAGCCCGATCACCATGCCGACGCCCAGGAATGCGCGCTCGGCCGTCGCTGCGAACAGCCCGTCGTCCGGACGTGGCGGCGTCACGGTGCCGATCAGCGGCACGTAGTCGGGATCGATCGCGAGGATCGCCACGTCGGCCGCGATCAGCGTCGCCAGGCTCGCCGAGGATCACCGGCTTCGGCCCGATGCGATCGTCGAGCCGACCGCCCACATAGGCGCCGATCGTGCCGGCCACGGTGAGCAGGATGCCGAACAGCCCGATCTCGATCAGGCCCCAGCCGAACGTGCCGGCCGCATAGATGCCGCCGAACGCGAACAGCGCGACCAGCCCGTCGGCGGCGATCATGTTGGCGAGCAGGAACAGGCTCGCGTCACGCCGGCGCGGCAGGTCGCGCAAGCGTGCCGGCGAGCATGCGCAAGCCCGTGCCGGATCGCCGCGCGCACCGGCATCCGGACCGGCTCATCGGGCGTGAACAGAAACAGCGGCAGCACGAAGACGATGAACCAGAGCGCCGACAGCGGCCCGGTGGCGCGGTCGCCCTCGCGCATCGCCGGATCGAGTCCGAACAGCGGCGGCAGGCCGAGCAGCGTCTTGCCGCTCTGCGGGCTGGCGGCGAGCAAGCCGAGCACGAGCACGAGGCTGACGAGGCCGCCGACATAGCCGACCGCCCAGCCGGTGCCCGACAGCCGGCCGAGCCGCTCGCGCGGCACCAGGCTCGGCATCATGGCGTTGTTGAACACGGTGGCGAATTCCGCCCCGATCGCCGGCGACCGCGAACGCGACGAGCACCAGCGAGCGCGCCCTCGCCCGGCTTGCCGAGCCACAGCGCAGCGGACCCCACGACCAGCAAGGTCCCGAACACGGCGATCCACGGCTTGCGCCGGCCGGAGGCGTCGGCGATCGCGCCGAGCACCGGCGACAGCAGCGCGATCACGAGCCCCGACGCCGCCTTGGCGTAGCCCCACAGCGCCTGCCCCTCGACCGGATCGGCGACCACCGTGGCGGCGAAATAGGGCGCGTAGACGAAGGTCGTGACCAGGGTGAAGAACGGCTGCGCCGCCCAGTCGAACAGCACCCAGCCGACGATGGCGCGGCGCGGCGGCCGTTCCAATCCCGCGCACCAGATCGCCCAGCAGGCTTGCGGCCACCGAGAGCTTGGACAGGGTGAGGCCGGAGCCCGCGATCTCGTCGACCGCGGCGCGGATGCGATCGACGTCGGTGCGGCGCGCGGCGCCACCCAGGTCTCGACCGCCTCGGCGCCGGCATGGCCGTTCGCCACCATCTCGGCAGCGAGACGACGCTCCGCCGCGCCGATCGAGTCGAGCGCGCGGTCGAGTGCGAGCCGGTCGAAATAGTCCGCGACCTGGATGCCGCGCGCCGCGCCGACGATGCGGTCGAGCTTGAAGAACGCGCCGGCGGCGAAATAGGTCGCCGCCACCTCGGCGACCGGCTTGCCGGTACGGTCAGCGACCAGCACGACATCGGGCGCGGCCGCGAGCAGCGGCAGGTCGGCGAGGCGGCGCGCCAGGTCGTCAGGGACGCCGGCGCGGTTGAGCTCGGCCGCCCGGGCGTCGCGCGCGGCCGCCGCATCGGGCGGCAGAACGTCGACGAGCGCCGCACGCATCGTCTCGATCCCGCCGCGATAATGCGCGATGACGGCGGCGAGGCCTTGCGTGAGGTCGACGTTGCGCAGGAACCAGACGATGCGATCGAGCAGCAGATCCTGCACGGCGGCGTAGAGGTCGAGCTGCAGCTTGCCGGCGATTCTGCCGTCGAGCGCGTCGATCTCGCCGTTGAGTGCCGTCATGCCGAAGCTGTCGCGCACGACCGCGAAGGCAGACGCGATGCCGACCGCCGTCGCGCCGGTCTGATCGGCGATGCGCACCACCAGGGTCGGCCCGCCGCGATTGATCATCGAGTTGGCGAGCTGCGTGACGATGATCTCGCGCCGCAGCCGATGCGCCGCGACGGCATCGGGGAAGCGCTCCGACACCGCGGGAGGGAAATAGCGGCCGAGCTCGCGGCCGAGATACGGCTCGTCGGGCACCGTCGACTCGAGCAGCTCGTCCTTCAGCGCGAGCTTGGCGTAGGCGAGCAGCACGGCCAGCTCCGGCCGCGTCAGCGCCCCGCCGAGCTTGCGCCGCTCGGCGATCTCCAGATCGTCGGGCAGGAATTCCACCACGCGGTCGAGCTCGCCGCGCGTCTCCAGCGTGTGCATCAGGCGCTGCTGGAAGCCGAGGTCTTCCAGCCCGCGCCGCTCGGCGAGCGACAGCGCGAGCGTCTGCTGGTAGTTATTGCGCAGGACGAGCCCGGCCACCTCGCCGGTCATCTCGGCGAGCAGCGCATTGCGGCGCTCGCGCGTGAGCGCGCCCGACCGCACCGGGCCGCTGAGCGCGATCTTGATGTTGACCTCGACGTCGGACGTATTGACGCCGGCCGAGTTGTCGATCGCGTCGGTGTTGAGCTTGATGCCGCGCAGCGACGCCTCGATGCGCCCGCGCTGGGTCATGCCGAGATTGGCGCCCTCGCCGATCACCCGGCATTGAAGCTCGGCCGCCGCTGACGCGGATCGGATCGTTGGCGCGGTCGCCGACCATCTCGTCGGTCTCATGCGAGGCGCGCACGTAGGTGCCGATGCCGCCGAACCAGAGAAGATCGACCTGCGCTTTGAGAATCGCCCGCATCAGGAGCTGCGGCGTCACCTTCTCGGGCAGCGCGAGCAGGTTCTGCGCCTGCGGCGAGAGCCGGATCTCCTTGGCGCCGCGCCGATAGACGCCGCCGCCGGGCGAGATCAGGTCCTTGTTGTAGTCCTGCCAGCTCGAGCGCGGCAGGTTGAACAGGCGCATCCGCTCGGCGTGGCTCGCTGCCGGATCGGGCGCGGGGTCGATGAAGATGTCGCGGTGATCGAACGCGGCGACGAGCCTGATCGTGGGTCGCAAGCAGCATGCCGTTGCCGAACACGTCGCCCGACATGTCGCCGACGCCGGCGACCGTGAACGGCGTCGTCATGATGTCGACGTCGAGCTCGCGGAAATGGCGCTTGACCGCCTCCCAGGCGCCGCGCGCCGTGATGCCCATCTTCTTGTGGTCGTAGCCGGCCGAGCCGCCCGAGGCGAACGCGTCGTCGAGCCAGAAGCGGTATTGGGCGGAGATGCTCGTTGGCGATGTCGGAGAAGGTCGCGGTACCCTTGTCGGCGGCGACCACCAGGTAGGGATCGTCGTTGTCGCGGCGCACGACGTTGAGCGGCGGCACGATCACGCCGTCCGGCCCGAGATTGTCGGTGACGTCGAGCAGGCTCGAGACGAAAATCGTGTAGGCGGCGACGCCCTCGGTCTGGATCGCCTCGCGTCCTCCGCCGACAGGCAGCAGCTTGGGCACGAACCCGCCCTTGGCGCCGACCGGTACGATGAGCGCGTTCTTCACCTGCTGCGCCTTGACCAGCCCGAGCACCTCGGTGCGGAAGTCCTGCGGCCGGTCGGACCAGCGCAGGCCGCCGCGCGCGACCTTGCCGAACCGCAGGTGCACGCCTTCGACGCGCGGCGAATAGACGAAGATCTCGTACAGCGGTCGCGGCACCGGCATCTCGTCGATGCTGCGGCTCGCGAACTTGACGGCGATCGCCCCCTTCGGCTGACCGTTTGCGTCGATCTGGTAGAAATTGGTGCGCATCGCCGCTTCGACCGCGTTGACGAAGCGCCGCAGGATGCGGTCCTCGTCGAGGCTGTCGACCTGCTGCAGCGCCTCCTCGATGCGCGCCCGGATCTCCGCCTCGCGGCGCGCCGCGCTGGTCGAGCGTGACCTCGAGGCGGGGATCGAAGCGGGCGTGGAACAGCGCGACGATCTCGGTTGCGATCGCCGCATGCTTGCGCAGCGTCGCCCACATGTAGTCCTGCGAATAGGGCACCCGCACCTGGCGCAGAAAGCGCGAGATCGTGCGGACGAGCGCGACGTCGCGCCATGGCAGGCCGGCGCTCCAGCACGAGCGCGTTGTAGCCGTCGTTCTCGGCGCGGCCCCGCATCATCACCAGGAATGAGGCCTCGAGCCGCTGCTCGAGCGCCTGCGAGGTCGACCGCTCGCGCCGTCGGCATGCTCGAGCAGCATGTCGTGCAGCCAGAGGCCCGGCTCGCCGTCGGCCGGCGCCTCGACTCCGGTAGGTCCGCTCGTCGACTACGCGGAAGCCCATGTTCTCGAGCACCGGCACCCGCTCCGACAGCGGCAGCGGACGGGCATGGCTCCACACCTTGAGGCCGACCGACGCGTCCGTCGCACCGGCGCGGCGATGGAAATCGACCGCAAGCGGGCGCGATTGCCGACAGCGTCTCGATCAGCCTGATGTCGCCCACCGCGGTCGCCGGCGGGTAGGCTTCCTGGTAGGCGACGGAAAAGGCGTTGCGATAGCGCTGAAACAGCAGCTGCGCCTTCACCGGATCGTGCACCAGGTGCAGCGCCTCGTGCAGGCGCATCGACCCAGGTGCGCACAGATCGTGGCGACCGCCTGCTCGAGATCGGCACGCGCCGGATTGGGCGTTTCGCCCTCGTAGCGGGCGATGATGAAATGCACCCGCACCAGCGGGCCTTCCGGGAAGAACGGATAGAACGCGGAGAGACGGCCCTTGTAGGTCTCCGCCAGGTACTCGCCGATCATCGCCCGAATGGTGCTGCCGAAGCGATCGCGCGGCACGTAGACGAGGGCCGACACGAAACGATCGAAGCGATCGCGCCGCGCCAGCACGCGCACGCGCGGGCGCTCGTCGAGCTGCATGATGGTGAGCGCGATTGCGGAACAGCGTGTCCTCGTCGATCTGGAACAGCTCGTCGCGCGGATAGGTGTCGAGCACGTTCGTCAGCGCCTTGCCGGAATGGCCGTCCGGCGATCGAACCCGGCGCGGCGCGATCACTGCCGCGACCTTGTGCCGAACGTAGGGGATCGAGCGGGTCGAGCGCGTGTAGGCGGTCGACGTGAACAGGCCGACGATACGGTATTCGCCGATCAGGTTGCCGACGACGTCGAAATGCTTGACGCCGACGTAATCCATGTGCACGCGCCGGTGGATGCGCGAGCGCACATTGGCCTTGGTGATGATCAGGACGCGCGGCTCGTTGAGGAACTCCATGATCTCGGGGGTGATCGAGACCAGCTCGCTTGCCGCGTCGCAGGACGCGCACCTCCGGGTCACGCAGGATGCCGAGGCCGGTTTCGTGTTGCGGCTCGAGCTTGCGCTCGCGGTCGGGGAAGACGTAGCTGCGGAAGCCCAGGAAGGTGAAATTGTCGGCCGCCAGCCACTCCAGGAACTGCGTGGCCTCGGCGACTTCATCGACCGGCAGCGGCGGCGGGCTGTACTTGAGGTCGGCAGCGATCTCGGCGACGCGCGGCAACCATCGGTCGCCAGTCCTGCCACGCACACGCGCACGTCGGCCAGCACGCTGGCGAGCGCCGCCACGATCTCGGCGCAGCGCGCCTCGATCCTCGACGCGCTCGACGTGGATGTGAATGAAGCTTTCTCGCGCGCGCCGCCTCTTCCGGCGTGCTTTCGCTGCGGAACGCGAACAGGACGCCGCTCTGATCGCGCTCGACGGTGAACACCGGATGCACGCACCAGGCGGACCTCGATCCCCCGCTCGTCGAGCTCGGCGAGCACCGAATCGAGCAGGAACGGCATGTCGTCGTTGACGATCTCGAGCACCGAGACCGTCTTGATGCGCTCCGCGCCAAGCGGACCGGACGCGCGATTCGAAGCGGATCTTCGGGACGCCGGCCTTGCGGTCGAACAGGAACGCCCAGGCTTCCTCGGCCAGGGCGGCGAGCTCGCGCGGCTCGTAGACGACGAGATCCTCGGGCGCGGCACGCGGAGAACAGGCTCGCCGCAAAGCCCGCGGGCATGTCGTCGCGCAGGCCGGTGAGGATCGTGCCCATCTGCTCGATGAGCCGCTGCGCGGCGCGCTCCTCCTCGGTGCCGACAAGGGCCTGGATCGGTTCATCTCCCTCGTCCTTCGCGTTTCCCCGCGGGTCGCGACTCTTCCTCATCCAGGACGTCGCGTCGAGAGGGAGAAGCTTGTAGGCTGCTCGCGTCATGGAAAAAAGACGTGATGGAGGCGGCCGTGGCTGGTGCAGCAAGAACGACAAAATCGGGACGCAAGACGGCGGCAGCCGCGACTTCCGCGTTGCGGATCAAGGACGAGCAACGCAAGAAGCCTCATTCCCGGCAAGGCTTGAGCGGCCTCGGCGGGGCGGCGGCGCAGGACGATACCGTCATCACGGCGCTGGACCTGGCCGCCGCTCCGCTCGAGCCCGGCGATGCAAGCCTATTTCGCCAAATGCCAGGAGAAGCTCGGCTTCGTGCCCAACGTGCTCGCGGCCTACGCCTTCGACATGGCCAAGCTCGAAGCCTTCGTCGCCATGTACAACGACCTGATGCTCGCGCCATCCGGGCTCTCCAAGCTCGAGCGCGAGATGATCGCGGTCGCGGTCTCGTCGGCCAACCGCTGCTACTACTGCCTGGTGGCGCACGGCGCCGCGGTGCGCGCATTGTCGGGCGATCCGGCGCTCGGCGAGCTGATGGTGATGAATTATCGCGCCGCGCGCCTGTCGAAGCGCCAGCGGGCCATGCTGGATTTCGCCGTGAAGCTCACCGCCGAGCCGTGGACCGTCGAGGAGCCCGACCGCGAGGCGTTGCGCCGCGCCGGATTCTCCGATCGCGACATCTGGGACATCGCGGCGGTCGCCGGCTTCTTCAACATGTCGAACCGCGTCGCCTCCGCCACCGACATGCGGCCCAACACGGTCTATCACGGTCAGGCACGGTAGGCGGCAACCGTATCCGGCAGGAATCAACCGGGTCCACGCCGGCTATCATGGCTGAGCGCAATCACTTTATGTTGCGCAGCAATTTTGTTGTGCACTGCAGCAACCATTTGATAAATAGAGCGTTGGTGCGAACAATCACAAGAAGGATGAACGGCCTTGCACAGCCTCGGGACTACCATCGCCAAGCTCGCCCGCCAGCGCCGCCACTGGGAAGGACTGTGGAAAGCGATTCCCAGCGGCCAGGCGGTGCAAGCCCCTGAGCCGCCGGTCAGCCGGCTGACCGAGGTCGCGGCCTTCGGCCAGAACCCCGGAAACCTGCGGATGTTCGAATATGTGCCGGACCGGATCGAGGCCTCGCCGGCGCTCGTGGTGGTGCTGCACGGCTGCGGCCAGACGGCGGCCGGCTACGATTACGGCGCCGGCTGGTCGACGCTGGCCGACCGCTACGGGTTCTGCCTCCTGTTCCCGCAACAGCAGGCCGCCAACAATCCCAAGCGCTGCTTCAACTGGTTTCTTCCCGCCGACACGGAACGGGATCGCGGCGAAGCGTGCTCGATCCGCCAGATGATCGACGCGATGGTAAGCCAGCACGGCATCGACCGGCGACGCGTCTTCGTCACCGGCCTGTCGGCCGGCGGCGCGATGACCGCAGTGATGCTCGCAACCTATCCCGAGGTGTTCGCCGCCGGCGGCATCATTGCGGGACTGCCGTATCGCGCCGCGACCAATGTCCAGGAAGCCTTCGACGGCATGTTCCAGTGCGCTCCGCGGCCGGCGCGCGCGTGGGGCGACCTGGTGCGCGCGGCTTCCCCGCATCGCGGGCCGTGGCCGCGCGTCTCGGTGTGGCATGGCGACGCCGATGTCACGATCAAGCCCGCGAACGCCGGCGAGATCATCAAGCAATGGAGCGACGTGCACGGCCTCGCTGCGGCCCCGACCCGCAGCGAAATGGTCGACGGCTATCCCCGGCAAGTGTGGCGCAATCTCGCGGGCGAGGACGTGATCGAATCGTACACCATCACCAGCATGGCGCACGGAACGCCGCTGGCGACCAGCGGGGCGGACGACAGCTGCGGGGTCGCCGGCGCCTTCCTGCTCGATGTGGGGATTTCGTCCTCCTACCACATCGCGAAATTCTTCCGCCTCACCGGCCACAAGCGCGCCGCAACGGTGCGGGATCGCGACCTTGCCGCGGTCGTGCCGAGCTATCTCGGCGCGGCGGGAGCGGCCGCCCATTCCGCGCAGGAGCAGGCGACTGCCCCGCGCACGCTGCCGATCGACGTGGGCGCTGTCATCAGACAGGCGCTGCGAGCCGCCGGATTGATGAAGCAACAGTAGCTTGATGGAGCCGGCTTTCGGGGGCTACGGTGCGCGATGCGCATCGTCCACCCGAGGACTGTGATCCATCCATGAGCGACATGACCATCCGCGCGGTGCGCACGACGCTGCTGCGCGTGCCCTGGCCCGAGTCGCCGTGGATGCAGGGGCACGCGTTCGGGCCCGCGCGCAATGTCCTGGTGCTCGAGGTGGAGACCGCCGGCGGCATCGTCGGCATGGGCTACCTATTCGTGTTCCGTCCGGGCCTGCGCACCATCGCGACCTGCCTCGACGAGGCGATCATCCCGCGCGTGATCGGCAAGGACGCGACCGCCGTCGAGGCGATCTGGCAGGACCTGTGGCGCGCCACCATGACCTACGGCCGCGGCGGCATCGTCGTGATGGCGATGTCGGCGCTCGACATCGCGCTATGGGATGCGATCGGCAAGCGCGCGGGCCTGCCGCTGCATCGGCTGTGGGGCCATTTCCGCTCGGCGATTCCCGCCTACGGCAGCGGCTGCTGGCGCGGCTCAGGGGGCGACGGAATGATCGCCAAGGCGCAGCATTACGTCGCGCAAGGATACAAGGCGATCAAGATGCAGGTCGCCCATACGCAGGATCTGGCGACCGACCTCGACAACGTGCGGCGCATGCGCGAGGCGCTCGGGCCCGACATCGCCATCATGATCGACGTCAACATGGGCTGGAGCGCCGACGTCGCCATCCAGATGGGGCGCAAGTTCGAGGCCTATGACGTGTACTGGCTGGAAGAGCCGGTCGTTGCCGACGATTTCGCCGGCTACATGCGGATCGCCGAGGCGCTCGACCTGCGCATCGTCGGCGGCGAGACCCATTTCACCCGCTTCGACCTGCGGCCGTTCCTGGAGAACCCGCGGCTGCCGATCCTGCAGCCCGATCCGATGCGCGGCGGCTTCACCGACCTACGCAAGACCGCCACGTTGGCCGACACCTGGGGCATGAGTCTCGCGCCGCACCTGTTCCCAGAGTTGAACGTGCAGCTGCTCGCGTCGATCCCCAACGGCGCGTGGATCGAGGAGATGGGCCTGTCGCAGGACCTGTGGGTCGATCCCGTTCCGGTCATCGACGGGATGATCACGGCGCCCGAGCGTCCCGGCCACGGCCTCGCGTTCCGGCCCGAGGTGCTGCGGGATTTTAAGGTCTAGATCTCGATCAGCTTGTCGGGCAGCTCGTTCGGATTGACGCTGCCGGGCGCAAGCGGAAAGTGCTCCGCCAGCACTGCGCCGCATTGGGCGATCGCCGCGACGAAGCCCTCGCTCACGCGGCCCTGCTTGATTCCCTCGGTCAGCGCCGCGACCGCGTTCTCCCACACGTCGGGCGTGACCTTCTCGTTGATTCCCGCGTCGGCGATGATCTCGGCATAGTGCTCGGCGAGCGAGACGAAGATCAAGACGCCGGTGCGCTCCTGCGTCTTGTTGAGCCGCTGCGCCCAGAACTGCCGCATGGCGGTCGAGTGCGCGCGCTCGTGCCTCGCCCGCTTGGGCACGAGGCGGAAGCGCAAGGCGGGACGCGCCAGCCCGAGCGCAGCCGCGACGAAGCACACGAGTTGAAGCATATAGATGACGCTCGCCGGCCAGCTGGTCAGGTAGATCAACGGCAGCGGCACGAGCAGCGCCAGCGCCGCCGCCCATGCGACCGGCACCAGCGTGTAATTGCTCGAGCGCTGAGCCAGGACGCAGAAGATCTCGCCCGACGTCCTGGCTTCGACCGCCCGAATGGCATCTGCGATCTGGGCGCGATCGGCATCCGAAATCATGACTTACCAGTTTCCCGATGCGCCGCCGCCGCCCGACGTTCCGCCGCCGCCGCCAAAGCGTCCGCCGCGCCCCGACGACCCCGACGAGGAGGAGGAGCTTGACTCAACCCTGATGGCGCCGGCAAGCCCGGTGATCCAGTCGAGCACACGCCACAGTCCTCGCTTCTTCTGCGGCAGCCACCCGGCCAGCGTTGCCAGGTTGATCGCCAGCGCGAGCACCAGGAAGGCGATGAGCCCGCCGAGGAAATGCAGGAACAGGCGGTCGCGGTTGGCCTCGAGCCACGATACCTGCTCCGGCTCGCTCGCCCTGAGCCCGGCCGGGCCGCGGCGCAGCACCTCGAGGATCGTATCGGCGCCGCGCGACGCCGCGCCGGTGACGCCGTTGACCGCGAGATGCGGCATGACGCGCTTCGCCATGATGAGGCCCACGACATCGTCGTCGAGCACGGCCGCGAGACCGTGGCCGACCTTGACGACCGCCGTGTTCTTCGCCGGATTGACGGCGAGCAAGGCCGTGCGGCCATTCGGCCGCGTATCCAGGCCCCAATCCTGGAACAGCGCGGTGCCGTAGTCGTCGATCGAGGTTCCGCGCGGCGGCTTGACGATTGCGACGACCACGCGGATGCCGGTCCGCGCCTCGAAGGCTTCGAGCTCCTGGGTCGTTCCGACGCGATAGCCGAAATCCATGGCGTTGGCGGGATCGATCACGTGCGAGGAGAGCGCTGGGAAATCCTCCGCCGCCGCGGTCGCGACAAGGCCGACGAGCACGGCGAGCAGCGCGCGGAGCATCGAGCTCGATCGCATGCGCGGCCCCCTCACCAGCTTCCCGACGCGCCGCCGCCGCCGGAATCGCCGCCGCCGCCCGAAAAGCCTCCCGACGAGCCTGAATCCCAGGATCCGCCGCCCGAGCTCCAGGACGAGCCGGAGCTCGACGAATCCCACCACGAGTCGCGCGTGCCGCGGCGATCGCGGCGGCGCGCGAGCTGCGGTGCAAGGCGGCCGGTGTGGTAGTTGTAGATGAACGCGATGATCGTGCCGAGCGCCGCGACCAGGAAGAATATCACCGTGGCCTGCACTTCGGTCAGCTGGCTTTTCGGACGCTGCCCGGCGGCGCGCTGCTTCCACTCCTCCGAATTGTCGGTCAGCACCTGGATGACGTCGTCGACGCCGCGGCTGATGCCGCCGGCAAAGTCGTTGGCGCGGAAGCGCGGCAGGATCGCGTTCTCGATGATCAGCTTCGACACCGCGTCGGGCAGCGTGCCCTCGAGCCCGTAGCCCACCTCGATCCGCACCTTGCGCTCGTTCGGCGCAACCAGCATGAGCACGCCGTTGTTCTTGCCCTGCTGCCCGAGCCGCCAGTCGCGGAACAGCCGGTTGGCATAGTCCTCGACCGAAGTGCCCTGCAGCGAGCGCACGGTCGCGACCACCAGCTGGTCGGTGCTCTTGGTCTCCAGCGCCGCGAGCTTCTCGGTGAGGCTCGCGCGCGTTGCGGCATCGAAGACGGCCGCGTCATCGACCACGCGCCCGGTGAGCGCCGGAAACGTCAGCGTCTGCGCGAGCGCCGCGGACAGGCAGACGACGAGGACGGCGAGCACGCCGAGCGCCGCGAAGCCGTTGGCGGCTCGCGGCGCAGCGACAGGTGCTCGCGGGGAGACGCGCATCGGATCCTCAGAACTTCACCTGCGGGACGCGCCGCACGTCTTCGGCGACGGTGAACGTCTCCATCGGCTTCTGGCTGCGGTAGAGCGTGCTCGCCCAGATCACGCCGGGAAACGTGCGCAGCTCGGTATTGTAGGCGCGCACCGCCTCGATGTAGTCGCGGCGCGAGACCGCGATGCGGTTCTCGGTGCCCTCGAGCTGCGCCTGCAGGGCGAGGAAGTTCTGGTTCGACTTGAGATCGGGGTAGCGCTCGGCCACCGCCAGCAGGCGGCCCAGCGCGCCCGACAACTGCGTCTGCGCCTCCTGGAAGCGCTTGAAGGCCTCCGGATCGTTGATCATCTCCGGCGTCACCTGGATGGCGGTCGCGCGCGCGCGCGCGTTGGTCACCGCTTCGAGCACCTCGCGCTCCTGGCGCGCATAACCGCGTACCGTCTCCACCAGGTTGGGAATGAGGTCGTTGCGGCGCTGGTACTGGTTCTGCACGTCCGACCACTTGGCCTTGGCCTGCTCCTCGTAGGTCGGGATGTTGTTGACGCCGCAGCCAGACACGAGGAGCCCGAGCAGCACAACCAGCAGGGACATGCGCGGGATGCGGATCGCGGCAGTGAGGCGGGACATGATGATTCTCCGTGCCAAAACCTGGATTAAGAACCATGTAGAGGCCGATTGCGGCAAATCCCGTGGCGGCGCCGCGTGCCGCCGTCACGCCGCCATGGTTTGGTCGTGCCGGCCGGCCCTTGCGTTCATTCACGCAGGCTATTCACGGAACACTTCCTCGCGCTTGGCCTGCACCGCCGGCAATACGAGAATGACCAGCAGCCCAAGGGCCAGAACGAGGAGGAACGCGCTGATCGGACGCTGCAGGAAGATGAGCGCGTCGCCGCGCGACAGGTACATGGCGCGGCGGAAGTTCTCCTCCATCAGCGGCCCCAGGATGAAGCCGAGCACGAACGGCGCCGGCTCGGCACCGACCTTGTGGAAGAAGATGCCGAGCACGCCGAACAGCAGCATCACCCAGACGTCGAACACGCTGTTGGTGATCGAGTAGGTGCCGATGCAGCAGAACAGCACGATCGCCGGGAACATCAGCCGGTAGGGCACGCGCAGCAGCGACACCCACAGGCCGATCAGCGGCAGATTGAGCACGATCAGCATCAGATTGCCGAGCCACATGGAGGCGATGACGCCCCAGAACAGCTGCGGCTGGTTGGTCATCACCTGCGGCCCGGGCTGGATGCCCTGGATCATCATCGCGCCGACCATCAGCGCCATGATGGCGTTGCCCGGAATGCCAAGCGTGAGCAGCGGAATGAAGCTCGTCTGCGCGCCCGCGTTGTTGGCCGCCTCGGGCGCCGCGACTCCTTCGATGGCGCCGCGCCCGAAGCGCTCCGGCGTGCCCGAGACCTTCTTCTCCACCCCGTAGGCGGCGAACGAGGAGAGCGCCGCGCCGCCGCCCGGCAGCACGCCGAGCACCGAGCCGAGCACCGTGCCGCGCAGCATCGCCGGGATGCAGGCGCGGATCTCCGTGCGCGACGGCCACAGGTCCTTGAGCCGGAACGCGAGCAGCGAGGCGTCCCGCGGCTTGCCCAGCGTGACCACGAGCTCCGCGATGCCGAACATGCCGATGGCGACCGGCACGAAGCCGATGCCGTCGCTCAGCTCGGCGATGTCGAGGGTGAGGCGCGGCGCGCCGGTGTTGACGTCGATGCCGACGAGGCCGAGCAGGAGGCCGACCAGCATCATGGCGATCGCCTTCTCGGGCGCGCCGTGCGCCAGCACGATCGATCCGATCAGCCCGAGCACCATCAGGCTGAAATATTCCGCCGCGTTGAACTCAAGCGCGAGCGCGCTCAGCGGGACGCTCGCCGTGGCGATCACCAGGGTGGCGAAGGTACCGGCGACGAACGACGCGATGGCGGCGATCGCCAGCGCCGGGCCGGCGCGGCCCTGCTTGGCCATCTGATGACCGTCGAGGCAGGTCACGATCGCCGAGGATTCGCCCGGCACGTTGACCAGGATCGCCGTGGTCGAGCCGCCGTATTGTGCGCCGTAGAAGATGCCGGCCAGCATGATCAGTGACGACGCCGGCGGCAGCGAGAAGGTGAACGGCAGCAGGATGGCGATGGTGGTGATCGGCGCGATGCCCGGCAGCACGCCGACCAGCGTGCCGATCAGCGCGCCGAGGAGGCAGAAGCCGAGGTTCGCCGGCGTGAGCGCCACCGCGAAGCCCGTGGCCAGATTGGCGAACAGGTCCATGCGTCCGCCTTATTGTCGCGGCCACACGGGAATCGGCAGGCCGAGCACGGAAACGAACAGCACCACCGCGAAGGCCGCCAGCGCGACGCCCAGCATGGCGTTCTCGCGCAGCCGCACGTCGTAGGCGGCAAAGCCGGCGCACAGCACGACCACGAAGCTCGTCAGCGCCAACCCGGCGAACGGCAGCAGCAGCGCGAACAGCGCAACCGCGGCGGCGATGAACAGGAGCGGGCGCCGCTCGATCGCCGGGAACGCGGCGCGCCCGCGAAGCGCGGCGCGCACGCCGAGCGCCGCGCCGTACAGCATGATGATGATGGCAAGCGCGCGCGGAACGTAGCCGGGACCCATGGACGCCGTGCTGCCGACCGACAGCTCGCCCGCGAGCGCGAAGGCGAGCGCTCCGAGCGCGACGAGGAACACCGCGAAGGCGAGGTCGGGAAGGTTCATGGCAGATGACGGACGCGCATTGCCTCGACGCCGTCATCCTGAGGAGGCCGCGCGCCCACCTTCACTTCATCAAGTTCGGAGCTTGACGCGCGGCCCTCGAAGGATGATCGGCCCGCCCTTCGAGGCTCGGTGCACAAGCGTGCACCGAGCACCTCAGGGTGACGATTCCACGTCATTCCCGTGACTCAGTCGAGCTGGATTCCTTCCGCCTTCACCACGTCGCCCCAGTCGGCGATCGCCTTGGTCATCCAGCCGGCGAATTCCTCGGCGCTGCCGGTGCGGATGTCGCCGCCGAGCTCGATGATCTTGTTGGCGATCTCCGGGATCGCCAGCACCTTGCGGATCTCGCTGTTGAGCCGCGCCACCATCGCGGGCGGCGTGCCCTTGCTGCTGAGAAAGCCCTGCCACGACCCGGTCTCGACGATCGGCATGTCGATTTCTCGGAATGTCGGCAGGTTGGCCAGTGTCGGCAGGCGCTTCTCGCCCGACACCGCGATGCCCTTGAGCTGGCCCTGCGCGACGAACGGCAAGGTCGCGAGCGCCCCGTTGAAGATCACGTTGCTCTCGTTGGCGACCACCGCGCGGATCGCCGCGGCGCCGCCGCGATAGGGAACGTGGCCCCAGGTGATGCCGCGTTTCTTCTGGATGACGAGCGCGGTGAGGTGCTGGATCGAGCCGACGCCGCTGTTGCCGACGTTGAGCTTGCCCGGGTTGGCCTTGCTGTAGGCGACGAGCTCGGCGAACGTCGCGACCGGAATGGACGGGTGCGTGGCGAACAGGTAGGGCGAGAACATCACCATGGTGACGGGCACGAGGTCCTTCTGCACGTCGAAGGACAGCTTCTTCACCAGGCTCGGCTGGGTCGCCAGCGTGCCGACGTCGGTGATCAGCAGCGTATGGCCGTCGCTCGGCTGTTTGGCGACGAAGTCGGCGCCGATGTTGCCGGACGCGCTCGGCTTGTTCTCGACGATCACCGGCTGGCCGATCTGTTCCGACAGTTTCGGCCCGATCAGGCGCGCCAGGATGTCCGAGGTGCCGCCCGGCGCGTAAGGCACGATGATGTGCACCTGCTTGGTGAAGGTCTGTGCGGAGGCCGGGCCGATGGCGCCAGCGAGCGCCGCAACGAGCAGTCCGGACAGCATGGCGCATCGCGTTGGCATGGTCATCCTCCCGACGATATGGTGTGTTGCTTGGCATCGACCGTAGCCCTCGCGCCGGAACCCTGTCAAACCGTGGCCGCACCCGCATGATCAACCGCCGACTCGTTCTCGCTTCGCTGTCCGCGCTCATCGCGCTTGCGCCCGTCGCGGCGCCCGCGCAGGCGCCGGCCGGCGCGCCGGTCCTGGCGCGCAACGGCATGGTGGCGAGCCAGGAGGCGCGCGCGACGCGGGTCGGCGTCGCGGTGCTGGAGCAAGGCGGCAACGCGGTCGATGCCGCCGTCGCGGTCGGCTTCGCGCTTGCCGTGACCCATCCGCAAGCCGGCAACCTGGGCGGCGGCGGATTCATGCTGGTTCACCTCGCCGCGCGCAACGAGGCGATCACGATCGACTATCGCGAGACCGCGCCGCAGGCGGTGACGCGCGACACCTTCCTCGACGAGAAGGGCGAGGCCGATCCGCGCAAGTCGCGCAACTCCGCGCTCGCCATCGGCGTGCCGGGCACCGTCGCCGGGTTGGCGCTGGCGCACGAGCGTTACGGCTCGGGCAAATTCACGTTTGCCGAGCTGATCGCGCCGGCGCTCGCGCTCGCCCGCAACGGCTTCATGGTGGAGGACGAGCTTGCCGATTCGCTGCCGCGCGCGCAGGCGAAGTTGGCGCGCTGGCCGTCGACGGCCCGCGTCTTCATGCGCTCCGACGGAACGGTGCTCGCGCCCGGCGATCTCCTGGTGCAGGCGGACCTGGCGGCGTCGCTCGACCTGATCGCGCGCGACGGCCCGAGCGCGTTCTATCAGGGGCCGATCGGCGAGAAGATCGTCGCCGCCGTGCGCGCCGCCGGCGGCGTAATGACGCTCGACGATCTGAGACACTATCGGCCCACGCTGCGCCCGCCCATCCGCGGCACCTATCGGGGCTACGACGTGCTCTCGATGCCGCCGCCCTCGTCGGGCGGAACGGTGCTGGTCGAGATGCTCAACATCCTCGAGGGCTTCGACCCGTCCGCCGCCGGCACGGACGAGAACGCCCATCGCATGATCGAGGCGATGCGGCTCGCCTATGCGGATCGCGCCGCCTTCCTGGGCGACCCGGCCGTGGTCGACATGCCGATCGGCCGCCTCACCGCCAAGAGCTACGCGGCCCAGCTGCGGCGGACCATCGGCGAGCGTGCGCGGCCGTCGTCCTCGCTTGGGGGCGGCGCCGTGCCGCGCGAGGGCAGCAACACCACGCACTACTCGGTGGTGGACCGTTTCGGCAACGCGGTCGCCAACACCTATACGCTCAATCTCAACTACGGGGTCGGCCTGGTGGCCGAGGGCACCGGCATCCTGCTCAACAACGAGCTCGACGACTTCGCCGCCAAGCCGGGTGCGCCGAACGCCTTCGGGCTCGTCGGCGGGCTCGCCAATGCGCCGGGCCCGGGCAAGCGGCCGCTGTCGTCGATGACGCCGACCCTGGTGATGCGCGACGGCAAGGTGGTCCTGGTCACCGGCGCGCCGGGCGGCAGCCGCATCATCTCCGCCGTGCTGCAGGTGATCACCAACGTCATCGACCGGCGCCAGACCATTGCCGAGGCGGTGGCGGCGCCGCGCCTGCATCATCAGTGGCTGCCGGACGAGGTGCTGGCGGAGAACGCGGTCGCGCCCGACCTGGTCGCCGGCCTGGAGGCGCGCGGCCATACGGTCGTCCGCGGCGGGCGCTGGAGCTCGGCCAACTCGATCCTCGTCACGCCCGACGGCCTCGCCGGCGCCGCCGACCCGCGCACGCGCGGCGCGCTGGCGGCGGGATATTAGGAGCGCATTCGCCGAATTTGGGGCACTGCGGTGCCGCTTGCTTCACCTCTCCCCGCATGCGGGGAGAGGTCGGCGCGCTCTTGCGCGCCGGGTGAGGGGCCTGCTCGCAGGCACGGAGTCGCGGCAAGAGCCCCTCACCCCGACCCTCTCCCCGCATGCGGGGAGAGGGAGCGCGCATCAGCAAGCGGCGAGCACGAGCGCACGCCCATGCGCCAGCGCCGCTGCGGGCTCGCCGCCCGCGCGCGGACCATTCTGATTCACGATGTCAAACAGCCACGCTCCGCCCTCTCCGGCGGTCGTCGCGATGATCGCGGCGGCCGTTGCGAGCCGGGCTTTGCGTCCTTCGAGGCTCGACTGCTTGCGCAGTCGAGCACCTCAGGATGACGTCCTTCCCTCACTTCCATGATGGAAGGCGTGAGGGAGCGAAGCGCCGAGAAACGCTGGTGCGGATCGCCGCACCATTGGCGTGCCATGACGCGGCACGCGAGAAGCACCTGACCGAGGTGCTTCGCGCCCCAGTGACGCAGGGGCGCTCGCCTCTCGGCGCTTCGCCGCGGCATGTTACGAATCCCGGCCCGACGCCTCACTCCTGAAGCATCCGCCTCGGTCCTAGTGCCGAGTGGCGGGTTCTCCGGGTCGCCCGAGCGCGAAGTTGCGAATTCCGCCCGCGGGTGCCGCTCCCCGCTCCGCCATCGGTCCGCTTCCGGAAAGCGCCCTCGGTGAGCCGGGATGAGCCACACCTACACCTTCATTTGGAAAAGCAGAAACAAAATGGGCACGCCGGATGAAGTTATCCCCAGGCAGCGTTCCGTTTTTCGAGAAAACCAAACGGCCGGCCCAGGCTCCTCGCCATGGGCTACGGCGTCGGCCAGGTGCCCCGCTGCGCCTCGGCCGCAGTGACGACGGCGGCGCCGACGGGAACCCGGTTCAGTAGGGCCGCTTGGTTTGAGGCAGGACAACGCGAAAACTGGCACCACGCGGCGTGGCAGGGGAGACCGACAGTTGGCCTTCATGGCGGTCGACGATCATTCGGCAGATTGCCAATCCCAAGCCCATTCCGTGCGGCTTCGTCGTAACAAAGGCGTCGAATATCGTGTTGCTCTCTTCCGCGCTGAGTCCCGGGCCGGTGTCTTCCACCACGAGGTCAATTGCGGCGTCGCCATTCAGCCCCGTTCTGATTCTCAACACGCGCTGCCCATCGACCGAGCCCATTGCTTCCACGGCATTGTGGACCAGGTTGACGATGACCTCCTGCAATTGCCCCCTGTGACCGATGACGGGCGGCAATTCGGAGGCCAGCTCGATGCTGGTCTGAATGCCATGCTGCTTGAAGTCGGCCTCAAAAGCGCGCAAGGCTTCACGAGTCAGACTGTTCAAATCGACCTGGTTTCTTGTCGGCACCGCTTTTCTGAACAACGCGCGGACATTGTCAAATATCTGAATTGCGTTTCCACTGGCTTCAACGATCCGATTCACAGCCGCCTCTGCGTTTCCAACGTCCGGAGGGGTTTGCCGCAGATAGCGCAAAGTTGCGGTTCCGATCATGGCAATTCCTGCCAGTGGCTGCCCCACTTCATGCGCAATCGAAGCGGCCATGGCTTCCAGATTCATGAGCTTGTTGTTTCGCTCGCGCTGGAGCGCTGCATTGGAGCGCGCCAGTCGTACATAGAGCCGCGTCGTCTCGGCGAGCAGAACGATCAGGACAATGCTCGCCGTCACGAGCGAAAACACGCGTCCGGCGTAAAAACCGGCACTGAAGCGGACGCTGGGTAACAAGCCGCTGAATGCAAGCTCGCCGATAAATACCAAATTCACAACCACGAGCCATTGCGCAAGCACAGTGCGCGGACGGACCAGCAATACGACAAGGGCAGCCGCCGACATCAATATTGTGAACGAGATCGGATAAATCACAATCGGGCTTATGCGGGTCCTGTCCAGGATGATGGGCGGCAACAGCGACGCTCCCGCGGTGGCCAGCCATGTGAGACCGCACACCAGAACAAGTACAATGGCCACCGTCCAGCCGATTGCAGGCAGGGCGGACAATTCCGAAGGAGGATCTGGCTGCTGGTCTTTCCTGAGCACCGCGTAAGCCAACAGTGCCGCGGCGAAACCAAGATGCCAGAAGATAAAGAGCCACGATCCGGTTTGAATATTCGCGCCGAGAAGTCCGGTCGGCGAAAAGGCGCCGGTGAAGGTGAGCGCATGCGGGATGACGATGAGCGCGGTAAAAAGATAGCCACCTGCCAAAACCAGAAGTGCGCGTGAACGGGAAATCGAAAACTGCCCAAATAACAGAACCGCCGTGACCAGGTCGGTGACGAAAACGACGGCGTCCAAGGTTGGAAAGAACGCGTTGAGCTCAACCAGCGGCGTGCCGGCGAATGGAGCCACCGCTACAAATCCAATGAATGCGATCGCGGCGACTGCGAATGCAGACCAGCTTTGCTGCGCTGTGGGCGACAGGTCCTCGACCAACCACGTATCCGCGCGGTCTGCTTCAATTCGCGCCATGAGACGCATCCTCATGAAAAGTCGGCATTGGTAGCTGCACTCCAAACAACGCTAGCCAAGCCCAGAGCCCGGAAGGGCTGCGACGGCAGCCTGCTCAGTCTAGCAGTTGTCAAGCGCAGAAGCCCCACGATATGCAGGAGCTGCCACAGCAGATACAGCCAGCGGACAGGCCCCGACCCCGCCCCGCGTCGCCAACCTGCTCCGCAACGGCAGCGCAAACGAATTCACCGCGCAGGGTGAGACGAGCACGCAGGCCGCCCCGCGGCGGCTGGCCGCGAGCTTCGGCCTGCCGCCCGCACGGCACGCCGCGCGCGCTATTTCAGCTGGGTCGGCAAGAATGGCCCGACCGGCATCGCGGCTCGAAGGCCGCCTGCCGTCGTCTCGTCGTGCTACGTGAAGCTCGAAGTGCCGATCTGGCCCGTTACGCCGGTAACGTTGAGGAGAATGTCATCAGCATCGGCGAAGCCTGCTCCCGCCTCGTTGACGACGAGGTAGGTCGAGCCACTGAAGGTAAACTGTGCCGCAACCGGACTCGTTGCTGGCAGACCGTTGGCGGCCTGCACCGAAGCGATCGCGTTGGACGCTGCTTCGGTCAGGCTGCTCGCGCCGGCAATGTCTGGAGTGCCAACCGCAACAGGAACCGTGGGGACATCGATCTGGTCCGTGCCCCAGACAAGGTCGGTGATCACCACGGGAGCAGCGGACGTACCATCAGTTTGAGGGCGGATGATGAAGGTATCATTTCCAGTGCCGCCGGTGAGGGTATTGACGCCGCCGAAGGCATCAAATTGGTCATTGCCCTCGTTCCCCTGCATGAAGTCGAATCCTGGGGATCCCGAAATGGTGTCGTTGCCAAATCCTCCGATAAGCGTGTTGGTGCCGCCAAAGTCGCTGATGTGGTCGTCGCCACCATTGCCGAGGACGAGATCGTCTCCAAATCCGGTTTGAATCTGGTCAGGCCCATCCAGTGAATCGACGCCTCCCACGACCGTGACGTTGCCGGTGCCAAAGTCATTGGCAAGGATGTTATCCGAACCTTCACCGCCGTAGACGAACTGGCTGCGTCCTTGCTCGTCGCGCGCAAAGATGAAGTCGTCACCCATCCCGCCATAAATCGTATTCGCACCCGGTGCGGTGGCCAGGCTGGGCGGAATTAGGATGACGTCATTGCCCTGGTTTCCCAATATCACGTGATCTCCGGCCCCGCGAATTTGAATCTGATCGGCGTCGAAGCCGCCGACGATCGTGTCGTTGCCGCCAGTATCGACGATCGAATCCTGACCCTCTTCGCCGAACAGGAGGTCGTTACCCGAATTTCCAGCGATCTGGTCGTTTCCAGTACCGCCGTAAATGGTGTCAGGTCCGGTGAACCCGGAGAGGGTATCGGCTCCATCCAGTCCCGATATCGTTCCGCCCGTTGGATCCGTGGCCGAGTAGCTGTCGGCACCGGCGGTGCCGGTAAATACATACGCCATGATGATCTCCCAGAATGATCACGCGTTCCTGAAGAATGAGCAGGTCGAGTGCTCAAGACATCATGCCGGGTTGATCGTAGTGCGCTCCATCGCGGCTTCCTGCGCGAGGTTCTCCCCATCGCGATAGATCGAGGCGACGGCGAGCACCTTGCCGTTGCGGCGATAGCGCACCAGACAGTCGCGACCCTTGATGTCGCCCTCGATGTCGAGGGCGTCCCATTTCTCGGCGTGGCCGGTGTAGGCGATCGGCACGTCGTAGTGCTGGCTCCAGAAGAACGGCACGTCGGCAAAACGCCGCCCCTGCCCGAGGATGTTGCGCGCCGCGGCCTGGCCCTGGCGTTCGGCCACAACCCAATGCTCGATGCGCAGGTTCTCGCCCGTGAGCGGATCGGGCCAGCGCGCAATATCGCCGGCGGCGAAGATCCCCGGCGCGCTGGTCTCGAGGTATTCGTTCACGACGATGCCGCGGTCGGTCTTGAGGCCGGCGCGCTCGGCCAGCGCGATGCGCGGCCGCACGCCGATGCCGGCAACGACGAGGTCGGCCGCAAGCGTCGCCCCGCTCTTGAGGCTGACGGCCGCCGCCTCGATCGCGGCGGCGGTATCCTCGAGATGGAACACGACGCCGTGCTCCTCGTGCAGCGCGCGGATGAAGTCGGCGTATTCGCCACCGAGCACGCGCTCGAGCGGCGCCCGCTCCGGCGCCACCACGTGGACCTCGATGTCGCGCGCCCGCAGCGCGGCCGCGACCTCGAGCCCGATGAAGCTCGCCCCGATCACGACCGCGCGACGCGCCTGGCTTGCGCCGGCGATGATCGCACGGGAATCGGCGAGCGAGCGCAGCACGTGAACGTGCGGCCGGTCGGCGCCCGGAATGTCAAGACGGACAGGCTCGGCGCCGGTCGCGAGCAGCAGCCTGTCGAACGGCAGCGTCCCCCCGTCCGCCAGGCTCACCTGCCGCGTCTTCGCCTCGATGGCCGTGACTTCCGTGCGCAGCCGAAGATCGATGCCCTGCCCGGCGTACCAATCCGTCGGCCGCAGCGGCATCCACTCTTCCGGCGCGCTGCCGGCGAGATAGTCCTTGGAGCAGTTCGGCCGGTCATACGGTGCCGTATCGTCGGCGCTGATCATCGTGAGGCTGCCGGCAAAGCCCTCGCGGCGCAGCATCTCGGCGGCGGCAAAGCCGGCCGCGCCGCCGCCCACGATCACTACGCGCTCCGGCAGCGCGCCCACGCGGCGCGCGGCATCGGACGGGCGCCGCTCGGGCGGCGCCCTGTCGCCTTCGGCGAACTTGTCGCGCACGAACACCTTGCCGTCGCGCTGCTCCGCCCGCCAGCACGGCATCGGGTTGAAGGCCGGCGCCGCCACGGCCTCGCCGGTGCGCAGGCTGAAACAGGCATGGTGCCAGGGACAGCGGACCGTGTCGCCGACGATCAGGCCCTCGGCGAGCGGGCCGCCGTAATGCGAGCAGGTCGCACCGATTGCAAAGAATTCATCGCCCCGGCGGGCGACGAGCACGGCGTCCTCGCCCACGTGTCCGCCCACCATCCCGCCATCCGGAATGGCGTCCAGCGCGACGCCCTGCGTCAGGTCGGGCCCTTGCGGCTTGGATTGCTCGGCGGCCATGGTCCTTCAACGGACGACATGGTCGAGGGTTCCGGCGCCCCGAGGCGGCGGTGAGCGCCGCGTACTCCCGGCCGCCGCCCGCGGGGGGCGGGCGGCGGACCAACTTTCGGCTCCCGATCAGGCGCGGGCGATCGGAACGGCGATGAACTTCGTCGCTTCGCCCGATTTCACCCGCATCAGCACCGTGCGCTTGGCATCGGCGCGGGCATCGCTCAGGGCCTTGCGGACGTCGGCCGGGGTCGACACGGTCTTCCCGGCGACATCGAGGATCACGTCGCCGGTCTTGACGCCGCGCTCGGCGGCAGGCCCATCGGGATCGACGGCGGTGACGACGACCCCTTCGCCGCCGGCGCCCGCCACCTTGCCGGCGGGCGCGAGCATCAGGCCGAGCCGGGGCGTCTCGCCACCGGCCTTGCCGCCGTCCCCGGCGGCGGCGTTTGCCTGGCGCTCGCGCGGCAGCTCGCCCAGCGCCAGCGACACGGTCTTCTTCTCGCCCTTGCGCACCACATCGAGCTTCAACGTCGCACCCGGCGCCATGGCGCCGATCTTCCGGGCGAGGTCGTGGGCATCCTTGACGGCCTCGCCGTCGAGCGCGGTGATGACGTCGCCCGTTTCGATGCCCGCCTTGGCGGCGGGGCTGCCGGACTGCGGCTCGGTGACCAGGGCGCCTTCGGCGGTCTTGAGCCCGAGGCTGTCGGCGATGTCCGCCGTCACCGGCTGAACCTGCACGCCGATCCATCCGCGCGTGACCACGCCCTTGTCCTTGAGCTGGGCAATCACGGATTTCACCGTGTCGGCCGGAACCGCGAAGCCGATGCCGACCGATCCGCCGGACGGCGAGAAGATCGCCGTATTGACGCCGATCACGTTGCCGTCGACATCGAACGTCGGCCCGCCGGAATTGCCCTTGTTGATCGGCGCATCGATCTGGATGAAGTCGTCATAGGGACCGGCGCCGATGTCGCGCCCGCGGGCGGAGACGATGCCGGCCGTGACCGTGCCGCCGAGACCGAACGGGTTGCCCACCGCGACCACCCAGTCGCCGATGCGCGAGGCTTTGTCGGCGAGCCGGACGAACGGGAAATCGCCGCGGCCGTCGACCTTGATGAGCGCGAGGTCGGTCTTCGGGTCCGTGCCGATCACCTTGGCGGTGTAGGTCTTGCCGTCATCAGTCGTGACCTCGACGCTGCGCGCCTTGTCGACCACGTGGCTGTTGGTCACCGCATAGCCGTCGGCCGAAATGAAGAAGCCCGAGCCCTGGCCGGTGGCGAAATTCCGGCCGCGCGGTGCGTTTTGGAACATGCCGTCAGGCATGCCGAAGCGGCGGAAGAACTGCTCGAAGGGCGCGCCGGGCTGCATCGATTCGTCGCCGTCGAAGGTCATCGTCTGCGCGCCCTCGATCTTGACGCGGACGGAGATCACCGCGGGCTTCACCTTCTGCACGAGATCGGCGAAGCCGGCGGGGCGTGCCGCCGTCTGGGCGTAGGCCGCGGCGGACATCGCCGGCACGCCGGTGTGCGGCGCGATGGCGGCGCCGGCGAGCAGCGCGACGGCGCCGAGCCCGGCAACGCCGGCCATCAGCGCGCGGCGGCGCGCGGCGGCGCGCGGGTTCTCAATGGGATTCCTGATCGAATTCATCGTGTGAAGTCTCCATCTGGCTCGAGGCGTGCACGTGCACGGTTGGGCGAATAGATGGAGGGCCGCACCTTACGGCGTCGTATCCGCGGGATTAAATTTTGGCAAAGTCGCCATTCCCGGTGGCGCCGCGCTTCCTGTCTCACGCTGCGCAGCGGCGGCCGGCGCCACCGAATCTTTAGAGATTGTTAATCCTGGCTGGGGATCGTGTGGCGAGCCCTTCGGCTTTGAAGGGACGCAATGGGGACAGGGACATGAAGGGTCAGGGAACGAAGCTTCACGCCGCCGAGATCGAACTGAAACAGCTGATGGCCGACGTGTCGCAAGCCATGCAAAAGGCTCAGGACGCGATCGCCAGGATCACCTGCAAGCCTGCGACGGCCGAAGTCGCGACAGAAGCGGCGGCTTCGTCGCACTAGATCCCGTCGGAATTGACGCGGTGCGCGGCCGCTCGCTCGGCCTGCTCCCCCCGATCAAGTCGGGGCAGGCTCTCTCCCCGCTTGCGGGGAGAGGGTCGGGGTGAGGGGCTCTTGCCGCGAGTTCATGCGTATGTGCAGGCCCCTCACCCGGCGCGCAAGAGCGCGCCGACCTCTCCCCGCAAGCGGGGAGAGGTGGAGCAAGCGGCACCGCCGTGCCTGGCTCAGGGCTTCGCGCTCGTCTGTTGGTTCCGGAACGCCGCCTCGCCGGCGTCCGACACCTCGACCCATGTCTTGTCGGGCGCTGCGCCTGCGACGTAGCTGTCGTGCCAGTTCCACCACTTGTAGGTCGGGGTCTGCGGATAGCCCTCGGGCGAGTCCTCCCAGACCTCCTGCCGGCCCAGCGGCGTGATGTCGAGGTAGTTCCAGGTGTTCCCCATCTGCTCGTCGCCGCGGTTGTTGATGAAGTAGGTGCGGAACACGCGATCGCCGTCGCGGTAGAACACGTTCGTGCCGTGCCACTCGTCCACGCCGAAGTCGGCGTCGAAGCGGTCCGTGATGGTGAACCACGGTATCTCCCAGCCCATCCGCGCCTTCAGCCGCGCGATCTCCGCCTGAGGCGCACGCGAGACGAAGACGAGGGTGGTGTCACGGGCGTTCAGGTGGGCGACGTGGGCGACCTGGTCGGCCACCAAGGAGCAGCCGCGGCAGGCGTGGTCGGGCCAGCCGAACACGCCCGGCTCGAAGAAGGCGCGATAGACGATCAGCTGACGCCGGCCGTCGAACAGGTCGAGCAGGCTGGCTTTGCCCGCAGGCCCCTCGAACGCATATGCCGTCTCCACGGCCATCCATGGCATGCGCCGGCGCTCGGCGGCGAGCGCGTCACGGGCTCGGGTCTGGACCTTTTCCTTCACGAGCAGCCGCTGGCGGGCCGCCTCCCACGCCTGCGGCGACACGACCGGTGGTGTGTGCATGGCAGGCTGTCCGCCTTTCCGTCCGTTCTCGCCTGATGTCGTCATGGCTTTGAACCTCCTGATCTGGGCGAATCCCCGCGCCTCGTGGCCGAAGCGCGATTCCATTCGCTGCTCATCGTTCGTTGTCGGTCGTGAAATAACTTGGCACTGCAAATGGAACGGTGGGAGTAACAAGTGTGGCGGTATTTCCGATGGAGCCGCTGATTACAGCCGCGCGGCCCGTGTGCTCGAAGCGGGCAATCCGCTCGGCAATCTTGGTAACTCCACCCTCCGATGCGAGTTCCAAACTTTGAAGAATTTCAGGAGGCCCTCACGAGATCATGCGACCCGTCTTTGCGGAATCATCGCGCGCTTCAAGGGAGCGGCGGGTCGAAATCGCGCAGTGCAACGGCAGCGACTGTGCGCATATTATGGGTTGGTCGAGCACAGGAGGGGCGCAGCGCCCCTCGTTCGATTCGGATGAAGGCCTCACCTCACAAGGAGGAAACCCAATGAGGACACGGCTTCGCGTTGCGCTTGGATTGTCGCTCGGCCTGCCGCTTGCGCTGTTGACGCTCGCCCCCGCCGGCGCCCAGACCCCGCTGACGACGCTCCCCTCCGCCGGCCCCCAGCCCCCGGCGAGTCCGCACATGGAGATCATCCATCATTCGGACTACGACAAGACGGTGTTCATGCCGTTCGTGCCGGGCATCAAGATCAAGAGCGGGAAGATTCTCTGGCTCGCCGGCACCACGGCGCTGCCGGTCTATCACGACCATCCGCACAAGCGTGAGCAGATCCAGCAGTACATGACCGGCAATCTCGAAGAGCAGACCAAGCGCACGATGGACGGCATCAAGCAGACGCTCGACGCTGCCGGCGCCAGCTTCAAGGACGTGGTGCACATGTTCGTGTTCCGCGCCCGCCCGCAGATGGGCGACATCGGTCGCGCTTCGCGGGTGATCAACAGCTATTTCGCGCCCTTCGCCCACAAGCCGACCTCGACCAACATCGCCGTGCTGGAGCTCGGGGAGCCCGAGCAGCTGATTGAAATCCAGATGTTCGCGGTCGTGGATTAGGCGCGCGAACCCTGGCGAGACCGCCCTGGTGGGGACCGCCTGGCGTGTCCCGGCCGAGCGCGCAGCTTGCATTGGCGGCGCCACGCACGCCGCCAATGCCGCCGGCTCATTCAAGTCACGAGGGCGTCGCGGTAGCGTGGAGCCCACAATTGTAGCAGTCTATCCGCGGCTGCCTGCTCCGGGGAGGGAACGCATGGAATGCTCCCGTCGGCGGTTTCTGCGTCTCGCAACAGGTCTGCTTGCGCTTCCGGCGTCGTCGCGCATCGCTCGCGCGCAAGCCTATCCGGCACGGCCGGTGCGTGTGATCGTTCCGTTCGCGCCGGGTGGTCCAACCGACGTGTTCGCGCGGCTGATCGCGCAAAAGATGTCCGAGCAGACGGGCAAGCAGTTCTACATCGAGAACGTCGTCGGGGCGGGCGGCAATGTGGGAAGCGGACGCGCCGCACAGGCGGCGCCCGATGGCCACACCATCCTCGTGACCGGCGGCGGCCACGTCAACAATCCGTTCCTCTACCGTCACGTCCCGTACGATCCGATGCGGGATTTCGAGGCGGTCACCCTCGGCGCCGTCCAGCCGGTCGTGCTCACGGTCCATCCATCGGTACCGGCGCAGAGCGTGAAGGAGCTGCTGGCGCTGATCAAGACCAACCCCGGCAAATACAGTTTTGCGTCGCCCGGCGTCGGCACGCCGCCCCAGCTCGTGGGCGAGCTTTTCCGGCTCTCGCTGGCGCCCGATCTCGTGCACGTACCGTTCAATGGCGGCGGCCCGGCGGTCGGCGCGACGGTTGCGGGTCACACGCCATTGTCCTTTGGTGCGATCACGCCCGCCGTGCCGCTTGTCAAGGACGGCAAGCTGCGGGCGCTGGCGGTCACGGCGAAAACGCGCAGCAGGGCTTTGCCCGATACGCCGACCATGGCGGAGGCCGGCTATCCGGACGTCGAAGGCACGAGCTGGGCCGCGGTGGTGGTGCCGGCAGGCACGCCGAAGGAGATCACCGGGCAGCTTCATCGCATGATCGTCGCCAGCGTCGCGATGCCCGACGTCAAGGAGCGGCTCGACGCGCTCGGCTTCGAGGCGATCGTCAATACGCCCGACGAGTGCACGGACTTCTTTCGGGCCGAAATGGCGAAATGGTCCAAGGTGATCAAGGAGGCGGGGCTGCGGGCGGATTAGCGCGGTCCCCGTCGTCGGTCAGGCGACCCCACTTCGTCGCGCGCGGACGGCTGATGACCCGGCGGTGAGAGGTGGCAAAGGTCGCCGGAATCGACGGCCCTGAGGGGACTGATTGGGGTACGATCCGCTCCTTGCGCAACGCCGCCTATGCATCAGGATCGAGCGTAAACAGCTCCTGTGGGTGCGCTACGCCGCGCAGCGCGTATCGTCCGACCGAAATGAGGCGGCGCCTCATGTCCCCGACATCGGCAAACGCCGAGGACATGAGTACGGGCTGATCGACCGAACGGCACATCGCTGCGATGCGGCTGGCCTCGTTCACGGCCGGACCGATGACGGTAAAGTCCAGCCGCTCGCGGCTTCCGACATTGCCATAGAAAACCTCGCCCACATGCAAGCCGAGATACATATCTGTTGTCGGCTTGCCGTCGGCCTCCCGACGCCGGTTCAAGTCGGCGACACCCTCGCGCGCAGCGATCGCCGCCGACAATGCGGCGCCGCAAGCGCTGGTGCGGTTTTCCGCCGTGAAGATGGCGAGCGTACCGTCGCCGATCAGCTTGAGGACGTCACCGCCATGCTGGTGAATGGCCGAGACGATCGCATCGGCGTAGTCGTTCAGCAATGGGATGACCTGTTCCGGCACAGTATCGGTGATGCGCGTGAACCCGCGCAGATCGCTGAACCAGACGACGGCGTCGATGCGCTCGGCGATGCCGCGCACGATCCGTCCGCCGAGCACGCGCTGGCCGGCGTCGCGGCCGAGATAGGTTGCCATCAGCGTTCCGGTCATGCGCGCGAGCGCGACCGATTTGATGGCGAGCGCCAGATAGGGGGCAAAACGCTGAAGCGTAGCGATCTGGCCGTCGCTGAACCCATCGGGCACCATCGTGGACCATGACGAATAGACGCAATCCATCTCGCCGATGACGCCTTCGGCGGGAAAGCGGGTGATGATGGCGACGTAGTCGGTCATCCCCGCGGCGAGCAGGTCCGACACATACGGGAACTCGTCCTTGGTCGTGCCGTCCAGACGGCGGCGCAGAACCAAGTCGCCGGTTTGCAGCATCCTGTAGAAGGGGCCGCGCCGCCAGCGGTCGGCTGCCTGGACGTCGTGGGAATTGGCGCCCGACGCGGCGAGCGCGTCCAGGTCGGTGCGGCCATATTCGACGAGAGGCTGCTCGGTGGTGCCATAACCCCAGCGAACCAGGCGGCCCTCGTGGACGGGATGCAGCGTGTCGACGAACATGAGAGCGCGCGCGAGCGGCAGCCCGGCCGCCACGCAACGGTCGCAGAATCCGCACACGATGTCGGCTTCCGACGCGCCCGCCAGGCCCGCCTGGATCAGCCATCCTGACACTTCGCCGAACAAGGCTTCGTTCATACCGTGACTATACAGCCACGATGTGCGGATTGGGCACTTCTCCGACCTTCCGGTCGTGCCAACGGCTCGCCGCTCGTGCGCCCGCTTTGCGATCTCAATTTTCTGGATGCACCACGGTGTGGGGAAAAACTGCAGACTTGTCAAGCGACGAAATCCGGCGAGAGTCGCGCTCCTTCGCAGTTCGACTGCCAAGCAAGCAATACGATGACCGGAGCATGGCGCATGACACTTGCGTGCGGCATAGATTTTGGCACTTCGAACTCCTCCGTTGGCGTCTGCGACGCCAGGGGGCCTCATCTGTTGCGCATCCAGCGTGGCGCGACGTCGGTGCCAACGGCCCTGTTCTTCAGCTTCGACGACAATTCGACGACTTTCGGCCACGAAGCTCTCGAGCGCTATTTCGCGCGCGAGCCCGGCCGCTATCTGCGCGCGATAAAGAGCGTGCTCGGCACCAAGCTTTTTGAGGAGACAACGCAGGTCAAGCTGAAGCAGCATGCCTTCGGCGAGATCATCGCTGCGTTTCTCCGGTTCCTGCGTACTGCGGCCGGCGAAAGCCTCGGTGCGCCGCCGACGAGCGTGGTGCTCGGCCGTCCGGCGTTCTTTGTCGACGACGACCCCGAGGCCGATGCCGCAGCGGAGCGGCAACTGGAGGCGGCTGCCCGGGCCGCCGGCTTCGAGACGATCGCCTTCCAGTTCGAGCCGATCGCGGCCGCCCTCGACTATGAGCAGCGCGTCAATGCCGAGGAGATCGCGCTCGTGGCCGACATCGGTGGCGGCACCTCGGACTTCTCGGTGGTGCGGGTCTCCCCCGAGCGTGCGCGATCGAGCGACCGGCGCCAGGACATTCTCGGATTCACCGGCGTGCACATCGGCGGCACGAATTTCGACAAACAGTTGGGACTGGCGAGCGTGATGCCGGCACTGGGCCTGCGCAGTCCGCTTCGTCGCAAGGGATTGGATGCGCCATCGTGGTATTTTTCCGACCTCGCGACCTGGCACAGGATCGGCTTTCTCTATGATCCGAAAGTGCTGACCGAGGTCCGCGGCGTTTTGCGGGATTCGGCGGAGCCCGAAAAAATCAAACGGCTGCTGCGCGTGCTCGAGCAGCGCAAGGGCCACGAGCTTTTGGCGAGCGTCGAATCGGCCAAGATCGAGCTGTCGCGCGCCGATCTCGCCACGCTCAATCTCGACGATAGCGTCGCCGACATCTCCCGGGAGATCACCCGAGCAGAGCTCGAGGCAGCCGTCGCCGACAGCCTCCAGCGTATACGATCTCGCATCGATGATGTGCTGCGGATGACCGGTTTGACGCCCAACTCGGTGTCGGCCGTGTTTCTCACCGGCGGTGCCACCAGGATGCCTTCCGTGCGGAAGTCCATCGCCGCTGCCGTACCCACTGCGCGCCTCACTGCAGGTGATGCGTTCGGGAGCGTTGCCACGGGCCTTGCGCTCGATGCCGCCAAGCGATTTGCGGAGCGGTGACAGGAAGAAGTGCTGACAAAGAAGGCGCGGAGCGGACCTCACAGCCGCTCACCGTCCTCCCCCTTCCGCTCCCAACCAGTCGCAGACGCGGTGGGCATGGCGTGCACGTAGCCGGGGAAGCGACCTGCGGCGAACCCGAATGGCCGCCGTCGTCCTCCGGCCGACAGCTTCGTCGAACTCGTAGGCTGTGTACTCGTAAATTCGTGGCGCTCGGATCAGGCGTTTGATATCTGCTGTCTCACGGATAGCTGGAGAAGATTTCCCCAGCGCTGGGGAAGTCGGGAAGTGCGATGCCGGTAGGGCCCGCGACCCCCACGCCTATGCCCCCGCTCATCATCCGACCGTCTCGATTGCACCCGCAAACAGTCTGGCGGAATCTTGCCAAGTGGGGAGCTGGGCCGCTGCCGCGCGAGCGTTCATGGCGAGCCGCTGTCGTTCGGCACGATCGCTGATCAGGCGGCGCAGCGCCTGCGCCAAGGCGGCAACGTCGTCCGGCGGCACCAGCAGGCCGGTGCCCTCCGGCACGGTGTCGGGGATTGCGCCCGCCATGGTGGACACGACCGGCAGCCCGTGGGCGATCGCTTCCGCAAGCGCCATCCCGTACCCCTCGAAACGCGACGCGAGCACAAATACGTCGGATGCCAAATACAGTTCGACGATACGCTCAGGTGGGACGGCGCCGAGCACCGCGACCCTGTCGCCGAGACCGTGGGCCGCGATGTCGGCGTCGAGCCGCGCAACGGCGGCCGGGTTGCGGGTCCGGTCACCTGCGATGGCCAGTCGCCAGGGCAGGTCGGCAATCGTAGCAAGTGCCGCTATCAGCAGATCGTATCCTTTGCCTGGCACCACCGATCCGACCGAGAGAAGCCGAACAACGACGTCGTTACTGCCACGCGCCCGCGGCACGGGATCATTACCTGGTCGCACAACGCTGATGCGCTGAGACTGGACGCTGTAGTCATCGGTCACGATCCGCCCGGTTGCCTCGCTCGTGACCACGACGCGCGCGGCAGCGGCCAGCGCGGCGCGCTCGCTCTCGCGAAAGACGTCCGCCTGCGCGGTGTCGAGACCGGATTCCAAAGCAAGCGGTTGGTGCACCAGCGCAATGAGCGGCGTGCGGGATCGGAGCGCGCCGGCCTCGGGCAACGCCCCGAACGCAAGCCCATCGAGGACAATCGGACATCTGCCCGGCACCGCGGACAGTCTCACCAGCGCGGTCGCGCGCTGCGCGACGCTCGGGAACGGAAAGCCGTCTCCCAAGTCCAGGACATCTACCTGCCAACCCAGCCGCCGAAGCTCCTGGATGATGCGCCGGTCATAGCGATAGCCTCCGGTCGGCGTTGCGAGATCACCAGGCACGGCGAACGCAACACGCCCGACTTGGCTGGAACGTTGCGGACACTCCGGATCCAGCGATGGTTGCGAAACCCCGACGCATTTCGCGCGAGCCGCAAGCCGAACAGGATACGTCTTTGTCACGGACCTCCTCTTGTTGCTAAGTGGGTTTCGCCTCCTTCCAGGCGCATAGCGCGAGGCCGCCTCGAAGAGAATCCAATCGAGCGTGTCGCCCGACTGCATCGAGTACAGTGAGCAGTAATGCAATGACGGCGGGCACGTCTCCCTTGGGAATGAACGTCCAGGGAGCAGACCGAATGCGGCGAAACCCCGCCTGGTCAAGCAGCGCGGAAAATTCGTCGCGAGTCAGCATTCGATCGCTGGAAAGATGCTTGGTGGCAAACCGCAACAGAGGGGCTATCGTCCGATACCAGACGTAATCGGCATGCGGTGCCAAACAGAAAAAACGACCACCAGGCTTCAGTACCCTGTAAATGCTGGCCAACACTGCTCGCTTATCGAGCATGTGCTCGAACGCGCCGATGCAAATGGCCAGATCGACAGACTGGTCCGCAATTCCTTTCAGCTCCTCGGCATCATCCACCTCGAACGCAAGATTGGCTCTGCGAGGTGAGCTCCGAAGACGAGCGCGCGCCAATTCGATCATGCCCGGCGAGACATCGATCCCGATGCCACGAGCCACTTCAGGTCCAAGGGCGAGGAGATGATGACCATTGCCGCAACCGAGGTCCAGGACGACATCGGTGCGCCGGGGCCGGGCCAGGTCTCGCACAAGCGCAAGCCGGTATTCGAGCAGCCGTTGCGGGTGACCGTGCTGCTCGGGAGATCCCGTTGAGGCACATTGATCAAAGAAAGACCTCATGTCCGTGGTGCTGCATGAGGGAGTGGTGGCGACACCGCGCAATCTCGACCAAGGCGGTCGTCGTTCCGCACCAGGTGACTGCCCCCGCGGTGTGTTCTCGAGATCTGCCGTCCCTAACCAACGTGCGGACCTAGACACGAAATCAGCTCCTTACAGGGTTGGGCCTCGGCCCCCGCGGCTCGGCATAAACAGCAACGCGGTGGACAAACACCATGTCGCCGCCGTTCCAGCCGGTGGACAGGGGCAATGCCGACGACGATCGACGACAGGATCAGCCCGTCGGGCAACACGCCGGCCCCGCGATCACATTGCCGATCGCGTACTGCCAAGCGTCGCCGGGTGAGCGAATGCGCTCATCCCCCATGATGGCCTTCGGAAACGGCTCTGGCGCCAACCAAACAATCAAATTGGTCCACGTAGGTTCCCGAGCGCCTGATGCAAATCGACACTCCGTGACGGCTTGCTGCACTGCATTCTTTCGCTCGTGCGGAACCCGACGCCGAGCGATCGGTTGCACCAGGGATGCACCTAGTGTCCCGGTTCCGACGTTCGTATCCCCTTGCAGCACCCTCTCATACGAACGCCGGAACCAAAGGGACACTAGCAAGCATAGGATTCTAGTGTGGCTTTGGATTTGACGTTCCTACGAAGGGGGCCGCCGCAATGCTGGTAGGAACGTCAAATCCGCCACACTAGGGGGCCGGCAGTCGTAATCGGCCTCGGCCACAGTCTCCGCCTCGGCGGCAGTTGAAGACTTTCCCGGCGAAGTGTCCATTATGAGCTGGTTTTTCATCGCCCTGTGCGCTCCGTTCCTTCTTGCCTGCGCCAACCATAACGACAAATTTTTGCTGTCGCGGCACCTCAAGGAGAAAAGTATCGGATCCATGGTCATATGCTCGTCGCTGTTCAGCGGCGTGGCGATCCCGATCGTATTGTTCATTCAGCCTGACGTGTATGACGTCAGCCTCGTGCAAGGATCTGCGGTTGTTGGGACCGGGATGTTGAGCGTCTTCGCCGCTGTTTGCTATCTCTACGCACTCGACCTCGATGAGGCATCTTTCGTTACACCGTTTTATCAGACGGTGCCCATCTTTGCTTACGTCCTCGGTTATTTCATCCTGGGTGAAACGATCACGCTGGCTCAAGGATTGGCTTCGGTCGTTATTATCGTCGGCGCGCTTGCATTGTCGTTTGAGTTTGGTCGGCGGGGAATGCGGTTCAAGCGAAACGTCGTGGCATTGATGCTGGCGGCTTCCTTCTTGAGCGCGATAAATGGGGTCATTTTCAAGTTGATCGCCGTCGACAAAGGGTTCTGGGTTTCGCTTTTTTGGGGTTTCGTCGGCCAAGTGATGGCCGGATTGGCATTTCTCGTCTGCGTTCCCAGTTTCCGCAGAGATTTCCTCGGCCTCTTCAAGCAACACAAAGCCGCCGTTGTTGGCCTCATCGCGTTGAGCAGGATATTGGTCAGCGTGAGCGAAGCCGTCACGCTTTACGCGACGCTCCTGGCGCCCGTCGCGCTGGTTCTTCTCGTGAATTCGTTCCAGCCCCTTTTCGTCCTTACATTCGGTATCGTGCTGACGCTCTTTCTCCCTCGCGTGGCCAAGGAATCGCTCGGCCGCACGAAGATGCTGCAAAAGGGAGTCGGAATTGGTCTCATGCTCGTCGGTGGTTACTTGATCAGCAGATAGGATCGGATGTCCCGAGTTGATGTCTCACCGCGTTTAAGAAGGCGATTGCGGTGGTGCACGAGTCCGGTGTCGGCACTTCTGCTCGCCTCGAGCGATCGGGCCTAGGGAACGATTCGCTCCTGGCGGAACCGGCCGAGCAGTCGCACGAACATCTCCTCGCTATCCACGACATCATGGAAACCGAAGCGCCGGGATTTCGTGACGTCCGACATCACGTCCCAATCGCAGCCGAACACGTAATCGGCAAAAGGCCAGGCGACGAGCTGGTCGTAGGGGTAGGGCTTGAGCCCGTATTTCGCCGTCATGGCTCGCCACAGCGGCTCCTTGTCCGCCATGTGCTGGGTCAGGCTGATGGCCTGCGGATCGCCGACCGGCATGTCGAAGGCGGCGGCGAGCTTCGGCCAAAAATTCTTCCAGCGGAAATAGTCGCCGTTGGTGATGTTGAACGCTTCGTGGCCGCAGCGCGGCTCCATGGCGGCCCATAACGCGGCATTGGCAAAATGCCCGGACTCCGTGACCTGGTAGATCGACGAATAGGCGCCCGGCTTGCCGGGAAACCGCAACGGCAGCCCGAACTCCTTGCTGACGGCGGCATAGACCGCGATGGCGGGAGCGAGGCTCATCGGCGTGCCCGGGGCAAAGCCGCACAGCGTCTGCGGCCGCAGCTCCACCCAGTCCCAACTTTTGCCGCGCTGGAAGGCGGTGAGCCAGTCGATCTGATCGAAATAATAGTCGGGCGGCATGTGGCGCGGATCGCTTTCACGCGCCGGGGTTCTGAATGGTCCGAGGTGCGCGCCGTAATACTTGGTGCCGGTCACCAGCACCACGCGGCGCAGCACGGGAGACGTCGCATCGATTGCGGTCACGGCGTTGACGAGCATGTCGCGATTGGGGCCGACGTTGGCCGCATAGCCGGCGGCAGCGCCGGCGGAAGGCTGAAAGGCGGCGTAGAAGATGTGCGTGGCGTCCGACAGTTCGCCGAGCCTGGCGGCCGTGGCCGGCTGATCGAGAAGATCGACGGAGATGTGACGATAGCCTGGGGTGGCGTCAGCCGCCCGACGGGAGAGGCCGACGACCGACCAGTCCTCCTCCCGGAGGAGCCGCTCGACGATGTAGCGCCCGATGACGCCGAGCGCCCCGACGACGACGGCTTGCTTGCGCTCTACCATTCCGGCTGCCCGCTGCGCGTGATCGATCCGGCCGCATCGAAGCCGGCTTGAAAGAAGATGACATAACCGCTGCCGGTAAAACGGCACAATCTCGGCGGTATCAGCAGCCCTCAGCCTTTTGACAAAAAGTTTGTAAAAAAGGCTTGACAGGCGAACACCATTTCGACAATAGTTCTGTCGAAAGGCCGGGTCATGAAAATTGGCGAGCTTGCGGCACTCACCGGAGTGGCCGAGCGGCAAGTCCGTTATCTGATTGCCGAAGGCTTCATTCCAGCGCCGCGCGGAGGTCGCGCCAACGCCGACTACGGCGACGAGCACGTTGCGGCGATCGGACGCTACAACCGGCTGCGTGATCTCGGCTTCCCGCCGGCAGCCATCAAGCTGCTGCTCGAAGCCCGCGAAGGCGCGCCGTTTCCGGTGGCCCCCGGCATCACGCTCGTCGTCGACCCGGATCTGCTCGGCAGCGGCACCGACGTCGGCCCGCTGCTCGCGCAAATCGAAACCCTGCTGTCGGACCTGATAAGGAAACGCACCCATGAGCTTGACCGCGCCGCAAATCAGGATTGATCCGCTTCACGCCTTCATTGCCGGCGGCTTCGAGGCTGGCACACCGCGGCCCGTGCCCCTGGTGGCGACCCGGTTCGACGTCCTGATCGAGGACGGCCTTGCCGTGGTGACGACGTCGCGCACCTTTCGCAATGCCGAGTCCCGGAGCATCGAGGCGACGATCACGTTTCCGGTGCCGGTCCACGCCACCCTGTTCGCCCTGAAGGCGCGCATCGGCGACCGCGTGCTCGACGCCCGCGCCAAGCGCAAGGACGCGGCGCGCGAGGACTATGAGGGCGCGCTGGAGCGCGGCAAGACGGCGGTGCTGCACGAGGAGGTGCTGCGCGGCGTGCATATGCTGTCGGTCGGCCATGTGGCGCCCGGCGCCGAGATCGAGGTGCGATCAAGCTTTGCGCTGGCGATGACCAACCTCGACGGTCGCGCGACGCTGCGCATTCCGCTCACCGTCGGCCACGTTTACGGCCGCTCCGGGCTGCCCGACTCGGACGATCTGGCCCACGGCGGCACGCTGCCCCACGCCGATCTGGCGGTGGAGTGCCACGACGGCAGCGTCGTGCTGATCGGCGGCGCGCTGGAGGGCGGGCGCGCAAAGATCGCGCTCGACGCGCCGATCGATCTGGAAGTGACCGGCTGGAACTCCGCGCGATCTGATTGGCCGCGCTGCGGACGGCCGCACCGTCACGCTACGCATCGAGCCAACGGCAGCCGGCGAAGCGCCGCTCGACGTCGCCATCCTGGTCGACCATTCGGGTTCGATGCAGGAGGCGTGCGCGGGCGATCGCCCAGGGCTGACCAAGCATCAGGCCACAGTCGGCGCGCTCGGACGAGTCGCCCGCACGGTCGAGAAGTCCGACATGGTCGATCTGTGGGAGTTCGACGACGCGCTCGCGTTCGTCGGCTCGACCCGGGCCGGAGAAAATCGCCAGGCCGATCTTGGCACGCTGGTGCGCGCACTCAGCGGGCCGCGCGGCGGCACCGAGATCGGCGGCTCGCTCGATCGGGTGCTGACCCAGTCGAAGGCGCGCGACGTGCTGCTCATCACCGATGGCAAGAGCCATGCGCTCGACGTGCAGGCGCTGGCGCAACGCGGCCGCCGCATCGCGGCGGTGCTGGTCGGCGAGGACAGCCTGGAAGCGAATGTCGGACACTTGGCGGCCCTGACCGGAGGCGAGATTTTCGTTGCCGCCGGCGCCGATCTTGGTGCCGCGCTGGAGGGCGCCGTGCGCTCGCTCAAGGTCCCGCACCAGGCGCCGACGCCGTTCGACGGCGCACCGCAAAGCGTCGCGATCCGCCGCGGCGGGATGACCATCTCGGCACGATGGCAGCCGACCGACGCGACGACCGGGGATGCGCTTATGCCGCGCGCCGTGGCCGCGATGGCCGCAAGCCTGGCGCTGCCCGCAATGGCGACCGAGAGAGCGGCTCAGCTCGCCGAGGCCGAGGGGTTGGTCACCCATCTCACCAGCCTCATCCTGATCGATGAGGCGGCAACCCAGGAGGCCTCCATTCCGCTGACCCGCAAGGTCGCGCTGCCGACCCCGCGAACCGCAGCAATGCCCGTGATGGCCGCTGCGCCCATGTCGGGAGCCTTCCCGTCCGCGGCGCGGCGCGTCGCGGCGGAGGGGCGCGCCTCTGCCAAGATGGCGGCGCCCAGGCCCTCCGGGATCGCGAGCCGGTTGCGGAGCCTTCTCGGCCGCGACGGAACGGAGGACACGCCTGCGGTGCCGAGCAAGTCCGACCGGTTCGATGGCGGCGGACTCGCCGACGCCATCGACTGGGATCAGGCGCCCCATCGGCTTCAAGCCGGCGACCTCGGCGATCTCGATCCGGCGATCGCGCGGGCGATCCGCGATCTTGCGACGCGCGCGCACGTGATCGAGCTCGCCAGCAAGCTGGCGCTCGATCCGCTGGTGCTGGTCATCGGCCTGCTGGCGCGCACGCAGGCCGATCGCAACCGCTCCGCCGCCCGGATCGCCCGCGCGATCTTCGGCAAGCGGCCGCGCCGCGAGGTCGACGAAGCCGCCGCGACGGCAGGGATCGAGTAAACCACCAGGATTGCCACGGCTTCTGAAGCCCATGGCCTACGCGCTGCGGTTCACGATGAACTGACCCAGCATCGTCATGGCCGGGCGAGCCGCCATAAAGATCGCGGCCTTCAGCATCAGCAATGTGTGCAAGCGCCCGCCGAACCTCCCCGAGTGGTTCGGCGATCGCACCTTGGCACCTCGGGCACAGCTTTCGTATTGTTTTCCGGCACGGGACAGGGCGGGACAAACGGAGGCGCGAGGATGAAGTCACTCCATGCACGTGTGGTGGCCGGCGCGATTGTTCTCATCGCGCCGCTCGCCGCCGACATGGCGGCCGCTCAGGCGCCGGCAGCGAGCGAAAAGGTCAACGCCTATGTCGGCTGCATCAACCGGCTCTCGGAGCGCGCCTACAAGTCACGCACGCGCTATTTCAGCTGGGTCGGCAAGAACGGGCCGACCGGCAAGGAGCGGATCATCTACGGCACCTATACGATCTACGACACGGCGGATTGCCGGAAGAACGTCGAGAAGGCCAATGCGCTCGAGCCGAGCGATGCCGAGCTCGAAGCCGCCGCCTTGGCCTACGTGGACGCCGTGACGAAGCTCGAGCCGCTGCTGCAGGAGGCCGACGATTATTATTCCCAGCAGAACTACAAGGACGACCGGATGGCCAAGGGCAAGGCCCTGCATCCCCGCCTGGTGGCCGCGTGGGATGCGTTCGCGCGCGCCGACCAGGCGCTGCGCAACGGCGTCGAAGCCATCAACGACAGACGGGCGGCGGAGCGGCTCGCCGAGATCGAGCGCAGCGAGGGGCGCAAGGCGCGCTACCACGTCGAGGCGCTGATGATCCACGCCAAGCGCGTGCTGCGCGCGCAGAACGCGGCGAAGCCCGACCTCGCGGCGATCACGCAAGCCCTGAACGACTACGAAAGCAGCGTCAAGGCGGCCGAGCAATCGCCGGGCGCCGAGGGCGAAGCGAAGATCGGCTCCATGTTCATCAGCAGCGCAAAATCGTTCCTCACCACTGCGAAGCAGCTGATGCGCCGCATCCGCGACAAGGTGCCGTACAGTCAAGGCGACCGGATGATGCTCAACGCCGGCGGCGGCTGGATGGTCGAGGGCTCCCCGCCGCGCCTCCTGCGCGACTACAATCAGCTGGTCGAGAGCTACAATAGCGGGGCGCGGATCTAGAGCGGTTCCCGCTCGTGTTAAGTCGTCATCACCGGGAACCGCTTCAGAGCGGCGCAGGCGTCAGTTCGGACCGGTGACGTAGAAGACCTTGGTGCCCTCCGGACACGTACCCCAGCGGAACGTGATTCCGACCCCTACGACTATTTCCGACGCGATTGACGCCGATGTCGGCGGCGGCGACGCGACGTCACGGCAACATGCCGGTTGCACTGCGCCCGCCAACGCGACCACTATCGGCTTCCGCAGCGACACCGGGGGGTCCGCTGCAATCGAGCACGCGCAGGGGGGCTCTTGAGCGGGGCTTCGGGGTTCGGCGTCGAGCCTGAATTCGCGCCGGGGGTTCGCGAGCGTCTTCGTGACGGCCGCGGACGGCCTGAGGCTGCACGTGCGCCGCTACGGGTCTCGCCTGGCTGCCGGGGTCCCGGTCGTGTGCCTGGCGGGTTTCGCCCGGACGGCCGCCGATTTTCATGCCGTAGCATCGGCGCTGGCAGACGATCCTGTCGCGCCACGGCAGGTGCTGGCGCTCGATTACCGCGGCCACGGCCGCTCCGACTATGATCGCGATCCGGACAACTACCGGCTTCCCGTCGACCTGGCCGACGTCTCGGCCGTGCTGACCGCCCTCGAGACCGCGCCCGCCCTGTTCGTCGGCACGTCGCATGGCGGCCTCATCACCATGATGCTGGCGGTCTCCCGGCCCACGGCTATCGCAGGCGTCATTCTCAACGACATCGGCCCGATCATCGAGGCGCAGGGCCTGCTGCGGCTCAGGCGGTACGTGGGACAGCTGCCTGTCCCGCGCAGCCATGCGGAAGGTGGCGAAATCCTGCGCCGCCTGTTCGACGCCCAGTTCCCGCAGCTTTCGCCACAGGACTGGACCGCCTTTGCGCAACGGACCTGGCGCGAGAAAGACGGCCGCTTGGTACCCGACCACGATGCCAAGCTCGCCCAAGCGCTGGGCAGAGCCAACCTGGAACGTCCGCCGACGCTGTGGGAACACTTCAACGCCCTGGCGCGCGTCCCGCTCATGGTCATCCGTGGCGCCAATTCGGACATGCTGGCCTCGACGACCCTCAACGCTATGGTGGCGCGCCGCGCCCAGCTCGAGGTCGCGGTGGTACCGGACCAGGGTCACCCGCCACTGCTGGCCGAGCCCCGGCTGATGCGAAGGATCGCGGATTTCGCCGCCGCCTGCGACGCGTCGGTCAAGCCGGGGGACGACACCCTGCCAAATCACTGATCAGGCCAATTCAAAAGACGCGAAAATTGAATGCATTCACGAAGTCCGAGGATTTCGGATCGTACGGCAGTCGATCGTTCTTTCAGCCGGCCTGCCGAAGGAGTAGCGTTGGGGCCGGTCGAACGACCGGCGCGGGTCATCGCGATCGAGCGAACGACTCGCGAGGCGAAGCAAGGTTTTCTCAGCGGCGGGGGTTGAACATGTTGAGCAGCTTCAAAGGGAAGGCACCTGACAAGCATAACGACACGGCGGCAAGCGCGACCGACGTCCTGGCCCCGGCGCCACGACCGGTCAGCGAGCCGGCGGCGGCGAAAGCAGCGCCGAGACCGGAAGCGGAAACGCAGTCCTGCATCGGGTCCGGCATGTCGATCGTCGGCAAGATCGAATGCAATGGTCCGGCGCAGGTGTTCGGCCGGATCGAAGGGGAGCTGCAAGCCTCGGACCTTCTGATCGGCAATGGCGCGCAGATCGAGGGCACAGTCGTTGCCCAGGACCTCACGATCCGCGGTCACGTGAAGGGCACGATCCGTGCCGTCCGCGTCCGGCTGGAGGGCGGTGGCGCCGTCGAAGGGGACATCTTTCACCGCTCGCTGTCGATCGACGAGGGCTCCTTGTTCGAAGGATCGTCGCGGCGTCTGGAGAATCCGACCGATCTCACCGCAAGCACCAATTCCAAGGGCCAGCCGAAACGAACCGCGCCGACCCTGACATCGCTCCCGTCCGCCGACCCCGCCTTGCCGCGGTACTAACGGGGCGCGGGGCGCTGTCGCCAGACTTTGGTGTGAGGGGATCGGCCGCCCCGGCTACACCCTGACCACCCGAATGTTGTTCGTCGACCCGGCGCGGCCGAACGGGATGCCGGCCACGACGACGATGCGGTCGCCCGTGGCGGCGAAGTTCTCGGCAAGGGCGTGCTTGCGCGCGCTGTCGACCATCTCGTCGTAGCTCGCGATGTCCTCCGCAACGACGCTGTGGGTGCCCCACAGGAGCGCGAGCCTTCGCGCCACGCCGGCATCGGGCGAGCTGCTGACGATCGGCACGCGCGGCCGCTTGCGCGCGACGCGCATCGCGGTGGTGCCGCTCGCCGTGAACGCGACGATCGCCTTGGCGTCGACCTGGGCGGCGATGTCGGCGGCGGCGGCGGCGACCGCGTGCGGCACCGTGTGCTCGGGGTTGGGCTGCAGCGCGTCTATGATCGAGCGGTACAGCCGGTGCCGCTCGGTATGGCGGATGATGCGATCCATCATGGCCACCGCCTCGACCGGATAGTCGCCCGACGCCAACTCGGCCGAGAGCATGACCGCATCGGCGCTGTCGTAGATCGCGGTGGCGACGTCGGAGGCCTCGGCGCGCGTCGGCGACGGCGCATGAATCATCGATTCCAGCATCTGCGTGGCGATCACCACCGGCTTGCCCGCCAGCCGGCACAGCCGCACCAGCTCCTTCTGCCGGCCCGGCACGTCCTCGGGCGGAATCTCGACGCCGAGGTCGCCGCGCGCCACCATCACGGCGTCGACCAGCGCGACGATGTCCTCGATGCGCTCGAGCGCCTTCGGCTTCTCGATCTTGGCCATGATGCCGGCGCGGCCCTGGACCAGCGCCTGCGCTTCCAGGATGTCGTCCGGCCGCTGCACGAACGACAGGGCAATCCAGTCGACGCCGAGCGAGAGGCCGAACGCGAGGTCGCTGCGGTCCTTCTCGGTGAGCGGCGAGATCGGCAGGTCGGTGTCGGGCAGGTTGACGCCCTTGCGGTCCGTCAGGCTGCCGCCGACCACGACGCGCGCGTCGAACCGCTCCGTGTCGAGACCGACGACTTCGAGCCGCAGCTTGCCGTCGTCGATCATCAGCACGTGGCCGGGCAGGATGTTGCGGAACACCTCCGGGTGCGGCAGCGGAATCTCGCGCGGGTCGGCCGACTCCGCCGCGAGCGAGAAGCGCACGGTCTCACCTCGCTCGAGCCGCACCGGCGGCGACGGCAGCTTGCCGATGCGGATCTTGGGACCCTGCAGGTCCTGCAGGATGCCGATCGGGCGCCCGGCCTTCTGCTCGACCGCGCGGATCGCGCGGTAGCGCGCCTCGTGGTCGGCCTGGGTGCCGTGGCTGAAATTGAGCCGGAACACGTCGACTCCGGCCTCGAACAGGACCTGGATGAGATCAGGCGCCGAGCTCGCGGGCCCGAGCGTCGCGACGATCTTGGCATTGCGCTTGCGGTGCATGGTCTCGTCGTTCCCTTCGCGAAATTGCCCCTCGGATGAAGTCCTTGTGCACTCGCGTCCGCGGCAACAGGCAGACCAGCGCTCGTGCTCCGTCTCATCACGCGGCCGAGAATCAGCGGAATCATACCGCCGCTGGGCAACAGTTCGATCTCAAGCGCGGTTTCGAGGCGCAGGTCAAGCTCGGCCGCGCGGGCGGCATCACAACAAATTCCCATGCCTCGAGAATCGCGCAGCGGCGCCCGTGGCGGAGCCGTGCAGGGCTGCCGCCGCGCGCCGTCATTGCCCAACCGGGCGTTTCGATGATCCGTGGCCGCACCGTGCCGCCGGCTGACCTCGTCATCCCGGCCGCTGGTTGGCCGTGGCCCACTGCTCCCAGGTCTGCAGCCGCAGTCCGAGCCGGGCGTAGTCCACCCGCAGATAGCCATCCGGTCCAGGCGCTACCGCGCCTGGCGCGACGGTCGCGACCTCCTGCGCCATCACGCCGACATAGCGCTGATCGCTCCAGTGATAGCGATACTCGTAGAGGCCGATGCCGTTCTCCAGACGGCCGAGCCGGACGATGTCGCGCTTGAGGCGGACGTCGGAAGGAACGGGCGGCGAGATGAAGCTGCCGGTTGCGATCGTGCCGGTCACGCCGGTGATGTCGATGAGGAGATCGTTCGCATCGTCGAACTGGCCGGTCAGCCCGGCGCCGCCGTTCTGGTTGTCGACCGCGAGGTACGTGTGCCCGGCGAACGAGAACTGCGCCGCCACCACGGCGGCGCCGCCGCCGGCGAGCGCGTAGGCCGCCGCTATCGCATTGTTGGCCGACGCGCTCAGGTTGGCGCCGGTGCCCGCGCCGGTGTTGGCGGCGAACGTCACCTGGGTGGGCGTGTCGAACCGGTCCTCCGCCCAGTTGAGATCGGTGATGAGCTCGACCGGCCCGCCGCCGCCGGCATTGTTGCCGTCGTCCCCGGAGGTCGTGTAGCGGAACACGTCGTTGCCGGTGCCGCCGGAGATCGTGTCGATGGAGATGCTGCCGCCGTCCCCCCTGATGGAATCGTTTCCCTCGTTCCCCTGCAGGGTGTCGCGCCCGGCGTGACCGAAGAGCAAGTCATTCCCTTGTCCGCCGAAGATGGTGAGGGCGCCGGCGGGACCGAAGCCCAGCGTATCATTGCCTTCGTTGCCGAAGACCAGGAAGGTGCCGCCACCTCCGAAGATGCAATCGTTGCCCTGGCCCCCGATCCCAGTGATTGCCCCGTTGCCAATGTTGATGATGTCGGCGCCGCCGTTGCCAAATACGATGTGGCCGTTGCCGCCAACGATAAGCGTGTCGTTGCCGTCGGCCGAGTCGTTCCCGCCCACAACGGTCACAGGCGCCACAACCGGCGTAGTCTCGAGATAGTCGTTGCCCTCATTGAGGAAGTAGATGCCCCCGCCGTCGATGTGCGCCGTATCATTGCCTAGACCGCCAAAGACCGTCGAGACCTCGAGCGTATTGATGAAGTCGTTGCCCTGGTTGCCAAAGATTAGACTGGTGCCACCATTGTCGACGACGGTGTCGTTGCCGAAGCCTCCCACGTAGGTGTCGTTTCCGCTCACGTCGTTCAGGAAGTCATTGCCGCCGTTGCCGAACAACAGGTCGTTGCCGCTCCCGACCCCGATCGAGTCGTTGCCGTCGCTCGAATCGTTGCCGCCGACGATGGTCTCGGCCCCGGTGGCGGCCGTCAGCCAGATCGTGTCGGCGCCGTCGCCGCCGAACAGCTGCATCGCGCCGACCGCCGTGCCGCCGTCGCCGATGCTGTCATTTTCCGTGCCCGCGTTGACCGTGCCGGTGTTGCCGGCCTTCAGCACGACGGTGTCGTTCCCCGAATCGCCGGTGACCGTCGCCAGCCCCGAGCCGGTGAAGATGCAGTCGTCGCCGGCCAGCCCGACGATCGTCCCCGGGCCGGTATCGCTGGACTGGTTGAGAACATCGCTGCCGGCCGTGCCGGTCACCGCGTAAGCCATGTGAATGCCTCCGCCCTGGCGTCGCGCCGCTGCGCGCGCTCCCGAAGGGGTTAGCCTACCCCGGCTCGGCGCCCGCCGCCACCAGCCAATCGCAGACGGCATCGGGCATGGCCTGCACGTGGCCGGGCCAGGGACCGGCGGTAAACCCGACATGGCCGCCGTCGTCCGGCTGCCACAGCGTGACCTGCGCGCCGACCTCGTGCCCGCCCGGCAGCGAACCGCCCGGCACCAGCGGATCATTGCGGGCGTTGAGCACCAGCGTCGGCACCCGGATCGCCTGCAGGTGCGGCTTCGCGGACGCGCGGCGCCAGTAATCGTCCACGCCGGTAAAGCCATGCAGCGGCGCGGTGAAGCAATCGTCGAACGCGCGCAGCGTGCGCGCGGCGACGAGCCGCTCGCGGTCGAACAGGCCGGGGTGCTGCTGCCACTTTGCCAGCGCGCGGGGCTTCATCGTGCGCAGGAACGTGCGCGAGTAGACGAGCCAGTTGAAGCCCCGGTCGATGACGGCGCCGGCGGCCGTAAGGTCCACCGGCGCCGAGATGGCGGCCACCGCGCGCACGATCCGCGCGGCGGTGCTGCCGGCCTCCTCCGCCCAGCGCAGCAACGCGTTGCCGCCGAGCGAGACGCCGGCGGCCAGCACCGGAGCGCCGGCGCGTTCGCGGATGCGGCCGAGCATCCAACCCAGCTCCTCGAAGTCGCCCGAGTGGTAGGAGCGCGGCGCGAGGTTGAGCTCGCCCGAGCAGCCGCGGAAATGCGGCACGCTGAAGTGCCATCCGCGCGAGCGCGCCGCGAGCGCTAAGGCCACCGCATAGCGGCTGGTCGAGCTGCTCTCCAGGCCGTGGAACAGCACGAGCCAGGGTGCGCCCGGGGGGGCGGGCAGGTGGTCCACGTCGATGAAATCGCCGTCCGGCGCGCGCCAGCGTTCGCGCGCGTAGGCCGGCGCATCGGCCAGAGGCGGCCGCGCGAACAGCGCCGGCCAGATGGTCTGCAGATGGCCGCCGGGCAGCCACCACGGCGCGCGGTGGGTCTGCATCGTGCTCATGCGGCGTCGATAGGGAAGCGTTATTCTTGTGTCCAGCGATGCGTGCTAAGCTTCGCCCGATCATCAGGGCGGCGGACACAATGCCCAACCACGAGGGCCGAGACATGGCCGACCAGTGGAAACATCAGATCCGGATCTATCTGAACGACGAGCTGTCGGAGACGGCCCGACGCGATGATCGTGCCGAGGCCATCAAACCCATCATGCATGTCCTGGCCAAGCATCGCGCGACGATGAAGTCGCAGTTCGACGCGTTTGCCGACTACGTCCGCGAGGCTGAAGAGCGGGGCATCGATTCCTATCCGCTTTACGAATGGACGAAGGAGACGATCGAGGATCCCGAGAAGAAGAAGAAGCACATGCGTGCCTTTGCAATCCGCGTTGGCGGCGAAGAGCTCTATGACAAGGACGTGGCGGATGCGCTCGAAGCCGAGTTTCAGCCCCTGGTGACAGGCGGCCTGATCACGCGCATGTCCCGGCACGACAACAATCCGGCCAACACCATGCCGATACCGGACAGGTTTCGGAAGTCGTGATCGATGAGAATCCGTTGACCCTCGCGCTGCGGACGAACCCTACCGCGTGGCCAGCCCGGCGCGCTGGATGAAGTCAGCGTTCTGCGCGGAGTCCTCGTCGAACATCTTGCGGAACGCGGGGCCGGGCAGGTAGCGCGGCGTGGCGTTGAGGCGCTCGGCGATCGCCTTGTACTCCTGTGCGGCGGTCGCCTGCGCGCACGCCTTGTCCAGCACGGCGACGACCGCGTCGGGCGTGCTCGCCGGCGCGATCAGCCCGCCGGCGGTGAAGCCGACCGCCGGAAACCCGAGCTCGCGCATGGTCGGCACCTCGAGCAGCGCCGCGATGCGCTCCTCGGCGAGCGCCGCCAGGATCGGCAGATTGCTCGCCTTGGCGACCGACGGCGTCTCGGTGATCGCCATGACGGTGCCGCCGAGCAGCGCGTGCGACATCGGGCCGGCGCCCTGGAACGGCACGCCGAGCGCGTCGGCGCCGATCGCCTTGAGCACCGCCAGCATGCCGAGCTGCGGCTGGCTGGCGACACCGGGATGCCCGTAGATCAGGTTCTCCGGCTTCGCCTTGGCGAAGGTGACGAACTCGGCGAAGGTCTTGAACGGCGCCTGCGGGCCGGCGATCAGCACATAGGGCGCGTAGTAGGTCAGGCACACGTAGCGGAAGCTGTCCATGCCGTAGGCGAGCTTCTGCAGATGCGGCTGCGCGGTGAGCGGATTGTTCGGCGTGAGCCCGATGGTGTAGCCGTCGCCCTGTGCCTTGACGAGCTCGTTCATGCCGATGACGCCGGCCGCGCCGCCCTTGTTGATGATGACGACCGTCTGCCCCAGCGCCTTGCCGAGCTCGTTCTGCAGCGCGCGCGCCATGATGTCGGTATTGCCGCCGGGCGGGAACGGCACGATCAGATTGACCGGCCGCGACGGATAGGTCTGCGCCGGCGCGGGCGAGACGAGCGCGGCCAGGACGGCCGTGACGAGCAAAGTGCGACGCATGACGAATCCTCCCGATTGCGCGGTTGTAGCCCGCATGAAATGCGGGAGCGGCCTCGAGGTCCAGCCCGGATTTTCATCCGGGCTACGGTCAGATCGCGCGGTCGAGCTCGACGTCGATCAGCAGCGCGGCGTTGCCCGCGAGGCCCTGCCGCAGGAGATCAGTCGCCTCGTGCACGGTGCGGGCGCGCTCGGCCTTGATGCCGAGCGAGCGGGCGAGCCCGACGAAGTCGATCGCCGGGTCGAGCAGCTCCATGCCGACGTACTCGCCGACCTGCGCCGCATGGCCGCGCAGCGCCTGCACCCGCTGCTTGAGGATGCGGTAGGACTTGTTGTTGAAGATGACCCACACGACAGGGATGCGATAGCGCGCCGCCGTCCACAGCGCCTGGCACGTATACATGGCGCTGCCGTCGCCGATCAGTCCGACCACTGGGCGATCCGGGAGCGCGAGCTTCACGCCGATCGCCGCCGGCAGGCCCCAGCCGATGCCGCCGCCGCGCAAGCCGAAATAGCTCTGCGCATCGTCGCTGCGGATGAGCTGGCGGATTCCCGGCGACGACGAGAGTGCTTCCTCGACCACGACGGCGTCGCGCGGCAGCGTCTCGCCGATCGCATGCAGCAGCGCGAGCGGCTGGATCGGATTGCGGTCGGCGAGCGAGCGCGCCTTGGCGACGAGCGCTTCGCGCTCGCTCTTGGCCGCGGCGGCGGCCGCCTTGGATCGCTCGCCCGCGGCGCTTTGCGCGCCGCTCGTCATCTGCGCGCGCACCGCATCGGTCAGCTCGGGCAGCGTCGTCTTCGGATCGCCCAGGAGCGCGACCTTGGCGGGATAGTTCTTGCCGAGCTCCCACGGGTCGATGTCGAGGTGGATCAGCGTCATCTCCGGCGGCATCGCGTCGACGTCGGAGGGAAGCGACAGGGTGAACAGGTCGCCGCCGACCGAGAACAGGAGGTCGTACTGATCGAGCACCGCGCGCGTCGCGACTTGAGTGCGCGTCAGCGCGCCGCGGAACAGCGGATGCGAGGTCGGGAACGAGGCCGTGTTCGGCACGAACTCGGCGTAGACCGACGCCCCGACGAGCTCGGCGAGCGCGGTGAGCTCGGCGAGCGCCCCGCTCTGCGCCACGATGTCGCCGGCGATGATCAGCGGGCGCTGCGCGCCCGCCAGCAGCGTGGCCGCCTCGGCGACGGCAGCCGGATCAGCGCGCAGGCGCGGCGCGACGCGCGTGGGGGCGAGCAGGTCGAGATCGGCCTCGTTCTTCAATATGTCGCCGGGCAGCGACAGGAACACCGGACCGGTGGGCGGTGCGAGCGCGGTCTTGGCGGCGCGATGCACGAGGCGCGGCAGGTCGGCGAGGCGCTGGACTTCCGCCGCCCACTTGACGAACGGGCGTGCGAGCGTCGGCAGGTCCGCCCACAGGATCGGCTCGGTCGCGGCGAATTCCAGGTCCTGCTGGCCGGCGGTGACCAGGATGGGCGAGGCGGCCTTCTGGGCGTCGTACAGCATGCCCATGGCGTTGCCCAACCCGGGCGCCACGTGGAGATTGACCACCGCGAGCTTGCCGGAGGCCTGGGCGTAGCCGTCCGCCATCGCCATCACGGCGGCTTCCTGCAGGCCGAGCACGTAGCGCAGCTCGTTCTCCACCGCGAGCGCATCCATCAGCGGCAGCTCGGTGGTGCCGGGATTGCCGAACATGACCTCGACGCCTTCCTGCTTGAGCAGCTCCAGGAAGGCACGTTTTCCGGACATCACGGGCATGTCGTCTCCGATCGTTCAGTGCGGATCGCTTCTTACCGACCGGCACGGATCACGGCCAGTGCCAGCGGGCGATGGCCACCGCCCAGTCGGGCAGCGCAAGATGGGTGAGGACCACTTCGGTCGAGAGCGAGAGGGCGAGCGCGCCCACGAGCGAGACGGCGGTGCCGAGATAGACCTTGCCGCCGAACACTTCGTGGTGCGGATTGAGCAGGTACCCGAAATAGAGGCGGAACACCATGGAGACGCGCTGGATCGGCGACGCCACCGAGACCGGCGCGAGCGCGAACGCCATGTAGAGGAACATCTGCGACACGCACACCATGAAGCCCGAGATGGTGAACCACTTGGCGGGCTCGCGCTCGACCGAAGTGACGTGGCGGAACCAGCCGGGCCAGAACAGCAGCGGCACCATGACGAGGGTGGCGGCCGCATAGGAGATCACGCCGCCGGCAAGGCCGAGCCCAACGTCGGGCGAGGACAGACCGTAGCGCACCAGGATGGGGCTCGTCCCGTAGCCCACCGACGACAGCAGGCCGAACACGACGCCCTCGGCGTACTTGGGCTCGAACCTGGGCGGGCTCCCGGGGTCGGCTTTCTCCACGGCGGTCTCGGCCTGATCGGTGGCGCGCGGCGGCTCTTTGCTCGTCTCCGCATCGCCGCGCATCGTCACCATCGGACCGAGCACCACCAGCACGATCCCGAAGATGCGCAGCGGTGTCAGCGCCTCCCCGAGCACCAGCACCGCGAGCACGAGCGTGATGATGAGGCTCGTTTGCTGAAACGGGCCCACCAGGTTGGCGCCGATCGCCCGCGTTGCGCGGAAATTGCAGTAGCGCCCGAATACGAAATGCACGATGCCAGCGGCGGCGAGCGCGATGGCGGCCTGCGGCGAGAATTCGAGCACGGCGCCGAGCGATCCCGCCAGCAGCGCCGCCAGCACGAACAGCGGCAAGCCCATCGGCACCGTGATCGCCATCGCCTGGGCGATCGAGCCCGTGATCACGCCACGCCGGACGCTGGCGTTGTTGAACGCAAACGTCACCGCGGCGACAAGCGCCAGCAATCCTCCGAGCACCCGGCATGCCCCTCATGGATCAGCATGCCTTATGCCATCGCGGTGGTTCGCCCGACAGGGGCACGAGCACCAGGAAGGCCGCGGTTTACGCGGCCTTCCCATTACGGTTCGGCATGGCGCCGCATGCGGTGAGCAGGGCCGGCGTAGCCTTTTCCTGCGGGCCGCCTCGATCACACGCTTTCGGGTGTATGGGCTTGCGCGGCGGGGTTCATCCACACGATCTCCCAGACGTTGCCGTCGGGATCCTCGATGCTGCGGCTGAACATGAAGCCGTGATCCTGCGCCGGATTCGGATCGGCTCGACCGCCGGCCGCGATGGTGCGCGTCAGCGTCGCATCCACGGCGTCCCGGCTGTCGACGGTGAGCGCGAGCAGTGCCTGGCTTTCGCGCCGCGCATCGCCGATCGGCCGCGCAGTGAATTGGCGATAGCGGTCGCGCGTCAGCAGCATCACGCCGATCGCCTCCGACAGCATCAGCGACGTCGCCTGCTCGTCGGAAAACTGCGGGTTCACCGCGCCGCCAAGCGCCACGTAGAACGCAGTCGACGCAGCCAGATCGCGCACCGGCAGGTTCACGAAGATCATCTTGCTCATCACTTGCTCCTTGAGTTGGGGGTTTACTGAGGGCGGGTCCCGCGTTATCCATTCGCCGGTATGTTAGTATACGCAATGTATCTTGATGTCAAGATACATTGCGTCGAGACGAATTACCAATGGAGCGTTGACGGGATGGATCGTGCCGATATCGCCGTCGAACAATGGGCGCGCGAGCGACCTGATCTTCCCGCCCTGCCGATGGCGGTGTTCGGGCGCCTGATGGACGCTGCCGAACGTGTGGCGCGCGATCACATGAACCCGCTGTTCGCCGAAGCCGGACTGCAGCCGGGCGAGTTCGATGTGCTGGCGACGCTCAGGCGCTCGGGCGAGCCGTACATGCTGTCGCCGACCCGACTTTACGAGGCCGCGATGATCTCGTCGGGCGGCATGACCAATCGCCTCGATCGCCTCGAGCGCGCCGGGCTGGTCGAGCGCCGTCCCGATCCCAACGACCGCCGCGGCAAGCTGATCGCACTGACGGAGGCCGGCAGGCGCGTCATCGACGAGACGATCGGCCGCCATGTGGCGAACGAGGAACGGTTGCTGTCGGTGCTGACGCCCGCCGAGCAGGAGACGCTCGACGCGCTGCTCAGGAAGCTGATCGCAGGGCTCTAGTCTAGAGAGGTGGGCCGTATTGATGAGGAGCTACACCACCACCGTGGTGTCATCAGCACTCTTGCAGTTCGAAGAAGACTGGAGCGGGCGAAGGGATTCGAACCCTCGACCCCAACCTTGGCAAGGTTGTGCTCTACCCCTGAGCTACACCCGCATCCACGGCGGCGCGGCAGAGCCGCACCGACCGCCTCCTATGCCAAATGCGGCCGGTCTTTGCAACCGCGCCGCCGCCTGGGCTAGTAACGACCTCCCTGACGTGATGCGCCCCGGCCGATTTCGCAATGCCTGCCACGCCTGCCGACCTGTTCGCCTTTCTCGACCGCCTCGGCATCCCTCATAGGACGGTGACGCACGCGCCGATGTTCACGGTCGAGCAGTCGCGGGCGCTGCGCGACCACAGCCCGGGCGGCTACACCAAGAATTTGTTCCTCAAGGACAAGAAGGGGGCGCTGTTCCTGGTGGTGGCGCTCGAGGATGCGGCGATCGACCTCAAGGGCCTGCATCGGGCGCTCGGCGCTTCGGGACGGTTGTCGTTCGGCTCGGCCGAGCTGCTGTGGGAGACGCTCGGGGTCGAGCCGGGGGCAGTGACGCCGTTCTGCGCGATGAACGACCGGGACGGCCGGGTCACCGCCGTGCTGCAGGCCGCCATGATGGCGCACCCGACGCTCAACTATCACCCGCTGGACAATACGATGACCACGGCCATCGCCCGGGACGACCTGGTGAAATTCCTCCGGGCGACCGGCCATGAGCCGCGCATCGTGGCCTTCGCCGAACAGGTTCCGGCCGCGTCCCTGGCCGCCCCGGGAAGCCCGGACGGCTAGTGTGGCGGATTTGACGTTCCTACCAGCACTGCGGCGGCTCCTTCGTAGGAACGTCAAATCCAAAGCCACACTAGAATCATATGCTTGCTAGTGTCCCTTTGGTTCCGACGTTCGTACGAGGGGGTGCTGCAATGGGATACGAACGTCGGAACCGGGACACTAGCCCCGACCCCGAGCTTCGCATTGCAATTGGGCCGGGCATGAACCATGTATCCTGCGGCCCCAATTCGAGGCGCCCCGCGGGGCGACACAGCGCATGGTCATGTTGAACGAGGGAGCCGCGGCGCCCGCCGCCGACGGCGTCATCAAGGACACGACGACCCAAGGGTTCGTCAAGGATGTCATCGAGGAATCGCGGCGCCAGCCGGTGCTGGTCGATTTCTGGGCGCCATGGTGCGGCCCGTGCCGGCAGCTCACCCCGGTGCTGGAAAAGGTGGTCCGCGCCGCCAAGGGCAAGGCCAAGCTCGTCAAGATGAATATCGACGAGCATCCGGCGATCCCCGGCCAGATGGGCATCCAGTCGATCCCCGCCGTCATTGCGTTCGTGAACGGCCAGCCGGCCGACGGCTTCCTCGGCGCCTTGCCGGAAGGCCAGGTCACCGCCTTCATCGAGCGGCTGATCAAGGATCGGGTCGGCGGCGAGGAGAAGGATCTGCTCATGGAGGCCGACGCCGCCCTGGCCGACGGCGATGCCGGACATGCCGCCGAACTCTATGCCAAGGTGCTGGAACAGGATTCCGCCAACACCCACGCGCTCGCCGGGCTCGCCCGCGCCTACGTGGAGACCGGGGCGCTCGAGCAGGCGAAACAGATGCTGGCCCTGGTGCCGGAGGCGAAGCACAACGAGGCGCCGGTCGCCGCCGCGCGAGCGGCGCTCGAACTCGCCGAGCAGGCGATCTCGCTCGGGCCGATCGCCGAGCTGGAGCAGACGGTCGCGGCCAATCCGCTCGATCATCAGGCGCGCTACGATCTCGCGCTCGCGCTGAATGCTCAAGGCAAGCGCAACGAGGCGCTCGATCACCTGCTCGAGATCGTCAAGCGCGATCGCAAGTGGAACGACGACGGCGCGCGCAAGCAGCTGGTTCAGCTGTTCGATGCCTGGGGTCCGACCGACGAAGCCACGATCGCCGGGCGCCGGCGACTGTCGTCCATACTGTTCGCATAAAGCGATGCTCTCGTGCCGGAGGCGGCCGGAATAGGAGAGCACTGATGACGATCAATGCGGTCTATCGTGGGCCGGGCGACCTCGAGGACGTGATCCCGGTGTTTCCCCTGCCCGGCGCGCTGCTTTTGCCGCGCGGCCAGATGCCGCTCAACATCTTCGAGCCGCGCTATCTCGCCATGGTCGACGATTCGCTGCGCGTCGGCCATCGGCTGATCGGGATGATCCAGCCCGACACGGCCAATCCCGGCCCGCCCGACAAGCCCGGCCTGTTCCGCGTCGGCTGCGTCGGCCGCATCACGCAATTCGCCGAGACCGGCGACGGTCGCTACCTGATCCAGCTCACCGGTATCTCGCGCTTCGCCATCGATCACGAGCTCTCGGTCGCAACGCCGTATCGGCAATGCCGGGTGACCTACCTGCCGTTCACCGACGACTTCGTCGCCCGCAAGGGCGAAGACGCGGTCGATCGCGAGGCTCTGCTCGGGGCGCTGTCGGCATTCCTCAAGGCCAACAAGCTGCAGGCCGACTGGGAGGGGATCGAGAACGCGCCGAACGAAGCGCTGGTGAACGCGCTCGCCATGATGTCCCCGTATGGGGCGGCGGAGAAGCAGGCCTTGCTCGAAGCACCGGACCTCAAGACCCGCGCCGAGATCCTGGTGGCGGTCACCGAAATCGAGCTTGCGAAAAGCAATACGCCGGGCGAAATACCGTTGCAGTAGTGGCAGGAGTCCCGCATGGCCGCCCCCGAACGTCCCGCCAGCAGCATCGATCCGAAGCTGCTCGAGATCCTCGTCTGCCCGCTGACCAAGAGCACGCTCGAATACGACGCGGACAAGCAGGAGCTGATCTCGCGCGCCGCCAAGCTGGCCTATCCGATCCGTGACGGCATTCCGATCATGCTGCCGGAAGAGGCGCGACCGCTGGAGTGATCGTCGCATTTTCTTTTGCAAAGCCGGTACCGGGCCCCGACCGGGGTCGCGGCCTTTTCGGAAATATTTTGGGAGGACATGCATGCTGAAAATGTGGGGCCGCAACACGTCATCGAACGTGCAGAAGGCGATGTGGGCGGTCGGCGAGATCGGGGTTGCGTGCGAGCGGATCGACGTCGGCGGGCCGTTCGGCAAGACCAAGGAGCCGGCCTACCTGGCGATGAATCCCAACGCGCTGGTGCCGACGCTCGAGGAAGAGGACGGCTTCCTGCTGTGGGAATCGAATTCCATCGTGCGCTATCTCGCCGCCAAGCATAAGAGTGCGCTGGAGCCTTCCGATCTCAAGGTCCGCGCGCTCGCCAGCAAGTGGATGGACTGGCAGCTCTCGGTGATGGGGCCGGCGATCACGCCGGTGTTCTGGGGCCTGATACGCACGCCGGCCGGTGAGCGCGACCTGAAGGCGATCGACGCCGGCAAGGCGAAGACGACCGAGGCGGTGAAGATCCTCGATGCCCAGCTCGCCAAGACGGCGTTCCTCGCCGGCGAGCAATTCTCCTACGGCGACATCCCGGTCGGCGTCATGGCGCGCCGCTACCGCGACCTCGTCCCCGAGCGGCCTGCATTCGCCAATTTCGAGCGCTGGTTTGCGGCGATCGCGGCACGTCCCGCATTCAAGGAGCACGTGGCGGCGATTCCGCTGGTGTGACAATCTGACGAATCATAGTTCGTCGATAGCGATTACAGCGCCTCGCCGCGTAAGAGCTTCGGCACGTCGCCGACCAGCCCGGCGGCCTCACGGATGAACCACCCCTTGAGCACCGGCAGGCGCTCGACCAGCCCGAGCCCGACGTCGCGGACGAAGCGCAGCACGTCGGAGCGATTCGAGAACAGCCGGTTGAGGCCGTCGGTGGCGATGCCCATCGCCATGGTGTCGAACCGGCGCCAGCGCTGGTAGCGCTCGAGCACCGTGCTGGCGCCCGGATCGAGACCGAGCCGGGCCGCATCGACGATGCACTCGGCGAGCGCCGCGACATCGCGCAGTCCCATGTTGAGACCCTGTCCGGCGATCGGGTGGATCACATGCGCGGCATCGCCGATGAGCGCCAGCCGCTCGGCGATGAAGGCGCGGGCGACTGACAAGCCGAGCGGATGCACCTGTCGCCGCCCCACCACCCGAATGTCGCCCAGCTTGAGGCCGAACCGGCGTTCCAGCTCGGCGTGGAACTCGGGATCGGGCAACGCGACGATGCGCGCCGCTTCGGCGCTCTCCTCGGTCCACACCAGGGACGACCGGTTGCCTTTCAGCGGCAGGGTCGCGAACGGCCCGGCGGGCAGGAAATGCTCCTCGGCCCGCCCCTGATGGTCGCGCTCATGCGCCACGGTCGTGACGATGGCCGATTGCGCATAGTTCCAGCCGACGCTGGCAATTCCCGCCAATTCGCGCAGGCGCGAGCGTGCCCCGTCGGCTGCGACCAGCACGCGGGCGGCGACCCCCGCACCGCCGGCGAGCCGCGCAATGACCTGATCGGGCTCGCTGGTGAAGCCGGCCACGCCCTCGCCCCGCAGGTCGACGCCCTCCGCCCGCGCCTTGGCGAGGAGCGCCGCCACGAGATCGTGGTTCTCGACCATGTGGGCGAACGGCTCGCCCGGCTCGATCTCGCCACCGAACGTCAGGAACACCGGGCGCACCGCGTCGGTGAGCCGGCTGTCGGTGATCACCATGTCGAGGATCGGCTGCGCGCGATCGGCAATCTCGTCCCACACGCCGATCGTCTCGAACAGCCGGCGCGCGGCCGCCGCGATGGCGGTGGCGCGTTCATCCGATACGTCGCGGCCGAGCGCCGGATCGGCGACGACGACCGAAAAGGTCGGGCCCAGCGCCTGGCGCAAGGCGATTGCCAGCGACAGGCCGACGAGCCCACCTCCGGCGATCAACACGTCGGCGCGCTGCCCACTCGTCATGGCGTTGCCCATCCTAGTGTCCCGGTTCCGACGTTCGTATCCCTTTGCAGCCCCCCTCGTACGAACGTCGGAACCAAAGGGACACTAGCAAGCATCTGATTCTAGTGTGGCTTTGGATTTGACGTTCCTATGAGGGAGTCCCCGCAATGCTGATAGGAACGTCAAATCCGCCACACTAGGGAACCAGAAGGCTGCAACCACATCCCCACACATTTATCAGATTGACGTGAAGGCGGGTTAGCAGACAAGCTTTGGCAGACGAGCTGAAATCCAAACCACAAACGGGAGGAACTGGTATGCGGCCGATCCTTGCCTTGTGCACCGTCGCGTCAGCGCTTGCCCTCGCGGCCTGCGAGGGCCCGCAGGGACCCCAGGGACAACAGGGCGCGAGCGGCCCGCAAGGCCCTCAGGGACAGCAGGGCGCGCAAGGGCCCCCGGGTCCGCAAGGACCGCCCGGCGCGGCCGGGGCGGTCGGGGCGGCGGGGCCGCAAGGTGAGCGCGGTCCCCCCGGCGCCGCCGGCGCCCAGGGCGAGCGGGGACCCGCCGGACCGGCGGGTCCGCAGGGTGCGGCCGGCGCCACGGGCGAACGCGGGCCGCAGGGTATGGCGGGCGCCGCGGGCGAACGGGGCCCGGCGGGCGAGCGCGGGGCCGCGGGGCCGACAGGGGCGGCCGGGCCAGCGGGGCCTCCCGGACCGGCGGGTCCGGCGGGTCCGGCGGGACCGGCGGGACCTCCCGGAACTGCCGGCGCGAAGGGCGACAAGGGAGATCCCGGCGCGGCGGGTGCCGCGGGCACGCCGGGAGCACCGGGAGCGGCAGGCGCGAGCTTCCGGGTCGTCCCGGCGAGCGGACCGACCGCCACTTGCAACGCGGGCGAAGTGCTGATCAGCGCCTACTGCACCGGCACCTGGACCAACTATCCGCTCAAGCCGACGGCCAACGGGGCATCCTGCGGCGAGGCCGGCTCGACCGAAGCCAGGGTTACGATCGTGTGCGGGAAGCAGTGACCGACAATCACTCGGCCGGCTGAGGAAAAGACATCGCGGCGTCTTGCAGCGCAGCGTGGGCTGCGAGACGCCGCGTCACCTGCCGCGCAGCCACGATGGCGAGCGCTGCCACCGCGATACCGGCGATGATGTCGATGAAATAGTGACCGCCCACGATCGGCGTGGCGGCCAGCATGGCTCCGTTGCTCAGAAGAGCGATCGGCCGGAACCAGCGCACCGGCCAGAACGCCCATGCGTAGAGCACGGCGGACGCCGCATGGAAGCTCGGGAACGTGACCAGTCCGGCAAGCCCGAGCAGTTCGAGTCGGCGCAGCGAGCCGTCGCGCACCAACGGAAGGTCGCGCAGTTGCGCCGAGTAGGCGCCGGGATCGATGTTGGCAAAGTCCGTGACCGCAAGCCCGAGGTGATGAAACACGCCGATCGCCGGGACCAGCGCCGAGACGATGACGGTCACCGCAAGCGCGACCGTGAAGGCGAACACGAACTCCTGCAGGCGCAGGTAATGGCCGGCGGCGGCGAGCACGACCGGCGTGAAAAAGATCGGCCAGCCGATCATGGTGTAGCCGACCTGCAGCCAGCCGGCGAGCAACGGGCGATCGTTGACGAATTTCACATAGCCGAGCCAATCGAGTCCCAGCGCCTGATCGACCACCTGCAGGTTGGCGTCCTGCATCGGCAGGTTGGTGGCCGCCGCCACGTATGACAGCGGCGCCAGGATCGCGGTCGCGAAGACGATCTGGCCGGTCGCGCCGAGCACATAGACCACTTGCGGGTCGCGTCGATGCGGCGCCTTGGCGTTGTAGTAGGCGACGCCGGTATAGATCGCCACGAAGCAGAACGTGACGAGCGCGCCGAGGGGCGCGAAGGAAAAGTCGCTGACGACCACGCTGACCGCGAGCGCCGCCGCCAGGCCGGCGAGCAGGAGCCAGTTGGTTGCGAACAAATGCCACGCGGCGGCCGGATCGGGCTGGCTCATATGGTGCGGCGGACGATAGTCCGACTCGGCGAAATGCGCGCGCGTGCGCTGCCAGCAGCGTTTGAGGAAGTCGCCGGTCATATCCACTCCACCCTCATTGGGCAGGCTCTATCCGAACGGGGTTAATTTGCGCCGAACAGTATTGGTTAGCAGCCGATTACCGGGCAGCTTCAAACTTGACTTTGCGGGCCGCGCGGCCGTCACTGAGGGCCCCGGGGCACACGCGTTCGAGCGCTTCATTCATGTCGGCAACGCAAGACCTGCTGGGTACTCTCGACCTCGAGCGGCTCGAGGTGAACCTGTTTCGCGGCCGCTCCCCGCAGACCGGGTGGCAGCGCGTGTTCGGCGGCCAGGTGATCGGCCAGGCGCTGGTCGCGGCCTTGCGCACGGTCGAGGACCGGCCGGCCCATTCGCTGCACGGCTATTTCATGCTTCCCGGCGACCCGAAGGTGCCGATCATCTACGAGGTCGACCGCATCCGCGACGGGCGCAGCTTCACCACGCGCCGCGTCGTCGCGATCCAGCACGGGCACGCGATCTTCGGCATGGCAGCGTCGTTCCACGCCGACGAGGAAGGCTTCAGTCACCAGGCCAGGATGCCCGACGTGCCGCCGCCCGATCAGCTGCCGAGCGAGGCGGAGATCAAGGCCAAGGCGATGGCCATCATGCCGGACGCGGTGCGGCGCTATTACGAGCGCGAGCGCCCGATCGAGCTCAGGCCCGTCGAGTTCTCCCGCTATCTCGGGGTGAAGTCCGAGGAGGCGAAGTTCCACGTATGGATCCGCGCGACCGGCCGGCTTCCCGACGATATCGCGATCCATCAATGCGTGCTCGCCTATGCGTCCGACATGGCGCTGCTCGACGCGTCGCTGATCCCGCACGGGCGCACCGTGTTCGAGAAGACCATCATGGCAGCGAGCCTCGATCACGCGCTCTGGTTCCACCGGCCGTTCCGGGCCGATGACTGGCTGCTCTATGCCCAGGACAGCCCCAACATGTCGGGCGCCCGCGGCTTTGCCCGCGGCCTCATCTTCACGAGCGACGGCACGCTGGTCGCCTCGGTCGCGCAGGAAGGGCTCTTGCGCGAGCGGCGCGAGAGGGCCTGACGGCGATCGCCGCCGCCCTCGCACGGCGCGCATGCGCCGGAGCGGCTTGCCGGCAGGGACGCAATTGAGGCACGCTCGATTCAACAAGGCATGGCGTTGAAGCGCCCGCACGTCACAGGGAGGTCCTGATGTTTGCGAAGATCAATCACATCGCCATCGTCAGCGACAACTACGCCCAGCTCGGCAAGTTCTACGAGGCGGTGTTCGGCATGAAGAACTCGCCGCTGCAGCGGGCCACCCAGGCGATCACCGTGGGGGACGGCTATGTCGGCCTCAACATCAACCCGCGGCGCGCCGGGCGGTCGGCAGGGCTCGACCATTTCGGCATCGAGGTCGAGGACGTCGAGACCGTGTTCGACCGGATGCGCAAGCGCTATCCGGCGGTGAAATGGCTCAAGCGCCCGTCCAACCGCCCGTTCGCCGGGGTCAGCACCCACGATCCCGACGGCAACATGTTCGACCTGTCGCAAAAGAACATGGCGAACCGCGCCGCCATCTATGTCGAGAACGACGGCAAGCCCAACCCGCGGCACATCAATCATCTCGGGATGCGGACGATGCATCCTGACGACGTGGCCCAGTTTTTTCGCGACGTGTTCGAGCTGGCGCCGGCCAACCGGAGCGCCGGCGACCCAAACCATTATCTCACCGATGGGCACGTCACGCTGGTGATCATGCCGTGGGATATCACCGACTACGACGGTACCGGCATTATCACGCCGGGAATGGACCACATCGGTTTCAAGGTGGAAAGCGTCGACACCTTGAAGCAGGATGTCGCCGAGCTTGCGGCCAACAATCCGCGGCTCGCGCCGGCCCCCCTCACCGGCAAGGAGGGAGGAGCGCTGGAACGGCTGTTCCGCCGCTCCTGTCCGTTGGGCCAGCACCAGATGGCCGATTGCGACGGCACCTTGATCGACGTCGCGCAGGACTAGAGCCATGCGAGGCCGTGAATTCGCGGCTGGTCTTGCGTTTGCGGCGAGCGCGGCGTTATCGGCGCAACTCGGCCCCAGCGCCGCGCTGGCCGATCCGGTTTCCGACTTCTACCGCGGACGGCAGATCAACCTGATTCTGAGCGCGGATGCCGGCGGCGGCTATGCAAGCTATGCGAACGCGTTCGCCCCCTATTTCGCGAGCCACATCCCGGGTCGTCCGCAGATCATCGTTCAGAACATGCCGGGCGCCGGCGGCATTCGCGCGATGACCTATTTCTACACGGCGGCGCCGCGCGACGGCACCACCGTCGGATTCGTGCACTCGAGCGTGCCGTTCGCCCCGTTGTTCGGCCTCGCCGGCGCGAAGTTCGATCCGCGCGAGATGCACTGGATCGGCAGCATGAACAGCGCGACCGCGATCTGCGTCGCCTGGCACGCCTCGAACATCAAGAGCTGGCGCGATCTGTTCGACAAGGAGTTCGTCGTCGGCAGCTCCGGCATCGGCTCGCAGATGGAGACGTTTCCCATCATGCTCAACCGGTTGTTCGGCATGAAGATGAAAGTCGTCTCCGGCTACAAGGGCGGCAACGAGATCTATCTGGCGATGGAGCGCGGCGAGGTCGACGGCCGGTGCGCCGGGCTCGTCTCCTCGATCAACGCGACCCGTCCCGACTGGTTCTCGCAGCACAAGGTCAGCGTGCCGATTTAAGTGTCGCTCGCGCGCGATCCGCTGTTTCCCGAGGTCGCGGCGGCAGGCGAGTTTGCGCGCGACGAGCGCACCCGACAGATTCTGCAGGTGCTGACCGCTCCCCAGGACATGGACCGTCCGCTTCTCGTGCCGCCGGGCGTTCCGGCCGAGCGGATCGCGGCGCTGCGCGCCGCGTTTCATGCGACCATGAACGACCCCGGCTTTCTCGAAGAGGCGAAGAGACAAAGGCTCGAGATCAAGGAGCTCGCCGGCGACAAGGTTGCGCAGATCATCGGCGACGCTTACGCACTCTCCCCGGACATCATCCAGGCGGCGAGCGAGGCGGTGCGCGTCACGTCGGCCGGCAGATAGCGCCATCGCCATCATCCAATCCTGACCACACAATCCACGGACTCGATCATGGCCAACTCCGCCCACGATACCCTGTCGGCGCACGGCTGCGCGATGCCGGTCGTCGGTTTCGGCACCAGCATGCTGGGCGATTGCGCCGAGGTGGTCGCCACGGCGCTTCGCGCCGGCTACCGCCACATCGACACGGCAGGAAAGTACGGCACCGAGCGCGGCGTCGGCGAAGGCCTGCGTGCGTCCGGCGTTCCGCGCGAGCAGGTCTTTATCACCACCAAAGTGTCGCACGAGTATCTGCGCGCCGACGACTTCGCGCGCTCGGTGGAGAAAAGCCTGAAGAATCTCGGGCTCGATCGGGTCGATCTCCTACTGGTGCACTGGCCGAACACGGCGATCCCTCTGGCCGAGACCATGGAGGCGCTGGCCAAGGCGAAGCGCGACGGGCTCGCCCATCATATCGGGGTTGCCAATTTCCCCATCGCGTTGCTCGACGAGGCGATGCACTTGTGTCCGGAGCCGCTGGTCACCGACCAGGTCGAGTTCCATCCCTATCTCGACCAGTCGAAGATCCTTGCGGCGTGCCGCGCGCGCGGGCTCATTCTCACCGCTTATTGCCCGCTCGGGCGGGGGCGGCTGGTCAACGACCCGGTGATCGGCGAGATCGCCCGCCGCCTGGGCAAGACCATCGCTCAGGTCGCGCTGCGCTGGTCGATCCAGCAGGGCAACGTGGTGCCCCTGCCGCGCTCCTCCAATCCGCAGCGGATCGCGGAGAACCTCGGGATTTTCGATTTTACCCTGAGCGACGTCGAGATGGAGCAGATCAGGGCGCTGAGGCGGTCCGGGGGCCGCATTGCCGACCCGTCAGGCCGCGCCCCCGTCTGGGATTGACCGCATTTCTCACGCTGATGCGGCCGGCGACGGGGTTGCCCACAGCTTGTGCGTTACGGCGGGCGATTTGGCAGAAAACCTGCTTAATCTTTCACCCGATTGACGGTATCTTGAGCAGGCGTGTCGCCGTTCTGGCGGCGCTTAAATCGAGAAGCCTGAGGGCTGCCGCCGGGGGCATTCCATGAAGATGGTCATTGCGGTCATCAAGCCGTTCAAGCTCGAGGACGTGCGCGACGCGCTGACCCAGCTCGGCGTCAGCGGGATGACGGTGTCGGAGGTGAAGGGCTACGGCCGCCAGAAAGGGCACACCGAGATCTACCGCGGCGCCGAATATGCGGTGAACTTCCTGCCGAAGGTGAAGATCGAAGTGGTGGTTTCCGCCGACCGGGCCGACCGGGTGGTGGAGGCGATCGTGACTGCCGGCAAGACCGGCCAGATCGGCGACGGCAAGATTTTCGTGCTTCCAGTCGGACAGGCGGTCCGCATCCGCACCGGCGAAACCGACAATGACGCGCTCTAGGGAGGAAGGTCGACGAGGACGCGACGGGCACCGGCGTTCCGCCCCGTCGTTCGTGCTCGGTCGTCCGATAGGGGGGACCATGACGAAAGCCAGAGTTTACGTCCTGGCGGCGCTCTCAGGCCTCGTCGGCTTCGCACCGGCGAGTTCCGCCTGGGCGGAGGCGGCCAAGATCGACACCGGAGACACCGCCTGGATGATCGGTGCGACCGGCTTCGTGCTGATGATGAGCATCCCCGGGCTCGCACTGTTCTACGCCGGCATGGTGCGCAAGAAGAACGTACTGGCCACGATGGCGCAGACGTTCGTGGCGGTTTCGCTCGGCTCGATCCTGTGGTTCGCGATCGGCTACACGCTGGCCTTCACCGGCGAGGGCGCGCTGATCGGCACCCTCGAGCGTGCGTTCCTCAACGGCATGGGGATGGATTCGATCAGCCCGGCCGCCAAGACCATCCCCGAAGCCGTGTTCATGATCTATCAGATGACGTTTGCCGTCATCACGGTTGCGCTCGTCGCCGGCTCGGTCGCCGACCGCATGCGGTTTTCCGCCTTCGTGTGGTTCACGGCGCTCTGGCTGATCGTGGTCTACGTACCGATCGCCCATTGGGTGTGGGGCGGCGGATGGCTCACGCCGGCGACCGACAAGCCCGGCATTCTCGACTTCGCCGGCGGCACCGTCGTGCATCTCAATGCCGGGGTCGCCGGCCTGGTCGCGGCCTATGTGCTCGGCGCGCGCCGCGGCTACGGCACTGACAATCTCGCGCCCTACGATCTGTCCATGGCGGTGATCGGCATCGGCCTGTTGTGGGTGGGTTGGTACGGCTTCAACGGCGGATCGGCACTTGGCGCCAATTCACGCGCCGGCTTCGCCATCGTCGCCACTCATTTGGCCGCCAGCGCCGGCGCCGTCACCTGGATGTTTCTGGAATGGTGGACGCGCGGCAAGCCGTCGGTGCTCGGCATGATTTCGGGCGCGGTCGCCGGCCTCGGCACGATCACGCCGGCGTCCGGCTTCGTATTGCCATGGCACGGCGTCGTCATCGGCCTGATCGCCGGCATGTTCTGCTTCTGGGCGTGCACGAAACTCAAGCTGGCATGCGGCTACGACGATTCGCTCGACGTGTTCGGGGTGCACGGGGTCGGCGGCGCCACCGGCACGTTGCTGGTCGGGGTGTTCGCCGTGGCGGCGGTGGGAGAGACCGCCGGCCTCCTGGAAGGCAACGCAAAGCAATTGCTCTATCAGGTGTACGGCATCCTCGCGGTGCTCGCATGGTCCGCCGTCGCGACGTTCGTGATCCTCAAGGTGATCAACGCGATCGTGCCGTTGCGCGTGAACGACGAGACCGAACGAACCGGCCTCGACATCGCGCTGCACGGCGAGTCGATCCACTCATAAGCTGCGGGGAACGCCGGGCCGCCGGGTCAAGGCATCCAAGCCAGCAGCGCGAGGCCGCCGGTGACGGCGGCCTCAGCGTTTCGACACACGGCGCCGGTCAAGCCGGCACGCAGTCGGGCGCCTCGTCGCGGGCGACATTGGCGATGATGCTGGCGAGACCGGAGTTGCCCGAGGCCGATCGGGCGAGCGTGATGCGCGCACGTGCACCGCCCGTTTGGCGATGATCGGTCTTCCGCGGCTCGCGCGACTGAGTGAAGATGACGTTGCCGGCTGCGTTGGACGGAGCCGCCTGCATCAGCGAAGGAAGATCGCAGGTGGCGGCGATGGCGAGTCCGATGCCGTTCAGGTGGGCACGGCTGTAGCAGAAGACCGCAAGCCGTGCGCGCTGAGCCGCGGTGAGCGGCGCGACGACCTCCGGAATCTTGTCCTGATCCGCCGTCTGGATCAGGCGCGCAAGCACCTCGTCGAACGAGTTTCCCGTTGCCGGGCTGGATAGCTGCAAGGCTGCCATTTCTTGACCTCCTGGAAGGCGCCCCGGCCGGATCCCTGATCCGGCCGGAGCCCTTCGCCCCTAACCGCCCCCTAACCAAATCGGTTGGAGTTGAATCAATATTCAAACCCGGCAGTGGTGAATATTGTGATAATCCCGTCGGGGAACTTCCGGAAAATCCACGGGAATTTCAGTGTAATCCGCTTGGCCTCTGAGGTCTGGCGGGCGAATTTCCGTCCCACAGCGCCCTCGTTTTAGCCAGGATACGCATAGCCGCTGGTTATCTGCCTAGATTTTAGGCGACCTTGGGCAGTCTTTATGCGGGCCATCTCCCACAATCCCGCAAGTACCCGTGTGCAATCCGTAAACATACTGATTCGCCAATGAGTTGAGAGACCTGCGGCGGACTGGCACGGGGCTTGATTAGGCATCTGTCGGCAACGTTCGCACTTTTTGCGCGGCGGGGGGCCACAGATGCCGGTCGGCGTCCCGCGTGACCGGCAAAGCGGGGATTGAATCCATGAAAATCGTCATGGCCATCATCAAGCCATTCAAGCTCGACGAGGTCCGCGACGCTCTCACCGGGATCGGCGTGCACGGGATGACCGTGACCGAGGTCAAGGGATATGGGCGCCAAAAGGGCCACACTGAAATCTACCGCGGCACCGAATATGCCGTGAGCTTCCTGCCCAAGTTGAAGATCGAAGTCGCGGTGCCGAGCGATCAGGTCGACAAGGTGGTCGACACCATCACTTCGACTGCCAAGACCGGCCAGATCGGCGACGGCAAGATCTTCGTCTTCGGGATCGATCAGGCGGTGCGCATCCGCACCGGCGAGACCGACGCCGCTGCTCTCTAGACCTCGCGCACATGTTCTCTGACAGGAGTTCGACCATGACGTTGAAAAATTTGATCCGCGCGGGGCTGACGGGGCTCGCCGTTCTTGCCGTCGGCGCATTGCTGACCGATCCGTCGCTGGCGCAGGCGCCGGCGGAGCCGACGGTGAACAAGGGCGACACCGCCTGGATGCTCAGTGCGACCGTATTGGTTCTGTTGATGACCATTCCGGGCCTGGCGTTGTACTACGCCGGCCTGGTCCGCACGAAGAACACGCTGTCGGTGCTGATGTGGGTCTTCTACAGCGTCTGCATCGTCGTGCTGATCTGGGCGCTCTATGGCTACAGCCTGGCGTTCACGGGTGGATCGAGCCTGATCGGCGGCTTTTCCAAAGCTTTCCTCATCGGCGTAACACCCGACTCGAAGGTCGCGACGTTCTCGGTCGGCGCCAACATTCCGGAGCTGGTCTACATCGCGTTTCAGATGACCTTTGCGGCCATTACGCCGGCCCTGATCGTGGGCGCGATGGTCGAGCGCATGAAATTCTCCGCCATGGCGCTGTTTCTGCCGCTGTGGGTCACCTTCGTGTATTTCCCGATCGCTCACATGGTGTGGTACTGGGCCGGCCCGGACGCAATCGACGCCGCCGCCAAGGCGCTCGCCGCTGCTGCCGACGGCGCCGCGAAGACCGCCGCGCAGGCCAAACTCGACGAGACCCTCGCGGATGCCGGCCTGATCTTCCAATGGGGCGCGATCGATTTCGCCGGCGGCACGGTCGTCCACATCAACTCGGGGATCGCGGCCCTTGTCGGGTGCCTGCTGGTCGGCAAGCGCATAGGCTGGCCCAAGGAGCTGATGCCCCCCCACTCGCTCACCCTGTGCATGGTCGGCGGCGCGTTGCTGTGGGTCGGCTGGTTCGGCTTCAATGCCGGCTCGAACCTCGAGGCCTCGGGCGGCGCCGTGCTGGCGATGATGAATTCGTTCGTCGCCACCGCGGCGGCTGCGCTGGCGTGGATGTGCGTGGAGTGGGGCAGCAAGGGCAAGCCGTCGCTCCTCGGCATCGTCACGGGAGCGATCGCAGGCCTGGTCGCCGTCACCCCCGCGTCGGGCTATGCCGGACCGATGGGTGCGATCGTGCTGGGGCTCGTTGCCGGGGTCGGCTGCTTCATCGCCGTGTCGGCGCTGAAGAATGCGCTCGGATATGACGACTCGCTCGATGTGTTCGGCGTCCACTGCATCGGCGGCATCATCGGCGCGCTCGGCACGGGCATCCTGGTGAACCCCGCGCTGGGAGGCACCGGGATCATGGACTACGCGGTCGGCAAGATCGCCGACTACGACTTCGCCACCCAGATGATCGCCCAGGCGAAGGCTGTCGCGATGACGCTGGTGTGGTCGGGCGTCGGAACCTTGGTCATCCTCAAGGTCATCGACGTGATCGTCGGTCTGCGGCCGACCGTCGAGTCCGAGCGCGAAGGCCTCGATCTCACCGATCACGGCGAGCGCGCCTACAACCTGTAACCCGGACGCGGTTGGGGCGGAGACCCGGCACCGCCCCCTCCGTTGGAAGGCCCTGGAGCAATCCAGGGCCTTCCTCTTTTCCGATCATCTGTTCGCTGCGACGCCGTCGCCCGACATCACATGCTCGGGCCGGATGCCGACGCCGATCAGATACGCGGGAATCCGCTGCAGCAGCGGCACCCCTAGAATCAGCCGCACGATCCACGGCAGCGACGGCCTTTCCGTGCTCGCCAGGACCGGGCGCAGCACGCGATCCTGGATGAAGAGCTGCAGCCGTTGCGTCACCTTCGTGGGAAACATGCGGCGCCGTTGCACCGCGCGCAGATGACCGAGCGTCACGGCGCGTTGGCGTAGCGGGGCGCCGAGAGCATTCGCCGTCGCCACCGCGTCCTGAATGGCGAGATTGATGCCGACACCGCCGACCGGCGACATCGCATGCGCAGCGTCGCCGATGCAGATGAGGCCGGCCCGATACCATTGCGGCAGACGATCGACCCGCACCGTCAACAGCTTGACGTCGTCGAAGCTGCGCAACTCGCCGACGCGGTCGGCGAGGAACGGCGCGAGCCGCGCGATGCGTGCACGAAACGCCTCCAGCCCCTGCTGACGAATCGCATCCGCCTGGCCCTTGGGGATCACCAGCGCGCACTGCCAGTAGTCGCCGCGGTTGAGCATCACGAGGATGCCGCCGGCGTCGATGCGTCCTAACGTCTCGACGTTATCGTCGGGGCGTCGCGACAGGCGCATCCAGAACACGTCGATGGGGGCGCCCAGATCCTGCACGGTGAGCTCCGCCCGCTCGCGCAGAACCGAATGCCGGCCGTCCGCCGCGATCACCAGGTCGGCGGCGATCTCGAAGGGGCCGGACAAATCATCCCCCCGCACCCCGACGATGCGCTCGCCCTCCCAGAGGAGATCGGTGACCTCCGCCTGCATGCGCAACCGAAAGGTCGGATGGCGCGCCCCGTGCGCGGCGAGGAAACTCAGGAAGTCCCATTGCGGCATCAGGGCAATGAATTTGCAGCGTGTCGGCAGACGGCTGAAATCCGCGATCGCGATGCGCTCGTCGCCGATCTGTGCGGCAACGTGGTGGACCTCCTGGTGCGGAAGCTTGAGAAGCTCGTCCAGCAGCCCGAGCTCATGCATCACCTGGAGCGTCGAGGGATGGATCGTGTCGCCGCGGAAGTCGCGCAGGAAGTCCTTGTGCTTCTCCAGCACGACCACGTCGCACCCGGCGCGCGCGAGCAGAAAGCCGGCCATCATGCCGGCAGGCCCGCCGCCCACGATGCAGCAGCGGGTCGTGACGGTGTGGTGGTCAACGGCCTCTCTGTCGCCCATGCGGTGACCTCTGTGGAATTCCGAAAGACACTCCCCGCCCGGCGATGGTTAATCGGGTCTTAACCTCAGGGCTCCTATGGTGCTAAGGCGGCGGGGACGCCATCACCAGTCCATGAGCAAAGCCGAACCGATCACTGTCATGCCCGGCCGGGCCGAAGCGCGGTCGCCGTTCGTGCGGCTGGCGGAGCTTTTGGCCGCGGTGAAGCCGGGCAGGCCCGCCATCAACCTGTCGGTGGGCGAGCCGCAGCACCCGATTCCCCCCTTCGTCGGCCCGGTCATCGCCGCCCATCTCGGCGATTTCGGCCGCTATCCGGCCAACAAGGGTACGGAGCGCTTCCGCCGCGCCGCCGCCGAGTGGGCGCGCCGGCGCTACGATATGCCGCGCGCGCCCGACCCGGAGGCCGAGATCCTGGTGCTCAACGGCACGCGCGAGGGACTGTTCCTCGCCGCCATTGCGGCCAGCCGATTCGTGACCGCGCGCAGCGGTCGGCCGGCCATCCTGATCCCCAATCCGTTCTATGCCGCCTATGGGGCGGGCGCGACCGCCGCCGGGTGCGAGCCGGTCTACCTCCCGGCGACCGCGCGCAGCGGCTTCCTGCCTGACCTGGACGCGGTCGATGACGCGCTGCTCGGTCGCACGGTGGCCTTCTATCTCGCGTCGCCGTCCAATCCGCAGGGGGCGGTTGCCGATCGCGGCTATCTGGCCCGCCTCATCGATCTCGCCCGCCGCTTCGGCTTCCTGGTGTTTTCCGACGAGTGCTATTCGGAAATCTACAGCCAGCATCCGCCGCCCGGCGTGCTCGAGCTGGCGGGCCCCGATCTCGCCAACGTGGTCGTGTTCCAGTCGCTCTCGAAGCGATCCAACCTGCCGGGACTGAGGGTCGGGTTCGTCGCCGGGGACCGTCGTTTCCTCGCCCGCTTCATCGAGCTGCGCAATATCGCGGCCCCGCAAGTGCCGGTGCCGGCGCAGGAGGTCGCGGTCGCCGCCTATGGCGACGAGGCGCATGTGGAGGAGAACCGGCAGCTCTATCGCGCCAAGTTCGATCTCGCCGACCAGATCATCGGCGACCGCTACGGCTATCGCCGGCCGGCCGGCGGCTTCTACCTGTGGCTCGACGTCAGCGCCCACGGAGGCGACGAGGCGGCGACCGTTGCGCTGTGGCGTGAGGCGGGACTGCGCGTCATCCCCGGCCGCTATCTGGCGCGCGAGCAGCAGGACGGCAGCAATCCGGGCGGCGGGTTCATACGCGTCGCCATGGTGCACGACAAGGAGACCACAGCCGACGCGCTGCATCGACTGGTCGAGGTGCTCGGGTGAGAGGAGCCGCATGTACGCCTTGAGACGCACGCTCGATGACGCCGGGCTCCTGTCCGACGAGTTCCGCGAGCTGATCAGACGCCGGTTGCGGGAGATCGGCGGCTCCGTGCTGATCGCGCTCGCCGTGCTCGGCGGCCTCGCCCTCGCGACCTGGTCGGTACAGGATCCGAGCCTGAGCAACGCCACCTCGGCGCGGGTCCGCAACCTGCTGGGACTGCCCGGTGCCATCACCGCCGACCTGATGATGCAGCTTCTCGGCATCGGCGCGCTTGCCCTCGTGCTGCCGATCGCGGCCTGGGGCTGGCGTCTCGTGTCGCATCGGCCGATCGATCGCGAGCGCCTGCGTGTCGCCGCGTGGCTCGCGGCCATTCCTCTGAGCGCCGCCTTCGTTTCCTGCCTGCCGACGACCCCCAAATGGGCACTGCCAACCGGGCTCGGCGGCGTGATCGGCGATGCGATGCTGCGCCTACCGGTTTTTCTCATCGGTGCACCGCTTTCGGGGACGAGCCGGATCATGGTCGCCACGTTCACCGGCGTCGCCGCCGGCCTGGCACTCGCCTTTGCCTGCGGCTTCGGCGCGCGCGAAGCGAGCGCCGATGATGAGCTCGACGACGAGCCGACCGGGCTGTTCGAGGGGCGCGCCTTCGTCTCCCTGGGATTGCTCTATCACGGCTTGCTGACCCTCAAAGGCCGCCTGCGCCGCCTGCTGACATTGCGCCTGGCAGGCCTGGCGTGGAAGCGGTCTCCGGCGCCGGAAGCGAAGCCGGCCCGCCTCGAGCCGCGGCTCGGCGAGTCGGTGCACGCGCCTGACGCTGCCGAAGCCGAGCCGGAAGCCGACGAGGAAGAGGATGCGGCCGAGCCGGCCGCCAAGGCGAAGAAGCGCGCGCGTACACCCGCGCGCCATGCGGCGCGCAAGGGCGACGGGTTCGAGCTGCCCGACCTTTCGCTGCTCGCCACCCCCAAGGCGATGGAACGCTACGCGCCGAACCAGGAGGCGATCCGCGAGACCGCGGCGGCGCTCGAAGGCGTGCTGTCGGACTTCGGCGTGCGCGGCGGCATCATCAACGCTCATCCCGGCCCGGTGGTGACGCTCTATGAGCTCGAGCCGGCGCCCGGCATCAAGACGTCGCGGGTGATCGGCCTCTCCGACGACATCGCCCGCTCCATGAGCAAGCTGTCCGCCCGCGTGGCGGTGGTGCCCGGTCGCAACGTGATCGGCATCGAGCTGCCCAATCCCAAACGCGAGAAGGTCTACCTGCGCGAGCTTCTGTCGGCAGAGGACTACACCGGCACGGCGGCGAAGCTGCCGCTCTGCCTCGGCAAGACGATCGGCGGCGATCCAGTGATCGTCGACCTGACGCGCATGCCGCATCTGTTGATCGCCGGCACCACCGGGTCCGGCAAATCGGTCGCCATCAACACGATGATCCTCAGCCTGGTGTACCGGCTCAAGCCGGAGCAGTGCCGGCTGATCATGGTCGATCCGAAGATGCTCGAGCTCTCCGTCTACGACTCGATCCCCCACCTGCTCACCCCCGTCGTCACCGATCCGAAGAAGGCGGTCGTGGCGCTCAAGTGGGCGGTGCGCGAGATGGAGGATCGCTACAAGAAGATGGCGAAGCTCGGCGTGCGCAACATCGACGGCTACAATGCGCGTCTGGCGGAAGCCCGCGCGCGCGGCGAGACGCTGACCCGCACGGTCCACACCGGCTACGACAAGGAGTCCGGCGAGGCGATCTACGAGGAGGAGCATCTCGATCTCGAGCCGCTGCCCTATGTCGTCGTCGTGGTCGATGAGATGGCCGACCTGATGATGGTGGCCGGCAAGGACATCGAAGGGGCGATCCAGCGCCTCGCGCAGATGGCGCGTGCTGCCGGCATTCACGTCATCCTGGCGACCCAGCGGCCCTCGGTCGACGTCATCACCGGCACCATCAAGGCGAATTTCCCGACCCGCATCTCGTTCCAGGTCACCTCGAAGATCGACAGCCGCACCATCCTCGGCGAACAGGGCGCCGAGCAGCTGCTCGGCCAGGGCGACATGCTTTACATGGCAGGCGGCGGACGCATAAGCCGCGTGCACGGCCCGTTCGTGTCCGACGACGAAGTCGAGAAGGTGGTGCGCCACCTCAAGGCGCAGGGCGCGCCGCAATATCTCGAGGCGGTCACCGCCAGCGACGAGGAGGACGAAGATGGCGCCATATTCGACGCGACCGCCATGGGGGCGGAGGAGGGCGGCGGCGACCTCTACAGCCAGGCGGTGCAGGTGGTCATGCGCGACCGCAAGGCCTCGACCAGCTACATCCAGCGCCGCCTGCAGATCGGCTATAATCGCGCCGCTTCGCTGATCGAGCGGATGGAGAAGGAAGGCATCGTCGGCGCGCCGAACCATGCCGGCAAGCGCGAAATCCTCATCGAGGGCGAGGAGGAGGAGCGGTTCTAGGGACCGAATACCGCCCGGGCGTGGGGTCGCGAAATCGCCACAGCGGGCAGCTAGCCCAGTCCTGGGCGAGATATGCGGCGCAAGGCGGGACGCCGCAGATGATTGAGTGCCATATTCGATTAACTTTGTGGGATATGATCCAGAGTGGACACCGACGGGCGTTGCCCGATCGCGGAGGACGATGATGCGCAGCCGAGGTCGTATGGCCCTTCTGGGCGCGGTTCTGTTGAGCGGCGCCCTGACGGGTCCGATCGCGAGCGCGCAGAGCGTGCCGTTGCCGTTGCCGGCACCCCAGCCGAAGACATTTCTGCCGCTGCCCTTCATCGGCGCGCCGGCGGTGACGAGCCGCGCCGCCGTGCCCGCCGGCAAGCCCAGGAAGGTGGCGCAGATGACCGGCACCGCAGCCGGCCCGGGCGCCAAGCCGCCGGCAGCGACCAACAGTCGGCCGGGCGCCGCTGCGGCGCCCGAGACCACCCAGCGTGGACTGGTCGAGCGGGTCAATGCCTATCTGGCCAGCCTGAACACGCTGGTGGGAAATTTCGTCCAGGTCGGCCCCGACGGCAGCCGGGCGGAGGGCCGCTTCTATCTGCAGAAGCCGGGGCGCGTACGATTCGAATACAATCCGCCGAACCCGATCGAGCTGATCGCCGACGGATCGTCGGTGGTGGTGCGCAACAGCAAGCTGGCGACGCAGGACGTCTATCCGCTGTCGCAGACGCCGCTGCGCTTCCTGGTGGCCGACCGCATCGATCTCATGAAGGACACCACCGTGGTGAGCGCGTCGAGCGACGACACGTTCGCCACCGTGGTGATCGAGGAGCGCCAGACGCTGGGCGGCACCCACCGCCTGATGCTGATGTTCGGCGCGCGCGACTTCCAGCTGCGCCAGTGGACGATCACCGATCCGCAGGGCTACGACACGACCGTGGCGCTGTACAATCTCGACCCCAAGCAGAAGCCCGATCCGGCGCTCTTCAAGATCGACTACACGCGCTACAATCAATGACCGGGCGTTCTGGTTGAGGGGAGCGCCTGTTGGGCGCGCGCGCCCGTGACGACGGATCATCAATGACGGCTCACGCGCTCAACATCGCCCACATGATGAGCGTCATCAGCAGCAAGGTCGCCATCGTCGCGAGCCAGATGCGAATTCCGGCATCGCGCCGCACGGCGCCGGCAGCCTGGATTTCGTAATCTCGCGCCTGCCGCACGCAGTCGGCCGATACGGGCGTGCCCGCCGCTTCCTCGTCGGTGCCGAGCGGCGCCGCCGCCGGATCGCATCTGGCGATCTTGTCGCCGGTACGTCCCCTTTCGATGTCGTACCGCAGTCGGTCTGTGGTCGGTGCCATGCCTCGCCTCCTGTGCGTCGACCGGCATGCGCCTGTTTGGCGCAGACGAGTTGCTCGCCACCTTGTTCCGTTGCGCCGGTGTTTCCACAGGGTGCAGCGCAGACGGGCCGACCGAGACAAGCGATGCTTGCCCCGCGCCGCACGAGAACTCATAGTCAGGCGCTTGCTTCCGATCCGGACCGGTTTGCCCCGATGGCTTTGACGATCACGACCTGGAACATCAATTCGGTGCGACTGCGCATCGACATCGTGGCCAAGTTCATCAAGGCCAATCGTCCCGACGTGTTGTGTCTGCAGGAGACGAAATGTCCGGACGACCGGTTTCCGTTCAAGCGCTTCAGGCGCCTGGGCTACGAGCACGTCGCGCTCAACGGCCAGAAAGGATACCACGGCGTCGCCGTGCTGTCGCGCGTGCCGTTTGAGGCCGTCTCGGTAAAGGCGTTCTGCGGCAAGACGGATTCCCGGCATGTCGCCGTGACCCTGGGCGAACGCGCGGGACTGCGCGATCCGATCACGCTGCACAATTTCTATGTGCCGGCCGGTGGCGACGAGCCCGATCCGGCGATCAATCCGAAATTCGCCCACAAGCTCGCTTTCCTCGACGAGATGCACGATTGCGCCGAGCTGCACTGCAACGGCAAGACCCGCGCGATCCTCGTGGGCGACCTCAACGTGGCGCCGCTCGAGCACGACGTGTGGAGCCACAAGCAGCTCATCCGGGTGGTCTCGCACACGCCGATCGAGTGCGAGAAGCTCACCGCTATCCTGTCGACCGGCGGCTGGGTCGACGCCATGCGCCAGTTCGTGCCGGTGCCGACGAAGCTGTTCACGTGGTGGAGCTATCGCGCGGCCGACTGGGCGGCGGTCGACAAGGGACGCCGGCTCGACCACATCTGGGTCGCCCCCGCCCTCGCCGATCGCCTGTCAGGCCTCGCCGTGACCCGGCAGGCGCGCGGCTGGGCGCGTCCGTCCGATCATGTGCCGGTGACGGCGACGATCGAGGGATAGAGCATTGTCCGGAAAAGCCCGATCGGTACCGGTTTTCCGACAGAAAATGCCCCCAAGTCAAACGGCGAGGCCGCTCATTCCGGCTTGGCGGCGACGTCGAAAGCCGGACGCACGTTGGCGATCTCGTGCATCGCCTGAGTGGCGCGCAAGGCGATCACCTCGCGCAAGCGCCGGGCGGCGTCCGGGTAGCCCTCGAGCATCTTGAGGAACAGCTTGCGGGGAATGCGAATCACCGAGGAGGGCTCGGTCGCCGTGGCGGTGGCCGGGCGCACGGTCTCGGTGAGCAGCGCGAGCTCGCCGATCAGGCAACCGGGCCCCACGGTCATCGGGGCGATTCCTATCCGGGCGTTGCCCGAGACGAGCGTGAACGCGCCTTCCTGCACCACATAGCCGGCGTCGGCGACCTCGCCTTCACGGAACAAGACGTCGCCGTCATGGACGTATCGGCTCTCGGCCCCGATCGCCAGGATGCGCAAGGCCTCGCGGCCGAGCAGCGACAGCGTCGGAACGCGCTCGAGAAAGGAGATATCGTCCTCGATGCTCATCCGCCCCGGGCGCGAACCTCACGGCACCAGCTTGTAGCCCCCGGCTTCCGTGACCAGGATGGCCGGATTGGCGGCGTCGCGCTCGACCTTCTGCCGCAGCCGATAGATGTGGGTTTCCAGCGTGTGCGTGGTGACGCCGGAATTGTAGCCCCAGACCTCCTGCAGCAGGATCTCGCGCGAGACCGGTCGTTGGCCGGCGCGATAGAGGTAGCGCAGGATAGCGGTCTCCTTTTCGGTCAGGCGGACCTTGTTGCCCTTGGGATTCATCAGGATTTTCGAGCTGGGCCGGAACGTGTAGGGACCGATGGTGAAGACCGCATCCTCGCTCGCCTCGTGCTGGCGCAATTGCGCACGGATGCGCGCGAGCAGCACGGCGAAACGGAATGGCTTGGTGATGTAGTCGTTGGCGCCTGATTCGAGACCGAGGATCGTGTCGGAATCGGTGTCATGGCCGGTCAGCATGATGATCGGGGCCTTGAAGCCGTTCTTGCGCAGGATGCGCACGGCCTCGCGCCCATCGACGTCGGGCAGCCCCACGTCCATGATGACGAGGTCGACATGGCCATTCTTGGCTGCCTGCAGGCCCTTGGCGGCAGAGTCGACCGCCTCCGCCTCGAACTCCTCGTGCAGGGCGAGTTGCTCGACCAGGGCGGCAGACAATTCCGCGTCGTCGTCGACGATCAGGATGCGGCGTGCGTTGGGCATGGCTTGCCACCGGAAACCCGCCGCCGATACGGCGGCATTGCGCGCAGTAGAGCATTCGAGGAAAAAAGAGCAAGCGCCGAGCGCGTCTTTGATGGGGATTGGTCAACGTGCAACGCGACCGGAACCAGACTGTCCGGCATGTGACGGTTCGCATCCTGCGGGTCCATGCCGCCTCGGGAGATCGCCGGCACGGCCGCCTTCTAGTCGGTCCGTTCGCGCTTCCGGTGGCACTCGGACGCGGCGGGATCAAGGCAAACAAGCGCGAGGGCGATGGGGCGACGCCCAGCGGCCGCTTCCGGCCCAGACAGGTGTGGTGGCGAGCCGACCGCGGCGGGCGCCCGGTGGGCTCCCTGCCGACCCGCCGCATTACACGCAACGACGCCTGGTGCGAGGATCCGGCCGACCGGCGCTACAACCGACCAATTCGCCTAACACCCGGACAGGCGGGCGACCGCTTGTGGCGCACCGATCATCTTTACGACATCCTGATCGAACTCGACCACAATACCCGGCCGCGCGTCTCCGGTCGCGGCAGCGCGATTTTCATCCACCTGGCCCGTCCAGGATTTGCTCCGACCGCCGGATGCATCGCGCTCGGTCGCCGCGAATTGAGGTGGCTCCTCGGCCGTCTTCGGACAAGTACTGAAATCTTAGTTCATTGCTAGGCTGCGCCAGCTGACCGCTGCCCGAAAATCGCCGTCCCAACCCGCACATGGGTCGCACCGAACCGAACGGCGAGCGAGAAATCGGCGCTCATTCCCATTGAAAGGAGATTCAATTCATTGCGCTTGGCAATCTGGGCAAGCAGGGCAAAGTGCGGCGCGGCGGGTTCCTCGTACGGCGGGATGCACATCAGCCCGGCGATGTTCAGCTCGTAGGTCGCCCGGCAAGTCGCCAGGAAGGCATCGGCTTCCTGTGGCAGCACGCCGCCCTTCTGCGGCTCTCCTCCGGTGTTGACCTCGACGAACAGAAGGGGCTGGCGCCCCTGCCGCTCGATCTCCTTGGTGAGCGCCGCCGCCAGGCTCGCCCGGTCGAGGGAATGGATTGCATCGAACAGCGCGACCGCCTCGCGCGCCTTGTTGGACTGCAAGGGCCCGACCAGGTGGAGCGCGACGTCCGGATATCTCTCGCGCAGAGCCGGCCACTTCGCCTTGGCCTCCTGCACCCGGTTCTCGCCGAAGATGCGATGGCCCGCGGCGATGACCGGCGCGATCGCCGCCGCGCCGAACGTTTTCGATATCGCGACCAGCGTCACGGTTGCCGGGTCACGCCCCGCCTCTCGGCACGCGGCGGCGATGTCCCATTGGACGGCGCGGAGGCGCTCGGCACCAAGTAGCTCGGCTTCGCTCATGTGGTCCTGCCGTCCCGAAATCCCGGGCGAAGGGCGATATTTACAATTTTATCCATTGTTCGGTCGGCATTTTAAGCGGTTTACGTGAATATACGTGGGATTGGGTGGGGGAGAGGCAGTGTGAGCGAAGGTCAGGACGCGACGTCCTGCCAGCCCGGTAAGGGCCGGCCGACGCTGAGCATCCGCGCACGCCTCCTGGTGCTTACAGGAATTGTGCTGCTGCCCCTCATGGCCGACCGCATCCGCGGCATCGAGGCCGACCGCGGCGAGCGCATCACGACGGCGCATCAGCAGGTCTTGGCCCTGGTTCGGCAGGGCATCGATGGCCAGCGCGACATCATCGTCTCCGCCCGGGCCGTCCTGCAGGTCGCCGCACGGGCCCATTCCGCGGTCGCCACCGCCCCGGACGCGTGCGACCGCCTTCTCTCCGACATCGCGCATCAAGTCGCCTGGATCAAGACCTTCTCGGTCGCCGACCCGGATGGCCGCATCGTATGCTCGAGCAATCCCCAGGCGATCGGGGTCGACATCTCTGATCGCGTCTACTTCCAGCAGGCCGTTCGGACCGGCCAGTACGTGCTGAGCGACTACGCGGTCGGACGCCTCAATGCAGTGCCGATGCTCGTCGCCCTCTATCCCCTGTACCGCCCCGACGGATCGCTCGATTCGGTCCTGGTCGGCGTCCTCGACTCGGTGTGGATCAGCCGGCTTGCCGGTACCGTGTCGGAGGGGACGCGTCGTGCCGTCCTGATGGTCGACGGCGCGGGCGCGGTTCTCACCCATCATCCCGATCCGGGGAATTGGGCCGGCCGCGACTTCAAAAGCCATCCGCTGGTCCGCACCATGCTGGCGCGCCCCGAAGGGGTGGCGATCGAGAACGGCCTTGACGAGGTCCGCCGTGTGTTCGGCTTCGTGCAGCTGCCGGGCACCGAATCGCGCCTCGCCATCGGCCTCGACGAGCGCGAGGTTTTCAGCCGTGTCGATCGCGAGATGCGCTATGCCTATCTCGAGCTCGCCATCATCGCCACGATCCTGGTGCTCGCCATCTGGATCGGCGGCAACCGGCTGATCGTGCGTCCGATCAGGATGCTCGCCCACATGGCCGAGCGGTTCGGCCGCGGCGAATACGAGATGCGTGCGCGCCGACGCCGCTGGGCGGCCGAGTTCATCCCGCTGGTGACCGCGCTCGACGAGATGGCCGCCAAGATCCTGGCGCGCCGCAACGAGACGCGGATGCTGACCGCACGTCTCAATGAGCTGGCGATCACCGACGAGCTGTCGGGGCTGCCGAAATCGACGCGCCTTCGATACGGCGCTCGCCACCGAATGGGAGCGCGCCGCACGCGCGGGGAGGCAGTCGCGCTCGCCATGATCGACGTCGATCATTTCAAGTCGTTCAACGATCGCTACGGACACGTACGCGGCGACGCCTGCCTGCGCGTGGTCGGCGAGGTTCTCTCCGGCGCGGTGCAGACCGACCTCGACCTGCCCGCCCGCTACGGCGGCGAGGAGTTTGCGCTGCTGCTGCCGGCGATGGATCTGATCACGGCATTGCGGGTCGCGGAACGCCTTCGTAGGGCCGTCGAGGAGCGCTATCTGCCGCATGATCAGGCGCCATCCGGCATCGTGACGGTCAGCATCGGCGTCGCATCGTTGCGGCCGGCTCCCAATCAAGGCCCGTGGGTTCTCGTCGAAGCGGCCGACGCCGCGCTCTATGGCGCCAAGCGCCGCGGGCGCAACACCGTGGTCACGTATGAGGCGGTGGCGCATGAGGCGGTGGAATTCCTGGCGACCGGCTGAGTCGCCGTTCGCGCCGACGCGGCGGTAGATTTTGTTAAGATTTCTTCAAATCCGAATTCGCACCGAAAGGTTGTATAAACCGGCTGCGTTCTACGAATGCGAGGTCGGAAAGTTCGCGGATGTCGAACGTGGATGGCACTTGGAAAAAGGCGCACGGATCGGGCAAGCTCGGTATCCGTGCGCGCTTGCTGGTGCTTGCATTGATCGCCATCGTGCCGCTGGTGCTCGATCGCGTCAGGGACATCGGGACCGACCGCGCCGAGCGCATCGCGACGGCTTCCAAGCAGGCCTTGCGGCTGGCGCGCCAGGGAATGGCCATGCAGAACGAGGCGATCGTCTCCGCGCGCGCCTTCCTCCAGGTGATCGCCAACACCTATGCGTTCGATACGTCCGATCCTTCGTCGCGACAGAATTGCATCTGGTTTCTGACCAGGACGGCGGCACAGGCGCCGTGGCTCAAGGTGCTGAGCATGGTGCAGCCCGACGGGCGCATTTTCTGCTCGACCAACCTCAGTGCCATCGGGCTCGATGTCGCGCAGAACGCGCATATCGTGCAGGCCGTGCAGACCGGCGAATCCGTGGTCAGCGACTATTTCGTCGGAACGAAGGTCGGACCATCGCTGGTCACGGCGCTGCCGCGACGCGACCCGGACGGTGCGATCGACGCAGTCTTCACCGCGCTTCTCGACCTGACCTGGTTCGAGCGCGTGGCCGGTGAGGTGACCGGGCAGCCCGGATCGGTTGCCCTGATGATGGACGGAAACGGGACGCTGTTGGCTCGCCATCCGAGCCGCGAGAGCTGGACCGGACGACAGTTCAAGGATCATCCGCTCGTGCGTGCCGCATTGGCGAGCGAAGAAGGCATCCATGCCGGCGAGAGCCTCGACGGTGTGCGCCGCATCTTCGGCTTCGTGCGAATTCCCGGCACATCGGCGCGTTTCCTGATCGGTCTCGACGAAAGCGAGATCCTGCACCGGGTCAACCGTGAAATGTGGCTCGGCGTCCTCGCCTTGGGAGTGCTGACGGCTTTGCTCCTGACGGCGATCTGGCTCGGCTGCGAGCGGCTGCTGGTGCGGCCCATTCGCGCGCTGACACTGACGGCACAGCGTTTCGGTCGCGGCGAGTTCGGCGCGCGCGCCAGCGACGGCAGCTGGGCGGCCGAATTCATTCCGCTCGCCACCGCCCTCGACGACATGGCCAAGCAACTCGCCGCGCGTGAACAAGACCTGCATGACAGCAACAGCCAGCTCGAGGAGCTGGCCAAGCTGGACGGGCTCACCGGGCTGATGAATCGCCGCACGTTCAATGCGCGCTTGGCGGAAGAATGGAAGGCGTCGCACAAGCTCAGGCAGCCGGTGGCGCTGATCCTGCTCGACGTCGATCATTTCAAGTGGTTCAACGACCGCTACGGCCACTCCAAGGGCGATACGTGCCTGCGCAAGATGGCGGAGGTCTTGAAGGCAAGCGTCCGCAGCGGCCTTGATGCGCCCGCAGGGCTCGTCGCCTCCATGCCGCCGTCGTTTCGCATGATGGCCGGCCGCAGCGCGGACGTCGCGGCGCGCTACGGCGGCGAGGAGTTCGCGCTGCTGCTGCCGGGTGCCACCGAGGAAACGGCGACCAAAGTGGCGGAGCGCCTGCGACAGACGGTGTTCGAACTCGGTCTCGAGCACGACGATGCGCCAGCCGGACGCGTCACCATCAGCCTCGGCGTCGCCGCCGCGGTGCCGCCCGACAACCAAAACCCGCAGGAGCTGATCGACACGGCCGACGCCGCCCTGTACGCCGCCAAGCGGTGCGGCCGCAACACCGTGGTCGCCCACGAGGCGCTTCGCCTCTCGCTGGTGTCGTAGGCGATCACCGCGCGAGGAACGCCGCGACCTCCGGGTTGGCCATCAGGTCTGCCAGCTCTTCCGCAGAGGGAAGCTGCGGCTTGTCGCGCACCGCATTCACCATGCACAGGAAGCCGAGCGGCTCACCCGACGTGGCGCGAAACTGGTGCCACGTCATGGATGGCACGGTGACGAGGTCGCGCGTCGCCAGCGCCCTGACCTCGCGGCCGACCAGGCAATGGCCGCTTCCCCTCAGGATCAGCACCGCGTGCGGGTGCTCATGACGCTCGAGCGTCGAGAAGCCGCCCGGCGCAACCTCGAAATAGCGGAGCTCGCCGGCCATCTCGGGCTCGGAGAACAGCACCTGGCGGGTGATCGAGCGGAACAGCGCCCGTCCGTCCTCCTTGTACGGCAGCTCGTCGACGCCCTGCCAGCGATAGTCGTCGCGGGCGCGTCGATGGATCATCCGGTCACCCGTCACCGTTTCGCCCATGGCGATATCCCTGCACGTCGGACACGAACGCGGCGGTCGCCTCGATCAGCCGTGCGCCTGCGGTCAGCAACGCGCCGCCGATCAGCAACATGATATCGGGTCCGTAGAAATCAAGCATCTCGCCAACGCGCTCGCGCGACATCCCGCCGGCTGGCACCGGCATCGCGGGACGCAAACCGTCGAACTCGCCTAGCGCGGTCTCGGCGAGGCCGCGGCATGTTTCCGGCGAATAGCCGAACCGTCCGCCGTGATTGGGGAAGATGACGGCATCGATCCCGATCATCCGGAACATCTTGCCCATGAGCAGCGGCGGAGCGATGCGGGCGGCGCCCGCCATAGTGGGATGCGCAACGAAGGCGAGCCCAGGATTCTCCCGCACCAGCTGATGGACATTGGCGAGGCCGGCGATCATCGGCGCGACCATCACGACGTCGACGCCTTCCTGCTGCGCGACCAGGATCTGGCGGCGCATGGCATCGAGCGAGCCCGACAGGCTGGGGATGTAGCGGGTTTGGCGCCCGTCGGCCCGCTTGAGGTTGCGCAGGCGACGGCTGATGGCCTCGACCCGGGTGGCGAACGGCGAATAGGATTGATCCGCCAGCCCGTGATCGTCCTTGACGTAGTCCACGCCGCCGCGGGCGAAGCGTTCGGCGAGATCGGCGAGGCGATTGCTGCCCAGGCCTTGCGGCTTGAGCGCCGAGCAGGTGAGCGCCCGTCGGCCGGCCTGCGCGCATCGACGCAATCCGTCGACGCCATGGCGCGGGCCGCCCAAGGTCGCCACCAGATCGGGCGGAAACAGGACGTCGGCGAGGGTGACATCCTCGTGCAGCGACGTGTTGCCGAACAGCATGTTCATCAGCTGCCCGGGATCCTCCGCTACGGTCTCCGGACTGAGCGCGATGCGCACTTCGAACATGCCTTGCGCCGCCTCGCGAATGTCGACGACGCGTCCGACGATGCGCGCGAGGACGAAGTCGTCGTCGATCGCCGTGAGGGGCAGCTCGACGCTTTGCTCGAGCGCAATCGCGCGGGCGCGGCGATCGATCGAGCGCGCATCGCAGCGGACATGGTAAACGGCAAGCAAGCCAGGATACTCGAAACGAGCGAATGAACGGATCAATGGCGCGACGGCCAACCGGATCGCCGCCCAAGACCACGCGCGGCGCGAAGAGTCCAGAGCGCGCGGGAGTCTACCGGCACTCGTCTTGCCGCGGAGGCGTCGCTCAGGCCGCCGCTTTGTCCGTGCCGGAACCGGCGTTCGACTTGAGGTGCGGCCAGACGTAGCTGCGCAGGAGATGGAAGACGACCGCTGCGGCCAGGGCGAAGCCGATCACCGACACCCACATAATGACGGCGGTCAGCAGCAGGCCGGCGAAAATGGCCGACACGATGACGATCGCGGGCGGCGACAGCAGGAATTGCAGCGGCTGCCATTTTGCCGCATTGCGCCGCAATGCCTCGCGTTTGCGCGGCACCGACGTCGGCGAGGGCTCGTCCATCGGCTCCAGGCAGCGCCAGTCGCGCAGAACCACCACGCGCTCGGCGACTTGGTGCCTGCTGTGCGACATCCGCGCCTGGACCATGGGAGCAACCCGCTGTTCGTTACTTCTCCGACGCGGCATCAGAGACGCACAAAGGGAGGCGGAAATAGGGCCGGCACCGCACCGGCGATAAGCCCACGATATCCGATTCGGTTGCCGCGTGCCGAAAGCACGCGGTCGCCGGCAAGACTTTTTCACACATCCGCCTGCCACCGGCGGCGGCGAACTGCGGCTGTCGTTGGTATCACGGCAACTGTAGCAGGTTCATGCCACGCGTCGCCTCAGGTTCATTACGGAGTGCCAGCGCGGGCGGTTTCGCTTCCCACGCGGGGCTTTCCCGGGAGATGCACGGCGCACTAAAATGTCGACTTCAGCTTGAGGTGGTCGAGCCGATTGATCGACTGGACGTCGATGCGCCGCTTGGCGCTGCCGTGCTCGACATCGATCGGAATGACCGTGCCGGCACCGCCCCGCGCCCAGATCTTGCGGTAGAAGTCGGCCATGGTCGTGGCCGGCTCGCCGGCCACCCCGAGGATCACGTCGCCGCGCTGCAGCCCCGCCTTTTCGGCCGGCCCGCCCGGCGTGACGCGGCCGACCAGGAGGCGCCCGTGCGCCTCGCTGGTAGTGACTCCGAGCCAGGGGCGCGGCGTTCCGGCGGGACGCCCGTGGGCGATGAGGTCGCCCAGGATCGGCGGCAACCGGTCGATCGGCACGAACATGTTGCCCGGCTTGCCGTCGCCTCCACCCGCCGCATCGCCGACGATCAGCGACCCGACGCCGACCAGCTTGCCCTCGCGGCTGATCAACGCGGCTCCGCTCCAGGCGGGATGTGGGGGCGCGGTGAAAATCGCCTCGTCCAGCAGGTATTCCCAGTTGCCGGCGAATTCGCGCTTGGCGACCACATAGGCCGGCGCCACCATGGCCGTGCCGCCGAAGCTCGCCACTAGGACCGGATCGCCCTGCCGAACATCGGCCGACTTGCCGAACGGGAGCGGCTTGATCCTCAAGGGCTCGATCGCCTTGATGAGGCCGAAGCCGGTCTCATGATCGTAACCGACGATATTGGCGGGCACAGTGCGGCCCGTGTTGGTCACGAGCTCCGCCGCGTGCGCCTCGACCATCAGATAACCGATCGTCAGCACCAGCCCGTCGTCGTCGATGACGATTCCCGAGCCTTCCCGTTCGCGCCCGAGATTCTCGACGGTGCGCCCGTCCGGGTTGATGAACGCCTTCATGCGCACGACCGAGGAGACCAGGGCCTCGAGCGATCGCACGGCTGGCGGGTTCGTCGGCTCCTGGGCGAGAGCGGAAGACGACAGGATCGCGGCGAACAACGCGACGGCGGCGGGCCTGATCCTCATGGGCGAGGGCTCGGTGCTGGAGGACATCGAAGGGCGCGTGGAGCAGACTAGCGCAAAAATGCGCTGTGCGCATCGAACTTCGCTCCCCGTGTTGGTAGCGGGTCAGTTGTCCGCCTTTTGTAGCACGTGAGTTGTCCGCCATGTTCGCCGCTTGTTCTGGAGGCGGTGATGCGGCGGACGGCAGTGTTATGGGAGGCATTTTTGTCTCGGTTTGGAGAAGCGTTTGAGCAGTACAAGCGCCGGCGATTGACGGCGGACGAAGCGGGAGAACTGCTGGGGATGTCGGGTCGGAACTTCCGCCGGCTGAGCGTTCGCTACGAGGAGGACGGGGTTGCTGGGCTGCGCGATCGGCGGATCGGCAAGATCTCGCCGCATCGTGCAGCGGAACGCGAGCTTGCCCGGATGCATGAGCTTTACCGTGAGCGCTACAGTGACTTCACGGTGAAGCACTTCCATGAGCAGCTGCAGCGCCGACACGGCTACAAGCTGAGCTACACGGTGACGCGGCTTTCGCTGCAGACGGTGGGGCTGGTGCAGAAGGCCAAGCGGCGGGGCGCGCACCGCAAGAAGCGGGTGCGGCGGCCGCTACCCGGCATGCTGGTGTTCCAGGATGGCTCGACCCACCGCTGGATTCCGGCCCTGGATCGCAAGCTCGACCTGATCGTGACCCTCGATGATGCGACCGGGACGATCTATTCGGCGATCCTCGTTGCCGAGGAGGGAACGATGTCGAGCTTTCTCGGGCTGAGCGAGACGATCGCCCGCCACGGCCTGTTCGGGGCGCTCTATACCGATCGGGGCGGGCACTATTTCCACACCCCGAAGGGCGGGTCCAAAGTGGACAAAAGCCAGCCGACCCAGGTCGGGCGAGCGCTCGCCCAGCTCGGAATCACCCATATTCCCTCCTATTCGCCTGAGGCACGTGGGCGCATCGAGAGGGTGTTCGGGACGTTGCAGAACCGCCTGCCGCCGGAGCTGCGCGTGGCCGGGATCAAGACCATCGCGGCAGCCAATCGCTATCTCAGAGAGCGCTTCGTGCCGGACTACAATGCCCGTTTCGCGGTTGCGGCGGCAGAACCCGGCACAGCCTTCGTGCCCTACGTGGGCCGGCCGCTCAGCGAGATCCTGTGCGTTCAGGACGATCGCCAGGTCGGCCGCGACAACTGTGTGGCATGGCGAAGGCTTTCGATGCAAATTCCGCCCCAGGTGCATCGCCACCACTACGTCAAGGCCACCGTGCGAGTACACGAATATCCCGACGGCAGTCTCGCTGTCTTCGACGGTCCGCGCCGTCTCGCCAGCTATGATCGAGAAGGACGAATAATCGATGTCTCGCCTCGGGCCGCTTAACTCCGCTCGGCGCGCCCGGCCTGTGGATTTGTGGACAACGCAACAGCGTTGCCCACAACCCCACAGGCCCAACAGCAGCAAAAGAAGCGGACAAATAACCTGCTACAAACAGCGGACATCTTCACGCGCTACGGACACGAACTTCGCTCCCCGTTGACCGGCCGCCACGTTGGTGTGCTAGTTCTGGCGAAATGCGCAAGACCGCATGATTCCGTCATCATGCGGGCTTTCGTCCGATGCGCCCTGGAACGACATGACGGCAATCCGGCCGATGAGCACCGACCGCTACAACGCCGGCGAGGCCGAGCCGCGCTGGCAGAAGGTCTGGGACGAGCGCGGGATCTTCGCAACCCGCAACGACGACCCGCGCCCGAAATACTACGTCCTTGAGATGTTCCCGTATCCGTCGGGGCGCATCCACATGGGACATGTGCGCAACTACACGATGGGCGATGTGGTGGCGCGCTACAAGCGCGCCAAGGGGTTCCGCGTGCTGCATCCGATGGGGTGGGACGCGTTCGGGATGCCGGCCGAGAACGCCGCGATCGAACGCAAGATCCACCCGAAGACGTGGACCTACGACAACATCGCGGTGATGAAGGGTCAGCTCAAGTCGATGGGGCTCTCGCTCGATTGGGCGCGCGAGATCGCGACCTGCGACCCGACCTATTACCGTCACCAGCAGAAGATGTTTCTCGACTTCCTCAAAGCCGGCCTGGTCGAGCGCAAGCAGTCGAAGGTGAACTGGGATCCGGTGGATCAGACCGTGCTCGCCAACGAGCAGGTGATCGACGGCCGCGGCTGGCGCTCGGGCGCGCCGGTGGAGCAGCGCGAGCTCACGCAGTGGTTCTTCAAGATCACCAGTTTCTCCGAGGAGCTGCTGCGCGCCATCGATGCGCTCGATCGCTGGCCCGAGAAGGTGCGGATCATGCAGCGGAACTGGATCGGCCGCTCCGAGGGACTGCTGGTCCGCTTTGCGCTCGATCCCGCGACCGCGCCGGCCGGCGAAGCCGAGCTGAAGGTCTTCACCACCCGCCACGATACGCTGTTCGGCGCGAGCTTCATGGCGGTCGCACCCGATCATCCGCTGGCGACCGCGGCGGCGAAGAGCGATCCGGCGCTCGCGGCGTTCATCGCCGAATGCAAGCGCCAGGGTACCGCGCAGGAGATCATCGAGACCGCTGAGAAGAAGGGCTACGACACCGGCGTCCGGGCGATTCACCCGTTCGATGCGGGCTGGAAGCTGCCGGTCTATGTGGCGAATTTCATCCTGATGGAGTACGGCACCGGCGCGATATTCGGCTGCCCGGCGCATGATCAGCGGGACCTTGACTTCGCCCGCAAGTATGGTCTCCCCGTCACCCCCGTCGTCTGTCCGCCCGACGTGGATCCGGCCACCTTTACGGTCGGCGACGCCGCCTATGTCGACGACGGCAACATGATCAATTCGCGCTTCCTCGATGCCATGCCCATCGAGGCGGCCAAGGAGGAGGTCGCGCGCCGGCTCGAAGGCGAGATGCGCGGCAACGCGCCGGTCGGCGAGCGACAGGTGAACTATCGTCTGCGCGATTGGGGGATCTCGCGGCAGCGCTATTGGGGCTGTCCGATCCCGATCATCCATTGCGAAGCATGCGGCGTGGTGCCGGTGCCTGCACGCGACCTGCCGGTCGAGCTGCCGGACGATGTGACATTCGACCGCCCCGGCAATCCGCTCGACCGCCACGCGGCCTGGAAGCACGTGCCCTGCCCGTCATGTGGCCGCCCCGCGCGTCGCGAGACCGACACGATGGACACGTTCGTCGACTCGTCGTGGTATTTCGTGCGCTTCGCCGATCCGTGGATCGCCGACGCGCCGACCAACCGACCGGTCGCCGACGCTTGGCTGCCGGTCGACCAGTACATCGGCGGGATCGAGCACGCGATCCTGCACCTCCTGTACAGCCGCTTCTTCACCCGCGCCATGAAGGCCACGGGGCATCTTGCCATCGAGGAGCCGTTCGCCGGGCTGTTCACCCAGGGGATGGTGGTGCACGAGACCTACCAAAAGGCCGATGGAACCTATGCGCTGCCCAGCGAGGTGAAATTTGACGGCAGCGGCGCGGAACGCCGGGCCGTGCTCGCCGCCACGGACGAAGAAGTGAACATCGGTTCAATCGAAAAGATGTCGAAGTCGAAGCGCAACACGGTCGACCCGGACGACATCATCGGGACCTACGGGGCAGACGTGGCGCGCTGGTTCATGTTGTCGGACTCGCCGCCCGAGCGCGACGTGATCTGGACGGAGGAAGGGGTCCAGGGATCGTGGCGCTTCGTCCAGCGGCTATGGCGCCTGGTCGGCGAGGCCGCGGAGATCGGTAGCGCAGCGCCGAGCGTTCGTCCGGCAGAGTTCGGCGAGGCCGCCCTGGCGGTGCGAAAGGCGGCACACGGTGCGCTCGCCCGGGTGTCGGAAGACATCGAGCGGCTCCGCTTCAATCGCTGCGTGGCCCATATTTACGAGCTGGCCAATATGCTCAGTGCGGCAATCGGCGAGGTGAGCTCCAAGCGGGATCTGACGCCGGATTTCGCCTGGGCCATACGCGAGGCGGCCGACGTCCTGGTCAAGCTGTTTCATCCGATGATGCCGCACTTGGCCGAGGAGTGCTGGGTGCGGCTCGGACACGAACCCGGGGTCAATTCCCTGGTCGCCGAACAGCCCTGGCCCCAGGTCGAGCCGGCGCTGCTGATCGAGAACACCATCACCTTGCCGGTCCAGGTCAACGGCAAGAAGCGGGCCGATGTGACGGTCGCCCGCGACGCGGAAAATTCTGCGATCGAGACTGCCGTTTTGGCCCTCGATGCGGTAAAAAGGGCGCTGGACGGGAAGGCCCCCAAAAAGGTCATTGTTGTCCCGCAAAGGATCGTGAATGTGGTCGCGTGACGACGGTGTCCGTTCGAACCGCCTGATCCGGTTGGCGGCTGCGCTGAGCCTCGCGGCCACGACGGCGGCTTGCTTCCAGCCGCTCTACGGCGAGCGGTCGGCGACCGGCGGTTCGGCCTTGCGCGAAGCTCTGTCCGCCGTCGATGTGGCACAGATCGAAGCGCCGATGGGATCGCCGCTCGCGCGTATCGCGGTGGAGACGCGCAACGAGCTGGTGTTCGATCTCACCGGCGGCGGTGGGCGAGCGGCTGCGACCCACAAGCTGACCGTCCGCCTTGTTCCCAACAAGTCAGCGCTCATTCTCGACAGCCAGACGAACCGACCGGAGGTCGAGAGCTTCGGGCTCGATGCCAACTACACGCTCACCGAGATCGTCAGCGGCAAGACGGCGGTTACCGGCTCCGCCGTGACGCGGGTGACCTACAACGTCCCCGGTCAGCAGCAGCGCTTCGCCAAGGATCGCGGCTTGCGCGACGCCGAGACCCGCGCCGCCAAGGAGATTGCCGAGCAGATCCGATCGCGGCTTGCCTCCTATTTCGTCGCCGGTACCTGATACAACGTGGTCGCCCTCAAGCCGAGCGAGATCGAAGCCTTCCTCGCACGTCCGGATCCTGCACGACCGGTTGTGCTGGTGTTCGGCCCGGACCTCGGGCTGGTGCGCGAGCGCGCCGAGGCAATTATCCGTATGACCGTCGATGACCCGCGCGATCCGTTCGCGCTGGTGCGGCTGGACGGCGACAACGTCGCGGGCGAGCCGTCGCGCCTCGTCGACGAGGCGCAGACAGTGCCATTGTTCGGTGGCCGTCGCGCAGTTCATCTGCGGGTTGGGGCGAAGAACGTCCAGCCGGCGGTCGACCTCCTGCTCGCCGCCCCGATTGCGGATTGCCGCGTCATCATCGAAGCCGGCGATCTCAAGCGCAGCTCCGCACTCCGCACCGTGTGCGAACGGGCCCGCAACGCCGCGGCGCTCCCCTGCTATGCGGACAGCGAGCGTGACCTGGCGCGCCTCGTCGATGACGAGATGCGGAGCGCCGGACTGTCGATTGCGGCGGACGCGCGCACCGCGCTCATACCCCTGCTCGGCAGCGATCGGCGCGCCTCGCTCAGCGAGATCCGCAAGCTGGCGCTCTATGCGCACGGCCACGGCGGGGTTGTCCTCGAGGACGTTGTGGCGGTGGTGGCCGATGCTTCCGCGCTTGCGCTGGATGCGGCGGTCGATGCCGCGTTTGCGGGACGCACGGCCGAGGTCGAGGCCGAGCTCGCCAAGGCGCGGGTGGCCGGCACCGCGCCCGGCACCATCTTGTCGGCTGCATTGCGCCAGCTCACGCAACTCCACAAGGCGCGCACCGCCATCGAAGCCGGCGCGACGACCGACCAGGTGATGGCCGACGCGCGACCGCCGGTGCACTTTTCGCGGAAGACAAAGGTCGAGGCGGCGTTGAAGGCGTGGAGCGCCGGCCGTCTCGAGCGCGCGATGACGCAGCTTGCCGAAGCGACCCTGCAGACGCGGCGCCAGTCCGGCTTGGCACCGGCAATTGCCCATCGGGCGCTGATGTCGCTTGCCGTCGCGTCACGGCGCCGGGATTAGACGTTCCCCACATCCGAGCAAGCGTTGCGTCGAGCAGGTCATTTGTTGAGGATCAGCGCTGCCAGCCAGGAGAGTGGATCATGCCGACACGACGGGACTTCCTTCGCCGCTCGCTGGCGACGAGCGGTCTTGCTCTCCTGCCGGGCGGATTGCCGCCGGCACAGGCTGGCACCCTGGTGAATGACGTCCACTCGCAGCTCAACGCCACGCAAGTCGACCGCGTCGTTGCGATCGATTCCGAAGCCACGCTTGCAGCCACGCTCAACGAGGCGCGCCAGGAGGGAAAGCCGGTCTGCATCGCCGGCGGCCGCCACGCCATGGGCGGCCAGCAATTTGCGCGCGATGCGGTCCTGCTCGACATGCGTCGGCTGAATCGGATTGTTGGGCTCGATTCCGCGCGCGGGATCGTCGAGGCGGAGGCGGGGATCCAGTGGCCCGAGCTGATCGACGGGCTACTCGCCATGCAGCAGGGGCAGCCGCAGCCTTGGGGCATCATCCAGAAGCAGACCGGCGCCGATCGGCTGACCTTGGGCGGCGCGCTCGGCGCCAACATCCATGGACGCGGGCTTACGTTGCAGCCGATGATCGGCGACGTTGAATCGTTCACCCTGGTGGATGCCGAAGGCACGGCGCGGACATGCAGCCGCAGCGAAAATCCCGAGTTGTTCCGGCTCGCGATCGGCGGCTATGGCCTGTTCGGCGTGATCACCCGCGTCCGTCTCCGGCTGATGCGCCGCCGCAAGCTCGAGCGCGTAGTCCGGCTGATCGATGTGGACGAGCTGATGTCGGCGTTCACGCAGCGGATTGCCGACGGCTTTCTCTATGGCGATTGCCAGTTCTCTACCGACCTGCCGTCGGACGGGTTTCTGAAAACCGGCGTGTTCTCCTGCTATCGCGCGCTGCCGGACGAGGCAGCCATGCCGGCCGACGTGAAGGAGCTCGGCGAGGACAACTGGCGCTCGCTCTACCTGCTCTCTCATGCGGACACGCGGCGTGCCTACGAAGCCTATACCTCGTATTACCTGTCCACGTCAGGCCAGCGCTATTGGTCCGACACGCACCAGCTGAGCGTTTATATCGACGATTATCATGCGGCGCTCGATCGGGCGCTCAATGCCTCGCACAAGGGCAGCGAGATGATCACCGAGCTTTATGTCCCGCGTCCGGCGCTCGGGGCCTTCCTGTCGGCGGTGCGCTCCGATTTCCGTGAGCACGGCGTGCTGCTCGTCTATGGCACCATTCGGCTGATCGAGAAGGACGAGGAGAGCTTCCTCGCCTGGGCCCGCGAGCCGTGGGTGTGCACGGTGATGAACCTGCACGTCGATCATACGGCCGAGCGGATTGCCCAGGCAGCGACCGCCTTCCGCCGGCTGATCGACCGCGCCATCGCCCACGGGGGGAGCTATTTCCTGACCTACCACCGGTGGGCCGAGCGCGCCCAGGTAGAAAGCTGCTATCCGCAGTTTGCCGAGTTCCTTCGCCTCAAGCGCCGATACGATCCGAGCGAGGTATTTCAAAGCGAATGGTACCGGCACCACCGGCAGCTCTTTGCTGACCGGTTGTAGCCACCCGGGTGGATTCGGCAGATTTGCGGCTATGCCGCCTGCTGCGGCCGGCCGGCCAGTCGCGGGCCGCGGTGTCGTTCGCGTTCGGAGCGCGTGCCGGCCAGCGCGCGTTCCTCTTGCGCGGCGACTTCGGCGCAACGCGACCACCGCTCGGCCATCCGGGTCCATGACGTGCTGTCATCCACGTTGACCGTCGCGCGGGCCATTCTGCGACATTCGTCGGCGTGTCGGCGAAATTCAGTGATCAGGTCCATGGGCAAGCTCCTCCTCCACCATGCTCCGGCGAAAGCCTGCCCCTTGGCGAGGAACATGTGTCAGCGTTTATTGCGAGCGCGTTCCGTCTGCCTTTGCACGAACGGCCATAAAGGCAACGATGGAACTCATGTCGCGTTCCCGACATCCGGTGAATTTTTCCGAGGATTTGGATCGACGCCGACAGGCGGCGCCAGGCTCCCGTCACGCCGGCGCTTCCAGCCGCTTGGTCACATGGTCAAGCTGATCGAGGCTGCCGTAGTGGATGTGCACGACGCCGCCCTCGCCCCGGTGGTCGATGGTGACGCGTAGACCGAGCGCATCGGACAAGCGCTTTTCCAGCGCGACGGTATCGGGGTCCTTCTCGATGCGCGGCTTGCGCGCTTTGCGCGCCGGCTTGCTGCCTTCACGCCGCGCGATCTCTTCCACTTGGCGGACGTTGAGGCCGCGCGCAACGATATCCTCCGCCAGTTCCTCCGCTTTGGGTTGCCCAATCAGCATGCGGGCATGGCCGGCGGTCAGCTTGCCGGAGTGGATGTAGGCTTTCACCTTGTCGGACAGCTTGAGCAGGCGCACCGTGTTGGTGATATGGGCGCGGCTCTTGCCCACGATCTTGGCGATGTCCTCATGGCCGTGGGTGAATTCGTCCATGAGGGTCTGGTAGCCCATGGCCTCTTCGAGCGGATTGAGGTCGGTCCGCTGCACGTTCTCGATGATGGCGAGCTCGAGGGCCTCGCGATCGCCGACCTCGAGCAGGATCACCGGCACGGCGTGCATGCCGGCACGTTGCGCCGCTCGCCAGCGTCGCTCGCCGGCGATGATCTCATAGGCGTCGGGGGTGCCGCGTGCGGTGCGCACCAGGATCGGCTGGATGATGCCGCGCTCGCGGATCGAGGCGGCAAGCTCCTCGATTTCGGCGTCGGCGAACAGGCGGCGCGGGTTGCGCGGGTTGGGTCGCAGAAACTCGATCGGGATGCGGCGCTGGCTGCGCGTGCGCTCGATCGCAGCATTTTCATCGCCGACATCGCCGATCAGGGCGGCGAGGCCGCGTCCGAGCCGGGATTTTGCCGCTTCTTCTGCCATCATCACGTATCCGAATCGTACGCTACAGGGGTCAGGCTGCCCGCAGGCGCTTCTCGCGCTGGATGATCTCCGACGCGAGGCGCAGATAAGCTTGGCTGCCGACGCATTTGAGATCGTAGAGCAGCACTGGCTTGCCGTATGACGGCGCCTCCGACACCCGGACGTTGCGCGGGATGACGGTCTGGTACACGGCATCGCCCATGAAGCCGCGCACGTCGGCAACCACTTGGCCGGCCAAGTTGTTTCGGGCATCGTACATGGTCAACACAATGCCATGGATCGACAGCCCAGGGTTGAGCGTGCTCTTCACTTGATCGACCGTCTTGAGCAGCTGCGACAGGCCTTCCAGGGCGAAGAATTCGCACTGCAGCGGCACCAGAATGGAATCCGCCGCCGCCATGGCGTTGACCGTCACCAGGTTGAGCGACGGCGGGCAGTCGACCAGCACATAGGTGTAGCTCGCCTCGCCGAGGCCGGCATTGAGCGCAGCCAACGCCTTGCGCAGCCGAAACGCACGGTCCTTCTCCTGCGCGATTTCCAGTTCGAGACCGGACAGGTCGATCGTGGCAGGGCAGATATGCAGGCGGGGAACGGCCGTCGGCTGGATGGCCTCGCGCAGCGGAATCTCGCCCGTCAGCACGTCGTAGGTGGAGCGCTCGCGGTTCTTTCGACCGATGCCCAGCCCGGTCGAGGCGTTACCCTGGGGATCAAGATCGACCACCAGGACATTTTCTCCGATGGCCGCCAGGGCCGTGCCGAGGTTTATGGCAGTCGTGGTCTTGCCCACCCCGCCCTTCTGGTTGGCGAGGGCAAGCACGCGCGGCACCGAATCGTTCTCCGGTGCGGCCCGCCGCAATAGCAGTTCATCGATCGTCATGTGTGTTCAGCCGCCGCGCGGCCCTCGTCCCCGGATCGGCACCGTTCCGCCGCTCTTATGACGATGATGCGACCATCCTGGCTGGTCTTGCTGGGTACAAGCACCGCCTCGATCTTCCAATATTTAGAGGCATCGGTCAATTCGGCCTCTACATCTTGCCCCTTGGGAAACAGGCCTTGTACACCTTTTTTCAACAGGGGCTCGGCATAGCCAAGGAGCCGGGTCAGGGGAGCGAGCGCGCGGGCCGTCACGACATCCGGCGAATCAGCAAAGCTGTTGGTAAAGTCCTCGATTCGCGTCGCGTGCACAAGGGCGGGAAGGCGCAGCGCCCGCGCCGTCTCGCGCAGGAAGGCTGCCTTCTTGGCATTGCTCTCGACCAGGTGAACCCTAGCGCCGGCCGTGTCCGCCAGGGCGCAAGCGAGCACCAATCCCGGGAAGCCGGCCCCACTCCCGAGATCGACCCAGATCCGGCCCTCAGGGGCAAGCGCCCAGAGCTGAAGCGAGTCGGCGACGTGCCGGGTCCAGACCTGCCCGATAGTGGAGGGAGCAATGAGATTCGTGCGGTGTTGCCATTTCAATAGGAGATCCACGTACTCGTCGAGTCGAGCTAATGTTTCACGTGAAACCGGCGTGAGCGCGAGGGCGCGCGCTCGATCGGGAGTGAGGTCGATCCGCGCTGGGGACCGCGCCTTCATTCGGTGGACATCGCACCAGGCATGGGTTCAGGCCGATCGCCGCCGCCCTTTGCGACGAATGTGCGCCGCCAACAGGGTGAGCGCAGCCGGCGTGACGCCATCGATGCGACCCGCCTGGCCAATGGTACGGGGACGAATCGATTGCAGCTTGTGGCGCACCTCGAGGGACAAGCCCGTCATCGCGCCGTAGTCCAGATCCTCTGTGAGCTCCAGGCTTTCGTCGCGCCGGAATGCCGCCACATCGGCCGCCTGGCGGGCCAAATAGACCGCATACTTTGCATCGATCTCAAGCTGCTCAGCCACGGTGCCATCGAGGGCTCCGAAGGCCGGCCAGATGCGCGCCATTTCTGCGATGCCGATGTCCGGATAGGACAGGAGTTCGTAGGCGGTGCGCCGCTGACCGTCACGATTGAGGCTGAGGCCAAAACGCGCAGCCTCGTTCGGCGTGATCACACACCTCTCAGCCAAGCGGCGCGCATCCTCCAGCTTGGCCATCTTGGCGGAGAACCGCGCTCCGCGTTCCCGTCCGATGCACCCGATCGCCAAGCCGACCGGGGTGAGCCGCTGATCGGCATTGTCGGCCCGTAGCGTGAGCCGGTATTCGGCTCGCGAGGTGAACATGCGGTAGGGCTCGGTGACACCGCGGGTGACCAGATCGTCGACCATGACGCCGAGGTATCCCTGGGCGCGATCGAATACGATGTCGGCCCCCCCACCCGCCCGGGCGGCCGCGCTGAGTCCAGCCACCAGGCCCTGGGCGGCGGCCTCTTCGTATCCGGTCGTGCCATTGATCTGGCCGGCAAGGAACAGCCCGGCAACCCGCTTCGTCTCCAAGGTCGACTTGAGTTCGCGCGGATCCACGTGGTCGTATTCGATCGCATAGCCCGGACGGATCATGCGGGCGCGCCGAAGCCCGGGAATCGTGGCGAGCAGGGCGAGCTGAACGTCCTCCGGCAGCGAGGTCGAGATGCCGTTGGGATAGACCGTCGTATCGTCGAGCCCTTCCGGCTCCAGGAAGATCTGGTGCCCGTCGCGGTCGCCGAATTTTACGATCTTGTCCTCGACCGAGGGGCAGTAGCGGGGGCCGCGGCTATGGATCTGACCGGAATACATTGGCGAGCGATGAACGTTGGCCCGGATCACCTGATGGGTCGCCTCGGTAGTTCGGGTGATGCCGCAATAAATCTGGGGGTTTTCGATGCGATCCGTCAGGGAGGAAAACGGCTCCGGTGGCTCATCCCCGGGCTGCATCTCGAGGCTGGCCCAGTCGATCGTGGTGCCGTCGAGCCGCGGCGGGGTGCCGGTCTTCAGCCGTCCGAGCTCGAAGCCGAGTCCCTCGAGCGTGCGAGACAGCCCGACCGCTGGCGCTTCGCCGACCCGGCCGGCCGGGATCTGCCGCTCGCCAATGTGGATCAGCCCGCGCAGGAAGGTGCCGGTGGTCAGCACCACCGCGCCGGCCGCAAGCTGGCGACCGTCGGTCAGGCGAATCCCCGTGACGGCGGTCCTTTGACGACCGGTCCCCTCATCGCGCCGATCTTCCCCGACGACCATGAGGTCGTCGGCCTCCCCCTCGACCACGCTGAGGTTTTCCGTCGCGCGGATCGCCTGCTGCATCGCCCGGGCGTAGAGCTTGCGGTCGGCCTGGGCGCGCGGCCCACGCACCGCAGGGCCCTTGCGCCGATTGAGCACCCGGAACTGGATCCCGCCGCAGTCGGCCACCCGCCCCATCAACCCATCAAGGGCATCGACCTCGCGCACCAGGTGGCCCTTGCCCAGGCCCCCGATCGCCGGATTGCATGACATAGCACCGACGGTATCGAAGCGGTGGGTGACCAGTGCCGTCCTGGCGCCCATGCGGGCGGCGGCCGCAGCGGCTTCGCAGCCCGCGTGCCCGCCGCCGATGACGATGACGTCAAAATGCGCGTCCATGGGGCGATTCTCGAGGATTCGATGCTTCTAGTCGACTCCCCGCGGCGCGTCAAAATCGGTCGCCAGTGTGCGGCAGATCACAGACGCCAGACCCGCGACGGAAACTCGGTCGAAAAGCGCTGAGAAAACCTCTGGCGGTCCGTCTTTCAGGGTGCGCGGGGGAAGCCTTCCCTCTTCTGACACCCAGATGGAGACATAGCATGATCCGCAAACTCGCAAAGATCCTCGCTGCCGTCGCGGTCGTGGCCGCAATGGGGACCGCCTTCGCACCGGCTCCGGCCGATGCCGGTCCGACCAAGTGCTGGAGAGGCGCTGGCGGTGGCTGGTACTGCTACTGACTTTCTCTCGTCCTCACCCTCAACTCAATCCTCACACGGAGAAACCCAAATGATCCGCAGCCTCGCAAAGATTCTCGCCGCCATCGCCGTCGTGGCCGCCGTCGGAAGCGCCACCGTCTCGGATCCCGCAAGCGCAGGCACCAAGACCTGCTATCGCTGCACCGGCGGCTGGTGCTGCTACTAGAGCAGGATCCCGAAAAAGCCTGCCCCCGACCCGATCGGGGGTGGGCTGTGGGCGGGGCCGCCGCAAGCGGCCTCATATATCCTCTGAACTCCTGATTCAGCTCAAATCTCATAACGGAAGTGAATCGATTGCGTTTCACGTGAAACATCCATCGGGCTCACTTCCCGATGCAGAATTCGCGGAAAATGACATCCAGCACGTCCTCCACATCGACGCGGCCGGTCAGCTTGCCCAGCGCCCGGGCCGCAAGGCGAAGTTCCTCGGCCAGGAGATCTTCCCGGACGGCCTGCTCCAGCGCGCGGGACAGCGCATCCCCGGTCTGCCGCAGGGCCAGCCGGTGCCGTTCCCGCGTAATCAGCACGTCTCCGGGCCCCCAATTGGCCCCGACATAGTCCACGAGCGCCCGGATCAGCTGATCCAATCCGTCCCCTGTCATTGCCGACACCAAGTATGTTTCCTGGTCCGCCGCAGGCGAGCGTTGCACGCCCGAATCAACTAAGTCGATCTTGTTGCGCACGACCCAGAGCCGCTTCGTTTCCTCTCGGGGGCCTTCCGAAGGTGCCGTCGCATCCACGACCCACAGGACCAGGTCGGCGCCTGCCGCACGGGCACGCGCTCGGCGGATACCCTCCTGCTCCACCGGATCGTCGGTGTCGCGGATTCCAGCCGTGTCGACCATCGTCACCGGGTAGCCCGCCAAATCGAGATGTACCTCGATTGCGTCTCGCGTGGTACCGGCGAACGGGGTTACAATGGCCGCCTCGCGTTGGGCGATGCGATTGAGCAAGCTCGATTTTCCGGCATTGGGTGGACCCGCGATCGCTACCACGAGGCCGTCGCGCACGCGTTCCCCGCGACCGCCATCGGCCAGCGCAGACGCGATCTCGTCGCGCAGGCCGCGGACAATCTCCAATGCGGGAGCGATCAGGTCCTCGGGCACATCGGCTTCGTCCACGAAATCGATCCGCGCTTCCACTTGGGCCAGCGCCTGCACGAGGCGGCCGCGCCACGTTTCGGCACGGCCACTCAGCCAGCCGGTCAGCTGTCGGTGAGCTTGGCGCCGCTGCACCTCGGTCTCGGCTGCGATGAGGTCCGCTAACCCCTCGACTTCCGTCAGATCCAGCCGTCCATTCTCAAATGCGCGGCGGGTGAATTCCCCGGGTTCGGCGGGACGAAAACCCTCGAGCCGCCCGAGCGACGACAGCGTCGCAGCAACAACAGCGCGCCCGCCGTGCAGCTGCAGCTCCGCCATATCTTCCCCGGTCTCGCTCCTCGGCCCGGGAAACCAAAGCGCCAGCCCCGAATCAATTTCCTCAAGGCTCACCGGATCGTGTATTTTCGCCAACACAGCACGCCGCGGCTCCGGTATGCGGCCCGCCATCGTTTCGAGAGCGAATCGAGCTTTTGGTCCCGATATTCGGACCACCGCAATGGCCGCCGGGAGCCGACCAGACGACAGTGCAAAGATGGTATCCATGAAATGAACTTATATTCACTATACCGTCGCGCGAACGCCCTGTAACCTCGGTTGCCCTTCCACCGGCGGCATCACTCCAACTCCGAGGTACGATTTCGTTTAGCGCTCGACAACCTCGCCGCACTGGCGCGTTATCCTCCAAACTGCCGAGGTCCGCCATGGCCCAGACCGCTCCCGCCGATACTCGTGACAATCGCCTGGCGCAGGAAACGAGCCCCTATCTCCTTCAGCACCGGCACAATCCCGTCGACTGGCGGCCCTGGGGGCCGGATGCCCTCGGCGAAGCCAAGCGTACCGGCAAGCCAATCCTGCTGTCGGTCGGCTACGCCGCCTGCCACTGGTGCCACGTCATGGCTCACGAGAGCTTCGAAGACGAAGCCACCGCCGCGGTCATGAACGACCTCTTCGTCAACATCAAAGTCGATCGCGAGGAACGACCCGACATCGACCAGATCTACATGTCGGCCCTCCACCTCTTGGGCGAGCAGGGCGGCTGGCCCCTGACCATGTTTCTCACTCCAGACGGCGAGCCGGTGTGGGGCGGCACCTATTTTCCCAAGACCTCCCGCTACGGACGCCCGGCCTTCGTCGACGTTCTGCGCGAGATCGCCCGCCTGTTCCGCGAGGAGCCAGGCAAGATCGAGCAGAACCGCATCGCGCTCATGCGACGCCTCAAGGACACGGCCCGGCCGTCCGACCGGGTGGTCTTCGGCCCGGCCGACCTCGACTCCGTTGCCCGCCGCGCCGGCGGGCTCATCGATCCCGTCCACGGCGGCATGCAGGGCGCCCCCAAGTTCCCCAACGCCGCCTTGTTCGAGCTCCTGTGGCGGGCAGGCCTGCGCACCGGCGAGCCGCGCTATTTCACCCTGGTCGAGATCACCCTGGATCGCATCTGCAACGGCGGCATCTACGACCACCTCGGCGGCGGGTTTTCCCGCTATTCCGTCGACGAGCGCTGGCTCGTGCCGCATTTCGAAAAGATGCTGTACGACAATGCGCAACTCCTCGAGCTTCTCGCACTCGCCCATCATCGGACGCAAAAGGCGCTCTACGCCGCACGCGCACGCGAAACCGTCGGTTGGCTCGTCCACGAAATGACGCGTCCCGAAGGCGGCTTCTCCGCCTCTCTCGACGCCAACTCCGAGGGCGAAGAGGGCAAGTTCTACGTCTGGTCGCGCGCCGAAATCGAGCAGATCCTGGGTGCAGAAAATGCTGCACTTTTTGCTGCACATTATGACGTGTCAGCCGAAGGTAATTTCGAAGGAAAAAATATCCTCAATTGCCTCCATAACTTACCGCGCAGCAAAGATGGGGAGGCAAAACTCGCTATGCTGCGGACATTGCTGCATGCCGAGCGCAGCAAGCGCATTCCTCCAGGTCTCGACGACAAGGTCCTGGCCGACTGGAACGGGATGATGATCGCGGCGCTCGCCAACGCCGGAGTACTCCTCGACGAGCCGCGTTGGATCGACCTGGCGCACCGCGCCTTTGCGTTTGTCGCCGAAGCAATGACCCGCGGCGACCGCCTCGGCCATTCCTGGCGCGATGGACGCCTCCTGTTTCCCGGCCTCGCCTCCGACTTCGCCCTCATGATCAGGGCTGCCTTGGCGCTCTACGAGGCGACCACCGATGCCCCTTATCTCGACCAGGCGCTCGCCTGGCAGCATGCGTTTGATCGCCACTACGCCAATCCGGAGAACGGGGGATATTTTCTCACCGCCGCCGACGCCGAAGGTCTGGTGGTGCGCCCGAGCTCCACCACGGATGATGCCACGCCGAACCCCAATGCGGTCGCCGCGCAAAACCTGGTCCGGCTCGCGGCCGTGACCGGCGATGAAGCCTGGCGCCGTTCCGCCGACCGCATGTTCGACGGCCTCCTGCCCCTCGCCGCCACGAACCTGTTCGGCCACATCGCGCTGCTCAACGCTCTGGACTTCCGGCTCCGCGCGGCCGAGCTCGTGGTGACCGGCACCGGCCCCCACGCCGACGCGCTGGCCGCCGCAGCACTACGGCTCCCCTTCGTGGATCGTATCGTGCTGCGGGCCGCCCGTCCCGAGGCCCTGGCGGCCGCCCATCCCGCCCGCGACAAGATCGCCGCGACCCCCGAAGGGGCCGCCTTCGTCTGCGTCGGAGAACGCTGCTCATTGCCGGTGACGGACGCGGGCGAGCTTGCCGGAGTACTCGCCCGTATGCGAGGGTAGCTCAGTCGCGTACCGGCTTGGAACGATTCTCGTTTCCGGCCACGCCGGCACCCCTCAATTCGGCAAACGAAACTGCTAAGCTCTCCCCGGAGTGACAGGAGGGCACATGATCCGAAATTGCCTCTTTGGCCTCGTTGGCGTCGTGATCGCCCACGCTGCGTCTGCGGCAGCGAACGAGCCGATCCGTCTCGAATTGAACGCTTTGGAAAACGCGGAGAACCGCTGCCGCGTCTCCTTCGTGATCGAAAACAACGCTCCGAGCGCGCTCGACAGTCTTCGGCTCGAGCTTGCGGTCTTCAATCGCGACGGGGTCGTGCAACGGCGCGTGTCCGCCGACATGGGTCCCGTACGCGGCGCCAAGACCGTCGTCAAATCATTCACCATCGACGGCGGCTGCGACGAGATCGGCTCGATCCTGGTCAACGACGTCACCGCGTGCGCGCCCGGCGACACCAATGGCTGCCTCGACCGCCTAACGCTGTCGTCCCGCGCCAAGGAAGTGCGGTTCTACAAGTAGCGAGCGCCCACAGCGCCGCGAGCGACCTGTGCATCCCGTCGCGCGTCACGCATTCATCGATTCGAAGAATTCGCCGTTGCTCTTGGTGTTGCGCAACTTGTCGAGCAGGAAGTCGATCGCATCCATCGTACCCATCGGATTGAGGATGCGGCGCAGGATGTACATCTTCTTGAGCTGCTGCGGATCGGTGAGCAACTCTTCCTTGCGGGTTCCCGAGCGCGTGATGTCGATCGCCGGGAAAGTGCGCTTGTCGGCCACCTTGCGGTCGAGGATGATTTCCGAGTTGCCGGTGCCCTTGAACTCTTCGAAGATCACTTCGTCCATGCGGCTGCCGGTATCGATGAGCGCGGTGGCGATGATGGTCAGCGAGCCGCCCTCCTCGATGTTGCGCGCGGCGCCGAAGAAGCGCTTGGGACGCTGCAGCGCATTGGCATCGACGCCGCCGGTCAGCACCTTGCCCGACGACGGAACCACGGTGTTGTAGGCGCGCCCCAGACGGGTGATCGAGTCGAGCAGGATCACCACGTCGCGCGAGTGCTCGACCAGGCGCTTGGCTTTCTCGATCACCATCTCGGCCACCTGCACGTGGCGCGAGGCCGGCTCGTCGAAGGTCGAGGAGATCACCTCGCCCTTCACCGAGCGCTGCATGTCGGTGACTTCCTCCGGCCGCTCGTCGATCAAGAGCACGATCAGATAGCATTCCGGATGGTTGGCGGTGATCGAATGGGCGATGTTCTGCAACAGCACCGTCTTGCCGGTGCGCGGTGGCGAAACGATGAGCGCACGCTGGCCCTTGCCGATCGGCGAAACGATGTCGATGACGCGCGCCGACAGATCCTTCTTGGTCGGATCCTCGTATTCCATCCGCAGTCGCTCGTCCGGATAGAGGGGGGTCAGGTTGTCGAAATTGATCTTGTGGCGCGCCTTCTCGGGCTCCTCGAAATTGATCGAGTTCACCTTGAGCAGCGCGAAATAGCGCTCGCCCTCCTTCGGGCTGCGGATATGTCCGTCGATCGTGTCACCGGTGCGCAGGCCGAAGCGCCGGATCTGCGAGGGCGAGACGTAGATGTCGTCGGGGCCCGGCAGGTAGTTTGCCTCCGGCGAGCGCAGGAAGCCGAAGCCGTCCGACAACACTTCGACGACACCTTCGCCGATGATGTCGATCTCTTTCTGCGCCAACTGCTTGAGGATGGCGAACATCAGCTCCTGCTTGCGCATGGTCGAGGCGTTCTCGACCTCGTTCTCTTCTGCAAAAGCAAGCAGCTCGGCTGGGGTCTTGGTCTTGAGGTCCTGGAGCTTCATTTCCCGCATACGGGGATCCTGTGGAAAAATCGGCGTCGCACAAATGGATCGACGCGCAAAGGGGAAGGGAATCGCAGGTCTTGGGTGAAAGCGGTGTTTTCGGACCCGATGCGCCGGCCGGTCGCGGTGGACCAGACTCGGATGCATCCGCCTGCGTTCGGGGAGATCAATGAAGGATAGGAAATGTCCGGCCAATGTGCAAGAGCCCATCGACCAGCCGCTTCGTCGCCTCCACTGGCCACACCGCTAAGGCATCAGAATGGCTTAACGATGGCGAGAATGACGATGCCCATCATGAGGAGGGTCGGCGCCTCGTTGATGGCCCGATAAAAGCGGGCCGGCCGGACATTGCGATCCTCGGCGAAGTCCCTGACCCAGCGAGAGAAAAGCCCGTGCAGCGCAGACAGCCCGAGGACCAGGATGAGCTTCGCCTGTAGCCAATGCGCGGCGAACCATCCGGCCTCCCAGGCGAGCCACAGGCCGAGCACCCAGGTCGCCACCATGGCCGGATTGATGATGATGCGCAGGAGCCGCTGCTCCATCACCTTGAACGTCTTGGATTGCTTGGAGCCTGCCTCTGCATCGCAATGGTAGACGAATAGGCGGGGCAGGTAGAGCATTCCGGCCATCCAGGCGATCACTGCGATCACATGCAGCGCCTTGATCCAGGGATAGAGCCAGGACGGCCTCCACCACATCAGGATGATAGCCAAGCCTACTGTAATCGCGAGCGCCGCGAGCGCACGAATGAGCGGAGTCTTCCCCATGCGCCCTCTCGTCACCCCGCCCGCACCCGCTTGATCATCCGCTCCACGTGCTCGATCGGCGTGTCGGGAAGGATCCCGTGGCCCAGATTGAAGATGAACGGCCCGGACCCGAGAGCGGCGAGAACTGTGTCCACCCCATCGTCGAGCGCCCGTCCGCCTGACAGCAGCACGAGCGGATCGAGATTCCCCTGCACCGGCAGGGCGCGCTGGATGCTGTTGCGCGCGAAGCCCAGATCGACCATCCAGTCGAGCCCGACTGCATTGAGCGGCACCTGCTCGACATAGCGCATCAGCCTCGTGCCCGCGCCCCGCGGAAACGCAATGATCCGCGCGTCAGGCACCCGGTTCCGCACCTTCGCGACGATCTCCCGCACCGGCGCAACGCACCAGCGATCGAATTGATCATTGGACAGGATTCCGGCCCAGGTATCGAAGATCTGTACGGCATCAACTCCCGCCTCGAGCTGCCGCACGAGATAGTCGGCTGATGCCTCCACGAGAAGGCTGATCAAGCGGCTAAAGCCGTCAGGATCACGATAGGCGAACAGACGCGCTGGCGCCTGATCGTCGCTCCCCCGACCTGCCACCATATAGGTCGCAACCGTCCACGGTGCACCACAAAACCCCAGAAACGCAACCGTCTTGGGCAGTTCACCGCGGACGCGCCGGATCGTCTCATAGACCGGCGCCAGCGCTTCATGGTCGAGACAATCGCGCAGGCGCGCGATGCTCGCCGCATCGGGAGTCGCTTCGAGCCGAGGTCCTTCACCCGCCTCGAACCGAACCTGCTGACCGAGTGCGTGAGGGACAACCAGAATATCGGAGAACAGAATTGCCGCGTCGAAGCCGAAGCGCCGGATCGGCTGCAGCGTCACCTCGCTGGCGAGCTCCGGCGTGAAGCATAGATCGAGAAAACCTCCAGCCCGAGCCCGGATCGCCCGATACTCCGGCAGGTAGCGACCGGCCTGCCGCATGAGCCAGACCGGAGGTCTCTCCTGCGGCTTGCCTGCCAACACGTCCAGGATGGGACTTTTCACGCTGCCTTGCGTCACCCGCGCTTTCCTAAAAATCTATTTAAAAACTCTTCTTTTGTGACTCTTTGACCGTTGATAGGACTCACGACTCGTTCTGCACCAAGTGTCCACAAGCCGTGCAGACAGTCTCGCCGCCGGATCGATGAGTAGTCGGTCCGATTGATCAGCGTGAGATTCACGTGCTGCCGGTCTTGTTTCGCTGCCGTAATTCTGACCGTTGTCCACAGTGTCTTGGTTCCCGGTGAAAATCCTCGCTGTCGAACAGGGATGTGGACGGATTTTCCGGTCCCAAGGGTCCGGACCTTGCCTACGGCCGCCAGACGTGGCTTCTTCCCCACTGACTCACAGCTCCCTCCTGCCCTTCCTCACCACCACAGAGGAAGATCGGAAGCACGCGGTTCGCTATGCCGCAACGGAAAACCGGCTTCTTTCACCTTCACCTCGTCTCCGACGCGACCGGTGAGACGCTGATCACGGTCGCCCGGGCGGCGGCGGCCCAATATGCGACGATTTCTCCCATCGAGCATGTCTACCCGCTGGTGCGCACCGTCAAGCAGATCGAGCGGGTGTTGACGGAGATCGAAGCCGCGCCCGGCATCGTCCTCTATACGCTGCTTGATCCGGAGCTGATCGACAAGCTGGAAGCAAAATGCCGAGAGCTCGGGCTGCCGTGCCGATCCATCTTGGGCCCGGTCCTGCGCCTGTTCGAGGCCTACCTCGGCACCGAAACGACCCCACGGGTCGGGGCCCAGCACATGCTCAATGCAGAATATTTCAAGCGCATCGATGCCCTCAACTACACGATGCTGCATGACGATGGCCAGCACGTCGACGGGCTGGAAGATGCCGACGTTGTGTTGGTCGGTGTCTCGCGCACGTCCAAGAGCCCGACCTCGATCTATCTGGCTAACCGGGGTGTCAAGACAGCCAATGTTCCTCTGGTGCCGGGCGTCCCACCTCCTCCGAAGCTCGACAGCCTGACCAAGCCGTTGGTGGTCGGCCTCTATGCCAGCCCCGAGCGTATCGTGCAGATCCGGCAGAATCGCCTACTCGGCCTCAGGGCGCATCGAGAGGACGATGCCTATGTGGACCGCCAGGCGGTCGCCGAGGAGATCGCATTCTCGCGTCGGCTATGCGCCAGACACGGTTGGCCGATCATCGACGTGACGCGCCGCTCGATCGAGGAGACGGCGGCCGCTGTCATGGCGCTTCTGGCCGAACGGCGCCGGCTGGTCGCCTCCTGATATGTCGCTGTGGCTTCCGCCCGAGCCGCTGGTGCTCGCCTCGAAGAGCGGGAGCCGACGCCTGATGCTGGAGTCAGCAGGAATTCCAGTCGAGATCGTTCCGGCAGAGATCGACGAGCGCGACATCGAGGCCCGAGCGGGCTTGGCACCGCCCGATACCGCGCTTCTCCTGGCACAGGAAAAGGCCAGATCTGTCTCCTCCCGTCTGCCGTCCCGCCTCGTCCTTGGCGCCGACCAGACGCTGGCGCTCGACCAACGGCGGTTTTCCAAGCCGCTGGATCTCGGTGCGGCCCGTGACCAGCTTCGCGACCTGGGCGGCCGCACCCACGCCCTCCACTCTGCATTTGCCCTGGTTCGCGACGGCACCGTGCTGTGCGCCGAAGTCGATACCGCTCGACTGACCATGCGGAGTCTTTCCGACCGTTTTCTTGACCGCTACCTGGAGTCCGCGGGCAGCACAGTGACCGAGAGCGTGGGTGGCTACCAGGTGGAACGAATCGGAGTTCATCTCTTTGATCAAGTGGATGGCGATCATTTCACGATCCTCGGTCTCCCCCTCCTAGGGCTCCTCGCCGCGGGCCGCCGACTCGGGTTCGTTGCATGACCGTAACAACTCCGCGCGCCTGCGTCATGGGCTTCCCAGTGGCGCATTCCCGGTCCCCGCTTCTCCACGGATATTGGCTCGAAACTCTAGGTATTACCGGGGCTTATGAAAGATATGAGGTGTCGATTGCCGATTTCCCGGCGTTTCTGCATCGGTTGCCTGAGTGCGGCTACGTCGGCGGGAACGTTACGGTTCCGCACAAGGAAGCCGCATTCCGCGAGGTCGAGCATCGCGACGCGGCTGCGCAAGCCATCGGCGCCGTTAATACTGTGTGGCTCGAAGGCGGCCGCCTGGTCGGCAGCAATACCGACGCCTATGGCTTCGTTGCCAATCTTGAGTCCTCAGTACCTCGCTGGACCAACGTGGTGCGCCAGGCCGTCGTTCTGGGGGCGGGAGGGGCGGCGCGCGCCATCGCTCACGGCCTGACCAGTCGCGGGGTCCGCGTCGCGCTGGTCAACCGCACCCTGATCCGCGCCGAACAGCTGGCCGCGTACTCCGGTCGCCTGGCGAGCGCCCATCCGTATGATGAACTGCCGCATCTCCTGGCCGAGGCCGATCTCCTGGTGAACGCAACCTCGCTGGGGATGACCGGCAAGGCTCCCCTCCAGGTCGATATCGGTCCGTTGAAGCGGGCTGCGATTGTCTATGACATCGTCTATGTGCCACTGGAAACACCGCTCCTCGCGGCTGCCAAGGCGCGCGGTCACCCCACCGTCGATGGCCTCGGTATGCTGCTGCATCAGGCGGTTCCGGGCTTTGCCCGCTGGTTCGGCGCGACGCCGACGGTTACGCCGGAATTGCGCGCGCTGATCGAGCAGGACATCCGCCGCGAGACCGGAGCGGTCTGATGTTCATTCTCGGCCTCACCGGCTCGATCGGCATGGGCAAATCGGTGACGGCGCGGCTGTTCGCCGAAGCCGGCATTCCGGTTCACGATGCCGACGCGGCGGTCCATCGCCTGTACGAAGCCGAGGCAGTCCCGCTGATCGAGGCTGCGTTTCCCGGCACCACGCGCGACGGACGCGTCGACCGGGAGCGGCTCGCCGCGTGTGTTCTCGACGACACCGCGGCGATCAAGCGCCTCGAGGCGATCGTGCATCCTCTGGTGCGAAAGTCCGAAAGCGAATTTCTCGCCACCGCCCATGCGGCCGGCGCGCGGACCGTTCTGCTCGACATACCGCTGTTGTTCGAGACCGGCGGCGACGCGCGCGTCGATGCCGTCGTGGTCGTCTCGGCGCCGCCGGAAATCCAGCGTGCCCGGGCGCTGGCGCGCCCCGGCATGACGCCGGCGAAGCTTACCGCCATACTGGGCAAGCAGATGCCTGATTCGGAAAAACGCGCGCGCGCGCACTTTATGGTGGATAGCTCGCGCGGCATCGATTCCGCCCGGGCCCAGGTCCGTGGCATCTTGCGCGCCGTGGCATTCCTGCCGGGACGGTCGAAGACGGCCGAAGGACGCGGGAAAACGAGCGCGGGGTGAGACGATCTGTCTCGGGCGTCACGTCCCCGCACATTTCGGAAGAGGACAGGAAGTCCATGCGCGAGATCGTGCTCGATACCGAGACGACCGGGCTCGATCCTTACCAGGGGCATCGGCTCGTCGAGATCGGATGCATCGAGCTGGTCAACCGCTTCCCCACCGGCAACACGTTCCATCGCTATCTCAATCCGGAGCGCGACGTTCCCGCCGAGGCATTCGGGGTGCATGGCCTGTCGGCCGAGTTCCTCAGGGACAAGCCCTGCTTTGCCGAGGTGGCGGACGAGTTCCTGGAATTCGTCGCCGACGCGCCGCTGGTTGCGCACAACGCGATTTTCGATCTCGGCTTTCTCAATGCCGAGCTCGAGCGCTGCGGCAAGGCGCTGATCGCTCGCGACCGGCTGGTCGACACGTTGCTGCTGGCGCGCCGCAAGCATCCTGGCGCTGCGAACAGCCTCGACCATCTGTGCGTACGCTATGCGATCGACAATGCCCGACGGACTCGGCACGGCGCGCTGCTCGACGCCGAGATCCTCGCCGAAGTCTATGTCGAGCTGATTGGCGCCCGCCAGGCGCAGCTCGGGCTGGTCGAGGCGGCCAGCGTCGGGCCGGCGGCTCGCGTCGGTGCCGCCATCATCCGGGTCCGCACGACGCCGCTCTTGCCCCGTCTCGGCCCCGGCGACCTGGGCGCCCACCGCGAATTCGTCGAATCGCTTGGGACGCAGGCTATCTGGCGGGATTATCTGCGGTTCGATTCGCGCGAGGCACCCGCCGCGCGGTCGGCTTAGGCGCGAAAAATGTCAGCTTGCCGGCTGTTGCGGCTGCGTCTGCAACTCGGCGACGCGCTGACGATACAGGCCGACGAAATCAACCGGATCGATGCGCAGCGGCGGGAAGCCGCTGTTCATCACCGCGCTGGAAATGATCTCGCGCGCGAACGGGAACAAGAGCCGCGGGCATTCGATCATCATGATCGGATGCATGTCCTGTTGCGGGATGTTTTGCAGCCGGAACACGCCAGCGTAGATCAGCTCGAACTGGAACAGGACATTGCCGGGCGCCTCTGCCTTGCCTTCGATCTTGAGCTCGACCTCGACGTCGGTGTCGGCGAGCGGCTTTGCGCTGACGTTGATCTGAATATTGATCGCCGGCTGCTGCTGCGCCGGCTGGAGCGAGCGCGGCGCGTTTGGGTTCTCGAACGACAGATCCTTGATGTATTGGGCGAGCACGTTGAGTTGCGCCGGCTTGTCCCCGGTCTGTCCCCCGTTGGTTGCGCTTGTCATGATCACTCCTCCGGCCGGACCGCCCGATTGTCCCGAAGCACGCCCCGATTTCCAACCGATCGGTCATGCCCCTGATGATTGTAGGGCATGCTCTTGCCGGCGAACCGCTGCCGGTTGCGTCGGGAACATGCTTTGATTGTCGCTCGGTGGCTAACACAGGGCGTCCGAGGCCACAAGGACGGGCGACCCACGGGCGAAGAAAACGCCACGAAACGTGCCGATGGCATGTTGGCGCCGTGATCGGGATCGTCTATGCTGGACAATGCGCGTTGCGTCGCGCCAGAGGGCGGCATGGCAGCGCGACCCCTGGTGCACGCCTGTCGTGCGCCTACATAATACCAACGCCCGGCCGCGCCGGCGCCCCAAAAATGCGTCGCAGCGCTGACCGACCCCGTCCCGACGGCTGCCGAGAGCATGCGCGACGTGTTCGATATCTACACCATCGTTTTCCTGGCGCTCGCAGTGGTCATCTTCCTCAAGCTGCGCAGCGTGCTGGGCCAGCGCACGGGCCGCGAGCGGCCGCCCTATGATCCCTATTCGGCGCGCGATGCGGTCCGCCCGGCCGCCGCCAATGACAAGGTCGTGACGCTCCCCACCCGCAACGCCGAGGCGCCGCCCAAACCGGTGGTGGAGGAAGTCCCGACGGAGCGCTGGAAGGGCGTGGCCGAGCCGAACTCGGCCATTGCGGCGGGCCTCGATGCGATCGCGGCGGGCGATCCCGGGTTCGACGCCAAGCATTTTCTCACCGGCGCGCGGGCGGCCTACGAGATGATCGTTACCGCATTCGCCGAGGGCGATCAGCGGACCTTGAAGAACATGCTGTCGCGCGAAGTCTATGAGGGCTTCGAGGGTGCGATCCGCGAGCGCCAGGCACGTGGCGAGACGGTGGAGACGCGGTTCGTGGCGATCGATAAGGCCGACATCGCCGGCGCCGAGGTGCGCGGGCGCGCGGCGCAGGTGACGGTCCGCTTTGTCTCCCAGCTGGTGTCGGTAACACGTGACCGCTCCGGCAGCGTCATCGACGGAGCGCCCGACAAGGTCACGGACGTCACCGATGTCTGGACGTTCGCGCGCGACGTGTCCTCGCGCGATCCCAACTGGAAGCTGGTGGCGACCGAAGCCGGACAATGACTGCGCTGCGAGCGGCACGCATCGGGTTGCTCGTAGTGTCCGTCCTGGGCTTTTCGGCGCCCTCCCAGGCGACCCAGCCCGGATCGCTGAAATTCCCCGACGCGACGCTCGAGCCGGCCGCCTGGAGCGAGCTCGACGGCTGGGCAAGCGACGACCATGCGGCCGCCTACGCGACTTTTCTGGCAAGTTGTCGGGCGATCCTGGCGCAGACCAAGCCGGCGCAGGCGGCCCGCCGCTTCACCGAGGCCATGCAGGCCGTATGCGAACGCGCCAAGGCGGCGGTCCCGCTGGGTGAGGAGGCGTCGCGCGAGTTCTTCGAGCAGAATTTCGTTCCGTTGCGGATCGCCAAGGTCGGCGACCCTACGGGGTTTCTCACCGGCTATTATGAGCCGATCGTGGCCGGCTCGCGCTTTCCGACCCCCGAATTCACCGTGCCCATGCATCGTCGGCCCGCCGATGCGGTTCTGCTCGGTGCGCGCAAGAGCAAGAAGGGCGCCTTCTCCAACAAAGGCAAGGTGGTCCGCCGGATCGGCAAGAAATCCGTCCCGTATTTCGACCGTGCCGAGATCGAGGACGGCGCGCTCGATGGCCGCCAGCTCGAGATCTGCTGGCTCAAGGATCCGATCGACGCTTTTTTCATCCACATCCAAGGCTCGGCGCGCGTGCAGCTCGAGGACGGCGCGGTGCTACGCCTCAATTACGAGGCGCATAACGGCCATCGCTACCTGCCGGTCGGCCGGATCCTGATCGAGCGCCGCGAGGTGACGAAGGAAGAGATGACGATGGAGCGCATCCGCCAATGGATGCAGGCAAGTCCCGACGGCGGTCGCGAGCTCCGCCGCCTGAACAAGTCCTATGTGTTCTTCCGCGTCACCGGCCTTAAAGATCATGAGGAGGCGATCGGCGCCCAGGGCGTCGCGCTCATGCCCGGCCGCTCGATCGCGATCGACCGCCACCTGCATGCGTATGGGAGCCTGTTCTGGATCGAAGCGGATCTGCCGATTGCCAGCGACGCGCCGACGACAAGGTTCCGTCGCCTGATGGTCGGGCAGGATACCGGCTCCGCCATCATCGGTCCGGCGCGCGCCGACATCTATTTCGGCGCCGGTGAGGAGGCCGGGCGCATCGGCGGCCGCATCAAGCATCCGGGCCGCTTCGTCATGCTGGTCCCGCGCGAGGTCGACCCGTTCGAGAAATGGCGCAACGTGCCGATGCCGCCGATCAAGGGCGAAGCCCCGGCCGTCGCCACGGCAGAGCCCGAGCCGCCGCCTGCGGCTTCAACCACCAGGGCGTTGCCGAGCACACGTGCTCCGGCGGCCGCGCCGCCGCAGCCTGCCAAGTCCGTCCCGCCCAAGGCGGCGCGGAAAAAGGCGGTGCACGCCCAGAAAACGGCAGCGAGAGAAGCACCCGCCAAGCCTGCCTCCAAGCCCGCTTCGAAGCCTGCTGCAACGAAATTGCCCCTGTCCGGGCTGACCAGGCTGTTCACGTCGGCGAAGCCCGCCGCGCCGCCGGCCAAACCGGCCAAGACCAACGGACAGGCCAAGCCAGCCAAGCCGAAGCAGGCGCCGAAAACAGCAGCGCAACGGCAATGACCGCGCCGTCCGACCATGGGCGGCGCCACCGCCGGCAGCTGAGCACCGACGAGCATCATCTCTGGGTCACGGTCACGCGCTCGATCAAGCCGTTGGGGCGCCGCAAGCCGCACGATCATCTGGACCATCCCGCTGCTGCCCCGCCGGTCGAAAAACACCCGGAGCCTGCGGCAGCCCCGCGCCCGGCCGCGAAAGCCGGAGCTGGTCCGCCGCCGCTCGCACCGCTGGAGCGACGATTCCGCCAGCGGCTCGCCAAGGGGAGCATGGCGATCGATCGCCGGCTCGACCTGCACGGGCTCACCCAGCGGCAGGCGCACGACGCGCTCAGAGGCTTCATCCGCGCCGCGCAGGCGGAAGGTGCGCGCATCGTGCTCGTCGTGACCGGCAAGGGGGCGCGGGAGGGTGGCGACCCGTTCGCCGAGCGCGGCGTGTTGCGCCGCGTGGTGCCGCAATGGCTCAAGGGCACGGAATTCCGTCCGCTGGTGGTCGGCTTCGAGACCGCGACGATCGGCCACGGCGGGGAGGGCGCCCTCTACGTGCGGCTGCGCCGGCCGCGCGAGCGGGCGTGAATCTGGGTGGCGGTTGCAGGCGTGCACCGGCATGCTCCAGGCAAGGAGCGGATCGTGCGAACGACGACGACCTTCCTGCTCGCTGTCATGGCGCTGATAGGGTTCGGCTTCCGACCGGCGGTCGCAGCCGAGGTGAAAACGTCGAAGGAGCGCCTGTCGGACAAGGCCTCGGACGAGCAGCGCGTCGACAATTGCCGCGTGCCGGTCGAGCGCCGCGGAACGGTGGCGCGCCCGCCCTGTCCGGACGACGCACCGTCGTCGCCGGACATACGAGACCGCGCTCCCTCAAGGCTTCGGTAGTGCACAAGCGTCCTGTTCTGACCGGGACAACATGGCTGAAGCCGCGAGAAGGTCTCGATCTCCTTGATTTCCAACGGGCGCCTTGGCATAACAATGTTATAACAAACAGGGGCAAGCCCGATGAAGACTGCGATTCGAAAGGTGGGCAACTCTCACGGCGTCATCATTCCGAAGCCCCTGCTTGCTGAAATCGGCGCCAAGGCCAACGACCGGGTCGACATGAAGGTTGAAGGTGGACGGATCGTCATTGCCCCGATTTCGTCGTGACCCGCGCGCAGGTTGGGCGGACGAGTGTAAGGCCCTGCGAGAGGCCGGGGAGGACGGCCTCGTGTGGCCGGAATTTGGAAACGAAGATGACGACAAGCTGGTGTGGTAATGCGCCGCGGAGAAATTTGGCTTGTCGCCCTCGATCCGACGGTCGGCAGCGAAATCCAAAAAACGCGACCGTGCCTTGTTGTCTCTCCCGACGTGATGATCAAAGGGCTACGAACTGTCATCGTGGCCACTCTGACCAGCGGCGGCCGGCAGACAACTTTTCGGTTGCCGATTACGTTCAAGGGCGTCCCCGGGCTGATCGTGCTGGATCAACTTCGTACCGTCGACAAGACCAGGCTCTTGCGGCGGCTGGGGAAGCCCGACGACAAGCTTCTTGCGGACGCTCTTGCCATGCTGCGCTGGATATTCTCGGAATAGATTTTCTAGGATATTGCGCCGCTACAGGATGAACCGGCTGAGGTCGGCGTTCCTCGCCAGGTCGCCGATGTGCTGCTCCACATAGGCGGCATCGACCCGCAGGGTCTCGCCCGAGCGGTCGGGGGCCGCGAACGAGATCTCGTCGAGCACCCGCTCCATCACGGTCTGCAGGCGGCGCGCGCCGATGTTTTCCACGCTGGCATTCACCTGCACGGCGATGTCGGCGATCGCGTCGATCGAGTCGTCGGTGAATTGGAGAGTGACGCCTTCGGTGGCGAGCAGGGCGACATATTGCTTGATCAGCGAGGCCTCGGTCTCGGTGAGGATGCGCACGAAATCGTCGCGCGTCAGCGCCCGCAGCTCGACCCGGATCGGGAGGCGTCCCTGCAGTTCGGGCAAGAGGTCCGATGGCTTGGAGATGTGGAACGCGCCCGACGCGATGAAAAGGATATGATCGGTCTTCACCGGCCCATGCTTGGTCGAGACGGTGGTGCCCTCGATCAGCGGCAGGAGGTCGCGCTGCACGCCCTCGCGCGAGACGTCGGCGCCCATGCGGCCATCGCGCGCGCAGATCTTGTCGAGCTCGTCGAGAAACACGATGCCGTTGTTCTCGACCGCGCGGATCGACTCCTGCACCAGCTGCTCCTGATCGAGCAGGCGATCGGATTCCTCGTTCACCAGAATCTCGTGCGAGTTCCTGCACGGTGACCCGGCGCGGCTTGCTGCGCCCCCCGAAACCCTTGCCGAAGATGTCGCCCAGCGAGATAGCGCCCATCTGCGCGCCCGGCATCCCGGGGATCTCGAACAACGGCATGGCCGGGCCCGAGGACTGCACTTCGATCTCGATTTCCTTGTCGTTGAGCTCGCCGGCGCGCAGCTTCTTGCGGAACGCCTCCTTGGTGGTCTGACTGGCATTCTCGCCGACCAGCGCGTTGACCACGCGTTCCTCTGCGGCGATCTGCGCGCGGGCGGCGACATCTTTGCGCTTCCTCTCGCGCGTCAGCAGGATCGCCACCTCGACCAGGTCGCGCACGATCTGCTCGACGTCCCGGCCGACGTACCCGACCTCGGTGAACTTGGTGGCCTCGACCTTGATGAACGGGGCGCCGGCGAGCCGGGCCAGGCGGCGCGAGATTTCCGTCTTGCCGACGCCGGTCGGGCCGATCATCAGGATGTTCTTGGGCAGCACCTCCTCGCGCAGCTTGTCGTCGAGCTGCAGGCGCCGCCAGCGGTTGCGCAATGCGATCGCCACCGCCCGCTTGGCGTCGGTCTGGCCGATGATGAAACGGTCGAGCTCGGAGACGATTTCGCGTGGAGAAAAATCGGTCATGAGTTGCATACCATCGAACAGCGTACGGCCGATCGGCATATCCGACGCGCCAGCAGGCCGGCAGCCGATGCGGGACGCACGGGGGAGCGACGTGGCACCATGCCTCAGGTGCTCTTGAGGGTTTCGATCGTGACGTTGCGGTTGGTGTAGACGCAGATGTCGGCGGCGATCGCCATCGCCTTCTTGACGATCGCCTCGGCGTCGAGCTCTCCGTCGAGCAGCGCGCGGGCGGCCGCCAGCGCGTAATTGCCGCCCGACCCGATGCCCATCACGCCGGCCTCCGGCTCAAGCACATCGCCGGTGCCGGTGAGGACCAGCGACACATCCCGGTCGGCGACGATCATCATCGCCTCGAGCCGGCGAAGATAGCGGTCGGTACGCCAGTCCTTGGCGAGCTCCACGGCGGCCCGCGTGAGCTGGCCCGGATATTGCTCGAGCTTGCTCTCCAGCCGCTCGAACAGCGTGAAGGCGTCCGCCGTGGCGCCAGCGAACCCGCCGATCACGTCGCCCTTGCCGAGCCGGCGCACCTTCTTGGCATTGGCCTTGACGATGGTCTGGGCGATCGACACTTGGCCGTCGCCGCCGATCGCGACGAGCCCGCCCTTGCGGACGGTCAGGATGGTGGTGGCGTGCCACTGATCGGGCTGGGAGGGCTGCATCGTGAGGAGTGCCTGGTGGTGGCGCATGATCTAGGGAGCCGGGCCGCCCAATGCAAACCGGTGGGCAGCGGCCGCGCGGACGGCACGTGACCCGGGGCGACATCGTCTCCGGGAGTGGCGGGATGCCGCAACGCCTGATACAAGGCGCGCGGCACGGCTTACGCCGGAAAATGCCCCTGATCGTCGTGAACGCCAGCCATGCGAAAAGCTTCCATCCGCCGCACCACCAAGGAAACCGACATCGAGATCGCCGTCGATCTCGACGCCGGCGGCACGTCCTCGGTCTCCACCGGCATCGGGTTTCTCGACCACATGCTCGATCTTCTGGCGCGCCATTCGCGCATCGCCATGACGGTCAACGCCAAGGGCGATCTGCACATCGATCACCACCACACGACCGAGGACGTGGGGATCGCGCTTGGCCAGGCGGTGAAGCAGGCGCTCGGCGACATGAAGGGCATCACGCGTTATGCCGACTTGCACATGCCGATGGACGAGGCGCTCACCCGGGTGGCGATCGACATTTCCGGCCGTCCGTTCCTCGTCTTCAAGGTGCAGTTCGGGCGCGACAAGGTGGGCGCGTTCGATACCGAGCTGGTGCGCGAGTGGTTCCAGGCCTTCGCGATGAATGCCGGCGTCACGCTGCATGTGGAGACCTTGTACGGGTCGAACGACCACCATATTGCGGAATCATGCTTCAAAGGCCTGGCGCGGGCCTTGCGCCTGGCGGTCGCGATCGATCCGCGCGCGGCCGGCGAGGTGCCCTCGACCAAGGGTGTGCTGGGCGGGTGACTGAAGGGCTGCGGGGCTGGAGAACCGAATGTCCGTCTTTACGGTCCATGCACCGCCACCGCGGCGCGGCGAGCCCGACGGCGACCCGACGCGGTTCGCCTTCGTGCGCGACGGCTTCTCCGTCTGGGCGTTCCTCTTCGCCCCCTTGTGGATGTTGCGGCATCGGCTGTGGCTGGCGTTTTTCGGCTACCTCGTGGTCGTGGCGGCGGTGCAGGTTGCACTGATGGCGTTCGGCATGCCCGACGGGGTCAAGATCGCGGTCGGCGTCCTGTTGGCACTGCTGGTCGGGTTCGAAGCGGCCTCGCTGCGGCGCTGGACGCTCAGCCGCCGCCGCTGGCAGAGCCTGGGCGTGGTGGTAGCCGACGATCTCGAAGCGGCGGAGCGGCGCTTCTTCGATGCCTGGGTGGTGGAAGGCCGGCGCCCCGGCGTCCCCGCGGCCGCCGGGCCGCCGGGCCGCCCCGCCAACGGCGCGCCGCCCGACGTGGTTGGCCTGTTTCCGCAGCCGGGGGCATGGCGATGACGGTCGCCATTGTCGACTACGGGTCGGGCAATCTGCATTCGGCGCACAAGGCGTTCGAACGCGCCGGCCGCGAGTCCGGGCACGACCAGCCCATCGTGGTCACCAGCGATCCGGACCTGGTGCGGCGTGCCGATCGCGTGGTGCTGCCCGGCGTCGGCGCCTTTGCGGATTGTCGCCGCGGGCTCGACGCGCTGCCCGGCATGGTGGCGGCGCTCAACGAAACGGTGATCCGCAACGGGCGCCCCTTCCTCGGCATTTGCGTGGGCATGCAGCTGATGGCCGAGCGCGGTCGCGAATACGAGGTGGTCGACGGCCTGGGCTGGATCGCCGGCGAGGTCGACCGCATCACGCCGGCCGACCCGAGCCTCAAGATCCCGCATATGGGCTGGAACACGCTGGCTGAGCGCAAGCCGCACCCGCTGCTCGCCGGTATTCCGCTCGGGGCCGGGGGGCTGCATGCCTATTTCGTGCACTCTTACCACTTGAAGGTCGAGGATCGCGCCGATCTCGTCGCCGAGGCCGATTATGGCGGCGCCGTCACGGCGATCGTGGCGCGCGATACCTATGCGGGGACCCAATTCCATCCCGAGAAGAGCCAGCGACTGGGGTTGGCCCTGATCGCCAATTTCCTCAAGTGGTCCCCGTGATTCTGTTCCCCGCGATCGACCTCAAGGACGGTCTTTGCGTGCGTCTCGCGCAGGGAGACATGACGCGGGTCACGGTGTTCAATCGCGACCCGGCGAGCCAGGCGCACGTGTTCGAGAGCCAGGGCTTCGAGTACCTGCACATCGTCGATCTCGACGGTGCGTTCGCCGGGAAGCCGATGAACGCCGGCGCCGTCGACCGCATCCTGGAATCGGTGGCGATCCCGCTCCAGCTCGGCGGCGGCATCCGCGACATGGCGACCGTGGAGGGGTGGCTGCAGAAGGGGGTGACCCGCGTCATCATCGGCACCGCGGCGGTGCGCGACCCCGATTTCGTCCGCCAGGCATCGCGCGATCATCCCGGGCGCATCGCGGTCGGGCTCGATGCGCGCGACGGCAAGGTGGCGGTGCAAGGCTGGGCCGAGACATCCGAGCTCACGACGCTCGACATCGCCCGCCGCTTCGAGGATGTGGGCGTCGCCGCGATCATCTACACCGACGTCTCGCGCGACGGCATGCTCACCGGCCTCAATCTCGACGCCACCATTACGCTGGCGGAGGCCGTCTCCATTCCGGTGATCGCCTCGGGCGGGCTTGCCTCGCTCGACGACGTGAAAGCGCTGTGCGAGCCGCGCGCCGCGCGGCTTGCCGGCGCGATCGCCGGCCGCGCCCTGTACGATGGCCGGCTCGAGCCAGGTGCGGCGCTCGCCGTCATCCGGGCGGCACGCCGAGAGGCGAGCCCATGACGGACGTGCTGCTCGCGTTGCGCGACGTGGTTCAGGTCGATCCCTGGCTCGCGGCCTTGTGGCTCGCCTCCGCCGTCACCCTTGCGGGCCTCATCGTCTATGGCTGGCGGCGGCTGGCGCCTCCGCGATAGCATTGTCCCGGCCGCGCTCGTTCTTGCGCACCACGTAGAGCACCGAGTTGTCGGCGATGCCGGCGAACCGGCACGTCTCCCGGCCGAAATAGTCGACCCCGAGCTGGTCGACCCGAAACGCGGCCGCGGTGAGCCGGTCGATGAAGTCCCGCTTGCCGTACTGGCGCACGTGGTCGCCGTCCCCGAAATATTTCCACCGCTCCCGCATCGTGACGATGGAAGGGTCTTCGAACGTTTCGTCGACGTGCGGCAACAGCGGCACCAGCACGATGCCGAAGCCGTCGGGCGTCAGGATCCGGTTGAGCTCGCGCATCGCCTTGCGATCGTCCCGGATGTGCTCGAGCACGTGCGAGCACAGGAAGATGTCGACCGAGCCGTCCGCATAGGCACAGTCGGTCAGGTCGATGCGGTCGTCGACGTCGTTGCGCTCGAAGTCCGCGCTGCGATACTCGATGAACGGATAGCGCCTGACCGTGCGATAGAGCGCGCGCGCCGGCGCGAACTCGATCAGGCGATAGCGGCGCTGCCGGTCGTATGAGGCGAGCACGCGATCGAGATAGAGCGCGGTCAATCGTTCGCGGTCATAGGAGTCGCACAGGGGGCAGGAGAAGGCGCCGAGGTTGAACGTCTCCATCGCGAACGGCGAATGGATCCATTCGTACTGCTGGTAGTCGATCCAGTACGACCGCCATGTCGGCTTGAACGCGCGCAGCGATACGTGGCAGATCGGGCAGCGATATTGCGTGCCGAGATACCTCTGCAGCTGCAGGCGCCGGCGCAGCGCCTTCTGCCACTCGCGGAACGCAATGTACGGAACGCTGCGCTTGATCGAGACGAACATCGGAGGCCTTCGGGGCGCGTCAAGTCATTTCGGCGTGAACACTACGTTGCAGGTATCCCACGCCGGCGGCGGATTGCGTAGCGTCGCCCGCGCGTCCGCCAGCCGGCCGGCGACCATGATGCGCGCATCGTAATCGAATTCGCCGGTGATCCGCTCCACGCAGGCGAGCGGGTCGGCGTTGGTCATGGTCATCAGCTCGATCACCATGTTGGGCCGGTCGCGGCGAATCGTCTGGCGTCCGCCTTCGATGACCTCCATGTCGGCGCCCTCGACGTCGACCTTGATGAAGCCGACGTCGTCGAACGCAAACGCGTCGAGCGTGCTCACGCGCACCGGCAGCTCGACGTAGTGACTGGCGAGATCCGTGCGCCTGAGGCTTGCTCCATAGTGGAGATCGACTCCCTTCTTCACCTGTGGAACGTAGAGGATGCTCGATCCCGCATGGTTGGACAGGGCGACTTCATGCAGCCGGACGCTGCGGCCGAGCTTCCGGCGGGCGAACTGCGCCATCCCCGGATGAGGCTCGAACGCCTCGACCCTGCCGGCGATGCGGGAGAGCGCGTAGCTGTAGTATCCGCGATTGGCGCCGACATCGATGGCGGTGCGGCCGGCCGGCACGATGTCGCCGAGGATGGTGAGCTCGGGCTCCATCTTGCGGGCTTCCTTGGCGATCTTGTGCGTGTAGTAGAGCCAGCCCGGCAACAGATGCTTGAGCCGATCGTGGATGGACAGGCCCATGACGCCCAGGAATTTCTTTTGCCGTCGCCTTATCAATCACTACAACGTATAGAGATCAAGGCACCAGCCGAGCCCCGCCCGAGCCCCTGAGCCCCATGTTCAAGGTCCGCGTCATTCCCTGCCTCGACGTGAAAGACGGCCGAGTCGTCAAGGGCATCAATTTCGTCGATCTGCGCGATGCCGGCGACCCGGTGGAGGCGGCGATCGCCTATGACGCGGCGGGCGCCGACGAGCTCACCTTCCTGGACATAACGGCGAGCCACGAGAACCGCGGCATCATCCTCGACGTGGTCCAGCGCACCGCGGAAGCCTGCTTCATGCCGCTGACGGTCGGCGGCGGCGTGCGCACCATCGAGGACATCCGCAATCTTTTGACCTCGGGCGCCGACAAGGTCTCGATCAATACCGCGGCGGTGAACCGGCGGGAGTTCGTCAAGGAGGCGGCGGAGAAATTCGGCGACCAGTGCATCGTGGTGGCGATCGACGCCAAGCAGGTGTCGGCGCCCGGCGCGCCTGGGCGCTGGGAGATCTTCACCCACGGCGGCCGCAATCCGACCGGCCTCGACGCGGTCGACTATGCCCGGCAGGTGGTCGCGCTCGGCGCCGGCGAGATCCTGCTCACCTCGATGGATCGCGACGGCACCCGCCAGGGCTTCGACATTCCGCTCACCCGCGCCATCGCCGATGCGGTGCCGGTGCCGGTGATCGCATCCGGCGGCGTCGGCAGCCTCGAGCACCTGGTGGAAGGCATCCGCGACGGCCATGCGACCGCGGTGCTGGCCGCCTCGATCTTCCATTTCGGCGAGCACTCGGTGCGCGAGGCCAAGGAATACATGGCGCGGGCCGGCTTGCCGATGCGGCTCGACCCCTGAGGGCTCGTCAAGATCCGCGCTTCGCCCAGACCAGCGCGCGTTCGAGCCTATCGTTGCGCCAGAACAATTCGCCGTCGGTCGTGGTGAAGCTCGGCGCGCCGAACACGCCAAGCCGCTCGGCCTCGGCGATCTGCCGCCGCAAGGCGGCCTTGGTGTCGTCCGACTGCGCCGCCTCCAGCACCGGCCCGGGGTCGACATCGAGGCCCCTCAGGATCCCGCCGATCGTCGCCGGGTCGTCGATCCGGCAGCCTTCGCCGAACTCGGCGCGATAGACGGCAAGGCAGAAGGCTTCGCCCCACGCCTGCCCGAGGCCCGCCAGTGCGACCCGCGCGGCGGCGAGGCTCGATTGCGGAAACGGATCGGGGCGCCGGAACGGCAGGCCGAGGTCGGCGCACAGCCGCTCCAGGTCGCGCCACATGTTGCGGCCCTTGGCGGGTAGAGGTTGAAGGGGGAGGTGTCCCAGCCCTGGGCCTTGAAGATCGGGCCGAGGAGGAGCGGACGCCAGCGCACCTGAACGCCAGCGTTCCGGGCGAGCGGACCGATTCGCATCGCCGCCGGATACGAATAGGTGGAGGCGAATTCGAACCAGAAATCGAGGACGGGCCCGGGCATGCGGGAAGCTTAACCGATCTGCGATTTCCGCCTACCTGCCGCGACAGCCAAAACCGGATTCCACTCCCGCCGCCTGTGAAGAGGTGGTATTGAGCCCGTCATGAGCACGTTCACCCTTGGCGACCTTGCGGCGCGCGTGAAGGAGCGGGCGCAGGCGAGTCCCGACGTCTCCTATACCCGCAAGCTTCTCGATCGCGGCGTCGCCCACTGCGCCAAGAAGCTGGGCGAGGAGGCGGTTGAGACGGCGATCGCGGCGATCGCCGAGGATCGCGACCGCGTCGTCGCCGAGACGGCCGATCTCCTCTACCACCTCCTGGTCGTGCTGGAGGCGCGCGGTATCGCGCTCGCCGAGGTGGAGGCGGTATTGGGCGAGCGCACCGCTCAATCCGGCCTGACCGAGAAGGCGGGGCGCCCGCGCGACTAACTCGGACATCCCATGGACCAGCGCGCCGAACCGCAGCTCTCGCCCTATCGGACGTTTACGCGCGCCGAATGGGCGGCGTTGCGCGCCGACACGCCGATGACGCTCGAGCCGGGCGAGATCGCCCAGCTGCGCTCGCTCAACGACCGGCTCGACATCGCCGAGGTGGAGGACATCTACCTGCCGTTGTCGCGGCTCCTGTCGATGTACGTGGCGGCGACCCAGCGGCTGTTCATCGCGCAGCAGCGCTTCCTCGGCACCGAGGACGCCAAGATGCCGTACATCATCGGCGTCGGCGGCTCGGTGGCGGTGGGCAAGTCGACCACCGCGCGCGTGCTGCAGGCCCTGCTCGCCCGCTGGCCCAACGTGCCCAAGGTCGACCTCATCACTACCGACGGCTTCCTGTTCCCCAACGCGGTGCTGGAACGCGAAGGGCTGATGGAGAAGAAGGGCTTTCCGGAGAGCTACGATCTCACCGCCCTGTTGAGCTTCCTGAGCGACATCAAGGCGGGAAAGCGCCCGGCCCGCGCGCCGGTCTACTCGCATCTGATCTACGACGTGATGCCGAACCAGTTCATCGAGATCGCCCATGCGGACATTCTCATCGTCGAGGGGCTCAACGTCCTGCAGGCCGGCCGCCTGCCCAAGGACGGCAAGGCGATCCCGTTCGTCTCCGACTTCTTCGACTTCTCGATCTATCTCGATGCCGACGAGCCGATTCTGCGCGAGTGGTACGTGGAGCGCTTCCTGACGCTGCGCTCGACCGCGTTCCGCGATCCGATGTCTTATTTCCACCGCTACGCCAGGCTGTCCGATGCCGAAGCGATCGAGACCGCGACCTCGATCTGGACGCGGATCAACCTGGTCAATCTGCACGAGAACATCCTGCCCACGCGGCAGCGCGCCGACCTGATCCTGGAGAAGGGCGCGAACCACGCGGTGGAGCAGGCGTCGCTCAGACGGCTGTAGCCCGCATCGAGTGTGAGAAATGCGGGCCGGTCAGGCCGCCACCGGCTTGCGCGGGGAAGCGAGCGCGATCGCCTCCGCGAGCTGCTCGCGATCGAGCGGCTTCGTCAGGATCTCGTCCATGCCGGCGGCGAGGCAGGCCTCGCGGTCTTCCACCTGGGTATTGGCGGTGAGCGCGACCACCGGCGTCCGCCGCGCACCCAGGTCCGCCTCCATGGCACGGATGCGGCGCGTGGCGTCGAGCCCGTCGAGCCGCGGCATCTGCACGTCCATGAGCACGAGGTCGAACGGCGTGCCGGTCATGCGGGCGTCGCGCCAGGCTTGCACCGCCTGCTCGCCGTTGGCCGTCACCGCCGCGCGGTGCCCGAGCTTGACCAGCAGCGCGCGCGCGAGCAGCGCATTGATGTCGTTGTCTTCGGCGACCAGGATCGCCAACCCGCCCGGCGGGGTGACGGCGATCTCGGCGTCCGGCGCCAGCGGTACCGCCGCTTCGGTATCCTCATCGGGGCGCAACCGCGCCGCCAGCGACGCCACCCGGATCGGCTTGACCAGATAGTCGGTGAATCCCGCCTCCTGCAGGCGGGGAAGTGCGTGCCGTTCCTCCGGCGTGATCAGCACGATGCGGCGGCGGACGGCGCCCGCGGCCTGCGCCAGCGCTTCCGCCATGGCGGCGCCGAGCGTGGAGTCGACCAGCAGGGCGTCGTGCCGCCGCTCGGCCAGGCAGCGCTTGAGCTCGTGCTCGCTGGCGATCGTGCGCACCTCGGCGCCCCAGCGGGTGAGCCGCTCCGCCGCGAGCGGCAGCTCGAACGGCGATGATCCCGCCATCAGCACCGCCGCGCCGCCGAGCTGCGGTGGCGTGAACGCTTGCCCGCCGCCGTCGCGCGCGGCCGGGAACGGGACGGTGAAGCGAAACGTCGATCCCGCGCCGGGCGCGCTCGTCACCGTGATCCGTCCGCCCATGCGCTCCACGATGCGCTGGGCGATCGACAGTCCGAGGCCGGTGCCGCCATATCTCCGGGTCGATCCGCCGTCCGCCTGCTCGAACTCGCCGAAGATGCGGGCCTGCGCGTCCGGTGCGATGCCGATGCCGGTGTCGCGCACCGTGAACGTGATCGCATCGGTGGCGGGCCCAGGCTCGACGATCACCGCGAGCCCGCCCTTCTCGGTGAACTTCACCGCATTGCCGGCGAGGTTGAGCAGCACCTGGCGCAAGCGCGTCGCATCGCCGGTCACTCGCGGCGGCACGTGCTCGTCGATGAAGGAGGCAATCTCCAGGCCCTTTTCCTGGGCGCGCGGCGCCAGCAGCTCCACCGCCTCCTCGGTCAGCGCGGCGAGGCTGAACGGCCGCGCCTCGAGTTCGAGCCTGCCGGCCTCGATCTTGGAGAAATCCAGGATCTCGTTGATCAGCGACAGTAGCGTCTCGCCCGAGGTCTTGACCGCCTTCGCATAGGTCGTCTGCTCGGGCGTGAGCGGAGTGTCGAGCAGAAGGTCGCTCATGCCCAGAATGCCGTTGAGCGGCGTGCGGATCTCGTGGCTCACCGTCGCCAGGAAGCGCGACTTGGCGAGGCTCGCGGCCTCGGCGGCGGCACGTGCCTGCTGCGCCTCGAGCAGGGTTCGTGCGCGCTCCTCGGCGTCCTTGAGTTCCCAGTTGCGGTCGGCAAGCTCTTCGCTGCGCTCGGCGAGACGCCGCAGATCGCGGCGCAGCCGTCGGTTCTGCCACGCCAGCAGAACCAGCGCGCCAACGCCGACCGCACCCAATACGCCTGCCAACTCGACCAACATGACGCCTGACCCGTTCGGGTTCTGGCGCACCCGCCCCGCTCCTGCCCTCGTACGCGAGGGGAGAACGGGGCAGTCCCGAGCCGATCCACCCCTGATACCGGATCGTACCCCAAGACGATGCGCCGCTATTGGCACCAATGTGTCGCAAGAATCCGTACAATTTTTGTGAAATTGGCCTGATGTGGCCGGTAAACGGTCGCTAAGGTTGACGCGCCCTCTCCGTGACCGACGAGAGCTCGTTAATTCGCCCTTACCAAGCGGCTGGCCGGGGCCTGGACGGTGACTCTCAGGCGTCGCCCGGCTCGAGCGGGCGACCCCGAAGCCCCGGATGGGAGAAACCTGTGGATTGAAACTGTCAGGCCCCGACCCATTTGACGCGGAATCGGGGGTGGATCATTGTCCGGTACGGTCGTTTGCCGCTATTGAGCAGGCGTCGTTTTCCGACAGGCCGCCGATGGAACCGCTTCGCTTCCCCGCCAACAAGGTCACGAGCCGCGCCCGCGCCTTCCAGCTCATCCGGGAGCGCTCGTTCTTTCGCAAGAAGATCACCTTGGTGTCCGGGCGCGAGACCGACTTCTACTTCGACATGAAGCCGACCATGTTCCATCCCGAAGGGGCGGCCCTGCTGGCCGAATTGATGCTGCACAACCTCGAAGGCGTTGAGGTCGACTATGTGGGCGGCCTCGCGGTCGGCGCGGTTCCGCTGGTGTCGCCGCTCGGCATGGAAAGTTTCCGCCTCGGGCGGCCGATCCACGGCTTCTTCGTCCGCAAGGACGTCAAGGATCACGGCACGAAGCGGCTGGTCGAAGGCCTCAAGTCGGGCGACACGCTCGCCGGCAAGTCGGTCGTCATCCTTGAGGATGTCACCACCACCGGCGGCTCCGCGCTCGTCGCCGTCAAGGCGGCGCGCGACGCCGGCGCCAACGTCGTGCTCGTGCTGTCCGTCGTCGACCGCCAGGAGGGCGCCGATGCGGCCTTCGCCGAAGCCGGCGTACCGTTCCGCTCCATCTTCACGGCGGCGGAGTTCTTGGCGGCCTGACTTACGCCGCGCGTCGCACTTCGTCCGCCAGCGCCCGGTAGGACAGCGCCTCGGCCAGGTGGATGCGGCCGACCTTGTCGGCGCCGTCGAGGTCGGCGAGGGTGCGCGCGACCCTGAGCACGCGGTGATAACCGCGGGCCGAGAGCTGCATCGCATCGGCGGCGTCGCGCAGCAACGTAAGACCGGCCCCGTCTGGGTTGGCCACCTGCTCGAGCACCGCGCCCTGGACGGTCGCATTGGTGCGCACGCCCTTCAGGCCCAGCGCCGCGTAGCGCGCCGCCTGGATCTCGCGCGCACGCGCGACCCGGGCCGCGACTTCGGCGCTGCCCTCGGCCGGCGGCGGCAGGATCAGGTCGGCGGCGGTCACCGCCGGCACCTCGATGTGCAGGTCGATGCGGTCGAGCAGAGGCCCCGACAGCCGCTCCTGGTACTCGGCGATGCAGCGCGTGTTGGCGCCGCGCTTGCACGTGAAGCCGGGGTCGTTAGCGCGCCCGCAGCGGCACGGGTTCATGGCGGCGACCAGCATGAAGCGGGCCGGGTAGGTCACGCGGTAGTTCGCCCGCGCCACCATCACTTCCCCGGTCTCCAGCGGCTGGCGGAGCGAATCGAGTACCTGCGGCATGAACTCGGGGAACTCGTCGAGAAACAGGACACCGTGATGGGCGAGCGAGATCTCCCCCGGCCGCGCCCGCAGGCCCCCGCCGACCAGGGCTGGCATGCTGGCCGAATGGTGCGGCGCGCGGAACGGCCGCCGGTTGGTCAGCGCGCCGTCGGCGATCTCGCCCGCAACGGAAGCGATCATCGACACGTCCAGCAGTTCGGCCGGCGACAGTGGCGGCAGGATCGAGGGCAGCCGCGCCGCCAGCATCGACTTGCCGGCGCCCGGTGGGCCGATCATCAGGAGGTTGTGCCCGCCCGCGGCCGCGACCTCGAGCGCGCGCTTGGCGCTCTCCTGGCCCTTGATGTCCTTGAGATCGAGCGACACGCCTTCGACCGCGCGGATCTTCGGCTGCGGCCGTAGCAGCACCTGCGTGCCCTTGAAATGATTGGCGAGCTGGATCAGCGAGGACGCCGCGATGATTTCCATGTCGGGGCTCGCCCAGGCGGCCTCGGGGCCGCAAGATGCCGGGCAGATCAGGCCCTCGCCCCGCGCATTGGCGCCGATGGCCGCCGGGAGCACGCCGGCGACGCTGGCGATCGAGCCGTCGAGGCCGAGCTCGCCCAGCACCGTAAAACCGTTCGCCGCGTCGTGCGGGATCGCCCCGATCGCCGCCATCAGGCCGAGGGCGATCGGCAGGTCGTAGTGGCTTCCCTCCTTGGGCAGGTCGGCCGGCGCCAGGTTGACGGTGATGCGGCGCGCCGGCAGCGCCAGCCCGGACGCCACCAGGGCGGCGCGCACCCGCTCGCGCGCCTCCGACACCGCCTTGTCGGCTAAGCCCACCACGTGGAACGCCGGCAGGCCGGGCGCGACCTGCACCTGGACGTCGACGGCCCTCGCCTCGATCCCCTCGAACGCGACCGTGGAAACCCGCTGGACCATGCTGCCCGCCCCAGTCTGTCGCTCAGACTAGCGGAAGGGCGCAGCGGCGGCAAGAACAATTCATGAACATGGCTGGGTGAGAGCAGTCGGCCGCACACGATCATCGCGTCGTCAAGACTGTATCGCGCGCGGGTAACGGCCTATGAGGCAAGTCGCCTTGAGGATTGGCATTTGTCCATGATCGATTTCACCCCCGACGAAGTCGAATCCGGCCGAAAACTGTTCGCCGCCGAATGGCGCTTCGTGGCGGCGGCCGGCATGGTCGCGGTGCTGCCGCCCATGGGGACGGCGGAGATCGCCTTTGCGGGGCGCTCGAACGTCGGAAAGTCGAGCCTGATCAATGCGCTCACCGGCCGCACCAGCCTGGCGCGCACCTCGCATACGCCGGGCCGCACCCAGGAGCTGATCTTCTTTGCCGGCCCGGGCGCGACCCTGGTCGACATGCCGGGCTACGGCTATGCGGCCGCCGCCAAGACCAAGGTGAAGGCCTGGACCGACCTGATCCACGCCTACCTGCGTGGCCGGCAGAGCCTCGCCCGCGTCTATGTGCTGGTCGATGGCCGCCACGGGCTGAAGGATACCGATGACGGGATCCTCGACACGCTCGATCAGGCCGCGGTGAGCTACCAGGTCGTGCTCACCAAGGCTGATCAGGTGAAGCTTGCCGAGCTCAGTGCCCGCATCGAGGCAACCGTCGCGGCCCTCGCCAGACGTCCGGCAGCCCATCCGGACATCATCGTCACCTCGTCGCGTAGCGGCGTCGGGATTCCCGAGCTGCGCGCTGCGGTGGTGCGATTGTTGAGCGAGCGGAGCACGTAACCACCCCGCCGCGACATCGCGGCCCCTGGGATTCGCACCTGAAGGCCCCTTTCCCCTTCCGCCCGCGGCGGGTAAAACCGCCTCGCCTCAGCCCCCGGGTACGCCATGGACGTCTCCCCCTTCGACAAGGCCCGCATCCTGTCCGAAGCGCTGCCCCACATGCAGCGCTACGACGAAGAGACCGTGGTGGTGAAATACGGCGGCCACGCCATGGGCGAGGAGCAGATGGCGCGCGAGTTCGCCCGCGACATCGTGCTCCTCGAGCAGCTCGCCATCAATCCGGTGGTGGTGCACGGCGGCGGCCCGCAGATCGGGGCCATGCTGGAGAAGCTCGGCATCAAGTCGCAGTTCGCCGGCGGCCTGCGGATCACCGATGCCAGCACCGTCGAGGTGGTCGAGATGGTGCTCGCCGGCTCGATCAACAAGCAGATCGTCGGCTTCATCAGCGAGGCCGGCGGCAGGGCGATCGGGCTCACCGGCAAGGACGGCAACCTGCTGCGGGCGCGCAAGCTCACGCGCACGCTGCTCGACACGGCGGAGAGCGTGGACCTCGGCTTCGTCGGCGAGCCCGAGAAGGTCGACATCACGGTGCTGGCCGACATCCTGGGGCGCGAGATCATTCCGGTGCTGGCGCCGATCGCCGGCGGTGCCGATGGGGTGACCTACAACATCAATGCCGACACGTTCGCCGGTGCGATCGCCGGCGCGCTCAAGGCCAAGCGCCTGATCTTCCTCACCGATGTCCCGGGTGTGCTCGACAAGTCGAAGACGCTGATCCCGCAGCTGTCCGCCGACGAGGCGCGCCGCCTGATCGCCGACGGCACCATCGCGGGCGGCATGATTCCCAAGGTGGAGACCTGCATCGACGCGCTCGAGCTCGGCGTCGAAGGCGTGGTCATTCTCGACGGCAAGGTGCCGCACGCCGTGCTGCTCGAGCTCCTGACCGATCACGGCGCCGGGACGCTGCTCCGTCGTTGACGGTTGCGTGCTATCGCGCCTGCGCCCGGTTGCGCTAGGTTTGCCAGCCGATTCGTTTTTCACGTGCCCGGCGAGGGGCACGCGCCGTGCACGCAACAAAGGCCATCCAACTCGCCCTCGCGATCATGGGATCAGCGATGCTGGCAACGCCGGCAGCCGCCGATCTGCAGCTGTGCAACCGCACGAGCTACGTCACCGAAGCCGCGATCGGCATCGAGGACAAGGGCGCGGCGGCAACGCGCGGCTGGTTCCGCGTCGATCCCGGGCAATGCCGGCCGGTCATGCAGGGCAAGGTGGAGGCCGAGCGGGTCTTCGTGCATGCGCGGGCGCTAGCGGTCTATGGCGCCTCGCCCATGGCCGAGGTGGGGCATTCGGATTTGTGCATCGCCGAGGGCGCGTTTTTGGTCGCCGGCGCGCGCCACTGCACCAAGGCGGGCCAACGGCTCGTGCGCTTCACCGAGGTGAAGCCGTCCGAGACCGAGCAGGGGCTGACCCTCAATCTCGCCGAGGAGGCGGACTACACGCCCGAGCAGGCGCGGTTTGCCGGCATCCAGCGCCTGCTGGTGATCGCCGGCTATGATGCCAATCCGATCGACGGCATCGAAGGCAAGAAGAGCGAGGCGGCACTGTCGCAATTCCTGAAAGATCGCCGGCTCGCCCCGGACGCCGCCGGCTCGCCGGGCTTTTTCGACACGCTGGTCGCCTCGCTCCGCCAGGCGGACGGCGTCGGCTTCGCCTGGTGCAACGAGACGCCGCACACCGTGATGGCGGCGTTCGGCGTGGAGGACAAGGGCGCGGTGGTGACGCGCGGCTGGTATCGGGTCGAGCCCAGCAAGTGCCTCAAGCCCGACATGACCGGCAAGCCGCGGCGGCTGTACAGCTTCGCCGAAGCAGTCGACCTGCACGGCCAGGCGATCCGCCGCGCCGACAAGCCGCTCGCCTGGGGCGGCACCACGCTCCTGTGCACCCGCAACGTCAAGTTCGAGATCAGCGACCACAAGGAGTGTGCCGCCCGGGGATTGACGCCGACCGGATTCGCCGCGATCGACCTGTCCGGACGCGCAGGTGCCACGGTGCGCTTTCGCGAGTGATCAGGGCGTCGTGCAGAAAAAGTGTGCTCCGGCTCGATCCGGGATATCGATTGTCCGCAAGGCGATGATCGAATACAGGGACGCATGACCGTTTCTGCCGCAAGCCGCCCCGCCCCGCGCGGGTTCGATCGTGTCGAGACCTGGGTGTTCGATCTCGACAACACGCTCTATCCGCATCACCTCAACCTGTGGCAGCAGGTGGACGAGCGCATCCGCGCGTACATCGCCCGCTTCCTCGACGTCACCCACGAGGAGGCGTTCCGGCTGCAGAAGGATTATTACCGGCGCTACGGCACTTCGATGCGCGGCCTGATGACCGAGCACGGCATGGCACCCGACGACTTCCTCGATTTCGTCCACCAGATCGATCACTCGCCGCTCGAGCCCAACCCCCTGCTCGGCGCCGCGCTGGAGAGCCTGCCCGGCCGCAAGCTCATCCTCACCAACGGCACGCGCCGGCACGCCGACGCGGTGATGCAGCGGCTTGCCATCCACCATTGTTTCGAGGACGTGTTCGACATCATCGCCGCCGACCTCGAGCCGAAGCCGTCCGTCCAGACCTATCACCGCTTCCTCGCGCGACACGGCGTGGATGCGGCGCGCGCCGCCATGTTCGAGGACCTGGCGCGCAACCTGGAGCCGCCGCATCGGCTCGGCATGACCACCGTGCTGGTGGTGCCTCCCCACACGCGCGAAGTCTTCCGCGAGGGCTGGGAGCTCGAAGGGCGCGATGCCGCCCACGTCGACCACGTGACCGACGATCTCGTCGCATTCCTGCGCGAGATCGTTTCCCGTTGATCGCGCTCCCTTGACATCGTGGCGCCCGGCCCCGACAACCCGCGCCATACCGGCATCCAGGACGATCCGCCGATGCAGCACACCGAGCTCGCCAGGACCATCGATACGGCCTTCGAGAACCGCAACGACATCGGGCCGGCGACGCAAGGGGCGGTGCGCAGCGCGGTCGAGACTGCGCTCGACCTGCTCGACCGCGGCGCCGCGCGCGTCGCCGAGAAGGGTCCCGACGGCAACTGGCACGTCAACCAGTGGCTCAAGAAGGCGGTGCTGCTGTCCTTCCGCCTCAACGACATGAGCGTCATTCCGGGCGGGCCCGGGCATGCGGCGTGGTGGGACAAGGTGCCGTCGAAATTCGATGACTGGGGCGACAGCCGCTTTCGCGAAGCCGGCTTCCGCGCGGTGCCGGGCTCGATCGTCCGCCGCTCCGCCTTCATCGCGCCCGGCGTCGTGCTCATGCCCTCGTTCGTCAATCTCGGCGCCTATGTGGATTCCGGTACCATGGTGGACACCTGGGCGACCGTCGGCTCGTGCGCGCAGATCGGCAAGAACTGCCACATCTCGGGCGGCGCCGGCATCGGCGGCGTGCTCGAGCCGCTGCAGGCCGGCCCGGTGATCATCGAGGACAACTGCTTCGTCGGCGCGCGCGCCGAAGTGGCGGAGGGCGTGGTGGTGCGCGAAGGGTCGGTGCTGTCGATGGGCGTCTATCTCGGCGCCTCGACCAGCATCGTCGATCGCGACAGCGGACAGGTGTTTCGGGGCGAAGTGCCGGCCTACTCGGTCGTGGTGTCGGGTACCCTGCCGGGCAAGCCGATGCGCGACGGCGCGCCCGGTCCCGGCCTCTACTGCGCGGTGATCGTCAAGCGCGTCGATGAAAAGACGCGCGCCAAGACCTCGATCAACGAGCTCCTGCGGGATTGAGCCGGTCAGCCGGTCACTTCATAATGCGGCCCGAATGAACAGGAGGGAGCATCATGGCCGGTGAGCTTCCTGTCGGCATGCGGCACACGATTCAGCAGCAGGGCGGATTATCGAGCGACACGCGCGCCCTGATGCTGTTCGAGGCCAACAAGAAGACTGCCGTGGTCGCGTATCTCTTGTGGTTCTTCCTCGGTCTTCTCGGCGGCCACAATTTCTATCTCAAGCGCACGGGCGTTGCCGTCGTCCAGCTCATCCTGTCGATCACCGTGATCGGACTGGTCATTACGGTCTTTTGGGTTCTCGTCGATGCCTTCCTGATTCCCGGCTGGGTCAGAAACCAGAACAATCTTCTGGCCGCACAGCTCGGCGCCTAGCGACCGAGAGTACATGGACAGATTCGGCCGAAGACGCGGGAGATCCGACATGGACTTGGGCAACGGGCCCGATCCGCTCGATTCGCAGCACGTTCCGGCGACGTGCTGAAACGTCGATCTGGTGGGGTCAGCGCCTGATCTCCGCCGACCCGATCGCCATCGCGCGCGAACTGCTGCGTTGCGCCTCGGTGACGCCAACGAGGAAATCGGAGATGGATTGGAATAGGCTGCTGTTCAGCCATGAGGGACGGATCAATCGCGCCAAGTACTGGGTCGGCGTCCTGATCTATGCGGTGGCCCCCGACCCGCTCGCGCCGGACGTCGTGGCCGCGGCGCCGCGGTAGGAAGCGCGCACCATGTCCGCCGACCCGATCGCCATCGCCCGCGAGCTGTTGCGCTGCCCCTCGGTGACGCCGAACGAGGGCGGCGCGCTCGCCTGTCTCGAGCGCGTGCTCAGCACCGCCGGGTTCGCGGTCGCGCGCCCGGTATTCGGCGAGCCGGGCACCGCCGACGTCGAGAACCTGTACGCGCGCATCGGCAGCGGCGCTCCGCACCTGGTCTTCGCCGGCCACACCGACGTGGTGCCGCCCGGCGACGAGGCGCGCTGGAGCCATCCGCCGTTCGCCGGCGAGATCGTCGACGGCGTACTCTACGGGCGCGGCGCCGTCGACATGAAAGGCGGCATCGCCTGCTTCGTCGCGGCGGCGCTCGATCATCTCGCCGCCCATGGCGGCGCCCCGCAAGGTTCGCTGTCGTTGCTCATCACCGGCGACGAGGAGGACATCGCCGTCAACGGCACCGTGAAGCTGCTCGCCTGGGCGGCGTCCCGCGGCGAAAAATTCGATCATTGTATCCTGGGCGAGCCGACCAACCCGCAGGCGCTCGGCGATGCCGTCAAGGTCGGCCGCCGCGGCTCGCTCAACGCCACCCTGGTGGTGACCGGCAAGCAGGGCCACGTCGCCTATCCGCAGCTCGCCGACAACCCGGTGCGCGGGCTCGTCACTCTGATGAGCGCGCTGATGGCCGAGCCGCTCGATCACGGCAGCGCGCAGTTCGATCCATCCAATCTCGAGTTCACTGCCATCGATACTGCGAACCGCACGGTCAACCTGATCCCCGGCGAGGCGCGTGCGCGCTTCAACATCCGTTACAACGATCATCACACGCAGGCCTCGCTGAAGGCGCTGATCGAGCAGCGCGCCGCAGCGGCGGCGGGCTCCGTGCGCTGGCAGATCGTGTGGGAAAAATCGAATGCCGACGTCTTCGTCGCGGAGCCCGGTCCGTTCGTCGACCTGGTGGCGTCCGCCGTGGCCGAGGTGACCGGACGCAAGCCGCAACTGACGACCACGGGCGGCACGTCGGATGCGCGCTTCATCAAGGACTACTGCCCGGTGCTCGAGTTCGGCCTCGTCGGGCAGACCATGCATCAGACCGACGAGCGCACGCCGACGGCCGATTTGGTGGCGCTCACCGCTGTCTACCGGCGCATCCTCGACTGCTATTTTTCTCAGTAATCGACCGCCACCAGGTACAGCCCCTCCGGCGGCGCCACCTGGCCACAGGCGCTGCGGTCGCGCGCTGCCAGCGCGGCGGCGAGGTCCTGAACGCGCCACTTGCCGTCGCCGACCAGCACCAGTGAGCCGACCATCGAGCGGACCTGATGATGCAGGAACGAGCGCGCGGACGCATGCACCAGGACTTCCTCGCCCTGCCGCTCCACGGCGAGCCCCCCGAGCGTCTTGACCGGCGACTTCGCCTGGCATTCGGCGGCGCGGAAGGTGGTGAAATCGTGCCGTCCGACCAGCGCCTGGGCGGCGACGTGCATCGCCTCGGCATCCAGCCGCCGCGCCACGCGCCAGGCGCGATTGCGATCGAGCGCGAGATCGGGCCGGCGATTGACGATCCGGTAACGATAGTGCCGTTGCGTGGCGGAGAAACGCGCATCGAAATCGTCCCCCACCCGTTCGGCGTTGAGCACGGCGATCGGATGCGGACGCAGATAGGCATTGAGCGCATCGCGCACGGTGTCGCAATCCCAGTCCCGCGTGAGGTCGACATGCGCAACCTGGGCGAGCGCATGCACCCCGGCATCGGTCCGCCCCGCCCCCTGCACCGCCGTGCGTTCGCCCACGAAGGCTGCGAGCGCCGCCATGAGGACACCCTGCACGGTCTCGCCGGCGGCCTGCACCTGCCAACCGGCGAACGGGGTCCCGTCGTACTCGATCACGAGCTTGTAGCGCGGCATTGTGGGTCGTTCTTAAGGCTTTACGAAAATGACACAACCCGGCATACATTCTGGCAAAGAACGCCCACGGAGACGGCCCATGAAACGAGCCTTCCGGGAACAGGTCATCGGCCTGCTCGATGAGCACCGGATCCTGACCATCGCCACCAACCGTCCCGATGGATGGCCGCAGGCGACCGTCGTTTCGTACTGCAACGACGGGCTGGTGATCTATTTCTTCACCGATCGCGACGGCCAGAAGGTGCAGAACATCTCCCAGGACCCGCGGGTCTCGATCGCCATCGCCAAGGATTACCACCGCCCGCTCGACATCAAGGGAATTTCGCTCGCCGGCCAAGCCATCGTGGTCGACGACAAGTCTGAGGTCGATCACGCCTATCGGTTGCTGCTCGTGCGCTATCCGGAATATCGCGTATTGCCCAAGCCTAACCGCAAGGAGATCGCCATGGTGCGGGTGACGCCCGACCTGGTGTCGATCGTCGACTATGCCAAGGGCTATGGCCACGCCGATCTGATGCGGGTCACCGAGGATGATCTCGCCGAATTCGTCGAGCGCCGCCGCCATCACTGGGCCGGCGAGTTCGACGACGGATCATGAACTCGGAGCGGTCGATCTCGCGCATCAGGCGTTAGTCGTCAGGGACGACCGACGACGGATCCGGCTGCAACCGGGGTGCCGCGCAAAAATTCCTCCGCCCGCATCGGCTTTCCTCCGGCGCGCTGCAGCTCGAGAATGCGGATGGCGCCGTCGTGGCACGCGATGGTCAGCGCGTCGTCGAGCACCGTGCCCGGCGTCCCGGATCCTTTTCCGCGCGTGGTGCGCAACACCTTGATACGCACAGGCGGGGCGCCGATTTCGAACCAGGCACCGGGAAACGGCGACAGCCCGCGGCAGTGGTCATGCACCTCGCGCCACGGCTTCGACCAGTCCACGCGCGTTTCCGACTTCTCGATCTTGGTCGCGTAGGTGACGCCCGCTTCGGCCTGCGGCGTGAGCGAAAGCGTGTCGCGTTCGAGCGCCGACAGCGCGCGCACCATCAGGTCCGCGCCGAGCGGTGCGAGCCGGTCGTGCAGGTCGCCGGCGGTCATGTCGGGGCCGATGGCGACGCGCTCGGCCATCGCCACCGGGCCGGTATCGAGCCCCTCCTCCATCCGCATCACCATCACGCCGCTTTCGGCATCGCCCGCGATCACGGCGCGGTGGATGGGTGCGGCCCCGCGCCAGCGCGGCAGCAGCGAGGCGTGCAGGTTGAAGCAGCCGAGCCGTACCCCTTCGAGGATCGGTTTCGGCAGGATCAGCCCATAGGCCACGACCACCGCCGCATCGGCGCCGAGCGCACGGAATTCATCGGCTGCCGCGTCGCTGCGTAGCGTCTTCGGCGTCCTGACCGTCAGGCCGAAGCGGCGCGCTTCGCGCTCGACCGGGCTGACGTTCAGCTCCATGCCGCGGCCGGACGGTTTTGGCGCGCGCGTGTAGACGGCGACGACTTCATGCCCGCGCCCGACGATCTCGAGCAGGGTCGGCACTGCGAACTCGGGCGTGCCCATGAAGACGAGGCGCATCCTTAAGGCTCGGCTTCAGCGCGCTTCGCCGCCTTGGCGAATTTCTTGGTGATGCGGTCGCGCTTGAGCTTGGAGATATGGTCGATGAACAGAACGCCGTTGATGTGGTCGATCTCGTGCTGCAGGCAGGTGGCGAGCAGGCCGGTCGCCTCGACATCATGCTGCTTTCCGTCGAGGTCGGTGTATCGGACCTTCACCTGCGCCGGGCGCTCCACCTCCTCGTAGAACTCCGGGATCGACAGGCAGCCCTCCTCGTAAGTCGCGCGCTCTTCCGCACTCCACAGGATCTCCGGGTTGATCAGGACCTGCGGGCTTTTCGGCTCATCCTTCTTGGCGAGGTCGAGCGTGATCACCCGCTGCGGCACCGCGACCTGGATCGCCGCCAGGCCGATGCCGGGTGCCGCGTACATGGTTTCGAACATGTCGGCAACCAGGGTGCGAAGCTCGGCGTCGACCTCCCTGACGGGTTTTGACACGAGCCGCAGGCGGGGGTCGGGCAGCTTGATGATTTCGCGCAGCGCCATGCGAAGCGATTTAAGTGGGCGGCCCGATCCGGTCAATGTGAGCGTCATACGCCGAGCTTGGCTTCCCTTCCCGCTTGCCCGGAGGGAAGGGAGGGCCGCCGAACCCGGTGTTCGCTCTTCGTTCGCGTCCTTATGGCGAATCAGCTAACACGGGCCGCATGGGCGAAACCGTCCTCACGCTCGGCGATGTGGCCATGACCCTCGCGCAGGCCCTGGTCGCCTGCGCGGTCGTGGGGCTCGTCGTCCTCATCGGGCTGATCGTCGCGCTGGTGCGGGCGGCGCGCGAGCGCCGCAGCGAGGCCGCCGCCGAGACCGGGCGGGCGGCCCGGACGGATCAGCGCATCGAGACGCTCGCCCGCATCCAGGCGGAGACGGTCGGCCGCCTGCATGCGATGGGCGATGCGCTGAGCGGGCGGCAGGCCGAGCTCGGCCGCGTCCTCAACGATCGGCTCGACGCCGTCACCCACCGCATCGGCCAATCGATGGAGAGCCAGACCCGTCACACGGTCGAGAGCCTGCGGCATCTGCACGCGCGGCTGGCGGTAATCGACAATGCGCAGAAGAACCTGACCGACCTGTCCTCGCAGGTGACCTCGCTGCGCGAGGTTCTCGCCAACAAGCAGGCGCGCGGCGCGTTCGGCCAGGGCCGCATGGAGGCGATCGTCCGCGACGGTTTGCCCAAGGGGAGCTTCGAATTCCAATTCACCCTGTCGAACCGCACCCGGCCGGACTGCGTGGTGTTCCTGCCCGGCGACCAACGACCGATCGTCATCGACGCCAAGTTTCCGCTCGAGGCGATCACCGCGTTGCGCGACGCCGGGAGCGAGGAGGCGAAGAAGCAGGCCGGCCAGCGCCTGCGCCAGGACGTGCTCAAGCACGTCAACGATATCGCGGAGCGCTACCTCATCCCGGGCGAGACCCAGGAGCTTGCGCTGATGTTCGTGCCGTCCGAAATCGGTCTATGCGGAATTGCACGACGGTTTCGACGACGTCATCCAGAAGGCCTACCGCGCGCAGGTGGTGCTGGTGTCGCCCGCGCTCCTCATGCTCGCCATCCAGGTGATGCAGCAGATCTGCAAGGATGCCCGCATGCGCGAGGCGGCGGACGAGATCCGCACCGAGGTCGGCCACCTGATGGACGACGTCGATCGCCTGCGCGAGCGCGTGCTCAAGCTGCAGCAGCATTTCGGCCAGGCGAGCGACGACGTTGCGCAGGTCCTGATCTCGGCCGACAAGATCACCCGGCGCGGCGGGCGCATCGAGGCGCTGGAGTTTGACGGGCAGGAACCGCCGCGCGAGGCGCGTACCGTGATTCCTTCGCCGATCGGCCGTGATTTGAGGGCCGCCGAATGAGCCTCGCGCTCGCCGCATTGCCGTGCCAACCCGCGTTGGCCCTGACCGGCAGGGTCTGCTAGGCCGTACGCATGACCGCCACTGAGGACACTGCTGCTCCCCGCGCCGGCTTTGCCGACAGCATGGCCGTCTACCTGCGCCCGCGGGTCCTGATGGTGATCCTGTTCGGCTTCTCGTCCGGCCTGCCGCTGGCGCTGTCGGGCGCCACCCTGTCGGTGTGGATGGCCGACCGCGGGGTCGATCTCAAGACGATCGGCCTCCTGTCCCTGGTCGGCATGCCCTATACGTTCAAGTTCCTGTGGGCGCCGCTGGTGGACGCGCTCGACATCCCGCTGCTGTCGCGCCTGCTCGGCCGCCGCCGCGGCTGGCTCCTGTTCGCCCAGATCCTGCTGCTCGCGGCGATCGTCTACCTCGGCTTCCAGGACCCGGTGGCGGCGCCCTGGATGGTGGCGTTCGGCGCGCTGCTGGTCGCCGCCGCCTCGGCGACGCAGGACATCGTCATCGACGCCTTCCGGGTGGAAAGCCTGGAGACCAACGAGCAGGCCGCCGGGATGGCCGGATATGTGGCGGCCTACCGCATCGGCATGCTCGCTTCCGGAGCCGGCGTCGTCGCCCTGGTCGCCTGGTTCGAATACATCGGGATCGCCCGCGATACGGTGTGGCTGTGGGGCTATCTTGCCGCCGCCGTGCTGATGCTGATCGGCATCGTGACGACACTGGCGGCGCGAGAGCCGGCATCGCCCGCAAAGCCCGATCACGATGCGGCGGCCAATCCGCTGCGACGCGTCGTCGTCACGGCGGTCGGCGCCTTCGGCGAATTCCTCACCCGCGACAGCGCCGTCGCGATCCTGCTGTTCGTCGTGCTCTACAAGTTCTGCGATGCATTTGCCGGCGTGCTCACCGCCGCGTTCGTCATCGACATCGGCTTCGACAAGGCGACTTATGCGGCGATCGTCAAGGGCGTCGGGCTGGCGGCCGCCCTGCTCGGCGGATTTGCCGGCGGCATGATCGCGCGGGCCCTGCCGCTGTCCACCAGCCTGTGGGTCGGCGGCATCCTGCAGATGGCGTCCAATTTTGTGTTCTCCTGGCAGGCGCTGGTCGGGGTCAACACGGCGGCGCTCGCTGTCACCATCGTGGTGGAGAATTTCACCGGTGCGATCGGAACCGTGATCTTCGTCGCCTACCTGTCGGCCTTGTGCGGCGATCGCGCGCACACGGCGACCCAGTTCGCGCTGCTCACCGCGCTCGCATCCACCGGGCGCACCACGCTCGCGTCCGGCGGCGGCTTCGTCGCCGAGGCGAGCGGCTGGGCCCTGTTCTTCGCGATTACCGCCCTCGCGGCGATCCCGAGCCTCATCCTGCTCTGGTGGCTGCAGCGCCGCGGGCATTTCGATCAGCTGGCACCCGCCAAGGTCACGGCCGCTGACGATTGACCGAGCGAGGCGCGACCGGCAGCGCGCGCGTCAGAACGGCGTGCGCTGGCGGATCGCCGCGGCGAGCGTTCCCTCGTCGAGATAGTCGAGCTCGCCGCCCACCGGCACGCCGTGCGCGAGCCGCGTCACCTTCACGTCGGCATTGTGCAGGAGATCGGTGATGTAGTGGGCGGTGGTCTGCCCGTCGACCGTGGCGTTGAGCGCCAGGATGATCTCGCCGACCGTCTTGTCGTGCGCCCGCGTCACCAGTGCGTCGATGCTGAGGTCATCCGGCCCGATGCCGTCGAGCGGCGACAGCGTGCCGCCCAGCACGTGATACCGTGCGTTGATCGCGTTTGCGCGTTCCAGCGCCCACAGATCGGCAACGTCGGCGACGACCACGATGATCGACGGATCGCGCCGCGGATCGGTGCAGACGGTGCAGGGGCTTTGCGTGTCGATGTTGCCGCACACCCCGCAGATGACGATGGTGTCGAGCGCCGTCTGCAGCGCGGACGCGAGCGGCGCCATCAGCGGCTCGCGTTTCTTGATCAGGTGCAAGGCGGCGCGCCGGGCCGAGCGCGGCCCGAGTCCGGGCAGGCGCGCGAGCAGCTGGATCAGCCGCTCGATCTCGGGTCCGGCAACAGCTCTCGGCATGATCGGACAAATGGGTATGCGGCGGTGCAGCCCGGGATTCTACTGCATCTCCCTGGCAGAGCCCGGCGTCCGCAGCGCATTGATCAATTTGCTCAGGCTGAACAATGAACGTTGGTCCTGCAAGCCCGGACCCATTTCGTGCATGGCGCTTTCCAGATAGGCCACGAACCGGTCCCTGTCGATCACGCCCTCCTGCACGAGAAACTTGCAGGTGAGCACGTGACACGCCAGGAATCCGGCGATCGCCGCCGACAGCGCTTCCACATCGACCTTCTGTTCCACGATGGTCCTCCGCCGGCGGCACGCGCCGGATCACGTTTCCCGCGATGGAGCGGTGCGGATCAAAACAACTTGAGGCCGGGCGGCAGCGGCAGCCCGCCGGTAAGGCTCTTCATCTTGTCCTGCATCACCGCCTCCGCCTTGCGGCGCGCGTCCGCATGGGCCGTGACGAGCAGGTCTTCGACAATCTCCTTTTCCTCGGGCTTGAGCAACGAATTGTCGATCGTGATGCCCTTGAGCTCGCCCTTTGCGCTCAGCCTGACGGCGACCAGGCCGCCGCCCGCGCTCCCCTCGACCTCGATCTGCTCGAGCTCCGCCTGCATCTCCTGCAGCTTCGTCTGCAACTGGGCGGCTTGCTTCATCATCCCCATGAAATCGGCCATGTCGGCTCCCAATCCTGATCAATCCTCGTCGTTCTCGCCCGCCGCCTCGCCGGCATCGAAGGTTGCGACGTCATCGTCCGCGCTTTCCGCACCGGCGTCGTCGGCTGTCGCCAGCCCCGGTTGCGCGGCCGACTCGGCCGGGCCGCGCACGTCGACGATCTCGGCGCCAGGAAACCGGCTGAGCACCGCCTGCACCAGCGGGTCGGCGGCGATGCCGCGCAACAGCTCCGCCTTGCGCGCCTCCGCCTGCGCCTTGACGGTGGGGGCGCCCTCCTCGGCCGAGACCACCACCATCCAGCGCCGGCCGGTCCACAGCGAGAGCTTGCGCGACAGCTCGCCGATCATGGTGCGGGCGGCGCCGGGCTCAAGCGCCACTTCGAGCCTGCCGTCCTCGAACCGCACCAGCCGCATGTCGCGCTCGAGCGCCGTCTTGACCACCAGGTCGCGCTTCTCGACGGCGAGGGCGATCAGATCCTCGAACCGCGCGACGGCGATCGCCGGCTGCGCCGGTCCGGCGGCCGCCTCGGCCACCGGGCCGATCTGTTCGCGCGCGGTCGCCGCTCCCGAGCGGGACGGCGAAGGCGACGTGGCGATACGCGAGGCCATCGCGCTTACCGGCGGCGCAGGTGCGGCCGCGGAGGTGCGGTTGCCGGCCGGCGGAGCGGCTCCCGTAGTGCCGGCTTGCCCGAGGCTGCGGATCACCTCGTCCGGACCGGGGAGATCGGCCGCATAGGCGATCCGCACCAGCACCATCTCGGCTGCGGCGATCGGCTTGCCGGCGTCCTGCACCTCGGTGAGACCCTTGAACAGCATCTGCCAGGTGCGTGCGAGCACCCGCATCGAGAGAGCCGCGGCGAAGCCGCGGCCACGCGTGCGCTCGGCTTCCGCCAGCGACGGATCGTCGGCGACCGAAGGCACGACCTTCACCCGCGTGACGAAATGCGAGAACTCGGCGAGATCGGCCAGCACCACCGCCGGATCGGCACCGCTGTCGTACTGGTCGCGCAGTTCCTTGAGCGCCGCCGCGATGTCCCCGCGCATCAGCGCGTCGAACAGATCAATGACACGCGTGCGGTCGGCGAGCCCGAGCATCTGGCTGATGTCGTCCGCGGTGACGGCCGCGGCGTTCTGCCCCCCGCCCGCGACGCCCGCGTGCGCGATCGCCTGGTCGAGCAGCGACAGGGCATCGCGCACCGAGCCCTCGGCGGCGCGCGCAATCAGGCCGAGCGCCTCCGTCTCCGCCGCGATGCCCTCGCGCGCGCAGATGTCGCTGAGGTGGCTCACCAGCGTCGCCGCCTCGACGCGGCGCAGGTCGAAGCGCTGGCAACGCGACAGCACGGTGACCGGGACCTTGCGGATCTCCGTCGTGGCGAACAGGAATTTCACATGCGGCGGCGGCTCTTCCAGTGTCTTGAGCAGCGCGTTGAACGCCGCCGGCGACAGCATGTGGACTTCGTCGAGGATATAGACCTTGTAGCGCGCCGAAACCGGCGCATAGCGCACCGCGTCGTTGATCTGACGGATGTCGTCGACGCCGTTGTGCGACGCCGCGTCCATCTCGATCACGTCCACGTGCCGGCTTTCCATGATCGCCTGGCAGTTCACCCCGAGCGTCGGCATCGCGATGGTCGGCCCGGCGATCGAGCCGTCCGGCAACTGGTAGTTCAGCGCGCGCGCCAGGATGCGCGCGGTCGTGGTCTTGCCGACGCCGCGCACGCCGGTGAGGATCCACGCCTGCGGGATGCGGCCGGTGGCGAACGCATTGGTGAGCGTGCGCACCATGGCGCCCTGGCCGATCAGATCATCGAACGTCTGCGGCCGATATTTCCGCGCCAGCACCCGATAGGAGCCGGTCGCCGCAGGGGCAAACGCGAGGCCGGGCTCCGCTTCGCTGGCCGGGGGCGGGACGTCGTTCATGTCTGCTTTCGGCCCCGTCCCAACGCATGGCCACGCCGTGTGGTCTCGGCGACCGCCATTCCCGTGCTTGAAGCGAGTGGGAGGCTGACGAGCGACCCGAACCGGAGCTCGTTAGGGCTGCTTCCTTCCGGACCTGACCCGGTTGGCGAGTGGCTCGTCCACCGCCAACCTCCCGTAGTCTATATCAGCCCTCAGGGTGGAGAAAGCAAGCGGGCGGGTGGGGGATGTGCACTCCGTTGCACAAACTGTCGCTGCGTGCGAGGTTTCGCGCGCATCCCATGCTTGGTCGCATTTTCTTGCGGAAAACCGGTGTCCCTCCCCGATCAAGCCGGGACATGCTTTTCCGGAAAATGCTCTAAGAGGACCAATGTCGCCGCGTCCCGATCTCGGTCCGAAACCACTGCTCGGATATACCGCCAATCCGCTCGATCGGGCCGCCGAGCGGCGCACCGACGAGACGTTTCTCGCGGCCGCGGAAGTTGCCGGCGGCGCTCGCGCCTATGTGGTCGGCGGCGAGCTCGTGGTGCTCAAGAAGAATTCGAACGGCCTCGATCCGTTGTTCGCGCTGCACGAGGCCCGCGCACTCGCCGCTTCGGCCGAGAGCGTGTTCCTCGGGCTGCTCGAGGGCGCCGGGCGCTTCGGCATCGCGCTTGACCCCGCCGGCGCGGAGGCGCTCAAGCAGCGCGAGGACCTCCACGTCAGCGACCTGCGGTCGATCGCGGTGCAGGGCCTTGTCGGGGCGGATCATCTCTCCGCGATCGCCGAGGCGAAGGCCATGCTCGGCTGGCACGCGCGTCATCGCTTCTGCGCCAATTGCGGTGAGCCCACCGGGGTGACTCAGGCTGGCTGGCGTCGCGACTGCCCGGCCTGCAAGGCCCAGCACTTTCCGCGCACCGATCCGGTGGTGATCATGCTGGCGAGCGACGGCGAGCGCTGCCTGCTCGGCCGCTCGTACCGCTTCATCGCCAAATCGTGGTCGTGCCTTGCGGGCTTTGTCGAGCCCGGCGAGACGATCGAGCAGGCGGTGCGGCGCGAGACGCTCGAAGAGGCAGGAATCGCCTGCGGTCGGGTGACCTATCTCCAGTCCCAGCCGTGGCCGTTTCCCATGTCGCTGATGATCGGCTGCCACGCGCAGGCGCTCAACAGCGAGATCGTCGTCGACCGCAGCGAGTTGGAGGACGCCCGCTGGTTCGACCGCGAGGAAGTGGCGCTGATGCTGCTGCGTCGCCACCCCGACGGCCTGCTGACGCCGCCGCCGGTGGCGATCGCCCATCACATCATCCGCGCCTGGGTCGAGGACGGTGGGTAGAAATGGCGCGCGCCGCCCCGACGCTGCTGTGCGCCGGAATGGCGGTGCTCGACGAGGTGTTTCGCGTCGAGCGTCTTCCCGCCGCCGACGCCAAGATGCAGGCGAAGGGCTTCGTGTCCGTCGTGGGCGGCTGCGCGGCCAACGCGGCGCTGGCGATCGCGCGTCTCGGTGGCCGCGCGCGCCTCGCGGCCGCGCTGGGCGCCCCTGGCGATACGATCGGCGACCGCATCCTCGCTGCCCTCTCGCGCGAAAGTGTCGTGCCCGCTGGAATCGTTCGCGTCGCAGATGCGAACTCGGCCGTATCGTCGATCTTCGTCGATGCGCACGGCGACCGCACTATCGTCACCCACTGCGACGAGCGGCTGTTCACCGCGACGGTCGATGATCCCGCCGCTCTCGTTGCCGGCGTCGACGCGGTGCTGGCGGATAATTGGCTTCCCGATCTGGTGACCCCCATCTCTGCCGCCGCGCGGGCGCGCGGCGTTCCGATCGTCGTCGACGGCGACGGGCCCATGTCCAAGAGCAGCGACCTCGTCGCGCTCGCCTCGCACCTCGTGTTCTCCGCCGAGGGTCTGCGCGCGACCATCGGCGGCGACGACCTCGTCGACGCGCTGCGCCGCATCGGCGATCACGCGCGCGGCTTCGTCGCCGTCACCGACGGCGCCAACGACATCCTGTGGCTTGACGGCACGACGGTACAGCGCATGCCGGTCTTCGCCGTGCCGGTGATCGACACGCTCGCCGCCGGCGACGTGTTCCACGGCGCGTTTGCGCTGGCGCTGGCGGAAGGATCGCCCGCCGTCGAGGCGCTGCGCTTCGCCGCCGCGGCGGCGGCGCTCAAGTGCATGCGGTCCGGCGGTGGGTCAGGCGCGCCGAACCGTGCCGAGGTGGACGCGCTGGTCAGATCGCCCTGACGTCGAACCCGTACAGCCGCGCCGGATTGTCGACCAGGATCTTCTTGCGTAGCGCCGCGTCAGGCACCCACTTCACCAGCTGATTGAGCAGGAGGCCGTCGTCGATCGGGAACGGCGGCGAGATCTCGCTCAACGGCTTGCCGCGCCCGTGATCGGAGTTCGGGTGCGGCCAATCGGTGCCCCACACGATGCGGTCGGGATTGGCCTGTACCAGCGCCTGCGCCAGCGGCGTGACGTCGGCGTAGTCGGGCGCCTTCTGCGAAACCCGATAGGCGCCGGAAATCTTCACATAGGCGTCGCCCGATTTCACCAGATCGGTGAGCGCGTCGAAGCCTGGCTGACTTGTCCCCAGCACCGGGTCGGCGCGGCCGAAGTGGTCGAACACGACCGGGAACGGCAGCTTCGCCAGGTGATCCTTGAGCGCCGCAATGATCGAGGTTCGGGTGTACATCTGGATGTGCCAGCCGAGACCGTTGATCTGCTCGGCCGTCGTGTCGAGAAGCGCCTTGGCGGCTGCCGGGTCGAAGCGGCCCGCCGTGTTGGTCTCGAGGTTGAGCCGCACGCCGCGAATGCCGGCGGCGTTCATCTCCTGCAGGCTCGCCCGCGTCGTCGACTGGTCGATCACCGCAACGCCCCGACCGCGCGCGCCGAGGCGGCGCACCGCGTCGACCGTGCAGGAATTGTCGCTGCCGTAGACGCTCGGCTGCACGACGACGACGCGCTCGAGCTTGAGCGCGCCCTGCAGGTCGAGCAGCTGCTCAACGGAAGCTTCCGGCGGCGTGTAGATCCGCTTCTCCGCGAACGGGAACTTGGCCGGATCGCCGAACACGTGCACGTGACAGTCGCAGCCGCCGCGCGGCACGTCGAAATTCACCGCCGTTCGCGCAGGCGCCGCACGGACGCCCGACGCTACGCCGGCCGGGAGTGCGATGGCCGACACACTGGCCGCACTGATCTCGAGCATTCTTCGTCTCGTAAGCATGACGTCCTCCCATGCGATGCAACCGAACGAATCCTCCTGCGAGGTCGTTCGATGCATTCTGGTGACAATGGACGAACCACTTCGACGCCACGTGCAACACACGGGCGTTCGTATGCGCGACAGCTTACTCCTGGTTCAGATCGATTGCACGCTGCACGCCACGCGGGTCTGCGCGCCATGCAGGTCTGGCGCGACTATTTCTTCTGCGTCGAGGGGCACGGCGCGCCGCACGGCGCACAGGCGCCGGCGAAATCCTCCGGCGAGACCGCCCGTCCGCTCGACGGGCTGGTCAGATGGTCGAACAGGACCGCGGTGATCGCCAGCACGAGGACGAGGCCATAGACGGTTCGCATGGCATCACTCGCGCGAGAGCCCGAACAGCGGGCGTAGCCGGATGCCGATCGTGCATCCGCCGAGGGCCGCCGCGAACCACACCCAGCCGTGCAGCGAGCCCGACGCGACGCCGCCCACGAAGGCGCCGATGTTGCAGCCGAAGCCGATCCGCGCGCCCCAGCCCATCAGCAGGCCGCCGATCGCGGCGGCGGCGAGCGAGCCGAGCGGCGGCCAAGCGGTGCGGGCGAACGGGCGCACGGCGGCCGCCGCCGCCATGGCGCCGAAGATCATGCCGAAATCGGTGAGGCTCGAGGTGTCGCTCAGCACCGATTCGGCGAGCGCGCGCTTCGGTCCCGGCCACTGCCAGAATGCGGCGCCGGACAAATCGAGGCCGACCGCGCTGGCGATCTTGCCGCCCCACACCGTGAAGCCGAAGGTGACGCTCCACGGATGACCGCCGGCGAGGAACACGCCAATCGACACGAGGCCGATCGCGATCGCACCGAGCACGATCGTGCGGCTCGGCATGAAATTGGCGCCGCGCCGGCGCGCCACCGCGATGACGATGGCTGTTCCCGCGGCGAGGCTCGCCAGCGTCGCCGCGAGCCCGCCCCACGGTCCGAGATACTGCGCCGCGATGATCGGATCGGCTCCCCCGAGCGCCAGGAAGGCTGGCAGGTGCAGGCTGCCGATCACGCTGCCGGCGATGAAGAAGGCGAGCGCGATCAGCATCCGGCCGGCGCCGCTTCCCGCCGTGTACAGTGTGCCCGATCCGCAGCCATTGGCGAGCTGCATGCCGATGCCGAACACGAACGCGCCGATGACGAGCGAGGGACCGAGCGGCGCGATCGCCCCGCCGAAGCCGGGCACCAGGGCGGCGACCGGTACGACCGCGACCGCGGCGACAGCGATCAGCAGGAAGGCGCCGACGAGACCGCCCGCCTCGCCGCGCACGATGAACCGGCGCCAGGCCGCCGTGAAGCTGAATTCGGCCGCAAAGAACGCGATGCCGAGTGCGAAGCCAAGCCCGATCAGGGCTGCGGACGCAGGCTGCCCGTCGAGCAGCACCAGCGCACACAAAAGAGCCGCCGCCGCGATGGCCGCCGAAAGGAACAGCCAATCGCGTCGCCGCGCAATCACCGGCGCCGAGGAGGGCGCCTCAACCGTACCTGCGAGAGCCATTCCTCATGTTCCGAAGCCGAGCGCCTTTTTCAAGTCGTCCCACTTGGTGCGCTGCAACTCGACCGGCCGGCGCGCGTCGGCGGTCCATTCCACCATCGAGCCCGGATAGAGCTTCACGTCCCGGCGGCCCAGGATCTCGGAGAGCACGAACCAGTCGGTCGCGGCCCAGTGGCCGGTGTTGCAGTAGCTCGTCACCGGTCCAGCCGGCACGTCGGCGAACAGGCGGGCGAGCTCTTCCTTCGCCTTCAGGCGGTTCGTCTGCGGATCGTAGAGCAGTGCGCTGTCGACGTTGTGGGCGCGCGGGATATGGCCGTAGGCGAGCGCCTTGTCGTGCCTCACCTTGCCGGCAAAGAACGTTGCAGGCCGCGCATCGATCAGCGTCGCACGCCCGGACTGCGAAGTCTGCTCGACCTCCTCCGCGCTGGCCAGCAGGGTCTTGTCGAGGCTGGCGGTGAAGATCTTCGGCGACAGCGGCTGTGTGCCGGTCTCCACCGGATTGGCGGTGTCGGCCTTCCAGGCAGCGAACCCGCCGTCGAGAATCGAAACCTTGGGATGCCCCACGACCTTGAGCGTCCAGTAGACGCGGGCGGCGGCACCGAAATCGAGCACGTGCACGCCGGCCGGCACGATCACCACGTGGCTGTCCTCGTCGATGCCGGTTTCGCCGATCAGCTTCTCCAGCTCGGCGATGGTCGGCAGCATCAGCGGCACGTTGTTGCGCGTCACCCGCCATCCCGCCTTGTCATAGTCGCTGTGCACCGCGCCCGGGATGTGGCCGGCGCGATAGGCGTCGGCGCCGCCGCCATCGAGGGCCGAGCGGATGTCGAGAACCACCAGGTCCGGATCGCTGAGGTGCTGCTTGAGCCAGACGGTGGAGACCAGCGGGGAGGCGCCCTCGCTGCCGGCCGATGCCGGAACGGCGCCTACGAACAACAGCAGGGCGAAAACAACGACCGCGGACAGCGATCGGATGGCACGCAGGACGGGCGGGACCATGGTTCGGCTCACAAACCGGTTGAACGGGCCCTGGGGGCTCCGGAATTTGCTTGAAATAGAATATTTTCTCTCTAAACACAGGAGGGTCGGAACAAAAAGAAAAGTTCTTCTAGAGAGGCGGGGGCCCGCACAAGGTCTCATCCCTATCGTCGGGGTATTGCAGCATGGACGCCATCGATCGGAAAATTCTCGCCGTGCTCCAGGAGGATGCATCTCTTTCGGTCGCCGAGATTGGCAGCCGGGTCGGCCTCTCCTCCACGCCGTGCTGGAAGCGCATCCAGCGCCTCGAGTCCGAAGGGGTGATCCAGAAGCGGGTCGCGCTGGTCGACCAGGACAAGATCGGCCTCGGGGTCTCGGTGTTCGTCTCAATCGAGACCGGCGATCACTCGCAGGCGTGGCTCGGCAATTTCGCCCAGGTGGTCGGAGCGATGCCCGAGGTGATGGAATTCTATCGCATGGCCGGAGACGTCGACTACATGCTGCGCGTCGTCGTGCCCGACATCGCCGGCTTTGATGCGTTCTACAAGCGGCTGATCGCCGAGGTGCCGCTCAAGAACGTGACCTCGCGCTTCGCCATGGAGAAGATCAAGTCGACCACGGCCCTGCCCATCCCCATGGCTGCCCCGCGGTCCTGACGGGTTGCCTTCGCGGCGGGGCCTGACCAAGATGCCCGGGCGATGATCCGAGGTGGCGGCTCGGCCGCCTCTCGTCGAACCCGAGAGCGCCCCTCATGCCCCACACGCTGTTCGAGAAGATCTGGGATTCTCACCTGGTGGCGCGCCGCGCCGACGGCCGCGACCTCATCTACATCGATCGCCATGTGCTGCATGAGCTGCACGCACCGCACGCGTTCGAGCAGCTCGTGAAGCAGGAGCGGCCGGTGCGCCGACCGGACCTGACCTTCTCGATGCAGGACCATACGGTCGCCACGCAGCCGGGCCGCAACGATGCGACCAATCCGTCGGGCGAAGCCTTCATCCGGGCGATGCGCGAAGGCAGCCGGCGGAACGGCATCAGGCTGTTCGATATCGACGATCCCGAGCAGGGCATCTCCCACGTGGTCGCGCCGGAGCTCGGCATGGTGCTGCCGGGCGCCACCCACGCGGTACCCGACAGCCATGCCAGCACGGTGGGCGGGCTCGGCGCGCTCGCCTTCGGCTGCGGCACCAGCGAGCTCGCCCACATCCTGGCGACCCAGGTGATGGCGCTCAAGCGGCCGAAACGCATGCGGATCCGCCTGGACGGAAAGCTCGGCACTCATGTCACCGCCAAGGACGTGGCGCTGCGCATCATCGCCGAGATCGGCGTTTCCGGCGCGCGCGGCCATGTGGTCGAGTATGCGGGCAGCGCCATCCGGGCGATGCCGATCGAGCAGCGCATGACGCTGTGCAATCTCAACATCGAGATGGGCGGGCGCTCAGGGCTGGTCGCGCCGGACGAGGCGACGTTCGGCTGGATCGCGGGACGCCCCTACGCGCCCCAGGGCGCCCTATGGGATCGCGCACTTGAGAGCTGGCGCACGCTTGCGAGCGACGACGAGGCGACCTTCGACACCGAGCACGTGCTTGATTGCACCACGCTCGAGCCGCAAGTGAGTTGGGGCACCGACCCGAGCCAAGTGGTCGGCATCTCCGGCCGCGTGCCCGATCCTGCGACGGCGGCCGACCAGAGCCGGCGCGCCGGCATCGAAAGCGCGCTCGCCTATATGGGACTGCGGCCCGGCATGGCGCTCGCCGGCCTTCCGGTGAACCGCGTGTTCATCGGCTCGTGCACCAACAGCCGCCTGCCCGACCTCGAAGTCGCCGCCGCCATCGTGCGCGGGCGGCGCGTCGCCGAAGGCGTCGTCGCCATGGTGGTGCCGGGCTCGAGCAGCGTGAAGCGCGAGGCGGAGGCCGCCGGCCTCGATCGCGTGTTCCGCGACGCCGGCTTCTTCTGGGGCGAATCGGGCTGCTCCATGTGCGCGGGCGGCAACGGCGACCGTGGCGAGCCGGGCGAGCGCTGCGTGTCGACCACCAACCGCAACTTCGAGAACCGCCAGGGCCCGAAGGTGCGCACCCACCTGGTGAGCCCGGCGACCGCCGCCGCCACCGCCATCGCGGGGCACATCGCCGACGTGCGCCAGATCGTGGCGGGACGCGCCTGATGCAGCCATTCTCCACCCATACGGGGATCGCGGTCCCGTTCATCAAGGACGACGTCAACACCGACCAGATCGCGCCGGTGCAGGCGATGCGCGCGCTCAAACCCGACTACAAGGCGCTGCTGTTCATGCGCGCACGCCAGCGCGACGACGGCAGCGAGGATCCGGATTTCGTGCTCAACCGCCCGCAGTTCCGCAACCCCGGCATCCTGGTGGCGGGGCAGAATTTCGGTGCCGGCTCCTCGCGCGAGGCCGCCGTGTGGGGGATGCTGGCGAACAACATCCGCGTCATCGTGGCGCGCAGCTTCGCCGACATCTATCGCGAGAACTGCCTGCAGAACGGCTTGCTGCCCCTGGTGCTCGGCGCCGACGATGCGGATGCCTTCGAGGCGCGGGTGATCGCCGTGAATGGCGCTGCGCCGTTCACCGTGGACCTCACGAGCCAGCGCATCAGCGGCCCGGGCGGTTCCGATGTTTCCTTCGACATTCCGGCGGCCGATCGCATGCGCCTGCTCGAGGGCCTCGACGACATCGGGCTCACACTCAAGCACACGGGCGAGATCGCCGATTGGGAACGCCGCATGGCCGCGGCGCAGCCGTGGCTGCAGACCGCACGAGACACGAGGGGAGAAGCGCGATGAACGCCAGACAGAAATTCCGCGCCATCATGGCGGGCAAGCGCCTCGTGCTGATGCCGGGCGCCTATGACGCGCTCTCCGCCCGCATTATCGAAGCCGAAGGCTTCGACGCGATCGTCGCGGGCGGCTACGCGGCGATCGGCAGCATGCTGGCGCAGGCGGACATGGGCCAGTCCAACATGCGCGACTATGCCGATCACTACGCGCGCGTCTGCGCGGCGGTCGAGATCCCGGTCTATGTCGACTCCGACACCGGCTTCGGCGGCGTCAACAACGTGCGGCAGATGGTGCGGGCGTTCGAGGCGGCGGGCGTCGCCGGGTTCTTCATCAGCGACCAGGTGTTCCCCAATCGCTGCGGCTATCTGCCGGGCAAGCAGATCATCCCGGCGGAGCAGATGCTGGCGAAGCTCGAGGCCGCCCTCGATGCGCGAACCGACGGCGACTTGTTCATCGCGGCGCGCACCGATGCGGCCGGCGTCGAGGGCGTCGAAGCGGCGATCGAGCGCTGCCAGCTGTTCATGGAAGCCGGCGCCGACATGGCGAAGCCCATGGGGGTCGACACCATTCCGGAGATCAAGCGGGTGCTGCGCGAAGTGGGCGGGCCGCACATGGCGACCCTGTCGCAGGCGGCGGGGCCGAAGGCGCGCAGCCTCGCCGACCTGGAAGCCGCCGGCGTCGTGGCGGCGACCTTCCCGTCGCTACCGCTGTTTGCCGCCGCCAACGCGGTGCGCACCGTGCTGCGCCTGCTGCGGCGCGACAACTCGCTGACGCCCTGCCAGGAGCATCTTATCCCGCTCGACGACTATTACGACGTCGTCGGCCTGAAGAGCCTGCTGGCGCGCGAGGAGAGCTACGACAAGGCCGCGGCCGCCCTGGCGCAGAAGCGCGCCGCCGAATAGGACTGGTCGTGGGGGGCGGGCCCAATGACAACAGCCGTCAGGTCGGCCATCGCCCTCGCGTTTGCATGCGTCGTCGCGTCTGCGGCGCATGCGCAGGATTTCTACAAGGGGAAGCAGCTTCAGCTGATCGTCGGCTACGAGGCGGGCAACGACTACGACATCGGCGCCCGCCTGCTGGCGCGCTATCTCGCCCGCCACATCCCCGGGCAGCCGGCGATCATCGTGCAGAACATGCCGCAGGCGTCCGGCGTCGTGGCGGCCAACCACCTCTACATAAGGGCGGCGCGCGACGGCACGGTGCTCGCCTCGATCTCGCGCAATTTCCCCAGCCAGGCGATCATGGGACAGCCGAACATCGAGGCCGACCCGCGCCGCTTCATCTGGCTCGGCGCCACTTCGTTTCCCGGCCGCGTCTGCGTCGCCACGTCCGCCGCAAAGGTCAAGACGCCCGACGACGTATTCCGCGAGGAGCTGATCGTCGGCAGCGTCGGCACCGGCTCGTCCACCAGCATCGTGCCGACCGTGCTCAATCGCGTGCTCGGCACCAAATTTCGGCTGATCGAGGGCTACCGCGGCGCGCAGGACGTGGTGCTGGCGATGGAGCGCGGCGAGGTGCACGGCCTATGTGCCTCGCTCGGGCAATTCCGCACCCATCAGCAACAGATCCGCGACGGCAAGCTCCGCATTCTGTTCCAGGCGGAGGAAAGCAAGATGGCCGAGCTCCCGGACACGCCCTCGATCTATGACTACGCCAAGAGCGACGAGCAGCGTGCGCTGATGCGCTTCGTGTTCTCCTCGACCGAATTCGGCCGGCCTTACCTGTTCCCGCCCGAGGTGCCGGCCGAGCGCGTGGCCCTCATGCGCAAAGCCATCGCCGAGGCGGTGCGCGATCCCGAACTGGTCGCCGAAGCCGAGAAGGCGAAGCTCGACATGACCTATCGGCCGCCCGAGCACCTGGAGGCGCTCATCGCCAAGCTCGCCCAGACCTCGCCTGAGCAGCTGGCGGCGATCAAGAAGATCGTGCCCAGCATTAGGTAGATCAAACCTTGTTCCGCGCGATCAGCTGGCGCGCAATGATGATGCGCTGCATCTCGTTGGTGCCTTCGCCGATCACCAGGAGCGGCGCATCGCGATAAAGCCGCTCGACCGGGAACTCGGTCGAGTAGCCGTAGGCGCCGTGGATGCGCATCGACTCCATCGAGTTCTCCAGCGCTGCTTCGGTCGCAGCGTATTTCGCCATACCGGCTTCGAGATCGCACCGCTCGCCGCGGTCGTAGGTGTCGGCCGCCTTGACCGTCAGCAGGCGCGCCGCCTCGGTGCGCACCGCCATCTCGGCGAGCTTGAGCTGGATCGCCTGGTGCTCGCAGATCTTCTTGCCGAATGTCTCGCGCACCTGCGAATAGGCGAGCGCCTGGTCGAGCGCCGCCTGCGCGACGCCGACGCCGCGCGCCGCCACGTTGATGCGGCCGAGCTCCAGGCCGCCGAGCGCATGTTTCAGGCCATGGCCTTCCTCGAGCCCGACCAGGCAGTCCGCCGGGACCTCGTAGTCCTCGAACACCAGCTCGGCGCTGTCGATCCCCTTGTAGCCGAGCTTCTCCAGCTTGCGCCCGACGCGAAAGCCCTCGCCCTTCTCGGCAATGAACAGCGACATGCCGCGGTGGCGCGGCTCGGCTTGCGGGTCGGTCTTCACCAGTAGCGCGAAGCACGAGCCGTAGATGCCGTTGCTGATCCACGTCTTGGTGCCGTTCACCACGTAGGCAGCGTTGCCCTGGCGCCGCGCCGTGGTGCGGATCGCCTGCAGGTCGGTGCCGCAGTTCGGCTCGGTGAGCGCGAGCCCGCCGCGCAGCTCGCCGGTCGCGAACCGCGGCAGGAAGCGCGCCTTCTGCTCGTCCGTGCCGAAGCGCTGCAGCACCGCCGCCATGATCAGGTGCGAGTTGAAGATGCCGGTCACCGACATCCACACCGCGGCGATGCGCTCGACCAGCTTCGCGTAGATCGTGGCGGAGAGACCGAGGCCGCCGTAGTCCGGCGCGATCGTCGCGCCGAACAGGCCGAGCGCCTTCATCTTCTCGACGATCTCGACCGGATAGATGTCGTCGTGCTCGAGCCGGTGCACATGCGGCTTGACGTCCCTGTCGAGGAACTTGTCGACCGAGTCGAGGAGCAGCCGCTCCTGCTCGGCGCGCTCATCGGCGAACGCATTCATCGTCGGCTCTCCATCGGACGTCTCGGGTATGCTATAGTGCATCAAATCGCAAAGCCCGCACACCGGGGCCGCGCCAGGGAGGATCCGATGTCTACCCAGCCGCTGAAGAAGCCGATTGCCGACGCAGGCATCGCCCCGGAGCTCGTTGCCGACAGCCTGGCAAAATTCGCTGCCGGCCTTGCCGCCGACGACATTCCGGCGGTCGTGCGTCAGCGGGCGCGCCATCTCATCCTCGACGCGGTCGGCATCGCGCTCGCCTCCTCGGGTTTCGATTTCGCCGATCGCACGCTTCGTGCGATCCACGGCCTCGCGGGCGACGGCGATGCCGCCGTCATCGGGTCGCCCGTGCGCCTGCCGCTGCGCGATGCCGCCTTCATGAACGGCTTCCTCATCCATGGGCTCGATTTCGACGACACCCATACGGCCGGCATCATCCACGGCACCGCCAGCATCCTCCCGACCGCGCTCACCGTCGCGGCATCGCGGCGCGCGAGCGGCCTCGATCTCATTGCGGCCTATGTGGTCGGGATGGAAGCCGTGGCGCGCCTCGGGTCGGTCGCGCGCGGCGGATTCCATCAGATTGGATTCCATCCGACCGGCTTGGTCGGTGCATTCGGCTGCGCGCTGACCGCCGGGCGCCTGATGGGACTGACCGAGCCGCAGCTCGCGATGGCGCAGGGGATCGTGCTGTCGATGGCCTCGGGCAGTCTCGAGTTCCTCGAGGATGGTGCCTGGAACAAGCGGGCCCATCCGGGGTGGGCAGCCGTTGCCGGCATCACGGCCGCGGCGCTGGCGCAGGGGGGCTTCGTCGGCGCGCGGCGCGCCTACGAGGGCCGCTTCGGGCTGTTCGCCAGCCACCTGCAGGATCGCTTCGATCCGGCCGACCTGGCGCTGGCGACGGCGGGACTGGGCGAGACCTGGGAGCTGATGCAGGTCGCGGTGAAGCCCTATCCGGCCTGTCATTTCACCCATGCGTGCGCCGATGCGACGCTCGCGCTGGTGCGCGAGGAGGGGCTCGAGCCGGCGAATGTCGAGCGGGTGCGTGCGCTGGTCCCCGAAGGCGTCGTCGCGACCGTGTGCGAGCCGGCGGCCAACAAGCGGCGACCGGCCAACAGCTACGATGCGCAGTTCTCGATCCCCTTCATTGTCGCGGCGAGCCTTGCGCGCGGCCGCTTCACCTTGGCGGAGCTCGATGAAGCGACCTTGAGTGACCCGCGCATCCTGGCGCTCGCCGACAAGGTCGATTACGCCGTCGATCCGGACACGACCTTTCCCCGGCACTACACCGGCGAAGTCGTTGTCCGCACGCGCGACGGCCGCACGCTGCGGCGCCGCGAGGCGGTCAATCGCGGCTGCGGCGACCGCCCGCTCGCCGATGCGGAAATCGTCGCCAAGTTCCGCGACAACGCCGCGCGCGCCCTGGCGGAGACGCACGTGGACCGGATCGTCACGCTCGTGCTCGGCCTGGAGACGATGGGAAATGCGGCCGCCTTGGCGGACGGCCTGCGGCGTGCCTGATGGTCACGAGAAATAAAGCCTCAGTGGCGTGTCGCAGTAGATCTTCCGCCGCGTCGCCGCATCAGGAACGCAGGCGTTGATCCAGTCGATCGTCTGCCGATAAGTGACGTGCTGTTCCTCGCCGACGAAGGGACAGTCGCTCGCCCACACCAGCCGCTCGGGCCCCGCCTGCCTGACGAGCTCGCGCGCCCAGTCGGCGGCGGCGGGCCCCAGTCGATAGGCTGCCGACAGCTTCACCCAGGTCCGCCCCTTCTCGATCGACGCCAGCATGCGGCGAAATCCCTCGCCGTTCACGCCCGTCTCCGGATCGGGCCGGCCGATATGATCGATCACGATCTTCACGCCCGCAGCCTCGAGGCCGGGCAGCAGCTGGGGCAGCTTCTCGCCCTCGATGTGCGGATGCACGTGCCAGTCGAGGTCCGCCAGCCGGTACAGGAAGCGGCGATACTCCGGCGTGGTGACGTCGGGCACCTGCGCCATGTTGATGAACGGAAGCCGCACGCCGACGACGCCGTCGCGCTTCATCTGCTCGAGCACCATGCGCTCGACCGAGGGATCGAGGATCACGGTCCCGCGCAGGCGCGGATAGCGGCGGAGTACCTCGATGATGTAGTCGTTGTAGTCACCCCACGGGCTCGCCGCCGCGATCACCGCCAGCACGACGCCGTGCTGGTCGAGCGTCTCAGTGAGCTGCTCGCCCGTGAAGCTGTAAGCTGGCTTGTGCCGCGGGTTGCCGACCAGCGGCATGTCCTGCTTGAAGACGTGGACGTGGCAGTCGACGACGGGCGTATCCCAGGCGGTTGCTTCCGGCACGGCGTTGACCTCACGCTCGACTATCGTTTCTCGATCTTGGCCTGCTCGATCACGGCGGCCCATTTGCGGATGTCGCCGGCGAGCAGCGCGCCGAGCTCCTCCGTCGTGCTGGCGCGCGGCTCGGTGCCGAGATCGAGAATGCGCTTCTGCACCTCCGGCAGCGCCACCACCTCGCGGATGTGGCGGTTGAGCAGGCTGACCACGCCTGGCGGCGTTCCGGCCGGCGCGAAGATCGCGTTCCAGCCGACCACGTCATAATCCTTCAGGCCGCTCTCCTGCACGGTCGGCACGTCTGGCAGCGACCGTTTCGTGCCGGTCGAGGCGATCGGCCTGACCTGGCCGGCGTCGATCGCGCCCTTGAGCGCCGCGTAGGATTCGAACACGACGCTCACTTCGTCGCGTGTCAGCGCGACCAGGGTCTCCGGCGTCGTGCGATACGGCACGATGGTGGCGTTGATCGCGGCCGCCGTCTTGAACAGCTCGGCCGACAGGTTCTGCGAGCTGCCCGGGTTGATGGTGCCGAAATTCATCGCGCTGCCGCGCGTGCGGGCGGCGGCAAGCAGGTCGCCGAGGTTCTTCATCGGCGAGGCCGCGTTGACCAGGAGCAGCAGGTCGAAATAGGCGACGCTGGACACCGGCACGAAGTCCTTCACCGGGTCGAACGGCAGCGACTTGAGCAGCGACACGCTGATCGCGGTGCCGATGGAGAGCACGATCAGCGTGTACCCGTCGGGCGGCGCGCTGGCGGCGGCCTGCGCCGCCACGACGCCGCCGGCGCCCGGGCGATTGTCGATGATGACCCGCTGGCCCAGCCGCTCGCTCAGCTTCTCGCCGACGATCCGCATGGTGATGTCGGCGAGGCCGCCGGGGCCGAAACCGACGATCAGCCGGATCGGCCGGCTCGGATAGTCCGATTGTGCGGCGGCCGATTGCAAGAAGCCGAAAACCACGAGCAGGGCGCACATGGCGCCACCAACGCAGGCGCGCATTTTCCGACGCGTTCGCAAGTCATCCCTCCCGTTCCGGTTACGACAGCCCTCGCGACCAGCCCTACCGGGGCTGGAAGCCCGATTCCCGGATCAATCGCGCGCCGTTGCGCCGTTGCACCTTCAGGTATTGGGCAAACTGGTCGGGCGTATCGAAGATCGGCTCGATGCCGATGTCGAGCAGCCGCTTTTGCCGGAACGCGGGCTCGTTGCCGATGCGCGCGATATCCTCATACAGCTTGTCGATGACGGCTTTCGGCGTTCCGACCGGCGCGACGAAGCCGAAATAGACCGGCGCGAGATTGGGAAACCCGAGCTCATTGAGGGTCGGCACGTCGGGAAACAGCAGGGAGCGCGCGTCCGAGTCGACGGCGAGCGCCTTCACGGTTCCGCTGCGGATATGACTGATGAAGTTCGGCAGCCCGACGATCGCCACCGGCGTGGTGCCGGTGAGAAGCCCGGTGACGATGTCGCCGCCGCCGCGCGACGGCACGAGCACGAGGTCGGCGCCGGTCTTCTGCTTCCAGGTTTCGACGGTGATCTGCATCGGGATGGCGAGCGCGCTGTAGCTCAACGTCCCCGGCTTGGCCTTGGACAGCGCCGCGAGCTCGTCGAGCGAGGCGACGTTGAGGGAAGCGCTCACCACCAGCACCTGCGTGTTGATGAAGGCGTTGCTGATGGGCTCGAAGTCCTTCTCGGGATCGTAGGGGATCGATTTGAAGGTGAACTGGTTCAGCGTCAGCGTCTCGTTGGGCAGGATGCAGATCGTGTGGCCGTCGTTCGGCGCCTCCGCGCAGGCGCGGCCGGCGATGTTCATCCCGCCGCCCGAGCGGTTCTCGATGATCACGGGCTGGCCCCATCGCTTCTGCAGCTCGTCGCCGAGGGCGCGAACGAACACGTCGCTGGTCCCGCCCGCGCTGTTGGCGGTGATGATGCGCACCGGCCGGGACGGATAGGGCTGTGCGTCGGCGGGAGTTGGCGCCGCGAGGCTGGCGACGGCTGCCAATGCCATCAGGATTGCCGAACGGGTCATTCCACGTCCTTGGTCGGCTGACGCCTTGCGCGCCCGGATGCTACGATCCGGCATTCCGATACGTCCGGGTCCGTTCGTCAAGGAGCACGATGCATGAAACGCCTGCCGGTTGCGCCCGAGGATCGGCGCTCGATCGCCGCGTGGTTCGCCGCCTGGGGCGATCTGGTCGCCAATGTCGACTTCAAACACGCCCGGGCGATGTTCGTCGAGGACATCGTATCGTTCGGCTCCAAGGTCGAGATGGTCGGCTCGCTCGACGCCCTCGAGGCGCAGCAATGGCGGGCGATCTGGCCCACCATCGAGGACTATCGTTATGACCTCGCAACGCTCGAGCTGGTCGTCTCGCCGGACCGCCTGATGGCGATGGGTGCGGTGATGTTCCGCTCGACCGGCCTGCACCCGGATGGATCGCGCTTCCCGCGCCCGGGCCGCGCCACCGTCACGCTGATGCGCGCGTCGCTCGATGCGCCCTGGCTCGGGACCCACACGCACGTGTCGCTGACGCCCGGCACGCCGGCGCCCTCGCACGGCCGTCGCCCTGAAGCGGTGTAGCGGCTCGGCGCCACCTACTGGCACCCCGCTTATTCATTCTTGCGCTTTTGCCAGGCGTCGATTGCCCAGCTTCCGGCGCCGTAGGCCGCCAGCACGAGCAATCCCCCGGCGATCGCCAGGTCCTTCTCGAAATGCAGGACCTGATTACGGTCGGCAAAGTTGCGATGGAACACGATGGCGGTGACGATACAGAACGCCGCGAGCAGCAGGGCAGCGAGGCGCGTGCGGTAGCCGAGCAGGATCATGAGGCCGCAGCCGAGCTCGACCGCGATCGCGCCCGGAAGGAGCCAGCCCGGCAGTCCGAATGCTTCCGTGTAGGCGACCGCCGCCGCATAGCCGTTGAGCTTGCTCCAGGCCTCGTGCAGGAAGATCGCCGCAAGCAGCAGGCGGCCGCCGAGCGCGGCGGCCGCCTGGAGATGATGATGCGACATCGACGCCGCGCCTAGTTGGTCCTGGTCGAAGCGGCGGCGATCGTCTTCTCGAGATCGGCGAGCTCCTCACAGCCGGTCGGACACAGTGTCTTCAACAGCGCGGCGTTCTCGCGCGCCTTGTCGATCTGGCCGGTCTCCACATAGAGCTCGCCCAGGTATTCGAGCGCGCCCTTGTGCCGGGGATCGAAGTCGAGCGCCTTGCGGTAGTAGGTGTAGGCCTGCCGGGTGTCGCCCGTCTTGCGCAGGGCGAATCCCATCAGGTTGTAGACGTCCGCGTGCTCGTTGGTGCGCAGCATCGGCGTGAGCTCGGCGAGCGCGGCGGCGAAATCCTTCGCCTTGAGCTTGGCGCGTACCGAGGTGAGGTCCGGCGCGTCGCGCGAGGTGACGACGTCGACCGCACCCGCACTGGGCGCAAGCACGGCCATGCCGAGGAGCATTGTGAACAGCAGAGGCAGCCTTGACGCTCTCATGACGTCTCCTTTCGATCGCGTGATGGGGGCTCCGACCTCACGTGCCCATGGGGGAGAGCGCATATCCGGTGCCATCCCGGGCGATCGTGCCGGCCCCGGGGAACGGGAAGTGGTAGCCGCAGATCATGATCTTGTCGGCGATGACCCGGTCGAGCAGCGCGCGGCGCGACGCCTCGGCGACCGTCTGGTCCTGATCGTACTGGCCGCGCCAGCCCGGGTTGGCGACGACCAGTGCCGGCACGTATGCGGTGTCGTTGGAGATCATCAGCTGCGCCGAGCCCGACGCCAGATGGAAGGCCCGATGGCCGGGCGTATGACCGGGCGCGTTGACGAAGCGGATGCCCGGTGCGACCTCGGCCTCGCCCGACACCTGACGGATATTCTTCCAGCCGGGGAACACCGCCTGGATGCGCCGCGCCAAGCCCTTTCTCGCCTCGGGCAGCCGGTCGATCACCGCCGGGTCGGTCCAGAACCTGTATTCCACGTCCGACACGATGATCTCGGCATTGGGAAAGACCGCGGCGTTGGTCCCCTTCTCCATCAGGCCGAAGATGTGATCGGGATGGCAGTGCGAGATCAGGATCGTGTCGATCGTGCCGGCATCGATCCCCGCCGCCTTCATGTTGGCCATCAGCTTGCCGGCCGTGGGCTGTACTTGGCCGCCGGTGCCGCTGTCGCACAGGATGGTTTTCCCGCCATTCCGCACGACCACCACGGTGAACGGGATCGAGACGAAATCGGCCGGCAGGCCCGCCTTCGCCATTGCGGCCTTGACGTCGTCGATCGACGCGTTGGCGATGAATGCCGGATCGTGCGGCTTCTCCCAGATGCCGTCGTAGATCGCCGTCACCTCGGCCGCGCCGATCCGGTAGGTGACGAAGGGTCTTGCCGGATCCGGGGTCTTCTGGGCGAAAGCCGGAGATACCGCGAGTCGGCCACTGATCCCCAGCGTGGCCGCAAGCGAGGTGGAAACGACGAAATCGCGACGCGACATGTCGAGCATGGCGTTTGTCCTCGGTTGAGAATCCAAAGAAGGCAACGGCCCGGATCGTCGTTCGGGCCTGACGGGCTGGAGATTCACCGACGTCGCGATTTATTCCCCGGGGCTGTTTCATCGCGACGCGAGACGGTCGATGGAATAGAATCGCGCGCCGCGGAGTTTATGGCGGATGGCTTGTCGGGATCGGAACTGATCGAGGCTTCTGATGCGCCAACGCACGACATTCGAGCGGCTGGCGCTGCCGCACATGGCGGCGGCCTATAACCTCGCCTATTGGCTCACCCGCAGCCGCCCCGATGCGGATGACATTGTGCAGGATGCCTATGTGCGGGCGTTTCGCGCGTTTGCGGCGTTCAAGGGCGACGACATCAGGCCGTGGCTGCTGACCATCGTGCGCAACGTGGCCTACCGTTGGCTGTCGGTGCGGCAGCGTTCGCGCAACGTGATCTCGATGCACGAGGCTGTCGCGGCGCGCGACGACGAGCCTGGCTCCTGGGAGGCGATCGCCGCGGACGAGCCTTCGGCCGAGACGTTGTTGATCCGCGGCGAGGAGCACGGGTTGTTGCTCGAAGCGCTCGCTGCCCTTGCGCCGGCGTTTCGCGAGATCCTGGTGCTGCGCGAGATCGAGGAGCTGTCGTATGGCGAGATCGCCACGATCATCGGCTCGCCGGTGGGAACGGTGATGTCGCGCCTGTCGCGCGCCAGGACGGAGCTGAGGGCGAGGATCAAGGCGATGAGCGACAAGGACGATCGCAATGCGATGTGAAGAGGCCCAGGCGCGGCTAGGCGCCGCCGTCGACGACGCGGTCGTGGATCAGGAGATCCAGGCGGCGCGGGCGCACGCGACCACATGCCAGAGCTGCGGCGAAGCGCTCGCCGATTTCCGCCGGCTGAGCCGGGAGCTCAAGAGCGTGGGCCGCGAGGCCGTCCCCGCGACGCTCGAGGGGCGGGTGCGGGCCGCGCTGGCCGCGGAAGGCGATCGCATTGCGCCGCCGGTCGCATCGCTGTGGCGACACCCCATGCTCCGTCACGCTGCCGTGCTGGTGCTCTGTTGCGCGCTGTCGGTGCTGCTCACGATCGTCGTCATGCGCCAATCGGGCAACGAGATCAGGCTCGAGCAGGACGTGGTGTCGGCACATGTGCGCTCGCTCCTGCAGGAGAGCCCGTTCCAGGTTGCCTCCGGCGATCCGCACAGCGTGCGACCCTGGTTCAACGGCCGCGTCGACTATGCGCCGGCGGTGAAGGATCTCGCCGCCGAGGGATTCCCCCTCGTCGGCGGGCGGCTCGACTACGTCGGCGGCCGCCGCGTGAGCGCGCTTGTCTACAAGCGGCGCCTGCACGTTATCAGCGTGTTCATGTGGCCGTCGCCGGGTCCCGACGAGGCCGCGTCGCGCGCGTTCCAGCTCAACGGGTATAATGTGATCGCCTGGAATCGGGCGAGCCTGACCTGGTGGGCCGTATCCGACCTCGGTGCCGCGGAGCTGCAGCAGCTGCAGGGCCTCCTTTAGTAGGGTGGGCAAAATCGCGTGCCGAGGACGGACCGCGGCGGCAACGGCGCGCGAGCGATTTTGCCCACGCGTCAAGGCTGAACGTGGCGCCGTTGCCCACCCTACGGACTGTGAGCCGTCAGCCGCCCTGCAGCGCCACCGCCTCGACTTCGATCTTGAAGCCGTAGTGCAGGTCGGGGACGGGCACCACTGCGCGCGCCGGCCGCGCCGTGCCGGCCCAGGCCGCGTAGATCGTGTTGAAGGCGGGCCAGGACTGGATGTCGGTCACGTAGACCCGCACCTGCACCAGCCGGCTCACCGCGCTGCCCGCGCCCGCGAGCGCGGCCGCCACGTTGTCCAGCACCTGCTGCGCCTGCTGCTCGAACGGTGCCTCGTTGAGCTTCGTGCCGTCGGGCCGGATCGGCAACTGGCCGGACACGAAGACGAAACCGTTGGCGGCGACCGAATGGCTGTAATGGCCGCCCGGCGCTGCCATGCCGGTCGGATTGATGAGAGCGATGTCGCCAGCCATTGAATTTGCTCCGGTGTCCGTACGGCGCTCTCCGCCGACCCTTAATTTTTCCGCACCTGATCTTACCCGCAGTGTTGTGTCCCGTCTCGGGGATATTGGATGCCTGCGGCGCAGAATGACCCGAAAGGACATTTGATGTCAGCCGCCACACGAGGCCGCCAAGCAAGTCGCCGGATCTTGGCTACAATCCAATTCAGAACAATTCAGCCTTGCGTAAGGACTTGCCTGGACCTCTGTGTCAGACTGGCAGCTCGGAGGTCGCGGCATGCGAGTACGGGACGGCGGGGTTCCATTGAGGCGGCGCGAATTCATCGCTCTGCTCGGAGGCGCGGCGGCTTGGCCGCTCACCACGCGCGCGCAGCAATCGATGCCGGTGATCGGGTATCTCGGCGCAACATCGCGCGGCAAGGATGCTCGTGCTCTGGTCGCGTTCGCCCAGGGGCTCAAGGAGGCTGGCTTCGTCGAAGGGCAGAATGTCGCGATCGAATACCGCTGGGCGGACGGTCAATACGACCGGCTGCCGGCTCTCGCATCCGATCTGGCTCGCCGTCAGGTGGCCGTCATCTTTGCGCCCGCCAGCACCCCAGCCGCACTGGCGGCAAAAGCCGCGACGTCCACCATACCGATTGTATTCACGGTCGGGTCCGACCCGGTCGCCGCCGGACTGGTCGCGAGCCTCGCGCGACCGGGCGGCAATGTCACGGGTGTATCCATTCTGATCAATCTGCTCTCGGCGAAACGCCTTGAGCTGTTGAAGTCAATCCTTCCGGGCGCCACCGTGATCGCAGTGCTCATGAACCCGAACAGCGCGAGTGCTTGGCCGGACCTCAATGAGACCCAGGCTGCCGCGCGAGCACTCGGGCTGCAACTCATCGTCATGCGAGCCAGCACGGAAAGCGAGATCGACGCTGCGTTCGCGAATCTCGCGCAACAACGGCCGGCCGCAGTCTTCCTGTTGGCCGATGGGTTCTTTCGCAATCAATATGAGCAGCTCATCGCGCTGGCGTCGCGCCACGCGATGCCAGCAAGCTATCCCTGGCCGGAATTTGCCGAAGCGGGAGGCTTGATGAGCTACGGTGCCAACCAGGCGGACGCGTGGCGTCAGGGAGGCTTCTATGTCGGGCGGGTCCTCAGAGGCGAGAAACCGGCTGATCTGCCGGTCATACAGGCCACCAAGCTCGAGCTGGTGATCAATCTCAAGTCCGCAAAGGCCCTCGGCCTTGAAGTTCCTCCGCAGCTCCTCGCCGGCGCTGACAAGGTGACCGAGTAGGAAGCTCCGCATGTCGCCCTGGCCAACAGCGCTCCCGCCTTGCGCGCGCTTCAACAGGCGACACGCACAATCCCGATCGTATTCGTTTCGGTGTCAGATCCCCTGCCGGTGCAGAATTGAACGACGTTTCTTCCGCCCTCATCCTGAGAGTTTGACTCAATATTAGTATCGATGTTTTCAGGCTCTAGCGAGACGTCGCACGAGGAGGCGAACGCTTGCGATCATGACCCAGGCTTCCGCGCTTTCGATGGTGGCCTCGAAGTCTTTGGCAAGGCGGCGGTTGCGGCCGAACCAGGCGAAGGTGCGCTCGATCACCCACCGTTTGGGCTCCGCCTTGAATGTGGCGACGCTCTGCGAGCGGTTGATGATCTCGATCGTCCACTTGCCCGAACCGGCGAGCGCATTGATGAGCTTTGGACCACGGTACACCCGGTCAGCGAAGATGTGTCGCAGCTTGGCAAACTTCTCGCCCAACGCCGTGAGCAGTGGCACGGCACCGTGATTGTCCTGGATGTTGGCCGGGTGCACCAGCAAGGCAAGCAGCAAGCCCATCGTATCGGTGATCAGGTGCCGTTTGCGGCCCTTCACTCTCTTGGCCGGGTCAAACCCGCATGGACCGCCACTTTCCGTGGTCTTGGCACTCTGACTGTCGATCACACCTGCAGATGGTATGGCTTGGCGTCCGGCCGCCAGGCGCGCGCGTCTGACGAACAGAGTTGATCCGCTGCCAGATGCGTCCGTTACGCCAGCCATAGAAATAGTACTGAACGGTCGAGCGTGGTGGGCAATCCTTCGGCAAGGCCCGCCATTGGCAACCGGTCGCTGCGATATACAAGATCGCGTTCACCACCGCGCGCAGATCAACCTCGCGCGGGCGCCCAACCCGAGACGGCGGCGGCATCAACGGAGCAAGCAAGCGCCATTCAGAGTCCCTCATGTCGCTTGCGTAGCGAAGGTCATCACGCCGATACTGTTGCTGGGTGATTTTGGTCCACACCATGTTGTGCCTCCTCGTAGCTTCGCAACCACGAGAGAGAATCACAACGGGCTGAAATCACTCAACTTTCTTTTTCGGCCAAACTCTGAGGAGCGTCCGCCCTTGGCGGACGCGTCTCGAAGGACGAGGGCGGCCACTGCAGCTCAGCGGCGGCCTCTCCTTCGAGACGCGCGTACGCAAAGGCGTACGCGCTCCTCAGGACGAGGCCGAACATCCACGAGGCCCATGCCATGACCGACATCAAGATCATCACCTCCGACAATCCGCGGCCGCTCGCCAACTATTCGGAAGCCACGCTTGCGGGCGGTATGGTGTTCGCCGCCGGGCAGCTCGCCAGCGATTTCAAGACCGGCGTGCCGGCGGAAGCACGCAAGCACCCGAGCTTTCCGTACTACGGCTCCGACATCAAGCTGCAGACGCGGTTCGTGCTGCAGAACCTGGCGCGGACGTTCGCGGCGGCGGGAAGCTCGCTCGATGACGTGGTCAAGGCGCAGGTCTTCCTCACCGACCTCAACGACTTCGCCGCCTTCGACGAAGTGTGGCGGGAGTTCTTCAAGGTCCCGCCGCCGCGCACGACGGTCGGCACCAGCGGCCTGCTGGTCAGGGACACGCTGATCGAAATCGACCTCATCGCCTACGCGCGAAGCGCCGGCTTGAAGCATGAGGTCGTCACCTCGTCCAATCCGAAGCCGCTGGCGAACTACTCCGAGGCCGTGCGCGTCGGCGATCTCGTCTTTGCCGCCGGCCAGCTCGCCAGCGACTTCAAGACCGGGGTCGCGGCGGAGGCCCGCCGGCACCCGAATTTCCCCTTCTATGGTTCCGACATCCAGCTGCAGACCGAGTACGTGCTCAAGAATCTCAAGAATACATTCGAGGCCGCCGGCAGCTCGCTCGACCACGTGGTGAAGGCGCAGGTGTTCCTCATCGACCTCAACGACTTCGCCGGGTTCGACCAGGTGTGGCGACGATATTTCAAGGTGCCTCCGCCGCGCACCACGGTCGGCACCAGCGGCCTGCTGGTCAGGGATACGTTGATCGAGATCGATCTCATCGGTTACGTGCCGCGCGCCGGCCTCGCGCACAAGGTCGTCACCTCGGACAATCCGAAGCCCTTGGCGAACTATTCCGAGGCCGTGACGGTCGGCGACTTCGTCTTCGCCGCCGGGCAGCTGGCGAGCGACTTCAAGACCGGCGTCCCCGCCGAGGCGCGCCGGCACGAGGCGTTTCCCTACTACGGCTCCGACATCAAGCTGCAGACGCAGTACATCCTGAAAAACCTCAAGCGCACCTTCGAGGCGGCCGGTAGCAGCCTCGACAGGATCGTCAAGGCGCAGGTCTTCCTCACCGACCTGAACCATTTCGCTGGCTTCGACGAGGTGTGGAAGGAGTATTTCCGCGTGCCCCCGCCGCGCACGACGGTCGGCACCACAGGCCTGCTGGTCAAGGATTCGCTGATCGAGATCGACCTGATCGGGGTGCGGTGACCGCCACCGAGCTTTTCAGAAATACCTGCGCAGCTCCGCCGCGGCGTCGTTGGCGGGCCGCTTGAGGTTGAACGGCGCGACGAAGCGACCCTGCTTGTCCATCAGGTAGACCAGGGTCGTGTGCGCCATCACATAGCTGCTGCCCTGCGCGACCTTGCGCGAGTACACTTGGTAGGCCTTGAGCATGGCGTCGACCGCTGCCGGATCGCCGGTGAGCCCGCGCAGGCGGGGGTCGAAACGCGTCAGATAGGCCTTGAGCTTGTCCGGCGTGTCGCGCTCCGGGTCGACGGTGACGAACAAGATGCTCGCCTTGCCGGCATCCGGCCCGAGCGTGCGCAGCAGTTCCGACATCTCCGACAGCGCGGCGGTTGAAGCCTCGGGAGAGTTGATCGACCCGAAGAAGACCAGGAACGGACGGCCCTTGAGGTCCTGGTCGCTCACCGGTCTGCCGTTCTGGTCCGTGAGGCGGAACGGGCCGCCGAGTGCCGCGCCGGGCTGTAAGGGCGTCGGCGCGAGCTGCTCCTGCCGGCTCGCGCGCGCCTCGGGAGCGGGCGGCGGCACGGCGGCGGACTTGGGCGTGGGGCCTGAAGCGGCCGGCGGGGGCGCCGGTTGAGGCCGCGCGGCCGTCACCGAGCCGCCTGCCGACGGGGACGCGGGCGGCTGCGCCGCGGGTGGCTGTGCTGCCGGCTGTTGCGGCGGGTCGACGGAGCGAAATCGCGCGTCGGCGTTCGGAGATGTGCCCGCAGGAGCCGGCTCCCGCATTGCGCCCTGCTCGTGCATCAGAACGCCCGATCCCACCACCGCCACGAGCAGGACCGCCGCGACCCCGGCCCATACCGGGCGATGCCGGCGCGACAGCGACGGCAGGAGCTCGAAGGAGCGAATTCTGTCCCACAGGCTTGCGCGTACCGCCTCCTGGATCGGGGTCGCGGCAGGGCTCGGCCCGAGCTGTTGCGCCCAGGTCATGAGATGCGGCGGCACCGGCGCGCGCTGGTCCATCGCGCTCACGAGCTCGGCGGCCAATTCGAGGTCGGCCCGGCGGGCCGGGTCGCGCGCGAGCTCGGCGAGGAAGGCCTCGCGCTCGCTTCCGCTCAGCCGTCCATCGATGAAGGCGGCGGTGCGTGCCGGGTCGTCCGCCGTGGTCGCGCCCCGGCCCGGCTCGCCGAGGCCTTCGGCGAAATCCGCCTTGAGACGCGCCCGCACGTCGTCGGATCGGCCTGCCTTCCGGTCCTCCAACAGGCGCTCGATATGGTCGCGCAGCTTGTCCACGGTCAATACGATCACTCTTCCCAAGTCTAGACGGACGGGTTCTGCTTTTTTTCCGGGCGGGCGGCAAATTCCTTCAGCCACCGCTGTGCCCACTGCTTAAGACGGTACACCTCGTTGACTTCGCAACCCATCTGCTTCGCGATGTCGCGCGGCGGCAGTGGGTCGGTGGCGGAAAACACGATCTGCAGGTAGAGCCGCTCGCCCGCAGGCAATCGGGCGGCCGCCTCCTTTACCGCCGCGATCAGGGCGGCCCGCATGCGCTCTTCCTCCTTGACCAGCAGGCTTTCCTCCGGACTGAGCCCCGGATCGGCGATCGGCGTGCCCCCCGCCTCGATGACGGCGTCGAGCGAAATCGTCTCGCCTTGGCCCGTCGGGGCGTCGTCCAGGCGCCCGAGCGCCGAAATCCGTTGCAGCGACTGGCGGATCTCATCGGCCTCGAGCTTCGCCTCGAACCGGCTGTGCAGGATGTTGACCAGCAGCGCCGCGTCAGCCGCGCAGCCGTCCCATGCGACCGCCTCATAGACCGCCTGGTCGAGCTCGGAGAGCCTGGCAATGGCGGCGGGCAGCCGCCGGCGCGGTTTGTCCCGCCGCAACAGGTCGATCAGGATGCGCTCGACCATGGTCAGCACGTAGCCGGCGAAGCTGCCGCGCCCGCCATACGACCGGATGCGGCGAAAGTCGTCCTCGACCAGCTTGAGCCGGATCTCCTGATAGGCGTCGTCGTGAAACGAGGTTCCGGCTTCGCGCGGAAACCGGCGTGCGATCCGGCGGCGGATGTCGGCGCCGAAGAAACGCTCGAAGCGCGCCCACGCCTGGCGCGGCGCCTCGACGAAGCTGCGCGCCAGCCGCTCGGCCAGAATGTCGCGGGCAACCAGGGCAATGAAGGTGGTCAGCCGCGCCCGCCCGTCGAACGGCCGCAAGCGGCTGAAGCTGTCGTCGGCAAGGCTCGTCATCACCTGGCGAAAGGTGGCTTCGCGTGCGGCCGCATTGTCCTCCAGCTGGATGACCACCGACCAGGCTGCCTGCGAGGCAATGTCGAGAAGCCGCGCGGCGGCGCCCGGCTTGCCGGCCAGCGCCTCGGCAACGAGCGCGAGCTCGGGCGGCGGTTTGGCGGACGACATCAAACGAGCAGCCAATGCCCCATATTAACGGCAGCCGTTCAGCTTGTTCCCCCGGTTCTTCACCAGAAGGGACCAAGCGTCTGCACGGCGTGATCGACGTGAGCATAGTTCACCAGGCAGTCGGCCGGCAATTGCCGCCAGGTCTGCCTTGGAGAACCAGTCTGCATGCCGAGCAACCTGCCGAGGCTGAGCCGGCCGTTCGGGTTGCGCGTTAGCCACGGATTTTTGGACAGAGCTGATCTTCAATCGCTCGGAGCTTCGTCAAATGGAGCAGACGAGCAGAGCGGGAAAAGAGCCCCGCGGCGTCGGCCATAGAAGCAGGCGGACCGTGCTCACCTCTAACCCTTGGGAATCCCGCCGATTCAGATCAACCGGGAAACCCTCTAGCACGGGAAGTGGACGGGTAGAATGGTGCCTTTGTCATCAACTGTGAACCATCGAATATCAACACAGACATATGTGCCGGCCGCGACCGCATCCAGTTCGTCGTCCCGCAGCATGCCGGTTTCCAGGCAAACGTCTGCGACGCTGTCTTGACGCCGAGCCGACCTAAGTTTCTCGACCTTCATCATTGCCGCTCTCCTCACGTTGATGTGGTTTTCTAATTGCGGTCGCACTTTGTACGACCGGTAGTGCGTCGACTGAGGCCGCCATCCGGTTCAAGTCCGGGATCGAGCTGTAGCGGGCGCTTCTTGGGTCCCCATTGGCCGGGGGCGAGAGGCCGGCCGACTTGCCGGTGCAGGCGCCGACCAAGTACGAACTGGTGATCGGAATGCGTTCAGCGGCAGCCCGGCAGCTTGCTGTCCCGGTTCTCGACCGTGAACGGCCCGAGCTTCTGCACGGCGAAATCGATGTAGCTCGTGTCGACCAGGCGCTCCGCCGGGAATTGCGCGCTGGCGAGCTTGTTCTTCACGTACCAGGCCTGGATGTCGAGCATGCTGGCGACGTTGATGCGTCCATCCGGACTGCGCGCCGGCCACGGATACTTGTTCAGGAGCTCGGGGCGCCGCTCGGTCCCGCTGGTCTTCAGCACGTTGATGACTTCGTCCCGCACGGGCGCGCCGTGATAGGCTTGGCAATAGTCGCGCACCCCGCGCAGCCAAGCGGTGAAATAGTTGCGCACCAGCTCGCTGTTCTTCTTCGCCCAGTCGCTGTTGACCATGATGACCGCGATCGTCATCGGCCGCGGCTCGACCAGCTGGTCGACGTCGGCGAACGGCACCGCGAGCTTCTGCTCCTCGAACTGCCAGACGAACGGCGGGATCACGATCGCCGCGTCGATCGCCTTGTTGGTGAACCCGATGCCCATCTGGGTGAAGGGAAGAATCTTGATCTCGACGTCATTGATGGTGAGCCCGACCCGCTCGAGGATCTTGCCGACCTCGTAGGTTGAGACCGATCCCGGCCCGTTGCTGGCGATCACCTTGCCCTTGAGCTGCTTGATGTCGGTGATCTGGTCCTTGAGATCGGGCCGCACCATGAGGTTGTGGCCGATCGGCGTGCTGACGCGGTCGGTCACGATGGTGATCGGAAGATTCTTTTCGATGGCGTTGAAATAGCCGGCGGAAATCCCGCCCGCCACGATCTGGTAGCGGTTCTGCGCCAGCAGGGCGAGCGCGTTCGCCGAGGAATCCAGGTCCTCCATCTCCAGCTTGATGCCGTATTGCTTGAAGTATCCCTTCTCGATCGCCATCAGCTCGGCGGCGTTCGACGTGGAGCGCGCCATCCCGATGCGGATCGTCGTGTCCTGCGCAGATGCGGCGCCGATGCATCCCAGCATGCCCGCCACGGCGAGCAGCGTTCGTCCCCAAGCCTTCATGCGGTTTCCTCCCTGGCCGGCGCGCGCGCCGTCTTGATGTCTAGGATGTCTGCGGCGGAGCCGATTTGACGCAGTAGCGCCCTTCCGCATCGCGATCGAGCGCCTGCGTGGCGCGCAAGCGCTCGAGGATGCGCACGATCTCGCGCCCGTCGCGGCTGCCCACCGCGCTCATCAGCTCCTCGAAGAATTTCGGGCCGTCGGCGAGCGCCTGTTCGACGGACCCGAAGCGTCGGCCGGCAAAGCGCGGCGGCTCGGGCACCCGCGTCTCCAGGCGCGTGCCGGTGCCGAACGGCCAGGTGAGGTCGAACCCCGCCTTGGCGCCGGTGCGGGTGCCGGGCGTGAGCGACGGATCGAGCGGCAGGGTGCGCATCCCGTCCATCACCACCAGGTCGCGGTCGGGCTGGAAGCGCGTCGCCAGCGCCCAATCCATCTGCGCGTCGGAGAAGATGTCGATGTCGGGGTCGACCACGAACACGTTCTTGATGTTGACCAGCGCGCCGAAGCAGGCCGCAATCGCGTTGCGCGCCTCGCCCGGAACGCGCTGGCGCAGCGCCACGCGCGTGTTGAACATGCCGCCGCTCGCCGGCGTCGCATAGACGGCGAGCGGCTCGCGTACCGCGGTCTCGAGTGCGCGCCAGATCATCAGCTCGGTGCGGATCGCGTTGAGCAGCGCCGTGTCGGTACGGCCGAGCGAGCGTCCGCCGATGGTCGAGGTCTGGAACAGCGCGTCGCGCCGCCGCGTGATCGCCGTGACGTGGAACACGGGATTGCGCTTGAGCGCACCGTAGTAGCCGAGGAACTCGCCGTATGGGCCCTCCGGCTCCACGTGGCCGCGCGGGTCGAGGTAGCCCTCGATCACCCATTCGGCGTCGGCGGGGACGCGGATGTCGTTGGTGATGCATTTGACCACCGGCAGCGGCGCATCGCGCAGCGCGGCGACGAGGCCGAGCTCGTCGCCCGGCAGCCGCATGGTGGCGGCGAGGTGGTCGATCGGGTGCGAGCCGACCACGAAGCTCACCGGCAGCGGCCGGTCGGCCGCCGCGCTCGCCTCGTAGATCGCCCGCAGGTCGCTCGGCGAGACGAGGTCGATACCGGCCTCCGTGCGGCCGCGCAGCATCAGCCGCCGCACGCCGACGTTGGTCCAGCCGGTCTTCTGGTCGATGACGAAATCGGTCGACGACGAGATGTAGGGGCCGCCGTCGAGGCCGTGCTGCAGGTGCACCGGCAACGCGGTGAGGTCGGCATCATCGGTGAGCACGACCTCTTGGGCGGGGGCTTCCGCGCGACCGACCTCGACGATCGCCGGCTCGCTGCGCAGGCGTCGTTGGATCTCGGTCAACAGTGCCGCGGGCTCGACGCCGAACGCCTGCGCGATGCGCGAGCGGCTGCCGGTAACGTTGCCGGCGAGCTCTTGTCGCTCCGGGCCGACCTTGCGGAACCAGACGGCCTTCGGATTTCCCTCGAGGACCTCAGCGACGTCGGCGAGATCGACCGGCGCTTCGCGCGTTTCCAGCTCCTCGGGCGGAAGGCTCTCGACGAAGCCGCGCAGGCGGAACCGCTCCATGTCGATCGCCTGGACAGGCCGGCCGGCGCGCTCGGGAATGTTCATCGGGTTCCTCCGCGCCGCACTATAGAGGATGCGGATTTGCCGGTCATCCGCGCGGCCATTGCGGCTGCTGCTGCGGGAACCTTCCCGGCCCACCGTCGTTGGGACCCCGCAAGCGAGACGGCCATGAGATCAGGCGCTTCATGACCGCACATCCCAAAGCCACCGCGCCGGCGACATCGCTGCCGGGCGGTTGCGCCGAAGCGGTTGCACCGTCTCCGGCGGCGGAAGCCTTCTACGGCGAGGTCGTACGCGAATTGACGCGGTCGGGCCTACCCTACCTGTTGGCCGGCACCTACGCGGTCTGCGCCTACACGGGGATCAGCCGGGCGACCAAGGACCTCGACATTTTCTGTCGCGCGGGCGACTGCCCACGCATCCTCGGGCATTTCAAGAGCCTCGGCCATGCGGTCGAAATCGAGGACGAACGGTGGATCGCCAAGGTCCGCAAGAGGGACCATTTCTTCGATATCATCTACGCGTCGGCCAATGGCACGATGCCGGTGAGCGACGCCTGGTTCGAGCACGCCCGGCAGATCGAGCTGTTTGGCACGCCGGTCCCGATCGTCAGCCCGACCGAGCTGATCTGGTCGAAAGTATTCATCCAGCTGCGCCATCGCTACGACGGCGCCGACGTTGTGCATGTGATCTTCCGGCAGCATGATCAGATCGATTGGCAGCGTCTGCTCTCCTACATGGAGCTGCATTGGGAAGTGCTGCTGATCCACTTGCTCAACTTCCGTTGGATCTACCCGACCGAGCGCGATCACGTGCCGCGCTGGCTGATGGACGAGCTCCTCGACCGGCTGCGCCACCAGCGCGAGCTGCCGCCCCCGCAGATGAAGATCTGCCGCGGCCGCATGTTCTCGCGCATCGACTATGAGATCGCCGTGAAGGAGTGGGGATTTGCCGACGTGGGCGGCGAGGGAGAGTGGCGCGATGACTGAGAACGGCCGTGCACTGACGGTGGCGTCGATCGGCGACCTGCACGTCAAGGAGGATCAGCCGCGCTCGTTCCGCGAGCTGTTCGGCGAGATGTCGCAGAAGGCGGGCGCGCTCGTGCTGTGCGGCGATCTCACCGACACCGGCAAGCCGAAGGAAGCCGAGATGCTCGCCGAGGACCTGCGCGCCTGCTCGGTGCCGGTGATCGGCGTGCTGGGCAACCACGACTACGAGTCAGACCAGGCCGACAAGGTCGCCGAGATTCTCAAGGGTGCCGGCGTCCACCTGCTCGACGGCCAGTCGTGCGAGGTGGACGGCGTCGGCTTCGTCGGCGTGAAGGGATTCATTGGCGGGTTCGGCCGGCGCATGCTGAGCGCATTCGGCGAAAGCTCGATCAAGAGCCTGGTCGCCGAGTCGCTCAACGAGGCGATGCGCCTGGAGAACGCTATGCGCACCGTGCGGTCGGAGCGCGCCATGGTGGTCCTCCACTACGCGCCGATCCCGGAGACAGCCGAAGGGGAGCCGCTGGAGATCTTTCCCTTCCTCGGCTCGTCGCGCCTCGCCGAGACGATCGACCGCTTCAAGGTCAGCGCCGTGGTGCACGGCCATGCGCATCGCGGCAAGTACCAGGGCCGCACCCCCGGCGGCGCTCCGGTCTACAACGTGGCGCAGATGATCGAGAAGCCGACCGGCCGGCCGTATGCGTTGATCGAGGTGTGAGGGTCGCATCCCCGCGGGTGTCATCGCCCGCCCCCGATCAAGTCGGGGGCAGGCTCCAGCGGGCGATCCAGTAAGCACCGGATTCAAAGCAAGAGCGCTGCCCGTGTGGGGATTCCGAGACTATAATCCTATTTCAGTCGCTCATTTTGGCAAAATGAACCTGAGAACATCAATTATTTCAACATCTATTCCAGTTCATGAATATCAGCCTCAATCCTGTTTCACCCCCGCCTCGCGCACGATGCGCTCCCACTTGGCGGCATCCTGCTTGACGACGTCGGCAAACTCCGCGGCCGTCAGGTTCATGCGCTCGGTGAACGTCGCCTCGAGCCGCCTGAGCGAATCCGGATCCTCCGACAGCCCGCGCACATAGCCGTTGAGCTGCTCGACGATCTCGCGCGGCGTATCGCGCGGGGCAAACAGCGCAAACCAGGTGCCGGTCTCGAGCCCGGCAAAGCCCTGCTCGGCGAAGGTCGCGACGTCCGGCAGATAGGCGACGCGGCGGCGGCTGGCGATACCCAGCACTTTCAACGTCCCGCGGTGCACGTGCTCGATGTGCTGACCGAGCGACACGAAGGTCATCGGGATGACGCCGCTCAGCACGTCCATGGTGGCGGCCGTGGAACCCCGATACGGCACGTGCACCATGTTCAGTCCGGTCCGCCGGTTGAATGCGTCCGCCGCCAGATGCGGCGTCGTGCCGGTGCCCGCCGACCCGTAGCTGACCGGATTGGCTTTGGCGTAGGCGACGAACGCGTTGAGGTCCTTCGCCGGCAGCTTGCCGTTCACCACCATGAACAGCGGCACCTCGCCGATCGAGCCGACTGGCACGAGATCGGCGAGCGGGTCGTACGGCATGCTGCGGTAGAGGTAGGGATTGATGACGATGTTGCCGGTGTTCGCCACGCCCAGCGTGTAGCCGTCAGGCGCCGCCTTGGCTACCGCATCCATGGCGATGTTGCCGCCGGCGCCCGCGCGATTGTCGATCACCACGGTCTGCCCCGTCTTCGCCGTGATGAAATTGCCGAGCACGCGCGCGGCCACGTCGGTGATGCCGCCGGCCGAGGTCGAGACGATGATCTTGATCGGCCGCGCCGGATAGGTCTCGGCGCCTGCCGAGGCGATGCCAAGCGCCAGAAGCGCGAGGCTTGTGGCGATACGAAACAATCTCATCCTTCAGGGACTCCGCGTGTCAGTCGTCGCTCCAGCGGCAAGAGTTGCCAGCCGAAGCGGTCGGCCACAAGCCCCCAAATGCCCTTCGGCGCCTTGAGCATCACTACGATCGCCACCGCGCCGAGCATCAGGAGGTAGAGGCTGCCGAGATCGGCGAAGGTCTGCCGCAGCGCAAAGAACACGATCGTTCCGATCAACGGCCCTTCCACCCGTCCGATGCCGCCGATCACCGTGATGAAGATGACGAAGGCGGTCCAGTCGTTGACGCTGAACGCGGTGTCGGGCGAGACGCGCAGCTTCTGCAGGAAGATCAGCGCTCCCACCATGGCGGTGCCGAACGCGGTGACCACGTAGACGACGAGCTTCACGCGCCGCACGTCGACCCCGCTCTGCCGCGCCGCCAACTCGTTGTCGCGAATGGCCGTGAGCGCCAGCCCGTAGCGCGAGCGCAGCAGCACGAAGATCGCCACGAGGACCGCCGTCAGGATGGCGAGCGCGAGCCAGTAGATGATGAACTCGCGCTCCTGCCGGCTCGAGCCGATGGCGGTGACGATGCCGATCGGCAGGCTGACGCCGGAGCCGCCGCCGAGCGCCGAGATCTGCGAGGCGACAAGGCGGAACACCTCCGCCACCACCCAGGTGCCGATCGCGAAATAGTGTCCGCGCAGGCGGAAGATGAGCACGGCGACCGGCACCGCGACGATGGCGCCGATTGCGCCCGCAAGCGGGATCGCGGCGAGCGGCGGGATGCCGGCCAGCATGGTGAGGCCGAACAGCACATAGGCGCCGAGCCCCACATAGGCCTGCTGCCCGACCGAGACCAGGCCGGCGTAGCCGGCCAGCAGGTTCCACAGGCTCGCCAGCGCCACGTAGGCGTAGATCTCCGCCAGCAGGCGCAGCTGCTGCCGGTCGCCCCAGAACGGGGCGGCGGCGAGGACGATCAGCGCGAGCCAGAACAGGGCGACGCCGAGGCGGCTCGACGGCGTCGTGTGCTCGACGCGGACTGCGCTCGTGCTCATCCCTGCACCTTGGGGAACAGGCCCTCGGGCCGGATGGCAAGCACGATCAGGAAAGCGATGTGGCCGGCCAGCAGCTGCCAGCCCGGGTCGATCTGCGCGCCGATCGCCTGCGCCACCCCGAGCAGGATCCCGCCGACCAGCGTTCCCCACATGCTGCCGAGCCCGCCCATGATCACCGCCTCGAAGCCGAAGATCAGGCGCGCCGGTCCGATCGACGGATCGAAATTGGCGCGCACCGCCAGGAACACGCCGGCGATGGCGACGATCGCCAGCGACACCGCCATGGCGAGCGCGAACACGTGGCGATTGTCGAGCCCGGTGAGCTGCGCCACCGCGGGATCGTCCGAAGTGGCACGGAACGCGCGGCCGATCGCGGTGCGATAGAACATGAACTGCAGCCCGGCGATCACTGCGATCGCCACCGCGAACTGGATCAGCGGCAGCGTGCCGACGGCGAGCCCTTGGGCGAGATGGATGCTGTCGACCTCGATCGGCCCGGCCTGCAACTTGCGGCTGTCGGCGGTGAACAGCTCCAGGAGGCCGTTCTGGATGATGACGGAGAGCCCGAACGTCACCAGGAGCGGCGGCAGCAGGTCCGGCCCCAGCGTGCGATTGAGGATGCCGCGCTGCAGCGCGTAGCCTATTGCCGCCATCAGCGGCACGACGACGAGGAGCGAGAGGAGCGGGTTGATGCCGATGAGCTCGGTCGTGACCAGCGCCACGTAGGCGGCGAGCACGATCAGGTCGCCATGCGCGATGTTGACGAGGCGCATCACCCCGAAGATGAGCGACAGGCCAGCCGCGAACATGGCGTAGAGTCCGCCGACCAGCACGCCCTGCACGATGATGTTGAGCCACTCCATCATCGGCCGACTACACCCCGAAATACGCCGCCGAGATGGCTTCGCGCGTGAGCGTGGCGGCGGCACCGGCAAGCGCCACCCGTCCCTCCTGCAGGCAGTAGACGTGATCGGCGGCGTGGAGCGCCTGCACGATGTCCTGCTCGACGATGACCAGCGAGAGGCCTTCAGATGCGATCGCCGGCAGCCGCGCGTAGATGTCGCGCACCACGATCGGCGCGAGCCCGAGGCTGATCTCGTCGCACAGCAGCAGCTTCGGGTTGGACATGAGCGCGCGGCCGATCGCCGCCATCTGCTGCTGGCCGCCCGACAGCGCCGTGCTGCGCAGATGCCGGCGCTCCCCGAGCACGGGAAACAGCTCGTAGATGCGCGGAAGCGTCCACGGCCCGGGCCGGCCGAGCTGGCCGCCGATGAGCAGGTTCTCCTCCACCGTCAGGGACGGGAACAGGCGCCGCCCCTCGGGCACCAGCGCGATGCCGCGCGCGACGCGCAGGTGCGCCGGCACGTCGCCGATCGCCGCGCCGTCGAACACGATCGACTCCCGCCGCGAGACCAGGAGGCCGGCGATCGCCTGCAGCAGCGTGCTCTTGCCGGCGCCGTTGGCGCCGATCACCGCGACGACCTGCCCGCTCCCGACCTTCAGCGAGACGCCGAACAGGGCCTGGAAGTCGCCGTAAGATGCATCGAGCGCCTGGACCTGGAGAAGCTCGCTCATGCGGGCGCTCGCGACCGATCAGAACGTGTTGTCCTGCGTCACCCGCCGATAGAGGGGTGGCAGGATCTCGGCGAGGTAGCCCATCTCCTCGGTGCAGTGCTGGTGCAGGCGGCGGGCGAGCTCGTCGTTGACGTTCGCCGCCCGCAGCTCGCGGGCGCGCTCCTCGGTGATGGTGATGGCGCCGTCGCGGCTCGCAAAGATGCCGAGCCAGAAGCGGCTGCGCATCTCGCAGCCATAGTCGGTGTCGCGCACGAAATGCGTCATGCGGGCGAAGTCGACCGGATGATCGAGATCGCCGATGCGCGCGCACACCGCGAGCGCGCCGGAGGCTTTGTACTTCGCGGCGTCGAACAGCTCGGCCGGGTCATGGAAGCCGATGCGCAGCTTGTAGATCGGGCCGCTCGGCCCGGCGAGATATTCGTGCACCAGGTGGGCGCCGCCGATGTACCTGCCGTCGATGCGGTTCTCCCAGTCGCTGAACAGATGGTCGCGCGGGTGCCACAGCTTGTATTGGTCGGTGCCGCCGAGCCAGGAGAACCACCAGTGCACCATCTTGGCTCGGCAGCCCGGCATGCGGGTGAGCGCCGCCACCACCTTGCGGCCGTCGCCCAGGTCGCGGTAGCCGGACTCGAACGGCAGGTAGCCGGGCTCGAGCAGGTCGTTGGCCTCGGTGATGTCCATCGTTTCGCTCCCTGGTCCTGGCTACGCTTCCGTTGGAATGCCCATGTAGACTTCGGCGACGGCCGGGCTGCGGATGACCGCGTGCGGCTCGCCTTCGGCGATGAAGGTGCCGCCGTGCAGCACCAGCAGCCGGTCGACCACCGCGGTGAGCGCGTGCACGACGTGCTCGATCCACACGATCGACACGCCCGTCGCGCGTACCGCGCGAATGAGGGCGACCAGCTCGGCGCATTCGTGCTCGGTCAATCCGCCCGCCACCTCGTCGAGCAGCAGCACGCGCGGCCGCGTCGCCAGCGCGCGCGCGAGCTCGAGCCGCTTGCGGTCGAGCAGCGTCAGCGCCCCGGCCGTCCGGTTCGCCTTGTCGGCGAGACCGCACCGGTCAAGCACCTCCGCGCACTCGCCATAGACGTCGCGCTCGCGCCGGCCGCTGCCGAAGGCGGCGGCGACCACGAGATTCTCGAACACCGTCATGCCGCCGAACGGCTGCGGGATCTGGAATGAGCGCGCGATGCCGAGGCGGCAGCGACGCTCCGGCGCAAGCCGCGTCACGTCGGTGCCGTCGAACAGCACGCGCCCGGCGTCGGGCGCAACGGTCCCGGACGCGACGCCGAACAGCGTGGTCTTGCCGGCGCCGTTCGGCCCGATGACGCCCAGCGCCTCGCCGTCAGCGAGCGCAAGATCGATGTCGGTGGCGATGACGACGGCGCCGAACCGCTTGGAGATTTTTTCCAGCGCCAGAATTGGATGCATGAATCAGTCGCTCAGCTTGTCATCCCGGACGGCGAGCATCGCGAGTCGATCCGGGACCCAAGCATCCCGGTCGCGAGAATCTTCACGCGCCGCCAGTCACATACAACGCGCGCTGCGGGATCCTGGGTCCCGGCTCTCGCGCCCGAGAGCGCTCGGCTGGGATGACAACCTCCTGCCATTACGACAACAGCTGCAGCGTACCCCCGACCGGAATCTCCGGCGCCGGCTTGTTGGTGGTGATGACGAGCTCGGACTTCTCGCCCTTGCGCTGCCACTGGCCGGCGACCAGCGGAGTCTTGGTGACGTTCTTCACCGGCTGGCCACCCCATTTCACCGGACCGACGATCGACTTGTAGTCGGTCGCGACGATCGCATCGAGGATCGGCTTCGGCTCCAGCGCCTTGGCGCGCTTGAGCACGTCGATCGCCACTTCGAACAGCGCGTGCTTGAAGCCGATCGGCTGCGTCCATGGCCGGCGCGTCGCCTGGACGTAGCCGTTGGCGAGCTCGGCCGCGCTCTGGTTGGTGAGGCTCGACTTGAACGGATGGTTCGGCGTCCACCAGATCTCGGAGGTCAGGCCGTTGCCGCGCGCCCCGAGCGACTCGATCACCGAGGGGAACAGGAGTGCCTTGCCGATGGTGACGATCTTCGGCCGGAACCCCTGCTGCGCCGCCTGCGACCAGAAGGTCGCGAAGTCGGGCGGGATCATGTTGCCGGTGACGATCTCGGCGCCGACCGCCTTGAAGGCGGAGATCTGCGCGGTGAAGTCGTTGTTCATCACCTGGTAGCGGCCGGGGTCGGTGAGCTTGTAGCCGGCCTTGGCGAGCGCGGGGGGAAGGCCGCGCTGCGGATCGCCCCAGGCGTTGCCGTCGGCGTCGTTGGGGAACAGGCCGCCCACCACCTTGTTGGTCGGCCCGGAATCCCACAGCGCGAGGAACGCACCTATGACGTCCTCGAGCCCCCAAAAGAAATGGTAGGTCCAGGTGAAGCCCTTTGCGGGGTCGCCTTTGCGGCCGAAGAAATAGGGCTGCCATGGACAGTCGGTGGTGACGCAGGGGACCTCGTTGGCCTCGGCCTGGTCGGCCACCGGATTGGTGGTGTCGGGGGTCGAGGCAGCGACGATCAGGTCGACCTTGTCGCGCAGGATCAATTCTGAGGCGACCTCGGCGGCTCGGCTCCCGTTCGACTGGCTGTCCTTGGAGATGATCTGGACCTTGTAGGTCTTGCCGCCGCTCTCGATGCCCTTGTCGAGCACCTTCTGGATCTCGTCCAGGATGTACGGATCGGCCTCGCCGAAGCCGGCGAGCGGCCCGGTGCGCGGGCTCACGTGGCCGATCTTGATGACGCGGCTCTGCGCGTGCGCCGGGATGAGATGAAGAACGGCAGGCGCCGCGATCAGGCCGGCTCCGGCCTTCACCACCGTGCGGCGGCTCATTCGCTTGATCGTCATGAAAGCCTCCAGGTTTTAGTCCTATGCCCCCTCCCCACCCCCACCCCCGCTTGCGGGGGAGGGCAGGGAGCGGGCGTCGCTTTCGCGCGCCTTCTTGAGATGCTGCAGCACGCGCGCGCGCAGCGCGGCCTGCTGCTCCGGTGTCCACCGGCGAAAGCCCTCGCCCGATTTCATGCCGAGCTTACCATCGGCCACCAGGCTTGTGAGATAGGGCAAAGCGCCCGGGGTGCGGTCGATGTCGGGCAGCACGGTGTTGTGGATCGCGAGCGTCAGGTCGGTCCCCACCAGGTCGGCGTTCTCGAGCGGGCCGAGCACCGCCAGGCGCCGGCCGAAGCTCGCCTTGATCACCGTGTCGACGGTCGCGGCATCGCAGATCCCGTCCTGCACCAGCGCGATGCATTCGCGCCACAACGCATGCTGGAGCCGATTGCCGACGAAGCCTGGCACGTCCTTCTTCACGTGCACCGGCGTCTTGCCGGCGTTCGCGTGCAGGCGGATCGTCCAGTCGATCGCGCCTTGCGTGGTCCATTCGGTGCCGATCACCTCGACCAGCGGCACCAGGTAGGGCGGGTTCCACCAATGGGTGCCGAGCGCTCGCTCGCGCTGCTTCAGGCCGCCCATGATCTGCGTGATCGGGATGACCGAGGTATTGCTGGCGAGGATCGTGTCGGGCCGCACATGCAACTCGATCTCGCCGAACAGCTTCTGCTTGAGCGGCAGATCCTCGAGCACCGCCTCCACCACGTAATCGGCCTCGCGCACGGCCTCGCGCAAGTCGCCTTGCGGCGTCACGCGCTCGACTGCCGTCGGATCGTCGCCCAGGTCCTTGAGGTTGGTCAGGATTCGTGCCTTCGCGCTGTCGAGCGTGGCGGCGACCGAGTCGTAGATCGTTACGGCGTGGCCAGCGAGCGCGAACACCTGCGCGATGCCGTGGCCCATCAGCCCGGCGCCGATGACGGCGATGCGCGCCTTCGCCATGGTCTACCCCGCCGTGTAGCCGCCGTCGGCGTAGAGCGTATGGCCGGTATAGAAATCGGATGCCTTGGAGGCGAGGAACAACAGCGGTCCGGCGAGATCGCTGGGCTCGCCCAGCCGTCCCTTGGGCACGCGCGTGACGAAGTTCTTCCGCACCTCCTTGGAATTGTCGGTGTCCTCGAACATCCATTGGGTGAGCGGCGAGCGGAACACGGTGGGCCCCAGCGCATTCACCGTGATGCCGGTTGCGCCCCACTCACAGCCGAGCGCCCTGGTGATCCCGTCGACCGCCGATTTCGACGCGCAATAGGCGGTGTACCCGGCGGGATGACCCAGCAGCCCGCGCGCCGACGACATCAGGATCACCTTGCCGCCTTCGCCCTGCTTGAGCATCTGTTTGCCTGCCGCGCGCGCCATCAGCCACGACTGCGTGACGTTGGCATCCATCACGTCGAGGAAATCCTCAGCCTTCTGGTCGACGATCTTCGACACCTTGTTGAGGCCGCCCGCCACCACCAGGATGTCGACGCGGCCGAAGGCGTCGACCGCGGCCTTGACGATCGCGTCGCAATTCGCCTCGGAGCCCGGCCGCTTGGCGACGGTTGCCACCTTGGCGCCGAGCGTCTCGCACTCGCCCGCCACCTTCTTGAGCTCGGCCGCGTTGCCGGCGGCAAGCACCACGTTGGCGCCGGCTCCCGCCAGCACCTTGGCGGCGAGCGCGCCGAACGCGCCCGACGCGCCGGTGACGATGGCGGTCTTGCCGGTAATGTCGAACAGCGAGAGCGGATTCTTGAGGATATCGTCGGACATGAGATTGCTCGCGACTGGGACTCGTTCTCATCCGTCATCCTGAGGCGCTCGGCGCATCCTTCATGCGCCGAGCCTCGAAGGATGCACGGCCCGGGCCGTCGCCCTTCGAGGCGCTCCCCTTGAAGAAAGGGGAGCGCGCCTCAGGGTGACGGATCGCAAAGTCACTTCACCGGCGCCACCGCCACCAGGATGGTGCACACCTCGTTGCCGCGATTGATGATCTCGCGGTTCTCGTTCGGCCCGATGACGCAGGAATCGTTCGGCTTCAGCACCGTCTCCTTGCCGCCGACGATCACCGTCAGCTCGCCGGCGAGCACGAAATAGACCTTCTCGGGCGGCGAGGCGTCGGGTCCCGCCCCGCCGCCGGGCAGGAAGTGCGACACGCCGACGATCAGCGTCTGCGTGCCGCCCGCTTCCGCGCCGAACAGGCGCAGCGGCAGGCAGCCGCGATGGTTCGGTGCCTCGTACGGCTTCGCCTCGTTGAATCGTTTGACCTGCATCAGAACTTCTCCCCCTTCTCGATCCGGTAGGCGCCCTTCGGATCGGTGATGGCGACGAGCCGGATGATGCAGCCGTCGCCGCGGTCCCAGTTCCACGGAAAGAACGCGAAGGTGCAGCGCCGGCCCGTCACCTTGTCGAGGTCGCCGCCGACGTTCTCGATGCCCAGAATGCCGTTCTTGAACAGGATGCGGTGGACCGGCTCCCATTCGGGGAAGTCGTCCCTCCAGTCGCGCCCGCCCGACCATTTCTTGTACTCCTCGGCGAGGTGCGGGTGCAGTGGCCCGTTGCGCTGTGGCCCGATGGCGGTGGCGAGCGGATGATCGTTGGCCTGCGTGTCGTGACCGACCACCTTCACCTTCTTCTCCACGAACCACTTGCCGGCCGACGGCACGAAACCGGGCGCGTAGCAGAAATAGTCCTCGCTATCCTCGTATTTCTTGTGCCAGCCGGTGTTGACGATGACCACGTCGCGCGGGCGCACCACCTTGCCGGCGGCCTTCTCCAGGTCGTCGTAGGTGATCGGCTCCCATTTCTTCTTCGGGATCGACACCACGATGCCGGAGCCGAAGAAATGCGGCAGCGGCACTTCGTCGATGAACGGCGTGCCCTGCACCACGTGCGCCGGCGCATCGATATGCGTGGTGTTGTGCATGCTGGTGGTGATGCGTTGCGACAGCACGCCCGACTTCGCCATGTAGTGGATGCGCTCGATCTTCACGTCCTCGAAATACGGCCAGTTGGGGGACTGATATCCGAACCGATGCGACAGGTTCACGAACTCGAGCCCCATGCTGTTGTTGCTGTTCTCCTCGAACGTGACTCCGCGAATCTTCTTTGCCACCTCGTTCCTCCCTTATGCCGTTCAAGCGGGTGCCCGTGGGGTGGGCAACGGCGCGTTATTCGACTCTTCGGCCACCGATTTTGCCCACGCTACGGGCCATTCGCCAAGCCTCATTCTCACGACACCACCACTTCGCCGATCAGGCCGGCGTCGAACTGCGTGAAGAACAGCCGTCCGTCGGTCACGGGAGCGATGCAGCGCGCGCCGCTCGCCGGCGTCGGGATCGGATATTCGCCGACCATTCTGCCGTCGGGTGCCATGCAGCCGATCTGGTTGGCGGCGTTCTCGGTGAACCACAGCAGCCCGTCGGGCGCGACCGTGACGCCTCGCAGCGACGCATCGGGCGTCGGCACCCGATGCTCGGTGATGACGCCGTCGCGATCGATGCGGCCGAGCGCGTTGGTGCTCGTCTCCACGAACCAGATGCTGCCGTCCGGATGGGCCACCATGGCGCGCGGCTGGCTGTCCGGGCTCGGGATCGGAAACTCGGTCACCGTGCCGTCGAGCGTGATGCGGCCGATCCGGTTGCCGGCGGCTTCGCTGAACCACAGCGCGCCGTCCCGCACCACGATCGACAGCGGCCGGCTGCCCGGCGTGATGCCGGTGGAGAATTCGCTGACTTCACCCTTCGGCGTTATCCGCCCGATCCGGCTCACTTCGGTTTCGGAGAACCAGACGTTGCCGTCGGGCCCGAGCATCATGCCGTCCGGGCCGGCATTCGCGGTCGGCAGCCGGAATTCGGTGATCTGGCCGTCGAGCGTGATACGGCCGATCTGGCTCGCCGCCTTCTCGGCGAACCACAGCGCGCCGTCGGCGCCGACGATGATGCCGATCGGCGTGCTGTCCGGCGTCGGCAAAGGGAACTCGGTGAATGCGCCCGTCGCCGGATCGAAACGCCCGATCTTCGCCGCCCCGCTCTCGCAGAACCACAGGCAACGGTCCGGTCCCTCGACGCAAATGTAGGGCGCGCTTCCCGCCGTCGGGATGCGATGCTCCCGGATCGTCACGGTCTGCGCCAAGCCCTCCCTCCACGTTTCGTGTTCTGTACCACATTGTGGTACGGCATGCACCATGATCCGGATGCTACGCAACCGGCCGAGTTCGAGTCAATTTTCCCCGCTACGCGGCCGCGACGGTCAGATGCTCCTCCAGGGCGCGCCGCGTTGCGGCGAGCCGCTCGGCGATCAGCTTCTCGCGCGCATGGAACCGCTGGGTCGGCACCGGCACCGAGATGGCGACGAAATTGCCCGCCGCGTCGCGCATCGCGATGCCGGCCGCGCAGATGCCGATCGTATGCTCCTCGCGGTCGAACGCCACTCCGGTCCGGCGCGCCGCCTTGAGATCCTCCACCAGATCATCGAGGCGGGTCAGGGTCTTCGGCGTGCGGCGCTGATAGCTCTTGCCGATCAGCACGCGGATCGCATCCGCCTCGAGCACCGCCAAGTAGGCCTTGCCGTTGGCCGTGCAGTAGAGCGGGAACGTCTCGCCCACCGCCGACACGGTGCGCAGCCGCTGCGGCCCGATCACTTGGTCGATGAAGACGAGGTGGTCCTTCTTCACCACCGCCAGGTCGACCGTCTCGTGCAGCTCGTTCGACAGCTTGACCAGGAACGGATGCGCGATCGACACGAAATCGGAGTGGACGGAGGCGGCGAGGCGCAGAATGGTCGGGCCGAGCCGGACCCGCCCGTTGGGAGACGCGGCGATCACCAGCTTCTCCGCCTGCAGCGCCGCGACGATGCGCTGCACCGTGGAGCGGGCGAGGTTCACCCGGCCGGCGATCTGGCCCAGGCTCAGTCCCGACGATTCATCCTCGAGTGCGCGCAGGATCGCGGCGGCGCGCGCGATCACCTGCACCTGACTTTTGTCGTTGCCGACACGCTCGTCCATTGCCTTGCGACCTGTTTCACATTCTAGTACAGACCACCCAGATTACGGTACGAACGGCCGAAAGGAAACGGCCTCGCGCATGTCCCGGCGAAAGCCTGCCCCCGACTTGATCGGGGGTGGATAGCGGTTCGCCGAAAAGGACATGCGCCACGATGGAGTCGAGACATGTCCCATCTTTCGGGACATGGTCTCGAAACGGGGGGAGTATGGTTCGCAAGATCGCGCTCGAAGAGCACTTCCTGTGCCCCGGCTTCGAGGACTACTGGCTCGCCACGGTCGGCGATGTCGACCCTGCCATCTACGGCTCGCTGGCGACGCGGCTGAAGGATTTCGCCGAGCAGCGCCTGCAGGTGATGGATCAGGCCGGGATCGCACGCGCAGTGCTCTCGCTCGCCGGCCCCGGCGTGCAGGCCGAACGCGATGTCGCGACCGCGCGCCGCAAGGCGCGCGAGGCTAACGATTTTCTTGCTGGGGAGATCCAGAAGCGCCCTGACCGCTATTCCGGCTTCGGCCACCTCCCGATGCAGGATCCGGCTGCCGCGGCCGACGAGCTCGAGCGCTGCATGCGCGAGCTCAAGCTCGCCGGCGTCATGATCAACGGCCACACCAACGGCCAATATCTCGACCATCCTTCGCTCGCTCCGTTCTGGGAGCGCGCTGATGCGCTCCGCGCACCGATCTATCTGCATCCGGTCGATCCGGTTGCACCGAGCCCTGCGCTCGACGGGCACAAGGTGCTGCGCCGGGCCACGTGGGAATGGGGGTTCGAGACCGGCTCGCATGCGCTGCGCCTGGTGTTCGGCGGGGTGTTCGAGCGCTATCCCGGCGCCCGGCTGGTGCTCGGTCATCTCGGCGAGACGCTGCCGTTCCTGCTCTGGCGCTTCGACAGCCGGGCGAAGTTCTACGCCATGAAGCTCGGCAAGAATCCGTCGGAGTACATCCGGCAGAATATCGCCGTCGCGACGTCCGGCATGTGCTCGCTCGATCCGCTCACCTGCACCATCTCGGCGCTCGGCCTAGACCATGTGATGTTCGCCGCCGACTATCCGTTCGAGACGGTCCAGGAAGCGGCGCATTTCATCGACACCGTCGCCATCGACGAGCGCTCCCGCGAGGCGATCGCCTTCGGCAACGCTGTCCGCTATTTCGGGCTGCCCGGTTGAGCCGATGAGTCTCAGCGTTCTCATCGTCGACATGCATGCCGGCATCTACGAGGAGCACCTGCGGCGCGCATTCCCCGACCTTGTCATCCATACCGTGGCCAGCAGCGCCGAGCTTCCCAAGAATCTCTCCCATATCGACGTGCTCGTGGCGTTCGGCATCGCGATCGACGACGATGTGTTGCGCCGCCTCGACAATCTCAAATGGGTCCAGTCGCTGGCGACCGGGGTCGATCATTTCCTGCGCTCGCCGACGCTCGCTCCCGAGACCCTGATCACCTCGGGACGCGGCATCCACGGCCCCATGATGCGCGAGATGGTGACGTTCCTGATGCTGTGCCTGAGCCACAACGTGCTGCGTCAGGTGCAGGACCAGAAGGCGCATGTGTGGGAGCGCCGGCTGTGGACCCTGCTGTATGACAAGACCGCCGCGGTGGTCGGCATCGGCGTATCCGGCATCGCCATCGGCGAAGCGCTGACCGCGTTCGGCATGAAGGTGATCGGCGTGACGCGTACTCCGCGCGACATCCCGGGCTTTGCCTCGGTCATGCACACCGATCGTCTCACCGAGGCGATCGGGCGGGCGGATTTCGTGATCAATGTCCTCCCCGCCAACCCGGAGAATCTCAACCTGTTCACCGCCAGGGTCTTCGCTGCGATGAAGCCGACCGGCTTCTTCGTCAACGTCGGGCGCGGCGAGACGGTCGACGAGGCGGCGCTGATCGAGGCCTTGCGCGACAAGCGCATCGCTGGCGCCGCGCTCGATGTGTTCCGGTCGCGCCCGTTGCCGCCCGACAGCCCGTTGTGGGACATGCCCAACGTGGTGATCACCCCGCAGATCGGCGGCTTCGTGGCCGAATATGAGGACTACGTGATGCCGATCCTGATCGACAACATGCGGCTGTTCCTGGCCGGCCGGCAGGATGAGATGCGCAACATCGTGCCGCGCCTGGAGCCCGCCCGGACTCGGCAGGCGTGAGGGAAAACGGATAGGATAGTGAAGAGTGGTGACTAACGTCCGTCATCCTGAGGTGCTCGGCGCGTATCGCGGGATGACTTTACATCCGCACTGCGCGCGCCGAGCCTCGAAGGATGCACGGCCCGGGCCGTCGCCCTTCGAGGCGCTCCCCTCGAAGGGAGGGGAGCGCACCTCAGGGTGACGGTCGAGAGACTGACCATGTGGCAGATCGTCATCGAGGGTGTTCGCCATCTCTACCGGCCGCCGCGCGGCCGGCCGGTGCTCGCGCTCGAGGACGTGTCGCTCGAGGTGCGCCAGCGCGAGTTCGTTGCGCTGCTCGGCCCGTCCGGCTGCGGCAAGTCGACCCTGCTCTACCTGCTCGGCGGGTTCCTGCCGACCGAGACGGGCCGGATCGTCGTCAATGGCAAACCGGTCACCGGGCCGGGGCCCGACCGAGGCATCGTGTTTCAGCACTTCGCCCTGTTCCCGTGGAAGACGGTGCGCGCCAACATCCTGTACGGGCTCGAGCGTCAGGGCATGCCGCGCGAGGAGCGGGAGAAGCGCGCGCAGCACTTCGTGGATCTGGTCGGGCTGTCCGGCTTCGAGGACAGCTTCCCGTCCCAGCTCTCGGGCGGCATGAAGCAGCGCACGGCGCTTGCCCGGACGCTGGCGTTCGATCCGGAAATCCTGTTGATGGACGAGCCGTTCGGCGCCCTCGACGCGCAGACCCGCAGTCTGATGCAGAGCGAGCTCCTGGGAATCTGGGAGCGCACGCCGAAAACCGTGATCTTCGTGACCCATGACGTGCAGGAGGCCGTCTACCTGGCGGACCGCGTGTTCGTCATGTCGGCGCGGCCGGGCCGCATCAAGGCGATCGTCGAGACCCGGTTCGACAAGCACGCCAACATCTTCCGCACCCCCGCCTTCATCGAGAAGGTGGACGAGATCTGGAACCTGGTGCGCGAGGAGGCGATCAAGGCGCAGGAGAAGCGGGCGTCATGAAGACGTTCTGGCGCTACCTGCCGCTGTTGCTGCTGGCGCTCGCCTGGGAGGCGGTCTCGCGGCTGGAGCTCGTCTCGTCGTCGGCGCTGCCGCCGCTCACCAGCGTCATCGCCTCCTGGCTCGAGCTCATGCAGAGCGGCGAGCTGATCACCAACGGCGCCTCGTCGCTCTATCGCGCGGCCGCTGGCCTCGGCCTGTCGATCGTGATCGGAACGATCCTCGGCATCGTCATGGCCTGGTGGCGGCCGGTCAACGCGCTCCTGAGCCCGATCGTCGAGGTGTTCTATCCGATGCCGAAGTCGGCGCTGATCCCGGTGACGGTGCTGTGGCTCGGCTTCGGCGACGGCTCGAAGATCCTGCTGATCTTCCTCGGCTGCATGCTGCCGGTCACCATCGGCGCGTTCAACGGCGCGCGCTCGAGCGACCAGGCGCTGGTCTGGTCGGCCCGCAGCATGGGGGCGAACCGCCTCCGCATGCTGTGGGACGTGGTCCTGCCGAGCGCGCTGCCGGAGCTGCTCAACGGCATTCGCACCGCGCTCGCGCTGTCGTTCATCCTGCTGGTGAGCTCCGAGCTGATCGTGGCGCGCCAGGGATTCGGCTACCTGATCGGCTTCCTCGGCGCCAACGGTTCCTACGAGCCGATGTTCGCCGTCGTCATGACCGTGGCGCTGCTCGGCTTCGCTGCCGACCGCGTCTATCAGGCGATCGTCCGCAGGGCTCTGGTATGGCGCGAGCAGACCTGATCGAGCCGGCGCCTGCGCGCGCCTCGCTCCAGCTTTCCGCCGCCCTGGCGGCGTTCGGGCGCTTCGTGCTGCCGCTGATCGTCATCGTCGGCGTGCTGGTCGCGTGGGAGGCGTTCGCGCGCTCGGGCCTCGTCACCCCGTTCATGCTGCCGCGCCTGTCCGCCGTGCTGGAGCGCATATGGACCGACGCGCTGTCGGGCGAGCTCGCCATCAACGTGGGGCTCACGCTCTATCGCGCGCTCGTCGGCTTCCTCATCGCGGCTGTCGGGGGCATCCTGCTCGGCATGGCGATGTCGCGCAGCGTCGGCGTCAACTGGCTGTTCGATCCGATCATCTCGGTCGGGTTTCCCATGCCCAAGATCGCCTTCCTGCCGGTGGTGATCCTGTGGCTCGGCTTCTACGACCTGTCGAAGATCTCCATGGTCGTGCTCGACGCCATATTCCCGGTGGTGACCGCCACCATCGCGGGCATCCGCGGGGTCGAGCGCGAGCTGATCTGGTCGGCGCGCAACATGGGGGCGAGCGACCGCGAGCTCCTGTGGCAGGTCATGGTCCCGGCGGCCCTGCCGCAGATCATGACCGGCCTGCAGGTGGCGCTGCCGATCGCGCTGATCGTCGCCGTGGTGGCGGAAATGATGATGGGCGGCTATGGGCTCGGCGGCGCGATGATGACGTCCTCGCGCTTTGCCGACTCGCGCGGCGTGTTTGCCGGGATCGTGGAGATCGGCGTGGTCGGCTATTGTCTGGTCAAGGGAATGGCGCTGCTGCGCCGCCGGCTGCTGCTGTGGCATCAGGAGGCGCTCGATCCCAGCACGGCGTGAGTCATGCTACCGTGTTCGTGAACGACAGGGAGGAACATCCATGGTGAAGTCGAAACTCGTCGCGGCTCTCTTCTGTTTCGGCCTCATGGGAGCCGGTGCGGCGCACAGTGCCGACCCGGTGAAGATCCGCGGCGCCTGGGTGGCGCCAGTGTCCAACTGGGCCTCGATCTGGCTGGAGAAGAAGGACTTGGCAAAGCACTTCGGCAAGTCTTACGTGTACGAGGCGGTGCGCTATCAGGGCACGCCGCCCATGATCACGGCGATCGCCAACAACGAGCTGGAGGTCGCCAACCTCGCCTATTCGACCCTCGCCATCGCCGTTCAGAACGCCGGGCTCGATGATCTGCGCGTCATCTCCGACGAGTTCCAGGACGGCGTGTCCGGCTACTACACCCAGGAATACATGGTGCTGGCCGACGGGCCGATTAAAAAGCCCGAGGATCTCAAGGGCAGGGTAGTCGCCACCAACGCCGGCGGCAGCGCCGTCGACGTCGCCATGAAGGCGATGCTGCGCAAGTTCGGCCTGGAGGACAAGCGCGACTACACCGTGGTGGAAGCGCCGTTCCCGACCATGCGCGCCATGCTGGGGGAGAAAAAAGTCGACATGATCCCGGCGGTGCTGCCGTTCTCGCTCGATCCCGAGCTGCGCAAGATCTCCCGCCCCCTGTTCAATCAGCGCGACGCGATCGGCGTGACGCAGATGATCACCTGGCAAGCGCGCAAGGCCTTCATCGACAAGAACCGTGCCGCGATGGTGGACTTCATGGAGGACACCCTGCGCATCGTGCGCTGGTACCTCGACGAGAAGAACCACAAGGACTCCATGGAGATCGCGGCGCGCGTCACCAAGCAGCCGGTCGAGCGCTTCGACTGGATCTTCACCAAGCGCGATACCTACCGCGATCCCGACATGAAGCCCAATCTCGAGGCCCTGCAGAAGAACATCGACATGACCAAGGACCTGGGCTTCGTCCGCGCGAGCTTCGACGTGAAGAAATACACCGATCTCAGCCTCGTCGAAGAGGCGGCGAAGCGGTTGAAGTAGTACGGGGCTGAGGTGAACAACTCTTTGTTTCCCGTCACCCTGAGGCGCTCGACGCGCTCTTCGCGCGTCGAGCCTCGAAGGCCGACGGCCCGGGCCGATCATCCTTCGAGGGCCGCGCGTCAAGCTCCGAGGCCGGATGAACCGCAGATGGGCGCGCGGCCACCTCAGGATGACGGTGGTAGTTCACCGCTGTTGTCGAGCATAAGAAAGACAGTTCTCGCCGCCGCGCTCCTCTGCTTCAGCGTCGTCGCTGCGTCAGCGCAAACTTACCCCACCAAGACGATCCGCATCATCGTGGGCTTTGCGGCGGGCGGTCCGGCCGACGTCATGGCGCGCCTGGTCGGGCAGAAGCTGTCGACGATCCTCGGGCAAAGCATCGTGGTCGAGAATCGCGCCGGCGCCGGCGGCACGCTCGGCGCCCGGGCGGTCGCCGAGGCGGAGGCTGACGGCTACACGCTGCTGCTCGGCAACACGTCCACCCTGGTGATCGGGCCGGCGGTCTACCGGAACGTGGGCTACGATCCGGCACGGAGCTTCGCTCCCGTGGCGATGCTCGGCGCCACGTCGAACTTCTTCATCGTGCACCCCTCGTTTGCGGCGAATTCCGTGCAGGAGCTGATCGCCATGGCGCGGGCCGAGCCGGGGAAGCTGAACTATTCGTCGCCCGGCGCGGGTACCCCGCCGCACCTGATCGGCGAACTGCTCAAGCTGAAAACCGGCATCGACATCGTGCATGTGCCCTACAAGGGCGGCGGCTCCGCCGCCCAGGCGGTGCTTGCGCGCGAAACGCAGATGACCTTCGAGAACCCGGCGGTATCGCTGCCGCACATCCAGGCCGGCAAGGTCAAGGCCCTGGCGGTGACGAGCGAACGGCGCAATCCGCAGGCGCCCGACGTCCCAACCATGATCGAGAGCGGATTGACGGATTTCGTCTCGGTGTCGTTCACCGGGATCGTGGCACCGGCGGGAACGCCGGCGGAAATCGTGAGCCGGCTCAACGCTGCGATCAACGAGGCCGTGCGTGCGGGAGACATCGAGACCGCCTTCCTCAGGCTGGCGGTCGAGCCACGTCTCGGCTCGGCCGACGCGTTCGCGGCGTTTGTCATGCACGAGCGCGACCGCTGGGGCGGCGTCATCAAGGCGGCCGGCGTGAAGGTGGAGTAGAGTCCCGAGTTCGCGGCCGTCATCCTGAGGCGCTCGGCGCGTCCATCCGTTGAGTCAAAATCAGCACTGCGCGAGCCGAGCCTCGAAGGATGATCGGCCCGGGCCGTCGCCCTTCGAGGCTCGACGCGCGAAGAGCGCGTCGAGCGCCTCAGGGTGACGGCTCACTGAGCGGAAACTCCTCGAGATATTTCGCGTACTCCCCTTCCACGTCGATCTTGAGCGTGTCGAGGATGCGCACCACGCCGTTATAGAAGCCGATCGTCAACACCAGGTCTACGAGCTCCGCGTGGCTCAGCTTTTCGCGCAGCGCCGCGAAGGTAGCCTCCGACATGGAGAGCCCCTGCGTCATCTCGCGCGCTGCCCGCAGCACCAGCTTGGCGAACGCATCGAGATGGCTCGGCCGTCCCGCCGTGTCATCCGCAATCGCGCGCACGTCATCCTGGCTCACACCGAAATCGAATCCGATCTTCACGTGGTGCGAGTACTCGTACTCCGACTTGGTGAGGTAGCCGACCTGCAGGATGGCGAGCTCGCGCAGGCGCGGGTCGAGCTTGCTCTCGTGGCGGATGTATCGGCCGACCGTGTTCATGGCGCGCGCGGCGCCCGGATTGTGCACCAGCGCACGCATGAGGTTGATGTTGCGCGCCAGCAGATCCTGGTGCTCGGGCGCGAGGTCGGATTGGTCGAGGTACGGAAGTCGTGCCATGGTGTTCATTCATCCTTTGCGTCGCCCGGCCGAATGGGAGTCTCCGGCATTAGGCCGGTGCGCTGGCGGCCCAGCGTCTCGAGTCCATTCTGTTCCCAGTCGCCCGCCGTGGCGCGCTGGGCAAACGTCTCCCACACGTCGGTCCATTCGCCCAGCGTGTAGCCGTGCCACGGCGATTGCACGTTGAGCGCCGGCAGTCCGAGCTCCTCCCACAGCGCACGCGCATGCTCCATGTGCGGGCGGGTCGGCAGCGCGAGCGGCGGCATCGGCCGCTTGCGCGTGGCGTCGATCATCAGGCCGGAGTCGGTCTTCGATCGGCCCGTACTGAGCGCCCTGCACGCCGCCGCGATTGGGCATCACATGCACGTCCTCGATCGGGTTGATGCGATAGGCGAGCGACCACAGCACCGCATCCATGCTCGACGGGTCGATGTCGTCGCTCACCGCGATGACGATCTTGCCGCAGTTCGACTGCAGCGTGGCGGCGCCCTGCAGGCCGCGCCACACCTCGGTGCGCGGCGCACCGCCGGCGAACTGCAGGAAGATGACCGGCCGCAGGTTGGTCAACCGCTCGTGCATGACGACCCGGCGGATTCCCTTGACGCCCAACTGGTCGCGCAGGTGGCTGAGGAACACGGGCTCGTAGGCCACCTTCTTGATGACGCTCGACTCGCTCGGCGTCACCTGGCTGATGATCGAGGCAAATACCGGCGCGCGCTTCATCGTGATGGCGGTCACCTGCATCGGCATGTTGTAGGCCTCGAGCGCCACGTAACCGTTGCTCTCCCCGAACGGCGCCTCCGGCTCGAGGACCGCGGGATCGATCAGCCCCTCGACTACGATCTCCGAATCGGCCGGAACGTCGAGGTCGATCGTCTTCGCCTTGGCGATGCGGATGGCTGAGCCGGCGAGCGCGCCCGCGACGCCGAGCTCGTCGAGATCGACGGCGAGCTTCTGCGGGCCGGTGAACATCACCACGGGCGCGCAGCCGATCACGATCGCGATCGGCATCTTCTGGCCCGCTTTGCGATACTTGAGCCAGTGCAGATAACCGCCGGCGCCGGTCGCCTCGCGCGCCACCATGCGCACCGCCAGCCGGTCGGTCGCTTTGAGCGCCGCCCGATAGGTCCCCATGTTCTGGATGCCGGACTCCGGATCGCGGGTGATGCACAACGTCGCGGTGAGATAGGGTGCGGCATCAAAACCAGGGCTCGAGATCGGCACCGGCAGGCGCGCGAGCCCGCCGCCGGGCGCCCGCAAGGCGTCCCCGGTGATGACGACCTCCTGGCACGGCGGCGCCTCGACCGTCACCGGCGCGATCGGCCCCCCGATCGCCCGCATCCACGCGTCCCCGATCTCACCGACCGGGCATCCCATGCCGATCGCATAGATCGCGGGAGAAGCGGCCATCGCGCCCACCACCACCGGCATGTCGTAGCGGCGGCCTTTGGCGTCGGTGACGTTGGTGAACAGGAACGCGCGCCGCTGATCCTCCGCGACCCCGCCGAGGAATTGCCAACGGACCAGCGGATGCAGCTCGGTATCCTTGTTGATCGGCCGGTCGATGCGCGCGAGGAGGCCGTTCGCCTCGAGCGCCGCCAGGTGCTCCTGGAAATCGAGCGGCGGGCCCGCATGAGCTCCGACGCTCGCCGCATGAGCAGGCTTGTCGAGCATGGCTACGATCCTTCACGCAGAGGCTTGAGCTTCAGTTTTGTAGCCAGGTCGTCAAGTTGGTTCAGCAGCGCCGGGCTCAATTCAACGCCGTTCTGGGTGCGGTCCTGCCGTCGTCGCTGCCGTTCCTGCCCGGGAAGTCGCACGGCCTCGATTCCAGGCAGCGGCTGCGACCCAGTGAAGTCCCGGATGTGGCGATCGATCTCTGCGCGGAACGTCTCGGCCGGCAGGAAGCGCGCGACGTCGAGCGCGATCACGAACTGTCCGGTGTTGGCAGGCTCGCTCGCATCGGTACCCAAGTCCTTCACGGCACGGCCGAAGGCGGCGCCGTTGAGCACGCCCGCCAGCACGCCGATCATCAGCGACAGGCCGCTTCCCTTGTAGCCGCCGATCGGCAGCAGCGACCCTTCGGTGACGCGTTTGGCGTCGGTGATGGGCTTGCCGGCGCGATCGATCGCCCACCCCTCGGGGATCGGCAATCCCTGCAGCGCATGGTCGCGGATCGTGCCGAACGATGCGATCGAGGTCGCAATGTCGAGGACGATCGGCGCTTCGTCGCCGGCCGGAATCGCCACCGCGATCGGATTGGTGCCGATCAGCGGCTCGGCGCCGCCCCACGGCGCCATGTGGTTTGCGCTCGAGGCGGCGCCGTAGATGCCGATCATGCCGTGCGCCAGTGGGATCTCGGCATAGACGCCGGCCGCCCCCGCATGATTGGAGTGCCGTGACCCGACCCAGGCGACGCCGGCCTCCCGCGCGAGCTCCACCGCCCGGTTGGCGGCGAACGTCATCACCAGGTGGCCCATGCCGTTGTCGCCGTCGACCACGCCGGTTGCCGGCCCGCCCTGGATCAGCCGCAAGTTCGGGCGCGGATTGATGCGGCCTTCGCGCAGGTAGCGCACATACTGGGCAAGGCGGAAGATGCCGTGGGCATCGGAGCCGGTCAGGTCGGCCTTGATCATGGCGCGCGCGACGGTCGCGGCGTCGGCGTCAGTCAGCCCGCAGGCGAGGAACGCCTCCGTCATGAAAGCCAGCATGCCGGCCGCCGGAATGCGGCTGCCTTCGGCGGCTTCCGATTCGGTGCGTACCGTAGTGCTCATTCTGTTGCCCTGAGAGCCATGTTGCGGAACTTGCGTAGCAGGACCAGGCCGCTTGCTCCATCCCTCCCCTGAAAGGGGAGGGTGGCTGCGCGCTCTTGCGCGCAGCCGGGTGGGGTGCTTCGCGGCGGTGCCGTTCCCCCCACCCGACGCCTTCGGCGCCACCCTCCCCCGCAAGCGGGGGAGGGATGGAGCAAGCCTCACCGCCTCGGCCATGCGTGGCGCGCGCACATCCGATGACAACCGGTGATGCGCTCTATACCTGACCGCGGAAAATGCCGATAATTCATCACAAGCATTTCGAGCCAAGAGCACGGGGAGGATTCATGCGTTTGCAGAAGTTGTACGGTGCCGCATGCGCGGGGATGTTGGTCATGTGCGGAGCCGCCGGGGCCCAGGTCATTGCTCCGGAGGTGCCGAACGTTCCGATCCCGCAAGGCGTCGATCCGTTCAGTCTGTCGCTGGACGAGGCGAAGAAATACTCCTCCGCCAAGAATTTCGAGCTGCTCGGCCACAGCTATTTCAAGATTGACCAGCGCACGCCGTGGGCCAAGGGACAGGGCCGGCCGGGCGGAGAGGTCGGCTCCGGCTTCAACACCGTGCGCGTCTATGACGGGATCGCCTATCTGGGCGGCTACGCGCTGCCGCCGACTCTCTATCACGTCGTCATCGCCGACGTGCGCGATCCCAAGAACATCCAGACGCTCAGCACCATCCCCTGCAATCCCGGCACGCGCTGCAATTACCTGCGCGTCAACCGCGCCAAGAAGATCCTCATCATCGGCCATGACGACGATCCGCGCGGCAATCCCGCCAAACCGCCGGAGGGCGAGAAGAGCAAGGCCGGCTGGTCGTTCCACGATGTATCCGACCCGCGCAACCCGAAGCAACTCGCCTTCATTCCGGCGACGCCCGGCGGCAAGACCCACGGGCTCGACATCGACGACCGCTATCTCTACGGCTGCGGCCAGTTCTCCGCCGATCTCAACCGCGAGGCCCTGCAGATCGTCGACTACGGCGATCCGGCCAACATTCGGCAGGTCGCGACGTGGCACGTGCCGGGGCAGCTGAAGGGCGAGCAGTACGGGCCGCTCAACCGCAACAATCCGGACGGCAAGCCGCAGATCATCCAGTGCCACGAGATCGTCTACCACAACGACCGTCTCTATCTCGCCTGGCGCGACGCCGGCATGCTGGTGCTCGACATCAAGGACCGCACCGCGCCGAAGCTCATCGCCACCTATGACTACGTGCCGCCGTTCCACGGCGGCTTCCTCGGCGCCGCGCATACCGCGATGCCGATGGTCACGCGGCCGGGCGAGCATCCCGACCTGGTCGTGCACACCGACGAGATCTTCGATTGCCCGCAGGGGTTCGGACGCATCCTCGATGTGTCGGATCTCAAGAACCCCGAAGTGGTGAAGGGCGAGCGTCCCGCCAACGTGCAGCTCTTGTCGACGTTCCGCGCCTCGCACGTGCAGGACCGGTTCGATCCGCAGAAGAAGGAATTCGTCTGTCCGGAAAAGGGTGGGCCGCCCGGCACGCTGTCCAACACCACGCATCTGCCGTGGCAGGACCAGCGCTCGCCGAGCCTGGTCTACGTCACCTGGTACGACGAGGGCGTGCGCGCCCTCGACATCTCCAATCCGTTCGCCCCGGTCTTCGTCGGGCATTACCTGTCGCCGCGTTTCGCCGCGCCGCGCCGCATCGACCGCCACACGCGCGAGATCTTCCAGGATCCCGACACCGGTCTCCTGTATCTGACCGACGGCAACGGCGGCGGCCTGATGGTGCTGCGCTATACGGGGCCGATCCCCGACAAGCTGCCGTTCCCGGGGGCACGATGACAGCGGCTCAATAGCGCGATGCCCTTCATTCCTCGCCATAGATGCTGCGCGGAGGTTCCCTCCCCCCACGCGTTCTTACGCGTGGTGGGGAGGGGTTAGGGGTGGGGGGCTCTGGGGCTTGCACTGAGCTGCGCTTCAGCGCGCCTTTTGCTTTGTCTCAGGCTTTGCTCGCGCGATCAGACTACGAAAGCGAGGCGCCAGCTGAGATGCCGCCGCCCCCCACCCCTAACCCCTCCCCACCGCGCAAAGAGCGCGGGGGAGGGGAATCGGCGGCATGTACCGCACGGCTGCATTCCCCCGCTGACTCTTGCGATCAGCGTCGTTGCATTCATCGCATCACTATCGGGCCTTGCCGCCCACGAGCTCGACGACATCTTCGTCCGTCCGAATGTCAGCCGCTACGCGTTGACCCAGGCCTTCATGCGTGGCGGCGCGGCGGAACGCGACGCGCTCGAGGCCGAGCTCGCCTCGATCCCCGGCGCCGACGAGCGCGCCGTGCAGCTCGGCCGCGACCTCGACGGCGACGGCGATCCCGACGAGATCCACTTCCACCTGGAAGTCATCGAGGTGCAGGAGGAGGTCTACCCGGGCGAGTACGTGACCTTCTGGGTGTTCGCGCCGGTCGGGTCGAGACATGAGCTCGCCGGCGCGCCTGCCGAGCCCGACGCTGCGGGTGGAGGAGGGCGATCACGTCACCATCACGCTCTACAACACGCATTACCTGCCGCACACGATCCATCTGCACGGCACCAGCCAGGACAACAACCAGGACGGCGTGCCGCACATGACGCAGGCCGAAGTGCCGCCGGGAAAAAGCTTCACCTATCGCTTCGTCGCCAAGGTCCCGGGCACCTTCTGGTATCACTGCCACGTGCAGGAGCAGGCGCATGTGGGCATGGGGCTCGCCGGCATGCTGGTGATCGAGCCCAACCGGCCGGCCAACCATTTCGCCCATCTGATCCCCGGCGCCGGCCGCATCACCTCGCTCGCCAAGGCCACGCGCGAGGAATACCAGAACGAGTATTCGCTCGTTTACATGGACATCGACGACCGGCTGCACCGCATTCCGGCCGCCTACCGCGATCCGCGCGAGATCGAGCAGCGCATGCATCGCGACTACGACGTGACGCAGCGCCGCTCGAACATCTTCCTGCTCAACGGCCGCGCGTTCCCGTTCACCCTGCGCGACTCGCCGATCGTGGTGAATTCCGACGAGATGACCAGGCTGCGCGTGCTCAATGTCGGGCCGCGCACGGTGTTCCTGCACACCCACGGGCATCACCCGACCCTCACCCATCTCGACGGCTATCCGGTGCCGAAGGACTTGCGCATCACCCGCGATACGTTCGACATCGGGCCGGCGCAGCGCATCGATCTCGCGCTGCGCACCGGCAGCGACGGGTACTACGCGGTCGGTCCCGGCGTGTGGCTCATGCACGATCATGCCCAGCCGGCTGCCACCAACAAGGGCATCAATCCGGGCGGCGACCACACGGCGATCGTCTATTCGGAATTCCTCGGCCCCGATGGCCTGCCGCGCGATCATGTCGGGCACTCGGCGCACGCGCGCTTCTTCGACCCCGCCTACTACCAGGGCAAGGTGCCGGTATTCGACCCGAAGATTTTCGGCACGACCGAGGAAAATTACGCGCGCGGCTGGCCAGCGGAGTCGCCTGCCGGCGGCGCGTTCGACTATCCCGTCCGCGAGCCGCCTGCTGCCCTGCCGCGCCTCGATCTGATCGATGCCGAGCGCCACCGCGCGGTCGCGAGCGCCTGCCCGGAGCGTCCGCGCGGCGTGCGCCGCATCCACGTCAGGGCCGGACGCCAGTATGCGCGCGAGGGCGAAGTGTTCGCGTTCGAGCCGCGCGAGCTCCATGCCGAGCGCTGCGAGGAGGTGGAGATCGTGCTGGAGAACAACGACGAGATCCGCCACGACCTGATGATCCCCGGCCTCAACCCGATCTTCGCCATCAATTTCGTCGGGCCCGACACCGAGTCGGCGCGTTTCGTGACGCCGGACGAGGACGTGACGCTGTTCTTCCACTGTCACGTGCCGGCCCACGACAAGGTCGGCATGAGCGGCAGCCTGATCGTCGGCAAAGGCGGGGCGCCGCGGCTGGCGCAGGCCGCCACGCCGCCGGGCGGTCAGGCGAGCACGGTGCAGGGCGTCGGCGTGGTGATCGCGGCGGTGCCGCGCGTCGGCCGCCTGATCGTCAATCACGAGGAGATCAAGGGCTTCATGGCGGCGATGGAGATGAGCTATCCGGTCACGCCGCCGTCGCTGCTCTCCGATCTCAACCCGGGCGACAAGATCGGCTTCACCATCGACCCGCAGAAATCCGTCATCACCGCCATCGAGGTGATCGAGCGCGCCAGGTGAACGCTACTCCGCCTTGATACGGGCCTTCGTGATCACCTCGCGCCATTTCGGCACTTCGCGGGCGATGCGTGCACGCAGGGCCTCGGGCCCGCCGCCCACCACGCCGAAGCCGGCGAGGCGGAGCTTGTCGCGGATGTCGTCCCGCCGCAGGATCGCGCTCACCTCGGCGGCGATGCGGTTGACCGCCTCGTCGGGCGTGCCCGCGGGCGCCAAGAATCCCTGCCAGGTCTCGGCCACGGCCTCGGGGAATCCCGACTCGCCCAGCGTCGGGACGTCGGGCAGGTCCGGCCATCGCGCATGCCCGGTGCTGGCAAGCGCTTTCACGTGGCCGGCCTTGGACTGCGGCAGCGCGACCGACATGGACATCGAGCCGACCTCGACCGTGCCGCCGACCAGCGCGTGCGCGGCGGGCGCTGCGCCGTTATAGGGGATGTGCACCATGTCGATGTCGGCAAGCAGCTTCAGCAGCTCGGCCGCCAGATGCGGCAGCGTGCCGATTTCCGGCGACGAATAGTTCAGCTTGCCCGGGTGCGCCTTGGCGTGCGTGATGAGACCGCCGAGCGTGTCGACCCCGAGATCCGGCCGCACCACGATGACGCAGGGAAAGAACACCAGGTCGGCGACCGGCACGAAATCGCGGAACGGGTCGTACGGCACCTTGGCGTAGAGGCTGGGATTGGCGGCGAAGCCGCTCGCCGCGATCACCAGCGTATAGCCGTCGGGCTGGGCACGCGCCGCCGCGCCGATGCCGATATTGCCGCCGGCGCCGCCGCGGTTCTCGATCACGATGGGTTGGCCGAGCGCCTTGCTCAGCGGCTCGCTCAGGATGCGCACCACGATGTCGTTGGCGCCGCCCGGCGGGAACGGCACGATGATGGTGATCGGTCGCTCCGGATAGGTCGCGAGGCTCGTGGCCGTCGAGACCAGGAGCCCAAGCACGCCGAGGAGAACCGCAAGCCCTCTCATGACGCGATCCGCTGCTCCTCCGGATGACGTGGAGCTTCACGCAGAATGCGCGAAACGGTAAGAGCGGCCTCCTGGGGTGTCAATGAACCACGCGAAGGCCCGCGCCGCCACATGTCTTCATACATCGGAAAATCCATCCCGCGGCTGGAGGACCTGCGCCTCGTTGCCGGCAAGGGGCGCTACACCGACGATCTGGCGCCATCGGATGCGTCCTGGGCCTATGTGCTGCGATCGCCGCATCCGCATGCGTCGGTGCGGGCGATCCGCACCGAGCGGGCCAAAGGCTTTTCGGGCGTGCTCGCAGTGCTGACCGCAGCCGACGCCACGGCCGATGGGTTGAAGCCGATCCCTCACCTCGCGAATGCGGCAGATGCGGTCGATCCCACGCGGCCGACCTTCGTGAACGGTCCGCATGTCGTCTACGAGACGCCGCAGCCGGTGCTCGCGACGAATCGGGTGCGCCACGTGGGCGAGGCGGTGGCGGCGGTGATTGCCGAGACGCTCGCGCAGGCGAAGGATGCCGCCGAGGCGATCGAGGTCGACTACGAAGTGCTGCCGGCCGTCGCCACCATCGATGCCTCGTTGGCGGACGGCGCGCCGCTGCTGTGGCCTGACGCGTCGAGGAACATCGCGCTCGATGCGAGCTTCGGCGACCGCGCCGCGACCGAGGCGGCCCTTGCGGCGGCCGATCTGGTGGTGGCGCACGATTTCGTCAACCAGCGCATCGTCAATTGCCAGATGGAGCCGCGCGCCGCCATCGGCCTGTTCGATGCCGCCGACGGGACCTACACGGTGATATCCGGCAGCCAGGGCGTGGTCCGCCACCGTGCCGGCTTGAGCATCGCGCTCGGCGTACCGCCGGAGAGGATCCGCGCGATTTCACCCGACGTCGGCGGCGGCTTCGGGCCGCGCACCGCGCTCTACCCCGAGAGCGTGCTGGTCGCCTGGGCGGCGCGCCGCGTGGGACGGCCGGTGCGCTGGGGGAGCGACCGCAGCGAGGCGTTTCTCACCGACCATCAGGGGCGCGACATCACCACCCGCGCCGCCGCTGCGTTCAGCGCCGCCGGCAAGCTGCTGGCGGTTAAGTTCGCGATCGATGGCAACCTCGGCGCCTATCCGGCCTCGTTCGCGCCGCTGGCCAATTGTCATCGCCTCATCGCGAGCGTGTACGACGCAGGCGCGGGCTTTGCCCGCGTGCGCGGCATCCTCACCAACTCGGCGCCGGTCGCCCCTTATCGTGGCGCCGGCCGGCCGGAAGCGATGTTTGCGGTCGAGCGCCTGTTCGACATGGCGGCGAAGCGTCTGGGCGTCGATCGCATCGCGCTGCGCAGGCAGAACATCATCGGCAAGAAGCAATTGCCCTATCGCAACCTGATGGGGCTCACCTACGACAGCGGCGATTTCCTCGGCAACATGGAGCAGGCGCTCGCCGCCGCCGATTGGGAGGGATTTCCGGCGCGCCAGGCGTCGAGCCGCAAGGCCGGACGACGGCGCGGCATCGGCGTCGCCAACTATATCGAGGCGCCGGTCGGCGCGCCGCGCGAGCGCGTGGTGCTCACCGCCGGCGCCGACGGCGTGGTGGAGCTCGTCAGCGGCACCCAGTCGACCGGCCAGGGCCACGAGACCGTGTTCACGCAAGTGATCGCTGATCGCCTCGCCGTGCCGATGGAAGACATCAGGATTCGCACCGGCGACACCAGCCTGGTCGAGGCCGGCGGCGGCACCCACTCGGCACGCTCGATGCGGCTGGTCGGAACCTTGCTGTGCGAGGCAAGCGACACGCTGATCGCGCAGGCGCGCGACGTTGCCGCTGCGGAGCTCGGTGTGGCCGCAGACGCGTTGCGCTATGCGGACGGCATCTTCACCGCGATCGGCTCGAACCGCTCGTTGAGCCTGTTCCAGGTGGCAGAACGAACTGCCGAGCGGCGCCTGCAAGCGGTGGCCGAGCTGTCGCACCGCATTCCCGCCCATCCGACCGGCTGCGCGGTGTGCGAGCTCGAAGTCGATCCCGACACCGGCGCGATCGAGATCACGCGCTACACGTCGGTGGACGACGTCGGCCAGCCGATCAATCCGCTGATCGTCGACGGGCAGGTGCACGGCGGCATCGTGCAGGGCATCGGCCAGGCGCTGTGCGAAGGCGTGGTCACCGACGCGTCCGCCCAGGTGCTGACCGCCTCGTTCATGGACTACGCGCTGCCGCGCGCGCATGGCGTGCCGAGCTTTCGGGTCGAGCTCGCCGAGGATCCGACCGCGGGCAATCCGCTGCGCGTCAAGGGCGGCGGCGAGGGCGGCATCACGCCGGCGCCGGCAGTGGTGATCAATGCGCTGGCGCATGCGCTCGGCGAACACGGCATCGACCACATCGACATGCCGGCGACGCCGCAGCGCGTGTGGGCGGTGATAAACTCTCGCCCGCCACCCTGAGGCGCGCTCCGCTCTCTTCGAGCGGAGCTCCTCGCCCTTCGAGAGCCTCAGGAGGCGACGGCCCGTCACCCTGAGGTGCTCGGTGCACCCTTCGTGCACCGAGCCTCGAAGGGCGGGCCGTTCATCGTTCGAGGCTCGGCGCATTCAGTGCAGATGTGAGGCAGCGCCGCGAATGCGCCGAGCACCTCACGATGACGGTCGAGAGTCAGTCATCCCCGCCCGATAAAACCCGAGCTTCTGCAGCACCGGCTCGTCGGTCACGCGGAACATCAGCGCGTCCTCGGCGGCTTCATGGAAATGCGGCCGCCAGGCCGGCGCCGCGATCACGTCGCCGCGGCTCCAGGCGAAGCGCTCGCCGTCGACCTCGGTGACGCCGCTGCCGCGCACGATGGCGTAGACGTTGTTGGTAGTGGTCTGGTGCGTCGCGGTGCGCAGGCCGGGCGCAAGCTTCATCATGTGCAACGCGATGGTGTCGAGCGCGGGTTGCCCAAGCTCGATCGCGGTGCCGAACGGGCCGTCCGGCGTCGGCACCGCCGCATCGAGCCGCCTAAGCGTCTCGCGCAACGTGAACACGAACGGCGAGTCTGTCGTCGGAGCCTTCGGGTCCGACTCGAAGGCGGCGTGGGTCTTGTCCTCCTCCAGCGGCTCGAAGAACATCGGCTCGAGCAGCTGCACCAGCGGTGCATCGAGGAAGTCGAGCCAGTAGGCGTTGGCCCTGCTGTGGTTGCCGTGCCCGTGGGTCGACCAGTTCGGCGTCAGCAGCACGTCGCCCGGCTCCATGGAAATGTTGATGCCGTCGACCTCCGTGTAGGTGCCGGGCTCCGCGTCGAGGATGAGGCGCAGGGCGTTCGGGGTGTGACGGTGCACGCGCGCCCACTCGCCGGGCATGATCATCTGGTAGGCGGCAACGATGGTGCGCACCGTGCCGTAGGTGTTGCCTTCGGCCGGATTGAACAGGATCAGATTGCGCCGCTCGGCAAGCTCGGTGTTGATCAGCCGGCCGGCCGCATCGAGCGCGCCGCGTGCCTGCTCGTAGCGCCAGTGGGTCGGGCGGAATGTCTTGCGCGGGCTTGGCCACAGCGACGGCGTCGGCTTGTTCCAGCCGGGCCCCATGCCGACCTTGTCGAGCTTGCCGTAGAGCTCCTCGAGGGTGCCGGACTGCGCCAGCTCCTGGCGTGACGGGGCATTCATCCTATCCTCCCTCGAGCATGATCCCGAAAAGTGGATACCGGTTTTCGGAAAAGATCATGCTCCATGAATAAAATAGACCGAGATGACTCTTCGAAGAAAGTCATCTCGCTCTAGGCGCCGCGGATGCAATCGATGACCGCCAGTGGGTCGTCGGGCGCGCGATCGTCGCGCCAGGCGACGTGGCCGTCCGGTCGCACCAGCACCAGCCGGCGCTCATAAAGCGTCAGAACCTCGGGCTCGTCCAGCCTCACGAAGGTCAGCGGAACGCGCCGGCGTGCCGCCGCCTCGATGAGCGGCGCCGCTTCAGATGCATCCGCGCCCAGGCCCATGAGCGTGAATCCGCGCCCGAACAGGTCGAGAGTCGAGCGCCCATCACGAAGCCATGCGTGCGGCGCGCGGCTGCCTGGACGCGCGGTGGGCACATAGGTCCCGGGCTCGTCGGCCGTGGGCGCGGTGCCATCGGGCCGGCAGATCGGCGAATCCTCGTAGCGGTAGCCGAGATGCATGCCGAGCGTGAACCACTCGTGGCGCATCAGCGCGGAGAACTCGCGCTCCAGCGCCGCGCGGGCGCGCGCGCCTGCGGCCGTGTTGTCGAGGATGATCTGCCCCGGCCGCGGCGACAGCATGCGGCGCAGGTTGCGGCTGGCCTCGGCGACGTTGCGGGACCCGACCGGCCGCCGCTCCGTTGCGTAGGAATTAAGCAGGGCCGTACCGCCCCAGCCTTCCAGCACCGCGGCGAGCTTCCAGGAGAGATCGACCACGTCGCCGACGCCGGTGTTCATGCCGAACCCGCCGGTCGGCGACATCATGTGGGCGGCGTCGCCCAGGATGAAGCCGCGCCCGACGCGGTAGCGGTCGGCGACGAGCTCGCGACGCACCCAGGGAACGATGCTCAGGATCTCGTAGTCGAAATCGACACCCACGGCGCGCCGGATCGCCGCATGGATCTCGTCTTCGCTGCGCTCGCGCTGCTCCTGGCTGCCGATCAGCGAGAAACGCCACTGGTCGCGGCCGTTGATCGCCACGATGGTGGCCCACGTGCCCTCGGGGCCGAGGATGATGAACCGGTACGCCTGTCCCTTGTCGTGCAGGGCGACGAGATCGGGGCAGCGGAAGATCACGTTGGTGGTGTAGGTGAGCGCGGCGTTGCCGCTCATGGCGATGCCGAGCGTCTCCCGCACCAGGCTGCGCGCCCCGTCGCAGCCGGCGAGGTACTGCGCCGTGACCGCATAGCGTCGCCCGCGCTCCGGGTCTTCGACCTCGGCGGTCACATGGTCGCTACCTTGCGTGAAGCCGACGAGCCGCGTGCGGTGGCGCAGCTCGACGCAAGGCTGCGCCGCCGCGAAAGCGCGCAGAATGGGATCGAACATGTTCTGCGGGCAGCGCTCGCGCTTCTGCGGGCTCACGCTCGGCGGAGCTTGATCGCCCATGGAGGGAAAGCGCTCGCGCCCGAGCTCATGGCCGGTGAGGCTCGTCACATAGACATTGTCCTGCGGCACGTCGCGCGGGTAGGGCGCAGCCTCGACGGCCTCCACCAGCCCCCAGCGGCGGCAGAACTCCATGGTGCGGATGCCGACCAGATCCTGGCGCGGCTGATAGATCGATCCGTCCGACTGCTCGACGAGCAGGCAGGGGACGCCGCGCCAGCCGAGATCGCCGGCGAGCGCGAGGCCGACCGGCCCGCCGCCGACGATGAGGATGGGAGTTGTGAGATCCATTCGACGAGAACGACACGAATGACCCTGACGAGGCCGTCGCTTGTATCACTGGTCGATACACGATGGCGACGCAGTTGACGGGAGGCGATGAATCCCGCTTGGTCTCCCGAATGCCCCCTCCCTGACCCTCCCCGTAAGCCGGAGAGGGGACCTCAACGCAGAGTCACGATGACATCCCGTTCCCGATCCAGCACGAATGGCGCCAACCTGCGTCTCGCCGCCGACATCGGCGGCACCTTCACCGACATCGCGGTGTTCGACGACCGGTCGGGCACGCTCACCTTCGGCAAGGCACTGTCGACGCCGAGTCACCTGGTGGACGGGATCACGGCGGCGGTGGCGAAGGCCGGCAGCGGCTACGGGTCCGCCGGCCTGTTCCTGCACGGCTCGACCATCGCCATCAATACGATCCTCGAGCGCACCGGCGCCAGGACCGCGCTGGTGATCACCGAGGGTTTTCGCGACATCTACGAGATCGGCCGCATCAACCGGCCGGACGCCTACAACCTGTTCTTCCGCAAGCATCAGCCGCTGGTCGAGCGCGCACTGCGATTCGAGATCCACGAGCGCGTGCTGTCCGATGGCGAGATCGACCGGCCGCTCGATGCCGACGAGGTCAAGAGGCTCGGCGCGGAGCTGGCCAGGCGCGGCGTCGAAGCCGCCGCCATCCTGTTCCTCAATTGCTATGCGCGGTCCGACCACGAGGCGCGCGCCAAGCGCATCCTCGAAACCAACCATCCCGACATGTTCGTGTCCGCCTCGCACGAGCTCAGCCAGGAGTATCGCGAGTTCGAGCGCTGCTCGACCGTGGTGGCGAACGCCTATATCGGCCCCAAGGTGCGCCGCTACGTGGGCGAGATCGACCAGCACATTCGCCGCGCCGGCTTTCACGGCTCCTTCCTGATCGTGCAGTCGACCGGGGGCCTGTACGAGGCCGAGCAGGCGCAGCACCAATGCATCCGGATGCTGGAATCCGGCCCGGCCGCCGGCGTCATCGGCACCCAGGCGCTGTGCCGTACACTGAAAATCGACAACGCCATCGCCTTCGACATGGGCGGCACCACCGCGAAAGCGGGGGTGATCTATCACGGCGAAGCGCTGACGACCGGCACCGCGCTGCTTGGCGGCTACGACCAGGCGCTGCCCGTGCAGATCGCCATGATGGACATCTTCGAGGTCGGCACCGGCGGCGGCTCGATCGCCCGCATCGAGGAGGGTGGCCTGCGGGTCGGGCCGCAAAGCGCGGGCGCCACGCCCGGTCCCGCCTGCTATGGCCTCGGTGGCGACAAGCCGACCGTGACCGACGCCAACCTGGTGCTCGGGCGGCTCGCTGCCGATCGCTTCCTTGGCGGCGAGATGAAGCTCGATGTCGGCGCCGCCGAGCGCGCGCTCAAGGCCAACGTGGCCGACCCGCTGGGCATGGACGTCACCGGGGCCGCCGACGGCATCCTGCGCATCGCCGCGACCGCCATGTCCTACGCGGTCAAGGGGGTGACCACCGAGCGCGGCCTCGACGCCGGCGCGTTCGTGCTCGTCGCCTATGGGGGCGCCGGCCCGCTGCATGCAGTGGCGGTGGCGCGCGAGATCGGCATCCGCACGGTGATCATCCCGCCGGCGCCGGGCGTGTTCTCGGCCTTCGGCATGCTGTTCGCGGATCTGCGCTACGACTACGTGCGCACCGCGCTCACGCGCCTCGACGATGCGTCGTTCGAGCGCATCGAGGAGATCTATCGCGAGCTCGAGAGCCAAGGCCGCGATGCGATCGCCGGCACCTCGGTCGTGCCGCACAAGATCGTCGTCAAGCGCGCCGCCGACATGCGCTATGTCGGCCAGGAGCACGCCGTCACCGTCGACCTGCCGCTCGCGGTGTTTGCCAGGCAGGACCGCAAGGCGATCAAGCGCCATTTCGATGCCACCCACGCACTGCGCTACGGCACCTCGGCGCCCGAGGAGCGCGCCGAGATCGTGAGCCTGCGCACCACCGTCACCGGCCTGATGCGCAAGCCGCCACAGGGGAAGATCAGGCGGGGTCAGGGAGTGCCGCCGAAGGCGGCCTTCGCCGGCAAGCGGCCGGTCTATTTCGAGGACGGGGGCTTCAGGAGCACGCCGACCTGGCGGCGCTCCGCCCTGCTGGCCGGCAACCGCATCCGCGGGCCCGCGCTGATCGAGGAGCATGCCTCGACCACGCTCGTCATGCCGGGCGACGCGCTCGAGGTCGACGCCTACGGCAATCTCGTCATCGCGGTCGCAGGAGCACGCTGACCATGGCCAGGAAGAGCACCCGGAAGACAAGAGGGAGCGGTGCGGCGGGTACGCGCCGCCAGAAAATCGATCCGGTCGTCACCGAGATCGTGCGCAACGGCATCCTGGCGGTGACCGAGGAAATGAAGACCAACCTCATGCGCACCGCCTACAACATCATCATCTACGAGGCGCTGGACTTCACCACCGGCCTGTTCACGCCGGAGGGCGAGACGGTGTCGATCGGCATCGGCCTGCCGATGTTCATCCGCGGCATGGCGGAGACCGTGAAGGCGAAGATCCGCCATTTCGGCAAGGACGGGATCAAGCCGGGCGACATCTACATCACCAACGATGCGTACCTGACCGGCAGCCATCTCAACCACGTCACCCTGACCTTGCCGATCTTTCACAAGGGCGTGCTGGTCGGCTTCTCCTGTTGCATGGCGCACTGGCTCGACATCGGCGGCACGCTCGGCGGCATGACCACCGACATCTATTCGGAAGGCATCCAGCTCCCGATCCTACGGCTGCACAAGGGCGGCGCGGTCAACCAGGACGTGGTCGACATCATCCGGCAGAACGTGCGGCTGCCGAGCCGCGCCATGGGCGACCTGCGTGCGCAGGTCACCGCGGTGAAGACCGGCGAGCGGCGGTTCCTCCAGCTGATCGAGCGCTATGGCCGCGAGCCGGTGCTCGGTGCGATCGCCGCCATCATGGACCAGGCCGAGGCGCTGGCGCGCGCCCGCACGCGCAGCATTCCCAACGGCGTCTACGAGGCGGAGTCCTACATGGACGACGACGGCATCGAGGTCGGCAAGCCGGTGCCGATCCGCGTGCGCGTCACCGTCAAGGGCGACGAGATGACGATCGACCTCACCGAGGTCTCACGCCAGGTGCGCGGCTTCTACAATTCCGGCATCACCACCGGCCATGCCTGCGCGCAGGTCGCCTACAAGTGCATCACCTCGCCGACCGACTATCCGATCAACGACGGATCGTTCCGCAGCCTCAAGACCATCGTGCCGCCCGGCCGCGTCATCTCGGCGACGCGCCCGGCGCCCATGCGCTGGTGGATGACCTACCCGATGACCATCGTCGACACGATCTTCAAGGCGCTCAGCCCGGCGATCCCCGAGCGCGTGATCGCCGGCCATCACGCCGACCTGCTGGTCGCCGCCTGCCACGGCATCAACACGCGGACGAGCGAATTCTTCATCGCCAATTTCGGCCCGCTCGGCGGCGGCTGGGGCGCCAAGCACAACGAGGACGGCGTGTCGGCGACCGTGTGCATCAACGACGGCGACACCCACAATGGGCCGAACGAGCAGGGCGAAGCGAAGTTTCCCCTGGTGGTCGAGAACTACCGGCTGGTGCCGGATTCCGGCGGCGCCGGCCGCTGGCGCGGCGGGCTCGGCGTCGAGCGGGTGATCCGCGCCCGCACGCCCATGACCATGAACACGCAGATCGAGCGTGCCCATTGCCGGCCGTGGGGCCTCGAGGGCGGCGGGGAGGCGACCGGCAACGAGGTCGCGCTGCGCCTCGGTGGCGCCTGGAAGACGGACTTCCCCAACGCCAAGGTGCTGGTGGCGCAGCTCAAGCCGGGCGATGCGTTCCGCGTCCGCTCGGGCGGCGGCGGCGGCTACGGCTCGCCGCTCGAGCGCCCGGTCGCGCTGGTGCAGGAGGACGTCCGCCAGGGCTATGTGAGCGTGCAGGCGGCCGCCGAGCAGTACGGTGTCATCATCGATGCGGAAACCTACGAGGTGGATGCTGCGGCCACCGAGAAGCGACGCGCGCAAGCCTTGTAGGGGCGACCCTTGTGGTCGCCCGCTTACGACCTCCCCATTCGCGACGCGGCCGCGGGCACCCAAAAGGGGTGCCCCTACATGCGGCTATGCAGAATCACCGCTTCAATTTCGCCGTGAATGACATCCCGCCGGCTCCGCAGCACGGGCAGCTCATGGCGATCAGGATGTTCTGCTTCTGCTCCTCGTCGAGGTCGGTGCGATCGAGCATCGCCCGCGTCTGCTGCTGGAACAGCTCGTGCAGCGACAGATTGCTGTAGGCGATCTGCTCGTCGGACGCCGCCGAAACGTTGTTGTCTTCGCGTTTCTTCGCCATGCCCTAATTCCGCAAATGCGGCATCACTTCGCTGGCGAACATCTCCATGTTGCGCTTGGTGAGCTCGTCATTGAGCACGCCGGTTTGCAGCATCGTCACCAGGTGATTGGCGCCGGTCGCTTCGCGCAGCCGGGAGAGCTCGTCGCGCACGGTCTGCGGGCTTCCCACCACCACGGTGCCGCTCTCCATCAGCTCCTCCAGCGAGTGGCGTTTGCGCGCGCCCAGCGCCTTGCGCATCTTCATGGTGTTCTTCATCGACGACAGCGACGTGTAGCCGGGCGGCATGAGCATTTCCCACGGCACCGCCAGGAAGTCGTTGAACAGGGTCTCCATGCCGGCGCGCGCCTCCTCGCGCGCGCGCTCGTCCGTCTCGGCGACATAGACCGGACTCGCCCAGCCGAGCTGGTCGCCCGAGGCCTCGTAACCGTACTGTTTTGCCTGCTCGCGATAGAGGTTGAGATAGCGCGCCACCAGCTCGCGGCCGCTGAACGTCACCAGGAACGTGTACTTGCGCTCCGGCGCCGCCGCCCACTTGATCGTCTCGGAGGAGCCCATGGAGGGGATCCAGATCGGCGGGTGCGGCGTCTGGTAGGGGCGCGGCCACAGGTTGACGTAACGCAGATTGTAGTGCTCGCCGTCGAACTCGAACGGCCCCGGCCGCGTCCAGGCGGCGACGATCAGGTCGTGCGCCTCCTGGAAGCGCTCGTGCGAGAAATACGGATTGATGCCGGTCGCATGGTACTCGTTGCCGATGCCACGCACGAACCCAGTAATGATCCGCCCCCTCGACAGGTTGTCGAGCATGGCGAACTCCTCGGCGATGTTCACGGGGTTGTTCACCAGCGGCAGCGCGCGGCCGACGATTGCGATCTTGGCTTTCTTCGTGCGCTGGATCAGGGCGCTGGCGATCAGGTTGGGCGCCGGCATCATGCCGTAGGCGGTCTGGTGATGCTCGTTCACCGCGATCACGTCGAACCCGAGGTCCTCCGCATAGGCGAGCTGGTCGAGATAGGACTGGTACTCGTCGGCGCCCTTCTTGGGGTCGTACAGCGTGTTTGGCAGCACCACCCAGGCGGCGCGATGCTTGTGACGCTCCGCCATGTCCAGGGGGCGATACGGCATCAGGTGGAAGAACGTGAATTTCATGACCGCACCCCATCGACGAACGCGAGGATTTTTTGCGCCGCGACCGCGCCTTTCTCGACCATCGGCAGGTGCCCGCACTCGGGCAGGATCTCGACCCGTATATCGGGCACGCGCTCCTGCCACACCTTGGCGTAGGCGCTCGGCATGATCTTGTCGTCACGCCCCCACAGCACGAAGGTCGGGACGGAAATCCGGTGCAGCCAGCGCTCCAGCGCCGGGTTGAACCAGCGCGGCTCCCAGCCGAGCTTGGCCGCCATGAAGCGATTGGTGAGCGCCCGGTCGGCATCCTGCTCGGACGGCACCTGGGCGATCATCTGCTCGGCGAACGACTGGTCGTAGAACAGGTTGCGCGCCAGCTCATCCGGCGCCCAGATGAAATTGTCGCCGCTCGGCACGCCCTTCACCCGCACGCCGGCCGGGTCGAGCAGCGACAGGCTGGCGATCCGGCTGCAGTTGCGCACCGCGGCTTCCGCCGCGATCCATCCGCCAAGCGAATGCGCGACGACGTGCACGCGCTCGCCGAGCTTGTCGAGGACATCGAGGTAGTACATCGCCATGTCGCCGACGTTGCGGAGCCACGGAGGATTGTCGGAGTCGCCGAAGCCCGGGTGCTCCGGCATGAGCACCTGGTGCTTTCCCGCCAGCGCGGTGAAGAACGGCAGCCAGGGCGGCACACCGGCCGCGCCATGCAGGTAGAGCAGCACGGAACCCTGCCCGTCGCGCCACAGGCGCACGCCGACGTCCCGCACCGTGTGCCTTTCCTCTCGAGCCGACATGAGCCGAGTTCCTCCCTGGCTTGCAAGCTTTGCATCGTTTCGCGTTATCGGAGAGCGACGAACATACCGCCCACGCGACGCCGCGGAAGTCCAGTGTGGCGCATTCGACCCATGATGAAAATGGTTTGTGCCGCGGCGCGCAAACCTGCTAGCGTTTTGCGGCAGTCCGGAGAAGAAGCGTTTCGGGGAGGCGAATGGGATGCGGCGCATCGCGGGGTCGTTGGCGGTTTCGCTCATCGCAGGCTCTGCTCTCGCTGCCGACCTCGACTGCACGCAGATCAGGCTGCTGGTTCCCTATCCGGCCGGCGGCGCGACCGACGTCGGCGCGCGCCTCGTCGGCGAGCGGCTCGAGACGCTTCTGAGGAAGAGCGTCATCATCGAGAACCGGCCCGGCGCGACCGGCAACATCGGCACCGTCGCGGTAATCAATTCCAAGCCGGACGGCTGCACGCTCCTGGTGAACGCTGCCGTCATCGCGACGTTCCCGGTGAGCTTCGCCCGCCTCAACTACGACCCCATCCGTGACCTCATCCCGATCGGCGGCATCGGCATCACGCCAACCCTGCTGGTGGCGGCGCCGTCGGTCGGGGTGAGCGACATCAAGTCGCTGGTCCAGCTGAGCAAGGACAAGCCGGGCGGCGTGAACTTCAGCACCGCCGGCTACGGCCTGCTGCAGCACCTCGCGGTCGAGGAGATCGCGCAGCGCACGGGCGCGAAGGTCACCCACATCATCTACAAGGGCGGCGGCCAGGCGACGACCGACCTCGTCACCGCGCGGGTCGACTTCGGCAGCTTCGCCGCCGGCACGGTCAATCCGTTCCTGCAGGACGGCAAGCTCAAGCCGCTCGCGGTGGTGCAGGATCAGAGATCGAGCCTCGTCCCCGAGGTCGCGACCACCGCCGAGCAGGGATTGCCGGGTCTCAATGCGGGTGTGCATTTCATGCTGTTCGCGCCCGCCGGAACGCCCCGGGATGTCGTCGCCCTTCTCAACGGCGAGATGCGCAAGGCGGTGGGCGAGCCCGCCGCGCGGGAGCGCCTCTTGAAAATCGGCTTCGATCCGACGCCCAGCACGGTGGAGGAGCTCACCGACATCGTGCGCCGGACCGGCGAGGATTGGGCGCCGCTGATCCGACGCCTCAACATCAAGCTCGACTGACCGCGCAGCGGATCCTCAGCCTTGGACGCCAAAATCGATTCGGCCCTCAATGAGCTGACCGCGACCGAGATCGGCGCCGCCATCGCGGCCGGCCGGACCACCAGCGAGGCGGTGGTGCGCGCCTGCCTCGAGCGCGTGGCGGCGCGCGAGGCCGAGGTGCAGGCCTGGGCCGCACTGGATGCCGAGCAGGCGATCGCCAGTGCGCAGGCGTTCGACCGCGATGGAGCGCCGGGACCGCTCGGCGGCGTGCCGTTCGGCGTGAAGGACATCATCGACACCGCCGATCTGCCGACCGAATGGGGCACGCCGATCCATCGCGGCCGTCAGACGCATCGCGATGCCGCTTGCGTCGCGCTCACGCGCCGTGCCGGCGGCATCCTGCTGGGCAAGACGGTCACCACCGAATTCGCCAACCTGCATCCGGGACCGACGCGCAATCCGCACGCCCTCGCCCGCACGCCCGGTGGCTCGTCGAGCGGCTCGGCCGCAGCGGTTGCCGACCACATGGTGCCGATCGCGCTCGGCACCCAGACGACCGGCTCCACCATCCGGCCGGCCTCGTTCTGCGGCGTGTTCGGGTATCGGCCGACCTGGGGCGAGCATCGCCTGCATGGCGTGATGGAGGCCTCGGGCTCGCTCGACACGCTCGGGATCCTGGCGCGCTCGGTGGAGGACGTTTCGCTCTGGCGCGACGTCCTGCTCGGCATCCCGCCCGTGCCGATCGCCGAGCCCGCCGCGGCGCCGCGGATCGGCTTCTGCCGCACGCACAATTGGGAGCAGGTCGAGCCGACCACCCGGCGGCTGGTGGAGGACGCCGCCGCCGCGCTCGCGAGGCGCGGTGCGCGCGTTGCCGAGGTCCTTCTGCCGGCCCACTTTTCTCGCCTGAACGAGGCGCATCGCTCGATCTCGAGTTTCGAGTTCGCCCGCACCTTCACCTGGGAGATCACGCAGCACTGGGAGGCGATCAGCGATACGCTGCGCAGCGGCCGCCTCGCCGACGGGCTCGCCTGCAGCTTCGAGCGCTATCTCGAGATGCAGGAGCTGGCCGAGCGGTGCCGTCGCGACGTCGAATCCGTGTGGGATGACTGCGACGTACTCATCACGCCGGCGGCGTTCGGCGAAGCGCCGGCCGGTGCACCGGCTTTTGCCGGTGCACCTCTCTACATGATGTGGACGGTCCTGCACGTGCCCGCCATCACCTTGCCGGTGCTCACGGGTCCGAACGGAATGCCGGTCGGTCTGCAGCTGATCGGCCAGCGCCACCATGATCGAAAACTATTCGCGCATGCGCGCTGGGCGTACCGCGAGCTGACGTGATCCTCAGGAAGGAACCATGACGACAGACAAGTGCGGCACGTGGGTGGAGACGTTCCCGGGCAATCTGCGCTGGACCAACGCGACGCAGATCGTGAAAGGCATGGTGCCGTGGGCGGCTGCGGCTGCGGGCGAGATCGACGTTGTCGTCCAGCGTCTCAAGGCACGCGAGCACGAGGCCGATCCCGATCGCGCGTGGCGCGAGGAATGGGGCGCGATGGGCGACAAGGTCGCCGCGATCGCCGACACCGCGGCGGCGGAAGGGCGACAGATCACCGCCGGCAACAACTACATGCGGGCCGGCAACTACTATTACAGCTCGGAGCGCTTCATCCCGCCGGGCGACGAGAAGATGGCGATGTACCGCAAGGCGCTGCGCTGCTACCGCGCCGCGTTGGAGCGGCTGCACCCGAACGTCGAGGTGGTCGACGTTCCCTACGAGGGACAGTCGCTTGCCGCCTATTTCATGAAGGCCCCGGGCGTCACCGGCCGCGCGCCCACCGTGGTGCTGTTCGACGGCATGGACAATTGCAAGGAGATGAGCGTCATCTTCGCGGGCCTCGAGTTCGCCAAGCGCGGCATCCATACGTTGGCGATCGACGGTCCGGGCCAGGGCGAGACGCAGCGGCTGCGGCAGATCCACAGCCGGCCCGACTACGAGGTGCCGGGCACCGCAGCCTACGAGTACGTCGCGGCACGTCCCGAGGTGGATCCCAAGCGCGTCGCCGTGATGGGCTACAGTTTCGGCGGCTATCAGGCGCCGCGCATCGTGGCGCACGAGAAGCGTTACGCGGCCTGCGTCGCGCTCGGCGCCATGCACTGGAGCATCTACGAATGGCAGGCCGAGGTGAAGGCGCGGCTCGCCAAGGATGCCAAGACGGCGTTCACGTCGAACTTCCAGTTCCGCTGGGTGGTCGGAGCGCCCGACAACGAGACGGCCCTCGAATGGGCCAAGCGCTTCACACTGGAAGGGGCGGCCGAGAAGATCGAGTGCGCCGTCCTGGTGCTGCACGGGGAGAATGATAGGATTGTCCCGCTGCGGGAGGCGAAGACGCTGTACGAGCGGGTGGGTTCGAAACGAAAGCACCTCAAGATCTTCACGATCGACGAAGGCGGCGCCGAGCACTGCCAGGTCGATCACCGGCAGATGGGCATCGACTACGTGGGCGACTGGCTGCTCGCCAACATGTAGCAAGGGGCGGCGCAAAGAAGCGGCGGACCGCCGCCACAGGGAGGACTATCGTGCTGCAGATCGTCAGATCATTCGTGATTGCCTGTGCGCTCAGTGTTGCCGCAACGGCGGCGCAGGCGCAGACCTCGTCCTATCCGGACCGGCCGGTGCGCGTGATCGTCGCCTTCGTGCCGGGCGGCGCCACCGACACGCTGGCGCGGCAGATTTCCGAAGACCTGGGCAAGGCGCTGGGGCAATCGATCGTGGTGGAGAACCGCCCGGGCGCAGGCGGTTATCTCGCCTGGAACCACGTCGCGTCGGCCGATCCGGATGGCTACACGCTGCTGCTCGCCGAGAATGCGCTTGGCATCAGCCAGGCGCTGTACAAGAAATCGAAGTCGCCGTTCGACCCGCTGACCCAATATGACGCAGTCGCCAGCATTGCCACCTCGCCCTCGGCGCTGATCCTGGCCAACAACATCCCGGCCAAGACGGTCCCCGAGCTCATCGCCTATTCGAAGACGGTGCCGCAGAAGGTGAACTACGCCTCTGCCGGCATCGGCAGCGTCTCGCACCTGAATTTCGAGGTGTTCAAGGACGGCATCGGCATGGAAGCGGTCCACGTGCCCTACAAGGGCGGCGGTCAGGCGATCCAGGACGTGGTGGCGGGCCACGTGCCGATGACCATCTCGTCGGTGCAGGCGACCAAGAGCCTGGTGGAGTCCGGTACCGTGAAGGGCCTGGCGGTGACCAGCCTGACGCGCTCGCCGGCGATGCCCAACGTTCCCACCATGCTGGAGGTCGGCGTGAAGAACCCCGGCGTCGAGCTGCGGTTCTGGTTCGGCATTTTCGGCCCGAAGGGGTTGCCGGCGCCGGTCAAGGCCAAGATCGAGCAAGCGGTGTCGACGACCATGGCGGATGCCAAGCTGCGCGAGCGTCTCGCCAAGCTCGACATCACCCCGGATTATCTGCCCGGCCCGGCGCTGCGGACGCGACTGGAAGAAGAGATCGTGAACTGGAGCCGGTTCATCGACGCCAAGGGCATCAAGGCGGAATAGGAATGGATTAAAGTAGGTTGCGTTAGCGCGGCCCGCGCGTTGATCTTGTGCTCGGTACGTGTTCCGCGCGTAACCCAACGCCGCGCATGACCATGTTGGGTTACGCGCGGGGACAGATGCAGTGCATAGGATTGAAGCACGGGCCGCGCTAACCCAACCTACATGCATCGCCAATGAATCCGATCGACTTCATCCTCAACGGCCGCCCCATCCGCATCGACGGCGACCCGACCCGGCCGCTGTTGTCGGTGTTGCGCGAGGACCTCGCGCTGCGCGGCAGCCGGTTCGGCTGCGGCACCGAGCAGTGCGGCGCCTGCATGGTGCTGATCGACGGCGAGCCCGCCTACTCGTGCGCGCGCGAGGTATCGACTCTCGCGGGACGCCGCATCACCACGGTTGAGGGGCTCGCGCGCAACGGTGAGCTCCATCCGTTGCAGCAGGCGTTCATCGACGAGCAGGCCGGGCAGTGCGGTTATTGCCTGTCGGGCATCCTGATCTCGGCGGCGGCGCTGCTCGAGCGCAACCAGCACCCCGATCGCGCCGAGGTCGCGGCCGCGCTCGATCGTCACCTGTGCCGCTGCGGCGTGCACAATCGCATCATCCGCGCGGTGCAGCGGGCTGGCCGGATGATGGCGGGAGCGAAGCCGTGAGCGACCACGGCCTGCCGCAGAGCCTCATCGACAATCCGCGCCTCGACCGCTGGGTTGCGTTCGAGGCGGAGGGCCGGGTGCGCATCGCGACCGGCAAGGTGGAGATCGGCCAGGGCATCCTCACGGCGCTGACGCAGATCGCCGCCGAGGAGCTCGACGTCGCGCCCGAGCGCGTGCGCATCGTCTCCGGCGACACGCGTGAGAGCCCGTCGGAAGGCTTCACCTCGGGCAGTTATTCGATCGCGGTGGGCGGCGCCGCGCTGCGTCTCGCCTGCGCCGAGGTGCGTGAGCTGTTCGTGCGGCACGTCGCCGCGCGGCTGCACTGTCAGCCTGACGAACTGACGGTCAGCGATGGCAGGTTCTGCCGTGGCAGCCGCGAGACCGCGCACGACTACTGGTCGGTCGCGGCCGACGTCGATCTCGTCCGTGCGGCCACCGGCCGTGCGCCGGTGAAGCGCCCCGCCGACTATCGGCTGGTCGGCCGCAGCATGCAGCGGCTCGACCTGCCGCCCAGGCTCACGGGCGAAGCCTTCATCCACGACATCGCGCCGCCAAACGTGCTGCACGCCCGCATGCTGCGCCGTCCCTGGCGCGGCGCCCGGCTGGTCGGGCTCGACGAGGCCGCGGTCCGGCGCGCTGCCCAGTCGCCGATCGGAATCGTGCGCGAGGGCGATCTGGTCGCGTTCACGGCCGACCAGGAGATCGTCGCGATGCGCGCCGCCGCCGCCGCAAGGCAGCTTGCCCAGTGGGACGGCGGTACCAGGCTCGCTCCCGACATGGACCAGCCGGAGCGTCTGATGGCGGAGCCGGCGCGCGTCCGCGTGGCCGAGAGCGGGGCTTCTGGCCGAGCCGCCGGCAATCGCGTCGTGGAGGCGCTCTATTCGCGCCCGTTCCTCACCTATGGGTCGATCGGTCCGTCCTGCGCGCTCGCCGAATATCGCGACGGCGCGCTGACCGTCTGGTCGCACAGCCAGGGTGTGTTCGTGCTGCGCGACTGGATCGCGCTCGCGCTCGGGATGGATCCCGCACGGGTCACGGTGATCCACCGCCCGGGCTCCGGCACGTACGGCCACAACACCGCCGACGACACCGCGTTCGATGCGGCCTTCGTGGCAGTCCGGATACCGGACCGCGTCGTGCGGGTGCAGACGACGCGCGAGGATGAATTCCTGGCCGCACCGATCAGCCCCGCCATGGCGATCCGCATGCGCGCGGTGCTCGACGACGACGGCCGGCCGGCCGATTGGGTGAGCGAGATTTTCAGCCCGCCGCATGCGCAGCGCCCTGGCATGAACGGCAATTCCAACCTGATCGGCGCCGCGGCGCTGCCCGACGCGCCGGTGCCGAACCCGGTGAACGACGTGCCTGACGAGCGCGGCGGCGGCGCGACGCGCAACGCCTATCCGCTCTACGACCTGCCGCGTCATCGCCTGGTGCATCACATGCTGCCCGACGTTCCGCTGCGCACCTCCTCGCTGCGCGGCCTCGGCGCCTGGGCCAACGTGTTCGCGATCGAAGCGTTCATGGACGAGATGGCCGAGGCGACCGGTGCGGACCCGGTCGCCTATCGGCTGTCGCTGACGTCCGACCCGCGCGCGCGGCGCGTGATCGAGACGGCGGCCGAGATGGGCGGCTGGGACAAGGCGGCGCCGCCCGGCGGAGGCCGCGCCAAGGGGTTCGGCTTTGCCCGCTACAAGAACATCGCCGGCTACATGGCGGCGGTGGCCGAGGTCGCGGTCGCCGAAGAGGTCCGCCTCGAGCGCATCTGGGCCTGTGTCGATGCCGGCCTGGTCATCAATCCGGACGGTGCGGCGAGCCAGGTGGAGGGCGCGATCGTGCAGGCGGCGAGCTTCGCCCTCAAGGAACAGGTCCGCTTCGCCGACGGATACGTGGCGACCGCCACCTGGGAGGACTACCCGATCCTGCGTTTCTCCGAGGTGCCGGAGATCGAGATCCGGTTCATCGATGCGCCCGACGAGCCGGCGCTGGGTCTCGGCGAAGTCGGCATGGGTCCGACCGTGGCGGCGATCGGCAATGCGGTTGCCCGCGCGCTGGGCGCGCGCATCCGCAATCTCCCGTTGACGCGGGAGCGCATCATGGCGACGCTGCTCGCCGACAACGAGCCGGCCTGACCGGGCGGCACCGCAGGGAGGAAACGATGAGCTGGTTGGGACGCTTCGCCGTCATTGCGTTGGCCGGCGCCATGCTGGGTTCGCCTGCCGTGCGCGCGCAGGATCTCTCGTCGAAGCCGATCAAGCTCATCGTCGGCCTTGCGGCTGGCGGCGCGACCGACGTGATGGCGCGCCTCGTCGCCCAGAAGATGAGCGAGAGCCTGCGCACCACGGTGTTCGTCGAGAACCGCGCCGGCGGCATCTTCATCCCGGCGCTGCGCGACCTCACGGGCGCGCCGCCCGACGGGCACACGCTGTTCTTCATCTCCACCAGCACGCTGATCACGCAGCCGCTGCACCCGGATTATCCGTTCGATCTCACGACGCTCACGCCGGTGACCCAGGTGGCGACCGGCCCGTTGATCGTGGTGGCGCGCAAGGATCTGCCGATCAAGAGCCTGCGCGAGCTGATCGACTACGCCAATCAGAACCCGGGCAAGCTCAGCTTCGGCGCCGGCGGCGGCACGGGAAGCTCGCTCTACCTGGCGACCGAGCTGTTGAAGGCGAGGACCGGCATCAAGGTGACGATCGTGCCCTACAAGGGCGCGGGTCCGGCGCTCAACGACCTCCTGGGTGGCCACATCGATGCGATGTTCGATGCCATGCCGGTCATGGTCACCCAGGCCAAGGCCGGCAAGGTCACGCCGCTCGCCGTGACCAGCACGAAGCGCTCCTCCGCCCTGCCGGACGTGCCGACCGTGATGGAGACCGGCGTGCCGGATTATGAGATCGCCGGCTGGTTCGGTATCCTGGCGCCCCCGAACACGCCGCCGGCGATCGCCAAGCGACTGCGCGACGAGGTGGCGAAGGCCGTTGCGGTTCCCGAGGTGGTGACGCAGCTCGACGGGCAGGGTATGCAGCCGCTCGCCACTGAGCCGGAAGCATGGCGCGACTACCTCAAGGCCGAGCTCGCGCGCTACAGCAAGATCATCCGGGATTCGAACATCAAGCCGGAGTAAGGCCGGCTCAGACCTTCTTCCAGCGTTCGGTACCCTTGCTGCCGCGATCGGTGCGGCGCAGCCAGTTGCCGGAGAGCGAGCCGTCCGGATTGATCTGCATGGTCAGGATGACGGTCCTGCCGTTGGTCCACGAGGCGACCGCGAGCACGTTGCCGACCACGTCGCCGACGCCCACGATCTTGCCGTCGTCCCATTCAAGCTCGAGCGCGCCGGACGGCGCCAGCGAGATGCCGAGCGTGTGCTCCATGACGTAGGGCTTGCCGTTGGTATCGGTGCCGGTCACCACGTAGGAGCCGATCAGGCGCGCCTTGCTGTCGTCGAGCGCGAGCTTCTTGAGGTCGTTCGTGGCAGCCGCGGCCGTGATGGTCGTCGAGATCGCGCCTCCGCCGATGGCTCCCGCCAAGACGAGAAATGTCGCGACCACAACGGCCTTCAGGCGTTGCGAGGTCAGAGCAGTGATGAGCTTCATTTCGCGTTTCCATTGTTGCGGCCGACCATCCGCACTGCTGCGTCAGCGGTCGACCGAGGGTCCCATGCCTTGCGTGCCCGTGTAATGCCACCGGAATTCGCCGGAAGAATGTGAGAAACATCACACAGAGGCGGTACGGGTTATCGCCCGCCCAACACGACCCTTAGTCGCGGCTCTCGCAGCTTGGTTGATGCACGGCCGATCACATCCTTGTTGATCCGGCGGCCATCATTCGGGTGAGTTTCCCCCGGAATCATGCGGAAAAAATCATCCGAACGGGTGAACGCGGTATTCCGCGGCAGTCGGTTCACGAAATCGTGTCCAGGTTACGCAGCGCTCCGCTTTCCCCGAACAGGCGCCCGGACGCGATCCGCGCTCCATCGCTCAAGGCACGGAGCTTCGCCCACACCACGTCGGGCGCCACCCGACCCCAGCCGGCCGAGGTGTCGAAGCCGCAGTCGGTGCCGGCGAGCACCCGCGTCGGGTCGCCGACCACCGCCGCCACCCGCTCGATCCGGTCCGCCACCACCTCGGGATGCTCGACGATGTTGGTGAGCGGATCGATCACGCCGGCGACCAGGATCTGATCGTCATGCAGGGGATGCTGCTCGAAGCAGCGGAACTCGTGCGCGTGCCGCGGCCCGGCGAACGGCAGCACGAAGCCGCCGACCTTCGCCTCGAGCAATGCCGGCAGGATGTCGATCAGCGGCACGTCGCAGTCGTGCGGCGATTCGGAGTTGCCCCAGCACACGTGCAGGCGGACGCGGTCGCGCGGGACGTTGCGCAACGCATGGTTGGTCGCCGCCACCACGCTCTCGACGAAGCCGACGAATTTCGCCAGCGGCTCGTCCTTGTAGGAGATGTGGCGCTCGAGCGCGAGGTCGGGCGCGTCGATCTGCAGCACGAACCCGGCGCGCACGATCGCCTCGTACTCGACCCGCAGCGCCTCGCCGAGCGCTGTCAGATAGTGCTCCAGCGTGTCGTAATGCTGGTTCTTGATCGCCGCCGCCAGGATGCCGGGCGACGGTGCGTTCATGAACGGTTCGGTGAAACCGCTCGGCGCCGCGGCGAGCACGTCGGCGAAGTCGCGGCATTCGGCCTCGATCGCCGCCGCATCCTTGTAGCGCACCTCGCCCACCGCCATCGGCAACCCTTCCATCGGCGAGACATGCTTGGCGGCCGCCATGTTGGCGAGCCAGCGCTTCTTGAACTCGGGGTAGCGGTCGACGTCGGCGCGCGACGGCCGTTGCCAGGTGCCGCCCAGTCCGGTCAGCCGCTCGCGCAGATAGAGGAAGAACGAATCGTGCTGCTGCTCTCCGTTATTGCCGACGTCGATGCCGGCCTCGGTCTGCTTCGGCACGATCGCCCGCACCGCGTCGCGGCCTGCCGCCGCGATCTCAGCCGCATCGACCGGCTCGCCGCGGCCGCGCCGAACGAACAGCTGCGTCAGGCTCTCCGGCCGCGGCAGGCTGCCCGCATGGGTGGTGAGGATTCGTTCGGCGCTGCGCTTCATGGGTTGGCCGCCTTCTTTCGTCATCGCCGGGCTTGACCCGGCGATCCCGATTCATCTGGCAAGGCTTTGCCTGCTCTATCGGGATGGCCGGCACAAGGCCGGCCATGACGACCTCCTATCACTTCAGCTTCCCGGTCTTCACGTAGAACGCCCGCTCCGCCTCGATGTAGGGGGCAAGGTCGGCGGCGAGATTTGCCGACTTGGCGAGCTTGGGATCGAAATAGACGCCCTGCTTCTGATACTCGGCGACCAGCTCGGGGTCGTTCATGGCGGACTGCACCTGTGCGCCCAGATAGGCCTTGCGATCGGCCGGCGTTCCCTTTGGCACGACCGCGAAGCGGATCACCTGCCACAGATACTCGTTGCCGCCGAACGTCTCGTTGAACGTCGGCATGTCCTTCAGAAAGTCCATGCGTCCCGACGATGCCACCGCCAGCGGCGTCACCATGCGTCCGTCCAGGTGCCCGCGGAATTCCGAGTAGAAGCCTTGCGCGACGTCCACGTTGCCGCCGACCAGCGCATTGATGCCGGCACCGCCGCCCTGGAACGGAACGCGCAGGAACTTGGCGCCGGTGTTCGCCTCGATCTGCTCCACCAGGTAGTCCCACATGCTGCCCGGAACGGTGGCGATGCGGATGGTGCCGGGCTTGTCCTTGGCGGCTTGGATGATCTCCTTGATCGACATGCCCTTGACGGCGCCTCCGGTCGCGCCGACCCAGGTGAGCGCGTCGGAATTGAGGTAGCCGATCGGCTCGAGGTCGGTGAGCGACCACCGCCCCTGCGCGCGCAGCAGCGCGTCGCCCCACACCAGGCTCGCCACCACGCCGACCGTGTGGCCATCCGGCTTCGCCTGGCTGGCGAGATAGGAATGCCCCACCATGCCGGCGCCGCCGGTGCGGTTGTTGACGATGATCTTGTCGCCGCTCCATTTCTCCACGAATTTCGCGAGCAGGCGCGCGGTGACGTCCATGCCGCCGCCGGCCGGATAGACCACGGTGTATTCGATCGGCTGGCTGGGAAAGTCCTTCGGCTTGAGCTTGGCGAGATCGGCCTTCGGATCCTGGGCGGCGGCCGGCGTTGCGATGAGCGCGGCCGCAAGTGCGCCGGCGAGCAGGGCATGCTTCATGGACTTCCTCCCTCGATCTTGGTTGTGCGAGCGAACATGAGCGCGACGAGAACGGCGCTTGCCCCAAGCAGCAGCGCCGCGACCGGACGTTGGATGAGGATCATAGCGCCATCGGGCGACATGACCAGGGACTGGCGGAGCGACTGTTCCATCAGGGGGGCCAGCACGAAGGCGATGACCAGCGGCGCGAGATCGTAGTCGAGCTTGCGCAGCACGTAGCCGGCGATGCCGAAGCCGAGCATGACCCACAGGTCGAACACGTTCTTGTTGGCCGAATACGTGCCGACGACGCACAGGAGCAGCACGATCGGGAACAACACCCGATAGGGAATTCGCAAGAGCTGTGCCCACAGGCCGACGAGCGGCAGGTTGAGCACCAGGAGGAAGACGTTGCCCACATACATGCTGGCGACGATGCCCCAGAACAGATCGGGTCGCTGGGTCATGAACAGCGGGCCGGGCTGCACCCCGTGGATGATCAGCGCGCCGAGCAGGAGCGCGGTCACCGGATTGCCCGGAATGCCGAGCGACAGCACCGGGATGATGCTGCCGGCGACCGCCGCGTTGTTCGCCGATTCCGGCCCGGCGACTCCTTCGATCGCGCCCTTGCCGAACCGCGACGGCGTTGCCGAGATGCGCTTCTCCAACGCGTAGGACATGAACGAGGCGGTGACCGGCCCACCCCCCGGCACCAGTCCGAGGATGAAGCCGAGGCCGCTGCCGCGCAGCATCGGGCGCCATGAGTTCGCGCCAGTCGGCGAGCGTCGGCCACAGGCCGCGGATGCGCTCGGCGAGCAGCGTGTTCCTGGTCAACGTCTCGACGTTGCCGAGCACTTCGGTCACCCCGAACAGGCCGATGACGAGCGCGAGCAGCTCGATCCCTCCGCTCAGGTTGATCGAGCCGAAGGTGAAGCGCTCCTGGCCGTTGACCACGTCGATGCCGACCGACGCCGCCAGGAACCCGAGCGCCACCATCAGCACGCCCTTCACGGTCGAGCCGGAGATCATGAACAGGGTGCAGAAGAGGCCGAGGACCATGAGGGCGAAATTCTCCGGCGGCCCGAACCGGATGGCGACCGTGGCGATCAACGGCGCAAAGAACGTGGTGACCACCACGCCGAGGCTGCCGGCGATGAACGAGCCGAGCGCCGCGATGCCGAGCGCGGCCCCGGCACGACCCTGCCGCGCCATCTGGTGCCCGTCGATGCAGGTCACGACGGATGCGGCCTCGCCGGGGATGTTGAGCAGGATCGACGTCGTCGATCCCCCGTACATCGCGCCGTAGAAGATCGAGGCGAGCATGACCATGCCGCCGACCGGCGACAGCGTGAAGGTGACCGGCAAGAGAAGGGCGAGCGCAGCGAGCGGCCCGACGCCCGGCAGCACGCCGACGAGCGTGCCGATCAGGCTGCCGAGGAAGCACAGATAGAGGTTCTCCGGCGTCAGGATGACGGAGAAGCCGGTGACGAGACCGCCGAGCGCATCCATCGCTCAAAAGCCCCATGGTCCGCGCGGCAGAATCATGCCGAGCACATGGCCGAACAGCCACATCACCACGGCGACGGAGACGAGGGCGAGCGTGATCGACGCGATCCAGCTCGACTGCTCGACCGTGCGCAACAGGATGACCATCGTGATGGCGCCGGTCACGGCGAAGCCGAGATGCGGCATGCCGAGCGCCATGACGGCAAGGCCCGCCACTACGCCGAGGATGCGGCCGAGCGCGGCGCCGCGCGGAAATGCGGCGGTGTGCCGGTTGGCCGAACGGCCGACCAGCAGCACGATGCCGGCGCCCATGATGATGAGCGCGGCGATCAGCGGGAACAGCCCGCTCTCCGGTCCCGCCGGGCCGATGACGCCGAGCGTCCATGCGTAGGCGGCCGCCGCGGCGCCCAGCAGGATCCAGAAGGCATTGAGGGCACGCTCGAACATGGTGTGGCGTCACTCCGGCTTCGTCATGCCCATCCCCCGTCACCCTGAGGCGCTCGGCACACTCTTCGTGTGCCGAGCCTCGAAGGGCGACGGCCCGGGCCGATCATCCTTCGAGGCTCGGCGCGCTCTGAGTTGATGTTGATGCCTCTGGTTGGATGCGCCGAGCGCCTCAGGATGACGGTTGCAGAGTATTGCTATTGATGTCGAAAGACGGGTTACACCATCATCGCGGCGGCTTCTCCCTCATGGATCGCGCACAGCAGGTTGCGCGGCGCCATGCAGTCTCCCACCAGCCGCGTCTCGATGCCAGCGGCGTGCAGCGGTGCGGCCAGGCTGTCGTCGGCGATGCGCGGCGTCGACCAGACGAACAGCGCGACGTTCGGCACCTCCCGCGCGATTCCGGTGAACACGTTGCGCCATACGAGCACGCCATCGTGCAACGACACCGGATCCGCCGCAAACACGATGTCGGCGCCGGCCGCATAGAGCCGGCGGTGAATGCCGATCGCGCTGCAGTAATTGACGTTGCGGGCGAGCTGGGTGCGCGGCGTCAGCAGAACGAGGCGCGCGTAGCGCGCCGCCAGCGCGTCCGCTACCGCATAGGTTGCGGCACTGTGGTCCATGTCGAACAGCACGGCGGTTCCGGTGCCCGGGCTGCTTGCGCCTGACGTCCACTCGCGCGCCGCAAGCCCATCGCCGACAAAATCATCCGGCCGGCGCTGATGCGAGCCGGTCGCCAGGATCACGCTGTCGGGCTTCAGCGCGAGCACGTCTTCACGGCCGGCCCTCGTCCCGGTCTCGATTCTTACGCCTGCTCGCGCGGCCCCGCGCGTCATCCATTCGATCACGCGCAGATGCTCGTCGCGGCCGGGCAGCCCGGCTTCCCATCGCAGCTTGCCGCCGATCTGCGCCGACGCGCCCAGCAACGTCACCTGATGTCCGCGCTCGGCGGCGATGCGCGCCGCCTGCAGTCCGGCGGGGCCGGCGCCGACCACCACCACGCGGCGCCCGCGTTCCGCGCGCGCGGGTCGCCAGCCGGACTCGCCCTTCTGCCCGAGCTGAGGGTTGTGCGGCTCGGCGAGCGGCTTGCCGACGTGGATCTCGCCCCAGGCGAAATTGTCGTAGCTCGATGGCCGGATCTCGTCGGCGCGGCCGGCCTGGGCCTTGCGCGGCCAGTCGGCGTCGGCGACCAGCGCGCGCGCCAACCCGACGAAATCGCCGGCTCCCTCGGCGAGTGCCGTCTCCGCCGCGGCCGGTATTGCGATGCGGCCGATCGCCATCACCGGTACGCCGGCCGCGGCCGGCCTGAGCCTCCGGTGGATGTCGAGGAAATGCCCGTGCCGGAAATGCATGTCCGGAACGTGGTTTTCCAGGCTCAGGCTGAAATTGCCCTGGCTGTAGGCGAAATAGTCGATCAGGCCGGTGGTGGCGAGCGCCGCCGTGATGCGCGCCGCTTCCTCGACATCGATGCCGCCGGCGACGCCTTCGTCGCCCGGCATCTTGAGCCCGATCACGAACTCGGGCCCGCAGGTCTGCCGGACGGCTTCGGCGACCTCGTGCACGAAGCGGATGCGGTTCTCCGGCGATCCGCCATAGCGGTCGGTGCGCCGGTTCGACCACGGCGACAGGATCTGCGTGATCAGGTAGCCGTGCGCGCCGTGCAGCTCGACGCCGCCGAAGCCGCAGCGCTTCAATCGCTGCGCCACGGCCACGTAGGCATCGCCGACCTGGCGCAACTCGTCGGTGCTCATGACGTGGGGCACGGTCCAGCTGTAGGCGTCGGGCTCGCCGGAGATGCCCTTCGGCGAGCGCACCGGGCTCCACAGCTGCTGGCGCCCGGGATGCCACAGCTGCGCGACCAGGCAGGCGCCGTTGCCTTCCACCGCGGCGGCAGTGCGCCGGAAGCCGTCCTCGTTCTCCGCCTCGTAGCCGGTCACGATCGCGCCTTGCGCGAGCGCGCCCGGATCGACCGCGATGATCTCGCTGACGATCATGCCGGCGCCGCCCTTCGCGCGCTCGGCGAGAAAATCGATCCAGCGGTCGGTGACACGATTGCCGGTGCCGAAGTTGGTCAGGGTGGCGGCGAGCGCGATGCGGTTGCGCAACGAGCGCCGCCCAACCTGGAGCGGAGCAAACAGGCGCCGATATGGTTGATCATCGTTCACGCCGATGCGTCTTCCAGCTTAACCATTGATTAACCACCTCCGACCCAACATGCGTCCCGGCTTGGGGGCTCTGGCGATGTGGAGTATGCGCCATGAGCGAGACATCAACCACCGCGGAGCGCGACCGCGTAGCCACAGAACTGCGATACGTCACGCGCCCCTATGATTGGAATGAAAATCCTGAGTGCCTGCGAGCCGTGGTCGGCTGGCACTTGAGCGCGGTCGACGCGGTCCGGGCCGAGACCTGGATCCTGGGGTCGGCCGAGCCCGTCGACCCCGTGACCGAGACGGCGCTGGTCCGGTTGCAGCGCCATCACTTCAGCCGAATCGTCGAGAAGCTCAAGGAAGAAAATGGCCGACTGAAGCTCCGTCTTCTCACCGCGTGCTGCTGCATCGAATTCTACGCCGGCGGCTCCGCCGATGCCGGGGCGCGGGCGGCGCAGGCGTTGCGAACGTTGCTCGCCGATGCGCCCACGCCGGGCGAACCCGCCGCCGGCAGCCTGCGCCTGTGACGTTGGCGGTGCCGCCGCGGCGCTGCGCCTTCGACCAGCCTTTCTTCTCATGATCACCGGAAGCAACAATGCAGCCATTCGCGACGAGGCAGACACCGACCGATAACGGCGCCGGACAACGGTCTTTCGAGGCCCTGGACGTGGGCGCGCTCCGCAACATGCAATGCTGGCGCGATTCGCTCGCCGCGGCCTCGCGCAGCGAAGTGAGCGCGGCGCTGGTCGCGACGGCGTTCGCTGCCAGACAATTGAAGGTGATGGAGATTGCAGCGCAGGGCTTTCCGGAAAGTCTTCTGCATGGCCGCGTCGCAGCACCTTCTCCCGACACGCTCGTCCGTCTTACGGCCTATGTGGAGCAGGTGAACCGGTTGCGGTTTACGGCGGAGCAGTCGGCCGATCGCCTGACCCGTCTCGCCGCCCCCGGGCTCGAGATCCTCGTGCTCTCCATCCAGGCGGTGACCCAGGCGCGGCAGCTGCTGGCAGAAGGGCAGGGTCTGTGGCGCGAGCTCGTGCGCGGCGTTGCCGACTATGCGGCTGTGTACCGACAGCTGCTCGATCCGGCCGCCGCGGCGGAAACCATCGCGGACGACCTCTTCCTTCCCGCCGCACTAGTGCCCCGCTTCCGAAGCTCGTGATCCATCGCGGCACCCTCGCGCACGAGCTTCGGAAGCAAAGGAGCACTAGCAAGTTTATGATTCCAGTGCCGTTTTTCGATTTGAAGTTCCTGAACGAGCCTGCCGCACCCGCTGCAGGAACTTCAAATCGGCGGCACTGGTGCCGATCGGCGCGAGGGCCGGCTGATCGGCGCGTTCACCGTCGCGGGCGCACGTCGGGGTTCGCCAGCCGCAGCGGCTCGCCCTTCTCGTAGGCCACGATCTGCCGGAACGTCTCGCCGAAATAGAGCTCGAAATTGTCCCATTCGGCCCAGCCGAGATGGGGCAGGCACAGCACGTTCGGCATCGACAGGAACGGATGCTCGCCGTGGACGATCGGCTCCTGCTCGTACACGTCGACGGCGGCGTAGCCGGGCCGGCCCTTGCGCAAGGCCTCGAGCAGCGCGCCCGGCCGGATCAGCTCGGCCCGCGCCGTGTTGACGATCAGCGCGGTCGGCTTCATGCGCGCGAACTCGTCGGGGCCGACGATGCCCCTGGTCTCGGGGCGCAGCCGGACATGCAGCGACAGCACGTCCGACTGCTCGAACAAGTCCTGCTGGCTCTGCGCCGCCCGATACCCGGCGGCCGCCGCCTTCTCCAGTGAGGCTTCTTGCCCCCACACCAGGATCTCCATGCCGAGCCCACGCCCGCCCTGGGCGACCAGCGCGCCGATGTGGCCGAGCCCGAAAATGCCGAGCGTCGATCCGCGCAGCCGGTGCGACAGGGTGCACGGCCATTCGCCGCGCTTCATCCGTTCGGCTTCCCGCGCGACATTGCGGCGCGCGGCGAGGATCATGGCCAGCGTAAGCTCGGCCGGCGCCACCGGCGAATTGCTCTGTCCCGTCGCCACCGGAATGCCGAGCGCGGTGCAGGCCGCAAAGTCGATCATGTGCGAGTTGCGGCCGACCAACGCCAGCAGCTTGAGCTTCGGCAGCTGCTCCAGCAGTGCGCGCGAGAACTCGACCCGCTCGCGGATCGACACGACCACGTCGGCGTCGCGCAGGCGCTCGACCAGCTCGTCGAGATCGCGCGCCGGCGTGCGATAGCGCGTCACGTCATGATGGCGGATCAGCGCGAAGCACGCGAGCTGATCGACCATGTCCTGGTAGTCGTCGGGAATTACGATCTTCATCGCGGGCTCTTGCGCTAATTCGTTGTCATCGCCCGGCTTGACCGGGGCGATCGAGTAACCATCGGGCTTCGATATCGGGGGAGCAATCGAAAATATGAATGGCATCCCGGCACTGGCTGCAGGCCTGGGAGTACTGGATCGCCCGATCAAGCCGGGCGATGACAACACGAGAGACCGTTGCGACGACAGGCGAGAGGCATCGCCTCTTTGCTGCTCACAGCTCGTCGGCGAGCAGCCCCAGGACGCCATAGGCGCGGTACCGCCGCGCCTTCCTGGCCTTGCGGGTGGCCTTGGCGACACGCGTCCGGGCGGCCTTGGCGGCGGCGGCCGGCGCGCCTGCGATCTGCGCCGGCGCCTCGGACGGAGCGGTGGTGGCGGTCGACGCGGCGTTTGCGGGCGCCGATGGGATGCTCGCCGGCGACTGCACGGGAGCCGTCTGGGCCGGAGCTGTCTGGGCCGGAGCCGCCTGCGCGCGAGGTGTTGGGCTCGGCGCGGCACCTTGCGTGTCGATTACGGTGACCGGCGCCGGTGCGGACGGGGTCGAGGCGGAAGCCGCCGTCTTCACCGCCCCGTCGCTTGCCGCACGCGCGGGCTGCGGCTCGGGCGTGGAGTTCGTGCGATCCTCCACCGCTGCGACACGGGTCTTTGGCGTCTCGGCCTGCGATCGTGCTGCGGCCTGATCGAGCGACCGATCCATGGACGTTGGAGGATCGGCGAAATACGCGACCCCCAGCAGCAATGCGACCACCACCGATATCTTCGGCGTGTTCCGCCCGAGCCCGTACTTGTTCCACATGGCTGTGTCCTCACGGTGATGTCCGCAGCAATCTGCGACGGCGCTTGCGCACCGATCATGCATGCTGCTTCCTCCCACCTTCCCGGCAGGGAAACCGTGACCGGAGTCACAATCGTAAATTATTATTGCGCCGCCGCGACTTGCGCGGGTCGCGCCGGCGCCGCTCCCTGACGCAACGCCGGCATCACCTCGCGAGCGAACAGGTCGATCGAGCGAAGCGTTTCGCCGAGCATGAGATCGCCGAAGGCGAACTGCCCGACCACGTAATTGCAGCCGGTTTCGGCGAGCTGCGCGCCGAGGAACGCGCTGACCGTCGCGGGCGAGCCGGCGATGCCCTGGCCGCGTTCGACCAGCGTGTCGAAGTCGGCGGGACGCGGATGCATCTGCGAGCGGCCGTGCAGGCGGAACAGAAAGGTGAAGCTGTCGTGCCACACCGGATAGGCGCGACGCGCCAGGCTCATCGCTTCGGCGTCGTTCGGCGCCACCACGATGAAGCGGCCGAGCCCGAGCCTGGGCAGTGCTACGCCGGGGCGGGCCTCGTTCCAGGTCGCGCGATAGCGCTCGCTTGAGGCGCGGGTCTCGGCCGGCGGATCGAGGCTCACGGTGTTGAGGCCGCGCCGGGCCGCACGCTCGGCGCTGTCCGGCGAATGCACGCCGTACCAGATCGGCGGATGCGGCTTCTGCAATGGCGCGATCTCCATCGGCACGTCGCGGAAGGAGAATCGCTTCCCTTCGAAGTTCAGCACCTTGTGCGTCAGTCCCTGCAGGATCAGCTCGAGGCCCTCGGCATAGATCTCCTGCGCATCGGCCGGATCCTGACCGTAGTAGGCGATCTCGATCGGCGAGGAGCCGCGGCCGAAACCGATGTCGACGCGCCCACCGCTCAGGTGATCGAGCATGCAGATTTCCTCGATCAGCCGTAGCGGGTGATGCAACGGCAGCGCATAGACCAGCGTCCCGAACCGCAGGGAGCGCGTGCGCTCCGCCACGGCGGCGAGGAACACGCTGGGCGAGGGCGCCATGCCGAGCGGCGTCGCATGATGCTCCGCCAGGTGATAGGCGTGGAAGCCGGTCCGGTCATAGGCTTCGACGATCTTGAGGCGGTCCTCGTAATACTCGGCCAGCGGTCGACCGCTGCGGTCGAGGTGGTCGAAAACGCCGAAATCCATGCGGGCGGCCTTGGGCTCTCGAAGCTTTCCGCGCACCCAACCACAGTTGCGACAGCGTGCCAACTGCCTGCGCCTGGCGCCGGGCGTTTCATGCGGTCGACCTGATTGCTATGATGCGGGCCTGGACCATGGAGACAATGATGCCGCGCATGCTCGCCGCTGTTCTCGCACTGCTCCTGTCGTACGCCGTTGTTCCCGTGAGGGCCGACTATCCGGACCGCGCGGTCCGCATCGTGGTGCCGGTGGCGGCCGGCGGCGGCATCGACGTCATGGCGCGCATGCTGGCGCAGCACCTGAGCGAGCGCTGGGGCCAGCAGTTCGTGGTCGAGAACCGGGCCGGCGCCGCCGGCGTGATCGGCACCAGGGCGGTGATCGCCTCGCCGGCCGACGGCTATACGCTGCTGTACACGCCGAGCAGCCTGTCGCTCGCCGTCGCGGTGCGCAAGGCGGCGCCCTACGACGTGGCCAAGGACCTGACCCCGATCATCAACGTGGCGGTGAGCCCCTATGCGCTGGTGCTGCACGCCTCGGTCCCGGCCACCAACCTGAAGGAATTCATCGCCTACGCCAGGCAGAACCCGGACAAGATCACCTACGGCTCGGCCGGCGTCGGCAGCGCCTCGCATCTCGCCGCCGAGCTGTTCCAGAGCATGGCCGGCGTGCAGATGGTCCACGTCCCCAACAAGGGGATGAACCCGGCCCTGGTCGACCTGATGGGCGGGCAGGTGCAGCTCCTGTTCGGCAGCGTGCCGGCGCTGCTGACGGAGAAATCCGATCGCGTGCGGCCGATCGCCATGGCGGAAATGAAACGCTCGGCGCTGCTGCCGAGCCTGCCGACGATCGACGAGCAGGGCCTCAAGGGCTTCGAGGTCGGCAACTGGGCCGGCCTGCTCGGGCCAGCCGGCCTCGACCCGGCGATCGTCCGTAAGCTGCACGGGGAGATCATCCGGATCCTCGATACCGCCGAGATGAAGGAGCGCATCAAGACGCTCGGCTACGACGTGATCGCCTCGACGCCGGAGGAGTTCGGCACCCAGGCCAAGGACGACGTCACCCGCTGGAGCGAGGTGGTGCGGCGCGCCAACGTCCCGATGAATTAGCGGCTTCCTCAACATTCGTTTTACCAAATATCGGACTCGCGTTGGTTTCGCGTCGCGGCTTATGACAGACTCCAGGTTGCTGCACGAAGGTCCGCAACGGACCGTCTGCGGTTGATACTGGAGATCAAATTGCATGACGATCGCGGCGCGCCAGTTGGAGGCCGGGACCCAAACGGGCTCGTTCAAGCATTGCTACGAGGCCTTGGACGCGCATTTCGGACATGTGGCCAAGGACGACATCATCACCGTGACCCGTGTGTTTCCCGGGACGATGCGGGCGGACCTGCAGCAGGCCATCGAGCGCTTGTTTGCCGGCGATACGGTTCGGCTCTTCGGCGTACAGCTCGACTACCACTTTGAGCAGCTCTCGCTCTCGCGCCTGATGCTGGACGGGGACCAGGCCAAGGCAATCGGGCCCGTGCAGACCGAAGACGTGGACATCGGCGACGAGAAGCCGGTGCGCTGCTTCAACAACGCCGTGTGGCTGCGCCGGGAGAAGACCTTGGCCAGCGCCGTCATGCTCAGTCAGATCGAGGATCCGCGGGACGGCACCTGCAGCCTCCGTATCGAGATCGGTGTGCCGGTTGGCCAGGAGGGAGCCGAGCGGCCGGCCGCCCTGTTCGGGGATCTCGAAGTCGCTGTTCGTTCTGCCCAGTGTTACCGCGGCCGGGTCCTGTCGCTGGAGCGGACCAGCCGATTCAGCGGCGCTGGCGGCGCAATCAGGGTGCATCGCCTCGGCGAGGTTGCGGCCGAGAGCCTCGTGTTGCCGGCCATGACGCGCCAGCTGATCGAGCGCAACGTACTGACATTCGCCGAACAGCGCCCCCGGCTGCGGGCGCTCGGTCAATCCACCAAGAAAGGCATCCTGCTGTACGGTCCGCCGGGAAACGGCAAGACGCACACCATCCGTTATCTGGCGTCCCATCTGCGCGGCCACACCACGCTGATCATCACGGCCGAGCAGGCCGGCCTGTTATCGGAGTATTTCACTCTCGCGCGCCTGCTGCAGCCGTCCATGCTGGTGATCGAGGATGTCGATTTCGTCGCGCGCAACCGCGAACAGATGAACAGCCCGTGCGAGGAAGTGCTGCTCAATCGCATCCTCAACGAGATGGACGGGCTTGCGGAGGACGCGGACCTCTTCTTCGTTCTCACCACCAACCGCCCTGAGCAGATCGAGCCGGCGCTTGCCGCGCGGCCTGGCCGGATCGACCAGGCGATCGAGATTCCTTTGCCGGATGCGGACGGGCGCGAGAAACTCGTGAGGCTCTATGCGGCCAAACTCGCGCTTTCGCCCGGGCTCGTCGCCGAAGCCGTCAAGCGCACCGCCGGCGTGAGCGCCGCCTTCATCAAGGAGCTCATGCGCCGCACCGCGCAGGCCGTCATTTCGCGCGGTGACGGCATGATGCCGTCGCCCGACGATCTCCGCCAGGCGCTCGACGAGATGCTGTTCGCCAGCGGCCGCCTCAACACGACCTTGCTCGGCGGTGTAGTGGAGAATCCGTAGCAGGCAACCCGGCTGACCGCGAGGTCAGCTGCGCGCCGAACTTTCTTTGTCCTCGGACAGACGTGTCACGTCTTCGAGGTGGTGCCGCTCGAGGAGCTTTTCGACGACGCGCGAAACGGTCCTGAGCTGTCGATTCTTGATCGTCGTCACGCACATCCGGTCCGTGGCTCCGTCGATCTCCGCGAGATCGACGTGAGCCTCACGCGTTTCCCTGAAGGTCCGGTACAAGTCTTTCACCCAAGTTCCGGATCCGAGCGATGACGGAACTGTGCCTCTCCGTTGTCGTCGCCCGGCTTGACGATTCGCCAAGCCATGTAGCGCCGAGCCGGCCAACATCCCTTGACTTGGAAGAGGCACGTTCGTAATACGTTCTATTGTCATCGTATTACGGACGAGAGCCATGGCCCTGCCGGTACAGTCAATCAGAGCACGGCCCGAGCATCGCGATCTGCTGCAGGCCGTAGCAGAGCTCCTGCGGAGCGGCGCAGAGCCGATGCTTCGGAAGCTTCTTGCGCATGTGCGCGAGCGGCCTGTCGGCCCGTTCCGCGACGAATCCGCTGCGATCGCTTTCCTGCGCGATCGTCTGGTCGCTACGCTCAAGCCGCAGGCGATCTGGCTTCTTGGCAGCAGGGCGCGCGGCGATGCGCGGGAGGACAGCGATTTCGACCTGCTGGTCGTGCTGCCGGATGGTCTTCCGGCTGAGGCTTACGACTTTCGCACCGTAGCGGCGCCGGTCGTCGCTTGCGGCGTGGGCTACGACATCGTGCCTTGCTCGTGGAGCGATTTCCAAAAGGATCGCGACGAGCCGGGTTCGCTGGTGAACAGGGCAGTGACCGAAGGAAGGTTGCTCTATGCCGGCCGCGCGCTCCGTGCGAAGCGGCGGACGCAAGCATGAAGGATGCCGCTGAAAGCTTCATCGCACTCGCGAAAGAAGATCTTGCGGTCGCCAGGAAGCTGATCGCCGACCATCCCCGTCACAGTGCGTTCTGCATCGAGCAGGCCGCGGAGAAGCTGCTGAAGGCCGTGCTCACGGTGGAGCGAATTGTCTTCACGACCGGCCATCATCAACTCGGACGGCTCGCCGAGATGCTGCCGGCAGATCACGTGTGGCGGGCCGACCTGATGGCGTTCGACACTTATACGAGCTATGCGACGGCGACCCGATATCCGCGGCCCGGGGGCGGCATGCCGGGCGTTCCCTCGAGGGAGATGCTCGAGGCGGCGGTGAAAGAGGTAAGCTCGCTCGTCGGCGAAATCGAAGATTGGTGCAGGGAACAGCCCGGGTAACCTCCAAAAGCTCGCGAACTCCGTTGTTCCCGCCGTGCCGACGTCCAGCGCGTCAGTTCGGTCCTGATTGACTTCGCCATCATGTGTCGGGTGCCCCCTCCTTGACCTCCGTCAGTGTGGCGACGTCCTCGAGGTGATGGCGTTCCAGTATCTTCCTGATGCGGCTGGCAACTGTCCTGACCTGCCGGTTCTTGATATGCATCACGCAGATCCGGTCCGTGGCCCGGTCGATGTCGGCCAGATCGACGCGAGCCTGGCGACCGTTCCTGAACGCCCCATACAAGTCCTCACCGAAGATCCAGATCCCATACATGAGGGCGTTGCGCGCAGAGGCATCCGGGGGCAGCTCGAACTCGATGACGATCCGCCAGGCCATGCCAGATCGGCCCTATTTCACGCGCGCAATCCGATGGCCGGCCGAAATCCCGGATCATCCGATTCGGGAACGCGGGCATAGTGAGCAAACGAAGTCACAATGCCGCCGGCCGGAGACGTCGGAATCACTTCGACTTCAACAATCGAAACAAACCCCGTCACGACCGCCTTGCCCATCGCCAAATCAGAGGAAGCTCATCCGCTCCATAGAGCGTCCGAGTTGATCGGGCACCAACGATTTCTCGAAAATCAGGAACGCCGCCTGGGGATAACTTCGGGCGAGTCGACGATTTGTTTCGGCTTTCCAGAACTGCGGTGCTAGGCGTCGGCCATCGCGGCTCGACGAGGGCGCTTCCGGTGGGCTCAAGCCGGAAGACCGGAGCCGGGAGCGGCGCCTGCGGGCAGGGTTTTGAGTCATCCTGCGCTCGGGCGGCCACGGGATCCCGCCCCTGGGCACTACGACCCAGCGCCTGGGCACCATGCCCAGCGAGTGATGCCAGAGTAGTCTGGCGTCGGGCCCGGCGGCCGACAAACGCCGCGGCGAAGCGCCGAGAGGCGAGCGCCCTACGTGATTGGGCGCGAAGCACCTCGGTCGGTGCTTCTCGCGTGCCGCGTCATGGCACGCGAACGGTGCGGCGATCCGCACCAGCGCTTCTCGGCGCTTCGCTCCCTCACGCCTTCCACATGGAAGTGAGGGAAGGACGTCATCCTGAGGTGCTCGATTGCGCAAGCAGTCGAGCCTCGAAGGACGCAAAGCCCGGCTCGCAACGGTCGCTGCGATCATCGCGACGACCGCCGGGAAGGGCGGAGCGTGGGCTGTTTGACATCGTGAATCTGGAAACAGGGGATGCGCAGACGCGCAAACCCTCTGCCTTGCCGTTGGACGGGCGACCCTTGTGGTCGCCCCTCCGGCGTCTGTTGTTGCGTCGCCGTCGCGGGCACCCACAAGCGGTGCCTTTACGACGATAGACGGAGCGTCCGTTTCAGAAGCTCGCGAGCTCCGTCGTGCCGGCCGTGACGTCCGGCTCGGCGAAGAAGCACAGCAGCACCAGCGGCACGTTGCCGGTGTTGCGGGTCATGTGCTTCTCGTTCGGGGGGATGAGCACGATGTCGCCCGGCTTGATCGGGATCTCGCCGCTTTCCGAGACGTTCATGCCCTCGCCCGACAGCACGTAGATGCATTCCTCGAAGCCGTGATGCATATGCGGTCCGCGCGGCTTGTCATCGGGCTTCGGTATCGCGATCTCGGCGATGCGGAACGTCACCCGGGAGCCGATCGCGCCCGATACCGGCTCGAGCGACACGCGGCCGGGCAGGCCGAGGCGCCGCGCTTCCGATTGTTTCAACAGCCGGGCCATCAGCGCACCTGCCGGCGCGCGCGCGCCAATTGCTTGATCTCCGCCGGCGCGCCTTGCGCCGCGTCGAGCTGGCGGAAGATCGCGGTCGCCTCCTGGGCGATCGCCGCGGCGATGTCGGTGAGCATGTGTTCGCCCTTCTCGGCCGTTGCGTGCTGCGGGCTGCCGAACCACCCGGTCGACGCGATCGAGCGGATGTCGGTCAGCACCGGCTGGTAGCTGCGGGTGCGGCGCAGCTTGTCCATGCGATGGCCGTGCGTGGGGTCCGACGAATAGTCGATGCGGTCGAGGTGGACGAGGTCGGGACGATGCGCCAGCACCGCCAGCGCCTCGATCTCGCCCCCGTGAGTGAGGCCGTTGCAGCTATGGCCGTACAGCTCCTCGGCCACGTAGCAGGCCTGCACAGTGACGACCGTCATGCCGTGCTGGCGGTGCAGCGCCTCAGCCGCAATGGCGAGCGAGGGAATGTTGCCCTCGTGCCAGTTGAGGATCATCAGATATTTCGCCCCGTGCTGCGCGGTCGAGGCGCAGGTCTCGATCACCACGCGCATGTAGGTGTCGGGGGTGAGCGTGATGGTGCCCTCGAACGGCATGTGCATCGGGGTGACGCCGAGCGGCGTTGCCGGTAGCACCAGGCCGTCCATGTGCTCGGCGACGCGGTGGCCGATGATGGTGGCGGCGAACGTATCGGTCCCGGCCGGCAGGTGCGGCCCGTGCTGCTCGACGCTGCCGGCCGGCAGGATCACCAGCGGGTTCTTCTTCAGCTGCGCGGCGATCTCCGGCTGCGTCAGCTCCCAGAAATAGCGGCTAGGCAGCATTGCGGCTCCTTTCGGCGAGGCGCGCCCGCGCCGCCTCGATGATTTCGGCGACCCGCACGCTGCGGCCGTTCTCCTCGATCGAGCGCAGCGCCGCGTACTGGATGGCGACGGCGGCGTTGCCGTTGTCGGCGGAGAGCTCGTTCTCCCGGCCCGAGCGGCAGGATTGGGCGAACAGCTCGAGCTCGGCGCGGAACATGTCGCTCTCCGGGAGGGGCAGCTCCTCGCGCTTGCCGTAGCCGTCCTTGCCGCGCTGGATGTACAGCGTCGAGCTCAGGTGCAGCTTCTCCGGCGTGTCCCAGGTGCCGAAGTCGATCTCGCAGTGCATCAGCCCCTTGGAGCCGAACACGCGCACACAGAACACGCCGGGCGAGGTCCAGCACGATCCCACATAGCCGAGCTTGCCGTCGGCGAAGCGCAACACCGTCATCGACTGGTCGTCGACCTCGGCGCCGACCGGCGACAGTTTCGCGGCGATCGAGCCCACCTCCGTGACATCGCCGCCGAGGTAGCGCAGCACGTCGAAATGATGCACCGCGAGCTGGGACAGCGGGCCGCCGGGCGCGCGGTTGCGGTACCAGCGCCAGGTCTGCGGGGTGAGCTCGAGCGCGCGCTCGTTGGAGAAATTCGCCTCCATGAAGGCGACGCGGCCGAGCTCGCCGCGGTCGATCGCCGCCCGGACCTGCCGGATGCCGGCCATCAGGCGGGCGCTGTGGCCGACCGTGACCGTGACCTCATGGGTTGCCTGCAGGGCGGCCATCTCCAGGCCTTCCTCGAGCGTGCTGGCGATCGGCTTCTCGGTGTAGACGTGCTTGCCGGCCTTGGCGACCTCGATGGCGAGCGGCAGGTGCTGCTCGTTCGGCACCGTCAGGACCACGCCGGCGATGTCGCGGTTGGCGAGCATGGTCGCAAGGTCCGGCACCGACGGAATGCCGAATTCCCGCTCGAACGCCTGCCGCGTTTCTGCCGAGCGGCTGTAGCCGGCGACGATCCTGATCTCGCCCGATTTCGCCGCGGCGCGTGCCAGCACCTTCGCCCAGCGGCCGAGGCCGACGATTCCGACATTGACGACATCAGCGCTCATGGGGCCTCGATCCGGGTGTACTGGCTTTCGCGACCTCGCGCCGTGGGCGCGAGACGAGGCGGATTAAAAGACGATAGGATGAAGCCTGGCAACTGCTTCCTGGGAGCTCGGTCATGCATAAATATCTTGGCATCGCCGCATTGATGGGGGTCATCGCCTCAGCTGCGGCTTGGCCGCACGCCGCCTGGGCGCAGGCGAGCCCGTCGTTCGAGAAGAAGAACTACACCTATAGCGAATGGACCAAGGGGCGCTTCTCCGAGGCCGTGACCGTCACGGGACCGGGCAAGATGATCTTCCTTGCCGGCGTCGGCTCCGAGGACGAAGGCGCGACGCCCGGCGTCATCCGCCACAAGGATGATTTCGTGGGCCAGTGCAACTACGCCTACGACAAGATCAAGCGCCTCCTCGAGCGGCATGGCGCCAGCCTCGCCGACATCGTCAAGATGGTCACCTACGTCACCGACATCCGCTTCCAGGCCGACTATGCCAAGTGCCGCCGCGAGCAGTTCGGCACGATCCCGCCGCCGGCGCACACGTTCCTCAACATCAACCAGCTGGCCTGGCCCGGCATGATGGTCGAGGTGGACGTCATCGCCATGGTGGCGAAGTGACCGGCGTGGGCTGCCGCACGCTGACCGTCGTTGCGGCGGTCGCTCTCGCATCCCTCCTCACGGCGCCGGCGCCTGCCGACGACTTTCCGTCGCGGCCCATCCGCATCATCGTGCCGGTGTCGCCCGGCGGGATCACCGACATCGTGGGCCGCGTCGCGGCCGACTACATCACCAGCCGCACCGGCCAGCCGGTCGTGGTGGAGAACCGCACCGGCGCCGGCGGCAACCTGGGCGTCGAGGCGGTGGCGAAATCGCCGCCCGACGGATACGTGCTGAGCCTCGCCGCCACCAGCCAGATCGCGATCGCGCCCTTCACGGTCAAGCACATGGGCTACGATCCGCTTGCCGATCTCACGCCGGTCGCGCCGATCGCCGAGGCGCCGCAGCTTCTCGTCGTCAATCGCAAGGTGCCCGCCGATACGCTCGCCGCGTTCATCGCCTATGCGCGGCAGAATCCCGGCCGGCTCAACTACGTCTCGCTCGGCCCCGGCAGCACCGTGTCGCTCGCCGCCGACCGGTTCGCCCGGCTTGCCGGCGTCGACCTGGTCCCGGTGCAGTATCGCGGCACCGCTCCCGGCATTACCGATCTCGTCACCGACAATGTGCAGATGATCTCGATCGGTATCGCGCCGGTCCTCGGCTTTGTTCAATCGGGGGCGCTGCGCGTGCTCGCTGCCGGGACCGCCAAGCGGCTTCCCTATCTGCCCGAGGTCCCGACCGCCGCTGAAGCCGGGCTGCCGGGCTACGAGATGTCCACGTGGTTCGCGCTGTTCGCGCCGCGCGGGACGCCGCGTCCGGTGGTCGAGAAGCTCAACGGCCTGATGCGCGATCTGGTCGCCGACCCGGCTGCGGCGAAACGGCTGACCGACATCCACATCGACCCGATGAGCATGGATGCCGCCGCGTTCGGGGCATTCGTGAGGTCCGAATCGGCGAAATGGGAACAGATCATCCGCGAGGCGGGCGTGAGACCGCAGTGAGGGGGCCGCAATCCCTTCGATTGTCGCGGCAGATCGATTGTCTGCAACTATGCCCCAGGGTCGTGCCGCCCAGGTGTGATACCCGATTATACTAAAAGGGGTTGCAATCGGCGTTTCCCCAATTCAAGATCGATGCCGTGCGGCATGGAAGGGGAGAGCGGATGAGCAAGATCATCGTCTTGTTGGCGGATGGAACCGGCAACAGCGCCGCAAAACTGTTCAAGACCAACGTCTGGCGTTTGTACAAGGCGCTCGATCTCAGCGACCCTCCCCCCCAGGGCGAGATTCGCCAAGTCGCCTATTATCACGACGGCGTCGGCACTTCGTCGTTCAAGCCACTCACGATCATGGGCGGTGTTTTCGGCATCGGGCTCAAGCGCAACGTCATCGACATCTATACGTTCCTGTGCCGCAACTACGAGGAGGGCGATCGCATCTACGCCTACGGCTTCAGCCGCGGCGCATTCACCATACGGGTGCTCGCCGGCGTCGTCGCAACGCAGGGGGTGCTGCGCTGCCAGACGGAACAGGACCTGAAGCGCTACGCGGCGGATGCCTATCGTCTTTATCGGCGGGGCTACAAGCTCCCGCTTCTTCGACGCAAGGACAAGACCAGTGTGGCGAACGCGGACGAGACGGTCGGTCTTGTCGATCGAATGCGCGATATGCGCCGGAGCTGGCTCAGGGCGTGGCGACGGTTCCGCGGCAATCCGCAATACAATTGGATACCCCGCGCTTCCCCGGAAATCGATTTCATCGGCGTGTGGGACACCGTCGCGGCTTATGGGTTGCCGATCGACGAGATGACGCGCGGCATCGACGAGTGGGTGTGGCCGCTCTCGATGCCCAACTATGCGCTTCACTCCAAGGTGTTGCGGGCGCGTCATGCGCTCTCTCTCGATGACGAGCGGGATACGTTCCACCCGCTGCTGTGGGACGAAGTCGCCGAACAGCGTCTTGTCGAGACGAAGCAAGTTCTTCCCGGACGGCTGCAGCAGGTTTGGTTCGCCGGCGTGCATTCGAACGTCGGCGGCGGCTATGCGGACGACTCGCTGTCCTATGTGCCGCTCGACTGGATGATGAGCGAAAGCGAAAAGCCGGTGCCGCGAAAGGACAGCCAGGGCAAGGTGACGGAGCAGCCGGGATTGCGCTTTCTTCCGCCCGAAAAGCAAGAACAGCGAGTGCCGCCGCGGGACGATTTCGGTCGCCTCTACAATTCCCGGAGCGGCCTCGCCGCCTACTACCGCTACCAGCCGCGCCGGATCACTGCACGCCTCGAGGTCCCCGATCCGCACACGCTGATGATGCAGGACCCCAACCGCAAGGGAAAAGGCCTGCTCAAACGGGTACAGGTCCACGAAAGCGTGTTCCACCGCATTCGAGCAGGCAACGACCACTATGCCCCGGTGGTCTTGCCGCCCGACTACGACGTCGTGAAGCTCGACGGCACGGTGACGAACAACTCGAGCTACCCCTCGCCGGACCCGCAGGCCATTGAGTGGGTGTGGAATGACGTGTGGAGGCGTCGCGTCAATTACTTCATGACGATCGGCATGACCGCCGTCCTGGCACTGTTTCCGCTCATTCAGGTCAAATGGCCGCCGTCGGCCTGCGTGGGGCCGCAGTGCTTGCTGACGCCGGCGATCGAGGCGGCCGGCGCCGTGCTTCCAGGGCTTGTGCAGCCATGGATCGAAGCGTTCGCGGTCTCACCGGGATGGTTTCTGCTGGTGGCGCTCGTCATCTTCCTCCTGTTGATGCGGAGCCGGTATCTCGAGCGATCGGTGCGCGATGGCATGCGCGAGCTTTGGCTGAAGTCATCCGACCCGACCGCCAAGCCCGCGATGGCAGCTGGCGCGAGGACGGGAATTCCGCGGCGTGGATGGGACGGCTGGATCTACTGGCTGCGCACCGCCCGTTGGTATCAAAGCCTCTTTCAGTGGCTGAAGTGGCGCGGGATTCCAGCCCTGTTTGGTGCCGGGGTCCTGTTCGGCGGAGCAATATTGATTGTCGTGCTCATCATGGTCGGCGTGCAGCGGGGTCGGCTCGCTTATGCGGAACGGACCAACCAGCACTGCGCGACCGGGGTGGACGGACTACGCGCTGACCCCGGCTTGTTCGACACCAGATACCTGTGCTGGCGGGCGCAGGTTCAGGTCGAAGAGGGAGCACGCTATCGCGTCACGATGCGAGTTGTCGAAGACTGGGTCGATCAAACGATGCCGGCTTGGCCGGCGCGCTTCGTGATCGGGAGCCACGCGATACCGACGAGCCCGCTCGGCTACGCATCAAACGAATTGAACTGGTATGTACGGCCGTCGGTTTTGATGCGCCGCTCGCTCAGCGGCCGCTGGTTCCAGCCCATGCTCAAGATTGTTCCCCCGGACGGCGAGGGAGGCCATGTGCAGTTGCTCGAGATGACCTGCGCCTGCGGACAGGGCAGTGATGCCCTGCAACCCGGATTGAGACGTCGTCCTACGGTTTATACCGCCAGCTTCGAAGCCCCGATCAGTGGCGACGTGTTCCTGTACGTAAACGAGCTGGCTGCATTGTTGGACGGTCCAACGCAGATGTACTACGACAACAATCAGGGCAAGGCCGAAGTGCGCATCGACCGCGTGGATTAGTCGCCGGCCGGACTCCAATTCTGGCTTCCGAGGTGGTGGCGGCGCTGGTGTGCCGCGTGAGGTTGTTTTCCTCCCGACCGGTAGGCGAACGGCGCTCGTGCTGCCGGTCCGCGCCGCTCGCCCGTTGTGGCCGCATGGCTTGGGCTTGCGCGGACCCGGCAGCGACGAGCAGGATGCGCGGTGGACCATGGCCTTCACCGCTCTTTTCCGGGGACGACAACTCAGGTTGACTGTTTGCCTGCCTTGTCGGCAACCAGCCATCGCTCTCCTGTACAGTTTGGGTCGCCATCGACATGAACGAAGCCGTGTTCCGCATCGTCGGCAAGCCGCTCCCGCGCAACGAGGATGCGCGGCTCGTAGCCGGCAGGGGCCGGTTCACCGACGATTTCCGCCTCGAGGGCCAGGTCTATGCCGCCATGGTGCGCTCGCCGCACCCGCATGCCCGTATCCTCGGGATCGATGCGGCGCGCGCCAAGGCGATGCCCGGCGTGCTGGGCGTCTTCACCGGGGCCGACTGCGAGGCCGAAGGCCTCGCCGCGATCCCGCACGATCCGGTGCCGAAGACCCGCTACGACATGAAGCTCAAGGGGCCGGGCGGCGGCGACGTCTTCATCGGGCCGCACGTTCCGCTGCCGTCCGACAAGGTGCGCCACGTCGGCGAGGCGGTTGCCATGGTGGTTGCCGAGACCCAGGCGCAAGCGCTCGACGCCGCCGAAGCGGTCGACGTCGCCTATGCGGAGCTGCCGTTCGTCACCCACTCGGAGGATGCCATGCGGGCGGGCGCTCCGGCGGTGTGGGACGAGGTCGAGGACAACATCCTGGTCGATACGCTGTTCGGCGATGCCGAGGCGACTGACCGCGCCTTCGCGGAGGCGGCTCACGTCGTCGCCATGGATGTCCATATCGGCCGGGTGACCGGCGTGCCGCTCGAGCCGCGTTCGGCGCTCGCCGTCTACGATCCCGCGACGGCCCGCACCACGCTCTACGCCGGCAGCGGCGGCGCGGTGCGCCAGAAGCGCGAGATCTCCAGCGTGCTCGGCATCGCCCCCGAGACGCTGCGGGTCCTCTCGCATGACGTGGGCGGCAATTTCGGCACCCGCAACCGCGTGTTCGTCGAGTTCCCTCTGGTAACGTGGGCGGCGCGCAAGCTGGGCCGTCCGGTCAAGTACACCGCGACGCGCTCGGAAGCCTTCCTCAGCGACTACCAGGGCCGCGACCTCGTCACCAGGGTCGCGCTGGCGCTCGCGGCCGACGGCCGCTTCCTCGCCATGCGGGCGACCAACATCAGCAATGTCGGTGCGCGCTGCGTGTCGCTCTCGCCGCTGAGCAAGGGCGCCGGCCTGATCCCCGGCTCGTATGCGATTCCCGTCGCCACCTTGCGGGCGATGGCGGTGTTCACCAACACCACGCCGACCCAGGCCTATCGCAGCTCGGGCCGTCCCGAGGTGACCTATGCGATCGAGCGGCTGATCGACAAGGCCGCGGCCGAGCTGGGCTTCGATCGCGTCGAGCTTCGGCGCCGGAACCTGGTGCGGCCGGACGCGATGCCCTACCGCAACGCCGTCGGCATGCTCTACGACAGCGGCTGCTACGAGGAGAACATGGACCTCGCCTTGCGCATCGCCGATTGGAACGGCTTCGCAGTGCGCAAGCGGAAAGCGGCATCGCGCGGAAAGCTGCTCGGTCGCGGCCTTGCCAATTACGTGGAGTCCTCGATCGGGGCGCCGCGCGAGCAGGCGCAGATCGACGTGCGGCCGGACGGCATGGTCGACGTCGTCATCGGAACGCAGCCGAGCGGGCAGGGGCACGAGACGAGCTTCGCCCAGGTGGTGTCGGACCTGCTGCGGGTTCCGCCCGAACGGGTGCGCATCATCCTGGGCGACACCGACGTGGTGCAGGTCGGTGGCGGCTCGCATTCGGGCCGCTCCATGCGCCATGCGGCGACGGTGTTCTCCAAGGCGGCGGTCGATCTCATCGACAAGGGCCGACGCATCGCGGCGATCGTGCTCGGCGTCGATCCCGCCGGCGTCGCTTTCACAGAAGGCCGGTTCGCGGCGCGCGAGACCAACCGTACTCTCGACCTCCTCGAGCTGGCGGAGGCGGCGGCGCGCCAGGCGCTTCCCCACGATCTCGCGGGCGGCCTCAAGGTCGTGACCGACAACGAGATGCATGAGCCGGTGTTTCCCAACGGCTGCGCCACCTGCGAGGTGGAGATCGATCCCGAGACCGGCGCGGTCGAGATCACCCGCTACGCGTCGGTGGACGACGTCGGGCGCTGCATCAACCCGCTCATCGTGCACGGCCAGACCCATGGGGCGATCGCGCAAGGCGTCGGCCAGGCGCTGTGGGAGCAATGCCACGTCGATCCGCAATCCGGGCAGCCGCTGGTCGGCTCGTTGATGGACTACGGCATGCCGCGCTCGGACCGGCTGCCGTCGTTCGTCACCGAGATCGCCGAAGTGCTCTCGCCCACCAATCCGCTCGGCATCAAGGCAGGCGGCGAGGGCGGCACCACGGCGGCGCCGGCGGTCATCATCAGCGGCATCGTCGATGCGCTCAAGCCCTACGGCATCATGGACCTTGCGATGCCGGCGACGTCCCATACGATCTGGCGAGCGATTCGAGATGCTAAGATGGTCGGGTCATCGGGACGCGGAGGGAAACCAGCTCATGAATACGGATAAGGGCAATCTCCAACGCATCCTTCACTTCAAGTTCCGCTCGCCCACCGCGGACACCAGCCAGCTGGTCGCGCTGCTGCAGTCGGCGATGCCGTTCTACCAGGCGTCAGGTGTCACCCGGGCGCGCCTGTTGCGCAACGTCGACGACCCGAGCTCGTTCATCCAGGTGCTGGAATACGAGGTCTCCGAGATGATCGAGATGAATCGCCAGGCGATCGCCGGCGACTCGATGATGCAAGGCTACCTGCGGGCCTGGCGCTCGCTCATTCCCGGCGGCGTCGAGGTGGACGTGTTCGAGGAGGTGAAGTGAGCGCACCGCCTCAATGCCAATACGGCGGATATCCCGAATTGCGCCCCTCGGCCTCGAGCCGGCGCAGCATGGCTGGCCATTCGAGCACGCCGTAGGGCCGTCGCGCGCCGGGCTGATAGAGGTGCGCCGTGTGCGCGAGCACGTTTTCGCCCGGCATGGTGAGCTCGGTGCGCGCCGCCATGGCGTCGACCTGCGAGCGGCATGACAGCTCGAGCTGGTACATCGTGTTGAACGCCTGCTGGACCGTCGCCCCGCAGGTCAGGAGGCCGTGGTTGCGCATGATCATGGCATCATGCGGCCCGAGATCGCGCACCAGCCGCTCCCGCTCGTCGAGGTCGATCGCCGGTCCCTCGTAGTCGTGGTAGCCGATATGGCCGACGAAGCGGATCGACGTCTGCGACAGCGGCAGCAGCCCGCATTTCATCGCCGCCACCGCCATGCCGGCGCGCGTGTGGGTATGCAGCACGCAAGCGACCTCGGGGCGCGCCGCGTGGATCGCGCCGTGGATCACATAGCCCGACTTGTTGATGCCGTAGTCGGTCTCGGGCTTCCACAGGATGTTGCCCTCGATGTCGATCTTCACCAGGCTCGAGGCGGTGATCTCCTTGTAGAGGAGCCCGTAGAGGTTGATCAGCAGGTGGTCGTTGGTGCCGGGGATGCGTGCCGTGATGTGGTTGTAGATCAGGTCGGTCATCTCGTAGGTGTCGACCAGGCGGTAGCAGGCGGCGAGGTCGAGGCGCGCCTGCCATTCCTGCGGGGAAACCTGATGGCGGATCGATTTGAACTGGGTCGCGTAGTTCATGGACGGCTCGCCCTCGAAATCGTTTCGTCTGTTCCTTAAGGCCCAAGTCTGGTCTATGGATCAGGCCAGCACAACGGGGGTAACCGCATGGCTGGCGCCGCCACGGACATACTGCGCAACGGCGTGAAAGAGAAGCTGGCGCGCGGCGAGGTCGTCGCCTCGATGACGGTGCGCCTCGTGCGCGGCATCGAGATCGCCCGCATCGCCCGCACCGCCGGCTTCGACATGCTGTATATCGATCTCGAGCATTCGAGCTTCTCGCTCGAGAGCACCGGACAGATCTGCATCGCCGCCCTGGAGGTCGGGATCGCGCCGTTCGTGCGGGTGCCCGCCAATACCTCAGAATACATCTCGCGGGTGCTGGACGGCGGCGCGCTCGGCATCATCGCGCCGCATATCCGCTCGGCCGCGGAGGCGCGGGCCGTGGTCGCGGCCGCCAAGTTCCCGCCGCTCGGCGAGCGCTCCAACGCCGGCAACCTGCCGCACCTGCACTATCGTGCATTCCCGGCCGCCGAGGTCTACACGGCCCTCAACGACGCCACCATGGTGATCGTGCAGTTCGAGAGCGCGGCGGCGCTGGAGAAGATGGACGAGATCGTGGCGGTCGAGGGGGTCGACGTGGTTCTCATGGGCCTCAACGACCTCCTGGCCGACTGGGGGATTCCCGGCCAGTACGACGACCCGCGCGTGCGCGACGCCTACGCGCGCACCATCGCGACCTGCCGCCGGCACGGCAAGCATGCCGGGGTCGGCGGGCTGGCGTCGCGCCCCGACCTGATGGCCGAGTACCTGAAGATGGGCGCCCGCTACGTGTCGACCGGCACCGATCTGAGCTTCCTGCTCGCCGCCGCCGGCCAGCGGGCGAAGCAGGTGCAGGAGGTCGCGGTCTAGAATTCCGGTAGTGCAAAAGGGTGGCGAGCCCGGGTATCTTGGCTTCCGGGAGCGACCATCAAGGCTTGGCTCGGCGGGCTCTGGGCCCGCCAGGAGGAGAATGCTCGTGGCGAGACTGCATTCGTTTGCCCTGAAGACGGCGGCCCTGCTGGTCGCCCTGACGGCCGTGGCGGCCGCCCAGGACTACCCGACGAAGCCCGTGCGGCTGATCATTCCGTTCCCGCCCGGCGGCAGCAACGACGTGGTGGGCCGCATGATCGCGACCCAGCTCAGCGAGAAGCTCGGCAAGCAGGTGGTGGTCGACAACCGGGCCGGTGCCGGCGGCGTCATCGGCACCGAGATCGCTGCCAATGCGGCGCCCGACGGCTATACGCTGTCGATCATCTCGCTCGCCCACGCGGTCAACCCGTGGCTCTACAAGCTCAACTACGATCCGATCAAATCCTTCGCGCCGGTCGGCATCCTGGCGAGCGGGCCGAACGTGCTCGCCGTCAATCCCGGCCTGCCGGTGAATTCCGTGAAGGACCTGGTAGCGCTCGCCAAGCAGAAGCCGGGCGACCTGCAATATGCATCGGCCGGCATCGGCAGCTTCCAGCATCTCGGCGGCGAATTGTTCAAGCTCGAAGCCGGCGTCGACATGCTGCACGTGCCGTTCAAGGGCGGCGGCCCGGCGATGATCGACGTGATCGGGGGCCACACCAAGCTGGTGTTCAGCTCGCTGGTGCAGACGACCCCGCATATCAAGTCGGGCAAGCTGAAGGCGATCGGCGTCGGCGGGTTGAAACGCAACCCGGTCCTGCCCGACGTGCCGACCGTCGCCGAGTCCGGCGTGCCGACCTACGAGGCGGTCAACTGGTGGGGCATCGTGGCGCCGGCCGGGACGCCGCAGCCGATCGTCGACAAATTGCATGCGGCGATCACCGCTGTGCAAACCTCGCCCGAGGTGCAGAAGCAGTTCTCGTCCGAAGGGGCCGAGATCGTGCAGATGACGTCGGCCGCGTTCGGCGCCTTCATGCAGAGCGAAATGAAGAAATGGGAACGCGTGGTGAAGGAGGGAAAGATCAAGGCGGAGTGATGCCGGCCTTCCTGCATCGCAAGGACGTCTGGGGCGGGTTGATGCTGATCGCGATCGGCACGCTCGCCGTGGTGCTTGCGCGCGAATACCCCTACGGCACCGCGCTGCGCATGGGTCCGGGATATTTCCCGACCCTGCTGGGCGGCATCCTGGTGCTGTTCGGGCTCTATCTGGCGGCGCACGGGCTGCGCAAAGGGGAGGTGATCGAGGGGAACTGGTCCTTGCGGTCGCTCGTCATCGTGCCGCTCTCGCTCGTCCTGTTCGGCGTGCTGATGGATCGCGCCGGCTTCATCCCGGCGCTGGCGGTGCTGATCTTCGGCTCGGCGGCCGCGAGCACTGAGTTTCGCCTCGTCGAAGTGGCGTTGCTCACCGCGGTGCTGACGGCCTTCTCGGTCGCGGTGTTTATCTTCGGGCTCGGCCTGCCCTACCCGCTGATCGTCGGGCTCTGAGCGGTCATGGACCTGTTCGCCAATCTGGCCTTCGGTTTTTCAGTCGCGTTCTCGCTGCAGAACCTGATGTACTGTTTCATCGGCGTGCTGGTCGGCACCCTGATCGGCGTGTTGCCGGGCATCGGGCCGCTTGCCACGATCGCGATGCTCTTGCCTCTCACGTTCAACGTCCCGCCGGTTGCCGCGTTGATCATGCTCGCCGGCATCTACTACGGCGCCCAGTACGGCGGGTCGACCACCGCCATCCTGGTCAACCTGCCGGGCGAGACCAGCGCGGTCGTCACCTGCATCGACGGCTACCAGATGGCGCGGCGGGGGCGCGCCGGCCCGGCGCTCGCCATCGCGGCAATCGGCTCGTTCTTTGCCGGCACCGTCGGGACCCTGCTGATCGCGCTGTTCGGCCCGCCGCTCGCCGACGTCGCGCTGAGGTTCGGGGCCCCGGAGTATTTCGCGCTGATGCTGATGGGCCTGGTGGCGGCGGCGGTGCTGGCGCAGGGCGACATGGCGAAATCGCTCGCCATGGTGGCGATGGGGTTGATGCTCGGGATCGTCGGCAACGACGTCAACACCGGCATCGGCCGCTACACCTTCGGCGTCAACGAGCTCACCGATGGCATCGGTTTCGTCGTGGTCGCCGTCGGCGTGTTCGCATTCGGCGAGATCATCAGCAACCTCGGCGGATCGGAAAAGCGTGAAGTGTTCGCCTCCAAGGTGACGAACCTGTTTCCCACCAGCGACGACCTCAAGCGCTGCTTCGGACCGATCGTCCGCGGCACGGCGCTCGGTTCATTCTTCGGCGTGCTGCCGGGCACCGGGCCGGCGATCGCATCGCTCTCGTCCTATCTGCTCGAGAAGAAACTCGCCACCGATCCCTCGCGCTTCGGCCACGGCGCGATCGAGGGCGTGGCCGGGCCGGAGGCCGCCAACAACGCCGACGCGCAGTGCAAGTTCATCCCCATGCTGACGCTGGGCCTGCCGGCGAGCGGCGTGATGGCGCTGATGCTCGGGGCGCTCACCATTCAGGGCATCCAGCCCGGTCCCGCCGTGATGACGCAGCGCCCCGAGCTGTTCTGGGGCCTGATCGCCTCGATGTGGATCGGCAACCTGATGCTGGTCGTGCTCAACCTGCCGCTCGTCGGCCTGTGGGTGACGATGCTCAAGGTCCCCTATCGGCTCCTGTTCCCCGCCATCATGGCGTTCTCGGCGATCGGCATCTACAGCGTCAACAACAGCGCGTTCGAGATCTATCTGGCGGCATTGTTCGGCATCCTCGGCTTCATCTGGATGAAGCTCGGCTTCAACCTCGCGCCGATGCTGCTCGGCTTCGTGCTCGGTCCGCTGATGGAGGAGCACCTGCGCCGCGCCATGCTGATGTCGAAGGGCGACCCGACGGTGTTCGTCACGCGGCCGATCAGCCTCGGTTTCATGATCGTCACCGCGTTGATCCTGATCCTGATGATCGCGCCCGCGATGCGGCGGCAGCGTCACAAGATCGCGGAATGAATTACACTCCGTATACGCGCTCCGCCGTGCCGCCGAGCACGGCCTTACGCTCGTCGGGACTGAGGCCGGACACCAGTTCGACGATCCCGCGCCACACGTCTTGAAAACTGCCGCCCAGCAGGATCACCGGCCAGTTGCTCGCCGCCATGACGCGGTCCGCACCGAAGCATTCGAGGACATGGTCCACATAGCGCCGGATGCCGTCGTTGGACCAGCGCCAACGCAACACGATGTCGAGCCCGGCCGACAGCTTCATGGTGACGTTCGGGCATTCGGCGGCGCGCCTGATCTGCGCATCCCAGGGCGCCCAGCCCTGGTCGGGCACCGGCGGGCGGCCGAGATGATTGACGACGATCCTGAGGTCGGGATGGCGCCGCGCCGTCGCGATCACCGCCTCGAGCTGCCGCTCGTTGATGGGAATGGCATCGAAGGCGAGATGCTGCGCCGCCAGCCGCTGCAGGGAGTCCTGCACGGGCGCTTGCAGCAGCCAGTCGGGATCGCTCTCGTTGCTGATGAGATGGCGGATGCCGACGAGCTTGCCGCGACCTTTCAGCTCCTCGAGCGCGCGCGCCGCGGCCGGCGGATCGGCGAGCGGAACCCAGCCCACCACGCCGCGCACGAAGCCCGATGTGCGGGCCACGTCGAGATACTCGGCCGTCTCGGTGGTGTTGTGCTGGACCTGGATCAGCACGGTCCCGTCGATGCCGCAGGCCTTCAGCTCGGGCGCGAGATCGTCAGGCGTGAAATTTCGGTCGAGCTGCCCCTTGGCCAGGGGCGGCCAAGTGTAGGTGTGCTTCTCGCGCCACCAGAAATGATGATGGGAATCGATTACACTCATGCCGCCATCTCCCGCTGCCGTTGTCGTCGCCCGGCCTGACCGGGCGACCCAGTACTCCCTGAGCTGCAATTGTTACTGGATGCCCCGCATGCGCCTGCCCTCGACCCCGATCGGGGCTGGGGCATGACAAGCTCAGAATTCTGCTTCACCGCCCCGTCCATTCCGCCTCGCGCTTCTCGACGAAGGCGCGCACGCCGCGGCGAAAGTCCTCGCTGCCGAACGCCTCCCGCACCAGGTCGTGGTCGGCGGGGAGGCCGGCCTGCAGGAGGCGGCGGATCGCCTCCTTGCTGACCCGCATGGTGACCGGCGCGTGGTGGGCGAGCCGGTCGCACAGCTCGCCGACGCGGCGGTCGAGGTCGCCGGGCGCGATGATCTCCGTCAGGAAGCCGCCGCCCAGCGCTTCCTCGGCGGTGATCATCTCGGCGAGCAGCAGCACGCGCTTGGTGCGGGAGGCGCCGAGCGCCGCCACCAGTCGCGCCGTATTGGCGACCGAGAGGCAATTGCCCAGCGTGCGCGCGATCGGCACGCCGAAGCGCGAGCCGGGCGTGGCCACGCGCAGGTCGCAACAGGCTGCAATCGCGAGCCCGCCGCCGATCGCGAAACCTTCCAGGACCGCGAGCGTCGGCATGGGCAGCGATTCGAGCCCGCCCAGGTAGCCTTCCATGCGCTCCTCATAGGCGATGCCGTCCTCGCCCGACGTGAACTCGAGGAATTGCGCAATGTCGGTGCCGGCGACGAACGCCTTGCCGCCGGCGCCGCGGAACATCGCCACGCGCACGCTCGTGTCGGCGCGCAGCTCCGCGCAGATCTCGCCCAGCCGCTCATACATGCGCCAGGTCATGGCGTTGCGCGCCTGCGGCCGGTCGAACACGACGTGCGCGACGGCCCCGTCGCGCCTGAGGTGGACTTCTCCGTCGTTCATCGGGCTTCACCTCGGTTCGATGCGGGCGATCCACGGGATGGCAGCGCGCTGCGTTTAAGGTCAAGTGCCACGACGGCGGATCTCGGCGATGACCCGGCTGTTGTCGAGGTCCTGTTCGCCCTGCCTCACGCAGGCCGATAGCACGTCCTCGTGGATTTCCAACAGCGGCAGGCGCTGTCCGTGGGCGCGCGCCTGCTCGAGCATCAGGTGGACGTCCTTCAGCGTCTGGCGCACGCGTCCTTCCGGCGCGAAGTCGCCACCGACCATTTTGGGGCCCTTGGTATCCATGACCTGCGAGTAGGCGGCCGAGCCGCGCGCGACCTGCAGGAACGCCGCCGGGTCGAGCCCCAGGCGCTCGGCAAAGACCAGCCCTTCGGCGAGCGCCAGCCGGTTGAGCCCGAGGATCAGGTTGACCGCAAGCTTGGCGCGGCCGCCATCGCCCACCCGGCCGATTTGGAAGCGGGAGGCGAACAGCGCATTGAGAATCGGCGCGACCGCCGGGACCAGGCCGGCATCGCCGCCGATGAGGCCAACGCCGTCGCCGCGGCGGACCTGCTCGCTGGTCCCGGATACGGGCAGCTCGAGGAAACGGATGCGGCTCGCCGCCAGGCGGTCACCCAGGGCAGCGATCCGGTCGGGATCGCACGTGCTGGTGCACAGCAGGATCGGGCTCGCGTCCGCACCGAGCGCCGGCTGGATCTGCTGCTCCACCACCACCTCCACCTGGTCGGTGGAAAACACCGCAATTAGAATCGGGTCGGCTTGCCGGGCCACATCCGCCACCGATGCGGCCGCCTTGCCGCCTGCGGCGGTCAGCCATGCGGTCTTGGCAGGATCGATGTCGAAGCCGAGGACGTCGATGCGGGCTTTCAACAGGCGTTCCGCAAAGGCCTGGCCCATCAGGCCGATGCCGATGAGACCGACGGTGGGCTGTTTTTGCATGGTTTGGCAGCAGGCTCGATGGCGGGGCGCCATCATGGACGCCAAGCCCCTCGCTTGTCATCCGGGCTTGGCCCGGAGGGGGAAATGTTCCTCCGCGCGGGGAGCGACAAACCGACCCACGCGGACGGGAACAGGAGAGTTGCACGGCGGCCGTGCACACTATAGGTTTGAGTTGTTAAACAAACCGAGAGGACGCCCCATGGCTTGGACGACCCCGACTCTCATCGAAATCTGCATTGGTCTGGAAATCAACGGCTACCTGCCGGCTGAATTCTGACCTTAGAAGCTTAGGCTTTGGCCTCCGGCGCGCGCCCCGCCGTTTGGCGGTTGTGGCGCGCGTCTTGGTATTGAGGACCTCGTCATGGCCGGCCCTAGGCCGGCCATCTCGATTCTGGGGCGGTGCATTTGCTGACTGTCAGCGCGTGTTCTCGTCGCCGTAATAGCCCCGCACCTTCTGCTGCAGCCAGTTCCAGGCCGTGAGCTCCGCCTCGCCGGCGGTCTTCGTCACCGCAATCTCCAGATAGGCCAGCTCCTGCTCGATCTTCGGGCGCGGCAGCAGGTGGAGTCGGCTCACCAGGATGGCGGCCTCCACCACGGCGGCCTGAGCGCGATTGAAGCCCGCGAAGGGCGCATGGGTTACCTGGTGCACCACCCGGCAGTGAAAGCGCGGGCGTTGCTCGTCCTCGGTTACATGCGACACCGCGAGCTCCGCATGGGCGAGCGCACCGTGCAGCCGCGGCACCGGCACGTGCGTCGATGACGTGGTCGGCCAGTCGTGCCGGCCGGTCAGGCAGCCGGCGAAGATGCGCACGTCGTCGGTGTAGTTGGCGACCGCAAACGGCACCGCGCGCAGATTGTCGAGCGTGGTCGACGGCCGGAACGGCGCAATGATCCAGCCGCGGCCTTCGGCCGCGTCGTCCGCGATGATGCCGAGCGGCGCGATGTGCACGCGGCCTGCGGCGTCGGCGGTGGTGACGATCGTCTCGCGGATCATCGGCATGCGCTATTCGCCATTCGCCAATCTACGCAATGTATGGCCGACCTCGCGCAGTCGCGACAGGTCTTCCGGCGAGCGATCGACCGCAGCACCCCAGTCGAGCGGCTCGTCCTGGGCGTAGCGCTTGCCCAGGCGCCAGGCGATCTCGGCCTTCATCAGCTCGGCGCCGAGGTAGAACGCGTGCGGCGCATCGGTCGTGAGCCCGAGCTTCGGGAACAGCGAGAAGGCGTCCTGCGCCACGTGATGGCCGGCGCGGTTGTAGACATGGATCCCGTCTTCCGCAGTCTCGATGCGGAAGTTCGCATCCCTCACCTCGCGCGCGAGCTGTGCGATCTCCTCGGCCGTATTGGGGAACGGCTTGCGGTCGTGCAGCTGCAGCAGCGCGCCGCCGTAGTCGCGCGGCAGGCTGTGGTCCTCGCGTGCCGCAAACATCATGCGTCGCGCTGCATCGTGCTCCTCGATGGTGCGCCGCGTATGCGGGCTCACCTGCACGACCAGCACATTGCGGATGCGCAGTTCCGAGCAGATGCCGACGAGCGCGGCGGTGACGCCGCCCGAGTTCGGCATCGGTGAGCTCGGTCAGGTTTCCGGTCCCCATGAGGATCTCCGCCTCGGGCAGGGCGCGGCGCAATTCCGCATAGCGCTGCAGCGAAGCCGTGAAGCCGAAATGGATCGGGTCGAGGACCGGGTCGAGGATCGCCGCGATCCCCCGCCGGTGCGCTGCCTCGGCGACGCGCAGCAGCGACGCGAGGTCGCCCGGCTCGGCCGGAATGAGGATCGGCGTTGCGGTGGTGTCGGCTGCGAGATCGAGCGTGTGCTCGGTCAGGCTGAGCACGAAGTCGGCTCCCGCCCGCGCGCCGCGCGCGAGCTCGTCGGTCGCAGCCGAGTCCACGCTGACGCAGAACCCGGCCGCTTTCAGCTCCCTGACCGCATCCTCGAGATGCCCGAACGGCGTATCCGGCAGGCAGCCGAGATCGATCACGTCGGCGCCCGCCTGCCGCATCGCGCGAGCGCGGGCCAGGATGGCATCGACCGGGAGCGCCGATGCATCGACGATCTCGGCGAAGATGCGGATGTCGTGGCGCGACAGGTCGAGGCCGCGGCCCTTGCCGAAATAGGCCGGCAGGTCCTTGAGCTCGTCCGGACCGCGCTCGAACGGCAGGCCGAACGCGGCGGCCAAATGGTCGAGGTCGGCACGGCACCGCCCCGGCACGAGGATGCGATTCGCCGTCACGGGCCGCGGCAGGCGTCGCGTGATGATGGCTTCGGTCATCAGCGCGGCGACCTTCACGCCGACGTCGAAGATGGACCAGTCGAAGCCGGCATCGCCCAGGCCCGACAGGACCTTCTCGAGGCGGGGTCGCGCCAGATGCCCCGTCAGGAACAGGATATGCTCACGCATGCGCTAGTGCTCCGATTTCGAATTTCGCATCACTTCGCGGCATTCTCTGAGCGAAATTCGAAATCGAAGAGCACTAGCAATATCAATGGTTTCCAGTGCGGCTTATGGATTTGAATTTCCTACAAGAGACTGCTGCGAACTGATAGGAAATTCAAATCCGCCGCACTAGGAGCTCGCCACGACGGCGTGCCAGCGCCTGCTCGAGCTCGTCCAGGGTCTCGACCACGTTGGTTGCCTCGAAGGCCTTCAGTCGGTCGGTGTTCTCCAGGTCGATGCGGCGCGGATAGACCTTGACCATGCCCTTGGGCGCCTCGGTCTCGAGCTCGGGAGCGGTGTCGCAGGCGAAAACGATCGCCGGAACGCGACACTTGCCGGCCTGGGCAAAGACGTTGGTCGCGAGGTTGTCGGAGATGCCGTAGACGCACTTGGCGACCGTGTTGGAGGTGGCGGGCGCCAGCACCAGCGTGTGATAGACCCCGTAGTAGAACAGGCCGACCGGCGCGGCGCTCGCGGTGGTGTCGCGGAAGATGCGGGCGTTCTTCGGCAGCGTGAATTCCTGCTTGTACATCCGCACCACCTCGGCGGCGGCCTTGCTGACGAACAGGTCGACGTCGTCGAGCCCCCGGATCATTGCCAGGCATTCCTTGAAGAAATGTCCCGATCCGGTGAGCGCCCAGCCCCAGCGCGGTGTCTTGACCTTGGCCATGATGGAGGAATTGAACTCCCGGGCGCACCGCTAACGCAAGTCGATCGGGATACCCGGCGGCTCACCTTTGCGGATTGCCGCGGCGGCGGCAGCGTGATCGGTCGGCCCCGCAAGTGCGGCCGCGGCCCCGCTCGCCGCCAGGAAACGCCCGCACAACGGGTCGACGACCCCCTGCGCGACCAGCGCGTCGAGCCGCAGGGACGCGGCCGCGGGCCTGATCTGCTTGACGAGGAGCACGTGCGTTGCGCCGAGCTTGCCGGCGAGCCATGCCGCGAGGCTGTCCGACGTCGCCTCCCACGATGGTGGGATGTCCTCGGCGTCTTGCGCCATGGCGGCTGGCGACCACACCGGCACTTTACGCTCCTGCAGGACGCGCTGGATTTCGGCCGTGGAGCCCGCCGGTATCAGCCCGTCGGCGAGGGCCGCCAAGGCGCGGCCGTATTGCTCCATGGCGAGCAGCGCCATGTGGTGGGCCGCCGCATCGCCAAATCCCATCACGTCCTGCGCCCGGCGGACCGCGTCGGCGAATGGTCCGCCGCCGGGCACCAGGACCACATGGCCGGCGCACGACGCAATCGCCGCCAGCCAGTCCTTGAGGGATGGCGAGAAAGCAAAGCTCCCGCCCAGCTTGATGACGGTCAGCGGCGCCTGTGAATTCAACGGCCGGCTTTCGGGTCGCTCTCGCCCGCGGCGACCGGATAGAGCTGGTGCACCTTCGCGACTTCGGTCGGCCGCTCGCGCGTGATCTCCACCCCGACACCGCCGGGCCCGACTTCGAGCTTCTCGACCCTGACCGTCACGCTCGCCACCCGCGGGTGGGCGACGATGGAAGCTGCGAGCCGCTCCGCGAGCGTCTCGACGAACGCAAAATGCTCCTGCGCAACCAGCACCCGAATGCCGTCGGTGACGATATCGTAGGAGAACACGTCGCGCATGTCCTCGACCGCATGACCGGGGCGAAAGACGCGTACCTCCACATTGAAGGCGACGCGCTGGGGCCGGTTGCGCTCGTGTGCATAGGCGCCGATGCGCACCGGCAGCACGAAATCGCGCACGAACACGCGGTCCGTCGGCGCGTCCTTGCCGGGCTCGACCGAATAGCCGCGCGCCGCCAGCAGCCGATAGTCGACTTTCGGCAGGTCCGGATCCGCCTGGGCCGCGCTGCGCGGATCGAACGGGATCAGCCCGCGCACCATGCCGACCGCGTCTGCGTCGATCCGGCCGGCGCGGTCGTCCCCGACGACGAGCGCGCGGCGAAAGCCGAGCACGTCAGGCTCGAGCAGCAGCAGGCGCGGAACGTCGGGCAGCTCCAGCGAGCCGGCGAGGCCCGCCAGGATACCGTGCGTGCGGCAGGCGGCGACGAACTCGCGCAAGGCCGTGATGCCGAGCGCGTCGAGCAGTCGGCCGGCGCCCTTGTGGGCGGTATCGAGCATCGCACCCGCGAAGCCGGCTGCCGCCATTGTGGGGACCAGGGCGACGTCCGCCCCATGATCGGCAAACATCACCCCCACCAGCTTGGTGCTGCGCGCCGCCGAGGCGAGGGCACCCACGCAGGCGTCCCGCCGGGCATCGGGAAACAAGCCGACCTTCACGTAGTCGACACCGGTCGCCGCCAAGGCCTCCACGGCGCCGACGAGAGTTGCCGGCTCCATCGGCAGGTCGCCGGCGACCGCGCTCGTCGGCCGCCGCCCCGCGATCATGCCGACGGTTGCCTGCATGACGTCAGGCGCCACTGCGCCGAGCGCGCCCTTCGCTGGATCCTTGAGGTCGATGATGTCTGCGCCGGAGGCGAGCGCAATCTCCGCTTCCTCGGGGCCGGTGACGCTCGCCAGGAACAGCGTCATTTTGCCACCCCGCCGTCCCACGGGAGCAGGCGGTTACGGACGAGCCAGTCGAGCGTGCGCGACCACGACTTGTCGGTATTGCTGCGGAAGTCGGCGTTCATGGCGGTGAGCGGGCGCCCGCTCGCAGCGTCGCGAATGTAGATGGTCATGTTGAGGATCAGGTTGGAGACCTTCTGCACCGTTCCGGTGATTGCGAGATCGGCCCCGACCTGCCGCGCCAGCTGTGCATCGCAGCCGCCGCAGGCCTGCAGGTTGCTGGCATGGGCGGCCGCCGCCACGGGCGCGCCGTCGACGAGCGCGAACTTTCCCGACTCGGCGAGCCGTCGCCGCAGCTGCTCACTGGTGCGCGCGAGCCGCGCCTGCTCGTCGGCGCGTGGCCCATTCATCTCACCTTCCAGGCTGGTGTCGATCAATTCGAAATCGAACACGATGGCGCGCTGTGCCGCCTCCGCCCATCCGGTACACCAGAGCACAGCGAGCGCGGCGATGCTCGAGCTGAGCAACGCCCACGCTACCTCATGGATTCGCCTTGCCATCTTGCCGCGACAGTTGTGCCTCTTCATCGTCTCGTCAGCTTACGCAAAATGGACCATGATTTGAACCTGCACGGTCCGGTACGCTTCGAGTTTGGATGGCTTCATGGCCCGAGTTTCGCCTTGATCAAGTTATTGTGCACTGCAGCGCTGATGATCGCCGGGCTTGCGTGCGCGCGCGCGGCGGAGCCCGGCGAGATCAGGATCGCCTATCTGCGCCAGCCGGAGCCGAGGATCACGTTGTCGCTGCTGCAGACGCCGGCTGACAATGACGGTGTGGCCGGCGCCCAGATGGCGATCGACGACAACAACACGACCGGACGGTTCCTCAATCAACGCTTCGCGCTGGAGGAGGTTCGCCTGCGCGAGAAGGACGATCCGGTCGCCGCCGTGCTGGCGCTCGCCGACCGCGGCGTTTCGCTGGTGATCGCCGATCTTTCGCCTGAGGCGCTGCTGAAGGCGGCGGATGCCGGGCGCCAGCGCGGGCTCGTATTGTTCAATGCCGGGGCCATCGACGACCGGCTGCGCGAACAGGATTGCCGCGCCAACGTGCTGCATACCGCGCCGACACGCTCGATGCTGGCCGACGGGCTCGCCCAGTATCTCGCATGGAAGCAGTGGCGCCGCTGGCTGCTGGTGGTCGGCTCGCACCCGGCGGACAAGCTCTATGCCGACGCGCTGCGCCGCGCTGCGCGGCGGTTCGGCGGCCGTATCGTGCAGGAGCGCGTGTTTGAGGACACCGGTGGCGCCCGGCGAACCGACAGCGGTGTCGTCCAGGTCCAGCGACAGATCCCGGTCTTCACCCAGGAGGCGCCCGCCTATGACGTCCTGGTGGCGGCTGACGAGAGCGAGGTCTTCGCCAACTACCTGCCGTATCGGACCTGGGATGCACGGCCGGTGGCGGGCTCGGCCGGGCTCGTGCCCACCAGCTGGGACGCATCCCACGGGCAATGGGGCGCCTACCAGATGCAGAACCGGTTCGTGGCGCGGTTCTCGCGGCGGATGACGGCACTGGATATGCAGGCATGGTCGGCAGTGCGGATGATCGGCGAAGCGGCATCGCGAACCCGATCCGCCGACACCAGGACCCTGTTCGATTTCCTCAAGGGGCCGGATTTCGCGCTCGCGGCATTCAAGGGCCAGCGATTGACCCTGCGGCCCTGGAATCTGCAGCTCCGCCAGCCCATTCTGCTCGCCGACGGCCGGATGGTCGTCTCGGTATCGCCGCAGGAGGGCTTCCTGCACCAGGTCTCCGAGCTCGATACGCTCGGTGTCGATCGGCCGGAAAGCAAGTGCAAGCTCAACTGAACCACGCGGGACGAGGATGATGCGGATCGCTGGCCTGCTACTCGGAATTGCGCTCTCGGTCGCGCTCGCCGCCAGGGCGGAGGCCTATCTCGCCTACGTGTCGAACGAGAAGGGCAACACCATCACGGTGATCGATACGGCGAAGCTCGAAGTGGTGAAAACCATCAAGGTCGGCCAGCGTCCGCGCGGCATCGGGCTGACCAAGGACGGCAAATACATCCTGGTTTGCGTCGGCGACGACGACGCGATCGAGATGATCGATGCCAAGACCTACGAGATCGTCGGTACCCTGCCGTCCGGACCGGATCCCGAGCTGTTCGCCATGTCGCCCGACGGCAAGATCCTCTACGTCGCCAACGAAGACAACAACATGGTGACGATCATCGATCTCGAGCGGCGCGTTCCGCTCGGCGAGGTGCAGGTCGGCGTCGAGCCCGAAGGCATGGGGCTGAGCCCGGACGGCAAGCTCCTGGTGAACACCTCCGAGACCACCAACATGGCGCATTTCATCGACACCGCGACGCGCCAGATCGTCGGCAACGTGCTGGTCGATGCGCGCCCGCGCTTCGCCCAGTTCAAGCCCGACGGTTCCGAGGTCTGGGTGTCGTCGGAAATCGGCGGGACGATTGCCGTGATCGATCCGGCGAAGTTCGAGCTCAAGCACAAGATCGGCTTCGAGATCGCGGGCATGCGCAAGGAGGCGATCCAGCCGGTCGGCATCGGCATCACCCGCGACGGCAAGACCGCCTTTGTCGCGCTCGGACCGGCAAACCGCATCGCCGTCATCGACGCCGCGACCTACAAGGTCCAGAAATATCTGCTGGTCGGGCAGCGGGTCTGGCAGATGGCCTTCACGCCCGACGAAAAGCTCCTGTTCGTGACCAACGGCGTATCGAACGACGTTTCGGTGATCGACGTCGCCGCCCAGCGGGTGATCAAGAGCATCCCGGTCGGCGAGCTCCCGTGGGGTGTCGCCATTTCGCAGCAGTGAAGGCGAGCATGCGAACACCTGACACGGCCGCTCTGTCGATCGAAGGCCTGAGCCATTCCTATGGCCCGCGACGGGCGCTGAACGACGTCACCTTCGCGATTGCGCCGGCGACGTTCACGGTCCTGCTCGGCCTCAACGGGGCAGGCAAGAGCACCCTGTTCTCGCTGGTGACGCGCCTCTTCGGTACCCAGGGCGGCGCGATCCGCATTTTCGGTCATGACGTGTCGCGTGCGCCCGGCGAAGCGCTGCGCCTCATCGGCATCGTGTTCCAGCCGCGCACGCTCGATCTCGATCTCTCGGTCGTGCAGAACCTCACCTATCACGCGGCATTGCATGGTATCGGCGCGGGCGAGGCGCGGGCGCGCGCCGAGCGGCTGCTCGGACGTATCGGTCTGGCCGATCGCGCGCAGGACAAGGTGCGCGATCTGTCCGGCGGCCAGATGCGGCGCATCGAGATGGCCCGCGCGCTCGTGCACGAGCCGCGGCTGCTGCTGCTCGACGAGCCGACCGTCGGGCTCGACATCAACTCACGCTCCGCGATTCTCGATCATGTCCGGGCCCTGGTGGCCGAAGAGCGCGTATCGGTGCTGTGGGCGACCCACCTGATCGACGAAGTTGCCGAAACCGATCACGTGATCGTGCTGCATCAGGGGCGGCTGCTCGCGCATGGCCCGGTGACGCGCGTCGTCGCCGAGGCCGGCGCGCCCGATATCCGGGCCGCCTTCACGGCGCTGATCGATAAGGTCGCGAGCGAGCCGCGCGGGGCCGCCGCATGACGATCGCCGCCACCGCCGCCCGCACCGGGTTCTCGCTCGCGCAGTACGCAATCTGCCTCAAAGGTATCGTCTGGCGGGAAGGCCTGCGCTTCCTGCATCAGCGCGAGCGCTTCGTCGCTGCCCTGGTGCGCCCGCTGGTGTGGCTGTTCATCTTCGCCGCCGGCTTCCGCCAGGTCCTCGGCGTCTCCATCATTCCGCCCTACGAGACCTATGTGCTGTACGAGGTCTACATCACGCCGGGTCTCATCGCGATGGTTCAGCTGTTCAACGGCATGCAGTCGTCGCTGTCGATGGTCTACGACCGCGAGATGGGCAACATGCGCACGCTGCTGGTGAGCCCGTTGCCGCGCTGGTACCTGCTGTCGTCCAAGCTGGTGGCGGGAGCGGCCGTTTCGCTGCTGCAGGTCTACGCTTTCCTGGCGATCGCCTGGTTCTGGGAAGTCGAGGCGCCGCTGATCGGCTATTTCACGGTCCTGCCCGCCCTGGTGCTGACCGGATTGATGCTGGGCGCGCTCGGCATGCTCATCTCATCGGTCGTGCGGCAGCTGGAGAATTTCGCCGGGGTCATGAACTTCGTCATCTTCCCGATGTTCTTCGCCTCTTCGGCGCTCTACCCCCTGTGGCGCGTGCGCGAGGCGAGCCCGGCGCTCTACTACGTCTGCGAATTCAACCCGTTCACCCACGCGACGGAGCTCATCCGCTTTGCGCTCTATGGCCAGTTGAACTGGCTGTCGCTCGCCGTCGTATGCGGTTGCACGGCCGCGTTCATGGTCGGCGCCATCATCGCCTACGATCCCTCGCGCGGGTTCATTGCCCGCCGTGGCGGAGGAGAGGCATGAAACGGATCGTTCCGCTTCTCGTTCCGGCGTTCGCTATCGGGCTCCTGGTCGTCGCCCCGTCGCGTGCGGCCGACCCGCGCCATCCCGACTGGCCCTGCGTGCAGGCCAAGGTGCCGGAGATCTCGGTCGCCGCCGTGTGGGCGGGACCGCCGCTCGACGACGTGGGCAAGCGCTGGGAGGGCGATGCGGCGATCAAGGATCTGGTGGCGCGCCTCGCCGCGCGCCGGACGCCGCTCGACGAGGCGCAGAGCAAGGCGACGGAATTCGTCGCCGGCGGGGGCAACGACAAGCAGGAGCGCGCCAGGCTCCTGTTCGCCGGCCTGTTCGAGCAGCTCAACCGGACGCGCTCGGAGGTGATGGAGGGCATCGAGCGCTACATCCGCCGGCAGCGCGAGTTCGCCGAGCAGGTCCGCTCGGCGACACTCAAGCTTCGCGCCCTGCAGGATCAGCCCAATGCCGATCCCAAGGAGGTCGCGCAGGCCTCCGAGAAGCTCGAGTGGGAAACGCGGATTTTCGAAGAGCGCCGCCGCACCATCAACTACGTGTGCGAAGTGCCGGTGCTGATCGATCAGCGGCTGTTCGCGCTCGGCCGCGCCATCCAGCAGGCGATGGAGTAGGGCTCACTTCATCGCCGGTGGGTTGATCGGCCGGTCGTTGTCGTCGAGCAAAGGCACGCCGTAGCTCTGCAGAATCTTCGTGATCTCCGCCTGGTTGTCGCGGATGATCCGATTGAGCTGGCGCTTCCATTCCTGGTCGGCGGCGCGCACCCCCATGGTGATGCGATAGGTGAGCCGCGGCCCTCCGGTATCCCTGGTGAGCGGCACCACCGCCATGTCGGCGCCCGCGCGCGACGCATGCCAGCCGGCCATCGGGCCCCACATGATGCCGACGTCGATCTCGCCCGCTGCGAGGTCCTTCGTCATCGCCTCGCCTGAGGAATCGACGCGGGTGTCGACGACGAGGTGATAGCCTTTCACCGTGCCCAGGAGGCCGTTCATCGCCAGGTAGGTGGCGGGCGGGGTGCCGGCCACGACACCGATCCGCTTGCCCTTGAGACGCTGATCGGACAGCGTGTCGATGCCGTCGAGACCATTGCGTTGCCGGAACACCAGCGCGTAGGCCGTGCGGTAGTACGGGTTCGTACCCTGCGCGAGATCGCCCCCCTGCGGGAAGCCCATGATGACGTCGCACTTGTGCGCGTTCAGCGTATTGCGGACGAAGCCGACCGATTGCGGGAACCAGCTATAGGCCAGGCTCTTGTCGAGCTTGCGCGCGATGAGTTCGGCGAGCTTGTTTTCGAATCCCTCTCCCGCCTCGTTGGAGAACGGCAGGTTGTGCGGGTCGGCGCAGACCCGGAAGACCTTCGGATCGATGAGCTCGATCGACAACGAGGGGTCGTCGCGCGCCTGCCCTGGCGCGGCGCTCGGAGCGAGAAGCGCCGGAGCGCCACACAGCAGAAGACCTGCGAATTGGCCGAACGCCGCGAATCGTACCATCGCGTTCACTCCCGTCGCTGATCACGCCTTATTGCTTGCCCAGGCAGACTTCTTCGGCCTTGTCGAAGGCTGCCGGCTTGGCCTCGCGTTTTGCCGGTCGAACCCGACCGACCGCATCGTGCGCGCGCGCCCGCAGGTAGACGTACATATCGTCCAGGTAGCACATCACGTTGGAATTGAGACCGAAGGACGGCATCACCTGCTGCTGCGCCGCCCCGACCTTCTGGCGGCCATTGACCACGACTTCCAGGAATTCCGCATAGCTCATGTTCTTCGCCGAATCCTTCAGTCCCGGCGCGTAGCTCGAGCCCTCGCCGTCGGGGCCGTGACAGACGTGGCATTCCGAGTGATAGCGGCGGTAGCCCGAATACGTGTACCAGTCGACCGTGCCGTCGGCCGCGACCTTGTAGGTCGGTGTCCCCTCCTTGTCGAAATACTTGCCGTCCTCGTTCTTGACCGCGGCCGGATCGCCGTCGGCGCAAACGGGGCCGGCACCCAACGCCATGATCGCAACGATCAGCGTCGCCGCCAAACGGATACGCACGATATTGTCCTCGGATGAGCTTGTGACCGATGGACATCCCGGCGCGAAACGCGTCGCGCCGGGAGTCCGTGTCGTTCGGTCAACCTGCCTGGCTCAGTTCGGCAGCTTGAATACGGTCAGCTGTCCGCCGAGCGCCGTGTAGTTGCGCAACCCGGCATAGCCACCGACGGCTCCCAGACCTGCGGTCGGATCGGTCAGACCGGCCGCCAATCCGATGCCGGCCCAGCCGCCGACGCCCGACAGGATGGCGATGAATTGCTGGCCGCCATGCTCGTAGGTCGTGACGTTGCCGATGATGCCCGACGGAGTCTTGAACTTGTAGAGCTCCTTGCCGGTCTTGGCGTCCACCGCCTTCAGATAGCCTTCCAGCGTGCCGTAGAACACGACGCCTCCGGCGGTCGCGAGCGCGCCCGACCACACCGAGAACTGCTCATCGATGGACCAGGCGATCTTGCCGGTGCGCGCATCCCAAGCGATGAAGTTGCCCATGTGCTTGTCGCCCTGGGGCGGATACATGGACAGCGTCGCCCCGACATAGGGCTGGCCCGCCGTGTAACGCACGCGGAACGGCTCGTAGTCCATGCAGACGTGGTTGGTCGGCACGTAGAACAGGCCGGTATCCGGCGAGAAGGCAGCAGGTTGCTGGTCCTTCGTGCCGAGCGCGGCCGGGCAGATGTTCTTCGTGTTGACATCCTCGCCCTGCTTGTCGGTGGAGTACGCGTCCACCACCTTGGGCCGGCCATAGGTCGGCGAGGACTTGTTCATGTCGACGCCGGTCGTCCAGTTCACCTTCGGATCGTATTTCTCGGCCACCAGCAATTCGCCGTTGGTACGGTCGAGCGTATAGGCAAGGCCGTTGCGGTCGAAGTGGACCAGGATCTTGCGATTCTGGCCGCCGACCTGCTGGTCGGCCAGGATCATCTCATTGACGCCGTCGAAGTCCCATTCGTCATGCGGGGTCATCTGATAGACCCAGCGCGTCTGGCCGGTGTCGACGTCGCGAGCGAAGATGGTCATCGACCAGCGATTGTCGCCCGGCCGCTGCTTCGGGTTCCAAGTCGACGGATTGCCCGACCCGTAATACATCAAGTTGAGCTCGGGATCGTAGGAGTACCAGCCCCACGTGGTGCCGCCGCCGATCTTCCACTGCTCGCCCTGCCAGGTGTTGGTGCCGGAGCTGGCGCCGACCGGCTTGCCGAGGTGCGTGGTCTTCTGCGGATCGATCAGCGTGTCGCTGTCGGGTCCCATCGAATAGCCGCGCCAAACCTGCTTGCCGTCCTTGATGTTGTAGGCGGTCACCGAGCCGCGCACGCCGAACTCGCCGCCGGAGATGCCGACCACGACCTTGTCCTTGAAGATCATCGGCGACGACGTGCCGGTCTCGCCCTTGGCGGGATCGCCGTTCTTGATCGACCAGGCGACGTTGCCGGTCTTGGCGTCGAGGGCGACGAGCGTCGTATCAGCCTGGTGCAGGAAGATCTTGCCGTCCGCGTAGGACGGGCCGCGGTTGACGGTGTCGCAGCACATCACCGGAATGACGTTCGGATCCTGCTTGGGCTCGTATTTCCAGATGATCCGGCCGTCCTGGCTCAGGTCGAGCGCATAGACGATATTGGGGAACGGCGTGTGAACGTACATCATGTTCCCGATGATCAGCGGTCCGCCCTCGTGCCCGCGCAGCACGCCGGTCGAGAACGTCCACGCCACCTGCAGCTTGCCGACGTTGTCGGCGGTGATCTGCTTGAGCTGCGAGTACCGCTGGTTTGCATAATTGCCAGTGGGCATCACCCACTGCTTGGCGTCCTGCTGCAGTTTGATGAGTTCGTCATTGGCACTGGCCGTCCCTACCGAGAGTAAGGCGGCAGCACCCAGGCAAGTCGTAGTCAGAACATAGCGCATCGTGATTCCTCCCTTCGACGTTGTCGTCGGGTGTACCGATGCGGTGGCCCAAAGCGCGCCCCACGCCCGGCACGTACCCTTGGGAAGAGTTTTCGGCAGCGTGTCACAGCCCTCGCGGGCATGAGGGCATTCTGGCTCGATGCCCGCTGGAGCTTTCGAAGAAACGCCGGCATTCCCTAGAGACCGGCGCCCTTGAAGCCGAAAACCGAGCCAAAAGTGTATGCGGCGAAATTTTTCCGCGCAACCAAAATTCGTGAGGCGCTGTTTTGCGGCTCGGCGTCGCTTCGTCGCAATGACGCCATGATGCGCAGGGCCGGAGATTGATCCGGGAATCAGCTGCGCCGGCTCTGGGCCGTGGGATACCGCCCACGAGGAGCGCCGACGCCCTGCATCAGAAGCAGCGAACCTCGGCCTCCGCCTGCGCTCGGCGAAGATCGTTCAGCGCCGCCTTCGCCTGCTCGGTTGAGCGGAACGTTCCGCCGCGCTCGCCCGGGATCTGGGCCAGGCTGAGCAGCGTCTCGGCGGTCACGTAACGGTCATAGGGCAGGATGGAGGCGATGAGGTCGATCGAGCAGGAGCATTGCTCGAGCCTGGTCCGGGTTTCGCCGCCAGCCTTCATGCAGGCAAAGACGTAGTCTGCTCGGGCGACAGTGGGATAGTCGTTGAGGTCATCACCCATTGCCGGCATGGCCAGCAGCAAGCCGATGAAAAGCGAGCCTGCCCACAGCGAGGGCGCCCGCGGCGAAGCCGCCAGCATGGGTGACATGCATGTCATGGCTCGATCCCAATCTTCGTGCCGGGTCCGATCATACGCCGTGAGGCCGCCCGCTCCATAATCCGCGGCTGCGACGGGCGACGACATGTCGCGGTCCTGCACAAGCCCTGCCTTGTCGTCTATGGTGCGCGCATGCGTCCAGCCCCTGCGATGCGTTGCTCGTTCCTGGCGCTTGCCGCGGCGGTCTCGCTGTTTGCGACAGCCGCGGCCGCCGACGTCATTCGTGTGGCAGCGCAAAAGACCGGCACGCTCGCCTGGGAGCTCGACGTCGTCCGCGCGCACCGGCTCGACCGGGAAGCCGGTCTCACCATCGCGATCGTGGAGCTGGCGACCCCCGAGGCGGGCAAGATCGCGCTGCGCGGAGGCTCCGCCGACCTCATCGTGTCCGACTGGCTGTGGGTGACGCGCGAGCGCGGCCTCGGCGCCGCCCTCGTGTTCTACCCCTATTCCAGCGCGCTGGGCGCCGTCATGGTGCCGGGATCATCGCCGATCGCCAGCGTGGCCGAGCTCAAGGGCAGGAAGCTCGCTGTCGCCGGCGGCGCGATCGACAAGAGCTGGCTCCTGCTGCAGGGCGCGACCCGGCTCGACGGGCTCGACCTCAGGCGGGCGGCCACCATCGTCTATGGCGCGCCGACGCTGCTTGCCGAGAAGACGCTGCAAGGCGAGATGGATGCGACGTTGAACTATTGGAACCTCTGCGCGTCGCTCGAGGCCAGGGGGTTTCGCCGGCTGCTGGCGGTCGAAGACATCCTGCCGAAGCTCGGTGCCCGCGGGCGCGCCGCGTTGCTCGGCTACGTGTTCGATGAGACCTGGGCCGGCCGCAACCGTTCGACGGTCGATCGTTTCATCGCGGTCACCCGCAAGGCGAAGGAGATCCTCGCCTCTTCCGACGCCGAGTGGGAGCGGATCGCGCCGCTGGTCGGCACGACCGACGCCGCGACGCTCCGGGTCTATCGCGACCGCTATCGCGAGGGCATCCCGCGCCGCACCATCGACGACGAAGAGGCCGATGCGCACACCCTGTTCAAGGTGCTGGCGACGCAGGGTGGCGCGAGCCTCACCGGCGGCGCCACAGCACTCGCGCCGGGGACCTTCTATCGACACCGCTCCGGAAGCTGAACATGCTCCGGCTCGTGTCTCTCGCCCTTTTCATTGCCGCCTGGGTGGCGGGATCGTGGGTGGCGGGCGAGCGGATGCTGCCTGCGCCCGCCACCGTTCTGGCCGCCATCCTGGCCGAAGCGCGCACCGGCGACTTGTTCCTGCACCTCGGGGCGACGCTCGCCCGCGTCGCCCTGTCGTTCGCGCTCGCGATGACGGCGGGCGCCGCCATCGGGCTGCTCATGGGCCGCCACACCTTGGCGGATCGGCTCGGCGATCCGTGGCTGGTGGTGCTGCTCAACTTGCCGGCTCTGGTGATCATCGTGCTCGCCTATGTGTGGGGCGGCCTCACCGAGACCGCGGCGATCCTCGCGGTCGCCGTCAACAAGCTGCCCAACGCCATCGTGACGATCCGCGAAGGCGCGCGCGCGCTCGATCCGGCGCTCGACGACATGGCGCGCGTGTTCGCGATGCCGCGGTGGAAGGCGTTGCGCCACGTGGTGATCCCGCAGCTTGCACCCTATATCGCGGCGGCGTCCCGTTCCGGCCTGTCGCTGACGTGGAAGATCGTGCTGATTGTCGAGCTGCTCGGCCGGCCGAACGGCGTCGGCTTCGAGATCGGCGTCGCCTTCCAGCTGTTCGACGTCACCCGCATCCTCGCCTATGCGCTTGCTTTCGTGGCGGTCATACTGGCAATCGAGATCCTCCTGGTGCAGCCCTTTGAACGACGCGCATCCCGCTGGCGGCTTCGGCCTGCTTGAAGTCAATATCCGACGGAAGGCGTATCGAACCGCCGCGGGCGAGCGCCTGGAAGTGCTGCGCGACGTGGCGATCGCGCTCGGCCGCGGCGAGGTCGGCGCCCTGGTCGGTCCGTCCGGCTGCGGCAAGACCACGATGCTGCGGATCATCGCCGGCCTCGATCGCGACTATGAGGGCGAAGTCGCGCGGCCGGCACCGGGTAAGCTCGGCATGGTGTTCCAGGAGCCCCGGCTGCTGCCGTGGCGGAGCGTGGAGGACAATGTGCGGCTCGTTGCCCCGCGGGTCGACGAGCAGGAGCTCGCGACTTTGTTTGAAGTTTTGGAACTCGCCGGTCACCGCAGTTATTTCCCAGGCGAGCTGTCGCTCGGTCTGGCGCGGCGGGTGGCGCTCGCCCGTGCCTTCGCGGTCGCTCCGGAGCTGTTGTTGCTCGACGAGCCGTTCGTTTCGTTGGACGATGCGCTCGCTGCCCGCCTGCGCGAGGAGCTGGCGATGCTGGTCGATCGCCGCAAGGTCACGACGCTTCTGGTGACGCACGATGTCGACGAGGCGGCCCGGCTGGCCGACCGGCTGTTCCTGCTGTCGCCGCGCCCGGCGCAGGTCATCGCGGAGGTGCCGATCGCGCTGCCGCGCAGCACCCGGACGGCTGAGGATCTGGCATCGGTCACGGCCGAGGTCGGCGGCCGGTTCAAGATCGGAGCAGCACGATGACAGGCCTGCGGATGGGGATCGCCGCCTGGGCGGTGAGCTGCTTGTGCACGGCGCCGGTGTCGGCCCAGGACATGATGCGGCACGTCGATCTTGCCTCGCCGGAGATGACCACGGCGGAGATGACGCGGGCCGACGTGGAGCGCATGCTGGCGGCGGCTGCGGGTGAGCCCGCCGATTTCGCCGGCCGGAAGCTCTCGGGCCTCGACCTGTCGGGGCTCGACCTGTCGCGGGCGGTCTTTCGTGCCGCCCGGCTCAACAAGGCGAAGCTCGCAGGCGCCCGGCTCGACCAGGCGGTCCTCGACCAGGCCTGGATGCTGGAGGCGGATCTCACCGGCGCCAGCCTGAAGGAAGCGAGCCTGTTTGCGACGCAGATGCAGCGCGCCCGGCTCGATCGTGCCGATCTCTCCGGCGCCCGGATCGCCGCCGACCTCAGCAATGCGAGCCTCGCGGGCGCATCGCTCAGGCGCGCGAGCCTCGGCGCCGACATGCGCAACCAGTCGATGGGCCTGATGCGCGCCGTGCTGCGCTCGGCCAATCTGAGCGGCGCCGACCTGCGCGATGCCGACCTCTCGCGCACCGACCTGGAGTTCGCCTCGCTCAAGGAGGCAAACCTCGCGGGCGCCTCGCTCAAGGGCGCGACCCTGGGCGGCGCCGACCTGTCCGGCGCGACCTTGACGGGCGCGGATTTCGCCGGCGCCGACCTGGTTTCCGCCCGCATGGTGGCGCCGATCGGGCTCGACGCTGCAAGGAACATGGACAAGGCGCAGAACCTGGGGCGGGTGATCCGCGAGTAGCGGACCGTCGCCAGGATGGTCACCGCGGCGCGGGAACGACGATCTCCATGCGATGCACCTCGGCGTTCATCACATTGCCGTTGACGGCAATGAGCGCCGACAACGTGTAGCGGCCGGGGGCGAGACGATCCGTCAGGTCGACCTGGAACTGCCGTGTCGGCGCCGAGCGGCGCGACGCCGACGGCTGCGACGCGCCCGCTCGGAGTTGACCACGATGTAGCGGCATTCGGGCGCGGCGCGTTTCAGAGATCCGGGGCCGGGACGGAGCCGAGCGGGATTCGCACCAGGCGATGGCTGCGCTGGAATTTCTCGACGACCTCGATGTCGCCGGCGAGAGTCAGGCGCTCTCCGTTCCAATCGGCTTTGGTGATAAAGCCGCGACGCGGGATGGCGTAGGCGTCGTAGGAGCCGACGCCCAGCGGATAAGTGAGGTCGCGAAACGCCTCCAGCGTAATGCTTCGCGGCGTCCAGCTCTTCAGCCGGTAGGGCCCGTTGGTCACCAGGAAATGGCCGTTGCTCGTGTAGAACGCCGCCAGCGCACTCCAGCGGCGGCGCGCCTCCTCTCGCTGACGAAGCGCGCGCAAGCGCAGCCGGCCGGAAACGCCTCGCGCTCGAATTGCGCCAGCAGCCCTGCCAGCCTGGCGTTCGTCTCCCTTGAGCGAACGAGATCGAGCCACGGGACGCCGCGCCGCGCTGCCATGCGCCTGCGAGAACGCCGCCCAACCGCGGCTCACCGCCTCTTCCATCAGGACGAGCACCGGCCAAGGCAACGGTGCTCCAGGGCGGTGCGAGCGCCGCGCTCCACTCCGGTTCCTCCGGTGCGACCGCGAGATAGACCTCCACGGTGAAGACCTCGCGCACGAAATTGACGTCGCCGACGCGGAACGATTTTGACGCCGCGTCGACGCCGGTCACACGCACGCCCAGCAGATGCCGCCGCAGCGGGCGCGGTCGCATCTTGGATATAGGGGTCATGGTCGGCGTGATATCGTCGATCGCCCGGGCGCCCCAACGATACGCGAAGGCGTAGGCATAGAGGAGGTCGGCGGCGCCGGTCTTGCTGCCGTCGTGAAAGGCCGATCCCAGCACCTTGTAGGTGAGCTTCGACCTTGCGTTCTTGCCGGTACCTACAGGACAGCAGTTCGCCGCTCTGCGCATCCGGCAGCACGGCGTCCTCGGGGATCGCGACGAATTCGGTCGCGACGGCGGTCGGCGCGGCGGCAATGCCGGCGCTCGACGATCGGCTCGGCCGTGATCGAAAGACCGACGAAGGTGTAGAGCACCATGAGCGCGGTGAGCGGCACCTGGGTCGCCAGCGCGACGCGTGCGGCGCGAAGACCGCGATGGCTCGCACGTGCGCGAGATAGACCGCGAAGACGTGGCCGGCGACGATCGCGGCGAGCGCCGCATACCAGGCAAAGCGGGCACCGGCGAGCGCGATATCGACGCGGTAACCGGCTGTGCCGAACAGGTCCCATCCGCGCCCGAAGCGGATCGGACAGCAGCGGAATGATGTATTGCCCCTGGACCAGCAGGAACACGAGGTAGTGGGCAACGTGGTAGCCGATGGCGATGGGCACGAGCGTGAGGGCAAAGCTGCGCGCCACCTCGCCGGCGCGCGGCCTGCCGCCGGCGACAAGGCTCATGACGGCGCAGATGCCGAGATAGGCGCCGAGGAACAGGAGCCAGAACGCGACGAGGCCGGCGGTCGTGACGGCGATGTGCGCCGACATCACGGCAGGCGCTCGCGCACGGCGCTCTCGACCAACGCCCATTCGCCGGTGCCGATCAGACCGTCGTAGAGCACGGAAGCGAGCAGCAAAAGGACGAAGGCCATCATCGAAGTGCGAAACGGGCGGCTCTTCGATCAGGCCGGCGCCGAAGGCGCGCAAGACCAGGCGGTCGCTACTCATCGCGATCGGCGCGAAGCGGCCGAACGTGGCGAAGACCAACGAAAAGACCTCGCCGTTCCGCAGCCAGGTGTCGCGACCAAACACGATCATGCCGGCCCAGGTGAGCGCCGAATAGGCGATGGCGAGTGCGGCAATGTGCGCAGGCGAGGCCGCGTCCGGATCGACGAGCTCGGTCCAGGAGAAGGCGAGTAGCAGCAGGCAGGCCGGCCACACGCCGAGCGCTCTCGGGATAGGTCAGGTGCAGGCCCAGCGCGCCATCCCAGCCGAGCCGATCGGGCGAGCCATTGCGCCCCGTCGAACACGGTGCGCCAAGGGTTGACGAGCGCCCAGACGTCGCCGACGAAGGCCGCGATGAAGGCAAGTCCCACCCACCAGACGATCCACACCAGGGTCGGGGCGATATTGCGGTAGGGATTCTGGTCGCCGAACAGGCCGGCCAGCATCGCGACGACGAACAGCGCAAGCACGGCGAGCCGAAGCGCCAGAACGACGGCGGGGTGGCCGACGATCGGGCCGAGCGGCAGCCGCCCGCACCGTCCACGTGCGCGCGACCGCGGCCGCCGCGGGCCGGCGAACGAACAGTGCGAACACGACGAACGACAGCGCCACCACCGCCGCGGCGCCGAACAGGTAGAGGCCGAGCGGCAGCGGCAGCTCGTAGCGCTGGCCGAAGCCGTGGGCGCAGGCCGGCGTGCTCGCCCGCGGCTGCGGCGAACGCCGGCAGCGACGCCAGCCGCAGCGGAGCCGAGCCTGCTCTAGCGCGGGTCGGACTTCGATACGGACAAGCGGGGCCTCGCCATGGGAATGACCGCCGCGCGTATCGGGCTTGTGTTCTTCGACCGGGAACCGCCCGGTCGCGCGCGCCGTGAAGGTCATTTCGGCGGTCGTGCCCGGCTCGACTTTGGTCTCAATGTCGTAGCCATGCAGGTGCAGCGGGATGGGCCGGTCGCTGGTCCAGCGCAGCCTGACGGCATCGCCTTGCTTGACGCGGATCGAGCCGCATGTTGGGCGCGACGCGGCCCTTCTCGATCCTGAGATCGAAGACGACTCCGGCTCTGCGCCACGCGAGCGTGGCGCATGACCGAGCAAGCGCGCAGAGAGCAGCGACATGCGCGGATCATTGGCGCGGCGAGATCTCGACGTCGGAGATGCGGTTGAGGTCCAGGTCGCCTCATAGGGCGACGGCACCAGCGCGGGGTCGGCGATCGCGATACCAGGTCAGCCGGCCGAACGGATCGGTGAGGCCGCCGATCGGATTCCAGGCCGCATCCGGGGGCGCCGCGATCCCGAGCCGCAGCGAGCCGTTCCACGGGTAGTCCTTAAGCTTCACGGTGCGCAGGAACATCGGCGAGATGAACCCCTCGAGCGCGTCGAACGACACGTTCTCGATGCCGGCCGAGAAGTCGGTGTTGAAGAACTCGCGCTTCGACCGTATAGCCCGCGACCATCGCGTCGGCAGCCGCGACATGAGCGATCGCACCAGCTCCCGCTCCAGGTTGATGCGCTCCACGGCTCCTTGATAGTCGGCATGCCTGCAGCCGCGCTACGATCCGCCTGCACCTCCTGCCTGGCGGCGGCATCGCTGCACGCGAGCTGCCGAGCACGCGGTAGGCATGGAACCATCCCGAGCGAACCCAGCGCGGCCCGAGCCAGCCGTTCAAGGCGTTCGTCGCGTCGGCCACCAGGCCGGCGACGTCGAATGCTTCGAGGTCGACATCCAAGCGGAGACCGCTCGCGCCAGCCACTCGGGACGCGAACGAGGCTTCTCGCCAGCACACTGCCGGCGCGCACCTTGGATGGCGGCAGCGCGGCGGCGCCTCGGCTGCCAAGGATGCGTTGCCGCGCCTCCTCGGCGCGATCGACGTGATTGAGATAGTCGCCATGCCACGGCGTCACCGGATAGGGATGGGCGGTGAAGTCGCTTGCACCGGCCCTCGTCGCCATGTCGCGCACGATCGCGGCCATGACGGCGCAACGCGCGGCGTCTTGTCGCGGCGAGCGGCGATTCCGGATTGAGCCGGACGACGACGAAGCGACCCGAGCGACTCACGCCAGCGATGCATCGGTATTGGGCGGAGCGCGGCGCAAAGCCCGGGGCAGCGCCGACATAGGCGTGCAGCTTGCCGGCGCGCAGGAGATCGGCGGCCTGCTCCGGCGCGACCGTCGTGATTTCGATCTCGTGCGGATAGTACGAGGGATAGACGGGAAGCTCGTGGCCGCTCCTCGCCATCGGAGGCGGCCAGCAGCGCGGCAAGCAGCGAGACGATTGCCGACCGAGCTTCATCGCCAACTCCGATGCACGCTGGCGCGAACGCGTCACCCGCGCAGCGCCTTCACGACCTTCTCGTCGGCCAGCGCATCCTTCGGGGCGCCGTGGAAGATGATCTCGCCACGGTCGATAGCGTAGAGCCGATCGCCGATCCGCGCGGCCGACGCCAGATGCGACTCCGCCATCAGGATCGAGACGCCCAGCGCCTTGATCTTCATCACCGCCTCGGTGAAGCGGTTGACGATAACCGGCGCCAGCCCTTCGAATGCCTCGTCGAGCAGCAGCAGCTTGGGCGACAGCATCATGGCGCGCGCGATGGCCACCATCTTGCGCTGCCCGCCGCTCAGATGCATGCCCTGGCGGGTCGAGCAGGTCCTTGACCTCCGGAAACACCGAGAACGCATGCTCCACGGGATCGCGTCGGCTCGCCGCGCTTCTTGGCAACCTCTTCGCCCGAGCCAGCGGCTGATCATCAGGTTCTCGTCGACCGACAGTTCCGGGAACACCCCGCAATCCTCGGGCGAATAGCCGATGCCGCGCTTGGCGCGCTCGTGCGGCGGCAGCCGTTGATGACTTCGCCACCGAAGATGATTTCGCCGGCCCGCAGGGGCAGGAAGCCCATGATGCTCTCGATCGTCGTCGTCTTGCCGGCACCGTTGCGGCCGACCAGGCAGACGACCTCGTTGGCGCCGACGCTGAGCGACACGCCGTGCAGGATATGGGCCGGGCCGCGGTAGGTATCGATCGCCTTGACCTCAAGCACGGGTCTAGTCCTTTCGTGTGAACGCGTCGGGACCGGAGGTGCCGAGCAGGACCATGGCGACCTGCTCGTTCTTGCGGATTTCGTCGGGCGTACCCTGGGCGAGAATGGCGCCCTGCGCCATGACCACGATGCGGTCCGAATACTTGAAGACCACGTCCATGTCGTGCTCGACGATCACCGCGGTGATGCCGCCTCCCGCGCACGACCGACGCGATGGTGTCCATGATCTGGCCCTTGTCGCGGGTGCTCACCCCGCTGGTGGGTTCGTCAAGGAACAGCAGCTTCGGCTTCAAGGCATAGGCCAGCGCGACGTCCAGCAGCTTGCGCTCGCCCTGCGCGAGATCGCGGGCATTGTCGTCGCGCTTGGACGCAAGGCCGAACTGGCCGAGGACGGTGTCGGTCTCGCCGGTGACGTCGTGGTCGAGATGGGCGAGCGAGCCCAGGTGCGCCGTCTTGCCCTCGCGGGAGAAGATCGCGAGGGCCACGTTGTCGAAGGCGGAGAGATCGTCGAACACGTTCACCAGTTGGAAGCTGCGGGCGATGCCGGCCTTGACGCGCTCCGTCACCGACGCCTGCGTGATGTCGTTCGCCCTGGAACAGGATCTTGCCCGAGTCCGGCCTGCAGCAACGCGCTGATGACGTTGATCAGCGAGGTCTTGCCGGCGCCGTTCGGGCCCGACCAGGGAGACGAACTCGCCCTCTTCGATGCTGAGGCTGACGTTGTCGACCGCCCGCGTTTCGCCGAAGTAGCGTTTGAGATCGATCGTCTGGAGGAGCGGCCATGTCAGCGCCTCCTCAGCTTGGCGGTGAGGCGCTCGATCGTGCCGACGATTCCGGTCGGCAGCACCATCACCAGCACGACGAGCACGCCGCCCAGCACGAGCTGCCAGTAGGCCGAGCCGGCGACCGCGTAGACTTTGAGATAGTTGAACGCGAACGCGCCGACGATGGGACCGGTGAAGGTGCGAAAGCCGCCCAGCACGGTCATGAACACGATCTCGCCGGAAAACGGCCAATAGAGGATGTCGGGCGTGGTGAGCCCGTTGAGCGGCACCCACAGCGCGCCGGCAAGCCCGGTGAAGCAGCCGGAAATGACGAAGGCGATCCAGCGATAGCGCCGCACCGGCATGCCGACGAAGCGCGGCGCGCGTCTCGTTGTCCCGGATCGCCTGCAGCGCCTTGCCGAACGGCGAATGCACGATCACCCACATGACGGCAACCGCGACCACGAACAGGACCAGCACGTAGTAATAGTAGGAATAGACGAACTTCTGGTACGAGACCGGAGCCCGTGAAGTCCAAGAGGCCCGCCGAGCAGCGTGATCTGGCTGCGGGGCACGCGGATGCCGTCGGTGCCGCCCGTCACCCAGAAGAACTTGAAGGCGAGGCTCCACAGCACCTGCGACAAGGCAAGCGCAAGGATGCTGAAGAAGATGCGCGTGTGCCGCACGCAGACGTACCCGAACAGGGCGGAGATCACCAAGGTGCTCAGCACTCCGCCGAGGATGCACAGCTCCATCGAATGGACGCTGAGATCGCGCACGATGAACGCTACCGCGTAGGCGCCGGTGCCGAAATAGGCGGAATGGCCGAACGACAACAGGCCGGTGTAGCCGAGCAGAAGGTTGAAGCCGAGTGCCGCAATGGCGAACGTCATGCCGTAGATGAGCAGCTCGGTCTGGTAGAGATCGACCAGATACGGGATCAGCGCGAGCGCCGCGACGGTGGCGGCCGCGGCGGCAAGCGACAGGGAAAGCGAAGGGCCGGTGCGTGCGGTTGCCATGGCTCACGCCCTCCCGAACAAGCCCGGTCGGGCGCACCAGCAGAACCGCGGCGGCGATCAGATAGAGCGCGGCGAGCTCGATCTCCGGGAAGAACTGGATGCTCGCGGTCCGCACGAAGGCGACGATGAGCGCGCCGACGAACGCGCCCTCCAGGCTGCCGAGGCCGCCGATCACGATGACGACGAACGAGAGGATGAGCGCGTCGACGCCCATGCCGAGCACGGCGGCCTGGGCCGGCACGACGACGGCGCCGCCAAGCCCCGCCATGAAGCAGCCGATGGCGAACGCCTGGATATAGACACGGCTGACGTTGACGCCGAGCGCGGACGCCATGCGCCGGTCCTGCGAGGTGGCGCGCAGGATCACGCCGAAACGGGTGCGGTAGATGAACCACCACAGCCCGACCGCGGCGAGCAGGCCGACGCCGATGACGACGAGATTGTAGCTCGGATAGAGCAGCACGCCGATCCGGATCGAGCCCATCTTGTCCATGATCGTGCCGGCGCTGAGCGGCGTGCCGCCGAACAGCAGCTTGATGACGTCCTCGATGATCATCAGCAATCCGAACGTGATCAGCAGGATATATTCCTCGGGCCGGCGATAGAGCGGGCGCAGCAGCGTCGGCTCGATGGCCGCGCCGACGAGCGCGATCGCGAGGGCGCCGATCGGCAGCAGCAGCAATTGTCCGGCAAGCCACCAATTGCTCGCCGGCGGCGGCGCCGAACATGCCGCCGACCGCCCAGGCCGACACGTAGGCGCCGAGCGCATAGAACTGTCCATGCGCCAGATTGACGATGCGCATGACGCCGTAGATGAGGCTCAGGCCCGCAGCGATGAGAAAAAGGACGGACGCGTAGAAAATGGAATTCAAGGCTTGAATGACCAGGATGTCCATTGTCCCCCCGTCCCCACTAGCCTGCAGTCGCGATTGCCGTCATGGCGCGCTCAGTCCGGCGATGAGGCCGGTACCAGCGGCAACGCCGACAGCGCAATTGAGGATGATACAGAGCGCGGAACGCAAAGCCATCGCCACGCATCGGCCGGTCAGATGGTCTGCCACGGCCCCGCTGCATCGTCAGAAGTCTTCCGTGCGCCGGGAACGCAACGGTCGTGACATTTGCACGGCCGTTGCGCGCTGGACCCAGCAATCAGGCCAGCCAGGTGGTCTTCAACCAGTTGGCTGCCGCGGTCGACTCGTTGTGGCCGCTGCCGGGCTTCGGCCAGTTGGGCGGCGCCGTGATGTCACGGATCGGGATCGTGATGATCGACTTCGGATCCCACACCGGGAAGTCGTAGGCGGGATCGTTCTTCGTCATGCCGATCACGGCATCCTTGTAGCCCTGATGGTTGTCGGGCCGGATGTAGAGATAACCGGCCGGCGTATCGATCCCCATGCCTTCGAGCATGGCGATGATGGCGTCGTCGTCCGGCCAGCCGCCGGCGAGCAGGTTGGCCTTCTCGACCGCGGCCTTGAGCAGGTAGAGCGCGCTATAGGCGCCGTCCGACTCGAAGCTCGGATATTCGTTCCAGCGCTTGTAGTAGCGCTGGACGAAGCTGTCGTTGATCGGCCAGCGGCCCTTGGCCGGGAACGTGAAGAAGTAGTTGGCGTGGCAGCCGGCCAGCACGCCCTCGGGGTGGTCCTTGCCGATGGCATGCGGTTGCCCGCCGAACGCAAGCGTAGTGGCGACCTTCATCTTCTCGAACAGGCCATAGCGCAGCGCCTGCTTGTAGAACGCCACGTAGTCGCCGCCCCAGACGCCGCAGATCAGCACGTCCGGCCTGTCGGAGATCAGCTTGGTGATGTGCGCGGTGAAGTCGGTGGTGCCGAGCTTCGGCCACGCTTCGGAGACCGAGGTCGCGCCGGGAACGAGCTTCTGATACGCGAGCATGAAATGCTCATGCACGTTGCGGCCGTAGCTGTAGTCGGGCTGGATCGAGGCGACCCGCTTGGCCTGCGGCCACGCCTTGGCTGCGCCGACCGCCGAGGTGACGCCGTCAGCGGACTGGATGTTGGTGACGCGGAACACGTATTTCGGCTTCGGCACCGCCTTGTCGAACAGGAAGTCGGTGCAGCCGTCGTTGAACAAGCGTCAGCACACCGAGTTCCTCGGCGACGGGCCCGAGCGCCGGCGTGTTGCCGCTCGAGATGACGCCCGTGAATAGGTCGATCTTCTCGGAGAGCTTCATGCGGCGAAGCTCCTTGACGTTAGCATCGGTGCCAGCCGCCTCGTCGGCGAAGATGGTCTCGATCTTCCGCTTGCCCAGCAGTCCGCCTTCGGCGTTGATTTCCTCGGCGGCGAGGATGTGCCCCTTGCGCCCGGGTTCGCCCAACAGATTGGCCGGGCCGGTCAGGAACGTGATGTGACCGGTCTTGAACGGCTGGTCCGGAACATTTCCCTTGGCCTTGAAGGCCGCATGCGCGGGCCGCGGCCCGGCAAGATAGGTGGCCGGCCGGCGGTCGCGGCTGCCGCCGCGGCGGCGCCGACCGTGAGGTTGTTCAGGAATGTTCTGCGATCAATCGGACGTGTCATCTGGTCCTCCCATTGTGACTGTAGCCATCCAGGCGGATGGTCAGCTGCTGGCCCCTTCAGGGAGCTTCTGAACACAGACTAGCACTCCGATGCGGCTCGGGCCATCCCGGAGTTGAACGGCGTGCCGGATGGCGACCGGCGCTGGCAAAGAGCGAAGGCAGAAAGGCTCGCGGCGCACACATCTCGTCGGGCGTGCGCCGGTTTGTTATCGTCACTGCCAATTCATGGAGCCTTGCATGGGACGTGTACCGTTAGCCCTCGTGCTGCTCGTGCTCGCGGGCTCCGTCGCCACGGCGCAGGACCGGCGCGGCACGCGGTTCTGGAATCTCACCGCCAACACCGTGAAGCAGCTCTACCTGTCGCCCGCCGAAACGGATCAGTGGGGGCCGGACCAATGCAAGAACGACAAGGACGGCGAGGTCGATCACGACGAGCGCCTGCGCGTCACCGGCATTCAGACCGGCCGCTATGACGTGCGGCTGCACGACGTGCGTGGCCGCGTCTGCGTGGTGCGCAATGTCGAGGTGAAGGAGGGCGCGGTGTTCTCGATCGAGGAGAAGCACCTGACGGAGTGCGCAAAGCGGTGACGCCTAATCTCCCTCGCCTTGGTTGCGCGCACGACCCAACCGCAAGGGACTGTCATTGTCGTCGGAACGTGAAGTAGCACGGCACGCGTCCCTCCCGCAGCGCCTTGGCTTCGTAGCGGGTGCCGGCGAAGCCCGGCCAGGGTTGGCGCCAGTCGTCGGCACAGCGCGCGGTCCATTCGAACGCCGGCGCGCGCAGCAGGCGTTCAAGCGTCCAGGCGGCGTAGTCGGGCCAGTCGGTTGCGAAGCGGAATTCGCCGCCCGGAGTCAGCACGCGCGCGAGCTCCGCGATGCTCGCATCCTGGACGAAGCGACGTTTCCAGTGGCGCCGCTTCGGCCATGGATCCGCATAGAGGAGATCGACGCGTGCGAGCGACGCTGCCGGCAGCCAGGCGAGCAGCGGCAGTGCGTCGCCATGGTGCAGCCGGATGTTGGAGAGCCCGAGCGCATCGATCGCCGCGAGCGCCTTCGCCATGCCGTTGACGAACGGCTCGCAGCCGATGAAGCCGATGTTGGAATGCTCGTGCGCCTCGGCGATCAGGTGCTCGCCGCCGCCGAAGCCGATCTCCAGGCGGACCGCTGCGACGCGCTCGGGAAACAGCGAAGCAAGCTCGCCGGGAGCCGGCCGGCTCAGGTCGAGCGCCAGGCGCGGCAGCAACGATTCGATGAGCCCGGCCTGATGCGGCCGCAGCCGATGTCCCTTGCGCCGCCCGAAGAAAGCCCCGCGGCTTTGTTCGCTGCCGGCGCGCGCGGTCAGCTCACCGCGCTCCGCAGGGCCTTGGCGAGATCCGTGCGCTCCCACGAGAAGCCGCCGTCCTTTTCCGGCGCCCGGCCGAAATGGCCGTAAGCCGCGGTACGGCGATAGATCGGCCGGCACAGCTTGAGCTTCTGGCGAATGCTGGTCGGGCGCAGCGGGAAGATCTCCGGCAGCACCTTCTCGAGCTTCTTCTCCTCCACCTTGCCGGTCCCGTGCGTGTCGACCAGGAGCGACATCGGATCGGCAACGCCGATCGCGTAGGCGATCTGGATCGTGCAGCGCTCGGCCAGGCCCGCCGCGACGACGTTCTTCGCCAGGTAGCGCGCCGCATAGGCGGCCGAGCGATCGACCTTGGTCGGGTCCTTGCCGGAGAACGCGCCGCCGCCGTGCGGCGCATAGCCGCCGTAGGTGTCGACGATGATCTTGCGGCCGGTGAGCCCGCAGTCCCCGTCGGGGCCGCCGATGACGAAATTGCCGGTCGGGTTGACGAGGAAATCCGACGGCCGTTGCGGCATCCAGCCCTCCGGGAGGGCCGAGGCAACCGCGTCGGCGATCAGGTCCTTGACCATGCCGGGCGTGTATTTCTTGCCGTTGCGGGTCTGCGCATTGTGCTGAGTGGAAACCACCACCTTGGTGCAGCCGACCGGCTTGCCGTCGACGTAGCGCACCGTCACCTGGCTCTTGGCGTCGGGCTGCAGGTCGAACAGTTGCCCGGAGCGCCGCCGCTCGGACAGGACCTTGAGGATCTTGTGGGCGAAATAGATCGGTGCCGGCATGAACGAGCCCTGCTCATAGACCTCGCTCTCGGTGCAGGCGAAGCCGAACATCATGCCCTGGTCGCCCGCGCCCTCCTGCTCGCCTCCCTTCTTTTTCTTCGCGTCGACCCCCATGGCGATGTCGGGCGACTGGCCGTGCAGCAGCACCTCGACGTCGGCGCCATAGTAGGAGAAGCCGTCCTGGTCGTAGCCGATGTCCCTCACGACGTCGCGCGCGATCTGGGCGATCAGTTCGCGATCCACCACCGCCTTGTCGCCGTGCTTGCGGAACAACGGCGCCTGGCCGCGGCCCTCGCCGGCGATCACGATCTTGTTGGTGGTGCACAGCGTTTCGCAGCCGAGCCGCGTGTTCACCTTGCTCTCGTCGGCGATGCCGAGCTTCACGTCGTTCTCGATGAACGCGTCCAAGATGGCATCAGAGATCTGATCGCACACCTTGTCGGGGTGACCTTCGGAAACGGATTCGCTTGTGAACAGGTAATTCTTGTGCGCCACCGGGTGGGAACTCCTCGCGAAGGGAAAACGCCGTCAGGCGGCTGCTCGCCGCCAATCGGCCCCGTTTGTTGCAGCGCCGCAGTTCGGGGTCAAGTGTGGGCAGGTGTGGGCGGGATTCCCAGTTAATCCGCCTGCTCGCCGACGATCGCCTCGACGAGATCGACGATGCGGCGCCTCACCTTGGGGTCCTTGATATGCATGAACGCCTTGGTGAGCGCGAGGCCTTCGGAGGACGCGAGAAAATCCGACACATAGGCGGGAGACGGGGCGTCGGTCGCTCCGACCGGGCGTCCGGCAATGTTCGGGGCGCCTTCGAAGAAGAACGCGACCGGGACCTGGAGAATCTGGGAAATCTGCTGCAGGCGGCTGGCGCCGATCCGATTGGTTCCCTTTTCGTATTTCTGCACCTGCTGGAAGGTCAGATCGAGAGCGTCGCCGAGCTTCTCCTGGCTCATGCCGAGCATCATCCGGCGCATGCGTACGCGGCTGCCCACATGTTTATCGATCGGGTTGGGCGCCTTCTTCACCATGAACACGTCTCCTGCACGCCTTAACTTTGCAGCGCAATGTCGGACGGCACGACCATGCGCTCAATGCGTAGTCTGCCTGAGATCGAACGTTGACCTTAACGTTCGCATAGAGGCGACTTGGGAGAGAATAGGCCCAACTTGCGTGATACTATCGTCGATTACCGGGCTGAGCACCGCAGGTTTCATCATACCAGCTCTGACCTGGTGCATCTCCAGGCAAATGCGGCCTGCGTCATCGATGCGCAGTACACTGCGGATCGCCGCAGAAATACGGGAAAAGATGAAATTCGCGCCCGCATCGCGATTCCACAGGACGGTACATGCCCATCCGCACGGCGGGACATGCTCAGCGCATCGGCACGTCGGCTGACTTTCTGCGCACGCGACGCCACAGCACCAGGGCTGCCGCCGCCGCCAGCATCAGCGCCGTCACGCTGTTGCCCAGGCGCACGAACCACGTGGGCGCGATCGGTCGCGGCAGCGCCGAATCGAGGACGCCTTCGACTCCGAGCGGGAGCTTCCTGATCACCCGGCCGAGTGGGTCGACGACAGCCGAGATGCCGGTGTTGGCGGCCCTGACCAAGGGCAGTCCTTCCTCGATGGCGCGCACCCGCGCCTGCTGGAAATGCTGGTAGGGCCCGGTGCTGTCGCCGAACCAGCCGTCGTTGGTGAGGTTGAGGAGCCATCCGGCGCGTTCGGCGTCGCGTGGGACGGCCTCGCCCGAGAAGATGATCTCGTAGCAGATCAGCGGCAGGGCATGCGGCGCGCGCGGCACGCCCAACGGGCGTCGGCGCTCCCCGGAGATGAATCCGCCTTGCACCTTGGTGAGTTGCTGCAACCCGAAGCTCTCGAGCAGCGGCTGCAGCGGCAGATACTCGCCGAACGGCACCAAGTGGACCTTGTCGTAGACCGCGAGGATCGATCCGTCATGGTCGATGACGTAGATCGAGTTGTAGCCGCGAACGATCCGGCTTCCCGGCGCCGTCTCCTCGGGCCGTGCGCCGCCGGTGATAAGCACGGTGCCGGGCGGCAGGAGATCGGCGATCTGCGCCAACGCGTCGGCCTCGCGGGCGATGAAGAAGGGAAACGCGGACTCCGGCCAGATCAGGTGCGTGACGTCCCGTACGCCGGCGCTGTCCGGCCCGGTGGCCCGATCGGACAAGGCGAGATAGCGCCGCATCACCTGCTGCTTGGAGCCGTAATTGAACTTCTCGTTCTGCTGCAGGTTGGGCTGCATGATGCGCAGCCGCACGCCCTCCACCAGGCTGGTGGGCGTGCGCGCGAGCCGGACGGCGCCGTAGGTGGCAAGCCCCACGAGCGCCGCGGCGGCGCACAGGAGCGGCAGCCAGGGCAGCGGCGTATCGCTCCGCTCGTCGGCCAGCGTCGCCGGGCTGGCGAAGGCTGCGACCGCCACGAAGGTCAAGCCCCAGATGCCGACGATCGCCGCCCCCTGCGCCAAGGTCAGCGAGCCGGTCAGCGCGTAGCCGAAGGCGTTCCAGGGAAAGCCGGTCAGGAGGTGGCCGCGCAGCCACTCGGCAATCGTCAGCGCCAGCGCCAGCGCCAGGATGCGCACCGGCCCGCGCATCCACATCCAGCGCGCGAGCGCGAGCCCGGCGGCCGGAAACAACGCCAGGCCGGCCGGCAGGCCGACCACGGCGAACGGCAGCAACCATCCGAAGACCTTGGCATCGACCAGGAACGCATGCCCGACCCAGTACAGACCGGCGAGAAAATAGCCGAACCCGAACCACCAGCCCGCCGTGGCCGCCGCCCAGACGCCGCCGAGCCGTCCCGCCGCCGACCCGTCGATCAGCCAGACCACGACCGGAAAGCTCACGAACATGAGCGGCCAGAGGTTGAACGGCGCGAGCGCGAGGGTTGCGACGGCGCCCGCGCCGAAGGCGATTGCGGCGCGCCGCCACCCCCAGGCGAGCATCACCGCGTGGGCGCTGCGCGTGAACGCCCCCCGCGCGGCCCACAACGGGCTTGCGAGCGGCCCGCGTCCGCCTGCGAGAATCTCCGGGGAAACAGGCGCCATGGAGGCTAGTGCTCCGATTCCGAATTTCGCATCACTTCGCGGCATCCTCTTGGCGAAATTCGGAATCAAAGGAGCACTAGCAATATCAACGCTTTCTAGTGCGGCTTATGGATTTGCAGTTCCTACATGAGATTGCCGCGAACTCATAGGAACTGCAAATCTGCCGCACCGGGACACTAGCGGCCCGCTCCCGATGCGCCCTGCTCACCGGTCGTTGCCCCCGCGGCACCCGGCGGGCTCTCGCGCGGCGGAACCGCGCTCTCGCGCGGCGGGACCGCGCTCTCGCGCGGCGGGACCGGGATGGCCGCGTCGACCCGGGCGGGACGCGACTTGCCGTCGCGGGCAAGGCCGGCAGGCGGGCTCTTCTTGCGATAGATGCGCAGGCGTTTCACACGGCGCGGATCTGCGTCGTACACTTCGATCTCGAACTCGCCCGGCCCGGGCACCAGCTCGCCGCGGACCGGCACGCGCCCGATCTTCATGAACAAGTAGCCGCCCAGGGTGTCGACCTCCTCGGCGGCATCGCCGACGTCGAACTCGGTCCCCAAGGTCGCCGTCACGTCTCCCAGGCTGGCGCGCGCGTCGGCGAGGAACGAGCCGTCGGGCTGGCGCACCACCGACGGCGCCTCGTCCTCGTCGTGCTCGTCCTCGATCTCGCCGACGATCTGCTCGACGATATCCTCGATCGTCACCAGCCCGTCGGTACCGCCGTACTCGTCGATGACCAGCGCGAGATGAATGCGCGTCGCCTGCATCTTGGCGAACAAATCGATCACCGGCATCGACGGCGGCACGAACAGGCATTCCCGCACGAGCTTGCTCGACGACAGCTGCACCGAAAGGTCGACCACGCGCAGATCGAGATTGGCCGGAACCGGTTTCTTCTTCTTTGCGTCGGGCCGCACCGCGGCGCGCGCCGCCATGTAGGCGACCACGTCGCGGATGTGCACCATGCCGACCGGATCATCCAGGGTGTCGTTGTAGACCGCCAGCCGCGAGTGGCCGGCGCTCTCGAACACCTTGATGAGCTCGCCCAACGTCATGTCCTGCTGCACCGAGACGATGTCGGCGCGCGGCACCATGACGTCCTCGACCCGGCGCTCGCGCAGCGTGAGGATGTTGCGCAGCATGGTGCGTTCCACCGGCGACAAGCTGGAATCGGCCGGCGCGCCGGCGTCGAGCACGACTTCCAGATCCTGGCGGATCGAGCCGGGCTTGAGACGGAACAGCACGCGCAGGGCGCGCGTCAGCCAGCCCTCGCCGTTCTCCTGAACGACGTCGCTGCGCACCGCTGCGCTCGGAGTGGATTGCGGATACGTGATCGGCGCAGGCGGGCCGGAGACGGCGAGACTGCGACTTGGGTCCTGGGCGTCAGGCATGGTGGTCGGGATCGAGCCCCTCAATTCCGTACCGCATAGGGATCCGGTATGTCGATCTTGGCGAGAATCCGCGCTTCAAGACGCTCCATGTCCTCGGCCGTCCGGTCCGAATCGTGATCGTAGCCGAGGAGATGCAGGAAGCCATGCACCACAAGGTGGGCGAAATGATGCATAAACGGCTTTTTCTCACGGGCGGCTTCGCGCGCGACGGTCTGGTAGGCGATGAAGATGTCGCCCAGCGGCAGCGGAATGGGGCCTGCGGCGAATCGGGCCGGGAGCCGGGGAGACGGAAACGACAGTACGTTGGTCGGCTTGTCGATCCCGCGCCAGTCGCGATTGAGGTCCTGGATCGCATCGTCGTCGACCAGCGCCACGCCGACCGTGCCGCAGGCAGCCGGATTGGTTTGCAGCACGGCGGCGGCCGCCGCGATCGCCTGCGCCGCTTCCCGCTCGGCGGTGGGCTGGGCCTCCCACAGATCGGACACGGCGACGACGTCGATCAGATCCTGCGCCGGCGACGCGACAAGGGCCGACCGTCTGCTCGCGGTCATGTTTTGGCCTCGCGCGCGCCGGTCGCGCCGGCCCTGTCGTAGGCCTCGACGATGCGCCCCACGAGCTCATGCCGGATCACGTCCTTGGCGGTGAATTGGACGCTGCCGATGCCGTCGATGCCGGTGAGCAGCCGCAGTGCCTCATGCAGGCCCGAGGTCTGGCCGGGCGGCAGATCCACCTGGCTCGGGTCCCCGGTGACGATCATGCGGCTGTTCTCGCCCAATCGGGTGAGGAACATCTTCATCTGCATGCAGGTGGTGTTCTGCGCCTCGTCGAGGATCACGGCCGCGTTCGACAGCGTACGCCCGCGCATGAAGGCAAGCGGCGCGATCTCGATCTCGCTGGTCTGCAGCGCGCGCTCGACGATGCGGGTATCCATCAGGTCGAACAGCGCATCGTAGATCGGCCGCAGGTAGGGATCGACCTTCTCGCGCATGTCGCCCGGCAGGAAGCCCAGACGCTCGCCGGCTTCCACCGCCGGCCGCGACAGGATGATGCGGTCCACTTCCTTGCGCTCGAACAGCGCGATCGCGTGGGCGACGGCGAGCCAAGTCTTGCCGGTGCCGGCAGGGCCGGTGCCGAACACCAGCGAATGGCGCTTGAGCGCCCGGATATAGGCGTCCTGCGCGGCCGTGCGGGCACGCACCGGCCGCTTGCGCAGGTTGATTTCCTCGAATCCCGGCCGTCCCCTCGCCGGGTCGAGATCGAACAGCGAGCCCTGGGCAATGGCGTGGCGCACCGCCCCTTCGACGTCGCCGGCGCTGAGCTCGCTGCCGCGCTTGAGCTGTTCGTAGAGGCCCTCCAGCACGCGCCGGGCCTGCGCCACCGCCTCGCGCGGCCCCTCGATCGTCAGGTGGTTGCCGCGGGAATCCGCCACCACGCCGAGGCGGCGCTCGATCATCGCCAGGTTCTGCCCATATTGGCCGAACAGCGTCGAGGTGAGGCGATTGTCGTCGAACGCAAGCACGATCTGCGTGGCGCCGCCGTCGGTACCAGGAACGAGCGATTCGTCCGATCCGAGCGTCCGCATCAGATCCCTGCAGCGATCACGTGGTCACCCTCGTCCGGCTGGTGCGCCCGCAAGGGCATGTGCATGTCCTCGCGAGCATGGGAAACATCGGATACGGCAAGCGTGCCGAACAGGCTGTTGGTTCCGATCTCGGTGATCGTCACCGGCACGACCTCCCCGATCAGCCTCGCCGGCGCCATCGCCTGCACCGGCTGCAGATAGGGCGAGCGGCCGACCAATTGGCCCGCCCGCTTGCCCGGCTTCTCGAACAGGACGTCGAAGGTCCTGCCCAGAGCGGCCGCGTTGAACCGCGCCTGGTGCCGATCGATTGCACCCTGCAGCCGTTGCAGCCGCTCGGATTTCACGGGCTCCGGCACCTGTGCCATCGTGGCGGCCGGCGTGCCCGACCGAGGCGAATATTTGAACGAGAAGGCACCCGCATAGCCGACCTCGTCCACCACCCGCAGCGTGTCGGCGAAATCCTCCTCGCTCTCGGACGGAAAGCCGACGATGAAATCCGAGGACAGCGCGATGTCCGGGCGCGCATCGCGCATGCGGGCGATCGCCGCGAGGTACTCGGCGCGCGTATGGCGCCGATTCATGGCGGCGAGAATGCGATCGGAGCCGGACTGCAGCGGCAGATGCAGGTACGGCATCAGGCTCGGCAGGTCGCGATGGGCGGCGATCAGGCTGTCATCCATGTCGCGCGGATGGCTGGTGGTGTAGCGCAGGCGCGCCACCCCCGATACATCGGCGAGCCGATGCAGCAGGCGTCCGAGCGTCCACGGCCGCCCGTCGGGCCCAAGCCCGTGATAGGCGTTGACGTTCTGTCCGATCAGCGTCACCTCGCGCACGCCGGCCCCGGCGAGGCGCGTGACCTCGGCCACGATGGCCTCGACCGATCGCGAGCTCTCGGCGCCCCGCGTGTAGGGCACAACGCAGAACGTGCAGAATTTGTCGCAGCCTTCCTGGATGGTGACGAAGGCCGACACGCCGCGCGCCCTGATGGCGGACTTGGCCGGCGCCTTGAGGAAATCGAACTTGTCTTCGACCGGGAATTCCGTATCGACGACGCGCTCGCGCGCCGCCCGGGCGACGAGGTCCGGCAGCCGGTGGTAGTTCTGGGGCCCGACGACGAGATCGACCGTCGGCGCCCGGCGGATGATCTCCTCCCCTTCGGCTTGCGCCACGCAGCCGGCGACGGCGATCAGAACCTCGCGGCCCTCGTGAGCTGCCTCTTCCTTGAGTTGGCGCAGGCGGCCGAGCTCCGAATAGACCTTTTCGGCCGCCTTCTCGCGGATATGGCAGGTGTTGAGGATGACGAGATCGGCCGCTTCGGGCGTGGAGGCCTCGACGAAGCCTTCGGGCGCCAACATGTCCGCCATACGCTGCGAGTTGTAGACGTTCATCTGGCAGCCAAACGATTTGACGTGCAGCCTGCGGGGTCCGCTCATGCCGTTCGGGCCGACCGTGATCCCGCCCATTTCGCCAAAAGTGTCAAGCGCTTAGACCTCAATCCTGGCCGGCCTCGGGGCGCGCGGAGGCATCCTCTCTCATATAGGGTTCGCGGCCAAAAAGGAATGGTCGCCAGGGCCGGGCGGAGGATGAAATTTTGCCGCCCGCCAGCGTCCGGGCGATGCTTGAATCAGTCCGGCGCCTTGATGTCGGCGTCCTTGATCACCTTCGACCATTTGGCGACTTCGGTCGCGAAGAACGCATCGAGGGGGTCGGGCGTGCTGCGTTCCGCCGTCATGCCGAGGGCTGCGAAGCGTTGCTTCACCTCGGCGTCGGCGAGGACCCGCTGCACCTCGGCATTGAGCTTCAGCACGACGTCGCGTGGCGTGCCCGCCGGGGCAACCAGCGCGAACCAGGTGGCCGCCTCGAAGCCGGGCAATGCCGCCTCGGCGACCGTCGGGATGTCGGGAACCGCGTCGGAGCGTTGCGCGCCGGTTACCGCGAGCGCGCGCAGCGCTCCGCCCTTCACGTTGCCGATCACCGCGGACAGGTTGGCGAACATCAGGTGCAGCTGGCCACCGATCAGATCGTTGATGGCCGGCGCCTCGCCGCGATACGCGACATGCTGCATCTTGATTCCCGCCGTGATGGCGAACAGCTCGCCCGCCATGTGCGGCGTCGTGCCGAGGCCGCCCGACCCGAAGTCGATGCCGCCGGGCTTGCCGCGCGCCATGGCGATCACGTCCTTGACCGATTGCACCGGCACCGAGGGATGCACCACCAGCACCAGCGGCGAGATGCCGACCATGGCGATGGCGGCGAAATCCTTGCGCACGTCGACGGAAAACTTTCGATACAGGATAGGCGCGACGGCGAGCGTCGTCTGGCTCCCCACCATCAGCGTGTAACCGTCGGGCGCCGAGCGCGCGACTGCTTCGGTGGCGATCATGCCGCTCGCGCCCGGACGGTTCTCCACCACCACCGACTGGCCGAGGCCTTCGGACATCTTCTGCGCCAGGATGCGCGCCGCCACGTCGGTGCCGCCGCCAGCCGCGAAGCCGACCAGAATCTTGATGGGCTTGTCCGGGTACCGGGTGGTCTGCGCGCGACCATCGGCCAGCGCCGCGCCCAGCGCCAAGACGATCACCCCGATGTGCCAAGCCCGCCCGGCAAGGCGCATTCCGCAAAAACGGATCATGCTCATGACGTCCCCCTCCGGCCGTATCGACGGGACCTGCCGTCAGCCCCGCGCCTTTTCATCCTCGAGCGGCACTGCGTAGAGCTCGAGGCGATGGTCGACCAGTCGATAGCCGAGCCGCCGCGCGACTTCGGCCTGCAGGCGCTCGATCTCTTCCGACTGGAACTCGATCACCTGGCCGGTGCGCAGGTTGATCAGGTGGTCGTGATGCGACTCCGGGATCTGTTCGTAGCGCGCGCGGCCTTCGCGAAAGTCGTGGCGCTCGATGATTCCCGCGTCCTCGAACAGCTTGACGGTGCGATACACCGTCGAGATCGAGATGTTGCGATCGACCTCGGCGCAGCGGCGATAGAGTTCCTCGACGTCGGGGTGATCGGCCGAACCGGCGAGTACGCGCGCGATGACGCGGCGCTGCTCGGTCATGCGCATGCCCTTGGCGATACAGAGGGCTTCGATGTGATTTGGGCTGGTCACGATCACCTCGTCGGATCGGTCGCCTATCATAGGAGGCTCGGCGCAGGCGGTCCACACGGCTCCATCGCGTGCCGCCGCGCGCGGCTTTGGCTCAGCCGAGATCGCGACGGAGCACGAGGGCGGCGGCCGCGCCCTCGCCGTCCCGCGGGTAGTAACCGGTTCGGTGCCCGACCTGGCGAAAGCCTGACGCCGCATAGAGCCGCAAGGCCGCCCGATTGTTCTCCTCGACCTCGAGGAACACGGTGCCGACCAGGAGGCCGGCGAGGCGCCGCATGTGAAGATCGAGCAGCTTGCGGCCGAGCCCGCGTCCTTGCCAACGCGCCGCCACCGCAACGGAGAGGATTTCGGCTTCTCCGGCGGCGATGCGCGACAGGATGAAGCCGGCGAGCTCGTCGCCCTGCATGGCGCGGTGGCCGATCACCTTGCGGTCGAGCAACAGCCGCTCGACCTCGTCTTCGCTCCAGCCGCGCCGGAACGAGGCGGCGTGCAGGGACGAAATTGCCGCGGCGTCGCGCGGCCCGGCCTCGCTCAGGACTGGCTCGGTGCGTCCGAACAGCCATCCGGACAGCCAGGTGATCAGGGGCTTCATTGCCGCGGCAAGCGTGCGCCATCCTGCGGCCGCGCGTCGGGCGCACGCAGATAGAGCGGCATCGGCGCCACGTCGGTCTTCGGCGCCGCCGCGCCGAGCCGCGCCACCCATTCGATCGCCGGCGCATCCTGGGTGTCGATGGCGAGCGGCGGCGGGTGATCGGACGGCCATTCGGCGTGCAGCAGGGCGGCAGCCGAGCCGACCAGACGGACCGGGCCCGTTGTGGCGGCGCGCACCGCCTCGGTCACGGTCGCGATGCCCGGCGCCACCAGGGTGCGTCCCGAGCTGGCGAACACCTGCAGGTACACGGAGCCATGCCGGGCGTCGATCGCGGCCGCGATTGTCGCACCCTCCTCGTTGGCGATATGGGGTGCGGCAAACGCCGAAAGGGTGGAAATTCCGACCGCCGGCTTGCCCGACACCAGGGCGATACCGCGGGCGGCGGAGATGCCGACGCGCAATCCAGTGAAACTGCCGGGACCGACCGTGACGGCGAGGCGATCGAGCTGGGAGAATTCGACGGCCGCCTCATCCATGATGCGGGCGATCAGCGGCATCAGCGCCTCGGCATGGCCGCGCGCCATGCGCAGGCTCTCGCGTGCCAGCATGCGGGCGCCGTCGGTCTCAAACACGGCGACGGCGCACGCCGCGAGCGCCGTATCAATCGCGAGGACGCGCATTACGGACGACGGACAACAGGCGACAACCGACGGATGAGGACAGCCGGCTTCACGTCATCTGTCCTCCACCGTCTGCCCTCTATCGTCCTCTACATGGGCCGAACCTCGGTCACGTCGGGAACGAAATGGCGCAACAGGTTCTGGATGCCGTGCCGCAGCGTTGCGGTCGAGGACGGGCAGCCCGAGCAGGCCCCCTTCATGTTGAGATAGACCACCCCGTCCTTGAAGCCGCGGAACGTGATGTCGCCTCCGTCATTGGCAACCGCGGGACGCACCCTGGTCTCGATCAGCTCCTTGATGGTGGCGACCGTGTCGGCGTCGCCGGCGTCATAGAACTCATCGGCCTCGGCGGGCGCGTCGCCGGCTTCGGCATGCACGAGCGGCTCGCCGGTCATGAAATGTTCCATGATCGCCCCGAGGATCGACGGTTTGAGCTGCTGCCACTCTCCACCGGTCTTGGTCACCGTGATGAAGTCGGAACCGAAGAACACGCCGCTGACCCCGTCGATCCGGAACAGCCGCTCGGCGAGCGGGGAACGCGCCGCCTCGGTGGGGTTGCGCATGTCGAGCGTGCCGGAACCCAGTACGGTGCGTCCGGGCAGGAACTTGAGCGTCGCTGGATTGGGCGTCGCTTCGGTCTGGATGAACATGGTTCGCTCCATGGGGGCGGCTGCGCCGCCGAATGATCCGGTCTGGTCCCATAGATGGGCCTTCCGGCCCGCGACGTCAATTGAATGACTGGCGCGACGCGCCCGCCGGGCGCCTACGACATCGCATCGAGCTCCTCGTCGTTGAGATGGCCGGGAACGATGGCCACCGGGATCGGATACCCGCCCGCCGTCTTGCTCAGGCTGGTGACGAGCGGGCCCGGTCCCTCGTTGCCGGTGCCGGCGGCAAGAACGAGGATCGCGATGTCCTCGTCCTGCTCGATCAGGTTCAGGATTTCCTCCGAGACTTCGCCCTCGCGGACCGCCCGCTCCGGGGTCAGGCCGGCGACGCCGTTGGCGCGGTTTGCAAACTTGTCGAGCGCAGCGTTCGCCGCCTCGTGCGCCTCCGCCTTCATGATGTCGGCCACGCCGAGCCACTGCTGATTGCGATCCTCCGTTTCGATCACGCGCAACATGATCAGGCTCGAATTGGTGCGTGCGGCGCGTTGGCTCGCCCAGTAGACGGCGCGATCGCACTCGGGCGAATCGTCGATGACGACGAGATATTTGCGCTTATGTCCCGCTTCATGGCTGCGGCGCTTGCGGCTCAATAGGGCCTCCCCGGGGTTCCGCCGACCTCGGTCGCGATACGTCGCACGCGTGAGCGGATGCTGCCACGGCCGGCGGGGACACGACAAGCATGGGGGATCGAATTTTTTCCCGCCTCCGTGCTGCAGCTAGCGGCGAACAAAGCCGACGATGTCCTTGACCGCCTTCATGGTTTCAGCAGCGATCGTCTGCGCCCGCCCGGAGCCGTCGGCGAGGATCGAGTCGATATGCGTCGGATCCTGCAGCAGTCGCTTCAGCTCGCTGCGAATCGGGGAAAGCTTGGCGATCAGGAGCTCGATCAGCGCCGCCTTGAAGGTGGAAAACTGGGCCCCGCCGAATTCACCCAACACCTGGGCCGGGGTCGTGTCGGCGAGAGCCGCGTAGATACCGACCAGGTTCTCCGCCTCGGGGCGTTTCGCCAGGCCCACCACGTCGCGCGGCAGCGGCTCGGGATCGGTCTTGGCCTTGCGGATCTTCTGCGCGATCAGGTCGTCGTCGTCGCTCAGGTTGATGCGGGAATTGTCGGAAGGCTCCGACTTCGACATTTTCTTCGTGCCGTCGCGCAGCGACATCACCCGCGTCGCCGGGCCTTGGATCAGCGGCTCGGTGAGCGGGAAGAAGGCGTCGCCGTAGCCGTGCGCGTGGATCGAGGTGCCGAAATCGTTGTTGAATTTCTGCGCGATGTCGCGCGCGAGCTCGAGGTGCTGCTTCTGGTCCTCGCCCACCGGCACGTGGGTCGCCCGGTAGGCGAGGATGTCGGCTGCCATCAGGCACGGATAGGCGTACAGCCCAACTGACGCGTTCTCGCGGTCCTTGCCGGCCTTTTCCTTGAATTGCGTCATGCGGTTGAGCCAGCCGATGCGGGCGATGCAATTGAAGATCCAGGCGAGCTCCGCGTGCTCGGCCACCTGGCTCTGATTGAAGATGATGTGCTGTCTCGGGTCGATGCCGCAGGCGACGAACGCGGCCGTCACCTCGCGGATATTGCGCGGCAGCTCTGCCGGGTCCTGCCACACCGTGATGGCATGCAGATCGACCACGCAATAGATACAGTCGTAGTGCTTCTGCAGCGCGACGAACTTGACGATCGCGCCGAGATAGTTGCCGAGGTGCAAGTTGCCGGTCGGCTGCACGCCGGAAAATACGCGTTCCTTGAACGCCATGGGGTCCTCTTTGCCTGGAGCCGGCGTCCCATGCCACGATGGCGTGGCGCAGAGCAAGGGGTCGCCCTCCATTGCGGCCCGGCGGATGACCGTCCGGCAGATTCTCGCCTGGCGGATTGCCGCCGGCACATCCCCCGCTATAGTGCGCGCCTCTTCGCCCGCGAGCCCATCATGACAGAAATCCGCTACGACGTTCTCGCCATCGGCAATGCCATTGTCGACGTGATCGCCCGTGCCGACGACGATTTCCTGGTCCGGCACGACATGCGCAAGGGAGCGATGTCACTGATCGTCGAGGAGCAGGCCGAGCACATCTACGAGACGATGGGGCCGGCGGTCGAGATCTCCGGCGGGTCGGCCGCGAACACGATCGTCGGCGTCGCCAATTTCGGCGCGCGCGCCGCGTTCGTCGGCAAGGTGCGCGACGATGCGCTGGGGCGGATCTTCGCTCACGACATCCGCGCCGCCGGCGTGACGTTCGAGACGCCGCCTGCTCCGATCGGGGCCTCGACCGCGCGCTGCTACATCCTGGTCACGCCGGACGGCGAGCGCACCATGAACACCTTTCTCGGTGCGGCGCAGGACCTTCGCGTCGACGACATCCACGCCGAGATGATCGCCGGCGCCGCCATCACCTACCTGGAAGGCTATTTGTGGGATCCGCAGAATGCCAAGGACGCTTTCCTCGAGGCCGCGGCGATCGCCCATGACGCCAAGCGGCGGGTGGCGCTGACCTTGTCGGATGCCTTCTGCGTCGATCGCTGGCGCGGCGAGTTCCTCGAGCTGCTCCGCACCGGCATCGTCGACATCCTGTTCGCCAACGAAGCCGAGCTGCACAGCCTCTACCAAACCTCCGATTTCGCCACCGCCCTGGCGGCGGTCGCCCAGGACGCCAAGCTGGCCGTGGTGACCCGCAGCGAGAATGGCTGCGTCGTCGCCACACGCGACAAGACGGAAAGCGTGCCGGCCTTTCCGGTGCCGCGCGTGGTCGATACGACCGGGGCCGGCGATCTGTTCGCCGCGGGGTTCCTGTTCGGCCTCGCGCGGCAGCGGGATCACATCACCGCCGCTCGGCTCGGTGCGCTGGCGGCCGCCGAGGTGATCGGCCATCTCGGCGCGCGGCCGGAGACCTCGCTGAAGGCGCTGGCCGAGGAAAACGGTCTTCCGGTCTAACCCGATCCACGAGCGCGGGCCGCGGTATCGCGCGGCCGGCTGCCGGTAACGGATTGGTAAGCAACCATGCTTACCAATTGATTACCCGAATTCCTCAAGGATCGCGCCATGGCCAAGCGCACGGACGACCGCGAAGAGACCAACGTCACGAACGCCGCCCCAGCCGAGGAGGCCGTCGCTCCCGCGGCCGCCGCCGAGCATGCAGTTCCGGCGGTCGCGGAGGCCTCGCCGATCGCCGAAGCGCCCCCGATCGCCGAAACCGCAATCCTGGAGGCCGCCGCCCCAGTCGTGATCGGGGAGCTCCCGCTCGAACCGGCGGCGCCGGAAGCCCCGCCCGTCATCGCCGAGCCCAAGCTGCCGCCGGCGCCCCAGCTCACGGAGCCGGCACCGACGATTGCTCCGGCAATCACGCCGCCGCCGTTGCGACGCGAGCCCGAGATGCGGCCCAATCCGCCGCGCCGGGTGATTGCGCATGGGATCGATGGCCGAAAGGCTTCTCCGCCTCCGCCGAGAGAGAAGGCCAAGTCGCGCTTCCCGCTTCTTGCCGCAACGCTCGCGCTCGCCGCCGGTCTCGGCGGAGCGGCGGGCGCAGTCGGCATTCCGGCGCTTATCACTCATTCGCTCGGCCCAACCGCGGCGCCCACGCCGATCAACGAGACGGTGGTCGAGATCCAGGCGATCAAGGGCCTCGTCGCCCAGCTCGGCAGCGAGCTCGGCGCGCTCAAAACCGCGGTCGAGCAGTCGAACAAGGTCAGCGTGGCGCAGTTCGGCAAGGTCGCCGAGCGCCTCGACCGCGCCGAGCGCGGCCAGGCGGAGCCGGCCGCGAAGCTCGCCAAGATCGGCGAGGCATTGGAGCGTCTGGAGAAGCGCGTCACCGCGCCGCCCGCGCCTGCCCCGACCGACGTCACCGGAACGATTGCCCCGCCGCATCCGCCGGCCCCGGAAGCGAAGCCGAAGCCGACGATCATCGAAGACTACGTGGTGCGCCGGGTGTTCGACGGCGTTGCCCTGATCGAGGGGCGCCGCGGCATCATCGAGGTGGAGCCGGGCACGACCTTGCCGGGTGCCGGCCGGGTCGAGGAGATCCGCCGCCAGGACGGGCGCTGGGTCGTCGTGACCACCAAGGGCCTGATCGTTCCACCGCGCTGAGCGGCGGTCCACCCCGATCAACCGGATGTGTACCCGGCGGACTTGGTTTGCCGGGGAAAACCATGCCAGATTCGTCCCTCGCCAGGGCGCCGCGCACGTGTGGCACGCTGGTTGCTTCGACAGGAAGCCACAGGAGGCGCGGCATGGCGGTCGTCGGCAACGTGTCACGGGTGATGCTGACGGTGCTTGCAGTCGGCGCGGCTTTGGTCGGTCTGGTAGCCGTGCAACCCGCCCCGGCGCAGCGTGCACCCGTCCAATCGCCGCCTGCCGCCCCGCCGACCTCTGAATTGGCCGACCGCTGCCCGGGGCTGGTCGCCTCCGGCGCGCCGCGCATCGCGCCGGCGAATTTCTCCGTGGCGCTCGCGGGCGACCAGGTGCGGATCACCTATGCGGGTCATTCGACCTTTCTGATCGAGAGCCCGCGGCTCACCCGCATCGCCACCGACTACAACGACTATGTGCGCACGCCGGTTCTGCCCGACATCGTGACGATGAACCATGCGCATTCGACCCATTACACCGACCGGCCCGACCCCGCCATCAAGCACGTGCTGCGTGGATGGGGCCCGACCCCGGACCAGCCGGCACGTTACGACATGACCTATCAGGACGTGCGCGTGCGCAACGTTCCCACCAACATCCGCAACTGGGTCGACGGCGGCACCGAGCGTCACGGCAATTCGATCTTCATCTTCGAAATGGCGCAGATGTGCATCGCCCATCTCGGCCATCTGCACCACACGCTCAACCAGCAGCAGCTCAACGAGATGGGCCGCGTCGATATCGTCTTCGTGCCGGTCGACGGCGGTGCGACGCTCGACCTCGAAGGCATGTTCGAAGTGCTGCAGGCGCTCAAGGCGCCGCTGATGATTCCCATGCATTTCTTCTCCGCCTACACGCTCAATCGCTTCCTCAGCCGCGCCAAGGAGCAATGGGACGTGGAATACGGCGACACGCCGTCGCTGCTGATGGCGAAGACCACGCTGCCCGCCAAGCCCAAGGTGGTCGTGTTGCCGGGGCGCTGACGCCGCCACGGCACCGTCCGCGATGTGCCGCTTCACATTTCGCCGGCACATGCGCTAAGAGACGGCTTCCCCGAGACCTCGCATTGTCCTCACCGGAGGACGGATCAAATACCGCGGACGCTCGCGTGCGGGTGAGCAAGAGGTGAAGCGCTTCCATGCGTACGCAAGTTGGTATCGTCGGAGCGGGCCCGGCCGGCTTGCTGCTCGCGCATCTGTTGCGGCGTGACGGGATCGAATCCGTCGTGCTGGAAAACCGCAGCCGGCAATATGTGATCGAGCGGGTGCGCGCCGGTCTGCTCGAGCAGGGTACCGTCGAGCTGATGGACGAGCTCGGCCTTGCCGACCGCCTGCACGGCGAGGGATTGGTTCATCACGGTCTCGCGTTCCGATTCAACGGCAAGAGCCACCGCATTCCCCTCACTGAGCTCACCGGCAAGGTGGTGACGATCTACGGGCAGAACGAGGTGATGAAGGATCTCATCGACGCGCGCCTCGCGGCCGGCGACGACATCCTGTTCGAGGCGGAGGCGGTCGGGATCGATCGTCTCGATGGCAAGCAAGCGAGGATCCGTTTCCGCGACAACGGAACCGAGAAGGTGCTCGATTGCGACTTCGTCGCCGGGTGCGACGGGTTTCACGGGATCTGCCGCTCGATGCTGCCGCCGTCGATGGTCCGGCTCTATGACCGCGACTATCCGTTCGGGTGGGTCGGGGTCCTGTCGGAATCGCCTCCCGTCTCCGATGAGCTTGTCTACGTCCACCACGAGCGCGGCTTTGCGCTGTTCACCATGCGCTCGAAGCAGCTCAGCCGGCTCTATCTCCAGTGCCCGCACGACGACGACATCGCCAACTGGTCCGACGACCGCATCTGGCACGAGCTGCATGTCCGGCTCGGCGACGGCGCGCAACTGGTCGAGGGACCGCTGGTGCAGAAGGGGGTGACGCCGATGCGCAGCTTCGTCGCGGCGCCGATGCGCCATGGGCGCCTGTTCATCGCCGGCGATGCCGCCCATATCGTGCCGCCGACCGGCGCCAAGGGGCTCAATCTCGCCGCCGCCGACGTGCGGGTGATGGCGCGGGCGTTCCGGGACTTCTACGCCGACGGCCGCACCGACCTGCTCGATCGCTATTCCGACATCTGCCTGCGGCGCGTGTGGAAGGCGCAGCGCTTCTCCTGGTGGATGACCTCGATGCTGCACCGCTTCGAAGAGCACTCGGAATTCGACCGCAGCGTCCAGCTCGCCGAGCTCGACTACGTGACCGGCTCTCGCGCCGCGATGACGGCGCTCGCAGAGAATTATGTCGGCCTTCCGTTCGAGGACTTGTGAGCGCCGTTGCTTCTCAATCGCCCGGCTGGCCGGGATTGAAGAAGAACGGCGTCCGCGGGCGAAGCGCCTCTTCCTCCTGCGCGGCTTGGCGCGGCTCGCGTGCGGGCCTTTCATAGAATTCCCACCCGGCGTCCGTCGGGGAGGCGGCGCGAACGGACCAGCCTGTAGCCGTCCTCGTCGGTCTCAGGCAGCGACCGCGCTCGCCGACCGCGCGGTGAATCGTCGTCCGAGGCTTGGACCGGTTCGTCATCCACCGACCTTTCGTCTTGGCCGCGGGTGGTTCTTGCAGTGTCTTGCCGCGTAATCCTCTGTTGGCGTGTCGAATGGTCGCTCGCCGCGCGTGTGTTCTGCCGAGAGTCGGGTGGGGACGGCGCCCGCGCGGCCTGCTTCGGATCGGCTTCGAGAGGTCGCCGGGTCTTGCTGGTTACCGGCTTGGAAGGCGGCGGCGAAGAGTTCGGCGTCGTCGACCTTTGGTGCTCGCACCTGCTCGGCTGCCGAGCTTGTTGCCCCCACTTGTCCCTGCTCGGCCGGTGCTCCCGCGAGCTCCTGCGACCGGGAGGGTGACCGCTCCGCCGGCACGCCGCCGTCTGTCGTCAGTGCGACGGGAGGTGCAACATTGTTGCCGCGAGCCTTCGAGCTCCCGTCGGTACTACGCCGAGCGGTTGAAGGGACGGCCGCGGCGGCAGGCGGCGCAGGGCCATCGGTAATCACGCGCACTGGTCGCGTCGATTGATTTGAATCCGGCTCCCTCACCTGCTCCGAGGGGTCCGACCCATCGTTTGGAGGCGTGCCGGCGCGCTCTGCAGTGTTGTCCGCCGGCCGCCCGGGCGATCCAGGTTCCGTAGGCTCTATTGCCTTTTGGCCGGTATCCGCGGATGGCGACAACTTGGCGGGGGTTGGTGCTCCCGGCCTGTTCGCATCCACGGGCGATTGCATGCGCTGCGAGAGCTTGGTGTCCGGCGGTGCCGGAGGGTTCACGATCGAGGAAATCGTGACGAATAGGAATGTGCAGGCCACGCCGGCCGCAAACGCGGCGATCACCTTGGTCCATGGGCGGGGTGCAACACTGGGCGGGGAGACGATGTGCGAATCCTGCGGGGGGCCTCCGAACGTCGAAGACATGGGTCGCTCCTGATTCGTTAGCTCTCCTCCCTCCTTTCGTCCGCCTGGGGCAACGCCCGGCACCCGGCGGGGTTCCTGGCCAATTCGGCGCGAGATGCTCAGGTTTCGGGCGGTACGCGAGCCCCTGCAGCGCAGAATTCCGCCACCGCCGCGAGCATTCGCTCGAGGTCCTCTGGGCGCGACAAGCGGTGATCGCCGTCCTTGACCAGGGTGAGCACGACATCGTCGCGCGCGATGCGCGACACCAGCTCGGTCGCATGTGTCCACGGCACGTCCGGGTCCTTGACGCCTTGCAGGATGCGCACGGGACAGCCGGGCTCGATCATGTGGTCGAGCAGCAGATGGCGTCGGCCCTCCTCGATCAGACCGCGCGTGATCAGGTAGGGGCGGTCGGAATAGGCGGAGGGCCGCTCCCACACGCCCTTCTGCTCGAGCTCGCGTTGCACGCTGCGCGGAAATTTCCGCCACATCAGGAGCTCGGTGAAATCGACGGCCGGTGCAATCAGCACGAGGCCCGCGATGGATGGCAGGGCGGATTGCTGCGGCATGTCGCCTTGCCTGGAACCCGGACGGGAGACTTCGTCGCGCACCTTGAGCTCGCGCGCCAGAAGCAGGGCGATCCAGCCTCCCATCGACGAGCCGACGACGATCTGCGGGCCCTGACAGAACGCCTCGAATACAGCGAGGCTTTCCTCCAGCCAGCGGCCGATCGTTCCGTCGGTGAATTCGCCGCCCAACTCGCCATGCCCGGAATAGTCGAAGCGGACGCAGCCCTGTCCTTGGTCGGCGGCCCAGCGCGCCAGGGCCTCGACCTTGGTCCCCTTCATGTCGGAATTGAAGCCCCCGAGCCAGAACAGGCCCGGAGCGGTTCCCGGCTGAGCTCGCACGGCCAGACGGCGGGTAGCGGACCCGGTTCCTATCGTTAAGGATTTTGCGTCAGAATTGATCATGGCCGGCCTGGGGCGTGAAAGCGGTTGCCGGGGCTGTCAAACGGGGCCCGGATGGGCGAGACCGTAGTGACGAGTGACGAGAAGGCCATGGTAATCGCGAGACGCCGGCTCGGGCGCACCCCGGTTGCTCCGTTCGTCCTGTGTGGACGCGGCCTGGCCTCGGGCGCAAGAGGTGCGGTGCCGGTATCCACGTCAGGAAGGCGGCTGCTATGAGCGTCGAGGAAGCCCCCGGCCGGGCCCTGTCGCGGCGGCTCCCCGGCGCGACCGTGTTGCAGATCGTCCCGGCGCTGGTGGACGAGCCAGCGGCCCGCGCCGCCGTCAACGTCGCCTCCGCGCTGCTGCGCTCCGGTGCCCGCGCCCTGGTGGCGGGCGGGGCCGGGATGTTGGTCGGACAATTGCAGGCGCTCGGCGGCGAGTGGGTGCAATTCGCGACCGCCACCCTCAATCCGGTCAGGCTGCGCAGCAACGCTCACGCGCTGAGCGAGATCATCGCCTCCGAGCGGATCGACATCGTGCATGCCTACAACGCGACGGCGGCCTGGAGCGCTCGCTCGGCTATCCACGACACCGGTGCGCGGCTCATCACCAGCTACGCCGGTGCCCCGGCGGGACGTACCGAGATCGCCTCGATCTACCAGGGGGCGCTTGCCCGGGGCGAGCGCGTCATTACCGAATCGGAATATGCTGCCGATCTCGTCATCAAGCGCCATGATAGCCCGCCTGACCGCATCAGCGTGATCCCGCGCAACGTCGATACCGCGCGGTTCGATCCGACCGCCGTCAGTGCCGAGCGAATTGCGCTCCTGCGGCACGCCTGGGGCATCCGCCCCGGCTGGCGCGTCATTCTGGTGCCGGGCCGCCTCGCGCCGGAGAGGGGCCAACTGAACGTCGTCGATGCGATCCGCATCCTGGTCAATGGCGGAATGCGCGGTGTCGCCTTCGTCATCGCCGGCACCAATCGCAGCGACGGCGAATATGCTGCCTTGATGGCCGAGCGCATCGAGGCGCAAGGTATCGGCGGTCTCGTTCGTCGCGTCGGGCACTGCTCCGACATGCCCGCCGCCTACGCGATTGCCGATTTCATCGTCCTACCAACCCTCGAGGCCACCACATTCCACGAGATCGCTGCCGAAGCGCAGGCCATGGCGCGGCCGGTGATCGCCTCGTCGATCGGTGCGCTGCCGGAGATCGTGCTGGCGCCTCCACGGGTCGCGGATGCCGGCCGGACCGGCTGGCTGTGCGGTCCCGACGACCCCATCGCGCTTGCCCGTGCGACGGCGGCGGCACTTGCGCTCGGCGGCTCGGTGCGCCAAGCCATCGGGATGCGCGCACGGCGACATGCGGAGCTCAGCTATTCACCGGCCCGGATTGCCGCCGCAACCCTCGGGGTCTATGCCGCCTTGCTGGAGTCCGAGCGTTGATCCTGGAGCGTCCCCCCGCCCGGGTTGGGGCCAGGCTTGGTGGCAGGGTTCCCGCCAGTCCGGCGATCGGGGAGGGCGCACCGGCGCGGTGTGGCGCCGCAGCCACCTCGCACCTTTACTTGCGGTTCGGCGTTGACTTGCGGCGGTTTTGTACCGATCTTCTGGTTCTCCGAGTAGCAAAAGGGCGACGGACCGGTCTGGCGCGCCACCGCGAGTGTGGCGGCGGTCATGCTTTCCACCTCCCTGGCACAAGGAATATCGCAACAGCAGAGGAGCACTGAGCCATTCGTCGTCCGATGAAAGCACCGCAGCCCGCCGCCAAGGAAGGGCCGCGCATCAACGAGGAGATCCGCGTCCGCGAGGTTCAGCTGATCGACAAGGATGGCGCCAACAAAGGCGTCGTCGATATTGAAACAGCCATCGGCATGGCCCAGGAGGCCGGGCTTGATCTGGTTGAGATTGCTCCCAACTCGAGCCCACCCGTCGTCAAGATACTCGACTTCGGCAAGTACAAATATCAGGCTCAGAAGAAGGCGGCCGAGGCGCGCAAGAAGCAGCACGTGGTCGAGATCAAGGAGATCAAGATCCGGCCGATGATCGACGATCACGATTACGACGTGAAGATGCGCTCGATGCGCCGCTTCTTCGAGGAAGGCGACAAGGTCAAGGTGACGCTGCGCTTCCGCGGCCGTGAAATGGCGCACCAGGAGCTCGGCGTCGAATTGCTCGAGCGGGTCAAGAGCGACGTGGCTACCCTTGCCAAGGTCGAGCAAGAGCCCAAGTTCGAAGGCCGTCAGATGATCATGGTGCTGGCGCCGCGGTGACCGCGGCGCCGGCACGCCGCGTTGCTTTCACAATTTCGTAGCCGCGGAACGCTGCGTTGGTCGCCCCGGAGGGGTCGCTCCGCAACATTTCCTGATGGCGGCCTTCGCATCCTGCTCGGCGGCCGCACGCGATTGCAGGCTGACGCTGGTCAGAAGCGGCGTCAACTCGCCTGGCCGGCGGATCTCCCAATGCCAAATCGTTTGACCCGCACCCACCCTGCGAGGCTCCACGCTATAGACGAACTCGCTTGCATCCCCGTCACGCATACTGCCGCTTCTCTGTTGGTTGACCAGCGCAAGATAGGCATCGATCATGTCGCGACGCCATCCGGAGTGCTCCCAACGGCGAATCCCCGAGGACTGGCGGAATCCGACCATCGAAGCACCACGAATTCTGCTTGCGACGAATTATCGCGCCGACGCCGTGTGGTAGGGGGAGTGTCAGCGTGCCGTGGATCGGGTGCGGAGCGAAGGGCGGCTGCTTTTGCGCTCGACGACAACCGACCGAGGTGCGCCGGTCCGCGTCGTGAGGGCCACGGTCTGGGTCGATTTCCGCTGTGCGGCTGCTTTCACGACTTCGGCGCGGACCTGGTCTGCCGGCAAACCCATGAGGGAGGCGGCGATCTCGGCCTGCTCCTGGAGGTCGTCGGTCAGCCCGCTGGCCGCGACGATGGCCTCCTGCAGGGTGGGTGGGTCGTGGCGCACGCGACGTGGCCCGAATTTCGTCTTCCAAACAGCACTCATGTCGCCCCTATTCGGCGTTGTCCGTTGAGCTGTATTATGGCCTGGATGCTGCGCTGCAGCAATAGCCTCCGTGCGTCGCACTAACGCTCCCCCCGAACACATCGTTCCTCGTCGAGAATCAGGGACAACAATAAGGCGGCGGCGCTCATTGCCAAGGCCCATCGCCTCTGCCATAACGCCGCCGCTTCGTTGCCCGGCCGAAAGGGCTGCCGTGGCGGCGGATCATGCTCATTCAGCGCTCAATTTCGAGCCAGGGCCCGGCCCGTTCGGCGGTCTTCCGCTCCGCATGGGTCGCACAGGAGAGCCAAATGCCCAAGATGAAGACGAAATCGGGCGCCAAGAAGCGCTTCAAGGTCACCGGCACCGGAAAGGTGCTCTCCGCGATGGCGGGCAAGCGCCACGGCATGATCAAGCGGACCAATAAGCAGATCCGCCAACACCGCGGCACCCGGGTAATGTTCAAGGCCGACGGCGAGAACATCCGGAAGTATTTCCTGCCAAACGGTTGAGCCGGATGGCCGCATGGCGGCCTCCGCATCGGATAAGCCAGTAATCTGCTCGAAGGAGAACGATCATGGCCCGCGTCAAGCGAGGCGTCACCGCGCACGCCAAGCACAAGAAAGTCCTCAAGGCTGCGAAAGGCTATTACGGCCGACGCAAGAACACGATCCGCGTCGCCAAGCAGGCGGTGGAGAAGGCGGCGCAGTATGCCTACCGCGACCGCAAGCGGAAGAAGCGCACGTTCCGGGCGCTGTGGATTCAACGGCTCAATGCGGCGGTGCGCCCATTCGGCCTGACCTACAGCCGCTTCATCGACGGGCTCGGCAAGGCCCGCGTGACGGTCGACCGCAAGGTTCTCTCCGACCTCGCCATCCGGGAGCCAGCCGCATTCGAGGCGATCGTCGGCCAGGCGAAGGCTGCGCTGGCCTGAAACAAAGGCGAGTAGCGAAATGGCGAATAGCGAATAGGAACGCTGACTGCCCCGCTCTTCCTATTCGCTACTCGCGATTCGCTGGAGTCACCCGTGTCTGACATCGCGCAATTGGAAGCCGAGATTCTGAGCGGCATTGCGGTCGCGGCCGACGAGGCGGCACTCGAGGCGGTGCGGGTCGCGGCGCTCGGCCGCAAGGGTACGGTCTCGGAGCTTCTGAAGACGCTCGGCGCCATGACGCCGGACGAGCGCAAAGTGCAGGGGCCGCTGATCAACGGCCTCAAGGAGCAAGTGACGGCGGCGCTCGCGGCACGCCGTGAGGCGCTCCAGGAAGCGGCCCTCGATCAGCGCCTCAACACCGAGGTGGTCGACGTCACGTTGCCGGTGCGCGACGCGCCGAGCGAGATCGGACGCGTCCATCCGATCAGCCAGGTCGTCGACGAACTGACCGCGATCTTTGCCGACATGGGCTTTGCGGTCGCCGAGGGGCCCGACATCGAGACCGACGATTACAATTTCACCAAGCTCAATTTTCCCGAGGGCCATCCGGCGCGGGAGATGCACGACACGTTCTATTTCAATCCCAAGCCGGACGGCTCGCGCCTGCTGCTGCGCACGCACACCTCGCCGGTGCAGATCCGCACGATGCTGGCGCAGAAGCCGCCGATCCGGGTGATCATCCCGGGTCGCACCTATCGCAGCGACTCGGACCAGACCCACACGCCGATGTTCCATCAGGTCGAGGGACTGGTGATCGACAAGGGCTCGCATCTCGGTCACCTCAAGTGGATCCTGGAGGAGTTCTGCAAGGCGTTCTTCGAGGTGGATCAGGTGAAGATGCGGTTCCGCCCGTCGTTCTTCCCGTTCACCGAGCCGTCGCTCGAAGTCGACATCCAGTGCCGGCGCGACAAGGGCGAGATCCGGTTCGGCGAAGGCGAGGACTGGCTGGAGATCCTCGGCTGCGGCATGGTGCACCCGAACGTGCTGAGGAATTGCGGTCTCGATCCCGACGAATATCAGGGCTTCGCCTGGGGCCTGGGCATCGATCGCATCGCCATGCTCAAGTACGGCATGCCCGATCTGCGCGCGTTCTTCGAGGCCGACGTGCGCTGGCTTTCCCACTACGGCTTCCGCCCGCTCGATTTCCCCACGCTGGCGGGAGGATTGAGCGCTTGACGGCAGGCTGAGGAGGATACTGGTTGGTTGCTGCCCATCCACAAGCACGGCGGGTCCCCTCCCCCGCTTGCGGGGGAGGGCTAGGGAGGGGGAAAGACCATCCGATGGCCGACGATCGAACGTTACACAACTGGCAAGTCAAGCCGAGAGTGCGCCCGAATGCACGCGCGCTGCGTCAGAATCTGACCGACGCAGAGCGGGTTATCTGGTATGGCTTGCGGGCACATCGGCTTGATGGCATCGGATTTCGCCGGCAGACGCCGATTGGTCCCTATATCGTCGATTTCGTGTCGCATTCGGCGAAGCTGGTCATCGAGATCGACGGCGGGCAGCATTTCGAACAAGCACATCTTCGTCGCGATGCACGACGCGATGCGTTTCTGGCGAGTAAAGGGTTTCGTGTTCTTCGCTTCAACAATTACGACGTGCTGACGAATCGAACCAGGGTACTTGAGTTCATTCTGAGCGTGATCCAAGAAGCCCCCTCCCCACCCTCCCCCGCAAGCGGGGGAGGGGGACCAACCTCAGCAAATGTTGCACTTGCCCCCGCGAGCGGCGCAGCAAAACCAATTGCAGATTCTCGGTCATGAAATTCACCCTCGCCTGGCTCAAGGAGCACCTCGACACCGATGCGTCGCTCGACGCCATCGTCGACAAGCTCACCATGATCGGGCTCGAAGTGGAGAACGTCGAAGACAAGGCGAAGCTGCTCGCCCCGTTCACGATCGCGCGGGTGATCGAGGCGAAGCAGCACCCGAACGCCGACCGGCTGCGCGTGTGCCTGGTCGACACCGGCTCCGGCGAGCCCGTGCAGGTCGTGTGCGGCGCACCCAATGCGCGCACGGGCATGAAAGGCGTGTTCTCGCCGCCGGGGTCGTTCATTCCCGGCAAGAACATCACGCTCGGCGTCGGCACGATCCGGGGCGTCGAGAGCCGCGGCATGCTGGTGTCGGACGCGGAGCTTCAGCTCTCTGACGATCACCAGGGAATCATCGACCTGCCCGACGATGCGCCGGTCGGCCAAAGCTTCGCGCAGTGGCGCGGTCTCGCCGACCCGGTCATCGAGATCAATCTCACGCCGAACCGGCCAGACTGCACCGGGGTGCACGGGATTGCCCGCGATCTCGCGGCCGCCGACATGGGCCGGTTCCTGGACCCGGCGGTCAAGCAGGTGAAGGGCGAATTCCCCTGCCCGGTATCGGTGACGATCGACGAGCCGTCGCTCTGTCCCGGCTTCGCGCTGCGCCTGGTGCGCGGGGTCCAAAATGGGCCGTCGCCGGACTGGCTGCAGCGTCGTCTCACGGCGATCGGCCTGCGGCCGATCAACCGCCTGGTCGACATCACCAACTACATCACCTTCGATCGCGGCCGCCCGCTGCACGTGTTCGACGCCGCCAATGTGCGCGGGAACCTGGTCGTACGCCGCGCGCGCGCCGGCGAGACGGTGCTCGCGCTCGACGGCAAGACCTACGCGCTCGATGAGACCATGTGCGTGATCGCCGACGAGGACGGCGTGGAGTCGCTCGCCGGCATCATGGGTGGCGAGAAGACCGGCTGCTCGGACGCAACGACCGACGTGCTGATCGAGTCGGCGCTGTGGAACCCGCTCAACATCGCGCAGACCGGCCGCAGGCTCGGCATCAATTCGGATGCCCGCTATCGTTTCGAGCGCGGGGTCGACCCGGCTTTCATGGTGGGGGGCCTCGAGCTCGCCACCCGCATGGTGCTCGACCTCTGCGGTGGCAAGCCGTCGGATGCGGTGATCGCCGGCGGCTCGCCCGGCGAGGACCGCGTGATTGATTTCCCCCTGAGGGAGCTCAAACGCCTTGCCGGTCTCGCCGCCTCACTGGTCGAGGTGCGGCGCGTCCTGACGCATCTCGGCTTCTTCGTCGCCGGCCAGGGCGAGAACGTGAAGGTCGCAGTGCCGTCATGGCGCCCCGACGTCGAGGGCAAGGCGGATGTCGTCGAAGAGGTCGTCCGCATTCTCGGCGTCGATCGCGTTCCCTCGACGCCGTTCGAGCGGGGGCCGGCGGCGCGCAAGGCCGTGCTCACGACCGCGCAGGTCCGCACCCGCAAGACGCGGCGTGCGCTCGCCGCGCGCGGCCTCACCGAGGCCGTGACGTGGTCGTTCATCGCGAAAGCGCCGGCGCAGCTGTTCGGCGGCGGCAAGGAGGAGCTGGCGCTCGCCAACCCGATCGCATCCGATCTCTCCGACATGCGACCCAGCCTGATCCCCGGCCTGGTCGCGGCTGCACAGAAGAATGCCGACCGCGGTTTTCCCGACGTAGCGCTGTTCGAGGTCGGGCAGGTGTTCAAGGGCGATTCCCCGCAGGATCAGCGCATCGCCGCAAGCGGCGTACGGCGTGGGTTAGCCAAGGAGAACGGCATCGGGCGCCACTGGTCCGCGCCGGCCGGAGCCGTCGACGCCTTCGACGTCAAGGCCGACGCGCTCAGCGTGATCGCCGCAGCGGGAGCCCCGATGCAGGCCGTGCAGGTCGTCCCCGGCGGGCCGGGCTGGCTGCATCCGGGGCGATCCGGCACGCTGCAGATCGGTCCGCAGAACGTGCTCGGCCATTTCGGCGAGCTCAACCCGCGTGCGCTGCAGGCGCTCGACGCCGACGGGCCGCTTGTTGCCTTCGAGGTCATCCTCGACAACATCCCCGAGCCGAAGGCGCGCGCAACTCGTGTCAAGCCTGCGCTCGAGCTGTCGCCGTTCCAGCCGGTTGCGCGCGACTTCGCATTCCTGGTCGATCTTGCCGTGAAGGCAGGCGATCTCGTGCGGGCGGCGCAGAACGTCGACCGCAAGCTCATCACCGGCGTCAATGTGTTCGATCTCTATGAAGGCGAGGGCATCGACCCCGACAAGAAGTCGATCGCCATCGCCGTGACGATCCAGCCGCGCGAGAAGACGATGACCGACGAGGAAATCGAGGCGCTGGCCGGCCGGATCGTCGCCGAAGTGGCAAAACGGACCGGCGCGACGTTGCGAGGTTAGGCTCTACTGCGATTTCTTGCGCGGCCGTTTTGCGGCGGGCGCCGGCCCGTAACGCCTGAGGATTGCGTCTGCGGCCCGCTCGCCGGATTCCCAGGCGCCGCCGACCGTGCCCCACAACGTCTCATGCGCTGCCTCGCCGGCGAAATAGATGCGGGTGCCGATCGGTTCCATGAGAACGCGGCGCGACGGCTGAGCGCCGACCGCGGCGGCCGAACACGCGCCAAGCACCCACGGCTCCTTGGCCCAGCCGGTCGCCGCCTTGCGCTTGATTGCCTTCTTGATGTCTGTCCCGAACAGCTCGGCGAGCCAATCGGTGGCAAATGCCACCATCGCAGCCTCGCCCTGTGCGGCGAGACCGGCCCCGAAGCGGCCGCCCACATCGATGAAGCAGAGCGGCGTGCCCGACACGTTGGCGAGCAGTGCGGCCGTGCGATTGCCGCTCGCCTTCTCGAACATCAGCTCGTCGCTGCGCGAGCCGAGGGGGTTGCCCTCGAGCTCGAGCGCGATGCGGTCGTAGCTGCCGAGCGGCAGCTTGGCGATGGCATCGAGGTAGCGTCTGGGCAGCGCCGGATCGAACTGGATCTTGCCGGCGGAAAGCACGCCGGTCGATGCCGTGACGATGACCGCGCTCGCTCGCCACCACCCTTTGGTGGTTCGGACGTCGAGGTTGGTGCGGCCCCAGGTGTTTATCAGGGTGACGGCGGTGGAGAGCTGCACCGGCAGGCCGTCGGCGAGCTTCGCAACGAGCGTTCCCAGGCCCTGGCGGCAGAATGCATCGTTATCGCGCTCGATTGCCTTGGCGAAGTCGTAGGCGGAAATCTCGTTGAGATCCTTCGATGCAGCGAACGGCCCGAGCGCGAACTCGACGGCCGGCCTGAGGTCGCCGAGATCCTTCGGCAGAACCTGCGCACAGGCGACATCGGCCTTGCCGCGCGCCGCTTCGCCGATGGCGCGGCTCGCGCGCACCAGGGCGGCGAGGAAATCCTCCATCTCGCCTTCGCGGGCGAAGCGCCGACCGATGCGCAGGCGCTGTCCCGGCGGCGCCGGATAGACGTCGAGCCCGGTACCGGTCGCGAGCTTCGCCACCGGATTGATGTCGCGCGTCCGAATCCAATGGGCGCCGCGGTCGAACGGCACGCCGAAGGCGCGCGTATCGGTGGCGCAGCGGCCGCCCACGCGGTCGGCGGCTTCGATCACGACGCAGCGCCGCCCGGCGGCCATAATTCTGCGCGCGGCGGCGATACCGGCCGCACCAGCGCCGACGACGACGACGTCGACACTGCCGGACGCCGCCGTCGCGCCGAAAGCCGGCCCCGCCGCGAGGGCGGCGGAGGCTGCGAGAAAGGAGCGGCGGCTCAAACGCGGCATGGCGGCAGATGACTCGAGTGATGGTACACCATGCACGACCGGGCTCGCGGCGTAAACCGGCGCGGCGTCGCTGGTGCGCGTCGCCCGGCTTGTGCCGGGCAGGCCTGATCGCTATCGCTCCGCTTCCCGGTGGAGAAGCCGAAATGCTCGATGCCGCGACCAAGGCGCTGTCGCAGATGCTGTCGCCGCCGTTCCGCGCGGTCCTTCTCAAAGCCATTGGGCTTGCGGTTGTTCTGCTGGTCGTCGTTGCGATCGGCCTGCATCGACTGATCGCCTGGCTCGCCGGCGGCGGTGAAGCCTGGCTCGAAGGGGCGATCGGACCGGGCGCGCACGCGCCGCTCGTTGTTCTCTCCTGGATTCTCGCCATCGTGGCGACGCTGGGGCTGTTCGTCGGCATCGTATTCCTGATGCCCGCCGTGACGGCGATCGTCGCCGGCCTGTTCGGCGACGAGATCGCCGAGCAGGTCGAGCGGACCTATTACCCGGCCGATCCGCCCGGCACGGCGCTGCCCATTGCCCGTGCCGTTACCGAAGCGGTGAAGATCGCGCTGTTGAGTCTCGGCGTCTATCTGTGCGCAGTGCCGTTCCTCCTCGTGGCCGGCCTCGGCTTCCTGGTGTTCTTCCTCGCCACCGCGTACCTGCAGGGAAGGCAGTATTTCGAGCTCGCCGCCATGCGGCACCATTCGGTGGCGGAAGCAAAGGCGTTGCGCCGTGCGCGCCGCGGCGCGGTGTTCGTCGCCGGCATGCCGATCGCCGCCTTCGTGTCGATCCCGATCGTCAACCTGGCGACGCCGCTGTTCGGCACCGCCTTCATGGTGCACATGTACAAGCGGTTGGCGGGGCCAGGACGATTGTCATCCCGGGCGAACGCCGAAGGCGCGAGACCCGGGACCCAGTAATCCCGGCGCGCGTTGTTGTGTGTTGCCTCTCCGGGGCCAGCCTTCGACCCTGGGACTACTGGATCCCCGCTTTCGCGGGGACGACAGCGTCCACAATCTTGCCCGGCCACTTGCACAGGTCGGCGATGACGCAGGTCTCGCACAGCGGCCGACGGGCAATGCAGGTGTAGCGGCCGTGCAGGATCAGCCAATGATGGGCGTGGCGCCGATACGCCGCCGGCACCACCTCGTTGAGCTTTTCCTCGACCTCGAGCGGCGTCTTGCCGGTCGCCAGTCCGGTGCGGTTGCCGACGCGGAAGATATGTGTGTCGACGGCGATCGTCTCCTCGCCGAACGCCACGTTGAGAACGACGTTCGCGGTCTTGCGGCCAACGCCGGGCAGCGCTTCGAGTGCGGCGCGCTCGCGCGGAACCTCGCCGCCATGCTCGTCCAGGAGCTTGCGCGAGAGGGCGATCACGTTCCTGGCCTTGGTGCGGAACAGCCCGATCGTCTTGATGAAATTCCTGACCTTCTCCTCGCCCAGGCGCACCATCTTGGCCGGCGTGTCGGCGGCGCGGAACAACGCCGGTGTCGCCTTGTTGACGCCCGCATCGGTCGCCTGGGCGGACAGCACGACAGCCACCAGCAGGGTGAACGGATCGACGTGCTCGAGCTCGGTTTCCGGGCTCGGATCGGCGGCGCGGAAGCGGCGGAACGCCTCCTCGATCTCCGCATTTGTCCATTGCGGCAATGCACCTTTGGCGGCCTTGCGGTCCGCGGCCGCCATCTTGCGCAACGGTCGCGGGGTAGCCGCCTTGCGCGACCTGGCCGCTCGCAGCGCCTGCTTCACCGTTTTCCGTGCCATGTATTGGGTATATTAAGGCGCATGACCCCCGACAACGACCCGTACGGCGAACCCGCTATCTTTTCCGCTACGATCACCCCGCACCGCTCGCTCGGGCGCCTTGGCTTCGTGGTCCTCATGTGCGTGTTCGGTGGTGTCAGCTTTGTCGCCGGAATGGTGTTCCTCATCGCCGGCGCATGGCCGGTGTTCGGCTTCCTCGGGCTCGACGTGCTGCTGATCTGGTGGGCCTTCCGGGTGAGCTACCGCGATGCCGCGGCCTACGAGGAGGTGACGGTCACGCCGAGCGAGCTGAAGGTACGCAAGGTCAACCCCCGCGGCCAGATCGCCGAATGGACGCTCAATCCCCTATGGACCCGGCTCGATCAGCAGACGCACGCCGAATACGGCATCGAGCGGCTGTTCCTGGTGACGCGCGGCCGCAAGCTCCCAATCGCGAATTTCCTCGGTCCCGGCGAGAAGGAGGGCTTTGCGGCCGCGCTCGCCGCCGCCCTCGGCGAGGCCAAGCGCGGCCCGGTGCGAACGGTTCTGTAATCAGAAATCGGGTGGCGACGGGCCGGGGCGTGCCATAGTTGAGAGGCATGCGAGCCGTGTCCCAAATCCCCTTCCGGGAGGAATCCATGCTGTCGCCCGATCGCAATCCCGAGCCGGGTGAGCTGTCCACCGCGGCGACCGATTACGCCGTCGTGCGGCGTGCCATCGCCCATATCCGCGGTCATTGGCGGGCGCAGCCGGAGGCCGACGAGATCGCCGAGGCGGCCGGCGTGTCGCCGACGGAGCTCTACCATCTGTTCCGCCGCTGGGCGGGCTTGAGCCCCAAGGCCTTTCTCCAGGCGCTCACGCTCGATCACGCGCGGCGCCTGCTACGCGATTCGGCGAGCGTGCTCGACGCGTCCTACGAGGTGGGGCTGTCCGGGCCTGGACGGCTGCACGATCTGTTCGTCACCCATGAGGCGATGTCGCCGGGCGAATGGAAGGCGGGCGGCCAGGGTCTTGCCATCCGGTTCGGCTTCCACCCCTCGCCGTTCGGCGCCGCGCTGGTGATGGCGACCGAGCGTGGCCTCGCCGGACTGGCCTTCGCCGATCCCGGCGAGGAGCAGGCGGCGTTCGCCGACATGAGCGGGCGCTGGCCGAAGGCAACTTATGTCGAGGACCGCGCCGCCACCGCGCCGCTCGCGCAGCGCATCTTCGATGCCAGGCTGTGGCGGTCGGACCGCCCCCTGCGCGTCGTGCTGATCGGCACCGATTTCGAGGTGCGCGTGTGGGAGGCGCTGCTCAAGATCCCATTCGGCAGGCTCACCACCTATTCGGATCTGGCCGGCCAGGTGGCGAGCCCGAAGGCGGCACGCGCGGTCGGCGCCGCGGTCGGCAAGAACCCGGTCTGCTTCGTGGTCCCCTGCCACCGGGTGATCGGCATGAGCGGCGATCTCACCGGCTATCATTGGGGCCTCACCCGCAAGCGTGCGATTCTGGGGTGGGAAGCCGGCAAGGTGGCGGCGTAGCCCGGCATCGGCAGCCCACAAGATCGCCGCCATTGTGGCGGAACTGACCCGTGGTTTCGCTGATTGACCGTCGATCCGCAATCGCGCACAACCCGCGCAGATTCACGTCGGCACAGCGATCCGGACGGGTCCCTGCCGTCGCGACCAAACGCATGGAAACCGAAGATGCAGCAACGTCGGCCGGTGATGCTGGTCATCCTCGACGGTTGGGGTTGGCGCGAAGATCCCGCCGACAACGCGGTGCTGCAGGCGAACACCCCGGTGTTCGACCGCCTGTGGGAGAGTTGCCCGCATAACCTGTTGCACACGTCGGGCGAAGACGTCGGCCTCCCGGAAGGGCAGATGGGCAATTCGGAGGTCGGACACCTCAACATCGGCGCCGGCCGGGTGGTGATGCAGGAATTGCCGCGCATCAGCACGGCGGTTGCCAGGCACGAGATCGAGCGCGCGCCGGCGCTCACCGACCTGATCGCACGCCTGAAGACATCGGGCGGGGCCTGCCACCTCATGGGCCTCGTCTCGCCCGGCGGGGTGCATTCGCACCAGGACCACGCAGCGGCGCTCGCCAACATCCTCGCGTCGAGCGGCGTGCCGACGTTGATCCATGCCTTCACCGACGGCCGCGATACGCCGCCGCGCGCGGCGGCCGAGTATTTCGAGCGCCTCGCCGCGGCGCTACCGGCGTCGGCACGGATCGCGACGGTCGACGGTCGCTATTACGCGATGGACCGCGACAAGCGCTGGGAGCGCGTCACCAAGGCCTACGACGCGATCGTGGAAGCCGCGGGACCGCATTTCCCCGACACGCGCTCGGCGGTCGCGGATGCTTATGCGCATGACGTCACCGACGAGTTCATTGTGCCGGCGGTCATCGGCGATTATCGCGGTATGCAGGACGGCGACGGCGTGCTGTGCTTCAATTTCCGCGCCGATCGCGTGCGCGAGATCCTCGCCGCCCTGCTCGATCCGTCATTCTCCGGCTTCCCGCGCCGCCGCACCATCCGCTTTGCGGCGGCCGCGGGCATGACCGAGTACAGCGATGCGCTCAACACATTTCTCCAGACGGTCTTCCCGACCGAGAACCTGGAGAACGTCCTGGGCGCAGTGGCTGCCGCGGCCGGTCGCACCCAGTTGCGCATGGCCGAGACGGAGAAATATCCGCACGTCACCTATTTCCTCAACGGTGGCCGCGAAGAGCCCTATCCGGGCGAGGACCGCATCATGGTGCCGTCGCCGAAAGTCGCGACCTACGACCTCAAGCCCGAGATGTCGGCGCCCGAATTGACCGACAAGGCGGTGGAGGCGATCGGCTCGGGCAAGCACGATCTGATCGTCCTCAACTTCGCCAATCCCGACATGGTCGGCCACACCGGCAGCCTCGCGGCTGCGATCAAGGCGGTGGAGACGGTCGATGCCGGGCTCGGACGCATCGTCGAGGCGATCCGCAAGGCCGGCGGCGCCCTGCTCGTCACCGCCGATCACGGCAATTGCGAATTGATGCGCGATCCCGTGACCGGCGGGCCGCATACGGCGCACACGACCAACCCGGTGCCGCTCATCGCCTTCGGCGCCGGCGACATGACGCTGTCAGAGGGGCGGCTCGCCGACCTCGCCCCGACCCTGCTGGCGCTGATGGAGCTCCCGCAGCCGTCGCAGATGACGGGTGCGTCACTGTTGCACGCGAAGGCGGCCGCGCGAGCGGTTCGCTAAAAGTCAGTCAGCCCCAGCACGTCGGCCATCGAGTAGAGGCCGGGCTTGCGGCCGCGCGCCCACTGCGCCGCATGCAGGGCGCCGCGTGCAAAAATCATGCGGTCCTCGGCCTTGTGCACCAGCTCAATCCGTTCGGCCGGGCCGGCGAAAATCACGCTGTGCTCGCCCACCACGGTGCCCCCGCGCAGGGCCGCGAACCCGATATCGCCTTTCTGCCGCGCGCCGGTGTGACCGTCGCGGCTCCGCACCGCGCGCTGCTGAAGGCTGATGCCGCGGCCCTGGGCGGCGGCTTCGCCGAGCATCAGCGCGGTGCCCGACGGCGCATCGACCTTGCGGTTGTGGTGCATCTCCAGGACCTCGATGTCGAACGCGTCGTCGAGCGTCTTCGCCACCCGTCGGGCGAGCGCCGCCACCAGGTTGACCCCGAGGCTCATGTTGCCGGATTTCACGATTGTCGCCCGGCGCGCGGCCTCCTTGATCTTCTGGTCGTGCTCGGCCGACAGGCCGGTGGTGCCGATCACATGCACGATGTTCGCATCCGCCGCGAGTGCCGCAAACGCGATCGTCGCCGCCGGGACCGTGAAGTCGATGATGGCGTCGGCCGCAATCGCCATCGGCTGGACTTCGGCGACGATCGGCACGCGATTGGGACCGAGCCCCGCCAGCTCGCCCGAGTCCTGCCCGATCAGCGGCGAGCTCGCCGCCTCGGTCGCGCCGGCGAGCACCAGCCCCTCGGTCTCGGCAATCGCCTTGACCAGCGTGCGGCCCATGCGCCCGCCGGCCCCCGCCACGATCAGTCGCATGTCGGACATCGATCGGTCTCCGATGATGGAGCGGATATAGCGGGGTCTGGCGGATGACGGAAGGCGGTCAATTAGCCGGCGCGACCGCCCCTCTCACGCCGGCCTTTTCGATCGCCCGCGTGACGAAGCCGGACTTGACGACGGCCTCGGTGAATTGCCGCAGGAGAGGCGCGGCTGCCGAGCGATCCTTGGCGTAGCCGATGGCGAGCGCGTTGCTTCCGTAATTTCCCGGCACGATGCGTGTTTCGGCGTACTCGGCCTGATACGACATCAAGGCATCGCGCAGATCGGCGAACGCATCGGCCTGTCCGGCCCGCAAGAGCTCGAACGCCTGCTTGTAGCCGAAGATCGGCACCGTCACGATCGTCGCCTTGGTCATCTTCCGGCGCAGCATCTCCTCCACCGCCGTGCGCTCGTAGGCGACGATCCGTCGTCCCGGCTGGTCGGCGTCCGCGTGGCTCGCGATCGGCGAGGCTGCCGGCACCAGCAGCGTCATCTCCATTTCCATGAAGGTCGGCCCGAAGTCGATGAGCCCGACCCGCTCCGGCGTCGGCGCCAGAAATGTGATGTCGGCCTGTCCGTCGCGCAGCGCCTTGATCCCGGCATTGGGCGTGTCGAAGCGCATCGGCCGATAGGGGAGTTCCAGGCGGCGCGCCATCTCTTCGGCAAGATCGGGCGCGACTCCCTTGAGCTTGCCCGCCGCATCGGGCTTTGCCAGGAACGGGATCGTCACCAGCGCGGCACGCAGCTCGCCGGTCGGGGCGATGTGTGCCTTGTCGCCCGCGACAACCGATTGGGCCTGCCCCGTCGCTGCGTTTGAGGCGAGCCACATTGCTCCTGCCGCGAGCGCGAAGATTGCCTTCCCATAGCGCATCTGTCCCCCCGCCTAATCGGTCGGCTGCGGGCCGTCATAGCCCTCGATAATGACGATATCGGCCGTCGCGTGCGGCTGCCGCACCCCGATGTTCTGTTGATATTCGGGCGAGCGGTAGCAGGCGAGCGCGCTGGCGTAGTCGGGGAACTCGATCACGATATTGCGCGACCGGCTCGTCCCTTCCGGGCATTCGAAGCGTCCGGCGCGCACCACGAACCGTCCGCCGAACTTGCGGAAGATCGCCGGGTTGGCGGCCACGTAAGGCTTGTAACCCTCTTCGTCCCTCACGTCGACGCGGGCGATCCAGTATCCCTTCGGCATCTCAACTCTCCTCGTTCACGGCGTGCGCGATCTCTTCCACGATGGCTTCGACGGCCGCCTTCGGATCGGGAGCGGCCACGATCGGCCGCCCGACCACCACATAGTCGACGCCGGCCGCGATGGCGGACGCCGGCGTCGCCACCCGCTTCTGGTCGTCGCGCTCGGAGCCGGCCGGCCGGATGCCGGGCGCCACCAGCAGCATCTCGGGGCCGGTGATCAGGCGCAGCGGCGCCGCTTCCTCGGCCGAGCAGACGATGCCGTCGATCTTCAGGTCGCGGGCCTGCGCGGCGCGCTCGGCGACCAACTCATCGACGCCGACCGAGTAGCCGGCTTCCGCCAGATCCGCGTCGTCGTACGACGTTAGCACCGTGACGGCGAGGATCTGCAGGTTCGAGCCGGCCTTTGCGGCGAGCGCGGCGCGCATGGTCTGCGGATAGGCATGCACGGTCAGGAACCGCACGCCCATGCGGGCGACGTTCTCGACCCCACGCGCGACCGTGTTGGAGATGTCGTGCAGCTTCATGTCGAGGAACACGTTCTTGCGCGCTGCGGCGAGCCCCGCTGCCAGCTGCAGGCCGCGCTCGAACGCCAGCTGATAGCCGATCTTGTAGAAGGTGACGCTGTTGTCCAGGCGCTCGATCAGGCGCTCGGCGTCGCGGATCGACGGCAGGTCGAGCGCGACGATCAGCCGGTCGCGGGGGTTAAGCTCGGCAGGTCTGCTCATGTGAATCCCCGCGCCAACTCGATGAGCCGCTGCGCCACAGCCTTCAGCAGGCCGGCGGTTCGCTCGTCCTTGAGGTTGTCCTCCGCATCGAACGCGCTCGCTGCCTCGCGCACCGCCACCTGCTCGGGGATGACGAGGGCCCCGCAGCCCAGCTCGAGCACCTGACGTAGCGCCATCAGCGAGCGCATGCCGCCGTAGGTCCCGTTGGAGGCCGCTCCCAGGCCGAAGGCGCGGCCCTTGTAGGCGGCGAGCGGCCGCTCCTTGCCCTCGCGCACGCGCGACACCCAGTCGAGCGTGTTCTTCAGCAGCGGCGTGATCGAGGCGTTGTACTCCGGGCTGGCAATGAATACGCCATGCTGCAGGCCCATGAGTCGCTTGAGCTTGAATGCGTTCTCGGGCGGGCCCGACGCGGCCTCGAGGTTTCCGTCATACAGAGGCATCGGGTAGTCGGCGAGCGAGATCAGCGTCACGTCGGCTTCCGTCTGGGTGAGCTCCTTGGCGGCGAGCGCGGCCAGGCGCGCATTGTACGAACCGGACCGGATCGATCCGGCAAACACGAGGATCTTCGGCGTCTGCATGCGGCCTCGTCATGCGCGGGGCCGCGCGGCGCGGCCCCTGGGATGGGCGCAGTCTAGCGCAGGAATTCGTCGGTATGGAGCCCATCGAACGCCTTGAGCGCGTCCTTGGCATCGAGCAGCTTCGCCTCCAGGCTGACCTTCTGCGAGTTGTCGAGGCCGGCCACCGGAATCCGGATGTCGCTTGCGTGCGCCCTCGACACCACCTGCCAGGCGGCGGTCAGCACCCGCACGTCCATCTTGTCGAAGCGCTTGCGCAAGAGCTCCAGCGCCTCGTCCGGCTTCTCCAGGATGAACCGGTTGGCGGCCGCGAGCGCGCGTACGATGCGCATGCACTTCTCGCGGTTCTGCGCGCAGGTGTCGGGCTTGGTGTAGAGAAGCCCATAGGTGAACGGCAGGAGATCGGGCGCATCGGTCGCCGCGCTCGCGAGCATGACGGCGCTGCCCTTCACCACCGCCTGGGTGGTGAACGGCAGCGAGGTGGCAAAGCCGTCGATCGCCTTGTTCTCGAGCGCCGGCAGCATCGCCGGCGGGTCCATCGGCGCGATGCGCACGTCCTTTTCGACGTCGAGCCCGCCGCGGCCCACCACCAGGCGCTCCCAGGCATGCACGATGCTGCCCACGCCCTGGATGCCGATGGTGCGGCCGCGCAGCGCCTTGGCGCGCTCGGCGAGCGGCATGTCGGCGGTGATCTTCGCCGTCTCCGCCACGTCCTTGCGCAGCACCAGTTCCACCAGCGGCTTGTCGAGCAGATTGGCGATCGCCAGCATGCGCTGGCCCTGCGCCGCCGCCCGCAGGAACACCGGCCCGGTGCCGATGGTGAAGTCGGCGCTCCCGGCAATCACTGCATTGGGCGAAGCCACGCCCACCAGGAACCGATGGCTGACCTTGAGTCCTTCTTTCCGGTAGAACCCGGCATCCTCAGCGATGAAGGCGCCGCTGAAGGTGAGCGTCTGCGCCGGCAGCGCGACGATGATGTCCATGTCCTGCGCACTTGCGCCGGTGGGGCCGAGCCCAACCACGATACCGAGGGACAGAGCGGCCGGATGGGACCATTTGAACATCGCATCCTCCCGATCTATGGTTTTGTCCTGGTCGGACGCGTGTAACAGGAAGCACATCGCGCGACAATCGCGTGTGTTTGCAGGAGCCGCAGCACGCGCCGCCAACGCAACGAACGTCCTCGAAGTGCCGTTGTGAGCCTCGCATGGCGGAGGAGACATGACGACCCTGGAAGAGCGCTCGACCCTCGACCGTCCCCGTTCAGGGCATCGGATCGCGCCGCTCATCCAGGCGCGCGGCGATCAGATTCTCGTCCTCGTCGTGCTCATTGCCGTCTGGCAGGCGCTCAGCCTGACGCTCGGCACCTACTGGGTCGGCTCGCCATGGGGCGTGGCGACGCGCTTTGCCGCCGGCCTTGTCGACGGCGAGCTGGTGCGCCAGGCCGGCTACACGATGGTCGAGGCGGCCGCCGGCTTCGTCGTCGGTGCGCTGCCGGCGATCGCCCTGCCGTTCGTGCTGCGCCGCCTGCCGACCGTGACGGCCATCTTGGACCCGTTCATGGTCGGCGGTTACGGCGCGCCCAAGCTCGCGCTTGCTCCCCTGTTCATCCTGTGGTTCGGCATCGGCATCGAATCGAAGATCGCACTGGTGGCGGCGACGGTCTTCTTCATCGTCTATTTCGCCACCCAGGCCGGCATCCGCGCGCTCGACGCGAAGCTCGTCCAGATGGCGCAGATCATGGGCGCGAGCGAGCGCCATGTGGCGCGCCACATCGTGTTTCCCGGCGCCGTGCCGTACGTGTTCGCTGGCTTGCGCGTCGCCATGCCCTATTCGATCGGCGGGGCGGTGATCGCCGAATTGATCTCGGCCAATCGCGGGCTCGGCTATCTCATCCAGCTCGGCGCGATGAATTTCGACACGACCGGCATCTTCGTCGCGCTGGTTGCGACGACCTGCATCGTCTTCATCGGAAACTGGAGCGTGAATGCGGTGGAGCGCCGGCTGCTGCGCTGGCGCCCGCCCTCCGGTCTCACCGTGCAGGCGGGGACGTGAGCATGGTCCAGCCGCTGCTCGAGGTTCGCGGGCTCGGCAAGCGCTTCGCGGCGCGGGCTGGACGTGAGCCGTCGCCCTGGGTGATCCAGGACCTCAGCTTCCAGGTCGGCGAAGGCGAGTTCCTTACCATCATCGGGCCTTCGGGCGCCGGCAAGACCACGCTCCTCAACATGATCGCGCAGGTCGACACGGCGAGCGACGGCGAGGTGCGCTTCGAGTCGCAAGTCGCTCCCATCGGCGATCCCAAGGCGCTCAAGCCGGGGCTCGGCTGCCGCGTCGGCTACGTGACGCAGGATGATCACCTGCTGCCCTGGCGCACGACGCTGCAGAACGTGCTGTTCCCGCTCGTCGTGCAGGGCCGGCTGAACGCCGAGACGCGCGCCCACGCCGAGATGCTCATTCGCGCGGTCGGGCTCGCCGGGTTCGAGAATCATTATCCGCACGAGCTCTCCGGGGGCATGCGCAAGCGCGCCGCGCTGATCCGCACGCTGGTCTACGATCCGCCGGTGATCCTGATGGACGAGCCGTTCGGCGCGCTCGATGCGCAGACCCGCGCCCAGCTGCAGGAGGATCTGCTGCGCCTGTGGAACCTGGGCAGGAAGACCATCATCTTCGTCACCCACGACATCGCCGAGGCGATTGCCCTGGGCGACCGTACGCTGGTCCTGTCGCGGCCGCCCTCGCGCATCGCGGGCGAGCACGCCATCACGATCCCCCGCCCGCGCGACGTGCGCGGCATCATGACCCATCCGGATTTCGCCGCGCTCTATCAGCGCATCAGGGGAGAGGTGCAGTGAGCGCGCACGAAGGCGCCATCGATCTCCCGGAGGACACGCCGCTCCGCTGGCGCCGCCACGCAGTAACGATGGGGCGCCTGGGGCTCGCCGTCCTGCTGATTGTCGCGTGGAAGCTCGGGGCCGAAATGGCCGGGCCGCTCTACGTGGCCGATCCCTTCAAGGTACTCGAGCGTATCGTTGCCGATACCTGGTCCGGCGCCTTGATCCGGCACGTCTACGTGACGCTCCGCCTCTCCGTGATCGGCTTTGCGCTCGGCTGCTTCTTCGGCATCGCCCTGCCGTTCGCCCTGCGCCGGATGCCGCGGCTCACCGCGGCGATCGAGCCCTACATCATGGCCTCGGTTGGCATCCCGAAATACGCGCTGGTGCCGTTGTTCATCCTGTGGTTCGGCATCGACGATGCGCCGAAGCTGTGGCTGGTCGGCCTCCTCGTATTCTATGTCGTGTTCATTGCGGTATTCGCCGGCATCCGCAGCGTCGAGCGCGGCCTGATCGACATGGCCCGGGTGGCCGGCGCGAGCGAAGCGCGGATCGCCCGCGAGGTGATCTGGAATTCGCTCACGCCGTTCTTGTTCGCCGCGCTCAAGATCGCGCTGCCGCGCGCCGTGAGCGCCGCGATCATCGGCGAATTCCTGGTCGGCAACGAGGGGCTCGGCTACCTGATCGAGTATTCGCGGCAGAATTTCGATACGGTCGGCGTGTTCGCCGGCATCGCGGTGGCGATCGCGCTGGTGCTGGCGATCAACGCCGGGCTGGTGATGCTCGACCGCCGCGTCAACGCCTGGCGGCCGATCGACCGCCATATGCAGATCTGACGGCGCAGACAACCATGAAGCTACCTTTCAAGGGTGCGATCGACTGCGACCTTCATCCGGCGATGCCGGGCACGGCGGCGCTGCTGCCCCATCTCGACGACTACTGGCGCGACCAGATCGTCAATCGCCATATCGACAAGTATACGTTCGTCCTCACCAGCTATCCGGTGAATTCCCCGCTCAGCGCGCGGCCGGACTGGCGCTCGCCCGGCGGTGCACCGGGCGGCGACCTCGACACGATCCGTCGCCAAGCGCTCGATCCGTTCGGCACGCGCTTCGCTATCTGCAACATGCTGCATGGCGCGGTCGCCTTGTTCAACGAGGACATGGCCGCCGCCCTGTGCCGCGCCGTGAACGACTGGGTAGCGCGCGAGCTGCTCGACCGCGAGCCGCGCCTGCGCGCCTCCATCCTGGTGCCGCTGCACAACCCGGAGCTCGCGGTCGCCGAGATCGAGCGCGTCGCCGCCGACCGCCGCTTCGTCCAGATCCTGGTGCTCGCCATGGGCGAGCACCTCCTCGGCCGGCGCATCCTGTGGCCGGTCTACGCGGCGGCCGAGCGGCTTGGCCTGGCCGTCGGCATCCACGCCGGCGGCACCTATCAGCATGCGCCGACCGCGTCCGGCTGGCCCTCCTATCGGGTCGAGGACTACGTCGCTCAGTCGGCCGCGTTCGAAGCGCAGCTGCTCAGCCTCGTCGCCGAGGGCGTCTTCCAGAAGTTTCCCACGCTTACGGTCGTGCTGCTCGAGGCGGGCTTCACCTGGCTGCCGCACCTGATGTGGCGCACCAACAAGACCTGGCGTGGCGTGCGGCCGGAAGTTCCCTGGATCGATTGCGCGCCGGCGGACATTATCCGTGAGCGGGTGCGCCTGACGCTGCAGCCGGTCGATGCGCCGGCGGGCAAGCCTGACGCCGTGCGGCGCACCCTCGAGCACATCGGCACCGACCGGATGCTCCTGTTTGCGACCGACTATCCGCACTGGCATTTCGACGGCGAGGACGCGCTGCCCGACGGGCTCTCGGAGGAGACCGTCCACCGCATCGCCATCGATAACGCGCTCGAGACCTATCCGCGTTTGCGGCAGGATGCCCACATGGGCGATAATGCGACCAAGAGCAAGGAGACGGCCCGATGAACATTCCGGTTCGCGCGGTCACGACGTCTCAGCGGCTGTCCATCGTCGACTGCGACATCCATCCGGCGTTCCGCACGCCGAAGGATCTGCATCCCTTTCTGCCGCAGCGCTGGCGCGACCACATGGCGACCTTCGGCGAGCACCTGCGCCACGGCCTGTCGGGGCAGCTGCCGTTTCCCCGCATGATGGCGGCGGGCATGCGCCTCGATGCGTTTCCCGAGGAGGGGCCGCCCGGTTCCGACCTGGCGCTGATGCGCCGCCAGCACCTCGACCCCAACGGCGTCGCGTGCGGCATGCTGATGCCGCTGAGCCGCGGGGGAATGGAAGAGCGCAACCTGGACTACGCCGCCGCGCTCGCACATGCGGTGAACGAGTGGCAGCTGGAAGCCTGGATCAGGCCGGAGCCGCGGCTGCGTGCCGGCCTGGTCGTGCCGCAGGAGGATACGGCCTTCGCGGTGCAGGAGATCGAGGCGCGTGCCGACAATTCCGCCTTCGTGCAGATCCTGATCTCGCCACGCGCGAGCGACCCGCTCGGCCATCGGCGCTATTGGCCGATCTATGCGGCGGCGGAGCGCGTCGGCCGCCCGATAGCGCTGCATGTGCAGGGTTACAGCGGCGGTCACGCCTCGACCCCCTCGGGCTGGCCGACGTACTACATGCAGGAACACTATGCGATGACCGGCAACATGCAGGGCACGGTTGCGAGCCTCGTGTTCGAGGGGGTGTTCGAGCGCTTCCCGGGACTGAAGGTGGTGCTGATCGAGGGGGGCTTCGCCTGGGCGCCGGCGCTGTGCTGGCGCATGGACAAGGCCTGGCAGCGGCTGCGCAGCGAGACGCCGCACGTGAAGCGTCCGCCGTCCGAATACGTGCGCGAGCACGTCTGGTTCACCACCCAGCCGATCGAGGAGCCGGAGCATCCGGAACACCTTGCCGACATCATGGAGTGGGTCGGCTGGGACCGGCTGATGTTCTCGACCGACTATCCGCACTGGGACTTCGACGATCCGCAGCAGGTCTTCCGGTTCGAGGTCGCGAACGACAAGAAGGCCATGGTGCTGCGCGACAACGCCAAGGCGTTGTACGGTTTGTCGTGAGCCGCGAGATCGTCGCCAAGGCCGGCGAGGTTGCGCCCGGCACCTGCCGGATCGTGACCGTGTGCGGGCGCGAGATCGGCATCTTCAATCTCGGCGACGAGTATTTCGCGCTCGCCAATCGCTGCCCACACGCCGGTGGCCCGCTGTGCCAGGGGCGGATCGGCCCGCTGGTCCGCTCGGATGGGCCCGGGCACTACGGGCTCGCGCGCGAGCGCGAGTTCCTGCGCTGTCCGTGGCACGGCTGGGAATTCGAGATCCGCACCGGTCAATCGTGGTGCGACCCCAAGTCGGTGCGCGCGCGGCAGTTTCCGGTGACGGTCGAGCGCGGTGCCGATCTCGTCAAGGGCCCTTACGTGGCCGAGACGTTTCCGGTGGCGCGCGAGGAGGACTACCTCGTCGTCGATATGGCGGCAGCTAGAACCGGGCGCTGACAGCGAGCGTCGCGAGGTCGCGATCCCGGGTGATGTTGTAGCGACCGCCCCACACCGGAATGAACGCGATCTCGGCGGCGATGCGCTTGTTGAATTCCGCTCGCAGCGCAAGGGTGGTGCTCTGGCGGCCGCGGTTGAACACGCCATCGTATGACCAGCCGTACATGTCCCATCCGTAGGCGATCGACGGAATGAGGTCGACGCCGGTGACCACATCCGCATAGGTCAGCGCGACGCGCCCGCGCCCGCCTGCGGCCGCGCTGGTCGTGAATCCGTCGTTCGAGCAGGCGACCGCGGTTGCTGCCGGGCACAGCCCGTTGACCGGAGCGCCGCCGACGATTTCCGCCCGGCCATAGCGGCGCTGCGTCACATCGGGAAGATTGTGGACGAATTTCGCGCCGATCTCGCCGCCGAGCGACAGCGCTTTCGCCCCGAGGATGCCCGGCAGCGGCTTGCTGACGCCGACGATGACGTCGGTCGTGGGGTGGCGATCGAAGGCGTCGTACAGCGCACCGAACGGCAGCGCATCCACTTCGGCGCGCAGGAGGCTGGGGGCGATCGCCGACAGAAACGCGTTCGACAGGTCGGTCGAGTAGAGCTGCATCGGCTGGTTCGGCCGGTGCGCGATCTCGGCGAACGCCGTGAGCTCGGGCAGTCGCGTCACCGCATTGCCGCCGAACACCCGTATGGCTTCGGGGTACTGCAGGAAATAGCGCGCGTTCAGCCCGTCCGGGTCGCCGGGAACGATCGGGATCACGCGGCCCGCCTTGATGGCGCTGACGAGGGCGGTGCGGCTGTGATACTGGGCGAAATACGCGCCGAATTGGGTCGCGATAGCCTCCGCCTTGTAGGTCAGTCCGAGCCCGAACTGATCGCCGTCGGAGACCGGCCGGTCGGGTGAGCGCTTGGCGAAACTCCCGGTGGCGAGCGACTGCCGATCGTTCAGGGCGGCGCCGGTCAAGATCTTGTCACAGCGGTCCGCCAGATAGTCGGCCGTCCCGAAGAAGCTGCCGCATGCGAACGGCTCGGCGCGCTGGAAGGCGAATTGATAGAAGGCCTCGACGTTGACGGTGCTCGTCACGCCGATCCGCGTGAACGCGGCGGGGATGGGAATGATGGTCTCCTCGGGCGTCACGCCAGGCCGCCGCGCGGCTGGGGAATTGACCGGGGCGAGCCAGCTGAAGCCGCCGGGGATTGTGGTCAGCACGCCCCACGGGATGGTCTGCCGGCCCACTCGCAGCTGCAGCGGCACCTCTGCGACCGAGAAGCTTCCGTACAGGTAGGCGTCGAGCAGTGCGGCGCCGCCATAGCGGCCATAGGAGCTGTTGCTGCTCTCGCCCAAGGGAATGCCGGGCGTGTAGTTGTTCGGCAGATTGCCCCAGGGGCGGGCGCTGTCGGCCAGCACGAAGTCCCGCCACGCAATGGCACGGACGAAGGCGCCGAAATCCGCGACCTTTGCGTCGACCTCGATCATCCCCTTGGTGACGGTGGAGACAGCGTCGCCGCGGCGATAGTTCAGGTTGCCGTCATCCGTGTTGCGGCCGCCGAGCGGGATTCCGACCAGGCCCAAGGCCGCGCCATTGGCCTGCGGCACGAGCAGGGGATCGGGTTTCTCCGTTCGGATCGCGGTCCCGGTGGCGATGGTTCCGCCGATCGTCATATAGACGTCGCCGATATCGAACTGCGCCGCCCTCGCGGAGTGCAAGCCAACGCCCGCTGCGAGCAGCACAGCTGCCGCCAGAAGGGCACCCCCCTGTGGTTTACGGTTCACACTTGCCCCCAGCCAGCACTTCCGGTTGTAGTCTTTTTGTTAGAGGCTATAGGCCTCGGCCTCCTCCCCACGTCGAACGTAACCCAACAATATTCCGCCCGTCGAGCCCGAAAGTAACGAAGAAGCCACAGAGTTCCGCCAGAAAGGGTTTATTCCACCGCGTGAGGCTTGAAAGCTTTCCACCAGGGCGATTTTCGCTTAATCTTGCGTTCCGGGGCGAGGGCTGAGAATTGGCGACCATCGACGAATTCGAGCCGGCTTTCCTGATGGACCTCGTGGGCCACGTCTACGAGGCGGCCGTCGATCCGAATCACTGGGACGAGTTTGTCGCGGTCCTGGAGCGCATCTATCCGGACGCGCGCGTGACCCTGTTTGGGCACGACAATGGCTGCCCGACCGCGCGGCTTGGCTTCGCCCGGAATTACGCAGCCGATGATCTGCGCGCCTATGCGGAGCATTACGTGCGCTGCAGCCCCTACGTGTTGCGAGCGGCGGCCGTTCCGGTCGGCGAGCCCATCCGTTACGAGACGCTGATCGATGACGCGGAGCTGGCAGGCACCGAATATTACAACGATTATCTGCGGCCGCGCCGTCTCGGCCACTATGGCACGGGCCTGCTGATCGAGCGCGACGGAGCCCGAGGGACCTTGGCGCGTCGGCCGACGGTTCTGTCGCTCGCCGACCATCGCAATGACGCCGAGCGGCGGGCCCGCCAGCTCCGGCTGCTCGCGCTGCTGGCCCCGCATCTCAAGCGTGCGTTCGGAATGCACCGGGTGATACGAGCGCAAAAGGCCAACGGCGAAGCGGCCCAGGCGGCATTCGATCAGTGGGCGCATGCCGCGCTCGTCCTCGACACGTCCGGCCGCGTCGTGCTGATGAACCGGAGCGCCGAGCTGCTGCTGCAGCGTCCGCACGGGCTGTGGCTTGGACGTGACCGACGCCTGTGCAGCATCGACGAGACGAAAACGCGGGCGCTCGAGCTCGCAGTGAAGAAATGCGCCACCATTGCCACGGCGATCGAGCCTGACGCGCCTCCCGCGGATCTCGACGGGCTCACGCTGCCACGCATATCCGTGGCCGCACCGTTGCGCGTCATGCTTGCCCCCATGCCGTATCTGGGTGGCGGAGATGCCTCGGGGATGGGAGCCGGCAGCGTCCTGCTGCTGCTGCTCGACCCTGACAACGTCCGGCGCACGCCCATTGGGTGGCTGGCACGCCAGTTCGGCCTCACGCCGTCCGAGCAGCGGCTCGCCGAGGCGATCATCAACGGCCTGCCGCTGGACGAAGCCGCCGAGCAGATCGGCATCCGCCTCACCACGGCGCGCACGCGTCTCAAGCTGATCCAGACCAAGACCGGCTGCCGCCGCCAGGTCGATCTGGTGCGTCTCGCATTGTCGATGCCGGCGGTGCGGCAGGGTTGAGTCTTACTCGACCGGCCGGCGCGTAAGCCCGCGCGGCCCGAAGACCAGCACCAGGATCATGTCGCCGATCAACGCGGCCGCGATGATCGCGAACATGGCGATCGATCCGTAGGACTTCAGCACCGGCAGCAACGCGATCGGCACCACCGCCGAGGCGATCCGGTTCACCGCCCAGGCGGTGGAGCTCACCGAGGCCCGCAGGCTCGTCGGGAACAGCTCGGCCGCATAGATGCTGAGTGTCGCGATATAGATCGCCCCGATGAGATTGAAGGCGACGCCGAGCACCATGAGCCACAGCGGCAGGGCGCTTGCCGCGAAGGCCAGCCCGATCAGCGCCATCACACCGCCGCACAGCACCAGTGTGGTGCGTCGCTCGATCCGGTCGATCACCAGCGCGCCCGCCAGCACGCCAAGCGACGGTCCCAGCATGGTGACGCCGAGATAGAGGAGCGAGTCGGACACGCGGAAACCTTTCTCGACCAGCACGGCACCGCTCAGCAGGGGAAAGCCGATCGTCGCCCACGGGCTGAGGAAATACATGGCGGACAGCAGCATCGCGCGCAGGCGATAGCGGCGATTGGACGCCGACCAGAAGCTTTCGGCAGCGGGCTGGGCTTTCTCTTTGCTGTGACCAACCGGCGCCGCGTGCGGACGCTCGCCGGCCGATCGTTCGAAGCGCCGCCAGGCCTGCTCGGCATCGCGGTGCCGGCCGGTTGCCACGAGCCAGCGCGGCGATTCCGGCAGGCAGAAGAACAGCGCGCCGACGATGGCGGAGCCGACGGCACCGAACACCAGCGCCCAGCGCCACGCTTCGAAGCCCAGTGGCTGCAGCGGGGTAAGCCAGCGGATCAGGAAGAAGACGGCAGGCGCACCGAGGAAGCCGATCGCCCCGCATACCAGGATCAGCATGCCACGTCGCTTTGGCGGCAGCACGTCGGACAGGTACGCCACCATCAGCGGCGGGTAGGCGCCGAGCGCAAGCCCGGAGAAGACCCGAAGGGCGGTGAGCCAGTTGATGTCCGGACTGGTCGCCGCGACTGTCGAGGCGACGGCGAGGAGCAGGAGCGCCGCCCCGAGCGTCAGGCGGCGCCCGTGCCGGTCGGCCATCAGGCCGAGCAGCGGCGCCCCGATCACACCGCCGATGAACACCGACGCGAGCAGCAACGACAGCTGATACGGCTGAACCCGGTAAGGCGGGGCGGAGAACACCGCCGACAGCGCATTGCTCAATGCCGCTTCGATCACGTCGAACAGAAGCCCGAGCGCGCACAGGACGACGATCGCGCCGTGCAGCGGCGTGACCGGCAAGGCATCGAGCCGCGCCGCAATCGGGTCACTTGTGGACTCGCCGGGGTCCGGCGTCACTCCGTGGGGCAAGGCCCCTCCCTTGGTTCCGTATTCCCCGACTGGAGAACGCCGTCCGTCTGAAGCGGCATGAAAAATAAATCAGCCGGCCAGTACCATATGGTACTCGCGCGAGCGCTCATCGTCCCTGTAGGGAATGCCAGGGTACTGGCCGTTGCTGCGGCAAGCACCCGTTATACGCGAGTTGATGCCACGTTGGTCCGGGACGACTTATCATGGAACTCCATCAGATCCGATGCTTTCTGGCGCTTTGCCAGGAGCGCAACTTCACCCGCGCTGCCAAGCTTTGCGGCATCGCGCAGCCGTCGGTGAGCGTCGCGATCCGGCGGCTGGAAAGGGAGCTGGGTGGACCGCTCTTTTGGCGAAAGCGCGTCCTGCAACTGACTCCTCTCGGAGAGATAGTACGGCCGCGCTTCGAGAGCATCAGCCGGGAGCTCGAGGCCGTGCGGCGGGAGACGGCAGGATACCAGCACTGGCAGTCCTGTGCTGACATACAGGCCCCGCATGCTTCCGTCCGCTTCTGATGGGATAGCGGTTCTAGCGTGCGCGCTTCCTTGCCCGGCGCGTTGGAACGCCATCTGTTGTGTGGGCGTGCCAACGCGGGTTGGGCGAGCAATAGCCGCGATTGCCGGCAATCACTTCCATCCGGCACATCTCGAACGTCCGCATGCGACAATCCTGGACCCAGCTGCCGGTGCCCAGACCATATTCAGCGCACCAGGGGCCCTCCACGCGGGCTTGGCCCACCCCGGCAGTCAGCAGGACAGGCGCCATCGTGGCAATCATGAGAACCAGCCGTCGCATGGCGGCCTCCCTGGGACGAACGGTTGCGGATGGGGCAATGAAGCATTAAGGCATCGCGGCGACAATCCGTCGTCGCCGATCACCGGATTAACCGTGCTCCAGAGCGCTCCGATTCTGTTGTGCGTGCTCGCCATTTCGGTCGGGCAGGTGCTGTTCAAGCTCGCCGCCGCCCGCGTCGACGCCAGCACGCCGCGTGCCCTGGCGGCAAGCGTGCTGATGAACCCGCCGCTGATGACCGCCTTGGCCGTCTATGGCCTGGCGACGCTCGCCTGGGTCTGGCTCCTGCGCGACCGCAGCCTCAGCGCCTCGTATCCGCTGTTCGCGCTGTCGTTCGTGATGGTCGCCGTCATGGGCCGCGTCTTCCTCGGCGAAACGCTGAGCCTGCCGGTGCTCGCGGGCACCTCGCTCGTCGTCGCCGGGGTCGTCGTGATCACCACGTTCCAGTGATCGGCGGGCGCGATGCAATACGTGCAGCCCCCGGTCGCACTCCTCAAGGAGATCTCGGTCGACCGCAATCGCGACATCTCCCTCGACGTCTACTGCTCCGACCAGGTTCTGCTGCGCCGCTTCTTCTGGCTTCGCCTCGCGCTGATGACGCGGCTGATCCGCCGCGTGAAGCCGCGCCCGGGCAACTGTCTCGACTTTGGCGGCGGCAGCGGCATCTTCGCCGCCTCGCTCGCGACCGGCTTCGAGACGGTCACGCTGATCGACCGCAACACCCAGGAAGCCGCCCAACTGGTGTCGCGCCTCGGCCTCGCCAACGTGAAGCTCGTCACCGCCGACATCACGGCATTCGATTTCGGCGCCGACCGCTTCGAGGCGATCACCGCGACCGACGTGCTCGAGCACTTCGCCGACCTTTCGCTGCCGCTGCCGCTGATCCGGCGCTGGCTCAAGCCGGACGGCTACCTGTTCACCTCGCTGCCGACCGAGAACGTGTGGTACCGCGGGCTGCGCGTCGTATTCGGCAAGACCAAGCCGCCCGATCACTACCACTCGGCCGCTGAGGTCGAGGACGCGCTGCGCGCCGCCGGCTTCCGCAAGGTCGCCGGCCTCTATCATCCGCTGCTGGTGCCGGTGATGCCGCTGTTCCGCATCAGCGCCTGGCGCAAGGCGTGAGGCGGTCAAAGTCTGTCGCTGGCCGTATGGCGGAAGCGCTTCTTCCGACCTCATTTCGAGACGCGCGTACGCTAAAGACACGTCGGCGCTCCTCAGCATGCGGCCAACGGTGCGCCGTGTGCCTTCTTCAAGATGAGAGATCAAGTCCGACGCCTCAGCGCCGATACACCCACACGCGCGCGGGCGGCATGTTCTTCCAGATCCGCTCCGAGGCCTCGGCGCGCACGCCGGCGAGCCGTTTGGGGATCGGCGGCACCACCGCATAGGTGAACTGGATGAACGGTGCATTCGGCGCCAGCAGTTCGAGCGCCTCGCGGAACAGGCTCAATCGCATCCGCACTGGTTTGCTGAACAGCGGCAGTCCCGACACGATCGCGGCGGCGGGCTTCTGCAACAGGCCGCCGACCAGGCGCCGCAGGCTGTAGGCGTCGCCCTGAACGACGGTGGCGGCGGGGAAGCGCTTGTGCAAAAGCTGACAGAAGGTCGGGTTGAATTCGACCAGCACCAGCCGCTCCTCCGCGATGCCCTCGGCGAGGAGCGCCTCGGTCACCGGCCCGGTGCCGGGGCCGAGCTCGACCACCGGGCCGGATATGGCGGGATCGACGTAACGCGCCATGGTGCGCGCGAGCACGCGGCCCGACGGCGTCACCGCGCCGGTCGACAGCGGCCGCTCGAGCCACGAACGGATGAACCGCACCTCGTCGTCGAGGCGAATGCCGTTCTTCTGCTCGAACAGCCGAATTCTTTTTTCGATCGTGTGCTGGAGCGCTTGTAAGGGCATTGGACCGAAACGCGACGGAAAGATTGCGAATTTGTGACAGTAATCGGTAAAGCCCCGGGGCCCGGGGGTCAAGGGTCTCGTGCCATCAGGCCGACCCGGCGCGGTTGCCGAGCGTGTCGAAAAAATCCTTGACGCGCGCGAAGAAGCCCGTGGAGTTCCGGGCTCGTGTCGCGCGAGGAGTGCTTCTCGAATTCGGCCAGCAACTCCTTCTGTCGCTTGCTCAGGTTCTGCGGCGTCTCCACCATGACCTGCACGTACATGTCCCCCGTCTGTTTCGAGCGCAGGACGGGCATGCCCTTGGCGGTGAGACGGAAGCGGCGCCCCGATTGCGTGCCCTCGGGCACCTTCACCTTGGTCTTGCTGCCGTCGATCGTCGGCACGTCGAACGAGCCGCCGAGCGCCGCGGTGACCATCGAGATGGGAACGCGGCAGTGCAGATCGGCGCCGTCGCGCTGGAAGAACTGATGCGCTTCGAGTGAGAGGAAGATGTAGAGGTCGCCGGGCGGCCCGCCGCGCACGCCGGCTTCGCCTTCGCCGGCGAGCCGGATGCGCGTGCCGTCCTCGACGCCGGCCGGGATGTTCACCGACAGCGTGCGTTCGCGCGTGACGCGGCCGGAGCCCGAGCACGACGCGCACGGATCCTCGATCACTTGGCCGCGGCCCTGACAGGCCGGGCACGTGCGCTCGAGCGTGAAGAAGCCCTGCGCATGCCGCACCCGGCCCTGGCCGCCGCAGGTCTGGCACGTGCGCGGCCGCGTGCCTGCCTTGGCGCCTGAGCCCGAGCACGCCTCGCAGGTGACGGAGGTCGGGATGCGTACCTCTGCGGTCTTGCCGGCGAACGCCTCTTCGAGACTGATCTCCATGTTGTAGCGCAGGTCGGCGCCGCGCTCGCGCCCGGAGCCGCGTCCGCCGCGCCGGCCGCCCATGCCGAACAGGTCGTCGAAGATGTCGGCGAAGGTCGAGGCGAAATCGGAGCCGAAGCCGGCGCCGCCCCCGGTGCCATGCTCGAACGCCGCATGGCCGAAGCGATCATAGGCGGCGCGCTTCTGCTCGTCCTTGAGGACGTCGTAGGCCTCGTTGAGCTCCTTGAACCGGTGCTCGCAGTCCTTGTCGCCCGGGTTGCGGTCCGGATGATGCTGCATGGCGAGCTTGCGGAACGCGGCCTTCAGCTCCGCCTCGTTGGCGGTGCGCTGAACTCCCAGCACCTCGTAGTAATCCCGCTTGGCCATAACCGGCATACCCCACCCTCGCTGCACCCTCGTGGTACCCGTATCGCACAAAAACAAACGGCCCGCCGCACGATCACGCCGGGCCGTCGGTTCCTAGTCGGTCTCCGTCATCGCGCCGGACTCCCGGCTGCTCAGGCAGACTTCTTGTTCTTCTTGTCGTCGTCGACCTCGGTGAATTCCGCGTCGACCACGTCTTCTTTCTTGCCGCCTGCGGCGGAGCCGCCGCTCGTGCCGCCGTCGCCGCCCTGACCGGCCTGCTCGGCCTGCTTGTACATCGCCTCGCCGAGCTTCATCGAAGCCTGCATCAGCGTGTTGGTCTTGGCCTTGATGGCTTCCGCGTCGTCGCCCTTGAGGGCTTCGCGCAGGTCCGCCATCGCGTTCTCGATCGCGCGCCGCTCGTCCTCGCCGACCTTCGAGCCGTGCTCGGCGAGCGCCTTCTCGGTCGAGTGGATGAGCGCTTCGGCATGGTTCTTGGCCTCGACCTGCGCCTTGCGCTGCTTGTCCTCCTCGGCGTGGGCCTCGGCGTCCTTGACCATGCGCTCGATGTCGGCTTCCGACAGGCCGCCCGACGCCTGGATGCGGATCTGCTGCTCCTTGCCGGTCGCCTTGTCCTTGGCCGACACGTTGACGATGCCGTTGGCGTCGATGTCGAACGTGACCTCGACCTGCGGCACGCCGCGCGGCGCCGGCGGGATGCCGACGAGGTCGAACTGGCCGAGCATCTTGTTGTCGCTCGCCATCTCGCGCTCACCCTGGAACACCCGGATGGTGACGGCGGTCTGGTTGTCCTCTGCGGTGGAGAACACCTGGCTCTTCTTGGTCGGGATCGTGGTGTTGCGGTCGATGATGCGGGTGAACACGCCGCCCAGCGTCTCGATGCCGAGCGACAGCGGCGTCACGTCGAGCAGCAGCACGTCCTTGACGTCGCCCTGCAGCACGCCGGCCTGGATGGCGGCACCGATGGCGACCACCTCGTCCGGGTTGACGCCCTTGTGCGGCTCCTTGCCGAAGAACTGCTTCACCACTTCCTGAACCTTCGGCATGCGGGTCATGCCGCCGACCAGGACCACTTCGTTGATCTCGCCCGCCGACACCCCGGCGTCCTTGATCGCCTTGCGGCACGGCTCGATCGTCTGCTGGACGAGATCGTCCACCAGCGCCTCGAACTTGGCGCGCGTGAGCTTCAGCGTCAGGTGCTTGGGGCCCGACGCATCGGCGGTGATGAACGGCAGGTTGATCTCGGTCTGCGTCGTGGAGGAAAGCTCGATCTTGGCCTTCTCGGCCGCCTCCTTGAGGCGCTGCAGCGCGAGCTTGTCGCGGCGCAGGTCGATCCCCTGCTCCTTCTGGAACTCGTCGGCCAGATAGCTGACGAGGCGCATGTCGAAGTCCTCGCCGCCCAGGAACGTGTCGCCGTTGGTGGACTTCACCTCGAACACGCCGTCGCCGATCTCCAGGATGGAGATGTCGAACGTGCCGCCGCCGAGGTCGTAGACCGCGATGGTGCCGGTCTTCTTCTTGTCGAGGCCGTAGGCGAGCGCGGCCGCGGTCGGCTCGTTGATGATGCGCAGCACTTCGAGGCCGGCGATCTTGCCGGCGTCCTTGGTGGCCTGGCGCTGGGCGTCGTTGAAATAGGCCGGAACGGTGATGACCGCCTTCTCGACCTTCTGGCCGAGATGCGCCTCGGCGGTCTCCTTCATCTTCTGCAGCACGAAGGCGGAGATCTGCGAGGGGGAATAGCTCTTGCCTTCGGCTTCGACCCAGGCGTCGCCGTTGCCGGCGCGCACGATCTTGTAGGGGACGAGCTTCTTGTCCTTCTCGACCATCGGGTCGTCATAGCGGCGGCCAATGAGGCGCTTCACCGCGAAGATGGTGCGCTCGGGGTTGGTGACCGCCTGGCGCTTCGCCGGCTGGCCGACCAGTCGTTCGCCGTCGTCCGTAAAAGCCACGATCGAGGGCGTCGTCCGCATGCCCTCCGAATTCTCGATCACCTTCGGCGCCGACCCTTCCATGACGGCGACGCAGGAATTGGTAGTGCCGAGGTCGATACCGATGACCTTCGCCATGATGCTCTAGTCCCTCTCGTTGCGGCAGGCCGGTCGGGCCTATGACAGCGCCCAAAAGGTGAGTGTCACACGGGTCTTGTCGACCCCTGGACCACCCCTGGTCCGACCCCCTTGGATCACAATTTACGCCGCTCAGCGGCGGCTAACGGTCATATAGGAGGGCCGCATCGCCCCGCAAGTCGCGGGGCGCGCGGATTTGCTGGATTTACAGGGGGTCAGGCGGCCGCCGGCTGCATCGGGCCGGCCGGGCTGGGCCGGCGGTCGGCCCGGCATTCGTACACTGCGAGCGCGAATACGGCCGCCAGCACCAGGGGCGTGAGGCCCCATCCGTACCAGTTCAGGTACATGGACAGGACCGGGATGATCCAGGCAAGGAACAGGATGGCGGTGCGGCCGTCCGGCGGCATGGGGCGGCACAGGCTCCACACCACCACCGTGGCGAGCGCGGTGAGGTCATAGTTGAACGCATAGGGGGTCGCCAGCGGCGTGGCGCTTGCCAGCACCAGGGCGCGCCGCAGCGGATCGGACGTGGCGCGCACCGCCCAGCAGGCGATCGCGACCACCGCGACCGTCAGGGCGATCTGCAGCGCCATGGCGAGCGGATAGCCGAGCCCGAAGGTGCGCGCCCCCGCCACCCCCGACACCATCATGAAGCGGTAATAGCCGTTGAAGCGCTCGAGCAGGTGCACCTGGAATGCGCTGGTGAATTCGACGTACTGGCGCCACGGCTCGAGTCCGAAGATCGCCACCGAGACTACGACGAGCACGAGCGCGGTCACGATCGCCGTCGCGATGACGCGCCAGGCAGCGAGCGCGACCAACGCGAACGCGAGCACGAGGCCGAGGTGGGGCTTGAAGGTCAGGAGCCCGAACAGCACGCCCGCCAGGATCGGCCGCCGGTCGATGAGCAGCGTGCCGCCGAGCAGGAGCGCCGCGGACAGGAAGCCGTTCTGGCCCCCGATCGCGTTGATCAGGCACGCCGGTGAAAGCGCAAGCGCGGTGAGCGCATAGCCGCGCTCCTGCGGCGCCACGGCCGAGAGCGTGACGGCGGCAAGGACGCCGAACAGCCCCAACGTCCAGACGGCGAGCGCGGCGAAATAGGGGAGTTGTGCCAACGGCCAGAACGCCGGCAGCGTGAACGGCGGATAGGACCAGAAATGGAACGGCAGGGGTGCGCCGAACAGCTTGCTGATCGCCGCATGATAGGCTTCCGGGTCGAACAGCGCGGCGATCTCGCCGCCGAACGCGAGCCGGGGCCCGGCCCACACGTTGATGAAATCGCGACCGATCGGGTGGCCGGTGACGTCGAGCCCGTGTGCTGCGGGCCAATAGAACCACACCATCCACTGGCATAGCAGCGGCAGCGCGAGGATGAGGAATAAGAGGCGAGGGTTGCTCAGCTCGACCAGCCATCCGGTTGCTGGCGGAGCTTCGGGCCGATGGTCCGCGCCGATCGTCACGGAATCTTGCTGGCGCCCGGCGTGCCCGGCCCGGGCAGGTCGAGGTAGCGCATGCGCTTGAGCTCGCGCCGCGTGGCGCTCACCGCCTCGATGATGATGCCGCAGGTCAGGCTCAGGAAAGCGAGCTGCATGATGCTGGCAGCCAGCACCGCGGTGGGAACCCGCGGCACCAGTCCGGTTTCCAGGAACGTGACGACCAGCGGCACTCCGAGCCCGATCGCGACCGCGATGAATGCGATGGCGATCGCGCCGTAGAACCGCAGCGGCTTGAGCGCGCGATACATCATCAGGATGCTGACCAGGATGCGCGCGCCGTCCTTGTAGGTCTTGAGCTTGCTGTGCGAGTTCTGCGGGCGCTCGCCGTAGCGCAGCGGGATCTCGGCGGTCGCCAGCTTGAGGTCGAGCGCGTGGATCGACAGCTCGGTCTCGATCTCGAAGCCCGACGATGCGGCCGGGAACGATTTGGCGAAGCGCCGCGACATCACCCGATAGCCCGACAGGATGTCGGTGAACCCGTCGCCGAACAGGTGCGCGACGATGCGGTTGAACAGGCTGTTGCCCAATCGGTGGCCGCGGCGGAAGGCTTCGCCCGAGCCGACCCGCACGCCGACCACCATGTCGACGTTCTGGCTCACCAGCGCATCGACCAGCCTTCCGGCGGCGCTCGCATCGTAGGTGAGGTCTCCGTCGGCCAGGACGTAGACGTCGGCTTCGATGTCGGCGAACATGCGCCGCACCACGTTGCCCTTGCCCTGGTAGCGCTCGCGCCGCACCACGGCGCCCGCTGCCTCGGCGATTTCAGACGTGCGGTCGATCGAATTGTTGTCGTAGACGTAGATGACGGCGCCCGGCAGCACGCGACGGAAGCTGTCGATCACTTCGGCGATCGTCGCCGCTTCATTGTAGCAGGGCAGCAGAACGGCGATCGAATGGTTCCGGACGAACGATGCCTGCGGCAGGACGGTTTCCAGCTCGTCGCGAATGCGTAAGCTTTGATTCGAATTCATCGTTGTCGGTCGCGCTTCCCCAGGCTGGGGACGTTACAGAAGACCCATTAAGAAGCCGTAAGGCGCATGGCCCCAATTACGGCCTGATCCGGTACGCGACGAGCGGCTGCCCTTGCGTTTGCGGCACCGGCTCGAGCCAGTCCGGTAAGGCGCCGAGCTGCAGGCGCTTCCACAGGCTCGCGTCCTGTTCGGTCTGGCTGAGCGTCAGCGGCGGCCGCGACCCGCAGGTGACCAGGTAGGTGACGTGCGACCGCTCGAGCAGCGCCCGCGCCTCGTCGGGCGGCGCCGCGAAGGCCTGATGCGCGGTGACGACGCCGGTCGACAGCCGATGGTAGGGCGCCGCCAGCACCGAATGCGGCGTCAGCGCCAGCAGGAACGGCCCGAAATCCACATCCGAGGCGATGAGCCCCGGTGGCAGTTCCGCCAGGGTGCGGTAGTGGTCGGTCTTGAAGCACGCGCTCTGCTCCACCATGCGGCTCTCGGCCGTCGCCTGCACCCGGGCCGCTTGCGCGAGCCCGATCGCGCCGGCGGACAACACGGTCGGGGTCAGCAGCAGGGCTGCGACCAGGCGCGCATTCAGCGTGCTCAGGTTGAGCAGCGCGAACAACCGCAAGGCCATCAGGGCGACCAGCGGCATGCCGAGCCACATGGCGTAGACGTGCGCCTTGATGGCGGCGGCCGTGGTGATGAAAGCGACGAGGAACACGCTGCTCGCGAGCAGGAAGCCGAAGTCGCGGCGGAGCGCCGGCTCCCGCAACTGCATGATGATCGACACCAGCGCCGCGACCGGAAAGGCCATGAGGGCAGCGGCCTTGACCGGCATCAGACGGCCGAAGGCGAGGAGCGGCTGCATCTCGGCCACGTGCTCGAGCCAGATCGGTCGCACCGAAGAATCCATCAGCGCGTAGGGACCGCCCAGGCAGCGCGGCTCGATCGCGACCAGCAGCGCCAGCATGAGGGCGCCGATGCCGGCAATTGCTGCGCAGCGCACCGCCCAGCCTTTGTCCGCCAGCAGTCCCGCCGCTCCGGCCAGCAGCAGCCCGCCGATCACGATCGGTGCCGTGAGGTTGATGGCGAGGCCGTCGCACACGCTGCGTCCCCAATGATCCGCACCGACGCTCACCAGGAAGCCGGCGAGCGTGGCGGCGGCAAGCGACAGCCCATAGTCGCCGAGCGCCGCGGCAGCATCGCGGTCTGCCCCGGCGGGCGCCACAATGAAGCGGATCGCGAAGGCGACCCCGCAGGTTGCGAGATACGGAAGGCTCTCCAACCCGATTGCCAGCGCCAGGCCGGTGAGACCGCCGGCAGCCCAGGCGGCCCAACGCAGGCGGTCGGACCATACCGCAGCCCCCAGCGTCGCAACCGCGAGGGCGATCTGCACATTGTGATGATCGATGCTGCCCGGCTTGAACTGCTGCAGGGCGGGCAGCCCGACGACGGCGAGCAGCAGCGCGATCAGCGCCGCCTCCCGCCCGGCGAGCCGCCCGGCGATGGCCGCGACGCCCAGCATGGCCGGCAGCAGCCACAGCAGCGGCCAGACGGTGCGCATCAGCCGCTCGGCCAGCGCGTCGCTCAGAAATACCTGGAGCAGGAGGAACAGTCCGGCGAGGCCGGCATCGATCAGCCGCGACCAATGGGATTCATAGCCGACCGGCGGCTCGACCCGGGTCTCGCGCAGATCGAACCAGCCCTGGCCGGCGAGGAAATCGCGTACCTGGACGAGCCGCATCGCGTCGTCGGTGTCGAGCAAGGTTTCCGCCGTGCCGGTCCAATAGATCGCGACCAACTGGAAGCTGACGGCGAGCCAGGCGAGCAGCAACAGGACGGCGAAGCTCGGCTGACGCAGGGCAGGGGACATCGATCGGCTCGTCGGATACGCAGGAACGCCCCACAGGCTTGCCCGCCAACCCGTTGAGATTCGCTTAACCCTTCGGTCGATGTTGCGAATTTCCGCGTCCGGATAAGCCCAGCATTAACGAAAGCCTGCGCAGAATGCGGGCGTTTGGGGGAGGTGGCTTGTCCCGTCAACGGGCAGGCAGTGGAAAGTCACGAAACGTTGATGTCTGTACGTGATACCGAGTACGGGGGGGCGGGTGTTGTGCTGCCCGACGCCTCCCGCGATGACGACCCGCTGCGGCGCCTGATCGGGTGGCTGCCGCGGCCGCTGCGCTTCCTCGGCGTCGGCGGAATCGGCCTCGTGACCGATCTTACCGTCTTCACCCTCGTCCACATGGGCGGCGCCCATCCGCTGTTGGCGCGCGCCGTCTCGCTCGCCGTCGCCACCATGGTGACGTGGCGGCTCAACCGCGCGCTCACCTTCGACCGCAGCGGGCGCCATCAGGGCGAAGAGGTGCTGCGCTACGCCGCCGTCACGGCGGCGGCGCAAGGCACGAGCTACGCGGTCTTCACCGTGCTGGTTCTGACCGTGCTCGCCTGGCTGCCGCAGGCCGCGCTGCTCGCCGGCTCCGCGGTCGCGGCGCTGATCTCCTACAACGGCCACCGACTGGTCTCGTTTGCTCCACAGCGGGCGCTCTCCCTCATTCGCTCCCGATCCTGAAGAGGCGCCCGATGAGCATCGATGCCGAAGTGTGCGTGATCGGCGCCGGGCCGGCCGGACTGACGGCCGCCTATTGCCTCACCAAGGAACGCCGCTCGGTGCTCGTGCTGGAGAAGGATCCGGTCTATGTCGGCGGGATCAGCCGAACGGTGAGCTACAAGGGCTTCTCCTTCGACATCGGCGGCCATCGCTTCTTTTCCAAGTCGAAAGAGGTGGTCGACCTGTGGCGCGAGATCCTGCCCGACGATTTCATCGAGCGGCCGCGCCTCTCGCGCATCTATTACGACGGGAAATTCTATTCCTATCCGCTCAAGGCGTTCGAAGCGCTCGCCAATCTCGGCCTCTTCACCAGCGCCGCCTGCATGCTCTCCTACGCGTGGGCCAAGATGTCGCCGATCGCGAAACCGCAGAGCTTCCACGACTGGGTGCGCAACCAGTTCGGCGAGCGCCTCTTCCGCATGTTCTTCAAGACCTACACCGAAAAGGTGTGGGGCATGTCGTGCGACGAGATTTCCGCCGACTGGGCGGCGCAACGCATCAAGGGCCTCGATCTGCGCGTCGCCGTCATGAACGCGCTGACGCGCTCGCTGAAGCCGCGCCGCCGTGGCAATGCGTCCGGCGGACCGGTGGTGAAGACGCTGATCGAAAGCTTCCAATACCCGCGCAAGGGCCCCGGCATGATGTGGGAGGCGGCGGCCGCCAAGATCGCGGCGCGCGGCGGGCGGGTGCTGATGGGCCGCGACATGCGGCGGCTCACCTATGACGCGGCCCGCCGGCTGTGGCGCATCGACGTCGTCACCGCCGACGGCAAGGAAGAGAGCTTCACGGCGCGTCACGTCATCAGCTCGGCCCCGGTGCGCGAGCTGACCGAGAGGATCTCGCCGCTGCCGATCTCGCTGTTCCATGCGCGCCGGCTGCGCTACCGCGATTTCCTCACCGTCGCGCTGATGGTGAAAAAAGCCGATCTGTTTCCCGACAACTGGATCTACATCCACGAACCTGCCGTGAAGGTCGGGCGGATCCAGAATTTCGGCTCGTGGTCGCCCGAGATGGTGCCGGCCGGCATGAGCTGCCTCGGGCTCGAATATTTCTGCTTCGAGGGCGACGGATTGTGGGCCAGCGCTGATGCCGAACTGATCACGCTCGCCGGGAGAGAGTGCGCCAAGGTCGGTCTCATCGCCGCGGGCGATGTCGTGGATGCCTGCGTGGTGCGCCAGCCGAAGGCCTACCCGGTGTATGACGAGGACTACCGCCAGAACGTGGACATGATCCGCCTCGACCTCGAGCGCACCTATCCGACGCTGCACCTGGTCGGCCGCAACGGCATGCACAAGTACAATAACCAGGATCACGCCATGATGACCGCGATGCTCACCGCGCGGAACATCGTAGCGGGCGAGCGCCTCTACGACGTGTGGAACGTCAACGAGGATGCCGAGTACCATGAAGCGGGTGCTTCGGGCGTCAGGGAAGCGCTTGCAAGCGAGCGCCAGGTGCCGCGCAAGGCCGTCACCCGCGCCGCGTAGCCTGGATGGAGCGAAGCGCAATCCGGGCCTTCATCTCCGGCTGGATGCAGATGCGCCGCCGACCGCGGCAAATGATTTTCAACGATCCTCACGCATCCGTGAGAGAAAGTTGCGTTGACACCCCAGAGAACTTGTTGGCATAGCGCCTGATATCAAACAAACGGCGCGCACCCTCATCGTGCGTCGTGCCAACGATAAGCTGAATTCGGGGTCGAGGTGGCGCGCAGCCAAACGTGGTACGCGTGCGGAGGATGCATGCTCGACCGCCCGAACGGCGCGCCGGAAGCGGCGCGCGCACTCGCGCAGCTCATCGCCGCAACCGGCCGCGGCGATCGCAAGGCGTTCGCCGCGCTCTATGCGGCAACCAGCGCCAAGCTCTACGGCACTGCGCTCGCCGTTCTCCGGCGCCGTGATCTCGCCGAAGACGTTGTGCAGGAAGCCTATGTACGCATCTGGCACAACGCCGCGAGCTACGATCCGGCACGCGGCTCGCCGATCACCTGGATGGCGACGATCGTGCGTCATCTCGCGATCGATGCGGTCCGCAGCCGCGACGCACGACCGATGGGCGAGGAGAGCGAGCTCCTGGCGATCCCGGCCGACGTTCCTGATCCGTTGGAGGAGATGGCCGCACTGCAGCGGCGGCGCCGCGCGCTCGCGCTGCTCAAGGAGCTCGATCCGTTGAAGCGGCGGCTGGTGATCGCCGCGTATCTGCACGGCGAGAGCCGCGAGCAGCTGGCCGAGCGGTTCGGCGCACCGGTGAATACGATCAAGACCTGGCTCAGGCGCGCCATCCTGGAGATGCGGGCGGCCTGCGACGACGAGGAGCGCGGCGTCGCGTAGCGTGGGCAAAATCGCTGATTGATGATTCTCCGCGTGGGTAAGGGCGCATAAGCGATTTTGCCCACGCGGAGATGGCTTGCCGGCGCCTTTGCCCACCCTACGGACCCTTTGTTCCTCACCGGGCCAGCGGCTATCTATGCGTCATGGCCGCCACGCACATCCAGCCGGGCGCAATCCTCACCCCGGCGTATCTCGACCGCGCCGGTCAGGAGCGGCTGCTCGCCGCGGTGCGCGCGGTGCTCAGTGCCGCGCCGCTGTACGTGCCGCGCATGCCGAAGACCGGCAAGGCGATGTCGGTCGCCATGAGCAATTGCGGCCCGCTCGGCTGGGTCACCGACGAAGGCGGCTATCGTTACCAGGCGACCCATCCGCACACCGGTGTGCCGTGGCCTGCCATCCCCGAGCCCCTGCTCGCCGCGTGGCGGGATCTCGCCGGCTACCCGCATCCGCCGCAAGCGTGCCTGATCAACTACTACGCGGCGGAGGCCCGCATGGGCCTGCACCAGGACCGCGACGAGCAGGATTTCGCCGCGCCGGTGGTCTCGCTCTCGCTCGGCGATACCTGCCTGTTCCGCATCGGCGGCACGCGCCGCAACGACGCAACCCGTTCGCTGCGCCTCGCCTCCGGCGACGCGGTCGTGCTCGGCGGCGAGGCGCGCCTCGCCTTCCATGGCGTCGATCGCATCATGCCTGGAAGCTCGACCCTGCTGCCCGAGGGCGGACAAATCAATCTGACGCTGCGCCGGGTGACCCAGGCCGGCGCATAGTGATCCGATATGGCAAGACCGCATTGTCGCCAACCTTGCGGCTCTGTATGTGGCGGAGTGCGGCAGAAGGTTAACTCGCTGCCAAAGGATTCGCGCATGCGCTGCTTCGTCATCGCCTCGTTCGCCGCGCTCACGCTCTTCGCGAGCCCCGGTCCCGCGGCACTGGCGGCCGAACCGATGTTTCCGCCCGGCTCGCGCGTCGGCCTGATACCACCGCAAGGCTTCGACATGGGCAAGGCTTTTGCCGGCTTCGAGGATCGGCAGAGGAACGCCTTGATCGTGATCAGCGAATATCCGGCCGCCGCCTATCCCGACTTGGAAAACCATGTGGCGGCGGAGCAGATGCAGAAGCAGGGCCTTGTGGTCGAGGGCCGCGAGCCGATGACGCTTGCACCGGGGCCGGGTTTCCTCGTGGTCGGCTCGCAGCAGGCCGGGGGGACTGCATTCCGCCGCTGGGTGCTGGTCGCCCAGACCCCTCAGTTCACCGCGATCGTCTCGGTGCAGGTGCCGATCGACGAGAAGGAGGCCTATCCGGACGCCTCGGTGCGCGCCTCGCTGGCGACCTTTGCGGTGCGCGCCAAGGCACCCGCGGAGGAGCAACTCGGTGCGCTGCCGTTCACGTTGCGCGACCTCGCCGGCTTCCGCGTCGCGCGCGTGATGGCGGGCACTGCCACGCTGTTGACCGACGGTCCGGAGGACAATCTCGAAGTCGCCGAACAGCCGCTCGTGCTGATCGCCGCAGCGCCCGGCGCTCCCCCGTCACAGCCGGCCGACCGCGATCGCTTCGCCCGCGGCGTCCTGTCGGAAACGCCCGGGATCAAGGAAGTGCGGCTGATGCGTTCGGAGCCGCTCCGGGTCGGCGGCGCGCCCGGACACGAGATCCTGGCTGAAGCCAAGGACGTGAAGTCCGGCGCCGACGTGATGGTGGCTCAGTGGCTGCGCTTCGGCACGAGCGGCCATCTGCGCATCCTTGCGCTCGCACGCAAGGACGGCTGGTCCGACATCTTCATGCGCGTACGGACCGTGCGCGACGGCATCGATCTCAAGTGATCAGGTTGTGCCGGGAGAGGCGCCGGCATTGTCGTTGGCCGGCGCCTCGGCTGCGGCCTCCCCGGCTGGCGGCGCCTTCGGGCCGCCCTTGGCGATACCGACCATGGCGGGGCGCAGCACCCGCTCGCCGATCGAATAGCCGGACTGCACGACCTGCACGACGGTGCCTGCGGGCACCGACGGGTCCGGCACCTCGAACATGGCCTGATGCCGGTGCGGATCGAATTTCTGTCCCTTGGGGTCGAGCTTCTGTACACCGTGCTTTTCCAACGCCTTGATGAGCTCGCGCTCGGTCAGTTCGACGCCGTCGAGCAATGCCTTGACGCCGGGCTCGGCCTTCTCGCGGATTTCCGCGTCGAGTGCCTGCAGCGCGCGCTCCATGTTGTCCGCGACCGTCACCACGTCCCGCGCGAACTGGGTGATCCCATAAAGGCGTGCGTCCGCCACCTCGCGTTCGGTGCGCCGCCGCAAGTTCTCCATCTCGGCCAGTGCCCGCAGCAGCCTGTCCTTCAAGCTCGCGATCTCCTCGTTCAGCGCCGCGGTCGGATCGGCAGACGGAGGTCGCGCCTCGGTCGGTGTGCCATTCTCCGGTGCCGGCTCCTCGGCCTTGTTTGGGGCGGCGTCGGGCGCATGCGTGTCCGTCATCGCCAGGTTCCTGTTTTGATTGGATTCCTCGCCCCGCATATCAGGGTTCGGGGCAGAAAAATCAAGCGGGGCCCTCGAGTCGCCGGGCCGGCAATGACCAGGCAGACCGCAACTCGTACCGGTGGGCGGCGCAAGGGCCGCGTTTCGTCTCGCCCGGTCATCCCCGATCCCCAGGCGCCCAAATCGCGCAAGCCCGCTTATGCGCCATCGCGGCCTCGGCGGCCTTGCGCTGGATCAAGCGGTCCCTGGGTGTGGAGTGGGGCAGCCTACACCTACCCCGCCAGCAACTTGCTCACCACCTTGGCGGTGTAGTCCACCATGGGAATGATGCGCGCGTAGTTCAGTCGCGTCGGCCCGATCACCCCGAGCACCCCGACGATTCGGCCCGCACTGTCATGGTAGGGCGCGACGATGGTGGAGGAGCCGGACAGCGAGAACAGCTTGTTTTCCGAGCCGATGAAGATGCGCACGCCCTCGGCGCGCTCGGCCCGTCCCAGGATGTCGACCAGTCCGCGCTTGGTCTCCAGATCGTCGAACAGGAGGCGAACGCGCTCGAGATCCTCCAGCGCCTTGAGATCGTCGAGCAGGTTGGCGTGACCGCGGACGATCAGCCGCCGCTCGTCGTGCTCCCCACCGGACCAGCTGGCAAGCCCGGCGGCCACGATCCGCTGCGTCAGCTCGTCGAGCTGCGCCTGCCCCTGGACCAGCGCGCGCTCGAGGTCGGCTTTCGCCTCCAACAGGGTGCGGCCGCGCACGTGGGCATTGAGGAAATTGGTGGCCTCGGTGAGCGCCGAGGTCGGCAGCCCGGGCGGCAGATTGACGATGCGGTTCTCGATCTGGCCGTCCTCGGCGACCAGCACCACCAGGGCGCGCTCCGGCTCGAGGCGCACGAATTCGATGTGCTTGAGGCGCACGTTGGATTTGTCGGTGAGCACGACCCCGGCCGCCCGGGCAAGCCCCGACAGCATGCCGGACGCCTCGTTGAGCACACCTTCGATGGTGCGTCCCGGCGACCCGGCGGCCACCTGGGCCTCGATGGCGCGGCGATCCTGCTCGGTGAGATCGCCGATCTCCATCAAGGCATCGACGAAGAACCGCAGGCCGATCTCCGTCGGCAGCCGCCCGGCCGAGGTGTGCGGCGCGTAGACCAGCCCCAGCTGCTCGAGGTCCGACATGACGTTGCGCACGGAGGCGGGCGACAGCGTCATCGGAATGAGGCGCGAGATGTTGCGCGAGCCGACCGGCTCCCCGGTCGCCAGATAGCTTTCGACGATCTGCCGGAAGATCTCGCGCGAGCGCTCGTTGAGCTGCGCGAGGCCGATCTGGGTGGTGCCGACCGGAACGTCCTGGGACAAGAACAACTCCTTGTACTGAGCAGACAACAATGTTCATCCCGCCGCGCAAATTCAAGCGCCGGACATGGAAGGGAATTCTGCTATGGTCACCCTTCGCGCAGCATATACGCTATCCAGTGGGGGGAGATGATCATCGTGGGGCAGAACGCGTCGCGTCGGCGCAGCCGCATCGGGCCTGTCCAGACGCTGGCCATCGCCGCCGCGCTGTTCGCTGCGGCGCCCGTCGGCGCACAGACTTATCCCGACAAGCCGATCAGGCTGGTGGTGCCGGGTGCGCCGGGCGGGCCGACCGACATGCCGGCGCGCCTTGCCTCGCAGTTCCTGCCGAAGCTCGGCCAGCCGGCCGTGATCGAGAATCGCCCCGGTGCCGGCGGCGCCATCGGGGCGCGCGCGGTGGCGGCGGCACCGCCCGACGGCTACACGCTGCTGATCGGCAACACCAGCGTGCTCGCGGTGATCCCAGCGGTATCGGCGAGCGCCGGGTACGATCCGACCCGCAGCCTCACGCCGGTCGCGAAATTCTCCGAGAGCTTCCAGATCCTCGTGGTCCACCCGTCGCTCCCAGTGAAGACCGTGCGCGAGCTGATCGATTACGCCAAGGCGAATCCCGGCAGGCTCAACTATGCCCATACCGGCGCCGGCGGCCTGCCGCATCTCACCGGCGAACTGTTCCTGTCGCGCGCTAACGTCAATATCGTCGGCGTGCCCTATCGCAGCGGCGGCGAATCGGTGACTGCGGTGCTGAGCGAAGCCGTGCACATGACGTTCGAGGGGATCACGATCCTGTTGCCCCTCATTCGCGAGGGCAAGGTGCGGGCGCTGGCGGTGACCAGCCGCACGCGCACGTCGCTCGCGCCCGACCTGCCGACCATGATCGAGGCCGGCGTTCCCGACTACGAGGTCACGACGTTCAACGGAATGATGGCGCCGGCGGGCACACCGGCGGCCATCGTCCAGCGGCTCAATACGACAATCAACGAGGGCGTGCAGGCGCCCGACATGCAGGAGACCATCACCAAGCTCGGCGCCGTCACCAACCCCGGAACGCCCGAGCAATTCGGCGCGTTCATCGCCGCGGAGCTCGCGAAATGGCGGTCGGTCGCCCAAGCGGCTAATGTGAAGCTCGATTAGCATAGGCTGACGCGCTCTGGCGCCGGCCAGCGAAGGAACAAGACAAATGGCAAAAATCGTCCTGGGACTGGGAACCTCGCACACCCCCATGCTGCTCGCCTCCGACGAGACGCTGCCCCGGTTCCTCGAGACCGATCAGACGATCAAGCACCGCGACAAGGAGGGAAATCCGGTCACTTACGCGGCCCTGGTCGAGCAGGCCGATCCGCAGCTCGCCGAGATGACGCGGCCCGAGCAACTGGTGGCGCGTCAGAATATCGCGCGCGCCGCGAGCAAGCGGCTGAGCCAGACGTTGAGCCATGCGGCGCTCGACGCGCTCGTCGTCATGGGCGACGATCAGAACGAGAGCTACAAGGAAGACTGCCGGCCGACGTTTGCGATCTACTACGGCGACTCCATCCGCAACAGCAACGAGCAGCACGACTATTATCGCGAACGCTTTCCCGAATGGTACGTGCAGAATCGGCAGGCCTTCTTCGAGTCCGACAAGCCGCGCGACTATGTGGTCCGCTCGGATCTCGCCGTCCATCTCATCGAATTCCTGATGGACATGGATTTCGATCTTGCCGCCTCGCAGTGCCTGCCCAAGGGCGAAGGCGAGGGGCACGCCATGGCCTACATCCACCGGCGCGTGATGGACGAGGCTAATCCGGTCCCGATCGTGCCGATCTTCCTCAACACCTACTATGCGCCGAACCAGCCGCGCCCGCGCCGCTGCTACGCCTTCGGGCAGGCGGTGCGCAAGGCGGTGGAAAGCTTCGCCGGCGAGGCGCGCGTCGGCATCGCCGCCTCCGGCGGCTTGAGCCACTTCCTGGTGGACGAGGCGTTCGACCGCTCCATCCTCAAGGCCTGTGCCGACAAGGATGAGGCGTTCCTGAAGAATCTTCCGCGCAACAAGCTCCACGCCGGCAGCTCGGAGATCCTCAACTGGGTCGCACTTGCCGGCGCGGTGGAGCACCTCGACCTCAGCTGGTTCGAATACGTCCCGGGCTATCGCACCCCCGCCGGCACCGGCACCGGCCTGAGCTTCGCCATCTGGGCCTAGGCCCTATCGAATCGTCTTGTCGGCCGTTCCGTCACCACCTAAAAGTCGGCGCCCTGACAGAACAACGTTCGCGGCGCTTGGGCGCGGCGCCGGAGGAGACGCGATGCGGCCGAGCCACCGACAGCCCGATGAGCTGCGTCCCGTGACGCTCGAGCGTGGCGTGGTCAAGTACGCGGAAGGCTCATGCTTCGTCAAATTCGGCGACACGCACGTGCTGGTGACGGCGACCTTGGAGGACCGGCTGCCGCCATGGCTGAAGGGCCAGGGCCGCGGCTGGATCACCGCCGAATACGGCATGCTGCCGCGCGCGACCCTGGAGCGGACTCGCCGCGAGGCGTCGACCGGCCGCCAGGGCGGCCGCACCCTGGAGATCCAGCGCCTGATCGGGCGCAGCCTGCGCGCCGTGGTCGATGTCGCAGCGCTGGGCGAGCGGCAGATCACGGTCGACTGCGACGTGATCCAGGCCGACGGCGGCACCCGCACCGCCTCGATCACCGGCGCCTGGGTGGCGCTGCACGATTGCCTCGCCTGGATGAAGTCGCGCAGCATCATTCCGGGCGATCCGCTGCGCGATCATGTCGCTGCCGTCTCGTGCGGCATATGCGGCGGCGTCCCGGTGCTCGACCTCGACTATGCGGAAGATTCCGAGGCCGATACCGATGCCAATTTCGTCATGACCGGAAACGCCCAGATGGTCGAGATCCAGGCGACGGCCGAGAAGACGCCGTTCACCGACGAGCAGTTCGCCACCCTGCTGGCGCTCGCGCGCAAAGGCATCGCCAAGCTCGTCGATCTGCAGAAGCTGGCGGTGATGTAGCAGCGATGAATCATCGCCGGATCGAAGGCCGCCTGGTGATTGCGACGCACAATCCGGGCAAGCTCGCGGAGATGCGCGACCTGCTGCGGCCCTACGGAGTCGAGGCGCTGTCGGCGGGCGAGCTCGGCATCGGCGAGCCCGAGGAGACCGGCTCGAGCTTCCGCGCCAATGCCCGGATCAAGGCGGCGGCCGCCGCTGATGCCACCGGCCTGCCGGCGTTCGCCGACGATTCGGGACTCGCGGTCGATGCGCTCGACGGCGCGCCCGGCATTCATTCGGCCCGCTGGGCGGGACCGGACAAGGATTTCGCGCGCGCCATGGAACGCATCGAATCCGAGCTCACCGGGCGCCGCGCGCGTACGGCCGAGGATTGTCGGGCGCATTTCGTCTCTGCCCTGTGCGTCGCCTGGCCGGACGGTCATGTGGAGGAATTCGAGGCGCGGGTCGACGGGACGCTGGTGTGGCCGCCGCGCGGTACCCGGGGCTTCGGCTACGACCCGATGTTCCAACCCGACGGTCACGCGCTCACCTTCGGTGAGATGAGCGCGGAGGACAAGCACGGTCTGCCCCCGAAGGGGAAGGGGCTGTCGCACCGGGCGCGCGCATTCGTCGAGCTCGCCGCGGCCTGCCTGCGCCGCGAATAATGCGATCCTCCCGCGCACGAACGCCGCAAATCCGCTATCGTCGCCCCATGACCCCTGCGCCGACTTCCGACGCCGCCTTCGGCGTCTATATCCACTGGCCGTTTTGCCTGTCGAAGTGCCCGTATTGCGACTTCAACAGCCACGTCCGCCATGCGGCGATCGACGAGTCGCGTTTCCTGGCTGCGTTCACGCGCGAGATTGCTACGACCGCCGAGCGCACCCTGGGCCGCACCGTCTCGACGGTGTTCTTCGGCGGCGGCACGCCCTCGCTGATGCAGCCCGCGACGGTCGGCGCGATCCTCGATGCGGTGGCGCGCCATTGGACAGTTTCGCCCGACATCGAGGTGACGCTCGAGGCGAACCCGACGAGCGTCGAAGCAAACCGCTTTCGCGGCTATCGCGAAGCCGGCGTCAATCGCGTGTCGCTCGGCGTGCAGGCGCTCGATGATGCGGCGCTCGCGGCGCTCGGCCGCATGCATTCGGTCGGCGAAGCGCTCGACGCCGTCGCCATCGCGCGGAGCACGTTCGGGCGCTACTCGTTCGATCTCATCTACGCCCGGCCGGGACAGGCGCCGGCGGCCTGGCGCGCCGAGCTCGAGCGGGCCCTGCGGGAGGCCGGCGATCACCTCTCGCTCTATCAGCTCACCATCGAGCAGGAGACGCCGTTCGCGACGCTGCATGCCGCCGGCAAGCTGCAGATTCCCGACGACGACACCGCGCGCACGCTTTACGACACGACCCAGGAGGTGTGTGCCGCCCATGGCCTGCCCGCCTACGAGGTCTCGAACCACGCCCGCCCGGGCGGCGAATGCCGGCACAACCTGGTCTATTGGCGCGGGCATGAATATGCCGGCATCGGGCCCGGCGCCCATGGGCGGCTGGAGATCGACGGCGAGCGGCACGCCACCGCGACCGAGCGGCGTCCGGAATCGTGGCTGATGCGGGTCGAGGCGGCCGGCCATGGCCTCGTCACCGACGACGTCCTGACGCGCGGCGAACGCGCCGACGAATTCCTGCTGATGGGCTTGCGCCTCGCCGAGGGCATCGATCCGCGCCGCTTCGCGGCGATTGCCGGCCGCGGCGTCGATCCGGAGCGCATTGCTGCGCTGCGCCAGCATGGCCTGATCGACATCGACGGTTCTGGCCGCCTGCGCGTCACGCCGGAGGGATTTCCCGTGCTCGACGCGGTCGTCGCCGATCTCGCGGCGTGAGGAGGTGCCGCCGTGACCAATCTGACCAGCAGCGAGATGCTTGAGATAATCACGCGCAGCGTGCAAGAGACCGCGAAGGAGTTGTCTCCTTTAAGACGATCGCGCGCGGAGCGGATGGCCCGCGTTCGTCAAATCGCGGGGATTGCTCTGATCTTCGTGTCCGGAATGGTTGCCGGTGCACTTATTGGTCAGCGCTCTATGATCCTCACGTCCCCGAGCCGGTGAACGACTTGGGCGCCGGGCTGGCGATCTGACCGCCGCCGGGAGCGACGCGCAGCACCGCCAGCCCGCGCTCGTTGGTGCCGTCGGCGCGGAACCGGAAGATCCCGTCGATGCCGGAGAAGCCCGACGGGTTGGCGAGCACCTGGTCGGTGAAGCGCTGTGCCCCTTGGGTCTTCACCAGGGCGGCGACGAGCGACACGGCGTCATAGGACAGTGTTGCGGCGCGCACCGGGTCGCGGCCGAAGCGGGTGCGGTAGCGGCCGGCGAAGTTGCGGTAGCCGGCGGGTTCCGGGGCCGCGTACCATGCCCCCTGCAGGGCCTGATTGCTGAAGATCTCCGGAAGATTGTCCCACAGGCCGCTGCCGATGAGCTGGGTCCGCCGCGGGTTGATGCCGGCTGCCGTCAGGCCCTGCACCAGGGCAACCGAATCGGACCCGTCCGGGATGAAGATCGCTTCGGCCTGCGCGGCGGCCTGCGCCATCCGCCGGACTGCCTCCTGCATCTGCTGCGGATCCTGCGGATAGCGCTCGAGCGCGAGCACCCGGGCGCCGCGCCGGGCCGCGATCTGCTGAAGGGCCGCCTGGATCACCGTCCCGTAGGCATTGTCCGGCACCAGGGCGGCAATCGCGCGCCGGTTCTGGGAGACCGCGTAGGCAAGCGCGCGATCGACGTCGGATTCCGGCAGGAAGCTCAGGAGATAGACGCCGCGCGCCGCCACGTTGGCGTCAGTGGAGAAGGCGATCACCGGAATCCCGCGGGCACGTGCGGTCTGCCCGGCCGGGGTGACCGAATGGGCGAACAAAGGCCCGAGAATGATCTCGGCGCCTTCTTCGACCGCCTGCTGCGCGGCTTGCTGGGCGCCTTGGGCGGTGCCGCCGTCGTCTTTCACCAGCAGCTGGATGTTCGGCGCATTGAACTCCGCGAGCGCCATCTCGGCGGCGTTCTTCATCGATTGCGCCACTGGCCCGGCGCTGCCGGTCGCCGACAGCGGCAGGATGAGAGCGACCCGCACCTGTCCGCTACCGATGGCGGCTGCCGGCTGCTGCTGCTCGGGCTGGCGCGCGGTGATTCCGAGATCCGACAGGTTCATCGAGCAGGCAGTCGCCAATGACGCCATGGCGGCCACGACGGCTGTCAGCCACCGCCGGCGGGGGCCCGTGACTGCTGGGCGTCTGAGGCGCCATATGCCGGACAAGGACCACCCTCCTGGAGGTGCCGTTCAGGACCTCATGATACGGCCTGACCTCATGCATATTGTGGACGATTGGTTAAGTGAGTCAAAAGGATGAGGTTTGGGCCCAGGGCCGACGCGAGGCCGACCGGTTGTCCGCATGAAACAGCACGACCCGATCCCCCGCCCGGACGCCGCGGAGGCGCCACTGCGGCACTACACCGTGGGCGAGCGGCGGATGCCGGCTGGCCGGCTGGCGCCGGGGCTGTACGTGGTGGCGACTCCGATCGGTCATCTCGGCGACATCACCCTGCGGGCGCTCGAAGTGCTGGCCGCTGCCGACGTCATCGCCTGCGAGGATACGCGGGTGACGCGCAAGCTGACCGACCGCTACGGCATCGAGACGCCGCTTACGCCATATCACGACCACAATGCCGCAGTGGCGCGACCCAAGCTGATGGCGCGGCTGGCGTCCGGGGCGGCCATTGCGCTCGTGTCCGATGCCGGCACCCCGTTGATCTCGGATCCCGGCTACAAGCTCGTCCGTGCGGCACGCGAAGCCGGCCATGGCGTCACCGCGGTGCCCGGCTCCTCGGCCGTGATGGCGGCGCTCGCCGTCGCCGGGCTGGCGACGGACCGGTTCTTCTTCGAGGGCTTCCTGCCCGCCAAGTCCGGCGCGCGGCGCGCCCGCATCGCCGAGATTGCCGCGATCCCCGCAACGCTCGTGCTGTTCGAGACCGGGCCGCGGCTTGCTGCCGCGCTCGAGGACCTTGCGGCCGGGTTCGGCTCGCGCGAGGCGGCAATCTGCCGCGAGCTCACCAAGCTGTACGAGGAGGTGCGGCGCGCCGATCTGTCGACGCTCGCCCGGGACTATGCGGACCGCGATGCCCCGCGCGGCGAGATCGTGATCGTGATCGGTCCGCCGGTGCAAACGCAGCCGCAGCCGGGCGACATCGACCGGCTGTTGCGCGATGCGCTTGGCAGGACAAGCGTCAAGGATGCGGTGGCCGAGGTCGCGCAGGCGAGCGGCATGCCGCGACGCGACGTCTATCAGCGCGCGCTGGCGCTGGCGAAGGAGCACCGCGATGACGCGGCCGATTGATCCGCGCCGCCGTACCGCTGCGCCGAGGCCGGCGCCGCGGGCGGAGCGTCAGGTCGCGTTCCGGCTCGGCCTCTCGGCCGAGACGAGGGCGGCGGCGCTGCTGCTCGCCAAGGGTTTTCGCATCGTCGCGCGCCGCTGGCGCAGCCCGGTCGGGGAGATCGATCTCGTGGCGCGGCGCGGGCGCCTCCTGGTGTTCGTCGAGGTCAAGGCGCGCGGTGTCCTCGACGACGCGGCGGAGGCCGTGACGCCGCGGCAGCAACGGCGCATCAGCGCCGCCGCCAGGGCGTGGCTTGCGCGTCACGCCGAGGACCTCGATCGCGACATCAGGTTCGACGCCGTGCTGGTCGCGCCGTGGCGCCTGCCGCGCCACATTCCGGCAGCGTTTGAGGTCGTGGAATGATACTTGATGTAAAATAGTGCGCCGAACTCCTTGATCCTGCGCTTCGCGCCCTCATCGTGCGTCAGGGATGATGATGAAACTGAACGTCGCCGTGCAGATGGACCCGATCGAGCGGATCAACATCCGCGGGGATTTCGACCTTTGCGCTTCTCCTGGAGGCGCAGGCCCGCGGCCATCCGATCGCGTACTATCCGCCCGACCGACTGGCCCAGCGCGACGGCACGGTGTTCGCGACCGTGCAGCCCGTTACCGTGCGCGACGCCGCGGGCGATCATTTCACCTTGGGCGAGCCGCGCCGGGCGGAGCTTACGTCCTTCGACGTGATCCTGATGCGCCAGGATCCTCCGTTCGACCTCGCCTATATCACGGCGACCCACATGCTGGAGCGCGTCCACCCGGCGACGCTGGTGGTCAACGATCCGGCGCACGTGCGCAATGCGCCCGAGAAGGTGTTCGTTACCGAATTCCCCGACCTGATGCCGCCCACTGTGGTCACGCGCGATCTCGCCGAGATCAAGGCGTTCCGCGCCGAGCACGGCGACATCGTGATGAAGCCGCTCTACGGCAAAGGGGGCGAAGCCGTGTTCCGGCTCGAGCGCGAGGACCTCAATTTCGGCTCGCTCTACGACCTGTTTGCCGCCACCTTCCGCGAGCCGTGGGTGGTGCAGAAATTCCTGCCCGCCGTGCGCGAGGGGGACAAGCGCATCATCCTGGTGGACGGCGCGTTTGCCGGCGCGGTGAACCGGGTGCCCGCGCCCGACGATCTGCGTTCCAATATGGTGCGCGGCGGCGTACCCAAGGAGACCGAGCTGACCGCGCGCGAGCGCGAGATCTGCGGCCGCCTCGCCGCGCCCCTGCGCGAGCGGGGACTCCTGTTCGTCGGCATCGACGTGATCGACGGCTACCTCACCGAGATCAACGTCACCTCGCCGACCGGCATTCGCGCCATCAAGAACCTCGGCGGGCCCGACATCGCGGCGATGATCTGGGACCGGATCGAGGAACGGCGGCGCCGCTGACCACATCCGTCGCAAGGTGTTTCCCAACGGCATTCCGTAGTGTGCCCGCTGACCGCGCTCCTCAGGAATTCGCCGCGATGGCAGTCTCGGTCGGCGCCGTCACGGCGCGGTTGATGCGGTGGATGTCGCGGAACAGCCGCATCAGCCAGGCGCGCAGCGAGCTGCGCGCGTCACGCGCCGCGTCCGCATGCGGCACCAGCGCCGCCTCGCCCATCGTCACCGGCCGGCGCATGAAGTCGCTCAGGGAAAACTCCGGATCGGCGAGCACGACCCGCGCCGTCGGCTCGAGGACCGGCATGGTCATGTGCAGCGGCTGCCGCGCAAACGCCTGATAGGCGCCGCCCTTGCGCACGGACTCGCCGGGCGGGCCGATCAATGCGTTCTCGACCGCGACCAGCACGCTGCCGCGGAAGCGGTCCTGCAGGCTGAGCGCCTCCTCGTAGCAATCGGCGTTGCGGTCGGCCATGTAAAAGATGACAGGCTCGACCTGGTCGCGCGTCTCGGCGATGAAATCGATGTCCTGCATGACGCGAAAGAACTTGCGGTAGGACTGATGCGACACGTCGACCACCCGAGCCTCCGGCGAGCCGACGGCGAGCGTATCGAACAGCGTCATCTGGTCCGGCACGCGGTTGAGATCGACGACCATCACTTCGTGCGGAAAGGACGCGCACAGCTTGCATTCGACCGCATCCGTATCGAACAGGAGCGGCCGGCGGCCGGACAGGATGAAATATTCCGCCAGCACCCGCGCCAGCAGGGTCTTGCCGGTACGGCCATGCAGCGAGGCGACGATCGCGGCGAAGCTCATCGTCGCCTCATGCCTGACTGATCAGGCCGCCGACGCGCGCTCATACATGCGGTCGAGCAGGCCGACGCGGTCATACTCCGAGTGAATCTGATTGAGCCAGGTGCGAACATAGCCGCGCAGCACCAGCGAGTTGTTGGCGGGCTGATTGTCCATCGTCTTGTTCGCCACGAACGATGCGAACGGAACGCCGGCCAGCTCCACCTGCTCGTAGGCCATTTCGTTGAGCCGCGGGATGTTGATCTCCGGAGCCTCCTTCACCATCCTGAAATAGTTCTTGTAGATGTCCGGGTTCCACTCGAAGAAGCTCGCGTCGTTGATGAAATTCTTGACCACGAAATAATTGTGGCCGCCCGCATAGGGCATCACGTCGGCGATCTCGTCGAGCGACGCGAGCGTTGGACCGATGATATGGAACAGGGCGAAGTTGAACTCGCCTGCCCGCACGAGATCGAAGAAGCCGACTTCGGTGAAGGTCCGCAGCGTCGGCGACAGCAGCCCGGCACGCACGTCGACCACGTTCACCTTCACCTGGCTGGTGGCCAGGTTGTCGATCATCTTCATCTGGTCCGAGGCCGCCGTCAGGTCGACGATCTCCGAGACCGCCGGATGGAACCGCTTGAGAGTTCCGCGTGGAAATTCGGAATCGAACGCGCGCGTCAAGGTATTCCGCGCGGCGAGATAATCGAGCATCGTCCGCGCAATCGTGGTCTTGCCGACGCCGCCCTTGTCGGCGCCGATCATGAGAACCATTGGCTTCATTGAACTTGCTCCCGATTGCTCGCCCACCGTCTTTGAGGGTTTCCTGTTGTCTGCCACGTTGACCATCCTCGCTTGATCAGGTTGCACGCTTCGTTGGGGAACGATCCGCTGCTCGCTGCATCCGGCTGTCGACACGGATTGAATGCCCGATGCCGCCCGGCGGCGGTGCGCAACCATCGCCCCCGCGCGACGCACGGTCAGTTTGACTGATCGTTCCCCCGCACCATGCCGCCGCGGCCGTCGATTAAGACCGAAGCGTTGCGGCGACATCCGCCAAGTTGTCGAACCGCCGTGCGAGGGAAAACCTCATCCCGGTCGTTTTGGCGTCAAACTGATGGCGTAAATCGGTCGAAAGGTCGGATTTTGTGAAGCAGCGCCCGCGCGCCTTCCGTATGTCCCCGCGCCACTCTGTCGTCGACGCTCCACGCGAACGGTGTGGCCTTCCCGCCACGCCGCGTGGCCTTCCGCCACGCTGAGCGTGGTTGCTCACAAGATGATCTTTCGCCGCGGTCCCGACCTGAGCTAGCCTCGCCGCGGAGCTGGGGCATGTCTGCATTATTCTTAACCGATGCCGTTCGGGGCAGCGGAGTGATTCATACTGCGAAAGCACGAGCCGGAGTCGCGGCGCGGGTCGCCGCGTCGTTGCTGAGCCTCGCGGTTCTGGCCGCCACCACGCTCGACGCTGCGGGCGCCACGTGCCGGCCCAAGCGGCCGCGTCCCCCGGTCGTCCTCAAGAGCATGGGACCGTGCGAATTCAACCCCGAGAGCGCGAGCTTTGTCGGCGAGCCGGCGCAGCAGGCGAGATGCCTCCTGCGCGGCTTCGACCGGTCGCGCAATCTGAGCCCCATGCTGGAGAGCCTGCCGGCCGCCTTGGAGAACCGGGTCGGACAGGCTTCCGACCTGCCGACCCGCGAGAGGCTGAGCGCCTACCTGTCTGTGCAAGGATTGGAATGGGAGCTCGCCTACTATCTGTGGCAGCCCGTGGCGCGCGCCAGGGACAACGATCCGTCGGCACCGGCCGCACGCTATCTGGTGATCCACGACACCAGCGGGCCGAACTACGGCGGCCGCCCCTGGCCGGCCAATCTCGACGACCACCCGAAGATCAACAACCTGCGCCGCTTCTGGTGCTCGGATGGCTGGGTGGTTGCCCACGTCGTCATCAACCGCCGCGGTGCGTTGCTCCTCGGTCACGATCTCGCCGAGCCGTGGCGGGCGACCAAGTTCGAGCGCGCGACCGCGTTCGGCACCGCGCTCAAGGGCCTGTTCCTGCATGTCGAGCTGGTCCAGCCGCGCCGGCGTGCCCCCGGACGCGGGCGCCACAATGACGCTCAGGCACCGACGCCCGGCTTCACGGCCGCCCAATACGATCGTCTGGCGCTCGTCTATCTGGCGGCCAGCGTGCGCGCCGGCGCTTGGCTGATCCCTGCATTCCATGCGCCGATCGATGCGCATATCCGGGGCGGGCATGATGATCCGCAGAACTTCGACCTCGAGGCTTTCGCCGCCACCCTGGACCGCATACTCGCCGCCCTGCGACCGGCCGACGACGCTGTGGTCAAGGCGGAGCGTTGAGCGAGCGACTCGTGCACCGCGGACGGTCGTGTGGGTTGCAACCAGGTAACCAGCTATTCCGCCCGCGACCCGACGCTGCGTTTCGATCGCCAATGGTGTACACCGGCAGGCGCTTGACGGCCGGACACCGGCAGGTCCAGGCTTGCGTCGGCCCGCCTCCTGTCTCTGCCCCTTGAGGTCTGACATCCATGATCATCGATTGCCACGGACACTACACGACCGCGCCGAACCAGCTGGAGCTGTTTCGCGACCGTCAGCTGGCGGGCCTCGCCGACGGCAATCGCCGGCCGACCACGACCAACCTCGGCATCACCGACGACCAGATCCGCCAGAGCCTGGAAGGCGCGCAGCTCAAGTTCCAGCGCGAGCGCGGTACCGACGTGACGATCTTCTCGCCGCGCGCCGCCGGCATGGCGCATCACGTGGGTACCGCCGAGACCAGCCAGGTCTGGTCGCGCATATGCAATGACCTGGTCCACCGCGTGTGCACGCTCTATCCGGAGAATTTCGTCGGCGTCTGTCAGCTGCCGCAGCACCCCGGCGTCCCGCCTGCCAATTGCATCGACGAGCTCAAGCGCTGCGTCGAGGAGCTCGGCTTCATCGGCTGCAATCTCAACCCCGATCCGTCGGGCGGCTACTGGAAGGATCCGCCGCTCACCGATCGCTACTGGCATCCGCTGTACGAGAAGATGGTCGAGCTCGACGTGCCGGCCATGGTCCACGTCAGCTCCTCGTGCAATCCGTGCTTCCACGCCACCGGGGCTCACTACATCAACGGCGATACCACCGCCTTCATGCAGTTCATCACTGCGGATCTGTTCAAGGACTTCCCCACGTTGAAGTTCATCATCCCGCACGGCGGCGGCGCGGTGCCGTATCACTGGGGACGCTATCGCGGGCTCGCCCAGGACATGAAACGGCCGCTGCTGCAGGACCACCTGCTCAAGAACGTGTTCTTCGATACCTGCGTCTATCACCAGCCGGGGATCGACCTTCTCACCAAGGTCATTCCGGTCGAGAACATCCTGTTCGCCTCCGAGATGGTCGGCGCCGTGAAGGGGATCGATCCGGAGACCGGGTTCCACTTCGACGATACCAAGCGCTACATCGACCACCTGCAAATGGGCGCCGACCAGAAGAAGCGGATATTCGAGGGTAACGCCCTCAAGGTGTACGGACGCCTCGGCACCGCGCTCAAGCGGCGCAAGGCGGCGTGAACTCCCTCTCCCCGCTCCTTCCTAATCCCTCCCCCGCTTGCCGGGAGGGTAGGGAGGGGGCAGAGAGGCTCAGGGTGAGGGGCGCTTTTCAACAGGGGGTATCATGGCCGACATTCCGCGGCTCAACGGAGTCATTCGGGCGCTCGAGCAGGGGCAGCACGCCTTCACGGCGTTCTCCCCCGCCGACGTCGAATCGGCGATCGCGCTCGCCACATCCAAGTACGATGGCGTCGTGTTCGAGATGGAGCACAACGCCTATGACATCCGGGCATTTCGCGATTGCCTGCAATACATGCTGAACCGGCGGCAGATCGCCCAGTCGGGCTCGCTCGCGCCCGGCGTGACGCCGATGGCGCGCATCCCGCCGAACGGCGGCGAGAAGGCGCAGTGGCACGCCAAGCAGGTGTTCGACCTCGGCGCCTACGGCATCATCTGGCCGCACATCAGCACCGCGGACCAGGCCTACAATGCCGTGGGGGCTTGCCGCTATCCGCGCCTCAAGGACAAGCCGATGTACGAGCCGGCGGGCATCCGCGGCGACGGGCCGACCGCGGCCGTGCGTTACTGGGGCCTCACCCAGCAGGAATACTACGACCGCGCCGACGTGTGGCCGCTCAACCCCAAGGGCGAGATCTTCTGCATCCTGATGATCGAGGACACCGAGGGGATCAAGAACCTGCGCGATATCCTCAAGGTGCCTGGCATCGGCGCCGTGCTCATCGGCGAGGGCGATCTCAGCCAGGAGCTCGGCTATCCGCGCCAGTACGAGCACAAGGTGGTGCTGGAGGCGATGGCGGAGATCGTGCGGCGCTGCAAGGAGGCCAACGTGGTGGTCGGCCATCCGCACGTGGAAGCCGGCAACGCCGAGCGCATCATCAACGAGGGCTACCGGTTCCTGATGTGCGCCCCGGTCCGCTCCTACGGCCATCTCGACAAGGCCCGCGGGCTCGCGGGCCGCACATGACCCGTACCAATCCGGGGTCACCTCCTCCCGCATTGCGCTTCGCGCGATGCGGGCTACAGCCAAGGTGAGCCATGACGATCGCATTTCCCAAGGCCGGCCCGATCACGCTCAAGACCCATCTGGCCGAATACCCGGTCACCCATGCGTTGCGCGCCGGGGAGATCAAGTCCGATCTCGTCAAGCTCGAGTTCGTCGGGCCGAAGCAGGCCTACGAGGGCTTCAAGCCGATGGTGCGCGAGGGCGCCTATGACGCGAGCGAGCTCGCCATCGTCACGTTCCTGCAGGCCAAGGCCTTCGGCAAGTCGTTCGTGGCGCTGCCGGCGTTCGTGCTGGGCCGCTTCCAGCACAACCTGATCGGCTACAACGCCAGCAAAGGGGAGCTCGAGCCGAAGGATCTGGAGGGCAAGCGGGTCGGCGTGCGCGCCTACACGCAGACCACCGGCGTGTGGCTGCGCGGCATTCTGCAGCACGAGTACGGGGTCGATCTCGGCAAGGTGAAATTCGTCACCTTCGAGGACCCGCACGTCACCGAGTACAGCGACCCGCCGGGCGTCGAGCGGGCCAAGGGCGACAAGAAGATCGGCGAGATGCTGCTCGCGGGCGATCTCGACGCCGCCATCATGGGCGAGCTGCCGACGGATCCGCGCATCCGCCCGCTCATTCCCGATCCCGATGCCGCCGCCCGCGCCTGGCACAAGAAATACGGCGCGGTGCAGATGAACCACATTGTCGTCGTCCGGCAGGAGCTGTCGCAGACGCGGCCGGACGTGGTCCAGGAGCTGTTCCGCCTGCTGCTCGCCAGCAAGCGCGCCGCGCCGGGCGGTGCGGTCGACACGCTGCCGTTCGGGGTCGCGGCCATGCGCAAGCCGCTCGAGCTGATCATCGGCTATGCGCTCGAGCAGGGAATCATCCCCCGCAAGATCGAGGTCGACCAGCTGTTCGACGACACCACGCGGGTGCTGGTCCCGTGACGCCGTCATCCTGGGCGAGTGCCTGAGGGCATGTTCTGTCGTCATGGCCGGGCGAGCCGCCATAAGCGGCGAGGGTTGTTCCGGCCATCCCGATAAGGACGCACGGCCCTGCCACCGGAATCGAGATCGCCGGGACAACCCTCGCCGCTTATGGCGGCTCGCCCGGCGATGACGAATGGCGGAGCTCACCCCGCCCGGAACTCCGGCGGGATCGGCAGCAGCATGAGCAATACGAAGATCGGCACCAGCACCAGCGCGGCCCAGAACAGGTAGGCGAAGAAGCTCGGCATGCGGATGCCGCGCTCCTCGGCGATCGCATAGACCATCAGGTTCGGCGCATTGCCGATATAGGTGAGCGCGCCCATGTAGACGGCGCCCATGGAAATCGCCGCCAAGGTGCCGGCGAGCGGCCCCATCAGGGCCTGCGCATCGCCGCCGGCGAGCTGGAAGAACACCAGGTAGGTCGGCGCATTGTCGAGGAACGCCGACAGCCCGCCGGTCAGCCAGAAGAAGGCGACGTCGCGCGGCCTTCCTTCGGCATCGTTGACGAAACTCAACAGCGGCGCGAAGGCCCCGTTGCGGCCCGCATCGAGCATCGCCAGCACCGGCACGATGGTGACGAAGATGCCGGCAAACAGCTTGGCGACTTCGCGCATCGGTTCCCAGGTGAAGCCGTTCGCCTCCCGATGCTCGTCGGGCGTGAGCCATAGCGACACCAACGCAATGCCGACGAGCGCCAGATCGCGCAGGACGTTCTGCAATTCAAGCCTGCTGCCGAAGATCTCGAAGATGACGTCCGGATTCCACAGTCCCGACACCAGGATGCCGGCGACGATGAGGGCGATCAGCGGCACGTTGATCAGGCTGTGCAGACGGATGCGCACGGGATCGACCGGCTGGGATTCTGCAGCCTGCCGCTCCCGGCGGTGGAACCAGGTATCGAGGATCACGAAGATCGCGAGCACCAGAGCGGCGACGATCGTGGTCTGCAGCCACAGGTGCCGCGCCGGCCAGAAGAAGTCGACGCCGCGCATGAAGCCGATGAACAGCGGCGGATCGCCGAGCGGGCTCAAGGCGCCGCCGATATTGGCGACCAGGATGATGAAGAACACCACGACGTGGACGTTGCTTGGGCGGTTCCGGTTGGCGCCGATGAGCGGCCGGATCAGGATCATGGCCGCGCCGGTGGTGCCGACGATGCTCGCGAGCAGCGTGCCGATGACGAGGATCGTGGCATTCACAGCTGGCGTGCCGGACAGGTGCCCTGTCACCAGGATTCCGCCGGCGACGGTATAGAGCGCGAACAGCACCACCATGAAGCTGACATACTCGGGGACCAGCGCATGGACGAGCGCAGCAGCCGCCGTCGAGAAACCGTATCCGAAGGCGATCGCGCAAAGCGCGATCGCCGACCAGGCGGCGGCGATCTTGCCGTAATGATCGTGCCAGAGTGTCGGAAACAGCAGCGGCCCCGTCGCGATCGACAGCAGCAGCCCGAGGAACGGCAGCGCCCATGGCCATCCCATGGCGGCGCCGTCGAGCGCACCGGCCGCCTCCGCGGGTTGCGCCCCAACGATCAGCGGGATGGAAGCGAGCGCGGTCCGCCGGCTCAATGCGCCTCGTCCCAGTTGTCGGCGGCGCGTGCCTCGACCTGCAACGGCACCGTGAGCGAGACGGCGGGCAGCGGCGCATATTCCATCACGCGGGCGACCACGGGCAGGGTCTTCTCGACCTCCCGGTCCGGCACCTCGAACACCAGCTCGTCGTGCACCTGCAGCAGCATCCGGGCGGCAAGCTTCGCTTCCCGCAGAACGTCGGGCATGCGGATCATGGCGCGGCGGATGATGTCGGCGGCGGTACCCTGCAGGCGGGCGTTGATCGCGGCGCGCTCGTTGAAGGCGCGCAGCGAAGGATTCTTCGCCTTGATGTCGGGATAGTGCACCTTGCGGCCGAACAGCGTCGTCACGTAGCCGTGCGTGCGGCAGAACGCCTTCGCCTCCTCCATGTAGTCGCGGATGCCGGGGAACCGCTCGAAATATTTCTTGATGTAGGCGCCGGCCTCGTCGCGGCCGATGCCGAGCTGGTTGGCGAGGCCGAACGCCGAGATGCCGTAGATGATGCCGAAATTGATCGCCTTGGCGCGCCGGCGCACGTCCGGCGGCATGCCCTGCACCGGCACGCCGAACATCTCCGAGGCGGTCATCGCATGGATGTCGGTTCCTTCCTGGAAGGCTTGCCGCAGCGCCGGCACGTCGGCGATCTCGGCCAGCAGGCGGAGCTCGATCTGCGAGTAGTCGGCCGAGACGAGCTTGTGCCCAGGGTCGGCGATGAACGCCTTGCGGATCTTGCGCCCTTCCTCGGTGCGGATCGGGATGTTCTGCAGGTTGGGCTCCGACGAGGACAGGCGGCCCGTGGGCGTCGCGGCGAGCGCATAGGACGTGTGCACGCGTTTCGTCGCGGGGTTCACGTAGCCCGGCAGCGCGTCCGTATAGGTCGATTTCAGCTTGGTGACCTGGCGCCAGTCGAGGATCTTGCGCGCGATCTCGACGCCCTCTTCCTCGGCCAGGTCTTCCAGCACATTGGCACGGGTCGACCAGGCGCCGGTCGGCGTCTTGCTCGCGCCCGACAGGCCCATCTTGCCGAACAGGATGTCGCCGAGCTGCTTCGGGCTGCCGAGATTGAAGCGCTCGCCCGCGAGTGCGTAGATTTCGTCCTCGAGCCGCGCCGAAGTCTGCGCGAAGTCGGACGAAAACCGCCGCAGCATGTCCGGATCGATGGAGATGCCGCTCGATTCCATCTGCGCCAGCACCGGCACCAGCGGCCGCTCCAGGCTCGCATAGACCGTGCCCATGCGGTCGGCCACGAGGCGCGGCTGCAGCAGGCGCCACAGCCGCACGATCAGGTCGGCGGTTTCCGCGCAGTAGGTCGAGGCGCGGGGGATCTCGACCCGGTCGAACGCGACCTGCGTGCGGCCCTTGCCGACCACGTCCTGGAACGCGATCGGCGCATGGTCGAGATGGCGCGTCGCGAGCTCGTCGAGCCCGTGGCCGCCGAGCCCGGCATCGAGCACGTAGGACATCAGCATCACGTCGTCGAACGGCGCCAGCGCGATGCCGTGCCGTTTGAGGACCACGATGTCCTTCTTGAGGTCGTGCCCGAGCTTGAGCACGCTCCTGTTCTCGAGCAGCGGCTTGAGCCGCGACAGGGCTTCCGCCGCCGGGATCTGGCCGGTCGCCAGGCCGCCCTCGGCGAGCAGGTCGTCGGCGGCGCGATGGCCGAGCGGCACGTAGCAGGCCTCGTTCGGCCGCAGCGCCATGGCGATCCCGACGACCTCGGCCTGCATCGGGTCGGGCGAGGACGTTCGCAGCGTCATCGCCATGAGGCCGTCGCGGGTCGCCTCGGCAATCCAGTCGTCGAGCGCCGCGACAAGCGCGATCGTGTGATAGCGCGCGCGCGCGACTTCCGCGCTCGCCGCCTCGGTCCGCCGCGCCGCCACCAGCATGTCGGGGGAGAGCTGCGCCTCGCGCGTCCCGCCATCCTTCTGGCGCGCGTCCAAGGGACGCGGCGCCGCGAACAGGTCGCGGGTCTCGGCACGCTCGATCTCCGCCTCGGGCTCGAGCATCTCGTCGGCCGGGCCGGCAATCCCCTTGGGCGCCAGCCGCGCGTCCGGGGGAATCGCAATCGCATTGATGCCCATCTGTTCGGCGACGCGCATGATCAGGCTGGTGAATTCCATCGCTTTGAGGAAAGCGATCAGCCGCTTCGGATCGCCGCCCTCGAGGCATGAGGCGCCGTCGAGGCAGAGCCGGTCGAGCGGGATCGCCACGTCGACGTTCTCGTCGAGCAGCACCAGCCGCTTGGACAGCCGCGCCTGCTCGGCAAACTCGATGAGCGACGCGCGTCGCTTCTCCTGCTTGATCTCGCCGGTGCGGGCGAGCAGCGTCTCGAGGTCGCCGTACTCGTTGATCAGCTGGGCGGCCGTCTTTACGCCGATGCCGGGCACGCCCGGGACGTTGTCGGTCGAATCGCCGATCAGCGCCTGCACCTCGGGAACCTTGGCGGGCGGCACGCCGAACTTCTCGATCACCTCCTCGACGCCGATCGGCCGCTCGCGGCCCGGCATCGGGTCGAACATGCCTACGCCGGGCCGCACCAGCTGCATCATGTCCTTGTCGCCGGCCACGATCGTCACGTTGGCGCCGGCGGCGAGCGCGTGGCGTGCGTAGGTGGCGATCAGGTCGTCCGCCTCGAAGCCCTCCTGCTCGACCGGGATCAGGCCGAAGGCGCGCACCGCGTCGCGCATCAGCGGGAATTGCGGGATCAATTCATCCGGCGGCTCGGGGCGATGGCCCTTGTAGTCGGAATAGATCTCGTTGCGGAAGCTCTTGCCCGAATGATCGAACACGACCGCCACATGGCTCGGCTTCACGCCATTGAGGCCCTCGCGCAACATCTTCCACAGCATGTTGCTGAAGGTGAGCACGCCCCCGATCGGCAGCCCGTCCGAGCGGGTGAAGCTTTTCCCCCGCTGCTGGGCGGCTTTGAACATCGCGAAATAGGCGCGAAAGATATACGAGGAGCCGTCGACCAGGAACACGTGGTCGCCGGCTTTCAGCGGCCGTGACGGCGCGGTTTCGGGGGGGCGTGCTGCGGTTTCCTGCATGCCGCCAATGTGGGCCGGCGCGGCCGCGATGGCAACCTGCGATGCGCCGCAGGGAGAAGGGCAGCTACTCCGCCGGCTGCAGCACGAGACGCTTCGGCGCAAGCCAGAGCCGCTCCGGCCGTTCGAACAGGAAGCGCAGCGTGGTCCCGCGCACCGCCCAGAACCAGGCGAGTGCCCCGACGATACCGGCGAGCGTGACTACGACCGACACCGTTCCGATGTCGTCGACGAGGCCGCTCTTGATCAGGAGCGCCCGTGTCGCCGCCATCGGCAGGAAGAACGCCAGATAGATGACGATCGAGTTGCGCCCGCAGTAGCGCAGCGGCGCGAACAGGTCGACCTTGGCCATCAGCGCCGAAAGCGCGACCACCGCGGTGGCACCGACCATGCCGAGCGTGAGCGACACGATCGGGAGCTCGGCGAGCCCCGTCCACACGTAGTAGGCATTGAACACGCCCCACATGACGAGCCATGCCATGGCGAGGAACGGCCGCGCCTGTACGGTCGCGGCGATGCCGAAGAAGCGTTCGGCGAGCACGTATCCGCTGTAGAAATAGACGAATCGAGCGGCGAGCTCGTCGACCACCACCCAGCCGGTTTCGATCCGCGCGATCTCGAGCGCGGCGGCGATGAGCCAGACGACGATCGTCGGCACGCGCCGCGTGAGCTTGGTGAGGACGAAGAAGATCGGCAGCAGGTAGATGAACCACAGGGTGCCGAACGGCTGGATGAAGGCTTCGAGATAGAGCGCGGCGACGCCGCCCAAGCCCTGCTCGACGGCGAGGCCGGGCGCCTTGACGGCAAACTGGATCGTCACCCACAGCACATAGAAATAGACGAAATGCACGACCTTGCGGTCGAGATAGGTGCGCCAGTCGCGCTCGATCACGCGTGCCAGGAACAGGCCGGAGATCAGGAAGAAATCCGGCATGCGAAAGGGCTTGGCGAAGGCGACGACGTGATGCATCCAGCCTTCCTGCCCGAGCGCGGCCTCGACGCCCAACGTGGAATGCATCGTCACCACCATGACGATGCACAAGCCCTTGGCGTAGTCGACCCAGTCGACGCGTTCGTCTTGTGCGAGGCTCATCGGGTCCTTCCGCGCTGTCCGCGTCTGTGCCATTCCGGGACAAGTCCCGGATTCCGTCACAGGTTTCGCAAGCGGCGTGCCACCCATCCGGCAGCATTTCAGGCCTGTGCGGTAAAGGCCGCATGAATCCGATTGCAGAAACCCAGGCGAATTGCTGATTGCCCTCATGGCCGAGCCTCTACCCATCGATGCCGCGCTGCCCGGTCTCACGGCTGCCCTTGCGACGGGCAGCAGCGCCGTGCTGGTGGCGCCGCCGGGTGCCGGCAAGACCACGCGCGTTCCGCTGGTGCTGGCCGACGAGCCCTGGGCCCGGGACAAGAAAATCCTGGTGCTCGAGCCGCGCCGGCTGGCCGCCCGGGCGGCCGCGGAGCGGATGGCGCGCCAGCTGGGCGAGGCCGTGGGTGAGACGGTCGGCCTGCGCGTGCGCTTCGACTCCAGACTGTCGCGCCGCACGCGCATCGAGCTCGTCACCGAAGGCGTGTTCACCCGGCTGATCCTCGACGACCCGGCGCTGACCAACGTGGCGGCGGTGCTGTTCGACGAGTTCCACGAGCGTTCGCTCGATGCCGACCTCGGCCTCGCGCTTGCGCTCGACGTGCGGCAGGGCCTGCGCGAGGACCTGCGGCTGCTGGTCATGTCGGCAACGATCGACGGCGCGCGTGTCGCTGCGCTGTTCGGCGATGCTCCGGTGATCGAGAGCGCCGGCCGCGCCTTTCCGGTGGAGACCCGTCATGTCGGCCGCGATCCGCGCTTGCCTGTCGAGCGGCAGGTTGCCGATGCGGTCGCGCGCGCGCTGCGGGCCGATCCCGGCTCCGTGCTGGTCTTCCTGCCGGGCGCCGCCGAGATTCGCCGCACCGAGAGCCTGTTGAACGAGCGTCTCGCGGACCCCGCGATCGACGTCGTTGCGCTCTATGGGGCGCTGGACACCGAGTTGCAGGATCGCGCCATCGCGCCGGCGCCGCCTCCCCGCCGCAAGGTCGTGCTGGCGACGTCGATTGCCGAGACCTCGCTCACCATCGAGGGCGTGCGCATCGTCGTCGACAGCGGGCTTGCCCGCGTGCCGCGCTACGAGCCGGACGTCGGGCTCACGCGGCTCGAGACCGTACGCGTCTCGCGCGCGAGCGCCGACCAGCGTCGCGGCCGTGCCGGACGCAGCGAGCCGGGCGTGTGCTACCGCCTGTGGGACGAGCCGCAGACGGCTTCGCTCGAGCCTTATGCGCGGCCGGAGATCCTCTCAGCCGACTTGAGCGCGTTCGTGCTCGATCTCGCCTCCTGGGGTGTCGCCGATCCGGCGCGGCTCGCCTTTCTCAATTCTCCGCCGGCGCCTGCGCTCAAGGAGGCGAAGGAGCTGCTGTCGAGCCTCGATGCGATCGACCCCGATGGGCGGATCACCGAGGACGGCAAGGCATTGCGGCGATTGCCGCTACCGCCGCGGCTCGCCCGCATGGTGGTCGATGCAGCGGCACATCGGATCGGCGACATCGCCGCCGAGATCGCCGTGGTGCTGACCGAACGCGGGCTCGGCGGCGACGACGTGGATCTGCGGCATCGGCTCGAGGCGCTGCGGCGCGACCGCTCGCGCCGTGCCGACGAGGCCCGGCGGATGGCAAGTCGTTGGGCGGACACCGTCCGCCAAGCGGACACCGCCCGTGGATCCGGATCAAGCCCGTCCGCCGAATTGCCCGCTTCGATTGGTGCCATTCTGGCGCTCGCCTACCCGGACCGCATCGCGCGTAGCCGCAGCGGCGGCGGAACATTCCTGCTCGCCAACGGGCGCGGCGCCGCCATCGATCCCGCCTCGCCGCTTGCCCGCGAGCCGTTCCTCGCCGTCGCCGAGCTCGTCGGCAGCGCGGCACAGAGCCGCATTCTGCTGGCCGCGCCGATCACGCTTGCGGAGATCGAGGCGCATTTCGCCGCCCGCATCGAGACCCGGGAGGAGATTGCGTTCGATGCCGCGAGCCAAAGTCTGCGGGCGCGCCTGAGCCGGCGCCTCGGCGCGCTCGTGCTGGCGCAACAGCCGCTGCGGGTCGAGCCGGGCGAGGAGAGCGCTGCGGTGCTGGCCGAAGGTCTTGCCCGGCTTGGTCTCGACCGCCTGCCGTGGACCAAGGCCATGCGGCAGTGGCGCGACCGCATTCTCTTCCTGCGCCAGGCGGAAGGCGACGAATGGCCCGACGTCTCCGATGCGGCACTTGCTGCGACGCTTGCCGGCTGGCTCGGGCCGCTGCTGCAGCAGAAAATTGCGTTGACCGACATCTCCCCCGACGAGCTAGGTGCCGCGCTTGAAGCCCTGCTCCCCTATGCACTGCGCCGACGGCTCGAAACCGAGGCCCCCACCCATTTTGCTGCGCCTTCCGGATCGCACGTGCCGATCGACTATGCGGCGGCCGAAGGCCCGAAGCTCGCGATCCGCGTGCAGGAGCTGTTCGGACTCGATCGTCATCCCGCCGTCGCGCGCGGCACGGTGCCAATCGTGATGGAGCTGTTGTCGCCGGCGCACCGGCCGGTGCAAGTAACGCGCGATCTGCCCGGCTTCTGGCGCGGCAGCTACGCGGCCGTGAAGGCGGAGATGAAGGGCCGCTATCCGCGGCATCCCTGGCCCGACGATCCGCTCGCCGCGGCGGCCACACGGCGGGCGAAGCCGAGCCGAAAGTGAACATGCGCGGCCAATAGGGTACACTCCATGGTCAACAGACTTTAACGGGACTGGACCGGCCCGATGACGAAATACTTAATACGACAATGTCTAGGAATTGATTCGAACAAGTGTCATTGAGGACGGACCGGGAGGTCCGGAAGGCAGTCATGCGCAGTGAGAGCGAACAGGCGGTTGCGGTGGTACGATCGCGTGCCGGCGAGCGACCGGTCGATGTCGGCTTCGTGCTCGGCTCCGGGCTGGGGGCCATTGCCGACCACCTCGCGAGCCCGACCGTCATTCCTTATCGCGATCTGCCCGGGTTCGCGCGTCCCCTGGTGGGCGGGCACGAGCCCGAGCTCGTCATCGGCACGCTGGGGGCGGCGCACGTCGCCGTCATGAAGGGCCGGATGCATTACTACGAGCGGGGCGACGTCGCGGCGATGCGGGTGCCGCTGGAAACCCTCGTGCTGCTCGGCGCCAGCGCCGTCGTCCTGACCAATGCGGCCGGCTCGACCCGCTCGGACATCAAGCCGGGCTCGCTCGTCGTCATTCGCGACCATATCAACCTGACGGGCCTGAACCCCCTGGTCGGCGAGACCGGTGATGCGCGCTTCGTCGATCTCTCCGCCGCCTATGACCCGGGCCTGCGCGAACGCTTCGCCAAGGCCGCGGCGGAAGCGGGGAGGCGGATCGGCGAAGGCGTCTATTTCTGGCATCCCGGACCGAGCTTCGAGACGCCGGCTGAGATTCAGGCAGCCCGCATCCTGGGGGCCGACCTCGTCGGCATGTCCACCGTGCCGGAAGTGATCATAGCCCGGCGCCTCGGCCTCAAGGTGCTGGGGATCGCGATGGTGACGAATTTCGCCGCCGGACTGGGCACCGAGCCGCTGACCCACACGCAGACCATGCGCGCCGCAGCCGCCTCGATCGTACCGCTCACGCGCGTGCTGGTGAAACTGTTCGAAAACGGCGTGCCGGAACGCCGGACTTAAATCGATCGAGTTGCATTTTAGCGATCGGCCAAAGCGAACGTTCATCGCGCGAAGCAAATTGCTGCACCATGGATCGGGCGTTAGCAAAACGCTGGGCAGTCCCATGATATCGCCCGGCATACGTTGGAATCCGGCGAGCCATGCGTAATTTTTTGCTGTTTGCAGTTCTCGCCCTGGTCGCGGCGATCATGGTGCCGCGCCTGGCCGAAAAGGCGACCGGCGGAGCCCCGTCCGGCCAGGTGAGCGCGCGGCAGGCACAGAGCCCTGCGCCCGAGCCGTCGAACAATGGACGCACCTTCGTGGTGCGCAAAGACAATCGCGGGCATTACAATGTGGAAGGCCGGGTCGACGGCCGCCGCATGGATTTCGTCGTCGATACCGGTGCGACCATCATCGCCATCCCGGCGCGCGAGGCGGCCCGGCTTGGCATTCATCCGAAACGAAGTGACTACACGGCGCAGATCAGGACCGCCAACGGGACCATCCGGGCGGCGCCCACGCAGCTTGCCCGGGTCGAGGTTGGTGGGCTCACGGTGCGTGACGTTGCCGCCGTCGTGCTCCCCGACGAGGCGTTGAGCGAGAACCTGCTCGGCATGTCGTTCTTGGGACGGCTGCGCCGTTTTGAGTTCGCCGAGGGCCGGCTCGTGATGGAACAATAGGCATTCGGACCGCTTGCGCTCGCACTGCATTGCGGTATGTCGTGCCGGCCCTGACAATTCCGAGATGTGCAATGTTCCCGGTGCCCCAGCCCGCGCTTCAGCCCAATACCTACGCCTATGAATCCACGCCCCTGGTGAAGCCGACTGGCTTCCGCGAATACGACGCGCGCTGGCTGTTGGGTCAGGAGATCAACCTGATGGGCGTGCAGGCCCTCGGCATGGGCCTGGGCACGCTCATCCACCAGATCGGCGTGCGGCCCGAGATCGTCACCGGCCACGATTTCCGCGGCTACTCGGCGTCGGTGAAGACCTCCCTGATATCCGGGCTGCTCGCCGCCGGGATGAAGGTGCACGATATCGGCCTCGCGGTGACGCCGATGGCCTATTTCGCCCAGTTCGCGCTCGATGTGCCGTGCGTCGCCATGGTGACGGCCTCGCACAACGACAACGGCTGGACCGGGGTGAAGATGGGCGCCAACCGGCCACTCACCTTCGGGCCCGACGAGATCTCGCAGCTCAAGCAGATCGTGCTGGAGGGGCGCTTCGACCTGAAGGGTGGCGGATCCTACGCGTTCGTGGAGAATTTCGCCGAACGCTACATCGCCGACCTTACCGATCGGCCGAAGCTCAAGCGGCACCTGCGGGTGGTGTGCGCCTGCGGCAACGGCACCGCCGGAGCGTTCTCGCCGCGCGTGCTGGATGCGGTCGGCTGCGAGGTCCTGCCGCTCGATTGCGAGCTCGACCACACCTTCCCCAAGTACAATCCCAACACCGAAGACATGAAGATGCTGCATGCGATGCGCGACGAGGTGTTGCGCACCGAGGCCGACGTCGGGCTCGGTTTCGACGGCGACGGCGACCGCTGCGGCGTAGTGGACGATACGGGCGACGAGATTTTCGCCGACAAGGTCGGCGTGATGCTGGCGCGCGACATGTCGGGGCGGCGGAAGGGCGCAACCTTCGTCGCGGACGTGAAGTCGACCGGCCTGTTCATGACCGATCCGGTGCTCCGGCAGAACGGCGCCAAGACCGACTATTGGAAGACCGGGCATTCCTACATGAAGCGCCGTGTGCACGAGATCGGGGCGCTGGCGGGCTTCGAAAAGTCCGGCCATTTCTTCTTCAACGAGCCGATCGGGCGCGGCTACGACGACGGCCTGATCTTCGCGCTTGCGGTGTGCGATATGCTCGACCGCAATCCCGGCAAGAGCATGTCCGATCTCAAGAACGCGCTGCCCAAGACCTGGCAGTCGCCCACCATGGCGCCGCACTGCGCCGACGAGGTCAAGTACGGTGTGGTCGACGCGGTGGTGAAGCGTTTCGAGGATGCCCAGCGCAAGGGCGAGACCGTGGCGGGCCAGCCGATCCGCGATCTCGTGACCGTCAACGGCGTGCGTGTCACCGTGGAGGACGGCACCTGGGGGTTGGTGCGTGCCTCCTCCAACAAGCCGGAGCTGGTGGTGGTGGTGGAAAGTCCGGTGTCGGAGGCGCGCATGCGCGACATGTTCAAGGCGGTGGACGGCGTGCTGCGCACCCACAAGGAAGTGGGCGAATACAATCAGACGATTTGAACGGTCACCCGTTGCCCTTGTTGGTCGCGCGAAACGGATGGGCCGGATAGACACCGAGAATCTTCAGGTGGCTGGAGAAGAATTTCAGCTCCTCCAGCGCCAGCGCCAGGTTGCGATCCTCCGGATGGCCCTCGACGTCGGCATAGAATTGCGTGGCGAAGAAATTGCCTTCGAGCATGTAGCTCTCCAGCTTGGTCATATTCACGCCATTGGTGGCGAAGCCGCCCAGCGCCTTGTAGAGCGCGGCCGGAATGTTGCGGACCTGGAACACGAAGGTCGTGACGGTCAGCCCATTGCCGGTGCCGACGCGCCTCTCCTCGCGCGAGAGCACCACGAAGCGCGTGGTCGAGTGCGTCTCGTCCTCGACATCCTCGGCGAGGATGTCGAGCCCGTAGATGCTCGCCGCGAGCCGTGAGGCGATCGCCGCACCGGACCTGTCGCCGCGCTCGGCCACCTCTCGGGCGGAGCCGGCCGTGTCGGCGGCGACGATGGTCTTGACCCCGAGCTTGCGCAGGAAGTTGCGGCACTGGCCAAGCGCCATGACGTGGCTCTGGACGGTCTTGAGGCCGCTCAACGTCGCCCCCTTGGGCGCCATCAGCTGGTTGCGGATCGGCAGGAACCATTCGGCGATGATATGCAGGTCGGAGATCGGCATCAGGTGATGAATGTCGGCCACCCGTCCGGCCACCGAATTCTCGATCGGGATCATGCCGAGCGTGGCCTCGCCCGCCGCAATCGCCCCGAGCGCGTCCTCGAAGGTCGGACAAGGCAGCGGCTCGTGGTCCGGATAGGCCTCGCGGCAGGCGATATCGGAATTGGCGCCGGGCTCGCCCTGGAACGCGATCTTTTTGCGGTTGCTCATGCGCGTCCGTTATGCGGACCGCAACCGCCAAGTCAACGGCCGGACAGCAGGGCGCGCGCGCGTTCGAGGTCCTCCGGCGTATCGACGCCGAGCGGCACCGACTGCACGATGGCGACGTCGATGCGCATCCCGGCTTCCAGCGCCCGCAACTGTTCGAGCCGCTCGCGCTGCTCGAGCCACGATGGCGGCAGCCTGACGAAGCGCTCGAGGGCCGCGCGCCGGTAGGCATAGAGCCCGATGTGATGGTAGAGCGGCCCATCCCCGTAGGGCGCGGTCGCCCGGGTGAAATAGAGCGCGCGCAGGCGCGACGGCGGCGCTCCGGCGCCGAGCGCTCCGGCGCCGAGCGCTCCGGCGACAGGGGAGCCCACGACTTTCACCACGTTCGGATCGTCCCGCTCGCCCTGGTCGCGGATTTCCGCCGCGATTGTGGCGATGTGGACGGCCGGGTCGGTGAGCGGCCCCAGGGCGGCCCTCAGGTCGGTCGACGAAAGAGTGGGCAGGTCGCCTTGCACGTTGACGACGATGTCGGCCCGCCCGCCGACGATCCCGAGCGCCTCGTGGATGCGATCCGATCCCGAGGGGTGATCGCTGCGGGTCATGATCGCGCGGCCGCCGGCTTTGTCCACCGCCGTCGCGATCGCCTCCGAATCGGTCGCCACCACCACGGGACCGACCTCGGCGGCTTCGGCCCGTCGCAGCACGTGAACGATCATCGGCAGCCCGGCGATGTCGGCGAGCGGCTTGCCGGGCAGGCGGGTCGAAGCCATCCGGGCCGGGATCAGGACAAGGACGTCGGACATCGGGTCAGCCGGCGGGACCGCAAGGCGTTCAGCCATCGGTTTAACGGGTTGCCAGGGCCGCCGCAAACCGGCTATTTGTGCGCCGCCGTCGGTTCCGGCGGCGTCCGCCCGCTGTGTTTCTGCTTTTCTCCCGGCTCGGAGCCGATCGATGGATTCGTTCGAACTCAACAAGGTCCTTGGCGCGGTCCTCGGCACCTGTCTTTTCGTCCTCGCCCTCAATATTGCGGCTGGCGCCATGTTTTCCGCGCCCAAGCCGGCCAAGCCGGGATACGACGTTGCGGTGCAGGAGCATCCTGCGGGCGGCGGGGATGCAGCCCCGGCGGCGGAGGAGCCGATCGAGAAGCTGTTGGCGAACGCCACGCCGGAGCGCGGCGAGACCGCGGCCAAGAAATGCCAGGCTTGCCACACGTTCAACAAGGGGGAGCCGAACCGGGTCGGGCCGAATCTCTACGGCGTGGTGGGTCGCGACCGCGCCTCGGTACCGGGGTTCAACTATTCGGCCGCGATGAAGGCCAAGGCCGGCAAGTGGACCATCGAGGAGCTCAATGCCTTCCTCATCAATCCGCGCGGCTCTATCCCGGGCACCTCGATGAGCTTCGCCGGCCTGCCGCGCGGGAGCGAGCGGGCCGACATCATCACGTACCTCAATACGAAGTCGGACAATCCGTCGCCCTTGCCGAAGGCCGCGGAGGCTCCATCTTCCGGTCCGAAGGTCCAGTAGACCCGTAGTCCGGGACGGAATCCGGGCTTCGTGCATCCCATCCGGATTGCCGCTGCCGCACGGGAAAGTGAGGGGGCTGCGGCGTTCGAGCGGGTAGCGAGCATATGCAAAAGGGTCATAATCCGCTGAAAATCGTGGCCGAACCGGCCCCGCAGCCCTGGAGCCTCCATTGAAGCTGACCCGTCGCGCCGTCATTCGTACCGGCGCCCTTGCCGTTGCGGCCCCTGCCGCTTCCGCCATCCGCGGCCTCGCCACGCCGGCTGCGGCCCAAGAAAAAACCAGCGAGAAAGCCAACGAGAGGACGTGGCACCACGGCCTCTCCCTGTTCGGGGAGCCACAATATCCCGAAGGCTTCCGGCATTTCGCCTACGTCAACCCCAACGCCCCGAAAGGCGGCATGGTGCGGCAGATCGCGTTCGGGACGTACGACAATTTCAACCTGGTCGTGGCCGGCGTGAAGGGCTCGCTCGCGGGCGGTCTCGACCTCATTCTCGACACGCTGATGGTGCCGGCCCTCGACGAGGTCTCGACCGAATACGGATTGCTGGCCGAGGCCGTCAGCTATCCGGCCGATTTTTCCTCCGTCACCTATCGGTTGCGTGCCGAGGCGAAGTGGCACGACGGGATGCCGGTCACCGCGGACGACGTGATCTTCTCGTTCGAGGCGTTCAAGAAGAACAGCCCACAGCTCTCCGCCTACTATCGCCACGTGGTCAAGGCGGAGAAGAGCGGGCCGCGCGACGTCACCTTTACCTTCGATGCGCCGGGCAATCGCGAGCTGCCGCAGATCGTCGGACAGCTCAACATCCTGCCGAAGCACTGGTGGGAAGGAACCGACAAGTCCGGCAAGAAGCGCGATGTGGCCGCAACTACGCTCGAGCCGCCGCTCGGCTGCGGCGCCTACAAGATCAAGGAATTCGTGGCCGGCCGCAGCATCGCCTTCGAGCGCGTCAAGGACTATTGGGGCCGCGCGCTCAACGTCAATGTCGGGCGGGATAATTTCGACGAGATCCGCTACGAGTATTTCCGCGACACCACGGTTGCCCTCGAGGCCTTCAAGGCCGATCAGGTCGATTGGCGCAGCGAGAACAGCGCCAAGAACTGGGCCACCGCCTACGATTTTCCCGCGGTGCGGGAGAAGCGCGTCATTCTCGAGGAATTCCCGATCCGCAACGTCGGCGTGATGCAGGCCTTCGTGTTCAACACGCGGCGGCCCCGCTTCCAGGATCCGCGCGTGCGGCGCGCCTTCAATCTCGCCTTCGATTTCGAGGAAATGAACAAGCAGATCTTCTTCGCCCAATACAGGCGGATCGCGAGCTACTTCGAGGGCACCGAGCTTGCCTCGTCGGGCCTGCCGCAGGGCCAGGAGAAGGAGATTCTCGAGACGGTACGCGACAAGGTGCCGGCGGAGCTGTTCAGCAAGGAGTATACGAACCCGGTTTCCGGCAACCCCGAGGCCGTGCGCGCCAACCTGCGCGAGGCCGTCCGCCTGCTCCGCGAGGCCGGCTACGAGGTGCGTGACCGCCGGCTGGTCGATGCCAAGTCCGGCGAGCCGTTCACCGTCGAATTCCTGGTCGAAGATCCGAACTCGGAGCGCTTTGCCCTGTTCTACAAGCCGTCGCTCGAGCGCCTGGGCATGGCGATGACGGTGCGCACGGTGGACGACGCCCAGTACGAGAACCGGCTGCGCCGCTGGGACTTCGACATGATCACCGCCTCCTGGGGCCAGTCGCTGTCGCCGGGCAACGAGCAGCGCGGCTTTTGGGGCTCCCAGGCCGCCGATATCGTCGGCTCGCGCAACCTGGTCGGCATCAAGAACGCAGCTGTCGACGCGCTGATCGATCGCGTGATCTACGCCAAGGATCGCGACGAGCTGGTCGCCGCCACCAAGGCGCTCGACCGCGTGTTGCTGTGGAACTTCTACGTCGTCCCGCAATGGACCTACGGCAAAGTCCGTTCGGCCCGTTGGGATCGTTTCGGCCGGCCGGCCCCGCTGCCGAAATACGGCCTTTCCGCCTTTCCTACGGTGTGGTGGTGGGACGCCGAGCGCGCCGCCAAGACCGGGTCGCGCTAGTGCCCCGAACCCGAAGTTCGCACACCCTCGCCGCGAGTTCGATTGCGAACTTCGGGTTCAAAAGGGGCACTAGAATCATAGATTTGCTGGTGTCCCCTTGGTTCCGAAGCTCGCCTGAGGGGGTGCCGCAAGTGTGTGCGAGCTTCGGAACCGGGACACCAGTGAAGTGGACCGCTTCGCGTCGCGAGGTCCTCGGCCTTTCGGCCGGTGCCGTCGTGGCAGGCCTGGGGGCGGCGCGCGCGGCCGGCCCGGCCCTCGCCGTCGGCGAAGTCGCGACGTCCGCTGGCGACGTCCAGACGCACGGCATCTCGGCCTTCGGCGATCTCAAGTACGCGCCGGACTTTCTTCATTTCGCTTACGTCGATCCGGCGGCCCCCAAGGGCGGGACGTTCTCGCAGATCGGGCCGAACCGCCAGTTCAACCAGAACTTCCTCACCTTCAATTCGTTCAACGGCTTCATCCTCAGGGGCGACGCGGCGCAGGGAATCCAGCTCACCTTCGCCACCCTCATGGCCCGCGCGCAGGACGAGCCCGACGCCATGTACGGCCTCGCCGCCCGCGCGGTGCGCATCTCGCCCGACAAGCTGACCTACCGGTTTCTGTTGCGCGGCGGCGTGCGCTTCCATGACGGCAGTCCGCTCACTGCTCACGACGTCGCCTTCTCGCTCAATATCCTCAAGGAGAAGGGCCATCCGATCATTCAGCAGCTGCTGCGCGACTTCGCCGGTGCCGAAGCGGCAGACGACACGACCGTGGTGGCGCGCTTCGCCGAGAAGCGCGCGCGCGACGTGCCGCTGTTCGTCGCCGGCCTGCCGATCTTCTCGCGCGCCTACTATTCCGCCCGCCCCTTCGAGGAATCGACGCTCGACATTCCGCTCGGATCGGGCGCCTACAAGGTCGGTCGGTTCTCTGCCGGCCGGTTCGTCGAGTACGACCGGGTGAAGGATTGGTGGGGCGCCGAGCTTCCGGTGTCGCGCGGCCAGAACAATTTCGACGTGGTGCGCTTCGAATACTACCGCGACCGCGACGTGGCGTTCGAAGGGTTCACGGCCAAGAACTACCTGTTTCGCGAGGAGTTCACCTCGCGCCTGTGGGCAACCCGCTACGACTTTCCGGCCATCCGCGACGGACGCGTCAAGCGCGAGGTGCTGCCCGACGACACGCCGTCCGGTGCGCAGGGCTGGTTCATCAATACGCGGCGCGACAAGCTCAAGGACCGCCGCCTGCGCGAGGCGCTCATCCTGGCGTTCGATTTCGAATGGACCAACAAGACCATCATGTACGGGTCATACGACCGTACCCACTCGGTGTTCCAGAATTCCGACATGATGGCCGAGGGCAAGCCGAGCGCGGACGAGGCTGCTCTGCTCGCGCCCTATCGGGGCAAGGTGCCGGACGAAGTGTTCGGCGAGCCGTTCGTGCCGCCGGTCTCCGACGGCTCGGGCCAGGACCGCAATCTTCTGCGCAGGGCGGCCCAGTTGCTCAACGAGGCGGGCTTTGCGATCAAGGACGGCAAGCGCGTCAATGCCAAGGGCGAGCGCATCGCGATCGAGTTCCTGATCGACGAGCCGACCTTTCAACCGCACCACATGCCGTTCATCAAGAATCTCGGCACCCTGGGCATCGAGGCAAACTTGCGCGTCGTCGATCCGGTGCAGTTTCGCGCCCGAGTCGACGACTTCGACTTCGACATGACGGTGCAGCGGTTCGGCTTCTCCACCACACCCGGCGACTCGTTGCGCAGCTATTTCTCCTCCCAGGCGGCGACCTTGCGCGGCTCGCAGAACCTCGCCGGCATTGCCGAGCCGGCGATCGACGCCATGATCGATCGCATCATCGCCGCCGAGACCCGGCCCGAGATGGTCACCGCCTGCCGGGCGCTCGATCGGCTGATTCGGGCCGGGCGCTTTTGGATTCCCCATTGGTACAAGGCGTCCCATTGGATCGCCTATTGGGACGTATTCGGCCGGCCCCCGGCCAAGCCGCGCTATGGCCGCGGCGTGCTGGAGACCTGGTGGTACGATCCCAACAAGGCCGCGAAGGTCGAGCGGCCGGGATGAGAATATGCTAGGGGTTGCGACGGGCTGCACCATGGGCGGCAGGCGAGGTGGCGCGCCACCGCGCCCCGCCCTATATGCGGCCCTGGAGGATGGTCGGCGCGCCGCAGCCGGGACACGAGCGCAATCAATTCCATGACCGCCTATATCATCCGCCGCATCCTGTTCATGATCCCGACCTTGCTCGGGATCATGCTGGTCTCCTTTCTGGTGGTGCAGTTCGCGCCCGGCGGGCCGGTCGAGCGCGTGATCGCGCAGCTGTCGGGCGCCGACACCGGCGCGACCTCGCGAATCTCCGGGTCGTCGGGCGGCGATTTCGGCTCGCGCGGGCAGGTTCAGGGCGGCTCGCAGGTCGACGCCGTCACCTCCAAATACCGCGGTGCCCAGGGCCTCGATCCCGAATTCGTCAAGAGCCTGGAGAAGCAGTTCGGCTTCGACAAGCCGGCCTACGAGCGCTTCGGGCTGATGCTGTGGAACTTCATCCGCTTCGATTTCGGCAAGAGCTATTTCCGCGACGTCCAGGTGATCGATCTGGTCAAGGAGAAGCTTCCCGTCTCGATGTCGCTCGGCATCTGGATGACCTTGCTCACCTACCTGATCTCCATTCCCCTCGGCATCCGCAAGGCGGTCCAGGACGGCTCGCGGTTCGACACGTGGACGTCCGGCTTCATCATCATCGGCTACGCCATCCCCGGCTTCCTGGTCGCGATCCTGCTCATAATCCTGTTCGCCGGCGGCTCGTTCTTCGACGTGTTTCCGCTGCGCGGGCTCACTTCCGACAACTGGGCGCAGCTGCCGTGGTACCGCAAGATCGCCGACTATTTCTGGCACCTGACGCTGCCCATCATCGCCATGGGGCTCGGCGCCTTCGCCACCATGACGCTGCTCACCAAGAATTCGTTCCTCGATGAGGTGCGCAAGCAGTACGTGCTCACCGCCCGTGCCAAGGGCTGTACGCAATACCAGACGCTGTACGGGCACATCTTCCGCAACGCCATGCTGATCGTGATCGCCGGCTTCCCGGGAGCCTTCGTGCACGCCTTCTTTTCCGGCTCGCTGCTGATCGAGACCATCTTCTCGCTCGACGGGCTGGGTCTGCTCGGCTTCGAGAGCGTGCTCAACCGCGACTATCCGGTGGTCTTCGCCACGCTCTACATCTTCTCGCTGGTCGGGCTGGTGGTGAACCTCATCTCCGACCTCGCCTATACCTGGGTCGATCCGCGCATCGACTTCGAGACCCGGGAGGTATGAGCGTGGACGCCCGCGTCGCTGCCACGACGCCCGACACCAAGGCCGTGTCGCCGGTCGGGCTCGTCGTCATGCCGGAGGGCCGCCCGCTCGACGTGTCGCCGCTCACGCGCCGGCGCTGGCAGAACTTCAAGGCGAACCGGCGCGGCTACTGGTCGTTCTGGATCTTCCTGGTGCTGTTCGTCCTTTCGCTGTTCGCCGAGTTCATCGCCAACGACAAGCCGTTCTACATCAGCTTCGAAGGAAAGTCGTATTTTCCCGTGTTCGTCACCTATCCGGAGACGGCGTTCGGCGGCGACTTCGAGACGGCGGCGGACTATCGCGATCCCTATCTGCAGAAGCTGATCGCCGAGAAGGGCGGCACCATGATCTGGCCGCCGATCCGCTATTCCTACGGGACGCACAATCTCGACCTGCCGACGCCGGCGCCGTCGAAGCCGACCTGGATGCTCACCGAGAAGGAATGCCAGCCGGTGGTCGAGCGCAAGAAGCTCTCCGGCTGCCGCGATCTCGAGTACAACTGGCTCGGCACCGACGACCAGGGGCGCGACCTCGTCGCCCGCATGATCTACGGCTTCCGCATCTCGGTCCTGTTCGGCCTGACCCTCACTTTGGTGTCGTCGTTCATCGGCGTCGCGGCCGGCGCCGTGCAGGGCTATTTCGGCGGCTGGACCGACTTGCTGTTCCAGCGCTTCATCGAGGTCTGGACTTCCATACCCTCGCTCTACCTGCTCCTCATCATCTCCTCGGTGCTGGTGCCCGGCTTCTTCGTCCTGCTCGGCATCCTGCTCCTGTTCTCCTGGGTGTCGCTGGTGGGGCTGGTGCGCGCCGAGTTCCTGCGCGGGCGCAATTTCGAATACATCCAGGCGGCGCGCGCGCTCGGGGTATCGAACGCCAAGATCATGTTCCGCCATCTGCTGCCCAACGCCATGGTGGCGACCATGACGTTCCTGCCGTTCATCCTGTCGTCCTCGGTGATGACCCTCACCGCGCTCGACTTCCTCGGCTTCGGCCTGCCGCCGGGCTCGCCCTCGCTGGGCGAGATCCTGTCCCAGGGCAAGGCCAACGTGCAGGCGCCGTGGCTCGGGCTGACTGGCTTCTTCACCGTGGCGGTGATGCTCTCGCTCCTGATCTTCATCGGCGAGGCGGTGCGCGACGCCTTCGACCCGCGCAAGACGTTCGGGTAGGCGCGATGGCACCTCTCCTCTCCGTCCGCGACCTCTCGGTCGCGTTCCGCCAGGGCGAGCGCGAGATGCTCGCCGTCGATCGCGTCTCGTTCGAGATCGAGAAGGGCGAGACGGTTGCGCTGGTCGGCGAATCGGGCTCCGGCAAGTCGGTGACGGCGCTGTCGGTCCTCAAGCTCCTGCCCTATCCGGCCGCAAGCCATCCGTCCGGCACCATCCATTTCAAGGGCCGGGAGCTGCTCGGCCTGCCGGAGCACGAGATCCGCGACGTTCGCGGCAACGACATCACCATCATCTTCCAGGAGCCGATGACCTCGCTCAATCCGCTGCACACGATCGAGAAGCAGATCGGCGAGATTCTCGAGCTGCACAGCGGCATCAAGGGCGCGGCCGCGCAGGCGCGCATCGTCGAGCTGCTCGGCCAGGTCGGCATTCCCGATCCGGCGAGCCGGCTGCAGAGCTATCCGCATCAGCTCTCGGGCGGCCAGCGCCAGCGCGTCATGATCGCCATGGCGCTCGCCAACGAGCCGGACCTCCTCATCGCCGACGAGCCCACCACCGCCCTCGACGTCACCGTGCAGGCGCAGATCCTCAAGCTGTTGAAGGAGATCCAGACGCGGCTCGGCATGAGCATGCTGTTCATCACTCACGATCTCGGCATCGTGCGCAAGATCGCCGACCGGGTGTGCGTCATGAGCAAGGGCAAGATCGTCGAGCAGGGGCCGGTCGAGCGCGTCTACAACGCGCCCGAGCACCCCTATACGTGCGCGCTGCTTGCGGCGGAGCCCAAGTGCGAGCCGGCGCCACTGCAGCCGAGCGCGCCGGTCATCGTCGAGACCCGCGATCTGCGCGTCTGGTTCCCGATCAAGCGCGGCGTGCTGCGCAAGGTGGTCGGCCACATCAAGGCGGTCGATGGCGTCAGCGTGACGGTGCGCAAGGGCGAGACGCTCGGCGTGGTCGGCGAGTCGGGCTCGGGCAAGACCACCCTCGGCCTTGCCATCCTGCGACTGATCTCGTCCAACGGCCCGATCGTGTTCCTGGGCAACACCATCCAGGGCCTGAAGTTCAAGGAGATGCGGCCGTTCCGGCACGACATGCAGATCGTGTTCCAGGACCCCTACGGGTCGCTCAGCCCGCGCATGGCGGTCTCCCACATCATCGAGGAGGGACTGTGGGTCCACCATCCCGCGATGAGCGTCGCGGAACGCGAGGATCGCGTGGTGCGCGCGCTGCGCGACGTCGGCCTCGATCCCGAGACGCGCTTCCGTTATCCGCACGAGTTCTCCGGCGGCCAGCGCCAACGCATCGCGGTGGCGCGGGCGATCGTGCTCGAGCCGACTTTCGTCATGCTGGACGAGCCGACCAGCGCGCTCGACATGCTGATCCAGGCGCAAATCGTCGAGCTCCTGCGTGACCTGCAGGAGCGCCGCAATCTCACGTACATGTTCATCTCGCACGATCTCAAGGTGGTCGCCGCGCTGGCGAGCCGCATCATCGTGATGCGCAACGGCAAGGTGATGGAGGAGGGGCCGGCCGCGGACGTGTTCGCGAACCCCAAGAGCGATTACACGCGCGCGCTGTTTGCCGCCGCCTTCAATCTCGAGACCGCGCCCGAGGGCGTGGTGGCGCAGTAAAGCATCTGCGCGGATCAGCTTCTCGCCGCGAGCCTGCGCACGCTGGTCACGTCGCTGCCGCCCGCCTTGATGCGGTCGACGGCCTCGCCGAGCGGCTCGATGGCGACCGCCATGTGGTGGCCATTGGCGTGCACGAGTCTTTGCGGGTCGCGCACGATCGCCACATGGCGCTTCCAGAATACCAGGTCGCCGCGCCGCAGGTTGGAATGCCCGGCATTCGCCGCAACCGCTGCGCCGAGCGCCTGTTCCTGCTGGTCGCTGTCGCGCGGGCAGGAGATGCCGCAGGCCGTCAGCGCAGTCTGCACCAAGCCGGAGCAATCGAGGCCCAGGCTGGTTTTGCCCCCCCACAGGTAGGGCGCGCCGACGAAGCGCTCGGCGACGGCGACGAAATCGGCGGCGACGTCATCGATGGCCGCGAGATGCTGCGCCGGCACGTAGCCGCCGCCGGCCGTCACCGCAAAACGCGCCTCATGGCGGACGACGGCTAGGCGCGCCCCGAGTGGCAGGGCGGTCAGCGGCGGCAGCTTGATGTCGGGACCCGGGAACACCAGGGTGCGCAGCGCCGCGACCCGGTGGGTCGGCGCCGCCCCCGGTGCGCCCAGGGCGGCGGCCGGCAGCCAGCCGACATAGCGGTCCTCGTGCAGCTGGCCCCAGGCCCAGCCTTCGTCGGTCGTTTCGTACACCGTCACCCGTTCGCCCATCAGCGCCTCGGTGTCGAGCGACGCGTCGGGCGCGGGCGAGCGCCGCACCGGCGCCTGCGGCTCGATCACTTCGCGCAACGTCCCCTCGACGAAGCGGGCCGCATCCACCTGGCCCTCCAGGTCCTTGGCGGCGAGGTCCGGCCGGTACGGCGTCAGCCTCGGGTCGAGGGTCATCGCGGCAGTCCTTGCGCCTTGGCCACTACCAGGTCGCCGAGCTTCTCCACGTAGAGCGCGCCCTTCACGGTGCGCTGGATGATCACGTTGCGGCGGTCGGCGGTGTCGCGCTTGCGCGAGACGAGCTCCAACTGCCCCATCGTATCGAGCGCGCGCGTGATCACCGGCTTGGTCACCCTGAGCTTGGCGGCAAGGGCCCGCACCGTGTGCGGTGGCGTCTCGAGATAGATCGTCAGCAGCACCGCGAGCTGGCGGGCCGACAAGTCCGGCTCGTTGTCGGTGACCAGCGCGTGGGCAAACTCATGGAGCAGCCGCAGCGCCTGAGCGGGACGCAGTTCGACCGCCATGAAGGGCTCCGCACCACAGCAAACGAGGACGCATTATTTTGGCGGCGCGCTGCCTGCGCAAGCCGCTTTACGCGGCATACCGCTCGCTCAGCAAGGCATAGAGCGCGCGCGCCGCCTGGCATTCGCCGCCCTCCGGCCGGGCGGATTTGGCGGCCGGCGTCCACGCATAGATGTCGAGATGCAGCCAGGCCTTGGCCTGCTCGGCAAAACGCCGCAGGAACAGGGCCGCCGTGATGGAGCCGCCATGCGGGCTCGACGAGATGCTGTTGACGTCGGCGGTCTTCGAACTCGAGCAGCTTGTCGTAGGGCCGCCACAGCGGCAGCCGCCACAGCGGATCGTTCTCGGCCGCCGCATGGCGGGTGAGGTCGGCGGCGAGTGCCTCGTCGTCGGTATAGAACGGCGGCAGGTCGGGGCCCAGCGCGACGCGGGCGGCGCCGGTCAGCGTCGCCATGTCGACGATCAGGTCGGGGTGCTCCTCGCCCGCGAGCGCCAGCGCGTCGGCCAGGATCAGCCGCCCCTCCGCGTCGGTGTTGCCGATCTCGACGTGAACGCCCTTGCGCGAGCGGTAGATGTCGAGCGGACGGAAGGCGGTGCCCGAGATTGCGTTCTCCACCGCCGGGATCAGCACCCGCAGCCGCACCTTGAGGCGGCGGTCCATGATCATGTGGGCAAGCGCCAGCACGCAGGCGGCGCCGCCCATGTCCTTCTTCATGATCAGCATGCCGCTCGACGGCTTGATGTCGAGGCCGCCGGTGTCGAAGCACACGCCCTTGCCGACGAGCGTGATCTTGGGATCGGCCGGATTGCCCCAGGCGATGTCGATCAGGCGCGGCGCGCGTGCGGACGCGCGTCCGACCGCATGGATCAGTGGAAAGTTCTCGGCAATGAGGTCGTCGCCCACGATCGAGCGCGCGCTGCCGCCGTGGCGGGTCGCGAGCGCGCGGGCGGCTTCCTCCAGTTCGGCCGGCCCGAGATCGTTGGCGGGGGTGTTGACGAGGTCGCGGGCGAGCCACACGCCCTCCACCATGCGGGTGAGGTCGTCGCCGTCGAGATTGCCCGGAACCTCGAGCCTGATCTCCTTCTCCTCGACCTTGCGATAGCGGCCGAAGCGATAGGTCCCGAGCGCGAAGGCGAGCGCCGCCAGTCTCTGGTCATGCGCCGAATTGGCAAAGCCGTAGGTCCCCGGCGGCAGCAGCCCCGGCAGGCGGCCGGGCAGGAATGGATCGCGCAACGGCTTGTCGCGATCCTCGAGCCCGAACAGCACGCCAGACAGGCCTGCCGCTCCCGGCAGCAGCAGGTGTCGCCCCGCCTCGGGCTCGAAGCGGGCGGCCTCGGCGAACGCCCGGGCGGCCGGATCCAGCCGGCCGCGGATATCCCCATAGGTCGCGCCGGTGACGAACCAGACCGGGATCGGTTGCGCCGCTTCACTGCGGCGGACGAAGACAGGGTGCATGGGAAAGGGCCCCGAAGGTGTGTCGTGTCCTGCTACCATGGCGGTCGAAGGCAGGAAAGGAGCGCGGCGGGGCGGTTAACCGGACATTAGGGTTAATCGTCTATTGCTTGGGCAGTCGGGTCCCGTTTGGGCTCGGCGGAGCAAGCCTTGTCATGCGTCGCCCTCCTGTCCGAACAGTGCGCCTTCTCGCCTCGGCGGCCGTCGCGGCGATCCTTGCGATCGGCGCTGCCGGCTGCGCCACCCCGGGCTCCACCGGGACGACCAGCTCGATCTCCGGCACGCGCGGCGAGCCCGACTGGCGCCGCGAGGCGGAGATCTACGGCGAGCGCTATCGCGCCAACAACCGCGATCCTGAAGCCGCTGTCCGCTATGCAGTCGCGCTGCGTGGCATTGGTCAGCGCAATCAGGCGGCCGCTGTGCTCGAGAACGCCTCGATACTTCACCCCAGCAACCGCGCCGTGCTCGGTGCCTACGGCCGTGCGCTCGCCGATATCGGCAGCTATGCGCAGGCTCTCGAGGTGCTCAACCGCGCCCACTCCCCCGACCAGCCCGACTGGCGCATCCTCTCGGTGCAGGGCGCTGCCCTGGACCAGATGGGGCGGCCCGAGGAGGCGCAGCGCTATTACGCGAGCGCGCTCCGGATCGTGCCGGAGGAACCCACCGTCCTGTCGAATCTCGGCCTGTCCTACGCGCTGTCCAAGGACCTGCCGAAGGCCGAGAGCACGCTGCGTCGGGCCGCGTCCCGGCCCGGGGCGGACCGGCGCGTGCGCCAGAATCTCGCCCTGGTGATCGGCCTCCAGGGCCGGTTCGAGGAGGCCGAAGAGATCGCCCGCTCCGACCTGCCGTCCGAGGACGCGGCAGCCAACGTGGCCTATCTCCGCGAGATGCTCGCCCAGCCCAATAACTGGAAGAAGCTCGCCAAGCCGGGTCAGGTCGGCGGGCCGCTGGTGGGCGCTCGATAACCGTCATTCCATCCGTGCGCTTTATAGGAGTGCCCACGACCTGTCGTTTGTAGGGGCAACCCTCATTGGCGCTAGCTTAGGCGAGACCTCGCGGTTGTCATGGCCCGCGATCATGTCCCCGGCGAAAGCGGGGAGCGGCCATCCGGTACTCCGCAGCCCTGAAGTGGTGGCAAGACCACGCCCGAGTCCCTGCGCCGGGAGGGGACGCGGCTGTGCCGGGTGAATCGAGGGATCCGGCGCGATCCCGGCATTCCTGAAAAACGGAAAAATAGTTCGCCAGCCCTCTTGACAATATTCCCAGACTAGTTCTTTACTCCCATCCATCCCGGCTCACCGAGGGCGTCTTCCGGAAGACACACGAAGGCGGAGCGGGGAGCGGCAGCCACGACCCTGATCGGATCCGGAAGAGGTCGCAGCCGCCGCGGTGGAGCGCCGCGAGGGCGCGCGCCCCTACGTCACTGGGGCGCGGGGACACCCTCGCAAGGTGTTCCGGCGTGTCCCTTCCCGCCTCGCAAACGGGAAGGGGAGAAACACGCCACGGGTGCGGCGTTCCGCACCAGCGCCCTCGCGGCGCTCCGCTCCCTCAGGTCATCCTGAGGGCGTTATCCTGAGGTGCTCGAGCGCGCAGCGGTCGAGCCGCGAAGGACGCAAAGCCCGGCTCGAAACGGTCACGCGGCGAAGCCGCCGGCGGCAAAGCCGCCAAAGTGACCGCCGGGACGGGCGGAGCGTTGGCTGTATGACATCGTGAATCAGAGGACGTCGGTGGCGCGCGGCGGTGCCGCCGCCCCGACCCCCGACCCTCGTCATCCTGAGCCCCTACAAGCTCCGGGCTGAGCCAAGAGCTCGCCGCTACTTGATCTCCATCACTCGGATGGCGGCGGGGCCCAGGATCACGATGAACAGCACCGGCAGGAAGAACAGGATCATCGGCACGGTGAGCTTGGGCGGCAGCGCCGCCGCCTTCTTCTCCGCTTCGGACATGCGCATGTCGCGGTTTTCTTGCGCCATCACGCGCAGGGTCTGCCCGAGCGGCGTGCCGTAGCGCTCTGACTGCTGCAGCGCCATGCACACCGATTTGACGCCATCGAGATTGGTGCGCTGCGCGAGGTTCTCGTAGGCCATCTTGCGGTCCTGCAGGTAGGACAGCTCGGCGGTCGTCAGGGTGAGTTCCTCGGCCAGCGCGATCGACTGCGAGCCGATTTCCTGGCTCACCCGGCGAAAGGCGGCTTCGACCGACATTCCCGATTCGACGCAGATCAGCAGCAGGTCGAGCGCGTCCGGAAAGGCGCGCTTGATCGAGAGCTGGCGCCGCTGGATCGTGTTCTTGAGGAACAGCTTCGGGGCCTGCATCCCGCCATAGGCGGCCGCCAGGCACATCAGGACCTTAATCGTCCCGGGCTGCTCCGCGTCGAGGACGAAGGCGTAGAACAGCGTCAACACGAGCGCGACGAGCGGCGTCACTAGGCGGAAGAACAGGAACGCCACATAGGGGCCCTGGCCGCGATGACCCGCCTGGATCAGCATGGTGCGGGCTTCCTCCTGGCCGACCCACTTGTTGAGGTTGAACTGGTCGACCACGGTCTTCATGTACTGCTTGGGCGACGTGCGCAACGTGACCTTGTCGCCGCGCGCCAGTCGCTCGCGCTCGCGTTGCCTGATCTTGTCGCGCTCGATCGCCACCGATTTCATGCGCTTCTGCAGGTTGTCGGCGGTGAGCAGCGGCATGGCGAGCGTGAGCACGGTCGCCATGGCGGCGACTGCCGCAAACAGCATGGAGAGGAACTTGGTGTCGTGGATCTTGTCGATCAGGAGGTCGATCATGGGCGCGCTCAAAAGTCGAAATTGATCATTTTGCGCATGACCAGAACGCCCATGAGCATCCAGACCCCGCAGGCGACCATCATCATGCGACCCATCGGATGGGTCCACAGCAGCGAGATGTAGTCCGGGCTGGTCAGGTAGACGAGGATCATCACCACCAACGGCAACGCTCCGATGATGAACGCGGAGGCTTTCGCCTCCATCGACATGGCCTGGATCTTGGCCTTCATCTTCTTGCGGTCGCGCAACACGCGCGACAGATTGCCGAGGGCCTCCGACAGGTTTCCGCCGGCCTTTTGCTGGATGCCGATCACGATGCCGAAGAAATTGGCTTCCGGCAGCGGCATGCGCTCGTACAGCTTGTTGCAGGCGTCGCCGATCGGCATGCCGATCGTCTGGGTCTCGATGATCGCCCGGAACTCGCTCTTGACCGGCTCGGGAGCGTCATTGCTCACGATCTTGAGGCATTCGAGCAGCGGCAGGCCGGCCTTGATGCCGCGCACGATGACGTCGACGGCATCCGGAAACGCCTCGAGGAATTTCCCTTCCCGCCGCTTCTTCAGGTAGCCGAGAAGCCACTGCGGCACGCCGCCGGCGGCGGCGAACCCGGCCGCGAGCGCGGGGATGAGCCCGGCGTCGACCATGAAGAGGGCCGCGAACGCGATCAGGCCGAGCGCCGCGCTGATCAGGATGAATTGCTGCTTCGACAGGCTCAGGCCCGCCTGGTTGATGCGCATGGGCAGTGGCGGGCGCTTGGCCCTGGCTTGCCGCATCTCGAGCTCTTTCAGGCTCTCCTCGACCTGCTCGCGCCGCGTGCGCTGGGCGCCGCGTTGCGCCACCGTGCGCGAGGCGGGCTCGGCGCGGGCGACGCTCGCCATGCGTTTTTCCGCCTTCGCTTCGCCCGACAGGATCGGATAGAGGAACACCCACGCGACGCCCCCCGCCGCCACGGTGGCGAGGAAGAACAGGGCGAGCGTCTGCTGGTCGATCGGCATGGCGGCGGCTCAGCGTATCGGCTCGTTGGCCACTTCGGCCGCGTCCAGCGCGGCGGCGAGCCGCTGCTCTTCGCCATAGTACCGGGCCCGGTCCCAGAAGCGCGGGCGTCCGATCCCGGTCGAGCGATGACGCCCGATCAGCCGTCCGTGCGCGTCCTCGCCCAGCAACTCGTAGACGAAGATGTCCTGGGTGATGATGACGTCGCCTTCCATCCCCATCACTTCGGTGATGTGGGTGATGCGCCGCGAGCCGTCGCGCAGGCGCGCGGCCTGAACGATCACGTCCACCGACGCGCAGATCATCTCGCGGATGGTCTTCGACGGGAGCGTGTAGCCGCCCATGGTGATCATCAATTCCAGGCGCGACAGGGCTTCGCGCGGGTTGTTGGCGTGCAGCGTCCCCATCGAGCCGTCGTGGCCGGTGTTCATCGCCTGCAGCAGGTCGAATGCCTCGGGTCCGCGTACCTCGCCGACGATGATGCGCTCGGGCCGCATGCGCAGGCAGTTGCGCACCAGGTCGCGCATCGAGACCTGGCCTTCGCCTTCGAGGTTGGGCGGCCGCGTTTCCAGGCGCACGACGTGCGGCTGCTGCAGCTGCAGTTCGGCCGCGTCCTCGCAGGTGATCACGCGTTCGTCGATGTCGATGTAGCGGGTCAGGCAGTTGAGCAGCGTGGTCTTGCCGGAGCCGGTGCCGCCGGAAATGAGCGTGTTGGCGCGGCAGCGGCCGATCACCTTGAGCACCTCGGCGCCCTCCGGCGTGATCGAGCCGAATTTCACCAGCTGCTCCAGGGTGAGCTTGTCGCGCTTGAATTTGCGGATGGTCAGCGCCGGGCCGTCGATCGAGAGCGGCGGCACGATCGCATTGACGCGCGAGCCGTCGGGCAGGCGCGCGTCGCAGATCGGCGAGGATTCGTCGACGCGCCGCCCGATCTGGCTGACGATGCGCTGGCAGATGTTGAGGAGCTGCTGGTTGTCGCGGAAGCGGATGCCGGTCTTCTGGATCTTGCCGGCGACTTCGATGAACACCGTGCTGGCGCCGTTCACCATGATGTCGGCGATGTCGTCGCGCGCGAGCAGCGGCTCGAGCGGGCCGTAGCCGAGCACGTCGTTGCAGATGTCGTCGAGCAGCTCCTCCTGCTCGGAGATCGACATCACGATGTTCTTGATCGCGATGATCTCGTTGACGATGTCGCGGATTTCCTCGCGTGCCGAATCGGAGTCGAGCCGCGCAAGCTGCGACAGGTCGATCGCCTCGATGAGGGCGCCGAAGATCGTGCCCTTCACTTCGTAATAGGTGTCGGATCGGCGCGATTCCGCGACCACCGGGGCCGTCAGCGGGCCGGAGGGCATCGTGTTGCGCTGCGCCGGAGCGACCGACGGCGAGGCGATCGGCGCGCTCAGCACGGGGGCTGCTGCGCGCCCCGGGTCGCCGGCGGAATCGGACGCCGGGGGCATGGCCGCTGGCAGCGTGGCCGGCGTGATCGGCGCCGGTCGCGCGGAGTTTGAGCCGATGGTGGAGCGCTTGCCAAACACGGGAGCTTGTCTCCGCCGGCGGTTACGCCCGGCGCTTGAGTTTCTCGAGGATCGGAGCCAGGAGCTTCGACCGCGTCCGCTTGATTTCGGCGCGGCCAGTCAACGCCTGGGCCAGCTGTCGGAACGTTTCGGCGGCGCGGTGGCTCGCCGCCATCTCGGCGATCATCTGGCCGTTGTTCGCGGCGGTGCCGAACAATTGCGGCTCGAACGGGATGATCGCCATGGGCTCCGCGTCCAGCGCCTTGGTGAAGTCCGCCGACTTGAGCTCGGGCCGCTTCGGCACGCCGACCTGGTTGAGGCAGTAGTGCGGCGGTTGGTCGTTCGGCCGCGAGGTGCGCAGGAGGTCGAACAGGTTCTTGGTATTCCGCAGGTTGGCGAGGTCGGGCGCCGCGACGATCAGGATATCGTCCGCGCCGATCAGGACGCGCTTCGCCCAGCTGGTCCACAGGTGGGGCACGTCGAGCACGATGCAGGGCACCGCGGTGCGCAGGACGTCGAGGATCGGGTCGAAGGCGTCCATGCCGAAATCGTACACGCGGTCGAGCGTCGCCGGCGCGGCCAGCAGGCTGAGGTGATCCGTGCATTTCGACAGCAGCCGGTCGACGAAGCCGGTGTCGATGCGCTCCGGCGAGAACACCGCGTCGGCGATTCCCTGCGGCGGATCCTGGTTGTAGTCGAGGCCGGCGGTGCCGAACGGCAGATCGAGGTCGGCCACCACCGAATCGAGCTGCAGGTCGCGCGCGATCGACCAGGCGACGTTATGCGCAACGGTCGAAGACCCGACCCCGCCGCGCGCCCCGACGATCGCGACGGTACGGCCGACCGGCCGCGCGTCGGGCGCTGAAAACAGGCTCGACACCGAGCGCACCACGTCGAGCACCGTGATCGGCGCCATCAGGTAGTCGCTCACGCCGCGGCGCACGAGCTCGCGATAGAGCACGATGTCGTTGAACTTGCCGATCACCAGCACGCGCGTGCCGGCGTCGCACACTTCAGCCAGCGTATCGAGCCCGCCGATCAGATCGTCGCCGCGCCCTTCCGATTCGATGACCACGACGTTGGGGGTGGGCGACGTCCGGTAGGCCTCGACGGCCGCGACGATGCCGCCGGTCTGGATCTTGAGATGAGCCTTGCCCATGCGCCGATCCTCGCCGGCCGCCTGCATTGTGGCGGTCGTCTCAGGCGTCTCGCAGAACGCCTGGATCGAGATGCGGGGGACCGGCGCGATATGCTGCTCGCGCGTCGGGTCGGCCGGCGCAGCCTCGGCCTGGGCTTGGGACAGGTTGAACTTGATCATTTGCCAACGTCGCTGATCTTGCCTTTGTCTTTTTCCTCGTACCGGGTATTGGTCGGCTCGCCCTTCCGGTATTTTTCCAGCACGGTCGAGCGTCGGCCGGCGTAGGAAGGCGTGTCGCCGCGCGGCTGGACTAGATCCGCCGGGTTTTCCACCATGGCGGCGAGGTTGCGCTGCGCGGCGCAGCCGAAATTGTAGTACTGGCCGTTCTCGTTGTATTTGCGGTTGGCGCTCGGGCCGATGTCCTCCGGCCACATCCCGCACGGCCCGGCATGCGCGCTCATCTTCGGATAGCGCAGCTTGAGGTTGGCCATGATCTTGGGGTCGGCAGGCTGATAGGGCTGCGACCGCACCGCGGCCGCCGGCACTCCGGAGGCGCCGAGGATGGCCTCGACCTCGCGCATCGCCTCGCTCGCCGCATAGGCGTTGGCCGTCCCGGCCGGCACGTCGACGATGATCCCGCCGGTCGATTCGCGCCGCCACGCATGCGCGAAGGCCGCAACGTCGGCCTGCTGTGCCGGAGACAGGCTGCCGCGCGAGCGGCCGATGAACAGCTCCACCGTCCGCTCGCCTTCCTTGATGGCGATCGGATGGCGCTGGCGGTAATCGGGCGGAGCCGGGTCGCTGATGCCGGTGGTCTGCTGGGAGTGCTGGCAGGCCGCCAGCATGGCGGCCGTGGCCAGCAGCATGGCCCTGGCTGCAAGGCGCACTCCGCGCGGCGCGAGGATCGGGATACGCGAACTGGTCATTGTCCTTGGTCCTCTGCCCCTCAGTCGAGAATGTAGCCGTAGCTGCCGTGATAGTTGCCGCGCCGATCGGTCTTGCCGGTCGCGCCGTAGATGCGGTTGAGCCGACCGAGCAGGACCGAGGCCGGATCGGTCGCGTCGACGTAGCCGTCGTCGGGCTTCGACAGCTCCTTCTGTGCGACGGCGCGCACGATATACGGCGTCACTATGACCATCAGCTCGGTCTGGCGATTGACGTAGTCGCGGCTCTTGAACAGCGTGCCGAGCACCGGCAGCTGCATCAGTCCGGGAAGCCCGTTGATGTGCTGCTTGGTCTGCTCCTGGATCATCCCGGCCAGGGCCAGCGAGCCGCCCGAGGGCAGTTCCACCGTCGTCTCGGCGCGCCGTGTCTTGATCGACGGAATGGTTGTTGTTTGAACACCGATTGTGCTGCGCTGGCTAAGCGTCAGCGCGCCCTCGCTGGAGAGCTCCGAGACCTCGGTCAATACGCGCAGGCTGATGCGGCCCTCCGACATGACCACCGGCGTGAAGTTCAGCCCGACGCCGAACTTTTTGTATTCGATGCCTTGCTGGCAGAGCCCGGTGAGGGGATCGCAGCTGAAACCCGCGGGAATCGGGAACTCGCCGCCCGCCAGGAAATTGGCCATCTCGCCCGAGATCGCCGTGAGATTCGGCTCGGCCAGCGTGCGGATCACGCCGGCACGCTCCATGGCGCGGATGGTTGCGCCGAGTTCGAGGCAGGCCCGTGGTCGAATTCAGCGGCCCCTGGGGAGAGATGGCGGTGTTGCTGAGGGGCCCGTTGCTCGCCGAGAACGGGTTGTTGATGTTGAAATCGAGCACCGCGCTGCCCATGCTGAGGCTGCCGTTGAGATCGATGCCGAGCTGCTTGACCACGTCACGCTGGACCTCCGCGACCGTGACCTTGAGCATGACCTGATCGCGCCCGCGGATGACCAGGCTGTTGACGACCTTGCCGTCGCCCACCAGGCGGGTGGCGACGTCGTAGGCGTGCTGCGATTCGGCGGGGCTGGCGACGCTGCCGGTCAGCATCACGCCGTCGTTCACGCCTTCGATGTTGACGTCGGACAGCGGAAGGGCCTTCTTCAGCGCGGCGCGCACGCCGTTGAGGTCGCGCGTTACCGCGATGTCGAACCCGGCGATCTGGCGCCCATCGGCGTCGAAGAAGAATACGTTGGTCTGGCCGATCGTCACGCCGATCAGGTAGGCGCGGCGCGCCGAGCGCACGACGGCGTTGGCGACCTGGGGATTGGCCACCAGCACGTCCTTGGCGTCGCGCGGCAGGTCGACCACCACCGATTTGCCGATGCCCAGCGGAATGAAGCGCGTCGTGCCGTCGACGCCGGCGACCGTCGGCGCCGGCCCGCGCGGCGGCTCGCCGGCCAGCAACGGCGTGGCCGCGGCAGCGCCGGTGAGCCAGAGCAGCGCCGCGAGCAGCGCGCGCCGCAGGAGAAGTCTTCTCGCCATGGCCCGGATCCTCATTTCACCGGCGACGTGGTGGTGACGCCGAAGCGGACCATGTTGACGCCGCGGCGGTTGTTCGACCGCCCCTCGTCCGTCTCGGTCCTCGCCGGAGCGTCGGCGTCGACGAGGCTGCGCAGGGCGAGCGTGAGCGTGCCGAGCTGGCGCGACAGCGCGAGCGTTTCGGCCTGGCGCGGCGCGAGCTCGAGGGTTGCGGTCTTGCCGACCACGACGCGCTGGCCGTTCTTCTCCTCCACCGTCTGGTCGATCGCCAGCACCCGCACGTTCTGCAGGATGGTCTCGCTGGTATGAACGTCGACGCCGGCCTGCTTTTCCGCTTCGCGGTCGCGGCGGCTCAGGATCACGTCGACCCGGTCGTTGGGCAGGATGAAGCCGCCGGCGCCGGTTTCCGGGGAGATCTCGGTCGAGAACGCCCGCATGCCGGAGGGCAGGATCGCGGCCATGAAGCCCGATCCGTCGGCCTTGATGAGTTTTCCCTCGCGAATCGGCTCGCCGGTCACCACGGGGGTGCGCGCGATCGAGCCGGACAGCTGCTGGATGGCGTCCGGTCGCTCGGAGCGACGCAGGAACAATGGGCTGGCGGCGGCCGTCGGCCAGATCTGCCATTGGATGTCGTTGGGCGACACCACATGGCCCATGCCGATATCGACCTTGGCGACCAGGACCTCGACCGTATCGATCTGGGCAACCGGTTGCGGGGCTGCGGGGGGCGGATCCGACCTTCCCGCCAGCAATGCGGCAAATCCGCCTGCCGCAATCGCCACGCCGAGCACGATGAGACGCGCGGTTTTCATACGCTTCACTTTCCACGATCACGCTGCGGCCGAACGCGGCCGTCGATGGTGATTTCACCAGCGAAACGTCAATCCATGGTTAATGAGGCGTATCCAAAAGGCGTTAACCAGCGTTTACTTGGATCGAAAGAGCCTGCGGCCTATGCTCACAGGCCTCCGGCCGTCATCCAGGGGGTCTCCGGGTAGATCAGGAGGGCGGCGGCGGCGAGCGCGATTCCGTAGGGCACGCCGGCGTCCATCCGGTGCAATCGCTGCGCCCATTCCTGGCGCGCCAGAAAGGCGGGCAGCGGCGCGAACCGGAACCGGATCATGAAGAACGTCAACACCCCGCCGAACAGCGATGCGTAGACGAAATAGGCGAGCAGCTGATCGAACCCGAGCCACAAGGCGGTGACCGCCGCCAGCTTGGCGTCGCCGCCGCCGATCCAGCCCCGGGCGAAAAAGACGAATACGATCACGAACACCAGGAGCGCGGCGCCGACGTGCATGCCCACTGTCTCCAGGGGCATTCCGGTCGCCAGTGCGAGCGCGAAGAAGCCGCCCAGCAGAATGAGCGACACGCGGTTGGAGATCGTCATCGTCAGAAGATCGCTCGAGGCCGCGAATGCCATCATCGCCGGAAACAGAAGCAGCCTTACCGCGTCCAACAACATCGCCTGACCTGGTCCGCCTCGAATACGAAGAATGCGCCGTTCGGCGCATTCATTCTCTCCAAATTTCCTTACCGATTGGTTAGGATCGGCTTGCCGCCCGCGCCGCGTGCCGGGCGACATGCGAAGTGCCGCAGCTTACTTCAAGCCGTTCTGCACCGACGTGAGCGTGGTGTTCAATTCGGTTCCGACGCTTTTCACGACGACGACGATCGCAACCGCGATGCCGGCCGCAATGAGGCCATACTCAATGGCAGTTGCGCCCGACTGGTCCCGAAGAAATCGCTTAAACACAGACATCTGACCTTCTCCCTTGGATAATGAGCGCCGGCAGCCCAGCTGACGCTCTAACGCCTTTTTAAGCGACGCCTCTAAAAAAGAGATGATCCAAATCCTTAGGTTTTTCCCTATCTATAGATTTTCAATACATGTAACATAGGTGAAAATGAAAAGGCCCCGGCGTAAGCCGGGGCCTTTCATGCCGTCACGTACAAATACTGACGCTTACTTGAGGCCGTTCTGCACGGAGGTCAGCGTGGTGTTCAGCTGGGTACCGACGTTCTTCACGACGGTGATGATGGCGACCGAAATGCCGGCGGCGATCAGGCCGTACTCGATGGCGGTCGCGCCCGACTCGTCCTTCACGAAACGCGTAACGAGGGTCTTCATACTCTGGCTCCTTGATCCACGTGGCTGTCTGAGCTGGCTCCGGTGGCCGTTGTCTCCCGACCAGTCCGAACCATGCGCAACCCTAGCGGGGACTTGTTGCAACAAGGTTAAATCGAATGATGAATAACCGGGATTTCCTGAGGAACCAAAGGGTGGTTAATAACAACTTTCATTAAAATGCGATGCGCCGCCATAGTAGATGCTTACGTCTGTCCTCGGCTATACGATGGATCGACGGAGTGTCACTGTGGCAGGACAGGCGGCCGGGCCGACAGGTCAGTGCGGAATCTCGCGGTGCGCATTTGCACTTCGTTCACCAATTTGCAGTCAACTCGGGTCCACGTTTCATGCCCCCGGGTCGGGGAGGACCCGTCTGATGTCAAGGACAGCGCGTAACCGAGCTGGGCGCAGCCTGTCGCGCTGGCTGGTCGCCGGTGTCGCGGCTGCGACGATGTTTCTGGCCGGGGCCGCAAGCGCCGCCGAAACCGTCTCCGTCATCCTCGATCGCGCCACCGTGCTCAAGATGCCCGAAAAGGTCGCGACCGTGATCGTCGGCAATCCGTTGATCGCCGATGTTTCCCTGCAGCCCGGCGGCATCATGGTGCTGACCGGCAAGGGCTACGGCATCACCAATGTCCTCGCGCTCGACCGCAGCGGGACCGTCCTGATGGAGAAGTCCCTGCAGGTCCTGCCGGCGCGCGACGACGTGATCGTGGTCCACCGGGGAGCCGCGCAGGAGTCGTACAGCTGCAATCCCAATTGCGAACGCAGAATCACGCTCGGCGACGCACCGGCACATTTCGAGGCCGCCCTCGCCCAGACCGTTACCCGGACCGGGCAGGCGCAGGGCAAGTGATCGGCCCCGCGGCCGGATCGCCGCCGCTTCGACCCGGATGGTTAGCGGATCGTCACCGGCGGCAGCCGGTTGTTTTTACTCCCGGCAACGGTTTTCAAACACGTGGCTGGTACATAAGGAGCGTGTCGGCTGTTGGCGCGCGCGGCATCCGGAGCCTCTTGCGATGTTGCATTCATTCCTGACCCGATTGTCCATCCCCCTGAAGCGAATGCCGGGAGCGAGGATCTTTCGCCGGCTGGCGCGACGCCAGGACGGTGCGGCGGCCGTCGAGTTCGCCATGGTGGCGGCGCCGTTCCTCGGGCTCCTGTTCGCCATCATCGAGACCTGCTTCGTCTTCTTCGCCGGCCAGACGCTCGAGACCGCGACCGCCGACGCGAGCCGCCTGATCCTGACCGGACAGGCACAGACGCAAGGGTTCAGCCAGACCCAGTTCAAGCAGTCGGTCTGCTCGCGCGTCTTTGCGCTGTTCGATTGCATGAACAAGCTGAAGGTGGACGTCCGTACCTCGACATCGTTCGGCGGCACCGACACCTCGAAGATGATCGACGCCAACAAGAACCTGATGAGCAACCAGACCTATGATCCGGGCGCCGCCGGCAGCATCGTCGTCGTCCGCGTCATGTACGAATGGCCCGTCTACGTGTCGCTGATCGGGCTGAACCTGTCCGATCTGTCGAACGGCAAGCGACTGCTCATGGCAACCGCCGCCTTCCGCAACGAGCCGTACCAATGAGGCCGACCATGTTTTCTCGAAGCCACGCTGCCGGCTGGCGCGAGTGCATCGTCCGGTTCTGCCGCGACGAGCGCGGAGTCGCATCCGCCGTCGAGTTCGCCATGGTGCTGCCGCTCCTGATCACCTTCTATCTCGGCGGCGTCGAGGTCTCACAGGGCGTCGCCGTCGATCGCAAGGTGACGCTGGCGGCGCGTTCGGCGGCCGACCTCGTGGCCCAGGCCACCAGCGTCACCACGAGCGACGTGAACGACATCCTCAATGCCACCGTGTCGGTCGTTGCGCCCTGGCCGTCCACCAATCTCAAGGTGATCGTCTCGCAGGTGAAGATCGACGCGCAGAGCAACGCGACGGTTCAGTGGAGCGAGGCGAAGAACACCACCGCGCGGCCGCAGAACCAGGCCGTGGCCGTGCCGACCGCGCTCAAGATCCCGAATACCTGGCTGATCTGGGGCGAGGTGCAGTACGACTACACGCCGGTGATCGGTTATGTCATCACCGGCACGCTGCCGCTCAAGGACCAGATCTACATGCGGCCGCGCCTGTCGGACTGTGTGATCCGCACGACCGCCTGCAGCTGAGGAAAAAGAGACCGCGTCGTGAGGGCGGCGTTCTTTGCGCCGGCCGCTTTCCCCGCCTGACATCTGTCCCCTCGGCTTGAGCCGGGCTCCCCCCGCCAGCGCGACTGTGGCGGGGCGCTTGCGTGGGCTGCGGAAAATGCGACAAACGCCCGAGCGAGGACATGTCGGGTTCCTGACCAGCCGACGTGGCCGGGCGCCGGGAGGATGAAATGCTTGCGCAGCGGCGCGGCGCCGCGATCAGGATCGTCGCGCTGCACAAGGAATTCGTCACCAGCCAGGCGCGGGTCGTCGCGGTCGATGACGTCAGCCTGACCGTCGCGCCGGGCGAGTTCCTGTGCATCGTCGGGCCGAGCGGTTGCGGCAAGTCGACCCTGCTGCGCATCCTCGCCGGCCTCGACCGTCAGACCGGCGGCAGCATCGAGGTCGAGGCGACCGGCTGGGCGGTCGAGAATGCGATGGTGTTCCAGGAGAGCGGGTTGTTTCCCTGGATGGACGTCGCGACCAATGTCGGCTTCGGCCTGATGACCCGCGGGATCCGTGGCCGTGAGGCGGCCGAGCGCGTCGATGCGGCGCTCCGGCTCGTCGGCCTCGGCAGGTTCCGCCGCCACTATCCGCATCAGCTGTCCGGCGGCATGCGTCAGCGCTGCGCCATCGCCCGCGCCTTCGTCACCGATCCCGGCATGCTGCTGATGGACGAGCCGTTCGCGGCGCTCGACGCGCAGAACCGCGTGCTCCTGCAGGCGGAGCTGGTGCGCATCTGGGAGCAGACCGGCAAGACCGTGGTCTACATCACCCATTCGATCGAGGAGGCGCTGCTCCTGGGCGACCGGACGGTGATCATGACGGCCCATCCGGGCCGCATCAAGAAGATCATCGACGTGCCGTTTCCGCATCCGCGCGATCTGGTGACGTTGTCGGCCTCGCCCGAGTTCGGCCGGCTCAAGCTGGAGATCTGGCGCGTGCTCGAAGAGGAAGTGATGCGCGCACGCCGGGAGGCCGAACAATGAGCGCCCTGTCCGACAAGGCGCGCGAGCGCCTGCTCTACCTCATCTCGCCGATCGGGCTTCTCCTCGTCTGGCAGGTCCTTCTCGAGCTCGGGTTCGGCGACCGCCGCTTCATTCCGGCGCCGAGCGACATCGGCGTCCGCTTCATGCTTCTGGTCGCGAGCGGCGAGCTCGGCGGGCACGTCGCGGTCACGCTCTACCGGGTGTTTGCCGGCTTTCTGGTCGGTTCGGTGCCGGCGGTCGCGGTCGGTCTCCTGATGGCCATGTTCCGGCCGGTGCGGATCTTCGTCGACCCCCTGATCGCCGCCCTGTTTCCGATCCCGAAGATCGCCCTGATGCCGCTCCTGCTCCTGGCGTTCGGTTTCGGCGACGCCTCGAAGATCGCGCTGGTGGCGATCGCGGTGTTCTTCCCCGTCGTCGTCAACACCTATACGGGCGCCGCCAATATCGACCGGATCTACTGGGACGTGGCGAAGAACTACGGCGCCAGCCAGACCGTGCTGTTCACGCGCATCGTCTTCTTCGGCGCGCTGCCGACGATCTTCGCCGGATTGCGCATCGCGCTCGCGGTCTCGTTCATCGTGCTGGTCGCCTCCGAGTTCGTCGCCTCCAAGACCGGCATCGGCTACCTGATCTGGAACTCGTGGGAGCTCCTGCAGGTCGACATCATGTTCGTCGGCATCGTGACGGTCGGCATCCTCGGGCTCATCACCTCGGTGCTGTTCCAGGAGCTCGAGCGCAAGGTGATCCCCTGGAAGGCGGAGTGAGGCCGTTGTATGCTGCGTCGTAGGGTGGGCAAAATCGCTTGCTGATGGCTCTGCGCGTGGGCAACGGCGCGTAGGCGATTTTGCCCACGCGGATAGGCTCGGCGTCGCGCCGTTGCCCACCCTACGGAATCTGCACGATGGCGGAATGGTTCGTGTCCAAGGCGGCGGAGATGCCCGACGGCGATCGCCGCATCGTCACCGCCGGCCGGCACGAGATCGGCGTGTTCCACAAGGACGGCGCCTACTACGCCTACAGCAACTACTGCGTCCATGCGGGCGGCCCGGCGTGCGAGGGCCTCATGATCAACCGGGTCGTCGACATCATCGCGCCCGACCGCACCTACCAGGGGCAGACCTTCTCCGACGAGTTGCATTTCGTGTGCCCGTGGCACGGCTACGAATACGACATCAAGACCGGCGAATGCGTCGGCAATCGCCGGCTCAAGCTCCGCAAGTACGAGGTGGTGCGCCGCGGCGACGACATTTTCGTCGTTGCTTGAAATCATTCGGAGGACGCCCATGGACATGCCGCGCAGCGAAGTCCGCAATCTGCGGTTCGACGAATTCTCGGTGGAAAAGCATCTCGAGCATGCCGCCCAGCAGGCGCGCCAGCGCAACTATCAGGACTTCCTCATCGTCGACGTCAACTCGCACCACTACGAGAACGAGTCGCACAAGGACGTGTTCGAATACATCGACAGCCCGGTGATCCGCCGCGCCGCCATGGATTCGATGAGCCGCGGCGGGCGCTCGGCCATGCTCAACAGCCAGGTCGGCTATCAGGACCTGGACGGCCGGATCACCCGCTCGGGGCTGCGCAAGCTGGAGAAGACGCCGCCCGACACCCACCGCGACATCGTGATGACCAAGCGCTGGATGGACGCGATGGGCGTGGACTATGCGTGCCTGTTTCCCACCCCGATGCTGTTCCTCGGCCTGCATCCCCAGCCCGAGATCGAGGCGGCGCTGTCGCAGGCCTATAATCGCTGGCTGTGCGAGCGCATTCTCAGCCTCGAGCCGCGGCTCGTGTCGATGCTCTACCTGCCGATGAACGATCCCGAGGCGTCCTACCGCACGGTGAAGGAATTCGGCGAGCGCAAGGGCGTCAGCGGCTTCATGGTCACGTCGCCGCGCTACAAGCCGGTGCACGACAACGCCTACATGAAGACCTACGCGCTCATGGAGGAGATAGGCAAGCCGCTCGCCTTCCACGCCGCCTACAGCTGGGACGACCGCGCGCTCGGTATGACCAACCGCTTCATCTCGGTGCATGCCCTCGGCTTCATGTGGTTCAACATGATCCACATGACCAACTGGGTGATCAACGGTCTGCCCGAGCGGTTCCCGAAGCTCAAGGTGATCTGGGTGGAGTCCGGCCTCACCTGGGCCTATTGCCTGATGCAGCGGCTCGACCACGAGTTCATGATGCGCACGTCCGACTGTCCCTCGCTCAAGCGCAAGCCGAGCGAGTACATGCGCGAGATGTACTACTCGACCCAGCCGATGGAAGTGCCGGAAGACCTGTCGATTCTCGAAGCGACGTTCCGCATGCTCAACGCCGAGACCCAGCTCCTGTGGTCGTCCGACTACCCGCACTGGGATTTCGATCTGCCGAGCGCGATCTACGACCTTCCGTTCCTCAGCGAGCAGGCCAAGCGCGGCATCCTCGGCGGCAACGCCGCGAAGCTGTTCGGTCTCGACAGCAGGGTGGTGAAGCAGAGCTTGTGATCCGCCGGCGATGAACGACTCGGCGCTACCGCTCCCCGCGTCCCCCGCCGGGGGCTTCACCCGTCGGCCGGGCCGTCCCGGCGAGGCGGCCGAGCGAGCGGAACTGGGCCTTCTGCTCCTCCGCCAGCGCGCCATAGAGCCCGTTCACCGCCGGCGCCAGCGTGCGTGCCGCATAGAGGAGCGCGTTGAGGCGCTTTTCCGCCGCGTCGATCCGCGTGAGCGGCGTGCGCAACGTCTCGCTTGGGCATGAGGCCATGAGGAACTGGGTCATGCCGAGCGTGGTCATGCGCACCGCCTCCAGGGCCTGGCGTTGCTCGTCCGCCGGCCGCACGCGCTGCTCGATCTCCGCGCCCGGCCACTCGGCGAAGGGCGACAGCGGCGGGCCGCACAGGGCCGCTGGACAATTCGCCTGCGGTCGCGGCGTATTGCCCGTACCGAGCGGCGGCGCGGCCGCATCCGCGTCGATGGCATTGAGCTTGGCCTGCTGATTCGCGGAGAGCGAGCCGACGAGGCTCTCCAGCGGAGCCCGAATGGTGATGGTCGCCTGCCGCAGCGCCCACAGCCGGTCGGTCATCGCCTCGAGCCGCTGCGCCGGATTGGCGAGCGTGTCGGGGTTCGGGCACGCGCTCCTGACTTCGTTGGCGGCCTTGACCAGCGCATCTCGCAGATCGTTGAACAGCTGGCTTTGCGCCTGGGTCGGGCCGATCGCCTGCCGAATCGGCTCGATCCACGAGCCCGACCCGCCGCGCCGGCTGCCGCACATTTCGGCCCAGCCCGTCCTGACGTCGCCGGCGCGCATGAAGATGGCATCGAACAAATCGCCGGAGCCGCGCGCCCAGAACCAATCCGTGCTGGTCGATGGCTGAAACGCGTAGTCGAACAGGTCGTCGGACGCGTAAGGCCAATAGAGCGGCCCCATCCAACCGCTCGCCATCATCGCTGGCTGCTGCTGGTCGGGGGAGCGCGCCTCCGGGCGGCGCTCGAGGGCGGCCACGGGCGGCAGCGCCCGCGCCTCGGCGGCATCGTCCGGTGTGCCGCGGGACACCTCGGTCGCGGCCGGAATCGGGGCGGCACGGCCGCGCGGGCGCGGGGTTGCGCGCGCCGTCGATTGCTGCCGCTTCTTTGCCGCCGGTGACAGGCTGAGCGGTGCCGTCACATAGCGGCTCTGCGCATCCTGACCGGTGCGGCGCGGCGCGATGGTGCGCCCGATCGCGCGGAACGGGGTCGTCAATGTGCGAAAGACCGCGCCCGGAAAGCCGTCCTGCGCGGACGCAAGCGTCGGCATGGCCACGATTGCCGCCGCCAAAGCCGCCAGGAGGGTTGCTGTGCGGCGCATCCCGCCACTCCGGTTGTTGCCGCACCCTGGGAACGCCGCAAAGCGCCCTACGTTCCGCCCCATGCGTGGAGAATCTGCGGCTCGCCCGACACTATGACGGTCAGGCGACGCCTGGCAACCTTACTTGAGGCTGCCTAATCAAACCCTCACTCCAGCCCGGCCAGACCCGCCCTCCTCCAGGATCTTGCCCCAGCGCACGATCTCGCCGGCGACGAACTGCTTGAGCTCGTCGGGGGGCGGCGAGATCTGCGGTAGCGTGCCGTCCTTGGCCAGGATCTGCACGACCGCCGGGTCGCTCATCGCCTCCCGGATGGCCTCGTGCAGCCTGTCGACAATTCCCCGCGGCACACCGGCGGTGGTGGTGACCGTGTGCCAGGAGGCGGTCTCGTAGTCGGGCATGCCGACCTCGGCGAGCGGCGGGACCGCCGCAACCGCCTGCACCCGCTGCCGCGTGGTCACCCCAAGCGGGCGCAGCTTGCCGGATTCGATCAGCGCCAGGGCCGGCGAGACGTCGCTGAACATCATCTGGATGTGGCCGCCTACCACGTCGTTGAGTGCCGGCGCGGAGCCCTTGTAGGGCACGTGCACGAGCTCGAGCCCGAACATGCGGCGGAACATCTCGGCGTTGATGTGATGGAACGTGCCGGGTCCCGGCGTCCCGTATGAAATCTGGCCGGGCTTCTCCTTCGCCAGCCTGACCAGGTCGGCCACCGAGTGCACCGGCAGCGCCGGGTTGACCACCAGAACGAACGGCACCCGCGCCAGCAGCGCGATCGGCGTCAGGTCGCGGCGCGGGTCGTAGGGCAGGCTCTTGCGCAGCGTGACGTTGATGGCGAGCACCGTGCTCGAAGCCATCATGATGGTGTGGCCGTCGGGGGCCGCCTGCGCCACGCCCGCTGCCGCCGTGACGCCGCCGCCGCCCGGCCGGTTCTCGACGACGAATGGCTTGCCCAGGCGTTGCTCCAGCCGCTGGCTGAGCAGCCGCGCGAACAGGCTGGTGACGCCGCCCGGCGCGAATGGAACCACGAAGGTGACGGGTCGCGTCGGATAATCCTGCGCCTGCGCGAAGGCGCCTGGTCCCGTGGCCGTCAGCACGAACAGGGCAACCATCGCCGGCTGCGACAATGACTTCATTGATCTGCCCCTGATGCCCATGCTGTCGCCTCCCGCTTTGCATAGTGCCTCTGGTGCCCCGCCCTGTATAGAGAACCCATGACATCCTTCGACTACATTGTGGTCGGTGCCGGCTCCGCCGGCTGCGTCCTGGCCAATCGCCTCAGCGAAGGCGGCGACGCAACGGTGCTCCTGCTCGAGGCCGGCGGGCGCGACCGCCATCCGTATATCCACATCCCGCTGGGCTTGGGCGCCATGCACGACCGCGGCATGTTCGACTGGGGCTATCACACCGAGCCCGAGCCGCAGCTCAACGGCCGTCGCATCGAGGCGATGCGCGGCAAGGTGCTGGGCGGCTCGTCCTCGATCAACGTGATGGCGTTCACCCGCGGTCACCCGGGCGACTACGACCGCTGGGCGCAGAAGGGATCGCTCGGCTGGTCCTATGCGGACGTGCTGCCCTATTTCAAGCGTTGCGAGACCTGGCAGGACGGCGAAAACGAATGGCGCGGCGGCTCCGGCCCGATCGGCGTCGAATGGGCGAAGACGCGCGATCCGCTGTACGACGCCTGGATCGCCGCCGCGCAGGCGGTCGGCATCCCGCACACCGGGGACTACAACGGCCGTCAGCCCGAAGGCTTCGGGCGCAGCCAGTACTCGATCCGCAACGGTCGCCGCTCGTCGGCCGCGACCGCCTATCTCAAGCGGGCGCTTGCGCGGCCCAACCTGACTCTCGAAGTTTCCGCCCACGCCACTCGCGTCCTGTTGAGCGGCACCCGTGCGACCGGCATCGAATATGTGCAACGCGGCAACGTGCGGCGCGCCGAGGCCGCCCGCGAAGTGATCCTCTGCCTCGGCGCCTTCAACACGCCGCAGCTGCTCATGCGGTCCGGCATCGGCCCGGCCGAACACCTGCGCCAGATGGACGTCAGTCCGGTCATCGATCTGCCGGTCGGCAGCAATCTGCAGGACCATATGGCGGTCATGATCGCGTTCACGCGGCCACGGTCCGGCAGCTTTCACCGCGAGATGCGGGCCGACCGCATGGCGCTGTCGATGCTGCGCGCCTATCTGTTCGGCAGCGGTCCCGGCACCGTGGTGCCGGGCGGCCTGCACGCCTTCGTCAAGACGCGCCGCGAGCTCGCGGTGCCCGATATCGAGTTCATGTTCCGCGGCGCGGCCGGCAACGCCCATCTGTGGTTTCCGCTGCTGCGCCCTGCCTATCTCGACGGCTTCGGCATCCGCCCGACCTTGCTGCATCCGGACAGCCGCGGCGCCGTCCGCTTGCGCTCGGCTGACCCGGCCGATCCGCCGCGCATCATCGGCAACTTCCTCTCCGCGCCGAGCGACCTGCCGCGGCTGCGCCAAGGATTTCGGCTCGCCCGCGAAGTCGCCTCGCAGGCGCCGCTCGCCCCCTGGCGCGGCGTCGAGACTTCTCCCGGCGCGGCGGTGAAGAGCGATGCCGAGGTCGACGCCTGGATCCGTGCGACCGCCATCACCGCGCATCATCCGTGCGGCACCTGCGCCATGGGGATCGGCCCCGACAGCGTGCTCGATCCGCAGCTGCGGGTGCGTGGGCTCGAGCGCCTGCGCGTGGTCGACGCCTCGGCGATGCCGGACCTGGTCTCCGCTCACATCAACGCATGCGTGCTGATGATGGCCGAGAAGACCGCGGACCTGATCCGCGGCCGAGCCGCTGCGACGCCGCTTGCTCAGACCTCATCCTGAGGAGCGCTCGCTTTCGCGAGCGCGTCTCGAACGATGGCGGCGGGGTGGGCCATGGTTCGAGACGCGTCGCTGCGCGACGCTCCTCACCATGAGGCAGAACATGTTCTACTCCGCCGCCACCTTCTGTATCGCTGGAACGCCGCGGGCCTTCACCACCACCTTGATGGCGTCCTCCACGCGATCCTTGGCGTAGCGGATCGCGGTCGGCAGGTCTTCGAGCGCGAACGTATGGGTGTGGATCTTGGTCGCCTCGAAACGCTTCTGCGACATGAAGGCCTCGGCGCGATGGGTTGCGCTCTTTCCTTCGCCGCGGATGCCATAGAGGTAGATGTTGTTGCGCACGATATGGGCGACGTCGACCGGCGTCTCCTCGTGCGGGAAGGCGGCGAGGCAGACCTTGCCGCCGCGGTTGACCATGCGCACCGCCTCGTTGACGGCATTCGGCGCCCCCGAGCACTCGACCACGTAGTCGACGCCCTTTCCGCCGTTGAGCCGTCGCACCGCCGCCACCGCGTCGGGCTCCTTGCGGACGTTGATCACGTGGTCGGCGCCGAGCTCGCGCCCGATGGCGAGGCGATTGTCGCGCGTGCCGGTGAGGATCACCGGCTGGGCGCCGAGCGCCTTGGCGACCGCGACGCCCAACAGCCCGATCGGGCCGGGGCCCGTCACCACCACGCTCTCGCCGGCCACCAACCCGCCGAGCTCGGTGAGTCCGTACATGGCGGTCCCGGCGGTCACCACCAGGGTCGCCTCCTCGTCCGACATCGCGTCGGGGATCGCCACCAGCGTGTTGATGTTGTTGACCTGGTACTCGCCGAACCCGCCGTCGGTGGTGAAGCCGTTGGCGCGATGGCCCTTGTCGACGTCGCCGTAGTTGAGGCCGTAGTTGTGGCAGGAGGTGTACATGCCTTCGCGGCAGCGCTTGCACTGGCCGCAGCCGGCGTGGATCTCGACCGTCACCCGCTGGCCGATCCGATACTCGTCGACGCCGGGACCGAGCGCCACCACGGTCCCCATGTACTCATGGCCGGGCGTGAAGTTCTTGTTGAACGGCATGCCGCCTTGGATCGAGGCGGGCGGGCCGTGGTAGATGATCTCCAGATCGGTGGCGCAGATCGCGACCGCGTCGATGCGCACCAGCACCTCGGCCTTCCTGGGCACCGGCACCGGCTTCTCTTTCAGCGCCAGCTCGCCCGGGTCGCCCAGCACCCAGGCTTTCATCGTGTCGGGGACCGGAAAGGTGGAGTCGGTCTTCACACCGGCGGGCGCGTACATGCGGGCTCTCCTGCTTGTCTTCCGTCATCCTGATGCGGTCGGCGCACTCTTCGTGCGCCGACCCTCGAAGGACGACGGCCCCGCCGTTCGTAGCACATCCGGCCGGGGCCCGTGCAAGACGGGCCCCGCCGATCCGTCACTGTGCCGACGCCGCCCGTTGCGGCCCGGAATACTCCTCGAACAGCTTGAACGTATGCAGCGCCCCGCCGGCCGGAACGTTGGCGAGGTTGGGATCGCCGACCCGCTGGACGTAGGGTCCGCTCGAGCCGCTGGTGATGGTGATGTACTGCTTGCCGTCACGCTCCCAGGTCACCGGCTGGCCGACGATGCCGGCCCCGAGGTTGTGCTCCCACAGGGTCTTGCCGGTTTCGGCATCGACCGCCATGAACTCGCCGGTGAGACGCCCGGTGAACACGATCCTGGCGGCGGTCACCATCGTGCCGGCCATGTTCGGGCTCTTGAACGGCAGCGCCCATTTCGACTTGCCGGTCAGCGGATCGATCGCCCGCAGGTGGCCGCGTCCGTCCGGATGGTCGAAGATGTACTCCCGCTTGACAGCGAAATAGGGCGTCAGGCCGGGCTTGAGCTTGGCGACCTCCTCGAGCGGCAGCGCCTCGTAATCCCAGCCGAAGTCGGTCGAGTTCACGTAGGCGAGCCCCGTCTGCGGGCTATACGACATCGGCGCCCAATTCTTGCCGCCGACCAGCGCCGGCCACACTCTCACCTTGTGGCCGGGGCCCTTTTCGAAGATCGCCTTCGTCTCGGCGCTCCACACCGGCCGGCCGGTGTTGAGGTCGATGCTGTCGGCCCAGGTCGCCTTGACGAACTTGTTGGCGGCCAGGACTTTTCCGGTCGCCCGCTCGAGCACATAGAAGAAGCCGTTGCGGTGCGCCTGCATGATCACCTTGCGGGTGGTGCCGCCGATGGCGAGATCGGCGTGGACCAGCTCGTTGACGCCGTCATAGTCGAACGGATCGCCCGGGGTCGACTGATAGTGCCAGACGACCTTGCCGGTCTTCGGCGAGATGGCGAGGACCGAGTTGGTGTAGAGGTTGTCGCCGACACGTCCGAGCGGGTTCCACGGCGCCGGGTTGCCGGTCCCCCAGAACACCAGGTCGAGCTCCGGATCGTATGAGCCGGTGAGCCACGTGCTGCCGCCGCCTGTCTTCCAGGCGTCGTTCTGCGGCCACGTCTCCGATCCCGGCTGGCCCGGCTCGGGGATCGTCCAGGTGCGCCACAGCTGCTTGCCGGTCTGCGGATCGAGGGCTTCCAGGTAGCCGCGATGACCGAACTCCGCGCCCGCCACGCCGACGATGACGACGCCGTTCGCCACCAGCGGCGCGACCGTCATCGAATAGCCTTCCTTCGGATCGGACGACTTGAAGCGCCACAGCTCCTTGCCGGTGGCGGTGTCCAGCGCGATGACGTTCGCGTCGAGCGTCGTGCGGAAGAATTTTCCGTCGAGCAGCGCGCCGCCGCGATTGATGATGCCGCAGCACACCACCCGCGTCGTCTCCGGCGCATACTCGATCGTATGCTTCCAGATCTGCTTGCCGGTCAGCGCATCGATCGCCACCGTCTTCTCGTGATCCGTCACGTACATCACGCCGTCCTTGATCAGCGGATGCGACTGCTGGCCGCGATTGTCGGACATGCTGTAGGACCACGCGGGCACCAGCCGCTTGACGTTGTCCTTGTTGATGTGGGTGAGCGGGCTGAAGCGCTGGTGGCTGTAGCCGCCCGCGTAGGTGAGGATATCGCCCGGCGTCTTCTCGTCGTTCTTGAGTTCGTCCGCGCTCTGGGCGAGCGCCGCCAACGGCATCGCTGTGCCGACGAGCACGGCGATCAGTGCAGACCTCATCATGATGTTTCCTCCCCAGGCGCGGATCGGTCAGCAAGGTGCCGGTCCGTTCGCCCGTGATCGACGTGCTCAGTCACGCCACTGGCGATCATAGCTGACTGCAATCGGGATGAAACAGGCGAATGCGATTCCGTTGCCGCAGACTGCCCATGGCGGCCGCGAGGGACACTGCCCACGCGCGCTGGAGAAGCCTTGCAGTGGGCTACGGCTGATCCACCTTGGCGCGGATGTAGGCCCAGATCGACTCGATCTGCTCCATCTCCAGCGCGCCGCGCCAGGGCGGCATCTGCCGTTTTCCGTCGAGCACCGCGGTGAAGAAGCGGTCACGATCCTGCGCCCGCAGGCGGCGCAGATCGTACGTCACGCCGCCGCTGGTGTTGCGCAGCTGCTCGCCGTGGCAGGACGAGCAGTAGTCGCCGTAGACCATCTCGCCGGCCTCGACTTTCTTGGTGTCGGCGTCGGCAGAGGCCGCCGACACCATTGCGAGCAATGCAAGGAATGATCCCGCAGCAAACGCGGCTTTCGTGCAGTTCATGCGATTTTCAAGATTGTCTCGTCCCGGATGCGCTCCCCCGCGATGACCGCCGCGGGGAAGCGCAAGCCGGGAATTGCCTCAGTTGGCCTGGGCCGCGCGCTGCGGTCCGGCGTACTCCTCGAACACCTTGAACGTCCAGATGCTGCCGCCGGCCGGGACGTTGGCGAGGTTGGGATCGCCGGCGCGCATCACGTACGGTCCGGTCGCCCCGTTGGTGACCGTCACGTATTGCTTGCCGTCCTTCTCCCAGGTGACCGGCTGCCCGACGATGCCGGCCGATGTCTGGAACTCCCACAGGATCTTGCCGGTGTCGGAATCGACCGCCATCACCTCGCCGGTCAGGCGGCCGGTGAACACCAGCCCGCCGGCGGTGACCAGGGTGCCGGCGAAGTTCGGGCTCTTGAACGGCACGGCCCATTTGGACTTGCCGGTGAGCGGATCGACCGCGCGCAGATAGCCGCGGCCGTTGGGATCGTCGAAGAAGTAGGGCCACGGCCGCTTCACGCCGTAATGCGGCTGACCGGCCTTGAGATTGGTCACCTGGTCGATCGGCAGCGGCGTGTACTCCCAGCCGAAGTCCATCGTGTTCACGTAGATCAGCTTGGTTTCCGGATTGAACGACATCGGGTGCCAGTTCTTGCCCCCGACCAGCGAAGGCCAGACCTGCACGGTCTTGCCTTCGAGCGCATCCTTGGTCGCCTGCGTCCACACCGGACGGCCGGTGGTCAGGTCGACGCGCTCCGCCCAGGTGACCTTGACGAACGGGTTGGCCGCCAGGAGCTTGCCGGTCGACCGCTCGAGCACATAGAAGAACCCGTTGCGGTTCGCCTGCATCACCACCTTGCGCGGGGTGCCGTCGACCGTGAGGTCGGCCTGCACCAGCTCGTTGACGCCGTCGTAGTCGAACGGATCGCCCGGCGTCGTCTGGTAGGTCCAGACGACTTTGCCGGTCTTCGGCTGGATCGCCAGGATCGAGTTGGTGTGGAGGTTGTCGCCCTTGCGGTTGAGCGGATTCCACGGCGCCGGATTGCCGGTGCCCCAGAACACCAGGTCGAGCTCCGGATCATACGAGCCGGTGATCCAGGTGCTGCCGCCGCCGGTCAGGGCGGAATCGCCGGCCCAGGTCTCCGAGCCGGGCTCGCCCTTCGCCGGGATCGTATAGGTCCGCCACAGCTGCTTTCCGGTCTGCGGGTCGAATCCTTCGAGGTAGCCGCGATGACCGAACTCGGCGCCGGCGACGCCGGCGATCACCACGCCGTTGGCGACCAGCGGCGCGACGGTCATCGAATAGCCGTCCTTCGGGTCGGACGATTTGGTGCGCCACAGCTCCTTGCCGGTCTTGATGTCGAGCGCGATCACGTTCGCATCGAGGGTCGTGCGAAAGAGCTTGTCGTCGAACATGGCGGCACCGCGATTGACGATGCCGCAGCAGACGACGCGGGTCGTGTCCGCCGGATACTCGATCGTCGACTTCCAGATCTCGCGGCCGGTGATGCCGTTGACCGCGACGGTCTTCTCATGGTCCGTCAGGTAGATGATGCCGTCGCGGACCAGCGGCTGCGCCTCCTGGCCGCGGTTGTCCGCCATGCTGTAGGACCAGGCGGGCACCAGCCGCTTGACGGTCTCGCGGTTGATCTGCGTGAGCGGGCTGTAGCGGTTCTGCTCGTAGCCCATGCCGTAGGTGAGGACGTCACCCGGCGTCTTGTGGTCGTTCTTGAGATCGTCTGCGCTCTGCGCGAGCGCAGCCAAGGGAAACGCCGCGCCGATGAGCGCGGCCAGCACGGTTGGCCTCATCATCTCGTTTCCTCCCGGGAATGCGGATCGTCTCGATGGCGATCCCTTTGCACCCGTCTCGACGTGATGCGTCACGTCACCGTAATCATAGCCGACAACGGTCAGGATGAAACATGCTAATGCCTCATCCTGCGACCGCAGCCTGTGCATGCTTGCGGGTGAAATTATGTCAGTGAAGGGACTTGGCGGATGCCGGAGGGGAGCGATGGGAATCGGGACGGGATGATCCGGCTTGCCGTGCTGCAGGGCGATGGGATTGGCCCGGAAATCATGGCGGCGACGCTGGCCGTGCTGCGGGCTCTCGATTCCCGCCTGGGGCTTGGCCTCGCCTTCCGGGAGGTGCCGGTCGGCCTGGAGACATTGCGCACCGTCGGCACGACCTTGCCGGACGCCTCCTTCGCGGTCGCACGCGACGCCGACGGCATCATTCTCGGGCCGGTCTCGCACAACGAATATCCGCCGGTGGCCGAGGGCGGGCTCAACCCGTCGGGCGAACTGCGCAAACGGCTGACGCTGTTCGCCAATATCCGGCCGGCCCGCTCGCGCCCCGGCTTTCCGCCGCGGTGCGGCAAGGACGTCGATCTCGTCATCGTGCGCGAGAACACCGAAGGGTTCTATGCCGATCGCTCGATGCATTACGGCCTCGGCGAGTTCATGCCGACGCCCGACCTCGCCCTGTCGGTGCGCAAGATCAGCCGCGAGGGCTCGACCCGCATCGCCGAGGCGGCGTTCCGCCTCGCCGGGCGCCGCCGGCGCAAGGTGACGGCGGTGCACAAGGCCAACGTGCTGCGCGTGTCCGACGGCCTGTTTCTCGAATGCGTGCGCGCGGTGGCGGAGCGCTACCGCGACGTCGCCTACGAGGAGCGCATCATCGACGCCATGGCGGCGCTGCTGGTGCGCGACGCAAGCGCCTTCGACGTGATCGTGACCACCAACATGTTCGGCGACATCCTGTCCGACGAGGCTTCCGAGATCGCCGGCAGCCTCGGCCTCGCTGCCTCGATCAATGCCGGCGAGGCACATGCGCTGGCGCAGGCCCAGCACGGCTCGGCGCCCGACATCGCGGGCCGCGATCTCGCCAATCCGGCGTCGCTGATCGGCTCAGCCGGCATGCTGCTCGCTTGGCTCGGCGAGCGTCGCGGCAACGACCGCCTGCTGCGCGCCGGCGAGCTGATCGAGCGGGCGCTCGATGCGGTGATCGCCCGGCCCGAATGGCGCACCGCCGATCTCGGCGGCTCCCTCGGCACCAAGGCCTTCGGCGAGCGCGTGGCTACCGTGGTGGTGGAGCTGGCTCCATCCCTCCCCTGAAAGGGAGGGTATGTGCGCGCCATGGCGCGCTCACGGGTGGGGTTCAACTCAATTCGCCTTGATTCCCGCCGCCTTCACCAACGCGGCGTTCATGGCGATCTCGTCCTTGAGGAAGGCGTCGAATTCGGCCGGCGTCATCGTCACCGGCTCGCCGCCGAGCGCGAGGAGCTTCTCGCGCACGCTCGGCTCGCGCAGCACCCGCAGGGTTTCCTGGTTGAGCCGGTCGACGATGTCGCGCGGGGTCCGCGCCGGCACGAACATGCCGATCCAGAAATTGTAGTCGGAGTTGGCAAAGCCCGCCTCCAGCGTGGTCGGCACATCGGGCAGCGCCGCGGCGCGCCGCGAGCTGCTCACCGCCAGCGCCTTGAGCTTGCCGTCGCGCAACAGCGGCAGCGTCGGCAAGGTCGGGCTGAAGAAGAAATCGACCCGCCCGCTCATGACCTCGGTCATCGCTTCGGGCGCGCCACGGAAGGGGATCTGCTGCGCCTCGAATCCGGCGGCGAGGCGCAGCCTTTCCGCCGTCAGGTGCGCGGCCGCTCCGGCGCCCACCGTGGCGTAGTTGATCGTCCCCGGATTCGCCCTGGCCTTGGCGACGAGATCGGCGATCGAAGCGTATTTCGCCGGCGAGACCACGAGCACCAGCGGCACGTTGGCGAGCGGCGTCACGCCGGCGAAGTCACGGCCGGGATCGTACGGCAGGTTGGGGAAGGTCGAGCCGGCGATCACGTGCGCCGACGAGTGCACCAGGATGGTGTAGCCGTCCGGATCGGCCTTGGCGACCGAGCCGGCGCCGATCGTGCCGCCGGCGCCGGTGCGGTTCTCGACCACGATCGTCTGCCCGAGCAGGCCCGTCAGCTGATCCGCCACCGTGCGCGCCGTGATGTCGATCGCGCTGCCCGCCGTCACCGGGACGATGACACGGATCGGCTTGGTGGGCCACGCTTGGCTCAACGCAATCTCGCTGCTGGAAAAGAGCAGGAGCGCTGCCGTCAGCCCTTCGCGCCACATCTCGTCGCCTCCCGTCGATCATCGCTTTTTTGACAGGCCGCTTCGTCCGGATAGCATAGGACAGCGAATGACCTGACGCACGGGAGGATCGCCATGATGTGGGCGAGCATCCGGCTGGCGATCCTGACCTTGGCGCTCGCCACACAGACTTCTGCCGAGACGCTCAAGCTCGCTTCGCCCCAGCGCGGCAGCTGGGAAGGGGCGGTGCCCGAGCTCGGGCAGCAGCAGGGGATCTTCCGCAAGCACGGGCTCGAGCTCGAGATCCTGTACACGGCGGGCGGTGGCGAGACGCTGCAGACGGTGATTTCCGGTGCCGTGGATATCGGCCTGAGCGCCGGCACGCTGGCGATCCTCGGCGCGGCGCAGAAGGGCGCGCCGGTCCGCATCATCGGCGCAAGCTCGACCGGCTCGCGCGAGCTGTTCTGGTACGTTACGGCGGATTCGCCCGTCCAGTCGATGCGCGACGCGAACGACCGCACCATCGCCTATTCGACCACGGGCTCGTCCACCAACATCGCGGTGCTGCGCTTCATCGATGAATACAAGCTCAAAGCGAAGCCGGTGGCGACCGGCGACGTCAGCGCCACCATCACCCAGGTGATGACCCGACAGGTCGACGTCGGCTGGTCGGTCGCGCCGTTCAATCTCAAGCCGCTGGAGGAGGGCAAGATCCGCATCGTCGGCCGCGCGAGCGACCTCGCCGCCATTCGCGGCCAGACCATCCGGGTGCAGATCGCCAACGCCACCGCGCTCGCCCAGAAGAAGGACGCGATCGAGCGCTACCGGAAGGCCTATCGCGAAACCGTGGACTGGATGTATGCGAGCCCCGAGGCGGTCGAGCGATATCTGAAATTCTCCGGCTTCGCCGAAGACGTGGTCCGCCGGACGCTGAAAGAGTTCATCCCCAAGGAAAGCCTGCAGACCGAAGAGATCCAGGGCCTCGACGAGGCGATGGCGGACGCAGTGCGGTTCCGGTATCTGTCCGCGCCGCTGACGGCGCAGCAGCTCGGCGAGCTCATCCAGATTCAGAAGAGGCAGTGATTCTCTGTTGTCGTCCCCGCGCAAGCGGGGACCAGTACTCGCAGTGCCTCGTTCGTGAGCACAACGGAAGACTGGGACCGCTGAGAGCAGAATCGCTACTCCGAAGGTTACTGGGTCGCCCGGTCAAGCCGGGCGACGACAACCTTCATGGCCCGTCACAGAAACCGCGACTTCGGCTGCATCCCCAACAAATGCTGGCCGATCAATTCGAAATTGGACGCGTGCGCCTGCACCTGTTGCGACACCGTGTGCATGTCGCGGAAGCGCCGCTCGAACGGATTGCTGGCGAAGATCGCGGTCGCGCCGGCCGCCTGGTAGACCGTATCGACCACGTCGCGCGCCTGCACGATCGCAAAGGTCGTGGCGAGGCGCAGCCGCGCCCGCAGATCGACCGAGAAGGGCTCGCCCTTGACCGCCATGTCCCACATGTCGCGCAGGAGCTGCAGGAGGAAGATGCGTGCCGCCTGCAGCTGCGCTTCGGCAAAGCCGGTCTCGAACTGCACCAGCGCGTTCTCGCGCAGGAGCTGGCCGGTGTTGTGCGGCGTCTTCTGTCCCGCCAGCGGGATGAAGGCGTCGAGGCAGGCGCGCGCGAGGCCAAGCGCAACGCCGGCAAAACCGACGCCGAACAGTTGATAGTTGCTGAACCGATAGAGCGGCCCGGTCTCGCGCCGGTCGGGGTCGAACTCGCGTGTGTACGAAAAGTCGGCCGGAACGAACAGATCGGCAACCTCGTATTTGTCGCTTCCTGTGCCCTTGAGCCCGATCACGTGCCAGATGTCGGTGAACGTCGCGCGCCCCTTGGGGAACAGCATGGTGCGCTGGAACGGCTCGCCGTCGGGGCCGATCCGCGGCGTGCCGTCGGCCTCCTTCACCAGGCAGTGGGCGGCGAGCCACGTCGCATGCTTGCTGCCGCTGGCGAACGCCCAGGCGCCGCTCACCCGATAGCCGCCGTCGACCGCGACCGCAGTCCCGAGCGTCGGGCCCGAGGCGGCCACCGCGCGGGCATCGCCGAAGATAGCCCGCGCCACCTCGGGCGCGAGAAAGGCCGCCGCGATCGTGCCGCCCGACGCCTGGTTGACGCACCAGGCGGTGCTGCCATCGGCCTTGGCGATCTCCTCGATCGCCTGCACGTACACCGCCGGCTCGGTCTCGCCGCCGCCGCACGAGCGCGCCAACAGCATGCGGAACAGCTGCCTGTCGTGCAGCGCCGAGATCACCGCGTCGGGGATCTCCCGCTCCTGCTCGATGCGGTCGGCAGCGCGCGCGATCATCGGCGCGACGTCGTTGGCGCGCGCGATCCAGTCGACCGCGGTCGTCCGACTCAAGCTCGCTGCGCCGTCTTGCACGTTCATGCCTCGGCCCAACCCATGCGCAACTGCGCCTCGCGCGCCGCCTCCTCCATGGTCATGAACACGGCGCCCTCGGCGGCGAGCTTGTCGACCAGGTCCTCGAAGGACAGCATACGGTAGCCTCGGCCGATCACGTAAGGATGCATCGTGTAGGTCAGCACGCCCCAATCCACGGTCTTCTTCATGTAGAGGAACTCGTCCAGCCAGTTCTGCATCACCGCGCGCGCCGATTGCAACCCGGGCAGGACCGTGGCGGCCGTCCGCATGAACTCGAAATGGGGGAAATCATCGAGCGACCAGCTGATCGGCATTTCCACCAGCGCGGTCTCCTCACCGGACACGAACGGCTTGCCGAGCTCCGCGACATCGCCGCGCCGCGCCCGATACGGCCAGTAGTCGGCGCCCATCAGGCTCGAATCGTAAATGAACCCATGGGCGATCAGGAGCTCGATCGTGCTGTCGCTCAAATCCCACGCGGGCGAGCGGTAGCCGCGCGCCTTGCGGCCGGTGAGGCGGGCGATCGCCTCGTTGGCGCGTACCAGGTCGGCTTCCTCCTCGGCGCGTGTCTGCTCTGCGGGCGGGACATGGGCCCAGCTGTGGTGCGCGATCTCGTGGCCGTCCTCGATCACCGCCGCGCATGCTCCCGGATGGCTTTCGATGGTGAAGCCCGGGACGAACCACGTCGCCTTGATGCCGCGCGATTTCAGCATCGCCAGGATGCGCCGCGCCCCGGTGAGCCCGAACTCACCGCGCGACAGCGGCGTCAGCGTCGTCATGCGGCGCGCGATGAAGCCGGATTGCGTGTCGAAATCGAAGGTGAGACAGACGATGTGACGGGGCATTAGGATGCAGTAAACACTGGAATCTGCAGGAATGCGAGACAGTGCAGGAGGGGACGATGGGTGAAGCTCGACGCGCGTTCGTGACCGGCACGTCGACCGGCATCGGCCGCGCCATCAGCCTGGCGCTCGCGCGCGCGGGCTACGACCTCGCCATCACCGAGCTCGACACGGGGTGGCTGCGCGAAACCTTGCAGCATCCGGATTTCGCCGACCGCAAGGTGGTGCCGGTGCAACTCGACCTGCGCGAGGAGGCGAGCATCGACACGGCGTTCGACCAGGCGCTCGGCGCCCTGGGCGAGATCGATCTCCTGGTCAACAACGCCGGCTGCGCCCTGCACAAGCCCGTCGTCGAGGTGACCTGGGCCGAGTGGGACGACGTCATGAACACCAACCTCAAAGGTACGTTCTTCATGTCCCGGCGCTTCGGCCAGTATTGCCTCGGGCGCGGCCGTCCCGGCTCGATCGTCAGCATGGCGTCGACCCACGGGGTCATCGCCATCGAAAACCGCTCGGTGTACGGCATCTCCAAGGCGGGGGTGTCTCACCTCACCCGCATGCTGGCGATCGAGTGGGCCGAGCACGGCATCCGCGTCAACGCCATCGCGCCGACGACCGTGCTCACCCCCTCGCGCGAAAAACTGTTGAGCGATCCGAAGCGGCGGCAGGCCATGCTCGAGCGCATACCCACGCGTCGCTTCGCGACGCCGGAGGAGATCGCCGCCGCCGTGCTCTATCTCGACAGCCCCGGCGCCGCCTCGGTCACCGGCCACACGTTGCTCGTCGACGGCGGGCTGACCGTGTACTGACGCGGTTGGGGGCTTAAGGATCAAAATCCCAAAAGATCGATGATTTTGGCGAAACGAACCTGAGAACATTAGTAATAACAATATCCATTCGGCTTAGCGAATATCAGCGCCGATTGGCTTCCCTACCCCGTCAGCTCCCGCATGATCGCATAGAGCGCGTTCTGCGCCTCGAACCCGATGCCCGGGCGGTCGGGGAGCCGCAGGTACCCGTTCTCCAGCACCGCGTCGTCGGCGAAGCCGGCGAACGGGCCGAACACGCCCGGATAGGATTCGGCGCCGCCGAGGCCGAAGCCGCCGGCGATATGCAGCGACATCTGGTTGCCGCCGTGCGGGATGACCGAGGTGCGTTTCCAGCCGTGCCGCTCCAGCATCGCGATCGAGCGCGCGAACTGCACGATCCCGTAGGACTGCGGCGGGTCGATCTGGATGATGTCGCGGTCGGCGCGCAGGCCGCCGAAGCGCACCAGGTTCTCCACGTCCTGGGTGGAGAACAGGTTCTCGCCGGTGGCGAGCGGCGGCGCGTAAGATGCGGCGATCTCCGCGGTGAGCGCATAGTCGGCCGGATCGCACGGCTCCTCGAACCAGGCTAGCCCGAGCGGCGCCAGCGCCTTCGCATAGGCGAGCGCCTCGTCGCGGCCGAACTTGCAATTGGCGTCGACCGCGAGCTTTCCGCGCTGTGCCACGACTTCCAACACCGCCGATACGCGGCGCACGTCCTGGCTAAGCGGCAGGCCGCCCACCTTCATCTTCACCATCGTGTAGCCGGCGTCGAGATGGCGGCGCATCTCGTCCTGCACGTCGGCGAACGTCTGCCCCGGCGCGTACCAGCCGCCGCCCACGTAGCAGAACACCTGGTCGGTGGTCTTGCCGCCGTTGTAGCGCTCGGCCAGCACGCGGTGCAGCGGCTTGCCGGCGATCTTCGCCACCGCGTCCCACACGGCGACCTCGATGGTGCCGATCGGGATCGAGCGCTCGCTGTGCCCGCCGGCCTTCTCCCGCTGCATCATGCAGGCGAGGATCTTTTCCGGATCGAGATTGGTGCCGGCCGTATCGATGAGCGTGTCGGGCGGTGCTTTCAGGATGCGCGGGATGAAGCGCGCGCGCATCGTCGCCCCGCACGCGTAGCGGCCGGTGGAGTTGAACGCGAAGCCCGTCACCGGCTTGCCGTCGCGCTTCACGTCGGTGATTACGGCGACCACCGACGTGGTCATCTCCGAGAAGTCGAAGCTCGAATTGGAAATCGTCGAATTGATGGGGACGGCGGTTTCGCGGACATCGACAATGCGCATTCAGTTCCCCCAAGCGTTCAAATCGTGCGGCCCCGGCCTCGCGTGAAGCCGGGGTGCACGATGACGATCACGACTGCGATCGTCGCGATGCATCAACGCATCAGTAGTACCCGAAGCCCCTCCGCCAACCGAACTTCCCGTAACCGAACTTCCCGCCATAGAAGAAGCGCTTGCCGTAGAAGCCGGGATAACCGTAATGCCACCCGCCGTAGTAGGGCTTGCCGTAGCCGTAGAAGCCGTGGCCGTACCAGGTTGCGCTGGCGGTCGTGGGAGTAAGGGCCGCCGTCCCGAGCGCCGTAACGGCAGCAAACGCGAGGATGGTTTTTCTCAGCATGTAAGCCTCCGTTTGATCGGATGTCCACTCGACATCCGTTCATGGATACGGGGCCCGGCTCCGTGCGTTTCAGGGTCAAATCTTGTTGATCTTGCCGTCCTCGATCACCTTCTTCCACTTGGCGACGTCAGCCTTGACGTAGGCGGCGAACGAGGCCGACGAGTCCCCTTCCGCCTCGACGCCGAGCTGCAGCAGTTTCGCCTTGATGTCGGGCAAGTTCACGATCGTGGAGAATTCCTGCTGCAGCTTGTCGACGATCGCCTTCGGCGTGCCGGCCGGCACGAACACGCCGGTCATGGTTTCCGCCTCCTGTCCCTTGATGCCGAACTCTTCGAGCGTGGGGATATCGGGCAGTGCAGCCGAGCGCTTCTTGGCGGCGACCGCGAGCGCCCGCAGCTTGCCTTCCTTGATCAGGTTCACGTAGTTGCCGAGCGCACCGCAGGCGATCGGCGTGTGACCGCCGAGCAGGGACTGTGTCATCGGGCCTCCGCCCGCGAACGGCACAGTGACGAAGTCGAGGCCGAGGCCGAGCTTCAGCATTTCGATCGAAAGCGAGGGCGTCGTGCCGGTGCCGGGCGAGGCAACGCTATGCTTGCCGGGCTCGCGCTTGATCAGGTCGACGAGCTCCTTCATCGTCTTCGCCGGGAAGCTCGCATTGACGACCCATGAGTTTGGCGTTCCGCCGGCCTTGGTGACCGGGATGAAATCCTTGTCGATGTCGTAGGGAACCTTGTTGTAGAGGTTCGGATTGACGACGATGCTCGAGGACGACAGCAGGATGGTGTAGCCGTCGCCATCGGCTTTGGCGACGTTGCCCATGCCCAGGTTGCCGCCGGCGCCGGGCTGATTCTCGATGTAGAACTGCTGCCCGAGCCGCTCCGACAGTTTTTCGGCGATCACCCGCCCGGCGATATCGGTCACGCCGCCCGGCGGGAACGGGATGATGATCTTCACCGGCCGCACCGGATACTGCTGCGCCGGCGCCGCGACGGGAGCAAGCAGGGCTGCGCACGCCGCCACGATCCACAGGATCTTGTTCATTGCTGTCCTCCTCTGTTTTATTCGATCTTGATTTTTGCTTCGTTGATCACCTTCGCCCACTTGGCCGTCTCGGTCGTGATGCGCGCGGCGAATTCCGCCGGCGTGTCGGCGACCGGGCCGAAGCCGAGCGCCTCGAGCTTCTCCTTCACGTCGGGCAGCGCCACCAGCTTCTTGATCTCGGCATTGAGCTTGTCGACCACCGCCTTGGGCGTTCCGGCCGGAACGACGAGGCCGGTGAGCGTATCGCCCTCGTGGCCGGGGATGCCGGCTTCCGCGGCGGTCGGCACGTCGGGCAGGGCCGCGACGCGCTTGTGGCTCAGCACCGCGAGGCCGCGCAGCTTGCCGTCGCGGATATTGGCGATCGCCGGCGGCAGCGCCGTGAAGGCGATCGGCGTGTGACCGGCGATCGTCGAGGTGACGGCGGGCGCCGCGCCGGTGAACGGCACCATCACCAGGTCGAGCCCGAACTGGAGCTTGAACAATTCGCCGTTGAGGTGCGGCGTCGAGCCGGTGGCCGGCTGGGCGAAGCTGTACTTGCCGGGACTGGCCTTGATCAGCGCGATCAGCTCCTGCGCGCTCTTCGCCGCCACCGACGGGTTGACGGTCAGCACGTTGGGCGAGGCCGCGACCAGCGTCACCGGCGCGAAATCCCTCACCGGATCGTACGGCACGCCTTTGACGTAGAGGCTCGGGTTGACGATGAAGCCGGTCGAGACCACCAGTAGCGTGTAGCCGTCCGCGCCCGCCTTCGCGGCTTGCGCGGTGCCGGTATTGCCGCCGGCGCCCGGCAGGTTCTCCACGTAGAACTGCTGGCCGAGCCTCTCGGAGAGCTTCTGCGCGACCACGCGGGCAATCACGTCGGTCGGTCCGCCTGCCGCAAACGGCACGATCATGCGCACCGAGCGCGCCGGATAGGGCGCTTGCGCGAAGCACGGGGCCGCGACCAGCAAAGCCGCGGCTGCGGCCATGATTCGCACTGCCGCCCGGATCATGCGTCCCTCCCGTGCAGGTTTGCTTTGCGGCAACTCTGCCCCAGTTCGCGCGCCTGCCGCAATGGTCATCGCAGCCATGACGGTCGAAGGTCTGGCGCTGCCGGATCGTGGCGCTAAACTCCGCCGCGGCGAAGAACGACAGGGAGGAGACGCCTCATGGCGGGCCGGAAACTGACGCGACAGGATCTTTCGGAGGCGGCGGATAAATACAAGAACTGGGGCAAGTGGGGCCCCGACGACGAGGTCGGCACGCTCAACTACACGAGCCCCGAGGACATCATCGCGGCCTGCCGGCTGGTGAAGAAGGGCAAGGTCATCTCGCTGGCGCTCAATTTCGACCACACCGGTCCGCAGGGCGCGAAGAGCAACTACCCCGCCATGGGCCGGACCAATCCGATTCACACCATGATCCGCACCGGCACCGACGCCTATTCGGGCGTGCTCGACAAGCGCGGCATCCGCGCCGCCGACGACATGGTGACGATGCCGCTCCAGTGCGGCACGCAATGGGACGGCCTCGGGCATGTGTTCTATGAGGACCACATGTGGAACGGCTACGACTGCCGCGAGGTGACGTCGGCCGGCGCGCAGAAATGCGGCATCGAGAAGACCAAGAATCGCATGGTCGGCCGTGGCGTGTTCCTCGACGTCGCCCGCGCGCTGGGCAAGGACTGGCTCGACGACGGCTATGGCATGACGTGCCAGGATCTCGATGACACCGCGAAGAAGCAGGGCGTGACGGTGAAGCGCGGTGATTACGTGATCGTGCGCACCGGCCAGATGGAGCGCTGCTTTGCCGCCAAGAGCTGGGACGGCTATCCGGGCGGCGATGCGCCGGGCTTCGCGTTCGAGACGCTGGAATGGATCGCCCGCACCGAGCTCGCGGCGCTTGCGAGCGACACCTGGGGCTGCGAGGTTCGGCCGAACAACACCGAAGGCGGCATCAACCAACCGTGGCACTGGATCACCATCCCGATCATGGGCATGACCATGGGGGAGATCTTCAACGTGCAGGAGCTCGCCGAGGATTGCGCCAAGGACAAGGTCTACGAGTTCCTGTTCGTCGCCCCGGCGATTCCGATCACCGGCGCCGTCGGCTCGCCGGTCAACCCGCTGGCGATCAAGTAGGACGCCGCTCCCCCATCGTTGTCATGCCCCGCGCAAGCGGGGCATCCAATAGCCCCGGTCAACGCATTTGTCTGATGCCGATGGTTACTGGATCATCCGCTGGAGCCTGCCCCCGACTTGATCGGGGGCGGATGATGACAACCCAGACGCAGAACAACGAGGCATTCATGCCGCAATCCTTAGCCCCCGATCTCGCCTGGCGCTTCCTCGAGAGCATGCTGACGATCCGCCGCTTCGAGGAGGCGGTGCTGCGCATGTCGACGGAAGGCCAGTTCGTCGGCCACTACCACCTCTATATCGGCCAGGAGGCAACGGGCGTCGCCGTCATGGCGGCGCTCGACAAGCGCGACAAGCTCGCCACCACGCACCGCAACCACGGCCATGTGCTGGCACGCGGCGCCGATCCGGGCCGCGCCATGGCGGAGATCCTCGGCCGCGCCACGGGCCTGATCGGCGGCCGCGGCGGCACCATTCATCTCACCGAGCCCGACCTCGGCTTCATCTCCACATCGGGCATCGTCGGCGGCTGCATCTCGCTCGGGGTCGGCGCCGGCTATGCGTGCCGGCAGCGCGGTGACGGGTCGGTGGCGGTGCCGTTCTTCGGCGACGGCGCGCTGGAAGAGGGCGTGAGCTTCGAGGCGCTCAACATTGCTTCCCTGTGGCGGCTGCCGGTCGTCTTCATGTGCGAGAACAACTCGACCGGCTCGTGGGCGCCGGGCGAGGGGTATCCGACCCTGGTCCACGCCTCGAGCGATCTCTGCAGCATCGCCCAGTCGCTCAAGATCAGGACGGTGCGGGTCGACGGCGCCGATGCGGCGGCGGTCTATGCCGCGGCCGGCGATGCGGTCGCGCGCTGCCGCGCCGGCGAAGGGCCGGTGTTCGTCGAGGCGATGACCCGGCGCTGGCCGGGCAGCAATCCGCTGTGGCCCGAGCTCGCCACCGGCGTGACCGACATCCGCATGGCGACCGGCGAAGCGTCGCCGCAAGGCGAGCATCGCGACTGGCTCGACCAGCACGACCCGATCATCCGGCTCGGCCGCACCTTGGCGAAGGCGGGCGGCGACGCTGTGAAGCGCATGCACGCGCTCGATGCCGAGGTGAGTGCGCGCATCGACCAGGCGGTCAAGTTCGCGCTCGACAGCCCGCTGCCCAAGGCGGAGACCGCCTTCGACCACGTATTCGCGTGAGGATGTCATGGCTAAACTGAGTTACGCCCAGGCGCTGGTCGATGCGCTCTGCGACAGCCTGAAGGCTGATGACCGCGTCAGCCTGATCGGCAGCTATGTGCTCGGCCTCGGGCCGCAGCGCCATCTGATGGACCGCGTGCGCACCGAATTTCGCGACCGCGTGGTCGATCCGCCGACCGCCGAGGCGGGCGCCGCCGCGACCGGCGTCGGCGCCGCCATGGCCGGGATGCGTCCGTTCGTCGATCTCGGCACCGGCAGCTTCAGCTTCCTCGCCTGGTCGCAGATCACCAACGAGGCGGCGGTCGAGCGCCTACATGTCGAATGGGCGCATCAACGCGCCGGTGACGTTCCACCTGCTGCACGGCGTGCGCGGCGGCGGCGCCGCCCAGCACAGTCACAGCCCGCAATCGATGATGTGCAACGCGCCGGGGCTGGAGATCGTGGCCCCGTCGAATGCGGCCGACGCCTACGGTCTCGTGCGCGCCGCGCTGGCAAGCCCGAACCCGACCGTCATCATCAACCATGCCAAGCTGCTCGGGCTCGAGAGCGAGATGGTCGGCAAGCCCGAGGTCCCGATCGGGCGCGCCGACGTCAAGCGGCGCGGCGGCGACGTGACCATCGTGGCCAACTCGCTGATGACCCAATACAGCCTCGCGGCAGCCGACAAGCTCGCGGCCGAAGGCATCGAGGCGGAGGTCGTGGATCTGCGCACCATCATGCCGCTCGACGAGCGCACCATCCTGGATTCGGTCGGGCGGACTGGACGGCTGGTGGTGGTCGACGAATGCCCGCTCCGCTGCGGCATCGCCTCGGAAATCTCCGCCAGCGTGGCGGAGCACGGCTTCGACACGCTCAAGGCGCCGATCCAGCGGGTGACGCGGGCGCACGTGCCGGTGCCCTACGCGGGCCCGCTCGAAGCCGCGATCGTCCCCGACCCGGGTAAGATCGCCGATGCGGCGCGGCGGGTGGTGAAGACCTGACCCTTCGTCATGGCCGGGCTTGTCCCGGCCATCCCGACAAAGATGGCAACAGCCGTGCCAATGGAATCGAGATCGCCGGGACAACCCTCGCCGCTTAAGGCGGCTCGCCCGGCGATGACGAAAGAAACTCACTTCGGCAGATACCCCGCTTCCACCAGCGTCTTGCCGGCCAACGCGGCCTGCTTCACGTCGCCGAGCTCGACCAGGATCTTCACCGTGCTGTCGACGATGTTCTGCGGCACCGCCAGCTTGCGGCTTAAAGGCTGCAGCGTGTTGACGAAATAGTCGTAGGTTCGCGTCGCCGACGGCTGATCGAGCTTGGTGCCCTTGGCCAGGATGGCGATCGCCTCGTCGCGGTTGGCGGTATCGTAGATCCAGTCGACCGCCGCCGAGAGCGCCCGAAGATAGGCGCGCGCCGTCTCGGCATTGTCGGCGAGCCATTTCGGCCGCGCCATCAGGGTGAGGAAGCCGTAGTCCTTGGCGTAGGCGCCGATGTCGAGCAGCGTCTTGTAGCCCTGGTCGGCGGCGCGGAAATCGAACGGCTGGCCGAGCAGCGCGGCCTGCACGCGGTTGCCGGTGAGCGCCGCGAACCGGTTGGGCGTCGCACCGTCGTACACCTGGTCGATATCGGCCGGCTGCATGCCCTGCTCGCGCACCCACCGGTTCCACACGATGGTGAGCAGGTCCTTCTGGAACGGCAGGATGATCTGCTTGCCCTTGAGGTCCTGGACCTTGCCGATCTCCTTCGCCGCCATGATCGAGTAGGGATACTTGACCACCACGCCGCCGATCAGCACCGCATCGGCGCCGTTGCCGATGGCGCGGATGGCGGTGTCGAAGGTCGACACCGCGATGTCGAACGAGCCGCCCACCATCTGCTGCACGGTGTTGGCGACGTTGCCCACATAGGTGACCTGCGGGTCGACGCCTTCGCGCGCATAGAGGCCCTTGTCGTTGGCGACGAAATGCGCCCAGTCGGCGGCGATCGGCGCCACGTCGCCGACGTTGATCTTCTTCGGCGCCTGCGCGGCGGCGGTGCCGGCCGCGGCCGTCAGCGCGAGCGCAATCACGCCCAATCCCAGCGAACGCATGCTCATTCGGTGTCCTCCCTGATGATTACGTCGCGTGCGACGTCGCGATGTCGGCTGCCTCGCGGCCGATGCTTTCGCGCACCTCCTCCTCGATCGCGCGCCAGATGGTGTCGGTGTAGCGCACGAATTCCGCCGTCCGCTTGATGGAAAGCTCGCGCGGGCGCGGCAGCTCGATCTTCAGCTCCTGCTTGAGCCGCCCTGGCCGCACCGTGAAGATCAGCACGCGGTCGGAGAGATAGACCGCCTCGTCGATCTGATGCGTCACCAGGAGCACGGTCTTCTGCGTCTCCTGCCAGATGCGCAGAAGCTCCGACTGCATGATCTCTCGCGTCTGCGCGTCGAGCGCCGCGAACGGCTCGTCCATCAACAGCACGTCGGCGCCCGCCGACAGCGCGCGGGCGATGTTGACGCGCTGGCGCATGCCGCCGGAGAGCTCGTGCGGATAGTGGCGGTTGAAGCCGCCGAGCCCGACCAGGCGCAGGTACTGGTCGGCGATCCGTCGCGCGCCGTCGGCCGGACGTCGCTGGATCTCCGGGCCGAGCGCGGCATTGCGGGTGACGGTACGCCACGGGAACAGGCCGTCCTGCTGGAATACGAAGGCGATGCGGCTGTCCGGCTTGTGGACCGTCTGCCCGTCGATCGACACGCTGCCTTGGGTCGGCTCGATCAGCCCGTCCACCAGCCGCAGGAAGGTCGTCTTGCCGCAGCCCGAGGCGCCGACGATGCTGACGAACTCGCCCGAATGGACGTCGATGGTCGAGGTCGCGCAGCACCTCGATCGTGCTGTCTCCCTTGCGGAAGCTCTTGCCCAGACCGCGGGTGGACAACTTGGCGCGCATCGTCATTCGTCATCCAGGCTGCGCCATGGCGCGAGCGTCACCTCGAGCCATTTCAGCAGCTCGACCGAGATCACGCCCGCCACCGCCAGCACGATGACGCCGACGAACAGGCCCGCCGTATCGAATGCCTGCGCGGCGTTGAGGATGAGGAATCCGAGGCCGGCGCGCGCCCCGAACAGCTCCGCCACCACCACGCCGACCAGCGCCCGCGCCACGCTCAGCCGCAGTCCGGCGATGATGAAGGGGAGCGAGGCGGGCAGGCGCACCTTGGTATAGATCTGCTGTCCGTTGGCGCCGAGCGAGCGCGCCACTTCGATCAGCGTGCGGTCGGTGTTGGTGAGCCCCGCCACCGTATTGATGAGGATGGGAAATACCGCGGTGAGGAATACGATGGCGATCTTCGAGGCGACGCCGATGCCGAGCCACAGGATGAACAAGCGGCCCAGCGCGATGATCGGCGTGGCGTAGAGCATCGAGATCCACGGGTCGACCAGGCCGCGCACCAGGGTCAATTCGGCGAGCACGATGCCGAGCAGGATGCCGACCACGACGGCGAGCGCGAACCCGCCGGCGAATTCCACGAAGCTGACCCAGATGTGCGTCTGCAGCTCGCCGGTCGACCACAGCTCGGCGGCACGCAGCGCGACGGCGGAGAGGGGCGCGAAGAACAGGTTGTTGGCGACGAACAGGCGGGCGGAGAGCTCCCACAACGCGATCGCGATCGCGAAGGAAGCGATCCAGCGCAGGATGCCAGGCGACACCGCAGGAAGGCGCTTGAGCAGCGGCATTGCCACCGCCGGACCTTTTTCCACTGCCCGCATCGGGTCCGTTTCTCCCTGCGGCGAATTCTAGGGTCGGCCGAACGCGCAAGTCCAGCAATCAAGAGTAATCAGGCACTCAGCGTCGTCATCACCGGGCTTGTCCCGGGGATCTCGACTCACGGGGCACGGCCGTACCCGCTCTATCGAGATGGCCGGCACAAGCCCGGCCATGACGAGCATGGGTCGAATCCCGCCTGCATTTCGTACTAGACTGCTCTCGCCAACCCTCGCTTTGCCTCCGGCAAAGCACCCCTCCTCGATAGCCGAACGGAAGCAGCAGACCATGACGATGCTTGGACACAATCGCAGAAAGATGACCGGCGCCGAATGCATGGCGGACCTGCTCGCCGGCTACGGCGTGACCCACGTGTTCATGGTGCCGGCGGTCCTGCGCCGCACCTTCGTCGAGATGGAGCGCCGCACCAATATCGCGCGCATCCACACTCACGGGGAAAAGTCCGCCGCCTACATGGCCGATGGCTACGCACGCGCGACCGGCAGGCCCGGCATCTGCATGGCCCAGGTCATCGGCGCCCTCAACCTTGCGGCTGGGTTACGCGACGCGTACCTCGCGCATTCGCCGGTGATCGCCATGACCGGCGGACGCGAGCCCGCGACCAAGTTCCGCAAGGTCTACCAGGAGGTCGACGACGTGCCGGCATTCGAGCCGGTCACCAAGTTCAACGCCACGATCGACGATGTCTCGCGCTTCCCCGACATGGTGCGCCAGGCGTTCCGCGTCGCCGTGTCCGGGACGCCGGGTCCGGTGCACCTGCAGTTCCGCGGCAACGAAGGGCAGGTCGACGCCGAGGAGGCCGAGATGGAGCCCCTCACCGAGGACCAGTTCCGCCGCGTGCCGCCGTTCCGCCCGCAGCCGGAGGCCGCCCATGTGCGCGCCGCACTCGATCTGCTGCAGGCGGCCGAGCGCCCGGTGATCGTCGCCGGCGGTGGCGTGCGTGCATCGGGCGCCGGCGCTGAGCTGGTCGCGCTCGCCGAGGCGCTGGCGATCCCGGTAGCCACCTCGCTCAACGGCAAGGATTCGATCCCCGGAACCCATCCGCTGTCGGTCGGCGTGTGCGGCAGCTATTCGCGCGAGAGCGCCAATCGCATCGTCAACGAAGCCGATCTCGTCTGCTTCATCGGTAGCGAGACCGGCGGCATGACCACGCATTTCTGGGCGGTGCCGAAGATCGGTACGCCGGCGATCCAGATCGACATCGATCCGGAGGCGCTCGGCCGCAACTATCCACTGCAGGCCTCGGTGCTGGGCGACGCCAGGACCGTGCTGGCGCTGATGCGCCAACTGGCCGACGCGGGAACCGCGAAGAAGCGCAAGGCGTGGACCGAGCGGGCGGGCGCGGTGCGTGCCGAATGGTACGAGAAATATCGGCCGCTGCTGACCTCCGACGCGGTGCCGATGCGGCCCGAGCGCATCTGCGCCGAGCTCACGAAGAACCTGCCCGACAACGCCATCGTCGTGGTCGATACCGGCCACGCCGGCATGTGGATGGGCGGCATGTACGACCTCACAAGTCCGAATCAGAGCTACATGCGCAGCGCCGGTCACCTCGGCTGGGCGTTCTGCGCCGGGCTCGGCGCGAAATGCGGCGCGCCCGAGCGGCCGGTTGTGACATTCACCGGCGATGCCGGCTTCTGGTATCACATCGGCGAGATCGAGACCGCGGTGCGCTGGCGCATCAACAGCGTCACGGTGGTCAACAACAATGCGAGCGGCAACCAGTCGAAGCGCGGGTTCGATCGCGTCTATGGCGGCAAGCAGACCGAGAAGGCGCTGGAGCTGTGGACCTATACCAAGGTGAATTTTGCCCGCATCGCCGAGGACATGGGCGCGATCGGCATCCGCGTGGAGAAGCCGTCCGAGCTCGCGCCGGCGCTCGAGAAGGCGCTCGCCGCCGACCGTCCGGTGATCATCGACGTGGTGACCGACATCGATGCGCTGGCGCCGGTCGCGGTGACGTAGCACGTCGGTGAACACGTCCCCCCGCGTCGTCATCACGGCACTCGGCGTTGCGCAGATTCTCGGCTGGGGCACGTCGTTCTATTTTCCCGCCGTGCTGGGCGGTCCGATCGTGCGCGATACCGGCTGGTCGCTCGGCTGGGTCGTGGGTGGCACGTCGATCGGCCTCCTGGTCGCCGGCCTCATCTCGCCGCGGGTCGGACAGATCATCGACCGGCACAGCGGCCGCCCTGTGCTCGCCGCAAGCTCGGCTCTGTTCGCCGCCGGTTTGGCGATCATCGGCCTCGCGCCGGTGCTGCCGGTCTATCTGCTCGGCTGGGTCGTGGTCGGCGCCGCCATGGGTGCGGGCCTTTACGACGCTGCGTTCGCGGCGCTCGGCCAGCTCTACGGCCGAGAGGCGCGCGGCCCGATCACCAACCTCACGCTGTTCGGCGGATTCGCCAGCACCGTGTGCTGGCCGCTGAGCGCTTATCTCGAGCAGGCCTTCGGCTGGCGTGGCGCCTGCTTCGCCTATGCGGCGCTGCACCTCTGCCTGGCGCTGCCGCTGCAGCTCGTCATGCCGCGCGCGAAACTGAAGAGGGACGATCCATCGCCATCTGCCGAGCATCGTGCGAGCGCCGCCACGACGATTCCACACGAGACGCTCATCCTCTGGCTCATCGCGTCGGTGATGACCCTTGCGGCCGGAATCGGCTCGATCGTCGTGGTGCATCTCCTCACCTTCCTGCAGGCGCGCGGAGCGGACTTCGCGCTCGCCGTCGCGCTCGGCACCCTGTTCGGTCCGGCACAGGTCGGCGCGCGCGTGATCGAACGACTGTTCGGCCAGCACTATCATCCGATCTGGACGATGATCGCGTCGTGCGCGCTGATGGCGGCCGGCTTGGCGCTGCTGCTTGCCGGCTTCCCGCTGCTGGCGATCGTCATCGTGATCTATGGCGGCGGCTATGGCATCTCGTGGATCGCGCGCGGCACGCTGCCGCTCGCGCTATTCGGCCCCGAGCGTTACCCGATCCTGATGGGCCGCCTCGCCTTCCCCAGCCTGATCGTGCAGGCGCTCGCGCCGAGCGCCGCCGCGTTCCTGCTCGAGGCATACGGCATCGACGTGACGATCGCCGCGCTCACGGCGTTTGCGCTCCTCAACGTCGTATTGATTGCCGCCCTGTGGGGCGCGTGTCGGGCGAGATCATCGCCCGTGTGACGCCCGTCACATTGCGCTGCCGTGCGGTGAACCGTTCGCGCAGCTCACCGACTAACTCCACGTTTTGAGCCATTTCGGCGAGCGCCGCGAGTTTTTTGCGGCATTTGATCAAATCGATTGGAGAGTACGATGTGGATTCTCGGCACCAGGTACAGCGATCACATTCTCGGCACATCCGACCGCGACGACATCGAGGCACAGGACGGCAACGATGCGGTCAGCGGGGATCGGGGCGACGACTGGATCTATGGAGGGCTCGGCAACGACACGCTCTATGGCAACGCCGACAACGATCACCTCGAGGGGGAGTTGGGCGACGATTCTCTCATCGGGGGGAGCGGCCACGACCTGATCCTCGCCGGCGAGGGTCACGACAGCGTGTGGGGCGAAACCGGCGACGATTTCATTCGCGCCTACATCGGCAACGACAGGCTGTGGGGCGGCTACGGCGACGACTGGATGTTCGGCGACGATGGCAATGATTATCTCGACGGAGGCGACGGCGAGGACACGCTCGAGGGCGGCGCGGGCAGCGACACGCTGTTCGGCGGAGATGCCAGGGACTACCTCCTCGGCGGGGATAACGCCGACCAGATCATCGGCGAGGCGGGCAACGACGATCTCCTCGGCGGCACCGGCGCCGATTGCATCTGGGGCGGTGATGACAACGATCGCCTGTGGGGCGGGGGGGACAACGACGGGCTTTGCGGCGGAGCCGGCAACGACAGTATCGCCGGCGATACCGGCGCCGATACGATGTACGGCGGCACCGGCGACGACCTCTATCACGTCGACAGCGCCAACGACCGGGTCTACGAGTTCGCTGGCGAGGGCCGCGACCGGGTTCGCGTGCGCCTCAACTACACGCTCCCGTCGGACGTGGAAGATCTGGTGCTGGAGGACATCGGCGGCGCGACCGCCGGCACCGGCAACAGCCTGAACAACGACATCCGCGGCAACTCGCTCGGCAACACCCTGCTCGGCCAGGGCGGCAACGATACGCTCACGGGCGCAGGCGGTGCCGATACCCTGACCGGCGGCACGGGAGCCGACCGGTTCACGTTCACCAGCCCGAGCGACTCGGCGGTCGCCGCGTACGATCGGATCACCGACTTCTCGCACGCCGGAGGCGACCGGATCGATCTGTCGCAGATCGATGCGAACCCGTTCTTCTCCGGCGATCAGGCCTTCTTCTATATCGGCGCGGCCAACTTCCACCACATCGCTGGCGAGCTGCGGCTCGATGGCGGCTTCCTGCAGGGCGACCTCAACGGCGACACGGTGGTGGACTTCCGCATCGCCGTGAATGCGCCGAACCTCGTGGCCGCTGATTTCATCCTGTGATCGCGATCGTACCCGCTCTCCCCGCCATGCGGGGAGGGCCTGTGAGCGCCGGGTATTGCGGCGCATCACCATTGCACCGGTGATTTCGAATGCAACTTTCATCGCGGGCTCGGTCGCGTGCACGAACGCGGCACTGCGCCGGCGGCATTGATTGGAGGATGTGATGGCTTTGATCAGAGGGTCGAACTCCATCGACGTTCTTTTCGGCACGACGGATGACGACGCGATCTACGGCTATGACGGGAACGACGCCATCTATGGATATGCCGGCTTCGACTGGATTTACGGCGGGGCTGACAACGACTCGATCTATGGCGGGGAGGGTGACGATCAGCTCGACGGCCAGGCCGGAGATGACCGTCTCTACGCAGGAATCGGAAACGACTGGCTTTGGGGTGGTAAGGGCTACGACGTTCTCTACGGCGAGAGCGGCGATGATCATCTGTACGGCGAGAGCGGTGACGATCGGCTTTGGGGCGCCGACGGACGGGATACCGTCTCCGGCGGCAACGGCACCGATACGCTCTACGGCGGAAACAACAATGACTGGCTTGAAGGCGGTGAGGACGGCGACCGGCTCTACGGTCAAGATGGCAACGACAGCCTCTCCGGCAACCAGGGCTACGACACGATGTCTGGAGGTCAGGGCGACGATGAATATTGGGTGGACAGCGCCGGCGATCTGGTCATCGAGCACAGCGAACAGGGTCGGGATGCTGTCCTTAGTACCGTCAGTCATATCCTCGCCGCAAACGTGGAGGTGCTGGAGCTTGTCGCTGCCGCGGGGGCAAGCAATGGTACCGGCAACAGCTCGAGAAACTGGCTCTACGGCAACGCGTCGCAGAATGAGCTGTACGGTCTGGACGGCGATGATTTCATTGAAGGCAGAGGCGGCGGCGATCGTCTCTATGGCGGCGCCGGCGACGACGTCTATTTCGTCACCGTCGACGGCGACCTGATTGTCGAATACGCCAATGAAGGCCACGATCTGGTTCGCAGCTGGGTGAATTTTACCCTTCCTGCGAACAGTGTGGAGGACTTGTGGCTGAATGACGGAGCGACCGTCGGCACCGGCAACAACCTGGACAACCAAATCTGGGGCAGCACGGCGAATGATCAGCTTTTTGGAATGGATGGCAACGACGTACTCGACGGCCGTGACCGCGTCGATACAATGACCGGCGGACTTGGCAATGACACGTATTGGGTCAACGATACCCGCGACACGGTGATCGAACTGCCCGGCGAAGGCTCCGACCGAATCTATTCTTCGGTCAGCTACACGCTTCCCGACGACGTTGAGTCTTTGAATCTGGTCGCTCACCTGTCGGCCAGCGGGACCGGCAACGGCCTTGCGAACGAGATCGTCGGTAACGAATCCCGCAACACCCTGTACGGGGGCGGCGGTAACGACGAGCTGCGCGGCATGGGGGGCTACGACTACCTGTACGGCCAGGACGGCAATGACACCCTGGTCGGCGGCCCGAGCGCCGACACCTTTGTCGGCGGGCCGGGTTTCGACTGGTATGTGATCGAGGACATCGCCGACACGTCCGGCGACGGCTTGTACGATCAGATCATCGGTTTCGAGCCGGGTGAGCTCATCGACCTGCGGCCGATCGACGCGAATATCACCGTCGCCGGCGACCAGAGGTTCAGCTATATCGGCTCCGCCGTGTTCAACGGTATCGCCGGCGAGTTGCGCCTCGATAGCGGCTTCATTCAAGGCGACGTCGACGGCAATGCGCACGCCGATTTCATGATCCGGGTGAATGCCACGACCCTGACGCAGACATCCTTCTTCCTGTGACCGCCGTCACAGGAACGCCAGCGCGCTCACCCGGTTGGTACGGGCGCCGGCCGCGCCGAAATTCGGCCAAGAATGTGCTGTGAATGTCCGCACGTTTGTTGGTCCAGGCGGCCTGCCATGCGCGACGACATGTCCGAAGTGATCATCGAGCGGCCCCGCTGGGGCAGCCAGATGAAGCATCGTCGCCGCGTCCGGCGCATCGACGCGAAGGCATCGCTGGCGCGCGATGCCGACGATCTTCCTCATCAGATCGGCATGCGCCGCTGGGCCCTGCTCGGGCAGACCAAATCGCTCAACGAAAATCTTGCGCCGCTGCGGCGCTACCTGGAAGGCCAAGTCGACCGGCCCTGGAACAAGGTGTGGTCGGAGATCTCGGCCAACCTGTCGGCCGCCAGCACGGTGCAGCAGCATGTACGCGACCACATCTTCGACTTCGTGGCGGTCCGCAGCTTCATGCAAGACGGAGCCGTCTGGCTCAATGAGCGCTACGGCCGGGCGGTGGCGCTTGCCGAGACCCACTATCGCCTCTACGTCGATCCGCGCAGCGGATTGCTTCGCCGCAACAAGCACTACAAGAGCTGGAAACGGAAAGGACGCGAGGATCAGCTCGCAGCCGAGCGCGACCGGGCAACGCGCATGCGCGAGCTCTCGCATGATATCCAACTGCACCTGCTCGATGACGGTGCATGGTGGGAGGTGAAGCTCGCCAAGATGCCGACCCGTCGGGAGAGGGCAGTGAATCGGAGGACCGGCTGTGTTCGCGAACATGAAGTCATCGATGCCGACGCATTCGTGGACGTGGTCCTCCGCCCGCAGTTGAGCCGATTGGCGCCGGACGAGTTGTACGGCCGCCATGGCGTCTATGCGGTGAGCAAGCGCCAGCTCTCACGCCGCGACGCCGCAAATCTCGGTCTGCCCCGCGACTGATGTGGCTGTAGGGTGGGCAACGGCGCGTGGAACGGGCTGTCCGCGTGGGCAAAATCGCTCGGCGCCGTTCCCTCGCCGCTTTAAGCGGCTCGCCCACGCGGGATTCCGAGCAGGCGATTTTGCCCACCCTACGGCGCAGCCGCCGTCAAGCCACCGCGATCTTCAGCGGGAACTTGTCGACGATCTCGTGGCCGCTCTCGGTGACGATGAACGTGTGGCCGAGGAAGATGCCGAACATCCCGTCCGGGGTGATCGGGTTCGGCTCCGCCATGATCACCATGCCGGGCTTGAGCACGGTCTCGAACGGCTCCGCCTTCACGTGCTCGGCCGTCACGTGCGGATTGTCGGTGACGAGGTCGATGCCGTGGCACTGGGTCGGCCGCGATTGCACGCCGTTGTCGCGGAAGAACCGGCTCGCCTGCCGCATCGCCTCGGCCGGCTTGCCGGGCGCGATCTCGGCGACGATCTTGTGGTAGCCGGGCAGCGTGATCTCCTCCCAGAACTTGCGCACCATCTCGGTCGGCCCGCCGATGCAGATGGGCGAGCCGATCTGCGCCGAATAGCCGCGGTAGCCGGCGGCGAGCTCCATGTTGATGATGTCGCCCTTCTTCAGCACACGGCCCGACGGGCGCGGGTTGCCGAAGATCAGCGCCGGGTTGTCCATCGGGGTCGACCCGATGATGAGGAAGTCGATGTCGCCGCCGCCGTCCAGGATGGCGGCGCCGGCCGCGGCGCGCAGCTCGTATTCCTTCGCGCCGGGCTTGGCGCGCGCGACCATCGCCTCCATGGCGCGCTCGCACAGCACGCCGGCCTTGCGCACGCAGTCGAGCTCCTCGGCGCTGTGGATCGACAACAGCTCGTGCAAAAAGCCCTTGGTGAAGACGAGCTCCGCATCCGGCAGGTTTTCGCGCAGCACATTGTATTGATTCACCGGCAGGTAGTCGCCGTGGCGCGGATCGATCTCCATCAGGCCGATGCGGCCGCGCTCGAGCTTGAGCTCGCGCAACCGCTCGACCATGACCTGCGCGTATTGGCCGTTGCGGCTGTGCCGCACGTCCTGCACGGCCACCGCGACCTGGCGGCGCACCGCTTCCGCATGGGTGCCGCCCATGGAATACACCATGGTCGGCTCGCCATCGAGCGGCACCAGCACGTAGCAGCACAGCGCGTGCCATTCCCAATGGCCGGTGAGCCACAGCATCGCGCCGCCGAAGCTCCAGTGGCTCGGGCCGCCCGGCGCTACGATGGCATCGAGCTTGTGCTCGCGCATCTTGGCGCGCAGCGCCGCGTAGCGGCGGGCATATTCGGCCTGCGAGAACTGCTCGTACACGGCGTCGCGGTAATACGGCGTCTCTCGCATGTTGGCGAACGGCAGCGACTGGTCGAGCTTGGTGCGGACCACGTCCCAGGGCTGGGGTCCGAGCGGACGGCGGGGCTGCTCGTTCATCTCACATCACTCCGTGCAATTGCCGATCGTCACGCGGCCGCCCGCGGTCTCCACCGCTTCCTTGGCGAGCGCGAAGTTCGCCACCTGCTCGACTGCCGGCTTCTTCGCCTCCTCCACGTCGCCGTTGGCGACGCTGTTGTCGATCGACCATTGGGTGCGCTGCGGGTTGAAGCCTTCATTCACCGACCAGATGCAGTTCTTGGTGAGGACGTCGATCGCGTACTCGACCGCCTCCTTCGGCTTCTGCGTTGCTTCGATCACGATAGGGAGGACCTTGTCCCTCTCGCGGAACATCGCGCGGTTCGCCTCGATCAATGCCGCCACGGTATCGCGCAACAGCGCACGGTCGCGCCCGACCCACTCGGTCGAGGCGCCGTAGGCGTTGAACATGTAGTTCGGCATCAGCTCGACCAGCTGAACCAGCGCGTTCAGCGTCGGTTTCTGCTTCTTCGCCAGGAACACGTCTTCGGGATGCAACGCCACCCCGTCGATCTGGTTGGCGATCAAGCCGGGCAACCGCCCCGCGGTCGGCGAGGGAATGAATTGCGCATCGTCGACGGTGAGCCCGGCCGATTTCAGCACCTCGCGGCCCATGCGCCAGTTGAAGCCGCCGACGCCGCCGCCGGTCGCGCTCAGCCGCTTGCCCTTGAGCTCGGCGGCGCTCTTGATGCCCTCCTGCACCATGTAGGCCTGCGGCATGCGCGGGGCCAAGCCCCAGATCTGCTGCACCTTCATGCCGCGGCCGATGGCGACGTCGCTCACGCTGACGATGGCCGAGCCCTGCGCGGCCGCGACGTTCGCGGTCTGCGACTGCCCACCCTCGAACTGGATCACGTTGGCGTCGATGCAGCGCTTGGCGAAGTAGCCGAGCGCCTTGGCCACATAGGGCGACGTATGCACGACGTTGGGCGGCGCGACGGACACGCCGACGTTGATCTTGCGCATGGTCGGGCAATTGGGTGCAGTCTGCGCGGCCGCCGCACTGGCCAGCAAGCAGCCGGCCAAGACGGGCGTCGACAAACGAAGCAGATGAAATCTGCGTTCCATCAAACGACCTCCCAATCAGTGTTGTTCGTCCCGGTCACCCTGAGGTACTCGGCGCACAAAGGGTGCGCCGCGTCTCTCTGGATGACGGTCGTAATTCATTGCCGTCGGTAAGATCAATCCTCTTCCGATGCCAAGGTCCAGGGCGCGACCGTCCGCTCGAGCAGGCGCAGCAGCGCCGTCAGCGTGACGCCGAGCAAACCGAGCGTCACGATCGGCACGAACATCTTGTCGACCTGGTAGGTCGAGGCGGTGCGCACGATCAGGTAGCCGACGCCGGATATCGCCGTATAGAGATCGGCGAGCACCATGCCGATCAGGCCGCGGCCGACCGCGAGCCGCAAACCCGTGACGATGAAGGGCAGCGCGCCCGGCAGCACGACGTTCCCCCACAGCTGGCGCTCGCTGCAGCGGAACGCACGGCCGACTTCCATGAGCTTCGGATCGACGTTCTTGACGCCCTGGTAGGTGTTGATCGCCATCGGGAAGAACGCGAACATGAACAGGATCACGACCTTGGCGGTGGTCTCGTAGCCCGTCCACAGCACGATGAGCGGAACCAGCGCGACGCTCGGGATCGAATAGAGGAAGGTGATGTAGACGCCGAGCGCCACATCGACCACCCAGAACCGCGCCAGCGTGAGGCCGACCGCAATGCCGATGACGGCCGCGAGCGACAAGCCGATCCCCAGCACCACCAGGCTGGGCGCCAGGTAGTTCCACAATTCCCCGCTGGCGATCATCTTCACCGCCGCAACCGCAATCAGGCTCGGCTTGGTGAACAGCACCGGGTCGATGTGATTGCCGAGAACTTCCCACAGGCTCAGCACCACCGTCAGCGACACGAGACGAATGGCGACGTTCTGGATCTGGCGGCGGCGCCGGCGCTCGGCCGCAACCTTTTGCGCCCGCACCTTGTCGGAGGCGGCCTCCAGCGCACCGGCATCGGCGCGCTCGCCGGTATCGATCGCGGTGCTCACGCAACCTCCTTGCGCATGCGGCGCACCGGCGTCGTGTGCAGCTGGTGCCAGATATGGGCACGCAACTCGGCAAAGCGCGGATCGGCGCGCACCGCTTCGCCGTCGCGCGAGCCGCCGAACGGCATGTCGATGATCTCCTTGATGCGTCCGGGGCGTGCCGTCATGACGGCGACGCGATCGCCCAGGAGGATCGCCTCGTCGATCGAATGGGTGATGAACACCATGGTCTTGCGCTCGTCCGGACGGTCCATCAGCTGCAAGAGCTCTTCCTGCAGAATTTCGCGCGTCTGCGCGTCGAGCGCGGCGAACGGCTCGTCCATCAGCAGGGTCGAGGGATTGATGGCAAGCGCGCGCACCAGCCCGACCCGCTGCTGCATCCCGCCCGACAGCTGGTAGGGGTAGTGCCGCTCGAATCCGACGAGCCCGACCACGTCGAGATAATGCTCGACGCGCTCCTTGATGGCTGCTCTGGAAGCGCCGGCCATCGCAAGGCCGAAGGCCGCGTTCTCGTATACCGTCTTCCACGGCAGCAAGCCGAAATGCTGGAACACCATGGCGACGCCGGGCGGCGGGCCGGCGACGACCGCTCCGTCCACCTCGAGCCGTCCTCCCGACAGATCGGTCAGCCCGGCGATGCAGCGCAGCAGCGTCGTCTTGCCGCAGCCGCTCGGCCCGACGACGCACAGGATCTCCTGCCGGCGAATCGTGAGATTAAGCTGGTGAAACGCGACGACGGTGCCGTCGAGAAAGACCTTGCTGGCGTTTTCCGCCGCGATCGCGGCGCCGTTTTCACCCGCCGAGACCATCGGGCAGTCCTTCCGGCCGATTATCCCGGCGCACGCTCATCCATACCCCCGCGGCAAGCACCGGCTCTCCGCCGACCATGGGCGGCGGAGAGCCCTGCCCACGCCCCCAGTAAACCACGCATGGCAAGGGTGCAACCGCGCCCCCCGCATGGGGCAGGAACCCATGCATCTTCGCGCTTACGCGCCGGCGCAGAACTCGTTATTATTCCAATTCCAGCTGGAATTCCGCCGCGCACGGTTTGTTGAATTGGAAAAGCTGCAATTCAGGCCAAGATCGGCCGACCCCCCGCGGAAGCAAGCTCAAGGAGGAGGAGAAGAATGGCCCGTTTCACTGTCAATGGAAAAGCGCAGGAGGTCAGCGTCGACCCCAACACCCCGCTGTTGTGGGTGCTGCGCGAACAGATAGGCCTCACCGGCACCAAATACGCCTGCGGCATTGCCCAGTGCGGTGCTTGCACGGTCCACGTCGACGGCCAGCCGGTGCGCTCATGCTCGCTGCCGGTGAGCGAAGCGGAAGGCAAGCAGGTCACCACCATCGAGGGCCTGGCGCAGAACGGCGCGCTGCATCGCGTGCAGCAGGCCTGGGTCGACCTCGACGTGCCGCAATGCGGCTACTGCCAGTGCGGGATGATCATGGCGGTGGCGGCCTTGCTCAAGGACAAGCCGAAGCCGACCGATGCCGACATCGATCGCGAGATCACCAATATCTGCCGTTGCGGCACCTTCCAGCAGGTCCGTGCGGCAATCCACGCCGCCGCGGCGAGCGCGTGAGGAGGGGCCCATGAATTACGTTCCGCGCCTAAACCGTCGCTCGTTCCTGGCGAGCTCGGCGGCCGCTGCCGGCGGCCTGTCGCTCGGGTTCAACGTTCCGTTCGGCGACGAGGCCCAGGCCCAGACGAGGGCACCCGAGGTCAACGCCTGGGTCGTCATCAAACCCGACGACACCGTGGTGGTCCGCATCGCCCGCTCCGAGATGGGGCAGGGCACGCTCACCGGCCTCGCCCAGCTGGTCGCCGAGGAGCTCGACTGCGACTGGTCGAAGGTGACGACCGAATACCCGACGCCCGGCCAGAGCGTGGCGCGCAACCGCGCCTGGGGCGATTTCTCCACCGGCGGCAGCCGCGGCATCCGCGACTCCCATGAATACGTGCGCAAGGGAGGGGCGGCAGCGCGGGCAATGCTGCTGCAGGCGGCGGCCAACGAGTGGAAGGTTCCAGTCGCCGAGTGCAGTGCGGCGAACAGCGTCATCACCCATCGCGGCTCCGGCCGCACCATCACCTATGGCAAGGTTGCCGAAGCGGCCGCCAAGATCGAGCCGCCCAAGGAGGTGGCGCTCAAGGACCCGAAGGACTGGAAGATCGCCGGCAAGCCGCTCAAGCGGCTCGACACCGTCGACAAGGTGACCGGCAAGCAGGGCTACGGCGCCGACGTCAAGCTGCCCGGCATGCTCAACGCGGCGATCAAGGATTGCCCGGTGTTCGGCGGCAAGGTGCAGAGCTTCGACGCCGCCAAGATCCAGAACATGCCGGGCGTCAAGAAGGTGGTGAAGATCGACGACACCGCGGTGGCGGTGGTCGCCGAAACCTGGTGGCAGGCGAAGACCGCCCTCGACGCGCTTCCGATCGTTTGGGACGAAGGCCCGAACAAGAGCGTCAACCAGGCCTCCATCGCCAAGTGGCTGGAGGAAGGCCTCGACCCGAGTCAGCCGGCGTTCGTCGGCAACCAGAACGGCGACGCCAAGGCGGCGATCGCCGGGGCGGCCAAGAAGGTCGAAGCCGTCTACAGCTATCCCTACCTCAACCACGCGCCGATGGAGCCGCTCAACGCGACCGCCCTGTACACGCCCGACAAGTGCGAGGTGTGGACCGGGACGCAGAACGGCGAGGCGGCGTTCGCCGCGGTGCTGGAGGCGTCCGGCCTGCCGGCGGCGAAATGCGACGTGCACAAGCAACTGCTCGGCGGCGGCTTCGGCCGGCGCGGCCGCAGCGACTATGTGCGCCAGGCCGTCCTGATCGCCAAGGAGATGCCCGGCACGCCGGTCAAGCTCCTGTGGTCGCGCGAAGAGGACATGTTGCACGGCACGTACCACCCGATCACGCAGGCGAAGCTGGTCGGCTCGTTCGATGCCAACAACAACCTCACCGGGCTGCACATCCGCATCTCCGGCCAGTCGATCCTCAGCAAGCTGTTCCCGGCGCGGCTGGTGAACGGCATGGATCCGGCGACGTTCCAGGGCCTGGCGCCGCGCGGAGAAGCGGCGATCGGCTATACGCTGCCGAACCTGCTGGTCGAGCACTCCATGCGCAATCCGCACGTCCCGCCCGGCTTCTGGCGTGGCGTCAACGTCAACCAGAATGCAATCTACCTCGAGTGCTTCATGGACGAGCTGGCGCAAGCCGTCGGCCAGGATCCGCTCGAGTTCCGCCGCAAGCTGATGGCGAACCATCCCAAGCACCTCGGCGTGCTCAACGCCGTGGCGGAAAAGATCGGCTGGGGCACACCGGCGCCGCAGGGCGTCTATCGCGGGCTGGCGCAGCACATGGGCTACGGCAGCTACGTGGCGGCCGCCACGGAGATTTCCGTGATCGACGGGAACAAGATCAAGATCCATCGCATCGTCGCGGCGACGGATCCGGGTCATGCGGTCAACCCGGCGCAGATCGAGCGGCAGATCGCCGGCTCGTTCGTGTACGGTCTCTCCGCGCTGTTCTTCCAGGAGAACACCGTGAAGGACGGCCGCATCGTGGAGGAGAATTTCGACACCTTCGACTCGATGCGGATTGCCCACATGCCGAAGGTCGAGTCGATCGTGATGCCCACCGGCGGGTTCTGGGGCGGCGTCGGCGAGCCGACCATCTGTGTCGCCGCGCCGGCGGTGCTCAACGCGTTTGCCGCCGCCACCGGCAAGCGCATCCGCACCGTCCCGCTGAAGAACCACAACATCACGTTCGCCTGACGACAACCGGAGCGGCGGCCGGCGCGGCCGCCGCTCCATCGTTCCTGGACCACCGCACATGACCGCGACGCGCATAGTCGTCGCCGCTGCGCTGGTTGTCGCGAATTGCACCAGCGTCAAGGCGGCCGAGCCTCCCCCGGGCGCGACCTCGTGTTCGGGCTGTCATGCGGCCAACGCCGGCGTCGAGACGTCGGTGCCGCGGCTCGCTGGTCGCAAGGCCGCCGAGATGATGGCGCAGATGCAGGCGTTCCGCTCGGGGCAGGGGCAACCGACCGTGATGGACCAGATCGCCAAAGGCTTCACCGACGCCGAGATGCAGGCGATCGCCGCCTGGTACGCGGAGCAGAAATAGCCGGCGATCGGGCGGTCCTCCTTGCTGGCGGGGGAGGTGGGGAGGGAGCACCATTGATGAAAGACTCGAGCATGAGCGCACGAGACGCGAGCCGCCGTGACTTCCTCAAATCGGCTGCCGGCGCCGTGGCGGCATCGACTCTGCTCGCGCGCCCGGCGCTTGCCCAGGCGGTGCCGCGCGTGGTCGTGGTGGGCGGCGGGTTTGCCGGAGTGAGCGCCGCCCGTGCGCTCAAGGCGATCGATCCGCGCATCGCCGTGACCTTGGTGGAGACCAACCGGCTGTTCACCGCGTGCCCGTTCAGCAACAGCGTCATTGCCGGCCTGCGCGAGCTCCCCGTCCAGCAATTCTCCTACGAGAGGATCGTCGCGGAGGGCGTCGTGTTCGCCGCCGGCACCGCGAACCTGATCGACCAGCAGGCGCGCAGCCTGATCGTCGGCGACGGCGTGCGCCTCCAGTACGATCGCCTGATTCTGGCGCCCGGCATCGATCTGCGGTGGGACGCGCTGCCGGGCTACAACGAGGCCGCCGCCGAGCGCATGCCGCATGCCTGGAAGGCGGGCGAGCAGACCATGCTGCTGCGCCGCCAGCTCGAGGCGATGGAGGACGGCGGGCTGGTGGTGATGTCGGCGCCGCCCAATCCGTTCCGTTGTCCGCCCGGGCCGTACGAGCGGGCGAGCCTGATCGCGTATTACCTGAGGACGAAGAAGCCGCGATCCAAGCTGATCGTGCTCGACGCCAAGGATGCGTTCTCCAAGCAGCGTCTGTTCCAGAACGCCTGGAAGGAGCTCTATCCCAACCACCTGGAATGGGTGTCGCTGTCGAGCGGCGGCAAGGTGACATCGGTCGATCCGGCGACCAACACGCTGGTGACCGATTTCGCCAAGCACGAGGCCAAGGTCGCCAACGTCATTCCGCCGCAGAAGGCCGGCCGCATCGCCGAGACCGCCGGCGTCACCGACCGCAGCGGCTGGTGCCCGATCGATCCGGTGACGTTCGAATCGAAATTGCAGCCCAACATCCACGTGATCGGCGACGCGACCATCGCCGGCGCCATGCCGAAATCCGCGTTCACCGCCAATGCCCAGGCAAAGGTCTGCGCTGCCGCGGTCGCCAGGCTGATGAACAACCAGACGCCCGAGGAGCCGCGGCTCATCAACACCTGCTACAGCCTGGTCGCTCCCGACTACGGCATCCACGTCGCCGGCGTGTATCGTCCGGTCAACGGCGTGCTCACCGACGTGGAAGGCGCGGGCGGGGTCAGCAAGGTCGATGCGCCGCCGGCGACGCGCGCCCTCGAGGCGAGCTTCGCGGAAGGCTGGTTCAAGACCATCACCAACGAGGTGTTCGGCTGAGCCGGTGGCGGATCATGGCGGCGGGCGCCCTTGTGGCCGCGCTGGACACTGCCGGCGCGATACATGCGCAGGAGGCGCTGCGGCCTTATCGCATCGTGGGCGATGCAATACCTGCCTCGTTGACCGACGCGCCTGGCGATGCGACGCGCGGCCGCACCGTCGTGCTCAATCGGCAGAGCACCTGCCTGCTGTGTCATTCCGGGCCGTTTCCGGAGGAGAAGTTCCAAGGTAATCTCGCACCGGACCTCAAGGGCACGGGCTCGCGCTGGTCGGCCGGCCAGCTGCGCTTGAGGCTGGTCGATGCGGCGAAGCTCAATCCGAGCACGATCATGCCGGCCTATTATCGGACCGAGGGGCTCACCCGCGTCGCCCCCGCCTGGCGCGGCAAGCCCATTCTGACGGCGGAACAGATCGAGGACGTGGTGGCTTTTCTCTCTACGTTGCGTAACTAGATAAGGATGGGGCGAATGGCGAATAGGCAAGTGATCCCATCCGGTTCTTTCGTCCCTATTCGCTACTCGCTATTCGCCAAAGGGTGAGCCGATGACGACACGGCGACAGTTCCTGATCATCACCGGCGGCCTCGTTGCCGCATCGGGCGTTTCCTGGCCGGCAAGGGCTCAGGTCCCGCGAGGTGCGCCTGATGCGATGGCGGCCGCCATCCGCGAGCTGGTCGGCGAGGCACCTGTCCGCGAAGGCAAGGTCAAGCTCGATCTGCCTCCGATCGTGGAGAACGGCAATACGGTCTCGATGACGGTCGCGGTCGACTGAGCCATGACCGAGGCCGAGCACGTGAAGGGCATCCACGTCTTCACCGAGAAGAACCCGCAGCCCTATGTGGGCCATTTCCATCTCGGCCCGCGCAGCGGCCGGGCGAACGTCGCGACCCGCATCCGCCTCGCCGACTCGCAGAAGATCGTCGCGATCGCGCAGCTCAGCGACGGCTCGTTCTGGTCCGACACCGTTGATGTGATCGTGACCATCGCCGCCTGCCTGGAAGGAATCTGACCATGGCGCGCGCCCTCATCAATGCCCCGAAGACCGCCAAGCGCGGCGACGTCATCGAGATCAAGGCGCTGCTGTCGCACCCGATGGAGACCGGCTACCGCCACGACGAGGTGGGCCGCGCCGTCCCGCGCGACATCATCAACCTGTTCGTCTGCACGTATAACGACGTGGAAGTGTTCCGCGCCGAGCTGTTCCCGGCGATCGCCGCCAACCCGTTCCTGACGTTCACCACCATCGCGACCGAGAGCGGCGTCATCGCGCTGAGCTGGACCGGCGACGACGGCAACACCCAGACCGAAAAAGTGAACATCACCGTCGAATGAGCCACCGCGCGACCGGCTTGCTCATGCGCGCTCCCTCTCCGCGCTCGCGGGGAGAGGGTCGGGGTGAGGGGGCTCGATTGGTTGCGCTTCTCTTGCTTGTCGGCGCCTCTCTCTGCCTTCCCTTGCCCGCCGCCGAAATCCCGCCCGCGGAAAAGCGCTCCGGCTACACCTTCATGAGCCGCGATACCCAGCGCATGCAGGACGACGACACCGTGAACCCGGCGACATTCTCGGTGCTCGACGGCGAGACCCTATGGGGCACCAAGGCGGGTGAAGCGAACCGCTCCTGCGCCGACTGCCATCGCGATGCGGCGCAGAGCATGAAGGGCGTGGCGGCGCGCTATCCCGCCTTCGATCCGGCGCGCCGGCGGCCGGTCAATCTGGAGCAGCGGATCAACATCTGCCGCACCGACAAACAGAAGGCGACGCCGCTCGCCTGGGAGAGCAAGGAGCTGCTCGCGCTGTCGGCCTTCGTCGGCAAGCAGTCGCACGGCATGCCGATCACGCTGTCGATCGACCGCATGTTCGAGTTCGCCGAAGCCGGCCGCGCCCTGTTCCATCGCCGTCAGGGCCAGCTCAATCTCTCGTGCAGCCAGTGCCACGACGACAACTGGGGCAAGGCGCTCGCCGGCAACCCGATCCCGCAAGGCCACGCCAACGGGTACCCGATCTACCGGCTGGAGTGGCAGACGGTCGGCTCGCTGCAGCGGCGCCTGCGCAACTGCCTGTTCGGCATGCGCGCCGAAATCTACGAGCCGGGCTCGCCCGAGCACATCGCGCTCGAGCTCTACCTCGCGTGGCGCGCCCGCGGCCTGCCGGTCGAGACGCCAGCGGTGCGGCCGTAGCGCGGGCCTGCCGTTTGCTCATGCGCGCTCCCTCCCCCCCGCCGTAGGTTGGGTTCGCGTGGAACTGTGCTACCCGTAAAATCGGTGCACTGGCCACGCGAACCCAACCTACGAGAGCTCCCATGACCAAAGTCTGCGATTGCTTTCCGGAGCTCAAGGAGATCACCGCGGCGCGCGAGCAGCGCTATCGCTCGCGCCCGGAGGCGAAGGCGCCGGAAGGGCCGCAGTCCTACGTCGAAGTGAAGGTGACGTCGATCGGGCAGCTCAACGAGCTGGTCGAATGCAAGCGCAGCGGCTTCAAGTTCATCATCAGCGAGCCGGTGCACGTGGGCGGCCAGAACGTTGCGCCGTCGCCGCTCGAGTTCCTGCTGTCCGGTGCGGTCGGCTGCTATGCCGCCGTGTTCGCCTTCTACGCCGCCAAGATGGGCGTGAGCTACGAGAGCTTCGAGGTCGTGGCGCGCACCACCATGGACGTGCGCGGCCACATGATGCCCGACGCGCCGCCGAGCGGCTTCCAGAAGGTGACGATCGACATCGACATGGTGAGCGATACGCCGCTCGCCGCGCTGCAGGAGGTCGAGCGGCTGGCGCTGCAAGGCTGTCCGGGCATCAGCACCCTGCGCGATCCGATTCCGGTGGAGAGCCGGATCAATGTTGTCGTCCCCGCGAAAGTAGCCGGCAGGTTGGGTTAGCGCGGCCGCTGCGCTCCCGTTTGTGACGGCCGTTTGATCCGCGCGTAACCCAACAATTTCGTGCTGAAAGGCTGTGGCCGCGCTAACTGTGAACTGTCAGGAGGTTGTCCATTCGATCCGAACCGGGAACGCTGAAGTCGCCAAACACCAGCGATTCGCGGAGGACCGAATGGACACCCACAAGAATGCTCGCCTGACGCCGAAAGGTCGAGAGGGGATGGTTCTGGCGGTGGTGCATGGCGGGCTGACCAGAGCCGCCGCCGCCCGCCAGTACAACACCACATCGAAGACAGTCAGCAAGTGGGTCGATCGTTTCCATGCCGAAGGGAGGGATGGTCTCAACGACCGATCCTCAAGGCCCCTTTCATCGCCCAGCCGAACCCCGCCCGCCACATGTGCTGCCGTTGAAGGCTTACGCCGCCAGCGCTACATCCAAACGCATATCGCAAGTCAGATCGGCATCTCCCCGTCCACCGTCTCGCGCATTCTCAAGCGCTGCGGCCTGAGCTTGCTGTCCGCTCTTGAGCCTCAGAAGCCCCGCCCCCGTTACGAGCGCGCCAGCCCCGGCGAGATCGTCCACCTGGACATCAAAAAGCTGGGCCGGTTCAATGCGGTAGGTCACCGCATCACAGGCGATAAAAGGCAGCCGAATGCCACACGGGGGGTGGGTTGGGAGTTCGCTCATGTCGCCATCGACGATCATTCCCGCGTGGCCACCGCTGAGATCTTCCCCGACGAGAGGAAGGAAAGCGCCGTTGCCTTTCTCCTTAACGCCGTCGCCTACTTTGCGCGTCTTGGCGTCACCGTCGATCGCGTCATGACGGACAACGGCAGCTGCTATCGCTCAATGGCCTTCGCACGTGCCTGCGCTCAGCTCGGCATCAAGCACCTCAGGACCAAGCCATACACGCCACAGACCAACGGCAAGGCCGAACGCTTCATCCAGACCGCGCTCCGAGAATGGGCCTATGCCACGGCTTTCGAGCATTCAGATCAGAGGCGTGGCGCGCTGCCTCTCTGGCTGCACCGCTACAACTGGCATAGGCCTCATGCTAGCCTTGATAAGAATACGCCAATCAGCCGTCTCGGCTTCACCAGGAAGAACGTCCTGACACTTCACAGCTAACCCAACCTACTTCCGCAACCCCGCCGCGGCCGCGACCTTGGCGCCCTTCTCCACCTCGCTGACGATGTAGCGGGCGAATTCGTCCGGGCTCGATCCGAGCGGCTCGAGACCGGCGCCGCGCAGCGTCGACATCACGTCGGCCGCCTTCAGCGCCTCGTTGGCGATGCGCGCCAGCTTGTCGACGATGTCGCGCGGCGTTCCGGCCGGCGCCAGCAGGCCGAACCACAGGCCGATGTCGTAGTCGGGAAGCCCCGCCTCCGCCATGGTCGGCACGGTCGGCGCGATGCTGGCGCGCTTGAGCTGGGTCACCGCGATCGGCTTCAAGGCGCCCTTCTCGACGTGCTGGATCACCGCCGAGGCCGGCGCGAACAGGAGCGGGATGCGTCCTGCGAGCACGTCGGTGAGCGCCTGCGCGCTGCCCGGATAGGGGACGTGCACGAGCTTCACGCCGGCCATGACGTTGATCAATTCGCCGGCGAGATGCGTCGTCGTCGCGACGCCGGATGAGCCGAAATGAATCTGCTCCGGCTTCTGCTTCGCCAGCGCGACCAGCCCTTGCAGGCTGTCGACGCCGAGCGACGGATGGGCGACCAGCATGTTGGGGACCGAGCAGATGAGCGCGATTGCGGCAAAGTCCTTGGTGATGTCGAAGTTGAGGGCCGACGTGGTCGCGTTGATCGTGTTGGCCGATGTCGCCATGAACAGCGTGTGGCCGTCGGGAAGCGCGCGCGACACCGCTTCGGCGGCGATATTGCTGCCGGCGCCGGGCCGGTTCTCAATCACGAATTGTTGGCCGAGGCTCTGGCTGAATTTCCCAGCCAGCAGGCGGGCCGGCGTATCGGCCACCGCGCCCGCTCCGAACCCGACGATGATGCGGACCGGCCGCGACGGGTAGTCGCTCTGGGCATAGGCGGAGGACGCCTGGGCCAGCGCGAGCCCGATGACGACGAGCGCCAGCGCGCGGCGCGGTCCGGTCATCGCATCCCCCCTCAGGTCTGGTTCTTCGGCAGCGCGATCCTATACGTTTCGGCGATCTCGCGCAGCGCATTCCAGGTGCCGGCCGGCAGCGGAATGCCTTTGCGGCGCCGCTCCTGGTTCATGCGATCGCCGCGCTCACCCGGCAGCAGGATCTCGTCGAAGCCCTCGCGCAGCGGCAGGTCCTTGATGAGATCGGCGAGCTTGTCGACGTCCGGCATGAAGCCGCCATCGGGCCGGAATGCCGCCGGGTCCATGACGACGATCAGGCAGTTCTGCGCATTGCGCTTGCTGCGCTCGGGCCCGAGCACGCGGGTGAGGATCGAGTTGCCGCCGAGAACGCCCGCGAGCAGCTCGGTCATGAGCGAGAGCCCCGATCCCTTGGCGCCGCCGAGCGGCAGCGGAAACGCAGCCTTGTTCGGGTCGGTGGTGGCACGGCCGTCGGCGTCGAGCGCCCAGCCTTCCTCCAGCGGCTCGCCCTTGGTGCGCGCCTGGTGGATCTTGCCCATGGCGACGATGCTGGAGGCCATGTCGAGCACCACCGCGCCGTGCCGCTCCGTCGGCACGCCCATCACGATCGGCGCAGTGGGGAGGCTCGCCACCTTGGCGCCGTGATACGGCATGAACGGATAGGCGGCGGCGAGGATGATGCAGGCGCAGCCCTGCTCGACCACCCACTGGGCATAGCGTCCGATCGCGCCCGCATGGGTCGCGTCGCGCATGATGCCGATGCAGGCGCCGCGCTTCCTGGCGCGCTCGGTCGCGGCGCGCACCGCATCCATCATGGCGATCGGGCCGGCCGAACGGCCGGCATCGAGGATGAACAGCGCGTCGGCGTCGATCGCGAAGCTCGATCGCCCCTTCGGGTCCATCTCGCCGCGTTCGATCATTTCCAGGTAGCGCGGCAGCCGGGCGACGCCGTGACCGTCGCCGCCACGCAGGTTCGCCCACACCAGGGCCTCGGCCACGACATCGGCGTCGGCATCGCCCATCCCCTTCGCCTGGAACGTCTCGCGGATGAATCGCTGCAGGTCGTCGGGCTGGACGCGAATGGACTGCTCCACGAAATCACTCTCCTTGTCGCGTTGAGCTCTGCCTCGTCATGGCCGGGCTCGTCCCGGCCATCCCGCTAGAGAAGGCACTGAGGTGCCAATTGAATCGAGATCGCCGGGACAACCCTCGCTGCTTTAGGCGGCTCGCCCGGCGATGACGAGTTATCATTTACTTCGCGTGCACCGGAAAATACGCGTCGAGCCAGCCCTGCAGCAGCGACCACACGCGCGTCGAGTTCTCATGGAACATGAAGTGGTCGACGCCGCTCAACAGATGCAGCTCGGTCGGCTGCCCGGCGCGCTTGAACATCTCAATCGACTGCTCGGTCGGTGTGACCGAATCCTTGGCGGAATGCAGGAGCAGCAGCGGGCGTGGCGCGATCTTGCCCACCACGTCGTCGGCGCGAAAGTCGTACATGCTCTGCGCGGTCTCGGCCGGGAACATCTCGATCGAGCCGGGCGGGAACATGCGGATGCTCTGCTGCGCCAGGCCGTCACCGACGTGTTGCGGGATCGGCACGATGTCGTAGCGCGGGACCATCAGCGACTTGCCGGTCTTCTCGCGGTGGCGGCGGCCTTCCTCCAGCATGCGGGTGAACTTGGCCCACGCCTCCGGCGTCGGATGCTGGCCGCGGAACTTGCGCTCCCCGTCGCCCCAGCCGCCGTTGGAGATGACTGCCGCGATCCGCTCGTCGATCCCGCCCGCATAGACCGCGACCGCCCCGCCGAAACTTGTGCCGACCACGGCGATGCGCTCAGGCTCGACCGCGGGATGCTCGGCAAGTGCGGTCAGCGCGTTCTGCGTGTCCGACACCTGCTCGAGGCAGATCACCCTTGCATGTTCGCCCTCGCTCTCGCCGCAGCCGCGCATGTCGAAGCGCAGCGCTACGTAGCCGAGCTTCATCAGTAGGTCGGCGGGACCGGCGGCACTCCCCGACAGCTTGTTGCTGCCGAACCCGTGCAGCACCAGGAACGCCGGGCGCCGTTCGCCTTTGCCGAGATCGTCCGGCACATGCACGATGCCGGAAAGCTTCAGTCCGTCGGATTTGAAATCGAAATGGTGCTGGCTCACGGTTCGCTCATCTTCTGTGGTGGTTTGGAAATGGTGCACGGGCGGCTTGCTGATGCGCGCCCCCTCCCCCGCTTGCGGGGGAGGGTTGGGGAGGGGGAAAAGATTTGGGCTCAGAGCTTACAACGTTCCCCCTCCCTAGCCCTCCCCCGCAAGCGGGGGAGGGGACCGTCAGCATTTACCGCACCGCTCCATACGCGCTACTTGCGCCGAGTATCCTCGATCGCCAGCACCCGGTCCACCATCTCGCCGGCGAGCCCAAGGTAGTTGGCGGGATCGCACAACGCAGCGAGCTCGGCGCGCGACGCGTGCGGCGCGATCTCCTTGTCCTCGGCGAGCAGGTCGACCAGCGGCCGGCCGGTCGCCGCGACCTTGCGGCAGATGTCGTAGACGAGGTCGTGCGCGCGCTGGCGCCCGAGCTTCGGCCCGAGCCCCATCATGACGGCCTCGGACACCACCATGCCGTGGGTCATGTCCAGGTTGGCACGCATGCGCTCGGCATCGACCTGCAGCCCGCGCCACGAGGTCGCGGCTCTGCGCCAGGCAGCCGGCGGCGAGCAGGAAGATCTCCGGCAGCGCAATCCATTCGATCTCCCACGGGCCGGTCGAACGCTCGTGGTCGGCAACCGCGGCTTCCATCAGGGCGGCCGCGTTCTGCCGCACCAGCGCCGCGGTCGAATGGATGTAGAGACACGAGATGGGGTTGCGCTTCTGCGGCATGGTGCTGGAAGAGCCGCGCGCCTCGTGGAACGGCTCGAACACTTCCGCCACCTCGGTCTGCATCAACAGCTTCACGTCCATCGAGAGCTTGCCGAGCGTGCCGGTGAGGACACCGAGGAAGCAGCCGACCTCGGCGATGCGGTCGCGCACCGTGTGCCAGGCGATCTCCGGCTGGCCCAGCCCGAGTTCCTGCATCAGGGCGGCCTGGACCTTCAGCCCGTCGGTGCCGAGCGACGACAGGGTACCGGCGGCGCCGGCGAACTCACCCACCAGCACGCGCGGGCGCAGCTCGGCGAGGCGCTGGCGATGCCGCTGCATGGCCGCCAGCAGCGAGGCGGCCTTGAAGCCGAACGTGATCGGGACGGCCTGTTGCAGGTTGCTGCGTCCCGCCATCGGCGTGTCGCGGTAGCGCCGCGAAAGGTCGGCGAGCGCGGCGGCGATCGCCTCCATGTCCGTCTCGACGAGCTCCAGCGCGGCGCGGATCTGCATCACCGTCGCGGTGTCGGTGATGTCCTGGGTGGTCGCGCCCCAGTGGCACCACTCGCCCAAGCCCTTGGCGCATTTCTCCACGATCTGCTGCACCACCGGCAGGACCGGATAGCCGATGCGCTCGGTCTGCTTCTTGAGCTTGGCGAAATCAATGTTTTCGACGCGGCAGGTCCGCTCGATCTCCCGCGCGGCCTCGGCCGGAATGATGTTCAGCCGCGCCTGCACCCGCGCAAGCGCCGCTTCGAACTCGAGATAGTAGGCGATGCGCTGCTCGTCCGAGAACACGCGGCGCATGTCCTCGGTGGTGAAGATGTCGCGGAACACGATCGAATCGAGCGTCGTCGCCGGCATATGTCCCCCTGACCAACCTTCGTCATGGCCGGGCTTGACCGGCCATCTCGCTTAGTAAGGCATGGACCTTCAAAACGGGATCGCCGGGACAAGGCCCGGCGATGACGACCGAATCCAAGGTCTCTGGTTCCCCGCTCAATCACCCTGGCCCGGGTTGGGCGAGAACAACGACTCCTTGCCCGGCTTGCCGTCGAATTCCTTGGCGTCCTCCGGCGGGTCGCGCTTCACCGTGATATTCGGCCAGGTCTTGGCGTATTCGGCGTTGAGGGCGAGCCACTTTTCCAGTCCCGGCTCGGTATCCGGCTTGATCGCGTCGACCGGGCATTCCGGCTCGCAGACGCCGCAGTCGATGCACTCGTCCGGGTGGATGACGAGCATGTTCTCCCCTTCGTAGAAGCAGTCGACCGGACACACTTCCACGCAGTCCATGTACTTGCAGCGAATACAGTTGTCGTTGACGACGTAGGTCACACGCTGGTTCCTTGACGTAACTTCCCGGAAAGCCGACCGGGCGAAGGAATGCGGTCGAGCACGGCCGGCCCGGGCGACCTATAATAGCTCCCGGGGCAAAAATCGAGGGCCCCCGGGTCCGGGATTCAGGTGTCCTGCAAACTAGTTTCCCTCACCCGCGGCGCCCCCGCCGGCGTGCCGTACAGGCGGGATTGGCGGGCCGTGTGCCGGCCATCTCCGGTCGGCTGGTAGAATACGCTGTAACGCCGGATCGCCTCGGGAAAGGCTGCGGCGTCCGCATCCTTGGTGACCTCGAACGAGTCGAAGCCGGCGCGCAGCATGAACAGGAACTGGTCGCGCAGCACCTGGCCGGTCGCGCGCAGCTCCCCATCGAAGCCATACTGCTCGCGCAGGATGCGCGCCTGGCTGTAGGCTCGCCCATCGCGGAACACCGGGAACTTGAGGGCGATCAGCGCCAGCCGGTCGACGAACGGGGCAAGCTCGGAGGCGTCGCGATCGTTCGGCCAGAGGACGCCGGTCGGCGCAGGACGGTCGAGCAGCCCGGGTTCGGTCAGCAGGCGCTCATGCGGCACGATGACGGCGGTGCGCTCCGGCACCGGCCCGGCGTCCAGCCAGAGGACGAAGTGATCCTCGGCGATCCTACCCGACTTGACGAGACGCATAGACGCGCTCCCTGAATGGCTCGACACCGAGACGCTTCACGGCGTCGACGAACAGCTCCTCCGGCCGCTCGCGCAGCTCCAGATAGGCGGCGGCGAGATCCTCGACCACGTCGGCGACCTCGCCGTAGCGAACGGCCGGGCCGAGCAGGGTGCCGAGTTCCGCCTTCTCGTCGGCGCGGCCGCCGATCGTCACCTGGTAGTATTCCTCGCCGTTCTTCTCGACGCCGAGGATGCCGATGTGGCCCACATGGTGGTGGCCGCAGGCATTGATGCAGCCGGAAATGTTGATGTGGAGTCGCCCGAGGTTGCGCGCCGCCGCGTGATCGCTAAACCGGCGCGTCAGCTCCTGCGCCACTGGAATCGAGCGCGCATTGGCGAGGTTGCAATAGTCGAGGCCGGGGCAGGCGATGATGTCGGTGATCAGGTTCACGTTGGGGGTGGCGAGCCCGATCGCATCGAGCGCGCGCCAGAGGTCGGGAAGGTCCTGCTGCCGCACGTGCGGCAGCACGAGATTCTGCTCGTGGCCCACCCGGATCTCGCCGAAGCTGTAGCGGTCGGCCAGATCGGCGACGGCCTCCATCTGCTCGGCGGTCGCGTCGCCCGGCGTCCCGCCTTCCGGCTTGAGCGAGAGGGTGACGATCGCGTAGCCGGGCACCTTGTGACGCGCGACCGATGAGTTGAACCAGGTGGCGAAGGCGCGGTCGCGTAGGCGCGCCGCGACCAGCGTGTCGGGATTGTCCGCAAGCCGCGCGTAATCGGGGTAGCGAAAGCGCGCCGCGATGTCGGCGATCGCCGCGGCCTCCAGCGCCAGCGGGCCGTACTTGATCCGCTGCCACTCCTCCTCCACCTCGGCGGTGAATTTCTCCACGCCGATCTGGTGGACGAGGATCTTGATGCGCGCCTTGTGGATGTTGTCGCGCCGGCCGTACTGGTTGTAGACGCGCAGGATCGCCTCGACGTAGCTCAGGAGATCGCGCTTCGCCAGGAACGGCCGGATGATCTGCGACAGATAGGGAATGCGCCCGAGCCCGCCGCCGACGCCGACTTCGAAACCGGTCTCGCCCGCCTCGTTGCGGTAGAGCCGCAGGCTGACGTCGTGGATGCGGATGGCGGCGCGGTCATGCGCGGCGGCCGTGATGGCGATCTTGAACTTGCGCGGCAGGAAGGTGAACTCGGGATGCACCGTGGTGTGCTGGCGCACGATCTCCGCCCAGATGCGCGGATCCTCGAGCTCCTCGGGCGTCACTCCGGCCCACTGGTCGGTGGTGACGTTGCGCACCGAGTTGCCGCTGGTCTGGATGCCGTGCAGCCGCGCGCGCGCCAAGTGCGCCATCGCGTCGGGCAGCTCCTCCAGCTTGATCCAGTGGAACTGGATGTTCTGCCGCGTGGTGAAATGCCCGTAGCCGCGGTCGTAGCGGCGCGCCACGAAGGCGATCGCCCGCAGCTGCTCGGAGGAGAGCGTCCCATACGGAATTCCGATCCGCAGCATGTAGGCGTGCAGCTGCAAATAGACGCCGTTGAGCAGGCGCAGCAGCTTGAACTCGTCTTCCGTCAGCTCGCCGGCGAGGCGCCGGCGCACCTGATCGCGGAACTCCTCGATGCGCTGGTCGAGAAACGCCCAGTCGTATTCGTCGTAGACGTACATCGTGGCCTCATGCGGCGACGCCGGGCAGCTCGATGGTCGGGCCGGCGACGCGGATGCGCTCGCGCAGGTTCCCCGGGAGCACCCGCTTATCCGGCGTGAGCTCGACCGGCGCCACATAGGGGCCCACCGCGCGGACGTCGTCGGCGGCCGCGCCTTTGAGCAGGTCCTGCGCGGCCGGCGTCGTCGTCACCACGATGGCCGCCGACAGGTCGGTGGTCCAGCCGCCGTCGGCCGCCCGGTAGATCACGGCGCCGTCGCGCAGCCGGTTCGCGGTCACTACCACCGGCCCCTTGACCTTGAGCTTCTGTTCGAGTGGGGACGTCATGCGGCCTCCAGCTTGTCTGCCAGCGCCCGGAGCTCGGTGCGCCATGTGTTCGAACGGGCGACGACGTCGCCGATCACCAGGAGCGCCGGCCCATCACCGACCTGCGCGGCGAGCGCGGTGAGCTCGTCCAGGCGACCGACGGCGGCCTGCGCGTCGGGGCGCGTGCCGCGCGCCAGGATGGCGGCGGGCGTTGCAGGATTGCGGCCGGCAGCGATCAGGCCGTCGCGCACGCCGGCAGCCGAGGCGAGGCCCATATAGACGACGAGCGTGGTGTGTGGATCGACCAGGGCCGACCAATCGACGGACGCCGCCTCGTCGGCGCGATGCGCCGTGATGAAGCTCAGACGTGTCGCCTCGCCGCGGAATGTCAGCGGCAGTCCGGCCTCTGCCGCACAGCCGAGCGCCGCGGTGATGCCCGGCACCACCACGACGGGAATGCGGGCCTCGCGCAGCGCTTCGAGCTCCTCGCCGCCGCGTCCGAAAATGAACGGATCGCCGCCCTTGAGCCGCACCACGCGCTTGCCGGCGCTCGCGGCCTCGATCAGCCGCCGATTGATCGCCTCCTGGCCGATGCCGCGTTGGCCGCGGCGCTTGCCGACGAATACGCGCTCCGCGTCGCGCCGCGCCCGGTCGAGGATCTCGGCCGTTACCAGCTCGTCATAGAACACGATGTCGGCATCCTGCAGCGCATGCACGGCACGCAACGTCAGGAGGTCGGGATCGCCCGGTCCGGCGCCGACCAGATACACGGTGCCGGATTGAGGCTGCTCATGCCGGCTCTGCTCGATCGCGTTGGCGAGGGCGGCCTCTGCCTCGGGCGCACCGGACAGGATGGCGCGGCCGATCGGACCGTCCACCACCCGCTCCCAGAAGCGCCGGCGCGCCGCGAGCTCGCTCACCGCGGCGCCGAGCTGCGCGCGGTAACGGCCCATCAGGGCGGAGAGCCGGCCGATGCGCTGCGGCAGCAGCATCTCGATCTGCTGGCGCAAGCGTCGGGCGAGAACCGGAGCCGCGCCGCCGGTGCCGATGGCCACGACCACGTCGCCGCGATCGACGATCGCCGGCACGATGAAACCAGAGAGGTCGGGCCGATCGACCACATTGACGGGAATGCGCGCCGCCTTGGCGCGCGCCGCGATGGCGTCATCGAGCGGTCGCCCGGCTGCCGCGACGATCACGACCATGTCGGAGAGATCGGCGGCGAGAGGATCGGACGTGACGATGTCGACATCCGGCAGGTCCGCTGCGATCGCGGTCGCCTGGGCGATATCGGCGGACGCGACGAACCAGCGAACCCGGGCGCCTGCCGCGCCGAGCAGGCGCAGCTTGTTCAGCGCCGCCTCGCCGCTCCCGACGAGCATGACCGTGCCAGCCGTGAGGTCGAGAAAGACCGGCAGAAAGCGCATCCGGAGCATCCTTGCCCAGAAAGGGAATTATTTTTCTATATATGAGTTTCCTGGCCAGAACAAAGAGAATATTATTGGCAATGCAGCCCAGATCTTGTGCAGTTCATGCCACTGAAGGCCGCTGAATCAGGAGGCCATGCTGCGCTGCACGCGAAGACCGTTGCACCAGGGTTGCGGGCAAGAAAAAGGCGTCGGCAACGCCGACGCCCTGCAGAACTCTGATCGCTGAAAGCCCGGATCCTCAGCGCGCGGCGGTCGCCGGCTTGCCGCCCGCCAGCACGACGATGCGGGTGCCGACGTTGATGCGGCTGTAGAGGTCCTCGATGTCCTCATTGAGCAGCCGGATGCAGCCGGAGGAGACGAACTGCCCGATGGTCGAGGGCTGGTTGGTCCCATGGATGCGGTACAGCGATTTGCCGAGATACAGCGCCCGCGCCCCCAGCGGATTGCCGGGTCCGCCGGCCATGAAGCGCGGCAGATAGGGCTGGCGCTCGATCATTTCCGCCGGCGGATGCCAGTCCGGCCACTCGGACATCTTGGAGATGCGCTCCTCGCCCGCCCAGGTGAATCCTTCGCGCCCGACGCCGATGCCGTAGCGAAGCGCCTTGCCGTTGCCCAGGACGAGGTAGAGGTAGGTGTTGGGCGTATCCACGATCACCGTGCCTGCCGGCTCCCTGGTGCGATAGTCGACCAGCTGGCGCCGCAGTTCCGGCGACAGTTCCTTGGGAGCGCCCTCCTCGGGCTGGTAGTCCGGCGGCAGGGCCGCGTAGCGCTGGTCGTCGCGGCCAATCGCGGCCGGCGGCTGCGGCGCGCCGTAGCGCGGGGCGCCATAGCCGGGTTGGCCGCCGCCATAGCCCGGTTGCGGGCCATAGCCCGGTTGCGGACTGTACCCCGGCTGCGCGCCGGCGTCTTGCTGCTGCGGCGGATATCCGTAGGGCTGCGGCCGCCCATAGCCGGGAGGATAGCCGTACGGACGCGGCCCCGGACCTTCCGGCAAGATTCCGACCGGTGGCCGGGGCACGCCGTAGGGATCGGGCTCTCCGTAAGGCGGTGCGACGCGACCGTAACGTTCGCCCGGATACCGGCGCGAATCCGGGTTGGCTTGCTCGATCGGTGGCGCCGAGGGGTAGGGTCGCGCCTGGTAGGGTCCGCGATATTCACCCGGCCGGTTGGTGGCCACGACGTCATCGTCGTCGTCAGGATCGACCGGCGGCGGTACGACACGATAGCCGGGAGGCTGGGCCGGATACGCATACGGCGGATAGTATTGCGCCACGGCCTCGGCGGCCGGGACGGCGCAGCCGATCGCGAGAGCGGCGAGCCCTAGGGTCCAACGGAACATCGACGAAAGTCCCCACCTGATGCAGTTTGCAAAGTGGCGCCTGCATGATGCGCCATAGAGGCATATTCAAGACATGATTGAGGAAATATGAACGCCGGCAGGGGCTTGGGGAGATTATTGCGCCATGCGGCGGCTGCGCTGCCGCCATTCGGTTCCTGGTGGCCAGGAGAAATCGCCGCGATTACAAAAGGCTAGGATGCCTCGGCGCAGCGACGGAAAGCTCATCGGCGGGGAGAACATCGGCCGCGGGCGCGCTATAAGTAGGAACCCCGGCGCGCATGCGCCGCAGCCACCGAGGAGATCCGCCCATGAGCCCCGTCGTCGCCGTGATCGCCCCCGGAATGATGGGGAGCGCCGTGGGAAAGCGGCTGGTGGAGCGCGGCTGCAGGGTCACCACGGTCCTGGGTGGGCGCAGCCCAGGCAGCGCCCAACGCGCCCGCGAGGCGGGGATGGAGGCGGTGGACGAGGCCGAGGCGGTCAAGGCCGACATCGTGATGTCGATCGTGCCTCCGGCCGCGGCGCTGCCGCTCGCCGAGCGGCTGCTGCCGGTGCTGCAGGGCACGCGCCAGAAGCCGATCTTCGTCGATTGCAACGCGGTCCATCCCCGCACGGTCGAGAAGATCGCAGCGGTGATCACCGCGACCGGCTGCCCCTTCGTCGATGCCGGCATTATCGGCGGCCCCCCTAGGCCGAGCTACGACGGCCCGACCTTCTATGCGTCCGGTGAGGCGGCCCCGCGCTTCGCGACGCTCGGCGAGCACGGCCTCAAGATCCGGGTGCTCGATGGCCCGATCGGCGCCGCCTCGGCGGTGAAGATGTCGTATGCCGGCATCACCAAGGGTTTCACCGCGCTCGGTGCCGTCATGATGCTGGCGGCGACGCGCGAAGGCACGGCGGAGACGCTGCGCGCCGAGCTCGCGGAAAGCCAGCCGGCCCTGTTCGGCTGGCTCACGCGGCAGATGCCGGCGATGCACTCCAAGGCGTATCGCTGGATCGCCGAGATGGAGGAGATCGCGGGCTTCGTCGGCGAAGACCCGGCGGCCCGCCAGATCCTCGAAGGCACCGCGCGGCTCTACGAGCGCCTCGCCGAGGACTATGCGGGCGACAAGCGGGAGACCGAGGCGCTGACGCGCTTTGTGAAGGGCGGGCCGTAATTTACTTCTTCTCCACGTCGCGCACCGGCGTCTCCGGCGTGAGCCCGCCACGCCGGCGCGCGAACGTCTCCGCGCCGCTCTGCTCCCATTCCCTGCTCACGGCGCGGCGTGCGTATTCGTCCCACGCCGTGTCCCAGTCGCCGAGCGAATATCCGTGCCACGGCGGCTGGGGCTTGAGCGCGGCGAGGCCAAGCTCCTCCCAGATCCCGCGCGCACGTTCCATGAAGGCGCGCGCCGGCAGCGCCAACGGCGGGAAGGTCTGCTTGAGGGTGGCATCAACCAGCAGTGAAGCATCATTCTGGCGGCGGCCCGATTTCGGCCCGTGCCCGCCTGAGCGATGCGGCACGATGTGGACGTCTTCGGCGGGATTGGAACGATAAGCCATCGACCACAGCACCGCGTTGGTGTTGGTCGGATCGATGTCGTCGCTCACCGCGATGCAGATTTTGCCGCAGTCGGCGCGCAGCGTGGAGGCTCCCTGCAGCGCGCGCCAGACTTCCGAGCGCGGCGCCCCTTGCGCGAAGGTGAGGAAGATCACCGGCCGCACGTTGCTCAACGGCTCGTGCAGGCTCACCTGCCGGATGCCCTTGATGCCCAGGTGACCGCGCAGGTGGGCGAGGAACATCGGCTCGTAGGCGACCTTCTTGATCACGCTCGATTCGCTCGGCGTCACCTGGCTGACGATCGACACGAACACCGGCGCGCGCCGCATGGTGATCGCGGTCACCTGCATCGACATGTTGAAGTCCTCGAGCGCGACGTGGCCGTGGCTCTCGCCGAACGGGCCTTCGGGCTCGAGCAGCTCGGGATCGATCAGCCCTTCGATCACGATCTCAGCGTCGGCCGGCACGTCGAGGTCGACCGTCGCCGCCTTGGCGATGCGAATGGGCGCGCCCGCGAGCGCGCCGGCGACCGCCATCTCGTCCTGATCGACAGCGAGCTTCTGCGGGCCGGTGAACATGACAGTCGGCGCGCAGCCGACCACGACGGCGCACGGCATCGGCGTTTTGAGCGCGCGATATTTCTGCCAATGCAGGTAGCCGCCAGCACCGCCGATGCGTGAAGCCATGCGCACGCCGAGCCGGTCGGTTGCTTTGAGCTGCCCCCGATAGGTGCCCATGTTCTGGATGCCGGTCTCGGGATCGCGCGTGATGCACAGCGTCGCCGTGAGATAGGGCGCCGAATCGAAGCCCGGCGTCGACAGCGGCACCGGCAGCGCCTTGAGCCCGCCGTCGGGACGACGCAGAGCCTCCCCGGTGATCACGACGTCCTGGCACGGCGGCGATGCCACCCGGACCGGCGGAATCGGATGAGCGACCGCATCGACCCAGGCCTCGCCGATCTCCTCCACGGGGCGACCCATGCCGACCGCATAGATCTGCGACGAGGCCGCCAGTGCGCCGACCGCGACCGGCATGTCGTAACGCCGCCCGCTGCCGTCGGTCACGTTGGTGAACAGGAATGCGCGGCGCTCATCCTCCGCGAGGCCACCCTGGAACTGCCAGCGCACCAGCGGATGCAGCTCGGTGTCCTTGTCGATCGGCCGGTCGATCCGCACCAGCAGGCCGGCCGCCTCGAGCGCCGCCAGGTGCGCCTGGAAATCGCGCGCGGGCGTGTGAGCCGATGTGGCGGTGCGGGCTTGGTCAGGTTGATCGAGCATGACGGTTTATCCTGGAGACCGTCATCCTGAGGTGCTCGGCGCGCTTCGCGAGATAAACACGCATCAAGCACTGCGCGCGCCGAGTGCCTCAGGGTGACGGGCGTGAAGTAGCATGTCGCTATCACTCTTCCCAGGTGATACCCAAGGGTGAGGGTTGCTCACGCACCCCCACCAGCTCCAGCGCCTTGTCGCGCAGACTGGGGTCGATGATCGCGTCGATGTCGATCGTGCCGCGCTGACGTCCGATCCGCAACAGCATGTCCTGCATCCAGGCGATCTTGGCGCGCGGGATCTGAAGGTCGAGCGCCACCATGCGGCCGCCGACGATCTCGTCATAGGCGCGCACGTAGGACGCATCCGGCTCCTCGTCGTTGATCTCCGCCGACAGCGCGATCGCCTCGTCGCGGCGATCGACACAGTGGCGCAGTCCTTCCACATAGCCGGCGAGGAAGCGGGTCGCCGCATCGCGCCGCCGCTCGACGATGCGAGCGTTCATCACCTGATAGAAGCGCGGGAATAGCGGCGCCGTCTCTCGGGCGATCCCGAGCACCTTGATTTCCAGCGCGTCGGCAACCGGGATGAATTCGCTCGATGCCACGGTGGCGTCGAGCTTGCCGGCCGCAACCGCCTCGATGCGTCCGCCGGCCCGGCCGGCTTTCGCGACCTTGATGCCATCGAGCGCCATGCCTTGGAGATTGAGCACGGCGAGCGCAAACATGTGGGTCGCCGAGCCGGCCGCCGGGACGCCGATCGTACGGCCGGAAAGCTCTACCCATTCGTCGATGCCGGGACGCACGTAAACCGCGTAGGGGCAACCGTGCAGCCCGGAGCCGACGAAACGAAGCGGCGCGCCGTTCTCGACCGCCGGCAGCACGTCGGCGGGGGTCGCGTCGGCGGCCGCACGATCGCGTGGCTCCAGCGCTCGGCCGCCCGCGCGCTGCGCGCAATGAACGGAGCCGCCGCCGTCGCGACAGCCTGGGCGATGAAAGACCTGCGGCTGATCATGCGGCTCCCTTGGCGCGCGCCGCATCGGCCGGATGGCCGTGCAGTCTCGCGAAGGCGGTGAGGATCGTCTCGACGGCCGCGGCCGGCAAGGGTCGCGCACAGACCGACTGATAGGCGGCAACATTGTCGCGGGCCGCGTCGATCGGCGCCGCCGCATCCTCGAACCGCATGGTCTGGGACAGCTCGAACATGGTCTGCTGCTGCAGCCGCTCGGCTTCGAGCTCCACCGCCTTGATGCGGGTGCGGAACGCCTCGGCGGCGCCGGCCTCGACCACCGGCGGCGGCGACTTCAGCGCGCGCCGCAGCGCGCGCAGCGGAATGACCGTCGCTTCGCGCCATGCCCCGATCCGGCGGTCGAGCTCCTCGACGGCCGACCGCGTCAGCTTGCGCCGCAGCGTTGCGCTCCACAGGAGGAACAGCAGCACATTCACGTCGACCCCGGCCTGGTCCTGCAGGTCGATGCAGGCGGCCGCGACCCCCGGCTCCCGGTAGAACGCGAGGGAAAACCGCCAGAACGGCGAGCCTTCGGGTTGAGCCGTATCCGCCATGATCAATCGAGCTTCGCGTAAGCGCCGGCCGCCCGCAAGGCCGAAACGATGCGGTCCGGCGTCAGCGGCGCTTCGGCGAAGGTCACGCCGAAGGCGGTTAGCGCGTTCTCGACGGCGCTGACGATGGCCGCGGGCGCCGGAATCGTGCCGCCTTCGCCGGCTCCCTTGACGCCGAGCGGATTGAGCGGGTTCGGCGTCTCGATGTGCTCGATCCGGCAGCTCGGCACCTCGACCGCCGTCGGCAGCAGGTAGTCGGCGAACGTGATGGTGAGCGGCTGCGCGCCGTCGTCGTATTTCATCCACTCGAACAGGGCGTTGCCGACGCCCTGCGCAACCCCGCCCTGCACCTGCCCGTCCATGATGAGCGGGTTGATGACCACGCCGCTGTCGTGGGCGACGACATAGTTGGTGAGCCGCACGCCGCCGGTCATCGCATCGACCTCCGCTTCGACCACGTGCGTGCCGTTGCAATACGAGGCCTGCGGCGCCGTGAAATACGCGGTGTGCTCGAGACCCGGCGTCTGGCCCGCCGCGAACGAGACGCCCGGCATGCCTTGCGCCAGGCGAGCGAGCTCCCCGAAGGAGAGCCGCGGCCGGTTGCCGCCGCGCGCGATCGCTTCGCCGTCATCGAGATCGATGTCGCTTTCCGGCACGCCCAGGTTCAACGCCGCAAGCGCGACGATCTTCTTGCGCACCTCCTGGCCGGCGAGCAGCGCGGAGCTCCCGGCGTTCACCGCCTGGCGGCTCGCGAAGGCGCCGACCCCTTGCGAGATCGCCGCGGTGTCGCCCATGGTCATCACGATGTCCTCGATGCGGCAGCCGATCTGATCGGCGACGATCTGCGACAGCGAGGTGCGCTGGCCCTGTCCCTGGTTGGTGGCGCCGGTGGCGACCGCCACCTTGCCGTTCGGCAGCACCCGGATGGTGACGCCCTCGAACGGACCGAGCCCGGTGCCCTCCACGTAGTTGGCGATGCCGAGGCCGATATACCGGCCCTCACGGCGCGCCTGCGCCTGGCGTTCGCCGAAGCCCTCGTAGCCGGCGCGCGCGAGCGCCGCCGCCTGGCAGAGCGGATAGTCGCCGCCGTGATAGACGAGCGGCATGCCGTCGCGAAAGAGCAGGCCCACCTTGTAGGGCATCTGCCCGGGCTGGATGAAATTGCGCCGCCGCACCTCGGCGCGGTCGAGGGAGAGCTCGCGCGCGACGCGATCCATCATCCGCTCCATGGCGAACACCGCCTGCGGCCGGCCGGCGCCGCGCACCGGCGTGGTCGGCACCTTGTTGGTGATCGCCACCGTGCATTCGAGCCGATAGCTCGGGACCACGTAGGGCCCGGGGATCGTCGTCGCCGCGATATAGGGCATAATGATGCCCCACGGCATGAAGGCGCCGGTGTCGTGCAGCATCGCGCCGCGCACGCCCATGATCCTGCCGTCGCGATCGACTGCGATCGCCATGTCGTAGTGCTGGTCGCGCTCCTGGGTGGCGGAGAGGAAGTGCTCGCGCCGGTCCTCGCACCACCGCACCGGGCGGCCGAGCCGAAGCGCCGCCGCCGGAATCACCGCCTCCTCGGCATAGAACGGCGCCTTGGGGCCGAAGCCGCCGCCCACGTCGGGTGCGATCATGCGCAACTGCTCGAGGTTTCGCCCCAGCAGGTCGGCGATCATGCGGCGGCCGATATGCGGCGTCTGCGTCGACGACCACACGGTGAGCATATCGCTCGCCGGCTCGTAGCTCGCCGTCACGCCGCGCGTCTCCAGCGCCATGCCGCCGCCGCGGTGGAGCCACATGCGCTCCTCGAACACGTGCGCCGCGTTGGCGAACGCCGCATCCACGTCGCCGTATTCCATGCGAACGACCGCCGCGACGTTGTCGTCGGTGTCGGAATGGGCGCGCGGCGCGTCCGGTTTGACCGCATCGCGGCAGTCGGAGACGGCCGCCAGCACGTCGTAGTCGACCTCGACCAGCGCCGCCGCGTCCTCGGCGATGTAGCGGCTGTCGGCGATCACCACGGCCACCGCCTCGCCCACGTAGCAAACCTCATCGCGCGCGAGCGCGTGCTGGGTGCGCATGATCTTGATGGCCGGATTGCCCATCAGGTTGGGAATGCGTTCGCTGCGCATCGGCTCCGGCAGATCGTCCGCCGTCATCACGGCATGCACGCCGGGCAGGGCGAGTGCCGCGGCGGTGTTGATTGCCCGGATGCGCGCATGCGCGTGCGGGCTGCGCACGAAGCAGGCCGACAGTGCGCCGGGCAGGCTCACGTCGTCGACGAAGCGGCCCACGCCCGCGAGCAGCGCCGGATCCTCGAGGCGGGAAACGCGCGCGCCGAACTGCCGCGCGCCCATGTCAAGCCTCCTGGCGCGCGGGCGCTTGGTGCGCCGTCGCGCCGCGCAGCCGCTGCGCCGCGTCGAGCGCGGCGGCGACGACGCCGGCGTAGCCGGTGCAGCGGCAGAGATTGCCGGACAGCGCCTCGCGCACTTGCGTCTCGCTCGGCTCCGGGTTGTCGCGCAGGAACTCGGTGAGGGTCATCAGCATGCCGGGGGTGCAGAAGCCGCACTGCAGGCCATGATTGTCCTGGAACGCCTGCTGCAGGGCGTTGAGCTTGCCATCGGGCGAGGCGAGTCCTTCGACCGTCGCCAGCTCCCGCCCGTTCGCCTGCACGGCGAACATCAGGCAGGCACGGGCAGTCTGTCCGTCCACCAGCACCGTGCAGGCGCCGCATACGCCGTGCTCGCAGCCGAGATGGGTGCCGGTGAGCCCGAGCTCGTGGCGCAGGAAGTCGGCGAGCGTGATCCGCGATTCGACACTGCGCTCGTACGCCTTGCCGTTGACGGTCAATCTAATGGTATGCGTGCTCACAGCGAAACTCCCGCGCGCTTTGCCGCATCCGTCAAGGCGCGGCGTACCATTACGCCCGCGAGATGGCACCGGTATTCGGCATCGGCGTGGATGTCCGCGATCGCCTCGATCGCTTGGGCAGTGGCGGCAGCATTGCGGATGACATCCGCATCGAGCGTCTTGCCGACCAGCATCGCCTCGCCGGCCTCCAACCGCAGCGGCGTCGTGGCGACGCCGAACAGCGCGATGGCGGCGCGCCGCACCATGGCGCCGGGGCCGAGATCCAGGAGGGCCGCGGCGCCGGCGAGCGCAAAATCGCCATGCCGGCGGGCGAATTCCTGGAAGCCGTAGACGTGACCGTCGGGCCACAGCGGCAGCGTGATGGCGGTGACGATCTCGTCGGGCTCGACCGCGGTCGTCATGAAGCCGGCGACGAAATCGCGGAACGGTATGGTGCGGACGCCGCGCTTGCTCGCGACCTCGATCGCCGCGTCATGGGCCGCGCAGATCGCCGGCAGCTCGGCGGCCGGATCCGCATGCGCCAGACTGCCGCCGATGGTGCCGCGGTTGCGCGTCTGGCGGTGACCAATATGCGCAAGCGCGGCGCGCAGCAGCGGGACGTGCCGCTCGATCTCCGGGGCGAACTCGAGGTCGCGCTGGCGGGTCATGGCGCCGATCCGCATGGCGCCGTTCGCGATCGTTATACCACGCAGCGTCTCCACCTGGGCGAGATCGACCAGATGATCGACGATGACGTAGCGGAAATTCATCATCGGCACGAGCGATTGCCCGCCCGCCAGCACCTTGGCGTTCTCCAGCGTCGCCAGGAGGCCGGTCGCCTCCTCGAGGGTGCGCGGGGCGTGATAGTCGAAGGGAGCGGGTTTCATGCTCTACTGGAAGATCTCGTTGAAGCGCCGCTTGATCCGCCCGGTCTCCTTTTCGATGTAGTCGTTGTCGACCGCGACGATCTTCAGCGTCTTGAGATCGGGCGAGCCCTGCGGCGGCGCGATATCGACGCGCGACGAGTAGCCGCCGTCGGCCGGGAAGATCTTCTGCGCGCTGTCGCCGATCATGAACTCGGCGAACAGCTTGGCGGCGTTCGGATTGGGCGAGCCTTTCACCACCGAGGTCGGCGAGGGAATGACGAACACGCCGTCGCTCGGATACAGCGTCTTGATCGGATGACCTTCGCGCTTGAGGTCGGCCGCGTAGGAATCGAGCGCGCCGACCGCGATCACCCGTTCGCCGCGCTTGAGCATGTCGGCGACCTGCTGGTTGCCCTGCACGATCATCGTGTCGTTCTGGCGCAGCTTTTCATAGAAGCCCCAGCCGCGCTCCTTCGACATCATGCCCACCACTGAGACCTGCAGCGCGGTGAACGACGGATCGGTCGTCACCAACTTGCCCTTGTACTTGGCCGCAGCGAGGTCGTTCCAGGTCTTCGGCTCGTCGGCCTCCGTGACTTTGTCGCTCCGCAGGTAGTGGGTCATCATGTTGAGGCGCTGGCCGACGAACAGCCCGCTCGCATCCTTGGCGGCGTCCGGCACATGATCGAAATTCTTCGGCTTGAAGGCGACGAACAGGCCCTTCTTGCCGAGCGCGTTGGCGGCCGCCGGCTCCGAATGGGTCAGCACATCGACCGCGACGCGGCCCGCATCCATCTCCTGCTGGAACCGCCGCAGGATCGCCGAGCCGCCGGAGCGGAACATCTCGACCTTGATGCCGTATTCCTTCTGGAACGCCTCGACGATTTTCTGTCCCTGCTCGATCGGCGTGGAGGTGTACCAGACGAGCTTGCCCTCGGCTTTCGCCTTGTTCACGTCGACAGCATCCTGCGCCTGCGCGGGCGCGACGAAGCCCGTGAGGGCGAGGAGGGTTGCGCAGAGCGTGTTCCTCGACGTCAACATCGTGATGTCCTCAATGTCCCTTGTAGATCGGCTCGGGCTGGGTGAAGAAGCCGTGCAGGATGTGCAAGGCAATCATGTAATTCTTCTGCTGGAAAGAGGCGTGTGCGATCCCCGGCATGACGGCGAACTGCTTGTCCGGATTGGGCAGCAGCTTGAAGAACTCGACGAGGTCGTCGAAGCTCGCGATGCCGTCGTACTCGCCGCGCATGATGATGGTCGGCACCGTGATTTTGGTCGGATCGACCACCGGCAGGTTCGCGCACATGTCCACATAGGTGCCGGTCGGCACCGAGTCGTCGAGCTTCAGGATCGCGTCGGCGAAGGCTTCGATGACGTTGTCGTCGGCGGTGCCCGGATGGTCGCGCTCGAAGATCGAGCGCACGAACGCGCGGTCGATCGGCCGGCGGTTCTTGGCACGGAACTCGGGCAACCGCTTGGCGCGCTGCTCCAGGGTCGGGCTACCCTTGCCGGTCCACACGTGGGCATCGAGCGCAAGCCGCGCTACCATCTCGGGATGGCGCTGCGCGAACAGCGCCGCCCGCAGCGCGCCGGAGGAGATCCCGTACACCAGGAGCGGGCGCTTGCCGCGCAGGCCCTGGATGTAGGTCGCAGCCGCGTGGCAATCGTCGGCGCCGAACGAGATCGGCGCGTTGTTGTCGCGGTCCTTGGTGGAGCGGCCGTAGCCCTCCATGTCGACCGACCATGTGTCGAAGCCGTGCGCCGCGAACCAGTCCATCACCGAGGAGCCCGGTCGGCCCGGCACCTGCAGGTCGAAGGTCGGCTGCGACGCCATCGAGGAGCCGTGCACGAACAGGATGGTGCCGGCCTTCTCAGGCGCAGCGGCGCGCTTCTCCCACAGGAACAGCCGCACGTCGCCCCTGTTGGTCCAGTGCTCGGTGCCCTCGACGCGCACGTCGGAAACGGGCTTGTTCATTCGGTTGCTCCGTCAGCTTGAGAGACGATCGTATCGGAAGGGCTGCGCCGAAACACGCTGCATTGGCTGGCGTCGACCTCGACCGCGACGGCATCGCCGACCGCGAACTGTTGCAGCGGATGGGTCTGCACGCGCAGCACGTGCCCTGAATCGAGGCGGGCATAATACTCGCTCACATTGCCCAGGAAGGTGCGATCGCTGATCGTCGCACGGATATGGTCCTGGCCGTTGGCGGGCTTGAGCCGGATATTCTCCGGCCGGATGGCGATCTCGACGGCATCGCCCGAGCGCGTTCCATCTGGCATCGCAAGGTCGAGACGCAGCGCCGAGGCCGCCTCCACGGTCCCCGTGCCGTTCTTCGCCGCGATCACCGTGCCGGGGACGAGGTTCACCAGCCCCATGAAATCGGCGACGATGCGGTTGGCCGGCCGCGAATAGACGTCGTGCGGCGTGCCGTATTGCTGCAGCCGTCCACCATGGATGACGGCCACCATGTCGGACAGCGCCAGCGCCTCGGCCTGGTCGTGGGTGACGTAGACGAACGTGATCCCGGTGCGGCGCTGCAGGACCTTCAGCTCGGTGCGCATGCGCTCGCGCAGCTTGGCGTCGAGGTTCGACAGCGGCTCGTCGAGCAGCAGGATTTCCGGTTCCACCACCAGGCTGCGCGCGAGCGCCACGCGCTGCTGCTGGCCGCCCGACAGCTCATTCGGATAGCGCTTCTCGAGGCCGGTGAGATTGACCAGCGCCAGTGTCTCCTCGACCTGGCGGCGCGCCTCGGCGGCCGGGACTTTGCGGATCTTGAGCCCGAACACCACGTTCTCGAACACGGTCTTGTGCGGCCACACGGCGTAGTTCTGGAACACCATCCCCATGCCGCGCGCATCGGGCGGCACCACGTTGCCGGGCGACGACACGAGGCGCTCATCCACGTGGATGCTGCCGGCATCGGGCGTGATGTAGCCGGCGATCAGCCGCAAGGTCGTCGTCTTGCCGCAGCCGCTCGGCCCGAGCAGCGTGACGAACTGGTTGTCCTTGATGTCGAGGTCGAGATCGGACACCGCGGCGACGTCGGTTTCGCGCGCGCCGAAATGCTTCGACAGGCCCTTGATCGTGATCCCGGCCATTACGCCGTTACCTCGCGCGTGCGGCCGATGCCGCCGCCCCCCACCTTGTAGGCGAGCCAGATCGCCACGCCGATGATCGCCATGTTGATCATCGCGAGCGCCGCCACCGGCTCCGTGTAGCCGGTCTCATACAGGTTGAACACGGCGACCGCCAAGGTGATCGAGCTCGAGCTGAACAGCAGGATGGAGGCGGAAAGCTCCTGGATGACCGGGACGAACACCAGGAGCCACCCGGCGAACAGTCCGGGGCGGATCAGCGGCAGCGTCACCTCGCGCATGGTGGTGGCCCACGAGGCGCCGAGGATCTGCGCGCTCTCCTCGAGCGACGGATCGACCTGGCGCAGCGACGCATTGGCCGAGCGCACCCCGAGCGGGATGTAGCGCCCCACATAGGCGAGCAGCAGGATCGCCAAGGTGCCATAGAGCGCGAGCGGCATGGCGAGCCAGAACTGGATCAGTGCCACCGCCATGACGATGCCCGGCAGGCCGAGCGGGACGAGCGATGCATAGTCGAGGAGCCGGCGGCCGGGAATGCGCGTACGCAGGTCGATCCATCCGATCACCGCGCCGAGCAGCACCGCGATGGTTGCGGCGACGATCGCCAGCATGAGGCTGTTCATGATCGCCCGCTGGGTGACGTTGTATTCGAACAGGATGAAATTGTAGTTCGCGAGCGTGAGGTTCTTCCAGAAGTCCAGCCCCCACGATTTCGAGAACGAGACCGCGACCAGGGTCGCGTAGGGAGCGATGATCGAGACAATGAACACCAGAATAGCGAAGCCGAACAGGATCCAGCGTACGCCGCCGAGCTCCATCAGTTGCGGCCGCGCACCCTTGCCGGCGAGCGTGACATAGGAGCGGCGCGCCAGGAACGCGCGCTGCAGATAGAGCGCCGCCACCGTGATGATCACGAACACCAACGAGAGCGCCGAGGCGAGCCCGTATTCGGGCGGGTAGTCGAACAGCGCGTAGATGCGGGTCGGCAGCGTGACCACGCGTCCCGGCAGCCCGATGATCGCCTGCGAGCCGAACAGTGCGATCGCATTGACGAACGCCAGCAGGGTCCCCGACAACACCGCGGGCGCCACCAGCGGCATGGTGATGGAGAACGCCGTGCGCAGCTTGCCGGCGCCGAGGATTTGCGCCGCCTCCTCGTAGGAGGCGTCGACCGATTGCAGCGCGCTCGAGGCGAGCAGGAACACGAACGGGAACGTGTGCAGCACGGTGACGAGCACCAGCCCGGTCATGGAGAAGATGTTGAAGGTGAGCCACGGCAGCCCGGCGACGTCGCGCATGAGCACGTTGATCAGGCCGGCATTGGGGCTGAACAGGTAGACGAAGGCGATTGCCGTGAGGAACGGCGGCGACAGGTAGGAGAGCGTGGCAGTCGCCTTGATCAACCCCTTGCCGGGCACGTCTGTGCGGCTGACCGCCCAGGCGAGCAGCAATCCGATCACCAGGCTGAACAGGCCGGTCCAGGCGCCGAGGATGAGCGAATTCTGCAATGCCGAGATATAGAGGCGGCCCGACAGCACCTCGGCGAAATGGTCGAGGCTTACCCCCTGCTCGCCGCGCACGCTGCCGACCAGCAGGAACAGGAGCGGCAGCACCACCAGCACGATCAGCGCCACGATGGCGCCACCCATCACCACTTGCTCGAGCCGGACGCGCGGCGCGCGGCGCGGTGCCGCACGCACCCGTCCCGGCAGGGCCAGGGCCGCGGCGTTTCCTCCGGAATGGGTCACACGCGCATCCATCAGGTTCTTCTTGTCAGACGGTTTGATGGATCGCGACGGCGATCCACGCACGACTAGCAATATCGCGGGACTTGGGCGGCGGAAAGGGTAGTCTCGCCGCAGGACCAGCCATGGTGGATCATGACCATTCAAATAATAGCGATCGACACCAAGCACGACGGGTGGAGCAAGTATCGCATCGTCACGGTGCGGCTGGCGGACGGCAAGACCCTGCGGCGCGAGATGGAGGATCACGGCAGTGCCGTCGGCGTGCTGCCCTATGATCCGCAACGCCGCATGGCTGTGCTGATCCGTCAGTTCCGGGTGCCGGTGTTCGTCGCGACCGGCGAGCCGGATCTGGTGGAGGCGGTCGCCGGCGTCGTCGAGGACGGCGAGGATCCGGCGGATTGCGCCCGGCGCGAGACCCTGGAGGAGGCCGGCCTGCGCATCGACACGCTGGAGTACGTCACGACCGCGTGGGCCATGCCGGGCATCTCCACCGAGCGCATGGCGCTCTATCTCGCGCCCTACCGCGCGGACGACCGCGTGACGGCGGGCGGCGGCGTCGATCACGACGAGGACATCACGGTGATCGAGCTGCCGCTGCGCGAGCTCGCCGCCATGGTGGATGCCGGCCGGTTGCACGACATGAAGGCCCTGGTCCTGGCGCAGGCCCTGCGCTTGCGGCACTCCGATCTATTTGCCTGACCGGCACGAACGCGCCAGTATGGCGCCATGCATGAAACCGCGGAGGGGAAGAGATGATCAGGACCGGAATAATTTCAATCCTGGCGGTCGTCGCGGTCGCCACCCTGTCGACCGCGCCCGCGTTGGCCAAGGACAAGGTCAAGGTCGGGTTCATCGGCCCGTTGACCAGCGGTGTCGCCGCCAACGGCATCGGCGGCCGCAACTCGGCGGAGCTCGCCGTCAAGCTGCGCAATGCCGACGCCAAGGCGAAATACGAATACGAGTTCGTCGTGCTCGACGACGAGTGCAAGCCCAACGTGGGCGTGCAGGTGGCGACCAAGATGGCGGCCGACCGCTCGATCGTCGCAGCGGCGACGCACTACTGCTCGGCCGTGGCGATCGGGACGGTGGAGACCTATCACAAGTTCGGCCTGCCGGTGATCGTGTGGGGCGCCGTGCTCCCCGACATCACCTACCGCAACAAGTTCGCGGAGATTCATCGCGTCAACGGCACGATGATCAACCAGAACGACACCGCCGCCAAGCTGATGGCGGGCCTGGGCTTCAAGAAATGGGTGTCGATCCACGACACCACCGACTACGGCAAGGGCCACAACAAGTACTTCTCCGAGGCCCTCAAGCCGCTCGGCGGCGAGATCGTCGGCACGTTCGGCGTCACCGCCGACCAGCAGGACTTCACCGCCGAGCTCACCCAGTCCAAGTCACTCGCTCCGCAGGTGATCTATTTCGGCGGCCTTACCCCGATCGGTATCCGCATCCGCTCGCAAATGGACAAGCTCGGCCTCACGGCGGTGTTCCAGGGCACCTCGGGCATCAAGTCCGATGCCTTCATCGAGGGGCTCGGGCCGCTCGCCGAGGGCGCCCTGTCGTTCGCCGAGGGTGCGCCGATCGAGAAGCTGCCGGGTGGCCAGTATTTCAAGAGCGAATACGACAAGGCCGGCTACAAGGAGCCGCCCGAGGCCTACGGCGCCTTCGCGTTCGCCGCCATGAAGCTGATCCTCGACAAGATCGAGGAGGTCGGCCCGGACCGGGTGAAGGTGCGCGGCGCGCTCAACAAGGTCGCAAACTACGACTCGATCGTCGGGCCGGTCACCTTCGACGACCACGGCCAGAACGCGGTGCCGATCATAACCAAATACGTCGCGCAGGACGGCAAGTGGGTCGTGTGGGAGGACAGCGAATACGCGAGCGGCAAGCGCAAGCTGGCGAAGTGATCGGGAACTGGCACTGAGTTTCGGTTCCCCTCCCCCCGCGCTTTGCGCGGTGGGGAGGGGTTAGGGGTGGGGGGTTCTTTTCCTCAGTTGCCCACATGGACATCACGCTGTTCGGCCAATACCTGATCAACGGGCTCATGCTCGGGATCATGTACGGCCTCGTCGCGGTCGGCTTCACGCTGTTCTTCGGCGTGCTCGACGTGATCAAGTTCTCGCACGGCGACGTGCTCACGGTCGGCGCGTTCACGGCGTTCGCCACCTGGCTCGGCCTCAAGGCGATGCAGGTCGCTTCGCCCTGGCTCCAGCTCGTCGCCATCTCGCTGGTCGCCATGGCGGCGATGGCGTTGCTCGGCGCGCTGATCGCCAAGTACCTGGTGCTGCCGCTGCGCTCCGCGCCTGCCCTCAACACGCTTCTGATCACCCTGATGCTGGGCACCGTGCTGCGCGAAGGCGTGCGGCTCCTGTTTCCCGACGGCTCGAACCCCAAGCCGTTTCCGCGCCTGTTGCCGACCGATGCGTTCACCTTCGGCGCCTTCACCCTGCGCCTCGACAGCCTGATCCTGCTCGCCGCCGGCGTGGGCGTCATCGTTGCGGTCCACCTCGTCATCAACCGCACCAAGCTGGGGCTGGCGATCCGGGCGGTGGCGCAGGACGGCGAGACCGCCATGACCATGGGCATCAATTTCTCCGCCGTCGTGCTGATCACCTTCGCGATCGGGTCGGGCGTGGCGGCGTTCGCCGGCGTGATGAACGGGCTCTACTACAACGAGATCAATTTCGGCATGGGGCTGCTGCTCGGCGTGTTCGGCTTCAGCGCCGCGGTGGTCGGCGGGCTCGGCAACATCTACGGGGCGATCCTCGGCGGCTTCCTGTTCGCCGCGCTGCAGACCATCGGGGCGGTCGCGCTCCCGTTCGCCAGCGCCTACAAGGACGTGTTCGCGCTCGCCGTGCTGATCGCCATCATGGCGTGGCGACCGACCGGCCTGATCGCCGAGAAGACCAGCGAGCGGGTGTGAGATGACCGCGGGCGCCTCCTGTGTGCCGGCGCTTCTCTTCGCCGCGCTCGCGACGGTCTACGGCATCCTGTTCCTCGGCGCCGAGCGCGAGCGCGCGGTCGGCGCGCTGATCGTCGGGGCTGCGGTGGCGATCGCGCTCGCCGGCCGGTTCGGGTTGATCGACAAGGTGCGCGCGAGCATCGGCGCCAACGAGCGCACCTTCGACCTCGCCCTGGTGGCCGGCGTGCTCGTCACCGCACTGTGGTTTCACGAGGAGCATTTCGTGCTCCTGATGCTCACCACGTCGCTCATCCTGATGGTGGCGGCGCTCGGCCTCATGGTGCAGTTCGGCTATGCGGGCGTGGTCAATTTCGCCGGTGCCGCCTTCCTCGGCATCGGCTGCTACACCGCCGCGGTGCTGACCAAATACACGAGCGTGCCGCCGCTCCTGATCCTGCCGCTCGGCGGCCTCGCCGCCGCCCTGATCGGCTCGATCCTGATCCTGCCGGTGCTGCGCACCCGCGGCCATTACGCCGCGCTCGTCACCATCGCGTTCGGCATCCTGTTCAAGACGTTCATCGAGGTGAACGACGCGCTCGGCGGCCCGCAGGGGATGAGCGTCGCGCCGTTCACGTTGGCGGGCTGGTCGTTCAACGACCAGATCAAGCTCGGCTCGTTCGAGGCCTCGTTCTATCTCGCCTATGTGGGGATCGCGCTTGGGCTGCTCGTGGTCGCGTTCGCGGTGACGCGGCGCCTCGAGCGCTCGTGGATCGGGCTCTCGCTCGACGCGATCCGCCTCGACGAGATCGCGTCCGCCTGCTACGGGCTCGACATCGCGCGCTGGAAGGTGTTCGCCTTCACGCTCGGCAATTTCTTCGCCGGTTGCGCCGGCGCGCTCTACGGCCACGTGCTCGGCTTCATCGCGCCCAACAATTTCACCTTCGGCAACTCGCTCATCCAGGTCTCGATCGTCCTCCTGGGCGGCATCGGCAATCCGTATGGCGTCACGGTCGCCGCTGCCTTCGTGGTGATGCTGCCGGAGAAGTTCCAGGTCATTCAGGAATACCGCTTCGTGCTCTACGCGGTGCTGGTGATCCTGATCCTGCTGTTCCGTCCCGATGGCCTGCTGCCGCGCCGCTTGCGCGACTATGTGCCGGGCGCAAGAGCGCACGCGCAATGACGACGCCGCTGCTCCGGTGCAACGCGCTGACCTGCCGCTTCGGCGGCGTGGTCGCTCTCGATCGCGTCGATTTCGTCGTGGGCGAGGGGGAGATCGTCGGCCTGATCGGGCCCAACGGCTCCGGCAAGACGACGCTGTTCAACGTGGTCACCGGTCTCTATCGGGCGCAGGAGGGCACCATCGTGTTCGCCGGAGCGGACGTGACCGGAGCCCGGCCGCAGGCGATCTACCACGCCGGCATCACCCGCACCTTCCAGCGCTCGCGCATGTGCCTGCCGCTGTCGGTGTTCGACAACATCATGGTGGGGAACCACAAGCGCCTGAGCCACGGGCTCGCCTTCAACCTGGTCCGGCGGGCCGCCTTCGCGGCGGAATACCGCGCGAGCTATGCGGAGGCGCGCGAGCTCCTGGGCGTCTTCAGCCCGCAGCTTGCCGAACGCATCGACGAGCCGGTCGCGGGGCTTGCCATGATCGACCGGCGCCGCATCGAGATCTGCCGCGCCCTGATCAGCCGCCCGCGGCTCATCCTGCTCGACGAGCCGTCGGCCGGGATGACGCACGAGGAGACGCGCGAGCTGATGGACGACATCATGCTGGTGCGCGAGCGCATGGCGGGGCTCACCATCGTCATCATCGAGCATGAGATGGGCGTGATCGAGCGCATCACCGCGCGCTGCGTGGTGCTCAACTACGGCCGCAAGATCAGCGAAGGGGCCTTTGCAGAAGTGGCGCGCGACCGCCAGGTGCAGGAAGCCTACCTGGGAGTGCAGTGATGGCCGGGCTCGAGATCGAGGACGTCTACACCGCCTACGACAAGGCGGACGTGCTCGAGGGCGTCTCGCTCTCTGTTGCACCGGGCCGGATCACCTGCCTGCTCGGCGCGAACGGCTCGGGCAAGACCACGCTGGTGCGCTCGATCCTCGGCCTGACGCCCCCGCGCGCCGGACACATCCGCCTGGACGGCGCCGACATCACCCGCCTGCCGACCCACAAGGTCATCGCCGCCGGGCTCGCCTGCATCCCGGAAGGCCGCAAGGTCTTTCCCAAGCTGACGGTGGAAGAGAACCTGCGGGTCGGCGCCTACCAGGAGCGCTCCGAAGCCGTGACGCGCGAGCGCCTCGCCGAGATCTGGCGGATTTTCCCGCGCCTCGCCGAACGCCGCATTCAGCTGGCCGGCACCATGTCGGGCGGCGAGCAGGCCATGGTGTCGATCGGACGCTCGCTGATGCGCGCGCCCAGGCTGCTCCTGATCGACGAGCCGTCGCTCGGCCTCTCGCCGCTGCTGGTGAAGGAGAACTTCAACATCATCCGCGCAATCAACGAGCGCGGCATCACGGTGTTCCTCGTGGAGCAGAACGTGCACCAGACGCTCGCCATCGCGCACTATGGCTATGTGCTGTCCAAGGGCCGCGTGGTCGCGGCGGGCACGCCGCAGGAGCTCGCCGACCGGACCGAAGTGCGGGAGGCCTATTTCGGCTGAGCGGCGAGGCGATAGCCGAACGATTTTCGTCGCCAAGTCGGATTGAGAATTCATTGCTTGCGAGGCGAGGAATCGAGGAAGTATTTTCTTATTTTCTGGAGAATATTGCGCATCTGCAGAATATAATTCCATATCCTGCGGCCCCATCGGGTGATCAGGAGTGCATCATGTCCGATACAGCCGCTGTCAGCCGGGCCCCCGCCGCCCACCTCGGTGCCTCGCCCTCGGTGTCGCGATGGTGGCAGACGGAGGATTGGATCGCCGTCGTCCTCGGCTTCCTGGTCGTCTCCAGCGTCCTCGTGCTGTTCCACTGGAAGGTCGTGGACCTGCGCAACGTAGTTCCGAGCTTTCGCTGGACCACCGACAGCCAGATCGCCGCGATGACGCCCGATTGGGTCGCATCGCTCGATTCGATCGGCCGCGACGCCGACGCCAAGGGTCAGCCGAACGTGGTGGCGCTGAGCCGTGGCCTCAAGGATGCGCTCGCAACCGGCGACCGCAAGGCGATCGAGACGGCGGCCGGCAAGCTGGCGGCGCTCGGCAACAGGACTCTTGCAGGTGCCTTGGGCGCCGAGATCCGCGGCCATGCGGCGGCGGTCGCCGAGGGCCGCGTGTTCGCCCGCGACAACCTCACCAAGGTCGTCGCGATCGGCATCGCCTTTCTCGTCGTCGCGTCGCTTGGCATCGCCTTGCTGGGAAACCGCGTCCTGCCCTTCGTGATCGGCCTGCCGGTGATCTTCGGCCTCGCGTTCCTGGCGCGCGTGCTCGCCGGCAACGGGCTGTTCCAGAATTGGGGCATCGAGTACGTGATCTTCGCCCTCTCGCTCGGGCTCCTGATCTCCAACACCGTCGGCACGCCAGAATGGCTCAAGCCGGCGGTGCAGACCGAGTTCTTCATCAAGACAGGGCTCGTAGTCCTCGGCGCCGGCCTCCTGTTCATGGAGGTGCTGCAGGCCGGCGCGCTCGGCATCCTGCAGGCCGTGCTGGTGGTTTTCGTCGTCTGGTATTCGTGCTTCTGGCTCGCGCGTAAGCTTCGGGTCGATGACGAGTTCGCCGCCATGCTGTCGACCGCCGTCTCGATCTGCGGTGTCTCGGCGGCGATTGCGGCGTGCGGCGCCATCCAGGGCGACAAGAAGAAGCTCTCTTACGTGACCTCGCTGGTGCTGATCGTCGCCGTGCCGATGATGATCGTGATGCCGTGGGTGGCGAAGTCGACCGGCATGAACGAGCTGGTCGCCGGCGCGTGGCTCGGCGGCACCCTCGACACCTCGGCCTCGGTGGTCGCGGCCGGCGCGCTGATCAGTGATGCCGCCATGAAGACCGGCGTGATCGTGAAATTCTCGCAGAACGCGCTGATCGGCGTCGCCGCCTTTTGGCTGGCGATCTGGTGGACGCTCAAGGCCGGCGCCGCGACCGGAGAGCGTCCGAGCGCCGCGGTGATCTGGCAGCGCTTCCCGAAATTCGTGCTCGGATTCGTCGTCGCCTCGGCGCTGTTCTCGTTCGCGCTGCCGGCCGACGTCGTCAACGGCACCAAGGGCGCGCTCACCGAGCTCAGGACTTGGTGGTTCGCGCTCGCCTTCGTGTGCATCGGCCTGGAGACGCGCTTCGTCGAGCTCGCCACCACCGACCAGGGCCGCCCGGCGCTCGCCTTCGTCGGCGCCCAGGCGTTCAACGTGGTGTGGACCCTGCTGCTCGCCTGGCTCCTGTTCGGCGGCGTCCTGTTCGCCCAGCCGGCGATCAATTGACGGCGGGCGTAGCCCGCATGCAATGCGGGGTGGATGCGAAGTAGCCCGCATCTTCATCCGGGCTACTGGCCCAGCCGTTTCAACTCCGCCTGCGCGCCGGTGAACTCGACGAAATCCCGCGGGCACGTCTCCGCGGCCACCTTGAATTTGCTGCGTCGCGATTGCCGCGCAAGAGATGCCACGCCCCGACATAGAACTGCGCCTCGCTCCGTTCATCCGGTGATCGCGCTGCCGTAAGCGTTTCCTGTTGCGTTCGTTCGCCGAGCAGAAGCTCGACGAGCGGATACGGCCATTTCGTTCGGTCAAAGGTGGCGGCACGTTTCTCCAGCTCCGCCGCGGCAGCAGACGCGTCCGGCCCGGCGCGCCGTCGCGCCAGGTAGAGCCACAGGCACGCATAGACGTCGTCCGGCTTGATTTCGCCAGCGCGCGTCAAGTCGGCGACGGCCGCGGTGAAGTCGGCGAGGGTGTAATAGACCCGTCCGCGGGCAAAGTACGGTTCCGCCCAGTTCGTCGACCGCTGGATCGCTTCGCTGTAGTCGACGAGCGCGCGCTCGAGGTCGCCCTTGTCCATGAAGGCATCGCCACGATCGCACAGGAGATCTGCATCGAAGGGCACGACCGCGAGGGCCGCCGAATAGTCTTCAAGGGCACGATCCAGGTCGCCAGCGGCGTGATGAAGCCTTCCCCGCTCCTTGTATGCCCAGTATTTGATGGGCTCGACGCGAATAGCCTCGTTGAAATTCTCCAGCGCCTTCGAGACATCTCCCATCTTCCAGTATGTAACGCCGCGCCTCGTGTGGGCGCTTGCCTCGGTGGGATCCAGGCGGATCGCTTCATCGAAGTCGGCAAGCGCGCGATCGAGATCAGCGAGCTTCTTATGGAGGTCGCCCCGCGCGGTGAACAAAGCGGCATCAAAGGGTTCGAGCCGGATGGCTTCGGTGAGGTCAGCAATTGCGCGCTTGGAATCGTCCGTACGATTGAATGCCGAAGCACGCTTGAACAAGGCAAGCGTGTGTGCCGGGTCGAGCCGAAGCGCTTCGGTGTAGTCGTCGATAGCCTGCTGAAATTGGTGCAGTTCGTGGTGCGCGATGCCGCGATTGTAGAAGGCATCGGGATTCTCAGGATCGAGCTTGATAGCTTCGCCGAGCCCCTCAATGGAGCGGTGATGAATCACGTCGATGCCATAGGCGAGGCCATGCCTGAGGAACATCAGTACGTATTTGATGGCGCGCCGATTGGCGGCCAGGAGATCTGCGTTGGCCCTGTCGTGATCGCCTTGCGCGCGGAACGCCTTGCTCCGGTTGAAGAGGAAGAATTGGTTTTGCGGATCGAGAAAGATTGCCTCGCCGTAGTCTGCGATGGCTTGATCGAGGTCGCCCTTGAGGTGATAGCAGAGGCCGCGTTCGTGCACGAAGGGGGCAAAGCTGCGATCCCGCGGCCCGGTATCGCGGGCCATGACTTCGGCGAAGTCGGCGATCGCGGAGTCGAAATCGCGCCGGTCCCGGTAGGCTTCGGCTCGCTTCGCAAACACCATAGCGGAGTCGGAACCGAGCCTGATCGCCTCCGTCAGGTCCGCTATCGCCCTGTCGGGATCATGTCGGGCCACGTGAAGGAACGCGCGGAGAAAGTAGATGTAACCATTGGTCGGCTCGAGCGGGATCGCAATCTCAAACTCGTCGAGTGCGCGATCGTACTCCACCATCTTGCCGTAACCGATGGCGCGGCAGGTGAGCGCCCACATCCGCTGAGAAACGGGAACGGTCGGATCTTCCACAATTCGCGTGCATCCGGCGATTTGGCGCTCGACGTCCCAGTGTTGCTCGCAATCCGCAAAATCGCCTGGTTGCGCCGTCATGGCCGAACCGCTCGAAACGAACATGCGAGAGAAGGATCAATCGAGCCCATCTCCGGAAAAGACGAGCCCATGAGAACATAACAAGAACAAAAGTCAATAGCGAAATTGGTGCGCGGCACGCCGTTGCCAGCATGAAAAGCGGAGACCCCTCTACTGCGCGACAGCAAGGTCCGGATTTTCATCCGGGCTACGGCATTGCCCTATGCCGCCAACCGCCCTCGGTCATGGGGAGCCGACAGGTCGATCGGGGTTCCCTTCGGGATGATGCCGGTCGGGTTGACCTTCTTGATCGAGTAGTAGCCGATCACGTAGTAGCGCGGCCGCACGGTCTCAGGCACGCCCGGCACGCGGTAGAGTTCGCGCATGTAGTTCGACAGGTTCGGGTAGTCGGCGACCCGCTTCTTGTTGCACTTGAACAGGGAGAAATAGGCGACGTCGAAGCGTAAGAGCGTCGGCAGGAGCCGCCAGTCGGCCTCGGTGACGCGGTTGCCGACGAGGTATCGCTGGCGCGCCAGAAGCGCCTCGAGGTCGTCGAGCGTCGCGAACAGCGCGTCGAACGCCGCCTCGTAGGCTTCCTGCGTCTTGGCGAAGCCGCAGCGGTAGACGCCGTTGTTCACGTTCGCATAGATCACGTCGTTGATGCGGTCGATCTCCGCGCGCAGCGCCGGCGAATAGAATTCCGTATCGTCGCCGGCGATGCCGCGGAACTCGCTGTCGAGCATGCGGATGATCTCCGAGGACTCGTTGTTGACCACGCGCCTGGTCTTGGTGTCCCACAGGGTCGGCACCGTCACCTTGCCGGTGTAACGCGGGTCGCTCGCCGTGTAGGCCTCGTGCAGGTAGTGGAAATTGTTCACCGTGTCCGGCGTGCAATCGGGAAAGTCCGGGTGGTTCTCGAACGTCCAACCCTGCTCGCGAATGCCCGGGATCGCGTAGGCGACGCTGATCGCCCCTTCGAGCTTCTTGATCGCGCGGTAGATGAGCGTGCGATGCGCCCATGGGCAGTTGTGCGCGACGTAGAGATGATAGCGTCCCGCCTCCGCCTTGTAGCCGGATGAGCCGTCGGCGGTGATGCGGTCGCGGAAGCGGCTGTCGACGCGCTGGAACTGGCCGTCCTTCGGATACTCGACCGGCAGCTCCTCGTCGCGCCATTCGCCGTTGATCAGGACGCCCATGGCGAAGTCCTCTTCGTTGTTGCGCAGGCGGCCGCCGCGACGGCGACGCCGTCGCTTCTACTTCCACATATTCGCGAATTGCGTCGCCACCGCCTGCTCATGCGAAAGTTGCCCGCGCAGGATCCCGAGGTCGCGCGCGAACTGGCTCATGCCGGCGACGGCTTCGCGTGGGATCGAGGCGTCATAGAACGGCAGGTCGCGGCGGATCAGCTCGGCGATGAGCTCGGCCTCGGACGGCGGGAACAGCTTGCGGCCGACCTCCGTCGCGCGTGTGACGTCCGCCTTGAGCGCGGCAAGCGTGTTGACAATCGCCCGCACTGCGCCGGCCGCCACGTCCGGCGAACCCTGGATCAGGCGGTCGGTCGCCGCCACTGCCGACATGGTGTAATTGAAGCACGGCTTCGGGCCGTCGCCGCGCCGCACGTCGAGCACGACCGTGCCAACGCCCCGCTTCACGGCGACTTCGGTGCCCATGCCGTTCGCCCAGAAGCCGTCGATCTTGCGCTCCTCCAGCGCGCGCGCCGCGGTGACGCCGAAATTGACGCCGGCCCCCGCCGCACCCGGCACCGGCGCGATCTTCACCCCGTCGCGCGCAAGATCGATGCCCGCCTCGGTGAGCAGGCGGCGGAGTCCCATCTCCACCCATGGGGCCGCGCCGATGCTGCGCCCTTTCACCACTGACAGGTCGCCGCGCGTGGCGGCGAAATCCTTGTGCATCACTAGGAACCAGTACATGCCCTGCGCCTGCGCGCACAGGAGCTTGGCGCCCTGAAACTCCGGGAACGCGGAAAGCACCGAGTGCGACGAGCCGCCGACGAAATCGACGGCGCCGTCGCGCAGCGCTCCATAGCACTTGTCGACCGGAAAGATCAGCTCGAGCGAGACGTCGAGGCCTTCCTGCTTGAAGAACCCAAGCTCGATCGCCGCGATCGCGGGGAAATACGAGTTCGAGATCATGTCGGGGATGGCAAGCTTCACCGTAGGGGCTCCCTGTCGGCTTCAGTGCGCGGCCGTCAGCGCCGCTTCGATCCACGCCGCTGTCGCAAATGTCGCGGCGTCGCCATGCTCGAATCCCGTTACCTGCAGGCCGAGCGGCAGCCCGTCGATGCGGAACAGCGGCAGCGAGATCGCCGGCACGCCGAGCAGCGAGCACGGCACCGCGAACGAGGCATCGCCGGTGAACGACAGCCCGACCGGGGCGGGGCCCGACGCCGACAACGTCACGCAGCCATCGTAGTCGTGAGCGAGCTGCGCGTAGGCGACGCGGATCTCCGCCCGCCGCGCCAGCAGGCCTCGGTATTGGTCGAGGCTCATCGCCTCCGCCCGTGCGAGGCGCTCGCGTGCCAGCTTGGAAAGCTTTTCGGCATCGCGCTCGCGATAGGTATTGAGCGGCCAGCGCCCTTCCCAGTCGTTGATCTGCTGCGAGACCGCGTTCGCGTCGGCGATCGCCGCCTCCGCCTTGGCGACGGCCGGCGTATCACGGCGCGTTGCGATCGCGACGCCGGTGCTTCTCAGCCGCTCCACCGCATCCTGCAACGCCTGCTTCGCTGCACCTTCGGCGCCGCTCCAGGCTGCCGTCTCCAGCAGCACCAGCCGGTTCGGCTTCTTCGCCGCCGGCGCGCTGTCCGGCCCCATCAGGCCGGGGTAGCCGGGATCGCCGCCGGCGCGCAGCGCGATCTCGTAGGCGATCTGCCAGGCGTCGGCGAGGTTCGCGGCGAGCACGCCGGTGCAGCTCTGGCTCAGGTTGTCGTGGCTGCCGCCGCGGTTGAGCGCGCCGACCGTCGGCTTGAAGCCGACGCAGCCGCAGTAGCTCGCCGGGCGGATGGTCGAGCCGATCACCTGGGTGCCGAGCGCGGCGCTCACCATGCCGGTGACGACGGCCGCCCCCGAGCCGCTGCTCGATCCGCCGGGCGTGCGTGTCAGGTCCCATGGGTTGCGCGTGCCGCGCGGCTCGCGCGCGGCGAATTCCGTCGTCACCGTCTTGCCCACGATCACCGCGCCAGCCTCGCGCAGCGCGGCCACCGAGGCGGCATCGCGGTCCGAGCGCCAACCCGCGTAGAGCGGCGAGCCGTTCTCGGTCGGCATGTCGATCGTCTCGATGATGTCCTTGATGCCGAGCGGCATGCCGTCGATCGGCGACAGCGGCTGCTCCTCATACCAGCGCCGGCTGGAGGCGTCGGCCGCGGCGCGCGCGCCGGCGATGTTGAGGTTGACGAAGGCGTCGACCTTCGGCTCCCAGTGATCGAGCGCGGCGAGGCAGCGCTCGAGGAAATCGCGCGGCGTGTCGGCGCCGGCGGCGAAATCCGCGCGGGCGGCAAGGAACGGCCTTAAGCCGGGCAGCGCGTGCAGGTCGGGTGCCAGCACGCTCAGCCCTTCCCGCTCTCGTCGTAGTAGTGGATCTCGTACAGCAGGCAGCCCTTGTCGGAACGGAATGGGCCGTGATGGACGCCGGGCGGGCGGCACGCATAGGTCGGCGCGTTGAAGGCCTCGCCTCCTTTGCCCTGCTCGTCGTTGCCGACGATCAGGTCGCCCGACACCAGGTAGACCTCCTCCCAGTGGTCGTGCACGAACGGCGCCGTCGTGTAGACGCCGGGCTCGAAGCGCAGGAGCCGCGTGCGGCTGCCCATCTTGCGCGTCTCGTCGAGATCGCTGGCGAGTATTTTCTGCTGGATGCCGGCCGGGTAGCCGGGCGGCGTTGCCCATCCTTGCTTCATGTCGACCGGATGGAATTCCAAGTGCGGCTTGTTCATCGGCATGCGGGCTCTCCTGTGCGGGGGATTATAGGGCCGGCGTGCCGCGACGGAAGGGTGGTGAAAGTTGGGACTGGTTGCGCAGCTATGCGTAGGGGCGACCCTTAGGGCCTGTCCATAAATAAAACGGTCAATTTGGCTTTTGGCGTGGTGGATTTCGTCGATTTGGCGAAATGGTGTAGTTCCAGTCCCCGTGGAAAGAATGGCGGTCAAGGTTGACGGCAGCGAGTTCGAGCATCGGAAACCTTGACCCCTTTGGGATATTTGTTTTCGTCCAATTCGGCGCGCACGATGAGACCCGCATCGGTCGTGGTGGCGGCGATCAGTTCGACGATCGTGCGATAGCTGCGCAACGGCTTGCCCCGCCAGTTGATGGTGATGAACGAAAAAAGACGATGCTCGATCTTGTTCCACTTGCTGGTGCCGGGCGGCAAGTGACAAACCGTAATGGGAAGCTTGAGCTCGTCGGCCAGCTTCTGCAATTCGACTTTCCATAGTCGCACACGATATCCGTTGCTGCCGCCACCGTCGGCGGAAATCATCAGCCGTGTGGCTTTGGGATGGCGTTTCCTTCCCATAGTCCGCCACCACCGGCGGATCGCATTGACGGCAAAGCTGGCGGTGTCGTGATCGGTGCCGATGCTGACCCAGCCGACATTGTTGTTGATGTCATAGACGCCGTACGGTACGGCGCGCTTCAGCTGGGGATCGATAAAATCGTGAACGTTGACGAGCTCAGGTGTGCCCTTGGGACGCCATTCCCGGCCGCTGTTCTTGAAATTGCCCACCAATTCCTTCTTTTTCGTGTCAACTGATATGACAGGCTCATCCGCCGCCAGGAACGCCTTGGCCTGCGTATTGATGTACTGAAATTGCGCGTCACGGTCGATGTGCTGGCCTCCTTCCCGCGTCTTGCTGTTGGCCTGCAGGCGATAGCCCATGCGGCGCAGAAGGTCGCCGACAACCGTCGGGCACGCCGTGTGCCCTTTCTTCGCCAGCTCCTTGACGAGGTTACGCAAGCTGCGGGTCGTCCACAACAGGGGCTGCATCGGGTCGCCCCGCGTCACAGGTTCGACCAGACTTTTCGAGATCAACCACGAGAGTGGGGTCCTGCTCCGCCTTCGCCTTGCGCCCACCGCCCTTCTTGCGGACCCGCCCTGGCGAAGCCGAAACATTGTCGCGAATGTCGGACAGCCCGTGATAGATTGTCGACCGCGCCAGTCCGCTGAGCCGGGCCATCATACTGACCCCGCCACGTCCCAACGCCCGAGCTTCCAAAGCGACAAAGCGCCGTCGGCTCTGTTCATTCAGAACAGGCGCCATCTCTCGGTAGCGCTTCCGCGCCGCGCGCGCTTGCGCAGATCGAATCATCCCGCAACGCTACGTCGACCAATGCCTCCCTGTGAATCCCTCCACACATTCCCCTTGATCTGTGCCAACATGACTCGATTGATTATGGATGGGCCCTTAGGGGCGCCCCTACGAGGCGGCTCACAACTTGTGGCTCACCCGCCGATTTTCTCCTCCGGCGCGAAGCCGTAGAGCGCCGCCGGGTTGTCGACCAGGATCTTTGCGCGCGTGCGCGCATCCGGTGCCCAGCGTTCGAGCAGGTCGCACAGATCGCCGTCGTTCGCCATCTTCTTCTTCATCATGGCGTGCGGCCAATCGGTGCCCCACAGCATCCGCTCCGGCGCGGTCTCGATCAGCGTCCGCGCGACCTCGTCGACATCCTGGTAGGGAAGCTCGGTCGCCGAGATGCGGTAGGGACCGGTGAGCTTGATCCAGCAGCGCCCGGTCGCCAGCAACTGCTTGAGCTCGGCGAATGCCGGGTCCTTGAGCCAGCCGCGCGCACCGCCGCGCGGATAGCCCATGTGGCCGAGCACGACCGGCACCGCCAGGGCGCCGAGCGAAGGGGCGAACGCGCTCGCCTCGTCGAGATTGACCAGGAGCTCGAGATGCCATCCGAGCGGCGCGATGCGCGTTGCGAGCGCGTTCAGCATCTCGCCCGGTACGATGTTGCGCGCATCGTGGCGATCGACCAGGTTGGAGCGCAGGCCACGCACGCCGGCGTGATGCAGTGCCTCGATCTCCTGGGCCGATATCTCCGGATCGACCACCGCGACCGCGCGCAGGCCCGGTCCTGCCTTCGCGAGCGCCGCCAGCATCGCCGCGTTGTCGGTGCCGTAGACGCTCGGTTGCACCAGCACGGCGCGATCGACGCCGAGCGTATCGAGGAGATGGCGATAGTCGCCCCACGTGGAATCCGGCGGCGTGTAGATGCGCTCCGCCACGTAGGGAAACAGCGCGGCCGGTCCGAAGATGTGGGCATGGCAGTCGCATGCTCCCGCCGGCAACGGGATCCGCGGCAGGCGCGGCTTGCGGTCAGGCGCCGCACACAGCGGGGCGTGCTCGGGCACGTCGTGCATGATCGCCTCGAGGCCCGCTCAATCGATCTTGGCGCCCGATGCCTTCACGATCTTCGCCCATTTGGGAATTTCCGACTTGAGGTAGGCGCGCAGCTCCTCGGGCGTGCCGGCCTCGATATCGACGCCGAGATCGGTCAGCGCCTTGTGGACTTCAGGATCCTTGAGGCTCGCGACTGCTGCGCGGTTGAGCGTCGCGATCACCTCCTTGGGCGTGCCGGATGGGGCGACGAATGCATGCCAGGTGGTCGCGTCGAAGCCGGGGAAGCCGAGCTCCGCGATGGTCGGCACGTCGGGCAATGCGGCGGTGCGCTTGAGCGTCGACACCGCGATGGGCCGGATCGCGCCGCTCTGGATGTGCGGCAAGAGCGGCGGCGGCGGGTTGAACGCCATCGGGACGTGCCCGGCGATGACGCTCTGCAGCGCCGGGCCGGTGCCGCGGAACGGCACGTGCGTGATGTCGAGCTTTGCTTCGATCTTGAGCATCTCGCCGGCGAGATGCGCCGGCGTGCCATTGCCGCCCGACCCGAACGACAGCTTGCCGGGATTGGCCTTGGCGTAGTCGATGAACTCGGGGAGCGTCTTCGCCGGCATCGAAGGATGCACGTAGAGCACGTTGGTCTGCGTGCCGATCAGGGTGATGGGGTCGAAGTCCTTCTCCGGGTCGTAGCCGAGGTTCTTGTACAGGCTGACGTTGATGGCGAGCAGGCTCCCGGTGGCGAGCAGCACCGTGTAGCCATCCGGGTTGGCACGTGCGACGGCTGCGCCTGCGATGCTGCCGCCGGCCCCGGCGCGGTTCTCGATCACGAACGGCTGCTTGACGATCTCTTCCATCTTGCGCGTGATGATGCGCGCCATCACGTCGCTCGGCCCGCCCGGCGCAAAGCCGATGATCAGGGTGATGGGTTTCGTCGGGTAATCGGCGGCCTGCACGGCGGGCATTGCAGCACACAGAGCCGCGATCGCGACGGTAATACCCATGGTCCTCGTCGTCATGAGCGTCCTCCTCTTGTTTTGCTTGGTTTGTTCTGCTGATCGTAGTCGGGGTCACTCCAGCCGCGCGCCGGAGGCCTTGACCACCGCGCTCCATTTGGGGATCTCCGCCTTAATGTAGGCGTCGAACTCCTGCGGCGTGTTGCCAACGATATCGACGCCGAGATCGAGCAGCGATTTGCGCACCGCGGGATCGTTCAGCGCGGTGACGACGCCGAAGTGGAGGGTCCCGATCACCTCCTTGGAAACGCCGGCCGGCGCGACCAGGCCGTGCCAGGTGGTGGCGTCGAAGCCGGGAATGCCGAGCTCGGCCACCGTCGGGATATCGGGCAGGAGAGCGGTGCGCTTCGGCGTGGTGACGGCGAGCGGGCGGACCTTGCCTTGCCGGATCAGGCTGACGACCGAGGCCGCAGTGGCGAACATCATGTGCACGTGCCCGGCGACCACGTCCTGCAGGGCGGGAGCCGCGCCTTTGTAGGCGACGTGTACGAGGCTGATCTTCGCTTCCGTCTGAAACAGCTCGCCGGCGAGATGCGCGGCGGCGCCGTGCCCGGATGAGGCGAAGTTGAGCATTCCCGGGCTCGCCTTTGCGAGCGCGATCAGCTCGTCCATGGATTTCGCCGGCACCGAGGGATTGACCACCAGGATGTTGGCCTGGGTTCCGATCAGGCTGATCGGGGCGAAATCGCGCTGCGGATCATAGTTGAGCTTCTTGTAGAGGCTCTGATTGGTGGCGAGGATGCTGTTGTTTCCCATCAGCAGCGTGTAGCCGTCGGGCGCCGCGTTGGCGACGGCTTCGGCCGCGATGTTGCCGCCGGCGCCGGGGCGATTGTCGATCACGAACGGCTGCCCGAACATCTCGTGCAGCCGCTTGCCGAGGATGCGCGCCAGGACGTCGCTCGGGCCGCCCGGCGTGAACGCGACGATCAGCGTGACGGGGCGCATCGGATATTCGGCGGCGCCCGCGCCGGCGACGAGTGCAATCGAACCCGCAAGTCCCGCAACGGCAGCAATGAACCGGTACAGCACGAATGGTCTCCTGTCCTACAAGGCGCGCAGATGGCGGATCGGCCGTCCTGGCGCGATCGCCTGGGCGGCTGCGGCGATCGCCTGGGCATCGATCCCGTAGTGGCGGTAGAGGTCTGGGATCGAGCCGGTCTGGCCGAAATGCTCGACCCCGAGCGAACGCAAGCGGTGGCCGTGCACGGCGCCGAGCCAGGCGAGCGTCGCCGGGTGGCCGTCGAGCACGGTGACCATGGCGCAATGGCTGGGAAGCTCGGCCAGCAGGCGCTCGATATGCGAGCGCGCATGCACGAGGCCGCGCTCGCGGGCGCGCTGTGCGGCAGTCCAGCCGGCATTGAGCCGGTCGGCCGACGTGACGGCGAGCAGGCCGACGTCGCGGCGATCCTCGGCGATGAGGCCGACCGCCTGGATCGCTTCCGGCGCGACCGCCCCGGTGTAGGCCACCACCAGCTGGCAATTGGGTCCGGGTTTGCGCATCCAGTAGGCGCCGTCGATGATCGCCTGTTTGAGCTCCGCCGTCATGGCGCGGCGCGGCTGCTCGATCGGCCGCGTCGAGAGACGAAGGTAGATCGAGCCACCGGTCTCGTCGCGCAGCCAGGTGCGCTCCGATTCGTTGCCGTCGCCGTGCTTCTGGATGTAGGCGAATGCAAACGCCAGGATGACGGCGAGCTCGTCGACGAAGGCGGGCTCGAATGCGGCGAGCCCGTCCTGCGCCATCCCGATCAGCGGCTGCGCGATCGACTGGTGCGCGCCCCCTTCCGGCGCCAGCGTGATGCCCGACGGCGTCGCCACCAGGATGAAGCGGGCATCCTGGTAGCAGGCATAATTGAGTGCATCGAGCCCGCGCGCGATGAAGGGATCGTACAGCGTGCCGAGCGGCAGCAGCCGCTCGCCGTGGACCGTGTGCGCGAGGCCGAGCGCGGAGAGCAGGATGAACAGGTTCATCTCGGCAATGCCGAGCTCGATGTGCTGGCCCTTGGGCGAGAATTCCCAATTGAAGGTCGAGGGGATGCGCTCGCTCTTGAAGGTGTCGGCGATCTCCTCCCTGGCGAACAGGGAGCGGCGGTTGACCCATCCGCCGAGATTGGTCGACACCGTGACGTCGGGGGACGTCGTGACGATGCGCTCGGCCAGCGGTGAGCTCTGCTTGCCGATCTCGTTGAGGATCGCGCCGAATCCTTGCTGCGTCCCCATCACCGGCTGGATCGACACTGCAAGCTCGGCCGGCACGTCGATTGCGGCGGCTTCCTCGCGCCCGGTCCGCGCCGCAAACGGCACGCCGGCGAGAAAGCGCTCGAGCTCCTCGGCTGGAACGCCGAGGCCCTCGATCCGATCCCATTCGTGGCCCGGGCGAATCCCCATCGCGCCGCGAAAGGTCTCCATCTGCGCCGGGGTCATCAGGCCGGCATGGTTGTCCTTGTGTCCGGCGAATGGCAGCCCGAATCCCTTGATCGTGTAACAGATGAAGCAGATCGGCCGGTCGTGATCGACCGACTCGAACGCCTCGATCAGCGACGGCAGGTCATGCCCGGCCAGATTGGTCATCAGCCGCGCCAGCTCATCGTCGCTGCGCTGCCCGATCAGCCGCGCCACCGCACCTTCGGCGCCGAAGTCCTCAGCGAGACGCTTGCGCCATGCGGCGCCGCCCTGGAACACCAGAGCCGAATAGAGCTGGTTCGGACACTTGTCGATCCAGTCGCGCAAGGCTTCGCCGCCCGGCTCGCGGAAAGCCTCCTGCAGCAATAGACCGTATTTGAGGATGACGACATCCCACCCGAACGCCCGGAACAGTGCCTCGTAGCGCGCCCACAGGCCTTCGCGGATCACCGCGTCGAGGCTCTGCCGGTTGTAGTCGATGATCCACCAGCAGTTCCGCAGTCCCTGCTTCCACCCCTCGAGAATCGCTTCGAAGACGTTGCCTTCGTCGAGCTCGGCATCGCCGACCAGCGCGATCATGCGGGCTTCCGGGCGGTCGAGCCCCCAGCCGTGCGCCCGCACATAATCCTGGGTGAGCGAGGAGAACAGCGTCTGCGCAACGCCCAGGCCGACCGAGCCGGTGGAGAAGTCCACGTCGTCGGCATCCTTGGTGCGCGAGGGATAGCTCTGGGCGCCCTTGTAGCCGCGGAAGGCGACGAGCTTCTCGCGCGTCTGGCGCCCCAGCAGGTATTGGATGGCGTGGAAGTTCGGGCTCGCGTGCGGCTTGACGGCGACCCGATCCTGCGGGCGCAGCGCGTGGAAGTAGAGCGCCGTCATGATGGTGGCGAGCGAGGCCGACGAGGCCTGGTGACCGCCCACCTTGAGGCCGTCGTCGCCCTCGCGCACGTGGTTGGCGTGGTGAATGGTCCAGCTGGCGAGCCAGAGAACCTTCTTCTCGAGCTCGCCGAGGAGGCGCAGATCCTCAGGCTTCAGTCGATCCATCTGGTCGCCATTCGGGCAGCGCGATCGCGCCGCCCGCCCGTCCGCCCCGCCAAGGGCTTTACCCGACCGCCGCATCATATAGAAGTCTGATTGCAGGGGGCCGGTCATCTCCTGGGGAATGGTAGCGATGCGGCGAATGATGGCACTGCGGTGGGTCGGGGCGCTCCTGCTGGCCGGCGGCGCGGCGCAGCCGGCGCTCGCGGCGCCGCAGCCGGTGCTCGCGACGGCGTGCCGCACCAACACGAGCTTCGAGCGCTGGCTGGAGGATTTCAAGAAGGAGGCGGTGGCACAGGGCGTCTCGCGGAGCGTGGCCGATTCGGCCCTGGCCGGGGTGACGTTCGATCCGGCGATCGTCAGCAAGGACCGCGGCCAGGGCGTGTTCCAGCAGAGCTTCCTGCAATTCGCCGGCCGCATGGCCGATGCCTATCGGGTCGGGACCGGGGGCGCCAGGCTCAAGCAGCATGCCGCCACGCTCGCCCGCGCCGAGCAGCAGTTCGGCGTTCCGCCCCACCCGATCGTGGCATTCTGGGCTTTGGAGACCGATTTCGGCGCCAACAACGGCAACCTGCCGGTGCTGCGCTCGCTGCTCACCCTCGCCTACGACTGCCGCCGCCCCGACATGTTCCGCGAGGAATTGATCTATGCGCTCAAGGTGATCCAGCGCGGCGACCTCGCCCCCGCCCAGATGGTCGGAGCGTGGGCCGGCGAGATCGGGCAGACCCAGTTCTCGCCCTCGGCCTATTTCAAGTATGCGGTCGATTTTGACGGCGACGGCCGGCCCGATCTCATCCACAGCGCGCCGGACGTGATCGCCTCCTCCGCCAACCTGCTGGCGAAGAACGGCTGGAAGCGCGGGCAGCCGTGGCTGCAGGAGGTGCGGGTGCCGGCGAGCCTGCAGTGGGACCAGGCCGACCTCAAGATCAAGCACCCGCGCTCGCAGTGGGCCAAGTGGGGCGTGACCCTTGCCAACGGCGCGCCGCTGCCGAACGACAACCTGCCGGCTTCGCTGCTCCTGCTGATGGGACGCAACGGCCCGGCGTTCCTCGCCTACGAGAATTTCAACGCCTTCCTCGAATGGAACCAGTCGCTCGTGTACGCGACCACGGCGGCGTATCTCGCGACCCGGCTTGCCGGTGCGTCCAAGGTCCATCCGGGCAGCGGCGCAGCGCCGGCCTTGACGGCGCAGCAGGTGACCGAGCTGCAGAACCTGCTGGCGCGGCACGGCTACGATGTGGGCAAGGTCGACGGCAAGCTCGGGCTCGCGACGCGCGCCGGCGTCAAGCAGGCGCAGCTCAAGTTCGGGCTGCCGGCCGACGCCTATCCGACCGCGGATCTGATCGCGCGCCTGCGCGGAGGTGAGGCCGGTGCGCCGCCGCGCCGCCCGGCCGCCCAGGCGACGGGTGCTCCTGCGCAGGCGACCCGTGCTCCTGCGCCGAAGGTGCAGACTCCCGCGCGCCCGGCGCAGCCGCGGCCGCCGCAGGCGCCTGCGCAGCCGCGCGCACAGTAATTACGCGTCGAGCGCGCCGGCGCGATTGGTGCCCAGCCCCTTCATGAACCGGTTGCGGATCAGCGCCGGGTCGCGCGGGGGTCTGCGCGACGCCCGGCTGGTCGTCGATCTTGGCGGCCAGCAGGGTCGGCCCCCCGTCGCCGAGCGCGCGGTCGATCAGCGTATAGAAATACGCCTCGTCGTTGATCCAGGCGCTGTTCTCGATGCCCGAGGCGCGCGATCGCGACGATGTCGGCGACGCTCTGCGTCGTGGTCGGCTGCTTGCCGGTGGTGCTAGACTCTTCTATCACGCCGCATGAGCGCCGCTCACGGGGCGACGACCGGACAGAAAATCGAGGAGATGCCTGATGCTGAGGGTCGTATGGTCCGTTGTCGTGGCGGGGCTCGCGCTGTTGAATGCGCTTCCCGCGGCGGCGCAGGACTATCCCAATCGCCCCATCACCCTAGTGGTGCCGTTCCCGCCCGGCGGCAGCACCTCGATCGTGGCCCGGATCATCTCCGACAAGCTCAGCGAAGCGCTCGGGCAGCAGATCGTCGTCGACAATCGCGGCGGCGCCGGCGGCACCATCGGCACGCGCGCCGTCGCGCGCAGCACGCCTGACGGCTACACGATTCTCCTCGGATATACCGGCACGCTCGCCATCGGACCGACGCTCTATCCGAGCGCCGGCTACGACCCGCGCAAGGATTTCGCGCCGATCGGTCTGATCGGTCATGCGCCCAACTCGCTGGTGGTGCACCCATCGTTCGCGGTGCACTCGGTCAAGGAGCTGGTCGTCTATGCCAAGGCCAATCCCGGCAAGGTGAGCTATGGCTCGGCTGGCGTGGGCACCGTCAGCCACGTCTCCGGTGTCTATTTTGCGAGCGCGGCGGGAGTGAGCGTCACGCATATTCCCTACAAGGGGACCGGGCCGGCGCTCGCCGACCTCATCGGCGGCCACATCCCGATGGCGTTTGCGCCGATCCCGGCGACCCACGCCAATATCGCCGAAGGGAAGCTGCGCGGGCTCGCGGTCACCAGCGCCAAGCGCTCGAGCCTGCTGCCCGACGTGCCGACGATCGCCGAGGCCGGCGTATCGGGCTTCGAGGCATCGCTCTATTACGGCCTGGTGGCGCCGGCCGGCACGCCGCGTCCGATCGTCGACCGCCTCAACAAGGCGCTGCGCGATGCGCTCGCCTCCGATGAAGTGCGCAAGCGTCTTGCCACCGACGGGGCCGAGCCGGTACCGAGCACACCCGAGGAATACGCCACGCATATCGACCAGGACGAGACCAAGTGGTCCAAGGTGGTCCGGGAGTCGGGCGCCAAGGCGGAGTAGCGCGATGCGGTCCACGATCGGCGCGGTGATCACGGCGCTCGGCGTAGGGCTGGCTGCCGCCATGGGCACAGCGTCGCCGGCTGCGGCCCAGGATTATCCCAACCGACCGATCACGCTGGTCATCCCGCTCCCGCCCGGCGGCACCAACGACATGATGGCGCGCGCGGTGGCCGACAAGCTGAGCGCCGGGCTCGGTCAGCAGGTGGTGATCGAGAACCGGCCAGCCGGCGGCAGCGGCACCGTCGCGACCCGCCAGGTCGCCCGCGGCCCGGCCGACGGCTATACGCTGCTGCTCGGCTACACCTCGACGCTGGCGACCGGCCCGCACATGTTTCCCAACGTCGGGTATGACCCGCGCAAGGATTTTGCGCCGATCGGCCTGATCGGCGGCGCGCCGGCGCTGCTGCTCGTGCATCCGAGCATGCACGTCCGCAATGTCGGCGAGCTGATCGCCCTGATGAAGAGCTCGCCCGAGCCGTTCCAGGTCGGAACGCCCGGCATCAGCACCGTCAATCATCTGGCGGCGGTGCTGTTCGCCCAGCAGGCCGGCGTGCGGCTGCAGCACATCCCCTACAAGGGCTCGCAGCCGCTGATCACCGACATGATCGGCGGGCATGTGAAGGTCGGCTTCAATCCGATCCCGGTCTCGCGCGGCGCGCTCGACGGCGGCCTCATCCGCGCGCTTGCCGGCACGTCGCTGAAACGCTCGAGCACCTTCCCGGATCTGCCGACCGTGGCGGAGTCGGGGTTGCCGGGCTTCGACGCGGTGCTGACCTATGGTCTGGTTGCTCCGGCGGCGACGCCGCGTCCGATCATCGAGCGGCTCAACCGGGAGCTCCGCGCGGCGCTCGCGACCGAGGAGGTGAGACGGCGGCTCGTCCAGGAAGGCGCCGAGCCGATGCCGACGACGCCCGAGGAGCATGCCGCCGTGATCGATCGCGAGGAAACCAAATGGGCTGCCGTCATCAAGTCGATCGGATTGAACACGCAATGAGCTTACGAACCACCAGGGCAAGAATGATACCCGCGCTGCCGGCGCTTGCGCTCGCGACCCTCGCGGCGCCTCTTGGCGCCGCCGCGCAGGACTACCCCACCCGGCCTATCACGCTGGTCGTGCCCTATGCGGCCGGCGGCGGGAACGACGCCATGGCGCGCGGCGCCGCCGACCGGATGAGCAAGGCGCTCGGCCAGCAGATCGTGATCGAGAACCGCGGCGGCGCCGGCGGATCGATCGCGACCCGCCAGGTGGCCAAGGCCGCGCCCGATGGCTACACGCTGGTGATCGGCGGCACCGGCACGCTCGCTATCAACCCCACGCTCTACGGCAACGTGGGCTATGACCCGCGCAAGGATTTCACGCCCGTAGGGCTGATCGGGACGAGCGCGCTCGTCATCCTAGTGCATCCGTCCTTGCCCGCCCGCTCCGCCAAGGAGCTGATCGCGCTGGCCAAGAGCGAGCCGGGCAAGCTCAACTACGCGTCGGCCGGCAGCGGCAGCGGCATTCACCTGAGCACGGAATATTTCGCCAGCGAAGCCGGGGTCAGGATCACGCATATTCCCTACAAGGGATCCGGCCCTGCGCTCACCGATCTGGTCGGCGGCCACGTGTCGATCTATTTCTCCTCCATGCCGCCGGCGATCGGCCTGGTGAAGGAGGGAAAGGTGCGGGCCCTTGCGGTCACCGGCGCCCAGCGCTCGCCGTTGCTGCCCGATGTTCCGACGGTTGCGGAAGCCGCGTTGCCCGGGTTCGAGGCCGTGCTGCACTACGGTATCGTCGGTCCGGCGGGCATGCCGCGCGCCATCGTTGACAAGCTCAACGCCGCGCTGCGTGCTGCCGTCACCTCGGAGGAGTTCAAGACGCGGCTTGCTGCCGAGGGAACCGAGCCGCTCGCCAGCACGGCAGAGGAGTATGCGGCCGACATCGATCGCGAGGAGACCAAGTGGTCGGCGATCGTGCGCAAGTCCGGCGCCAAAGTGGAATGACCGGCGATGAATGATGTAACCGAGCGCCCCGCGAAAGCGGGCTGGCAACACGATCTCTACGACCTGCTGCGCCGCCACGGCGTGACGCAGTTCGCCTACGTGCCCGACGCCGGCCACACGATCATGATCGACCGCTCGCTCGCCGATCCCGATGTCTTCTCGATCCCGCTCACCACCGAGGAGGAGGGGGTGGCGCTCGCCGCCGGCGCCGACCTCGGCGGGGTGCGCAACGTGCTGCTCATGCAGTCGAGCGGGGTTGGCAACTGCATCAACATGCTCTCCCTCATCAAGGGGGCGCGCTTCCCGTTCCTCACGCTGGTGAGCATGCGCGGCGATTTCGGCGAAGGGAATCCGTGGCAATACCCGATGGGGCAGGCGACCCAGCCAGTGCTGGAGGCCATGGGCGTGATCTGCCTGCGCATCGAGCACCCCGACGAGGTGATCCCCACCACCACGGCCGCGCTCACCATGGCGTTCAAGAGCGGCCAGTCGGTCGCCGTGCTGCTCGGCCAGCGGCTGATCGGCGCCAAGCCGTTTTGAGGTCCACATGGCAGCGAGCAGCATCACCGACCTGGCGAACGCGACGGCGCCCGGATTCGTGCTCGAGCGCGGCGAAGCGGTGCCGGCGCTGATCGGGCCGCACGAGGATTTCCTGTTCGTTGCGGGCTTGGGCGGCACCGCCTGCGACGTCGGGGCTGTCACGGGCGATGCGCCGCACGTCTACTCGCTCGGCGGCGCCATGGGGGCGGCCGCCATGATGGGGCTCGGCCTTGCGCTCGCCCGCCCGGACAAGCGCGTGCTCGTTGTCACCGGCGACGGCGAGCTGTTGATGAATCTCGGCGCGCTCGCGGTGATCGCCGTGATGAACCCGCCCAACCTCGCGATCCTGTGCATCGACAACGGCCACTACGGCGAGACCGGTTGGCAGAAGAGCCATACCAGCCTGGGCGTCGACCTGGAAAAGATCGCCGCCGGCGCTGGCATCCGGCGCACCCACACGGTCGCGGTCGAAGCCGACATCCCCGAGGGCGCCCGCATCCTGCGCGAGGGCAACGCCTCCGCCTTCGTGCTGCTACGCGTGAAGCCCACCGAGCCGCCGCCGTTCCGCCGCAACTTCGATCCCTCGCTGCTGCGCGACCGTTTCCGCTCGGCGCTGCAGCCGGATGCGCACCGATGAATTTCGCCTTCACCGAGGAGCAGCAGCTGTTCGCCGATTCGGTGCGCGGGTTCGCGCTCGCGCATCTCGCCCAGGATGCGCTCGCGCGCGCCCACGATCCGCGCTTTCCCTTTGCGGTGGCGCGGCTGATGAGCGAGCAGGGCCTCATGGGCATCACCATTCCCGAGGCGGACGGCGGGCAGGGCGGTTCCCTGATGGATGCGGTGATCGCGATCGAGCAGGTGGCCTCCGTGTGCCCGCGCAGCGCCGACGTGGTCCAGTTCGGCAATTTCGGGCCGATCCGTACCTTCGCCGAATACGCCAGTGCCGAGCAGAAGGCGCGCTGGCTGCCCGATCTGCTCGGCGGCCGCGCCGTGCTGAGCCTTGGCATGAGCGAGCCGGACGCGGGCTCCGCCGTCACCGAGCTCAAGACCTCGGCGAAGCCGGACGGCTCGCATTACGTGCTCAACGGCACCAAGGTGTTCTCCACCTTCAGCCCCGATGCGGCGCTGTTCCTGATCTATGTGCGCTACGGTCCCGGCACCGGCGGCATCGGCTCGGTCCTGGTCGAGCGCGACACCCCCGGTTTCCGTATCGGTCCGCCGTCGAGCTTCATGAGCGGCGAGGAATGGTGCGAGCTCCACTTCGAGGATTGCCGTATCCCGGCCGCCAACGTGCTGCTCGGGCCGGGCGGCTTCAAGAAGCAGATGGCGGGCTTCAACGTCGAGCGGCTCGGCAATTGCGCCCGCTCGCTCGCGTTCGGGCGCTACGCCTTCAACCAGGCGCGCGAGCATGCGGCGACGCGCAAGCAGTTCGGCCGCCCGCTGTGCGAGTTCCAGGGCCTGCAGTGGAAATTCGCCGACATGGCGGGGAAGCTCGAAGGCGCGCAGCTCCTGCTCTACCGCGCCGCCGCCAATGCCGATCGCGGTCTGCCGTCGGCCTACGAGACGGCGGTCGCCAAGACGGCGTGCAACCAGGTCGGCTTCGAGGTCGCGCACGAGGCGGTGCAGATCATGGGCGCGACCGGCTACAGCCGCGAGTCGCTGGTGGAGTACTGCATGCGGCGCTGCCGCGGCTGGATGATCGCCGGCGGCTCGGTGGAGATCCTGAAAAACCGCATCGCCGAGCACATCTTCGACCGGCGCTTCGACCAGCGCCGCCCCCATGCCGACGCCGCGGAATGAAAAGTCGCGACCTCCGCCAAGCGCTGCTCTCGCCGCGCTCGATCGCGCTCATCGGGCAGTCGGATGATGCCGGCAAGACCGCCGGCCGGCCGCTCAAGTATCTGCGGGCCGCCGGATATTCCGGCACGATCTATCCGGTCAATCCGCGCCGCGACAGCGTGCTCGGCGAGCGCGCCTTCCCGTCGCTCGCGGCGCTGCCGGAAGTCCCGGACCACGCATATGTCCTCACCCCGACCGAGGGCGTGATCGATGCGGTCGAGCAGTGCGGGCGCATCGGCATTCCGGTCGCCACCATCCTGGCCGATGGATTTGCCGCCGCCGATGAAACCGGCCGGGCGCGCACGGCGCGTCTGAAGGATATCTGTGCGCGCACCGGAATTCGTCTGGTCGGGCCGTCGAGCCTCGGCGTCGTCAATCTGCGCCGGAAGGTGCTGCTGACCGCCAATGCGGCGTTCGCTGAGCCCGAACTGCCGGTCGGCCGCATCTTTGCGGTCTCGCACAGCGGCAGCATGATCGGCGCGCTCGCCTCGCGCGGCAAGGCGCGCGGAATCGGCTTCGCCGGCCTGGTGTCGATCGGCAACGAGGTGGACCTCTCGGTCGGCGAAGTGTGCGCCGCCACCCTCGATGATCCCGACATCGACGGCTACCTGTTGTTCCTCGAGACCATGCGCAACGCGGATGCGCTGCGCCGCTTCGCGCTTGGCGCGGCGGAGCGCGGCAAGCCGATCGTCGCCTACAAGCTCGGGCGCTCGGTCGCGGCGCGCGAGCTTGCGGTCTCGCATACCGGCGCACTCGCCGGCGAGGATGATGCGGCGAGCGCGTTCTTCGCCGATTGCGGCATTGCCGAGGTGGAGACCCTGGAGGGGCTGCTCGAGAGCCTGCCGCTGGTTCGCCGCGTGCCGTTCCGCGCAGCCGGCGGTCGTGCCCCCAGGGTCGGCGTCGTGACGAGCACCGGCGGCGGCGCCAGCATGGCGGTTGACCGGCTGGGCGTTGCCGGCATTGCGGTCGAGGCGCCGAGCGCCGACACGATCGCGCGGCTTGCGGCGGCGGGCATCGCGGTGTCGTCGGCACGGCTGGTCGATCTCACCGCCGGCGTGCGCGCCGACGTGATGAAGGCGGCGCTCGATGTGCTGCTTGCGGCGTCCGAATTCGACCTGATCCTGGCGGTGGTCGGCTCGTCGGCGCGCTTCTATCCCGACCTCGTGGTGAGGCCGATCATCGACAGCGTCGGCGCCGCAAAGCCGTTCGCCGTCTCCCTGGTGCCGGAGGCGCCCGAGGCCTTGATGCTGCTCGGCGCCGCCGGCATCCCGAGCTTTCGCACCCCCGAGGCGTGCGCCGATGCCATCGCGGCCGCGTTCCGGCGGCGCCTGCCGAAGCCGATCGTATTACGGCGCCAAGCCACCGGTCCCGGCCGCCTGCTCGATGAAGCCGAAGCCGGCGCGCTGATCGATCGCCTCGGCATTCCGCGCGCGCCGGCGGTCGCCCTCGACGCAGCTATCGTGCGCGCGCCCGCGTTGCCGTTCGGTTATCCCGTCGCCGCGAAGGTGCTGTCCGCCGCCATCGCGCACAAGACCGACGTGGGCGGCGTCGCCCTGAACGTCCCCGATGGCGAGGCTTTGCTCGCGGTCATCGCGCGTATGCGCGAGGCGATTGGCATCGACCGCGTGCTGGTCCAGCCGATGGTGTCGGGCATCGGCGAAGCCCTGGTCGGCTATCGGGTGGACCCTGATGTTGGGCCGCTGGTGATGGTGGCGGCCGGAGGCGTCCACACCGAGATCTACCGCGACCGCTCCCTTCGGCTTGCGCCGGTCGATCTTGACGAAGCCCGGGCGATGATCGGTGACGTGCGCATGTTCCGCACGCTCGCCGGCTATCGCGGCAAGCCCGCCGGTGATCGCGAAGCGCTGGCGCAGGCGATCGTTGCCCTGTCGCAGATCGCGCTTCTCGACGATCCCGTCGTCGCCGAAGCCGAGATCAATCCGTTGATCGTGCAAGCCGACGGTGTCGTTGCGGTGGACGCCCTGGTGAAATTGATGTGATAGGGACCGCGAAATGGAACGCTCCGTGTCCGGCTTGCTCATGCGCGCTCCCTCTCCCCGCCTGCGGGCAGAGGGTCGGGGTGAGGGGCGGAATGATCGAGGTATTCAATGATCGAATGTCTGGCCGAGCTGGTGAATGCCGATGCGCGCCTGGTCGAGCGCGGGCGCTTCGTCCACACCACGTTCCTGCTCGAAGTCGGCGAGACCGGGTATCTCGTCCGCATCGTCGACGGACGCATCGTCAGCGTCACCCGTGGGCCTTTCGTGACGCCCAACTACAGCTTCGCGCTGCGCGCGCCGCGCGAGGCGTGGGAGTCCTTTTGGCAACCCGTGCCGGCGCCGGGATCGAACGACATCTTCGCCCTGTTCAAGCGCGGCCTCTTGCGCATCGAGGGCGACCTGCATCCGTTGATGGCGAACCTGCTCTATTTCAAGGACGTGCTCGCCGCGCCGCGCCAGGCTGCCGCGCCGCGCCCAGCAGCGCCGCCCGCCGCCGGTGCGACGAGCCCGCGCTTCGAGCCGGTCGTCGGCCGCTATCTGCACCTCGATCTGCTGGGACGGCCGCATCGTCTCTATGTCGAGGAGGCAGGCGAAGGGATTCCGCTCGTGTGCCTGCACACCGCCGGATCGGACACGCGCCAATACCGCGGCCTGTTCAACGATCCGCGCATCACCGCGAATTTCCGCGTGATCGCCTTCGACATGCCGTGGCACGGCAAGTCCTCGCCGCCCGCCGGCTGGCGCGACCTGGATTACCAGCTCACCTCGCGCGACTATGTGCGCCTGATCGTTGAGCTGGCGGATGCACTGAAGCTCGACAAGCCGGTGGTGATGGGCTGCTCGATCGGCGGGCGCATCGTGCTTCATCTCGCCCACGAGCATCCCGAGCGCTTCCGCGCCTTGATCGGGCTCGAGTCGGCCGCGCACGTCGCGCCCTACTACGACGTGACCTGGCTCAACCGGCCCGACGTCCACGGCGGCGAAGTCTCCGCCGGAATCGTCTCCGGCCTGGTCGCAGCGACTGCACCCGACGAGGGACGGTGGGAAACCCTCTGGCACTACATGCAGAGCGGGCCCGGCGTGTTCAAGGGCGACCTCTATTTCTACAAGGTCGACGGCGACGTCCGCGACCGGCTCGATGCGATCGACGTCAAGCGCTGCCCGCTCCATCTGCTCACCGGCGAGTATGACTATTCCTGCACCACCGAGGGCACGCTGGAGGTGGCGCGCCGCACCGGCGCCGAGGCCACCATCATGAAAGGGCTCGGGCATTTCCCCATGAGCGAGGATCCCGAACGCTTCATCGGCTACCTGCTGCCGGTGCTCGAACGCATCCGTGCTTTATGACAGTGCCATGGTGAAATTGATCGAGGCGCGCTAGGCTATCATGCATCGTCATTGCCGGGCGAGCCGCCATAAGCGGCGAGGGTTGTCCCGGCAATCCCGATCATGATGGCAAGGCGGTGCCTTTCTTATCGAGATGCGCGGGTCAAGCCCGCGCATGACGAAAGACAGCGATTGCGGAGACTGAGCCATGTCGCATGCTGAAGTGTTGCACACGTTCGCCGATACCGACGCAACCGAGCAGATCGTCGGCTTCGTCAGTGCGTTGCGCTACGCGGCGCTGTCGTCGGAGGTGCGCCACTATGCGCGGCGACATCTGCTCGACACCGTCGGCGTGATGATCGCCGGTGCCGAAGGCGACGTGGCGACCCGCGCGGAGGCGGTGCTCGTTTCGGTCGGTCGCTCCGGGCGCGTGCCGGTGCCGGGCCGCGCCCGACGGGCCGACCTGCTCGATGCCGCGTACCTCGGCGGCACGGCGGCGCACGGCATCGAGCTCGACGACGGCTATCGCCACGGCTCGGCCCATTGCGGCTGCGTCGTCGTGCCAACGGTGCTGGCGCTCGGCCACCAGCGCTCGGCCAGTGGGGCAGCGGTGATCGAAGCGATGGTCGCCGGCTACGAGACGGCGATCACCCTTGCCCGCGCCTGTCATCCGGACCTGCGCCAGCGCGGCTTCCACCCCACCAGTGCGGTCGGTCCGTTCGGCGCCGCCATGGCGGCCGCAAAGCTCACCGGCCTTGCGGCCGATCGTCTCGGCGATGCGCTGGGGATTGCGGCATCGAGCGCGGCCGGTCTGTTCGCTTTCGTCAACGGCGGCGCCGACATCAAGCGCCTGCACGCAGGCCACGCCGCGCGCGAGGGCCTGCAGGCCGCACTTCTAGCTGCTGAGGGCGTCGAGGGCCCGCCCGGCGTGGTCGAGGCGCGCGACGGGTTCATGCAGGCCTTTGCCCTTGCCCGCAACGAGCGCCCGCGCGCGATCGAGCTGCCGCCGGCGGCGCCGTTCGGCATCACCGACTGCTACATCAAGCCCTACGCGTGTTGCCGCCACATCCAGCCGGCGGTCGAGGCGACCATCGGGTTGATGGCGGACGAGAAGATCGCGGTCGGCGACGTCGAGCGCGTCGAGGTCGAGACCTACCGCATCGCCGCCGAGCACGCGCATACCGGCTGGGACGATTACGCAAGTGCGCAACTGAGCTTCCCTTACCTGATGGCGGTCGCGCTCAGACACGGGGCGATTCAGCTCGAGCATTTTTCCGACAGCGCGCGGCGCGATCCGGCGCTCGCCGGGCTCGCCGGGAAACTCAACGTTACGGCTCCGCCGGAGATCGACCAGCTCTACCCGCGCCTGCGCCCGGCGCGCGTGACGATCGCGACCCCGCGCGGAAACTTCACCCGCCAGGCCGACGAGGCGCTCGGCTCGCGCCTGGTGCCGCTCGACGACGACGGGCTGATCGCCAAGTTCCACGGCCTGGTGAGGCCGGTGCTCGGCGAAGCGCGTGCACACGAGCTGTCGGAGCGTCTGTGGGCGATCGATGATGCTACGGACGTGGCGCCGCTGGTGGAGCTGACGGCGAAGGCGTGAGTCGTCATTCCGCGCGAGCGCCGAGCGCAATCCTCTCGGTTGTCATCCCGGCCGAGCGCGTTTGCGCGCGAGAGCCTGGACCTGAGAACTCCGTGTCACGTGCTGTCGTCCGCAGCCTCTCCCAACCCATTTGAGACCGGGGTCCCGGGTCTCGCCGCGCCAGCGCGGCTCGGCCGGGATGACAACTGAACGTCTGGGGACGACAACTGCCCTACTGGATCGCCTGATAGAACCGCTTCACGTCGCTGGTGAAATCCGCACGCGGGCGCTCGGCGAAATAGAACATGTGGCCGCCCGGATAGACCTTGAGCTGCACCCGGTCCGGCTCGCCCAGCTCCGGCAGGTGATCGAGCACGTAGCGGCTCACCCCGTACGGCGTCACCAGGTCGGCATAGCCGTGCGCGACGAGGAGGCGGAACGACGGATTGAGCGAGAGGAAGTCGCGGATGTCGTCGGTCACGCTCGGCGGCGACCCGCGCCCGCCGCGCTCCCATTCCCATTTGCCGTTCACGTCGCCGTTGAGCACCTCGTAGGTCATGTCGGTCTTGAAGCTGAGATGCTCGCGCGCATAGCCGACGAAGGCGCCGCCGAGCGCGCGGGTGAAGCCGTCCAGCACCGGGTCGCTGCGGTGCCGGCCTTGGCTCTCGGGAAACGGGTCCGGACTGGCGATCGTGGCGTCGTACAGGCTGAGCGTCTTGCCGTCCGCCTCGCGCCGATGCTGCAGGTAAGCGTTGCGCACGCATCCGCGCGCGCGGGCCACGAGCTCGGTGGGAATCCCGGTCATCTGCCCGACGCGGCCGTAGAAGGCCGTGGCCGCCTCGCCTTTCGGCGCCGGTCCGGCCAGCGTTGCCAGGTATTCGGTGCGCGCGAAGACCTCGGCCTCGGCGATCGCCTGCGGCGTGAAGGCGCCCTTGCGCTGGAGCTCGGCCGCCACGATCGACGGCAGCTGCAAGGCGCAGCCGAGCGAATGCCGGTCGCCGCCGCCGAACACGTATCCGCCTTCGATCAGCGGCGACAGCATGACGACGCCGCTCACTACGATCCCTTGGTCGTGCTGCAGCACGCGGGCGACCTTGGCGGCGCGGAACCCGCCATAGCTCTCCCCCACGAGGTACTTGGGCGAGGCCATTCGTCCCTGGCGCGCCAGGTAGAGGGCGATGACCTTGGCCATCACCTGCGCATCAGCGCGCACGCCCCAGAAGCTCTTGTCGTCCGGTTTGGCGGTGCGGCTCCAGCCGGTGCCCGGCGGATCGATCAGGACGAGGTCGGTGAAGTCGAGCCAGGCGTCGGGATTGTCGCGCAGCCGCGCGGACGCACCGTCGCGACCGGTTGGTCCGAAGTCGAGGATCTTCGGACCGACGACGCCGAGATGCAGGTAGACCGAGGCGGCGCCCGGTCCGCCGTTGAACACGAAGGTCACCGGCCGCGATGCCGCATTGGCATCGCGCGCCACATAGGAGGTGTAGAACACGGCGGCCTTGCGCTCGCCGCTCTGGTCGATGATCGGCAGCGTGCCGGCCGTCGCCGTATAGGCGATGCGCCGCGTGCGCCCCTCGAGCGCGTGCTCGCTCGTCGAATCCGCCGGCAGGAGCGACAGGATGCCGGGCGTGCTGCGCTGCGCGCGTTGCTCGCCGCCGCTGTCGGGTCTTGCCGGTTGGTCCTCGGCGAAGGCGGGGAATGCCAGCCCGGTGAGCAGGGCCAGCGCAAGAAGGCTGGGTTTGCGGGGTTTCATCCGCCTTCAGTGCGGACAGAAACGAGCAAAAAGATGTCGAAAAAGCCAATGAACCGTCGTCCTGAGGTGCTCGGCGCGCTTCTCGGCGGGCTCTCACACCGGGCACATCCTGCGCCGGGCCTCGAAGGACGAACGGCCCAGGCCGTCGACCCTTCGAGGCTCGACGCGCGAAGAGCGCGTCGAGCGCCTCAGGGTGACGGTGGATGGCCTGGGGATCGGCCTACTTCCCGAGCCGCAGGCTGGCGAGCGTCTGCGCGATCGAGCTGAACACGCCGTTGAGCTGATCCGCCTGCTGGACGTTGTAGTACATGTTCGTATTGGTGGCGCAATTCCTCAGCAAGGTCGCGTTGCCGTCGATCACCCGCACCGTATAGATCTTGATGTTGGCGGCCTTGACGTTGGTGCAGGCCGTCGCGGTGCGGGAATCGATCGAGGACGAGCTCGTGGTCCATCGGTTCTGCGTGTTCTCGCCGTCGGTCAAGAGCAAAACGACCTTGTCGAGATCGGGCGCCGGTGCCGCCGCGTTGGTGAACGGCACGCCTGCGGTCAGCGCGTGCCAACCCCATACCAGCCCGATCGTCACGTTGGTGTTGCCGGACGCCGTCATCTGGTCGACCTTGCTGTGCAGGGCGGTCCAGTCGGTCGACAGCGGCATTGCCTGAACCAGCGAGCCGCAATCCGACGCCGGATAGAACGTCTGGTAGTTGCTCGAGACCGGCGCCGTGTCCTGGACGTCGTACGACTGGCTGCGGTCGATAACGCAGCCGTCCCATTGGTCCTTCTGGATGTTCTTGACCGAATAATCGATCCAGAACTCGTCCTTGAAGCCGGCACCGATGTTCACCATGCGGTCGAACGGAATGATCGCGACCTTGACGTCGCCCGGCTGCTTGGCCGCCGCCTGCAGCGTGTTGAGCAGGTTGTGCGACGCGGTCTTGAGCGCGGCAATCTTGCCGTTGGAGGCCATCGAGCCGGTGTTGTCGAGGACGAGGGCGAGCTCGAGCTTCTTGATGCCCCACAGGGTCTCCGACGAGGCGGAGACGGCCATCTGCGACTGTCCGAGCACCTTCGAGATCGTCGCATCCACCGTCGCGCTGGCCGAGACCTTGAGAACGAAGCTACCCTGCTGCGGGCTCGACAGCGTGCTCGTCACCTGGACGCTCTTGGCCTCCGGGCGATTGAACTGCGCCTTGAAATAGTCGGTCGCCTTGGTGGTGAGCTCGGCCGGAAGGAGCTTGTCGGCGTCGCGCGACAGCATCAGCCCGGTGGCATCCACGGCGGTCTGCATTGCGGTCTTCAGCGAGGCGCCGCGTGAATAGTCCACCGCGGCGCCGACGAACCCCGCAATGATCACGCTGGTCAGTCCGAAAATGGGCGCCACGTTGCCGTGCTGGCTCTTGAGGAAACGGATCATCGACATGGAGACACCAGGTGTTTTCGCGAAATACGCGACAAAGTGCACCCGGAAGCTTTGAAAACTGGTCGAGAAAATATCCGGGTATTTTCTCAAATTGAGAGCGATCTGCTTAATGGAATGCAGCTGTCGATCGATGGATTCCCGCTTCGCCGGCGCGGTCGCGAAGGCCGAATCAAGCCGACGGCTCGAGGCAGCGACGATCCATACGCCGTTCTCGCGATCTCGCGCGGGGCATCAGGACAAATACGGACGCCGGATATCCAGTCGCGGCGCGCGCCGATGACCGACGGCGGCGACCGATCGGAAAGCGTTAATCTCTCGTGCCTTAATCGCTCATAAAGGACGTTCGTTCATCGCCCGTTGATGATAACCACAGCGAGCCGGCCGATTTCAGAAAGAATTCAATACTCGAATTCATTGTAGGCACGAGAGAAAACAACAATTTCGTGACCGGCGGCGCGAGGCGACGGCAGTGCGCAAGAGCACCCTTGTGATGATGGCATGCGCAGTCCTCTTCGGGCTGCTCGCCGTGTTCGTCGCGCAAGCCTGGCTCAATCACCAGAACGAGCTGCGCATGAGGGCGATGGACGTGCAGAAGCCTGCCCTTCCCACGCGCACGGTCGTGGTGGCGAGCGCGGCGCTGCGGTTCGGCAATGCGCTGTCGCCGGGAAGCCTGCGCGAAGTCGCCTGGCCTGACGGCGGCGTTCCCGCCGGAACGTTTGCCTCGATCAACGAGCTGCTGTCGGGCAAGCGCATCGTGCTCGCCTCGATCGAGCCCAACGAGCCGATCCTCGCTTCGAAGATCACCGGCCCGGGCCAGAAGGCGACGTTGTCGGCGATCATCCGCGACGGCATGAAGGCGGTCACCATCCGGGTCAATGACGTGGACGGGGTCGCTGGCTTCGTGTTGCCCGGCGATCATGTCGAGGTCCTGGTCACGCGCCAGCCGGAGAAGAACAACAGCAACACCGACGTCGTGCTGCAGAACGTACGCGTTCTGGCGATCGACCAGCTCGCCGACGACGCGACCGACAAGCCGATGGTCGCCAAGGCGGTGACGCTCGAAGTGGACACCATCGCGGCACAGCGCCTCTCGCTCGCCGGATCGGTCGGCGCGTTGTCGCTCGCGCTGCGCAAGGCAGGCGAGCTCACCGCCGAATCCACGCGCCGGGTGAGCCTGATCGACCTGGAGAGCGGCTACGCCACAGCTCCGACGGTGAAGCCGGTCGAGGGGAAGTCGCTGGCGACGATCACCGTGACGCGCGCCGGCAAGGCGCAGGATTACAGCGTGCCCGCGGAGGGCATCGAGTTGCGGGAATCGACCGGTTCGGGACTGGCCGGGAAGAAACAGTAGATTGGGGACATCGGTGGGGTTTGGGGGCACGTGTGAGTAAGTCTTGTGGGAATCGCGTCGCGATGGCGCCTGGGCCGCGTGCCTGGGGTGCGGCATTGTTGGCGGTCGGCCTCGCCGTCGGCGGCCTCATGGGTGGGGTCGATACCGCCCGCGCCGAGGAGCGGATCCAGATCGGGACCGGGACCAAGCGCTCCGCCGTCATCCGCATCATCGGCGGCAAGTCGGAGACGATCCGCACCGACCGCAGCTTCGCCGACATCATCGTCGGCGACCCGGAGATTGCCGACGTGGTGCCGCTGACCGATCGCGCGCTCTCGGTGCTCGGCAAGAAGGTCGGGACGACGCGGGTTTCGGTCTATGGCGAGGGCAAGTCGCTGGTCGGGGTGTTCGACGTCGAGGTGACGCACGACACCTCGGTGCTGGCGACCGAGCTGCGCGAGCGCTTCCCCGGCTCGCGCTTCCGCGTCGCTTCGATCAACGGCCGCATCATGCTGTCGGGCACCGCATCCGAGTCCACGACGGTCGATCGGGCGGTCTCCATCGCCAAGCAGTTCGGCGCCGAAGTGATCAACACGGTGCGCGTGATGCAGCCGCAGCAGGTGATGCTGGAGGTGCGCTTCGTCGAAGCCTCGCGCACCGCGGTCCGCAGCCTCGGCGTCGACTGGAACGTGGCGAGCAAGAGCTTCACCGCAGCGCTCGGCACGGCGGGTCTGGCCGGCGGCGCCGTGCCGTTCGGGGCGCTGCTGGGCCGGATCATCGGCAGCGGCGTCCAGGTCGACATGCTGATCAAGGCGCTCGAGGAGAAGCACCTGGTGCGTCGTCTCGCCGAGCCGAACCTGATCGCGCTGTCCGGCGACACTGCGAGCTTCCTCGCCGGCGGCGAGTTTCCCATCCCGATCTCCTCCAACTACAACACCATCACGGTGGAATGGAAACGGTTCGGCGTCGGCCTCGCCTTCACCCCGACCGTGCTCGACAACGGCGTGATCAATCTCAAGATCGAGCCGGAGGTCAGCCAGCTCGATCCCAACAACGTCATCCAGATCGGCGGCATCAAGATCCCGAGCCTCACGGTGCGGCGTGCGAACACGACGATCGAGCTGCGCGACGGCCAGAGCTTCGCCATCGCCGGGCTGCTGCAGACGATCGCCACGACCGACGCGAACCAGTTCCCCTGGATCGCCGACGTGCCGGTGCTCGGCGCGCTGTTCCGCAGCGCGTCGTATCAGAAGCAGGAGACCGATCTCGCCATCATCGTGACGCCGCATCTGGTGCAGCCGGCACGGCCGGGCGACGTCCTCAAGACGCCGCTCGACAATACCGTGGCAGCCAACGACGCCGATTACTTCCTGCAGGGCCGTTCCGAGCTCACCCCCCGTCAGGTGCGCGAGGTCAATCCGTGGCTGCAGGGCGTCAAGCCGATCGGCCATATCCTCGACTTGCCGAAGGGAGCGTCGTGATGTCGCCCGCCGGCAAGACCTTGCGGATATTGGTTCCGGTCCTGACGCTGGGCGCCGTTCTCAGCGCCTGCTCGGCCGACTACTACTACGACCGGCGCGAAAGCCTGAGCTTCCACGGCGGTGACGCCGTCGAAACCAACAAGGTCACCCACATCATCGATCCGTGGCCACGGGTCGCCGCGAACAGGCGGATCGAGCACGACGGCCAGCGCATGCAACGGGCGATCGAGCGCTATCGAACGAACAAGACCACGCCGCTCCAGACGACGTCGACCAGCTCGGTCTCGTACCAGGGGACGCCGCAGGGAGCGACGCCGGGAGCCGGACCATGACGAATGGCTCGGCTCGCGGGCGAGACGTAACGCACGGCTGAAAGGCCGGCACAAAGCATTTCCCGGCGAAGCGAGAAGCGCCTCGCCGCAAGGAAATGCGACAAAGACAAGAGCTGGAGCAGATCCCGAAGGGAGCTGCTCCAGGGGAGGCGTCGGCGACTCAAAGCGCGCGACGCCAGGGATGTCTTCGGTTACCGCCGGCAGGTGTGGCGGCGAGCCGGGATAATTGTGAGCGTCGTCATGCAGAACGGCCGATCGTCGCAGACGGAGAAAGCCAGGGTGGTCGTGCTGACCGCCGGGGGCGAGTTCGAGCAGTCGGTGCGCACGACGTTCGGCGGCCACCCCCAGATCGACCTGACGGTCGTGAAGGCCGCCTCGCTCGATCAGGCCGACGTCGATTTCTCCGCCGTCACCGTGGTCGTCGCCGATCTCGACGCCACGCAGCCGGACGACTTTGCCGCCCTGCAGCGGCTCGCCGGCCGCCTCGGCGGACGCCTGCCGATCATCGCCGTCACCCAGGCGATCAACGAGCAGGTCGCGCGCCAGCTGTTGCAGGTGCGCGTCGCCGATCTCCTGATCAAGCCGGTTGCGCCGCTCGATCTGGTGCGCGCCTGCGCCCGGGTGGCGCAGGAGACGACGACCGGGCCCGAGACCAAGGAAGCGCAGATCGATACGTTCATGCCGGCGGCAGGCGGTGCCGGCGTGACCACGCTGGCGATCCAGACCGCGCTGCTGCTGCTCCGCGGTCGTCACAAGGGCGGCGCCTCGACCTGCCTGGTCGATCTCGATTTCCAGCACGGCGCCTGCGCCGATTACCTCGATCTCGAGCCGCGCCTCGACCTTGACGAAATCGAGCCGCAACCGGAGCGCCTCGACCGCCAGCTGCTCGAGGTGATGCTGTCGCATCACGCGAGCGGGCTTGCGGTGCTGGCGGCGCCGCGCCGGCCGGCGGAAGCACGCTCGTTCGACCCGTATGTCGTGACACGGCTGCTCGACCTGGCTTCGACCCGGTTCGACCACGTCGTCATCGACCTGCCGCGCACCTGGTTCACCTGGACCGACAACGTGCTGATCGGATCGAACCGGCTGTTCATCGTCACCGAATCGACCGTGCCGGGATTGCGCTATGCCAAGAACCTGGTCACAGCGATCACCGAACGCCTGGGTGACTCGGTCCAGCCGCAGGTGATCGTCAATCGGTTCGAGCAACGCATGTTCGGCCCCGGCCTGCGCCGCTCCGACCTCAAGCAGGCGCTGGGCGGCGCTCTCGCCGGCACGATCCCGAACAACTACGGCCTGGTGCGCGAAGCGATCGATCGCGGCGTGCCGCTGGAAGAGGTGAAGCCGCGCAACAACGTCACCGCCGAGCTCAAGAAGCTCATCGCGCCGCCGGAGGCCGCCAAGGCGTCGGCGCGGCGCGACGCATCGGCGGAAAAGTCGCGCGGTCTCTCATGGGCGCGGTGAAGCACATGCGGCATCCGCGGGCGGAGGTATAGGCATGTTGGGGCGATTCACCGCCCGGCGGGCCGAGGCGCCCGCCCTGGTACCGGCGGCGGAGCCGGAGTCCGAAGCCGTCGCCATGGCGATCGCGCTGCCGTCCGAAGCGGCGGAACAGGCCCCCGATCCGGCAGCAGTCGCCAACCGTCTGTTGAGCGAGAAGCTGCTCGACGCCAAGGTTCGCCTGCACCGGCGGCTGATCGAAGAGATCAACCTGTCGGTGCTCGAGAAGATGCCCGAGGACGAGGTCCGCCGGCATGTGCATGGCCTGGTCGCCCAGTACATCCTGGCGGAGCGACTGCCGCTCAACACCCAGGAGCTCGAGAGCTTCGTCTACGAGATCCTCGACGAAATGACCGGCCTCGGGCCGATCGAGCCGCTGCTCAAGGATCCGACCATCAACGACATCCTGATCAACGGTCACGAGTGCGTCTATATCGAGCGGGCGGGCGTGCTCGAGCCGACCCTGGTGCGGTTCAAGGACGAGGCGCACCTCTTGCGCATCGTCAACAAGATCGTCTCGGCAGTCGGCCGGCGCGTCGACGAGACGCAGCCGCTCTGCGACGCGCGCTTGCTCGACGGCTCGCGCATCAACATCGCGGTCCGGCCGATCGCGGTGGACGGGCCGCTGGTCTCGATCCGCAAATTCTCCAAGAAGCCGTTCAACCTGCAGAAGCTCGTCGACGTGGGGGCGATACGGCCTCCCATGGCCGAGCTCCTCGCCGCGGCCGTGCGGGCGCGCGTCACCACGATCATCTCGGGCGGCACCGGCTCGGGCAAGACCACCATGCTCAATGCGCTGTCGGCCTTCATTTCCGACAAGGAGCGCCTGGTCACCATCGAAGACGCGGCCGAGCTGCAACTGCAGCAGCCGCATGTCGGCCGCATGGAGACGCGGCCGCCCAACATCGAAGGCAAGGGCGAGATTCGCCAGCGCGAGCTGGTCAAGAACGCGCTGCGCATGCGTCCCGACCGCATCATCCTCGGCGAGTGTCGCGGCGAGGAGGCCTTCGACATGCTGCAGGCGATGAATACCGGCCACGAGGGCTCGATGGCGACGGTCCATGCCAACACGCCGCGCGACGCCATCTCGCGCCTCGAGCAGATGATCGGCATGGCCGGGCTGCCGATGACGGTCGCCTCGATTCGCGGCCAGATCGGCGCCGCCATCCGCATGATCGTCCAATTGCAGCGCCTGTCCGACGGCAAGCGCAAGGTCACCAGTGTCGCCGAGATCACCGGGATGGAGGGCGACATCATCCAGATGCAGGAAATCTACAAGTACGTGCGCACCGGCACGGCGGCGGACGGCGGCGTGGAAGGCCATTTCCAGGCGACCGGCGTGCGCCCCCGCTTTCTCGCCGACCTGGTCGCGCGCGGCATCAACCTCCCCGGCAGCTATTTCGATCCAACGAAGCCGCTCTGAGCCATGCCCCTCGATCTCGATCCGGTTCTCATCATCTACGCGCTCGTCGCAGGCTCCGTCGTCCTGTTCGTCGAGGCGATCTACCTCGTGTTCTTCGCGGCGACCTCCTACCGCAACCGCGTCAACCGGCGCCTGCGGCTGATCGACGGGCAGCCCGATCGCGAAAGCATCCTGGTGCAGATCCGGCGCGAGCGCGGGCTGACCGCGGGCGGCCTCTACAGCCTGCCGATACTCTCGCTCAACCGCCTGGTCCTGCAGTCCGGCCTCACCATGGGGCTGACGCGCTTCCTGCTGGTGAACGTGCTCGCCGCCGCCGGCATTTTCGCCGTCGCGCTGTGGTACCGGGAGGACCTGTTCGAGGCGGCGATCATCGCCGCGGGCTGCGGCGTCCTGCTCCCGTTCGTAGCGCTCAAGTTCATGCGCAGCCGCCGCCACAGCAAGTTCGGCGCACAATTTCCCGACGCGCTCGACGTCATCGTGCGCAGCCTGCGCGCCGGCCATCCGGTCCCGGTCGCCATCGCCATGGTGGCGCGCGAGATGCCCGATCCGGTCGGTACTGAGTTCGGCATCGTGTCCGACGAGATCACTTACGGCGCCGATCTGGAGACGGCGATGCGCAACCTCTATTTCCGAGTCGGCCAGGAGGACACGCCGCTGTTCGTCACCGCCGTCGCCATCCAGACGTCGACCGGCGGCAAGCTGAGCGAGATCCTGGAGAACCTGTCGGGCGTGATCCGCCAGCGCTTCAAGATGCGCCGCAAGATCTATGCGCTCGCGGCCGAAGGCCGCTTTTCCGCGATGCTCTTGTCGGCGGTGCCGATCGTGCTGTTCCTCGTGCTCAAGGTCATCGCGCCGGACTTCTACTCGAGCGTCTGGCACGTCGACTTCACCAAATACGCGCTCGCGGCCGCCGGCGGCTGGATGCTGGTCGGCAACTTCATCATGTACCGGATGGTGAGCTTCAAGATCTGACCATGGAAGCGATCTTTGACCTCCTGCCGTTGACCGAGAACCCGGCGTTCATGATGAGCGTCGTGGTGTTCGCGGCCGCTTCGACAATCGCCTTCGGCCTGATGGCGGCGGTCCGCGTCCGCGGCGACGTCAAGCGACGCGCCGCCGGCCTCGGCATCGAGGTCGCCGCCTCCGGCGGCGACAACTCGCGCTCGCTGCGCCATGCCAGCGTCAAGGCCACGCAGCAGCTGATCGAATACACCAACCGCTACTTCTCGCCGACCGGCGTCGGCGAGCTCAAGCAGCTGCGCCGCCGGCTCATTCAGGCCGGCTTCCTCGATCCGCGCGCCGGTGCCTTCTTCTTCCTCGCCCGCGTCGTCATGGCGGTGACGATGACGGGCGGCGCCTTCCTGTCGGCGCCCTACGTGCTGTCAGGTGAGTCCGAGTACTTCTGGCCGTTCGTCTGGGCGGGCGGCATGGTCGGCTACCTGTCGCCGAAGGTCTATATCGACCGGCGCATCAGCAACCGTCAGGACGAGCATCGGGCGGGCTTCCCGGACTTCATGGACCTCCTGGTCGTTTGCGCCGACGCCGGCCTGAGCATGGAAGCCGCGCTCGACCGGGTGGGGCGGGAGCTCGCCGATTCGTACGCGTCACTCTCCTCCAATATCTACATGACGACGCTGGAAATCCGCGCCGGACGCACCATGAGCGAGGCGCTCGAGCACTTTGCCGACCGCCTCGGGCTTGCCGAGGCGCGCTCCTTCGCCACCCTGCTGCAGCAGTCGGAGGAGCTCGGATCGAGCCTCACCGAGGCTCTGCGGGTGTACAGCGACGACATGCGGCACAAGCGCATGTCGCTCGCCGAGGAAAAGGCCTATGCGCTGCCGGCCAAGCTGTCCGTGCCGCTCATCATGTGCATCTTTCCGGTCATCATCATCGTGATTCTGCTGCCGGTCTACGTGCGGTTCAAATTCGGCGTGTTCTAGCGCCTGTTTGCAGGGTGGGCATCCCATCCCCTCTCTCATCCGTCGTGTCTTGCGACGCAATGCCCACGGCGGGTGGTCGCGTGGGCAAGATCGCTCGCGGAGTTCGACCGAATCACAACCAGCCGATTTGCGATCTCGCCCACGCTACCTCCGTTGAAATCCTTAGGAGATCATCCGCCGGGCCCGCGCCAGAGTTTATTAACCATCATTGGCTAGATTGCCATCCGTGGGGCTGTTTCCAATCGTGAAAGCAATGGCCGGGGCACGCGTAAAGAGTAGTGGCGTATCCAGGGTCCTGGTCGCGGCCGTCTGCCTGGCGTGGCTCGCCGGGTGCGAGTCCTCCGGCACGGGCAGCCTGTTCGGGTCGCCCACGACGCAGGAGACGACCGCATCCTTCGTCGACTCCGCTGGCAAGCCCATGGACGCGGCCGACGTGAAACCGCGTCCCTACCTCACCCCCTCCTCCGACGTGACCGGCACGGTCGTCGTGCCCCCGCGCCCCACTGTCGAGCCGCCGCCGCTCGGCCCGTGGTCGGCTGCCGAGGATCCGAACGACGATCTCGCGCTCGGCAAGCGCCAGTTCCGCGAGCAGAACTACGGGCTCGCCGAGAAACATTTCCGCCACGTGGTCGAGCTGGACAACATCCCGGCCCAGCGCAAGGCGGAGGCGTGGGTGGGCCTGGCGGCCTCCTACGACCGGTTGAAGCGCTTCGATCTCGCCGACCGCGCCTACGAGGCGGCGATCCGTATCCTCGGCCCGACTCCGGAGATCCTCAACAACCAGGGCTTCTCCTACATGCTGCGCGGCGACTACCAGCGCGCCCGCGCCAAGCTTACCCAGGCGATCGAGCTCGACCCGACCAATCCCTATATCCGCAACAATCTCGATCAGCTTGAACGCAGCATGCGCGGCGGCGGCGGCAGGAAGAAGGTTTGATTTCTACGTCATGCCCAGTGATGACGAGTTAGAGTTGCGTCTACTTCTCCGCCTTCCCCCTCACCGGCACGAACGAACGGTCGATCAACGCCTGCACCTCTACCGTCGCGTCGAGCAGCCTGAGCCGCTTGTAGACATCGATCTGCTCGGCGAGGTCGCCGGCCGCAATCGCCGCCTCCGGATCGAAATACGGTAGTGTCGTCGCGAGCGCGGCGGGGGATTCGCCCGTGTGCTGCGAGACGATCCTGATCGCCTCGTCGTAGGTCTCGCCGCGGATCGCCTTGCCGGCTTCGTCGCGGCGCAGGAACGCATGGGTGTAGTACTGCAGCGCCTTGACGTAGGCGCGCACGAAGCGCGTCGTCAGCCCGTGCCGCTTGTCGATCGTGTCCGGCGTCGCGAACACGCCGCCGACCTGGGTCGGCATCTCGTCGCCTAGCCAGGCGATGATCCTGCCGGTGCCGCCGTCCTCGAGCTCCCTGGCGAGCGTCGCCGGGAGCGGGGCCGCGTCCACCTGGCCGCCTTTGATGGCCGAGACCTCGTTGGCGAGCGTTTGCAGCTCCACCAAATGCATGTCGTCGTGGCTGAAGGCGTATTTGCCGGCGAGCCGGGCGAGCAGGCTGTGGCTGCCGGAGCCGACCGCCGTGATGGCGACCCTTCTACCTTTGATGTCGGCCGGCGATTTGAGGCCGCGCTCGTAGGCGGCCTTGCTCGCCACCAGCGCCAGGCCGTGGAAGCCCGGCCGTTCTTCATAGCCGCCGGCGATCATCTTCACCGCCCCCTTCGCCGCCATCGTGTAGATGCCGGCGCTGAGCGTCGTCATGCCGAAGCGGACGTCGCCGGAGGCGACCGCCAGACCGATCGTCTGCGCGGAGGCGAGGTGGGCGAGGTCGACGTCGATATCCTGCTCGGCAAAGAAACCCTTCTCCTTGGCGAGATAGAACGGCGCGCCCGCTGACAGCCGATTGATCGCGATGCTGACCTTTTCGGCCGCCGCGGCGTCCGCGACGGCCGCCAGCATCGCGACGGACGCCAGCGCAATGATCCGGCCTATCCTGCTCATCGATATCCACCGGCTTTCATGCGCCGAGTATAGGCCATCCGTCATCGCCAGCCGAGGAGCTTGCGCTCCAGCGCGCTGATCGCGCTGCCGATCAGGAGGCCCAGGATCGAGATCGCCACGATCCCGGCCATCAGCTTGTCGGTCTGCATCAGGTTCCCGGCCGCCAGCACGAACGCGCCGATGCCGACATTGGCCCCGATCATCTCGGCCGCCACCACCAGGATCAGCGCGATCGATGCGCTGATGCGAAAGCCCGCCAGCACCGAGGGGAGCATCCCCGGGATGATCACGTTGAGGACGATGCGCCAGAACGGCACGTTGAAGCTCTGCGCCATGCGGACGAGATTGCGCGGCACGTTGTCGACCCCCGCATAGGTGCTGATCGCGACGGGGAAGAATACGCCGAGTCCGATAGTGGCGACCTTCGAGGCCTCGCCGATGCCGAGCCACAGGATGAGCAGCGGCAGGAGCGCGATCTTCGGAATTGGAAACAGCGCCGATATGAACGGCAGCCCGGCCGACCGCCACAGCGAGAACAACCCGATCAGCATCCCCACCATGATTCCCGCCGCCGCCCCGACCACCCAGCCGCTGCCGATCCGCATCAGCGACGCGGCGAAATGGCGGGCGAGCTCGCCGCTCGCGGCGAGCGCGTAGAGCGCGTTCGCGATTTCGAGCGGGCTCGGCAGGAACAAGGGATCGATCAGCCGCGCCTGGCTCGCCGCCTGCCATGCGAGCAGGGCGCCGGCGAAGAACGCCCACGAGATCCAGGTGCGCGGGATCGGAGCGAAGCCGCCGCCGCGAAAGGCGATCGGCCTGCGCGCGCCGCTGTCCATCACGGCATCAGACATTGGTGATCTCCCGGTCGGCCAATTGCGCCTCCTCGCGGATGTGCGCCCACAGCGTCTCGTGCAGCCGCTTGAGCTCGCTTGCCGCCGAGAGCGCCGTCCGTTCGCGGCGTCCGATCGGCACCGCGACGATCTCGCGGATGCGGCCAGGCCGCCGGCGCAGGATCATCACCCGATCGGCCATGCGCAACGCCTCCTCGAGATTATGCGTCACGTAAACGGCTGTCGTGTTCTCGCGCAGCCAGATCGCCGCGAAATCCTCCATCAGCAGCTCGCGCGTCTGCGCATCGAGCGCCGACAGCGGCTCGTCCATCAACAGCACGGCGGGCTTCACCACGAGCGCGCGGGCGATGCCGACGCGCTGGCGCATGCCGCCGGACAATTGCTTCGGCAGCGCATGGGCGAACTCGGTCAGGCCGGTACGGATCAGCGCGTCGGCGACGCGCGCCGCACGATCGGTGGCCGACAACGGCTGATGCTCGAGTGGAAGCGCGACATTGCCCGCAACCGTTCGCCACGGCAGCAGCGCGAAATCCTGGAAGATGTAGGTGAACGGGTTGAGCGAGTCCGGCGGCAGCTCGCCGGCGACCGAGATGCTGCCGCCAGACGGTTGGATGAGCCCGCCGAGGATGCCGAGCAACGTCGATTTCCCGCAGCCCGAAGGCCCGACAACGGCGAGGATCTCGCCCTGCCGCAGCGTGAAGCTGATGTCTTCGAGCACGGAGAGCGAGCCGTACGAATGCGTGACGCGGTCGACGACCAGCTCGAAGCTCATTCGGGATCACGCCGATTTCCGCTTCGTCGTCGCTCCCTCCCGCAGCAGCAGGCCGACGTTGCCCGACAGGATCTGCTCGCCGGGCGCGCCCAAGGCGCGCAATTCCTCGACGAAGCCGCGCACCGCCTCGCGCGCGCGGATCTCCTGCGGGTAGTCGGTGGCGAATACGATGCGGGAGGCCGGGATCTCCACCAGCGCCGCCTTGACGGCGCCGATCGCGCCGCAGAAGCCGGCGGTATCGAACACGAGGTTGTGGTTGAAATAGTAGTCGAACTCCTTCTCCGCCTTGCGGCCGTGCCGGGCGTTGCCCGCCGTCCCCCAGAACTCCTTGTCCTGGTAGCTGCGCACGCGTCCGATCATCGAGGCGATGCCGCCGCCGAGATGCGCCATGTGGACGGTGAGGTCGGGGTGGCGGTCGAACACGCCGGAATTGATCAGCCGGATGGTCGCCATGATGAGCGAGAACTCGCGCCCGACCGAGCGCGCCGTGTCGTAGCCGTCGAACTGCTGCGAGTGGTTGAGCTTCAGGGCCGGGTGCACGAACACGAACATCTTGAGCCGCGCGGCTTCGGCCCAGAACGGATCGAGCTCCGGAGCGTCGAGGAACAGGCCGTCCATCTCCGAGGTGATCGTCACCCCCTGGAAGCCGAGCTCGTGGCGGCAGCGCTCAAGCTCGCGCATCGCCTCGGGCCCGCCCAGCGGATGCGCATGGGCGGCGCCAATGAAGCGCCCCGGATAGTCGCGCTCCGCCTTGCTGGCCTTGTCGTTGCACAGGCGCGAGCGGTCCAGGTCGGCGCACATGCCGGCCGCGCTGGTGAGGAAGGCCGCATCGATCCCGGCGCGGTCCATCATGGCGATGTGCTCGTCGAGGTCGTAGAGCAGCCGGTGCACCGTGTAGCTCGGCGCCCCGCTCTCGTCGTAGTGGAGGATCAGCCGGTCGCCCGGATCGTCCTTGATCAGCTCGCGCGGGGTGAAATGGTGCTGGAAATCGACGATCATGCTTCCTCCCTGTCCGGGACGGCACGATAATGGCCTGCCCGGCGCTTGCAAGAGCAGGGCGGATTGCGCCATTGAAGCAAGGTGGAGCCGCAAAGGCCGACGCGGAGGAACTGCCTGATGAACGAGCCCCAGCCGTTGCGCTACGGCGTCGATCCCTACCTGGATTGGGTGAAGCGGGAGGGCCTGCCGGTCACCGAGGACTACGGCCTCGACCTGTTCGCCGTCCCGACCGCCGACTGGCCGCGCTACGGCGTCAAGGCCGGCGCCGTGCACATGAAGGGCCGCGGCGACTTCTGCAACATGTTCGTGCTCGACATTCCGCCCGGCAAGTCGACCGCGCCGCAGCGCCACCTCTACGAGGACGTCTGCTACGTGCTCGAGGGCCACGGCAGCACACAGCTCGAGTTCGCCGACGGCGCCAAGCGCAGCTTCGAATGGGGGCCGCGCAGCCTGTTCGCCATTCCGCTCAACGCGAAGCACCGCCATTTCAACGCCAGCGGGCGCGAGCGCGCCCTCGTGGCGACCACCACCAATCTGCCGATGGTGCTGAACGTCTTCCACAACGAGGCTTTCGTGTTCGGCGCCGACTTCGATTTCCTCGAGCGCGCCGGCAAGAAGGAGTATTTCTCCGGCGAGGGCGACCTCATCACGGTGCGCCCCGGCAATCACATGTGGGAGACCAATTTCGTCCCCGACCTCGCCGCCATCGAGCTGAAATCGTGGGGCGACCGCGGCGCCGGCGGCACCAACATCATGTTCGTGCTCGCCGACGGCACCATGCACGCGCACATCTCGGAGATGCCGGTCGGCACCTACAAGAAGGGCCACCGCCACGGCCCGAGCTTCCACGTGATGTGCGTCACCGGCCAGGGCTTCTCGCTGATGTGGTACGAGCACGAGCAGGAGTTTCGCCGCATCGACTGGAAGCATGGGGTCGTGCTGGCGCCCGGCGACCGCCAGTTCCATCAGCATTTCAACACCGGGCCCAAGCCCGCGCGTTATCTTGCGACCGCCATGGGCGGCCTGCGCTACCCGACCACGCAGGCCAACCGCGTCTCGCTGCTCGGCGCCAAGGAAGGCGACAAGCCGGCGGTGTCGAAGAGCGTCAAGGAGGGCGGCGATCAGATCGAGTACGAGGACCAGGACCCGCGCATCCACCGTCTGTGGCTCGAGCAGATGCGCCGCAACAACGCCGAGCCGCGCATGGAGAAGTTCATCCCCACCCCGCCGGAGTTCCTCCCCTCCACCGCGGCGGAGTAGGGCGGCTCACCGCGTTCACCGTCATCCTTCGAGGCTCGGCGCACGAACAGTGCGCCGAGCACCTCAGGCTGACGGTGAACAATTGTCGCGCCATCCTTCTTGGTTGACATCATCCCCCGCCCTGCATCAAGCTTGCGCCCGGGTCGATACACCCGCCGCCTGCGCCCTTCGGGGATGGTGAACGTATCAAAGTCTCTCCCCGCCCTCGCCATTGGCGAACGGGTCGGCAACGCAGGCCCCGATCTTTCCGTTCGCCGATGAAGAGGTGCTCTCATGCGCGATTTTCGCGATGCGAAGGCAATGGCGCACGCGTTGCGCGATGCCTTGCAGGTGAAGGCCGTCGAAACCACCCACAGCGAATGCCTGGAGCTGATCGCGAAGGCATTCGGCGACGACAATTGGAACATCCTCTCGGCCAGGATCGAGGCGGCGCGATCGCAGGCGCCCGGCGCTGGCGCCCTTGCGCCCGCTGAGGCGCGCGAGGCGACGGCGCCGAAAGAGCTCCATTGCTCGTTCTGCGGTAAGAGCCAGCATGCCGTGCGCTGCCTCATTGCCGGGCCGACCGTCTTCATCTGCGACGAGTGCGTCGCCATTTGCGACGAGATCCTGGCCGATCAGGGAGTCATGAACGCGTTGAAGGCGGACGAGGAGAGCGGGAACGAGGCCTGTCCGGCCGCGTTCGAGCATCTCCGCGGCAAGTCCACCGAAGAGGTCGCGGCCTGCGTGGAGCGCAACCGGAAAGCCGTGGAGCGCACGCGCGTCGAAATGCGCAATATTCAACGCGTTCTGGCGATGCGGGACGGCGAGCTGCCGGCCGAGCCGGACGTCCTGGGGTCGCCCCGCTTCGCTGCCAGGACCAGGGCAGACCTTGTAGCCCTCCAGCAGCAGGTCGAACGCCTCCTGAAGCGATACGAAAACGTGCTGCGCATCGCCACGACCGTGCTGGACACGCGCGGGCCGTAGAACCGCGAAATCGGGAGCTTTTTTGCCGCCGTCCGCTTGATTCAGAAGATTTCAGGTCGCGCCCAAGGACGTGACGGCTGGCCTGTCGCAAGCTGGCAACGTAGCGCGCCCGGCGTTACGCTCCAGGTTGCTCGCCGGCAACCTCCTTGAGGGGATAATGAAGCGGAGGACGTTCATCGGGCTGCTCGGCGGCGCGGCCACCTGGCCCACCGCGGCGCGCGCGCAGCAGCTCGGGGGCGTGCGGCGGATCGGAATGTTGTCGGAATTCTCCGAGCCGCAGATGCAGCCGCTTGTTTTGGCGTTTCGTCAGCACCTGCAAAAGTTGGGGTGGAAGGAGGACAATTTTCGGATCGATTTGCGGGTCGCGATTGCCGACGCGGCGCAATTCGAGGCTGCCGGCACGGCGCTTGTGGGCACGGGTCCGGATGTCATCGTGGCGCTCGGCTCGCGGGCCGTGCGAGCCCTCCGCGAGGAAACCCGCACAATTCCAATCGTCTTCACGCTGGTGGCCGATCCGGTTTCACAAGGGTTTGTGGAGAAGTCTCGCAAAGCCGGGCGGCAACGTCACCGGGCTCACCAATTTCGAGTTCGCGTTCGCCGGGAAGTGGCTGGAGGCCCTCAAGGAGATCGAGCCGCGCATCTCACGCGTCCTGCTGGTCGTCAACCCGCAGAATCCGGGAACTGCCGGACTTGCGCGCTTCGTCGAGGGGCTCGGTCCGGCCCATGGCGTGGAGATGGTTCCTGCGCCGGTGCGAACCGTTGCCGACATCGAGAACGCCCTCGCGGGCTTCGGGTCTGCTCCCGAGCGCGCCATCATCGTGACGCCGGACGGCCTGGTCGTCAGTCATCGCGCCATGATCATCGAGCGCGTCAATCGCGCCAGAATACCGATCGTATTTCCCTTTCGCATCTTTGCCGTCGACGGCGGCTTGATGTCTTGGGGACTCGATTTCGTCGGGGTTTACCGGCAGGCGGCGACCTATGTCGATCGCCTCCTGCGGGGTGAAAGGCCGAGCGACCTTCCGGTGCAAGCACCCAACACATACGAATTGGTGATCAATCTCAAGACCGCACGGGCCTGTGGACTGAATATCCCGCCAACGCTGCTGGCGCTGGCCGACGAGGTGATCGAATGAATCGTCGCGACTTCATCACACTCGTTGGCAGCGCGGCGCTCTCCGCACCGCTTGCCTCCCGCGCGCAGCCGATGCCGGTGATCGGCTACATCGGCAGCACCTCGTATGACAAGAGCTTGCCCACCAGCCGCTTCCGCTCGTTTCACCAAGGGCTCGGCGAAGCCGGCTATGTCGAGGGCCGCAACGTGGCGATCGAGTATCGCTTCGCCGAGGATCCCCTGGCGCAATATCCCGCCATCGTCGCCGATCTCGTCGGCCGGCAGGTGGCGGTGCTCGCCTCGCTCGGCGGAACGCCTGCGGCACAGGCATTGAAGGCGGCGACTACGACGATTCCGATCGTCTTCCAGGGCGGCCTCGACCCGGTGCTGATGAGCTACGGTCCGAGTGTGCCGGAGGCTTATCGACAAATCGGCATCTATACGGGAAGAATTCTCAAGGGCGAAAAACCCGCCAACTTGCCCGTGGTGATGCCGAGCCGGTTCGAGATGGTCATCAATCTCAGGACAGCGAAAGCTCTTGGGCTCGACATCCCACCCACTCTGCTCGCCCGCGCCGACGAGGTGATCGAATGAGCAACTGTCATCTTGTCGCAGGGAGATCGCTGATCGATTTGGCCGCGTCAAGGCTGGCGCTTCGCGCCCCCGCGCTAGGCGCGGCTACGGCCTTGACCCGGCCAAATCGATCAGCGCGTTGGCTACCGTGTGGTCGGCACGTTGTGCCGACCGCTAGGAACGGTCGGCCCAACCGACACCGTCGCGAACCATCGCGTTGAGCGTGGTGATCATCTTGCGCATCACCGCCACGATGGCGACTTTCGGCAACTTGCCGGCGGCCTTGAGCCGATCGTGGAACGCCTTGAGCCCCGGATTCCAATTGCTCGCACTCATCGCCGCCATGTAGAGCACGTGGCGGACATTGGCCCGGCCGCCCCAGATGCAGCGTCTTCCTTTGAGCTTGCCGCTGTCGAAGGCGTAAGGTGCAACGCCGACGAGCGCAGCGACTTGCTTGCGGCTCATCTGACCGAGCTCGGGCAGCAGTGCGATCAGCGTGCAGGCCAACACGGGTCCGACACCCGGCATGGACGTGAGCAATCGGTAGCGCTGCTCGAGACCGGCGTCGGCCATGACGATCTCGACCAGGCGCTCGTCGAGCAGATCGATATCGGCGGCGAGCCTGGCGATGCGGCGGCGCGAAAGACGCTGCAGCATCGCATCTTCCAGCAGTCTGGAGCCATTCTCGGCGGCGACCTTCTCGGCGCTGAGCTGGCGGCGAACGGCGAGCATCGCGGCCAGCCGTTCGACCGCCGGCACGTGAGGCTGCGCCGGACGTGTCGGCATGATGGCGACGAACGAGGCGATCATCCGGGCATCGAGCGGATCGCTCTTCGCCAGAACCCCGCTGGCCCTGGCGAACTGCCGCAGCTTGAACGGGTTGACCTGGCGCACCGGCATGCCAGCAGCGTGCAAGGAGCGTGTGACACCACGCTCGTAGCCACCGCTCGCCTCGATGCCGATCGCCGTGATCGAGCAGCCGCGCAGCTGCTCGACCAATGCGGCCCAGCCGGCCGCGTCGTTCGGCACCGAGGAGCATTGCTCATCGGGCAACACCATGACGTCCAGACGATCTTTCGACACGTCGATTCCGCAAGACGAGAGCATCTTCGTATCCCTTCCTTGCTGATGCGGGCTCGTGCCCAGGCAACTGTTCGGGGTAAGGAAGAAGCGACTGGAGCTCCAAGCTCATTCGCGGTTGATGATCCGAAGCGGCTGCGGGCTTCCGGTCGCGACGGGGGCGGTGTCATGAACCGACCCCCGTCACCTCTCACTATGCTTCTTTCGCGTCATACAAGGCGGCGCGAGTTCATCGGCCTGCTCGGCGGCGCGGCGGCGTGGCCGCTCGCGGCGCGCGCCCAGCAGCGTGACATGCCGGTGGTCGGATTCCTCAACAGCAGGTTCGCCGACGAGACGCGGGAGCTCGTGGCGGCGTTCCGGCAGGGCCTGGGCGAAGCCGGCTTCGTCGAAGGCCGCAATGTGGCGATCGACTACCGCTGGGCGGACGGGCGCTACGATGAGCTTTCCACGCTCGCCGTCGACCTGGTCGGCCGCCAGGTCGCGGTCATCGCGACCGGCGGCGGGCCCGTCTCCGCGGTCGCCGCGAAGGCGGCGACCGCAACCATCCCGATCGTCTTCACCGGCGGTTCGGACCCGGTGGCGACGGGGCTCGTCGCCAGCCTCAATCGGCCAGGCGGCAACGTGACCGGCGTGCTCAACGTCGCCGCCGAGCTCACGGCGAAGCGCCTCGAGATCCTGCGCGAGCTGATGCCCGCCGGCACCGCCGCCATCGCCATGCTGCGCAACCCCGGCTATTCCGAAGCCGAAACCCAGGTAATGGAAACCGAGGCTGCGGCGCGCGCCATCGGGCTGCCGGTCTACATGGCGACCGCGCGCGACGAACGCGAGCTCGAGGACGCTTTGACCGGGCTGATGCAGCACCGCCCCGGCGGGTTCTTCATCGCCAACGATCCGACCTTCGCCAGCCTGCGCCGTCAGCTGATCGCCCTGGTCGGGCGTCACCGCAACTGCCATCTACGCGCAGCGCGATCGCTGATCGATATGGCCGCGTCAAGGCTGGCGCTTCGCGCCCCCGCGCTACGCGCGGCTACGGCCTTGACCCGGCCGAATCGCTCAGCGCAGCGACTACCGTGCGGTCGGCACGCTGTGCCGACCGCCGTGACGGTCGGCCCAGACCACGTCGTCGCGAACCATGGCGTTGAGCGTGGTGATCATCTTGCGCATCACCGCCACGATCGCAACCTTTGGCAATTTGCCAGCGGCTTTCAGGCGATCGTGGAAGGCTTTGAGCGTAGGATTCCAATTGCTGGCGCTCATTGCCGCCATGTAGAGCACCTGGCGAACGTGCGCACGACCGCCCCAGATGCAGCGCCTTCCCTTGAGCGTTCCACTCTCGAAGGCATAGGGCGCGACGCCGACCAGCGCCGCAACCTGTTTGCGGCTCATGCGGCCGAGCTCGGGCAACAGCGCAATCAACGTGCAGGCCAACACCGGTCCGACGCCCGGCATGGACGAGAGCAAGCGGTAGCGATGAGCGAGCGTGGCCTCGGTCGCAACGATCTCGACCATGCGCTCGTCGAGCAAGTCGATGTCGGCGGCGAGCCGAGCGATACGGCGGCGAGAAAGACGCTGCAGCATCGCATCTTCCAGCAGTCTGGAGGCATTCTCGGCGGCGACCTTCTCGGCGCTGAGCTGGCGGCGAACGGCGAGCATCTCGGTCAGCCGTTGGGCTGCCGGCGCCTGCAGCTGCGCTGGACGTGTCGGCATGATGGCGACGAACGACGCAATCATCCGGGCATCGAGTGGGTCGTTCTTCGCCAGCACCCCGCTCGCCCTGGCGAACTGCCGAAGCTTGAACGGGTTGACTTGGCGTACAGGCATGCCGGCTGCGAGCAAGGCGCGCATGACGCCGCGCTCATAGCCGCCACCTGCCTCGATGCCGATCGCCGCGATCGAGGAGCTGCGCAGCTGGTCAACAAGCTCGGCCCAGCCACCGGCGTCATTACTCACCGAGGAGCACTGCTCCTCGGGCAACACCATGACGTCCAGACGACCCTTCGACACATCGATACCGCCGAAAGAGGGCATTGCCATCTTCGTATCCCTTTCTTGCTGATGCGGGCTCGTGCCCGGGCAACTGTTCGGGTATGGAAGAAGCGACCGGAGCTCCAAGGTCATTCGCGGTTTGAGATCCGAGACGTCTGCTGGCTTCCGGTCGCGACGAGGTGACGGTCATGACCGACCCCCGTCACCCTCACAATGCTCTTTCTCGCATACAAGACGCCGCGCGTTCATCGCCCTGCTCGGCGCGGCATCAGCCTGGTCGCTCACGGCGCGCGCCCAGCAGCCGGCTGCGCAGCAGCCCGCGATGCCGGTGATTGGCTTTCTCCGCAGCACGCCGTTGGCGTCGCTGGAGGACCTCGTGATCGCCTTTCGCCAGGGCCTGAAGGAGACGGGCTTCGTCGAGGGACAGAACGTCGCGATCGAGTATCGCTATGCGGACAATCACATCGACCGCCTGCCGGCTCTGGTCGCTGATTTGCTTCAGCGTCGGGTGACGGTGATCGCCGGCGACAACGTTTCGGCCCTCGCCGCCAAGGCCGCGAGCAGCACAATGCCGATCGTCGTGGTGACCGCGGGCGACCCGGTCGGCAGCGGCCTCGTCGCCAGCCTCAACCGGCCGGGCGGCAATGTCACCGGCGTGAGCTTCTTCGGCGGCGCCTTGGGGTCGAAGCGACTGGAGCTCTTGCGCCAGGTCGCACCGAAGGCGACGACCATCGCGATGCTGGCGAACCCCAACACGCCGACCACCGAGGCGGAGCGACGGGACGTGCAGTCGGCGGCGCAGACGACCGGGCAGCAGCTCCTGGTGTTCGATGCCGCGAGCGACCGGGATATCGAGGCCGCCTTTGCGACGATCGTCCAGCGCGGAGCCGGCGCGCTGCTCGTGGGCGCCAGCGCCTTCCTCACCTCGCGCCGGGAATCGATCGTCGCCATGGCGGCCCGCCACGCGCTGCCCGCGATCTACGTCCAGCGCGAGTACGCCACGGCGGGTGGCCTGATGAGCTACGGGACCAGCATAAGCGATGCCTATCGGCAGGCCGGCATCCTCGCCGGAAGGATTGTCAAAGGCGAGAAGCCGGCCGAGCTGCCGATGATGCGCTCCACCAAGTTCGAGTTCGTGCTCAATCTCAAGACCGCCAAGGCGCTCGGCCTCGACATTCCCGACCGGCTTCTCGCGCTCGCCGACGAGGTGATCGAGTAAACAGGCGGGAGCCCATCTCCCTGGTCGTCGACCGCCCGCATTGCCGAGCAAGAAATGCCAAGTCTCGGCAATGCTGATCAAGCCGTCGGGCGCAAGGCCGGCCATGTTGTCGGCAGCTGCGGGGTCTGTTCAGGGAGATTCAGAGGTGACCAACGTCAAGAGCGCCGCAACGGCGCGCATCGCTCCGCTCCACACGCCGACCGATCTCGGATCAAAAGCCGTGCCGGATATCGCCGCGGCCCTCAACCTGCTGCTTGCGGACATGTTTGCGCTGTATCTGAAGGCGAAGAATTTCCACTGGCACATGTCGGGGCCGCATTTCCGCGACTACCATCTTCTCCTCGACGACCAGGCCGACCAGATCTTCGCCACCACCGACGCCATCGCCGAGCGTGTTCGCAAGATCGGCGGCACGACGCTGCGCTCGATCGGCCACATCGGCCGCCTGCAGCGCATCTTCGACAATGACGCGGAGTTCGTCACGCCGCTCGACATGCTGGCCGAGCTGCGCAACGACAACCGTCAGCTCGCGGCGACCCTGCGCGAGGCGCATGCGGTGTGCGACGAGCACAACGACGTGGCGAGCGCCAGCCTCATCGAGAACTGGATCGACGAAGCCGAGCAGCGCGCCTGGTTCCTGTTCGAAGCGACCCGCGTTCGCCAGGAATAGCGACCGTTCGGCGCCATTGCGTGCGCGTCAATCCGTAAGCTCGGTGAGACCCGGCATGATCAGGCGATCGAGCGTGAGCGCGGGCCCGATGTTGCCGGCGCGCTGCTCGACCTCGATCAGGGTGCGCAGCTTGGCGCGCGAGACCTTGCTGCTCGGCTCGAAATAGTCGATCTTGCGGAGATAGTCGTAGCTCGCCGCCGCATCGCCGGGGCTGGCGCGGGCGCGCTCGATCAGGAGCTTGAGCGCCTCGTCGCGATGCGACGTATCCGCGAGCCAGGCGATGCTCTTGTCGGTTGCCGCGAGGATCCGCTTGGCGAGCGGCAGGTTCGCGGCCGCCCAGCGCTTGTGCACGGCCATCCCGGTGAACGGAATGTCCTTCACGTAATCCGCCGCCACGCCGAGCGTGACGTAGCCTGCCGCCGTGGCCTGGAAATTGAGCGGCGGAAGAACCAGCGCCGCGTCGGCGACGCCGGCCTTGAGCGCGGCGTAGCGCGCCGCCGACACGCCGGCAGGCAGCAGGTCGTAGTCTCCCCGCTTGAGCCCGTGCGCTGCCATCATCCGCTCGAAATAGACGGTGGCGATGTCGTTGACCTGCCCGACCGAGACCGTCTTGCCTTTCAGCTCGGCCATCGACTTGAGGCCGCTCTTGCCGATCAGCACGTAGGGCGGCGTGTTGCCGACGATGCGGACGAGCGCGACCGGGGCGCCCTTGTCGATGGCGTGGATCGGGTTGGTGATTCCGACGCTCAGCGCGACGTCGAGGGATCCGGCCGCCAGCTGCTGGACCACCGCCGCCCCGCTCTGGATGAAGTTGAGCTCGAGATCGATGCCCTCGGCGGCGAAGAAGCCCTTGTGCACGGCGACGTAGATCGCCCACAGCGGCGCCTGGCCGCCGAGCGTGCCGGCGACGACCTTGTCGGCCGCCGCCGCCGGCTGCGCCAGCATTAGGACGATGGAGCACAACGTCGCGGGAGCGAGCTTCACCGGCGACTCCTCTGCCACAGCCTCCAGCGATCAGCGTAGCCGGTCGCAAGCCCATCGGCCAGCCGATTGACCGCCTTGCCGGGGACCGGCATCCTTGTTCGAGATCAACTCTCGACGAGCAGAGCAATGAGCCAGCAGACCCGCACCGCGGCTGCCATCGACTTCGAAAAGTATCGGTTGCGCCGCTTCGTCGAGCGGCTGATCGACATGGGTGAGGTGGCGATCCATCAGGAGCCGGTGCCGCTGACCGGTCTCGCCGCAATCATCGAGGGCACCGACAAGGCGGTGCTGTTCAGGAAGGCGGGCCCCGAGCAGGTGGAGCTGGTCGCCAAGACCGCAGGCAACCGCACGCGCCTGGCGGCCGCCTTCGACACCACCGCCGACAAGCTGTACGACGAATATTTCAAGCGCCTGGCCAATCCGCAGCCGGTCGTGGAGGTGCCGTCCGACGACGCGCCGGTGCACGCGGTCAAGATCACCGGCAAGGATGTCGACCTCACCAGGCTCCCGTTCCATCCGCAGCACGCCTATGACGGCAGCTGCTATCTGAGCTCGGCGATCGATTACACGGTCGATCCGGCGACCGGGCGCAGGAACGTCGGCTGCCGGCGCCTGAGCCTGCGCAACCGCTATGAGACCGGCACCAACGTCACCGCGCCGTCCGATCTCAAGCGCATCTATCAGGCTTGCGTCGCGCGCGGCGAGCGATTGCCGATCACCTTCACGGTCGGCGGGCATCCGCTCGACTTCTTCGCCGCGACGACGCGCCAGCCCGGCGACGAGCTGGCGCTGGTCGCGGCGTTCCGCAGCGAGCCGGCGCCGGTGGTCAAGAGCCTCACCAACGACATCCTCGTTCCGGCGGATGCCGAGGTGACGCTCGAGGGCTATCTCGACGAGCACGGCTATGTCGAGCCCGAAGGGCCCTATGGCGAATACATGGGCTATTACGGGAGCATCCACCTCGATCCGGTGTTCCACTGCACCGCCATCACCATGCGCCGCGACGTGCTGCACCACACGCTGCTGCACGGTTCGGCCCGCGTCCTCGACCAGACCGACAGCACCAACATAACGGCGCTGCGCACCGAGGCCGAGGCGATGAAGATCCTGAACGCGACCGTGCGCGAGCCGGTCGCGGTCTGCTCGCGGTCGCTCTCGGGCGGCTCCAACACGCTGCGCGTTGCGATCCGCCAGCATGCGGTGGGCGAGGCGCGCGCGGCGATCGAGGCGCTGTTCGGCGGCATCATGCGGATCAAGCACGTCTACGTGTTCGACGAGGACATCGACATCCGCGACGAAGGCCAGGTCGAGTGGGCGCTCGGAACCCGCTTCCAGGCGGATCAGGACCTGATCGTGCTCACCGGGATGAAGGGCATGACCATGGATCCTTCGCTCAACGGCCGGCCGACCGGCGCCAAGTCCGGCTTCGACTGCACCCGGCCCTTCGGTCGGGCCGGCGAGATCCCGCTGGTCCGGTGCGCCGCCAAGGTCTTCGCCGGCCCGGCCCGGTTCCAGACCGTCGAGCTCGCGCTCGCAGCCGGGCCGATGTTCTACGCCGACATCGTCGAGGCGATCGGCAGCGACGACGGCCGCGAGGTCGCCTGCGCGCTGGATGCCCTGCGCCAGAGCGGGCGCCTCGCCCGCGACCGCGACGGGCGCTACCACCTCGGCCGCTTCAAGCCGGGCGTCACCGCCATCGTCGGCGCGCTCTACCACGATCCCAACGAAGGGACGTGAGGTTTTGAGTCCGTCCTCATGAATGCCGGCATTGGACACGCGCTTCCGCGCAAGGAGGACCTGCGCCTCGTCACCGGCCGCGGTCGCTACAGCGACGACGTCGACATGCGGGGCCAAGTCTACGCCTGCATGGTGCGCTCGCCGCATGCCCATGCGCGCATCCGCGGGATCGACACGGCGCCCGCGCGGGCGCTGCCGCGCGTCCTCGCGGTGCTGACCGGGGCGGACGCGCTGGCCGACGGCCTCAATCCCATCCCGCACCGGCCGACGCCCGGCAGCCCGCCCGATATCCTGCTGAAGAACCGGGACGGCTCCGCGCATCCGATCGCGCCGCATGCGCCGTTGCCGGCGGACCGGGCACGCTTCGTCGGCGAGGCGGTCGCCATGGTGGTCGCCGAATCGATGCATGCCGCCAGGGACGCAGCCGAGCGCGTCGCGGTCGATTACGAGCCCCTGGGCTGTGTCACGGCGGCGCCGTCCGCGATCGAGGCCGGCGCGCCATCGCTCTACGACGACTTTGCCAACCTGTGCATCGACGCCGATGCCGGCGATGTCGCCGCCACCGCGACGGCGTTCGCGCAGGCGGCCCACGTCGTGCGCATCGCCACGTGGATCCAGCGCGTCACCGGCGTGCCGATGGAGCCGCGCTCGGCGGTCGCTGCCTACGACCCGGCGACCGGCCGCTATTGGCTGCACGCCGGCAGCGGCGGGATCGTCCGCCAGAAAACCGAGCTCGCCGCGATTCTCGGCGTGCCGGCCGAGATGGTACGCGTCACCGCGAACGACATCGGCGGCAATTTCGGCACGCGCAACGCGTTCTTCCCGGAGTTCACGCTGATCGCCTGGGCGTCGCGGCGCATCGGCCGGCCGGTCAAATGGACCTGCGACCGGCACGAGGCGTTCCTCAGCGACTATCAGGGCCGCGATCTTAACGTCGAGGCCGAGCTCGCGCTCGATGCCGACGGGCGTTTTCTCGCGCTGCGCGGATCGAACCTGAGCAACATCGGCGCCCACTCGGCATCCTACGTGCCGCTCACCAAGGGCGTCGGACTGATGACCTCGGTCTACCGGGTCCCGGCCGCGCACATCCGCGCCCGCGCCGCCCTGACCAACACGCCGCCGACCAATCCGTATCGCAGCGCCGGGCGGCCGGAGGCGATGTTCGTGATCGAGCGGCTGATCGATCTGGCGGCGCGGCGCCACGGCTTCGATCGCGTCGAGCTCAGGCGGCGCAACCTCGTGCCCGCCGCCGCCATGCCCTACGCCAATCCTCTGGGTCTCACCTACGACAGCGGCGCCTACGAGCAAACCATGGACCAGGCGCTGGCGCTCGGCGACTGGGCGGGTTTTCCCGAACGGCGCAGGCAAGCGAAGGAGCGCGGGCGGTTGCGCGGGATTGGTCTCGCCAACTACGTCGAGGTGACCAGCGGCCAGCCGCGCGAGCGTGCCGAGATCCACGTGCGCCCGGACGGCCGGATCGACGCCGTCATCGGCACGCTGTCGAGCGGGCAGGGCCATGAGACGAGCTTCTCCCAGCTCCTGACCGAGTGGCTCGGCGTTCCGGTCGAAAACATCGACATCATCACCCACGACACCGACATCGTCCCGGTCGGCGGCGGCTCGCATTCTGCCCGCTCCATGCGGCTCGCCGGCATCGTGATGGGAGGCGCGACCGACGCGATCATCGCCAAGGGAAAGCGGATCGCCGCGCACCTGCTGGAAGCGGGCGAGCACGACATCGCGTTCGCCGAAGGAGCGTTCATCGTTTCGGGCACCGACCGCCGCATCGGGCTGTTCGAGGTGGCAGCGGCCGCGCAGGCGCGCGCCGACCTGCCCGAGGATCTGCGCGGGCCGCTCAAAGCCGCATGCGACGAGACCGTGCGGCAGGGCGCGTTCCCGTTCGGCAGCCACGTCTGCGAGGTGGAGGTCGATCCGGACACCGGCGCCGTCGAGATCGCGAGCTATGTGGCGGTCGACGACGTCGGCCGCGCCGTCAATCCGCTCATCCTGCACGGCCAGTCGCATGGCGGGATCGCCCAGGGCGTGGGGCAGGCGCTGCTCGAGCAATGCGTCTACGACGCCGCGAGCGGGCAGGCGCTGTCCGCCTCCTTCATGGATTACGCGATGCCGCGCGCCGACACCCTGCCGTCCCTGAAGACGGCGATCAGCGAGGTGCCCTCGCCCACCAATCGGCTCGGCATCAGGGGTGGCGGCGAGGGCGGCACCACCCCGGCGCTGGCCGTCGTCGTGAACGCGATCGTCGATGCGCTCGCCGACTACGGCGTCGAGCATCTCGAGATGCCGGCGACGTCCGAACGCATCTGGCACGCCATCGAAACCGCGAAGCGCCACGGAGCGCCGTCGCGGTAGGCTTCTCGCCCGGGGCGTTCACGACGACGCGCGACGGCGCGGTATCGGCGGCCGCGAGATCGGAAAGACCTCCCGCATATAGGCGGCGAGCGACTGGCGGAATTCTTCCGCATAGGCGGGGAGCGCGCGCCTGTTGTCCCACAGGACGCCCAGGGGTTCCCGCAGCGGCTTGCGCCGGTGGGTGAGACGGACGATCCGCAACCGGTAGCGATGCGTCGGCAGGACGGAGGGCACGACCGCGACGCCGTGCCCCGCCTCGGCGAGCGCCAGCAGCGCATGCGGCGTGCGGCTTTCGACGAAGATGTTGGGCCTCAGCCCAGCCATGCGGCAGGCCGCATCGAAGGTGGTGCGCACGAAGAAGCTGGTGTCGAGGAGGAGGAGCGGATGCGGCGCCAGGTCGCCGATCTCCATGCTGCCGCTGGTCCCCAGCGCGAGCGAGGGATTGCACGCCGCGAGAAACTCGAGCGACGGCAGCAGGTATCGCCCGAACGGATAGTTCTCCGCCTGCACCGCGTTCAGCAACGTGATGACGAGATGAAGCTCGCCGCGCTCGAGCATGGGAAGCGGCGTGAGGCCGGCCGCCTCGGTCAACCTGACCTGCACGTTGGGGCGGAGCTCGGCGAAGCGATGCAGGAAGCGCGCCAGCACGCCGTCGATCATTTGCGGCGTCGCCGCCACCTTCAGGAGGCCGGCATCGCCGCGCCGCATCAGCTGCGCCCGCTCGCCGAGCGCGCCGACGGCGCCCAGGATGCCGCGGCAATCCGCGAGCAGCCGCTCGCCTTCCCCGGTCAGCACCAGCCGGCGGCGGATGCGATCGAACAGCTTGACCCCGAGCTCCGCTTCGAGGTCGCTGATCTGGCGTGACAGCGCAGGCTGCGCCACGCGCAGGCGCAGCGCCGCCTTCGAGACCGTGCCCTGCTCGGCGACGGCGACGAACGTCCGCAGATGGCGCAGATCCATGCCGCAAGATTATGCCGGATCGGCATGAACTTCCAGAACAACATTGTATTGGACGATGGACAGGCCTGGACCGATGCTCTGCCGCCAGTGCGCGCCTCGAGACGAGGGAGAGGAGCATGGGCACGATGAATCGCAATACGATTGCCGCCGTGGGAGCAGTGGCTCTGCTCTCCTGGATTCCGCCGGGCTTCGCCCAGGATCAGGGCGAGGCGCAATTCGGAACGGTTCACTTTGCCACCTCGTGCAACGAGGTGGCGCAGCGGCGCTTCGATCGCGCCATGCGGTACCAGCATTCGTTCTGGTACAGCGCCTCCAAGGAGCTGTTCGAGGAGGCGCTTGCCGCCGATCCATCGTGCGCCATCGCCCATTGGGGCATTGCGCTCAGCCTGTTGTATAATCCGCATGTTCCCCCGCCGGCGCAGAACGTCAAGCTCGGCGTCGCTGCGCTGGAGAAGGGCAGGGCGCTCGGCGCCGCGACGCAACGCGAGCGCGACTACATCGACGCGCTTCTCGCCTTCTATGCCGGCGAGCTTCCCTACGGCCAGCGCGTGCAGAAATACCTGCAGGCGATGGAGGCGCTGGCGCAACGCTACCCGGACGACGACGAGGCGCAGATCGGCTACGCGATCACGCTGAACGTCGCCGCCTCCCCGCACGACAAGACCTACGCCAACCAGCTCAAGGGCGCCGCGATCCTGGAGCCGATCTTTCGCCGCCAGCCGCGCCACCCGGGGGTCGCGCACTATCTGATCCACCTCTACGACTATCCGCCGATCGCCGAGAAGGGCCTCGACGCCGCCAGGCGCTATGCCGAGATCGCACCCGCCGCGCCGCACGCCCAGCACATGCCGTCGCACATCTTCACCCGCGTCGGCTATTGGACGGAATCGATTGCGTCCAACGCGGCCTCGGCGCGCGCCGCCAAGGCCGGCAAGGAAGTGACCGACCAGCTGCACGCCATGGACTATCTGGTCTATGCCCATCTTCAGCTGGCGCAGGACGACGCCGCGCGCGCGGTCGTCGACGAGATGGTCGCGACGACAGGCGTCAACCCGGATGTGCGCGGCGGGCCCTACGCGGTCGCGGCCGGCCAGGCCCGCTACATGATCGAACGCAACGACTGGGCGGGTGCGGCTGCCTTGCCGGTTCGCCCGAGCCGCTTCGCCTATGTCGACGCGATCACGCATTTTGCCCGCGCGCTGGGCGCGGCGCGCACGGGCAGCCTCGAGGGTGCCCGCGGCGAGATCGCCCGGCTTGCCGATCTGCGCGAGCGGCTCGCGCAGGCCAAGGACGCCTACTGGTCGGAGCAGGTCGACATTCAGCGACAGGCCGCGACCGCCTGGCTGCTGCAGGCCGAGGGCAAGCACCAGGAGGCGCTCGCGATGATGCGCGCCGCCGCCGACGCGGAGGACAGGACCGAGAAATCCATCGTCACGCCGGGGCCGTTGGCGCCGGCGCGCGAGCTCTACGGCGCGATGCTGCTCGATCGCGGCATGGCGGCGGACGCGCTCGCGCAGTTCGAAGCGGTGTTGCAGAAGGAGCCAAACCGCTTCAACGCCTTTGCGGGCGCGGCGGCCTCTGCCGAGCGGCTGGGTGACCAGACGAAGGCTAAAACCTATTCCGAGAAGGTGATCGCGCTTGCCGGCGGTGGCGATTCGACCCGCCCCGCCGTGGCGGCCGCGCGCCGGCTGCTGGCGTCGCGCTGAGGAGAAAGCCGGCCCTTGTGGTCGCCCGGTTCAACGCAACGTCCGTAGCGTTGCGCACAAGCGCCACGCCGACGGGCCCTCCGCCCACGATGACGACCTGGCCCCGGCCTCCGTACTGAATTTTTCCCCAAGCGTCCTCAGCTCAGGATCTTGTCGATCGACCTGCCGCTTGCGCGCATGCCGATCGGCATCGTCACCCTGAAGAACCGCACGCTCAGCCCCATCGCGAAGCTTTTCATCGAGCACGCCCGCGAGGTGGCCGGACGGCGGGCAGAGCGGGCATGATGAGCGCGACGGTTTGGCTCAATCCGGTTCCGCAACCGTTGCGGACTCGATATTCTCGGGTCTTCGTCGCAATGAAGAGGCTCAGCCGCCATGCACCAGCATCATCGAGACAGGCGTCGTCTGCTGTCCGCCATGACTCTCGCGGCCGTCGCGGGCCTTTGGCGCGCATCGCCGGCAACCGCCCAATCGGGCGCCGGGTTGCCACCGCTCCTGCAGCCGCCCGAACCGACAAAAGCCGCCTTCCTGGCACGGGCGCGCGCCTTGCGCGATGAAGCCGTCCGCGAGGGCGACCAGGCCTATGGGGCGGTGGTAGTGCGCGACGGCGTCATCGTCGGCGAGGGCAGGAACTACGTCGTGCTGCACACCGATCCGACCGCACACTCCGAATTGCTGGCCGTGCGCGACGCCGCCCGCCGCCTCGGCACGCGCGACCTTTCGCAGTGCGACGTCTATTCCACCGCGACCCCATGCGCCATGTGCCAGGGCGCGCTCTACTGGGCGCGGGTGCGTCGGGTGTTTACCGAAAGCACGTTGGAGGAGGGTTTCGTACCGAAGCTCGGATGCTGAGCGCCCGTTTTCAGCTAGAGCCGCCGTCCCGCCATGTTCTCCAGTGCATGCTTCCATTGGCCCACGCTCTCGGCGATGATCTTCGTCGACTTCGTGGCCTCTTCGCTGAGGCGGGCATAGCCTTCGATCTCGCGCTGAATGCGTCCGCTTTCCTGCCGCAGGAAGTCGCGCAGTTGCTCGAGCTCCTTGATGAGCGCGTCGACCTCGGAGATCGAGGTCGCGGCCACGCGCTCCATGACGGAGCTTGCGCGGCTGACGATGCCGTCGACCGGCGGGACCGGCTCCTGCCGCCGGCGGAACGTCGGCACGAACCTGCGCGCCGGTTCCGTGGCGGCCGGATCGGGCCGCTCCTGTCCCTGGATTTCACCGGTCACCGGGGGCGCCGTCTGGGCACTCTCGGCTTCCGGCAGTGTCGTCGATTCGTCGTCCATGATCCGACATCCGATGGGGCCCGACCGCGACCATGCTGCGGTGGGTCGACGGCGGAAGCCGTCGAGGACAGGCCATCATTGCTAATGATCCTATTCCGCAATCCCGGCCAAGTGCTTTCGTTGAAAAGGGTAAACGGCACCGGCTGCTTCAGAACAATTCAGGCCCGGCCCAAGGACCGCCGGGGCGCGCCGGTGCATACTGGCCGCACGGCCGGTTCGCCGTTACGCTGCCGGTTGCTCGGAGCCTGGGCCCCGGGAGGTGGGAGACGAGGTGAGGCGACGCGAGCTCATCGCTCTTCTCGGCGGCGCGGCGGCGTGGCCGCTCGCGGCGTGGGCGCAGCAGCCCGCGATGCCGGTGATCGGATTCCTCGACAGGAGGTCGCCGGAAGCGATGGCGGACCGTCTGCGCGGATTTCGCCAGGGCCTCAAAGAGACCGGCTATGGGGAAGCCGACAGCGTAGCAATCGTCGACCGCTGGGCCGCAAACAGGATCGATCAGCTGCCGGAGCTGGCGGCCGAACTGGTTCGCCGGCGGGTTGCGGTGATCGTTGCCAGTGGAGGCAATGTCGTCGCCCTTGCGGTAAAGGCAGCAACGACGACGATCCCCGTCGTCTTCATCGTCGGTGAAGACCCGGTCAGCCTCGGTCTCGTCGCGAGTCTTTCCCGGCCGGGCGGAAACATGACTGGGGTCAATGTTCTCAACTCCGAGCTGGTAGCGAAGCAGATGGAGCTCCTGGCCAAGCTGGTACCCGGGACTGCCAACGTCGCGGTGTTTGTCAATCCGGCCAATGTCACGGGCACCCAATCCACCATAAGAGACGCGGAACTGGCCGCCCGCGCCATGGGACTGAGAATCCAGATCCTCCACGCCAGCACCAGCCAGGAGATCGATGCGGCGTTTGCAACACTTGCACGCGAGCAGCCCGACGCTGTTTTCGTTGGCAACGACGCCTTCTTCCCGAGTTGGCGCGTCCAATTGGTCCAACTGGCGGCGCACCATCGACTCCCCGCGATTTATACAGGGCGTGAATATGCCGAAATCGGCGGGCTGATGAGTTACGGCACAGACATTGCGGATGCTTATCGCCAGGCTGCCGTCTATGCCGGCCGAATCCTCAAGGGCACGCTGCCCGCGGACCTGCCGGTGATGCAGGCGAGCAAGTTCGAGCTGATCATCAACCATCAGACGGCCCGGACGCTCGGCCTCACCGTGCCGCCCTCGCTGCTCGCGACCGCCGACGAGCTGATCGAATGAGCAACTGTCATCTTGTCGCAGCGAGATCGCTGATCGATTTGGCCGCGTCAAGGCTGGCGCTTCGCGCCCCCGCGCTACGCGCGGCTACGGCCCTGACGCGGCCAAATCGATCAGCGCAGAGGCTACCGCGCGGTCGGCACGGAGTGCCGACCGCGGTGACGGTCGGCCCACGCGAAGTCATCGCGAACCATTGCGTTGAGCATGGTAAGCATCTTGCGCATCACCGCCACGATCACGACCTTCGGGAGCTTGCCGGTGGCGGCGAGACGATGGTGGAACACCTTGAGCACGGGATTCCAATTGCAGGCGCTCAATGCCGCCATATAGAGCACGTGACGGACGGGCGCCCGACCACCCCAGATACAGCGCTTTCCCTTAAGCTTGCCGCTCTCGAAGGCATAGGGCGCAACGCCGACCATCGCAGCAACCTGTTTGCGGCTCATGCGTCCGAGCTCGGGCAAGAGCGCAATCAGCGTGCAGGCCAGCACCGGTCCGACGCCCGGCATGGAGGTCAGCAGCCGGTATCGATGCGCGAGCGCCGGATCGGCACCGATGCTCTCGACCAGGTGCTCATCGAGCATGTTGATGTCGGCGGCGAGCCGAGCGATATGACGGCGCGAAAGGCGCTTCAGCACCGCATTTTCCAGCATTCCAGCAGCATTCTCGGCGGCGACCTTCGCATTGCTGAGCTGGCGCCGAACCCTAAGAACCTCGGCAAGCCGCTCGACCACTGGCGCCGGTCGCTGCACAGGCCGGGTCGGGATGATGGCGACGAACGCGGCGATCATCCGCGCATCGAGCCGATCGTTTTTGGCCAGAACGCCGCTAGCGTTGGCAAACTGCCGCAGCCTGAACGGATTAATCTGACGCACCGGCATGCCGGCTGCGAGCAGCGCTCGCATCACGCCGCGCTCGTAGCCGCCGCTCGCCTCGAGCCCGATCGCCGAGATCGAGAAGCCGCGCAGCTGCTCAATCAGCTCGGCCCAGCCAGCTGGGTCATTGCTCGCCGACGAGCGTTGCTGCTCCGGCAGCACCATCACGTCCAAGCGATCCTTCGACACGTCGATTTCACAGACAGAGAGCATCGTCATCTTCGTATCCCTTGTTTGCTGATGCGGGCTCGTGCCCAGGCAACTGTTCGGGTAAGGAAGAAACGACTGGAGCTCCAAGCTCATTCGCGGTCTGAGGACCGAACCGCCTGCGGGCTTCCAGTCGCGACGGGGGCGGAGTCGTGAACCGGCCCCCATCACTCCTCACTATGCCCCTTTCGCGTCATACAAACCGCCGCACATTCATGACGCTGCTCGGCGGCGCGGCGGCGTGGCCGCTCGCGGCGCAGGCCCAGCAGGGCGACCGCATGCGCCGCATCGGCATCATGATGAACGCCGCCGCGAACGACCCCGGGCCCGAGGCCCACGTTGCGGCGTTCCGGCAGGCGATGCAGCAACTGGGCTGGGCCGAAGGCCGCAACGTGCAAATCGACGTGCGGTGGGCCGGGGGCAGTGCCGAGGCCTACCGGCGCTATGCGCCGGAGCTCGTCGCGCTTGCGCCCGACCTGGTTCTCGCGGCTGCCGTTCCAAGCGTGGCTGCGATCCAGGCGGTGAGCCGCTCCGTGCCGATCGTGTTCACGCAGGCGATCGATCCGGTCGGCGCCGGCGCCGTCGCGAGCCTGTCGCGACCCGGCGGCAATGTCACCGGCTTCATGCAGTTCGAATACAGCCTGAGCGGCAAGTGGCCGGAGCTTCTCAAGGAGATCGCGCAACGAGTGACCCGCGTCGGGGTCCTGCGCGATCCGAGCAATCCTGCCGGCATCGGGCAATGGGCCGTCATGCAGGCGATGGCGCCGTCGTTCGCAATGGAGATGATCCCGGTTTCGGTGCGCGATGCCGGCGAGATCGAGCGCGGCATCGCCGATTTCGCGCGCGGCCCGAATGACGGCCTGATCATGCCGGTGAGCGCGCGGGCGGTCAGTCAGGGGCGATTGATCATCGAGCAGGCGGCCCGGCACCGATTGCCCGCAGTCTATCCTTACCGCGACTTCGTGAGGTCCGGCGGCCTGGTTTCCTACGGCCCCGATTTGGCGAACCAGTACCGCCGCGCCGCGTCTTACGTCGATCGCATCCTCAGGGGCGAAAAACCCGGCGACCTTCCGGTGCAGGCGCCCACGAAATACGAGCTGGTGGTCAACCTCAAGACCGCCAGGGCGCTCGGGCTGGAAATCCCCGCGACCCTTCTGGCCCGCGCCGACGAGGTCATCGAGTGAGCGCCGAACCGTCACCGCTCGCGCGAACCTCGATACGGGCGCGGTCAAGCCATGCGGGCTGGAGGGTGGGCTGAATGCGGCGCGAGCTGCGATCGAGCATGCAAGCTTGCTTGCTTCCAGATGGGCGATGACTCCGAGACGCCTGATGGCGACATGGCGGAAGTATCGAGTTCCCGCCTCTGACCCGGAGCGGAACTCGAACAGACCGGCCGGTATTTTCAGAACAATTCAGGTTTTGCCCAAGGACTTTGGGCTTGACTGTGGATCACGTGCGCAGATGTTACAGTTTTCTGTGTGGTTGTTTCGCGTGTGTGTCTCACGAGTACAGAGTTGATCGGCTGTTAGATGCGTCCGTTACGCCAGCCATAGAAATAGTACTGAACGGTAGAGTGTGGTGGGTAATCTTTGGTAACGTTAGTTATTGGTAACAGGTCGCTGAGATATATAAGATAGTGTTCACCACAGCGAGCAGATCAACCTCGCACAGTGACAACAAGAGAAGGAGGAGGTATCAAAGGAGCAAGCAAGAGAATTCAGAGACAAATGTAGATAGAGTAGAGAAGGTATAAGAAGATAATGTAGAAGGGAGATTTAGGTAAAAAAAAGAAATAAAAAATAGAAAGAAAAAAGAGAGAAAATAAGGGGAAAAAAGGAACCTGAGGACGTCGCATGGCCAGACTGGGAGCGCTACCGGGCGGCAGCTGCCTCGTCGGACACGGCGCAGTGTTCCGCACAAGCGCTGGGGCGCGGAGGAGACATGAAACGGCGGGAATTCATCGCGACAATTGCGGCGGCGGCGGCGTGGCCGCTGACGGCGCGCGCACAGCAGCCGATGCCTGTCGTCGGCTATCTCAGCTCCGGATCGGCCGGCGCATTCACATCGCGGCTCTCCGCGTTTCGCCACGGCCTCGCGGACGCCGGGTTTCATGAGGGCCAGAATCTTGCGATCGAGTACCGCTGGGCGGACGGACAGGACCAGCGCCTGCCGGCGATGGCCGCCGATCTCGTCCAGCGCCGTGTGAGCGTCATCGCTGCTCCGGGCGGGCTGGCTGCCGCAAGAGCGGCAAAAGCCGCGACCACGACGATTCCGGTTGTTTTCGAAACGGGGGCTAATCCGGTCCAGGCAGGACTCGTCGTCAGCTTGAGCCGCCCCGAAGGCAATATCACCGGCGTCACGTCGCTGAACGTGGAGGTCGGCCCCAAGCGACTGGAGCTCCTGCATGAGCTGGTGCCGGCCGCAAAAGCGATCGGCGTCCTCGTCAACCCGGCCAATTCGAATTCCGTAGCCGCGGGCAAGGAACTGGAGCCCGTAGCGCCCAAGCTCGGCCTTGAGCTCCATGCTCTGTCGGCGAGCCAGGACACCGATTTGGAGACGGCCGTTGCGACCCTGGCCGAACGTCGGGTCGGCGCGCTCGTTGTCACCCCGGACCCGTTCTTCATCAGCCGCAGCGAGCGGATCGCCGCGCTGACGCTCGGACATGCGGTCCCTGCGGCCTTCCATACCCGCGAGTTCGTCGTCTTGGGCGGGCTGATGGGCTACGGCGGCAGCGTGGCGGAATCGCACCGTCAGGCGGGTGTCTATGCCGGCCGGATTCTCAAGGGCGACCAGCCCGCCAACCTGCCGATCGTGCAAGTCACGAAAGTGGAGATCATGATCAACACGAAGACCGCCAAGGCACTCGGGATCACCGTGCCGATCCCGCTGCTCGGCCGCGCCGACGAGGTGATCGAGTAGCGCCTGCAGCCATCCGCATCGCCGACGCGGGCGCGCGGCCATGATAGAAGCGCGGCTTCGCCGGTTTCGCCCCGCCGGGCGAGACGGTCGCTCCGTATCACCGCCTTCAGGATCACCCGAATGTCACGAGCCATTGTCCCGAGCGGCAGCCAGGCGCGGCTGATCCTGATCGGAACCGCCTTGTTGCTCGCGCTCGGCATGGGGATACGCCAGAGTTTCGGACTGTTTCTGACGCCGGTCACGCAGGATCTGGCCGTTACGGCGGCCGATTTCACGCTGGCTCTGGCGATCCAGAACATCGTCTGGGGCCTCTCGCAGGCGTTGGTCGGCGCGACCGCCGACCGCTTCGGTCTACGCATCACGATGACAGCCGGCGCGGCGATCTACGTCGTCGGCTTGGGGCTCATGGCTGCGGCCCAAGGCGTGCCCGCGCTGATCATCTCCAACGGCCTGATCGGCGTGGCCTTGTCATGCACGGCGACGTCGTTGGCAATGAGCGCATGCGTGCGTGCGGTTTCGCATGAGCGGCGGAGCATGGTGTTGGGCCTTGTCTCCGCGGCCGGATCGCTTGGCACTCTCGTGGTGCCGCTCGTCACGCAGGCTCTGCTCGCGCGCGAGCCATGGCAGGTCGGCCTCATGTTTTTCGTATTGATGGCGGTTGCGATGCTGCCCGCTGCGTACTGGGCCGGCGGCGCCGACAGGATACCGGGGCACGGTACGGCAACGACCTCGATGCGCGAGGTGCTCGGCCAGGCCATGCGGAACCGCCGGTTTCTGGTGATGTCGGGGGCCTACTTCGTCTGCGGTCTCAATCTGATGTTCCTGACCACGCATCTGCCGGCTTATCTGGCGATCTGCGGCCAGGATCCGATGCTGAGCGCGGGAGCGCTCGCCGTGATCGGCGGTGCAAGCGCCATCGGCTCGTTGCTGACCGGCTGGCTCGGCGGGAGATATCCCAAGCACGTACTGCTGGGGCTTCTCTACATGCTGCGTTCGGTCATGTTCGCTGCCTATTTCGTGCTGCCGCCCACGCCGGCCAGCACGCTCTTGTTTGCGGCGGCGATGGGTATGCTGTGGTGGCCCGGCCTGGCGCCGCTTGTCGGTGGCTTGGTCGTCGAGATCTTCGGCACGCGCTATATGGCGACGCTGCTCGGCCTGTCGTTCGTCGTGCACCAGCTGGGGTCGTCGCTGGGAACCTGGGGTGGCGGGTTGATCTTCGATCTTTCCGGCTCTTATGATTCCGCTTGGCAGATCGGCGCGTTGATCGGGTTTGCCGCCGGTGTCGTCCAGATCGTCGCAGGTGGTCCAACCCGACGCGACGATCGTATGTTGGCGCCCGCGGTTGCGACGACATAGTCCTGGGGCCGGAGCTTTCAGGATCAACCTGAAGACCGCCAGGACGCTCGGCATCGAAGTCCCTGCAATGCTCCTCGGCCGCGCCGACGAGGTGATCGAATAGGCTGCGGCTATTGTGACCCGGAGCGGCCCTCATGCCGGTTCAGAACAATTCAGCCCGCCATAAGGACTTGCCGGCGCCTCCGTGGCACACTGGGTGCCATGGGAGAGTTCGCCATGTCGCACTTGAGGCGCCGCGCGTTTATCGGTCTGCTCACCAGCGCGGCGGCATGGCCGTTCGCGGCGCGCGCGCAGCAGGGAGGCAAGGTCGCCAGGATAGGATTTCTGGGGGCGACATTCGCTTCGAGTTGGGCGAGCCGAACTCGAGGCATTTCGATCCGGCCTTCGTGATCTCGGTTACCTGGAAGGCAGGAACATCCTCATTGAATCACGCTGGGCGGAAGAGCAGTACGATCGGCTTCCTGCCCTGGCAGCCGAGTTGGTTCGTCTCGACGTGGACGTCCTTCTGACCTATGGGACTCCCGGCACCCTTGCGGCCAAACGTGCAACCACGGACGTTCCCATCGTCTTCCTTTATAGCGGCGATGCCGTCGCCGCCGGGCTCGTCGCCAGCCTCCCCCGACCCGGCGGGAACATCACCGGCTCCACCTACTTCCTGCCGCAACTCATGGCGAAACGGCTCGAGCTGCTCAAGGAGGCCATGCCGCAGATCGCACGGGTGGCCATCCTCGTGAAACCGGACAACCCGCTTTTCAAATCGACGCTGCCGGTCCTCGAGAGTGCTGCCAATTCGCTGAAGATCGAGCTGCAACAGTTCGACGCGCACAGCCCGGGCGAGTTCGAGATGGCTTTCTCGGCAATGGCCAGGAGTTGCATCGACGCGATCGTGATTCAGGAGGACGCAGTATTTCTCGGCAACTTGAGAGCGATCGCCGATCTTGCGGCGAGACAGTCGCTTCCCTTCGCAGGATCCAGCGAGTTTGCCGAAGCTGGCGCTCTGATCGGGTACGGCGTGGATTTTCTCGAAATGTGTCGCCGCGCGGCCGTGTTTGTGGACAAGATCGTCAGGGGCGCCAGGCCCGCCGACGTCCCGGTTGAGCAGGCCACCAAGTTCGAAACCGTGCTCAACATGAGGGCGGCGAGATCGCTCGGCGTCACGATACCCACGTCGATCCTGCTGCGGGCCGACCGGGTGATCGAATGAAATCTTGCTGCAGTGCATGCGTCCGCAGCCGACCCTGAGCGGACATGGAGCGGGCAGCTCGCGCAACGAAACGTGTTGGAACCGGCAGCCGGGCTCAGTTCACCATGAGGCCTTGGGCCTTGATCACCTTGCCCCACTTGTCGGCTTCCACGGCGATGTGTTTTGCGAACCCGTCCGGAGTCAACGGCATCGGCTCGACGCCCAATTGGGAGAATCGCTCCTTCACCTTGGGATTGGTGAGCGCTTCGTTCATCGCATCGCTGAGCTTCTTGATGATCTCAGGGGGCGTCTGGGCGGGCGCGCCGAGCCCATACCAGCCGAAGGCATCGTAGTCCTGCACAAGCTCGCCGATGGCCGGGACGTCCGGCAACGCCGCCGTGCGCTTCGCGGTGGTCACCCCAAGGGCGCGCAGCTTCCCTTCGTGGATCAGCGGCAGGGCCTGCGCGATCGGATTGAAAACAACCTGCACCTGTCCGGCGAGCAGATCGGGCATGTAGTTGCCGCGATACGGGACGTGAACCATCTTGGTTCCGGTCATGAGCTGGAACAGCTCGCCGCAAACATGGGGCGAGGTTCCGATGCCGGCCGAGGCCATGTTGACCTTGTCGGGATTGGCTTTGAGATAGGCGATGAACTCCGAAAGCGTCTTGACCGGAAACGACGCCGGCACGACGATGACGAAAGCAGTCTTGGCGATGCCTGCGACCGGCGCGATGTCGCGGATGAAATCGAAGTTGAGATTCCGGTAGAGCGCCACGTTCACCGCATTGGTCGAGACCGGCATCAGGATCGTGTAGCCGTCGGGCTCGGCTTTCGCGACGTATTCGGTGGCGATATTGCCGCCGGCGCCCGGCTTGTTCTCGATCACGAACTGCTGACCGAGGCGCTCCGACAGCTGTTGCCCGGTAAGACGCGCGATGATGTCAGGCGCGCTGCCGGCCGGGAACGTGACGATCAGCTGCACCGGTCGCGCCGGATAGGCCTGCGCCCAGGCGATGCGCGACATCGCCGGGAGTGCGGCAGTGAATGCTGCGAGATGCAAGAACTTGCGGCGGGGAAGTTTCATGTCGCTCCCTCCCAGGTGTGCAGCCTAGTGTCCCGGTTCCGACGTTCGTATCCCCTTGCGGCACCCCCTCATACGAACGTCGGAACCAAAGGGACACTAGCAACCCTATGATTCTAGTGTGGCTTTGGATTTGACGTTCCTATGAAGGAGTTGCCGCAACGCTGATAGGAACGTCAAATCCGCCACACTAGCGACGGAACCGCGGAAAGCGGTGCGCCCACCGCGAGCCGGAGTTTAAAGATCGAAGCTTGGAATGCTTCTTGGCCGATGGCACCAGGGCTGCCACTCAAAGGGGATTTCGGCATGTCCCGCCGGCAGCTCTCCAATCAGGCTACATCATGTTGGCACATGAACAAAGGGGTAATTTGACCGCTTGTGGCCGGCCGGCGCCCTGTGAAGACTGAGCCTTTGCCCGGCTCGCTGCAACCGTCACGTCGCCGCCCACCATGCACGCGCGCTTGCGGGTGATGGCGAGGCCCCAGCCGGTGCCGCTGTTGTCTGCGCTCGGCCGACTATCTACCATGAACCGGCGTGCGGGAACCCGAGGAGGCATGACGTTGCAGCATGAGATCAAGCGGGAGCGGCCGACGGTCCCCGCCAACGCCAGGCTCGAATACGTGAGCGATGTCGCCGCCGAGATGCTCCGCCGGCTCGGGATCCGCTACGTGGTGCAGAATCCCGGTTCGAGCTTCGCCGGCCTGCATGACAGCCTGGTCAATTACCTCGGCAACCAGGATCCGACCATGATGCTCGCGCTCAACGAGCAGGTCGCGGTCGCGATCGGGCACGGCTACGCCAAGGTCGCCGACGAGCCGATCTGCGTGATCATGCATTCCAACGTCGGCCTGATGAACGGCATCATGGGCATCTACAACGCGTGGGTCGACCGCGTGCCCGTCTACATGATGGGTGCGACCGGCCCGCACGACACGACCCAGCGCACGCCGTGGATCCACTGGATTCACAACACCCGCGACCAGGCGGCGATGATTCGCCATTTCATCAAGTGGGACGACACGCCCGGCTCGGCCGTCGCGCTCATGGAATCGATGCTGCGCGCCAATATCCTCGGCCGCACGCCACCCTATGGCCCGACCTACATCTGTCTCGACGTCGCCATGCAGCAGCGCGCGATCCAGGGCGAAGTGCGGCTGCCCGATCCGGCGCGCTTTGCGCCACCCGCCGTGCCGGAGCCGCCGGAGGCGGAGATCGAACGCGCCGCCGACCTGCTCCTCGCCGCGAAGAACCCGGTCATCATGGCCGGGCGCGTTTCGCGCAGCCAGGCCGACTGGGACCGCCGCGTCAGGCTCGCCGAAATGCTCGGCGCCTCGGTCGTCACCGACGTGAAAACGGCGGCCGCGTTTCCGACCGGCCATGGCTTGCATGTCGGCATTCCGGGCGTGCATTTTCGCCTGCCGCAGAAAGAGACCGTGCGTGGATGCGACGTCGTGCTGGCGCTCGACTGGATCGACCTCGGCGGCATCCTCAATTTCGTCTACGACGGCGGAGAGGTGGCGGCCAAGATCATCCACGCCCAGGTCGATTCCTACGTTCACAACGGTTGGAGCATGGATCATCACGGGCTCGCGCCCGCCGATGTGCCGATTCTCGCCGACCCCGACCGCTGCGTGGCGAAGCTTCTGGCGGTGATCGAGAAGCGGCTCGGCGGCAAACCGCGCTGGGACGGCAAGCGGCGCTGGCAAGGGCCGGCGGTGCCGAAGCTTGCCGACCGCGATCCGGATTCCGAGATCGACCTGGCGGCCATGAGCCTCGCCATGGCCGAGGCGCGCGAGGCGCACGACATCGTGCTCAGCCGCGCGCCGCTCGGCTGGATGCCGGAGTTCTATCCGTTGCGCGGGCCGCTCGACTATCTCGGCATGGACGGCGGCGCGGGCGTCGGCTCCGGTCCCGGTAACGCCGTCGGCCAGGCCCTGGCGCTGATGGGCAGCGGCAAGGTCTCGGTCTCCGTGATCGGGGACGGTGACCTGATGCAGGGCGTCACCGCGCTGTGGACCGCGGCGCGCTACCGCATCCCGGCCATGATGGTCGTGGTGAACAACCGCACCCATCTGAACGATGAGCTGATCCAGGAGAAGATTGCCCGCGCCCGTGGCCGGCCGGTGGAGAATTCCTGGGTCGGCCAGCGCTTTTCCGATCCGTCGCTCGACATTCCCGGCGTCGCGCGGAGCCATGGCGTGCATGCCATCGGCACGGTGAGGCGGGTGGGCGATCTCGCGCGCGCATTCGAGGACGCGCTGAGGATAGCGGAAGGCGGCGCGCCCGTGCTGGTGGACGTGCTGTGCGAGCAGCGAATCAGCGCCTCGAGTCACGCCGAGAAGGGTGTCGAGACCGCCGGGACGGGGAAGGCCTAGTGGATCTAATTTGACGCTTGATACCCGGTTTCACGTCCAAGGTGGGCAGACGTGGGCGTCGGGTTAGTGCCAACTGCGGACTCAAGCACTGCAGCAAATGACAGATTGCAATGGTTCACTCAATGACCTCGTCGGCGCGGGCGAGCAGCGTGGGCGGCACCGTGATGCCGAGTGCCCTCGCCGTCTGTAGGTTGATGACCAGCTCAAACTTGGACGCCTGCACGACCGGCAAGTCCGCAGGCTTCGCGCCCTTGAGGATGCGACCGACATAAACGCCGATTTGGCGACGCGCATCCAAAATGTCGGACCCGTAGCTCATCAGCCCACCGGCTTCGGCGATGGCACGTACACCAGATGCCATGGGAACCAAATGGCGCGCCGCCAGGATGGCAAGTTGAACCCGCCGGCTGGTGAAAAAGGGACCGATACCAACGAAGAGTGCGTCGGGCCGCTCGCGCAGAAAAGTTGCGAAAGCCACATTGATCTCGTGGCTGTTGCTGGCGTTGAAGACCTGGATTTGCAACCCGATGGCGCGAGCAGCCGCTTCCGCATCTCTCAGCGTGGTCTCGGTAGTGGTAACGGCCGGGTCGAGGAGCACCGCAACGCGAGTTACTCCGGGTACCAACTCGCGCAGGAGTCCGAGTCGCTTTGCCGCCAACTCATCATTGAATTGATTGATGCCTGTCAGGTTGCCGCCCGGCCGAGCAAGGTTGGCGACAAGACCAAGCTTGACCGGGTCTTCGCCGGCGATGAAGACGATGGGAATCGTCGTGGTTGCAGCCTTCGCCGCAAATGCGGCACCTGCGACCGCCACGATCACGGCGACCTTGCGGCGCACCAACTCGTCGGCCAGCGCCGGCAGCCGATCAGGCTGGTTCTCGGCCCAGCGGTATTCAATCGCCACATTCTCGCCCTCGACATAGCCCGTGTCTTTGAGGCCCTGGCGAAATGCGCGCAGACGGTCCGCGAACGCTTCAGGCGATGTGGGTTCGAGGAGCCCGACCACCGGCATTTCCGCTTGCTGCGCGCGCGCCGCCAGCGGCCATGCCGCCGCGCCGCCAACCAGCCCGATGATCCCGCGCCGGTTCAGGTCGAGCATGCGCCCTCCTGCTTGTCGCCCAGGCCGCCGAGTGCGCCGGACAGTCTACCGCAGTTCGGAACCTCTCACAGGCGGGGCAACAAGTCCTTGAGGTGGACCTGAATTGTTCTGAATCGGACCTGAGGTCCGGATCGGGTCAAACTCGGTCATTCCGTGAGGGCGAGCCGCGTCTCGCGTCGCGGGCACCAAGCGTTAGATTTTGACCACTAGCCCTATTCCGTCCCCTGGATGCCGGCCTCGCGCACCGCTTTCTCCCAGACCGGCGCCTCTGCTTTCATGAAGGCGGCGAATTCGGCGGTGGTCATCCGCATGAGCTCGAGCTGGCTGCCGGCGATGCGCTTCCTGGAGCTCTCGTCGTCGAGCATCCCATGCACAAGGCTGTTGAGCTGCTCGACGATCGCCGCGGGCGTGCCCTTCGGCGCCACCAGCGCGAACCAGGTCGACATGTGCAGACCGGGCAGGCCGACCTCGGCCGCGGACGGGATGTCGGGGAAATAGGACAGCCGCCTGGGCGTAAGCGCGAACAGCGGGCGTGCGGTGCCGGCCTCCACCGCGGCGCGGATCGGGCCGATCGACACCGGGATCGCATCGACGTGGCCGGCGACCACATCGGTGATCGCCGGCGCCACGCCGCGATAGGGCACGTGGACGAGCTCGACGCCGATCCTGCGCGACAACTGGTCACCGGCGAGATGAGGTGGCGAGCCGATGCCGGGTGACCCGTAGGTCAGCTTGCGCGACTGTGCCTTGGCGAATGCGGTGAGCTCCGCCAGCGTCCTGGGCGGCAGCTTGCCGTGGATGAAGAAAAGCTGCGGCGCCTCGCCGATCGGGGCGATCGGGACGAGATCGTCGAACACGTCGTAGCGCAGCGACTTGAACATGTACCGGTTGATGATGACGCCGGTGTTGACGAGGCCGATGGTGTAGCCGTCCGGGGCGGCCCTGGCGGTCGTCTCCCAGGCGACATTGCCGCTGGCGCCGGCGCGGTTCTCGATCACCGCCGGCTGGCCGGCCTTGGCCGTTACATAGTCGCCGAAGGTCCGCAGCAGCAGGTCGCCGAGCCCGCCCGCCGGGTTCGGCGCGATGAGCTTGATCGCGCGATCCGGATAGGTCTGGGCAACCGCAGGAGCGCCCGAGAGCGCGAGCGCAAGGCTGATGAAGAGGGGACGCGGCAGCTTCACGGCATGGCTCCGATGCGCGAGACTGAAGGAACCTAGAACATGGCCTTGCAAAAGTGAAACTCGGGTCGAGGATGATCGCGTGAATCGGCTTGGGCTTGCCGTAGGCGCCGGCATGCTGGCATTCATGTGCCGGGTCACATCGTATGTCATTCGGAGAGCAACTCATGACCGCATCGAAGCATAGTCTCGCCGGACTGGTTCTCGCCGGACCGGTTTTCGCCGCCTTGGGCAGCGCTCCGGCGCCGGCACAGACATCGATCGACATTGCGAAAATCACGTGCGAGCAGTTCATCCTTCAACAGGTCACCAATCCCCGCAACGTCATCACCTGGCTCAGTGGCTACTACGCCAAGCGCGGCGACACCGTCGTCCAGGTTCAGCAGTTCGAAGAGAATGCCAATAAGGTGACGGAGGCCTGCCGGGCCAATCTCAAGGGCACGGTGATGGAGGCGTTCGAGAAGGTGGTGCAACCGGCCCGACAGTGAAGGCGGAAGGCTCATCCGGGCTCATAGCCGAACTGCGCGAGCTTTGTTCCGGCTGCGGGTTGCGCAAATCAGCGGGGCGAAAGCGTCCCGGCTTCGTCCGGCTACAGCGTCTCCTGCTCGTTCTGGGTCGTCATGCGCGGGCTTGGGCGCGGCGGCCATGGAGCAGCGCGAGCGCGCCGGCCAGGAGGATGACGTGAGCCACCGCCCCGACGAGGTTGAGCTCGAGACCGGCGATCTGCCAGAGCTGCTTGCCGGGATCGGCCAGGGCCGTGTCGGGGACCAGCATGGCGGGCAGGAACGCGACCCAGATGCAGCCCTGGATGAGCGCCGCAAATCTGCTGCGATCCAGTTGTCCGGCCGGCGACCAGACGAGCCAAAGACACAGGAGCGAGAGCAGGCTGATCGCGATGACGAACCAGGCGCCGTGCAAGTGGGCGTGTGGCGACCACATCTCGCTGAAGATGTGGGTGTCGTTCCAATCGGCGATGTTCGAACCGATCAGCGTAACCAGGGCCACGAAGGTGATGAGAATACGGGCGAGCGTGACCGTGTGAGCCTCCATGCGATGTGCCCCATGCGAAGTGGGTCTCGCGTGTCGCGGCAAAAAAGCTCATGGCGCTGCGCTTGCTACGTCCGCATGGGCTTGTCGAACACCATGACCTTCGACACGAACGCATTGATGTCGCGGACATGCGCGAGCCCGCAATCCGCCGCCATCCGGCCGAAGTCCTCCCGGAGATAGCCGGCGTAATAGGGCTCGTGATAGTTCTGCGGGAACAATTCGAGCATGCCGTCATAATCCGGCTCGTCGCCGAGCTGGAGGGAGTCCACGATCACCAGGCGGCCGCCCGGCTTGAGCGCGCGAGCGCACTCGCGAAACACCGCGCGGCGTATCTTCGGCGGCAGCTCGTGAAACAGGAAGATGCTCGTCACCGCATCGCAGCTTTCATCCGGGACGGGAAGCGCTTCCGCCGCGGCGACGAGGAGGCTCATCCGGCGCCAGCGCCCGAGATGTCGCTTCGCCTCGCCCAGGTAGGCCTCCGACAGATCGATGCCGAGACAAGGAAGCCGCGGCCACGACTGTTTGACGAAATCGAGAAAACGTCCGGTGCCGCATCCGATGTCGATGAGCCTGAGCCGGCGCTGATCGCGCCCGGCGATGACCTCGTGCAGCGGCGGCAGCGCCTGCCGCCGGATGACATTCGCCGTGCCCTTGAACAGGACCTCGACCTGCGTGTCGTAGCGCTGCGCCAACTCCTCGGTCATCCAGCCGCCGGACTGGAAGTGGAAATTCTGCAGATAGTAGCGCGGCCGCCGGTTGCGCGTCTCCGCGGTCAGGACTTCCTGATGCCGGCCGCTCCGGCGGCGCTCATGGACCGCCGGCAGGTCGGCGAAGAACAGGCGCGATCGGTTGAGCAGGAGCGGCAGGGCCCCGTCATGATCCGCGGGCAGCGGATAGGTGCCGGCCTCGACGTTGGCGAGATCCCGGGCGAGCAGGCCGGCCATGTCGGCATAGAGGCGCCGGCTGTCCGGCCCCCGCGCGCCGCCGGCCGGACGCGCCGCCGTGCCCTCCCGGCGACGCGCTTCCTCGGCGAGCCGCCGCAGGACGATGCCGTGGCCGACATACCAGGCCATCCGCGGCAACTGCGTTGCCGCATAGGCGAGCCGCGTCGCCAGGCGGGACATCGGATCGGCCATCGTGCAGTCCTCCCGGTTTCCCGGTCACTCAACTCGTAGCGACAGCGAACGTTTCGCCTCGAGTACGGCATCGCGAATGCAGTCTTGCCACGATCGATCGAAGTAGCTCCGATCCAGGAGTTGGGCACTGTTTGGAAACAAATGCTTCGGTTGGCCTTCGCGGATGATCGCCATGGCGACGCCGGGAACTTCGCCCGACGCCATGAGGCGCAGAAGAGCGGTTTCATCGCTGCTCATGCCCGCCAGTGTGCCCGGCCGGGTCTTCCGGTTCCAGCCGCCACGTCGGCGATCGCCAGATGCGTTTGATCGGCTCGGCGCGCCGCGTCCGACGAGGCGTCCGCTCATGCGCCCGCCCGTCCCCTGTAGCGCCACGACGCCGAGCCTGCGGCAGTCGGTATACCCTTCGCCTACACGATAAATCCCGGCGAGAAGCTTCCCGGCGCGATACCGTTGAGCTCGATCGTGCCGCCGCCGGAGAGCGTGATCAGCACGTCGCCGTCGCCCGATGCGCCGGTGGTGAAGGTCTGCCCCTGCACGGCGAGGCGGTCGCCTTCGGCGAAGTTGAACCCGTTGACCTGGTCGCTGCCGGAGCCGGTGGCGAACGAATAGCGGTCGGCGCCCGCGCCGCCGGCCATCGTGTCGTTCCCCTCATTGCCCCAGATCGTATCGTTGCCGGCGCCCGAGAAGATCGTATCGTTGCCGAACCCGGCGAAGATCAGGTTCGCGCCGTCGCCCGCGACGATCGTATCGGCGCCGCCGTTGCCGAACACCTGGTCCGCCCCGCTGCCGGCGACGATCGAGTCGGCCGCGTCGGCGGAATCCTGGCCGCCGGAGATGCTGTTGTTGCCCTCGGCGCCGGCGATCGTGTCGGCGCCCTCGTTGCCGAACAGAAGGTCGCTCTCCTCATCGCCGCTGACGATGTCGTCGCCGAGGCCGCCGTGAACCGTGTCGGTCCCCGTTCCGCCGAGGAGGGTGTCGTTGCCCAGGTTGCCCATGAGGACGTCGTTGCCGGCAAGGCCCTGGATGCTGTCGTCGCCGGCGAGCCCGGGAAGCACATCGTTTCCTCCCGTGCCTGGCACGACATTGGCGTTGTCGTCCGCGATGGCGACCAGCTGCCCCCGGATCGCACCCGCGGTAAACTGGGTGGTATGGACATTGAAATAGAGCGCAGCGTCCGCTCCGATCGCGGTCGAGTTCAGCGCGGCAGCGAAGTTGGAGATCGACTGGGCGGCCGGGTCCGTGGTTTCCCAGCGACCGCTTATCGTCCAGGAGCCGTCCGCATTCAGCAGGATCGCGAGATCGTCGTTGTCATGCGCCGGGTTGATCTGCCCGAAGACGACGGAGCCGTTCGTGCCGCGCACCTGATTGTGATAGTGCGTGCTGACGACATCGTCGGCGGTCCCCGGCGTCTGGGGCGGGCGACCCGTGATCGGGCCGTAGTCGACGCCCGTGACCAGAAACACATAGTTCGCGGCGACGGCCGCGCTGTCGAAGACGAAGGTCCCGAGACCGCTTCCGGTCGACGTGGTCGGGGGTACTTCCTGGCTGGCTTCAAGGATCGCTCGATACGCGACGGACATGAGTGTCTCCTCCCTGAGATTTCAGCAGCTGTTTTGACGTTGATGATCTTGATCGCTGGGAAGTGGGTGGCGGTCGCAGAATGCGCGGAAAGGCGAAAAGAGCCGGCCCGATCGCATTCGGCGCGCCAACCACTTCGTCCAAGCCTATTCCCGGTTGTGGTCTTCCGCAAGTTCCTCGATCACCGGTGGCACCGGCTGGGCGTTCCCATTGAAATCGGGATCACCGGGACGAGCCCGGTGATGGCGACTGCGCGCGAGCGGAGAGCGGTCTACGGCCCGCTTGCAACACCGCTGTGACATCGAAGTACTCCTCATCCAGCCTTTCTTCCCGCTCGCGCCAGGGCCGACAGTCGTGTACAACCCAACTGTGGCGTGCTATATCCAAGGGCTCTATCAGTAGGGGATGGCCGAATGCCACGCGGCGAGGCCGAAGAAATCCGAAGCAGCGGGAGGCTAGACATGAATCCCTGGACCTGTGCGTTGTTGATCACGGCTGCGGGTGCGGTTGGCGGGGTCGCCAATGCTCTTTTAAGCGACAACGGCTTTTTGCTTCCGCGTAGAATGGATGGCGCCTGGTGTCCCGGATTTCTTGCTAATGTTTTTGTGGGCGGGTTTGCTGCCTTTGCCTCATGGGCCTTTTATGGTTCTGGTGCAGCCATCGACCTAGCTGAGTTAAGCGAGACGTCACGTGTCAGCCTCCGGTTCTCCGCTATAGCGGGCGCATTTCTTGTTGGCGTCGTCGGGGCAAAGTGGATAACGAATGAAGCCGATAAGGTCCTCCTGAAAGAGAGTGTCAAGACCGCAAGCCAATCGAAGCTGCCGCCGGACGAATGCGAACGCCTTGTTCAAGGATCAGCGCGACAAGTGCTTGCAAGAGTGAAGCGAGCCTGATCAGCTCCGGATTACCTACGGCCAGGAATCAACAGCGAGCCGACGCGCAGCGCAAAGGCGAGGTGGAACCCCTCTGCGACCAGTTCGCGCGGGCCCTCAGCCTATGTCGAACTCCAAGCCGGGGGAACCGTGGGTGTGGCCCGGCATGTTCGCCGCGGGACCGGCCGCGAAGGGATTCACCGGTGGCATCGGCGGGTGTTCCCATTGAAATCGGGATCTCCGGGACGAGCCCGGTGATGGTGACTACGCGCACGCGGACGCGGTCTACGGCCCGCTTGCAACACCGCTGTGACATCGAAGTACTCCTCCTCCAGCCTTTCTTCCCGCTCGCGCCACCCTTCGCACGCCGACCCCGTGCTCGATCATCAGCCGGGCCAGCCGCGGTCCGTCGACCAGCGCGATCGGCTTGCGGATGCCGCGCACGTACTCCTCGGCTCCCCTGGTGAAGCGCGAGGGGTCATCAGGACGCCGCGCGCGCTCTTCTTGTCGTCGAGGCTGCCGGAGAAGTCGCGCACCAGGCCGACGTCGATCGCATTGTCCGGCCGGTAGCACTTGGCCTGGGCGTAGAGGAGGTCGAGGCCGAGCGGATCGAGCGCGATCACTACGTCGACACCGCGGTCACGCCCGCCGGTGCTTGGCAACCGTCGAGCAGACGACGCCTGTGGCATCTTCTTCACCAGCAAGGGGGCGAGCTTCTCGCGCGGTGTCGCCGAAGCGAGCTGGACCGCACCGCGCTTCAACAGGCGAACCCGTCAGCTGAGGCGGCCGGCGGGATGGAGACGAAAATTGGCACCTCGGCGCGCTCCCGCGGCCAACTGATGCCGGGCGTGCCGCTCGTGCCTGGCAACGTCCGCTCCCGAGAAAGCGGTCATCCAGAGGACTTTCACGGCAGGTCGTCAAATGGTCAGAGCCGGCTGGCGCGGCGTCTTTGCGCAACGTCCACTCTTCTCCACACTGCGGGCATGACCGGCGTGACGGTCAAGGTCTCTCCAGCGCCAAAAACGACATTCGGCTGACGGTTGAGCGCAGAAGCGAAGCAGATTGCGCGGCGATAAATCGATTTACTTCGCACGGCGCGGCCCAGACATGCTATTGTTGCAGCATCAAGACAGGGCCTAAGCCCGGGAGTGGGCACGAGGGAGGGATGTGATTACATTCTACGGTTGTAGTCGGGCTGTCAGCCGGGCGCCGCGTGCGGGGCCGTGTCGGCGGGCTCGTTTTTTTGCCCCCGGTCCCTTTCGACCGCGGCTCGCTGCCTGATGGCCAAGCGGACGAAACGGCGGAAACCGGCGCCTCGGCGCTTGGTGACACGCCGCGCCGGCAGCCCGCGCCCCGAGAAGAAGAGCATCGCCCGGCTGACACGCGACCTGGAGGAAGCGCGTCAGCAGCAAACGGCGACCGCCGAGGTTCTCAAGGTCGCCAAGGGCTCGACTTTTGATCTGCAGACTGTGCTCGACACGTTGGTCGAGTCGGCGGCGCGCCTTTGCCGCGCGGACAAAGCCAACATCGCGCGGCTCAAGGACGACCGCTTCCACTATGTCGCGTTCTGCGGGTTCCCACCCGACTATACGGAGTACATGAAGGCTCTCAGGATGGCGGTCGATCGCGGGTCGATCAGCGGGAGAGCGGTGCTCGAGCGCGGAACCGTCCACATCCCGGATGTCCTCACCGATCCGGAATTCACTTTTCTGGGTGCTCAGAAGCGCGGGAGCTTTCGCACTGCGCTCGGGGTTCCGCTCATGCGCGAGGGAGCTCCAATCGGCGTGCTGTTCCTGACGCGCGTCGCGGTTGATCCCTTCACCCGGCAACAAATCGATCTCGTCGAGACCTTCGCAGACCAAGCGGTGATTGCAATCGAGAACGTGCGCCTGTTTGACGAGGTGCAGGCGCGCACGCGCGAGCTCTCCGAAGCGCTGGAGCAGCAGACCGCCACGGCGGACATGCTCAACATGATCAGCCGCTCGAGTTTCGATCTCCCAACGGTGCTCGACACTCTGGTCGAATCGGCAGTGCGGATCTGTCACGCAAGCAACGGAAACATCGCGCGCGTCAATGGTGATCGTCTCCAGTTTGTCGCGTTCTCCGGCTTCCAAGCCGACTATCGGGACTACATGAAGTCGCTTCGGTTGCAGGTCGATCGCGGGTCGATCAGCGGGAGAGCGGTGCTGGAAGGCAGAATTGTTCATATCCATGATGTTCTTGCCGATCCGGAATTCACCATGTTCGCGGCACAGAAGCATGGAGGCTTTCGCACCGGGGTCGGCGTTCCGCTCATGCACGAGGGGACTCCGATCGGAGTTCTTTTCCTGACGCGTCCCACGGTGGATCCATTCACCCCCAAGCAGATCGCGCTGCTTGCCACTTTCGCCGACCAGGCGGTCATCGCAATCGAGAACGCGCGGCTGTTCGAGGCGGAACAGCGGCGCACGCGCGAGCTCGCCGAGACGCTGGACCAGCAGACCGCCACTTCCGAGGTGCTACGCGTCATCTCGAGTTCGCCCGGCGAGCTGGAGCCCGTGTTCGAGGCCATGCTGGCGAACGCAACTCGCATCTGCGAGGCCAAGTTCGGAATTCTCTGGCTGTGCGAGGGAGACGGCTTTCGCTGCGTTTCGCTACACAACGCACCGGCTGCGTTTGCCGATCAGTACCGCAGCCAACCAGTCGTGCATCCCGTTCCGGGCACGGGCCTTCGCCACGTCGCTGATACGCGGCAGGTCGCACACATCACCGACATGACGACGATACGCCCTTACATCGAGCGCGATCCGTTCGTCGTCGCCAGCGTCGAGCTTGGTGGCTATCGGACCGTAGTTAACGTGCCGATGCTCAAGGAAAACAATTTGGCCGGCGCCATATCCATTTACCGCCAGGAGGTGCAGCCGTTCACCGAGAAGCAGATCGAGCTGGTGAAGGGCTTCGCCAACCAGGCCGTTATAGCCATCGAGAACACGCGGTTGCTCTACGAGCTTCGCGAAACGGTGCAGCAGCAGACCGCCACCGCCGACGTGCTCAAGGTGATCAGCCGCTCGACGTTCGACCTGCAAGCGGTGCTCAACACGCTGGTCGATTCGGGCGGCACCCTGTGTGAGGCGGAAAACGTCCAAATCTTCCTGCGCGATGGCGAAGTCTACCAACTCGCCGCGCATAACGGCTTCTCACCGGAATATCAGGAATTTGTGAGACAGCATCCGATCGTGCCCGGTCGAGGCACGCTGGTTGCGCGCACGGTGCTCGAGGTTGCAACGGTTCACATACCCGACGCTCTCGCCGATCCGGAATACACCTGGCATGAGGGTCGAAGACTTGGCAACTACCGTGCGATGCTCGGTGTCCCGCTGCTCCGGGACGGAAGCTGTGTCGGCGTCATGGCGATGACGAGAACGGCGCCGCGGCCATTTACGCCGAGGCAAATCGAGCTGGTCACGACCTTCGCCGACCAGGCCGTAATCGCGATCGAGAACGTGCGGCTGTTCGACGAAGTACAGGCGCGCACCCGCGAGCTCACAGAGGCGCTGGAGCAGCAGACGGCGACCTCGGAAGTGCTGCAGGTCATCTCGCGCTCGCCGGGCGATCTCGAACCGGTGTTCCAGGCCATGCTGGCCAATGCGACAAGGCTTTGCGGGGCCAGCTACGGGGCGATGTGGCTGAGCGAAGGAAATGTGCTTCGCAATGCTGCGTTCCATGGGGAGATGTCCGAGGATTTCAAGGCGCAATGGCGAGTCGCCGTGATACCGCTCAGCGCGGACGTCCCCGTGACCCGCGTCGCCCTGTCGCGCAAGCTGACTCATGTTGCCGATATCCGGGAAGATCGTGCCTATCTCGCCGGCCATCCCTTGGCGGTTGGCTCGGCCGGCATTGCCGGCATGCGTACACTGGTTGTCGTGCCGATGCTCAAGGAGGACGAGTTCATCGGTGCGTTTGCCATCTATCGCAAAGAGGTCCGGCCGTTCACCGACAAGCAGATCGAGCTGGTGACGAATTTCGCCGCCCAGGCGGTCATCGCTATCGAGAACACGCGTCTGCTCAGCGAGCTGCGCAAATCGCTGCAGCGGCAGACCGCCACCACCGATGTGCTGAAAGTCATCAGCCGCTCGACTTTCGATCTGCAGGCGGTGCTCGACGCCCTGGTCGAGTCGGCATGCAGCCTGTGCGATGCGTTCGACGCGGTGTTGCTGCTGCGCGAAGACGACGCGCTCGTTTTCGGCGCGCATCATGGGCCGATCCCGGTCGACTTCGTGAAATTGCCGCTGACGCGGGCATGGACGGCAGGCCGCAGCGTCTTGGACTGCGCGCCGGTCCACGTCCACGACCTCTCTGCCGAGGAGGATGAGTTCCCGCAGGGCCACGCACTCGCGCTGCGGTTGGGACACCGGACCATCCTGTCCGTCCCCCTGCTGCGCGAGGACAAGGCGATTGGTAGCCTTTCCATCCGCCGTACCGACGTGCGGCCGTTCACCGACAAGCAGATCGAGCTCGCCCAGACCTTCGCCGATCAGGCCGTGATCGCGATCGAGAACGTGCGGCTGTTCGGGGCCGAGCAGCAGCGCACCCGCGAGCTCTCCGAGGCGCTGGAGCAGCAGACCGCGACCTCCGAGATCCTGAGCGTCATCTCGAGTTCGCCGGGCGAGCTGGAGCCGGTGTTCAACGCCATGCTGGCGAACGCGACGCGCATCTGCGAGGCCACTTTCGGCATGCTGTTTCGTTTCGCCGACGGCGCGTTCAGCGCGGCGGCCATGCTCAACGTTCCGCCGGCATTCGCCGAGTTCTGGCAGCGCGGCCCGCAACGACCGGGTCCGAGGACCGCCCTTGGCCGTAACCGCGCGACCAAGCAGACGGTCCATATCGTCGATGTGACGCAAGACCCTGCCTACGCCAAGGGCGAGGGCGAACCGGTTTTCGTCGCCGCCGTCAATCTCGGAGGCTTCCGCACCATCCTCAATGTTCCGATGCTCAAGGACAACGAACTGATCGGCGTCTTCGCCATCTATCGGCAGGAAGTGCGTCCGTTCACCGACAAGCAGATCGAGCTGGTCACCAACTTCGCCAAGCAGGCCGTCATCGCCATCGAGAACACGCGCCTGCTCAACGATCTGCGCCAGCGCACCGACGATCTCTCCGAGGCACTGGAGCAGCAGACCGCGACATCCGAGGTGCTGCAGGTCATTTCCAGCTCGCCAGGGGATCTGGCACCGGTGTTTCAGGCCATGCTTGCCAGCGCGACGCGGCTGTGCGGCGCGCAGTTCGGTATCCTCAACTTGTATGACGGCGAAGCCTTCCGGCACGTCGCCCTGCACGACGTGCCGCCCGAGTACGTCGAGAAATGGCAGGGCCATGTGATGCGTCCGCATCCAGGGAGCGCGCATGCCCAGATCGTCAAGTCCAAGCGCGTGGTGCACATCGACGATCTTCGGAGTAGCGCGCCCTACCGCGAAGGCGATACCTCGGTCGTCGCCCTGGTCGACAGCGGCGGAGCCCGCACGACCGTCGTCGTGCCGATGCTGAAGGAGAATGAGCTGGTCGGCACGATCACCATCTACCGCCGGGACGTCCGGCCGTTCACCGACAAGCAGGTCGAGCTCCTGCAGAATTTCGCCGCCCAGGCCGTCATCGCCATCGAAAACACCCGCCTGCTCCATGACCTGCGCCAGCGCACCGACGACTTGTCAAAATCGCTTGAGCAGCAGACGGCGACAAGCGAGGTCTTCGCCGTCATCTCACGCTCGCCGACCGATGTTCAGCCTGTGCTCGATGTGGTCTGCCAGAGCGCGGCGCGGCTGTGTGAGGCGTACAACTCCGCGATTTGGCGTCCGGACGGGAACCGTCTGATCCTCGTCGCGCACCACGGTCCGATCACGGTTGGGTCTCTCCCGCTGATCGGCGGGACAGTCGCGGGTCGGACGGTTCTTGATCGGCGGACCCTGCATATTGCCGACATGCAGGCGGAAGCGGCCGAGTTTCCCGATACCAGCGAGAACGCACGACGCTGGGGCTTCCGCACGATACTTTGCGTCCCCTTGATGCGGGAAGGTATGGCCATCGGCACAATCGCCCTCCGCCGCACCGAGGTGCAGCTCTTCACGGAGCGACAGGTCGCTCTGCTGCAGACCTTCGCCGATCAGGCCGTCATCGCCATCGAGAATGCGCGGCTGCTCAACGAGCTGCGTAAATCGCTGCAGCAGCAGACCGCCACCGCCGACGTGCTCAAGGTCATCAGCCGCTCCACCTTCGATCTGAAGACCGTGCTCGATACGCTTGTCGAGTCAGCAGCACTGTTGTGCGAAGCGGACATGGCCTCGATCAACCGCCAGAGCGGCGATCATTACCGACAAATTGCGAGCTTTGGCTACTCGCCTGAATTCACCGCGTTGATGCAGCATCATCCAATTCCATCCGGCAGGGGCTCCGTGGTCGGCCGCGCAGCGCTGGAGGGCAGAATCGTTCACATCCACGACGTGCTGGAGGACCCGGAATTCACCTTTCGCGCCGCCGTGAATGTTGGCGGCGTTCGGACCTTGCTCGGGGTGCCGCTTCTGCGCGAAGGAACGCCAATTGGCATCATCGCCTTGCAACGCAAGACGGTGCGGCCGTTTACCGACAAGCAGATTGAGCTGGTCGAGACTTTCGCCGACCAGGCGGTGATCGCGATCGAGAATGCACGGCTGTTCGACGAGGTGCAGGCGCGCACGCGCGAGCTCACGCAGTCCGTCGAGGAGCTGCGGGCGCTCGGCGACGTGACCCAAGCGGTCAACTCCACGCTCGATCTGCAGACCGTGCTCGACACGATCGTGGCCAGGGCGACGCAGCTTTCCGGCACCGAGGCCGGCGTGATCTACGTGTTCGACGAGGCCGAGCGAGCGTTCCAGATGCGCGCGACCTACGGCATGACGGCGGACATGATTGCCGTGATCAGGGAGCACCACGCCGATTTCTCCGAAGCCGTCCATGCCGCAACGCAGCGGCGGGAGCCGAACCAGGTCGCCGATCTGCAACCCTCGTCGCCTGCCAACGAGCTCATCATGCGGCTCGGCTACCGCGCCCGTCTGGTGGTCCCGCTGCTCGCGCCCGACGCGATCGTCGGAGCCCTGGTGGTCCGCCGCAAGGCGCCGGGCGAGTTTCCGAAGAACACGATCGAGCTCCTGCAGACGTTCGCGGCGCAGTCGGTGCTGGCGATCCAGAACGCCCGGCTGTTCACCGAGATCGGCGAGAAGAGCCGTCAGCTGGCGGAAGCGAGCCAGCACAAGTCGCAGTTCCTCGCCAACATAAGTCACGAGCTGCGCACGCCGCTCAATGCCATCATCGGCTACAGCGAGATCCTGCAGGAGGAGATCGAAGAGGTCGGGCAGCTTCAGTTCATCCCCGACCTCCGGAAGATCGAGCATTCGGGCCGCCACCTGCTCGGCCTGATCAACGACATTCTCGACCTGTCGAAGGTCGAGGCCGGCCGCATGGACCTCTTTCTCGAAGACGTCGACCTCGTTCCCATGCTCGACGAAGTGCGTGCGATCATCGTTCCGCTCATCGAGAAGAACGGAAATATCCTCGACTTCCGGCTGGCGGAAAACCTGGGTCGCATGCACACGGATCGGACCAAGCTGAAGCAAAGCCTGCTCAATATCCTGAGCAACAGCGGCAAGTTCACGCATAACGGCGGGGTCACCCTGGTGGCCGAGCGGATCGAGACGGACCGCCCGACGGTCCGCTTCGCCATATCCGACACCGGCATCGGGATGACGGAGGAACAGCTCGGCCGCCTGTTCCAGGCGTTCAGCCAGGCCGACGCCTCGACGACGAAGAAATACGGCGGCACCGGTCTCGGCCTTGCCATCACTCGGCATTTCTGCCGGCTGCTCGGCGGAGACATCGAGGTCGCGAGCCGACCGGGCGAGGGCTCGACCTTCACGATCAGCTTGCCGGAGCGAGCTCCCGGTCCGGCGCGGATCGAGCCCGATGAGGTGCCGCGCATCGCGTCCGAGGGGAACGGCGGCACGGTGGTGTTGGTAGTCGATGACGAACCGACGGCGCGCGATCTTTTGACCGCCCATCTCAAGAGCGCGGGCTATCGTCTCGTCCATGCCGCCAGCGGAGAGGAAGCTCTGGACTTGGCACGCACGCTGCGTCCGGACGCGATCACGCTGGATGTCATGATGCCGAGAACGGACGGCTGGGCGGTGCTGAGCGCCCTCAAGGCCGATGTCGAGCTACGCGATATCCCGGTCGTCATGGTCACGGTTGTTCCCGATCGCGGAATCGGGCTCTCGTTGGGCGCCGTCGACGTCGTCACGAAACCGGTCGATCGCGCGCATTTGACAGCGCTACTGCACCGTCTGCTGCGGCGCGATGGCCCGGTGCTTGTCGTGGAGGATGACGCGGGCACGCGCGAGATCATCCGGCACGCGATCGAGAAGATGCAGCTGATCATGGCGGAGGCGGCGAACGGCCGTTCGGCGCTGCACTGGCTTGCCGACAACCCGACGCCGGCCGTCATTCTGCTCGATTTGATGATGCCGGAAATGGACGGGTTCACGTTTCTCGACGCGTTCACCGAGCGCGCCGAATGGCGCGACGTTCCAGTGGTCGTGATCACGGCGAAGGAGCTGACGCCGGCCGAGCGCGAACGCCTGCTCGGCCAGGCGCAGAAGGTGATTGCGAAGAGCGCGTCGATCAGGGCTGATATCGCCGCCGCCGTCAGCGAGGCGGTGCGGCGGCGACCGGCGCACGCGGAAGCCGGCGCGCGTGCATGAGGCGGGGAAGGTGAATCGATGACGAAGGTGCTGCTGGTCGAAGACAACGAGATGAACCGCGACATGCTGTCCCGCCGCCTCGTGCGCCGGGGTTTCGAGGTGGTCTTCGCGGTGGATGGGGAGCATGGCGTGGATCTCGCGCGCAGCGAGAAGCCCGACATCATCCTCATGGACATGAGCCTCCCTGTCATGGACGGCTGGGAAGCGACCCGCCGTGTCAAGTCCGATAATGCGACGCGGCACGTTCCAGTAATCGCGCTGACGGCGCACGCTATGAGCGGAGATCAGGAAAAGGCGCTCGCAGCCGGATGCGACGATTACGACACGAAGCCGGTGGAGATCGACCGCCTGGTCGGGAAGATCGAGCGGCTGGTAAGCGCGGGCAAGGGATAGCGCGACCGCGCTGATGGAGGGGTCTTGTCGACGGACGTATCAGACGAGCGCCTGAGCCGGGCCTTGATCGCGTTCCTGCGTCAGGAGGTGCAGGCGCCGGCCACCGCCGTCACCGAATTTCTCGACGGAGTCATCGAGAATGCGCGCGCCTTGCGGCTCGATCACCTGCTGGCCGATCTCGACCGCATGCGCGAGGCGAGCGCGCGCCTGAATACGTTCGTGAAAGCGCTCATCGCGGAGTCATCCTCCGCCGGCCGGGAAGACGAGACCCCGGATGCATTCTACCGTCGCCTTCGTCACGACCTGCGCACGCCGCTCACCGCGGTGAAGGGTTACGGCGAGCTGTTAATCGAGGAGATGGAAACCGAGGAAGATCATCCGCTTCGCGTCGATCTCGTCAAGATCAAGAGCTCCGCCGATCAGCTGCTGGCGCAGATCGACACGATGATCACGCTCACGCAGCAGCAAACGAATGAGCCCATGGACGCGCAGCGGCTCGGCATCGTTGCGGACGTGCTGCGCACCGTCCCGCCGCTGCCCGCCGGCGGCGCGATGTGGCAAACGCTGCAATCTGGCCGCATCCTGGTCGTCGACGACAATCCAGCCAATCGCGACGTGCTGGTGCGCCGCCTGAGCCGGGATGGACATGAGGTCGTGACCGCCGAAAATGGCGCCGCGGCATTAGAGCTGGTCGCGGGGCAGGAGTTCGACCTCGTGCTGCTCGATCTCATCCTGCCGGACCTCAACGGATTCGAGGTGCTGCGCCGGCTCAAGGCGGCGGAGCATACCGGCCACGTCCCGGTCATCGTGATTTCCGCACTCGACGAGCTGGACAGCGTCGTGCACTGCATCGGGGCCGGCGCCGAGGATTATCTGACCAAGCCGTTCGATCCGGTCCTGCTGCGCGCCCGCATCAATGCCTTGCTGGAAAAAAAATGGCTGCGCGACCGCGAGAACAGGATCGCCGCCGAGAACGTGCGGCTGCTGAACGAGCTACGTCAGCGCACCGATGATCTCTCCGAGTTGCTGGACCAGCAGACCGCAACCTCACAGGTCCTGCGCGTCATCTCCAGCTCGCCCGGCGACCTTGAGCCGGTGTTCCAGGCCATGCTCGAGAACGCGACGCGCATCTGCGAAGCGAGCTTCGGCAACTTGCTGCTGTACGACGGCGATGTGTTCCGTCACGTCGCCCTGCACAATGCTCCACCGGCTTGGGCCTCCCAACAGGAACGAGATCCCATTCCTCCTCGACATTTGGCGCGTGTGCTTTATCGGGTCCCCGATACGAAGCAGGTCTTGCATCTTTCCGACGTCGGTACCGAAAATCCCGACGAGCCGATCGCCAAGATCGCCGGCGCCAAGACCCTTCTCATCGTGCCGATGCTCAAGGAGGAGGAACTGATCGGCGTGATCGCCGTCTATCGCCAGGAGGTGCGCCCATTCAACGACAAGCAGATCGAGCTGATGAGGAGCTTCGCCAGCCAGGCTGTCATCGCCATCGAGAACACGCGGCTGCTCAACGAGCTGCGTCAATCGCTCCAGCAGCAAACCGCCACCGCCGACGTGCTCAAGGTGATCAGCCAGTCGCCGACCGATATTCAGCCGGTGTTTGACACGATTGTCGAGCACGTTGTGCAGCTGGGGGATGGTGTCTCCGGCTTTGTCTACCGGTACGACGGCGACCTCATTCATTTGGTCGCTCACGATAAGCGTGTCACGTCGAAAGCCCTGCGGGTATTCAATGCTGTCTACCCGCTCAAGCCGAGCCGGACGAGTGTGATCGCCCAGGTAATTCTGGATCGCACGATCGTCCATGTACCCGATTTCGAAAGCGGTCCGGGTTTCGCGCAGGCAAAGGCAAGTCGAGCCATGGCGCGTGCGGTCGGGCACCGAAGCCTGCTGGCCGTGCCGATGCTGCAGGACGGCCGACCAATCGGCGCCATTGCGGTTGGACGGAGCGAACTGGACGGAGCGGCTCGTCCATTCTCCGACCGGGACATTGAGTTGCTCGGCACCTTCGCTGATCAGGCGGTGATCGCGATTGAGAACGTGCGGCTGTTCGACGAGGTGCAGGCGCGCACGCGCGAGCTCACTCAGTCCGTCGAGGAGCTGCGTGCGCTCGGCGATGTCAGCCAGGCGGTAAATTCGAGCCTTGATCTCGAGACCGTGCTGACCACCATCGTCGCCAAGGCGAGCGAGATCTCTAGCACCGAGGCCGGTACGATCTATGTGTTCGACGATGCTGCCCAGGAATTCCGGCTGCGCGCGACCTATGGAATGGACGACACGATCATCGCCGCGATCAAGGACCGGCATGTCCGCATTGGCGAGAGTGCGATTGGCCGGGCTGCCGAGCAGCGCCAGCCGATTCAAATCCCGGACGTGCAGAGTCACCCGTCGGGGCGCGTACTCGATGTCATCGTCCGCGCTGGCTTCCGCGCTTTGCTGGTCGTACCCCTGATCGCTATCGACCGGATTGTCGGCGCGCTCGTGGTGCGACGGAAGCAGCCGGGCGAGTTCCCCAAGAGGACGCTCGAATTGCTGCAGACGTTCGCCGCGCAATCGGTGCTGGCGATCCAGAATGCCCGGCTGTTCAGTGAGATCGAAGAGAAGAGCCGCCAGCTCGCGGAGGCGAGCGAGCACAAATCGCAGTTTCTCGCCAGCATGAGCCACGAGCTGCGAACGCCGTTGAACGCGATTATCGGGCTTACGGAGATGTTGGTCGCCAACGCGCCAAGGTTCGGCACGGAGAAGGCACAGGAACCTCTGCGCCGCGTGAATGCCGCCGGTAGCCACCTGCTCGGCCTCATCAACGAGGTGCTCGACCTCTCGAAGATCGAGGCCGGCAAGCTGGAGCTGAACCCTGAGCCGGTGAACCTGACCCGACTGATCGATGAGGTGATCGGGACCGCCGGGCAGCTTGCCGAGAAGAACATGAACCGCCTCGTGGTGGACAGCGCGGCGAGCGTCGGGCCGCTCAACGCCGATCCCATGCGGCTCAAACAAATCCTGCTCAATCTTCTGAGCAATGCCTGCAAGTTCACCAAGGAGGGCGAGGTGGCGCTGCGGGTGCGTCAGGTGGCGGACGGACGGGACTGGATCGAGCTTGCGGTCGCAGACACGGGAATCGGGCTGACGCCCGAGCAGCAGGCGAAGCTGTTCCAGGAGTTCACCCAGGCCGAACTCGTTGACGGCTCGGCGCTACGGCGGAACGGGCCTGGGCCTCGCCCTTTCGCGCAAGCTCGCGCGTATGATGGGTGGGGACGTGACGGTGGCAAGCGAACCGGGCGCGGGCTCGGTGTTCACCGTTCGCCTGCCAGTCGGCACTGTGCACTGACGACCGGCTCAATCGGCTGCGATCTGACCCTGATGGTGGTCGGGCATGTCCGGCATCATGACGAATTCCTGAAAATCGGAAATCAGCCTGGGGATAACCCATCCCGGCGAGGCGGTTTTCCTTCTGTCCTTGCCCCCGGCGGTGCTAGGCGTCGGTCATCTCGGCTCGATGAGGGCGCTTCCGGTGGGCTCAAGCCGGAAGACCGGAGCCGGGAGCGGCGCCTGCGGGCAAGGTTTTGAGTCACCCTGCGCTCGGGCGGCCACGGGATCCCGCCCCTGGGCACTACGACCCACGGGCCCCCTCGACACGCTTGTGCGCCGCCGCGCCGTGCCGCTCCTCCCGGAAGCACAGCGCCGACACGTAGATGCCGGTCGGCTCGCCCGCATGGGCGAAGCGGATCGCCTCGGCCCGGCCGTCCGGCCCGGCCACCGCCACCACCGTGTTGGTGGTTCCGAAGTCGATCCCGATGCTGAAGTCCGCGGCGCTGCCGCGCTTGCCGCCCATGAACTAGCGCCAGCCCAATCGCGGCGCGACATGCTTCAGGATCGCCTCGATGACATGGGCGTTGTAGTCGACCCCGAGCTGATTGGGCACGGTCAGGAGCAGCGTGTCGGCCTCGGCGATCGCCTCGTCCTTCGCGAGCTCATCGGCAAGGACGTCCGGTTCGGCGGCGTAGCTGCGGCCGAAGATGGCGCGCTCCTTTTCGCTTAAGAATCCGATCTGGTCCGCGCTCTCGCTGCCGCGCCCGAAATAGGCGCGGTCGCGGTCGTCGATGAGCGCGAAGATGCTGCGGCTCACCGAGACCCGCGGCGCGCGCTCGTGCCCGGCCTCGGTCCACGCCGCGCGGAACAGACGGATCTGCTCGGCCTGCTGGACGTGGAAGGGCTTGCCGCTCTCGTCGATCTTGAGCGTCGAGCTTTGCAGGTTCATGCCGAGCTTCGCCGCCCATTGCGCGGTGGCGTTGGTGCCGGCGCCCCACCAGATGCGCTCGCGCAACCCTTGCGAAAAGGGCTCGAGGCGCAGGAGGCCGGGTGGGTTCGGAAACATCGGCCGCGGGTTCGGCTTGGCGAATCCCTCGCCGCGCAGCACCTCGAGAAGGACCTCGGTGTGGCGCCGCCCCATGTCGGCATCGGTCTCGCCGTCCTGCGGCGCGTAGCCGAAATGGCGCCAGCCGTCGATCACCTGCTCGGGCGAGCCGCGGCTGATGCCGAGCTGCAGGCGTCCGCCGCTGATGAGATCGGCGCTGCCTGCGTCCTCCGCCATGTAGAGCGGGTTCTCGTAGCGCATGTCGATGACCGCGGTGCCGATCTCGATCCGCTTCGTCCGCGCGCCGACCGCCGCCAGGAGCGGGAACGGCGAGGCGAGCTGGCGGGCGAAATGATGCACCCGGAAATAGCCCCCGTCCGCGCCGAGCTCCTCGGCCGCCACCGCGAGCTCGATCGATTGCAGGAGCGCGTCGGACCCCGAGCGCGTCTGCGACTGCGGTGATGGCGTCCAGTGACCGAAGGACAGGAAGCCGATTCTTTTCATGGGCGTGCGTCCGGGACCGGGGGGTTGGTACCTGTCATCTAGACTAGTGTGGCGGATTTGACGTTCCTATCAGCGTTGCGGCGACTCCTTCATAGGAACGTCAAATCCAAAGCCACACTAGAATCATATGGTTGCTAGTGTCCCTTTGGTTCCGACGTTCGTATGAGGGGGTGCCGCAAAGGGATACGAACGTCGGAACCGGGACACTAGTCGATCACAGCTGAGCTTTGGCGACGGCTTGATCGCCGAAGAAGTGAGCGATCTTCGCGAAGGTTGGATGGAACACGCCGACCGGGTGCTGGCGGATGAACGGATCGTCGCTGCGGTATACGAAGCGCTGGCGAAACGGCATCCCAAGAGCCGCAGTCGTGGTCGGCTGGGGGCACCGGCCGAGGTGGTGCTGCGATTGTTGATCCTCAAGCACGTCCGCAATTGGAGCTATCACGTGCTGGAACGCGAAGTGCGCGCCAACCTGGTGTATCGCGACTTCACGCGCGTGGGCGGCGGCAAGGCGCCGGACGCGAAGACCATGGGGCGCTGGGGCTTGGCTGTGGATCCGGACACGATCAAGCGGGTTCACGACCGAATGGTGCAAATCGCGCAGCAACACGGGGCGACAGCGGGACGCCGATTGCGGGTGGATACGACGGTGGTGGAGACGAACATCCACCATCCGACCGACAGCACGTTGTTGGGAGACGGGGTCAGGGTGCTGATCCGCACGATGAAGAGGATCACCGCGATCGCGGGCGTCGTCGGAACGAAGCTGCGCGACCGAAGCCGGAGCGTGAAGCTGCGGTTGTTTGAGATCGCTCGGATCGCACGTGCCAAAGGACCGCTCAACCACGCCAAGCTCAAGCAGAGCTATTGCAAGCTATTGAACACGACGAGCCGGGTGGTGGGCCAGGCGAAGCGCTTCTCCAGCGAGATCATCGAAGGCGTGAAGCGGTCCGGGGGCATCTTGAAGCAGCTGGCGTTGAAAGGCCTGCGTCAGGAGCTGGAATCGATGCTGCCGCTGGTGCGGCAGGTGATGCGGCAGACCCGGGAACGCATCGTCCGCGGCAACACGCGGGCAGAGGGCAAGCTCCTCAGCGTGTTCGAGCCCTCGACCGAGATCATTCGCAAGGGCAAGGCCGGCAAGCCCAACGAGTTCGGTAAGATGGTCAAGCTGCAGGAAGCTGAAAACCAGATCGTGATTGACTACGAAGTCTATGATCAGCGGCCGAGCGATTCGGACCTGTTGATCCCGGCCATCGAAACCCACGAGGCGAAGCTCGGACGCACGCCGCGTCTGGTGGCGGCAGACGCTGGGTTCTACTCCGCCAAGAATGAGGCTGCGGCGAAAGCGAGAGGCGTCAAACGCGTCTGCATTCCCAATCGCTCCACCAAAAGTACTGAGCGCAAGCGCGAGCAGAAAAAGCGCTGGTTCCGCAACGGCCAGAAATGGCGAACCGGATGCGAGGGGCGCATCAGCGTGGTCAAACGGCGACACGGGCTCGATCGCTGCCGCTACAAAGGCGCTGTCGGAATGAAGCGCTGGGTCGGGCTCGGCGTCGTCGCCGACAACCTCATCAACATCGGCCGCGTGATGGAAAAGCAGGCACGCCAAAGGTAGTCCGTCCCAGCTCAATCTGGTCACACCACCCCGCCGGCCCGCCGGCGGGGCTTGCCATCGTCCGCACGGTTGACCCGTCTCTTCAGAAGCGCGAATTTTGCGCCGGAAAGTAGCTAGGATGGAGATTCTGCCGAAATGGCTCACGGAGACTTCAGCTCATGCGATACATCACCTTGGAAGAGCACTTTGCCAGCCCGGCCTTCCTGGCCGGTCCCGGGCGGGAGTTCATGGAACGCTTTCGCAATTCAGGGGCGCGCGGCGCGAGACTCATCGAGCAGTTGCAGGATATCGGCAGGACGCGCGTTGCCGAGATGGATGCGGCCGGCATCGACATGCAGGTGATCTCCCTCAACGCTCCGGGCGTGGAACAGGCGGAGGCGGACGTGCAGGTCTCGGTGGCGCGTGAGGCCAACGACCTGCTCGCCGAGGCTGTGAAGCAGCACCCGTTGCGCTTCGGCGCGTTCGCGGCGCTGCCGGTCGCAGCTCCCGAGAAGGCGGCGGATGAGCTGGATCTCAGGATCCGCCAGCAGGGGTTCAAGGGGGCACTCATCAATGGTCATACGCGCGGCCGGTATCTCGACGATGAATTCTTTTCGCCGATTCTGGAGCGCGCGGAAGCGCTGAACGTGCCCATCTATCTGCATCCGACCGTGCCGCCGAAGCCCGTCGTCGATGCGCTCTACAGCGGTTTTTCCTCCGCCGTGACGGCGACCTTCGCGGTGGGGGCCTGGGGCTGGCACATCGAGACGGCTGTGCATCTCATCCGCATCATTCTCGGAGGCGTTTTCGACCGGTATCCCAGGCTCCAGATCGTCATCGGGCATCTCGGCGAAGGCATTCCTTTCATGCTGCCGCGCCTGGACAAGAACCTGCCGACCGAAATGACCAGGCTGGCCCGGCCGCTCGCCGCATACTTGCGCGAGAATGTTCATTACACGTTCGGCGGATTCAATTTTCCCGCGACGTTTCAGAACCTGCTGGCCGAGGTCGGCGTCGGGCGGATCATGTTCTCGGTCGACTACCCGTATGGATCGATGTCGGAAGCACGCGCGTTTCTCGACCAGCTTCCGCTTGCTCCGGCTGATCGGGAGCGCATCGCGCACGTCAATGCGGAACGGCTGTTCGGCCTCGAGAAACGTGGGTGAAGGTGTGGACTTCAGCGAGCCGACGAGCCGTGCCGGCTGTGATCACCAGCCTTGTTGCTCCCGACGAAAATACCGGTCGCCGCGCCGATCCAAATTGTCAGTCTGGGAGCCCCAGCCGCGCTGGGAACCAGCTTGAGAGCCCCCGCTGCGCTGGGGACCAGTCTGGCCCCCATTGCGTTGGAAGTCCCAGCCGCGCTGGGGAGAATTGCCAGATTGGGAGCCCCAGCCGCGCTGGAAAAAGAAGCCGAGGTCGTCGTCGCGCTGTGCGTCGGTCGCCGCAACATCGGTAGTAGCCTTGCGCGTGATGAAGCCGCCCTGAGGCTGGTTACTCAGCACCGCGACGAACTCGGTGCGATAGTTGGTTTCGCTGCTCAGGGGCTCGTCCGAGACGATAATCGAGGATCGCGGCAACGCGGTCGGCGCGATGCGGTCGAGCACATCCTTGGGGATGGTGATGCGGTCGAGCGCGTTCTTGGCGTCGTCCCCGTCGTCGATCGTGACCGCAGTCCAACGCAGGCCCGCATCGTCGCGCGCCACCGCGGTGAACACATGCGTGCCGATCCGCTTGCCGGGCTCGCGGATCGCGATCGGCACCTCGATGGTCGAGTCGAACACCACGCCCCCGTCCGGCAGCGGCTTGTGCGTGTTGCGCCGCACGTAAAGCTTCTGCGTCGCGCGGCTGATGTAGATCGAGACCGGCTCCAGCGCGAGCTTCGCCTCGCTCGCCGCCTTGGCGGCGGCGGCCTTCTTGGTCTCGGCCGCCTTGACGGCCTCCTTGGCGGCGGCGGCGTCGGGCTTCGACTTCGCGTCAGCCTTGGCGGTCTCGAGCTGCGTCCCCACTTCCGCGGCCATGGCGGCGGCCTTCTGCTTCGCCTCCTCGGCCCGCGCCTTGGCCTGGTCCGTGTTTGCGGCGGCAAGCGCCCTCTCGGCGCGCGCAAGCTCGGCGTCGGCGCGGGCCTTGAGCAGTTCCAGCCTGCGGAGCGACGTCGTGAGCGATGCTGTCTCGCGCGCTGCTGCCGCGGCGGCTTTCTTCGCCTCGTCGGCCGCCTTGGCGGCCTCCACGGCCTCGCGGGCGAGCGTCTCGGCGCGTGCCGACGCACCCGCGACAGCCGCCACCTTCGGCGCGAGGAGCGCCGCGTGCGAGAACGCGACCGGAGCTGCGTCGTTCGGCGAGATGATCACCCGCATCCCGATCCGCGTCTTGTCGAAGAGCTGTTCCGCAAAGCCGAAGGGCAGCCGCACGCAGCCGTGTGAGGCCGCATACCCAGGCAGCGGGCCACCGTGCAGCGCGATGCCGTTCCAGGTGATGCGCTGCATGTGCGGCATCCAGGCATCGTCATACATGTTCGAGCGGTGGTCTTCTTTCTTCTCGACGAGGGCGAAGACGCCGGCTGGCGTCTCGCGTCCCTTGGTGCCGGTCGACACCGGCGCGCGCAGAATCCAGCCGTCGGCGTCGTAGAAAGTGACCTGCTGGAACTTGATCGACACGATCGCCATGATCGGCTCACCGGCTTTGCGCGGCGCCTCCGCCTCCTTGGGTGGCGGCGCGGGGCGCGCCTGTCTCGCGACGGCGTCGGCGGTCAGCGCCGTCAGTGCGGCCATCGCCGCGAGCGTTAACCCGGCGGGAGGGCCCCAACGCCGCATCGCCGCGGTGGATTGCGCCGTCGAAAATCGACCTAACATGCTATGCCCGGTTGAAGAGGCCTGTTCGCGCTTGCGTAGATCAAGTGTCAGATCACGACTTTTTTTGGACTTAACCGCCGCCAACACACCACCAATTCGCTCCTGGGGACTATCGGCACATTCGATGGCAACTCTCTCATATATACGACAGCGCATGTAGGAGGAAGGCGGGCTCGCGGCTGGAATTGGCCCTGAGCCGACCTGATCGCCCTCATCGCACGATGTTGGATTTTTACGCCTACGGGACACGCTTCGCCAGCCTGGCTGACTAGTGCTCCGATTCCGAATTTCGCATCACTTCGCGGCATCCTCTGAGCGAAATTCGGAATCAAAGGAGCACTAGCAATATCAATGCTTTCTAGTGCGGCTTGTGGATTTGAATTTCCTACAAGAGATTGCGGCGAACGGATAGGAAATTCAGATCCGCCGCACTAGCAACCACACATCGATATTCCGCCCGGCGTGCTTGGCCCGCGCCGATGAGGTGATCGAAAAGTGCGGCTTCGACGCACGCTGCTGCTGCATCTGCTAACGGCCGGTATTGGCACGAAGCGGCTGTGCCAACCCGTCTGACGCATGTCTGCTATTGGGGGGTGAAGCGGACTGTCGCGGACATGCCACTACGGCCGAGTTTGACCCGAAGCGGACGTTGAACAACTCCTGCCGGAGGACGATCGTCCACTGCTGGCCAGTTAGGTCCATGCCCGTCCGGTACGGCGGGTCGACCGTACCGCTAAAAGTTCCAATCCAACTCTGATCGTGGCAGGCTTACGCGATGCGACCCCTTCGGTATTCCATCAACGTCACTCTAGATGGGTGCTGCGATCATCGCGAGATGGTCACGGACGAAGACTTGCATCGGCACGCGGCCGAGAACCTCGCGCAGGCCGACGCCCTCCTCTTCGGCCGGGTAACCTACGAAATGATGGAGGCTGCGTGGCGGCCGCTGGCGCAGACCGGACAGAGGCCTGACTGGATGGCCGATTGGATGGAACCATTCGCCCTAACGATCGACGCGGCAAAGAAGTACGTCGTGTCGAGTACCCTGGAGCAGGTGAATTGGAATGCGGAGCTCGTGCGCGGGGATCATCTGGAGAACGCTGTTCGGCAGCTGAAGCGGCAGCCTGGCAAGGGACTGTTCGTGGGAGGCGTGAAGCTCCCGCTGGCGCTGGCGGAGCTGGGATTGATCGATGAGTACGAGTTCGTGGTGCATCCCCGGCTGGCGGGCCAAGGGCCAACGCTGTTCGCGGGGCTGTCGAAGCATGTCGACCTGAAGCTCGTGAGCCGGCTGGAGTTCGGCTCAGGCGCGGTGGCGATGCGATATGAGCCTGGAGCGTAGCTATCTAGCCGCTAATTATCGTGTCTTGCGTGCATCACATCGGGACCGCTGTCTCTCGCAGATTGTTGGTGCAGATGAACCAGAGAGCCGCCGCGGTTATGATGGGTATGACGCCACCCGTCACGGCATCCAATTCATGGTCGGATAGAAGGCGCTCGGTCTGGTCAAGGGCGGACATACCGTTATCGATCTTATCCATGGCTCGCTTCCTGGGTATGGGTCGCATCCCCTACGACTATGAATAGACGGCTCGGCGAGATAGCCGATGTCGCCGTTGCGTTGATCGAAAGTGGCCGCGAGGGCTTTGGTTTTCGCACACTACGGCAGCCACGACGACAGCCCCTCCATTGTGCTGGCAGCGTCCGGCCAGGCTCGGCCGCGCGCAAGGTGCATCGCGGCCCGGCCCTCCAAGGGCAGCCAAATTCAGGGCATTTTGCTCAGGGGTCCATTCTGTTCACGAGTTCACGGGCTCGATCGAAACCATCGCCGTTCTTGATGCTGTCATATATGGCGCTGCCAAGAAAGCTCGCTACAACGGCCCAAAAGAAGCCTCCCGACACGATTTCAGTTTCACCGATCGTCAGCTCGCGGATCTGAACATCCGTCATATGTACCTCCCTGGTTGATGCTGGAGCGAGCGCATCCACGCGCCTCTGTCAGGCAGGCGATGCAGTCGGTTGAAAGCCTCCCATACAGGAGATAAATGTGAACCAACGTGGCTTCATCCGGTAGGCGGACATCGCGACGGCGATCCGCTCGGCGGCCGCCGGCATCAAGGTCGGCGTGAACGACCGCGAATATGATCAGGTTTAACCCTGAAGCGGTTTCAGGATTCTCCCTGAGTGACATTGTGCCCGATTTGACGGACCGTAGCCGGGCACCCTGAAAATTGCCTTCCGGGGCATTCGATGAACGCTACTCAAACGATGACGGATAACGTCACCACCGCCGAGCGCGCCATGCTCGCCGGCAACCGCTGCCCCGACTGCCTGACTTTCGGCCTGCTGCCAGGCCCCCGCGGCGGCGCGGCGCAGAATGTCTACTGCAACAATGCGGTGTGCCGCTCCGCGTTCGATATCACGCGCTACCGCGGCGAGGTGGTGTTCGCCGAGCGCATCAACACCTACGGTTTCGACAGCGCTTTGAGTGGACCGTCGTGTCCATCGTGACAGCCCTCTACCGGTTCGGCTCAGTGGGCGACATGACGCCGGAGGCCCGCTCGCACCTGATCATTGCCATCATGCTGACGGCGTGCCTGATCGGCGCCTGGGTCTCATACCTCGGCGCCGATGAGGTGATCGAGTAACGTGCCAACTACTGCGTAGCTACAACATTGGGTCGAAATCGTCTCTCCAACGAGCCAGCGTTCTTTTGGCGGTCGCGAATCTCCGATTTGATTGGCCGCCCCACCAGGAGGAAGCCACATGGAAGATCAGGCAATCGGCTGGATCGCAGCAATCATCATTGGCGGAATAGCTGGTTGGCTCGCCGAGCAGTTTATGAAGAGCCAAATGGGACTTTTGATGAACATCCTGCTTGGCATCGTAGGGGCCGCTGTCGCTAGTTGGCTGTTCGGCCTGCTCGGTATCAGGTTCGGCCCCGGTTGGCTCGGCTATCTGATTGCCGGCTTCATTGGGGCAGTCATCCTCATTTTCGTCGTACGGGCGATCCGAGGACGTACTTGATCGAGGGGTCGCGGGAAGCCCGGCTCACGCCGAGCTAGGCTTCGGCCTCTCTTAGGCTCGCGTACCGCTTCTGCGACATCCCGACCGTGGCGATGAATGTCCGCAGGTCGGGGGTAAAGCGGACTCGATGCGGACGACGCTTTTGGGCCGTTCATGACCCAACTCGGACATCGGGCGTCATCCCGACAACATGGCTTAGAAGCCAATCGCACCCCTTCCAGCGTGCTATAGTCTTGCCGTTACGATGCCTGGGTTGGACATATGAGACGGCGCGAATTTGTCGGTTGCTTGGCGCCACGGTCGGCGCATGGCCGCTCACCGCGCGCGCACAGCCGAAGGTGCCCGTGATCGGATTTCTCAGCGTCGCGTCCGCCAATCCATTCTACGAATCTGGGGGTCGGACGTTCGAATCGGTCGCCTCGGACGCGGCAATCGTAATGTCGCACAGCATCGCCAACTCACAGCCTCCGTCCAGCGCATGGCCCTGGACCGAGGCGATCACCGGCTTCTTCGGCGCGGACAGCTCGCCAAGGTGGCGTAGGCGGCTGCGTTTCGAAGCGCGCCGCGCGTCTACTTCTTCGGCGGCGCGAGCTTCTGTCCCGGCAGCTCCGCCAGCACGCTCTGCCGCGCGATCTCGTCGCGCATGAACTTGTCTTGCACGCCTGATTCAGAACATTTCAGGTCCAGCCCAAGGACCTGCCGGAGTCCTTGTTGCATGCTGGCGGCGGCACACGGCCGGCGTTAGGCTGCGTGCTGATCACCGGCCGGCGCCTTTGAGGACCGGCGGTGCCAAGCGGGGCAGTATGAAACGACGCGAATTCATCACGATGATGGGTGGCGCGGCGGCGTGGCCGGTGACCGTGCGCGCGCAGCAGCCCGAGCGAATGCGGCGGGTTGGCGTGCTGATGGGGTTTGCCGAGACCGACCCGGAAGCACAAGCCTTCTTCGCCGCATTCCGGGAGGGGCTCGAGCAGTTCGGGTGGGCAGAGGGCAGCAACATCCGGATCGATATCCGCTGGGCACCACCCGGCGACGCGCAGTCGATACTGCAATTCGCGAAGGAACTGGTCGCGCTCCGGCCCGAACTTATTCTTTCGCAGAACACACCCACCACTGTAGCGCTGCTGCACCAGACGCGCACCATTCCCATCATTTTCACGGCCGTTACCGACCCGGTCGGCAGCGGTTTGGTCGCCAGTATCCCGCGCCCCGGCGGCAACGTCACCGGCTTGAGCAATGCGGAACCTACAATGGCAGGCAAGTGGCTGGAGCTGCTGAAGGAGATCGCCCCGCATGTCAGCAGAGTCGCTTTCCTGTTCAACCCGGCGACGGCCCCATATGCCGAAGTTTACCTAGGCCCCTTCAAAGCCGCCGCTGCGTCCTTCGGGGTGGAGGAGATCGCCGCCCCTGTTCGCGATAGGTCCGAGCTCGAATTTACTATTGCCGCACAGGCGCACGAGCCGAATAGTGGTCTGATTGTGATGCCGGATGGCTTCACGACTGGCAACCGCAAGGAGATCATCTTGCTAGCTGCTCGCTACCGTCTCGCTACCATATATCCGTTTCGTTTCTTCGCAGAACTGGGCGGCCTCCTGTCCTATGGAACTGACCGGCTCGATCAGTTCCGTCGTGCTGCAACCTATGCAGATCGAATCCTCAAGGGCGAGCGAGTGAGCGAGCTTCCTGTCCAGACCCAGGTCAAATTCGAACTGGTCATCAATCTCAAGACCGCCAAGGCGCTCCGCCTCGAAGTTCCTCCGACCCTGCTCGCCCGCGCCGACGAGGTGATCGAGTGAAGCGGCGCGAGTTCATCGGGGCGCTCGGCGCTGCGGCGGCGTGGCCGCTGGCGGCGAGGGCGCAGCAGCAAGCGATGCCGGTGGTCGGGTTCCTCCACCCCGGATCGCCCGGCGCTTTCGTCGATCGCGAGCGCGGATTCCGACAAGGCCTCAGGGAGACCGGCTTTGTCGAAGGTGACAATCTGGCGATCGTGTATCGCTGGGCTGACAATCAGGTGGATCGACTGCCGCAACTGGCGGCCGATTTGGTTCGCCGGAATGTCGCCGTGATTGCCGCACTTGCCGGTACCCCCGCGGCGTTCGCGGCCAAGTCGGCAACCGCAACGATCCCCATTGTCTTCCTCGTCGCCGAAGACCCGGTCAGGCTTGGCCTCGTGGCAAGCTTGGCCAAGCCTGGCGGCAATCTCACGGGAATCAACTTTTTCAATGCCGAATTGAGCGCAAAGCGCCTGGGTTTCCTGCGTACGTTGGTGCCCGGAGCGACGCGCGTGGCTGTGCTGGCCAACCCCGACAATGCCACGACGACAGAGACCACGCTGAGGGACCTCGAACCGGCTGCTCGCGCCATGGGAGTGCAGATCGAGCCCGTCAACGCCAGGACCAGCCGCGAGATCGATACGGCCTTCGCAACTCTTGTCAGCACGAAGCCCAACGCCGTTTTTGTCAATCTGGACCAGTTCTTTGCCAGCCGGCGTGTGCAACTGGTCCACCTGGCATCGCGCCACGCGATGCCTACGGCATATGCCTTGCGCGACTTTGCCGAAGTCGGCGGGCTGATGAGCTACGGCACCAACCTCATCGATGCGTATCGTGAGGCCGGCATCCAAACCGGGCGCATCCTGAAGGGGGTCCAGCCGGTGGACCTGCCGGTCGTACAGGCAAGCAAGTTCGAATTGGTGATTAACAATCAGGAAGCAAGATTGTTGGGCATGACAGTACCTGCCACGCTCCTCGCCATCGCCGACGAGGTGATCGAATAGACAACCTATTTGTTGCGGTGTTTGAGTCCGGAAGTGGCACAAAGCGGCCGTTGCGCCCATGGTTACTCTCTGGAGCCGCGCAGGCGCGTCAAATAACCTCGTCCAGTTTCATCCTCGCGCTCGAGCCATCGCTCTTCACCCCGACTCCGTGCTCGATCATCAGCCGCGCCAGCTTTGCGCCATCCACCAGCGTGATCGGCTTGTCGTCATTCCGGCTTGATCCCCGCCTGCTTCACCACCGCGCTCCAGCGCGCAGACTCCCGGCGCATGAACGCGTCGAAGTCGGCCGCGCTGCCGCCCTGCACGTCGGCTCCCTGCTCCGTCAGGCTCTTGCGGATGTCGGGCATGTCCACGATCCTGGCCAGCTCCGCATTGAGCCGTTGCACGATCGGCGCCGGCGTGTTGCCGGGGGCGACCACGCCATACCAGAGCGCGATGTCCATCTCGGGATAGCCGAGCTCGGCGAAAGACGGCACGTCCGGGAGCAGCCGGTGGCGCTGCGGGCTTGCGGCCGCCAGGGGGCGCAGCTTGCCTGACGTGATGTGGGGCAGCAGCGAGGGCGTGGCGTCGAACATCATCGTGATGCGTCCGGCGACGAGATCGATCACCGCCGGGCCACTGCCGCGATAAGGCACGTGCACCAGATCCGTGCCAGTGACGCGCTTGAACAGCTCGCCGGCGAGGTGCGGTGCGCCGCCGCTGCCGGCGGACGAGAACGAAAGTTCGGCGGGCTTCGCCTTGGCCAGCGCGATCACGTCGTTGACGGACCGCGCCGGGAGCTCGGCATTGACTGCCATGATCAAGGGCAATTTCGCGATCAGGATGACCGGGGAAAAATCCTTCACCGGGTCATACGGCAAGTTCGCATAGACGTGCGGACCGATGCCGTGGGTCGCGATCGTGTTCAAGAGCAGCGTGTAGCCGTCCGGCTCCGATTTGCCGACCTGCCCGGCCGCAGTCGTGCCGCCCGCGCCGCCGCGATTGCTGATGACGACGGTTTGCCCGAGCGCGTCGGAAAGCTTGGCGCCGACGAGCCGGCCCACGAGATCGGCCGCGCCGCCGGGCGGCACGGTGACGACGAGCTGGATCGGGCGGGTCGGATAGTTCGCCTGGGTGCGTGCGACCTCCGCGGACGTCAGGACAAAAGTCGCGACAATGAGCAAAAAACTTGGCAGACTTCGCATCTTGGCTCCCTCAACCGATCCGGCCCCACCGCTGGAGTATCCATGCGCATCAAGCTCTCGGAGAACTTCCGCGCGGTGTTCTATGGGCCATTCTACGCCACGCATGCGCTGGGTTTCTATGCCGACGAGGGCGTCGAGGTGGACTTGCTCAGCTCCCCGGCTCCGGCCGCCGCGGCCGCAGGTCTGCTCGACGGGTCTATCGACATCTCGTGGGGCGGCCCGATGCGCGTCATGAAGGCGCGCGACGTCGATCCCCGGTCGCCGCTGGTCTGCTTTTGCGAAGTCGCGGGGCGCGATCCGTTCTTCCTGGTCGGCAAGCGCGATCCCGCATCATTCCGGCTCGCCGATCTGACCGGACTGAGGGTCGGCACCGTGTCCGAAGTCGACACGCCCTGGCTCTGTCTGCAGCACGACCTGCGCCTCGAGGGCATCGATCCGGAAAAAATCGATCGCGTGACCGGGCGGACGATGGCGCAGAATCTCGAGACGCTGCGCCAGGGCAAGCTCGATGTCGTGCAAATGTTCGAGCCCTACGTGTCGATCGCGTTGCAGGCCGGTGCCGGCGAGATTCTCTACGCTGCGAGCTCGCGCGGGCCGACCTGCTACACGACGTTCCTCGCCAGCCGCGACAGCGTTCGCCGCAACCACGCGGCATTCGACGCCATGGTGCGGGCCACCCGCCGGACGCTGACCTTTGTCGCGGAGCACGGCGCGGAGGAATTGGCCGACGCGGTTGCGCCGTATTACGCGCACGTTCCCGGCGCCATTCTGACCAGCGCGTTCCGGCGCTATCGCGATGCGGGGCTTTGGTCGCGCACACCGGACGTGTCGCGGCCGGGATTCACGCGGCTTGCCGACAGCCTGAAGTCGAGCGGTTTCATTTCCCGAACCCACGCCTACGAAGACTGCGTGGACCAAAGCCTGAGCTGACCGGCTAGTGTGTCGGATTTGACGTTCCTACCAGCATTGCGGCGACTTCTTCGTAGGAACGTCAAATCCAAAGCCACACTAGAATCATATGCTTGCTAGTGTCCCTTTGGTTCCGACGTTCGTACAAGGGGGTGCTGCAAAGTGATACGAACGTCGGAACCGGGACACTAGACCCTGCCGGAGGAGGCGCGATGTTCGATCTCATCATCCGAGGCGGCGACGTGGTGACGCCCCAGGGCGCGGTGACCTGCGATGTCGCGGTTGCGGACGGGACCATCGTGGCGACCGCTGCCCCCGATACGCTCGCGCCCGACTCCGCCAGGCGCGTGATCGACGCGAGCCGGCACATCGTCATGCCGGGCGGGATCGACCCGCACGTGCATATGCATCATGTGTGGATCAAGCCCGACGGCAGCCCGCTCGTCACCGCCGGACCGGAGCATGTCGGGCGCGCGGCGCTGTTCGGCGGCACGACCACGCTCATCGATTTTGCCTACTGGCGGGACGGTGCGACCGCGGCGGAGGCCATCGCAGCACGCGACAAGGATTTCGTCGGAAAAAGCCCGTGCGACTGGGCCTATCACCTCATGCTGCACAGCGAGCCGCCGCAGGAATTCTCGGGGCAGCTCGCAGAGGCGATCCAGGCCGGCTACCCGACGCTCAAGATATTCACCACCAACGTCCTGCCGGGGCGCACCGGCCGCATGATCGATTTCGGCGATATCTGGGAGGCGTTCCAGGTGCTGGCCAAGCAAGGCGGGCTCGGCGTCATTCACGCGGAAGACAACGACATCGTCATGCACATGTATGCGAAGCTCATCCGCGAGAACCGGGTCGGCTTCGAGCATCTCGCCGAGGTTCACAATCAACTGTCGGAGGACCTGAGCTTTCGCCGTATCCTGCGCCTCGCCGAAAGCGTGCCTGGAACCGCGCTCTACATGATGCACGTGTCCGCCGCCACCGGTGTCGCGGCCATCGCCGAGGCGCGGCGCAAGGGCCTGCCCATCTACGGCGAGACGCTGCATCAATATCTGCTCTACTCGGCGAACGACTACAAACGGCCGAACGGCCAGATCTATCACACCTATCCGTCGCTGAAGTCGGAAGAGGATCAGAAGGCGCTGTGGCACGGCACGGCGAGCGACGTGATCCACGCAATCGCGACCGACGAGCTTTGCTGCACGCTCAAGGACAAGACCCTGGGCGACCGGATCGACGACACCACCGGCGGCAACTCCGGCGTCGAGCCACGCCTTGCCGTCATGTACACCGAAATGGTCGCGCGCCGCGGTTACTCGCTCTCGCGCTATGTCGACCTCGTTTCGACCAATGCCGCCAGGATCATGGGGCTGTATCCGAAAAAGGGCGCAATCGCGGTCGGCAGCGATGCCGATATCGTGATCCTCGATCCGACGCGGCGGGGCAAGGTTCGTGCGGCCGACCTGCACGAGAGCGATTACACCCCTTGGGAAGGACACGACATCTTCGCGTGGCCGGTCGTGACGATCTTGCGCGGCAAGGTCATGGTCGACAACGGAAAATACTTCGGCAGTCCGAACGACGGCCGCTACCTCAAGCGCAAGATCGCGTCCGCAACCTTGAACGGAGCGCTGCGTTGAAGACAGCGAATCTTGATCTTGCGCGCGAGCTGCTGGCGCAAAGCCTGGCGGCATGGCGCCTGCCCGGCAGCGTCGAGCGGGCGAGCGCCGGCGCGCTCGTGGTCGTGGGGAGCCGCCGATCGATTCGGATCGATCCGGCGCCGCCGGATTCGATATTCCGGTGGATGGTCACATCCGATGGGCGCAAGCGCGGGGCGATTTCGCTGGTGGCCGTTCTGCGCCAGGTCAGGGAGGCGCTCGATCCTGGCTACGCGGCAAACCGCGTGCGCGTCGCGGTTGCTCCGCTGGTGCCGTCATCAGCCGCTGCTCCGCCAGGGCTGTCATCATGAGCGCGGCCGTAATCCCGGTTTCGCTTCTTACCGGATTCCTGGGCAGCGGCAAGACGACCATGTTGCGCCATCTGGTGAGCCAGCCCGACTTTTCGCGGACCGCGGTCATCATCAACGAATTCGGCGAGATCGGGCTCGACCACGAGCTCATCGAGGCGAGCGAGGACAGCCTTGTCGAGCTCATGACCGGGTGCCTCTGCTGCAAGATCCGAACCGACCTGGCGCAGACCCTTTGGGATCTGCTGCAACGGCGGGACGAAGGCCGTTGCACGGCGTTCGACCGCATCGTTATCGAGACGAGCGGGCTCGCCGATCCGGCGCCGATCCTGCAGACGCTGATGACCGACGCGACTGTTGCGAGCCGGCTCGTACTCGGCGGGGTCGTGACGACGGTCGATGCCGTCAACGGCGCCGGCACGCTCGAGCGCGAAGGCATTTCGCGCAAGCAGGTCGCGGTCGCCGACCGTATCGTCGTGACCAAATTGGATATGGCCGGCTCGTTCCGCCCTGCGCTGCGCCGCCGCCTCGACGAGCTCAACGCCGGCGCGCCGGTGGTCATCGCCGACCATGGGCGGATCTCTTCGCCGCTCCTCTCCGATGTGGGTCTCTATGATCCACGGACGAAATCGACTGACGTCATGTCGTGGCTGACGGAAGCGGCCTACGGCCACCGGCATGATCACCACGACGCCGAAATCAGAACCTATGCGATCGTGCGCGAGGAGCCGGTCCGGGCCGTAACATTGACCCTGTTTCTCGAGGCGCTTGCCGAGCACTGCGGTGCCGACCTCCTCCGCCTCAAGGCCATCGTGAACATTGCCGAAAACCCCGATCGCCCGGCGGTGGTCCACGGCGTTCAACACGTCTTTCACCCACCGGCCTGGCTCGATCGCTGGCCGTCCGATGACCGCCGCAGTCGGCTGGTCGTCATTGCGCGGCGCATCCCGCAGCGCTGGGTCGAGGTGCTGCTCGAGGCGATCGATGCGGAGGTGGGCGCCGTAACGGCACAATAAAAGGCGGCCGATCACCGGCTGCCTGCGGGGCTATCGCCTGGTTTTCACTCTCGCGGTGTCTCAAAGCTTCAGGGTTCTGGCGCCTGGCTGGGTAATCCGCATGTCGCCGAAGCGACACGAACCGGCGCGGCGCTGGAAGAGGGACACGCCGAGCAGCCAGACGCGTACGACGGACTTGGCCGGGCCGCCGATATGCTCCTTGTAGTCCGCATATTGACGCGCCACGGTCGATGAAGAGGTCGTTGCACTTGAACCTCAGGATCCCGCCGTGACTTCCGCCAGCCAGTCGGCCGCCGCCTGCGCCCCGCCCTTGCGGTGCGGGATGTTCAACGCCGCAAGCGCCATCTCGATCACGCTGAGGGTCCCGAGAATCATCGGCGCATTGACGTGCCCCATATGGGCGATGCGGAACGCCTGACCGCCGAGCGGGCCGAGACCGATGCCGAGCACCACGCCGCACATCTCGCGGCAATAGTCGATGAGCGGCTGCGTGCTCTCGCCGGTCGACGTGATGACCGTCGTCACCGTATCGGAGCGTTGCGCCGGCTCGATGACGTTGAATGCGAGCGCCTGTCCCTCGGACCAGACGGCGACCGCACGGCGTGTCGCCTCGGCGAGCAGGCGGTGACGGCGGAACACGCTGTCCAGCCCTTCGGCGAAGATCATGTCGAGCGCGGTGCGCAACGCGAACAACAGGTGCTCGGGCGGCGTGCCGGCATATTTGAGATAATGAATCTCGCCTTCGCGTGCGGTCCAGTCCCAATAGGGCGAGCGCATGCCGGCGGTCTTGTGCACCTCCCTGGCGCGCGCGCCGGCCGCGACAAAGCCCAGGCCGGGCGGCGTCATCAGGCCCTTCTGCGAGCCCGACACCGCGACGTCGACACCCCATTCATCCATGCGGAAGGGCATGCACGCGAGCGACGCGATGGTGTCGACCATCAACAGCGCGTCATGGCCGGCCGCGCGCACCGCTTGGCCGATCGCCGGGATGTCGTTGACGACGCCGGACGCGGTGTCCACCTGCACCACCAGGATCGCCTTGATGGTGCCGGTGCGGTCGGCCTCGAGCCGCGCCGCGACGGCCTGCGGGTCCACCGCGCGGCGAGCATCGCCGGGCAGGATCTCCACCTCGGCGCCGAGCATGCGCGCATACTCGCCCCAGCCGAGCGCGAAGCGGCCGCTCTCCAGCACCAGTACCTTGTCGCCGCGCGTCAGCACATTGGTGAGCGCGGCTTCCCAGGCGCCGTGGCCGTTGGCGATGTAGATGTAGGCGCGGCCCACGGTGCCGAAGACCTTCGCAAGGTCGGCGAGCAGCGAGTCGGTGAGGTCAACCAGCGGCCCCGAATAGATGTCAACCGCCGGCCGCTGCATGGCGGCCAGCACTTGATCCGGAATGACGGTCGGCCCAGGGATCGCCAGGAATTCGCGGCCGGAAGCAAGAGACATGGGGGACATGGCAGGCTCGGGTGGGTAGGGGCACGAGGCCTTGGCACGCTGAACCCGTGCCAAAACAGCGGGGCGTCGGATTGCAAGCTTAGACGAATATGGCGGACCAATCGAACTCAGGAAGCCAGCAAGGTAACCGGGCCGCAGCCTTGTTCGCCGGCTGCTTGGCCGGCATTTCGAAGCAGATGCGAGCAGGCCATGGTGCCCAGGGGTGGGCCACCCGAATTGCAAGACTGCAAAGACTTGTCGTGTCCGGCCGGCAAAGCCACACCATTGAAGCCCATAGGGGAATCGCCATGGGGTCTCGCCTTCTGCTTCTTGCCCTCCTCCTGCTGCCGGCCCAGGCCTTGGCCGGCGTCAAGGAGAAGGTCGCGGCCCTCGCTCCGTCGGGGCTGGTGCTCGTGATGGACGCCGAGGGCAACGAGCTGGTGGCTCAGAACGCGGACGAGCCATTCGTCCCGGCTTCCGTCACCAAGATCGTGACCGCCTGGCTGGCGATGGAGGTGCTGGGCAGGAACTACCGCTTCCAGACCCGCTTCTATCTGGACGACGCCCGGGTGTTGTACGTGCGCGGGGGCGGAGATCCGTTCCTGATTTCGGAAGAACTGGCCCTGCTCGCGCCGCAACTGGTCGCCGCCGTCGGCAACAAGCCACTCACCGGCATCGTCGTCGACACGAGCTACTACCCGTCCAAGCTCCGCATCCCGGGCATCGAGGACAGCAACGAGTCCTACGATGCCCTCAATTCGGCCCTGGCGGTAAACTTCAACACGATCCACGCCGTGCGCAACGGCAGCAAGGTCCAGTCGGCCGAGAAGCAGACGCCGATCACACCGCTGGCGATCAGCCAGTTCCGGGCACGGGGGCCGAACCACCGGGGCCGCATCAGCCTGAGCCAGGACGCCGCGGTGAGCGTGCGGTACGCCGGCGAACTGCTTGCCGCGTTCATCGCGCGGGCCGGCGGCAGCGTAAAGGGCAAGATCTCGACCGGACCTGTGCCCGCTGACCTCGCCCCGCTCTACGTTCATCGCCAGTCGCGCACCCTTGCCGAGATCCTGGCCCAATTGCTCCGCGGCTCGAACAACTACGTTGCCAACCAGGTCTTCCTGGAGATCGGCGGGCACCGCCGGGGCGGCCCGGTCAGCCTCGAAAAGTCGCTTGAGGTCGCGCGCGAGATCCTCGTCGCGCACGACCTCGCAGGCGCCATCCAGCTCGAGGAGGGCTCAGGCATCAGCCGCGGCAACCGCTTCACGGCGCGCGGCCTCGCCAAGGTGCTCGAGCTCTTCGCACCGCATATCGGCCTGCTCGAAGGCCGCAAGAACGCCGCCTACAAGACCGGCACGCTCGAAGGCGTCCGCACGCTGGCGGGCTATGTCAACACTTCCGGGCGCGGGCAGGTGCGCTTCGTGATCTCGCTCAACGGCAACAACGGTGCGATGCGCTTCCAGCTCCTCCAGGCCATCGAGTCCGAACTCTAGCCGGAGCTCGCATCCGGGTTCCGTGCTTACACCTTTGGGCCAACAGCCGTCTTGCCGCGACTCTCCCACTGCCGTGCGGTTGATCAATTCGAAGACGAGGGCGGCGCCGGGCCCGATCCCGGCTACGCGGCAAACCGCGTGCGCGTCGCGGTTGCTCCGCTGGTGCCGTCATCAGCCGCTGCTCCGCCAGGGCTGTCATCATGAGCGCGGCCGTAATCCCGGTTTCGCTTCTTACCGGATTCCTGGGCAGCGGCAAGACGACCATGTTGCGCCATCTGGTGAGCCAGCCCGACTTTTCGCGGACCGCGGTCATCATCAACGAATTCGGCGAGATCGGGCTCGACCACGAGCTCATCGAGGCGAGCGAGGACAGCCTTGTCGAGCTCATGACCGGGTGCCTCTGCTGCAAGATCCGAACCGACCTGGCGCAGACCCTTTGGGATCTGCTGCAACGGCGGGACGAAGGCCGTTGCACGGCGTTCGACCGCATCGTTATCGAGACGAGCGGGCTCGCCGATCCGGCGCCGATCCTGCAGACGCTGATGACCGACGCGACTGTTGCGAGCCGGCTCGTACTCGGCGGGGTCGTGACGACGGTCGATGCCGTCAACGGCGCCGGCACGCTCGAGCGCGAAGGCATTTCGCGCAAGCAGGTCGCGGTCGCCGACCGTATCGTCGTGACCAAATTGGATATGGCCGGCTCGTTCCGCCCTGCGCTGCGCCGCCGCCTCGACGAGCTCAACGCCGGCGCGCCGGTGGTCATCGCCGACCATGGGCGGATCTCTTCGCCGCTCCTCTCCGATGTGGGTCTCTATGATCCACGGACGAAATCGACTGACGTCATGTCGTGGCTGACGGAAGCGGCCTACGGCCACCGGCATGATCACCACGACGCCGAAATCAGAACCTATGCGATCGTGCGCGAGGAGCCGGTCCGGGCCGTAACATTGACCCTGTTTCTCGAGGCGCTTGCCGAGCACTGCGGTGCCGACCTCCTCCGCCTCAAGGCCATCGTGAACATTGCCGAAAACCCCGATCGCCCGGCGGTGGTCCACGGCGTTCAACACGTCTTTCACCCACCGGCCTGGCTCGATCGCTGGCCGTCCGATGACCGCCGCAGTCGGCTGGTCGTCATTGCGCGGCGCATCCCGCAGCGCTGGGTCGAGGTGCTGCTCGAGGCGATCGATGCGGAGGTGGGCGCCGTAACGGCACAATAAAAGGCGGCCGATCACCGGCTGCCTGCGGGGCTATCGCCTATGGCGGTTAGTTCGCCGACGCGGGGAACGCCGGCAATTGGTTGAGGTCGCGTGCATCGTGCTGGATGATGACCTTCGCCTTCAAATTCGACGCGATCTTCTTGATGCGCTCGATCGAGGCCACTGTCTGCGCGCGGTCGTAGTTGAACGCCGGGACGCCATCCAAATCATAGTTCTCGCGGAAGTGGATCGCATCGCCGACGAGGATCACGGCGCCTGTCTGAGGCAGCTTCACCAACAGGCTTGAATGGCCTGGCGTGTGCCCGGGCGTCCGGATCACGATCACGCTGCCGTCTTCGAACACGTCCTTGTCGAGCGTGAGCGCTTCGACCTTGCTGTCGCCCTTGATCCAGCTCTCGAACGGCTTGAAGTTCACGCCGGTGCCCGGCTTGGGGGCCGAGATCGCGTCCCAATCGCCTTTGCCGATCAGCACCGTCGCCTTCGGAAATGAAGCCACTTGGCCGGTATGATCGGCGTGATAGTGGCTGATGCCGACAAATTTGATCTGCTCGGGCTTGACGTTGATCTGGGCCAGCAGGTCGACCAGGCTCACCTTCGGCGCGACATTAGGCGCCGTCATGGCGTGGCCGGTATCCCACAGCAGATAGTCGTCTCCGTGCTTGACGAGATAGCAACTGAAGACGAACTGAAGTTTCAGATCGCCATAAGCGTAGGTATCCGAGAAGCGCTGGTTGACGGCCGTCGGCGCCTGGGGCGTGCCGCATTCGAAGCGCGTGAGGGACATGTCCGGCGCCGCTCGTGCGGGCGCCGCGAGAGCGGCCAGTGCGCAGGCGCTGGCCGCCAGTGCGCTCAGTGTCCAATTCATTGCTGTCCTCCGTACCATGACGCAACGAGGATACACATGTGCGAAAGGCAGTGGAATGTCTTTTCCTGGCACATTGCCGCCGAACCGACCGATCCGCCAGGAGGTCGGGTCTCTCAGCGAAGCCGGACGGCGCGTGCTCGTGGCGCGTTTTTCGCAATTCGAGCCGGAGCAGTACATTGGGGCACACGAAAAGCATCCGCGCCCAACTGTCCGTAGCGCGTGAAGATGTCCGCTGTTTGTAGCAGGTTATTTGTCCGCTTCTTTTGCTGCTGTTGGGCCTGTGGGGTTGTGGGCAACGCTGTTGCGTTGTCCACAAATCCACAGGCCGGGCGCGCCGAGCGGAGTTAAGCGGCCCGAGGCGAGACATCGATTATTCGTCCTTCTCGATCATAGCTGGCGAGACGGCGCGGACCGTCGAAGACAGCGAGACTGCCGTCGGGATATTCGTGTACTCGCACGGTGGCCTTGACGTAGTGGTGGCGATGCACCTGGGGCGGAATCTGCATCGAAAGCCTTCGCCATGCCACACAGTTGTCGCGGCCGACCTGGCGATCGTCCTGAACGCACAGGATCTCGCTGAGCGGCCGGCCCACGTAGGGCACGAAGGCTGTGCCGGGTTCTGCCGCCGCAACCGCGAAACGGGCATTGTAGTCCGGCACGAAGCGCTCTCTGAGATAGCGATTGGCTGCCGCGATGGTCTTGATCCCGGCCACGCGCAGCTCCGGCGGCAGGCGGTTCTGCAACGTCCCGAACACCCTCTCGATGCGCCCACGTGCCTCAGGCGAATAGGAGGGAATATGGGTGATTCCGAGCTGGGCGAGCGCTCGCCCGACCTGGGTCGGCTGGCTTTTGTCCACTTTGGACCCGCCCTTCGGGGTGTGGAAATAGTGCCCGCCCCGATCGGTATAGAGCGCCCCGAACAGGCCGTGGCGGGCGATCGTCTCGCTCAGCCCGAGAAAGCTCGACATCGTTCCCTCCTCGGCAACGAGGATCGCCGAATAGATCGTCCCGGTCGCATCATCGAGGGTCACGATCAGGTCGAGCTTGCGATCCAGGGCCGGAATCCAGCGGTGGGTCGAGCCATCCTGGAACACCAGCATGCCGGGTAGCGGCCGCCGCACCCGCTTCTTGCGGTGCGCGCCCCGCCGCTTGGCCTTCTGCACCAGCCCCACCGTCTGCAGCGAAAGCCGCGTCACCGTGTAGCTCAGCTTGTAGCCGTGTCGGCGCTGCAGCTGCTCATGGAAGTGCTTCACCGTGAAGTCACTGTAGCGCTCACGGTAAAGCTCATGCATCCGGGCAAGCTCGCGTTCCGCTGCACGATGCGGCGAGATCTTGCCGATCCGCCGATCGCGCAGCCCAGCAACCCCGTCCTCCTCGTAGCGAACGCTCAGCCGGCGGAAGTTCCGACCCGACATCCCCAGCAGTTCTCCCGCTTCGTCCGCCGTCAATCGCCGGCGCTTGTACTGCTCAAACGCTTCTCCAAACCGAGACAAAAATGCCTCCCATAACACTGCCGTCCGCCGCATCACCGCCTCCAGAACAAGCGGCGAACATGGCGGACAACTCACGTGCTACAAAAGGCGGACAACTGACCCGCTACCAACAAAGCATCCGCGCCCAACTTGTTCGGCCAAGCAGAAATATGGTAGCGTCGGTCGACCGGCGCCGTCCAAACGAGTTCGTCCGCGAGCATAAGCGGAGTCCGGGCCGGCGGGAGGAAGCGATGGCGGACCAGGTCCCATGGCACCTTTCCGGTGACTATTTCGAGAATTGCAGTTGCAGCATCGTGTGTCCGTGCCTCGTGTCGGCGGCCGCCCCGTTGACCGCGCGGCCGACCGAGGGCTTTTGCAACGTGCCGCTGATCTTCCACGTCGAAAGCGGCCGCTATGGCGACATCGCGCTCGATGGACTCAATGTCCTGGTTATTCTGCACGCACCCGGGGTCATGGCAGACGGAGAATGGTCGGTGGCCACCTATATCGACGAGCGCGCCGACGATGAGCAGACCGAGGGCCTGGCTGCGATCTTCAGCGGCGCCGCCGGTGGTCCCATGGCCGCGTTCACACCGCTGATCAGCAAGAACCTGGGGGTGAGCAAGGTCGCGATCACATTCCGGATCGACGGCAAGACGCGGTCCGCGGAAATCCCCGGTATTCTGCACATGTCCGTCGATCCGCTGCCGACCATGCATCCGAGCGGGGAAATGTGGGCGAACATCGGCCATCCGGTCAGCCCCGACAAGATGGTGTTGGCCGTCGGCGCCCCCGGCAATACGTTCAGCGATCGTGGCATGCGCTGGGATAATTCCGGCAAGAACGGCCTCTATGCGCCGATCCGCTGGTCGAACCAGGCGTGATGCAGCTCCTGATCCGGCCCTGCGACTAGTGCGGCGAATTCGAGTTTCCTATTAGTTCGCAACACTCGCTTGTAGGAAACTCAAATTCATAAGCCGCACTAGAAACTGTCGATTCTGCTAGTGCTCCTTTGATTTCGAATTTCGCCAAGAGGATGCCGCGAAGGGATGCGAAATTCGAAATCGGAGCACTGGCCCGGCAACACTCATCGCAAATGACCGGCAGCACGCTGGAAACCGTGCTGCGGCGCGATCGCTGGATCGTCGGCGGCGCGATCGGGATCATCGTCGCGCTGGCATGGGGCTATGTGCTCTGGCTCGCCAACGACATGGACATGGGCGGCATGGACATGACCGGGTTCCGCATGATCCCGGCCGGGATCGGAATCATGTTGCCGGCCAACGAGCCATGGCGAGCGATCGAGTTCGCGTATGTGTTCCTGATGTGGGCGGTGATGATGGTCGGAATGATGGCACCCTCGGCAGCGCCCATGATCCTCATGTACGCCCGCGTGGGTCGACAGGGGAGAGCGCAGGGCAAGCCGTTCGCCGCGACCGGCTGGTTTGCGGCGGGTTATCTCCTCGCCTGGAGCGGCTTTTCGCTGGCAGCAACCTTACTCCAATGGGTGATCGAGCGGGCAGCCCTGCTGGATTCCCGGATGGCGATCGCCAGCAACCTGCTCGGCGCAATCGTGCTGATCGCGGCGGGAGTTTATCAATGGACACCGCTCAAGGACGTCTGTCTCGCCCAATGCCAGTCACCGTTTCTGTTCCTGTTGCGCCACGGCGGCTTTCGCGACCACCCGCGAGGCTGCCTGCTGCTGGGGCTTCGGCACGGAGGCTATTGTGTCGGCTGCTGCTGGGTTTTGATGGCGCTTTTGTTCGTAGGCGGGGTGATGAACGTGCTTTGGATTGCGCTTTTGGCACTGCTTGTCCTTTTGGAGAAACTTACGCCGGTCGGACGATGGATCGCGCGTGCTGCCGGCCTTGCATGTGTGGCCGCGGGCGCTTGGCTGCTGGTGTCCTTGCCGCAGTGATGAGCAACCTGCTTAATGTTCAGTTCGATTTGCCATCAATGCTCACATATTGCCGTGCCCGCGCTTGATGGTCTGGCGGATCACCGGCGCCGTGACCTGGTCGGAGATTTGGATGTTCCACATTTCGCTCTCGAGTTCCTGGATATGGAACAAGAGCCCGCCGGCTCCTTCGAACAGCACGATCTTGCCCTCGCGGCCCTGCCGGCGCGCAGGGGGGCGGTGGTCATCGCGATCTCAGCTCTTCTCGCCTGAGGCCGCACTTCTTTGTGCAGAATAGAGGCCACTGCCGACCATGATGCCGACTAGAACGAGAGCCATCCCGGCCATCAGTTCGAACGTCAACTTCTCTCCCAATAGAATGATACCCAGCACCATAGCCGTGATGGGGTTGAGCGTCAGGTACAGAACCGCGGTGGTCGGCGGCAACCAACGCAAGGCCCACATGAACAACGAGAATTGCAATGTTCCAGCGATGGTCCCGAGGAAAGCGACAGCCATCCAGCCTTTCAAAGTGAATGCGGGAAGGGTGACGCCGCCGCTCTTGATGACGACTACGGGCATCAAAGCAACAACAGCGGATGCCATTCCTAGAGCGGTCACGAGAAGCGGTCCATGCCGCGTCAGGGTCGGCCGACTGAACACTGAATAAACTGCTGCGCAAAGGGCACTGAGAAGCATTAGGGAATCGCCATAGAAGTAGGTGGCATTGCCGTGTCCGATTGCCGCCGCACCGAAGGCGACCAAAATCCCGGAGAATGCAAGAAGCACTCCCGCCACCTTAGCTGTAGTCATCCGCTCGCGCCCGAACGCCGCTGCCACGAGCAGAGTCTGGATCGGAATTGTTGCCAACCCCACGGCACCCCGCGCTGCGGGATTGTATTGAAGCGATGCATTGAACGCCCATGGAAACAAGACGAAGAACAGAATGCCGAACACGGCGACCTTGGCGTACTCGGCAGCTCCGAGCCCGTCTCTCGGCCACAGTGCCGGTAAAAGAGGAGCGAAGCAGACGATTGAGATGAGATAGCGGTAGAACACCAGCGAGATCGGATCCGTCTCACCGATCACGAAACGTGTCGCCACCACGGCCGCCCCCGCGCTCAAAGCGGCAGCGGCCGCGGCGGCGTGAGCTAGAAGCATCTTGTTCATGATGGCTTGACCTGGCGCGAGCGCGGCTCCTCCGCTGTGACTTGCAAATTTAAAGTTACCCAAGACACTTTAAAAATGCAAGTCACATGGGTACGCTGCAGCCGATCATGGGTCGGGGATTGGGGACTTCGCGGCAGGAGACGCTCGAGTTATGGAAAAACATAAATTCCGATCGAATTGTTCAATTGCACGCTCGCTGGAAATCGTCGGCGACAAGTGGACGCTTCTCATCGTTCGCGACCTGATGTGGCACGGCAAGCATACGTTCCAGGCGCTGCAAGAGAGCGCTGAACGCGTCCCGACGAATATTCTGTCCGAGCGGTTGAAACGACTTGAGCAATGGGGCTTGCTGTGTCGCGAGGCCTACCAGCAAAGGCCCGTTCGCTACACGTATCATCTGACCGATCAGGGAAAGTCGCTGGAACCCGTCTTGCTGCAAATCATGGCCTGGGGGCACAACCGCCTCGGCGGCGGGCGGTATGACCCAGCTACTGGCAAGAACTGGAAACCGGGCACGGGGCTTTAGGGCATGTCGAGTTCGGAGTTCACTTGGACCGCTTGTGGCACTTCTCGGACCTGCCGGTGCGTGCCGGGTAATGTCTGCTCCCGGGTGTGAACCGGTCGTTGTTCAGAATTCCCCGGAGGTCTCAGTTTGACCCGTAGCGGACCTGAGAGCGTTGCTTGATTGTGCAGTGGCCGAGCCCGAACGGATGGTCGTGGAAGTGACCGCGCGCGGGCAGCGTGTTGGAGAGCAAGGCGCCGCAGCGATCGGCGAGCTTGATCACCGCATCCCGTGCGCCGGACCACAGCACGCCGCGGCCACCGACGTTACTCGCCCGCGCCGACGAGGTGATCGAGTGAGGAGCCGCTGCGCTCATCTGCGCCCGTGCGTGCGGCCGCCGGCAGCGCCGGCGACCGCGCGCATGACGCGCTATGCGGCCTGGCGCTGTGACGCACGGGTCATCAGCCCGAGCTGTTGCAACGCGGTGACCCCGTCATCGAGACCGATCTCCTCGGCAATCTTGCCGTCTTTTACGCGGAGCACGGTCATGCCGCCGAATTTCATCTTGCGCCCGGAGGCCGCCGGAAGCGTGCCCGCCAGGAAATCCGTGAAGGCCGGGCCTGTGTGCGTTCCGCCACCCTCCCAGCGTCCGACCACGTAGTCACCTTCGGCAATGAGGTCGGCCGTCCCGGGCACCCACAAGGGGTGCCCCTACGAAACCCAATTCAAATGCCCGTCTACTCGCCGCGGAACGCGCCATCATCGCGACCGCGGGCGAGGGGGCGCAATGGCCCATCCTGGTATTTGGTGATGCCGGTCAACAGGAGAGCGAAAGCTTGTGAACCAGAGTGCCGACCCGCCCGACAGAGGGGCGAGCTCACGAACCCGGCACAAGGAGGGACTGATCATGAACTTGCAAGAGACCAGCGAAATCCGCGATCTGAGCGCCGACGATCTCGACCAGGTGAACGGCGGCTTCGGGGCCCTTCTTGCGATCGGGGGAGGTCCCTTGGTTGGGGTCATACGGAATCTGGTTGCTTGTGCGGCCAGTGCCGCTTTGGGCTTGATAAACCCAAATTGCCCTGAGTGATCCAACAGGCGAGGCTGCCTTGGTTGGCGGCCTCTGGGTCGTGCCCCCTGTGATGGTGTCGCTCGGCAGCGGCTCCAACGAAACGCTACATCAGGCTTGCGCGCAGGCGAAAGGGGGCATCATCTTTTTCTTGCCGCACAAGAGTCCGCTCCTGGCACAAAGCAGCTGTCGATCCTATGGTTGGTCTTCGGAGCCGCGCGTGCGCATGAAATAACCCTCGTCCAGCTTCGTCCTTGCGCTCGAGCGATCCTGCTTCACCCCGACGCCGTGCTCGATCATCAGCCGCGCCAGCTTCGCGCCGTCGACCAGCGTGATCGGCTTGGGGATGGTGCGCACGTAGTCGTGCGCACCCCTGGTGAAATACGAGGTGGTCATCAGGACGCCGCGCGCGCTCTTCTTGTCGTCGAGGCTGCCGGAGAAGTCGCGCACCAGGTCGTCCAGTTTCTTACTCGCGCTCGATCGATCCTGCTTCACCCCAACCCCGTGCTCGATCATCAGCCCGGCCAGCCGCGCGCCGTCGACCAGCGCGATCGGCTTGCGGATGGCGCGCACGTAGTCGTGCGCGCCCTTGGCGAAATACGATGGCCTGGGCGCGACATTTCCTCAATATTCAGGCAGCCGCGCGCGCATCCTGCTTCTGCGCCAGCATCACCAGCGTACGGAAGGCCTGGATGGTTGCCGAGGGGTCCGCGATGCCCTTGCCCTGGATGTCGTAAGCCGTGCCATGCGCTGGCGTCGCGATCGGGATCGGGAGACCGCCAAGTATGGTCACGCCGCGCTCGAAGCCGAGCAGCTTGAGCGCGATCTGCCCCTGGTCGTGATACATGCTGAGCACCGCGTCATGGTCGCCGCGCCGCGCGCGCAACCAGATCGTATCGGCGGGAAACGGTCCCTCAACCACCTGGCCGCGCGCTGCCGCGGCCGCCACCGCCGGCGCGATCACATCGATCTCCTCGCGCCCGAACACGCCGCCCTCACCGGCATGCGGATTGAGTCCCGCCACCGCGATACGCGGTCGCTCCACGCCCGCACGCCGCAAGGTCGCGGTCGTTGCCTCGATCGCCGCGACGATCCGCTCCTGCGTGAGCATGTCGGCCACCTCGCGCAGCGGCTCGTGCGAGGTCACGCGCGCGTTCCACAGACTGTCGAGCTTGTTGTATTCGCTGCATGCGCCGTTCCAGCCGAGCAGATCGGACGCCCAGCGGATTTCATCGGGGTAGGGATTTCCCGCGCGCTTGAGCGCCAGCTTGTTGAACGGCGTGAACATGATGCCGTCGAAGCGATGCGCCTTTGCGGCAAGCAACGCCTCGGCGAAATTGCGCATCGCGAAGGCGCCGCCCTCCGCAGTCGCCTGCGCCATCGGGATCGTCGCCGGATCGAGATGCTTCAGATCGACGAATACCGGACGCGAGGGCTGCGCCGCCGCCTTGTCCAAGTCACCCACCGTCTCGATGTCCAGGGGGATGCCGGCCGCCGTCTCGCCGAGCGCCAGCACGCGCCGGTCGCCGATCACCGTGATGGCTGCCAGCGCGAGAAGATCGTTCTGGCCCAACAGCTTGGCCAGCAGTTCGGGGCTGATCCCGGCGGGATCGCCCATGGCGATCACCACGCGTGACGCTTTGGCACTCATGATTGTCGCTCCCGGCATTGTCGCTCCCGGCCCGACGTTTCATCGATTGCATATTGCATTCAATCCGCGAATGGAACAGACTTTTCCATCAAGGGGTCAACCTCACACAAAACTGCGGGAGGAAGCTGATGTCCATGATCGCGCGCACCGCCGCGCTGGTGGCGGCCCTGGTTCTGGCTGCCCCGGCCGCCATGGCACAACAGAAGACCGTCTGGCGCTATGCCCATGTGGGCGCGGAAGGCGAGTCGCAAACGCGCTATGCCGCCGAACTCGCCAGGCTGGTGACCGAGAAAACCCAAGGCCGCATCGAGATCCGTGTATTCCCGGGCTCGCAGCTCGGAAACCTGAGCGAGATGATCGACGGCGTGCGCATCGGCGCGATCCATATGGGCCATCACGATTTCTCCTCGCTCGATCGCTTCGACAAGGACGTGTCGGTGTTCAATGCGCCGTTCGCCTATCGCAGTCCCGAGCACGCGATGCGGGCGACCGCGGAAGCGACCTCGCCGGTGCTGCGCGAGATCAACCAGAAGCTGGTCGAGAAGGGCGGCGTGCGCATCGTCGGCAATTTCTATCGCGGCGCGCGCCAGCTCACCGCGCGCTATCCGGTGAAGTCGCCGAAGGACATGCAGGGCAAGAAGTTCCGCGCCGTGCCGGTGGCGCTGTGGAATTCGATGATCAAGGGCATGGGGGCGGTGCCGACGCCGGTGGAGATTTCCGAGATCATGCCGGCGCTGATGACCGGCTTGGTCGACGGGCAGGAGAACCCGCTCAACAACATCATCGCGCGCAAGATGTGGGAGGCGAACAAGTACGTGATGATGACCAGCCACATGGAATCCGTGCTGGCGGTCTTCGTCAACGAGCAGGCGTGGAAGCGCGTTTCGGAGGCCGACCGGAAAATTCTTGCCGACTGCTTCGAGGACGTCGGCAAGCGCTCGCTGCAATGGGCGAAGGACGCCGAGGCGGGCGAGGTCGAGATTCTCAAGAAGAACGGGGTAACGATCATCGATGAGAAGAGCGGCCTCGATCTCAAGGCGTTCCGCGAATCGGTGATGAAGCAGATCCTGAGCGACTTCCCGAACTGGGGTCCGTATCTCAGCAAGCTCAACGAAGTGCAGGGCTGAGCTTTTCACCAGAGGGGCGGCCGAGGCCGCCCCCCTCCCTCTTACGCCGGCATTTCCATGAATCGATTGTGGCCGCTGATCGAGCGTGTGCTCGGCGCGATCGCCGTGGCGGCCCTCGCCTCGCTGGTCCTGCTGCCATCACTGCAGGTGATCCTGCGCGATTTCTTCAACGCCCCGATCATCGGGCTCGAGGAGGCGACGCGCTGGGCCCTCATCATCCTGGTGTTTGTGGCGGCGCCGCTGCTGCTCTCGACCAATGAGCAGATCCGGCTGAGCGAGTTCATCGACTTCCTGCCGCGCACGCCGCGCACGCTGCTTGAACGGGCGATCCTTCTCGTCAGCGGCGCATCGGTCGCGGTCATCGCTTATGCCGGCGTGCTTTCGGTGATGCGCAACATGAGCACCCGCACTTCGACGCTCGACATTCCGTTCTGGCTGTTCGCCGCGCCGATGCTGGTCGGCTTCTTCGCCGCGGCGCTCGGATACATCTGGTTCGCGCTGCGGCGGCAGGACCCGCCGCTCGGCGGCGGCACGCAAATCTGAAGCAGCGGGGAAACATGGATCTTGGTTTCGCCGTTCTCGTCGCCTTCTTCGTCTTCTTTGTGCTCGGCTTCCCGGTCGTGTTCGCGATCCTGATTCCCTCGATTGCCTATATCGCGTGGTCGGGGATTCCGCTCGCGACCATAGCGCAGCGCGTGCTCTATGCGCTCGAACTCGTTCCCGCTGGTCGCCGTGCCGGTGTTCATCTTCGTCGGCAACCTGATGAACGCCGCCGGCATCACCGAGAAGATCTATCACTTCGCCAACACGCTCGCCGGACGACTGCCCGGAGGACTGGCGCAGGTGAACATCGTCGGCAGCCTGATTTTCTCCGGGGTCTCCGGCGCGGCGTTGGCCGATGTCGGCGGCATCGGCCGCATCGAAATCAAGGCCATGAAGGACGAGGGCTTTCCGGTGCCGTTCGCGGCGGCGCTGACCGGCGCCTCGGCGATCGTCGGGCCGATCTTCCCGCCCTCCATCCCGGTCATCATCTATGCGGCCGCGACCTCGATCTCGGCCGTGCAGCTTCTCGTCGCCGGCATCATCCCGGCGCTGATCTGCGTCGCCATGCTGATGATCGCGACCGCGATCGTCGCCTATCGGCGCGACTACCCGCGCGCGACGCGCTGGCCGACATTCGGCGAGTTGTGGACGGCGTTCTGGCCGGCTTCTCCCGCTTTGTTCGCGCCAGTCCTGCTCGTCGGCGGCATGCTGTCGGGCAGCTTCACGCCGACCGAGGCTTCCGCGGTCTGCGTCGCCTACATCCTGTTCATCGGCATCGCGTTCTACCGCGAAATGACGTGGCGCTTCATTCTCTCTGCCGCGGTGGACACGGTGCGCACATCGGCGGCCGTCCTCATCATCGTCGGCGCTGCCGCAATGTTCGGCTGGATCCTCGCGGTCGAGCAGGTGCCGCAGGAGTTTGCCGCGTGGTTCAAGGGCATCACCACCGACCCGCTGATGATGCTGCTCATCGTCAACGTCATCTTCTTCATCGCAGGCATGTTCGTAGACTCCACCACCGCGACCCTGCTGCTGGTGCCGATCGTGGCGGCTCCTGTGGTCGCGGCCGGCGTCGATCCGATTCATCTCGGCATGGTGGTGATCTTCAACCTGATGATCGGGACGATCACCCCGCCATTCGGCCTGTCGTTGTTCCTGCTGTCGAGCATGACCGGCGTATCGATGATGCAGCTGTTGCGCGCCATGCTGCCGTTCTATCCGCCGCTTCTGATCACGCTTGCAATTCTGACGCTGTTTCCCTCCGTTGTGCTTCTGATCCCGATGATGATGCGATAACGACATGCCCGCTTCCGCTCCCGCACACCTTGGCCCGATTTCCCAGCCTGCCCCCGATGCGGGCGGACCGATCGCGTGGCGCTCCCTGCACGAAGCCGTGGCGGCGCGGCTGCGCGACCTCATCGTGGAGGGCCATCTGCCCGAGGGCAGCCGCATCGTCGAGAAGCAGCTGTGCGAGACGCTGCGCATCTCGCGCACCCCGCTGCGGGAAGCCTTCAAGGTGCTCGCCGTCGAGGGCTTGATCGAAATTCAGCCCAACCGCGGCGCGATCGTCAGCCGCATCGGCCCGCGCGAGGCGCGCGACATGCTCGCCGTCATCGCGCGCATGGAGGCGCTCGCGGGCGAGCTCGCCTGCGCCAACGCGACCGACGCCGAAATCGCGGGCGTCCGCGCCCTGCACGACCGCATGATGGAGCTGTTCGCCAAGCGCGAGCGGATGCTCTACTTCGGCGTGAACCAGGAGATTCATCTCGAGATCGTTCGCATCGCACGCAACGAGGTGCTCCGCGCGATGCATGCGCAACTGCATGCGCGCATGAAGCGAATCCGCTTCCGCGGCAACGACATTCCGGGCAATTGGGCGGCGGCGGTCGCCGACCATGAAGGGATCATCGCGGCGCTGGAGGCGCGCGACGGGCCGCTGCTCGGCGGGCTGCTGCAGAAGCATCTTGATGATTCATGGGGGCGGCTGGAAGCGAGCCTGGCGATCGACAGTATGCCGGCTGCGTCACAAGGATAACAGCCATGAACGAGCGCATCGGGTTCATCGGCCTCGGTTTGATGGGCGCAGGCTTCACCAGGCGCCTGATCGCGCTCGGACATGAAGTTGTCGGCTACGATCCCGATCTCGCGCGCATGGACGAGGCGTCGAAGTGGGGCGTGCGGCCCGCCGCGAGCGCCGCCGACGTTGCGAAAGCCGCCGACCTCATTCTGGTTTGCGTCATCGACACCGCGGCCGTTGAGGATGCTACGCTTGGGCCGCGCGGCGCCGTGGCCGCGGGCGACATCGCCGGCAAGGTGGTGGTCGACCATTCCACCACCGAGATCAAGGCGACGCTGCGCATTGCCGAGCAACTGAAGTCGCGCGAGGCGCTGTTCGTCGATGCCCCGGTCTCCGGCGGGCCCGCCGCAACCGAGACCGGCACGCTCGCCATCCTGGCCGGCGGTCCGGACGCCGCCATCGCGCGCATCGCGCCGGTGATGGCGCATCTCGGGCAAATGACCCACATGGGCGGCACCGGCGCAGGGCAGGCGACCAAGCTCGTCAACCAGACGATCGTGCTGACCAACTATTGCGTGCTGGCCGAAGCACTGCGGCTCGGCGAAGCCTATGGGGTGGACACGAGCAAGATCCCGCAGGCCCTCGCGCCGGGACATGCGGGCTCGAACCTGTTGCCGATCGCGTTTCCGCGCATGGTGGAGAAGGACTTCGCGCCGCGCGGCTATGTGCGCCAGGTGCTCAAGGATCTCGAAATGCTGCAAGCGGCCGCCGCCGGCGAACACATCGCGATGCCGATGGCCGCGCAGGCGCTGACGCTCTATCGCCTGCTGGCGGCGAGCGGGCACACTGAGCTCGACGCCAGCGCGGTTGTGACGCTCTATCCTGAAAGCAGTCATGCGTGAGAGGACAGGGCAACGCATGGCTTGAAGGGCTCTTCGCAAGCCGCTCCAGCGCATCCGCTGATCGTCTATGGTTCGGTTGCAAGAGCGTGCATATTACCAAGATAACTCTCGTCCAGCTTCTTCATTGTAGTCAAACCGTCCTGGTGGGATAGACGACAAATGCAACGCGGTAGCTCTGGCGACAATCATGCATCTTATAAAATTGGCGCGCTTGCCATGACCTCTCTGCGTGACGGCTACGTCGACATGCCACCCAAACGATTGCGCCAGCCCGGGAACAAAGCATTCGGCGCTGACCTGCCGCCGCAGGTGCACCTTGTCGACGGGAACCTGAGACTGTCAGTCAACGCTTTCGCGCTTGATGATGGAACCGATGTCACATTGATCGATACGGGGGCATCGAACGCGTGGCACCCAAGTATGGGCTTGCTTCCGCATGCGTTGCGCGAAGCGAACATCGCTGTCGACAGGGTTCGGACGATTGCCTTCACCCACACGCACCTCGATCATATCCACGGGCTGATCCTTCCTGATGGCCGTGACGCATTCCCTCGACTGTCTCGCCTGCTCGTTCCCAAGGAAGAGCTCGACTTGTTCCGCGCCGAGGCGAGGCTCCAACGTTTTCATGGGCGCGCGGAAGCATTTGAGGCCGGGCAACGAATTGACGCCAATATTGAAGCCGTGGCCGCGCGCGGCCATGAAATCGGACACACATGTTTCCGCATCACAAGCGCAGGTGAAACCGTACTGGTGTGGGGCGACATTGTGCACGTGCCGTCGCTTCAATTCGAACAGCCAGAGATAACTTGGGAATTCGATCGCGATCAGGAGCAGGCACGTGCGAGCCGGCTGCGGATCATGGCTCTGGCCGCCGACAACATGTACTACATCGCAGGAGCCCACCTCGATTCGCCGGGCGTCGGGCGTATCGCCCGCTCGGGAACCAGCTTCCGGTTTGATCCTTTATAGCCGAGCAGCCGTGATCCCTATAGTTGGTCTCCGGAGCCGCGCAGGCGCATGAAATAACCCTCGTCCAGCTTCGTCCTTGCGCTCGAGCGATCCTGCGTCACCCCGACGCCGTGCTCGATCATCAGCCGCGCCAGCTTCGCGCCGTCGACCAGCGTGATCGGCTTGGGGATGGCGCGCACGTAGTCGTGCGCACCCCTGGTGAAATACGAAGTTGTCATCAGGACGCCGCGAAAGCTTTTCTTGTCGTCGAGGCTGCCGGAGAATTCGCGCACCAGGCGGACGTCGATCGCGTGGTCCGGCCGGTAGCACTTGGCCTGGGCGTAGAGGAGGTCGAGGCCGAGCGGGTCGAGTTCGATCACCGCATCGACGCCGCCGTCGCCGGTCCGTCCCAGCCGGATCGCCGCGCCCTTGCGTCCGCCGCCGTAGCCCATGGCGACAAGCAGGTCCATCACCAGCCGTTCGAACGCATCCGAGCGCTCGCGCACGTCCGCGATCCCGACGATGCGCTCGATCAGTTGCGCGCCCAGCGCGGCCTCCGTGTCGGCCGCCGCGTCGATCCTCGGAGCTCCTGTCGCCAGCGCATGGAGATCGATGCGGTCCGGGTTTGCGGCGAGCAACCTATGGCCGCGTTCGGTTGCGCGGAACACGCCGCGCTGCGCCAGCTCCACCAGGCCGGCCTTGGCCATGGTGCGCTGCGCCCAATGTGCCCGGTGATGGATCATCGGGTAACGGCTGCCGCGCACGGTCCGGGCGCGCTGCTCGCGCGTCAGCGCGAACTGGTACGCGAGGCGCTTCGCCGCCTTGGCGACCGTGGTCTCGCCGTCGGCGGCGATCCGCAGCAGCGGGAGCATCAGGGTCTGGTAGTCGGGGATTTCCGTCATCGCGCTCATTCTCTCCTTTCATCCGTTTCGCGCGCCGGCGTGTCGGCGCGCCCGATATCTGGAAGGCGCGTGGCTCATGCGCCAGCTCTCGCCAGGGCGATTTTCTGAAAATCGGAAAGCCAGCTGGGGATAACTTCGCCCGGCATGCCGGTTTTGTTTCCGTTCCCGCAAAGGGCGGTGCTAGGCGTCGGTCATCCCGGCTCGATGAGGGCATCTTCCGGAGGACTTCACGGAAGGAGCGGAGCTGGGAGCGGCGCCTGCGGGCAGGGAAAAGTCCACCTGCGCTCGGGCGACCTCGGGATCCCGCCACTCGGCACTAGGACCGAGGCGGATGCTTCAGGAGTGAGGCGTCGGGCCCGATGAGTCGAAGACGCCGCGGCGAAGCGCCGAGAGGCGAGCGCCCCCCGTCACGGGGCGCGGGACGCCTCGCTAGGTGTCTCTCGCGTGCCGCGTCATGGCACGCGAACGGTGCGGCGATCCGCACCAGCGCTTCTCGGCGCTTCGCTCCCTCATGCTTTCCTTCATGCAGATGAGGGGAAGCGAAGGGCAAAGCCCGGCTCGCAACGGCCGCCGCGATAATCGCGACGACCACCGGGAGGGCGGAGCGTTGGCTGTTTGACATCGTGAATAGGAAAGCCACACGGGGCGCGCGCCGGCCCGCGGAGGGCGTATGCCTAATTGTTAGGCAGGCCGCTTCCGCCGGCGGCGCGCCCTCTGCCCGGAAAATGTGCAGTCCCTGGAGTGCGACCTCGGACCTTTGCCGAGTCAATGGGTTAAGCCGTGTGCACCCCTGGCACACTCCTTGCGACATCGCCTTGCAGCGCGGCCTTTGCCTCCTGGCCGGCCGCGCCGTCCAACAGGGGGAGTTCCCGAATGCTTCATTCCATCGATGCGGCCGCACGACGGCCAATGTCTCGACGCTGGCTGCTCGCCGCGGCTGGTTTCGCCCTTGGCCTTGCCACCGTGCTTCCCGCACAGGCCCAGGACACCATCAAGGTCGGCATTCTCCATTCGCTGTCCGGCACCATGGCGATCAGCGAGACGACGCTGAAAGACGTGATGCTGATGCTCATCGAGGACCAGAACAAGAAGGGCGGCCTGCTCGGCAAGAAGCTCGAAGCGGTGGTGGTGGATCCCGCCTCCAACTGGCCGCTGTTCGCCGAGAAGGCGCGCGAGCTGATCACCAAGGAGAAGGTGTCGGCCGTGTTCGGCTGCTGGACCTCGGTCTCCCGCAAGTCGGTGCTGCCGGTGTTCAAGGAGCTCAACAGCATCCTGTTCTATCCGGTGCAGTACGAGGGCGAGGAAAGCGAGCGCAACGTGTTCTATACCGGCGCCGCGCCCAACCAGCAGGCGATTCCGGCGGTCGACTACCTGATGAAGGACGAGAAGGTCGTGCGCTGGGTGCTCGAAGGCACCGACTACGTCTATCCGCGCACCACCAACAAGATCCTCGAGGCCTATCTCAAGTCCAAGGGCGTGAAGGACGAGGACATCTCCATCAACTACACGCCGTTCGGCCACGCCGACTGGCAGACCCGCGTCGCCGCGATCAAGCGGTTCGGCTCGGCCGGCAAGAAGACCGCCGTCGTCTCCACCATCAACGGCGACGCCAACGTGCCGTTCTACAAGGAGCTCGGCAACCAGGGCGTCAAGGCGACCGACATCCCGGTCGTCGCCTTCTCGGTCGGCGAGGAAGAGCTTGCCGGCATCGATACCAAGCCGTTGCTCGGCCACCTTGCGGCGTGGAATTATTTCCAGTCGATCGACACGCCGATCAACAAGGAATTCATCGCCAAGTGGAAGACCTTCATCAAGAACGACAAGCGCGTCACCAACGATCCGATGGAGGCGCACGTGGTCGGCTTCGCCATGTGGGTCGAGGCGGTAAAGAAGGCCGGCACCACCGATCCCGACAAGGTGATCGACGCAGTGATCGGCGTGAAGGTGCCGAACCTCACCGGCGGTACCTCGGAGATGCTGCCGAACCATCACATCACCAAGCCGGTGTTCATCGGCGAGGTGAAGGCGGACGGCCAGTTCGACGTGGTGTGGAAGACGAGTGGCCTGGTGCCGGGCGATGCCTGGTCGCCTCATCTCGAGGGCTCGAAGGACCTGGTGGCCGACTGGGTGAAGCTCAAGTGCGGCAACTACAACAAGGTCACGCAGAAGTGCGGAGGTGCAACGACGCAGTGATATCGATTGTGTAAAGTCGGAAGGCGGCCGTATGTGCCGCCTTCCTCCACGCCTGATGCCGGGAAACATCTGATGCGTGTCTCATGGAGGTGGCTGGTCGCGATCGTGATCGCGATCGGCTTCTGCTTGGCCGTGCCGCGCCCGGCGGGCGCGCAGAGCTTCGACGAGGCGCTCGCGCGCTTTGCCGCTGACAGCTACGCCGACACCGAAGCGGCCATCAACGGCGTCGCGGCAAGCGGCAACCCGCTCGCCGCGCCGGTGATCGAGGCGCTGCAGGCCGGAAAACTTCTGTTCGACGGCGATGCCAGGAAGATTTATCTCCGCGACAAGTCCGACCGCTTGGTCGACGCGGCGACCGGCGCAGTCGTGGCCGGCCCGGCGCCCGCCGGCCTGAAGGTCGTTCGCGTAAACAACCGCATTCGCCGCGCGATCGAGGCGGCGCTCGGCGGCCTCACCCTGATGGCACCCGATCCCGGCAAGCGCCTCGAGGCGGCGCAGGCGGTGTTTAAGTCGCGCGACGCGAGCGCGCTTCCGGCGCTGGAGACGGCGATCGGGAAAGAGGCCGACACGCGGGTGAAGAAGGCCCTGATGGAGGCCCGCGCTGCGGTCATCCTCAACCTCGCCGACGCCAAGGAGGAGGACAAGCTCGCCGCCATCGCGACCATGCGCGAGCGCGGCGACCAGGACGCGCTCGGCGTGCTCGGCGGCCTTCCGGCGGACGCCGCACCGTCCGTGCGCAAGGCCGCGAGCGACGCGATCGCTTCGATCCAGTCACGGCTCGAATTCTGGAACGCGCTGCAGAACGCCTGGTACGGCCTCTCGCTCGGCTCGGTGCTGCTGCTCGCCGCGATCGGGCTCGCCATCACCTTCGGCGTGATGGGCGTCATCAACATGGCGCACGGCGAGATGGTGATGATCGGCGCCTACGTCACCTTCGTGGTGCAGGAGGTGATCCGCACGCACAATCCGGCGCTGTTCGACTATTCGCTGGCGATCGCCATCCCGCTCGCCTTCGTGGTCGCCGGCTTCGTCGGCATCCTGATCGAGCGCGGCATCATCCGCTTCCTTTACGGGCGGCCGCTCGAGACGTTACTCGCCACCTGGGGCCTGTCCCTGGTGCTGCAGCAGGCGGTGCGCACCGCCTTCGGCCCGACCAACCGCGAGGTCGGCAATCCGTCGTTCATGAGCGGCACGTTCGACGTCGGGTACATCGCCATCACCTACAACCGGCTGTGGATCATCTGCTTCACGCTGGCGGTGTTCGCCGGGCTGCTCGCGCTCCTGCGCTTCACCCGGCTCGGGCTGGAGATGCGTGCGGTGACGCAGAACCGCGCCATGGCGGCCTCGATGGGCATCGCCACGCACCGCATCGACGCGCTCACCTTCGGCCTCGGCTCGGGCATCGCCGGCATCGCCGGCGTCGCGCTGTCGCAGATCGACAACGTCAGCCCCAATCTCGGCCAGGGCTACATCATCGACTCGTTCATGGTTGTGGTGTTCGGCGGCGTCGGCAACCTGTGGGGCACGCTGGTCGGCGCGTTCACGCTCGGCATCGCCAACAAGTTCCTCGAGCCTTACGCCGGTGCGGTGCTCGGCAAGATCGCCATCCTGGTGCTGATCATCCTGTTCATTCAGAAGCGTCCGCGCGGGCTGTTCGCCCTCAAGGGCCGGGCGGTCGAGGCATGACGTCGCCGCTCATCCGCGCGCTCGATCGCAATTCGACGCTGTTCCTGATCCTGCTGGCGGTGCTCGCGATCGGCATTCCGACGCTGAACCTGCTGTTGCCGCCGACCTCGCCGTTCCACGTCCCGACCTACCTGGTGTCGCTGTTCGGCAAGTACGTCTGCTACGCGATCCTGGCGCTGTCGATCGACCTGATCTGGGGCTATTGCGGCATCCTCTCGCTCGGCCACGGCGCGTTCTTCGCGCTCGGCGGCTACGCCATGGGCATGTACCTGATGCGCCAGATCGGCACGCGCGGCGTCTATGCGCATCCGGTCCTGCCCGACTTCATGGTGTTCCTCAACTGGCCCGAACTGCCGCTCTACTGGTACGGTTTCCAGAGCTTCGCCTACGCGGCGCTGATGGTCGTGCTGGTGCCGGGCGCGCTCGCCTTCGTGTTCGGCTGGTTCGCTTTCCGCAGCCGCGTCACCGGCGTGTATCTGTCGATCATCACCCAGGCGCTCACCTTCGCCCTGATGCTCGGCTTCTTCCGCAACAATTTCGGCTTCGGCGGCAACAACGGCCTGACCGACTTCAAGGACATCCTCGGCTTCAACGTGCAGGCGCAGGGCACGCGGGCCGCGCTGTTCGCCGCATCGATGCTCGCCCTCATGCTCGGCTTCTTCGTCTGCCGCGCCATCGTCGTGTCCAAGCTCGGCAAGGTGCTGGTGGCGATCCGCGACGCCGAGTCGCGCACCCGCTTCCTCGGCTATCGCGTCGAGTCCTACAAGCTGTTCGTGTTCACGCTCTCGGCCTGCATGGCCGGCATCGCCGGCGCGCTCTACGTGCCGCAGGTCGGCATCATCAATCCGAGCGAGTTCTCGCCGGCCAATTCAATCGAGGCGGTGATCTGGGTCGCGGTCGGCGGGCGCGGCACGCTGATCGGCCCGGTGCTCGGCGCGGTGCTCGTCAACTACGGCAAGACCACATTCACCAGCGGCATCCTCGCGCCCTACTGGCTGTTCGCGCTCGGCGGCCTGTTCGTCGCCGTGACCTTGCTGCTGCCGCGCGGGATCGTCGGCACCGTTCAGCACCTGATGGCCGAGCGCCGCGCCCGTGCCGATGCCCGTGGCCGCGCCGATGCCGGCGCCACGATCGCGCCGGACGCCGAGCCGCGGCCGGCGGAGTGAGGCAGAGATGGAGATTCGTACCACCTCCGTGCTCCTCTATCTCGACGGCGTGACCGTGTCGTTCGATGGGTTCCGCGCCCTCAACAAGCTTTCGCTGGCGGTCGAGCCGGGCGAGATGCGCGCCATCATCGGCCCGAACGGCGCCGGCAAGACCACCATGATGGACGTGATCACCGGCAAGACCCGGCCCGACGAGGGCGACGTCTACTTCGACGGCGCGCACGACCTGACCCGGCTCGACGAGACCGAGATCGCCGAGCTCGGCATCGGCCGCAAGTTCCAGAAGCCGACGGTGTTCGACAGCCACAGCGTCGAGGACAATCTGGTGCTGGCGCTGAAGGCCGATCGCCGCGCCCGCGCGGCCATCGCCTGGCGCGAGAGCCGCGAGGAGCGCGAGCAGATCGACCGCATCCTCGAGATCGTCCGCCTCGGCGCGGTGCGCGCGCGCCTCGCCGGAAGCCTCTCGCACGGGCAGAAGCAGTGGCTCGAGATCGGCATGCTGCTCGCCCAGGATCCGAAGCTGCTGCTGGTCGACGAGCCGGTCGCCGGCATGACCGACGCCGAGACCCAGCAGACCGCCGATCTGCTCAAGCGCATCAACCGCGATCACACCGTCGTGGTGGTCGAGCACGACATGGCCTTCGTGCGCGAGCTCGGCGTCAAGGTGACGGTGCTGCACGAAGGCACGGTGCTGGCGGAAGGCTCGATCGACCAGGTCTCCGAGAACGAACGCGTGATCGAAGTCTATTTGGGGCGATGATGCTCGAAGCGAAGTCCATCGATCTGCACTACGGCGCCGCGCAGGCGCTGCGCGGTGTCACGCTCACGGCGGAAGCCGGCAAGGTGACCTGCGTGCTCGGCCGCAACGGCGTCGGCAAGACCAGCCTGCTGCGCGCGCTCACCGGCCATCATGCGGTCAGCGGCGGCACCATCGTGTTCGACGGCCACGACGTCACCACGCTGAAACCCTACGAGCGCGCCCGCCGCGGCATCGCCTATGTGCCGCAGGGCCGCGAGATCTTTCCCCTGCTCACCGTGCAGGAGAACCTGGAGACCGGGTTCGCGCCGCTCCGGCGCATGGAGCGGCATATTCCCGACGACGTGTTCTCGCTGTTTCCCGTGCTGCACGACATGCTGCGCCGGCGCGGCGGCGACCTCTCGGGCGGCCAGCAGCAGCAGCTCGCCATCGGCCGTGCCCTGGTGATGCGGCCGCGCCTGCTGCTGCTCGACGAGCCGACCGAAGGCATTCAGCCGTCCATCATCAAGGATATCGCCCGCGCGATCGCCTACCTGCGCAATCTCGGCCACATCGCCATCGTGCTGGTCGAGCAGTATCTCGATTTTGCCCGCGAGCTCGGCGACCGCTTCGCCGTCATGGAGCGCGGCTCCATTGTGTATTCCTGCACCCGCGATACCCTGGACGAGGCCGAGCTGCGCCGCGCCGTTTCCTTGTGACCTGCCGGTTCGTTGCCGATGCCGATGATGACCGCCCAGACGCGATCCGACATCTTCGCGGCCAACCGCGCGGTCGGCCATGTCGGGCTCGACGTAGCGTCGTCGCACGGCCGGACGCGGCGCGCCCGCGTCGCCGAGCAGGGCTCGCTGCGCGTTCGCTTTCCCGGTCCGCTGGCCGATGATCTGACAGCAGTGATCGTCAACACGGCCGGCGGCATCGCCGGCGGCGATCGCTTCAGCCTCGACGTGAACGTGGGAGAAGACGCCCGCCTCGCGGTCACCACCGCGGCGGCCGAGAAGGTCTATCGCTCGCTCGGTCCCGATGCGGACATCAGCGTACATCTGACCGTCGGCGCGAACGCCGGTCTCCTGTGGCTGCCGCAGGAGACGATCGTGTTCGACCAGGCACGCCTGGCGCGCGCGATCGATGTGGACATCGCCGACAGCGCAAGCCTGGTCCTGGTCGAGATCCTGGTATTCGGCCGCGCCGCCATGGGCGAGACCTTGCGGCAGGGCGCGGTGTTCGACCGCTGGCGCGTGCGCCGCGGCGGGAGGCTCGTTTTCGCCGAGTCGCTGCGGCTTGACGGCGCGATCGCCGAACAGCTCGCGGCGCCCACGTGCGCGGCCGGCGGCGCCGCGGTCGCGACCCTGCTGGCGATGCCGTGTGATGAGGCGAAGCTTGCGGCGGTGCGAGAGTGCACCGCCTGGAACGGCGAGGCCGCGATTTCCGGCTGGAACGGCCTTGCGGTCGGTCGATTCGTCGCCAAGGATGGCGCGCCGCTGCGCCACGACGTCGTCACCATGCTGGGCGCGCTCGGCGTGTCGCTGCCGCGCTCCTGGCTCAACTAGGATAGCTCATGAACCTCACGCCGCGCGAGAAGGACAAACTGTTGATCGCCATGGCCGCGATGGTGGCGCGCCGGCGGCTCGAGCGCGGCGTCAAGCTCAACCATCCGGAAGCGGTGGCGCTGATCACCGACTTCATCCTCGAAGGCGCGCGCGACGGCCGCACCGTCGCCGAGCTGATGCGCGACGGCGCCTCAGTTCTCACGCGCAGCCAGGTGATGGACGGCATCGCCGAGATGATCCACGACATCCAGGTCGAGGCGACCTTTCCCGACGGCACCAAGCTCGTCACCGTGCACGAGCCGATAAGGTGAGGCAGCGATGATCCCCGGCGAATTCTTCATTCAGGACGGCGACATCACGCTCAACGCCGGCCGCAAGACCGTGACGCTCACGGTCGCCAACTCCGGCGACCGGCCGATCCAGGTCGGCTCGCACTACCATTTCTTCGAGACCAACCCGGCGCTGAAATTCGATCGCAAGAAGGCGCGCGGCATGCGCCTCGACATTCCGGCCGGCACGGCGGTGCGCTTCGAGCCCGGCCAGACGCGCGAGGTGACGCTGGTCGCGGTCGCCGGCAAGCGCACCGTCTACGGCTTCCGCCAGGACGTCATGGGGAAACTCTAGGATGTCCTTCAAGATCGAGCGCCGCGCCTATGCGGACATGTTCGGGCCGACCGCGGGCGACCGCGTGCGGCTCGCCGACACCGACCTCATCATCGAGGTGGAGAAGGACTTCACCACCTACGGCGAGGAGGTGAAGTTCGGCGGCGGCAAGGTGATCCGCGACGGCATGGGCCAGAGTCAGGCGACCAACCGGCAGGGCGCGGTCGACACCGTGATCACCAACGCGCTGATCCTCGACCATTGGGGGATCGTCAAGGCCGATGTCGGCCTGAAGGACGGCCGCATCGCGGCAATCGGCAAGGCCGGCAATCCCGATATCCAGCCGAACGTGACCATCGTCATCGGTCCCGGCACCGAGGTGATCGCCGGCGAGGGCAAGATCCTCACCGCCGGCGGCTTCGACACGCACATCCATTTCATCTGCCCGCAGCAGGTCGAGGAAGCCCTGATGTCCGGCATCACCTCGATGCTCGGCGGCGGAACCGGGCCCGCGGCCGGCACCAACGCGACGACCTGCACGCCCGGTCCATGGCATATCGGCCGCATGATCCAGGCCGCCGACGCGTTCCCGATGAACCTCGGTTTCGCCGGCAAGGGTAACGCCTCGCGCCCGGCCGCGCTCGAGGAGATGGTCAAGGGCGGCGCCTGCGCGCTCAAGCTGCACGAGGACTGGGGCACGACGCCGGCCGCGATCGACTGCTGCCTGTCGGTCGCCGACGACTACGACGTGCAGGTGATGATCCACACCGATACGCTCAACGAGTCCGGCTTCGTCGAGGACACCATCAAGGCGTTCAAGGGCCGCACCATCCACGCCTTCCACACCGAAGGCGCCGGCGGCGGTCACGCGCCCGACATCATCAAGGTAGCCGGCCTGAAGAACGTGCTGCCGTCCTCCACCAATCCGACGCGGCCGTTCACCCGCAACACCATCGACGAGCACCTCGACATGCTGATGGTGTGCCATCACCTCGATCCGTCGATCGCCGAGGACCTCGCCTTCGCCGAGAGCCGCATCCGCAAGGAGACGATCGCGGCCGAGGACATCCTGCACGACATCGGCGCGCTGTCGATGATGTCGTCCGACAGCCAGGCCATGGGGCGCATCGGCGAAGTCATCATCCGCACCTGGCAGACCGCCGACAAGATGAAGAAGCAGCGCGGACGACTGAAAGACGAGAAGGGCGACAACGACAACGCGCGCGCCAAGCGCTACGTCGCGAAATACACGATCAATCCGGCGATCGCGCACGGCGTATCGAAGCACATCGGCTCGGTGGAGAAGGGCAAGCTCGCCGATCTCGTGCTGTGGTCGCCCGCGTTCTTCGGCGTGAAGCCCGACATCGTCATCAAGGGCGGCTCGATCATCGCCGCCCAGATGGGCGATCCCAACGCCTCGATCCCGACGCCGCAGCCGGTGCATTATCGTCCGATGTTCGGCGCCTATGGGCGCGCGCTCACGGCGAGCTCGGTGGTGTTCGTGTCGAAGGCGGCGGCGCGCGGCACCCTGCGCGCGCGGCTCGGCGTCGAGAAGCAGTTCGTCGCGGTGGAGAACACCCGCAAGATCGGCAAGAAGCATATGATCCACAACGGCGCGACGCCGGATATCGAGGTCGATCCCGAGACCTACGAGGTGACGGCCGACGGCGAGCTGCTCACCTGCGCGCCGGCCGAGGTGCTGCCGATGGCGCAGCGGTACTTCCTGTTCTAGACGGAACGATCGTGTTGCGATCGACCAACATCATCGCTGCCGGCAGCTGGAACGGTGCCAACGCCGTCGACCAGGTTGTGCTCGATTTCGACGAGCGGCACCGCCGTCGCATCACGTTGACGGGCGAGCGCGGCACGTCGTTCCTGCTCGACCTGCCGCACGCAACCGTCCTGCACGACGGTGATGGTCTCCTGCTCGACGACGGCAGCATCGTGCGCGTGGTCGGCCGCACCGAGCCGCTGGTCGAGATCGCCTCCGCCTCCGCGCATGACCTCGCCAGGCTCGCCTGGCACCTCGGCAATCGCCACACCGACGTGCAGGTCATCGGCGACAAGCTGCGCATCCGCCGCGATCATGTGCTGGAGGACATGCTGCACAAGCTGGGCGCGGAGCTCTCGCCGATCGACGCGCCGTTCGAGCCCGAGCGCGGCGCTTATGAGCATGGGCACGATCATGCACACAGCCATGATCATGACTCGTGAGCCGCAGGCGGCAGCGCTCTATCGTCTCATGGCGTGGCTGTCGCCTGCCTATCCGGTCGGCGCCTTCTCGTACTCGAGCGGCCTCGAATGGACGGTCGAAGCGGGCGACGTGATGAGCGCCGACACGCTGCAGCGCTGGCTCATCGTCGTGATCGAGCATGGCGGCGGCTTCTGCGACGCCGTGTTCCTCGTGCATGCCCATCGCGCCGTATCGAGCGAAGATGACGCCGCGCTGCATGAGGTCGCCGAGCTGGCCGTGGCGTTTGCGCCGTCGTGCGAGCGCCACCTGGAGACGACGGCGCAGGGTCGCGCCTTCTTCGAGGCGACGCGCGCGGCCTGGCCGTGCGCCGCGCTAGACCGGCTTGTCGCGCTGTGGGACGGCCCGATTGCCTATCCGGTCGCGGTCGGCGTTGCGGCCGCGGGCTATGAAATTCCTGTGGAGGCGAGCGTCGCAGCCTATCTGCAGGCCTACGTGGCCAACCTGGTCTCCGCCGGCGTGCGCCTCGTTCCGCTCGGTCAGACCGATGGCCAGCGCATGCTGGCCGGTCTCGAAGACGTGGTCTCGCGGACCGCCGGGCGCGCCTTGTCAACGCCGCTCGGTTCTGTCGGCGGCGCCGCGTTCCGCGCCGATCTCGCCAGCATGCGCCACGAGACCCAATACACGAGGTTGTTCCGCTCATGAGCAATCCGCACGGCCCGCTGCGCGTCGGCATTGGCGGCCCGGTCGGGTCGGGCAAGACCGCGCTGATGGATGCGTTATGCAAACGCATGCGCGAGCGCTACGAGATCGCCGCCATCACCAACGACATCTACACCAAGTGGGATGCCGAGTACCTGGTGCGCTCCGGCGCGCTGCCGGCCGAGCGCATCGCCGGCGTCGAGACCGGCGGCTGCCCGCATACGGCGATCCGCGAGGACGCCTCGATCAACCTCGCGGCGGTCAGCCGACATGCGGGCAAAGTTCCCGGATCTCGACCTGATCCTGATCGAATCCGGCGGCGACAACCTTGCGGCAACCTTCTCGCCCGAGCTCGCCGACCTCACCATCTACGTCATCGACGTTGCGGCGGGCGACAAGATCCCGTCCAAGGGCGGACCAGGCATCACCCGTTCCGATCTCCTGGTCATCAACAAGATCGATCTCGCCCCTTACGTTGGGGCATCGCTGGAGATCATGCAGCGCGACGCCAAGCGCATGCGCGGTGCCCGGCCGTTCGTTCTGACCAATCTGCGCACCGGCGAAGGCGTGGATGTGATTGCCCGCTTCGTCGAGGAGAAGGGCGGACTTCCTCAATAAATCGTCCACAACCCGGGCGTCGCCAGCTCCATGAGGTGGTTGTCCGGGTCGCGGAAATAGATGCTGATGCCGCCGCGCCGCCACTGCGTGCGGCCTTCGATCGCCACGTCATGCGCCGCCAGGTGCTGCTCCCATGCGGGCAGCTCCGTCGCGCCGATCGCCAGGGCGATGTGCAGCGGGCCGCTGCCGTCATGCGGCGGGATCGTGCCGCCTGGCATGTGCACGGTCTCGAGCGCCGAGCCGCGCCGGAACAGGAGCAGCACGCTGCGGCCCCCGACCGCGTAGGCGGTCAGCCGCGCGTCTTCGAAGATCGGCGCAAGGCCCAGGATTTCCTCGTAGAATCGGCGCGCCCGCGCCATGTCGTCGACGTAGAGCGCGGTCTCCAGAACGCCGTCGAGGCTCGGCATCTCATCCTCCCTGAGCAACGCCCCGTTATTTGATCTCGATCAATGCGGGAACCCGGACCCGCGGGAATTGTGCCGTATCTAACTAATCACCCTAACGCGGCAAATCCCTATGGCCATGGCAAACGGCACGAAATCCATGACGCTGGGCGAAGGCGGCCTGGCGATCGTCTTTGCGCTCCTCGCCTTCGTGAGCATCATCGGGGCCGCGAAGGCGCTGGATGCGCCCTATGCGTTCCATGCCTATCTGGCCGCCGCCGCGAGCATCGCCGTGGTGTTCGCCATCCTCAACCGCTACACCAAGCGCCCGGCCGAGCTGCCGCCCGACGAGATCGACGGCAAGCCCAACTACAACATGGGCCCGGTGAAGTTCGCCACCATCGCGGCGCTGTTCTGGGGCATCGCCGGCTTCACGGTCGGCCTCGTCATCGCGCTTCAGCTCGCCTATCCGGCGCTCAATCTCGACCTGCCGTGGACCACGTTCGGCCGCCTGCGGCCGTTGCACACGTCGGCGGTGATCTTCGCCTTCGGCGGCAACGTGCTGATCGCGACCTCGTTCTACGTGGTGCAGAAGACCTGCCGCGCGCGGCTCGCCGGCGAGCTTGCGCCGTGGTTCGTCGTGCTCGGCTACAATTTCTTCATCGTGATCGCCGGCACCGGCTATCTGCTCGGCGTCACCCAGTCGAAGGAATATGCCGAGCCCGAATGGTATGCCGACCTGTGGCTCACCGTGGTCTGGGTCGTCTACCTGCTGGTCTACCTGGTGACGATCATCAAGCGCAGAGAGCCGCACATCTTCGTCGCCAACTGGTTCTATCTCGCCTTCATCGTCACCATCGCGGTGCTGCATCTCGGCAACAATGCGGCGCTTCCGGTCTCGCCGTTCGGCTCGAAATCCTACATCGCCTGGGCCGGCGTGCAGGACGCCATGTTCCAGTGGTGGTACGGCCACAACGCGGTCGGCTTCTTCCTTACCGCCGGCTTCCTCGGCATCATGTACTATTTCGTGCCGAAGCGGGCGGAGCGGCCGATCTACTCCTATCGGCTCTCGATCATCCATTTCTGGTCGCTGATCTTCCTCTACATCTGGGCCGGTCCGCACCATCTCCACTACACCGCGCTGCCCGACTGGGCACAGACGCTCGGCATGACCTTCTCGGTGATGCTGTGGATGCCGTCCTGGGGCGGGATGATCAACGGCCTGATGACCCTGTCCGGCGCCTGGGACAAGCTGCGCACCGATCCGGTGCTGCGCATGCTGGTGGTGTCGATCGCCTTCTACGGCATGGCGACCTTCGAAGGGCCGCTGATGTCGATCAAGGTGGTCAACTCGCTGTCCCACTACACCGACTGGACCGTCGGCCACGTGCATTCGGGCGCGCTCGGCTGGGTCGGCTTCGTGTCGTTCGGCGCGATCTACTGCCTGGTGCCGTGGCTGTGGAACCGTCCCGGGCTGTACAGCCTCAAGCTCGTCAACTGGCACTTCTGGGTCGCCACCATCGGCATCGTGCTCTACGTCTCCGCCATGTGGGTGTCGGGCATCCTGCAGGGCCTGATGTGGCGCGCCTACACGTCGCTCGGCTTCCTCGAATACTCCTTCATCGAGACAGTCGAGGCGATGCATCCCTTCTATGTGATCCGGGCGCTCGGCGGGCTCCTGTTCGTCGTCGGCGCGCTGATCATGGCATTCAACGTCTGGATGACCATCCGGGGCGCCGAGTCGACCGAAGCCGCGCCGCGGGCGGCGCTACAGCCGGCGGAGTGAACCCCATGTCCATGTGGGCTCGCCATCAGATCCTCGAGAAGAACTCGATCCTTCTGGTCATCGGTATCCTTCTCGTCATCGCCATCGGCGGCATCGTTGAGATCGCGCCCCTGTTCTATCTCAAGAGCACGATCGAGAAGGTCGAGGGCCTGCGGCCCTATACGCCGCTCGAGCTTGCCGGCCGCGCCATCTACGTGCGCGAGGGCTGCTACACCTGCCACTCGCAGATGGTGCGGTCGTTGCGCGACGAGGTCGAGCGTTACGGCCACTACTCGCTCGCCGCCGAGAGCATGTACGACCATCCGTTCCAGTGGGGCTCGAAACGCACCGGTCCCGATCTCGCCCGCATCGGCGGCAAGTATTCCGACGAGTGGCACGTCGCGCACATGAAGGATCCGCGCGCCGTGGTGCCGCAGTCGATCATGCCCGGCTATCCGTTCCTCGCCGAGACCGAGCTCGACGTGGGCGTCACCGCCGCCCACATGCGCGCCAATCGCGGCGTCGGCGTGCCCTATAGCGCGGAGCAGATCGCCGCCGCCGTGGCTGATCTGCGCGCGCAGGCCAATCCAGACGATCCCGGCGCCGCCGATCTGCTCAAGCGCTACCCCAAGGCCGTCGTCCGCGATTTCGACGGCAACCCGAAGAGCCTCACCGAGATGGACGCGGTCGTCGCCTATCTGCAGATGCTCGGCACGCTCGTCGACTTCAAGCTCTACGACGCCAAGGCCAACCTGCGCTGACGGGGACATCAATGAAGGCAATCATCACGATGCACAGCTGGGCCTCCGAGGTCGTCACGACCTGGTGGACTCCGGCGTTCGTCCTCCTGTTCCTCGCCGTGCTCGCCTATGCGCTGTGGCCGAGCAACGCCAGGGAATTCGACGCGGCCGCCCGCATGCCGCTGCGCGAGGACTGATCATGGCCGAAGACACCAAGGTCGACGCCGTCACCGGTACCGCGACCACCGGGCACGAGTGGGACGGAATCGGGGAGCTGAACACGCCGCTGCCGCGCTGGTGGCTGTGGGTGTTCTACGCCACCATCGTCTGGTCGGTCGCCTACTGGGTCGTGTATCCGGCCTGGCCGCTGGTGCGGAGCTACACCACCGGCGTGTTCGGCTATTCCACCCGCGGCCAGGTCGAGACCGACCTCGCCGAGCTCAAAAAGGTACGCGGCGACAAGGCGGCCACGCTCGCCGCCGTGCCGCTCGCCGACATCGCCAAGGACCCGGCGTTGCTCGCGTTCGCGCGCGCCCAGGGCAAGGCGGCGTTCGGCGACAACTGCGCCGGCTGCCACGGCAGCGGCGCCACCGGCTCGAAGGGCTATCCCAACCTCAACGACGACGACTGGCTGTGGGGCGGCTCGCTCGAGCAGATCCACGAGACCATCCAGTACGGCGCCCGCTCCGGCCACAAGAAGATGCGCGAGGCGCAGATGCCGGCGTTCGGCCGCGACGGGATGCTCAAGCGCGACGAGATCGTGACGCTCGCCAACACGGTGCGGTCGCTCGCCAACCTTCCGACCCGAGCAGGCACCGACCTCGCCGCCGGCAAGAAACTGTTCGCCGACAATTGCGCCGTCTGCCACGGCGACGCCGCCAAGGGCAACCAGGAGCTCGGCGCCCCCGACCTTACCGACGCCATCTGGCTCTACGGCTCCGACGAGGCGACCATCATCGACGTGATCCACAATTCGCGCGGCAGCGTCATGCCAGCCTGGGTCGACCGCCTCGACCCGGTGACCGTCAAGTCGCTTGCCGTCTACGTGCATACGCTGGGCGGCGGGAAGTAGCTTCGTCGGCGATGACTTCGCCATGGCCGTGGCGGCTCGCGTGGCCATGACGAAGGAAGAAAGTCCTTCTCTGCCCTTGAGCCAGATCAAGGACCGCTCGCCGGGGACGGCTAGATTGCGGTAAAGTACTCAAATCAATCGGTCCCCCGCCGATGACCAAGCCGATCAAGCCTGCCGACCTGCCCGTGGACGGGCCGCTTTATGCGGCGCGCACCAAGATCTATCCGCAGAGCGTCTCCGGCACCTTCCGCAATGTCAAATGGGGGCTGATGGCATTCTGCCTCGGCGTCTACTACCTCTTGCCGTTCGTGCGCTGGGATCGCGGGCCGAACGCGCCGAGCCAGGCGGTGCTGGTGGATTTCCCCAACCGGCGCTTCTATTTCTTCTTCATCGAGATCTGGCCGCAGGAAGTCTACTATTTCACCGGTCTCCTGATCATCGCCGCCATGGCGCTGTTCCTGATGAACGCCGTCGGCGGCCGCATCTGGTGCGGTTATCTTTGCCCGCAGACGGTGTGGACCGACCTGTTCTATGCGGTCGAGCGCGTCATCGAGGGCGACCGCCGCGAGCGCATGAAGAAGGACAAGGCGGAATTCCACATTCCGCGCGCGCTCGAGCTGATCGCCAAGCACACGATCTGGCTGATGATCGCCTGGTGGACCGGCGGTGCCTGGGTGCTCTATTTCGCCGATGCGCCGACCCTGGTGAAGGAGCTCGCGACCGGCGAGGCGCCGTTCGTCGCCTATCTGTGGATCGGCATGCTCACCTTCACGACCTATACGCTCGCCGGCTTCATGCGCGAGCAGGTGTGCGTCTACATGTGCCCGTGGCCGCGCATCCAGGCGGCGCTGACCGACGAGTGGGCGCTCAACGTCACCTACCGCTACGACCGCGGCGAGCCGCGCACCTCGGTGAAGAAGGCCGAGGAGCTGCGCGCCGCCAGCATGCCGGCGGGCGACTGCATCGACTGTTTCCAGTGCGTCGCCGTGTGTCCGACCGGCATCGACATCCGCAACGGCGCCCAGCTCGAATGCATCATGTGCGGCCTGTGCATCGATGCCTGCGACAGCGTGATGACCAAGGTCGGCCGGCCGACCGGGCTGATCGCCTACGACAACGACGTCAACATCAAGCGCCGGCTCGACGGCAAGGAGAACGTCTACCGCGTCGTCCGGCCGCGCACGCTGACCTATGCCGGACTGATCGCCGCGGTGGCCGGCATCATGCTGTATACGTTCCTCACCCGCAGCTACCTCGACGTCAGCGTGCTACACGACCGCAACCCGGTCGCCGTGCGGCTCTCCGACGGCTCGGTGCGCAACGCCTATACGATGCGCCTCATCAACAAGCACAGCTACTATCGTACGGTCTCGCTCGATCTCGACGGCCTGCCCCATGCGAGGATGCAGGTGGTCGGTTCCGAAGCTGCCATCGAGGGCCGTCCCTACATCGCCATCGGCCCCGACCAGACCACCGAGCTGCGCGTGCTCGTCACGGTGCCGGCGGGCGAGAAGCTGGAGAAGTCGACCGGCGTGACGTTCCGCGTGTCCGACACCGACGTTCGCGAGGCGGCGGCGGCGCGCGACCATTTCATCCTGCCTTGAAGCGAGAGCAACGTGGTGAAACCGATGGCCTCACGCAAGCCTTTGACCGGACGCACGGTGTTGTTCTGCCTCATCGCCTTCTTCGGCGTGGTGTTCGGCGCCAACGCCGTGATGATCAAGCTGGCGATCGACACGCTGCCCGGAACCGACGTCGACAGCGCCTACAAGGCGAGCCTCGCCTACAACGCCGAGATCCGCGCCGCCGATATCCAGGTCGGCCGCGCGTGGTCGGTCGTCGGCCGCGTTGAGCGCCGTGCCGACGGCCAGGCGATCGTGCGGGTCGAAGCACGCGACGCCGCCAACGTGCCGCTCACCGGCCTTGTCTTCTCGGCGCGGATGTCGCGCCCGGCCGACAAGCGCGGCGACCGCGAAGCGGCCCTGAGCGAGCGCGAAGCCGGCCTCTATGGCGGCCGGATCGATGACCTGGCGCCCGGCCAGTGGGACGTGGTGCTGGAGGCGAGCCGTGGTGCCGAGCGGCTGTTCCTCTCCCGCAATCGCATGATTCTCCAGTAGCGAGGCCGAGGATGAGCGAGGCGCGCGATCTCTCCGCGTTCATCGAGCGCCTCGACGGCGGGATCGCCCGCATGGACCTCGCGGTCGACGGCATCACCTGTGCGGCCTGCATGGCCAGGATCGAGAGCGATCTCGCCCGCGTGCCGAATGTCACGCGCGCCCGCGTCAACCTGACCAACCGCCGCCTCGCGCTCGAATGGCGCGAGGGTATGCTCGAGCCGAACCAAGTGATCGAGCGACTGGCCGAGCTCGGCTTCAAGGCCTATCCGTTCAGTCCGGGCCGCGCCGAGACCGCGGAGGAGCAGGAGTCGCGCTTCCTCATGCGCTGCCTCGCGGTCGCCGCCTTTGCCGCCATGAACATCATGCTGCTCTCGGTCTCGGTGTGGTCGGGCAACGTTTCCGACATCACCGTCGAGCAGCGCGACTTCTTCCACTGGCTCTCCGCACTGATCGCCCTACCGGCCGCCGCCTACGCGGGCCAGCCGTTCTTCCGCTCCGCGGTCCGCGCCCTGCTGGCGCGCAGCCTGAACATGGACGTGCCGATCACCCTCGGCGTGGTGCTGGCGCTCGGCATGTCGGTGATCGAGACGCTGGGGCACGCTCATCACGCCTATTTCGACTCCGCCATGATGCTGCTGACCTTCCTGCTGGTCGGCCGCTTCCTCGACCAGAACATGCGGCGGCGCACCCGCGCGGTCGCAGCCAACCTGGCGGCGCTCAAGGCGGAGACGGCGGTGAAGTTCGTCACCCCGGAGGAGATCCGCGAGGTGCCGGTCAGCACCATCCAGCCCGGCGACCTGGTGCTGGTGCGGCCGGGCGAGCGCATCTCGGTCGACGGCGTCGTTGTCGACGGCCGCTCGGACATCGACCAGAGCCTCGTCACCGGCGAAACCGCGCCGCTTGCCGCCGTCCGCGGCACCAATGTCTATGCCGGTACGGTGAACCTATCCGGCACGCTGCGCCTGCGCGTCGCGGCCGCCGCCAAGGGCACGCTGCTCGACGAGGTCACGCGTCTCCTCGACAATGCCGTGCAGGCGCGCTCGCGCTACGTGCGGCTCGCCGAGCGCGCCGCGAAACTGTATGCGCCGCTGGTGCACGCAACCGCGCTCACGACCTTCATCGGTTGGATGGCGTTCGGGGCGAGCTGGCACGATGCCATCATCACCGCCATCGCGGTCCTCATCATCACCTGTCCGTGTGCGCTCGGGCTTGCGATTCCGGCCGTGCAGGTGGTGGCGTCGGGTGCCCTGTTCCGCGCCGGCGTCCTCCTCAATGCGGGCGATGCGATCGAGCGGCTCGCGGACGCCGACACGGTCGTGTTCGACAAGACCGGCACCTTGACCCTGCCCGAGCCCGAAGTGGTCAACGCGGCGCAGATTCCCGCCGAGCTTCTGCGGCTGGCGGGCCGCCTCGCGCTGGCGAGCCGGCATCCGCTCGCCGCGTCCGTCGCACGCGCCGCCGGTGCGAAGGTGCCGCTCGAAGGCGCCTTCGAGGAGCCCGGCCAGGGCGTGAGCGCCGTGGTCGACGGGATCGAGCTGCGGCTCGGCCGCCCGTCGTTCTGCGGCGCTGAGCGCGAGGCCGCGGCGCTGGCGCAATCCGATCCGCAGTCTTCGCAGATCGCCGTTGCGCATGGCGACGATCGCTATGTGCTGGCCGTGCGCCAGCGCCTGCGCGGCGATGCCGTGTCCGTCATCGCGGATCTGCGCCGGCGCGGTCTCGGCCTCGAAGTCCTCTCGGGCGACCGGGCCGACGCGGTCGAGAGCATCGCGCGCGAGCTCGGCATCGCGCGCTGGCGCGCCGAGGTCACGCCGGCCGACAAGATCGCCCACATCGAGGCGCTGAAGCTTAAGGGCCGCAGGGTGCTGATGGTCGGCGACGGCCTCAACGACGCGCCGGCGCTCGCGGCTGCCGACGTCTCGCTCTCGCCGATCAGCGCCGTGCATCTCGCCCAGGCCGCCGCCGACGCGGTTTTCCTAGGCGAGCGGCTGGCGCCCGTCGCCGATGCGCTTCGCATCGCCGCGAAGGCGAAGCGGCTGATGCGCGAGAACCTGTGGCTCGCGGTGATCTACAACGCCATCGCGGTGCCGATCGCCATCGCCGGCCTGGCGACGCCGCTGGTCGCCGCCATCGCCATGTCGGGCTCATCGCTCCTGGTCACCGCCAACGCGCTGCGCGCTCGTCCTTCGAGACGCCCTCCTGCGGAGGGCTCCTCAGGATGAGGGCGCAGCAAATGATGCCTCATGGTGAGGAGCGCACCGCAGGTGCGCGTCTCGAACCATGGCCGCTTGCGCCACCCGCGAGGTCGCCATGGAAGTCCTGATCTACCTCGTGCCGCTGGCGCTGATGCTAGGCCTCCTCGGCCTCGCCGCGTTCCTGTGGTCGCTCAAGAGCGGCCAATACGACGACCTCGACGGCGCCGCCTGGCGCGCGATCATGGACGACGACGAGAAGCCGCGGGGGACGAATTGAGCGCAACGGCCTGGATCAGGCCGCGAGATCCCGCGCCAGGGCGAGCAGCTTCAGCATGCCGAGCGCCGCGTTCGGATCGTCGCCGGCCTGCACGCGACGCACGGCTGCGGCCATGCGGTGGTAACCCCGCTCCTCGGTCTCGGTGATGGCGCGCGACCAGCCGGGCCACTGGTGGGTGCCGGTGCGGCGGATGCCGTTGAGCAGCAGCTCCGCGGCGAGCTCTGCCGCCGCGCTGTAGCGCACGGGAGCGCCGCGGCCTGGCCCGGAGCGCTGCGGGCGCGACGGCGAAGCCGCCGCCGCCGCCGTCGCGTCGAGCCAGGGCATGACCGCAAAGCGTGACGCGCCCGCGCCGGCGAACACGACGGCCGTGGGGCGGATCAGCAGCATCGGGCCCGCGGCGCGCACATGCCCGGCGACGAACAGCGGCTTCGCGTCGGAGCAGAGCGCCGCCAGCAGCGCCTCGGCTCCGGTTTCGCCCCGCACCGACCATGGATGCGACAGGCGCGCCTGCTGCCCCGATCGATCGCGCAGCACGGCGACGATGCAATTGGTCGCCGGATCGAACGCGGCGGCGTCCACGCCGTCGAGCGGGCACACGTGAAAATCCGCTGCCTCGCGGCGCGGGCGGAACGATGCCGGCGGCAGGAGTTTTAGGCGCGCGCCGAGCTCGGCGAAGTCCTCCACCAGCGCCGGCGCCTTGAGCTGCTCCCAGGCATAGTTTTGCGGATTCACCACGGCGCGTGCGCGCCCGATGACGAGCCGTCCGGAGGCGGTACGCCGTCCGCCCTGCGTGACCAGTTGACCAGCAGCGAGGCCGGCGAGCGCGGCGCCCTTCACGGCGGGCGCGCGCGCGAGCTGGTGAAACGGTTTGCGCGCAGCCACCGCGTCCGGGTCTTCGGCGAACTCCCGCGTCACCGTCATCACGTGACCGTTGTCGCAGTTCTGCAGGAACACCGTCAGCAGGCTGCTGCGCCGTGCCTCGGCGACGGCGGCGCCGAGGCCGATGAACCGCGCGGCGCCGAGTTCCGAGTCGCGATCGGATTTCATGCCGCGAATGAACGCCTGGGGCACCGGCGCGCAGCCGGCGAGGATCGCGTCGAGCCGCAGCAGCAATTCGCCGGCACGCTCGGCGGCCTGTCCCGGGGTGAAGGCGGCATCGCGCGCCGTGTAACGGTCGAAGTCGTCGGCGAGCTCGTCGAGGATCTGCGCCGGCCACATCAGCGACGCCGCGGCGCATTCGGCGGACACGCGACGAACGCGGTCGCGCCAGGCGGCGCCGAGCGAGGCGAGGCCGTCCGCGAGCAGATCGTGCACGCAGGTTTCCGCCGCAACCAGCGTCCCCTGCGGCACGGGCATGTCCAACGGCCCCTCGCTCACGATGCCGGACGACGCGCCGGACTCGAGGAGGCGGAACGCCCTCACCGCGAGCACGGCATGCACGCACGGCGCCGGCTCGGCACAACTGCAGTGCGCGTAGCGCAGGTCATCCGGCACCGGGAAGCGCACGGTGTGGCCCGGGCAGTGAAAGCTGGCGGAAGGTTTCGCCGACCGCAACAGCTCGGCGAGCACGCCCTGCGACCACAGGCTGGCGGCACGATCGCGCACGGTCTTGGCGACCTGGCGCTCGAGAACCGCATCCTCGATGCGGCCGGGGTCCCAGGGCTCCGGCGTTGCCTGCGCGCCGTCGGCGCTGCCGCGTGCCTCGGCCTGCCGCTGCTGCCACGCCAGCACGGTTCGCAACACGTGGCGGCACAGCTCCAGCGCGCCGCAGGTGCACTGCGCGTCTTTCACCGTGCGTCCACCGGGCAACGTGCAGGTCACGTTGTCCGACCACGTCGCCCGTATGGTGCCGTCGTCGCTCTCATCCCATTGCGCCGTCAGCTCGCCCGCCTCGCACTCCCGCTGGGCGCGTTTCACCAGGCCGCGATTGGCGAGCGCGGCGAGATCGTCGGGAGACAGGGCGGCGAGATCGGGACGGGCCACGGTTTAGCGCACCTTCTCGGCAACCCAGGCGGCGAGCTCCCCTGGCGTCATGGCACCCACATGCGCGCCCAGGTCGGCGATGTGGCCCGCGGTGGCGTGGTCATATTGCGGCTTCGCCTCGGCATCCAAGGCCGCCAGTCCCAGCAGCAGGACGCCCTGCTCGATCAGCCGCTTGCATGCGGCGAACAGGTTTCCCACCGGGGCGCCCTCGCAGAAGTCGGTGATGAGCACCACGATGGCGCGGCGCGGATTGTCGATGAGGCCCTCGGCGTAGCGCACCGCCTGGCCGATGTCGGTGCCGCCGCCGAGCTGCACCTTCATGATCGTCTCGACCGGGTCGGCGCAGTCGGCGCTCACGTCGACGATGCTGGTGTCGAACAGCACGAGGTGCGTCCGCAGCGTCCTGATGCCGAAGAAGATGGCCGCGGTCACGGCGCTGTGGATCACGCTGTCGGCCATGCTGCCGGATTCGTCGACCAGGATGACGACCTGCCATTTGTCGGTATGCCGTCGGACCCGGGAAAAGAAGTGCGGCGTCTGGATGAAAAGCTTGCGCTGCTCCAGATCGTAGTGCTTGAGGTTGCGGCGGATGGTGGTCTGCGCGTCGAAGTTCTTCGCCACCCGCAGCGAAGACCGCTTGCGTCGATCCACCACGCCGAAAAACGGCGATTGCACCGGCCGCGCGAGCTTCTCCATCAGTTGCTCCACCACCTTGCGCACCAGCTCGCGGGCGACCCCCAGCACCTCCTGGTTCATGAGGTGCTTGGTGTGCAGCACGGCCTTGAGCAGGGTCATGTTCGGCTCTGCCCGCTTCAGCAGGTCGACATTGGTGACGAGCTCCTGCACCTGATAGCGCTCCAGCGCATCCTTCTCGATGCGCTCGACGGTGCGCTGCGGGAACAGCGTGTGGACCGCGTTGATCCACGCCGGAACCGTCAGCTGCGACGGATCGAGCGAGCCTTTGCCGCTGCCCTGGTCGCCTCGGCCTCCCGCGCGGCGGTTCCGCCCCTTCGCTTCCCGGCCGTAGAGATACTCCAGCGCCGCGTCGCGATCGGCATCCTGATCTGAGAGGCCGCCGCAGACCCCTTCGGCCTCGTCGCCGAGGATCAGGCGCCACCGAATCTTGTGCTGGCGGGACGTCATGGTACGTCGCTCGGGTCGCTATCGAGGGCGAGCCGCACGCCGTATTGCCCGGCGATGCGCAACAGCATGGTCTCGAACGCCATCGCCTCGACGGCTTCCGCCGTGCTGACCGCGAGCCGCACGGGCTCGGACGCCGCAGCCTCGGCGGAGGTCTCTTCGTCGAACAGCGAGCGCGCCAGGTACACTTTCTCGCGCGCCGTGAAATACATGAAGGCGAGCCGCAGCGACGGCAGGGCGGCGAGGAAGCCGTCGTCGTTCCACGCCACCACGACGCTGTGGATGGCGGCGAGCAGCTCGCGATCGCGCTGCGCTTCCTCACGGGCCAGCGCGAACAGGCCGGTGAGGAAGTCTCCCAGCTGGTCGGGTGCGGCGAACAACAGCAGATCCCGCCGGATGTGCTCGGGGTCGGCGCACCGCAGCGACCACAGCGCGCCCGCACAGGCCCCGCGCTGCGCCGGGCTGCGCTGCGTGTCGGCCTGCACGCGGGCGAGGACGGCGGCGAAGTCGGTGCGGCTCAGCCGCATGGGCTGCTCCGCCCGCTCGAACACGTCGCGCGTCAGCCGCACCGCATCGACCTCGGCCGCGGAATTTGCCGCGGGGCTTCCTGATTCCAGGAGCCAGGTGGCGCGCTCGAAGGCGTCCTTCAGCAACGTCCCGGTCTCGATCGACCCGCGCACGCCCAGGGCATCGTCCCAGGCGAAGAGATAGAGCAGATGATCCATCGCGGCGGCCACGCTCGCGAGGTCGCCGTCCTGATGGATGATCTCGGCGGCACGCAGGCGCAGCGCTTCGGCCATCGCCATCACGCCGGCGAGCACCGAGTCGAGCAGGAGTAGCGCCACGGCGGCAGAGCTGCGCTCGAGCGCTCGCGCGGCCTCGTGCAGGCGCGCCGCCACGGCCTCGTTCAATGCCGAGCCGTAGCGCGCAGCTTCGATCATCTGCGCGTCCTGCTCCGCCATCCAGCGCACGCGCCAGGTTTCGGTGAGCGACGTGAGGTCGGAGCGAACCGCAAAGTCCACGCCGGCGACGCGGTCAAAGCCCGGTATGGCCAGCACCCGCAGCCGGTGCAGCATGCGGCTCTGCTCCGAGTCCGCCGGCGTGGCCAGCGCCAGCGTGCGCTCGACCGCCGTCTTGTCGGGCACGAGATCGGCCGCCGCGAGCCGCGCCTGGATATCGCGCACGAGCGGCGGCAAAGGCGCGCTCGCCGCCAGGCGCCCGCGCTCGCCGCCGCGCAGCACCTCCTGCATCGCCAGAATGAACGGATGCGCGAGGTGAACGTCGTCCTTCACCAGGGCCGCCGCAATGGCGTCCACCAGGTCGCGGCGCCACACCCGGCGGTGGCCGCGCAGCGCCGCCAGGGCCTGAGCGCAAGCCTCGACGCCGATCAGATCGGCCGTGCTGGCGGCCTGCTTGAGCTCACGCAGCTTGTGCACGACGGCGGCCAACAGCGGCACGTGGACCGCCGCGTGGTCCGCCGCCCGCCACGCCTCATGATAGAAGCCGGGGCTCGGCATGCCGGCATCATAGCCGGTGAGGTTGTCGAGCCGCTCGTAGCTGTAGGGCGTCAGCGCGATGCCGCGCTCGGCGAGGTCCGGCGGCCAGGCGATCGTCGTGTCGCGGTCGCGATCATCCTTGGCCATCAGGGCCTCGATGCCGCTCGTGTGATAGCCGCCGGTGACGGTGACGACACGATCGCGGCCAAACTCCGCCCAGGCGGCCCGGATGTGCGCCGCCATGAACCGCTCGCGGCGCTGGTCGTAGGCGCGGACCCTGTTGCCGTCGGTCTCGCGCAGGCACCGGCAGTAGTCGCCAACGCGGCGCTGGACCTGCTCCGTGGTCAATCCCGGGTCTTGCTCGGCGATCAAGTCCCACGCATCGTCGAAGCTCTCGACCTCCAGCGCCTTGCACAGCGCCTCCACATAGTCGCTGCCGCGCAACCGATCGTCGGCGTAGCGATGCGTGCGCTTGTCTTCCCGCGCCAGCGCGGCGAACGGCAGGTCGATGAACCGCACGATCGCTCCGCAGGCCTTCGCGGCGATCAGGGCCTGCCACTCCGGCGAGTACTCGCACATCGGGTAGTACGCACCCTGCCGGGTGCCGTCCTGCCACGCCACGTAGCTGTAGATGGCGATCGGCGGCCGATGGCCGGGGAAGAGCTCGTCGATCCGTTCGTTGAAGTCAGCCGGCCCCTCGATCAGCACCGCTGCGGGCCGCAATTGCCCGATCGTGTCGCGCACCATACGGGCGCACGCGGGACTGTGATGCCGCACGGGAAGCAGCAGGGGAAGCATCGCTAGTGCTCCGATTCCGAATTTCGCATCACTTCGCGGCATCCTCTTGGCGAAATTCGGAATCATAGGAGCACTAGTGCCCCCGCTTCCGAAGCTCGTCCCCCTTGCAGCACCCTCAGCACGAGCTTCGGAAGCGAAAGGGGCACTAGCAACTCTATGATTCTAGTGCCGCTTTTCGAGTTGAAGTTCCTAAATGAGATTGCGGCAAGTGGGGTAGGAACTTCAACTCGGCGGCACTAGCAATATCAATGGTTTCTGGTGCGGCTTATGGATTTGCAGTTCCTACAAGAGGTCGCGGCGAAGTGATAGGAACTGCAAATCCGCCGCACTAGTCAGTCCAGCATCTTGCGCGCTTCGTAGTAGGCCTGCCAGTGCGCGCCGCCGCGCTCTTTCACCACGTGACTGAAATAGTGGCGCACTTTTTTCAGATCGTCCGCCGCGTCCTTCAGGGCCGTCGCGGCCACGTGCAGGGCGATGTGCTCCGGCGTGATGCGGTCGTTGGCGAAATAGCTGGCATGCAGTCCCGCTGCGAAGCCCGTGCTCACCGCCTCGGCCGTGCTCATGGGTGTCGTCAGCGGCTCGAGCGCGCGGCCTTCCTTCGTCTGCGCGCTGCGCAATTCCCGGAAGGTCGTCACCAGCAGCTCGGCCACGTCGGGCGGGAGCGAGGCCTTCACCCCGGCATGCTTCAACAGCCGCGCCGTCTCCTGTTGCACCAGCGCCAGCTCGAGCTCGAAGCGTTCGATCGGCGGCACCGTCTCGAAGTTGAAACGACGCTTCAGCGCGGCACTCATCTCGTTCACGCCGCGATCGCGCGTGTTCGCGGTGGCGATGACGTTGAAGCCCTGGGCCGAATACAGCGTGCGACCTTCGCCGGCGAGCTCGGGCACCAGCATCACGCGATCGCTGAGGATCGACAGCAGCGTGTCCTGGATCTCCACCGGGCAGCGGGTGATCTCCTCGAAGCGCACCACCTTGCCGTCCGCCATGCCCCGATAGAGCGGCGCCGGCACCAGCGACCGCTCGCCCGGTCCCTCCGCCAGCAGCAGCGCATAGTTCCAGGAATACTTTATGGCATCTTCCGTCGTGCCCGCGCTCCCCTGGATGGTCAGCGTGCTGTCGCCCGAGATCGCCGCCGCCAGCAGCTCGCTGAGCCAGCTCTTGGCGGTGCCGGGCTCGCCGATCAGCATCAGGCCGCGGTTGGTCGCGAGCGCCACCACGCAGCGCTCGAGCATCGCCCGGCGACCCACGAACTTCGGCGCAATACCCGCCCTCTCATCGCCCAGGATGAATTTCAGGACGCTCTGCGGCGACATCCGCCAGCCCGGCGGTTTCGGTCGTGCCGCATCGGCTTCGGCCAGCCGGGTGAGCTCGGCCGCATGCAACACCTCGGCGGCGGGACGCTGCAGCTCCCGCGGCGCAGCGGCGGATGTCGGGTCGGAAGTGCTTGAGCGTGGCGGCATGCGAGTCGAATCGCGCTCGGTTTGTCGTCCCAATGTCGCTTCACTCTGCCTTGGACACAATGGCGTTGGCGAGCCTGAGCACCTCGCTGGCCACGACCGTATCCACATCCTTGATCCTTAGCCGATCCTTGTGGTCGCCCCACCAGGTCGGCTTGACGTGCCCGGGCACGAAGTAAACAGATTCCAGCTCCTGCTTCTCTTCGTGGTAGCCCATGGCCAGCCCGGTATATTTGATGAACGCCGTCAGGTCGGCGGACGGGAAATGCTTGGAGTGCTGCTTGAAGCCGCCGCCGTCGGCCGGCGTGTCGCGCAGCCACTGGCTGCGCTCCAGCATGCCGTACATGACGATGCCGGGGACCTTGGGGCCGCGATAGCGGGTGATCTCGGTCGCCTCCAGATCCGCCGGATCGGGGCGACAGATGTCGCGACCCAGTTGCGCGAAGGGCGGGATGATCGCGTAGTCGCTGAGCACCTGGCCCCAGGCGGATTTCAGTGCCTCGTCGAGATGCGCCGGATGCACCACGCCGATGCGGCCGCTCGACGGGAGGCCGATGTCCTCGTCGTTGTGGTCGGCGAGCGTCTGGTCCTCGGTGACGCGGAACGTCTGCGTAACCTTGCCGGCATCATTGTAGGTGGCCAGCACCAGCTGGCGCACGAGGTTGACCATCAGGGGATGCTGCACCAGCAGCGTCTGGAACTCGTCCGGAGTCCAGCGGCGCCCGGTGATCATCGCGTCCTCCAGGCGCTCAGCCTGGATCTTCAGCACCTCGCGCAGGGTCTTCTTCAGGAGCTTCCACTCGGCCACCGCCGCCTCGGCCTTGTCGGGCTCGTCGGCCTTGGTCGGGGCGGGAAGATCCGATCGGATCTTGCCGTCGGCATCGCGCACGAGCGGTTTCATCTCCGGCCCGAGCACGAAGCGGAACTGGCGCGGCCCGAAGTCGAACACGCGGCTGCCGCGTTCGTCGAGGCCGCAATCCGGCACGATGCGGTCGGCGAGCTGCTCGCGCGTGAAGCCGCGGGATTGCGCGATCCCCTCCATCATCTCCTGGGCCTTCTGCTTCAGGCCCTTGAACTTGAGCTTCTGCGCCATGCCGTTGAGCGCCATCATCGCGGTGTCGGTGCCGACCGCACGCAGGCATTCCAGGCCGAACACGGCGCGTGCGTGCTGGCTCTCGCCCGGCCAGTCGCGCAGCAGCGGGGTGAGTTTCAACACGCACGCATCTCCCCCCAGGTGCCCGATGGCGCCCATCGCCCACTTGTCCTTGGACGGCGCGCCCATGCCGTGCCACAGGTCGAACAGCTTCCAGGCGAACGCATCGAGCGCGGCGTGATCGGCGTGAGTCTTGAGGGTGGAGGCGAGCGCTGGGCTTGCGTCGATGGGCGTTGCCTTCAGCGTGGCGAGAAGCGCTTCGATCTCGGCAGTGGCAAGCCGCTTGCCTTCGATCTTGATGGGCGGCAGCGAAGCGACCGAGAGCCAGCCTGGTGGCTTGGACGCCTTCACGTCTGCGAACGCTGTCTGCAGCGCTCCCGGCAACTCGGCGCGGGTAAGCTCGAGGTGCGTCTCCTCGACCATCTCGAGAATCTCATGCTGCAACCAGGCGCCCTGCTCCTGGGTCAGGTGTGATGCGGCTGCGCCGAGAACCGATGCGAGCCCATTGCGCCGCATCGTGTGCAGGTGTTCGCGCGCGGATTCCGCCAGCTTGCCCTGGCCCATGGCGGCCGGGATGAGGCCGACGGCCGCAAGAAGCGGATGTGCGGCGAGCCACTCTGCGGCGATCGCCGGGGCTTTCGATCCGAGCTGAACCTCGAGCATGGGCAGCGCCGCCTCCGGCGCCTCGACCAGGGCGAGCGCACGCGCCAGGGCAACGGCGTCGTCCTTCGTTCCTGCGGCGAGCACCGCATCGCGCGCCAAGTCGAGCTCGCGCCATTCGGTCGCCGCCAACCACAGCCGCAGATCGGACGGCGTGCACACCCTGCCGATCAGCCGCCGCGCCTCGCGCACGAAGCTTGCTTCGTCCGCGAGCCCGGCGAGGACGTCCAGGTTACTGCCGAATTGCCAGTACAGCCCGAGCCCTTCCCATGCCTTGTCCGGTCGGCTCGCCACCCAGGAGGCGAGGCGCTCGCCGCCGCCCACGGTGGACAGGAAGGCCAGCAGCATAACCGCCCGGAGCGAGGATCGGTCCGGCTCGGCGTCATGCATCCGTTCGATTGCGCCGCGGAATTCCTCGCGCTCGTCCTCGTTCATGTGCGGGACGACGGTCGCCGAGAACGCCATCATATACCACGGGCTGGTGGCGAATTGCCCTCTCATGGGATATTGCGCGGCGTCGGCCCCGATCGACGCGATGATCAGGTCGGCGATCTCCGCCGGCGCGCAGAACGGGCGCAGCGTATGCGGCGCGCCGGTGTAGATCGTCTCGAATCGTCGCGACACCTTCTTCGCCCAGGCGCGGACCTGCGCATCGCTCGGAAGCCCGGCCGCATGCGACGTGCGCAGGCGCGCCTCCAGGCCCTTGCGCTTGTCGTAGCGCGTGTCCAGGACGTTGAGCCAGAACCACGCCTCCTCCTTGGAGAGGCTCTTGGGAACGGCCTTGGCGATCTTGCTCATGTAGCCCCAGCCGGACCGCAGCGCCGCATCCATCTGCTCGAGACAAGCCTCCATCTGCTCGAGACAAGCCTCGAGATCGAACGGCCGCGGCCGCGGGAGTTGCACCGGCTCGCGCGGCAGCCATCGCACGCGGGCGCGGTCTTCGTCGGAGAGCTTCACGCGGCGCTGCAACGGACCGATAGGTGCGGCAACCGTCGGCGCTGGGGACGCGGGCGTAGGTTTCGCCGGAGGGGCGGCGTCTATGGCGTCGGCCGACGCATCCCCGCCATTGCCGGCAACCGCGGCGGCAACCGGCGCGGCTGTCGCCACCGCCGGCTTCGTCGGCACAGGCGTCGGACCGGGGCTTGCTGCACCAGGGGCCACTTCGACATAGCCGTTCCTCGTTTTCTCGAGGATGAGCTTGTCATATTCCCGCTGAGCGGCGTCCTCGGTGTCGAAGGCCTTCGGCTTCGCCTGGCCGGTGGTGCCGATGCGTCCGAAGTGAACCGTGAAGGCCTTGCCGTCGAGCGCGATTGCCCAGAATTTTTTCGACGAGCCGTCGATGAACTGAAACTCCCGGCGGTTCATTGTCACCGAATCCCCCTCGATCTCGCGATGATTTCATGCCCGAGGGAATACTATTGCCATCACTATTCTTTCTTTTCCCTTCGCGAATCCGGCAAAGTCGAGTTGTCAGTTCACTCCGGTGGCATGTGGGTCGCTTGCCAGTGCCGGACCGCTGCGGCCGTGAGCAGCGCGGTCGTCACCGCCGAGACCAGGCAGTAGATGCAGAAGGCGCGGATGAAGCCGACCCGCAGGACCGTGAAGTATCGCCGGCCTGATCTGCGCTTCACTCCGCCTTGGACACGATGGCGTTGGCGAGCCGCAGCACTTCGCTGGCCACGACCGTATCCACGTCCTTGATCCTGAGCCGATCCTTGTGCTCGACCCACCGCGCGGGCTTGACATGGCCCGGCACGAAATACACCTCTTCGAGCTCCTGCTTCTCCTCGTGGTAGCCCATGGCCAGCCCGGTATATTTGATGAACGCCGTCACTTCGGCGGATGAGAAATGCTTGGAGTGCCGGGTAAAGCCGCCGCCGTCTCCCGGCGGGTCGCGCAGCCACTGGCTGCGCTCCAGCATGCCGTACATGACGATGCCCGGGATCTTGGGGCCGCGGTAGCGGGTGATCGCGGTCTCGTCCAGGTCAGCCGGATCGGGCCGGCAGATGTCGCGGCCCAGTTGCGCGAACGGCGGGATGATCGCGTAGTCGCTCAGCACCTGGCCCCATGCGGATTTCGTCGCCTCGTCGAGATGCGCCGGATGCACCACGCCGATGCGGCCGCTCGACGGCAGGCCGATTTGCTCGTCGTTGTGGTCGGCGAGCGTCTGGTCCTCGGTGACGCGGAAGGTCTGGGTGACTTTGCCGGCGTCGTCATAGGCGGCCAGCACCAGTTGGCGCACGAGGTTGACCATGAGGGGATGCTTGACGAGGAGCGTGTCGAACTCGTCCGGAGTCCAGCGGCGCCCGGTGATCATCGCGTCTTCCAGCCGCTCGGCCTGGATCTTCAGCACCTCGCGCAGCGTTTTCTTCAGGAGCTTCCACTCCGTCACCGCCGCCTCGGCCTTGTCGGGCTCGTCCGCCTTGGTCGGCGCCGGCAGATCCGCCCTGACCTTGCCGGCCGGATCACGCACGAGCGGCTTCATGTCCGGCCCGAGCACGAAGCGGAACTGGCGCGGCCCGAAGTCGAACGCGCGGCTGCCGCGCGCGTCGAGGCCGCAATCGGGCACGACGCGGTCGGCGAGCTGCTCGCGGGTGAGGCCGCGCGCCTGCGCGATGCCCTCCATCATCTCCTGCGCCTTCTGCTTCAGGCCCTTGAACTTGAGCTTCTGGGCGATGCCGTTGAGCGCCGTCAGCGCCGTGTCGCTGCCGATCGCACGCAGGCATTCGAGGCCGAACACGGCGCGCGTGTGCTGGCTCTCGCCCGGCCAGTCGCGCAGCATCGGCGTGAGTTTCAGCACGCACGCATCGCCGCCCAGGTGGCCGATTGCGGCCATCGCCCAGCGGTCCTTGGACGGCGCGCCCATGCCCTGCCACAGGTCGAACAGCTTCCAGGCGAAGGCATCGAGCGAAGTGCGGTCGGCCTCCTGCTTGAGCGACGAGACGAGCGTAGAGCCCGCACCCAGGGCCGTCGCCTTGAGCGCCGCCAGGACGGTTTCGACCTCGGCTGCGGCGAGCCTCTTGCCCTTGAGCTTGATCGGCGGCAGCGACGCGACCGAGAGCCAGCCGGGCGGCTTGGCAGCCTTCACCTGCGCGAGCGCCGCCTGCAGCGCGGCGGGCAGCTCGGCACGGCCGAGCTCGGGCAGCGTCTCCTCGGCGACGTCGAGGATCTCCTGCGTCAGCCAGGTGCTCTGCTCCGGCGTCAGATGCGACAAGGCTGCCGTCAAGCTCGCCTGGAGTCCGCTGCGGCGCATCGTGTGCAGGCGCTCGCGCGCAGCGTCCGCCAGCTTTCCTTGCCCCCTGGCGGCCGGGACCAGGCCTACGGCCGCTGCCAGCGGATGCGCGGAAAGCCACTCCGCGGCGATGACCTGGGCCTTCGAGCCGAGCTGCAGCTCGAGCATGGGCACCACCGCTTCCGGCGCCTCGACCAGGGCGAGCATGCGCGCCAGGGCCCCCGCGTCGTCCTTGGTTCCTGCGGCGAGGACCGCATCACGAGCCAAGTCGAGCTCGCGCCACTCGGTCGCCGCGAGCCACAGCCGCAGGTCGGAGGGCCGGTGCAGTCGGCCGCTCAGCCGTCGCGTCTCGCGGACGAAGCTCGCCTCGTCCGGCAATCCCGCGAGGACGTCGAGGTAGCCCGAGGGCAGCAGGCAGTACCAGTCGAACGAGGTCCACGCGCCATCGGGCTGGCTGGCCACCCAGGCGGCGAGCCGCTCGCCGCCGCCGACCGTCGAGAGAAAGGCGAGACGCAAGGCTGCCTGGGCGGAGGAGGGATCCGGCACGGCGTCGCACATGCGCTCCATCGCGCCACGAAAGTGGTTGCGCTCCTCCTCGCTCATCTGCGGCACGACGAGCCTGGAGAACGCCAGCATCGGGCGCACAGTTCCCCCGCCATAGGGCATTGCGGAGGTCAGTACGCCCTCCTCGTTTGCCATGATGAGCTCGGCAATCTCGATCGGGGTGAAGAACTGTCGCAGCGTCTGGGGAGCGATGGGGCAGATGTAGTCGGATCGCCGCGCGGCCAACTCTGCCCGCGCCCGCGCGCGCGCGTTGTCGGGAAGCCCCGCCGCAGCGACCTGGCGCGCCAACTCCACAACCCGCTCGCGTTCATCGTTCGGCGTGTCGAGGACGTTGAGCCAGAGCCAGGCCTCCTCCTTCGTGAGCCGGGGCGGAATGGCCTGGGCGATCATGTACCTGTAGTCCGGCTTGCCGACCGTGTAAAAGTTGTCCGCATCGTCGAGCGCGGACTTCATCTGCTCGAGGCAGGCGTCGAAGCTGAAAGGCAGCGGCGGCGGCAGGTTCACCGGCTCGCGCGGCAGCCATCGCACCCGTTGCCGGTCCTCATCCGTGAGCTTCACGTGCCGCAGCGGCGGGACTTGGGGTGCGGCGACCGTCGATGCTGGGGGCGCAGGCGTGGGCTTCGCCAGCGGGGTGGCGTCTATGGCATCGGCCGACTCATCCCCGCCATTGCAGGCATCCGCGGCGGCAACGGGCGCGGCCGGCGCCACCGCCGGCTGCCGTGGCACCGGCGCCGGACCGGGACTCGCTGCACCGGGGGCCACTTCGACATAGCCGTTCCTCGTTTTCTCGAGGATGAGCTTGTCATACTCCTGCTTCGCCGTGTCATCGTTACCAAAGGCTTTCGGCTTTGCCTGGCCGATTGTGCCGATGCGTCCGAAGTGAACCGTGAAGGCGTTGCCATCGAGCGCGATCGCCCAGAATTTTTTCGACGAGCCGTCGATGAACTGAAACTCCCGGCGGTTCATTGTCACCGAATCCCCCTTGATTTCGCGATGCTTTCATGCCCGAGGGAATACTATTGCCATCACTATCCTTTCTTTTCTTTTTCGCGAATCCGGCAAAGTCGAGCCGTCAGTAACGTTCCTCTGGCATGTGTGTTGCCCGCAAGTGCCGGACCGCCGCAACGGTGAACAGCACCGTCGTCACCGCCGAGACGAGGCAGTAGATGCGGAAGGCGCGGATGAAACCGACCTGCAGGACCATGAAATAGAGCGAGAGCAGGACGCGCCGGTGCGCAGGCCGCGCGACTGCGGGTCGAAGGCGAGCAGCGCCGCCAGGCCGAACATGTACAGGTAGTAAACGACGCCGTAATGCCCGACCGGCAAGTCGAACATGCGCGCATACGGACTGTTGGCGACTTCGTTGCAGCCGTCGATCGGCGTGAATCGCGGTTGTCGTCGCCCGGCTTGACCGGGCGACCCCGGTAGTCACGGGAGTGGAAATCTCACTCGTGCGCAGCCTTGCTGTTCCGCCGTGCCCTGACCGATTGACCGGGGATACTGGGGCCTCCGAGCGGCCGCGATCGACGCATTGAGCGCGCGCTGCGGTTCGGCGGCGCTGGGACTGACGGCGCCGCCCGCCCGCGCGGACGACGCCCTTCGCTCACTGCGTCGCCGGCTTGACGCCGAGCACCTTGGCGATGGCGTCGACCTGGCGGCGCTGCTGCTCGATGGTCGCGGCGAATTCCTCCGCCGTGCCGGGAATGATGTTCTGCCCGGTCGCCGTCAGCCGTTGCACGATCTCCGGATCGGACGCCGTCGTCTTGACGTCGGCGGCGATGCGGGCGCGCACGTCGTTGCCCATGTGGCGCGGGCCGAACAGACCGGTGAGGCCGTCGTACTCGAGCGCCGGGAATCCGGACTCGCGGGCGGTCGGGATGTCGGGCGCCCCGGCCGCGCGCTCGCGATTGGTCACGACCAGGACTCTCACCTTGCCGGCCTGCGCCTGCGGCCGCACGATCGCATAGGCGCCCACATAGACGTCGAGCCGTCCTTCCCCGAGGTCGTTGATCGCCGAGACCGTGTCGCGATACGGGACCTTGGTCATCTCGAGGCCGGCTCCCTTGAGGTAGCCGGCAAACAGGAAATCGTTGAGGCCGGTCGCGGTCGCCCAGTTGAGCTTGCCTGGCTGGGCGCGCGCCGCCGCCTCCAGGTCGGCGACCGTCTTGATGCTCGACGACGCCGGCACGGCGACCACCACGACGGTGCTGGTCACGCGGGCGATCGTGGTGAGCTCCTTGACGTCATACGGCACCTTCTGCTGCGTGTAGGGATGCGCTGTGAACGACCCCGACGGGCCGAACAAGATGGTGTGGTCGTCGTTGGCGGTGATGAACGCCGTGATGGCGACGATCGCGTCCCCGCCCGGCCGGTTTTCCACCACCACGGACTGACCCCACGTCTTGGCAAGCCGGTCGGCGAACATGCGCGCCGTGATGTCGACGCCGGCGCCCGGTCCGATCGGTACGATGAATCTCACCGCCCGGTCCGGCCAGGCCAGGGCCGGCGACCCCGCGGCCGCCAGCGCGAGTGCGGCCAGCACGACGGCCGCCGCCGACCGCATGAGGTTCACGGTATTGCACATGCTCATCCTCCCGGACGCTTCTTGGTGCCGCCCCTTGCTCGTAGTCTTACGCGAGGCTGCGGCACGCGACAACTGAGGGAACGTCACCATTTCGTCGCGCCCTGAGCGGCGCGATTTCGTCGTGCCCGGAGCGGCGCGATTTCGTCGCGCCCGGAGCGGCGCGATTTCGTCGCGCCCGGAGCAACGTCGATTGCCTCTTGCGTCGAGCCGCGAGCGTGCTCCAATACCCCCAGCAAACGAACCCTCCGCCGCAGGGAGCGACCTCAGTGAACGATCTCAGCAATGACACCGCGCGCCCGCGCGAGGCGACCTTGCGCAACCGCATGGCCATGTATGGCAACAACCGGCTGCAGATCGGGCTGTTCGGCGCCAACTGCTCGTCCGGCCGGGCCGTGACCATGGTGCCCGAGCGCTGGTCGGGCAACTGGCCGGACAACCGGCGCCTCGCCCGCATGGCCGACGAGGCGGGCATCGACTTCCTGCTGCCGATCGGGCGCTGGAAGGGTTATGGCGGCGACACCGACTACCAGGGAGCGACGCTCGAGACCATCACCTGGGCGAGCGGCCTGCTCGCTTCCACCAGCCGCATCACGGTGTTCGGCACCGTGCACGCGCCGCTGTTCAATCCCGTCATCGCCGCCAAGGAGATGGTCACCGCCGACCAGATCGGCGAAGGGCGCTTCGGCCTCAACATCGTGGTCGGCTGGAACGAGGGCGAGTTCCAGATGTTCGGCGTGACGCAGCGCGAGCACGAGCAGCGCTACGAGTACGCGCAGGAATGGATCGACGTCATCAAGATGATCTGGTCCGACAGGCAAGATTTCGACTTCACCGGCACCTACCTCAAGCTCAAGGGCATTCGCGGCAAGCCCAAGCCGTGCGGCGGCACGCGGCCGGTGATCATGAATGCCGGCGCCTCGCCGACGGGTCAGGCCTTCGCCATCCGCAACTGCGATGCGTTCTTCCTGCAGGCGTCGCGCACCTCGCTCGACGAGACGGCGCAACGCGTCGCCACGGCCAAGGATCAGGCCAGGCAGTTCGGGCGCGAGCTCGGCGTCTATACGGTCGGCGTCATCACCTGCAAGCCGACGCCCAAGGAGGCGAAGGACTATTATCACCACTGCATCGTCGAGCATGCCGACTGGTCGGCGGTCGACGGCATCCTGGGCCTCAAGAACATCAGCCCGCAGACGGTGCCGATGGAGGAGTACCTCACCCAGCGCAGCCACTACGCGCAGGGCATGGGCGGCCTGCCGATCGTCGGCGATCCCGACGACGTGGCGCGCCAGCTGATCGATCTGAGCAAGGCCGGGCTCACCGGCATCGCCGTGTCGTTCGTCAACTACATCGACGAGCTGCCGTTCTTCTGCGACGAGGTGCTCCCGCGGTTGGAACGCGCGGGGATTTGCCAGAGGGCATGACGCCACCAATGATCGCCCGCATCGGTCTCATCATTCCGTCGTCCAACCGGATGGTCGAGCAGGAGATGGTGCGCCATTATCCCGCCGGCCTGGCTCCGCACGTGATGCGGCTGCGCATGACCGGGCCGCATCACGTGTCGCTCGATCAGTTGCTGCCGCGGGTCGAGGACGCCGCCCGCACCCTGATGGACGCGAAGTGCGACGTCGTCTGCTTCCACTGCACCGCCGCTTCGACCGAGGCGGGCCTCGCCGGCGAGGAGCGCGCGCTTGCGGCGGTGATGCGGGGCGGCGCGACGCGCGCGACCACCACGGCGACGGCGCTGCGCAATGCCTTTGCGGCGCTCGGCGCCCGCCGCCTCGTGCTGCTCACGCCGTACGATGCGCGCACCACCGCCGAGGAGGCCGCATTCCTGGCGATCGCCGGCTACGAGATCCTGCACGTGGTCGGGTTCGATCTCGGCGGCAGCGATGCCTTCTGCGCCACGCCGGCGCAGTTCTGGCGCGACCGCACGATCGAGGCCGCGCGTCCGGACGCGGATGCCTACCTCATCAGCTGCGCCAACATCGCGACCTTCGAGGTCATCGCGGAGCTCGAGCAGCGGCTCGACCGGCCGGTCGTCACCAGCAACCAGGCGATGCTGTGGGATACGCTGGCGCGGCTCGACTGGAGCGATCGTCGCGGCTGTCCCGGGCGGCTGTTCGGCACCGCCACTGTGCGCCGGAGCGGCGCCGCATGACGCCACGGCGCCTGGCGGCAATTTTCAGCGCCGCGGTCTTCATCGCCTCCTCGCAGTCCGTCAGCGCCCAGGAGGACGTCGCCGCCTTCTATCGCGGCAAGCAGATCCGCATCGTGGTCGGCTCGGCGGCAGGCGGCGGATACGACCTGTTCGCCCGCATCGTGGCTCGCCATTTGGCGAGCCATATTCCCGGCAGCCCGACCATCATCGTGCAGAACCTGCCCGCAGCCGGCGGCCTGGTGATGACCAATCAGCTGTTCGCCATCGGTCCCAAGGACGGCACCGTGATCGGCGCGCCGATCAACGGCATTCCGACCGCGCCGCTGCTGCAGCCGAATGCGGCGCGCTTCGATGCGACCCGGCTCAACTGGCTCGGCAGCACCAACCGCGAGCCCTATGTGGCGTTCGTCTGGCACACCGCGCCGGTGCGCAGCATCGCCGAGCTCGCCACCACCGAAGTGGTCGTCGGCGCCACCGCGCCGGGCACCACGATGGCCGACTTTCCGCTCCTGGTGAACGTTGTCCTCGGGCTCCGGTTCCGGGTCGTGCGCGGCTACGAGAGCACGCCGCAGATCAACCACGCGATCGAGCGCGGCGAAGTCCAGGGCATGGGTGGGATCGGCTGGGCCTCGGTCAAGGCGCAGACCCCGCACTGGATCGCCGAAGGCAAGATCCGCGTCATCGCCCAGTATGGCCTGAAGCGCTATGCGGAGCTCGCCGACGTGCCGACCATGCTCGAGCTCGCGCGCCACGAGACCGACCGCGCCGCGATGCGCATGCTGTTCGCGCGCACCGAATACGGGCGGCCGTATTTCCTGCCGCCCGACGTGCCGGCGGAGCGGGTCCAGGCGTTGCGGCGCGCGTTCGACGCGACGATGCGGGACGCGGCCTTCGTCGCCGACGTGGCGCGGCTCAAACTCGAGGTCGATCCGATGACCGGCGAGGAGGTGCAGGCGCTGGTGGCGCAGCTCGCTGACACGCCGCCAGACGTGGTGGCACGGGTGCGCGCGGCGCTGGAGGTGAGGTGAGACGCGGTGTGTATTCGGCCTCATCCTGAGAGTTTGGCCGAAAAAGAAAGTTGAGTGATTTCAGCCCGTTGTGATTCTCTCTCGTGGTTGCGAAGCTACGAGGAGGCACAACATGGTGTGGACCAAAATCACCCAGCAACAGTATCGGCGTGATGACCTTCGCTACGCAAGCGACATGAGGGACTCTGAATGGCGCTTGCTTGCTCCGTTGATGCCGCCGCCGTCTCGGGTTGGGCGCCCGCGCGAGGTTGATCTGCGCGCGGTGGTGAACGCGATCTTGTATATCGCAGCGACCGGTTGCCAATGGCGGGCCTTGCCGAAGGATTGCCCACCACGCTCGACCGTTCAGTACTATTTCTATGGCTGGCGTAACGGACGCATCTGGCAGCGGATCAACTCTGTTCGTCAGACGCGCGCGCCTGGCGGCCGGACGCCAAGCCATACCATCTGCAGGTGTGATCGACAGTCAGAGTGCCAAGACCACGGAAAGTGGCGGTCCATGCGGGTTTGACCCGGCCAAGAGAGTGAAGGGCCGCAAACGGCACCTGATCACCGATACGATGGGCTTGCTGCTTGCCTTGCTGGTGCACCCGGCCAACATCCAGGACAATCACGGTGCCGTGCCACTGCTCACGGCGTTGGGCGAGAAGTTTGCCAAGCTGCGACACATCTTCGCTGACCGGGTGTACCGTGGTCCAAAGCTCATCAATGCGCTCGCCGGTTCGGGCAAGTGGACGATCGAGATCATCAACCGCTCGCAGAGCGTCGCCACATTCAAGGCGGAGCCCAAACGGTGGGTGATCGAGCGCACCTTCGCCTGGTTCGGCCGCAACCGCCGCCTTGCCAAAGACTTCGAGGCCACCATCGAAAGCGCGGAAGCCTGGGTCATGATCGCAAGCGTTCGCCTCCTCGTGCGACGTCTCGCTAGAGCCTGAAAACATCGATACTAATATTGAGTCAAACTCTGAGGAGTGCATACGCCTCTTGGCGTATGCACGTCTCGAAGGAAAGGCCGCTGCTGACCTGCACGGGCCGCCCTCGTGCTTCGAGACGCGCTCGCGAAGACGCGAGCGCTCCTCAGCATGAGGGCGGAAGGGGGCGCAGGCGAGTCAATCCAACCGCACCGCCGGGTTGTCGCGGATGACCTTGCTCCAGCGCTCGGTCTCGGCGCGGATGTAGGCGGCAAACTCCGCCGGCGTGCTGGTGACGCCGAAGATGCCGGCCCGGGTCAGCTTCTCCTGGAACGCCGGGTCGGCATGGATGCGTGCGACCTCCCGCTGGATCGTATCGATCACGTCGCTTGGCGTGCGCGCCGGCGCGAGCAGGCCGATCCAGGTCGCGCTCTCGTCGAGGCCCGGCAACCCGGTCGCGGCGGCGAGGCTCGGCAGGTCGGGCAGGGCCGGCAGCGGGCGGCTCGAGTACTTGGCGAGCGCGCGGACCGTGCCGGCCTCGATCTGCGGCAGGCTCGAGGCGGTGCTGTCGAGGGCGAAATCGACGCTGCCCGACAACAGCCCCTGCACGATCTCGGCGCTGCCCTTATAGGGGATGAGCACGACCTCGAGCCCGGCGGCCTTGACGAAGGCGAGCGCGCCGAGGCGCGACGTGATCGTGCCGGCGCCCATGTTGAGCTTGCCGGGACTGGCTTTGCCTCGTGCGATCAGCTCGGCCACGGTCTTCGGCCCGTCGTGGCGCACCACCAGAAGTGACATGTTGCGCGTCAGCAGGGTGACCGGCGCAAAATCCTTTGCCGCATCGTAGGGCAGGTTGGTGGCGAGCAGGGGATTCATCACCATGGTGGTGTCCATCCCGGCGAGCAGCGTGTGGCCGTCCGGCTCGGATTTCGCCACCAGCTGCGCGCCGATCGCCGTATTGGCGCCGGGCCGGTTCTCGATCACGACGGGCTGACTCCAGCGCTCGCTCATCTTCTGTCCGGTGAGGCGCGCGATGATGTCGGCAGGACCGCCGGGTGGAAACGGCACCACGATGCGCACCGCGCGGCTGGGAAAGCCCTTGGCGTCCTGCGCGGACGCGGGCGCCGCCGCCAGCGCGAGCGCGAGGAGGAGCGCCGGACGCCACATCGGCGCGCTCAGTCGAGCTTGAGCCCGACCGCCTCGATGACCTTGCGGCGCGTGTCGGCCTGCGAGCGGATGAAGCCGGCGAACTCCTCCGGTGTGGCGCTCACCGCCGGCTCGATCCCGGCGGCGAGGATTTTTTCGCGCACGTCGGGGGCCGACAGCACCTTCCTGAGCGCCGCATGCAGCTTGTCGACGACATCGCGCGGCGTGCCGGCCGGCGCCACGATGCTCTGCCAGATGCCGAGATCGTAGCCCGGCAGCGTCTCGGCGATGGTCGGCAGCTCCGGCGCGAGCGACAGGCGCTTGAGCCCGGTGAGCCCGAGGATCTTCAGCTTGCCGTCGCGATAGAGCGGCAGCGACACGTTGAGGCTCTCGTGGCCGAGCAGGATGTCGCCGGCGAGCAGCCCGGTGATCTGCGTGGTCCCGCCGCGGTAGGGGATCATGGCGAAGCTGGTCCCCGCCATCATGTTGAGCAGGCCGACATTGACCTGCGAGGTCGGCGTGCTCACCCCGATCTGATGGCTGCCCGGCTTCTGCTTCTCCAGGTCGATCAGCTCCTTCAGCGTCGCCACCGGCATCTTGTTGTTGGCGACCAGCGCCGAGGGAACGAGCGCGATCAGCGAAACCGGCTCGAAGTCCTTGAAGGGATCGTAGGCGAGCTTGCTGTAGAGGAACGGGTTCATCACCAGCGTGCCGTCGATCGCCATCAAGAGCGTGTAGCCGTCCGGCTTTGCCTTGGCGACCGCCTGCGCGCCGATGATGGTGTTGGCGCCGGCGCGGTTGTCGACCACGATCTGCTGGCCCAGCTCCTCGCCCAGCTTCAGGCCGATCAGCCGGCCGAGGAAATCCGCCGGCCCGCCCGGCGCGAACGGCACCACCAGCGTGATCTGCCGCGACGGATAGGGCTGCGCGAACGCTGCCTGAGCGAGAAGCAGAAGCAGTGCCGCAACGGCGGCGACGCGACGCGAGACCATCGTCATCTCGATCCCCTCAATGAATTTCCATCAACCGCCCAAGCTGCGGCATGGGCGGCAGCGCGCCGAGCTTCGCCTGCAGCCGCTGCACGCAGCCCCACAGCACCGCCTGGTTGCTGTTGACCACCGGCTTGGCCAACGCCTGCTCGATGTCGGCGATCGCCTCGATCTGCGTCGTGTTGGTGCAGCTGAGGAAAATCCCGTCCACCTCGGGGCGGTCGTGCTCGCGCGCGAGCGCGAGCCAGCGCTGCGGCGTCACCTGCACGAACTCGCGCGCGGTGAGGCCCAGCGCCACGTCGTGCACCACGGTGAATCCCGTCTCGGCCAGGTAGCGCTTGACGTTCTCGTTGCTCTGGTAAGGGCTGAGCAGCAGCAGCTTCTTCATCCCGAGCGCGCGCAGCGCCTCGAGCACGAGGCGGCTGGTGGCAAGCGCCTCGACGCCGGCGGCATCGCGCACGATGTCGAGGATGCGGCCTTCGCCCTGCGGGCCGGCGCTCATCGAGGTGTCGGTGCAGTGGAAGACGATCAGGTCGGGCCCGCAGTCGGCAAGCAGCTGGGCGGAGAACGCAATCTCTTGCGCCATCTCCTCCAGCGGCCGCCGCCACGGGCCGGCGACGCGCGCCCGCGTGATGTGGATGCCGAGCCCGTCCGGGGCGAAATGGTTGAACTGCGGCTCGCTCATCGTGTTGACCGACGGGATGATCAGGCCGACCGCCGCGCGCGGGAGATCGAGGGCTGCGCCGGGGGCGCGGTCCGTGGCGACGATCGCATCCATGATTGCTGCTCCTGATCAGTCGAGCCTGATGCCGCTTTCGCGGAAGGCGGTGTCCCAGCGCACCGCTTCCTTGCGGAAGAAGGCCTCGAATTCCTCCGGCGTGCTCGAGACCGCGGTTATCCCCGAGCCTTCCAGCTTCCGGAACACCGCCGGGTCCCGATACATGGCGACGACCTCGCGCTGGATCTTGTCCACGATTGCGCGCGGCGTGCCGGCCGGCGCCACCAGGCCGGTCCAGCTCGAAATGTCGGCGAACGCCGGCAGGTTCGCCGCAACGGCCAGCGGCTGCACGTCGGGGAGCGCCGGCAGCGGCCGGCTATTGAGCTTCGCCAGCGCGCGCACCTTGCCGCTCTGCACCAGCGGAAGCGCGGTCGAGATCCCGTCGACGATGAAATCGACCGCGCCGGTGAGGAGGCCCTGCACCACGTCGGCGCTGCCCTTGTAGGGGATCAGCTGGACGCTGATCCCGGCTTCGCGCGCGAACAGGTAGCCGGCGAGCCGGGTGGTGATGATGCCGGCGCCGTAGTTCAGCTTTCCGGGATTGGCCTTTGCCCGCGCGATCAGCTCCTGCACGGTCTTCGGGCCGTCCTCGGCGCGCACGCTGAGGAGCGAGGTGTTCTGCGACGCCATCGTGATGTAGGCGAAATCCTTGTGCGGGTCGTAGGGCAGGTTCTTCTTGGTCGCCGGGTTCATCACCAGGGTCGTGTCCATGGCGGCGAGCAGCGTGTAGCCGTCGGGTGCCGCCTTGGCGACCTGCTGCGCGGCGATCACCGTGTCGCCGCCCGGGCGGTTCTCGACCACGACCGGCTGGCCCCAGTCGTCGCTCATGCGCTGGGCGAGCACCCGCGCCAGGATGTCGGTCGGCCCGCCCGCCGGAAACGGAACGATGATCCGCACGGCGCGGTCCGGCCAGGTGCGCGCCTCGCCCGCGCCCTGCGCTGACGCTCTGTCCGCGGCCAGCGCCAGCAGGCCGGCGGCGACCAACCGCAACGGACCTATCATTCCTTCCTCCCGGCGGCGCGTCGCCTTCGATTATGATTTGCCGGCCGCAGGTCGAGACTATAAACGAGACCCGCGCAGCCACCAATCATCCTGGCCGCGCCGCGTGCGGCGCGGCGCGGGGAACGCCGCAGGGAATTGCCGATGAAGGAACGCCTTGCCGAGATCGCGACGCCCGATGGCCGGATGGAGGCCTTCGTCACCCATCCGGAGGAGGGCGGTCCGTGCCCCGCCGTCATCGTCTGCATGGACGTGTTCGGCCCGCGCGAGGAGCTTTACGACGTGGCGCGGCGGATCGCGGTCGCCGGCTATTACGCCATGGTGCCGGATTTCTACTACCGCAACGGCAAGCTGCGCGTGACCATCCCGAGCAAGCGCCCGTGGGCGATCGCCGACCTCGACAAGGCGCAGGAGCAGCGGGCGCGCGCCGCCGGCAAGGAAACCAGCAACGCCATGGCCATGCGGGACGTGGCGGCGATGCTCAAATTCATGGAGAAGGAGCCGGTGAAGCCGGGGCCCAAGGGCGTGATCGGCTTCTGCATGGGCGGCCGGTTCGCGCTGTGCGCCGCCGTGCACTTTCCCGACCAGTTCCGTGCAACCGCCGGTATTCATCCGTCGTCGCTGGTGAGCGACAACCCGGAATCGCCGCACCTGATGGCTCAACAGGCGCGCGGCGAGATCTACTGCGGCTTCCCCGAGGACGACCCGCTGGCGCCGACCTCGACCATCGAGAAGCTCGACGAGCTGCTCGGCCGCGGCCCGGCGAAATACCGCTGGAACCGGCACATGGGTGCGGTCCACGGCTATGGGCTGCCCGACCGCGACATGCACCACAGGCAGGCCGCCAACCGCGACTTCGAGGCGATCTTCGCCATGTTCCACCGCCAGATCCCGGCCGGGGGTTGACGACTCGTCATGGCCGGCCCGCATCAACCGTGCAGGGTGGGCAAAATCGCGTTGCCCGTGCTATTGCGTGGGCACGGCGCGCCGGCGATTTTCCCTCGCCGCCTTAGGCGGCTCGCCCACGTGTCGATACCGAGCGGGCGCGCCTTTGCCCACCCGACGGCGGTAAATTGTTGACGATCAGGCCGCACCGTTCCAACGTGCCGCCGACCGATTTGCAGGGAGACCGACATGGCCGACGCCAGGATTGCCGGATTGCGCAGCGTGGAATTGGGCGTTCGCGACCTCAACGCCTCGTCCGATTTCTACCAGAAGGTCTGGGGGCTTAGGGAAATCGCCGCCGAGGGCGATGCGATCTATCTGCGCGGGACCGGCTCCGAGCACCACGTGGTGACGCTGCGCGAGCGGCCCAAGGCGGAGCTGCTCGCCGTCCATTTCACCGCCCCCAACCGCAATGCGGTGACCGAGCTGCACGCCAAGGCCAAGGCGTACGGCGCCGGCGCGGTCAGCGACCTCGCGGAGCTCCCGCGCGCGGCCGGCGGCGGCCTCGGCTTCCGCTTCACGACGCCCGAGGGGCTGCCGCTCGCGATCTCTGCGGACGTCGCCCAGCACGGCGACGTCATCACCGACCGGTCGCGGCCGACCAAGCTTACCCACGTGGTGCTCAACAGCGCCCGCATCGACGAGCAGACGTCGTTCTTCAGGGACCTGCTCGGCTTCCGTCACGCCGACTCCACCGACATGATGGAATTCATCCGCTGCTGCTCCGATCATCATTCGATCGCCTATGCGCGCGGCACCGGCCCCTCGCTCAACCACATGGCCTACGAGATGCCGAATTTCGACGGGCTGATGCGCGGCGCCGGACGGATGAGGCAGAACGGCTTCAACATCGAGTGGGGCGTCGGCCGCCACGGCCCGGGCAACAACATCTTCACCTATTTCATCGAGCCGAACGGCTTCGTCACCGAGTACACGACCGAGGTGGAGCAGGTGGACGAGGCGACGTACGTGCCGAACACCGCCGAATACTGGCGCAATTTTCCCGGCCGGCCGTGCCGCTGGAACATGGCGGGCCACCCGTCCAACCGGCTCAAGGCGGCGATGTCCGGCGAGCTGACCGAGGACGAGAATTTGCGCTGCGAGGAAGTGATGGCGCGGACGCTCGGGCGATAGGGGGCGGACCATGTCGGGGGACAGGTCGCGCAGGGGCAGCGATCCGCGCCACGCCGCCGAGGCGGCCTTCAAGGCGGCGACCACCAAGCCGCTGGAGGCGCCTCCGAAGAAGCCGGTCGTGCCGCATGGCAAGGAGCTCGTCTCGTTGCGCATCGACCGCGACCTGCTCGAGCACTTTCAGGAGGGCGGGCCGGGCTGGCAGGAGCGGATCAACGACGCGTTGAGAAAGGCGGCCGGGATGTAGCGGATCGACGACGCGGGCGACGAGGCGGGAACAGTTTTTTCAGCGACTCAATCAAGAAGGAAGGGCACGATGGCGGATCGTCCGGACAAACGTGAAGCAGCCGCCAAGGCGACGGCGCAATACGAGGCGGAGGCGGCGGCGCTGCGCGCCAAGACCGCGCGTCTGCGCGAGCTGCGAATGGCGCACGAGGCGGCCAATCCGGCCCCCGTCAAGGCGGCACCGGCGGCGAAGCGCACGGGGGCCAAGAAGAAGTCCGGAAAAGCCGGTGATTCGTCGCAGACCTTGTCCGAGTGGCTGACGGTGCAGCAGAACCAGGGCCGGCGCAGCTAGGCGCGTGGCCCTGGTGGTGACCTGATCGATGCCGCCATCGCTTGCCATCATCGGTGCCGGCATGGGCGGCCTCACCCTGGCCGCGGTGCTGCATCAGCGCGGCTTCGACGTCACCGTGTACGAGCAGGCGCCGGAGTTCGTCCGCCTCGGCGCCGGCATCCAGATGACCCCCAATGCCATGCGGGTGCTGCGCGGCATCGGGCTCGAGCCGGGCATCCGCGCCACCGCGTTCCAGCCGCGCGCCTGGACCAACCGCGACTGGGATAGCGGCGCGCTCCGCTACGAGCTGCCGCTCGGAGCAGCCGCCGAGGCGAAATACGGCGCATCCTATATGCTGATGCACCGCGGCGACCTGCACGCGTCGCTCGCCTCGCTTGTGCCGGCCGAGCGCATTGCCCGCGGCAAGACGCTGGTCGACGCCGATTGGCACGGCGAGACGGTCGTCTTGCGGTTCGCCGACGGATCGAGCGCCGAAGCCGATGCGGTGATCGGCGCCGACGGCGTGCATTCACGGCTGCGCGAATTGTGGCTTGGCGCCGAGACGCCGAATTTCACCGGCCGCGTCGCCTACCGCACCACCTTCCCGGCCGCTCTGCTGGATGGCTACGCGATCGACGAAAAATGCAAGTGGTGGGGTCCGGACCGCCACATCGTGATCTATTACATCACGGCGCGGCGCGACGAGGTCTATTTCGTCACCAGCCTGCCGGAGCCCGAGTTCGCGCGCGAATCGTGGTCGGCGACCGGCGACGTCGCGGTGCTGCGGCGCGCATTCGCCGGCTTCCACGAGCAGGTGCGGCGCGTCGTGGCGGCGTGCCCGCGCGTGCACAAATGGGCGATCGTCGATCGCGACCCGCTGCCGCGCTGGGGCGAAGGGCGCATGGTGCTGCTCGGCGATGCCGCCCATCCGATGACCCAGTACATGGCCCAGGGGGCGGCCAGCGCCATGGAGGACGCCGTCGTGCTCGCCCGCTGCATCGAGGCAGAGCCGCACGAGCTGCCGTCGGCGTTCCGCCGCTACGAGACGGTGCGCCGCGCGCGCACGTCGCGCATCCAGGGCACCTCGCAGCAGAACACCTGGATGCGCCAGGCGACCGATCCCGACTGGGTCTACGGCTACGACGCCTGGACGGCGCCGCTCGACGCCGCGCAGGAACCGCTCGAGATGCTGAAGGAGTCGTGATGAAGGGCAAGGTCGCGGTCGTGGTCGGAGGCAGCAACGGCATCGGTGCCGCGACGGTGCGGGCGCTCGCGCATGAGGGCGCGAGCGTCGTGATTGGCTACCACAAGGGCAAGGAGCGCGCCGAGCAGTTGCTCAAGGCGCTCCCCGCCGGCGAGCATCGCGTGCAGCCGATCGTGCTCGAGGATTCGGGAAGCATCCGCGCCGCCGCCCGCGACGTGGAGGGCGCGTACGGCAAGGTCGACGTCCTGGTCAATTCGGCAGGGTTCACCCGGCCGATCCCGCATCACGATCTCGAGGCGCTCACCGATGAGATCTTCGATGCGATCCTGATCGCCAATGTGCGCGGGCCGTTCTCGGTGATCCGCGCCTTTGCGCCGCTCCTGCGGGCGAGCCACGATGGCGTGGTGGTGAGCGTGTCGTCGGTGTCGGCCTTCACCGGCTCGGGCAGCAACGTGGGCTACTGCGCCGCGAAGGCGGCGCTCGACACGATGACCTTGTCGCTCGCCCGCGCGCTCGGGCCGCAGATCCGTGTGCTCACCGTGGCACCGGCCGCGGTGGCGACGGATTTCGTCGCCGGCCGCGACCGCGCCGCGCTGGAGAAGATCGCCGAGCGCACGCCGCTCCGGCGGGTGGTGGAGCCCGAGGACATCGCGCGCGCGATCCTCGCCTGCGCGACCCACCTGACCGTGGCGACCGGCAGCCGCATCGTGGTCGACGGCGGACGATTTCTGGCGAATTGATTGCGCGCCGCAAGGCTTTGTGACCCAAAGCGGACATAATCCGAGGCTTGCATAGCGCTGCAATTCCCTGCCCTTTTGCAGCCAGGCTTTGCTTAGTGGGCAGCGATCCTCTACGACGCCGCCGGGCAGGCGGCCTGGTCGCCTAGGGGGGATGCCAACGCTCGACCCCTCGGCGAACAAAGGTCCGACCTTGGACGGAGTGGTGCACGACTGTCGGTGTTTTCGCCGACGCGCTCGACTTTCCTCACCGGCTGGAACCGGAGCGAATGAGGCGCATGAGCGGAAGCGGTCCGGGCGCTGGAAGGGCGGACAAGCTCGATCGAGCGCGGAAGTCGTTTGGCCAGCGCGCCTGGGCTGATGCGTACCAGGCGTTCTTGTTTGCCGATCGGGAAGCTCCACTGGAAGCCGAGGATCTCGACCTGTTTGCGATGGCAGCATACCTGGTCGGTCGGGACGATGAATACCTCGGGACACTTGAACGGGCCTACAACGCTCACATCAACGCCGGCCAATGTGCCCGCGCCGTCCGCTGCGCCTTCTGGCTCGGCTTTCGCCTGCTCATGCGCAGCGAGATGGGCCGCGCGACCGGCTGGCTTACCCGTGCTCAGCGGTTGCTGGAGCGCGACGCGCGCGAGTGCGCCGAGCGGGGGTATCTGTTGCTGCCGGTCGTCGAGCAGCGTCTCGCGTCGGGTGACCTCGAGGCTGCATACGCCGCTGCAGCCGACGCCGCCGCAATCGGCGAGCGTTGCAGCGACCCGGACCTCATCGCCTGTGCCCGCCACCAGCAGGGCCGGATTCGACTGCAGCAGGGTCAGGTCGAAGCCGGGCTCGGCCTCCTGGACGAGACCATGGTCGCGGTCACCGCTCGAGAGCTGTCGCCCCTCGTCACGGGCTTGATGTACTGCAGCGTGATCGCAGCCTGCCAGCAGGTATACGCGTTCGACCGCACCTGCGAGTGGACGGTCGCCCTGACGCGATGGTGCGAGGGCCAGCCCGATCTGGTCCCCTTCACCGGCGTTTGCCAAGTGCATCGCGCAGAGATCATGCAGCTGCGGGGTATCTGGCCGGAGGCGATCGCCGAAGCGCGGCGCGCCTGGGAGCGTTCGCAGGGAGTCAACCAGCAGGCTGCCGCCGCGGCGCTCTACCAGCAGGCAGAGGTGCTGCGTCTGAAAGGGGAGTTCGCAGCGGCCGAGGAGGCCTATCGAGGCGCGAGCCGGCTGGGCCTGGATCCCCAACCCGGCCTGGCGCTGTTGCGCCTCGTGCAGGGACACTCCGACGCGGCCGCCACCGCCATTCGGCGCGTCGCAAGCACGACGGTGGACCGGCTGAAACGCATGAGCCTGCTGCCCGCGTATATCGAGATCATGTTGGCCGCAGGCGACGTCCAGGACGCGCGCGACGCCTGCCGAGAGCTGGAGGACATTGCCCGGAGCTTCGATACGGGGGTGCCAAGTGCGATTGCCGCGCAGGCGTGCGGCGCGGTGGACCTGGCCGAAGGCAACGCGCAGGCCGCACTCGGCTCCCTGCGCCGCGCCTTCGACGTGTGGCAGCGGATCGAGGCGCCCTACGCCGCTGCGCGCGTTCGCATGCTGATCGGACTGGCCTGCCGCGACCTCGGAGACGAGGACGGGGCCGCGCTGGAGATCGACGCAGCCAGGTCCATATTCGAGCGTCTGGGCGCCACACCGGATGTCGCTCGGATCGAGTCACTGATGAAGGCCACCCCATCCGGTCATGCTCATGGACTGACACCGCGCGAGCTCCAGGTCCTTCGCCTGATCGCTACCGGCGGAACCAACAAGGCCATCGCCGGCAAACTGTCCGTGAGCGAGAAGACGGTCGATCGGCACGTCAGCAACATCTTCGCCAAACTCGATGTCTCCTCACGAGCTGCGGCGACGGCGTTCGCCTACCAGCACAAGCTCGTCTGACCCACCGAAGTTCGGCGCCTGCATCTGGGGGAAATCACCCACGCCATTTCCAGATGCAATTGGGGTGTTCCCCCGAAGCGCGGTCCTCCACTTTCCCTCATAGCATCGTCCCGCCTGGTTGTCAGGAAAGGGAAAAAGCCGCATGACCAAGACATTCGATGCAATTGTCGTGGGCGCGCGCTGCGCCGGTTCGCCGACGGCGATGTTGCTGGCTCGGAAGGGATATCGGGTCCTCGTCGCCGACCGAGCAACCTTTCCGAGCGACACGGTGTCCACCCACATCTTGCACCCCCTTGGCGCAAGAGCCTTGGCAAAGTGGGGCCTTCTCGACCGCCTGGCAGCGACCGGATGCCCGCCGATCCACACCTACGCGTTCGACTTTGGTCCCTTCACGATTGCCGGCGCGCCGGGGACAAGCGAAGCACCGGTCGCGTACTGCCCGCGGCGGACGATACTCGACAAGCTGCTCGTCGACGCCGCGACTCAATCCGGCGCGGAGATTCGCGAAGGCTTCGCTGTCGAGGAAGTCTTGATCGAGGATGGACGTGCGGTCGGCATAAGGGGCCGCTTGAAGAACGGCGGCTCCACCATCGAGCGCGCTCAGGTCGTCGTCGGCGCCGATGGCAGACGCTCGTTTGTGGCCGAAGCAGTCCGACCTGAACACTATGACGAGAAGCCTCCCTTGCTCGCCGCGTACTACACCTACTGGAGCGGACTGCCGATGGACGGCAGAGTGGAAAACTATAGCCGCGACAGACGTGGATTTGCCGCCGCTCCAACGCATGAGGATCTGACGATGGTCATCGTCGGATGGCCATACGCGGAAGTCTCGGAATACAAGAAGGACATAGAGAGAAATTACCTGAAGACGATCGAGCTGGCGCCGGCTTTCGCCGATCGCCTACGCGGCGCCAGGCGTAAGGCGCCCTTCGCCGGTGCGGCCGTGCCGAATTATTTCCGCAAGCCGTACGGCCGCGGTTGGGCGCTCGTCGGCGATGCAGGCTACAACAGAGACTTTATTACCGGGCAGGGAATCATGGACGCCTTCATTGACGCCGAACTCTGTGCGGCCGCGCTCGACAGGGCCTTCTCGGGAAAGCAACCGTTCGACGCCGCGTTGAGCGAGTACCAGCGCACGCGCGACGCACGGGTCAAGGCTATGTACGAATTCACCTGTCAGCTGGCGACGCTGGAACCCCCGCCGCCGGACATGCAGCAGCTTTTTGCCGCGGTTCATGGCAACCAGAAGGCCATGGACGAGTTCGCGCGGATGAATGCCGGGACAATATCACCTGCAGAATTCTTCGCACCGGAGAACGTCAGTGCGATTACAGCCGCCGCCTTGGACAGGGTCGGATAGGCTGTGACGCGTTCGTCGCCCCCACGTACTTTGGTTTGGGAACGCCGCGCGGGCGACCCGACGCATGTGCGATGCGATGCCTCTTGTAGGGTCGGCCCTTGTGGCCGCCCCCTTGGGCACCCACAAGGGGTGTCCCTACGCATTTCGCAGGCCTTCCCTCAGGTCGACTCCTGCGCGCGCGGCGGCCAGTGCCGCAGCACGAGTCCCTCGATTAGCACGAAGCCGTTGTTGAGCAGGAAGCCGAGCATGCCGATGAGGACGAGCAGGCCGTAGACCTGCGCCGACTGGTATTCCCGCTGCGCCCGCACGATCAGGCTGCCGATGCCGGGCAACAGCGTGAGCATCTCCACCAGCAGCGTCACGATGATGGCGAGCGGGATCGCGACCCGCACGCCGAGCAGGAAGCCCGGCATGACGGCGGGAGCGACGATCTTGCGGACCGTCGTCATCGGGTCGAGGCGAAAGGTGCGGCCGACGTCGCGCAGCAGCGGGTCGATCAGGGTGGTCGCCGAGGCGGTGTTGAGGAGGATCGGCCATACTGCCGCCCAGGTGATGACGAGCAGCTTGAGCTCCTGGCCATAGCCGAGGAGCAGGATCGCGACCGGCGCGATCACCGGCGGCGGCAGCGCGCGGCAAAACTCGAGCAGCGGCGACAGGGCGCGCCGCGCCGTGCGCGACAGGCCGATCAGCAGTCCGAGCGCGCCGCCCATGAGCGCGGCGACGGCGAGCCCGTAGGCGAAGCTCAGGAGCGTCGCGGCCAGCGCCGGCCACAGGCGTCCGCGGGTCGCGAGCTCGGCAACGCCTGTCCACCAGCGGCTGGGCGGCGGGAAATAGGGCGACTGTTCGGGGCCGAACGCCTGCCAGGCGGCGATGCCGAGCACGAGCGGCAATAGCCCGCGCAACGGCGGCAACTGCGCCAGCAGCGCACGCAACCTGTGCGGGGCGCTATTCATGGAGGCGCGCCCGCAAGAAATGGCCCGGCAGGGTCCATCGGCTCACGGCGAGCAAGGTCGCGTTGAGCGCGATGCCGAGGATGCCGACGACGAGCACGCCGGCGAACATCCGTTCCGGCTGGAACGCCTGCATGTCGCGGATGATGGCGTGGCCGAGCCCCTGCGGGTTGCCGATCATCTCGGCGATGATCGCCATCACCAGCGCGACGCCGAGCCGAGGCGCAGGCCGACCAGGATCGACGGGACGGCGGCCGGAACCAGCACCTTGGCGAGCGATTGAAGCGGCCCGAGGTGCAGCGTCCGGCTGACGTCGTGCAGCCGTTTCTCGACCGCGATGACGCCGCCCATCGTGTTCATCGCGATGGGCCACAGGGCCGGGAACACGATGACCGTCAGCTCGGTCTCCAGCGAGAAATTGAACCACAACAGCGCCAGCGGCAGGAACGCGATGCCGGGCATCGGCCGCAAGGTCTCGATCGTCGCCAGGCCGTAGCGGCGTGCTGTCGGCGAGAAGCCGAGGAGGAGGCCGAGCGCGATGCCGAGGCAGCCGGCGATCGCCCAGCCGAGCAGCACCGAGCGCAGCGTGTGCAGGACGTCGACGACGATCTGCCCGTTGGTGATGGCAGCCGCCAGCGCGACCGCCACATTGGACGGAGCCGGCAGGTAATCGTAGACGAGCGCGCCCGTGCGCACCGCGAGCTCCCAGACGGCGAGCACGGCCGCCAGCGTGAGAAGGCCCGGCACGTTGAGGAAGCGCGTCCGCATCGTGGCTCAGCCCACGTGGGCGCCGCCGATCGCGGCATGCAGCGTGGAACGTAAACGCAGGAACTGGGGCGATTGCCGCGTCTCGAGCTGCCGGCGCGGGCGCTCGAGGTCGATCGCAAGGGTCTGGCCGATCCGCCCGGGCGAGCCGACGAGCACCGCGACGCGGTCGCCCAGGTAGACGGCCTCCTCGATGTCGTGGGTGATGAACACGAACGTGGTTCCGGTCTCGCGGTGGACGCGCAGGATCTCGTCCTGCAGGCTCGCCTTGGTCATGGCGTCGAGCGCGCCGAACGGCTCGTCCATCAGCAGCACCGCCGGGCGCAAGGCCAGCGCCCGCGCAATCTGCACCCGCTGCTGCATGCCGCCCGACAGCTGCCACGGGTAGTCGTCGGCGTGCTTGTCGAGCCCGACCAGCCGCAGCGCGTCCGCGACCCGCGCGCCGAGGGCCGCGCCGGCGAGCTCGCCTTCCACCGCCAGCGCGACGTTGCGCCCGACCGTGCGCCACTGCAGCAGCGCGTGCGAATAGTCCTGGAACACGACCACGACGCCCGCGGGCGGTCCGTCGAGCGGTCGGCCGCCGAACGTCACGGTGCCGCTGGTCGCCGCCGTGAGCCCCCCGAGAATACGCAGAAGCGTGGTCTTTCCGGTGCCCGACGGGCCGACGATGGTGAGGAACTCGCCGCGCCGCACGTCGAAGGTGAGATCCGCCAGGATGGCGCGCCGTCCGCCGGCATGCGGCAGCACAAGCCCGACGTTTCGGCACTGGAAGATCGGACTCCCATCTGCCGCCGGGCTGGTCATGGACGCGGGCTTCTCAACCGATTTCCTGCCCGGTGCGGCAATCCTTGTAGATGCGCCGCGTCGTCAACGGCTTGCCGTCGAAGCGGTCCTTCATCCAGTCGGCGATGAAGGCGCGCACGTCCATGTTGTCGGTGACGCCGTGCACTTCGCCGCGATAGACCACCAGGGTGTTGGGGCTTCGGATCGTGTCGTGCAGCCGGTAGGTGTGCTCGATCGGGCTCAAGTCGTCGTCCTCGCCGGCGACGCTGAGATAGGGGCACGCGATCTTCGCCCCCAGGCCTTCGAGCGTGAGCTTCCTGGCGAAGGCGTCGAACGCATCCTCGTCGTGATAGCCGGCCATCCACATGTAGCGGTCCTTGAACATCGGGATCGCCGTGTTCAACAGCGTATGGTTCCCCGGCTCGTGGCAGATGTAGAAGCCGGCCGCCGCCTTGTAGCGATGGTCGTGGGCCACGATCTGGGTGAGCCAGAACGAGCCCATGCTGATGCCGGTGATGCCGATGCGTGCGTGATCGATGTCGCGGCGCGCCAGCAGGACGTCCATCGCCGACTTCCCGGCGGCGACGAAATTGTCCTCCGTGCAGCAGATGTTGCGCGAGATGCGGGCTTCGTTCTGCCCGGGCCCGTCGAATGCCAGCACCGCCATGCCGCGCTCGAGCATCTTGTCGCTCGGGCTGGTGACCAGCATCTCCTTGAAATTGTCCATGCCCCCGAGGAATACGACGCACGGCACCCTCTGCGGCGCGTCGGGCGGAAAGTGCAGGTAGCCCGGCAGCGAGGTGCTCTCGAACGGGATCTCGACCTTCTCGACGCGATGGCCCGCATGCTGGATGAATTTCTCGTAGCAGGCGTTCTTCTTCGCGCTCAGGGCCAGGTTGGACGCGTTGTCGTCCTCGTGGATCGGCCCCTGCGCCATGGTGTAATAGGCGGCGGCGGTGAAATAGTTCTGCCGCGCCGTGACCAGGTGTCCCTGCGTCTCGGCGGCGCGTGCCATCGCCTCGCGCTTGCCGGCGATGCGCGTCATCTCGCGCGTGATCTCGACGAATTTCTTCACCGACGCGCGCACCGCCCTGATGTCGCCCGACCCGTCCATGCCGACCGTGCACAGGGTCTCCTCGGTCATCGGCCAATAGAAATCCGGGCCATTCTGGCGGATCAGGCGGTCGAACATCCATTGCTCGTCGCGCATCCGCCGTGCGCGTGCATGCGATCCCATCTTTTCGAGTTTCCTCTCTTTAGCCGTAGGGTGGGCAACGGCGCTGTTCGACGCCGACGCGTGGGCAAAATCGCTCTACGCCGTTGCCCACGCGTCGATGTCTCGTCACGCGATTTTGCCCACCCTACGATGCAACAACTCTAATCCGTCACCACGAGCGCGTTGACGTCCACGGCCGTCACCGGCTTGCCCTGTTGTACGAGCACATTCTTCCACACGGCGAGTTGCTCCGGCTTGATGGAGAACTGATAGGCCGGGTAGGGGATGCGCGCCACCACGGCGGCGGGCAGGTTGGTGTATTTCGCCAGCACCTCGCGCGCCATCGCGTCGTCGCTCTTGATCATGCCGAGCGCCTCCTCGAGCGAGGCGATCCACTTCTTGATCACCGCGCGGTTGGCGTTGGCCCAGCCGGTTTCCGCCATCCAGAACGGGAACAGGACCGGATCCCCGACCGCGAGCAGCGGATCGCCCAGCGACTTGTAGCCGGCGGCGAGCATCTGGCCGACGAACGGCTGCAGGGCCTCCACGGCATCGACGCGCCCGGCCTTGAGCTGGTCCATCATGCTGGTGAACGGCACTTCGACCGGCACGATCGAGCCTGGGTCGGCGCCGTTGGCTTTGAGCCAGTGCAGGTCGGCGACGTGCATCACCGAGGCGATCGCCGACGTCCCGATGCGCTTGCCGTTGAGGTCCTTGGGGGTCGTGATGCCGCTGTCGGGGCGCACCATCACCTGGTAGGACTGGTTGGCGCTCGTCTCCACGGTGCCGCCGGCGACGGCGACGAGCTTGAGGCCGCTGGCAACGGCGTTCAGCAGGTCCGGCGCGGTGGTCGGCGCGAGGTCGAACTGCTTGCCGACGGTCGGCGGCAGCAGCGCCAGGATCGGGAAGCTCGTCAGCGACACGTCGAGGCCGTTGCGCTCGAACACGCCCTTGTCCTTGGCGACCCACAACGGCAGCCACGTCGCCACCGGTACATAGGCGGCGCGGATCTTGGTCTTCTCCTGCGCGGCCGCGGGCGGTGCGACTGCGATGGAGCAGAACGCGACTGCGCCGGCCGCGAGCCAGCGGACGGCCTGGCGAAAGCATGATGCGAGATTGGCTGCGAGCACGATTCCCCCTGACTGGTCCTGTCTGCAGGTCCCATCTTCGGGCTCATCCTGGCGAGTGATTGCCGTCAGGTCCAGAGTACATCCGGTTGAATTGGCTCACGGGCGCGCGACGCACGCCGGTCTGCTCCCTCTCCCCGGAGGGGAGAGGGTCGGGGTGAGGGGGGACAGGCGCCGATAATGAATGCGGGGTCCCCCTCACTCGGCGCGCAAGAGCGCGCCGACCTCTCCCCGATGGGGAGAGGTGGAGCAAGCGGCGCCACCGTGCTTCAGCGTCAGCGGGCGTGCTTCGCCGTCAGGATGTAGGTGACGTTGCGGCTCGCCGAGAGGCGCAAGGCGCGGGCGAAGAAATCCCAGGTCACGCCGCTGACGTTGGTGACCTCAAGTCCGTGCGGCCGGATCGTGTCGCCGATCTCGCCGGGCGTGCGGAAGCGGTGCCACTGATGCGAGCCGCGCGGGATCAGGCCCAGGATGTACTCGCCGAACACGATCGCCGACACGAAGCTCTGCGGCGTGCGGCTGATGGTCGACAGGATCATCAGGCCGCCGGGCCGCATCAGCTCGGCGCAGCACTGCAGGAACAGGTCGGGATGGGCGACGTGCTCGACCACGTCCATCGCCAGCACGACGTCGAAACGCTCGCCGGCCTCAGCCAGCATCTCGGCGGTGACGGCGCGGTAGTCGACCGCGACGCCGGCCTCGTGCGCGTGCCGCCGCGCCACCTCGATGTTCGCGCGGGCCGGATCGGCGCCGACCACGCTGGCGCCGAGCCGGGCGAGCGGCTCGCTCAGCAGGCCCGCACCGCAGCCGATATCGAGGATGCGTAAGTCCCGCAGAGGGTCGCGACGCGAAGCGTCGCGCCCGAAATGCGCGCACGCCGCGTCGCGGATGTAGCCGATCCGCACCGGGTTGTAGCGATGGATCCAGCGCGCGATGCCGTTCGGGTCCCACCACGAGTGGGCTTCGGCTTCGAAATGCGCAATCTCGGCGACGTCGACGGTGAGGGCCTTCGCGCGGGTCTGTTGCATGGCGCCCCTTGGTCGCCATTCAGGCCATTCGGTTCAAACCGCAGTGGGCTTTCAGTCAGCGCCGGCTCTCCTGCAAGTAGCTGTCGTCGACGAAGCGCGTGGGCTCGAACGGCACGTCGCGGCCGATCGCGCCGTCCTCCTGCATGATGTTGAACACGCGCTGCAGGCTCGCCGGCACGACGCTGAGATCGCGCGACATGATGTCCATGCGGGCGGTGTCGTCGATCGCGCGGCGCGCGTAGGCGAGCGTGGTGCGCAACTCCTTGGCGCCGACCTCGGCGGATTCGTCCGGGTGGGCGAACATGTACTCGGTGCCCTTGCGCAGCGCGCGCAGGAAGCCGACGAGCGTGGAGCGGTTGGCCTTCGCCCAATCCTGGTCCACCATCACCGAGGTGAACTGATAGTCGGGGACGAGCCGGGCGATCGGCCCGAGGTTGCTGAAGCCCGCCGCCTCCGCCTCGTAGCTCAGCGGATAGGGCTGCAGGCCGGCGTCGATCTTCCGCTCCTTGAGCAGCCGCTGGCGGGTCGGCGAGCCGCCGACCGCCTCGACCTTCACGTCGCTGAGCTTGAATCCGCCGGCCTTGGCGATATCGGCGATGAAGAAGGTGGTGCCCTCGTGCATCGACACGACGCCGATGGTCTTGCCCTTGAGATCGGCGAGCGACTTGATCTCCGGCTGCGCGATGATGAAATGGGGCGGGCGCTTGGCGCTGCCGGCGACGATGCGCACCTTGCCGCCCTTGTACGCGTCGGCGATCACGCTCTCGATCGAGGCGACCGCGATCTGCTGCTCGCCCTTGCGCAGGTCGACGAAGATCGGGTCGGAGCTGTCGTAGACCTTCATCCGCACGTCGAGGCCTTCCTGCTTGAAGAAGCCCTGCTTCTCCGCCATCCAGGCCGGCAGGTAGAACACCGTGCGCGAGACCACCGCCATGTTGAGCACCGTCTCGGCATGGGCGGGCGTCAGCGCGAGGTTAAGCACCGCCGCGCACGACACGGCCAAGGCAGCGTTGGAAAACCGCATCACAACCTCCCTGTTGTCCGGCAAGCGCGGCCTTGGGGCATCTTGGCGGCCGCGCGAGCACCGGTCAAACCGGCTCGCGCATCCGTTCGGCGAGCGGTTTGAGCAATTGCGTCGACAGATAGATCGGGAACTGGCTGGCGGCGAAATAGAGCCAGGCGAGGTCCGGCAGCGCGCCGGCGGTCGCCGCCAGCATCAGGCCCATGTTCCGTTGCGCCATCATGAAGCCGAGCGCGAAGGCGCTTTCCCGCCCTGCCCACAGGAAGACCAGGAGGGTCACGCCGAACTCCGTGAAGAACACCGCGAAGGCGAGCGCCGTCAGCCCGATCACGACAAATGGCTCGTTGACCAGTCGGGGGCCGACGTCCCCCATGACGGCTGCAACGAACACGAAGAGGACCAGGATGTTGATGCCGTCGATCTCGTCGCGCCGCCGCGTCACGGCCGCGAGCCCAACCGCAAGACGGATGGCGACCGCGACTGCCGCCGAGCCCGCAAGGATGAAGAACAGCTTGATCCCGAGCGCCAGCGGCGACAGGGAAAGCTCGAGCCCCATCAGGGCGGCAAACGCCGGCGCGGTGAGCGGCGTCACGACGATGCTGGCGACCAGCGTGACGAGCGCGAGCGTCGCATCGAGTCCCATCAGGGCGATGAAGGCCGGTGCCGACATGATCGGCGAGGCGACCGCCTGCAACATCAGCGCCAGCCGGAGCGCGCCCGGCACGGCTTCGCGTCCGACCACGAGAAGCCCAGCCCCGAACAGAAGGGGCAGCGCCACCGTGGTCCAGGCCGTGGCCGCCAGGACGAGCCCCGGGCGGCGGAGATGGCGCCACAGCACGGAGGTTTCCACGCGGAGGAAAGCGATGCACAAGAGGACGAACACCGATTCGGTGACGTACGGCTTGAGCAGGGCGCCGACCGGCGGCACGGCCATCCCGGCCAGCAGCAACGCCGCGACCGCGCGCGTCCGCTGCCGCCCGAGCCAAGCCAGGGCGGCAAGCGGCGGCTTGGCCGCGCTGGCAAGCTGCTTCAGGATGGTTCCCTCGCGTCGGCTTCTGTCGTGCGTGGCACTGTGCCGATCGACCCGCGCGATGCAAGAGCGGGACATGCCTGGGTCAAGCACACCTCATAGACGATCATCGCATGCGATCCAGGGAGGCGTCAGCGGTGCCGATTGAGCTTCCCCTCTTCTACGCGACGCATGACGGCCAGGCCCGGCGCATCGCGGCGCGCATCCAGCACAAGCTGGCCGAGCAGGCCGTGTCGGCGCGGCCGGTGGATCTGGCCGGCGAGCCGCCGACCGCCGCCGAACTGGGGCAGGTTCCATCGGCGGTGCTGGTGGCCGCGGTGCGCTACGGGCGGCACCTGCCGCAAGCCATCCGGTTCCTCGAAGGTTACCGCGCGCTTCCCGTGCCGCCGCCGCTCGTTCTGGTCTCGGTCAACCTCACGGCGCGCAAGCCGGGCAAGGACACGGCGGAGGGCAATCCCTACCTGCGCAAGCTGATCGCCCGCCATGGCCTGGAGCCGGCCGTGGCGGTCGCCATCGGCGGCCGCCTCGATTACGCGCTGTACCCCTGGTGGGACCGGGAAATCATCCGCCTGATCATGCGGTTGACCGGCGGGCCGACCGACCCCGCGACGTCGATCGATTACGCCGCGCCGGAAGCGATCGACGATGTCGCGGCAAGGATCGCGCGCCTGTATCGCGACCGCACTGTCGCCGATTAGCAATCGGGGCGGCGCCACGGCGCCGCCCCCATGCCTTGTGCATAGCGGATCGCACCTCACACGATCAGGAAGTCCGCGGCAGAGATGTTCCCCACCGTGGTGGCGTTGAGGTCCGCGATCGCGACCGCTGCCTGCGCTCCCGAACCGTCCGGATCGAAGAACAGGAAGCCGTTCCAGGTGCTGAAGATCAGGCGGTCGCTGGCGTCGAGCCCGGTCGGCTCCGGCGTGTCGACGACCCGGAACGCGGCGGCGGAAAGCGCGCCATCGCCTCCAAGCGCGGTGAACACCGAGTTGTCGAGCACGATGCGATCCTCGCCGGCGTGGAAGTCGCTGATGCTGTCGAGGTTGCTCGATCCGGGCGCGGTATCCAGGACGAACCAATCGGTCCCAGTGCCGCCGGTCATGCTGTCCCGGCCGCTGCCGCCTTCGAGCGTGTCGTTGCCCGCCGCGCCGCTGAGCGAATCGCCGCCGGATTCGCCGAACAGGTGGTTGTCGGCGGTGCTGCCCGTGATCGAGTCGCCGAACATCGTGCCGACGACGTCCTCGATCGAGGTCAGCGAATCGGTGCCCTCGCTGTTGTAGACGTAGCCCTGGTCGACATGCCACACCGCTTCGTCCTGCCGCGCGGTCCCGTTCTCCAGGTTGACCACGATGCGGCCGTAGTAGTCGCTGTAGTCCGCCGTATCGATACCGCTTCCGGCGATCAGCGAGTCGACACCCTCGAGGTCGTTGAACACGTCGTTGCCGGCGTCGCCGACCATCCGGTCGTTGCTGTAGCCGCCGTTGAGCGTGTCGTTGCCGGTGTCGCCGTCGACGGTGTCGTTGCCGTTGCCGCCGTACAGGGAATCGTTGCCATCGCCCCCGCCGAGCAGGTCGTTGCCATTCTCTCCATTGAGCTTGTCGTTGTCGTCGTTGCCGAAGAGCGAATCGTTGCCGTCATCGCCGAACAGCAGGTCACTGCCGACGCCGCCGCGCACCGTGTTATCGACGCCGTTGCCGTGAATGGTGTCGTTCCCGGTGCTGCCGAAGGCATTGTCCATGACATCCCACAACCACTGCGAGCCCATATCGTAGCTGTCGTTGCCGCCGCCGAGATCCCGCGTGAGACCATTGTTCCAAACCATGACACGTCCCTCCTTCGAACCGGAGGGGCGCTCGCCGCATCCGGTTGTTGCCTGTCGGGGCGCTATTGCCCGCGACACGGAGAGCCATAGGAGGGAACGCCTGCCGGCGCTGTTACCGGGGGAACAAGGTGAGCGCGGTCACAGTCCGCGCGGCCAAAAACCCAATGGAATCGCGGTCGGCGCTGTCACCTGGGGAACAGGGGAAGCCGCACCGGGCTCGCGCTCGCCATCGACTGCTCGATCGCGAGCGTCGCCTCCAGCGTGGCGCGCGCTTCGTGCGGGCTCGCCAGGACGCACGGCTTGCCCATGGCGAGATAGTCGAGCCAGGCGCGCGTCTCGTTGGCGATCGGGCCCCAGAATTCGCCCAGCGCCCAGTCGCCCGGCGTGCCGCTCTGCAGGAACACCATGTTGACCACGTGGTCCGGCAGGTAGACGTGCGGCAGCCCCTTCTGGCTGTACATCAGCTGGTCGGTGTGGTCGTCGTCGAGGATCATGACGCCGTCGGTACCGATGATCTCCACGTGCGCCGCATGGCCGAGCGCCGGATATTTCTCCGGCAGCGCGTAAGAGACGCCGAAATTGACCACCGTTCCGTCCGCGTAGGTGAACACCGCGTAGCTCAAGTCGGTGACGTCGTAGCCGGCCTCCTTCAGCACCCCGGTCTGTCCCCGCGCGTAAACTTCGGCGAGCGGCTTGCCGGCGAGCAGCCAATTCATCAGGTCGACGTAGTAGGTGAGCGCATCGACCACCGGCGTCGCATGCGGATTGCGCGACAGCATGGCGAGCGCCTGCAAGCGAGAATTGAATACTCGCGCGCCGCCGCCGACCAGGGTGCCGAGGCGGCCCTGTGCGATCTGCTCCTTGGCGATCAGGTAGCGCTCCTTGTAGCGGCGGCTGTAGCCAACGCGCACGTCGGCGCTGCGTTTCTCGATCGCCTGCAGCACCTGGTCGGCTTCGGCGAGGGTGAGCGCGATCGGCTTCTCCACCAGCACCGGCTTGCCGAGCTCGATCGCGGTGAGGATCGGGGCGAGATGCTCGCCCTCGCTGGTGGAGATGATGACGGCGTTCACCTCCGGCCGCGCCATCGCCTCGGTGTTGTCGCCACCATGCGCCTGCGCACCGACCTGTTCGGCGAGCTTCGCGGCGCGTGCCGGATCCTGATCCGTCACCGCGATGAAGCGCACCGCCGGATGCCCGGCGGCGAGCCGCGCCCGCAGGGCGCCGATGCGTCCGGCGCCGATGACGGCGAGACCCAGGTCCTTGCTGTGCATCGTGAGGCCCTACTGTACTTTTCCGATCGCGCGCACCGTGTCCTCGGTCTTCCGGCTGTCGGCGTCCCACCACGGCCGGAACGCGTCGCGGTCGAGATAGTCGATGCCGCTGCCGACGCGCGCCATCGCCTGGATGAATTCCGGATCGCGCACCGCCTTGGCGATCGCCTCGCGCCAGAAGGTGATGATCGGCTCAGCCACCTTGGCCTGGGTGAAGATGCCGTTCCACTGGTAGTACTGGGCGTCGTAGCCGAGCTCCCCGAGTGTCGGCACGTCGGGGAAGCTGGCGACGCGTTTCGCCCCCATGGTGCCGAGCGGGCGCAACGCGCCGGCGCGCACCTGCGGGCCGCCCACCGCCGGATGCGCGGCGAGCAGCGCCGCATGATTGCCGAGCACGGCGGTGAGCGCCGGACCGCCGCCGGCGGTCGGCAGGTGGCGCATCTTGATGCCGGTCGCCTTGAGCATGATCTCGATCGCCAGATGCGTGGTGCCGTAAAGGCCGCCGGAGGCGTAGACGATCTGGCCCGGCCGCTTGCGGGCGTCGTCGAGCAGCGCGGCGAACGTCTGCCACGGCTGGCTCGCATTGGCGAAGATCATGGAGGGGTCGGCGGAGATCAGGGCGATGGGGGCAAACTGGTCGCGCGAAAAGCTCGGAGGCCGGCCGAACACCTGGTCGACCGCGGGCAGGAGCGACAGCTGCGTGGTGGCGACGGTGAGCGTGTAGCCGTCGGGCGGCGCATCGGCCACCGCCTTGGTGCCGATCAGCGCGGCGGCGCCGGGCTTGTTCTGGATCACGATCGGCTGGCCCACGATGCGCTCGAGCACCGGCGCGATCGCCCGCGCGGTGGTGTCGGTCGAGCCGCCCGGCGGATAGCCCATCAGGAGGGTGACCGGCCGGCTCGGGTACTTGTCCTGCGCCTGCGCGGGGCCGCCCATCGGGGCGGCGAGAATCGCAACGGTTGCCAACGCGTGCAGTGTTCCTGTCATTCGGACGCTTCCTTCAAAGGTACCCGTCGCCGCAGCCACGATGGCACGAGCCCGGAAAGCAGCACCAGCGCACCGATTCCCATGAGCACGAGCGCGATCGGCCGCTCGAGGAAGATCGCATAGTCTCCCCCCGACATCGCCAGCGACTGGCGGAACGCCATTTCCAGCATCGGCGCCAGGATGAAGCCGAGCACGATCGGCGCCACGTCATAGCCGAGGCGCCGCAGCGCGTATCCGGCCGCGCCCGCCGCCGCCATGATCAGCACGTCGACCATGCTGAAATTCACCGTGTAGACGCCGACCACGCAGCACACCAACACGATCGGGTAGAGATAGCCATAGGGGATGCGCAGGAACGAGACGAACAACCCGACCAGGGGCAGGTTGAGCACCAGCAGCACCAGGTTGCCGATATACATGCTGGCGATGAAGCCCCAGAACAGCTGCGGCTGCTGGGCGATGAGCAGCGGCCCCGGCGCGATCCCGTGCACGATCAACACCGAGATCATGATCGCCTGGATCGGGCCGAGCGGCACGCCGAGCGCGAGCATGGGCACGAACGCGCCCGAGGCGGCCGCGTTGTTGGCCGATTCCGGGCCGGCGACGCCTTCCACCGCGCCCTTGCCGAAGCGTTCCGGATGGGGCGAAAGCCGCCGCTCCAGCGCGTAGGAGGCAAACGACGAGAGGATGTGCGCCGAGCCCGGAATGATGCCGATGAGGAACCCGATGAGCGTGCCGCGCAACACCGGCCCGACCGCCGCACGCGCCTCCTCGGGAGACGGCATGAGCTCGGTGAGGCGCGGCCGCGCCACCGGCTGCGCGGCGCGCGCGCCGTAACCCATCATGATCTCCGAGAGGCCGAACAGGCCGACTGCCAGCGGCACCACGCCGAGCCCGTCGGCGAGCTCGTGCACCCCGAAGGAGAAGCGCGTGTAGCCGCTCATCGGATCGATGCCGATGGTGCCGAGCATGAGGCCGAGCGCCGCCATGGTCAGCGTCTTCGGCATCGGGCCGCTCGAGATATAGGAGAGCACCAGCAGGCCCATGAGCAGCAGCGCCAGGTATTCGGGCGGACCGAACGCGAGTGCGAAGCGCGCGAGCGGAGGCGCCAGCAGCATCAGGGCGACGACGCTCAAAGTGCCGGCGACGAACGAGCCGATGGCGGCGATCGCCAGCGCCGGCCCGGCGCGGCCGCGGCGCGTCATCTCGTAGCCGTCGATGCAGGTGACGACGGACGCCGCCTCGCCCGGGATGCGCATGAGGATCGACGTGGTCGATCCCCCGTACATGGCGCCGTAGTAGATGCCGGCGAGCAGCACGATGGCGGTGGTGGTCGGCAGCCCGTAGCTCAGCGGCAGCAGGATGCTGATGGCGGCGAGCGGCCCGAGGCCCGGCAGCACGCCGACCACGGTGCCGATCAGGCAGCCGAGGAACGCGTAGAGCAGCACCGACGGCGCCAGCGCGACCTCGAAGCCGATCAGGAGATTGTGCAGCGTGTCTGCCATGCCGCGTCACAGTCCCCACGGTCCGGCCGGCAGTTGCAGTTTGAGCACGTGCTGGAACAGGGCGTGGCTGCCGAACGACAGCGCGAGACTTACGGCGAGCGCCGGGACGAGCGGCTTGCGCTCCACCAGGAGGAGGAAAAAGACCAGGAGCGCGAGGATGGTCAGCCGATAGCCGAGCGGACCGAGCGCGACCGCCGCCACCACCATGGCGGCGACCACGCGGATCGCATGCCACCCTTCGCTCGGCAACGGAGCGGCGTCATCGTCTTGGGCGACGGCGATGAGGCCGGGCTTGCCCGCTGCCAGGCTCCACAGCGCGAACAGGATCAAGAGGCCGCCGAGCATGAGCGGCATCACGGCGGGCCCCGGGTTGTCCATCGTGCCGAGCGGCAGGTCCTTCAGGCTCAGGGCGATGAACAAGGCGCCACTCGCAATCATGGCCGATGCGCCGACGGCGTGACGCCCAATTCCGCGGCTATCCGGCCCGATGCTGACCATGCCCCAAAGCTACCGCCAAACGACGGCAGGAAACCAGCCGATCGCCGAGCACGCTCCGAAGCCCGGCGGTCGCTATGGATGCAGCACGATCTTCCCCAGCACGGACCCGCTTTCCAGGAGCCGATGCGCCTCGGCCGCTTGTGTCATGGGAAGTCGCGCACCGACGCGCGGCTTGATCGTTCCGGCGCCGAGAAGCGCGATGACCTCGCGGGTCAGCCGGCGACGGCGTTGTGGCGCGTTGTCGTAGGTATGGATGTTGAAGCAGCGAACCGCCGGCGTCTTCTTCGACACGGCACACAATGCGGCGAACAGATCGCGCTCCGGCATAGGGGCATGGACATTGTAGAACACGAGCGTGCCGAAATCGGCGAGCAGGTGCAGGAGGTCGGTGAAGCGAGGCCCGATGACGTGGTCGAACGCGATGTCCACGCCGCGACCGCCGGTCAATCCCATGACTCGATCGACGATCGGATCGGTGCGGTAGTTGACGACGTGGTCGATCCCCAACGCCCTGGCATGGGCCGCTCGTTCCTCCGAGCCGACGCTGCCGATCACTTCGAGGCCGGCGTGCTTGGCAAGCTCGACCAGCGCACCGCCAATGCCGCCGGTCGCGCCCGTGACGAAGATGCTGCGCGCACCGGACCGGAGCCCGAGGTCGGACAGCATGGCGTGGGCGACCAAGTAGGTCGGCACGACGACCGCGCGATCGAAGTCGACGCCTTGCGGCAGGGGATGGACGGCTTCGGCGGGGACCGCGATGAATTCGGTGTAGCAGCCGCCCCGCACCGGCAGATCGCGCGCGCTGAGCAGCACCGGCTCGCCGGGCGCAATCTCGGCAACCGCTTCGCCCACCGCCTCGATGACGCCGGTCAGTTCGCTGCCCGGGCTTGCCGGCAGCGGCGGCATCCACGTGTAGACGCCCCGGCGGATCAGGATATCGGGGCGGCTGACGCCCATCGCCCTGGTACGGATCAGGACCTCGTGGGGGCGCGGGCGCGGGACCGGCAGGTCCACCAACTCGAGCGCGTCCGGACCGCCGGGCGTGCGGACGATGACGGTTCTCATCGCGACGGCCATTTCCGATCGAACCAGCCTCCATTGCACGCGCAGTACGGCCTGTCTACAATTCGCGCGCGCTCGGCCGACATCAATAGCCGCAAAGGTCACATTGGGAGGGAACGATGCCGCGACGCATCCTCGGCGCGGCCTTTGCCGCGCTTGTCGCGCTGACCACGAGCAGCGCCCCCGCGCAGGAGTATCCAACTCGACCGATCCGCCTGCTGCATGGTTTTGCGCCTGGCGGGAACGCCGATGCAATTTCTCGGGTTCTGGCCGACGAACTGTCCAAGGGATTGGGACAGGTCGTGACGGTCGAGGCGCGTCCCGGCGCCGGCGGCAACATCGCCTCTGCGGAAGTCGCCAAGGCGGCTCCGGACGGTTACACGCTGGTTCTGCTCACCACCGGCCACGTGATCTCGGCGGCGATGTACAAGTCGCTGAGTTTTGATCCGATCAACGACTTCGATTTCCTCACGACGGTCTCGGAGCTTCCCTTCTTCATCGTCGTGAACGCCGCCAAGTCGCCCCACAAGACCATGCAGGACCTGGTCGCGGCCGCGAAGGCAAAACCCGGTGGCACGAGCTACGGCACCGCCGGGGTCGGTACCGGTCAGCACCTGTCCTGCGAGTTGTTGAATTCCGCCATCGGGGCGAAGCTGGTCCACGTGCCTTATCGCGGGGATTCGGCAGCCGTCACCGGGCTGTTGTCGGGTGACGTCGACTTCGTGATGGCCCCGTTACCGGCCATCGTCGGCAACATCCAGGCGGGAACGTTCCGGGCGCTCGGGACCACCGCCGCCCGCCCGTGGCCGGTCATGCCCGGTGTGCCGACCATCGCGTCGGTCGTTCCGGGCTACGAAGTCATGGCGTGGACTGGCGTTGCGACCACGCGCGGCGTGGCGAAACCGATCGTCGAGAAGCTGAACACGGAGCTGCGCCGCGTCATCGCCTTGCCGCAGGTCGAGAACAAGCTGCGCGAATTCGGCGGCGAGCCGGCGTCATCCACGCCGGCCGACATCACCGCCAAGGTGAAGATCCAGATCGCGCGCTGGAACAAGGTGATCGACGAGGCCAATATTCCGCGTCAGTGAGCCTTGAGCGCCGTCACGATGGGATGACGGCTGCCTACGACCCGAACACCTGGTCGTACAGGAGCTTCATGTTGAGCGCGATGATGATGGCGGCGATGGCGGCAGCGATCGTCGTGAGCCACAGCGGCGCCGTCAGCTCCCCCATCTTGCGCCGGTCCGCGGTGAACATCACCAGCGGCACCACCGCGAAGGGAAGCTGCAGGCTCAGGATCACCTGGCTGAGGATCAGGAGCTGCGCGGTGCCCTTCTCGCCGTACCAGATCGTCACGATGGCGGCCGGAATGATGGCGATCGCCCGCGTGGTGAGGCGCCTTAGCCACGGCGGCAGGCGGATGTCGATGAATCCCTCCATCACGATCTGCCCCGACAGCGTCGCCGTCACCGTCGAGTTGAGGCCGCAGCACAGGAGCGCGATGCCGAACAGCGTCGGCGCAATGGCCGAGCCGAGCAATGGGGCGAGGAACGAGTGCACCTGGTCGAGCTCGGTGACGTCGGTCTTGCCCACCTTGTTGAAGGTCGCCGCCGCCAGGATGAGGATCGAGGCGTTGATGAGCAGCGCGAACATCAGCGCGATGGTCGAGTCGGTCGTCGCCAGCTTGATCGCCTCGCGCTTCTCTTCGACCGAATCGCCGAACCGGCGCGTCTGCACCACGCCGGAATGGAGATAGAGGTTGTGCGGCATGACGGTCGCGCCGAGGATGCCGAGCGAGAGGTAGAGCATGTCCGGGTTGGTGACGACCTGGGTGGTCGGGGCGAAGCCGCGAATCACCGCGCCCCAATCCGGGTCGGCCATGGCGATCTGGATCGAGAAGCACACCGCGATCACGCCGAGCAGCGTCACGATGAACGCCTCGATCCAGCGGAAGCCGAGGTTCTGCATCCACAGGATCAGGAACACGTCGAGCGCGGTGATCAGCACGCCGATCTCGAGCGGGACGCCGAACAAGAGGTTGAGCCCGATCGCGGTCCCGATCACCTCGGCGAGGTCGGTCGCGCAGATTGCGACCTCGGCGAGCACCCACAGCGGATAGGCGACAGGGCGCGGGAAGGCATCGCGGCAGGCCTGCGCCAAATCACGCCCGGCGCCGATGCCGAGCCGGGCGCACAGCGCCTGCAGCACGATCGCAAAGATGTTGGAGATCAGCGCAATGGTCAGGAGCGCGTAGCCGAACTTGGAACCGCCGGCGAGCGAGGTCGCCCAGTTGCCGGGATCCATGTAGCCGACGGCGACCAGGTAGCCGGGGCCGAGGAACGCGACCAGCTTGCGCCAGAAAGAGCCCGTGGGACGGGTCTTGATCGAGCCGAACACTTCCGCAAGCGAAGGGGTGCGGCGTTCCCGCCGCCAGCCCGTTTCAGCCAACCTGTCCGGTACCGTATCCACCGTCATGCCTTACCCCGGCCAAAACATTGTGGCACCCAATATATCTAGTTGCGAATAATTTGCAATTGCAAACCCGCGGCGAGGCCGGGCGGTTCCCTCAACCGCTGGATTTCCTTCGAATTCAGGGCAATCCGCGCCCTCGTGATTGTGTAACGCCGGCCTGACGCTCCATATCTGGTCCGAAGGAGGCCCAATGAGCGCCCATTGCTGCGGACACAATTCGACCTTCGAGGGCCACTCGGCCGACTACCGGCGCCGCCTGTGGGCGGTCATCGCCATCAACGCCGCCATGTTCGTGGTCGAGCTCGGCGCCGGGGCGCTCGCCGGCTCCCAGGCCCTGCAGGCCGATGCGCTCGACTTCCTCGCCGACTCGCTGACCTACGGGATCAGCCTCGCGGTCATCGGTGCCGCCGTGCGCGTGCGCGCCTGGGCGGCGTTCGCCAAGGGGCTCAGCCTGACCGTGATGGGCCTGTGGGTGTTCGGCTCGACCGCCTGGCACGTGCTGGTTCTCGGCGTCCCGCGCGCCGAGATCATGGGGGTCGTCGGCTTCCTGGCGCTCGCCGCGAACGTCGCCAGCGTGCTGCTGCTGGCACGCTACCGCGACGGCGATGCCAACGTGCGCTCGGTGTGGCTGTGCTCGCGCAACGACGCGATCGGCAACGTGGCGGTGATGATCGCCGCGCTCGGCGTCTGGGGCACCGCCTCGCGCTGGCCGGACCTCGCGGTCGCCGCCATCATGGCCTCGCTGTTCCTGTGGTCGTCGGTGCAGATCCTGCGCCAGTCGGCCCGCGAATTGCGCACCGGGGAGCTTGCGCTGCGCACCGGCTGACGGACTTTGCAATGCCTCGTCATGGCCGGCCTTGTGCCGGCCATCCCGCTTAGGTAGGCACTGCGTCCTTCATCGAGATCGCCGGGACAAGCCCGGCGATGACGAAGTGTCCAAGGATCCCTCATGCGCCTGTGCCGGTTCGATAACGGGAAATACGGCGTCGTCCGCGACGACACGATCTACGACGTGACGGCGATCGTCGAGCGGATCATACGGCGCGCGCCCCCCGGGCGCGGCGATCCGGTGGTCGCGAGCCTCGGCGAGATCGTGGCGAGCGTCACCGACCCGGAGACGTTCCAGCCCTATCCGGTCTCCGCGGTGCGGCTGTTGAGCCCGATCGCCAATCCGTCGAAGCTGGTCGCGGCGCCGACCAACTATCGCGCTCACATCGCCGAGATGGCGGCCGACCGATCGGTGACCAATCCGCATCTGCCGCAGGACATCGGCAAGGCGGGGCTGTTCCTGAAAGCCAATTCGGCGCTGGTCGGGCCGTCCGAAGGGGTTGCGCTCCGCTTTCCCGAGCGGCGCAACGACCACGAGCTCGAGCTCGTTGTGGTGATCGGCCGCGAAGGGAGCGACATCTCCGAGGAGCGCGCGCTCGATCACGTCGTCGCCTACACGCTCGGCCTTGACATGACGTTGCGCGGCCCGGAAGACCGCAGCTTCCGCAAATCGATCGATACCTATGCGGTGCTCGGCCCGTGGCTCGTCACCGCCGACGAGATCCCCGATCCCGACAACGTCGCCTTCTCGCTCAGCGTGAACGGCGAGACGCGCCAGGACGCCAATACGTCGGACCTGATCTACGGCACAGCCAAGCTGATCGCCTACGCGTCGAGCTTCTACACGTTATGGCCGGGCGACGTGATCTACACCGGCTCGCCCGCCGGCGTCGCGCCGGTCAAGCCCGGCGACGTGATGGTAGCGCAATGCCCGGCGATCGGCCGGATGGAGGTGAAGGTGCGGTTGCACGAAACGTCAAGATCTGCGTAGGGGCGGCCCTCGTGGCCGCCCACGGCGTCGCCGTACACGCGTCGCCGCAAGAGGGCACCCACAAGGGGTGCCCCTACAAGATCGGGGACAGAAACTCGAACCCCGGGGCGTTCTCCACCTGGTCGAACCAGTCGAACCCCATGTCCTTGACGATGCGGTTGGAGATCACGATCAGCCGCGCCTCCTCGGTGGCGAAATGCTGATGGTTGGTGAACGGCGGGATATAGATGAAGTCGCCGCGCTTCCATTCGAATTTTCTCGACTCCTCGGCCCATTCCCATTCGAACTTGTCGAGGCAGTCGAATTTCAGGTCCCAGTGCAGGTCGTAGCCTGAGCCCTCGACGACGAAGATGATCTCCTCCCACATGTGGCGGTGAATGCCCGAGCGCTCGCCCGCCTTGAGGAACTGCATATAGGCTTCGACGCAGCACTCGCGCGTGTTCATGCGCCTGTGCACGATGTGCTTGATCAACCCGTCGGCCGATCGCTCGAACGGCATGTCCTCGCCGTGCACGACGTTGAGGCGGCTCTCGTATTGCTTGCGGAATTCCTGGGATGCCGCGGCGTCCTCGGCGCGGAACGTGCACGTGCTGCTGCCGGCGTGAGCGGGGCCTTTATCTTCGAAGACCGTAGCCATGTTCCGTCTCCTTGCCCCTCAGATGTCCGTCGGCGGTTTGAAGTCTTCCTGGCCCGGCGGCGGCTCGTCGGGCGGCCACTCGACGATCTTCTGGAACAACAGGTGCATGAACAGGAATAGCGGCTTCGCCTTGAACACCAGGAGGATCGCCTCGTTCTCCGGGTCGTCGTTGAAATGTTGGTGCACGCAGCCGTTCTCCACGAACATGACGTCGCCCGCCTTCCACTCGATATGGCGCCCGTCGTGGATGTCGTGGCCGCGTCCCTTGAGGACGTAGAAGCAGGCGCTGTTGAGGTGGCCGTGCTTCTGCCCGTAGGCGCCGGGCGCGTACACCTCGATGTGGGTCTCGATCGATTGCGTCACGTTGGCGTGCTGCGGGCTCACCACGTGCTTGCCGTACTGGCCCGGCCCGCCCTTCCACGGCACGTCGCGCGAAGAGTAGACGCGCGGCGCCTCGACCAGCTGCTTATAGAGGTGGCTGTAGGTGCCCTCGAGCGCGCGCACGAAGGTCCGCTTCTTCGCCCAGCGCTCCCAACGCTGATGCTTGGCCTCCTCCTCGCCCTCGCGCGGCAGGTTGTGGCCGACCCCCGGCGTCTGTTCATAGAGGCCCGTCATTTCAGCGCTCCATCCACGTTTCCAAGGTCTGTCGTTCGTGATATCCCCGGCACCATGCGAAAGCAATCCAACGCAATGATCGCCGCCGTATTCGCGGCACTCGCCTTCGCATCGCCGGCCCGCGCGCAGGCGCCTGCCGACTTCTACAAGGGCAAGAACGTCGAGCTCTATGTCGGCTACAGCGTGGGTGGCGGTTATGATCTCTACGCGCGTATGCTGGCCCGCCACATGAGCAGGCACATCCCGGGCAACCCGACCGTGCTGACGAAGAACATGGAGGGCGCCGGCAGCCTGCGGCTCGCCAACTGGCTCTACCGGGTGGCGCCCAAGGACGGCAGCGTGCTCGGCATCATCGGCCGCGGCACCGGTTTCGATCCGCTGCTCGGCAACAAGGCGGCACAGTTCGAAGGGCCGAAATACACCTGGATCGGCAGCGCCAACAACGAGGTGAGCATCTGCGTGGCCTGGCACACGTCGGGCGTGACGAAATTCCAGGACCTGCTGACGCGCGAGCTGGTCGTCGGCGGCACCAGCGCGTCCGCCGACACCGATCAGTTCCCGAAGATCGTCAACGGCGTGCTCGGGACCAAGATGCGCGTCGTCACCGGCTATCCGGGCGGCACCGAGGTCGGGCTCGCCATGGAGCGCGGCGAGGTGCAGGGCCGTTGCGGCTGGTCATGGTCGAGCGTGAAATCGACGCACCAGCAATGGTACGACCAGAAGAAATTCGCCGTGCTGGTCCAGCTCGCGCTGGCGAAGCACCCGGATCTCGCCGACGTGCCCCTCGTCCTCGATCTGGCGAAGACCGACGAGGACCGGCAAATCCTCAAGCTGATCTTCGCGCGCCAGGTGATGGGGCGGCCATTCCTGGCGCCGCCCGGAATTCCGGCCGATCGCGTCGAAGCGCTGCGCAAGGCGTTCCTCGACACGCTCGCCGACAAGGAGTTCCTGGCCGATACCGACAAGGCGCAGCTGGAGATCAACCCGGTCGGCGGGGCGGAGATCCAGCGGCTGGTGACGGAGATCTACCAGGCGCCGGCCGCCATCGCGCAGAAAGCGGCTTCATACATTCGATGACAAGGCTCATTCGATGGATGCAAAGAATTATCGCGGCTGGCAGTCGGACGTCATCGTCGACCTGATCAAGCGCTACGACGTCCCCTACATCACCATGAACCCGGGCGCGAGCTTCCGCGGCCTGCACGATTCCCTCGTCAACTACGGCGGCGGTCAGCCGCCCATGCTGCTGTGCCAGCACGAGGAGATCGCGGTGCAGATCGCGCACGGCTACGCCAAGGCGTCGGGCAAGCCGATGGTGGCGATCCTGCACGACCTGGTGGGGCTCCTGCACGCCACCATGGCGATCTACTACGCCTATATCGACCGCGTGCCGATCTTCATCGTCGGCGCCACCGGGCCGATGCACGAAGGCAAGCGCCGGCCGCATATCGACTGGACCCATTCGGCGCTGGTGCAGGGCAATGCGGTGCGCGACTACGTGAAATGGGACTACCAGCCGACCGCGATCGACGGCGTGCCGGAATCCTTCGCCCGCGCCTGGTCGGTGATGACGACCGAGCCGCAGGGCCCGGTCTACATGTGCTACGACGCCATGCTACAGGAGGAGCCGCTCACCGGCGACGTGCCGCTGCCGCCCAAGGGTGCGGTCGCGACGCCCGCCCCGATGATGCCGGATCCGGCGGCGCTCGCCGCAATCGCCGACCGGCTCGTCGCCGCCGAGCATCCGCTGCTGATCGCCGAGTATGTCGGCCGCCGCGCCGGCGGCTTCGAGAGCCTGGTGCAACTGGCCGAAACCGTCGGGGCGCCGGTGTGGGACATCGACAGCGCGCTCAACTTCCCCAACCGGCACAAGCTCTGCCTCAGCATGGACAAGGACTACGCCAAGAGCGCCGATCTCCTGGTCGCGCTCGACGTGCGCGACTGGGAAAAATCCCTGAGCGATCTCGACAGCACGCGGCGCACCGTGACGCCGCTCCTCCCGGAGGCGTGCGAGCGCGTCGAAATCGGCTTCGGCGAGATCGGCATCAGCAAGTGGTCGTTCGACTATTGCCGCATGCAGCCGTGCCAGATCCGGGCGCTGGGCGACACCACGCTCGCGCTCCCCGAGCTCACGCGCCTGTGCGCCGCACGCATCGCCGGCGACGCGCGGCTCGCCGCGCGCATCGCCGCGCGGCGGCTCGAGATCGAGCGTCGGCACGACGCCCTGTGGGCCAGATGGCAGGACGACGCGCGCAAGGGATCGGGACTCTTCGCCCGTGACCCTGCAGCGGTTCGCCCTGGAGATCTGGGACGTCGTCAGGACCGAGGACTGGGTGCTCTCGGCCAACAACCTGCGCAACCTGGTGCGCCGGCTGTGGGACTTCGACAAGCCCTACCGGCATCCCGGCCGCGAGCTCGGCACCGCCACGCAGATCGGCGTCTCGCTCGGTGTCGCGCTCGCCCACAAGGGCACCGGCCGTGTCGTCGTCGACATCCAGCCCGACGGCGACCTGATGTTCGATGCCGGCGCCCTGTGGGTCGCCGCCAAGTACCAGATCCCGCTCCTCATCGTGATGTTCAACAACCGCGCCTACTACAACGACTGGGAGCACCAGCTGCGCATGGCGCGGATGCGCGGCACCGACGAGGCGAAGGCGCATATCGGCATGGACCTGTTCGGACCGGAGCCGGATTTCGGCGCGCTGGCGCGCTCCATGGGCTGCCACGGCGAGGGCCCGATCGAGAACCCGGACGACATCGGCCCGGCGCTGCGCCGCGCGCTCGCCCACGTGAAGCAGGGCAAGCCGGCGCTGGTCGACGTGGTGACGCAGCACCGGTGAGGCTTTACCGCGCCGCATGCGGCTCGATCAGCTCCAGCCGGTTGCCGAACAGGTCGTAGATGAAGATGCGCTCGTAGCCGGGCAGCGGCACGTCGGTGCCGATCTCGCAGCCGCGCGCGCGGGCGCGCTCGATGAAGCCCTCGAGGTCGCGCACCACCAGCGCCGGGTGGGCCTTGCGGGCGGCGCGAAAATCCTTCTCCACGCCCAGGTGGACCTCGATCGAGCCGTTGGTGAACCAGGCGCCGCCGCGCTTGGCGAGGTCCGGCGGCTTCACCTTCTCGGTGAGCAGCAGGACGCCGCAATAGAATTCCCGCGCCTTGGTCTCTTCGCCCGCCGGCATCGCGAGCTGGATGTGATCGATACCGAGGACGCTCACCGGGTTGGCCTCATGTATGCCGATCGGGAAACCGTAGCGAAACTTGGTGACGGCTCCAATGGCTCGCTGCGCCCGACAAGACCCTGTAGACTTGGTTGCCCGCGGCCCACGATGGAGCATTGAGCATGCGCCTGATTGCGTCGGTGCTGATGGCGATGGCTCTCGCCGGCGCCGCCCATGGGCAGGACGCCTGGCCGTCGCGCCCGATCACCCTGATCGCCCCGTATGCGGCAGGCGGCTCGACGGACCTCGTCGGGCGCGTGCTGTCGGATGGCCTCAAGGCGAAGCTCAACCAGCCGGTCACGGTCGAGAACCGGCCGGGCGGCAACGGCGTCCCGGGAACGCGCGAGGTCGTCAAGGCCAATCCGGACGGCTACACCCTGCTCATCGGCGCGCTCGGCGCGCAGGTCCTCCCCGCCGTCATGGCGCCCAATTTCCCGTTCGATCCGCTGCGCGATTTCGTCCCCGTGTCGCTGGTGGCCGAATGGTCGCCGGTGATGCTGGTGAAGAAGGCGCTCCCGCCGAGCACGCTGCAGGAATTCATCGCGTACGCCAAGGCGCGGCCGGGCGCGCTCAATTTCGGGACGTCCGGCTACGGCAGCACGGTGCACCTGGTCGCCGAGATCATGATGCGCCAGACCGGCATCAGGATGCAGCACGTGCCCTACAAGGGCGGCGGCCAGTCGATGACCGACCTCTTGTCGGCGTCGCTCGACGTGCTGTTCACCTCCTCGCCGGTGGCCGTCGGGCAGGCCGAGAACCCGAACGTGAAGATCCTGGCGGTGTCCGGCAAGCGCCGGCTCAAGCTGCTGCCCCGCGTACCGACCTTCGGCGAGTCCGGCGTAGACGTCGAGCAGACCCAGTGGCTCGGCATCCTCGGGCCCGCCGGACTGCCCGACGCGATCCGGAACAAGCTGAGCGCGGTGCTGGTCGACATCATCCGCGACGGCGACACGCAGACCAAGCTGCGCAACATCGGCTTCGAGCCGCTCGGCGAGGATCACGTGGCGTTCGACGCGTTCTTCCGGACGGAGGTGAAGCGCTGGGCGGAGTTCGTGAAAGAGAATGGGCTGATGGAGAAGCCGTAGGTCACGCCGCCGCGGTCGCCTCCGCCACCGGCTGCCGGTATTCCTTCAGCCGCGGCAGCACCTCGGTGGCGAACAGCGTGAGGCTGTCGACCGTATCGGCGTGGTTGAGGTAGCCGGCCTGTCCCATCATCAGCAGGTTGCCCATGCCGCCGCAATAGTCGCAGAACGCGACGAGCTGCTCGTACACCTGGTCGGGGGTGCCGCAGAACAGCACGCCGCCGTCGATCAGGTCCTGCACGCTGCCGGAGCGCATGTCGACCACGCGCCCATCCTTGGCGCGCGTGCGCGGCGGCGTCTGGCCCTTGAGCAGGCGCGCGTTGTCCTCGACCGACAGGTAGCCCGGCGGGTTGCGGAATGGCACGTGCACGATCGTGCCGGTGCGGAGATAGCCGGCCACCAGGTCGCCGCGCCGGCGCGCCTCGGCCTCGTCGCGCGCGACGGCGACCAGCCCCAGATAGGCGAACCGATCGGCGGGCGGCGCCGGCCGCCCTTTCGACACGTAGCCCTCGCGATAGGCGTCGTACAGCGGCCGCGTGTTGTAGCCGGTGCCGAGCGTCGCCATGACGTAGCCGCGCTCGCCCAGCACGCGCGCATTGTTGCGGCTGCCGGTGGTGCTCCAGATCGGCGGGTGCGGCTGCTGCCATGGCCGCGGCCAGACGTTCACCTGGCGATAGTGGAAATGCTCGCCCTCCCAGTTGAACGGGGCGTCGTGGCTGGTCATCGCTTTGAGGATGAAATCGTGCGCCTCCCAGAACCGGTCCATCACGCCGACCGGGTTCTGGTTGGAACACGGGAACTCGTACGGCACGCCCTTGATGAAGCCCATCTCCAGCCGGCCGCGCGAGATCACGTCGATGGTCGCGAGCTCCTCGGCGGCGCGCAGCGGATCGGGCCGATGCCCGATCGGATAGCCGAGCACCAGGAGGCGCGCGCGTTTCGTCTGCCGCGCCAGGATGGCGAGCGGCACCACCGCGGTCGAGCACATGCAGGTCGCCGTCTGATGGTGCTCGTTGATCATGATGTCGAGGCCGAGCTCGTCGGCCAGAAGCCATTCGTCGTAGTAGCGGTGCAGCAGGTCGGCCGCGACCTGCGGGTCGAGCTTGCGGTTGGGCAGGTTGACGCGTAGCGAGCCCTCGTGATCCTCCCAGGCCGGGAAGTAAGGCTGCTCGGTGAAATGAAACACTTTCATCGACGAAGACTCCGGCGAAACGGCGCTCACTTTATTCCGGCGAATGCCAGGACGCGGCGGGCAAACGCTTCCGCGCGCTCGAGATGGGGGAAATGGCCGGCGCGCTCGATCGGCTCGAACCGCGCGCCGGGGATCAGGTCGCAATAGGCGCGCCCGTAGGCTTCCGACAGGATGCGGTCGCTCGCGCCCCACAGGAACAAGGTGGGAATGCGGATGCGGTGCAGCCGGTGCGGAAGCTTCGGGTCGTGCATGTAGGGCGACCAGGCGAAGCGGGCCAAGGCTTCGCGGTTGCGCGCCGCGATCGTCACCTCGGCGTCGGACATCGTCTTGTAGTCGCGAGCCGCCGCGACCGGGTCGTGCCAAGCGAGCGCCGCGAGCTCCTCATCGGTGAGCGCGAAGATGTCGACGATGTCGCGCGTCTCGCGGTCTCCCGGCTTGATGCCGATCGCGTTGGCGAGGACCAGCGAGGACAGCCGCTCGGTCGATTTCACCGCGATCGAGGCCGCGATCCAGCCGCCGAGCGAGACGCCGACCACGACGACGTCCTTCAGGTCGAGCGCCTCGATGAGGTCGAGATAGAAATAGGCGAGGTCTTCGACCGTGTTCATCCACCGGGGCACGTCGGAGCGGCCGAAGCCGGGATGCGACGGCACGATCACGCGCGCGCTGCGGGCCAGATGCTCGAGCACCGGTGCGGTGTGCTCGATGCCGATGCCGGGATGCAGGAACAACAGCGGCCGTCCGCGCCCGCGCTCGATCAGCTCCAGGCGCACGCCGCTGACCGTGACCATCGGTGGATCGGCGACCACGTTCATCGGCGAGACTCGCAGGGACGGCTGACCATGTTGCGGATGGTTATAATATGCGACACAAACGAGTTCCAATGGAGCGGAGCGAGGAGCGCGTAAGCCGATGACATCTCTCTCACAGGCAGGCGAAAAAGACGACATCGACGTCCGCCCCGGACTGACCTACGCGACGCATGACGGGGTTGCGCTTTTGGGAGACCTCTATGTGCCGAAAGGGGCGGGACCGTTCCCGGTGCTGGTGGCGCTGCACGGTGGCGGCTGGGTGCAGGGCGTGCGCGCCGCCTTCCAGCATTGGGGGCCGTACCTGGCGGCGCGCGGATACGCGGTGTTCGCCATCAGCTACCGGCTGGCCAAGGCTGGGCAGAAGACGTTCCCGCACGCCGTGCAGGACGCGCTCGCCGCCGTCCAGTTCTGCCGCGGCTCGGCGCGCGAATACAAGCTCGACCCGGAGCGGATCGGCCTCCTGGGGGCGTCTGCCGGCGCCAACCTGGCGGGCCTCGCGGCGCTCGGTGCCGACGCCGCCGTGTTCCGCAACGGCTATCCGCAGGACGCCCATGCCAAGGTGAGCCAGAAGGTGAAGGCGCTGGTCGGGGTCTATGGCGTGTACGACGTGCTGGCGATGTGGCAGGCCTACGAGATCGGCAGCCCGCGCGAGAACAACATCGAGAAGTTCATCGGCTGTGCCCCGATGGACAACCGGCAGCTCTATTTCGACGCCTCGCCGATCAATTACGCCACCTATGCCAACAACCAGATTGGCGTGTTCCTCGCCTGCGGGACCGAGGACGACTTGGTGGATCGGCGCGCCAACTCCGACGCGTTCCTGTTCGCCTTGAAGCAGGCCGGCTTCTTCGTGCGCACCTGCATCATCCCGGGCGCCGGCCACTACTGGATGAACGACCCCATCGATGAGCCGACGAGCTACACCGGCTTCCTGGCGCCGCGCCTGCTGCGGTTCCTGGCGGAGAAATTGTGATCGCCACTGCCTATCCCCCGTCATCCTGAGGTGCGCTCCGCTCCCTTCGAGCGGAGCGCCTCGAAGGATGCACGGCCCGCCCTTCGAGGCTCGGTGCACGAACGTGCACCGAGCAGCTCAGGGTGACGGTTCGGAAGTGTTGCGCATCGGCGAGGAGATCTACGGCTTCAAGATCTCCTTCGCGCGTTCCACCACGCTCTTCGGCGTCGCGTAGATCTTCGCCACCAGGTCCTGCAAGGCGGCGCCGTTCAGCGGGTTGATGTCGATGCGGGTCTTCTGCGCGTCGGCGAGGAACTCCCGATCGCGCATGGTCGCCTCGAAGGCGCTGCGCAGGATCGCGAGCTGCGTCTGCGGCACCCCGGGTGCCGCCAGATAGGGTCGCTGGAACATCTGCTGGGTGATGATGAGCGCGATCGCCTTGCGGTCGTCCTCGTTGCGGACGAAATCCCACAACGGCGGGACGCCCAGCCGGGTAAGCTCGCCCTCCGGCTCGAGCGCGACCTGCACCAGCAAGTTCAGCTTGCCGTCGCGCAGCCAGTCGGGGCGCTGCGACTTCACGCTCGACCAGTCCCAGCCGCAGATGCCGTCGATCTCGCCGCGCTCCATCGCGAGCAGGATGTCGGCCGACCCCTTGTAGCCCATGACGAGCTCGAACTGCGCGCCGGTCGTCTTCTTCTTGAACAGCACGTAGTCGCGCGTGGAGGCGCCGAGCCCGCTCGACCCCATGCGGGTCTTGTGCGTGAGCGCATCCGCGTATGATCGGGTCTTGGAGCTCTGGTAGGTCGCACACACGCGCGTGCCGCTGTCGGCGGTGCCGACGAAGGCGAACCGGGTCGGATCGAACATGCCGTCGAGGCGGTCGTCCAGGAGCGGGGAGACGAGCACGCCGGGGAACACCGCCGCCAGCGTGGTCCCATCCTTGGGGGCGACCGAATAGAGATAGGAGGCGGCACGGCCGCTGCCCGCCCCCGGCATGTTCTTGACCACGATCGTCGGGTTACCCGGGATGTGGCGGCCGATATGGCGCGCGATCGTCCGCGTATAGATGTCGTAGCCGCCGCCGACGTCGCTGCCGACGATCATCTCGACGGTCTTGCCGGCATAGAAATCGGTCGCCGATGCGCCCGATGCGCCGACGAGCAGGAGGCAGGCGCCAGCAATTGTGCGTGATCCGAAATCCATTCTCGTCTCCCAATCTTGCCCACGCCGGTGCGCCTCGCTACCAATATCGCCCCCTTTGGCGAACGAGGCATTGAGATGATCGACTTTTATGCGCTCACCAGCCCGAACGTGCAGAAGATCTACATCATGCTCGAGGAATGCGGCCTTCCCTACAAGGAGCATTTCGTCGACGTATGGAAGGGCGACCAATACGACCCGGCGTTCCTCAAGATCAACCCGAACGCCAAGATCCCGGCGATCGTCGACAGCGAGGGGCCGGGCGGCAAGCCGTTCCCTGTGTTCGAGTCGGGCGCGATCCTGATGTACCTCGCCGACAAGACGGGGCGCTTCCTGCCCGCCGACACCGCGAAGAAGTACGAAGTGCTGCAGTGGCTGATGATCCAGCTGACCGGCGTCGGCCCGATGTTCGGCCAGTGGACGCATTTCAAGATGTTCGCCCCGAAGGATAGCGGCGACTATTCGGCTGCGCGCTATACGTCGGAGCTGAAGCGGCTCTATGCGCTGCTCGAGGAGCGGCTGGGCAAGAGCAAATTCCTCGGCGGCGACGAATACACGATCGCCGACATCGCGACCTTCCCGTGGACGCGCAACCACGATGCGCAGGGCGTGAAATGGGACGACAACCCGAACCTGGCGCGCTGGTTCAACAGCATCGCCGAGCGCCCGGCGGTGAAGAAGGCGCTGGAGAAGGTCGCCGTCATCAAGTCGAATCGCGAGACCGCAAACGACGACCAGAAGGACCGTTTCTTCAACCGCGGGCGATACGCGAGGGCGTGAGGCGCTGTCTGCTGCGTCGTCATCGCCGGGCTTGTCCCGGCGATCCCGATTCTGGTGGCACTGCCGTGCCCGCTCTATCGAGATGGCCGGGACAAGCCCGGCCATGACGAAGGGCAGTGCTGACTAGCCCCCTACAACGACGGAATGAACTTCAGCGCCGGGAACCAGGTGCCGAGCAGCGTCGGTGGCCAGGGCACCGCCATGAAGTAGTGGAACACGAGATAGATGCTGCCGGTGAGCACGACCGCATAGGGGATCACCAGCGACCACCGTTCCGGGCCCTCCAGGCGCATGAACAGGATCACGAAGATGGCCGCCGTCGGAATGAGGCCGATGACCGACATGACCGCCATGAAGCCGAGGAGATACGCGAAGAACCGCGCGGCGCGCTCCACGATCGTGCGCACACCCAGATGCTCGGTGTCGGACGTGAGATCCATGTGGATCCGCGATTCGACTTCATGCTGCGCCCGATCGGTCCAGCTCCCAGCGTCGGCCGCCACAGGCTTGCGGCACGTCTCGTTGAGCAGGCTCAAGACCACCATCGAGACGCCGATGGTCCCGACCACCAGCGGCACGACCTTGGCGCTGAAATCCCAGCGCAACGCCATGGCCACCAGGCTGGCCAGCACGGTCAGCATGAACAGCGTGAACAATTGCTCGGGACGAAATACCGGCGCCCGGAAGCTTCGCAACATCTGGGCCGGGCCGCCCTGTCGGCGGATGTCGTAGATGAGCGGCCGGAGCAGCCCGATGATGGCCATGGCGAACAGGACGGCGACGACCGGCCGGAGCATCCAGGAGAGGCCATAACGCTCGACCGAGATGAACATGTAGCGCTCGATGCTGTCGCCCAGCACGAGGCCGAGGATGAGCGGCGGCCGCGGCCACTTGAATTGCTTCATCAGCCAGCCGATGAGGCCGAACAGCAGGAGCGCAAACAGGTCGCCCCACGAGCGAGACGCCTCGAATGCGCCGATATAAACGATGCCCAGCACGGCCGGCAGGATCAGCGTGTAGCGCAGCGTGGCGAGCCGGGCGAATTGCGGGCTGAACGCGTAGCACAGGCCGGCGCCCAGGATGTTGGCGAGCGCCACCGACCACACCATCGAGTAGGTGATGCTGAGATTCTTGGTCAGCATGTCGGGGCCGGGTACCAGGCCGTGGATCAGGAAGGCGCCGAGGAGGATGGCCATGGTGGCGCTGCCCGGGACCCCGAACGCGACGGTCGGCACCAGGGCGCCGCCCTCCTTGGCGTTGTTGGAGCTCTCCGACGCGATGACGCCGCGCACGTCGCCGCGCCCGAACGTCTGGGCGGCCCCCTTCTCGGTCTTGAGCGCGTGGCCGTAGGCGAGCCAGTCGACCACCGAGGCGCTGATGCCGGGGATCGAGCCGATCCCGCCGCCGATCCATGAGCAGCGCAGGATCAGCCACCAGTTCTTGAAGCAGTCCTTCACGCCCTGCCACTGGCCCTTGTAAATGTCGGCCTTCTCGAACCCCGCCGCGATGGCGACGCGGGCGATCAGCAGGTCGCACAATTCGGGCAGCGCAAACAGGCCGAGCAGCACCGGCGTGAGCGGCAATCCGTCCCACAGATAGAGGCTCTCGAAGGTCCAGCGCAGCGTTCCGGTTTGCGGATCCGACCCGATCATGGCGATCATGACGCCGAGGCAGCCGGCGGCGATCCCACGCAGCGGCGCGTTGCCGGACAGCACCGCGACCATCGATATGCCGAGGACCGAGAAGGCGAGCAGCTCCGGCGATCCGAGATAGAGCATCACCGGCCGCAGGATCGGGATGGAGACCGCGAGCAGCATCGCGCCGAAGATCCCGCCCATGAGCGACGACATGTAGGCAGCGCTCAGCGCCCGCCCGGCCTCGCCCCGCTTGGCCATGGGATGGCCGTCGAGCACGGTCGCGGCCGACGCCGCGCCGCCGGGCACGCCGAACAGCACCGCCGGGATCGGGTCGCCGGTCGCGGTGGTCGCGCCCAGGCCCAAGAGCAGCGCGAACGCCGAATACGGGTCCATGGTGAAGGTGAACGGCAGCAGCATGGCGGTCCCGGTGAGGCCGCCGATGCCCGGAACGATGCCCAGCACCAGGCCCATGATGCAGCCGAGCCCGAGGAACATCAGGCGGTGCGGCTCCATCAGGGTTATGAAGGCCTTGCCGGCCGCCGTGGCCATGAAGGCCACTTCTCCCGAGAAGCCTTCCATCACGCGCTCCCCGCTGGGGCCCGGCCCATTCGCATGCGCTGTCCTCCCGCCGACCCCGGGTCGCTGAAGCGAATTCCTCGAGGGTGCCGTTCTGGCCGCCCGTTCCCCTGTTGGCGGCGACTTAAGCAGAAGATCGCGGGGTGCGGAAGCGGTCTCGCCGCCGCATGGGCTGGCGCGGTTATTCACCGTCACCCTAATGCGTCGAGCGCCTCAGATCCTATGGGGCGACGGGTGGTCAGGAGGTAGGATTGGAGTTGCAAACCACCCATCCAACCTCGGAGGACCAAGATGTCGAAGCTCGATCGCACTGACGCACCCGCCGCTACCGAGTATGCCACGGTGCACGTCGTTTTTGAACTGAGCAAGAAGACCTGGAAGATCGGCGTCATGCTGCCTGGCTCACAGAAGCTGAGCTGCTACGCGATTGCGGGAGGCGATGTGACGGAGCTGACGAAGCGTCTGGCGGCGGTACGGGCGCGAGCGGAGCGCATCAGCGGCAAGCCGGTTCGCATCCTGTCGTGCTACGAGGCGGGCTATGATGGGCATTGGCTGCACCGCTGGCTGACGGATCAGGGGGTGATCAATCACGAGATCGATCCGTCGAGTATCGAGGTGCCGCGTCGGGCGCGGCATGCCAAGACCGATCGGATCGATCTCGACCGGCTGCTCCGGGCATTCCTGGCGTATCTGCGGGGCGAGCCGCGGGCGTGCAGCGTGGTGCACGTGCCGTCGGTTGCGGACGAGGATCGCAAGCGGCGCAACCGCGAGCGGGATCGTCTGAAGAAGGAACGCACCGCCCACACCAATCGCATCAAGGGCCTGCTGCACGCGCAGGGCATTCGCGATGCCCAGCCGATGAAGCCGGGCTTCATCGCCGGTCTCGACCGTGTATGCACGGGCGACGGACGGCCGCTGGCGCCCAAGCTCAAGGAGGAGATCGTGCGCGAGCACGAGCGGCTGAGCCTGGTGGACAAGCAGCTGACCCAGCTCGAGGCCAAAAGCACGGCGGAGGTGAAGGCGGCGGCGCCCGGCTCGGTCGAGGCCAGGATCAAACAGCTCATCGACCTCAAGAGCTTCGGCCTGGTCAGCTCGCTGGGCTTGGTCAACGAGGCGTTCTATCGCTCATTTGCCAATCGCCGCCAGGTCGGCGCCTATTTCGGGCTGACCGGCACGCCGTTCAACAGCGGCAACAGCGAGCGCGACCAGGGCATCAGCAAAGCCGGTAACAGCCGCGCCCGCGCGCTCGCAACCGAGATGAGTTGGCTATGGCTGCGCCACCAGCCCGACAGCGAGCTCAGCCGCTGGTTCCGTGCCCGCGTGGGCGACAACAAGGGCCGCATCCGGCGCATCATGATCGTGGCGCTGGCGCGCAAGCTCATGGTGGCGCTGTGGCGCTACGTGACCACCGGCCTCGTCCCGGCCGGCGCCGTGCTCAAGCCCGTCCACTGATCGGCTGCGCGCAAGGGCGGCCGACGTGACCCAGGATCGACGTGTGACCGTCGTCATCCAGGGGATAACGCAACCCGTTTCCTCAGAAGGGTCCCGTCGTTCTTGGGCCACGCCTTCACTCGTGCATGAAGGATTAGGGCACCGGGCGATCGCGCCCGACCGGATACAAGGTGATGCGGTGTCGTCGCCGCTTGCTTGCACAACGGCCCAGTCCAGGGATCACGTCATGCCGCTCATCGCGCAACTCATCGTCCCGACCATTCAGCCTCGCGCCGCGCGCGGCGCTCCCGCAGGAGCGTGGTCGGGACGGAGAAACGGCCCAGTCGAACAAAGAAACTGACTAAGGAGTGTGCTGATATGCCGTAAGAAGGTGCCCCACGATTACCTCTTGACTTCCGGCCCCCCATACAAGGATGACGGTTCCAAGGCCGCTTTCACGCCGCCAGGTTGCCGTACTTGACGAGGTTCGCCTTCTGCTTCTCGTTGCGCGGCGGCAGCTTGAACAGGCGCGCGGCCGTGCCGCCGAGGATGTTGTGCCTGGCCTTGTCGGTCAGGAACGGCAGGTCGTAGATGACGCTCGGCAGGTCGAAGTCCCAGTGCGGATAGTCGGAGGAGTACAGGAGCTGCGTTTCCGCGTTGATCATGCGGAACGTGCACTGCAGCGCCTCCATGTCCTGCACCTCCATCGGCTGGGTCGAGTAGTACATCTCGCGCATGTACTCGCTCGGCCGCCGCTTCAGGGTCGGGCAGTCGGAGGTCCGCATCATGTACTCGTGGTCGAGCCGCTGCATCAGGAACGGCACCCAGGCGAGGCCGGATTCGATCCAGATCACCGGCAGCTTGGGGAAGCGCTCGGGAATGCCGTTGATCACCCAGTTGGTGAGATGGAGGATGTTGTAGAAGGAGAAGCCGAGCGCATGCACCGAGAGGAACCGGTTGCAGCCCTTGAACACCGCCTCGCCCCAATGGAAGCCGGAGTGGAACGAGAGCGTGAGACCGCGCTCCTCGACGGCGCGGTACACCTTCATGTTGGAGTTGTGGTGCACCGGGTTGTGGCGCACGGTCGTCACCATGAAGCCGCCGACGCCCTTGCGATGGCCGAAGGTCTCGACGTGGCGCAACAACTCGTCGGGATCGGAGAACGGCAGGCACAGCATCGTATAAAAGCGCCCGTCCAATTCCGGGATGACCTTCTCGGTTACCCATCGGTTGTACGCCCAGCACAGGTCGGACTCCATCTCGGTCTGCGGATGCAGCCCGATATTGAGCATGCCGGTCGGGAACAGGCAGGCGTAGTCGACGCCCATCGCGTCCATCCAGCGGTGGCCGAGCTGCACGTCGCGGTGCTTGCCGTCGCCGGTCTTTTCCGATGCCCGCAGCGGATAGCGCGTGACGCGGCCGCCCATGTCCTGGAAGCCGATCTGCGTCGGCATCAGGTTCTGGCGGCCGAGCTTAGCTCGGCCGGATATGGCGAGCTGCTTGAGCACCTCGTTCTCCATGAAGGGCAGGATGTCGGCGAGGTGCTCGTTCTCGTAATGGTGCGCGTCGACGTCGACGATCAGCATGTCGTCGAAATTGCGCCGGTGCGCCTGCTTGCGCGCATTGGCGAGCAGCCGTGTCGTGTTCAGCTCCTCGATCGATACGCGTCGGCCGCGATCAGCGATGAGATCCATGGCGTGTCTCCCAATCAGGCAATTGCTTGCGGGTTCATGTGCACGTTCACCGGCCGGTCCAGCTCTGCCACATGCCGAGCTCGAACACGGCGAGATTGGCGGAGCGCAACAGCGCGCTCGCCATGATCATCACGTCGGTATTGGCGACGCTGCCGCGCTCGGCGAGCGGCAGCGTCTCGCCGCCCGCCTCGATCTGCGCCGCATAGGTGCGGCACAGCGCGCCCATCAGCGCGTGGAATGCCTCGGTCGTCAGCATGTCGGCGCGGCCTTCGGCGAGCTCCCGCTCGATCGCGGCGGCGAGCCGCGCGGCCTCCTCGGACAAGGCGGTGGCAGCCTGCGGCGCCGGCCTTGCGGCTGGCGCCGGCTTCGCCGCCGCCCGTAGCGGCTTTGCCGCCGCGCGGGTGGCTGGCTTGGGCGCGCGCGCCGGCTTTGCGACCGCGGCCTTAGGTGACGACATAAACGTCATCTCCCTTCTGCACCACTTCGTATTTCCGCAGCTTCATCCGGCGATCGCCAACGAACTCGCCGGTGCGCAGATCATATTCGTAGCCGTGCCAGGGGCAGACGAAGTGCATCTCGTCCTCGGAGAAATACATCCCGCGCGACGTCTTGTCGGGCATGATCTTCTCTTCCACCTTGGCGATGATCAGCCCCTCGCAGGCGGGCCCGCCCTGGTGCAGGCACACGTTGCTGTAGGCGTAATATTGTCCCTTGTCCTTGAACACGCCGATCTCGCGGTCGCCGACGAACACGATGCGGCGATCACCATCCTGGATTTCCGACGACTTGCCGACGAATTGCTCAGCCATTCTGCGACGTCTCTCCCTCGTGTGGCGCGGGCCTTTACGCACCGTACGCTCCGGCACCTCTATATTACAATCGTTTCAAGCCAGCCAGCGCGCGCGCTGCCTGCTCCCGCGTTCCTGCTCTCCTGGGTTGCAACGCTCCGATGCGGCCGGCGCATGGCGCGGCGCGGCGTCAGGCAGGTTGGATGTGCCGCGGGTTTAGGCTTTACTCCCGCCGCCGGTCGATGGCACGGGGGGACGGATGATCGTTGATTTCCAGCACCACTACACGCCGCCTGAGCTCCTCAAGATCACCGGTGACCAGGTCTCGGTGCGGCTCGACCAGGACGGCAACCCGGCCTATCTGCAGAACCCGCTGCTGACCGACTTGCCCCCTCACATTCGCATGATGGACCGCGCCGGGATCGATGCCGCCGTGCTCTCCTGCGGCTCCGGCTTCGACCAGCCGGATCTCGCCACCTGCCGGCTGATCAACGACCGCATCCATCAGGCCGAGCGGGATTTCCCCGGGCGCTTCATCGGGCTGGCGCATGTGCCGGCGCTCAAGCCCGCGGAGGCCAAGGCCGAGCTGAAGCGCTGCGCCGTCGACCTCGGGTTTCCCGGCGTGGTCATCGCCTCGGAGATGCAGGGCGAGCCGCTCGATACCGACGCGCTGCGGCCGTTCTGGCAGGCGGTCGCCGAACTCGGCCTCTATGTGTTCATCCACCCGCTCGCCGGGGTGATCCGCTGGCAGCACATGAATGCCGACGACCTCGGCCGCATGCTCGGCTGGGAGTTCTCGCTGATGACCGCAACGGTGCGGCTGATCAACAGCGGGCTGCTCGACGACCTGCCCGACCTGAAGATCCAGTTCTCGCATTTCTCCGGCGGCATCGGCCGCTATCTCGGCCGCATCCGCGGCTTCCAGCAGCGCCACCTGTGGGGCACGGCGGCCGTGCCGCGGCACGGCCGCCAGCCGAAGCAGCCGATCGAGCACTATCTCGACCACCGCCTGTTCTACGATTGCGCCGGCTGGGCCGCGCCCAAGCCGGCCGCCGAGCTCGGCGCCGACTGGGTGCGCTACGGCATGCAGGAGGTGGCACTCTCCCAGGTGGTGTTCGCGACTGACTATCCGCAGGCGGTGCGCGACGACCAGGAGGTCGCCGACTACGTGGCGGCGGTGCGCACGCTCGGCGCCAATAGCCGCGCCATGCTGGACGGCGTGAATGCCGAGAAGCTCATCCCCGACCTGCGCGCGCGGCTCGCGCGGCGCAAGCATTAGAACACCGCCGCGCAACGCGGCGAAGCCCAGGAGGATCCCCTGAAAGCCGTTGTCATTCGCGAGTTCGGTCCGCCCAGCGTCATGCGCGTCGAGGAAGTGCCGACGCCCGAGCCCGGTCCGGGCGAGGTGCTGATCAGGGTGCATGCGGTCTCGGTCAACCGCACGCTCGACCTCGTCGTCCGCTCCGGGACATACGCCCGCCCGGTGACCCTTCCGCTGGTGCCGGGCGTCGACCCGGCGGGCGTGATCGCGAAGCTCGGGCCCGGCGTCACCAACCGCCAGGTTGGTGACCGCGTCGTCACGGCGCTGCGGGTCAACCGCGAAGGACCGTTCGCTTCGCCGCGCCTGCTCGGCGTGCACACCTGGGGCGGCTATGCGGAATACGTCAAGGCGCCGGCGGAGAACACGCAGCTCATCCCCGACGGCCTCGATTTTCCCACCGCCTGCGTGGTCGGACGCCATGCCGCGACCGCCTTTCACCTGCTGCGCGACCGCGCCAAGCTCAAGGAAGGCGAGTGGGTGCTGGTGATGGGCGCCGCCGGCGGGCTCGGCAGTGCCGGCGTGCAAGCGGCGAAATACCTGGGCGCCAAGGTGATCGCCGCGGCCGGCGCCGACGCGCGCGTCCAGGTTGGCCTGGATCTCGGCGCCGATGCGGGCGTGAACTACCGCAGCCAGGACCTCACCGCCGAGGTGCTGGGCATCACCGCCGAGCGCGGCGTCAACGTGGTGTTCGAGAACATCGGCGACCCCGACCTGTTCCCCAAGGCGTTCGCGGCGCTGTCGCGGCACGGCCGGCTGGTCACGGCGGGCGGCCATGGCGGCGGCATCGTGCCGCTCGACGTCAACAAGCTCTATCACAACCAGATCACCATCATCGGGGCGACCGGCGAGAGCCCCGAGGACGTGCGCCTGAGCCTGGAGGCCGCGGCCGCGGGGCGCTTCAAGGTCGTCATCGACCAGATCCTCCCGCTCGCCCAGGCGGCACAGGCGCACGAGATCGTGGCCGAGCGCGGCGGGGTGGGGAAAGTGGTGCTCGACGCGACGCGGATTTGAAGTTCTGAGGTCGTCATCGCCGGGCTTGTCCCGGCGATCCCGATCGAACAGGCAAGGTCGTGCCACATCTATCGAGATGGCCGGGACAAGCCCGGCCATGACGAGGCGGTGGGCGCTCACCCCGCCGAAAACAACAACGACTTGATCACCACCGGCACCACGCCGGGCGGCGAGATCAGCGCGCCGATGTCGACGAAGTCGAGTTCCTGCAGCTGCACGCCGTCGATCGACACCAGCTTGCGCGACAGGTTGAGCTCGTGCTGCAGCAGGTGGCCGAGGCTGCGGCCGACGTCGCCGTCGATCATCAGCACCAGCAGCTCGCGGCTGTCCTGGCTCGCCAGCGCCTGCACGATGGCGGTGCCGGCCGCCTTGAGCCGCGTGTATTCCGGGTCGCCGTGCCAGGAAAACGCGATCGCCATCCTGGATCCGGGGTCGAGGTCCATGCGGGCGATGCCGGCACGGATGGCGTCCGCCATGGCGGCGACGTCCACGTCGTCGTGCAGGTCGAGGCCGATATGCACGACCGGCACGTTGTGCACGGGCAGCACGTCGGCGTCGGGCAGGTAGATCGTCTTGCCGCTCACCTGCACGGTGAACTGGGAGGCGCCGATCACGGTCGCGCGAATGCGCTGGCCCGGATCGGTCAGGGTGAGTTCCGTGCGGCGACCGAGCTCGCGCGCGAGCTCGGTCGCGAGCGGCCGGGCGATGTCGCCATAGTCGCCCGCCTCGTGGCCGAAAATGTACTCGGCGACGCCGCCCGAGAACGTCAGCGCAGCCGGCATGATCGTGTGCGGACAATCGTCGGTCAGCGCCAGCGCCGCGCCCAGCTTGTCGCGCGGCGTCCCGGTGATGTAGTCGGCGGCGATCTCCGCCAGCCGGCGCGCGATGCGCTGCCGCACGGCTTCATCGGCCAGGCTGTGCGGATCGGTTGAGAGGCCGAGCGCCTCGGCCACGAGCCTCGCCGAATCGTCGACCCGGCTCCACGTGCCATCGGCGTCGGTCGCGATCAGGCGGCCGCCGACCGCGAACGCAGCCTCGCCCACGATCACGCCCTTGTCGATCAGCGCGAGCTTGGTCGTCCCGCCGCCGATATCCACGTGCAGGATCGGCTGCCCGCGCTCCCGCGACAGCCGCACCGCGCCCGAGCCGTGTGCCGCCAGCCGGCATTCCAGCCGGTGGCCGGCGGTGGCGCAGACGAATTTTCCGGCTTCCGAGGCGAACAGCTCGTCGATCGCGCGCGCATTCTTCCGCTTGATCGCCTCGCCGGTGAGGATCACGGCGCCGGAATCGATCTGGTGGCGCTTGAATCCGGCCGCCCGATAGGCGTCGTGGATGAAATGGCCGAGGCGGTGCGCGTCGATGGTCCCGTCGGCGAGGAACGGCGTGAGCATGATGGGCGAGCGCCACACGATCTGCCGGTCGATCACCGTGAAGCGGCTGGACAGGCCTTGCGTCTGGCGCTGCAGCACGACCTTGGCGAACAGCAGGTGCGAGGTCGAGCTGCCGATATCGATACCGACCGTCGCGAGCTCGACGTTCTCCTGGCTCCAGATATAGCGGGCGATTTCCGCCCGGTCCGCCTCGCTCAGCGCGGCGTGCTCGTGCAGGAAGTCGGTCTCGTGCATGCCTGTCGGTTCCCGGGTCCGCCGGTATGATGGCGTGGCGCTGCGCCTTTGACCATTGTAGATTTTGAATACGTTGCGCGCGTTCGAGCGAGAACAACAACCCAAGGGGAGGTCGGGATGAAACAGAAGGTCTGTGCCGTGTTGCTGGCGATCGGGTTCGCCGGCGCCGGCGATGTCGCCTGCGCGCAGGACACGCTGAAGGTCGCGGTCGGCCAGCGCGGCTTGTGGGATACGTCGATCTCGGAAGTCGGCCAGCGCGCCGGCATTTTCAAGAGGCACGGCCTCGTGCTCGAGCTTCTCTACACGCAAGGGTCCGGCGAGACGCAGCAGACGGTGATTGCCGGGAGCGTCGATATCGGCGTCGGAACCGGCATCATGGGCGCGCTCAGCGCCTATGCGAAAGGTGCGCCGGTCCGGATCATCGGCGCCGAGATGACCGGCGCCGGCGACCTGTTCTGGTACGTGAAGAGCAACTCGCCGATCAAGTCGCTCAAGGATACCGATGGCAAGACGCTCGCCTATTCGACCAACGGCTCGTCCACCCACGGCGTCGTCACCGCCTTCATGAAGCAGCACGACCTCAAGGCGAAGCCGATCGCCACCGGCGGCCCGCCCGCCACGCTGACGCAGGTGATGTCGGATCAGATCGACGTCGGCTGGTCGGCGCCGCCGGTCGGCCTCGACCTCCTCGACCAGGGCCGCATCCGCCTCTTGGCGACCGGCAACGACACGCTGTTCCGCGACCAGACGGTGCGCCTGCTGCTCTCCAACGTCCAGACGCTGCAGACGCGCAAGGCCGTCATCGACCGCTACCTCAAGGCCTATCGCGAGACGATCGACTGGATGTACTCCGACCCCGCCGGGCTCAAGACCTATGCGGAGTTTGCCGGCGTCTCCGAGGCGACCGCCAGGCGCATCCGCGACGGGTTCTTCCCCAAGGCGGCGCTCTCGCCCGACGCCGTCAAAGGGCTCGACGTCATCGTCAAGGATGCGGTGGGGTTGAAATTCACCGCGTCCGAACTGGGCAAGGAGCAGTTGGCGGAGCTGATCCAGATTCCGCCACGGTAGCTGTTGCACATGTTGTCGTCCCCCGGCTTGACCGGGGGACCGGTACGCCCTGCACGAATTGCTTCGCGCGGCTTCTGCGCCCTTCAAGCGCCGGGGTTACTGGATCCCGGGTTGGCGCAAGCGCGCCGCCCGGGATGACAATCGAGGGGTCACGCCGCGGCCGGCTCGGCCCGCTTCACCGTCTGGCGCACCTCGAAACCCTCGAACTGCGGATGCTCGAGGTAGAGCGGCTTGTTGTCGCCGGCGCGGCTGTGGGCGGCGCGGAACTCTTCCGACCGGGTCCACGCCTCGAACGTCCCCTTGCTCTGCCACACCGTGTGCGAGGAATAGAGCGTGTGGTCCTCGTGCTCGGGCCCTTTGAGCAGATGAAACTCGATGAAGCCCGGCACGTTGGCGAGATGCGTGTCGCGGCTCATCCACACCTGCTCGAAGGCCTCCTCCGAGCCCTTCTTCACGCGGAAGCGATTCATGGCGATGAACATAGGATTCTCCTGCAGGATGATCGGGATTACTGGATGCGGAAGCTCACCGGCACGGTGAAGCTCAGGCCGCGCCCGTCGGGCGGCGCGGGAAACGGCGAGGCCCGCCGCACCATGCCCTGGACCTCCTGGTCGAGGGCCGCAAAGCCAGTGCCGCGGTTCAGCGACACACGGGTCACGCGCCCGCCGCCGTCGAGCGAGAAACTCACTGTCGCCGTGCCCTGGTCGCCGCGGGCCCGCGCGTCGGGCGGGAAGCGCTGGTGGCGGGCGAGATGCGCGTGCACCCGGCCGCGGTAGTTCGTGTCGGTCTGCGAGCGGCCCGGGCCGACGCCGCTGGCGGCGCTAGCGCGCGGCCCGGTCGCGGTCGGCTCGGTGCTCGCGGTTCGGGCCGGACGATCCTGCTTTGCTTTCGGCTGGCGGTCGGTCTTCGGCTTCGTCTCGCGTGGCGGCTTCGGCTCTTGCTTCTCCGGCGGCGTGCGTCGCGGTTCGGGCACGGCCTGGACCGGCACCTCTTCCGCCTTCGCCGGATCGGCCTCTCTTGGTTGCGGGGGCGCCAGAACCGCCAGTTCCTCCCGCACAGGCTCCGCGGGCGTGGCTGCGAGCTCCGGCTCGCGCGGCGCCGGCGTCGTGTCGAGCGGCACGGCTGCGATCCGCTGCTGCGGCTCGGTGCGCTCCGGCGGCGTCTCGGTGGTGACGGTCGTCGCCTCGACCGGCTTCACCTGGTCGACCCGCGTCTCCGCCGGGACCGGTCGCGCATCCTCGACGGGCCTTGCTTCCTTTGCGTCCTCGAGCTTCGCGCTCGCGGTCTCGGTGTCGGTCGGCACCGGATCGGGATCGTTGGCCGGCGCGCTCTGCGCCTCGCTCTGGCCGGGCGTTACGGCGGCGCCCGCCGGCATGTTGGCGCCGAGCACGATCTCCACCGAGATCGCCTCCAGGCCGATGCTCGCCATCGGCTCGGGCTCGCGATTGAACAGCAGGAAAATCCCGCCATGCACCATGAGCGACAGCGCCAGCACCGCCAGGAACCGGACACGGCCGTCCCTCGCCAGCGGCGGCGGCCGTATCGCCGGATCGGGCGAAATCGTGTCGGCTGCTGGCGCGGCGCTTGCGTCCCGCCGCGGGCGCGCGAATGGAACGACGTTGCTGACCGTGATCGGCGGCGCCGCAGAAAACGACCCCTCCTCCGTGCGCCACGCCACCAGGTCATGGAGGTCGCTGTCACGGTCGCGCTCGCGCGCGGAGGAGGGCTCGATCCGATGGTGCGTGCCGCCGCTCATGTGCCTCCTGTTACAGCACCCCGAACCTGATGAGCCCGCCGACCTTGTACGTTATCCCAGGCCCGGGAAAAATGACACCGGGAGGATTGCCGGGGATGTTGGGCGTGCCGGCGAGGTACGGGATGTAGTACTCGTTGAGCAGGTTCTCGATCGCGAAATTCGCCACGACGCCGGGCGTCGGCTCATAGCCCACATAGAGGTTGACCAGGTTGTAGGCGGCGGTGGGGAGGAAATCGGGAATATTGTTGTTGTCCCGGTCCGGGATGTCGCTCGCCTTCTTGGCCGCGACGGCCGTCCAGCGCACCGACGCGGTGAGCTTGTTCTCGTAGAGGCGCACGCCGAAGGTGGTGCTGATCTTGTCGGGCGGGATCGAGGCGAGCGGCTCGCCGTTCGTCCGGTCGCGGCCGCGGATGTGCGATCCAGCGACCCCGAGGAACCAGGTGCCGGCGTCATAGGTGGCCTCGAGCTCGACCCCTTCGATGCGGGCGTTGCCGATGTTCTGGTACTGCGCGAACGAATAGTTGTTGACCGGGATGGTGACCCGCGGCACCGGCGGGCAGCCGGGGACCGGCGCCGGGCAGAACGAGAAGATGATCGGCGGCCCGAAATTCACGAGGTCGATGTAGTCCTCGACATCGTTGCGGAAGACGTTGAACTTGCCGCGGAAGCGGTCGCCCTTCTGGAAGATGTCGTCGTATTTCAGATTGAGGCCGACCTCCTTGGTCTGCCCAATCTCCGGCCGGATGGTCGGGTTGGGCAGGAAGGTGAACAGGTTGGGGAAGCCGGCGGCGAACGGTGGGTGTGCCCCGGCGACCAGCGTCTCGGTGACGGCCGGCGCGCGGTAGCCTTCGGCGAAGGTGCCGTAGAACGTGAAGCCCGAAAGCGGCGTGATGCCGACCGTGGTCTTCGGCGAGAGGTGATCGCCCTCCGCCGTGGTGGCTCCGCCTTCGAGCCGGTAGTTGTCGTAGCGCAGCGCGCTGATCGCCTCGAACCACGTCGAATAATTCAGCTTCCACTGGGCGAAGGCGCCGAACACAGTGCGCACGCCGTTCGGGGTCGTGATCGCGCCGTTGCCGGTCCGATCGACGTTGTCCACGTCGTCCTGGAAATAGTCGCCCCCATAGGTGAAGGCGTTGCGGAACGGGCCGAGGTCGAAACGCGACGTGTTGTAGACGTCGAAGCCTTTGGTGTCGATGCTGAACGAGCGCTGGTCGCCGACGGAGCCGGTGATCGGATTGCCCTGGCTGCCGGGCGTGCCGTTGGCGATCTTGAGCTGATCCTGGGTGGTCGTCGTCCAGTAGACGTTGGCGTCGTAGTTGAAGATCTGATCGTCCGGCCGGAAGTAGCGCCAGCGTGCGTTCAGGATGTTGTTCACCACATTGGTGTCGTAGACCAACTCCTGATTGGGCACGAGCTGGCCGGTCTTGTAGTTGAAGTCCTGGGTGATGCCGGACAGCTTCACCTCGTGCCCGTCGGCCGGGCGCACCGTCACCTTCCCGATGCCCGTCGCGGTCTGGTTCGCGGTGTTCGGGATCTCGGTGCCGTGGCCGTCCTGGTAGTTGGTCATCGAGCGGTAGGTCGCGCCAGCGAAGAGATCGACGTTGGGGCTTGGCCGGGCGGCGGTGAAGATCGAGGCGAGCCCCTGCGTCCAGCCGCCGAGCGCCCCCATGGTGTGGCCCTGCACCGCCCATTTCTCGTTGCCGCGGAGAATATCCTCGGCGTCCTTGGTGCGGAACGAGGCGACGCCGCCGATCGCCCCTGAGCCATAGATGTTGGCGACCGGCCCGCGCACCACGTCGAGTCCGGCGATCAGCTCCGGCTCGAGGAAGAACGTGCCGTTGGCATTGTGGCCGGAGCGCTGGAAATTCTGCCGCGCGCCGTCGATCAGCACCGCCACGCGGCCGAAGTCCTGCAGCCCGCGGATGTTGATCGATGTCTCGGGCTGGTCGCCGCGCGTCTGGAACCACACGCTGGGCAGCCCGTAGAACAGGTCCTGCGTGCGGGTCGGCTGGATCTGGTCGATGTCGCCTTGCCGCAGCATGCTGACTCCGGCGAGCGTATCGATCGCCTTTTCCTCGGTCTTGGTCGCCACGACGGTGATCGGATCGAGCGCCACGCTCTGCGCCTGTGCGCCCCCGGTCGCCTGCGCCATCAGCGCGATGGTCGATGCCCCCAATAGGAGCGCCTGCGCGCTCCGGCTCCCGCACACCATGACAGCCCCCAAGCTTCTGTTGCTTTCGCCACGGCTGGCGGGCGACCGCTGGGGGCGGGAGCTTGCTGGCTGGCGCTGCGGAACTTTTCGCAGCATCAAAGTCTTGCCTTTGGTAATTCCGTGCATTACTCATGTCAAGGTGAGTAAATGCAGGTTAAAACCGCTCTAAACTGCAAATCATGTGCTTTGAAATGGCTCCAAACTGACAGAGTACATAAGGTTTACATGCATTTATTTGAGGGGCACGGCAAGATGATGCAACCCGGCGACAAAGATGACCCTGGTAAACTGGGCCAGAGCCGCCGGGACGTTGCCACAGCCGGGCGCAATATTTCAGTGGTCGGCGACCGCATCGACAGTCGCGACCTGTTCATCGGGACGCGCGAGATCATCATCGGGCATGGCGGCGAGGCTTATCGGCTGCGTCTCACCGCGCAGAACAAGCTGATCCTCACCAAATGAGCCCTCCGATGTGTCATCTGCGACACAGCTATGGGCTGGGTTTTTTTCTTGCCGTATTGACGCTCGTGGTCGCCCGCGTTGCCCTGGCACCTTCGGCGCGCGCCGACGCGATCACGGTGCACGACGCCGGCGGGCGCAGGTGGAGGTGCGTGATCCGACCCGCATCGTGTCGATCGGCGGCGCGGTCACCGAGATCCTCTATGCGCTCGGACGCGAGCGGCAGGTGATTGCGGTCGATACGACGAGCTCCCATCCGCCGCAGGCGCTACGGGAGAAGCCGAACGTCGGCTATATGCGGGCGCTGTCGCCCGAAGGCGTGCTCGGCCTCGGCCCTTCGCTGGTGCTGGCCGCCGACGGCGCAGGCCCGCCGGAAGCGCTCACGGTCCTACGCGCGGCGCGCGTGCCGCTTGTCTTCGTCCCCGACCATTTCACCGGCGAGGGCATCGTCGAGAAGATCGATCTGGTGGCGACCGCGGCCGGCGCGCGCCGCGAAGGCGAATGCCTGGCGCAGGCGGTGAAGGCCGATCTCGCGGCACTCGCAGCGTTGCGCCAGCGCGTGGACGAGCCGCGCCGCGTTCTGTTCCTGCTGTCCTTCCTCAACGATCGGCCGATGGTGGCGGGCCGCGACACCGCGGCCGACGGCATCATCCGGCTCGCCGGCGCCGTGAACGCCATGACGGCGCACGAGGGTTATAAGCTGGTCGGCGACGAGGCGATCGTGGCGGCCCGGCCCGACGTCGTCCTGGTCATGCAGCGCAGCCAGCAGAACATCTCCGCCAAGGAGGTGTTCTCCCATGCGGCGTTCGCGCTCACGCCGGCGGCAGCGCGCGCGGGCTTCCTCAGCATGAACGGGCTCTACCTGCTTGGCTTCGGTCCGCGCACGGCGCTCGCCGGGCGCGACCTCGCCGCCGCGCTCTATCCGCAGCTTGTGACCGACAAGCTGCCCTCCGAGCAGAGCGCGGGCGAAAGCTGCCGCCCATGAACGCGATCGTCTCCGCTTGGCCATCCTGGCGCGGCAGAAGCATCGCGCTTGTCCTATTGCTGGCGCTGCTGCTCGCTGCCGCCGCGATCGCCACGACGATCGGCTCGGCCGGCATTCCGCTCGATCGGCTCGCGGCGGCGCTCGGGCTCGGCGGCGGCGATCCCGCCGTCCTCGACCGCGATCGCCTGGTGCTGTGGTCGATCCGCCTGCCGCGCATCGTGCTGGCCGCCATGATCGGCGCGCTGCTCGCCTCGGCGGGCGCCCTCATGCAGGGCCTGTTCCGCAATCCGCTCGCCGACCCGGCGCTGGTCGGCGTGTCCAGCGGGGCCGCGCTGGCCGCGGCCGCCACCATCGTGATCGGCGACAAGTCCGGCGCGTTCGCCCGGCTGCCGCTCGAGCTCCTGCCGCTCGCCGCCTTCGTCGGTGCGCTCGCGACCACGACGGTGCTGTACCGGTTTGCCACGCGCGAGGGACGCACCTCGATCGCCACCTTCCTGCTCGGTGGGCTTGCCGTGGCGGCGCTCGCCAATGCGGGAATCGGCATGCTCGTGTACCTCGCCGACGACCGGCAGCTGCGCGACGTGACCTTCTGGATGCTCGGCTCGCTGAGCGGCGCCACCTGGCCGAAGGTCATGGCGATCGCGCCGTTCCTGGCGCTCACCGCGATCGCCGTGCCGTTCCTCGCCCGCGGTCTCGACCTGATGATCCTGGGCGAGGCCGAGGCGTTCTACAGCGGCGTCTCGGTCGAATGGCTCAAGCGCATGAGCATCGTCCTGGTGGCGGCGGCGACCGGAGCCGCCGTCTCGGTGAGCGGTGTGATCGGGTTTGTCGGCATCGTCGTCCCGCACCTTCTGCGCCTGGCGATCGGGCCGACCCATCGGCTGCTGTTGCCGGCGACGCTGCTGCTCGGCGGGTCGCTCATGGTGGCAGCCGACACGTTCGCGCGCTCTCTCGTCGCGCCCGCCGAGCTTCCCATCGGCATCGTCACGGCGATCATCGGCGCTCCGTTCTTCCTCGTGCTGCTGATGCGCCAGCGCGCGCTGATCGGCCTATGAGCTTCATGCTCGAGGCGCGCGGGCTGACGCTGCGCGCCGGCGGCAAGACGCTGCTCGACGACGTCTCGCTGTGGCTCGATGCGGGCGAGCGCGTCGCGCTGGTCGGCCCCAATGGCGCCGGCAAGTCGAGCCTGCTGCGCATCCTGGCGGGCGAATTGCGACCGAACGCCGGCACCATTTCGCTGAAAGGAATAAGGCTCGCCGCCTATGCGCCGAGCACGCTCGCGCGCCACCGGGCGGTCCTGTCCCAGAGCATCCAGGTGGCGTTCCCGTTCACCGTCGCCGAGGTCGTGGCAATGGGCGCTCCCGACCGTCGCGGCGCCGCGCTCGATGCGCTGGTGGCGTCGGCGCTCGCCGAGGTCGATCTCGCTGCTTTCGGCCATCGCGTGATCACGACGCTGTCCGGCGGCGAGCAGCAGCGCGCGCATCTCGCGCGCGTGCTGGTGCAGATCGCCTGCGGCGAGGCTGTCCACGGAGCGGGCCTGCTCCTGCTCGACGAGCCGACCGCGAGCCTCGATCTGCGCCATCAGCTCGACGTGCTGGACGCCGTGCGCCACTGCGCCGAGCGCGGCGCGGCGGTGGTCGCGGTGCTGCACGACCTCAATCTCGCGGCACTGTTCGCCGACCGGATCATCGTCCTCCACCGCGGCTGTATCGCCGCCGCGGGACGCCCGTACGAGACCATCACCGATGTCACGCTGGAGAGGGTGTTCGGCGTTTCGGCTCCGGTCGGGCACGTGCCGCCGCCCGGCGTGCCGTTCGTGCTCCCGCAAACGATCGCGCGTTGCCTTCCGGATAGGCAGACGTTCGGGCGTTGACCCTGCCGGGGGGTATCGGTCACCAGACCGCTGGCAACGCTCGCCTTTCCCCTGCTAGATTGGGGTCCCGCCCACCCGCTCAGCCAAGAGCCCGCCTGAAGGATCGGAGCCCGGAATGCGCCTAGGCTACTTCACCATGCCGGTCCACCCGATGGACCGGACCTGGACCGAGACGCTCAAGGAGGATCGCGACGCCATCATCCTGGCCGACCAGCTCGGCTTCTACGACGCATTCATGGGCGAGCACCTCACCGACCGATGCGAGAACGTCACCAACAGCATGCAATTCCTCGCCTCGCTCATCCCGCTGACGAAGCAGATCAAGCTCGCCACCGGCACCTCCAACCTGTCGCATATGCATCCGGTGCTGATCGCCGTCAACGCCGCGATGCTCGATCACATGGCGGAGGGCCGCTTCGTGTTCGGCGTGAGCCCCGGCGCGCTCACCTCGGATGCGGAGGCGCTCGGCATCCTCGAGCTCGACCGCAACAAGATGTTCGCCGAGGCGATCGACGTCATCCTGGCGATCTGGGCGGGCGAGGCGCCCTACGACATCGACCTGCCCGACAACCGCTACAAGGTGTCGACCGCGCGCACCGCGGCGCTGTCGATCGGCGTCGGCTACATGGCCAAGCCCTATCAGCAGCCGCGACCGGAGATCGTCGGTACGGTGGTGGCGCCGTTCTCGCCCGGCGTGGTGCTGATGGGCAAGCGCGACTTCCATCCTCTGTCGGCGAATTTCCTGCTGTCGCGGCACCTGCGGTCGCACTGGCAGAACTACTGCAAAGGCAAGGCCGAGGCCGGCGTCGAGCCCGACGTCGCCGATTGGCGCGTGGCGCGCGCAATCTGCGTGCACGACGACGACAAGGTGGCGGCGCGCTACGGGCGCGAGGACGCCAACAGCCCCTATGGCTTCTACTATTCGCAGATGCTCGCCAAGATGACGCGGGGCAAGCGCCTCTACGTTTTCAAGAGTCACAAGGACCAGCCCGACGAGGAGATCACCCAGGATTTCGTCATGGACCATTGCGTGATCCATGGCAGCGTCAACAAGGTGGTGGATCAGATCCTCGCCTTGCGCGAGGAGATCGGCGATTTCGGCGAGCTCGTCTACGCCGGCATGGACTGGGTCGACCCGGTGCTCGCCAAGCGGTCGATGCAGCTGATGGCCGAGCAGGTGATGCCGCGCGTCAACGCGGCGATCGGCAAGGCCGCGGCGGCCTAAGGCCTTGCAGTCGCTCCGTCGTCGTTGCCTCAGGTCGCAATCCTCTCCCCGACCCCCTGCTCTACCGCACGGCGGTGGATCAGGTCGGCGAACGCAATGTCCTCGAGCGCGATGCCGAGCGACTTGAACAGCGTGATGTCGGACGGCGCGCTGCGCCCGGAAACGTTGCCGGTGACGAGATCGCCGATCTCGTGCACGTCGCGCCAGCGCAGGCGCCCGGCGGCGACGAGATCGCGGAACTCGCCCGCCTCGATCTGCGCCTGCGCGCGGTCGTCGGTCACGCGTACGGCTGCCCGCACAACGGTCTCGGCATCGACCTCGCGGCGGTCGGCCGAGTTGGCGCCGGCCGCGTTCACGTGGGCGCCGGCCTTGAGCCATTCGCCCCGGCACACCGGTTCGGCCGCCTTGGTGATGGTGGCGACGACGTCGGCCTCGCGCACGCAGGCCTCGGCCGTGTCCACCGGCTCGCTCTCGACGCCGAGCTCATCGGCGATCGAAAACGCAAACGCGGTGCGGCGCTCGCGCGAGCGGCTGTAGGCCAGGACCCGCCGGATCGGCCGCACCGCGCAGATCGCCGCCACCTGCGTGCGCGCCTGCTTGCCGGTGCCGATCACGCCGAGCGTCGTCGCGTCCGCGCGCGCGAGCAACTTGGTCGCCAGGCCGCTCGCCGCGCCGGTGCGTAGCGCGCCGAGCAGGTCGGCCTCGATCATGGCGCGCAGGCCGCTGCCGTCCGCCGCATAGAGCAGCACGTGGAAGCGCGCGCCGCCCTTGCCGGCGAAATAGGCCTTGAGGCCGAAGATGCCCTTCGGCCCACACGCCGCGCCCATGAGGTTGAGATTGCCGCCCGCCAGCGCGGCGCGCTGGCGCGGCAGGTTGGTGGTCGTCGGATCATTCCAGACGCTGAACGCGTCCGCGAGGCAGGAAATCGCATCCTCGACGGTGACGAGGCGCGCCACGTCGGCTTCGGTGAGATAGAGCGGAGGGGCCATGCGTTGTCCTGCGGTTCGGTCGAATGCTCATCGAGCATGAGCTTGGGATCTATAGCCGCCTAACGTGCATTCGTCATCGGCGCGTCATCGGATCGGCACGTCGAACGCCGCAATCGTCTTGGTGAAATCGTCGATCAGCACGTGCACCTCGACGTGCCAGGTCGCGGCGAGCGAAAGCTCGCTGCCATGATGGAGGAAGCGTCCCGCCGCATCGCGTCCCGCCTTGCGGCGCAGCGGCTCGATCCCGGCCGCCGGCAGCGACAGCTCGAACGCGACCTCCTGCGGCGCGAGACGCTGCCCGTTCGGATCCGCGACCTCGACCGCCAACGCGTTGTGGCCGGCGCGCGCTGGACTGACCGACAGCGTGATCCGGTAGCTTCCCTGCGCGAGGCTTGCGCTGAAAGCGGCGGCGCCGCCGGCGATGGCGGCGGTGTCGCGCGCGATCCTCACCCGCGGGGGCTCGACCTGGCCCAGCGCTGCCGTGAGCGCGAGCACGGTCGCAAACAGGATGTATTCGACGCCGATTGCCCGGCGCAGCTCCTGGACGGCCCTTGCATCGGCCGCCAGACGCGGGGTCGTTCGCCATTTATTGTGAATCGCAACCGCCAGCAGGAGAGCGACCGCACCGAGCTTGGCGAGCAGGATGCGGCCGTATGCGGTCAGCCACAGCATGTCCAGGTGCTCGACCTGAACGATCGCGATGACGAGGCCGAGCGCCAGGATCAGTGCAACCGCCCAAATCGCGTGGGTCGAGAACCGCTGCACCAGCGCCATCGCGCGGTTGGCTGGATCGGTCCTGAGCGAGGCGGCGAGAACCGGCAGCGACCCGAGCCAGAACGCCGCGCAGACCGCGTGCAGCGGCACCGCCCAGCGCATCACCTGTTGCGGTGCCGCCGTCGCCGCATGGCCGGTGAGCGCGAACGACGTGATGGCGATCAGGCTGCCGGCGACCGCCGTCACGCGATTGCTTCCCGGCGCCAGTCGCCACAGCGCCGCCAGGATCAGCACCAGCCCGGCCGTGGCGACGGCGAGGCTCCGCGCCAGCGACGAGGTGAGCAGGACCTGCCAAGCCTCGACCTCGACCACGCCGGCGAGCGAGGTGCCGGCAAAGTCGCGCGCCGTGAGGCCGAGCAAGACTGCGCCGGAGCCCAGCGCCACACCGGTCGCGATGACGACCACGCGGCGGTTGTGTCGAACCGCATCAGGCGCGAAGTCGGCGAGGCGCCATAGCGCCAGCATGGTCCCGGCCGCGATCAGCAACGCGGCAACGAACAGGGCGCGCACCGCCGCGATAGTGGGGGCCATCCATCGTCCGAGCGAATGCGCACGCGAGAGGCGATCGGCGGCCGACGAATCGCCGATCGAGAACACAACGGCGCCGCTGATCGGGTGCGAGTCGACCGAGATCACCCGATAGCTCACCACATAGGTGCCGTGCGCCAGACCGGCTGGCAGAGGCAGCCGGATGATTGTGTCCTCGACCTGCGCCCGGGCGCCGTCCGCAACCGGCTTGGCGTCGATGTCGAGCACGCGCAGCATGACCGGCGCGACCGGCTCGCTGAAGCGGAGCGTCACGTCGGCCGGCGCTGCCGTCAGCACGGCGCCGTCGGCCGGCACCAACTCCACCAGCGCCGCATGGGCAAATGCATGCCGCCCGCCGCCGGCGAGCGTGATCAGAAGAACGAGCAGGCCGAGAACGTGTACGGGGAACAAGAAAGTGCGGCGTGCTCCCGACAGACTCAATGCCGCTGCCCCTTCGGCAGCAGCCGCAGGAACGGTGCCGGCTCCTTGTAGTCACTGCGCGACTTGCCGGCTGCCGGGATCTCGATCCAGCGATGCACGCCTGTCTCGCATTCCTGCACGGTCGGGAAATAGAGCGTCGCACCCGCCTTGTCGGGAAGCTTCATGTGAATCCCGAACTGATCGAAATTGTCGTCGGCAAGCTTGCCGCTCCAGGTCACCTCGGCGACGACCTCGGTGATGGTGCGCCCGTGACTCTCGACGATCGGGGTCGCGAGCCTCTCCTTGCGGACGGACAGCTCCCAATTCGCCTTCGGCTGCGGCTTGACGCCGATCACGCCCTCCGGGATGCGCAGGCGCACCCGCAGCGTGGGTGAGCCTTCGCAGCCATGCGGCACATTGACGAACGTGTTGAAGAAGCTGTCGGCCGGCGCCTCGTTGCGCTCGAGCGTGACATGGGCGCTGACGCACGCGGGCGCCAGGAGGCATGCAGCGGCGATCATGACGACGAACAATGTCTTCGACATCTCTCTTCTCACTGGATCGAAAAAGCGGACTGGCGTAGAGCTCGCCCGGCTAGTTGAATTTCATCTTGAGCAGGCGCTCGGCGTTTCCGTACATGATCTTGTCGCGCTCCTCGGGCGCAAGCAGCAGGCGGTCGATCGCCTCGATGGTCGGGCGGATCGGGCCGAGCGGCGTATCGGTCGCGAACACCACGTGATCGCCGCCGAAGAAGTCGAGGCCGCAGGCCAGCCCATGCTTGCCGCCGAACAGGGCCGTATCGCCGTAGAATTCGCGGAAATAGTCGAGGTGCGGCCGCTTGAGCGAGGAGAGCACCTTGGAATAGTCCTCGTCCGACGTGCGGGCGCCCAGCACGTCGAGGCCGGGACCGACGCGCCCGTCGTAGAACGGGATCATGCCGCCGAGATGATGGGTGATGATCTTGATGCCGGGATGACGGTCGAACAGGCCGGAGAACACGAGGCGGCTCATCGCGACCGACGTCTCATACGGCCAGCCGAAGCACCACCACATCTCGTAGCGCGATTTTTGCTCGGCCGCATAGTCGGTCATGTCGGCGGTGCGCGCCGGATGCAGCCAGATCGGCAGGTCGTGCTCGGCCATCGCGGCGAAGAACGGGCGAAACTCCGGCAGGTCGAGCGGACGGCCGGCGATGTTGGTGAAGATCTGCACGCCGCGCGCGCCGAGGTCGCGGATGGCGCGATGGGCCTCCGCAATGGCTGCATCGACGTCGGTCAGCGCGATCGCCGCTGCGAAGCCGGGGAACCGTTGGGGATGCTGCGCGCACAGCTCCGCCATGGCGTCGTTGCCGACGCGGGCCAGCGCTTCGGCGGTCTGGCCCTGGGCGAGGTCCTCGATCGGCGGATTGGGCAGGCTGATGATCTCGCGATAGTCGCCGAATTCGTCCATCTCGCGAAAGCGCGCGTCGAGATCGAACAGTTTCGTTACGCCGCGCAGGCGCGCCCCGATGTTCCCGAGCTTGGGCGAGACCTTCTGCATCTCGTGGAAAAACCGGTCCGGATAAATGTGGCAATAGATGTCGATGAACAAAGCCGCTCTCCCAAAGCCGCGTCGCCGCGCGCCCGACTATAGCGGATGAGGGAGCAGTGAGGACAGACGTCCGAATCCTGGGCGAGGGGCCGGCGCAACTCGTGCCCTGCCTTCAGGGATGGGACGCGTGCCGGGTCGGAATGATCAGCGGAGGTTATTCGAAACGTCAGTGATGATGATGGGCGTGCTCGTCATCAGAGAACGAGCTGACGATGCCCCAGCACACCAAGCTCAGCGCGCCGACGATCCCCAGTTGGATGCCGCAATCCACCGGCAAGCGAAGCCCGAGGTCGTACAGCACGACGGCAACGACGAAGGCGATGAAGATTCCAATGATGAGTCGCATCGAACGTACTCTCGCGTTTTCATATGTACGTCCCAACCCCTGTTTTCGCCTATGTCGTTGCTCACACCTCAGCATCGCGTACGTTGCATGCCTGAAACATGGCAACGGTACGGCAATTGAGGAAGTTGGCTGCTTTGCGAGATTATTGGCTTTCGATATAAGCGATTGCTTTATGCCGCTGGTCACGCGGTTGTGTTCCCAGCGGTTTTCATGCGATTTCAAGTCGCGAACGGATCTGGGCGATGAATCCGACCGCCACGGGCGAGGCGCCTAGCCGCAGCTCCGCGGATTATTTCATGGAGAGCCGTGGGTTTCAGGCAACAGACCGGCGGTGGCATGGTGCCGCAGGAACCTGAAAGACGTCCCGGCAATATTGCTGTTCGGAACCAGGTGCGGCCCTTGCGCCCCGCTCCTACCCCCTTTCTAACCTCCGTAAGACCGCGTTCCAGGGGGATTAGCGCCATGCTCCAGTGGTTCCGCGCCCTGCTGCCCAGGGAGGAGCGCTTCTTCGAGCTGTTCGTCGCCCATTCGGAGGCGGTCCTCGGGGGCGCCGAGGCGTTGCGCGCCATGCTCGAGGGCGGGGAGCAGATTGCCCGCAACTATCAGGTCGTCATGGACCGCGAGCACGATGCCGACAACGTCACCCGCGAAGTCCTGATTGCGGTACGCCGGACGTTCATCACCCCGTTCGACCGCGGCAGCATCAAGGACCTCATCACCGCGATGGATAATTCCATCGACCAGATGCAGAAGACGGCGAAATCCATCAAGCTGTTCAACGTGACGACGTTCACGCCGCAGATGCGGGCGATGGCCGACGACATCGTGAAATGCGCCGTGCTTGTCGGCGAGGCGGTTCCCTTATTGAGTTCCATTTCGGCCGAAGCGGGTCGTGTCAGCGCGCTGACCGAGCAGATCTCGGCGCTCGAAGGGCGCGCCGACGAGAAGCACGACACCGGCCTGAAGGAGCTCTACCAGGCCTGCCGCGCCAACCCGATGGACTTCTTCGTCGGCCACGAGGTGTACGATCATCTGGAGAAAGTGGTCGACCGGTTCGATGACGTGGCGAACGAGATCCACGGCATCGTCATCGACCATGTGTGAGCAGTGCTCGGAACGTCCGCATGGGTGAGCTCGCGCTGCCGCTGCTGGTCGGACTGATCGCCGTGGCGCTGCTGTTCGATTTCCTCAACGGCCTGCACGACGCGGCGAACTCGATCGCCACCATCGTGTCGACTCGCGTGCTGCGGCCGCAATACGCGGTCGCCTGGGCGGCGTTCTTCAATTTCATTGCCTTCCTGTTCTTCGGCGCCCACGTGGCGCAGACGGTCGGCACCGGCATCGTCGCCGCCCAGGTCGTCGATGCCCAGGTGGTGTTCGGCGCCCTGATGGGGGCGATCGTGTGGAACGTCGTGACCTGGCTGCTCGGCATTCCGTCGAGCAGCTCGCATGCGTTGATCGGCGGGCTCTTGGGCGCCGGCATCGCCAAGGCCGGGCTCGGTGTCGTCGTATGGCACGGGGTGATCAAGACGAGCGTCGCGATCGTCCTTTCGCCGCTCAGTGGATTCGTGCTGGCGCTGGTGCTGGTCCTGATCGTGTCGTGGATTTTCGTCCGCTTCACCCCGTTCGCGGTCGACAGCACATTCCGCAATCTGCAATTCGTCTCCGCGTCCCTCTATTCGCTCGGTCATGGCGGCAACGATGCGCAGAAGACCATGGGCATCATTGCGGTCCTGCTTTATTCGCAGGGATATATCGGCGGCGAGTTTTATGTCCCGTTCTGGGTCATGTTCGCTTGCTATATGGTCATGGGCTTGGGCACGCTGACCGGCGGCTGGCGCATCGTGCGCACCATGGGTTCTAAGATCACCCGGCTGACCCCCGTGCAGGGATTCTGCGCCGAGACCGGCGGGGCGATCACTTTGTTCACCGCCACCTGGCTGGGAGTCCCGGTTTCGACCACCCACACCATCACCGGCTGCATCATCGGGGTGGGCGCGGCGCGCCGGGTCTCGGCGGTACGCTGGAAGGTGACGCACAACATCGTACTCGCGTGGATCATCACGATCCCGGCGTCTGGCGCCATTGCGGCATCGTTTTATTGGCTGGCGCGGCTGTTCGGGTGAGGTCAGCCGTCGGCCGAGGCTCGCTCTGCCAGCCGGCGGTCGTAATTGAGCACGGCCTGCAACAACACCTGCGCCCCGGCCGCGCATTGCTCCAGGCTCGAAAACTCGATCTCGTTGTGGCTGATGCCGTCGCGGCACGGCACGAAGACCATGGCGGTCGGCGCGACCCGCGACACGTAGGCGGCGTCGTGGCCGGCACCCGACACGATATCGCGGGTCGTAAGACCAGCCCCTTCCGCCGCCTCGCGCACGCATGAGACGCAGTCGGTATCGAAGCGGACCGGGGGCTGATCCCAGATCTTGGTGAGCACGACGCCGACGCCGAGCGCCGCGCAGGCCTGGTCGGTCGCGGCGGTCAACAGCTTCTCCATGGCGTCGAGGACCGGCAATTCGGGGTGACGAAGGTCGACGGTGAAGAACACTTCACCCGGGATCACGTTGGGCGAATTCGGCTTCACCTCGAAACGGCCGACTGTCCCGACTGCCAGCGGGCCATGTGTGCGGGCGATCGTCTCGACCTCGCCGACAATGCGCGCCGCGCAGGTCAGTGCATCGCGCCGCGCATCCATCGGGGTGGTGCCGGCATGCTGTTCGCGCCCGGTCAGGACGATCTCGTACCAACGCATGCCCTGCACGCCCGTGACGACGCCGATGTCCTTGGCCTCGGCTTCGAGGATCGGCCCCTGCTCGATATGCAGCTCGAAGAATGCCGACAGCTTGCGCGCTCCGCATGGCTCCGTCCCGCGATAGCCGATCGCCTCGAGGGCGTCGCCGAACCGCGCGCCGGCGCGGTCCTCCCGTGCCGCCGCCCAGGCGCGGTCGAACACGCCGGCAAACACGCCCGAGGCGATCATCGCCGGGGCAAAGCGGGAGCCCTCCTCGTTGGTCCAGTTCACGACCTCGATCGGCGCAAAGGTCTCGTAGCCCTGCTCCACCAGCGTGCGCAACGCCTCCAGCGCGGCCAGCACGCCGAGCGCCCCGTCGAACTTGCCGCCGGTCGGCTGGGTATCGAGGTGGCTCCCCATGGCGATCGGCGGCACCTCGGCCAGTCCCGGCCGGTGCGCCCACATGGCCCCCATGTCGTCGATGGTCACGGTGCAGCCGAGCGCTTCGGCGCGCGCCTTGAACCAGTCGCGCACCTGGCGGTCGAGGTCGGTCAGCGTGAGGCGACAGATGCCCCCTTTCGGCGTACCGCCAATCGCGGCAGTCTCCATCAGGTCGCCCCACAGCCGCTCGCCGTCGATCTTGAGATTGGTCATGGGGTCAGCCGGCCTCGCGCTGCTCGATGCCGAATACCGTGGCAGCGAATTGCGGATACACTTCAGCGAGCTCGGGCGCCGCCACGGTCCGCATCGCCCGCAGGGTCTCGCCCGAGGGCGCCGGCGTCACCGGCACGACCTCCGGCCGGTCGAACGCGAAGCCGGTGTTCTCGATCACCTCGTCCACGGTGTGACCGGGGTGCACACTGGCGAGCGCGAAGCGCCGGCGTGTGCGGTCGAACGCAAACAGGCAGCGATTGGTGATCAGCGCGATCGGCCCGCCGGTGCGCTGCACGTTGGGCGGGCTTGATCCCGGCGCGCTGATGAAATCCACCTTCTCCACCAGCGTGCGGCGCGAGTGCTCGGTGCGGAACAGGATCACGCGCGGCACTACGTAGTACAGATACGCCGAGCCGAACGAGCCGGGAAAGCGCGCCTTGGGCTTGGCGTAGTCGCCGACGCTCACCAGGTTGATGTTGGCTTCCCCGTCGATCTGCCCGCCCGAGAGGAAGAAGACGTCGACGCGTCCCTGGCCGGCGCAGTCGAACAGCTCGCGCCCGCCGTCGGTGAAGAACGTGTGGCGGCGGCTCCCGAGCAGCGACACGTAGGGACGCCCGTTGCCGAGCGCGCGCGCCGTCAGCGCCGCCGTCGCCGGGATTGGCGAAGCATTGCCGACCGCGACGTGACGCGCATCACCGATCAGCCGCACGATGACGGCGGCGAGTAGCTCCTCGTCGCGATAGTCAGGCCGCACGCTGCTCACGGACGTGGCGCTCCAGGTAGCGGGCGAAGCCCTCCGCCGTGACGGCGAGCCGCGCGTATTCGGCAAGGTGCGCGGCATCCGTCGGATAGTGCTCGGCGAGCCGCAACGGCCAGGCGCCGCGCGGCGCGAGCGCCACCGCCTCCACGTAGAAGCCCGCGAGCGTGCCGGCCGCCAGCTGCGGATCGTCGAGCAGGTTGCCGTCGTGCAGTGTCTCGACCGTGACGATCGTCTTCTCTGCGGCGTGCGCCATGGTGACGAGATCGCGGTTGGTGCCGACCCACACGTTGCCATCGCGGTCCGCCATCGGCGCATGGAACAGCGCGACGTCGCCCTTGATCGCGGGGATGAGCACGATCGGGTCGTCGCTGCCGAACGGATTGTCGATCGTGCGCCAGTCTCCCCGGTGCGCCAGCACGTCGGAGCCGATCAGCCCGCGCAGCGGCATGAACGGCACGCCTTTCTCGGTCGCCTGCAGGGCGGCGTGCAGGGCAGGGCAGGTCGTGTCCTTGAGGCGGATCGCGCCCGACGTGACCGCCGCGATGAAGCGCGGCGCCGCCCCGAACTCGTTGAGGCTGACGGCGGACGTCTCCAGCATCTCGACGCAGCCCGCCCCGATCAGGAGGTCGGCCTGCAGCGTCGAGGTCGGGCAGGTGACGAGATGCAGGCGCCGGACGCCGCGGCGGATCAGCGCGCGGGTCGCCTCCATCGGCACGCCGGAGGACTCCCGCGGGATCAGGAGCATGCAGCCGTCGGCGATCGGCGCCAGCGCTTCCTCGATGGTGCGGGCGATGAGCGGCATGCGGGCTTGATCTCGGGTCGCGGACGGAATGATGGTAGTGGCTGCCGGTGCCGATGTCGATGCAGCCGCGTGGGGAGCTCATGTCCGACGACTTTGCGCAGACGTTGCCGGTGCCGCTGCGGGCTCTGGTCGAAGCCGAGTATCCGTGCTTCAGCGCCGCCGAAATGGCGCGGCGCCGTGCCTCGGTCGAAGCGCTGCTCGCCGAGCAGGGCCTCGACCACCTGGTGTTCTGCGGCCTCAACCGCGCAGGCTCGGCGGTGCAGTGGATCACCCAATGGCCGGTGACCACCGAGGCGGTCGGCGTGTTCTCGCCCGGCACACCCGATGCCATGTTCGTGCAATACGTCAACCATGCGCCGCTGGCGCGACGGTTTGCCGACACGGCCGAGCTGGTGGAATGGGGCGGCGAGTCCTCGATCCGCCGCGCCGTGGAGATTCTCGAGCGGCGCGGGGCGCGGGCGGACCGTATCGGCGTGATCGGCCCGATGACGTTCGAGCAACATGCCGTGCTGTCCACGCGCTTCGGCAAGGTCGCAAGCCTCAACCGCGCCTACACGCGGCTGCGCCAGGTCAAGTCGGCGGAGGAGCTCGCCTGGTTTCGCATCGGTGCGGCGTTGAGCGACCGCGGCATGGCGGGCCTGCGCGACGGCGTGCGCCCGGGCCTCGACGAGCGCGAGCTCGGTGACCGGATCGAGCGCACCTATGTGGCAGCCGGCGGCACCAACGTCATCCATTTCATCGGCGTCACGTCGATGGAAAAATCCGACCTTGCGGTGCCGCGCCAGTTCCCCTCCACCCGCCGCGTGCAGGTGGGTGACGTGGTGGTATCCGAGATCAGCGCCGCCTTCTTCGACCATTCCGGCCAGGTGCTGCGCAGCTTCACTGTCGGTGCGGAGCCTTCGCCGCTCTATCGCGACCTGCATGCGGTGGCCGACGCAGCCTTCGACCGCATCGCGGCGGTGCTGCGGGCGGGCGCGGCGCCCGCCCAGGTGATCGAAGCCTCAGGTGTGATCGAGGAGGCGGGCTTCACCATCATCGACGACCTGCTGCACGGCTATGGCGGCGGCTATCTCGCCCCCATCCTCGGCTCGAAAAGCCGTCCCGCCGGCCCGATTCCCGACGAGCCGTTCCGCGCCGGCCAGACGGTGGTGATCCAGCCCAACGTCGTCACCCGCGACCACAAGGCGGGCGTGCAGACCGGCGAGATGGTGCTGATCACCGAGATCGGCATCGAGCGGCTGCACACGTTCCCCCGCGGCTTCGTGCGGGTGGACTAACCTGCCGCCCGCAACTGCTCCGCCATCCAGTCGCCGCCGAACGGGCGCCAGCGGTAGACCCGGTTGTTGGCGATGTGATTGCCGTCCCCGATGATGAGCAGCTCCACCGGGCCCTTGACCTCGTGGGCGAGCCGCTCGGCGTCGCGGCACGGCACGATGCGGTCGAGCCGCCCGTTCATGATGAACATCGGGCAGGTGATGCGCTGCGCGACGCCTTCGAGCGCCAGGGTAGCGGCATGTGCGCGCGCGTCGTCGGCGGTGGCGCAGCGGCTGCGCACGCGGAACGCTTCCCGCGTGAGGTCGGGCAGCCCGTCCCACGCCTCGACCCAGTTGAACGGCCCGCCCAGCGCCATGCAGGCCTTGATGCGTTTCTCGAAGGCCGCCGCGCGGGGGGCATAATACCCGCCGAGGCTCACCCCGGAGAGGCCGATGCGCCGCGTGTCGAGGTCGCGCCGCGTCTCGATGAAGTCGACGACCGCCGCGACCGCCACCTCGTAGTCGCCGCGGATGGCGAACTCGTACTGTCCCTCGCCCTGGCCCGGCCCATCGAACGCGAGCGTCGCCAGCCCGCGAGCCAGGAATGGCTGCTCGTAGGCGTCGCACTCCTCCTTGGTGGAATCGAGCCCCATCGCCATGGCGACCACGCCCGGGCGCTCCGCACCCACGGGCTTGCGCAGGATGCCGTAGAGGTGTTTGCCCTCGTACGGGATCGCGACCCGCTCGCCCGGCGGCGACAGGTGCGGCAGGGCCAGGCGCCGGCACTCGACCGCCTTGAGGTTCGCGGTCTTCATCTGCGGCAGGTCGTGCACGAACAGGAAGGCGCCGAAATGGTAGTAGATGCCGGCGCGCTGCAGGTGCTCGCCGGCGGTGAGCAGCCTTTTCTGGTCCAGCGCCTCGCGCCCGAGCCGCTCATGGACGGCGGCGCGCTCCGACCAGGCGCGGCACCAGTCGTTCCATGACGGCGTCGCCGCCGTCACCTCCTCGAAGTCGGTCAGCGTCACGCCGTTGGCGACGAAGCGCGGCGCCCAATGGGAGATGGCGGAACGGACGCGGGCATCGGGCTGGGCGACGTCGTTCATCGACTCAGGTCACTCCGCTGCCTGCGTGGCCGACTTGTCGTCCTTGCGCGCCCAATAGTCCGCAGCCTGCTTGGATCGCGCGAGCGCCTCGGCGGTCTCGAAGCCGGGCGCCATCGAGGCGTCGGTTCCGGCGAGGATCTGGTGGTGCTCGATGTCGAGCGTGCGCAGCCAGCGCTGCTGGCCCATGGTGAGCGCTACGAAATAGCCGATCTCGACCAGCTCCGGCTCGCCAAAATGCTTGTGCAGGCGCGCCCAGAACTTGTCGTCGACCGGCAGGTCCCAGGTGATCGCCTCCGCATAGGAGAGCGCGGCCTTCTGGCGCTCGTCGTAGCGCGACGAGCTCTCGAAATTGATCAGGTCCATATAGTCGTCCTCGACGATGCCCTGGCGGGCCGCCTTCATCGATCGCTGGTTGCCGCAGAATTCGCACTTGACCGAGCGCGACACATAGATGCGGCACAGCTCCTTGATGGCGTGGTCGGCGACCCCGTTCTTGAACACGTCGCGCCAGCTGTTGGCGAACGACCAGAACACGGCGGGCACATGGGCGCGCACCGCCTGGCTCTCCGGCCGCGGCGTGCCTTCGCGCGCGCAGCGGTCGAATTCGGCGAGCATGGCCGGGTCGGTGACGGTGGACGGATCGACGTAGCTGATACGCGGCTTGCTCATTGCTTTCCTCCCGGCTTCGGGCAACCGGCCGCTTCCGGCGGCCGACCGCGCACGCTCCATAGCCGGATTGACCGTGCGCGATCAATGATTTCGGCCCGCAATCCTGGGTGGGCCCGACGCCACCTCGCTAGCCCATCGGCGGGCGCGAGGGTTTTCTAGACAATCGATGGCATTTCGGAGATGGTCGTCGGTCTTGTGGCCCACCTCAAACCGCCTCCACCGACAGGATTTGCGAGACGTTCCCCGATGCCGTTTCCGAGAGCCTCGAAAGCGCTGGCGCGCTTCACCGTCCTCGATCTCACCCGGGTCCGCGCCGGCCCGACCTGCGTACGCCAGCTCGCCGACTGGGGCGCCAACGTCATCAAGATCGAGCTACCGCCGGACCCGGGCGGCGGCGACCAGCTCGGGGGCCCGCGCGATGGCTCGGACTTCTATAACCTGCACCGCAACAAGCGGAGCATGACGCTCAACCTCAAGGCCCCCGAGGGCCTCGCCGCGTTCAAGCGCATGGTGAAGAAGGCCGACGTGGTGGTGGAGAATTTCCGCCCCGACGTGAAGCGCCGCCTCGGCATCGACTACAAGCAACTGGCCCGGATCAACCCCAAGCTGGTCTATGCCAGCATCTCCGGGTTTGGCCAGACCGGACCCTATCGCGACCGCCCGGGTTTCGATCAGATCGCCCAGGGGATGGGCGGCCTGATGTCGATCACCGGGTTGCCCGGCCACGGACCGGTCCGCGTCGGCATCCCGATCGCCGACCTCACAGCCGGCATCTTCTGTTCGGTGGGCATCCTGGTGGCGCTGCTCGAGCGGGAAAAATCCAAGCGCGGCCAGCATGTCGCGACCTCGCTGCTGCAGGCGCAGATCTTCATGCTGGATTTCCAGGGGGCGCGCTGGCTGATGGACGGCCACGTGCCGAAGCAGGCCGGCAACAACCATCCGACCAGCATCCCGACCGGCGTATTCAAGACCAGCGACGGGTACATCAACATTGCCACGACGGGCGGTCGCATCTGGGAACGCTTCTGCACGGCGCTCGAGGCGCCGGAATTCATGGAGCGGGAGGACTACAAGACCGCCGAGGCGCGCTCGCGCAACCGCGACGCGCTCAACGCGGAGATCGACCGGTACACGGCCAGGCGCTCCAACGCCGAATGGGTGGAGCGCTTCAACACGATCGGCGTTCCGTGCGGACCGATCTATTCGATCGACCAGGTCTATGCGGATCCGCAGGTCGAGCATCTGAAGATGGCGCAGAGCGTCAAGAAGAAGGGCCGCGCGCTGAAGATGGCGGGCCAGCCGGTGTCGCTGTCGCGCACGCCGAGCAAGGTCGTGGCGCCGCCGCCCGATCTCGGCCAACACACCGACGCGGTGCTGAAGGAATTCGGGTTCAAGCCGAAGGAGATCGCGGCACTGCGCAAGGCGAACGCGGTGTAGCCCGCCCAAGGGCGTTTACGCCCGTCTTCGCGGGCTATTCAATGCGGGAACGACGCCCCCGGATTCATCCGGGCTACAGGAGACGCGCATGAACGAGATGACCCAGAACGACAAGATGCTGTCGCGCCGGGATGGCGGCATCGGCTACCTGATCTTCAACAATCCCGAGCGGCACAACGCGGTCTCCCTCGACATGTGGGAAGCGGCGACGCGGATCCTCGACGACTTCGCGCGCGACGATACGGTGCGGGTGGTCGTGGTCACCGGCGCCGGCGGCAAGGCTTTCGTGTCGGGCGCCGACATCTCGCGCTTCGGCGACGAGCGGGCGACCGAGGCGGCGATCGCGCGCTACAACGACGTGGTCGCTGCTGCCAATGCGGCCTTCTACGACTTCCCCAAGCCCACCATCGCGATGATCCGCGGTTACTGCATCGGCGGCGGCCTCGGGCTTGCGGTGTGCTGCGACCTGCGCATCTGCACCGACAAGTCGCGTTTCGGGGTGCCGGCCGCAAAGCTCGGGCTGGGCTACGGCTTTACCGGGATCAAGCGGCTGTCCGACGTGGTCGGGCCGTCCTTCGCCAAGGAGATCTTCTTCACCGCGCGCCAGTTCGATGCCGAGGAGGCGCGACAGATGGGGCTCGTCAACCGCGTGCTCCCCGACGCCGAGCTCGAGGACTACGTGAAGACCTACGCCGAGACCATCGCCGGCAACGCGCCGCTCACCGTCAATTCGGTGAAATTCATCGTCGGCGAGGTGGTCAAGGACGAGAGCAAGCGCGACGTCGCGCGGTGCGCCGACCTGGTGATGAAATGCTTCGAAAGCCGGGATTACGTCGAGGGCCGCACCGCCTTCATGGAGAAGCGCAAGCCCGTGTTCACCGGTAAGTGAGGACTTGCGGCGGCCATCCGGTGTTAGTGCCAAAGGCGTAGCACCTCCGGAAGGGAGGGCTGAGACAATCGGGGGAACGTGTGGCATCGGTCGAATTGCGTGGATTGACAAAGCGATACGATTCGCTGGCGGTGGTCGACAACGTGTCGCTGCGCATCGAGCATGGCCTGCTGGTGTGCCTGCTCGGGCCGTCGGGTTGCGGCAAGACCACGACCCTGCGGCTGATCGCCGGCTTCATCGAGCCGTCGGAGGGCGAGATCGCGGTCGGCGAGCGGGTGGTGTCCTCGCCCAGCCGCTCGCTGCCGCCGGAGCGGCGCAACATGTCGATGATCTTCCAGAGCTATGCGCTGTGGCCGCACATGACGGTGCGGGAAAACATCGCCTATGGCCTGAAGCTGCGCAAGCTCGGCGCCGACGCGATCGCCCGCAAGCTGCAGACGATCCTCGCCACCACCCGGCTGGAGGCGCTGGTCGACCGCTATCCGGCCGAGCTGTCGGGCGGCCAGCAGCAGCGCGTGGCGCTCGCCCGCGCCCTGATCGTCGAGCCCGAGACGCTTCTGCTCGACGAGCCCCTGTCCAACCTCGACGCCAACCTGCGTGAGGAGATGCGTTTCGAGGTGCGCCGCCTGCACGACGAATACCGCTATACGACCGTGTACGTGACCCACGACCAGTCGGAAGCGATGACGACGGCCGATCTCATCGCCGTCATGAACGGCGGCAGGATCGAGCAGGCGGGCTCGCCGGAGGACATCTACGAGCGGCCGCGCTCGGAGTTCGTCGCCCGTTTCATCGGTTCGAGCAACGTCGTGAAGGGCCGCAATCTCGCCGATGACCGCATCGATCTCGCCGGCACGCCGTTGCGCTGCACCGGCGCCAAGCTGCCGTCCGGCGGGGAAACCGCCGTGTCAATCCGCCAGCACGACATCCGCCTGATGGCGAAGGCGCCGGATGGCGCCGAGAACGTCGTGCCGGCGACGGTGGTGCGCCAGGTCTTCCTGGGAAACAGCCGCGACTATATGGTCCAGCTCGGCGATGCCACGCAGCTGCGGATCGTCACCTCGCCGGCGGAGAACATCCCACAAGGGGCGTCGGTGTGGCTGTACCTGCCGCCCGAGCACTGTCGGGCGTTGTTGGGCTGAACGAAGAATTCCGGGGGCGGAACAACAGGGAGGAATGCCGATGAAGAAACGGAGCTTGTCCCGCCGGGACGTTCTCAAGGGCTCGGCGGCCTTGGGCGCCACGGTCTTTGCAAGCCCGATCCGCGCCGCCGCGCCGCCGCCGGAGGCCATAACGCCGGCCTTGATCGAGGCGGCCAAGAAGGAGGGCAAGGTCGCCTGGTACACCTCGCTCGACCTGCCGGTCTCCGAGCGGGTGGCGCGGGCGTTCGAGGCGAAGTTTCCCGGCGTCGCCTGCCGGGTCGAGCGTTCCGGCGCCGAGCGCGTGTTCCAGCGGATCGGGCAGGAATATTCGAGCCGCATCCACGCGGTCGACGTGGTGCAATCGTCCGACGCCGCGCATTTCATCGTGTGGAAGCGCGACGGCTGGCTCGCTCCCTATGTGCCGGAGGACGTCGCCAAGCATTATCCCGCCGAGCACAAGGATGCGGACGGGCAGTTCGCCACCTTCCGCGCCTGGCTCTGCGTCATCGGGTACAACACCAACCTGGTGAAGGCGGAAGACGCGCCCAAGAGTTTCGCCGACCTGCTCGATCCCAAGTGGACCGGCAAGATCGTCAAGGCGCATCCCGGCTACAGCGGCACCATCATGACGGCGACCTTCCAGATGTCGCGCGATCTCGGCTGGGGCTATTTCGAGAAGCTCGCCAAGCAGCGGATCATGCAGGTGCAGTCCTCGGCCGATCCGCCCAAGAAGCTTGCGCTCGGCGAACGCGCCGTCATGGCCGACGGCAACGAGTACAACATGTTCCAGCTCAAGGAGAAGGGCGATCCGGTCGAGATCGTCTATCCGAGCGAAGGTGCGCCGTTGATCATCGGTCCCAACGCCGTGATGAAGAACGCGCCGAATCCGAACGCCGCACGGCTGTTCCAGAGCTACTGCTTCACGCCGGAGTGCCAGCAGCTCATCATCGACGTCGGCGGACTGCGCTCGGTCCATCCTGCCACGAAGGAAAAGCCCGGTCGCAAGCTCTTTGCCGAGATCAAGAAGCTCAAGGACGATCCGGCCGGCGTCGAGAAGGAGGCCGAGACGATCAAGGCGCGCTACACCCAGCTGTTCCGCGTATAGGCAGGTCGAGTAGTGACGACCATCGCTGAGCGCACCGACACCGGCGTGCGAGCGGGCCGGATCGACCTGTCGTGGCCGATCCTGATCGCGTTCGCCGCCATCCTGTGCGTGCTGATCATCCTGCCGATGTCGTGGCTGGTCTATTTCAGCCTCGTCGACCGCACCGGCGCGCCCACCATCGACAACTTCCGCAAGCTGGTGACGGACCCGGTCTTCGTCGATCCGCTGATCACCACGGTGATCATCGCGACGAGCTCGAGCATCGCCTGCTGCCTACTGGCCGCTCCCATGGGCTGGCTGGTGGCGCGTACCGACATGCCGCTGCGGCGCACGGTGCGCGCCCTGGTGACCGCGTCGTTCGTGACGCCGCCGTTCCTCGGCGCGATCGCCTGGGAGTTGCTGGCGGCGCCGAACAGCGGCCTGCTCAACAAGGCCTATCGCGCGCTCACCGGCGCCGCCCTGGACGAAACCCTGTTCAACATCTATTCGCTCGGCGGCCTGATCTTCGTCATCTCGTGCTACACGTTCCCCTACGTGTTCGTCCTGGTGGCGAACTCGCTCGACCGGATTCCCGGTGAGCTCGAGGACGCCTCCTCGATCCTCGGCGGCCGCGCCTGGACCACGGCGCGCCGCGTGACCATTCCGCTGGCGCTGCCGGCGCTGCTCGCCGGCGCGCTTGTCGCCTTCCTGCAGGCGATGACCTTGTTCGGCTCGCCGGCGATCCTGGCGCTGCCGGCGGGTTTCCACACCATGACCACCAAGATCTGGAGCCTGTTCCAGTATCCGCCGAAGCCGGAGCTCGCGGCGGCCGCTTCGCTGCCGCTTCTGGTGCTGACCGTCGCGCTCTTGCGCGCCGAGCACGTGATCCTCGGCCGACGCGGCTATTCGGTGGTGGGCGGCAAGCAGGGCGATCCGCGGCTGGTGCGTCTCGGCGCGTTCAAATGGGTGGCGCTCGGGCTCACCTTCATGGTGCTGCTCAACCCGGTGTTCCTGCCCTATTTCGCGCTGCTCAACGCTGCGTTCTCGCGCGTCGCCACCCAGCTCGTGAGCTTCAGCAACGTCACGCTGCACAACATCGAGTTCGTGTTCTTCGAGCTCTCGACCACCCGGCTCGCCCTGTGGAACACGTTCATTCTCGGCGTCCTGTCAGCGACGGTGGGGACGGCCATCGCGGTGGTGATCGGCTATCTCACGGCGCGCCGGGCGATCGCCGGGTATCGCGCACTGGGCTTCCTGGCGACCGCGCCGGTCGCGGTGCCCGGCATCGTGCTCGGCGTCGGCCTGTTCCTCAGCTACACGCGCCCCCCCTTCGTGCTATACGGCACCCTGTGGATCCTGCTCATCGCGTTCGTCACCATCGCGATGCCGGCCGCCTACCAGCAGCTGCAGTCGGCCTATCGGGCGGTCAGCCCGGATCTCGAGGAGGCGAGCCGCATCCTCGGCGCGACGCGCCTGCAGGCGCTCGGCCACATCACCGCGCCGCTCCTGCGCACCAGCGTGATCGCCACATGGTGCTTCATCTTCGTCGGCGTCATGCGCGAATTGTCCGCCGCCATCATCCTGTTCACGTCGGAGACCAAGGTGCTCTCGGTGCTCATCTTCGACCTCAACGAAAGCGGCGACCTCGGCGCCATCGCGGTGCTCGGCATCATCATGCTGGTGGTCACGTTCGCCGTCGTGATCCTCGCCAATCGGGTTCCCGGTTTCGGCGGCGCCGGCATCCGGTTGCGCAACACGTAGCGATCGCCGCATGAGCGCCTCGGTTCCGGAGCACGCAGTCGCCGAGCAGCTGGCGAGCCGAATCGTGGCGCTGGATGCGGCTCGCTTGCCGGCGGGCCTCAGGGAAAAATGCGAGGACCTGCTGATCGACGTCATCGGCCTCGCGGTGACGGCACGCGGCGAGGACTATGTGGCGAGCGCGCTGGCCGCCTGGGATGACGATGGGCCATGCACTGCGATCGGGCATGCGCGCCCCAGGAGCGCCGCCGGCGCCGCTTTCGTCAACGGCACGGCGGTGCACGGCGAGGATTTCGACGATACCTTCGAAGGCGGGCCGGTTCATGCCGGTGCGGTCGTCGTTCCGGCGGTGCTCGCCGCGTGCGAGCGCTACGGCCGCGACGGGAGCGCGGCGCTGCTCGGCATCGCGGTCGGCGTCGAGACCCTGTGCCGCCTGAGCCTGGTTACGCCGAAGAAGGTGCACAAGGCCGGCTTCCATCCAACCGCGGTGCTGGGCGCGGTGGGGGCCGCTGCCGGCGTCGGCGCGGCGCTCAGGCTTGACCAGCGCCAGCTCACCAACGCGCTCGGCAACGTCGGCAGCATGGCGAGCGGCATCATCGAGTATCTGGCCGAAGGCGCCTGGACCAAGCGCTTCCATCCCGGCTGGGCGGCGCAGTCGGGCCTGCGCGCGGCGCTGCTCGGGCGCGCCGGGTTCGTCGGGCCGCGCACCGTGTTCGAGGGCATCCATGGCCTGTTCAACGGCTTTGCCCACACGCAAGAGGGAAACTACGCCGCGCTGACGGGCGACTTCGGCGAGCGCTGGGTCACCGAGACGCTGGCGTTCAAGCCCTACCCGTGCGGGACCATGACCCATCCCTACATCGATTGCGCCCGGCGGCTGCGGGAGCGCGGCATCGTGCCCGAGACCATCGAAGACCTCGTGTGCGAGGTCGGGGAGGGGACGGTGCATCGCCTGTGGGAGCCGCTCGCCGACAAGCGCCGTCCGCTCAACGGCTATGCGGCCAAGTTCTCGACCCCCTATTGCCTCGCCGCCGGGCTCGTGCGCGGTGAAGTCGGCCTCGACGCGTTCACCGAGGATGCGGTGCGCGATCCGGCCGTGCTCGCGGTCGCCGCCAAGGTGCGCTACGAGATCGATCCCGATAATCCCTATCCGGACAATTTCACCGGCCACATCCGCGCGAGCTTGCGCGACGGGTCGATCGTCGAGGAGCGCCAGCCGCACCTGCGCGGCGGCGGCCACGAGCCGCTCAGCCGCCGCGATATCGAGGAGAAATTCGTCCTCAACGCGCGGCATGGCGGATGGAGCGCCGAGCGCATCGATCGGGCGCTCGCGCTCGCACGAAAACTGTTTGCCGGGCCGGTCAATCTGGAGCCGCTTCGCGGGTAATGGCGCAATGAGTGCAGGCAAGGAGCTCGCGGGGCGGGTCGCGCTGGTGACCGGGGCCGGCCGCAACATCGGCCGCGCCATCGCGCTGGAGCTTGCGGCGGGCGGCGCCGCCGTGGTGGTCAACGCGCGCTCCAACATGGCGGAGGCCGAGAGCGTCGCCGGCGAGATCGCGGCGGCCGGCGGCACGGCGCTGCCGGTCACCGGCGACGTCGCCGATGCCGACGCCGTGGCCGGGATGGTCGCGGCCGCGGCGGCTCGGTTCTCCCGCATCGACTACCTGGTCAACAACGCAGCCATGCGCGGCGAGAAGCCGATCGCCCAGATGACCTATGCGGAGTGGCGCCAAGTCTTCGCGGTGACGCTCGACGGCGCGTTCCACTGCGTGAAGGCATGCCTGCCGTACCTGAAGCAGAGCGGCGCCGGTTCGATCGTCAACATCGGGGGCCTGAGCGGACAGACCGGCTCCAAGGATCGCGTGCACGTGGTCGCCGCCAAGTCCGGCCTGGTCGGGCTGACGCGCGCCTTGGCGCACGATCTCGCCGCCGACAACGTCACGGTGAACTGCGTCGCGCCCGGCCTGGTCGCGACCGCCCGGCCCAAGGGCTTCGTCGAGCCGCAGCATCACCAGGTCCACCACACGCTGTCGGGCAAGCGCGGCGAGCCGCAGGACATCGCCACCATCGTGCGCTTCCTGTGCGGGCCGGGCGCGCGCTACCTGACCGGCCAGACCATCCACGCGAGCGGCGGCGCATTCATTCCGTGATAGGGTGGGCATGATTCCTCTTTCCCGTCATCCTGAGGTGCTTGGCGCATCTCTCGGGATGACTCCACATCCGCAGTGCGCGCGCCAAGCCTCGAAGGATGATCGGCCCGGGCCGTCGTCCTTCGAGGCTCGGCGCACGAAGAGTGCGCCGAGCACCTCAGGATGACGGGATCGACGCCCTACCATCTCGACGGCAAGGTCGCGGTCATCACCGGCTCGAGCCGCGGGATCGGGCGCGCCATCGCCGAGACGATGGCTTCGCTCGGCGCCCGCGTGGTGATCTCGAGTCGCAAGCGCGAAGCGTGCGAGGCGGTGGCGCAGGCGATCACCGCAAGCGGCGGCACGGCCGTCGCCATTGCGTGCAACATCTCGCGCAAGGACGAGGTCGAGGCGCTGGTCGCGGAGACGACGCGTCAGTTCGGCCGCATCGACATCCTGGTGTGCAACGCCGCGGTCAATCCGGTGTTCGGGCCGCTGCGCACCCTCACCGACGAGGCGTTCGACAAGGTGATCGGCGCCAACGTCAAGAGCACGCTGTGGCTGTGCAACCTGGTGATTCCCGGCATGGCCGAGCGCGGCGGCGGCGCCGTGGTCATCGTCTCGTCGATTGCGGCGCTGCGCGGCAGCGACGTGATCGGCATGTACGGGATCTCCAAGGCCGCCGACCTGGCCCTCGTGCGCAACCTCGCGGTCGAATGGGGGCCGCGCAACGTCCGCGTCAATGCGGTTGCGCCCGGCCTGGTGAAGACCGATTTCGCCCGCGCGCTGTGGGAGGATCAGGACCGCTTGGCGCAACGCAACGCGGTTACGCCGCTCCGCCGCATCGGCGAGCCGGACGAGATCGGGCCGGTCGTGGCCTTCCTCGCCTCGCCCGCCGCGAGCTTCATCACCGGCCAGGTGATCGTGGCAGATGGCGGCGTGACGGCGGCGTGAGCCTCTCAGGCGTCTACCGCCTCCAGGTGCCAAAATACCAAAGTCTTGTTCTGTAGCTCGGCCATAAAGCGACGCCCCCCGTTTCGTTGCCCGTCGATGTTGCTGATTTGACTTCTGAATACGGCGCGAGGAGAACTGCGTCGCCAGGCGCGGCCCGCCCGCCGGCTCTTCTCCTTCTGTTTTCTCGAAAACCGGAACTTCGGCTGGGGATAACTCGGCGCCGGCAGTCGTTCGGGCTTCTGTTTTTACGAAAAGAGATGCTAGGCCGTGCCATCCCGGCTCGGTGAGGGCGTCTTCCGGAGGACCAGCCCGAGAGATGGAGCCGGGAGCGGCGCCTGCGGGCAGGGCTGAAGTCCCCTGCCCCCCGGGCGGCCTCGGGTTCCCCGGCCGGACACTACGATCCGGCCACGAGGCCTTCACAGGAAGGTGAGGGAGCCGAGGCTGAAAAACGCCGCAGTGGAGCGCCGAGAGGCGAGCGCTGCCCCCTTCCTTTCGGGGCGGGGGCAGTGCGTAACGCCTCGCAAGGGGCGTTCGGCGGTCTCCCTCGTGATGGCCTCGCAAGCCAGAGAGGGGGAACGCAAAACGGTGCGGCACGCAACCGCACCAGCGGTTCTCGGCGCTCCGCTCCCTCACGCATGCGTGGAGCGTGGCCCGCATTCCATGCGGGCCGCGACGACACGCCGCTGTTTGACATCGTGAATCCGAATCGATGCGATACGCGCGTCGGCGTGTCGTGCTGCGTCGCCCGCTTTCGCGGGCGACGACAGCGTTGCCTTCCTTATCCTCTTCGCACCCCCGTCTCCGCGGCCGCCAGTGCGCTCTTCACCCGGTCGGGCGAGAACGGCACGCGGCGGATGCGCACGCCGGTGGCGTCGAAGATCGCGTTGGCGATCGCCGCCGCGATCGGGACGGATCGACGGCTCGCCGGCGCCGGTCGGCGCGGCCTCCGGCCGGTTGATCAGACGCACTCGATCGACTCCGGTTTCTCCGTCATGTCGAGGATCGGGTAGGTCATCCAGTCGACGCTGGTCACGTTCTTGGTGTCGAACTGGACCTCCTCCCACAGGGTACGGCTGATGCCCTGGATGATGTTGCCCTCGATCGTGTGCACGAGCCCGTCCGGGTTGATGATCTGGCCGCAGTCGTGCGCGACCGTGAACTTGCGCGCCCAGATCTTGCCGGTGCGCCGGTCGACGTCCACTTCCGCCACGATGGCGCAGGTCGTGCCGTTGCGTTGCGAGTAGGCGATGCCGCGGCCCGTCACCGTGGTGCCGGTCTGATCCCGACGCGGCGACGGTCGCGACACCCAGCCGGACTTTTCGGCCGCCGCCTTGAGCACCGCGATGTCGCGCGGGTTCTTCACATGACGCAGGCGCAGTTCCAGCGCGTCGACGTTGAGCGCCGCCGCCACCTCGTCCATGAACGACTCGCTGGCGAAGTGGATCTGCGGCCCGACCGGATCGCGCAGGTGCGCGCTGCGCAGCGGCGAGCTGCGCTCGAGCAACGGTGCGATCGTCTCCCAGGCCGTGCGCTTGTTGGCGAACTCGTAGGATTCTGCCGGCACGCCGAAATTGTCGTTCACCTTGAGCGGGACGCCGCGGAAATGCCCGGCGAGCGTATCCGCCGGCTGGCTGCCGTTGGTCTGCACGTCGATGCGGGAGAAGCCCTTGCTGACGAACTCGTAGGCTACCACGTTGCCGGCCGCGTCGATCGCCGCGCGCGCGCGGTGGATCGAGGCGGGGCCTTTCGGATCCCAGCCGGTGCCCTGCTCGCGCATGTATTGCAGGCGCACCGGACGTCCCGTCGCCTTGGCGAGCACGGCCGTGTCCATGGCGCAGTCGTCGGCGTCGTTGCGTCCATACGAGCCGGGACCGACCACCCAGATGCAGTCGACCTTGTCGGCCGGCATTCCGAGCGTGCGGGCGATGCCGTCGCGCACGAAATGCGGCTTCTGCGACCCGCTCCAGCAGGTGACGTGGCCGTCCTTGATCTCGACCACCGCGCAGGCCGGTCCCATGCAGGCGTGCGACTGGAACGGCCACTCGTACTCGGCCTCGACCACGCGCGCCGCCGTGCGGAACGCCTCGTCGACGTTGCCGACCGGCTTCACGTCCTCGCGCTTGCGCGCCGGCGCCTTGCGGATGTGGTCGTAGATGGCCGCGACTTCGGGGAACGGTGGCGCCGCATTGGACCATTCCACCTTGAGCTTCTGGTACGCCTTGACGGCGTCCCATTCCTTGTCGGCCAGGACGGCGAGGAAATTGTTCTCGCGCACCACGCGGGCGCCGGGGATGTCCCGGATCGAGCTCTCGTCGACGTTCACCACGGTCGCGCCGGCGACCGGCGGGCGGATCATGCGGGCATGCAGCATGCCGGCGATCTTGATGTCGGTGACGAACGGCTCCTGGCAGAACACTTTCGGCGCGATGTCGGCGCGCTTGATCGGCTTGCCGACGATCTTGTATTCGCCCGGCTTCTTCGGCTGCGCCTTGCCGGGCGCATAGAGCGCATTGCCGATCTGCTTGTTCCAGTCGAGCTGGACGTTGAAATAGCGCCCGCCGATCAGCTCCGCATAGGTCGCCTTCTTGCCTGCATCCGCCTTCGCATGGACGACGCCGTCGGTCACGGTGAGGTCGCCGGCCGCAATCCCGAGCTTGTCGGCCGCCATATCCACCAGCACACGGCGCGCCTCGGCGGCCACCATGCGCATATGCTTGCCGCCGAACTGGATGCCGGTCGAGCCCGAGGCACCGCCCTGGTTCACGCTGGTGCGCGTATCGGCCATGTGGACGGTGACGCGCTCAAACGCAACGTCGAGCTCCTCCGCCACGATCTGGCCGATCGAGACGTACAGGCCCTGGCCCATGTCCATCTTGCCGAAAAAGGCGGACACCGAGCCGTCGGCGTTGACGGCGATGTAGGACGAGAGCTGGTCCGGCACCAGCGGCGGGCGCGCGCCCTGGGCGAACGCCGTGTTGATCGCCAGCAGCGTGTCGATGCCGACCGGCGCGCCGATCGAGATGACGACAGCGCCGCCGCCCTTGAGCAGGGCGCGGCGAGAGAAGCTCGTGGGTCTTTCCATCCGGGTCATGGTCGCCTCCCTTTAGCTCATCATCTCGGCTGCACGCTTGACCGCGCGCATGATGTTCATGTGGGTGCCGCAGCGGCACTTGAGGCCTTCGAGCGCCTGCTTGATCTGGGCTTCGCTCGGCTTCTTGTTGTCGCGCAGGAACGCGGCCGCCGTCATGATCCAGCCGTTGATGCAGTAGCCGCACTGGGTGACCTGCTCTTCCACATAGGCGGTCTGCAGCGGGTGCGGCTTCTCCGGCGTGCCGAGGCCCGAGAGCGTCACGACCTTGGCGGCTCCGATCGCCGACACCGGGGTGACACAGGATCGGATCGGCTGCCCGTCGAGATGCACCGTGCAGGCGCCGCACTGAGCGAGCCCGCAACCGAATTGCGGATTGTTGAGGCCGATGTCGTTCTTCAGGGCGTAGAGCAGCGGCATGTCCGGATCGGCGTCGATCGCGTGGACCTTGCCATTGACGTTGAGCTCGAAGCGCTGGCTCATGAGACCTCCCTTTCATTGTTCTGAGGTGAAATTACACCAATACGGCCGGCATGTCCTCCCTGGGAGCCGGGCGATTTTCTCGACGGGGGCGCTTACCAGGGGCTTCGCCGGTCGCTAAGCTCGGCGGTTGCGACGAGAAGAATCTCACGGGAGGGAAGCATGAGCGTGCGTCGGCTTTTCGTTCCTTGCCTGGCCATCGTCTTGTCGGTCTTTGCCACCGGCCGCGCTCCCGCGCAGGATTACCCCACGCGCCAGGTGACCATCGTGGTGCCGTTCACGCCCGGCGGGGGAACCGACATTCTGGCGCGTCTGTTCGCCCAGAAGCTGGAGCAGCGCCTCGGCAAGTCGTTCATCGTCGAGAACCGCCCCGGCGCCGGCATGCAGATCGGAACGAATGCGGTCGCCAAGTCGGAGCCGGACGGGCACATGCTGCTGGTGGCGCCGAGCTCCGCCATCGCCGCCAACGTCACGCTGTACAAGAAGCTGGCGTACGATCCGGTCACCGAGCTGGCGCCGCTCCTGCTCATCGCCCATCTCCCGTTCGTCCTGGTGGTCAACAATGCGCTGCCGGTCCATTCGGTCACGGATCTGATCAAGCTCGCGAAGGAGAAGCCCGGCCAGCTCACCTTCGGGTCGGGCGGGGTCGGGGCGAGTCACCACCTGTTCGGCGAGCTCCTCAACAGCATGGCCGGGATCAAGACCACGCACGTTCCCTATAAGGGGACGGTGCCGGCGCTGACCGACGTTACCGCCGGACACATCAGCTTCCTGTTCAGCGATATTGCACCGGCCTTGCCGCTGATCCGCACCGGCAAGGTGCGTGCCGTGGGGGTGAGCACGGGGAAGCGACTGTCGGTGGTGCCCGATGTTCCGTCGATCTCCGAACAGCTTCCGGAGTTCGTTGCCGCCGCCTGGCAGATGCTGCTGACGCGCGCGGGTACGCCGCCGCCGATCATCGATCGGCTGCATGCGGAGGCGAGCGCGATCAACGCCAGCCCCGAGGTCCAGAAGCACTACGCCGAACTCGGCCTGATTGTCGCCGATCCAGCCAGTCCGGCGGAACTGCAGCGCTACGTCAAGAGCGAGATCGAGCGCTGGGGCAAGCTGGTCCGCCAGGCCGGGGCGGCAGGACTGGAGTAAGGATCACTTCCCCTCGCCGGCCTCGGCCTCCGCGAGCTTGGCGCGCCAGTCGCGCCGCTGTGCGATGGCCGAGGCCGCCGACATCGCCAGCAGGGCGACGCAGACGATCAGCAGGACCAGCGCGATCGGCCGCGCCAGGAAGATCCCCCACTCGCCGTTCGACATGATGAGCGACTGGCGCAGGCTCATCTCGAACAGCGGCGCGATGACCAGCCCGAGCACCAATGGCGCCGGATCGAAGCCGAATTTCTTCAAGCCGTAGCCGATCACGCCCATGATCAGCGTGATCCACACGTCGACGATCGAGTGATTCACCTCGTACACGCCGATCACGCAGAACATGATGATCAGCGGATAGAGGTACGCATAGGGGATGCGCAGCAGGTTCACGAACAGCCCGACCAGCGGCAGATTGAGCGCGAGCAGCATCAGGTTGCCGACGTACATGGAGGCGACGAAGCCCCAGAACACGTTGGGATGATCGTTCACCAGCGTGGGGCCGGGCGGCACGCCGTGGATCAGGAGCGCCGCCATCAGCACGGCCGTCACCGGGCCGGTCGGAACGCCGAGCGCCAGCATGGGCACGAAGGCGCCGGTCGAGGCCGCGTTGTTCGCCGACTCCGGCCCGGCGACGCCGGCGACCGCGCCCTTGCCGAACTCCTCCGGGTGCCTGGAGATGCGCTTCTCCAGCGCATAGGACATGAAGCTCGAAATGATGTGGGCCGAGCCCGGGATGATGCCGATGAGGAATCCCAGCACCGAGCCGCGCGCAATCGGCAGCGCCGACTGCCGCCATTCTTCGCGGCTCGGCCACAGGTCGCGCAGGCGCGGCCGCGTGACCTCGCCGGTCACCTGGTGGCTCGGCGTCGCCAGGATCTCGCCCAGGCCGAACAGCCCGACCGCGACCGGCACGATGCCGATCCCGTCGCCCAGCTCGGGGATGTCGAACGAGAAGCGGAAATGCCCGGTCATCACGTCGATGCCGATGGTGCCGAGGAGCAGGCCGAACGCCGCCATCAGCAGCGTGCGCGGCAGGGAGCTGGTCGACATGTAGGCGAGGAAGACGAGGCCGAGCACCAGCAGCGCGGTGTATTCGGGCGGGCCGAAGCGCAGCGCGAAGGCGGCGAGCGGCGGCGCGATCACGGTGAGCGCGAGCACGCCGAACGTTCCGGCGACGAACGAGCCGACCGCCGCGATGCACAGCGCCGCGCCGGCCCGGCCCTTCTTGGCCATGGCGTTGCCGTCGATACAGGTCATCACCGAGGCGGCCTCGCCCGGGATGCGCAGCAGGATCGACGTGGTCGAGCCGCCATATTGCGAGCCGTAATAGATGCCGGCCAGCATCACGATCGCCTTGGTGGCGTCGAGGCCGAAGGTGAGCGGCAGCAGGATGCTGATGCCGGCGAGCGGGCCTATGCCCGGCAGCACGCCGACCAGCGTGCCGACGATGCAGCCGACGAAGGCGTAGAGCAGGACGCCGGGCGTGAGCGCGACCGAGAATCCGAGAAGCAGGCTGTCGATGGTGGTTTGCACGGCGGTCAGAACCACAAGATGCCGCGTTCGAGCGGCGCCTTCAGGGCGATCCCGAACAGCCAGTAGGCGAACACGGTCAGCCCGACGCTATAGAGCGCGGCCGGCAGGAGGCCGCGGCGCTCGACCACGGTGAGCAGCGTGAACACCAGGAGCGCCATGGTGACGAGGAAGCCGAGCCGCTGGTAGAGCGCGATCGCCGCCGCCGCGATGATCACGACCAGGACGGCATGCAGGCGATCGCTCCAGTCGAGCTCGGCGAACGGCCGGCTCGCTGCGGCGCCGAAGATGATGATCGCGGCGAACAGCATCATCAGCCCCGCCATCAGCTTGGGCATCATGCCGGCGCCTGGCGCCGACAGGCGGCCAAACGGCAGGTCGCCGGAGATCGCAAACACGACGATGCCCAGCACGATGAAGGCCGCACCGGCGACGTGATCGGAGCGGAGGGTCATGACTAAACTGGTCCGCTGGGATGATGTGAAGCAGATTCTGCAGCTGGGTTTTGTTGCTCGTTTGGCACTGCCTCTCGATTCCCCTCCCCCCGCTCGCTCTTCGCCACGCGCAAGAGCGCGTGGGGGGAGGGGAGCCGAACCTCAGTGCCACAATAACAGAGCCGGGAGACAGAACGAGCTCCGAAGCTACCCCTCCACCTTGCCGATCGACTGCACAGCAGCTTCGACGCGCTTGGCGTCGGTGTCCCAGAATGCCTTGAACTCGGGCTGGTCCATATAGGCGACGTCCTGGCCGAGGTTGGCGATCGCCTTCTTGAATTCCTCGGTGGCGACCGCCTTCTTGCTGGTATCGCGCCAGAACGCGATGACGTTCTCCGGCGTCGCCTTGGGGGCGAACAGGCCGACCCACAGATAGAACTCGACGTCGAAGCCAAGCTCCTTCATCGTGGGCACGTTGGGCAGCGACGGCGCCCGCTGGCCGCCGAACGAGGCGAGCGCACGCACCTTGCCGGCCTTGAGCTGCGCATTCGCGGCGGCGATCGAGGAGACGAGCGCCTGCGAGTTGTTGCCGAGCAGCGCGGTGAGCGCCGGCCCGCCGCCGTTGGTTGGCAGATGCCGCAGCTGAACCCCCGCCGACTTCATGAACAGGGCCATCGGCAGGTGCAGCGCCCCGTACAGGCCCGACGAGCTGAAGATGATCTGGTTCGGCCGTTTCTTCGCGTCGTCGATGAACTCCTGCACCGTCTTGTGCGGCTGCTGGTCGTTGACCAGGAGCAGGCAAGGATCGGCGACGTAGCGCGCGATCGGAATGAAGTCGGCGCGGGTGAACTTCGGCGTGCGTCCGAACAGCTTGTCGACGTCGGCGAAGCCGGAAATCGACGTGATATGCATCAGCAGCGTGTAGCCGTCCGGCTTGGCGTTGGCGGCGAACTGGGCGCCGACCGCCCCGGCGGCGCCCGCCTTGGTGTCGATCACCACCGGCTGCTTGACGATCGGCTCGAGCACCGCGGCGAGCGGCCGCCCGACCACGTCGACTGCGCCCCCCGGCGGGAACGGATTGATGAAGGTGACCGGTCGCGTCGGATAGGCTTCCTGCGCGTGCGCTGGCCGGATGGCCAGCGCCGCGGCAGCCGCCGCAGAGCCGGCGACGAAGCGTCGTCTGTCCACGAGTTCCTCCCTTTCTGGTGTCGCAATTGCGCGCCGGGCGCCTCCGCGAGGTTTCCGGCGCGATCGAGCGTGCCCCTGCCACGATGCTAGAGCATATGGCGGGACGCGGTCTACTCCGCCGCCGTGCGGCGGTTACTCCGCGGCCACGCGGGCCGGACCGGCCTGCACCGACACCAGGTAGTCCATCGCCGCCTGGGTGCCGCCCTTGCGGTGCGGTACGCCCGACAGGGCGAGCGCCATCTCGGTACCGCCGAGTGCGCCGACCAGAGTGAGGTCGTTGATGTCGCCCAGGTGGCCGATGCGGAACATCTTGCCGGCAAAGCGTGCGAAGCTCATGCCGTAGGAGATGTTGAAGGTATCGAGCGCGAGGGCGCGGAACGCCTCGGCGTCGTGCCCCTCCGGCAGCAGCACCCCCGTGATGGTCGGGGAGTAATACTTGGCGTCGCGGCACATGATCTCGAGGCCCCAGGCGCGCACCGCGCGCCGCGTCGCCTCGGCGAAGCGCGCATGCCGCGCGAACACGTTGTCGAGCCCCTCCTCATGCAGCATGTCGACCGAGGCCGCGAGGCCGTGCAGCATCTGCGTCGCCGGCGTATAAGGGAAGAAGCCGATCTTGTTCATGTTGATCATGTCTTCCCATGACCAGAACGATTTCGTCATTTGCGAGGCCTTGGCGGCGGCGAGCGCCTTGTCGCTCACCGCATTGAACGACATGCCGGGCGGCAGCATCAGGCCCTTCTGGGCGCCGCCCACGGTGACGTCGACGCCCCATTCGTCGTGGCGATAATCGGTCGAGGCGAGTGACGAGATGGTGTCGACCATGAACAGCGCCGGATGGCCGGCCGCATCGATGCTCTTGCGGATCTCGTCGATCGGCGACAGGCAGCCGGTCGAGGTCTCGTTGTGCAGCACGCACACCGCCTTGATCTCGTGCCGCTTGTCCTCGCGCAGCTTGGCCTCGATCGCCTTGGGATCGGCGCCGATGCGCCAGTCGGTCTCGATGAACTCCGGCTTCAAGCCGAGGTTTTCCGCCATCTTCTTCCACAGCGTGGCGAACTGGCCGGTCTCCACCATCAGCACCCGGTCGCCCGGCGACAGCGTGTTGACGAGGGCGGCTTCCCACGCGCCGGTGCCGGTCGCGGTGTAGATGATGACCGGGTTGGTGGTCTTGAAGATCGTCTTGATACCGTCCAGGACCCGCCGCGCCAGCTTCTGAAATTCCGGGCCGCGATGGTCGATGATCGGCGTGTCCATCGCACGCAGGATGCGGTCGGGCAGCGGCGACGGTCCGGGAATGTGAAGGAAATGGCGCCCCGCGGTGCGCGAAGAGTTCTTGGACATCGGCTATTCCTTGACTAAAGCAGCTGAATGAGCGGCGAACGGCCCGGCCATGAAGGCCTTGCGGACGCGCTCGGGCGTCTTGAAGGACGAATGCGGGATTCAGTCAAGCCAATTCACCAAAATGCTATCCGGTGGTGAATAGAGGACTACATGGCCGTTGCGCTGGTACCTGGACTGGAACGCAAGCTCAAGGCGGAAGCCGTGGGCGAGATCCTGTTCGACCCATTCAGCCGTGGGCGCTATGCGACGGACGCATCCCACTACCAGGTGATGCCGGTGGGCGTCGTCGCCCCGCGCGACGTCGCGGCGGTCGAACGCACGCTCGCGCTGGCGCGCCAGGAGGGCGTGAGCGTTCTCCCGCGCGGCGGCGGCACTTCGCAGTGCGGCCAGGCCGTCAACGCGTCGCTCGTGGTCGACTGCTCGCGCCACCTCAACCACATCGTCGAGCTGGACGTTGCGGGCCGCCGCTGCGTGGTCGAGCCCGGCATGGTGCTCGACGACCTCAACCGTGCGCTCAAGCCGCATGGGCTGTGGTTCCCGGTCGACATCTCGACCTCCTCGCGCGCGACCATCGGCGGCATGGCGGCGAACAATTCCTGCGGCGCGCGCTCGCTGCGCTATGGCACGACGCGCGACAACGTCATCTCGCTCGATGCGGTGCTGGCGGACGGCACGCGGGCGCATTTCGGGTCGGTCGCCGCCGATCTGTCCGATCTCCCGGCCGGCTCAGCCCTGCGCCCGCTCGCCCGCGACCTGCTCGACATCGCCGAGCGCGAGGCCTCCGAAATCGAGGCGCGCTTTCCCAAGGTGCAGCGCCGGGTCGGCGGCTACAACCTCGATGCCCTGGTGCCCGGGCGCAACGACCTCAACCTCGCCCACATCCTGGTCGGCTCGGAGGGGACGCTCGCGTTCTCCACCGCGATCGAGCTCAAGCTCTCGCCGGTGCTCGGCCGGCGCGCGGTCGGCGTCTGCCATTTCGGGCGCTTCTACGACGCCATGGAGGCGGCCCGTCACATCGTGACGCTCGGGCCGATCGGCGTCGAGCTGGTCGACCGCACCATGCTCGAGCTGGCCTACGACATCGCCATGTTCCGCCCAACGCTCGGCGAGTTCGTGCGCGGCGATCCCGATGCGCTGCTGCTGGTCGAGTTCGCCGAGGACGACGTGGTGCAGAACATGCGCGGATTGGCGCGCCTGCACGACCTCGTGGGCGACCTCGGCTTCGCCTGGAGCAACAGCGGCGCCAAGTGGGGCGGCGTGGTCGACGTCCTCGATGCGCGGCTGCAGGCGGCGATCACCGACATTCGCACGTCCGGCCTCAACATCATGATGTCGATGAAGGAGGAGGGGAAGCCGGTCTCGTTCGTGGAGGATTGCGCCGTCCCGCTCGAGCACCTGGCGGAGTACACCGAGCGGCTGACCGCGATCTTCGCGAAGCACGGTACGCGCGGGACCTGGTACGCGCACGCATCGGTCGGCTGCCTGCACGTGCGGCCGGTCCTCAATCTGCGCCTCGACAAGGACGTGCGGGCGATGCGGGCGATCGCCGAGGAAGCCTTCGAGCTGGTGCGCGCCTACAAGGGCTCGCACTCGGGCGAGCATGGCGACGGGATCGTGCGGTCCGAGTTTCACGCCCCGATGTTCGGCTCGCGCCTGGTGCGCGCCTTCGAGGCGGTGAAGGACCGCTTCGATCCCGCCGGCCTGTTCAATCCCGGCCGCATCGTGCGCGCGCCGAAATTCGACGACCGCACCTTGCTGCGCTTTGCGCCGGGCTATGCCGGCCTGCCCATGACGACCGAGCTCGACTGGTCGGACTATTCCGGCGCCGGGGGCGGATTCCAGGGCGCGGTCGAGATGTGCAACAACAACGGCGCCTGCCGCAAATCGACGGGCGGCGTCATGTGCCCGAGCTACATGGTCACGCGCAACGAGCGCGACGTGACGCGCGGGCGCGCCAATACGCTGCGGCTCGCGGTCACCGGCCAGCTCGGGGCGGACGCTTTCGCGTCCGACGACATGGCCGAGACACTCCGGCTGTGCGTTTCGTGCAAGGGCTGCCGGCGCGAATGCCCGACCGGCGTCGACATGGCGCGCATGAAGATCGAGGTGCAGTCGGCCCGCGCCAAGAGGCGAGGGCTCTCACTGCACGACCGCATCGTCGGCTGGCTGCCGCGCTATGCGCCGCTCGCCGCACGCATGCCGTGGCTCGTCAATCTGCGCGACCAGCTGCCGGGGGCGCCCACGCTCTCGCAGCTCATCGGCGGGTTCAGCCGACGGCGCAGCCTGCCGCGGTGGCGGACCGACTGGTTCCGCGATCCGCGCCCATGGTTCGCCGATGGCGTCGAAGACGGTGACAACCGCACACCCGAGGTCGTGCTGTTCGTCGACACGTTCAACCGCTACTTCGAGCCGGAGAATATCCGCGCCGCGATCGACGTGCTCGGCGCCGCCGGCTATCGCGTGCACCTGCCGCGGTCGCTCACCGTCGGGCGTCCGCTGTGCTGCGGCCGCACGTTCCTGTCGGTCGGCCGGGTGGACGCGGCGCGCCGCGAGGCCGAGTTCGTGCTCGAGGCGCTGGAGCCATACCTCGCCAGGGGCGTGCCGGTGGTGGGACTGGAGCCGAGCTGCATCCTCGGCTTCCGCGATGAATTGCCGGCGATGATGGGTAGCGAAAGCGCACGCAGGCTTGCGGCGCTTGCGCTCACGTTCGAGGAGTTCCTCGCCGCAGAAGCGGCCGAAGGCCGGCTCGCGCTTCCGCTCGGCGCGCTGCCGCGGCGCGCGCTGGTGCACGGCCATTGCCATCAGAAATCGTTCGACGCCTTCGACGCGGTCGGCACCGTGCTCTCCCTCGTGCCCGAGCTCGCGGTGGAAACGATCGAATCGAGCTGCTGCGGCATGGCCGGCAGTTTCGGCTACGCGGCGGACACGATCGACGTGTCGCTCGCCATGGGCGAGCTCGCGCTCCTGCCCGCGGTCCGCGGGAGCGCGGCCGATACGCTCATCGTCGCCGACGGTACCTCGTGCCGCCACCAGATCCGCGACGGCACCGGCCGGGAAGCCGTCCACGTGGCGCGCGTCCTGCAGCAGAGCCTGGAGTCAGCCTTGTAGCCCGGATGCGATCCGGGTTCCGCACTGCATGCGGGCTGCTGGGCCGATTCGACATCTGGCTGATGCTGGCGTTCGGCATCGTCGGCTACGTGTTCACGAAGCTCGAATATCCGTTGGCGCCGTTGACGCTGGCCCTGGTGCTCGGCAGTCGCGCCGAGGATTCGTTCCGTCTGGCCATGATCGGCGCCGAGGGGGATCTCACGGTGTTCTGGTCGAATCCGCTGGTCGGCTCGATCACCACGCTCGCGCTGCTCCTGCTGTTCTGGCCGCTCATCTCGGCGACGCTCGATCGCCTGCGCGGTGTTCTCCGCCTGCGGCCGACGTGATCCTTCACCGCGGCGGGGCGAGCGCCAGCGCCTTGTCGATCAGCGCCTTGCCGCCCGCGACCTCGCTGGCGAATTCATCGTAGATCGCCTTGCTGGCGGCGCCGAACGCCGCCTTGTCGGCCTCGTTGACCTGCATGCCGGCGGCGCGCAGCTTGTCGAGGAACTGGCCGTCGAGCGCGGCGGCGGCCGCCAGCGCCGCCGGTTGCATCGCCGTGCCGACATCGGCGAGCACGTCGCGGATCGCCGCTGGCAGTCGCGACCAGCTGGAGCCGGCGGTGAGGTAGGCGGGCGTATAGACGTGGCCGGTCAGCGACAGATATTTCTGCACGTCCTGGAAGTGCGCCGGGTAGATCTGCGCCAGCGGATTTTCCTGCGCTTCCATCCTGCCGGTCTGCAGCGCCGCGTAGACTTCCGCGAAGGCCAACGCAGTCGGCTCGGCGCCATAGGCGCGGAACATCTTCATCCGCCAGCCTCCCTGCGGCACCCTGAGCTTCAGCCCCTTGAGGTCGTCCGGACGTACGATCGGCCGCGGCGAGGTGGTGATGTGGCGAAAGCCGTTCTCCCACACGGCCATCACGCGATAGCCCGCCGCTTCCGCGGCCGGCACCATCATCGGCACGACCACCTCGTCGCGGATGCGTTCCATATGGGCGCGGTCCTTTACCAGGTAGGGCATCTCGAACAGGCCGAACTGAGGGGCGTGCGACGACATCACGGTCGACGGCAGGGCGAGATCGACGCTGCCGAGCCGGAGTCGCTGCATCAGATCCGCGTCGCTGCCGAGCTGACTTGCCCCATAGAGGACCACCTTTGCCTGCGATCCGAGCTTCGCGTTGCTGCGGGCGGCGAACTCCTGGGCGAGCCGGTCGAACAGTGAGCCAGGCTCGCCGACATGGCCAAGCTTGATCTCCTGCTGGGCCTGCGCGGAGGAGGTCGCGACAACGATACCGAAGGCCAGGGAGAGCACGGCATTCCAAGCGAACATTGGCATGCTCCGCAATTTGGCCGATGCCTGGCCACCCATGGGATCGCCGGGAATCCGTTCTATCAACCCCGGATGAATCAAGCGTTTAAAATCGCGAACAGCGCCCCCTTTCACAAGCATCGGCGTTTGGCTAGCTTCGCAGGCAAGATCTGGGAGGATACGATGCAATCGATCAACACATTGCTGCGCATCGGGGCGGCCGTGCTGCTGTCCGCCCTCACGCTGTCCGTCACGCCGTCGTTCGCCCAGCAATGGCCGCAGCGCCAGGTGCGGTTCATCCTGCCGCTTGGGCCCGGCTCGGGCGCCGACATCAGCGCCCGCCTGTTCGCCGACCGCTTCGCCAAGCGCTGGGGCCACCCGGTGGTGGTGGAGAATCGGCCCGGCGCCGACGGCATCGTGGCGATCAATGCGTTCATCGCCGCCGCCGACGATCATACCCTGCTGTTCGGGCCCTCCTCCTCGTTCGTCGGCCACCCATATCTGCATGACAAGATGCCGTATAATCGGCGCGACCTGTCGCCGCTCGCCCGCATCTCCAATACGCTGGTGAGCGTCGCGGTGCCGCCCTCCCTCGGCGTCGGCTCGATCAAGGATCTGCTGGCGATGGCGCGCGCGCAGCCCGGCAAGCTCAACTGGGCGACCATCACCGGCGTCACCGACATCATCGTCGCCGGCTACCTCAAGAGCGCCGGCATCGACATGGCCAAGGTCCCGTATCGCGACACGGTCCAGGCGCTCAACGACCTCGCAGAGGCCCGCATTCATTTCTACGTGGCGGCGCTTGCCATCGTGCGGCCGCAGGTGCAGGCCGGCCGCATCAAGCTGCTGGCGATCACCAACCGCGAACGCGCGCCCGATGCGCCCGACCTTCCGACGGTCTCCGAGGCGGGTGTCCCTGAGCTCAGCTTCGACGGCCTGGTCGGACTGTATGGGCCGCGCGACATGCGCGACGACGTTCGCGCGCGCATCGCCGCCGAAGTGAAAGCGGTCGCCGAGGACCCGGAGATCAAGACGCGGCTCACCGCCACCGGCCAGCTGGTGCGGCCGGGCACGGCGGCCGAGTTCGCCGCCTCGATCGACGAGCAGGCCGGCAAGCTCGCGGAGTTCGCCCAGTCTCTCGGCATGAAGGCGGCGGCGCACTAGTGCGGCGGATTTGAATTTCCTATCAGTTCGCGGCAATCTCTTGTAGGAAATTCAAATCCATAAGCCGCACTAGAAGCCATTGCTAGTGCTCCTTATGATTCCGAATTTCGCCAGGAGGATGCCGCGAAGTGATGCGAAATTCGGAATCGGAGCACTAGAATGATGCTGTCGCCCCAGCCGATCTTCCGCCTCACCGCCGAGCTCGCCGCGATCCTGCCGCTCGGCCAGACCCCGTATGGCGAGCGGCGCATCGTCAACATCCTGGGCGGCCGGGTGGAAGGCGCGCGGCTCAAAGGACGCATCCTGCCCGGCGGTGCCGACTGGCAGATCATCCGCGCCGACGGCGTCGCCGATCTCCGGGCGCGCTATACGATCGAGGCGGCCGGCGGCGCGTGCATCCTCGTCTCCAGCGACGGCCTGCGCCACGGGCCGCCCGATGTCATCGCGCGGCTGGCGCGCGGCGAGCCGGTCGACCCGGCGCTCTACTATTTCCGCACCGTCATGCGGTTCGAGACCGGCGATCAGGACCTTGCCTGGCTCAACCGCATCATCGCCATCGGGCGCGGCATCCGCGAGGCGCTGGCCGTGCGCCTCGACGTGCATGAGGTGTTGTGATCCGGTTCGTCGCTTGACCGCATTGTGCGGAGATGCCATCGGACACCGCATGGATCAGCCGTCCAGCCAGCCGCTTGCCGTCGCCCTGCCGCCGTCGCTGACGGCGCGACTCGAAGACGATGTCGCGTTCCTGCGCCTGGCGCGGCCGGCCAAGCGCAATGCGCTCGACGACGAGACGATCCTCGGTTTCGAGGCGTTCTTCGAAAGCCTGCCCGAGCCGGTGAAGGCGGTGGTGCTGCACGGGGAGGGCGATCATTTTTCCGCCGGCCTCGATCTCGCCGAGCTGACCGAGCGTGACGTGGTCGAGGGCGTCGCTCATTCGCGCATGTGGCACCGCGTGTTCGATCGCATCCAGTTCGGCCGCGTGCCGGTGGTGGCGGTGCTGCACGGCGCCGTCATCGGCGGTGGACTGGAGCTGGCCGCGTCCGCGCACGTGCGCGTTGCCGAGCGCTCGACGTTCTACGCCTTGCCCGAAGGCCAGCGCGGCATCTTCGTCGGCGGCGGCGGATCGGTGCGGCTGCCGCGGCTGATCGGCGTGGCCCGCATGATGGACATGATGTTGACCGGGCACGCCTATGGCGCCGAGGAGGGACAGCAGATGGGGCTTTCGCACTACCTGGTGGAAAGCGGCGAAGGACTGGCCAAGGGAGCGGAGCTCGCGCGCCGGATCGCCGGCAATGCGCCGCTCACCAATTTTGCCGTCATGCACGTCCTGCCGCGCATCGCCGAATCGGATCCGGCGAGCGGCTTCCTCACCGAGTCGCTGATGGCGGCGATCGCCCAGAGTGACGAGGAGGCCAAGGCCCGGCTCAAGGCCTTCCTTGAGAAGCGCACCCCCAAGGCACCCGGAAAGGCCTGAAATAATGGACCCGAACGGACACGCAGCGATCGTCACCGGCGGCGCTTCCGGTCTCGGCGCCGAGACCGCGGCTGCGCTCGCGCGCGCCGGCGCCAAGGTTGTCGTCATGGACCTCAACCTGGACGGTGCCCGCGAGGTCGCGGCGCGCATCGGCGGCCATGCGGTGCGTTGCGACGTGGCCGATGCGGAGTCCGCCGCCGCGGCGGTCAAGGAGGCCCACGGCGTCCACGGCGCCGCCCGCATCCTCGTCAACTGCGCCGGCATCGGCCCGGCCAAGCGCATCGTCGGCCGCGACGGCCCCATGCCGCTGGCGGATTTCTCCCGCGTCATCACCATCAACCTGATCGGAACCTTCAACATGCTGCGGCTCGCCGCCGCCGACATGACGCCACTCGAGCCGCTTGCCGACGGCGAGCGCGGGATCATCGTGTCGACCGCATCGGTCGCGGCGTTCGAGGGGCAGGTAGGGCAGGCGGCCTACGCGGCGTCCAAAGGCGGCGTCGCCGCGCTGACCATGCCGGCGGCGCGCGAGCTCGCGCAGTTCGGCATCCGCGTCATGGCGATCGCGCCGGGCATCTTCGCGACCCCGATGCTGCGCGCCCTGCCGGACACCGTGCAGCAGAGCCTCGCCGGCTCGGTGCCGTTCCCGCCATTACTCGGCCGGCCCGAGCAGTACGCCGATCTCGTGCTCCACTGCGTGCGCAACACCTACCTCAACGGCGAGGTCATCCGCCTCGACGGCGCGCTCCGCATGGCGCCGCGCTGATTTCCGGAAAATCCAATGCTCAGCAACACCCGCAAGGTGCGGATCGAATGGGGCGACTGCGACCCCGCCGGCATCGTGTTCTATCCGCGCTATTTCGAGATCTTCGAGACCTGCATCGCCACCCTGTTCGAGCGCGCCACCGGCATGACCAAATACCAGATGCTGCGCGCCTACGATTTCGCCGGCTACCCGGTGGTGCAGGCGCGCGCCAAGTTCCTCTCGCCGGCGAAATTCGGCGACGACGTGATCGCCGAGACCAGCATCGGCGAGTTCCGCCGCTCGAGCTTCGACGTCCATCACCGCGTCATCAACGGCGACAAGCCGGCGGTCGAGGGGTTCGAGACGCGGGTATGGGTTGCCCGCGACCCGGACGATCCGGCGAAGCTCAAGGCCAAGCCCATCCCGCAGGACGTGATCGACCGTTTTACCCGCGGGTGATCGAAAACTTCGTAGGTTGGGTTAGCGCGGCCCGTGCGCTTGCGATTGAGCGCGGCGAGAATTCCGCGCGTACCCAACCTACATCTGCGCGGCCAGCCTCCGCAACGTGCGCAGGAATGCGGCGCGCTCGCGCGCGCCGATCACCGCATCGAGGCGCCGCTCGTGCTCGCGCGCGCAGGCGGTGAGCTGCGCCAGCACCTGCTCGCCCTCCTTGGTGAGCGTGAGGCGATAGCTGCGGCGGTCGCCGCGCGTGCGGGTGCGGCGGATGAGACCGCGCCGCACGAGATCGGCGATGAGCGGCGTCAGAGTCGACTTGTCGCGGCTGTTGGCGCGGCTGAGCGCGGTCTGGCTGATGCCGGGATTCTTGCCGATCAGGGTGAGCGTCGCGAAGCGGCCGGGTCGCACGCCGATCTCCTGCGACAGCCGCGAGAATGCCTGGAACGAGGCGTCCTGCGCCATGCGCAGGTTGAAGCCGATCCACTGCTCCAGCGGACCGAAGTCGATACCGCCCACGGCGCTGTCGCGCACGGCGCTGTCGCGGGCGGCGCCATTGCGCATGGCGCCGTTGCCGTCGTGCTTGCCGGAGTTGCTCGCGCGCTTGGCCAATCAATCCTCGAGCTCTAAGTCCCTCACCGTGCGGCGATCGCTCGCGGCCAACAGTTTTATATCCAACCATCCGCCTTTACAACGCGCCGGAGTTGGGGCTGAATGCCTTGGAACTGTTGGCTTTGCGGATACCGTCAGCAAGAGGGAGGAAAGGATGTCATCGCGTCGAACCGGGCGCCTGCTCGCGGCGCTCGCCGCGTCTGCAACGGGAGTCGCAGTCTTCGCCGTCGCGCCGTCGGCGCTTGCCCAGGACAAGACCGTCGAGCTCAAGCTGTCGCACTGGGTGCCGCCCACCCATCCGCTGCAGAAGGCGATGGAGGACTGGGGCTCGTCGGTCGAGAAGGCGTCGAACGGGACTATCAAGTACAAGATCTTCCCGTCGCAGCAGCTCGGCAAGGCATTCGACCACTACGACATGGCGCGCGACGGCATCGCCGACTTCACCTACGTCAATCCCGGCTATCAGCCCGGCCGCTTCCCCATCATCGCAGCCGGTGAGCTGCCGTTCCTGATCGGCAATGCCAAGGGCGGCAACCGCGCCGTCGACGCGTGGTATCGCAAATACGCCGCCACCGAGATGAAGGACGTGAAATACTGCTTCTCCTTCATCCTCGATCCGCTGACCTGGCACTCGAAGACCAAGAAGATCACCGTGCCGGGCGACATCAAGGGCATGAAGGTGCGGCCGTCGCAGGCGACCGTCGCCGCCTGGGTGACGCTGCTCGGCGGGACCAACGTGCAGGCGAGCGCGACCGAGGTCCGCGACGTGATGGAGAAGGGCGTCGCCGAGGCGGTGACCTTCCCGTGGGGCTCGGTGCCGCTGCTCGGCGTCGACAAGGTCACCAAGTATCACATCGATGCGCCGATCCACACCGTGACCTTCCAGTGGCTGATGAGCCCGACGACCTACAACAACATGTCGGCCGCGCAGAAGAAGGTGATCGACGATCACTGCACTACCGAGTGGGCCGGCCGCTTCGCCGATCCGTGGGCAGACTACGAGCGCGCCGGCCTGGAGAAGGTGAAGGCGCTGCCGGGCCATGAGGTCTACCCGATCACCGCCGCCCAGCTTGACGAATGGAAGAAATCGGCCGAGCCGCTGCACGCGAAATGGGCCGAGGCCGTGCGCAAGGCCGGCGGCGATCCCGACGCGATCATGAAGGAGCTGAATGCGACGCTCGCCCAGTACAAGGCGATGTATTGAGCGTTCGTCGGGTGCAGCGTGGCCGCACACGCTGCCTGTTCCCTCCCCCCTTGTGGGGGAGGGTTAGGGAGGGGGGCTGCGGTTCGTTCGGTCTCGCCCTGAATCGGATCTTCGCATCCGGAAGCCTCTCTCGCTCGTTGCATCGCCAAGCATTAGCCCCCTCCCCAACCCTCCCCCACAAGGGGGGAGGGAGCCGGCATCACCCAGCCGCTGCTCCCTCGTCCAACCCGCCGCCGCTCCGATGACGCGCAATTTCATGGACCGCTTCATCGACACGATCGAGTGGATGGCGGCGCTGTTCGTCGGGGTCGTGGCGGCCGACGTCTTCATCTCGGTGCTGCTGCGCTACCTGTTCAACGTCTCGATCCCCAATTCGTACGACTTCGGCCGCCTGCTGCTCGCGATCCTGATCTTCTGGGGTATCGGCGCCACCAGCTATCGCGGCACCCACATCACGGTCGACCTGTTGTGGGCGAATGTCGGCCGCACCTGGCAGCGCACGATGGATATTTTCGCCACCCTGGTGCTGCTGTTCGTCGTCGCGATCCACTCCTGGACCTTGTTCGACAAGGTCGCCTCCACGCGCGCCGACAACGTGTTGACCTTCGACCTGCGGCTGCCCACCTGGCCGTTCTTCGCGGTCGCCTGGTTGGGCGACGTCTGCGCCGTCCTCCTGATCGCGGTCAGGACGTATCGCTTGATCTTCCATCCCGAGCGGCTCATCCCGCCGGGAGCCGCGGCGAGCGCGGTGGAATGAGGCCGCGATGAGCTCGGATGCGATCGCCATCCTCGGCTTCGTGGTGCTGCTGGTGCTGATGCTGCTGCGCGTGCCGGTCGGCATGGCGATGGGCCTGGTCGGCGTCACCGGCTTCGCCTGGATCGTCGGCGCCGGACCGGCGCTCAAGAACGTCGGCCACACCACCATGCGCACGGTGACCGACTACAATTTCGCCGTCATCCCGCTGTTCCTGCTGATGGGCTCGTTCGCCTCCACCTCCGGCATGAGCCGCGAGCTGTTCCGCGGCGCCAACGCGTTCGTCGGGCATCTGCGCGGCGGCCTCGGCATCGCCACCATCGCCGCGTGCGGCGGGTTCGCGGCGATCTGCGGCTCGTCGGTGGCGACCGCGGCGACGTTCTCCCGCGTCGCCTATCCGGAGATGGTCCGCCACGGATATCCGCAGTCGTTCGCCACCGGCGTGATCGCCGCCGGCGGCACGCTCGGCATCATGATCCCGCCCTCCACGGTGTTCGCGATCTACGGCCTCATCACCGAGCAGGATATCGGCAAGCTGTTCATCGCCGGCGTGATCCCCGGACTGATCGCCGTGTCCATGTACATGATCACCATCACGCTGATCGGGGTTGCCCGCCCGGGCCATCTGCCGGCGGGCGAGCGCAGCTCATGGAAGGAGCGGCTCGAAGCCCTGCGCGACATCTGGGCGGTGCTGCTCCTGTTCCTCTTCATCATCGGCGGGCTCTACGGCGGGCTGTTCACCGCCACCGAGGCGGCCGGTGCTGGCGCCGGCGGCGCCTTCATCATCGGCATTCTGCGCCGCCGCCTGACGATGGCCGGCATCCTGCAGTCGCTCCTGGAGACCACGCGCACCACCGCGGCGGTGTTCACCATCCTGATCGGCGCGCTCCTGTTCGGCTATTTCCTCACCGTGACGCAGACGCCGCAGAAGGTGACCGAGTTCCTCACCGGCCTCGGCGTCGGCCGCTACGGCGTGCTGGCGCTCATCATGCTGATGTACCTGGTGCTCGGATGCCTCATGGATTCGCTTGCCATGATCATCCTCACGGTGCCGATCATCTTTCCGGTCATCATTGCGCTCGGCTTCGATCCGATCTGGTTCGGCGTGATCATCGTCATGACCGTCGAGCTCGGCCTCATCCACCCGCCGGTCGGCATGAACATCTTCGTGATAAAAAGCGTGATCGACGACGTGAAGATCTCGACCATATTCTACGGTGTGTTTCCGTTCATCATCACCGACCTGCTGCGCCTGTTGATCCTCATCGCGTTCCCGATCCTCGCGACATGGTTGCCGTCGCGGATGTGAGGGGTGACGCACTGCGTCGCGGCTTGTAGGGGCGACCCTTGTGGTCGCCCGGAAGGGGGCAGCCACAAGGGTTGCCCCTACAGCAGGAGAATCATGGGCCGCTCGCCTTTCCCGCCCAGCATGGTAAAATAGTTGGACCCCCAACCATCGAGATCGCTCCAATGGAACGCTCGTTCAAGAAGGAAGCCGAGGCGCTGCGGCTCGGGGACGGCGAGACCTTCCACGGCGAAGGCATCCTGGCCGTCACCAAGGCCCTGCTGCAGTCGGGCGTCTCCTACGTCGGCGGCTACCAGGGCGCGCCGGTGTCGCATCTGATCGACGTGATGGTCGACGCCGAGGACCTGTTGTCCGATCTCGGCGTGCACGTCGAGACCTGCACCAACGAGGCTTCGGCCGCCGCCATGCTGGGCGCCTCGATCAACTATCCGCTGCGCGGCGCCGTGACATGGAAGTCGGTGGTCGGCACCAACGTGGCGGCCGATGCATTGTCGAACCTCGCTTCGCCCGGCGTCACCGGCGGCGCCATGATCATCATCGGCGAGGACTATGGCGAGGGCGCGAGCGTCATCCAGGAGCGCTCCTATGCGTTCGCCATGAAATGCTCGATGTGGCTGCTCGATCCGCGCCCCGACCTGCCGACCATCGTGCACATCGTCGAGCAGGGCTTCGCGCTGTCGGAAGCGAGCAACACCCCGGTGATGCTGGAGCTGCGCATCCGCGCCTGCCACGTCACCGGCACGTTCCCCGCCAAGGACAACCGACGCGGCGTCAATTCGGGGCAGAATCGCATCGCCGGGCCGCCGCGCCACGAATACATGCGGCTCGCCCATCCGCCTTCCACCTTCGTGCACGAGAAGCAGAAGGTCGAGCAGCGCCTGCCGGCCGCGCAGGCCTTCATCGGCGAGCACCGGCTCAACGAGTTCATGGCGGGCGAGGTGCGCGACGTCGGCCTGATCGTGCTGGGCGGGCTCTACAACGGCGTCATCCGCGCGCTGTCTCGCCTCGGCCTCGCCGACCTGTTCGGCAACCCGCGCCTGCCGATCTACGTGCTCAACGTCGCCTATCCGCTGGTGCCCGACGAGGTGAAGAGCTTCTGCACGGGAAAAAGCGCCGTGCTGGTCATCGAGGAGGGCAACCCGGAGTACGTCGAGCAGCAGATCAATACCGAGCTGCGCCGCGCCGACATCCAGACGCGCGTGCTGGGCAAGGGTGCGCTGCCGCGCGCCGGCGAGTACACCGCCGACGTGCTCATCAACGGCCTTGCGGCCTTCCTGGCCGAGACGCGCCCGTCGGGCATCGACGCGGACGCGCTTCTCCTGCGCGCCAAGGCGATGCTGGCGCATAAGGCCGGCGCCATGACGGCGCTCGGCGATCTGCCGCCGCGCCCACCCAATTTCTGCACCGGTTGCCCCGAGCGGCCGGTGTTCAGCGCCATCAAGCTGGTGCAGCGCGAGATCGGGCCGACCCACATCAGCGCCGACATCGGCTGCCACTCGTTCGCGACGCTGCCGCCGTTCAGCCTCGGCAACTCGATCCTCGGCTACGGCATGTCGCTCGCGAGCGCGGCGGCGGTAGGCCCCAACTTTGCCAGGCGCCCGATCTCGGTGATGGGCGACGGCGGCTTCTGGCACAACGGCCTCGTCACCGGCGTCGCCTCCAACCTGTTCAACCAGGGCGACGGCGTGCTGATCATCATGCAGAATGGCTACACGTCGGCGACCGGCCTGCAATACCTGCCGACCAGCCGCACCACCCGGTCGGGCGCGCCGACCGGCATGACGATCGAGAAGACGCTGCGCTCGTTCGGCGTCAAATGGCTGCGTACCGTGCACACCTACGGCGTCTCCACCATGGTGAAGACGCTCAAGGAGGCGATGAGCACCGCCCAGCGCGGGCTGAAGGTGATCATCGCCGACGGCGAGTGCATGCTGGCGCGCCAGCGCCGCCTCCGCGCCGAGGAAGCCGAGATGCTCAAGCGCGGCGAGCGCGTGGTGCGGGTGCGCTACGGCGTCGACGACGAGATCTGCACCGGCGACCATTCGTGTATCCGCCTCTCCGGCTGCCCGTCGCTCACCGTGAAGCCCAGCCCCGACCCGCTGCGCACCGACCCGGTCGCCAGCGTGATCGAGAGCTGCGTCGGCTGCGGCCTGTGCGGCGAGGTCGCGCACGCGGCCGTGCTGTGCCCGTCGTTCTACCGTGCCGAGGTGATCCGCAATCCCAACTGGTGGGACCGCGCGCTGCATCGCGTGCGGCAAGCCGTCATTGGATGGTTCTCCGCTTCTTCTCCCTCCCCAGTTTACGGGGGAGGGCCGGGGAGGGGGGCATGACCACGCCCGAGCGGCCCATCACCATCCTGATCGCGGCGCTCGGCGGCGAGGGCGGCGGCGTGCTCACCAATTGGATCGTGGCGGCCGCCGCCAACGAAGGGCTGCCGGTGCAGAGCACGTCGATCCCTGGCGTCGCCCAGCGTACCGGTGCCACCACCTATTACGTCGAGATCGTGCCGGCGCGCTCAAGCGAGCTCGACGGCCGGCGCCCGGTGCTAGCGCTGAGCCCTGGCGTCGGCGACGTCGATCTCGTCGTGGCAAGCGAGCTCCTCGAGGCGGGCCGCGCGGTAGCGGCCGGCTACGTCACGCCCGACCGCACCGTGCTGATCGGCTCGGTGAGCCGCTCCTACCTGGTGGTCGAGAAGATGGCGATGGGCGACGGGCGCTACGATCCGGATCGCGTCCTTCAGGCGATCCGCCAGCACGCGCAAGCTGCGCTGCTGCTCGACATGGAGGCGCTGGCGAAACAGAGCGGCGCGATGGTGAACGCCGTGATGCTCGGCCTGATCGCCGGATCCGGGCGTCTACCGATCGCGATCCAAGCCTTCGAGGCGGCGATCCGCCAGGAAGGCAAGGCGGCGGAAGGAAATCTGCGCGGCTTCCGCGCCGGCCTTGCGGCGGCCCGCGCGCAGGCGGTTGCTCACCCCCTCCCGTCCCTCCCCCGCTTGCGGGGGAGGGAAGGGAGGGGGCGCGCGGCCACGCCGCTGCGCCCGCGCTCGCCGACATCGAGCGCGAAGTCGCCGCGAGCATGCCGGCCGCGGCGCGCGAGATCATCGTCGAGGGCGTGCGCCGGCTCGCCGCCTATCAGGATCTGGCCTATGCGCGGCGCTATCTCGATCGCCTGCGCCCGATCGTGGCGGCCGACGCGCGCGCCGGCGTCGACGGCCGGCTGCTGCGCGAGACGGCGCGGCATCTGGCGGTGCGCATGTCGTTCGAGGACGTGATCCGCGTCGCCGAGGCGAAGATCGATCCGGCGCGCTTCGCCCGCATCAGCGACGAGCTCAAGATCAAACGGCATGAGCCGCACGCGATCGTCGAGTTCCTCAAGCCCGGCATCGAGGAGATCTGCTCGCTGCTGCCGCCGCGCCTGGCGAGACCCATCCTCGACTATTCGGCGCGCCGCGGCTGGCTCGGTCGCGTCTATTGGGGCATGGAGATCAAGACCACGTCGGTCACCGGCTTCCTGCGCTTCTGGCTCTTGGCGAAGCTGCGGCGCTGGCGTCCGCGCAGCCACCGCTTCCGCGAGGAGCAGACGGCGATCGATGCCTGGCTCGGCCTGATCCTGGAGGCCGCGAAGCTGTCCGGCGATCTCGCGCTGGAGATCGCCGAATGCGCTCGGCTGATCAAGGGCTACGGCGACACGCACAAGCGCGGCAGCGACAACTACCGCGCCATCGTGGACCAGGTCATCCGGCCCGTGCTCTCCGGCGCCATGCCGGTGGCCCAGGGCATCGACGCGATCGCCAGCGCCCGCACCGCCGCGCTGAAGGACCCCGAAGGCGAGAGCCTCGCGCGCTGCCTTGCTGACATCGCGCAGCACACAGGCTTCCGTATCGCCGCGGAGTAAATCTCCTCCACCCCTCCCTCGAGGCGCGTCGCAGCGCGACGCTCCTCGGGAGGAAGGTCCCTTGGAGCTACCCTCCGACCCTCTATCTGGGTATTATGGCCGACGGCCAGCCATAACCAACAGGAATGGCGCTTCGGCGCGTGAAGGAGCCATGGACGAGAGACAGATCGAGCGCTTCGTCGACGTCGTCAGAAGCAAGAGCATGAGCCGCACGGCGAAGCGGCTGAACATCTCGCAGCCCGCGCTGAGCAAGAGCCTGCGGCAGCTTGAGGAGAGCCTGGCGGCCCGCCTGCTTCAGCGCACCTCGCGCGGCGTGTACCCGACCGAGTTCGGCAACGCGTTCTATCGTCGCGCGCTGACGATCAGCGCGGAATTCCGCCGCGTGCATGAGGAGCTGGAAAACCTCAAGGGGTCCACGGTCTCACAGCTCGCGCTCGGGGTTACGCCGGGACCGGGAATTCTCGACCAGGTCGTGCCGCGCGTGGTCGAGCGCGTCACCAAGTCCCGGCCGCTGCTCAAGCTCACCGTCCGCAGCGGCACGATTTCCGAATTGCTGCCGGCGCTCGATCGCGGCGAGCTCGATCTTCTGTTCACGGTGCTCGACGAGCGGTTGACCGGCGCCAACGTGGAAAGCCGGCTGATCTTTGAGGACCATTTCGTCATCATCGTGAATTCCCGGCATCCCCTGCTCAGCCGGCGCGCCATCTCGCTCAAGGACCTGCTGCGCTACCGCTGGGTGCTGCTGGAGGACGCGCGGCCGCTGTGGAACGCGATCGAGGAAGCCGGCCGTACGCTGGAGATCAAAGCGGAGTCCGCTCCCATCAACAGCAACTCGGTCGTGTTCGTCCGCTCAATGGTGGGCCATACCGACTTCATCGGGATCCTCCCGCGCTACGCGGCATCGGCCGGCGCGAAGACCGGAACGAGTGTGATCCCGCTCGAGCGGGTCACCGAAAACAAGTTGCTGCCGCGCCTCGTCCGGCCGATGGGCCTGGTTCATTCGCGCGACAGCGAGCTGACGCCGGCCGGGCGCACGCTCCTGCGCGGCGTCGTCACCGTTTGCCACGAATTGAAGCTGATGACCGACGGCCGCTGAAGGCCAGCGGCGAGGTCGCGATCCTGCCTCGCCGCTGGGTTGCCGAGGTCCTACGCCTTCGCCGCCTCGCCGAGAAAGCGCCGCTCGATCGGCTCGGGATCGAAATCGACCCGGATCGTATCCACCGCGGTGGAAAGGTCCGGGGTTTCGCCCTCGGCATAGAGACCATGCGCATTGACGCGCACGAGCGGATCGCAGGTCGGCGCATGTGCCTCCACCAGGGTGCATGGCTTGTCGCCGCGCACCCAGGCCCAATGGATCGCGTTGCGCGGGATGCGGGAAAAGTCACCCGTCTTCATCAAGAAAGCGTCGTTCTCCATGAACACCCACACCTCGCCTTCCACCACGTAGTTGATCTGCTCGCAGTCGTGGATGTGCGGATGGGAATGATAACCGGGCGCGCGCACGGCGACCATCACGTTGCAGTCGTTGCCGTAGACCATCTTGGTGGACATCGCGCCCCCCTTGATCTGCAGGACGTTCTGCCCCTCGAGCACTTCGTGCCCTTTCGCCAATAGCGCCATCGTGACCTCCTTGCTGTCTCAACCCGTTTTGGTGGAACGTGAATAGTCGAGCGCCGCCGCGACAATCGGCTGATAGCCGGTGCAACGGCACAGGTTTCCCGAGATGGCTTCGCGGATCGCCGCCTCGTCCGCACCGGGCTCGTGCTCGAACAGCGCGTGCAGCGCCAGCACCATGCCGGGCGTGCAGAACCCGCATTGGAGCGCGTGATGATCGCGGAAGCATTCCTGCAGGCGGCTCAATCCGACGGGCGGACTCACCCCTTCGATGGTCGTGATGCTGGCGCCCTGCGCCTGAACGGCGAGCAGCAGGCAGCCGCGCACCGCTTCGCCTTCCAGCAGCACCGTGCAGGCGCCGCAGACGCCATGCTCGCAGCCGAGATGCGTGCCGGTCAGGCCCAGCTCGGAGCGCAACGCGTCGGCGAGGCTCTGCCGCGGCTCGGCCTCGATCCGTGCCGGCCGGCCGTTGACGGTGAGCTCGACGATGCGGGCGCCGGTCATCGTCGCGCTCCTGCGACCGCGCAAGCCGCTTCCAGGGCGCGCCGGACCAGCACCGGCGCGACTTTCCGCCGATAGGTGCGACTGGCACCCGGGCTGTCGAATTCGATCGGCTCGACCGCGACCGCCGCGGCCGCGCGCGCAATCGCCGTTTGCTCCGGCCGTGCATCGACCAGGGCCGCTTCAGCCTCCCGGCAGCGCAACGGCACCGGTCCTGCTCCGCCCAGCACGATGTGCGCCCGCGAGCACGCTCCGTCGCCATCCAGATCGAGCACGGCGGCAGCCGACAGGATGGCGAAATCGCCCTGCCGATGCGCGACCTCGACGAACCCGCTTATCCTCCCCGCTGCGATGGGGACGCGGATTTCGGTGAGCAGTTCGCCCGGTGCGATCGCCGTCTCGAACATGCCGTGAAAGAAGTCGGATGCCGCGACTGTGCGCTCGCCGCTTTGGCTGCGCAGCACAAAGACCGCATCGAGCGCCACCATCGCTGCCGGCAGCTCGGCGGCGGGATCGGCGTGGCTGAGGCTGCCGCCGACGGTCCCCCGCGCCCGCGTGGGCAGATGGCCAACGTGCCCCAATGCCTGCGCCAGCAGGCCGGCGTTGGCGGCAACATCCTGTGACCGCAGGACGTTCGCCTGCCGGGTCATGGCGCCCAGCCGCAGCGAGCCGTCGTGAAGCTCGATGCCGCTCAGCGAGGCAATCCGGTTGAGATCGATGAGCGCCGAAGGCCGCGCCAGGCGCAGCGCCAGCATGGGGACGAGGCTTTGCCCTCCCGCCAAGGGGCGCGCATCCGGCCCGAGCCGCGCGAGCAGGTCGATCGCTTCCTCGACCGAATGCGGCGCGTGGTAGTCGAACGGCGCGGGCTTCATCCGGCCTCGCTTTCGCCGGCGAACAGGACGCGGGCGACGCTGAGCGGAAGCGCGTTGACGCGCGCCTCGTGTCCGAGCGCATCGGCCACCGCGTTGCCGATTGCCGCGGCGACGCCGGAGGGGCCCACTTCGCCGACGCCCTTGATGCCCAGCGGATTGGTCGGTGACTTCGCCTGCTCGAGCACGACCGCGCGGATCGGCGGCGCATCGTTGACCGACGGCAGCAAATAGTCGGCGAACGTGCCGGTCTGCAGGTTCCCCTCCGCCGTGTAGGCGATTTCCTCGAGCAGCGTGCCGCCCAGTCCCTGCACGACCCCGCCGACGAGCTGGCCTTCCACGATCAGCGGGTTGATCGCGCGCCCGACGTCGGCGACCACCACATAGCGCTCGACGCGGATCTGGCCGGTGTCGCGGTCGACCGCGACCTCGGCGAGGTGCACGGCGAACACGCTGGTGCCGCTCGGCACCGCGCGGATGAAGCTCGAGGCTGCGAGCCCGTCGTTGTCGTCGATGTTCCGCGCGGTCGGAGGTGCGAGCATCTCGGGATTGCCCGGCAGCAGCAGGCGCGCGACGTTGCCGAGCGAAATGTTGAGGCTCGCCGCGCCGACGAGCTCGATCTGCCCGTCGACCAGCTGCAGGTCGTGCTCGGCGCACTCGAGCTTCGCCGCCGCGGTGCGCAGCGCCTTCTCCTTGACGGCGAGCGCCGCCGCATAGACCGCATGGCCCGACATGACGGCCGTGCGGCTCGCGTAGCTCCCGCCGCCGAACGGAATGAGCCCGGTGTCCCCATGGCGCACGGTGATACGCTCGAGCGGGACGGTCAGCACCTCGGCGGCGATCTGCGCCAGCGACGTCTCGTGACCCTGGCCCTGCGTCGAGCAGCCGCTGAGCACCTGCACGTTGCCGCGCGCGTCGACCTCGATCCTCGCCCCTTCGAACGGCCCCAGTCCGGACGGCTCGACCAGGGCCGCCATGCCGCGGCCGCGCCGCACCGGGCCTCCTTCCTGCTCGAGCGGCTTGCCCCAGCCGAACTCCGCGAGCGCACGCTCGAAGTTTCCGGGAAAATCGCCGCTGTCGAAGATCGTCGGCCGGCGCACGCTCTCGGTGCCGACCGTCCACGGCATCTCCTCCGGCCGGATCAGGTTGCGGCGGCGGAATTCGGCCGGGTCGAGCCCGAGCCTGCCGGCCAGCATGTCGACCACGCGCTCGCGGGCGAAATTCGCCTCGAACATTCCGGGCGCCCGCAGGGTACCGCTCGGCGTCTTGTTGCTCAGCGCCGCCGTCGCGTTGACGCGATAGTTGCGCACCCGATACGGTCCCGGAAAGCACGCCGAGGCATGCGAGGGCACCACGTCGCCGTGGGTACGGATATAGGCTCCGAGGTCGGCGACGATCGTCACGTCGAACCCGGTCAGTAGTCCGTCCGCGCTCGCGCCGGCCGTCACCGCGAACCGGCATTCGCGCGAATGATTGATCGCGGCGAAATGCTCGACGCGGTCCTCGATCCAGCGGATCGGCCGGCGCAACCGAATGGCCAGCCACGGAATGAGGAAATCCTCCGGATAGAATTCGCCACGCGACCCGAAGCTGCCGCCGACGTCCGGCTCGACGAAGCGGATCCCGCCCTCCGGCTTGTTCAGCATGGCGGCAAGCAATGCGCGATTGGTGTGCGGCACCTTGGTCGGCCCGAACACTTCGAGCATCCGGCGCGCGCGGTCGAAATGCGCCAGCAGGCCGCGCGTCTCCAGCGGCATCGCCGAATGGCGCTGGACCGAGAACGTCTCCGTCACGGTGACGGCGGAGCCCGTGAGCGCCGCATCGACGTCGCCGAGATCGAACTCCCAGCGGGACGCGATATTGCCGGCCGTATGCAGCCTGGCGGCATTCGCCTCCATGGCGGCCGCCGCATCGGCGACGACACGCAACGGCTCCCAGGCGATCTCGATCGTCTCGGCCGCATCCTCCGCGATGGCGCGGCTCTCGGCCACCACCAGCGCGACCGGCTCGCCGACGTAGCGCACGACGTCCCGCGCCATGATGTGCTGCAGGAACGGCGTCATGTCGCCGTGGCAGGGAATGCGGCAGGGGATCGTCGGCAGGTTTTCCGGCAGATCCGCGGCGGTGACGACGGCGACGACGCCCGGATGCGCGAGCGCCGCTCCGGTCTCGATTCTCCCGATGCGCGCGTGCGGATGCGGGCTGCGCACCACATACGCTTCCGCCGCGAACGGGATGTCGAGGTCGGCGACGTAGCGTCCCTCGCCGCGCAGGAAGCGCTCGTCCTCGACCCGGCGTATCCTGGCGCCGATCATCGTGGGTCAGGCCAGGCTCGGTTCGAGAATGCGGCCGTCCTCGACGATCGCGACGCCGTCGAGCTCGAGCCGCGCGCGCCGCAGCGCGATGTCGACGTGGAACGGCGCGGCGTTCTGCCCGCCGAGGTCCCGGTTCTCGCCCAGCGCAAGCAGGACGCCGCCGTAGATCGAGCGCGCCTCCGCGCCTCCACCGCCGTCCGCGCCGCGCGAGCCGAGAATGTCCCAGCGCGCCCGCTGGTCGGTGCCCCAGCCGACATGCGCGAGGCGTCGCGAATTCACCGCGCTCTGGATCGCGAACAGGTCGCGCAGCATCACGGCCTCGCGGCCGCCTTCGATCGACGTCGCCTCGCCGGCGCTGAACGCGATGCGGACCGGCTCGGTGACGTAGCGCTCGAATGGGAACAGGAGGCTGCCCTCGCCGATGACCAGCGAGCCCTCCACCGAGTTCCTCCACCGCTGTGGCGGTGACGAGGCCGGTCGGCCAATGATCCCAGCGCCCCGGTTGGTCGGCCATGCCGTACTGGATCGACACGGCCCGGCCTGCCTTCGACATGGTGAGGTCGGTGCCGGCGGCCGACGTGATGCGGATCGTCGACGCCGCCGCCAAGCGTTCGCCGCCGCGGACCGTGCGCGCCTTCACCTCGGGGCTCGGCAGCAGGCGCAGCAGGCAATCGTCCGGCTCGCGCACGCGCAGGATGCGCGTTCCGGTCGCCAGGATCTCGTTCTGCTCGTTCGAATAGAGCATCCCGCCGGTGGAGATATCGAGCACGAAATCGGCCGCCTTCATCGCCGCGAGGATCAGCGGCGTCGGCGTGGCGCGCCCCATCGGTCGTTTGAGGTCGTGCGGCACCGCCGGCTGGATGATCTGGCACGCCTGCGCGCCGAGGTCCTTCGCGGCCGCCAGGAACGCCGCGGGATATTGCGGGTTGGTCAGCGTGTCCGCGTAGATGACGACGCCTTCGCCAGCGGACACGTTCGACAGGCGCAGTCCTTCGCGGAACAGCGGCACGAGATCCGCCGCGACGTTGGGGGAGATCGGAAAACGGATCATGCTCTCACTCCGGTTCCTGCCGCGCGTCTGGCTACCTCAGTTCGCCGCGCTCATCGACTTGACCAGGTTGCGCGCCGTGTCGCCGTGCTTGGCGACGAACGCATCGACGATGCCGGACGCCGCCTTGCCGAAGCCCTGGCGCTCGTCCGGCGTGAGCTGGGCGACGTCCATGCCTTTTTCCTTCAGCAACCCGGCATATTCGGCGCTCAGTCTCTGCTCCTCGCCGCGCACCCATTTCTCGCCGTCCTGGCTGCAATCGGCGATCGCCTGTTGTTGCGCCGCCGGCAGCGCCGACCAGGCCTTGGCGTTCACCACGACGACGTCCGGATCGAACGAGACGTTGGTCAGCGTCAGGTATTTGACGGTCTCGTAGAGCTTGCGATCGTAGAAGCTCGTCAGCGGGAAATTCGTGCCGTCGACCGTCCCGCGCTGCAGCGCGAGGTAGACTTCCGACGCGTCCACGGTGGTCGGCACGCCGCCGAACGCCTTGACGACCTCGGCCGGGACGGCGCCCGGCACGCGGATCTTCAGGCCGGCGAAATCCGCCGGCTTGCGCAGCGGCCGGACCTTGTTGCCGAACTGGCCGCCCGAGCCGGCGAAATAGGCGAGCGCCTTGACGCCGGCCTTGGCGGCGACGCCGTCGATCGCCTTGCCGAGCTCGCCGTGCAGCGAATCGAACATCTTCTGCTGGCTGGGAATGACGAACGGCAGGTACACGATGTCGATCAGCGGATCGGTCGTGGCGAACGAGCCGAGCGCGAACATCGCCAGGTCCACCGCGCCGTTGCGCGCCGCTTCATAGAGTTGGCGTGCGCGGTAGAGCTGACCGGCCGGGAAGGTTTCGACCTTGGCGGCACCGGAGGTCTTGTCCTGGATGCACTGCGCCATGCGCTCCGCCCCCTTCGAAGCGTAGTTGGTCAACGGGAGCTGCCAGGCGAACTTGAGCACGGTCTGCGCGGCGGCGGGGGCGCTGGCGGCGCCCACCGTAGCCGCCGCGACGGCGAGAGCCAGTACGGTGCGGGAGGCGGCTTTTCTCATGACGTTCATCCTTCTCGATGGATATACGCTCAATTACCGAGGACATTGGGAAGCGCCAGGCTGATCTGGGGGAATGCCGCCAGCACGACGGTGCCGGCCACCAGGATCACGGCGAACGGAAGGCTGCCGATCGCGACGTCGCTCAGGCTCGTCCCCGGCCGCAGTCCCTGGATGACGAACAGGTTGAGGCCGAGCGGCGGCGTTATCATCCCGAGCTCGATCAGCACCACCATGACCACGCAGAAATGCGCGTGGTCGATGCCGAGCACCGGCAGCACCGGCGCGACCACCGGCACCACCAGGTAGAGGATGGCGGCCGCTTCCAGGAAGCATCCGAGGACCGCGCACAGGAGGATGATCACGGCCCAGAAATAGAATTGCGGCACGTTGGCGTCGGCCACGAAGGCGGCGATGTTCTGCGGCACGCGCAGCAGGGTGATGAGGTGCGAGAAGATCGTTGCCGCCGCGATGATCATCAGGATCATGCAGGTCGTGCGCGTCGCCCGCGCGAAGATGTCCGGCAGGTCTCCGAGGCGGATCTGGCGATAGACGAACAGGCCGAGGATGAGCGCCACCAGGACGCCGATGCCGGCCGATTCCGTCGGCGTATAGATGCCGAGATAGATGCCGCCGAGGATGATCGGCGGAAGGCAGAGCGGGCCGACGGCGCCGAGCGTCGAGTGCGCGCGCTCGCGCCAGGACGCCGGCGGCTCGACCGCCACGTCGCCGCGCAGCGCGCGTACGTACGCATAGATCGCGAAGGCGAGGACGAAGAGGAGGCCGGGGATCACGCCGGCGATGAACAGCCGCCCCACCAACTCGCCGGTGATCGCGCTGTAGACCACCATGCTGATGCTGGGCGGGATCAGGATGCCGAGTGTCCCGCCGGCCGCGATCAGGCCGTAGGTGAAGCGCTCCGGATAGCCGCGCGAGAGCATCGGCGCGAGGCTGGCCGAACCGACCGAGGCCGCGGTCGCGGGGCTCGAGCCGCACAGCGCCGCGAACACGCCGCAGATCGCCACCGTGGCGATGCCGAGCCCGCCCGGAACGTGGCGCAGCCAGGAATTGGCGAAGTTGAACAGAACCTCGCTCGCTCCGCCGCGGTCCATCAGCATTCCCATCACCAGGAACAGCGGAACAGCGGCCAGCAGGAAGCTCTCGATGCCGTGGAACATGACCGGCACCATGACGAACTCGATCATCGGGAAGCCCTGATAGGCCACGATGATCGCGAGGCTCGAGGCCGCGAGCGCGAACGCGATCGGAACGCCGCACACGAGTAGCAGCGAAAACAGCCCCATGAGCAGGGTGAGTTGCATCAGGGCGCGGCCTTTACGGCCGCGCCGCCTGCGACGACACGCAAGGCGGCGACGAGCGCGACCATGAGCATGCCGACCGGGAACGCGAGGCGCACGATGAACTGCGGCGTCTGCAGGACGGTGTCCGACACCTCGCCGAGCCGATAGCCATCGAGCACCCACAAGGCGCCCGCATAGACCAGATAGGCGGCGGTCGCGAACACGATCAGGTTGGCAAGGCGAAAGAACTGCAGTCGCATGCCGGCGGACAGGCGATCGGTCAGGACGCGGATCCCGACATGCTCCTCGCGGCGCAGCACGTCGCTCGCGCCCAGCAGGCCGAGCCAAGCCATGCCGTAGCTCGTGTATTCCACCGTCCACAGCGTCGGCGCGTTGAACAGGTCGCGCATCGCGACGTCGTAGAGAACCGCGACGGTCATCGCTCCCAGGATGCCGGCGGCCGCGATGCCGCCCGCGGCGGACAAGCGATCGATGACGGTTCGGATCATCCCGTCGGACGGCGCATGGCGGTGAGCTTCCACGTGCGATGTATAGCGTGCGGCCCCGGTCCGCACCTAGTCGAGTTGGGACAGGATATAGACAATGGTTATGGCTGGCCAGAACCCTTGCCTATGGCCCCGTCAGGCGGACGGGAGGAACGCCGCGATGGGATGACGATCCCTTCCGGCATTGCCATATATGTCGCTTCGGCAATCGCGCGCCGAAGGTGCGACGGGCCCACGCCATGGCTCGACGCCCGGCATCGGCGCGCCACGCGAGGGAAATCGTGGCTGCTCTCGATCGGCTGTGGAGAGCCATCAGCGAGGCACTGTTTGTCGACACCGGCAAACCGGACGCGGCGATCCAGGAGAGCGCCCGCAACACCGCGCTCGTGGTGTGGCTCCTGGGCAAGACCGGCGCCGGCAAGACCGCAATCGTCTCGGCGCTCACGGGCGATCCGCGCGCCGAGGTCGGGCAGGGGTTCGAGCCCTGCACGCGAACGGCTGCGTTCTATGACGTCCCGCCCGAGGCCCCGCTGCTGCGCTTTCTCGATACGCGCGGGCTCGGCGAGACGCACTACGATCCCGCGAGCGATGCGTCCTGGTGCGAGGAGCAGTCGCACCTCCTGCTGGTCGTGATGCAGGTCGCCGACCCGGTTCAGGACGGGGTGCTGCAGGTGCTGCGGCAGGCGCGCCGCCGCCATCCCGAGTGGCCGGTGGTCGTGGCGCAGACCGGCCTGCACCGCCTTTATCCCGCCGGTACGGCGCATCCGACGCCTTATCCCTACACGGGAGGGCCGGAAGACGAGTCGCACCCGCATTTGCCGCACGCGTTGCGCCAGGCGCTCGTGTATCAGCGCAGGCTGTTCGATGGCTTGCGCGGAACGCGGCCGCGTTTCGTGCCGATCGACTTCACGGTTCCCGAGGACGGGCTTGCGCCGCACGATTTCGGGCTCGAAACGCTATCCTGCGTCCTGCAGGAGGTCGCCCCTGAGGCCTTCGAAGCGCTGCACGCCGCGCGCGCCGGATCGCAGAACGATGGCCGGCGGGCGAAGGCCCGGCCGTCGATCTACGGCTTTGCCGCCGCCGCGGCCGGCGCCGGCGCCGTTCCGGTCCCCCTGGTCGGCGCGACTGGTCTCGCCGGGATGATCGCGATGATGCTGCGGACCCTGGCGATCCGCTATGAGGTGACGTGGACGCCCGCGACCTTCGCGCAATTCAGCGGGGCGGTCGGCGGCGGTGCGCTCGGATGGTGGGCCCTGCGATACGGCTTGCGGGAAATGCTCAAGCTCATCCCGGTGATCGGGACGGCGGCGGCCGGCGCCCTCAACGCGGCGGCCGCGTTCGGCGTGACCGTCGGTATCGGCGAGGCCGCCTGCGTGTGGCTCGGCTATCGGCGCGGCGGCCTCGTCGCGCCTACCGATGAGGTGCGTCGCGCCTTCGTCGAAGGACTGGCGGCGGGGTTGCGGCCGCGAAGGCCGGAATCGCGAACGCCGGAATAGCGCGATGAGGATAGGCACGACGCTGCGACGTTATTGGCCCGAATTGGTGCTGGTTCTGGCGGTTGCGCTTCCGTGGCTGTCGCTGCTCGTCCTCGGCATCGTCTGGCTGTGGCAGGGCGGGCTTGTCTGGATATGGGCGATCGCGGCTGCCGCGCTCGCCCTGCTGGCATGGCCGCTTTCGCGGCTGGTCCGGCGACGGGCGGACGCCCAGGCACGCCTCGCGCTCGGCGACATGGCCGAGCCGTCCGGCAGCTGGAACATCGTCGAACGCGACGCGTGGTCGGGCGTGCTGGCGATCGCGGACGCGACGCCGCCTTTTTCATTCACCGAGATCGATCCGCTTCTCGCCAAGGTCCAGGAGACGGTCGAAGCGGTCGCGCGGCGCTACCATCCGGCGGCCGAGAACGCGTGGGCGCAATTCACCCTGCCCGAGGTCATGCTGCTGGCCGAGCACCTGAGCCGGGAGGTCCGCCGCGAGGCGCTCCGCCACATCCCGGGGATCAGGACGCTGCGGCTCGGTCACCTGTTGTGGGCGCAGCAGCAGCACGAGCGCTTCGGCGCCGCCGCGCAGACCGGCTGGCGCGTCGGCTTTGGCCTGTGGCGCCTCGCGCGTGCCGCGCTCAATCCGCTCCAGGCGGCCGGTCAGGAGGCGAGCGGCGCGTTCGTCGAGAAGGTCGCGAGCGTCCTTTCCTATCGGCTGCGCGCCTACGCGACGCGGATGCTGGTGCTCGAGGTCGGCCGTGCGGCAATCGATCTCTATTCCGGTCGGCTTGCGCTCTCGGAGGACGAGTTGCGCACCGCGCGCGAGCAGGACGCGGCCGCCGCTGCGCCGCCGGTCGCGCCCGTGCGGATCCTCCTGGTCGGCCAGGTCAATGCCGGCAAGTCGAGCCTCCTGAATGCGATGGCACGGGAGACGCGTTGCGCGGTCGGGCCGTTGCCGACGACCGCGCGCGCCGTGGAATATCGCCTCGAGACGGAAGGACATCCGGTGGTCCTGCTGGTCGACATGCCGGGCATCGGCGAGCGCACCGGGGTGGACTTGGCCGAGCAGGCGGCGCGCGCCGACCTCATCGTGTGGGTCGCCTCGGCGACGCAGCCGGCGCGCGAGCCCGACCGTCGTGCCCTGGATGAGTTTCGCGCCTGGGCGGCGGCGCAGCTTGCGCGCCGGGTGCCGCCCGTTCTTCTCGCGCTGACCCATGTCGACGAGCTGCGGCCCGCGGCCGAGTGGACGCCGCCCTATGACATCGTGGTGCCGGCGACGCCGAAGGCGCGCGCCATCCGCGCGGCGCTCGATGCGGTCGCACGCGCCCTCGACATGGCGGCGGGGGCGATCGTGCCGGTGGCCGTGCCGCCTGGCCGGGAGCCCTACAACCTCGACGCCCTGTGGGCACGCATCGCGGTCGAGCTCGATGAGGCGAAGCTGGTGCAGCTCGATCGGCTGCGGGTGGGCGGGCGGCAAGTGAGCCCGCGCGAGCTCGCGGGCCAACTCGGCCGTGCGGGGCGCATGATCGTCAAGGCTGTGTTCGAGGCCTGAAGGACTTGCCGCTGCCGGGCTCCCGAACTAATGAACCTCAGAGGGAACATGCGATGCAGCAACTATTCTTCGTCGTCGGCGCAATTCTGGCGATCGTCGTGAACGCAGGTCCTGCTTCCGCGCAGGACTTTCCGAACCGCACCGTTCGCATCGTCGTGCCGTACGGGCCGGGCGGCGGCGTCAGCCTCCTTGCCCAGACCGTCGGCAACAAGATGTCGGAGCTGATGAAGCAACCGGTCATCGTCGACATTCGGCCCGGCGCCGGCGGCAACCTCGGCGCCGATGTCGTCGCGAAATCGGCTCCCGACGGCTACACCGTCCTGATGCACACGAGCGCGATGTCGAGCGCTCCGTCGCTCTACGGCAAGCTGCCGTTCGATCCGGTCAAGGATTTCGCGCCGGTCACGCAGGTGATCGCGACGCAATTCGTGATCGGCGGCTCGCCGAAAAATCCGGCGACGAATTTGCGCGAGCTGATCGCTCTCGCCAAGCAAAAGCCGGATGCGTACAATTTTGCATCGAGCGGGCCCGGCTCGTCGCTCCACCTGTTTGCCGAGATGTTCAGCAGCATTGCGGGCATCAAGCTGGTGCATGTCCCCTATCGCGGCGATGCGCAGATCGTGACGGCGTTGATCGGCGATGAGGTCCAGCTCGCGTTCCTGCCGCAGGCCAACGGCATCGCCAATGTGCAAGGCAATCTCATCCGCGGGCTCGGCGTCACCGGGACCAGGCGCATGGGAGCATTGCCCAATGTGCCGACCGCGCGCGAGCAGGGCATCGAGGGCCTCGAACTCGGCAGCTGGGTGGCGATGTTTGCGCCCGCCGGGACGCCGCCCACGATCGTGTCGGCGCTTCAGCGCTATGTCGCCCAGGCGTTGGCCGACCCGAAGGTGAACGAGTGGCTGACATCGACCGGACAGCAACCGGTGGGCAATGCGCCCGCCGAGTTCGAGGCCCTGCTCAAGGCGGACATCGCGCGCTTCGCCAAGGTGGTCGAGACCGCAAAGATTCCGAAGCTGGATTGAGAGGTCGCCACGGCCTCTCGCGCTGGAAGGTCGATCGCGACGTTACGAGGAGGTTGGAGCGGGCGATGGGAATCGAACCCACGACATACAGCTTGGGAAGCTGTCGTTCTACCACTGAACTACGCCCGCAAGCCTTGAATTATCAGGCTTTTTCCGGCGGCCGGTCTGTAGGTACTTTTTAGGTACCGGATCGGGTTAGGTACGCCGGACGCCCCAATGTGCACGGAACGGCCGGGCGATTTCAAGCGCGCGGTTTGAGGAATGGAAGATCACGAATCCCGACCACTAGAAGAGATTGATCGCACAACGAGCCGGATAGGAATGAATACAATAAGAACGAAACATGTACATCCACAGAAGCTGCGGAAATAGAACAAAACGAGATTTTTGAGTATTGACAATACCTCCGGGCGCCCGGACGGTACTAGCGGAACGTGCAAGTGATTCCTGATCGCGTGTACGTGCCCGCGGAAAGGAGCGGAGGTCCTCCTCCCACGGAAAACGCTCCGTCCCCTTCCGTGCCCTGCAACGGACTGAGGCCGCCTCAGGCTGGGTAGCGACGGAATCATCGTACGCGTCGATTCGCAAGTCAACCTTGGGCGGTCCTAACAGAGGACTGCATATTGGATAGAAAAACGAAGTTTACGTTCGACGAAGCCATCGACGTCTGGCTCCGATACTGGGCCGGTCAGCTCCAGGACGATATCGCTCACGACTACCGCATTAACGCGGGGCGCGTGAGCGAGGTCATCAACGAGAAGAGCCACGTCGGCAGCAGACAGGCGGCGGCGAGACGCCGCTCGGCCTGATCGGCACGGAAAGGTAAGACGGGCGGCGTTCGCGCCGCTCGTCGCATGTAAAGAACCTTCCCCGACCTTGGAGGTCGCCATGCCGATGGTGGATCAGCGGAGCCGGTCGACGCTGGCCTGTGACGTGCTGGTGGTCGGCGGCGGCGCGGCCGGCGTGGCGGCGGCGGTGACGGCGGCGCGCCAGGGCCTGCGCGTCACGCTGGTCGAGCGCTACGGCTTCTGCGGCGGCGGTGCGGTCGCCGGCATGTCGGGTACGGTGTGCGGCCTCTACGAGGCGACGGACGATTCGGCCGCCGGGCCGCGGCAGGTGGTGTTCGGATTTGCCGAGGAGTTCTGCCGCCGGCTCACGGACATGGGCGGGCTGGCGCCGCCCGTCCCCTACGGCAAGACGTGGACTCGGGTGCATGACCCGTTGATCTGGCGTGAAGCGGCCGACAGCTTTCTGACGCAAGCCGGCGTGACGATCATCTATCACGCGACCGCGACGGGAGCCCTGGTCGAGGGTGGCGAGCGTGTCGAAGGTCTCGACATCTGGACCAAGCAAGGCCTCATCGAGGCGCGCGCCAAAATCGTCGTCGATGCAAGCGGCGATGCCGACGTCGTCGCCATGGCGGGCCTGCCGTCCTTCATCGGCGACAACGGACGGGTGCAGAACCCGACCATGATCTTCCGCCTGCTCGGGGTCGACACGGGGCGCTTCATCGCCGAGTACGGCGAAGACACCATCATGCCGTCGCGCATCACCGAGCTCATCCAGGCCAAGCACAACCAGGGCGAATACGTCCTCCCGCGTGCCAAGATCTGGCTGTTCACCACGACGCGCCCGGGCGAGCTGATGTGCAACTGCACCCGCGTGGTCGGCCCGGACGGGCGCGAGCTCAATCCGCTGTTCTGGCGCGACTTCACCGACGCGGAGATCCAGGGCCGCCGCCAGGTGCGCGAATACGCCCGCTTCTTCCGCGATCACCTGGTCGGCTGCGAGAACGCATTCGTCAACGACACCGGCGTGCAGGTCGGGGTGCGGCAGACCCGGCAGATGCGCGGCGTCGCCATGCTGCGCAATGCCGACGTCGTCGCCGGCACCAAGTTCGCCGACGGCATCGCCCGCTCGCCCTGGCCGATCGAGCTGCATTCCGGCCAGAAGCCGAAGGTCGAGTGGCTGCTGCGCGATTACTATGAAGTGCCGTACGGCTGCTTCGTGCCCGAGCGCGGAGAGAACCTGCTGGCGGCGGGACGCTGCCTGTCGGCGGAGCACGAAGCCGTCGCCTCGGCGCGCGTGACCGCGCAATGCTTCTCCTACGGCCACGCGATCGGCCACGCCGCCGCGCTCGCCATCAAGGCCGGCGCGTCCCCGCGCACGGTGCCGGGCTCGGCCGTTCGCGAGGCGCTCGATCGCGACGGGGCGCGGCTCGGGTGAGAAGCGGGCCCCCTGGTTGCCCGACCCCGCGGCCGAACCGGATGCCGGTGTCGCCGACGCCGATGTCGATGCGACCGCAGTTTCTGCTGGGCAGAAACGGAAGCCATGAAAGCTTTACGCTCCCGGCGAGCGCGGCAAGGATCGGCACACCGGGGTGGCCGGACCACCCCGGGACGGGACCGCACTGGCCCCGATATTCAAGATGGTTACACTGAGGCTCAGATCTCCGGTCACGCGGGGACCGCGTGCTCAGGTGGGAGGCTACGATGAGCATGAAAGCGATCCTGGTTCCGACGGAAAACCACGATGCAATGCGATCAGCGCTGGAGACCGCGCTGCAGCTGGCGCGCCGTTTCGACAGCTATATCGAAGGATTCGCGCTGCGCTTCGACGTCAGCGAATTTGTCGCGGTCGATCTGATGGGGCACGTTCCGGTGGACACATACAGGCGGGATGAGGGCGAGCCGGAACGGCAGATTTTCGAGGCCTTCATGCAGGACAACCAGGTGTCGCGCGCCACCGGGGCGGCCGGGTCGCTGTCCTTCGGCTGGCTCGATGATGCGCCCGAGGGCGACGCCTTCGTCGGCACCTACGGGCGGGTCTTCGACGTCATCGTCATGAACCGGCCGGACGCGAATTCGGGCCGGCTGCACTACAGAGCGATCGAATCCGGGCTGTTCGAAAGCGGCCGGCCGATCCTGCTGGCGCCGCCGTCACCGCCGCCGCAGATCGCCACCAACGTACTCGTCGCGTGGAACTGCAGCACCGAGCAGGCGCGCGCCACCGCCTTCGCGATGCCGCTTCTTCGCTTGGCAGATCGCGTGACGGTCCTCACGGTCATCGGCGGGACCGGCGTACCGGGACCGTCCGCCGAGCAACTGGTCCGCTACCTGCACCGCAACGGTATCGCGGCCGTACCGCTGAGCGTCGAGCTCGGCGGCAGAACCACCGGCGAGGCGATCCTGGCGACGGCGGAATCCCTGGGCTGCGACCTGCTCGTCAAGGGCGCCTACACCCAGAGCCGGTTGCGGCAGATGATATTCGGCGGGGCGACGAAACACGTCCTGGCCAACGCCGCCTTGCCCGTCTTGCTGGCGAATTGAATAGCGGGTGGATCTCCTCCGCGCGGCCACCCAGGGCAGGTTCGCCTCATGGATTGCAGGGAAGCGCGGCGAGCGCGGCAAGGAGCAGCGCATGATCGAGCTTTACCATCACGGCTCGTCCGTCTGCGCCGCGAAGGTGCGCTTTGCGCTCGGCGAGAAAGGCCTCGCCTGGCAGGGGCACTACATCGACATCCTCAAGGGCGATCAGTTCGCGCCGGATTATCTCAAGCTCAATCCGAAGGCCGTGGTGCCGACCCTGGTGCACGAGGGCCGCGTCATCCTCGAGTTGACGGTCATCAACGAATATCTCGACGACGTCTTTCACGAGCGGCCGCTCAAGCCCGGCGACCCGCCGGCGCGCGCCGCGATGCGGCTGTGGACCAAGGCGGTCGACGAGGATCTGCATCCGGCCTGCGCCGAAGTGACATTCTCGGCCTGCCACCGCCACATCATCCGGCGGCTCTCGCCGCCCGACTACGAGCGGTTTCTCGCCAGCACGCCGTCGCAGTCGGTGACGCCGCGCTGGCATGCGCGCAAGAAGGAGATCGTTACCCTGGGGTTCGACGCGGCTGGGCTCGGCGAAACCTACCGACTCTACGACGACTATCTCGACAAGATGGAGAAGACCCTGGCGCGCCAGACGTGGCTCGCCGGCGATGCGTTCTCGCTCGCCGATATCGCGCTGACGCCTTACGTCAATCGCCTCGACATGCTCGGCATGTCGCTCATGTGGGAGAGGACGCGGCCGCGCGTGACCGCCTGGTTCGCGCGTATCAAGGCGCGGCCGGCGTTCAAGCCAGCCTTCCTCGACTGGTGCCCGCCCGATCTCACAGCCGACCTCCTGGCCTTCGGCCGGCAGAGCTGGCCCAGCGTCGAACGGCTGCTGGCGCCGCCCCGTTGACGATTCTCCATAGCGCTCATGCGCCCGCATGCCAGACGCGCGATTTCAGCCTTGGCAGCACCCGCCGGAGCAAGCATGCTGTCGTGAAGATCGGTGATCGATGAAACGTCCGCGTGCCGGCAAGCGCGGACAATCGGGGGGAAGCGGTCCAGTGTTCCGAAATGTCGAGTGCCTTCTGCGCCCCAAGTCGATCGCCATCATCGGCGCGTCCGATTCGAGTCGCGGCGGCTGGGTGCAGGAGATCTACGACAACCTCGACTACTGCGGCTTCCCGGCCAAGATCTACCTGGTCAATCCCAAGCGGCGCGAGCTGTGGGGCCGGCCGGTCTATCCGAATTTCGCCGCCATCCCGGAGCCGGTCGACCTCGCGCTCGCCGTCATCCCGACCGCGCACGTCGTCGACACACTCGCCGAAGCGGCGGCGCATGGGCTCAAGTGCGCGCTGATCTATGCGGCGCAGTTCGGCGAGGGCGGCGACCCCGAGGGTCGCAGGCGCGCGCAGGCGCTGCTCGCGCTCTCCGAGCAGCACGGGCTGCGCATTTCGGGCCCCAACTGCATGGGCTCGCTCGCGCTGCGCGAGAAACTCCTGCTCTATCCGGCGAAACGCGTGCGCACGCTTACGCCCGGCCCGGTCGGCGTCGTGTTCCAGTCGGGTGGGACGTTCCAGTTCTGGCTGCAGCAGGCGGCGCTGCGCGGCCTCGATTTCTCCTACGCGGTGTCGAGCGGCAACGAGCTCGACCTCGACCTCGCCGACTACGTCAACTTCCTGGTCGAGGACGCGCATACGAAACTCATCGCCTGTCTGGTCGAAGGCATCCGCCGGCCGCAGGCCTTCATGGCGGCCGCCGAAAAAGCGCTGGCCGCCGGCAAGCCGATCGTGCTCATCAAGGTCGGGCGCAGCGAGCGCGGTCGCGCGGCGGCGGCGAGCCACACCGGCGCGATCGCCGGCGATGATGCCGTGTTCGACGCGGTTTGCCGCCGCTACGGCATCGTGCGCTGCCCCTCGCTGGACGACCTGATGGAGACCTGCCTGGCGTTTGCGGCGGGCCGCCTGCCTACGGGCCCGCGCATCGCCATGGTGTGCTATTCGGGCGGCGCCAAGGGCCTCGTGCTCGACTACGCGCTCGACGAAGGTGCCGAGATGGCGCCGCTCACGCCGGAGACGCGCGCCGTACTGCCGGCCATGATCGATCCGGGCCTCGCGGGCGAGAACCCGCTCGACGTGGGCCCGGCGGTCGGCGTGCAGGCGGCAAAGTTCGCCGAGATCTGCAAGGTCGTGTGCGCCGACCCGACCGTCGATCTCGTCACCGTGCAGGCGCTCATGCCAGTCACCCCCGCCGATCCCTACGACCCGGAGCCGATGCGGTCGTTGCGCCAATCGACCGACAAGCCGATCCTGGCGTTCGGCCGCATCGCGCAGAACGTCTCCGACATCACCCGCAAGTTCCAGCACGAGACCGGCGTGCCGTTCATCCAGGGCCTGCCCGAGACGGTGCGCGCGTTGCAGGGCCTCGTCCGCTACGCTGCCGCCCGGCGGCGCGGCGTTGCGTCGATCGCGGAGCCGCGCGGGCGTGCGGAGAGCCTGGTCGGAAGCGCCTTCGAAGCCCTCTTGGCGGCGCACGGGTTGACGCCACCCGCGAGCGCATTTGCTGCCACACCCGACGATGCAGAGGACGCGGCTGTCCGCATCGGCTTTCCCGTCGCATTGAAGATCGTGTCGCCGCAGGCGAGCCACAAGACCGAGGTCGGTGGCGTCGCCCTCGGCCTCGCCGACGCGGCGGCCGTGCGCGACGCCGCTGCCGCCATGACGGCGCGGCTCGCCAAGATTCCGGGGGTGCGCCTCGACGGCGTCCTGGTCCAGGAGATGGTCGACGGGCTGGAGATGATTTTGGGCGTGCGCGAAGATCCGCAGTTCGGGCCGTTCATGCTGGTCGGGCTCGGCGGGATCATGGTCGAGGTCATGCGCGACGTCGCGATCCGGCTCCTGCCGGTCGACCAGGACGGCGCGCACGAGATGATCGGCGCATTGCGCGGCGCGCCGCTGCTGGGCGAATTCCGCGGCCGCCCGCCGCGCGACACCGAGGCGGTGGTGCAGGCGCTGACCGGACTGTCCCGCCTGTTTCTGGATCACCGGCCGTTTCTGTCCGACCTCGAAATCAATCCGCTCATCGTGCGCGGAAGGGGAGAAGGCGTGCGAGCGGTGGACGTTCGCGTGATTCGGCGGAACCAGGGAGTGAAGTGATGGATGCGATGACTCCTCCGGACGCCCTGAATTTCGATCTGCCGGAAGAAATCCGGATGCTCAAGGACACGGTGCGGAAATTCGTCGATCGCGAGCTGATCCCGATCGAGCGCACAACGTGCGACGGCCACAAGCTCAAGCCCGAGGTGCGCGCGGCACTGACCGCCAAGGCGCAGGAGCTGGGCCTCGCCGGCTACGACGTGCCGCAGGCGTACGGTGGGCTCGGCATGGGGCTCGTCGCCAAGGTGACCGTGTGGGCGGAGCTCGGACGCACCATCGCGCTGCCCTCGCGTGGCGGCGACGTCTTCGGCCACAACGTCAGCCCGATCCTCTATCACCTCGACGACGCGCAGAAGCAGAAGTACCTGCTCCCGACGATCCGTGGCGAGCTCAAGTGGTGCCTGGCGCAAACCGAGCCCGATGCCGGCGGCGATCCCGGCGCCATGCGCACCACGGCCGTGCGCCAGGGCGATCACTACGTCGTCAACGGCGTGAAGCGCTTCATCACCGGCGCCGACGAGGCGGACTTCACCCAGCTGATCGCCGCCACCGATCGGACCAAGGGCTCGCGCGGCGGCATTTCCGCCTTCATCGTCGACATGAAGTCGCCGGGCGTGCGCCTGGTCCGCCCGCAGCGGCTGATGGTCGACGACCGGCCCTGGGAGATCGCCTTCGAGGACGTCCGGGTTCCGGTGGAGAACCGCATCGGCGAGGAGGGCGACGGCTTCAAGCATGCGCAGCACTGGCTCAGCGTCGGCCGCATCCGTCACGGCGCACGCAGCATGGGCGTGATCGAGCGCTGCCTCGAGCTCGGCGCGCGTTATGCCAGGCAGCGGGTCACGTTCGGCCAGCCGCTGGCCGAGCGCCAGGCGGTGCAATGGATGCTGGCGGACAGCTTCATGGAGCTGCACCAGCTCAGGTTGATGGTCTACGACGCGGCGTGGAAGTACGATCAGGGACGCGACGTGCGGACCGAGGCCTATATGGCCAAGATTTTCGGCGATACCCAGTCGTTCCATGCGGCCGACCGCTGCATGCAGATGCACGGCGGCATCGGGCTTGCGACCGATCTGCCGATCGAGAAATTCTGGCGCGACCAGCGCAGCATGATGATCACCGAGGGCCCGAACGAGATCCTCAAGATGACGCTCGCCCGCCACGTGCTACGCACGTACGGCTGAACGATGAAAGCCCACACGGAGGAACACCAGAATGGCTGACTACAAGTACGAGTTCGTCAAGGTGAGGATCCACGACGGCATCGCCTGGGCCTTCCTCAACCGGCCGGACAAGCGCAACGCCATGAGCCCGCAGCTGCATTACGACATGGACGATGCGTTGGCGCGGCTCGAGGTCGACGACGACATACGCGTGGTCGTGGTCAGCGGCGAGGGCGGCAATTTCAGCGCCGGCCAGGACCTGAAGAAATTCTTCCGCGAACTGGAGCGCAACCCGGGCGAGCGCAAGAAGGCCGCCGCCGCCGCCAATCGCTGGCGCTGGGAGCGGCTCTACAACTACGACAAGCCGACCATCGCGATGGTGCACGGCTTCTGCGTCGGCGGCGCGTTCATGCAGCTGCTCGCCTGCGATTTCGCCATCGCGGCCGAGGACGCCACGTTCTCGCTATCCGAGGTGAACTGGGGCATCCTGCCGGGCGCGCTGGTTTCGAAGGCGGTGGTCGACACGGTGCTGCCGCGCCATGCGCTGTACTACGCGTGCCTGGGCGATCCGTTCGACGGCAAGGAGGCCGCGCGCATCGGCATGATCAATTACGCCGTGCCGCCGGAGAAGCTGGAGGACGCGGTCACCGACCTCGCCGAACGGCTGATGAAGAAGAGCCCGGCGGTGCTGCGCGCCACCAAGCAGGCGATCCGCCACGTGCGCACCATGGACGTGCCGCAGGCCTACGAGTACCTCGCCGCCAAGGGGCAGGCGATCAAGGCGGCCGACAAGGAGGACTCCTACAACACGGGGCTGCGCCAGTTTCTCGACGAGAAGTCCTACAAGCCGACCTACGAGCCGTTCAAGCTCGGCACCATGCTGACCGACCAGCGCGAGAAGGCGGCAAAGAAGTAGGGTGGGCAAATCGCCTGACGTGGACCCGACACGTGGGCAAGGCGCCTCGGCGATTTTCCCTCGCCGCCTTAAGCGGCTCGCCCGCGCGGCGAGTCCGAATAGGCGCCTTGCCCACCCTACGACTGCAAATTTTTCTGGGAGGAGGGACGATCCATGACACGGACAATACTGGTTGCCGCCGCCACGCTGGCGCTTGCCGCCTTTCCGCAACATGCCGGGGCCCAGTTCTACAAGGGCAAGACGATCACCATGATCGTCAACTACCCGGCCGGCGGTCCGACCGATATCGAGGGGCGCATCGTCGCGCAGCATCTGCCGGCGCAGATTCCCGGCAATCCGACCATCGTGGTGAAGAACGTCGGCGGCGCCGGCGGCCTGATCGGCAGCAATCAGCTGGGCGAAGCCGCGCCCAACGGCGATACGATCGGGTTCTTCACCCTGGACATGGTGGCCCAGATCGTCGGCAACCCGTCGCTGCGCACAAGCTACTACGACTTCGTCCTCGTCGCCGGCGTCGAGTGTCCGCTGGTCGTCTACATGCGCCGCGACACGCCGCCCGGCCTCAAGGTGGCGGCCGACGTGATGAAGACCAGGGAGTTCAAGGCGCTGTCGCTCAACGTCCAGAGCGTCAACACGCTCAACCAGCTGCTCGCGCTCGACCTGCTGGGCGTGCAGTATCAGGCGGTGCCCGCCTATCGGGGCTTGAAGGAAGTCGAGACCGCGATCCTGCAGAACATCGGGCAACTGGCCAATTCCTCGCTGTCGGGCTGGAGCGGCTCGGTCGAGCCGACTATGGGCGACGTCGTGCTGCCGCTGTGGCAGCTTTCGCCGCGTGCAGTGAACGGCGCCTACCCGCGCAGCCGGGCGCTGCCCAATCTGCCGACCTTCGAGGAATTCCATGCTTCCGTCAGCGGCGGCAAGCCGCTCTCCGGCAATTTCGTCTACGAGGTCCTGCGCACCATCGGCGACCCGCAGCTCGCCATGTTCCGCGTCGCCATGATGCCGCCGAAGGCGTCCGAGGAGGCGGTAGGCATCATGCGGACGGCCTTCACCGACCTGTGGAAGAGCCGCGCGTTCCTCGCCGACTATTCGAGGATCATCAAGACCGAGCCGATTCTGGTCTCCGGCGGTGAAGGCCAAAAGATCCTGTCCGAGCTCGGCAAGGTGCGCCGCGAGGTCAAGGACTTCCTGGTCGACTACATGAACCGCATGACGACGAGATAAGCGGGACGATCCGGGACCCTTTGGCAGCGTCGTACCGCGTGCCCGCGCCGATTTGACCCTCTCGCCGGGCTGGCACGAATTATGTATCGTTGCGGCCGAACCAGCAGGAGGGGAGCATGATCCCGATCAGGATTTTCGCCGCGCTTGCCGCGGCGCTCGTCGTCACGCCGGCTGCCGCCCAGGGCACCAAGGTCACCATCGGCATCTCGGGGTGGACCGGCTTCGCGCCGATCACGCTCGCCAAGGAGGCCGGCATCTATGCCAAGAACGGCCTCGACGTGACCATCAAGAAGATCCCGCAGGCGAGCCGGCATCTGGCGATCGCCTCGGGCGACGTGCAGTGCGCCGCGACCACGGTCGAGACCTGGATCGTGTGGAACGCGAACGGCGTCGCCACCACCGAGTTGTTCCAGCTCGACAAGTCGTACGGCGCCGACGGCATGGTGGTGCGCAATGCCATCGGCTCGATCAAGGACGTGAAGGGCAAGACCGTGGCGGCGTCGACGCCCGGCACCGCCCCCTATTTCACGCTCGCCTGGTTCCTCAAGAAGAACGGGCTCACCGTGAAGGACGTATCGGTCGTCAACATGGAGCCGGGGCCGGCCGCGCAGGCGTTCCTCGCCGGGCAGAACGACGCCGCCATGACCTACGAGCCGTATCTGTCGGCGGTGCGCGACAAGCCCGACGCCGGCAAGATCATCGCCACCACGCTCGACTATCCGATGGTGATGGACACGTTCGGCTGCACGCCAAAATTCATCGCCGACAACGAGGCGGCGGTGAAGGGCCTGGTGAAGAGCTATTTCGATGCGCTCGACATGATCAAGGCGGACCAGGCGAAGTCGTACGGCATCATGGGGACCGACGTGAAGCAGACCGCCGAGCAGTTCGGCAACTCGGCCAAATACCTGCGCTGGCAGGACAAGGAGGCGAACAAGAAGTTCTTCGCCGCCGAGTTCCAGAGCTTCAACAAGGAGGCGGCCGACCTTCTGCTCGAGCTCGGCATCATCAAGAGCGTGCCGGACCTGAGCAAGATCGTCGACACGCGCTTCCTGCAGTGAGGACGCTGTCGCGGGATTGTCGGGCGCGGCATCGATCGATGCGGCGTCGCTGATGAACGCGGCGCTGCCACACATGCTGACTGTTCCCTCCCCCCTTGTGGGGGAGGGTTAGGGAGGGGGGCGCCCTCCGGTGCATCAGCGCGTTCACCCCCCACCCCAGCCCCCGGATCAAGTCCGGGGCAGGCTCTCCCCCACAAGGGGGGAGGGAGCCGGCATCAGCCAGCGGCCCGCCCGGCGCTTCCAATTGATCGCGAGGGGCGCCACGGCGTTCCTCTTCTCCGCCCTCGCCTGCGTGGCGGTCTTCTCGCCGGCCGATCTGCGGCCGATCTCCGGCGGGCTCGAAGGCGGATGGCAGAGCGTGCTCGGCGAGGCGCCGCGCCTCGGCCTTAAGTTCGGCCGCGACATCATCTTCACCGGCGGGCCGCTGTCGCCGCTCTACACCGGGTATTTCGCCGAGGCCACCGTCTGGTGGGTGGTGGGTTTCCGCACGCTGACGATCCTCGTCATCGCCGCCGGCCTTGTGCTGTTGACTCTGCGGTCGCGTCTCCTCGTGCTCGTTCCCGTCGCCTTCGCCATCCTGTTCCTGTTTCCCGACGGCGTCTTCTTCCTTGTGCCGCTCCTGCTCGTGCTCGTGATGGTGGACGCGCCGGAAACGCTTGCCCGGCGCCTCTACACGGTCGCCTGCGGGCTGACCTGCGCGGCGCTCACCTTGGCAAAATTCTCCGTCGCCCCGCTGGCGCTCGTGTGCCTGACATTGGCCGACGTCTTGGCGCTGCGCGCGCGGCGGTTGCCGGTCGCGGTCGTGCTCTATGCGGCCTGTTTCGTCGCCCTCTTCGCCGTGCTGCAGGGCGGACTCGCTTCGTTCGGCCCGTTTCTCCGCGACACGCTCGATGTCACCGCCGGCTACGCCGAGGGCATGAGCTCCGTGTGGCCTACGGAGGAGATCGCCTATTTCCTCATCGCCGCGCTGATCGGGATCGTCACGGTGTTGCGCGTAGAGCTCTCGCTGGTGCGGGCGCGTCGCGTCGACAGTTGGACCGCGGCGGCGCTGGTCGTGGCGACGGCGTGCTATCTCTATGTGATCTTCAAGGCGGGCTTCGTCCGGCATGACCTGCATGCGGTCATCGGCTGGTCGGGATTCGCCGTCGCGGCGTCGGCCTACGTGCTGCTGCGCTGGCAGCTGAGCGACGCAAAGACGTCCCTGATCGCGCTGCAGGCCATCGCCCTGGCGCTCGTCGTCCTCCTGGTGCCGCGATCGTACAAGCGCGGCATCGGCATGGAGGCGCCGGCGTTCTGGTCCTTCATTCGCCAGCAGCCGTTCCGCTCGGCCGATGCGACTGTGCGCTTCCTGGCGGCCCCAAGTGAACGCCTGCGCCAGCTCCAGGCGGGGCGCGATCGCGCCATGCAGGAGCTGCGCGCCGCACATCCGTTGCCTCGGCTCGCGGGCGCCGTCGACATGATCCCCTCCAACCAGTCGCTGCTGATCGCCCATGGTCTCGACTACCGGCCGCGCTTCAGCGTGCAGGAGTACACGACTTACACCGACGCCCTGATCGAGCGGAACCGCGCCTTCTTCCGCGGCGCGCTTGCCCCGGCGAACCTTCTGTTTCAGCCAGGCTCGATCGACCGGCGCTACCCGGCGTTGGCCGAGGGACCGCTGTGGCCGGATTTCCTGCGCCTGTACGACCCGGCGGAGACGGCCGGCGACATGCTGCTGTTGCGGCGGCGGGCGCAGCCGGCCGGCGACCTGCTCGCGGCGCCGACCGCGGCGTCGGTCGATGTCGACGTCCCGCTCGCCCTGCCGCCGGGGCCGCTGTTCCTCAAGGCGCGGCTCGAGCTCACAGCGTTCGGCGTCCTCGCTAACTTTGCGCTCAAGCCCCCGCTGGTGCACATGCGCGTCACGTTCGCCAATGGGGAGACCGCGCAATACCGGCTGATCCCCGCCATCGCCCGCAACGGCTTCATCGTCTCGCCCTTGATCGAGCGCGCCGCCGATTTCGCCCTGCTCGCCGCCGGCAAGGTGAGCCCCACCATGCGGCCGGTAGTCTCGATCGCCTTCGAGCTCACCTGGCTCGGGCGCCTTGCCTGGCGCCGCCCCATCCTCGTCGAGCTCTATCCTCTGGATGTCACGCGCATCCCGCCGTCGCCCGCACGCGACGCGCTGGTGCGCCGGCTTGCCGGTGAACTCATGAAGCCGCTCGTGCCCATTTCCAACCCGCTGCGTGTCGCGCTCGGCATCCTGTTCTTCGTGCTGTTCTTCGCCGTCTGGGCGGTCGCCACGCTCGGCGGCTTCGTGTCGAAGACATTCCTCGCCGATCCGCTCACCATGGTGGAGGACGGCTGGCTCCTGCTCAGCAAATTCGGTTTCGCCAAGGACATCGGCGTCACCATCTGGCGGGTGGTCGGCGGCTTCGTGCTCGCCGCGCTGGTCGCCGTGCCGCTCGGCATCCTGATGGGCGCCTACAAGCCGATCGAGGCGTTCTTCGAGCCGTTCGTGTCGTTTGCGCGCTACCTGCCGGCGTCCGCCTTCATCCCGCTGCTGATCCTGTGGGCGGGCATCGGCGAGACCCAAAAACTCCTGGTGATCTTCATCGGCTCGGTGTTCCAGATCGTGCTGATGGTGGCGATGACGGTCGGCAGCGTACGGCGCGACCTGGTCGAGGCCGCGCTGACGCTCGGCGCGCGCGACCGCGGTGTCCTCGCCCGCGTGCTGATCCCGGCGTCCGCGCCGAGCATCGCCGAGACCCTGCGGCTGGTGCTCGGCTGGGCGTGGACCTACGTGATCGTCGCCGAGCTGATCGGCTCCTCGTCCGGCATCGGCCATATGATCATCGACAGCCAGGCGCTGCTCGCGACCGGCCAGATGATCTTCGGCATCATCGTGATCGGCGTGATCGGGCTGATCTCGGATTTCCTGTTCAAGCTCATGAACCAGCGCCTGTTCTCGTGGAGCCTGGCGTGACCGCGCTCGCGATCGAGCACCTCTCGCGCGTGTTCCCCGCGGTGCGCGGGGGAAAGCCCACGCGCGCGCTCGAGCCGGTCGACCTCGCGGTCGCCGACAACGACTTCGTCACCATCCTCGGGCCGTCCGGCTGCGGCAAGTCGACGCTCTTGCGCCTCGTCGCCGGGCTCGACACCGCCACCACCGGCCGCGTGCTGCTCGACGGCAAGCCGATCGTCGGCCCGGGACCGGACCGCGGCATGGTGTTCCAGTCCTACACGCTGTTTCCGTGGCTGACCGTCGCCGACAACATCGCCTTCGGACTGCGCGAGAAGGGCGTACCGGCCGCGGCGCGCGAGCGCGTGGTCGCCGAATGGCTCGAGCGCGTCGGGCTCACGGGCTTTGCCCACCACTACCCGAAGCAACTGTCCGGCGGCATGCAGCAGCGCACCGCGATCGCCCGCGCGCTCGCCAACGACCCGGCGATCCTCCTGCTCGACGAGCCGTTCGGCGCCCTCGACAACCAGACTCGCGCGCTGATGCAGGAGCTCCTGCTCGGCATCTGGGAGCGCGACCGCAAGACCGTGCTGTTCGTCACCCACGATATCGAGGAGGCGATCTTTCTCGCCTCGCGCGTGCTGGTGATGACGGCGCGGCCGGGACGCATCAAGGCCGAGGTCGCGATCGACCTGGCCCACCCGCGCCACTACACGATCAAGACCTCGCCGGAGTTCTCCGCCCTCAAGGCGCGTCTCACGGAGGAGATCCGCGCCGAGGCGGTGCTGGCGGCGGAGGGGCATTGACGCAATGCCGTGCAGCTTGCTCCACCTCTCCCCGCCGGGCGGGGAGAGGTCGGCGCGCTCTTGCGCGCCGGGTGAGGGGGACTCTCGCCACGCCGTGCGCGTGGATCGTGCCCCTCACCCCGACCCTCTCCCCGCAAGCGGGGAGAGGGAGCGCGCATGCGCAAGCGTCTCGCGCGGAGATTCCACCTCACCCCACACTCGGCAGCTTCAGCCCGTGCTCCTTCGCGCAGGCGATCGCCTCCTCGTAGCCGGCATCCGCATGCCGCATCACGCCGGTCGCCGGGTCGTTCCATAGGACCCGCTCGATCCGCCGCGCCGCCTCCGCCGTGCCGTCGCACACGATCACCATGCCGGCGTGCTGGGAGAATCCGATGCCGACGCCGCCGCCGTGGTGGAACGACACCCAGGTGGCGCCGCTCGCGCAGTTGAGGAGCGCGTTGAGCAGCGGCCAGTCCGACACCGCGTCGGAGCCGTCGCGCATGCTCTCGGTCTCGCGGTTGGGGCTCGCGACGCTGCCCGAGTCGAGGTGGTCGCGCCCGATCACGATCGGCGCCTTGAGCTCCCCTGACGCCACCATCTGGTTGAACGCAAGGCCGAGGCGGTGGCGGTCGCCCAGTCCCACCCAGCAGATGCGCGCCGGCAGTCCCTGGAACGCGATGCGCGAGCGCGCCATGTCGAGCCAATGGTGCAGGTGCGCGGCATCCGGCATCAGCTCCTTCACCTTGGCATCGGTGCGGTAGATGTCCTCCGGATCGCCCGACAGCGCCGCCCAGCGGAACGGCCCGATGCCGCGGCAGAACATCGGCCTGATGTAGGCCGGCACGAAACCGGGGAAATCGAACGCGTCGGCCACGCCCATGTCGCGCGCCATCTGGCGGATGTTGTTGCCGTAGTCGACCGTCGGCACGCCGGCGTGGCAGAACTCCAGCATCGCGCGCACGTGCACCGCCATCGACTGCTTGGCCGCCTGCTCGACCCCCTTGGGGTCGCGCTCGCGCCGCTCCTCCCACTGGGGCAGGGTCCAGCCCTTGGGCAGGTAGCCGTTGATCGGATCGTGCGCCGAGGTCTGGTCGGTGACGGCGTCGGGCTTGACGCCGCGCCGCACCAGCTCGGGCACGATGTCGGCGGCGTTGCCGAGGAGGCCGACCGACACCGGCTTGCGCTCGGCGCACGACCGCTCGATCATCGTCAGCGCCTCGTCGAGGTTGTTCGCCTTCGCGTCGAGGTAGCGGGTCTTCAGCCGCATCTCGATGCGCGACGGCTGACACTCGACCGCCAGCATCGAGGCCCCCGCCATGGTGGCGGCGAGCGGCTGCGCGCCGCCCATGCCGCCGAGCCCGGCGGTGAGAATCCATTTGCCCGCCAGGCTGCCGCCATAGTGACGCCGGCCGAGCTCGGCGAAGGTCTCGTAGGTGCCCTGCACGATGCCCTGCGAGCCGATATAGATCCACGAGCCCGCCGTCATCTGGCCGTACATCATCAGGCCCGCCCGATCGAGCGCGTTGAAATGGTCGAGGGTCGCCCAGTGTGGCACCAGGTTGGAGTTGGCAATCAGCACGCGGGGTGCGTCCGCGTGGGTGCGGAAGATGCCGACCGGCTTGCCCGACTGCACCAGCAGGGTCTCGTCATGCTCGAGCAAGCGCAGGCTTGCCGCGATGCGATCAAAACTTTCCCAATCCCGCGCGGCCCGCCCGATGCCGCCGTACACCACGAGCTCGTGCGGCTTCTCCGCCACCTCCGGATCGAGGTTGTTCATCAGCATGCGCAGCGGCGCCTCGGTGAGCCAGCTCTTGGCGCTCAGAGTCGTTCCGCGCGGCGCGCGGATGACGCGCGTGTTGTCCAGGCGATTGGCCATCATCGGCTCCTTCTATCGATACGCGGCATACCGACGCCGGCGGTGATCGTGAGGGCATCGCGGCGCACCAGCTCGGCAGCGAGCGCGATGTCGGGCGCGAGCTCCCGGTCGTCCTGCAGCTTCGCAATGCGCTGACGCAGCATGGTGCGGACGCGCTCGAGCGGCGCGCTCGAGTGCAAGGGCGCGTGGAAGTCACAGCCCTGCGCCGCCGCCAAGAGCTCGATGCCGACGATCGTCGCCGCGTTCTCCGCCATGGCGCCGAGCCGCCGCGCGCCGTGCGCCGCCATCGACACGTGATCCTCCTGGTTCGCCGACGTCGGGATCGAGTCGACGCTCGCCGGATAGGCGCGCTGCTTGTTCTCCGACACGAGTGCCGCCGCCGTCACCTGGGCGATCATGAAGCCGGAGTTCAGCCCCGGCTTCGGCGTGAGGAACGCCGGCAGGCCGGACAGCGCCGGGTCGATCAGCATGGCGATGCGGCGCTCGGCGAGCGAGCCGATCTCGCACACCGCGATCGCCAGCATGTCGGCCACGAACGCCACCGGCTCGGCATGGAAATTTCCGCCCGACAGCACCTCGCCGGTGTCGGCGAACACCAGCGGGTTGTCGGTCACGCCGTTGGCCTCCGTCTCGAGCGTCAGCGATGCCTGCCGGATCAGGTCGAATACCGCGCCCATCACCTGTGGCTGGCAGCGCAGGCAGTACGGATCCTGCACGCGGTCGTCGATCACCCGGTGCGAGGCGCGGATCTGGCTGCCGGCCATCAGGTCGCGCAGCGTGTCGGCGACCACCAGCTGGCCGCGGTGGCCGCGCAGCACGTGGATGCGGTCGTCGAACGGTGTATCGGAGCCGCGTGCCGCGTCGGTCGACAATGCCCCGGTGACGAGCGCCGCGTTGAACACGCGCTCGATCGCGAACAGGCCGGCCAGCGCCTGGGCGGTTGAGAACTGCGTGCCGTTGATCAGCGCCAGGCCTTCCTTCGGCCCGAGCGTGATCGGCTTGCTTTGGATGTGCGCGAGCGCGGCGGCGGCTGGCATGCGCTGCCCCCGGAAATAGACCTCGCCGACGCCGATCATCGCGGCCGCCATGTGGGCGAGCGGCGCGAGGTCGCCCGAGGCGCCGGCCGAGCCCTGGCTCGGGATCAGCGGAATGATGTTGAAGCGGATCATCGTGTCGAGGAGGTCGACCACGGCCTCGCTCACGCCGGAGGCGCCGCGCAGGAGGCTCGCGAGCTTGAGCGCCATCATCAGACGCACCATCATGGGCGCCATGGGATCGCCCGCGCCCGCCGCATGGGAGAGCACCAGGTTGCGCTGCAGGGCCGCGAGATCGCCGGCCGCGATGTGCACGTTCGCGAGCTTTCCAAACCCTGTGTTGATGCCGTAGACCGGCTCGCCTTTGGCGATGATCGCTTCCACGGTCTTGGCGCTCGCCGCGATCCTCGCCCGCGCCTCGCGCGGCCAGTGGATGTCGGCGCCGGCGAGGACCTTGCGCCAGGCGTCGAGGAGAATGCGACCCGGTTGGAGGGTCACGCTGGCCATGCACCCCTCCGCACCCGCGCATGCAGCGGGTTGAAGCCGATGCGGTAGACGAGCTCCGCCGGTCGCTCGATGTCCCAGATCGCGAGGTCGCAGCGCTTGGCCGTCTGCAATGTGCCGATCTCGCCGAGCCGGCCGAGCGCGCGCGCCGCCTCGCGCGTCACCCCGGCGACCGCCTCGTCGACCGTGAGGCGGAACAGGGTCGCGGCCATGTTCATGGTCAGGAGCAGCGAGGTGAGCGGCGACGTGCCGGGATTGCTGTCGGTCGCGATGGCGATCGGCACGCGATGGCGCCGCAGCGCCGCGACCGGCGGCGCTTGCGTCTCGCGCAGCACGTAGAACGCGCCCGGCAGCAGCACCGCCACCGTCCCGGCGCCCGCCATGGCGGCGACCCCGTCCTCGTCGGTGTACTCGAGGTGGTCCGCCGACAGCGCGCCATGCTCGGCGGCGAGCCGAGCGCCGCGCAGGTTGGAGAGCTGGTCGGCATGCAGCTTCACACGCAGGCCGGAGGCTTGCGCCGCCTTGAACACGCGCGCGACCTGCTCCGGCGAGAACGCGATGCCCTCGCAGAAGGCATCGACCGCATCGGCGAGCCCTGCTTCTGCGATGACCGGAATCGTCGCCACCACTTCGTCGATGTAGCGCTCCTTGTCGCCCTTAGCCTCGGGCGGCAGCGCATGCGCGCCGAGATAGGTCGTGACGACCGTGACGTCGCATTCGAGCGTCAGCGCGCGGGCCGCGCGCAGCATGGTGGCTTCGGTCGCGTGGTCGAGCCCGTAGCCCGACTTGATCTCCACGGTGGTCACCCCTTCGCCCAGCAGCGCGTCGAGGCGCGGCAGGCTCGCGGTGACGAGTTCGTCCTGGCTCGCCGCCCGCGTCGCCCGCACCGTGGACAGGATGCCGCCGCCGCGCCTGGCGATCTCCTCGTACGATGTGCCGGCGAGGCGCAGCTCGAATTCCTCGGCGCGGTCGCCCGCGTACACCAGGTGGGTGTGGCAGTCGATCAGCCCGGGCGTGATCCACATACCGTCGAGCGCAACGCGCTGCTTGGCGTCCCAGCCGGTCGGCAGGTCGGCCATCGCGCCCGCAAAGGCAATCCGTCCATCCAATGCCGCGACCGCGCCGTGCTCGACGATGCCCAGCCCCGGCCGCTCCGGCGACAGCGTCGCCAGCCGCGCATCGAGCCAGATCGTGTCGAACCGCATGGTGTGCCTGCGTCGATTTCTGACTCGTCATCACCGGGCTTGTCCCGGTGATCCCGATTTACATGGCAGAGCCATGCCACCCTTGTCGGGATGGCCGGGACAAGCCCGGCCATGACGAAGAGAGGGTCACTCTATACACCACGGTGCGACGGCGCCTATTGTCGATGTCCGGAGGTATCGCCACCTTGCGCCGCGAGCTCTTCTTCGACCACGCGCTGCTGCCCACCGGCTGGGCGCGCGACGTGCGTCTCACCGTGGCCGACGGTACCATCGCGTCGGTGACCGCCGACGCGCCTCGCGACGGCGCCGAGCACCTCGCCGGTATTGCCATGCCGGGGCTGCCCAACCTGCATTGCCATGCGTTCCAGCGCGGGATGGCCGGCCTTGCCGAGCATCGTGGCGAGTCCACTGACAGCTTCTGGACCTGGCGCGAGGTGATGTACCGCTTCCTCGCGCGGCTTACGCCCGACGACGTCGAGGCGATCGCGGCCTTCGCCTATATGGAGATGCTCGAGGTCGGCTTCACCACGGTCGGCGAGTTCCACTACCTGCATCACGACGTCGACGGCCGGCCCTACGCCGACCTCGGCGAGATGGCGGGCCGGATCGCCGCGGCGAGCGCCGCGACCGGCATCGGGCTCACGCTGCTGCCCTCGTTCTATGCCTGCGGCGGCTTTGGCGGCGCGCCGCCCTCCGCCGGCCAGCGGCGCTTCCTCACCGACCTCAAGCGCTTTCTCAAGCTGGTCGAGCGCACGCGCGCGATCGTCAAGCCGCTGTCCGCTGTGCGCGTCGGCATCGCGCCGCACTCGTTGCGCGCGGTCACCCCCGATGCGCTGCGCACGCTCCCGCACGCGGTGTCCGACGGCCCGATCCACATCCATGCCGCCGAGCAGGTGCGGGAAGTGGAGGAATGCGTGGCCAAGCTGGGAGGGCGGCCGGTGCAATGGCTCCTCGACAGCGTCGGCGTGGATGCGCGCTGGTGCGTCATCCATGCGACCCACATGACGCAGCAGGAAACCGGCGAGCTCGCCGCGTCCGGTGCGGTGACGGGCTTGTGCCCGCTGACCGAAGCCTCGCTGGGCGACGGCATCTTCAATGGTGCCGATTACCTGGCGGCGGGCGGACGCTTCGGCATCGGCACCGATTCCAACATCCAGATCAATGTCGCGGCCGAGCTCCGCCAGCTCGAATACGGTCAGCGCCTCGCGCACCGCGCCCGCAACGTCATGACCAGCAGGGCGGGCGAGTCGACCGCGCGCGTGCTGTTCGAGAGGGCGCTCGCCGGCGGCGCGCAGGCGCTGGGGCAGCCGATCGGCGCGCTGGCTTTGGGCATGCGCGCCGACGTCGTGCTGCTGGATGAGGCCCATCCTGACTTCGCCGCGCGCACCGGCGACCGCTGGCTCGATGCCTGGGTCTTCGTCGCCGGACGTTCCGCGGTGAAGACCGTGCTCGCCGGCGGCGACACGGTCGTGCAGGGGGGCCGCCACAAGTCGCGCGAGGCGATCGCGGCGCGCTATGAATCGACGCTGTCCAGGCTGACGGACATCTGATGCCCTGCCCCTCGTCATGGCCGGCCTTGTGCCGGCCATCCCGACAACCAGGGCAGGGCTGTGCCGTTCGAATCGAGATCGCCGGGACAAGCCCGGCGATGACGACGGAGGGAGCAACGCATGGCCGAGGACGAGTCCTATCACAAGGGCATGGCGGCGCGGCGGCAGGTGCTGGGCGACGCCTGGGTCGACCGCACGCTCAAGAACCGCAACGCGTTCAACACCGAGTTCCAGGAGCAGATCACGCGCCACGTCTGGTGCGATATCTGGACCCGCCCGCATTTCGACCGCCGCACCCGCCGCTGCATGGTCCTCTCCACCATGATCGCGCTGAAGGCCTGGGACGAGTTCCGCCTGCACGTGCGCTCGGCGCTTGGCGACGGCTTCACCAAGGACGACCTCAAGGAGATCATCCTGCAGGCGACCGTCTACTGCGGCGCCCCTGCCGGCAACCACGCCATGGCCGAGGCAGCAACGGTGTTTGCAGAAATGGAAAAGTAACGCGCGGCGTTGCCGCTTGCTCCATCCCTCCCCCAACGCGCTCTTACGCGTGGTGGGGAGGGTCGGCGCGCTTCAGCGCGCCGGGGTGGGGGGCCCGGCGGTTCAGCATCTGCCGAGTCATGCGTTGAACCGCTGCGCCCCCCACCCCCAACCCCTCCCCACCGCTCGCGAAGAGCTCGCGGGGGGAGGGGAGACGAGAGGCATCATCCGTTCAATCGAACGTGATTCCGGCAGCCTTGATCACGTTCCGCCATTTCTCCGCGTCGCGGCGGATGAGGGCGCCGAAGCTTTCCGCTCCGCCCTCGCCGGCGCTCGCCTTCTGCTTGCGCAGGGACTCGAGATACGCCGGATCCTTCTGCGCCGCCGCGAGCGCGCCGGTCAGGCGCGCCACGATCGGCGCCGGCGTGCCGGTGGCCAGCACCAGGCCGAACCAACTCTCGGAGATGACGCCCGGCAGGCCGGCCTCGCGCATGGTCGGCACATTGGGCAGCGCGATGGCGCGTGTCGCCGACGCGACGGCCATGGCGTTGAGCGTGCCGCCTTCGACTTGCGGCGCCAGCACCGAGGCGTCGCCGACGATCGCGTCGATCTGCCCGCCGACCACGTTGGGCAAGGACGCGCCGGTCGAGCGGAACGGCACGTGCGTGATGTCGATGCCGGCCTCGCGCCGGAACAACTCGATGGTCAGGTGCGAGACCGCGCCCACCCCGGCCGAGCCGACCGTCAGCTTGCCGGGATTGGCCTTGGCGTAGGCGATGAATTCGCCCAGCGACTTCGCAGGCAGCTTCGGGTTGGCCACCAGCGCCTGGGCGGAGAACCAGATGCAGCCGAGCGGGATGAAGTCCTTCTCGACATCGTAGGCGACCTTCTTGCCTGCGGGCATGACGGCGAACGGCCCGATCGCACCGAGCAGGATCGTGTAGCCGTCGGGCGGATCGCGTAGGAACGCTTCCGTTCCCACCAGGCCGCCGGCACCGCCGCGGTTCTCCACGAACACCGACGTGCCGAGCTGCCGCCCCAGCGGCTCGGCAACGAGCCGCGCTGCCGTGTCGCTCGGTCCGCCCGCCGCATAGGGAACGAGGATGCGCACCGGCCGCGACGGGTAGTCGTCGGCCCACGCGTGATACGCCGTGATGGCAAGGATGAAGGCCGCGAGGAGTTTGCCGGCGAGAGACGTCATGCTGTGCCCTTCATTCTTGTAGGGGCAGCCCTTGTGGCTGCCCTCTTCGGGCGCCCACGAGGGCTACGCGGTTCGAATGTCGTGCCTATACCACCCGTCGCCGTACCGCGCTCTGCGTCATCCTCACTCCAGCTGCCCTCCTTGGGGAATTGCCCTGCCGCCGCCGAAGGCCTATTCACCCCCCGCATGATCGTCGATGCTCACGCGCATTTCGTGCCGCCGGCCCTGCTCGACACGTTGAAGTCGCACCGGCTGCCGTTCCCCTCCGTCAAGGTCGCCGCGGAGGCGGGTGCCATGCGCCTCGCCTTCGCTGGCAACGAGGCGAAGCGGCCGGTGCCGGCCGGCATGAGCGATGCCGAGAAACGCTTGGCGTTCCTGCGCGAGCGCGGCATCGACCGCCAGGTGGTGGGCGGCTGGCTCGACATGTTCGGCTACGACTTGCCGCCCGAGGAAGGCGCCGACTGGAGCCGGTTCCTCAACGACCATATGCTCAAAGGCGTGGCCGCATTGCCCGCCTTCCTGCCGCTCGCGACTGTGCCGCTGCAGTCCGGCAAGCTCGCCGCGCAGGTGCTCGGCGAGGCGCTCGATGCCGGCTTCCACGGCGCCATGATCGGGACCCAGCCGAAGGGTGCGTCAGGCGTGCTCGACGATCCCGACCTCGATCCGTTCTGGGAGGTGGCCTCGGCGCGCAAGGCGGTCCTGTTCGTGCACCCGACCTTCGGCGCGCGCGACGACCGCCTCAAGGCCTATGGCCTGGTCAGCGCAGTCGGCCGCGTGACCGACACCACCACCGCCATGGCGCGGCTCCTCTACTCCGGCCACCTCGTGCGCTACCCGGGCACCAGCCTGGTCATCTCGCACGGCGGGGCGGCGCTCGCCATGGTGCTCGGCCGCATGCGCCGGAGCTTTGCGGTGGCGCCGGCGCAGAACGCCGATCCCGACCAGAGCTTCCGCCGCCTGTGGTTCGACACTGTGGTCTACGATGCGCGCACCTTGCGCTTCCTCGCCGACATGGCGGGGCCCGACCGCCTGCTCATGGGCAGCGACCTTCCCTTCGCCATCGCCGAGATGGAGCCGGTGCGGCTGGTCGATGCCTGCGGCTTCGCCCCGCACGAGCGCGCCGCCATCCTGGGCGACACGGCCGTGACGCTGTTTGGCATCCCTGCTGCGACTGCGCGCGCCGCCGAGTAGCCCCGCATGCTCACGCGCGCCGATCCCCATCACCTGCCTGCCTCGGACAAGCCCGGCATCGGCGAGCCGGTGCGGCGCAAGGAGGATCGCCGCCTCGTCACCGGCGCCGGTTGCTACAGCGACGATGTCAGCCTCCCGGGCCAGGCCTATGCGGTCATGGTGCGCTCGCCGCACGCGCATGCCCGCATCCGGTCGATCGATGCGAGCGCAGCCCTGGCGACGGCGGGCGTCGTCGCGGTGCTCACCGGACGTGACGTGCTGGCCGACAGCATCAAGCCGATCCCGCACAAGGCGTGGTCCTATCATCCGGCCGAGATCCCGCTGCAGAACCGCAGCGGCGCCCCGGTGTTCGGCGCCAGGCATTTCCCGCTTGCCGTCGACAAGGCGCGCCACGCCGGCGAGGTGGTCGCCATGGTGATCGGCGAGAGCGTCGCTCTCGCCCGGGATGGCGCCGAGGCCGTCGTGGTCGACTACGAGCCGCTGCCGGCGTTGACCCTCGCGGTCACCGCGGCCGAGCCCGACGCGCCGCGCCTGTGGGAGGAATCCACCTCCAACGTGCTGATCGATGCCGAGGTCGGCGACGCGGCGGCGACGGAGGCTGCTTTCGCGCGCGCCGCCCACGTGGTGCGGCTCGACACCTGGATCCCGCGGGTGAGCGGCGCGCCGATGGAGCCGCGCGCCGCCGTCGCGTCCTACGATCCGGCCACCCAGCGCTACACCATCCACACCGGCGGCGGCGGCGCGGTGCGGCTGAAGACCGACATCGCCGTGAGCCTCGGCCTCGCCGAGGATCGGGTGCGCGTCGTCGTGCGCGACGTCGGCGGCAATTTCGGCACGCGCGGCGCGATCTATCCCGAATACGTGGCTGTAGCCTGGGCGGCGCGCCGCGTCGGCCGCCCGGTGAAATGGACGTGCGAGCGCCAGGAGGCCTTCGTCAGCGACTACCAGGGGCGCGACCTCGCCAGCGCGGCGGAGCTTGCCCTCGATGCGGAGGGAAATTTCCTCGCCCTGCGCGGCTCCAACACCGGCAATGTGGGCGCACTCACCGGCAATTTCTCCATGGTGCAGAAGGGCGTCGAGATCAACTCCAGCATCTACCGCATGCCGGCCGCACATTTTCGCGCCCGCTGCGTCGTCACCAACACGACGCCGACACGCCCCTATCGCTCGTCCGGCCGTCCCGAGGTGATGTTCGTGATGGAGCGGCTGATCGACCTCGCGGCGCGCCAGTGCGGCTTCGACCGCATCGCACTGCGCCGCCGCAACCTGCTCGAGTCCGCCGAGCTGCCCTACACCAATCCGTTCGGCATGGTGTACGACAGCGGCGACTATCACCAGGTGATGGCGACCGCGCTCGAGCTGTCCGACTGGTACGGTTTCGCGGCGCGCCGTGCCGATGCGAAGGCGCGCGGCAAGCTGCGCGGCATCGGCGTCGCCAACTACATCGACACGGCGACCGGCGTGCCGCGCGAGCGCGCCGAGGTCACCGTGACGCCGGACGGCTTCGTCGACGTCGTCATCGGCACCGTCTCCAACGGCCAGGGGCACGAGACGAGCTTCGCCCAGCTCGTCACCGAGTGGCTCGGCGTCCCGCACGACCGCGTGCGCCTGATCACCGGCGACACCGACATCGTCAAATTCGGCGGCGGCTCCCATTCGGGCCGCGGCATGCGGCTTGCGAGCCTGATGATCCACAAATCCGCACAGGCGATCATCGCCAGGGGGAAGCGCATCGCCGCAATCCTGCTCGAGGTCGCCGAGGCCGACCTCGCGTTCCAGGACGGCCGCTTCCTCGCCCGCCACAGCAACCGCTCGGTCGATCTGTTCGAGATCGCTGTGGCTGCACGCGACAATGACGCACTGCCGGTCGAATTTCGTGGCGCCCTTAGCGCCACGACCGACGAGACCGTGAACTACGCCGGCTACGGCTACGGCTGCCATGTCAGCGAAGTGGAGATCGATCCCGACACCGGCGTGCTGGCGATCGTGCGCCACACCACCGTCGACGACGTCGGCCGCGCCGTGAACCCGCTGATCATCCACGGCCAGACCCACGGCGGCATTGCCCAGGGCGTGGGTCAGGCGCTGATCGAGCACTGCTTCTACGATGCCGCCAACGGCCAGATGCTGTCCGGCTCGTTCATGGACTACGCCATGCCGCGCGCCCACTTCCTCCCCTCGTTCAACGCCGAGATCAGCGAAGTCCCGTCCTCGACCCATCCGCTCGGCATCCGTCCGGCTGGGGAGGGCGGTACCACGCCGGCGCTCGCCGTGGTGGTCAACGCCATCGTCGATGCGCTCGCCGAGCTCGGCGTCACCCACATGGAGATGCCGGCGACGCCCGAGCGCATCTGGCGCGCCATCCACGGCCTGCCGCCGCGCTCGCGCACCGACCTCGACGCTACCGAGAGCCACTATGGCGGATCGGCGTTGTAAGGCGTGAAGTTAACAGGGCACGAGGCAGCATTCATGATGCGCATCATCCTCGCCATCCTCCTCTCCCTCGCCGCTCCCGCTGCCCACGCGCAGTCCGCCTGGCCCGAGCGCCCCGTCACCATGATCGTGCCGCTGCCCGCCGGCTCCGCCGCCGACGTGGTCGCGCGCCTGGTGAGCCGCAAGCTGTCCGAGCGGATCGGCCAGCCCATCATCGTGGAGAACCGCGCCGGCGCGAGCGGCACGCTCGGCGCCGCCGCCGTCGCCAAGGCGGCGGCGGATGGCTACACGCTCGGCCTCGCCACCTCCACCACCCATGCGACCGCGCCGATCCTCAACCCCAAGCTTCCCTACGATCCAGTGAGGGACTTCGCGCCGATCGCCTTGCTCGGCGTCTCGCCCTACGTGCTCACCGTGCACCCGAGCGTGCCGGCCAGGACCGTCGCCGAGCTGATCGCCCTCGCCAAACAGAAGCCGCGCGCCCTCGCCTACTCGTCGGTCGGCGAGGCGAGCCTCGCGCATCTGGCGGCGCAGCTGTTCTCCGGCATGGCGGGCGTCGAGCTCAACCACGTGCCCTACAAGTCGTCGACCCAGGCGGTGATCGACCTGGTCGAGGGCCGCATCGAGATGCAGTTCGGCATCCTCACCACCACGCACCAGCTCGTTCGCGAGGGCAAGCTGCGCGCGCTCGCGGTGACGACGCACAGCCGCGTGGCGGAATTTCCCGACGTGCCGACCATGGCCGAGGCAGGCCTGAAGGACTATGAGGCGGTGCTGTGGTTCGCCTGCCTGGCGCCGGCCGGCACGCCGGAGCCGATCGTTGCCCGGCTCAACCGCGAGATCGGCGAAATCCTCGGCGATGCCGAGGTGGCCAAGGTGCTCGCCGCGCAGGCGATCCAGGTGGAGAAGAGCACGCAAGCGGAGCTCAACCAGCGCATCCGCCACGATGTGGAGAAATGGCGCAGCGCCGCCGCAGCCGCAGGTCTTGCCCGATGAAGGACGACGTCAAGCCACGCTCCCGTGTGAGCCTCGACCTCCACCAGCATCTTGCGATTCTCGAATCCGAGGGGCTGCTGCACCGTGTCGACGTTCCGATCAACAAGGACACCGAGCTGCATCCGCTGGTGCGCTGCCAGTTCGTCGGCGGCATCCCGGAGGATCAGCGTCGCGCCTTCCTGTTCACCAACGTCATCGATTCATCCGGCCGCCGCTTCGCCATGCCGGTGGTGGTCGGCGCGCTTGCCGCCAATCCACGCATCTACGCGATCGGCATGGCGCGCCCGATCGAGGCGATCAGCGAGGCCTGGATGGAGGCCTTCGCCAACCCGGTCGCGCCCGTCCGCGTCACTGCGCCGCCGTGCCAGGAGATGGTGATCAAAGGCGACGACCTCACGCGCCCGGGCGGCGGCCTCGCCCTCCTGCCGGTGCCCATTTCGACTCCCGGTTTCGACGCCGCGCCGACGCTCACCGCCACCCTGGTGATCACGAAGAATCCCGACACCGGCGTCCAGAACCTCTCCACCAATCGCGCCGCGCTGAAAAGCACCGACCGCCTCGGCGTGCGCATGTCCTCGCGCATCGGCGGCGCCGGCGGCTATCTCAACTGGCTGAAATACCAGGCGCGCGGCGAGCCCATGCCGTGCGCCATCGTGGTCGGCTGCGCGCCGGTCATCGCCTATACGGGACCGCAGAAGCTGCCCGTCGACTTCGACGAGATCACCGTGGCGGGGGCGCTCGCGGGCGGCCCGATCCGCGTCGCGCCGGCGCTCACCGTCGATCTCGACGTGCCGGCCGAATCCGAGATCGTCATCGAGGGCTTCGTCGACACCGATCTGCTCGAGCCCGAGGGGCCGTTCGGCGAGAGCACCGGCTACGTCGCGCTCGAGGATTTCAACATGTCGATGCGGGTGACGGCGATCACCCATCGGCGCGATGCCGTGTTCACCTCGATCATCAGCCAGGTGACCCCGAGTGAATCGAGCGTCATGCGCAAAGTGGCGTTCGAGCCGTTGTTCCTCACCCACCTGCGCCAGCACCTCGGCATCAAAGGCATCCGCCGGGTGGTGATGCACGAGCCGTTGAGCAACATCCGCCCGGTGGTGTTCCTGCAGTTCGCGCAAGGCGCGCCCAAGAGCGAGATCTGGCGCGGCCTGCAGGGCGCCTCGGTACGGCTTGCCGATTCCGGCAAGGTGGTGGTCGCGGTGTCCGAGGACGTCGACCCCAACAACGCCGACGCGGTGTTCTGGTCGCTCGCCTATCGGACCAACCCGATCGAGGACGTGCATCTGATCCCGCATCGCTCGCCTGGCCATGGGCCGAGCTCCGACCACGCGGGCGACGCCCGCGCCGGCAATTCCACCATGCTGATCGACGCCACGCTCAAGCACGCGATGCCGCCGGTCGCGCTGCCGGCGAAGGAGTTCATGGAGCGAGCGGTCAGCCTCTGGGAGAAGCTCGGCCTGCCGCCGCTGGCGCTGCGTCCGCCGTGGCACGGCTACACGCTGGGCGACTGGAGCGACGCCTGGGAGGCGTTCGCCCGCAACGCGGTCGCCGGCGACTGGGAGAAGAACGGCCTCGATACCCTCGGGCGCCGCCGCGGCGGCCTCACGCCCGAGACTCCGGTGCGCGCCGTGGAGGGGAAGGAGTAGCCCCCACCCGGCTCGCTTCGCTCGCCACCCTCCCCCGCAAGCGGGGGAGGGATGGTGCTTGCTGATATGCAGCACGCTCAACGCCGCAGAATGTGAGTAGCGGCGCCGCTTGCTCCATCCCTCCCCCGCTTGCGGGGGAGGGTGGCCGCCGCAGGCGGCGGGTGGGGGGACCTTCGGTGGGTGAGGTCGTATGCCGCTCACGCCGCCTGGCCGAACCCGTACAGCGCCTCCGGATTCTGCACCAGGATGCGGTTGCGTGTGACCTCGTCCGGCGCCCACTCGGCGAGCAGGTCGAACAGCAGCGCATCGTCCGGCTTGTTGTCGGGCAGGCCGGGATGCGGCCAGTCGCTGCCCCACACCAGGCGCTCCGGCGCCGCCTTGACGAAGGCCTGCGCGATCTTTGTCGCCTCCGGGTAGGCTGGCGGCCCGATCTTGCTGTTCGAATAGGCGCCCGACACCTTCACCCAGGTGCGGCCCTTCTCGATCAGCGAGCGTACGGTCTTGTGCGAGGAATGATCGATGCCGGCCGGCAGCGGCGGGTTCGCCAGGTGATCGAACACGATCTGTGCAGGCAGGCGGCGCAGCACGCTTTCCATCTCGTCGATCATCTCGCCCGGCATGTTGAACTGCACGTGCCAGCCGAGGTCGGCGACGCGCTTCGCCAGCGGCTCCACCATCTCGGGCGTCACCGCGCGCGAGTTCGGGTCGGCGAGGCTGAAGCGAATGCCGCGGATGCCGCCCGTATGCATCGCCTTGAGCTCGGCATCGCTGACCGCCGGCGTGACGACGGCCACGCCGCGCGCGTTCGGCGCGAGCTGCGCGATGGCGTCGAGGGTGACGCGGTTGTCGGTCCCATAGTTGCGCGGCTGCACGATGATGACGCGCGTCGTACCGATCCGCTTCTGCAACAGCCGATACTCCGCGACCGTGGCGTTGGTCGGCGCGCGTCGCGGGTTGGGCGGCATGGGAAAGCGTGCCGGATCGTAGATGTGCATGTGGCAGTCGGCGGCGTTCGCCGGCGCCTTGAGCTTCGGCTGATCGGTGCCGGCCGAGTTCGGCACCTCGAGGGCATGGCTTTGCGTCACGTGGATCCCTGTGGTGGTTGCCGTAATCGCCGCCATCGAGGCTCCCTGGATGAAGGCGCGCCGCGCGATCATGTCGTCCTCCCGGCTTGTGTTATGTCGTCAGGCTACACCCGCAGACCGACGCCCGGAAGGTGGATTGCCCCGCGGAACCCGCATGGCCCACCCTCGTTGACCGGTGTCACTCCCGGTCCTGTGGAGCCCATCATGTTTAGTGGATTTTCCACCGCGCTGGTCGACGTCGGCGAGACCACGATCTTCATCCGCCGCAAGGGCAGGGGCGCTCCGCTGCTGCTGCTGCACGGTTTCCCGCAGACCCATCTGATGTGGCATCGCGTGGCGCCCGCGCTGGCGGAGGAATTCACCGTCGTCTGCGCCGATCTGCGCGGCTATGGGGCGAGCGGCAAGCCGCCGTCGCGGGCGGATCACGCGCCCTACGCCAAGGGCGCGATGGCGCGCGACATGGTCCGCATGATGGAAGCCCAGGGGTTTGGCCGCTTCTCCGCGGCGGGGCACGATCGCGGCGCGCGCGTCGCCTATCGGTTGGCGCTCGAGCACGCGGATCTGCTCGACGGCCTCGCCGTCCTCGACATCATCCCCACCGGCGAAGCCTTCCGCCGCGCCGACGCCCGCTTGGCCCTGGCGTACTGGCCATGGTCGCTGCTGGCGCAGCCCGAGCCTTTGCCCGAGCGGTTGATCCGGTCGGATCCGGAGGCGGTGGTCGACGACGCGCTCGGCCAATGGGGCTCGGATCCGGCCGCCTTCCCGCCATCGGTGCGCGCCGCTTACGTCGAGGCGCTGCGCGATCCTGCGACGGTGCACGCGATCTGCGAGGAATACCGCGCCGCTGCCACGCTCGATCCTGCGCACGATGCGGAGGATCGCGCCGCCGGCCGCCGCATCGCCTGTCCGGTTCTCGCCCTGTGGGGCGCCGGCGGTCCGCTCGATACCTGGTACGCGGCCGCCGGCGGGCCGCTCGGCATCTGGCGCGATTGGGCCGCCGACGTGACCGGCCGCCCGATCGCCGGCGGCCATTTCTTCCCCGAGCACAACGCCGCCGAGACCATCGACGAGCTCCGCGCCTTCTTCCGCCGGGATTGAGCCCGCGCCTGTTTGCCTTATGCTACGTTCCGGTTTCCCTCCGCCCGCCCGCCCAAAGCACTGCGTTTCGGTTTTCCTCCTTCCCTGCGCTCCTGCGCGTGGCGAGGAGCCGTCAGGGTGGGGGGGCACTTGCTGGCCATTGGCCATTCGCGTCGCACCAAAGAGGTAACTGATCATGAAAGCCGCATACATGGAACGCCTTGGCGGGCCGGAGGTCCTGAAATACGGCGATCTCCCCGATCCGGTCGCCGGCCCCGGCGACGTGCTGATCGACATCGTCGCGGCGAGCGTGAACGGTGCCGACTGGAAGGTGCGCACCGGCGGATACGGGCAGCTCAAGTTTCCCTATGTGCTGGGGCGGGATTTCTCCGGCACCGTTGCGGCGCTCGGTGAAGGCGTCAGCGACTTCCGTGTCGGCGATCCGGTGTTCGGCGTGTGCCCACCCGGCCAGGAGGGCGCCTATGCGGAGAAGATCGCCATCAAGGCGGCAATTGTCGCGAGGAAAGCCGACGGCCTGTCCGATGCGAATGCCGCCGCCTTGGCGCTCACCGGCCTCACCGCGATGAACTCGGTCGATGATACGCTCAAGCTCCAGCCAGGCGAGACGATCCTGATCCAGGGCGGCGCCGGCGGCGTCGCGGGCTTCGCCATCCAGTTTGCCAAGCACATCGGCGCCCGCGTGATCACCACGGCGAGCACGCGCAATCTCGATTACGTCCGCAGCCTCGGCGCCGACGAGGTGATCGACTACACCACGACCGATTTCACCAAGGTGGTGTCGGGCGTCGATGCGGTGTTCGAGACGGTGGGCGGCGACGTGGCGGAAAAATCCTTCGCCGTGCTCAAGCCCGGCGGCCGCGCCGCCTTCATCGCCTCCGGCGCGCAGGCGCCGAAGCCTGAGCGCAGCGACGTCACCGCGCTGCGGCCGCCGGTCGGCCGCGCCCGTGCGCCGCTCGAGCGCATCGCCGCCCTGTTTCTGCAGGGCGCCGTCCGCGCGCCCGAGGTCAAGCTCTACCGCCTGTCCGAGGCGGCCGACGCCCACCGCGTGAGCGAGGGCCGGCACCTGCGCGGCAAGCTCGTGTTCCAGGTGCGGTGAGCCGGCGCTTCGGCGCCCGGATGCTGACTCTCGTCTCCCTCCCCCGCTTGCGGGGAAGGGTTGGGGAGGGGGTGTTCAAGTGTCTCAGTATTTCCTCACCAGCGGCGCCGGCGTGGGCGCCTGAGCGGTGGCGAACGGGTTCCCGAGCGGGAGGATCACGCGGAACCACCCGCGCGTGTCCTTGCCTCCGTAGTTCTCTTCGGCGACGTCGGTCGTGACATAGCCCTGCACCGAGAACGGACCGAAATTGTAGCCGACCAGGCCGCCCACGGCGAACTGGCTCTGCTTCAGGTAGGTCGGGACCGGCCGGTTGAGATCGCTTGAGCCGAACGCGACCGCGCCGATCTCCCACGGGCCGAACTTCTTGGTCGCCGTGAGGTCGAGGTTGATGAAGTCCGGGTTGCATCCGTTCAATCCGAACGGCGGCGGGCAGGGCGATATCTGCGGCCGGTTGGAGACCTCGTCGAACTGGATGCCCCAGATCAGATTGGCCGTAAGGTTCCAGCCGTCCCTGTTGTAGGTGAAGGCGAAGCGTTGATTGAGCGAGCTCGAGCTCCACGCGAGATCGCTGTGCATGTCGATATAGGCGCCCAGCAGGTAGCTGAAATTGAACCCGTTCCCCAGGTCCCACGCCAGCTGGCCCGCGATCAACGGATTGTAGATGTCGAGGATGTTGGTGGCGAGCGGCCCCGGCGGATGGACCGCCACCGCCGGCGTCGCGGCGAGGAAGATCACCCTGCCGCCCAGGATGGTCCACGGCGTCGACCAGGCGTAGACCGGAATGGTGACGGCGACATCGACGTCGACGCCGCTCCGGTGCCCCCAGTCGAACGTGTTGATGAAATAGAACCCGGGCGGAGGCGGAGCGCCGGCCTGCGCGCCGACGGTTTCGCCCGGTTGCGTCACCGATCCGGCCATCGCCGTCGCGGTGCTCAGCGAAAGCGTCAGCAGGCTTGCGGTCGCCAGTCTGGTCAGGTTGGTCGTCATCTGCGTTCCCTCCAATGCAGAGCCGGCGTCGCAACCTGTTGCGAGACTCCTTTCCTGTCGTCGACGAGCGCACACGCACGCGCAACGGCGCGCTCGCAAGCAAGCTGCGACGCGAGTGGATGATGGCGGATCGCTGGTAAGGCGCCGCCACCTATGGCGGGAAAGCTTTCGGCAGCGTGTCACAGCCTGGGGCGCGACGAGGGCGTTTTTCTCTCGATGCCCGCCCGGGCTTTCGAAGAACGCCGGCGTTCCCTACAGGCCGGCGCCTGTGAAGCCGAAAACCGCAACCACACATTACGCCCGCACCGTGCGCGATGCCACGAAAACCGACTCCGTCGTGTGGAATTCCTGTTGCCCGTTGCGGAAATGTCGCAAGGGCCGCCGGTCGGCCGCCCCGCGCGCCGCTCGAGCGCATCTCCGCCCTGTTCCTGCAAGGCGCCGTCCGCGCGCCGGCGACGCCGGTTATGCCGATGAGCAGGTCTCCGGCATCGCTGAAGCCGCCGACGCCATCTGCGGAGCCTGCCCCGCTACGCGCGCGGCTCCTTGTCGTAGACCGGGAACAGCACGGCCGGAAAATCCGCGGCGTAGCGCACGCCCTTCGGCGGCTTCGGATGCGCTTCCCGTGGCGGCAGGTCGGTCTCGACCACCTTCCGGTACAGGTGCCAGGTCGCATGGCCGAGCACCGGAATCACCACCGCGAGGCCGATGAACAGCGGCAGCGAGCCGATCAGCAGCGCGGCGGCCAGGATCAGGCCCCACAGCGCCATGGTCAGCGGATTGCGCAGCACCGTCCGTACCGAAGTGACGGCCGCCACGGTTGCGCTGACATTGCGGTCGATCAGCAGCGGGAAGGTCACCACGCTGATGGCGAAGGCTGCGAGCGCGAACAGGAAGCCGACGCCGTTGCCGATGAGGATCATGCGGTGCCCCGCCTTCGTGGTGAGCACCTGCCGCACGAAGGCGCCGATCAACTCGGGCTGCACGTAGCCGAAATGCGCGATGTAGATCGCCTGCGCCACCGCGACCCACACGCCGAAGATGGCCAGTAGGATCAGCCCGAGCGCCAGGATCGGGCGAAACGACTCGGCCTGCAGAAGATCGAAGGCGTGCTGCCAGGACGTGTCAAGGCCCTGCTCACGCCGGCGACTGAGCTCGTACAGCCCGATCGCCGCGAACGGGCCGAGCAGGGCGAAGCCCGCGGCCAGCGGATAGAGCAACGGCACGAGGTTGTAGCCGAGCGTCGCCGCCGCGATGGCGATGCCGGCGACAGGGTAGATCAGGCTGAGGAAGATGACGTGGGTGGGCATCGCCCAGAAGTCGTCGAGTCCCTTCGCCAGTACGTCGACGAGATCCCGCGGCGTGATCGTGCGCACGCGCGGCAGCTCGTGCGTCGCATCGGCGGCACCCATGGTCGCGTGATGCGCGGTCTCTGGTATCGCCATGGCCGTCCTCCCGAACGCGTTTGTTCAAGGGGGCACGGCGTCGCGTGAGCCGTCGCCAGACGGGTCACGTCAATTCGTGCCCCGCATCGGCTCGTAGCATAGTCCCATGCGCCGTCCTTGTCGCGGGGGCTCCGAGCAGGGGCGGCCCATTTGCGGATCGCCCGTAGGGGGTGTCTTCGGCACGACGACCGCGCAGTTCTGCGGCCTATGCGCCGTTGATCCCGGCTTGCCTGATCACGTTCGCCCGCAGTGGGATCTCGGACCCGCCCCGCCCACCCGGCGCGACCTGGTCACGGCGCGAAAATCTCGTTTGCCGCCGACGCCGAGGCGCCGGGCGTGGGCCCGCCGGAAATGGCATACATCCTGCCGCCGACCACCGCGGCGCCGAGGCCGTGCCGCGCCGTCGGCATGCGGGCCTGGCTGCTCCAGCCGTTGCTTTTGGCGTCGTAGCCTTCCACCTGGTCGAAGGTGCCGGAGGGCGCTTCGCCTCCGACCACCAGGATGCGCCCGCCCAGCACCGCCGCCGCAATGCCGCTGCGCGCCGTGGGCATCGGCGTGCGCTGCTCCCAGCGATCGGCGGCAGGATCGTACGCCTCGTTCACCGCCAGATTGCGCGCGTAGCTCCCGTCGATGCGGCCGCCGATCGCATAGAGGCGCCCGTCGGCGGCGACGACCGCCAGGTGGTCGCGCGGCGTCGGGACGCCCGCCAGCGTCGTCCAGCGGTTGGTCGCCGGATCGTAGCTCTCGTGCGCCGCCGTGTTGCGGCTGCGCCCGACACCGCCGACCGCGTGGATCCGGCCGCTGAGCACGGCGGCCGCGAGCGCCCCACGCGGCGTCTGCATCTCGGCGAGCGGACGCCAGCGGTCCGTGGCCGGGTCGTATTCGTGCACCTCGCTGGTCGGCGTCCAGCCGTCGACGTAGCCGCCGACCACATAGAGCTTGCCTTGCAGGCCCACCGCCGCCGCGTGATGCAGCGCGCGCGGAATGGCGGCGCCGCGACTCCAGCGGTCCGCCGCCGGATCGTAGATCTCGAGCTCGCGCTCGCCGCCGAACCCGCCGACCACGTAGATCCTGCCGCCCAGCTCGGCCACCGCCACCTCGGTGCGCGACGAGGGCATCGGAGCGCCCGCGGTCCAGCGGCCGGTGCCTTGCGCCAACGCGGCGGCACCGAGGAGCGCTGCGCCGAGCAGCAGCGCCGTGGCGAACGTCTCGATCCTGCGCATGTCGCCTCCTGCTGACTTGTTGGGGTGCCGCGGCACGAAGGCTCCCCGCGGCGCGCAGCTGTGCGTCCTCGAGCCATGATACGGCCGACCGGCGCGTCGCGCCACGTGGCGTCTGCCATGCCCGCGTTCCGCCGCCTGATCTTCCCTCTTCCGCTTGCGGGCGTACGTTTACGTGAGCGGCCTCGTCGGCGGCCCTCGAAATCCATATCCGCTGCCGACTACCCCCATCCGCACGCCCAGGACCCATCTCCGCCCAATCTCCGTACAGCGCTCCGCTACACAAACGTCCTCCGATCGAATGATGCGCGCCGGCAATGACCCGGCTGATATGGCGCAAAGCGGACCCCGGTTGTGTGGGGCGCGCGCCGGCCTGTGACGCGCGCCCTGCGAGGACAGCGACAGCCGGGCAACAACAATCATCACTGACACCGTCACCGTCTTCGGTCCTCAGGGAGACCGGCAGATTCGGAGGGTTCCATGCGAACGAGATGGAGAAGGCTCGCCACCGTGATGCTGGCAGCCGCGCTTGCCGCGCTGGTCAATACGACGGCGTGCGCCGATGCGGTCATGGACTGGAACGCGCAAAGCGATGCGATCGCGGGGGAAAAGAAGATCCGGCCGGTGCAGCATTCGCGCAACCAGGCCATGCTGCACGTTGCGATGTTCGAGGCGGTGAACGCCATCGAGCGGCGCTATGCACCGTACCGATTGAGCCTCGGCGCCGACCGCAGCGCCTCGAAGGAAGCCGCTGCGGCGTCCGCCGCCCACGGCGTGCTGGTCGCGACCTACCCGGACCAGAACGCCGCTCTCGACGCCGCGTTGGCGAAGGCGCTCGCCGGCATCCCCGAGGGCGAGCCGAAGGCAAGCGGCATCGCACTCGGGCGGAAGGCTGCGGCCGGGATCGTCGCGTTGCGCGCCGACGACGGCATCGATACGCCGGAACGCTATCGCCCCCATACCAGCCCCGGCGTGTATGTGCCGACCGTCGTGCCGGTGTTCTCCACTGCCGGCGCCGTCACGCCCTGGGTGATGACGAGCGGGTCCCAATTCCGTCCTGCCCCGCCGCCTGCGCTCGATTCGGAAGCCTGGGCGCGCGACCTCAACGAGATCCGCGAGCTGGGCGCGCTCAAGAGCGCGCGGCGCACGCCTGAGCAGACGGACGTCGGCCGCTTCTGGTTCCTCGTCGGTCCGCGCACCTATAATCCGATCGTGCGGCAGGTCGCGGTCGCGCGGGACATGGACCTGGTGGACTGCGCGCGCCTCTACGCGCTCGTCTCCATGGCGGGAAGCGATGCGCTCATCGCGGTGTTCGAGGCCAAGTACACCTACAATCTCTGGCGTCCGGTCACGGCGATCCGCAATGCCGATGTGAGCGGCAACCGGGCGACGCCGAGCGATCCGTCATGGCTGCCGCTCGGCGACACGCCGATGCATCCCGAATACCCGTGCGCCCATTGCATCACCTCGGCCGCCGTCGCGACGGTGCTCCAGGCGGTAGCGGGGGAGGTGACCGGCGAGATCACCCTGACGAGCCCGACGACGCCGGGCGTGACCCGCCGCTGGACGCGGCTGCAGGATTACAGCGACGAGGTCTCGCTCGCGCGCATCTATGCGGGCTTCCACTACCGCTTCTCGACCGAGGCTGGCAAAGAGATGGGCAGGAAGATCGGCGAGCTCACGGTCGCCACCCAGCTGCGCGGCGCAACGGCGGCGGCCGCACCGTCGCGCTGATTTCCCTCATGATGAGGAGCGCCCGCACTGCGCGGGCGCGTCTCAACCCCGTCATGGTGAGGAGCGCCCGCACTGCGCGGGCGCGTCTCGAACCACGTCACGGCTGCGGCAGGCTCGCCTTCATGCTTCGGTCGTCGACGTAGCGGATGCTGATCGGGCGTCCGGCGATTGCGGTGCTGAAGCTCTTGGACAACGGCAGCGGCGCGCACCGCGCGAGCGCCGCATTGATCGCGCGGCGATAGACCTGCTTGGTGTCGGCGTTGGTGCCGGGCGTCGTGTAGGTCACGAACGGCGGAGCCATGATCTCGCCCGTCCGCTTGATGCTGAACCGCACCGACATCTGCACGCCCTCCTGCGCCTCGTCGCGCGCCGGCGGATCCCAGCACGTGCGCAGGACCGCGAACAGGTCGTGGATGGAATCGATCGGCGCCTCGGGCGACGGCGCCTTGCCGGGCGCGGCGTCGCGGCTCGTGATCGTCAGCGCGAGCGTCTCCGGCAGGAGTTCCGGCACAGGCTGCAGTCGCCCAGTCGCATCGTTTCCGTTGGGCGATGGGTCCGGCCGCAGGGGGAACACGACGCCGCCCGGCCCCTCCCGGTACATCGGGACGCCGCGTGCCGCGGGGCCGGGCGCGACCTCGACGCCGCCGGGTCCGATTCCGCCCGGCGTGTAGCCCGGCACCGGCAAGCCGGGCGCGAGCGGGATTCCGCCGGGGCCTGGCACCGTCGTCGTCTGCGCCAGCGCCGAGGCGGTGAGCGCGATGAAAATCGACAGGGTCGCCAATGCCAACGGACGCGACATGATGCGTGCTCCTCGCCTCGCAATATAAGGCATGGGCCGGCGAACCGGTACCCGCCCGGAACCTCGCTCAGCCACAAAACGGTCCGCGCTCTGCCCCGATTGTGCCATGGCGCGCGGCGAGAATCGATTCGGGCGCAGCGAGGCCAGGCGAAGCCGCGCAGCCGCCCAGGGGGGCTTGCGGACACGGTTTTGGGTGGGAGCCGGACGGTCGGCCAGTACGGCCGAGGCAAGTCAACTGAAGGGGAGGCCGACATTCATCACGATCGCATCGTCGAGAAGCTCGAGATCGCGCGCACGATGGGGCTCCTGACCGACTATCGTGTCGGTCCGATCGGCAAAGCGCCGCGCGCAGAAGCGAATGTCACGGTGTGGCCCAGCGCCAACGCCGACGACCAGAGTCTGAAGACTCACCTGGCGCGCCTGCTCGACGGTCTGGTGGCCGAGCCGGCGATCATGGTCGAACCGCCCGCCGCAGCGGTCGCGGCGATGCCGGAAGCGATTTCGCAGCCGGACACTTTGTCGGCAGCGAACAGCAACCTCCCGTCCGCGCGCTCGCGCCGCAAGGCACTGCTGCACGGCGTGGCGACCGCGGGCGCGATGCTCACCTGCGTTGGAATCATCCTCAATGCGGGCCCGTTCGCCGGCGCGCCGAAGCTCGACGGCGTGCCCCCGTCCGCCACCCAGGCGATCGTGGCCGCGATCGATGAGCCGCGCGAGCGCCAGGTTGCGACGGTGCGGCAGGTTGCGCCGGAACAGCAGGCTGCGCTGGAGCAGCCGCGCGAGTCGCGTTCCGTTGCCTGGCAGGACGTTGATGCGCGTGCGCCCTTCGAGCATGCGCAAACGGCCGCGGAACTGCCTGATGTCTCGGAGGCGACCAGGACGATGCTGCAACTGGCGTCGTTCGTGCCGGCCGATACCGCGCCGGCGGCAGTCCCGCCGGTGCGGCAGCAGGACAGCGACGCGGACACCAGGCTCCCGCTGAACGCTGCCGGCGCGGCCGTGCCGGCTGCGCCGCCTCAGGGCGATCAGGCGAGTGCCGACATCGTGAAGGGCGACCCGATCGTCGGGGTGTGGGCGCCCGATGCGGGCACCTGCTCGGCGCGCAATTTCCGCGAGGGAACGCTGCCGACGGTCATGAACACGGACGGCGCCTGGGCCGGCGATACGTTCTGCATGTTCACGCACCAGCAGCCGACCGAGAACGGCTGGAAGGTCGTGGCGAAATGCTCCAATCCGCGCGAGCGCTGGACGTCCAACGTCCGTCTGACGGTCAGCGGCAACCGGCTGACATGGACGAGCCGGCGCGGCACCCAGGTGTACAATCGTTGCGCGCCTGACGTCCTGATGGCCCAGGCAAGGTAACGGTCCGACGCCCCTATCGTCATCGCCGGCCTTGTGCCGGCGATCTCGATTCGAGTGGTATGGCCTTGCCGGCTCAATTGTCGTGACCCCGGCAGGCGAGCCCATGCGTCGTTTCTCGATTTCCGAAACTTTTTCTCGATTTCCGAAACTTATTTTATTGATTCTTCGCGCGCACTCGTGATCATGGCGTCATCCCGGCTCGATGAGGGCGTCTTATGGAAGACTCACCTGACGCGGAGCTGGGAGCGGCGCCTGCGGGCAGGGAGAGTCACCTTGCGCTCGGGCGACCTCGGGATCCCGCCACTCGGCACTAGGACCGAGGCGGATGCTTCAGGAGTGAGGCGTCGGGCCCGATGAGTCGAAGAACGCCGCGGCGAAGCGCCGAGAGGCGAGCGCCCCACGTCACGGGGCGCGGGACGCCTCGCTAGGTGTCTCTCGCGTGCCGCGTCATGGCACGCGAACGGTGCGGCGATCCGCACCAGCGCTTCTCGGCGCTTCGCTCCCTCATGCTTTCCTTCATGGAAATGAGGGAAGGAGAACGTGAAGCCCGGCTCGCAACGGTCGCGCAGCGACCGCCGGGACGGGCGGAGCGTTGGGCTGTTTGACATCGTGAATCTGGATGAGCCACGCGCGTGGGGTGGGCACGGCGCCATTCCGCGTGCGGCGTACGTCGTGCCGTCAGGATGTGGGATCCAAGAAAATCTCCTCGAGCGCCGGGCGCGACGGAATGAGGCGCTGCTGCAGCGCATAGGTGACGAGCGCCTCGATGCTCGGCCGGTTGGCGGCGATGCCGTAGGGCAGGGGATCGCCCACCACCGGCATGAGCTCGCGATAGCGCTTGTCGTCCTCCGCGTCGCCTTCGCCGCGCTTGAGGCGCTCGAGCTGCGGCGCCTTGGCGGCGACGAACGCTTCATAGAGCGCACGCGCGAGGCCGGGATGGCGCGCGAGGTGCTCGGTCTTCACCGTCACCAGGGCGTGGACCGGATAGATGCCGGTGCGCCGGAACCAGTCGGCCTCGACCTTCGCAACATCGGGGATGAGCTCCGGGTAGGTGCCGGGCGGGGTGTGCGCGCGCTGCTCCCAGGCGCCGATCGGCGGGCCGGCGCGGCCGACGCCCGCGCGGCCGGTGAAACCCGCCTGGATCTCGCCGCTCTCCATCATGCTCACCAGCGACTTGCCGGGTGGCGCGTGCACGACGTTGTCGGGCAGCTTGAGCGTCGTGACATGCTCCTCGTCGTCCACCACCCAGGTAACCTTGGAGGCATCGAGCCCGTACTCGTTGACGAAGATGCCGCGCGTGTACACGCCGGTGGTGACCGAATAGGCGCGCACGCCGACCTTCTTGCCCTCGAGGTCCTTCGGCACCTTGATGCCGGCGTCGGGTCGCACCACGAAGCCGCCATGGTGAAAGCGCCGCATCAGGAACACCGGCAGCGCGATGTAGGGCGCGCCGCGCGCCCGCGCGATCATGTAGGTGGTCGGCGCCATCTCGCACACATCGAACTCGAGATCGCGCACCATGCGGCGGAACGCGCCGACGATCGGCACCACTTCGATGTAGTCAGGGCGCGCGCCGCGGATCGGCACGCTGCCGTCCTTGAGCGCCCTGGTGTGCCCGTAGGGGCCGATCGCGATCTTCAGGCGTGGCGCATCCGCCATGCGCGTCTCCTACACCTTGATGCCGAGCAGGCGCGCCGCGTTGCCGCCGAGGATCGCGATCTTCTCGTCGTCGCTGAGGATTTCGGTGGCGAAGATGTGGTCGACCGGATGCTCGTTCCAGGGGAACGGATGGTCACTGCCGAGCACGATCTGGCTCGGTCCGACCTCGACCATCAGGTGGCGCAGCGCCTCCGGCGTGAACACGAGCGAGTCGACGTAGATCTGCCGCAGGTACTCGGTCGGCTTCTTCTTGAGCTTGATGTCGGGATTGCATTGGGTCGGCGACACCGCGCAGGCATGGTCCGAGCGCGGTGCGTAGGAGGCGAAATAGCCGCCGCCGTGTGCGGCGCAAATCTTCAAGCCCGGGAAGCGGTCGAGGGTGCCTTCGAAGATCAGGTGTTGCAGCGCGATCGTGGTGTCGAGCGGGTTGCCGATGGTGTTGGCGAGCCAGCCGTTGCCCTTGAATCGCTTGGCGAGCTCCGGCGTGCTCTGCGGGTGGATGAACAGCACCGCGCCGAGCTCCTCAGCCTTCGCCCACACCGGGTGGAACTTGGGGTCGGAGAAATCCTCGCCGGCGACGCTGCCGCCGATCGCGGCGCCGCGCAGGCCATATTTCTTCATCGCGTCGTCGAGCTGCTGCACCGCGAGGTCGGGGAACTGCAGCGCGAGCGACGCGAAGGCGGCGAAGCGGTCCGGCTTGGACGAGCACAATTCGGCGAGCTTCTCGTTGTTGGTCTGCACGATCTTGGCGGCCGAGTCGCGCTCGCGGCGATACCAGAACGGGTTGATCGACAGGACCTCCATGTCGATGCCCTGCTCGTCCATCGCCTTGAGGCGCTCCTCGATCGCGATGTACTGCTTGTCGAAGCCGCGGACCGACTGAACGATATTGCGGCCATCGGCGCCCAGCAGGTCGACCGCCTCGCGGAACAGGCAGTGCGCATGCACGTCGATGGTCTTGATCCGCCTGCCCTTGACGGTCACCGGCAGCCGCGCCGGCGCCGCCGGCTGCTGGGCGCGCGCCGCATCGAGCATCGCGCAGCTGCAGAAGGTCATGCCGGCCATCGCGCCGGCACCGCGGATGAAGTCCCTGCGTGTCGTCATGGTCGTTTCCTCCTCGTTTGCGCTCGGTCCGAGCCCGATCCTTCGTTTGCTGGAATCGTTTCTCGGAGGCCTGATCAGATTGGCTCGACAGCCTGTTCGTCAAGCGCCATCGGCGCACCAGACGTTGGGGCTGCCATGACGAGGGCGAGAAGCTTATGGTGGCGGAATGCGATAGGCTGACTTCGAGCGCCGGAATACGCCGGTTCGGGGAGGATGGCATGCGCCTGTTGCGGCGGCTTGCAGTCGCGGCGATCGTGACCGGCATCGTGAGCGTCGCGCAGGCGCAGGAGCGCGGCAGCGCCGAGCGCTTCCCGGAACGCACGGTTCGCTTCATCGTGCCGGTGACGCCGGGCGCGCTGATCGACTCCTTTGCCCGCATCCTGGCGGCGCGCCTGCAGGCGCTGTGGGGCCAGAACGTGGTGGTCGAGAACCGGACCGGTTCGGCCGGCGTGATCGGCGTGACCGCCGGACTGCAGTCGCCGCCGGACGGCTATACGTTCGTGTTCATGGGCGTCACCAGCCAGGTCATCGCCGGCGCCTTCCGCGATCCGCCGCCTTACGATCCGCTCAAGGACTGGAACCCGGTCGCGGTCGCCGGCAAGTGTACCTTCGTGTTCCTGGTGAACGACCAGGTCCCGGTGAAATCGCTGCGCGAATTGGTCGCGTACATCCGGGCGCGTCCGGGCGAACTCAACTACGGCTCGGGCGGCGTCGGCTCGATCAATCACCTGGGCATGGAAATCTTCAAGCAGACGACAGGCACGCAGATGGCGCACGTGCCCTTCCGCGGCGGCAGCGATGCCGTGATCGGGCTCACCAATCACACCATCCAAGTCTACCTCACCGATATCACGGCGGCGAACACCGCGGTCGGCATGGGCAAATCGCGCATCATCGGGCAGCTCGGTGCGGCGCGCTCGCCCATGGTGCCCGACGTGCCGGCGATGTCGGAGGAAGGCCTCGTGCCGCTCGACGTGTTTCCCTGGGTCGGTCTGGTCGGACCGCTCGGCGTGCCGCCGGCGATCGTCGAGAAGATCAACCGCGACGTCGCCCGCGTGCTCGACGATCCCGAGGGCAAGAGCCGCGCCGAGAAGCTCGGCTGCGAGGTCGTCACCGGGCCGCCCGCCACGTTCACTAAGGTGATCGAGGACAATGTGAAGCTGTGGAGCCCGATGGCGCGCGAAGTCGCGAAGGCACAGGCAAAATGACGCGCAAACCCAAAACGACACGGCGCAAGGTCAAGACGACGAAGATGACGTACGACGCCGCGACGCGCTCGCTCGGGCGGCGCCTGCAGTCGGAGGCGTTCGACGATCGTCTCGCGCTACGCGACAGCGTCGATCCGCATTTCACCGGGCTGTGGCTCGACTACGCGATCGAGGGCCTCGGCCGCCGCACGATCCTGGACGAGCGCACGCGCTTCCTGGTGAAGATCGGGCAGTTCACCATGACGCGCAACGCCGACGCGCTCGCCGAGACCCTCCGCGCCGCGCTGGCGGCGAAGGTCGAGGCGCGCGAGGTGCTCGAGGTCATCCTGCAGTCGGTCGTCTACGGCGGCAACGTCGTCGTCGACTTCGGGCTGAAGATCTTCGTGCCGCTCGCCCGCAAGTTCGGTGTGCTCAAGGCGCTGCGCGCCGAGCGGCCGCCGCTCGCCGAGCGCGACGCCGAGCGCGACATCGACCAGGAGCACGCGAGCTGGCACCTGGACGATGCGAATGATCCGCGTCGCGAAGCCATGATGGCGCGGCACGACTGGCGCGGCATCTCGACCGGCATGCGGCTGCGGCCCAAGCACCACCTCAACATGCTGTCCTACCTGCACGGCCTGGACGAGGAATTCGCCGACCTGTGGGTCGATTTCACCTATCGCGGGATGTATGCGCGCGGCATCCTCGACGACCGTACGCGCATCCTGTGCATCGTCGGCAACTGCATCGCGGTGGGCGAGGGGATCCAGATCCGCTCGCACATGCGCGGGGCGCTGCGCGCCGGCGCTTCCCCGCGCGAGGTGCTCGAAGTGCTGCTGCAGAGCTCGGCCTTGTTCGGCATGCCGAACCTGATGCGCTCGCTGGCGATCTTCGTGAAGATGATCGCCGAGGAAGGCCGCCTCGACGAGATCGGCAATCCGCCGCCGCCGGTGGATTAGCTCAATCCGTCGTGATGCCGGTCGTCTCGATGATGCGGCGGAACTTGGCGGACTCCTCGGCGACGTGGCGCGCGGTTTCCTCGGGCGTGCGGATTTCGGCGGCGAAACCAAGCGCCTGGATGCGCTCGTGCACGTCCTTCTCGCGCACGATCTCATTGATCTCGCGGTTGAGCCGCGCAACGATCGCCGGAGAGGTTCCAGCCGGCGCGAACAAGCCGACCCAGGTTCCCTCGTCGAAGTCGTATCCGAGCTCCTTCAGCGTCGGCACGTCGGGCAGCACCGCAACGCGCGCGGGGCTCGCGATCGCCAGCCCCTTCAGCGTGCCCTGCTGCACCAGGCCGATCATCGCCGGCAGCGAGTTGCTGACGAGGTCGACGTGGCCGCCGGCCGCCGCGCCGACCGCCGGTCCGCCGCCCTGGAACGGGACGTGCACCGCCTCGACCTTCGCCAGGACCTTGAAGAAATAGGCGGCGCCGAGATGCGAGCCGCTGCCGGCGCCCGACGTCGCGTAGGTGATGGAATTGGCGCGCGCGCCGGCAAGGAACGCGCGCAGATCCCGGGCGCTGCTGGCCGCGCTGGTCGCGAACATCTCCGGCGTCGAGGCGGGAACCGCGATGGCGGCGAGCTGTGCGGTCGAATAGCCGGGCCGCTTCGACACGAGCTCGGTGATCAGGAGCGACGTCGTGGTCACCAGGATGGTGTGGCCGTCGGCTGCCGCCGCCACCACGCTGCGCGCCCCGAGGCTTCCCGCCGCGCCGCCGCGATTCTCGATCACCACCGGCTGGCCGAGCCGCCTGGCGAGCGGCGGACCGACCAGGCGCGCGATGGCATCGGCCGCGCCGCCCGGCGCGAATGCAACGACCAGCGTGACGCGCGCGGACGGGTAGCTCGCGGGCTGCGCCGACGCTGCATGCGGCAGCCCGGTGAGGGCGAGAATCGCGCAGGCGACCAGTCGGATCATGCCATGTCGCCCCGGTTCAGCTGCGCAGCACCACGCAGGCGCCGCCCGAGGCGCGGATGCGGTTGCATAACGTGTTGGCTTCGTTGCGCGACGCGGCCGGCACGCGCACGCGATAGAACGCGCGCGTGCCGCGGCTGCGCAGCAGCGTGCCGATGACCATCGGCTGGGCGTCGCCGAGCACCCGCGCATAGCGATCGCGCGCATGGGAAAATGCGGCGAGCGCGCGGTCCTTGGAGAAGTCGCCGGCAAGCTGCACACCCCACGGAGCGACCGGCGCTCCTTCGTCGGCCGTCGACGCGCGGTCCTCGCGCAGCCGCAGCGGCCGCCGCAACGCCAGGACGATCGAGCTGCACGACGGCGGCTCCGTCCGCGCTTTCGGGCGCTCGGCCTTGTCGCCCCCGAGCGCGGCCCATTCCTCCGCCGTGCGTCCGGTGATGAGCTCGACATAGGCGCGCGTCTCGGCCGGCAGCAGCGCCTCGCGCCTGAGCCAGCGGGAGACGCGTCCGGGTCCGGCATTGTAGGCCGCAGCCGCGAGCCCGAGATTGCCGAACTCGGCGGTGAGATCGGAGATCAGGCGCGCCGCCTGCGGGATTGCCTCCTCGGGATCGAACGGATCGAGCAGCCCGCGCGCGCTCGCCGTCGACGGCATGAACTGGGCGATGCCCTGCGCGCCCTTCGGGCTGACCACGCCGGCGCGGAAGCTGCTCTCGCGCCACAACAGGTTGGTGAGGAAGTCCGCCGGCACGCCGTGCTGGCGCGCCGCATGCTCGATCAGCCGGCACAGCGCGTCCTGCACCGATTCGGCCGCAGCCGGCTCAGCGCCCGCGATGCCGCAGGTCAGCAGGAGACCGCACAGGGCCAGTCGAACGCGCATTCCTCACGCCGCTGCACGCCGTCGCTCGGGCGGGAAGCGATGGTAGAACGTCTCGTTCTTGCCTGCCATGTCGACGAGGAGCTTGCACGGCCTGAAGCGTGCCCCGTGCTTCTTCTCCAACGACTTGCACAGCTCGACGAAGCGCTTCGTCCCCATCGTGTCGATATAGGACAGCGTGCCGCCGGAGAACGGCGCGAAGCCGAAGCCGAGGATCGAGCCGACGTCGGCCTCGCGCACGTCGGTCAGCACGCCTTCCTCGAAGGTGCGTGCCGTCTCCAGCGCCTGCATCGCCAGGAAGCGGACCTTGAGCTCCTGCACCAGCGTCGGATTGTTGTCGATCTCGTCGGCGCTCAGCGTCTTGCCCTGCAGCTCGCTCAAGCCCGGCCACAGGCGCTTCGGGCCCGATTGCGGATAGTCGTAGAAACCCTTGCGGTTCTTGCGGCCGAGCCGGCCGCGCCGCTCGACCATCTCCTCGAGCAGCGCCTTCTGGCGCTTGTCGACCGCGTCGGGCCCGAGATCCGCTTCGGTCGCCTTGAGGATCTTCCAGGCGAGATCGACCGCAACCTCGTCGTTGAGCGAGAGCGGACCGACCGGCATGCCGGCCATGCGGCCGGCATTCTCGATCATCGCCGCCGGGATGCCTTCGGTCAGCATCAGGTGGCCTTCGCGGATGTAGGTGCCGACCACGCGCGAGGTGTAGAAGCCGCGCGAGTCGTTGACCACGATCGGCGTCTTGCGGATGGCACGCACGTAGTCGAGGGCGACCGCGAGCGCCGCTTCGCCGGTGTTCTTGCCGAGAATGATCTCCACGAGCATCATGCGCTCGACCGGCGAGAAGAAATGGATGCCGATGAAATTCGCCGGCCGCTTCGAGTCTGCCGCCAGCGACGTGATCGGCAGGGTCGAGGTGTTCGAGCCGAACACGATGTGCTCGCCGATCGCCGCCTCGGCCTTGGCGATCGCCTCGGCCTTGACGGCACGATCCTCGAACACCGCCTCGATGACGAGATCGCAATCCGCCAGCGCGCCGTAGTCGGCGGTCGCCGTGATGCGGGCGAGCAGCGCGTCGCGCTCGGGCGGCTTGGCGCGACCCTTGTTGACCTGGTCGGTGATCAGCTTCTCCGAATAGGCCTTGCCCTTGTCGGCCGACTCCTGGTCGCGGTCGATCAGCACCACGTCGATGCCGGCGAGCGCCGTGACGTAGGCGATGCCGGCACCCATGAATCCCGCGCCCAGCACGCCGACCTTGGCGAGCCGCACCGGCGCCACGTCCTCGGGGCGCCGCGCGCCCTTGTTGAGATCCTGCATGGACACGAACAGCGAGCGGATCATGGCGGCTGCTTCCGGCGAGCGCATGATCTTGGCGAACCAGCGCGACTCGACCCTGAGGCCGAGGTCGATCGGCAGCTGCAGGCCTTCATAGACGCATTGCAGGATCGCGCGTGCGGCCGGATAGTTGTCGTAGGTCTCGCGCCGGTAGATCGCGTTGGCGGGCGGGAACACCATCATGCCGGCCTTGGAGTAGACCGGTCCGCCCGGCAGCTTGAAGCCGTCGACGTCCCACGGCGCCTTGGCCTTGCCGCCCGCCTTGATCCAGTCCTTCGCGGCCTTGACGAGGTCGGCGGCCGGTGCGACCGCGTCGACCAGCTTCATCGCCTTGGCGCGATCGACACGGAGCTGGTCGCCCTTGAGCAGCATCTGCAGCGCGTCGGCGGGCGCCATCATGCGGGCGACCCGCTGGGTGCCGCCGGCGCCGGGGAACAGGCCGACCTTGATCTCCGGCAGGCCCACGCGGGTCTTTGGGTTGTCGGCTGCGACTCGGTGATGGCAGGCGAGGCAGAGCTCGAACGCGCCGCCGAGCGCGGTGCCGTTGATCGCCGCGACCCACGGCTTGCCGCTCGTCTCGAGGCGCCGATAGAGCAGCGACAGCTTGCGGCTCTCCTCGAACAGCTTGCCGGTCGCCGCTTCCTCGCCCTGCTGGCGCACCATGTCGGCGAAGGTCTGGTTGAGGCTCTCCAGCATGGTCAGATCGGCGCCGCCCGAAAAGGTCTCCTTGCCGGAGGTGACGACCGCGCCTTTGATCGCGGCGTCGCCCGTGACCTTGTCGACGATCGCCGCCAGCTCCTCGATCACCGTGAGGTCGATGACGTTCATCGAGCGGCCGGCCATGTCCCAGGTGACGAGCGCGATGCCGTCGCCGTCGACGTCGAGCGTGAAATTCTTGTATGTCATCGCCTTCTCCCTCACGCCGGACTTGTCAATAAGGCTCGCCCGACTTGTGCAGATAGCGCGTGCCTTTGTCGTCGCGCACCGCCTGCATGTCGATGTCCGAATAGGTGGCGCGCTCACTCTTGCTGCGGGTGCCGATCTCCAGGAACACGGCATCGCGGTCGGTGCGATTGATCAGGCAGTGGCCGTTCGGCACGTTCGCCTTCCAGCCGGCGGCGTCGCCCGGCTTGAGCACGGTCTCGCCGCCGTCCTCGCACAGCACGACCTCGCCCGCGAGCACGTAGACGAGCTCGTCCTCCGATGCGTGCCAATGGCGCTGCGACGACCACGCGCCCGGCTTGAGCGTGGTCAGGTTCACGCCGAACTGATCGAGGCCGACCGCATTGCCGAGCCGCTTGCGCAGCCGGCCGACGACCGTCTGCCGGAAAGGCTCGGGATAGCCGCTGAACGTATCGATCGGCACGTTCGGAATGTCGATCTTGGGCATGAAAGCTCGTCTCCGGGTCTGTGCTGTGCAGGCGCCGCCGATGCCGCCGCGCCTTACACGCGCTCGATGATCGTCGCGGTTCCCATGCCGGCGCCGATGCACAGGGTCACCAGCCCGGTCGAAAGGTCGCGCCGCTCGAGCTCGTCGACCAGCGTGCCGAGAATCATCGCACCGGTCGCGCCGAGCGGATGGCCCATGGCGATGGCGCCGCCGTTCACGTTGACCTTGGCGTGGTCGAGATCGAACGCCTGCAGATAGCGCAGCACGACCGATGCGAACGCCTCATTGACCTCGAACAGGTCGATGTCGGCGAGCGTCATGCCGGCGCGCTTGAGCACCTTCCTGGTCACGTCGATCGGTCCGGTGAGCATCATGGCGGGCTCCGAGCCGATATTGGCGAACGCCTTGATCCGGGCGCGCGCCTTCATGCCGGCGCGGCGGCCGGCCTTCTTGTTGCCGATCAGCACGGCGGCCGCGCCGTCGACGATGCCGGAGGAGTTGCCCGCGTGGTGCACGTGGTTGACCGCCTCGACCTCCGGATGCGCCTGCACGGCGACCGCATCGAAGCCGCCGAGCTCGCCCATCTGCACGAAGGCGGGATTGAGCTGCGCCAGCGACTGCATCGAGGTGGTCGGCCGCAGGTGCTCGTCCTTGGCGAGAATCGTGATCCCGTTCGGATCCTTCACGGGCGTGACCGAGTGGCGGAAGCGGCCATCGTCCCACGCCTGGGCGGCGCGCTTGTGGCTCTCGACCGCAAAGGCGTCGACGTCGTCGCGCGAGAACCCGTAGCGTGTGGCGATCAGGTCGGCGGAAATGCCCTGCGGCATGAAATACGACTTGATGGCGATCGAAGGATCGGTCTGCCAGGCGCCGCCGGCGGCGCCGATGCCCACGCGGCTCATCGATTCGACGCCGCCGCCGATCGCCATGTCCTGCTGTCCCGCCATGATCTGCGCCGAGGCGAAATTGACCGCATCGAGCCCAGAGGCGCAGAATCGGTTGATCTGCAGGCCGGGCACGCCGTCGCCGTAGTCGGCGACCAGGGCGGCGCTGCGGGCGATGTTGCCGCCCGCTTCGCCCACCGGGTCGACGCAGCCGAGCACGACGTCGTCCACCAGCGCGGGATCGAGCTCGTTGCGCGCCTTGATGGCGCCGAGCGCCTGGGCGGCGAGACTGAGCGCCGTCACCTCGTGCAGCGAGCCGTCCTGCTTGCCGCGGCCGCGCGGCGTGCGCACGTGATCGTAGATGAAAGCATCGGCCATGGCGCTCTCCCTGTTTCACAAGCTCCGCGCGATCAAGAGCTTCATGATCTCGTTGGTGCCGGCGTAGATGCGCTGGACCCGCGCGTCGCGGTACATGCGCGAGATCGGGTATTCGTCCATATAACCATAGCCGCCGAACAATTGCAGGCAGCGGTCGATGATTTTGTTCTGCTGATCGGTCATCCAGTATTTCGCCATGGAGGCGGTCGTCGTGTCGAGGGCGCCGCCGAGATGGCGCTCGATGCAGTGGTCGAGAAACACCTTGGCGATGGTCGCCTCGGTCTTGCATTCGGCGAGCTCGAACTGGGTGTTCTGGAACTCGATGATCTTCTTGCCGAACGCGCTGCGCTGCTTGACGTAGTCGATGGTCAGCGCGAGCGCGCGCTCCATCATGGCGACCGCGTGCACGGCGACGATCAGCCGCTCCTGCGGCAGTTCGGTCATCAGCTGGGCGAAGCCCTGGCCTTCCTCGGTGCCGAGCAGGCTTTCCGCCGGCAGCCGCACCTCTTCGAAGAACAGCTCCGACGTGTCGGCCCAGTCCAGGCCGAGCTTCCTGAGTTTGCGTCCGCGGCGGAAGCCCGCGGCCCCTTCGGTCTCGACCACCATGAGCGAGACGCCTTTCGCTCCCTGCGCGGGATCCGTCTTGGCGACCACGATGATCAGGTTGGCATGCTGGCCGTTGGTGATGAACGTCTTCGACCCGTTGAGCACGTAGCCGTTGCCGGATTTCTTGGCCGACGTGCGCACGCCCTGCAGGTCGGAGCCGGTGCCGGGCTCGCTCATGGCGATCGCGCCGACCAATTCGCCGCTTGCCAGCCCCGGCAGCCAGCGTTGTTTCTGCTCCTCGGTGCCGTAATGCAGGATGTAGGGCGCGACGATGCCGGAGTGCAGCGGCGCGCCGAAGCAGTCGAGGCCGGCGAGCGCGATCTCGCGATTGATGACCGCTTCATGCGCGAAGGTGCCGCCGGCGCCGCCGTAGGCCTCGGGGATGGACGCGCACAGGAGCCCGGCGTCGCCGGCTTTCGCCCACATGGCGCGATCCATGATGCCGTCCTCGTTCCACTGCTCGACATGCGGCACGAACTCGGCGGCGAAGAAGCGCCGCGCCTGCTCCTCGAGCAGCACGAGGTCCTCGCTCATCCAGGCGGGACGTGGAAGGTTGAGGACGTTCATCGGGGTACCTGAATCACGTGTCGTGGTCGGGATGCTGATGGCTAGAGAAGCGGGCGGCTTGGTCGGCGGTCAGATAATCACCGGTGCGCTGGCGCGGCAATGCGGCGAGCGTGCCGGTCCAGGTGAGCTCGCTTTCGACGCCATATTGCAGCGTCGGCGCCGCCGTCTCGGGATCGTCCAGGCTGCACACCGAGACGCTGATGTCGTCGCCTTCCAGGAAGCGATAGGTGAGCGGCGTGCCGCACTGGCTGCAGAAACCGCGCTCGGCCAGGTTCGAGCTGCGGAAGATGGCGGGCGCGCCGCGCGTCCACGCCAGGTCCGGCAGTCTCACGCGCGCAAGCGCCATGAACGGCTGCCCCGACGCCTTCTGGCACATCCGGCAGTGGCAGATGCTCAACTCCTCGGGGGCCGTCGCCAGCACATAGCGCACGGCGCCGCATTGGCAGCCGCCGGTCCATCGTGCGGGTGTCTCCGCCATGGCGAATCCTCCACTAGACCTAGAACGCCTCCGCCGGCAATTCCATCATCGAGGCCGCGCCGGACTGAATCCGTTTCAGTTGCGCCGCCGTCTCCGGCAGCATGCGCTGCATGAAGAAGCGGCCGGTGGTCAGCTTGGTTTTCATCCGCTCGGCCATGCCCTCGCCGGCTCCATCGGCGCCGGACGCGAGCTTGGCCTGCGCGGCCTTGACCATCTGCGCCCACATGTAGCCGAGCGCAACCAGTCCGAAGAGATGCATGTAGTCGTGCGAGCCGGCGCCGGCGTTCTCCGGCTTGCCGATCGCATTCTGCATGAACCACATGGTGGCCTCGCGCAGATGCCCGAGCGCCTCGCCCAACGGCGCCACATAGGGCTGCATCGCCTCGTCGCCGTTCTCCTTGATGAAGCCCTGTACCTCGTTGAAGAACGCCATGACGGCGCGGCCGCCGTCGCGCCCGAGCTTGCGCCCGACCAGGTCGAGCGCCTGGATGCCGTTCGCGCCTTCGTAGATCATGGCGATGCGGGCATCGCGCACGAACTGGTCCATGCCGTGCTCGCTGATGTAGCCGTGCCCGCCATAGACCTGCTGCGCCATCACCGCATTGGCGAAGCCCTGGTCGGTGAGCACGCCTTTGATCACCGGCGTGAGCAGGCCCATGTGGTCGTCGGCGGCCTGGCGCTCCTTGTCGTCCGGCGAACGATGCAGGATGTCCTGCTTAAGCGCCGTCCACAGGACGAGCGCGCGCGCGGCCTCGTTGAAGGCCTTGACCGTCATCAGGATGCGCCGCACGTCGGGATGGACGATGATCGGATCGGCGGGCTTGTCGGGGAACTTGGGTCCCGAGAGCGAGCGCCCCTGCAGGCGGTCCTTGGCATAGGCGACGGCGTTCTGATAGGCGACCTCCGACTGGGCCAGTCCCTGCACGCCGACATGCAGCCTGGCCTCGTTCATCATCACGAACATGGCGTTGAGCCCGCGGTTCTCCTCGCCGATCAGCCAGCCGATCGCGCCGTCGTAGTTCATCACGCACGTCGCGTTGGCGTGGATTCCCATCTTCTCCTCGATCGATCCGCAGCTCACCGCGTTGCGGGACCCGAGCGCGCCGCCCGGCCCGGGCAGAATTTTGGGACAGATGAAGAGGGATACGCCCCTGGTGCCGGCGGGCGCGCCCTCGATGCGCGCCAGCACCAGATGCACGATGTTCTCGGCGAGATCATGCTCGCCCGCCGAAATGAAGATCTTGGTGCCGGTGATGGCGAAGCTGCCGTCGTTGCGGCGCACCGCCTTGGTCCGCAACAGGCCGAGATCGGTGCCGCAGTGCGGCTCGGTCAGGTTCATCGTCGCAGTCCACCGCCCGGTGACCAGCGGCGGCAGATAGGTGGCCTTCTGCTCGGGCGAGCCGTGGATCAGGATCTGGGCGATCGCGCCTTGGGTCAGGCCCGGATACATCGTGAAGGCCATGTTGGCGGATGCGCTGAATTCGTTGAGGATCGTGGTCAGCGTGCCGGGCAAGCCCTGTCCGCCGAATTCGGCGGGCGCCGAAATTCCAATCCAGCCGCCCTCCACCAGCTTCCCATAGGCCTCCTTGAAGCCTGTCGGCGTGGTGACGGTTCCGTCCTCGTCGCGACGGCAGCCCTCGATGTCGCCCGTGCGGTTGAGCGGCTGCAGCACCTCCTCGCAGAACCGGCCGGCCTCGCCGAGCACGGCCGCTACGATATCCGGCGACGCGTCGGCAAATCCGGGCAGGTTATTGTACCGCTCCATGCGGAACACGTCGTTCAAGAGGAATTGGACTTCGTCCACCGGCGCCCGATAGGTCGGCATCAGCCCCTCCCAATACGTTGGCCGCCATCATGGCGGGCTGCCTTCATGCGGACCCGCGGCTTGCCGTCGGACGGTTTGCCATCCTTCCGATCCGTCAACATGCGTTCCACCTGTTCGCTCGCGCGGCGCAGCTCCTCCATCACGGAATCGATCTCCGTGCGCTGATGCTCCAGTCGCGCGATGCGGTCGCGGAATTTCGCCAAGGCCACGCGCAACTGCGTCTCCTGCCCGTCGCCAAGATCGTAGAGGTCGAGCATTTCCCGCACTTCATCAAGGGAGAAACCGACGTTTCTGCCCATCAGGACGTATTTCAGGCGAGCGCGGTCGCGCCGGCTGTATAGCCGTTCCTGCCCGTTGCGGTGCGGGTTGAGCAGGCCCTTTTCCTCGTAGAAGCGCAAGGTGCGCGCGCTGACGCCGCACTCCCGGGTAAGCTCGCGGATGGTGAATACCGCGGGCGCGGCATCGCTCGACGCGCGCATTTGTTGTCGATCTCCCTGTCGGGCCTGCTCCCGAGACCTCAAGGGTCGGCCAAATTCATCCTACCCGCAGTTTACGTAAACGTAAAGCACAGAGGCCAAAAAAAAGAGCCGCGGAGGCCCGCGGCGTCGAAGGGAGAAGCCCCTCGTTGTTCTTCTTATGGAATTACCCCACTGCGCTCATCCGGCGCGTTGGGGCATGGCTGACTCCGGCTGGATGCCGTTCCGATCAACGATTTCCGCCGACAGCCCGGCGTGGATCCGCCACAGCTCGGCCAGTGCCGCCTTGAGGCTCAGCTGCTGTTTTTCCAGGAGGCGGATCTGCTCGAGGCATTTTTCCTTGCTCAGCCGAAGCGTCTCGGGGTCCGGCCGCCCGTCGCGGCCGGACAACATCGCGCGGATCTCGGCCAGCGTGAAGCCAAGCTTCTTGCCGTTGCGGATCAGCGCCAGCCGGGAGCGATCGGTCCGGCTGTAGATGCGTGTGCCGCCCTCGCGGCGCGGCGCGACAAGACCCTTGTTCTCGTAGAATCGAAGCGCGCGCAGCGTCATGCCGAACTCGCGCGAGAGCTCGCCGATCGTGAATTCGGCCTGGTCGATCGCAGGGGCGGGGTAGCGGACGGACGACTGCGCGGCCGCTTCCTCGTCAATCCAGATCACGTTGGAGGTCAAATCAGTACTCACATGGTCGTCTTGCATGGATCGCTGCCATTGAATCCGGGGGACGGTCGCGACGACACCGACCTGGCGATCGCCAGAGCGGCCGGTCGAGACGCGCGGGACGTTACGCAGCGTCAATGCATTCGTAAATTCGGGTTCGCACGCTCAGGGATTCCGCGTAGTCGGCATTGCCCCCGGGTGCCGTGGGACCCGCTGGGCGGGTCGACCGACCCGTTGGACGGGTCAGCCGACCCGCTGGGTCGCCCGTTCGGCCCGGAACTCGACCTTTGTTTCCTGGGATTTAACGGGTTATTTACCCTAAAGCGGAAAAGTCGGGTGCGAGGGGTAGAACCGCGCCCGCGTTGACCGGTCTTTAATACGCGCCGCTTCGATCCCGTCGGTTCTGCTTTCTCGCGGTCGCACCCGAGAACACGGGTTCAGAGCATGAAGTCTGCCGTTGCGTGGAACGTGAAGGGCGTCGACTACGACGCCCGTGAGGCGGCGCGTGAAGCTGCGCGCCGCGCCGGCATGTCGGTGGGCGAGTGGCTCAATTCGGCGATCGTCGAGCAGGCCGGACAAGTCGCCGAGCCGTCGTCTGAGCCGGCGCGCGAGTCGCCGGCCTTCTCCGTCCTGCACGATCAGCTCGATCAGCTGGCGACGCGTCTCGGCCGGATCGGCACCGCCGGCAAACGTCGCCCGTCGGATCGGCGCGGCCCTGACGTCGCGGACCGGCGGGGCGGCGACGCTCCAGGCAATCTGCGCGATCTGGAGAAATGGCTGTCCGGGCTATCCAAGGAGCTGGCTCGCTGCAGCGAGGAGACTCCGCAGCGCGTGGCCGAAGCGATCGTCCGTTTGAATGACAAGATCGACCGGCTGATCGACAGCGGGCGCAGCGCGGCGAGCGAGTTCGAGCGGCGGGTCGCCGAGGTCGACGATGCGCTGGAGGAAATCGAGGGCGAGACACGGCATGTCTCGGCGGCGCCGGCCGCATGGCGCGATTCGATCGACGAGATCAGGGCGCGCCAGCGGGCGCTCGATGCCGAGCGGCGGAGCGATTACGACGAGGATGTGCGTCCGCGCGGCGGGCGGGAGTCGTCTGGCTCGCCCGTCGACATGTCGACGCTCGATCAACAAATCCAGGCCCTGTCGCGTCAGCTCGACCTCATGCGCCGGCCCTGTGCGTTCGAGGAGTTGCTCGCCGGGCTGCGCCACGATCTCGGCAATATCGGGGACGCCCTGGCCAGGGCGTTGCCGCGCTGCGCGCTCGATGCCCTGGAGACGGAGGTTCATTCCGTGGCCGATCGGGTCGGGCGTGGTCGCCGGCGCGGCGGCGATGACACCGCCCTGTCCGCCATCGAGCAGCGCCTGGGCAAGGTGCATGACGTGTTGGCCGCCCTGACGCCGGCGGAGAATGTCGGCGGCATCGAGGCGGCCATGGAGGCGCTCTCGCGCAAGGTCGACACCCTCGCGGCGAGCGGCCCCGACGTATCCGCCCTGCAGCACCTGGAGACCTCGATCGCCCAGCTGCGCGGCATCACCGAGCGCGTCGCATCGGGCGAAGCCCTGGGCAAGCTCGCCCGGGAGGTGGGGACGCTCTCGCAGCGCGTGGACCGGTTCGCCCAATCGGCGGGCAGCGAGGCGATCTCGGCGCTCGAGCAACGAGTCGAGGCGCTGAGCCAGGCCATCAACGCGCGCGCCGCCGAGCGCGGCGACGTGGTGCCGGATCGTCTGGAAGCCTTGATCGGCAACTTGACGGCCCAGCTCGAGCAGCTCGACCTCGGCCCCGGCGAGCCGCCCAATCTGGCCCCGATCGAAAATCAGATCGCCAGGCTCACCGAGAAGATCGATGCGTCGGACGTCCGCTTCGGCAACGTCGAAATGATCGAGCGCGGATTGGCCGACGTGTTCCTGCAGATCGAGGAGGCGCGCGCCAATACGATCGCGGCGGACGAGTTCAAGCGCGATTTGGCGGATCTGCGGCTGAGCCAGACGGAAGCGGACCATCGCACCCAGCAGGCGCTGGAAGCGGTGCAAAGCACGATCGAGCGTCTGGCTGACCGCCTCAACACGGTGGAGACGCGCAAGCCCAATCCCGTGCCGCCAGCCTTTGCCCCGGCCCCCGCGGCGCCGGCGCCAAGCCTGTCCGTGCCCAGCGCGTCCGCGCCGAGCGCGTCCGCGCCAAGTGCGTCCGCGCCAAGTGCGTCCGCGCCGAGTTCGCCGCCCCGCCCCATGCCGACAGCGTTGCCGCTGCCCGTGCCAATTCCGGTTGCCGCTCCCGAGCCGGCGACACAGACGACACCCGAGCGCATGCAGCCGCGGCCGCCGATCGGGCAGCCGCGCCCGCCCATCGATCCGACCTTGCCCGCCGATCATCCGCTCGAGCCGGGCTCCGCGCCGGGGCGCGGGCGGCCGATCACGCCAGCCGAGCGAATTGCCGCCTCCGAAGCCGCGTTGGGACCGATCAGGCCGAGCCCTGCGCCGGAGCCGACCGAGAAGGCCAATTTCATCGCCGCCGCCCGTCGCGCCGCGCAAGCTGCCGCGGCCGAGATGGCGCAAGCCGAAGGCAATCGAGGCGGCAAGGATGCGGAATCCTCCGCCGCGGGCGGAGCCGGCGGGAAGCTCGGCAAGTTCAAGCGCCCCCTGTTCATGAGCGTGGCGGCCGCCGTGCTCGTGCTCGGCGCAACCCATATCACCCTGGGCATGCTCGGGTCGGGCGGCCCGTCCCGCGTCGAGCCCGCGCGACAGGTTGCGAGCGAGACCACCGCGCCGGAGCGCACACCGGCTCCTGCGGCCCTCGCACGGTCCGCTGCCCCAGTTCCCGATAACCGGCTGCTGATGCCGACGCCCGTCGCCAAGTCGTCGACGGCAGTTGCTCCGACCGCGCCCCCCGCGCCCCCGGCTCAGATGCCGGACGCCAAACCCGCGACGGCTCCGTCGCCGTGGGACTTGGCGGCGATCAATCCGCCGGCCGCCGAGGTCACCGGCTCGCTCCCGCGCCCCGACACCAACGCGGCGCCTGAGAGCACACAGCAGGCCGCCGTTCCGGCAATTCCGCTTGGTCCCGACAGCCTGCCGGCCGCGATCGGCAGCCCCGGCCTGCGCTCCGCCGCCGCGTCGGGCAATCCCGCCGCCGAGTACGAGATCGCCGTGCGCTACGCGGAAGGCCGCGGCGTTTCGCAGAGCTTCAGCGAAGCAGCGCGCTGGTTCGAGCGTGCCGCCAAACAGGGGATCACGCCGGCGCGGTATCGCCTCGGCAGCCTGTACGAAAAGGGCCATGGCGTGAAGAAGGACCTCGAGGCGGCGCGCCGGCTCTACCTCCAGGCCGCCGACAAGGGCAGCGCCAAGGCGATGCACAACCTCGCCGTCCTGTTCGCCGAAGGTATCGACGGCAAGCCCGACTACAGCGCCGCGTCGCAATGGTTCCGCAAGGCGGCCGCGCACGGCGTCGCCGATAGTCAGTACAACCTCGGCATCCTCTACGCGCGGGGCATCGGCGTCGAGCAGAACCTCGCCGAGTCGTACAAATGGTTTGCGCTGGCCGCCCAGCAGGGCGATCAGGACGCCGGCCGCAAGCGCGACGACGTCGCGGCCCGGCTCGATTCGCAATCGCTCGTGGCGGCGAAGCTTGCGGCCCAGACCTTCGCGGTCTCCGCGCAGCCCGAGGAGGCGACCATGGTCAAATCCCCGCCCGGCGGATGGGATCGCCCGGCCGCCGCCGCTCCGGCTGCCCCCGCGCCCACCAAGCCGAAAGCCACGCCGCGGCGGACCGGATCCACCTGATCGTCTGGCCCCTCTACGGTCGTCCCCGGTCAAGCCGGAGGACGACAGGCCGAGAGGCAGAGCCGCTCATTCGATACCCTGCGGGCGTGAAACGTCGGCCGCGATGGCCCGTACCTCAAGCAGGCCCTTGAAGTCGCCACATAGCTGTTGGTTTTAACGGATGAAAATCGGCTATCGGCGGTTTTCATTCTTGCAGAATCGCCGCGGCCGGGTCACTCGATCGAGGCATTGAAACGGCGGATCACGCCCGTGCAAATCTACCTTCCGATCGCCGAACTGCCCGTCAACATGTTTCTGATCCTGGTGATGGGCCTGGCGGTCGGGTTCATCTCCGGGATGTTCGGCATCGGCGGCGGCTTCCTCATGACGCCGCTGCTGATCTTCATCGGGATATCGCCGGCGGTCGCGGTTGCAACCGTCGCCAGCCACATTGCGGCCTCGTCGTTCACCGGTGCGCTCACCTATTGGCGGCGGCGTGCGGTCGATCCGGCGCTCGCGCTGATGCTGCTGACCGGCGGCCTGCTGGGCACCTCGGCGGGGGTCTGGCTGTTTTCGCTCCTGCGGGCGCTTGGTCAACTCGATATAACCATCGGTCTCTCCTACCTGATCCTGCTCGGCACCGTCGGCTCGCTGATGGTGGTCGAGAGCGCCCGGGCCATCATCCGGGCGCGGCAGGGCAAGCCCGCCGAGATTCGTCGCGGCGGCACGCATACGTGGATTCATGGGCTGCCCCTGAAGCTCAGGTTCAAGCAGTCGAAGATCTACGTCTCGACCATTCCCGTGTGGGGGATCGGTTTCATCATCGGCTTCATCGGCGCCATCATGGGCATCGGGGGAGGCTTTCTGCTGGTGCCGATGCTGATCTACATCCTGCGCGTGCCGACCAGCATCGTTATCGGCACCTCGATGGTGCTCACCCTCGTCACCATGGCATTCGCCACCGTGATGCACGCGGCCACCAACCACCTGGTCGACATCGTGCTCGCACTCATCCTGATGGTCGGCGGGGTGATGGGCGCCCAGTTTGGATCGCGCGCCGGCCAGCGCATCCGGTCGGAGCAGCTGCGCCTTCTGCTCGGGCTGCTCGTGCTCGCCGTGGGCCTGCGGTTCGCCTTCGGCCTGGTCGTGCAGCCGGAGGAGCTCTACACGTTGCGTCCCGCCGAGGGTGCCACATGAGGCGGTTGCTCCCCAGCGCGGCCGTGGCGATCGGACTGACGATCTCCCCGATACCGGCGAGCGGCGAGCGCCTCGTCACCTCGCTGTCGAACTACCGGGTGTCGATCGCCTCCAATTTTGCCGGCACCGATCTCGTGCTGTTCGGCACCATCGATCGCGACGTGACCACCGTTCCGCGGCGCGGCGGCTACGATGTCGTGGTGACCGTGCGCGGGCCGCGCCAGTCGATGGTGACATGGCGCAAGGAGCGCATGTTCGGCATCTGGGTCAATGCCGAGCAGCGCACCTTCGTCGACGTGCCGACTTATCTGGCGGTGCTCGCCAATCGACCGCTGGACCTGATCGCTGGCGCGGAGCAGCGGCGACGGCTCCAGCTCGGCCTCGACAGCATCCTGCTGCCGCAGCAGGGCGAGGCCCTGCCGCAACAGGGCGAAGCCCCGCCGCAGCAGACGGACGCGCGGGCGCCCGCGGACGTCGCCGACGTGCCGCGCGACGATCCGTTTCGCACGGCCTTAATTCGGATGCAGAGCGAGCGCGGGGTCTATGTCGAGCGAACGAACGCGCTCACGTTCCTGACGCCGACGCTGTTCCGCACCGCCATCACGCTGGCGGCCGACGCGCCGATCGGCACCTACGAGGTCGACGTCAAGCTGTTCGCCGACGGCACGCTGCTGGCGCGCGAGCCTTCGGCGTTCGAGCTCTACAAGGTCGGCGTGGAGCAGCTCGTCGCCACCGCGGCGCGCAACCACGGCTTCCTCTACGGCCTGAGCACGGCCGGTCTGGCGCTGATGATCGGCTGGTTCGCCACGGTCGTGTTCCGCCGGGATTGAGAGCGGGAACAGCCCAGGCGTCAGTCGACCTTGCGTTCGGCCGCCGCGGGCAGGAACGAGGCGTCGAAAATATCGCCGGCCTGCGGCCTCGCCGACTTGAAGGCGTAGGTCAGCCCGATCTGGTCGATCGCCTTGCCGAGCCGCGCGAGGTCGACGCCGCCGAACCCGTTCGCCTTGACCTCCGCGGTCAGGATGTTGTCGCGCAGCGCCAGCTGCAGACGGTCGAGCTCGGCTTCCCGGTTGGCGGTCTCGTTGCGCTTGAGCACGGAATCGATGGCGGCGGACGGGTCTTTCACCGTTTCCTTGAGTGCCTTCAGATAGGCGCGGAGGAATCCCTTGACGGCCTCCGGCTTGTCGGCGGCGAACGACGGGCTGACCATGATCGCGTTGCCGTACAGGCTGACGCCGTAGTTCGCCATCAGCATGACGACGATATCGTCCTGCGGGATGCCGCTGTGCTTCACGTTGATATAGGTGGAGAACGAGAATCCCGTAATGGCATCGACGTGGCCGGACACCAGCATCGGCTCGCGCACCGGAAAGCCGACATTGAGGATTTCCACCTTGGCGGCATCGATATCGTTTGCCTTCACGAAGATCGGCCACTGCGCATAGGCGCCGTCCGCGGCGGGTGCGCCGAGCTTCTTGCCTTCGAGGTCCTTGGGCCTGGCGATGCCGCGGCTCTTGCGCGTGACGATCGCAAACGGCGGGTTGCTGTAGATCATGAAGATCGCCTTGAGCGGCGTCTGCGGGTTCTGGTCCCGGAACTTGATCAGCGAGTTGATGTCGGCGAACGCCATGTTGTAGGTGCGGGATGCGAGGCGATTGATCGGCTCGACCGAGCCGCCGGCAGTGTCGATGGTCACGTCGAGGCCTTCGGCCTTGAAGTAGCCCCGGTCCAGCGCCACCAGGAACGGCGCCTGCGTTCCTTCATATTTCCAGTCGAGCGAGAACTTCACCGCGGTCTGCCCGAGCGCCGGCGTGGCAAGCCCGAGGGCGGCGGCAAGCAGAGCGCCGCGCCCGACGCGACGGATGGCGTTGATGGTCATGCGATGCCTCAGAAGTCCGAGTTGCGTGCACACGCGATCAGGGTGTCGCGTGCCCGGCGGCGGGGCTGCCAGCGTATCGAGCGGCCGCCTCACCGCAAGCTCGATCTTTGTGCCGACGTGCGGGCAGTCGCCTGGATTCTCGCCAGTCGCGAATCGCGCCTCGTTTTCTGCCATCGATGGTTGTGACGTCTATCAGGCGGGCGCTGTGCGAGGCAGGTAGCGGCCGGTCGGTTGGCCGATGATTTCGCCATTCCTCGCCACGAGCTTGCCGGCCTTGATGGTCGCCACCGGCCAGCCCCGCAGCGCCTTGCCCTCGAACGGCGAAAAATCCGACATGCCGCCCAGGTCTTCGGCGCGAACAACCTTCTCGAGCTCGGGATCGACGACGACGAGATCGGCATCCGAGCCGGGCGCGATGGTGCCTTTGCGCGGAAAGATGCCGTAGGCCCTGGCGGGGGCGCGGGTGGCAAGGTCCACCAACCGTTCGAGCGGGATGCCATGGCGGCGGCCATGATGCAGGAGGGCCGGAAGATGCGTGCCGAGCGAGGGATGGCCCGGGCGCGAGCCGTGCAAGCCCGCCTCGGCTCGTTTCGAAGCGCGTCGCCGCGACGTGTTGTCGGTCCCGACCGTATCGATGGTGCCATCGCGAATTCCTTCCCACAATGCGGCCCGGTGCTCCGGCGTGCGCACCGGCGGCACCATCTTGGCCAGGAACCCGTTCGCGTCGTCGCTCGAAATTCCGAGAAAGGGCGTGATCGTCTCGGCGGTGACGCGGCCGCCTTCGCGCCGGGCGTCGCGCACGGCCTCGAGCCCCTGGCGGCTCGAAACGTGCACCACGTAGAGATGGACGGCCGCGAGCTTCGCCAGATAGGCGGCGGTGCGGATCGCCAGCGCCTCGGCGACAGCGGGATGGGCGTCCTCCCAGTCGGCGAGCGTGCCCTCGCGTTTGCGCGCCAGGAGCTCGTTGCGCGCCCGCGCGATCAGCGCGCCGGTCTCGCAATGCACGCAGGCGACGACGTCGGCCCCGATCGATGCCGCCTGCCGGAAGCCCGCGAACAGGACATCGTCGGTGACGGAATTCACGATGCCGGGGATGCCGGACATGTAGAACTTGAACGAGCGGACGCCGTATTGGCGGGCATAATCCGGCATTTCGGCGATCTGCTGCTCGGTGAATATCTGCAGGTGGAAGACCGAGTCGACGAAGCTCAACGCGTCCATCGCCCGGCGGAACGCCGGAAGATGCAGGAAATACGAGTCTTCGAGGCTGCGCAGCATGATCCCGATGGTGGTGACGCCGCCGAGAATCGCCGCGCGCGTTTCGGTCTGCGCTTCCTCCTCGAAGGAGAGCTCGTTGCCGATATGGACGTGCGGATCGAAGAGTCCCGGCAGCACGACCTTGCCGCCGGCATCGAGCACGTCGCCCGCAGGTCCGGCGAGGGCGTCGCCGATGGCGGCAATCCGGCTGCCGGAGATGCCGATATCCGCCGCCACGGTGCCGACGCCGGGAATGACCAGCGTGCCGTTGCGGACGATGAGATCGAAGCCGGATCGCGCGCTCACGACCGGCTCATGCTGTCATGGTCGTGAGGGGCATTGCACACGCCTTCGAGCACACGGCAAGCCACGCCTCAGGGTCCGAGAAGCTCTTGCGTGACGGTCGTGCGCGCGATTTCGACCCCGTTCTTGATAACATGGCGACGCGGCGGCTGCAGGCGCAGCGCCTGGCGCACGGATGGGGCGCCGAGAACGACCAGATCGGCCTTGTTGCCCGGCGCGATCCCATAATCCGGCAGTCGCGCCGCGCGCGCGGCGTTGACCGTCACCATGTCGAACACCTGCTCCAGCTCGTGCGGCAGCGTCAACTGCGCGGTGTGCGCCATCATGAGGGCGACCTCCAGCTGGTCGGGCTTGCCGAACGGATAGTACGGATCGTCGACGTCGTCCTGCGACGATACGACGTTCACGCCGCGCGCCAGCAACTCCTTGACGCGCGCAATGCCGCGTCGCTTCGGCTCGCGATCCAGGCGCGCCGAGCAGACGAGATTGATATGGGTGTTTGCCGAAATGGTGACGTCGGCAGTCGCCACCATGTCGATGACCTTCGTCGCATAGACGTCGTTGTATCCCGCCATTGCGCCGCAATGACTGGCCGTCACCCGGCCATGAAATCCTTCCCGCATCGTTTTCAGGGCGAGATATTCGAGACTGCGGGAGTTCGCGTCGTCGGTGTCGTCGACCAGCATATGGACGTCGAGATCGTGCCGCTTGGCGAGATCGAAGCAGATATCGATATGCTGTCGGGCTTCCGCGTCGGTGTATTCGTACCAGGGCAGGCCGCCGACCACGTCGCAGCCTTGCCTGAGCGCTTCGTCGAGCAGCTCGGCAGCGCCGGGATCGCGCACGATCCCTTCCTGCGGGAAGGCGACGACCTGGATATCGCAACAGCTTTTGTATTTTTCGCGTACCAGCAGCAGTCCTTGGGCGGCGCGCAATTCGCCGATCGTTCCGACGTCGGCGAACAGCCGGAAGAACGTGGTCCCGTTCCTGACGCCGGCCTCGATCACCCGTCCGGCGCGCCCGGCCACTTCGGGCGGCTCGTATTTGCGCTTGAACTCGTTGGTGATCTCGATCGCTTCCGGCAGCGTGCCCGAGACGTTCGGCCGCATCACTTCGCCGAGTAGCGCCTTGTCGGCGTGCAAATGCAGATTCACGAAGCCCGGGACGACCAGGTCTCCCGCCGCATCGATCGTTCGCGCCGCCTGCGCCGCGAGGTTGGGAGCCACGGCCGCGATCCGGCCTTGCTCAACCGCGATATCGACGAGCTGGTCCCGGCCACGCAGCCGGGCATTGCGTACGAGAAGATTCATGGCATGCGGTCGATGAGAGAGGGAAAGGCGCAATCATCGTAGCAGCCCGGGGTTGCCGGTCAACGCGCCCGCATGGGCATGCGAACTTGCACGGTCATGCCTCGCGCAGGCGAACGTCCGTGCCGTCGACCGCCGCGGCGTCGTGGCCAAAAATCCACGCAATGGCGCTGGTCGACCAGTCGGTGCTGCCGCCGGCCATCTGGGCATCGCGGTCCTGCTGCGCCGGGCCGTCGGGCAGATGAAAGCGCAGCTTGTTCTGCGTCGCCAATCCCTGGATCTGCGCCGTACGCGGCAAGCGTGCCGCCTCATAGAGGCGAAGAGCATGCGGAATGTTATCGCCGCCGCTGCGTGCCAGGATCGCCGTCAGCGTTGCCGCATCCTCGATCGCTTGCGCCGCGCCTTGTGCCATGAATGGAAGCATCGGATGGCAGGCATCGCCCAGGAGCGTCACGCGGCCGACCGACCAGCGCCGTAGCGGCGCACGATCGAACAAAGCCCAGATGAACATATCCTCGACCAACTCGATGATCGCGCGCACGTGCGGGTGCCAGTCCGCATAGGCGGCAAGCGCATCCGCGACCTCGCCGCGATCGGTCCACGATTCGCGTCTCCAGGAATCCTGCTCGATGAGACATACGAAATTGAGCAGACGCCCGGCCTGTACCGAGTAGTGGACGAAATGCCTGCCCGGTCCCATCCACACCTGGATCCCCGCGCCGAGATCGAGATGCCGCAGCCGTTCGGGCGGCACGAGTCCCCGATAGGCGATGCAACCGGTGAATCGCGGGTTGTCGGGGCCGAGCAGCGCGGCACGAACCGCAGAGTGAATCCCATCGGCGCCGACCAGCATGTCGGCCCTGATGCGTGTTCCGTTCTCGAATTCCGCTTCGACGCGATCGTCGCGCTCGGCGATGCCGATCAAGCCGTGCCCGGTATGCAGGCGGTCCGCCGGGAAGGCGTTCGCCAGCATGGCGTGCAGGTCGGCACGATGGCATTGGTATTGCGGATAGCCGAATGCCGCGACGGTCGCCTCGGCCAGCGGGACCCGAAGCACGACTCTGCCGTCATCCCATCGCCGGTGGAGCCACTCGGCCGGCTGCACGCCCAGCCGGGCCAGCGGCTCGGCGAGGCCCAGTCGATGCATGATGCGCGTGGCATTGGGGCTGATGATGACGCCGGCACCGACCTCGCGCAGCGTGCTCACCCGCTCGTAGACGTGCACGTCGAAGCCGGCCCGGAGCAGCGACAGCGCGGCGGTCAGGCCTCCGATGCCTCCGCCGATGATCGCAATGGCTGACTGCCCGCCGGTCATGGTCGCGTGGTACCACCATCCTCGGCGGGAGCCTACCCGAGCAGCCCGGGCCCAGGCAGCCGCCAGACGACCATCGAAAAAACCTGGTCAGCGTAACGCCCGATCGGAACGCGCGGCGGGCACTCGGTGTTGTGAGTTCGGCGCATTCACGCCGAACGGCTGGAGATTCCGATGATACGGGCATGGATGATCGTACTTTCGACCGCCGTTCTCGCGGCCATCGGGACACAGGATGGCTTTGCTCTCGACCTGGAGTCCGTCAATCGCGCCGAGCTCAACGCCAAGCGCCAGAAGCCCGGCAAGCAAATTGATGTCGTCTTCATCAAGGCGCAGGTGTTGCTTGATCGCGCGCGCTTCTCGCCCGGCGAGATCGACGGGAACAACGGGGAAAATCTGCAGAAGGCGATCGCTGCGTTCGAAACCGCTCAGGGGCTCAAGCCGGACGGGAAGCTCGACCCGGAGACATGGGCGAAGCTCGCGCAGACTTCGGGCGAGCCGGCGTTGGTCGAATACACGCTCGGCGATGATGATGTGAAAGGTCCCTTCGTCGAAAAGCTTCCTGCCAAGATGGAAGAGATGAAGGATCTCGAACACCTGGGTTACCGCACGCCGGTCGAGGCGCTGGCGGAAAAATTCCACATGAGCGAAGGCCTCCTCAAGACGCTCAACCCGGGCAAGACCTTCGCGCGCGGCGAAAAGATCATCGTCGCGAACGTGCGCACCGATGCGCCGACCGGGAAAGCCGCCAGGGTGGAGGTCGACAAATCGCAAAAGGTGCTGAAGGCGCTGACCCAGGACGGGCAGTTGATCGCGGTCTATCCGGCAACGATCGGCAGCGCGGAAAAGCCGGCACCCAGCGGAACCCTGAAGATCACGGGGGTCTTCCGCAATCCCACCTACCGGTACAATCCCGACTATGCGTTCCGTGGGGTCAAGGCGAAGAAGCCATTCACCATCAAGCCCGGGGCCAACAATCCGGTCGGCTCGGTCTGGATCAATCTCTCCGCGAAGAGTTACGGCATTCACGGCACGCCGGACCCATCGAAAGTGAGCAAGAGCGAGTCGCACGGATGCGTCCGCCTGACCAATTGGGACGCCAAGGACCTCGCCGCGATGGTGGAAAAGGGCACCCCTGTCGTTTTTCTGGACGCCGCAACCGATGCCATGGCGGCGGCGCCGGTAGAAGGGTCGGGCCGGGGGCGCGCGCACCGCCGGCGGTGATGGGTGTTCTTGCGGACCCCGCCGGCGGGCTGTTGACGATCGCGTGAAGCTTGTGTGCCGGTCGGAAAGAATTTCCGCGCTGCACGTTATCCCTGCAGGTGGACAGGGGACCGGCTAAGGAGGCCGCCCATGCCCAGCGGGCACTATTACCGCGAACAGGCAGAGATCCTGCACCGCTTGGCTCGCGAAGCTCATCGGCGCCGGCGCTTCGTCGTTCGCCACAGACCTGCGGCCGCTGCGCTGCTTCGCTTCCGTAGCATCGACCGATCACACCCAGCCGGTCAGCAGGCAAGAGCCCAGACGAGAATTGGCTGACCTTTGACCTCGCCTGTTCGATCAGGTGGGCTCGCGCCGACACCCTCTCGGTGCGATGGCGCGACGGGAGCTTCCCCGGCCGCCCGAAAGGACGCTACCATTCGTCCGGCCGCTTCAACCAAAATGACTTTGGCCGCGCCCGGGGAGGTCTGCAATGGCATGCGAAACGGAATCCTCGCGTCGTGAATTCTTGGGCAAGCTGGGTGCAGGCGTCGCGGCGGCAGCCTCGATCGCCGCTGCGAGCGAGGCGGGAGCGCAGAACGCCGGTCCGATGCAGATCATCGATTTTCACAATCACTACATGGGCCCGTCCTGGACCCTGACCAATCTCGCCGGCGTACCGCCCGCCGCTCGACCCACCTGGGAGCGGATCAACGGCAATCTGCAAAGCCCCGGCGCGCTGATGGCTTCGGTCGAGTCGGCAGGCATCGCCGCACGGGTCATCAACACGCCCACCGCGTTCATCGAGGACGCCGACGGCAACGTTCCGGCCGACGCGCACCGGAGGATCAACGACGAGCTGGCCGAATTCGTCGGGAAGCATCGGGGCAAGCTCTACGGCCTGGCGACGATCGATGCGTTCTCGGGCGATGCCGGCGCACGCGAGCTGACGCGAGCCGTGCGCGAGCTGGGGCTGCGCGGTGCGTTCCTGGAGAGCGCGAAGGGCGATCTCCTCCTGGGCGACAAGCAGACGCGTCCGACGCTTGCCGCCGCGGCATCCCTGGGCGTGCCGGTGTTCGTGCATCCTTTGACCGACCCCCAGCTGCACAAGCGGTTCTCCCGTGTCGGCCGGATCGGCGTGCGGCTCGCGCGCGCAACGATCAACAGCGCGGCGCTGATCTCCATGCTCGAGGGCGGCACCTTCGATGAGATCCCCAGGCTGCGGGTGGTCGTCACGACGCTGGCGTTCGGCGGCGTCCTGCTCGCCGGCGGTTTCGGCGACGGGCAACGGATCCGCAGCGATGCGCCCGAGCTCGCGCGCCGTCATGTGTACATCGACACCATGGGGCTGCACCCCGCCGTCATCCGGGCTGCCGTGGACCTGCTCGGCGCAGACCATGTGGTGATGGGCACCGACTGGCCGATCGTCGAAGAGAAATCCGTGCGGGAGCGGTTGACGAAGGCCTTCGCCCATTCGGGGCTGACCGCCGCCGAACAACAGATGATCGCCGGCGGCAACACGCTGAAGCTGCTGGGAGTAGCCTGACCGTCCGGACTCAATCCGCCAGGCAGTGCGCTGCCGCGAACGCATAGAGCCGCGGCACGCCGAGCAGGTGCGCCGTAAGGCCGCGCCCGAACAGCGCCGCGAAAGCGCGGTCGCGGATGTTGAGGCCGCCCGCATAGGCGCCGAACGCCGGCATCACCATGCGGTGCCCGTCTGCCGCAAAGCAGTGGCGGCGGATCGCGTGTCCGCGCAGCGCCACACGCGCGGCCGGATGCAGATGGCCGGCGACCTCGCCGTCGCATGGTGTCGGCGAGGGCTCGTGGCGAAAGACGAGGCCCCCCACCGCCAGCAGCGCCGCGGAGCTTCCGCCGAGCGCTCGCACCGGATGCGGATCATGATTGCCGGCGATCCACAGCCAGTCGCGGCCGCGCTGGAGCGCGGCGAGCGCCGAACGGTCGTCTGCGGTCATGCGGGCGGGCCCCTTGGCGTCATGGAAACTGTCGCCTAGCGCGACGACGAGCCGCGGCGCATGGCGGGCGATCAGGACGGCGAGGCGCGCGAGCGTTGCGGCTGTGTCGTAGGGCGGAAGCAGCGTGCCCCGCCTGGCGAAGGCGGAGCCCTTCTCCAGGTGGAGGTCGGCGACGATGAGCACGCCCTCGTCCGGCCAGTACAGGGCGCCTGACGGGTCGGCGAGGAGCTCCGTACCGGCGACGCGGATGACGTCGGGGCTGCGCTCGCCGGCATCGCGATCGTGCGCGTCGGGACAGGCCTGGATCATGTCTGCCTCGCGCTCAGGCAGGTGATTCGCTTTGATCACCATAGCATTGGTGCACGTCCGGAGGGGTGAGGGCCGATCCGCCCATCCCGGCGGCTTGAAAAAATTTCTCGGCGCCTGTCGGATGGCGGCTCGCTCGTTCGTCTTGGAGGTGCCGTTCCAACCGAGGGAGACCCCGATGACTGTTCAAGCCTACCTGTTCTTCAACGGCCGCTGCGAGGAGGCGATCAACTACTACCAGCGCGCGCTCGGCGCCAAGGTGGAGATGCTGATGCGCTTCAAGGATTCCCCCGATAAGCCGCCACCCGGCATGATTCCGGCTGGTTATGACGAGAAGGTGATGCATTCCTGCCTGCGCATCGGCGACACCGCGGTCATGGCCTCCGACGGCTGCAGCCAGGACAAGACGAGTTTCCAGGGCTTTTCGCTGTCGATTACGGCGGCGGATGAGGCGCAGGCCGACCGGCTGTTCAACGCCCTGGGGGACGGCGGGCAGGTGACGATGCCGCTCGGCAAGACCTTCTTCGCGAAACGCTTCGGCATGGTGACGGACCGCTTCGGCGTCGGTTGGATGGTCATTGTTCCACCCGAAGGGCAGGGATGAGGCAAGCCACGTAGCCTGCATGCAATGCGGGGGCGGCGGTGCCGCACCCCGATTTCATCGGGCTACGCCGCCCCCCATCGCCTCCTTGACCAGCTGGTCCGCCGCCTCGGCGAGCAGCGCGTCGGCGGCCTCGCCGTAGACCGTCTCGCGGCCGATCTCCAGCATCACCGGGACGGCAAGCGGCGGCACGTGATCGAGCGGCTGGTGGACGATGCGCCCCCGGATGCGCGCGAGCGCCTCGCCCAGGCGGCGCACGTCGAGCAGGCCGGTGGCGGCGTCCGCACGCGCGGCCCGCAGCAGCAGGTGATCCGGCTGGTGCTTGCGCAGCACGTCGTACACGAGGTCGGTCGAGACCGTGAGCTGGCGGCGCGATTTCTCCTCGCCGGGAAAGCGGCGCTCGAGCAGGCCGGCGATGATCGCGCAGTTGCGGAACGTGCGCTTCATCAGTGCCGCCTCGGCAAGCCAGGCCTCCAGGTCGTCGCCCAGCATGTCCTGGTCGAACAGGGCGGCCAGCGACAGTGCGCCGCGTTCTACGCCCAAGCCCATGTCGCCGAGCCCCCAGACGGCGAGCGCATATTCACTGGCGACGAAGCCGAGCGGGCGCATGCGGGCACGCTCGAGCCGCCGCGTCAGCAGCATGCCGAGGGTCTGGTGCGCGAGCCGTCCTTCGAACGGATAGCACACGAGATAATGGCGGTCGGCGCGCGGAAAGGTCTCGACCAGGAGCTCGCCTGAGCCCGGCAGGCGCGAGCGCCACTGCTGGAGCGCGAGCCAGTCGCGCACCGTGTCGGGTAGCGGGCCCCATTGGCCCGGATCGGAGAGCAGGCGGCGCACGCGGTCGGCCAGATAGGTCGAGAGCGGAAACTTGCCGCCCTCGTAGGCCGGCACCTTGGGATCGGTTCCGCTGGTGCGCGACACGTAGACTTCGTCTTCGGTCAGCGCCTCGTAGCGCAGGATCTCGCCGGCGAATACGAAGGTATCGCCCGGCACCATGGTCTCGATGAAATACTCCTCGACCTCGCCGAGCAGCTTGCCGCCGCGCGCGATCGCGCCCGAATAACCGGAACCGCCGCCGCGCGCGCGTACGAGGCGGACCTTGATCATGTCGGCTTCCACGATGGTGCCGACGTTGAGGCGATAGCGCTGCGCCACGTGCGGATTGGCGATGCGCCAGCGTCCGTCCGGCCCCAGGCGTATCTTGGCGAAGCGCTCGTAGCTCTTGAGCGCATAGCCGCCGGTAGCGACGAAATCGACGACCGCGTCGAAATTCTCGCGCGAAAGCCCCGCATAGGGCGCGGCGGTGCGCACTTCCGCATGGAGCTGGTCGGCGCGGAACGGCTCGCCGCACGCGCAGCCGAGCACATGCTGGGCGAGCACGTCGAGCGCGCCGGTGCGCAGCGGCGGCGTATCCTGCGCGTTCGCCGCGATCGCTTCGATCGCCGCACGACATTCGAGCACCTCGAACCGGTTGGCCGGAACCAGGATGCCGCGCGAGGGCTCCTCGAGGCGGTGATTGGCGCGCCCGATGCGTTGGGTGAGGCGGCTCGCGCCCTTGGGCGCGCCGACGTTGACCACCAGATCGATGTCGCCCCAGTCGACACCGAGATCGAGCGAGGAGGTGCACACCACCGCGCGCAGCCGCCCCTCGGCCATGGCGGCCTCGACCTTGCGCCGCTGCGCCACGTCGAGCGAGCCGTGATGCAGCGCGATGGCGAGGTTGTCGTCGTTCTCCCGCCACAGCTCGTGGAAGATCACCTCGGCCTGGCTGCGCGTGTTGACGAACACCAGCGTCATGCGGTGGTCGCGGATCAGCCGGTAGATGTTGCGGTAGGCGTGGCGCGCCGAATGGCCGGCCCAGGGGAGGTCGTCGCCCGGCTCCAGCATGGTCAGGTGCGGCGCGGCTCCGCCGCGTGCGACGACGAGGTCCGCGCTCGCCTGCCCGATCGCCGGCTGCGGCACCAGAAAACGAGCCAGCTCCTCGGGCTCCGCCACGGTGGCCGACAGTCCGACGCTCACGAGGCCGTCCGACAAGCGAAACAAGCGGGCGAGCCCGAGCGACAAGAGATCGCCGCGCTTGGACATCACGAGCGAATGAAGCTCGTCGAGCACGACGCGCCGGAGCGCGCCGAACAGCAACGGCCCGTCGGCCGAGGCGAGGAGCAGCGCGAGCTGCTCCGGCGTGGTGAGCAGGATATCGGGCGGATCGCGTAGTTGACGTTGCCGGCGCGAGGCGGGCGTATCGCCGGTGCGGGTCTCCACCCGGATGGGGAGGCCCATCTCGGCGATCGGCCGCTCGAGATTGCGGGCGATGTCGACCGCCAGGGCCTTGAGCGGAGAGATGTAGAGGGTGTGCAGGCCCCCCTCCCCAACCCTCCCCTCCGGCCCGCTGCGGCGGGCCTCCGCCCGCAAGCGGGGGAGGGGGCCCGCACTGCTTGCGGCCTGGCTCAGCTCCACCAACGTCGGCAGGAAGCCCGCCAGCGTCTTGCCGCCGCCGGTCGGGGCGATCAGCAGCACCGAGCGGCCCTCGCGCGCTTTCGCCAGCAGTTCGAGCTGGTGGGCGCGCGGCGCCCAGCCGCGGCTCGCAAACCAGCGGACGAAGGTGTCGGGCAGCAGCGGGGCTTCGACGCGATCGAGGACGGTCACGAAGGCATAAGTAGTGTCGCCCGTCGCACCGGTCGAGGCGCTACAGCAGAGCAAGCAAAATCAGGATGATTCCCAACGTGGCGACGTTCCATGCGAGCGAGCGGATCAGCGGAATGCCGAGCGCATAGAGGGGCAGGTACGCGACACGGCCCCAGAAATAGAGCTGGGCGCCCGCGATGGTCATCCAATTGTGCCGCCCTGCCGCGTTGGCCGTCAGCACGGCGGCGGCGAACAACGTGAAGGTTTCGAGGTAATTGCGGGCTGCGCGCTCGAGCCGTCCGGCCACGCCCACGAGCGGCGGCACGGCCTCGTCGCGGGCACTCGCGGTCCAGCGATAGCCGCGCTGCAGGCTCGCCGCATGGGATGCGATCACGATATGGGCAAGCCCCAGGACAACGCTGCCGGCGAGCATGGTGAGTTCGATCGTCATGAACAGCCCTTTGTCGAAGCGCCGCTCAAGCGCGCGCGGCGACCACCACGAGCCCCGCGACCGGCATGCCTTTTTCCTCCCGGGTCGAAGCCTCGGTGAGCACCCGCGGCTCGAGGCGTGCCGTCATGAGGGCGGCGCGCACGTGGTCGATGCCGTGAGCGTAGCGCAAGGTCGGCTGCAGCTGCACGCCGCTCTCGCCGTGGGTCTCGACCGTGAAAGCGAACAGGCCGTCGGGCGCGAGCACCCGCGCCACCGCGACGGCGATCGGCACAAGATTGCCGCAATAGACGAACACGTCGGCGGCAGTGACGAGATGATAGCTCGCGTCGTCACCTTGCCGGTCGAGGACATGCACGATGTCGTCGACCACGAGCTTGTCGTACAGGCCTTTGGCCCGGGCGCGCTCGATCATCCCGGGCGACAGATCGACCCCGATCAGCCAGTCGACGAACGGCCGGAAGACGGCGCCGGCGAGCCCGGTGCCGCAGCCGAGGTCGAGCATGGCGCCGATGCGCAACGGTTTGCGCGCCGCCGACTGCACGGCCGCGAGCAGCAGCTCGGGCCCCCGATAGGCCAGCCGCTCCCGCAACGCCTCGTCGAATTCTCCCGCGTGCTGGTCGAACAGGCGGCGCACGTAGGTAGCGGTCATATCCGGCGTCGCGTGGCTGGCGCCGAGCCGCGCGAGCTGCAGCCGCGCGCCATGGTAGTCCTCGGCATCGGCTTCGCTCGCCTTGCTGAACGCCGCGATGGCGCCGGCGCGGTCGCCCAGGGAATCGCGGATCGCGCCGAGCGCAAACCACGCGGTGGCGAATTGCGGCGCAAGTTCCAGGGCTTGTGCGAGGATGTCGGCTGCGCCGGCCAGCTCGCCGCGCCGCGCCTCCTCGATCGCCCACTTGTAGCGGCGGTCGGCGATCAGGTCGCCGGAGGAAACGAAGAGCGGGTTGCTCGTCATGCGGCGGCGGAATGACTATGTGACCTGAATGCGTGCCGAAGAGTTGCTCGTCCCGACGCCTGCCGGGCTCGCGTGTCCGTCCGGCGGCTTCTACATCGATCCGCTGCGTCCCGTCGACCGGGCGCTGATCACCCATGCGCATTCCGATCACGCCCGGCCCGGCCATGGGGCGGTGCTGGCAACGCGCGAGACGCTCGACCTCATGCGCCTGCGCTGCGGCGAGGATTGCGCCGGCGCCATGCAGGCGGCCGCGTACGGCGAGGCGATCGCGATCGGCGACGTCACGGTGACGTTTCATCCGGCCGGCCACGTGCTCGGCTCGGCGCAGATCGCCGTCGAGCGCAACGGGATGCGGATCGTCGCATCCGGCGACTACAAGGATGTCGCCGATCCGACCTGCGTGCCGTTCTGGCCGGTGCGGTGCGACGTGTTCATCACCGAGGCGACGTTCGGGCTGCCGGTCTTCCGCCACGGCGATCCGGCGCTCGAGACCGCAAAGCTCATGAGATCGGTCGCGTTGTTTCCCGAGCGGGCGCACCTGGTGGGAGCCTATGCGCTCGGCAAGGCGCAGCGCCTGATCGCCCTGATCCGTCAGGCGGGTCATGACAAACCAATCTATCTGCATGGGGCGCTGGAAAACCTGACCCGCTACTACGGCTCGCGCGGCATCGAGCTGGGCGAGGTGCGGCTTGCGCGCGAGGCGGACAAGGGCGCGCGCGGCGGCGCCATCGTGCTGTGCCCGCCGTCGGCGGTGAAGGAGGTGTGGTCGCGGCGCTTTCCCGACCCGGTCACCTCGTTCGCGTCGGGCTGGATGCGCGTGCGGGCGCGCGCGCGCCAGCGCCAGATCGAGCTCCCGCTGGTGATCTCCGACCATGCCGACTGGGACGCCTTGTGCGCGACGATTCGTGCGACCGGCGCGGACGAAGTCTGGGTCACCCATGGCGAGGAGGATGCGCTGGTGCACTGGTGCCAGACGCAAGGGCTCAGGGCGCGGCCGCTGCGCATCGTCGGCTATGGCGAGGAGGAGCAGGAGGCGGTCCCCGCCGCGTCCGAATCATGAATCGGTTTGCCGCGCTGCTCGATCGCCTCGCCTTCCAGCACGGACGCAACGCCAAGCTCCGGCTGATGACCGAGCATTTCCGCACCCTGCCCGACCCCGAACGGGGCTGGGCGCTGGCGGCGCTCACCGGCGCCCTGTCGTTCCGCCACGCCAAGCCGAGCCTCATCCATGGGCTGATCGCCGAGCGCACCGATCCGGTATTGTTCGGTCTCTCCTACGATTACGTCGGCGACCTCTCCGAGACGGTCGCGCTGATGTGGCCGGCGCAACAGGCGCGGACAATCGCTGACGTGGAAGCTCATGTGCAGGCGGTGCCTCTTGCGTCCCCTCCCCCCTTGTGGGGGAGGGACAGGGAGGGAGGTACGAAGGTGGCGCATGAGCTTGTCGTAACCCCCCACCCCAACCCTCCCCTCCGGTCCGCTGTGGCGGACCTCCGCCCACAAGGGGGGAGGGAGCAGGCAGTGCAAGCCCCACCGCTTGCGCGAGCGCCCTCGCTCACCGAAGTCGTCACCGCGCTTTCAACGCTCGGCAAGGCCGAGTTGCCGGCGCGGCTCGCCTATTGGCTCGACCTGCTCGACGAGACCGGCCGCTGGGCCCTGCTGAAGCTCGTCACCGGCGCATTGCGCATCGGCGTCTCGGCGCGGCTGGCGAAGACCGCGGTGGCGGCGCTCGGCGACAAGGACCCGGACGAGATCGAGCTCGTCTGGTCCGGTCTCGAGCCGCCCTATGTCGAGCTGTTCGCCTGGATCGAAGGGCGGGAGCCCCGGCCGGAGTCGGCCGATCCGGCGCCGTTCCGCCCGGTGATGCTGGCGCACGCCATCGAGCAGGACGAGCTCGCCGCGCTCGATCCGGCCGCCTTCATGGCGGAATACAAGTGGGACGGCATCCGCGTGCAGGCGGTCGCCGGCGAGCGCCACGACGGCCGCCGCATCGCCCGGCTCTATTCGCGTGCCGGCGAAGATATCTCGGCGAGTTTCCCCGATCTCGTCGCAGCGCTCGCGTTCACCGGCACGATCGACGGGGAGCTCCTGGTCCGGCGCGACAGCCGCGTCGCACCCTTCAGCCTGCTGCAGCAGCGGCTCAACCGGAAGACCGTGAGCGCCAAATTGCTCGCCGACTATCCGGCGCACCTGCGCGCCTACGATCTCCTGGTCGACGGCACCGAAGACGTGCGTGAACGGCCGTTCCCCGAGCGCCGCGCGCGGCTGGAAGCGCTGGTTGGGCGCCTCCACGATCCCCGCATCGATCTGTCGCCGCTCATCTCCTTCTCCAACTGGGACGAGCTGATCGCGGCGCGCGCCGACCCGGCGGCGGCCGGCGTCGCCGCCGACGCCGATGCGGTCGAGGGCGTGATGCTCAAGCGCCGGGATGCGCCGTATCTGCCCGGCAGGCCGCGCGGCCTGTGGTGGAAATGGAAGCGCGATCCGTTCATCGTCGACGCCGTGCTGATGTATGCCCAGCGCGGCAGCGGCAAGCGCTCGTCGTTCTATTCCGACTACACGTTCGGGGTCTGGCGGGCGGGCGAACAGGGCGAAGAGCTGGTGCCCGTGGGAAAATCCTATTTCGGCTTCACCGACGCCGAGCTCGCCGAGATCGACCGGTTCGTCCGCCGCAACACCGTCGACCGCTTCGGCCCGGTGCGCGAAGTCGTGCACGAGCCCGACAAGGGCCTGGTGCTGGAAGTCGCGTTCGAGGGCCTGCAGCGCTCGACCCGCCACAAGTCGGGGCTCGCCATGCGCTTCCCCCGCATCAACCGCCTGCGCTGGGACAAGCCGCCGGCCGAGGCGGACCGCATCGAGACGCTCGAGCAGATGCTCGAGCGCATCGAGCAGCGCGGCCACGGCTCGCGCGTGTAGCGTTCAGCGCGGCGGCGCCGGCATGGCGGACGAATGGTGGTCCACGATCAGCCACTTGTCGCCGTCCTTCACGAAGGTGAAGCTGTAGCGCGCCGGAAGGCTCTCGGTCTTGCCGTCCTTGAGGAATGAGAACGTGTAGTAGCCGGTATTGACCGCGGTATTGCCGTAGACGCGGATCAGCTGGTCGCCGAATTTCACCGTGAGCTTCGGCAGCGCCTTATAGGCACCGACGAAATAGGCATTGATCCCGCCCGGATCGGACCGCACGGTCGGCGACAGCGTTCCCCACAGCACGCCGTCCTTGGCATAGAGCGCAGAGATCGTCTCGGGATTGTTCTCGGCCACCACCTCACCCCATTTTGCCGTGGCGGCAGCGACGTCTTCCTGCGGGCCTGCCTGCGCTCCCGGCGCGAGCCACAGGCCGAGAAGCAGTACCGGTACGACAACGAAGCGTTTCATGGCGTCATCCCCTAAATGATCCCTACCCTTGTATTGTGATGCCGTTCCGCGCCTTCTATGAAGCAGCACCGCTGTCCTATCGTGGCCACTGCCCACGCCGTGGCTGATGCCGGTGGCGTCGTTGCGCACGTGGGCAGCCTGATCGCCGGAACGTGACCGCACTTGCACGAGGGAACCATGGCCAACAACGTCATCATGCAGTTCTTCGGCGGCTCGCCGCTGATGGTGCTGGTCCGGCTCGTCCTGCTGTCGATCCTGGTGGGAGTCGTCCTGTCCGCGCTCGGGATCGATGCGTGGAACATCATCCCGAGCATCAAGCAGTTCGTGCTCGGGATCTGGGACATGGGCTTCGACGCGGTGCGCTGGATCTGGCGCTATTTCCTGCTGGGCGCGATCGTGGTCGTTCCCATCTGGCTGATCGTTCGCCTGGTGCGGGCGCCGCGTGGGCGCTGATCCGGTGGCCCTTTGATTGCGAAATTCGCACAAGGAAATGCCGCGCGTGGATGCGAGTTTCGCAATCGGAGCACCAGTCACGCACGCCCGCGTCTTCGCCATCGCGGCTCCCACCATGGTGGCCAACCTGACGACGCCTTTGCTCGGCGTCGTCGGCACCGGGGTGATCGGCAGCCTCGGCCAGGCGCATCTGCTCGGCGCCGTCGCCATGTCGGCGCTGGTATTCGATCTCATCTTCTGGATCTTCGGCTTCCTGCGCATGGGCACGGTGGCGCTGACCGCGCAGGCGCTCGGCGCCAGGGACGAGACGGAGCAGCGCGCGGTGTTCGTGCGCGCCCTCTTGGTCGCGGCTGCGATCGGCGTCGCCCTGCTGGTGCTGCAGGCGCCGCTTGCGCGCATCGTCTACGACCTGATGGGCGGCAGCGAGGCGGTGACGGCGGCGGCCAAGACCTATTTCTTCGTGCGCATCTGGTCGGCGCCGTTCGCGCTTGCCAGCTACGTGGTCGTCGGATGGCTGGTCGGCCTTGCCCGCACCGGCATCGCGCTTGTGCTGCAGATCGTCGTCAATCTCGTCAACATGGGGCTCACCGCGCTCTTGGTGCTGTGGCTCGACCTCGGCGTGGTCGGTGCCGCGCTCGGCGCCGTAGTCGCCGAGATCTTGGGATTGGCGCTGGGCCTCGTCGCGGTCTGGCGGCTGGGCGGTCTGCTCGCCGGCCCGGCGGCGTTGCTGTTCGATCCCGCCAGGCTTCGACGGCTGTTCGGCATCAATCGCGACATCATGATTCGCACTGCGGCGTTGATCACGGCGTTCTTCTTCTTCACCGCCCAGGGCGCGCGCGCCGGCGACACGCTGCTCGCCGCCAACGCAGTGCTGCACAATTTCACCCTGATCGGCGCATTCTTCCTCGACGGCTTCGCCACCGCCGCCGAGCAGCTGTGCGGCCATTCGGTCGGCGCGCGCGACCGCGTCGCGTTTTCCCGCGCGGTGCGGCTGGTGATCGGCTGGGCGTTCGGCTTCGGTCTCGGCACCACGGCGGCGTTCATGCTCGGCGGCACGGCGCTGATCGACCTGATGACGGCGAGCCCCGAGGTGCGCGAGACCGCGCGGCAGTTCCTGCTGCTGGCGGCGCTCGCGCCCGCCGCCGGCGTGCTCGCGTTTGTGTATGACGGCATCTTCATCGGCGCCACCTGGGCGCGCGACATGCGCAACCTCATGATCGCGGCGCTTTCGATCTATTTCGTCACCTGGTGGACCCTGCAGCCGCTCGGCAATGCCGGGCTGTGGATCGCGCTCCTGACCTTCCTGGCGGCGCGCGGCCTGTTGCAGGCCGCGCGCTATCCGGCGCTGGTGCGGGGGGCGTTCTGATGATTACTCCGGCCACGGCTCCGCCGTCACCGCGGCGGCGTCGAGGCCGACTGCGTCGGCGAGCGAGTCGTAGCGTCCGAGGCGGACGAAATTGACGAGGTCGGCCTTGATGTCGGCGACCAGCCTCAGGCCCCGGAACACGAGGCCGGTGTAGAGCTGGAGCAGCGTGGCGCCGGCCTTGATCTTGGCGAACGCGGCAGCGCCCGAGTCGATGCCGCCGGAGCCGATGAGCGGAAACTGTCCCTCCACCCGCACGAACGTCTCCGCCAGCACGCGCGTCGCCAGCCGGAAAACCGGCCGCCCCGACAGGCCGCCCTGTTCCATCGCCTGCTCGCGGGCGCGCAAGGTCGGTGGCCGCATGACCGTCGTGTTGGACACCACCATGCCGTCGATGCGGCGCGCCCGCGCCGTGCCCACCACGTCGTCGAGGTCGGTCAACGAGAGGTCGGGCGCGATCTTGAGCAGCACGGGCGTCCGCCGGCGGCCGGCGGCGCTGCCGACGGCGGCGCGGTCGCGCGCATCCAGCACCCGCGCCAGCAGATCGTCGAGCACGCCCGCCTGCTGCAGGTCGCGCAACCCGGGCGTATTGGGCGAGGACACGTTGACCGTAAAATAGCTCGCAACCGGCGCAAACGCCTGGATGAGGGCGACATAATCCGCGACCCGATCGATCGAGTCCCGATTGGCGCCGATATTCACGCCGACGATGCCGCCGTCCTCACCGCGCGCCGACAGGCGCGCTACCACGGCCTCGCTGCCCCGGCTGTTGAACCCGAGGCGGTTGATCACCGCCTCGTCGGCCTCCAGCCGGAACACCCGCGGCCGCGGGTTGCCCTCCTGCGCTCGCGGCGTGACGGTGCCGACCTCGGCGAAGCCGAAGCCGAGGCGCAGCACCGCATCGGCGACCTCGCCATGCTTGTCGAAGCCCGGCGCGAGCCCGACCGGATTGGGAAAATCGAGGCCGAACGCGTGCACCGCGAGGCGAGGGTCGTCGGCGCCAGCCCGCGGGAGCGGCATCACCCTGAGCCCCTGGATGGCCAGGCGGTGTGCCCGTTCCGGGTCCAGCGCCCGCATCAATGGCCGCATCATCCGGTCGATGAACCCGATCATGATGCGAGATCCGCGAAGACGTGCCGGCCGTCAGGACCGAGCCGCAGTGCCTCGACCCGCCGCACGGCGCCGACCGGAAGCGCCGCATAGAGGTGGGGAAACAGCTGCCCGCCCCGCGACACCTCCCATTTCAGCTGGTCGGCCACGGCGCGCACCTCGACTGTCAGCAGCACCAGGTCGGCCTGGCCGGCGAAGTGCTTGGCGGCGGTTTCCGCCACCTGATCGGCGGTGGAGAAGTGAATGTAACCGTCGCGCAGATCGACCGGACTGCCCGCCAATTCCCCGGCCCGCTCCGCCTCGAGCCAAAGCGCCGCAGGGCAAATCTTGTACAAGAATGTCGTCACGCTGTCCTGCCCGGGAGGGACCGTATCGGCGCGGCGCGGCCGCTTCAATCAGGCGGCACGGGGTATTCACGAATTTCCGTGACAAGCCCCCTGCGAGTAGGATAAAAGTCTCAGCTCCAACCCTGAACGAAGCCCCATGCTCACACACGCACAAATCTGGACCGCCCTCGACCGCTTGGCGACGCGCGCCGGCCTTTCCGCGTCCGGCCTCGCCAAAAAGGCGGGTCTCGACCCGACCACGTTCAACCGCTCGAAGCGCATCACCCCCGACGGGCGCGCGCGCTGGCCCTCGACCGAATCGCTCTCCAAGGCGCTCGCCGCGACCGGAACCGATATCCAGACGTTCGTCGAGCTCATCACCGACAGCGCGCGCAAGCCCAGCGTTGCGGTGCCGGTCATCGGCCTGGCGGAAGCCGGTGCCGGCGGCTATTTCGACGATGGCGGCTTCCCGGCCGGCAACGGCTGGGATGAGATTCCGTTCCCGGGATTCAACGACGAGCATACCTATGCGCTCGAGGTTTCCGGCAACTCGATGCACCCCTTGTATCGCGACGGCGACATCATCGTGGTATCTCCGTCCTCCCCGGTTCGTCGCGGCGATCGGGTGGTCGTCAAGACCCGCGAGGGCGAGGTGATGGCGAAAGAGCTCAAGCGCAAGACCGCCAAGACGCTGGAGCTCAAGTCGATCAACTCGGAGCACGGCGAGCGCGTGCTGTCGATGGCCGACGTGCTGTGGATCGCGCGCATCGTGTGGGCGAGTCAGTGATCACGTGATAGACCAAGGTTGATCAGTTGCCGTGCTGGCGGCGTGGTATGCGTCCGCAATCTTCGACCGGAGGCCACAAGGGAGTAGAATATGTGGAAAAGCGATACTGAATCACGCTCGGTTTCGTGTGCGTGCTGCGGCGACGTGTTGCGCAGCCGATTCGATCGGCGGCGTTTCCTGCAGCTGTCGGCCGGCGGCCTCGCGCTTGCCGCTTGTCCGCCGCTGGCCTTCGCGGCTGAAGGGAACTACGAGGCGATGGTGTTGTCTTGCATCGACCCGCGTTTTCCCGAACCCACGCTCAACTACATGAAGGGCAGGGGAATGCTCGGCAAGTACAGCCAGTTTGTGATTGCCGGCGCCGCCATCGGGGTCGTCGCCCCGGCCTTCAAGGACTGGCAGAAGGCGTTTTGGGACAATCTCGCGGCGTCGATTCAGCTGCACCACATTCCCAAGGTGATCGCCATCAATCATCGCGATTGCGGTGCCGCCAAGATCGCCTATGGGGAACCCAAGGTGGCGAATCGCGAGATCGAGACCGAGACTCACAAGGCGGCTCTCGACGAATTCCGCCGGCAGGTCGCCGAGCGCCAGCCCAAGCTTGCAGTCGAGACAGGCCTGATGGCTCTCGATGGCAAGGTGGAGATGTTTACGTAACGCGCGGGCGGCCGCGACCGGGACTAATATCGAGGCCTTCGTCGAGTTCATCCGACAGCGCCGGCAAGCCTAGCGTTGCGGTGCCGGTCATCGGCTATTTCGAGGATGGCGGCTTCCCGGCCGGCAACGGCTGGGATGAGCTTCCGTTCCCGGGGTTCAACGACGATCATGCGCTGGAGGTTTCCAGCCACTCGATGCTGTGGATCGCGCACATCGTCTGGGCGAGCCAGTAGGGACCCGACATCGCGATCGCCGGCCGGCGTGACGTCGTCCCGAAACGGCCTGCGCCACGAAGAGAACACCAGAACATGTCACAATTCAAACTGGACGGGACATGCTCTAGCTTCGGCCGCCGCTGATTCGGGACGGCCCGGCGGATGGTGACTCCGCGCCAGCGCACTGCACAGGGATGACTGGGGACGGGACGATGGATCGTCGAAATTTCTTCACCGGGCTCGCCGCGCTGGCGCTTTGCCCGCTGTGCGCGCCCAAGGGATTTGCCGCCGAGGGGGCGCATTGGAGCTACGAAGGCGCCACCGGTCCCGACAAATGGGGCGAGGTCGACGCAGCGAGCAAGGTCTGCTCGCTCGGCTCGCAGCAATCGCCGATCGATATCACAGGCACCATCCGGGCCCTGTTGCCGCCGCTCAAGATGGCATGGGGCAAGAGCGCCGACACGATCGTCAACAACGGCCACACGATCCAGGTGAACTTCGCCGAAGGCAGCACGCTCGCGCTCGGCAGCGAGCGCTACACGCTGCTGCAGTTCCACTTCCACCGGCCGAGCGAGCATCGCATCGGCGGCAAGAGCTTCCCGATGGAATTGCACTTCGTCCACCGGAATGCCGCGGGAGCGCTCGCGGTGGTGGGCGTCCTGATGACGGCGGGCCGCCAGAACAAGGTCTTCAACACCGTGGTCGGCACGATGCCCGGCAAGGAAGGCCCGGCCGTGAAGGCGGATGCCGCCATCAACCCGAACGGGCTCCTGCCCCCGCGCCTGACCTACTACCGTTATCCGGGGTCGCTGACGACGCCGCCCTGCGCCGAGACCGTCGAATGGCTGTTGCTCACGACGCCGATCCCGGTGGCCGAGTCCGACATCGCGGCCTTCGCCAAGCTGTATGCGATGAACGCGAGGCCGCTGCAGAAGGCCAATCGCCGCGACGTGCTGCGCTCGGGTTGAGCGAGGTCAGGAATCGTCGCGCCAGATCGTCAAATCCCGCGGCGTACTGCCGCGTCAGGGTCGAATGGCGTCGGCGACGGCGCGCGCCGCCACCGCATGCCCATGCTCATTCCAATGCGCGTCGGCGTCGTACTCGAAACGTTGGTGATTTTCTCGCCAATCGGCCGTAAAGGCGCCGTGCAGGTCGAGGAACGCGATGCCGTGCCCCCGTGCGAGCTCGTGCGCCATCGCGTTGAGCGCTAGCGGCCGCGCCTCGGCGTCCCCCGCATAGATCGCGCCGCGATCGGCGTCCATGACGAGCAGCAGCCGCGCGCCGATCCGCCGGGACGCGTCGCGCAATCGGACGAACAGGTAGTCGGTCGCGGCGCGGATCTGCGGCATTCGGCGGAGCACCGCGTCGATGTCGACGTTGGCGCCGAACCGCTGCGCGTCGCCTCCCGCCCGGGCGGCGGGAATGAGCCACGATTTCACGATCTCCGGCCGCACCTGCCAGCGGTAGTACAGGTAGCGCGCCGTGGCGGTGCGGCGAAGGACCTCGGTCGGGCCCGGCTGCCACGGCGATGGCGCGATCTCTTCGATCACTCGGCCGTCCTGCAGGCGCAGCTTGAGGAAGCTCGACGTATAGCGTCCCGGCACGAACGTGAACGATTCGTCGAAATCATTGTGGACGATGAGCACCACGATCCAATCGGGGCGGAAGCGCGCGACCTCGCGCTCCACCATGTGCAGGTACTGGCTCAGCGGTGCGCCGCTGATGCCGAACCGGTAGACCTCGGCGGGAGCGCGGGTGCCGGAAAGCTCGCGCGCCAGGCGCTCGGCGACGCTCTGGTCGTACGGGACCTGGAGCGCCTCCACAAAGCTGTCGCCCACCAGCGCCACGCGGGCGACGCCGTCCCGGCGCTCGGCGACGTAGTCGCCCGCGCCGGAATTCCATCCCTGCGCGTTGATCGCGTAGGGAGCGGCGATCTCGTTGCGCACACGCCAGATGCCGGTCTGCCGGGGCGCATAGCGCACCACGTCGTTGACGAAATCGTTGGCCGGCACGTCGCTTGCCGCGAGGACGAAGCGGAACACCACGAGCTCGCAGACGAGCAGATAGACCGCGACCGAGCCGACCACCACGGCGGCGTTCAGCGCGACGTTCCGCAGGCGGTTCATGAGGCGGACAGGCCGTGGGGTCAGAACGGGCTGATGGGAAAATAGCGCAGCCACAGGTCGGTGAACTGGCCCTTTTCCCACAGGCGGAACAGGGCCCAATTCAAAGCCAGCCGGAGGGTCTCGTTGCCGCGCCGTACCGCGATGGCGATTCCTTCGCCGAAATAGCGGCTTTCGGTGTACGGACCGCCCTTGAAGACGCAGCAGCCGGCCGAATCGGTTCCGTTGAGCCAGAACGCGAGCGCGATCCCGTCGCCGAACAGGAGGTCCGCTTCGCCGCGCCGCACTGCTTCGCGCGCCGCCTCCGTGTTGGGATAGGGCCGCACCTCCACTTCGGTGAAGAACGCCCTGAGATAGGCCTCGTGCGCGGTCTTCGCGACGACCGCCACCTTGCGCCCCTCGAGGCGCTCGGGCCGCACGTCCTCGATCGCGGCTTCGCGCCGGACGACGAAGCGCGCCGGGGAGCGATAATAGGAGTCGCTGAAATCGATGCGGCGGCGTGCGTCCTGCGTTACGGCGAGCGAGGCGATCACCGCGTCGCCGCGGTTCTCGCTGAGCGCGTCGATCAGCGTGTCGAATCGGCGCATCTGCATGGTGCAGTTGACCTTGAGCTCCTCGCACAGGAGGCGCGCGAGATCGATGTTGAACCCAGCCGGATTGCCGTCCGGGCCCGCGTAGTTGAATGGCGGGTAGTCGACCTCGGTGAGGAAGCGGATGATGGTGATGCGGGTGAGCTCCGGCCGCTCGGGCCGCCGCCGCGGGTCCCAGAAGCTGGGCACCGCGGCGGCGGCGTCCCCGCCCGGCTGGGCGACCGATGCACCGTCCGTCACCAACGTGCAGGCGAGCGTTGCGACGATCAGCGCCGCTGTCCGGATGGCTCGGAAGGGCCGCCGCCTCGACGAAACTGCCATGGTGGTCTCCCGCGATCGCGCCGAGGCCGGCAGCGGTCTCAAAGATACTTCCGCAAATCGGCGGCGGCCTCCGCGGCGCGCCGCTTGAGGCTGAACGGCGCCACGAACCGCCCGGTCTTGTCCATCAGGTAGACGATGGCGGTGTGATCCATGGTGTAGCCGCTGTCCTGCGGCACCTTGCGCACGTAGACCCGATAGGCCTTGGTCACGCCCGCAACGGCGGCGGTATCGCCGGTGAGTCCGCGCAGGTGCGGATCGAAGCTCGACAGGTAGTCCTTGAGCTTGTCGGGCGTATCGCGCTCGGGATCCACCGTGATGAACAGGGCCTGGACCTTGTCGGCATCCGGACCGAGCGCGCGCAGGACCTCGGACACTTCGAACAGCGTGGTCGGGCAGATCTCGGGGCAATGGGTGAAGCCGAAAAACACCAGGAACGGCCGGCCCGCCAGATCGCGATCGCTGACCGTCCGCCCGTCCTGATCGATCAATTGGAACGGCCCGCCGATTACCGAGGCCGTCGGTACGATCGTGCTCGGGGTGCGCCCGGATATCAGCAGGATCACCGCTAGGCAGAGAGCGAGCCCGGTCAGGAATGCCGACAGGATGAGCAGGATGCGAACTGCGCGGGCTGTCATCGGTCGCCGTTGCCGGGGATCAGAAGCACGCCACGAAGCCGGTCCGGATCATCTCGAAAAAGACCGCGGTGCCGTAATGCGCCCACAAGGCGAGCGTGCCGGCAAGCAGCATGCCCAGGGCGCCGGCGACCAGCACGAGCGGACGAGGCTTGAGCCACGGATACGAGGGGGCGATCTCGGCCATGCCCAACACATAGGCCCGACCGCGCCCCTCGGCAACTGCGACGGGCGGCGCCGCCGCCCCGCAGGAAGCGGACGGCGCCCCACCGCCGGACAAGTCAGCTGCAGGTGCGGTAGAGCGCAGCGAGCTCGCGACCGCGCAGGAAGATGGTCCTCCCGTTCAGACCGCCCCGTTTCCTGATCCAGCTGCGCACTTGCGGGGGGTAGACCGCCATCAGCAGGCGCGTGCCGCCGGAACTCTTGATCGGGCGTCCGTCGGCGCCGGGCGACCAGGCCGCATGGAACCCGAGCACGGCGTTGTTCGTCATGCAGATCCGCTCGCGCGGGATCACCGCCAGGGCGAGCGTACAGGCCGACAGGCACGGGCCGTCGATGACCACATTGTGGCCGGCCTCGCGCATGGCTGCGTACTTGTACAGATAGGGGCCGATCTGGCCTCCGAAGTCCCGTTGAATGCGAACCTCTGCCGAAGCCGAGCCGATGCCGAGCACCGCCAGCGCGCCGGCCACGGCGACGCGCCGCATCACTCCCAATGCCATCCATTCCTCCCCTGGCTGGCCACCTCGTCGTGCGATAGTTGCCTTGCTTTGCGGGAAAGCCAAGCATTTTTGTGGCGGGCGGGGGAAATTGATTGCCGACGGGGCTTCTGTCATCTCCGGGCCGTGGCCCCGTACGGTGCAGACGCCGAATCCATCGGGTCATTAGGCCGGCTGTCTGGAGGCAAGGTTCATTTTGGCTCAGCGCGCCGACGTCGAGCTTGCGCTGCGGCGCCTGGCGCCGCGCATCCCGGCGCACGAATTCGGCGCGGTCGTCGACCATGCGATGGACAGTCCCGGCCTGCGCTCGGCCTCACCGGAGGCGGCCGCCTGGCTGTCGCTGACCGCCTACGTGCGCCACGCGCTGACCGAATACGACGCGCTGCTGGATCAGGGCTACGACCCGGACAGCGCCCGCTTCTTCGTGCTCGATGAGATGGAAGGGATTTTGGCCGGCTGGGGCGTGCGGCGTCGCCTGGCCGACGAGCCAGGACCGATCAGCGGCTCGCCATGATGACCGCGCGGCTTTCCTGGTCGGGGCCGAAATCTTCGGTCGTTTCAATCGACAGGAGCTCGGCCAGGCGCGATCGCCCGCGATTGACCCGGCTCTTGATGGTGCCGATCGCGCAGCCGCAGATCGCGGCGGCTTCCTCGTAGGTCATGCCGGAGGCGCCGACCAGCACGACCGCCTCGCGCTGCTCCGGCGACAGCTTGGCGAGCGCGCCGCGCAGCTCCTGGAACTCGAGCCAGCTGCCCTGTTGCGGCACGGTCCTGAGCGCGTCGATATAGATGCCGTCGGCGTCCTCGATCACCCACCGGCTCTGGCGATACTCGGAATTGAACTGGTTGCGCAGGATCGTGAACAGCCAGGCGCGCATGTTGGTGCCCGGCTGGAATTGGTCGATATGGGTCAAGGCCCGCACCATCGTTTCCTGCACGAGATCGTCGGCCCGGTCGCTGCTGGCGGTGAGCGAGACCGCGAACGCCCGCAGCCGTGGCACCGTCGCCAGGATCTCCTGGCGCAACGAAGCGGTCAGCGTGGGCCTGCTGTGCGGCGGTGGAGACGATTTCAAACCCTGCGGCATCGGCAAATCCATGCATCCAGCGCTGCAACGCGGCGCCGCATGTGCGCAGATTCAGCTGAGAGAGCCGCCCGGGCCCCACGGCGGCAGTAAATTCGCTGCACCAACCCGCTCATTGGGGCTTGGTTCCTGAGTTGGGTTCCTCACCCACTCCGGGCTGCTTGCGGCAAAGCGCGGTGCTGCGCGGACTCCTTGTCGGTTGGGCAATGCCTCACGATCGATTGAAGAACCTGTAATGGAATCCTGATCAAATTGTTCGAGACTTGTCGCAAGCCTGACGCGGCCTGTTCGAGGCGCGCATGCTGGCGACGCGAGATGAGAGGCAGCGGGTCAGCCGCAGTTGATGCGGCCGTACTCGTCGATCAATCGACGGCCGATGCGATAGCAGGCGCAGGACTTGCGCTCGAGCGCGATCACGTCCCGGATCTGGATGCGGCCGCGGCGCACATGGATGATCCCCTGCGCCTGCAGCATGCGGCCGATCATCGTCACGGTGGTGCGCTGCACGCCGAGCGTGTCGGCGAGGAATTCCTGCGTCAGGGGAAGGGTGTCGCCCCCGACCCGGTCGCGCGCATTGAGCAGCCAGCGGCACAGCCGCTCCTGCACGTGGTGCACCGTGTTGCACGCGACCAGCTGCTGGACTTGTGCGAGCAGCAGCTCGCTATAGCGCACGATCATGTCGCGGATCGGCGTGCTGTTGGCCGCAGCTTCAGCAAAGCGAGGGGCGGGAATCTGCGCCGCGCGGACCGGCAGCTGGACCACCGCCTGGCTCAATGCCGTCCGTGCGCCCAATCCGGCCATCAGCCCGATGCCGCCTTCGCGGCCGACCGAGGCCGTATCCACCGCGTGACCCTCCGGCAGCATCCCAAGCAGGGAGATCAAGCCGTTATGCGGAAAATAGACCCGGGTGATCGCTTGTCCCGGCTCCTGCAGCACGCTGCCCCTGTCGAGCGCGACTTCGCTGATATGCGGCACCAGGAGGTCGAAATCGGCAGGGGGGAGGCCGGCCAGCAGCCGGTTGCGTCCAGTCCCACCGAATCCGAGATCGAGAATGGCGGACGGCGAGGATATTTCTTTGAGTGCCCGGGTCAGGTTCTGCGCGTTGCTCATAGCCTTCCTCTACGAGTTCACAGGTTGAAGCTCCGGCTCAAGCTGGTCCGCCTGCGACTGTCGCCGTGAGCGCGCCAGCAACTCCCGGGCCCGATCGCGGGCGCGCTTGCTCGCCAGCATCAGGCAATAAAGGGCATTCACCTCGTATCGAGTTTGATCCCGCAGCATCGCTGCCCGCTCGAAGAGTTGGCGCCTGCGTCGTTCCACCGTCTCATGATCCCGCCGCCTCCGCTCTACATCGAGGTAGACGAGACGTAGCGGCTCGCGCGCCGCGGCTGCGATCATGCGACCGGCCGTCAGCGCTGCGGCGGCCGCAAAGTCCACGTTGAACACGCACCGTCCTCGCGCGTCGCAAACGGACAAGGACCACATTTTCCAGTCCGGATCGACGCAGCCGGAGGATTGCTGCAGGAAGTCCTGCATCGACCGGGCGGCGAGCTCGCGCGCCGCGGCCGCGTCGATCATGTCGATCCCCTCGTGGTCCGTCAGCTCGCTTTCAAGCCTTCGCAGATGGAAAAAGAATCGCTGCATGGCGCAATTCCCCTTAATGAAACGTCGGGAGCCAGACAAAGTTCCCGGGCTTCCGTCGCCGGGCCGGCCCTGCTGGGGCGCGACATCCGAGATGGCCGAGGCCGAGTTCTGGGGGCGTCGGACGAAGCCGGTCGGTGCGCGTCACAATTGACGAGGACTCCTACACCCTAGACCCATACCCATTCTGCCTCTGTCGCCCACCCGACGCACGGTCGATTTTTTTGAGGCCGACGAACGGAATACCGTCACGTGCGGAACGAACTTCGGGCATGCGCCTCTCGTCCTACTTGAGAGCGCCGCGTGCCGGGGCGACGTTGCCCCCATCCAGCGGGATGACCATGGTCGCTCGCATGCCGGTGGCGGGATATTTCCGCTCCAGCTTGCCGCCGAGCGTTCCCCCGATCTCTCGTTCGATCAGCTCGGTCCCAAAGCCTCGGCGCTTCGGGGTGGCGATGGAGCCTGCGCCGGACTCCCGCCAGTCCAGAAGCAGAGCTCGGCGGCTGCTGCCGTCGATCCTCCAGGTCACCGTCACCTGGCCCTCCGGCTTGGACAGCGCTCCGTATTTGGTCGCATTGGTCGCAAGCTCGTGCACGATGAGCCCGAGTGCCACGGCGGCGTTGGGCTTGAAGGCGACGGGCGGCCCGTCCACGACGATCCGGTCCCGGGAGCCCTCCCGGTACTGCTCGAGCTCGGTGAGTACGATCTCCTGCAGATCAACGTCGGCCCACTGCTCGCGCGACAGGAGGGTGTATGATTTGGCGAGCGACTGGATGCGTCCCTGGAATGCTTGCGTGAAATCCTCCGGCGAGGGGCTTTTCGCCAGCGTCCGACTGGCGATCGCCGATACCACGGTCAGCATGTTGCGGACGCGGTGGTTCAGTTCCTCGATCAGCATGCGCTGATGAGCTTCCGATTCCACCAGCCTGGTGACCTCCGGGAAGGTGACCAGCACTCCGTCGATGACGTTGCCGCGCGCCCGATAAGGCAGGATGCGCATCAGGTAGTGGGCCGCCCCGTCCGCTCGTCGGACCGGCCGCTCGATCGTCTCTCCACGCTCGAGCACGGTCCGGATCTCGCGCCGAAGGTCGTCGTGCTCGAGGTGACTGACGATATCGGTGAGCGGCCGCCCGCGATCGGTCGAGATCAGGTTGAAGATCGCCGTTGCGGCCGGCGTGAAGCTGCGGATGACGAGATCGCGGTCGAGGAAGATCGTCGCGATCTGCGTGCTCTCGAACAGGTTGCGCAGGTCGGCGTTGGCGTCGTCGAGCTCGTCGATCTTGCCGTTGAGCTCGGCGTTGACCGTATGCAGCTCCTCGTTGACCGACTGCAGCTCCTCCTTGGAGGTCTCCAGCTCCTCGTTGGTCGACTGCAGCTCCTCGTTGACCGAGACCATCTCCTCGTTGGTGGCCTTGAGCTCCTCCAGGGCGGTCTCGTATTCCTCCACGGTTGACTGCAGCCGTTCGCGCGTGTCGCGCAGGTCCCGCTCCAGCTGCTCGACGCCGGCGCTTGCATCGCGCTCGGCTGCAGACTGGGATGGGGTTTTCGGCGGCCCCAGATCGGTGAACAGGACCAGAAACAAGGGATCGGTCTCGTGATCTCCGAGCGGCTCGATAGTCACCGTGACGCTCTGATCATGGCCATCGCTTCCGACCGTAAGAGCTTCGCGCACGATCGTCCGCCGCGTCTCGACCGCTTCGTGCAGCGCACTGCGCAGATCGAAACGCAGGCCGGGGCGCGCCAGAGCGAGCAATTGGCGACTCGGGATGCCGGCCGCGGGCTCCAGGTATTTTCCGGTGCGTGCCGAGTAGTGGACGATGTCGCCTTCGCGGTTGACCACCACGTGCGGCGGCGAAAAGTTCTCCAGCACCTTCGTCTCGACCGTGCGCCGCAGATTGGCGGCGCCGGAAACCAGGTCCCGCTTCGACTTCCCTCCTGCAGCCCGCGTCCGCACTTCTGGTACGAACAAGGGAAACCGGAGCGGCCCCGGCACGTGGTCCCGGCGCTGAAACAGGCGATGCTTCTTGTCGACCCGCGTGAACAACTCGCCAAACTGGCTGATGTTTTCCGAGGTTCCGAGGAACAGGTATCCGCCCGGCCTGAGGGCAAAGTGAAACACCGGAATGACGCGCGACTGGAATTCGTGGCCGAGATAGATGAGAAGGTTGCGGCACGAGATCAGGTCGATGCGCGAGAACGGCGGATCGCGGATCACGCTATGCGCCGAAAAGACGCACATCTCGCGAATTTCCTTGTTCACCGCGTAGCTCGAGTCGTCGCGCGAGAAGAAGCGGTCGCGGCGCTCGGGGATGACGCCGGTCATGGCGCTCTCGGGATAGCGGCCGCTGCGCGCGATCGCCAGCGCTCCGTCGTCGATATCGGTGGCGAAGAGCTGCAGTTTTGGCACGTTGCGGACGCGGTCGATGTGCTCGCGCAACAGGATCGCGATTGAATAGACCTCTTCGCCGGTGGCACAGCCGGGTATCCAGACGCGCAGCGTGTCTCCGGCGCCGACGTTCTCGAACAGCTTGGGAATGGCGATCTGTTCGAGGGTGGCGAATGCATCCGCGTCGCGGAAAAAATTGGTCACGCCGATCAAGAGATCACGGAACAGCAGCGTGACTTCCTCAGGCTCCCGGCGCAGGCAGTCGATGTAGTCCTGCAGGGTGTCGACCTGCACCACCTGCAGGCGGCGCTGGACCCGACGGATGAAGGTGCTGTCCTTGTAGCCGGAGAAATCGTGCCCCACCTGGTCGTGCAGGATCCTGGCGATCGTCTGCCGCGCCTCGGTCGCGTGTTCCTCGTCTGCGATGGTCCCTCCATCCGCGCCCTGACGGCGGGCGATTTGCGTGAGGCGTGCTCCCATTTCCTCGACCGGCAGCGTAAGATCGACGAAACCGGTTGCGATCGCCGTCTCCGGCATGCTGCTCTGGCGGGGGCCGCTGCCGTCCGCACCCTGCGCCAGGGTCAGCCCACCGCTCTCCTTGATCGCCTTGATGCCGAGCGCCCCGTCGCTGCCGCCGCCGGACAGGACGATGCCGACGGCGTTTGGGCCACACGCTCGGGCGAGCGAGCTCATGAATACGTCGATCGGGTGCTGACCGGATTGGGCTGCGCGCGCCTCGAGCAGGAGCCGCCCACCCTCGATCGTCGTCACGTGATCGGCGGTACAGATGTAGACGTGGTCTGGCGCTATGACCGTCTCATGCTGGGCGTTGGCGACCGGCATTTTGGTATATCGGCTGATGATCTCGGCCAGAGAGGTCGAATGACCGCGCGGCATGTGGGTAATGATGACGAAGGCCATCCCGCTGTCGGACGGCAGCCCGCGAAAAAATCCCTCCAGGGCTTCCAGGCCGCCGGCCGATGCGCCGAGGCCGACGATCGAGAAGGGGGAAGGGCTAACCACCCGCATACCTCCGGGCTTACCAAATACTTGCCGCGCAGCCCGTGGCGTCAAGCCTAGTGCATGTGGCGGCCAAAAGCACGCTTCGCGCGATGCGAACCTGTCGCGCTGCAAAAGCTGAGGCACGTCTGCAATTCAGCAACGAGGAACCAACCGACGGGTTCCCGTGATGTTCCACCGCCGGCGGCTGCACGCCGGGGTGGTCGGCCACGCCCGATCAGGTCGCTCCGGTCAGATCTCCTCGAGCTCGCTCTCTTTGGCAACGCGCTCGTGGCTCTCGCTCGCGCTCTTCAGTCGATATTGGCGCTCGCCATCGTCGCCGCTCGGGAGCTGCCGCAGGACTTCGTAGGTGCCGATTGCAGCATTCCTGTTTCGCACGTTGCGGCTCAGCTGCACGCGCTGTCCCACCCTGAAAGGATGCCTCATGGCAAATGTCCTGGTTTCGATGACGCAACCGAGGTGTTCCACGCGTGGCCGCACGTGCACTGCCACTCATGCTCGACCGGGCCTGCGCCGAGATATTCAGACGCGACCGGCGCGCGCGGCGCCGGCGCATGACAGAACGGGCAGAACCGGCGGGCTCGATCCTGGCTGGCAGAAGGGCGGCCTGCGACGGCAGCGTATTCGCGTCGAAGAAACCATCGGCGATCGACTTCGCGAATTCTCTCGATTGGATAAAGCGCCACCGACGCCTCCCTGCTTATTGCGGCGGGAGCACGAACCGGTCTCTCAGTCACCGGCGCCGGAACTTATGGCCAATGATAGTCGGCAGATAGGGACGGTTGTGGAAGTTTGCAAGCTATTTCGCCGTCGCCAGGCGGAGCTCTGCCTCGTCATCGACGGAAACATCGGCCCTGATCTCATCCATCGGCGGCCGCTGCCATCTGCCGGAATCGATCTCCTCGATCTGCCGATCGATCACCGCGATGACGAAACGGGAAAACGGCCCGAGATCGAGGTACAAGGCGGCAAGCATGCCCAAATAGGGGATGGCGGCGGGATTCTTCGCGGCACACTCGGCGAATACCTTGGCAAAATGCCAGAGCGCGCCGGGTTGCTGCACCGCAATGCGTCGCACCAGCCGCCACAGACGGGCGAGCTCGCCCGCCGGATCGCCGGAGCGACGGGCCAGGGCGGGGCGATCCAGCATGCGCGCGAGCATGCGAAGTCGTCCGTAGTAGGCTGCCGGGCTATAGATGTGCTCGAGAACGGTGCGGTAATCGAACAGCACGTCGCGGCGGGGCCGGGCGGTGTCGAAGTTCAGCCCCCCGGCGCATTGGTCTCCGGCGCCCTCCTCGGTGGCAAGCTGTATGGTGTAGGAGAACGGGAAGAGACGCCCCTCGCGTTCGAGTCGGCGCGTGAGCTGGGTGGTCGGGAGGGCATAGAGCAGGCCGACCATGCAGGCAGGAATCGAGGTCGCCTCGATGCATGCGATCATCGCTTCGGCCACGCCCCCTTTTTCGCTGTCGAACCCGAGGATGAAGCCGGCGTTCACGAACATGCCGGCGCGGTAGATCTTGTGCACGCAATCCGCCAACGACCGGCGGGTGTTCTGCTTCTTCTGCATCGAGACGAGGGTATCGGTATCCGGGCTCTCGATGCCGACGAAGACGGTGAAGAAATTCGCTTCGCGCATCAGCGCCAGCAGGGCATCGTCGTCGGCAATATTGATGGATGCCTCGGTGGAAAATTCGAACGGGTAGCCGTGCTCCTTCTGCCATGCGATCAGGTGCGGCAGGAAAGCCTTGATCGCCTTCTTGTTGCCGATGAAATTGTCATCGACGAAGTCGAGGTGGCCGCGATATCCCAGGCGATACAACGTGTCGAGCTCGGCCAGCATCTGTTGCACGGCCTTGACCCGCGGGACGCGGCCGTAAAGCTCGATGATGTCGCAGAATTCACAGGTGAACGGGCATCCGCGCGCAAATTGAACGCCGAAATGGGCATATTGGCTGCGCGTCAACAGGTCGAATTGGGGAATCGGCGTTGTGGTGACGTCGATCTTGAATTTCTCCGCCGTGAACACCCCTTGGCGCTGGCCCGATTCCCACGCGTGGATGAATTCGTCGATGACGCCTTCGGCTTCGCCGACGACGCGAAAATCGGCGGTCTCGTAGGCCTCCGGCGATGAAGTCGCATCGGGCCCCCCGACCACGACGGGCTTTCCGTGGCGGCGTGCGAGCGCGATGACGGCGAGGGCATCGGCGCGCTGCGCCATCATGCCGCCGGTCAGGACGAGATCGGCCCAATCCAGATCTGCATCCAGCAGTTCCTCGGTATTACGATTGACGAGCCGGCATTCCCACTCGCTGGGGAGCAGCGCTGCCACGGTGATGAGCCCGAGCGGCGCGGCCGGATAGCGCGCGCCCTGCACCTCGCAGGCGGCGGGAAAATTCCAGAACGAACGTCCGATGAAGCGGGGAGCGACCAACAACGCGTTGCACAAGACGGCAATCGCCTTTCTGCCTCAACGCTCACGGAGCGGGCTCGCTCTTCCGGGATAGGCAGTCGCCCGGCGATCGATCGTTGACGCGACCTTACACCCGCTGCCTTGCGGGAAACAGGTCGCGCAACAGCGGTATATGCATAATGCGGCGGGACGGAGACCTGGGGGCGGGGAGCGGCGGGGCGAGGCAACTGCCGCCTGCCCCCCAGTTGCCGAGCCGCCTCTCAGGCGTCGGAGGGCGGCCGGGTGGGTCAGGCGTCAACCGCGCCGGCAGAGCCCGGGCACACCGTCATAATTGCCGGTGGTAGTTTCACGCACTTGTTGCACCCCCCAAACGATGTGACCCTCTGCCATATCAAGCCAATTGGTGCGACGAGGCGCGTCGGTCGCCTCTGGGGTTGAGTTGTCGGGCGACGGCCGACCGACGCTCAACCAATCGATCGAGGAGGTGGGGAGAATGGCGAAGATCATCAAGCGGTCGATCGTGCTCGGCGGGCACAAGACCAGCATCAGTCTTGAAGACGATTTCTGGACGAGCTTGAAGGCAATCGCGGCGCGCCAGCGCATTTCCGTCTCGACGTTGATCGGGCACATCGATGGTGAGCGCAGCGGAAATCTTTCGTCTGCCATTCGCCTTCACGTCCTGGCCGATTTCCGCAGACGGCTCGAGTCCGCGGATCTGGGCGAGAGAAGCGCGAAAGGGCCGATCCTGCAGTTGAACGGTCAAGCCGAGCTGGCGTGAGCTTGCGGTTCTCTCGCGCGGGGGCAACGCAGACCGCTTGAGGGGAAATCGACGCGCCCGGGCGCACGGCGCAGTCCCATCGGTTGCGAGGTCGACACGGCGGCACCTGACCGTTTTCTTGACCAGGTCTCGCCCAGAAAGCCCGACCACCACGATCCTCACGCGGCCCACAGCGCGAGGGCGATGAATTGCGGGATCACCACGCGCAGCACCATGAGGATCGGGTAGGCCGCGACGTAGGCTGCCCACCACCACGCCCAAGGCGATGCCGGCGAGCGCCGGGACCATCTGCGTGTCCTGCAGCGCCCTCGGTCGGTTGCCGATGATCTCCCCGACGGCGGCAATCGCCCGGGGATCCCCGACCACGGTGAGAATGTCGCCGAACCGATCGCCACGCCGATCGCGAGACGAACATTTGTCTCGGTACCGCTGTCCGCAATAATCGGGATGCCGCGCCTTGCTCGCGCGTGCTCCGATTCCGAATGTCGGGTTCACTTCGCGACGTCCTCCTGGCGAACTTCGGAATCATAAGGATCATTAGCAAAATCAATGGTTTATAGTGCGGTTGTGGATCTGAATCTCCTTCAAGAGAGAGCCGCGAACTGATAGGAGTCACCGTTCCTGCCCGCGCAGGAACCCCGCGGCGTTGTCAAGCTTGGCAAGGACATGCGCGGAGCGCATTGATCGCTCCATCGTTTCGCGAGACCCGGTCACCCACCATCGCCCATGATCCGGTTCAAATCGGAAGGCAAGAAGAGCCATGAACGTCAGGCAAAAGGATTTCGGTATTCCGTCTCACGTCCGGAGCCCGCGGCTGAAGGCCTGGGTCAGGGAGATGGCCGCGCTGTGCAAACCGGACAACATCCATTGGTGTGACGGCTCGCAGGCAGAATATGACGCCCTGTGCGAGCTGTTGGTGCAGGCGGGGACGTTCAGGCGCCTGAATCCGGAAAAGCGGCCCGGCTGCTTCCTCGCCCTGTCGGATCCGAGCGACGTCGCGCGCGTCGAGGACCGGACGTTCATCTGCAGCATCAACAAGGACGCGGCCGGTCCCACCAACAACTGGGTCGAGCCGGGCGAAATGAAGGCAACGCTCGGCAAGCTGTTCGACGGCGCGATGCGTGGGCGCACCATGTACGTCGTTCCGTTCTGCATGGGTCCGATCGGCTCGCCGATCTCCTACATCGGCTGCGAGATCACCGATTCGCCCTATGTGGTCGTCAGCATGAAGCTGATGACGCGCATGGGGCGCGAGGTCGACGAGGCGCTCGGCGACAGCGACGTGTTCGTTCCCTGCCTGCATTCGGTCGGAATGCCGCTGGCACCCGGACAGGAGGACATCCCCTGGCCGTGCAATCCGACCACCAAGTACATCGTGCATTTTCCCGAGGAGCGGCTGATCTGGTCGTATGGGTCGGGCTATGGCGGCAATGCGCTGCTCGGCAAGAAGTGTCTGGCCTTGCGCATCGCGTCGGTTCTCGGCCGCGACGAAGGCTGGATGGCCGAGCACATGCTCATCCTCGGCGTCACCGATCCGCAGGGTCACAAGACCTACGTGGCCGCCGCCTTCCCGAGCGCCTGCGGCAAGACCAACTTTGCCATGCTCATTCCGCCCAAGGAGATGGAGGGCTGGACGGTTACGACGGTCGGCGACGACATCGCCTGGCTCAAGCCCGGGGATGACGGGCAACTCTATGCGATCAATCCGGAAGCCGGTTATTTCGGGGTCGCGCCGGGAACCAACTACAAGACCAACCCGAACGCGATGCGCACCTGCGAGAGGAACACCGTCTTCACCAACGTCGCGCTGACCGACGACGGCGACGTGTGGTGGGAGGGAATGGACGGCGACCCGCCGGCGCATGCGATCGACTGGCAAGGGCAGGACTGGACGCCCGGCTGCGGCCGCAAGGCGGCGCACCCGAATAGCCGCTTCACCGCGCCGGCGGCGCAGAATCCGGCGATCGATCCCGAATGGGAAAACCCCGCCGGCGTCCCGATCAGCGCGCTGATTTTCGGCGGCCGTCGCTCGACTGTGGCGCCACTCGTTTACCAGTCGCTGAGCTGGGCGTTCGGCGTCTATGCGGCCGCCACGATCGGCTCGGAAATGACTGCGGCGGCGTTCGGCAAGATCGGCGAGGTCCGTCGCGACCCGATGGCCATGCTGCCGTTCGCCGGCTACCACATGGCGCGCTATTTCGACCACTGGCTCACCATGGGCCGCCGTATCGGCAACCCGCCCCGCATCTTCTGCGTCAACTGGTTCCGCAAGGGCAAGGACGGTGATTTCCTGTGGCCGGGCTTCGGCGACAACATGCGAGTCCTCAAGTGGATCGTCGAACGCGCGCGGGGAACGGCGCGGGCGCTCGAGGGGCCCCTCGGCTACATGCCGACTTACGACGATCTCGACTGGCGCGGCCTCGCCTTCTCGCGCGAGCAGTTCCACGAGCTGATGGACGTCGACCGCGCCGAATGGATGGAGGAGCTCCACCAGCACGACGGGCTGTTCATCAAGCTCTACGACAAGCTGCCGAAGGAGCTTCGGTCGGTGCACGACCTGCTGCTCTCAGGCTTGTGGCGCTCGTCCGACAAGTGGGAGCTTTCCGACTACGCCGAGAACAGCTGAGGCGAATGGCCCGAGCCATCTCGGCAGGCCATGCGCCGGGGCGGAACGCCGAGTGGCCGCAGCAGCGCTGGTATTCTCTGCGAGACTAGATGCCCTACACGTCCACGCTGGCAGCGAGCGCGTTCTCCTGGATGAACTCGCGGCGCGGCTCGACCACGTCGCCCATCAGCTTGGTGAACAGGTCGTCGGCCTCGTCGACCTCCTTGACCTTGACCTGCAGCAGCGAACGGGCCTCGGTGTCGAGCGTGGTCTCCCACAGCTGATCCGGGTTCATCTCGCCCAGGCCCTTGTAGCGCTGCAGGGTGAGGCCCTTGCGTCCGGCGGCGGTGACCGCCTCGAACAGCCCGACCGGGCCGTGGATCGGCGTGTCCTCGCTCTTGCGGCGGAACACGCCGGGCCGCTGGTAGATCTGCTGCAGCAGGCCCGCGTGCTCGTCCAGCCGGCGCGCCTCGGCCGAGCCGAGCAGCGCCTGGTCGATCACCGCGACCTCCTTGACGCCGCGCACGGTGCGCTCGAAGCGGAATCCCTCGGTCTCGGAGAAATGACCTTCCCATCCGCGCTCGGTCTCCTCCGCCAGCACGTTGAGGCGGCGCGCGATGTAGGGCGCGGCGGCCGTCGCTTTCTCCGGATCGCCGAAGATATTCTGGCTCAGGACGCCGAGGATTGCCGCCTGCTCGATGACCTTTCGATTGTAGCGGCTGTGCAGCCCGGCGAGCAGGTTGCGGATGACGCGCGCTTCCTCGACCAGGCCGCGGAGATCCTGCCGCGCCCGCTCCTCGCCGGAATGGACGCGCAGCACCGCGTCCTCGAGCCCGCTGTCGATCAGATAGTCCTCGAGCGCGCGATCGTCCTTGAGGTACTGCTCGGACTTGCCGCGCGCGACCTTGTAGAGGGGCGGCTGCGCGATATAGATGTGGCCGCGCTCGATCAGGTCCCTCATCTGGCGGAAGAAGAACGTCAGCAGAAGCGTGCGGATGTGCGCGCCGTCGACGTCGGCATCCGTCATGATGATGATCTTGTGATAGCGAAGCTTGTCGGGGTTGAACTCCTCGCTGATGCCGGTGCCCAGCGCCGTGATCAGGGTGCCGATCTCCTGGCTCGACAGCATCTTCTCGATGCGCGCGCGCTCGACGTTGAGGATCTTGCCGCGCAGCGGCAGCACCGCCTGGAACGCACGGTCGCGCCCCTGCTTGGCGGAGCCGCCGGCCGAGTCGCCCTCCACCAGGAACAGCTCGGACTTGGTGGGGTCGCGCTCCTGGCAGTCGGCAAGCTTGCCGGGCAGCGAAGCAATGTCGAGGGCGCCCTTGCGGCGGGTGAGCTCGCGCGCCTTGCGCGCGGCCTCGCGGGCGGCCGCCGCTTCCACCACCTTGCCGACGATGACCTTCGCTTCCGACGGATGCTCCTCGAACCAGGCCTGCAGGGCGTCGTTCATCACTCCTTCGGTCGCCGGGCGCACCTCGGAGGAGACGAGCTTATCCTTGGTCTGCGAGGAAAATTTCGGATCCGGCACCTTGACGGACAGGACCGCGGTCAAGCCCTCGCGGCAGTCGTCGCCGGTGAGCGCGACCTTGTCGCGTTTCGCCATCGTCTCGGCATAGCCGGTCACTTGGCGCGTCAGCGCCCCGCGGAACCCGGCGAGATGCGTGCCGCCGTCGCGCTGCGGGATGTTGTTGGTGAAGCACAGGACGTTCTCGTGATAGCCGTCGTTCCACCACAGCCCACACTCGACGGTAATCCCGTCGCGCTCCGCCTGGATCATGATGGGGGAAGGGACGAGCGGCTGCTTGTTGCGGTCGAGATATTTCACGAACGCCTCGACGCCGCCCTCGTAGCGCATCTCCTCGCGCTTCTCGACCGCATGGCGCTGATCGCTGAGCACGATGCGTACGCCCGAATTGAGGAAGGCGAGCTCACGCAGCCGGTGTTCCAGCGTCGCGAAGTCGAACTCGGTCTGCGTGAAGGTCCGCGGGCTCGGCAGGAACGTCACCTCGGTGCCGCTGCGGCCGTGGGCGGTGCCCACCACCGCGAGGGGTGCGACCGGCTCCCCGTCGCGAAACTCCAGGAAATGCTCCTTGCCCTCGCGCCAGATCGTGAGCTTGAGCCAGCTGGACAGCGCGTTGACGACGGAGATGCCGACTCCGTGCAGGCCGCCCGACACCTTGTAGGAGTTCTGGTCGAATTTACCGCCCGCATGCAGCTGGGTCATGATGACCTCGGCGGCCGACACGCCCTCGCCCTTGTGGATGTCGGTCGGAATCCCGCGCCCGTCGTCGCGGACGGTGCAGGAGCCGTCGGGGTTGAGCGTCACCGAGACTTCGTGGGCATGCCCTGCGAGCGCCTCGTCGATGGCGTTGTCGACGGCCTCGTAGACCATGTGATGGAGGCCCGATCCGTCGTCGGTGTCGCCGATATACATGCCAGGGCGCTTGCGCACCGCATCGAGGCCCTTGAGGACCTTGATCGAGTCGGCGTCGTATTCGCCATGCGGCTCGGGCAGGGGATTTTGACGGACGGCATCGGCCATCAGCGACCTTGCGAATCAGGACGGAAAAATTGCGGCTGTGGACACGTGTGTGTCGCACGAAATATAGGGTTCGTACAGCGCAAAATTAGGGGGGTAAGTCTTTATTTTTGTTAATGTTTCTTGAGCCCGCCGAGGGCTCCGGGAGGGTCCGTGGCGCAAGCCGCTGAGAGCCCCTGGATGGAGGCGCCAGAGCGGCCTCCGCGGCGCTGCGAAATCACTCCTTGCGCGGCAGCAGGAACCCGTCCTCCGCGCTCTCGTAGCCGGGGACCGGTTTCACGAATGCGTCCATCGCGGCAGCCCAGAACTCGATCTTTTCGAAATCGTCGTTGAGACGTTCGATTGCGTTTTCCAGGTTCCGCATGATGCGTTCGCGCAGCAGCCTGTCCGTATGCATGCCTGTTCTCCCAGCCACCGACTTCCACACCAGCCATCGACGAGCCCCTCCGAACGTCGCGACCTCCATGAATTGGTAACAGCCCGACGCACTGCTTCGTTCCGCCGTGCACCCCCGCGTTTGGCTATCCCTTTCGGGTCTACCGAATTCTCACATGGCGAATGTGTGGTTAATCTACGGCGAGACCGTCAGGGCTTCGCGCAGACGTCGCGCGAGCTCTGCCTTGCGATAGGGCTTATTGAGGATCACCGCGCCTTTCGGCAGCCGTCCGCGCTCGGCGAGCGTCTCCAGCGCGTACCCGGATGTCAGCAGGACTTTCAGCCCGGGGCGGATCTGTCGCGCCTGCTCGGCGAGCTCCCAGCCATTGATGCCGCCGGGCATGACCACGTCGGTGAACAGGATGTCGGCCTCGGCGCCTTCGGTCAGCTTGTGCAGCGCCTCGCGCCCGTCGACCGCCTCGATCACCTTGTAGCCGAGGCTCGACAGACAGGTGACCGCGTAGGAACGCACGAACGGATCGTCCTCGGCGACGAGGATGGATTCCTTGCCGGACTCCGCCGCGGCCTCGGCCGGTACCAGTGTGGGCGACTTGTCGGCCGACGTCGCCACGGCCGGCAGATAGATGCGCACAGTCGTACCTAGGGCCGGCTCGCTGTAGATCGCCACGTGACCGTTCGATTGCTTGACGAACCCGTACACCATGCTCAGGCCGAGACCGCTGCCTTTCCCCACCTCCTTGGTGGTGAAGAACGGCTCGAACACGTGCTCCAGCACTTCCTTCGGCATGCCGCTTCCGTCGTCGGTCACCGATACCATCACGTATTCGCCGGGATTGACCTCCGGATGAAGGTCGCGATAGCGCTCGTCGAGCGGCACATTGGCGGTGGTGATGGTGAGCGTGCCGCCGTCGGGCATGGCGTCGCGCGCGTTGATCGCCAGATTGAAAATCGCGTTCTCCAGCTGGCCCGGGTCCGCATAGGCGGTCCACACGTCGGCGTCGAGGATCGTCCTGACCGAGATCGCCGCTGGCAGCATGCGCCGCAACAGCTTCTCCATGCCCCTGACGAGAGCATTGCAGTCGACGTCGGCCGGCTGCAACGTCTGCCGGCGGCTGAAGGCGAGCAGACGTTGGGTGAGCTCGGCGCCGCGCTCGCCGGCCGCCACGATGCTGTCGGCGAGGTGCTTGAGGTCGGGGCGCGCGCGCAGCGATTCGCTGAGCACCTCCGCATTTCCCACCACGACGGTCAGGAGGTTGTTGAAGTCGTGGGCAATGCCGCCGGAAAGCTGCCCGACGGTCTCCATCTTCTGCGCCTGGATCAGCTGCGCTTCGGTCTGCTTGCGCTCGGTGAGGTCGTGGATGATGCCGACGAAGATCAACTCGCCGTCTCCGTGCGTCGCCTCGCCGACCGAGAGATCCATCGGGAAGACAGAGCCGTCCTTGCGCTGGCCGGTGACCTCGCGGCCGATGCCGATGATCTTCTTCTCGCCCGTGCGATGGAAGTTCTCCAGATAGGTCTGGTGCTCCTCCCGGTACGGGCGCGGCATCAGCATGCCGACCTTCAGGCCGATCACCTCTGCGGCCTCGTACCCGAACAGCTTCTCGCAGGCCGGGTTGAACATCTGGATGAGGCCCTGGCCGTCGATCATGATCACGCCGTCGACGGCGGTCTCGACCAGCGCCTTGAGCCGAGCAGCCGTCTCGCGGATCTCCTGCTCGGCGCGTCGGTACTGCGACAGGTCGTGGATGATGCCGACGAAAATCGAGTCGTCGCCTTCCTTCGCCTCGCCCACCGAGAGATCCATCGGAAATACCGACCCGTCCTTGCGCTGGCCAGAGACCTCGCGGCCGATGCCGATGATCTTCTTCTCCCCGGTGCGGTGGAAATTCTCCAGGTAACGATCATGCTCTTCGCGGTACAGCGAAGGCATCAACATCTTCACGTTCTTGCCCATCACTTCGGCAGCGCGATAGCCGAACAGCTTCTCGCACGCCGGATTGAACATCTGGATGCGGCCCTGCGCGTCGATCAGGATCACGCCGTCGACCGCGGTCTCGACCACGGTACGCAACCGCGATTCATCCTTGCGTTGGGCCATCGCCCCGGTCTCCCGACCTGCACGGCTCCCGTGCCGGCGCGCACCCCCGACTCACGGCCATATTCCTTGAATCGGTCGGCGAAATAAAGCCTTGGGAGCGCGGTAGTGCGCAACCGTTGTGCTAGAGTCGACGCTGCACGCGACCAGGGGCCACGTCGAACACGTCGGCACGCGTGGCGATTTCGGCAAACGGCGCAGGATCGGCGCCGGTCATCCAGACCTGCGAGCCGAGTTGCGTCAGCGCATCGTAGAGCGCCGCACGCCGGGTCGGATCGAGGTGGGCGACGACCTCGTCAAGCAACAGAACCGGCGCGATGCCCGTCATGTCTGCGACCAGACTTGCGTGCGCCAGGATCAGGCCGATCAGCAGCGCCTTCTGCTCGCCGGTGGAGGCTTCGCCGGCGGCGATCCCCTTGGGGCCATGCATGACTTCGAGATCGGTCAGATGCGGCCCGGCGAGCGTGCGTCTTGCCGCCGCATCGCGCGGACGTCCGTCCCTGAGCACCGCGCGATAGCGGTCCTCGGCCTCGACGGCGGAATGCTCGAGCAGCGTCGTCTCCAGCCAGCCGTCGAGGGCGACCTCCGCCCAGGGGAACGGCGAGTCGGTGTCCTTGCGGGCCTCGATCGCGCCCTGCAGCCGCCGCACCGTCTCGGCGCGGCCGGCCGAAACCGCGACCGCGACTTCGGCGGTTTCGTGCTCGATCGCGTCGAGCCAGCGCGGATCGGGGCGCGGCTCCTCGAGCAGGCGATTGCGCGAGCGCAGGCTTCGCTCCAGCGCGCTCACGCGGCTCGAATGCGCGGCATCGACCGTGAGCACCAGGCGGTCGAGGAAGCGGCGGCGCTCTGCCGCAGCGCCTGAGAACAGCGGGTCCATCTGCGGGGTGAGCCAGACCACGCGCAGGTGATCGCAGAAGGCTGCCGCCGACGTGACCGGCTCGCGATCGATCCGGCACTTGCGCGCAAGCGTCTCCTCGTTGCCGTTGTTGGCATCGATGCCGGTGCCGAGCGTCGCGAGCCCGAGCGCGCCCTCGACCTCGACGGCCACCGCCCACGAGCCGTCGCCGTCCCGGAACGCGACTTCATCGAGCCGCGCGCGGCGCAGCCCGCGACCGGGCGCGAGCAGCGAGATCGCCTCGATCAGATTGGTCTTGCCCGCCCCGTTGGGGCCGACCAGCACGATCGGTCCGGCCGCGACCTGCATGCCCGCCGACCGGTAGCTGCGAAAGTTCGTGAGCGTGAGACGGCGGATCGCGGCGAAGGACATGTCGGAGAACGAGGGGACGGAGGACGCAGGACAGATGGCATCCGATGGCAGCGAGGCCAAGCCCCCATCCGTCGTCTGTCGTCCATCCTCCGTCGTCAGACTCGCATCGGCATCAGCACATAGAGGGAGCCGGCGGCGTCGCGATCCTGGATCAGCGTGGGCGAGCCCGGATCGGCAAGCCTCAGCACCGCCTTCTCGCCCTCGATCTGCGCCGCGATATCGAGCAAGTAGCGCGAGTTGAAGCCGACGTCGAGCGGATCGGCTTCGTATTCGACCTCGAGCTCCTCGGTGGCGCTGCCGGAATCCGGGTTGGTGACGGACAGCACCATCCGGCCCGGGCTGAGTGCGAGCTTGACCGCCTTGCCGCGTTCGCTCGACACCGTTGACACGCGGTCGACCGCCGCCTCGAAATCCGCCTTGTCGACGAGCAGCTCCTTGTCGTTGCCGACCGGGATCACCCGACTGTAGTCGGGGAACGTGCCGTCGATCAGCTTGGAGGTGAGCACCACGTCGCCGATGCTGAAGCGGATCTTGGTCGCCGACAGCTCGATCGCGATCTCGACCTGGGTGTCTTCGATCAGGCGCTGCACCTCCCCGACCGCCTTGCGCGGGACGATGATGCCCGGCATGCCGACGGCGCCGTCGGGCGCCGGGAGCTCGAACTGGGCGAGGCGGTGGCCGTCGGTCGCCACCGCGCGCAACGTCGCCGCGCTGCCGCCGGCGGCGGTGTGCAGATAGATGCCGTTGAGGTAGTAGCGGGTCTCTTCGGTGGAGATCGCGAACTGCGTCTTGTCGATCAGGCGCTTGAGGTCGCCGGCCGACAGCGTGAAACGGTGGGTCATTTCACCGGCCGCCAGATCGGGGAAATCGGTCTCCGGGAGCGTCTGCAGCGTGAACCGCGACCGGCCGGCGCGGATCGCCAGCGAGGCGCGGTCGCCCAGGGCCTCCAGCATGACCTGCGAGCCCTCGGGCAGCTTGCGCACGATGTCGTAGATCATGTGCGCCGGAACCGTGGTCGCCCCGCCCGTCGCGGTCTCGGCCGCGACCGTCTCGATCACCTCGAGATCGAGGTCGGTCGCCTTCAGGCTGAGCGCGGACTTGTCGGCCCGCAGCAGGACGTTGGCCAGGATCGGAATGGTGTTGCGCCGCTCGACCACCCGATGCACGTGACCTAGCGATTTGAGGAGCGCCGTGCGCTCGACGGTGAGCTTCATGCGGACCAACCCTGCTCGATCGCGTGGGACCGTCCGCACCGGTGATCGCAGCCGGCGCGAGCGGCCTCCGGCGGGCGAGGCACGCCGGGGGAAGAAAGTGACCCGGCGCGGCGATTTCGGCAAGGGTTGGGGAGCGCCTGTGCGGCCTTTTACCCAGCGATTTGGCATCGCGGCGGGCATTGCCGGGGAGGGGACGGCGGTTGGGCGCCGCCCGCAGCATCGAGGGTGGTACCGGGGGCGCTTCCTGCGCCGCGCGGCTACTCCTGGAGCAGGCGCTTGAGCAGCTCGATCTCCTCGGCGAGCGCCGGATCGGTGTCGACCAGGCCTTCGATCTTGCGCACCGCGTGGAGCACGGTGGTGTGGTCGCGCCCACCGAACCGCCGGCCGATCTCCGGCAGCGAGCGCAGGGTCAGGGTCTTCGCCAGATACATGGCGATCTGGCGCGGTCGCACCACGTTGGCGGTGCGGCGCGAGGAGAGCAGATCGGCGCGGCTGATATTGTACTGGCGCGCCACCGTGCGCTGGATGTCCTCGATCTTGACGCGCTTGGGCTCCTGCGGCCGCACCAGATCGCGCACCGCAAGCTCCGCCATTTCCATGGTCACCGGATGGCCGTTCAGCTTGTTGTGGGCGAGCAGGCGGTTGAGCGCGCCGTCGAGATCGCGTCCATTGTGGGTGACGGTCCGGGCGATGAACGCGAGCACAGGCGCCGGGACGTCGAAGCCGGGGTGATGCACCCGCGACGCGGCGACGCGGGTCTCGAGAATCTTGAGCCGCAAGTCCTCGTCGAGTTGCCCCATCTCGACCACCAGGCCACCCGCCAGTCGCGAGCGCACCCGGTCGTCCAGGTTTTCCAGATCGGCCGGTGGCCGGTCGGCGGCGATCACCACCTGGCGGCCGGCGTCGATCAGCGCATTGATCGTGTGGCAGAACTCGGCCTGGGTCGATTTCCCCTGCAGGAACTGCATGTCGTCGATCACCAGCACGTCGATGCCGCGCAGCAACTCCTTGAATGCCAGCGCCGTCTGGCTCTTGAGCGCGGAGACGAAGCCATACATGAACTTTTCCGCGGTCAGATACAGCACCTTGCGCTCGGCTCCGACGTTGCCGGCCCACGCGATCGCCTGAAGAAGATGCGTCTTGCCCAGGCCTACGCCGGCGTGCACGTAGAGCGGATTGAACATGACGGGATCGCGGCGTCGCGCCGCCGCCACCTGCTTGGCGGCGGCGTGCGCCAGCGTGTTGGAGCGGCCGACCGCAAAGCTCTCGAAGGTGAGGCGCGGATCGAGCGGCGAGCCGCCGAGCGCCTCGTGCACGCTTGCGATCGGCGCCGCAACCACGCGACCGACCGCCTCCCGGAAGGGATCGCGGAATTCGCGCGTCTCGACCGGCTGCTCGGGCTTTCCCTTCGGCAGCGAGGTGCGCAGGACGGCGGAGCGCACGATCAGCTCGATGCGTCGCACGGAAAACTGCTCGGCCTGCCAGCACGTCAGGATGCGTTCGAGATAGTGTGCCTGGATCCAGCTCTTGAGAAAGCGGGTCGGCACGGAAAACCGTACCAGGTCCCCATCGACGGCGGCGAGGTCCATGCTGGCGAACCAGCTCAGGAAGATATCTTCGCCGACCATGGCGCGGAGTTGCTTCTTGACCCGCGCCCAGCGCGCCTGATCGGAACCCTCCTTTTCCACCGGGGCAACGGTCGGAGGAACAGTGCCATCGGTCTTGGACAGCCGCGCCGATGGAATGCCGCCATGAGCTTCGGACGACTTCAACATGTGATGCTCCCGCCGGGCGTCCACCGATGATCGGCGCGACGCCCTGCCCGCTGCCGCGGGCGGTGCCTGTGTTAAGCTTGTGGGCCGCTTGTGGAGCGTGTCAGCAGCCCGGGGGCGGCTGCGCTCCGTGCGAGCGGGCGAACATCAGGCGACTTTCGGGCCGGGCGTTGCCAGTCAACTGGATTGCCCCGATCGGGGTTACCGCACTCTCAGGTCGTGCGACGAAGGTTGGCATCAACAACCTCCCGAAAAAAATTGTCATAACGCCCCCTGGTCCATCGCGATCCGCTGCGCGATGGGTTTTGCATTCTTGGTCTGTTGAGACTCTGCCGCATTTCACTTGTGTTCTGAGGCCGAGGCCAAACCCGCGCAAGGTGCCCTGCTGATCCTGTCCCGTCGATCAATCCCTAAACCTGTATCCATCCGTGTTAATACTGATGGTATACTTGGTTGCCCCTGATCGACTGGATGGAATACGCGGAACCCTTCCCTGAATTCTCCCGAAGGCCCGAACAAGTTAACAATAACACACCGCTAACGCCCTGCAACGAGTTTGTGTCAACGGCACCCGCGGAACATCCGAACGCATGGCGCTAAGTGGGCATGACACTTCAATGAACAATTTGCGACAAATAGCTGACTCGTCGCCATGAATCGGCTGACTCCATTCGCCGCGCGAATGCTGCGATCCGGTCGCATGATGCAAATTTCCAACACCAGAACGTCGGCGGAGAACAAACCGCGGATTCAAAGTCCCTCTTCGCCCTTTTGCCATAACGTCTTGCGACCGTGCGCTTTTCCCTGAGCGATTGAAGCGGGTAACCCGCGTGGTCGGTTGCCTCATCGGCAACACCCAGATGCCGAATAGCCACAGCGCGCGCAGGTTTGTGCACCGTTGTGACGCGACTGTCACAGGTGTGCTCGCATCGATACAGAACAGAGTGCCGAACGGGTGCTCGGCGCGATCTGCAGAAAAAATTACTGACCGAGCCGCGCAATCCGGTGCGTCAGGCGCGACACCTTGCGGCTTGCCGTATGCTTGTGAACGACGCCCTTCTGCGCGGCTCGCATGATGACCGGCTCGGCCGCCTGCAATGCGGCGAGCGCGGTCTCGCGATTTCCCGTCGCGATCGCCTCTTCGACCTTGCGCATGGAGCTGCGCATGTGCGAGCGGCGTCCTTTGTTGATCTCGGTGCGGCGCGCGATCTTGCGTGCGGCCTTCTTGGCGGATTTGGTGTTCGCCATCGTGATCCCATCGCGCCGCGGAAATAAGGCACCGCCGGCGCTCGATTGCTGGTCTGAAAAGAGGGCGGCGGCGAACGCGCTCGCCGCCATTGCGGGGCTTATAGTCAGCTCGGCCGAGCGCGTCAACGTGCCGGTTTGCCGTCAGGCCACGCGCTTGGCGCGCACCCCATCGTAGCCGGCGACCGCGAGCGCGCGGTCGGCGGCCGAGAACGCGACCAGCGGCGGCATCACCCGGGCCCAGGCGGAATCGCCATGGATGTGGGCGAGCAAGGCCTTGACGCCGGACACCAGCGCCTTGCCGTCGAACAGCTTGCGGATTGTCACCGCGCCGTCGAGCGCCGCGACGTCGCCGTCGCGCCAGGCGCGCGCGCACAGATCCGCGTTGAGATTGGCGGTCGCCGAGATGCATCCGGCAAAATCGCCGGCGCGCGCTTCGAGCAGCACCGCTTCGGTCGACGGAAACACCGCGAAGTCGCGATCCACGCTCGCCGCCTCGCGCGCGTAGGCCATGTCCCCGGACGAATCCTTGAGGCCCACGATGCGACCGGCGAACGCGCCGCGCAGCCGGCGGATCAGGGCGATCGACCAGGGCAGGCCGGAATTGGCGGGGAAATGATAAAGATAGAGCGGGATCGGCCGCTCGGCCGTTCCCTTCACCAGGGCTTCGATGAAGGCGAAGAGGCCGTCGTCGGGCACGCCCTTGTAATAGAACGGCGGCAGCACCAGTGCGCCGGCGAAGCCGAGCTCGGCTGCATGGCGCGTCAGCGCCAGCGCATCGGCGAGCGAGGCCGCGCCGGTGCCGACCATCAACCGCTCGAGCGGCAGGCCGCCATCGCGATAGGCGGTCATCACCGCGCGACGCTGCGCCAGCGAGAACGAGGTCGCCTCGCCGGTGGTGCCGAGCACGTTGAGGCCATTGCAGCCATTGTCCAGGAGATGGCGCGCGAGCTTCACCGAGCGAGCGATATCGGGCTCGCCCTCGCCGTCGACCGCGGTCGCGATCGCCGCAATGACGCCGGACAGCGTTGGCTTCGTCATCTTCGTCTCCCGTGAGCTAACCGCCGATATTGTAGGCGGCGAGCGCCGCCATGTTGACGAGGTCGGTGTCCTTGGCCGACAGATTGACGATCTGCACCGGCTTGTCGAGGCCGACCAGCAGGGGCCCGATCACGGTCGCACCGCCCAGCTCCTGCAGCATCTTGGTCGAGATCGCAGCCGAGTGGAACGCCGGCATCACCAGCACGTTGGCCGGCCCCGACAGCCGGCAGAACGGATAGGCCGCCATGAGGTCGGGATTGAGCGCCACGTCGGCCGCCATCTCGCCGTCATACTCGAAATCGACCCGGCGCTGATCGAGCAGCCGAACCGCACCCTGCACGCGCTGCGATCGCTCGCCCGGCGGGTGGCCGAAGGTCGAGAACGCGAGCAGCGCCAGTCGCGGCTCGTGGCCGAGGCGCCGCGCGACCCCGGCCGCCTCGACTGCGATATCGGCGATCTCCTCGGCGTCCGGCATTTCGGTGACCGCGGTGTCGGCGACGAGCACGGTGCGCCCGCGCGCCAGCACGAGCGAGACGCCGATCAGCCGGTGGCCCGGCTTGGGATCGATGCAATGACGGACCTCGCCGAGCGCGACCGAGAAATTGCGGGTCACCCCCGTCACCATGGCGTCGACGTCGCCCAGCCCGACCATGCAGGCGGCGAAATGGTTGCGGTCCTGGTTGACCAGGCGCTGGCAGTCGCGGATGAGATAGCCCTTGCGCTGCAGGCGCTCGTACAGATACGCGGCATAGTCGGCATTGCGGCGCGACAGGCGGGCGTTGATGATCTCGATACCGTCGCCGAGCTCGACGCCGAGGTTGCGCGCGGTCTCGCGCACCCGCTCCTCGCGGCCGACCAGGTGCGCCGTGCCCAGTCCCTGGTGCACGAAGCTCGCCGCGGCGCGGATCACCTGCTCTTCCTCGCCTTCGGCGAAGACGACGCGCTTGGGGGAGCGGTGCAACCGCTCGAACACCTGCTGCAGAACGCCGGCGATCGGATCGCGCCGCGTGCGCAGTTGCTGGCGGTAGGCATCCATGTCGACGATCGGCCGGCGGGCGACGCCGGTGTCCATCGCGGCCTTGGCGACCGCGGGCGGAACGTCGGAAATGAGCCGCGGATCGAACGGCACCGGGATGATGTAGTCGGGCCCGTATTTCGGCCGCATGCCGTAGGCGGCGGCCACTTCGTCGGGCACGTCCTCGCGAGCGAGGTCGGCGAGCGCATGGGCGGCGGCGATCTTCATCTCCATGTTGATGGTGGTGGCGCGCACGTCGAGCGCGCCGCGGAAGATGTAGGGGAAGCCGAGCACGTTGTTGATCTGGTTCGGGTAGTCGGAGCGGCCGGTCGCCATGATGGCGTCATCGCGCACCGCCGCCACCTCCTCGACGGTGATCTCCGGATCGGGATTGGCCATGGCGAAGATGATCGGCTTCGCCGCCATCGACTTCACCATGTCCTGCGTGACGGCGCCCTTGGCCGAGAGGCCAAAGAACACATCGGCACCCTCCAGCGCCTCGGCGAGCGTGCGTGCCTTGGTCTTGATCGCATAGCCCGATTTCCACTGGTTCATTCCCTCTTTGCGACCCTCGTAGATGACGCCCTTGGTATCCACCAGGATGAGGTTCTCGGGCTTGAAGCCGATCGAGCGAAGGAGCTCGAGGCAGGCGATGCCGGCGGCGCCGGCGCCGTTGCACACCAGCTTGGTGGTGGGAATGTCGCGTCCGGTGAGGTGCAGCGCGTTGATCAGCCCGGCGGCCGCGATGATGGCGGTGCCATGCTGGTCGTCATGGAACACCGGGATGTCGAGCAGCTCGCGCAGGCGCTGCTCGATGATGAAGCATTCCGGCGCCTTGATGTCCTCCAGGTTGATGCCGCCCCAACTCTTGCCCAGCACCTTGATGGCGTTGATGAACTCGTCCGGGTCCTCGGTCGAGACCTCGAGGTCGATCGAGTCGATGTCGGCGAAGCGCTTGAACAGCACCGCCTTGCCTTCCATCACCGGCTTGGCGGCGAGCGCGCCGCGATTTCCCAGCCCGAGGATCGCGGTGCCGTTGGTGATGACGGCGACGAAATTGCCTTTGGTGGTGTAGTCGAAGGCGCGGCTTTCATCCTCGGCGATCGCCAGCACCGGAACCGCGACGCCGGGCGAATAGGCGAGCGAGAGGTCGCGCTGCGTCGCCATCGGCTTCGTCGCCACCACCTCGAGCTTGCCCGGGCGGCCTTGGCTGTGGAACAGCAGCGCTTCCTGATCGGTAAAATGCGGCCGTTCTCGGCCGCCGGACTTCGAGGACATCGCGACTCCACGACAGGATATGCGGGAATCTCGACATTAGCGGAGTGGGCAACACCAACTCAAGGACATGCGAGGTTGGAAGCCGGCTGTGAGGGCGGCAGCTGCGGCCTGGTGTGAAGCGTAGGTCGCCGATGGCAGCTGCCGCGACGGGACCGCCGATCTCAAGACCGGACGCGCGCCTCGGTGGCCGGCCGGTCGCCGTGCCGGGTGGCGAGCTTCAGCGCGATGAGCTCGTCGGGCTTGAAATAATACAGCTGCTCCTTGGGCGTTTCCATCGCATGCAGCCAGACCTGCGGGTCGACTCCCATGTCGCGCAGGAATTTCTGGCACTGCGCGGACACGCGCTGACCGTCGTCCATGCTGGCGGCCCTTGCGGGCCGCGTCGGATCCACGGCGAAGACCTGGTGCACGCCGATGGCTGACTTCTCCCCGACACGCCGCTCCACGCCGCCGGCGAATACCAGCGGGCACGATGAGGCGCAGGTGCGACCGTTTTCCACTTCGGTGGCAAAGGCACGGCTGCGGATCAGGCGTCCCATCGCCAGAGCATCGCTGACCGATCCGCCGGGCGAGTGCAGCACAATCGTCTTCACGTAGCCGCCGCGTTTTTCGATCTCGAGGGCGAAGCGCTCCGCAGTGCCGGGCTCGATCGTGCCGGTCGCCATGAGGCGGCCATCGGCGACCAGATCGAACGACATCCTCGATCGAAACGATGCGTCGGACAGTCGATTGCCGGGCCCTTTCCCGCCGTCGGGTCGCGCAACAGGAACCAGGTCGTCGAAGACGGCGGGAGCGGCCCGCTTGATCGAGGTGGGCTGCGAGCTGCGCGCTTCGAGCTCGGCATAGTCGAAAGCGAGCACCATCGCGGTGGTCGTCAGCATCGCGCCGAACAGGGCGCAAAGCACCGCATCATCGGACTTGCTCTCGAGCCATCGTCCCAGGCGCGATCGAAACGTCTTCGCGGTCGTCATGATGGCTCAGTCCCGTTTGCCGGCGCGCGCCGCGACCAGCGGTCGGATATTTTCCTCCGGCTCCTGCGGCGTTGATAGGGGCTCTTGCGCAGCGGACCTCGCATTCCCGACGACATCGGTGCGTGGCGCATGCTGCGCCTGCTCCAGCTCGCGCGCCAATCGCAAGGCCGTCATCAGCTCAGCGGCGGTCATCGAGGCGGCGGGCGCCGGCGCGACGTCTTCGCGTCGGATGGCGCCATGGACGACGCACAGGATCAGCACGAGCACCGCCGGCATCAAGTCGATCGAGATCGCGCCGGCCCAGCTCGGGATGAAGTCGCCCGCATAGCGCAGCACCGCCTCGGCCGGCGACAGCGGCTGGAAGCGCGCCGGCTCGACCGGCTCCGCGTTGAGGATGCGGTCGGCGGCCGCCGAAAGAGCCTGCGCCTGGGCGGCGACCGCCGCCTCCACCTTGCCGACCACGGCGGTTTGGCGCTCCGCCAGATCGGCGGTGCGGCCGCCTGCCGCCGGCGCGATGAACCCTGAGGTCAATCCGTCGGCGGCCCGTTTCACCGCGGGGGCAACCGAGGTCTGCTGCAACGCTGCGATGACGCCCATGAGCGCCAGCGTCTCGCTGCCGAACGCATCGCTGCGCGCATTGATCGGTCCGCGATCGGACACCAGCTCGCGCATTCTGGCGATGTGCTTGCCGCCTTGCTCGTAAAGCGCCTTCACGCGCTCGCCGTTCTGCGTCACCTCGTGGGCGAGATTGCCGAGCTGAGTCGACATCTGGGTGAGCAGCTGCACCACGGTTCCCGATCCGCCCGTGCCGGTCAGCGATCCGCCGCGCTCGGACTCTGCCAGCCGCGCGAATCGTGTCGACGCCATCTGGATGTCGGGCACCAGGCCCTGCGCAGCGAGCGCATTGGAATGAGTGCGGTCGAGATCGCGGGTGTAGGCCTGCACGGCTCCGGCCAGATGCTGCTGGATGGCGGCTGCACCGGCGAGAGCCGAGGCATTGAGCCACGCCGACATGGCGATGATCATCAGCGAGCCGAGCGCCATGCAGCCGAACAGCAGGCCGCGGCCCACTGGGTCGCGCACATGCGGCATGAACCGCATCAGAAAGGTCCAGAACGCGTAGATTCCGATCGAGACGGCGACCGAGTAGATCAGGGCGGCAAAGAACACCAAGGTGGCGTTGCCGTTGAGCAGCTCGCGCACGCCGAGATAGGTATAGACTCCGCTCGCCAGCGCGAGCACCGCAAGCGTGATGCGGCTCGTCGTTTCCAGACGCTGAACGTTGTCGCTGAGGGCTGTGGACATGGGTTCTCGCATGGCCTTGCGGCCATGATCTGTGCCCCCTTCGTTCTTTGTCTCGCAACCCAATCGGACGAGATTAAGGCGTCGTTAACTCATGCTTGCATCGATCCACACTTCCGTGCTCGCGCGTTTCGTTCTCCTGTTCGCGCTGATGTACGCGGCGTTCGGCGTCGCCTCGCCGTTTCTTCCCGGCTTCCTCGCCATGCGCGGGCTTGCGCCCGAGGAGATCGCCGTCGTCATGGGCGCCGGCACCGCGGTGCGGCTGATCTGCGGGCCGGCGGCGGGTCGCCTCGCCGACTGGCTGCAAGCCTTGCGTCTTGTGCTCGGGCTGACCCTGGCGCTCGCTGCCCTGGCGGCGCTCGGCTATTTGCCCGTCTCGCATTTCGCGATGATCCTCGCGGTCGGCCTGCTGCATCAGGCGGCGCTCGCGCCCGCCACCACGCTGGCGGATGCATTGGCGCTGAGCGCCGCCGTTCGGTCGCCGCGGTTCGAGTACGGCTGGGTGCGCGGTGCCGGATCGGCGGCCTTTATTGTCGGCTCGATCGTTGCCGGTTACGCGATCGGAATTTTCGGCCTCGCAGCGATCGTGTGGGCGCAGGCAGGTTTGCTGGCGCTCGCCGCCATGTGTGCCCGGCTTGTGCCGGAGGTGCCCGTCCGGGCGCGCCTGAGCGACAGGAAGGAACACGCCTCCTCGGCCCGCGCGCTGAGCTTGTTCGCAATCCCGCGGTTCCGCCGCCTGATCCTGGTTGCGGCGCTGGTCCTCGGCAGTCACGCCATGCACGACACTTTCGCGGTGATCCGCTGGAGCGCCGGCGGCATCAGCCCTTCGGCGGCAGGCATCCTGTGGTCCGAGGCGGTCGCCGCCGAGGTGCTGGTGTTCTTCCTCGTCGGTCCCGCGCTGGTGAACCGGCTGGGGACGGCGGGTGCCTTGAGCCTGGCCGCGGCCGCCGGCGTCCTGCGCTGGTCGGTGATGGCGCTGAGCGTCGACGTCGTGGCGCTCGCGCTGGTGCAGCCGCTGCATGGGCTCACCTTTGCGTTGCTTCATCTCGCCTGCATGCGCCAGCTGGCCGCGATCGTGCCGGCCGGCCTGTCGGCGACCGCGCAGGCGATCTACGGCACGCTCGCGGTCGGCGCGACGACCGCCGTGCTGACGCTCGCTGCGGGCCCGCTCTATGCGCGGTTCGGCGGCGCGGCGTTCTGGCCGATGGCGGTCTTGTGCGCCGTCGCCCTGCCGATCGCCTGGACGCTCCGGGATACGCAGTTGTCCCGAGATCACCCCCCTCGTGCGCAATAACGCCTTATTTACCATGCAGGTCTCTAACTGAGGGCACTCAGGGACAGGCGAAGAGGGCGGGATGAGGGTGCGTGCGTTGGTGGGCCTCGCGGCGCTCGGCGCGACGCTCGCGGTGGCGGGGTTTGCGGCCATCGGGGGCTTCATGGTTGTGCCGCCGGATCTGGCCGACACCGACGAAGGGATCGAATCGGTCGCACCGCTGACCGTTGCAGAAACCAAGCAGGACCGCGCCGGTCCGCTTCCGGTTGCCCATGCGGCCATCATCGATCCGTTGCTCTTCACTCCTCACCCGATGCTTGGAACCGGCAGCCGGTCGATGCAGACCGCCGCGGTCGCGCCCGGTGATCCCGTGTACAATCAGGTCATGGAAGTGACTGCCTCGGTGCGACCCGTCGCATTCCCGCCGGAAGCGAAGCGCGTTGTTCCGCCCCCGCGCCTCGAAAAGGACGGGACCCTCACGGTCGAGCAGATCGCCCGCATCAAGGCGAACCTCCACCTCACGCCCCAGCAGGAACAACATTGGGCGCCGGTCGAGGCCGAGTTGCGCGTGATCGCGCGCCAGATGGCAGCCGACAAGGCCGCCGGGAAAAAGACCAAGCTCACGGCGGAGACTGCGCAGCGGCTCTACTGGGCGGCCGGCCCGCTCATCATGAGCCTGCGCGACGATCAGAAGCAGGAAGTGCGCCGGCTCGCTCGCAGCATGGGCCTGGAACAGGTCGCATCCCTCATCTGAACGATGGTCCGCTATGACGGTGGGCAGTGCGCCCCCGCCTCGACCCAGGCCCGCAACAGCGCCACGAATTGCCCGTTCGTGCCGGGTGGCGGCGTCCGGCCGGGGCCGGGCGACCAGGCCCAGATGATGAGGCCGTCCGTCACGATGTGATCGAGCACCGCCGCAAGGTCGCGATTGCCGTTGCGTGCCGGATCCTTGATCTGCTCACAGATCGCGCCCGACGAGCGGCCTTGGAATACCATCTGCGCCGGGGCGAGGCCCCAATGCGAGTTGCCCGGCACGCGCGCGGGATTGAAATTGCTGGCGCCGTGGCAGGCGCTGCAGAGAAGCCCGGGCATGCCGTGTCCGTCGGGGCCGCGCAGCACGAGCGGCTGATGCGGCCGCATGCGGTCGGTCTGCAGCGGCTGCTCGCCCGCGACATGGCAGTTCACGCAGCGGGGATGCCGAAACACCTTGCCGGCTTCCTCGAACAGGGCGATCGCCCGCGCGCGCGCGTCGACAATGTCGGCGAAGGCGGAGGCCGGGCGCAGCTCGTCGCCGGACCCAGCCGTCGGCTGAGCGATGCCCGGCTCAGGGCATCGGAGCGCCGCGGTCAGCAGCGCCAGGACGAGCGCGACCCTTGCTGTCGTGCGCACCGCGATCACACGATCCCCTGGACCATCGGCAACCGGCGCGGCCGCGGCAGCCCGAGCCGCGCCATCGCGTTGGCGACGGCCGGCGCTATGGGCGGCACCCCGGGTTCGCCCACACCGGTGGGCGGCTCCGACGACGGCACGATCACGACTTCCACCTCCGGCATCTCGTGGATGCGCAGCGAGCGGTAGGTGTCGAAATTCGTCGCCAATGGTCGGCCGTGGTCGAGCGCGATCTCGGCGTACAGGGCATGACCGAGGCCATAGCCGATGCCGCTTTCCATCTGCGCGCGGATCACGTCAGGATTGACCGCAATGCCGCAGTCGACCGCGCACCACACCTTGTGCACGCGTGGTTCCTCGCCGACCGCCGAGACTTCGGCGATCTGTGCCACATGGGTGCCGAAGCTTTCCACCACGGCGACGCCGCGCGCGCGCCCATCGCGCGGGCCCGCACCCGACCACCCGGCGAGCGCCGCCACCGCGCGCAGCACGCCGGCAGCGCGCGGGGCACGGTCCATCATGGCGATACGACCTGCCACCGGGTCATGGCCGATCGCCTCGAGCAACTCGTCGATGAAGGATTCGACCGCATAGCCGGTGTGGCTGTGGCCGACCGAGCGCCACCACAATCCCGGCACGCGGATCTCCGTCGTATGCAGCTCGCAGCGAAAGTCGGCAATGGCGTAGAGCAGATCTCTTGCGCCTTCCACGGAAGCCGGCTCGATGCCGTTCTTGATCCTCTCCTCCAACGGAGTGCCGCGCAGGATCGACTGACCCACGATAGTGCTTGCCCAGGCGACGATGCGGCCGTCGCGGATGCCGCCGCGCACGCGGTGGAGATAAATCGGCCGATAGTAGCCGCCGCCGATGTCGTCCTCGCGGGTCCACACGAGCTTCACCGGCCGACCGGGACCGATCGCTTTGGCGACCTCGGCCAGCTCCGCGGTGAAATGGCAGTCGGGCTGCCCGCGCCGGCCGAAGCTGCCGCCCGCCAGCATGGTCTCGATCGCAACGCGCTCGGGCGAAAGCCCCAGCACGCGGGCGATCGCGTGCTGATCGCCGGTGACGAACTGGCTGCCGAGCCGCGCAAGCGCCCGCTCGCCGTCGAAGCGCAGGAAACCGTCGAGCGGCTCCATCGGCGCGTGCGCCAGGAAGGGAAACACGTACTCCAACTCGATGACCCGCTCGGCATGGCGCATCGCCGCGTCCGCGTCCCCATGGACACCGGCGACTGTGCCTGGGCGCTGCGCGAGCGCGCGGTACTCCGCGACGATGTCCTCGCTGCCGCCCCGCTCGGCGCCGGATTCGTCCCAGGTGATGCGCAACTGCTCGCGCCCTTTGTGTGCGGGCCAGAACCCGCTCGCGTAGACGGCGATGCCTTGCGGAATTTGTGTCACATCCACCACGCCGGATACGGCGCGCGCCGCGGTGGCGTCGAACGCGGCGACGCGGGCGCCGAAGCGCGGCGCGTGCGCGACCAGCACGGTCAGCATGCCGGGCTCGCTGATATCGCTCGCGAACTGTGCGGTGCCGTTCGCCTTGGCGGCGCTGTCGGGTCGCCGGACCGATCCGTCGTCGCGACCGATCAGCCGCCAAGCGGACTTGTCCTTCAGCGGCGCGTCGGCGGGAACCGGAAGACCGCTCGCGGCTTGGGCGAATTGCCCGAACCGGCCCTCGCGGCGCGTCGCCGCGTGGCGCAGGACCCCGCGCTCCACCGTCACCGCGGCGGGAGGCACGCCCCAGGCGGCGGCCGCAGCTTCGACCAGCATGGCGCGCGCCGTCGCGCCCGCCCGGCGCATCTGCTCGTAGGAATTGGCCAGCGAGCTGGAGCTGCCGGTCACCTGCACGCCCATGGCGAGGTGCCGGTACAGGCTCGAGTCTGACGGCGCGTGCTCCGTCCTCACCTGCGCCCAGTCGGCATCCATCTCCTCCGCCACCAGTGTTGCGAGCCCGGTGAACGTGCCCTGGCCGAACTCGATGTGCTTGATCAGCACCGTCACGGTGTCGTCCGGGGCGACGCGCACGAACGCGTTGGGGGCGAAGGGGGCGGACGGCGCGGCGGATGCGAGCGATTGCGCCCGCGCGGAAGGGCCGGGCAGGCAGAGCCCGAGGACAAGACCGGCCGTACCTCGCAGCACGGCGCGGCGGGAATGGTGCGCAGGTGGTACCATGGCCTCAGGACCGCAGCGAGCGTGCCGCCGCGTGGATCGCCCGGCGGATGCGGACATAGGTGGCGCAGCGGCAGAGGTTGGCGTTCATGGCGAGATCGATATCGCGGTCGGTCGGCTGCCTGACCTCGCGCAGCAGCGCAACCGCGCTCATCACCTGCCCGGACTGGCAGTAGCCGCACTGCGGAACGTCATGCACCATCCAGGCGCGCATGACGGCATCGGCTTCCGCTCCGGTGATTCCCTCGATGGTGGTGACCTCGCCGTCGCCCAGCGCAGCGACCGGCAGCGCGCACGCACGCAGCGGCTCGCCGTCGAGGAACACCGTGCAGGCGCCGCACTGGGTGATGCCGCAGGCGAACTTGGCGCCCGTCAGGCCGAGCGAATCGCGCAGCACCCACAGGAGCGGCGTATCCGGATCCACGTCGACGGCGTGGATCGCACCGTTCACGCGCACTTGAAACTGCATCGGCGGTCTCCGATCGCGCAAAATGCCGGGACGGCGAGATCCTCGTACCCGCAGCCGGCCGTCTGTCGGATTGCTGGTTTTCTTGGGTATTTGCGCAAGAGCGGCAAGGACGAGGCGATCACATCCGCGAGAGCGTTCCGCCCCGGGGCCGTCGAGAGCTCGTTACTCCTCCTTCCATTTGCTTTTTGCTAGTCTTACCTGCAGGGGACGATTTCCACGAGCCGCGGGGGCTCGTGCGCGAGGGAGTCCTGCGATGCGAAAAGCGCTCATGTTGGCCACGGTTTCGGCTTCGCTTGCCATGACGGCAAGTGCGTGGGCCGCCGAGCAGACGGGCAAGATCATTTCGCTCGATCCGGCGGCCAAGACGTTCATCTGCCAGTGGGGCGGCGAAGACCGCTTCTACAAGACCACCAACAAGACGGTGTTCCGGGTCGGCAACAAGGCCGGCGATTGGTCCAATTTGAAAATGGGCGACCGCGTCAACATCTTCTATCGGATGGCCGACAAGGAGCGGATTGCCGAGCGCGTCGTGATCGAGCAGCGCTGACGCCGCAATCCGGTCGGTTTGACGTTCATCAGCCGAACAGGACTGTACCGGGTGCCCAGAGCATCCGGGTCAATGAGCCGTTCCTCCCATTCTGGCTTCCCTGCTTCCCGGCAGGCCGCGGCCGCCCGGCCGTACCTTGTTCTTTGCGAAATCCCCGCTAAGCTCCGCGCGCCGCGGTCGAGCGATCTCGCCGAGAGGTCGCCACAAGAGCCGCGGAGCATCACGCCCTGGGAGGCGACACGCATGGTCGTCGGTTTGCGGCGAAGCGCGCTTGCGCTCGCGGTCCTGGTTTTCTCCACCGCCGCTGCCGGTGCACTCGACAAGGTCAGGATCGGGAAGGCGGTTCCCAACTCGTTCGCCTTCTCCGGCATCGAGGTCGGCATCGCGGCGAAGATGTTCGAGCAGGAGGGCCTGGAGCTCGAAGTATCGGCGTTCCGCGGCGACGCGCAGATGCAGCAGGCGCTGACCGCCGGCAGCGTCGATTTCGGCTTCGGCTCGGGACCGGGCATGGGCTTCCGGGCCAAGGGTGTGCCCGCCATCGCGGTCGCCGCCATGTATGGGCCGCCCGCCAACCTGGCGCTGCTCGTGCCCGCTAACTCGCCGATCCGGTCGGTGGCCGACCTCAAGGGCAAGCGCGTCGGCGTGACCACCGCCGGGTCATTGACCGATTGGCTGATCCGCGAGCTGTCGCGCCAGCAGGGCTGGGGCTCGACCGGTATCCAGATCGCGCCGCTCGGCTCGATCCAGGCGCGCCTCGCCGCCATGGACCGCGGCGAGCTCGACGGCACCGTGCAGGAGGCCGCCAACGGCTACGAGCTCGAGGAGGCGGGCAAGACGCGCAACCTCCTGCTGTTCGGCGACATCGCCAAGCATTTCTACACGCACGTGATCTTTGCCACCAACGACATGACCGAAAAGCGTGCCGACGCGGTGCACCGGTTCCTGCGCGGCTGGTTCAAGACGGTGCGCTTCATGAAAGCCAACAAGGATTTCACCGTCCGCACGTCCGGCAAGACGATCGAGATCAAGCCGAGCGTGATGGAGAAGGTCTATGCGACGCAGATCGGAAGCTTCTCCGACGACGGCGCCTGGGACCTGGCGGCGATCGACGTGATCCGTCATTCGCTCAATGAGCTCGGCATCCTCAACCGGGTGCCGGACGCCAAGGAGCTCTACACCGACAAGTTCGTGCCGGTCCGCTTCTGAGTACCGGGCACGCATGTCGGAGCGGACTCTGAACATCGTCGGCGTCGACATCGGCGGCACCTTCACCGATCTGGTCGGCTGCCTCGATGGCGAGATCGTCACGTCGAAGACTTCGACCGTGCCGGCCGATCCGACGCGCGGGGTGGCGGAGAGCCTCGCGCTCGCCCACTGCCGCATGCCGGCGCTCGCCGAGGTGCTGCATGGATCGACCATCGCCATCAATACGGTGCTGGAGCGCAAGGGCGCCCGCACCGCGCTGATCACTACGCGCGGCTTCCGCGATGTCTACGCGATCGGGCGCGGCAATCGCATCGAGGCCTTCAATCTGTTCTTCCACCGGCCCAAGCCGCTGGTACTGCGCGAGCTCACCTTCGAGGTCGCCGAGCGGATCGATGCCTCCGGTGCGGTGCTCACCCCGCTCGACGAGGACGAAGTGCGCGCGCTCGCCGCCGGGTTTGCGGCCCGCGGCATCGAGGCGGTCGCCGTCTGCCTGCTGCACGCCTACGCCAACCCGCAGCACGAGCGCCGCATCGGCGAGATCGTGCGCGCCGCCGATCCCGCCCTGTTCGTGACGCTGTCGCACGAAATCGTGCGCGAATACCGCGAATACGAGCGTACCTCGACCACCGCGCTCAACGCCTTCGTTGGACCGCGCGTGAAACGCTACCTCGGCCGGCTCGAGACCTGGCTGCGCGAGGAGAAGTTCGGCGGCAAGATCAACATCATGCGCTCGAACGGCGGGGTGATGTCGATCGATCTCGCCCAGGAGCAGCCGGTCGCCATGATGGAATCGGGCCCGGTGGCGGGCATGATCGGGGCAGGCCGGCTTGCCGGCCTGCTCGGCATCGAGCGCGCGATCGGCTTCGACATGGGCGGCACCACCGCCAAGGCGAGCCTCATCACCAATGGCGCGCCGGCGATCGAGGAGGGCTACGTGATCGGCGGCAGCGCCAGCGGCCAGCCGATGCAGCTGCCGGTGGTCGACATCGTCGAGGTGGGGACGGGCGGCGGCTCGATCGCCTGGTGCGACGCGACCGGCGGGATCCACGTCGGGCCGGTCAGCGCCGGCGCCGATCCCGGCCCGGCCTCGTACGGCAAGGGATCATCGGAGCCGGTCATCACCGACGCTGACCTTGTTCTCGGCCGTATCAATCCGGCGCGCTTCCTCAATGGCGCCATGCCGCTCGATACGGCTGCGGCCGCCGCCGCCGTGCGCGACCGGATCGCGGGGCCGCTGAAGCTCGGCGTGGCAGAGGCGGCGCTCGGCATCGTGCAGATCGCCGACGCCGCGATGTCGCTCGCGGTGCGCGCCGTCTCGGTCAACAAGGGCGTGGACCCGCGCCAGTGTGCCATCATCGCGTTCGGCGGAGCGGGGCCGTTGCATGCGGTTGCCATTGCGCGCGAGATCTTCATCCCGAAAGTGATCGTTCCCAAGGTGCCGGGCACGTTCTCGGCGCTCGGCATGCTGATGGCGGCCTGGCGCCAGGATTTCGTCCGCACCCTGTACGGATTGCTGGGTAGCCTGGAGCAGCCGCGGGTCGATGCGGTGTTCGCCGATCTCGCGGAGGCCGGGCGGCGCCAGCTCGCGCGCGACGGCATCGATCGGGTAAACGCCGATTTCGCCTTCTTCGCCGACCTGCGCTACGTCGGCCAGGAGCACACGATCGCCATTCCGGTGCGCCATCCGGGCCTGCTCGGCGGCGACTTCGAGCCCTTGCGTCTCCTGTTCGATGCCGAGCACGACCAGCGCTATGGCCAGGCTGCGCCCGACGAGCGCCTCGAGATCGTCAACGTCCGTCTGGTGGTGACGGCGCGCCGTCCCGATACGCTGGCCGAGCGCTGGCTGTCCGCCCCGTGGGTTTCCGAGGGCACGGTGACGGACCCCTGGCGCGACGTGATCTTTACCGATGCGGCGCGCCCGCTGCGCACGCGCATCGCATGGCGCCCGTCGCTGCCGGCCGGCGCCCGCGTCGACGGCCCGGCGGTGATCGAGGAGCCCAACGCGACCACGCTCATCCATCCGGGCGACCGCGCCATTGTTTCCGACGCCGGCCATCTGGTCATCGACGTTTCCTTCGATGCCGCGGGAGCGGTCCTGCAGTGAGCCGAACCGACGCACATCCGATCACCGTGGAAGTCGTGCGCAACGCCATCGTCGCCTATGCGGACGAGATGGCGAACGCGCTGTCGCGCGCGGCCTACAACATGATGATCTACGAGGTGCGCGACTATTGCTGCGGCCTGCTCGACGCGCAGGCCAGGATGATCTCGCAGAACCGCGGCGGCCTGCCGATCTTCCTCGCCGACCTCGGTGTCGCGGTCGCCGACGGCATCGCCCGCTACGGCCTCGACGGGCTCGCGCCGGGCGACGTTCTGGTGATGAACCAGGGCGAGGTGTGCGGCCAGCACCTCAACAACGTCGTGGTCTACTCGCCCTGCTTCTACGCCGGCGAGATCGTCGGCTTCGCCGCCAACCGCGCGCACTGGGTGGACATCGGCGGCATGCGCCAGGGCTTCGGCTCGACCGGCTCGACCGACATCTACGCCGAGGGCCTGCAGATGCGCTCGCTCAAGATCTACGAGGCAGGCGTGCGCAACGAGACCCTGTGGCAGATCATCCGCGACAACGTGCGTTATCCGGATGCGGCGCTCGGCGACCTGCGGGCGCAGGTCGCCTCCTGCCAGCTCGGCGCCCGCCGCTACGGCGAATTGCTGGCGCGCTACGGCCGCGACGTGGTGGAGGCGTGCATCGCCCGCATCTGGGACCAGGCGGAGCTGGCCGCCCGCCAGGTGGTGGAACAGATCCCCGACGGGACCTACGAGGCGGAAAGCTTCCTCGACAACGACGGGCGCAATCTCGCCGTACCGATCCGCGTCAAGGTCAAGGTGCATGTCAGCGGCTCGCAGATGACGATCGACTATACCGACATGCACAAGCAGGTGCCGAGCCCGATGAACTCCGGCCGCTCGGGCGGCATCGCCGGCGCCCGCGTCGCCTTCAAGGCGCTCACCTCGCCCGACCTCGACGTGAACGAAGGCTGCTTCCGCCCGCTCGTCGTGGACCTGCCGGACGGGACCATCCTCAGCGCCAGGCCGCCCGCCGCCCTCGGCCTGTGGAGCATCGCGCTGCCGACCGTCATCGACACGATCCTCAAGGCCCTGGCGCCCGCGGTCCCGCACCTCATCCCGGCCGCGCACAAGGGCGACATGGGTGGCTGCTCGTTCTTCGGCTTTCGCCCCGACGGCAGCCGGTTCATCCTGATGAACATCTTTGGCGGCGGCTGGGGCGGCCGCCCGCACGAGGACGGCGAATCCGCCAGCGTCTCGGTGTGTCAGGGCGACGTGCGCAACACGCCGGTCGAGCTGCAGGAGATCAAGTATCCGTTTCTGATCGATGAGCACGTGTTGCGGCCCGACAGCGGCGGTCCCGGCCGGTTCCGTGGCGGCCTCGGCCTCAAGCTCACCTATCGGGCGCTGCAAGCCTGCAAGGCCAACATCAATTGCGACCGCACCGGCGATCCGCCCTGGGGGCTGCACGGCGGCCAGTCGGCGGCGACCAATTGCGCCATCATTCGTCGCGCCGCCGACGGATCGGAGCAGGTCGTCTACAAGGCGACCGAGGTGGAGATCGCCGCCGGCGACACGGTCACGTTTCTCACCGCCGGCGGCGGCGGTTACGGAGAGCCCGCCGAGCGCGATCGCGACGCCCTGGCGCACGATCTTGCGGAGGGGCTGGTCTCGCCCGATGCCGCTGCGACCCGGTACGGCGGCGTCCCGGCCGCGACGAAGAAGCCGATGGAGGCGCCCGCATGACGCCGGTGTTCGCCCAGCGCCGGCGGCGCCTGCGCGAGGCCATGGCGGAAGCCGGCCTCGACGTTCTCCTGCTCTACGGCAACGCCTGGCAGAACGACTACCTGCGCTATGCCACCGATTTCGCCATCCTCGAGGGCCAGGCTCTGGCGGTCGCGCGCGCCGACGGCGAGGTGACGCTGTACCTCGACAGTGCGCTCGAGGTCGAGCGGGCGGAAGTCGAGTGCGCCGGCATCGGCGTGGTGCATGCGCCCGATCTCATCGCAACGGTCAACGAGGCCCTGCACCGCTTGCGCAACCAGCGCTTCGGCGGCGCACCCTACCGCCTGCTGCCGCGCGGAATCGCGGCGCGCGCGAGCGATCTGCGACTCACCGACGAGACGTCCGTTCTCGACCGGCTACTGATGGGCAAGCTCGACGGCGAGATCGACGCGATGCGGCGCGCCGCCCGGCTCGCCGACGAGGGCTACGCGGTGTTCCGCGCCGCCGCCCGTCCCGGGCGGGCGGATTACGAGCTGGTGGCCGAGATCGAGGCGTTCTACCGCTCTCGCGGGGTCGACGATAATTTCCAGATCATCGGCGTCGGCGGACCTGAGGTGCGCGGCATGGCGCCCCCGAGCGGCAAGCGGCTCAAGGCCGGCGATCTGGTGACGACCGAGCTCACCCCCTGCGTCGACGGATACTACTGTCAGATTTGCCGCACCCTGGTGGTGGGTTCCGCGAGCGCGCAGCAACTCGCGGCGCACGCGCTCTATCGCGAGGCGATGGAGGCGGGCATCGCGGCGGTGCGTGACGGCGTCACGGCGGCCGACATTGCGCGCGCCGAGAACGACGTGTTCCGCCGCGAGGGGCTCGGCGACTACGTCACCAGCGAGTACACGCGGGTGCGCGGCCACGGCATGGGCCTGTTCGCCGATACCAAGCCGCATCTCCTGGAGGATGTGACGACGCGCATCGATGCCGGCATGACGCTGATCGTCCATCCCAACACCTATCACCCGGTGGTGGGCTACATGGTGCTGGGAGATGCCGTCGTGGTGACGCGGAGTGGCTGCGAGGTGCTGACCGCCACGCCGCGCGAGCTGTTCAGCGTTGCGGCCTGACGGAGTAGCGGATGCGTCGCGGCCTGATGGGGTGGAATGAGGACGAGCTGCCGATCGCGATGATCGAGGCGCGCACCGCCCGGCTGCAGGGGTTGATGCGGGACGGCGGTCTCGACGCGCTGCTGATCTACACCAACCTGGTGCGGCCGAGCGCGGTGAGCTGGCTCACCGGGCTCACGCCGTACTGGTCGGAGGGCCTGCTGCTGGTCGGGAGTACCGGCGCGCCGATCTTCGCCACCGCATTGTCGAAACGCGTCGCCAACTGGATGCGCTCGGTGTGTCCGCTCGGCGAGATCGCGAACAGTCCGCGGCCCGGTACGCTGCTCGGCCGACGCATCGCCGACGGTTCGGTGAAGCGCGTCGGCATTCTCGAGCTCGACGAGCTGCCGGCCGGCGCCTACGACGACCTGGTCGCGGCCGCGCCCGGAGTCGAGCTCGTCGACGCCACGCCGGTGTTTCGCAAGGCGCGCCGTGGCGCCGACGCGGCCGAGCGGCGGTTGCTCGCACGCGCCGATGCGATCGCTTGCGCCGCGCTCGACCAGGTGGATGCAGCCTCTGCGGTGGATGCGGGCTCGGTCGCCGGCCTGGTCGAGCAGCGCGCTCGGCTCGACGCTGCCGAGGAAGCCTATATCGCGGTTGCACCTAACCTCGCGTCTGACCGACGCTTCGTGCGGGCCTCGCCCATGCTGGCGCTGGGGGAGCGCTTCGCGGTGCGCGCCTCGATCGCCTACAAAGGCCATTGGATCCGCCGCACGCGCACCTTCGCCAAGAATGATGCAGACCAGCAGGCGACGGCGCGGGCCGATGAATGGTTTTCCGCGCTCGCCTCTGCGCTCGCGCCCGCTGTCCCGCTCGCCGAGCAGATCGCGACATCCATGGCGGGGCGCAGCGGAACCGAGCTCAAGAGCTGGATGGCCGAGAGCTGCATCGGCACCTATCCGCTGCAGGTGGTTGCCTCGTCGCGATCGTCGGGGGGGTACGTGGCGCAGGCCGGAGAATTTCTGGTGCTTACGCTCGAGCTGGCAATCGATGGAATGCCTTGGACCGGTGCGTCGCCGCTGATCGTAGGCCAACCCCTCGACGCCGTTGCTTGATTCCGGCTCGCGCGCCTTGCGGCGCTTGGCCGGAATGACAACACTCGTCTTACATGGTCAGCAGGATCTTGCCGAAATGCTGGTTGGCGCGCATATGCGCCTGCGCGGCTGCGGCCTCGTCGAGCCGGAAGGTGCGGTCGATCGGCAGGCGCAACTTGCCGGCGCTGACCGCGTCCCACAGGTCTTCCGTCATCAGGCGCGAGATCACCCGCACCTCCTCGATCGTGCGCGTCCGGAACGTCACGCCGACATAATCGATGCGCCGGGCGGCGTGCAGGTCGAAATCGAACTCGGCCTTCGTGCCGCCCAGGCGTCCGACATTGACGATGCGTCCGAGCAGGGCGGTCGCCCGCATGGCGGGGACGACGGTTGCGCCCGACACCATGTCGACGATCAGGTTGACGCCTTTGCCATCGGTCGCCTTGAGCACCTGATCGGGCCAGGCGGGATCGCGCGTGTCGATCGCGAGGTCGGCGCCGAACTCCTTCAGCCGTGCGCGGCGCGAGTCGTTGGTGGCGGAGCCGATCACCGGGCGGGCACCTTTGAGCTTGGCGATCTGCAGCCCCATCAGGCCGACACCTGAGCTCGCGCCCTGGATCAGCACCGCCTCGCCGGACTTGAGGCGGCCGGCGGTGACGAGCGCGTTGTGCATGGTCAGGAGCGCGATCGGCAAGGTCGCGGCCTCGGCGAAGCCGAGGCCCTTGGGAATGGCGGTGGTGCGCCCCCAGTCGGACACCGCATATTCCGCATAGCCGCCGGTGCCGGAGCCGATCACCCTGTCACCGGGCTTGAATCCCTTCGTCTCGGCACCGGCTTCCACCACCTCGCCGGCCCATTCGAGCCCGACCGGAGCCCCCGCAGCGCCATGGCTCGGGTGGGTGGCGCCGCGCGCCGCGCCGAGGTCGGCCCGGTTGAGGCCGGCGGCACGCACCTTGACCAGCACCTCGTTCGGCTTCGGCCGCGGTTGCGGCAACTCGCGCAGCTCCAGTCCATCCGGGGTGGCAACGGCAGCCTTCATGGATGTTCCCCTAACGGCGCGATTGCTTCAGCCCGCCGCCTGCGCCTTGATGCTGTCCCACCACGGGCACACGCCGGGCGCAAGCTGGTAATTCCCGTCCATCACCTGCACCGGACGGCGGTAGCCCTGCTCGGCGAGCTTGAGGCGCAGCGCCCGCGCGTCGGCGCTCTGCTCCGGTGCGAGCCAGGTGCGCTCGTGCCCCCAGAAGCTCGGCCCCTCGCGGCGCTCGCCCGCCTGCCAGGTCGCCGGATCGATCGAGCGGCCGCCCCAGCCGTATTCCACCATGAAATCGGACGGGGTGCGGCTGTAGAAGGACGTCAGGTAGTCGCTGGTGTGACGCCCTAGCGTGACCGCCAGGCGGCCTTCCTCGGCCATGGCCAGGTCATAGGCCTGCCCGACATCGTCGAAGCTGAACAGCTCCATCATCATGTGGTGGACCGCGTTCTTGCCGGTCTGGATGAAGGCGAGGCTGTGATGGCGCGGATTGACGTGCAGGAAGAAGGCGGTGAACGGGTGGAAATAGTAGTCGCTGAGGCGGAAGCCGAGAATGTCGCGGTAGAACGGCAGCACCTGCTCGACGTTCTCCACGTTTAGCACCACGTGGCCGAGTCCCAGCGGCCCGGTGCGGAAGCCGGACAGCGAGCGCCCGGGCACGAACGCCTCCGACGTCGTTTCGGCGCCGTGAAAGGCTTCCAGCCGATGCCCGAGCGGATCGGCAAAGAGGATCAGGTCGCGCACGCGCCGTTCGTCGGCGCGCGCGCGCGTGCCGCGCACGACCGTCGTCCCGCTTTGCTCGAGCCGCGCCGCCAGCGCGTCGAGCGCGGCCGCGTCCGCCACTTCCCAGCCGAAGAAGCCGATGCCTTCGCCGCCGTCCGCATCGACCACGATCCGCTGCTTGCGGTCGTCCATGCGAAACGCAATGGTCGAGCGGCTCCGGTCGATGCGCTGCAGCCCGAGCAGCCGCGTCCCGTAGCTCGCCCAATCGTCCAGCTCGCGGGCGCGAATGCCGAGATATCCCAATGCCTGCACGCTCATGCCTTGTTCTCGGCTGATGGATGTGTCGAGATGACTCCACCATAGCGTCTTCGCCTCCGTTCGGCCACCGGGGGTGCTTCAATAGAGATATGCAAGATCGATGACTGAACGAACCTCACCGCCGTTTCGCGCCGACCATGTCGGCAGCCTGATTCGCCCCGATGGCCTGATCGCCGCGCGAAAATCGGCGGAGCAGGGCGCACTCGCGCCCGCCGAGCTCGCGCGCATCCAGCAGGATGCGATCCGCGACGTGGTGCGCCTGCAGGAACGGATCGGGCTCCGCGTCGTCACCGACGGCGAGTTCAACCGCGGCTCGTGGCAGCGCGATTTCCTGCTCAAGCTCGAGAACGTCGCGCTGATCCCGTCGAAGCTGACGGTCCGCTTCCACTCGGCGGCGGGCGCGCGCGACCACGCGCCGCCGTCGCTCCAGGTCACCGGGCGGCTCGGGCGGCCGAACGGCATCTTCGTCGACGACTTCCGCTTTCTGAAATCCGTTGCGCAGGCCATGCCGAAGGTCACGGTGCCGTCGCCCACGGTGCTGCATTTCCGCGGCGGCCGCGAGGCGATCGACCGGCAGGCCTATCCCGACATGGCGGAATTCTATCGCGACCTCGCCGGCGTCTACGCGCAGGAGATTCGCGACCTCGCCGAGGCGGGCTGCCGCTACCTGCAGATCGACGAGGTGAACCTCGCCTATCTGTGCGACCCGGCGCTGCGCGCCGAGGTGGCCAACATCGGCGAGGATCCGGCTTCGCTGCCGAAGACCTATGCGAGGCTGCTCAACGACACGATCGCCGGCCGGCCGCGCGACATGGTGGTGTGCATGCACCTGTGCCGCGGCAACTTCGCCGGGGCGTGGATCGCCGAGGGCGGCTACGAGCCGATCGCCGACCTTCTGTTCAACGAGATCGACGTCGACGGCTATTTCCTCGAATATGACAGCGCGCGCGCCGGCGGCTTCGAGCCGCTGCGCTTCCTCCCCAAGGGCAAGGTCGCGGTGCTCGGCCTCGTCACCACCAAGGCGGCGGGAATCGAGACCAAGGACGCATTGAAGCGGCGGATCGAGGAGGCGAGCCGCTTCGCCCCGATCGAACAGCTCGCCTTGAGCCCGCAATGCGGGTTTTCCAGCGGCATCGGCGGCCAGGCGATGACGGTCGCGGACGAGATCGCCAAGCTCGAGCTGGTGGTGGAGACGGTGCGGGAGGTGTGGGGGTCGGCATAGCCGGAATGCCTGGGGCGGACATGCGCCTTGCTGGCGATGCCATGTCATTGGCACCGTTTACGAAACCCTCTCCGAGTTCGTTCTGCCGTAACTGCCCAGGATGTTGTTGTAAATTTTTCTAGACGGCGGACTCGGTTTCCGATTCAAGGATTTGGATGAGTCGGGATGCGGCGGCTGAATTGGCCGAACTACCGAGAGAAGACCTGCTTGCGGTGATTGCGGCGCAAGCGGCACAGATTGCGGCTCTGACGGCGCGGATTGCTCAGTTGGAGCGCCAGTTGGGGCTTGATAGCTCCAACAGCAGCAAGCCGCCATCGAGCGATGGGTTCAAGAAGCCTGTGCGGGTGAGGAGCCTGCGCGAGCCGTCGGGCAAGCGGCCTGGTGGTCAGAAAGGGCATCCGGGCGAGACCCTGCGCTGCGTGCAGACGGCCGACCATATCATTGATCACTTTCCGCAGGCGTGCAGGCGATGCGGAATGGCGCTGACGAGCGCCATGACGACAGGCCACTGCGCCCGACAGGTGTTCGACCTTCCCGAGCCGCGTCCGGTGGTGACCGAGCACCGCGCCCATGTGTGCAGCTGTCCATCGTGTGGGGCACAGACCAAAGCTGCCTTTCCCACCGCAGTGGCGGCGCCGGTTCAATACGGTCCCCGGATCAGCGCCATTGTGGTCTATCTGCTGCACGGCCAGTTCCTGCCCGAAGATCGCTTAGCGGAGTTGATGCATGCTCTGTTCGGGGTGAGCCTTGTTCCGGCGACCATTGCCCGGATGAGCCGCAGCTGTGCGCAGCGGCTACAGAGCTTCCTCCACGTCGCGCGCGATCATGTGGTCTGTGCCAAGGTCAAGCATCTGGACGAGACCGGCTTTCGCATCGGCGGCCGAACCCGATGGCTGCACGTCGCCTCCACCGCCCAGCTGACCGTCTACCGGGTCTGTGCCAAGCGCGGGACCGTCTGGGACCACATGATCGGTATTGCGGTGCATGACCACTGGAAGCCCTACTACACCATGGGGGGCGTACGTCATGCGTTGTGCAACGCGCATCATTTGCGCGAATTGAAGGCACTCGTCGACATCGACAAGGAGAACTGGGCGCGCAGGATGCAAATCCTGCTGCGCCGGGCCTGCCACGCCGTAAACCTCGCCCGCCAGAAAGAGCGGCCGCTCAAACCGAGCCTCGTTGCCCTCATCGAGGGACGCTATGATGCCATCGTGGCGAAGGGGCTCGCCTTCCATTGCAGACGGCCGGCGCTGCGCCGTGCGCAGCGGCGTGGCCGGAAGCCAAACCGCACCGGCCACAATCTTCTCCTGCGCCTCGAAGAACGCAGGGACGACGTGCTGCGATTCCTGCACGATCCGGATGTGCCCTTCACAAACAACCAGGCCGAAGCCGACATCCGCATGATGAAGCTGCGGCAGAAAATCTCCGGCGGCTTCCGCACTCAGGCCAGCGCCCAGGACTTCGCTACCATCCGCTCCATGCTCTCCACCGCCAAAAAGCAAGGCTGGGACCTCATCTCCGCCCTCATGCAGCCCCCCGATAGCCTCCTCCGATCCCTCCAAACCGCCTGAACGCCAACATCCTGGGCAGTTACGTTCTGCCAAAATGAAAAATTGATTGTATTTTCAATAATACAACTTTAAGAGGGAAGATTGATCCGAGTCACGGCAGGCCACGCGACGCGAGCAACGCCAGCGCCGCCGCGGGGGCGCATTGCGTCGCGCGCGCACGCACGTCCGGCACGGCATCGAACAGGGTCTCGATGCCGATGCACGGGCGTCCCAACCGCCGCGCGACCTCGCGCACGACGGCTTCGCCGATGCCGGCGCTGACCACCGGGGCTTCCGCCGGCATGGTGGCCGCCGACAACACCAGCAGCGCGCCGTCGACGATCGCGCGGACCTGTGCCTCGGCGAGCCATTGCGCCAGGCCGCTCCACGCGGCGTCGGTCGCGTCGGCCGCATCGTGGCCGACCATGCGGGCAAGCCGCGCGCGCGAGGCCTCGATCGTCTTGGCGCGCCCGTCCGCGGTGGGCATCTGATCGGCGTCCGGCGGCAGGGTGCCGAGGATGCGGTGCACGTCCCCCATGGTGGCGAAATTCTCGTGGATCAACCCGACCCAGCGGCCGGCGAGCGGCGCGCGATCGGCGGTCGCCATCACGAAGCTGCGGACGAGCCCGGTATAGATGAGCTCGCCCATCGCCAGGCGCTCGGCATCGGTATAGCCGCGGGCACGCACCGTACCATCCGCGATCGGCACGATGTCGGTCGTGGTCGAGCCCGTGTCGACGAACAGTGCCGCAGCAAGCCGCCCCGCCACGTAGGTCGCGGTCGCGTACCAGTTCGCCGAGGCGACGTCCTCCACATGCCGCTCGGCCCGTTCGGGCGACACGAAGCCGGCGCGGCCGGCATAGAGCGACACTGATGCAGGCGCAAGCACGCGCAGCGCAAGCGCGGTGAGCTTGTCCACGCCCTCGGCGCGGCACGCAAAGGTGTCGGCGAGCTCCCCCGTCATGGTGAGAACGTGGTGGTCGGCCGCGCCCATGCGCGTCTTGCCTTCGGCGAAGGCCGCGCTCAGGGCGTCGAGTCCGTGGCGGAGCGGGGACGCAAACTGCAGCGCCTCGACGATGCGCCCGTCCACCGCCCGCGCCGCCTTGAGATGAACACCGCCGATGTCCCACCCGACAATCACCGTCATGGTGGAATTCATGCCCCAAGCTGCATGCTATGACCATATCGCTTCGTTGCCGTCACGCCGAGGGCCGCCGTGCAGGTCATTCCGGTCATCGATCTCAAAGGCGGGCTGGTCGTGCGCGCCCGGATGGGCGAGCGCGCCAACTATCGTCCGATCGAGACGGCGCTGTCTCCCACCAGCGCGCCGCACGACGTCGTGCGCGGTCTCCTGTCGGTCTACCCGTTTGCGCTGTTGTACATCGCCGATCTCGACGCGATCGAGGGGGCAGGCAACAACGACGCAGTCGTGAGCGAGCTGCGCGGCGAATTTCCCCGCGTGGAGCTTTGGATCGATCGCGGCATCGCGGATCGTCGCGCGGCCGAGGATTGGCTCGCCGCAGGCCTCGGCCACATGGTGCTCGGGAGCGAAAGCCTCGCCGATGCCGCGGTCGCGCAGCACTTTGCCGACGATCCGCGGGTGATCCTCTCTCTTGATTTCCGCGCTGCTGCGTTCCAGGGGCCGCCCCCGCTGCTGGAGCACTCCGACAATTGGCCGCACAAGGTCATCGTCATGACGCTCGCGCGGGTCGGCAGCGGTGCGGGCCCCGACCTCGAGCGCCTTGGCGCCATCCGTTCTGCGGCACCGACGCGGAAAGTCTATGCGGCCGGCGGCGTGCGCGATGTTTCCGACCTCGCTGCGCTGCAGAATGCCGGTATTGCGGGAGCGCTCGTCGCATCCTCGCTTCATGATGGTCGTTTGACTTGGCGACAGATACAAAGCGTTGACGACGCGACGGGCTAGCCCGCGACTCATGTCGATGCGACCGGTGTGGCGAGGCTTCGTGCAGTCGCCGCCATCTTGTCATCGAAGGTGACAAGGGTGGCTCCAATCCGCTGCGTGATAGCGATATTGAGTGCGTCCGGTGTCCGAAGTGTGAGATCAAGGCGACGGATATACCCCGCCGCCGCTGAAACATCTGCCGTAGTCAACGCAACTCGCGTGGTCGCTCGCGCGGTCCAGGCATCGAAGTTGGAAAACGCAGCCCGAGCTTCCTTCGACGTAAGGTCCCGGGTCCGTACACGACGTGCCATCGCTGATGCGAATTCAGTGGCCGCGAAATCACTGACAATCAGGACCGGCGCATGTAGGCGCAAGAAGGCCTCGGCACGCGCCGTGAACAGGTCCTGAGAGAGAAGGGCAACAAGAACGCTCGCATCGAGATAGGCGTTCAAACGGCGTCCTCGTCCCGCATTGTGGAAACCAGCGCACCGGCATTTTCGCTCGGCTTGGCCTTGCCAACCCGATGCGTTGCGAGCCAATCCAGGTCGGCCGTCGACACCGCGCGTGCCGGTTCGGCAACGGGTCTGAGCTCAACCACGGGACGGCCGTGACGCGTAATAACGATGCCTTCGCCCTTTAGTGCGCGGTCGATCAGCTCGGACAATCGGTTCTTGGCTTCTGCGACGCTATGACTGCTCATTTCGAGATTATAGCTATCTGATAGCCATCTTGTCGAGGCGGAGGCTCGTCACGGCTGCAACCTTCTCGCCCGCGCACGGAACGCGAAATCATCGGCAGGAGTTGATCAGCAGAGGCATGCCGCCACCGGCACGGTTGTTCCGGCGCGCGCGAACATGGAGGCAATCATGAAACCCGTCGCATTCGTGTTAGCGAGCTGTGCGCTGCTGGTCCCGCTCGGATCGGCATCCGCCGGGCAGTGCACCAGCGAAATCGATAGCCTGGCGAAGACATTGGCCGCGCACGATGCCGACTCCGGTCCGAGCGCGGGGGCTGCCGATTCCACCATGGGGCAACACCCGCCGACCAGCGCCATGAGCCAGGCCGACCAAGCCGGTAATGCCTCGGCCATGGCGGCGCAATCAAGCAAGCCGCAGCATCCGCCGACCGCCACGATGAACCGGGAAACCACGGGCAGCAGTTCCTCGAGCGTCGGAAGCGAGAGCGCGAAGGAGCAGCATCCCCCTACCGCCGCCATGAATCGGGAAACCCAGGGTGCGGCCTCGCCGCAGGACGTGCAGCGCCAAACCCAGGGACAGCCGACGGCGGCGCAGCAGGCACAAGGCCAGATCGCGGCCTCGCACAACATGGTCTCGGTGACCGCCGCCCTCGAGCGTGCCCGCATGCTGGACCGGCAAGGCAACGAAGCCGAGTGCCTGAGCGCGGTCGGCCAAGCCAAGCTGATATCCGGGGCGCGGTGAGACAGCGAATAGCGAGTGGCGAATAGCGAATAGGGTCCTGGCGGGCAGCTTTCTGCTTGCTATTCGCTACTCGTTATTTCGCCATTCGCCCCTTCACGGCACCAGCACGACTGCGCCCGCAACCTCGCGCGCCTCGATCGCCCGATGGGCGGCCGCCGCGTCGCGCAGCGGATAGGTGCGGCCGATCTCGACCCGGAGGACGCCGCTCGCGACCAGGTCGAACAGCTCGGCGGCCGCGGCGCGCATCGCTGCCGGCTCGCCGATGTGGCTGCTGAGCGCCGGCCGGCATACCGACAGCGAGCCTTTCTTCGCCAGCAGCAGGAGATCGAGCGGCGGCACGTGGCCCGAAGCGTTGCCGTAGTTGACCAGCATGCCGAACGGCCGCACGCAATCGAGCGAGCGCATGAACGTGTCTTGCCCGACCCCGTCGAAGACAGCCGACACACCGTCGGCAACGAGCGACTTCACGGCCCCGACGAAATCGACCTCGCGGTAGAGAATCGCGTGGTCGCAGCCGTGCCGCTTCGCAATGTCCGCCTTATCGCGTGAGCCGACGGTGCCGATGACGGTCGCGCCGAGGTGCCTGGCCCATCGGGTGAGCAGGAGACCGACCCCGCTCGCCGCCGTGTGGATGAGGATCGTATCGCCCGGCTTCGGGCGGCACACGCGATTGATCACCAGCGAGGCGGTGAACCCTTTGACCATCAGGGATGCTGCGATCTCGTCAGAGATCGCAGCCGGGATGCGGATCAGCCGCTCGACCGGGACGTTGCGCGCTTCCGCGTAGGCGCCGGTCTGCTCGTAGAAGGCCGCGCTCATGCCGGCATAGACGACGCGGTCGCCGACGGCAAAACCCGTCGCGCCCGGCCCGAGCTCCTCCACCACGCCGGCGGCCTCGTTGCCGAGGATCACCGGGAATTCGAGCGGTCGCGCCAGGTAGAAGCCGCCGCGGCGGACGTTGACGTCGGAGAAATTCAAACCGATCGCGGTGTGGCGGATGCGCGCCTCGCCCGGCGCCGGGGGAGCGAGCTCGCAATCCTCGTAACGCAACACGTCGGGATCGCCGTTGCGGTGGATACGGACAGCCTTCATGTGTTTACATCAGCTCGAAATACTCCCGGTGCTCCCACTCGGACACCTCCGACTGGAAGCGGGCGATCTCGGCGTCCTTGATGGCGACGAAATAGTCCACGAACGCATCCCCGAGGCCGTGGCGGAAGCATGCGCTCGTACGCAGCGCATCGAGCGCCTCGCCGAGCGATTTCGGCAGGAGCTCGGCTTGCGCCTCATACGGCGTATCGGCCGACGGGCCGGGGTCGAGCTTGCGCGCGATGCCGTCGAGGCCGGCGATGATCTGCGAGGCCATGTAGAGGTAGGGGTTGGCGGCGGGCTCGCCGATGCGGTTTTCCAGGTGCGTCGCCGTATCGCCGGGTCCGCCCAGCACACGGACCATGACGCCGCGATTGTCGCGTCCCCAGATCACGCGGTCGGGCGCCAGCTGAAACGGGCGATATCGCTTGTAGCCGTTGATCGTCGGGGTCGCGAAGGCGGCGCCCGCACGGGCATGCGCGAGCAGCCCGGCGAGGAACGAGTGCCCCAGGGGGGACAGCAGATCGCGATCGGAGGCGAAGGCGTTCGCCTTCGTTTTCGTCTCGATCAGCGACTGGTGCAGATGCCACCCGCTGGAAAACGCGTTGGGAAAGCGCGGCCGGCACATGAAGCTGGCGTGCAGCCCGTTGCGCCGCGCGATCTGTTTCACGGCGCTGCGGAACAGCACCATCGCGTCGGCGGCCGCGATGCCGACCTGCGGCGCGAAGGTGAACTCGCACTGGCTGGGGCCGAGCTCGAGCTCGACCGAGCGCAGCGGCAGGGCGAGCCGGCCGAGATCGCGCCGCAGCGTCTCGATGATCGGATCGATCAGGTCGTAGCGGGTTTCGGTCAAGAGCTGGAAGCCCTGCGAGATCAGGCTGACCTCCGGGGCTTCCGGCGGCCAGGCCGCATCCGCCGGCGCGAGCCGCGGGTTCTCCAGCCGGAACAGGTGGAACTCGACTTCCAGGCCGGCCATGTAGGCGAAGCCGGCCTTGGCGAGGCGCTCGAGCTGGTCGCGCAGGAGCCGGCGCGTCGAGAAGGTCACCGGCTTGCCGCTGGGAAAGTACAAGTCGCACAGGAGCCATCCGGTCTTGTGCGCCCACGGCAGGATGCGAAAGGTCGTCGGATCCGCCACCAGCAGCATGTCGGCGGCGCCCTCCATCTCCGGCATGCCGAAGCCGCCGCCGGGCGTGAACACCGGAAACACGGTGCGGTGTGCGGTGTCCTTGGCGAGCAACGTGGAGGTCGCAGTGCAGCCGTTGCGCATGGTGGCGGCCGCCTCGGCCGCCACCATGGTCTTGCCGCGCAGGATTCCGTGCTGGTCGACGAACGAGAAGCGAACCGACTCGAGCTCCTCGCCGGCGATCGTCTGCTCGACCGCCTCGGCGGCCTTGGCCTGTTCGTCGCTCCACAGGCCGTGCCGCTCGACGAAGCTGACGCTTCTCTTGTCGCGCGCCGACATCAGCGACCGTTCGGGCGCGCCGCCCAGGCCGCCGCCTTGCGCCTGCTCGCGTCGGTGCTCTTCCAGTAGCCTTGCCAGTCGTCGGTCGGTCCGATGCCGTCAACCATGGCCGGGCCGGTGATCCGCTCGGCTTCCTCCGCGCCCAGCACCATCAGCGGCTTGCCGCCCTCCTGTGTGGTACGAATCGCCTCGCGCAGGATGCGGCGATAGGCGCTGATGCCCTTGTCAGATTGGCCGAGGTGCTCCTTGGTACGGTCCTGGATCGCCCCCATCGACTCGCAGGCCCACTGGTCGTGCACGTTGATGTCGGCGCCCATACCGGTGAACGTCTCGTGCGCCTGCTCGTGCGGATCGAAGCCGTAGTCGTTGCTCCGGTTCTTGCGCGGCACGTAGTCGGGAAGCTGGTAGAGCTCGAGACGCTGGCGGCGCATCTCGTCCTTGTTCACCGGCGCGCCGAAGCTGGTGAAGATCGCGTACCAATAGTGCCGCACGTCGTCGATCGGGACGTGCCACTGCGAGATCGTCATCTCGCGGCTCATCGGGATCATGAAGGCGTTGGGAAACACCAGGTTGGTGACGCGGACATGCGTGCTCTTGCGGCTGATCTCGCGCAACGTGATGATCCGCATGCCGTAGTCGGTGGGCTCGACCTCGATGCGCGGGCACGGAAACTCGCGCATGATGCGCGTCATCGGCATTTCCGAATCGATCGAAACGTCTCGGAACATCCTGCCGTAGCCCTGCGCCGGATCCTCGTCGTGGAAGAAGCGATGCAGGAACGAGGTGTGCGCCGGATCGATGCCGACCTCGAGCGACTGCAGCCAGTTGCAGTCGATCATGCCCTTGAACGCGAACGTATGGCTGTCCGGCGCAACGAAGCAGTCGAAATGCGGAAACGCCGGCGGCTCGCCCGGCCCCATATAGGCGAACAGGATCCCGCTGCGCTCCACCACCGGATAGGCCTTGTGCCGGATGTTGGCGCACAGGTTGCTGCCTTCGGGCTCGGCCGGCGTTTCCAGGCATGTGCCGGCGACGTCGAACAGCCAGCCGTGGAACGCGCAGCGCAGCCCGCCGTCCTCCAGCCGGCCGAACGCCAGGTCGGTGCCGCGATGCGGGCAGGCGCGCTCGATGAGGCCGTAGCGCCCCTTGTCGTCGCGGAACAGGACCAGGTCCTCGCCGAACAGCCGCACCGGCTTGATCGGCCGGTTGCCGGCAAGCTCGTCGACAAGAGCGGCCGGTTGCCAATAGCGCCGCATCAGCGCGCCGGCCTGGGTGCCCGGTCCCACCCGGGTGATCAGCTCGTTCTGTTCAGTGCTCAGCATCGGCGGTCCTTGTCCTGATCAGGAGCGGGCGCGCGATTTGGCGCGGGGCGCCGCCTTGGCCCGCGGCGGCATGGCTTTCTGAAAGAACCGCGCACCATAGGTCTGCTCGTCCGTGTCCTGGGCAAGCGCCCATTCGGCCAGCTCCGCGTGCCGCGCGAACCAGACGTGGCGCGAGCGGGCGATGTATTTCAATACGTCCTGCAGCGCCGCGGTGATCAACGGCCGGCCGCCGAACTGGCAGTGAATGACGAACACCAGAAGTCCCATGGGCTCGTTCTCGACGAGGTAATCGAACGTGCCGCGGTAGGCGTCGTAGAGGTCGCGCGGCGAGGCGCGCATGACCCGGTTGTCGGAGAAGTCGGTGGTCGGCACGCCGGCGATGATGCCGTGCGGAGTGTGGATCTTGATCGGCAGGTCGGCATAGGTGACGTCGCACGTCCACCTGAGCCCCGCCTTGGCGAGGAAGCCCGCCGTCTCCGGGGTGAACGCCAGCACAGGGCTGCCCCATCCGGTGACCTTCTTGCCCCCGCAGGCTTCGAGCAGGTCGATACTCCGGCGGATCGTTGCCTCCTGCTCCTCCGGCAGCATGTAGGCGAGCAATTGGTCCTGCGTATAGGCGTGTCCGCCGAGGTCGTGGCCCGACGCGACGATCGCCTTCACGGCGTCGGGATATTCCTCGGCGCAGCGCGCATTGGTGAAGAACGTGCTGGGGATGTTGAGCCGATCGAGCATCCGGATGATGCGCCACACGCCGACGCGGCCCCCATAGGTCGACCACGCCTTGGCGGCATGGTCGACGGTGCCGGCCTTCAGATGCGTGGTCTGCACCGAATAGCTGGGCGCCTTTCCGTCCGACCAGGTCTCGAACATCACCGTCACCGAAACCGCGACCCTCTTGCCGTTCGGCCACGCCAGCGCCTTCGCTTTCACATCTCGTCTCCGGTTGCCGCGCACCTAGTGCGGCGGATTTGAATTTCCTATCAGCTCGCGGCAATCTCTTGTAGGAAATTCAAATCCACAAGCCGCACAGCAGGCATTGATATTGCTAGTGCTCCTTTGATTCCGAATTTCGCTCAGAGGATGCCGCGAAGTGATGCGAAATTCGGAATCGGAGCACTAGGCGCTATTCTTCGATCCTGATGCCCATGGCCGGAATGGTCTCGCCCCATTTCCTGGTTTCGTCGGCGATGTAGGCAGCAAACTGCTGCGGCGGCATCCAGGCGACCGCGCATCCGATGGCGAACAGCTTCTCGCGCAGCGCCGCCTCGCGCAGTACCGCCTCGATCCCGCCGGCCAGGCGCTCGACGATCGGCTGCGGCGTGCCGGGCGGGGCGATGACGCCGAACCAGGTTTCCATCCGCACGTCGGGAAGGCCGACTTCCGCGGTGGTGGGAACGTCGGGGAGCATCGGATGGCGGCTCGGGCCGGTTTGCGCCAGGATGCGCAATTGCCCGTTGGCGGCGATGCGCGTGCTCGCCAGCCCCATCGACGCCATCTCGATCTGGCCGGAGATCGCATCGGTGGCGACCTGCGAGCCGCCCCGGTAGGGGACATGCACGAGGTCCGCGCCGGTCCGCAATTTGAGCATCTCGACCGCGATGTGCAGCGCTCCGCCGGTGCCGCCGCTGCCGTAGCGGATCGTGCCGGGATGCGCCTTGGCGTAACCGATCAGCTCGGGCAGGGTCTGCGCCGGCACTTTCGGGTTGACGGCAAACACCGTCCACGAGCTCGCAAACCGCGCGACCGGCGTGAAGTCCTTGCCCGGGCCGTAGCGAAAGCTCTTCTTGAGGAACGGCATCATTGCCAGTTCGGAGGGGCCGATCATCAGCGTGTAGCCGTCGGGCGGGGCGCGGACCAGCGCCTCGATGGCGACCTGCGTCATGCCGCCGGCGCGATTGTCGACGACGATCGACTGCCCGAGCTGCGCGCCGAGCTCCTGCGTCAACAAGCGGCTGAGGACGTCCACCAAGCTGCCGGCGGGGCTCGATACGATCAGCCGGATCGGCCGCGACGGGTAGTCCTGCGGCCATGCCGGCGCGCACAAGGCCGCGCCGAACAGCACGGCGAGAACGAACGGTCGCAGCCTCTGGCGCCGCGGCATGCTTCCCCCGGAAAATCCTGGCGAAAGATGCGAACCGATCGCAAGTCTTGTCAAGGCAAGGGAGAGCGTGGCGTGGTCAATCCGGATCGCGCCTCGAGCGCGAGCCCGGAATCCATACTCCGTGTGTTTCCCATGAAGGTCGACCGGGATAGGGGTCCCGGATAGCCGCTTCGCGGCTTCCGGGATGACGGCTCAATGCCCGGAGCCGCTCATGTCGATGACGTGGCCCGCACCGGGCTCCGTCGCGCCGCTTCCGCGCAGACCCAGGAGGCCGCGGAATCCGCCGTTGGCGGGCGGAGTCTCGGCTGCGCGCGGCGGGGTCCCGTCCGGAATGGAGGCGACGGCATCGCGTGTCGCGATCGTCTTCTCCAGCCGCTCGATTCGTTTGCTGAGCGCGCCGATGTCGTTTCGACGCATGTGCTCGTAGGCGTCGATCGAGGAGCGCAGGCTGATGATGTCCCCGCGTGTGCCGGCGACGGCGGCATTGAGGTGGTCCACCGGCTTGCGCCACGCTTCGCTCCCGGCGGCTTCGCTGCGCGCGCGCAATTCCTTCATATCGGCGTTGAGGGCGGCGAGCCCGCCGTGAAGCTGCTCGAGGCTTTCCTGCGCGCCGGTTTCGTTTGATTCCGCGCGGGCGATCCGGGTGGTCAGGCCGCCGATCTCCCTGTCCATGCGGCCGATGATTCGCTCGATCTCGGCGAGCGCGGTCGAATGCTTGCGCTGCTCGGCCTGGATCTCGGTGTCGCGGCCGAACCCCAGGGCTCGCAGGCCCTGTTGCAGCGCGCCCGAGCCGGCGGCGCTGAAGGTCGCGCCGCTGGTGACGGCGACCGCGAGGACCATTCCGATCATGAGGGCGAGCGCGGTGATGTCGCTCTTCGGGCGGCGCCGCGCCGATGTGTCCGACGGTATCATTACGCAACTCTTACGCAGGTTAGCATTACTTTACGAATTGATAGCCATAAACGCTTGCAAAATCGCTAACGTTGCGGGTGGTGCAACTACGTGCCGCGCGAGTGGACCGCCCGCGGCACGCCGGTCATTGCCGATCCCCCGTTCACCGCGTCACGGCCGGGCCGGGGTAGGTCCAGGAAAACGTCGTCGCGTGGGCCGCGCCGTGCCACATGTCGTTCTTGTCGCCGGCAGGCCTGGCGGTCCCGACCGGGCGCGGCGGCGGAGATGAAGAAGATCCTGGACAAGATCGTGACGGAGTGAGCCGCCGGTCGGCCCTCCGGCTCCGGGTCTGGTGTCGGCCGACAGGACGTTGCGTCACGCGGGGAGCGGACCGGCGATATGGTGATCGCCGGCCGCAAACAGCGCCCGCAGGCCCTCGCGGTAGGTCGGATAGCGCAGCGGGCGGAGCCCGAGCACGCCCTTCATCTTGTCGTTCCGCACGCGCTTGCTCTCGCCATAGAAGGACAGGGCCATCGGCGTCATGGTCCGGGCGGCCTGGTCGTACGGAATTTCCGGCGGCGGTCGCACGCCGAGCAGATCGGCCGCAAACGTAATCGGTTCGCCGGGAGGCGTCGGCAGATCGTCGGTGACGTTGAAGATGCCGTCGGCCTGCTTGGCAAACGCGGCCTGGATCGCATTCGTGATGTCCGCCACGTGGATGCGGTTGAACACCTGGCCCGGCTTGACGATGCGCCGGGCGGTCGAGGTTGCGAGCTGGCGCAGCGCATTGCGGCCCGGGCCATAGATTCCCGACAGGCGCAGGATCGCCAAGGCCTTGCCGGTATGGGCGGCGAGCGCCGTCCACTCCCGCTCGGCGGCGAGCCGCTCGCCGCTGCGCGCGGTGACCGGCACCGGCGGGGTGGTCTCGTCGACCCATCCACCCTGGTGGTCCCCGTAGACGCCCACGGTCGACAGATAGACGATCGCGCGCGGCCGCAACGTCCGCGCCAGTGCGTCGCCGCAGCAGCGCAGCACCGGATCGCCGTGGGCGTCGGGCGGCACCGAGACGAGAACGAGATCGCTGGCGGCGAGCCGCTCCTCGATTTCGACGCCGGCGGTCGAGCCGTCGAACGCGAGCGCATCGACCGCGCGCGTGCCGACGCCGTCCTGGACCAGCCGCGCCGCCCTGGCGGTGTCGCGGACCGTGCCGGCGACACGGTCCAGATCGGCGCCCCAACGGGCGATATAGTGCCCGGCCGAATATCCGATGCCGAAACAGAACAGGTTAGGCATTGCCCCGCGCGTCCTGTGCGTTCCCGTTGTCCTGGCTCCCGGACGAACGCAATTCGAGGGCGGCGGTCCATTCCTCCTGCACGCCCGGGTCCGACTCGGCCGCTCGGTATCGCCTTGCCAGATCCGCGAGGCGCGCCGCATCGATCCGGCCCAGGGCCCATATGGCGGCGCCCCGCACCAGCGGCGAAGCATCGGTGAGAAGCTGCTCGGCTTCCCCCGCAAGCGTCGGGTCGCCGGCGTTGCCGATGGCGATCAGGACGTTGCGCACGAAGCGGTTGCGGCCGGTGCGCTTGACCGGCGATTTTGCGAACAAGGCGCGGAAGGCGGCATCGTCGAGGCGGGCGAGCGTTGCGAGCGCGGGCGACCGGAGGGCCTCGCGCGCCGCGAGCTTCTGCTCGCGCCCGGCGGTCGCGTACTTATTCCACGGGCAGACCGCGAGGCAATCGTCGCATCCGTAGATACGGTTGCCGATCAGCGGCCGCAGCACGCGGGGAATCGGCCCCCGGTGCTCGATCGTCAGGTAGGAGATGCAGCGCCTTGCGTCGAGCCGATAGGGAGCCGGAAAAGCCGCTGTCGGGCAGACGTCGAGGCAGGCGCGGCAGCTGCCGCAATGGTCGGCTTCGGCTGCGTCCGGCTCGATCTCGAGTGTCGTGAAGATGGCGCCGAGAAACAGCCAGGATCCGAATTGCCGCGACACCAGATTGGTGTGCTTGCCTTGCCACCCGATCCCGGCGGCCGCCGCGAGCGGCTTCTCCATCACGGCGGCGGTATCGACGAACACCTTGGCGTCTCCGCCCCCCTCAGCGATCAGCGCGCGCGCGATGGCCTTGAGCCGGGACTTGATCAGGTCGTGATAGTCGTCGCCCTGGGCATAGACCGAGATCGCCCCGCGTGCCGGCGTCGCGAGAACTGCGAGGGGATCGTGGGCCGGGCCGTAGTTGAGCCCGAGTATGACGATTGCGCGGACGTCGGGCCACAGCACGCGCGGGTCGGCGCGCCGTTCCGGCGCGCGTGCAAGCCAGTCCATGTCGCCGTGGGCGCCGTCGGCAAGGAACGCGGCCAACCGGTTCCCGACCTCCGGGATCGCGTCTGGCGCCACGATGCCCACGCGGTCGAACCCGTGGCCGTGTGCGAGCTCGCGCAGCCTCTCCTTCAGAAATCGAGGTCCGCGTAGCTCGGGGCCGGCGGCACCCCCGGATGGAGGTCGGCGAGGATCGGACGGAACGACGGACGCGACTTGATCCGCGCGTACCAGTTCTTGGCTGCCTCGTCCTCGTTCCATGCGACTTCGCCCAAGTAATCGGCGATTGACAGGTGCGCGGCCGCCGCGAGATCCGCATAGCTCAGACGGTCCCCGGCGAGCCAATCCCGTCTGCGCAACAACCATTCCATATAGGCGAGATGGTAGCCGATGTTATGGCGCGCCGCGCGGATTGCGTTGGAATCCGGCGAGCCGCCCCCGAGGTCGGGAGGCATGATGAGCTTGTAGACCCGCTCGGTGACCAGCGGGCCGGACACTTCGTGGAAGAATTGGTCATTGAACCAGCTGGCAAGCCGGCGGACCTCCACCCGGGCGAACGGCTCGACCGGCAGCAGGCGCCGCTCCGCCAGCATCGGGCCGTACACCTCGTCGAGGTACTCGGCGATGATGTGCGGACCGGGCACAGCCGGGTGACCGTCCTCTACCAGCACCGGCGTGGTCCCGTCCGGGTTGAGCGCCAGAAATCCCTCGCGGCGCTCCCAAGTCCGCTCCTCGACCAGACGCACCGTCGCGCCGTATTCCCCGAGCACGATCCGCACGAAGCGCGAATGTGGGCAGAACGGATGGTGGAGCAGCGTCACCATGGTGTTTGAGCGGCACCTTTACGGGGAACTCGGGTCGACCCGACACGGATGTCGGCAGCTAAAAGGAATTTTCGGCAATGGCAACCCTTCGCACCGCGCCCCCATTGCCATGGCCACAGAATCCGAGGACAAGCGTCGCTCCTCGCCCGGAACGCGCCCTGGAGGCGTTCATGCTGTTCGACCTGCTCAAAGCGACCGTTCTCGGCATCGTGGAGGGCCTGACCGAATTCATTCCGGTGTCCTCGACCGGGCACCTGCTGCTGCTCGAGCATTTCTTCGGGTTCGACGACGACGCCTTCGGCAAGACCTTCGTGGTGCTGATCCAGCTCGGCGCGATCCTCGCCATCCTGTCGGTCTATTTCGTCAAGCTGTGGACCATCGCGTTGGCGCTTCCGAGCGATCCCGGCGCCCGTCGCTTCGTGATCGGCGTGCTGGTGGCGTTCCTGCCGGCCGCGCTTGTCGGCTACCTGGCGCGCGACTTCATCAAGAACGTGCTGTTCACGCCGTGGGTCGTCTGTCCGACCCTGATCCTCGGCGGCGCGGTGCTCCTGTGGGTCGATGGGCTCGACCTCAAGCCCCGCCATCACGATGCGACCGCGTTCTCGCTGCCGATGTATCTCGCCATCGGCGTCTGCCAGTGCCTGGCGATGATCCCCGGCGTGTCGCGCTCGGGCGCCACCATCGTGTCGGCCATGCTGCTCGGCGCCGACAAGCGGTCGGCGGCGGAATTCTCGTTCTTCCTCGCCATGCCCACCATGGTCGGCGCCTTTTCGCTCGATCTCTTCAAGAGCTGGTCGCAGATGGGCGGGAGCAACGCCGCCATCGTGGCGGCCGGCTTCATCGCGTCATTCGTGGCCGGCCTGGTCGTGGTGAAATCCCTGCTCGACTACGTGTCGCACCATGGATTCGCGCTGTTCGCGTGGTGGCGCGTGATCGTCGGCACGCTCGGCCTCATCGGGCTCGCGCTGGTGGGTTAGCTGTGAACTGTCAGGAGGTTGTCCATTCGATCCGAACCGGGAACGCTGAAGTCGCCAAACACCAGCGATTCGCGGAGGACCGAATGGACACCCACAAGAATGCTCGCCTGACGCCGAAAGGTCGAGAGGGGATGGTTCTGGCGGTGGTGCATGGCGGGCTGACCAGAGCCGCCGCCGCCCGCCAGTACAACACCACATCGAAGACAGTCAGCAAGTGGGTCGATCGTTTCCATGCCGAAGGGAGGGATGGTCTCAACGACCGATCCTCAAGGCCCCTTTCATCGCCCAGCCGAACCCCGCCCGCCACATGTGCTGCCGTTGAAGGCTTACGCCGCCAGCGCTACATCCAAACGCATATCGCAAGTCAGATCGGCATCTCCCCGTCCACCGTCTCGCGCATTCTCAAGCGCTGCGGCCTGAGCTTGCTGTCCGCTCTTGAGCCTCAGAAGCCCCGCCCCCGTTACGAGCGCGCCAGCCCCGGCGAGATCGTCCACCTGGACATCAAAAAGCTGGGCCGGTTCAATGCGGTAGGTCACCGCATCACAGGCGATAAAAGGCAGCCGAATGCCACACGGGGGGTGGGTTGGGAGTTCGCTCATGTCGCCATCGACGATCATTCCCGCGTGGCCACCGCTGAGATCTTCCCCGACGAGAGGAAGGAAAGCGCCGTTGCCTTTCTCCTTAACGCCGTCGCCTACTTTGCGCGTCTTGGCGTCACCGTCGATCGCGTCATGACGGACAACGGCAGCTGCTATCGCTCAATGGCCTTCGCACGTGCCTGCGCTCAGCTCGGCATCAAGCACCTCAGGACCAAGCCATACACGCCACAGACCAACGGCAAGGCCGAACGCTTCATCCAGACCGCGCTCCGAGAATGGGCCTATGCCACGGCTTTCGAGCATTCAGATCAGAGGCGTGGCGCGCTGCCTCTCTGGCTGCACCGCTACAACTGGCATAGGCCTCATGCTAGCCTTGATAAGAATACGCCAATCAGCCGTCTCGGCTTCACCAGGAAGAACGTCCTGACACTTCACAGTTAGCACGCGATCAGGTGCCCGACTGCTGCGCGCGACGCTCAGGTCGGCCGCGGACGGAACTGGCCGCTCTTGCGGAAGCGCCACAGATAGGACGGGACGATGACCGCCATCGCATGCGGCTCGATCCCGAGGCCCTTGAGCGTACGGCCGTCCTGCACGGCCGCCGATGAGACCACATTGTCCGTCTTGAGCAGGCGGACCTGATCCGGTGTCAGCAGCGGCGTCGGCAGGAATTGCAGGAAGCGCCCCATCAGCTCGGCGAGCCCGTACGGAATGGGCAGCAGCAGCCGACGCCGCTCGGTCGTCGCCAGCACGACTTCCATGAGCATCCTGAACGTCTTCACGTCGGGACCGCCGAGCTCGTAGATCACGCCGGGACGCGCCTCGCCGCCCGCCGCTCGGGTGATCGCTTCGGCCACGTCCCCGACGAACACCGGCTGGAACCTGGTATGCCCGCCGCCGATCAGCGGCAGCGCCGGCGAGAAGCGCGCCATCGCGGCGAACCTGTTGAAGAAGTCGTCCTCCGGCCCGAACACGATCGAAGGACGAAAGATCGTCGCGGCAGGCTGCGCCGCCCACACCGCCTGCTCGCCGAGCGCCTTGGTCCTGGCATAGAGCGCGGGCGAATTAGGATCGGCGCCCAGCGCCGAGACATGGATCATGCGCGCGCCGGCCGCGCCGGCGGCTTCGGCGATCACGCCCGGGCCTTCCGCCTGCACCGCCGGAAAGCGCTGCCGGCCGCGCTCGAACAGGATGCCGACCAGGTTGATGACGACGTTTGCGCCCTGCGTCGCCGCCTGCACCGAAGCCGGATAGCGCACGTTCGCCTGCACCGCGTGCACCTGGCCCACCCGGCCGAGCGGCTGAAGATGGAAGGCGAGATCGGGGCGGCGCACGGCGACGCGCACGCGGTAGCCGCGCTTGCACAGGGCGCGCACGATGTGGCGGCCGAGGAAGCCGGAGCCGCCGAAGATCGTGATGAGCCGCTCGACGTTTGCCTGGGTGATCGGATCTGCGGCCATGCCCGGGGCCCCCCGCAAGGCGCTTCGCTGCGCCAAAGTCGCGGCATACCGGATGGAACCGGGCCTGTATAGAGGCTGCGCCGCCGCGGCCGCGCCACCACGCGGCCATGCCGCCCACGCCGAATACCGAGCGCCGCCGAATCGTTGACAAGCGAAGAGGTGGCCCCCTATGTGTGCGGCTTAGGGCCCAGGTGGCGGAATTGGTAGACGCGCTGGTTTCAGGTACCAGTGGTTAATAGCCGTGGAGGTTCGAGTCCTCTCCTGGGCACCATCGAGACAGCCAGAATGACCATCCGATTGCACCGCGGCGATCTGCCCGACCTGTCGCGCTACCGGGGCTCGGTGGCGATCGACACCGAGACCATGGGCCTCGAGCACCAGCGCGACCGGCTGTGCGTGGTGCAGCTCTCTCCCGGCGACGGCTCGGCCGACGTGGTTCAGATTCCGCCCGGCGCCACCGACGCGCCGAATCTGAAGCGGCTCATCGCCGATCCCGCGGTCGTGAAGATTTTTCACTTCGCCCGGTTCGATCTCGCCGCCCTGTGCAAGGCGTTCGGCGTCATGCCGGCCCCGGTCTATTGCACCAAGATCGCCTCGCGCCTGACCCGCACCTATACGGACAAGCATGGGCTCAAGGATCTGATACGGGACCTGCTCGGCATCGAGGTGTCCAAGCAGCAGCAGCTGTCCGACTGGGGGGCCGACAAGCTGACCGAGGCGCAGGTCGCCTATGCGGCCTCCGACGTGCTGCACCTGCACGCCCTCAAGGAGAAGCTCGACGCGCTGATCGCCCGCGAGGGCCGCGAGGAGCTGGCCGCGGCATGCTTCCGCTTCCTGCCGGACCGCGCCCGGCTCGATCTCGCCGGCTGGGCCGCCGAGGACATTTTCGCCCATTCCTGAGATTTCACCGCCGCCGCCCCGTGGAGGCCATATTCGGCAGCGATTTTTGCGGCGCGGAAGGCTGGAAAAACTGTAATATGGGCCTCAAGCCCGCGGCGACCAGGCTGCGGGCCGCCGCCATGGGGACGAGCCTGACTGTTGCCACCCATACCGCCGGCGCAGGAACACAGACCTGGAGCGCCAGCGGCCCGCGCGATCTCGCGCGCCTGATGAGGGTAGCGCGCCGCCATAGCGCGCGCGTGCGCCTGCTGCGACGTGCGCTGCCCGGCGGGGCGGTCGCGGCGGCCGGCCTGTTCGTGCTCTTCACCGTGTTCAATCCGCTGCGCGTGGTGGTGCCCGATCTGCCGGTCGATCCCGGCAAGCTCGTCGTGTCCGGCACCAAGATCACCATGGAGGCACCGAAGCTCACCGGTTTTACCCGCGACAACCGAGCCTACAACGTGACCGCCGACGCGGCCTCCCAGGACCTCGTCAATCCGACGGTGCTGGAACTGAGCGGCGTGCGCGCCAAGTTCGAAATGCAGAGCAAGGGGACGGTCGATGTGACGGCAGTGGCCGGCCTCTACGACACCAAGTCCGAGCTCTTAACCCTGACGCAATACGTGCACATTATCTCTTCGGATGGCTATGAAGGGCACCTGACCGCGGCGACCGTCGACGTGCGCAAGGGTCTCATCGTTTCCGAGCAGCCGGTCGAGGTCAATCTGCCGAACGGCAAGCTGAACGCGAAGCGGATGGAAGTCGTCGACAATGGTGCCTTGATGCGCTTCGACGGCGGCATCGTCCTCGTCCTCACCGGCGAGCCCGGTTCCGCCGACCGCAAGAGGTCGTCACGATGACGGTGCGGACGAGACAGCTCGGCGCTTTCGCCATCTCGGCGCTGGCGCGCTCGGCGCTCTGGCGCTCGGCGCTGGCGTGCGTCGCGCCGGTGCTCGTGGTGCTGGCGGCGGCCGCGGGGCCGGCCCAGGCGCAGAGCATGTCGGGGCTGCCGAACGCGCTGCAGGGATTCTCGATCAATCGGGAAAAGCCGGTCCAGATCACCTCGACGACGCTGGAGGTGCGCGACAAGGAGAAGCGGGCGACCTTCATCGGCAACGTGCTCGTCGCGCAGGGCGATACGACGATGAAGAGCAAGACCCTGGACGTGTACTACGAGCAGCAGGAGGCGGGTTCGGCCGACGGCAAGCCGGGTCAGCCGGGCTCCGGCGGCTCGCAACAGATCCGGCGGCTCGAAGCCAAGGGCGGCGTGGTCGTCAGCCAGAAGGAACAGACCGCGACCGGCGACACCGGCGTGTTCGACATGAAGTCCAATACGGTGATGCTGCTCGGCAGCGTGGTGATCACCCAGGGCCCGCAAGTGATCCGCGGCGAGCGGCTCACGGTCGATCTGACCACCGGCGTGTCGCACGTGGAAGGCGGGGTGCAGGGCCTGTTCATGCCCAATCGGGTTCGCGAGGGCAAAGGGGAAGCCAAGGGGACGGACACGAAATCCGGAGAGACGCGTGCGGCGGACGGTCGCTCCGGCGACGCCAAGCCGGACGGCGGCCGGGGCAAGGACAAGGACGCCCCGAAGCCGTCTGCCAAATCCGCGCCAGGCCAGCCCCTCAGGCTGAACTAAGAGAGCCGCGAGACCAGCGTGCTTGATGTCACCGCACTGTTCCGGCGTCGCCGCGTGCCGACCGGCTCTCGCAAGGCGCTGAACAGCGCCTTGGGCGTGAACGGGCGGTTCGACATTTTCGCCTTCCTGCGGCGTCCCGCCACCCGTCCGCAGTGGGTCAATGCTCCCGCCAAGGCGCCGTGGTGGGCCGGCTACTTTGGTCTATCGGCGCTGGTCGAGCGCCTGCTCCCACGCACGCAGCCGCGGAGCAAGCCGCCGGGTCCGGCACGCCAGGGCGCCGTGGCGCCGGCCCGGAGCCGCGCGCCGGCGCCCAGCGCGCCAGCGCCGAGCGCGTCAGCGCCGAGCGCGTCAGCGCCGAGGGCGAGCGGAACGCGATGGGCGGACACGCGGCCGAGCGGTCCGGCCCGGCTTGACGACCGATCGAACGGCGATGTGGAATCCTATCCGCCGGACTGGGGCGGAGATGTCCATCGGTCCGCGGGCGATCACGATGCGCCGCGCGATTTCGACGACGCTCCTCGCTTCGGTTGGGATGATCCCCAGCACGAACGCGAGGATGACGGGGCGCGCGTCGATGCGCAGACGACGCTCGCGCGCGAGGCGCAGTGGGACGATTCCGAGCCCCGCGCTCGCGCCGAGTACGCCGAAAGCCGGCCCCGCTGGGATGATTCGGACCAAGCCTATCTGGCCGTCCAAGGGGTGGAAAAGAGCTTCGTCGGCCGCAAGGTCGTGAAAGGAGTGAGCCTCTACGTGCGGCGCGGAGAGGCGGTCGGCCTGTTGGGCCCGAACGGCGCCGGCAAGACCACGGTCTTCTACATGATCACCGGGCTCATCAAGGCCGACCGGGGCCGCATCGAGCTCGACGGCCATGACATCACGCCCTTGCCGATGTATCAACGCGGACGCCTTGGCATCGGCTACTTGCCCCAGGAAGCCTCGATTTTCCGCGGCCTGACCGTGGAGCAGAACATCCGTGCGGTGCTCGAAGTGGTGGAGCCGAGCCGCCGCAAGCGTGAGGCCGATCTCGATCGCCTGCTCGATGAATTCAACATCACGCGCCTGCGCAAGACGCCCTCGATCGCCCTGTCGGGTGGCGAGCGGCGACGCGTGGAGATCGCGCGCGCGCTGGCCACGCGCCCATCCTACATGCTGCTCGACGAGCCCTTCGCCGGCATCGACCCGATCGCGGTGGGCGACATCCAGGCGTTGGTGCGCCACCTGACCCAGCGCGGCATCGGGGTCCTGATCACCGATCACAACGTGCGCGAGACGCTGGGCCTGACCGACCGCGCCTACATCATCTATTCGGGCGAGGTCCTGATGGAGGGCAACACCTCGGATATCGTCAACGATCCGGAGGTGCGCCGCCTCTATCTGGGCGAGGAATTCCGGTTGTAGCGTCAGTGATAATCGCTGAAAAGCTGCAAATCGCCCGATTCGTTGCCGGGCCGGACACCTTGTTAAGGATGTTGGAGACCGTCCGTAAAAAGTGTTAGCGACTGCAGCATAGAACTGGTGTACACCGGTCCGATAACCGGATAAGCAAGAACCGGACCAGTTCGGCACAGCGATGGCACTGACCCAGCGACTCGAAATGCGCCAGAGCCAGGCTCTGGTGATGACGCCGCAGCTGATGCAGGCGATCAAGCTGCTGCAGCTTTCGAGCCTCGACCTGGCTGCCTATGTGGACGGGGAGCTCGAACGTAACCCCTTGCTGGAGCAGGCAAACGAGGGCGAAGGCGCCGCGGCGGACCCGGCGGCGGCCGAGCCCGGCGAGGCCGGCGGCGAAGCGAAGCCGGACGAGTGGTTCGGGCAGGACCTGGACACCAGCCGCACCGCGATCGAGGAGCGCCTCGATACCGATCTGGAGAACGTCTTTCCCGACGACGGCGCCGCCACCCCTGCGCGCGGAGCCACGGCGGAACCCGCCGCCTACTCCGAATGGTCCGGGGTCGGCGCCGGGGGACGGGACGGCGAGTACAATCTCGAGGCCTATGTCACGGCGGAAGCCACGCTGGCGGACCATCTCGCCGAGCAGCTTGCCTTGGCGGTGGCGGATCCGGTGCGCCGCATGATCGGCCGGCACATCATCGACCTCGTCGACGAGGCCGGATATTTCACCGGCGATCTCCCCGCCATTGCCGACACTCTCGGCGCTCCGCTGGCCGAGGTGGAGGCGGTGCTGGGTGTCGTGCAGACGTTCGATCCGCCCGGCGTCTGCGCCCGCAATCTGACCGAATGTCTCGCCCTTCAGCTCAAGGAGCGCGACCGGTTCGATCCCGCCATGCAGGCCCTGGTCGCCCACCTGGAGCTTGTCGCCAAACGCGACTTTGCCGCCTTGCGCAAGGTCTGCGGGGTCGACGAGGAGGACATGGTGGAGATGATCGGGGAAATCCGCCATCTCAATCCCAAGCCCGGCCTCGCCTTCGGCTCGGTCCCGGTGCAGCCGATCGTGCCCGACGTGTTCGTGCGGCCCGGGCCGGATGGCGGCTGGCTGGTGGAGCTCAATTCCGACACCTTGCCGAAGGTCCTGATCAACCAGAGCTATTATTCGAAGGTCTCGAAGACGGCGAAGAACCAGGGCGAGAAGGCCTATCTGGCCGAATGTCTGCAGACCGCCACCTGGCTCACCCGCGCGCTCGACCAGCGCGCCCGCACCATCCTCAAGGTGGCGACGGAAATCGTGCGGCAGCAGGACGGCTTCTTTGCCCACGGCGTGCGCCACCTGCGGCCACTCAATCTGCGCACCGTGGCCGACGCCATCGCCATGCACGAGTCGACGGTCTCGCGCGTGACCGCCAACAAGTACATGGCCACCAGCCGCGGCATCTTCGAGCTCAAGTATTTCTTCACCTCGGCGATCGCGTCGGCCGACGGGGGCGAGGCGCACTCCGCCGAATCGGTGCGCCATCGGATTCGGCAGCTGATCGATGGCGAGAACGCGAGCGACGTGCTATCCGACGACACGATCGTCGAGAGGCTGCGCGAAGCCGGTATCGAGATCGCCCGTCGAACGGTCGCCAAATACCGCGAAGCGATGCGTATTCCGTCCTCGGTCCAACGGCGGCGCGAAAAGCAGGTGCCTCTCGATGCAGTGACTTGAGTGTGCGCATTCAAGCCGCCGCGCGCGTATATTGAACTCACCTCAATTCGGATCGACAATCGGAAGGCGCCGGTCACGGGACGGCGTCCGATTCCCTTCCGAGAGCGGAGGACCGCCATGCCTTTTCGGATCTCGGGAAAGAACATCGACATTGGTGAGGCCCTGCGTGGACGCGTCAATGCGCGCATCGTCGAAGCGATGGGGAAATATTTCGATGGCGGCTATTCGGGGCATGTGACGGTCGGCAAGGAAGGCTTCGGATTTCGTACCGAATGCGCGGTCCACCTCGATTCGGGCATCACGTTGCAGGCGGAGGGAATGGCGGCCGACGCTTATGCGAGCGCCGACCAGGCCGCGATCCGCATCGAGAAGCGGCTGCGCCGCTACCATCGCCGGCTCAAGGACCGTCCGCTCACGCGCCCCGACGGCGTTCGCAGCGAGCTCGTGCCCGACGTTCAGGCGCCGAGCTACGTGATTGCCGCGCCCGAGCCCGACGGGGAGGAGGCGGGTGAGTTCAACCCGGTCATCATCGCTGAGTCGACAACCGCACTCAGGCAGCTCTCGGTCTCGGAAGCGGTCACGGAGCTCGACATGACCGGTGCGCCCGTGGTGGTCTTTCGCCATGCCGGACATGGCCGGATCAACCTGGTCTACCGCCGTGCCGACGGCCATATAGGCTGGATCGATCCGCCGACGATCAGCGGCGCCGACGCCCATTGACGGCGTAGCGGAGCCTCCCTATGGTCCGCCGCCTTTCGTACCGGCTCGCGGTGCGCTGCACCCCATTCCAGACCGCTGAAAGCTCATGCTCCTCACCGATCTCGTCGCGCCGAATGCGGTGATGCCGGCGCTCAAGGTCAATAGCAAGAAGCAGGCGCTCCAGGAGCTCGCGGCCAAGGCTGCGCAGCTCACGGGTCAAAGCGAGCGTGCCGTGCTCGAAGTGCTGATGCAGCGGGAGAAGCTCGGCTCGACCGGCGTCGGCAACGGCATTGCCATTCCGCACGGCAAGCTGGCGAATCTCGCCAAGCTGTTCGGCTTGTTCGCGCGGCTCGACCGTCCGGTCGATTTCGAGGCGCTCGACGGCCAAGCCGTCGACCTCGTGTTTCTGCTGCTCGCGCCCGAGACCGCCGGCGCCGACCACCTCAAGGCGCTTGCCCGGGTGGCGCGGCTGCTGCGGGACCCCGACGTCGCGCGCAAGCTGCGCGACTCGCGCGACGCCGAGGCGATCTATGCGGTCCTCACCTTGGAGCCCGCGACGGGCCGGTAGGCTCCGGCCCGCAGGGCGTCAGTGCACGCTCACCGTCTCGAGCTCCTGGCTCCAGGCATTGGCGATCGCCGCCTCGCGGCTGTCGGTGAGCATGATCGGCGTGCCGTCTGCGGCATGCAGCGCGAACAGCTGAATGCCCGGCCGCAGATCCGGCGCCTGCGGGAACATGCTCTGTACGTCCTCGGAGCGGATCGCCTTCACGTACGCGATCTTGCCGCCGCCGAGAACGGCGAGCGCTTCGGGAGAGATGCGTGGATGATGGTCGGTCATGGCCCTCGACTCCTTTCCTGATCGATTGCTCGGTCGAGTCCTTTGGTCATTCGCTTTCGCCGATGCTGATCGTCTTCACGGTGCGCTGTGGCTCCGGCCGCGCAAGATCGACTGACAGCAGCCCGTTCTTCAGATCAGCTCCCAGCACTTCGATCCCGTCGGCCAGCACGAAGGTACGCTGGAACTGACGCGCCGCGATTCCGCGGTGCAGATACTGCCGGGACTTGTCGTCATGCTGCTGCTTGCCGCGGATAACGAGCTGGTTTTCCTCCACCGACACGTCGAGCTGGTCGCGGGCGAAGCCGGCGACCGCAAGCGTGATGCGCAACCTCTCCGGGCTGTCCTGATCGCGCGGGAGCCGCTCGATGTTGTAGGGCGGATAGCCGTCGGAGGCCTTGGCGACACGATCGAGCGCACGCTCGATCTCGTCGAATCCGAGGAGGAACGGACTAGAAAGCGACGGTACTCGGGACATTCAAAGCCCTTTCTCAAGCGACTTTGACGGGGCCCTTGACAGGCGCCCCGACCGCTGGCGGCACCTGCCGCCGTTCGGCCATGACCCAATATGGGAAACGGAGGTTAAGGGTTCAAGAACGCGGCCGAGCGCGCGGGGCGCATCACTGGTTCGCGCGTTCAAATTGCCGCAACAGTTCGTTACCGTGCGCAACGGCGTCGTCGAGCGCGACCTGGGCCGGTTTTCGGCCCGCAAAGACGTGCTCGAGCTCGTTCTCGATGTGGTCGCGGATCAGCAGGAAGGACCCGAGCCTCAGTCCCTTCGAATGCTCGGTCGGGGGCCGCAGGGTCAGCTGCTCGACGGCGGTATCGGTCCCCGGATTCCGGTCATAGAAGCCCTGCGCCCGCGACAGGTCGTAGGCCTTGCGGGTGATCGGGAGGTAGCCGGTATTTTGATGCCACCAGGCCTGCAGGCCGGGCCGCGACAGGAACGCGAAGAACCGCGCCACCCCCTTGTACTCGGCGGGCGGCCGGCCTTTGAGCACCCACAGGCTCGCGCCGCCGATGATCGAGTTGTGCGGCGCGCCCGGCACGTCCGGCCAATAGGGCAGCATGCCGTAGCCGAGATCGAATCTCCCATTCGCCAGAATGTTGGTCCGCGCGCCGGACGAGCCGAGATAGATGCCGCATTCGTTGCTGTGGAATTTGGACTCGGCCCGGTTGGCGCGCCCGCCGTAGCTGAAGAGCCTCCCCTTCTGCCATTCGGCCAGCGTCGCGATGTGGCGCACGACGGTCGCATTGTTGATCGTGAGCTCGGTGTCATAGCCGGAAAACCCGTTGCTCTTCGTGGCGATCGGCAGGTTGTGATAGGCGGAGAAATTCTCGATGTGAATCCACGACGGCCATTCGCTGGTGAACCCGCAGCGCACGCCGGCGTCGACCAGCTTGCGGGCGAATCGTGCCGACCTCGTTCCAGGTGGTGGGCGGCTTGTCCGGATTGAGCCCGACGGCGCGAAACTGGTCCTTGTTGTAGTAGAGGATCGGCGTCGAGCTGTTGAACGGAAACGACAGCAGGCTGCCGTCGAGCTCGCCGTAATAGCCGGTGATCGCCGGCAGATAGGCCGACGGGTCGAACGGCTCGCCCTGGTCGCGCATCAGCTGGTGCACCGGATAGATCGCACCCTTGGCGGCCATCATGGTGGCGGTGGCGACCTCCACCACCTGCACGATCGACGGCTGCTGGCGCGAACGCAACGCCATGATCGCCGCCGCCAGCGTGTCGCTGTAGTTGCCCTTGTAGCTCGGGATGATGCGATAGTCCGACTGGCTCTCGTTGAAGTCGGAAGCGAGCTTTTCCAACTGGCGACCGCGCTCGCCCTGCATCGCATGCCACCAGGCAATCTCGACGACCGCCTCAGCCGATCCGGGGAGAAGCAGAAGGGATACGGCAGCCGCGGCGAGGCCACGAGCCGGCATCAGGCGCTCCATGCGAGCTTGGACCCGAATTTCTCGGGCGAAACTTGACCCCGACCAGCTCGCTTCGTTCTGTCGCCGAATTGTAGGATGGAGAAACGGCGAGTGAAAAGAGGGCCGTCGGGCCGATGCGCAAAAAAACTCTCGGCCTGCCGGTTACGGCCTGCCGGCTACGGCCTGCCGGCTACTGGTTTGCCTTTTCGAACTGCCGCAGCAGCGCGTTTCCCCGGTTGACGACGGAGTCCATCGCGGCCTTGGCGGACTTGCGTCCCGCAAAGGTCTGCTCGAGCTCGTCCTCGATGACGTCGCGCACGAGAACGAACGAGCCGATCCGCAAGCCCTTCGAATTCTCCGTGGGCGGATGCAGCGTGATCTGCTCGATCGAGATGTCGGCCCCACGGTTGCGATCGTAGAACCCTTGCGCGCGGGTGAGATCGAAGGCGGTGCGCGTGATCGGCAGATAGCCGGTGACCTGGTGCCACCACGCCTGCACGCCGGGCCGCGACAGGAAGGCGAAAAACTTGGCGACCCCGGCATATTCGGCTGGCTGGCGTCCCTTGAGGACCCACAGGGTGGCGCCGCCGATGATCGAGTTCTGCGGCGCCCCGGGCACATCCGGCCAATAGGGCAGCATGCCGAATCCGACCTCGAAATTGGCCTTGGCGAGAATGTCCGCGCGCGCGGCCGAACTGCCGAGGAAGATGCCGCATTCGCCGCCGTGGAACTTGGGATCGGCGCGGGTTTCCCGCCCGCCGTAGTCGAAGATCCGGGTCCCCTGCCATTCGGCGAGCTTGGCGACGTGCCGCACCATGACGGGGTTGTCGAGCGTAAGCTCCGCCTCCAGCCCGGCGAATCCGTTCGCGCGCGTCGCGATCGGCACATTGTGCAAGGCCGAGAAATTCTCGATCAGGATCCACGACGGCCAGTGCGTCGTGAAACCGCAGCGCACGCCGACGGAGCGCAGCTTGCGTCCGACCTGCTCCACCTCCGGCCAGGTTTTGGGCGGCTTGTCCGGGTCGAGCCCGGCGGAGCGGAACAAGTCCCGGTTGTAATAGAGGATAGGGGTCGAGGCGTTGAACGGAAACGACAGCATGTTGCCGGAAACGTCGGTGTAGTAGCCCGTGATCGCCGGCAGATAGGCCTTCGGGTTGAACGTCTCCCCCTGGTCCCGCATCAGCTCGTAGACCGGGTAGACCGCGCCCTTGGCGGCCATCATGGTGGCGGTGGCAACCTCGGCAACCTGCACGATCGCCGGCTGCTGGCGCGAGCGCAGCGCTACGATCGCCGCCGACAGGGTCTCGTTGTAGAGGCCCTTGTTGGCCGGCACGATGCGAAACTCGCGCTGCGTCTCGTTGAAGTCGGAGGCGAGCTTGTCGAGCAGCCGGTTGAGCTCGTTCTGCATGGCATGCCACCACTGGATCTCGACGGCGGCCTTGGCGGGTCCCATCGAAAGCAGCAGCACGAGCACGGCCACGCCAGCGGCGAAGCCACGAGCCGACATTCAGCTCTCCATGCGAGCTTGGGCCCGAATTTTCGGGCGAACTTTGACCCCAACCAGCCCGCTTTGATTCTGCAATTGAGGGCGATTGTAGGACGGCGAGGCGGGTCAATGGAAGGGGCAACCTGTCGCGCAGATGCCCATAGCGGCCCGCTATGGGTGGCCGGGAGAGCCGCGAGCCATGCATTTTGTGACCCGCATCACGGTCTGGTTGAACCGCGATGGCTCAATCTGTCACTCGTTAATGTTCGTTCACAGAGGATGCCAGGTACTTGGTCGGAGAAGAAAAATGAAGGCCGCCTTCGGAAACGTCGGGATCATGGTCGCGACCAACACCGCCCTGTTCACCGGGCTGGACATGGGGCAGTGGATCGCCGACGCGCTGTCGCTGTGGACGCTGCCGGCCAACATGGTGGCCGCGGTGATCGCAACCGCGCTTGGCCTTGCTTTGACCGCCGCCGGCCGCGCCTTCGGCTTCGGCAACGCCGCCGCCTGATCCGTCAGCCCTGCCTTAGCCGGAACAGCTTGATCGCATTGTCGCACCCGATCCTGCGGCGGTCCACCTCGCCCAAGGGTGCCTGCGCAAACCACTCCGCCGCGTCGCCGATGTCCTCGAACGGGTAGTCGGCGGAGAACATGATCCGCTCCACCCCGACCTCCGCGATCGCGTTCAGCAACGTCGGCGTGCTGAAATTCCCCGACGTGGTGAGGTGGAAATTGCTGCGGAAATAGTGCTCGACCGGCTTCTCGGCCGCGTACTTGTGCGGCGCGTTCATCCAGACATTGCGGTTGTCGATCCGCCACAGATTGAAGGTGAGCCCTTCGCCCAGGTGCCCGAGCACGATGGCGAGCCGCTTGTGCCGGTCGAACAGGCCGCTGCCGATCAGCCGCAGCGCGTGCACTGCCGTCTCGGCGGCGAATGCCCAGGTGGGACCGAGCAGCCAGGGATGGCCGTCGTAGATCTGCGCCATGCTGGGCAGCGGATTGCGCGGGTGCAGATAGAACGGGACGTCCAGGCTCTCCACCACCGCCCAGAACGGCCGGTACTGCGGGAGATCGTAATAGACCGCGGTATTCGCTTCGCCGACCTGCGAGAAGCCGTTGACGAGTGCCCCGACGAAGCCGAGCTCCTTGACGCAGCGCGTGAGCTCCTGCGCGGCGGCCTCCGGGTCCTGCATCGGCAGCGCGGCCAGCCCGGCAAAGCGGTCGGGGCGCTTGCGCACCTCCGCGGCGAGCACATCGTTCGCCTGGCGCGCCACCGCGATCGCCTGCTTCACGTCGTAGATCGCCTGCACGGCGGGCGCGTTGAGGGAGAGGATCATGATCGCGACGCCGGATTCGTCCATCAGACGCAACCGCTGGTCCTGGAAATCGAGCAGCCGATGGCGCAACTCGGTCCACACATGAGACCCGAACTGCTGCGAATCGCCGAGCGTCGCTTCGGTGGCAAAATGCTCTTCGAGAATGACGGTGCCGTCCATGCGTCTCCCCCTATTTGACCGGGCCGGATGATGCACACATGGCCGGCCGCTGGCCAGCCGATCGGGCGGGGTTGGAACGCCACCCAGATATGCGGCAAGGTGGTGTCGCATGAGGAATCCTGTGGCAGCCCCATCATGACCAGCCCGCCAGCTCCCCGCCTCACGATCCGCAACCTTCGCGCCGTCGGCGTCGAAGTGCCGATGACCTATGCGTTGGGCACCAGCCGCGGCGTCATCACCAGGGCGCCGCTGCTGCTGATCGATCTGGAGACCGAGGAGGGCATCACCGGCCGCTCCTACGTGTTCTGCTATTTGCGGGCGGCCGCACCGGCGATCGCCGCGCTCCTCGGGGAAGTGCTGCAGGTCACGCGCGGCGAGGCGATCGCACCGCTCGATCTGTGGAACCGGCTGGCGCAGCGCTTCACCCTCATCGGTGTGCAGGGCATCGTCCGCATGGCGATGGCCGGGTTCGACGTGGCGTGCTGGGACGCGCTGGCGATCGCCGCCGGCATGCCGCTCGCGCGCTTGGTCGGCGGGCAGGTGAAGCCGGTTCCCGCCTACAACAGCTGCGGCCTCGGCCTGATGGCGCCCGACGCGCTGGGGGACGAGGCGGAAAGGCTCGCGCGCGGGTTTTCGGCGGTGAAGCTCCGCCTCGGCTATCCGACGCTCGCCGAGGACCTGGCCGCGCTGGCGGCGGTCCGTCGTCGCCTGCCGGCGACGACCCTCATGGTCGACTACAACCAGGCGTTGACCCTCGCCGAAGCGCTGCGGCGCGGTGCCGCTCTCGATGCGCAGGGGATCTACTGGCTCGAGGAGCCGATCCGCCACGATGACTATGCGGGCGCGGCGCGTCTTTCCCGCGAGCTCAAGACGCCGGTCCAGATCGGCGAGAATTTCTCGCTTCCCGCCGCCATGGCGACCGCGATCGCAACCGGCGCCTGCGACTACGTGATGCCGGACCTGGAGCGCATCGGCGGCGTCACCGGGTGGCTGCGCGCCGCGGCGCTCGCCGAGGCGCATCGGATCGAGATGTCGTCCCACCTGTTCCCGGAAGTCAGCGCCCATCTGCTGGCCGCGACCTCGACCGGCCATTGGCTGGAATGGGTCGACTGGGCCGAGGCGATCGTCGAGGAGCCGCTGCGGATCGTCGACGGATACGCGATTCCGCCCGACCGGCCCGGAAACGGGCTCGTCTGGAACGCCAAGGCGGTCGACCGCTTTCGGATATAACCCCTTGGGAGTGTGTGAGGAACGGCCCTGGCTCTTGCGCAAAGTCGATGGGAGAACCAATTCACGTCGAGCACGTTTCCATTCCATACCGCCGGGATTTCCCATGGCCACCGAGCGCCCCAGTCCACGTTATTCGGGTATCGACGTCTGGGATCCGTCCGAGGTCCTGGAGGCCATGATCGAGGGCCAGTTTTCCGCCGTGGCGGCGGTGCGGGCCGCCCGGCCGGCGCTCGAGCAGGCGGCGCTCGCCATGGAGAAGCGGCTGCGCCATCGCGGCCGTCTGGTCTATGTGGGCGCCGGCACCTCCGGCCGGCTGGCGGTCCAGGACGGCGCCGAACTGATGCCCACCTTCAGCTGGCCGGCCGAGCGGCTGGTGCTCCTGATGGCGGGCGGCCACGACGCCCTCCTGCAATCGGTGGAAGGCGCCGAGGACGCGATCGAGCGCGCCGAGCGCGAGGTGCGCGAGCAGGGCGTCAATGCCCGGGACGTGGTGATCGCGGTCGCGGCGAGCGGGACGACCCCGTTCACGCTCGCCTGCCTGCGCGCCGCCAAGCAGCGCGGCGCCCTGACGGTCGGTATCGCCAACAATCCGGGCACGCCGATCCTGGAGGAATCCGACCATCCGGTCTGGCTCGATACCGGCTCCGAGCCGATCGCCGGCTCGACCCGCATGAAGGCCGGCACCGCGCAGCGGATTGCGCTCACCCTCTTGTCGACGCTCCTGATGATCCTGCTCGGCCGCGTCTATGAGGGCCTGATGGTGGACGTGCAGGTGGTGAACCAGAAGCTCGTCCGGCGCAGCGAGGACATGCTGATGCAGCTCACCGGTCGCGGCCGCGACGAGGTCCGTGGCGCGCTGCATCGCGCCAAGGGCAGCGTGAAGCTCGCCGTCATGTTGCTCAACGGCTGCGACGTCGCCGAGGCCCGGGCCTTCCTCGAGCGCAGCCGCGGCCACCTGCGGGCGGCCCTCGCCCTGGCGGCACAGCGCCACAACCACGCGGCGTGACGTTCCGTCACACGGGCCGACAAGCTTCAGCGCTTCCGGTTCTGCTCGGGTCGCCGATGTGGTTGCCGCGGCGAATGCGACGTCATAGGCTGCCTGCGTCCCGCCGATACGCTTTCTCGCCCGAACCAGCTCCGAAGTGTCCGAGGACTGCCATGCCGCACGTGACGACCGACGATGGGGTCAAGCTCTATTACGAGGAGACCGGCTCCGGAATCCCGATCGTGTTCGTGCACGAGTTCGCCGGCGACTTCCGGTCCTGGGAGCCGCAGGTGCGCTATCTCTCGCACCGCTACCGCTGCATCACCTACAATGCGCGCGGCTACCCGCCGTCGGACGTGCCCCGGGAGGCCGAGCGCTATTCGCAGAACCGCGCGCGCGACGACATCCGCGACGTGCTCGATGGGTTGAAGCTCGACAAAGCGCATATCGTCGGCCTGTCGATGGGTGGCTTCGCGACATTGCATTTCGGCTTCACCTATCAGAGCCGCGCCCGGTCGCTGGTCGTCGCCGGCTGCGGTTACGGGGCGCAACCCGACAAGCGCCAGCAGTTCGTCGCCGAGGCCGAGACGGCGGCGAAGAATTTCGCGACGCTGAGCATGGCCAAGGCGGCGGAGGGCTATGCGCTCGGGCCGACGCGCGTGCAGTTCCAGAACAAGGACCCGCGCGGCTGGGCCGAGTTCCGCGACCAGCTCGCCCAGCACTCGACCGAAGGGTCGGCCGCCACCATGCGCGGCGTGCAGGCGCGCCGACCTTCGCTGTACGAACTCACCGACAGGATGCAGACCATCACCGCGCCGACCCTGATCATGACCGGCGACGAGGATTGGCAGTGCCTCGAGCCGGGCCTGCTGATGAAGCGCACCATCCCGACCGCCGGCCTGGTGGTGATGCCGAACGCCGGCCACACCATCAACCTGGAGGAGCCGGCCGCCTTCAACCAGCACCTCGCCGACTTCCTCCATGCGGTCGACGTCGGCGCCTGGCCCAAGCGCGACCCGCGTGCGATGGTCGCCGGCGTGCTCGGGCACGCGAAGGAATAGGCCTGCTCTCGAGAATATCGTCGGCCCTGTCGGACCGGCCCACGCTCGTTCGTCCTCGGGCATGGGCGACCCGCAATGGGAAGCCCCTGGGAACCGAGGGGTCTCCATGACAGCCAGCACCGCTGAGTGCAGCATCGTGACGGTGGAGCGCCGGCGCACCGCCGTCGTCAAAGTCCAGGTCCCGATGGCCGAAATTCCTCGGGCGGAGCGGTCAGCGCGGACCAAGCTCGAGGCCGCTCTCTCGTCGCTCGACGTCGGTCCCCTGGGGCAAGCGTTTACGCTATGGCGACCGCCGGTGGACGGCCGTCTCTATATGGAACCCGGGGTGCTGGTCGCGCGTACGTTCGAACCGCTCGGGGAGGTGGTGCCGTCCGCCGTGCCGTCCGGCCGCGCCGCATACTTTCTGCATGTCGGTTCTTACGAGGGCATTCCCGGCGCCTGGAACACCCTGTTCGATTGGTGCTCGAAGCAGAAGCTCGATCTCGCCGGCATCAACTGGCAAATCTACGGGGACCACGATGAGGATCCCGCGAGGCTGACGACCGCGCTCTACGCCCTGTTGGCGTGACAATTGACAGGCAATTGCCGCTAAATCGCTGCGTAGCCCCCGTCGACCAGGAGGTCAGCGCCGGTCATGAAGCTCGACGCGTCGCTCGCCAGGAACAGCGCAGCCTCGGCGATCTCCTGCGGCTGGCCGAGGCGCCCCATCAGGTGCTTTGGGCCCATGACCCGGCGCGCCGCTTCCATGTCGCCGAAGCGCCGGGTCATGCGCTGCGTCTCGATCGCCCCGGGCGAGAGCGCATTGACCCGGACGTTCTGCCCCGCATGGTCGATCGCCATCGCCTTGGCGAGCTGGATCAGGGCGGCCTTGGCGGCGCAGTAGGCCGGCCGCTCGGCGGTGCCGACGCGCCCGAGCTGCGACCCCATGTGGATGATGCTTCCCTCCCCCGCGGCGATCATCAGCGGCAGCACGGCGCGGCTCATCAGGTAGGCGCCGCGGACGTGCACGGCGAACACGCGGTCCCACTCGTCCGGCGCGATGTCGCAGACGGTGCCGCCCGCGTCGTATCCCGCCGCCGCATTGACGAGAACGTGTGCGACCCCGAAGGCATCACGCGCCGCGGCGGCCGCGCGCAGCGTGTCCGCCTCGACGCTGACGTCGCACGAAACGGCGATGACTTTGCGGCCCGAGCCCGCGATCGCTGCCGCGGTTGCGTTTGCGGCCGCGGCGTCGATATCGACGCACGCCACGGCGGCTCCGGCCTGCGCGAATGTCAGCGCGATGGCGCGCGCGATGCCGTTGCCGGCGCCGGTCACGATCGCGGCTTTCCCATCCAAGCTTTGGTCAGTCATGTCGGGCTCCCTCACAATGCGATGCGTGCGGCTGTGCTGCCCAGATAGGCCTGGCGCACACGCTCGTCCTGGCGCAGCGCGGCGCATGCCCCGCTGGCGATGATCGAGCCGGTCTGCAGCACGTAGCCGCGGCTCGCCGTCTCCAGCGCATAGCGGGCGTTCTGCTCGACCAGAAGAACGCTGATGCCCTCCGCATTGACGGCGCGGATGGTGCGGAAGATGTCCTGCACGATGAGCGGCGCCAGGCCAAGCGAGGGCTCGTCGAGGCACAGGAGCTGCGGTTGCGACATCAGGGCGCGCCCGAGCGCCAGCATCTGCTGCTCGCCGCCCGACAGCGTGCCGGCGTTCTGGCCCGCCCGTTCCTCGAGCCGCGGGAACATCGCGAACACCTTGTCGATCAGGCCACGCACCTTGGCGGCATCCCGGCGGTAGCGGAACGCGCCGAGCTCGAGGTTTTCCCGCGCCGTGAGGAAGGGAAATACGCGGCGGCCTTCGGGCACCAGCGCGATGCCGAGCCGCACGCGCTCGTGCGAGGGAAGCCGGGTAATGTCGCGGCCATCGAGCCGGATGGTGCCGGCGCGCGGCATGAGTGCCCCGGCGATGGCGCGCAGGGTGGTCGATTTGCCCGCCCCGTTGGCGCCGATCAGCGTGACGATCTCCCCCCGGTCCACGTGGAAGCTCACATTGCGGCACGCCGCGACCTCGCCGTAGGCGAGCTCGAGGCCTTGCGCCTCCAGCAGCGCGCTCATTTGAGCTCGGCTCCCAGGTAGGCGGCGATCACCTCGGGGTTCTGCTGCACCTCGGCCGGCGTGCCCTCGAACAGGTACTGGCCGTAGTCCATCACCAGGATCCGGTCGGCGACCCGCATCACCAGGTCCATGTTGTGCTCGACCACCACCAGGGTGAGCCCACGCTCGCGCAGGACGCGCATGCCGATCGAGCAGCCGCTCGACCTCGGCGGCGTTGAGGCCGGCGGCCGGCTCGTCCACCATCAACAGGCGCGGCGCGGTCGCGAGCGCGCGCGCAATCTCCAGCATGCGCTGCTCCCCGTAGGCGAGCGAGCCGGCCAGCACGGCGGCGCGATCGAGCAGCCCGACGAAGCCGAGGAGCGCGTGGGCTTCGTCGCGGCAGCGCACATGATCGCGCCGGAACGCGCCGCCATGCACGACGTATTGCCACGGCGGGATCGCATGATGGACATGGAATCCAGCCACCACGTTGTCGAGCACGGACAGCTGCCGGAACAGCCGGATCTTCTGGAACGTGCGCGCGAGCCCGAGTCGCACGCGGCGGTGCGCCGGCAAGCCGACCAGGTCGGCGCCGTCGAAGCCTCATCGTCCCGGCGTCGGGCTGGTAGAGCCCGCTGATCAGGTTGAGCAGGGTCGATTTGCCGGCGCCGTTCGGCCCGATGATGGCGAAGATCGAGCCGGTCGGAACCGCGAAGTCCAATGTCACGAACGGCTCGCACGCCGCCGAAGCTCTTGTGCAGGCCGGCCGCCTGGAACAGCGGCGCGCGCTCGACCGGTTGTGGAGCCGCTGCGCCCATCAGCCGGCGCCCACCGCGCTGCGCCGGGGCCACGCCCTGCGCAGGCGCGCTACGAGATATTGGGCGGCCTGCACCATGCCGCCCGGCATGAACAGGACCACCAGGGTGAGCGTCACGCCATAGACGACGAGCCGCAAATCGCCGATGCCGCGCAGGAGCTCCGGCAGGACGGTGAGGAGGATCGCGCCGAACACCGGGCCGATCAGGGTGCCCATGCCGCCGACGATCACCATCGGCGAGGATGGTGAAGGATTCGGTGATGAAGAACGCGTCGGGCACCAGGGTGCCGACGAAGCTCGCGTAGAAGCATCCCGCCGCGCCGGCGACGCCAGAGCCGATGCCGAAGGCGAACACCTTCCAGGCCGGGCAGTTGATGCCGAGCGAGGCGGCGGAGACCTCGTCCTCCCGAATGGCGGTCAGCGTCTCGCCGATCGGCGAGCGCACCAGTTGATCGAGCAGCAGATAGGAGAGCAGCGCGAATCCGGCGACCAGGTAGAACAGCGCGACCAGGTTGGAGAAGTCGATCGTCGGCAGCCCGGGCAGGGCCAGCGGGGGCGGCGGCTGGATGGCGTAGATGCCGAGCGGTCCCTGGGTGAGGCTGATCCAGTTGAGCAGGATCTGATACGATGATCACCGCGAAGCCGAGCGACGCGATCGCGAGGTAGTGGCCGCGCAGCCGCACGGCGAACAGCGACAGCAGCATTCCCGACACGCCGGCGAGCACGACGCCGCACGCGAACGCTGGCCAGAACGGCATGCCGAGCCGCATGATCAGCAAGGTCGAGACGTAGGCGCCGATGCCGTAGAAGGCGGACTGCCCGAGATTGAGCTGGCCCGCATAGCCGAGGATGAAGTCGAGCCCGAGCGCGAGCAGCACGTTGATCGCGCAGACCGATCAGGTTGGTGCTGCCAGTAGAATCCGGTGAACAGCAGCGGCAGCACCGCGATGACCAGCGCGCCAGGACGTAAAGCCAAAATCGCGAGACGCGCAGCGCCGTGCTGCGAAGCAGAGGTGCAGTGCGAGGCCGCGCCGCGGCGTCAGACATTTTCTTCGCGCCTCTCGGAGATCAGCCCGGTCGGCCGGAACGCCAGCATCAGCAGCAGCAGGCGCGAACACCACGATGTCGATCAGCCCGGGATCGAGATACTGCGTGGTGAAGCTCTCGATCAGGCCGACCAGCAGGCCGGCGAGGATCGTTCCTTCCACGTTGCCGAAGCCGCCGATGATCACGATCGCGAACGCCTTCACGATCACCGAGGTGCCGGCGAACGGGGTGAGCACCAGCACCGGCGCCGAGCATCGCGCCGGCCATGCCGGCGAGCGCCGAGGCGATCACGATGGTGAGCATGATCAGGTGGTTCGGGTTGATCCCCATCAGGCCCGGCGGTCTCGCGATCCTGCGACACCGCGCGCAGCGCCTTGCCCAGGAAGGTGAACTTCATGAACGCGTAGAGCAGCCCGATGGTCGCGGTCGAGACCGCGATGATGATGAGGCTCTGCACCGTGAAGAACGATGCCCGCGACGCGCAGACCTGTTGGCTGTAGGGCGTCTCGAACGCGTAGGGGATCGGCCCGAACCACGCGAGCATCGCGTTCTGCATCATGGTCGAGACGCCGATCGTGGCGATCAGCGGCAGAAGCTCGCTGCCGCTTGCTCGCGCAGCGGCGCGAAGATCGCCAGCATTGATCGAGCCAGCCGAGCACCGCGCCGACCACCAGCGCGACCGCGATGCCGCCAGGTAGCTGCCGCCGAGCAGGTGCATGAAGAAATAGGCGGCGAACGCGCCCAGCGTGACGAAGTCCGCATGCGCGAAGTTGATCTGGACCAGCACGCCGTAGATCAGCGTGAGGCCCAGAGCCACCAGCACGTACAGGCTTCCGACCACGATACCGTTGATCGCCTGCTGCGCGACGACCGTGGTCATGGGGCAGGCCGGCCGGGCTTCAGTTCCAGTTCAGCGCCTTCCAGGACAGGTCGGCCATGGTCTCCATGTAGTGGATCGTGTCCATCTTGATGTTCTGGTTGGTCTTGTCGAACTCGACGCTGCCGGTGACGCCGGAGAAGTCCTTGGTGGCGGCGAAGCGCGTCGCGGATCGACTGCGCGTCCTTGGCGCCGCGCTTCATGACGTCGGCGATCAGCATGATCTGGTCGTAGGCATGCGCGTTGAGTGCGTCGGGTCGGCGATTGAACTTCGCCTTGAACGCCTGCGACGAAGTTCTTGACGATGTCGCGCTGGTCGGTCGGGTCGAACTGCACGATGCGCACATAGCCGACCGCCGCCTTGCCGGCCTTCTGCTCGAAGCCGAACGGGAGCCAGATGGTGCCGAGCTGGATCGCCGCTCCGCCGCCGCCTTTGATGACGCCGGCCTGCGCCAGCGCCTGGGTGATCTTCAGCCCCTGGCCTTCGAGCGTGTAGGTCGGGATGACGTCGACCTTGCCGAGCCCGGCGATGCGGGTCGCGATCGCCGTGAAGTCGTTGACGTCGCGGCCGAAGCCGATGTCGGCGAGGATCTTGCCGCCGAGCTTGTCGAAGGTCTCATTGAACACCTTGGCGTTGCCGATGCCGGCGTTGGTGTTCTCGTAGAGCAGCACGGCGGTGCGCGCATTGAGCTGCTTGTAGGCATGGGTGGCGATGTCGACGCCCTGCATCACCTCGTTCGGCATGATGCGGAAGGTCCACGGGTTGCCCGGCTCGGTGATCCGGATCGAGGAGGAGCCGGCATTGAGGAACGGCATCTTGGCCTGCGCCATCGATCGGCATGATGGCGAGGGTCGCGTCGGAGCATTCCTCGCCGATGACGACATCGGGCTTGTACTGGTCGAGCAGCCGCTTGGCCGCCTGCGTGGCGGGCAGCGGCGCTGCAGGCGGAGTCCTCATACTGGATCGCGAACTTGTACGCCGTTGATGCCGGTCTTGTTGAGCTGCTCGAGCGCGAGCTCGATGCCCTGCTTGTCCTGCGCGCCGAAATAGGCGCCCGGGCCCCGACATCGGCAGCAGCGCGCCGATCTTGATGACGTTGTCGGCGACCCAGCCGGTGCTGGCGAGCATGGCGGCAAGCGCCGCGCCCGCCGCAATTGTCACGATGGTTCTGCGCCGATTTCCGCTCATCGACCCCTCCTGTCTGGCTGACCGGCGATTACACCTCAACCCTGCAACACTTGGCAATGTGCCGAGGCTCAGATTTTGGAGATCTCGAACACCGACCGGGCGAACAGCTCCTCGACCGCGACCTTCCGGTCGACCAGGCCCTGCTCGTGGGCGTACTGCGTGAGCGCCTCGATCTCGCGCAGGTTCTCGTGCACGCCGTAGCTCCAAAAATCCTTGCCCATGACATCGATCGTGGCCTTGGTCTCGGCTTCGAGCCACGGCAGGCTCACCATCAGGGCGTTGACGTCGGTCAGGTCGGTCATGGCGAGCGCCTTGGCCTCGCAGAACGCCTTGTAGAGGCTGACCGGCAGCCACGGATACCACTCCACCAGCTGCTTGCGGATGCCGATCAGGTGCATGATCGGGAACAGGCGGGTCTTCTTGTAGTAGGCCTGCTCGGCCGCGCGCGTGTCGGGGAACAGGCGCCGGATGTGCGGCTCGCCGGCCAGGAACGACGACGGCGCCCGCGCGGTGAACAGGGCATCGAGCTCGCCCGCTTCGAGCATACCGACCAGGGTCTTGTCAGGATCGATCGGCTTGAGGTCGAGCCCCGGAATGGGTTTGAGCGGCGTGCGCTCCTGGCGGCCGGGCTGCTCCTGCCCGCCGCTGCGCCAATGGATCTCCGCGGGGAGGACGCCGTATTCGTGCTGCATCATCCCGCGCATCCACACCACCGCGGTGATCTGATATTCGGGAAGGCCGATGCGCTTGCCGCGCAGGTCCTCCGGCTTGCGGATGCCCGCGTCGGCGCGGACATAGATGCCCGAGTGGCGGAAGATGCGCGATACGAACGCGGGAATCCCCACGTATTCCGAGGTGCCGGCCCCGACGGTGCGGATGAAGCTCGAGAACGAGATTTCCGAGACGTCGAATTCCTGGAACTTGAACGCGCGGTGGAAGATCTCTTCCGGATAGAGCGGCAGGTAGGTGACGGCGCAGCCTTCCACCTTGACGCGGCCGTCCTGGATGGCGCGCGTGCGATCGTAATTGCCGCACGCAATGGTAATCGGCACCTCGACCATCGTGTCTCCTGATCTGCTCTTGCTGCTGGTGGTTCGACGACCCGGAAGGGCAGTCACGCGGAATATTGCTCAGCGTACTTCCTAATTTTTCGCCTGTGAAGCATGATGACCGCAGAGGTCAGATGCGAAAGGAGATGAGCCATGCGGTCGACCGTCATCGGCGGGGCGATGCTGCCCCACGCGCCGCAGTTCTTCACCATGCCCGACACCGAGGACAAGGATCTGGTCGCGCACGTGCGCGAGGTCGCCGCCGACATCGGCAGGCGCCTCAAGGCGTTGCAGCCCGACCTGTGGATCATCTTCTCCAACGACCATGCCGAGCAGTTCTTCCACAACGTGGCGCCGCCGTTCACGGTGCACGTCGGCGGCGAGGCGACCGGCGAGTTCGCCGGCCGCAAGTTCCACTGGAAGATCCCGAGCGAGATCGCGTTCGAGATCGTGCGCCAGCTCTACCGGCAGAATTTCGACCCGGCGTTCACCTCCACCGCCAAGATCGATTACGCGATCGGCATCCCGCTGACCCACCTCGGCCTCACCGACCCGGTGCTGCCGATCTACGTCAACGCCTACCTGCCGCCGCAGCCGACCATGGAGCGCTGCTATGCGTTCGGCCAGGCGGTGGCGCGCACCGTCACCACGCTCGGGCTCAAGACCGTGATCCTGTCGAGCGGCGGCATGTCGCATTTCCCCGGCACCGACCGCTACTCCAACCCGGAGCTCGCCTGGGACAAGCGCGTGCTGGAGAAGCTCGCCGCCGGCAACCTCAAATCGCTGATCGGCTACGACGAGGCGGAGCTCGACGACACCGGCAACATCGAGCTGCGCTGCTGGGCCTGCGCGGCCGGCGCGCTGGGCGAGCGCAAGCCCGACGTGGTCTCGCTCGATCCGAGCTGGCACCACAACTACGCCTCGCTCGCCTGGATCGACGGCGGCGTCGGCGATCACGCGGCGCACTATCCGGCGATCCGGCCGGAGCTGGTCGAATTGACCTCGGCGCTACATGCGCTGGCGCACGACGCCGACATGCGGGCGCGCTACGTGCGCGACGCCGCCGCCTACGCGGATCAGTTCCAGCTGCCGCCCGACCAGCGCGAGGCCCTGATCCGGCTCGACATGCCGACCATCGTGAAGCTCGGCACGCACCCGCTGGTGCCGTTCCTCGCCGAGATGCAGGTCAAGCGCGCACGGGCGGCGCGGTGATCGGCTCGCGGTTGGGCGACGCAATGCGATGCCGCTTGCTCCACCTCGCCCCGCTTGCGGGGAGAGGTCGGCGCGCTCTTGCGCGCTGGGTGAGGGGGCCTTCCCATAGGCATAGACTCGCGTTGGTGCCCCTCACCCCGACCCTCACCCCGCAAGCGGGGAGAGGGAGCGCGCATCAGCAAACGGCGAGACCGCGTTCTAATCGGAGGCGCGGCCGAACAGCCGCCGAACGCGCTGCGTCACCCATGCCCGGACGAGCTGCCCGATGTTCAGGGGCGCCGCTTCCTTGCGGGGGGCGGCCTTCCCCGACATCCGCGCATTGAGGTTGGCGGCAAATTCGGCCACCAGCCTACGGCCGAGGTCCTGGGCGAGGCTCGAGCGCGAGAACTGGGCGAGCGCGCCTTGCAGGCTGTATTCGACGACGATCAACACGCGGGTCTCGCCGTCGCCTTCGGGGGCGAGCCGATAGGTCACCTCACCCTTGGTGCGCGAGCCGGTGCCCCTGTCGCTGCCGGCACCGCGGATGATGCCGCGCAGCTGCGCATCGTCGCGCTCGATCGCGGCGGAGCCGGCGAATGCCGCCACGATCGGGCCGAGTTTCACGCTCATGCGGCCCTTGGCGTTGTCGGCGTCGTGCTCGGTCAGCTCGGCACCCGGCAGGCAGGCGACCACCGCCGGAATGTCGGCGAAGATCGCCCACACGCGTGCCGGCGGCTCGTGGATGACGAAGCTCTCCTCGAACCGGGTCCAGCCTTTGCGGGCAGCGGGCTCTTCGCTGATGTGGGCCGCGGGTGCCGCCACACTATCGGCCTTCGCACTTGGAACGAACGGCGGGAAGCCCCCCGTCTGGGGAGCCGCAGGAACCCCTGAAGCCGCGGCGACGGCTTGTGCGCGCGGTGCCGCCGCCACGCTGTGCACCGCCTTGACGATGCCGAGATAGCCGGTGCAGCGGCACAGGTTGCCCGACATCTCGACCCGGATGCGCTGCTCGTCGGCACCGGGCAGGCGCCGCACCACGTCGCGCGCGGCAATCAGCATGCCGGGCGTGCAGAACCCGCACTGCAACGCGTGCTCGCGCGTGAATGCCTCGCGCAATTGCTGCATCAGCGGATCGGTCTCGAACCCCTCGATGGTGCGCACATCGAGGCCGTCGCAGGCGACCGCGTAGGCGATGCAGGAGCGGGCCGGCTCGCCGTCGATCAGCACCGTGCAGGCGCCACACACGCCGTGCTCGCAGCCGAGATGCGTACCGGTGAGCCGGCAGTGCTCGCGCAGGAAATCGCCCAGGTGCGTGCGCGGCTCGACCAGCGCCTGCACCTTGCGGCCGTTCACGGTGAGCGTGATCGGCGTCACGACAGCACCTGTTGCAGGGCTCGGGTCACCACGGCTGTCGCCATGCGCCGCTCGATCGCGTCGAGATCGGGTGCGGCCTGCATCACCGCCTCGGAGACGCCCGCCAGGGCGGCTGCGCCTTCGCGCGCAACGCGGTCCGCCAGGGCGGTGAGCGGCAGCGGCGTCGGCTTCAGCGCGCCGAGGAAGACGCGTGCCGCTCCGCTCTGCGGATCGAACGCTGCCGCGGCGCTCGCTTCGGCGAATTCGCCGGTCTTGCGGCAGAACTTGTAATAGCCGAAGCGCCCCGCCGCGGAGAGCTTCGGCACGTCGATCGTCTCGATGATCTCATTCTCGCCGAGGTCGGTGGCGAAGGCGCCGCGCATCAGCCGCTCGACCGCGACGCTGCGCGTCCCGCCGGCACCACGCAGATGCGCGGTCGCGCCCAACGCCGCGAGCGCGGTCGGCCAATCAGCGGCGGGGTCGGCGTGCGCCAGGCTGCCGCCGATCGTGCCGCGGTTGCGCACCGCCCGGTAGGCGATGCCGGCGGCGACGCGGCTCAGCGCCTCGGCCCCGGCAAGCCGGCGGTCTTCCAGGCGCGCATGAGTGACCGCGGCGCCGATACGCCAGGCCGCGCCCAAATCCTCCACGTCCTGCAGCGCCGCGAGGCGCGACACATCGATCAGCAGCCCCGGACGCGCGAGCCGCAGATTGAGCATCGGTCCGAGCGACTGTCCTCCCGCCAGGAGCTTGGCGGAGCCACCTCCTTGCGCCAGGGCGGAGAGCGCCTCCGGCACATCCTTCGGCCGCACGTAGTCGAAGCTCGCGGCCTTCATGCCGGCCCCGCTTGCGCCGGAGATTTCGTCTTGGCCGCCTCGAGCGCCGCCAGCAGGCGGCGCGGCGTGAGCGGCGTCTCGGCGAGCTCCACCCCGAGGGCCCGCAGCGCATCGTTGACCGCGTTGAAGATCACTGCCGGCGGCGCGATGGCACCGCCTTCGCCCATGCCCTTGATGCCGAACTCGGTGTAAGGGGAGGGCGTCTGCATGTGGAAGATGCGGATCGCCGGAATCTCGGTCGGCCCCGGCAGAAGGTAATCCGCGAAGGTCGAGGCGAGCGGCTGGCCATTCGGGTCGAACGGACTCTCCTCGTACATCGCGGTGCCGATGCCCTGGGCGGCGCCACCCAGCGTCTGGCCGTCGACCACCATCGGGTTCACCAGCGTGCCGCAATCCTCGACGATCACGTAGTCGAGGATCTCGACGTCGCCCAGCTCGGTGTCGACCGCGACCACCGCCGCGTGCGACGCATAGCTGAACGCGCCGGTGTCGCGCTTGGGCTTGAAAGCGAAGGTCGCCTCCAGGCCGCCGAGGTTGACGTCGGGCGGCAGCTGGTGCGGCCGCAGGTACCAGGTCTCGGCGACCTCGCGCAGCGGGATCGCGCGCTGCGGCCCGGCGATCATCCCGTTCTCGTATTTCACCGTGCCGGTCGCCGCCTGCATCACGTGCGCCCCGATGGTGATGAAGCGCGGGATCAGCGCCTTGCAGGCGTTCGCGACCGCACCGCCCGCCATCACGATCGAGCGCGACGCGTAGGTGCCGGTCGAGTAGGGCGTGTTCGCCGTGTCGCCCAGGATCACCCTGATGTTGGCGATGTCGATGCCGAGGATCTCATGCGCGACCTGGGCGAGCGTCGTCTCCATACCCTGGCCGTGCGAGTGCACGCCGGCACGCACCTCGAGCCCGCCGTCGGCGGTCACGCGCACGGTCGCCTCGTCGTAGCCGGGAACGATCGGCAGGCCCCAGCCGGCAAAGACGCTGGCGCCATGGGCGCTCTGCTCGCAATAGGAGGCAAACCCGATGCCGATGCGCCGCCCGTCGGGCTCGCCGCGTGCCTGCCGCTCGCGCCAGGCGGTCAGGCCGATCTTGTCGCGCGCGGTGAGGAGCGCCTTCTGGTAGTCGCCGCTGTCGTAGTGCTTCTTCGTGACGTTGTCGTAGGGCATGGCGGCGGCCGGCACGAGGTTGTTGTGGCGCACCTCCCACGGCTCGCGGCCGACCGCACGCGCGATGGCGTCGATCATCAGCTCCATGGCGAAGCACACGCCGGTGCGCGCGACCCCGCGATAGGGCAGGAAGCCCGGCTTGTTGGTGGCGACGCAGTGGGTCTTGCAGCGATAGCCGCGGAACTCGTACGGGCCCGGCAGGTTGCCGGTCGCCTGGCCCGGCTCGAGCGCGACCGTGAACGGCCACATCGAATAGGCGCCGCCGTCGATCGTCACCTCGGCGTCGAGCGCCAGCAGCCGTCCGCGCTCGTCGGCGTAGCCGGTGAGGGAATAGTGATGCTGCCGTGCGTTGGCGCCGACCACCAGGTGCTCGCGCCGATCCTCGACATAGCGGAACGGCCGGCGGAATTTGAGCGCCAGCCAGGCGACGCACAGCTCCTCGGGCTGCACCACGACCTTGTAGCCGAAGCCGCCGCCGACGTCGGGCGACACCACCCGCACCTTGCCCTGGTCGAGACCGAGGAACTGGGCGAGGCCGATGCGGATCACGTGCGGCACCTGGGTCGACGCATAGACGACCAGCTGGTCGGTCCGCTCGTCCCAATAGGCGAGCACGACCTTGCCCTCCATCGGCACCATCGCCTGGCGCGACAGCGCGACCTCGCGGCGCACCACCACCGGCGCGCCTTTCGCCTTGGCGTCGAAGCCGCTTTCGAAATTGAGCGTGAGGAAGGAGTTGTCGGGCCACTCCTCGTGGATGCGCACCGCCGGCTCTTGGCGCGCTGCATGCGCGTCGACCAGGACGGGGAGCTCGTCGAACTCGACGTCGATCAGCTCGGCGAGGTCCTCCGCCTCGGCGCGGGTCGGCGCGACGCACATGGCGATCGCCTCGCCGACGAAGCGCACCTTGTCGTGGGCGAGCGGATGCAGCGCGGAGAGCTTGTAGCCCGGCACGGTGGTCGGCGCGACCATCGCCTGGGCTTCGACCAGGTCGTCGCGGGTGAATACGGCGTCCTCGCGGCCGGTCGGCTTGACGATGCGGCGCAGACGCCCGTGCGCCACCGGGCTGCGCAGGAACGCGACCTCGCTCTGCCCCGGCAGGATCATGTCGGAGACGAAGCTGCCGCGCCCGTGCAGATGCCGCGCGTCCTCCTTGCGCGGCATCCGAACGCCGATGCCTTGTGTGGTCATGTCGCTCCTGGACGCATTGCGTCGCCGCTTGCTCCATCCCTCCCCCGCTTTGCGGGGGAGGGTGGCGCCGAAGGCGCCGGGTGGGGGGAACGGCACCGCCTCGAGTTAACCCCACCCGGCTGCGCGCGAAGCGCGCAGCCACCCTCCCCTGAGAGGGGAGGGATGGAGCAAGCGGTACCGCCTCGCGTCAATTCCAACGTGATACCCCTCAGCGCTGCTGCGCCGACATCGTGTAACGGTAGTTGTCCAGGTTGTTCTCGGCAACGCGGAACCAGGTGTTCGAGTTGTTGAGAAACTTCTGCCAGGACTCGTAGATCTGCTTGAACTCCGGGCTCTTGGCGGACAATTCGTCATAGGTCTCGAACGTCGCCTTGTAGGCCGCGTCCATGACCGGTCGGGGAAAATTCCGCAGCTGCACGCCGGCCCCCACCAGCCGTTTTAGCGCCTCGGGGTTCTTGGCGTCGTATTTCGCCATCATCAGGAGCGTCTGCTCGGCGCACGCGGTCTCCAGCATGGCGCGGTGGGTTTCCGACAGCGCCTCGAACGCCCGCAGGTTGACCAGCAGCGTGACTTGCGCGCTGCCCTCCCACCAGCCCGGCGTGTAGTAGTATTTCGCGACCTTGTGCAGCCCCAGCTTCTCGTCGTCGTAGGGCCCGATCCACTCGGCGCCGTCGATCGTGCCGCGCTCGAGCGACGGATAGATGTCGGCGGTCGGGATCTGCTGCGGGATGACGCCGAGCTTCGACAGGATCATGCCGCCGAGCCCGCCGATGCGGAACTTCAGCCCCTTGAGGTCGTCGACCGAGTTGATCTCCTTGCGGTAGAAGCCGCCCATCTGGACGCCGACATTGCCGCACGGGATCGGATAGACGCCGACCTTCCGGAACATGTCCCGGATGAGCTCGAGGCCGCCGCCGTGGTACATCCAGGCGTTCTGCTGGCGGTTGTTGAGCCCGAAGGCGAGGCCGGAATCGAACGCGTAGGCCGGGTTCTTGCCGATGTAGAACGAGGTCAGGGTATGGCCGCACTCGATCGTGCCGTTCTGCACCGCGTCGAGCACCTGCAGCGGCGGCACGATCTCGCCGCCGGCGAACGACTGGATCTCGAACTTCTTCTCGCTCAGCTGGGTCACGCGCCGGCCCATCTCGTCGGCGGCGCCGTGCATCGCGTCAAGACTCTTCGGCCAGCTCGTCGCCAGCCGCCAGCGGACGGGCGATCCGGTCTGCGCGAGCGCGGGAGCAGCCACTGCACCGGCCAGCACGCCGCCGGCGGCCTGGCGGAGAAATGCACGCCTTTTCATGTCGGTTCTCCCTGTGAGGTGACGCGGATTGTTTCCGAGCCTGGGCGGCGCAATCGCGCGGCGGGCCTGGAATTATGCGGCTATACTGATGAAACGGCCGGGGCGAGTCAAACCATTCCAAACTAGCGCTCGCCCGGCGCGCCCGTGCTGTAATGCCACGGCAGGGCGAGGCGCTCGGCGAAGCTGACGGCGCCGACCAGGGCGACGCCGAGCACCGCCAGGATCGAGATGGCGGCGAACACGCGCGGCGTATCGAACATCCCCTGCGCGCTGAGGATGACGTAGCCGAGCCCGCGTTGCGAGGAGACGAACTCGCCGACGATCGCGCCCACCAGGGCGAGCGACATCGCCACCTTCATGCCGGCGAACAGGTGCGGCATGGCGCAGAAGATCTTGATGCGCAGCAGCACCTTGAGCCGCGAGCCGCGCAGCGTGCGGGCGAGGTCGAGCGTGTCGGGCGGGACCGAGCGCAGGCCGAGCGCGGTGTCGATCACCACGGCGAACACGGCGATCAGGAAAGCGATCGCGATCTTCGGCTCGGCGCCGGTGCCGAACCAGATGATGAACAGCGGCGCGAGCGCGACCTTCGGTACGCTGTTGAGGGCGACGAACAGCGGAAACAGCGCCCGGTCGAGCAGCTTCCACTCGACGATGGCCACGGCGAACAGGACGCCGAACACGGTCGCGACCGCGAAGCCCGCGATGGTGACGCCGAGCGTATAGACCGCCTGGTGGGCGAACCACAGCGGCGATTCGGCAAGCTCCTGGATCACCAGCGAGGGCGCCGGCAGCAGGATCGGCCGCACGCCGAACGCCCGGCATCCCGCTTCCCACAGAGCAAGGAATATGGCGCTGCCGATCAACGGCGTGGCGCTGCGGCGGATCGCATTGATGAGCATGGCACGCATGCTAGGGCACGCTGCGTTGGAGTTGATGCACGACGGCGCGGCTTGCTCGGCCTGCTCCCTCTCCCCGCTTGCGGGGAGAGGGTCGGGGTGAGGGGGCCTTGCTGCGAGTCCGTGCCTGTCGAAAGGTCCCCCTCACCCGGCGCGCAAGGGCGCGCCGACCTCTCCCCGCAAGCGGGGAGAGGTGGAGCAAGCGGCGCGCGCGTGCACCAATTTCACGGGCGTAGGATCTAATCATGGATCAGGCCCATGCGCTCAAACAGGGCGCGGATGTGGCGGGTGTAGTCGACGAATTGCGTGCTCTCGCGGATGGCGAGCTTGCGCTCGTCCGGCAGGTCGACCGCGATGTCTTCGACCAGGCGTCCCGGCCGCGGGCTCATCACGATGATGCGGGTGGAGAGGAACACCGCTTCGGCGATGCTGTGGGTGACGAACACCACGGTCATCTTCCGCTCGGCCCAGACGTGGTGGAAGTCGATGTTGAGCTGGTCGCGGGTGAGCGCGTCGAGCGCGCCGAACGGCTCGTCCATCAGGAGGAGCCGCGGATCGAGCAGCAGCGCCCGGCACATGGCGGCGCGCTGGCGCATGCCGCCCGACAGCTCGCGCGGGTAGGCGTGGGCGAACCTGGCCAACCCCACCATCTTGAGGAGCTCGCGGGCGCGCGGCTCGTGGTCGCGCTTGCGGTAGCCGGCGAAGTCGGCCGGCAGCAGCACGTTCTCCAGCACGTCGAACCAGTCGAGCAGCGCGTCGCGCTGGAACGCCATGCCGAGCCGGTCGGGCGGCCCGTCGACCGGCACGCCGTCGATCGTGAGCGTGCCGCGGGTCGGCGTCTCGAGGCCGGCGAGGCAGCGCAGGAACGTGCTCTTGCCGCAGCCGCTCGGCCCGAGCAGGCTGACGAACTCGCCTTCCGCGATCTCGAGCGACACGCCGTCGAGGGCGGTCACGCCGTCGGCCGCGCCAAACCGCTTGACGACGTCGCAAGCGGCGATCATCGGGCGCTCGCGCGCGGTCAGCTTCAGTGCGTCCCGCCGGCGATCTCGGCGACGATGCGGGTGTCGATCAGGTCGTTGGTGAACACGGCCGCCGGATCGGTGGAGCGCTCCACCAGCCCGCCATCAGCCAGGATGGCGACAGCATCCTTCCAGTCGGACGCCGCCATCGTGCCGAATGGCAGGCTTTTGGTCGCCTCGGTGAATGCGAAGGCCTTCAGCGATTCGATCTGCTGGCCGAGCGAAGCATTGGCGAGCTTCGACTGCGGGCGCGCCGCCATGATGGCGCGCACCGCCTCGTCGGTGTGCCCGGCGATGATGTAGGTCCAGGCACCGGCGACCACGCTGACGAAACGGCGCAGCGCGTCCCGCTTGGCGGCGATCGACTTCTCGGTCGCGAACAGCCCGAAGCTCGGGAACTGCAGGCCGTAGTCGGCGAAATTGACGCTGGTCGAGGGCCGCTGGGTGGCGACGACGGCGAGGAAGAACGGCACCGAGGAGAATGCCGCGTCGGACCGGCCGGCCATGTAGGTGCCGGTCTTGGCGGCCGCATCCACGTTGAGGAGCTCGACGTCGTTGCGGGTGAGCTTGCCGGCGGCGAGGAAGCGGTCGATGAACGGCGCCTCCAGCGAGCCCGCGGTGAACGCGATCTTCTTTCCCTTGAGGTCGGCCGGGCTCTTGATGCCGCTTTCCTTCGGCACCAGCAGGCCGATATCGTTCTTGCGGATGAAGCCGGCGATCGCCTTCACCGGCAGTCCCTTGGAGCGGGCGATCGCCATCGGGGCGAGCGACGCGTGGCCGACGTCGTACTCCCCGTTGCCGACGATCTGCACGGTCGCCACCGATCCGTTGCCGTCGTCGACCGTGACGTCGAGATCGTATTTGGCGAACAGGCCCTTCTGCGACGCCAGGTGAATCGCCGCGTGGCTGCCCCACGGGGTCCAGTCGAGCCGGAGCGCGATGCGGTCGGCCGCTGCTGCCGGCCCGCCGATCAGCGTGGAGAGGAGGAATGCTGTGAGTACGCCTTGCCACCAATCGCGAGACATGGGTTTGGGTCCCTCTGTTGCGGATGCGTCCGGCGCTTGCGAAAACCCTATCACAGCCGCACCGGCGCGCAAGATACGGGCTATACTGAGCAAATTTGGTGCCAGCGCAGGCGGCAAGCCTGCGCCGGACGGTGCACGAGAGCCTCGAAAACCCCGGCGGGATCGAATACAACCGCGGCGGGATGGTGCCGGCGAACGGCACCGGCAGGCTGGAGCGACGATGAAAGCGAAGAAGCGAGCAAGACCCGTCCGGCGCGATGCCGCCGAGCGCGGCGACCGGAACGGCCGGAAGCAGCAGGTCGAGAAGAGCACGTTGAGCGCCCAGGCGCTGCACTCGAAGATGCCCCTATGGGCGCGTCCCGGCTACCTGCTGCGCCGCCTGCACCAGATCCATTACGCCCTGTTCTTCGAGGAATGCGCGGGATTCGACATCACGCCGGTCCAGTACGGCCTGCTGACGACCCTGTCGCTCAATCCGGATCTCGACCAGAACTCGCTCGGCCGCGAGCTCGGGATCGACCGCACCAACGTCGCCGACGTGCTCAACCGCCTCGCCCGCCGCGGCCTCCTGGAGCGGCGGCGCAGCCCGCACGACCGCCGCATGGTGCTGGCACGGCTGACCCCCGCCGGCGAGAAATTGACCAAGCAGATGTACCGCGCGATGCAGCGCGCGCAGGAGCGGCTGCTCAAGCCGCTCCTCCCGCACGAGCGTCAGGCCTTCATCATCACGCTGATCCGCCTGATCGACGGCAACAACCACCTCGGCCGGACGATCTTCGAGCCGAGCTGAGGTCGATTCAGCCTCGTCATGGCCGGCCTTGTGCCGGCCATCCACGCCTTATCATGCGAGGCCGGTCGCAAAGACGTGGATGCCCGCGACGAGCGCGGGCATGACGATGCTGCATCAACTCACTCCGCCGCGGTCGCCGCCTTCTGCAGGATCTCGTCCGGGGTCGACAGCACGACCTCGACGTATTTCGGAATGAACTTGCCGCCCTCGATGTACTTGATGAATTCCGGTTTCAGCTCGTTGGCGAGGATTTTCCGGATACGCGCATGCTCCTCGATGTCCGACCATTCGGCGATCAGGAAGAAGCGCCCCGGATCCTCGGTGTCGCGGCACAGCACGCCGTCCTTCACCTGTGCCCACGATTTGTGCATCGGATTGCCGTCCGAGTAGTCGAATTTCTCGAACAGCCGGATGAACTCCTCCTCGTGACCAGGCGTCACGCGGAAATCGTAGATGTGCAGATAGTTGCCCTTCTTGGCGAGAGGCTCCTGCGCCATGACATTCCTCCTGTTGGGGTCGATATGAGGGTACGCTGATGAATTTCCGAAAGCAACCGGTCTGCGCGGCGTAACTCCGCGTCGGGCCGCGCCGAAAAGCGATTGCGAGCAGGCCGAAAAGCGGTATGCTGAGGACCTCACTGCGAACCAGAACAATTCGATGGAGTGACCAGCATGGCGTGGCAAAAGGTGGCGTCGCTCGACGCGCTGCGCGACGGCGGTGTGCTGGGGGTCGAAGTCGAGGGAGCAACGGTCGCGCTCTATCGCGTCGGCGACGCGGTGCATGCGACCGATGGGATCTGCACCCACGCGCTCGCGCAGCTCGCCGACGGGTATTTCGACGGGTCGACGATCGAGTGCCCGATCCACCAGGCGGTGTTCGACATCCGCACCGGCGAGGTGCTGGGCGGCCCCGCCACCGAGGAGCTCCGGGTCTACAAGGTCAGGGTCGATGGCAACGACGTGCTGATCGATCTCGCTGGCGACGCGGCCGCGGCGGAGACCGTGCCGGCCGCGAGCGTTGCGGCGGCGGCGCCCGTTTCGCCTGCCGCTGCGCACAATGGCGGCGGCAACGGCCACGCCGAAACCCGCGACATGCGCGACAGCAGCATCCTGTTGTCGAAGCAATACGTTTGGCCGGGCGACGATCTCACCGTCATCCCCGACTGGGTCTACACCGACCAGGACATCTACCAGCGCGAGGTCGAGCGCATCTTCCATGGCCGCACCTGGAACTACGTGGCGCTGGAAGCCGAGGTGGAGAATCCCGGCGACTTCATCCGCTCCAACGTCGGGCCGACCCCGGTGGTGGTGGCGCGCGCCCAGGATGCCTCGATCAACGTGTTCGAGAACCGGTGCATGCACCGCGCCGCCGAGTTCTGCCGCGAGCTGACCGGCAACGTCAACGAGTTCGTCTGCCCGTATCACCAGTGGGCCTACGATCTCAAGGGCAACCTCATCGGCGTTCCGTTCCGGCGCGGCGTCAACGGCAAGGGCGGCATGCCGGCGGATTTCCGCAACGAGGAGCATGGGCTCAAGACACTCAAGGTCGCGACCCACCGCGGCGTGGTGTTCGCCTCCTACGCGGACGACACCGAGCCGCTCGCCGACTATCTCGGGCCCGACATCCTGCGCGAGTTCGAGGCGACCTTCGACGGCCGCAAGCTCAAGGTGCTCGGTCACTATCGCCACTCGCTGCCGGGCAACTGGAAGCTCTACCACGAGAACCTCAAGGACCCCTACCACGCGACCCTGCTGCACACCTTCCTGGTGACCTTCGGGCTCATGGTGGCCGGCGGGCGTGCGGCGATGCTCGCGGACGCGAGCGGGCGCCACGGCGTGATGGCGGCCGCCAAGTCGGACGCCAGGCTGGTGTCGAGCGACGCCAAGAAGGAGATGCGGGCGTTCAAGGAGGGGATGACCTTGCGCGAGCCGCGCTTCATGGATTTCATCGAGGAGTTCGACAGCCCGTGGTCGGTCACCATGGCGACCATCTGGCCGAACCTGATTGTGCAGCGCGAGATGAACACGCTCGGCATCCGCCAGATCGTCCCCACCGGGCCGCACGAGTTCATCATGAAATGGACCATGTTCGGGTTCGAGGGCGATGACGAGGAGATGACCCGCCATCGCCTGCGCCAGGGCAACCTGATGGGGCCGGCGGGATTCCTCGGCCTGGAGGACAACGAGGCCATCAAGTTCGTGCAGGACGGCATGCAGCGCGTTCCCGACGGGCAGCATCTGGTCAAGCTCGATCCGGCGACGCCGTTCGGCACCGCCGACAACCTGATCTCCGAGTCCGCCATTCGCGCCATGTACCGGCACTGGCGCGAGGCCATGGGCGTATAGCGCATGTTCCGGCGAAGTGTGAAGCGGTTCGCCGATAAGAACATGCCCCACGAATGAAACGAGAGCATGTCCGACTTGAACGGGACATGTTTAGGAGCTTGCATCATGCTTCAGGTCGGACGCATTGAGGTCGCCGACAAGCGCCTGGAGGCGCTGCTTCTTCACCACGAGGTGGAGACGTTCAACGCCGCCTATGCGGCGGCGCTCGACGAGCGGCGGCTGACCGACTGGGTCGAGATGTTCACCGACGACGCGTTCTACGTCATCATCTCGCGCGAGAATGCGGATCGCGGCATGCCGGTCGGCCTGATCTACTGCGAGAACAAGGGCATGATCTTCGACCGCGCGTTCGCGACGGAGAAGACTGCGATGTTCGCGCCGCGCTACCTGCGCCACATCATCGGCAATCTGCAGATCCTCGGCGAGGACGACAACGGCGATATCCGGGCGCGCGCCAACTACGTGGTGGTGCAGGTGCTGTTCGACCGGCCCGACGCCAAGCTGCATCAGGTCGGCGTCTATTACGACCGCTTCCGCCGGGTCGGGGGCGAGCTCAAGCTCGCCGAGCGCCGCTGCGTCTACGACAACCTCCTGGTGGACAACGCGCTGTGCATCCCGGTGTGAGCGACTCCGGGGCGGCTGGCGCCTCTCCCCCGCTCGCGGGGGAGGGTAGGGAGGGGGTATCTGCCACTTCCCTGGCCGATGACCATCGCGCCCGCCGGCGCGATCCGCGCGAGACCATCCGCCTCACGCTCGACCGCATCGCGGCGCGGCAACAGGACCTCAACGCCTTCGCCTGCGTCGACGCGGCCGGCGCGACCAAGCGCGCCAACGAGCTGGCGCTGGCGCTCGAATGGACCAGCGATCCGGGGCCGCTCGCCGGCGTGCCGGTCTCGGTCAAGGACATCCTCGACGTCGCGGGCATGCCGACCCGCTGGGGCTCGCGCCTGACCGCCGACGCCAAGCCGGCGATGGCGGACGTTGCGGCGGTGATGCGCCTGCGCGCCGCCGGCGCCGTGATCGTCGGCAAGACCACGACCAGCGAATTCGCCCACGCGCCGCTCGGCGTCTCCCCGTTGACCGGGGTGACGCGCAATCCATGGGCGCCGGATCGCACCTGTGGCGGCTCGTCGGCGGGGGCAGGCGTTGCGGTCGCGGCCGGGCTCACGCCGATTGCGCTCGCGACCGACGCGGGATGCTCGACGCGCCTTCCCGCAGCCTGCACCGGCGTGTACGGGCTCAAACCCACGCTCGGACGTATCGCGCACGACCGGGTGCCCGAGGCCTTCGCCAATTTCATCCATCTCGGCCTGATCGCCGCGCACGTGCGCGACCTCGCGCTCGCCCTCGACGTGGTGGCGGGGCCGCAGCGCAACGATCCGCACAGCTGGTTCCAGGAAGCGCCCCATGCGGTCGCCGGGCTCGACGCGCCGGTGCTGGACGGCGCGCACATCGTGGTGTGGCTGCAAACCGGCAACGGCCGCGTCGCCGAGGAGGTCGTGGCGGCCACCCGCAGGGCGGCGAGCGTGCTGCAATCGCTCGGCGCCACCGTGTCCGAAGAGGAGTATCGGCTCGCCCATCCGGACCCGATCTGGCGCACCCTGCAGCAGTCGAACTGGGCCGCGCGGTTTGCCGCCGCGACCCCGGAGCAGCGGGCGCAGCTCTCGCCGACGCTGATCGCCGGCATCGACGCCGGCCTCGCTTATCGCGGCCTCGACCTGCAGCGCGCGCTGGTGCGGCGCACCGAGCTGTTCCGCGGCATCCAGGAGGCGTTCACCCGCACGACCTTCATCCTGACCCCGTGCACGTCGGCGCCGCCGGTCGAGGCCGAGCACGACCTCGATGCACCGCTGGTGGTGGACGGTGTGGAGGCCGGCGATCTGCGCTCGGAGTGGACGCCCTATCTCTCCCTGTTCGATCTCTCCGGCCATCCGGCGATCGCGCTGCCGGCCGGCTTGGCGGCATGCGGCGCGCCGCTCGGTGTGCAGCTGGTCGCCGGCTTCGGCCAGGATGCACGCCTGCTCGCGGCGGCGCGCGCCTACGAGGCGGCGATCGGGCGCTGACGCGCGGCACTTGTACGGGCGACCCCGTCGCCCGAAGAGGGCAGCCACAAGGGCTGCCCCTACAAGGCCGATGACAGTGCGATTGCGTAGGGGCGACCCTTGTGGTCGCCCTCTTTCCCAACCTACGCACGCCGCATCACGATCAGATCCTGCTGGCCCATCGGGAGGCGGCCGACGATCGCGAAGAACGCGCCCCAGTGCTGCTCGATATAGCGCGGGTCGTGATAGGCGCTGTGATAGAACTCGGGGAAGTCGCACTGCACCGAGTTGTCGTGGCGAAACAGGAGCCCCTTTTGCTCCATCTCCGCGCGCAGCGGCGGCGGGAGCGAGGCCAGGTCCATGGCCGAGCGCACGGAAAACAGGGCCAGCCCACCCGGCTTGAGGACCCGCTTGAGCTCGTGCAGCCAGGCGTCCTGGAACCTCTCGTCCAGGTGGGTGAACACCGAGATCGAATAGACCATGTCGAACTGGCCGTCCGCGTAGGCGAGCGGCGGGGTCGGTGCGTTCGTTCCGGCGTGCACCGGGAGATTGGCCTTCACCCACGCGACCGTCTCGGCGTCGACGTCGGTGCCGTACAGCTCGGGCGGATGCGGCTGCCGGAGCCACCATTGCAGCGTGCGGCCGCACCCGCAGCCGAAGTCGAGCACCGTGCGCACGTCGGCCATCGGGCGGCCGGTGAGGGAGATCCCCTCGAGGATCGCCGTGAAGTTGGTCTTTCCCACGTCGAGATAGCTGGCGAGCCCCGGATGGCCATGCGTGCGCAGCCGCAGGTGGGGAGGCGGCGCAACGTCGAATCCGGATGTGCGGAGGATCTCGGGGTCGCGCTGCGCTTCGGCGCGAAAGATGAAGGCGTTGCGCAGGCGATGATACTGCCGCCGCAGAACATGGGATGCGGGCTGCGGCAGCAGATGCACGAGGCTGCGCGCGCCGCGATGGAGCCAGTCGGTCAAGCCGGGCACGATGCTTCACTAAGCCTGTTGCGGTGTCCGACTATCGCATCGCCGTCAGATCTTGCCGAGGGCCTTCAGCACCACCTCGGGCGTCATCGGTTGCGCCAAGACCCGCGCGCCGAACGGGCGCAGCGCGTCGTTCACCGCATTCATCACCACCGCCGGCGCCGCCCCGGTGCCGGATTCGCCCACGCCCTTGGCGCCGAGCGCGGAGATCGTGGTGGGCGTCTGGATGTGCTCGACGTCGATGTCGGGCATCTCGCCGGCCATCGGGGTGAGGTAATCCGCCATGGTGCCGTTCACGAGCTGCCCGGCATCGTCGTAGATGCAGTGCTCGTACAGCGCACCGCCCAGGCCCTGCACGCAGCCGCCGCGCACCTGCTCGTCGGCGAGCTGCGGGTTGATCACCCGGCCGCAATCCTCCACCACCCAATGCTTGAGCAGGCGGATGAAGCCGGTGTCCGGATCGACTTCCACATGGGCGCCGTGGATACCGTTGGTGAAGATGTAGAGATCGTCCACCAGGCGGAACCGGCGCGTCACCGACAGCACCGGCTGCACGTCGTTCGGCAATTCGCCGACCTGGAAGTGGCAGATGCGGCCGATCTCGGCCAGCGACAGGCGCCGCGTGCCGGCTGAATCCACCACGTGGCCGTCGACGATGTCGAGCGCCGAGGGCGCTGCCTGCAGCAGCACGCCGGCGAGGGAGAGGATCTCGTTGCGCAGTTCCGTCGCTGCCTGGCGCACCGCCTCGCCGCCGATCGCGGTCGCCCGCGACGCATAGGTGCCGCCGCCATAAGGGGTGGCCTCGGTGTCGCCCGAGACCAGCCTGAGCTGCGCCATCGGCACGCCGAGGACGCTGGCGGCGATCTGCCCCATCACGGTGTCGACGCCCTGGCCCTGCTCGGTGACGCCCACCGCGCACACGATGCCGCCGCCCGGATCGAGCTTGATGGTGCAGGCGTCCTGCGACGCGATCGGCGCGCCGCCGGCGCCGTAGTAGCCGTGCGGGCCGGGCGCCGTCCCCTTGATGAAGGCGGCGATGCCGATGCCGCGGTGGATGCCCTGCCGGCGCAGCTCCGCCTGCTGGCGCCGCAGCCCCGCATAGTCCATGCGCGCGACCAGCGCCTCGAGGCAGCGCTGGTGCGACATGTCCTGCACCTTGATGCCCGAGGCGGTGACGCGCGGATAGGAGTCGTCCGCCATCACGTTGCGGCGGCGGATCTCGATCGGATCGAGGCCGACCGCCTCCGCCGCCATGTCGACCAGCGCCTCGCCGACCGAGTTGCCGATCGGGTGGCCGACGGCGCGGTACTGCGAGGTCGGCACCTTGTTGAGATAGACCACGGTCGCCTTGGCGCGATAGTGCTTGTGCGCGTACGGCCCCCCGGTGATGTTGAGGATCTGGTTCGCCTCGAACACGCTGGTGCGCGGATATTGCGAGTAGGCGCCGGCGCCAGACAGGACGTCGATATCGAACGCCTGGATCTCGCCCGCCTTGCTCACCGCCATGCGCGCCTCGATCAGGTTCTCCCGCGCATGGATGTCGGAGACGAACGATTCGAGCCGGTCGGCGATGAATTTCACCGGCCGTCCCAGCACGATCGCGGCGGCGGTCGCGGCGATCTCGTCGCCGAAGGTGTGGATCTTGAGCCCGAACGAGCCGCCGACGTCCGGCGCCACGACCCGCACATTGTGCTCGGGCACCTGGAGCGTGCGCGCGAACACGGTCTGGATCATGTGCGGCACCTGGCTGCTGGTATGGATCGTCAGGCGCTGCGAGTACTTGTCGTAATCGGCGACGAGCGCGCGCGGCTCGAGGCTCACGGCGGTGTGCCGCCCGAAGCTGAACGTGCCCTTGACCACCACGTCGGCCGCCGCGAAGACCGCGTCCACGCCGCCGGTGTCGACCACCTTGCGGAACGCCAGGTTGTCGCCGAGTTCGGGATGCAGCGCCGGCGTGCCGGGCTCGAGCGCGGTCTCCTTGTGGGCGACGACGGGCAACTCCTCCCAGTCGATCGCGACCAGCTCGCAGGCGTCCTCGGCCAGCGCGCGCGTCTCGGCCACCACCATCACCACCGGCTCGCCGTGCCAGCACGCGCGGTCGACGGCCATCGGATACTGCGGCGCCGACTTCATGCCGGGGAAGCAGGTCAATGTCCCGACCCACGGGCCCACGCACATCTTGGCGAGCTCCGCCCCGGTCATCACCTTGACGACGCCCGGCGCGCGGGCGGCGGCGCCCGTATCCAGGCGCACGATGCGCGCATGCGCATGGGGGCTGCGCACGAACGCGGCGTGCACCATGCGCGGCAGCGTGATGTCGTCGGTGTAGGTGCCGCGTCCCGCCACCGCGCGGCGGGCGCCGAGGCGCGACAGCGAGCGCCCCACGTAGCTGTTCGGCCGGTCGAGCGGAGTCAGTCGGGCTTGTGTCTCCATGCTGCTGCCTCAGCTCCGCCCCAGCCGCTGGTTGAGCGTCGATTCCACCGCGTCGACGATCGCGTGATAGCCGGTGCAGCGGCAGTAGTTCCCCGACAGGAACGCGCGGATCTCCTCGCGGCTGGCGGGCCGGCCGGCCCGCAGCAATTCGGCCGCAGTGATCAGCATGCCCGGCGTGCAGTAGCCGCACTGCAGCGCGTTGCGGGTCACGAATGTCTCCTGCAGGTCGGCGATCTCGCCGCTTTCGGTGAGGCCCTCGATGGTGACCACCTCGGCGCCGTCGGCCTGCACCGCCAGCATCAGGCAGCCGCGCACGACGGCGCCGTCGACCCGCACCGAGCAGGCGCCGCAGATGCCGTGCTCGCAGCCGATATGCGAGCCGGTCAGGCCGAGCTCGGTGCGCAGGAAATCGACCAGATGCTGACGGACGGGGATGTCGCGGGTCACCCGCTCGCCGTTCACCGTCAGGGTGACCGTCATGGTCTCTTCGTGGCTCATTGCATCTTCGCCCGTTGTGCCGCCGCCTCGAGCGCGCGCCGCGTGAGCACGCGCTGCCAGTGGAGCTTGGCGGCGGCGCTGCCGAACGTATTGGCGATCGGCTCGAGGTCGCCGGCGAGCGCCTCGCACGCCGCTTCGCCTGAATCCGCCGTCAATGTCTTGCCGTTGAGCGCCGCCATGGCGTGGGTTGCCAGCGTGGGCTTTCCTTCGCTGCCGAAATAGACGAGCCGGATGTCGTCCAGCGTTTCGCGCGCGAAGCGTGCCAGGCAGGCGAGGCCGGCGAGCGCGAAATCGCCATGCCGGCGGCTGAGCTCCATGAACACCGAGACGGCATCCTTCTGCTCGGGGATCAGCACCTCGACCAGGATCTCGTCCGGCTCCCGCGCGGTCTCGTACAGGCCATGGAAGAATTCCTCCGCCGGAATCGTCCGGCGGCCGCGCACGCTCTCGACCACCAGGGTCGCGCCGAGCGCCAGGATGCAGGCCGGCAGCTCGGCGGCCGGGTCGGCGAGCGCGATGCTGCCGCCGAACGTTCCGCGGTTGCGCACCGCCACGTGCGCGACATGCGGCATCGCCTCGGCGATCAGCGGCAGATGCCGCGCGACGATTGGCGAATTCATCACCTCGACATGGCGCGCCAGCGCGCCGATCCGCACCGTGCCGTCGCCGTCGTGGATGCCCTTGAGGGCGTCCAGCCGGTTGATGTCGATCAGCACGCTCGGCTGCGACAGGCGCATGGCGAGCGTCGGCATCAGGCTCTGGCCGCCGGCCAGGATGCGCGCCTCGTCACCGTGCTCGGCCAGCAGCCGCACGGCGTGGTCGAGGCTCTCCGCCCGCACATAGGAAAACCTCGGAGGCTTCACGCTCTCTCCTTGCTGTCGTTGCTTAGGGTGCCGGCCGGCCGGGATGGAGCGGAATGCTGCCATCCATATCCCCGCCACGCAAGACCGGAAGCTCAGCATACCGCGCAATCCGCGGGCTCTGCGGTGCTTGGCTTGAGGATTGTCACGGCTGCGGCATTGTGGGACTAGGATGCTGGAGTTGGCGCGTGGCGCAGCAACAGACTCGGTGCGCTCCCTCTCCCCGCTTGCGGGGAGAGGGTCGGGGTGAGGGGCTTCGACGCGCGTCCTTGCCTGTCGAGAGCCCCCCTCACCCGGCGCGAAGAGCGCGCCGACCTCTCCCCTCAAGCGGGGAGAGGTGGAGCAAGCCGCGCGTGCCGGAGCAGAGGAGCCACATCGTGGCGAACAAGGATTTGCGGGACTGGATCGCCGCCGTCGAAGCGGCCGGCGAGCTCAAGGTGATCCGCGGCGCCGAGCCCAGGGAGGAGATCGGCGGCATCGTCGACATCTACCAGCGCCAGATGGGCAATCCAGCGGTGATGTTCGACGAGGTGCCAGGCTTCCCCAACGGCCATCGCGTGATCGCCAACATCCTCACCTCGGTGCCCCGCATCAACATCGCGCTGGGGCTTCCGCCCCAGGGCTCCGACATGGAGCTCGTCCACTGGTGGCGCGACTACATGCGTGACGCGCCGACCTTCAAGCCGCGCGAGGTCAACGGCGGCCCGCTGCTCGACAACGTCCTGGAAGGCGCGGCGATCGATCTCGGCAAAATCCCCACGCCGGTCTGGCACGAGCACGACGGCGGGCCCTTCATCGGCACCGCCTGCATGGTGGTGATGAAGGATCCGGATTCCGGCTGGATCAACTACGGCGCCTATCGCATCCAGACGCAAGGGAAGGACGTGGCGACCGTGATGATGTCGCCCGGCAAGCACGGCCGCATCATCATGACGAAGTATCACGACCGCGGGCAGCCGTGCCCGGTGGCGGTGATCGCCGGCATGCATCCGGCGCTGTTCATGCTGGCCGGCCTCGAAGTGCCCTACGGCAAGAGCGAGTTCGAGGCGGCGGGCGGGCTGCTCGGCGAGCCGGTCGAGGTGTTCAACATGCCGCGCACCGGGCTGCCGGTCCCCGCCAATGCCGAGATCGCCTTCGAGGGCCTGATCCACCCGGACGACACGATCCAGGAAGGGCCGCTCGGCGAATGGACCGGCTACTACGCCGGCGGCAGCCGGCCGGAGCCCGCGATCCGCATCACCACCATGATGCACCGGAACCAGCCGGTCCTGATGGGCGCGATTCCCGCCGTGCCGCCCAACGACAACACGTTCTACCTCGGCACCTACCGCTGCGGCGCCGTGTGGAACCAGCTCGAGGCGGCCGGCATCCCCGAGGTGAAGGGCGTGTGGGCGCACGAGGCGGGCGGCAGCCGCTTCTGGCTCACCGTCTCGATCAAGCAGCTCTACGGCGGCCACGCCAAGCAGGCCGGCATGGTGGCGTCGCACTGCCACGCCGGCGCCTACTGCAACCGCTGGACCATCGTGGTCGACGACGACATCGACGTGACCAACATCAACGACGTCATCTGGGCGATGTGCACGCGCTGCGATCCCGGCGAGGACCTCGATGTCATCCGCGGCGGCTGGAGCTCGGCGCTCGACCCGATGTGCTACGACGGCGACACCGACCGCCGCAACACGCGCGTGGTGATCGACGCCTGCAAGCCGTTCCGCCGGCTCAAGAGCTTCCCCGTCGTGGCGCGCTCGAGCCGCGAGCTCGACGGCCGCATCCGCGCCAAGTGGGGCAAGGACCTGCCGAAGGGGGCTTTGTAGGGGCGGCTCTCGTGGCCGCCCGCTTGCTCTTCGCCCGTCGCCGCGACCACAAGAGTGACCACCGCCGATGAAGCTCTACATCACATACGGTTCGCCCTACGCACGGCTGGCGCGCATCGTCGTTGCAGAGAAGGGATTGGAGAGCCGCGTCGAGATCCTGGTGGCGAAAACGCGCACCGCGGAGAGCCCCTACTATCAGGTCAACCCGTCAGGCCGCGTGCCCTATCTCATTGACGACGCCGGCATCGGCATGGAGGACAGCCAGCTCATCTGCGCCTATCTCGACGGGATTGATGGCAAGCCGCGGCTGCACCACGCGCTATCCGAATCGGATTGGGCCTACCGCCGGCTCGAAGCCAATGCGCGCAGCCTGTGCGAAGGCATCTGCGTATGGGTGCGCCAGATGAATCTGCCGGAGACCGAACGTTCGCCCACCGTCCTCGCTCACGAGGTGGCGCGCACCCAGCGCATGGCCGACTATTTCGAGGCGCGAGTGGCCGATCCGCTGATGCAAGGGGCGCTCAGCATGGCGCATCTGACCCTCGCGGTGTCTCTCGACGCCGCACGCAAGAGAGGCCTCGGCGATCTCACGAACGCCCGCCCGCAGCTCGCCGCCTGGATGCGCCGCATCTCCGAGCTGCCGGCAATGCAGGCCACTGCGGTGCCGTAACGCACGCGCCGCGGCCGAGATTTGCTGTAGGGGCGGCCCTTGTGGCCGCCCAATCGTAGAGCGACCCTCCTCATCCTGAGGCGCTCGGCGCACTCTTCGTGCGCCGAGCCGCGAAGGATGGTCGCCCGCAAGGGGGCAGCCACAAGGGCTGCCCCTACGAATGCAAGGCCGTCGGATTACACCACGAAGCCCGGCGAGAAGCTTCCCGGCGTCACGCCGTTGAGCTCGATGGTGCCGCCGCCCGAGAGCGTGAGCACCACGTCGCCGTCGGCCGAAGTGCCTTGCGTGAAGGTCTGGCCTTGCAGGTCGAGGCGATCCCCTTCGCCGAATGCGAAGCCGTTGACCTGGTCGTTGCCCGATCCGGTGGCGAACACGTAGCGGTCGGCGCCGCCACCACCCGCCATGCTGTCGTTGCCCTCGTTGCCCCACAGCGTGTCGTTGCCCGAGCCGGTCAGCTCCGAGTCGTCGCCGAAGCCGCCGAACACCAGGTTGGCGCCGTCGCCCGCGTTGATCGTGTCGTTGCCCTGGTTGCCGAAGATGATGTCGGCGGCGGAGCCGGCGGTGAGGGAATCGTTGCCGAAGCCGCCGACCACCGTGTTCGACCCGCCGTCGGCGTTCACCGTGTCGTTGCCGCCGTTGCCCCAGATCAGGTCGGCGCCGGAGCCGGCCGTGATCGAATCGGCGCCGTCGGAAGAATCCTGGCCACCGACGATGGTGTTGTTGCCGTCGCCGCCGACGACCGTGTCGCTCCCCTCGTTGCCGAACAGGAGGTCGTTGCCCTCGTTGCCCTGCGCCAGGTCGTTGTCCACGCCGCCATAGATCGTGTCATCGCCGAGGCCGCCGAGCAGCGTTTCGTTGCCGGGGTTGCCGTAGAGCAGGTCGTTGGCGCCAAGCCCGCGCACCGTATCCTCGCCCGACAGTGCCGCGATGGTGTCCGGCCCGTCGGTGCCGGTGATGTCGTCGTTGCCGCCGGAGGGCGTGGTGCCGGGTGGCGGGGGCGGCGGCGGCACCAATTCCAGGAACAGCGTGCCGCCCGACCCGTCGTCCTGCAGAGCGAAATTCGTGGATGCGGGATTGCCCAACGTGAAGGTTGCGGAATTGGCGCCGCTCGTCACGGTGACGACGCCGCCCACATAGCTGAAGCTCGCGGCGCTGAATGCGATGTCGGTCAGATCCACCGCATCGCCAAACCCGAAGCTGACCAGCGTGTTGGTCAGCGTGCCGTTGACGTCCAGCCGCAACGTCTGAGAACCCGCCCCGAAGGTGATCGCGCCGGAGCCCGCCGAGGTGAGCTGCCCGAGCTCCAGCGTGCCGCCGTCGAGCGTGGTCGCGCCCGTGTAGGTGTTGGCGCCGGACAGCGTGAGAACGGCGGCCCCGGTTTTCGTCAGCCCGCCGGCGCCGCCGATGGTGCCGGTAATGGTCTGATCGACGGTCGTCTCCACCTGCAGGGAGACGCCGCTCATCACATAGAACGCCGAGCCTTCCGTCGTTCCATTGGAGCCACTGCCCGAACTGCCGGTGCCTCCGGTCCCGGCCGTCAGGGTACCGGCGTCGGCGCCTCCATTGACCACCGTAAGCGTGCCGCCGCTGCGCACGAAGACGGCGCCGCCGAACGCCGATCCGCCGCTGCCCCCGACTTGTGTCGGTCCACCCGCGCCGCCACCGAAACCACCGGCCGCAATGGCGTCGACGCCGGGCCCGGCTCCACCACCGCCGCCGCCGAAGCCACCCGCTCCCCCCGCCCTGCTTATCGTGGTTTCTGCGCCGCCCCCGCCGCCGCCGCCGAAATCCCCGCCCGCCCCGGCAAAGCCACCTCCACCTCCGCCGAAATATCCGCCCGACTGGGCCTGGGCACCCCCGAAATTGCCCCCATCGCCGCCTTCCGGGCTGCCGCCTGAACCGCCTGGGAAGGCTGAGCCGCTGGCGCCAGATGCCGTGGCGCCGCCCCCTTCCCCAAAGGAATCACCGCCATCACCCCGGAATCCGCCCCCGCCACCGGCACCTAGCCCACCCGCGCCGTGGAAGCCTCCTCCGCCGCCGCCGCCAAAGCCGCCACCGCTGGCCCCGCCGGCCCCGCCGGCTCCGCCAACCGCAGCATTGCCGGCGAAGCTCACGCCCGTCAGGCGCACGGAGGCACCGGAATTGACGAACAGGGCTCCACCTGCGCCCAGCCCACCTCCGCCGCCGCCGCCAAAGAATGTCCCAATGCCCCCGTTGCCGCCGCGCGCAACGCCGTTGACGAGATCCACGTTGACCACATCGAGCATGCCGGCACTCACGAACAGCACGCTGTAGGTGTCTTCGCCGCTGATCTGGTAGTGGTGGCCGCTGTCGCTCTGGAGGGTGAGCGCGCCGGACGGCACGACCGTGCCGTCGACCTGACGGACGCCGATCACCGGCAGGTCGCCGGTGAGCAGGATGTCGGCGGTCAGGGTTATCGTGTCGTCCGCCGCGCTCGCGTTGGCATTGTTGATCGCGTCAACGAGCTCCGCGTAGCTGCTCACCGTGTAGGCGGTCATCGCTCCACTCCCCGTTTTCGCGCAACAGCCCGCGCGCTGCGCGCGCCTGGCCGGCGCGCGCATTGGTTCAGCACTCGACAGTACGGCTGGATGCCCCTCTGGCGCGGGCGCGCCGCCCCACCCGTCTTATGGCAGTGTTGACCCTTTGATAGAGCACGCCGCGGGCGGTGTCCATGCACCGAAAGCTGAATCTTCCTGAATTGCTCTGAAAGGCACAACGAAAGCCAGGAAAAGGCTTTCGGCAAAGCCTGCGCGGATCGAGCGGCATTTTGCGAGTCACCACTATTGCGGGTTGCGAAAGTTCCCGTCGGCGACACGGAACCGGCGAGATGACCTTACGTCACGCGGGCTTTTCGCGCAGCCGAGCGTCGTGAAGGCGGCTTCAATAGGCGGCGACAATGGAACTTTTGCATCGCTTCGAGGACGCGATCGGTTCCGCTTCGCGATGTGCCGATCAGGTTGACAGCGGGAACAAGCCAAAGCCGGGCGGGGCGGGTTCCCGCTTCAGCACCAGTCGTGGGTAAGGTTAAACAGCGCATGGCCGTCGCAAGGTGGCGGTTTTACATCGAATCCCAAATCGACGACATGGAAATCCCAAGTGCGTCGAATGGGCGATCACAAGGGTTGGCACGACCTCACGTCCGTCATCGTGAGGTGCTCGGCGCATTCGCGGTATGAATTCAACGCCCGCTCTGCCTGCGCCGAGCCTCGAACGATGAACGGCCCGGGCCCGTCGCCCTTCGAGGCTCGACGCGCGAAGAGCGCGTCGAGCGCCTCAGGGTGACGGGGAACAGGCTACACCACGAATCCCGGCGCGAAGCTTCCCGGCGCCACCCCGTTGATCTCGATCGTGCCGCCGCCGGAGAGCAGAAGCACCACGTCGCCGTCGCCCGAAGTGCCGGTGGTGAAGGTCTGGCCCGAGAGGTCGAGGCGGTCGCCGTCGGCGAAGGCGAAGCCCTCGACCTGGTCGTTGCCGGAGCCTGACGCGAACACGTAGCGGTCGGCGCCAGCGCCGCCGGCCATCGAGATGCCCTTGTAGTCCTTCCAGAACATCATCTCCGCGAAGCGCTGGAAGATGTCGGGCGGCAGGATGGTGCGGCGGGATTTCAGCTCGACGCGGCCGCGCACCACGTGCAGGCCCTTCGCCATCATGGTGGCGTCGAACTCCTCGGCCGTATACTCGACGTTGTCGAAATCGTGGGCGAACGGCGCTTCGCCGAGAAACTCGTAGATCAGCGCCATCGTCTCGGCTGGCCGCGAGGCGAGGATGTCGTAGTCGACGAGCAGCATCTCGCCCGCGTCCTCGCCGTAGAAGCCTTCGCGCAAGGCAGCCCAGGCGAAGCCGATCATGCGGTCGCGCCGCGCCAGCGCCTCGGCGCGGCTGTAGATGTCGGCCCGCTCGGCCGGGCTGAACAGCTTGCTTTCGTCAAGGGCGTTGCGGCGCAGCAGCCGTTCGATCGAGTCGAACACCCAGGCTGGGTTGCGCACGCAGCAGATCGCCTTGGCGCCGGGGAACAGCGTCCGCAGGGCCGGAAGACGCGAAGCCCAGGCGCGGTTGGTGTCGAACACGACCTCGCGCGCGGGCGACAGGGCGCCGTAATAGCCGTCGAAGATGCCGCGCAGGATCGCCTGCTTCTGCGTCTCGTCGAGGAAGACGGCGAACTCGTTGTCGGCGCCCATGGCCGAGACGCAGGCGTTGAAGATGCCGCCCACCGGGCTCGTCATCGCCGCATGGAAGCGCGGGTTCTGCCGCAGCAGCGCGGACAAGAGCGTCGAGCCCGAACGCGGCAGGCCGGTGATGAAGTGATACTTGCGTGGCATCGTCCCGTACGCTCCCCCCTTTTGGCGCGCGGTGTCCCGACGCGCGCAAAGCTCCGCCCCCACCGACGACACGCTCGTCGGTGCCGACGCGACGTGCAGGTGTGATCCATGCAGCCAAGCTAGGGAGGGGCCTGGAGAACCGGTGTGAGCGGTTTCACATCGGCACGTCGATTCAGAACAATTCAGGTTTCCCCCAAGGATATCCCAGCCATCGGCGTGCCATGCGCGAAAGCCATTCGAGCTTGGAGCTTAAGACTTTAAATGGGCGTACGATCGGTACCAAGTGCCAGGGTTGACGCCGAATCCCAGATTGACGACACGGAATCCCAAACGGCGCCATTCGACGCCGAGGTGCGCCACCTGCGGAGGGCCGTTGCGTAGGGCGGCCATTGTGGCTGCCCAATCTGCAGTGCGTCACGCCGGGCGACCACAAGTGTCCCGGTTCCGACGTTCGTATCCCATTGCGGCAACCCCTCGTACGAACGTCGGAACCAAAGGGACACTAGCAAGCATATGATTCTAGTGTGGCTTTGGATTTGGCGTTCCTACGAAGGACTCGCCGCGATACTGGTAGGAACGTCAAATCCGCCACACTAGGGTCGCCTCTACAAATTATCGACGCGGGTTACGTACGCCCATTTAAAGTCTCGAGCTCCGCGCTCGAATGGCTTTCGAAGCCGCGGTCGCGCTAACCATCATACAAGAATCAGGAGAACGCTTCAGAATACTTCAGGAGGTTTCAAGCCCCGGCGGATTTACAGGTGGGAAAGCTTCGCTTACGATCGGTACCAAGTGCCAGGGTTGACGCCGAATCCCAGATCGATGACACGGAATCCCAAACGGCGCGATTTCATGCCGGGGATGCCGCTCATTCTATATCGAAAGTTGCGGTCTCGCTCGGCTCAATTTTTGGCAACTTGACGCTTCGACTGAACCGATCGCTCCCTGGTTTGTTGAATAGGACGATCAAGCCTCCCGCCCCGACGGAACTTTCCATGACCTTCGATGACCAGGGATCGTCCGGCGCCGCGGGCGTGCCGAAATTCGAGATGCGCCTCGGTCCCGACCAGGACGGCGCGGCGCTTGCGGTCTATCGCCAGAATATCGAGCTGCTCTACCGGCTGGACTTCGCGCCTGAAGCGGCGGCGCGCTTCCGGTCTCATGCGGTGACCTACCAGCTTCCGCAGGCGGTGCTCGCGCGCGTGGAGTCGGTGGCGCAGACGCTCAGCCGCGGACCGGGCGAGATCGCCCGCGGCGGCGACCAATTCGTGATCTACGCGCAGGTCGACGGCGAGCTCGATGCCGTCTATGCGGGGCGTAAGCGGCAGATCCGTCCGGGCGATGTCGCCATCATCGATTACAGCCGCGAGATCGTCAGCCGGTCGACCGACTTCGACATCATGTACCTGCTGGTCGCGCGCGACATGGTGCCGCCCTTGTTTCTCGCGCCGTCGGTGCATGGCACCGTCTTTCCGGCCGCGAGCGGTTCGGCGCGCCTGCTCTATCGAACCATGGAGACGCTGCTGCAGACCGCGGATGCGCTGACGCTCGCGGAGGCCGATGCGGCGGTGGACGCTCTGCTCGCGATGGCGGCCGGCATGCTCGAAGGCGCGCTGGCTCGCGAGTCCGGACGCACCTCTTCGGCGCACGCCATGCTCGAGAAGGCGCTCGACTTCATCGATCGCCATCTCGCCGACCCCGACCTTTCACCGGCCCTGCTCGAAGCGAGCCTGCCGCTCTCGCGCTCCAGCCTCTATCGCCTGTTCGAGCCGCTCGGCGGGGTGCGCAGCGCCATTCTCCAGCGGCGCCTCGACCGGTCGATGAAGGCCCTGCTCGCCGGCCATGCGGCGAAACCCCCGCTGCGTGCCATCGCGCGCGCTCACGGATTCCAGACCGAGGAGCAGTTCAGCCGCGCATTCCGCAGCCGCTTCGGCATCACGCCCTACCAGTTCCACGACATGGTGCAACGCAAGGACCACGCAGGTCTCGCCGCCCAGGCCGAGCGCGCCGGCTTCGCCAACCTGCACGCCTGGATCAAGCATGTCACGGAGTCCGGCCCTGTTTGCTAGCGCGGTTCCCGCTCGAATCGACGCACGGCGGTGCCGCTTGCTCCACCTCTCCCCGCTTGCGGGGAGAGGTCGGCGCGCTTTCGCGCGCCGGGTGAGAGGGCCTTCAGACACGCACGAACTCGCGGCAAGAGCCCCTCACCCAACCCTCTCCCCGCAAGCGGGGAGAGGGAGCAGACCGAGCGAGCGACCACGCACTGCGTCAATTCCAGCGGGAACCGCTTCTAGCGCAGCGTCTCGATGGAATTGATCCGGCGTCGCCATGACGACTATATATGAGCGGGAAGCCCGGTTTATCGATTCGCCTCCCCACGGAGGCAGAAAACCGGACAACTCGTGTGCTACCTAACCCGGACAACTCATGTGCTCTCGACACTTCCCGGTGGGACCATTGCGCCAACTGATGAGCGATGGGATACTGCCCCGCTACTATTCGGGAGAGCCTGATGGTCAAAGAATATCATTATGACGATCTCATCCGCTGGCCGCACGGCGAGCGGGCCGCAGTTTTTCTGACGTTCGATTTTCAAGGCGGCGAGGATGTCAAGCCGGACAAGAACGGCGTTCTCAATTACGAGATGTGGAGCCAGGGGGAATACGGGCCTCACCACGCGATCTATCGGCTGCTGCGCATTCTCAAGGAAGAGAGCATCAAGGCGACCTTCCTGACCTGCGGCGCGATCGCCGAGCGCTTTCCCGAAGCCGTCCAGGCGATCCTCGACCACGGCCATGTGGTGGAAGGCCATGGCTACAATCACGAGATCGCCCGCTACCTGCCGCGCGATGAGGAAGATCAGGTGATGAAGAAGGCCATCGCCATGATCCAGAAGCGCACGGGACGGCGCTGCTATGGCTGGCGCTCGTGCACCCAGAGCACGAACACCATCGAGCTCCTGATCGACAACGGCTTCGTGTTCAACACCAACTGCTTTCACGAGGAATTGCCATTCCTCTGGGAAAAGGACGGCAAGCTCCTGGTCGAGTTGCCGCGGCAGCCGTTCGGTGACGGCACCTTGTTCGGCCACCGCCATGGCGAATACGGCAACCCCTATCACGGGCTCGAGACCTGGAAGGCCTATTTCGACGAGCTCTTTTCGGAGAGCAGCGCGGAGCGCCCGAAATACATCCCGTTCACGATGCATCCCTACATCATCGGCCGGCCCGGCCGCACGCTGGCTCTGCGCGGCATCATCCACCACATGAAGAAGGCCGGGCCTCTCTGGTTCCCCACCGGCATCGAGCTTGCGGAGTGGTGCCTCAACGACGTCTTCAAGGCGCAATGCCAGAAGCTCACCCGCGCGTCGGCGGGTTGAAGGTAGCCTTGAAACGGATTGCATGGGCGCTGTCGACCGCCGCGATGCTCCTCGCGGCGACGCCTGCATCGAACGCCGATCCGATCGCGGATTTCTACCGCGGCAAGACGCTGCGCATGCTGATCGGCTACGGGCCGGGCGGCGGCTACGACCTCTACGGCCGGCTGGTGGCGGAATTCCTGCCACGGTTCATCCCCGGCAATCCGACCATCGTGCCGCAGAACATGCCGGGAGGCGGCAGCTTCGTCGCGGCCAAGTTCATGGCCGAGGTCGCGCCCAGGGACGGCACCGTGTTCGGAAGCCTCGCCCAGACGCTCGCGCTCGACAGCATGACCAACACCAAGGTCAAGCTGGACGTCACCCAGTTCCGCTATCTCGGCCGGGTCGTGACCAATATCGACACCGGGGTGACGCTGCCGAAGAGCGGCATCAAATCGTTCGAGGACGTGCGGCAGAAGCAATACGTGGTCGGGGCCTCCGGCGGCGGCTCGACGACGGTGCTGTTTCCGTCCTCGCTCAATGCCTATGGCGGCGCGAAGCTCAAGCTGGTGCGCGGCTATAGCGGCACGACCGACCTCATCTTGGCGATGGAACGCGGCGAGATCGACATCGTCGGCGCCTACGGGCTGCCGGGCATCCTCGTCAGCCAGCCGGGATGGGTGAGCCGCGGCGAGGCGACGTTCCTCTACCAGGCCGCGCTCACGCGCCACCGGCTCTTGCCGAATGTGCCGGCCTTGCCCGAGCTGGCGACCAGCGAGGAAGGCCAGGTCGTCTTGCGCGCGGCCGCCAGCACCGGCGAGTTCGGCCGTTCGATCCTGACGACGCCCGGCGTGCCGGCGGACCGGCTCGACGCGCTGCGCGCAGCGTTTGCCGCGATGCTCAAGGACCCCGGCTTCCTCGCCGCCGCCGAGCAGCGCAAGATGATGATCGATCCGGGAACCGGCGAGGAGATGGACGCGATCGTTCGCGAGACCCTCCGGCTGCCGCAGGACGTCGCCGCCCGGATCGGCAAGATGATGGAGTGATGGAGCTCGAGGCGTCATCATCCGCGAAAGCGGATGATCCAGTAGCCCCGGACCAGGGGCTTTGGCACGGTTTTGCCACCACTCAAGGCTGCGGAGTACTGGATGGCCCGCTTTCGCGGGCCATGACAACCGCGAGGTTTCGCGTAACCTGGCGCCAATGAGGGTCTCCGTACCCAGACCACACGCGGGACTTTCTCGCCAACACCCTTGACGGTATGGTCCAGGTTGCGCGGAAGGCAGGCATTGGCAGGTGCTGTCGGTGTCAATGTACCTGTCCCGGAACGTGCCGCGTACTGACGGGGCGATGCCATCGGCGGGGCGGACGAACCAGGGAGGAACACCAATGAAACGAATGGGCTTGTCCCGGCGCGATGTGCTCAAGGGCTCGACCGCAGCCGGCCTCACACTGTTCGCAAGCCCGATCAGGGCGGCTCCGCCGGCGGCGGAAGCCATGACGGGCGCACTGATCGAGGCGGCGAAGAAGGAAGGCAAGGTCGTCTTCTACACCGCCATGGACCTGGCATTTGCGCAGCAGCTGGGCAAGGTGTTCGAGCAGAAATTCGGCATTGCGGTGCGCGTCGAGCGCTCCGGGGCCGAGCGCATCTTCACGCGCATCGACCAGGAATACACCGCCAACATCCGTACGGTCGATGTGGTCAACACGGCCGATGCGGCGCATTGCATCGTGTGGAAGCGGAACGGCTGGCTTGCGCCGTACCTGCCCGAGGAGGTCGCGAAGCACTTCGACAAGCGCTACTACGATCCCGACGGGCTCCACGCGACGACGCGCATCCTGGTCTCGCCGATCGCCTACAACACCAGCCTGGTGAAGCGAGAGGAGGCGCCGAAGAGCTATGCCGACCTGCTCGACCCGAAATGGGCCGGCAAGCTGGTTAAAGCGCATCCCGCCTACAGCGGCACCATCATGAATGCGACCTTCCAGATCGCCCGCGATCTCGGCTGGGAGTATTTCGAGAGACTCGCCAAACAGCGCGTCATGCAGGTGCAGTCGGCGACCGACACGCCGAAGAAAGTCTCGCTCGGCGAGCGCGCCGTGATGGTCGACGGCGCGGGCTATCTCGTCATCCGCTACAAGGAGGAGGGGCAGCCTCTCGACATCGTCTATCCGCAGGAGGGAACGCCGCTCGCCGGCAGCCCGAGCGCGGTGTTCAAGGGCGCCCCCAATCCGAATGCCGCACGACTGCTGCAGAGCTGGATGCACTCGCGCGAGGGCCAGCAGATGATCGTCGACGTCGCCCGCCAGTATTCGGCCCACGCGCAGACCGTGGAGAAGCCCGGAGTCCGGCCCCTCAAGGACATCAAGCTGATGGCGGAGGATCCCGAAGCCGTCGAGAAATCGGCTGACGAGATCAAGCAGCGCTATGCGCAGATCTTCAAGGTGTGAGAGCGGGCATCCTGCTCAGACTTCGGCCTGGCATGATTGGGCAAGGGGAAACGCAATGACCGCGATCACGCGACGCTCGCTCGTGCTCAGTGCCATGGCGGCGCCATTCGCCGGATCCGCCCTCGCCCAGCCCGCCACGGGCAGCGTCATTCGGATCGTCGTTCCGTTTCCGCCCGGCGGCACGGTCGATCCGATCGCCCGAATGGTGCAGCCCGGGCTGCAGCAGCGCCTCGGCACCACCATCATCATCGAGAACAGGCCGGGCGCCTCCGGCAGCATTGGTGCCGCGCAGGTCGCGAAGTCTCCGCCGGACGGCAGCACCTGGCTGTTCGTGTTCGATACCCATGCGGTCAACCCGTTCCTGCAGGACCTTTCATTCGATACCGAGAAGGACCTCGACCCGGTGCTGCTGATCGGCACTGCGCCCAATGTCGTGGCGACCCATCCGGAACGCCCGTTCAAGACATTCGCGGACGTCATCGCCGCCGCGAAGGCCAAGCCCGACGGCGTGACCTACGGCTCGATCGGCAGCGGCAGCCTGGGCCATCTGACCATGGTGCTGCTGTCGCAGCGCGCCGGCGTCAAAATGGTGCATGTGCCGTATCGCGGCGGCGGCCCGCTCATGAACGACGCCCTGGCAGGCCACATCGACCTGGCGATCGGCAGCGCCGCGCTGGTCACGCCGCAGGTCAGGGGCGGCAAGCTGCGCGGCCTCGCCCAGACCAGCGCGAGCCGCATCCCCGGCCTGCCGGAGGTCCCCACCGCGATCGAAAGCGGCTTCCCCGGGTTCGAGTCCTACGCGTGGTGGGGCTCGTTCACGGCCGGGCATACGCCGCGCGCGATCGTCGATCGATTCAGCAACGCGCTGGCGGAGACGCTGCGCGAGCCCGCCATCAAGAGCCGCATCGAGGATTTGCAGATCACGATGCAGCTCGGCGGCCCGGACGTGCAGCGCAAGTTCCTGGCGGACCAGATGAAGCTCTGGGGTCCGGTGGTGAAGGAGCACAACATCAAGGCTGATAGCTGAGGCGTCACGGTCACGCCGGGGCCTGCTGCGGCGGCGTCGCCTACCCGGAACGCCGACCAAGACGTCGAACTTCCTCCCGCAGCGCTTTGGTTTCGGCAAACCGGGCGGTGACGTCTTGCATGACGGCAACGAGGCCGGCAATTCCGCCGTGCGCCGACCGTAGTGGCGTGATCGAGAACTCGACCGAAACCGTAGACCCGTCCTTTCGCAGCGCCGGCACGGACAGCAGTTCGCCCGCGTCGTATCTGCTCCGGCCGTCCGCCATCACCTGGCGGTACCCCTCCCAATGGCGCGCCCGCAGGCGCTCGGGAATAATGAGATCGAGAGATTTTCCCAAGGCCTCCGAGCCGCTGTAGCCGAATATCCGCTCAGCGCCGGCGCTCCAGAAGCGAATGAGCCCTTGGCGGTCGCTGGCCACGATCGCATGCGCAGGCGCTCCGAGAATCGCAGCCGCGATCGATTGGCCGGTGAAATCAGCATCGTCGATCATTGCATCCTGCCGGGGGCTACCCGTTAGCGAGGAGTTGGGAACCTTTTATCGCTCAACGCATCTAATGAGGCAAAGGTACAGGCCATGGCCCGATCAATCACAAAAAATCTCGCCGCCGCTGTGTTCGACGACGCCGAGCTGGTGCGGCGGGCGCTTGCCCGCGACGCCGATGCCTTTCGGACGATCATGCAGCGGCACAACCGCCGGCTCTATCGGATCGCGCGAGGCATACTGCGCAACAGCACCGAAGCCGAGGATGCGGTACAGGATGCTTACATCGCAGCGTTTTCCCATCTCGCAGGCTATCGCGGTGACTCCAGCCTGGCGACGTGGCTCTCCCGCATCACCATGAATGAAGCGCTCGGACGGCTCAGGCGCCGGCGTTCTGTTGGCGAAATCGCTCCGTTGGAGGAAGCGCGGACCGAAGCGGAGATCATTCAATTTCCCCTATCGGCACCGAACGACGACCCGGAACGAACCATGGCGCAGCGGGAAATCCTCCGGCTTGTCGAGCAGGCAATCGACGAGCTGCCGGACGTGTATCGGTTGGTGTTCGTGAGCCGGGTGGTCGAAGGCATGAGCATCGAGGAAACGGCGGACCTTGTTGGCATCAAGCCGGAAACCGTGAAGACCCGTCTCCATAGGGCACGGCAGCTCGTGCGGGACCACCTGGACAAGCAGATCGGCCCCGTGCTGATGGACGCGTTTCCATTCGCCGGCCGCCGCTGCGCGCGGATGACCGATGCGGTTACGAGGCGACTTGGTTTCTGAACCAGAGAGCTGACAATGGCACAGGAGCAAGCTGCGCCCGCCGGGCCCGGCCTGACGCAAGGGGTCGCTTTCGCCGAGTTCCGCGACTTCCGCGACCTGGAGAATCTTCAGACGGAGCTCGCGATGGAGCGGGCCGGGCAGAAATAGAGCTGGATCCTTCCGCACTCGACGAAGAAACGAGCACGGCACCCTGGAGGAAACGATGACCTACGGCACCCGAACAGACCATTATCCGGCAGCCTCGAAATTGCTCCATTGGCTCGTTGCGGCCTGTGTCCTCACCACCGCGCCGGTCGCGATCGCGATGGTTGGCGTCGCCCCTGGGCCGACCCAGGACACTCTTTACAACTTTCACAAGTCGCTCGGCGTCTTGATCCTCGTTCTCATGGTCCTGCGCCTGATCAATCGGCTGGTGGTGGGCGCGCCAATGGCCGATCCGGAAATTGAGCCGTGGCAAAAGGCCGTTTCCTCGATTGTGCACACATCGCTCTACGTGCTGCTGCTCGCGATGCCTGTCGTTGGATATGTTGCCAATTCTGTGTACGGCGCCCCGACACCGTTCTTTGGGCTGTTCAGCTTGCCGCCGATCGTCGGCAAGAACGAGGAACTCGCGAAGCAACTGTTCGCCATCCATCGCTGGGTGGGCTGGCTCGTGATTGTTCTGGTTCTGACGCACGTCGGTGGGGCGCTCTATCACTACTTCATCCGTCGCGACAAAGTGCTGCAACGAATGCTGCCGCGCGCGATCGGTGGCTTCTAGCGCGCGTCAAACCGGCGGTGTTCGCCGCTGGACTGAGCGAGTCGAGCCTGCAGCGCCGCCAGCCTGCAACAGGCGCCGCCAAAGGTCCCTGGGCGAAAGCCGAATTGTTCTGAATCGGTCGAATGGCGGCACGGCAACAGGCGGCGATTTTTCCGATTTCCGAACCTTTTGTTCTTGATTTGTTCTCCGAGTTGTGTCTAATGCCGCCATCCCGGCTCACCGAGGGCGTACTCCGGAGAGACCAGAGGCGGAGCGGGGAGCGGCAGCGACGATCGGTTCATCATCGGTCGCAGCGGCCGCGGTGGAGCGCCGCGAGGGCGCGCGCGCCTACGTTACTGGCGCGCGGGGACACCCTCGCAAGGTGTTCCGGCGTGTCCTTTCCCGCCTCGCAAACGGGAAGGGGACAAACACGCCACGGGTGCGGCGTTCCGCACCAGCGCCCTCGCGGCGCTCCGCTCCCTCAGGTCATCCTGAGGGCCTTATCCTGAGGTGCTCGAGCGCGCAGCGCTCGAGCCTCGAAGGACGCAAAGCCCGGGTCAAGCCGGTAGCCCGACAAAGTCGGAAGCCACCGCCGGGACGGGCGGAGCGTTGGCTGTTTGACATCGTGAATCAGAACACCATGGCGCGCACGCGCGGCGCGTGCCGCTAGCCGCCGCCGAAATGCATGTCCTGCCGGCGCGTCGCCCAGCTGGTGACGCGCACCTCGAGCAGGGCGAACACCACGTAGGTGGCGATTCCCATGGCGGCGATCACCATCAGCCCGGCGAACATCAGCGGCACGCGGAACTGCGAGGCCGACTGCAGCATCAGGTAGCCGATGCCGTCGTTGGAGGCGATCGTCTCCGAGATCACCGCGCCGACGAAGGCGAGCGTGATGGAGACTTTCAGCGAGGCGAAGAAGTACGGCATGGTGCGCGGCAGCCCGACCTTGCGCAGCACGTCGAGCCGGCTGGCGCCGAGCGAGCGCAGCACGTCCTCCAGCTCGGGCTCGACGGTGGCGAGCCCGGTGGCGACGTTCACGGCGATCGGAAAGAAGGACAGCAGGAAGGCGGTGGCGATGGCCGGCGGCTGGCCGATGCCCATCCACAGCACCAGGATGGGGACGATCGCCGCCTTCGGCACCGAGTTGATGCCGACCAGCAGCGGATAGAGACCCGCATAGACCAGGCGCGACGAGCCGATGAAGATGCCGAGCGCGACCCCGATCACGATGCCGATGGCGAAGCCGGTGAGCGTGTTCATGAGCGTGAACAGCGCATGGTCGAGGATCGGCTCGCGATATTCCAGGAACGCGGCCCAGATGGCGGTCGGCGCCGGCAGCACGAACTGCCGCACGTTGAAGATCGCGACGATCGCCTGCCAGATCAGAACGAGGGCGACGATCACGATGAACGGCATCGCGAGCTCGAGGCGGCGACGCGTGCGCGAATTCATCTAGGCGACCTGGGCGGGGCGCGCCGCCGAGCGCCGCTCCTCGTTGCGCGCCAAAGCGATCTGGTTGCGGATGCCGTGCACCACCTCGATGAATTTCGGCTCGAACGTCATGTCGAGGGTGCGCGGTCGCGGCAGGTCCATCCTGTGGACCGAGGTGATGCGGCCCGGGCGCGCGGTCATGACGAAGATCACGTCGGCGAGGTACGCGGCCTCGCGCAGGTCGTGTGTCACCAGGATGCAGGTGAACTTGCGTTCGAGCCACAGGTCCTGCAGCACCGACCACAGCTCCTCGCGGGTGAACGCATCGAGCGCCGCGAACGGCTCGTCCAGCATCAGGAGCTCGGGCTTGTGAATCAGCGCGCGGCACAGGCTCGCGCGCTGCTGCATGCCGCCCGACAGCATCCAGGGCTGCTTGTCCTCGAAGCCTTCGAGGCCGACGGAGGCGAGCAGCGCCCGCGCCATGGCGACGTATTCGTCGCGGTGGCGGCGCAGCCGGCGGCGGTGCGGCTGCACGATCTCGAGCGGCAGCATCGTGTTGAGCAGCGTATTGCGCCACGGCAGCAGCGTCGGGTTCTGGAACGCCATGCCGACGATTTTCAGCGGACCGTCGACGGTGCGGCCGGCCACGCGGATCGCGCCCGAGGTGCACGGCAACAGGCCGGTGACGAGCTTCATCAGCGAAGACTTGCCGCAGCCGGACGGCCCGACCACGGCGGCGAATTCTCCCGGCTTGACGCTGAGATCGACGTGCTCGAGCGCGAGCACGCCGTCGCTCTCGCCGTAGCGCAGCGACACCGCCTCGAGCGCGACGAACGGGCTTTCCGTCATCCTCAGCCGATCTTGCGGTCGGCGGCCGCGGGCAGGAAGCGGCCGTCATAGACCTGCGCGAGGGTGGGCGCGGTCGCGAGCCCAAACCCCTCCTTGAGCACGCCGATGCCCCGGGTCATGCGCTCGGCATCGATGTGCCCGATCCCGTTCTGACGCACCTCGGGCGTGCGGATCAGCCGGTCGATCACCCAATCCATGCGTTGGCGCTCGGTCGCGGCCTTCAGCAGCCGGTCGCGCTTGGTCACCGCCGCGATGGCGGCGTCGCGGTCGCGCGCGGCGGCGACCCAGGCGCGGGCGACGCCGAGGGCCACACGGCGCACGAGATCGGGGTTCTTCTCCAGCACACCCGGATTGACGATCAGCGAATTGCCCGGGAAGTCGAACCCGAACTCGGAGAAGTACAGAAGCTTGATGTCCTCGAGCTTCAGGCCGTTCTCCATGAGATTGAAGATCGACGTGTAGTCGAAGCCGATCACCGCATCGACGTCGCCCTTGAGCAGCATCGTGTCGCGCAGCTTGACGTCCACCGTGACACGGTTGATCGAGGCGGGATCGATCCTGTTGCGCGCCAGCAGGGCGGGAAGGATCCGCACGCCGGCGTCGGCCGTCCCGGTGCCGAGCTTGGCGCCGACCAGATCCTGGAGCGTGTTGATCGGCTTTCGTGCGAGGCTCAGCACGACGGCCGGGAAGCGATCGAACACCGTCATGATGATCTTCGGTGCGACGTCCGGGTTGCGGGCCGCGAACTCGACCGCGGTGCTGGCATCCGCGGTGCCGAACGCATGCGTCCCGGTCGCCACCCGGGTGACCGAGTCGCCGGAGCCGGACGAACCGTCCGACGTGATGTCGAGCCCGAGCTCGCGGAAGATCCCGTTCTCCGCCCCGAGGAACATCGGCGCGTTGCCGCCGTAGATGCGGAACTCGAGGGTGAACTTGACCGCATCGGTTGCCTGCGCGCTCACCACGTAGGGCGCTGCGACCAGACCGAATGCCGCGCCTGCACTGGATTTCAGCAGCCGGCGCCGCGTGAACGTGCTCTTGCCTGTCGCCATGCTGTCGGCTCCCCTGTCGTGTGCCCTTGTGCGCATTATGCGAGCGAATATCGTGCCAGTCACGCCCGTTCGCGCAGGCTATTGCGTCGCACCGCCGCGACTCGCATCGATCTCCTGCCCGGCCGCCACGATCGCGTTGACGATCCCGACGTAGCCGGTGCAGCGGCAGATCTGGCCGCTGAGCTCGTGCCGCACCGTCGCCGCGTCGGGACAGCGGATGCGCCGCAGGATGTCGCGCGCCATGATCAGCATGCCCGGCGTGCAGAAGCCGCACTGCAGCGCATGCAATTCATGGAACGTGCGCCGCAGCACCGCAATCACCGGGTCGTCGCGCAGGCCTTCGAGGGTGTGGATCGCGCGCCCCTCGCCCATGACGGCGAGCATGAGGCAGGAGCGCGTCGCCTGCCCGTCCACCACGATCGTGCAGGCGCCGCAGGCGCCGTGCTCGCAGCCGAGGTGCGTCGCGGTGAGGCCGCAGCGCTCGCGCACGAAGTCGGCGAGCGTCTCGCGCGGCTCGATCGCGTGCGTGACCGGAGTTCCGTTGAGCTCGAGGGTGACGGTGATCATTCAATCTCGCATCTGGCGGATGGCGCGCAGGATGGTCGCCGTGTGCAGTCGCGTCTGGTAGGCATCCGCGTCCGGCACGTGCGCCGCGAGATCGGCCGCAATCGCCGCGCGCAAGCCGTCCTCGTCGGCGCCGGCCGCCACGCGCTCGGCCGTGTTCGACAGCAGGCAGGGGCGCGAGGCCGCCGCGCCGAGCACGACGGTTGCGCGCCGGCTCGGCCCCACCGCGATCGCGATCGAGTTGGCGAAGGCGCCGCTCTTGCGCGCGACCTTGGCGAAGCCCCAGCGTGGCGGCGTCTCCGGGCGCGGCACATCGAACCCGAGGATGATCTCGCCGCTCGCCAGCGAGGTCGAATAGGCATCCTGGACGAAGTCCGCGACCGGCTCGCTGCGCGCGCCGTTCGGCCCCGAGATCCGCACGGTGGCGCCGAGCGCCATCAGGCACGGCGGCCAGTCGGCCGCCGGGTCGGCGAGCGCGACGCTGCCGCCGATCGTCCCGTGATGGCGTACCGCCCGATAGGAGATCTGGCCGGCGACGTGCCGCATGAGGCCGCCGAACCGGTCGGAAATCTCGCCGTCCTCGATCGCCGCATGGGTGGTCAAAGCGCCGACGCGAACCGTCTCGCTCGTCTCCTCGCTGTGCCGGAGCTCCTCCAGACGGCCGAGGTCGACCAGGAGGTCGATCAGGGCGACGCGCAGGCTGAGCATCGGCACGAGCGACTGGCCGCCGGCGATCGCCGCGGTGGTGACGCCGTCGCGGCCGAGCGCCGCGCTCGCCTCGGCGACCGTGCCGGGCCGGACGTAGTCGAACGGCGCGGCCTTCATGCGGCGCCTTTCTGCCGGCGCGCCTGCGCCACCGCGTCGGACACGCGGCGCGGCGTCAGCGGGGTCTCGTTGAAGCTCGCGCCGATCGACCGGAACGCATCGGCGAGCGCATTGCCGATGGTCGCCGGCGGCGCGATGGCGCCGCCTTCGCCCAGGCCCTTGACACCGTACTCGGTGGCGCGCGCCGGCGACACCGCGTGGGCGATGCGGATCATCGGGATCTCGGGCGCACACGGCACCATGTAGTCGGCGAACGTGGTGGCGAGCGGCTGCCCCTGCTCGTCGAACGGGATCTCCTCGTACAGCGCGGTGCCGATCCCCTGCGCGATCCCGCCCAGGATCTGGCCGTCGACGATCATCGGGTTGATCATCGTGCCGCAGTCCTCCGCCACCGCGTAGTCGAGGATCTCGACCACGCCGGTGTCCGGATCGACCGCGACCACCGCCGCGTGGGTGCCGTAGGAGAACACGCCACCCGACTCGGTCGGCTCGTACGTTGCGGTGACGTCGAGCAGCGGCTCCATCCCGGCCGGCAGCAGCTCCTGGCGCACATTGGCCGCATAGGCGATCTCGGCGAAGCCGATCGTGCCGGCCGGCCCGTGCACGGCGCCAGCCTCGATGCGCACGGCGGCGAGGTCGGACTGCAGCAGATGCGCGCCGATGCGGCGGATCTTGTCGGCGAGCGCGCGCGAGGATTTCGCCACCGCGCCGCCGGCGAACACGATCGAGCGCGACGCGAAGGTGCCGAAGCCGAACGGCGCCGTGGCGGTGTCGCCGTAGCGCACCGTGATACGCGCCGGATCGAGGCCGAGCTCATGGGCGGCGATCTGCGCCAGCGTCGTCTCGTGGCCCTGGCCGTGGTTCTGCACCCCGACGTGCAGCACCACCGAGCCGTCCGGCAGCATGCGGGCGTTCGCCGATTCGTAGCCCGGCACCACGCGCGACTTGCGCTTCATCCACTCGACCTGGCCATGGCCGCTCTGCTCGGTATAGAACGCAAACCCGACGCCGATCACGCGCCCGTCGGGCTCAGCCGTCGCCTGGCGGCGGCGGATGGCGGGGAGGTCCACCATGTTGGCCACCGTGTCGAGCGAGGCCACGTAATCGCCGGTGTCGAGCTTCATGCCGGCGGCGGTCTCGTAGGGCAGCTCCGCGGCGGTGACGATATTTTGGCGGCGCAGCTCGAGCGGCTCACGGCCGAGCTCGCGCGCGACCTCGTCCACCAGCCGCTCGATCGCAAAGCACGCGCCCGGCCGCGCCACGCCGCGATAAGGCCCCATCGGCGCCTTGTTGGTGGCGACCGTGAACGTGTCGATCTTCAGGTGGCGGATTCGATAGGGGCCGGTGAGGTTGCGCGCCGCCATGCTGGCTTCCATGAAGGAGCCGGTCGGCCACAGCGCGTACGCGCCGGCATCGATGTAGACCTCGCCCTCGAGGCCGATGAGGCGACCGTCGCGATCGGCCGAGATGGTGAGATCGTAGAAATGGTCGCGCGCGTGCACCGAGGCGACCAGGTGCTCGCGACGGTCCTCGATCCAGCGCACCGGATGGCCGAGCTTCAACGCCAGCGCGGCGACCGCGATGTCCTCCGGCATCAGGCGGTTCTTGCCGCCGAAGCCGCCGCCGACGTCGGGCGCGATCACCCGCAGCTTGTGCTCGGGAATGCCGAGCGCCTGGGCGAGCCCGATGCGCTTCACGTGGCCGCCCTGGGTCGACAGGTGAACCACGAGCTCGTCCATCCGCTGGTCCCAGTGGGCGAGCACGCCGCGGCATTCGAGCGACACGGTCGCCTGGCGGTTCATGCGGAACTGGCGGCGCAGCCGGATCGGCGCGGAGGCGAGCGAGGCCGGCTCGCCCGCCGTCATCGCGCTGGCGATGAAGGCGTTGTCGGGCCACGCGTCGAACAGGCGCGCGCTGCCCGGCCGCATGGCGGCGACGCAATCGACCACCGCCGGCAATTCCTCGAGCTCGACCGCGACCCTGTCGGCGAGGTCCTCGGCCTGGGCGCGGGTCGGCGCAACGCAGGCGGCGATCGTCTGCCCGACATAGCGCACGCGGTCGTCGGCGAGCGCCGGATAGGGGCCGTGACGGAACGCCGCGAGCTCCGGCCCGGCCTCGAGAATTTTGAGCGGCCCGAGGTCACCGAGCGTGAACACCTGCGCCGCAAACCCTTCGGGTTTGCGGATCTGGCGCAGGCGCGCATGCGCCCTCTGGCTGCGCACGAACGCGACGTCCTTGAGTCCCGGCATGCGGATGTCGGCGATGAACATGCCGGCGCCCATCAGGTGACGCGCATCCTCCTTGCGCAGCAGCCGCGCGCCGATCCATCCCTCGGAAGCATGCTCGACCATCGTGCAGACAGGCTCGTGCGGCGGGATTGTAATTCCTGCGAAAACCGAAAATCATCAGTATCCCGATCAATTGACCGGCTCAAGCCGTCGGGCGCAGGTTACGAGACAACAGCGAGGGCGAGGCACGATGGCCACGAAACGACTGCTGATCCGCAACGGCCAGGTCTACGACCACGACGGCGACGTCCACAAACCTCCGCGCGCCGACATCCTGATCGAGGGCGGCAATATCGTCGCGGTCGGTCCCGGCCTTGCCGCCGAGGGCGACTGCGAGGTGATCGATGCCGCCAACCGCCTCGTGATCCCCGGCTTCATCAACGCGCACTACCATTCGCACGACACCCTGTGCCGCGGGCTGTTCGAGGAGCTGCCGCTCGAATTCTGGCTGCTCTACACGCTGCCGCTCGGGCAGAACCGCAGCCCCGAGGAAGTGCGCGCCCGCACCCTGGTGGGCGCGGTCGAGTCGCTGCGCTGCGGCATCACCACCGTGCAGGACATGCTGGGGCTGGTCCCGCTCGACGACAGGAACACCGACATCGTCATCGATGCCTACCGCGAGGCGGGCATTCGCGTCGTGTTCTCTCCCATGGTGTGGGACGTCCCGCCGATCGCCATGGTGCGCCACCGCGAGAGCCTGCCGGCCGACGTGCAGGACATGCTGGGAACCACGGGACGGCCGATCCGCGACCAGCTCGACTATCTGGAGCATCAATTTACCCGGCATCCGACGGGAGGGACGCTGCACTGGGCGCTCGCGCCGTTCGCGCCGCAGCGCTGCACGCCGAAGATGCTGGAAGGGTGCGCCGAGCTTGCGCACAAGCACGACCTTCCGGTGTACACGCATGTCTACGAGACCCGCGGCCAGGCGCAGATCGCCCGTGAGCTGTTCGCCCAGCACGACGGCTCGCTGATCGGCTACCTCGACAGCACCGGCCTGCTCGGCCCAAGGCTGAACATCGTGCACAGCGTGTGGATCACCCGTGGCGAGATGGAGCGGATGGCGGCGGCGGACGCCGGGATCGTGCTCAACCATCTGAGCAACCTGAAGCTCAAGAGCGGCATCGCGCCGGTATGCGACCTGCGCGAGGCGGGCGTGCGGCTGGGGCTCGGCTGCGACAATTGCAGCGGCAGCGATGTGCAGAGCGTGTTCCAGGCGATGAAGCTGTTCTGCCTGCTGGCCGCGGTCAGCGAGCCGGAGCCGGGGCCGCCGCTGGCGCACGAGGTGCTGCGTCACGCGACCATCGGCAATGCGAGGACCGCCGGACTGCAGGGGCGCCTCGGCGCCATCCGGCCGGGCTACAAGGCCGACCTCGTCCTGATCGACCTCGACGACGTCGCCTACCTGCCGTTCAACAGCGCGGCGCGCCAGCTCGTCTACACGGAAGCCGGCCGCGGCGTCGACAGCGTGATCGTCGACGGGCGCGTGGTGGTGAGGGCGCGCAAGGTCACGACCGTCGACGAGGATGCCTTGCGCCGCGAGGTCGCCTCCCTCATGCGGCATTTCATCGCCGACTACGATCGCGTGGTGGAGAGTCGCAAGCGCGCGCTGCCCTATATGCGCGAGGCGCACCGGCGCATGTGGGAGGGCGATATCGGCATGAACCGCTTCGTCGCCCGGACGCGGTGAGGAATTGCTCGCTTCGGACGACGGGGGTCAAAGCGCTCGGATGCTGATATAACGCGATTTGGGCGCCGCGGCTGATTTCGCAATGGAGAGAAACCATGGGGGCTGAAGTCGTCACACCGGACGACACTGCCGGTGCGCCAAACGAGCCCGCCTTGAGCCGCGACGATGTGCTCGCCCGCTATCGTCGTATCCGGGAGATCGGCAAGCAACACAATGCCGAGCTGGTGCGTTACCTGTCCCATGACGCCGTGCTGCAGCAGGCGCGGCGCCTGGGGTTGGCGCAGGGCCGCAACTTCGTCCTCAAGCACCAGGACGAAATGTCATTCGTCTTCGATCTCCTGATCTTTACGGCGCCGGCGGGCCGCACGCGGGCGATCGACCGCTATGCGCGAGCGGCGCAGCTTGCACCCGGCTCCGAAGAGGCCGCCGCGCTCGAGGCGATGCGCAAGGCGCGCTTTTCGGTGTTCAGCGTCCAGCGGCGGCATGAAACCGCCGGCTTGGTGCTGCGCGATCTGTTGCGCGAGACCGAGGTCTGGCTGGTGGATGTGGGTCTGGAGAAATCAGCCCCCGAGGGCGCCGTCATGGCGACGCGGCTCTACGCGCCCGATCGCTTCTCGGTCACGACCGGAGTCAACATTCCGCTCGACAAGACATTGCTGGATGGCGCGCTGGCCGAGGTGCCACAGCTGCGCCACAAGCCGCCCGCCGAGCTTGCCGACGACCGCCGCCTCGCGGAGGCCATCTATCGCGTCGCCGGGGCGAGCGGGATCATGCAACGGATCGGCCACCACGACCCGCTCGCGGACACGGGCTGACCTGCCCTCCCTCCACCTCACGAATTGGTCAAGTCATCGACTTCGCCGCGGGTGGTATTATATGCGGTCGGCTTGGCTGCGCCGCGGAAGCCAAGGGTCGCTCACGGAGGGAACCGATGACCCGCATCTTTGCAGTGGGGATTGCGCTGTTTGTTGCCCAGCTCTTGGCCGCTTGCGACAGCAAACCTGTGGCCAATGCGGCTGCGCCGGCGCCGCCAGCGGTCACCGTCGCGCGGCCGCTGCAGAAGACCATCACCGAGTGGGACATCTTCACCGGCCGGTTCACCGCCGTCCGCTCGGTCGAAGTGCGCGCACGCGTCTCTGGCTTCATCGATTCGGTCCATTTCAAGGATGGGCAGATCGTCAAGCAGGGCGATCTCCTGTTCGTCATCGATCCACGTCCCTACCGGCTCGCGGTCGAGCAGGCCAGGGCCGAAGTGGAGCGCGCGCGGGCGCGGCTCGACATCACGACGGCCGACGTCGAGCGGGCGACCCCGTTGGCGCGCAGCCAGGCGCTCACCGAGCGCGAGCTCGATACGCGGCGATCGAACCAGCGCGAGGCTGCTGCTACGGTGGCTTCGCTCGATGCGGCGACGAAACAGGCCGAGCTCAATCTCGAATGGACCGAGGTGCGCGCGCCGCAGTCGGGCCGCATCTCCGACCGCCGCGTCGATCCCGGCAACCTGATTACCGGCGGCGAGACCGGCTCCACCTTGCTGACCGTCATCGTCTCGATCGATCCCATCCACTTCGTGTTCGACGGCGCCGAAGCGGACTTCCTGCGCTATGTGCGCCTCGCCCAGGCCGGGATCCGTCCATTGTCACGCGACGCGCAGAACCCGGTGTCCGTGAGCCTCGCCGACGAGGGCGACTTCGTGCATCACGGCCGAATGGATTTCGTCGACAACGTGCTCAATCCAAAGACCGGGACGATCCGCGGGCGCGCCATCTTCGAGAACAAGGACGGCCTGCTCAACCCGGGCTATTTCGGGCGATTGCGGCTGTTCGCCGGCGAGCGCCCCGCGCTGCTGATTCCCGACAGCGCCATCGCGTCCGACCAGGCGCGCAAGATCGTGTTCACCGTCGCCGACGACGGAGTTGTGGGCACCAAGGTGGTCGAGCTTGGACCCATGGTGGACGGCCTGCGCGTCGTCCGCACCGGACTGGCGGCGACCGATCGCATCGTCATCGATGGCCTGCAGCGGGCGCGGCCGGGCCAGAAGGTGACGGCGGAGGACGGCAAGGTCGAAGCCGGCAAGCCATAAGCGGGTCAGGTCCGGGCATCCGTCGATTCAGGGGCAGCTTCCATGCGGTTTTCGCATTTCTTCGTCGACCGGCCGATCTTCGCCGCCGTCATTTCGATTCTCTTGACCCTCGTCGGCGCCATCTCGTTTCGCGCGCTGCCGATCGGCGAATATCCCGAGATCGCGCCGCCGACTGTCGTGGTGACGGCGACCTTCCCAGGAGCTTCCGCGCAGGTCATCGCCGACACAGTGGCGACGCCGATCGAGCAGGAGATCAACGGCGTCGACAACATGCTCTACATGGTGTCGCAGTCGACCGGCGACGGCGCGCTCTCGACCAGCGTCGTCTTCGCGCCTGGCACGAACATCGACCAGGCACAGGTGCTGGTGCAGAACCGCGTCGCGATCGCCTTGCCGCGGCTGCCCGAGGAGGTGCGGCGGTTCGGCGTCAGCGTGAAGAAGAGCTCACCCGACCTGATGATGGTGATCCATCTGATCTCGCCCGACAGGACGCTCGACCAGCAATACATCTCCAACTACGCGACGATCAACGTCAAGGACGTCCTCACCCGTGTCGACGGCGTCGGCGACACCGTCGTGTTCGGCGCACGCGACTATTCGATGCGGGTCTGGCTCGACCCAGCCAAGGTGCAGGCGCGCGGCCTGACGGCGACCGATGTCGTGAACGCCCTGCGTGCCGCCAATGTCCAGGTCGCTGCTGGCGCCATCAACCAGCCGCCCGCCACCTCGCCCGGCGGGTTTCAACTCGCGGTGCAGACGCTCGGGCGGCTCACCAGCCCCAATCAGTTCAGCGACATCGTGGTTGCGACCGACGCGGAAGGGCGGGTGACGCGCGTGCGCGACGTCGCCCGGGTCGAGCTCGGCGCGCAGGACTACAACCGGAATGCCTATCTCGACAACCAGGTGGCGACCGCGATCGGCATCTTCCAGCGGCCCGGCTCCAACGCGCTCGCGACCTCGGCCGCCGTGATCGCCACCATGGCCGATCTCGCCAAGAGCTTCCCCGCCGGGATGAGCTACCGCATTGCCTACAATACCACCGAGTTCATCCAGCAATCGGTCGACGAGGTGATCAAGACGCTGTTCGAGGCGGTCGTCCTGGTCGTCATCGTCATCATCGTGTTCCTGCAATCATGGCGCGCCGCCATCATCCCGATCGTCGCCATCCCGGTGTCGCTGATCGGCACCTTCTTCGTCATGGCGGCGTTCGGGTTTTCGCTGAACAATCTCACCCTGTTCGGGCTGGTGCTGGCGATCGGCATCGTGGTGGACGACGCCATCGTGGTGGTGGAGAACGTCGAGCGTTACCTGCGCCAGGGCCTCACGCCGCGCGATGCCGCGCACAAGACCATGGACGAGGTCGGCGGCGCATTGGTCGCGATTGCGCTGGTGCTGTGCGCCGTGTTCATTCCGGCGGCCTTCATCGCCGGCATTTCGGGTGCGTTCTATCGGCAATTCGCCCTAACCATTGCGGCCTCGACGATCATCTCGGCCGTCGTCTCTTTGACGTTGTCGCCTGCGCTCGCGGCGCTGTTCCTGCGGCCGCACACGCACGACGAGCCGACCGGCCTGCGGCGGGCCGTCAGGCTTCCCTTCACGATGTTCTTTTCCGCCTTCAACCGGCTGTTCGAGGGTCTCTCCCTCGGCTACGCGGGATTGACGCGGCGCCTCCTGCGGGTGTCGGCGCTCATGCTGGTGCTCTATGCCGGGCTCATCGGGCTCACCTTTGTGGAGTTTGCCCGCGCGCCCTCCGGCTTCATCCCCCCGCTCGATCGCGGCTATTTCATTGCCGCCATTACGCTTCCGCCGGGCGCGACTCTCGAGCGAACCGACCAAGTGGTGCGCAAGGCGTCCGAGATCCTGCTGGCGCGACCCGGGGTGGCGCACGCCATTGCCTTCGCCGGCTTCGATGGTGCGACCTTCACCAATGCCCCGAACTCGGGCGTCGTGTTCGTCAGGTTGAAGTCGTTCGAGGAACGGGTGAAGGAGAAACTCTCCGCCGATACCATTCTGAGCGATCTGCGCGGTCAGATGCAGGCGCTGCGCGAAGCCTTCGTGCTGGTGATCCTGCCACCCTCCGTTCCCGGCATCGGCACCGGCGGCGGGTTCAAGCTCTATGTCCAGGACCGCGCCGGGCGCGGGCCGCGCGCCCTCGAGCAGGCGACCGGCGGCATCGTCGGCCCCGCCAACCGGACTCCCGGCCTCGTCCAGGTGTTCACGTTGTTCAACACCTCGACCCCGCAGATCTATGCCGACATCGACCGCACCAAGGCCGAAATGCTGGGCGTGCCGATCACGCGTTTCTTCGACACCTTGTCGACCTATATGGGCTCGACCTTCGTCAACGACTTCAACATCCTGGGGCGGACCTATCGGGTGACCGCGCAGGCCGACAACCCGTTCCGCCTGTCGGTTCGTGATGTCGAGAACCTGCGCACCCGCTCGGTGACCGACGACATGGTGCCGCTCGGCGCGGTGGCGCGATTCCTGGAAACAACCGGCCCGTATCGGGTGCCGCGCTACAACTTGTTCCCGGCGGCCGAGATCCAGGGCTCGACTTTGCCGGGCTTCTCCACCGGACAGGCGATCACCGCGATGGAGCGGCTGCTTGCGGCCAACCTGCCGACCGGCTTCGGCTTCGAGTGGACCGAGATCGCGCTGCAGGAGAAGGTCGCCGGCAACACGGCCGTGATCGCTTTCAGCCTCGCAGTCGTGTTCGTGTTCCTGCTGCTCGCCGCCCAGTACGAGAGCGTGCTGCTTCCGCTCGCCGTGGTGCTGATCGTCCCGATGTGCCTGTTCGCGGCGATCAGCGGCGTGCTCCTGCGCGGGATGGACAACAACATCCTCACCCAGATCGGCTTCGTCGTGCTGGTCGGTCTCGCCGCCAAGAACGCGATCCTGATCGTCGAGTTCGCCCGCCAGGCGGAAGAGCAGGGGGCCGACCGATGGGACGCCGCCGTGCAGGCGGCGCGCACGCGGCTGCGCCCGATCCTGATGACGTCGTTCGCCTTCATCCTCGGCGTGGTGCCGCTGGTCGTGGCGACCGGGGCGGGCGCCGAGATGCGCCAGGCGCTCGGCACCGCGGTGTTCTTCGGCATGCTCGGCGTGACGCTGTTCGGGCTCCTGTTCACGCCGATCTTCTACGTGCTGGTGCGCTGGATTGCGACGCTTCGCCGGCCACGAGAAGGTGCCCTGGCAAGTCCTGGCCAGGAGTAGGGCGCGGTGGCAAGGCGAGCTGGGGCGGCCCCGCCGCGGGAATTGACCACCATCCTCGATTTCATCCGCTTTGCGACCACGCGGTTCGTCGAGGCCGGGCTCTGGTTCGGCCACGGCACGCCCGACCCGGCCGAGGAGGCGGTCTTCCTGGTCGGGGAGGCGCTGCACCTCGCGCCCGATCGGATCGATGCTTTCCTGCCGGCGCGGCTGACCGCGGCCGAGCGGCAAAAGGTCTTCAGGCTCATCGAAGCGCGGATCAGGACGCGCAAGCCCGCAGCTTATCTGCTGCGTCGCGTCTACCTGCAGAAAGTGTCGTTCTATGTCGACGAGCGCGTGATCGTGCCGCGCTCGTACATCGCCGAATTGCTCGCCGGCGACCTGTTCGAGGAGGGCGGGCTGCTGGCCGAGGGTGCGTCCGACGTGACCCGTGTGCTCGACCTGTGCACCGGCTCCGGCTGCCTGGCGGTGCTTGCCTGCCGCGCGTTTCCCAATGCCACGGTGGATGCGGTCGACATCTCGCAGGATGCGCTCGATGTCGCGGCAATCAACGTGTCCGAGCACGGTCTCCGGGATCGGATCAGGCTGTTGCGGGGCGACCTGTTCGCGCCGGTCGCGGATGAGCGCTACGACGTCATCCTCACCAATCCGCCCTATGTGGACGCGGCCGCGATGGCGAGCCTGCCGCCCGAATACCGCCATGAGCCGAAGCTCGCGCTCGCCGGCGGGCGCGATGGTCTCGACCTGGTGCGGCGGATCCTCGCCCAGGCCGCCGGTCACCTGACTGCCGGCGGTGGTCTCCTGTGCGAGATCGGCCGCGGTCGCGAGGCGTTGGAACAGAGCGAGCCGATGAAGAGCTTTCTCTGGCTCGACACCGCCGAAAGTGCAGGCGAGGTGTTCTGGCTCAGCGCGGCGGATCTACAGCCTTAGGCCGTCGCGGCGCCAGCAGGAGAAACGCTGCCGCCAACGCGACCCCCAAGGCGGCCATGATCAGCGCCATGGGAAGCGCGGAGGAGGCTCCGGCGAGCACATGGCCGGAGAATTGCGTCACCGCGGCGCCGATGCCCATCTGCGCGCACCCGGTGATGCCCGACGCCGCGCCGGCTGCCTGAGGCCGAACGCTCACGGCACCCGCGATCGTGTTCGGCAGCAGCAGGCCGTTGCCGAACGAGATGATCATCTGCGGCAGGAAAATCGTGATCGGACCCCATGCGCCGGCCGGCGCGAGAGCGACTGCGATGACGATGCCGATCAGCTCGGCCACGATGCCCCACCAGATGAGCGTATCGATGCCGTGCCGCAGCGACCAGCGCGACGCGGCGAAATTGCCGGCCATGAAGCCGATCGAGGAAATGGCGAACCAGATGCCGTATTCGGCCGAGCTTCGTCCCATCACGGTCACGACCACGTACGGGCTGCCGCCCAGAAAGGCGAAGAACGTCGCCGTGCCGAGTGCGGCGCTCAGCACATAGCGGGCAAAGTCCGCACTGGTGGAGAGGGCCGTCAGGTCGCGCAGGAACCCGGTCGGCGTGGCCGACGGATCGCGCACCGGACGAGTCTCCGGGAGCGTCAGGGCTGCCCATGCCAGCACGGCGATGCTCGCGGCGGCGACGAACAACAGGATCCCTTTCCACCCGAATGCAGTGTCGATCAGGCCGCCGATCAGCGGCCCGGTCATCGGCACGACCACCATGACGGTGGCGACCAGTCCCAGCATCGAGGCGGCGCGGTTGCGATCGACCAGGTCGCGGACAATGGCGCGCCCGATCACCAGCCCGGTGGAAGCGCCCAGCGATTGGACCAATCGTGCGACGATAAGGGCGCCGATGCTGTGGGCGAAGATCGCCCCGATGCTCGCCGCGGCCGTGAGAATAAAGCCCGCCAGCACCACCGGGCGTCGCCCGAACCGATCCGACAGCGGCCCGAGCGCGAGCTGCGACACCGCGAGCCCGACCAGATAGAGCGAGATCGTCAGTTGCACCGGGCCGGGATCGGTGGCGAACACGGCGACCAGCGTGGGGAGCGCCGGCACCAGGATGTTCAGCGACAACGGGCCGACCGCCGACATGGCGATCAGAAGCGGGATCAGCCGGCGGGCGGTGTCCGGACGCGTGTCCGGCGGCGGAACGCGTGACATGGTGGGGTGGATCTGCGCGCCGGAGCCGCGCGGGTCAGGCCGCCAGCGCCTGGTGTCCGGCGTTGTCGCCATAGGCCTCTTCGCGATAGAGGCCGAGGCCTTCGATCACCGGCAGGTCGTTGAAACAGAACAGGCAGGCGTCGTCGCTGCCGGAGCCGTTGCCGTGCTCGTGCCACGCCCACGACGGCACGCAGAAGATGTCGCGCTCCTGCCAGTCGAACCGCTTGCCGCCGATGATCGAGTAACCGTCGCCCTTGGCGACCTGATAGATGAAGCTGCCGGTGTGCCGGTGCGCCCGGGTCTTCTCGCCCGGCCGCAGCAGCTGCATGCTGGAGCCGATCGTCTGCATCACCGGACCGCCGGTGACCGGGTTGACGTAGTTCATCAGGATGCCGTCGAACGGCGAGCCCTCGGTCGCCTTGGCGTAGTGCTGGAGCGACTCGTAGGTCGGTGCCCACTCGTACTTGAACAGCGGCGAGTATCCCTTCTGCCACGCGTCCGATGCCGGCCGCAGGCCCGGGTTGCCCCAGGTCCTCGTGGTGTCGTCCACCGGATAGGCCGTCTGCTGCTGCAGGTTGGGATGCACGGCGAAGAAATTCGCCTCCAGCGCGTTGACCAGCGGGATGTCGAGGCCGTCCTGCCAGATGCACGGCGAGCCGTCCGCCTCGACGCCGTGCTCGTGCCAAGTCCCGTTCGGCGTGAGCACGAAATCCCGCGCGCCGAGCGTCATCTTGTGGCCGTCGACGATGGTATAGGCGCCGGTCCCCTCCATGATGAAGCGCAGCGCCGAGGCCGAATGGGCGTGCGCGGTCGCGACCTCGCCCGGATGCATCACCTGCAGGCCCGAATAGAGCCAGCCGACCGCCGCCGAGACGTCGCGCCGCCCAGGATTGTTGAGATAGATCACCCGCCGGCCGGCCTTCTCGGGCGACACCAGCTCGACCGAGCGCAGCACGTGCTCGCGCAGGTCGCCGTAGCGCCACAGCACCGGCACCGAGGCCGATTGCGGCTGCCACGGCTCGATCTTGTTGGCGACCGTCCACAAGGCCGCGGCGTCATATTTCTCCAGCTCCCGGTAGTAGGCGGTGAGCTCCGGCGTATCCTCGACGTTGGCCCGACCGACGACGTCTTCGCGCATCTTGTCCTCCCGGGAAGCTCAGGTTCCGCGCGCCCCGCGATGGCTCTTTCTCGCACAAAATGCCGCCGACGCCAAAGCGCTCGCCGGCAGGGCACCTATGCGGCCTCCCGGATGAAAGCGATCGCCGCCGCGTTGAAGGCCGCCGGCTGCTCGATGTTCGAAAGGTGGCCGGCATCGGGGATGACCGTGAGCCGGGCGCCGGGGATCGCGGCGGCGAGCTCACGGCACATCTCCGGCGTGGTGAGGGTGTCGTCGGCGCCGACGATCACGTGGGCCGGCACGCCGATGTCCTCCAGGCGGCCGTGGTTCGCCGCCATGACCGAGGCCTCGATGCACTTGAGGTAGGAGTCCTTGTGCAGGCGCGACAGGCTGTCGACCAGTTGCCCGAATGCTTCCGGCACCGCCTTTGGGCTCACCAGCGATTTCGCCACCGGCACCGCGATGTCCTTCGGCGTGCCGCCCTTCTCCAGCGGCTCGCGTCGCAGCGCGATGAACTCGCGCTTCTTCTCGTCGGAGAAATGCGCAAAGCCGCGATGGGTGTCGCACAGCGTCAGGGTGAGCAGGCGCTGCGGGTAGAGCGCGGCGAAATCGAGCGCGATCCGCCCGCCCATGGACAGACCGACGATGTGCGCTTTCGCCGCGCCGAAGAAGTCGAGCACGCGGGCGAGGTCGCGCGAATAGTCGACGAAGTCGAGCGGGCCGTCGTAGTCGTCGCTCTCGCCGTAGCCGCGCGCGTCCCATGCCACGGCATGCCAATGCTGCGCGAAGGCCGCCAGGTTGGGGTGCCAGTTGCGCTTGTTGCCGCCGATCCCATGCAGGAAGACGACGAGGTCGCCCGCTCCCATGTGGTCGACCGCGATATGCGGCGAAGGTCCGATGCGCGTCGTGGTCCAGCCGGTCATGCGGCTCCTCCCTGGTTCCTCGAATAGGCGCGGGCCAGCGGCACGAACGCCAGCCGGTCGACGGCGAATACCACCAGCACGATGACGAAGCAGCAGGCGAACACCATGGCGGCATCCGAGGTCGACTGCGCCCGCAGCAGCAGATAGCCGAGCCCCGACTGGCTGCCGAACAATTCGGCGACCAGCGCGATCTTCCAGGCGATGCCGAACGCGATGCGCAAGCCCGCGACCAGGAACGGCATCACCAGCGGCAGCGTGACCCGCATGAACAGGCGTACGCGGCTGCGGCTGAGGCTCTGCCCCATCTCCTCAAGCTCGGCGTCGATCTGGCGGAAGCCCTCGAGCGCGTTGATCAGGCAGAACGGTAGCACGATCATCACTTCGATGAAGATCACCGTCGTGTTCGACACCTTGAACCAGACGACGCCGAGAATCGCCCAGCCCACCGATGGAAAGCTGTTGAGGATGAGCAGGAGGCGCTGCTCGATCACCGCCATTGCGATGCCGGAGCGGCGCGCGGCGATCGCCAGGGCGATCGCGAGCGCCATGGCGAGGGCGACGGCGGCGGCCACCCGCAGGAAGGTAACCCCGAGGTGCCACAGCAGCGCCGGCTCGACCGCGAAGCGCGACAGCGTCGCCGCCACCTGGACCGGCGAGGGCAGCACGAAGTCCGGCACGCCCCGCGCGGTCAGCCACCAGCCGATGAGCGCGAGCAGCACCCCGCCTTCGGCGATGCCGTTCTGCATGAGCGCCATGCGGTCGCGCTCAGGCATGGCGGTAGCGCCGGTCGAGGCGCCGTTGCAACGGACGGAAGAACAGCGTCTCGACGCAGGCGACGAAGATGAGGATGAACAGGATGATGGCGAAGATCGTCTCGGTCTCGAACTCCTGGCGCGCCACGTTGAGCAGGTAGCCGACGCCGGCATTGCCGCCGAACAGCTCCGCCGTCAGGGTGACCTTCCAGGCGACCCCGAAGCTCGTGCGCAGCGCCGCGAACCCATAGGGCACGAGCATCGGCACCATGAGCTTGGCGCAGCGGGCAAGACGCGAGCGCGTGAGGCTCTGCCCGAGCTCCATAAGCTCGGCGTCGAGCTCGATCAGCCCGGTGCGCAGGTTGATCGTGGCGAACGGGATGAGGATCATGGTGACGGCGAAGATCACGGTCGTCGAGTCGATGCCGAACCACAGGATCGCCAAGAACAGCCAGCCGATGCCGGAGAATGCGTTGAGGAACGGCGTAATCCGCGCATCCACCAGCTTGCGCAGGGGGACGAGATAGTGCGCCGCGAAGGCGAGCGCGGCCCCCGCCAGGAACGACAGCGTCATGGCGGCGGCGACATGGCCGAGCGAGATGACGAGCTGCAGCGACAGCTGGGCGCTGGTGACGAACGCCGCCATGCGCCCCGCGACCGACAGCGGGCCGGGCAGCAGATAGGCCGGCACGAACTGCGCATAGATCCACCACAGCGCCAGCACCGCGATGGTGAACCCGTGCAGCGCGATGTTGCGAAGAAGCTCGTCTCGTAGCCCACTTTCCGGTTGAAGTGAGGCACGGCTCGGCAACGTGCTCGGACTGCTCCCTCTCCCCGCTTGCGGGGAGAGGGTCGGGGTGAGGGGCACTTGCCGCGAGTCCATGCTGGTGGGAGGGCCCCCTCACCCGGCGCGCAAGAGCGCGCCGACCTCTCCCCGCAAGCGGGGAGAGGTAAAGACCGAGCGTGTTGCGCGTCCGTGCAGTACTTTCACTGACAGGCGCTCCTAGTTGGTGAGCGCGGGCTTCCACACCGTGTCGGTCGCTGGCGGCACGGCTTTGAGGATGTCGAGCTCGACCGACCGCTTCCACAACAGGTCGATCGCCTTGATGTCGTCGCCGGTCAGCCGCACCGGGAAATCGGAGAAGCGGGTGAACCAGGCCTTGAAGAACTCGGGATCGGTGCCGGTGTCCTTGCCGACGGCTGGGAACACCTCGCCCGGATTCTTCAGCGCATACTCCATGGAAGCCTGCAGCACGCGCAGGAACTCGCGGTAGACGTCCGGCTTGGCGTCGAGCTTCTCGCCGTAGCCGGCAAGCACCGCCGACACCATGCGCACGCCGAATTTCTTCGTCAGGTCCGCGGCCGTCTGGGTCACTGCGACGAACTCGCCGGTCTGCAGCGCCTTGAACGCCTGCGCGTGGATCAAGGTCGCGGCGTCGATGCGGCCGGCCGCGAGAGCGGCCGGTAAAGCCGGCGCCGGCATCTCGACGAACTCGATGTCGCCGCCGCGCACCGCCACGTTGAAGCCGTGCACGTCGGCGAGCGCAATGCGGATCAGCGTGATGCCGGCGGAGCCGAGCGAATAGACGCCGAGCTTCTTGCCTTTGAGGTCGGCGACCGACTTTGCCGTGCTGCCCTTGCCGACCCAGATGCCGGCGCCTTCGCCCGACGTGTGATAGCGCAGGCCGGTACCGACGATGCGCAGGTCGAGGCCGCGCTCGCGCGCCCGCGGCACCGCCACAGCGGCGGTCTGCACCACGTCGTAGGTGCGCGCCGCGGTCGCCTGGATCAGCGCCGAGATGTCGAGCGGCGTCGCCTCGATCTTGACCGTGTCGGACTTGACCTTGCCGTTGCGCAGCGCCCACATCACCGCTTCGTGCGAAGGATCGGCGAGGTATCCGAACGTGACGGTCGTCTGCGCGGCGGCCGGGCTTGCCAGCACGGAAGCGGCGAGCAGGCCGCCGATGATCCAGGATTTCATGATGCGGTCTCCATCAGGTCGGAATGCAACGTGGCGAACAAAGCGAGCAGCGCGCGCCGCGCCTCGCGCAGGGCCGGATCGCTCTCGACCTGCCGCGGGCGCGGCGCCGCAACCGAAGTGATCTCGACGACCCGCGCCGGCTTCGGCGACAGCACGACGATGCGGTCGGCGAGGGTCAACGCCTCGTCCACGTCATGCGTCACGAACAGGATGGTCTTGCCGGTCTCCTGCCACAGCTCGACCAGCTGTTGGCGCAGCCGCGCCCGCGTGTTCGGGTCGAGCGCAGAAAACGGCTCGTCCATCAGGATGATGTCGGGGTCGAGCGCGAGCGCACGGGCGATGGCGACGCGTTGCCGCTCGCCGCCCGACAGCATCAGCGGCATCTTATGGGCGTCGCGCGCAAGCCCCATGCGCTCGAGCTGGCGCGTCGCACGCGCGCGCCGCTCATCCGCCGGCATCGCCGGGTTGCGCATCTCGAGGCCGAACGCCGCATTGTCGAGCGCGTCCTTCCACGGCAGCAGCCGCGGCGACTGGAACACGTAGGCGAGACGCTCCCAGGCCTGCGCCGGCCGCCGGCCCTCGACCAGGACTTCGCCCGCCTGCACCGGCAACAGGTCGCCGATCAGCCGCAGCGCCGTCGACTTGCCGCAGCCCGAGGGTCCGAGCAGGCACACGAATTCGCCGACGCGCACCTGGAAGGTCAAGTCGTCATAGATCGCGACCCCGCCGAGACTCAGCCGGACCTGCTCGAACGCAATGGCGCAGTCGGTCATGACGCCCCGAGCTCGGCGAAGCGCTTGCCCGTCGTGGCGAGCTCCCGGAGCAGGGGTGCCGGCTCCCAGCCGTAACCGTCGCGCGCGTTCATGCGCTCGACTTCCGCCAGCACCTTGTCGAGCCCGATGCGGTCGGCTTCGTGCATCGGCCCGCCGCGCCAGGCCGGATAGGCGTAGCCGTTGATCATCACGAGGTCGATGTCGGAGGCGCGCGCCGCGATGCCCTCGGCGAGGATCTTTGCGCCCTCGTTCACCATGGCGGCATGGATGCGCGCCTGGACCTCGGCCGCGGGAACCGGCCGTCGCGTGATGCCGCGCTCGCGCGAGGCTGCCTCCACCAGGGCGGTGACGGCGGGATCGATCTCGCGTTTGCCCTCGACATAGAGATACCAGCCGGCGCCGGTTTTCTGGCCGAACCGCCCCATCTCGCACAGCTGGTCGGCGACCTTGACGTAGCGCTCGCGCGGATCGCGCGTCGGCGCGAGCCGCTTGCGCCGCGCCCACGCAATGTCGAGGCCGGAGAGGTCGTTGGCGGCGAGCGGTCCCATGGGCAGCCCGTACGCCTCCATGGCGGCGTCCACCTCCTGCGGCAGCGCGCCGTCCTCCAGCATGTATTCGGTCTGCCGTCGATAGGCGGCCACGATGCGGTTGCCGATGAAGCCTTCGCACACGCCGCTGACGATCGAGAGCTTGCGCAGCTTCTTGCCGACGCCGAGCGCGGTCGCCAGAACGTCGGGCGCGGTATGCTTTAGACGCACGACCTCCAGGAGCCGCATGATGTACGCGGGCGAGAAGAAATGCATGCCGACCACGCGGTCGGGCCGTGTCGTCACGGCGGCGATGTGGTCCGGATTGAGATAGCTGGTGTTGGTCGCCAGGATCGCGTCCGGCCGCACGATGGGCTCGAGCGCCGCGAACAGCTCCTGCTTCACCGGCAGGTCGTCGAACACGGCCTCGATCACCAGGTCGGATTCGGCGAGCGCCGCGCGGTCGGCACCGACCCGGATGCGCCCCATCCGCTCGGCCTTGTCCGCCTCGGTCATGCGCTTCGACTTGATGGCGCGATCGTACAGGCCGGCGATGCGCTCGCGGCCGGTCGCGGCGGCCGCCTCGTTCTGCTCCACCACGATCACGTTGTAGCCGGCGTCCGCGCAGGCGTAGGCGATGCCCGATCCCATGGTTCCGGCGCCGGCGATGCCGATGGTGTTGACCGGACGCGGATTGACGCCCTCCAGGCCTGCCACCTTGGCGGCCTCGCGCTCGGCGAAGAACACGTGGCGCAGCGCCGCCGCCTGATCCGAGGTGACCAGCTCGGAATAGATGTCGCGCTCGCGCCGCATCCCTTCGGCGATGTCGAGCTCGGCGCTGAACAGCACCGCGCGTGCGGCCTTGCCGTGCGCGACCTGCCCGCGCGCCCGCTTCTCGACCGCCGCGATCGTGGCATCCGCCGCTGCCCGGTCGAATGGCGGTACCGGCAGGTGACCGCTGCGCCGCAGCGGCTTGCCGATCAGCTCGCGCGCAAACGCGGTCGCCTCGGCGCGCAGGTCGCTCTTGGCGATGCGGTCGATGAGGCCGAGGGATAGCGCCTGCGGCGCCGGCACCGGCTTGCCCGAGGTGACGAGATCGATTGCCGCCGGAACGCCGGCAAGCCGCGGCACGCGCTGCGTGCCGCCCGCGCCCGGAATGATGCCGAGGGTCACTTCCGGCAGGCCGACCCGTGCGTCGGCTGTGGCGATCCGGCCATGCGCGGCGAGCGCGATCTCGAAGCCGCCGCCGAGCGCGGTACCGTGGATCGCGGCGACGACGGGCTTCTCGGAAGCCTCGACCGCGCTGCAGATGTCCGGCGTGACCGGCGGCACCGACGGCTTGCCCTGCTCGCGGAGATCGGCGCCGGCGATGAAGGTCCGCCCGGCGGCGGCGAGCACGATCGCCTCCACCGCCGGATCGCCCGCGGCGCGCGCGAGCGCTGCCATCGTCGCGACGCGCATGCCGTGCGAGGTCGCATTCACCGGCGGATTGTCGATCTCGATGGTGGCAATGCCGTCGGCCACGGTGAAATGGGCTAGCTCTGTCACGGAATTCCTCTGCTGGCGAATTCGCTATTCGCCGACGAAACTATCGACTGTCTTCAGCGCTCCCGCGAGCGCCACGCCCTCTTCATCCTGCAGCGCAGCCTTGCGCAAGCGCTGCACCCACTCGGCGGCGTCCGGGCGGCCTTCCAGCCGTGACGCGGCCTTCATCACCCGGTCGAACTTGGACAAGCCGCGCGCGTGCGTGTCGGAATAGCCCTTCACTAGCCGCCGCGTCTCGGTCAGCTCCACCCCAAGGCGATAGTCCTTCGCAGCCGCGGCCTTGACGCGTGCGAGCCACGCGTCCCGATGCGCGACCTCGTTGGCATGGCGCAGCGTGCCACGGCGGAAGCGCTTCAGGCCGGCCAGCACATACAGCACCAGGAACCAGCCGATGGTGCCGGTGCGCACGCGCCGCCCGCGATTGACCACGCGGTCGAGCGCCCGGAACAGGGCAGGGCGGTTCTCGATGAACCGCCCGAGCCAGGCCGGCAGCGAGCCCGCCACCTCGTCCATACGCGGATGCATGTACTCCGTCATGTAGACGAGCTGGTCGGGTGCGGCGGCGACCTCGCGGCGCACCCGTTCGAACCGGCTACCGCGCGTTTTCAAATCGGCCACCCGGTAGACGTCGTCATACGCCATGGCGACCGCGAGGTATTTCGCCGCCGTCCGGGTGAGCGCGAAGCCCTGCGTTTCGCCGCCAGCAGCGCGATCGTGCGCCAGGAGATCGGCGAGCAGGTCGAGGTACTCGGTGCCGTAGGCCGGGTCCTGGAAATCGACCACGCGCTTGAGGCCGGCGGCGATCATGGTGTGGGAGGCGTCCGGAAATGTCGCGCGCGCCCGCTCGACCAGCGCATCGAAGTCCCGCTGCCCGATCGGCGCCAGCACCGGCGCCTGCTTCAGTTCGTGCGCCGGCTTCGGCGCAACCGGCGGCGTCCCGGCCGCGATCTCGGCCGCCGCGCGCTCGTAGCCGAGCGCGAAAGCCTTGAGGCTCGCCGCGACCCCCACGCCGGCGGCGCGAATGGTCGCCTCGTAGGTGTCGCGCCCGAACGGTAAAGCGCCCGCGCCGGCGAGCGCCCCGAACATCACTGCCGAGATCACGCTGCCCGATTGCTCCGCCAGCGTCGCCATGTCGAAGGCGATGAAGCGCTTGGCGGCTGCGAGCGCCGCCGCATAGACGGCCTCGGCATCGGCGATGCCGTCGCCGGGGGTCTGCTTCTCCACCACCGCGTAGGCGCGGTGCGCGGAGGCGATCAGGGTGGTGCGGTCCGGCGTCACCAGCCCGCGCAGGATGGCGCGGCCGGCCTCCATCAGCTCGGCGCCCAGCACGATGTCGACTTCGCCCGGCACCGCCATGAGGGAGAACACCGGGGCGAGGCTCTTGGGCGCATCGGGCGGCAGCGGCAGCGCCTCGATCACGTAGATGGTCGCGCCGGTGCGCTGGGCGACGCCAGGCACCGAGGTCGATTGCGCCGCCCAGCCCTGGCTCTCGGCGAGCGTCACGATCCAGTCGACCAGCACGCCGCCGCCCTGGCCGCCCATGGCCAGTACCGCGATCGACAGCGGCCTCGCCGTGTCGAGCGCGACGGAGCGGATCGGGGCGGCGACGTTCATCGTGCCTCCCTATGCCGGAACGACGCGGCGCCGCGCGCGCCGCTCCTGCAGCCAGCCGATCACCGCCTGGCGGATGCGCGCCAGGAAGAGGTCGAGCCCGCTCGGATTGTGGATGATGTCGGCGCGGTAGAACGACGGGCACAGCACGGCCGCTTCCGACACGTCGCCGCAATTGCCGCAGCCGACGCAGGTGTTGTCGATCGACGCCACCGGATCGTCGCGCAGCGGATCGTCGGTATGCTTGATCGACAGCGACGGGCAGCCCGACAGGCGGATGCAGGCGTGATCGCCGGTGCACACGTCCTCGTCGACGCCGAAGCGCTCGCGCACCATGCGCCGTCCGTCCTTCACCGCCTTGTTGAACAGAGGCTTCTCGCGCCGCTGCCGGTTGAGCATGCATTCCGACGAGGCGACGATCACTTTCGGCCCCGGCTCGCGGCTGGTGAGCGCTTCCTTCAGCGTGTCGCGCATTTTGGCGACGTCATAGGTGCGATCGATCTGTCGCACCCAGTTGACGCCGATTCCCTTCACCGCCCTGGTGATCGGATGCCGGGTCGAGCGGGTCTTGTTGCCGGCGCGCGAGGACAGCACGTCCTGCCCGCCCGTCGCCGCCGAATAGAAATTGTCCACCACCACGATCACGCCGTCGTGCTGGTTGAACACGGCATTGCCGATGCTGGAGGTGAGCCCGTTGTGCCAGAACCCGCCGTCACCGATCATGGCGATCGATTTCTTGTCCGCCTTGACGTTGAAGGCCGCCGCCGAGGCCGGCCCAAGGCCATAGCCCATGGTGGTCGCGCCGATATTGAACGGCGGCAGGACCGAGAACAGGTGGCAGCCGATGTCGCCGGCGATGTGATGCGGGCCGAGCTCCTTCTCCATCAGCTTCATGGCGGCGAAGATCGGCCGCTCCGGGCAACCGGTGCAGAAGCCGGGCGGGCGCGGCGGCACGGTCTTGGCCAGCTCCTTCACCCGATCGTCCTCGTGGATGCTCGGCGCATTCGCGGCGCGCACCTGGTCGGGCAGGGCGGCGGGCGCGGTCGCGACCACGAAGCCCTTCACGCCCTTGAACATGACGTCGGGGGTGAGCTCTCCGGCCATCGGCAGCATACCTTTGCCGTAGACCTTGGTATTGACATCGCGCCGGCGCAGGATGGTGTTGATCGCCTGCTCGATGTACTCGGGCTGGCCTTCCTCGACGATCAGCACCGCCTGCTTGGTGGCACAGAACGCGACGATCTCGTCGTCGACCAGCGGATAGGTCACGTTCATGACGTAGAGCGGCACGCGGGTCGCGCCCCACACGTCGGCGAGTCCGAGCTGGCCCAGCGCGCGAATGACGGTGTTGTACATGCCGCCCTGGAGAATGATGCCGATGTCGTCGAGGTCGCCGGCGAACGTCTCGTTGAGCTTGTGCTGCTTGATGAAGTCGACCGCCGCCGGCCAGCGCCGCTCGATCTTCTCCCGCTCGTGCCCATAGGAGGCGGGCGGCAGCACGATGCGATTGGTATCGCGCACCGGATTTTCCAGCGCCTGCTTGAGCGTCAGTGGCGGCCGCTTGTTGTCCTTGGCCATGAAGCTGCCGTGCACGTGGCAGGTACGGATGCGCACCTCCAGCATGACCGGCGTGTTGGAGGCTTCCGACAGCGCAAAGCCGTCCTCCACCGCCTTGACCAGGGATTCCAGGTTGGGTCGCGGATCCATCAGCCAGATCTGCGACTTCATTGCGAAGGCGTGCGAGCGCTCCTGCATGATCGAGGAGCCTTCGCCGTAGTCCTCGCCGATGATGAGCAGGGCGCCGCCGGTGACGCCGCCCGACGCCAGGTTGGCGAGCGCATCCGACGCCACGTTGGTGCCGGCCGTCGCCTTGAACGTCACGGCGCCGCGGATCGGATACATCACCGAGGCCGCAAGCGAGGCGGCGGCGGCCGCTTCCGAGGCCGAGGCGGAGAACTGCACGCCGAGCTTCGCCAGCGTCTCCTGGGCATCGGCCAGCACGTCCATCAGGTGGGAGATCGGCGCGCCCTGGTAGCCGCCGATGTAGCCGACCCCGCACTGCAGCAGCGCCTTGGTGAGCGCCAGGATACCCTCGCCGCGGAACTCCTGGCCCGCTCCGAGCTCGAGATCCTGCACTTCCTTGGCAAAGGATCGCTCTGCCATGCTGACTCCGCCTGCTTTGCTATTTCCCACGCGGTCGGGACCAACCCGGCGCCGGACATTTCATATATAAAGCAACGGTATTCCCGATGATAGCGGAGCTGGCAGTGGGCATTTAGGCGGCGGTCATTGACAGGAGGCGGTTCCCGCCCAATATTTTAGGTATAAAATAATTGGGCGAGCAGCGATCATGCGCATCGTATGTGTCGGAGGCGGCCCGGCCGGTCTGTATTTCGCGCTGCTGATGAAGCAGCGGAACCCGGCGCACCGCGTCACGGTGATCGAGCGCAACCGCCCCTACGACACGTTCGGCTGGGGCGTGGTGTTCTCCGACGCCACCATGGAGAACATGCGGGCGTGGGACGGCAAGACCGCCGACGAGATCGAGATCGCCTTCAATCACTGGGACGACATCGAGGTGCTGATCAAGGGCCGGCGCATGCGCACGACCGGCCACGGTTTCGTTGGCATCGGACGCAAGCGGCTCCTCAATATCCTGCAGGCGCGCTGCGAGGAGCTCGGCGTCGAGCTTGCGTTCGACCGCGAGGTCGAGTCCGACCTCGAGTTCCCCGACGCCGACCTGATCATCGCCTCGGACGGCTTCAATTCGAAGCTGCGCAACCGCTATGCGGAGGCGTTCGAGCCCGACCTGCTCAAGCGGCCGAACCGCTACATCTGGCTCGGCACCGACAAGAGCTACGACGCCTTCACCTTCGACTTCCGCCAGACCGAGCACGGCTGGTTCCAGGCGCATATCTACAAGTTCGATGCCGACACCTCGACCTTCATCGTCGAGACCACCGAGGACACGTTGCGCGCGCACGGGCTCGATACGGCCGACCAGGACGCCTCGATCGCCTTCTGCGAGGACATGTTCGCCGAGGTGCTGGACGGCGCCAAGCTGATGACCAACGCGCGACACCTGCGCGGCTCGGCCTGGCTCAATTTCCATCGCCTGATCTGCGGCCGCTGGAGCCATCACAACGGCAACAGCCACGTCGTGCTCATGGGCGACGCCGCCCACACGGCGCATTTCGCCATCGGCTCGGGGACCAAGCTCGCGCTCGAGGACGCCATCGAGCTCACCCGCCAGTTCGGCCTGATCGGCGACACGCCCGACAAGATCCCGGCGGTGCTCGCGGCTTACGAGGAGTGCCGCCGCATCGACGTCGCGCGCATCCAGAACGCGGCGCGCAACGCCATGGAATGGTTCGAGGTGGTCGGCAGCCGCTATGCCGACACGCTCGAGCCCGAGCAGTTCATGTATTCCCTGCTCACCCGTTCCCAGCGCATCAGCCACGAGAACCTGCGGCTGCGCGACAAGGTCTGGCTCGAGGGCTACGAGCGCTGGTTCGCCCAACGCTGCCGGCTCAATGTCGACCCCGCCGCGCCCACCGTCCCGCCCATGTTCACGCCCTACACGATCCGCGGCGTGACCCTGCCGAACCGCATCGTGGTCTCGCCCATGGCGATGTACTCGGCGGTCGACGGGGTGCCCAACGATTTCCACCTGGTGCACCTCGGCAGCCGCGCGCTGGGCGGGGCCGGCCTCGTGTTCGGGGAGATGACCTGCGTGTCACCGGATGCCCGCATCACGCCGGGCTGCTGCGGCCTGTGGAACGACGAGCAGGCGGCCGCGTGGCGGCGCGTCGTCGAGTTCATCCACGGCATGACGGGGGCACGAGCCGGGCTGCAGCTCGGCCATGCGGGCCGCAAGGGCTCGACCTGCGTTCCCTGGGAAGGAAAGGGGATGGACGAGCCGTTGGCGGAGGGAAACTGGCCGCTGATCGCGCCCTCGCCGGTGACGTATCTGGCGCACGGCGCTGTGCCGCGCGCCATGACGCGGGCCGACATGGCGCGCGTGAAGGACGATTTCGTCGCGGCGGCGCGGCGCGGCGCCGAGATCGGCTTCGACGTCCTGGAGCTGCACTGCGCGCACGGCTACCTGCTGTCGAGCTTTCTCTCGCCGCTCACCAACCAGCGCACCGACGAATACGGCGGCTCGCACGAGAACCGCGCGCGCTTCCCGCTGGAAGTGTTCGAGGCGCTCCGCGCGGTGTGGCCGGAGGATCGGCCGATGTCGGTCAGGCTCTCATGTCACGACTGGGCCGACGGCGGCAACACGCCGGAAGACGCCGCAATCTATGCCCGCATGTTCAAGGATGCCGGTGCCGACCTGATCGACTGCTCCTCCGGCCAGGTGTGGGAGGACGACAAGCCGGTCTACGGCCGCCTGTACCAGACCCCGTTCGCCGACAAGATCCGCAACGAGATCGGCATCGCCACCATCGCGGTCGGCGCCATCTCGGAAGCCGACCACGCCAACTCGATCATCGCCGCCGGCCGCGCCGACCTCTGCGCCATCGCCCGCCCGCATCTCGCCGACTCGGCGTGGACCCTGCATGAGGCCGCCCGCATCGGGGTGAAGACGGTGCCGTGGCCGAAGCAATATCAGTCCGGCAAGGCCCAGTACGAGACTAATGTCGAGCGCGCCAGGGGGCCGGCGCCGTCGCGGTGACGCATCGCGGCGCCCCGCATGATCGGATGATTGTCCCGCCGCTTTGTGCTAGGAAGCCGCGGTGGCAGGTTGCCGGTGCCGTGTGGTCACAGGGAGGTGCATGATGCCGTCGGATGATCGAACCGTTCTCATCCTCAAACCTTCCGACACCGGAGAGGCCCGGCAGGGCATGCCGCAGTTCTTCGGCATCAGCGGCAAGTCGGCGAAAGCCACCGGGATCTCCATGAACCTCACGGCGTTCGGCCCCGGCGGGTCCGCCAAGTCGCACTACCACAAGGACTTCGAGACCGCGATCTACGGCATCAGCGGCAGGATCGCGCTGTTCTACGGCGAAGCGCTCGAGCACGAATGCCTGATCGAGCCCGGCGTGTTCTGCTTCATTCCGCCGTTCGTTCCGCACAAGGCCTTCAACCTGAGCGACACCGAGCCGGCGACCGCCTTGTCGGCGCGCAACGACCCGCAGGAGCAGGAGAACGTGGTGCTCACGCCGGAGCTCGACGATGGGCGCACCGACGCGATCGTCACCGAGCGCAAGCGGGCCCTGAAGGCGGCGTGACGGTCGCAGCTTCGTAGGGTGGGCAAGGCGCGGTGCTCTGCCTTTCCGCGTGGGCAAAATCGTGTGAGCGCCTTCCCTCGCCGCTGTGGCGGCTCGCCCACGCGTAACGCGCGGTGCAGGCGATTTTGCCCACCCTACAGTGGCTTCTTCGACCCCAGCAGGATGTCGCACATCATCTCCACCAGCGCCTCGATGTCGCGGATGTCGTTGAGCCGGCGATTGATGACGAACCCGTCATAGGCCATCAGGATCAGGTTCGGCAGCAGGTCGTAGTCGACGGCGCGGCGCCGGCCGGCCGGCAGGGCCGTCTTCACCATGCGCAACAGCTGCTCTTCGGTCCGGCGCAGCAGCGGGCTCGGCTTGCTCTCACGCGGATCCGCCGAAACCAGCGCCTCCATGTGGCTGATTGCCAGGCCGATGTTCTCCGCCGGCATGTCGCGCCAGATGCCGAGCAGGATGCAGCGCAATCTTTCCCGCGGGTCGGCGATCGCCTTGGCGCGGCGTTCCAGGCGCGCGAGCCCGTCCCGGTACCAGGGCTCGAACACCGCGTAGAACAGGTGGATCTTCGACGGGAAGTAGGAGTAGAGACTGCTGACGCCGGTGCCGGCGAGCTCGGCGATGTCGGTCAGCGTCGTGGCGTGATAGCCGCGCTCGGAAAACAGGTCGTGCGCCGAATCCAGGATGGCGTTGCGCACCGTCTCCCGCTTGACCTGGACCAAGGCACGCTCCCTCCGGCTACAGCGGGATCGCCATCGGCGCGTGCACGCCGTCGCAGTTGATGAGCACCACGCGCTTCATGCGGATGCGAAACGAGTCGCCGTCGCGCGCCAGGCGATGGCGCTGCCGGCCCGCATAGGTACGCTGCCGCTCCCCTTGGTGCTCCACGCAGATGAACGCCGCGCCGACCTCGAAATCGTCGGTCTCGCCCTCGTGCACCTCGATATTGCTGACGAGGTGCACGGTGCGCGGCATGGGGGTCAGCACCAGCGCCCGCGCCTCGAGCAGCCGCTGCACGCGGATCGCCAGGATGGCGTGATCCTCGTAGATGATCGACGCCACGCCGAGCGGATCGGTCTGGTCGGGCTGACTCGGCATCCAGTAGATGCCCTGCGGCGCGTAGAGGTCGAGCCACGCTTCGAACTGACCCGAGTCCAGGAGGCGCGCTTCCCGCAGGATGAACAGCTCGATCTCCCGCTGGGTCTCGTAGGCGAGCATCAGGCCGCCTCCGCCGTCATGCAATCGACCCATGCGGCGAACTGGTTGCGCATCGGCATTTCGCTCGCCACCCCGGACACAGTCCCGTTGTCGTCGCGGCGATCACTGTCGAGCCCGCGCGAGAAGTCGACCCAGGGGGTCGCCTGCCGGGACAGGCCCTGCTGGCAGCGCTCCAGCATCTCCACGTCGTCGGAGAAGATCATCGAGGCGGGCGAGCCGATGGTGGTGAGGAAGCGCACCGCGCGGTGAAACATCTCGTCGGGCGCGCCGAGCAGTCTGAAGCAGTGGATGCGGATGATGGTGCGATCGACCGCAAGCGGGATGGTCACACGCATCTGCTGGTACTGCGCGTTGAGCACAAGGTTCGGGTAGATGATGTTGTTGAAGCGCTTCATCGCCAGCACGTTCGCGGCGCGTTCCGCCCCCAGGCGCGCGACCAGCGCGGCCTTGTAGCGCGTCGCGACCGGATCGCTCTCCTCGTTGGCGAGCACGCCGCTGTTGTAGAAGCTGCTCATGAACGTGTGCCCGCCGGGCAGGCCGTTGAGCGCGATGCCTTCCCACTGCTCGGCGCCGAAGCCGTTGGCCAGCAGCATCTCGCGCGTCTGATCCTGGTCGATGATCGACGCGTTGGCGGGCGCCCGCCGGGCCGGCGCAACGGAGGAATTGTGCACGAAGCTCGGGTGGAAGATGTCGGCGGCGTTCTCCATGTGGAGCTTCCAGTTGCCGCGATACTCCAGCGAAAAGCCCGAATCGGCGATCTCGACTTCGCCGGCCGGCGCGCGGTCGACCAGGTTGTCGATGACGTCGGTCATGGCGCCGAGATGCTCGGTGAGCGGCGCCGGATCGTCGGACAGGTTGGCGAACACGAAGCCGCGGTAGCTCGCGACGTGCTCCACGCGCCGCATGTGGTTCTGCGGGTCGCCGAGGTCGAAATTCTCCGGATAGCTCTTGCGGTGCGGGACCGAGGCCAGCGTCCCGTCGGGACGGAACACCCAGGCGTGGTAGGGGCAGCTGAACAGGCGGCTGCTGCCGCGATCGACCATGCACAGGCGGGCGCCGCGATGGGGACAGCGGTTGTGCAGCACCCGGATGTGACCCTCGTGGTCGCGCGTCACGATCACCTCGTGCGCGGCGAGCCGGGTGCGGACGAAGTCGCCCGGCTTTCGCAGCTGGCTCTCGTGCGCCACGTAGAGCCAAAGGCGGCCGAAGATGCGCTCCTGCTCGAGGTCGAACACCGCCGGGTCCGCGTAGGCGCGGCGATGGACGTGGTCGGGTCGCACCAGGGCCCGGAGATCCTGGGCGGTGAGAGTGTCGGTCATGCTGCTCATGGTCTTGCGTCCGAACAAGCGCAAAGCGCGTCAGTTGACGAGGCCGTCGAAGATTTGCCGATAGGCGGGGGAGGCTTCGAAGCCGGTGCCGGGAGCGTCGGGCAACCGCGCCTTGCCGTCGCGCACCGCGATGCCGGAGGTGACGGCGCCGAACAGCCCCTGCGTATCCGTGGCGGTCTCGGCGAGCCCGAGCTCCAGCCCGGCGACCGCCTGCATGGCGAACAGGTGCCCGGCATGCGGCGCGCACCGCTCGCGGCGCCAGCCGAATGCCGCGAGGCACTCGAGGATGCGCCAGTACTCGACGATCCCGTAGCTGAGCGAGATGTCGAACTGCAGGACGTCGCGATCCCGTCGCAGGCCGCCGTAGCGCAGGAGGTTGCGCGCATCGTCGGCGGAGAACAGATTCTCGCCGGTGGCGATCGGCACGGCGGATCGCTCCGCGATCTCGCGATGCAGTTCGAAATCGAGCGGCGGGACCGGCTCCTCCAGCCAGGCCAGCGGATAGGCTGCCAGCGCCTCGGCATAGCGCAGCGCGGTGGCGCGGTCGAACGTGCCGTTGGCGTCGACCGCGAGCGTCATACCGGGCTCGAGCACCGCCAGCACCGCCTCGATCCGGCGCAGATCATCGGTCAGCGCGACACCGCCGATCTTGATCTTGAACCGCCGATGCCCCGCCGCGATCGCCCGGCGGATTTCATCGCACAGCGCCTCGAGGTCCCCCTCGGGCCGATAATGGCCGCCGCTCGCATAGACCTCGATCGCGGCATCGTCCCGGTCCGGCGCGAGCCGCTTCCACAACGGCTCGTCGGAGGATTTCGCCACCAGGTCCCACAGCGCCGCATCGATCAGGCCGACGGCGCCGCTGCGCTCGCCGTGGCCGCCCGGCTTTTCGTCCGCCATCACCACGCCCCACGCGCGCCGCGGATCGATTCCGCCGCTGCCATCGTCGTAGGCATCCGGCTCGGCGGCGAGCAGCCGCGGGATGAAGCGCTCGCGCAGCAAGCCGCCGTGCGCGTAACGCCCGATCGAATCGAAGGCGAGACCCGTGAGCGGCTTGCCGTTCCGGCGCGCGTCCGTATGCACCGCGACCGCGCTCGCGGTCATGCCGGCAAAGCCGATGCTCGCGTTGCGCGCCGCCGTTGCCAACGGAATCGTCCGCTCATGAACCGCGACGATGCGCATCAGCTCCCTTTGTGCTGGCGCCAGTCGTGCTCCGAGACGTCGAACACGACGCCGTTGAGGTCCTTGAACTTCTTCTCCGCATCGACCCCCGGATAGGTCGGCAGCTGCATGAAGAACGCGCCGCCCAGGGTCTCGATCTTGCGCGCCGTCTCCTTCTCGTCGTCGACCAGGAAACCGATGTGATGCAGGCCGGCCCAGTCCGGTCCGCCCTTGCCGCCCTTGGTGCCTTCCGGGAAGTGCAGCAGCGTCAGGTTCATGTCTCCATCGGACAGCGCAATCGCGTTGCCGAACGGCGTGTCGACCTGATTGACCCGCTTGAGCTCGAACACGCCCTCGTAGAAGGCCGCCGCCTTTTCGAGATCGGGGACCTGGATCGCAATATGCTTGATCTTGGCCATGGCACTCCTCGTCGAGCTGATGCGCCACGACAATACACGAAGGCGGAGGCGTCCGCCAGCCTATGACAAGTATTGGTGGCAGAGAATCTTATTCGGTTTTGTGGTCCGGCGGTGCTTGACCGCATTGTGGAAGAAATTCATTGTAGAGGATCAGAACCGAGGGGGATTATCCATGTCGTCGTTCCGCCGCCGGGATTCGATCGCTCGCGCGCAGGCCGCTCTGGCCGGGCTCGGCCTCTGGGCGCTTCTCGGCACTGCGGCGGGCGCGCAGGAAATCACCCTGAAGGCGGCGATCTTCGTTCCGCCCACCACCACCTACGGCATCCCGTTCAAGCGCTTCGTCGACCATGTGAACGAGAGCGGCCGCGGCGTGCTGCAGATCCGCATCGTCGGCGGCCCGGAGGCGGTGCCCGCGGACGGCCAGGCGCAGGCGGTCAAGTCGGGCGTCCTCGACATCGCCTCGATCCCGCCGACCTACTACAAGAGCGTGATGGTCGAAGGCGACGCGCAGACGCTCTCGCCCATGAGTGTCGCCGAGCAGCGCAAGTCCGGCGCCTACGCACTGTTGAGCCAGATCGCCGTCGAGCGCATGAGCTCGCTGTACCTGACGACCTACGGCATGGGCGTTCCCTTCCACTTCTACGTCGCCAAGGACATGCCGCTGGCGAAACCGGACGATCTCAAGGGCCTGCGCTTCCGCGGGCAGCCGAACTACAACGTGATTTTCAAGCACTACGGCATCGCCGGTGTGAATATCGCAGCGCCCGAGCTCTACACGGCGCTCGAGCGCGGCGTGGTGCAGGGCTATGGCTGGCCGTTGTGGGGCATCAACGATTTCGGCTGGGAGAAGCTGACGAAGATGCGGGTCGATCCCGGCTTCTACAACGTCGTCGTCAACATCCTGGTGAACAAACCCAAGTACGATTCGCTCAGCCCCGCCCAGCGCAAGGTGATCGACGACGCGGTAGCCTGGTTCGAGCAGGACAACGAGCGCTACACCGCCGACACCACGAAGGCTGCGCTCGCCATGCAGGAGAAGCAGGGCATCAAGGCGGTCGATTTCGGCGCCGACTTCCGCAAGACGGCCGTGGACCTCGCCTGGGACGACCTGAAGAAGCTCAGTCCCGAGGCGATCGGCAAGGTGCAGGCGCTTCTCGCCAAATAGGCCTCGCGCCGATTCGTTTGGCCCCGCTCATGTGGCGGCACGCATGCGCGTAGTGTTCGCCCTGAACGGCCGGCTGGTGCACGCGCTGTGCGCGCTGGCAGTGGCGCTGGTCGCCGCCATGATGATCGGGATCACCGCCGAGGTGGTGCTGCGCATCTTCGGCTTCCCGTCCCTCACCGGGCTGATCGAGCTTACCGAATACGCGCTGTTCATCTCGACCTTCTTCGTCGCCCCCTATCTGCTGCGCCACAACGGTCACATCCGCGTCGACATCGTCATGACGCGCGTCGCCCCGCCCGTCGCCAGGCGGGTCGAGTGCGGCGTCCTCGTCGTCATCATGCTGATCTCGTTGGTGACCGGGCTGGTGGGCGCGGCCGGCATGGCGCGCAACATCGCCGACGGGACGATGGTGTTCAAGGACCTGATCTTCCCGCAGTGGTGGCTCGACTGGATCATTCCGCTCACCTCGCTGGCGATGCTGCTGCAGGCACTCGAGCTGCTGGTCGCCCTGTTGCGCGCGCCCCCGGTCAGGCATGACCCGTCGGAGCACGTTCCCCGCATCCATGCGGGAGGCGCCTGATGGGCTGGGGCTCCGTGCTCGGCCTCATGTTCGCGGCGAAGATTTCGCTGCTGCTCACCGCCCTGCCGGTCGCCTTCGTGTTCTTCATCATCAACATCGCGGGCTCGTGGCTGATCTTCGGCGGCTATCCGGGCCTGGCGCAGATGGTGCGCAACGAGCAGCTCTCGATCGCGCAGTTCACGCTCGTTCCCATCCCGCTGTTCGTGCTGATGGGCGAGGTGCTGTTCCACACCGGCCTGGCCGTCAAGTCGATCGACGCGGTCGATGCGGTGATCCGCCGGGTGCCGGGCCGCCTTGCCGTCGTCACACTCGTCGCCGGCACGATCTTTTCCGCGATCTCCGGCTCCACCATCGCCACCACCGCCATGCTGGGCTCGCTGCTCCTGCCGCAGATGCTGGAGCGCCGCTACGACCAGAAGACCGCGATGGGCCCGATCCTGGCGATTGGCGGGGTCGATATCCTGATCCCGCCGTCCGGCCTCGCCGTCCTGCTCGGCAGCCTCGCGGGAATCTCGATCTCCGGCCTCTTGATCGGCGGGATCGTGCCGGGGCTGATCCTCAGCGCCTTGTTCATCGGCTACGTCCTGCTGCGCTGCTGGTGGAACCCGGCGCTGGCGCCGCCGGATGAGAGCGCCAAGGCGCGCATGCCGCACCCGTGGCTCAATCTCTGCGTCACCGTCCTTCCGTTGATCGCGGTGTTCGCCATCGTCGTCCTGAGCATGACGGCGGGCTGGGCGACGCCGACCGAATCGAGCGCGCTCGGCGCCATGGCGACGATCCTGCTGGCGGCGTGCTATCGCACCCTGACGTGGCAGAGCCTGTGGAAGGCGTTTCTCGGCACCGTCTCGATCTCCGGCTCGCTCCTGTTCATCATCGTCGGCGCCACGACCTTCGCGCAGCTCCTGAGCTTCTCCGGCGCGACCGCCGGTCTGGTGGCGCTGATCGAGCAGTCCGGCCTCGGCCAGACCGCGATCCTGATCGGCATGCTCGCGATCCTGCTGCTGCTCGGCTTCTTCGTCGATCAGGCCAGCATCATGATGGTCACGCTGCCGTTCTACATGCCGATCGTGCGCGCCATGGGGATCGACCTGGTGTGGTTCGGCATCATGTATCTCCTGTGCATGCAGATCGGATTGCTCACCCCGCCGTTCGGGCTCCTGCTGTTCGTCCTCAAGGGCGTCGCGCCGCCGGGGATCACAATCGGCGCGATCTACCGGGCCGCCATGCCCTATGTGTGGCTGACCATGCTGATGATGGCGATCATCTTCGTGTTCCCCCGCCTCGTCACCACTTTCGTGCCGGGTTGAGCCGATGACGTCGGAAACCGGATACGTGGGCCGACCGCTGCCGCGCCGCGAGGCGCGCCGTCTCGCCTCCGGCAAGGGACGCTACACCGACGACATCGCGGTTGCCGGCGTCGCCCACGTCGCGTTTCTGCGCAGCCCGCACGCGCATGCCCGCATCAATTCCATCGCGCTCGATGCCGCCAGAACCGCGCCCGGCGTGATCGCCGTCGTCACTGCCGACGATCTCGCTGCCGTCTGCCGGCCGTGGCAGACGCGCCTCGCGCCGTTCCCCGGGCACGTGTCGCCGCCCCAGCACCCGCTCGCGCGCCACGAAGCCTGCTGGCAGGGCGAGGCGGTGGTCGCCGTGGTGGCGGACAGCCGCGCGCTCGCGGAGGACGCCCTCGAGCTGATCGAGATCGAATGGGAGGAGCTGCCGGCGGTCGCCTCCGTCGAGGCGGCGGCGGGGGTGGGCGCGCCCGCGGTCCATGAAGGCGCGTCCGGCAATCTCGGCCTCGAGCACGCCTTCAGCGTCGGTGACGTCGATGCGGCATTTCGCAACGCGGCGGTCGTGGTCGAGCACGATTTCGTCTTCGCGCGGCAGACCGGCGTGACGCTCGAGCCGCGTGCCATCGTGGCGGAGTTCGATGCCCGGGTTCCCCTGCTCACCGTCCATCACTCGCATCAAGTCCCGTTCCAGATGCGCGAGGTCTTCGCGGCGCAGCTCGGCCTGCCGCTGCACCAGGTCCGCGTGGTCGCACCCGACGTTGGCGGCGCCTTCGGCATGAAGCTCTCGGCCTATCCGGACGAGATGGCGGTCGCGGCGCTCGCCGTGCTGCTGCGCTGCCCGGTGCGGTTCACCGCCGATCGCCTGGAATCCTTCGTGAGCGACATCCATGCGCGCCAGGCCAAGGTGCACGGGCGCCTCACCGTCGACCGCGACGGACGGCTCGCCGCCATGGAGGTGTCGGTCGCCTCGGGCTTCGGCGCCTATGTGAACTATCCGCGCGGCAACGTCGGCGAGGTCATGCACGCGGTGCACATGTCGGCCGCGCCCTACCGGCTGGCGAATTTTCGCGGCCATGCCCGCGGCTGGTTCCAGAACAAGCCGCCGAACGGCGTGCTGCGCGGGGTCGGGCAGCCGATCGCCTGCACCGTCACCGAGCAGCTCGTCGATCTCGCCGCCCGGAAGCTCGGCATCGATCCGGCGGAGTTTCGGCTGCGCAACTACGCGCCGGAGGAGGAGACCCGCAGCATCGGCGGTATTCTGCTGGCCGGGCTGTCGCTCGAGCGCTGCCACCGCCGGCTCATGCAGCTCATGCGCTACGAGGACCTGCGCCGGCAGCAGGCGGAAGCGCGCGCGCACGGCGTCTGCCGCGGCATCGGGCTCGCCGTGTTCATCGAGCAGACTTCGGTCGGTCCTGCCCTCTATGGCGGGCTCGGGGTGCGCGTCGCGGCGCACGAGGCGTGCCGGCTGAGCCTCGAGCCCGATGGCCATGTACGCTGCGCCACCAGCGTCACCGACCAGGGGCAGGGCACAAGCAGTGCGCTCCTGCAGGTCGTCGCCGACGCGCTCGGCGTCGATCCCGCCATGGTCGAGATCGTCACCGGCGACACCGCGGAGACGCCATTCGGCGGCGGCGCCTGGGCCTCGCGCGGCACGGCGCTCGGCGGCGAGGCGGCGCTGCGCGCCGCCCGCCGGCTGCGGCAGAACGTGCTGGCGATCGCCGGCGCCCTGCTGCAGCAGGAGCCCGCGGCGCTGCGCCTCGACTCCGGCACGATCGTCAACGCCGCCGGCCTGGCGCAGCTCACCCTCGCCGATCTCGCCGCGACGGTCGCCTACCGCGCCCACACGGTCCCGCTCGATCCGCTGCCGCCGCTCGACGTCGTGGAGAGCTTCGCGCCGCGCGCCACGCCCTATGTGACGGCGAACGGCATCCAGGCCGCCCACGTGGAAGTCGATCCCGACCTCGGCACCATCCGGGTGCTCGACGTCTGGGTGGTCGACGACTGCGGCCGCGTGATCAACCCGCTCCTGGTCGACGAGCAGATCCGCGGCGGCGTCGTGCAGGGCCTCGGCGCCGCCCTGTACGAGGAATGCATCTACGGTGAGACCGGGCAGCTGCAGAACGGCAGCCTCGCCGACTATCTCGTGCCGATGGCCGCCGAGATGCCCGACATCCGGGTCGCCCACGTGGAGACGCCGACCGGCGTCACGACACTCGGCGCCCGCGGCGTCGGTGAGGCCGGCGCGGTCGGCGCCGCCGCCGCCGTCTGGACTGCCGTCAACGACGCCCTGAGCCCGCTGGGCGCCACGGTCACCGCGCAGCCGATGACGCCGGAGCACGTGCTGGAGCGGATCGCGGCGGCGAAGGCGGGCGGGGAGCCGGGCGGATAGCGCAGCGGCAACGGGCGCAGTATCCTCCATACCAACGCCCGCGCGACGACCGCAGCCGCCAACAAGGACATGAACCGCCATGGCCGACCTCTCCCGCCACGGCCGAGCGGCCGAAGACTGGAGCGCCCGGCAGTATCTCCAGTTCGAGGACGAGCGCACCCGCCCGCCGCGCGATCTCCTGGCGCAGGTGCCGCTCGATCGTCCCCGGCGCGTGGTCGATCTCGGCTGCGGGCCCGGCAACTCGACGCAGCTGCTGGTCGAGCGGTTTCCCGACGCGGACGTCATCGGGGTCGACTCGTCGCCGGATATGCTGCGGCAGGCACGCGAGCGGCTGCCGGATTGCACATTCGTCGCGGGCGATCTCTCGACCTGGACGCCGGAGCAGGGCACCGAGCTCTTGTTCGGCAATGCCGTGTTCCAGTGGGTACCGGACCATCCTGGCGTGCTGGCGCGGCTGCTGCAGTCGCTGCCGCCCGGCGGCGTGCTTGCCGTGCAGATGCCCGACAACACCAATGAGCCCGCGCTCATGCTGATGGAGAAGGTTGCGGCGTCCGGCCCGTGGGCGGCGGCAATCGCGCAGGCGCAGGCGGCGCGCAACGACCTGCCGCGGCCGGAGGACTACTACGACCTGTTGCGCCCGCTGTGCCGCCATGTCGACATCTGGCACACGCACTACAATCACATCATCGAGAGCCACACCGGCGTGGTCGAATGGTTCAAGGGCTCGGCGCTGCGACCGTTCCTGGCGCCGCTCGATCCGGCGATGCGCGAAACGTTTACCGCCCGCTATACCGACGAGATCAGCCGCGCCTATCCGGCACGCCATGACGGCAAGGTGATGCTGAAATTTCCCCGCCTGTTCATTCTCGCGGTGCGATAGAGCTCTACGCCGCCCGCGACCCCCACAGTTGCCGGCTCGCCAGCGCGGCACCTTCGCTGAGCGCCGCGAGCTTCGCCCACACGATGCTGTCGGCCACGATCGGGTCGGTACGCACCGCCGTGCCGAAGCCGCAGTCGACGCCGGCGATCACCCGCTCGCGCCCGACGATGGCGGCGTAGCGGCCGATGCGCTGCGCCACCAGCCGCGGGTGCTCGACGAAATTCGTCGTCGAATCGATGACGCCGGGGATCAGGATCTTGTCATCGGGAATGCTGATCTGCGCCAGGTCCTCCCATTCGTGGTCGTGGCGCGGGTTGGCGGCCTCGATGCTGATCGCCTGCGGCCGCCCCTTGAAGGCGATGTCGATGATCTTGGTGAGCGGCAAATCGAAATTGTGCGGGCCTTCGTAGTTGCCCCAGCAGATGTGCAGCCGCATGCGGTCGGGCGGCAGGCCTTCGGTCGCCGCGTTGAGCACCTCGACGTTGCGCGCCGCGATCCGGCGGAACTCGTCGTCGGTGAGGTCGCGATACTGGTTGTTGCGGCAGGAGCCGAGGTCGGGGCAGTCGATCTGCAGCACGAAGCCCGCCTCGACGATCGCCCGATATTCGGTCTTGATCATGTCGGCGAGTGCTTCGACGTAGGCGTCTTCGTTCGGGTAGTGCAGGTTGATGATGAAGCGCGTCAGGATGCCGGGCGAGGGTGCCGTCATGAACGCGTCGGCGGGCTTCGCCGTTGCGGCCGCCGCCTTGAGGTGCGCGATGTCGCGGTCGAGCTCGCTGCGATCCGTATAGCGCAGCGGGCCGACGCAGCCGGGAAACGGTGTGTCGCTGAAATTCCGCCGCCGGTTCGCGAAATCCGGATGCGCGAGCATGTCGCGGCCGATCATGATATCGCGGCCCTTTTCGGCGGCGCGCGGATCGGGCTCGATCCCCGACACGCGGTGCCGGATGTAGGTCGTATACGACGGCTTGCTCATCTCGCCGTCGCTGACGATGTCGACGCCGGCCGCGACCTGCCGGGCGACGATCTCGTCGACCGCTGCGGCCGTGGCGGCGTGGAATGTCGCATCGTCGAGCGGCTCGCCCCGCTCGCGCCGCAGAATGAGATCGATCAGCGGACCGGGTCGCGGCAGGCTCCCCGTATGCGTCGTGAGAATGCGCTCGGTGCTGGTTTTCAAGGTCTCTCGCTCCTGGTGCGGTGGATTTGCAGCTGCCGCCGTCGTCGCGACAATCTCGCAGCGGAACCTGGAACTCAAGGCCTGAGCGATCCCACGCGCCGCACAAGGGTGCGTGCGACAGCGGTCGAGACCGGCGCTCCGTCGGGGCGCGCCGTGACGGTTGTAGAAACCCTGATCGGGTCTTCCCGGATTTGCGCAGGCGGCGCGTCCGGCTACATCACGCGCGCACGGGGTTCAGGGGTGGCGAGCTGAGGGGCTGGAGGGCCGCGACCGGGGAGGTCGCGGCCCTTCTTTTTTCGTCACCCTCCTTTTTCGGCTGGTCCGCGTGAACCTTTTTGCCGGTCTCGGATACGGACGCGGCGGACAGATCCGTCGTGAACCGGGAGGGGCCATGATCAGGTCACGCAACGGCATTGCCGTGGGTTTGCTGATTGCTCTGGGCGTGGTGGGAGCCGCCGTGCCGGCTGCGGCGGAAAAAGACGGGCCGGCATCCGCCTCGACCGCCTATGACGGGACCTGGAGCGTGGTCGTCTCCTCGCGGGACGGCCTGTGCGGCGGCGCCTACCGCTACCCCGTGGCGATCGTCAACGGACAGGTGCGTCACGCCGATCGGGGCAACCAGACCTTCAACATTCGCGGGCGGGTCCAGGCGGACGGGCGCATCAGCGTCGACGTCGGCCGCGGCGACCTGCGGGCGCATGGGTCCGGCCGGCTGTCGCAGTCGTCCGGCGGCGGCACCTGGCGCTCCACGACCGGCTGCACCGGGCGCTGGCACGCCGACCGGCGCGCCTGAGCGGCGCTCGGCATTCGATCACCTCGTCGGCGCGTGCGAGCAGGGAAGCCTGGCGCCCCGGCCGGTCCTTGGGCTGGATCTGAAATCTTCTGAATCATCCGGCCGCCTCCAGCACGCGCAGCCAATCCCAGCCGCCGGCGATCTCGTCCAGCTTGCGGCGGCTCCGCCGTGGCAGGATCTAGCCGCCCGCCTCCGCCTCGCGCAGGAACGCATCCGCGATCCGGTTCCATTCCTGCCAGTGGCGCCGGTAGGAGTAGTGCCCGCCTTCTTCGACGATGACGAGCCGCGATCCCGCGATCGCCTGGTGCAGGTCCTCGGACTGGTAGAACGGCACGGTCGCGTCGTCGCGCGTGCCGACGATCAGGCAGGGGTTGCGGATCCTGTGCAGGTCCGCGGCGCGGTCGTGCCGCAGCGTCATGTCGAGCCGGCCGGCCAGCACGTCGACCGGCGCCACGGTTTTCAGCGCGCGCCGCTCCAGCTCCATCACCTTGTCGAGATCGTAGCGGAACTGCATCGCTCCGTTGGTGAACAGCGACGAGACCTTGACGTATTCCTCCGGCCCGTAGGCGAGCGCAATGCGCTTGCGCGTCGTCTGCACGCGCGTGATGTACTCGTCCGCCTTCACCCAGGTGTTGGAGAAGATGCAGGCGCGCAGCCGGTCGGGATGGTCGATCGCCAGGTTCTGCAGCACGCAGCCGCCGGTCGACGTGCCGGCGACATGCGCCTTGTCGATGCCGAGCGTATCCATGAGCGCGATCACATCGCGCGCGATCAGCTCGGTCGCATAGGCGTCCTTCGGCTTGTCGCTGTCGCCCGCGCCGCGGTGATCGAACGAGACGCAGCGGTAGCGCCTGGAGAACTCTGCCATCTGGAAGTCCCAGGCGTTGTGCAGCCCGACGAGACCGGGAATGAAGATGAAGGCCGGACCCTGTCCGCGCTCCTCGACGTTGAGCGAGAGCGCGCCGATATCGACTCGGGGCATGGCGTGTCCGCGTCCTTCGGCTATTCGCCGCTGTCCATGATCTCTTTCACGTCGACCGCACGACCCTCGCGCGCGCTCTTTACGCCCGCCTTGATGGCGGCGAGATTGCGCGTCGCCCAGAACCCGTCGGTCTCGGGCGCAGCGCCGGTGCGGATGCAACGGACGAATTCCTCCAGCTCCTCGCGCAGGGTGTCGTTGCTCTCGGTCGCGACCGGCCGCGCCGTCGTCTCGCCGCGCCGCAGGTGCCGCAGGCCCGAGAATACGTCGTAGTAGGCGCTCGCGTCCTTGCCGTAGACGTTCAGCATGTAATACTCGGACGCCGACGCGTAGGACGCGTTCAGGCTCGAGATCGCGCCGCATTCGTGCTCGAGCAGGAGGCCGGCGACGTCGGGATTGTCACCCGGCAGCACCAGCTGCGCCAGCATGCCGGAGACGCGCGCGACCGGGCCGAGCAGCATTTCCAGCACGTCGACGTAGTGCAGGCCGATCTGCAGCATGACGCCGCCCGGCATGCCCGCTGCCTGGTAGCGCCAGGAGGAGAGGTCGATCTTGCCGAGCCGGTCGCGGCTGATGTTGCCCTCCGCCTGCACCAGCCTGCCGAAGCGGCCGGCGTCGATCTCGCCCTTGATCCAGCGGAAATGGCTCTCGCGCCGGCGCTGGTAGCCGAGCGCGAGCACGATTCCGGCATCGCGGCAGGCTCGCGCGATCGCTGCGCCTTCGGCCACCGTGTTGGCGATCGGCTTGTCGAGGAACACGTGCTTGCCGGCCTCCGCCGCCATGCGGGTGGTCTCGAGATGCACGTTGTTGGGCGTCGTGTTGACGATCGCCTCGATCGATTGGTCCCGCAGGATCTCCTCGTAGCTCGCCGCCGCGCGGCAGCCGTATTTCGCCGCGAACGCGCGCCGCTTGTCGTCCGAGCGGGTGAAGCAGGCGACGATCTCGATTGCGTTGGAGCGCCGGGCGGCGTCCGCCAGGACGTCCGACCACCAGCCCATTCCCAGTGCCGCCACCCGCAAGGGACGTGAGCTCATGCGCCTCTGGGCCTCGGTGTGAGTGGTCGTCGTAGAGTGCATTCCGTTGAGATTGATGCACGGCGGTGCCGCTTGCTCCACCTCTCCCCGCTTGCGGGGAGAGGTCGGCGCGCCCTTGCGCGCCGGGTGAGGGGGCGTTTCAACAAGCTCAGTGGCTGCAACAAGTGCCCCTCACCCCGACCCTCTCCCCGCAAGCGGGGCGAGGGAGCGCGCATCAGCAAGTCGGCAGGACGTGCATCAATTCCCCGTCCCCGCCGCCGCCTTGAGAATAGGCGACCAGCGGGCGATCTCCGCCTTCACCAGGCGGTCGAAGGTTGCGGGGTTGCGTTCCTCCTTGGCGGGGATCGAGCCGCCGAGATCGCCCAGCCGCTTGACCACCGCCGGGTCGTCGAGCGCCTTATCGAGCGCGGCGGCGAGCTTGTCGACGATCTCCTTCGGCGTGCCCGTGGGCGCATACATGCCCGCCCAGATGCTCATCTTGTAGTCGATGCCGGCCTCCTTGGCGGAGGGCACGTCGGGCAGCACCGCGAGGCGCTGGTCGGAGGCGGCCACATAGCCTTTGACGCTGCCGGACTTGATCTGCTCGATCACGCTGACCGACTGCTCGCACAGGAAATCGACGTGGCCGCCAACCACGTCGTTCAGCGCCGGCCCGCTGCCGCGATAGGCGACCAGCGTCGGCTTCACGCCGAGCTGCGCGTTGAACAGAACGCAGGCCATATGCGAGGAGGCGCCGACGCCGCCATGCGCCTGCTTCACCTTGTCGCCGTTCTGCTTCAGATAGGCGATGAATTCCCCGATGTCCTTGGCGGGAAAGTCCTTGCGCGCCGCGATGATGGCCGGCGAATGCGCGGTGAAGCCGATCGCTTCGAAGTCGCGCGCGGGGTCGTATTTCAGGTTCGGCGTGAGCACCGGCGCGGCGACGTGCGAGCCCATGCTGCCCGCCAGCAGCGTATAGCCGTCGGGCGCCGCCGCGGCGACGCGGGCGCTCCCGAGCGTGCCGCCGGCGCCGCCGACGTTCTCGATCGTCATCTGGTGGCCGAGCGTCCGGCTCATGTGGTCCGTCACGATGCGCGCGACCACGTCGCTCGCCCCGCCCGCCGGGAACGGCACGACGACGGTGATCGACCGCGTCGGATAGCTTTGCGCGTGCGTTGCGAACGGCATGGTGGCCAGGCCGAAAGCCGCGATCAAAAGCAATCCTTTCAGCGTCGCCGGCGATGGCATCGAGCTCCTCCTCCGTTGTGCTCCGGGATTCCCGGATGATTGCGCGGGTTTGCGTAGATATCCGCGCTTTCCGGCCGGGCTGCAAGACCGAAGCGTGGCGCCACTGCGCGCGGCCCGCAGGGCGGGGCCGATGCGGCTGGAGTCCTCTGGGAAAAGCCGTCGTGCCGAGCACGCGGATTGCCTCGCAGTGCACATCATCGCGTCATGCTGAGGTCATCATGACGCTACCGCAACAGGTCCTTGAGCTTGCCGAGCCGCCGCGGCTGTGGTTCGTCGGTGCCGAGGACCGCGGATGTTTCCCCGTGGCGGTCGAGCAGGAACACCGCCGCCGTATGATCGAAGGTGTAACCGGAGCTCGTCGGCACGCGGCGATACTTCGCACCATACGCGCGGGCAAGCGCTGCAATCGCGTCGGGCGGTCCGGACAGCGCGACGATGCGCGGGTCGAACGACGCCATGTACTCCCGGAGGCGGACTTGCGTGTCGCGCTCCGGATCGATCGAGACGAAGACCACCTTGATGCGGTCGCCGTCCGCTGCGAGCGCCTGCAGGTCGCTGCTCAGCTCCATTAGCGTCGTCGGACAGACGTCCGGGCACGACGTGAAGCCGAAGAAGAGCGCCGTCGGCACGCCGGCCATGTCGCGTTCGGTGAAGCGGCTGCCGTGCTGGGTGAACAGCTCGAATGAGACGCGCGCTTCCTCCGCGGCAGGCGCCGCCGTCGTCGCCACGAGGAGGCTCGCCACGACCGCCACGAGGGCGCGCCGAAGACTCATCGTTCGGTTCGCCGCTTTCGCAGCCTCGCTAATGTCGCGCCGCGGCGAGCCAGGCGCAGGGCAGGACGCGAAGCTGCGGGTCGCTCCGGTCGCCCGCCTGCGCGGTCGTGCCGGCGGGAAGGCCGCAGACCTCGGCGAGCTTTGCCACATGCGCCTTGTGGCGCTCGGCGTCGCCGGCGTGATCTGCCGCCTTGGCGGCGCCGAAATAGCTGCGCGCCCGGTTCTTCGCGATCCTGAGCGATTGCTCGAATGAGGCGAGCGCCTCGCGCGCCTTCCCATGCTTGAGCAGCAGCTCCCCGTGCGATTCATGCGCGGTCGCGCCGATCGGTCCGGGCGACAGGGTATCGTGCGTGTCGATCGATGTCTCGAGGTCGACCGCGGCCTGCATGAGGCTGAGCGCGTCGGCGCTGCGGCCTTCGGCCTCCGCCGTCCAGGCGCTCGCGACCTTGTGCTGGATGTCGACCACGCGGGCCCAGTATCCGAGCTTCGCCTTGACGAGATCGGCCTGCAGCTCGCCCAGGCGCGCGAGGTCGGCCTTGGCGGCGGCCGGATTGCCGCTGCGCGCTGCGCCCACGGCGCGCGCGAAATGCGGCACCGCCTCGATGAAGCCCCAACGGTCGGGCCGCGGCTGCAGCGCGGCGGCTTCGCCCCAGCGACTGCCTTCGAGCGCGTAGCGCGCCTCGACGGCGGCGACGGTGAAGGGCCGCGCCCGCAAGCCCACGTCGCGCTTCGCGGCGACCAGATCCCGATCGATCGACAGCGCAAGGTCGCGGAACTTCTTCGCGTTGGCATCGTCGCCGACCTGCAGATAGCCGTACACCAGGTAGTCGATGTCGTGCAGCCGGTCCTCCGGAATGCCGCGCTCGATCTCGGCCTTCTCGCCGGCGAGATTGGATTCGATGTTGTCCCGCCACCGGCCGAGCAGCACGTAGGTGTGCGACGGCATATGGATGGCATGCGGCACCACGGACGCGGACTTGGCGTAACGCTCCGCCGCCGCCACCGCCTTCTCGGCGAGCGGTCCGCAGTCGTATGCGTGGATGAGATAATGCGCGCCGGCCGGATGATCCGGCACCGCGCTGAAGATGCGCTCCAGGATCTCGCCCGCCTGGCGCTGCCTGGCATAGGTCGCGTCCAACGGGTCGGCGGTCGCCAGCAGGGACAGCGCGCGGAACAGCGCCGCCTCCCGGTCGTCCGGGTAGGTCTGGTGCAGCTTCTCCATCGCGCCCGCGTAGGCCGTGAGCCGCGTGCGGTGGTCGAGCTTGTCGTTGTCGGCGTAGAACGCCATCGCGGCGGCGACGTAGTCGGCCTCGCGCTGCGTCTTGTTGGCGGACGCGGCAGCCTTGCGCAGCGCCGCCAGGCCGGCGTCGAGCGCATCCTGGCGCGGCGGCGCCCACAGCTGGGTCCAGCGGCTCAACGCATAGCCCCAATGCGCCATGGCGCAGTCGGGCTCGCGCTCGGCGATGGCGAGAAACTCCTTCGCCGCCTGGGCATACCAGAACGAGTGCAGTGCCGCGAGCGCGGCGTTGAATTCCTGTTGCATGGGAGCGGAGCAGGACACCGGGAAGTTGACGTCCTTGCCGCGATCGGTGGCGGCGGCAGGACCGAGCCAACCAAGGCCGGCGACGAGCAACGAAAGCATGGTGGGAACGATGCGGCAGCTGCGCATGGTCGGAGCTCCCTGTTCGGGCCGGCGAGAAATCGTACGGCCGATAGCATCGACGGGCAAGGTTTTCTCGCGAGGCTGTTCGCCTGCATACAGCGGCGACCGGATCAATGCGCTGCATGAAAGTCGTGCTATCGTCCTGCGGCACAACGGGGAGAGCGAGCCTGATGAAACGACGTCGGTCCTATTTTGTTGCGGTGCTTGTTGTTGCATGCGGGCTCGCCGCGGCGCCGGCGCGCGCCGACGACCAGCTCAAGGTTGCGATCGGCCAGATGGACACCTGGGTCAACCAGGCGGCGGTGCTCGGGCAGACCGCCGGCATCTTCAAGAAGCACGGCATCCAGCTCGAGAATTTCGCCACCCAGGGCTCGGGCGAGACCATGCAGGCGGTCGCGTCCAATGCGGCGCAGGTCGGCATCGGCGTCGGCACGCTGGCGGTGCTGCGCGCGTACTCCCAGGGCGCGCCGATCCGCATCGTCGCGGCGAGCTTCACCGGCGTCGGCGACCTCTACTGGTATGTGCGCGCCGATTCGCCAATCAAGACGCTGGCCGATGCGAGCGCGAGCCACTCGATCGCGTTCTCCTCGAACGGCTCGAGCGTGCACAACGTGGTGCTTGCCTTCGCGCAGAAGCATGGGCTCAAGGCCAAGCCGACCCAGACCGGCGGCCTCCCGGCGACGCTCACCCAGGTGATGTCCGGCCAGATCGACATCGGCTGGGCGACGCCGCCGTTCGGCCTGCGCGAGGCGCAGGAGGGCAAGATCCGCATCATCGCCAACGGCAACGACGCGCCCTCGCTGCGCAATCAGACCGTCCGGGTGGAGATCGTCCACCTGTCGGTCGCGCAGAACGCCGATCTGCTGCGGCGCTTCATGCGCGCCTATCGCGAGTTGCTCGCGTTTGTGTTCGACGCGCCGCAGGCAACCCGCCAGTACGCCGAGCAGGTGCGTCTGCCCGAGGACCTGATCAAGCGCAGCATCGAGCAATTTCAGCTCAAGGCCGGCAAGCAACTCGACCGCATCGCCGACGTCGACGTCGTCATGGAAGACGGCGTGAAGTTCAAGTTCCTCGACAAGCCACTGACCGCGGAACAGCTGTCCGACCTGATACGGATCCTGCCGGCCGGATCGTAGTGTGGCGGATTTGACGTTCCTACCAGTATTGCGGCGACCCCTTCGTAGGAACGTCAAATCCAAAGCCACACTAGAATCGTATGCTTGCTAGTGTCCCTTTGGTTCCGACGTTCGTACGAGGGGGTGCCGCAAAGGGATACGAACGTCGGAACCGGGACACTAGCCCTATCGCTCCGCTTGTCGCCGATGCCGGGATGCGCGTAGTCTGCCGTGGCCATGAGCGGCCTGTGAGGCAGGCATGTCGGGGGGAATTCGAGCGACCGGCTGCGCGCGCTGGCGTGCCCGCGTCGCCGCGGTCGCACTGGCCGTCGTCGTCGCCGCCCCGCTGTCTCTCTGGCTGGCGTGCCGCCGGCGCAATCGAATTGCCCCAGCTGCTGCGCGACGCCGCCAGGAAGAAGGCGGCGGCCAAGAATCGCAGGTCGATCCGCGCCGGGCTTTGCCGGGCCGTTTCGGGCCGGCCGGGCGAGGGCCCAATGCCGTAGTCCCGGCGCCCAACCGCAATGTGGTCCAGCCAGGGCCTCCCGGGGTCCCCCGGGCCAATGCGGTCCAGCCGGGGCCTCCGGGTGTGCCTCGCGCCACTGCGGTCCAGCCGGGTCCTCCGGGTGTGCCTCGCGCCACTGCGGTCCAGCCAGGGCCTCCTGGCATGCCGCGCGCCACTGCGGTCCAGCCGGGGCCTCCGGGCATCCCTCGGGCCACTGCGGTCCAGCCAGGGCCTGCGGGTGTGCCTCGCGATGCGGTCCAGCCGGGGCCTCCCGGGATCCCCCGGGGCAATGCGGTCCAACCGGGACCCGCGGGTGCCGTGCGCGCCAACGCCGTCAACCCGACGGCTCCCGGCGCCGTGCGCCCCAATGCGATCAACCCCGCGACACCCGTTGCCCCGCGCGCCAATGCGGTGAACCCGGCGGCTCCCGGTGCCGTGCGCGCCAATACCGTCAACCCAGCGGCACCCGGTGCCCCGCGTGCCAACGCAGCCAACCCGGCGGCTCCTGGTGCCGCAGGCCGGCCGGCGGCCACGAGCAACCCTGATACCCGCAGCCACACGGCCAATCCGTCGACTCCGGGCGCTGCGCAAGGCAATGCGGCGAACCCGGCGGCTCCCGGCGCGCCGCGTAGCAATGCGGCCAATCAGGCGGCTCCGGGCGCGCCGAGTGGCAATGCGGCCAATCAGACGGCTCCCACGGCCGTGCGGAGCACTGTCACGAATCCGTCGGCTCCCGCTGCCCCGCGCGGCAGCCCGGCCGGCGGCAATGCCGCGACCGACAGACCCGGCTCATCCGCGGCCTTGAACCCGCGCGATGGCGCCGGCGCCGCAGGCAGAGGGGGTGCCGCCGGTCCCGTCGCTGCGGGCGCACGGGTGAGCCGCGGCGCCGCCGTGGTCGGCGCCACCGCCCAGCAGCGCCACGCCGTGCGGCTGCAGCATCGCGCCCAGATCCTCGGCATGCAGCGCCGGTTGCCGGTTCGGCCGCTTCCCGGCATGCCCAATTTCACCGGCGTTCCGCCGGCAGGCGAGACGCGCTTCGTCTCCACCGAGGTGGTGCTGCAGGTCGGCCAGAATGTCTCCCGGCAGACCGTCGACGACATGGCCCGCCGCTTCGGCCTCACCGTGGTCGCGAGCCACCGCTCGGTGCTGACCGGAGGGACCTTGTTCCACTTCCGCGTTGCCGGCACCCGGCCGGTTGCCGAGGTGGTCCGCGCGCTCGAGGGCGAGAAGGTCGGCGTCGCTCAGCCCAACTACGTGTATCAGCTCACGCAGGACGAGACCGCGCCGGCGCAAGCCGAGGCCACGCCGGCGCAAAGCGGAGCGCCCGAGCAATATGTCGCGCAAAAGCTGCGGCTGGAGGAAGCGCACAAGCTGGTGACCGGCAAGAACGTGCTGGTCGCGGTGCTCGATTCCGCGATCGACACGAAGCATCCCGATCTCGCCGACACCGTCGTCGAGACGTTCGACGCGGCGGGAAAGCCCGACAAGCCGCATACGCACGGCACTGGAATGGCCGGCGCCGTCGCGGCGCACGGCCGCCTGACCGGCGTCGCGCCGGGCGCCACGGTGCTGGCCGTCAACGCGTTCGGTACCGGCGGCAAGCAATCGCCTCAGGCGACGACCCGGAACATCATCGCCGGGCTGGAGTGGGCGCTCCAGAAGGGCGCACGCGTGATCAACATGAGCTTTGCCGGGCCGTACGATCCGATGCTGCAGGTCGCCTTGAAGAAGGCGCACGAGAAGGGCGCGGTTCTGATCGCCGCCGCCGGCAATCAGGGCCCGAAATCTCCGCCGCTCTATCCGGCCGCCGATAAGCACGTCATCGCCGTGACCGCGACCGACGAGAACGACGCCATCTACAGCCGCGCCAATCGCGGCCCCCATGTGGCGATCGCGACGCCGGGCGTCGACGTCCTCGCCGTGGCTCCCGACGGAAATTACGAGATGACGACCGGAACCTCGGTGGCGACGGCCCATGCCAGCGGCGTCGCAGCGCTCCTGATCGAGCGCCATCCCGAGGTCGACGCCAAAACCGTGCTCGAAGTGTTGACGGTGAGCGCGATGAAGCTCGGCGCCAAGGCGCCGGACGAGCAGTTCGGCTGGGGCCTGATCGATCCGGTGAGCGCGCTCGAGGAGCTCGAGGCGCGCCTCGCCGACAACAAGCTGGTCGCGACGGCGAAGCCCGCGCCGCCGAAGCCGGCTGCACAGCCTCCGGCGGCGAAGCCCGCACCACAGCCTCCCGCGCCGACGCCTGTCCGCGCCTCGCGTTGATCAGAACGCCGCGACTGTTTCGGCTCAGCGCAAAGCCATGATCTGCAGGTAGACCGAAGCCGGATCGTGCAACCGGACGCCGCGCCTCGCGCGGCGGGCCGTCGCGTGCGATCAGAACCGCGTCAGCATGAAGCGAAAGAACGCCAACATCAGCACCAGCCCGACGGCGGCGAGCGCCGTGCCCTCAAAGGAGAGATCGAAGACGAGGGCAGCCGCGAACCAGTAGATGACGGCCGCGGCCCCTATCACGAGAAGCGCCGTCGAGAACCAGGCTTTCGGACCGGACGACGACCACCTCGAGAGTGACAGGACAAGAAGGAAAAATGCCGCGAAGCCGAGGCAATACCGCCAGTTCACGCCCGCGAAGACACGCGGCGTGTCGGCGTCGTCGTATCCGAATGGAAACAGGCAGGCGAAAGAGAGCAGCACCAGGGTCAATACGAGGATGACCACGGCCGGAATGCCGAGGCGCAGGCGCGAGGGCACATTCAGCGCCGGATGAAGACGATCGGCGAACAGACCGCTGGGTTCGGGAGGCTTTGCGCCCGTGACGATGTAGTTCGCGATGCCGCCCCAATGCGGCTCGGTGATGGCGCCGCTGTGTCCTCCCCACGCGTAACCCTTCGATTGGGTGATGGCCGTCGTGTCGCTGGCCGGCGTCGGCGGGCCGAAGCCGTCGAACCCCGCACCGCCGAGATCGCTGCAATAGTCGAGGCTCTTCGGCAGCAGGGCGACCACCCAGTCGGTCGCGCCGCGCGCATTGTGAAAGCGCTCGACGCGGCCGGCATCGACCATGGCCGGCCAGTCGTAGTCCGTTCGCAGGACGCTGCCGGCGAAATAGATTCGCCCAAACCGGGCCGCCGCATAGTCCCTCAGCGCGCGCGCCGCCAGATAGGTGCCGTTGGAATGACCGACGTAATGCATCGTGGCGTTGGGAAAGCACGCCTTGACGTTCACGTACAGGTCCATGAACCATTCCACCTTCTGCCGTCTGATCCAGGGCAGGACGAATGGCAGCATGGCGAAGTACCCGTAGGTCGGCGTGCGGGATTGGATCAATCGTATCGGATCGTTGTCCGGCGCGGTGGCTGCCGCTTCCTTGACGGCCTTGGCGATGCGATGTGTCCAGTAGCCGTCGTCACGGATCCCGTGGAGCACGAACAACACGTGCTCAACGTCATCATTCGGCGCAACTGGAGTGTCCTCGAAAAGCGACGGGTTGCATGCATATCCACCAAAAACCTTCGCTTCCCCGTCCTTGCCGTCTGGCGATGCGACGCTCGGGCCGCCGGTCAGCGCGGCGGCGAAAAAGCTGCGGCGGTTCGCGATCGTTCTCTCACGGTCGTCCTTTGGCTCATTCTCGTTCTTGGGAAATTCGAGCGCCCCGGCATGGTCGGTGTCCGGCATTTCCAGCACGAAGTAACGTGCGCGGGGATCGTCTGGCGGGACCACGCCGTTGACGTCGTTGTCCACCTGAAGGCGCGGAGAGATGAAATCGTCCCGGGTCGCGACGATCTGCACGACGAGCGGATCGGCGCCCCGTGCAACTTTGCCGCTGTGTTCCGTCAATGGACGGAACGCGCGGCCGGGATTGTGCCATCGGCGGTAGGCGAGCCACAGCAGCCGCGTCTGCACGATGAAAGGCGCGCCGCGGCGCATGTCGAACATGGTGCCGGCGAGGTCCAGGCGCGATGGTGTGAGGTGTCCGACCAAGGCGAAGAAATTCAGAAAAAGCCAGAACTTCCAGCCTTCGCGATCGGAAATGCTCCATCCCTTTTCCCACGTGGCAACGAGGACGAGGCGCTCGACCCTTTCGGCCCAGCCGTGGGCCTCCTCGTCCCGCGCGACCGAAGCGGGCAGATCGTCGCGAAAGGCGAAGGTGCCGGCGTAATCCGGCGGACGCGGCGATCCCGCGAGGAATACGCGGCGCAACAATACGCCGCCCATGCTGTACCCGACGAAGATGACCTTGTCGTACCTCTGTCCCCTCGTGTCCCAGATCTCGTCGAGATCGGCGACGAGGTGCGCGACGATCTGATTGGCGCCGGTCCAATCCCACCAGTTGGAAAAGGGCAAAGTGGGCGCATAGATGTCGACACCGCCTTCCAGCGCTTCGCGAGCGCAGCCGATGGGATCGGCCATGTCGGCGCTCGTTCGCCGAAAGCCGTGCAGAAAAACGCCGAGCGTCCTGGCGCTGCCTGCGGGATCGGGTTCGAACGCGTCGTAAAACAACCTCATCGAAGCCCCCCCAAATCCCTCGCGCGAAATCGCATGAAGGCCACCGAGCGTGACACGCGCGATGCGCGAACCGTCCCTGGTCATGGAATGTAGCGCGAGCGTGATGTCGTCCGGAAGCCGGTGCGGCCACGGTGACGGCAGCCTGACTGACACGTCGGTTGACACGGTCGGGCGGCCGGCACTACTTCCGGCACGCAGCAATTCGACTGGCGGCGACATGGGCACCGATTCCGCGCGTAACGGCACCATCCGCGTGGAGCGCGTCGGCTCGGTCGCGACCCTCTGGCTCGACAATCCGGCCAAGCGCAACGCCTTCGATCAGCCGATGCTGCAGGCGTTGACCGAAGCCGCCACCAGCCTCGTGACCGACGACAGCGTGACGGCGGTCGTGTTGCGCGGCGCCGGCGGGCGGGCGTTCGGCTCGGGCGCGGATCTGCACGCCTTTGCGGCGAACGACGCGGCCGCATTCGCCACGCGTTTCGGCGAGATGGATCGCCTGCTCGAAGGGGCCGTCGCTGCGTTGCTCGCATTGCCGCAGCCGCTCGTGGCGGCCATCGAGGGCGCGTGCTTCGGCGGCGCCGTGCAGCTTGCGGTATGCGCCGACATCCAACTCGCCAACGAGAGCATGCGGCTGGCGATCCCGGCGGGTGTGCTCGGCATCGTCTATCCGCTCGACGCGATCGAGCGGCTGGTCGCGCTCGCCGGTCCCGGCATCGCCAAGCTGATCCTGATGACCGGGCGGCCGCTTTCAGCGGCCGACTGCCTGCGCGCCGGAATCGTGGAGCTGGTCGTCGCCGACAGCGCATTCGACAATGCGCTCAACGATCTGTGCGCGCAGGTCGCGCGGCAATCCAAAGCCGCGACCACCGCCTACAAGCGCGTGATCGACGGCATCGCCGCCCGCCAGGACCGCGCCGCGATGCAAGCCCTGCAGCGCGAGGTGAATGCGAGCCCCGACACTTGGCGCCGCATCGCCGCCGCCATGTCGGAGCGCAACGTGCGGGGTCGCGGGTGAGAGTCTCCATTTTTTTCTGATTTTCTAAATTTTCTTCTTGACTCTGTTCCGTTTATAGGAATGATAGCCGGCATCCCGGCTCACCGAGGGCGTCCTTTCGGATGGCACCGAAGGCGGAGCCGGGAGCGGCGCCTGCGCGCAGAGCTTAGTCCCTCTGCACCCGGGCGGCTTCGGGAACCCGTCGGTCAGCTGGCGGCGGGCCGAGGTCGGAAGACGCCGCGGTGGAGCGCCGCGAGGGCGCGCGCGCCTACGTCACTGGCGCGCGGGACACCTCGCAAGGTGTTCCGGTGCTCCCCCGTTTCCTCCTCGGTTGCCGACGAAGTCGGCCGTGGAGGAAGCGGGGGAGCACCACGGGTGCGGCGTTCCGCACCAGCGCCCTCGCGGCGCTCCGCTCCCTCACGGGGGAGAGACTGCGTAGCCCGGACGCCATCCGGGCAGGCCTCGCGTACGGCAAGGCCGCCCCGGATTTCATCCGGGCTACGGAATGAACGCAAAGCCCGGGCCGACACGGTGCTGCGGCGAAGCCGCCGAGTCACCGCCGGGACGGGCGGAGCGTTGGCTGCCCGCCTTCGCTGAAGCTTCGGCGGGCGCCCGCATGGATGCGATGCGTGACAGTGCCTTGATCGTGCGGTCAAACTCCGCAATGAAGACCGTTGGACACGCCGGGATGGATGATGGCTTATCGGGCTGAAATTCCCTACGGGGCCTACTGGAGCACGCCGTTCACCAAGTGGCAGGGCAGCTTCGCCGACCTGCACAGCCTCGAGTTCGCCGCCCACGTGGCGAGGGCCGAGCTCGCCAAACGATCGATCGATCCCAAGACGTTCGACTACGGCGTGCTGGGCATCACGGTGCCGCAGAAGGGCGCATTCTACGGCCTGCCCTGGTTCATGGGGCTGATCGGCGGCGCCGAGGTGGGCGGGCCGACCATCAACCAGGCCTGCGCCACCGGCGCGCGCTGCCTGCTCGCCGCCGCCCAGGAGATCGAGGCCGATCTCGCCACGGCCGCGCTGGTTGCAACGTGCGATCGCGTCTCGAACGGCCCGCACGTGGTCTATCCGAGCCCGGCGGCGCCGGGCGGCACCGCGGTGCACGAGAACTGGGTGCTCGACAATTTCGGCTGCGACCCGCTGGGCGGTCATTCGATGCTGCAGACGGCGGAAAACGTCGCCCGCAAGTACCAGGTCTCGACCGCCGAGCAGCACGACGTGGTTCTGCGCCGCGTCGCGCAGTATGGCGATGCGCTGGCCGACGATCGCGCGTTCCAGAAGCGCTACATGACCCTGCCGTTCGACGTGCCGCGCCCGGGATACCGGAAGAGCGCCGGCGTCATCGACGGCGACGAGGGCGTGGTGATGTCCACACGAGAGGGCCTCGCCAGGCTGAAGCCCGTGCTGCCCGACGGCACGGTGACGTTCGGCGGCCAGACCCATCCGGCCGATGGCAGCGCCGCCGTCGTCGTGACGACGCCCGAGAAGGCCCGCGCGATGAGCCGCGACGCGGGCGTGCGCATTCGCCTGCTCGGCTTCGGCCTCGCGCGCGCCGACCTTGCGCATATGCCGGAAGCAACCATTCCGGCCGCCCGCCAGGCGCTCGAGCAGGCGGGGCTTTCCGTCCGCCAGATGGATGCCGTCAAGTCGCACAACCCGTTCGCCGTGAACGACATCGTGTTCGCGCGCGAGACCGGCGCCGACCTCAAGGCCATGAACAACTACGGCTGCTCCCTGGTGTGGGGGCATCCGCAGGGACCGACCGGCCTGCGCTCGGTCATCGAGCTGATCGAGGAGCTGGTGATCCGCGGCGGCGGCCGCGGCCTGTTCCAGGGTTGCGCCGCCGGCGACACCGCCATGGCGGTGGTGATCGACGTCGACGCGCGCAAGCACTGATGAGCCAGTCAGAACGGCGGTTCAAGATCGGCATCGACGTCGGCGGCACGTTCACGGATTTCTTCGTGCGCGCGGGCGGCGGCGAGCCGGTGATCCACAAGGTGCTGTCGACGCCGGACGACCCCTCGGTGGGAGTCATCAACGGGCTGCGCGAGCTTGCCGCGGACGATTTTGCCGCCTTCATGGGGGCGATCGAGGTGATCGTCCACGGCACCACGGTGACGACCAACGCCACGCTGACCCGGCGCGGCGCCCGCACCGGGCTGATCACCACGGCGGGTCTGCGCGACGCCCTGGAGATGCGGCGCGGCATCCGCGAGGAGCGCTACGACAACCGCTACACCAACGTGAAGCCGTTGGTGCCGCGCTATCTGCGCGTCGGCGTCGCCGAGCGGCTCGATCGCCGCGGCCGCACGGTGATGCCGCTCGCGGTCGACGACGTGCACCGCGCGATCGACCTGTTCCGCCAGGAAGGCGTGTCGGCGGTCGCCATCTGCTTCATGAATGCCTTCGCCAACCCGGCGCATGAGCAGGCGGCCGCCGAGTTGGTGCGCCGCGAGCTGCCCGACGCTTTCCTCACCACCTCGACCGAGCTCCTGCCCGCCATCCGCTTCTACGATCGCGTGAGCACCACCGCGCTCAACGCCTATGTGGGTCCGATCCTCGACCGCTACCTGGCGCGGCTGCAGATGAGCCTCCGCGACGCCGGCTTCACCGGCGCATTGCTCATCATGCAGTCGAACGGCGGCGTGATGACGCCCGACGTGGCGCGCCGGGCGCCGGCGCTCACCCTCCTGTCGGGGCCGGCCGGCGGGCCGGCCGCGGGTCTCGCGGCGGCGCGGCCGCACAACTTCGACAGCTGCATCGTGGTCGACATGGGCGGGACGAGCTTCGAGGCGGCGCTGGTCGAGAAGACGCCGGTGGTGATGAAGGACGGCGAGATCGACCGGCTGCGCTGCGCCCTGCCGATGCTCGGCATTCATACGATCGGTGCCGGCGGCGGCTCGATCGGCTGGATCGACCAGGGCGGCCTGCTGCGCATGGGGCCGCACAGCGCCGGCGCCAAGCCGGGACCGGCCTGCTACGGGCTCGGCGGCGAGCTGCCGACCACCACCGACGCCAACCTGGTGCTCGGGTATCTCGATCCCGCGTTCTTTTCCGGCGGCCGAATCAAGCTGGATGTCGCCGCTGCGCGCGACGCCATCGGCCGCCACATCGCGGGCCCGCTCGGGCTCTCGGTCGAGCAGGCTGCGGCCGGCATGTATCGGGTCGCCTGCACCAACATGGCGCAGGGCGTGCGCGCGGTGACCATCCAGCGCGGCAGCGACCCGCGCGAGTTCCCGCTGGTGGTTGCGGGCGGCGCCGGCCCGCTGCATTCGTGCGTGATCGCCAACGATCTCGAGATCGCCATGCAGGTCGTGCCGCGCGAAAGCTCGGTGCTGTGCGCGTCAGGGATGCTGCTCGGGGATCTGCGCCACGATTTCGTGCGCACCTTCGTCGATCGGCTGCCCGATCCGGATTGGCGAGGCTTGCAGGCGCTGGTCGACGACATGGCGGGCGAGGGCAGCCGCATCCTCGAGAGCGAGAACATCGGCACCGAAGGCCAGGACCACGCCGTGATGTTGGACTGCCGCTACCTCCGGCAATACCATGAGGTCTCGTTCCCCGTGCCGCGGGCGGCGATCGCGGAGAAGGATGCGGCGGCGATCCTGCGTGCCTTCCACGACGAGCACCATCGCCTGTACGGCTATTCGCTCGAGGAGGAGGGCACGCCGGTCGAGATCGTCAACGTCAGGGTGCAGTCGCTCGGCAAGACCGACAAGCCGCAGGCGTCGGGCGAGCCTTTTGCCGGCGCGGACGCCGCTCCGGCCCGCAAGGGCGAACGTTCGGCATACGTGGTGGAAGAGGAGGCGTTCCGGCCCATCCCGGTCTACGATGGCCATCGCCTGCGCTACGGCAACCGCATTGCCGGGCCGGCGCTGGTGGAGATGGTGACGACCACGGCGTTCGTCAGCGCCGGCTATGATGCGGTGGCCGACCGCTACGGGGCGCTGATCCTCTACCGCAAGGGGCGCGAGGATCTGGTCGAGCAATGCCTGAAGGGGACCATGCGGTGAGCCGGATCGATCCTATCCTGATGTCGGTGTTCGCCCGCACATTTCGCTCGATCACCGACGAGATGAGCGCCTCGGTGGTGAAGACGACGCGCTCGCCGATCCTGTGCGAGGCGAAGGATTTCGTCACCGGCCTCTACGATGCCGAAGGCAACATGCTGGAGCAGACCGAGAACCTGCCGATCCTGGCGTTCTCGCTCGCGCCGGTGTGCAAGCACATCGTGCGCACCTTCGGCGACGACATCCACGACGGCGACGTCATCCTGCACAACGACGTGTTCAGCTTCGGCAACCAGAACAACGACGTCGCGGTGTACAAGCCGATCTTCCACGACGGCGCGCTGGTCGCCTGGGCGGCCGTGAAGGGCCATCAGGCGGACATCGGCGGCGCGGTCGCCGGAGGCTACAATCCCAACGCCAAGGAGGTGTGGCAGGAGGCGCTGCGCATACCGGCCGTGAAGATCTATGAGAAAGGCAAGCTGCGTCGCGACGTGTGGAATTTGATCTTCGCCAACATCCGCTTCGACATCGTCCAGCACGACATCAAGGCGCAGATGGGCGCCTGCACGGTGGGCGAACGGCGCATGCAGGCGCTGCTGGCGAAATACGGCCGCCCCTGCTTCGAGGCGCACAAGGTCGCGCTGTTCGACGCGACGCAGAAAATGATGGAAGCCGAGATCGCCCGCATCCCCAACGGCACCTACGCGGGCGAGGGCATGGTCTATTTCGACGGCCATCACGAAGGCTCGCGGTTCGTCATTCGCGTCACCGTGACGGTCGAGGATGCGCGCATCCGGTTCGACTATTCGGCGACCGACCCGCAGACCGACGGCTTCGTCAACGGCACCTACACGTCGAGCGCCTCGGCGACGCTCCTGACCTTCCTGCAGCTGATCAACCCCGACATCCCGCACAACGAAGGGCTGGTGCGGCCGGTCGACATCGTCATCCCGGAAGGCACGATCCTCAATGCGCGTTACCCGAAGGCGACCACGTTCGGCAATCACCTCTGTCCGCCCAATGCCGACGCCATCATCCGGGCGCTCGCTCCGGTGATCCCCGATCGCGTCACCGCCGGCTGGAACAACCTCCTGTGCTCGCTCACTACCGGTCTCGATCCGGAGACGAACGAGAAATACGTCGACATCGGATTCATGGGACTGAAGGGTGGCTCCGGCGCCATGCAGGGCACCGACGGCTACGACCACATCGGAATGATCGATGCTTCGGGCGGTGTGCTCGATCAGGACTACGAGATGTTCGAGCTGCAGACACCGCACCGGCTGCTCAAGCACGAATACATCACCGATTCCGGCGGCGCCGGCCGCTGGCGCGGCGGCCTCGGCGTGGAAACGTCGTTCGCCATCGGCTCCGACAACACCCAGCTCGTGACCTTCGGCGACGGCGACTTCGAGCCGGCCTTCGGCCTGTTCGGCGGGCGCGACAGCATCCTCAACACGATCGAGCTCACCTATCCGGACGGCAAGACGGTCGTGCCGCGCAACAAGGACCTGGTGCCTGGCGTGCCCAAGGGCACGATCTACCGCCAGGTCGCCGGCGGTGGCGGCGGCTACGGCGATCCGCTTGCGCGCGATCGCGCCAGGCTTGCCGAGGAGGTGCGCGACGGCGTGATCTCGCCCGAGGCGGCGCGTACGCTCTATGGCTTCGGCGACGGGACGGCGAAGGTGCGATGAATTTCGAGCTGACCGAGGAGCAGCAGCAGATCCGCGACACGTTCGCGCGCTTCTGCAACGAGCGGATCATTCCGCGCGCCGCCGAGATCGACGAGGCGCACGCCTTTCCGCACGCGCTGTTCCGCGCGGTCGGCGAGCTCGGCTTCTTCGGCATGCGCTACCCCGTCGAGAGCGGCGGCCTCGGCCTCGACCTGATCACGCTCTGCCTCGCGCTCGAGGAGATCGCGCGCGGCTCGATGTCGCTTGCCGGCTGCGTCACCATGCAGTCGCTGATGGGCACGAAATTCCTCGAGATGCTCGGCAGCGGCGACATCCGCGAGCGGCTGTTCGCCCCGGCGCTGCGCGGTGAGACGATCGGCGGCATCTGCATGACCGAGCCGAACGCCGGCAGCGACCTCGGCGGCATCGCCACCACGGCGCGCAAGGTCGACGGCGGCTACGTGCTCAAGGGCCAGAAGATGTGGGTGACGTCGGCGCCGGTGGCCGATTTCTTCACTGTGTTCGCCCGTGCCGGCGAGGAGCGGAAGCTCACCATCTTCCTGGTGGAGAAGGATTTCAAAGGCCTCGTGGTCGGCAAGGCGATCCCCAAGATGGGCGTATGGGCGCTGCCGACCTCCGAGCTCGCGCTCGACGACTGCTTCGTGCCCGACAGTCATCGGCTCAGCCGCGCCGAAGGCGACGGCGAGACGCACCTGCGCAAGCTGCTCGCCGAGATCCGCATCGTCACCGGTGCGCTGGCGCTGGGCGGCGCGCGCGGCGCCCTCGACGAGGCGGTGCGCTACGCCGGCGAGCGCCAGCAGTTCGGCAAGCCGATCAACCGCTATCAGGCGATCCAGCTCAAGCTCGCCGAGATGGCGACCGATTTGGAGGCCGCGCGCCGGCTCGTGCACTACGCCGCCTGGCTGCGGGACGCCGACCGCCCGCACCACAAGGAAGCCGCCATGGCCAAGCTGTTCGCCTCGGAGGCCGCGGCCGGTATCTGCGACAAGGCGGCGCGCGTGCTCGCATCCTATGGCTTCAGCATGGAATACGCGGTGCAGCGTCACCTGCGCGACATCCGCTTCACCCTGATCGGCGGCGGTACCAGCGAGATCCTCAAGCTCGTCATCGCCAAGGAGCTCGCGTGAGCGAACGGCGCATCAAGGTGCTGCTGGCCAAGCCCGGGCTCGACGGCCATGACGTGGGCGCCAAGGTGGTGGTGCAGGCGCTGATGGAAGCGGGCTTCGACGTGGTCTATACCGGGCTGCGGCAGACGCCCGAGGCGATCGCGGCGGCCGCCGTCGAGGCGAAGGCGGATGTCATCGGCCTGTCGATCCTCTCGGGCTCACACCTGCCGCTGTGCCGGCGCATCCGCGACCTGCTGCAGGAGAAGGGGCTGTATGACAAGCTGTGGATCGTCGGCGGCAACATTCCGGAGGACGACCGCATGGTGCTGCGCCAGCTCGGCTACCGCGGAGTGTTTCCGACCGGCAGCCGCATCGACGAGATCGTGACGTTCATTCGGGAGAACGTGAAATGACCGCAAAACCGATCGGTGAGGGCAAGCCCGTGCGCAAGGAAGCGCCGATGCGCCGCGTGGTCAACGAGTCCGGCATCGAGATCAAGCCGCTCTACACGTCGGAGGACGTGGTGGCGACCGGCGGTCTCGACCAGAGCGGGCCGGGCGAGGCGCCGTTCACCCGTGGCATCCACCCGCTGATGTACCGGCATCGCCCGTTCACCATGCGGCAGTACACCGGCTTCGCCAACGCGGCCGACACCAACGAGCGCTTCAAGTACCTGATCGCCAACGGCCAGACCGGCCTCAACGTCGCGTTCGATCTCGCCACCCAGTGCGGTTACGATTCCGACGCGCCCGAGGCGATCGGCGAGGTCGGCCGCGTCGGCATGGCGGTCGACACGCTGCGCGACTTCGAGATCGCCTTCGACGGCATCGACCTCGACGCCATCACGGTGTCGCTGACCATCAACGGCGCCGCCGCGATCCTCATCGCCATGTATCTCGCCATGGCGGAGAAGCGCGGCTACGACGTGGCGAAGCTGCGCGGCACCGCGCAGAACGACATTCTCAAGGAGTTCATCGGCCGCGGCACCTGGATCTATCCGGTCGATCCTTCCGTGAAGCTGGTGGCCGACACGATCGAGTACTGCGCCAAGGTCGCGCCCAAGTACAGCCCGGTGAGCGTGTGCGGCTATCACATCCGCGAGTCGGGCGCGACGCCGGCCGAGGAGATGGGCTACGCCTTCTCGATCGCGAAGGCCTACACCGATGCAGCGCTCGCGCGCGGCCTCGACATCGACGAGTTCGCCGGCCGTCTGTCGTTCAACTTCAACATCTTTGGCAACCTGTTCGAGCAGGTGGCGAAGTTCCGCGCCGGCCGGCGCCATTGGGCGAAGATCATCCTCGAGGAATACGGCGCGAAGAAACCCGAATCCGGCTGGCTGCGCATGATCGCTGGCGGCGGCGGCTTCGGCCTCACCATCGAGCAGCCCGAGAACAATATCATGCGCGGTGCCTACTACGCGTTGATCGCGGCGCTCGGCGGGGCGCAGACCATGGCGCTGTGCTGCTACGACGAAGCCTACACGATCCCGACGCCCATGGCGCAGCGCATCTCGTTGCGCACCATGCAATTGCTGATCGAGGAGATCGGCCTCGCCGACACGGTCGATCCGCTCGGCGGCTCGTACTACATCGAGACCCTCACAAATCAGCTGGAGGAGAAGATCGTCGAGGCGATGGCCTGGGTCGATGAGAACGGCGGCATCGTCAAGGCGGTGAGCGAGGGCGTGGTCCAGGCCAAGGTGGCGCAATATGCATTCGAGCGGCAGAAGGCGCTGGAGAGCGGCGCGCTGCGCAAGGTCGGCGTCAATTGCTATCAGGACACCGACGAGGAGCGGCCGCAGGTCGACCTGCATCCCTATGACGAGATGGGCGCGCTGGAGCAGATCGAAGCGTTGCGCAAGGTGCGCCGAGAACGCAGCGACGCCGCGGTCGAGCAAGCGCTGGCGATGCTGCGCGCCGATGCGCAGGCCGGCCGCAACGTCATGCCGGCGCTGATGGACGCCGTGAAGGCCTATGCGACCGTGGGCGAGATGACCAATGCGATGGTCGACGTCTACGGCCGCTTCCAGGAGCCGACCCGGCTGTGGCGGAAGGTCGCCTGATGACGGGCGTGGCGTATTGCTCTGGAATTGATGCAAGGTGGTGCGGCTGGCTCCACCTCTCCCCGCTTGCGGGGAGAGGTCGGCGCGCTCTTGCGCGCCGGGTGAGGGGGCGTTTCCGCACGCATGGACTCGCGGCAAGGCCCCCTCACCCCGACCCTCTCCCCGCAAGCGGGGAGAGGGAGCAGGCCGAGCAAGCGGCGAGGGCCTCGCCATGAAGCCAGGCGTCATCCTGTCGATGGAGCAGGCGCTGTCGATGACGTCGGCGACGCTGCGCTTCGTGCATCTCGGCTGGCGCGTCATCAAGGTGGAGGCGACGCCGCAATCGGCTGAGGCGCTGCCGGGCGATCCCAATCGCTACATCGGCTCGCTGGTGGCTGACGAGGGACGGCGCTCCTATTTCGTGGGCCCCAACGTCGGCAAGGAGTCGATCGCCCTCAACCTGAAAACCCGCGAGGGGCAGGCGGTGCTGCAGCGGCTGATCCGCGAGCTCAACGTCGATGTGTTCTGCTGCAACACGCTGCCGTCGCGTTATCGCGAGCTCGGCATCGACTACGAGACGCTCAGCGCCGTGAAGCCCGATCTGATCTGGGCGGCGATCTCCGCCATGGGTCCCGAATATCCCGATGCGGCGGGCTACGACCCGGCGATCCAGGCCGAGGTCGGCTACATGGAGGTGACCGGCCCGACCGACGGCCCGCCGACGCTCTCCGGCATTCCCCTGGTCGATCTCAAGGCGGGCGATGAAGTCTACGCGCATGTCTGGATGGCACTCGCCGAGCGCGCGACGTCGGGCAAGGGCAGTCGCATCGACGTGTCGATGATGCAGGCGGCCGCGTCCTGGCTGATCACCGTCTTGCCGCTGGTCGACTTCGACTGCGACCCGTCGGAGATCACCCGCTGCGGCAACGAGCACCGGAAATTCGTGCCGACCAATGCCTATCCGACCCGCGACGGCGCGGTGCTGTTCGCCATCGGCAGCGACGCCGGCTGGCGCCGGCTCACCGAGACGCCGAAATTCACGCCGGCCGCGACGCCGCTGCGCGAGACCAATGTGGGGCGCGTGCGGGATCGCGTCGCCATCCATGCCGACATCGCGGCGATCACGCGGCAATATTCCACGGCAGAGATCATGAGCGATCTCAAGCGCGCCAAGATCCCGCATGCGCCGATCAACACCGTGCCGGAGGCAATGCAGATCGAGGCCATCGCCCGCAAGCTCACCGCGACCACGGCGCCCGACGGCCGCCGCGTACGCCTCCCGCCGATGGCAGTGGACCACGCAGGCTCGCCCACGCAATTCTCCTTCCCGCCGCGCTACGGCGAGCACTCCGAGGCGATCCTGCGCGAGGTCGGCTACGCGCCCACCGAAATTGATGGGCTGCGGGCGGCGCGCATCATCGCCGGGCCCGACGCTGTTGCTGGTCGGCGGCGTCAGGCGCAGGCGCCCGCGTGATCGGACACGACGGATGACGAAGCGCCGGGTCGTGCTGTCGCTCGAGCAGGCGGTCGCGCTGCCCTATGCGACCTTGCGCTTCCGCCAACTCGGCTGGCGCGTGATCCGCATCGAAGCAACGGGCTCGTCCACGAGGCCCGGCGATCCCAACCGCTACGCCGGAAGACTGTTCGCCGACGAAGGACGCCGCAGCTTCTTCGTGCCGCCCAACGTCGGCAAGGAGGCGATCGCGCTCAATCTCAAGGCGGAGCGCGGACAAGAGTTGCTGCGGCGGCTGATCGAGCGGCTTCAGGTCGACGTGTTCTGCTGCAATCTACTGCCGGCGCATCATGCCGGCCTCGGCGTCGACTACGCGGCACTGAAGGCCGCGCGCGAGGACATCATCTGGGCATCGATCTCCGCCATGGGAACCGAGCACCCGGATGTGCCGGGCTATGACCCGGTGATCCAGGCGATGTCCGGGCTGATGTCGATGAACGGTCCCGTCGATGGTCCGCCCTACATGGCGGGCGTGCAGGTCACCGACCTGAAGGCCGGCGACGAGCTCTACGCCAACGTCTTGCTGGCGCTGCTCGAGCGCGAGGAGACCGGCCGCGGCAAGCGCATCGACGTGTCGATGCTGCAGGCCGCGGCGTCGTGGCTGGTGACGCTGTTGCCCAATGTCGACATTAGCGACGATCCGGCCGACACCGCGCGCTCAGGCAATTTCCATCGCGTATTCGTGCCGACCGGCGTCTATGTGGCGCGCGACGGGTTCCTCTATTTGGCGATCGGCAACACCATCCAGTGGCGCGCGCTGGTTTCGCTCGACCCGTTCCGTTCGCTCGATGCCGGCGGGCGCTGGGATACGCTCGAGGCGCGCGCGGCGGGTCGCGAAGAGCTGTCGCGCGAGCTTGCCGCACTGATCTTTCCGCTGAGCGTTGCCGAGCTGGCAGAAGCGCTCAAGGCGGCGCGCATTCCCTTCGCGCCCATCAATACGGTCGCCGAAGCCCATGCGCTGCCGGCCGTGCGCTCCCGCATGCCGCGCACGGTGACGCCGGATGGGCACGCGATCCGCCTCGCGCCCATGGCGGTCGACCTGCCCGGCGCCGAGACGGAGTACGCGTTCGCGCCGCGTTATGGCGAGCACACCGACGCAGTCCTGGGCGAGATCGGCCTGAGCTCTGCCGACGTCGCGGCGCTGCGCGAAGCCGGAATCGTTGCATGAAGGCGCTCCTCTACGACACGTTCGGCGGGCCGGAGGTGCTCCACGTCGCCGAGCGTCCAATTCCGGAGCCCGGTCCCGATGATCTGGTGGTGCGCGTCCATGCGGCGACCGTCGGCGTCGGCGACTGCAAGGCACGCGCCGGACTGCTGCAGAATTTCTACGCGCTGACGCTGCCGAAGAGTCCTGGCCGCTATGGCGTGGGCGAGGTCGCGCACATCGGTGCAGCGGTCGATCGGATCAAGGTCGGTGAGATGGTCGTGTTTGCCACCCTGCACACCGAGAGCGGCAGCGCGGCCGAATGCGTCCGGGTTGCGGCGGAGAAGACGGCCCTGGCCCCGCGCACACTGGGTGCAGTCGAAACCGCCTCGCTCATTCAGGGCGCAACCTGCGCCTATGTGTGCCTCATGGAAGCGGGCGCGCTCGCCAAGGGGGAGAATGTGCTGATTCACGGCGCCGCCGGCTCGGTCGGCAGCGCGTGCGTCGAGCTCGCCCGCCATTGCGGCGCGGTCGTCACGGTCACCTGCCGTGCGACCGACGCTGACTATGTCCGCGCGCTCGGCGCGGATCACGTGATCGCCTTCGATCGCGAGGATTTCGCCAGCGTCGTGCGCGATCAGGACCTGGTGGTCGATCTCCTCGGCGGCGAGGTGCATGATCGATCCTATGCGGTGCTTCGGCGCAGTGGCCGCCTAGTCTATCTGAATGCGGCGCCGTTCCGGAACCGCGGTGCGGAATACGGCGTCGCGGTCGTCAATGCCGTCATCGACAATCGCGGCGCCGTGCTTGATGCGGTATGCCGTCTCGCCGAGCAGGGCGTGTTTGCGCCCAAGGTCGGCAAGGTCCTGTCTCTGTCGGATGGTGCCGAGGCGCATCGGCTGGTCGAGCGGGGCCTCATGAAGCGCGGGCGCGTGGTTCTCAAGGTGGCATGAAGGCCGGATCAACCGATGAGCTTCAATAATCCGTTGCTGCACCGGCCGCGTCGCGCGCTGCCCAAGACAGTCGCCATCGTCGGCGCCGGCACGATCGGGCCGGATATCGGCTATTACCTCAAGTCGGCCATTCCGGACCTGACGCTCTATCTCCTGGACGTCGCCCAGGCGCCGCTCGATCGCGCCGTGCAGCGCTTTACGGAGTACGCCGAGAAGGCGGTTGCCCGCCGCAAGATGAGCCAGGGTGAGGCCGATGCGGTGCGCCGCAACGTGCACGCCACGCTCGACTACGAGGTGGCGCGTGAGGCCGATTGGGCGATCGAGGCCGCGACCGAGGACCTTGCGCTCAAGCGCCGGATCTTCGCCCGGCTGGAAGAGCTGATGCGGCCCGAAGCGCTGATCACGTCGAACACCAGTTCGTTGCCGGCGCAGCGGATCTTTTCCGGGTTGCGCCACAGGGAGCGCGCGACGGTCACGCATTTCTTCGCTCCCGCCTGGCGCAACCCGATCGTCGAGGTGATCCGCGCGCCCGAGCTCGACCCAGAGGCTCTCGACGACCTGCGCTGGATCTTCTGCCAGACCGGCAAGGTGCCGCTCACCACCGCCGACGTGCCCTGCTTCATGCTCGACCGCGTGTTCGACAACTGGTGCAACGAGGCGGCTCACCTGCTCGATCGCGCCAGCGCCGCCGAGATCGACACGGTCGCCGCCGAATTCGTCCATGCCGGGCCGTTCTTCGTGCTCAATCTCGCGCACGGCAACCCGATCATCATCGAGACCAATACGCTGCAGGCTGACGAGGAGGGCGAGCACTATCGCCCGGCGCCGGTGTTCCACTCGGTCGAGACCTGGCGCACGATTGCGCCCGGCAAGTCCGCGCCGATCGATGCCGATGCGGCGGCGGCCGTTCGCGATCGGCTGCTCGGCATCCTGATCTCGCAGACCGGCGACATTCTTGATCGAAACATCGGATCGCGCGAAGACCTGGAGCTTGGCTGCCGCCTCGCGCTCGGCTTCAAGTCCGGGCCGCTCGAGCTGATGCGCCGTGTGGGCGACGAGGAGGTCAAGCGCATCGGCGCGCGCCTCGATCGAGAGCGGGCGGGATTGCCGCTGCCGCGCCGGCCGCTTCCCGCCTATCAGGACTTCGCGCGCCACGTGCTGGTCGACGACGTTGACGACGTGAAGCTCATCACAATTCGCCGGCCTGAGGCGCTCAATGCGCTGCACGACGAGTTGACCGATGAAATCCTCGGCCTCATTCGCCGCTTCGAGGATGATCCCAAGGTCGTGGGCTTCGTGCTGACCGGCTATGGGTCGCGCGCCTTTTCGGCGGGCGCCGACATCGGCCGGTTCCCCAGCATGCTGGGCGACGCGGCCGCGGCCGCGCAGTATGCGCGCGACTGCGCGCGGCTGCTCGAGCATATCGACGGAATGCAGAAGCCTGTCGTTGCCGCGCTCAACGGCATGGTGCTGGGCGGCGGGCTCGAGCTGGTGCTGCGCTGTCATGGCATCGTGGCGCAGCGCGGCATCACGCTGCAGCTGCCCGAGATCACGCTTGGCATTGTGCCGGGCCTCGGCGCCATGGTCGTGCCCTATCGCCGCTGGCCCGATGCCGCCGACCTGTTCCACGACATGAATCGCCGCGCCGCGCCGGTCACCGCCGACGTGGCGCACGAACACGGCATCATCGACGAACTGAGCGACGACTATGCGGCGCTGATCGACAGCGCGATCGCGCGCGTGCATGCGCTGGCGGGAAAGCTGCAGTCAGTGCCTGATAGGGCTATCGCAATCTCGCCGCCCACGCCGATCGAGGCGCTCGCCGCCGGCGGCCAGCCGCTGAGCGCGGAAGTCATGCGCATGCTGGAGCGCGCCATCATCGAGGCAGCAGCGGCACCGAGCTTCGCGGCAGCCCTGGAAATCGGCTATCTCGCCTTCGGTGCGAGTGCCTGCACGGCGGCTGCGCGCGAGGGCATCGAAGCCTTCCTCGCCCGCCGCCGCCCCGATTTCACGAAGACCGGTTAGGTCGAGCGCGCAGTCGCTGCGTCGCCTCGCGGTCGACAGTGAGCGTCGCGCGGTCGACGACGACCACATAGTCCGCCTCAGCGGCCGCGACCGTCACCTTGCCGTCCATCAGGTCGCGCTCGATCGCCGCGAGGTCGCGCGCGAGCGGATCGCCATAGCCGCCGGCGCCAGGCAGCTGCAGCGAAACGAGATCGCCTGCCTCGAGCGTATCGAGGCCCTTGGAGCGCAGCGTGCGCGCGTGGTTCGTTTGCGGATTGAGGTCGAATCGACCGGTCGTGCCCGACTTGCCGCCGAACAGCCCGTGCGGCGCGATGGTGTGCCTGTCGGCATAGCGGGCGAAGCTCACCGGGCTGGTGAGCACGCGGATGTCGCGGCGGAGCGCCAGGCTGCCGCGAAAGGTTCCGGCGCCGCCGCTGTCGGGGACGAGCTCGTAGCGCTCGATGCGGATCGGGAAGCGCTGCTCGACCGCTTCCACCGGCGTGTTCATGAAGCGCGGCAGGTGGCTGTCCTGCCCATCGCTGCCGTCGGCATAAGGCCGTCCGCCGTTGCCGCCGCCCTGGATGTCGGTGAAGACGAAGCGTTGCCGCGTGTCCGGATGATAGCCGCCGAACGCGCACGTGGTGATCTGCGCATGACCGCTCGCCGGCACGCGCTCGGGCACGGCCGCGGACAGCGCCTGCAGCAGCGCCTCGACGATCTTCTGCGAGCAATTGGTGCGCGCCGCGACCGCGCCGGGCGGTAACGGATCGACGACGCTGCCCGGCCGCGTTTTCACCTCGATCGGCCGGTAGCAGCCGGAGTTCGGCGGCATGTGCGGGTCGACCACCGCGATCATCACGTAGTAGGCGGCCGCATAGGTGTTGGCGATGGTCGAGTTGGTGTTGCCCTCGGCCTGCGGATCGGACTCGGTGAGGTCGACGATCGCGCGGTCGCCGTCGATCGTGAGCGTGACGGCGACGCGGATCGGCTGGTCGTTGATGCCGTCGTCGTCGATGAAATCCTCGCCGCGATAGGTGCCGGACGGAATGCTTCTGAGCCCCTGGCGCATGCGGCGCTCCGAATAGTCGAGCAGGTCGATGCATGATTGCTGCACGACGCTCTTGCCGTACTTGCCGAACAGGCGGTCGAGCCGGTCGACACCGACCATCAGCGAGGAGACCTGCGCACGGATATCGCCCAAGGTCTTGTCGGGCACGCGGATCTGGTTCGCGATGATGGCGAAGATCTCCTTGTCCTCGACGCCGCGCTTGAGCAGCTTCACCATCGGCAGTCGCAGGCCTTCCAGATAGATCTCGCGGATGCCGCCGGCGACGCCGCCCGCCGCGACGCCGCCCAGGTCGGTGTGGTGGGTGATGTTGCCGACGAAGCCGACCAGCTCGCCGCCGTAAAACGCCGGCGCGATCGCGTACAGGTCCATGATGTGCTGGCAGCCGCGATAGGGGTCGTTGGTGACGATCACGTCGCCCGGCGCGAGGTCCTCTGGCCGGTAGGTCTTCACCAGCTCGCGCATGGTGATCTCGAAGCCGGCGAGCAGGCTCGGCGTGTGATGCGCCTGCGCGATGGTCTGGCCGCGGGCGTCGGTCACCACGCAGGAGATGTCCTTGATCTCGGTGATGATGGTCGAGCGCCCGGTGCGCACCAGCGTGTGGCCCATCTCGTCGGCGATCTGCTCGAGCGCGTAGCGGATGACCTGCATGGTGACGACGTCGGTCATGATCGCTCGTTCAGCTTCACGAACAGGCCGAGATCGGCCGCGACTGTCGCGGTTCGCCCCGGCGGGATGAGGGTGACGGACGTCGCCTCCTCCACGATCGCGGGCCCGCGCACCATCATGCCGGGGCGCAGCCGCTCGCGCCAGAACACATCGGTCGACATTGCGCTGCCTGCGTTGAACCAGACCGGCCGCTGCGCGATGCGCGCCGGCTGTGGATCATGCCCGGTCGGCGTGAACTGCGCCAGCGCGATCGGCGCGCGCGCGCCGGTCGCGGCCACGCGGACGTTGACCAGCTCGATCGGCTCGCCCTCGAAGAAGAACGCATAGCGCTCGCGATAGAGCGAGCCGAAGGCCGCGACCAGAGCCGCGATGCCCTCGTCGCTCACCGCGCCGGCGTGCGGCAGTGGCACCATGAGCTCGTAGGTCTGACCGACCACCTTGAGGTCGGCGCTGCGGACGAGTCGCACCGCATCGCCGGAGAATCCTTCGCTCGCCAGCACGCGCCGCGCCTCATCCTCCATGCCTTGGAACATCTGCTCCAGCCGGTTCGGATCGGCCTCGCTGCTGACGATGCCGCCGAGCGCCTGGACGAAATCGTGGCGCATGTCGGCCGCGAGCAAGCCGACCGCGGAGAACACGCCCGGGAACGGCGGAATGATCGACTTCCTCCATATCAAGTGCGTCGGCGAGATCGACCGCATGCACGCCGCCTGCACCGCCGAACGACAGCAAGGCAAATTCACGCACGTCGATGCCGCGCTGCACCGTCACGGTCGCGATGCCCTTCACCATGTTGGCGTTGACAACGCGGACGATGCCGATTGCGGCTTCTTCCGCCGACAGTCCAAGCGTCCGCCCAATCCGCTCGACGGCGGTGCGCGCGGCTGCCACGTCGAGCCTCGTGCGTCCGCCGTGGAACAGGGCCGGATCGAGCCGGCCGAGCACCAGGTTGGCGTCGGTGACGGTCGCCTCCTCGCCGCCGCGGCCATAGCAGGCAGGTCCCGGCTCGGCGCCGGCCGAGCGCGGCCCGACGTTGAGCGCGCCGCCGGCGTCGATCCAGGCGATCGAGCCGCCGCCCGCGCCGATGATGTGCAAATCGATGATCGGCAGTTTCATCGGCAGTCCCTGGAAGCTGCCTTCGGTCGTCACCTGCGAAGCACCGTGCTCGGTGAGCCCGATGTCGAAGCTGGTGCCGCCCATGTCGACCGAGACGATGCGGTCGCGCCCGTGCGCGCGGCCGTACCAGGCGGCGGCCACGACGCCGCCGGCCGGCCCGGAATTGACGGTCGCGACCGCACGGTTGCGCGCGTTCTCGACCGTCGTTGCGCCGCCGTTCGCCTGGATGATGTAGAGTTTCGCGCCGCTCGCGACCTCGTCGATGCGCGGCGCGAGGCGATCGAGATACGCGTTCATCACCGGCGTCAGATAGGCGTTCATCACGGTGGTGGAGGCGCGCTCGTACTCGCGGTACTCGGGGTTGATCAGGTGCGAGAGGCTGATTGCCGCGCCGGGCAGGCGGCGCGCCACGATCGCGCCGGCGCGGCGCTCATGCTCGGGATTGAGGAAGGCGAACAGGAAGCAGATCGCCACGGCTTCCACGCGATGGCGGGCAAAGACCTCGCACGCCTCCTCCACCGAAGCCTCGTCCAACGCAACGAGCACTTCGCCGTGCGGTCCCACGCGTTCGCGCGCCTCGACGCAGAGACGGCGCGGGACCAGCGGCGGCGGACGGTCGACCGCCATGTCGTAGAGGCCTTCCGCCGGCCGCATCACCCGGCCGATCTCGAGCACGTCGCGAAAGCCGGCCGTCGTGAGGAAGCCGGTCCTGGCGCCGGTGCGCTCGATCAGCGCGTTGGTGCCGGTGGTCGAGCCGTGCACGATCTCGGCGACCTGCTCCGGCGCCAGGCCGGACTTCTCCGAGCACGGCGCGGATCGCGTCGATCACGCCCTGCGAGCGGTCGCGTGGCGTGGTGAAGGCCTTGGCCGAGTACAGGCGGCCGGTCGCGCCGTCGATCAGGGTGGCATCGGTGAAGGTGCCGCCGACGTCGATGCCGATGCGTGCCGACCGGGTCGCCATCGTCACTTCGCGGCTGCGAGCGAGGGTATGAACAGCACGGTCTGCGGGAAAGAAGATCATGATCAGCATGACGACCGTATTGAGCAGCAGGAACGGCACGGAAGCGCGGTACACGTCCATCATGGTGGTGCCGGGCGGCGCCACCGCCTTCATGACGAACAGCCCGAAGCCGAACGGCGGCGAGATCGCCGCCATTTCCATATTGAGCAGCATGATCGCCCCGAACCAGATCGGCGAGAGATGCAGCGCCTCGATGATGGGGAAATAGATCGGCACGCACAACAGGATCATCGCCAGCAATTCCATGAAGGTGCCGAGCACGAGCAGCACCAGCCTGCATGGAGATGACGACCATCACGGGGCTCATGTTGGTCGAGGTGGCGAACTCGACCAGGCCGGCCGAGGCGCCGGTGAAGGCGAGGAGCTGCGCGTACGCGCTCGATCCCGACAGGATCATCAGCACCATGATCGAGGTGCGCATGGTCGAATTCGAGGCACGCCCAGAGCAGCGGCCAATCGAGCTTGCCGTAGAGGCCGACGAGGATCAGCGCCGCCAGCGCGCCGAGCCCGGCGGATTCCGTCGGCGTGGCGATGCCGAGGAAGATCAGGCCGGTGACGACGAAGACGATGGTGGCGAGCGGGAATACGTGGACGACCGTATCGCGCAGCTTCTTCCGCAGCGGCACCTTTTCGGCGACGTAGAGCGGCGCGAGATCGGGCTGCAGCCAGCAGCGCACCACCACGTAGATGGCATAGGACAGCGCCATCATCAGTCCGGGAACGATGATGGCGAGGAGAAACTGCCCGACCGAGATGTCGGCGGTCGCCGCCAGGATGACGCCGAGTGCGGAGGGCGGGATCATCACGGCAAGGCCGCCCGAGCCCATGATCGGTCCGAGCGTCATCGGCTGCTTGTAACCGCGCCGGAGCATATCGGGCACGAGGATGCGCCCGAGCAGCGCCGTGGTGGCGGCGCCGGAGCCCGCCAGCGTTGCGAACAGCGTGCCGCCGCCGACCGCCATCAGGCTCAGCCGTCCGGGTACGCGTCCGAGCCACACGTCGAGCACGTCCATCAGCCGCGCGGCGAGACCGGAGCGGAACAGCAGCTCGCCCATCAGCAGGAACAGCGGTACCGGCATGATCGAGAAGCTCGCGACCGAGTCCATCACCGCGAGCACCATCTGGTTGAGGCCGGCGACGCCGCCCCAGAAGAACCACGCGCCCGCGATATTGACCGCCAGGAACGCGAACGCGATCGGCATGCCGATCACCATCAGGGCGCACAGCGTCCCGACGATGATGGTGAATGCGACCCACCACTCCATGCGGGCTACTCGATCGACGGCGCGTCCTGCTCGCGCCGTACGAGATTACGCCCGCTGGCGACCGCCTCGGCGCACAGGATCGTTTCGTGCAGGAAGCGCGACGCCAGCAGCGCGCAGCCGATCGGGATGATGACCAGCACGATCCAGGTCGGGATCTCGAGCGTGGTCGGCCTGAAGGCGTGCCGGGTGAATGCGATCCAGGTCGAGGTCGCGCCGAAGACCGTCAGCACGACGGCGACGGCGAGCGAGATCAGGTTGCTCAAGAGCGCGCAGATCCGCTGCCAGAATGCGGGCATCGCCTGTACGGCGACGTCGATGTCGATGTGGGCGCCGCGCGGCACCGCCCAGGATGCGCCCAGGAACGTCACGTAGACCAGCGCATATTCGATGATCTCGATCCCGCCGACGATCGGCCGGTTGAACACGTAGCGCAGCGCGACATCGATGCAGATCAGCGCGCCGGTCGCGACCAGGATGGCGATGCCCAGCGCGCCGAACAGGTTCTCCCAGCGGACCAGTTGCCGCTCCAGCGCCTGCAGCCAGCGTGGCATGACCGGACCGGCGCTCGTGCGCGACCTCCGCCTAGTTGCCGGTCAGGCTGCGCAGCTTGGCGACCGCGTCGGGCGCGCGCTCCTGCAGTGCCTTCCACTCCACGCTATAGGCGGTGTCGAGGTAGGTCTTGCTCTCCGCGTCGGGGAACTTGACCTTCTTCACCTTGTCGCCGATCGCCTTCCACTCGCTCTCGTTCTCGTCGTTGAAATGCTTGACCATGCGCGGCTCGAACTCGGCCGTCAGCTGGGACAGCGCGTCCTGCGACGCCTTCGGCAGGGCGTTCCACTTGTCGAGGTTCATCAGGATCACGACGTTGCTCGCGCCGAAGAACGGGATGTCGATGACGTTCTTCACCGAGTTCGAGCCAGCCGCGCTTGAGCGGCCCGGTGACCGGCCAGCCGAACCCGTCGACGATCCCGGACTGCAGCGCGGTGTAGACCTCGGGCGCGTTGATCGTCACCGGAACCATGCCGAACTCGCGCATGAGCCGGTCGTACAGCACGCCCGAGCGCATCTTCAGGCCGCGCAGGTCGGCGAGCGCTTTCGGCTCCTTCTTGGTCCACAGGTAGAACGGCGAGATCTGGATACGGCCGAGATAGCGCGCGTTGATCTTCCTGGCGTGCTCCTCGACCATGAAATCGTAGAAGCCGCTCTTGCGTTCCTCGCTGGGCGTAAGCTTCGACAGCACGAACGCCTGCGAGGTCGGCATCTGGTCCTGGTAGTCGCCGCTCGGCGGGAACAGCACGTCGACCACGCCGGTGCGCAAGGCTTCGACCTGCTGGAATCGGGTGATGACCTCCGGGCCGCCGACATAATTGAGGCGCAGCTGGCCGCTCAGCTTGCTGTTGACCTCGCTCACCCAGGCATTGGCCATCGCCAGCACCGGATCGTTCTTCGGGATGAACGAGATCGCGCGCAATGTCTGTGCCTCGGCGGCGTGGGCGAATGTCAGTGCGCCCGCGAACGCGAGCGAGCCGATCAGGTGCAGCGCGCGCATGCTTTTTCCCCTCTTCGACAGCGGTCCGACGGCTTGTCGGCAGACACGGACAGTCGCCCTTTCCGAGCTTTGACACCCGTGCGAAACAGCGTCAAGGGCGTGCGTCCTGGCGCCTCGCCAAGCCGTCTACCGCAAGCTGTACGAGCGCCCGCACAGGTGGCTTCTCGTGCAGCACGGCGCCTTCCAGTGCCGCTATGGCGGGTGCTGGCAGGTGCGCCGTGTTGGCGCGGAACTTGGCAATCAGCCGCTGTTCGCTCGGCTCCGCCAACGCGACCGGGCGGGAAAGACGCTCGCCGCTGCGCAGCGCAATCTCCATGCGGCCGTCGAAGCCGGTCCCGAGCGCGGCGTCTGCGACGCACATGATCCGCTGCGCGAGATCGCGCAATTCCGGGCGGGCAATCGTTTCGGGCTGCAGCGTCCCGAGATCGACGCGGCCGTCGGCGAGCGCTGCCGCCAGCATGAACGGCAGGCTGGCGATCGCCTCGAGATCGTTGCGCGGTGCGACCTTGGTGTCGCGCGGCTCGCCGACGATCGGCAGCGCCCATGGCGCCAGGACGCATTCGAGCGACTGCACGGTTTCGAGCGATACGCGCCCGTCCGCCCGCAGCGCGAGAGCGGCGTCCAGATAGGGCTCGATCACATGCGCGCACGGGTACTGCTTGGGGCGCGCGTCAGCGCCGCGCCAGGTGTGGCCCAAGCCCTCGGTGAGGACGTCGAGGCGCGCCTCCGGTTCGCCGAGGAACGCGCCGTAGAGCCCATAGCGGTGATCGAGCGCGTGGCGCGGCCCGCGGAATGCCTGACCTGCAATTTCTGCAGCGATCAGGCCGCCATGGGCCGACCAGCCGGTGTGCAGCCATTTCGACCAGCCGCCGTCTCCGAGGAACGCCAGCAGGCCGCCGCTCATGCTGGTCGTGAGGCCGAGCGCATCGGCCATTGCCGAGGCATCCAGCCGGAGCATGCGGCCGGCGGCGGCCGCTGCAGCGATCGGACCGACGATGCCGGTTGCGTGAAAGCCGCGCGCGTGGAAGCCGCGTCCTGCGACGGCGCCCAGGCGCCCTGCGAGCTCGTAGCCGACCACGATCGCGCTGGTCAGGTCATCGAAGTTGGCATCCGCGCGTTCGCCGGCGGCGAGCGTCACCGCGATCACGGTGCTGCCCGGGTGCACGACGGTGTCGGGAAACGTGTCGTCGAAGTCGCGTGCATGCGCCAAGCTGCCGTGCACCAGCGCAGCCATCGCGGGCGCGGCTTGCCGGCCGGATATGAGCACGGTCGCGCCGGCGCCGGTCTCGGCCGCAGACCACGCCGCGAGGCTGCGGCCTGCCGGGTGATCGGCTGCCGCCGCGATGAGGCCGAGCGTGTCGAGGAGGCGCAGCCGCGTGAGCGCGTGCTGCGCGTCCGGGATCTCCGCCGCTGCGGTGCGGCTCGCCCAATCGGCGATCGTCTCGAGCGGAGTCATGGCCTCACCAGACGCTGCGCAGGAGCGCGAGCACCTCGGGCTCCGGCATCGGCCGCGGCAGGTTGGCCATCATGTAGTCGGACATCGTCAGCTGCGCGATCTCGGCGAGCTCGCCTTCCGTCACGCCGACGTCGCGCAGACGCTGCGGCAGCGGCAGGCCGTGGACGAACTGCGCGATGAGGTCGGCAGCCATCGCACCGTCCGCTTCCGCGCTGCCTTGCCGCGTGCCACCGAGCGCGTCGAGCAGCAGGCTCTGGGCATCACCGATCACCGGAAGCAGCCGCCGCATGCCCGGCGCGAGCAGCATGGCGTGCGAGATGCCGTGCTGAAGCGCGTAGCGGCCACCGACGATGTGGCCGATGGCGTGCACGACCGACACCATGGCGTTGATCGCCGCCATGCCCGACATGGTGCATGCCATCTGGCAATCACCGCGCGCTTCCAGGTCCCTGGGCGCCGCGACCGAACGCGGCAGCGCAGCGCGCAACAGCCGCACCGCGTGCAGCGCCAGCGCGTTCGAGATCGGATGGCGCCGCCCCGAATAGAGCGACTCGATCGCCCGCGCCATGGCGGTCATGCCGGTCGCCGCAGTCAGCGCCGGCGGCGTGTGCACCGCCATGTCCGGGTCGAGCACGGTCGCGGCCGGAATGAGGGCGTCATCCCAGAACAGGAGCTTGCGGCGCGATTGCGGATCGCGGCACGCCGCGGTCGGCATCACGTCGGAGGCCGAGCCCGCGGTGGTCGGCACCGCGATGTGCAGCGCTGCACGGTGAGGAAGCGCGGCGCGCTGCATCTCGCCGCCCGGCGCGTAATGGATTGCATAGGGCGCGAGATCGCCGCCGGTCGCCAGCATGACGGCGACCGCCTTGCCGGCGTCGATGGTCGAGCCGCCGCCGACCGTCACCAGCACGTCGGCGCCGCTGTCGCGGAATGCCGCAAGGGCGCGCTCCACCATCTCGATCGGCGTGTGGGATTTTGCCTCGGGGAACACACCCGCAAGCTTCACGCCGAGGCCGGCCTTCACCTTCGCCAGCATCTCGCCGCGGGCGACGGTCGATCCGCAGATGACGAGCGCGCGGCTGCCGCCGATCTCCGCGACGAGCGCGGCGAGCCTGCCGACCGTGCCGACGCCGAATACGATGCGGCCAGGCCAATCGCCGAAATCGACCGGGATCACGACGAAACCTTCAGACGCTTGCGGTCGATCTTGCCGACCGCGGTCTTGGGCAATTCGCTCACGAAGCGGAACTCGGACGGGATCTTGTAGCGGACCAGGTGTTGCGCGCACCAGACTGCAAGGTCGCTCGCTTGCGGGTCGGCGCCGTTGCGCGGGACGACGAGGGCGCACAGGCGCTCGCCCTTGTGGACGTCGGGCTCGCCGATCACCACGGTTTCGGCGACCCAGGGATGGCGATACAGCACGTCCTCGACCTCGCGCGGGTAGACGTTGAAGCCGGAGACGATCACCATATCCTTCTTGCGGTCGCGGATGGCGAGATATCCGTCGGCGTCGAGCACGCCGATGTCGCCCGTATGCAGCCACCCGTCGCGCAGCGCCTCGGCGGTCTCCGCCGGGCGATCGCGGTAGCCCTGCATGAGCTGCGGCCCGCGCACGCGGATCTCACCGGCCTCGCCCGCAGCGAGCCGGCGATTGCCGGTCTCGACGTCGACGATCTCCACCTCGGTCGCCGGCAGCGGCAGGCCGACGGACCCTGGCTTGCGCACGCCCTGACGCGGATTGAAGCTGATCACCGGGCCTGCTTCGGTCTGTCCGTAGCCTTCGCAGATCGGACAGCCGGTCGCTCCCTCCCAGCGCGCGAGGGTCGCCGCGGGCAGCGGCGCCGCGCCGGAGCTGCATAGCGTGAGCGAGGAGAAATCGGTCTCGCCGAAGCGCGGGTGCGCCAACAGCCCATGGAAAATGGTCGGGCTGCCCGCCAGCAAGGTGGTGCGGTGGCGCGTCAGCGCTGCGAGGGCGAGCTCCGGACGGTACTGCGGCAGGATCACCAGCGTCGAACGCGCATAGGCCGCAAGGTGCAGGCACATGGATATCGCATAGACATGAAACAGCGGCGTCACCGCCAGCACGCGCTCCTGCTCGGGCCGTGTCGACAGCACCGCCTCGCGCTGGCTGATGTTCAACGCGATGCCGCGATGGGTGAGGTTCACGCCCTTGGCGCGCCCGGTCGTTCCGCCCGTGTATTGCAGCGTGGCGAGATCGTCCGGCGCGGGAAGCGGCGGAAGCGTGCGCGCCGTCGGGCGTCCCCATTGGCTGAGCGCGCTTCCGCGCGCGACGGTGATCACGCAGGTTGCCTGCGGATCGACCAGCCTTGCAACGATGGTGTCCAATCCGGCATCCGCGATGATGACGCACGGCGCCGCATCGGCCAGGATGGGACCGAGCTCGCTTGCCGTATAGGCCGGGTTGAGCGGCACCGCCTGCGCGCCCGCCGCCTGCGCGGCGAAGATCGCGATCGCCGCCTCGTTCGAATTGCCCATCAGGATCGCGACGCGCTGCCCGCGCGCGCCGGCGGCGACGAGCTCGTGGGCGAGCGTGGCGACGCAGCGCAGATAGTCCGCGTAGGTCAGCTCCGCATCCTCGCAGAGGAGGGCGACATGATCCGGCGCGCGCGCGGCCGCATCGGCCAGCATGTGCACGACAGTCGGATGAACGAGGGGAAGCGCGGACACGGATGGCGGTTCCCGATCAAGCGAGCGAACGGCGCAGCATGGGATAGTGCGTATTGCGGCCCGTGAAGGGCGGAAACTGATGAAAGTGCTTGCGCGCTTCCTGACGCACCGGCGAGGCCATGGCGCGATTGAAATCCTCGACGCTGTCGAACGCAACTTCGTTGCCGATCATGTAGTCGGCGGCAGGCAGCGGGCCGCGCTCCTGGTGGGGCAGCGGCACGTAGCACAGGAGAGAGCGGATGCGCGGCAGCAGCGCCAGCAGGGAGGGATGCGTCTCGAGATAGTTGGCGACGAAACGCGCTTCGTCCTCGGCCGGCCGATGGTAGCGCACTACGTAGGAAAACGGCGCGCGCAGCGGTCCCGGCGCCTGCTCGCCGGCCACGGAATAGAACCGGCGCTCCAGCATGGTGCCGGTGACGGCGACATCCGGCGGCCGCCCGCTCAGGCTTCCTGCGAGCCCGGCGATGCCCCGCGATAGCGCTTCGGCAGTCGGGAACTGCAGCATGGCGATCAGCAACGGGCCCGGTCCGTCGTCGACGAACGGATCGTGCGCGCGATCCTCAGTCACCGCATAGACGTCGAGCCCGGCCAGTCCCGGCAGCGCCAGGCATGCGGGCGCCGCCACGCGGTCGAACCACGCATGCACCGCATCATGCGCCGATCGCTCACCCGTGCAGCAAATCTCGTAGACGAAATCGGTCACGGTCTTGGATACCTCGATCCTGCGGGTCTATGCTAGGACCTGTTGACATTAGGCAGGGGATTCTCGGGGACTCCGCAATGTGATTCAAGATCGCAACCAAGGGAGGCGATCTTGATTCGACGCGAACTGACCAATGCACAGTGGAGAACTTATCGAGAATCTGGTCCCGGGCAAGGATGGGGACAAAGGTCGCCACGGCGAGGACAATCGTCTGTTTGTTGATGCGGTGCTTTGGGTGTTACGGACGGGCGCGCCATGGCGCGATCTCCATCCGTCATTTGGACACTGGAACAGTGTGTTCCAACGCTTTAATCGGTGGTCCCGCAAGGGCGTTTGGGATCGTGTTTTCAAGGCCTTGGCAGCCGATCCAAATTTCGAGCAGATCATGCTCGATGCCACCATCGTCCGGGCACACCAGCATTCGGCCGGCGCAAAAGGGGGACTCAAAATCAGGCGATCGGGCGCTCGCGCGGCGGCTTGAGTACCAAGATCCACATTGCCGTCGATGCGCTTGGTCATCCGATGCGGATGACCCTCACCGCAGGCCAAGTACACGAGGCCACTCAGGCCAGCATCCTCATCGAGGGCCTCACGCTCATCAGCCTCATCGCCGACAAGGGATACGACAACGACGCCTTCCGCAGCGAACTCGCGGCGGCCGAAGTCGATGTCGTGATCCCGCCGCTGAGTTCGCGTACGGCCGAAATCGCCTACGACAAGAACGCCTATGGCTTGCGCTACCGGATCGAGTGCTTCATCAACAAAATCAAACACTACCGCAGGGTCGCAACTCGCTACGAAAAGACCGCGCGCAACTTTCTCTCGATGGTCAGCCTCGCCGCAGTTATGGTCTGGCTGCGTGACTTGGTCTGAATGTCAACAGGCCCTAGTGCGGCGAATTTGAATTTCCTATCAGTTTGCAGCAACCGCTTGTGGGAAATTCAAATTCATAAGCCGCACTAGAAAGCATCGATATTGCTAGTGCTCCTTTGATTCCGAATTTCGCTCAGAGGATGCCGCGAAGTGATGCGAAATTCGGAATCGGAGCACTAGCCATCGTCGTCCGGGATGCACAATGGCGTTGAGGATCGGTATCGATGTCGGCGGAACGTTCACCGACTTCCTGGTGATGGAAGAGGGCGCCGGCAAGCGCATCCACAAGGTGTTGTCGACGCCGGACGATCCCTCGATTGCGGTGATCGACGGGCTGGCCGAGCTCGCCGGCGAGCGCGGCCTAGGCCTGCGCGAGTTCTTCCAATCCGTCGAGGCGATCGTCCACGGCACGACAGTCACGACCAATGCGGTGCTCACGGGCAAGACCGCGCGCACCGGCCTCGTCACCACGCGCGGCTTTCGCGACGCCCTCGAGATGCGGCGCGGAATCCGCGAGAGACTGTACGACAACAAGTATACGGCGCCGAGGCCGCTGGTGCCGCGCACGCTGCGGCTGCCGGTGACCGAGCGGGCAACCGCCGACGGAGCGATCGTCACGGGGCTCGACCTCGATGACGTCGATCGCGCCGCCGAAGCCCTGCGGCGCGAGCAGGTCGAGGCGATCGCGGTCTGCTTCATGCATTCCTACGCCAATGCGGCGAACGAGGAGGCGGCCGCGCGGCGCTTGTGCGCGTTGTTTCCCGACGCCTACCTGTCGGTGTCGTCACGCGTCCTGCCACAGGTGAGGTTCTACGAGCGCGTCAGCACGACCGTGCTCAATGCGGCGGTTGGCCCGATTCTCAGGCGCTATCTCGACAGCCTGGTGCGCCGCCTCGCCGACGCCGGCTATGGCGGCGTGCTGCTGGTCATGCAGTCGAACGGCGGCGTCGGCAGCCCGGCGCAGATCGCCGATCTCGCCGCCAGCACATTGCTGTCCGGCCCGGCCGCCGCGCCGGTTGCCGGTCTTGCCACGATGGCGGTGCACGGCGAGAACAGTTTCATCACCATGGACATGGGCGGCACCAGCTTCGATGCCGCCCTGGTGCGGGACGGCGCGCCCGCGATCACCAGCCACGCCACGATCGAGCGCATGGCGCTCGCGCTTCCCACCATGGACATCGTCACCATCGGGGCGGGCGGCGGCTCGATCGGCTGGATCGACGGCGGCGGCCTGCTGCGCATGGGCCCGCACAGCGCCGGCGCCAAGCCGGGTCCGGCGTGCTACGGGCGAGGCGGGGCGTTGCCGACCTGCAGTGACGCCAACCTGCTGCTCGGCTATCTCAACCCCGATTATTTCGCCGGCGGACGCATCCGCCTCGATCTCGGTGCGGCAGAGCGGACGGTGGCGGAACATATCGCCAAGCCGCTGGGATTGGACACCGTCGCCGCGGCGGCGGGCATGTATCGTGTGATGAACGTCAACATGGCGTCGGCGATCCGCGAGATTTCCGTGCAGAAGGGCTACGACGTGCGCGAGTTCCCGCTGATCTGCGCCGGCGGCGCCGGCGCGATCCATGCCTGCATGATCGCCCGCGAGCTCGGCGTCGCGCGCGTCCTGGTGCCGCGCGAGGCGTCGATCTTCTGTGCTGCCGGCATGCTGCGCTCCGATCTCAAGCACCATTTCGTGCGCAGCCACGCGGTGGCGCTCGATGCATCCTTGAATAACGCAACCGTGCTGGCGCATCTCGATGAGATGAAACAGCAGGGCGACATGCTGCTGGGTGACGAAGGCGTCGCAGCGTCGCAGCGGCGCTTCTCGGTCGCGTTCGATCTCCGCTATGCGGGCCAATATCACGAGGTGACAGTCGAGGTACCCGAGCGCGCCGTGCGCGATGGCGCTCTCGATGCGATCCGCCATCTGTTCCATCAAGCCCACAACCGTCTTTATGGCTACGACCTCGGCGAATCCGGGACCGCGGTCGAGCTCGTCAATATCCGGCTGGTAGCGACCGGCCTCACGCCGAAGCCTGCGCTCTCGTCCGAGCCTCCATCGGGCGAGAGCGCGGCGGCGGCACAAAAGGGCGAGCGGCCGATCTTTCTTCCCGCGCAGGCGCGGTTCGCACCTGTCCCGGTGTTCGACGGCGACCGGCTGCGGCACGGCAACAGGATCGCGGGTCCCGCGGTGATCGAGGCTGTCAATACGACCATCATCGCAGCGGAGGATTTCGATCTCCATGTCGACGCGGTCGGCACCTGCGTCCTGCAGGCGCGTCGCGTGCCCCAGGCACGCCGCGATGGAGCGCCCGCATGACCGCCGTCGACCCGGTGCTTGCCGCGGTGCTGCAGCGCCGCCTCAAGTCGATCACCGAGGAGATCGGCCTCACCCTGCTGCGCACGACGCGCTCGCCCATCCTCAACGAGGCGCGCGATTTCGCCACCGGCCTGTACGACGCGAAAGGCCGCATGCTGGAGCAGACCGAGTACATTCCGGTGCTCGCCTTTGCGCTGCAGCCGAGCCTCGAGCACGTCATCCGTTTCTTCGGCGACGACATCGCGCCCGGCGACGTCATCCTGCACAACGACGTGTTCTCCGGCGGCAACCAGAACAACGACGTCGCAGTGTTCCGTCCCGTATTCCACGGCGGGCGGCTGATCGCCTGGTCGGCCTGCAAGGGCCATCAGGCCGATATCGGCGGCGCCGTGCGCGGCGGCTACAACCCGGAAGCCCGCGAGGTGTGGCAGGAGGCGTTCCGCATTCCGCCCGTGAAGGTGTACGAGCGCGGGCGCCTGCGCCGCGACGTGTGGGACCTGATCTTCGCCAACATCCGCCTGCGTATCGTCGAGGAGGACATCAGGGCCGAGATCGGCGGGACCCTGGTGGGCGAGCGCGGCCTCACCGAGCTGGTCGATCGCTATGGCCTCGACACGGTCCTCGCCCATGTCGACTATCTCTACGACAGCACCGAGCGCATGGTGCGCAAGGAGATCGCGGCGATCCCCGACGGCAGCTATCTGGGCGAGAGCCTGGCGTTCTATGACGGCGTGACGCCGGGCTCGAGCATGAGCATCAACCTGAATGTCACCGTGTCGGGCTCCGACGTGACCTTCGACTTCACCGGTTCGTCGCCGCAGACGCCGGGCTTCGTCAACGCGCCCTATTCGGCGACCGCTTCGGCGCTGATGCTCACCTTCCTGATGCTGATCAACCCGGATATCCCGCACAATGCCGGGCTGCTGCGGCCGCTGAAGATCGTCAATCCCGAGGGCTCGTTCCTCAATGCCCGTTTCCCCGCCGCGACCACGTTCGGCAACTCGCTCACCGGGCCGACGTCGGATGCGATCTTCCGCGCCTTCGCCCAGGCCATCCCGCAGATGGTCACCGCCGGATGGAACCGGTTGCTGGGGGTTGCGCTCGCCGGCACCGATCCGCGCCGCAGCCGTCCTTATGTCGATATCCTGTTCCTCGCGCTCAAAGGGGGCTCGGGCGCGACCCACGGCGCCGACGGCTACGACCACATTGGCCTGATCAATTGCGGCGGCGGCTTGCTGGCGCAGGATTACGAGATGTTCGAGATCCAGGATCCGCACTTTCTCATCCGCCACGAATATGAGGAGGATTCCGCCGGCGCCGGCCGCTGGCGCGGCGGGCTCGGCGTCACCACCGAGTTCCGCATCGACGGCGACGACGTGACCGCTGTCGTGTTCGGCGACGGCGTCGACGAGAAGGCGCGCGGCTTCGGCATCTTCGGCGGCCGGCCGGGAAGCCTCAACGCGCTCGTCATCACCGATCCGGACGGCCGCTCGCACCGCCCACGCTCGAAGGAGATCGTGCGGGGCATCCGCCGCGGATCGGTGGTGCTGCAGCGGGCCGGCGGCGGCGGCGGTTACGGCGATCCGCGCAAGCGGCCGGTCGAGGACGTAGTGGCCGACGTGCGCAACGGACTTGTGTCCGTGGTGCACGCTCGGGAGGACTACGGCGTGGTGGTCGATCCCGTCAGCAAGGAGCTGGATACTATGGCCACACGGCAATTGCGGGAGAATTCCGCATGAGCGCCCCGCGCATCGATCATATCGGTATCATCGTTCCCGACCTGGAGGCGGCGATCGGCCGTTTCAGTGCCCTGCTTGGCGGCCTCGCGCCGGAGCGCCGCGATCTGCCGGACGTCGGCCTGCGCATCGCCGAGTTCCACGCCGCCAATATCGCCATCGAGCTCATCGCGTATGACGGGGAGGCACAGTTGGCGCGCCGGGTGATGGGAAGCACGCCCGGCTTCAATCACGTGACGGTTGCGGTCGACGACGTGGACGCGGCGATCGGGCGACTCGGGGCAGCCGGCTTTCGCCTGCAGCCGGGGTTTCCCCGCGCCGGCGCCCATGGCACGGTTGCGTTCTTCGAACGCGACCAGGAAACCGGCATGCTGTTCGAGGTGTGCGCGCCGGAGGCGAATGAGAAGGAGCGAGCGTGATGGAGGCCACGGCACGCGGCGCGCTGTGGAACGAGGCGATCGAGCTCATGCCGCGCGAGCAGATGCGGGCGCTGCAGCTCGAACGGCTGCAGAAGCAGGTCGCCTACAATTTCGCCAACTCGGAATTCTACCGGGCGAAATTCACTGCGGTCGGCATGCAGCCGGGCGACATCCGCTCATTCGACGACTTCGCCCGCCTGCCGCTGATGACCAAGGACGAGCATCGCGTGGCGCAGGCCGAGTCGCTCGAGCGCTATGGTGACCCACTGCGCCTCATCAATTGCGCGCCAATCGAGAAAGTGGTCCGCATCAACTCGACGTCCGGTACCACCGGCATGCCGACCTTCTACGCGGTGACGGCGCACGACGTGACGGTGATCAACGAGATGCACGCGCGCAAGTATTGGCGCTGTGGCATCCGTCCCGGTCACATCATGCTGCAGGCGCTGTCGCTCAGCATGTTCACCGGCGGCCTGCCGCTGTCGCAGGGCATCCAGAACCTCGGCGCCTGCGTGGTGCCGGTCGGCGTCGAGGGCGGCACGCGGCGGGTGATCGAGCACATCGAGATGCTGCGCCCGCAGGCGATCATCGCGACCCCGTCGTTCGGCCAGTATCTGATCGAGGAGGCGCCGAAGCTTGCGGGCAAGCCGGCGCACGCATTCGGCCTGAAATGGTTCTTCTGCGCCGGCGAGCCGGGCGGCGGTATGCCGGAGGTGCGCAAGTCGCTCGCCCAAGGGTTCGGCGCCAAGATCTTCGACCACACCGGCGGCGGGCATGCGTTCCATGGCATCTCGCGCGAGGAGCCGCCCGAGCAGTACAGCGGCATGTATTTCGTCTCCGAGGACCACTGCATCCTCGAAGTGCTGGATCCCAACACCAAGGCCCCGATGCCGCTCGGCGACGGCACGACCGGCGAGATGGTGTTCACTTTCATCGACTGGGAAGGCGGGCCGTTCATGCGCTATGCGCTGGGCGACATCATCCAGGTGTGGACGTCGCCCTGCCCGTCGGGCACGCCCGGCATCCGCTTCAAGATTCTCGGTCGCGCCGACGACATGCTGATCGTCAAGGGCGTCAACGTCTATCCGCAGGCGATCCAGAACCTGATCGTCTCGTTCCAGCCGCGCGTCACCGGGCACTTTCGCATTCGGTTGCTGGCGCCGGGCCCGCTGGTGTGGCCGCCGCTGCGCCTGGCGATCGAGCATGGGCCGGGCTTGAGCGGCAATGAGCTTGGTGACCTGGAGCAGGAACTGGTGCGGCGCTGCCGCGAGGACCTGCGCGTCGCGCCCTCGATCGACTGGCTGGCGCCGGAAACATTGCCGCGCGAGAGCAAGAAGTCGCGCCTGGTCGAGATTTCCGCCAATCCGTCGATCGTTCCGGAGCAATGACCGTTACAGAGGGGAGACCTTTCGCATGGAGCTGGGATTGGCCGGACGCAGCGCCCTCATCACCGGGGCATCGAAGGGAATCGGCCGCGCGGTCGCCGAAATTTTGGCGAGCGAGGGCGTCGATGTCGCGCTGACCGCCCGCACGGCCGCCGATCTCGACGCCGCGCGTGCCGCGATCGAGGGCAAGCACAAGGTGAAAGTGCGCACCTTCCCGCTCGACCTGAGCGACAGCACATCGGTCGACCTGCTGGCGCGCGAGTGCGGCGACGTCGATATCCTGGTCAACAATGCCGGCACCATCCCGCGCGGGCGCATCGACGAGGTCGACGAGAAGCGCTGGCGCCAGGCGTGGGATCTGAAGGTGTTCGGCTACATCAACATGACACGCGCGTTCTATGCGCTGATGAAGGCGCGGCGCCGCGGCGTCATCATCAACATGCTGGGCAACGGCGGCGAGCGGGTCGATGCCGGCTACGTATGCGGCAGCGCCGGCAACGCCGCGCTGATGGCGTTCACCAAGGCGATCGGCGGCGCGAGCCACCGCGACAACGTGCGCGTCGTCGGCATCAATCCCGGGCCGGTGGCGACCGAGCGGCTGGTGTCGCTGATGCAGAAGGAGGCGGCCGACCGCCTGGGCTCGCGCGAGCGCTGGAACGAGCTGGCGAAAGGATTCCCGTTCGAGCGCGCCGCCACGTCGGAAGAGATCGCCGCCACGGTGGCGCTGCTCGCCTCCGACCTGTCCGCCTATACGACCGGCACGGTCATCACCATCGACGGCGGCATGGCCAATGCGGGGTCGTTGATATAGCGAGTGCGCTGCGCTTCTTCCGCCCTCATCCTGAGGCGCTCGGCGCAATTCTTAGTATCACGTAGCATTCTTGCTGCACGCGCCGAGCCCTCGAAGGACGAGGGCGGCCGATGCGAACTCAGCGGCGGCCTCCTCCTTCGAGACGCGCTCGCGAAGACGCGAGCGCTCCTCAGGATGAGGCCGAATACGCGCGGACCAAGGTCTGCGGTCACCGCCTGCGCACCCGGTACCCAGCCGCCTCGCGGTCCCAGGTCGCCGCAGTCACGCCGCGTTCGCTCAGCTTGTATTTCTGCACTTTGCCGTTCTCCGTCATCGGCAGCGCGTCGATGAATTCGAGATAGCGCGGCACGGCGAAATACGGCAGGCGCGGCTCGCAGAATTGGATCAGATCGAGCGGGGCCGGCTTGGCGCCTGGCTTTGCCACGATCGCCGCCATCACCTCGTCCTCCGCAAGCGCGGAGCGCACCGGGAAAACCGCAACATTAGCGACGGCTGGATGGCTCAACAGCACCTGCTCGACTTCGAACGAGGAAATGTTCTCGCCGCGCCGGCGGATCGCGTCCTTCAGACGGTCGACGAAGCGGAAATAGCCGTCCTGTTCGCGGGTCACGCGGTCGCCGGTGTGGAACCAGAGATTCCGCCACGCCTCGACGGTCTTCTCCGGGGTCGCGAAATAGCCGGTGGCGAAACAGAATGGCGCGTCCGCCCGCACCACCAGCTCGCCCGGTTCGCCGTCCGGCACGTCGTTGTCTTCCGCATCGACCACCCGCGCCTGAAAACCGTCGAACGCCGGGCCCATCAGGCCGGGCTTCTGTTGGTCGATCGTCGTGCCCAGCACGAAGTTTGTCTCGGTCGAGCCCCAGCCGTCGAGCAGGCGGATACCGGTGCGGGCGATGAACTCCGCATGGAAGCGCGCCGGCACGCCGGGCGCGAGCGCGATGCGCACGCGGTGGCGCCGCTCGTCGTCGCCCGGCTCACGCGACAGCAGGATCGGCACCATGGCGCCGAGCAGGTAGGTGACGGTCGCGTCGCGCACCTTGAGGCGCGCGAAAAAGCCGGAGGCCGAGAAGCGGTCCTCGTACACGACGTGCGCGCCGCTCAGCAGCGCCTGATAGAACGTGTTGAGCGCGTTGGTGTGGAACAGCGGCAGCGTGGTGCACAGCACGTCGTCGGCGCCGATCCCGAGGAGGTGGGCGGTATTGACGCCCCACCAGAAGTACTGGGCATGCGGGCAGCACACGCCCTTCGACGGCCCGGTCGTCCCCGAAGTATAGAGCAGCGCCACCAGATCGCCCGGCCGCAGCGGCGCCGGATCGACCGCTTCGCCGGGATGCGGCATCGGCGCGACCGCAGGCCGTCCGGCTGCACCTGCCGCCTCGCCGATCGTCCAGATCGTGGCGAGCGGCAGCGCCGCAAGGTCCAGATGCTCGAGATTGCCGAGATACGCCGGCTCGATGATCAAGAGGCGCGCGCCCGAGTTCGCCAGGATGTGCTGCAGCTGCGGGCCGCGCGACGCCGTATTGATCGGCACCGCGATGGCGCCGAGCCAGGCGCAGCCGAGGAACACCTGCAGGAACTCGATGCGGTTCGAGCAGATGAGCGCGACGCGATCGCTCGATTGCACGCCGAAGGCGCGCAGCGTTCCGGCAGACCGCGACGCCATGTCCACCGCCTGGGCGAACGTCAAGGTCGTGGCGCCGGCGCTCGCCAGCGGCCGGTCGCCGAACCGCTCCGCCTGCCGCCGCAGCATCACCGGCAGCGTGCGGTCCTGCGGGGCGAACAGCGTGGCGTCGGGCGGGGCCATGTGCCGGCTCATGTGGCCGTGGCCGGCACGAGCGCCAGCACGCGCAGCGGGGAGCCGCTGCCCTGCTGCAGCTTGAGCGGCGCCGCGAGGATGACCGCGCCGGTGGGCGGCAGCAGGTCGAGATTGGTCAGGCACTGCAGGCCATAGCGGCCGGCTCCGTGCATGAAGTAGTGACACGGGTAGGGTGGCCGCTGGTGATAGCCCTGGCCCGCATCGGTGCCGATCGCCTCCGACCCGAAGCCCAGCACGTCACGCTCCTCCACCAGGAAGCGGACCGCCTCGGCGTCGGGCCCAGGCGTGTGCTGGCCGGTCTCGTCGTAGTTCTGGAATGCGACCGGGTCCGTGCGCTTCGACCAGTCGGTGCGCATCAACACCCACGCGCGCGGCGCAATGCGCCCATGCCGCGCCTCCCAGGCCTCCAGGAACGGAACGGTGAGCAGGAAATCCGCATCGACCGCCGCCTCCGCCGAGCAATCGACCACGCAGGCCGGCGCGACGAAATGCTCGACCGGAATGGTATCGGTTGCGTTGTTCGGCAGGTTCCGTCCCGAGATCCAGTGGATCGGCGCATCGAAATGCGTACCCGTGTGCTCGCCGCAGGAGAAATTGTTCCAGTACCAGGAGGGGCCGCGCGCGTCGTAGCGCGAGATCTCCTCGATCCGCAGCGGCGCGCACTGCCCGAATTCCGGAGGCAGCGAGATCTGCGGAAAGTCGGGCGACAGGGTCTGGGTGAGATCGACCACGCGGATGCGGCCGGATGCGAGCTGCGCCACCAGGTCGGTGAGGACGGACGTGCTCATGGTTCTGCCTACACCGCGAGCTCGCGCTCGAGCGCCTTGGGGTTGTCGCGCCAGCGGGCGAACCATTCCTGCGCCACGTCGCCTGGGTACAGATCCTCGACGCCGGCGCGCAAGCCGTCGACGATCGCCCGCGCGAGCGCAGCCGGTGCGAGCTTGGGCGGCATGACGAGCTGGTTCCACTCGTCGTCGAGCGGACCGGGGAACGCGTTGAGCACGCGGATGCCGGCACGCAGCATCTCGACGCGCAGCGCTAGCGACAGCGAATGGGCGGCCGCCTTCGAGGCCGAGAAGGTCCCATGCGCCGGAAAGTTGGACAAGGCGAAGATCGACAGCACGTTGACCCAGGCGCAGGCGCCCGCAGCGCCGTCGGCGGCGCGTGCCCGCATCGCCGGGCCGAACGCCTGCGCGAGCCGCAGGAGGCCCAGGTAGTTCACCTCCATCTCGGCCCGCGCCGCATCGCTGCCGGGCCGGCCGATGCCGGCGGCGCGATGGTGCTCGGCGTTGTTCACCAGGATGTCGACCTTGCCGCCGAGCTCGCCGGCAAGCTCATTCACGGCGCGCTCGTTGGTGACGTCGAGCGGCACCGGAACCACCTGACCATGGGCGCTGAAGTCGCGCGCGACCGGGAGCTTCTTCCACGGCTCGGCGATGCCGGCCCACACGATGTCGGCGCCGGCCGCCACCAGCTCAGCCACGAGCGCCTGGCCGACCGCGCTCCTGCCGTCGGTGACCAGCACTTTGCGGAACTTCGGATCGCACGTCATCTCTCTGAGCTCCGGGTCGTTACTCATGTGCGGCGTATCGATTGGGGGCAGCGCGATCAGCACGGCTTGGCCGGCGCGATCGAGCTTGGCGGCGAGGCGCACGCGGCTCGGCGCCCGCGCCACGTCGCCGTGGATATGCGCGATCACGGTCGCGCCCGCGTCGAGCCGCACCAACCCGACCCGCCACGGCACGCGTTCGCGGAAATAGAGCTCCTGGCTGTGCTGCAGCCGCGTCTCGGCGATCAGCGCGCCGGCGCCGTCCTGCGCTTGCCAGCGCAGGCGGTCCGACAGGCAGGCGCAGCAGGCCTCGCGCGGCGGATACTGCGTCGTGCCGCAATCCGCACAGACCTGCAGCTCGAACGCGCCCCGGGCAGCTGCAGCAGTGAGCCCGTGCGCCACGCGGCTGCGCGCGATCGGCGGCAAGGTCGGCAGGCGCGTGCGCAGGACCGGGTTTTTGCGCTTCGGCCTGGCGAGCGGCGCGGTCATGCGTGACCTCCCACCGATGCGACGGCGAGAATTGCGGCGCCCGAGCACAGGCCGCGGTCGAAATTGATCATGCCGAAGCCGCTCGCCAATCCGAACCGTGCGCCTTCCACCGGCGCGCCGAGCGGAGCACCGGTGAGCTGGCGGATCGCCTCGACGATGCCGAGGAAGCCGCCCGCCGCGCCCGCCTGCCCGATCGACAATTGCCCACCCGAGGTGTTGAGCGGGAACGAGCCGGCGGTGTCGAGCTCATGCCGGCGCACGAAGGCGGCGCCTTCACCCTTGCGGCAGAAGCCGAGATCCTCGAGCTGGATCAGCGTCATCACCGGGTAGTCGTCATAGGTCTCGACGAAATCGATGTCCTCCGGTCCAATGCCAGCCTGGTCGTAAAGGTCCTGCGCGTCGAGCGCCCAGCCGCCGCGGAACTGAATCGGGTCGTCCGGGAACGCATTGTGCCGCTCGATTGTGCCGCGCAGGTGCGCGTGGGGAAGCTCCAGCCGCTCGGCGACGGTGCGGCTCGTCACGAGAAAGCCTTCGGCACCCGCGCAGGGCAGCACGCAATCGAACAGGCGCAGCGGCTCGGCGATCATGCGGGAGCCGAGATACTCCGCGAGCGTCAGCGGCTTCTTGAACAACGCGTAGGGAAAGCCGAGCGCGTTGGTGCGCTGGGCGACGCAGATCTTGCCGAAATCCGCAGGCTCTGCGCCGAACGTGCGCATGTAGTAGTCGGTCAGGAGCGCGAAGCTGCCGTTCGGGCCGCCGGCGCCGTAAGGGTAGACCGCATCGGCGGCGAATTGGCTGAACGAGGAGACGTTGAGGCGAAACGAGTCGGTGTGGTTGGTGTCGCCGGCGATGCAAGCGACGATCTCCGCGTCGCCGCACTGGACCGCGCGCGCGGCGCGCCGCAACGCGACGATGCCGCTGGCCCCGCCCATCGGAATATGGTCGAGCCAGCGCGGCGAGACGCCGAGATGCTGCGTGAGGCCCACAGCCGTGTCCGGCGCGATGGTGAAGCTGGTGACGCACAGCCCGTCGATCTCGTCCTTGCGGATGCGGGCGGCTGCGCACAGGCCGGCGAGCGCGCGGCCGAGGAACCAGTGGCCGCCGCGGATCGAATAGCGCACGTAGGGCACCGTGACCGGCGCCGCCACCACGACATCGTCATACGGCATGCGCGTGCGCGCCGTCATGGCTCCACCTTGCCGCCGAGGTAGCTCGCGATTACGCGCGGATCGTTGATGAGGGCGCGAGCCGGCCCCGTGTGGACGATCTCGCCGGTCTCCAGCACGTAGCCGAAATCCGCGGTCTCGAGCGCGGCGCGCGCGTTCTGCTCCACCAGCAGGATGGAGACGCCGAGCTCGCGCAGGCTCATCACGATGCGGAAGATCTCGCGCACGATCAGCGGCGCGAGGCCGAGGCTCGGCTCGTCGAGCAGCAGGAGCCGCGGCTTCGCCATGAGGGCGCGGCCGAGCGCCAGCATCTGCCGCTCGCCGCCAGACAGCGTGCCGGCGAGCTGCTGCCGGCGCTCCGCCAGCTGCCCGAAGCGGCGGTACACGTCCTCGAGATCGTGCTCGACCGCCTTGCGGTCGCTCCACCGGCTGTAGGCGCCGAGGATCAGGTTGTCGGCGACCGTCATCTCGGCGAACAGCTCGCGCCGCTCCGGCACCAGGCAGATGCCGCGCCGCACCCGCTCCTCGGTGGTGAGCCGCCGCAGGTCGACGCCCTCGTGGGTGATGGTGCCGCGCGCCCGCAGCAGCCCCATGAGCGCGGCGAGCAGCGTGGTCTTGCCGGCACCGTTTGGCCCGATCACCGTGACGATCTGACCCGCATCCAGCCGCAATGACACGCCGGCGACGGCTTCGACCTTGCCGTAGGAGACATGCAGGTCCTCGACCGTGAGCAGCGCCGTCATACGACACCGCCCAGGTAGGCTTCCTGCACGCGCGGGTCGGCACGGATCGCCGCCGGCAGGCCTTCGGCGATCTTGGCGCCGAAATCCATCACCACGATGCGGTCGACCAGGTTCATGACGAAGTCCATGTCATGCTCGACCAGCACGATGGTGAGGCCCTCGCCGCGCAGGGTGCGAAGGAGGTCGGCGAGCGCCTGCTTCTCCAGGCGCCGCAGCCCCGCGGCAGGCTCGTCGAGCACGACCACCAGCGGATCGGCGGCGAGAGCGCGCGCGACTTCGAGCAAGCGCTGCCGGCCGAGCGGCAGGTTGCCAGCGAGCTCGTTCGGTTTCTCGGCAAGGCCCACGCGCTCGAGCTGCCGCAGCGCCTCATGGCGGGCGGAGGCTTCCTCGGCGCGGTCGAGCCGCAACGCGCCGGCGAGGAACCCGGCGCGGGTGCGCAGGTAGGTCCCGAGCAGCACGTTGTCGACGAGCGTCATGGTGGGGCGCAGCTTCACGTGCTGGAAGGTGCGGGAAATCCCCCTGGCGGCGATGCGGCGGCTGGGCAGGCGGGTGATGTCCTCCGTGAGGAACAGGATGCGTCCGTCGGTCGGCGCGAGCGTGCCGGTGATCAGGTTGAGCACGGTGCTCTTGCCCGCGCCGTTCGGGCCGATGAGGCCGAGGATCTCGCCGGCCCGGACCTCGAAGCTCACGTTGCTCACGGCGGTGAGGCCGCCGAACCGCTTCACCGCACCGTCCACCTGCAGCAGGATGGTGTCGACCGCTGGAGGCGCGCGACGGCTCAGCGGCTTCGCCTGCCGCGGCAACGCCTTCTCGGCCCGCGGCAGATAGCGCCGCAGGAGCGGCACCACGCCGGTGCGCGCGTGCTGCAACAGCACGATGAACAGCGCGCCGAAGAACACGATCTCCAGCTGGCCGCTGTTGCGCGTGAACGCCGGCAGGATGTCCTGCAGGGCGTTCTTCATCAGGGTGACGATCGCCGCGCCGACGACCGCGCCGAGGATGTTTCCGGCGCCGCCGACCAGCGCCATCAGCAAGAGCTCGATGCCCGGCCGGATGTCGAACGGCGCCGGGCTGACGAAGCGCTGCATGTGAGCATAGAGCCAGCCGGAAAGCCCGGCGAGCAGGCCGGCCAGCACGAACACCGCAAGGCGCATGCGGAAGGAATCGATCGCGAGGCTTTCCACCATGGCGATGCCGCCGCGCAGGCTGCGGATGGCGCGCCCCTGGCGCGAGTCGAGCAGGTTCTGGCACAGGAGCAGGACCAGGCCGAGCACCGTCCAGATGAAATAATAGATCGCGGTGGTGCTGCCGAGCGACAGCGGGCCGAGGGTGATCGGCGGAATGCCGGAGATCCCGCTGTAGCGTCCGAGCGCATCGATATTGCCGAACATGAAATAGATGGCGATCGCCCAGGCGATGGTGCTGAGCGGCAGGAAATGGCCACCGAGGCGCAACGTCGCGGCGCCCAGGACCGTGGCGACGAGGCCGGTCAGCGCGAGCGCCAGGATGAGCCCGAGCCAGGGCGAGCCGCCCTGGACCGCAGTGAGCCAGGCGGTGGCGTAAGCGCCGATGCCGACGAAGGCGGCCTGGCCGAACGAGGTGAGGCCGCCGACGCCGGTGAGCAGGACGAGGCCGAGGGCGGCGAGCGCATAGACGCCGATATAGTTCATCAGCGTGATGGTGAAGCTTCCGAGCAGCGCCGGAGCGATTGCGATGAAGACGATCGCGAGGCCGAGAAGCATGGCCGGGAGGCGCCGCATCAGGCCTCTCCCTCGCGCTCTTCCTCGTCCTCCTCCTCGATGCTCTGCCCGGTGCGGATGGACTGCCAGATCAGCACCGGAATGAGCGCGCCGAAGACAATGACTTCCTTGAAGGCGCTGCTCACGAACGACGCGTAGCTCTCCAGCAACCCGACCAGGATGGCGCCGACGGCGGCGCCCGGATAGCTCACCAGCCCGCCCATGATGGCGCCGACGAAGGCCTTGAGCCCGATGAGGAAGCCGGAATCGTAGTAGAGCGTGGTCACCGGCCCGATCAGGATGCCGGAGATCGCCGCGAGCGCCGACGCCAGCAGGAAGGCGACCGCGCCGGTGCGCGCCGGCGGGATGCCGACCAGTCGCGCGCCGATGCGGTTGACGGCGGTCGCGCGCAGCGCCTTGCCGGTGAGCGTGCGCTCGAAGAACAGGAACAACAGGAAGCTGAACAGTGCCGAGGCCGCGAGGATCAGGATGGTCTGCCCCGAGACGACGGTGATGCCGAGATCGAAGAACGCGCGCGTCACCGGCTGGGTGCGAAACCCTTCGGGCCCGAAATAGAGGAGCGCCAGGCCGGACACCGCGAAATGCGCCGCGACCGCGACCATCAGCAGGATGAGGACGGAGGCGTCCGCCAGCGGCTGGAACGCGATGCGGTAGAGGAGCGGCGAGACCGGCAGCACGATCGCCAGCGTGAGGGCGATCTCGCCCCACATGGGCAGCTCGCGCCCGGCAAGCGCGGCGACGAGCGCGACCGGCAGGCAGGGCAGGACCGCGTACAGCACGAAGGCGTGCGGCAGCCGGTGGGTGTCGCCGCGGCGGATCAGGCCGTACGCTTCCATGAGCGTCGCGATGGCAGCAAGCGTGAGGACGAGCCACACCGTGCCCGGCATCTGGCGCAGTTGCAGCGCCGCGAGCGTCAGCGCCGCATAGCCGACCACGTCGCCGAACGGAACGAAGATGACGCGCGTGACGACGAAGATCAGGACGGTGCCGAGCGCGACCAGCACATAGATCGCCCCGGTGGTGATCCCGTCCTGGATCAACAGGATGGCGATCTCAGGCGTCATGCCGAAGGCGGCCCGTCGTTGAACACGGCGTTCACGGCTTGCTCATGCGCGCCCCCTCCCCCCACAAGGGGTGAGGGAACCGGCAGCACTCGTGGAGCTGTCGCATTCATGCAACAGCCCAGCACGTGTTCACGGCATCAATGTCCACGCACCCTTGGTGAGCTTCACCAGCACGCGGGCGCGCTCGTCGACGCCGAAATTGTCGCCGGGCTTGAAATTGTACACGCCGTGCGTGCCGGTGACGTTGCTCGTGGAGACGATCGCGTCGCGCAGCGCCGTCCGGAACTCCGGCGTGCCGGGCTGGGCCTTCGCGAGCGCGCGCTTGGCCGCATCGAGGAACACCAGCCAGCCGTCGAACGAATAGGCCGAGAACGCGTCGGTGGTCGGCATGTTGTTGGCCTTCTGGTGCGCGTCGCGGAACGCGAGCGAGATCGTCTTCGTCGGATTGCTGTCGGGCAGCTGCTCGGCGACGACCACCGGGCCGGTCGGCGCGATCACGCCGTCCACCGCCTGCGCGCCGACGCGCACGAAATCCGGATTGATCAGCGCATGGGTGCCGTAGAGGCCGCCCTTGAAGCCGCGCTCGGCCAGCGCCAGGTAGGGCAGGGCGCCCGGCGTGCCCGAGCCGCCGGTGATGACGGCGTCAGGCCGCGCCGCGACGATCTTCAGCGTCTGGCCGGTGACCGAGGTGTCGGGGCGCGCATAGCGCTCGTTGGTCACGACTTCGATGCCGCTTCCCGGCACGCTCTTCATCAGCGCGTCATAGACGAGGTCGCCCCAGGAATCGCTGAAGCCGATATAGGCGGCTTTCTTGACGCCGTCCTTCTTCATGCGCTCGACCACGGCCGAGACCATGAGCGTGGTCGGCTGCGGGATGGCGACCACCCATTGACCGGCCGGTCCGACCTGGATCACGCTCGGCGTGAGCGAGAGCATCGGTGTCTTGGTTTCCGCTGCGACCACCGCCATGGCGACCGAGCCGGGTACGCCTGAGGTGCCGATCAGCACGTCGGCCTTCTCCTCCTCGACCAGCTTGCGGGCGTTGCGCGTTGCGGCTGACGTGTCGGAGGCATCGTCGAGCCGCACCAGCTTGATCTTGTGCTCGCCGATCGTGCCCGCGTAGGAATGGCCCGCCAAAATGCCGCGCCCGTACGGGATGCCGATCGAGGCGCCGGGCCCGCTGAGCGAGGTGACGAAGCCGACCGTGATCTCCGCCGCCATGCCGGCGTGTGCGGCGAGAAGGAAACCCGTCAGAGCGACGAACAGCCGTGATAACATGGCGATACCCCCTGGTACGGCGCCGGATGGCCGGATTATTACTTTAACTTTAAAGCAATCCGCCCCGGAGGCAAGCCGCATCGCGGCGCGAGGAGATGAGATGCACGAGCAGGCGAAGATCGATCTCGATGGCCATCGGACCGACGCGCCGCTGTTTGCCCCCGATGCATTCCGGCTGACCGACTTTCAGGCCGAGCTCAACGAACGCGTGCGAGGCTTCGGCCGTCGCGTGGTGGCGCCGCGCGCCGCCGAGCACGATCGCGCGGCGACGTTTCCGCTGGAGAATTTTCGCGACATGCACCGCGAAGGCCTGCTGGCGATCTGCATCGCGCAAGGCGACGGCGGTCTCGGCGCCGACTTCCACACCTATTGCCTGGCGGCGGCCGAGCTCGGCCGTTACTGCGGCGCCACCGCACTGTCGTGGAACATGCACGTCTGCTCGACCCTGTGGACCGGCCCGCTCGCCGACGAGCTCGACATGTCGGCCGACGAGCGCGCCGGCCATCGGACGCGGCGCTCCGTGCACTACCGCCGCATCGTGCAGGATGGCGCGATCTATGCGCAGCCGTTCTCCGAAGGCGGCGCGGCGGCGGCCGGCGTCGTCGCCTTCGGCACCGAGGCGCGCCCCACGGACGGCGGCTTCATCGTCAACGGGAAGAAGATCTTCGCCTCCCTGTCGGGCGCCGCCGACTACTACGGCGTGCTGTGCACCGAGCGTGGCGAAGGCGAGGCGGCGAGCCGCCGCAACACCCTCTACCTCGCGATCCCGGCCGATGCTCCCGGCGTGTCGGTGGTGGGTGACTGGGATCCGCTCGGCATGCGCGCCACCGTTTCGCGCAACCTTCTGTTCAAGGATGTTTTCGTTCCCGAGGACGCGATGCTGATGCCGCGCGGCGTGTATTTCCAGGCGGCGACGCGCTGGCCGCACATGTTTCTCACGCTGTCGCCGACCTACATGGGGCTCGCGCAGGCGGCCTACGACTTCACCATCGCCTATCTGCGCGGCGAGGTTCCGGGCACGCCGCCGGTGAAGCGGCGCATGTTCCCCACCAAGCAGGTGGCGGTTGCCGAGATGCGCATCATGCTGGAGCAGACCAAGGCGATCTGGTTCCAGAGCGTCGCCGAGGCGCGCGCCAATCCGTCGAAGGAGCAGGTGCTGCGCGCCTACGCGGCGCAGCACAGCGTGATGGAGAACGCCAACGCCATCGCCGTGAAGGCGATCCGCACCTGTGGCGGCCAGGCGATGCTCAAGAGCCTGCCGCTCGAGCGCATCTACCGCGACAGCCGCTGCGGCTCGCTCATGCTGCCGTGGACAGCGGAAATCTGCCTCGACCGGATCGGCCGCGAAGCGCTGTACGAGCCGGGCGAGAAGGACGAGTAGTGACGCTCCATCGTCATGGCCGGGCTTGGTCCGGCCATCCACGTCTTGCGGAGCCGCCAAGTCGTGGATGCGCGGGCTTGATGTTTGTACCGGGGACATTCCTGACGGGTGTTCGGAGACATCCCTGACACATCATCATTGCATGGAATCGGCTGTTTGGGAGGCCCTCCATGCCGTGGCGAAGGATGTCGGTGATGGATCAGCGACGTGAGTTTGTGCTGCTTGCGATGCAGGACGGGGTGAACCGGCGCGAGCTGTGCCGGCGGTTCGGGATCAGCGCCGATACCGGGTATCGGTGGCTGGCGCGCCACCAGGCGGGCGATGAAGTGCTCGCTGATCGCTCGGGGAAGCCGAGGAACAGTCCATTTCGCTGCACCGCCGAGATGGAGGCCCGCGTGCTTGCGGTGCGCGATGAGCACCCGGCCTGGGGGGCACGCAAGATCGGGCGATGTCTTGAACGTGCAGGAATGGAGCCAGCTGCGCTATCGACGATCCACCAGATACTGCGCCGGAACAATCGGATCGGCCTGCCGGTCGGCGGCTCCAGAGCGGTGCAGCGGTTTGAGATGGAAGCGCCGAACCTGCTCTGGCAGATGGACTACAAGGGCTGGGTTGCGCTGGTGAACCAGGTGCGCTGCCACCCCTTGACCATCATCGATGATCACTCGCGCTTTTCGGTGTGCCTTGCGGCGTGCGCCAACGAGCAGGGCAGCACCGTTCGAGCCCAGCTTGAGCTCACGTTCCGCCGCTATGGGTTGCCGAACGCTTTTTTCGTGGACAATGGCGGGCCGTGGGGCGATGCGTCAGGCACGCCCTGGACCCAGCTCGGCGTGTGGCTGCTCAAGCTGGGCGTCAATGTCGTGCACAGCCGGCCTTACCATCCGCAGAGCCGCGGCAAGAACGAGCGCTTCCATCGCACGCTCAAGGCCGAAGTGTTCGCGTTGCAGCAGTTCCGCAGCCTCGACGCGGTGCAGCATGCCTTCGATCGCTGGCGCCTGATCTACAATTTCGAGCGACCACATCAGGCGCTCGATCTCGAGGTGCCGGCCAGCCGCTATCGGCCGAGCCTGCGCGCGATGCCAGATCGCTTGCCGGGGGTGGAATACGACGAGCATGAGATCGTGCGCACCGTGCCGGGCACCAAGGATTACATCCGCTTCAAGGGCCGGCTCTGGCTTGTTCCGCGGGCCTTCCGCAACGAACGCGTCGCCATCAGGCCGCGCGGGACGGATGGTCAATACAAGATCTTCTTCGGTGCACGACAGATCGCCGCCATCGATCTGCGCGAACCGGAACATGCGTGACGGCAGGAGGCGGCCTTGAGCGCTTGGATGCCCTTTCTTGAACGCGCAGCCGGGGTCAAGGTTTTGACCGCTTCGCGGCGGCGAAGCCGCCCTTGACCCCGGCTGCGCGTTCAAGCAGCAAAATCCAAGCGATCAAGGCCGTGACCAGCCTTGGTCAAAAAGTGTCAGGGATGTCCCCGAACACCTGTCAGGGATGTCTCCGGGCTATACATCAAGCCCGCGCATGACGAATGAACACATTGGGCGAGCCGATGGACCTGTCGGACCTGATCGACCGCAACGCCGCGTTCACGCCGGCCAGGACCGCGCTGCGGTTCGACGGGCGGGACCTCTCCTATGCGGATTTTGCTCAACGTATTGCGGCGGCCGCGCGGGCGCTGAAATCCGAGCTCGGCATCCGCGCTGGCGATCGCCTGGCGATCCTTGCGGCCAACCATCCCGACTACCTGGTGCTCCTCTACGCCTGCGCGCGGCTCGGCGCCATGCTGGTGCCGATCAACTGGCGCCTCGCGGTACCCGAGCAGGTGTTCATCCTGCGTGACGCATCGGTGAAGGCGCTGTTCGTCGAGCAGGAGTTCGCCGCCGTGATCGACGGCCTCTCCGATGCGCTGGCGCAGGTGAGCGTGGTCGGGATCGACTTCGCGCCCGCGCGAGCGCAATCGTTCGAGCAACTGCTCGCGCGCGGCAGCGGCGACGGGCGCAACCCGCATGTCGATCTCGCGAACCCGCTGCTCATCGTCTACACGTCGGGAACGACCGGGCGACCGAAGGGCGCGGTGCTGCGGCAGGAGGCGCTGGTCTGCAACGCCGCCATGAGCCACCACCTGCACGGCATGACCGGTCAGGACCGCATCCTCACGGTGCTGCCGTTCTTCCATGTCGGCGGGCTCAACATCCAGACCACGCCCGCGCTGCAGGTGGGCGCCACCGTCGTGATCCATCGGCGCTTTGCGCCGGATGCGACGCTGGCGGCGATCGCGCGCGACAAGCCGACCCTGACCGTGCTGGTGCCGACCACGATCCAGGCGATCCTCGCCCAACCATCGTGGCTGGATACGGATCTGTCCAGCCTGCGCGCGATCACCACCGGGTCGGTGACGGTGCCGCAGGCGCTGATCGATGCGATCACGGCGCGAGCGGTGCCGGTGCTGCAGGTCTATGGCGCGACCGAGACCTGCCCGATCGCCATCTATACGCGGCTCGGGGGCGACCTGAGCCGGGGCAACTCCACCGGGCTGCCCGGCCTCCATTGCGAGGTGCGCGTCGTCGATGACCTCGGTCGCGACGTCCCGCCGGGCGTCGCTGGCGAGATCCTGGTGCGCGGTGCCAACGTGTTCTTCGAGTATTGGGGCAATGCGGCCGCGACCAGCGAGGCCTTGCGCGACGGCTGGTACCACACCGGCGACATCGGCATGCGGGATACGGACGGCTATTTCCACATCCACGAGCGCAAGAAGAATGTGATCATCTCGGGCGGCGAGAACATTTATCCGGCCGAGCTCGAGCGCGTGCTGGCCGAGCATCCCGCGGTTGCCGAAGTGGCGGTGATCGGCCGGCCGGACGCCAAATGGCAGGAAGTGCCGGTCGCCTTCGTGGTCGCCCGCCCCGGCGTCGCGGTCGACGCAGACGCCTTGCTGCGGCACGCGGCCGAGAACCTCGCCCGCTTCAAGCTTCCCCGCGACATCGTCTTCACCGACAGCCTGCCGCGCAACGCCATGGGCAAGGTGCAGCACTTCGTGCTGAGGGAGCAACTGCAAGTGCCCCGATGATTGTCGTCATGGCCGCGACAAGCGCGGCCATGACGACGTCGGTGGACTTAGCGCTGCTATTTCCTATACCCGTCGGTTCCCTGCCAGCCGTGCCGGGAGATGTCGAAGATCACGCCGTCCGGGTCCTTGAACTTGCGCTCGAAATTGCCGTGGCGCTCGTCGCCGAGGTCGAAGAAAAACTTGCCGCCGTTCGCCTCGATGCGCTTCTGCGCCTCGGCCAGGTCGTCGACCTGGAAGCCGAAGTGGTGCGCGCCGACGAAGGTCGAGCCTTCCTTGAGATCGGACGCGGCGCTGCCGCCCTTGCCCTTGAAATTGAGCAGCGCCAGGTTGATCACGCCGTCGCTCATGTAGATCGCCGAGCCGATCTCCAGGTCCTCGCGTCCGATGCGCTTGAGCTCGAACACGTTGGCGTAGAATTCGGCCGCCTTGTCGAGGTCGTTGACGACCACCGCGATATGGCGCAATCGAGCCATGCTATATCTCCTTGCAAACCGACGATATTCTAGCACGACATCGGATGAGCATGACCAGACGGCACGCGGAAATCGTCGGTGCAGGATTTGCCGGGCTCACGGCGGCCTGCGCGCTGGCCCAGCGCGGCTGGAGCGTGCGCGTGCACGAGCGCGGCGAGCGGCTGCGCACCACCGGCGCGGGAATCTACATCTACGAAAACGGGCTGCGCGTGCTCGAAGCCGTCGGCGCCTACGACGCGGCCATCAAGGGCGCGCCGTTCGCCCACACGCGCGAGGTGCGCGACGACGGCAACCGGGTGATCTCGGTGCACCGCTGGGGCGGCAGCCGCGTGTTCAGCATCGTGCGCCAGACAGTGATCAATGCGCTGGCGGCGGCGGCGCAGCGCGCCGGCGCCGAGATCGTCACCGGCTCGGCGGCGACCAGTGCTGCTGCCGATGGTGTTGTTACGCTGGCCAACGGCCAGCGGCTCAAGGCCGATCTGATCGTCGGTGCCGACGGCGGCAACTCGGCCGTGCGCGACTCGCTCGGGCTGCTGGCGAAGCGCCGCTACCTGGTGGACGGCTGCACGCGCCTCATGCTGGATAAGACTCCCGCGGAGCGCGGCTTCGCCGACGGCGCCACCACGGTCGAATACTGGTCGGGCAGCCGGCGCGTGCTGTACACGCCGTGCAGCGAGACCGACGTCTATATCGCGCTGACCATGCTGCACGGCGACGAGGTCGCCAAGACAGTGCCGGTGCAAAAGGACGCCTGGAAGCGCTGGTTCCCGCACCTGGAAGCGCTGATCGACCGGTTCGGCGACGAGGGCCGCTATGACCGCTTCGACCTGATTCGTCTGCGCCGCTGGTTTGCCGGTCGCGTCGCCATGATCGGCGACGCCGCGCATGCGCTGCCGCCGAACATCGGCCAGGGCGGGGGCTGCGCCATGATGAATGCGCTGTCGCTCGCGGTCTATCTGGACGCGCACCAGGACGTGCCGACGGCGCTTGAGGCGTGGGAGAGGAGCGAGCGCCCGGTCACCGAACATGCGCAGCGCGTCTCCTGGCTGCTCGGTCTTCCGACCACCTGGCCGCCGGCGCTGCGCGCGCTCGCCCTCGGCCTTGCCGGGCGCTCGAAGTGGGTGACCCGCCAGCGCACCCGGACGGCGCTGCATCGCCCGACCGGGACGCTTGATTGAGTATCGCGGGCACTTCTTGTGACGGGCCGGCCTGCGCAGTATCGTTGTGCATGATCCGCACGCGCCCCATCGGCGCGCCAAGGAACACGGCCATGAACGACATCAGCGACGAGATTGCCCGGTTCATCCGGCCCGGCCGCGTGCACCGCCGCCTCTACACCGATCCCGCCATCTTCGAATTGGAGATGGCACGGATCTTCGATGCCGCCTGGATCTATGTCGGCCACGAAAGCCAGATCCGCAACCCGGGCGACTATTTCGCCACCCGCATGGGGCGCCGGCCGGTGGTGTTGACGCGTGACGCCGATGGCGCCGTGCACGTGATCCACAATCAGTGCGCCCATCGCGGCGCGATGGTGGTGGCGACCGAGAGCGGCAGCGCACCGGAATTCACCTGCTGCTACCACGGCTGGACCTATCACCTCGACGGCCGCCTCAAGGCGGTGCCGCTCAACCACGACTACCCGCCGGAGTTCGATCCGAAGAACCCGCGCATCGGCATGCTCCCGGTGGCGCGGGTGAAGAGCTATCGTGGCTTCGTGTTCGCGAGCGGCGCGCACGACGGGCCGAGCCTCGATGAGTCGCTCGGCCACATGACGACCTCGCTCGACGACCTGATCGATCGCGCGCCCGACGGCGAGATCGAGGTCGCGGGCGGCGTGTTCAGGCACGCCTACGACGGCAACTGGAAGGTCTATTTCGAGAACCTGTGCGACGCCGCGCACCCGCTGTTCACCCATCGCTCCTCGATCGAGGCGGCGCAGCAGCAGTCCGACGCGGCGCATTCGGACGGCTCCGGCGAGATCGCCATCCGCCAGATGCGGCAGAACGGCGCGCCGTACAGCTTCTGGGAATCGCAGGTCGGCATCTGGACCTATCCCAACGGCCACAGCTACCTCGGCGACTACCACGACGACTCGAAGCTGGTGGCGGCGCTGAAGGACCCGGTGTTCCGCGATTACATCGCGGCCCTTGAGCAGAAGAAGGGCAAACAGGAGGCAAAGCGCATCCTCGAGGTGCGCCGCTGGAACTCGAACATCTATCCGAACGTCTCGCTGATGAGCCAGTTCCAGCAGCTGCGCGTGGTGCATCCGGTGGCGGTGAACCGCACCGTGGTCCATACCTACAGCTTCCGACTCAAGGGCGCGCCCGAGCAGATGTTCCGCAATACCATCAGCTTCGCCAACATCGTCAACGGCACCGGCTCGCTGGTGCTGACCGACGACCTCGAGATCTACAACCGCCTCGACATGGGGATGTCGAGCGAAGGCGCCGAATGGCTGCAGGTCGGCCGCGGCTATCAGAGCGACGTGCCCGACGCGCACGGCGGCCGGCGCGGCAAGAACTCGACCAGCGAGGTCTACATCCGCAACATGCTCGATGCCTGGCTCGGCTACATGACCAATGCCCAGGTCGCGCCGGCGCGGGCGGCGTCGTAGCCGATGGCGAGGCGCGTCAAGTCCAAGGCGAAGATCGCGCGGCCGACCCTGCGTCGGGCGGCGCCGCCGCGCAGCCGGGCGGCGCGCGTTCCCGAGACGCTCGACCTGCACCGCTGCGAGCAGTTCCTGCTGCACGAGGCGCGGCTGCTCGACGAAGCCAAGTTCGATGACTGGCTCGCGCTGTTCACGTCCGACGGCTGGTATTGGGTCCCGAGCGAGCCCGGCCAGGCGAGCCCGCACGACACGGTCTCGCTGATCTATGACGACCGGCGCCTGCTCGAGACGCGGGTGCGGCGGCTGGCGAGCCCGCGCATCTATTCGCAGGAGCCGCGCTCGCGCACCAGCCGCATGGTCGGCAACGTGTCGATCGAGGAGATCGGCAACAAGGTCTGCACGGTGCGGTCGAAATTCGTCATGATCGAGTACCGCCGCGAAACGCAGCGCCTGTTCGCCGGCACCGCCTTTCACCGCCTGGTGCAGCAGGATGGCGGCATCCGCATCGCCGGCAAGCGCGTCGACCTGGTCAACTGCGACGCGCCGCTCGACGGCATCGTCGTGCCGTTCTGATGAGCGCGCAGCCGACCGATGCGGAATGGAAGTGCCGGCTGGATCTGGCGGCCGCCTATCGGTTGATGGACCATTTCGGCGTTCGCGACCTCACCTACAATCATCTGTCGGCGCGGGTTCCAGGCGAGTCGGAGGCGCTTCTCATCAAGCCGGGCGATTTCATGTTCGGCGAGGTTACGGCATCGAGCCTGCTGAAATACGCGCTGGACGGACGGCCCCTGCAAGGGACGGATCGTCCGCTCACCGGCGGGGCTCTGGTCATCCATGCCGGGCTGGCGCGCCGGCGTCCATCGGTGAATGCCGTCTTTCACACTCACACGCCGGCGAACATGGCGGTCGCGGCGCAGCGGCACGGCCTGTTGCCGATCTCGCAGCAGGCGATGTTGTTCTACGGCCGGCTCTCTTACCACGAATTCACCGGGTTCGAATTCGAGCCGGGCATGGAGGACGTGCTGGATCGCGACCTCGGCGCCAACAAAATCGCGATACTGCGCAACCACGGTATCGTCATCGCAGCAGATTCGGTTGCCGAAGCCTTCGTCATGCACCATTTCTTCGAGATCGCCGCACAGGCACAGGTCGGTGCGCTCGGGCGCGGCAACGATGTCGTGATCCCCACGGAGGACATCTGCCGCAAGGCGGCGGAGACGATGGACCTCATCCAGGCGACTCGGAACGGCGGCAAGAACTGGGATGCGTGCCTGCGCATGGCGGGCCGCCTGTTTCCCGACTACGCGACGTGACTAGACCTCTGCGGTGAAAAAGGGGGCTTCGAATGCGCGTTCACTTGAATTGGATGGCTGTCGCCGCGGCGATGAGCGCAACCATCTGCAGCACTATTGCGGCTGCGGCGCAGACTTATCCGGCGCGCGCGATCACCTTCCTGGTTCCCAATCTGGCGGGAGGAAGCTCGGACCTCATCGCCCGCGTGGTCGGCGCCAAGCTCCAGGAGACCTTCGGCCAACCGGTCGTCGTCGACAACAAGCCCGGGGCATCGGAGATGATCGCGACCGAGTTGCTGGCGCGCGCCGCTCCCGACGGGTACACGATCGCCATCTTCTCCAATGCCCTGGCCATCAACGAGACCTTGTCGTCGACGCGCCGCTATGACGCGCAGCGCAATCTCATACCGGTGGCCAAGCTCGCGGAGCTGCCCTTTGCACTGATCGTGAGCTCGGCGCTGCCCGTGACCTCGCTGCCGGAACTCGTGAGCCATGCCAAGGCGAAGCCGGGTCAGCTCAGCTATGGGCACCTGGGCGTCGGTGCGCCGCACTATCTCACGATGGAGTGGTTCAAGCGGTCGGCCGGGATCGATATCCTGCCGGTTCCTTACAAGAGCTCGCCGCCCGTCTATGCGGGGCTTCTCGGCGGCGAGATTTAGCTGACCGCGGCCGCACTGGGTGGCGCAGTGCAATTGATCGAGAGCGGCAAGGTCAAGGCACTCGCGGCGATGTCGAGACAACGGCCGAGCGCGGTCCCGAATCTGCCGACGATCGCCGAGTTCGGATACCCGGAGTTCGATCTCGTACCCTGGATGGGAATATTCGTTCCGGCCGGCACACCGCCGGATATCGTGCTCAGGCTGGAATCCGAAATCATGAAGGCTGCCGGCAGTCCTGACGTACGCGAGCAGCTGCGACGGGTCGGCCTCGAAGCGTCTCTGCTCGGCAGCGTGGAGTTTGCTGCCGTCGTGAAGCGGGACATCGACAGCTGGGCGAAAATCATCAAGGATGTCGGCGCAAAAGCGGAGTGATTTGACGGCGGTGGACGACGTCGAGAGCAGCAGAGAGCACGCCTGTTTCAACGAGATTTCGGGGTTCCGATCTCACGGGGAGCAACCATGATGAAGCGCTACGGCTGGGCGGCAGCGGCGGTTTCCTGGGTATTGCTCGGCCTTGCCGGGCCTGCAGCCGCGCAGCCTTATCCGGGCAAGCCGGTGCAGATCGTGGTGCCCTATGCGGCCGGCGGGATCACCGACATCCTCGGGCGCGCGCTGGCGCGAGAGCTCGGCGAGGCGTGGGGGCAGCAGGTCGTCGTGGTGAACAAACCAGGCGCCAACGGCCAGCTCGGCGCCGAGGCCGTAGCCAAATCGGCGCCCGACGGCCATACGCTCCTGGTGACGTCGGACGCGACCTTCGTGACGAACCCGCACCTTTTCGGCAAGCCGGGCTACGATGTCTTCGACGATTTCGTGCCGATCTCCGCGCTCGGCATCAGTCCGCAGGCGCTGGTGGTCCATCCGTCGGTGCCGGCGCGCTCGCTGCGCGAGCTGATCGACCTGGCGAAGCAGAAGCCCGGGGCGCTCAACTACGGCACCTTCGGCAGCGGGTCGAGCGGCCATCTCAATATCGAGCTCCTGCAGGCGATGACCGGCACGAAATTCACGCCCGTCCATTACCGGGGCGCGGCCCCCGCCATCACCGACGTGCTGGGTGGCCACATCCAGATGGTCATCGTCAGCATCGGGCTGATCGCGCAGCCATGGCAGGACGGCAAGCTCAGGGTCCTGGGCTTCGGCAGCGCGCAGCGGCTGCCGCAGTTTCCCGACGTGCCGACGCTCGCCGAGAGCGGGCTCCCCGGCTTCGAGGCGGGCTCCTGGTATGGCCTCGCGGCGCCCAACGGAACGCCGCGCGATATCGTCGACAAGATCGCCGCCGATACCCAGAAGATCTTTCAGAACCCGGCATTCCGCGACAAGATTCTCGCGCCCAGCTTCATCTACTCGATCGCGAGCCCGCCCGCGCAATTCGCCGAGCGCATCCGTGTGGACCTGATAAAGTGGGGCAAGGTCATCCGCGACGCCAACGTGAAGGTCGAATAGATGAAGCTCTGCCGCTATGACGACAACAAGATCGGTCTCGTCCGGGGCCGCCATGTGCACGACGTCACCGCGATCCTCGAATTGCTGCCGCCGCTGCGCTATCCGGTGCCGTTCGGCGATCACCTGATCGCCAATCTCGTCGGCCTGCGCGGCCGCATGGAGGAGCTTGCCGACAAGGCGGCGCCGCGTCCGCTCGATGAGGTGCGGTTCCTCAGCCCGGTGGCCAACCCGTCGAAGATCATCGGCACGCCGGCGAACTACCACGCCCATGTGGAGGAAGCGCGCCGCGACGCCGAGATCGCGGTCTACAGCGCGGGCAAGCAGCGGAGCATCGAGGAGCAGGGTCTGTTCCTCAAGGCCTCGAGCTCGCTGATCGGGCCGTCGGAAGGCGTCGCCATCCGCTTTCCTGACCGCCGCACCGATCACGAGGCCGAGCTCGGCGTCGTCATCGGCCGCAAGACCGGCTTCGTGTCCGAGGCCGAGGCGCTGAGCGTCGTCGCCGGCTATGCGATCGCCCTCGACATGGTGGTGCGTGGCAAGGAGGACCGAAGCTTCCGCAAATCGCCGGACACGTATGCGGTGCTCGGGCCGTGGCTGGTGACCGCCGACGAGCTGGGCGATCCCGGGGCGCTCGATTTCTCGCTGCGGGTCAATGGCGAGGTGCGGCAGGCGGCCAATACGCGGGAAATGATCATCAACGTGCCGCGGCAGATCTCGTGGGCCTCGTCGGTTTACACGCTCTATCCGGGCGATATCATCATGTCGGGCACCTGCCAGGGCGTGAGCCCGGTGCAGGCGGGCGACGTCATGTCGCTCAGCTTCGAGCGGATCGGCGACATGACGGTGCCGATTCGCGCCTAGGCGCGTAGCCCGAGCAAGCAGGCCGATGCTGCAGGAAACGATCGAAGGCAAGTGGATCAAGGCGTTCGTCGAGGTTTTTCGGCTGTGCGCGGTCAAGCCGGGGGACGTCGTGGCGGTGCTCGCCGAGACGCAGTCGCGGCCGATCCTGCCGCGGCTCGCCGAGCTTGCGCTGCATCAGCTCGAGGCGCGGCCGTTCCACGTGACCTTGTGCTCGCCCGAACTGAACGCACCGGTGCCGATCCGCTCGACCGGCACGTCGCTGGCGGTTGGCGGGCTCGAGCCTGTGATCGCAGCGCTTGCGCGCTGCGGCATGGTGGTCGATTGCACCGTCGAGGGGCTGCTGCACTCGCGCGAGCTCAAGCCGATCCTCGCCGGCGGCACGCGCGTCATGATGATCTCCAACGAGCATCCCGAGGTGCTGGAACGCACCCGGCCGACACCGGAGCTGCGCGAGCGCGTGCGCCGCGGCATGGAGCTCCTCGGCAAGGCCAGGCGCATGCGCGTGACCTCGGATGCCGGCACCGACCTCGATGTGCGGGTCGAGGGCGCGCCGGCGCGCGGCGCCACCGGCATCGTCGACGAGCCCGGCAGGATCGGCTACTGGCCGGCCGGCCTGTGCCTGTGCTTCCCCACGCCGGGCTCGGTCAACGGCCGCGTCGTGCTGGCGCCCGGCGACGTGAACCTGACGTTCAAGCGCTACGTCGAGTCGCCGGTGCGGCTCACGATCGAGAACGACTTTGTCACCCGCATCCACGGCGACGGCCTCGATGCGGCGCTGACGCGCTCCTACTACGAGGCGTGGAACGATCGCGAGGCCTACGCCACCTCGCACGTGGGCTGGGGCATGAACCCGGTCGCCCGTTGGGATGCGATGACGATGTACGACCGCAGCCAGATCAACGGCACCGAGCTGCGCGCATTCGCCGGAAACTTCCTCTACTCGACCGGCGCCAACGAGACCGCCGGCCGCTTCACCGCTTGCCATTTCGATTTCCCCATGCGCAACTGCACGGTCGCGCTGGACGGCAAGGTGGTGGTGGAGCGCGGGGTGTTGTGCGAGGAGCTGCGTTAAGGAATCACCGCCGTCGCCTCGATCTCCAGCCGTGCCTCCGGCTCGACCAGGCGGCGCACCTCGACCAGCGCCATCGCCGGATAGTGCCGGCCCATGACCTCGCGATAGCACGGGCCGAGCTCCGGCAGCGCGGCGAGATACTCGTCCATCTCGAGCACGTACCAGGTCAGCCGCACGATGTGCTCGGGCGCGGCACCGCCCTCGCGCAGCACCGCGTCGATGTTCATCAGCGCCTGGCGGGTCTGCGCGACGAAGCCCTTGGCGAAGCGGCCCTCGGCGTCCCAACCGACCATGCCGCCGACGAACACCATCTGGCCGCGCGCCAGGATGCCGTTGGCATAGCCGCGCGGTTGCGGCCAGCCGGCCGGCTGCAGGACGGTGTGGCCACTGGGTTGAGGCGATTTGCGCTTGGTCTCACCGGACACTGGTTCCATCCCTATTCTGCCGCCAGCCTGGACTTCGCCGGCCGGTCCTTCAGCACTTCGCGGGCGATGACGATCTTCTGCACCTCGGTTGCGCCTTCGTAGATCCGCAGCGCGCGGATCTCGCGGTAGAGCTCCTCGACCTTGATGCCCTTGGTCACGCCGAGGCCGCCGTGCAGCTGCACCGCGCGGTCGATCACGTGTTGCGCTGCTTCGGTCGCGAACATCTTGGCCATGGCGGCCTCGCGCGTCACCCGCGCGGCGCCCTGGTCCTTGGCGTAGGCGGCCCGGTAGATCAGGAGCGCGGCGGCGTCGATCTCGGTCGCGCTGTCGGCGATTGCCGCCTGCGTGAGCTGCAGCTCGGTCAGCGGCGCGCCGAACAGGTGCCGCGTCTGGGCGCGCGCGATCATCTCGGCAAGCGCGCGGCGCGCGAAGCCGAGCGCGGCGGCGCCCACGGTCGCGCGGAAGATGTCGAGGGTCGCCATCGCCACCTTGAAGCCGTCGCCGCCCGCGCCGAGGCGGTTCGCGACCGGCACCCGCACGCCGTCGAACACGAGCCGCGCCAGCGGATGCGGGGCGATCACCTCGATGCGTTCCGCGATGGTGAGCCCGGGCGCGTCGGCATCGACCACGAAGGCCGAGAGGCCGCGGGCGCCGGCCGCTTCGCCGCTGCGGGCGAACACGACGTAATGGTCGGCGATGCCGCCGTTGGAGATGAAGGTCTTCTGCCCATCGAGCCGCACGTGATCGGCGCCGTCGGGCGTCGCCGTCGTGGCGAGCTGGGCCGCATCCGAGCCCGCCTCCGGCTCGGACAGCGCGAATGCCGCGATGGCGCGCCCCGCGGCGACCGGCGGCAGATAACGTGCCTTGAGCTCGCCCGTGCCGTAGAGCGTGATCGATCCCGTCCCGAGCCCCTGCATGGCGAAGGCGAAGTCGGCGAGGGCGTCGCGGAAGCCGAGGATCTCGCGGGCAAGGCACAGGGTGCGCACGTCGAGGCGCGGATGGAGCCCGCCGTATTCGGCCGGCACCACCGCCTTGAGGAAGCCTGCCTCGCCGAGCGCCTTGACGCGCGCCCGGCAGGCCGCGTCGACATCGTCGTGCGGCAGCGACGGCAGCGTCGCATCGGCAAAGCGCGCGAGCGCGTCGGCGAAGCCGCGATGGTGCGCCTCGAAGAACGGCCAGGACAGCGTGTCGCCCAAGGGGCTCGGCGTCGTCACGTGTCGTCTCCGCGCATCGCCGCCCGGCGCGCCGAGCCCTTCGCCTTGGCGAGCAGGCGCATCAGGGTCTCGATCTCGCCGGGGGAAAGGTCCGCGAACGCCTCGGCCACCCACTCCTCGTGCGCCGCCGCCATGGTGCGGAACATACGGCGGCCCTCGGCGGTGAGCCGCACCAGCTGGGCGCGGCGATCGTTCGGCGCCGCCTGGCGGTCGAGCAGCCCCTGCGCCACCAGCCGGTCGACCAGCCCGGTGATGTTGCCGTTCGACACCATGAGGCGTTGCGACAGCTCGCCGAGCTTCATGCCATTCGGCGCCTTGTCGAGCTGCGCCATCAGGTCGAAGCGCGGCAGCGTCATGTCGAACTGGTCGCGCAGCCGACGGCGCACCTCGCCTTCGATCAGCGTCTTGCAGGTGAACAGGCGCAGCCACAGGCGCAGCTCGTTCTTGTGATCGCTCGGCCGTTCGCTGACCTTGGTCTCCGCATCGAGCGGCAGCACGCCCGCCTCGTCCATCCTAGATCTCCCCGCCGGCCACGGTCACGACCGTTCCGGTGACGGCGCTTGCGCCATCCTGGCACAGGAACGCCACCGCGGCGGCGACCTCGTCGGGCGTGATCAGCCGGCCGAGGGGATTCGCCTTCACGAATTCGGTCAGCACCGCGACCTCGGTCCGCCCGGTCTTCTGCGCCACCGCCGCGATGCTGTCGCGCGTGAGATCGGTGTCGGCGAAGCCCGGGCACACGGCGTTGACCGTGATGCCGCTTTTCACGGTCTCCAGCGCGAGCGAACGGACGAGGCCGATGACCGCATGCTTGGCGGCGCAGTAGGCCGATACGTAAGGGTAGCCCTTGAGGCCGGCGGTCGACGCCACCGCGACGATGCGGCCGAACTTGCGCGCCTGCATGTCGCCGATCACGCCGTGGACGGCGTTGACCACGCCCATGAGGTTGAGATCGAGCATGCGGCGGAACAGGTCGACATCGCTGCGGGCGAACGGCGCGCTTTCGGCGGCCCCCGCGTTGGCGACCAGGATGTCGATCGGGCCGCGCTGTGCAGCCGCGCCCTTCACGCCATCGGCGAGTGCACGCGCGTCGGTCACATCGGCGATGAAATAGCCAGCCGCCGCTCCACCAGCCACCGCATCGCTCAGCGGCGCCTCCTGGCGTCCCGTCACGGAGACGATCGCGCCGCCGGACGTCAGCGCGGCCGCGATGGCGCGGCCGATGCCGCGTCCGCCGCCCGTCACCAGCGCGTGTCGTCCCGTAAGCCCGGTCATGCCGGCCGCAAAGCCCAGCGGTTGTAGCGACGGGAAGCTTTAGGCTTGAATATTATAGAGTTCAAGTATCTTGAGTGCGACCCGCGCCGCCCCCGGCAAGGATGGTGAGCGTCGCGAACCATCTTGCCGACGCGCTTCAGACGATGGGTTTCGCAGGAACCCATCGTGCCGACGGTTCACCGCGCCTCGCGCGGCACGATCATCTTCGGGTCGACCAGCTTGCCCTTGTCGATGATCACCTTGTTGTCAAGGGAGACCGTGCAGTCGCGCATCGGCACGTCGTAGTGGCCGCGGGTCGCGCGTTTTCCCCCGCCTTGCGTGTTCGGCCCGGTGGAGAACAGGAAATTGCCCGGGAACACGCGCGCGGCGGCGCGGTTGCGCTCCGGCTCGTCGCCATTGAGCCCCATCCAGTACCAGCGCGCCTGCGGGTTCATGCCCCAGCCGAGATGCGAGACCGCATAGGGGTCGCGGTCGTCCGGGCTCGCCTTGCCGTCGTCGAGCCACTCCTGCATCAGCTTGGCGTCGAGCCCCCCTTCGAGCTTGACGATGTGCCCGTCGCGGATCTCGAGCCGCACCGGGTCGGCGACGAAACGGCAGTAGGGCAGCACCACGATGTCGCCCGGCTGCATCACGACGGTTCCGTGCGCGCTGCCCTCGTTGGGGAAGGTGTGGATGTGCCCGGCGCCCCAATGGTCGAAATGCCCCTTCTCGTCGGCGAAGCCCCACTGGGTCATCACTGGATATTCGCCGCAGGAATAGGTGAAGTCGGTGCCGGCCTCGCTGGTCACCCGGACGGTCCGGGTCTGCCGGTACACGCCTTCCGCGTATTTCATCGCCTCCTTGAGGCCCTTGGGCGACATCAGCTGCTCGAGGTCGTCGGGCGCATCGATGACCATCAGCACGCGGGTGCCGCCGTCCATCACGGCCTTGAGCCACTTGGTGAACAGCGGCACGTGGAAGATCACCACCAGGTCGGCCGCCTTCACCGCCTCGAGCGTGCCCTTGCACTGGCCGATGGTCGCCACCCCCACCTTGGTCCAGGAGGGGATCGAGTTGACGCACATCTCGTAGATGTCGGCGCCGAGCTCGTCGGCGGCCGCGAAGGCCGCCTGGATGTACTCGCGCCGTGTGCCGAGGTCGCTGACGATCGCGATCGTCTCGCCCTTCTGCACGTTGGAGAGCGCGAACTGGCGGCGGTAGAGGCCGGCGAGCTTCGCCGTGTTGACCTCCTGGGCGCGGATCGATGCGTGCTGCATGCCCTTCTCCCTGGCTCCGATCGTGCCGCATCATAGCGCGTTCCGCGGCGATCCAACACCGGCCGTTGCGATGTCGGCCGGCGGGCGGTCATCCATCGACCATTGCAGCACGAAAGCGAGGAGGCCGATGACGATCAGCCCGACCCACGCAACGCCGTAGGAGCCGGTGAGGTCGAAGCTCACTCCGCCAAGCAAGGCCCCACAGGACGAGCCGAGCGAATGGCTGAGGAAGGCAAAGCCGTAGAGCGTACCGAAGTGCTTCAAGCCGAACACCTTGTCGACGAGACCGCTCACCAGCGGCACCACGCCGAGCCACAAGAGGCCCGCGGCGGTGGCGAATATCAGGGTCGAGGCGGGGCTGACCGGCACCGTGATGAACGCGCCGATCGCGAGCGAGCGTCCGAGGTAGAGCAATGCCAGCAGGCGCTTTTGGCTGTAGTGCGCGCCCAGTCGGCCGATCGCGTAGGTCCCGAACGCATTGCATACCCCGATCACGCCGAGCGCGCCTGCCGCCAGGCCGGGCGGCATGCCGCAGGTCGCCAGATAGGACGGCAAGTGCACGGTGATGAACATGAGCTGGAAGCCGCATGCGAAGAACGCAACCGTCATGGCGACGTACCCGGGATGGGTCGCCGCGGCACGCAGCACGGCGCCCAGCGATGCTTGGTCCGCGGCCTTCGCCGCGACCGTCTGCGGTCTCGGCGAGGCCTCGCCGATCCCGATGGCGAGCAGCGCCATCGCGCTCGCCACGCCGGCGAAGGCGACGAGCGCGGCGCGCCAGCCAAATCCGTCGATGAGCCACTGTCCGAACGGCGCCAGCACGAAGGTGCCGAGCGAGCCGGCCGCCGCAACGGCGCCGACGACCTGGCTGCGGCGCTCGCGCGGTACGGCGCGCGATACCACGCCCATCACCACGCCGACGCCGGTGCCGGCGATGCCGACGCCGACCAGCAACCCGGCGCCGATGTCGAGAGCGAACGCGCCGCTGGCCGAGCCCATGACCAGGAACCCCGCCGCAAAGACCAGCGCCGCCGCGACGACGACCGGCCGCGTCCCGTAGCGATCGGCGAGCATGCCGATCAGCGGCTGGCTGATGCCCCAGACGATCGCCTGCAGCGCGATGGCAATGCCGAACGCCGATGCCGAGATGCCGAGCGCGGCCATCGGCGGCAGAAACAACCCGAAGCTCTGGCGCAGGCCGGTGCAGATGGACAGGATCGTCGCGCAGAGCACCAGCAGGATTGTCGTGCGCGAGATGCGAATGGTGAATGGCGAGACGGGGATGTCGGACATGGGCAACTCTCCGTGCGGCGCGCTTGGGCCGGCCGCGCATGCGGGAGAGGTAGCCTCCGGGTAATCATAGAATAATCGCCGAGACGGTGATGTGATTGATCATGAAAAGTGATATATTGCCGGTATGCCGGATCTGCGCGCCTTGGCCATTTTCGTGAAGGTTGCCGAGCGGCGCAGCTTCGTGCGCGCCGCCGAGGAACTCGGCATCACCCAGTCCGGCGTCAGCAATGCGATCAACCGCCTGGAGGATCAACTCGGCGTGCGGCTGCTCGCCCGCACGACCCGCCGCGTCGGTCTAACCGAGGACGGCGCCGCCTTCTTCGAGCGCTGCCGGCAGGTTCTGGCCGAGCTGGAGGAGGCCGAGCTGGTGCTGAGGGAGGCGCGGCTCAAGCCGATCGGAAGGCTGCGCGTCGACCTGCCGGTATCGTTCGGGCGGCTCAAGGTGGTGCCCCTGCTCGGCGCCTTTCGGGCGCGGCATCCGGAGCTCAAGCTCGCGATCAGCCTGACCGATCGTTATGTCGACCTCATCGAGGAAGGTGTTGACGTCTGTGTTCGATTTGGCGTTCTGCAGGATTCAAGCCTGATTGCCCGCCGGCTGACGGGAACCCAGTTCCGCGTCGTCGGTACGCCGAGCTATTTCTCCGAGCGCGGCCGGTCGAAGACGCCGGATGACCTCGTCCGACATGACTGTCTTGCCTTCACGCGGCACGACGCGCGGCTTGCCCGGGACTGGCGGTTCGCCCGCGGCGGCGCCGAAACATCGGTCACGCCGAAGGGGACGATGAGCTTCAGTGACGGTGCAGCGCTGTGCGCTGCGGCCTTGGCGGGTTACGGCATCGCGCAGATCCATGACTATTATATCGACGAGGCGCTCGCCGCCGGCAGGCTGGAAGCGGTGCTGGAGAAATTCAGACCCGCGGCTGATCCGATCTGGCTGGTCTACCCGCAAGCCCGTCACCTGTCGCCGCGGGTGCGCGCCTTCGTCGACTTCATGAGCTCGCAATTGCGCTGATTCCGGCGCAAGCCAGCACGGGCCGGAGCGTCGCTTGACTGGCTTGATGATCACTTGTATATACGAGTATATCCAAGAGGGAATCGAACATGACCATCGCCCGCACCCGCACGTTTCGCAGCGGCAACAGCGAGGCCGTGCGGCTGCCCAAGGAGGTCGCCTTCGGCGACAATGTGGAGCTGACGATCGTCCGGTCCGGCGATGTGATGACCATCTATCCGGCGGCAACCTCCGTGATGGACATGATCGCCCGGCTGCGCGAGCTGCCGGTGCCGCCGGCGATCGAACGGCGCGACGACGAGGAACTGCCCGAACGGCTCGGCCTTTGACCCGTGGCCTTCATCCTCGACAGCAATGTGGCCATTCATCTCCGGGATGGCGACCCGACGGTAACCGGGAAGATAGCTGCCCTTCAGGACGCTCTCCTGATGTCAATCGTCACGCGCGTAGAGCTGGAAGGCGGCGTCTATCGGGAGCCGGCTTATGCCCAGGTTCGACGGGCCCGCCTCGATGCGATCCTGGCGGCCGTTCCCACCCTCGTCTTCGATGACGCCGCCGCGCAGGCCTACGGCGCCATCGTCGCCCATGCGGGTTATTCGCGGCGCAAGCTGCTCGACCGCATGATTGCCGCGCAGGCGCTGGTGCATCGCGCAACACTCATCACCATGAACCCAGACGACTTCTCGGATGTTCCCGGGCTCGCGCTCGTGGCGTGGTGAGCCTCCGGGCTGGTTGGCGCCTGGTGCAGCCATCCCCTTCTCAGCGAAAATCGGCTAATCTTCGCGCAAGCTCGATCCGGGCCGAAGCCAAGATCGCTCACTCGAATGCCACCAGGAGGCCACTCATGGGATTTCTCACCGAGCAGGAAATCGCCGAGCTGAATCCGTCGGAGCTGCTGCCGCACGCGACGCCGATCCCCACCCAGATCGTCTCGAGCGACGAGTACACCCCGCCGCCGCAGAGCGAGAAGCAGAAGGAGGTCGAGGCACGGCTGTTGGCGATGGGCGACGAACTCGGCGCCAGGCAGGGGCTGAGCCGGCGCGAGTTCTTCCAGACCGCCGCCGGCATGGCCGCGGGCTTCGTCGCGCTCAACGACACGTTCGGCACGGTGTTCGACGCGAGCCGCGCCGAAGCGGCGACGCCGGCCATGGCCCAGGAGCGCGCCGCCGCGCTCAAGGACCAGTTCATCATGGACATGCACACGCATTTCCTGCGCGACGATACGCGGCTGGTGAATTTCGTGCGCTCGCGCGAGGCGGTCGGCAAGGCCGGCTGGAACCCCACCCTGGTGGACAAGCCGCAGACGCTCGACGACCTCAAGTTCAACAACTATTTCAAGGAAATGTACCTCGACAGCGACACCAAGATCGCGCTCATTTCGTCCTCGCCCTCGGAAATCCCGCGCGACTGGTTCCTCACCAACGAGATGATGATCGAGGCGCGCGACAAGGTGAACCGGGAGGCCGGCAGCCGCCGCATGTTCGCGCATGCGATCTTCACGCCCGGCTGGGACGGCTGGCTCGAGCATCTCGAGGGCTCGCTCCAGCGCAAGCCGGAATCGATCAAGGGCTACACGGTCGGCGACAACACCAACAAGGACGAGGCCAAGCACCCCTGGCGCATGGACGACGAGAAGGTCACCTACAAGGCGTACGAGTTGTGCGAGAAACACGGCATCAAGAACGTCTGCGTGCACAAGGGCCTGTTCCCCAAGGCGACGGCGGAACGCTGGCCGCACCTGTTGAAATACGCCATGGTCGACGATGTCGGCAAGGCCGCCAAGGATTGGCCGCAGCTCAACTTCGTGATCTATCACGGCGGCTATCGCCACGCCGCCGGCGGCCGCGCCGAGGACGGCTGGACCGAGTTCGAGCAGACCGGCCGCGTCTCCTGGGTGTCGGACCTCGCCGAGATCCCGGAGAAATACGGCGTCACCAACGTCTATGCCGACGTCGGCCAACTGTTCGCGCAGAGCGTGGTGGCGGAGCCGCGGCTCGGCGCCGCCCTGATGGGAATCATGGGCAAGGGGCTCGGCTACGACCGCATCGCGTGGGGCACCGACGCGGTATGGACCGGCTCGCCGCAATGGCAGATCGAGGCGCTGCGGCGCCTCGAGATCCCCGAGGACATGCAGAAGAAATACGGCTTCAAGCCGCTCGGTCCGGCCGACGGGCCGATCAAGACCGCGGTGTTCGGCGGCACCAACGCCAAGCTCTACAACTACGACATCAGCAAGCGCAGCGACATCGGCCCGAACCGCGATCGCTTCGCCCGCATGAAGGAGGAGTACGAGAAGAACGGCGCGGCGCGCTCGAACCTGCGCTACGGCTACGTGAGCGGCCCGGTTGATTGGTCGGCGTTCGCGTGAGCGCGCACGAGGATCGGTAGCGCCGCCGGTTGCTCCGGCGGCGCCGCCCTTTCGGGCTCATAACCTGGGGGTCGTTGGTTCAAATCCGACCCCCGCAACCAAATTTCTGAATGCTTCGCCTTGGCTTATTTACTCCGACACGCCTTTAGTGAAATGAAATTTTCAGGTAAACTGAATTATGCTTGGCGTTGCCAGAAGACGACTGTTTGCAAATCCGCAAGACGTATTGAGAAGCATGGCAAGGCTGAAAAGCAACAGCCCTGTCGGGTTTCTACCTGCTGTTCCGTCAAATCTGGAAGCTCAACGCGCCTTTTATGATTTGCGGGCGAGCGCTTTGCCTTTATTGGATCGGGAATTCCTTGAGGCCATAAGACCAGCTCATCCAGAGCCGGCGCATATGCTCGATGCTGGCATCGATGCCATCGGTTATGCCGCGTTCGTTCAAAGCGGCGGATACGAGAAATATCCCGGCATTCATAAGAATCTCGGCGCTCTACACGAATATCTTCTCAACACACCCGAACCCGAAATCATCAATTATGATTTGCAGATTTTTCTCATCGTTTTGCGCGCGGCGCGCGAGGTCATGCCCGCATTGGCCGCCGCGACGGCTGCGCTGGAGTCCCTGCTGACAGAGGAGCGAATTTTTAGCATGCGCGCAAGAAGACTTCCTGAATATGACAAGCTTCCTCGACGCATTGACAAGAAAAGACAGCAGTTTGCCGAATTCTTTGGCGAGTTAAGTGATTTGAATGAGGTCGTGGCAAGATTTTTTCCGCTGCTCCTGCAGGAGCCGGACGAAACCGTATTGAGTTATCGCGAGATGAAAGAAAAAATTCTCGCTACTCGTAGGAATTCGCTGCATGTACAGCGGGAGGTAGCGAGCACGAATAAAGACAAGGATAAAGGTAAAGGGTTCCGCAGTGGCCGCAAAAAACATGCGTTTACCTCGAAACGTGAGACAGGGTATGGGGCATCGCCCAAGCTTAATTATTATCGTCCTGCTTCGGTAGCCGTTACAGATCGCATTACAAGAGGCCAGGACTTTCCTGTGCGGACCGTACCTGCCACAATTAAAGAGCTGTATGAGAAACATGGGCGAGGATTTGCGAAGGCGCAAAGAGAATGGCTTCGCTATGCTAGAGAAACGTGGGCAAATAAATCTACCATGCGTTGCGTCCTGGCGGACAACGGAGTTAGGCCCGTCTATCTGACTCAGAAAATCGCTGACCCCTTCAGCACCCCGCCCGAAATAAATTTGATCGAAGAGGTGCAAGAAGAGCGGCAAACGATAGCCAGCATTCTGATCAATCTATCTTGCTCCATGCAAGTCGATGACCGCTATAAACTAGCCTTCATGATCGCTGATCGTTTTGGCGACCTTTTGGCAAAAGGTGAAGTACCAACGGAAATTATCGGTTATACAACAACAGGCGAAGACATTCCGAATGCCGCCGGCCGCAATCGTCCGATCCATTACGTCGTCTTCAGGACGCGCGAGGAACCTCACAGTTTATCAACAGTACACCGCTTGTGCACCATCTTGCATACAGTGATGCACCATTTAAGTTACGATGGTGAAGCTATCATGTGGTGTTACGACCGGATTAAGAAGATCCCAGCTAAACGCCGGCTTATGTTCGTCGTTACCGATGACGGAGACCCGAGCGGAACATATATGAGTAAGAAAGGCGATGAAATCAGCTATTTTACTGCACGCCATTTTCGTGACGTCGTCGCCCTCATTGAGGCAGAGAAAAACGTTGAGATTGTTGGCGTGCCTATCAAATCCGATGTGAGCAGTATTTTTAGCCGTTCTGTGCGAGTAGACTCCATAGGGCACATATATGAGAAACTTAGCTCCTTTGCCTTGGATTTGCTACGTGAATTGAACGAATGTAAAAGGCCGTCTGCCGATTCGAAAATCGTGGCGCACCGAAGAGCTCGACTCCCCGTTCCCTGATATGGGCTCTGTCATCGAGCGTGGCAGAAAGGATGCCCTCTGGTGTGGCGGATTTGACGTTCCTACCAGTATTGCGGCGCCCCCTTCGTAGGAACGTCAAATCCAAAGCCACACTAGAATCATATACTTGCTAGTGTCCCTTTGGTTCCGACGTCCGTACGAGGGGGTGCCGCAAAGGGATACGAACGTCGGAACCGGGACACTGGCGACTTCTCCCAGCAACGGCAGTCAGAACGCATGCGTTAGGAAATGAGGCAGCGCGGGGGGAGGGGAACCCAACCGCAGCATTTCGGATCCGTCTCGCATGCAGGCCGGTGCTCGACGCCGCTCGCACTGCAAGTGTTTCACTTGAACGCGCCCTTCTGCGCCAGCGCGCCCCATTTGGCGATCTCGGCCTTGAGAAAGGCCGCGAGCTTGTCCGGCGGCCCGCCGATGAAGCGATAGCCGAGCTGTGTCTCGCGCTCCTTCATATCGGGCATCGCCAGGATTCGCTCCAGGTCGGCATTGACCTTGTCGATGATCGGCCTGGGCGTACCCTTCGGGGCGAAGAATCCGTACCAGCTCGATTCCTCCGGCATCTTCACGCCGACTTCGGTCAGCGTCGGCACGTCGGGCAGGAGCTTGGCGCGGACCGGGCCGGACACCGCGAGCGCGCGCACCTTGCCGGCGCGGATGTTGCCGAGCGAAGAGCCGAACGGGCCGAACCAGATTTCGGTGCGGCCGGAGATGACGTCGGCCGTCGCCTGCGCGAGCTGGCTGTAGGGCACGTGCTGCATCGTCACACCGGTCACGTCGTTGAACAGGGCATTGGCGAGATGCGACGTCGAGCCGATGCCGACCGAGCCATAGTTCAGCTTGCCCGGATTGGCCTTGGCGTAGTCGATCACGTCGTGCACCGAGCGGAAAGGCGTTGCCACCGCGACCTGGAAAACCTCCTGGGCGCTCGCGACCAACATGATCGGCTCGAAGCTCGTCACCGGATCGAACCCGGCGGTCGGCGACAGCGTGACGTTCACGGCGAGCGTCTGCGCGCCGAAATGCAGCGTCGAGCCGTCCGGCGCCGCCTGCGCCGCCGCCACGGCGCCGATGCTGCCGCTGCCGCCGGGGCGGTTCTCCACGAACACCGACTGGCCCCACATGTCCGAAAGTTTCTGGGCGATGAAACGGCCGAGCACGTCGATGTTGCCGGCGGGGGAAAACGCGATCACGATCCGGACCGGGCGGTTGGGGTACTCGTTCGCTGGAGCGTGCGCACCGAGCGCAAGCAATAGGCCGGCCGCCAGGACGAGCGGCGCAAGAAACCTTCGCCTCATCGAGCCCTCCCCGTAACCTGCGCCTTGGAACCGGCGTCTGGTCGGACGATCCCAGATCGGCCTTCGCGTTTCAAGCGCTGGTTATTGGCCTTCGAGGGGTCAGTCGCTCAACCTTGCCTTGGGAGATCCGTAATTCGCATGTAGGAAGGCCGGCCGTCCGAGAATCGAGACAGGCGGGCGCGATCAAACCGGAAACCCGAGAAGAAGCGGAGGGCGCAGATGCAACGCAGCATCGATCGTATCCTGACGACGCACGCGGGCAGCATTCCGCGCGGCGAGGCACTCGGCACCCTGCTGATCGACCAGGAGCTGGGCAAGCCGGTGGACCGGGCCAGGCTGGACGAGCTCACCGATGCGCGCGTCGCGCACGTGCTGAACAAGGAAGCCGAGGTCGGGATCGACAGCGCCAATGACGGCGAGCAAGGGCGGGTCGGATTTCAGACCTACATTCCGCAACGCATGGACGGATTCGGCGGCGTGTCGAAGCGGCCGTACGGCAAGGAGTTCATCGAGTTTTCGCAGTTCACCCAGCGGATGATGGCGCGCATCCCGAAGACGAGCAAAGTGTTCGACGCCCCGCAGGCGATCGGCGAAGTGAAGGATCGCGACACCGCGGCGATCGACGCGGAGATCGGGCGCTATAAGAAACTGTCGGCACCGATGAAGTCCCGGTTCAGCGAATTCTTCATGAATGCGCCCTCGCCGGGCATCGTCGCGACGACCATGCTGAACGCGCACTACGCCTCGCATCAGGACTATCTCGATGCGATCGCCCGCGAGTTGCACATCGAGTACGCCAGGGTCGTCGAGGCCGGATTTGTCCTGCAGATCGATGCGCCGGACCTCGCGATGGAGCGTGTCCTGCTGTATCAGGACCTGTCGGACAAGGACTTCGCCAAGCTAGTCGAGCAGCACGTGGCGGCGCTGAACCGCGGCCTCGACGGTCTTCCGCCGGATCGCGTGCGGCTGCACGTCTGCTGGGGCAATTGGGAAGGGCCGCACAACTACGATGTCGCCATGGAGGTGATCCTGTCGGCGCTCTACCAGGCAACGGTCGGCGCACTCGGTCTGGAGTTCGCCAACCCGCGACGCCAGCATGAGACCGCGGCGCTTCGCAAGCACAAGCTGCCCGATCACATGGCGCTCATACCCGGCGTGATCGATCCCAAGAGCAATTTCGTCGAGCATCCCGAAGTCGTCGCACAACGGATCGAAGCGGTCGTCGCGGCGGTGGGCGATCGCGAGCGCGTCATCGCCGGCGTCGATTGCGGCTTCGGCACATTCGTCGGCTGGGAGTGGGTCACCGAGGACGTGGTGTGGGCCAAGCTGAAGACGCTGCGGGCGGGCGCAGACATTGCTTCAGCGCGGCTGTGGGGAAAGCAGCAATGAGTGTGGGCGCGTGACCGTGCGAACTGAGCCTCAGGCGCACCGGCCGCATCGCGCCGCCGCCGTCGTAGCGTTTGAAGCACACATACGTCCTGCCGCGGCCGAGCTTGCGCGCCTCGCGCAGCAGGACGCGCAAGGCTGCGCGCGAGTTCGCCATCCAGGCGTTGATGACGACGCAGTCCCCCTCCAGGCTGTCCTGATGGGACAGGGGCGCGCGACCGGCGAGCCACGCTTCCGCCTTGGCTTCGCTCGTCAGCGCCCATCCGAGGAAGCCCTGGATGCGGCCGGCGTCATCGGCCACGAAGCAGTAGTGGCCGCGGTTGATCTGCCCCACCAGGATCTTCGACCAGTCGCCGAACCGCAGGTTGGCGAAGGCCGGCTTCGTCATCAGGTACTGTACCGCAAAGCCGAGCGCGGCAGCCGGCGTGCCCGGCCGCATGACCCGTAACGGGGGCACGCCCGTCACGCGCGTTCCCGCGTCGTCACGTCGTGAACCGGCCCGCCGCGATGGTCCCGGTCGCGCCGGTGATCTCGATGAGCAGGTCGGTCGCGTCGTCGAACTGCCCGGTGACGCCACCACCGTCCTGGTCGTCGACGGCGAGGTACGTGCGGCTGTTGAAGGTGAACTGCGCCGCCACGGTGCCGCTGCTGCCATTGAGCGCGAACGCCGCCGCGATCGCGCTGTTGGCCTGCGCCGCCAGGTTGGCGCCGGTCGTCGAGCCGATGTTGGTGGCAAACGTCACCTGATTGACCGTCGCGAATCGGTCCTCGGTCCAGTTCACGTCGGTGACGAGCTCGACGGGTCCGCCGCCGCCGGCATTGTTTCCGTCCTGGTCGGCTCCCTCGTATTGGAATTCGTCGTTGCCCGTGCCGCCCGTGAGCGTGTCGATGCCGAGACCGGCGCCGAGCGTGTCGTTGCCTTCGTTGCCCTGCAGCACATCGCGGTTCTGCGCGGTGAAGAGCGCGTCGTTGCCTAGGCCGCCGAACGCCGTGCTGGGACCGGCGCCGCCGAGGAGCGTGTCGCTTCCTTCGTTGCCGAAGACGAGGTTGTTGCCGGCGTCGGTTTCCATCGAATCGTCGCCGAAGCCGGCGATCAGCGTATCGGCACCGCCAGCCCCCTTCATCGTGTCGTTGCCGCCGTTGCCGAACATCAGATCGGCACCGCTCCCGCCCTCGAGGGAATCGGCGCCGTCCGCCGAGTCGTTGCCGCCCGCGATGGTCAAAGCGCCGGTCGAGGAGCCCAGGCCGATCGTGTCGCTTCCCTCATTGCCGAAAATTCGCGGATTGTCGCCGGGCTGGTAACCGCCGAGGATGCAATCGTTCCCCAGGCCACCGAATGTCGTATCGCTGCCGCCGCTCACGACGAGGGAATCGTTGCCCTCGTTGCCGAAGACCAGCGTGGGACTGGTGTTGGACGTCGTGGACAGGCGGTCGTCGCCGAACCCGCCAACCAGCGTGTCGCTGCCGTTGACGCCGTTGATCGAATCGTTGCCGCCGTTGCCGAAGATCAGATCGGAGCCGGCAGCACCATTGATCAGGTCGGCCCCGTCGGCCGAGTCGTTGCCGCCGACGATGGTCTGACCGGACGTGCCGTTCGCGACATCGACGGTATCGGCTCCGCTGCCGCCGAACAGCGCCATCGCGCCGATATTGCCCCCATTGTCGGATATGCTGTCATTCTCGCTGCCGCCGTTCACGGTCCCGGTGTTGCCTGCCTGGAGAAACACGGTGTCGTTGCCCGAGTCGCCGGTCACGGTGGCGAGGCCCGTCCCCGTGAAGACATAGTCGTCGCCCGCAAGCCCGACGACCGTGCCGGGCCCGTTGTCGGCCGATTGGTTCAGGGTATCGTTACCGGCCGTGCCGGTGACCGTGTAGGCCATGGGATCGTATTCTCCTGATCTGGTTGGGACAGCGCTCGTCCCTACCGGACAGCGAGAGTAACGCGGTCCGCTCAACCGCGGCAATGCCGAACGCAATCGCCGCCGGTTGCCCGGCGGCGATCCGGCAGGCGAGGAAAGTTCCGCCTCAGAGCTTGGCGGCGAGCGCGGCGAGCTGGTCGGCGCACCGGCCCCAGCCTTCGTGAAACCCCATCTTCTCGTGGGCCTCGCGGTCGGCGGCAGTCCAGTGGCGCACGCGCGCCGTGTAGCGCGTCTTGCCGTCCACGTCCTCCAGGGTGACGATGACAGTCATGAACGGCTTGTCGGAGGGGACCCATGCGTCCTTGTAGGCGTCGGTGAGGACGATGCGCTCGTTCGGCACGACCTCGAGATAGACGCCCGCATACGGAAAATCGACGCCCTCCGGGCTGCGCAGGGTGATCCGGCCGACGCCGCCAGGTCGCAGGTCGAGCTCTGCGTGCGGCGTCGTCCACGGCTGCGGGGCGTACCATTGCTTGAGCAGCTCGGGCTCCGACCATGCCCTGAACACCTTGTGGCGCGGCGCATCGATGATGCGGGTGAGGACGAGGTCGTGCTCGTGCGGCGGCGTCGCTTCGGCGGTGGCGCTCATTGGCGGATTCTCCTTCTCTGTACGATTAGGACAACGTCTTTTAGGCCAGTGGCCGCTCTCATGTCGCGGCGTGGTTGCCACAAGGACGCACGAGGGAACAGTGACCCGACAACGGCGACAATTTTTTTACGAGCAGGCGTCATATCGCGTGCCGCGCTCTTGTCCGCGCCCTTTGCGGCCGCGGCTGAGTGTTCGGAGGCGCTGCGGACACCGGCCTTCAGAAGAAAATGCAATCAAGTCGTGTGAGATCTCCGGGCTAGCTGTGAAGTGTCAGGAGGTTGTCCATTCGATCCGAACCGGGAACGCTGAAGTCGCCAAACACCAGCGATTCGCGGAGGACCGAATGGACACCCACAAGAATGCTCGCCTGACGCCGAAAGGTCGAGAGGGGATGGTTCTGGCGGTGGTGCATGGCGGGCTGACCAGAGCCGCCGCCGCCCGCCAGTACAACACCACATCGAAGACAGTCAGCAAGTGGGTCGATCGTTTCCATGCCGAAGGGAGGGATGGTCTCAACGACCGATCCTCAAGGCCCCTTTCATCGCCCAGCCGAACCCCGCCCGCCACATGTGCTGCCGTTGAAGGCTTACGCCGCCAGCGCTACATCCAAACGCATATCGCAAGTCAGATCGGCATCTCCCCGTCCACCGTCTCGCGCATTCTCAAGCGCTGCGGCCTGAGCTTGCTGTCCGCTCTTGAGCCTCAGAAGCCCCGCCCCCGTTACGAGCGCGCCAGCCCCGGCGAGATCGTCCACCTGGACATCAAAAAGCTGGGCCGGTTCAATGCGGTAGGTCACCGCATCACAGGCGATAAAAGGCAGCCGAATGCCACACGGGGGGTGGGTTGGGAGTTCGCTCATGTCGCCATCGACGATCATTCCCGCGTGGCCACCGCTGAGATCTTCCCCGACGAGAGGAAGGAAAGCGCCGTTGCCTTTCTCCTTAACGCCGTCGCCTACTTTGCGCGTCTTGGCGTCACCGTCGATCGCGTCATGACGGACAACGGCAGCTGCTATCGCTCAATGGCCTTCGCACGTGCCTGCGCTCAGCTCGGCATCAAGCACCTCAGGACCAAGCCATACACGCCACAGACCAACGGCAAGGCCGAACGCTTCATCCAGACCGCGCTCCGAGAATGGGCCTATGCCACGGCTTTCGAGCATTCAGATCAGAGGCGTGGCGCGCTGCCTCTCTGGCTGCACCGCTACAACTGGCATAGGCCTCATGCTAGCCTTGATAAGAATACGCCAATCAGCCGTCTCGGCTTCACCAGGAAGAACGTCCTGACACTTCACAGCTAGACCGCTTCCCGGTTCAATAGAATTGCGAAACGGTCTAGCATTCAGGCCGCAATGGATGTTCAGAGCCCATCCGACGTGGTCCTGTCGCCACTCATGCGGCCCGGCGGCGAAGTGTCCCCCGAGGCGGTGGCGGCGCTCTGTCGGAATCCGCGTTTTCCCGAGGCCGTGCGGGCGGTGCTCACCGACAACGTCCGTTTCTATCGTGGCAATCGCGTCCTCAATTACATCGGCTACGATCGCGGCCGCCTGGTCGTCGCCGTCCTGGCGTACTATCTGCACGTCTCGCGCCGTCCCGACGATCCGAACTCTGGATTGACGGCGCGCGGCCTCCAGTCGCTGTGCGTCGAACAGGACGTATGCAGTCCCGGCCGCGCCCGCGCGCTGCTGTCGCTGCTGCGTTTGTTCGGCTATGTGGTGCCGGCGCCGGCGAGCGACCGTCGCTTCAAGCTTCTCGTGCCGACCGAGTTCCTGACCGACTCGCTGCGGCTGCGCTGGGGCGCCCTGTTCGACGCGATCGCCTTGCTGCTGCCCGAGGGCGCCGCGGCGCGCGCAGCGCTCGATCGGGACGATTTCCTCGCCGCGTTCGTGCGCAGAGGAATCGCGCACTATCGCTCCGGCCTGCGTGCGCTCCAGTTCACACCCGAGCTCAGGCTGTTCGCCGAGCGGAACGCGGGCCTGACGATCCTGTTCAGCCTCGTCATTGCGGCCGCGCCCGACGACACTGTGCCGCCGACCCGGCCGGTCCGCATCTCGATCTCCGAGCTGGCGCGGCGCTTTTCAGTCTCCCGCGCCCACGTGCTGCAACTCCTGCGCGACGCTGCGGCCGAGGGCCTGATCGAACGGACCGGAACCGCCCAGGAGGCGATCACCCTGCTGCCGCCGTTGTCGAGCGCGCTCGAGCGGTCGGTGTCCACCGTATTCCTGTTCTTTGCCCACTGCGCCCGCGCCGCCATGGCGGACATCGGCGAGGACCGGTCGATCCCGCGCTGAGGATCGAGACCAATTTTGTTCAGCTGAAGGTCAATTTTCTCCAGTTGTCCCTGCGCCTGCGACAGGGCACCTCTCCGGCCGACAGGGGGAAGGTGAATCAACGCAACTCCGGAGAAGAAGAACATGCAAGTCTTGTCGGCAAAACTGGTCCTGACGGGCGTGCTCGCCACGCTGCTCTGGGCCGTTCCGGTCTCGATCGACCTCGGGCGGCCGGGGTCAGCGGATGCGAGCATGTCCTCGGCGCTCGGCATCGGATTGAAGATCGACAGCGCCGCTGCCGCGCAACAGCCGAGCCAGGCCCAGGTCAACGCGATCCGCGCGGCCTGCCGGAGCGACTTCCAGGCGCACTGCGCCGGCGTGCAGCCCGGCGGCTCGGCGGCGCTCGCGTGCCTGAAGAAGAATGTCGCGGCGCTCTCTCCCGGGTGCCAGAAGGCGGTTGGCGACGTCGGCGGCGCCTCCGCGCCGGCGCAGAAGGCGAGCGACGCGCCGGCCGTGCCGCCTGCCACACCGCCGTCGGCGGCCGCATCGGTTGCCGCCGCGCCCGCCGCTGCACCCGCCGCGCCACCGCCGCTCGCCCCCGCCGCTGCACCCGCCGCCGCAGCGGCACCCGCTGCCCGGCCCGCGGCCGCCGCCCCGGCGCAGCGGGCGGACATGCCGGTCGGCGTCGAGCTCGCAATCCTGCGGCGGGCGTGCGGCCCCGACGTCCAGGCCAATTGTCCGGGCGTGCGCCCCGGCGGCGGGCAGGTGATCGCCTGTCTCGTTCCTCTCGAATGCTCGCGAAAACTGGCGACCGAGCGCGAATAACACTTGAACATGGAAATAGGCGGTTTATCGTGCTGACTCGCCTCGCCGGTGTTCGCCGGCACTCGGGGATAACCGGATCAAATTCCGTCCCCAAACCGTCCCCAAGGGGCCGATCGGTGCAAAAATCGCTAACGGATACGTTCATTCGCAATCTGGCCGCGCCCACTACAGGGCGCCTTGAGATCGGCGACACGCGATGCGCCGGTCTCGCCTTCCGCGTGACACCGACCGGCTCCCGATCATGGTGCTTCCGGTACACCGTCCCCGATACGGGCCGCGATGCTCGGGTAACGATCGGCGGCTACCCTGACATTGGGCTCGGCAAGGCTCGCGAGCTGGCGGATGCCTATCGGGCCGCCGTCGCCGAAGGGCGAAACCCGATCGAGGAACGGCGCAAGGCTCGGGCCGGTGCCGACACCGCGACGTTCGCGCACCTTGCCGCCCGCTACATGAAAGAGCACGCCGAGCGGCACAAGAAATCACACAAGGTAGACGGCCGGAATCTCCGCTTGCACGTCTTGCCGCGGTGGAAATCGCGTGCCTATGCCTCGATCACGCGGGCCGATGTAGTCGAGCTATTGGAGCGGATAATTGGGGACGGCAAGCCGGTTCTCTGCAATCGGCTACAGTCTCTCATTTCCAAGATTTTTTCGTTTGCCATCGATGCAGGATTGGTGACGGCGAGCCCGTGCTTTCGCTTGAAGCGTCGCGGTGTCGAGCGTGCGCGTCGGCGGATTCTGAGCGATGCCGAGATCAGGGTCTTTTGGTCGCGCGTCGGCGGGCAATGGGCGCACGGTGCCGGCGACGCCTTGCGACTGGCGCTTTTGACGGGTGCCAGGCGAAGCGAAATCGCCGGCATGAATCGCGCCGAGCTGGAGCATATCCAGGACGCTGAGCGGGCTGCGTGGGTTGTCCCGGCCGAAAGGTCCAAGGGTGATAGGGCGCATGTCGTCCCGCTAGCACCAGCGGCCCGCGCAATCGTTTTGGAATGGCTCGGGCGGCTCGACAAAGGCGACCGCTATCTGTTTCCAGCTCGGGGACAAGGCGATACGGCGATCAATAGCGGGACATTAAACAAGGTCATGGCGCGGCTCGGCGCGTCCCTGAAAGGCGACTCCGACGCCGAACGTTCGTGGCGAGCCGAGCGCCCGACGCCGCACGATCTGAGGAGAACGTTCAACAGTCGCATGGCCGCGTTGGGCGTGCCACAAGAAATCCGCGCTCAGCTCTTGAACCATGCGCCGGCCTCGATCGAGGGCCGGCACTATGACCAGCACAATTATTTCGACGAAAAACGGCGGGCACTGGCGCAATGGGACGCGGCGCTATCCGCGATCTTGAGCGATCGGCCGGCTGACGTTGTGCCGATCGGCACCGCTCGCAAGAGGGCACGAGCATGGTTCAACTGACAGAGCTGATTGAGCGAGCGAAGGCGATCGAGATCGCTGTCAGTGACGCAGCTCGGCAGGAGGAAACAGGCGAGGCCGCGATTGTGATTGGACTCGATGTAGTGCCCATCAGGGGACTTACTCTGATCGCGATTCATGCCCTGCGTGATCTGCTTTTGGCACTCGAGCAAGTGGCGCTCGCGGAGCTGCCGGCCGAGCCGCCGCCCGGCAAAACCCACGCGACGTTAGAAAGAAACCGCCACGTGCGGGCGCTGATGGCGGTTGCCCGTTTTGTGCGCCTTGCATGGGACCACGAGGCTTCACCGAAGGTTCAATCGCATTTCTTCAAATGGGCCGCAACCATTGAGCAACTAAACGACGGCACGCAGCATCCGAACCTTGTTCCGTCCATCAGACGCGGTCCAAAGGATGATCTAACAGAAATATCGCGAGCGCGCGGGGATGTCTGTCTTGCCGTCTGGTGCTATGAGCGGGCCGATCGAAAGAGGAAACGCACGACAATTATTGAGGAGATCGCGAGCGACAAGCAACACCGGGCACTTGAGAGGCTCATACGCGACGGTCACGCCAAGCACGGCCTGAGAGGCGCAATCAAGTCCTGGTACGCTCATTTTCAGCAGGGAACGGCAAACGAGATTGCGCAAGGCGGCAAAGACGGGTGGCGGGAGCTCTGTGCCTTTATCGATGCGAGCGCAGCCGGCGATTCGGCGAAATATATTCAAGTGGCAGACACCCGCTTGAAAGCGGCCGTTGAGGAGGCCGCCGCCATTACGCCGGATAAAACGGCTTAATCGGCGCTTCCTGCCGCCAACTATTTTCTAATTACCGGGATATAGAAAGCGACAGCTCGCCGTATCTTTCGCGAACGGTCGCCGGCAATCGTCGGCACCGGGCAACGCGAAAGAGGCAAACATGAGCGATTCTGCCTTTTGCAGGCCCCGGCCGGGCCGGGCGACGCCACTCGCTGCAAGCGGTGGTAACCGCCACGACAGGCGAGCTGCCAAAGCCGCAGCCAGAACCGGTTCATCCGTCAAGGACTTTGCTGCCCGGAACAATCTCGGCTTGACGAAAGTCTACGCCGAGATCGGCGCCGGCCGGCTGGTCGCCCACAAGGTCGGATCCCGGACCATCATTTTCGACGACGACGAGCTGGCGTGGCGCGCGTCGCTTCCCAAGCTCAATCCAGTTCAGGCCGGGGCCTGAAAATGCGCATCTGCCAACTCAACAACGCTGGTGGGGCGACGGCCAAGAAAATGGCTGGCGCACCGTGTCGAGCGGCCCGCCAGCCAATCAAGGGTAAACAATGCAATGACTACATACCGCAATCGGGCTACCGCCCGCAATAGCCGGCGCTCCCGCGTCGTCTGCCGTCGCCTTTGTAGCGTCGGCCACATTCGATACCGGCGCGGCCGTGCCAATCATCAAGCCCGATCGTTCGTGATCCGAACGCGGATTCTGCGGCGGGAGGGCGGCCATGGTCGGGCGCAATCCCCACCAGCTGACCGACGCGGCGCGCATGCCGACCCGGCCGGTATCGCGCTTCCCCTTGCTTTGCCGGAATCACAGAGGAGAAACTACGCATGACTGATACCACAAGTCGCGTGACCCCACTCAAGGTCGCGAAGCCGACCGGGTTCATGGAGAAATTCCGGTCCAAGCGGCCACCAACCATCGCCGGCGTCGAGACGCTACTATCCCCGTTGCCGATCCTGCGACTGGGCGATGTGAAAGATTTCTTCCGGCTCCATCCGGATGAAGACAACTACTGGACGCCGGAACTGTGCTTCGTGAGCGTCCCGATCAAGGGCGTCAAGAAGGAGGTGCTGCACTTGATCGATGAAGAGCATCGCCGTGAAGTACCTACCCGCCGGCCAGATCATACGTCGGCGGCTAGCGCTGGCATCGAAGCCGCACGATGTTTTCTTCTTTTGCAGCATACCCACGCGGAACCTGGACAACTCGTGGAATGCAAGCGCGCTGGAAGCTTGCGAGCGGGCCAAAACATCGTGGGTGAAGGTGTCATCGCGCAAAGCCGAAGGCGTCGAAGAGTACAAGATCGACCTGGCACGGGATGCAGAGGCTTTCCCGCCCCCAGGATGGCCAAACCGCACGCTCGATGAGGTGGTCGAAGTCACGTTCCGCGCCGCCAATATCGACCACGACAAACATCCCGGCCTCCTCCGCCTGATCGGCGCAAAGCCGGACCTGACGTGATCCCGCGCGGAAGCCGCTGGTTTCGCACCATCGCCGTCATCGATTTCGAGTACGAGATCGATGACGGCGATTTGCCGCGCGTGCTGTGCCTGGTGGTCTACCTGCTGAATGCAAACCTCCGGCTCGTAAGCATCATCAGACGCTGGCGCGGCGAGTTCGGTGCGACACCGCCATTCGACATCGGCCCCGATACCCTGGTCGTCGGCTACAGCCTGTGGGCCGAGATGACGTGCTTCCTGGTGCTCGGCTGGCGCTTCCCGGTGCACGTCTACGATCTCCATACCGCCTATCTGGCGACCACCAATATCCTGTTGCCGTACGAGCCCGACGAGGTCCGCAAGAAGCCGCGCAAGCGCCTGTCGGATGCGTGTCGCGCCTACGGCATCGAGGGTTGGGAGAACATCGACAAGCCGGAACTGGCCAAGGCGATCGGCGAAGGTCGCTGGCACATCTATGGCCGCGAAGCGGTGGTGCAATATTGCGAGGAGGACGTCAGGAATTCGGCGGAGCTGTTGCGCCGGCAGCTCACCGGTCACGGCACGCGCGCTCCGGTCAATCCCGGGCTCGTCATGCACTGGAGCATCTACAGCGCCAAGACCGTCGCCCGAATCCAGGCCCGCGGGATGCCGATCGACATGCTGTTGTGGAATCTCGTGCAGGAGAACCAGCTGGCGGTCATCGGTGCGCTGATCCAGCGGTTTGACCCGAGCTACGGCAGCGTATGCCCAATCTATTCGCCGGACGGCGAGTGGAGCAATACGAGGTTCACGCATTGGCTCATATCGGCCGGCATCGCGGAATGGCCGTGCCTGGACTCGGGCGCGCTCAAGCTGGATAGCGACGCATTCCGCCTGATGTACGGCGCACACCCGGCGATCGAGGGTTTGCACGCACTACGCGACGTGATCGGTGTCATCGTGCGTGCACGAATTCCGATCGGCCGCGACGGCCGCAACCGGCCGAGCCTGTTTCCGTTCGCCACCGCAACCAGCCGCAACGCGCAGGCCAAGAGTTTATTCAACGCCCACGCCAGCATGCGCTCGTTCATGCTGTTCTCGGCGGCCAAAATCGGGCTCTACCTCGACTGGCGAACACAAGAGATCGTGGTTGGTGCGGCGCGCAGTGGCGATGCAACGTTGGCGGCGGATTACCTGTCGGGAGACGTCTATCACGCGCTCGCCGTCATGTGCGGGCTGACCAACGACACCAACATCAAGCGCTGGAAGAACGACCATCCCGACCAACGCCAGCGAATGAAGGCACTACAGCTCGGTATCAATTACGGAATGGGCGTTCACTCGCTGTCCCGTGGCCTCGGTCGGCACCTGTGTGTTGGCAGCGAAGTAATCATTCGACATCAGCGCCGGTATCCGCGGTTCTGGGAGTGGCGTGCGGATATGGTCCACCGCGCGCTGCTGGAACGCGTGATTGTATCCCCGTTCGATGGCTGGCCCCTGCACCTCAGCCACTCACCCAACGAGCGCACGCTGTACAATTTTCCCATGCAATCCGGCGGCGCCGAGATGCTGCGGCTGGCGGCCAATCGATTATGCGACGCCGGTCTGGTGCCGAGCATGCTGGTGCACGACGGCATCCTGTTCGAGCTGGATAACGAGGAACAGGTTCAGCACGCGATCGAGATCATGCGGATGGCCGGCGCGGAAGTCTGCGGCGGCCTGGAGATCGGCGTGGACGTCGATCAGAAGCTGATCGGCGGCGAGCGCTACCGGGACAAGCGCCCAATGGCGAAGCACATGTGGAAGGTCGTGATGGACGTGCTGCGGGAGATCGGCGCGCTACCGGAAGCCATGGAGCTGTGAACATGCTGGACAAGACCAAGAGCTACAAGCTCGTGGGCGGCAAATTCGTCGAGCGCACCGCCGAAGAGCTGGCCCGGCTGGAGCAGTTGAAGGCCGAGCAAGCCAAGCGCGCGCCAGCAAAGAAGCGGATAACACGGACGAAGAGCTTGTTCGCCCGAGTGACCGTGGCCCACGCCACAAAACTGATCGAGCTTGATACCGTGTGCTGTCTCCTGTTCGTGCTCCTACAGCTGGAAAGGTACCGCGTGTACAGGGAGACTTTCGCCCTACCCACTCACCGGCTCCGCAGCGTGAAGGGCTTGAGCCCGGCAAACCTGCGCCGGGCGCTGCATCAATTGGAGAAGGCCAACCTGATCTCGGTCGTACGAGAGCCACCGAAGCCACCGCTGGTCACCGTCCGGGACCCGGAATAGTTTACTCGATCGCCGGTAAGCGAGTGGAGGCGATTTGTTCGCTCACTTGTGAGTGAGTAAATTTGGCCTTTTTATTCCAGTTATCCCACAGCCGCAGGCACAACTCGCATTTTTCTGGGAAATCTCGCCTTCTTTATATATCTACTCTTCTCTAATATATGATGATTGATGGTATCTGATTTATTGGCAAGTGATCATGCAGGATTTATTTTCATTGGTAAGTGATAGTGTGATCATATCCATTGGTGAGTGATCATGTAGGCTTTACACCTATGGGTAGGTGTAGGAACTTGATTTAGGTCCATGGGCTTGAAGTGAACATGGCCAAGCTGATCCCTCGATATTCCCGGTACGAATTGGAACGACTGACGGAAGCAATCTTCCCGGAAGAGCACCGGTACAGATTCACCAATAAGCCGTGGGATGGCGAAGGCTTCCGGCATTATCTCGATCCAAAGATCGTGTGCCTGGAGCACTACATGCCCAGGACCAAACCGATCCTGCCGGGCGCGTTCCAGCGCCTGCAGCCTGATGCCTACGGAACCGGCGAAGTTGCCGAATAGCCGCAGGCATCTTTCCCCGATGGGGAGAGGTGAAACGGCGCCAGCGGCGGGACGTTAACGCGACCGGAACGTGCGCGGATCAGCGCTCGTAGAAGAACACGTCAGGGTGCTCGCGGCGCCATTGCGCGCGGCGCTCCCGGTTCTCGCCGATCAGGATCCCGAGCCTGACGCAGGCGCGACGGTCGTCGTCCTCGCAGCGCGCGCGCAGGTCGAGCATGCGTTCGCGCAATTCGTCGCGGGCGACGGCGCGAGGGGGCGGAGGCGGAGCGGCGACGACACGAGGCGGCGGAGGCGCCACAACGACCGGGGCGGGCGCCGGAGCAGGGTTGCAATATTCCGGCGCCACCGCCACGTAGGTGCCGTCCCCGCGCGGCATGTAGCAGCCGTTCTGGTAGTAGTAGTAGCCGCCGGGCCGGGCCTGCCCCTGCGCCCCGATGATCGCGCCAGTCGAGCCACCGATGATCGCGCCGGTGGCTGCCCCGCGGCCGCCGCCCAGGGCGCCGCCGAGAATCGCCCCGGCCGCACCGCCGAGGATCGCCCCGCCCACCGCATCCTGCGCGGCCGCCTCCTGCAGCGGCGCCGCAATCGCAATAGTCAGCAAGGCTGCAGCCCCGAATCCCCGAAACATCTGGTGCTCCCTCCGTGAGAATAGGCCGTTAACCGTTTCCGCACCCCGATGCGGCGGAAACAAGGCGCGCGGCCGAAGCGTTTTTTTGCCCCCACCCCGACGGGTTGCATACACGGCTGGCGCGGGACATTTTACAAAACTTGAATATTTGATTTTAAATCAAGATTTCCCGCCAGCCGGTGTTCGGCGGCTCTGTTCGTCTCGTTCGGTCGACGTACGGCCTCGTCACATCTTGATTTAAAATCAAATATTCAAGTTTTCTAACCGCGTCAGCCATCTATGCAACCCGTCGGGGTGGGGGCAAAAAAACCAAGGTTTTGATAGTTTAACGTTCGGTCGACGTACGGCCTCGTCACATCTTGATTTAAAATCAAATATTCAAGTTTTCTAAACCGCGTCAGCCATCTATGCAACCCGTCGGGGTGGGGGCAAAAAAACCAAGGTTTTGATAGTTTATACGCCGTGCCGCCCGTATTGCTGCCGGTTGCTTGTTGGTAGCATTGGCTCCCGTTCGGGACTTGTTGCTTCGCGCCAAACATTTGTTCGTTGCTGCCATGGAGGCTGGCTCAGGCGGGCCTGCCTGCCTCCCCGGCGGAGGGCTCAGCAACCTGAACCAGGTGGTGAATATCAATTGGAGACTGCGTCGACACGTCGGCACCGCGCAGCGGTAGCCTCGGTCAGACCTGCGCGGCTCATTTGACATATGACAAACGAAATGCGTAAATGTCCTTCCAACACGCGGTGAGAGAACATCATTATGTCAAATAGACGCCGAAAGCCCACCATCGACGACCTGTACGACCGCCGCTATCACAACCAGCCAGAGAGCGGCGTGCTCGACCAAGCTGAGGAAGCAATCGTCGAGGCGGGCCGCATGGCAATGCGCAGTCTGGCAAGAACGTTCGAGCTGTGGCTTGCTGTAGGCAAGGCGGTCAAGACGCTGCGGGCCAGGGCCGACAAGATCGGCGGGCGAAAAACCTTCCAGCGACTACTCGACCAGAACGGATTTCAGTCGCTACCGGCGGCAACGATCACGCGGCTATTGCGGATCGTGGATCGGCTCGGCGAGGTCGGCCCATGGCACGAGAGCCTGGACGAGAAGCAGCAACGTGAATGGTCGTCGCCCTCGGCCATTTTCAAGCACTGCCCGATCTTCAAGACGGAAAAACCGAACCAGAAGGCTGCCACGCAAAAGCCGAGCACGAAAGGCACAAGAGCGACGCCAACATCGTCGCAGGATCCCTGGGAGGCGCGGGCCGTCTATACCCAATGGCTCAAGGATGCTCCGAGAGACGCGCGCGCGGTTGAGGTCGCCCAGTTCATGAAAGAAGTCGGGGTCGGATTGCCGGACCTGATGAAGGCCCGCGAATACCTCGATTATCGGGATAGACAATAACCACCGCTGATGGAATGGTTTCGCTAACCATTCCATTTAACCCCCAATGAACCATGCCAGAGACAATGCATTGCGCGGTGTTAGGAACGCTGGCACCATTTGCACGGCCCGGCGGCAGGGTCCCCCAAGGCAGCCAAACCGGGCCGCAACTGGCCTCCTCACTCTGGATAGGGCACCTGCAGGGTGTCCCTATCTGGGTGGGACTCCCTCCCGGGGCCGGGTAGCTGGCGATGAAGCATGTGAGGTATCAATCATGCTGAACTGCCCGCCGCGTCGGAGGCATAAAAGGAGCGACGCCCCCGCTCGTGCCGTTATTGCCCCGTCAGCAACCGAACCTATCCTCGACAGGACTCCCTAAGCCTCAGTGCAAGGGGGATTTGTCCTCCAAACCCCGTAACCCTTAAACCAGGAGATGATCGATGTTAGGCGCCTTAGGCGGCAGGGCGCCCGTCCTCAGTCAGATCGTCGGCATGGCGGCCGAGCAAGTCCGCAACCTCGGTCTCGACCAGCCTGGGCAAGACTTCCGGACGAGCGACCGAAGCATTGCAATGATGTTGCCGTCTGGGGCGTCCTGCGGCCCCTCAAGGTGCAGTGAGGCAGCATGCCGCCATCAGAGACGGATGTCGATCGGGGGTGATGGCCGGATATGCCTAAACTTTGGCACGCCCCGACAAGAGCGCAGAGGCCATCCTTATTATGAATTGCGCGCTGCCGCCATCGAGGCGGAGGGGAGACGACTTGGATGAGCCATCTCCACGCCTATCGCTGCAAGTGTTGCGTCGGATAGACAGCCCCGTCTAGGAGTCACAATGGCTGTTGCCGAGGCCACCGGTGCAGCCCATAGCCCATTCGTGCAACCAGCCTCGGTCAGACCCCGGCATCCCGTCCCACCGGCGCCGGGGTCCTGCTTTGTGGGGATGCCTCTCCCTGACTCAGCGGGCCGCGCTGGTGCGTCCGGGCGGCTGGCCGCCAGGGAGGGCGGGTGGCGCGCAGGACTCACCAGCCGCCTTCCCTGAGCCTTGGCGGGGCATGGCAGGAGGCGGGGCGTCTCAATAAAAATGCCCCCACCGGCTTGAGGGGCGGCGGGGGCAGTAATACCAACCCTCACAATGAGTGACCGACGTGCGCCCAATCGCGGTGGGCGATGGACATGATTTTCCAGGGCTGATCGACAAGGGTGTTCCAGGCGTAGCAGCAGTGATCGACGATGTCGTCGTAGTCTTTGAAGATGCGGTTGGAAAGCCAGTTCTGACGCATGAACTGCCAAATGTTTTCTTGGGGATTGAGTTCGGGTGAGCGCGGCGGCAGCGGCAAGAGGGAGATATTGCTTGGAACCTTGAGCGCTGCGGCACCATGCCAGCCGGCTTGATCCAGGAGGAGAATGGCGTGGGCGCCAGGAGCGACCCTGGTGGCGATCTCGTCGAGATGGAGCTGCATGGCTTCGGTGTTGCAGGCCGGCAGCACGAGGGCGGCGCCGGCGCCGCGTTGAGGGCATACCGCACCGAACAGGTAGGTGGATTGGGTCCGTTGATCGTGAGCGGTACGCGGACGCGAGCCCGTCCTGGCCCAACAATAGGTGAGCTTGTTCTTCTGGCCGACACGCATCTCGTCCTGGAACCAGACCTCTATCGCCGTGCCCGCAGCGAGCTCCGCACGGATTTTCGCCAAGCGGTCGGGGAAGTTTTTTTAAAAGCCCTCATGACCTCCGGATCTTGCTTGTAGGCCTGCGGCCGCGCGCTCACATGCGAGAAGCCCAAGTTCTTCAGGGCGCGGTAGATCGTGTCGTCCGACACCGAGAGCCCGAACTCCTCGTATAACCGCATAATCAGGTCGCAGGCTCGCCAGCGCACCACGCCATGCACCGCCGGCATCGGTCCCTCCTCCACGATCCGGGCGAGAAACGTCTTGTGCTCGTCATTGAGCTTGCCGGGCGCTCCCGGTGAAGGCACGTTGATCAGACCATCCGGCCCTTGTTCGTTGAAGCGGATCACCCAGTCCCGCAAAGTCTGACGGTCCATGCCGCCGATCTTGGCTGCTTCTTCCCGTGACGCGCCATCGAGCACCGCCGCGATCGCCAAAAGCCGTCGCGCCTGCGCGGCGTCTTTCGCCCGCCGGGCAAACCGGCGAACCTCGTCGGCCGTATAGTCCACCCGCATAGGAACAGCTTGGCCCATGGCAAACGTCCCTCCGTTTGCCACCTTAAATCACTTCGCCACTGATTTGGAAATCCCGCGAGAGTCAGGCACTCCGCGGCTTGGTATAATGGGGAAATGGGACGCTTAATGGTAAGCGCCCCACCTCACTTTGACGCCGATCGCTCGCTTGCACAATTGCGGGGGGGCAGCCGTCAGCTATGCGGGTTGCGGCGCCATGTGGCGTGCTGGATACACCCTCGCGCTCGCCCAGGCAGGCAGCGCACAGTGAAGCCGCCCCGACGAGCCTCTAGTAGCACCCGCTCGATCGCCGCGCTTCAGCTCCGCCGCCAGGGTCCGAACAACTGCTAGCCTATTGGCCTTATTAGGCCATGCCCTCCACCGCACCGTGCCCGCTGCAACTCCTCGCGAAGTGCAGCAGTCAGATGCCAGGCATCGCGCTCACGGGCTATTAGGTGTGGAGCTAATCTGACGTTTGATACCCGGTTTCACGCCCCAGGTGGGGCAGACATGGGCGTCAGCTTAGTGCCATAAGCGGAAATGTCTTGACTCATTCGATCAGTTCGTCGGCGCGCCCGGTCAGCGGCAGCGGCACGGTGATGCCGAGCGCCTTGGCAGTCTTGAGGTTAATGATCAGCTCGACTTTAGTGACCTGCTGGACTGGTAGATCAGCAGGCTTGTCGCCCTTGAGTATACGTCCGGTCTGGATGCCAGCTTGACGGTGCGATTCCACAAAGCTGCCTGCGTAACTCATCAGGCCGCCAGCGACAGCGAAGTCGCGAGACTGATGGATCGCTGGCACCGCGTGGCGAACAGTTAGGGCTGCAAGCTGCTCACCGTGCGTGGCGAAGAAGCCATCGGAGGTGACCACGAGTCCACCCGGCTTTAGTTGGACCAGGGTTTCGAACGCGGGATCGAAGTCTCGTTCATTACTAGCGTGCAGGATATGGAGCCGCACGCCTCGCGCGTCTGCCGCTGCCTGCAGATTTCTCAATTGCGAATCGGCAGTAGGGCTGGTCGGATTGAGGAGGACGGCGATCAGGGCTGCCGTAGGCACCACCTCGTGCAGAATTTCCAGCCGCTTTGGCGTTACTTGCACGTTCAAGCTCGTCACGCCGGTGAGGTTACCTCCCGGCCGATTCAGCGTGCCGACGAGTCCCATTGCAATTGGGTCGGCACCCATTTCGAAGACAATTGGGATTGTTGTGGTCGCCGATTTTGCCGCGAGCGCTGCCGGAGCGCCTCCTGGCGTGACAATCACGTTCACTGGACGACTTGCCAGATCGGCCGCCAGCGCAGGTAATCTATTGTGTTGGCCTTCCGCCCAGCAAAATTCGATTGCGACATTTCGACCCTCAACATATCCGGTTTCGCCGAGACCTTGTCGGAAGGCTCTTATACGGCTGGCGAACGCGGTGGGCGATTCGGCCCCAAGATATCCGATCACCGGCATTGCTGGCTGCTGCGCCCGCGCCACGACCGGCCACGCCGCTGCTGCGCCGCCCAGGGTGAATATGAATTCTCGCCGTCGGATGTGGATTGCCATGCTACCCCTCCCGCCGGAGGTCGTTATGCACGCAATAGAGGGGACGATATCACGCTTTAGCGAAGGAACAAACAATGCTGGCGCTTTCCCGGCGCTTGCGCGGGTCACGGCCGCGCAAACGACGCGAGGCCCGGACCGGGCGTTCCGAGCCTCGCCGACGCAACCAAACGACGCCTACGCGCCCCTCGACCTCTCGCCGCAGCGGTGCGCGCCCGGCCAGCTCAGCCGGGCGGCCTCGCCTCAGGCGGCGATCTTGAAGGCCTTGTTCATGCCGGACTTGATCGGCTCGCTCGTGTCGGTCGCCACCTTCTGGGCGAGCGAGGAGAGCTCCTTGCTCTGCGCGACGAAGGCGTCGAACTGCTTGCGGGTGTGGGCGCTGGTGAGCTCGACCGCTTCCGACAGCGACTTCACGCCGAGCAGGTCGGTGGCGAAATCAAATCCCGCATTGGTATTCTGGCGCACGATCTCGAACGTCTTGAGGGCGAGATCGGTCGCACCCTTGCTGGCGGTCGCGTAGGTGCCCTCGAGAACGCTGGTGGTGTCCTCGGCGGCCGCCTTAAGCTTCTCGTAGCCGTCGCGCGCCTGGGCAACGCTCCGCTCGGCGATATCGCGAAATGCCGCCGGCACTTCGATATTCGGGATCTCGAATTTCGGCAGGCCGAATTTCGGGAAATTGAATGCCGGGCTCTCGACCTTCGCCTCGAACGTGGAGTCAGTTGCGGGGGACGTGCTCTTGGTCGTCGTCTTCACTTTGGTGGCCTCCGCCATAACCAGGTTTCCTTTGCTGAGGGCGCTGCTCGTATTGTTCCGCACCGCCGCCCTCGATACGGCCGGAACGTCCTGGGCTCACCCGGCGCGGCTTCCGCCCGCCGGTCTCACGGGGCGTATATAGGCGCCCCAATGGTGCAGTGCAACAAATATATTGCAGCGCACAAAAAATTAGTGATTGTACTTATCGGGCCCGTATCGGGATGCCTTCGCCGGCATCTCGATACTACCCTCGCTGGTGGACGGGGCTCAGGAGGCCTGCCGGACGGCCGGAACTCGCGGGAACGTCGTGGGGTTCCGCGTACCTCTGCAGGATGCTAGCGTTCACACTGAAGTCTCGTCGTCCGGGGAATATCTGTGGGGAGGGCGCGTGCATCAACCGAAAGCGCCGGACGAAACCGGCCGAAGAGTCCGGTTCTATGTGGCACTTGGCCAGGTGACGGCAGCGACGCTGATGCTGCAGATCATCGAGACCAGAATCATTTCCGTGACCTCCTGGTACCACCTGGCCTTCTTCGTAATCAGTATCGCCATGTTCGGCCTGACCGCTGGCGCAGTTTTTGTCTATTTGCACAAGGAGAGGTTCAGACCGGAGCGGTTGTCCTACGACCTGACCGTGGCGACGCTAGCCTTCGCCTTAACGACCGATCTCGCCATCCTCGTGCAATTGACGCTGGTGACAGGCGCCTCGCCATCGCTCACCTCTCTAGTCGCCTGGGCGGAATTCGCGCTTTGTCTCGCCGTTCCGTTTTTCTTTTCGGGCGTTGTTGTGAGCCTTGCGTTGACGCGCAGCCCCTACCCGATCGGAAAGGTCTACGGAGCGGATCTGCTCGGCGCTGCCACCGGGTGCATCGGTATCCTCGCGCTTCTGAGTGTGATGAGCGGGCCGTCAGCGATCTTGTGGATCGGTGCGCTCATCGCACTCGCCGCGTTCGGCTTCGCCGGCTCCGGACTCGGCACTGAACACAAGTCCATGTCGCTCGGTTCCAAGTTATTTCGCTACCGCCGAAGCATCGTCACAGGGTGCCTGCTCTTTGCAATTGCCAACACACTCACGACTAATGGCGTTCGACCGACGATCATCAAGGATCGCTTGGAAGCGCCGGCCGATCTTGCCTACGATCGCTGGAACTCATTTTCCCGTGTCACCGTCGCTCAGAGCGGAACCGGTCCGCCGCCGCTGTGGGGGCCTTCGCCGCGCATGCCGCACTCGACGATCGAGCACCGATGGCTGACGATCGACGGCAGCGCTGGCACCAGCATATACCGCTTCGATGGAAACCTCGCGAGCTTGGAGTTCCTGCGCTACGACGTAAGCAACCTTGCCTATGCGATCCCGAATCTGAAGATCGGTGCCGTTATCGGCGTGGGCGGCGGTCGGGACGTTCTCTCGCAACGCCTCCTCGGCATCAGCGACGTGACGGGCATCGAAATCAACCCGATTATCATCGACGTCCTGACACGCCGCTTTTCCGAATACACGGCGATCGCGACTTTGGATGGAGTGAAGTTTGAAGTCGACGAGGCGCGCAGCTGGTTTGCGCGCACACCGCGCTTCTTCGATGTTATCCAGATGAGCCTCATTGATACCTGGGCTGCGACTGGCGCCGGCGCCTTCACGCTCACCGAGAACGGTCTTTACACCGTCGAGGCCTGGCAACGCTTTCTCGGTCGGCTCAACCCAGGCGGCCTATTCACGGTGAGCCGCTGGTACGCGCGCGGCGAAGTGAACGAGACCGGACGATTGGTCAGCCTTGCCGTTGCGACACTTCTTGCAGGAGGCGCCGCCGAGCCTAGGCGCCACCTGTTCCTCGCCGCGGCGGGGGACGTAGCGACACTGATCATGACGAAGTCGCCGCTCTCACCGGCGGCGCTCGGGGCGCTCAAAGACGCGGCCAAAGCCAATGAATTCACGGTGCTGCTGAGCCCGGACATGGCGGCGCCATCCACCGTGCTCGAGAAGATCGTCAGTGCTACGGACCCTCGCAGGCTCGACCAGGCGACGACTGGCTTCTATCTCGATCTCACGCCACCGACCGATGCGCGTCCCTTCTTCTTCAACCAGTTGGGATTCGCCACGCTGTTCGACCCGGACCTGTTCTCGCACTTCACTCACACCGGAGTGATCGCCGGCAACCTCATCGCGACGCTGACCCTCGCCATGCTCGTTCTGATTTCGGTCGCGCTCGTCGCCGTAACGATCATCGTTCCGTTGCGGCCGACGGTCAGAGAAGCCGGGTGGCAGCTGGCCGTGGGCGGCACCGTCTATTTCGCTCTGATCGGAAGCGGCTTCATGATGGTCGAGATCGCTCTCCTGCAGCGGATGAGCGTCTTCCTCGGTCACCCAGTCTACGCGCTAAGTGTCGTTCTGTTCAGCCTGATCCTGTGGACAGGCTTCGGCAGCATGGCATCCGAGCGCGTGCCCCTTGCCAGCGCTGGCGAGCTGGTAGCCTGGAGTGTGGCCAGTGCGGCTTACCTTTTTTCGCTGCCTTTCTGGCTGCCCCCGCTTCTGGTCAACCTCGATGGAGCGGACCTTCTCGTTCGGGCCGGCTTCTGTATTCTTGTCCTGGCGCCGGCCGGCTTCCTGATGGGCTTTGGATTTCCCACCGGCATGCGTTTGGTCTCCGCAATCAGCACCGCCCCCACGCCGTGGTTCTGGGGCGTCAACGGCGCTGCGGGCGTTCTCGCCGCGAGCGTTGCCGTTGTCACCAGCATTGCCTTCAGCATCGACACGACACTCAAAATCGGAGCCGCCTGCTATTTGCTGATCGCGGCTCCCGCCGTGTTGTTGCAATTCGCCGGCGCGCGACCCAGGCACACCGTTCTACGATCCCGGCACCCAAGCAAAGCCGCGAATATGTAGAAATATCGATCGGTCGCTTGTAACGGCTCGACCAAGTTTGTCGGCGGAATGCTCGGCCAGGGTGTTTGATGGCGGGGCGTCGCGGAGACGGAGGTCACTCATCGTCGGACTCATCTTGGATCAACGAGCGTTCCGACCAGATAGACGACCCGTCTTTTTCATCGGGGGTTGCTTCGCCCTCAAGGACAGCCTTGGCGAACGATGCCTCCCACGCGGCTCGCTCCTCATCGACGGCCTCGCGGACATGGATGTCGGAGGTCCCGTTCCACAAGGACTTGCCTTCCCACTCAAGGACCATGAGATCGCGCTTAAACCACCCCCGGCAACAGGTGCAGCGCAGACCTCCGCAACAGCCTCGGTCAGACCCCGGCACCCGTACCCGTGTCGGGGTCTTGCTTATGGGCAATGTCTCTGAACAACTCAGCGGGGTTCGCTGTACGACTGAGTGCTAGCCGCTTCCAGGCAGTGGACGCGGCCTAGCACGCACCAGCGGGCTTCCCTGAGTCATGGCGGGGCATCTGGTGCAGTCTCAACGCGCGTCCTACGCGGTTCGCGGCGTTGCCAAATTGCTGTAGGAGGGTGATCGATGGCCAATGGGGTGACGATAGATCAGAACCGGCGCCCTCTTTTTTCCGGCGCGCCCGCCCACGTCTTAACAGTCAGGTAACGCTGGGCTGGCAAACTCGGCAGCGGCGGGTGTGCCAGTGCCTCCCCGGTGTCAGGTTGGAGTGGCATCCTCCAACCGTCCTGACCACCCGTCGCCCCCCTGACCGGCCGCCCCCTGACAGCGGCAAGGCCCTCGGGCTTACCAGCGGGCCGCGGCTGAGCCACGTGGCGGATGCCAGCAACAGATTGGCGCGAACGGACAAGACCTCGAGGTCGGATGCAATGTAGGAACCAGTGTGTTCGAAAGACGGAACCCCGTTCGCTATGGGGGCGTTGAGCCAGAACAATACGGGAGCGGACATGTGGAAGGCGGTACTGCCCGGAGTTTTTGCGCTGGTCACGCTCGGACTCTCCCTGGTGTCTGGCGAAGTCCTCAAGCGGGGCACCGAGCATAAGCAGATTTCTGCTCTTGTGTCGTCTTCATCTGAAGGCGAGCCGCTGCGTGGGCACGCGGCTTCGTCCCCGTCTTCCGCGTCCGAGTCGGCAGCGCCGTCGGCCTCGCCGCGCCCGGTGGCGCTGGTGATCGGCAACGCCGCTTACCCTGACGAAGGCCTGCCGCTCAGCCATCCGGTCAACAACGCACGTGCGGTCGCCGCGGCCCTCCGCGACAAGGGCTTCGACGTCGAATATGGCGAGAACCTCAGCAAGCCGGCGATGGAGGCCGCGCTCGAGGCATTCCAGGCGCGGGTCCAGCCGGGGGTGGCCGCGCTCATCTATTTCAGCGGATTCGGCATCCAGGCCCGCCGCCAGACCTACCTTATTCCGGTGAGTGCGCACATCTGGACCGAGGCCGACGTGCGGCGTCTTGGGATCAGCCTCGAACCGGTGCTCGGCGAGATCGACGCCAAAGGCGCCGGCGCCAAGCTGGTCGTGCTCGATGCGTCGCGGCGCAATCCGTTCGAGCGGCGTTTCCGCTCTTCGTCCGCCGGGCTCGCCGCCATCCAGGCGCCCGACGAGACCTTGATGATGTACTCGGCCGCGCCAGGAAAGGTTGTCAGCGACGGCGACGGCGATCTCAGCCCGCTGACCCGCGAGCTGGTCGCTCAGCTTGGCGCCCCCAACCCGTCGGCGGACGAGGTCTTCCATCGGACTCAGCTCGCGGTCTCGCGTGTTTCGCAGCGCAAGCAGGTGCCGTGGGTCTCCTCGTCGCTGGCCCAGGACTTCGTGTTCGGGTCGGGAGAGGCGAGCCGGCACGTCCCCTACAGCGAGCGATAAAGCTGGCGGCCGTCCCGTCTCCCCATAATCTCGACGATGATAGGGCTATCAGGATCGCCGCCGATCGGCTGCGTAGGCTTTCCCCAGCCACGATCGAGCAAGATCGCCGCCGCCTGTACCTGCACTGCCAGGGCTTCCACTGTATCAGGCCGCGGGCCAACGCCCGCGTCAGCCATCGTGTATGCAACCCGTCGGGGGGGGGCAAAAAAAAAATCAAGCAAGACAATTGTTCAAAGTGTAATGCGACCCGTTGGGGGGGGCAAAAAAAATCAAGCAATCGCCAGGCCTCATGGGCGTCAGCGCATCGCGTTGATCGAACTCACCCCGTTCAGGGCATGCGAATCATGAGACGTGAGGCCTCGATCGTCGCCCAGCGGATGAGTTGCCCGACCAGCGGTGCGACCGCCGTCGCCGCGGGGTCGACCTTGAAGATGATCTCGGATTCGGCGAACGCGGCCCGATAAAGTCCGCCAGGGGCCAACACCCAGTCAGCCTTGGCGAAATCGAAAAACATTCCGCGCTGCAGTTGCGGCTTGCCGATGACGACCCGGTATCGCTCTTCCGCCTGATCGAGACGCTCGACCAGCAAAGTGCCGCGGCCCGGCAGCTCGATGATCGGAACCTGACCATAGATCGTAATGCGCGGGTCGGGCAGCATCGCATTGCTGTTGCTCAAGTCGACCGCGCGGGAGATCACGCCGGCGCCCTGGAGCGCTTCCTTGCCGCTCAACTGCATGTGTCCACCGTCGCACTTGACCGCGTCCTCGACCTTTCCTCGCTGCACCTCGCTTTGTTCGGCCCCCACGACCACCGTTCCGCCGGTGATCCTCTCGCGCCAGCACGACTTTAGATAGCCGAGCACGATCGTATCTCGCGGGCCCAGCCTGATCACCCGTCCGGCTGCAACGTAGTCCATGAACTCGATGCCGGCTGGCTTGCCGTGGACTTCTTCCACGATCGCGACCGGCATATCCGCCAGCGCGCAGGGAATGACGGTCAGCGAAGCCGCAGCGACCAGCACCAACAGCGGTACGCTCTTCATGGTACCGCCCTCAGGCTCGGTTCACTATTCCGGCCGGCTGCGATCCTAGGTGCGGCCGAATCCAAGCCTCTTTGTTGGTATCGACCAGGTCCTTTTCTCCAAGGGAACAGGCGCCAGCCAATTTCGGGACCAAATAGTCGGGTTGATCTCAACCCTGGAGCCACCGCTTCGCAACGGTGCTCACACGTGCACACGGGCCAGCACACCCGCTCGAACCGAGATGACACCGGCAGAATTTTTGTGGTCGTGCTGTTCCGACATGTGTGAATGCCCATAGTCTAGAGTAATGGGTCGGGTACCCATCCAAAGTTCCAGAGAGCTGCCTACCAATTGTGCTATGGCCTCACATCAAAAGCCCCCGGACGGGTGCAAGTTTGCGGCCAACTGGGCGCGCCTTATTTTCCGCTAATGGATCGTCCGTCAAATGTATCGGGTCCTCCGAGTGCTTGGACGCCGCCGATGATGATGATGCCGGCCTGGCTAGCCCGTTCAACCAAGGATGCGCCACCGTGGACAATGGCCAGCACGTCGTCCTGCAGTTCGTCATCCTGGACTACACCCTGCACTATGCGGGTATCCAGCTCGGCTTTGTCGCTCTTTCCCATAGGCTCTCTCCAATGCTGGGTCAGTGGCACACCTTCAACGGGACGCGGTTCGCGGCGTGTGAATTAGCGTACATGACGGTATCAATGACATTGACGCGGGCTATACGCAGCCGCGCCAGGCGCCAGCCAGTCAACCCTCATCCAAACGGCGAATTTCGCCGTTAGGTCGGCTCCGGCGCAAACCACAAAAGCAGGCGCTTGTCGAACTCGTTAGTGTCCCTCAGGGGGCGCCGGTTCAAGTCGCGAGATCAATTTCACAGGCCGGCGGGATTTTCATCATCCGAACGGATGACATTTGCTGCGCTGCTAGGCCATACGAGCGAACGGAAACTGGCTGAGGGTAGCGGACGCCACGCAAAGCGCACGCATTTTCACACGGGCTCGTTGTTACCCTCACGGTGTTTGAAGATGGTTTTCCAGTTTAGCTATTCTACTTAATGCTTCTTTTAGCTCAGAGGCCTGTTGGTAAATAATTTGGTGCTGCTCTTTGATGGCTTCCACTAGAATTGGGGTCATGCGAGAATAGTTAAGTGATTTATAGCCCTCCGTATCGGTGGCGACTAACTCTGGACAAACAGTTTCCATTTCCTGGCCGATAAAACCGATTTGAGAGGCTTCACTGTTTGCTATTTTTTGAGCGCCTTCCTGCTTCCACTGGTAGCGGACGCCACGCAAGGCCAGAACTTTATCAAGAGCGTTCAAGAGGGGAGCAATATCTTTCTTGAGACGCACATCGGAAGATTTGGTCACGCTGACGCATTGAAAACTACCAGTATCCCCATTCATTACGATGGTGGGACTGCCACTACTACTGAAGATGAGCAAATCCCCATCCTGGCCGCTGGTACCTAACTCTGAACACCTGAGCTTCCCTGCATGTCTATTGTCCTAAGACCGGCAGAGTTAAATAATTGCACTCTACCAGATACACCACCTCCGCCGCCGAGCGCGGCGTTTGCTTCATTTCCCGAAGCGCCAATAAATATCGTGTTGCCATCAGAAGGACCCTTTAGCTGCAACTCACCAAACACGCCAGAGCCACCTATAGTAACTTGGCCGGAGTGATCACTAATTGCTAATCTAGTGGAACCACCACCATTCCGACCATTGGCGTTAAAATTGAGATTACCGAATAAATCAAGATTAATGTTAAATACCTGGCCTGTTGGGAGCTGGTCGAAATTGACGACGCTAGCCATATCATCCTCCTAGGAACCGAGTGCGACCATTCGCACCCGTTCGATGCTGGGAGAATGGCATGATCGAAACCGCTGCGCTGTTCCCTGGGGGACAAGCTCGGCAGTTTTCTGCCGCTTTCGCTGCGCCACCACAATCCGACTTCACGAAGAGCGTTTTTTTGCCCCCACCCCTATGGGTTGCATACACGACGGCTGAAGGGCGTGCGTGTTTTCACCGAACTTGAATATTTGAATTTAAATCAAGTTCAGGCGAGCGCGCCGCCACCGGCGACAATCCGACTTCACGAAGAGCGTTTTTTTGCCCCCACCCCTATGGGTTGCATACACGACGGCTGAAGGGCGTGCGTGTTTTCACCGAACTTGAATATTTGAATTTAAATCAAGTTCAGGCGAGCGCGCCGCCACCGGCGCCGTCTGTATAGAGCTCGCGCGTTAGGGGGCCACCGTCACTGTGGTACGCGGGCGGCCCGGTGATGCCGTGGACAGCGGTCCATTGCTCGACCAGCTCCTGCCGGTTTCGCGGCACCACGCGATCGTCGGCGCCTCCGTGCCAAATCGTGACTGGCGGGGCCCGCCCTGCACCCCCAGCCAATTTACGGACACGACGCCCCCATTCAGCGGGCGTTTGATCAATTCCGGGCTTCATGCATTGCAGCGCTTTGGCGACGGTGTCGGCGCAGCCATAAGGCACACCGGCGACGATCGCGCCCCCGGCGAAGCGCTCCGGGTAGGCAGCGAGCATCGCCGCAGCCATCGCACCCCCGGCGGAAAGGCCGACGATATACACGCGCAGCGGGTCGAGGGAATGCCGGGCGATCATCGCATCTATCATCTGCCGGATCGACAGCGCCTCACCGCGATCCCGCGCAGTGTCGTCCGGCTCGAACCAGTTGAAGCAAGCGTTCTGGTTATTGGCACCGAACAGCGCCACTGCCCATGGGGAGACATAGATGTCGTGGAAAAGACGCGGCAACCCCTTCTGTTCTGGGAGCAGCAACGCCAGCCTGGCCCTGTCGGCAAACGCGAGCCAGCCTGCATCGCGCGCGAAGGTGGCCGCTCTCTGCTTGCAGCCATGCAATACGACGATCAGCGAGCCCCCCGGCGCGAGTTCCGCGGGCACATAGCTGAACATGCGCAGATTGCCTGGATTCGAACCGAACCCAGTCTCCTCGTGCGGCTCGGCGGCATCAACCCGCCCGAGCAGACCGAGCGTGAGCAGCGCGGCGGTCAGTGCGCGGCGCAAGCTTCTCCTCACGGCAGATATCTCCGGAGACAAATCGTACCCATACACGCCAGGATGGCTACTGCCGCGGCCGGCGACAAGGGTCACCAGCAAACCAACATTGCCGCTGCCTCGACGAGCGTCGACGGGCTTCGCTCGCGGCCGTAGCGCGTGGATTTTCCACGGGTCCAACAAAATCGCGACCCGCAGAACGATCAATCAAAACCTTGCTTGATTTTTTGCCCCCATGGGTTGCATAGACGACGGCTAGCGCGGGCTTTTAGCACACAGCATTGTTGCTCGCCTGGAAACGTCACCGTCTCCGTGCCGTCGCGCTCCGCCAGCAGCCGCGCCTTGCGCACCAGCGCCTCGTCGAGCTGCGCCCGCACGACGCCGAGGGTGGAACGGGGCACTGTGTCGTCCAGCCGGATCACCACATCACCTTGCTTCACCAGGCTTCTCTCGCGCACCGCGATGTGCCCAACGACGACGCCGCTCGGGTGCTGCACCTTATTTCCGGTTCATCGGTCAACGCGTGTTATTCCGTCCTGTTGGAGCTGGACGCATGGCGCGGAATCCAGCGATCATGACGACCAATTATGACCATTCGGCCGGATATGACGCTGATCACACATCTCCGGTGGCTCCTCAGCGCTGCGCCTCAGCACCTGTGCGCCAAATCACACACGCTGGCCGCACGATTGAGCCATTCTCGCGGCTGCACCGACAACGGCGCGCTGCAGATTGGCCGCCCGAGAGGCGGGCACACTGGGGGAAGCCATGAAACCGTTCGCATCCTGGTCAGGTATCCTGGGCGTCATCAGCTTGCTACTCGCTGCAGTTCTCGGCTACGCGCAATTTTCCGATTTCGACCACGTATCGCAATATCTGAGCGAGATGTACGCGGTCGGAACCCCCTATGGACGCGAATTGAGATTTTTCCTGTTGGTGCCTGGTGGCGTCCTCATAACCCTCTTCGGGCTCTTGGCCGGCATGCAATACCCCGAGTCCCGCCTGATACGCTTTGGTTTTACTGGCATCGCGATCTCTTATGGATGTGCAACGGTCGTCGGCAGCGCGTTCCCCTGTGACGCAGGATGCACAAGGGACTTGAGCGAGGCGAGCTCATCATATGTCATCCACCTCACGGCCGGCATGGTCACGCATTTATTGGTGCCGCCGAGCCTGTTGCTGATCGGAACTGCTGCTTGGAAGTGGATCAATGGCAAGGCCGTGGCCCTTTCCAGCATCGCCATTGGCACGCTCTGCCTGGGATGCAACGTGCTGCTGGGCGATGATCCGACTTCGCCGTACGCGGGCTTGTTCCAGAGGATCTTCGAAGGATCGATACTCAGCTGGATCCTGATCGTTGCCTTTTCCGTGCCGCGAAGCTCCTCTGCCCGTTTGTTCGACCATGACGCCGGGCGCCGAATGGTGCGGGGTCTGCTGGCATCGTCGATATAGGCACCCAGCATGTTACCGAAGAGCCAGCAATCGAAGGCCAAGCGGGCGCTCCAGGAAATCTGGATGGCTGAGACGAAGAACGATGCGCTCGTCGCCTTCGACACCTTCGTCGAGACCTGGGGCGTCAAATACGACAAGGCGGTCGAGTGCCTGACGAAAGATCGTGAGGCCCTGCTGGCCTTCTATGACTTCCCGGCCGAGCACTGGAAGCATCTGCGCACGACCAATCCCATCGAAAGCTCGTTTGCGACCGTCCGCCACAGAACGATGCGCTCCAAGGGGTGTCTCTCGAACAAGACTGCGCTCGCTATGATCTTCAAGCTCGCCGAGGCCGCAGAGAAAAATTGGCGCCGGCTGGACGGTCCCAATCAGTTGCCCAAAGTCGTCCTCGGTGTAAAGTTCATCGACGGGATGGAGGTTACACCGCAAGCTCAAGCCGCTGCCGCCTGACCCTGTCCGTCACCAAAATTCGGCGATAGCTCAGTCCGGAATTGTCCCGCTCGATGTTGAAATAGGAGGAGCGACGTTGCTCGCCTTGAGCCGATAGGCTCGGGGTGCTGATTCCACACAGGAAAGCAACGCCACGAATAGACTACTACATCCACTGCCATTCCGACGAGAACGCTGAAGCTCGAAACGATCCCGATCTGGAACGAAAAGAACCTCGGCTGCTCGCAGTTCCGGCGAAACGCGCAGAAGGGGGGAACGTGGCGCTGCTTCGGGGAGTTTTCAGGAGCGGGTGCAGACGCTCGTGCGCATGGGCAAGCAGGTTCCTGTGCCTCATGCACGGTGACCCTACGCATCACCTGGTCGATTAATTCGATCGCGGCGCCAACTGCTCGTTATACGAAGAGGAGGTTGAGTTGGGGCGTGCCGCCGGCGCGCGGTGATTGGCCCAATGACCCGCGATCTGCTCGTTATTAAAAAATGGCGCCGGGTGCGACCGTACCATTTCCTTGCTGTATCTGCGCTTGGTGCGCTGTTCTGCCCGGGGAGGCTGCGTTACCGCCGCGACCGGCACCGCATGTGACGTTTCGGCACTGAGCTGCGTGGCGGCCGGTGCGCTTCCCTCGGTAGCGCGCTGCTCACCAATTAGGGTAGGAGGAGGGGAACTTGCCGGGAGCAAGTCGGGTGCAGGCATGACCCGCGCGGGCGCATCGTTCGCTCCGAGGTTGCTCTCAGGCGGCGAGGAGATTTGCGATGTTCGATCGCCGGCTTGATCAGTAGCGGGCACTCCTGCGCTGCGCTCCGGAAGCGCCAGTGGTACCGCGAAGGCGGCCAATGTACGCGTATCACTCGATCGTGCGGGCTCCTTGAGCAATGGCAAAAGTGTGCTGATCACGATGATCACCGACACCGTTGCGATGAGCCCAATCCGCGCTGCAGCTTCGCTCAATGTCATACCGCCCCCTTGTGTTAATTGCGCCAAATCCTCAGCTCGCCCATGGTTGCGTTTTTTTGACCCAGGAAGGCCCCGGAGCTGAGGCCAGAAAATGCATCCAGAAGGCTCCCTGAGGCTCTGGAGGGGCATGCCAGGACCAGGGGTGTCCTAGGAGCCTGTCCATTTAATCGTTTTGGCCGACCTCGCAGAGAACATAATTCGTCGAAGTCTGCCATTCGCAGCCGACGCTTTCCATCAGAGTTGTTGGAAGTCGCTCGCTTCAATCAATTCGAACGAGAATTGGCTAATTCGCTGTGCCGCAACGAATAGCGATGAAGGCATTATGTCTGCGCGGAGATTTCGGTAAAGAAATATGTGGTACGGCTGAGTGGGGAGGAACGCGAACAGCTTGAAGCGCTGATCGGGAAGGGAAAAGACCCGGCGCGGCTTCTGTTGAAGGCACGGATATTGCTGAAGGCGGATACTTCGGAAGCTGGTGAAGGGTGGAGCGACGGCAAGATTATCGAGGCTCTGGAGACCAACGCCCTCATGATTTATCGGGTGCGCAAACAATTGGTGGAAGAGGGCTTTGAGGCTGTGTTGAGCCGCAAGCAACGGGCGACGCCGGCGGTGGCGCGGATTTTTGACGGCGAGAAGGAAGCCAAACTGATCGCCTTGGCTTGTTCGAAGCCGCCGAAGGGACGGCGCGCTGGACCTTGCGATTACTCGAGACCAAGGCTCGTGGAACTCGATATTGTCGATCGTGCCAGCGACAGCACGATCGGGCGAGTCCTAAAAAAAACTCGCTCAAGCCGCATCGGCGAAAGTGATGGGTGATCCCGCCGAAGGCCAACAGCGCGTTCGTCGCGGCGATGGAAGATGTGCTGGCCGTCTACACGCGGCCACACGATCCTGATCGCCCGCTGGTTTGTGTGGACGAGACCTCGAAGCAACTGATTGCCGAGACGCGTGTGCCGATCGCGATGAAAGCGGGACGCCCGGCCCGTTTTGACTATGAATATGAACGCAACGGGACCGCCAATCTGTTCATGCTGTTTGCTCCGCTCGAAGGCTGGCGCCACATCAAAGTCACGGATCGCCACACCGCGGTGGATTATGCTCATGTGTTGAAAGAGCTGGCCGATATCCAAGCGCAGATGCCAAGAAAATCGTTCTCGTCCAGGACAATCTCAATATCCATGGCAAGGCGTCACTTTACGAGGCCTTTCCTGCCGCCGAAGCCAGGCGATTGGTCGAGCGCTTCGAATGGCACTACACCCCAAAGCACGGCAGTTGGCTCGACCTGGCGGAGTCCGAACTCGGTGTCGTCACGTCGCAGTGCCTCGACCGCCGCATTCCCGATAAACACACCCTCGTCGACGAAATCGCTGCATGGGAGCACGACCGCAATGCGCAACACACCAAGGCCAACTGGCACTTCACAACCCCAGACGCACGCGTCAAACTCAAGCACCTGTACCCTTCATTCTGACTGAAATCGGGCGACTAGCCAGAATAGGGACACCCTGGCTCGGGGTGCCCCTATCCGGCCATCAGAATTAGTTGGTGGCCCGGTTTGACCTCGCCTCGACCAACAGCTGGTCGCGCTCTCGAAGATCAAGGGCAGTCAGGCGGGCGACCCGCAAGTTGAGCGCGACGTCGGCCATCTCTTCGCTATCGATCCGGTTGATCGCCGAGACGATGGCGGCGGCGTCATCCGACGCCAGCGGCGCGCCGTTTTCAATCCTCCTTTCGCTCGTGCCCCAGAGCTGCGCGAGATCACGCAGGCTCGCCGTCAGTCGCTCTTTCATGTCCAGATGCACTCTGTTCGCCGCCACAGCGTGCGAATCACATCACATATTGGCAATTTTCCTCTTGCGCAGCACCCAATTGCATTGGCGATGACACCACCGTGCCAGTTCTACTACTCGCGCGACCGGCCGGGCGAGGTCTGACTCAGTGAGCTTACAAAGGACGTGGATAAATCTTGCGACTTAAATCGCTTTGCTAGTTGCGTCGAAGCTGTTCGGCAGTTCAATGTCTACGTCGAGAGTGCAGACGCTCCTCCCACGATCTAACTTGATTAGTACTTTTTCCCGATCAAACTGAAGATGTTTGGCGATCACAGCCAAAATTTCTTCGCGCAGCAGGTTTAACAATTCAGGTTGGTCTGCTCCACGCCTCTCGTGCGCCAACAAAATTTGCAATCTTTCTCGCGCAATTGGAGCCGAGCTGCTCTTCTTGAGAAAACCAAGAAATTTCATGGCGCTCTCCGTCCACTTCATGCCGCCCTCCGACCAAACAGCTTCTCAAATAGCCTGGTCCTCTCGCTCGGGACAGACATGGCAATATTTTCGCCTTTTAGCCGTCGTGCTGCATCCGCATAAGCGCGCGCTGAAGCACTCGATGGGCTGTTGAGGACAACAGGACAGCCAACATTCGATCCCTTCAACACTTCCTCGCTTTCAGGAATGATCCCGAGAAGTGGCGTGGAGAGGATCTCAAGCACGTCTTCTATGGATAGCATTTCGCCTCGTCCCGCGCGAACAGCATTAAACCGCGTGACCAAAAGGTGTTTATCAACGCGTTCGCCTCTCTCGGCCTTCTCGGTTTTCGAATCCAGTAGGCCAATAATCCGATCCGAATCGCGCACTGAAGAAACTTCGGGATTGGTCACTACGATGGCCGCGTCGGCGTATCTCATAGCCAGCACCGCGCCTCGCTCAATACCAGCAGGGCTGTCGCATATTATCCAATCGAATTGGTTCCGAAGTTCCGAGATTACGCGGGATATGCCCTCCTCGGTCAACGCATCCTTGTCACGGGTCTGCGAAGCAGGAAGCAAGCTTAACGTCTCGAGGCGCTTATCCGTTATCAACGCCTGAGAAAGCCTCGCCATCCCCTGAACGACGTTGACTAAGTCGTAAACCACCTAGGTTCCGCCCCCAACACAAGATCCAGGTTGCGCAGTCCCACATCAAAATCGACCAGCACAACCTTGTCACCAGATTGCGCCAGAGCCGCTCCCAGCGAAGCGGTGGATGTTGTCTTCCCAACGCCTCCCTTTCCTGACGTTACGACAACAACTCTGGACATTGGTCTTTCTCCTCCGCCGAGCATCGGTTTCAGCGTGGTAATTGCATGGAGCAGCTGTTAGGAGACGATCGAGCGCGCAAGTTCTCGTTTTCAGACGTTGGCTTGTTCCTTGCCTTTTGGCTAATTTTGCCAGCCACTTGACAAGTAACGATGGTGCGCCGAGTCCAAACTTGACTGTGAGGCTTGGTTGCGGGCTACCCCGATCGTTCCATGTATCCGATTCTCCGGCATCGTAGTTAATGATCAGTTAAGGGCTGTTGCATCAGTAACGGCGACGCAACATTCGGTGCTCTGGCAAGCTTGTCCGCTGTCCTCCCCGCCCGGCCGGAGCCGAGTAGGACCTACGCTCGTCCAGCTGGTCCGAGCGCATTTTTTCCTCGTTTCCGACTGGCGGCGAGTAATGGCGTCAGATCGCCACCAACGTCCTGGTTGCGTGGAACTGCAGCACGGAGCAGGCACGGGCCACTGAGTTTGCGATGCCGCTTCTTCGCCTGAGTGGCGATCTGCATCCTCGTGGCCGGTGGCGTCGGCCTCGGGACACCGCCCAGCCCAAATAATTGCTCCTGCCAGCTCCTGCAGAAGGAGCCGCAAGGAAGCGACATTGTGGTGCCATGTTCTGCGCCTGGTATGCGAGACCCGGGCGGGAACTCTTCTCTGTCGGTCAGCGTCGGGATCGGCATTCAGAAAGGCATCCTGCGGTACTCGGCCCGGCCTGACAGCATAATCCGTACAAGGACGCCGACCGACGCAACTATTCTGAGAGCGGCCTAAGCCCGCAATTCGCAGCGAATTCCGCACCAAACTGCATGAGGCTATCAACAAGACCTACAGCCAACGCAGCCTAATGAGCCAGTAGTCACCCCGCCTGAATGCGGCGGCGTCCTGAGACGCAATGCGAGAGGGAGCGGCAATGCCCGAAGAACAACGGATAGAACTTAAATCAGTCGACGGCGGACATCTATTGAAGATCGGGAAGACAGCCGTTCATCTGACAGACAGCGATGTACTGCAACTTAGTCGATTGTTTCCCACCTATCTGCGACGACTTCTCGAAGACAGGCCATCAGATCCCACAGACGTGGTACCGATCGCACCAGTGCCGACTCCCGAGTCTGCCGTGAATAAGGACCTTCACCAAAGTCAGGTTCATCTAACCTTAAAGGACTCGGCGGGGGGAGATTTTGACTCCGCGCTTGAGCCTCCACAGGCTCCACACTAACAGAGCGGTTGATTTCCCGAGCCGCTGGGATTGATCGATGAGAGGATGCGCCATCGAGCGATGTGGCCGAAGCCGGGCGATCCTGTCTAGCCGGGACGGAAGACTGTTCTGCGCCATGGCGCTAAGGCGTCGCGCTTCTCCTTGCAGAATGCCGCCTGTGTGGGTCGACAGGTCGTCGAGCAGCCCGCGGACGCGCTCAGCCTTGGGAGAATGGATGTCGACGAGTTCCATGCCCTGTGGACTCGTGGGAAGGGCGTGCCTCTATTTACGCTTCATTATCTTTAATGATCCACAAATGACCATGGCACGCCTTGCCCTTGTCCAAGGTGTTGTCACCGTTCTCGCGTCCGGCTGGAATCTCGGGGTCGAGGCGCTGTAGGAGATGAGGTGATCTCGCTCGGTGCCGGTGAGCGACGCGCAAACGCTGGCAGTATGCAGTATGAGTATGGCAAACGACTCCAATCTTCCGCCGTACAGGCGAGCCTACCGCGAGCCCCGCCAGCCGGCTGCTGGCCAGGGCGCGGGCACGATGGCTGGCCAGTTGGCCCGCCTGATCGGGCAGGACGACCCGTTCCGCCCAAATGGGCAAGCGGCCACACGCGCCGCAGGGCGCCGCCGACCCGCATGCGACGCCGAACACGCGCCGAACTGGCTCGTGCGGCCCGCTCAGCCGCGCTCCCCAGCCGCCCTTCGACAACTATTACGAGGCGCCGCCCCCGAAGCGGCGCGGCGGACTGACGACCATTGCGGCCGTCGTGGGCCTCGCG